>NZ_CM128811.1:0-4800000 GCF_052934925.1 Streptomyces hypolithicus
CACAGCGAGTTGCGGAGGCCGTACTCGTTACTGTTGACGAAGTCGATGAAGCAGTTGAGCAGCGCGTCGTCGGCGGCCGCCTCCGGCACCACGATCGGCAGCAGCGGGAAGAACGTCTCGCTGCGGACGATGTCGTGGGTGCGGGCCCCGGCCAGGCCGTTGACCCGGACCACGGTGGGCTGGAGGAAGACTCCGGTCTCCGACGGTGTCCCGTCGACCTCGGTGCGCTGACCGCCTGTCACCAGCTCGCCGCCGAGGTCCAGGGACTGCTTGAGCAGGGCGAAGAACTTCTCGCTGCGCCGCACCGGCGAGAGCAGGACGTCCTCGTCCTCGGGGTAGCCGGGGCGGACCAGCTTGATCCGCTCCATCACCTCGGCGATGAGCTCGTCGGCGATCGCCGGGTGGACCACGACGCAGTTGGGCACCATGCAGATCTGGCCGGAGCCGTAGAACGACTCGCAGATCGCCTCGGCCGCCTTCTTCAGGTCGGCGCCCTCCCAGATGACGATGGTGTCGTTGCCGGCCAGCTCCAGGATGGGCTTCTTGCCGTTGGCGACGCACTTCTCCTGGAAGCGCAGGCCCTCCTCGCTGCCGCCGATGTAGAAGATGTCGTCGATCAGCGGGTCCTCGACCCAGTGGTCGAGCGTCTGCTTCGGGTTGCTGCACACCGCGTTCAGTACGCCGGGAGGGGCGCTGATCTCGTCCAGGAGCGGCCCGACCACGTCCCGCATCAGCCACATGGTGCTCAGCGGGATGCTGCGCGGGGCGCGCATCACGACCGCGTTGCCGGCCATGAGCGCGAGCACCGCCAGCGCCGCGCTGGGCGCCGGCGCGTTCTGCGGCGGGTTGAAGGCGACCACACCGTCCGGCTGGCGGCGGACGATCAGCCGCCGCCCCTCGTGCTCGAACTCGGTGTGCATCCGCTGCCGGTACCAGTACAGGCTCTCCTCGCTGTACACCTGCGTCAGGCAGCTCAGCTCCCAGCGGGCCAGCCGCATCGGGTGGGCCTCGGACACCAGGATGTCCAGGAACTCGTCCTTACGCCGGATCAGTTCCTCGCGGAACATGGTGCCCAGGCGCATACGGCGTTCGAGGGGGAATCCGGCCCAGGCCGGCGCGGCCGCGGCCGCGGCCTCCGAGGCCAGTTCGATGGAGTTCTTGCCGGCGATGGCGCAGCGGCCCACCACATAGGGGTGATCGGCGGCGTCGGAATCCGGATTCTGTTCCAGTTCCCGCTTCAGTGTGACGCTGGTGAAGACATCTTCGAGCAGCGACTTGGCGCTGACTGTGTAGACCCAGCCGTCCCCTTCGATATCCTTGCCTGCGATATAAAGCTTGTAGCTCTTGAGTGCCTTTTCCCGCATCAAAGGACCTTTCCGAGTTCGGTCTCGGGCCATGACAACTGTCCGCCGGAAATCGATGGTGGCAGTGGGTACTGACCCGGCGCTGACGTGCGCCTCGGGAATTACCGAAGCGCCGCTTCGATCCAGTGCTGGAGGTCGTCGGCGCAGAAGGTGTCCAGGTCCGCGACGGCGTCGGCGACACTCTCCGGGCCGCCGAACTCCAGGAACTTCTCCCGCATCAGTTCGCCATGGTGGGCCCTGGTGTGCGGGCCCGCCGCCGCGAGCGGGATCATGCGCTGCCGGGACAGGGTGCGCCCGTCGGCCAGCCGCACAGTGACCCGCGCCCCGGTGGCCTTGGCCGAGGACGTGAAGGTGGGCCGGGTGCTTTCGTCCGCCGTGTCCCGGGCGAGCGCCACCACCTCGTCGCCGCCGAAGGCGCGCAGCCACGGCCCGGCCGCCGGGCCGGCCTGGCGTACGGCCTCGCCGAAGGGCGCCTCGGAGGAGAACAGCGCCTTGGTCAGCTCGGGGTCGTGCACGAGATGCACCCGGTCCGCGAGATTCCAGCGCTCCCGGTCGTTGAGCAGCGGCATGGCGAAGTCGTTGACCGTGAGACCGCCCGTGAGCAGCGCGGTGGCCACCGGATATGGGGTGTGCAGCACCAGCGCGCCCAGCGGCGATGCGGGCCCGGCTATGTACGACGCCGCCTTCTTGGCCGCGAAGAGGGTGTAGAGGGACGCCTCGACGACGACTTCTTCGATGTCCTCCAGCCGGCAGGGCGCCAGGTCCCGGTGCAGCGCGATCGCGCAGTCCACCGCCGCGTCCACCCCGGGGCCGCCCGGCCGCATCTTGAACGAGAGCGTCTCGGTGTGCCAGCGCTCGCCGAGACCCGCGCTCACCGCCTCCGGAAGCGGCACGGACGCGAACCGGTCGAGGAATCCGTCCGGGTGCTCCAGGATGTCGGGTGCGCCACGCAGCCCCGCACGCGCCGCGTCACAGGCGTCCATGGCCGTACGTACCGGTGTGAAGGTGTTGAACAGGCGGGCGTCGCTGGCCATGAAGGCGCGCATGAGGGGCCAGTTCGGCATGGCGAAGGCCAGCCCGAGGGCATGGCCCCACACCGAGTCGTCGGCGCCTTCGCAGTGCAGCCGGCCGCTCACCGCGCCCGCCAGATGGGTATGCACCGCGCTGTGTCCGCGCAGGGGGCCGAGGGTGGCGGCGGCGGTGATCCTGGCCGCGCATTCGTTGGCCGCGATGACCGCGGTGACCAGCGCCGCGCCGTCGAGCCGCCGGTTGTAGGCGTAGGCGAGCGGGACCGAGACGGTGGAGTTGGACAGATGGCCCGCGTACGCGGTGTCGTCCAGGTTCAGCCAGGAGCCGAGTCCGGACAGCACGCACGCCGACGTCCGCGGATCGCTCTGCAGCGGCGGGCCGAACCCTTCGATCATGCGGCGGCCCAGCGGATGGGCGGCCCCCGCCCGGATGGAGGCGAGCTGCGAGAGCAGTTGGCTGCCCGCCAGTTCACGGACCCGGGTGGGTATGTCCTCAGGTCGCAGCCACGCCGCCCAGCGGCACAGCTCCTTGAGTATCGGCACGCGTCACATCCTTTTTCGGGGCGCCCCAGACCGGCAGCAGACCCGGGAGCACATCAAGGGTCATGGCGGTCCGGCCGGGCGGCTGCAGTTCGCCGTCGTGCTCGAAGGTCAGCGGGCGTCCGTCGAGCCGCTCCACGACGATCCGGCGGCCGCGGCCGTGCACCACCCCGGGAGTCTGGCCGAGGGTGCCTTCGCGGGCGAGCACGGGCACGTCCCCGGCGGGCACCTCCGCGCCCACGACACAGACGTCGAGCAGGCCGTCGTCCGGCTCGGAATGCGGCAGCACCAGGTACTGGCCGCCGCGGTAGCGGCCGCCGCCCACGTTCGCCAGGACGGTGTCGCCCTCGTGCAGCACGCGGCCGTCGACCATGACGCGCCCCGGGTAGGGGGTGAAGACCGCGGCGGCGTCGGGCAGCGCCCTGGCGTAGCGTTCGCGTCCGGTGGCGGGGATGTTCCGGGCGGTGATCAGCCCTTCGGCGATGAGGCCGGAGCAGGCCCCGAGGAGAACCAGCGCCCCGGTCTCGTTCAGCCGCCCCAGGTCGAGGTGCCGCAGTACGGCGCCGCCGCTCGAGCCACCCTCCAGGGTCGCGCCGAGCGACTCGGCCCAGGGGCTGTCGGCCCAGAGCATCCGGTAGTTGGAGTTGCCGGTGCCGGCGGGGACGATCGCCAGGGCGGTGGTGCCTGGGCGTCCGGGCGTCACGAGCCCCTCGACGGTCTCGCGTACGGTGCCGTCGCCGCCGACCGCGAACACCAGGTCGGGCACCGGGCCGGACGCGCCGCGGACCGCCGCGCGGACGGCCTCGGTGGCACTGCCGGGGTGGGTGGTGAGGTGGACCTCTACGGAGTCGAGGACACTGGCGCACAGCTCGATCACCTCGTCGATCAGTGCCGGGCAGGCCGTGCCCGCCGTCGCGTTGGCGACGACCAGAGCCCGTCGGGGAGCCGGTGAGGTCACGGTCGGCATGAGGATGATCTCCAGACGGTGCTTCGACGCGCTGCTTCGACGGACCGGTGATCTGCGGCGGAGAGGGCAGGATTCGAACCTGCGCGGGCTTGCACCCGACTGAAGTGTTACTTCGGTCCCCGATAAGCCGCTCCGGGCACCTCTCCCTGTTTTCGGTCCGGTTTCCCGTCCCGTTCACACCGCTGATACTGCCATGGGCTTCTGATATTCCGCTGACGGTCTCCTGACGTATCGCTTGACGAGTATTTCCCTCTTCCCGACCTCCAGTTGAAGGTGCTCTACTTTCTCTGTTCACCGCACTGGAGAGAGAGGGTGGAATGCCACCGACAAACACGCTGGAGAATCAGGTTCTTCAGTCGATACGTGCGTATACCCAGTCCGAGAATGCCAGTTCGTTTCTGGCGCTGAATAGGGGCACCAGCGTTTTCACCGCCCCGGGCACCGACGGCTTCATCGCCTACCGGCGTACCGGCCGCTACCTGGTCCAGTTCGGCGGCCCGTTCGCCCCGCCGGAGTCGTACGGGCCGCTGCTCGACCAGTTCATGGCCCAGGCCCGCGACGAGGAGCGCCGGGTGATCGGCGCCCAGCTCCAGCGCGCGGACGCCGAGGTGTACGCGGAGCGCGGGTTCACCGTCAACCAGTTCGGTTCCTCGTGGGTGGTCCACCTGCCGGAGTTCTCCCTGCGCGGCACCCGCTTCATGCAGCTGCGCAACAAGATCTCCCGCGCGTTGCGCAACGGCCTTCAGGTCAGCGAGGTACGACCGGAGGAGCTGACCGGTGCGATCCGGGAGATCGACGCGTCCTGGCTCGGCTCCAAGGGCGACGACGCCCGGCCGCTGGAGTTCCTGGTCGGCGAGATCGGCGGACCCGCGCAGCGGGAGCGCCGGCTCTTCCTCGGCAGCATCGACGGCAAGCCCGTCGGCTACATCTCGTACTCCCCCGTCTACGGCAGCCGGGCCGGCTGGATGCACGACCTGAGCCGCCGTATCCCCGGCGGTTCCCCGGGGCTGATGGAGGCGATCAACTCCTCCGTCATCGAGATCCTGCGCGGCGAGGGCGTCGAGTGGCTGCACTTCGGCTTCACCCCCTTCACCGGCCTGGACGAGAGCAACGAGTTTCCCTGCCGCAGCGCGTCCTTCCAGTGGCTGATGCACTTCCTGTGGGCCGAGGGCGCGGCGCTCTACCCTGCCCAGACGCAGCTGGCCTACAAGGAGAAGTGGGCCCCGCGGGCACCGGTCCCGGAGTACGTCGCCTTCGACGGACCGGCCTCGCTGGCGGCGTTCGCCCACATCTTCCGGGCCTGCAACGCCTTCTGACGGGCCGCGGTCACCAGCCGTATCCCGCAGGCGATCCAGCGACCAGCGATCCCGGCCGACCCGGCCGGTGCAGTGAGGAGAGAGTCATGTCCGCCGAACAGGCAGCCACCCCGAGCGGAACCGACCCGGCCGGGACGGACCTCCTGAAGCAACAGGTTGTCGCGTCCCTCATGGCCGTCATCGGGGCCCCCGACGACCAGGACACCGCTCGCGCCGCCGACGACGCGGTCCGCGCACTGCCGTACACCCAGGTCCGGCTGGCCATGCAGACCGCCGGCTGAACGGACCACCACCCGGTACAACGACGGCCGGTTCCAGGCCGCCATCAGGAGCACATCAGCAAAGTGCCGGACGCTCAGGTGTGTTGTCACCCGGCGTCAGACACCGGGCCACGCCCTGCCAAGGAGATCCCTCTATGCAGTCTCCGCACATCAGCGAGAACGAGTCAGGCGCTGTGCGGCCACCCGGCACGCGCCGTACACCCACGACGCAGACTCCGGCGAGCGGCGCCGGCGCGTCCGCCACCTTCGCCGAGCTGCTGCAGCGTGTGAAGGCCGAGGGTCTGCTGGACCTCGACACGCGCTACGACTACCGCAGGACGGCCCTGAACCTCGGCCTGATCCTGGCCGGTCTGATTGCCTTCTTCCTGATAGGCGACTCCTGGTGGCAGATGCCGGTCGCGGTGTGGATGGGGCTGTGCGGCGTGCAGAGCGCCTACATGTGGCACGAGGTCGGCCACAAGGCGATGTTCCGCGACAAGCGCATGGGAACCTTCGTCGCCTACTTCCACGCCAACTTCTTCAGCGGGGTCAGCTACGGCTGGTGGGTCAACCACCACAACCGGCACCACAGCCACCCCAACCACCTCACTCTCGACCCCGACATCGGCCGGCGCACCGCGATCTTCGACATCAAGCAGTACGCCACCCGCACCAGGACCCAGCGGTTCATCGTGCGCCATCAGCACGTGCTCTTCTTCGTGCTGCTCGTGCTCGAGGGCGCCAAGATGGAGCGGACCGCGATCAAGGCGATCACGGGCGGTGACACCAAGCACCCGGTCCTCGAATCGGGGCTGATCCTGCTGCGTACCGCGATCTATCTGACCGCGCTCTTCGTGGTGCTCTCGCCCCTGACCGCCGTCGTCTTCGTCCTCGTGCAGCATGCGGCGCTCGGCATCTACTTCGGTCTGATGTTCGCCCCGAACCACAAGGAGCATGGAGGTCAGGCGCCCCGAACCACAAGGGCATGGAGGTCAGGGACGGCGAGAAGGAGACCCTCGACTGGCTGGAGCGGCAGGTGCTCACCTCCCGCAACATCCGGCCCAACGCGTGGATCGACTTCGTCTACGGCGGGCTCAACTACCAGGTGGAACACCACCTCTTCCCGGCGATGCCGAAGCGGAACCTGGCCCGCGCCCGGATCCTGACCCGCGAGTACTGCAAGGAGCGTGGCGTGCCGTACGTCGAGGTGGGGTTCTGGGAGTCCTACCGGCAGGTCGCCACCTTCCTCCACGAGGTCAGCGAGCCGACCAGGAACGGAGAGGTGGCCGTCACGGACGGGGCCTGCTGACCCCGCCCCCGAGCGGGGTCAGCAGGCCCCGGGCCGCACCTGCCACCCGCCTCCGCCCCGGCCCGAGCCCGGGGCCTCACCGACCGCGCCACCGGAGACCGAGGAGCAGGACCATGGAACAGACTCGCGCTGCGTCCGATACCGCGGCGGCGCCCTCCGTCGGCGACCGGCTCGACCGGTGCCGATCACCCCCGCCCACCGCAGACTCAGACCGCGCTGCGTCCGATACCAGCGGCGGCGCCCTCCGTCGGCGACCGGCTCGACCGGATGCCGATCACCCCCGCCCACCGCAGACTCACCGCCGTTGGGTCTGTTCTTCGACACCTTCGAGAACAACCTCTCCGGCACGATCTCCCAGGTACTCCAGCACGACTTCGCCTTCGACGGCACCACCCTCAAGCTGGTACTGGCCTCGGCCTTCGTCGGGCAGTTCGTCGGCTCGGTGGTGCTCGGGCGCGTCGCCGACCGGTACGGGCGGCGACGGGCGTTTCTGATCAACCTCGCGCTGTACTCGGTGTTCTCGCTCCTCGGCGCGTTCTCCCCCAACGCCGGGCTGATCGTCACCCGTTTCTTCGCGGGCATCGGCATCGGCGCCGAACAGTCGCTGTCGGACTGCTACCTGGCGGACGTGCTGCCTGCCAAGAAGCGCGGCCGCTACACCGCCTGGGCGTACACCCTCGCCCTGGGCGTACCGGTCGTCGGCTTCGCCGCCCTGTGGCTGGTCCCGCGCCGCTGGGCATCGACGGCGGCTCTTCGTCCTCGTCGGCTCCGCCCGGTGGACACTGCGCGGCTTCGCCGCCCTGTGGCTGGTCCCGCTGAGCCCGCTGGGCATCGACGGATGGCGCTGGCTCTTCGTCCTCGGCGCCCTCGGCTCCGCCGTCCGATCGAGTCGCCCCGCTGGTTGGCCGCGAAAGGCCAAAAGGAGGAGGCGGAGCGGCTCGTCGACGAGATGGAAGCCGGACTCCGCGCGGACGTCCTGGCCAAGTCCGCGGCGGAGCGGCCGCCCGCCGGCGCCGGGGAGCGGCCCGCCGGCCGCATCGGACTGCAGGACATGTTCGGCGCCCGCCTAATTCCCTGTTAAGAGCGGCACGCCGGAAGTAGTCGACTGGTTCCGTTCGAATGAGCGGGAGGTGGCCAGGCGGGCGCCGATCGGAAGCCTTACGTCTACCAGGGCAGCAAGCCCCCCTTCGAGACTGGCGACGATCGGCGTCTCCCTGGCCGCCACCTGATCAAGCGTGGTGTGCTGCGTGGATACCTGGACATCTCACGTCGGCCAGGCAGCACATGCCTAATTCGAGACAGTTGGCGCCCGGGTCCTCGGAGCCCACCACGTGTGGTGGGTGCTTTGGTCGTGGGCGTCGGGCGGACCCGCCGCACTTTGGTGCACGTGTCGGCCAGGCAGCACATGCCTAATTCGAGACAGTTGGCGCCCGGGTCCTCGGAGCCCACCACGTGTGGTGGGTGCTGGCGCTCGTGGGCGTCGGGCGGACGACTTTGGTGCACGCGCTCCTCTGAGGGCTGTTAGGAAGAGTGATCGCCGCCCGGCGCCTCCGAGCGTCAATACCCGCCGCTTGATCACTCGTTGGAGTTGGTGGTGCGAGCCCGTCGCACGGTGATCTCTTGTAGAACCCGAGCCACTTGAGCTCCCGTCAAGACCGAGGCCCGTGAGATGAGCTGGTGCCACGAACAGCTACTGAGGTGGCGGACCAGCCTTACGGCGGAGTCCTTGAATTAGGTCGCTGCGTGGCCCTCATGTGCTCGTGACCAGCACAAACGCTCTATGGGGAGGAAGACCTTGATCTACTGCGGCATCGACTGGGCGGAGAAGACACACGACATCGCCCTTGTCGACGACAGCGGCCAGTTACTCGCGAAGCGGCACATCACCGTTACTCGACACCGAGGAGACGCCGATCCCGGTCGCGATCGAGCGAAGCGACTCGCGATCAACCCGATGGCCGCCGCCCGCTGGTCTCGCGATCACCGACGACGCGGCCGGCTACCAAATCCTGCTAGCCCTGCTTGCCGAACACGGCGACACCGAGGAGACGCCGATCCCGGTCGCGATCGAGACCTCCCGCGGACTACTGGTGGCCGTACTACGGACCGGGAAGCGCAAGGTCTTCGCGATCAACCCGATGGCCGCCGCCCGCTACCGCGACCGGACCAGCGTCTCGCGCAAGAAGTCCGCTCCTGGCGATGCACTCGTGCTGGCCAACATCCTGCGCACGGACATGCACGCCCACCGCCCCCTGCCTGAAGACAGCGATCTAAGCCGAGCAGTCGCTGTGCTCGCCCGCGCCCAGCAGGACGCGACGTGGAACCGACAGCAGGTCTCCAACCAGCTCCGCTCCCTTCTACGCGAGTACTACCCGGCCGCCCTGACAGCCTTCGAGCCCTGGCGGAACGGCCTCTGCCGACGAGAAGCACGGGAGATCTTGAAGGTGGCCCCCACACCGACCCGGGCGGCACGGCTCACGCGCACGCAACTGCAGGCCGCACTCAAGCGCGCCGGCCGCGAAAGGAGCATCGCTACCGAGGCGGACCGCATCCGTGACGTCTTCCGGGCCGAGTGGGCCCTCGGCCCGCAGGCCGCTTGCTCTGCAGGCCGCACTCAAGCGCGCCGGCCGCGAAAGGAGCATCGCTACCGAGGCGGACCGCATCCGTGACGTCTTCCGGGCCGAGTGGGCCCACCAACCCCTGCTGGTCGAAGAAGCCCTCGGCAGGCAGATGCTCGCCCTCCTGGTCCAGCTGGAGGCCGCTTGCTCGGCCGCAGACGACCTCGCCGAGGCGGTCGAAGAGGCTTTCCCTCAACACCCGGACGCTGAGATCATCCTCAGCTTCCCCGGTCTCGGCATCCAGCTCGGCGCCCGGGTGCTTGCCGAGATCGGAGACGACCGCAACCGCTTCGCCGACGCCCGCGGCCTGAAGGCATACGCAGGCGCCTCGCCCATCACCAGAGCCTCGGGAAAGAAGTCGAACGTCTCCCGCCGTTGGGTGAAGAACGACTGCCTCAACCACGCCGGCTACCTCTGGGCCTTCGCCGCCATCACTCGTTCCCCGGGCGCCAAGGTGCACTATCGGCGCCGCCGCGACCACGGAGACTGGCACGCCTCCGCCCAGAGGAACCTCTTCAACCGCATGATCGGCCAGCTCTACTGCTGCCTGCAGCACAACTGGCCCTATGACGAGGCCGTGGCCTTCCCCCGTGGCCTTCCCCGAGGGCAATGTCACCGCACAGGCAGTTGCGGCCTGACCTGTCGGCGTACAGGTCAGTCAACGCGTCCCACCGGATCCAGCCGGACGTGCACACAGGTCCCAGACGACGCTCAGGGATTGATCTCGGTTGTCCCGCATATCGAGCGTCCACGATCGGCAGGACCTATCGCGCGGCACGACAGCACGTTCGCCCGTGAGATGGGGTCTGTACGGTCTCCGGTGTAATTGATGATCAAGGAAGAGACATCAAGTGACTGACACCGTGACCGAGTGTGTGGCCGCCGGCGACCAGGCGGAGCCGTCGTTGGAGACCCCGACGGTCGAGCAGAAGCTCATTGACCAGCTCGTCGAGCAGGCCCGGAGCAAGGGGCTGCGGCTGACTGGCGAGGGCGGGCTGCTGCAGCAGTTGACCAAGACGGTTCTGGAGTCCGCCCTGGAGGGCGAGATCACCGACCATCTCGGCTACGACAAGCACGACCCGGCGGGCAAGGACGGTGGCAACAGCCGCAATGGCACCCGTTCCAAGACCGTGCTGACCGACATCGGCCCGGTCGAGATCGACGTTCCCCGCGACCGCGAGGGGTCCTTCGAGCCGGCCATCGTCAAGAAGCGGCAGCGCCGGCTGACCGGCGTCGACGAGATGGTGCTCTCGCTGTCCGCGAAGGGCCTCACACACGGGGAGATCTCCGCGCACCTGGCCGAGGTCTACGGCGCCAACGTGTCCAAGACGACCATCACCACGATCACCGACAAGGTGATGGACGGCATGGCGGAATGGCAGAACAGGCCGCTTGACCGCGTCTACCCCGTCGTCTTCATTGACGCTATCAACGTGAAGATTCGCGATGGCCAAGTAGCGAACAGGCCGATCTACGTGGCTCTGGCGGTCACTGCCGAAGGGCACCGGGACATCCTCGGGCTGTGGGCCGGCGACGGCGGCGAAGGCGCGAAACACTGGCTGCGGGTGCTGTCGGAACTGAAGAACAGAGGCGTCGAAGACGTCCTCATGCTGGTCTGCGACGGACTGAAGGGGCTGCCCAACGCGGTCGGCGAAGTCTGGCCCCGTACCGTTGTGCAAACGTGTGTGGTTCACCTCTTGCGGGCGTCGTTCAGGTACGCGGCCCGCCAGGACTGGGACAAAATCGCGAAGGCGTTGAAGCCGGTCTATACCGCGCCGAGCGAGGACGCGGCCACGACGCAGTTCCTGGAGTTCGCCGAGGTCTGGGGGAAGAAGTATCCGGCGATCGTCCGTCTCTGGGAGTCGAGTTGGGCAGAGTTCACGCCTTTCCTCCAGTTTGATGCGGAAATACGTCGCATTGTGTGCACGACCAACAGCATCGAGAGCGTCAACGCCCGCATCCGCAAGGCCGTCCGCTCCCGCGGGCACTTCCCCACGGAGCAGGCCGCCCTCAAATGCGTCTACATGGCCGTCATGAGCCTCGACCCCACCGGCGCCGGCCGCAAACGCTGGACTATGCGCTGGAAGGGTGCGATGAACGCCTTCGACATTGCCTTCGACGGCCGCCTCACTGCAGGTCAACTCTAGCCACACCAAACCCAGTTACACCTTTGACTGGACAGACCCGTGAGATGGTTGCTGATATGACAGTTGGCGCGCCGGGCAGCGAGGTTGTACTCGAGACGAGCCGCCTGCTGCTCAGACCTTGGCGGGTAGCCGAGGCTGTCGTCCAGCGTGAGCTGTGGACCGAACGTGATCCACGAGTGCCGCCGCACCGCCGAATCGACGCGGATGGACACCCCACGGTCGCGGAGCTTGAGGATTCGATCCGCACCAACCAGCTGTGGTCGATCAGGTTGCTGGCGATCGAGCGGAAGGCCTCTCGTGACGTTATCGGCTACTGCGGACTGGTCGACAGTGGGCGAGGATCGGCGGGGGAACCGGAACTGGCATTCGAGCTGCTACGCCGAGTTTGGCGTCAGGGATATGCGACCGAGGCCTCGTTGGCTGTTCTGGATTGGGCGAGATCATCTGGGTGTGAACGTCTGTGGGCCACGGTCTGGGACTGGAACACCGCTTCGCGCCGTGTGCTGGCCAAAGTCGGGTTCACCGAGACCGAGCGGAAGGAAGTGGACGCGGTGTACGGGACCACCCTGTTCACCACGAGACAGCTCTGACGCACCAATGTTGGGCATTGCGGACGGCTCCGTGCAGTGCTGGCAGGCGGCAGGTATCCCCTTTCCGTCGGCAGAAGCGGATGCGGCACGCGCTCGATGCCGGGGCGCTGGGGACGGAACATCCGGCGGCTGGCGGGCCGTTCTTATGGGTCTCGCTGAGTCCGGTGGTCGGATCAAGGTCGGTTGAATCGGACCTGCCTCCGCTCGTCTCATCGTCGATCCACACGACGTTGTGCACGTTCAGCTGTACTTGGGTGTGCACGTTGACGGCTCTGGCAAGATTTTCGTAGCCGGAGATCGGTGATCGTCAACGAACTGGAAGCGGCTGCTCACCAGCTGGTCTCGCCCGCGAAATACTTCGCGGCCCTCCGCAGGATCTCCCGCTCGAGCTCGAGTTCCTTCACCCGCGCCGCAGCTGCCGGTTCCTTCTCGATCGCGCTGGCCTCGCCGGCGCCGGGCCGGGCGGCCTGCTCGGCATCCCGGACCCCTACGCGCAGCGTCTCGTGGTTGATGCCCAGGTCCTTGGCCACCGACGAGTAACTGCCACCGCGGGTGGCCCGGTACAGCGCAACGGCATCGGCCCGGAACTCAGGGCTGTACTTCGACGTCCCCAACGGGAACTCCTGCTCCTCGGATCTTCACGATCCAATGATCAGGGTGTCCGCGATCGTGGGGCAGGCCCCGCCTGAGGTGACCCCCGGAGTGTGGACACAGGGGTTCATGCTGCGAGTGAGAGTTTAGTGTGAGCGATCACGAAATTCCCCAGGTGAGGCGGGTTCCGCGTCACGTAATTCCCCACCCCCGCGGTCACGTAATTCCCCATGGGGACGACGGACGCAGCGGGTAGTGGTCCTGGCCGTCGAGATGACGGACGCTTCCTCGATCAGTGGTTCGAGGTCGAGGGAAGCGCACGATGGCAAGGAGAACGTTCAACGTGGTCGATGTGACCGAGATCTATGTCCACTGGTACGCGGGCCGCTCCAAGAGCGAGCTGGCCGCGTCGCTGGGACTGGACCGCAAGACGATCAGGAAGTACCTGGCCCCGGCGGAGGCCGCCGGGATGGCCCCGGGCGGGGCGGCGATGGCCGCGGAGGACTGGGCCTCTCTGATCAAGGGCTGGTTCCCCGAGCTCGCCGATGCCCGGTTGCGGCAGGTGACCTGGCCCGAGATCGACAAGCACCGTGATTACATCAAGAGCCTGCTGGGGACGGTGACCGTCGCCACGATCCACCAACGGCTGCGGGACGAGAACGAGTTGGTGGTTTCGGTGTCGTCGCTTCGGCGGTGGATATCGGCGACGCTGCCCGAGGAGACCCGTCGCTCTCAGGTCACGGTCCTGCGCGACGAGATCGAGCCGGGGCTGGAGGCTCAGATCGACTACGGCTTCCTTGGCCAGTGGATCAACCCGCGGAGCGGGAAGCGGCACCGGATCTGGGCGTTCGTGATGGTGCTGCCGTGCTCGCGGCACATGTTCGTCCGCCCGGTGATCCACCTGGACCAGCACTCCTGGACCGAATCCCACGTCGAAGCCTTCAGATTCTTCGGCGGCGTCCCGCAGCGGCTGGTGCCCGACAACCTGAAGACCGGGGTGGACAAGCCCGACCTCTACGACCCTAAAATCAACAAAGCGTATGCCGAACTCGCGGCCCATTACGGTGCGTTGGTAGATCCAGCCCGCGCTCTGAAGCCAAAAGATAAACCGCGCGTCGAGCGCCCTATGCCCTATATACGTGATTCCTGGTGGCGGGGCCGGGAGTTCTTCTCGCTCGAGCAGATGCAGGCCGAGGCCATCCGGTGGTGCACCGAAGTCGCCGGTCAGCGGCAGTGCCGCCCGCTGGGCGGGGCCGCCCCGGCCTCGGTTTTCGAGGCCGTCGAGGCGTCCACGCTGCTGCCGCTGCCGAAGACCCCGTTCGTGCTCGCGAAGTGGTCGACGGCCACCGTCGGCCCGGACATTCACATCAAGGCCGGCCGCACCCTCTACTCGGTGCCGTGGAAACTGATGGGCAAGCGGGTCGACGTCCGCTCGACCGCGACCTTCGTGCAGGTCTTCCACGACGGCGAACTGGTCAAGACCCACGGGGCACTTGAGCAGGGCAAGCGCACCCATGCCAGCGACTACCCGCCGGAGAAGATCGCTTTCCACATGCGGACCCCGACCTGGTGCCGGACCCAGTCCGCGCAGGTCGGCACGGCCTGCCGCGAGGTGGTCGATGGGCTGCTGGAGGTCAACGCGCTCTATCGGCTCCGCGCCGCCCAGGGGATCCTCGGCCTGCGCAAGAAGTACGGCGAGGGCAGGCTGGAGGCCGCCTGCGCCAAGGCGACCCTGGTCGGCGACCCGTCCTATCGCACGATCAAGGGCATCCTCGTCGCCGGCACCGAGACCGAGCCGGCCCCCGAATCCTCCGGCGATGGCGGAGCCGCCGCCTTCCTGCACGGACCTCAGCGGCTCTTCGCGACCGCGACACCCCCCGACATGACGAACGACGACCGTGATGACCACCGTCACGAAGAAGGAGTGGCGTGATGAGCATCATGGACACCGCCCTGCGGGACGCGCTTCGCGCGCTGAAGCTCTCGGGCATGCTGGAAGACACACGTCGCCCAGGCACTCGGACATATGGCGATCCGCCAGGGCGCCAACGTCCGCTTCGCCAAGACCAGCCGGGTTCTGGCCGACCTGGCCGGCGGCCACGCGGACCGCACCTGGGACCGCCGACTGCGCGAACTGGTACGGCCCGACGTGCTCATCCTGGACGACTTCGCGATGCGCCAGCTGACCGCGGCCCAGGCCGACGACCTCTACGAGCTGGTCTCCGAGCGGCAGGGCCGGTCGCTGATCCTGACCAGCAACAGGGCGCCGAGCGACTGGTATCCGCTCTTCCCCAACCCCGTCGTCGCCGAGTCCCTCCTGGACCGGCTCATCAACACCAGCCATCAGGTGATCATGAACGGTCCCAGCTACCGCCCCAACAAGCGGCCCCGCGCAGGCGTCACCGACAAGACAAACAAGCCCTCGATCAAGTAGACATGGACGAGGCCAGGACCTGGGGAATTACGTGACGCTGAGCCCGGGGAATTACGTGATCGTCCACATTTAGCTGTCCTGTGGTGCTGCTGTTCGAACTCCATTGGAGAGAGGTAGTCGAGCGCGCTGTGGCGTCGGCAGGCGTTGTAGTAGGTGAGCCACTGGAAGATCTCCAGCCTGGCCTGTCGCATCGTCACGAACAGCTTCCCGTGCATTGCTTCTCGCTTCAGTCCCTGCCAGAAGCTCTCGGCCAGGGCGTTGTCATAGCTCGAGCCGACCCTTCCCATGCTCCTGCGGATGCCGTGCCGGTCACAGACCTGCGCGAACGCGGCCGACGTATATTGCGATCCGCGGTCCGCGTGGAAGATCACCCCGGTGACGTCACCGCCGCGGGCTGCGACCGCGGCCTGGAGCGCGTCGATGACGAGCCCGGCCCGCATGTGCGGGGCCATCGAGTAGCCGAGCACCCGGCGCGAGCGGATGTCGATGACGCAGGCGAGATAGAGCCACGCGGCTCCGACCTGCACGTATGTGATGTCGCCGCACCACTTCTCGTCCAGAGTGACAGCGGTGAAGTCCCGCTGAACCAGGTCCGCCACCGGCGGCGCGAGCCGGTCAGGGACCGTGGTGCGCTTCTTCTTCCGCAGGTGGCGGCCGGTGATGCCGTGCTTGCGCATCAGCCTGGCCACCCGCTTGCGGTTGACAATGTGGCCGAAACCGCGCAGTTCGGCATGGACTCGGAGCGCGCCATAGTTCCCGCGGTGTTCGGCATGGATCTCGCGGATCTCCTCGACCAGGGCATCCTCGGTGGCCTGCCGGACGGCCCGCGTCTGGGCGCCGGCGATCCACCGGTAGTAGCCCGAGCGGGAGACTTCCAGTACCCGGCATATCCGCTTGATGCCGAACATCTCGGCGTGGGCGGAGATGAAGTCCCAAGCGGCAGTCTTCACTTCATCTCCCGGGCAAAATAGGCGGCTGCCCGTCGCAGGATCTCCCGCTCGAGCTGCCATTCCTTCTCCGCCTTGGCCAGCCTGGCGTTCTCCGCGCGCAGCAGGGCCAGCTCGGCCTCGGTGTCCTGCGACCCGCCGGAGGCGGCCGGACCGTCGTCGGCGTCACGCACCCAGGTCCGCAGCGTCTCGGGGTTGACGTTCAGATCGGCCGCGACGTCCCTGAACGTCCGCCTTCCCGCCGATGCCCGCCACAACGCGATCGCGTCGGACCGGAACTCCGCACTGTACTTCGAGGGCCTTGCCATGTGGATCTACACCTTCCTGGACCATCAAGATCCATTGTTAGGTGTGTCCACACCACGGGGGTCACCTCATAGGCAACAGGGTCACCCAGTGGGTCAAAGTTCGACCGCCCAAACTGGGTCAGGATTCAGCCGTCGCCGACACTCACTCCTCCGCCACCGCGTCGTCCTGATCGCCCACCTCCGCCGCCGCTATGCGGACCGGTCGACCCTCGCACCGAGATGACCTCCGGCTACGAAAATCTTGCCAGAGCCACGTTGACTCGCACGCCGACATGCACCAAGGATCGATCCGTTGGTTCGACCGCCCCCAGCAGCCGACTTGACGCACTAACCGCCTGAGGTGTCTCGCGGAGCAGTACCCCACGGAGATCCGGGCGGCGGCCTCGGGCATCGCGTACTCGCTGTCCAAGCTCAGCGCCGCGGCCCTGCCGTTCATCATGCTGCCGGTGCTCGACAACTACGGCCCGGGCGCGATGTTCGGCGTCATCGCCGGCGCCATGGCCCTGCTGGTGAGCGTGGTACTCGTCCTGGGAACCCGGTCGACGGGCAAACCCGTTGACCGACACTGACCGGCACTGACCGGCACTGACCGGCCCGATGCGGCCCGATGCGGCCGCACGCAACGGCCGCAGCACGCACAGGTGCCGGACCACCCCGAGGGGTGGTCCGGCACCTGTGCGAGAACCGTCAGGCCAGTGAAGCGAGCGAGGACCGCTCCGCGGCGAGATAGGCCGTCATCTGCGCCAGGGTCGGGTACTCCCAGGCCACCGCCGGGTCCAGCGCGAGGTTGAACTTCTCCTCGACGTCGCCGAACAAGGCAAGCGCGGCGACGGAGTCCAATCCGTACTCGGCATACGGCACGACAGGGTTGATTTCGGCCACCGGCAGGGACACATGGGCGCCCAGCCTCTCGGTGAGCCAGCCGAGGATCTCGCCCTCGGACATGACCGGCGCGCTCTTCGCCATGTGCAGCTCCTTACCCGTTCCGTCATTGGTGGGGAATGCCCTTCCAGACTGACCCACGCCACTCAACCCCAGCTGGAGTCGGCCGCCTCCCGGGCCCCGGGACCCCCCATCCTCAAGTGCTTCTTGAGCGGTTCTTGGCACCGTGATCACACCGAACCGCCGGCTCCGCGATCCGCGCGGAGCCGGCGGTATCCGCCGCGCGGTCCATCGGCCGTCGCTGGGTTCCGGAGGAATCATGAGCGCAGCCAGAGAGCAGGCACGTCCCGTGACCGATCCCCAGACGTTCCGGGACGCCATGGCACTGCTCGCCGCTCCCGTCTCGGTGGTCACCGCCCTCGACGAGACCGGCCGCCGGTGGGGATTCACCGCCAGCTCGGTGTCGTCCGTGTCGCTGGACCCGCCTCTGGTGATGGTCGGCATCGCGCTCACGTCGAGCTGCCACGCGGCGATGGCCGCCGCGGACGAGTTCGCCGTCAACATCCTCGGCGAGGGCCACCGCCCGGTCGCGCAGCGGTTCGCCGCGCGCGGGGTGGACCGGTTCGCCGGCGGCGAGTTCGGCAGCTGGCCGGGCAGCACGGCACTGCCGTACCTGCCGGACGCGAAGGCGCTGCTGCGCTGCCGCACCGTGTCCGTGATCCGCGCGGGCGACCACGACCTGCTCCTGGGCACCCCTCTTGAGATACGGACGAACGACGCCGCGGTACCGCCGCTGCTGTGGTATCGGCGCGGGTTCCACACACCGGTGCCCGCCGTCGCCTGACAGCGCGGCGCCCCGGCTCAAGTCATTCTCATCCGGACTTCGAACGCCTGCGGGGATCGTGGTCACCACAACCGGCGCACCGCAAACGGGGATCGGGACCGGCCACCCCGGCCGACCCCGCCTGGCAGGTGCGGCGATTGGGACGCCTCCACCTCCCTGCCGTGTGTCAGGTGACGGAAGTGTCCGCCAGACCCGCGCACGGCGACGCGGATGGCCCACAAAGCCATCCCGCACTGCTGCCCGACCCGGGGCAGCAGTCGACGCGGCGCGGCTGCGAGTCGGCTGCAGCGCGCTCTCACCCCCGTGGGCGCGCAGCAGCCGCCTCTCAGGGGCCACCGCGCGTCGCCGCGTGCCCCCTCCCCCGCCGGGCCCTCGGTTGCGCAGACGACTTGCCGGTACGCGGCCTTCCGCGCCGCCCATCCCGCTGCTCTGCGCCCCGGCGAACCACGCCCACCGCCGAACGCCCCGGTAGGCACCCGGCTGAGACCGGCCGTCCGGACCGCACTGCGCACGGCGGTCACCCGGCCCGAACGGCGGCGCTTTCGAGTGCGAGGGCGAGCTCAGCGGCGCTGGTCGCGGCGCTGGCGAGCACCACGAGTGGGGCCCGGCCGGCGTGCTCCGCGAGGAGCCGGGCGAGTTCGCAGGCGGCGGCTCCGGCGCCGGAGAAGCCGCCCAGTACGAGCGGGGCGCCCGTCTCGGCCAGCGGCCGCAGTGCGGCGTACCCGTCCCGCGTTCCGGCCGCGGCGGGGTGCAGCAGGATGAGCGCCGCGGGCCCCGTGTACCGCCGGACGAGCTGGTCGTAGCGGGAGCGGGGGGCACCGGGCGCCGGCACGAGGCAGACGGTGCCCGCGCCCGGGCCACCTGCGGCGCGCAGCGTGAGGAGCGCGGGCCCGGCGGCGGCCGGGGGGGCGGGCAGCAGGGCGAGAACATCGGCGAGTGTGGTCGACTCGTCGGCCACGCGCGGGAGTTCACGCAGCAGCAGGGCACTGTGCGCGAGGGCGCCGCAAGCGTCGGACGCCCCGGCGCGGTCGTAGGAGACGGTCAGGCGCAGGCCGCCCGCTTGGTCGTAGCGGGCGACGAGCGTGAGGGGGAAGGCGGTCCGGGCGCCGGTGGTCCGCGGTGGGGTGACGCGGATGCCCTGGGCGGCGAATTCCGTCGCCGGCCAGTCCGGCCAGGGGTGCCCGTCGAAGACGAGCAGCGTGCCGGCCTGCCCGCCACGCCCGTACGGCCGACCGGCACGGTCCTGGGTCCAGGCGCGGATCTGGCCGGCGGAGACCCACTCGTAGGCGGCCATGTCCAGTGCCCGGTCGCCTACCTCGGCCAGCAGCGCGGGCACGGTCGCCCCGGGGTCGACGGTGACCGTCATGGGCAGCGGATTACGCAGCGCCCCCGGCAGTCGCGCCACCCCGCCGAGCGGAACGCCGCGTCCGGGCACGGTCACGCCGAAGCCGACCGGCACCGGACCGTCGGCGCCGGTGGCGCGGTACAGCAGCAGCGCCCACACCGCCTGGAGCACACTGCTCCCCGTACTGCCCCAGGCCCCGGCCCAGGAGGTCAGCAGCGCCGTCTCGGCCGGGGTGAGCCGCAGCTGCGCACGGCCGGTGCCCGTCGTGCTGGAGGCCCGTGCCGGTACGGCCGCCGCGGGAGACAGCGCGGCGGCCGCCGGTGGCGCGGGACGGGACCAGAACTCCCTGGCGGCCCCGGTGTCCTGGGTGGCGAGCCAGCGCGCGTAGTCACCGAGGTCGGGGCGCCGGTCACCACCGGCCAGCCGGCCGCCCGCCAGATAGGCGCGGGAGAACTCCTGAAGCAGCAGGCGCGCGCTCCAGTCGTCGAGCAGGGTGTGGTGGTAGGTGAGCAGGACCCGGGTGCGGGGGCCGTCTGCGGGCGGCGCGTGAAGCAGCGTCAGCCGCAGCGGTCCCGGACGGCGTGGGTCGACGCCCCGCAGCCGGTCCTGCTCGACGAGCGCGTCCCAGCCTTCGGCGCCCCGACCGGTCTCGTCCGGCAGGTGCCGGCGTACGACCTCGGGCGTGACGTGGTCGTGCAGCACGATCCGGGGCCCGTCCGTGGCGTCGAAGGCGGCGCGCAGCACGCTCTCGCGGTCGAAGACGGACTGCCATGCGGCGGTGAAGCGGTCGGTGTCGAGCGGCCCGTGCCAGTCCCAGGTGAGCTGTTCGACGTGGCGGCCGGTGCCGGGGTGCGCGTCGGCGTCGGCAAGCAGTTCGCGCTGCAGCGGAGTCGGCTCGACGCCGCGCACCGGCGGGCCGTGAGCCGCTTGGCCGGACCGCTTCCCCAGGTCGCCGCGCCTCGCGCCGCCCGGGGCCCCTACCGCATCCCCGGCGTCGGCGGGAGCGGGCGCAGGCTCCGGGGCGGGGGCCGGCGCGGGCCCGGCGGTGGGCGGGCCGGTGAGCAGGTCGGCCAGCAGGCCCGCCGGGAAATCACCGGCACCCCCCGGCACCAGCCGAAGCGTGTGATGGCCAGGGCCGTGCCACCGCAGCCGGTGCTGCCAGGTGCGGGCCCCCGGGCGGCGCGCGGCGAGCTGCCCGAGGGCGTCCTCGATGCGTCCGGTCTCCAGCGGCCCGCGTAGTTCCAGTACGACCGCAGTGCCGCAGGACGGCTGCCCGGAGTCGACGAGCACGGTCAACGGCCCGTGCCCGCTCGTGTGCTCCGGCGGGTGTGAGGAGCGGTTGACTGTCATCGGCTTCGGGGCGCGCGCATCCGCGTACATCCGCGACACGGCAGACCCCTCCCTCCCTTCTCTGTGGATCTACGGATACGGATCTACGGCAGCACTACGGCCGGGCACGCGTACGAGAGATGCGCCCCGGCCGCGCCCGCCGCGGGCCCCGGACATGGCCGTACGGTCGGCACGGACGCGGACGCTGTCCGGCAGGCCAGCGGCTGTGGCGGGCGGCGCCGGATTTCTCCGGCGGCCTTGGACCGCGGCCCGACCGCGGGGGTCCAAGGGGGCGGTCGCTGCCACCGGGCCGCTCCTCGACGATCCAGGAGCAGCTCATCATCACGTCCTCCGGGTCCTTTGGGCTCACCTGCTGGAAGTCGACGCGCCTGGCCTCCGGTTCCTGCACGCGGCGCGACAGCCAGGAGCTGACCCGGCCGCCCGCCATCGCGCACATGCGCAGCCGTTCGTGCGTCCCGTCGAACTCCAACGGCTCCACGTGCACATGCGGCGCACAGAGCAGCGGCCGGTGTGCCAGCACACCTGCTCGAACTCCTCGGCATCGACGAAACCAGACCCGCCGGCCGCAGACCCGCATCCCCATGTGCGAAGTCACCGGCTAGGCGGCGTAGAGGTCGAACGTGGAAGTGCGGCGCGGCCCGCGGGTCACGTCCAGGGCCGGGTCGACGGTCAGCATCGCCTGCTGCAGCCGCTGGAGCTGCGGCGAGGGCTCCACACCGAGGTCGTCGATCAGGCGGGTGCGCAGCCTGCGGTAGACGTCCAGCGCCGTGGCCTGCCGGCCCGACCGGTACAGCGCCACCATCGCCTGCGAGTGCAGGCCCTCGTGCTGCGGGTGCCGGGCCGTCAGGTAGGTCAGTTCGGAGAGGAGTTCGCTGTGCCGCCCGAGCCGCAGATCGACGTCGATGCGCCGCTCGACGGTGACCAGCCGGCACTCCTCCAGCCGCATGACCTCGATCTCCAGGATCGGGCCGAGGCGCACATCCACGAGCGCGGGGCCGTTCCACATCGCCAGCGCGTCACGGTAGCGGCGCAGGGCTTCCTCGTCGTCGCCGTCCTCGGCGGCCCCCTGCGCCGCGGCCACCAACTGCCCGTAACGGTGGGCGTCGACGCTCGCGGGCGGGATCTGCAGCAGATAGCCGCCGTGCCGGGTGGCCAGCACCTCCTTCGCGGTGCCGGGCGCGTCGGGCCCCATCGCCGTACCGAGCAGCCGTCGCAGCTGGAGGATGTACGTCTGCAGGGTCGTCATCGCGCTCTGCGGCAGGTTGGTGCCCCAGACCTCCTCCATCAGAGTGGGCACGGGCATCACCCGGCCCGGGTAGAAGGCGAGCAGGGACAGAAGCTGCCGCGGTTTTGCCGCGGTCGGCACGATGGACACCCCGTTGATGTCCGCACTCAGCGGGCCCATAACCTGAATCTCCACGGCTTCCTCCATACCTCGTCGGATTCCGTCGGTGGCCTGCAGCCGTCGACGCGCAGCACGCTAGCCCCGTTCGCGCCGTACGCCCGAGATC
Source organism: Streptomyces hypolithicus (assembly GCF_052934925.1). NCBI lineage: Bacteria > Bacillati > Actinomycetota > Actinomycetes > Kitasatosporales > Streptomycetaceae > Streptomyces > Streptomyces hypolithicus. The sequence goes on from NZ_CM128811.1 coordinate 22,352, forward strand.
TCCAGCCGCACTCAAGCAGCCTTCGAAAGCACACCGGCCGGGGCTGCTCCGTACCGCTGGAGAACGTCTTGGCCCGCGCTCGAACCGGACTCGTACGAGAGCCCCACCGGCTCCACCGCGGCTACACTTCGCCCGGCGCACACCCACGCGAGCACCATGAACACCGGCAGGAACCGTCAGTTCGTCTCCTGCACCTGGTGGGAGCCGTTACCGCGGGCAGGGGCGCCCGAACCGGCCGGCATGACCTGACGTGCGGTCAGCAGCGGCAGCATCAGCTCCCAGAAACCCGTGATGTTCCGTTCGGAGAGCCACTTGGCGTCCTCACAGCCGAGAACCACGAAACCCACCGTCGCCGCCACGATGGTCTGCGTGGCCCGCTGTGCCGACACCCCGTCGGCCAGACTGCCCTCGCGCTCGGCCCACCGCAGCGTCTCCTCGATCCACCGCTGCCACTCCTGGCGCAGGGTCGCTCCGTTCCCGCGCGACTGGTCACCGCCCAGCTCGAAACCGGCGCGGACGACAATGTCGCCCGCCAGAGCGCCCATCAGATGGTGAGTGACGTCGACGAGCGTCTGCAGCGCGCTGCTCTCCCCCTGCGTTGCCACCCTGGTGACGCGGCGCATGGCCTGCGCCGCCTCGTCCTCGACGGCCTGCGCGAGTGCCTTCTTGTTCTCGAAGTGGAAGTGCAGCGCGCCGTTGCTGACGCCGGCGCGCCTGCTGATCGTGGCGAGCGAAGCGACTGCGAAGCCCTCCTGCGCGAATGCCTCGGCGGCAGCGCGGATCAGTGATTCTCGCGTGCGGGCAGCGCGCTCCTGCTTGACCATCAGTTGTCTCCTGGCTCGGGGCGTCGGGGCCGCCGGCTGTGCGGCTCCGGCAGCAGCGGCCGGCCTCGTCACGTCCCGTCGTTCGTCGGGCCTACTGGGGCGGGTTGCCGTGTTTGCGGGCGGGCAGGTCTGCGTGCTTGGTGCGGAGCATGTCGAGGGACCGGATGAGGACTTCCCGGGTTTCGGCCGGGTCGATGACGTCGTCGACCAGGCCGCGCTCGGCGGCGTAGTAGGGGTGCATCAGCTCGGTCTTGTACTCCTTGACCATGCGGGCACGCATGGCCTCGGGGTCCTCGGCGTCGGCGATCTGGCGGCGGAAGATGACGTTCGCGGCGCCCTCGGCGCCCATCACGGCGATCTCGTTGGTCGGCCAGGCGTAGGTGAGGTCCGCGCCGATGGACTGGGAGTCCATGACGATGTACGCACCTCCGTAGGCCTTGCGCAGGATCAGCGAGATCCGCGGCACGGTGGCGTTGCAGTACGCGTACAGCAGCTTCGCGCCGTGGCGGATGATCCCACCGTGCTCCTGGTCGACGCCGGGCAGGAAGCCGGGGACGTCCAGCAGGGTGACGAGGGGAATGCTGAAGGCGTCGCACATCTGCACGAAGCGCGCGGCCTTCTCGCTGGCCTCGATGTCCAGGACACCGGCGAGCGACTGCGGCTGGTTGGCGACGATACCGACGACCTGGCCGCCGAGGCGGGCCAGCGCGCACAGGATGTTGGTGGCCCAGCGCTCGTGGATCTCCAGGTAGTCGCCGTCGTCGACGAGCTCCTCGATCACCTTGCGCATGTCGTACGGGCGGTTGCCGTCGGCCGGGACCAGGTCGAGCAGTACGTCGCCGCGCCGGTCCGCCGGGTCCTGGGACTCGACCGCCGGCGGGTTCTCCCGGTTGTTGGAGGGCAGCATCGAGATCAGGCAGCGGACCTCGGCGATGCAGGTCTCCTCGTCGTCGTACGCGAAGTGCGCGACGCCCGAGGTCTCGGCGTGCACATCGGCGCCGCCCAGCCCGTTGTGGGTGATCTCCTCACCGGTCACCGCGCGGACGACGTCGGGGCCCGTGATGAACATCTGCGAGGTCTCGCGGACCATGAACACGAAGTCGGTCAGGGCGGGGCTGTAGGCCGCGCCGCCCGCGCACGGGCCGAGCATCACCGAGATCTGCGGGATGACACCGGAGGCGCGGGTGTTGCGCTGGAAGATGCCCCCGTACCCGGCGAGCGCCGGGACGCCCTCCTGGATGCGGGCGCCGGCGCCGTCGTTGAGGGAGACCAGCGGGGCACCGGCCGAGATGGCCATGTCCATGATCTTGTGGATCTTCGTGGCATGAGCTTCGCCCAGCGCCCCGCCGAAAATCCGGAAGTCATGGGCGTACACGAACACCGTGCGGCCCTCGACCGTCCCCCAGCCGGTGATCACACCGTCCGTATACGGTTTCTTCGCCTCCAGGCCGAACCCGGTGGCGCGGTGGCGGCGGAGCTGCTCGACCTCCTGGAACGAAGCCGGGTCAAGGAGCAGCTCGATGCGCTCACGGGCGGTCAGCTTGCCCTTGGCATGCTGCGCCCCGGTAGCCAGGTCACTGGGCCCACGGCGGGCCTGCTCGCGCAGCGCGAGCAGCTCCGCCACCCGGCCTCGGGTGTCTGCGGTTGTCACGTCACCTGTAACGGCGGCCCCATCGCCCGAAGGGACATCCACCATCGCCATGGCAGTTCACTCCCTCTCGTCAGCACGGGCACAGCCGACCAGGCCAACTTTACAAACCGCGAAGTTGGTTTGTATAGGGGGGCTGTTGCGGTGGCCCGCATGCCGTCGGACGCCCGGTGCGCCGGCGCCGGGCGCTATCGCCAGCTGTGCGGTGCCTGATACCCGCGGGCGAGGTCCCACCCGTGCCGTCGCGCCACCGACCGCTGCGCCCGCTCCTGCGTGCGCTGGCGGGCGGCCCGCGCCGCGAGCAACGACATCAGCGTCAGCGCGAGCACGGTCACTTCTTCGTCGCTGGGATGTCCGCGCTCGACGCGCAGTACGGCCCTGATGTCCTGCGAACCGCCCACTTCGCCCTCCCCGGTGTCATCCCCTTACGGTCGGCAGGCGCGCTCAAGGACGGCTCGGGCCCTGCTGGAGGAATGATCCCGCGCGATGCGCGATGCCCGCGCTCCCCGGCCGGGGAGCGCGGGCATCGCGCATCGCGGGATGTCCGTACGGGAGTCAGCTCACGGGCGCTCCGAGCGAAACGGGCAGTGCGCTGTAGCCATTGACGATGAAGGACGCCAGCGGCTCAAGCGCCCCAGGGGCGCCGGCCAGCCGCAGGGCGGGGAAGCGCGCGAAGAGCGCCGAGAGGGCGACCTCGGCCTCCAGCCGGGCCAGCGGAGCTCCCAGGCAGTGGTGAACACCGTGTCCGAATCCCAGAAGTTCGCGACGGCCGGTGCGCAGCAGGTCGAACCGGGCCGCGTCGGGGCCGTACTGCTGCGGATCGATGCCGGCAGCGGCGAAGGAGACGACGATCGGGTCCCCCTTCTTGAGCAGGACCCCGTCCAGGTCGATGTCCTCCACCGCGAAACGCATGGGCGAGTACGCGGCGGGGGCGTGTGTGCGCAGGGTCTCGGCGACCGCGTCCGCCCAGCTGGCCCGGCCGGCGCGTACGTACTCCAGCTGTTCGGGATGGGAGAGCAGCGCGGCGACGGCATTGGTTATCAGGGTGCAGGTGGTCTCCTGCCCCGCAGCGATCATGAGGTACAGGGTTCCGAGCAGCTCCTGCTCGGTGAGCCGGTCGCCCTCGTCACGGATCCCGATCAGCGCGGACGTCAGGTCATCGGCCGGCGCGGCCCGCTTGGCCTCCACCAGCTCCGCCAGCATGGCGTAGACCTCGGTGCGTGCGGTGTGCATCTCCTGCGCGGAGACCGAGGTGGCGAACACCGTATCCAGCCCCGCGCACAGTGAGGCCCTGGCCTCCTCGGTGACTCCGAACAGCTCGCAGATCATCTCGATGGTCAGCCGCTTGGCGAACAGCGCCCGCAGATCGACCGGGTCCGCGCCGGGCCTGGACGCCAGATCGTCGAGCAGTGCGGCGACAAGCACCCCGGCGCGGGGCCGGAGCGCCTCGGTGCGGCGCATGGTGAAGGCTCCGGCGACGAGCCGGCGCAGCCGCGAGTGCTTCTCCCCGTAGGCGAAGAGCATGTTCTCGTTGGCCGCCCAGGGGTAGAGGGGCCACTCCTCGGTTATTCGCCCTTCGATGAACGCGGGCCAGTGCTGACGCGCGTCCTTGGACACCCGCGGGTCCGTCAGCAACCGCTTGACGTAGGGCTGACGCACCACGGCCCAGGCTCTCACTCCCCCGGGCAGTTGTACCTGGGCCGCCGGTCCTTCGGCCCGCAGTCTCGCGGCTTCGGCGGCAAGATCTCTGCCCGTGACATCCAGCGTGTAAGGGCAGGCGGTCCTCTTCATCTGTGCACTCCGCTCGGCTGGTCGCTGAGTTCCGACACACCAGGCACAGAGGTCCGACGAAGCCACCCCGTCCCCTGGCACGCAATCGTGCCAGAGCACGTCACTCGGCCGCAGCCATCTCCACACCCCGGCCCTGTTCCAGGACGGCCGCCTCGTGGACGCTCGCCCCCCGCTCCGGCGAGAAGTCCATCCGCACGAGCACCGCGGGCACCGCGATGCTCGGCAGCAGATGCCGGTAGAGGTCGGCCACGCGCTCGGGCAGGTCCTCGCGCTCGGTCATGATGTTCGACAGCACCTGGACTCCCGTGAATCCGCCGACGAACAGCTGCGCCGCGGCGGCCAGGTCGACATGCGGGAGGATCTCCCCCCTGGCCCTGGCCTCCTCGAACAGCGACAGCGTGTGGTCCAGCCACGCCCGCATCGGCACCCGCCGGTCGAGGCCGTCCCTGGCCGAGCCCTGTTCCACCGTCAGCCGCACGCTGCCCTGGACGATCGGGTCGCCGGTGTCCCGCCGGAGCAGGTACGCCAGCAGCAACGCCTCGTCCACCGACTCCTGAAGCTTCAGCTTCTGCGCCGGCACCGCGGGAAGCGCACTCACCTGCCCCTCGAGCACGCCCTGGGCCAGCTCCTCCTTGGAGGCGAAGTGGAAGTAGAGAGCCCCCTTGGTCAGCCCGGATCTCTTCAGGATCTCGGAGATGCTCGCCGCCGCGTACCCGACCTCGTCGAAGACCTCGGCAGCCGCGACGAGAATCACCCGCCGCGTTCGGATGGCCCGTTCCTGGCGCGCCACGGAAACCTCCACACGATGATCAGCCAGCCGGTCCGGAGCCAAAAAAATAAACCGGCGGGTTCGTATATTACTAGCCCTACGTTACGCGAGGGATGCGGCGCCCGTACGCGGATATGCCAGCCGCGTACTCACCATCGCCCGAAGCCTCCGGCAAAAATCATGAGAACCGTCCGATCGGTTTTACGGCCTGGTGCGCGACAGGGGGCGGATCAGCCCGCGGCGTCGGATGCGGTGCATCGCAAGGCGGCGGCCATGCCTCCGCCCCCGCACCCCCAAAACGCCCCGGCCTCAGGGGCACCCGAAAGCCCGGACCCCTGCGACCTTGAACGGCGCCAGTCGGGCAGGCGCCGCGACGGATTCGTGCAAGCCCCTTGAAAATAAAACCGGTGGGTCCGTATCTTATGGCCACTGCGCTTCCCCGATACCGGATCGACGTCCACGCGGAGAGACATGACCCTGCTGACGTTCCACCAGGAAGCCCCCCGCCCCGTGAACACCTCGGAGCAGACGACTGACAGCCTCCTGACCAGCACTGGGACCCCCCCGGTCCCCGAAAGCCCTCTACCCCCCGGCCGTCCCGCGACCACGGTCGGCGAGCTCACGCGCCAGCTCTTCAACCGGGGTGACCGGGGCCGGGTCCACGCCCCCTGGCGCGCACTCATCACCACCGACGCCTTCCGTTACCGCCCGGGGCTCTCCCCCATGGAGCGCACCGAGCTCTCGTACGAGCGGCTGCGGCTGGTCAACGGCGCCGCCGGCCCGGCCGAGGACCTGCCCCTCGATCCCGACCGCCTGGCCTCCCTCCACGAGTGGACCGGTGTGGTCGACGGAGGGCTGTGCACGCTGGTGAGCATTCACTACAACCTGTTCCTGGGCAGCCTGGTCGACCACGAGGACAGCGACAGACGTGACCTGTCCGACTTCACCACGATGAAACGGACAGGAACCTTCCTCTGCACGGAGCTGGCACACGGCAACGACGCCTCCGCGCTGGAGACGACCGCGGTCCTCGACCGTGAGACCGGCGGCTTCGTCCTGCACACCCCCACTCCCGGCGCCCAGAAGTTCATGCCGAACACCAGCATGACCGGTGGCCCCAAGAGCGCGGTCGTGGCCGCACGCCTCCTGATCGACGGTCAGGACGAGGGTGTCTTCCTCTTCCTCACTCCCCTGAGCGACGAAACGGGCCCCCTGCCCGGGGTACGGATCCGCCGGCTGCCCCTGCGCACCGGCACCCCGATGGACCACTGCCTCACCGCCTTCGACCGGGTCCGCCTTCCCCGCGAGTCCCTGCTGGAGGCAGAGCACGGGCGCCTCGCCGAGGACGGGACCCTGAACAGCACCCTGGGCAACCGGCGCAAACGTTTCCTGCAATCGATCAACCGCGTCAGCATGGGCAAAATCTGCATGAGCGCCAGCAGCCTGGGCATGGCACGCGCCGCACTGACCATCGCGGTCCGCTACGCCCACCACCGACACATCGCAGGACCCAAAGCCGGCGAGCGGGTACCACTCACCGCCCACCGCACCCACCACGCCCGGCTCCTCGACGGCGTCGCCACCGCCTACGCCATGAGCTTCCTGCACCGATCAGTGCTCGCCCGCTGGACCGACCACACACCCGCGGACCGGGCCGACGCCGAGCGGCTCACCGCCATGGCCAAAGGCTGGATCACCTGGCAGGCACGCCAGATCACCATCGAGTCCCGCGAACGCTGCGGCGCCCAGGGACTCTTCCCCGCCAACGCACTCTCCGACCTACAGTCGAACATCGAGGGCGGCATCACCGCCGAAGGCGACAACCTGGTCATCTGGGCCAAAGCCGCCTCGGAAATGCTCCTCGGCCACCAAAGCGACCGGACCCGCATACCACCCGCACACGTCCCCCACACCCCCCTCACCGACCTCCGCTTCCTGCGCGGCCTCCTCGCCGAAACCGAACACCTCTGGCAGAAAAGAGCCCGCACAGCCCTACGCAACGGCCCCACCGGCAACCCCCTCGCACGCTGGAACACCGCCTCCACCCCCGCCCTGCACATGGTCTCCGCCCACATCCGCCTCCAAGCCACCGACGCCTTCCTCACCACCGCCTCACAAACAACCCACCCCCCAGCCCGCTCCCTGCTGGAAAACCTCTGCCGGCTCTTCCTCCTGCGACAACTCACCGAGCACACCGGCGACCTGCTCGCCGAACACCACCTCGACCCGTCCCACATCCACACCCTGCACAGCACAACCGACACACTGCACACCGAACTGGCCCCCCACCTGATGACCCTCGTCAACGCCTTCGACCTCCCCGAAGAATTCCTGAACTCCGTACCCATCGCCAACCACGGATACCCCGACCAGCTCAACGAACCGCACACCCACCCCCACGAAAAAGACAACACCTGACCCAACACACACCCACACCCCAGCCGGCCCGCCCCCACCCGAGACCACCGAACCGAACCGAACCGAACCCATCAAGCCCCCGACCATCACGCACTCGCAATCCACACACCCAGCCGAAATCAACACCCCACACGCCTCACACACGCGTTTCCGCTCAGAAGCTGTCCTCTTACCGAACTTGGAATGTGTCGGTCGAGCGGGAGTGCGGGGTCAGCCGCTTATTTGGGTGATCTTCCAGCTGTCGGCGCATGAAGACAGGGCCTCTTGGTAGTTCGGGGTTGCGAAACGACCCAAGCTGCCCCAGGAGGCCCTGCTGTCACAGTTCTACGTCGCTGTGTCTGTCGAGTTCAACTCGGCCGTCGTGTCGTGCGATTGCATCGCTCACCGGTTCGGTAGCGCAGCCGACCAGCCGGACCGGGCGCGCACTTATTCCTCGGACATGTCGGATGCCGAGTGGGTCGCCGTCCGTGACCTGCTACCGGTGCCGGGCTGGTCGCGGGGCAAGGGCGGCCGGCCCGAGGGCTACTGTCACCGGCAGATGCTCGACGCGATCCGCTATCTGGTCGACAACGGCATCAAGTGGCGTTCGATGCCGGTGGATTTCCCCTGCTGGAAGCGGGTGCACGCGTTCTTCTCCCGTTGGCGTGACAACAGGCTGGTCAAGGAGTTCCACGACCGGCTGCGGGCCAAGACCCGCGCGGCGGCCCTGGCCGCGGCCAAGCCGGCCCCCGCCCTCGCCGAAGCCAGCGCTACCGCTGTCGCCGCCACTGCTGCCGCGGTCACCTCCGCCAACGCAAGTGCCGCAGCAGCCGGCAAAGCCACAGCCGCCACCACTGCCGCTGTCACCGCTTGCAAGGCGGCCTAGGTGTACTGACCCGTGAGGTTGGGGACGCGGCTGGCGGGTGGTTGGCCCTTGAGCGCGGTGTGTCCGCGGTGGTGATTGTAGGTGTGCAGCCAGACGGGGTATGCCTCGCGTCGCTCGGTCTCGGTCCGGTATGCCTTCGCGTAGGCCCACTCGTCCAGCAGGGTCCGGTTGAACCGCTCCACTTTGCCGTTGGTCTGGGGCCGGTAGGGGCGGGTGCGCTTGTGTGAGAGGCTGTTGCCTTTCCGTACTTGATCGCTGACTTTCTGCTGGTCAGGCATGGTGTCGTGGGTTCCGTGGCAGACAGGAGACGTCGTGTCGTCTCGGTCGTGGAGGTTCGGGGATGCCGTCGGTGGTCGGTTTGCTGGAGGAGCGGGAACGGGGTGCCTGGCAGCGGGTTGAGGTGCTGCGTGAGGAAGCCGACCGGGTCCTTGCCGAGCTGCGTGACGCGGAGCTGTTCTGGGAGCGGTTCGTGACTGCGCGGGAGGTTCTCGCCGAGGTTCTCGCTGGTCCGGGTGGTGGTGCTGACGTCGAGGAGGCTGCCGTGCCGGTTGGGCAGGGCACTGCCCCGACGCCGATGCCGATGCCGATGGGCGGGGCGATGCCGGGGTCGGTGGTGCCGGTATGGCGTGAAGGTCTCGAGGTGTCGGCGCTGTCGCCGGACTATCAGCAGATCGTCAGGGTCCTGGCCGCCTCGGAGGCGGCGTTGACCTGCGGGGAGATCGCTTCGGCGCTCGGCTTGGAGCGCGTGCCAGCGAAGATCGAGGGCGTCCGGTCGAAGGGGGCCCGAATGGCGGACAGGGGCTGGCTGGTCAAGGGACCGTCGGGGCGGTTCACGCTCGCGCCGGGGCTGCGAGGCGGCGGGTCATGAGCATGGTCATCGACCACAGGACCATCGCCTCGCTGGAGTCGGGCCGCCGCTCGTAGTCACGGGCCAGGCGGCGTGAGCGGAGCAGCCAGCCAAAGGTGCGTTCCACCACCCATCGGCGCGGGAGTACGACGAAGCCGGATGTGTCGTCGCTGCGTTTGATCACGGTGACGATCAGGTGCAGCACGCTCAGGGCCCAGGTGATCAGGGTTCCGGTGTAGCCGCCGTCGGCCCACAGTCTGGTGATCGTGGGGAAGCGCTCGCGCAGGACGGGCAGCATGTCGGTGGCCGCCTGGCGGTCAGTGACGTCGCCCGCGGTCACGTTGATCATCAGTAGCAGGCCGATCGTGTCGCAGATCAGGTGTCGCCGCCTGCCGTTGATCTTCTTCCCTCCGTCGTAGCCCCGACTGCCAGCACCGACGACTGCGTCGGCCTTCACGGACTGCGAGTCGATGACCGCGGCCGTCGGCTCCGCTTCCCGACCCGCCGCCTCGCGGACCTTGCCCCGCAGCCGGTCGTGGAGCTCGGCGACCAGCCCGGTCTCCCGCCATCGGCGGAAGAAGGCGTAGACCCGGTCCCAGGCCGGGAAGTCCACCGGCATCGCCCGCCACTTGATCCCGTTGTCCAGGACGTAGAAGACGGCGTCGAGCATCTGGCGGTGGCAGTAGCCCTCCGGACGTCCGCCCCGGCCCTCCAACCACGCCGGCACCGGCAGCAGCGGACGGATCTGCTGCCACTCGGCATCCGTCAGATCCGTGCCATACGCCGGCGCCCGGCCGGGCTGATCGGCCGCGTTCCCGAACCGGTGAGCGAGACAATCGCACGACACGACGGACGAGTTGAGATCCTCGCCCTCGACCGCGTACAACATAGACAACAGGGCCTCCAGGTGCGATCGGCGTCTCAGCAACTCCGAACTGCACCAGGGGCCCTGTCCTCATGCACGGTCACAACCAGGTTCACCCGCCCCGGCAGCCACTTTCGATCACATCGCACTCAAGATCGATAGGACAACGGCTTCTGAAATGCCCTGCTCGGCGAGGGAGTTGCGCCACAGGTGTGACTTGTAGCAGGAGCCGTTGTCGGTCAGGACCCGCTGGACGGTGATGCCGGCGGTGGCGAAGTAGGCGTGGGCCCGTTGCCAGAATCCGACGGCGGTCTCCTTCTTCTCGTCGGTGAGGATCTCGCTGTAGGCCAGGCGGGAGTGGTCGTCGACCGCGTTGTGCAGGAAGCTCATCCCGGCCTTGGCCCGGTTCTTGCGGCCCGCTTGCCGGCCGAGGACCTTGTGGCCGCCGCCGTCGGGGATGTTGCCGAGTTTTTTGATGTCGACGTGCACCAGGTCACCGGGGTGGTCGTGTTCGTAGCGGCGGATCACCCGGCCGGTGGCACGGTCCAGGTGGGCCAGGCGGGCCAGCTTGTAGCGGGTCAGGACACGGTGGACGGTCGCCGGGTTCAGCCCGAGGAGGTAGGCGATGCGGGCCGGCCCCCAGCGGCGCAGGATGCGGACCTTGATGATTCGCCGCTCGGTGCGGGTCGGCGTGCGACGTGGGCTGTGGTGCGGGCGCGAGGACCGGTCGCTCATCCCGGCCTCGCCCAGCTCGCGGTAGCGGGCGGCCCACCGCTGTGCCGTCGTGGGCGAGACCTGGAAGCGTTCGGCGGCCCGGCGCAGGGGCCAGCCGTCGTCCACGACGCAGCGGGCCAGCCGCAGACGGCCGGTCTCGGTCAGGGGTGCATTACGGTGGGGCATGAGGGCCTTCTGTCGTTCGGTGGAGATGTCGCAATCCACACCGAACCCGGAAGGCCCTCACTTGTTCAAGATCACCCGACCGTGATCACTGTCACCAACCTCCGTGGACAGAACACCTAGGTGGATTGAAACAGGTGCCTCGTTGACACGCGCGGGGCCTTGCTCCCAGCGAACGAACGCCGCCCGGCGCTTGAAGCGCCGGGCGGTTTGCACTGATCACACGCTTCGTGCTCTTCGGGTCTGTCGCCGACCTTATGCGCCCTCCGCGTCCGGCGGGCGGCTTGTTGGTCAGCCGACGCAGCCGGGTACCGCTGGTGAACTGCCAGTGCAGTTGTTGGGAGTGTTGCCGCCGATGGGGGACGTGGTGATCGTCATGGTGCCTTTTTCACGGTAGACGCCGCCGGCCGTCAAGAGGGCCTTGTTCGCACTGACCGGTGTGCTGGTCAGGGTGGTCGCGGTGGAGTTGACCGCGGCGATGCCGCCGCCCTGGTAGCCAGTGTTGGCTCCGTTGATGAAGCTGCTGGTGGTCGTCAGCGTGCCTCGCTTGCCGTTGTAGATGCCGCCGCCCCGGCCGACGGCGGTGTTGGCGGAGACGGTGCTGCCCGTGAATGTCGCCGTCGCCCCCGTCGCGGGCGCGTCGATGTCCTTGTTGGCGAGGCCGCCGCCCTTGCCCAGGGCTGTGTTGCCGCTCAAGGCGCTGGCGGTGAGCGTCACAGCGCCGTAGTTGAGAATGCCGCCGCCGTCCGTTGTGGCCTTGCCGTGGCTGAGGGTGACGTTCCCCTTGAGGGTGAGATTGCCGCTGCCGGCGACCTTGACGATGCGGAAGGCGGGTGTGCCCAGCGATGTGGAGCGGGTGATGATGTTGTTGCTGCCCGTGAGGGTGATGGCCGTGGTGATGACCGGGAGCGCATTGGGGCCGTCACTGTCGCTGCTGTGCGACCCGGTGATGGTGTAGGTACAACCAGCCGCGAGGACGACGTTGCCCCCGCCGGCGGCGTTGGCGGCGTTGACGGCGGAGATGAGCGCCGTCTCATTGCATGCCACGGCCGCCTGCGCGGAGGTCGGGATCAAAACCGTCGTTGCCGCAGCCAGGACGGCTGCTCCGGCAAGAACTGGGATGCTGCGGATGCGTCGCACGGACGCCCCTCTCTCATGCCTCATGGCGCGTTCCTGATGGTGCCGGGGCATTCGGCGTGCTGCCTGTGCCGGTCCCCTCGGCTTTCGGAGTGTCCCGCGGGAGGACATGGGCGGACAGGCGCAAGGGCGGGGCGTACGGAAGCGCACATGTTGAGAGCAAGTATCCGCGCGCCCCCTTGCCGGTCCCCTCTGCACGCAAGAGGGAGCCGGAAGCCCTTCGACGTCACCGAGTGGGCGGGGCACCCAATCCTGAAGCTGTGCAGCGCGGGGAGGTCGTCGGTCGCCACGGCCTCGATCCACGCTTGGAGGTCGGCGGGTTCCTGGTCGGGGTCCTTGTGGTGGGCCAGCAGTTGGGCGAAGGAGGCGACGTGGCCGGTCAGGGCGGTCATCTCCGGGCAGGCGGTGGTGAGCTTGCCGTGGTGGGCGCGCTGTTCGTCGCTCAGGTGGTCCGGGTCTGTCATGGTCCAGGAGGTGAGCCGGCGTATGGAAGGGTCGGCCAGCGGCTCCTGGTCCCGTCCTTGTTCGAGGTAGCGGACCAGCAGGTTCGGGCTGCCGGTGTAGCCCATCGCGCGGATCTCCGCGAGCAGGGCGGTGGTGGCCACCGGTCCGGCGGCGCGGCGGGTGCGCAGGTGGTCGCGGTAGGGGTCGACCAGGCAGGGCCGGTACTGCGGCGGGCGGATCAGCTGGTCGGGGTCGGTGGTGTGGGCGTATCGCTTGACGGTGTTCAGGGACAGGCCCAGGCGTCGGGCGGTCTCGCACAGCCCAGTGCCGGCCTCCAGCGACTCGTGGACGGCGGCGTGGCGTTGCACGGTGCGCTCGTTGCGCGACCTTGGTGTCACCTCGGTCGGCCGGGCGCGCCAGCAAGCGGCGTGGGCTGCCACGGTTTTCTCCACGGCGGCGGTGAGGTTGTGCCACAGGTGCCAGCGGTCGCTGACCTGCACCGCGTCCGGCAGGCCGTCGGTTATGGCCTGGGCGTAGGAGGCCGAGCCGTCCCGGCAGACGATTTCCACCCCGGGATGGGTGCGCAGCCAGGCGGTCAGTGTCTGCGCGGTGCGGTCGGCCAGCACGTCGACGCGGGCGTGGGTGCGGAAGTCAATCAAGATCGTGGCATAGCGGTGGCCGCGCCGTAGCGCGAAGTCATCGACTCCCAGGACCCGCAGGACCGGGCACCGTGGCAGCGGCAACGCCATGAGCAGGCATAACAGCGTGCTGCCGCTGACTGCTTGGTGCAGGTGCGGGAGCAGCCGTGCCGCTGCCCTGCCCGCGAGCTCCACCGGCGCTGCACCCAGCAGGCCCTGCAAGGCAGGGGTCCGCCGCTGATAGCGGACCGTCAACCCGTCCACCTGCTCGGCGAACGTGGCCTTCGGGCAGTCTGGGTCCTCGCAGTACAGGCGCCGCACGGACAAGTCGATCACCATGGGACGGCTGCCGACCGCCTCATCGGCGACGTGCCGCACGTACCGGCTGTGCACCCAGTCCGACGGACGGCCGCAACCAGGACACATGACCGGGACGTTCCGGGTCCGCGCCGAGATCCGGATCAACCCGGCCCCGGCCTGCACTTCCTCGACCACCACCGCCCCTAACTGGGGCAGCAGGACCTCCAGCTCGACATCGCTCATCCCACCAGACTGCACCCGCACTGACGCACCGTCACGCGTGCCGACTGACCCGATCAACAGCTACGAAAATCTTGGAAGAGCCTAATTCCTGATAGACCCGGCTAGGCTGCGGTGTCGTACGTGTAGTGCGGTGTGTGGTCCAGCATGTCGGCGGGCGTCACGTCGTTCCACGGGCGCATCGTGTCGCCAAGGCCCACGACGTTCGGCGTGCTGGCGGCCGGAAGGTACGGGGAGCTCGGGTGGCGCTGCTGCCACTGTGACCAGAGCTTGTCGATGAAGACGTGGTGCATCCAGAAGACCGGATCGTTCGGGGAAGCACCGGTCGCCATCTGGCCGCCGACCCAGACATGGACGCGGTTGTGCAGATTGACGCCACGCCAGCCCTCGAGATGGTTGCGGAAGCCGTCCGACGCGCTGTTCCACGGTGCGGCGTCGTAGGTGGGCATGGCCAGTACGGAGTCGACCTCGGCCCGGGTCGGCAGTTGGCGCCCGTTGGTTCCGAGGGTGCGCCGCAGGTAGGTGCGCCCGTCGACGCGGACGGTGACGGACCAGGCCCCCGACGAGGCCGCGAACGGGCCGTCCATGACCTGGCCGTCCCGGCCGCGGCCCGTACCGCCAAGGAAGTCGGCCGCCCAGAGCGAGGAGGCGGCGGTACGGTCGGCGGTCCAGTCCCAGTACGGCACCGCGACGGACGCGTCGACGGACTGCAGCGCCTGCTCGAACTGTATGAGGAATCTGCGGTGCCAGGGCAGGAAGGACGGCGAGCGGTGGCCTACGCGGTCCCCGTCGTCCGTGTCGCTCATGATGAAGGCGTTGTGCGTGGTGATGAACGTGTCGTACCGCCCGTCCCGCTTGAGGGCATGGAGGGCGTCGACGAAGCGCCGCTTCTCCTCTGAGGTGAGCTGGGCCTGGTTCTTGCGTACGGTCATTGCGGTGGTGCTCCGGATCAGGAGAGGGCGAGCGGGACGAGGACAGCGCCCTGAAGGTCGAGTACAGCTGCGCGGGCCAGGGCCCGCGGTGTCGCTTGCGGCTCGTAGTGATTGACGACGCTGATCCACGTGCCGTCGGCATTGCTCATCACGTGCAGCTCGTCGCCGTCGATGCGGACGGTGTAACCGCCCCCGTGGTGGGCCCCGTGGTGGCCTTCGTGACCACCACGGGGCGCACCGCGGGAGGGCTCACCCTGTATGCGACGGCCCTTGTAGACCTCGTCGAAGGAGCCCGGTGCGGCCGCGCGGACGGCACGCCGGGACCCGGCGGCCTCGGTCTGCCCGGTGCTGAGCGCGGCGGCGTGCGCGGCGGCCTGCGCAGTGCCGTAAGCAGCACCGGTCGCGGCGAGGCCCGCCGTGGCGCCGACGGCGGCGCTCAGGGCCTGGCGGCGGGTGAGTCTGGACATGCGTGAGCCCCCGGTGGGTTGGTGGTGGTGGGACAGCGGCCCGCTGGTCGGTCGTGCCGCCGCGGCCATGCCTACAGGTCGGCGGGCGATCGGCGTAGTCGTCGCAGAGGGGTTGGCTGCGATACGGACATGTCGCCATGCCCAGTGCAGAGTTGAACGAAGTTGATCTTGCGTTTTCGACGCCCTCGAACCGCGGAGACTGCAAATCCTGCGCCGCGTGCGGCAATCAGGTGAAAGATCTACGGAGGGGGCGGACGGACTGTGCCCGGCGTCACTGCGAGAACATGTCCGGAACGTTCCGTGTCCCACGTGCCCAGTCCGGCCGGGTCAGGCCTGAGGCTCCGAGAAGGCGGTCCGCGAGGTCCCGGAACCTCAGGCCTGACCGGCGAGCCGTCTGCCGGGGCTCCAGCCTCACAGCCGCGGCAGTGTCCTTGCGGTCGGCCGCCCCGCGCAGCTCACGCAACTGCCCGGAGATCCGCTCGGCCAAGCCGTTCTCCGTGCTGTGCCGGACCCGCTCCCAGGTAAGTTCGAGGCCGGTAACATCCCCGGCGACCGCACCTGCGTCCTCGGCGGTGGCGTCCACTTTCAACTGCCGTGCCCACAGCTCCATCCGGTCCGCCTCGACGGTGGCCAGTGGTTCGTAGCGCAAATGCAGGTCGAGGTCGTTCTGCGCGACTCGCAGCGCCGCCCCGCGCGTCAGTTCGGCGTCCCGTGCCTTGACGGCCGCGGTGAGCGCGTCGACGTCGCGGTTCATCTGCTGGGTGAGCACCCGCGGGACGTTGTCCGAGGTCCGGTACACGTCCCACGCGGCGCGCACCTTCCCCACCTGCGCCGGGTCACCCGGCTCGCCGTGTGCCGCATGTACGGAGTCCGACACAGCGGTGAGGTCGGCCGGGACCGGACCCGGTTCGGGCGTTCGCCGCCGGGTCGAGCCGCAGGTCACCGGCGGTGAGCGCGGCGGGCCGCTCACGGGGGTCACGGCGCAGCAGCGCCCGCAGCCGCGCCAGCAGCACGGCGTACGAGAAGGGTTTGGTCAGATAGTCGTCGGCACCGGTGTCCAGCCCCTCGACCTCGTCCCCCTCCCCCCTCCTTGACGGTCAGCATCAGGATCGGGGTCCAGTTGCCCTCGGCTCGCAGCGCCGCGCAGACCCGGTAGCCGTTCAGGCCCGGCAGCATGATGTCGAGGACGATGACGTCTTAGTACTGCAACCGCATGTGGCGTGACAGGGCGCCGTCTTGGTCGTTGGACTGACTGTGTGATGAATCGCTGACGGTCGCGCAGATCGAGAACTGGTCCGAGGGGATAGCCGATCTTCATGCTCGCTTTGCGGGCCGTTTCGGCAGGTCGGAGCCGCGTGAGCGGGCGCTGGACTACCTGAGTACGTTGCTCGCACCGCTGGAGAAGAAAAACGGGTGGACGCTGGCCGAGCAGGCTGGCCAGCGTCGCCCCGACGGTTTCCAGCGGCTGCTGAACTTCGCCGACTGGGACGAGAATGCCGTCCGTGACGACGTGCGTGACTTCGTCGTCGAGACGATCGGCGCCAAGGACGCGGTGCTGATCGGGGACGACACCGGCTTCCTGAAGAAGGGCGTCAAGTCGGCCGGTGTCCAGCGGCAGTACTCCGGAACGGCCGGCCGCACGGAAAATTGTCAGATCGGCACGTTCCTGGCCTACGCCTCCGTGAAAGGCCGGGCGCTGATCGACCGGGAACTGTATGTCCCCGCCTCCTGGACCGATGACCGCGAGCGGTGCAGGCAGGCCGGGATCGGTGACGAGGTGCCCTTCGCCACGAAGATCGAGCATTTCAAGTGGATGCTGCAACGCGTGATCGACGCCCGTGTCCCCTTCGCCTGGGTCACTGCGGATGAGGCATACGGCCAGGTCAAACACATGCGGGCCTGGCTGGAGGAACGGCACGTCGCCTATGTACTGGCCACCAAGGTCAACGACATCGTGACCACCACCGATGGTGCGGTCGCCGAGGTGCGCGACCTGATCACCGCAGTGCCCCGGCAGAGATGGAAGCGGATCTCCGCCGGAGCGGGCGCGCACGGTCAGCGGTTCTACGACTGGGCCCGGATCGCTGTCCGCCCGCAGTGGCAGGACGGCTTCGGGCACTGGGTCCTGGCCCGCCGCAGCATCAGCGACCCCGCCGAGATCGCCTACTACGTCTGCTACGGCCCCGCCACCTCCCGGCTGAAAGACCTGGTCAGAACCGCTGGCGCACGGTGGCAGGTGGAGGAATGCTTCCAGATCGCCAAGGGCGAATGCGGCCTGGACCACTACCAAGTTCGTCTCTACCGGGCCTGGTACCGGCACATCACCCTCGCGATGGCCGCCCTCGCCTACCTGACCGCCACCCGTGCCGCAGAAGCCACAAAAGGGGCAGCCGAGACGACGAGCAAGACCTCATACCCCTCAGCGTCCCGGAGATCCGCCGGATGATCGGGCACGTCGTCATCACGCCCCGCTGCCACGACAACGAGCACCGTCTCCGCTGGTCACACTTCCGACGCCGCAGCCAGGCCCGAGCCCGCCGCTGTCACTACCAACGCCGAGGCCAAAACCCACACATGCGGTTGCAGTATTAGGTGTGCTCCCGCGCCGCCACCGGCCCGTCCGTGCCGTCGAGGGCCACGTCCACCGCGAAGCCCTCCGCCTCCAAGCCGTTGCGCAGCCCTTCGGCGAAACGCTCCTCATCCTCGACGACCAGCACCCCGCATGCCCCGATTGTGGCGCCCTGGCGCTGAACCGGAGCTGAACGCGCGGGAGTGTCGGCGACCTGCAGCCGCCGACGGTACCGCCCGGCCCCATACGCTGCCCGACGGATGCACGCGCCGGCCTGGGCTCGCCTTCTGAAATCCCGTCGAACTCTCGCGACGTAATGCCTACCCTGATGGCATGGCCCATGCGAAGACCTCATACGTGTGCCTGCCCTGCCGGGCCTCGTACAAGCAGCCGTACGACCGGGAGAGGCATCGGAACTGCCGTGCTGTGGCTGGCAGATGATCCATGCGGGGTCGGCCTTCTCCCCGCCCCTGCGGCGGGACACGGCGGGCTGGCGGGTGCTCTCCGCCCTGCTGAACACGGGCGTCGGCTTCCACAAGACTTGCTGTGGCGGACCCGGATACCGGCCCCGCACTCTGCGCGAGGCGAGGGAGCGGCTGACGTACGCACGGCGTACCGGCGAGCCTGTCGCCAAGGCCGCTCGTACGGCACGATGTGCCGTGACGTGACACGACAGTCCGGCGGGGTTCGTGAGCTGCGAGTGGCCCGTAGGCGTCTTGAGCGAGAGGAGCGAAGACAGCAGATGACATCGACAACGTTTCGTATCGGTGGGGATCTGAGCGTGGGACGGCTCGGGTTCGGAGCCATGCGCCTGCCGACCGAGTTGGGCCCCGACCGTGAGGCCTCTCTCGGGGTCGCCCGGCGGGCCGTCGAGCTGGGTGTCACGCTGATCGACACCGCCCACATGTACGGCGGGGGAGCCAACGAGGAGCTCCTGGCTGAGGCCCTGTACCCGTACTCGGGCGGGCTGCTCATCACCACCAAGGTCGGAGTCGCACGGTCGGTGTCAACGGGCGAATGGGGTCTGGACGCTCGGCCGGGGGTCCTTCGCGACCAGGTCGAACAGGCCCTGCGCCGGCTGCGTGTCGAGCGGATCGAGCTACTCCAGTTGCACCGCATCGACCCTGACTGGCTGTTGCTCATTCGGTCGGGATGCTTGACGGTCGAACGGGGATGCCAGTCGGATCCACCTTCGGATGATCATTTAGCGGTCCGCGCATGAAAGCAGGGTCTCCTGCACAGCTCGGGGATGTCGAAGTCCAACGAGCAGGAGGAGACCCTGGTGCTCCAGTCTGTCGCGCTCGCGGCCATGACGTCCAACTCCGGCGTGTCGCGGTGCGATTGCCTGGCCCACCGGTTCGGGAACGCCGGCGACCACCCTGACCGGGCAGCACGCTATCCCTCCGATACGACCGACGCCGAGTGGGCGATCCTGCGTGCGGCCATGCCCGTCCCGGCCTGGCTGGAGAGCCGGCGCGGACGCCCGGAGTCCTACTGCCACCGCCAGATGCTCGACGCCGTCTTCTACCTCCTGGACGGCGGCATCAAATGGCGTGCGATGCCCATCGACTTCCCGCCCTGGGACCGCGTCTACGCCTTCTTCCACCGTTGGCGGGACCGCGGACTGACCATCGAGCTGCACGACCGGCTGCGCGCACGAGTACGCGAGGACGCCGGACGCGACCCCGAGCCGACCGCCGCCATCATCGATTCGCAGACCATCCGCTCCACCCCCACCGTTCCAGCGGCCACCTCCGGCTACGACGGCAACAAGAAGACGGTCGGCCGCAAACGCCACCTGCTGACCGACACCATCGGCATGCTGCTGGCCGTCACTGTCACCGGCGCCGATGTCGGGGACCGCGACGCCGGCCAGCGCCTGATCCAACAGGCCGGCGCACGCCACCACCGCATCCGGCTGATCTGGGCCGACGGCGGATACACCGGCTTCCTCGTGTCGTGGTGCGCGGCTGTACTCGGCCTGGTCCTTGAGATCGTCAAACGCAGTGACGACGCGGAAGGCTTCCAGATCCTGCCGCGCCGCTGGGTAGTGGAGCGCACCAACGCGTGGCTGTGCCGCACCCGCCGCCTGGACCGTGACTACGAGCGGCGCACCTACTCGTCCGAGACGATGATCTACTGGTCGATGGTCATGCTGATGCGGCGCCGGCTGGCCCGCCGGCCAGGGTGAACTTCCCCGCCGATGCCTGGGCCAGCCAGCCGCGCTCTGCCAGGCGGCGTGCCCGGGAACGCACCACTCCCTCGATCTTCGACGGTGTCAGCTCGATGCCCATCGCGGTAGCGATCTGTTTACAGGCCATGGGCTCCTCACCGCGGTGCCGGGCGTCGGCCAGAACGGCAAGAATGCGCTGGTAGTCCACCGCGAGCGCTCCAGGATCGGCACCAGGACTCCACGGCGGCAAGATCGATCCGGGCCGCGCGGCAACGACGGCCGAAGGGCCCAACTCGCTCACCACGACGGGAACTTCAGGCTCTCCTACCGCCTGCCCGACCGGTTCGCCGGCGGGGCCAGCAGCGTCGTCCTGATGCTGCCCGGCCAGGACCCGGCCGACCCGCTGCTGGGCGATGACCAACTCCTGCCAGTCTGTCTCGGACTCGTGCAACTCAGCCAGCAGCCGGTCCGTCTGCTCACGCAGCGCCTCCACCCGCCGCCGAGCGGCACGTTCTTCGGCTTCCAACAGTCCCATCACCGACGGCATCGGCAACATCCTCCCTCTCGGCAGCAACATGCTGGAACAGTTCTGCCGCACCACCGGGGCACCTATGCCTGACCTGCAGAAACCAGCCGATCACACTCGAAAGAACAACAGCCACTGAGACACCTCTGGCCGACCAGCTCGGCGCGCTGCGGGAGCTGCAGTTGGAAGGCAAGGTCGGCCGGATCGGGCTGTCCGAGGTGACCGTCACCGAACTCGAGCGGGCACGGGAGATCATCGACGTCGCGAGCGTGCAGAACCGCTACAACCTGCTCGACCGTGAGCACGAGCCCGTGCTCGCAGCCTGTGAGGCGGCGGGGATCGCGTTCCTGCCGTGGCGGCCTGTCGCGGCAGGGGCGTCAGGCGCGACGGCCGAGATCGCCGCGGTGGCGGCCGAGATCGGCGCCACGGCCACGCAGGTCACGCTCACGTGGCTCCTCGACCACTCTCCGGTCATCCTCCCGATCCCGGGCACCGCCCGGATCGACCACTTGGAAGAGAACGTCGACGCAACGCGGCTTCACCTGTCCCCGGCCCACCGCGACCGTCTCAACCGACTGGCTGATCAGGCATAGAGCGACTCTGTCGGGAATCTTGAGGACGGGCAGTAAACGATCGTGATGTTGCGTCAGGCTCGTTGGAACGTTCCGCCCACGTGCCCCAGGAGCCTGACATGTCCCTGCGCCCTCACCCCGGAGCCGAGATCCCGCCGCTGACTATGAGGGTCGCCCGAGCCAGCAACCCCCACGGCACCACCGCGATGTGGATCCGCGACCGCCTCGACGGCCTGTGGAACGACGAGGACTTCACCGCCTGGTACTCCCGTGACGGCCGCCCCGGGCTCTCGCCCGCACAACTGGCCACCGTCTGCGTGCTGCAGTACGCGATGAACCTGTCCGACCGCCAGGCTGCCGAGGCGGTGCGCTGCCGCATCGACTTCAAATACGCCCTCGGACTGGAACTGGAAGACCCCGGCTTCCATCACAGCGTCCTGTCCGACTTCCGCGACCGGCTCGCCGAAGGCGACCGCGCCGACCGGCTGCTGGGCCTCGCGCTCACCCGGATCCGGCAGGCCGGCCTGCTCAAGGGGCGCGGCAAGCAGCGCACCGACTCCACCTACGTCCTGTCCGCCGCACGGGAGCTGACCCGCCTGGAGCTGGTGACCGAGGCGGTCCGCGCCGTCCTGGAGAACGTGGCCCTTGACGCGCCGGAACTGCTCGATGAACTGGTCACCGCCGAGTGGGCCGAACGCTACGGTCGGCAGGTGCGCCTGTGCTCCCAGCCCAGCCACCCCGTCGCCCGGCTCGAGCAGGTGGGCACCGACGCCGGCGAACTGCTGCAGCGACTTGACGCCCGCTTCACCGCCGGCGCCGTCCCGGTGCAGGCCCAGGTGCTCCGAACGATCCTGGTCCAGCACTTCCTGCTGGACGGGCGCGGCCGGTTCCGGCCGCGCACCAAGCGCGACGGCCAGCCGCCTTCCCGGGTGCAGATCGAGTCGCCCTACGAGACCGAGGCCCGCTTCACGCGGCGCGGCGACACCCGCTGGACCGGCTACCTCACGCACGTGACCGAGACCTGCGACGAAGAGCGCGTCAACGTCATCACGGACGTGGCCACCGTCGTCTCCAGCGCGGATAGCCAGGCGCTGCCCGGCATCCATGCCCGCCTCAGGAGGCTTCGCCTGCTGCCCGGGCAGCACCTGGTCGACGGCGGCTACACCTCCGTCGCCGGCATGGACGCCGCCGCTCGTCTCCACCGCGTCACCCTGGTCGGACCGCTTCCCGCCAGCACCTCCCCGCAGCACCGGGCCAAGGACGGCTTCGGCCGGGAGAACTTCGTCATCGACTTTGACCAACGCGAAGTCACCTGCCCCAACGGGCAGGTCAGCGGCAACTGGCAGGACCTCCCGGTGGCAGAGCCGACCTCGGTGACGGTCCGGTTCGACGCCCGCCAGTGCGGCCGCTGCCCCGAGCAGACCGCGTGCACCCCGGGCCCGTTTCGCAGTCTGTACTTCCCGACCCGCCGCCTGCACGAACTCCAGGCCAAGAACCGCGCCGATCAACAGGATGCCGACTGGCGCAGGCTCTACGGACTGCGCTCCGGGGTCGAGGGCACCATCGAGGAGTTCGCGCACGGCCATCGAGGACGCCGGTGCCGCTACCGCGGCCTGGCCAAGACGCACGTCCAGCACGTCCTGACCGCACTCGCGATCAACGTCGAACGGCTGAGCCTCCAAGAGCCCGCCGACTCCACCCACCGGCCTCGCCCACCCACGGCATTCCAGCAGTACCTCGACGCACGCGGCCTGCCCCGACCCCTGTGGTGGCGGCAAGGCAAATGACCCCGGAACTCAAGATTCCCGACAGAGTCCCTCATAGGCTGGGACGTGGTCGGCGAAGGGGGCGGGCGGCCTGGCCGGTCGCCGTGGCGGCGCAGTGGTTGTAAGCGGACAGTGACAGCAACGCCGCGACATCGGCCGCGTGGCCAGGACCTCGCCTGCCGGGGTCAGCGAGCCGGACGGTCGACGCCCGCCGCCTCTTCGGACGCGGCACCACGGGCGCGCCCCTCACCGCAGGTCACCGCAGACTCCGTTGCGATCAAGGCCGACGGCCGGCGACCGGTCCGTGTTCGCCGGAGGCTTGTGCGGAATAATCGGGTCATGGTCTCCACGCCCAGCATCTCCGAGCTCCGCCGCAGCAAGCTCGCCCGTCGCCTGCCGGCCGGGCTCTCCGCGCTCGACGGGCCGGAGGACGGCATCGTCCGCCTGCCCGTGCACCTGGCGTGGTCCGGTCTGACGGAGTTCGATCTGGACCGGCCGAGACTGCGGATGAGCTGCTACCGGATCATCCTCGCCGAGGGGATGCACGACGACTTGGTGCGCTACCTCAACCGGGATCTGCTCATCGGCCTGTGGCCGGTCCTGTGCACGCTGGTCAGCCGCGATGTCCGGGACGTCTGGGAGGGCGCCTTCGACGAGCTGGCTCCGGGCAGCCGGGCGGCTGCGTGAACCTCACCGAGCTGCACCGCCGACTTCTCGCGGACGTACTCGCGGTCGGCGGGGACTATCCGCTGGCGCTCGCCGGTGGCTACGCCGTGCAGGCGCACGGCCTGGTCGACCGGCTCAGCCAGGACCTGGATCTGGCCACCGAGCACCCGGAGCGGATGGAGACCATCGCCGAAGCCGTGCGCGCGGGCCTGGAACAGCGAGGGTGGCTCGTACGGGCGGTGGAGACCGACGCGCTGTCCGCGCGGCTCATCGTCACGGATGTGACCACCCGGGAGGAGTGCGAGGTCGACCTCCTCAAGGAAGCCCTGTGGCGGCCGCCCGTGCAGACCGAGCACGGCCTGGTGCTCTCCCTCGAGGACGTCGTCGGCACCAAGGTACGGGCCCTGGCCGACCGAGGACTCGCCCGGGACCTGATCGACGTGCGCGCTGCCGCGGACCGGTGGAGTCACGTCGAACTGGAGGAACTCGGCCGCCGCCATGCCCGCGACGTCTTCGACCTCACGGACCTCCAGGCCCGCCTCACCGGGGCGGACTGGATCGACGACCTGGAGTTCGCCGCGTACGGGCTGGGCGAGGCGGACATCGAAGCGCTGCGCCGCTGGGCGCAGTCATGGGCGGACGACATCGGCGAACGGCTTGCGGAGTCACAGGACCCCGAAGACTGACCCACCCGGGGCGGGGCCGGTCCCGATGGTGACGGTGCAGCGGTGACAGCGGGGCGTGGCGTGGTGGCGTGCTTCGCGGGCGTACGCGCAGCGACGGTTCCCCCGGGGTCCACCGCGCGCTCCGCCCGGCTGCGCCCTGCGCTGGGCTCAGCGCCAGGGCATGTTCCGCCACGGGCTGCCCTCGTTTTCCGTCAGGAGACGGTGCGCAACGACGTTCTGCTCGTAGAACGAGCCGTGCTCCTCGTCGTCGAAGCGCAGCACCCTGCCCAGGCGTCGCCGCGGAGAAGGCCTCCCACGAGCGACGAGCCGATAGAACCGGCAGTGGGACAGCGCGTCGATTACCCCTTCCCCGTCCTCGCGCGCTGCCGACTCGTGCAGCAGCCGCTCGGTAGCTGTCGGCGGCGCCCAGCTGGTACCTGCCCCCGTTGTCACATTGCGATCTCACGAAACGGGTCCGGGGGTGCCGTACGGCAGGTCGTACGGCAGGCCTAGCGAATCAGGGCGGGGATGCCCAAGAACTGGGTGGTCGGCGACAAGACCGGAGTCCCAGTCGTCCTGCGGAGCGGGGTCATGAAGTACGTCACAGTGCCGTGAGCGGGGCGTGTCTGCCGTTCGGGGGCTGGTGCGGGCAACGGCCCACCCCTGTCCGCTGTTCGAGCGGGACCCCGTCGATGGGTCGGCTACAGCGCCGGTCCGGGGCGACTTAGGTCACCCTTCCCTGTCTCTGCGGTCGCCTGGTAGAGATGTGGGATTCCACCAGCACATCGGAAGTGTCGCCATGAATCAGCACGATGCCAGCCCTCTCAGGCCCTTCACGATCGACCTGACCTTCGAGGAAGCCCGGCGACGGGCCGAGGTCGTGGCCGCACTCGGGTGCGACTGGGACCCGGTGGCCGCTCTCCAAGGGGAGGACGAGGCGTACGCACTGCTCTACTCGGGGCTGGACGCCGAGCAGCAGCGCACGTACGACTTGCTGATAGCCGCCGGTGTCCTGCCGGGGAAGGAGCCGGGCCGTGCGGATGCCCATTGATCCACAGGCGGATCCCGCCCGCCGCGCCTGGGTGGCCTGCCCCGTCTGCGACGACGCCCGCCATTGCGTTACCTGCGCCGATCGCCGTAACTGCGGTGAACACTGGCGCTATCTGATCTCCAACCGGGGACCGATCGTTCACCTTCAGTGCCCGGGATGCACACACCTGTGGTCACTGAACACCCGGCCCGGCGTCACCTGCCGCGACGACGGCCCCCCCTCCCCCTGACCATCGGCCGCTGAGCACTCGGCCTTCGCCTGATGTCACCGGCCGGCGCCGCTCCGGGACTCCTGGGCACCCGGCCGCTGTGCGCCCGCGTCTCGCAACAGTTCCAGCGCCTCGCGTTCCTGCGTGCCGTGCCGGAAGGTCTCGGCGGCCCGTCCGATTGCCTCGAAATCGTCTCCTGTCAGGGACCCCACCGGGCTCAGCAACCGGGCCAGCGGGTGATGGAAGTCGTGGACGGTGAGAATGAAACCGCCCGCTTCGGCGTGCGCCCCGACGGCGGCGAACCGGCCGTCGGCGGAGGCAGCGACGGTGCGGACGGCCTCCGGTTGGTGGCCCGCCTCCGTCAACGGGCGTGGGGCGTCGGCTGCATGGAGTGTGACCGGGTCGAAGAAGTAGTGCCGGCCCTCGCTGCCCGCGTAGCCGGCCAGGACGCCCCAGGCCGCAATGGCGCACAGGCTGCTCAGGCGCGGGGCCTTGCCGACAGCCGCCAGAGTCAGGGCCTCGTGCGGCGCGCTGCGCCAGCGGCTGAGTCCGCCGTTCATGGCGCAGGCGACGACTTCGCCGGGTCCGGTGAACGCCAGCTCCCGCACCGGCCCGTACGGTACCGGGACGCCGTCCCTCCGCCGTGCGTTTCCCACCCGTACTGCTTCAACTCGTCCAGGTAGCGCGCTCGTGGGCCACGGGATCGGCGTCAGCGAGCCGCCGGTCGATGGCCAGAGCCTCCTCCGAGTACGCCAGACCGTCTGCCGTCGCGTGCTCACGGTTGAGGTGGGGGACGGCTCGCGGAGGCAGTCGAGACCATGGAACGGGCTGTGAAACTGGTTCGCGAACTCGCCGCGGAAGACCCTCAAACACACGGCGAGCGGCTCGCGTGGTACACCGACGACCTGGGGAACCTCCTCAAAACGGCCGGCCGCCGCGACGCCCGGGCAGTACGGCGCTCCGCGAAACGGGGCTCAGGTACTCCTCCGCATCCACACCGTCGGCATCCACGTGGGGCAGTAGCCGGTCCAGCAGGCGCGGGGTCCACCACGCCCACTTGCCGAGCAGGGTCATCGCCGCGGGCACCAGCAGCACTACCGACATCGAAGACCCACTCGCGCCCGGTAGCACGTCCTCGCCAGGATACGGGTGACGGGACGGGAGTCCCTGATGCCGCTCGAGGTCGTGCTGACGGCGGCCACGGCATAGCCGGTACGGCACCTGGTCACACGGCACCTGGTCACACGGGCGTACACAGCGCGCGTGCCGCTGCGCTCCGTGGGGGCAGACACCTACCGGGCTGTTCTGGGCGACACACCAGCCCTTAGGCTGCATCACAGCAGTCGCCGATCATGCGGCAACAGCAACAGCCGAGCACGAAAGGGCGACCCGATGACTTCATCAACCGGCACACCGGCCAGCGTCACCAGCACCACAGCACTCCTGCGGGCGGAACTGCCGCGCCTGGAAGAGCACCAGAAGTCGCTCGAGGAGGAACTCGCTGCTGTCAGCGAGCGGTTGGAGTCCGTGCGCACCGCCCTGAGCGCGCTGCAGGCCCTGTCCCTCGCTCCCCAGGTGCGCGAGCCCGCCGCCCCTGCGCAGGGGGAGCCGGAGAACAAGCCCGCGCCGTCCGCGAGCACCGAAGCCGAAGTCGTCACCGGCCCCAAGGCCGCGGCGCAGGGGAAGGCTCCTCGGACAGCGCCGGGCAAGGCGGCACGCAAGCAGTCGCGCCGGCCTGCCGGGAAGACCGCCCCGAAGGCCGCGAAGAGCGGAGCAGCGACAAAGGCGGCGGACAGCGCGCCGGCTCCGGAAGGCAGCGGGCTCACCGAGCAGATCATGGCGGTGCTGTCCAAGTCGGGGAAGAGCCCCGTGCGGGCTCGCGACGTGGCGCAGGCGCTGGGGCGCGACTCCTCGGCGGGCAGCATCAATGCCGTACGCAGCACACTGGACCGCCTGGTCGGCACCTCCCGGGCACAACGGGCGGGGCGTGGCCTCTACCAGGCGTCCTCCAACTGATCATCAGGTTGTTGGCGGGGAAGCAGTGCGGGGGTGTGCGGCCGGTGGGTGCGTTCGTTGCCTCATCCGAGTGGAAAACTTCCCTCCGACGGGGATCCGCACTGGTCACAAGGGGTGAAAGAACCGCGTGGCTCGTTCCCTGAGCCACGGCGAAGGCCGTTGATGGGGATGTGAGTACTTCAAGCACCAGCCCGATAATGGCCGACACCACCGCGCACACCACCGACGCGGACACCATGCCCAGCGACGTAGTCGTCCACTCCTGCACCAATCTCGGTGAGACGACACTCATCGTGCAACTCGCGGGCGAGATCGACCACTTCAGCGCGGGACCGCTGCGGGTGATACTCGCCTCAGCGGCCGCCAACGGCTACACCGACCTGGTGTTGGACAGCTCCAGGGTCAGCTTCTGCGATTCCGGATTCCTCAACCTGATGCGGTGGTGGCCGCGCAACGGCCGTCGCCTGCACCTGACGGCGCGCTCGCCCGCCGTCCAGCGGCTTCTGCGCGCCGCGACGGCCGGGCAGGCGTTCTGCGGTCGGCCCGCCCGGCATGTGGTGGGCCAGGCATCGCCCGGTACCTCGCGGCGCGTGCATCAGGCCCGGTGGGGTGCGCCGACGTGACATGAGGGTGGGCGCGCCTTGGCGGTCGACGGGCATCACCACGACGGCGACGGGTAGGCGTGCCGGTATGACCACGTATCGCAGTACGCATCAAGGCGAGAGGCCCCGGGTGGGGACCCGGGGCTACGCCGACGTAGAGCTTGCCCGCCAGCGGCTGGAGGCGGCGGCGCCGGAGCGCCGGGCGCAACCGTTCTCCAGTGGCGCGTCAGCGGCCTACCGGTGGGCTCTGGGCCAGGTGGAGCGCTCGCCGGTGACCGGCGCGAGCGGCACATCGGGAGGCAGGAGCGTCCCCGATCTGCATGTCCTGACGGCCGAGGTGGACGCCGCGGTGGTGCAGATGGAGGACCCCGCCGGTCACCCGGGTCCGCGCGACCACAGCCGCGGAGTCCACGATGCGCTGGCGTGGGTGTGCGGGCACAGCGACGAGGCGCCCTGACCTGAGGGCCGTTATCGGTTATCGGTTATCGCACTCGTCCGGCGCGGCTCTCGTCCTCGTCCCGGTCGTCTTCCTCGTCGGGCAGGTGAACGTCGTTGACGGCGATGTTCACCTCGACCACTTCGAGGCCTGTCATGCGTTCCACCGCCGCGACGACGTTCTCCCTGACGTCGGAGGCGACGTCGGTTATGGCCGCCCCGTACTCGACGACGACCGCGAGATCCACGGCGGTCTGGCGTTCGCCCACCTCGACGGTGACGCCCCGGCCCACGCTCGTACGGCCACCGGGGAGCATGCCTCGTGCCGCGCCCATGGTGCGGCCGAGGCTGCCTCCCAGCGAGTGAATGTCCGGGACTTCTCGCGCCGCCATTCCGGCGATCTTCTCCACCACACCGTCGGCGACAGTTGTCTTGCCACGGTCCGCAGCGGGGGTGGGCGAGCCCGATTTGGCCACCGCCCCTTGCGCCCCCTGCTGTCCTTGTGCGTTCTTGGCTGCGTTGGTCGCTTCCGTCATAGGAAGCCACCTCCTCGTATCGGGTAGGCCTCTGAGGACGGGGCCCTGCGGATGATCGGCCGTGGCCGTTACGCAGAGGGTGGCGGGTCCGGGGCCGGGATTCCTCGCCGCCGCCGCGCCGCTGATTTCCAGCATGACAGGCTTGCGGGGAAATGGCCGTCCGAGAGCCTGCGGAACGGCCGGGCCGCTCCTCGCGGCAGGGCCGAGCCCAAGGCGGGCGGCGACGGGCGCACTTGCTGGTGCTGCGGTGAAGACGTCGTCCCCGGGGGCGCTAGCATCAGGACGCCCTCACGTCCGATCGAGAAAGTGATGTCGCACGATGGCTGACGACGCCCTGCTGTTCCTGCTCCCCGACCGCCATGTACGAGTCGGGGCCGCCCTGGCCGCCGCGGGCCCACTGGAGTGCACGGAGACATCGGCCGTGCGGGCGTGGCTCCATGCGCATGGCGCTGAAGTGCTGTCGGAGTACGTCAGGATCGTGCCGGCGGACGCGGAGACGCTCGTGCCGCAGGACGCCGAACGCCTCCCCGTCCCACTGAGCGAGGAGGAGGCGGTGCGCGTGCAGCAGGAGTGTGCGCCGCAAGCGGTCCGGGATGTGGAGGCCGAGCTGCTGGAGTTCCGGGACACGACACAGGACTGGGCAGCGCTCGTACACCGGGCCCTGTCCGCCGGCGTACCGCAGGCGCACATCGCTCGCCTCACCGGCCTGGACCCTCAGGCGATCGTGCGTCTCACCCAGTAGGGGTTGTCCGGGCCGGGCCGCTCACCGCTACGGAGCGCTGCTCGGGCGGTGGGCGCTACCAGTAGTGCTTGCGTCCGCCGACTGCGCGGCCCATGGAGCCGAGAAGCCAGAACGCGGCTCCGATGACGACGAGAATGATGCCGATGGTCCACAGAATCGCGATGTTCGCGATGAAGCCCACGATTAGCAGAATGATCCCGAGAGTGATCACGGTTTCCTCCGATCTCGAGCACCAGTCCTACCTGCTTAGCATCTCCCCGCCGAACGGCAAGAGCAAACCCATCGCAATCCCTCGCGTCTTTGTGTAGCTGGGGGCGCCATTTCCGTGACTTCGGGGCCCGGCGATCTATCAGCTCCCTCCTCCGAAAATCCTTCCCCCAAAAGACGGGCTCCACTTTTCGGACCTGGGAAGCCGGGTAAGCGGACTCGTAGAGAAGCCTGACCACGAGTACCGACTTGACGGGGTGAAACACATGGCCCAGCGGAATTTGGTCCACGATCCTATGCAACGTCAGGTCGTCCAGCTCACCTGTCGGCCGGAACGTGCTTCACAGGCGCGGGACACCGCGGCCGCCTTCCTGGCCCGCCTGGACCCGGCCCCGGCGGTCGAAACCGCACAGAGCCTGCTCGTCCTGGTGTCCGAACTCGTCACCAACGCCCTGCGGCACGCGGGTGCTGTGCCGGCGGTCCGCGTCAGCGCCGACCGGCGGAGCATTCAGGTCCGCGTCGAAGACCCGAGCCCCGCGCATCCCCAGGACCGCACCCCGGACCTGACGGGCGGCGCCGGTGGATTCGGCTGGCCGATGGTCCAGCGCCTGGCGCGCAGCGTCACCGTCCACCCCACCACTCGCGGAGGCAAGCTCATCCAGGCCACGCTGGCACGCTGAGCGTCAGGCCGATGCGCCGGCGTGCGCGGCGTCCAGGACGACGGACAGCGGCAGGGCCAGCGCGGCCGCCAGCTCGGCCAGCTCCTGCTCGGTGGGGGCAATGGGGCCCAGCGCGCCGTCCTCGGCGAACACCCTGATGCGCGGGGTACGGATGCCGGTCCGGTCCGCGAGGGCCTGGGCGGTCAAGTGGCGGCGGCGCATCGTGTTTCGCAGGAGCTCTCCGAGATCGGCCATACCCGTCGGATTCCCCGCATCGGCCGAGTCATGCTGCACGGCTGCTTGCGGCATTCCGGTGGCGATTACGGATGGCGGCCCATTGCCCCGCGCCGCACACTGACGGCATGTCGGGCAAACGAAGCGCGGGAATTCTGCTGCACCGCACCTCCGGCGCGGGACTCGAGTTGCTGATCGGGCACATGGGCGGCCCGTTCTGGTCCGGCCGGACCGCCGGCGCCTGGTCGATTCCCAAGGGTGAGTACGCACCCGGGGAAGCACCGGAGGCTGCGGCCCACCGGGAGTTCACGGAGGAGCTCGGCCTTCCTGTCCCCGGCGGAGAGCTGACGCCGTTGGGTGAGTGCCGTCAGGCGAGCGGCAAGGTCGTCACGATCTGGGCGCTGGAGGCGGATCTCGACCCCGGCCTGGCCGTCTTCGGAACGTTCGTCATGGAGTGGCCGAGAGGTTCCGGGATCCGACGTGAATTTCCCGAACTCGACGAGGTCGCGTGGTGCACTCCAGCGGGTGCCCGGGAGCTGCTGGTGACCGGTCAGCGCGTGTTCGTCGACCGGCTCACCGCGTACGTACAGGACAGGCAACCGTCGTCGTCGGTGGCACCGCGCGGCCAGCAGGAGCAGTAGCGGCTACTGCTGCGTGCGGTGCGGCTCGCCCCACTGTGCGCGGGCCGAGTCGAGCGCTGCGCGGTAGGCGGTGTAGCCCGCTTCGTACACCGGGCGTGACGAGGGGTTCGGCTCTACGGTGCGGAAGCGCTGCACCTTCGTCTCGGGAGGCGCGCCGAGGAAGCGGCGCGCGACTCGCACCGCGCCGAGTGCGCCTACTTCGCTCTCCTCGGGAATGCGGACCGTACGCCCCAGGATGTCGGCGAAGAGCTGCGCCCAGGGCCCCGATCGGATGCCGCCGCCGCATGCGGCGAGGGTGCCGGTGAGGCCGGCGGCTTCCAGGCAGTGGCGGGCCGCGTAGCCCATGGCCTCGCACATCGCGCGTACCGCGTCGGCGGGTGTGTGCGTGAGAGTGAGGCCGTCGAGCCGGCCGCGGGCCGCCGGATCCACGAACGGCGCGCGCTCCCCCGCGTCGGAAAGGAACGGCAGTGCGGTGACGCCGTTCGCCCCGGGCGGGCCGGCGGCGAGCAGGTGATCGAGGTCGGCGGTGGTTGTGCCGGTGAGGGCGAGCACCCACTCCAGGGCGGCTGTGCCGACCATGGCAGGCATGGAGCGCAGCCAGCGGCCGGGGTCGGGGGTGCACAGCCACATGCCGGCCGGTTCTGTGGAGTCGTCGCTGCGGGCATGGTCGGTGAGTACCTGGCAGGCGAGGGTGGTGCCGACGATCAGGAGGCCGTCGCCCACCTCTCGTACGCCGCTGCCCTCGGCGCAGGCCGGCAGGTCGTACGGGCCGGCGGTGAGCGGCAGTCCGGCGGGCAGCCCCAGCAGGGCCGAGCCCTGGGCGTCGAGAGCGAGGACCGTACCGGGCGGGGCGGGCAGGGGCAGCAGGCGGGCTTGGTTCTCGATGCCGCAGGCGGCCAGTGCCTCGCGGGAGTACGTGCGACTCACCGGGTCGAGAAAGGGCAGGGTGGCGTCGGAGGCGTCCACGCTGACGACGCCGGTGAGGCGCTGGGCGACTGAGTCCACGCAGTAGCCGGCGGTGGCCGCGCGGCGCAGCGTGTCGGGCTCGTGTTCCTGGAGGTGTGCCAGCAGCGGGGCGTGGCAGCCGGGGAACATGCCGGATCCGGTGTGCCCGTGCACCTTCTGGACGGTGCCGTCCGCCTGCCAGCGGGTGACGAGGCCGGAGGCGCGGCCGTCCATCCAGGAGATGGCCGGGCGGACCGCCCCGCCGTCCGCGTCGCGCAGCCACAGACCGTCGCCCTGCCCGGTGAGGGCGAGCGCGGAGGGCGGTTCAGGGAGGGCCGCGGTGGTCTCCCGTACGACTTCGGCGACGGTGCGCACCACGTCGTCGAGGTCCTGTTCGACGCGGCCGGCCGGGAGCCGCTGCAGGAGGCTGCGGCGGGTGGCGCAGGCGAGCCGGGTTCCTTCGACGTCGAAGGCGACCGCTTTGGTGACGGAGGTGCCGATGTCGACACCGATGATCACGCTCATGGCCTCGGGACTCCCTGCACCTCGGGGTTGGCGGGGTGTGCGAGTTGCTCCCCGCGTACGAAGCGGGCTGCTTCGGCGGCGGTGATGGCGGCGGCGCGGTGCGCGGTCTGCCGGGTGGCGCCGGCCAGGTGGGGGGCGGTCACAACGTTAGGAGCGTCGCGCAACGGCCAGTCGGCGGGGGGTGGTTCGACGTCGTACACGTCGAGGGCGAGGGCGCCGAGGCGGCCGCTTTTCAGCAGGCCGGGCAGGGGGGCGTAGTCGAGAAGTCCGCCGCGGGCGGAGTTGACGAGCACGGCGCCGTCGGGGAGCAGGTCGAGCGCGGTGGCGTCGATGAGGTGGTGGGTTTGGGGGGTGAGGCGGGCATGCAGGCTCACCACGCCGCTGCGGCGCAGGAGTTCGTCGAGTGGGACCAGCTCCACGCCGTCGGCGCGGGCGGCCGCCGGATTGGTGTAGGGGTCGGCGACCAGGACCTGGGCGCCGAAGGCGCGCAGGACGCGGGCGACGATGCGGCCGATGGCGCCGTAGCCGACGAGTCCCGCGGTGGCGCCGTCGAGTTCGATGCCCCCTTCGTCGTACGCGTAGAGGTCGCCGCGCCACTTTCCGCGTTTGAGTTCCGCGTCGGCGGTGGTGATGCGCCGCATGGCGGCGAGCATCAGGCCGATGGCGAACTCTGCTGCGGCCGGGGCGTTGCGGCCGGGGGCGAAGGAGACGGCGACGCCGTGGCGGGTGGCGGCGGCGAGGTCGACGTTGACCGGGCCGCCGCGGGAGACGGCGACCATGCGCAGGCCGGGGCAGGCGGTGAAGACCTTCTCGGTGAAGGGCGCCATCTGGGTCACGCAGATCTCGGCGCCGTCCAGCGCCTTGCTGACATCCTCCTCCGTGCCGCTCGCCTCGTGGACGTCGCCGACCGGACCGAACGGCTCGTGGGGCCAGGGCAGGGTGAGTTCGGTGATCTCCGGTGCGGGGCCGAGTTGTTCGCGCAGGGCGGTGCGCAGGAGGGCGGGGCGCACGAAGTGATCTCCGGCGGCGAGGATACGCATGGAGCGGGCCCTTCGTCGGGTCGCGGGGGCGCGGCGTACCAGCGGCTCGCGACGCCACTCACACTGGCGCTGTTAGATTTAACATCATTATCTTGAGGAATCAATGCTCGGAGGGGCGATTTCGATGGCATCGCGACTGCTGCTGGTGCGGCACGGGGAGACCGAGTGGCATGCGGAGAACCGGTACGCCGGGGTTTCCGATGTCGCACTGACGGCCAAGGGGCTCCGGCAGGCGCAGGAGCTGGGGGCGTGGGCCGAGCGGCGCGGTGTCGACGCCGTGGCCTGTTCGCCGGTCTCCCGCGCCCGGCTGACGGCCCTGCCCGCGGCGCGGGCGCTGGGCAGCGGGCCGGAGGTCGTCGAGGGTCTGCGCGAGGTGGACTTCGGCTGGGGCGAGGGGCGGACCATCGCGGAGATGGCGGCCGAGGACCCGGAGGCGGTACGCCGCTTCCGTGACGACGCGGAGCTCGGCGCCCTCCCCGGATCCGAGCCGCCGTCCGTCGCGGCGGCCCGCGCGTCGGCCGCGCTGCGCGCGCTGGCCGCCCGGCGCCCCGGGGCCACGGTCCTGGTGGTGGCGCACAACACCCTGCTGCGGACCGCGCTGTGCGCGATGCTCGGCATCCCCGTGGGCCGATACCGGCTGGTCTTTCCCCGCCTCGACAATGCGGCGGTCACCGAGATCGAGGTGGCCGATGAACGCACGGCCCTGCGCTCGCTCAACGTCCCCACCTGGGACGCGGCTGCGGGCCGTACGGGAAACTCGGTCGCATGACGACGAACAGCGCCGAGGCCCGCAGGCAGATGATCACCGAGCACGTCCTGACCCGGGGGACGGCGAGCGGGGCCGACCTCGCCGAGCTGACCGGGGTGAGTCTGATGACGGTGCACCGGGACCTGGACGAGCTGGCCAGGCGCGGCGTGCTGCGGCGCTTCCGGGGCGGCGCTTCCGCGCTGCCCTCGACCGTCTTCGAGTCCAACCTCGACTACCGGCTGGGCGTGCACACCACCGAGAAGGAGGCCATCGCGAGGGCGGCCGCCGATCTGGTGGAGCCGGGCATGTCGGTGATGCTGGACGACTCCACGACCGCGCTGGCGCTGGCGCGGCTGCTGGTGGACCGGACGCCGCTGACGGTGGTGACCAACGCCCGACGGGTGATCGACCTGTTCGCCGGCCGGGAGGACATACGGCTGATCTCGCTGGGCGGCGAGTACTCGCACACCCACGACTCGTTCCTGGGGGTCCCCTGCCTGGAGGCGATCGAGGCCCTGTCGGTGGACATGGTGCTGGTCTCCACCTCGGCGATGGACGCCCGGATGACGTACCACCAGGAGCAGGACGTGGTGCTGGTCAAGCGGGCGATGCTGGCCACCGGCACCCTCAAGGTGCTGCTGATGGACCGCACGAAGCTGGCCAGGACGGCGCTGCACCGGCTTGCCCCGGTCGGGGACTTCGACCATCTGGTGGTGGACGGCCTGGTCGACGCGGAGCTACTGGGGGCGCTGCGGGAGCATACGGACGTCCGTGTCGCCGTCAGCGGCTGACAACAACGCTTCTTAAAGTCTTGCGTGTTAATTTCACAGAGACCATGATGCATTCCCGTCGCGGCTGTAC
This sequence comes from Streptomyces hypolithicus, assembly GCF_052934925.1. Classification (NCBI taxonomy): domain Bacteria; kingdom Bacillati; phylum Actinomycetota; class Actinomycetes; order Kitasatosporales; family Streptomycetaceae; genus Streptomyces; species Streptomyces hypolithicus. The sequence goes on from NZ_CM128811.1 coordinate 57,821, forward strand.
GTCCGCCGTACGTCCGCGGGCCCATGGCACCTCACTGTGGAGGCACGAGCAATGAGCAGCACTGCCGTACCGGGCGCACCTGGCTCACCCCCCGGACCGGTCGCACGAACCGCTGTGCGCGCGGATACGGTCTGGGACCGCGTCGGCATTCCCCGGCCGCTCCTCTTCGGTTTCATCGGCGTCCTGATCTTCATGATCGGTGACGGCGTCGAGTCCGGTTTCATCGCACCGTTCATCGAGAGCAACGGCGCGGGCAGCGAGGTCCGCGCGAGTTACGTGATCACGGCGTACGGCGTCACGGTGATGCTCGCCTCCTGGCTGTCGGGGGCCCTTTCGGAGCTGTGGGGGCCGCGGCGGGTGATGCAGCTGGGGCTCGCGGTGTGGATTGTCTTCGACATCCTGTTCCTGACGCTCGGTGCGGCCCAGGGTGACTACACCCTGATGCTGGTCTTCTACGGGCTGCGTGGTTTCGGCTACCCGCTCTTCGCCTTCTCCTTCCTCGTGTGGGTGACCGCGACCGCTCCGGTGGCGCGGCTCGGCGCCGCCGTCGGCTGGTTCTACTTCGCCTTCACCGGCGGCCTGCCGACGCTCGGTTCGCTCACCGCGTCCGTCACCAATCCGCTCTTCGGCAGGACCGGTACCCTCTGGGTGGCTCTTGGCCTGATCGCGCTCGGTGGCGCGTTCTGCCTGCTCGGCGTGCGCGAGCGCACCGGGTACTCCCGTCTCGCGCCCCCCGGGGTCCGGCCGGTGCAGTCACTGACCCGCAGTCTGTCCATCGCCTGGACGAATCCCAAGGTCGCTGTCGGATGCGTGGTGCGTGTCATCAACACCGCCCCGCAGTTCGGCCTCTGGGTGATTCTCCCGGCGTTCTTCACCGATGAGATGGGCTTCACCGACGGTGACTGGCTGCGGCTGCTGTCGATCATGTTCGCCACCAACATCTTCTGCAACCTGCTGTTCGGCCTGGTCAGCGACCGGATCGGGTGGCGCACCACCATCGGCTGGTTCGGTGCGGTCGGCTGCGCGCTGAGCGTGCTCGCCCTGTACTTCGTGCCCAAGCTGCTGACCGGCAACTACTGGGTCGCGGTCGGCGTCGGCATGGTCTACGGCGCGACCCTCGCCGGGTTCGTCCCGATCTCCGCGCTGATGCCGTCGCTCGCGCCCGAGAACAAGGGCGGCGCGATGGCGCTGCTCAACCTGGGCGCGGGCGGTGCGGCGTTCGTCGGGCCCGCCATCGTGTCCCTCTTCCTCGGGCCGCTGGGCCGGGACGGGGTCGTACTGATCTTCGCGGGGCTGTATGTCGTCGCTGCCGTACTCACCCTCTTCCTGAAACTGCCACCGGCTTCGGAGCAGGCCATCCAGCAGGGCAAGACCCTCCAGGAGGCGGCCGCACCCCTCGCCGTCCGAGCCACCAGCTGACAGGAACCGGTCCGTACATGAGCACCGTCGCCGACGCTCCCCGCTCCCCCGCCCCCGTTGTGGCCGGCATCGATGTGGCGACCGCCGCGGTGAGAGTCGTGTGCGCCGACGCCCACGGGTCGGTCGTGGGGCAGGGGCGGGCGCCCCTGCCCCAGCCGGTACGCGGCGCGGGCGGGCACAGCGAGCAGGACGCCCGAGCCTGGTGGCCGGCGGTCGCCTCCGCGCTGCGGCAGGCCATGGCCGCGCTGCCCGGGGGCGGGCGGGAGGTGCTGGCGGTCGCCGTGTCCGCCACCTCCGGGACGCTGGTTGTGGCCAGTTCTGACGGGGAGCCCGTGGGGCCCGCCCTGATGTACGACGACCGGCGGGCCGCCGACCTCAACGCCAAGGCTCAGGAGCTGGGAGCATCGCGCTGGCAGGCGCTCGGCCTCACCGTCGGCCCGACAGCCGCGCTCGGCAGGCTCGTTCGGTGTGTGCAGCACGCGCTGCCCGGACAGCGCGTGCTGCACACACCGGACGTGATCGGCCAACGGCTGACCGGACACCCCGTCGCCACCGACTGGAGCCACGCGCTGAAGACGGGCTACGACCCGCGGGCGGGCGAGTGGGCCACCGAGGTGTTCGACGCCTTCGACATCGCACCCGAGCTGCTCCCCGCCGTGCGGGCTCCGGGCTCCGTGGTCGGTACGGTTTCGGCCCGTGCGGCGGCACAGACCGGACTGCCCGCCGGCTGCCAGGTACGCCTCGCCATGACGGACGGCTGCGCGGGCCAGGTCGCCACCGGAGCCGTGGAGCCCGGGCAGTTCGTCGGCGTGCTGGGGACGACGTACGTCCTCAAGGGGGTCAGCCGCGAGCTGGTCACCGATCCGGCGGGGGCCCTCTACAGTCACCGCCACCCCGACGGCTGGTGGCTGCCTGGCGGGGCCTCCAATACGGGCGGCGAGGCGCTGGCCACGGTCGATCCGGCCCGGCTGCCGGGCCTGGACGGGGCTGCGCACGCGCGGGGGCCTGCGTCGTACGTGAGCTATCCGCTGATGCGTGAGGGCGAGAGGTTCCCTTTCGTCTCGGCGGACGCACGCGGTTTCAGCGCCGGAACGCCGCAGGACGACGGCGACCGGCACCGGGCCGCGCTGGAGGGCGTGGCGTTCCTGGAGCGTCTCGCGCTGGAACGGGTGGAGGCCCTGGGCATTGAGGTACGCGGCCCCCTGCACGCGGCGGGCGGAGGCAGCCGCAGCGATCTGTGGACCCGTATCCGCGCCACGGTGCTCGACCGGCCGCTGTGCGTTGCCGAGCATGCCGAAACGGCGTTCGGCGCCGCCCTGCTCGCCGCCTGCGGCACGCTCCACGCGGACCTTTCGGCGAGCGCTGCGGCAATGACGGCGCAGGGCCGACTGGTGGATCCGGTGCGGGCGGAACGGGCGGCGCTCGACGCGTCGTACGAGCGGTTCGTGGCGGAGCTGCGGGGACGGGGCTGGCTGGAGGACAAGCCGGCCGGGCGGCCGTCCTGAAGCGAGCGCGCGGCCGCCGGGTCGGCCCGATGGGCGCATCTGTGGCCCACGCGGATGCGGACCCGGCCAGGTGCGGGGACCCTGGAGGTGTGGGGGCGACCCGCCGAGGAGGCTTACCCATGTCCATGATGGACAAGCTCAAGCAAATGATCAAGGGCCACCCTGACCAGACAGGGCAGGGCATCGACAGGGCCGGCGACGCCGCCGACCGCAAGACCCAGGGCAAGCACAGCGGCCAGGTCGACACCGGCCAGGAAAAGCTCCGGGACCAGTTCGGAAGGGACCAGGGCCAGGACCGGCCGCCCCAGCCTTGACTACGCCGGGTGCCTGGCATCGCCCTTGCACGTAAGAGCGGTGGGTGCGGTGAGAGCGGACAGATCCGTCCACTCTCACCGCATTTGTGTGAGTACGGCCGGGCAGGGGCTCGGCCGTGCGGCAACGGTCTAGTGCCGCGACCGGCAATGTTTGCCCCATAAGGAGCGTCGTCCAGTGCGTGCGATCACAAGGCGGCCGGAAGTCCTTGGATGGGGTCTCCCCTGCTCGAACGAAGTTGAGCGCTTGGGGAAGGAGCTACCAGGGCTTTTGGCCAACGCGGCGAGCGTGCGTGCTGGGCGGCGCGACGGGGCAAAGCTTGCCGGTCGCGGCACTAGTAGATGATCGATTCCAAGGGATAGCTGCGCGGATGCAGGTTCCCGTTTCTGGTGGCGGAAGCCTCATTGGGGTGGCGGCGCGATGGCGGATACGCCACCGAAGCGGGATGCGAGGCGGTTGCCCTCAGCGGTGCAGCGTGAACGAGGTTTCCCCGTGGGATCGGCCGTTGACCTGGAGCTGCACCAGATGGACACCCGGGTGGTAGCGCCGCGTGCTGATCGGCTTGAAGGAGTGTCTGCGTGTCGCGCGCCACGTCTCGCCGGGAGCCAGGGACCGCGTGGTGAGTTTGAAGACCTTGGGGGTGCGGGTCCCGTTGGCCTTCATGTGGAGGACGACGTAGTCGACGACGAGGTGAGCGGTCTGATCGTGAGTGTTGGTCACCGAGTAGTCGAACAGCAGATGGTCGCCGACCCGGATCTCTGAGGCGTGGACGTGCGGGCCCTCGACGGCGACGGGACTGTCCGGGAAGTGGCCGAGCAGCGTAAGTGCCCCGGTGTGGCCGGACTTGATCAGGGTCCGAAGGCCGTGCCGTACCAAACGGGTCGTCGTCGGTGCTGGGTCGCTCAGCCAGCGCGCCGCGACACCAACGGCGATGTCGGGGTGGTCACGGCTGATGTCGTTGAGGTGGTTGGCCACTGATCTGCGGACGTACTCGGAGTCATCCCGGTACAGCGCGTCGAGGAGGGGCAGTGCGGGTGTCGGATCCGCGATCAGCTCCGGAAGCTGGGGCGCCCAGGGGAGTCTTGGCCGCGTGCCTTCACTGGCCAGTCGACGGACGTGGAGGTCGGGATGCGCGGTCCACGGCGTCATGACCCGGAGCGCGCGTTCCAGGTCGGCACGGAGGAAGGGCCGGACGGCGATCTCCGCGGTCAGGCGCGGGGTGAGTTCTGCCAGCAGGGCGAGCGCCGGTTCGAAGGCGTCCTGGCCCCGTACGGCGACGGCCTCGGTGACAGGGAAGATCATCCATCCGGTGAAATCGCTGTCTCGCAGTGCGGCGCCCAACACGTTCGCGAAGGCCGGGTAGTCCGCCGGAAGATCAGCCAGGACGGCATTTCTGATCAGGGCGACACGCTCGGTGAAGCTCATCCCGTCCAGCACGGCGCCGCACCCCCGGGTCTCATGCGCCGTGATCCCGTCACCGGCTCGCGCAAGGCATCGGGCGAGGTCGGCGACGGTGTCCGCGCTGAGTAGTTCGTCTGCCGAGGGCACGGCTCATTCTCCTTGATCTCGGGGGGCTATGCGGTGTGCAGTACCTGAGCGTGCCGCATCTCGTGCACTGTGCCGATTCGGCTGAAGAAGCCCTGCGCCCGGAGGTCGGCCGGCATTTCCTTGGCCGCGCGCTCGGCGACGGTGGCGGACGACCAGATGATGAAGTCCAGGACGGTGCCGTCGTCGAACTGGGCGAGGTAGGCGCCCTGAAAGCCGTCGCCGTACTGCTCCCTGAGTAGTTCGACGAGCTGCTCTCGGTGGGCGGTGAGGGCGGCGGGGTCGTCGGTGTCGAACCTGACGTACTCGATGGTTGCGCTCATGGCATCACCCTTCGTCGTCGACCATGTGACTCACGGATTCGGTGGATCAAATCCGTGAGTCGAACTTATCACGGGTTCGCTGCCCTGAATCCAGTAGATTGAGGGGCATGACCATCCGGGATCTGCAGGAAATGCCGTGGATCGGCGAGGGCCCGGTCCTCGACCTGGCCAACACCGTCGTCGTCGGCGCAGGCCCGGGGCGCGGCGACATCGACTTCCTCGCCGATCGGGAACTCACCAGGCGATGGCGCGCCCGCGCCGCCGACCGCAGATTGGCCGCCCTCTCCTTGGAGGAGCTGGAGCGGCTGCGTGGGTTGGTCCGCGACGCGCTGGACGCGACAGCCGGACAGCGGCCGCTCACCGACAGCCTGCGGACCCGCCTGAACGAACTCGCCTCGTCCGCCCCCGTCGTCTTCCGGATGACCGGCGACGGCCTGCTCGCACAGCAGGAACAGGGCGGCGGCGCCGACGCCGTCGTCGCCCGCGAGACGCTCGTCCTGGCCGCGGGTCCAGACCGTCAGCGGGTGCGGCGCTGCCACGCCCCCAGTTGCGGCATGTTCTTCCTGGCCAGGCGCCGCGACCAGGCATGGTGTTCCCTCGGATGCGGCAACCGGGCGAGGTCCACCCGCCGCCAGCCACGAGAAACGGGAACCCCCAGCTGATGAGACAGGGGAACCCAAAATCAGGTTGTGTTGTGACACCAGACTTGGACTCCCTCGCGACCGCACTCTATGCGGAGACCGACGACCTGCTGAAGGGTTCGCCGCAGGTTGCTCCGTGGCGGCCAGCCGTGGGGATAGCCCCGCAGCTCACTGACGCCGAGCTGGTCACGCTCGCGATGATGCAGGCCGTGCTCGGCTTCACCTCCGAGGCCCGGTGGCTCCGCCACGCCCACTCCCACCTGCGGCATCTCTTCCCGTACCCGCCGAAGCAGCCCGGCTACAACAAGCGCCTGCGCAAGGCGGCCGAGCTGCTCCGCCGGGTCACCCGGCTGCTGGCCACCGAGACCACCGTGTGGAGCGACAACGTGTGGATCGTGGACTCCACGCCGGCGGAATGCGGCCGCTCCCGCGAGACCGTCAAACGCTCCGACCTGGCTGGATGGGCCGAGTACGGGTACTGCGCCAGCCACAGCCGCTTCTTCTGGGGCCTTCGGCTGCACCTGGTGTGCACCCTCCAGGGCCTGCCCATCGCCTTCGCCCTGACCGGAGCCAAGGCCGACGAGCGCGAGACCCTGCTGGACCTGCTCGCCGCCGAACCGCACCTCCTCGCCAACCGACCCGGCCAGACGCTGATCGGCGACAAGAACTACTTCGGCCGTGACTTCGAACATCAACTGGCTGAGCAGGACATCCGGCTACTGCGGCCAGCCCGCAAGAGCGAGCCGGAGCGGCCAGGAGCACCCCTGTTCAAACCGCTGCGGCAGGTCATCGAGTCAGTCAACGAGACCTTCAAGGGACAGCTCGATCTCGAACAGCATCGAGGACGCACGCCCGGCGGGGTCATCGCCCGCGTCATGCAGCGCATCCTCGCGCTGACCGCAGCGATCTGGCACAACGACCGCACCGGACAGCCCGTCCTGCGCTCACTGAACGCCTATGACCACTGACCCCTTGGAATCGATCACTAGCTTGAGATTTAACCTCGCCGCTCGAACACGACCGCAAGTCGGCTTCACGGAACCAGCATGCGCACCATTTGTCCCGACTTGCTTAGATTTCTGACTGTGCTGCGGAGCCTGCTGGTGCGGCAGGAAGGGCTGGTCGGAGCTGTTCGAATCCGGAGGTTAAATCTCAAGCTAGGGGGTGTCTGACAATTCCCCGTGGGTCAAGGTGCGGCGTCCGGTGCGTGCGATCGCAAGGCGCCGGACAGTCCTCGTAGCGGAGCTACTAGGGCTTTTCGGCAACGCTGCGAGCGTGCGTGCCGGGCGTCGCGACGCCGCGGGGAATCGTCAGACACCCCCTAGCACCGCCGGGTAGGCAGAGCACGCAGGCCCCGCCCGGGTGCCGGGCACCGGGGCGGGGCCTGCGCCGGGAGTTACTTCCATTCCACCGTCAAGGTGGCGGACGCCCCCGACTTCACGAACACGTACGCCGTGGCGGCGGGCGCGGAGGACAGGCGCAGGCGCACCTGGGTGGTGCCCGTGTCGTTCAGCGTCGTGAAGTCGGTCGACTCCTTCGTGCCCGAGGTGAATCGGCCGATCTCCGCGGCGCCGGACACCGAGGCGGCGGCGCTCCAGTCGTCAGCGCCGGTCGGGCAGCCCGCACCGAAGCAGCCCGATCTGACATCCAGGAGCAAACGGTTGCCCAACGCCCAGGGGTCGCCGCTGCCGCTCGCGTACGTCACTGTGACGTACGCCCGCTCGATGGTCGCGCCGTCCGGGACGGACGAGGTGTCGAACGACAGCAGCGCCCGGTTGTGCAGCCCGTCCGAGCCCCGGCCCACCGCCAGTCCGTAGGAGCCCTCCAGGGTTCCGACGGCCGGTCCGCCGCCGGTGGCCGATGCCTTCACGTAGCCGTCGTCCGTCGCCTTGCTCGGCAGGACGGCCGACTTGGTGCCGCCGCCGGGCGTACCGCTGCCGCTCAGGCCCCAGAACTGTCCGATGCGGTACGAGGCGCACAGGTTGACGTCGAGGATGTACGCACCGGCGGTGCCGCACTGCTCTGCGCCGGCCCCGGGGTCGACCGGCTGACCGTGGCCCATGCCGGTGATCGAGTACGTCTCGACGACCGACCGTCCGGCGCCGCTGCGGTACACCGCGTGCGGGTAGCCGGCCACCGTGTCCGTGGTGTCGGCCGTGGCGTCGGTGGCGTGGACGTTGGTCCACTGCTCGACGGTCTCTTTCATGTTCATGGGAACGACCGTGGTGTCGCTCGTTCCCTGCCAGACGGAGACGGTCGGCCAGGGGCCGGAGTAACCCGGGTGCGCCGCACGGACTTTGTCACCCCACGCCGACGGCGAGAGGTCCTTTCCGGGGCTCATACAGCTGAAGGCGGCGCCGACCGTGGTCGCGCAGGCATACGGCAGGCCGGCCACGGGCGCGCCGGCGGCGAAGACGTCCGGGTAGGCGGCCAGCATGACGTTCGTCATGGCGGCGCCGGCGGACAGACCACTGGCGTATACCCGGGCGGGGTCGCTGCCCAGATCGCTCTTCATGCGGTCGGTCATCTGCTTGACGGACATGGCTTCACCGGAGCCGCGCGTGATGTCGACGCTCTCGAACCAGTTGAAGCACGAGTTGCCGTTGTTGGCGGGCTGCTGTTGCGGCAGCAGGAGTGCGAAGCCCCAGCGGTCGGCCCAGGTCGCCCAGCCGGTCTCCGAGTCGAAGGCGGCTGCCGACTGGGTGCAGCCGTGCATGGCGACGACGAGCGGGCGACCGGCGGGCAGCTCGTCCGGGACGTAGCGGAACATGCGCAGGTTGCCGGGGTTGGACCCGAAGCCGGTGACCTCGGTGAGTGATGCGGCGCGGGCGGGCGGCGCGAGAGCCGTCCAGCTGGTGCCGAGAAGTGCGGCCAGCAACGCCAGCAGCAGGGCGACGGCGGGGAATTGCTTCTCAGGTGGACGTGCGGCAAGGCGGCTCCTCCAAAGGGTCCCCGCGGGTCCGGTAGACGGACTGTAGGGCCGCTCGTATACGGCGCAGACGGGGCGGCGCCACGGTCGCCGGGCGCGCCCCGTGTGGCCCCGGCACGTTGCCTGGCTGAGCACGGGCGGGCAGAAGTGCGTCCGAGAGCGATGCTTTCCGGTCGAACCGGCGTGATCAAAGAAGGGACCACGTTGGAATATGCGCAGGTCAGGCGGTTGTTTTCCGTTGTACCACGCTCGATTGTCCACATCACGGACAGCCCTTCACGGGACACGCACACCTTGCCCGAGCTGCCCGAACGACCATTCGGTCACTTCGGTCGGAACGTGTGCGGCCGGAAAGGGCTGACCGGTGTGCGCTCACAATCCGCATCGGCAACACTCCTCAGCGCAACGCCAACGCAACTCCACCGCAATCAGAGGAGATTCACTCATGCGTCACTTCCGCAACGCACTCGGCGTCCTCGGCACGGCCACGGCCCTCGCGCTCACCGGCGTGGCCTCCACCGGCATGGCGCACGCTCAACCCGCCGCGTCGGCTTCGCTCTACGCCCCGTCCGCCCTGGTGCTTTCGGTGGGCGAGGGCGAGGAAGCGGCGACGGCGACCGTCTGGCGTGCCGTGACGCTCAGCTGCGCTCCGCGCCCGGCGGGCACCCACCCCTCGGCCGAGGCGGCCTGCGCCGAACTGGGCGCGACCGGCGGCGAGTTCTCCGCGCTGGTCGACGGGACGAAGCGACGAACCTGCACCCGCCAGTGGGACCCGGTCGTCATCACCGCCGAGGGTGTGTGGCAGGGCAAGCGGGTCTCCTGGTCGGCCACCTTCGGGAACGCGTGCGAGATGCGCAGCAGCCTGACGGAAGGTGCGACCTTCGCGTTCTGACGTTCCCGGCGCCCGCGCTACGGGCCCTGCGGACAGCGCCGCCCCGGCCAGCTCCGGCAGGCGGGCGAGCGGGGCCGGCGGGCGAGCGATCCGGCCGGCGGGAGAGGGCACCACCCGCAGCGGCCCGGCGGCCCGTCCGGCCAGAACCGGACACGTACACCCCGCGCACGAACAGGTGATGATCTGCGCATAACGCTGCGGCGTACGGCCGGACTCACGGCGTACGAGCCCGCCGGACGGCCCACGGCCCGGGGCCGGCGACGCGGCGGGCGGCGCGCGGCGACCGGACGGCGGCCCCCGCCGACAGCAGGCCGGGGCCGCCCGCAGATGTGCAGGCGCCACCACATCCGCAGCAGGGCGCAGGCGTGGGTCCGGTACGACGTGGTGAGACGGCCCGCATCGCCTCCGGTGACTCACTGGCTCGCTGCCGTGACTCCTGAGCAGCGAAGAAGCCAGCCACCATGGCGCTTCCTGACCTTCACAACCAAGGGTGTTGGGCCAGCTCGCTTCTGAACGGACAGCCAGTTGGACATCGCAGGCGAATGATTTTGGAACTTTGCTGCTTACCCCAAAGCTATGACCGGCCTATGACCGGCGGCCGCCCGGGCGGCGCCGCGCGACCGGGGCACCGCGGCCCACGGAACGAACTCCACGCCCCCGCACGGCATATGGAGCCCGGGAACGCGCGCAGCCCGGCCGAAAGGCGCTCTTGCGACCGGCCCAACCGGAGCACAGGATTCCTACCAGTCGGATTGACAGGATCATGACCACGACAACTGGTCACGCTTCTGCCACCGCATCTGACGGGCTCGCCCACCCAGCGGGCCCCGGGATCCCCCACCGGAGGATGTAGTGAACCTGAACCGCTTCTCCCCCTTCAGCGGCGTTGCGAGACGTGCACGGCTGATCGCCGTCGCATCGACTCTGCTGACCGTCTCCGCACTCGCCGCCCCGTCCGCCGTGGCCGAATCGAGCGGTGAAGTACGCGCCACCGCCGCTCAGCTCGCCCAGACCGGCGACGCGGTACTCGGCGCCGACGTGGCGGGCACCGCCTGGTACACGGACAAGGCGACGGGCAAGGTCGTCGTCACGGCCGACCAGAGTGTGTCCGCCGGCGAGATAGCAAAGATCAAGAAGGCGGCAGGCGCGCAGGCCGGCACCCTCAAGATCAAGCGCACTCACGGCACGTTCAACAAGCTCATCGCGGGCGGACAGGCCATCTACACCGGCGGTAGCCGCTGCTCGCTCGGCTTCAACGTCCGCAGCGGCTCCACGTACTACGCCCTCAGCGCCGGCCACTGCACCAACATCGGCAGCACCTGGTACACCAACTCATCCCAGACCACCGTGCTCGGCTCCAGGGCCGGATCCAGCTTCCCCAACAATGACTACGGCATCATCCGCCACTCCAACGCTTCGGCTGCGGACGGCAGGGTCTACCTCTACAACGGCAGCTACCAGGACATCACCAGCGCCGGGAACGCGCAGGTCGGCCAGGCCGTGAAGCGCAGCGGCAGCACCACGGGTCTGCGCGGGGGCAGCGTCACCGGCCTCAACGCGACCGTCAACTACGGGGGCGGCGACGTCGTCTACGGGATGATCCAGACCAACGTCTGCGCCGAGCCCGGCGACAGCGGCGGCGCCTTGTTCGCCGGCAGCACCGCTCTCGGTCTGACCTCCGGCGGCAGCGGCAACTGCTCCTCCGGCGGCACCACGTTCTTCCAGCCGGTGACCGAGGCTCTCAGCGCGTACGGCGTGAGCGTCTTCTGATCCAGCGCTCACGAGCAACACGAGGCACACGAGCCCACTGAAACACACGGGGCCGACGGACCCTTCGGGCGTCCGTCGGCCCTCTGTGCTGCCCGGGCCGCACTTCACCCGTGCCACCTTTGTCCTGGTCGCGGAAGAAGGTGGGAATACAGCTGCGAAAGATCTTACGCACCGGGACCAACCCCGCTAACTTCTCTGCAACGAACCGGTCATGAGTCTGTGACCGGTGCCCTTCGGCGCGACGGCGCGCGTCTGTGCTCCCCCGGGCGGGTCTCTTTTCCTGGTCCGCCGGACACCCCCACCTCTCCGGGAGACCTCTGCGCGCAAGAGACCGTTCCGACCCCGTGGCGTCCCCGCCTTCCTGCTCAGCACGCTCCTGGCCGCAGCGCTGGTTGCCCCGACCGGCCCCGCGGCCGCCCTGTCCCAGGACGCGGGCCACAAGAATCCCCCGACCGCCGGGGCGGCCGCAGCGGACGAGGCGTTTGCGGCCGACGAGTTCCAGCAGGTCACCCTCGCCAAGGGCGTCACGGAGATGGGCGAGCCGATGACGATGGCGGTCCTCCCCAACCCCTCGGTGCTGCACACCTCCCGCGACGGCACACTGCGGCTCACCGACGCAGCGGGCAGCACCAAGGTCGCGGGCAAGCTCGACATCTACAGCCATGACGAAGAAGGCCTCCAAGGCATCGGCGTGGACCCCGGCTTCGCCTCCAACCGCCTCATCTACCTCTACTACGCGCCGCGGCTCAGCGGACACGACAGTCACGGCCACCCGCAGACGTCCGCGAACGGCTGCTCCGGCACCGTCCAGACCATCGCGGACGGCGAGCACGACCCCAACGCGAACATCTTCGGCGTCTGGGACGCCGAGTACACCGACGAGGGCGCCAACGGCCAGCCCGCACTGACCACGCACGACCAGCACGTCAGCCAGCCCAGTCACCGGCAGGGCGAGCATTACGGTGACTCGTCGGGCGTCCAGGTGGTCAGCCATGCGCCGGCGCACGGCGGCAAGACAGCCGGCTACATCGAGAACGGCGACTGGATCTCCTTCAAGCCGTACGCCCTGGACAACGCCACCCGGTTCACCGCCCGCGTCTCCTCCGGCGGGATCGGCGGCACGCTGGAGGTACGCGCCGGCTCGGTGACCGGCACCCTGCTGGGCACGGCGACGGTCCCCGTGACCGGCGGCTGGGAGACGTTCCAGGAGGTCAGCACCGCGCTGTCGAACCGGCCGTCCGGTACGACCACGCTGTACCTGGCCTTCAGGGGCGGCAGCGGCGCTTCGCTGTTCGACGTCGACGGCTTCCACTTCGACACCGCGGTCACCGGCTCGCGCACGGGTGAGGTGAAGGGCGTCGGCGGCAAGTGCCTGGATGTCGCGAACGGGGCCTCCACCGACGGCACCCAGGTCCAGCTCTACACCTGCAACACCACCGGCGCCCAGCAATGGCAACCCCAAACCGACGACACCATCCGCAACCCGTCGTCCGGCAAATGCCTCGACGCCGAAGGCGCCACCTGGAACGACGGCACCCACACACACCTGTGGACCTGCCACACCGGCCCCAACCAGAAATGGACCCTGCCCTGATCCGCTCCTGAAGCAGTCACCGTGAAACACCCTGCGGTGGCTCTGGTTCCGACGCGAGGAACCAGAGCCACCGCAAGGGGCCGTTTTCGCGGACCGCGGCGTCATCATGGGTGTAGGTGAAGGCTCGGAAGGGCGGCAGCCATGCACACCATCAGGCCGAGGGGGCCGGTTGCGGCCGCGCTGGCGACACTGGCACTGCTCATCACGGTGGCTTGCACCGGCCAAAGCGCGGACGCCCCCGCTCCACGGCCGGGCAGCGCGGCGACGTCGCAGGTCCGCGCCCTCGCCGTCAAGATCGACAACGTTGTTCCCGCACGGCCGCCGACCGGGCTCGAGCAGGCCGACATCGTGTACGTGGAACAGGTGGAGGCCGGCCTCAGCCGTATCCTCGCCGTATATTCCGCCGCCGCGCCTCGCGTGGTGGGGCCGGTGCGCAGCGCCCGTGAGTCGGATCTGGACATCCTGCGCCAGTTCGACCGGCCGACGCTCGCCTACTCGGGCGTGCAGACCAAGCTCGTACCGCTCGTCGAGGCGGCGCCACTGGACGCGTTGTCCCCGTCGACGGCTCCGGACGCCTATTTCCGCAGCCGTGACCGCGCGGCGCCGCACAACCTCTATCTGCGGCCGCCGGAGACACCGTTCGCCGCCTCCGGTGTGAATGCCGCCGAGGCCCTCGGTCTGCGCCCCGGTCCCCCGCCGTCCGGTGGCAGGACCGTCCGCGAGCAGACGGTCCGCTACCCTTCGGCCCGTTTCGACTTCACCTGGTCCGCCGACGGGCGCCGCTGGCTGGTGGGGATGGACGGCGCCCCTGCCCGCACGGCCGAGGGGGAGCATCTGGATGCGGGCACGGTGATCGTGCAGCGGGTGACGGTGCGCCCGTCGGACTTCCGGGACCGCTCGGGGAACACCACTCCCTTCACCGAAACCGTGGGTTCGGGTACGGCGACCGTGCTGCGTGACGGCAAGGCGTACGACGCCACCTGGGTGCGGGAGCGTCTCTCCTCCCGCACCGAGTTCACGGGACCCGACGGCAAGCGGATGACCTTCGCCCCCGGTCAGGTGTGGATCGTGTACGCCGCCCGGTGACCGTACAGCCCAAGGTCGCGGACCGGTCAGGGCGCATCGGACTCGTCGCGTGAGCGGCCCAGCCGCATCCGGCCCCGCAGCTTGTCCGCGAGCGGGTACTTCTCGCGTTGTTCCCGTGCCTCGCGGTTGAGCTCTTCGACCAGCCGCTGGGACCGTTTCTCCACGTCCAGCTCGTCCAGGATCCTGTCCACCTCGGCCAGCAGGGCTCCGTGCAGCTGCCACTGGCGCGGGTGTTCCTGCACACCCTCCAGAAGCAGGTGCGCGACGATCTCGCGGCTGGCTCGGCTGGCGGCCAGCTCCTCGACGAGGTGCTCCTCGGCCTGCTCCGCGTTGACGGTGACCTGTGTAGTGATCAGTACGGCGAAACTCTCGACCGCACGGGCCATGTGCCCGAACAGGTGGTGCAGGGCGGTGGCGATCTCCTCGGGGAAGAGCGTCTCCTGCGTGCGGGCCTTGGCGAGGTCGGTCGTGGTGCGGCACACCGTGCGGAGCACAACCGCGCAGATTTCCAGGGCGTCGAGGCCGGTGCGCAGGACGACCCGGAAGAGGAGACCCTCCTTGACCCTGGGGTTGAGCCGCAGGCTGTCCTCCGCCTGTCGCAGGGCCGCGTCCACCTGCACGATGTCGTGGTCCAGCCTGCGCGCCTCGTGCAGCAGTTCGGCGGCCTCCGCGACCGGCGTGTGGCCGCGCACCTCGTCGCCGAGTGAGAGCAGCAACCGCCGCATCCGGCCGGCGAGATCCTCGATGGCGGCGCTGGCGGGCTGGACCAGAACCGGCGGCACGAACAGGACGTTGAAGAGCAGCCCGACCACCGCCCCGATCAGGGTTTCCAGGACCCGGTCCCAGGCCGCTGCGCCGACTCTGGTCACGCCGAGCACCAGCATGGCGCTGATCGCCACCTCGGGGACGAACTCGCCGGCCCGTACGAAGCGGCCGATGACGAGCGACGCGAGGATGATCAGCCCCAGGCTCCACCAGCTCAGGCCCACCAACGAGCTGAACCCGATGGCGATGACCACCCCTGCCACCACCGCGTTGACCCGGCGCATGCTGGTGGTCAGCGTCGAGAAGAGGGTGACCTGGACGACGAGCAGCGCGGTCAGGGGCGCGGTCAGCGGTGCGGGTTCGCTGCTCAGCATCAGGGCGACGACGTAGGAGATCACCGCGGCCACGGTCGAACGGACCGTCTGGACGACCACCGGCTCGCGGTGGCGCCGTACGAGATCGAGCAGGGGATCGGTGACTTCAGGCACCCTTCGCTCCTTCCCCCCGCGACCGAGCCGCAGGCAGCATCGTCGGCCCGACCACCCGTGCGCGCGGGTGAACTGTGCTCATTCGGGGTGCTTCGCGCGCGGTGCGGGCCGGTACTGGCTAGCGTGACAAACCGGACCCATCATCGAGCAGGAGAGAGAGCGGAGCCAATGGCCGTACAAGCAGAGGGCACACCGTGCTGGGCCGACGCGATGTTCGCCGACGTCGAAGGTGCGAAGAGCTTCTACGGGGACGTACTGGGCTGGACCTTCGGTGAGAGCTCCACGGAGTTCGGCAACTACACCCAGGCGTACTCGGACGGGAAAGCGGTCGCGGCGGTCGTGCCGCCGATGCCCGGCCAGGAGGGCCTGTCGGCCTGGTGCCTGTACCTCGCGTCGCCGGACGTGGGCGCGACGGCCGCCAGGATCCGGGAGAACGGCGGGGAGGTGCTGATGGAACCGATGCAGGTCGCCGACTTCGGCTCCATGCTGCTGGCCAAGGATCCCGGCGGCGCCACGTTCGGGGTGTGGCAGGCGGAGAAGCACGAGGGGTTCGAGAAGGTGGGCGAGCCGGGTGGCTTCGCCTGGGCAGAGGTCTACACCCGTTCCCCCGAAAAGGCCGACGCGTTCTACCCCGCTGTCTTCCCGTACAGCGTGCAGCGGGTGGAGGACGACGCGATGGACTTCAACGTCTTCAACGCCGGGGACAAGACCGTGCTGGGACGGATGGCGATGACGGGCGACTTCCCGCCCGAGATCCCGCCGTACGTGCAGGTGTACTTCGGTGTCGCGAACTGTGACACGGCGGTCGCCAAGGCGACCGAACGCGGCGGGCAGTTGCAGTACGGGCCGGTGGACAGCCCGTTCGGGAGGTTTGCGGCGCTGACAGACCCGCAGGGGGCGGCGTTCGCGGTGATCGACATGCAGACGACGAAGGGTGAGATGCCGGCGATGACCGACGTCTGACGCACTCGCGCGCCGTGGCGGGCGGTAACGGGGGCGGCGGTGGCGGGTCTGCGGTCAGTGTCTGCGGTGGCGGGGTGGCCGGTACTACTGGGGACGCCGGTAGCTGCTGCCGTCCTTGGGCCGTTCCAGCAGGCCCGCCACCACCAGGTAGCGGCGCAGCGCCGCGGTGTCCTCGTGGACGGTACGCAAGGCCTCGTTGACCTAGCTCTCGTCATAGGTCCGGTCCCGCTCGAACAGCGTCTGCGTCAGGTGTACGAGCAATTGCTCACGGCGGGCTCTCTTCCGCGGGATCGCTGTCAGCCGCCCGTGGGAGAACAGCGCCGACACGCCGTGTGAGCTGGTGCTTGATGTGGTGTCAGGCATGCCGGAAGCCTCGCAGGCCGCACGCCCCCGGGGCAACGTGTTTACTCTCATGGAGGGGCGGGCTCGCTGTGCCGGCGGGCGTGCGACGGGCGGCGCCGGGTCCAGCCCAGCAGGACGAGTGAGCCCACGGCGGCGAACGCGCACCAGGTGGAGATGAACTCCAGCCGCCACAGCGCGGCACACACCGCCGCTCCGGCGGCCACCAGGGCGCCGAGCAGGCGCAGCAGGCGGTCGCCGGACAGGAGCAGTGACCCGACGGTGGCCAGGAGGTAGCCCACGATGACGAACTCCGAGTGCGGCAGGTCGAGTACGTAGCCGAGGGTGTGGCCCCGGATCTCGGCCGACATGGGCCGGGTGGTCAGGCAGTACGCCAGGAATACGGCACTCGCGGCTCCGGTCGCCAACGGGACCCACAGGCGGCGCCGGGCATACGGCGGCGCGGCGCACATCACCCCGACGGGCACCCACAGTGCAAGCAGTGGCAGCGCGATCACAGCCCAGACGACAGTGGCGGGACCGGCGCCTCCACCGGAACGCCAGACCACCGACTCGACGATCTGGTGCGCTCCCAGGAGCAGCGGCAGTGCGGCGAACGGCAGATCGCGGGGGCGAGGCGGGCTCGGGGCGAGGCACGCGACCCCGACTGCGGCGATGCAGGTGCCTGCGACGAGGTCGGCGGTGGCACTCCAGCACATCGCGTCACCCGGCGCTTCTCGTGTCCCGTGAACCGGCCTCGACCGGCCTTGCCGCCCACGCTACGGCTCACCGGGCCGGCATTCCGGCTGACGCGGCCGCGGTGGGACGACGCCGCTCGCGCTGCCAACATCCGGGTGGCGCGCACGAAGTCCGGTTCGTGCACGGCTTCGTTCACCGCTTCGTCACTGTTTCGTTCACGGTGAGGCGCCCGATTTCCCCGATGTCGCGGCTGGTCAGTAGTAGCCCGTTCCTCCGTCGAGCAGCTCCCTGATGGTGTCCATGTGACCGGCGTGCCGGGCCGTCTCCTCCAGCATGTGCATCAGCATCCAGCGCAGGGACGCGGCCGAGACTTCGAAGTCCGGGTGGCGGCCGATGTCGTCCAGGGAGTGGGCGGCGATGATCTCGTTCGACACCGCGCACTGTTGCTCGTACTCCGCGAGGAGCTGAGCCAGCGGCGTGCCCTCGACCATCATGTCGGCGTCCTCGTGCCCTCCCTCGAAACGCGGGCCCTTGGCCGGCCGACCGAGGAAGACGACCTCGAACCAGGTGTTCTCCACCCACCGCATGTGGGAGACGATGCCGGCCATCGTCATGTGGGGCGATGTCGGGAGGAGCGACCGGTGGGCGTCCTCGTCGGACAGGCCTTCGCATTTCCAGGCGACGATCGCACGCTGCATGTCGAGCCAACCGATGAGTTGGGTGCGTTCGTCGGCCACGTGGGGAGGGCGTATGCGAGGGAGCGTCATGTGCGCAGACGCTAGCTCAGGCGAAGTCGCCGCGCACCGTGGTTTTCAGCTGGGGAGAAGGGACCGCCCCGACCGGCGAAGAGCTGCCGATGGGGGCGGTCGGGGTAGGAGGGACGGGTTGGTCAGGCGAGCGAGGCGAGGGAGGTGAGTGCCTGCGTGAAGGTCCCCGAAGGACGCATGACGGCTGCGGACTTGGCCGCGTCGGGCCGGTAGTAGCCGCCGATCTCGGCCGGGGAGCCCTGCACCGCGATGAGCTCGGCGACGATCGTCTGCTCCTGCTCCCTCAGCGTCTTGGCCAGCGCCGCGAAGGCCTCCGCGAGCTGCGCGTCGTCCGTCTGCCCGGCCAGCTCCTGGGCCCAGTACAGCGCCAGGTAGAAGTGGCTGCCGCGGTTGTCGATGCCGCCCAGCTTGCGGCTCGGCGACTTGTCCTCGTCCAGGAAGGTGCCGGTGGCACGGTCGAGCGTGTCGGCGAGCACCTGGGCGCGCGCGTTGCCCGTGGTCTGGGCGAGGTGCTCGAAGCTGACCGCGAGCGCGAGGAACTCACCGAGGCTGTCCCAGCGCAGGTAGTTCTCCTTGACCAGCTGCTGGACGTGCTTGGGCGCGGAGCCGCCGGCGCCGGTCTCGAACAGGCCACCGCCGTTCATGAGCGGAACCACGGAGAGCATCTTCGCGCTCGTACCCAGCTCGAGGATCGGGAACAGGTCCGTCAGGTAGTCGCGCAGCACGTTGCCGGTGACCGAGATGGTGTCCTCGCCGCGGCGGATGCGCTCGAGGGAGAACGCGGTCGCGTCGACGGGCGACATGATCTCGATGCGCAGGCCCTCGGTGTCGTGCTCGGCGAGGTAGGTCTTGACCTTGCCGATGAGGACGGCGTCGTGTGCGCGTCCCTCGTCGAGCCAGAACACGGCCGGGTCGCCGGTGGCGCGGGCGCGGGTGACGGCGAGCTTGACCCAGTCCTGGATCGGCAGGTCCTTCGTCTGACACATGCGGAAGATGTCGCCGGCGCCGACGACCTGCTCGAGCACCGCGTTGCCGCTGCTGTCCAGGACGCGCACGATACCTGTGGTGGCGATCTCGAAGGTCTTGTCGTGGCTGCCGTACTCCTCGGCCTTCTGTGCCATCAGGCCGACGTTCGGCACCGAGCCCATCGTGGACGGGTCGTACGCGCCGTTGGCCCGGCAGTCGTCAATGACGACCTGGTAGATGCCGGCGTAGCTGCTGTCGGGGAGGACCGCGAGGGTGTCGGCCTCCTCGCCGTCCGGGCCCCACATGTGACCGGAGGTTCGGATCATGGCCGGCATGGAGGCGTCGACGATGACGTCGCTCGGAACGTGCAGGTTGGTGATGCCGCGGTCGGAGTCGACCATGGCGAGCGCCGGGCCATCAGCGATCTCAGCCTCGAAGGACGCCTTGATCGCCGGTCCCTCGGGCAGCGAATCGATACCCTTGAGGATGCCGCCGAGCCCGTCGTTGGGGGTCAGGCCGGCGGCGGCGAGGGCCGCGCCGTGGGCGGCGAACGTCTTCGGGAAGAAGGCGCGCACCACGTGGCCGAAGACGATGGGGTCGGAGACCTTCATCATCGTGGCCTTCAGGTGTACGGAGAAGAGCACGTCCTCGGCCTTGGCGCGGACGAGCTGCTCGGTGAGGAACTCGCGCAGAGCCGCGACGCGCATGACGGACGCGTCGACGACCTCATCGGCGAGTACGGGCACCGACTCGCGCAGGACGGTGGTCGTGCCGTCGTCTCCGACCAGCTCGATGCGCAGCGTGCCGTCCTCGGCGATCACTGCGGACTTCTCGGTGGAGCGGAAGTCGTCGACACCCATGGTCGCGACGTTGGTCTTCGACTCGGCCGTCCAGGCACCCATGCGGTGCGGGTGCGCCTTGGCGTAGTTCTTGACCGATGCGGGGGCGCGGCGGTCGGAGTTGCCCTCGCGCAGAACCGGGTTGACGGCGCTGCCCTTGACCTTGTCGTACCGGGCGCGGACGTCCTTGTCCTCGTCGGTCTGCGGGTCGTCCGGGTAGTCCGGCAGCGCGTAACCCTGCTGCTGGAGCTCGGCGATCGCCGTCTTGAGCTGCGGGATCGAAGCCGAGATGTTCGGCAGCTTGATGATGTTGGCGCCGGGGGTCTTGGCGAGCTCACCGAGCTCGGCGAGGGCGTCCTCGATGCGCTGGCTCTCCTCGAGACGGTCCGGGAAGAGCGCGATGATCCGCCCCGCGAGGGAGATGTCACGGCTCTCGACCGTGACTCCGGCCGTGGAGGCGTATGCCTCGACCACCGGCAAGAACGAATACGTCGCCAGGGCCGGGGCCTCGTCAGTGTGTGTGTAGATGATGGTCGAGTCAGTCACCGGGTGCTCCGCTCCACGTCTGCAACATTGCTCGACATCAAGATATCCCGCTGCCGCCCCCCTCTCGACAGGGCCCCGCCCCGACCCGGCGAGCGAGCGCGGAGGGCGCCGGGATATTCCTTTTGCGCCGACGGATTCTCTGCCCGGACCATGCAGGTATGTCACACACGTTTGATGAAATCGTCTCCGAGGCCGAATCCGTTTCGGCCGACGGCTGGGACTTCTCCTGGCTCGACGGTCGCGCCACCGAGCAGCGGCCTTCCTGGGGCTACCAGCGCACGATGAGCGAGCACCTCGGCCGTGCCCGCGCCGCCCTCGACATCCAGACCGGCGGGGGCGAGGTTCTCGCCGGGGCACGCGAGCTGCCCCGGCTGATGGTGGCGACCGAGTCCTGGCCACCGAATGTCGCCAAGGCGACACAGCTGCTGCACCCGCTCGGCGGCGTCGTGGTCGCGGACCGGGACGAGCCGCCGCTGCCGTTCGCCGACGGCGCTTTCGACCTGGTGACCAGCCGCCATCCGGCGACGGTGTGGTGGGAGGAGATCGCGCGTGTGCTCCAAGGCGGCGGTACGTATCTTTCCCAGCACGTCGGCCACTCCAGCGTCTTCGAACTCGTCGAGTACTTCCTCGGGCCGCAGCCCGAGGAAGTACGCCGCAAGCGCCACCCGGACGACGAGCGGCGGGACGCCGAGGCTGCGGGCCTGGATGTCGTGGACCTGCGGTTCGAACGGTTGCGGATCGAGTTCTTCGACATCGGCGCGGTGATCTACTTCCTGCGGAAGGTGATCTGGATGGTCCCGGGCTTCACCGTCGGCCAGTACCGCGACCGGTTGCGGGAACTGCACGAGCGGATCGGGAGCGAGGGGCCGTTCGTGGCCCACTCGACCCGTTCCGTCATCGAGGCCCGCAAGCCCGAGTGACGGCGCGGGTGCGGGGCCGCGCGGGCGGATCGGTCATGGGCCGGTTGCGCCGGCGCCTTACGGCCTGGTGCGCGATAGGGGGCGGATCAGCCCGCGGCGTCGGATGCGGTGCATCGCAAGGCGGCGGAGCGTCCTCATAGCGGAGCTATTAGGGGGTGTCTGACAATTCCCCGTGGGTCAAGGAGCGGCGTCCGGTGCGTGCGATCGCAAGGCTCCGGACAGTCCTCGTAGCGGAGCTACCAGGACTTTTCGGCAACGCTGCGAGCGTGCGTGCCGGACGCCGCGACGCCGCGACGCCGCGGGGAATTGTCAGACACCCCCTAGGGCGTTTCGCCAACGCGGCGAGGTGCCGTAGCCGGCGTCGCGGACCCGTCCCCTATCGCGCACCAGGCCGATAGAGGCTGTAGACGTAGAAAGCGATGACGCAGGCGAGCACCAGCCAGGAGGCGATGCCAATGTGTCTCGGCCGTCGCTGCGAGGTGGCGCGCCGCCCCGTGCGCTTCGAGCGCCTGAACCGGCTGCCACTGCCGCCGGAGCGGGCGAAGCCGTTCGGTCCCGGCGACGCTTCGGCGGCGGCTTCGGCGAGCATCCTGCGGCAGGCAGCGGCGAGCTCCGCCGTCCCGGCGTCGAGCGGAACTATCGCCTCGGAGCGGGCCGGGGCCGTGGTGCCGCCGTCGAGGATGCGGCCCGCGCGGACCAGGATCTCGCCCCGGCCCCCAGCCGGAGCGAGACTGATCCAGCGCTGCACATGCTCGCCCCGGATGACCACACCACCCGCCCGATCCCGGTACACGGTGTGCTCTCGCCACAACACCTCGGCCAACTTGCTCGCGGTGTCGCGCAGTTGCCCACTCATTGCCCTCCCCCTTCGCCGTACCAGACGATGATCAAGCACCGCACTCTAGCGGCGGCAGGTACACACCAAGTCGCCCGGGGGTCCGGCAGCGGCTGAGCAGCCGAGTGGTGTGAGGCCGCAGCCGTCGTCAGCGACCTCATCCGCGTCAGGAGGACGACCCGCGGCCAGGGCGCTGCGGCGATCAGGCCAGCACCGGTTCACTGAGGACTTTCCTGCGGCGCAGCCAGGCACGCAGGCCGCCCGACGTCACCGGGAGGGCCGGTGGCAGCGGGAGTCCTCCCTCCGGCCGGGGCGCGGGCCGGTGTTCGCGAGCTTCGCCCATGAGCAGTGTGAGGCTCACCCGCTGCCAGAGGGTCTCGTCGGGATCATCCGCCGCCAGCAGCCGGTCCATGGCCTCGCGCGTCGCAGGCGACTCCCCCCGGCGCCCTACGAGACCGGGCCTGAGCCTGCCCAGATACGCGCGCTCATAGGGGTCGTCCACCACCTCGGCCAGCTGGACGCCGTCCAGCATCGAGCTGGTGATCGCCGCCCGCTCCCAGGGATCGTCGGTCCGCCGCGTCAGCAGGCCCAGCCGCCGGCCCCGCCAGTTGCGAGCGCGGCGGTCCTCGCCTGCCGCGAGCAGCGTGCGCATAACCTGCGGGGACCTGCCGGTGAGCAGGCCCGGTTCCTGGGAGGCGAACTCCTCCAGTTCATCGACGAGATAGAGCCAGACGACTGTCCGGTAGCGATTCAGGTAGAACTTGACGGGGGTGAGGTACCCGGCGCGGGCGAGCCTGCCGAACCGTACGGCGGTGATGCCCATGAGCTCCGCACCCTCGGTGGTGCCTACGGTTCGCACGCGCTCACGCAGGGTGGCCGCAGTGCGGTCTGCGACCCGGAGCCGGTCGAGCTCCTCGCGGGCGACCCGGGGACGGCTGCCGTCCGAGTCCACGGTGGTGCGGATGTGCCCGAACAGGGCGGCGAGGTCGAACTCGCTCCGCTTGAGCCCCAGTTCCTGGGCGGCCCCCGCTGCGGATACCGGCTGTGCGGCCACGGTCGCGGTGTCGGTGTCGTGTGCTTCTTGAACGGCCATGATCGTCTCCCCGTGACATGCGAATACTCTCGGTGACGACCGTAGCCGGAAACGCGCTCAACGCGCCGGGCCTGTGGATAACTCTCGCAGGGGAAGGCGGGAAGGGCGCACAGCTCGCGCAGCCGGGCTCCGCGCCGGGCTGGCCGGAGCGCGGTCAGAACTCGCTGCCCGTGGCGTACCCGGGCTGCCTGGCCGCGACTCCGAGGTGGTCGCCGACCCGGTTGACGAGCAGGGTCATCTCGTACGCGACCTGCCCGATGTCGGCGTCGGCGGCGCCCAGTACGCACAGACAACTGCCGTCGCCGGCCGCGGTGACGAAGAGCACGCCGTCGTCGAACTCGACCATCGTCTGCCGGACCCGACCGGCCCCGAAGTGCCGTCCCGACCCCTTGGCCAGGCTGTGCAGCCCGGACGAGACAGCAGCCAGATGTTCCGCGTCTTCCCGTGCCAGACCCGTACTCGCCCCGGTCACCAGACCGTCGTTGGACAGCACGAGCGCGTGCCGCACATGCTCGACCCGCTTCGTGAGGTCGTCCAGAAGCCAGTCGAGTCCCTTGTCCAGTGCCATGCTCCGGCCCTCCCCGTTCAGGTGTTCCCCGTCGGTCCTGATCGTGTACAAGCCTTCCTCAATGGCGTCCGCCCGGCAAGCATGGCTTGTGCGGCGGATTGCTCAGCCGACTGTGTCCAGCAGTCGGGCGGTGTGCATCCGGCCCGCGTACTCGACGAGGCGCACCAATACCTCCTTTCCCGAGTCGCGGTCTCGCGCGTCGCACAGCACGACCGGTGTTCCCCGCTCCAGGTCGAGGGCGCGTGTCACTTCGTGGGCGCCGTATGTGCGTGATCCCGCGAAGCAGTTGACCGCGATGACGAAGGGGACGTTCCGGTGCTCGAAGTAGTCGACAGCGGGAAAACAGTCCTCCAGGCGGCGGGTGTCGGCCAGGACCACTGCTCCCAGTGCGCCCTGGGAGAGGTTGTCCCACAGGAACCAGAAGCGGTCCTGTCCCGGCGTGCCGAAGAGATACAGGGAGAGTCCGGTCCTGATGGTGATGCGGCCGAAGTCCATGGCGACGGTCGCGGCGGTCTTCCGGTCGAAGCCACCCGCGTCGCCGACCGTCTCCCCGGCCGCACTGAGCTGTTCCTCGGTACGCAGTGGCCGGATCTCGCTGACGGCACCGACAAGGGTGGTTTTGCCGACCCCGAAACCGCCGGCCACCAGGATCTTCAACGCGAGGGGGCCCGTCTCGTCGGCCTCGCCGTCAGTGCGCTCGATGCCCATCGGTCACTTCTCTCGTGCGGTTTTCCGGGGCTGCCCCGGGGGTTTGCGGACGGACTACAGGGCTCTCAGCCCGTCGATCACCTCTCTCAAAATCCTGACGCCCGGCAGCTGTGCGGGAGACACCGGGCGGTGGACCCGGACGCAACCGGACTCCAGGAGGTCGCCGAGGAGCACACGTACCACTCCGACCGGCAGGTCCGCGCCGGACGAGAGTTCCGCGACCGACTGGGTCTCCGAGCGGCACAGTTCCACCAGGGCGCGGTGTTCGGGCCCCAGCAGTGACTCCTCGGCGGCGGTGGGCGCGTCGTCGGCGAGGTCGACGAGCGTGATGACGTCGAACCGCACGCCACTGGGGCCCGGTTCCGTCCTGCCGCCGGTCATCGCGTACGGGCGTACCAGAGGGCCCGCTTGGGCGTCGTACCACTGCCTTCCCCGGTGGGTGGGTTCGATGTCCGTGTCCTCGGCCATCCGCAGTGCCGCCTTCTGTTGTCATACGGTCAGCCCGCGGCCGGGGACTGCGCGGGGAAGCGGGCCGGGGTGTACAGGTGCGGAAAAGCCGGCCCGCGCCGATGGCGGCCATCAGCCGGCCGGATGCGGCGTGGTCCAGGTGTCCCATGGACCAGGGACGCTAGCCCCGGAGGGGGCGCACTCTGGGGGCGCAGTTCGAAAGCCGTCGGAATATGACAGAGATAGTTCCCGAACGACCGGGCCGCGCTCGAACATGCGCACCGCATTGGCGGTGCACCCACCCGAGGTCACTGGGATTCCGCTCCCGCGGGAGACCATGACGTTATGACAGACGATCACACGCACGTGCAGGAGTTCTTCACGGCCAGGGCCGCCGACTGGGACGCCCGTTTCCCCGAAGACGAGCCGGCCTACGCTGCCGCGGTCGACGCACTGGGGCTGCGGCCCGGCGCGGCCGTGCTCGACGCGGGCTGCGGCACGGGCCGCGCGTTGCCGTTCCTGCGCAGGGCCGTTGGTCCCGGCGGCACGGTGCTCGGCGCCGACGTCACGCCCGCGATGCTGGACGCAGCGGCGCACGCGGGGCGCCATCGCGTGGCGCATCTGGTCCTCGCCGACGTCGCCCGGCTGCCGTTGGCCACGGCCTCGCTGGACGCGGTGTTCGCGGCCGGTCTCGTCGCGCATCTCCCCGACCCGCCCGGCAATCTGCGGGAACTCGCGAGGGTCGTACGCCCCGGTGGTCTGCTGGCCCTGTTCCATCCCATCGGCAGGGCGGCCCTCGCCGCGCGACAGGGACGCCAGGTCACCGCGGGCGACCTGCGGGCCGAACCCAATCTGCGGCCCCTGCTGGACGGCTCCGGGTGGCGCTTGACGTCGTACGCGGACGAGAGGAACCGGTTCCTGGTGCTGGCCGCCCGGGGGGACTGAATCGGGGGGCGATCGCACCGGCTGTGTGATGCAGGAGACGGCCCGTGGCCGGGCCCGCGCGTACGGTGGAGGGTCGGGCTCCATGTGTGTGTCGTGATCGCAACGCTGAGGGGGAAGGTGACCGACGTGTGGGACAGACTCCGCAAGTTCTTCGAGCCGCGTCCGGGAGGTACGTCGCAGGCACGTCAGGGAACGCGACAGCACAACATCTTCGAAGCCGCCGCGGCCTACGTGTCGGCCTGCGCGGAGGACGACGAGCCGCGCATCGACGAGGCGGCCGGCTGGGTCTCCCCCGAAGCGCTCTCCTTCGGTGTCAACGAGCTGGCGTGCCGGGCGGTGGTCGCCCTCGCGCGCGAGCGCGGGGAATCACCGCACAGCGTGGCGCGTGAGCTGCTCGGCCTCCCGGCCCCCTGACCGGGCCCTATTTCACCCCGTCCCTCGACGACCGGGTTACTCACTGGTTAGGGTGCGCCGACAACCGATCCGGCAGGGAGGGCGCCGTGACCGGGCCGGACACCGCTGAGGACGCCGAGGACGCACTGTTCGTGCTGACCGCGGTGCTGCTGACGCCCGCGCAGTTCCCGAGCGTGCTCGGCGACGACTACCCGCAGGCCTGTGCCGCCCTGGGCCTGGAGCCGTATGCCGAGGGTTACGGCCTGGTCCTCGGGCAGGACGGCACCGGGGCACGGTGGACCGTGGTGATCGACGACGTGTCACTGGTCGCGGTCGCCATCGCTTCCTGGGACTGCGGCATGGAGTACGACCTGTCTCCCGATGAGCGCACGGTCGTCGCAGGCCTGCCGGGCTGGCCGCTGCTGCTGGCGGTCGCCGCCCCCGGGATTCCGGCGCCCCATGACCCCGTTCCCGAGAACGGCGAGAGCGGCGGTCCCGGGGAGAACGGCATGAGCGTGCAGTGCCCGCTTTCGCCGCCCGACACCGACACGTGGGGGCCCGCCCAGCGGCGGCTCGGCGCTGACGAGATCGCCCTCCATTGGGCGGCCTGGCGGGACCAGATCGACGACGGGACGACCTTCGTGGCTCCTGGCGGCAAACCCGCACGCGGGTTTGCGGCGGGTGATCGAGGAGCTGCACGCTTACGTGGCCACCCCACCGCCACCGGGACGGGTGCGCTCCACCTTCGCGTCCGGCGACGCGCGTACCTTGCGCGCCGACGGTCCTGGCTGGTCGGTGGTCGCGCGCACCGACGACATCGCTTTCGTGCTGCTGGACGACGAGCCGGGTGAGGTGCTGCCGCTGGGCCGGGGCCCGGAACTGCCCGGTCTGCTGGAGGCGCTCGACAGGATGGCCGTACGACCCGCCTGACGGGGCCGTAGGGCGGGTGGAGGCTCGGCGGCTCAGAGGCTGTCGGGTGGCCGGTTGTGAGCGGGGCGTGACCGGTCACTCCGGTCGTCAGGCATGACGAAGGCCCCGGAATGATCACGCGGTGTGTATACGTGCGACAACTCCGGGGCCGTCAGCGGCTCATGCTATCCGTCCAGTCTCACCGATGCGATGTGGGCCATCGTCAAACCCCTGCTTCCTGTACCTGACCAGCGAAAAGGCGGTGGGATACGCAGGTACGGGGACCGGCTGGTGCTGGACTCGATCTTCTACGTGCTGCGGTCCGGCTGCCAGTGGCGGATGCTCCCGCACGACTTGATGCCCTGGGATGCCGCGCACCGCTGGTTCGCCAAGTGGCGTCGGGACGGCACCTGGGACCGCATCCACGACGAGCTCCGCCGCCAGGTCCGGATCGGGGCCGGGCGCGATCCCGAGCCGTCGGCCGCCGTGATCGACGCCCAGTCGATCAAGACCAGCGAGGGCGGCGAAGCCCGCGGGTTCGATGCGGGCAAGCGAACGACAGGGCGCAAGAGGCACGTGATCGTGGACACGATGGGCCTGCTGCTCGTCGTCGCGGTCACCTCCGCGTCCGTGCAGGACCGGGCGGGAGGCCGCATCGTCCTGGACCGCCTCGCGAAGGCGTTCCGCACCAACAGCCTGGTCTGGGCCGATGGCGGATACGCCAACTCCGTTGATTCCACACTGCTTTCATGGGCCCGGGACGCGTTGGGCATCGTGGTCGAGATCGTGAAGCGGACCGACGACGTCAAGGGCTTCAAGGTCCTGCCCCGCCGCTGGGTCGTAGAGCGAAGTTTCGGCTGGCTGGTCCGAAACCGCCGGCTGGCCCGGGACTACGAACGACTGACCGCAACCTCCGAGGCCATGATCAAGGTGGCGATGATCCGCCTGATGCTCGTCCGCCTCGCCGGGCAGTCCTCCCGGTGGAGCCACGAACCCCACCGCAAGACCGCCCGAGCCAAGACCGCCGAGGACCTCATCGCAGCGTAATCAACCGGCCACCCGACAGCCTCTCAGACGCGTTCGAGAGTTCGGTGCGGCTCGGCGGGGAGAACGGCACGGATCCGGTCGCCCGGCCTCACCACCCCACCCATGGTGACGATGCCCATGATTCCGGCCCGTCGCACGGTGTTGCCCTGCGCGTCCTTCCCGACGACCTGCTTCAGGAGGCCGGGACGGTAGGCGTCGATCTGGAGGCACGGGTTGCGCAGCCCGGTGACTTCCACGACCGCTTCGTCGCCGATGTGCAGCAGGGTGCCTTCGGGAAGCCCGAGAAGGTCCAGTCCGCGGGTGGTGATGTTCTCCCCGAGGCGACCGGGCGCCACCTCGAAACCCGCGTCCAACAGCTCGTCGAACAGCTCCTCGTGCATCAGGTGCACCTGACGCAGGTTCGGCTGTGTCGGGTCCTGCGCGACGCGGGAACGGTGCTTGACCGTCACTCCCGCGTGCACATCGCCCTCCACGCCGAGGCCCGCCAGCAAGGTGACGCTGTCGCGATTGGACTTGCTGAACGCGTATTCGGCGTTGCTGCTAACCGCTGTGACCGTGCCGCTGCCCCGGCGTTGACTCATGCGGAAATCCCCTCGTTCCGTGCCACTGCGTGATCTTCGTGGGGCACTGTATCGGCACGGCCCGGGGCCCGGCTCAGCGGCCGATCTCCTTGCGGGAGACACGGCGCAGCCTGCGGCGCTGCGAGTTGTCCAGCATCAGGTACGCCGCCACCGGCACACCGATCATGACCAGCAGGGCGGGCCAGAAACCGACCAGCCATATCAAGGCGATCCCCACCACCACACCACCAGCGGCGACCTTTGCGCTCTTCGACATCTTCGACGCCTCCTTCACGGCTGTTGCCGCTTTCTGTTTCGGTAACGCGCGCGGCCGCTCGTCAGTTCCGCAGTACGCCTGGGAGCTCATCGAGGGGTTGCGGCCGTCGCAAGCCTGAGCGGTGCCCCGACGTCGTGCATGTGGGTCAGTGCCTGGCGGTAGGAGTCGATCAGCCCTGTCTCGGCGTACGACACCCCCAGTGCCCGGCAGTGGGCGCGTACCAGCGGCTGGGCGTACCGCAGACACGGGCGCGCCATGCTCGGGAAGAGATGGTGCTCTATCTGGTAGTTCAGGCCGCCGAGGAACCAGTCGGTGAGCATCCCGGAACGCACATTGCGTGAGGTGAGGACCTGCCGGCGCAGGTGGCCCCAGCGCTCACCGTCGGGATCGGGCATCTCCATCCCCCCCTCCCTGCCACCCTTGGGTGAGACATCCCGTTATGCCGGGTTAGTCTGAGAGGGTGCGAAAGCCATGCCCAGGTGGAGCCCGAACAGAGCGTGATGCAGCAGGGCGAAAACGATGGCCTTGCCCGGTGACATGACGGTCAGCAGGAGACTCACGTACCCGGCGAGGTGTGCCACTAGAAGCATGCCTTCCAGGGCACGCTCACGCACCGGCTGGCGGCGCAGATACTGGAAACCGTAGATCTTCAGGGCGATGCCTTCGAGCAGCAGCATCGGGAAGAACAGCCGTGCCTGATTACGGGTGAGCCAACGTGTGAAGCCTTCGCGCTGTTCGGCCTGCTTCTGGGTCCATACGAGCGCCCCCACGCCGACATCGGGGTCCTTGTCGATGTGGTTCGGGTTCGCGTAGTGGCGTACGTGCTTGTCGTTCCACCACGCCTGGTTCATACCGAGCAGCAGATTGCTGTGCACCAGGCTGATCACGAGGCCGATCCGCCGGTTGCCCGTTATCTGTGCGTGCCCGGCGTCGTGTCCGACGAAGGCCGTGCGAGCCCACAGCACGGTCAGCGGAACGGCGAGCAGCAGGGTCCACCAGGAGTCGCCGACCAGGACGAGCGCAGTGATCACGGCCGCCAGCCCCACGAGGTTGGCGAAGATCCCTCGTGCGTACCAGCCGGTGCGCCGGTTCAGAAGGCCCTGCTCTCTGACGCTTCGCAGGAGCGGGGCGAAATCGCTCCCCGACGTGCCTGTCGTGGGGTCGGCGACAGAAGCGGCCTGGGGCATGTGGGTCTCCGGTCTGTGGGGCTCTGAGCTCACGAAACTACGCACCGGGGCGCTCGAAGACCATGGCGTCAGCACCCGTGCTCCCCTGGTGCCACCCCCAGGCCGTACAGGGTGCCTGGTACACCTGCGCAGGTCGGATGCTGTAGCGACTTCGAACCCAGCTAGTCCCCACCGCCCCACCCCGGCGGCTGTACGCCCCCGCCCCCGTGGCCCACTCCGGGCGGCGGGTGGCCGTTACGTGTCGCTCTGCACCAACACCACCGCGAGCGCCGTAGCCGGGTCGTGCTCGGCCGGACCCGCACCCCTGACCGGAGGGCAGGCACGTGCGGCACACCACTTCGCGCAGCGGTGCCCAATAACCGCATTGGTGCGGCCACCCGGAGCGACGCCCTGTCCGCCGGATGACGGCGTCCGCGCTGCGAACCGGGCCCTGCTTCCCTAATGTCTGTTGATGGAGCGCTGTCTGTGGGCCGAGCACCGCAGCGGCGTGAGGGACGGGTCCCAATCGGGTGCCCGCCCAGCCGACCCCGGAGGAGCCCCCATGCCGGAGCTGTTCATCGGTGGCGAATGGACCGCCGCCGTCGACGGGCAGGTTCGCGAGATCCGCTGCCCCGCCGACGGCACCCTGGTCGCGACCGTCGACGAGGCAGGCCCGAAGGACGCCGCCGCCGCGATCGCCGCCGCCCGTGACGCCTTCGACCGCGGCCCGTGGCCGGCCACCCCCGCCGCCGAGCGGGGCAGGCTGCTGCTGCGCGTCGCCGGCCTGCTGGAACGCGACAAGGACGCCCTCGCCCGAGCCGAATCCCTGGACACCGGGAAACGGCTCGTCGAGAGCGAGTACGACATGGACGACATCGCGAACTGCTTCCGCTACTTCGGCAACCTGGCGGCCTCCGGCGGAGCCGACCGCATCGTCGACACCGGCAACCCGGAGGCGGACAGCCGGGTGGTGCACGAACCGGTCGGCGTGTGCGCGCTGATCACTCCGTGGAACTATCCGCTCCTCCAGACCGCCTGGAAGGTCGCCCCCGCCATCGCGGCGGGCAACACGTTCGTCCTCAAGCCGAGCGAACTGACCCCGCATACCGCCATCATCCTGATGCGGCTGCTGGCCGAGGCCGGGCTGCCCGACGGAGTCGCGAACCTCGTCCTGGGTGCCGGGCCCACCGCGGGTGCGCCACTCAGTGAAGACCCCAGGGTCGACCTGGTGTCCTTCACGGGCGGGCTCGTCACCGGCCGCCGCATCATGGCCGCCGCGGCGCCCACGGTGAAGAAAGTGGCCCTGGAGCTCGGCGGCAAGAACCCCAACATCGTCTTCGCCGACGCCGACTTCGAGACGGCCGTCGACTACGCACTGATGGCGGTGTTCCTGCACTCCGGGCAGGTCTGCTCGGCCGGGGCACGGCTGCTCGTCCAAAGCGAACTGCACGACGCGTTCGTCGACGCGGTGGTCGAGCGGGCGCGGGCGATCCCGCTGGGCGGTCCGTTCGACGAGAACGCCCGTACCGGACCGCTCATCTCCGCGGCGCACCGCGACAAGATCGAGGCGTACGTGTCCGCGGGACTGGCCGAGGGCGCGGTACTGCGCTGCGGTGGCCAACGCCCCGACGACCCCGCACTGCGGGACGGCTTCTACTACCTGCCGACCGTGCTGGACGACTGCACCCCCGGCATGTCGGTCGTACGGGACGAGTCGTTCGGCCCGGTGCTCACTGTCGAACGCTTTCGCAACGAGGACGAGGCAGTCGCGCTCGCCAACGACACCGTCTACGGACTGACCGGAGCGGTGTGGACCCAGGATGTCGGCCGCGGTCACCGGGTCGCCTCGCGGATGCGCGCCGGAACCGTGTGGATCAACGATTTCCACCCGTACGTGCCCCAGGCCGAATGGGGCGGAATGAAGCAGTCCGGCTTCGGCCGCGAACTCGGTCCCGCCGGACTGGCGGAGTACCAGGAAGCCAAGCACATCTGGCGCAATCTCTCGCCGAGCCCGCAGAGGTGGTTCGAATGAGCACAGACCCAGGCAGCGTGGGCAAGGATCCGGGTCCCGCGGATGCCGCCCGGACCCAGACCCAGGAAGACGACGACGCCCTCGGCGAGCTCGGCTACCGGCCCGAACTCAAGCGCACCCTCGGCAACTTCCACACCTTCGCCGCCGGGGTCAGCTACATCTCGATCCTGACCGGCACCTTCCAGCTGTTCTTCTTCGGCGTCAGTTTCGGCGGCCCGGCCTACTGGTGGTCCTGGCCGATGGTCTTCGTCGGACAGCTGATGGTGGCCCTGTGCTTCTGCGAGCTGGCCGCCCGCTATCCGGTCGCCGGGTCCATCTACAACTGGGCCAAGAGCATGGGCGGCCCGCACGTCGGCTGGCTCGGTGGCTGGATGATGATGACCGCCACCATGGTGACCCTGTCGGCCGTGGCGCTCGCCTACCAGATCACGCTGCCGCAGATCGACAGCTGGTTCCAGTTCGTCGGCGACGGCAGCGGCAAGAACGACGCGGCGGCCAATGCCGTTCTCCTCGGTTCGGTGCTCATTCTCTTCTCGACCCTGGTGAACGCCTTCGGCGTCCAGCTCATGGCCCGGATCAACTCGGCAGGCGTGTTCATCGAGCTCATCGGCGCCGTCGCGCTGATCATCTTCCTGGCGGCGCACATCACCCGCGGCCCCAGCAACGTCCTGACGGAGACGTACGGGCTCGGCAGCGGCGAGAGCCTGGGCTACTTCGGCGCGTTCCTCACCGCCTCACTGGCCTCCGCGTATGTCATGTACGGCTTCGACACGGCGGCCTCGCTCGGCGAGGAGTCCCACAACCCGAGCAAGAACGCGCCACGGGCCATCCTGCGGGCGCTCATCGCGTCCTTCCTCATCGGCGGACTCATCCTGCTGTTCGCCCTGATGTCCGTACCGGATCTGCAGGCCGAGGAGCTGTCGACGATCGGCCTGCAGTACGTCGTCCTGGAGACGCTGGGCTCGACGATCGGCGAGATCTTCCTGTGGTGCGTGGTCATCGCCATCACCGTCTGCGTGCTGGCCGTGCAGGCCGCCGGTATCCGGCTGATGTTCGCGATGGCGCGGGACAACAACCTCCCGGCGGGAACCCATCTCGCCCGTGTGAGCCCCCGCTTCCAGACACCGGTGGTGCCGGCCGTGCTGATCGGTGTGGTGGGCGTCGTCATCCTGGTCGTCAACGTCAACCAGCCGCAGATCTTTTCGGTGATCACAAGTATCGCGATCGTCATGATCTACGTGGCCTACCTTCTGGTCACCGTACCCATGCTGATCAAGCGCCTGCGCGGCACCTGGAAGCCGGCCGAGGGCAGCTTCTCCCTCGGCCGGCTCGGGTTGCCCATCAACCTGGTGGCCGTGCTGTGGGGGACCGCGATGGCGCTGAACCTCGCCTGGCCGCGCGCCGAGGTCTACAACGCCACGGGGCCGCAGCACTGGTATCTGCGCTGGGGTGCCTTCGTGTTCATCGGCATCGTGGCGCTCGGGGGCTTCGCCTACTACTGGTTCGTGCAGCGGCACAAGACCGGCGTACTCGACGAGCACCGGTTCGAGGCGGTGGCCGCCGATCCGACCCAGCCTCCACCGGCCGCCGGGCCCTGACCGGCTGAAGAACCTGACTGCCGTGACCGACGATCCGACTGACGCTGGAGACGCCATGCCCGCAGAGAGCCCCCTGGCCGCGTTCGACTACGTCGTGGTCGGCGGCGGTACGGCAGGTGCCGTCGTCGCCGCGCGACTGAGCGAGGACCCCGACGTCAGCGTTTGCGTGCTGGAGGCAGGCCCCTCCGATGTGGGCGACGACAGCGTTCTGCGGCTCGACCGGTGGATGGCTCTGCTGGAGACCGGCTACGACTGGGACTACCCGGTGGAACCGCAGGAGAACGGCAACAGCTTCATGCGCCACGCCCGGGCCAAGGTGCTCGGTGGCTGCTCGTCGCACAACTCCTGCATCGCCTTCTGGGCACCGGCCGAGGACCTCGACGAGTGGGGGGCACTCGGCTGTACGGGCTGGAGCGCGGCGGACTGTTTTCCGCTCTACCAGCGCTTGGAGACCAACGACGCACCCGGCGACCACCACGGCCGCTCGGGCCCTGTCACCATCCGCACCATCCCGCCGAACGACCCGTGCGGCGCCGCGCTGCTCGAGGCGTGCGCGGCGGCGAAGATCCCCACCACCCCGTTCAACACGGGCCGCACGGTGGTCCGTGGCGCCCACTGGTTCCAGATCAACAGCCGCCACGACGGAACCCGCGCGTCGGCGTCCGTCTCGTACCTGCATCCCCTGGTCGGGAAACGGCCCAACCTCGAGGTGCGTACCGGTCTCCAGGCCAAGCGCCTCCTGTTCGACGAGAGCGGCGGACGCTGCACGGGCGTGGAGTACCTGGAGCCGGACACCATTCACAGCGGCGCCGTGACGGCGCGCCGCGAGGTCGTCGTGGCCTGCGGGGCCATCGACTCGCCGAAGCTGCTGATGCTGTCCGGCATCGGACCGGCGGCTCACCTGCGGGAGTGCGGCGTGGAGGTACGGGTGGACTCCCCCGGGGTCGGCTCGCATCTCCAGGACCACCCGGAGGGCGTGATCATGTGGGAAGCGAAGCAGCCCATGGTGACGTCTTCCACCCAGTGGTGGGAGATCGGCATCTTCGCCGACACCGAACCCGGCCTGGACCGCCCGGACCTGATGTTCCACTACGGCTCGGTGCCCTTCGACATGAACACCTACCGGCGCGGCTACCCGACCTCGGACAACGCCTTCTGCCTCACCCCGAACGTCACCCGCGCCCGCTCTGTCGGCACGGTCCGGCTGCGCACCCGCGACTTCCGCGACAAGCCGAAGGTGGACCCCCGGTACTTCACGCATGAGCACGACATCCGGGTGATGACGTACGGGCTGCGCCTCGCCCGTACGATCGTCGGCCAGGCGGCGATGGCCGGCTGGGCGGGCGCGGAGCTGGCCCCCGGGCCGGACGCACGGAGCGACGAGGAGCTGTTCGCGTACATCCGTCAGACCCACAACACCGTCTACCACCCGGCGGGGACCGTGCGGATGGGCGCGCCCAGCGACGTGGCGTCGCCCCTCGACCCGCAACTGCGGGTCAAGGGGGTCGCGGGGCTACGGGTGGCGGACGCGTCCGTGATGCCGTTCTTGCCCGCCGTCAATCCGTGCATCACCACGATGATGATCGGCGAGAAGTGCGCGGACATGATGAAGGCGACCCGAGCCGGATGAAGGCGACCTGTCAGCCGGCAGGACTGTCGCCGCGCAGCCGCAGCACCTGCTGCTCCAGGCGTTCGAGGCTGCGCTCGAGAGCGTCGTTCACGGCATCGCCGGGATCGTGGTCCTCGTCGAAGAACGACAGGTGCACGGTCACTTCGCTGGCTCCGCTCTCGACTCCCGCTACTTGCAGCCAGCCCGTGTAGCTGCCGTCACCCTTGCTCCCCCACTCCAGACGCATCTGGTCCTTGTGGGCGCGAAACAGACCGGCGGTGTCCTCGTCCGTGCGGTCCTCGTGGACAGTGACGGTGGGCGGCTCTTCGGAGCGTACGTGCAGATCCTCCGGCATCCACTGACTCATCTGATCAAGATTGGCCGCCTGATCGAAGACCTGCTCGGCGAGAGCGGGCATCGTGCGGGAACGTTCGTATTCAGTCATCGGTACACCTTTCAGTCGCCGTTCATGATGTGAAGAGGTCAGGATGCGAAGAGAACAGGCCGTGCAGAGGTCAGGGCGTGCAGAGGACTTCGGCCGACATCGGCCAGGGTTCATCCGCGGGCGGATGTCATCGTGCGTCGCACCGCTCCAGTGTTCTGTGCTCCATATTTGCCGTCGGGTGCCGTCGGCGCGAGCGGAGGAGTGGGACGGCCCCACCCCGGCCGGGGTGCCGGCTGCGGGGGCTTGCTGCCAGCTTCCTGGCAAGCGGCGCAAGCCCGACCGAGCCGGCGTGACCGAATGACCGGATGGAAGGTCGCTGCCGATGCCGGACGTCCGCAGGGCAGAACCTGTGCCCACACCGATCAGGCCGCGCCCGGTGTACGGCCCGCGACTGCGCGGGGCTGCGAAGAGTGCCTGGCCGAGGGCGGGAGTTGGGTGCATCTGCGCATGTGTCTGGCCTGTGGGCACGTGGGCTGTTGCGACAGCTCACGCGGGCAGCACGCGTGGGCTCACGCCGACCGAACGGAGCATG
The DNA here is from genome assembly GCF_052934925.1 of Streptomyces hypolithicus. Taxonomy (NCBI): domain Bacteria; kingdom Bacillati; phylum Actinomycetota; class Actinomycetes; order Kitasatosporales; family Streptomycetaceae; genus Streptomyces; species Streptomyces hypolithicus. The sequence goes on from NZ_CM128811.1 coordinate 94,293, forward strand.
CTCTGGCACGGTCCGTCGAGAAGGGCGAGCGATGGGCCTGGTGCTATCGGGACGAGTTGTTCCTGGAGCCGGTCGCCGAATGAGCACGCGCCCGGGCGTCTCCCGATCGCCCGTCAGGGCCTGAGGCCGCCCACCACGTGGGCGGTGGCGGCGATGCCGCTCTGGATGGTCGGCCCCATGCTGGTGCCGGCCAGGAAGAAGCCGAGCAGGGCGCAGACCAGGGCGTGCGAGACCTTCAGTCCCCCGTTGCGCAGGAAGATCACCGCGAGAATCAGCAGGAGCAGCACCACTGAGATCGAAATGGCCATCGCCAACCTCCTCCGCCGCGCATGATGTGCGGCATTCGGCCGTCAGTCTGGCGTAGCGCAGGGGCTGAACGGGCGGAAGAGATGTACGCCGTACGGGTGTTGACTGGTTGTGACGACCGGCTACGCGTCGTCCTGCGTACGCGGGACCGTCGCCTGTGTCGCAGGTGTCGCCTGCACCGGCCGGAACTCAGGCGGTCGCGATCTCCCGCCAGCGCAGGGTGCGGTCGCACCAGCGCTCCAGGAGGACCCTGTCGTGGCCCACGGCCAGCAGGCCCGCGCCGTTTTCGCGCCGGTACTGCTCGACCACGGCGACCAGCGCGGCCGTCGTGGAGGCATCCAGCATCGCGGTCATCTCGTCGCAGACCAGCCAGCGGGGGCGCAGTACCAGGGCGCGGGCCAGGCAGGCGCGTTGCAGTTGGCCGTCGCTCACCTCGTGCGGGCGCCGGGCGAGGAGATCGTCGCCGAGTCCGACGGTGGCGGCCAGGTCGCCGACAGCTGAACCGGCTTCGCTGCGGCGCCCGGTGGCGCGCAGCGGTTCGGCTATCAGGTCGCGTAGCCGCAGGCGGGGATCGGCGGAGAGCCGGGGCTGCTGGAACACGACGCCGATGGCGGTGCGCTGTTCGCGCGGGGCGCGGTGGCGCCAGCCGGTGACGGTGCGGCCGTCCAGGATGACGGTTCCGGCATCGGGGCGGTGCAGGAGGGCGGCGACTTTGGCGAGGGTCGACTTGCCGCAGCCGCTCGGGCCGAGCAGACCCACCGCTTCGCCCGGCTCGACGCTGAGGCGTGCGTCCCGTACGACAGGTGTGCCGCGCCGGTAGCCGGCAGTGATCGCGTCGAGTTCAAGCACGGGAACGCTCCTCGGCGCTTCGCGGGTGGTGGCAGGCGACGCCGTCGGTGAAGGCCGGCTGCGCGGCGCAGGACTCGGTGGCGTACGTACAGCGGGCGGCGAACGCGCAACCGGTCGGCAGGTCACCCAGTTCGGGCGGCATACCGGGGACCGGTGTGAAAGCGCGCTCGGGAAGGGCGTTCAACAGGCCCCGAGCGTACGGGTGGAAGGGACCGGGGTCGCCGAAGAACCGCGCTCCGTCACTCAGCTCAACGATGCGTCCCGCGTACATCACGGCGACGCGGTCGGCTATGCGTGCGGCGGCCGCGAGGTCGTGGGTGATCATCAGCAGGGCGTGGCCGTCGTCGACGTGGCGGCGCAGCTCGTCGACGGTGCGGTCGACGAGGTCGCGGTCGAGACCGGTGGTCGGCTCGTCCGCGAGCAGCAGGGGTGCCCCACCGACGAGGGCGAGGGCGGTCGCGGCGCGCTGCGCGAGGCCGCCGGAGAGCTCGTGCGGACAGCGGTCCAGATGGTCCTCGGGGAACGCTGCCCGCCCGGCTGCGGCACCTATGGCATCGCGCAGGGCCTGTCCCCGTGCCCCCGTCAGCTCCCGCAGTGCCTCTGCGAGCTGCGCTCCGACGGTGCGTACGGGGGTGAGGTGCGCGGCGGGGCTCTGCGGTACGAGTCCTATGCGGCGCCCGCGCACCGTGCGTGCCAGAGTGCGTTCGTCGGCGGTGAGCAGGTCGATGTCGTCCAGGAGCGCGGATCCGGCCGTCTGGGCGTTGCCGGGGAGCAGTCCGAGGAGCGCGGACACGAGTACGGACTTGCCGCAGCCGCTCTCACCGACGAGGGCGAGGCACTCCCCCGGGGCCAGCTCGAAACTGGCATCCGTGACGGCTGCGACGTGCCGTCCCCCGCTCATCCGGAAGCGCACGGAGAGCCCGTGAACGGACAGCAGCGGTTCCGGGGAACGGCCCGCGAACTGAGCGTTCCCGGGAAGGCTCGAAAACGCGTCCTCGGAACGCTCCGAAACCAGTGCGTCTGCGGTGGCGGGCGCCGGGCCGGCCTTCTGGGGCGTGGCCTTCTGTGGCGTGGTCACAGCATCAGCTCCGATCGGCGGCGGGGGTTGGTCCGTTCCCGCCAGGCGCCGGCCAGGCCCGCGATGGCGAGGGTCGGGATGATCAGAAGAAGGCCCGGGAAGAGCGTCGGCCACCAGTCGCCCGCCAACAGCGAACTGCGCGCCGACTGGACCAGGTTGCCGAGGCTGGCCTGGTGCGTCGGCAGACCGAGGCCCAGGAAGGACAGCGCCGATTCGTGCCACATCGCGTGGGGCACCATCAGGACCGCGGCGAGCCCGGCCTGTGGCAGAACGCCGGGGAGAAGGTGCCGTACCGCGACCCGCCACCGTGAGGCGCCGCCGGAGACCGCGGCGTCGACGTAGGGGCGAGCGCGCAGTGACAGGACTTCGGAGCGGACGATACGGGCCGTGGACAGCCAGTGGGTCACCGCGACCGAGACGATCACCGGCCAGACACCGGGCCGGAACATCGCCACCACGAAGATGCCGAGCAGCAGGTGTGGCACGGACGAGAAGGTGTCGACGAGCCGCATCACGAGACGGTCGGTCCAGCCGCCGAACGCTGCGGCCGTCGCGCCCACCGCCGTTCCGATGAACGTCGCGACGAGCGCCGCCACCAGGCCGACCAGCAGCGACACACGCAGCCCGTAGACGCAGCGCAGCAGCAGGTCGCGGCCCACGTCGTCGGTCCCGAAGGGGTGGGCCAGGGACGGCGGCTGGAGCTTCATCGACAAGTCGACGGCTTGCTGGTCGAGGTTGGCCAGCGGGGGTACGACAAGGACGGCCAGCGCCACCACGGCCACGATCACCGCCGAGGTGCGTACACGCAGGGTGCGCGTCGAGCGGCGGGTGCGCCCGTGAGAGCGCCACACAGGCGCACCGGCCGACTGGGCCTCGGACCGGGCCTCGGACCCGGCTGCGGACCGGGCCTCGCTCATCTGCGTCTCAGCCATCGAAGCCCACCCTCGGGTCCGCGAGTCCGTACAGCAGGTCGGAGAGCAGGTTCCCGGCGAGTACGGCAGCCGTGGCCAGTACGGTCAGCGCCGCCAGCAGTGGGAAGTCCACCGAGGTGGCCGCCTCGACGGTCGCCGCCGCGATGCCCGGCCAGCTGAAAACCGTCTCGACGAGCAGCGCCCCGGTGATGAGTTCGGGCACGCGGGAGCCGACGAGCGTGAGCGTCGGGAGCATGCCGGAGCGCAGAGCGTGGCCGAGCAGCACGGTCCGTTCGCTGAGCCCCCGCGCGCGGGCTCCCCGTACCGGGTCCTCCTCCAGCGCGTCGGCGACACCCTGGCGCACGTAAAGGAAGAACCAGGGAAGCTGCGACACCCCGAGAACGGCCGCCGGCAGCACCAGGTGTGTGGCGACCTGCCCGAAGGTCACCACCTCGCTGCCGGTGTCGGTCAGACCGCCGGCGGGGAGCACCCCCAGCTCCAGCGCGAAGAGCCACATGGCGAGCAGGCCGAGCCAGAAAGCGGGCGCCGCTTCCAGGGTGTACGCCGCCGAGCTGACCGCCCGGTCCAGCCAGCCGCCCGGCCTGCGTGCGGCCAGCACGCCCAGCGACGTACCGAGAAGGATGGCGACCGCGAATGCGGTGACGGCGAGCAGCACCGACCAGCCGAGGCGTTCGGTGATGACGTCGGTGACGGGCTGGCGCATCACGCTGGAGTCGCCGAGGTCCCCGGTGACGGCCGAGGCGAGCCAGTTCCACCAGCGCTCGACGAGGGGCTGGTCGACGCCGAGGTTGACGCGCAGCTGATCGAGGTTGTCCTGTGAGGTGGTGAGACCGGCCGTGCCCGCGTACGCCTTGACGGGGTCGAACGGCGAGGCGGCGGCGACGGCGAAAACGCCGAACGTCACCGTCAGCAGGACGGGGGCGGCGAACAGGATCCGCCGCCCCGTCATCCTCGCCATCGGCGCCCAGGGGAGCTTCCGGCTGAGGTCGGTCACTTCTTCGGCGTCCAGTCCTCGACGTTCCACCAGGGGCCGGAGGCCAGACCGTGGTCGTGCGGCTCGATCTGGGTCGACAGCCCGGACCACGCGTCGTCGATGACGTAGAGGTGGTCGATGTGGGTGAGGAAGGTGTAGCCGGGGTTCTTCACGAGTTCGCGCTGGATCGTGTCGTACGCGGCCTTGCGCTCGGCCTTCTCGCCGCTCTCGCGGCCCGCCTTGAGAGCCTGGTCGACGGCCGGGTTGTCGTACTGCGCCATGTTGTTGAAGGCGTCGCCGGCGAGGGTGGACTGGAGCAGCGTGTACTGGTCGAAGTCCGGGTCGCCCGGCGCTCCGCCGCCCGCGAGCACCGCGTCCTGCTTCATGCGCGGCATGATGACCTCCCAGGTGCCGGCCTGGGTCTTGATGTCGATTCCGGCCTTCTTCGCGTCGGACGCGTAGGCGAGGGCGTGGTCCTGGCGGAGCTTGTCGCCGGACACGTACCAGAGCGGGAACTCGGCGCGTACCCCGTTCTTGACGCGGATACCGTCGGGGCCGGGCTTCCAGCCGGCTTCGTCGAGGACCTTCTTCGCTCCGGCCGGGTCGTGGCTGCGCTCGGTGCCCTTGGTGAACCAGGGACTGTCCGTCGGTACGGGACCGTACGCCGGCTTGCCCGCGCCTTCGAGGATCCGGTCGACCATGGCCTGGCGGTCCACGGCGACGTCGAGGGCGCGCCGCACGTCCCTGTCGCCCGCGACCTTGTTGTGGGTGGGCAGCGTCACCGTGCGGTAGTCGAAGGACTTGGCGGCGTACGTCACCTTTCCGTCGGCGTCCCGGAAGGCCTTGGCGAGGTTGGGCGGCAGGGTGGCGCCGTCGAGGTCGCCGGTGCGCAGGCGGGTGGCCCGAACGTCGTCGTCCTTGATGATCGCCATGGTGAACTTCTTCACCCTCGGCACGCCGCCCCAGTAGCGGGGGTTGGCCGCGAAGCTGAGCTTCTCGCCCTTGGACCAGCCGGTCAGGACGTACGGTCCGGTGCCGACCGGCTTCGTGGTGAACGGGCCGCTGTTGACGTCCTGGCCGCCCGCGGCGTGCTCGGGAGCGATCGGCAGCACGGTGCGCTCGGCGAACGGGGCGTAGGAGTACTTGAGCGTGAAGACGACCTTGTGGTCGCCCTCGGCCCGCACGTCCTCGACGGCGTCGAGTTCGGTCTTGGAGGCGTTGTTGGTCTTCTTGTCGAGGATGGTCTCGTAGGTGAAGACCACATCCTCGGACGTGAAGGGCTTTCCGTCGCTGAACTTCACTCCCTGGCGCAGGGTGTACGTGTAGGTGCGGCCGTCGTCGGTGACTTCGGGAAGCTCGGCGGCGAGCGCGGGCTTCAGCCGCGTCCGGTCGTCGAAGGCCAGCAGCCCGTCGAAGATCTTGGAGTTGCCGTCCTTGCCGTAGCCGAGGAGGGGACTGAGCGTCTCGGGCTCGTACGCGATACCGACGACCGCCGAGTCCTTGGCACCGCCGGCTCCGTCCGCGGACCCCCCCGGCTTGGAACAGGCCGCCGCGGTGACGGCCAGTGTTACGGCCAGCGTCGCGGCGGCCGCCCCACGTATCGATCGGGACAGCATGGCTCTCCTCACCCCTAATAAAGATCAACAGTTGTTGCGAACAGCTCGCAATTAAACCGTAGAGAAAGGGGTGCGCGATACAGGGCCCCTTACTGTGGCCCTGGCAGGTCGGCCAGGTTGGCGAGAGCCTCCAGGTGCCGGCCGGGCGCGCCCAGCGCGATCGAGTCGCTCTTGGCGCGCTTGAGGTAGAGGTGCGCGGGGTGCTCCCAGGTCATGCCGATGCCGCCGTGCAACTGGACGCACTCCTCGGCCGCGCGGACCGCGACCCGGGAGCAGTACACCTGCGCGAGGGCCACCGCGACGGGCGCGTCTGGGCTGCCGGTGGCCAGGGCGTCGGCGGCGTTGCGGGCCGCGGCGCGTGCGGAGACGACCTCCAGCCACAGGTGCGCCATGCGGTGCTTGAGTGCCTGGAAGGAACCGACGGGGCGGTTGAACTGCTTGCGGTCGCGCGTGTAGCGGACCACCTCCTCCAGGCACCACTCGGCGAGCCCGAGCTGCTCGGAGGCGAGCAGTCCGGCCCCGGCGAGCAGGCCTCGGCGTACCGGCGCCCCGGCCGATGCGGCGAGCCTGCGGCCGGGGGCGGCGTCGAAGGTCACCGCGGCGAGCGGGCGGGTCAGGTCGAGCGGGGTCAGGGCCTCGACCGTGACGCCGGGCGCCCCGGTCTCCACCGCGTACAGACCGTCGTTCGCCGGTACGAGCAGAACCGCCGCGGCGGCCGCGTCGGCGACCCCGGTGACCCGGCCGCTGAGCACGCCTTCGCCGTCCGCCCTTACCGCGTCGGGCAGTTCGGCGCCCGGAGCGGTGGACAGGGGCACGGCCAGTGCCGCGACGGTACGCCCCCCGGCCACCGCGCCGAGCAGTTCCGCGACGGCGGACTGCTCCGGATCGCAGGCCAGCAGCGTCTCGGCGGCGACGACGGCGCTGGTGAGATACGGGGCCGGGGCGACGCTGCGCCCCAGCTCCTCCAGCACCACGGCGGCCTCCCGGTGACCGGCGCCCTGCCCGCCGAGCTTCTCGGGCACCAGCAGCCCGGCCAGGCCCATGTCACGGGCGAGCGAGGTCCACAGCCGCGGGTCGTAGGGGGTGTCCGACTCGGCGCGGGTGAGAACCGTCGCATGGTCGCAGCGGTCGGCAAGGAGGGAGCGTACGGCAGCCCGCAGGTCGTCCTCGACCTCGGAGTAAAGGAGGTCGGGTTGATCGGGCTGGGCCGGTTGGGCTGCCTGATCGGGCCGGCCGGGCTGGGCGAGATCCGTGTGCGGAGGGGGCTGCGTGCTCATCGGGCGAGGTCCTTCCAGGCGATGTCCTTGTCGCTGCGCGGCTCCGACGGCAGCCCCAGCACGCGTTCGGCGATGATGTTGAGCAGCACCTCGCTCGTACCGCCCTCGATGCTGTTGCCCTTGGAACGCAGGTAGCGGTAGCCGGCGTCACGTCCGGTGAAGTCGACGAGTTCGGGACGGCGCATGGTCCAGTCGTCGTACAACAGCCCTTCCTCGCACCGCAGTTCCACCTCCAGGCCGCTGATCTCCTGGTTGAGGCGGGCGAAGGCCAGCTTCAGCCCCGAGCCTTCGGGGCCCGGCTGGCCGGCGACGAGCTGCTGGCGCAGCCGCTCGCCGGCGAGGCGAGCCACCTCGGCGTCCACCCAGAGACCGAGCAGGCGCTGGTGCAGGTCGTGGGTGCGCAGGTCGGGGCGTTCGCGCCAGGTCCGGGCGACGGGGCCGATCATGCCGCCCTCGCGCGGGATACGGGAGCCGCCGATCGAGACACGCTCGTTCATGAGCGTGGTCTGCGCGACCTTCCAGCCCTCCCCCACTGCGCCGAGTCGCCGGCTGTCAGGGATGCGTACGCCAGTGAGGAAGACCTCGTTGAACTCCGCCTCGCCGGTGATCTGGCGAAGCGGCCGCACCTCGACGCCGGGGTAGGTCATGTCGCACAGGAAGTAGGTGATGCCCTGGTGCTTGGGAAGGTCCGGGTCGGTGCGGGCGATGAGGATGGCCCAGCGGGCCAGGTGGGCGCTGGAGGTCCACACCTTCTGTCCGTCGACGATCCACGTGTCGCCGTCCCGTACCGCGCGGGTGCCGAGTGCGGCGAGGTCCGAGCCGGCGCCGGGTTCGCTGAACAGCTGGCACCACACCTCCTCGCCGACCCACAGGGGCCGCAGCAGGCTCCGCTTCTGCTCGTCCGTACCGAAGCGCAGGATGGTCGGCGCGGCCATGCCGAGGCCGATGCCGATGCGCCGCGGGTCGTTGTCGGGGGCGCCGGCCGCCGCGAGTTCCGCGTCGACGACGGACTGGAGGGAGCGGGAGAGGCCGAGGCCGCCGAGGCCCTCGGGGTAGTGCACCCAGGCCAGCCCGGCGTCGAAGCGGGCCTTCAGGAAGTCCGTGCGGTCGGTGGTGGCGGGTGGACGGGCCGCCAGCAACTCCCCCGTCAGGCGCCGCACTTCAGCAGCGTCCGTCATCGGGCCACCCCCTCGGGTACGACGACCACGCGTCCTGTGGTCGTGCCGTCCGCGACCCGCTGTACGGCGGCCGCGGCGTCCTTCATCGGTACGCGCTCACTGACCAGCGGCTTGACGGCGCCCTCGGCGGCCAGCCGGGTCAGCTCCTGGTGGCAGGCAAGGACCGCCGCCGGGTCCTTGGTGTTGTACAGCCCCCAGTGCAGGCCGACGATCGAGTAGTTCTTGACCAGGGCGTGGTTGAGCGCGGGCGAGGGGATCGCGCCGCTGGCGAAGCCGACGACGACGATCCGCCCCTCGAAGGCGACGCACTTGACCGACTTGGCGTACGCGTCACCTCCGACGGGGTCGTACACGACGTCGGCGCCCCGCCCGGCGGTGGCTTCCTTGACGGTGGCGACGATGTCCTCGCGGCGCCGGTCGATGACCAGGTCGCAGCCCAGCTCCCGGGCGGTGCGGGCCTTCTCGGGCCCGCCTACGACACCGATGACGGTGGCGCCGGCCGCCTTGCCGAGCTGTACGGCGGCGCTGCCGACGCCGCCCGCCGCCGCGTGCACGAGCAGGGTCTCCCCCGCCTGGAGGCGGGCCCGGCGGTGCAGACCGAACCAGCCCGTCTGGTAGCCGATGTGCAGGGCGGCCGCCTCGGTGTCGTCCAGCGACTCGGGGGCGGGCAGTACGGTCGCGGCGTCTACGACGACGTACTCGGCGAAGCCGCCGTGCGGCAGCGCCGGGTTCGCGATCACGCGCCGGCCGTCCTCGGTCTCGCCGCAGATCTCGACGCCAGGGGTGAAGGGCAGCGGCGGTCGCACCTGGTACTGGCCGCGGCAGAGCAGGGCGTCGGGGAAGTTGATGTTCGCGGCGCGCACCCGCAGCAGCAGCTGTCCCTCGCCCGGCGTGGGCCGCTCGACCTCGTCGAGCCGCATCACCTCGCCCGGCTCACCGTTCTCGTGCACTCGCCATGCCTGCATTCGAGACCCTCCAACACACCGTAGGCTACATCGCACTGCGGGCATACTAAGCGGTCGCTTGCCCGGAAGGGAACAGCTTCGGCAGGATCGGGCCAGGGTGTGTCACAGTCCGCCTCGGGTCAGTCCGCCGTGGTTCAGTCCGCCTTGGGCCTGGCCCGTACGTGCATCCGCTCCCCCTGCGGCCCGAAGAGGCTCAGGAACTCCACCGGAGCGTCCCCCGCCGGGCCGAACCAGTGCGGCACCCGAGTGTCGAACTCCGCCGCCTCACCCGGCCCGATCTCCAGATCGTGCGGGCCGAGCACCATCCGAAGCCGGCCGGACAGCACGTACAGCCACTCGTACCCGTCGTGGGTGCGCGGGTCGGGCTCCTGGTGCGTCTGGCGGGCGATGACCTTGAAGGCCTGCAGGCCGCCGGGCTGCCGGGTGAGCGGCAGGTACGTCTGCCCGCCCCGTTCGATCGGCTTCGTCCGCACCCGCGGGTCGCCGACCGGGGGCGCGCCCACCAGTTCGTCGAGCGGCACCTGGTGGGCGCTGGCGATGGGCAACAGCAGCTCCAGGCTGGGTCTGCGACCGCCGGACTCCAGCCGGGACAGCGTACTGACCGAGATCCCGGTCGACGCGGCGAGCGCGGCCAGCGTGGCACCGCGTTCCTTGCGCAGCTTGCGCAGCTTGCGCAGCTTGCGCAGGCGCGGCCCCACACCGTTCAGCACGCCCTCCAGGCCGGGCGTGCTGTCCTTGACGTCGTCGTCCATAGGGGCATTGCAGAATCGGCAAGGCGTTTTGTCAAACGGCTGCCGAGCCGACCAGCTCCTCCAGTACGTCTTCCATGGTGACGAAGCCGATGACGGTGCCCTTGTCCCCCGCGACGGCGGCCAGGTGGGTGCCCGCGGCCCGCATGGCCGTCATCGTGTCGTCCAGCGGTGTGTCGATCTCGACCCGGATAACAGGGTGCAGTGCCGTGCGCGGGAACGGCCTGGTGCGCTCCACGACCCCCAGCGCGTCCTTGATGTGCAGGTAGCCGAGCACCTCGTCGGCGGGTCCGGTGACCGGCAGCCGCGAGAACCCGCAGGCCGCAGCCGCCCGCTCCAGCTGCTGCGGGGTGGTGTGGTGGTCGACGGTGACGATCCGGCTGAGCGGCACCAGCACCTCGCCCACGGGACGGTTGCCCAGCTCCAGGGCGTCGCGCAGCCGCTCGCCGTCGGCGGGCGCCAGCAGGCCGGCCTCGCTGGAGTCCTTGACCAGACGGACGAGCTGGTCGTCGGTGAAGACGGAGGAGACCTCGTTCTTCGGCTCGACGTTCAGCAGACGCAGCAGCGCGTTGGCGAACACGTTGATGCCGAAGACGAACGGCCGCAGAGCGCGGGTGAGAGCCACCAGCGCCGGCGCCAGGGCGAGCGCCGTCGGGGCCGGAGCGGCGAGCGCGATGTTCTTGGGAATCATCTCGCCGATGAGCATGTGCAGGTACGTCGCCAGCGTCAGCGCGATCACGAACGCGATCGGGTGGATCAACGCGTCCGGGACGCCGACGGATTCGAAGGGCGGCTCCAGCAGATGCGCGATGGCCGGTTCGGCGACCGCGCCCAGCACGAGTGAGGAGATGGTGATGCCGAGCTGCGCGGTGGCCATCACCGCGGACAGGTGCTGCAGACCCCACAGCGCGCTCTTCGCGCGGCGGCTGCCCTTGACGGCCTCCGGCTCGATCTGGCTGCGGCGTACGGAGATCAGGGCGAACTCGGCGCCGACGAAGAACGCGTTCGTGAGGAGGGTGAGCGCGCCGATGGCGAGCTGGAGGGCGGTCATCGGGCTTCCTCCGCGATCTTGGCTGCGTCTGCGGGCGCGTGCGCGGACCCGAACCCGGCCCCGTACGCGGACGTGGTCCTGGACGCGGCTTTCCCGGCCGACGCCGGGGTGGGCACGGTGCCGGCAGACGAGCCGGGGGCGGTGATCCGCACCCGGTCGGCCCGGTGGTGTTCCACGTCGAGGACGGCGAGCTTCCAGTTGTCCACGTCGAGCCGGTCGGCGGGGGCGGGGATGCGTTCCAGTCGCATCGCGATGAGCCCGGCGAGGGTTTCGTACGGGCCGTCGGGAGCGCTGAAGCCGATCTCCTGGAGCTGGTCCAGGCGGACACTGCCGTCCGCTTCCCACACCGCGCGGCCGTCCGGCGAGGGAGCGCCGGCGGCCAGGCCGGGGCGTTCGTCCGGGTCGTGCTCGTCACGGACCTCTCCCACCACCTCTTCGACGATGTCCTCAAGGGTGGCGACGCCCGCGGTGCCGCCGTACTCGTTGATCACGACGGCCATCGTGCGGGCGCGGCGCAGCTGCTGCAGCATGCGGTCCACGGGGAGCGAGTCGGGGACCAGCAGCGGCTCGGTGGCCAGCTCGGTCACCGCGGTCCTGTCCCGCTTCGTCTCGTCGAGGGCGAGGACATCCCGGATGTGGACCGTGCCGATCACCTCGTCCAGGGTGTCCCGGTAGACGGGGAACCGGGACAGGCCGGTGGCCAGGGTGAGGTTGGCGGCGTCGGCGGCTGTTGCGCGGGCCTCCAGGGCCTGGACGTCCACGCGCGGGGTCATGACGTTCTCCGCGGTCAGCTCGCCGAGGTGCAGGGTACGGACGAAGAGTTCGGCGGAGTCGTGCTCGATCGCCCCCTCCCGGGCGGAGTGGCGGGCCAGCGCGACCAGCTCCTCCGGCGTACGGGCCGACGCCAGCTCTTCGGCGGGCTCCAGCCCGAAGCGGCGCACCATACGGTTCGCGGTGTTGTTGAGGTGACGGATCAGGGGCCCGAAGGCGGCCGTGAAGGCGCGCTGCGGTCCCGCCACCACCTTGGCGACAGCCAGCGGGCTGGAGATCGCCCAGTTCTTCGGGACGAGCTCGCCGACCACCATCAGCACCACGGTCGACAGCGCCACACCGAGGAGAGTGGCGACCGTGGAGACGGCGCCCGGGGGCATCCCCGCGGCCTCCAGCGGGCCGCGCAGCAGCACGGCCAGGGAAGGCTCGGCGAGCATGCCGATGACCAGGGACGTAACGGTGATGCCGAGCTGGGCGCCCGAGAGCTGGAAGGTGAGGCGTTTGGCTGCCTTCAGGGCGCTGACCGCGCCCCGTTCACCGGCCTGCGCGGCCCGCTCCAGCTCTCCGCGCTCGATCGTGGTCAGGGAGAACTCGGCCGCCACGAACACCGCACACGCCAGGGTCAGCGCGAGGGCGAGCAGCAGAAGGAGGACTTCGGTCACCGTGCCACCTCCGCCCCACGCGTCGACGGGGCGGACATGGCACGGCTCGTACTGGGAGGCTCACCCATTGCGGGACCGCAGCTCCTTCTTGGCTTCTGGGCTCAGATCGTTCTGGGCGGGGCGGCACCCCGCTTCTCAATAGTAAAGGGCCCGCAAAGCGATGCGGCATGACGGCAGTCACGCGCTACGGGCCAGTCTGCCGGACACGACCTACCGCACGACAACCTCCGCGATCTGTGGCGCCCTCGCACCGCCGGTCCACAGCAGGCGTACGGCCGAGACCGGCTCGCCGCCCAGCCGGAACCGCCCATAAGAACTGCGGAGTTGACCGACCGTGCCCCACTCGCCGTCGGCCTCCCGGACCTGGACGAGGGCCCGCGCCACGGCCCCCTTCGGCTGGAGTACGGTCACCGACTCCGCCGGCCGTACGCCGCCCAGGTCGATCCGCAGTGCCTCACCGGCCTCGGGCGCGCGCGCCGCGCGGTAGACGCCGGCGAGGTCTCCGTCGGCCGCGGCGCGCAGGGTGCTGCCGGCCGCCGGGGGCGGGCCGCCGGTCACGGACGCGTCCTGGGTCTGGGCACCGAACTCCCTGACGACGAGCCAGTTGGACTGCCCCGCTGTGGCCCGCGCCCTCACATACCGTGCCTTGGTGCCCGCCGGGGCGGTCGCGGTGACGACCGGCCTGCCGGAAAACGCGGTGAGCTGCTGCCAGGACGCTCCGTCGGACGAGTATTCCAGCACGCCCTCGCGCAGGTAGTCGTTGGCGCTGCCCGGCTTTCCCATGGCCAGCGACACGTCGCCGATCTCGCGCGGCCGGCGCAGGTCGAGCGTCACATGGTCGCCGGCGGCTACGGCCCGGCTGCTCCAGAAGAACGTGCTGTCATCGCCGTCGAGCATCCGCGCGATCATGTTGCCCTGGTACGCGGGCAGGCTGGTGAGGCCCACCGTGGCCCCGGTGACGCCGAGGAGCCGGTCGTGCTCGGCCGCGGCGTCGACGGCGAACGCGTCGAGCACGCCGTCGCCCACCACCACCGGAATCTTCCGTCCTTCCAGATCGGTGTAGGTGAAGGATTTCGCGGCGGCGACCAGCCCGGGCAGCCGCTGCCTGAGCTCCCACGCGTCCGCGCCGTGCGACGCGCGGGCCTCCCCGACCAGCCGCAGCGCCGTGCGCGCGGCCACGCCCCAGGCCTCGGCGGCGTCGAGCCACGGCCCGCTGTCGTCGATGAACTCCTGCTCGGGGAGGTCCTCACGCAGGACGTCCGGCGCTTCCTGCAGGCCTTTCAGCGCCGCGTCGAGCCGGCGCGTGTTCCCGGAACTCCAGAACCGCGCGATGTCGGCGGCCAGATCCGGTGCCTGCTGCGCGTTGATGCGCGAGCTGTAGTTGACGTCCGCGAAGATCCGCAGCGCCTCGACGACCTCGGCGTCACCGCCCGCGTACTCGGCGAGCGCGGTCTGCCAGGAGGTGCGCGAGTCGTAGGCGGCGTCGTTCCAGGTGTAGTCGGCGACCGTGATGAGCGGGATCTTCGAGGCGTACGCCTGGTTCATCGGGTTGGCGGTGATGCCGGAGCCGAGCTCGGCGGGCATCCCCTTCTCCCGGCCGTTGTAGGGGCCGAGCAGCAGCCGGTTGGTGACGTAGTCGTTGACCGGATAGTTGTCCCAGAGCAGGATCGGGTGGGCGAAGACGTCACGGGCCGCCCTCGCCTGCGCAACCGTGATGACCGGCGCGATGACGCCGACACCGGTCCATTCGACCACCACGTCGTCGTCGAGCAGCTCGGCGAGCGCCTTCTTGTACGGGGACGGGGTGACGTTGTAGTACTCCGTGGGCACCATCTGCAGCGGCGCGGCGCCCGGGTGGGTGGCGATGAAGTCCCGGTTGACACGGTTGAGCAGATGCGCCTGGGCGGCGCCCGCGGCGGCTGCCCCGGTGCCCCACTTTTCCTGGTCGGCCTGGCAGTTCCACCGGGTGTAGCTGATGTCGTCGAGCGGTACGGCGTACGTGCGGATGCCGAGGTCCCAGACCGTCCGGAACTTGTCGGTCAGTGCCTTGATGTCGGCCTCGGAGCTGTAACAGACGCTCAGGCCGGGCGACAGCGCGTAGGTGAAGTCCACATGGCGGGCGCCGGCGCGGTCGACGAGCTGCTGGATCTTCGCGAGCTGCGCGGCGGGGTAGGGCTCGCGCCACCTCTCGCGCAGGAACGGGTCGTCCTTGGGCGAGTAGACGTAGATGTTCATCTTGTGCCGGCCGTAGAAGTCGATCTGGTCGAGGCGGGCGTCGTGCGTCCACGGGATGCCGTAGAAGCCCTCGATGACACCGCGGATCGCCGTGCCCGGCCAGTCACGGACCTCGATGCCGGCGACCCTCGCGTGGGCGCTGCCGCGCCCGGACAGCAGCTGGCGCAGCGTCTGGGCGGCGTAGTACGTACCGGCGGCGTCCTTGCCGGAGAGCGCGATGCGGCTCTCGCCGATGCCCAGGACGTATCCCTCGGCGGGAAGTCGGCCGGGCCCGTCGATGCCGAGGGCCGTGAGGGCGTCCGCGGTCTGCGGGGTCTCGCCCGGACCGCCGACGTAGACCGTCAGCCGGCCGGCGGCGGGGCGTGTGCCGCGTACGACGGCCTGCGCACCGGCGTCGAGGAGGGCCCGCCGGGTCACCTCCACGGCGGGGGCGTCGGCGCCGTCGCCGGCGACGACTGTCACGGTGGGG
This sequence comes from Streptomyces hypolithicus, assembly GCF_052934925.1. Taxonomy (NCBI): domain Bacteria; kingdom Bacillati; phylum Actinomycetota; class Actinomycetes; order Kitasatosporales; family Streptomycetaceae; genus Streptomyces; species Streptomyces hypolithicus. The sequence goes on from NZ_CM128811.1 coordinate 109,404, forward strand.
GTGAGGGCGACGCTGTCGCCACGCTGCCGGAGTTCCTGCGGTGTCGGCGTGACCACCGGTGCGGATCTTCGGGCCGTGCCGTCCGGAGGAGCGGCGGCCACACCGGCGGCCGGGAGTGCGAGCACCAGGGCGAGGGCGGCCCCGAGCATCGCGAGCGGGCGCGGGCGGAGCGTCACACTTCCTCCAGGGATCCTGGCGAACAGCTGCGGGCAATCGCGTGTCACCACGCCACAGAATCCATACAGGAGGCTGACAGGCTGTCAACGGCGCGCACGGCTCATTCGGACGATTCGGCAAGTGGCCCACTCACCGGCCTCCGGGGGCCCGCCACTCCTCCGTCACCTGCCTCCGCACGTACCCGGGTACCGAGGTGTGTGGGGCCGGTTTTCGGGGGCACCAGGTGGCCTGGAGGTTGATAATCATGGTTCCCGTGCTTCTCGTACTGCTGCTCGCTCTGATCCTCTTCGGGGCGGGTTTCGCACTCAAGGCTTTGTGGTGGGTAGCCGTCATCGTGCTGGTCGTCTGGCTGCTCGGCTTCGTGATCCGTCCCGCCGCCAGTGGGGGAAAGCGGGGCCGTTGGTACCGCTGGTAGAACGCGCCGTGAAGCCGTGAAGCGGGACCGGCCGGAAAAAGTTTCGGCCGGTCCTGTTTTTTTCGCATGCCCGCGCATGCATGTGTCAGGCCGGGGCAAGCGGGGGTGACGGGGCTATCACGAGAAGGGTGGGGACATGACGACAACGCCGCTGCAGGACGTACGACTTCCGCGGGCCGGAGTCGAAGCGCCTTCACACGACGGGACGCTCCCGAGTACGGGCGCACTGCCGTGGATCGAGGACGCGGGGAAGATCGCGCCGAAGGATGCACGGAGCATGTCGAAGCTGTTCTTCGACCAGCTGCAGGTCCTCGAAGAGGGCACGCACGAGTTCCAGTACGCCCGTAACACCCTGATCGAGATGAACCTTTCGCTGGTCCGCTTCGCCGCGGGCCGGTTCCGGGGCCGTGGCAGCGGCGAGATGGAAGACATCGTGCAGGTCGGCACCGTCGGCCTGATCAAGGCCATCGACCGCTTCGACCTCTCTCGCGAGGTCGAGTTCGCCACGTTCGCCGTCCCCTACATCGTCGGGGAGATCAAGCGTTTCTTCCGCGACACCACCTGGGCCGTTCACGTCCCGCGGCGTCTGCAGGAACTGCGGGTGGATCTCGCCAAGGCCAGGGAAGAACTCGCCGGAAAGCTGGACCGTGACCCGACGGTCAAGGAACTGGCCCAGCACCTGAACCTCAGCGAGGACGAGGTCGTCGAGGGCGTCGTCGCCGCCAACGGCTACACCGCCGGTTCGCTGGACATGCCGAATGACTCCGACGACGGCAGCGCCAACGCGTCGCGCACCTTCGCCGATGTGCTGGGCGAGCCCGACCCGGCCATGGAGACGGTCGAGGACCTGCACACCCTGGCCCCGCTGCTGGAGCGGCTCGACGACCGGGAGCGGAGCATCATCGAGATGCGCTTCGGCCAGGAGCTGACCCAGTCGCAGATCGGCGCCGAGCTCGGCATCTCGCAGATGCACGTCTCCCGGCTCCTCACCCGCACGCTCACCAAGCTGCGCTCGGGGATGCTCACCGAAGCCTGAGGGCAGTGCGGCGGCCCCCATGGCCCCACGAACTCTTGAGCCTCTGAGTGCCGGTCCGGCACTCAGAGGCTCAACTCGTTCAGAGGCTCAACTCGTTCAGAGGCTCAACTCGTTCAGAGGCTCAACTCGTTCAGAGGCTCACTCGCGCAGGGGCTCAGCGGCCGAAGACCTCGAAGCCGACGGCCGGCTTCCCGCCGAAACGCGCCGCCAGTCGGAGGGCATCGGCAGCAGCTGCCGGGGCGGTTCGGTTCTCGTGCGCTCGGTCGTCATGCGCGCAGAATAATCGGCGGGGCCGGCCCGTGCCGGCCCTCCGCCCCCGCCGCTCAGATGGCGCCGCGGGTCAGAGCGAGCAGCCGGTCCAGGACCCGGGGGCCGCCCGTCCGCAGGCCGTCGTGCTCGAACTCGTCGGTGACCCAGGTGCGCAGACCGCCCACCGCGCGGGCCGTCCGCAGGGAATGCTCGGTGTCGACGTACATGTCGTCGTGGTAGACGGCCGCGGCGACCGGGACCTCGTTGGCGGCGAGCCGTTCGGCGTCGTACAGCGCGGGCCAGTCGCGGCGCTCGGCCAGCAGCGCCGCGGTCTCGCGCAGCGGGCGCAGAGCGGGGTCGCAGTCGAAGTGCCAGGGATGCACGCTCTCGCCCGTGAAGAGGACGGGGCCGTCGCCCGCGAGCGCCTTGCCGGCGTCGAACTGCGGGAACGCGGCACGCACCCGTTCGGCCGACCAGGCGGTGGGGCGCGGGCCCTGGGCGTAGATCGTCTCGTGCAGTACGGCGTACAGCGGGTGAGCGGCGTACGAAAGAGCGGCCTGCGCGGCCTCCTGGAAGGTGTCCGAGAGGGCAGGCCCCTGGGCCGTACGGGCGAAGGCGTTCTCCAGCAGATAGTGCAGCTGGTGGCTGCCGTCGGCCGAGCCGAGCAGGATGCCGAGGGACTGGAACGCCTCCGGGGTGAGCGTGTAGCCGCCCGGCAGCACGCTCTGATGCTCGGTCAGGTGCTCGGTGACGCGGCGGGCGCGCTCGACGTCCTGCGGGTAGCGGGCGTAGTGGGCGGCGTTCTTGCGCTCGATGCGGCCGAACGCCGCGCCGTACACGTCGTCCGCGTGGGCGTCGAGTGCGGGCAGGCCGCCGGTGATCAGGGCCGCATGCACGCCTTCGGGCGCGGCGCTGAGGTAGTGGGTGGCACAGAAGCCGCCGAAGCTCTGGCCGAGTACGGTCCAGGGGGCTCCGCCGGTCAGCTGCGCGCGGATCGCCTCGCAGTCGCGGACGATCGAGTCGGCGCGGAAGTGCGCGAGATAGCGGGCCTGCTCCGCGGGGCCGCCCCGCAGGGGCAGCGTCTGACGGTTGGCGGGCGTGGAGAGACCGGTGCCCCGCTGGTCGACGAGCAGCACCCGGAACTCCTGGAGCGCGCGGCCGAGCCACGCCTGGCGGCCGACGAGGCGGCGTGCCCCGAAGCCGGGGCCGCCCTCCAGGTACACCAGCCACGGCAGTCCGGCGGCCGCGTAAGAACTCGACACGACCTCGCGGGCGAAGAGCTCGATCCGCTCCCCCGCCGGGTCGCCGTGGTCGAGGGGGACGGTGAAGCGGTGGTCGGTGAGGACGGTGCCGGGCTGGCGATAGCTGGTCAAGGTTGCTCCCATTCTGGTCACTTCCGGACAGTTCAGCACAGCATCGGGCGCGGACTCGTACAGTCCTGGTCGGTGTGCGCCCGCCGCCGGTCGCTTCTACCGTGGCGTACATGATCCGGTTCGAGCAGGTCAGCAAGGTGTACCCGGACGGCACCACCGCCGTGCACGACCTGTCCTTCGAGGTGGCGGAGGGTGAGCTGGTCACCCTGGTCGGGCCTTCGGGCTGCGGCAAGACGACGACCATGATGATGGTCAACCGGCTGATCGAGCCCACCGCCGGCCGGATCCTCATGGACGGCGAGGACATCGCGGCCGTTGATCCCGTCGGGCTGCGGCGCCGAATCGGCTACGTCATCCAACAGGTCGGCCTCTTTCCGCACCGCACGATCCTCGACAACACAGCGACCGTCCCCTTCCTGACCGGGTGGAAGAAGCCGAAGGCCAGGCAGCGAGCGGCGGAGCTGCTCGACCTGGTGGGGCTCGATCCGTCCGTGTACGGGTCGCGCTACCCGGACCAGCTGTCCGGCGGCCAGCGCCAGCGGGTCGGCGTCGCCCGGGCGCTGGCCGCCGATCCTCCCGTGCTCCTGATGGACGAACCCTTCGGAGCCGTCGACCGGGTGGTCCGCGAACGGCTCCAGGACGAGTTCCTGAGCCTGCAGGCGACGGTCCGCAAGACAGTCCTGATGGTCACCCACGACATCGAGGAAGCCGTACGGATGGGCGACCGTATCGCCGTGTACGGGGAGGGGCGCATCGAGCAGTTCGACACACCGGCCACCGTGCTCGGCACCCCGGCCACCCCCTATGTGGCGCAGTTCGTGGGCGCGGACCGGGGCCTGAAGCGGCTCTCGGTCACCACGATCGAGGCCGCCGATCTGGAACAGCCGCCGGTCGCCCGCCTGGACGAGCCGGCCCGGACGGCCGCCGCCCGGCTGCGGGCCGAGAGCGCCCGGTGGGCCGTCGTACTCACCGAAGGCGAGGATCTGCACGGCTGGGTGTCCGCCGACGAGCTGGGCCTCGCGGGGCAGGGCGGCACGAGACCTGGCCCGCCGGATGGAGGCCTGGGTGCCGGTCGGCTCGCCGCTCAAGCAGGCGTTCAGCGAGATGCTCCAGTACGACGCGGGGTGGGTGGCGGTACTGGACGGGGCGAAGTTCGTCGGCGTACTCACTCCCGCGAAACTGCACGAGGCGCTGCGCCGTTCGGTCGACGCGGACGCGCAGGGCGTGCCGCGCGACCAGGTGGACTTCGACTCGGTGTCGGACGCGTAGGGGGCGTCGTCCGCCCGGCACGGGCTCTGGAGTTCGCCGTGGGCTGACCCGGGGTTGCGGGCCGCACAGCGGGATCGGCGTCGCTCCGCGAGGCGGCCGCCGCGGGCGGTCGGGGTCAGTTTCCCGCCGGGATCAGCTTCTTGGCCTCCAGGTACGCACGGGCTACGTCCTCGGGGAGCCTGCGCCAGCTGTCCACCTGCTCGTTGAGGTTCGCCAGGTCCTTCGTGGTCAGTACGGTGTTGAGCCGGTCCAGCGCCTTCCTCACCCCGGTCGATCCGGCGCGCGAGCGGTTGACCACCGGCACGATGTAGTCGGCGTTCTGGAGCTTCTTGTCGTCCTCCAGCAGGACCAGACCGAAGTCGTCGAGCGTCGCGTCGGTCGTCGTGGTGAGGACCATCTGGTCCTTGCCGCTCTGGACGGCCTGCTTAGCCGGGGTGGTGCCCACGCCCTTGGGGTCGACGGCGGTGATGTCGATGCCGTACGTCTCCTTCAGGCCGGGTTCGCAGTACGGGCGCTGCACGCACTCGTCGCCCGCCGCGAGACGCACGGGCTGCCCCGAGCGGCCGAGGTCGCTGAGGGTCTTGAGCCGGTACCGGTCGGCGAACGAGGAGGCGACGGCGAACGCGTTCTGGTCGACGGCCCGCCCCGGGTCCAGGACGGCGAGGCCTCGCGGGGCGGCCAGAGCGCGCAGCGTGGTCATGGTGTCCGCGAGGCCGGGCGAGCCGACGGGCGGGGCGTCGGCGCCGTTGGCCTTGGAGTTCAGCCAGTCCGCGAAGGTGGCGGCGTACTCGGGGACGATGTCGATCTGGCCGCTCTCCAGTGCGGGTTCGTAGATCTCCCGGTTGGTGACGGACAGGATCGTGGTGCGGTATCCGGCCCGGTCGAGGAGGAGCCCGTACATCCGCGCGAGCAGGTCGCTCTCGGTGAAGCCCGCCGAGCCGATGGTCAGGTCCCGGCTGTCGCCGGGCGGCGCCGTCACCTCGCCCCGCTGCTCCAGGGCGGGACCCGTGGCGCAGGCCCCGGTGAGGGTGAGCAGGAGCGTCACGAGGGCGGCCTTGGCTGCGGCTCCTCTCATGCGGTGCCCCTAGCCCACGGGGGCGCCAGCCGCTCCGCGACCTCGAACAGCCCCTCCACGAGCAGTGCGAAGAGCGCCACCAGTACGGCGCCCGCGACCACTTGTGGGGTGCTCGCGAGGTTGAAGCCGGCGGTGATGATCCGGCCGAGACCGCCGCCGCCGGCGAGCGCCGCGATCGTCGCGGTGGCGACGAGTTGCACGGCGGCGATGCGCACCCCGGTGAGGATCAGGGGCAAGGCGAGGGGAACTTCGACGCGCCGCAGCAGCTGGCCGCCGGTCATGCCCATTCCGCGCGCGGCCCGCACAGTGTCCTGGTCGACACCTCGCATGCCGACGTACGCGTTGGTGAGCAGCGGCGGTACGGCGAACAGCACCAGCGCGATGACCGTCGGCCCCTCGCCGTAGTTGCCGACGGGTGTGAGCAACAGCAGGACCAGGACGGCGAAGGTGGGCACGGCCCGGCCGACGTTGGAGATGTTGACGGCCAGCGCCCCGCCCTTGCCGAGGTGGCCGAGCAGGAGGGCCACGGGCAGCGCGATCAGGCAGCTGATCAGCAGGCACACCACCGTGAGGAAGAGGTGCTCGGCGAGCCGGCTCCAGACGCCGCTCTCGCCCGACCAGTTGGCGGAGGTGGTGAGCCAGTCCCAGGTTCCGGTGAGGGTCTTCACGCGCGGGCCTCCCGCATCCAGGGCGTCAGGACCCTCTGCACGCCGAGGAGCAGCACGTCGGCTGCGACGGCGATGACGACGCACAGCACGGACGCGGTGAGGACCTGTGCCTTGAAGAAGGTGTTCATTCCGGCGTAGATGAGGTTGCCGAGCCCGCCGAAGCCGACGATCGCCCCGATGGTGACGAGGGAGACCGCGGACACGGTGGCGATGCGCAGACCGGCCATGGCGGCGGGCAGCGCGAGCGGCATCTCCACGGCGAGCAGCAGCCTGACGGGTCCGTAGCCCATGCCGCGGGCGGCCTGGCGGGTCTCTTCGGGCACGGCGCGCAGCCCGGCGAGGATGTTGCGTACCAGCAGGGTGAGCGAGTAGAGGACAAGACCGGCGATGACGAGCCACGCGGAGAGCCCGTACACCGGCAGCAGCAGCGAGAACATGGCGAGCGAGGGAATCGTGTAGAGCACCGTGGTCACCGCGAGGACGGGCCCTGCGGCCCCTCGCCAGCGGCGGGCGGCGACGGCGAGCGGCACGGCGAGGACGAGTCCGACGAGGACGGAGACGACGGTCAGCTGGAGGTGCTGGGTCACGGCGTCCAGGAGGATCCCGCGGCGGGTGGAGAGGTACTCGCCGCAGATCCACTCGTTGCGCGCGAGGCAGTCGTCCGGAGGCGCGGTCACTCCTCCATTGCAGCCCGGCGGCGGGCAGGGCCGCGCGTGTTACTGGACTGTTCGGGGATGTGCGCCGGAACGAGGAACGAGGGAGTGGGGTCAGTCGTCCGGGGGAAAGGCCTGTTCGGTCCAGATGGTCTTGCCGGTACGGGTGTAGCGCGTTCCCCAGCGCTGGACGAGTTGCGCGACGATGAAGAGCCCCCGGCCGCCCTCGTCGTCCGCCGCGCTGTGACGCAGGTGCGGTGACGTGTGGCCGGCGTCGGCGACCTCGCACAGGAGCGTGCGGTCCCGGATGAGGCGCAGGTGCAGTGGCCCGTCGGCGTGCCGGAACGCGTTGGTGACCAGCTCGCTGACCACCAGTTCGGTCGAGAAGCTCAGCTCGTCCAGGCCCCAGTCGTGCAGCTGCCGGGTGGCCAGCTCCCGGGCGTGCCCCACGGCGACCGGTTCGGCGGGCAGTTCCCAGGCGGCGACCTGGCGGGTGTCGAGTTCACGGGTACGGACGAGCAGCAGCGCCGTGTCGTCGGCAGCCGTGCCGGCCGCCAGCAGCTGGGACACGGCCCGGTCGCAGAGCTCTTCCAGGGACGCCCGGTGGTCGCCGAGCACCCGCCCGAGGGTGTTGAGCCCGTCGTCGATGTCCCGGTCGCGGGCTTCGACCAGGCCGTCGGTGAACAGAGCCAGCAGGCTGCCCGTCGGCAGCTCGATCTCCATGGACTCGAAGGGCAGACCGCCGAGGCCCAGCGGCGGGCCGGCCGGCAGGTCCGGGAAAGTGGTACGGCCCTCGGGATCGACGATCGCGGGCGGCAGATGCCCGGCCCGGGCCATGACGCATCGGCGGGAAACAGGGTCGTAGACCGCGTAGAGACAGGTGGCCCCGGTGGTCACGTCGTCGTACCCGGCGGACATCCCGAGGGCGTCCAGCTGCTCCTCCGCCGTCTGGCCCACGAGGTCGTCCAGCCGGGTCAGCAGTTCGTCGGGGGACATGTCCAGCTGGGCGAGCGCGCGTACGGTCGTGCGCAGCCGGCCCATGGTGGCGGCCGCCTGCAGGCCGTGACCGACCACGTCGCCGACGACGAGACCGACCCGGGCGCCGGACAGCGGGATGACGTCGAACCAGTCACCGCCGACCCCGGTCACATGGTCCGAGGGAAGGTAGCGGAAGGCCACTTCGACGGCGGAATGCTGCGGCAGGCGTTGCGGCAGCAGCTGGCGTTGCAGGACGAGGGCCGCGCGGCGTTCACGGGTGAAGCGACGGGCGTTGTCGATGCACAGGGCGGTGCGGGCCGCGAGCTCCTCGGCCACGGCGACTTCCCCGCTGTCGAAGGGTGTCGCGCGGTCGGCGCGGGTGAAGGTGACAAGACCCAGCGTGCTGTCCCCCGCGCGGAGCGGCACGACCAGCATGTTCTCGTCGAGCACCAGCCCGCCCGAGGAAAGACTGCGGTCCTGGGGCGAACCAGGCGGGTAGTCGACGCGGGCGGGCCGGCGTGGCGTGGGCCCGCTCACCGGGTGGGTCGCCCTGGGACCGGTTTCCTGCTCTGAGCGGCGGGCCACCTGTACGAGCGCCATCGCGGCCGCGTCGCCGACGGCGGGCACCTCCCCTTCCAGTACGGCGTTCGCGAGGTCGACCCACGCGCCGGACGCGAACTCCGGGACCGCCACGGCGGTGACCTCCTCGGCGGTGGCGATCACGTCGAGGGCGGTACCGATGCCGCGGCCCGCTTCGACGAGCAGCGCGAGACGCCGCTGGGCCTCGTAGCGCTCCGTGATGTCGAATGCGTCCTCGCACACGCCGAGCACGTGCCCGTCGGCGTCCTGGAGCCGGTAATAGGAGCAGGACCACAGGTGGTCCCGTCCCGGGTCGCTGGGCTGCTCGGCGCGGAAGTGCAGGTCGAGGAAGGGTTCGCCGGTGTCGAGCACATGGTGCATGACCGCGTCGAGCGTCTGCGGGTATCCCCTGGTCACGAAGTTGCCGTCGGGGTACATCTCGTCGGCCCGCAGGCCCTGGAACTCGGCGAAGGGCCGCCCGATCTGTTGTTCGTATGCAGCATTGCACCAGGTAAGACGCAGGTCCGTGTCGTAGATTCCCAGGCCGACCGGCGACTGGGTGGCCAGCCCGTCGAGCATCGACAGCCGGGATTCCCACAGCCGCAGGCCCACCAGCTCGGCCGCCACGAGGATTCGCTCCGCCGTCCCGCTGCCGGGCAGCAGGCACGTCGCGGTGGCGACCAGGAACTCCCGGCCGTCCCGGTGGCGCGCCACCCGGATCTCGTTTCCCCCGGCCGGGGGGCCGGGTGTGAGGCCGGGCGGCTCGTCGGGCACAGCAACGGAGGTGGCCGGCCGGGACGGCAGGAAGGTGGCGAGTGGCTGCCCGACGATCTCGTGCGGCTTGTGGCCGAAGAGATCTTCGGCTGCGGGGCTCCAGCCGATCACCGTGTCCTGCGCGTCGAAGACCGCTGTGGCTGCCCTGGTGACGTCGAGGGGACCACGGAAATCGGCACCCTTGCCTGGGTTCCCTGGGTTGCCCGCGTTCCATGCGCTCATGGCGCCAGACCAGTCCGGTTCATTGATTGCAGAATCCGCCCTGTCCGGGACCCGCACAACTGCGGGCGTCGGCGATCAGCGGCGTTTACGCAGCGAGCCGGGTTTGTGGACGGCGGTGCGGCCGGACCTGTCGCTCTCCACCTCGTACTGCGGTTCGCCGCGCGACGCGTCGACGGTCCGCCCGGAGGCCCGGGTCCGCTCCGCGATCTTCCTCTTGACTTTCCCGGTGACATTCCTGCCGTGGCTCTTCCACGAAACCTTGTCGCCCCTGCTGAGATCTTCCTTCTTCGACACGATGCTCCCTTTCGCTGAACACCCGCGCTGCGCGCACCCTTCCAGCATCACGCGACCCGCAGATTCGCGCATCGCGGCCGGTGTGGCGTCGGCGGGCGGCGCGCCGGGCGCGATGCCACGATGGGCCCAGCCCCAGCCGCCGTGAGGAGTGGAAGCGTCCGTGGACAAGAACGCACTGATCGAAGCGACCGTACGCAAGGCGACCAACGGTGGAAGGGAATTGAGCGGGGAGGAGGTCGAGCGGGTGATCGACGCGCTGTTCGGGACGGTCGAGCGTGCCGGCACCATCGCGGAGGGCCTCAAGAAGGGCAAGACGGTCACACTGCTGGGCTTCGGTGACTTCCACGTGGAGGACACCCGGGCAGTACTGCGGCCAGGGCACGCGCTCAACGACTACATCCAGGCCGGCTGACCCGCCGCCTGGAGTTTGCGCGCGTCCCCGCCGGGCAACCGGTGGTCCCTCGACCACACGAACGGGTTGACTCGCCGGGACGGCTGGTCCCGCGGCCGGATGAGGAGCACGCGATGACGACGGCCGGAGCGCCCGAGCCCAGAGGCGGCTCGGCCTCGGACCCCGCAGAGCCGGAGACCATCACGACGGCCGTACCGGCCCGCCTCGACCGGCTCCCGTGGTCCAGATGGCACTGGATGATCGTCATCGGGCTCGGCACCGTGTGGATTCTGGACGGCCTCGAAGTCACGATCGTCGGCAACGTGGCCGGCCGGCTGTCCGAATAGGGCAGCGGGCTGGCCGTCTCGTCCGCCCAGGTGACGGGTGTCGCAGCCGCGCTGATGTGGCGGGCGCCTGTTCGGGCGCGCTGTTCTTCGGCTGGCTGACCGACCGCTACGGCCGCAGGAAGCTGTTCATGGTCACCCTGATGGTCCATCTCGGGGCGCGGCGTGCAGGGGGGCCTGGCCACGCTGATCAGCGGTGACGGCGCCCTGGACATGGGACGTGGCCCGGTGCGCACCGGGGTCACCGCGATCCTGCCGCGCGGGCGCCGGGGCCTGGGCGAGTCCTGTGCGGCCGGGGTGCACGTCCTCAACGGCAACGGCGAGATGACCGGCACGGTGTGGATCAACGAGACCGGGGCGCTCAACACACCGGTGCTGCTTACCAACTCGCATGCCGTCGGGGCCTGCCACCGCGGCGCGATCGACTGGCTGAACGCGCGGTGCCCCGAGCTGCGGGACCGCTGGCACATGCCGGTCGTCGCCGAGACCTACGACGGCTATCTGAACGACATCAACGGCGACCACGTCACTCCGGCCGTCGCCCGGCAGGCACTCGACGCGGCCGCGGGCGGCTCGTTCGAGGAGGGTTCGGTGGGGGGCGGCACCGGGATGAGCTGTTACGGCTTCAAGGGCGGCACCGGCACCGCCTCACGGCAGATCGCCCACGGCGGGGTCACCTACACCGTCGCCGTCCTCGTCCAGGCCAACTTCGGCGCACGCCGTGAGCTGACCCTCGCCGGAGTGCCGGTCGGCGGGCACCTGCGCGGCGACGACCCGCTGGGAGAAGCCGGCGCGCCGATGCCCGCGGGCGCGGGCTCCGTCGTGGTCACCGTAGCCACCGACGCGCCGCTGCTGCCGGGCCAGTGCGCGGCCCTGGCCCGGCGGGTGCCTCTCGGGCGCGGTCGGGCACCAGCGGCTCCCATTTCTCGGGCGACCTCTTCCTCGCCTTCTCGACGGCCAACCCCTCCGCCCTCGCCAGCCGCTACCCCACCGGCCCGGGCACGGAACGCCTCGACTCCTTGTTCTCCCCTGGGGCGACACCGACCGTCTCTACGACGCCACGGTGCAGTGCGTCGAGGAGGCCGTCGCGGACACGCTGGTCGCCAACTCCCCCATGACCGGCAGGGACGGGCATCACCTGCCCGCTCTACCGCACCAGCGGGTCATCGACCTGCTGCGTGAGCACCACGCCTTCGGCTGAACCCCTCCGAGCCGACGGCGCCACCTTCCCAAGAGCCTTCCCCAAGAGGAGAACGCATGTCGCAGACCGGCTCCACCCCCACGCGCCGACGGCGCGGCGTCATCGCGGCCCTGGCCGTCGTCGCGGCCGTCGCCGGCAGCCTGGCCACACCGGCCGCCGCCGCTCCCGTCCCCGTCCCCGACAACGCCTCGGTCACCGGTACGGCGGACGCGCAGGCCGCCGGTGTCCGGGCGGCCGTCGTCAACGCCGCCAAGGCCTACCTCGGCACCCCCTACAAGCTCGCGTACGGCTGGACCTGCGGCACCGCACAGGTCGACTGCGAGTGCCTCAACCGCCACGCCATCTGGGACGGCACCTACAACGCCACCGGTAACGGGCTGCAGCTCAACTACTGGCTCCAGGGCCAGATCAACCAGGGCCGCCGCACCAGCAACCCCCGCCCGGGCGACCTCATCTTCTGGGACACCGACCCGAATGACGGAATCCGCTACGGCGGCGACCTCGACCACACCGGCGTCGACGTCGGCAACGGCCAGGCCATCGACGCCAACGCGTACTACGGCTACGTCAAGTACGACTCGGTCACCCTGGGCGGCACCGAACCCGACCCCATCTACGTCGACGTCCTGACCCCGAACGGCTACTGAGCCTGGTCCGGCAGGCACTCCGGCCGGCTCCGCTCCTGTGCCCGTTGCCGCGGCAGCGGGCACAGGAGCACCCCCGCACCCTGCAAAGGGCAGCCTCAGGGCTGTGGCCTGGGGGCGCAAGGGTTCGGCAAGGGTTCGAAAAGGGTCAATGCCCGCCATGCTGGTCCGCGTCCCCCCTCGTCCCCGCTCCCCCTCGTCCCCGCTCCCCCTCGTCCCCGCTCCCCCTCATCCCCCGCCCCCACGGGACACGGCCCCCGGTATCGGCGGCCGGGGGAACTGTTGAAACGAGGTCCGTCGCATGACACCGCCGCTTCCCGCTGTTACGCCGACGACCGGCTCGCCGCCCGCCGTGGCGGCTTCGGCAGCCCGGATCACGCTCGCCTTCCGTACCCGGTCGGTACCGCAGGGACGCCGGTGGCTGCGCGAGGTGCTGCGGCTGTGGGGAGTGGACACACCGACGGCGCAGACCGCCGAACTCCTGGCCGGCGAGGTCATCACCAACGCCGTGGTGCACGCCCGGCCGGTCGGCGTGCTCTCCGTCCGGGTGGGGCTGAGCGCCGGGCGGCTGGACGTCTCGGTCCGCGACGGCGACCCGCAGCTGCCGTGCGCTCGACCCGGCGACCGCGACGAGGCCGAGAACGGCCGGGGCGTGCTGCTCGTCGACTCCCTGTCGGACGACTGGGGTGTGCGGCAGGACGCGCAGGGCAAGACGGTCTGGTTCCAGCTGGACATCACGCCGGCGGTCACCGCCGAGATGGGGTGCGGAGCGTGAGGGCGCACAGGGCGCCCCAGGTCAGGGCGAAACCGACGACCTTGGCGCGCGCCGGGCGCGAGTCGAGGAGCGTGCCGAAGACCAGTGCGTCCGAGACATCCGCCGCCACCCGGCACAGGGTGGCGGTCCGGCGGGCGCTGTCATCGGAGGCGACGACCATGGCGACCCCGATCGCGGCGTCCCGCGCGCCGATGGCGCGGATCAGCAGGCCCGTCTCCCGCGGCACGCTGCCGTCCGGCTCCAGGGCCAGACCGCAGGGCCGCGCCAGCCATTCGGGCCGTACGGCGATCGCCGCGCTGTAGGCCGCGGTGGCGGCGCCCAGCGCACGGTTCCAGTTGGTCATCACGACACATCACCTTTTCCGGTACAAGACAGCGCCCCGGGTACCCGGGCGCGACCTCGGCATTCGCCCGCAGCCGACCGCCGGACGGGCCGCCCAAGTTCCTAGACGGGCTCGGGTACGAAGGGCATCATGTCGCCGGCTCCGGGCTGGACGACTCCGTACGTACTCTCCGGAAGCTCGTTCCAGACGCCCGGCAGGTCGCCGAGCGGCTCGGAGACCACGAGACGGGTCTCGTCGGACACGCCCTTGAGGAACGCGAGGTCCGGGTAGAGCGCCCGTACCGTCTCTACGCGGTTGCTGTAGAACAACGACCGCGAATGGCGCAGGGTCGAGTAGCGGAACACCCACATGCGCGCGCTGTCGGCCACCGCGACCGTCATCTGTAGCGCGTCCTCCACCCCGTGCTCCCCCGCCAGCCGCTCCACCAGGCCGGCCATGCGTGCAACTGCGCCCGGCGGATCCTGGTCCAGGCCGAAGGTGATGGCCAGGTAGAACATCACTTCGGAGTCGGTGGAGCCCTCGATGTCCGGAAAGAGGGCGGGGTCGATGGCAAGGCACAGTTCCCTGCGCAGACGGTGGAAGTCGGCGATCGCGCCGTTGTGCATCCACATCCAGCGCCCGTGACGGAACGGATGGCAGTTGGTCTGCTGCACGGCGGTGCCGGTCGAAGCCCGCACATGGGCGAAGAAGTGCGGCGACCGGACGTGGTTGGCGATCTCGCGCAGGTTGCGGTTGTTCCAGGCCGGCCCGGTGTCCCGGACGATCGCGGGGGTGTCGGCCTGGGGTCCGTACCAGCCGATGCCGAACCCGTCCCCGTTGGTCGTCTCCACGCCCATTTTCGCGTGCCGGCTCTGGTCGATCAGTGAGTGCTCGGGCTTGTACAGAATGTCGGCGAGCAGCACCGACGTTCCCGAGTAGGCAAGCCACCGGCACATACGGGATTCCTCTCCGCCATGGCCTCACTGCGCCGAGGCCGGACGCTGCTTGCCACCATTGTCCATCGGCCGGTGCGGGGCTGCCCGGCGGAGCTGCGCCGCAGCGCGTCCGGTCGGCAGCCGGGCCCGGTTCCGGCGGCGGCGACGTGACGACCCGGGCGGCCGACAGCAAATCCCAGCAGGTCAGGTGGCATTGGAGCTGCGGTGGCATTCCTCATGGGAGTGAGGACAATGGGGCGAAATGAGAGGCGCGCGCAGCCTCCCGGCCGGTCGGAGGAGGTCGGCTGAGAACCGGGGGCGGCGCGTGCCGGGAGCGGCATGTGTGACCGTACGCGGGGCAGTCGTCCCGCACGGTTTCTTGCAGAGAGCACGGCCTGTGGAGCCCACAGCCCCGAGCGAGAGGAGCGGCACATGTCCGAAGAGGCACGTGGTGACGAAGAGGCACGTGGTGACGATGTGTACCAGCCCAATTCCTCGGACGTCGGCAACAGGCCGACGGACGACTTGGACCTGGAGAACGTGATCGGCGAGCGCAGCCTCGACGACACGATGGACGAGGGTTACTCGCCCCCGGAACGACCGCTCGGCGTCACGAAGTACGGCACGACCGGCAAGGAGCAGCAGGAGGGCGAGTCCCTCGACCAGCGGCTCGCCCAGGAGGAGCCCGAGCCCGACGCGGTCGCCCGGGAGGACGCGGCGGACGAGGCCGCAGACACGGCGGACAGGGCCCCGGAGAGCAACGGGCCCGAGGAGGAGAGCGCCGGCGCCGAACGGGCGGGCCGCCTGGCCGGCGTCGAGGACGCCGCGCTGAGCCGCAACAACGATGTCCTGGCGCGGGATGTGGGCATCGACGCGGGTGCGGCATCGGCCGAAGAGGCCGCCGTACACATCACCGACGAAGGGGACGGCGGCGACGACCCGGATCGTACGCGCTGAAGGGAGCTTCCCGTGCACAGCGCGTCCCCGCAGCGCCCGGCGCGCCCGTGCCGGTGGGGCATGTTCGAGATGCGGGGGCCCCGGTCGACCTGGTGAAGTGGAGACGCCAGCCTTCCGTACGGATTCAGGGAGTGATCATGAGCGTTGCAGATGATCCCAGGGGCCGCGCCCAGCAGATGCGCGCGAAGGCGAAGGACCTGAAGGAGGCAGCCGAGCGAGCCGGCGATCCCGATGAGCGCCGCCGCCTGAGGGAGAAGGCCCGTCGGCTTGAACAGCAGAGCGAGCAGGCGAGCGGCATGGGCAGCGGCGACATCTACCCCATGGAGTAGTCCGGAGCAGTGGTTCACGTCGCAGAGGGCGGCCCGCCGAACGTCTCGGCGGGCCGCCTCACGTATGTGGCTGCGCGGGGAGTCACCTGCTGCCGGACGCCGCCGCGCCGATCGTCTTAGCGGCGTCCTTGTCGAGGGCGGCACGCACCAGCGCGGCGGCGAGTACGGCCGGGTCCTGCCCGCGGCCGAGACGGGCGAGCCCGGCCGGCGTCGTTGGCAGACCGAGCCGCTCGGCGCCCTGCAGGGCTTTCGCGTCCAGGTAGGGGGCGGTCTCCGGCCACACCGCCTGCACCTCGCGCAGGAAGATGTCGGCGCCGGCGGGTCCCACACCGGGCATACGGCGAAGGCCTGCCCCGAGCGTTTCCGTGTCGCCGTCGGCTTCCCGGCGCAGTCGGCGCAGGTCCCCGCCGTACTCGTCGATGAGAAGCCCGGCGCCGTCGCCGAGCTGCGTCGCCGTCCGCTCGTCGTAACGCCGGTAGCCGCCCTCGCCCAGCGCGTCCACGCGCTGCTGCCACGTGGCGTCCGCCATCCGCCGTGGGTTGCGTATGCCGTGGGCGAACAGGGCCCGGGCGGCGGCCACGGCGACGGAGGCCCTGATGCGTGCACTGAGCAGGTGGCTCAGTACGAGCAGCTGGTACAGCGGCTGCGGCTTGTCGCGCAGCGGGATCCCCGCTTCGGTGGCGTACGTCGTCCCGTATGTGTCGAGCAGGGCGTCAAGGGTTCTCCTGGTCACGCCTTCCCCCTCTCAGTCGGGCCAGGTCCCGGTCAGGCGGCGGACCATCGTGGCGCCACTGCGGTCGGTGGCCGCCTTGACCGCGGCGAAGATGGCTCCCTGGAGCGCCGCAGCGATCAGCACCTCGCGCCAGCCACGGTCCTCGTCGGTGGCGTCCGGCGCGTCCGGTTCCTTGCCCACGCGCTGCCAGACCTGCTTGAAGAGGGCGCCGGCCAGCACGCCGTTCACCGCGCCCAGCAACAGCCCGACCGGCTTGTACGTCAGTTTCGCTGTGTTCATCGCTCACTCCTCGGAGGGTGAGCAAGGCGCATCATGCCTTGCTCACCCACCTTGCTCACCCACCTGCCTTCCTGCCAGTGGAGCGGTCCGTTCGCCCGTTCCCCGGCGTACGCCGCGCAGGAACGCTCCCAGTGCCTCCTGGGCGGTCCGTTCGGGCCGCCAGCCCAGCACCTCATGGGCCCGGCGGCAGTCGAGCACCGGCAGGCGCAGGACCGCGTCGAACAGGTGCGGGGATGCGGGTACGGCGTGGGCGAGCCAGGCGGTCGCCAGCGCCGTCCGCACCAGCGTCCGTGGCAGCCGTACGACGCGGGCACCGAGCTGGTCCCCGAGTTCCTGTGCGTCGATCACCGGGCCGGCGGCCAGGTTGAAAGCTCCTCGTACGTCGCCCAGTACGGCGAGCCGGTACGCCTGGGCGGCGTCGTCGGTGTGCAGGACCTGGAAGCGCAGCCCTTCGAGGTCGGGGACGAAGGGCAGCAGGTCAGGCCGCAGCAGTGCACCAGGTACGTAGCGGCCCGCGAAGATGCGCCGCTGTTCGCTGGCCGCCGTCTCCTTGAACAGGAAACCGGGCCGCATGCGCACCACCCTGACGTCCGGGTGGCGCAGCTCGAAGGTGTCGAGGACGCGCTCCAGGTATGCCTTCTCCCGGCAGTACGCGGCGTCGGGCCACCCGTGGGTCGGCCACTCCTCGTCGACGCCGGGTTCGTCCTTCGGGCCGGGTGAGTAGGCCCCCACGGACGAGGCGTGCACCAGCGCCGGCACACCCGCCCCGGCAACGGCGTCGAAGACCCGCATCGAGCCGCTCACGTTGCTCTGCCAGGTGAGAACGGGGTTGTGCGTCGGCTGGAAGCGCCAGGCCAGGTGGACGACCGCGTCCGCGCCCGCGAAGTGGCTCACCAGGGTGCTCCGGCTGTCGGTGTGGCCGAGGTCCACCGTGCCCCATTCGACGCCGGGCAACGAGAGCCTCGGAGTACGGCGGGCGAGGCCGAGTACCGAACCGACGGCGGGATCCTCGGACAGGGCCCTCACCACGCTCGTGCCGACGTTGCCGGTCGCCCCCGTGACGACGACCCGCAGGCCTGTGCGCGCGCTCATCGCCGCTCCTTGGTCCGTTGGTTGGCCCCGTGGTTGCCCCGGGCCGCGCGGCCCGTCCCCTGCACCGTGGTACGGGTCAGCGGCCGAGGGCCTTGCTCAGCTGCTGCTTGTTCATCGCGGAGCGGCCTTCGATGTTCTTCTTCTTGGCCTCCGCGTACAGCTGGTCCCTGGTGGGGCCCTGCGCGCCGCTGTGTGAGCGCTGGCCGCCCCGCTCCGAAGCGGACTTGGGGTCGCGGGTGGAGGTCTTGCTCGCGGTCATGGCCTCACCGGAGCGGGCCCGCTCCTTGTTGACGGTCCGCGAGGCGATTTCCTTCGCTCGCTCCTCGGAAGTGCCGCGCTCCTGCGCGCCTTCCTTGATGTGCTCGTACTGCCGCTCACGCTTGGGGCTGGACCCTGCGGGCATGACACTCACCTCGTCGTAACGGTTCGATGTGTTCGCCGTCGTGGGGCGCGTACGCGGAGCCGGCCGGCACGTCACCTCATCCACGCGGCTACCCCTACTTCACGCCCAAAACCCACCGCTCGCTACACGAGCGCGGACCGGACGTGTGGACCGGAAGTGTGATTGGCCGGCTGCGGGCCGGGCACGCGCAAGGACGTGGCGGGACCTCCGGTGGCATGGCGGGCCCAGAGCCTCCAGGGTGGGAAAAGCTACGCGCAAGGAGTGACGATGACGGCTCCGACCAGGCACGGAGGGCGGGACATACGCCACGCTCCCAGCTGAGTTCACACCATCCCTGTTTCCCGCCCGATCCCGCACCGGAATGTCTTTCCGGGGCCGTACTGGACGCCACCCGGCGTCCGAGGAGTCTTCGATGACACGCGCAGTCGCCCTGGTCTGCACCCTCACCCCCTCCCCCGAGCCGTCGAGCAGCCACCTTCTGGCGGATCAGATCATGGCCGAGCTGGCCGGCCTCGGAGTGCAGGGCGAAACCCTGCGCATCGTCGACCACGACGTCCAGCCGGGAGTCGCCCGCGACATGGGTGACGGGGACGCCTGGCCTCAGATCCTCGAAAAGGTGATGACGGCCGACATCGTGCTGGTGTCGACCCCCATCTGGCTCGGGCACCCCTCCAGCCTCTGCCAGCGGGTGCTGGAGCGGCTGAACGCCGACATCGCCGAAACCGACGAGCAGGGACGGCAGTTGCCTTACGGCAAGGTCGCACTGGCCGCGGTCGTCGGCAATGAGGACGGGGCGCACAAGGTGAGCGCCGACCTCTTCCAGGGGCTCAACGACCTCGGCTTCAGCCTGGCGCCCGGAGCCGTCACGTACTGGGTGGGTGAGGCCCAGCACGGCACCGACTACCAGGACCTGGACGAAACCCCGCAGAGCGTCTCCGCCACCCTGCGCACCCAGGCCGTGAACGCCGTCCACCTCGCCCGCCTGCTGGCCGACGCGCCGTACCCGCCGAGTTAGACCGACCGCCAGTAGGGAACGCGGAACTAGGCCGGCACCGGCACCCGTTGTTCCCACAGCCAGGAGACATCACAGTGACAGACGAGAACGCCGCCCCTCGGGCTCAGGACCCCGTGACCAAGCACCCGCAGCCCGAGTTCGGGCAGCAGGAGCAGGCGCATCCTGGCTGGACCGGGCCGATGGACCCGCCTCCCGACCACGGCGAAGACTCCTATCGGGGCAGCGGAGTCCTGGAGGGCCGCAAGGCCTTGGTCACCGGCGGTGATTCCGGGATCGGCCGCGCCGTGTGCCTCGCCTTCGCGCGTGAGGGCGCCGACGTACTCTTCACCCATCTGGCCGAGGAGCGTGAGGACGCCCACGAGACGGTACGGCTGATCGAGGGTGCCGGCCGTCGCGCCGTGGCCGTCCCGTGTGACATCCGCGAGGAAGAACAGTGCCGCCGGCTCGTCGAACGTGCTGTGCTGGAATTCGAGCGGATCGATGTCCTGGTCAACAACGCCGCGTACCAGATGTCGCAGCCGGACGGCATCGAGGCGATCTCCACTGAGCAGTTCGACCGGGTCGTACGCACCAATCTCTACGGCATGTTCTGGCTGTCGAAGATGGCCCTGCCCCACATCCCGCGAGGGGGCTGCATCATCAATTCGACCTCGGTGCAGGCGTACAAGCCGAGCCCGCACCTGCTCGACTACGCGATGACCAAGGGCGCCATCGTCACCTTCACCCAGGGGCTGGCGCAGATGCTGGCCGAGAGGGGGGTCCGGGTCAACGCGGTGGCGCCCGGTCCGGTGTGGACTCCGCTCATTCCGGCGACGATGCCGGACACCGTCTCCTTCGGCAAGCAGTCACCGCTGGGCCGGCCCGCGCAGCCCGCCGAAATGGCCCCCGCCTATGTGTTCCTGGCCTCTCCGCAGTCCAGCTACATCACCGCTGAGATCGTCAACGCCACGGGCGGCACCCCGCTGCCCTAGGTGTTCTGTCCACGGAGGTTGGTGACAGTGACCACGGTGGGGTGATCTTGAATGAGTGAGCTGCCGTACAGGAAACTTGGCGGCGACTTCCGACGAGTGCCTGTAGATCTCGACGCCCACGTGTCTGATCGCGCGAGCCGGTCACCCGAACGGCCCGCGCACGCCCGCGGGCCCAACGGTCCGGCGTACCTTCCGCCGACGTACCCCGCTTCAGACCTTCTCGGCACGGATCACCACGAGTCCTTCCCGGTCGGAGTCCGCGTCCAGCAGGCGGCGCTCCCGCAGCCATGCCAAGCGCCCGCGCACCACCGGCCCGAACGGAACGGACCTGCGGTCGGCCACCTCGGCGCGCAGACCGGCCCGCTGCAGCCGCCGTAGCGTCGCGTCGCTCCCGGTCAACGCGGAGTGCACCATGAGTAGCACCCCGTGCGGACGCAGCGCGGCAGGCGCCGCGTCACAGATGCGGTCCACCAGCACGCGGCCGTCACGGCCCGCGTCCCAGGCCCGCGCCGGCCCCCGTCGCGGCAGCGCGAGACCGGGTGCCGGGACGTAGGGAGGGTTGCTGACAACGACGTCGAACGAACGCCCCGGCAGCGACGACAGAAGGTCGCTCCGGCACACGGTGACGCGGCGGCGAGCGAGCAACGCGTTCATTCGCGCCGTGAGCACGGCGCGTCTGCCGATGTCGACCGCGGTCACGCGTGCGCCGAGCCGGGCCGCGTACACCGCGAGGACGCCGCTGCCCGTGCATACGTCGAGCACGCTCGTCCCCGCGCTGATGCCCTCACGTCGCATCGCCTCGGCCAGCAGCAGCGTGTCGTCCTGGGGGGCGTACACACCAGGCAGAGTGAACACCGCACCGAAGTCGGGAGGCGGCGGCGCTGCGGTGGTCATCGGGCGTCTCTCCTCGGACAGCGGACAGCGGCAGCTCGCAGACGCGCCTGCGGGTCTGCGGGTCTCAGTTGCGCTCCATCGTGACGAGCGCAGGGTTCACAGCGCGTGCGCCACGGCGGAGGCCGAAGTTGCGTACGAACCGGGCTACTCGAACCGCGCGGGGTCGCCCGCCCCGCGGCGTACGATCTCGGCCTCGCCGGCGGAGAAGTCGATGACCGTGGTCGGCTCGGTGCCGCAGTCGCCCGAGTCGACCACGGTGTCCACCACATGGTCGAGCCGTTCCTTGATCTCCCAGCCCTGGGTCATCGGCTCCTCCTCGTCGGGCAGGAGCAGCGTGCTGGAGAGCAGCGGCTCCCCCAGTTCGGCGAGCAGGGCCTGGGCGACGATGTGGTCGGGAATCCGGACTCCGACCGTCTTCTTCTTGGGGTGCAGCAGCTGGCGCGGCACCTCTTTCGTCGCCGGGAGGATGAAGGTGTAACTGCCGGGCGTCGCCGCTTTGATCGCCCGGAACACGTCGTTGTCGATGTGCACGAACTGGCCCAGCTGCGCGAAGTCCTGGCACACCAGGGTGAAGTGGTGACGGTCGTCGAGGTTCCTGATCGACCGGATCCGGCCGATGCCGTCCCGGCTGCCCAGTCGGCAGCCCAGCGCGAAACAGGAGTCCGTCGGATACACGACGAGCGCGCCGGAACGGATGCTTTCAGCCACGGCGGTGATGGTGCGTCGCTGCGGATTCTCGGGGTGCACGTCGAAATACTTCGCCATGCGCCGAGCCTACGTGATCAGGGCATCCGCACGGCCGCCTGTCAGCCGTCAAGCCGTCAAGCCGTCAGCGGTCGGTACGGATGCGGTGGATGGAGTCCATGGCCTGCGCGCCGGCTGCCGCCTTGTCGACGACGTACGCGGTGCCACGGTGGAGGACGACATGGTCGGTGTTCGCCCCGGTCGCCAGGTCCGCGAGGACACTCCCCGTCCGCGGGTCGACCACCGTGGTCGTCCCCGACCCCCGGTTGGCGACGAAGACGTTGCCGGTGCAGACGTCGGTCGCCACGGCGAGACTGCCCGCGCCCGTGGCGATCTCCTTCTCGACCACTCCCGCGCGCAGATCGATCACGGAGACGGTGCCGGAGCCCTGGTTGGCGGTGTAGGCGGTGTGGCCGTCGACCGACAGCGACACGTCGATGGCGCCCTGGCCGGCGGGGATCAGTGTGGGCGTTCCGGACGTGGGCGAGAGGACGATGAGACGGCCGTTCATCAGGTCGGCGGCGTAGACGGTGCCGGTGCGCGGGTCGACGGCAAGGCCGGCGGGCCCGGCGCCCTGGACAGTGACGCGCTTCTTCTCCTGGAAGGTGCGGGTGTCGAAGGCGACGAGGCTGCCGTCCTCCAGGCCCGAGGCCCAGGCCAGGTCGCGGTGCGCGTCGATCACGACGTCCCGGACGTGCCGCACACCCGGCACCGAGGCGAGGTGGCGGCCGGTGCGCTGACTGTAGACGGCGAGGGAGTTGTCAACCGTGTTGGTGGTCCAGACGGTGTTGTGCTCATCGTCGACGGCAACCCCGTACACCGCCTCCCGCGCGCCGGTGGCCTCGTCCTTGAGGGGCGGCGTGTAGGCCGCCGTCACCTTCAGGCTCCGGGGGTCCACCTTCAGAAGCTGGGACTGGGTGACAGGCGGGAAGCCGACCGAGCTGGTGACCCACAGGACGTTGTTCCGTGCCGAGTAGGCGGACTGGTAGAGCCCCTGCCCCAACTCGGCCGAGTCCACCGTGTACGACGTCTGGCGGCTGTGACCATGCGCCGACGCGGCCGTCGCCGTGCCGGCCGGACCGAGTGCCCAGGTGGCGGACACGGCGGCGGCGAGCAGGACTCGGCGGTTGATGACGGAGCGGTTGCGGGACATGGTTCGTTCCTCCTGAAGTGGTACTGGCTGTGGTGGTGTTGCCGTGTCGCAGGTCGGTAGGTCAGGTCGGTGGGCCCAGGTCGGTAGGCCAGGTCAGGTCGGTCATGCGTCGAGTTCGGCCAGCCGGTCCGCGAGTACCGCTGCGATCGCGTCGAGTTGTGGCGGCTGCGTCATCTCGGGGTGCAGACAGTCCAGGGCGTGCTCGATGAGCCGGCCGGTCGTGTACGGCTGCCAGGCGAGGGGGGTGAGCCAGTCCTCGGCCCGGGGGGCCGCAGCCGTGAAGAACAGCAGGTCGCCGTCGAAGACCTGATGCCGGTGGGTTCGCATGAGGCGGGCGTTGTTGGTCACGATGGCGAGGACGGCGGTCAGGACCCGCTCGGGAAGAGCCGCGAGCGCGCTGCCCTCGTGACGCAGAGTGGCAAGGACGCTGTCCCGGGTCAGGCCGTCGCTGCCCTCGAAACCTGCCATCCGCAGAAGGGCGTTGAGTGCGTCGGCCTCAGTGGGTCCGGCGAGGTCGCGCCACTGGTCGGAGGGGTACGCGTCCATCAGCGCGAGGAGGTCGACCCGCTCGCCGGCCTGCTGGAGGTGGACCGCCACGGTATGGGCGACGACCCCGCCGACGGACCAGCCCAGCAGCCGATAGGGGCCGTGGGGCTGCACGGTCCGGATCTGAGCCGCGTAGTCGGCGGCCATCTCGTCCATCGTGGCGGGCAGGGCTTCGCCGTCGTGCAGCAGTCCTCGCGCCTGAAGCCCGTGGACCGGCTGACCCGCGCCCAGTCGGGGCAGCAGCCCCGAGTAGCACCAGCTGATCCCTCCCGCCGGATGGAACACGAACAGCGGAACGCGGTCGCCGCCCGGGCGCAGCGGCAGCAGTACCTCCAGTGCCGTGTCGGCGCCCGCGTCGCCGGTGAGCCGCCCGGCGAGAGCGGCCGGTGTCGGCGCACGGAACAGGGCGCCGATCGGGGCGCTGAGGCCCAGGGTCTCGCGGATGCGGGACATGAGACGGGCGGCGAGCAATGACGTGCCGCCGAGGTCGAAGAAGGCGGCGTCCGCAGCGACGCGTTCGAGGCCGAGCACCTCGGCGAAGAGGCGGGCCAGTGTTTCCTCGGTCGGGTTGCGAGGAGCCCGGCCGCCGGTCCCCGCCTCCGCGACGGGGGCGGGCAGGGCCTTGCGGTCGAGCTTGCCGTTGGGGCTGAGGGGGAAGTCATCGAGGCGTACGACCGCCGAGGGCACCATGTAGTCGGGCAGTACGGCGGCGAGGCGTGCGCGCAGGGCCGCCTCGTCCGGTACAGCCGCCCCGTCCCGTACGGGCCCACTGCCCGTGACATAGGCGACGAGCCGCTGGTCGCCGGGCCGGTCCTCGCGCACGATCACACAGGCACCCGTCACGGTGTCCATCGCCGCCAGGTGCGCCTCGATCTCGCCGGGTTCGAGGCGCTGGCCGTACAGCTTGACCTGTTGGTCAGTACGCCCCAGGTAGATGATCTCCCCGTCGGCGGTCCAGCGGGCGAGGTCGCCCGTGCGGTACATGCGCGAGCCCGGCGAGCCGTAGGGGTCGGCGACGAAGCGGCCGGCGGTCAGAGTGGGGCGCCGCAGGTAGCCGTCGGCGAGCTGAACTCCGGCGAGGTGCAGCTCGCCGGGGACGCCGGGAGGGCACAGCTGGAGGGCGGCGTCCAGAACGTACAGCCGGGTGTTCCACACCGGACGGCCGATGGGGACAGGACCGGTCTGCCCAGAGGTGCAGGTGTGGTGGGTGACGTCGACCGCGGCTTCCGTGGGTCCGTACAGGTTGTGCAACTGGGCGCTGGGCAGCATGCGGTGGAACTGCCGCACGGTGTCCCGGGACAGCGCCTCACCGCTGGAGAAGACGTGCCGCAGCGAGGAGCATCCGGCCGCGGCCGGTTCCGCGAGGAAGACCTGGAGCATGGACGGCACGAAGTGGCAGACGGCGACCGACTGTTCCTGGATGGTGCGCGCCAGGTAGAGCGGATCCTTGTGCCCGTCCGGTTCGGCGACGACCAGGGTGGCGCCTACGCGCAGTGCCCAGAAGAACTCCCACACGGAGACGTCGAAGCCGGACGGGGTTTTCTGGAGCACCCGGTCGCCGGGGGCGAGCGGGTAGGTGTGCTGCATCCAGCGCAGCCGGTTGTCGATGGCCGCGTGGGACACCACCACGCCCTTGGGCCTGCCCGTGGAACCGGAGGTGTAGATGACGTACGCCGGATGCTGTGGTGTGAGCGCGTCGGGCGAGCCGACCGGAGACAGCGCCGAGAGGTCCGTCCGGTCGAGCACGACGTGCGGGATGCCGGTGTCGGGCAGGCGCGTGCGGGTGGCCGAGTCGGTGACGACCGCGACCGGGGCGGCGTCGTCGAGCATGTCGGCGATCCGGCCGGGAGGGTGGCCGGGATCGAGCGGCAGATAGGCACCGCCGGCCTTGAGTACGGCCAGCAGGGCGACGATCAGTTCCACCGAACGCGGCAGGGCGACGGCGACCAGCGCCCCTGGCCGTACGCCGTCCGCGGCCAGCTTGCGGGCGAGACGGCCGGCCCGCGCGTTCAGTTGCCCGTACGTCAGGGTCCGGCCGCCGAAGACGAGGGCCGGGGCTTGCGGGGTGCGTTCTGCCTGTTCCTCGATCGGGCCGATGAGGGTGGTGGCGGGGAGCGGCCGGGACGTCTCGTTGAACTCGACGAGCACGCGCCGCCGTTCCTCCGGGGTCGCCGTGCCGAGTCCCGCGAGTGGAGCTTCGGGGTCGGCGTGGACGGTCCGGGTGAGCAGGTGGAGGAACCGCAGCTGGTGTGCGGCGAGCTCGTCCTCGGTGTACACGGCGGGGTTCGCGTCGTGATCGATCCGCAGACCCCGGCCGTCGGTCCGGTCGTACACATTGACGGTGAGGTCGTCGACAGGGCCGGCGGAGAGGTTGTGCGGGGTGGCGGTGACGCCGCCGAAGGACAGGTCGTAGTCGAACGGCATGATGTTGACGAGAGGTCCGACCGGCGCGCGGCCTTCGCCGAGCAGGCCGTGGTCGCGCCTGATGTCCTCGATCCGGTAGCGCTGATGGCGGCGCGCGGCGCGCACCGCGAGGACGACCTGCCGTGTCAGAGCGGCGAGTGTGGTGTCCGGAGCCACGGTCAGCCGCAGCGGCAGCACGTTCATGACCATGCCGGGGATGCGCAGGGCGACCGAACCCATGCGGCCCATCATCGGCATCCCCAGGACCACGTCGGCGGTGCCGGTGACGCGCGAGACGTACAGGGCCTGGACGGCGATGAGTACGTCCGGCCAGGTGGCCCGCAGGTGCGCGGCGACTTCCCGAAGCCGGGCCGTGGTGGGATCCGGCACCCGGGCGCTGCGCCGCAGGAAGGTGCGCGAGGCCAGCACCGTACGTCCGGCGAGCGCGGGTGCCTGCGGGCGGTCGGCGAGCGTCTCGGTCCAGTACGTCCGGTCGGTGTCCAACCGGCCGCCTGCACGGTAGGCGGCATCGTCTTGGATCAGGTCGGCCAGCCGCCCGAAGTCGCGCTCCCCCGGCTCCGTCCCCGCGACGAGGGCGGCGTACAGATCCGCGGTCCGCCGGGCGAGCAGCGAGTAGCCGAAGCCGTCCATGACGATGTGGTGCACGCATTGGTACCACAGCCACTGTTCGTCCCCGACCCGCAGCAGCGCGTGCCGGAACGGCGGGCCCACGGCGAGATCGAAGGGCCGCGTCAGGTCGTCGTCCATCCAGGCAAGGGCGGCTGCCTGCGGGTCGGGCGCTCCTCGCAGGTCGGCCGTGTGCAGCGGAAACGCGATGCCGGGCGCGGCCGGGTCGAACGGGAACTGGCGTGGTCCGCCGGGGGATGGTGCGATCCGTACGTTCAGTGCGTCCGCTTCGGCCGCGGTTCGGCGCAGCGCCCGCACCAGGACCTCGGGCCGTAACGGTCCTTCGAGCAGCAGATATTCGGCGGTGTTGAGCGCGGGACTCTCCGGATCGAGGGCCTGTGCGAACCACATGCCCGTCTGGGCGGCTGTCAGCGGAAGGCCGCCGGCGTCGGAGCCGTCCGGGGGCACGGGGCCCGCGGCGGGTTCTGCTGTTGTCGATACGGTGGTCATCCCCGCGCCCCCAGCCGAGTTGCCCACGCGTCGATGGCAGGGTGTTCGGCCAGGTCCACGAAGGAGACGGCGGCGCCGTGCTCGCGTCGCCACCGCTCGACCAGGCTCATCAGTCGGACCGAGTCGAGACCGTAGTCGGCGAGGTTCTCGTCGTCGGGGATGTCGGCGGGGTCCTCGCCCAGGACGTCGGCGATGTCCTCGCGCATCTGCTGCACAGTCAGCGGCGCCACGGTCAAATCCCTTCGCCCAGGATCGCGTCGGTGGTGGTGACGACGGCGCACCGGCCGGCGGCCCAGCGCAGCGCCGACCGGTGTTCTCGTTCGCTGAAATCGGCGACCGCGTCGGCGACGACGAAGGCCTCGATGTCCCGCATCCAGGCGTCGCAGGCCGTCGTGACCACGCCGATGTGCGCGTACACACCGGTGATGACGAGCTGGTCACGGCCGTGGTGTTCCAGCAGCGCGGCGAGTTCGGAGCGTACGAAGGCGCTGTACTTCCACTTGGTGACGACCGTGTCACCGTCCTGGGGCGCCACGGCCGGCGCGATGGCCCCGGCATGCGGATCATCGGGCAGGCCCGGTCCCCAGAAGTCCTGCTGGAGCCCGCGCTGCGCTGGGCTCTGGCCGCCGGGCTGGGCGGAGTACACGACGGGTATGTCCCGACTTCTGGCGTACGTCGCCAACCGTGCCGTGTTGGCGAGGAGTTCGGTCACCGGGGAGGTGTTGTCCTCGAAGGCGGACAGGAAGTGGTTCTGCAGGTCGTGGACGAGCAGGACCGCCCGCTGGGGGTCGACGGTCCAGCCTGCGCGGTTCTCGGGCAGAGCGGTGGCGCCGGGCATGGGGTACGGGGAGATGGCGGGCAGCGCCATGACAACGGGCCTTTCAGTGGGGGCCGGGCTGGGCGGCGGTGGTGCGGAGGTCCTTCTTGCTGACCTTGCCGATGCCGGTGGCCGGGAAGGCGTCGACGAACTCGACCCGGTCGGGCACCTTGTAGGCGGCCAGGCCGCGTTCCCGGACGTACCTGCGGAGGGCGGCGGGCCGCAGTTCGCCGCCCTCGCGGAGGATGACGTACGCGCAGGCCCGCTCGCCGAGGTAGTCGTCGGGGACCGACACGACGGACACGTCGTGGACTGCGGGATGGCCGAGGATGACGTTCTCGACCTCCTCCGCCGCGATCTTCTCGCCGCCACGGTTGATCTGGTCCTTGGCGCGGCCCTCCACCACGAGGTGTCCGCTCGGGGTCGCGCGGGCGATGTCGCCGGTGCGGTAGAAGCCGTCGGGCGTGAACGAGCGGGCGTTGTGCTCGGCGGCCCGCCAGTAGCCCCGGATCGTGTAGGGGCCGCGGGTGAGGAGATGGCCGGTTTCTCCGGGAGCCACGTCCTGGCCCTCGTCGTCGACGATGCGGATCTCGTCGTCGGGCGAGATCGGCCGGCCCTGGGTGGTGACGACGGTCTCCTCGTCGTCGTCCAGCCGGGTGTAGTTGACGAGGCCTTCGGCCATGCCGAAGACCTGTTGCAGGGAGCAGCCGAGCGCGGGCCGTACGCGCCGCGCCGCTTCCTCGCTGAACTTGGCACCGCCGACCAGCAGGACGCGCAGGCTGTCGAGGTCGTACGTCGTGTTCAGCGCGGCCTGGGTCCACACGAGGGCGAGCGGGGGCACGAGACCGGTGATCGTGACGCCCTCGCGCTCGATGAGCGGGAACGCGGTCTCCGGGGCGGGACCGGGGCACAGCACGACGCGGCCGCCGGCGCACAGGGTGCCCAGCGAGCCGGGCGAGCTGAGTGGGAAGTTGTGTGCGGCCGGCAGGACCACGAGATAGACGCTGGCCTCGTCCACCGCGCAGATCTCGTTGGATCCCCGCAGCGAGTAGAGATAGTCGTCGTGCGTACGCGGGATCAGTTTCGGCACCCCTGTGCTGCCGCCGGACAGTTGGAGGAAGGCCAGGTCCGAGGCGCTCGGCCCGGCGTACGTGTCGAGGCCGACGGGTTCGCACGGCACCGTGCTCAGTGCGGTGTGCGCGCCCGGTTCCCCCACCACGAACACATGGCGCAGCGTCGGGGTCTGTTCCTTCACCCTGGTGGCGAGGTCGCGGTGATCGAAGCCGTCGTGCCGGTCGGCGACGACGTACGCGACCGCCTCGGAGAACGAGCAGAAGTACCCGATCTCCTGCTCCCGGTGGGCCGGCAGGGCGAACACCGGCAGCGCGCCGATCCGGAACAGCGCGAAGACGACCTCGAAGAACTCGGCGACGTTCGGCAGCTGCACCACCACCCGGTCGCTCCGGCCGATTCCGGCGGCCAGAAAACCAGCGGCGAGCCGGTCGGCCCGACGGTCGAGCTCCCCGTACGTCCAGCGGCGGCCCTCACCGGCGGGATCCACGACGGCGGGATCCACGACGGCGACCCGGTCGGGGTGCTCCCGGGCGCGGGCGGCCAGCATCTGCCCGAAGGTTTCTCCGCGCCAGTACCCGGCGGCACGGTAGCGCTCGGCGAAGTCGGCGGGCCAGGTCGGTGCGTCGGCGCTCACAGTCGGGCTCCCACGGCGTCGAGGAACGTACGGAACTTGGCGCTGGTCTCGGCGGTCTCGGCCGCCGGGTCCGACGAAGCCACCAGGCCCGCGCCGGCGAAGAGCCGCAGACCTGCGGGGCCCGCCTCCGCGCAGCGGATGGTCACGACCCACTCACCGTCCCCGTCCGCGTCACCCCAGCCGACGACACCGGAGTACAGGCCGCGGTCGAACGGCTCCAGCTCTGCGATGACCTCCTGGGCCCGCCCGGTCGGTTCGCCGCAGACCGCCGGCGTGGGATGCAGCGCACAGGCGAGTTCCAGTGCCGAGGCCGGCCGGGGGGCGAGGGTGCCGGTGATGGTCGTCGACAGGTGCCACATGGCCGCGGTCTGCACCAGAGTGGGCCGTTCGGGCACCACGAGGTCGCCGCAGTACGGGGCCAGCGCGTCCTGTATCGCATTGACGACGACGGCGTGCTCGAACAGGTCCTTGGGCGATTCGAGCAGCGCGGCGGCGCGGCGTACGTCCTCGGCGAGGTCGTCGCTGCGGGGCGTCGAGCCGGCGAGCGGGTTGGCCAGCAGGTTTCTTCCGCGCCGGGAGACGAGGAGTTCGGGGCTGGCACCGAGCAGGGTGCGGCCGGTGCCCGTGGGCATCGCGAAGGTGTAGCCGCGGGCGTCGCGACGGGCGAGCCTCTGCAGCATCCCCGGCACGTCGGGCTCCCGGTCACCGGTCAGATCGAGCGCCCTCGCGAGGACGACTTTCCGTAACTCGCCCGCCGCCATACGGCCGACGGCGGCGGCGACCGCGGCCGCGTACCGGTCGGGCGCGGGCACCGGCCGTATCTGCCAGGCGATGCCGGCCGGTGCGGGCGCCGGAAGTGCGATCAGTGGATCCCGGCCGAGTGCCGGGGCGCGGCGCAGGCTGTCGGGAACGGCGAGCGCGGCGGGCGCGGACGCATCGAAGGGGATCGCTCCCATGACCACGGGGTGCGGCCGGCCGGCGGTTCGGGCCGCGGCGAGGGCGTCCTGGACCCGCTCGGTGAGCGGCCGCGCGTCGTGCGGGACGTGAGCCCATTCACCGCGCGCGAGCAGTGTTCTGGTGGGGGAGGCGAAAAATCGGTCCGTGCTGGGTCGATAGGCGTCGAGGAGGGCCGTCGCCGTGCCGACGATGTCGGCTCCGGACTCCTGCCCGGCGAGCGGGGCATGGACCGTGGTCACCTTGTGTTCTCCCAGTTCCTCGCCGAGCCTTGCGAGTAAGGCAAGGCTCACCTATCGTTTCCAGCGGCACCACCGCCTCCGCCCCGCCAACTCGGCTTTGTACGGGCGTGATTGAGTGACCGCTCCGGCGTGCACATTAATGGCGCGCGGGCACCCCGGCCCTGTCGCCTGACACGCTCTGACGCACACGGCGCCCCACCTGAACTTTCCGGTCAAGGGATGGCAAAGAGCTCAACCCGCTCGCACCGCCACGCGTCCGCACACCGGCCGCGCCCGACCGACGCGCCGCGAAGCGGAGGCGGAGGCGGAGGCGGAGGCGGAGGCGGAGGCGGCAGTTACCGCGGTGGCATCGTCCGCACGCCCAGCCGGACCGCGAAGGACAGGCCGAGTGAGTGTTCGACAACCATGAAGTGCCAGGTCACAGGCCGTCCCGAGGTTGGCGAAAGTCCGGTACACCCAGCAGCTCCCGCCCGGCCGGCCGACAGCTGTCAGTAACCGCCTTCCTGCACGGCGGCATTCACCGCAGGAAATCCGAGACGCTCGCGACGAACCGCTCGGCGTCATCGAGCCAGGGGAAGTGGCCCGCTGCCGGCTGAACGACGAGCCTGGCGTTCGGAAACAACTCTGCGTACTCGGCCACGACGCCAGGGATGGCACTCAGGTCGACCTCCCCGGCGACCAGCAGGACCGGCGCCCTGAACCCCGCGAGCGCTGCGCGAGTGGTGTCCGGGTCGAAGGCACCGTCGGCGCCGAAGGCGTCTGCGGCTTCCTGGTTCCGCTGCCCGTCCTCGGCCGCCTGGTGCGCTCGTGCCGCAGCGTCCCATCGGCCGTAGGAGAACGGTGCCATGGCCTTCCAGTTGGCGTCCGTACCCTCGCCGGCCATGATCGATTCGAGGGCTGCGAAGGCCCCCGCGAACCAAGGCTCGTCCCTGCGCAGCTGAGCCGTCTCCCGCCGGGTCTCGGCGCTGACCTCGATGGCCACGGCCTTGGTGCTCGGGGTGATCAGAGCGAGCTTGCTGATCCGCTGCGGATGTCTGGCCACGTACAGCGCCGCAAGGTTCGCGGCGGCGGAGTGCGCCAGCAGATCCATACGGTCGAGGCCCAAGTGCTCACGCAGGGCCTCCACGTCATCGACGAGCCGGTCACAGCGGTAGTCGGCCGCGTCGTGCGGTTCGGGAGACAGGCCGGTTCCGCGAAGGTCAAACACGATCAGCTGCCGATGCGCGGACAGTCCGCCCAGTTCACCGAGGTAGACGGAAGCTTGCATGGGACCGCCCGGCAGACAGACCAGCGGTTCACCGCCACCGGCGTCGCCGAACACGTGGTAAGCGAGATCCGTTCCGTCGTGCGCGGAGAAGAATGGCATGCCGGCGATCCTGTCAGCGTGGTTCCGAACGCGGCAACCGGATTGCCGGGCGCCTGCTGAGGTAGCGCAGCCGCAGCCGGTGCGGCCGCCGCGAGCAGTCGGGCCATGTCGGAGGCCGTCGACACCCTCGCCCATGGCCGCCACGCTCGCCGTCGGCGTGCGACCGGACGGAAGCGGGCGGAGTATGAAGTCGATGAGCGGAGTAACAGGGACCGAGAAGGACGCGACGCGGGGCACGAACGACGCCCTGGTCGTGCTCAGCAACGTCAACAAGCACTTCGGCGCTCTGCACGTGCTGCGGGACATCGATCTCACCATCGCCCGTGGCGAGGTCGTCGTCGTCATCGGACCCTCCGGGTCCGGGAAGTCCACGCTGTGCCGCGCCATCAACCGTTTGGAAGCCATCGACTCCGGTGAGATCACCATCGACGGGAAGCCGCTGCCCGCCGAGGGCCGTGAGCTCGCCAGACTGCGGGCCGACGTGGGCATGGTCTTCCAGTCCTTCAACCTGTTCGCCCACAAAACCGTCCTGCAGAACGTCACGCTCGGCCAGGTCAAGGTCCGTAAGAAGGACAAGAAGGCGGCTGAGGAGCGGGCGCGCTCGTTGCTCGAACGCGTGGGCGTCACCTCCCAGGCGGACAAGTACCCCGCACAGCTGTCCGGTGGCCAGCAGCAGCGCGTGGCGATCGCCCGAGCACTGGCCATGGACCCGAAGGTCATGCTCTTCGACGAGCCGACCTCGGCCCTCGACCCCGAGATGATCAACGAGGTGCTGGAGGTCATGCGGCAGCTCGCCCGTGACGGCATGACGATGGCCGTCGTCACTCACGAGATGGGTTTCGCCCGTTCGGCCGCCAACCGTGTGGTCTTCATGGCGGACGGGGCGATCGTAGAAGAGACGACGCCCGACCAGTTCTTCACCAATCCACGCAGCGACCGGGCGAAGGACTTCATGTCGAAGATCCTTCAGCACTGAGCGGGCCCTTTGAGGCCCGTCCGACGTCGCCATTCCCCCCACATCGAACCCCAGCACATCAAACCCCAGGAATGATCACCATGAAGACTCTCAAGGTCTCGGCCGCGTCCGGCGCCGCGCTCGCGCTGTTCCTGAGCGCGACGGCCTGCGGCTCCGCCAGCAGTGCCGTGAGCGGTTCGGGAAGCGCCGCAGAAAAGATCACCATCGGCATCAAGTTCGACCAGCCAGGCATCGGCCTCAAGACCCCGGACGGCACCTACACGGGCTTCGACGTGGACGTGGCGACCTATGTGGCCAAGGAGCTCGGCCGCCAGCCCGGTGACATCGAGTGGAAGGAAGCCAAGAGCGCCGACCGCGAGACGCTGCTCGAGCGCGGCGACGTCGACTTCATCGCGGCGTCCTACTCGATCAACGATGAGCGTCAGCAGAAGGTCGACTTCGCCGGACCCTACCTCCTGGCCCACCAGGACATCCTGGTCCGATCGGACGACGACTCCATCAAGAAGCCCGAAGACCTGAACAACAAGAAGCTCTGCTCGGTCAGCGGCTCCACTTCCGCGCAGAACGTCAAGACCGAGCTCGCCCCGAAGGCCCAGCTGCAGGAGTACGGCGGCTACTCGGAGTGCCTGACCGGCCTCGAGAACGAGGTCATCGACGCGCTCACCACCGACGACTCGATCCTCGCCGGCTATGCCTCGCAGGAGGAGAACCAGGGCAAGTTCAAGCTCGGTGGCTTCAAGCTGAGCAACGAGAACTACGGCATCGGCGTCCAGAAGGGCAGCGATCTCAAGGGCAAGATCAACACCGCCCTGGAGAAGATGGTCGCGGACGGCTCCTGGGACGAGTACGTGAAGAAGAACTTCGGCCCGGCCGACTACAAGAACGAACCCGCTCCGAAGATCGGCGTCATCGTCGACTGAAGCAGGATTCCCACCGGCGCGCCGCTCCCCTCTCCGTGGCTCTGTGGCGCGCCGCACCCAACCACACACGGGGAATGCGGGAGATCGTGTTCGACTTTCTTGAAGGTTACGATCTGCTGGGTGCCTTTTGGGTGACGGTACAGCTCACCTTCTATTCGGCCATCGGCGCCCTGATCTGGGGAACAATCCTGGCCGCCATGCGGGTCGGCCCTGTGCCGCTGATGCGCGGCTTCGGCACCGCCTATGTCAATGTGGTGCGGAATATTCCGCTGACAGTGATCATTGTTTTCACCTCGCTGGGCCTGTTCCAGACACTCGGCGTCAACCTCGGCGCGGACGCCTTCGAGACCATCAACTTCAGGCTCGCCGTGCTCGGGATGATCGCGTACACCGCGGCCTTCGTCTGCGAGGCACTGAGGTCCGGCATCAACACCGTGCCGGCCGGTCAGTCGGAGGCGGCGCGGGCCATCGGCCTGAGCTTCCCCCAGGTGCTGGCGCTGATCGTCCTTCCGCAGGCCTTCCGTTCCGTCGTGGGTCCGCTCGCGAACGTACTGATCGCACTGACCAAGAACACCACCGTGGCCGCCGCGATCGGGGTGGCCGAGGCCGCGACGCTGATGCGCGAAATGATCGAGAACGAGGCCCAGCTCATCCTCATCTCCGCCATCTTCGCGTTCGGATTCATCTGCCTCACTCTCCCGACCGGTCTGTTCCTCGGCTGGGTCAGCAAGAAGGTAGCGGTGAGGCGATGACGGACGTGTTGTACGACGTTCCGGGACCGCGCGCCAAACGACGCAATGTGATGTTCACGGTCGCTTTTCTGATCGCCGTGGCAGCGCTGATCTGGTGGGTGGCCAGGAGCCTTGCCGACAAGGGCCAGCTTGAGTGGATCAAGTGGGAGCCGTTCTTCACCGACTCCCGGGTGTGGACGACGTACCTCCTGCCGGGTCTTGAGAACACGCTCATCGGAGCCGGCCTCGCCATGGTCATCGCGCTGCCCCTCGGAGCGCTGTTCGGTATCGCCCGGCTCTCCGACCACTGGTGGGTTCGCGGCGCGGCCGGCACCGTCGTGGAGTTCTTCCGCGCCATTCCGGTGCTGATCCTGATGCTCTTCGCCAACGCGGCGTACGCCGAACTCACCGACATCAGCCCTGAAATCAGGCCGCTGTACGCCGTGGTCACAGGTCTCGTCCTCTACAACGCCTCGGTGCTCGCCGAGGTGGTGCGGGCCGGAATCCTGTCCCTGCCAACGGGCCAGACCGACGCTGCCAAGGCGATCGGCATGCGCAAAGGCCAGACCATGCGGTACGTCCTGCTGCCGCAGTCGGTCACGGCGATGCTGCCGGCACTCGTCAGTCAGCTGGTGGTCATCGTGAAGGACACCGCACTCGGCGGCGCGTTGCTCGGCTTCTCCGAGCTGTTGGCCTCGGTCCGCCCGATGAGCGCGAACTACGGTGCGAACACCATCGCCAGCTTCACCGTCGTCGCGGTCATCTTCGTCGTACTGAACTTCGCGCTCACCACCTTCGCGAGTTGGCTGGAGGGCAGGCTGCGGCGTGGCAAGAAGTCCACCGGTGCGGTGGTCGGCGCCGACACGGTCGAGGAGCTCGCGACACCGGGCGAGCACGTCGTCCCCGGCGGGCGCGGTGGAACTGACGGGCGCGCCGGCGGACCAGCCGACCATACGAAGTGATCCGGCCGCGTTCGCGCACCTTCTGCGGATGCCTGTCATCCGGGCAAGTCCCTGACCGGCCCGGTGATTCCTGCGGGCGGGGGTAGACGGTGCCCGAATCCGGAATGAGGTGAGGCAATGGCTGACATGTCGATGCGGGCCGTGGGGTGGGCACAGTCCTTTCCCGTCACCGACGGAATCCAGGCAGCGCGACGCTGGGCGCGCCGGCATCTGGACTCCCTCCCCTGGACCGAAGACGCCCCGGACACGGTGGACGACATCCTGCTCACCGTCTCCGAACTGGTCACCAACGCTCACATCCACGCCCACAGCAGCGCGCAACTCGTGCTGGCCTGGGACAGCCAGTGCCTCCACGTCAGCGTCCACGACTCCGCCGCGGGCCTGCCGACGCCCCGCAGGCCCGACAACGCCAGGCCGTCCGGGCGAGGCCTCGCTCTCATCGACGCACTAGCCGACAGCTGGCACACGCACCCCCAGACCGAAGGTAAGTCCATCACCGCCTGCTTCCGCCCATCCAACGTCGCCGCACCCCTGCGGGACGACACAGGCTGAGCCCTCCGGTGCCGCTGGCGGCCACGGTGCCCGGACGTCAAGGCGGCCCGTTGAGCGGCCTGGTGATCCTGGCGGGCTGGGCGATCGTAGCGGCGGTGGGAGGGTGGCTCGTGCTTCGTAAGGCCGACGCGTAAGCGTGGGGCAAGCAATCGAACGGCAACAGCGCCGGGGGGTGCGACTTGTTCGCGTGGACGACGAGCGGGCCGCTCACCTGGCCGGCTTCGGTGGTCCTCGTCTTCCTGCGGCCGGTCGTTGCTGTGGTGTTTCGGCCGACCGCAGGGGCGCGCTGTCATCGGGTGATGAGTTCTCCGGGCAGGACCGACCAATGGGCTTGGTCCTGCGTATGGACACGTCAGTTGTTCACGTCCTTGTTGAAGTCCTCGGCGCACTGGTCCCGTTCGCTCTGCGTGCCCGCGTGCTGGACGCAGTCGTCGAAGTTCTTGAACTCGTCGGAGTTGAGGATCGATGCACCGATCGCGATGATTACGGCGGACGCGATCAGTCCCAGCGCGCCGAGCACCGCGCCAATGATCGACATCTTGCCGTGCGGCGCCCGGCCCCCGCGTGCCTTGCGTGCGCCGATGATGCCCAAGATCACCGCGAGCAGGCCCAGCAGGATCCCGCCGAAGACGGTCCAGAAGAGCAGGATCGCCGCGATGCCGAGGACGAGCGCGGCGATCGCCAGCCCGTTGCCCCGCTTCACGTCCGCGCCCGGGTGGGTCTGCGAGTAATCACCTGGCGTCTGGGGGTGGTTGGAGAAGGACACGCCGTCACACTCATCTCTGTTGTACGGGGCCTGTGGAGTTGCGGTACGTGCCCCGTGTGCCCATCGGTCGACCACGAATGCATCCGTTGTTCCGGGCTTCGGAGCCCGAGTCACCCCCGGCTTCGTACGCGCAAGGACGCCGGACTGGGTTCCGGCCTCTCCGTCCGTCTGACGCGTCCGACGACACGCGGCGCGGCGTCCGGCGACCGTTACGTCCAGACCGGCGAGGGCGAGGCCGCGACCCAGACCCCGGTAACACCCCCGGGCGGAGCCGCGGAGATGACCCTCGACTTCGACACCGAGGGTCGCCTGCTGGGCAGCAAAGTCCTCGGCGCCTCGGCGGCGCCCTCAGGCCGTCGGTCCTGGGCCGGTAGCAGGAACGCCTCCGCCCACAGGGGCGGCGGCACTCCCCTGCGGCCCCTGTCCTCGCACGCCGAAGCCCCCACCGGAACCCAGGAATCCCGATGGGGGCCGGCTTGAGTGAGCTGCTGTCTGCTGTTGCCTGGTCACGAGCAGCTCCTGCCAGCGACGGCGCCGGCCCGTTGACGTGCCGCGCGTCGGGATCGACGGCGGAGACCGTCCGGCACGACCAACTCCTGGAGGAGCACACCGACGCCGAGATCGCTCTCAGGCGAGCGCGGGGGCGGTCGCCGAGGCAGAGAAAGAGACGGGGACGGGGACAGCGGCGGAGGCGGAGTGCGGCTCGAGGCCGGGGTCCGGGGCCGGTAGCGCGGCGGGTTGCTCCTTGGCGTCGCGCACGCCTGGCAGGGGCGTCCACGGCAGCAGGGGGCTCTTGCCCGCGGCCTGTACACGACGCGTGAACCACACGACTTTGCCGTCGGCGGTTCCGCACGTACCCCAGCTGTCGCTGAGGGCTGCGACGACGGCCAGCCCGCCGCCGCCCGCACCGGACAGGCGGGGCATCGGGGGGCCGTGGTCGGCGACCGAGGCCGTCAGATGCCTGCCGGTCCAGCGCAGTTCGATCACACACCGCTTGTCGTCACCGGCGTGACGGTGGACGTTGGCCAGTAGTTCGACGACACCCCTGCACACGGGCTGGACCTGCAACTCCAGATTCCAGTGCCGCAGGTGAGCGGCGACGATGCGACGAATCTGCGAGACGCGCTCCGCCGAGACGTGCAGTTCGACCGCGTAGTTCCGGCCGTTGGGAAGTGTCATGGCCGTGGCTCCTTACCGCGAGGCCCACAGACTTCACCTCGTTGCAGCAACGACCCCCGAACACGAAGAGTGAGCACTGGTCACCATTGGGTCAGTGTCATCCTGACCCCGGGCGTCCATGACCGCAACCGGCGCGGCGGCGAATCCGTGCGATCCGCGCGGTGGAACGGCCCCGCGCCCGCCGCCGGCTTGCACACGCGGCTCGCATGAGGTTCTTTCGGAGGAGGTGTGAATGCTGTTCGTCCCCCTGGCCCCCTGGCCCCCCTGTCTCCCTGTCCCCCCTGTCCCACGGTTTGGGCGTGAACGACCATGATGTTCACCGATCGCGCGGAAGCGGGACAGCGCCTGGCCGCGGAGCTGCGGCACCTCCGGGGAGAGCGGACCGTCGTGCTCGGCCTCCCTCGGGGCGGGGTGCCGGTGGCCTTCCACGTGGCGCGGGCACTGGACGCCCCGCTCGATGTCGTCGTCGTACGCAAACTCGGCGTCCCCCGGCACGAGGAGCTGGGGTTCGGTGCCATCGGCGAGGGCGGCGTACGGGTCATCAGCGACGCCATCGTGCGCCTCGGCGGGGTCCGCGCCGAGGACATCGCCGCCGTCGAGCGCGCCGAGACGGCCGAACTGGAACGGCGCGCCGAGCGGTTCAGGGCAGGCCGCCCCAGGGTGGCTCTCGGCGGTCGTACGGTCGTCGTGGTGGACGACGGGATCGCGACCGGATCCACGGCCGAGGCTGCCTGCGAGGTAGTACGGGCCCAGGGGGCTGCCCGGGTGATCCTGGCCGTTCCGGTTGCGTCGCCCGATGCCGTCGCCAGGCTGCGCGGGCGGGTGGACGACGTGGTGTGCCTGTCGGCGCCGCGCATGTTCCGCTCGGTCGGCGAGTGGTACCAGGACTTCACCCAGACCGCCGACGAGGAAGTGGTCGCCCTGCTGGCGCGGGCCGCCGGCTCAGGCGAGAGCCAAGAAGTCCAGGTGGACGCCGGCGGGGTGGCGCTGAGCGGTGACCTCGCCCTGCCCGAGGGCGCCGGGGCGGTCGTGATGTTCGCCCACGGCTCCGGCAGCAGCCGCCGCAGTCCCCGCAACCGAGCGGTGGCGACCGCCCTGAACCGGGCAGGCCTGGGCACCCTGCTCTTCGATCTGCTGACGCCGGACGAAGCCGGCGACCGGGCGAACGTCTTCGACATCAGGACTCTCGCGGGCCGGCTGACGGACGCCACCCGCTGGCTGGACAGCCGTGCAGCCCTGCGCATCGGCTACTTCGGTGCGAGCACTGGAGCGGCGGCAGCCCTGCGCTCGGCGGCGTCGGCCGACCCGGCCTCGGGCACGGGCGTGGCCGCTGTGGTCTCGCGCGGCGGCAGGCCCGACCTCGCCGGGCCGCACCTGGGCGACGTACGGGCGCCGACCCTCCTCGTCGTGGGCGGCCACGACCCGACGGTGCTCGACCTCAACCGGCAGGCGCAGGCACAACTGCGCTGCGAGAACCGGCTGGAGGTCGTCCCGGGCGCCACCCATCTCTTCGAGGAACCGGGGGCACTGGACGCGGTCGCCGGCCTCGCGCGGGACTGGTTCGTACGGCACTTGGGGGCGGGAGCCTGAACCGGTCGGCGGGGCAACGTGGTTCGGGACAGGGGGCATGGTGTCTTCACGGTTCGGCGGTTCGGCGGGTCGGCGATTCGGCGGGTCGGCGATTCGGCGATTCGGCGATTCGGCGATTCGCTCCCCGGAACTCCAACTCCAGAACACTCTCAGAGAGGCAGGGCGCATCACCATGCTCAGTACCGATTTTGTGACCGGGTCCCCCAACTGGCTCGACCTCGGCAGCCCCGACATCCAGGCCTCCGCCGACTTCTACGGGAGCGTGTTCGGCTGGCACTTCGAGTCGGCGGGCCCCGAGGGCGGTGGTTACGGCTTCTTCAAGCGGGACGGCAGGACCGTCGCCGCCGCAGGTCCGCTGCACGAGGAAGGAGCGGTGGCCGCCTGGACGACGTACTTCCAGACCTCTGACGCACAGGCCACGGCAGCAGCGGTGCGGGACAGCGGCGGTACGGTGCGCGTCGACGCCTTCGACATCATGGACGCCGGGCGGATGGCCCAGTTCACCGACCCGGGCGGTGCCGACTTCGCGGTATGGCAGCCGGGTACCAACACCGGTCTGGAGGTCGCGTCCGAGGCCAACGCTCTGTGCTGGGCCGAACTGCACGTCGAGGCCCCGGCCGCGGCCCTCGCCTTCTACGGGGCGCTCTTCGGCTGGCGGTCGCAGGAGCTGGACATGCCGGGCGACTACACGGTGGTCTCCACGTCCGAGGGTGACCAGCAAGACGCCACGTTCGGCGGGGTAGCCCCGCTGCGTGGCGGTCTCGGGGACGCGCGCTGGGTGCCGTACTTCGCCGTGGAGGACGCGGACGGCATCGGCACCAGGTCCCAGGAGAGCGGCGGATCGGTACTGATGGCCGCCTCGGATGTCCCGGACGTGGGGCGGATCGCCTGGCTCGCTGACCCGTTCGGTGCGATGTTCGCGGTACTCAAGCCGGCGCCCCAGGCGGGTTGAGGCCGGAGCGGGAAGACCGGTCGCGGCGGGGGCAGCCGCCGCGACCGGGTACCGGAGAGTCGGCCCTACGCGACGGTGGTGACCTGCTCCGCCTGCGGGCCCTTGGGGCCCTGGGTGACCTCGAAGTCGACCTTCTGGCCCTCCTGGAGCTCCCTGAAGCCCTGGGTCTGGATGGCGGAGTAGTGGACGAACACGTCCGGTCCGGCCTCGTCCTGCTGAATGAAGCCGAAGCCCTTGTCCGCGTTGAACCACTTCACGGTGCCGGTTGCCATCTTTGCGATCCTTTTTCCTGTGCCACGGCACGACCTTCGCCGCGCCGGCCGCAGCCTGGTCGCGACTGCGTCCCCTGCACCTTGCCATCCTGACCCGGGTTCCCGGCCGACTTGATTTCCGTGTCGGGTGAAACTCGCCCGGCCCGCCCGAGCCCCGGCCCGCCCGAGCCCCCAGTTCGCCCGAGCCCCCGGCTCCGCCCTACGTCGTACCGGCGTCGTCCCGGTAGGCCTCCAGCAGGCGCAGCCACACCTCGCTGATCGTCGGGTAGGACGGGACCGCGTGCCACAGCCGGGCCAGGGGCACCTCCCCCGCCACCGCGACCGTGGCAGAGTGCAGCAGCTCACCGACGCCCGGTCCCACGAAGGTGGCGCCCAGGACGATTTCCCGGTCCAGGTCGACGACCATCCGGGCGCGTCCCTTGTAGCCGTCGGCGTACAGGCCGGAACCGGCCACCGACGCCAGGTCGTAGTCGACCGCCCGCACCCGGTGTCCCGCCTCGCGCGCCTGGGCGAGGCTGAGACCGACCGCGGCCGCCTCCGGGTCGGTGAAGACGACCTGGGGTACGGCGGCGTGGTCGGCGGTGGCGGAGTGGGCGCCCCAGGGTGCGGTGTCCACGGGCCTGCCGTGCGCCCGGGCGGCGAGGGCGT
Organism: Streptomyces hypolithicus; assembly: GCF_052934925.1. Taxonomy (NCBI): domain Bacteria; kingdom Bacillati; phylum Actinomycetota; class Actinomycetes; order Kitasatosporales; family Streptomycetaceae; genus Streptomyces; species Streptomyces hypolithicus. Next base: position 151,069 of record NZ_CM128811.1, read on the forward strand.
CTCCGGCGATGCGCGCCTGGTACTTACCCTCGTGGGTCAGCAGGGCCCGGTGGTTGACGTCACCGACGGCGTACAGCCAGTCGGTGCCCTCGACCCGGCAGGTGTCGTCGACCGTGAGCCAGTCGCCGGGTTCGAGGCGCACCGTGTCGAGGCCGATGTCGTCGGTACGCGGGGCACGGCCGGTGGCGAAGAGGACCTCGTCCGCCTCGACGCGCTCGCCGCCGTCGAGGACGACGGTGACGGGTCCGGAGCCGCCCTCGCGCTCCACGGAGGTGACGGAGACTCCGGTACGTACGGTCGCGCCCGCCTCCGTGAGCGCCTCGGCGACCAGCTCGCCGGCAAACGGCTCCATGGTCGCGAGCAGGCCCTGGCCGCGTACGAGCATGGTGACCCGGGAGCCGAGCGCCTGCCAGGCCGTCGCCATCTCCACGCCGACCACTCCCCCGCCGACGACCACGAGCCGGCCGGGCACCGACCGGGCGCTGGTCGCCTCGCGGCTGGTCCAGGGGTTTGCGCCGGCCACACCGGGCAGGTCGGGCACGACGGCCCGGCTGCCGGTGCACAGCGCCACCGCGTGGCGCGCCGTGAGGGTGTAGGGCTCCCCGCCCGGATCTTCGACGGTGACCTTCCGCGGTCCGGCCAGGCGGCCCTTGCCGCGGTGGATGTCGGCGCCGATCGACTCGAGCCAGCTCACCTGGCCGTCGTCCTTCCAGTGGGAGGCGTACGCGTCGCGATGGGCGAGCACCTCGGGCACGTCGAGGTCGCCCCGCACCGAACGGGCGACGCCCGGGACGCGGCGCGCGTCCGCGCGTGCGGTCACCGGGCGCAGCAGTGCCTTGCTGGGCATGCACGCCCAGTACGAGCACTCGCCGCCGATCAGCTCGCTCTCCACGACCGCGACGCTGAGGCCCGCCGCCCTGGCCCGGTCCGCCAGGTTCTCGCCCACGGGGCCCGCGCCGACCACCACGACGTCGTACTCCGCCGGGTCCGGATTCCTGTTCACCGCATTCGTCATACGAGCAGTCTGGGCCGGGGTGTGCGCCGTGGCCAGCCGGGCAGGCGGAATATCACGAGCCCGCATGCCGTTGTGCGGGACGGCTTCGCCCCTTATGCATCGAAGAGGAGCACACCATGTCCACAGTCGAACTGACCAAGGAAAACTTCGATCAGGTCGTTTCCGAAAACGACTTCATTCTGATCGACTTCTGGGCTTCCTGGTGTGGTCCCTGTCGACAGTTCACGCCGGTCTTCGAGGGCGCGTCCGAACGCCACGAGGACCTTGTCTTCGCCAAGGTCGACACCGAGGCGCAGCAAGAACTGGCGGCGGCGTTCGAGATCAGCTCCATTCCGACCCTGATGATCGTGCGCGAGAACGTGGCGGTGTTCGCCCAGCCCGGTGCCCTGCCCGAGGCCGCGCTGGAAGATGTGATCGGCCAGGCCCGCAACCTCGACATGGACGAGGTGCGCAAGTCGGTCGAGACGGCGAAGCACGCGGCGGACGAGAAGAAAGCGGGCTGAGACCAGCAGGACGAACGAAGGGCCCGGTACCAAGCTGAAGCACCCAAGCTGAAGCCCACCGGGCCCTTCGTCATGACACAGCTCAGTCGCCGCACCGCTCGGTAGCCGCACCGCTCAGCAGCCGTGACGGCCTGATGTTCGCCGTCGGCCTGATACGCCGCGTGCACCGGCGGCACGCCCGCCCTGCGGGCGCGCCGGATGACGGCACGGTCGGCCCGGCCTTCGCGCCACTTGCTCACCCGCAGGGCCGCGTCGACGCCGAAGAACAGCAGCAGCCAGCCGGCGATCAGCGCCTCCGCCTGGACCGACCAGATCATCAGAAGGGGTGGTCGGCCGGTTCGCGGCGCAGGGTCGTCCAGCGCAGCTCGGTGAAGGCCTCCAGGTTCGCCTCGCCGCCGAAGCGCGCTCCGGTGCCGGAGGCGGCGACTCCGCCGAAGGGGGCGACCGCCTCGTCGTTCACCGTCTGGTCGTTGATGTGCGCGATGCCGGTGGGGATACGGTCCGCGAGCTCCAGCCCGCGCGCCGCGTCCCGGGTGACGATGCCCAGGGACAGACCGTACGGGCCGGCGGACGCCAGCGCGACGGCCTCGTCGGGTGTGGCGAAGGAGCGCACGGGCGCGACCGGGCCGAACACCTCCTCGGCGTACGCCGGTGAGTCGTCGTCGACGCCCGCGAGGACGGTCGGCCGGTAGAACAGGCCCTGGTGTGTGCCCCCGGCCACGAGCTTCGCTCCGTATCTGGTGCTGGCCTCCACCAGGCCGTGGATTTTGGCCAGTTGGCCCCGGTCGATGACCGGGCCGAGGTGCACCTGCTCGCGGTGCGGGTCTCCGACGGTGAGGGACTCGGCCTTGGCTGCGAGCCGTTCGACGTACTCGTCGTGGAGCGAGGCGTGCACGAGGTGGCGGCCCGCGGTCATGCAGACCTGGCCCTGGTGGAAGAAGGACCCCCAGGACGCCTGGGCCACGGCCCCTTCGAGGTCGGCGTCCTCAAGGACGACCAGGGCCGAGTTGCCGCCCAGCTCCAGGTGGACACGCTTGAGTCCGCGCGCCGCTGCCTCACCGACCGCTCGGCCGGCCGCGGTGGACCCGGTGAAGGAGACGACGGGGACACCCGGATCTGCGACGAGTGCCCGGCCGGTGTCCTGGCCGCCCGGCAGGACATGCAGCAGCCCCTCGGGCAGGCCGGCCTCGGCGAACACGGCGGTGAGCGAGAGCCCGCCGCAGACGGCGGTGCGCGGGTCCGGCTTCAGCAGCACGGCGTTGCCGAGGGCGAGAGCGGGGGCGACGGAACGTATGGACAGGACCAGCGGGACGTTGAACGGCGCGATGACACCGACGACGCCCACCGGAACGCGCCGCGTGTACGACAGCCGGGGCGCCTCACTGGGCAGCACCTGGCCGACCGGGCGGGAGGCGAGGGCGGCCGCCTCGTAGCACTCCTGGGCCGCGGCATGGAGCTCGAAGTCGGCCTTGCCGGGCGTGGACCCTGATTCGCGTACGAGCCATTCCCGCAGCTCGGCGGCGTGCGCGGCGAAGAGGTCACCGGCGCGGCGCAGCACCGCGGCGCGCAGTAAGTAGGGCGCGCGGGCCCACGCCGACTGCGCCGCCCGCGCCGCATCGGCGGCCGCCGAGACGTCGTCGGCCGTAGCGAGCGCGATACGGCCGAGGCTGTCGCCGGTGGCGGGCTCGACGACCTCCGCCTCACCGCCGAAGAGCCGGACGGGCTGCCAGGTCCTGGGGTCGAGCAGGGGCATGCGGATCTCCAGTCGCTCGGTGGCTCGGGGGCGCGGTCGATCGGTTGCTCGGCCGCTCGGTCGAGGGGAAGTTCCGTGCAGTCGCGGCGAGTTCGGTGGGCGGCGGGCACACGGAGGAACCGCGAGACGGATCAGCCTTGCGAGGTGCAGGCGAGTGCCGAACGCACGCGCTCGGTTGGCTGTGCGACATCGTAGTCGTGCTCGTACGCGAATCGAGGGGCGCCCGCCGAACGCCGCACGGACACAAGTCCGCCCCGGAGTACCGGGGTTCGGTTCGTTTGGTTCACCCGCGCCGGGATCCGTACGCCGGACACGCTCGCAGCGGCGGGCGATGCCCGCCCGGCCGTCAGCGCTCCAGCACCAGCGCGAGGCCCTGGCCGACGCCGATGCACAGGGCAGCGAGCCCCGTTCCGGACCCGGCGGCGGCGAGCTGGTGGGCGACGGAACCGGCGAGGCGGGCACCGGAGGCTCCGAGCGGGTGGCCGATGGCGATGGCGCCGCCGCGCGGGTTGACGACGGCGGGGTCGAGATCCGGCCACTCGGCGAGGCAGCCGAGCGACTGGGCTGCGAAGGCCTCGTTGAGCTCGAACGTGGTGAGGTCCGCGAAGGACCGGCCCGCCTTGGTCAGCGCCCGCTGGACCGCTTCGACCGGGCCGAGCCCGAAGAGCTGCGGCTCGATACCGGTGACGGCGGAGGCGCGGATGCGGGCCAGCGGCTCGCGGCCGGTGGCGCGCAGGCCCTCGTCGTCGACGATCAGGAGAGCGGCCGCGCCGTCGTTGAGGGGGGACGCGTTGCCCGCCGTGACACTGCCGTCCGCGCGGAACACGGGCTTCAGCTTGGCCAGCGCGGCCATGCTCGATCCCTCTCGGACGCACTCGTCGCGCACGAGGTCCACCCCGGCGGCGTCGTAGGGGACCACCTCCCCGTCGTAGCGGCCCTCCGCCCAGGCGGTGGCCGCCTTCTGATGGCTGGCCAGGGCGAACGCGTCCTGCTGCTCTCGGGTGATGCCATGCTTGTCGGCGATGAGCTCCGCGCCCTCACCGAGCGGAACGGTCCACTCGTCGGGCATCCGGGGATTGGTCATGCGCCAGCCGAGCGTCGTCGAGTACAGCTCCTGGTGACCGGCGGGAAAAGCGCGCTCGGGCTTCTGGAGCACCCACGGGGCCCGGGACATGGACTCGACACCGCCGGCGACGGCGACCGATGCGTCACCGAGCGCCACGGCGCGCGCCGCCTGGATCACGGCCTCCAGGCCGGAGCCGCAGAGGCGGTTGACGGTGACACCGGGCACGGAGACGGGCAGCCCGGCGAGCAGTACGGCCATGCGGGCCACGTCCCGGTTGTCCTCGCCCGCGCCGTTGGCGTCGCCGAAGTACACGTCGTCGATCCTCGCCGGATCGAGGTCGGGCGTACGGGCGACGAGCGACTTGACGACGTGCGCGGCGAGGTCGTCGGGGCGTACGCAGGAGAGTGCGCCCCCGAACTTGCCGATCGGGGTGCGGACGGCGTCGACGATGTAGACGTCGCGGATGCTCATCGGGGGCTCTCCCGGGCTGGAGTCAGAGGCAGATCGGCGCTCGCGAAGTGAACTGTCGTTCACATCCGGCGTCGCCCGAGTCTCTGCCGGGGGCCCGTCCGGTGTCAACGGCCGACCGGTGCGGCCGGTCAGCTGGACTCGCGGGGTACCGCGTGCGCCGACATCAGGTCGTGGCGCTCCAGCTCGCCCTCGGGGTCGCGCACCACCCGGTCCACCAGTTCCGCAATCTCCCGGCCCGTCGGCATGTCGATGCGCACCGAACTCAGCCGCGGGCGCAGCAGTCTGCCGAGCAGCAGGTCGTCCGCGCCGACCACCGCGCACTGCCCGGGCACGTCGACTCCGGCGTCCTGGAGCGCGCGCATGAGCAGTTGCGCGTACTCGTCGTTGTACGCGAAGACCGCGTCGAGGCCGAGATCGCCCCAGCGCGCCGCCAGCCCCGCCGCGGACTCCTCGTCGTACGCCAGCGCGAGCGGCTCGACCCGGCCGCCCGCATCCGCGTCCGCCACCGCTTTGCGTACGCCTGCCAGGCGCGGCCGGGAGAACAGGTCCAGCCCCTGCTCGGCGGGGACGACGACCCCGATCGACCGGCGGCCCCGTTCCAGCAGGTGCACGGCCGCGGCGCTGCCGATCGCCCGCTGGTCCATGATCAGGGCGTGCGCGCCCTCCACCCGCTGCGGGCCGAGCGTGATGACGGCCTTGGCACCGGAGCGCTTGAGTACCTGCACCCCGTGCGCGGTGAGCGCGATCTCGCCGAGCGAGAGGACGGCCACCGGCCGCAGTTCCGCCCAGGCCCGCGCCGCCTCTTCGGGGCCCAGGCCGAGACTGCCGTACTGGACGACCGTGTAGTCGAGCGCCCGCAGCGCCCACTGGACCTCGTTGAGGAATCTGCCGTAGAGCGGGCCGACCGGAACGTGCGCGGTGGGCAGCAGCACCATCCGGCTGTGCCCCGCCCGCAGGCTGCGGGCCGCGGCATGCGGTACGTACCCAAGCTCCTCGGCGGCCTCGCGGACCCGGTGGCGGGTCGGCTCGCTGATCCGCACCGCCGAGGTGTTGTTGAGTGCGTACGAGACGGTGGCGCGCGAGACCCCGGCCAGGCGCGCGACGTCGGTGCTGGTGGGAACGGCCTTTTCGGCGGACTGCTTCGGTGACTGGCTCATCGCGTTCGGCATCTTTCCAGATCGGTGCGCGGCGAGGTCTAGCGGTTGGCCGGAACGGAGTGCTACACAATGCCCACACCTTTACTGACACGTGTCACCACACTGCCCGTACCCCACCCGGAGGGCACTCCCCCATGCAGCTCAACACGCACACCTGGGGCCAGGGCGACCGCCTGGCGCTTCTGATCCACGGCATCATGGCCGACCACCGCACGTGGCGCCGGGTCGGCCCCGCGCTCGCCGACAGGGGCTACCGGGTCGTCGCCGTCGACCTGCGCGGCCACGGCGCCAGCGAGCGGGGCACGTACAGCCCGGCGATCTTCGCAAACGATGTCGTGGAGAGTCTCCCGGCCGGCGCCGAACTGGCCATCGGCCACTCTCTCGGCGGCCTGACCCTGTCGCTCGCCGTGGAGCGGCTGCGGCCCGCACGGGCGGTCTACTCGGACCCGGCGTGGCACATCGCCGCGCCGCACGAGGGGTTCGGGCCGGAGATGTTCGCCCAGTTCAAGTCGGCTCCCCGGGAGCGGATAGCGGCGATGAACCCGCGCTGGGAGGAGGCCGACGTCGACATCGAGCTGGAGACCCTCGGCGTCTGGGACGAGGCGTCGGCGCTCGGCCTGACGGCGCTCTCGGGGACCGACCTGCTGCCCGCCGAGCCGGTGGTGCCGTCGCTGGTGCAGCTCGCCGACCCGAGCTTCCTGATCGACGCGGCGAAGACCGCCGTACTGGAGGAGCGGGGCTTCGAGGTCCGCACGGTCCGGGGCGCGGGGCACACGATCCACCGCGACGACTTCGACGCGTACATGGCCTCGCTGGAGGGCTGGGCCTGACACCGCCCAAGGATCTGACACCGCCTAGTGTCACCGGGTGACTTCTTCCGACGACATCAGCGAACTGCCCGGCCGGAGCGGCCCCGCCGCGACCGCCGAGGCCGACCCGCGCACGATCGGTCCGGTGCGCACCTCGTACGCGCCGGACCGGGACGGTGATCCCGATCCGGGCGAGATCGTGTGGACCTGGGTGCCCTTCGAGGAGAACGATGGCCGCGGCAAGGACCGGCCGGTGCTGGTGGTCGCCCGCGAGGAGGCGGGCACCCTGCTCGCCTTGCGGCTGTCCAGCAAGCCCCACGACCGGGACCGTGAGTGGGCGCCGATCGGGAGCGGCCCGTGGGACGCGGCGGGCCGCGAGTCGTGGGTCGATCTCGACCGGGTCCTGCGGGTCCACGACGCCGGCATGCGGCGCGAGGCGTGCGCCCTGGACCGGCCGCGCTTCGACGAGGTGGTGCGGCGCCTGCGGGAGCGCTACGGCTGGAGCTAGTGCCGCTCCCGGCAAGCTTTGCCCCGTCGCGCCGCCCAGCACGCACGCTCGCCGCGTTGGCCGAAAACCCTGGTAGCTCCCTCCCCAAGCGCTCACCTTCGTTCGAGCAGGGGAGACCCCATCCAAGGACTTCCGGCCGCCTTGCGATCGCACGCACTGGACGACGCTCCTTATGGGGCAAACAATGCCGGTCGCGGCACTAGGAGGGTCGCCTGGTGGAGGGTCGCCGGGCCGGCGCCTCACCCGCCCGGCGCAGCGGGAGCGGCGGCACGGCGAGCCCTGCGGCGTGGCCCCTTGGGCGGGGCCGTCAGCGCTGCCGGGGGCCGCCAAGGACGGTGTACGGGCCGCTCCGGACGATCTCCGCGCCCCGTTCGTGATCCCGCGCGGTCGAGAACCCACAGGTAAAATAGTCATCGGTCGGCGGCCGTCGGCGCACCGGAGTATCCCGCCTCCGTCGGGGCACTCTTGTGCGAGTCGGGATCACTGGCTTAGGTGGTGTGTGATGCCCGTCCCGTTCCCGGGGCGGGCTCCGACACGACGGACTGTCCGGGCCGAGCCCGGACGTCCCGGCGAGGAGGAGGAGACCATGCCCACCGGCGACTTTCCGGCAGAAGGCCCACCGGTCACCGAGGCCGGCGCGGAGGACCTGCTGCGCGGCATATGTTTCAAGACGGGCCCGCCGCGCACCGTAGGTGTCGAACTCGAATGGTTCGTCCACGAACTGCACCTGCCCGAACTGCCCGTCGAGCCCGCACGCCTCGACGCGGCCATCACCGCCCTGCGGGCGCTTCCCCTGCACTCGCCGCTCACCGTCGAGCCGGGCGGCCAGCTCGAACTCAGCTCCCTGCCTGCCTCGTCCCTGACGGAGTGCGTCGACTCCGTCTCCGCGGACCTGGACGCCGTACGCGCCCTTCTGCGCACCCGCGACCTCGGCCTCACCGGTATCGGCACCGATCCGTGGCACCCCCCGAAACGCCATCTTCACGAGCCTCGTTACGACGCGATGGAGGCGTACCTCGACCGGGCCGGTCCGGCGGGGCGGGCCATGATGTGCTCGTCGGCCTCCGTCCAGGTCTGCCTGGACGCGGGTCATGAGGAGCCCGGCCCGCTCGGTTACGGGCGGCGCTGGCTGCTCGCCCACCTGCTCGGCGCCGTGCTGTCGGCGGCGTTCGCCAACTCCCCCTTCCACCACGGGCGTCGTACCGGCTGGCGGTCCACCCGCCAGGCCCTGTGGACGGAGATCGAGCAGGGTCGTTCAGCGGCGCCGCCGCTGCACGCCGAGCCGCGGGGCGCCTGGACCGAGCGCGCGCTGGACGCCCCGGTGATGTGCGTCAGGAGTGACGACGGCGGGGCGTGGGACGTGCCGCTGGGCCTCTCCTTCCGCGACTGGATCCGGTCGGGGAAGCCCAGGCCGCCGACCCGCGGTGACCTCGACTACCACATGACCACCCTCTTTCCGCCGGTCAGGCCGCGCGGCCACCTCGAACTGCGCATGATCGACGCGCAGCCGGGCGACGACGGCTGGATCGTTCCGCTCGCGGTGACCACAGCCCTCTTCGACGATCCGCAAGCGGCGGAGGTGGCGTACCGGACCGTCAAGCCCCTGGCCGAGACAGCAGGCCGCGGGGCCGCTCCCCGCAACCCCCTGTGGACCAACGCGGCGCGGTACGGGCTGGCCGACGCCGAACTGCGGGCCGCCGCCGTGGTCTGCTTCGACGCGGCGCTCGACGCGCTGCCGCGGCTCGGCGCGTCCACCGCGGTGCAGTGCGCCGTCGCCGCGTTCACGGAGCGGTACGTCGTGCACGGGCGATGTCCCGCCGACGATCTGCTCGACCCCGCTCACGGGAAGGACATCCGGACATGACCGACCCCGCCGCTACCACGGAGCCGGCCGGCCGCACCGACCGCACCGACCCGGAGTCGCTGCGCGCCCTCGCCGTCGACGCGCTGCTGCGGGCCCGTGACCGTACAGCCGCACTCACCGACTGCGTGGACGACGGTGAACTGACCGCGCAGCACTCCCCGTTGATGTCGCCGCTGGTCTGGGACCTCGCGCACATCGGCAACCAGGAGGAGCTGTGGCTGCTGCGAACGGTCGCGGGGCGCGACGCCATGCGCCCCGAGATCGACTCGGTTTACGACGCCTTCGAGCATCCCCGCTCCGAACGCCCCACGCTCCCGCTGCTCGCCCCCGCCGAGGCCCGGGTCTACGCCTCCGATGTACGGGGCCGGGCCCTGGACGTACTGGAGCGCTCGCCGCTGCGCGGCACCCCGCTGCTGGACGCGGCGTTCGCCTTCGGGATGGTCGCCCAGCACGAGCAGCAGCACGACGAGACCATGCTGATCACCCACCAGCTGCGCAAGGGCGCCGCAGCCCTCACCGCTCCCCCGCCGCCACGGCCCACGGAAGCGGCGACGACGGCCCGGCCGCACGAAGTTCTGGTTCCCGGCGGTCCGTTCACGATGGGCACGTCCACCGAACCGTGGGCACTCGACAACGAGCGCCCGGCGCACCAGCGCATCGTCCCCGCGTTCCACATCGACACGACGCCGGTGAGCAATGGGGCGTATCAGAGCTTCATGGCGGACGGCGGTTACACCGACGAGCGCTGGTGGTCGGACGAGGGGTGGGCCCAGATACGCAAGCACGACCTGTCCGCCCCGCTGTTCTGGCGCCGCGAGGGCGGACAGTGGCTGCGCCGCCACTTCGGCCTCGTGGAACCCGTGCCCGAGGATGAGCCGGTCCTGCATGTGAGCTGGTACGAGGCCGACGCGTACGCACGGTGGGCGGGGCGGCGGCTGCCCTCGGAGGTCGAGTGGGAGAAGGCAGCCCGGCACGACCCGGTGTCGGGGCGCTCGCAGCGCTACCCATGGGGGGACGCCGACCCCACCCCCGAGCGGGCCAACCTCGGCCAGCGCCACCTGCGCCCGGCGCCGGTCGGGGCGTACGCAGCGGGGGAATCGCCGCTCGGGGTGCGGCAGCTGATCGGTGACGTGTGGGAGTGGACGTCCAGCGACTTCCTGCCCTACCCCGGATTCGCCCCCTTCCCGTACCGCGAGTACTCCGAGGTGTTCTTCGGCTCCGCGCACAAGGTGCTGCGCGGGGGTTCGTTCGCCGTCGACGCGGTGGCGTGCCGGGGCACCTTCCGCAACTGGGACCTGCCGGTACGCCGTCAGATATTCGCCGGATTCCGCACGGCGCGGGACGCGGGTGAAAGCTGATGTGCCGTCATATCGCCTATCTCGGACCCGAAGTGGCTTTCGGAGAGCTGCTGGTGAAGCCGGTCCACGGGCTGTACCGGCAAGCGTGGGAGCCACGCCGCCAGCGGTACGGGACCGTCAACGCGGACGGTTTCGGCGTCGGCTGGTACGCCGACGGTGACCCGGCGCCGGCCCGCTACCGGCGCACCGGTCCCATGTGGGCCGACGCGTCCTTCGCCGACCTGGCCCGGGTCGTACGGTCCGGGGCGGTGCTCGCGGCGGTGCGCGACGCCACCGAGGCGAGCGCCGACGGGGAGGCCGCGGCGGCGCCGTACGCCTCTGGGCGCTGGCTGTTCAGCCACAATGGCGCGCTGAAGGGCTGGCCCGGTTGCGCGGCGCCACTCGCCGCCGCGCTGCCCGCCAAGGAACTGCTGACGCTGGAGGCGCGCTGCGACTCCGCGCTGGTCTGGGCGCTCGTCCTGCACCGGCTGCGGGACGGCGACGAGCCGGGGCAGGCCCTGGCCGACACCGTCGCCGAGCTGGCCGAGGCGGCCCCCGGCTCTCGACTCAACCTGCTGCTGACCGACGGCGAGACCATAGCCGCGACGGCCTGGGGCGACACGCTCTGGTATCTGGCGGAGCCCGGCCGCCGCACGGTCGTCGCGTCGGAGCCGTACGACGACGATCCGCACTGGCGCGAGGTCCCCGACCACACCCTGCTCGCGGCCACCCGCACCGATGTCCTGCTGACCCCGCTCAAGGAGCCCACAGCGTGAGCCCGTTCCTGCTGACCCGCACCCTGCCCGAGGACGCGACGGACGCCGACCTGCGCGCCGACGTGCTGCACGGGCTGACCCGTTCGCCCAAGGTGCTGCCGCCGAAGTGGTTCTACGACGCGCGTGGCAGCGAGCTGTTCGAGGAGATCACCCGGCTGCCCGAGTACTACCCGACGCGGGCGGAGCGGGACATCCTGATCGCCCGCGCCCCCGAGATCGCGGCGACCACGCAGGCGCGCACGCTGGTGGAGCTCGGTTCGGGGTCCTCGGAGAAGACCCGGCACCTGCTGGACGCGCTCCAGGCGCTGGGTTCGCTGCACAGTTACGTACCGGTGGATGTGAGCGAGAGCGCGCTGACCTCGGCGGCGGAGGCGATCCTGCGTGAGCGACCAGCCCTGAACGTACACGCGCTGATCGCCGACTTCACCCGCGGTCTCGCCCTGCCCGGCACGCCGGGGCCGCGGCTGGTGGCGTTCCTCGGCGGCACGATCGGCAATCTGCTGCCGGACGAGCGGGCGGGCTTCCTGGCGTCCGTACGCTCGCTGCTGGCCCCCGGTGACGCGCTGCTGATGGGCACGGACCTGGTGAAGGACGAGAAGACCCTGGTCGCGGCGTACGACGACAAGCAGGGGGTCACCGCCGCGTTCAACAAGAACGTCTTGTCCGTGATCGACCGCGCCCTGGGCGCGGACTTCGCCCTCGACGACTTCGACCATGTCGCGGTGTGGGACAGCGAGCACGAGTGGATCGAGATGCGACTGCGGGCGCGTGCGGCGCTCACCGTGAAGATCCAGGAGCTGGACATCGCGGTGCCGTTCGAGCAGGGCGAGGAGATCCGCACGGAGGTCTCGGCGAAGTTCCGGCGGGAGGGTGTACGGACGGAACTGGATTCGGCGGGGCTGGAGTTGCGGGAGTGGTGGACGGACGCGGACGAGCGGTTCGCACTGTCGCTGGCGGTGGCCGTGTAGGCGGGCGGGGGCCTCGCCCGACGCGGCACAGCACCACGCGAGGGGCGTTGCCCCTGCTCGGGACGCGCGAGCAGGGGGCGACGCCGAACCCCCTTCAGCGGGCGGCCAGGGCCTCGGACATCGCGTCCGACGCGGTCTTCGCCGCCTCAACCGGGTCGCTGCCCGTCAGCACCGCGGTCATGTACGGCTTGATCGGATTGTCCGTCTCGACACCCGCCCACAGCGCCTCCCCCGGCGGCGTACGCCCCTGCGCCGCGCCCCGGGCCATCGCTGCCGTACTTTCCTGGCCGTCGACGACGTGCGCGAGGGTGGTCTTGTTGGGTACGTAGCTCATCGTCCGCGCCAGCTCCGTCTGCCACTTCTCGCCGGCCAGCGCCTCGACGACCTCGGTCGCGGCGTCCTGCGCGTCGGACTTCTCGGGGACGATCAGGTCGGAGCCGCCCGCGAGGACAGCGCCCGGTCGCTTCGCGCTCACGCCCGGCAGCGGGAAGAAGCCGAGTTTGCCCACGAGCTGAGGATTCTTCTCTTCGATGATCTTCGCGGCGCCGGGCGTGGAGACGATCTGGGCGACACGGCCCCCGGCGAACACCTCCGCCTGGGGCGGCGTCGCCTCGTCCGCGTCCTTGGGGCCCCTGCCCAGGGCCTGAAGCCTCTTGTAGAAGTCCATGCCCCTGAGGGCGGCCGGGGTGTGCAGCGCCCCCGCCCAGGTCCCTTTGGTCTCCACGGCCAGTTCGCCGCCCTCGTCCCAGACGAATCCGACCAGGGTGTACCAGTCCTGTCCGGCCAGGTAGATGCCCTGCGTGTCACTGGAGTTGAGCCTGGCGGTGTCGCGCAGCCACTCGGCGCGGGTGGCGGCCGGCTCCTTGATGCCGGCCTTCTTGTAGAGGTCCTTGTTGTAGATGACGACACGATTGGCCGCGTACCAGGGAATGCCGTACTGCCGGCCGTTGATGCTGCCCGGCTCGGCGAGCCCCGGCAGCCAGTCCTCGGCGCCGAGATCGCGCATCGATTCGAGGGTGAGGTCGCGCAGGCCGCGGGTCTCGGCGTACTGGGCGACTTGCGTGTTGCCGACTTCGATCACGTCGGGGTTGCCCTCGCCGCTGCCGAGGGCGGCGGTGACCTTCTCGCCGATCCCGCTCCACTCCTGGATCCGGATGTCGAGCCGGATGGAGGTGTGCTCCCGCTCGAACTCCTCGGTGAATCGTTGGAGGAAGGCGCTTGAGGCACTGTCCTTCATCAGCCAGACAGTGACCGTACGGCGCTCCTCTCCGCCGCTCGGCAGATAGCCGCAGGCGGTGACGGCCGCGGCCGTGACAAAAGCAGTGGTGGCGTGGAGGACGCGCGTCTTGATGAAGGTCACGACGGTTGAAATTGGCATGGACCAATGAGGGGGTCAAGGGGTTCGACATCATGTGTTCTTCACGTTCTTCACCGAAACGTCGCCCGTCCTCCGTCACCCGTTCTCCGTCTCGCGCACCGCCGCAGCCTGGGGCACCGTGGTAGGAGCACATCCAGCGCCGCAGGGGGAGAGCCGCATGTCTGACCACACGTACCGGGTCACCGAAATCGTCGGCACCTCACAAGAGGGCCTCGACCAGGCCATCCGCAACGGGATCGAGCGCGCTTCGCAGACCCTGCGCGAACTCGACTGGTTCGAGATGACGGAGGTGCGCGGCCACATCGTCGACGGCCAGGTCAAGCACTACCAGGTGGGCCTGAAGGTCGGCTTCCGCCTTGAGGACAGCGCCTGAGCCGTCGCCGTCGTACCGCTGCGGGATTCCGGGGGGGGGGGGAATCCTGACGCCCCGGTCGCGTTGCAGTGGGTGTGAGCTCAGCCATCGCACAGACCCGGTTCTCCGTACTCGACCGTTCCCGCGTCCGCCAGGGGTACGACGCCCCCGCCGCCCTGCGGGACACCCTGGACCTGGCCCGGCGCATCGAGGCCCTGGGGTACCACCGCTTCTGGGTGTCGGAGCATCACAGCGTGCCCGGGGTCGCCGGTTCCGCGCCCACCGTGCTCGCGGCCGCGGTGGCCGCGGCGACCTCCACGATCCGGGTCGGCACGGGCGGTGTGATGCTGCCGAATCATCAGCCGCTGGTCGTGGCCGAGCAGTTCGGCGTACTGGAGTCGCTCTTCCCGGGCCGCATCGACATGGGCCTGGGCCGGTCGGTCGGTTTCACCGACGGGATACGCAGGGCGCTCGGCCGGGACAAGAAGGACGCCGGGGACTTCGCGGAGCGGCTCGGTGAGCTGCTGGGGTACTTCACCGGCGACCAGAGCGCCCACCCGCAGGTGCACGCCCACCCCGCCGAGGGCCTGCGCGTCCCCGCGTTCGTGCTGGCCACCGGAGCCGGGGCGCAGCTCGCGGCGCGGGCGGGGCTGCCGCTGGTGATCGCGGCGGCGCGCGGGGAGGACGACATGCTGCGGGCGGTCGACGGCTACCGGGAGGCGTTCCGGCCCTCGGCCCACGCTGAACACCCGTACGTCGTACTCTCGGGCACGGTCGCCGTGGCGGAGTCCCGGCGGGGCCACCGGCCGACGTAGCACGGACGGCGGGCGGTCGTACGGCGCGCACTACCTGACCCGGGAGCTGCCCTCCCCGTAGGTGCGTCAACGGCCCCGGGCGCGGCTGCTATGGCGCAGGCCGATCAGCTCGGCCATCTTTGGGGAGATCAACAGCCGGACATGACATGCCCACACCTACCGCGTGGATCAGCGGCGCGGTGCCTTACGAGTGGCGCGCAGCCACTCCTTGTTCATCGCCGCGATCGACGGCAGCGGGATGCCCTTCGGACAGGCGGTAGCGCATTCTCCGGTCAGGGTGCAGCCACCGAAGCCCTCTTCGTCCATGGCCGAGACCATGTCGAGGACGCGGGTCTCGCGCTCGGGAGCGCCCTGCGGCAGCACGTTGAGATGGTTGATCTTCGCCGAGGTGAAGAGCATCGCGGAGCCGTTCGGGCAGGCCGCGACGCACGCGCCGCAGCCGATGCACTCGGCGTGCTCGAAGGCGAAGTCTGCGTCGGCCTTGGGGACGGGCGTGGCGTGGGCCTCGGGGGCGGCTCCGGTCGGGACGCTGATGTAGCCGCCCGCGCCGATGATCCGGTCGAACGACGACCGGTCGACCACCAGGTCCTTGACCACCGGGAAGGCCCCGGCCCGCCACGGTTCGACGTCGACCGTGTCGCCGTCCGCGAAGTGCCGCATGTGCAGCTGGCAGGTGGTGGTGCGTTCGGGGCCGTGCGCGTCGCCGTTGATGACGACGCCGCAGGCGCCGCAGATGCCCTCGCGGCAGTCGTGGTCGAACGCGACCGGATCGTCGCCGCGCAGGATCAGCTCCTCGTTGAGGGTGTCGAGCATCTCCAGGAACGACATGTCCTCGGAGATGCCGTCGATGTCGTAGGTGACCATCTCGCCGGGGGCGTCGGCATTGCGCTGACGCCAGACGCGCAGGGTGAGCCTCATGCGTAACTCCGCTGGGTGGGGTGGACGTAGGCGAAAGCGAGGGCTTCCTTGTGCAGTACGGGGGCGACGCCCGTACCGCCGAATTCCCAGGCGGCGGCGTACGAGAACTCGTCGTCCTTGCGTGCCGCCTCGCCGCCCTCGGTCTGGCTCTCCTCGCGGAAGTGGCCGCCGCAGGATTCGGTGCGGTGCAGGGCGTCGAGGCACAGCAGCTCCGCCAGCTCCAGGTAGTCAACGACCCGGTTGGCCTTCTCCAGCGACTGGTTGAGCTCCTCCCCCGTGCCCGGCACCTTGATCCGGCGCCAGAACTCCTCCCGGATCTGCGGGATGCGGCCGAGCGCCTCGCGCAGGCCCCTTTCGCTGCGGGCCATCCCGCAGTGCTCCCAAAGGAGTTCGCCGATCTCCTTGTGGAAGGAGTCGGGGGTGCGGTCGCCGTCGACGGCGAGCAGCCGCTCCAGGCGGTCGTTGGTCTCCGAGACCGCCCTGACCGCCTCGGGGTGGGTCGCGTCGAGGTCGTCGTGGTGGGGGTTTCGGGCCAGGTAGTCGTTGATGGTGGACGGCAGCACGAAGTAGCCGTCGGCGAGGCCCTGCATGAGCGCCGAGGCGCCGAGCCGGTTCGCGCCGTGGTCGGAGAAGTTGGCCTCGCCGATCGCGAAGAGGCCGGGAACGGTGGTCTGCAGGTCGTAGTCGACCCAGAGCCCGCCCATCGTGTAGTGGATCGCCGGGTAGATGCGCATCGGCACCTGGTACGGGTCCTCGGCGGTGATCCGCTCGTACATCTCGAAGAGGTTGCCGTACTTCTCCTCGACCGCCTTGCGTCCCAGCCGGCCGATCGCGTCGGCGAAGTCCAGGTAGACGCCCTGCCCGCCGGGACCGACCCCGCGGCCTTCGTCGCAGACGTTCTTGGCGGCGCGCGAGGCGATGTCGCGCGGGACGAGGTTGCCGAAGGAGGGGTAGGTCCGCTCCAGGTAGTAGTCGCGCTCGTCCTCGGGGATCGCGGCCGGCGGCCGGTTGTCGCCCGGCGCCCTGGGGACCCAGATGCGGCCGTCGTTGCGTAGCGATTCGCTCATCAGCGTCAGCTTGGACTGGTGGTCGCCGGAGCGCGGGATGCACGTGGGGTGGATCTGGGTGAAGCACGGGTTGGCGAAGTAGGCACCGCGCCGGTGCGCCCGCCAGATCGCCGTGGCGTTGGAGTTCTTCGCGTTGGTGGAGAGGTGGAAGACGTTGCCGTAGCCGCCGCTGGCGAGTACGACGGCGTCCGCGAAGTACGTGTCGACGCGGCCCGTGATCAGGTCGCGGGCGACGATGCCGCGCGCCCGCCCGTCGACCACGATCAGGTCGAGCATCTCGGTGCGCGCGTGCATCTCGACCTTCTGGGCCGCGATCTGGCGCGACAGCGCCTGGTAGGCGCCGAGCAGCAACTGCTGGCCGGTCTGGCCGCGGGCGTAGAAGGTGCGGGAGACCTGTACGCCGCCGAACGAGCGGGTGTCGAGCAGGCCGCCGTACTCGCGGGCGAAGGGCACACCCTGCGCGACGCACTGGTCGATGATCTCGACGGAGATCTGGGCGAGCCGGTGGACGTTGGACTCGCGGGCGCGGAAGTCGCCGCCCTTGACCGTGTCGTAGAAGAGGCGGTGTACGGAATCACCGTCGTTGCGGTAGTTCTTCGCCGCGTTGATGCCGCCCTGCGCGGCGATCGAGTGGGCCCGGCGCGGCGAGTCCTGGTAGCAGAACTGCAGGACGCGGTAGCCCTGTTCGGCGAGCGTGGCACCGGCCGCGCCGCCCGCCAGACCGGTGCCGACGACTATGACGGTGTACCCCCGGCGGTTGGCCGGGTTCACCAGTTTCGCCTCGAAGCGGCGGGTGTTCCAGCGCTCGGCGACCGGCCCTGCCGGAGCCTTGGTGTCGACGACCGGCTCGCCGGTCTCGTACGCGGTGTAGTCGCTCATGTCAGTTCACCACTCCAGTCATGACGGCCACGGGTACGGAGACGAATCCGACGGTCAATGCGAGCGCGAGGCCGTTGGCCGTCGCCTTGAGCATCCGGTCGCGCCGTGCGTTGCCGACGCCCAGCGTCTGTGCGGCGCTCCAGAAGCCGTGCCGGATGTGCAGGCCGACGGCGAGCATCGCCACCAGGTAGATGACGTTGCCGTACCAGGTGGAGAAGGTCGCGACGACGTTCTCGTACGGCCGCCCCTGCTGGGCGTTCTCGTTCACGGTGAGCGTCGTCAGGTCCAGCAGGTGCCAGACGATGAACAGGGCGAGGATGATCCCGCCCCACCGCATCGTGCGGGTCGCGTAGCTCGCCCGGCGCCGCTTGTGCACGTACTTCGCCGGTCGCGCCGCGATGTCGCGCCGGCTCAGCTGGTACGCCGCGACGCCGTGCCCCACCACCGCGGCGAGCAGCGCCACGCGCACCACCCACAGCGCCCACTCGTGGTGCAGGAGCGGGGCGCCCATGGTGCGCAGCCAGTGCGCGTAGCCGTTGAAGTCCTCCGGGCCGAAGAAGATCTTGAGGTTTCCGGCCATGTGCGCGACCAGGTACATCAGCATGATCAGGCCGCTGCCGGCCATCACCGTCTTCTTGCCGACGGTCGACCGCCAGAACGCGCGCAGGAGGGACGGTCGTCGGTCCGTCCGGGTAGCCAGTGCCATGACACGACGCTAGAGCCGAAGGGCCCCAGAGGTCCAAGACATGGTCCGGCTCATCTCCATAGGCTGGGCCTATCGTGCCTTATGGTGGGTGCCATGCAGTTCCAGCAGCTTCTCTACTTCGTGACCGTGGCCGAGACCCTGCACTTCACCCACGCTGCCGAGCGGGTGCACGTCTCGCAGCCGTCGCTCTCCCAGCAGATCCGGGCGCTGGAGAAGGAGTTGGGGGCCGGTCTCTTCACCCGCGCCCGGGGCAACATCGCCCTGACCGACGCGGGCGAGGCGCTGCTGCCGCTGGCCCGCCGGATCCTGGCCGACGCCGACACGGCGCGCCACGAGGTCCAGGAGCTGGCCCAGCTGCGGCGCGGCCGGGTGCGGCTGGGCGCGACGCCGAGTCTGTGCACCGGGCTGCTGCCCGACGTCCTGCGCACCTTCCACGAACTGCATCCGGGCATCCAGCTGCTGATCGAGGAGGGCGGTTCGCACGATCTCGTACGGGAACTGGCGCGCGGCGCACTCGACCTGGCCCTGGTCGTGCTGCCCCTGCCGACCCCCTCCCCGGCGCTGACCACGGTCGAGCTGCTGCACGAGGACCTGGTCGTGGTCTCGGCACCGTCGGGCCCCCGCCCGGGGCGCGGCAGGCCGGTGCGCGTCGCGGACCTGGAGGGCGAGCCGATGGTGATGTTCCGGCACGGCTACGACCTGCGGGAACTGACCGTCGCCGCGTGCCGGGCCGAGGGCTTCGAGCCGTCCTTCACCGTGGAGGGCGGCGAGATGGACGCCGTGCTCGGCTTCGTCCGAGCCGGCCTCGGGCTCGCGGTCGTACCGCGCATGGTGGCCGCGTGGGCGGGCCGCGACCTGCGGGTCACACCCCTGGCACGGCCCGGCCTCAGCCGTACGATCGCGCTCGCGCACCGCAGCGACGTGGCTCCGCCACGTGCGGCCCGCGAGCTGCAGAACGTACTCCTCGCCTCCGGTGTCGTCACCGCTCAGAGGGATCAGACGGCGTCGGCCAGCAGCAGCGAGTGAATGCGGTCGGGCGCCCCCGGCCTGGCGTAGTACCAGCCCTGCGCGGTGTCGCAGCCCAGTTCGCGCAGCTGCGCGGCCTGGACGCCCGTCTCCACGCCCTCCACCGTTACCGCCAGTTCCAGGCTGTGTGCGAGCGAGACGATGCCCTCGACGATCTTCAGGTCGACGGCGTCGGCCGGGTGCTGTTGCATGGACTGCGTGAAGGAACGGTCCAGTTTCAGCACGCTCACCGGCAGCCTGCGCAGATTGGCGAGGTTGGAGTAGCCGGTACCGAAGTCGTCGAGCGCGATGTCCACGCCCATCTCGGCGAGCTGACGCAGCGGTTTGAGCAGACCGTCGTCGGCGCCGATGAGCGCCGACTCGGTGAGCTCCAGGCACAGGGCGGCCGGTTCGAGGCCCGCCCGTTCCAGCACGCCCACCGTGTCGGCGACCAGGCCGGGGTGGTGGAGCTGCATGGGCGAGAGGTTGACGTTGATGCGCAGCGGCCCGCCGTCGCTGTGCCGCTCCTGCCAGAATCTGGCCTGCCGTACGGACTCTTCGAGCACCCAGCGGCCGAGCGGCACGATCAGCCCGGTGTGCTCGGCGAGCGGAATGAACCGGTCGGGGCCCAGCACGCCGTGCTGCGGATGGCACCAGCGCACCAGGGCCTCAGCGCCGTGCACACTGCCGTCGCCCAGATGCACCAGCGGCTGGTACTCGATGAAGAACTCGCCCCGCTCCAGCGCGGCGGGCAGTGCGTTGGTGAGCCCGTGGCGGGTGATGGCGCGGGCGTCGGCCTCCTCGTCGGCGATCTCGAAACGGTTCCCGCCGGCCGACTTGGCGCGGTACATCGTGATGTCGGCGCTGCGCAGCACCTCGGCGGGGCCGCGCTCACCGGCCGGGCCTTCGACGATGCCGATGCTGCCGCGCACGGTCAGCTCCCGGCCGTCGAGGCTGATCGGGGAGGACAGGGCGTTCAGGATGCGGGCGGCGAGGTCGTCCACCTCCCGCTGGGTGTCGGGGCCGGTCGTCAGCGCCACGAATTCGTCGCCGCCGAGCCTGGCCACCATCTCGCCGGGCGCCGTCGCACAGCTCTGCAGCCGGTCGGCGACCTCGACCAGCAGCCGGTCGCCCGCCGAGTGGCCGAGGCTGTCGTTGACCGCCTTGAAGCCGTCGAGGTCGAGGTAGCACAGTCCGAAGCGCATGCCGTCGCCCGCCGACAGCGCCTTCTCCAGGCGCTCGAAGAACAGGGTGCGGTTGGGCAGGCCGGTCAGCGCGTCGTGCGTGGCCTCGTAGCGGAGCCGCAGATTGAGCAGCCGCCGCTCGGTGGTGTCCTCCATCAGCGCCAGCTGGTACTGCGGCAGCCCGTCGGGGTCACGCAGCAGCGACACCGTCAGATTGGTCCACAGGACCGTGCCGTCGGTGCGGTAGTACGGCTTCTCGACGCGGTAGTGCTCGCGCTCGCCCCGCACCAGCTCCCCGTACAGCCGCCACACGTGGGGGGTGTCCTCGGGGTGCACCCACTCGCTGACCTTCTTGCGGCGCAGGTACTGGTCGAGTCCGCCGAACATCCGCATGAGCGCGTCGTTGACCTCCAGGATGTTGCCGTCGAGGTCCGCGATGCCGATTCCGATGGCCGCGCCCTCGAAGACCGCGCGGAAGCGGGTCTCGGTGGCGTGCAGCGCCTTCTGGGCGGCGGTACTGGCCGCGAGCGACGACCGGGCGACCGCCTCCTGCTCGGTGAGGGTGCGTTCGCGCAGCGCCTGGGCGAAGCCGGCCGCGATGGCGTGCTGGAGCCGGGCGCAGCGGGCCCGGTGTTCCTCGGTGCCGGCGGGCGTGTCGTCGCTCCCCGCGCAGTACAGCACCAGATACGACTCGACGACGCCGAGCGTACGGACGAGCGCTTCCGGATCGGTGCAGTGCGCGGCGACCAGGGCGGCCCCCACCGCGCGCGCGGGCGCGGTGTCGAATGGCCGCCGGTGCAGGGCGTCGCGCAACTGCCCTGCGAGCGGCAGCAGATGCTCCTCGACTTCGGGGCGGGTCATGGAGGTGGCCGTCACGGGGAAGACGGCCCGGCTCCAGATCGTCGCGAACCGGCCGAGTCTGTCGTCGAGGCCGGGGTCCGGTGCCTGCGATGGCACGCTCACTGCTTGCGTCCCACTCCTGCATAGCCGGAGAAGGCGTACGGATCCTCCTGCGCGGCCGGGATCTCGGGGCGCCAGTCCGGCATGGAGACGAGCCCCGGCTCGACCAGCTCGTATCCCTCGAAGAACCGGGCGATCTCGTCGTGCGAGCGCATGACGAGCGGGTTCTTGATGTTCTTGTACACGCCGACCGTGCCGCCCGCCTGCTCCTCGGACAGCGGAATGCCGTCGAAGGAGGCGTGCGTGAGGATCACGATGCTGCCGGGCGCCATGGCGTCCCGCAGCGTGGCCACCGCGCTCTGCGCGTCGTCGGCGTCCTCGATGAAGTGGAGTACGGCGACGAGCATCAGCGCCACCGGCTTGTTCAGGTCGATGAGTGCGCCGACCACCGGGCTGTCCAGGATCTCCTGCGGCTTGCGCAGGTCGGCCGCGGCTATGCCGGCCCGCTCGTTGCCCTCGAGCACGGCCTGGCTGTGCGCGACCGCCACCGCGTCGTGGTCGACGTACGCCACCCGGGCCTCGGGGTCAGCGGCCTGGGCGACCTCGTGCACGTTCCCGAAGGTCGGGATGCCGGAGCCGATGTCGAGGAACTGCGTGATGCCTTCGTCGACCGCGAAGCGCACCGCCCGGCGCATGAACGCCCGGTTCGCCTGCATGATCTTCGGGAGTCCCGGCATGTATTCCATGGCCTTGCGGGCTGCTTGCCGGTCGACCTCGAAGTTGTGCGAACCGCCCAGGTAGAAGTCGTAGATCCGGGACACACTCGGCACCGAGAGGTCAATGCCCTGCGGTGCCCAGGCGGGTCGCTCCATCAATGTCTCCAACTCATCGCCACGGGGACAACCGGTCAACAGCAAGACCGGTGTTCGAGCCGAGGCTACTGATCGGCAGGCATCAGAGCGAGCAAAAGCGGAAATTGACGGTCCGTTCTCCGTCACACACCAAAGGCACATGCGACACGAACGAACGACCGGCCCGCCCTGCCGCGCGTGGCGGAGGACGGGCCGGCCCGGTCGGGCGCCGCAGCGTTGGGGGCGCTGCCGGCAGCGGATGCTGCCGCGGTGGTGCTACTCGGTCGCGCCGACCAGCTTGCCCTCGGGCGAGACCGCGTACCAGGTGCCGCCGACACCCTGGCCGTTGGTGTCACCCGGCTTCGCGTCACCCGAGAAGGTGTAGACGGGCCAGCAGTCGATCGTCTGCTGCTTGACTCCGTCGGGGCGGTCGAAGACGACGAACCCCTTCTTGAGGATGCCTTCGGTGTCGTTCTTCTCGACCGGCGGCACCACCGGCCACTTGTCGAGGCAGGCCCCGGTGCAGGCGGTCTTCATGGGCCAGGCGGAGTCCTTCTTGAAGCGGTAGACGGTCATGCCGTTGGAGTCCACCACGACGTCCCCGAGCTTGGCGTCCTTGCGTACGGACATGCCCGCGAGGTCCGCCGGGTCCTTGGCGTCGCCGCCGGCCGGGGCGGGCGCGGCCTTCTTGCCGTCGGGGGCGGAGGCGAACCAGGTGCCGCCGACGCCCTGGCCCTTGGCGTCACCTGGTTTGGTGTCCTTGGCGAAGCGGTACATGGGCCAGCCGCCGAGGGTGAGCTGCCTACTGCCGTCGGCCCGGGTCACCTCTCCCATCATCGACGCGTCGGCGCCCGCCGGGGCCTTGGCGTCGCCCGCGAGCACGGCCGGCCATGCCTTCGCACAGTCGCCGTCGCAATTCGACTTCGGCGGACTGGCGGTGTCCTTGTCGAAACGGTAGAGCGTGAAGCCGCTGCTGTCGGTGACAACCTTGCCGAGCTTCTTGCTGTCCCAGACGGCGAGTTGACCTGCCGCCCTGGGCGCCACGTCGGCCGCGTCGGCCGCGCCGGTGTCGCCGTAGCCGCCCTTGTCCGAGCCGTAGCCGCTGTCGGCGGGCTGCTGTGCGGGGTTGGCGTTGCCCACGGCCTGGCCGTTGGGGGACTCGGTGGCCTGATCCTGACCGCACGCCGTCGTCAGCGCCATCACAGCCGCCGCCGTCACCGCGAGCGAGACGTTCCGCCAGGTCTTCATGTCGACTCCTGTGCACCGAGGGTGGGTTGCGACGCCGTGGTGCGTCGCTCATGGCCCTAGGTACGGGCGCGGGGTGCCCGCGTGTTCAACGCGTTCGCAGAAACTTTCCCGAAGCCGGCCGGGGCGGCGCGATCTCAGAGTGCGGTTCGCACTGTAATGCCGGGTTTGGTGTCGCTCGATGGGGTGGCGTTGGGGCATCTCTGCCGGTCAGGCGTTCGAGGTTCGCTTGGGTGGCGGGATGAGTGGTCGCAATCCGTACCCGAGTGATCTCACCGACGAGCAGTGGAAGTTGATCGAGCCCGTGATCAGCGCCTGGAAGGCCGAGCACCCCTCGGCCACCGGCCATCAGGGCAAATACGCGATGCGGGAGATCGTCAACACGATCCTCTACCAGAACCGCACCGGCTGTCAGTGGGAGTACCTGCCGCACGATCTGCCGCCGAAGAGTGCGACGTACTACTACTTCGCCGCCTGGCGTGACGACGGCACCGACCAGAGCGTTCACGACCTCCTGCGCTGGCAGCTGCGCGAGAGCCGGAAGCGATTAGCCGACCCGAGTCTGGTGGTCCTGGACACCCAGAGCATCCACGCGGCCGTCGGCGTCCCGGCCGACACGACGGGCAAGGACGCTTCGAAAAAGGTGCCGGGCAGGAAGAGATGCCTGGCCGTGGACGTGTTGGGCCTCGTCGTCGAGGCCGCCGCCCTGCCGGCGTCCGCGCACGACAACGCTGCCGGCATCGCCCTGCTGAACGGTGTGGCCGCGCAGACCGACACGGTGCGCAAGGCCCTGGTCGACCAGGGCTTCAAGAAGAGCGTCGTCGACCACGGCAAGACTCTCGGCATCGATGTCGAGATCGTCGAGCGCAACCCGGCCGAGAAGGGCTTCGTCCCGCAGGCCAAGCGGTGGATCGTGGAACAGACGAACGGGATCTTGATGTTCTACCGCCGTCTCGTGCGTGACTACGAACACCGGCTCGCCTCCTCCCGCTCGCGGGTGTTCTGGGCGATGACGTCGGTCATGGCCCGCCGCCTCACCGGCATCACCCTCCCCTCCTGGAGGGGCGCGTGAGTGAGATCCTCCAGGTCGAGGCCGTACTGGCCTACGTCGAGGTCCGGATGAGCGAAGTCTCCGAGCAGGCCGGACGGCTCCGGGACCAGATCGCCGAACTCACCGCCCGCCTCTGCGAGTTCGACACCGAGAGCGAGAATCTGCAGATCACCCGCAAGACCCTCCTCAGCCTCCCCGCACCGGCACCGGCACCGGCACCGGCACCGGCACCGGTCGACGATCCACCCCGCGCCGAGGTGCCGGAACACCCCGCCTACCAGCAGATCCTCACGGTCCTCGCCGACACCGGCCATCCGATGCGGGCCCGCGACATCTGCGAGGCCCTCGACCTTCCGATCCTGCCGAAGAACACCGAGGGCATCCGCTCCAAGCTGAAACGCCTGGTAACCCGCGGTATCCTCACCGAGCCCGAGCCCGGCTTGTTCACCCAGCCCCGCCCCTGAGCACCAGCCCACCCCACCGAGCAGGGCACCTCACCCAGACCTCATCGCGAATCGGGCATCACGGCGCGAACCGCACTCTCAAACGCAAAGCCGCCCAAGTCCCACCCATCGGGGGAATTGGGCCGAACGGCGGCGTGGCAGGGGCCCGCCCGGACGATGCTCCCCGACGTGCACCCACCGACCCTCGGCCGCCTGCTGGCCGCCGCCTCACTGACCTGGCTGCTGATGAGCCCCGTACCGGTCGCGGCGGACGACTGTGCGTACGCCTCGATTTCGCAGAGCGGTGAGCTGTCGGTGGGCTCGGCGGTCTCCGTGGGGGGCAGTGCGATCTGTACGGCGGGCCCGAAGCCGAAGCCTCCACCACCGCCTCCACCGCCACCACCACCGGCGCCGCCACCACCGCCACCGCCACCTCCGCCTCCGCCTCCGCTCCCGGAGCCCATCGCCCCCGCACCGCCGCCTCCGCTACCCCTCCCCTCCCCCACACCCGAACCCAGGCCCGCCCCCCTTCCGCCCCCGCCCCCGACACACGCCCCCACTCCGACCCCGGCCGCCCGGCCGAAGCCGGCCGCCACCACCCCGGTCGCGATCCCCGTGTACCGGAAGGCCGCCCGCAAGGAGCCCCGCAGCGGCCCGTCCCTGGTCTCCCTCACCCTGCTCGTCACCGCGCCGGCCGTCTTCGCCGCCGCCGTACTGCGCCCCCGGTCCCGCTGACCGACGGAGAACCCATGTCGCAATGGCTCGTACTGTCCCTCGCGATGGCCGCCGCCTGCGCGGTCGTCCTCACCATCACCGTCATCAACCACCGCCGTATCGGCGAGGACGACGACCCGTCCGAGACTCCGGATGTCATCGAGTACATGACGATGATGATCGGCGTGGTCTACGCGATCGTGCTCGGCCTCGCCATCGCCGGCGTCTGGGAGGGCCGCAGCTCCGCCCAGGAGTCGGTGCGCCAGGAGGCCCAGGCGCTGCACGAGGTCAGCGCCCGCGCCGAGGTCTACCCCGCCGAGGTCCGCACCCGTATCCGGGACGACGTCGACGCGTACGTCGCCTACGTCGTCATCGACGAATGGCGCTACATGTCCGACCACGAAACCCTCAGCGAACGCGGCACCGCGCTCCTGGACCAGGTGCGCCGCGACGTCACCGACTACGTGCCGAGGAACGACCACGAGGGCCAGGCCTACCAGCCCCTGGTGGACCAGGTGGCCGCCGCCGACGACGCCCGGGGCGCACGCGGCCAGAACGCCGGGGCCACCATGCCCGGCGTCGTGTGGTTCGGTCTGATCACCGGCGCGCTCGTCGCGGTCGGCCTGATCTTCACTCTCCAGATCCGCCGCACCGCGCGCGAGCTGCTGCTGGCTGGGCTCTACAGCGCCCTCATCGCGTTCCTGCTCTTCCTCATCTGGGACTTCGACGCTCCCTTCGGCCGCGGCATTTCGGCCACCGCCTCGCCCTTCCTCGACCTCTTCCCGGACGCCGCCCGATGAGAGACCGGTGGGCGGCGCGGTGTCGTCACGGCCGGGCCGCCCGGCCGCCGGTCGCCCGCCAGGTCGCTTCGGCCGACGCCAGGAAGGCCGCGTACGACGTCGCCCGGGCAAGGGTGAACATGATGGCGTGCGGGTTTCCGGCGATCTGTTTCGCCGGCCGGTCCGCCCAGCTCCGCAGCTGGTCCGGGTCGGCTTCCATGGCGAGGAAGACCCAGCCGTTGACCAGGAGCGAGGGCGGTTTGCCGACGATCCGCGACACATCCGAGAACGCCACCGTGGCGTCGGTGTTCCCGCCGAGCTTCGCGAGGCGGCTGCGCCGGAACTCCACGCGGTCGTGGTGGAGCACCGCGGTGGCCGTCCAGCCCTTGAACGTCAGGGGCTGCCACGGCGGCGGCCGCAGGGCCGGATCCTTCGCGAAAGCGGTCATGGCCCCAGTGTGACGGGCCGCGCACTGAGCCGACCGGGTTACCGCAATGACCCATTCGCGCGACTGTGATCGCGCGTCGCGTGCCGCGCTCCTAGCGTTCGGTGTATCGAGGTGCATTTCCTGCCATGTGCGGATAAAGATTCCGCCGCTGCGCCTCGGGACCCGGAGGATTGACCATGCGCGCGATACGTCTCGCCCCGGCCGCCGCGCTCGGCCTCGCCGCACTCTCACTCAGCGCCCCGACCGCCCTTGCCGCCCAGAGCGCCGACGGGAAGGCGCCAGGACCCGTCGTCGGCACCGCCACGCCGTCCACCGTCAGCCCCGGCGGCCAGGTCACCCTGTCCGTCACCGGCTGCGACGGCCCGGCGCGGGCGATGTCCGGAGTGTTCGACACCGCCACGATCGCGGACGGAGGATCGGCCTACGCGCGCGTCGATTTCGACGCCAAACCCGGCGCCGTCTACACGGTGACGTACACCTGCGACGACGACGGGCGGACGGCCACGGCCGACCTCACCATCGCCGGTGGCACCACACCCGCCCCCACCAGGACGCCCACCGCCACCGCCACCCGCACCGTCAGCTCCACCACCGCCCCGACCCGGCCCGCCCGGGGCGGCGTCGGCGGCAGCGTCGACGGGATGAACGCGGGCGAGATCGCGGCCGGAGCGGCGCTGGTGGTCGCGGCCATCGGCGGCACGGTCTACGTCGTACGCCGTCGGTCCGGCAACCGCCAGCACTGACCGCCCGGCCACCCGCAGTCCCGACGCCATCCCCGCCACCCCGTCCCTCGCGAAGACCACCCACGCCAGACGTCCGTCGCCCCGCGTCCTGAGCAGGACGCGGGGCGACGGACGTCTGGCGTGGGCGAGGGAACGGAAGCCCGGAAGGAGGTCAGGGGTCAGGCCCTGGTGTTGCTCAGGCGGCGACGGCGGGCGACGAACACGCTGCCACCGATGGCCGCCGCGGCGACGAGGCCGGCGCCGACCGCCATCTCGGTGTCGGACGGGGCGAGCGAGCCACCGATACCGCCCGACGTGCCGCGGCCAGAGAGGACGGTGAACTGGTGGGTCACCACCATGGGGTTGTCGTTGCACTTGACGGCCAGGTTGTAGTGACCGGGCGTCGCGTTGTTCTTGATCCTGGCGGTGGCGTACCCGGTGGCGCCCGCCGACAGATGGGCCGGCCTCGTGAAGGCGTTGGACGTCACCGTGCCGCCGTGGCCGCACCCGTTGGCGCTGACCGTCAGGACGGCGCCCTGGTGGACCGAGTACGGATTGACGCTGACATTGCTCGGGCCGTTGTTGGCGGCGGCCGTCGGGGCGGCGAGGGTGACCGCGGCGCAGGCCGCCGCGGTCACCAGGCAGGCGCGTGAAGCACGCATCGTGGAACCTCCATGGGACGGCGCCCCGGAACGGTGCTCCGGGCAGATCGACGAGAACGCCTCCCACGAGGAACACTCACCGGACCTCGCAATCCGCGCATTTCGGGACTGGTCCACCCCGGTGAGGCGACACGCCGGTGAAATGTACCTATATCTGACGGAGCCGCAGGTCACACACCGTCAGTTATCTTGTACGACGAGTTACCCGGATGGGGTACCGGGGCCCGCGGCGCCACCCGTTCGCCCCGCACACCTCGCGACTCTCACACCGCGCGATTAGCGTCCGTACAGACGCGTCGAAGGGAGCACCATGGGCCAGCAGTACTACGGCTCGGAGCCGAGGAAACGCTCGCCTTGGGGGGTCCTGGCCCTCGTCATGCTCTCCGGCATCGCGATGATGCGAAACGGCGTCGACGTGTCGCTCGGCCCGCCGCAGCCCGCGTCTGCCGCCGCCCTGAACATCCGCCCCGACGGCGTCGCCGCGTCGACCCCCAGCTCCGCGGTCCGCCCCCTGCGGTACGCCCCCGCCTCCCGCATCCGCCTGCCCGACATCCGCGTCGACGCGCCGATCGTGGACGTGGGACTCGACGCCGACGGCTGGATCGACGCCCCGCCGGCCCAGGACCCCAATCTCACGGGCTGGTACCAGAACGGCATCTCGCCCGGGCAGCGCGGCACGGCCGTCGTCACCGGCCACGTCGACAACGATTCGGGCCCGGCGGTCTTCTTCGGCCTCGGCTCGCTCAAGAAGGGCCACCGCGTCGAGGTGGTCAGGTACGACAACAAGGTCGCCGTCTTCGAGGTCTACGGCGTCGAGGTCTTCTCGAAGGAGGACTTCCCCGGCCCCCGCGTGTACGGAGACACCGGCCACCCGGAACTGCGGGTGCTGACCTGCGGCGGCGGCTACTCGAAGGCCGGCGGGTACGACGGCAACGTCGTCGTGTTCGCCCGGATGGTCGCCACCCGCTGACGGGCGGCGACCAGACGCTCCGGGGGCCGGCAGGCACCCCCGGGCCCGACCGGGGCGGCAGGCGCACCCCCCGCCTCGGAGTCCGGGTCAGGCCCGGGGGGCCATGCTCGGCACCGTGAGCCGGTAGCCCGCGTCGAGGAGCCTCGGCAGATACGTGCGCAGCGCCGCCACGCTCTGCGCCCGGTAGCCGC
The DNA here is from genome assembly GCF_052934925.1 of Streptomyces hypolithicus. Taxonomy (NCBI): domain Bacteria; kingdom Bacillati; phylum Actinomycetota; class Actinomycetes; order Kitasatosporales; family Streptomycetaceae; genus Streptomyces; species Streptomyces hypolithicus. The sequence goes on from NZ_CM128811.1 coordinate 180,576, forward strand.
CCGCGTCGTGCGAGAGGACCACGACTCCGGGGCCGGCGCCGTCCAGTACCCGGCTGACGATGGCGGAGGTGCCCGGCTCGCGCCAGTCCAGGGTGTCGACGGTCCAGCCGAGCGGCTCCATCCCGAGGTCGGCGCCGATCTCGAACGAGCACCGGTTCCACGCCCCGTACGGCGCCCGGTACCAGTGCGGGGCGTCCCCGACGGTCTGCTCGACCACCTCGCTGGTACGTCCCAGCTCGGCCCGGATTCCCTGTGGTGACAGCCGCGGGATCAGCGGATGGGACCAGGAGTGGTTGCCCACCACGTGCCCGTCGTCGGCCATCTCGCGCAGCAGGTCCCGGTTCTCGTCCGCCATTTCGCCGCAGACGAAGAACATCGCGCGCACGTCGTAACGCCGCAGCGTGCGCAGGATGTCCGGGGTCCAGCGCGGGTCGGGGCCGTCGTCGAAGGTCAGCACCATGGTGCGGCCGAGACCGGCCATCCGCAGAAACGGCTGGCGACGCACCGGCGGCCTGGCCGGTCTGAACCGGGGCGGCGCGTACGCCGTCATGGGCCTCAGCCGGTACGCCGACCCCTTGGGCGGCGTACCGGCGGGCGGCCCGGCCGCCAGGGGCGGCCCCGAGGCGTAGCGTCCCGGCGTCTGCGCCTCGTCGGGAGTCAGGGCCCGCAGGAGGGTGGCCGCTCCCAGGCAGGCCGCGACGCGGAGCACCGTCCGGCGCCCCGGCAACATCTGATCCGTTTTCATGACTAATAGCTCGCACGGGTGCAGACGCCCGGCGCCGATCCACACCGGCGGCGGGGTACGAAGCACCCGATGGGACGAGCCGGGCGCCGCTCGGTGGCGGCGGCCGGCGCTCGTGGACCGGCAGCGGCTTTTGCGGGGTTACTTGCCCATGACGAGCCCGTCCTGTTCCGCCCCGCGGCTGAGGACCACGTCACGGATGCGGTCGCGGACGGCTGCGTGGTCGGCGGCGTCGCCACCCTCGGCGGCGCCCAGGTTCACGGCCCGGCCGGCCGCAGGATCGAACCACTGGGGAACGAACTCGGCCTTCGCCACCTCCCAGCGCCCGCCCGCCTTCTCGGGCGGAACGAAGGTGAAGCGGCCGATGGTGCCCTCGTTGCCGCGCGGGTCGCCCTCCCCCGCGTGGTTGACCATCGCCCCGGCGATCTGGTCGCCCATGCCGTAGATGATCCAGGTGCCGTTCACCTTCTCGTACGCCTGCGGTACGTGCGCGTGCGTGCCCAGGATCAGGTCAATGTCGGGACGTGCCCCCGTCTTGGACGCGGTCAGCGCCCTGCCGAGGCTCAGTTGCTGCTTGTCGGGGGCGTCCTGCCACTCGCTGCCCCAGTGCAGCGATACGACGACGACGTCGGCGCCGGCCTTCCTGGCGGCCCGCGCGTCGGCGACGATCTTGTCCTGGTCGATCAGGTTCACCGCCCACGGCTGCCCGTCGGGCAGCGGGTAACCGTTCGTCCCGTAGGTGTAGGCGAGCTGGGCGACCTTGGCGCTGCCCCCCTTGAGCCAGGCCGGGCTCTTCGCCTCGACCGCGGTGCGGGCCGAGCCGGCGTGTCCGACGCCGGCCTTGTCGAGCGCCCCGAGGGTGCGCTGGATGCCGTCGGCGCCCGCGTCCAGGGTGTGGTTGGAGGCGGTGGAACAGGAGTCGTACCCGGTGGCGCTCAGGCCGTCGGCGACCTCGGGCGGTGACTTGAAGGAGGGGTAGCCGGTGAACGGGCCGCCTTCGGGGCCGTACGCCGTCTCCATGTGGCAGATCGCCAGGTCGGCCTGGGAGACGACCGGTTTCACCCCGGCGAACATGGGCCGGAAGTCGTACCCGCTGCCGCCCGCGTCGGCGGCCGCCTGCCGGATGATCGAGGCGTGCGGGAGTACGTCGCCGGACGCGACCAGTGTGAATCCGCGCTGCCCCGGCGCCGCGGCGCCCGCGGCCGGCTTCCCGGTGCCGGTGGACGCGGCCGGTGCGGGGGGCGCCGGCGGCGGTCCCGTGCACGCGGCGGCGCCTCCGACGAGCAGGGCGGTCGCGGCCGCCGCCCCTTGGAGTTTTCGCTGTCGCTTCATCATCGAACCGACTTCCGTTTGTAGGAATATCAGACGATATGAATCCATAGGGGGGTTGTCGGTAAGTCAAGGGACCAGGCCGCTGCGGTCACCGCAACGGGCGCGCGGATACGACCGTTCGTCGTGCCACTCGTCGCGCCGTTCGACCGCTCACCGCACGGCTGCTGCCGCCCGTTCGGCCGCCGCCCCCCGCCCCGCCGCGCTTTTGGCGAACGCCCGATATCTTCGCCGCCGTCCGGCCAGGGCCACGTGGTCTTCACGAAGGAGCGTCAGCGGTGACTTCCTCCCTCAAGCAGCACACCGACGAACGAGCCATCGCCGACCTCCAGCGTGAGCACGGCAAGGCGCTGTTCAGCTTTCTCCTGGGCCTCACCTACGGGGACAGGCAGCGCGCCGAAGACCTCCTCCAGGAGACCCTGGTCCGGGCCTGGCAGCACCCCGAGGCGCTCACCAGCGACCACGACTCGATGCGCCCCTGGCTCTTCACGGTGGGCCGCAGGCTGGCCATCGACGCCACGCGCGCCCGCCGGGCACGGCCCCGCGAGGTCGGCGCCGACGTACTGGAACAGTCCCCGCTGCCCGGCGACGACGTGGAGCGCTCCGTGACGGCGCTCGATGTGCGCAAGGCGGTCAGGGCGCTGCGCGGGGAGCACCGCGAGGTCCTGACGCAGGTGTACTTCCGCGGCCGGTCGGTGGCGGAGGCGTCGGTGGCGCTCGGCATTCCGGCGGGGACGGTCAAGTCCCGCACTCACTACGCGCTGCGCGCCCTGCGGGACGTACTTCCGGGGTACGGCGTGGACGCCGCCTGAAGGCTCCGCCCTTCGTCACCCGTGCAGAGGGGGCCGTAGAGGAGGCCGAATTCGAAACGACAGGGTCAAGTTGAGTAAAGACCGCACGCTGTGCGTCTGTGAGAGTGAAAGCTCGGCGATGCCCCCGCAATCACAGAACACATCAGCCCGGGAGAAGGTGGAGTGCTGTGCTGTCCGACCGTCCGAATGGCACCAACGGCACCAGCAGAGACACGCTCGCGGTCCCGATGGCCTGGCTGTACGCCGAGTACATCGCCGACGAGCTACTGCGCACGGGGCGGTTGGTCCCGCCCGGCACGCTGGAGTTCCGGGCCGGCCGGGAGACCCTGGCACTCACTGTCTACCTGTCCGACAGCTCCGACGAACTGTCCGGCATCCGGGTCGTGTCGGGCCTCGACGAGTGGCTGTCCCTGACGACGTACGGCCATCCCTGGGAGGCCTGGGTACGGGAGCGGCTCGCCGACCGCACCTCCACGAGCCCCGCCGGGGAGGCGGCCGACGGCTCCGGTCTGGAGCTGGCGCTGGCGTCCTGGCGGTGGCTCAGCGCCACCGAACTGCTCGCCACCGACCTCGCCGCGACCCAGGCCGCCGGCCTGCGGCGGACGGACGACCCGGGAGTGGACGAGAGCACCCAGGTGTGGATGCCGGCCTGGCAGCTGGGGCTGCCGCTGGGTCACCTCGCCATCCACCTCTTCTGACCCGCCTCACGGCCGGGCGGGCGCGGACGGGTGCACGCCCGCCCGGTACTTGGGAAACCGCAGGGTGATCTTCATGCCCGCTCCGACGCCGGTCTCGATCACCAGGCCGTAGTCGTCCCCGTAGACCTGGCGCAGCCGGTCGTCGACGTTGGACAGGCCGATGCCGGACGCGGTGGTGTGCTCGCCCGCGAGGATCTCCCGCAGCCGTCCGGGGTCCATACCGACGCCGTTGTCCTCGATGACGACCGTGGCCTCGGCGCCGGCGTCCTGGGCGACGATGGTGACCTTGAACTCGTCGGTGGAGTCCTCCAGTCCGTGCTTGACGGCGTTCTCCACCAGCGGCTGCAGGCACAGGAAGGGCAGCGCCACGGACAGCACCTCGGGGGCGACCTGGAGGGTCACCTTGAGGCGGTCGCCGAAGCGGGCCCCGGCCAGCGCCAGGTACTGCTCGATGCAGCGCAGTTCGTCGGCGAGGTTGGTGAAGTCGCCGTGCCTGCGGAAGGAGTAGCGGGTGAAGTCGGCGAACTCCAGCAGCAGCTCGCGGGCCCGCTCGGGATCGGTGCGGACGAAGGAGGCGATGGCGGCGAGCGAGTTGAAGATGAAATGTGGTGAGATCTGGGCGCGCAGGGCGCGGATCTCCGCCTCGATCAGCCGGGTGCGTGAGCGGTCGAGTTCGGCGAGCTCCAGTTGTACGGAGACCCAGCGGGCCACCTCGGTCGCCGCCCGCACCAGCACCGCCGACTCCCGCGATCCGTAGGCGACGAGCGCTCCGAGCACGCCTTCCTCGCCGGTCAGCGGCGCGATCACCACCCAGCGCAGCGGGCACTGGAGGTCGCCGCAGTCCGTGCACACGCTCTGGCTCCGCCCGGAGTCCAGCGTTTCCCGGACGTGGCGCATCACCGGTTGCCCGTGGTGGCCGCCCCCCGGCCCGTCCCAGGCCAGCACGGTCTCCCGGTCGGTGAGACAGAGCGCCTCGGTGCCCAGCAGGGAGCGCAGTCGGCCCACCGCCTTGCGAGCGGTGTCCTCGGTCAGGCCGGCGCGCAGCGGGGGCGCGGCGAGCGACGCGGTGTGCAGGGTGTGGAAGGTGGCGCGTTCGACGGGTGTGCCGAGGTCGAGGTCCTCCCCGCGCCCCCGGCGGACGCTGACCCGGCCGAGCGCGAACCCGACGGCGAGGAACACCGCCCCGGCGGCGGTCAGGGAAGCGACGGCGATGCCGGTCATCGCCGCGCCCGCGGGGCTCGTACGGAGGTGTCGGTCTTCGCCATCAGGTCCTCCGGCAGGTGCAGTCGCGCCAGGGTGGTGGCCGTCTGCGCGGGGATACGGCCCGGGGTGGCCAGGGACACCAGGATCATCGTCAGGAAGCCGAGCGGTACGGACCAGACGGCGGGCCAGGCCAGCAGCGAGTGCGACCAGCCGTCGGCGAGCAGCCCCGCGCGGGTCGCCATCACCGCGGTCAGCGCGGCCCCACCGCCGACGACGAGCCCGGCCACGGCCCCCGGCGGGGTCAGCTTCCGCCACCAGATGCCGAGGACCAGCAGCGGGCAGAACGACGAGGCGGACACGGCGAAGGCCAGGCCCACGGCGTCGGCGACCGGCACGTTGACCGTCACGATGCCGATCGCGAGCGGCACGGCCATGGCGAGGACGGTGGCGAGCCTGAAGTGGCGTACCCCGCGGGCCGGAAGGACGTCCTGGGTGAGGACGCCCGCGACCGACATGGTCAGCCCCGACGCGGTGGACACGAACGCCGCGAACGCGCCGCCCGCGAGGAGCGCGCCGAGCAGGTCCCCGGCGAGGCCGCCGATGATCCTCTCCGGCAGGACGAGGACGGCTGCATCCGCCTCCCCGGTGAGGGAGAGTTCGGGGGCGTAGATCCGGCCGAGTGCGCCGTACACCGGGGGCAGCAGGTAGAACGCGCCGACCAGGCCGAGGACGACGAGGGTGGTGCGGCGGGCGGCCGTGCCGTTGGGGCTGGTGTAGAAGCGCACGGCGACATGCGGCAGCCCCATGGTGCCGAGGAAGGTGGCGAGGATCAGGCCGTAGGTCGCGTACAGCGGGTGCTCCTCGCGGCTGCTGGACAGCGGCTGGGACCAGCTGGACGCGCCGGTCCGCTCGGCGGCCGCCTTCTCGGGCACCTGGGCGTGCGCGGGAAAGCCCAGCGTCGTACCGGCCTCTACGCGGTGGACACCCGCGTCGAGGCGGACCACCGCCGCGCCGTCGCGGGGAAGGCCGTCGACGGTGCCGGTGACCGTGACGGCGACCGGCCGAGCCAGATCGATGCGTACGGTGTCGTCGATCCGCACCTCGGTGTGCTGACGGAAGGTCGCGGGCTCGGCGAACCTGGCGCGCGGCGCGTCGTCGCCCAGCCAGGCGACGGTGAGGAACAGGGCGGGCACCAGCAGCGCGGTGAGCTTGAGCCAGTACTGGAACGCCTGCACGAAAGTGATGCTGCGCATCCCGCCGGCCGCCACCGCCCCGGTCACCACCAGGGCGACGACGAGTCCGCCGACCCAGTCGGGCGCGCCGGTCAGGATCTCCAGGGTCAGTCCGGCGCCCTGGAGCTGGGGCAGCAGGTACAGCCAGCCGATACCGACCACGAAGAGGCTGGCGAGCCTGCGGACCTGCGGCGATTCGAGCCGGGCCTCGGCGAAGTCGGAGAGGGTGTACGCCCCGGAGCGGCGCAGCGGAGCCGCGACGAGGACGAGGAGGACGAGGTATCCCGCGGTGTAGCCGACCGGGTACCAGAGCATTTCGGGGCCCTGGAGGAGGACGAGTCCGGCGATGCCGAGGAAGGACGCGGCGGACAGGTACTCGCCGCTGATCGCGGCGGCGTTCAGGCCGGGTTTGACACTGCGGGAGGCGACGTAGAAGTCCGAGGTGGTACGGGATATTCGCAGGCCGAGGGCGCCGATGAGCACGGTGGCGAGCACGACGGCGGTGACGGCGGCCACCGCGTACGCCTGGTTCATGCGGTGCTCAGCGCCCTTCGACGAGCTTGCTGAACGCCCGCTCGCTGCGCTCGGCGCGCCGGACGTACCAGCGGGCGATCAGCCACATCAGCGGGTAGACGCCGACGCCGAGCACCGCCCACACGAAGGGTGCGGGCGAGGGCAGGTCAGTGGCGGAGAAGACCTCGGGGAGCGCGAAGAGCAGCGGCAGTGAGCCGACGAGCAGCGCGAGGGCGCCCAGCGAGATCAGGGCGGTGCGCAGCTGGCTGCGCATCAGGGAGCGTACGTATGTCTCCCCCAGCGTCGTCTGCTCGGTGATCTCGGACCGCGCGGGGGCGTGCCCCGGGAGCCGACGGGCGCTGCGCGGCACTCCGGTGACGGTTTCACGCCGGGGCGGCTGATCTGCGGACACCGGCGCGAGTCTACGCAGCGCCCCCTGGCCGGGGGTAGGGGCGACGCGGGCCGCGCGGCCTGACGCGGGTGCGCGGCCCGCGTCCCGGGTCGGTGGTCAGCCGTTCGCGCGTCGGGTGAGCAGGTCGCGGAGCTCGCGGGCGTGCCGGCGGCTGACCGCGAGCTCCGCTTCGCCGACGCGCACGGTCGTCGCGCCCGCGTCGAGGCGCAGTTCGTCGATGCGGGCCAGGGCGACGAGGTGGCGGCGGTGGATTCGGACGAAGCCGCGGGCGGCCCACCGCTCCTCCAGGGTGGAGAGCGGGATGCGGACCAGGTGGCTGTCGGCGCGGGTGTACAGCCGGGCGTAGTCGCCCTGGGCTTCGGCGTACGCGATGTCGCCGACCGGTATGAAGCGGGTGACGCCGCCGAGTTCGACGGGGATCTGCTCGGCGCTGCCGCCCGGCTGCGACGCGGCGGCGGGTGGTTGGGGCGCGTGGGACATCTGGACCGTCTGGGATTTCTGGGGCGTCTGGGGCGCCCGGTTGGCGTCGACCTGGTCGCCGACGCGGCGTACGGCCTCGGCCAGGCGTTCCCGGCGGACGGGTTTGAGCACGTAGTCGACGGCTTTCAGGTCGAAGGCCTGCACGGCGAAGCCCTCGTGGGCGGTGACGAAGACGATGTACGGCGGACGGGCGAAGCCGGCGAGAAGCCGGGCGATGTCGAGGCCGGTGAGCCCCGCCATATGGATGTCGAGGAAGACGACGTCGATGGCGTCGTCTCCGTCGGGGCCGGCGTCGAGGGCGCGGTTGATCCGGCGCAGGGTCTCGTTGGCGTCGGTTGCCCCTTCGGCGCTGTGGACCCGGGGGTCGGCGCGCAGCAGGTACAGGAGCTCTTCCAGCGCGGGTCGTTCGTCGTCGACAGCCAGTGCACGCAACATGGTCCGGAGTCTAGGAGCAGCCGGGGTGAGCTGGACATACGTGCCCGACCGGCCGGGGCAGGTGCGCGAGCGCGGCCCCGGCAGGCGAAACCCGGCCTAGCTAGGTCGTGTTTTAGAAGTCCCGTCTGTCTCGCGTGGTCTGGCACGCACGCTCGCAGCGTTGCCGAAAAGCCTTAGTAGCTCCGCTACGAGACCATCCCGGCGCCTTGCGATCGCACGCGCCAGACCACGCGAGACCCGCCCTCCGGGCGGACGACGCTACTTCTAAAACACTCCCTAGGCGAGACAGACGGGACTTCTAAAACACGACCCAGGGGCTGTCCGGTCGCGGTGAGCAGAAACCAGGCTGCTTGCGTATGAGAGGACGACCGGCCGGACGGCCCCGCGAACCGCGTGACACACCCGAGGAATTTCCCTATGAGCCCGAAGCTGTGGCACTTCGACGTCGGCGCGTACGCGCTGGGCGTCCTCGATCCGGCGGACACGTTCCGCTTCGAGGAACACCTGGCCGAGTGTGCCACCTGCGCCGTGCTGCTGGGCGAGTTCGCCGTGGTCGAATCGGCCCTGGCCGCGTACGCCCGGCCCGGCGGGGGTGTCGGCGGGCCGTCCGCCGAGCGGCCCGCGCCCGCACTGCTGGAGCGGCTGCTCGCCGGGGTCGAGGCGGGGCGCAGGCGCAGCGCGGGGCGTCGGATGCGGCTGGTGGCCGTGGCGGCGGCGCTGATCGTCACCGGCCCCGTGCTGACGCTGGGGCTTCAGCAGGCCCCGGGGCCCGGTGACGACGAGGTGATGCGGTACGCCGCCACCGACTCGGCCACCGGCGTGTCGGCGTCCGTCGCCGTCCGGGGCCGCGCCTGGGGTTCGGGGGTCGGCCTGGAACTGGCCGGGGTTCGGGGGCCGCTGACCTGCTCGCTCGTCGCCGTGGGCACGACAGGCGAGGAGCAGACCGTCGCCACCTGGTCGGTCCCCGCAGGCGGTTACGGGATCCCAGGCGTCCCGGGCCACGAGGAGCCGCTGCGCACGGAGGGCGGCGCCGCCCTGCGCGGCGGCGAGATCGACCGCTTCGAGGTCCGCACGCGGGACGGCGAACGCCTGGTCACGGTCGAACCCTGACCATCCGGCGGGGGTGCGTCACTACTCAGGGGAACTACTTCAAGAAAACTACTTCAGGGGAACTACTTCAGGAGGCGGGACATTCTGCGGTCCGCGAGCGGTTTGCCGCCCGTCTGGCAGGTGGCGCAGTACTGCAACGACGAGTCACTGAACGACACGTCGCGGACGACGTCGCCGCACACCGGACAGGCCTCGCCGGTACGCCCGTGGACCCGCAGCCCGCTCTTCTTCTCGGCCTTCAGCCGCCCCGCTGCAACCCCGCGCGAGCGCGCCAGGGCCTCCCCGAGGGTGGCGCGCATCGCTTCGTGGAGCGAGGTGACCTCGGCCTCGGTGAGGTTCGCGACCGGCTTGAACGGCGACATCTTCGCGGCGTGCAGGATCTCGTCGCTGTAGGCGTTGCCGATTCCGGCGATCAGACTCTGGTCGCGCAGGGCGCCCTTGATCTGGCGCCGCTCGCCTGCGAGCAGCGCCGCGAACTGCTCCGGTCCGAAGTCGTCGGCCATCGGATCGGGGCCGAGCCGGGCGATGCCGGGCACGTCGGCGGGGGCGCGTACGACGTACACGGCGAGGCTCTTCTTCGAACCCGCCTCGGTGAGGTCGAAGCCCTCGCCGTCTGCGAGTGCGACGCGGAGCGCGAGCGGGCCCTTGCCGGGGCGCGGCGCTTCGGCCGGCACCTCCTCCTTCCAGCGGAGCCAGCCCGCGCGGGCGAGATGGGTGACCAGGTGCAGACCGCCCGCCGTGATGTCGAGGAACTTGCCGTGCCGACCGACGCCGGTGACCGTGGCGCCTTCGAGGGCGGTGAGCGGCGGGTCGTACGTCTTGAGGACGCTGACCGCGACCGGGAGGATCCGGGTGATCTCCCGGCCGGTCAGGTGCTCGTCGAGGAACTCTCTCAGCGCTTCGACTTCCGGCAGCTCAGGCATGTTCCCAGCGTGCCTCAGCCGGTGGCGGCGCGCAGGCGGGCCGCGCGCAGCAGCGCGGCCAGTTCGTCGTGCGTACCCGCGGCCAGCCGGTCCAGGTCGGGTACGACCGCGGCGTCGGCGACGAGGCCGACGTGGACCCGGCCTCCGTAGGTCGACAGGGCGACGGCCAGGGACTGGCCGCGGGCCAGCGGCGCCATGGGGTAGATCGCGCGCAGCGGCCGACGGCCCGGCCGGCCTCCTCGATGCGGTCGCGGGCGAACCCGAGGACCTGGCCCGGGCCCGGCAGCCACGACCGGGGCGCCACCTCGCGTTCGCGCCTGCCGCCGCCCGGGGTGCGGGCGCCGGCGATCTGGTCGAAGATCCCGGCTCCGATGGCGACGGCCCGCATGCGGTCGGCCAGGGCGTGGTGGAGCTTGACGAGTACGGCGAACGGGCCTGGCCGGGCGCCGGTGAGGACGTACATCTCCCAGGGCGGCAGGCCCCGTTCGAGGGGGCGCTCCATCAGTTCCCCGGCGATGTGGGTGGCACCGGCCGCGAAGTCGCCGTCGGGCAGCCGGATCTGCCGGACGTGGCGGTGTACGTCGAAGTCCCTGGCCGGGGACCAGGTGGCGCCGCCGCCGGGCAGCAGGACGTCGCGGACGCGCCTCCGCAGCCGCGGGACAGCGGAGGCGCGCTCGGCGGGCAGCCGGGCGACGGATTCGGCGGTGGGTTGCTCGGCGGCGCCGTCGAAGAGGGCGAGCGCACCGAGATGCATGGGGTGTTCGGTGGACTCCAGGTGCCAGAACGCCAGGTCAAGCGGTGCCAGAAGCTCGCTGTTCAAGGAGCCCTCACGTCGTCGGGGGCCGGTGGGGAGCGCCCGGTGGGAGCGCAGTCAACCCCGAACGGTCGGTCACGGTCGCGCATCTCCGGAACACGTACGTTACCGAAGAGTACGGTCGGCGCCACTCAAAGGCGGTCGGGTACGACGAATTCGCACCAGACGGATTTGCCGCTCCCCCGCGACTCCACCCCCCACACGTCCGCCAGCCGGTCCACCAGCATCAGCCCCCGCCCCGACACCCCCGCCTCCCCCGCGTCCCGGCGGCGTGGCAGCGCGCTGGAGCGGTCCTCCACCTCGATCCGCAGCCGGCGCTGCGCCCCGGGCACCACTCGGGCGGTCACGACCGCACCGCCGTCGGTGTGCAGCAGCGCGTTGGTCATCAGTTCGTCGGCGGCCAGCTCGATCTCGTCCGCCCGCTCCCGGGCGCCCCAGGCGCGTACCGCCGCACGGACCATGTGACGCGCCGAGCTCAGCGCCTCGGGGTCGCTCTGCGCGACATGCTGCTGCAGCCGGCCGCCGGTCCTGGGTATGTCCGCGCCCCTGCGGCGCAGGAGCAGCAGCGCCACATCATCCTCGCCACCCCGCTCGTCGACCACCTCGCAGAGCGCGTCGGCCAGCAGTTGGAGGTCGCGGGGGCCGCTGCGGACCAGGGCCGACAGCACCTCGATGCCGTCGTCGAGGTCCGTGCCCGGCAACTCCACGAGACCGTCGGTGCACAGCAACAAGATCTGCTGCGGGCCCAGTTCGGCGGTCGTGACCGGGTATTCGAGCTGCCCGAACTCCGCGGACAACCCGAGCGGCAGGCCGCCCGCGACGGGCAGCCGCAGGCAGGTGCCGTCGACGTGCCGCACCAGCGGGTCGATGTGACCGGCGCGGACGAACTGGACCACTCCGGTGGTCAGGTCGATCTCGGCGTACGTACAGGTGGCGAAGCGTTCGGTGTCCAGCTCGTGCAGGAAGACGGACGCGCGGGCCATGACGGTCGCGGGGCTGTGCCCCTCGGCGGCGTACGCACGCAGGACGATGCGGAGCTGACCCATGACGGCCGCGGCGTGCGTGTCGTGGCCCTGTACGTCGCCGATGACCGCGCCCACGCGGCCGCCCGGCAGCGGAATCACGTCGTACCAGTCGCCGCCGATGTTACGGCCGAGGCGGGCCGAGCGGTAGCGGACGGCGATCTGGGCGCCGGGGAAGGTGGGGATGCGGCGCGGCAGCATGGCCTGCTGGAGTCCGGCGGCCAGGTCCTTGTCCTGCTCGAAGAGCATGGCGCGCTGCAGGCTCTGCGCGATGCTGCTGCCCAGCGCGATCAGCACGTTGCGTTCATCGGCGGTGAAGCCGACCCGGTCACCGTAGAGCAGCCCGAGCGCTCCGACCGAGCGGGCCTGGGCGATCAGTGGGAGATAGGCGGCGGAGGTGACGTCCAGCCCCTGGAGGTGCGGCCACAGAATGGGGTAGGAGTCGGCGAAGTCCTGCGCCGACTCGATGAAGCGCGGCGCGAGGGTGCGTACGACCTCGCTCATCGGGTACTGCTCGTCGATCCGCGTGTAGCGGGTGCCGGGCACGAAGGCTCCGGCGGGTCCGTCGGCGACCAGGTGGATGCGGCCGCCCTCGACGAGCCCCATGACCAGGCTAGTGGCGCCGAGGTATTCCAGCCCCTGGGCGTCGCTGAGCACGTCGATGACGTCCTGCACCGTGCGGGCGTGGGCGAGGGCGGCGGTGGTTCCCTCGACAATGCTGGTCCTGCGGCGGCGTTCCGCGTCCTGTTCCAGCCGGTCGGTGGAGTCGGCGAGTTCCTGGGTGGCGTCGCGGACGATGCCGACGATCCGGCGGGGGCGGCCGGTCTCGTCGCGGCGGACGAGGCCCTGGGTGTGGGTCCAGCGCAGGCTGCCGTCGCGGCGCCGGACACGGAAGTAGACGCCGTAGGTCACACTGCCGTTCTTCAGCGCCTCGGAGACCAGGGCGTCCAGGCGGGCGGCCTCGTTGGGCAGCACTCGGACCGCGAGTTCTTCCGGGCGGCCGCCGTATTCGGTGGCGGGCATGTCGAACACGGCGAGAGCGGACTCGTCCATGTGCATGAACCCGCTGCCGAGGTCCCAGTCGAAGCTGCCCAGTTCCATCGCGGGTCCGTACAGCCGGAAAAAGCAGCACGCCAAGGGCTCTTTCCGTGCCTGGCAGCGGCAGTCATCCGCCGCCTCACCACCCCCTGCGCCCGCGTCCATGGGCTCACGCTAGGCGCACCCCGTGGCGTGCGCATGCCGGACCGGACGAAACCCACACTTGAACACGTTCAAGGTTCACCGTAAGGTCATGACAAGTAATTGAACATGTTCAAATTTGGGGGGTTCGGGAATGGTCCCGCTGGTCAACCTGATCGTGATGCTCGGCATGCTGATCGTCGTCCCGATGGGGCTGCGTCTGATCGGTTCGCCTCAGTCGCCCGCGCCGGATCGGATAGGACGCCTGTGGCCGCTGCTCGCGGGGCCCGGTGCCGTCGCGCTGTGGCTGCCACGCGGCGCGGCGGCGACCGTACTCGCCTGCGTGTACGCCGCCGGGACGCTCGCCCTCGCGCTGCACGCCCCGGCGCGGCTGGCCCGCACCCGCTCGCTCGCGCCGGCCGAGATCGCCGTTCTCACCGCGCTGGTGACGCCGTCGGTCGCCGGCGTGGCGCTCGTCGCGGAGCGCTCCGGGCACGAGCTGTTCGGCTTCGATCTGGAAATCCTGGCGCTCACCGTGCCCCACTTCCACTTCGCCGGCTTCGCCGCCGCGCTCGTGGCGGCCCTCGTCTGCCGGGTCGCGGCCGACCGGCCGGCCGCGCGGTTCGCGGCGCTGAGCGTGCCGCTCGGCACCCTGCTGGTCCTCGCCGGGTACTTCGTCGACGACTGGGCCGAACTCGCCGGGGCGCTCGTACTGACCGCAGGGATGTGGGCGGTCGCCCTGCTGACCTGGCGGGACGTACGGAACGTTCGGGACGTACGGCAGGACCGGGCGAGCCGGGCGCTGCTCGCGGTGTCGGCCGCCGTCCTCGTCGCGACCATGCTGCTCGCCCTGAGCTGGGCACTCGGCGAGGCGACCGGCATCTGGCACCCCACCCTGACCTGGATGGCCGCCACCCACGGACTGGGCAACGCGCTCGGCTTCGCACTCTGCGCGGTGCTGGCCTGGCGACGAATCGAGGAGAGCACCGCATGAACGACACCCGCAAGAACCCCACCGGCCCCATGAGCGCCCTCAACTACCCCGAGGTCGGCGCCACCCGGCACACCCCGCTCCCGGCCGGCTACCACCACCTGCGCCACCGCACCCCCGTCGGCACCGGCCGCGCGGCCTTCGAGGCCGCGGGCGCGGCGGTGACGACCTGGCGGCTGCACCGCGACTCGGGCGTCCGCGTGCGCGCGGCGGGCGGCGCCGGACGGGCCGAGGCGGGCCTCGCCGTCGAGTGCGGGATCGGGGTGGGCCCGCTGCGGGTCGCCGCGCCGTGCGAGGTGGTCTGGACGGCGTACGAGCAGAACAGGACCGGCTTCGCGTACGGGACCACCGGCCGCCACCCGGAGTGCGGCGAGGAGGCGTTCGTGGTGGAGCTGGCCGGCGACGGGACGGTGTGGTTCACCGTGACCGCCTTCAGCCGCCCGGCCCGCTGGTACACCCGCCTCGCCGGGCCCCTGGTGCCGGCCTGCCAGCGCGGGTACGTCCGGTGGCTGGGCCGGACGCTGCGCCGGATCGCAGCGGGGGCGCCCGTACGCCGATAATGGCCGGGATGGAGTGGTTCGCGGCGCCCGACTACTGGCTGAGCCGGCTGGTCTTCCAGCGGGCCCTGGCCGCCGTGTACCTGGTCGCGTTCGTCGTGGCGGCGCTCCAGTTCCGGGCACTCATCGGTTCGGCGGGGATCCTGCCGGTCCCCGCGCACCTGCGGCGCGTGCCGTGGCGCGAGGCGCCGACGCTCTTCCGGCTGCACTACAGCGACCGCTTCTTCGCCTCCTGCGCCTGGGCGGGCGCCATGCTGGCGGCGGCGCTGGTCGCGGGCGCGGCGGACCGGCTCCCGCTCGGGCTCGCGATGCTGATGTGGGCGGCGCTGTGGGCCCTGTATCTGTCGATCGTCAACGTCGGTCAGGTCTGGTACGGCTTCGGCTGGGAGTCGCTGCTCCTGGAGGCCGGTTTCCTCGCCGTCTTCCTCGGCAACGAACGCACCGCCCCGCCCGTGCTGATCCTGTGGCTGCTGCGCTGGCTGTTGCTGCGGGTGGAGTTCGGCGCGGGTCTGATCAAGCTGCGCGGCGACCCCTGCTGGCGCCGGCTGACCTGCCTGGACTTCCACCACGAGACGCAGCCGATGCCGGGCCCGTTCAGCTGGTTCTTCCACCACCTGCCGAAGCCGGTCCACCGCGTCGAGGTCGCGGCCAATCACGTCACCCAACTGTTGCTTCCCGTTCTGCTCTTCACTCCGCAGCCGGTCGCGGGCGGCGCGGCCTGCGTGATGATCCTGACCCAGTTGTGGCTGGTGCTCTCCGGGAACTTCGCGTGGCTGAACTGGCTGACCATCGTCCTCGCCCTGTCCGTGGTGGACGCGTCGGCGTTCGTCACCGCGCCCGCCCTGCCCGCGCCCCCGCTCTGGTACGAGGTGGCCGTCCTCGCGGTCACGGCGCTGCTGCTCGGCCTCAGCTACCGGCCGGCGCGTAATCTGCTCTCGCGGCGCCAGGCGATGAACCGGTCGTACGACCCGCTCCATCTGGTCAACGCCTACGGTGCTTTCGGCAGCATCAGCCGTACCCGGCACGAGATCGTCGTTGAGGGAACCGACGAACCCGTCGTGCACGAGGGCACGGTGTGGCGTGCGTACGCCTTCAAGGGCAAGCCCGGTGATCCACGCAGGCTGCCGCGCCAGTTCGCGCCGTACCATCTGCGGCTGGACTGGATGATGTGGTTCGCGGCCCTCTCCCCGGCGTACGCCTCCTCCTGGTTCGACCCCTTTCTTCAGCGACTGCTGACGGGCGACCGCGACACCCTGCGGCTGCTGCGCGCCAACCCGTTCCCCGACGCCCCGCCCACCCATGTCCGGGCCCGCCTCTACCGCTACCGCTTCACGACCTGGCGCGAACTGCGGGCCACCGGCGCCTGGTGGCACCGCACGCTCGAACGGGACTTCCGCCCGCCGACGGCCCTCGCGCCGCGCCGGACCTGACAGAATCGGCCATCCGCAACCTGGGGAGGGGCGAGGACCATGAGGGCGGGAGCGTTCGAAGCGGCCACCGGCGACGGGCCGACGTCCGAACCGGCGGACGGGCGACGGGCCGCCGAAGTGCGGGCCGCCTTCGAGGGGCTGATACAGATCCGGCGCCTGACGAACACGTCCGCCGAGGACCCCGAGACGCTCCCCGCCGCCTGGGAGGTCAATCAGGCCGTGCGTGCGGTGGCCCTGACGCTGGAGGCCGCGGGATCCGCCCCCTCCGCCACCGACGCGACGGGCGCACGCACCACGACCGGCTACCGGGTCGGGCCAGGCGAGCGGCCCGGGACGGCCCGGGTGGAATGGCTCGGCCCGCCGGGCAGCGGAGCCGCCCAGCAGGAACAGGACGCCCTGGCCGGGTGCGCCGCGGCACTGGAGCGGGCCGGCTGGACGACGCTGCTCTACCGGGGCCCGCGCAAACGGCGCTTCCTGGAGGTCGAGCCACCGGCGGATCCCCATCGGAGGAGTTCCAGGTGATCGTCTGGCTGAACGGTGCCTTCGGCAGCGGCAAAACCACGCTCGTGGAGGAGCTGCGCGGGCGCCGCCCCGACGCGCTGGTGTTCGACCCGGAACACGTCGGCTATCTGCTGCGCGCCGTCGTCGACGTGCCGACCGGCAACTTCCAGGACCTGCCGCTGTGGCGCAGGCATGTCACGGCCCTGGCCGTCGACCTGGTCACCACGTACGAGCGGCTCTTCTGGTTCCGATGACGCTGGTGGTCCGCAGTACGCCACCGAGATCTTCGGCGGCCTCCGGGACGCCGGGGTGGCAGTCCACCACTTCTTCCTGAAGGTCAATGCCGGGAAGCTTGGCTTGATCATCTCGTGTGGCTGTCGGGCTCCGCGGTGGTCGGCGGGGTTGTGTCGAGTGGGATGATTTCGATCCCGTATCCGGTGATTTTTGTGCTGCGGCTGGCCGGCCCGGCGGGTTTCGAGGGGAAGATGGAGCTGGGGCGTTTCACGGTCCGGGGGCAGACCCGCAGGCGTCGCTCGGCCGATCGCAGGTTCGCCAGCAGCGACGTGGTCATCTCGGCGAGGTGGGTGCCGATCCGCGCCGTGGTGCGGATCACGGTGTCCCGGGCGACGGTCAGGGCGACAGTGAAGGAGAGCCGGTCGGCATCGAGCCCGTGGCCGGCGGCGGTGGAACTGATCGTGCGGCGGATCGCCTGGTGGGTGACGAGATACGCCCAGATCTCCTGGTTGACCAGCGCGGGTGTCTTCGATCTCAGGACGGCGCGTGCCCCGCGCTGAGTGATCTTCAAGTCCCGGAATTCGAGCTCGGATTCCCACCGCTGGGAATACAGTGCGGCCAGTTCACCGGCGGGGAAGGCCGCAGGGTCGAGCAAGGTGGTGATGAGCCGGTAGGGCTCATGGCGTCGTGACCCGTCGGCGGCCTCGATGACGACCACCATCTCGATCACCCGGATCCGTACCGACCGGGGCCGCCCCGCCAGGGCTTTCGTGATGTTCTTGTGCGCGTGCCGGGTCGCGAGCCAGGAGCCGTCGGGCAGGACCTCGTCGGGGACCAGCCGCACCGCCGCCGAGATCCGCCACAACAGATCCGCCCCGCCGGCGGCGGCATCGACCCACAGCAGCCAGCCCGGGAATCCCCGGTCGGCCAGGACCAGCATCCCGGGGCGCATCCGGTCCAGCAGGCGCCGTGTCAGGTCCTGCTCACAGACCCGGCGGATGTCGAACGCCACCCCGAGCAGCGCCCGGGTCCCGCACTCGATCAGCGCGACCAGGCGGACCTGGGGGAACGCGGCGATCCGCCGCTGATTGCGGGTCCGGCCGAACACCGCGTTCACCGCGGTGTCGGCGACCTCGAGAAACGTGCCGTCCACCGAGGCCAGCCGAAGCCCCCGCCAGAACACCCCCGGCATCGCGACCGTGCCGACCGGCCCGGCGATCCGCTCGAACAGTAACCGGAACGGCTCCGGGCCCAGCGTGACGCGGCGCTGCCGCAGCGCCGAGGAGGAGACCAGCTGGCCCCGCGCGGCCAGCCGCGCCGTCCCACCGGCCAGCTTCGACAGCACCGACCGGTAGCCGTCTCTCGGGAACAGCGTCAACGCGAGCACGAAGAACACACACGTCACCGCGCAGAGTTTGCCGTCACTACGCCGGTCCCCGCGGCCGGAAGCCGCCAGCACATCCGTGACCATCCGCCGTGTCACAACCTGGCGCAACACACCCAGCTGCCCCGTCTGTCCCGCGCTCGCACGCGACGACCCCTCTATGCCAGACTCCCCAGACAACGAAGCTCCTGTTCCGAACAAGTCGATCGTGGTAGATCGCTCGTTCTACAGGAGCTTCGCTGCATCCAGCGCCCGCACACGAGATGATCAAGCCAAGCTTCCCGGCATTGTCCTGAAGGTGTCCCCGGACGAACTCGCACGCCGCCTTGACGCCCGCACGGTCGCACCGGGCGACCCGGAGCGCGATGAGGCTGCCAGGCGGTGGGGCAAGGCACGGATCGCGGAGTGTGTGGCCGCCGTCGGCAGCCTGCCGGTCGGCACGGTCCTGCTGGCCGGTGAGCGGCGCACGCGTGAGCTGGCCGACGAGGTGCTGGCGTACGTCGCCGCCGCGCCCTGACGCACGCCGTCCCCCTGCCCGGCGGTTCGGCCGGGCAGGGGGACGGTGTGGTGCTCAGTCGATACCGGGGAGGATGTGCGGCTCGGCCAGGTCGTCCTCGTATCCGGCCAGCCTGATGGGGGCCGAGCGGGACCACACTTCGAGGCTGCCCAGCTCGTCGGGCCTGCGGCGGCGGGCCTGGGCCCGTTCACCGCCTTCTTGGGACCGCTTGTCCTGCTTCGTCATCTCTGGCGTCACCGCGCACTCCTCTGTGTCGCGCAACCCGTCGGACGAGTCGCCGTGGCCTGGGCCGGCAGCGACCGGACACCCGACGGGTCCGGAAAGTTGGGGCAGTTCGGTCGCGGTGGCGCCGGTTAGTCACTCTGGAGAGGCCTTGGTGGGGCTGTCCGTGCCCAACAGAGTACCCATATGAGCGGGCTCGCGCTCGATGGATTCCGTCGCCTTTCGGCCTGCTGCCCTTCGCGCCGCGTTCAGCGGCAGGGTGGCGCCCTGTGATCTGCTCGAAAACCAGGGAGCACCTCACCGGCTCAGCGCTTCGGAGGAGGAACGCGATGGAGCTGCGCAGCGTCGAGGAAGTGATGTCCGTGCTGCACGCCTGTCGGGGCGCCTGGGACGCCCCCGACCGCAGCGGCGATCGGGTCGACCTGCACGACCACGCGCTCCAGACGGCGCATCTGCTGCGCCGCTCGCACCCCAGCGACAAGGAGCTGCAAGTGGCCGGCCTCGTCCATGACCTGGGGCATCTGCTGCGGCCTGGCGACGACGCCGGCCACGCGGACCTGGCCGCCGACGTGGTGCGCCCGCTGCTGGGCGGGCGGGTCGCCCGGCTCGTACAGCTGCATGTTGCGGCGAAGCGCTATCTGGCGACGGCGGAGCCGGGGCGGCCGCTGTCGGCGCAGAGCGAACTGACCCTGGAACGTCAGGGCGGGGCGATGACCCCCGCGGAGGCTGCGGAGTTCGCCCGCGATCCGCTGGCGGACGCTGTCCTCAGCCTGCGCCAGGCGGACGACGCCGGCAAGGTCGTCGGCCTGGACGCCGGGGTGATGGAGGACTGGCGGCCGGTGCTGAAAGGCGTTGCGGCCGCACACAAGTCCGGTGGCTCACAGCGCGCTTGACGAGCTGACGGCCACCGGACCGGGCGCCACGTGGTGGCCTACCAGTTGGCCGGTGCGTAGTCCTTCAGGAACACCCCGAAGACGTCTTCGCCGTCCTCGCCGCGCACGATCGGGTCGTAGACCCGGGCGGCGCCGTCGACCAGGTCGAGCGGGGCGTGGAACCCCTCCTCGGCGAGCCGCATCTTGTCGGGGTGCGGGCGCTCGTCGGTGATCCAGCCGGTGTCGACGGCGGTCATCAGGATGCCGTCGGCCTCCAGCATCTCTTGGGCGCTGGTGCGGGTGAGCATGTTCAGCGCGGCCTTGGCCATGTTGGTGTGCGGGTGCCCCGCGCCCTTGTAACCACGGCTGAAGACGCCCTCCATCGCGGAGACGTTCACGACGTACTTGCGGTGGCCCGTCGCGGCGGCCATCGCCGGGCGCAAGCGGCTGATCAGGATGAACGGCGCCGTCGAGTTGCACAGCTGCACTTCGAGCAGTTCGACCGGGTCGACCTCGGAAACTGTCTGGATCCAGCTGTTGGTGTCGTCCAGGTCGGGTACGAGCCCGCCTGCGTCGATCGCCGTACCCGCCTCGATACGGGCGAGCGAGGCGGACCCCGTCACCAGCGCCAGATCAGTGACCTGCTGGGCGGTCAGGCCCTCGGGGCGGGCGGTGGGCAAGGAGAGCTGGGCTCCGGAGCCGAAAGCGCCGATGACCTCGGAGGCGGGCAGCTCACCTGCGGGCAGCGGCGCGGACTCGGCGCCGATCAGCTCGCTGTACGCGCGCGGAGAGCGGCGTACGGTCTGCGCGGCGTTGTTGATGAGGATGTCGAGCGGGCCCTCGGCCGCGACCGAGTCGGCGAGCGCGACGACCTGGGCGGGGTCGCGCAGGTCAATGCCGACGATCTTGAGGCGGTGGATCCAGTCGTCGCTGTCCGGCATGGCCTTGAACCGGCGGATCGCGTCACTGGGGAAGCGCGTGGTGATCGTCGTGTGCGCGCCGTCCCGCAGCAGCCGCAGCGCGATGTACATGCCGATCTTGGCGCGGCCGCCGGTGAGCAGGGCACGCTTGCCGGTGAGGTCGGTGCGGGCGTCACGGCGGGCGCGGTTCTCGGCGGCGCACTTCTGGCACAGCTGGTGGTAGAACGCGTCGACCTCGACGTAGCGGGTCTTGCAGATGTAGCAGGACCGGGGCCGCTGGAGGATGCCCGCGATCTCGGCGGCGGCTGTGGAGGACGGCAGGACGCCTTGGGTCTCGTCGTCGATGCGTTCGGCGGAGCCGGTGGCGGTGGCGTGGGTGACGGCCCGGTCGTGGGCGGTCTTCGCGGCGCGGCGCTCCTGGCGGCGGCGCTGCTTGACGGTCCGGTAGATGCCGGCGGTGGCGCGGCGTACCGCCACGGCGTCGGGGTGGTCGACATCCAGCTTGTCGAGCTCGTCGAGCACGCTCAGGCACACAGCCATGCGGTCCGGGTCGATGCCGGGGCCGAACACCTGGCT
This sequence comes from Streptomyces hypolithicus, assembly GCF_052934925.1. NCBI lineage: Bacteria > Bacillati > Actinomycetota > Actinomycetes > Kitasatosporales > Streptomycetaceae > Streptomyces > Streptomyces hypolithicus. The sequence continues at coordinate 201,684 of NZ_CM128811.1, forward strand.
GTCCTGGCCGTCCGGAAGGTCGCTGTACGCCGGACTCTCCTCTGTCACCGTCATCGCCGCTGCTGTCCTCGTGTCGCTCGTGTCGTTCGGGTGGTGCGGTACCAAAATCCGAACTTTACGTAGGCGGGACGCTCAGAGCCAAATGGCGGACGCTGCCGGGGGCCCGGTTGTGATGAACATCGCCCGGCAGCGCGCGCGGGGTGTGTGGTCAGTCCGCAGCGGGATGCGCGACAGGGGGCCGGGGCGGGCGGTCGAAGACACAGTCGCCGCACAGGCCACCGGCGGGGCAGCGGTAGTAGAGGCAGCAGCTGCGGCGACGGAAGGCGGCGCCTGCGGCCAGGGTTCCGGTGCTGCTCAGGCCGGCGTGGCCGAAGAGCTCGGCGGCCAGGCCCAGGGCCCGCTCCCCCACCTCCGGGCGCCCCTGCCGGTGCGCCCACGTATGGATCTCACGGGCGGCCCCGGCCAGGGCCGAGCCTGTGTTGCCTCGCAGCAGCTCGGGCGAGATACGGCCGTCCCTGCGCAGCGCCCCCGCGAGCGGTTCGAGGTGTCCGTGCTGCACCACTTCGCGGATGCTCTCGGCCGTGGCGGGCAGGGCGCGCGGGGCGGCAGCCAGCCACAGGTCGTCGGGCGATGTCAGGGCACCGTCCCAGCGCAGCTCGTCCGGCGCGAGGTCGGGGAACTCGCCGTACAGCGCCGCCGCCCCCAGTGCCGGCGACCACAGCCGGGCCGCGAGGCCCAGGTGCGCGATGGACGCGGCGATCCTGCGCTCGGGGGCGCGCAGCCGGGCTTGCACCGTGTCGACACGGGAGGCAAGCGCGTGCGCGCCGCCGATGTCTCCCGCGTAGACCCGCGCCAGCGGGATGTGCGAGCCGGTGTCCGGCGCGCGGGTGCGCAGCGCGAAGAATCCACCGATGGACGCCACTTCTGCCAGATCCACGTCCCTACCACTCCCCCACCCGCCGTGCACTGCCTTCCCGCCCCGGGCAGCCGTATTCCACCCGGGAGGAGGACTGCGGCGTACTCCCATACTACGAGGGCAGTACATGGAAATGCCTGCTGAAGGACGACGACACCAAGCCGCCCGCACGACATCGTGGCTCATATGAGTGCCCTCGCGCTGTCCGTGCTGCTGGCGCTGGTCTCCGCCGTCGCGTACGCGGCCGGGGCCATCGTGCAGGAGCGCGTCGCGTCCACGATCCCGAACGCTCCCTTCGCCCCGCTGCGCCACGGCGCCTGGTGGGCGGCCGTGGCGCTCAACGGTGTGGGCGCGCTGCTGCATGTGGGGGCCCTGGCTTACGGGCCGCTGAGTCTGGTCCAGCCGCTGGGCGCGCTGACGATCGTCTTCGCGCTGCCGCTGGCAGCCGTCTTCGTTCGCAGTGGGGCGGGCGCCGCCGCCTGGCGCGGCGCGCTCTTGGCCACCGCGGGTCTCGCCGGGCTGCTGTCGTTGACGGGGAGCGCCGAAGCACAGGCGCTGGACGGCGGCGAGCAGCTGCTGGTGGGGCCGGCGACGGCGGGCGCGGTGGCGGCGCTGTTCCTGGTGGCGCAGCGGATGGACAGTGAGCGCGCACGGAGCGTGGTGCTGGCGGTGGCGGCGGGTGTCGCGTTCGGTATCGGGTCGGTGTTCACGAAGACCGTGGCCGCCGACTGGCCGGCGTCGGGCCCGGCCCCGCAGTGGCTGGGTGTGGCGGCCGTCGTCGGGCTGGCGGCCGTGGGCATGCTGCTGTCCCAGGCCTCCTACCGGGGCGCCGGGCTGGCCGCCCCGCTGGCCACGGTCACCGTGGTCAATCCGGTGGTCGCGGCCGCCGTCGGCATCACGCTCTTCGGGGAGCGGTTCCGGTACGGGGCGACCGGCGCAGCCCTCGCCCTGTGCTGCGGGGCCGTCGCGGCGGCCGGGCTGATCCTGCTGGCCAGGGAGCGCCCCGACACCCGCGCGGAGCAGGAGCGGCAGCGGCCCCCCGGCCCGGAGCGGACGCCGAAGCCGGCACCCTCCAGGGCCTGTCCGGCGGATCAGGGCCGGGCAGGCCCCAGGGCTCAGACGGCGGCGCCGCCCGCCCTGAGGTAGGCCAGGGGGTCGATGTCCGAGCCGTAGCCGGGGCCCATACGTACCTCGAAGTGCAGGTGCGGCCCGGTGCTGTTGCCGGTGGAGCCGGAGCGTCCGATGCGCTGCCCGGCGCCCACCTTCTGGCCGTCGCGCACGGTGAGGGCCGACAGGTGCGCGTACTGGCTGTACTTGCCGTCGTCGTGCCGAAGCACGACCTGGTAGCCGTACGCCCCGCCCCAGCCCGCCGAGACGACCCGGCCGGGGGCGACGGCCTTCACGGCAGTGCCGGTGGGCACGGGGAAGTCGACACCGGTGTGGTAGCCCCTGGCCCAGGACGAACCGGCGGCGCGATAGGGGGTGCTGGGGCCGGTCTCGACGGGTGCGGTGAGGGCCGACGACGAGCCGGTCTTCCTCGGGGGCGACGGCGGCGACAGCTTGGTGTCGGAGGCGCGCTCGACGTCCTTGCGCTTGGTGGCCGCCTTGTCCGGCGTCTTGTCAGCCACCTTGCCGGCCGCCCTGCCCGGCGACGGCTTCTTCTTGTCCGCCGAGGGCTTGGTCTCGGGCCTGGGCGCGGTCTGCTGCCCGCCGCGCAGTGAGAGGTGCTGGCCGGGATGGATCAGGTCCGGGTCCGGGCCGACGACGGCGCGGTTCGCGGCGTACAGGCGCTGCCAGCCGCCCCTTACGTTCTCGGTGTCGGCGATGGTGGAGAGCGAGTCACCGCGGGAGACGGTGTACGTCGCCCCCTTGCCGGGATCCGAGGTACGGGAGTCGGTGGGCGCGCGGGGAGCCGGGACCTTCGCGGTGCGTTCCGTCTGCGTCCGCGCCTGGGTCTTCGGGGCCGGCGCCCCGCTCTTGGGCCCGGCCCCGATGTCCGCTGCGTCGCCGCCCCGGACCAGGCCGGCCCGTACCGAGCACAACGGCCACGCTGTGGGGCCCTGTCCCTCGAGCACCTTCTCCGCGACGGAGATCTGCTGGTCCCTGGTGGCGAGGTCGGCGCGCGGGGCGTAGGCGGCGCCGCCGTACGCCTGCCAGGTGGACTGCTTGAACTGGAGCCCGCCGTAGTAGCCGTTACCCGTGTTGATCTTCCAGTCGCCGGTCGCCTCGCAGGCCGCGACCTTCTCCCAGACGTCCACGGAGGCCGCCTCGGCCGGCCCCGCCGCCACCAGGGGGAGGGCTATCCCGGCACTGCCCGCCGTCACCGTCAGCGATGCACGGTTGATGCGGCTCGGCTGGTACCGGCGGTGTCTCCCGGATGCGGCCATGGCTCAGTTCCCCCCAGATATCCGCTGACGCGTCGCACACAACGCTCGCAATCGGCAAAAGTACGGCCCCCGCACACGCCGTGACAAGAGCCAGTTCGGCTAACTCTCGCTTGCTGGTGGCATATTGACGCCTTGAAGATCAGTGCACGGCCATGAACAGCAGCAGCAATGAACGGCACGGTCCGTCGGGACGTATCCCTGCGGACGAAGAATCGGACACCCCAGGAGCTCACGCATGAGTGGCAACGCCCAGATCGGTGTAACGGGACTCGCGGTAATGGGCAGCAATCTCGCCCGCAACTTCGCGCGCAACGGCTACACGGTCGCGCTGCACAATCGCACGGCCGCCAAGACGCACGCGCTGGTCGACGAATTCGGCGACGAGGGAACGTTCGTGGCGACCGAGTCGGCCCAGGACTTCGTGGCCGCGCTGGAACGCCCGCGCCGCCTGGTCGTGATGGTGAAGGCGGGTGAGCCGACCGACGCGGTCATCCGGGAGTTCGCGACGCTCCTGGAACCGGGTGACGTGATCATCGACGGCGGCAACGCCCACTTCGAGGACACCCGGCGTCGCGAGAAGGAGATGCGCGAACACGGCGTCCACTTCGTGGGTACGGGCATCTCGGGCGGCGAGGAGGGCGCGCTGCACGGCCCGAGCATCATGCCGGGCGGCTCAGCCGAGTCGTACGAATCCCTCGGCCCCATCCTGGAGAAGATCGCCGCGAAGGCGAAGGACGGCACCCCCTGCGTCGCCCACATCGGGGCGGACGGCGCCGGCCACTTCGTCAAGATGGTCCACAACGGCATCGAGTACGCCGATATGCAGCTGATCGCCGAGGCGTATCACCTGCTGCGCGCGGTGGCGGGCTACAGCCCGGAGAAGATCTCCGAGACGTTCCGCTCCTGGAACACCGGGCGGCTCGACTCGTATCTGATCGAGATCACGGCGGAGGTACTGGCCCACCTCGACGACGCCACCGGGAAGCCGTTCGTCGACGTCGTCGCCGACGAGGCCGAGCAGAAGGGCACGGGCCGCTGGACCGTGCAGATCGCGCTCGACCTGGGGGTGCCGGTGTCCGGCATCGCCGAGGCCGTGTTCGCCCGCTCGGTGTCCGGCCACCGCGACCTGCGGCAGGCGTCGCGCGCGCTGCCGGGGCCGACAGCCACGCCGCTGGGCGAGGCCGCTGCGGCCGCCTTCGCCGACCAGGTCGAGCAGGCGCTGTACGCGTCGAAGCTCGTGTCGTACACCCAGGGCTTCCACCAGATCCGGGCGGGCAGCGAGACGTACGACTGGGAGATCGACCTCGGCGCCGTGGCGGCGCTCTGGCGGGCGGGCTGCATCATCCGGGCGGCGTTCCTGGACCGGATCAGGGCCGCCTACGACGCCGATCCCGGCCTGGTGAGCCTGCTCTCCGACAAGGGCTTCACCGAGGAGATCGGTGCGGCGCAGGACGACTGGCGCGCGGTCGTCGCCGCCGGCGCGGTCCAGGGGGTTCCGACGCCGGGCTTCTCTGCGGCGCTCGCGTACTACGACGCGCTGCGCGCGGAACGCCTGCCCGCCGCGCTCACCCAGGGGCAGCGGGACTTCTTCGGGGCGCACACCTACCGGCGCACCGACCGCGAGGGCGCGTTCCACACCCTCTGGGGCGGTGACCGGTCGGAGGTGAGCGCCGGCTGATACCGCCGGTCAAGCCCCGGCAGGTCCCGGGGCCGGCTCCGGTTCGGGTACGGGGTCGGGCCCCGGCGGCTTCGGGATCGGATCGGGCGTCGGCATGGGCGGCACCGGTACGGGGCCGGGCGCGGGCCCCGGCAGCGGGCCCGGCTCGGGGCCGGGGCCGGGCGGGCCGGGGGTCGGCGACGGCGGTACGGGGTCGGGCGTGGGATGGGTCACGGCTGGTCTCCTGCCTGTCGTGCGACGAATTGCAAGACCCACTTTCTCCCCGTGCTGCTGCCCCCGCCTTCCGGGACCACACCTGCGGACCGCCCGGCACGCCCCGGACGGCGGCAGCCGCCGCTCGCAGGCCCGGCGCCGGGCTGGACAGCACGCCGGTACCGATGCGGGTTCGGGCCGCCGCGTCCGCCATGGAGGCCTGGGCCAGCACGACGGCGTCCGCCGGTGACCGCGTCGACGGCGCGGGCGACCAGGTCCAGGTACCCGTCCCGGTCCCCGTCCTCGATCCGCTGCCAGGCACCTTCGGCCAACACGGTACGCACCCGCACCCGCCGACCGGCCGCGTCCGCCTCCTCGCTGATCAGCTCGCAGGTGGGCCCGAGGGTGCTGCCCAGCGCCGCGACCACCGCGATACGGGCCGTGTCGCGCTCCGGGGCGGCGGTGACCGCAGCGGCGGCCATCGGACGGTCGACCCGCAGTACGGGCACACCGAGCCGTGCGGAGTGCGCCTCGGCCGCGGCGCCGATCGTGGAGCAGGTGCAGAGCACCGCGGTGGCGCCGCCCTCGCGGACGGCGGCCTCCAGCACGGCGCCGATCGCGGAGTCCGCCGCGCCGGGCCCGCCGGAGCGGGCGCGGGCCAGCAGTTCCTCGTACACCAGATGGCGCAGGCGCAGGCCGGGGTGTTCCCGGTCTCGCAGGGCGTCGAAGACGGGCACATGGACCGGCGAGGTGTGCAGCAGAGCGAGCATCCGGGGCAGGTTAGACCGGCGGCGACGTGCAGCCGGCCGCGCACAGCACACCCCTGCGTCCAGACTGGTGAAAGACCGGCCCCCTCTGCGGGGCCGAAAGGTGGAAACCTCGCCAGGCTGATTTTCTGATGAGGTCATAACGGCCTGGTGCGCGATAGGGGGCGGATCAGCCCGCGGCGTCGGATGCGGTGCATCGCAAGGCGGCGGAGCGTCCTCATAGCGGAGCTATGAGGGCGTTTCGCCAACGCGGCGAGGTGCTGTAGCCGGCGTCGCGGGCCCGTCCCCTATCGCGCACCAGGCCGTAAGCCAACGCTGAAGGAGCACCCAGTGTCACCAAAGCGTCAGAAGCTCTCCTACACGGTGCCGGGCATGAGCCCGGAGAAGAGCGGGGAGGTCATCGAACTGCTGCAGATGCGGCTGCACTCGCTCAATGATCTCGCCCTCACCCTCAAGCACATTCACTGGAACGTCGTGGGCCCGCATTTCATCGCCGTGCACGAAATGATCGACCCCCAGGTGGATCAGGTCCGTGCCATGACCGACGACCTCGCGGAGCGCATCTCCACGCTCGGCGGTGAACCGCACGGCACACCGGGCGCCGTGGTCTCCGAACGTACGTGGAACGACTATTCGATCGGCCGGGCCGAAGCCATCGAACACCTCGGGGCGCTCGACCTCGTCTATACCGAGATCGTCAAGGACCACCGCGCGGGGATGGAGGCCACTGAGAAACTGGACCCCGTCACCCAGGACATGCTCATCGAGCAGCTGCGCGGCCTGGAACTGTTCCAGTGGTTCGTCCGCGCCCACCTCGAATCCAGCGGCGGCAAACTCAGCACGGCCGGCGCCACCACCGAGACGGCCGCCGCCGGACAGGCGGCCAAACAGGCACGCAACCAGCCCTGAGCCTCCGGCAGCCACGCGTGCCTGTCACGCCTGTTCCGGCCCCTTTGGCGGGGGGCCGGGACAGGCTGCCCAGCGGGGCGCTCACGCCCCCGTCACTTCTGGTCGCCGCGGTGCCGGCCGCCGGGCAGGAACTCCTGTACCTTCGCCTTCAGCCCCTGCTTGACCATGGACGCGCTGTCGCTGTCGCCCTTGAGTACGGCCGCTGCGGCGGCCCCGATCTGGTCCAGCGACGCATGCGGCGGGATCGGCGGCACCGCCGGGTCGGTCCGGAAGTCGATCACGAACGGGCGGTCGGCCGCCAGGGCCTGCTTCCACGCCGCCACGACGTGCTTGGGCTTCTCGACACGCACACCCGCCAGCCCGATGCGTTCGGCGATGTCGGCGTACGGCAGATCGGGGAGGTGCTGCGACTCCTCGAACTGGGGGGCACCCGACATGGCACGCATCTCCCAGGTGACCTGGTTGAGGTCCCCGTTGTTCAGCACGGCCACGATCAGGCGCGGGTCGGACCACTCGCGCCAGTACTTCGCCGCCGTGACCATCTCCATCATGCCGTTCATCTGCATGGCCCCGTCCCCGACCAGAGCGATCGCCGGGCGGTCCGGGTGGGCGAACTTCGCACCGATCGCGTACGGAACGCCAGGGCCCATCGTCGCCAGAGTCCCCGACAGGGAGCCCCGCATCCGGCCCCGCAACCGCAGATGGCGGGCGTACCAGTTCGCGGCCGACCCTGAGTCGGCGGTGATGACGGCGTTCTCGGGCAGCAAGGCGTCCAGCGCGTGGACCACGTACTCCGGGTTGATCGGATCGGCGTCCACGGCGGCCCGCCGCTGCATGACCTCCCACCAACGGACGACGTCCTTCTCGATCTTCTCCCGCCAGGCGCGGCTCTCCTTGCGGTGCAGGCGCGGCAGCAGCCGCTGCAACGTCTCGCGGGAATCACCGACGAGGTTGACCTCGAACGGATAGCGCAGCCCGATCATGTGCGGGTCGATGTCGATCTGCACCGCGCGTGCCTGGTCGAGGCCCGGCATGAACTGCGTGTAGGGGAAGCTGGATCCGATCATCAGCAGGGTGTCGCAGTCCTGCATCAGCTCGTACGACGGGCGGGTGCCCAGTAGCCCGATCGAGCCGGTCACGTACGGCAGATCGTCCGGCAGTACGTCCTTGCCGAGTAGCGCCTTGGCCACGCCCGCGCCCAGCACGTCCGCCAGCCGTTCGACTTCCGCCCGCGCTCCGCGCGCCCCCTGGCCGATGAGTACGGCCACCTTCTCCCCGGCGTTGAGGATCTGCGCGGCCCGCTCGAGGTCCTCGTCGGCGGGCACCGGAGCGTACGTGCCCAGGCCCAGGCTGGAGGGGACCATCTTGAACGCGTGCGTCGGCGGGCTGTAGTCCAGGTCCTGCACGTCGGCGGGGAGGATGACCGCGGTGACGGTGCGCTTGGCGTACGCGGTACGCATGGCCCGGTCGATGAGGTTCGGCAGCTGCTCGGGGACCATCGCCGTCTCGCAGAAGTCCGAGGCCACGTCCTTGTACAGGTTCTGCAGGTCCACTTCCTGCTGGTACGAGCCGCCCATGGCGCTCCGGTTGGTCTGGCCCACCAGCGCGACCACGGGAACGTGGTCCAGCTTCGCGTCGTAGAGCCCGTTCAGCAGATGGATCGCACCGGGACCCGAGGTTGCGGCGCACACCCCGACCCTGCCGGAGAACTTGGCGTAACCGACGGCCTGGAACGCGGACATCTCCTCGTGCCGCGACTGCACGAACTTCGGCTTGTTGTCGGCACGTCCCCAGGCGGCGAGCAGCCCGTTGATCCCGTCCCCCGCGTAGGCGAAGACGTGTTCCACATCCCACTCGCGCAACCGCTGGAGGATGTAGTCGGACACCTTCATGCCGGCCATCGGTACTCCGTTCCTCAGAGAAAACGTCAGCGCCTGCCCGGGTCTCGACTGGGCGTCAGGAGCTATGGGCGAAACAGGCAAATCGGGCCACCCGGCGTCGGCGCAGCAACGGGCCCCCGGCCGACGAGACCGGGGACCCGAGCTCTGCGCGCCACGTCTACGGGAACGTCGACTCGGCGGCGTCGGCCTGCGCGGTCGCGTCGGACACGGGCGTCTCGTAGCGGGCCAGGGCGAGGCCCAGGGCGAAGAACGTGGGCGCCCACTCTCCGACGAAGATGCCCCAGCGGTCCGCCCGTTCGAGACCACGGGCCTCAGCCTTGATCGACACCACCCATGAGGCCACGGACAGACCGATGGACGCGAAGCCCGCGGCGTAGGCGTGCTCACTCGTCACGCCGGTCTCGTGCAACTTCTTAACGATCATCACAGCTCCCGACAGCAGACAGAAGAACGGGGGAAGCGGGTAAGGGCGTCGCCCGTACGGCATCATCGGCGCCCCTCAAGGCGCTGCCGCACCAGTGGAACCGGCCCGTCACTCCAGCAGAACACCGGTTCGCCGGACCCGCCACCCGCGCCGCACCGTGGCGCAGGCGAACCACGCCGGCGGCGGTCAGGCACCCGTGTTCGCCGCTTCACGCGTCGTCGGACAGCCCCCTGCGACGCTTGTCCACGACCGCGGCCGCCGCGAGCACGGTGGCCGCGAAGGCCAGGGCCAGCGTCCAGGGCTGGTTGAAGCGGTGGCTCGTGGCGTGGTCGAGGGAGTAGCGGCCCGGTCCCATGACGGCGATCGCGGCGGCGGTGAAGCCGAGGAATCCGGGGTACTCGAAACCACCTTCCTGGGCGAAGAACCCGGCCGGCGCGTGGACGGAGACGGCCCCCGCCATCACTCCGGCAGCCGCCGCACCGGCGACCGGCGTGGCGAGGCCCAGGGCCAGCAGCGCGCCGCCGCCGGCCTCGCCAAGACCGGACGCGAGGGCGCTCTGCCTCCCCGGCCTGAACCCCATCTGCTCCATCACGGGCGCGGTCCCCTCCAGACCACCCCCGCCGAACCAGCCGAACAGCTTCTGCGAGCCGTGCGCCATCAGGACCGCGCCGGCACCAAGTCGCAGGCCGAGCAGGCCGAGGTCACGCCGGTTGGTACATGCCATGCGGTCCGAAAGGGGCTGGTCAGGTCACCACTTTCGGCACGAACTTCTCCGCCCGCATCCGGAGCCCCGGGGTCGGCGCGGGGGTGACAAGGGTTTTCCCCGTATCGGGTTCATCTCGCCGTTCCCTACTGTCTGCCGCACCGGCGCATCCCGTCCCCTGATCTCTACCTATCAGGTGCATGTAAATGCTGGATGGTGCGCCGGAGGCGGCCCTTGACCAGGGGTCGTAGCGCCGGCGGCGGCGCACGGGCTCACCCGGCCCAGGAACGGCGGACTGCGGCCCCCACGCCGAACCGCGGTTCCCGCGCCGCCGCCCCGCTCCACTGCACGTCGTCAGTTGAAAGGGAACACCTTGAACGGTTCCAGGCGGAGACTCATATCCGTCGTTGCCGCGAGCGCCACCCTCGCCGGTGTCGTCGCCACCTCCTCCGTGGCGCTCGCCGCCGCCCCGGCGGACCCCTCCCCGAAGCCCGCCCCGGCTTCCCAGTCCATGACCTCACTGCCGTCCGCCCCGGTGGAGAAGGTCATCGTCACGTACAAGTCCAAAACGGCCGAGGCCGGTTCCAACACCGCGGTCAAGGCCGACGCCGCTGCCAAGGGCAGGGCGACGGGCGAGAGCCTGTCGTTCGACCGACGTCTGGCCGGCGGCGCCGCCCTGGTCGACCTGGGCGGTGAGGCGTCCAAGAAGGACCTGACCGAGGTCCTGGACGCTTTCCGCGCGGACTCCTCGGTCGCGTACGCCGAACCCGACATCCGTGCCTACGCGATGGCGGCGGCCCCGAACGACACCGAGTACGCCAAGCAGTGGGACCTGTTCGAGGCGACCGGCGGCATGAACGTCCCCGGCTCCTGGGACAAGGCCACCGGAACCGGCGTCACTGTCGCCGTCATCGACACCGGTTACGCCGCCCACACGGACCTCGCGGCCAACGTGGTCTCCGGGTACGACTTCATCTCCGCGTCCGCGGACGCCCGCGACGGCAACGGCCGCGACAGCGACGCCAAGGACGAGGGCGACTGGAACGCCACCGACGGCGAGTGCGGCGCGGGTTCCAAGGCGAGCAACTCGTCGTGGCACGGCACGCACGTGGCCGGCACGATCGGCGCCACCACCGGCAACAGCACGGGCGTCGCGGGCATCGCGTACAGCGCGAAGATCCAGCCTGTGCGCGTGCTGGGCAAGTGCGGCGGCTCCTCCTCCGACATCGCCGACGCCATCACCTGGGCGTCCGGCGGTACGGTCCCGGGCGTCCCCGCGAACCCGACCCCGGCCAAGGTCATCAACCTGAGCCTCGGCGGCGCCAGTTCCACCTGCCCCAGCGTCTACCAGAACGCCGTCAACGGCGCCGTCTCGCGCGGCACCACCGTCGTCGTCGCGGCCGGCAACAGCAACGCCAACGCGTCCGGCTTCACGCCCGCCAACTGCTCCGGTGTCATCAACGTGGCGTCGACCAGCCGTGAGGGCAACCGTTCGTTCTACTCGAACTACGGCACCAGCATCGATGTCTCCGCGCCCGGTGGCGAGACCCGCCGCGCCACCGACACCCCCGGCACCATCACCACCCCCGAGAACGGCATCCTCTCGACGCTGAACTCCGGTGCCACCATCCAGTCGTCGGAGAACTACAAGCCCTACCAGGGCACTTCAATGGCCGCACCGCACATCGCCGGGCTCGCCGCCCTGCTGAAGTCCGCCAAGAGTTCGCTGACCCCGGCCGAGATCGAGTCCGCGGTCAAGAACAACGCCCGGCCGCTGCCCGGCACGTGCACCGGCGGGTGCGGTGCGGGCATCGCCGACGCGACGAAGACCATGAACGCCGTCACCGGCTCCACCGGCGGCGGTTCGACGTTCTCGAACGCCGCGAACGTGACGATCAATGACAACGCGACCGTCTCGTCCTCCATCGCCGTCACCGACCGCACCGGAAACGCCCCCGCCGCCCTCAAGGTCGACGTGGACATCAAGCACACCTGGCGCGGCGACCTGGCCGTCGACCTGATCGCCCCGGACGGGACCGTGCGGGGTCTGAAGGCCTCATCGTCCTCCGACAGCGCCGACAACGTGCTCGCGACGTACACGGTCGACGCGTCGAGCGAGGTCGCCAATGGCACCTGGAAGCTCCAGGTACGCGATGTGGCCTCGGGTGACACCGGCTACATCGACAGCTGGAGTCTCACCTTCTGAGACAGCTGAGAAACCGCTTCACCGCAGCTCAGGGGGCGTGTCCGCAGCAGGTTTCGCGGGCACGCCCTGCGGTGCTCGTGTCCGTATGCCGGACGCGAGAGCTGGACGGCGGCGGTCGACTTCGTATTCTCTGCTCGCACGGGCAGAGGGCTCGCGCACGCCGGAGGGTGGTGGTGGGCAGATGACATCGTCGGCACAGCGCCCCGCGCCGGTCGGGCGGGCCGAGATCCTCGCGCGCCTCGAACGGGTCCTGCACACCCGCGGGCGCGCCCTGCTCACCGGGCCCGCGGGCGTCGGCAAGACGGAACTCGCCCTGGCCACGGCGGCTCGCGCCGAGTCCCGGGGCGAGCGGGTGCTGTGGCTCGCCACCCTGCCCACCGACCCGGACATACCGGGTGCGGCCGCCGCCGCACTCGTCGCGTCCGTCTCTGCCTGCGTGGCCTGGCCTGCGCCGGGGACGCACAGTGCGTCGGGCGGCCCGGGGACGTACGACGTCCTGGACGGACTGCCGGGGCCGCAGCGGACCGCGGTGGCCATGCTGTGCCGGGAGGCTCCCGTGCCGGAGGCCGGCTGGGACCCCATAGCCCTGCGGCTCGCCCTGACCCGGATCCTGCGTACCCTCGCCGAACGCGGCCCCGTCCTGCTGGTCGTCGACGGGGTGCACCGGGTCGACGCCGACAGTGCCGATCTGCTGCGGTTCGCGCTGCACCTCGCCCCCGCCGCCGTGCGGGTGATCGCCGTCGACACCCCCCGGCCGGACACCACCGGTCCCGAGCCGCTGTGGACACCGTCCGAGGCCGACATCCTGTTCGTGCCGCCCCTGCAGGCCGACGAGATCGCCGAACTCCTCATCCACCACCGGCTGCCGTCGCGGATGGCCGGCCGCATCCACCGGGCCAGCGGCGGCAACCCCCGCCTCGCGCTCGCCGTGGGCCGGTCGCTGGCCGACGCGCGGACGCCCGTGCACCACGCCGAGGCGCTGACCCTGTCCGGGCGGGCCCGCGACCTCGCGCGGCAGCTGCTCGGCGCCGCGCCCCCCGACGTGCGCCCCACTCTCCTGCTGGCCGCGCTGGCGCTGCGTCCGACGGCCTCGCTGATACGCCGCGCGGGCCGGCCCACGGCCGAGGCCGACCTCGCCGCAGCCGAGCGGGTGAATCTGGTCTGGCTCGCGGAGGACGGCACAGTCCGGTTCACGGCCGGTGTGCTGCCGTCGACGCTGGTGCACGACGCCTGCTGGGCCGAGCGCAGCGCGGGGCACGCCGCGCTCGCGAAGGTGGTGGACGACCCGGTCGAGGAGGTACGCCATCGGGCGCTGGCCACGGACGTCCCCGACGAGGGCCTGGCCGCCGAGGTCGCGGCGGCAGCCGAAGGCGCGCGGCGGCGCGGCAACAGCCCGCTGGCGGCCGAACTGGCCCTGCTGGCCGCCGAGTCCACCCCCGGCCGGGACGGAAACCGGCGGATCGCCCGGCTCGTCGATGCCGCCGAGGAGGCCGCCCGGGCCGCACGCGCCGACCTGGCGATGCGCGCGGCCACCGACCTGCTGGCCAGGGACGCGGCCCCGGCCGACCGGGTGCGCGCCCGGCTCGCCGTACTGGACACGGCGGGGCAGGGGCTGAGCGGTCTCGACGAGGTCTACGTCCACGCCATGGAGGACTCCGATGGCGACACGGCGCTGCGGGCAGCCGTCCTGCTCAGGCTCGCGGTCAAGCACGTCCTGGCCGACGGGGACCCCGTACGCTCGCGGGCCGCCGCCGTCGAGTCCGCCGCGCTCGCCGCCTCGGTGGGCGACCGGCTCACGGCGGCCAAGGCGCTGACCGTCCAGGCGCGCATGGACCGCGCGCTGGGCTCCCCGCACGCGGAGCGGGTGCTCGCCGAGGCGCTGGCCCTGGAGGTGGCCGAGCGTCCGCCCGGCATCCGCAACGCCGCCCAGATCATGACCATCCGGCACGCCATGTTCGACGACCGGCTCAGCGACGCCGGTGACCGGCTGAACGCCCTGCTGCCGCTGGTCGAGAGCCGCGGTCCGGTGGAGGACGCCATCGAACTGTTCCGTACGCTCGCCGAGACGGAGGCCCGGCAGGGTCAGTGTGCGGCCGCGCTCGCCCACGCGGGCCGCTCGCTCGCTCTCACCCTGGAGGCCGGGCTGTCGCCGGGGCCGGCCTGGTACGCGCTGGCGCTCGCCGAGACGGCGGGCGGCAGTTTCGCCCGCGCGGCGAGTTATGCCCGGCGCAGCGTCCGGGCATCCGAGGAGGAAGGCGACCACGTCTTCCTCTCCCGCAGCCGCTACGCCCTCGGCCGGGTCCAGTTGATCAACGGGGACGTGGCGAGCGCCCTGGAGACCCTGCGCCGGGTGCAGGCCGACGAACGGTCGCAGGGGACCGTCGATCCGTCCATGCTGCGCTGGCACGAGGAGCTGGCCGAGGCGCTGCTGGCGGGCGACGCCCCCCAGGAGGCGGCGGCGCTGCTCGCCGAAGTGCGCCCGGTGGCCGAGCGGCTGGGCCATGCGACGGTGCTGCTGGGCTGCGACCGGGCGTACGCGCTGTATCTGGCGGCGAGCGGACGTCCGGACGACGCGGTGACCCTGCTGGCGCGGGCGGCCGAGGGCTTCGCGGCGGCAGGTCTGCCGCTGGAGGGCGGCCGGGCGCTGATCGCCCTGGCCCGGGTGGAGCGCCGCCGCCGCAGACGTTCGGCCGCGCAGAGCGCGCTCACTGCCGCCGCGGCGGTCTTCGAGCGGGCCGGGGCGCTCCCGTGGCTGGCCTTGACCACCGAGACCCCCTCACGTACGGCCGAACCGGCGCCGGCCGGCGGGGACGCCCTGTCGTCGCTGACGGACGCCGAGCTGCGGCTCGCGCTCATGGTCGGCCAGGGGGCCAGCAATCAGGAGGCGGCGGCGAAAATGTACCTGAGTGTGAAGACGGTCGAGGCCCGCCTGACCCGCATATACCAGAAGCTGGACGTGCGTTCACGCGCCCAGCTGGCGACGGCGCTCAACGCCTGGGCGGGCCACCGGCCGTCGGGGGCCGGGTCGGAGCATCCGGCGGCGGGCTGACCGGGTCCCGCAGAACCGAAAAGGCCGTACCGGATTGCTCCGATACGGCCTCCGACCGCGTAAACGCTGGTCGGGACGACAGGATTTGAACCTGCGACCCCTTGACCCCCAGTCAAGTGCGCTACCAAGCTGCGCCACGTCCCGATGCCCGCCTGCGACCTGGGCTTTCCCCGGCCGAGCGCGCACCAGAACAATACCGCACTCCACGGCCGGTCCCCTCCCCCGACAATGGGCGTGTGGACGACGACATGGAACAGCGCAGGCAGGACAGGAGGGACCGCGACCCGGAGGGGCGGGCCCGCAACGCGCGGCCGCGCGACGGGCTCGGCAGGCCGCTGCCGTACGGGGCCGAGGGCGTCGCCAGAGCGCCCGAGGGGGTGGTCCGTACGGGTGAGGAAACCGTCCGCGAGGCACAGCGGCTGCTCGACGCCGGCCTGCCCTTCCACGCGCACGAGGTCTTCGAGGACGCCTGGAAGTCGGGTCCCGAGGCAGAACGCGGCCTGTGGCGCGGGCTCGCCCAGTTGGCCGTGGGCCTCACCCACGCCGCACGCGGCAACACGAACGGCGGCGCCACTCTGCTGCGACGGGGGGCGGCGGGCATCGCGCGGTACGGCGGCGCACGGCCGTACGGACTGACTCTCACCGAACTCACCGCCTGGGCCGAAGCGCTGGCGGACCACGTCGAGCGGGAGGCGGAGCCGGTGGTGGCCGCGGAGGCCGCTCCGCGCCTGGCCGATGGGGCAGACTCGGCGTCGTGAGAAAGAAGATCTACGTCATAGGCATCGGTGCGGGCGACCCGGACCACCTGACGATCCAGGCCGTCAAGGCACTCAACGCGGTGGACGTCTTCTTCCTGCTCGACAAGGGCGAGGAGAAGTCCGACCTGATCCGGCTGCGGCACGAGATCCTGGACCGCCACATCGCGCAGGGCCGGGAGTACCGCCTGGTGGAGGGCCGCGATCCGGACCGCGACCGGAGGGCCGGCGGCGCCGACTACTCCCCCGCGGTCGGCGACTGGCGCAGCCGCCGGGCCGACATCTTCGAGCGGATGATCACCGACGAGCTGGGCGAAGGCCGGACCGGCGCGTTCCTGGTGTGGGGCGACCCGGCGCTGTACGACAGCACGCTCGGCATCCTGGAGGAGATCCTGAAGCGCGGCGCGGTGACCTTCGACCACGAGGTGGTGCCAGGCGTCAGCAGCGTCTCGGCGCTCGTCGCGCGCCACCGCACCGGGCTGAACCGGGTGGCGAAGCCCGTACAGATCACGACGGGCCGGCGGCTTGCCGAGGGCTGGCCCGAGGGCACGGACGACGTGGTGGTGATGCTCGACGCGCACCAGGTCTTCCAGCGGTACGCCGCCGAGGATCCGTACATCTACTGGGGCGCCTACGTCGGAACGGCCGACGAGATCCTCGTCTCGGGACGGCTCTCGGAGGTTTCGGAGCGCATCCTGCGTCTGCGCGCCGAGGCCCGCGCCCGCAAGGGCTGGATCATGGATACGTACCTGCTGCGCCGGGAGTGAGGCGGCCCGGAGGTGGCCCTGAGGTGGCCCCGGACCGGGCCGTTTCGGGAAAGTGGTTCAGGTCACTCGATTCAAGGCGTAACGAAATGGCGCGAGCGTGCGATGAACTCACAGGTGTCGTCGCGCTGCCCATACGTCATGCGACCTCGCCTCGCCATCATTTTTTGCTACGAGAGGCTCCTCGTGTCGGTCAGTCCGTCCCGCCCGTTTCCACAGGAGATTGCGGAATCCCCTTCCCTGGTCGCTCTGATCGAGCGCGGCAAGGAGCAGGGTCACATCAACGGCGACGACGTACGCCACGCCTTCGAGGCGGACAGCATTCCCGCGGACCAGCTGAAGCGGGTGCTGCGCAGCCTCAACCAGGTCCTCGACGAGGAGGGCGTGACGCTCATGGTGACCGCCCCCAAGGCGGCCGCCAAGGCTCCCGTCAAGCGTGCCCGCAAGACCGTCGCCGCACGGGACGAGGAGAAGCGCCCGGCCAAGAAGGCCGCAGTGAAGAAGACCGTCAAGAAGACCGCATCGGCGGCTTCGCAGGCGGCCCCCGCGTCAATATCGGTACCCGGCGCCGACGACGCCGAAGAGGCACCGGCCGCTGCGGCGGCCCCCGCGAAGCGCGCCGCGAAGAAGACGACCGCGAAGAAGGCGGCAGCCAAAAAGAGCGCCGCGGCCCCCGAGGAGCCGCAGCCCGACGCGTGGGCCGAGGACCAGGGCGCCGGCGACGAGGCCGACGACAAGCCCGCGAAGCAGCCGCAGCAGGGTGACGGCTACGTCCTGTCCGACGAGGACGAGGACGACGCTCCCGCGCAGCAGGTCATGGTCGCCGGCGCCACCGCCGACCCGGTCAAGGACTACCTGAAGCTGATCGGCAAGGTGCCGCTGCTCAACGCCGAGCAGGAGGTCGAGCTCGCCAAGCGCATCGAGGCGGGTCTCTTCTCCGAGCACAAACTGGAGGAGGAGGACGAGCAGGACGCCGTCTTCCGCCGCGAGCTGGAGATCCTGGTCGCGGACGGCCGCCGCGCGAAGAACCACCTGCTCGAAGCGAACCTGCGTCTGGTGGTCTCGCTGGCCAAGCGCTACACGGGCCGCGGCATGCTCTTCCTGGACCTGATCCAGGAGGGCAACGTCGGTCTGATCCGCGCGGTCGAGAAGTTCGACTACACCAAGGGCTTCAAGTTCTCGACGTACGCCACCTGGTGGATCAGGCAGGCGATCACCCGCGCGATGGCCGACCAGGCCCGCACCATCCGTATCCCCGTGCACATGGTCGAGGTCATCAACAAGCTGGCCCGCGTGCAGCGCCAGATGCTCCAGGACCTGGGCCGCGAGCCCACCCCGGAGGAGCTGGCCAAGGAACTCGACATGACCCCGGAGAAGGTCGTCGAGGTCCAGAAGTACGGCCGCGAGCCGATCTCGCTGCACACCCCGCTGGGTGAGGAGGGTGACAGCGAGTTCGGTGACCTCATCGAGGACTCCGAGGCGGTCGTGCCGGCCGACGCGGTCTCCTTCACGTTCCTGCAGGAGCAGCTGCACTCGGTGCTCGACACCCTCTCCGAGCGGGAGGCGGGCGTCGTCTCCATGCGCTTCGGCCTTGCGGACGGTCAGCCGAAGACGCTGGACGAGATCGGCAAGGTCTACGGCGTGACGCGTGAGCGCATCCGCCAGATCGAGTCGAAGACGATGTCGAAACTGCGCCACCCGTCGCGCTCGCAGGTCCTGCGCGACTACCTCGACTAAGACCGACCGGCAATTGGGGGCGCCCCGGCGGGTTCTTCACCCGCCGGGGCGCCGCGCCTTTCGGGGCGCCGCGCTTTTCGGGGCGCCCCGCTTTTCGGGGCGCCCCGCTTTTCGGGGCGCCCCGCTTTTCGGGGCGCCCCGCTTTTCGGGGCGCCCCGCTTTTCGGGGCGCCCCGCTTTTCGGGGCGCCCCGCTTTTCGGGGTCAGGGAATGACGAACGCGTCCGACGCCACCGCCGCCGCGAGGCCGGCCATCAGCAGCCAGGTGCCCAGCCGGGTGCGTCCGCGCCGGCTGAGCTCGATGACGACGCCGCACAGGATGAGCGCCAGCCCGTACACCCCGACGACCAGCACCGACGACCGGCTCGCCAGCCGCACCGCCAGCACCACGGCCACCGCCAGCATCAGGACCGACGCCCCGGCGACCCGCATCCGCCTGGCCTGACGTGGCGTGAGGCCGGTTCCGGTGCCGCCCATGGACTGTTCCTGGTCGCAAGCGCTCATGAGTGCGGATCGTAATCGCTCGTCCGAGAGTGCGCTCCGGCGGCCCACGACCCGTCCGGCGTCACCGCGGCAGCGGTGCGATAGATTTCGCCTCTCCTTGCCCACGATCCACTTCACCCGCGGAGACTGAAAACCCCAATGGAAGACATCGTCAACGGACTTGGCCGCTCCGCCGCCTACGGCGCTCTGGGCGTGGTGCTGCTGACCCTGGGCATTTTCCTGGTGGACGCCCTGACTCCGGGCAAGCTCGGTCGGCAGATATGGCAGGAGCGCAACCGCAACGCCGCGGTTCTGCTCAGCTCGGCGCTGCTGGGCATCGGCGGGATCGTGTTCACGTCGATCTGGACGACGTACAACGACTTCGGCAAGGGCCTGGTGTCGACCGCCGTCTTCGGTGTGCTCGGGCTCGTCATGATGGCCGTCGCATTCCTCGTGGTCGACCTGGTGACGCCAGGGAAGCTGGGCGAGACTCTGGTGGAGCCCGAGCCGCATCCGGCGGTCTGGGTGACCGCGTCCTGCAACATCGCGGTGGCCGCGATCATTTCGGCGTCGATCGCCTGACCTGTCGCCCGACCTATCGGCCGGCCTATCGCCCGACCGCTCTCTCCGCGACACCCGCGTCCCGAAGGCCGCCCCCGCAACTGCGGGGGCGGCCTTTCGCGTACGCACACAGGGCCCAGCCGTCACCCGTTCGGTTACTCCTCGCGCACAACTATGAGCCCAGTGTGCAAAATTGGCGATTCTAAACCCACCGGCACCGCCCGTGCGGAGGGTTGCGTAAATATGCCATAGCGCCGATCCCATCTGGCTAAGCTCGCTCGAAGCGCGCCGAGTTGACATGAAATCAGGCACTTGTTCCCAAGTGTCGTGAGAGTTCGAGAACATCCCGCATCGACCGCCAGAAGGTTTACATGGTTCGCGTTGAATCGCCTCCGACCCACAGACAAGCCCCCGTCGTCCGCGCGCTCGTGCCACCCGTGCTCCTGATGGCCACGGCCACCGCGCTCGCCGCGGTCGTCGTACCGGACGCCGCACGGATACCAGTGGCGTGGTTCGGCGCCCTGGCCACGGTTGTGGTGACGGCGTTCGCCGCCGAGTCCGCGCGCCGCGGCCGGGCCCTGAGGGCCCAGCGCGCGGAGTACGGGCAGCGGCTCGCCCTCCTCGAACGACGCCTCGCGGGCCACGACCAGGAGACCCTGCGGCTGAGCAAGGAGCTACTGCCGACCGCCATCCACCGGCTGCGACGCGGCGAATCGCCAGCCGAGGTGATCCGGGCCGTGGTGGACGGGGACCCGGCGTACCGCGATCTCCCCGGGCCGCAGCGCGATCTGCTGAACTCCGTGCTGGAGATCGTGGACAACGAGGAGGCGATGCGCGAGGCCGCGCAGCGCGCCTTCGTCAACATCGCCCGCCGGGTGCAGGCCATCGTCCACCAGCAGGCCAGTGAGCTGCGGATGATGGAGGAGGACCACGGACGCAACCCCGAGGTCTTCGACGACCTCCTGCGCATCGACCACGGAACCGCGCTGATCGGACGGCTCGCCGACTCCATCGCGGTGCTCGGCGGTGGCCGCCCCGGGCGTCAATGGCCCAAGCCCGTACCGCTGTTCAGCGTGCTGCGCGGCGCCATGTCCCGGATCCTGGAGTACCAGCGCGTCGATCTGCACTCCATCGCCAAGGTCGCCGTCATCGGTACGGCCGTCGAACCGCTCATCCACGCCTGCGCGGAGCTGCTGGACAACGCGACCCGTTACTCGCCCCCGCAGACCCGGGTCCATGTCACCGCTGTCGAGGTGCAGACCGGCATCGCCATCGAGATCGAGGACGGCGGCGTCAGCCTCAGCGAGGAGGCCCGCGGCAGGGCCGAGCGCATGCTGGCCCAGGCCCAGGCCGGCATCGACCTCAACGACCTCGGCGAGACCCCGCGCCTCGGCATGGCGGTGGTGGGCCGCCTCTCGCAGATGTACGACCTCCAGGTCTCCCTGCGTCAGTCGGCGTACGGCGGCGTACGCGCCGTACTCATCGTGCCGCGCGCCGTGATCACCACCGGGCCTGCCCCGGGCATCGCCCACGGCATCGGCGCCACCGCCGTCCCCCACCGGGGCCCCTCCGGCCTCTCCGAGCAGGAAGAGGCCCGCGTCCCCCGGCGCAAGCCGCGCCCGGCCGCGGAGCCGCGACGGACGGTGCCCGCGCCGGCCGCGCCCGCCGCCCCCAGGGGCCACACGGCCGCCCCGCCCGCCCCCCGCGTGCCCGCTCAGGACGACGACGTACCCGAGGTCACCGAGTGGACGCCCGAGGGCCTGCCGCAGCGCCGCAGCCGGGGCCGGGCCCCGCTCGGCACCTACGCGCTGCCCCCCGAAGAGCCACCCGTGGCGACCGGCGGTCACGGCAACGGCAACGGCGCGGCCAAGGAGCCGGGGATCTGGCTCGAGGCGTTCACCAAAGCGGTCAGCGGCACTCCGGCGGACCCGTCGGCCGACGACGAACCTGACGATGCGTTGGACAAGGGAGATCTCAAGTGATCCAGCAACGGACGAACTTGGACTGGATGCTCAAGGAACTCGCGGACGGAGTTCCGCAGGTCCAGCAGATCGTGGTGCTGTCCGCGGACGGACTGCGCATCGCCCGGTACGGCGGCGACCCGGACGCCGCCGACCGTCTCGCGGCGGCCTGTGCCGGTCTCCAGAGCCTCGCCTCGGCCGTCGCCGCCGAAATCCCGGACAGCGACGGCAAGATGCAGCTGGTCGTCATCGAAGTCACCGGCGGCTATTTCTACTTGATGGCGGCGGGTACCGGGGCGTACCTCGCGGTGCTCGCCGACGAGACGGTGGACGCGGGCCTGGTGGGTGCCCGGATGCGGGACATGGTCATCCGGATCGGAGCGCATCTGACGAGCCCGCCACGCCATGAGGGGCACATCGTATGAGTCCGCCCCAACGGGAACGGCGCGGGCCGCGGCAACGCGGCACGGGGGACCCGGAACGGCTGTACGTGCTCACCGGCGGCCCGGACGGCGCAGACCGCGCCCCGCTCGACCTGGTCACCATGGTCATCTCCCGCACCGAGCCGACCCCCACGGTCCAGCCCGAGCAGGCCGCCATCCTGCGGCTGTGCCGGGCGCCGCTGTCGGTGGCGGAGATCTCCGCGTACCTCAGCCTGCCGTTCAGTGTCGTGACGGCGTTGTTGACCGAGCTCCTCACCACCGAACTGGTCGAGTCGCGGGCACCCGTCGTCCGCGCCACCCTGCCTGACCGGTCCCTCCTCGAAGCGGTGATGCATGGACTTCAGAAGCTCTGACACGATCACCGGCCCGCGCAGCGAGGACGTCCTGCCCGCCACGGCCACGTCCGCGGTGAAGGTCGTGATCGTTGGCGGGTTCGGCGTCGGCAAGACGACGATGGTGGGCTCGGTGAGCGAGATCCGCCCGCTGACCACCGAGGAGACCATGACCCAGGCGGGCGTCGGAGTCGACGACCACCTGGAGGGCAAGACCGCCACCACGGTGGCCATGGACTTCGGCCGGATCAGCCTCAGCGACGAACTGGTCCTCTATCTGTTCGGCACACCGGGCCAGGAGCGCTTCTGGTTCCTGTGGAACGGCCTTTTCGAGGGCGCTCTGGGCGCGGTGGTCCTCATCGACACCCGACGCCTCCAAGTGAGTTTCGACGTCATCGGGCGCCTGGAGGAGCGGGGCGTGCCGTTCGTCGTAGCCGTCAACACCTTCTCCGACGCACCCCAGCACCCCGTCGAGGCGCTGCGGACCGCCCTCGACCTGCCCCCCGAAGTGCCGATAGTGGCCTGCGACGCGCGCGGGCGCGGATCCAGCCGCGATGTCCTCATGACGCTGATGCGCTATCTGCACTCCTTGTCCCTGTGATCCCCCTGGAGTGACTGTGACTACCCCCTTCCACCAGCTGCCCGGAGCGGACGACGGGGCGCTGCCGCCCCCGGGATGCCCGGCCCACGCCACCGCCGGTACGGGCCCCGGCGGCCTGCGCCGGCTGTACGGGCCGGAGCACGCGAACGACCCGATGGGCCTGTACGAGAAGCTCCGCGCCGAGCACGGCCCGGTGGCTCCGGTGCTGCTGAACGGCGACGTACCCGCCTGGCTGGTCCTCGGCCACAGCGAGAACCTCCATATGACGCGGACCCCGTCGCAGTTCTCCCGCGACTCGCGCCGCTGGCGCCTGGTCAACGACGGCACCGTACCGCCCGACCACCCGCTGGCCCCGGTCTTCACGTGGCAGCCGCTGTGCGTGTTCGCGGACGGCGGGGACCACGAGCGGCTGCGTGGCGCCGTCACCGACAGCATCGCCCGCATCGACCACCGGGGCGTGCGCCGCTTCATCAACCGGTTCAGCAACCGGCTGGTCGACGACTTCTGCCGGGACGGCCGGGCCGACCTGGTCAGCCGGTTCGCCGAGCATCTGCCGATGATGGTGATGTGCCAGATCCTCGGCATGCCGGAGGAGTACAACGAGCGGATGGTGCAGTCCGCCCGCGACATGATCAAGGGCACGGCCACGGCGAACGCCAGCAACGCGTACGTGATGGGGGTCTTGAGCAGGCACGTGGCAAGGCGCCGGGTCGCCCCAATGGACGACTTCACCACGTGGCTGGTCGAGCACCCGGCGGCGCTCACCGACAACGAGGTCGGCCAGCATCTGCGGCTGGTGCTGATCGCGGCGTACGAGACGACCGCCAACCTGATCGCGAACGTCCTGCGCATGGTGCTCACCGACCCGCGCTTTCGCGCACAGCTCAGCGGCGGCCACATGACGCTGCCGGAAGCGGTCGAGCAGACGCTGTGGGACGAGCCGCCGTTCACCACGATCCTGGGGCGCTGGGCGGTCGGCGACACCGAGTTCGGCGGCCAGCAGATCCGCAAGGGCGACGCCCTGGTCGTCGGGCTGGCCGCGGCCAATGCCGACCCGGTGGTACGGCCCGATCTGCGCGCGTCGATGCAGGGCAACCGCTCGCACCTCGCGTTCAGCGGCGGCCCGCACGAGTGCCCCGGACAGGACATCGGCCGGGCCATCGCCGACACCGGCATCGATGCGCTCCTGATGCGCCTACCGGACCTGCAACTCGCCGGTGAAGAGCATGAGTTGCGCTGGACGAGCGCGCTCATGTCCCGGCATCTGAACGCGCTCCCCGCGACCTTCGCACCGCGCCCGCCACTGGACCTCGCAGATCCCGCGACGACCCCGGCACGCAGCAGGCCGAGCCGGGGCTGGGAGGTGGGCTCACCGCCCAGGGCGGCCGGGCCCCAGCCCGTACCGGCCGTACCGGCGTCTGTCGCGGAGCCTGTCGCCACTGCCGCACCGATGCCGCTGCCCGCCCAGGCCACAGCGGTGACCGCCGAGCCGACAGCAGAGGCCGAGGCGCGGACGTACGCCGCCCTCCCGGCTCAGCGCAGGCACGCGGCCCCGAAACGCATGTGGCAGGCGGTCACCCGATGGTGGCACGGGCACTGACCGACAGCTGGTCCCACCACCAGGCGATCGTCGGGAGGGCAAGCGGCTCGAAGCTGTCGTCGGCCGGACGCTGCTTCCACCACCCGTCGGCCATGTCCCCGGGCGGGGAGGGCGCGGCGTAACGGGGACAGACCGAGGCCCAGTCGAGGTGGCCCCGGATGAACTGGCCGAGCCCCAGGACGTACCGGCGCAGTCCCCCGCCCGCGTCCCTCAGCACTTCGCCGCTCAGGCGCAGGAAGAGCACCATGACGCGGTCCCGCATCGCCACCGCCTCCTGGAGGGCACGGTGCGGATCGCAGTCGAGTTCCTGGCAGAGGACGTCGATCAGGTTGAGGTCGTCGCCGGCCCGCAGCAGCTCCTTGTTGCGGGAGTAGAGATCGTTGTCCCAGCTGACCAGGGTCCAGGTGATCTCCGTGAGGGCCCGCACCCGCGGGTCCTCCAGGTCGTTGTCGGGGACGGAGTACCCGGCGACTATCTCGATCATGGCGGTGCACGGGGCCATGCCGATGGCTCGCATCCACAGCGTTACGTAGTCGTTCAGCGAGGGCAGGTCGGGGCTGCGGCGCCAGGACGCCTCCCACACCAGCCCGGAGGTGTAGACCCGCATGGCGTCGGTCCAGCGGCGTATCTGCTGCCGGGAGGCATACCGCTCCAGCTCCAGGCGCAGGACGCGCAGGGCTGCGGCGTGCGGCGACTCGTCGGGGGCGCGTGAGGTGGGCGCCTCTATCGCCCTTACCAGGCGGGCCGTTTCCCGGGCCAGCGTGTCCGCGGTGGCGTACGCCTCGTCGCACACGCCGTCGTCGAGGGAGAACAGCACGGCGTGGAACTTGGCCATCAGCGTGAGCGGGTCAAGCTGTCCGTACGCCATGGTGGCTGCCGTGAGACCGCCGAAGTCGCACAGGGCGAGGCGCTGGCGCTGCTTGTCGTCCGTGTCGAGGCGCTGCTGGAGCATCCATGCCACCGTCAGCTCGTTCAGCGCCCGCGCTGCCGGGTGGACGGCGGCCGGAACCGGACAGTAGAAGGGCACGACCGGCAGCGGCTGACCCAGTCGACGACCTGAGACTACGGTCATGTTTGGCCTCCTCATTGAGTGCCCCGCGTGCGCTGGGGCGTATACGCCCATGTCCGACCATCAGCAACAATGCAACTGGCCATTGCCGAGAACAAGTTGACCGTTGGATGACCAGAGTTGCAGAAGTTCCGACGGTTCGTCACCGATCGGTTCATCACCGCTGAGGCTGAGAAGCCGCGTTCAGTGGCCGGCTTTCAGGCTCCGGGACCGGGGTCGGGCCGTACCGGCTCGACGATGCCCGCACGGGCGCACTCGAGCTGGGCAGCGAACGCCACGCCGAGGAAAAGCGCGATACCGGTGAGGTTGGCCCAGAGCAGCAGGGCGACGAAGGCGGTGAGAGGCCCGTACACCGCGCCGAAGGAGCCGCTCTTGGCGACGTACAGTGCGAGCAGCCAGGTCGCGACGACCCACAGCACGAGGTGTACGGCGGACCCGACGGCGAGCCAGGTGTATCCCGGCTGGTCCCGCCTGGGCGCCCAGCGGAATATCACCGCCGATGCGACGAGGGCCAGCAGCAGACCGAGCGGCACTTGCAGTACTCCCCATACGTCGAGCAGCTGCTCGGACCACCCCAGGGCCTCGACCAGCGACTCTCCCACCGCCTCACCGGCGACGAGCACAAGGAATCCCAGCACCATGGGCAGGCCGGCGCCCATGGCCAGCAGGAGACTTCGGCCGTACTTCGCGTGGAAGGGCCGGTCCCGCTCGATGCCGTAGATGCGGTTGCTGCCCCGCTCGATCTGCCCCATGGCGGACGTCAGGTTCTGTACGGCGAAGCCGAGCCCGAGCCACATCGCGATGGCGCTCGCCGTGCTGCCGCTGGCGCTGCGCCGGGTGTCGGCCAAGGCCTGCTCGACCAGTTCGCTGCTGTCGCCCGGCACGATGCGTTCCAGCGTCAGTTCCACCACCCGTCCCACGCTCTCGGTGTGAACGGTCGCGGCGACACCGACCAGGGCGATGACGAAGGGGACCATGCCGAGCACCACCTGGAAGGCCAGCGACCGCGCGTGGCTGAACCCGTCGGCGTACCGGAAGCGAGCGAACGCGTCGAGGAGCAGCTTGCGGCCTCCGTAGTGGCGCAGCGCGGTCAGGGCTTCATCGCCGGAGAGTTCCTCCCCGATCATGTCCCGCGTCTGGGGGACATGCACCACAGTTCCCATGGGCGTCAACTTCCACTCGATGCCGTCCGGGCCGACTTACGCGGCCGGTGGACCCGAGAATACGGGCCCTGAACGCAGAAAAGCCCCGCACCATAAGGTGCGGGGCTTTCCCACAATGATTGTTCGGCGGCGTCCTACTCTCCCACAGGGTCCCCCCTGCAGTACCATCGGCGCTGAAAGGCTTAGCTTCCGGGTTCGAAATGTAACCGGGCGTTTCCCTAACGCTATGACCACCGAAACACTATGAAGTTGCACAAACCGGTGACAGCACAGTTCGTTACTTCAGAACTAACACAGTGGACGCGAGCAACTGAGGACAAGCCCTCGGCCTATTAGTACCAGTCAGCTCCACCCGTTACCGGGCTTCCACATCTGGCCTATCAACCCAGTCGTCTACTGGGAGCCTTAACCAATCTAGTTGGTGGGAATACTCATCTCGAAGCAGGCTTCCCGCTTAGATGCTTTCAGCGGTTATCCTTTCCGAACGTAGCCAACCAGCCATGCCCTTGGCAGGACAACTGGCACACCAGAGGTTCGTCCGTCCCGGTCCTCTCGTACTAGGGACAGCCCTTCTCAATATTCCTACGCGCGCAGAGGATAGGGACCGAACTGTCTCACGACGTTCTAAACCCAGCTCGCGTACCGCTTTAATGGGCGAACAGCCCAACCCTTGGGACCGACTCCAGCCCCAGGATGCGACGAGCCGACATCGAGGTGCCAAACCATCCCGTCGATATGGACTCTTGGGGAAGATCAGCCTGTTATCCCCGGGGTACCTTTTATCCGTTGAGCGACAGCGCTTCCACAAGCCACTGCCGGATCACTAGTCCCGACTTTCGTCCCTGCTCGACCCGTCGGTCTCACAGTCAAGCTCCCTTGTGCACTTACACTCAACACCTGATTGCCAACCAGGCTGAGGGAACCTTTGGGCGCCTCCGTTACTCTTTAGGAGGCAACCGCCCCAGTTAAACTACCCATCAGACACTGTCCCTGATCCGGATCACGGACCGAGGTTAGACATCCAGCACGACCAGAGTGGTATTTCAAGATTGACTCCACACACACTGGCGTGCATGCTTCACAGTCTCCCACCTATCCTACACAAGCCGAACCGAACACCAATATCAAACTGTAGTAAAGGTCCCGGGGTCTTTCCGTCCTTCTGCGCGAAACGAGCATCTTTACTCGTAGTGCAATTTCACCGGGCCTATGGTTGAGACAGTCGAGAAGTCGTTACGCCATTCGTGCAGGTCGGAACTTACCCGACAAGGAATTTCGCTACCTTAGGATGGTTATAGTTACCACCGCCGTTTACTGGCGCTTAAGTTCTCAGCTTCGCCATGACGAATCATGACTAACCGGTCCCCTTAACGTTCCAGCACCGGGCAGGCGTCAGTCCGTATACATCGCCTTACGGCTTCGCACGGACCTGTGTTTTTAGTAAACAGTCGCTTCTCGCTGGTCTCTGCGGCCACCCCCAGCTCACGGAGTAAATCCGATCACCAGTGATGGCCCCCCTTCTCCCGAAGTTACGGGGGCATTTTGCCGAGTTCCTTAACCATAGTTCACCCGAACGCCTCGGTATTCTCTACCTGACCACCTGAGTCGGTTTAGGGTACGGGCCGCCATGAAACTCGCTAGAGGCTTTTCTCGACAGCATAGGATCATCCACTTCACCACAATCGGCTCGGCATCAGGTCTCAGACTATATGCACGACGGATTTACCTACCGTGCGTCCTACACCCTTACCCCGGGACAACCACCGCCCGGGCTGGACTACCTTCCTGCGTCACCCCATCGCTTACCTACTACCGCATTGGGCCGGCGGCTCCACCACTCCCCTTTGCCCGAAGGCTCCAGGGCGGCTTCACGGCCTTAGCATCAACGGATTCGATACTGGGCGTTTCAAAGCGGGTACCGGAATATCAACCGGTTGTCCATCGACTACGCCTGTCGGCCTCGCCTTAGGTCCCGACTTACCCTGGGCAGATCAGCTTGACCCAGGAACCCTTAGTCAATCGGCGCACACGTTTCTCACGTGTGTATCGCTACTCATGCCTGCATTCTCACTCGTGAACCGTCCACAACTCGCTTCCGCGGCTGCTTCACCCGGCACACGACGCTCCCCTACCCATCCACACTCCCGTTGGGGATATATGTGTGAATGACACGACTTCGGCGGTACGCTTGAGCCCCGCTACATTGTCGGCGCGGAATCACTTGACCAGTGAGCTATTACGCACTCTTTCAAGGGTGGCTGCTTCTAAGCCAACCTCCTGGTTGTCTCTGCGACTCCACATCCTTTCCCACTTAGCGTACGCTTAGGGGCCTTAGTCGATGCTCTGGGCTGTTTCCCTCTCGACCATGGAGCTTATCCCCCACAGTCTCACTGCCGCGCTCTCACTTACCGGCATTCGGAGTTTGGCTAAGGTCAGTAACCCGGTAGGGCCCATCGCCTATCCAGTGCTCTACCTCCGGCAAGAAACACACGACGCTGCACCTAAATGCATTTCGGGGAGAACCAGCTATCACGGAGTTTGATTGGCCTTTCACCCCTAACCACAGGTCATCCCCCAGGTTTTCAACCCTGGTGGGTTCGGTCCTCCACGAAGTCTTACCTCCGCTTCAACCTGCCCATGGCTAGATCACTCCGCTTCGGGTCTAGAGCGTGCAACTCATGCGCCCTATTCGGACTCGCTTTCGCTACGGCTTCCCCACACGGGTTAACCTCGCTACACACCGCTAACTCGCAGGCTCATTCTTCAAAAGGCACGCAGTCACGACGCACTGAGTAAACTCAATGCGCGACGCTCCCACGGCTTGTAGGCACACGGTTTCAGGTACTATTTCACTCCGCTCCCGCGGTACTTTTCACCATTCCCTCACGGTACTATCCGCTATCGGTCACCAGGGAATATTTAGGCTTAACGGGTGGTCCCGCCAGATTCACACGGGATTTCTCGGGCCCCGTGCTACTTGGGTGTTGCACAAGCAAGCCGTTGATGTTTCAGCTACGGGGGTCTTACCCTCTACGCCGGACCTTTCGCATGTCCTTCGCCTACACCAACGGTTTCTGACTCGCCCAACAGCCGGCAGACTGTTGAAGTGCAATCCCACAACCCCGTATGCGCAACCCCTGCCGGGTATCACACGCATACGGTTTGGCCTCATCCGGTTTCGCTCGCCACTACTCCCGGAATCACGGTTGTTTTCTCTTCCTGCGGGTACTGAGATGTTTCACTTCCCCGCGTTCCCTCCACATACCCTATGTGTTCAGGTATGGGTGACAGCCCATGACGACTGCCGGGTTTCCCCATTCGGAAACCCCCGGATCAAAGCCTGGTTGACGGCTCCCCGGGGACTATCGTGGCCTCCCACGTCCTTCATCGGTTCCTGGTGCCAAGGCATCCACCGTGCGCCCTTAAAAACTTGCCCACAGATGCTCGCGTCCACTGTGCAGTTCTCAAGCAACGACCAGCCACCCATCACCCCGCTCCGAAGAACGAGTGCACTGGGGCCGGCATCGCGAAGATAAGGACCGAAGTCCGTACCCTCAGATACCCAACAGCGTGCCCGACCCGGCCAATCCAGACTGTGTTCCACGCCGAAGCAGTACTAACAGTCCCAACCAACCGTGCCGAATAGTCAACGTTCCACCCATGAGCAACCAGCACCGGACGTTCGCCGATGAACTGGCCTCTGACCAAACCGAAGCCTGGTAAGAAGTGCTCCTTAGAAAGGAGGTGATCCAGCCGCACCTTCCGGTACGGCTACCTTGTTACGACTTCGTCCCAATCGCCAGTCCCACCTTCGACAGCTCCCTCCCACAAGGGGTTGGGCCACCGGCTTCGGGTGTTACCGACTTTCGTGACGTGACGGGCGGTGTGTACAAGGCCCGGGAACGTATTCACCGCAGCAATGCTGATCTGCGATTACTAGCAACTCCGACTTCATGGGGTCGAGTTGCAGACCCCAATCCGAACTGAGACCGGCTTTTTGAGATTCGCTCCGCCTCACGGCATCGCAGCTCATTGTACCGGCCATTGTAGCACGTGTGCAGCCCAAGACATAAGGGGCATGATGACTTGACGTCGTCCCCACCTTCCTCCGAGTTGACCCCGGCGGTCTCCTGTGAGTCCCCATCACCCCGAAGGGCATGCTGGCAACACAGGACAAGGGTTGCGCTCGTTGCGGGACTTAACCCAACATCTCACGACACGAGCTGACGACAGCCATGCACCACCTGTATACCGACCACAAGGGGGCACCTATCTCTAGGTGTTTCCGGTATATGTCAAGCCTTGGTAAGGTTCTTCGCGTTGCGTCGAATTAAGCCACATGCTCCGCTGCTTGTGCGGGCCCCCGTCAATTCCTTTGAGTTTTAGCCTTGCGGCCGTACTCCCCAGGCGGGGAACTTAATGCGTTAGCTGCGGCACCGACGACGTGGAATGTCGCCAACACCTAGTTCCCAACGTTTACGGCGTGGACTACCAGGGTATCTAATCCTGTTCGCTCCCCACGCTTTCGCTCCTCAGCGTCAGTAATGGCCCAGAGATCCGCCTTCGCCACCGGTGTTCCTCCTGATATCTGCGCATTTCACCGCTACACCAGGAATTCCGATCTCCCCTACCACACTCTAGCCTGCCCGTATCGAATGCAGACCCGGGGTTAAGCCCCGGGCTTTCACATCCGACGTGACAAGCCGCCTACGAGCTCTTTACGCCCAATAATTCCGGACAACGCTTGCGCCCTACGTATTACCGCGGCTGCTGGCACGTAGTTAGCCGGCGCTTCTTCTGCAGGTACCGTCACGTCCGGGAAAACCCAGTCGCTTCTTCCCTGCTGAAAGAGGTTTACAACCCGAAGGCCGTCATCCCTCACGCGGCGTCGCTGCATCAGGCTTTCGCCCATTGTGCAATATTCCCCACTGCTGCCTCCCGTAGGAGTCTGGGCCGTGTCTCAGTCCCAGTGTGGCCGGTCGCCCTCTCAGGCCGGCTACCCGTCGTCGCCTTGGTAGGCCATTACCCCACCAACAAGCTGATAGGCCGCGGGCTCATCCTTCACCGCCGGAGCTTTTAACCCCTCCCCATGCAGGGAAGAGTGTTATCCGGTATTAGACCCCGTTTCCAGGGCTTGTCCCAGAGTGAAGGGCAGATTGCCCACGTGTTACTCACCCGTTCGCCACTAATCCACCCCGAAGGGCTTCATCGTTCGACTTGCATGTGTTAAGCACGCCGCCAGCGTTCGTCCTGAGCCAGGATCAAACTCTCCATGAATGTTTGCTCGTAATCGAGCTCACACACACTTAGAGCGGAACAGATCGGGCCGGAATATGGCCCGCTGTCCTCAGCGTCCTCGCTGTGTTCGCCTGACCACCACAAGGGCGGCCAGGACTTTTCAAAGGAACCACCAACCCACCAGAGGTGGGCCGGGGTATCAACATATCTGGCGTTGACTTTTGGCACGCTGTTGAGTTCTCAAGGAACGGACGCTTCCTTTGTACTCACCCCTGCGGGCTTTCCTCCGGGCTATCGTTCGGTACTTCGTGTTTCCGACTCTATCAGACGCTTTCGCGTCCGATTCCCCGTCGGCGGGATTTGCCTTTGTCTTTCCGGCTGTTGGGCCGTTCCGACACGCTGAACCCTAGCGGATTTCCCGAGAGGCCCATAATCGAGCCCATGGAATGAATTTCGGCATGCCGAAATTATCCCCAGCGGGAGATCGTCGTGAGTTTGGGTTGTCGCTGGTGCGACGCAGGCCGCTCTCGCGGAACCGTTCCGGCTCCTTGACAGCTCAGAGGACATTACGCATCCGCTGCCCGCGCGTCAAATCGGCTCCCGCGGCGACGGCCATGTCGGAAAACTGCCGGACAACTGGCGGGCTCACTGGTGGACTTGGACCATGGACAACCTTCTGCACGACTCGGCCACGACCTTCCGAGCCCTTCACCATGGCTCCTCTCCCCTCGCCCTCGCCAACGCCTGGGACGCCGCCAGCGCTCGTCTCGTGGAGGAGGCGGGCGCCCTCGCCATCGCCACCACCAGCGCGGGAGCCGCCTGGGGGCTCGGGGTGGCCGACGGAAACCGGATCGACGCGGGCCGCGCCCTCGAACTGGTCGCACGCGTCGTGGCCTCGGTGCGCGTGCCCGTAACCGCCGACATCGAGAGTGGCTTCGCCGACACACCGGACGGGATCACCAAGACCATCGAGGGTGTACTCGCTGCCGGCGCCGTCGGAGTCAACATCGAAGACGCTTTTCACGGCGGGCCCACTGCCCTGCGCCCCGCCGCGGAGCAGGCCGAGTTCCTGTCTGCCGCACGGGCTGCCGCGGACGCGGCCGGGGTGCCGCTGTTCATCAATGCCCGCATCGACACCTACCTGGCCTCCGTCGGTGACCCGGCCACGCGTCTGCGGGAGACGCTGGAGCGGGCCGGCACCTACGTAGCAGCCGGAGCGGACGGCATCTTCGTCCCCGGTGTCACCGATCCCGAGACGGTGGGCGCCCTGGCCACGCAGCTGACGGTTCCACTGAACGTACTGGCCGGTCCCGGTGCGCCCTCCGTGGCCGAGTTCGGGCGGCTGGGCGTGGCCCGCGTCAGCCTCGGGTCCGCTGTCGCCCAGGCCGCCTACACGGTGGCGCGGCGATCGGCCCAGGAGCTGTTCAGCACCGGCACGTACTCAGCGCTCTTGGACACCGCCGCCTACGGTGAGCTGAACGCGCTCTTCGCGCGCGACTGACCGAACACGGCGGACCCAAATGCGACCGAATTGAATGCGGCTGAGGCGGCTGGGCAGCCGCGGGCCGCGCGCTCATCCCGTCGTGAGATCGGCGGCCAGCAGGTCCATGAGCAGGCCGTCGTGCCAGCTGCCGTCGCCGCCACGCTCGTACGCACGCATGATGCCGACCGGGCGGAAGCCCACCTTGGTGTAGCAGCGGATCGCTGCCGCGTTGTCCGCGGCCGGGTCGATCACGAGCCGGTGGTGGCCGAGGTCGGTGATCAGGTGGCGGGCGAGTGTGCGTACGGCGTCAGTGCCCAGGCCGCGGCCGTGCACCGTGGGCGCCAGGTAGATGTCGATGCCGGCGTGGCGGTAGTCCGGCTCCTGTTCGACGCTCCATTGAATGGCGCCGGACGTGCGGCCCTCGTACACGATCACGAGGGTCGTCACGTCCGGGTCGGCGAGGTCTTCCATGACCGCCGCGACCAGGTCGTCACCGCCGCGCCACGTCGCGCGCACCTCGGGGGTGGCGCGGATCGCCGCCAGCTCGGGGATGTCGTCGGACACGACGGGTCTCAGCGTGACGTGGGCGCCGTGAAGGGTCTTCTGCATGGTCCGCATGATGGGGTGCGGCCGGGCCGCCCCGCTACTGAGCGGCGTGCCACACGGTGGTGATGTTGCAGAACTCGCGGATGCCGTGGCCCGACAGTTCCCGGCCGTAGCCCGAGCGCTTGACGCCGCCGAAGGGGAGAGCGGGGTGTGAGGCTGTCATGCCGTTGACGAAGACGCCGCCCGCCTCCAGGTCGCGTGCGAACCGTTCGATCTCCCCGTCGTCGCGGGTCCAGACGTTCGAGCTCAGCCCGAAGGGCGTGTCGTTGGCGACCGCCACCGCTTCGTCGATGCCGGCGACGCGGTAGACCGTGGCCACCGGGCCGAAGGCCTCCTCTCGGTGGATACGCATGTTGTCGGTGATGCCGGTGAGGACCGTCGGCTCGTAGAACCAGCCCCGGTCCTGGCCATCGGGCCTGCGTCCCCCGCATCGGGCCGTGGCACCCAGGCGCACGGCATCGTCGACGAGCTCTTCGAGGTCGGTACGTCCCTGCTCTGAGGCGAGCGGCCCGACATCGGTGTTTTCCTGAAGGGGGTCACCCACGCTCAGTGCCCGCATTCCCGCGACGAAGTGCTCCAAGAAGCCGTCGTACACATCGGTGTGGACGATGAATCGCTTTGCGGCGATGCACGACTGGCCGTTGTTCTGCACCCGGGCCGTGACGGCCGTACGGGCAGCCCGCTCGATGTCGGCGGACGGCATCACGATGAACGGGTCGCTGCCGCCCAGCTCCAGCACCGTCTTCTTCACCTCGTCGCCCGCCACCGCGGCGACAGCGCGCCCGGCCGGCTCGCTTCCGGTCAGGGTCGCCGCGGCCACCCGGGGGTCGCGCAGGATGCCTTCGACCGCTGCGGAGCCGATGAGCAGCGTCTGGAAGCATCCTTCGGGGAAGCCGGCGCGGCGGAAGAGGTCTTCCAGGTAGAGGGCGGTCTGCGGCACGTTCGACGCGTGCTTGAGAAGGCCCACGTTTCCGGCCATGAGCGCGGGGGCGGCGAAGCGGACGACCTGCCAGAGCGGGAAGTTCCACGGCATGACAGCCAGGACGACGCCGAGCGGGCGGTAGCGCACACTGGCACGGTCGGCGCCGGAGTCCAACACATCGGCCGCCGACGGGTGCTCCTCGGCCAACAGCGCGGGGGCGTTCTGGGCGTACCAGCGCATAGCCTTCGCGCACTTCGCCGCCTCGGCCCGCGCCGCGGCCACCGGCTTGCCCATCTCCGTGGTCATGGTGCGGCCGATGTCCTGCTGCTCTGCCTCCAGCAGGTCCGCGGCCCGGTTGAGCAGTTCGGCCCGCTGGGCGAAATCGGTGGTGCGGTGGTGCGCGAAGGCGGTCGTGGCGAGCGCCAGACGGCGTTCGATCTCCTCGGCTCCCAAGGCGTCGAACGTCTTGATCGTCTCTCCGGTGGCGGGATTCACCGTGGCGATGGGCATGCGGCCGTCCTCCTATGA
Organism: Streptomyces hypolithicus; assembly: GCF_052934925.1. Lineage (NCBI taxonomy): Bacteria > Bacillati > Actinomycetota > Actinomycetes > Kitasatosporales > Streptomycetaceae > Streptomyces > Streptomyces hypolithicus. Next base: position 237,060 of record NZ_CM128811.1, read on the forward strand.
CTCGGTTCTCCGACACTCCCGCGCCGGCAGCGGTCGCGCAACGCGGCGGGCGCCTCATGCGGTTCACCTGTCCGGTGGAAGCCCGGGCTAACACGAGCGTGGAAGGCCTCGACGTGGAAAGGCACTCCTCTGACCGCCGTCCACCGGAGCGGACCGGCGAAAGGGAAGCGGAGAGACCCATGGCTGCACAGCGCCCGACCGTCGACGAGTCGTACTGGATGACCACCGCGCCCGGCACCCGTTATGCCCCGGCGCAGGCCGACCTGACGGCGGACGTCGCCGTGATCGGCGGTGGCATCGCGGGGCTGTGCACCGCGTGGGAGCTGATCCGGGCGGGGCTGGATGTCGTACTGCTGGAGGCGGACCGGATCGCCACCGGCGTGACGGGGTACACCACGGCGAAGATGACGGCGCTGCACGGATTGTCGTACGCCCGGCTGGCCGCTGCGCACGGCGCGGAGAGCGCGCGGCTGTACGCGCTCTCGCAGCAGGACGCCGTCGACCGGACTGCCGCTCTCTGCGACGAGCTGGGCATCGGAGCCGAGCTGGAACGCGCTGCCGCTTTCACCTATCTGGAGGATCCGCAGCGCACCGGTGAACTCCGGGAGGAGGCGGACGCGGCCCGGCTGGCGGGGCTCGACGCGTCGTTCGTGACGGAGACCGATCTGCCGTTCCCGGTGGCCGGGGCGGTGCGTGTCGAGGGGCAGCTGCAGTTTCATCCGCGCAAGTTCCTGCTGGCGCTGGCCGAGCGGATCACGGCTGCCGGCGGCCGCATCCATGAGCGCACCCGGGTCACCGGGCTGCGGGACGGCGCGAACTGCCGGCTGTCGACCGAGGGCGGGCACCGGGTCGACGTACAGGACGTCGTCATCGCCACGCACTACCCGGTCTTCGACCACACACTGCTGTTCACCCGGCTCAAGCCGCGGCGGGAGCTGGTGGTGGCTGCGCCGGTACCGGCCGGTGCGGCGCCGGTGGGCATGTACATGAGCCCGGACGACAGGGTCCGCTCGGTGCGCAGTGCGCCGTACGACGAGGCGCACCGGCTGCTGATCGTCACCGGTGAGTCGTTCGAGCCGGGGGCCGGGGACGTACGCGAACGGTTCGCGCGACTGGACGGCTGGGCCCGCGAGCGGATGCCGGGATACGCCGAGGCGGACCTGGTGTACCGGTGGGCGGCCCAGGACAACGATTCGAGCGACCATCTGCCGTACGTCGGCCATGCCCACCCCGGTACGCAGCACGTTTTCGTGGCGACCGGCTTCGGCGGCTGGGGCATGAGCAACGGTGTGATGGCGGGTCGCCTGCTCGCGGCCCATGTGGCGGGCGGTCCTCGTCCGGCATGGACCGAGCTGTACGACCCGCGGCGGCTGCCGCGAGCGAAGGAGGCGGCGGAACTGGCGAAGTTCCAGACGGGGGTCGCCAAGCACTTCGTCGGTGACCGGCTGCACACCGGGCACGTCGACTCGGTGGACGACATCCCGCCGGGAAGCGGGGCCGTCGTGCGACTGCAGGGGAAGCGGTGCGCCGTGTACCGCGACGAGTCGGGTACGGCAAGCATCGTGTCGGCGCGCTGTACGCACCTGGGCTGCCTGGTGCAGTTCAACGACGCCGAGAAGGCCTGGGAGTGCCCCTGCCACGGCTCACGTTTCGCCACGGACGGCTCGGTGCTGCACGGCCCGGCGACGCGTCCGCTGGAGCCTCGCGACTGATGTGGCGCTCGCGTCGCGGAAGGCCTCGACGGGGGGGCCGGGACCGCCGTATTCCATGATCGACGGTCGTCACCGGCGGTGACGCGGCTCGCCTGCGCGGCAACCGGAGGGCAGGATGGGTTACGCAGCCGACCCACATCCCCCCACGCGAGCAGGACACAGAGCGATGGAAATGGAAACGACGGCCAAAGGCGTGACATCGAGCCACGAGGTTTTCGGTGCCCCGTGCTGGATCACGCTGATGGTGCGCGACCTGCGGCCCGCGCAGGACTTCTACGGTGCGGTCCTCGGGTGGAAGTTCCGGCGGGCAGGCCTCGGAGACGGTTTCAGCGTGGCGGTGCACGACGGCACGCCGGTCGCCGGAATCGGGACGATCGAGCCCGCTCTGCAGGCCCCCGTCGCTTGGACGCCCTACTTCGCCGTCGCCGATGTGGACGAGACCGCCGGCCGCATCAGGGAGCGGAGCGCCACCATGGCGGTGGGGCCTCTGCGGTTCCCGGCAGGCCGGGGAGCCATCGCGGCGGACCGGGACGGCGCCGTCTTCGGCATCTGGGAGGGGGAGCTGGTCTCCGACTGGCACGTCTGGCGACAGCACGCCCCCGCGTGGCTGCGTCTGCGGACGCGGGACGCGTTCGACGCGGCGATCTTCTACGGGCAGGTGCTCGAATGGGCCTGCGACCGGCCCGGCTGCGTCGAGGTGGACTACCAGGAGGACGAGGTCGTACTCCACCAGGGCGGCCACATCCTGGCCCGGCTGAGCTCCGGGGCCGTCGACACCGCGCCCGACCCCATGATCCAGCCCCGCTGGCACGTCCTCTTCCCGGTGGCCGACGTGGAGGCCACCGTCCAGGCGGCGCGGCGTCACGGCGGCTCCGTGCTCGGGCAGCGCTCCACTCCCAGTGGCATGGAGACGACGCTGCGCGACCCGGACGGCGCGATGTTCACGATCACCAGCCGGCCCGCGTAGACGTCTGGTGCGTTCGGGGAGTCCGAATCCGGGGAAGCCGGGGCATCCGCGCGGACACAGCGAAAAGGTCGTACCGGATTGCTCCGATACGACCTCCGACCCGCTGCAATCGCTGGTCGGGACGACAGGATTTGAACCTGCGACCCCTTGACCCCCAGTCAAGTGCGCTACCAAGCTGCGCCACGTCCCGATGCCCGTCTGGCCTGGGGTCTTTCCCTGGCTGAACGCGCTTGAGCACAATACCGCACTTGGGCCACTGGTCACGAACCGCTTTCCGGCCGGACGCGGGCCGGGCAGGTCAGACGCGCTTGTCGAGCCAGGCGGTCAGGTCGTCCTGGACCTCCTCGCGGTTCGTCTCATTGAGGATCTCGTGGCGGGCGCCCTCGTACGCCTTCCAGGTCAGATCCTCGGTGCCGAGATACCGGTAGTCCTCCAGCAGCTCGTACACCAGTGTCATCCGCTGGTTGCAGGGGTCCTGCGTGCCCGCCGCGACGTGGACGGGCAGGTCGGCGGGGATGCGGGCGACGTTGCGCGGGTCGTTCAGCTTGCGGATCCCGTGCAGCCAGTCCAGCGAGAGGCCCACGCTGAACGGGAAGCCGCAGCGCTCGTCCGCGACATACGCGTCGACCTCCGCCTCGTCACGCGAGAGCCATTCGAAGGCAGTGCGACGCGGGAAGGGGTCGTTGAAGGAGGAGAAGACCGTGGGCACGAACGGTGAGAGGTGGGCGCGGCCGTGCTGCGCGACCTCCGCCTCCAGCGTCGTGATCGACTCCTGGAGGTCGGCTCCGGGCAGGGTGCGGAACGCGCCGGAAAGGATGAGTCCGGCGAGGCCGTCCGGGTACTCCTGGGCGTAGTCGCGCGCCAGCATCGCGCCGAGACTGTGACCGAGCAGCACGACGGGAAGTCCCGGATGCAGCGCCCTGGCCTGGTCGCCGACCGCCGACAGGTCGTCGACCATCGCGCGCCAGCTGTCGTCACCGGCCACGCCGTACCCGCCGGTGCCGGCGCCGGTCGCGCCGTGGCCGCGGTGGTCGGAGGCGATGACGCCGTATCCCCGGGAAACCAGGTGGCGGGCGAACCGGTCGTAGCGCAGGGCGTGTTCGGCCGCTCCGTGGGCGATCTGGACAATGGCGCGGGGCCTGCCGTTGTCGGGCAGCCAGGTGTACGCCGCGATCTGGGCGCCGTCGCGGGCGGTCGCCGTTCCGGTGCGGTGTGCGGTGGTCATCGGGCAACGCCTCCTGTGATCTGCGTTCGGGTGCTGAGGGTGACTCTCACCGGAGGAAAGCGGCTCACACCATCGCGCTGCCGCAGCCGGGCACGTACCGTCGCGGTGCCGTCAGATGCCGCCGTCCTCGCGGCGGCGGATCATCTCCGCCAGCTCCGCCGCCATCGCCTTGATCGTCTCCAGCCCGGTGCGCCCCCACTGCCTCGGCTCGGTGTCGACGACGCAGACGGTGCCGAGCAGGATGTCCGTACGGTCGATGACGGGTGCGCCCATGTACGAGCGGATGCCGATCTCGTCGACGACCGGGTTGCCCGCGAACCGGGGGTAGTCGCAGACGTCCTCCAGGACGAGGGCCTTGCGGCGGGCGACCACGTGCGGGCAGTAGCCGTGGTCGCGGGCGAGGAACCGGCCAATGCGGCTCGCCGCGGCCACCGCCCCCAGGTCGGTGCCGCTGTGGGTGCCCGCGGGGGTGTGCAGTCCGGCGAAGAACTGGCGGTTCTCGTCGATGAAGTTGACCATCGCGTACGGCGCGCCGGTCATCTCCGCGAGACGGTCGGCGAACGCGTCGAAGGCCGGCACGGCCCGGTCACCGAATCCGAGCTGGTGGAGCCGCCTGACCCGGGCGGGCGCCTCCCGGTCGGCGGGCGTGAGCAGCAGCCGGCGGTCGTAGGTCATGCGGGTGCTCCGTAGCTCGGCGTGGCCGGGGTGATGGTGAGCAGTCGCCGGACGAGCGTGACCAGCGTTTTGATCCCTGAACTGGCGATGCGGGCGTCACAGAGCACGACGGGGACCTCCTGCCCGAGGTCGAGCGCGGCCCGTACCTCCTCCGGTCCGTAGCGATGCGCGCCATCGAACTCGTTGACGGCGACGACGAATTCGATGCCTCGCCGCTCGAAGAAATCGAGGGCGGAGAAGCTCTCCTGGAGCCGGCGGGTGTCGGCGAGCACGACGGCGCCGAGGGCCCCCTTGGAGAGCTCGTCCCACATGAACCAGAAGCGTTCCTGGCCGGGTGTGCCGAAGAGGTACAGCACATGCTGGTCGTCGAGGGTCATCCGGCCGAAGTCCATGGCGACGGTCGTGGTGGCCTTGTCCTCGATGCCCTCCAGACTGTCGGTACCCACGCTCACCTGGGTGAGCAGCTCCTCGGTGTTGAGGGGTGCGATCTCGCTGACCGCTCCCACGAAGGTGGTCTTGCCGACACCGAACCCGCCCGCGACGAGGATCTTGAGTGCGGTGGGAAACAGATCAGAGCCGTCGTCGTAGGCCATCGAGCACTGCCTCCAGCAGGGATAGGTCGGTTGGTTGGTCGTCGAAGCGGGGTGCGTGGGTCGTGACGGCCCCGCAGTCCAGGAGATCGGACAGCAGCACTTTGGTGACGACGACGGGAAGCCGCAGAAACGCCGCGATCTCCGCCACCGAGGTGGGGCCGGCGCACAGTCCGAGCGCCTGGGAGTGCTCAGGGCTCAGCGCGATCAGTGGCTCCGTGCCGGTGGCCCGCACCAGGGACAGCAGGTCGAGCGCGGCCGTGGGGCGGGTGCGTCCGTCGCTCACGGTGTACGGGCGGATGAGCCGGCCGGCGTCGTCGTCGAGCCACGGGCCGTCCTGCGGGGGCGCCGCCATCGGGGTCAGCGTCCCGCGGCGCTCGGCGCGCCTGCCCTCTGCCTGGCCGGGGTCACCAAGTACGGCCGTACGCTCTTGACGAGCATGGCCATCTCGTAACCCAGCACGGCCGCGTCCGTCTCGCGGGCAGCGAGCACCGCGAGGCAGGTGCCGGAGCCGGCGGTGGAGACGAAGAGGAGCGTGGAGTCGAGCTCCACGACCACTTGGCGGACCTCACCGCCGTCACCGAAGCGGGCGCCGGCGCTGCGGCCGAGCGAGTAGAGGCCTGAGGCGAGGGCGGCCATGTGGTCGGCGCTGTCGCTGTCGAGACCGTGGACGGACTTGACCAGGCCGTCGCTGGAGAGCAGAACCGCGTTGCGGGTGAATGGGACCCGCTGGACCAAGCCGCTCAACAGCCAGTCGAGGTCGGTGGCTTGGCCGGTCGGCGCTTCACTGGCCATGGTGCATCTACTCCTTGGGTACTGCCGGACACGGGAGTGGGAAGGGGGCGCGGTGAAGCGGGTGTTCAGCCCGCTTCTCCCTCGCCGGTGGGGTGCTCCGGTGCGAGTACCGGGGCGGGCTGCGCTTCCGCCAGGCCGATGCCGCGCTGGAATGCGGCCATCAGGCCCGGGTCGTGGACGGCGGCGTACTCGTCGTCGGGGCGTGCGACGGGGGCGTCTCTCAGCTGCGGTACCAGGTGTTCCTGGCTGCGGCGCCGGGGCAGCTGGGGGCGGCTTGTCGTGTCGCTTACGTACTCGACGGCGGGCGGCCGGGTCTGTGGAGGGACCGGTTCCGCGATGAGATCGGGCCGGGCGGCGGGGGTGAGGCCGGGGCGGGCGTCGGCCGGGGTGAGCCGGTCTGTGCGCGCGCCTCGCATGGGCAGAGGAGCTGGGGCTGCGGCTGCGGCAGGCGTTGCGGGGTGGGCGGGCGCGGCGGGGGGTGGTGCGGCGTGCCTTTGAGTCGCCGGGGTGGTGTGGGTCGGCGTGGGTGTCCGGGCCGGTGCGGGGAGGGGGGCCGTCACCGTCGGCTTGAGGCCGGGCGCTCCCGCGTGACCGTCGAGGCCGTGCGGGTCCTCGCCGCCGAGCAGGCCCTGCGGCAGGACGAGTACGGCCTGCACACCGCCGTAGATGTTGGCCTGGAGCCGCACGGTGATGCCGTGCCTGCGGGCGAGTGCGGACACCACGAACAGCCCGATGCGCCCGTCCTGTAGCAGGTGAGCGACGTTGACGTTGTCCGGGTCGTGGAGCAGGGCGTTCATCTTGTTCTGCTCGGTGAGGGACATGCCGAGGCCGCGGTCCTCGACCTCGATGGCGAGGCCCGCTGTGACGTGCTGGGCGCGCAGCAGCACGGTGGTGTGCGGGGCGGAGAACACCGTGGCGTTCTCGACGAGTTCGGCCAGGAGGTGGATGACGTCGGCGACGGCGTGGCCGCGAAGGGTGCCGTCGATGGGCGGCACGAGCTTGACCCGGGAGTACTGCTCGACCTCGGCGATCGAGGAGCGCAGTACCTCCGTCATGGTGACCGGGTTGCTCCACTGGCGCCGGGAGACGGCGCCGCCGAGGACGGCGAGGTTCTCCGCGTGCCTGCGGATGCGGGTGGACAGGTGGTCGACTTGGAAGAGGCCCTTGAGCAGCTCGGGGTCCTCGACGTCGTTCTCCAGCTCGTCGAGCAGCTGGATCTCGCGGTGGACGAGCGACTGGAGCCGGCGGGCGAGATTGACGAACACCTCGACCTTCTGGTCGGTCCCGGCGCTGCTGGACAGTCGGGAAGCCTGTACAACAGCGCTCACGGCGGCCTCGTGAGCCCGCCCCACTTCCACTTCCAGCAGGTCGAACTCGTCGCCGCCCGAAGGGCCCTGGGCCGGGCCGGGCGGCGGCGTACGCCGGGGCGGCGGGCCTTCGCCCCGCCGCAGGTGTTCCACGACCGCACGCAGGTCGGCCTGCCCGCGCGCGGTGGACCCGCGCAGGGCGTTGCAGCGGTCGAGCACGGTCTTCGCGGCCCGGTCGGCGCCCACGAAGGCGGCCGCGAGGGCGACGAGGGCGAGCGCTCCGGCCCCCGCGAGCGCCACCCACAGGCTGCGGGCGGGCTCGGTGGTGGTGGCGCGGAGGGTGAAGAGTACGGCCGCCGCGCCGCTGAGGGCGACGACGAGGGCCGGAAGCACGGCGGCGCGCAGCAGCTGGGGCCGTATGTGGTTGTCGGGCATCAGATGTGCGTGATGGGGCCGGGCGCCCGGCCGTCCGTGCCGCCCGCCGCCATCGCGGCGGTCTGCGCGCGCGGCGGGTGCGCGAAGTTGAGACATCAGCGTCCTCGGTACGTGGGGCCCCAGGGATCGGCGTAATGCGTCTGTTCGACCACTGTCGGTCTGGGCTCAACTCAGGTGATGTGGCCCCATGTTGATCACCGGCGACTCACAGTAGTCGGCAACCTTTCATGATCGACGGGCAGTTGCCAAACTTGCCCGCGCAGCGTCCCGCTCTGGTATGACACCCCGCACTGAAGACCGAATAAATGGAGACCTCTGAGGTCTAGACAGCGGGTGCGGTCTCCGGTTCCCCGGCGTCCGTCGGCCGGCCGGCGGCGGGGACATCTGCTGCGGGACCCGCGGCTGAGGCGGGCGCGGCAGGGCGGTCGTCCGGTGCGGGGGCAACTGCGACCGGGCGCCACCACGGCGCGGCCGGCAGCGTGCCGGCCGTGGGTTCGAAGGGCTCACCGGGACGTGGCAGCGCGATCCTGGCGCCGGCATCGCGCGCAGCCGCGACGGTGCCCTCGCCGGGCTCCGCCCACGGGTGCGGGGCGAGGTTGAACGTACCCCAGTGGATCGGCAGCATCGGTCCGGCCGACGGGCCCTGGGCGCTGCCACCCTGGAGGTCCAGGTGGGCCCGGACGCCCTCGGTGGGCGTCATGTGGATGTCGGGCCAGTGCTCGCTGTAGGCGCCGATCTGGATCATGGTGGCGTCGAACGGGCCGTGCTCGGCGCCGATGTCCTCGAACCCGTCGAAGTAACCCGTGTCGCCGCTGTGGTAGACGCGGTGCTCCGGTCCCGCCACCGCCCAGGAGGCCCAGAGGGTGTGCTGCTGATTGCGCAGGCCTCGGCCGCAGAAGTGCCGCGCGGGGGTCGCGGTGAGGCTGAGTCCGGCGATCTTCACCGTCTCGTTCCAGTCCAGCTCGTGGATCCGGTCGGCGGGTACGCCCCAGCGCTCCAGGTGCGCGCCCACGCCGAGCGGCACGGCGAAGACCGTACGGGTACCGGCGAGAGCCCGGATCGTGGGCATGTCCAGGTGGTCGTAGTGGTCGTGGGAGATCACGACCGCGTCGACCGCGCCCAGGGCGGCGAGCGGCACCGGCACCGGGTGCAGCCGCTTGGGCCCGGCGAAGGCGAAGGGAGAGCAGCGCTGCCCCCAGACGGGGTCGAAGAGCAGGCGCCGGCCGTCGATCTCGGCGAGCACGCTGGAATGCCCCATCCAGGTGAGCCGCAGCCCCGTGGCGGGCGCCTCGGCGAGGTCGGCGAGGGTCGTGGCGTGCAGGGGCACGGGACCGGTGGGGGCCCTGCGGCGCCGCTCCTCCTTGCGGAAGTACACCTTCGCGAGTTCGAGAGAGGAGCCGGTCGGCCTGGTGCGGGCGCCCACGGGGTTCTGGAAGACGCCGTCGGCGAAGTTCGGCGAGCGTCGGATGCGCTCCATACGCTCCCCCGCCGGATCGGCGCCGAATGCGGCGGTCCGCAGCGAGCGCAGCCGGGTGCGCAGCGTGTGCAGGGTGTCGTCGCCGGTCACAGGACCTCCTGGAGCTCACGGGTCCATCCATTATGGGCGCCGGGTACGACAGCGCGGGAACCGGCCCGTCACGTGGGCGGGTACGGGACCGGGCCGGCGACTGCGTTGACAGGGGTGCACCCGCTTCCGATACTGACTGACTGTTCAGTCGAGTTTTTCAGCCAGTCGAACCAGCGAGTCGCAGGCACCGTCACGCGCCCGGAGGCACCCTCTTGTCCGTCCCCCGTATGAGCGCCCCACTGGTCTCGCTGACCTGGACCGACCACATCACGGGACGGCGGGGTTTCCTGGTCGTCGACCGGCTGCTGCGCGGAGTGGCCAGTGGCGGCCTGCGCATGCGCGAGGGCTGCACCGTGGACGAGGTCGCGGGACTGGCCCGCGGCATGACGATGAAGGAAGCCCTCCACTACGACCCTGCGCATCCGAGGGGGCGCTACATACCGCTCGGCGGCGCCAAGGGCGGCATCGACTGTGACCCGCAGGACCCCGAGGCGTACAGCATTCTGGTGCGCTACCTGCGCGCCATGCGCCCGCACATCGAGAGCTTCTGGACGACCGGCGAGGATCTGGGGCTGTCCCAGGAGATCGTCGACAAGGCCGCGGCGGAGGCCGGCCTCGTCTCCACCATTCAGGCCGTCTACCCGTTGCTCGACGACGAGAGCGCGGCGCGCGGGCGGCTCGCCGACGCGTTCGGCGTCACGGTCGGCGGCATCGGGCTCGGCGAGCTCGTCGGCGGCTGCGGGGTCGCCGAGTCGGTGCTCGCGGCGCTCGACTCCGCGGCGATCCCGCACCGGGGGACGCGCGTGTCGGTGCAGGGCCTGGGAACGATGGGCGGCGCCACCGCCCGCTTCCTGTCCAAGGCCGGGCTGAAGATCGTCGCGGTGGCCGATGTGCTGGGCACGGTCGCGAACCCGGACGGGCTGGACGTCGAAGCGCTGCTCGCCGCCCGTGACGCGTACGGCGCGGTGGACCGGGCCGTACTGCGCTCCGACGACCAGGAACTGGCGGGCGACGCCTGGCTGTCCGCGGAGGCGGAGGTATTGGTTCCGGCGGCCGTGTCGTACGCCGTCGACGCGGCCAACCAGCGGCGGATCAAGGCCCGCTGGGTCGTCGAGGCGGCGAACATGCCGGTGCTGCCCGAGGCCGAGGCGCTGCTGGCGGAACGAGGGGTGAGCGTGCTGCCGGACGTCGTCGTGAACTCGGGTACGAACGCCTGGTGGTGGTGGACGCTGTTCGGGGACATCGGCCCCGACCCGGACGAGGCGTTCGCGTACACGCGGAGCTCGATGCGCACCCTCGTCGGCCAGATGCTGGCGCGGGCCGAGGCGGACGGCACGACGCCGCGCGCCGCCGCCCACGCGATCGTCGACGACCGGCTCCCGGTCATGGCGGAACGGTTCGGCTGGTACCGGTGACGCGTACCGGATCGGGGCCCACCGGATCGGGGCCCGCCGGATCGGTCGTGGCTGCGCAGTAGGGGCAGGTGGGACGCCCCCGTGTGTAGGGTTTGCCGGGTGGCGAGAGTGCGGTTGAGCGTGGAGGAACGGCGCGAGGAACTGCTGCGTGCCGCGGTCGGACAGATCGAGGCGCGGGGAGTGAGCGCCCTGCGCATCGCCGATGTCGCTTCTGCCCTCGGCGTGAGCAACGCGCTGGTGCTGTACCACTTCTCGACCAAGGAGAAGCTCGTCGGCGCCGCTTTCGTGTACGCCGCGGCCGGCGACCTCGCGCAGCTGCGCAAACTGCTCGGCCGGCGCACCAGCGCCGTACGCAGACTCCGGGCCGCGATCCGCTGGTACGCACCGGCCGGGCAGGCCAAGGGATGGAGGCTCTGGATCGAGGGCTGGGCGGCGTCCTTGCGTGAGCCGGTGCTCCGCGAAGTGGCCCGCGACCTCGACCGGCAGTGGAAGGCGGCGCTGACCGAGGCCATCAGGGAGGGCGCGGACGCCGGTGAGTTCCGGTGCGAGGACCCGGCGTCGGCGGCCTGGCGGCTGACTGCGCTGCTGGACGGGCTCGCCGTCCAGATGATGTCGTACGCGGGAACCCCGGTAGCTCTGACCCGGGGCACCATGCTGGAATGGGCCGAGGACGCGCTCGCCCGCGAATTGGGCATCGATCGCGCGGCGCTGGCGGCGGCCGCCCGCTGACAAGCTGACCAGGGGTGTCACACCACCTGTCCCGTTGATCTCAGTCCCTTTGATCCGGGAGCAGTTCATACTGGGCCGCGGAGCCGGAAGGGGTTGCGATGTCGGAACAGCAGTCTGTGCACGCGGTGTATGACGTCCTGGTCGTCGGCGGCAGTGGGGTGGACACCGTCGTCCGCGTCGATTCGCTGCCCGTACCGCTCGCGGATTCGCTTGGCGTGCCACCCATCCGGGAGTGGCCGGGGCACACCGGCGGCAATGTCGCGCTGGGCTGCCGGGCGTTGGGGCTTGAGGTCAAATTCATCGACTTCATCGGGGATGACTGGATCGGCGGGCAGGTCAGGGAGCGGCTGGCCAAGGGTGGAGTCGATTTCGAGCCGCTGATCTCACCGGCGGGGACCCGGCGCGCGGTCAATCTCGTGGACAGCTCGACGGGCCGCCGGATGTCGTTCTACGACGCCCGCGACCCGGGCGGCCTGCGGATGCCGCGGGACTTCTACCTTCCGCATCTGCGGCGTGCCGGTCATGTCCACCTGTGCATAGTGGACTTCGCGCGTCATCTCCTCGACGACATCGAGGAGCTGGGTGTTCCGGTCTCGACGGACCTGCACGACTGGGACGGACTGGCCGACCACCACAGGGAGTTCGCGCTCCGCTGCGATCTGGTGTTCCTCAGCGCTGCCGGCGCCGGGGAGCGGATCGCCGCCGTGATGCGGGAAATCCTGCGGGAGGGACGGGCCGAGGCCGTGGTGGCCACGGCGGGCGCGGGCGGCTCGTACCTGCTGACGCGGGACGGCAGCCGCACCCCACGGCCGGTTCCCGCGACGGTGCCGCCCGGCCCGGTGGTGGACTCCAACGGCGCCGGGGACGCCTATGTCAGCGGATTCCTGTACGGGCGGCTGGCCGGCCAGGGCCTTGAGGAGTGCGCCCGGCTGGGCGCACGCGCCGGAGCCCACGCCTGCACCACGGAGGGAAACACGGCCCTGATCGGCGCGGGCGACCTCCTGTCCCCGTAGGGCGCCGGCCTCACGTCTGGCACAGGGGGGCGCACGCCCCTGGCCGAGACTGAACGTCAAGGCCACCACGCCCTGCTCAGCGCCTCAGAGCGGCAGCAGGTCCGGGCGCTTCGCCGCCACGTGATCCCCCGAGCTCTCCCGGCGCAGCCGCCGCCCGATCCACGGCACCAGGTGTTCGCGCGCCCACTGGATGTTGTCTCTGCGCGCCTCCAGCGAGTTGCGCGGCACCTGCGGCGGCCACACCTGGTCGGGGTCGGCGGGGACGTCCAGGCCCAGCACTTGGCCGGCCCGCAGCGCGACCCGGGTGTGGCCCTCGGGCGAGAGGTGCAGGCGGTCGCCGTCCCAGGCGCGTCTGTCCTGGACCGACTTGAGGGACCACAGGTCGAGCACCGGGCAGTCATAGCGGTCGGCGACCGCGCGCACATGCGCCGTGTACGTCGCGATCTTGCCGCGCAGATGGCGCAGCACGGGAACGTCCCGAGTGTCGAAGCCCGTGGTCACCATGACGGTGCCGACGGCCTCGGTGAGCTCAGCGACCGCTGTCTCGAAGCGCTCGGCTACGTCGTCGGGGTCACTGCCTGGCCGGATGATGTCGTTCCCGCCGGCGCAGAAGCTCACCAGATCGGGGGCGAGCTGCCGCGCCCGCGGGACCTGCTCCGCCACGATCTGGTCGAGGAGGCGGCCGCGGACCGCGAGGTTGGCGTAGCGGAAGGTGTGCTCGGGGACGCGGTCGTCGAGGAGTACGGCCAACCGGTCCGCCCAGCCGATGAACGTACCGCCGGGCCCGGGGTCGCCGACGCCTTCGGTGAAGCTGTCACCGATCGCCGCGTACGACCCGATGGCGCCTGCTCTGAATGATCGCGAATCGTCTGCCACGTCGGCACATCCTTCACCGGCGGACGTGACCTACGCCACCGTAGGGAGGGGGTGACGCAGCGTGAGATACGACACGGGTCAGGTTCGGCCAACCCGGAATACGCCTTTGAACGCACGTAGGCCCCTTTCCTGCCGCCTGGGGGTGAGCGGCAGAGAAGGGGCGTACGGGCATGGAGCCGTCGCGGGGCGAGCGTCAGATGGAGACGCCGTTGCCGCGCAGGTAGGCCAGCGGGTCGACGTCCGAGCCGTAGCTCGGGCCGGTCCGGATCTCGAAGTGCAGGTGCGGGCCGGTGGAGTTGCCGGTGCTGCCGGAGAGGCCTATCTGGGTGCCGCCTCCGACGCTCTGGCCGGAGGAGACGGACAGCGAGGAGAGGTGGGCGTACTGCGAGTAGCGGCCGTCGTCGTGCTTGATGACGACCTCGTTGCCGTACGAGCCGCTCCAGCCGGCGGAGACGACGGTGCCGGTGGCCACGGCCTTGACCGGGGTGCCACTGGAGGCGGTGAAGTCGACGCCCGTGTGGTAGCCGCTGGACCAGCTGCCGCCGGAGGCGCGGTACGGCGTGGAGACGCCCGCGTCGACCGGAGCGGTGAAGCCGGATCCGTTGCTCTGGCCGGAAGCGGCCGCGTTGGAGGCGCTGTTGGCGGCGGGCGCCTTGGCCTCGTCCTTGGCCGGCGCGGGCGCGGAGTCCTTGGCCGAGGACTTCGAGGGCTGCGACGGCTGCGACGACTTCTCGGACTTCGACGGCTGGGCGGGCTTCGCGGGCGCCTGCGGCGCGGAGCCGGACGCCTTCGCGCCGATGGTCAGCTTCATGCCGGGCAGGATCAGCTCGGGGTTGCCGCCGACGACCACACGGTTGTCCTTGTAGAGCTTGTGCCAGCCGCCACGCACGTCCTGCTCTTCGGCGATCTTCGACAGATAGTCGCCGGAGACCACGGAGTAGGTCTTGGTGCCGGCCTTCTTCGCGGCGGCCTTCTCGGCGGCGGCCGCGGGGGCCGCCTTGCCGAAGGACGCGGCGGACGCGGAGGCCGGGGCGGCCTTCTCCGCGGCGTTCGCGCCGGTCACGGTCATGAACGGAAGTGCGAGAGCCGCTCCGCCCGTGCCTGCGGCGATAAATCCGCGGGTGATCGAGTTCGGCCTCTGGCGGCGGTGCTTACCCTTTGCGGGCATGGGGTATTCCTCTCCGGCGCCTACGAGGTGAGCTGTCGGGTTCGGGCTGGAGATGCCCGGCCGCGCTGATGCGCGGCTTCACCCCGAGCCGGTCCGGACCAAAAACTTCCGAATGCCGGCGTACTTACCTGGTTCCCCCGCTCCTGCCACACGTGAGTAGGTTCGGATTCCGGGCGGCGGCAGGATTAGGCGGTCCGCCCGGATTGACCGTGACCGTAAGCCGACCGGCCTTCCCCGTACAAGCGAGCTCATTCGCCCAGCCGTTGAGCGAGGGGAATTCGCGAGGGAATTGCCGTCACACTCCGTGGATTACGGATCTTCTCCCCCCGCCTGCGGAAAGGCATTTGTATCCGGATCTTCGCCACGCACGGTCACGAATGAGATCCTGCTCACCAGCGGCCCGCCCGCCCCTCCGTCACCTCCCTTGCACACAACGGGCGTTACGGTGATATGACCCGATTCGCCCCAACTGTCAGATACGCCTGAAGCGCCTGGCCAGCGGCGATGATCGCCACGGCCACGGTGTCGTATCGTCGAAACTCGCCGAAGTCGGCGAGCAGCGCCGACGGCAGACTCACAGGAGCCCACGTGTCACAGCAGGTGCCGCAGGTCCCGTCGGCAGCGCCCGAGCTTGCCGCAGTGCGCAACTTCCGTGATGTGGGCGGCCTGCCGACCGTGGACGGGCGCCGGGTGCGCTCCGGTGTCCTTTTCCGCAGCGGTCACCTCGCACACGCGACGGCGGCCGATGCGGCGTTTCTCGGCTCCCTCGGTCTTCATACGATCTTCGATTTCCGCAACGAGGCGGACCAGAAGCTGGAGGGCCCGGACATCGAGCTGCCGGGTGTGCGCAACGTGAACCTGCCGCTGACCGACCCTGCCGACGGCGCGGTGTTCTGGAAGATGGTCCGGGACGGGAACCTCGACGAGCTGCGCGAGATCCTGTCCGACGGCAAGGCCGCGGACCGGATGGCGCAGACGTACCGCGTGATCATCAAGGAGCGCACGGCCGAGCACAGCCAAGTGCTGCAGGCGCTCGCCGAGGACAGCGTGCCCGCCCTGATGCACTGCGCGGCGGGCAAGGACCGAGCGGGCCTGTCGATAGCGGTGGCCCTGCTGGCTGTCGGCGTCGAGCGTGACGCCATCGAGGCCGACTACCTCAAGTCGAACGACCCGAGCCGCCGCTACCGGGTGAGCCGCAGCGACAGCTCCCCGGCCGGAATGACTCCCGAGGTCATGGAGCTGCTGAGGCCGCTGTTCGACGCCCGCGCGGAGTACCTGAACGCCGCCTTCGAGACCGTCCAGGAGGTATGGGGCTCCACCACGCGGTACCTCGCGGAAGGACTGGGGCTCAGCGCCGAGACCCGCGAGCAGCTGCGGACCCGGCTGCTCGTCCCGAGCGACGAGAGCTGAGCGACGAGAGCTGAGCGACGAGAGCTGAGGGCCCGGCCGCGGGGGCCGGGCGGGCTGCCCCTACCTCGCCTGCTGGGCCGGGCCGCCCACCTCCGGCCCGCCTACCGGTTGGCGACCGCCTGCTTGACGAGCGTCCTGCCGAAGTCCCACATCAGTCCGCCGCCGCTGTGCGCGTCGTCCATCACGGCGGTGAAGGCGCGGACGAAGCGGTCCACCTCCTTCTCCCCCACGGTCAGCGGCGGAATCAGCTTGATGACTTCGAGGTGGTCGCCGGACACCTGGGTAAGGATGCGGTGCTTGTGCAGCAGCGGTGCGACGACCATCTGCGCGAAGAGCCCCTTGCGGGCGGCCTGGAGCATCGTCCAGCGGCTGCGCAGCTTCAGCGAGGCCGGCCGGCCGAACTCGATGCCGACCATGAGGCCCCGTCCGCGTACGTCGTGCAGCAGCTCGTAGCGCCCGACGAGCGCGGTCAGCCGCTCGCGCAGCAGGTCGCCGGTGCGCCGGGCGTTGGCGACGATCTCCTCGTTCTCCATCACCGACAGCACGGCGAGACCCGCCGCCATGGCCTGGGCGTTGGAACCGAAGCTGGCCGAGTGGACCAGCACGCGGTCCATCGAGGAGTAGACCTTCCGGAAGATCCAGTCCTTTCCGAGAGTCGCGCCGACCGGCACGTACCCGCCCGAAAGAGCCTTGGCGACGCACAGCAGATCGGGCTCCACGCCCTCCTCGTGCTGGTACGCGTAGAAGTCGCCGGTCCTGCCCAGCCCTGTCTGGACCTCGTCGGCGATCAGCAGGGCCCCGCGCCGGTGGAGGAGTTCCTGGGCGGCGCGCAGGAATCCGGGCGGGCAGGCACGTACGCCCTTGCCCTGGATCGGCTCGACGACCAGGCCCGCCACGTCGCCGCGCTCCAGCTCCCGCTCCAGCGCGGCGAGGTCTCCGAGGGCGATCGCGGTGTCGGGCAGCAGTGGGGCGAATCCGTCGCGGAAGCCGCTCTCGCCGTTGACGGAGAGCGAGCCGGCCGTCAGGCCGTGGAAGGCGTGGGCGCAGTAGAGGATTCTGGGGCGGCCGGTCGCGTACCTGGCGAACTTGAGCGCGGTCTCGACGGCCTCCGTGCCGCTGTTTCCGAAGAAGACCCGGTCCAGGTGCGGGCTGTGCGTGAGCAGCTTCTCGGCGAGCAGTCCGGGCAGCGGCTGGCAGTCGAAGCGCGTGAGGTCCGCGAGGGAGGCGTCCAGTACGTCGTGCAGTGCTCTGCGTACGACGGGATGGTGGCGGCCGAGGCCCATCACCCCGAAGCCGGCGAGCATGTCGAGGTAGTCGTTGCCCTCCGCGTCCCAGAAGTAGGCGCCCTCGGCCCGCTCGTAGACCTTGTCGAAGCCGATGGCGCGCAGCATGCGCGGCAGTTGGTGGTTGAGGTGCCTGGCGTGCAGTTCGTAGCCCTCCCCGCCGCGTTCGGCGAGGAGCGCCGCCAGGTCGAACTCCCCCGCCGGGCGGGGGCCGGGGCGGGGACGGGCTGCGGTCCCGTCCCCGCCCGGCGATGACCGGTGGTCCATCACATCACCCGCGGTTGGCCGAGACGGTCTCGCGGACCGCGCGCAGGGATTCCTTGAGCGAGCCCATGGTGGCGAGGACGGCCGTCGGCTCGTAGCCGCAGTGGGCCATGCAGTTGGCGCACCGGGGGTCCTTTCCCCGCCCGTACTTGCTCCAGTCGGTCTCTTCGATGAGCTCGCGGTAGGTCGGTACGTACCCG
Source organism: Streptomyces hypolithicus (assembly GCF_052934925.1). NCBI lineage: Bacteria > Bacillati > Actinomycetota > Actinomycetes > Kitasatosporales > Streptomycetaceae > Streptomyces > Streptomyces hypolithicus. The sequence continues at coordinate 254,691 of NZ_CM128811.1, forward strand.
TCGCTCATCAGGTAGCAGGGCCGCTGCCAGCCGAACAGCGAGTAGTTGGGGATCGCCCAGGCCGTGCAGGAGAAGTCCGCCTTGCCTTCGAGGAAATCCAGGAAGAGCGGGGAGTGGTTGAGACGCCACCTGCGCCGGTTGCCGCCCGAGAACGCCTTCCTGAACAGCTCCCTGGTCTGTTCGACACCGAGGAAGTGCTCCTGGTCGGGGGCCTTTTCGTAGGCGTACGCCGGCGAGATCATCATCTCGTCCACCTCCAGGTCGTCATTGAGGAAGTTGAGCACCTCGATGATGGTCTGGGGCGTGTCGGTGTTGAAGAAGGTGGAGTTGGTGGTGACCCGGAAGCCGCGCTTCTTGGCCTCCTTGATCGCCGCGACGGCTTCGTCGAACACTCCTTCCTTCGCCACCGATTCGTCGTGGCGCTCACGCAGCCCGTCGATGTGCACGGCGAAGGCGAAGTAGCGCGACGGTGTGAATTTCTCGATCTTCTTGCGCAGCAGCACGGCGTTGGTGCACAGGAATACGTACTTCCGCTTCGCCACCAGCTGCCGCACGATCTCGTCGATCTGAGGGTGCATCAGCGGCTCACCGCCGGCGATGGACACCATCGGGGCGCCCGACTCCAGTACCGCGCCCACGGCCTGGGCCACCGGCATGCGCTGCTTGAGCACACCTGCGGGGTGCTGGATCTTGCCGCAGCCCTCGCACGCGAGGTTGCAGGCGTAGAGCGGTTCGAGCTCGACGATGAGAGGGAACTTCTCTCGCTTGCGGAGCTTTTGTTCAACGAGATACGTCCCGACCCTGATGGTCTGACGGAGCGGCATGGCCATCTAGCTCACCTCCTGGGGAGCAGCAAAGAACGGTGCCATTCGAAAAAAGCCGGTAGGACGGCGCGAAGAACACGGAAGGCCGATATTCCACCCCGGACCGTGCCAATGCGGACGAGCTCGTGCTCCGGAGCGTCCACGACCACCCGAACGGCCGCAACCGGACGCGGGCCCGCCCGCAGGGCGCTTCGGAGTGTCGCGGCCGATTCCATGTCCACGGCGATCGCCCCGGTGGCCCGCAGCTCGGCCCGTTCGGGGCCGCGTACGACATGGTCGGAGCCGGTCAGCGGCCCGATGTGGACCGTGCGTCCCGGTACGGCCCTGGCCAGCGCCTCGGCCAGCAGGTCGACGCCTGTGCAGGGGGTGCTGCCGCCGGGGCCGCGGGTCTCGTCGGCGACGATCAGGTCGCCCGGGTGCATGCCGGGGGCAAGCCCCGCGCAGAAACCGGACGCGATGACGGCGGTGCCGTCGGCGCGGTCGTGACCGCCCGCCCCGAGCGCACCGACGTGACCGCCTTCCCCGAGCGCACCGAGCGTTCGCAGGACAGCGGCCTCCGCCGCCCTCGGCCCCATGCCCGTCCGCAGTACGGTCAGGGGCCCTCGCGCCCCGCGGCGGTCGCCGCTGCGCAGCGCCAGGCGCTCGATGCCGAGCGCGCAGGCGATCAGCAGCGGCGCCGGCGCCTCAGGAGCCGGCGGACGGCTCATCAGGGTCCCTGCCGGAGATCGGGGAGCGCGGGCTCCCCGTGGACGTACCGGCCCAGAGCGGTGAGCGGGAAGACCTGCCGGTAGAGGTTGTAGTTGATGGAGAAGTCCCAGGGGAATCCGGTGCCCGTGAAGTAGGGCTCGTCCCAGGAGCCGTCCTCCCGCTGGGTCTCGGCCAGCCAGGTGACGCCCCGCTCGACGGACTTGCCGTGCTGCTCTCCCGCCGCAAGCAGGGCGAGCAGCGCCCACCCGGTCTGGGAGGCGGTCGACGTGCCGTGCCCGGCCCAGCGGATGTCGCGGTACGAGCGCAGATCCTCGCCCCAGCCGCCGTCGTCGTTCTGGACCGATTCCAGCCAGTGGACGGCACGTCGGATCGCGGGGTGGCCGACGGGCAGCCCCGCCGCGGTCAGCGCCGGTACCACCGATCCTGTGCCGTACACGTAGTTGACGCCCCAGCGTCCGAACCAGGCGCCGCCCGGCTCCTGCGCGGCGAGCAGCCACTCGATGCCCCGCCGGGTGCGGGCGTCGTGCGCCCGTCCTTCGACGGCCAGCATCTCCACCACGTGCGCGGTGACGTCGGCGGACGGCGGGTCGGTGACCTCACCGAAATCACAGAACGGCAGCCGGTTGGGGAAGGCGCTGGTGTTGTCCGCGTCGAAGGCCGCCCAGCCCCCGTCCTTGGACTGCATCCCGAGGTTCCAGCGCACCGCGCGCTCGATGGTCGCCTCTATCCGCCCACGGTCCGGGTGGGCGACCCGGCGCAGCGCCAGGATCACCTCGGCCGTGTCGTCGATGTCCGGGTAGTTGTCGTTGTGGAACTCGAAAGCCCAGCCGCCCGGCTCCAGTCCGGGCCTGCGGACGGACCAGTCCCCCGGCCGCAGGATCTGCTCGCCCATCATCCAGTCGGCGGCCCGGACGAGCGCCGGGTCGTCGGGGCGTACGCCCGCGTCGGCGAGGGCGATGGTGGCGAGGCAGGTGTCCCAGACCGGTGACTGGCACGCCTCGATCATGCGGGCGCCGTCCTCGCGCCACACGGCGAACCGGTCGAGGGACTCCAGGCCGGCGCGCAGCACCGGGTGCTCCAGGTCGTACCCCAGCAGGTGGAGTGCGATGAGCGAGTACACGGCGGGTGGCTGGATTCCGCCCCAGCACCCGTCGTTCTCCTGCCGCTCGATGATCCAGCGTGCCGCGCTCCGCATCGCGGCCCCGCGAACGATGCGGGGCGCGAACCGGTGGTAGAGGTGCAGGGCCCGGTCGAGGCCCTGGAACAGTCCGTCCCAGGTGAGTGGCGAGGCCATGGGCCTGCGCGGGTTCGGGACCCCGGGGTCGGTGTGCAGTTCGTCGAGTGTGAACGGCCCCGGGCGCACCGGCCGGTGCGCGGAGACCACCGTCAGCGGAACGATGGTCTGCCGGGCCCAGCACCCGAAGCCGTAGATGTTCAGCGGGACCCAGGAGGGAAGGAAGATCAGCTCGGGCGGCAGCTCGGGCAGGTCCTCCCACTTCCACCAGCCGAAGAGCGCCAGCCAGATGCGGGTGAAGACGCGGCTCGCCGCGATGCCGCCGCGCGCCCTGATCCAGGCCGCGGCGCGGGCCATGTGCACGTCGTCCGGCTGGTCGCCGGCCAGCCGCAGGGCGACGTACGCCTCGATGGTGGTGGACAGGTCGCCGGGGCCTCCGTAGAAGGTGGCCCAGGTGCCGTCCGGGCGTTGCTCGCCGCGGATGAAGAGCGCGGCGGCCCGCAGCGTCCCCTCGTCCTGGATGCCGAGGAACTCACGGAGCAGCAGGTCTTCGGCGTCCATGGTCACATTGGTGTCGAGGTCCCCCTTCCACCATCCCCGTGGGTCCTGCCTGGCCAGCAGGTGCTGGACCGCACGGTCGGTGGCCCGCCGCGCCGCGTCCACGGCGTCGGCGGTCCCCGTCATGCGGATCGTGTCGGTTGTCGTTTCGCTGGCCGCGGCCGCGCGGGGCTTCGTGGCCCCGGTGCTTCCGTCGGTCGTCGCTGTCATGGCTTCCCCTTCGTGCAGTTGGTCATCTGCTGTGCTGGGGGCTGCCGTCGGCCGGCGCCCGGTTTCCCGGGCGCCGGCCGGCGACTGCGAAGGTCATATGAGGCGGATGCTGATCATCTCTTTCGTACGACGACGAAGTCCGCGAGCGCCGTGAGCTCCGCCCGGACCTGCGCGGGCATGTCGACGCCGCTCAGCGCGTCAATGGCGACGGTGTGCTGACGGCGGGCTTCCTGTGCCGTCCACTCACGGCCGCCGGCTTCCTCGATCAGAGCCGCCCGGGTGGCGAACTCCGCCTCGGAGAAGGTGTCGAAGTCGTTGCTCTTGGCGTCGGCGGCGAGGAGTTCGCCGAGCCGCTCGGAGGCGGCGCCGCCGGCGGCGAGCGCCGCGACGACTGGCAGGGACTTCTTGCGCTGACGCAGGTCGCTCCAGGTCTGCTTGCCGGTGGCCTCGGGGTCGCCCCAGATGCCGAGCAGGTCGTCGACGGCCTGGAAGGCGAGGCCGAGGTGGTAGCCATACGCCTCCAGCGTGTCGGCCGTACGGTCGTCGGCGCCGCCGAGGACCGCGCCGATGGAGACGGCGCAGGCGAGCAGGGCGCCCGTCTTGTTGCCCTCCATCTCCAGGCACTCCTCGACGGTGACCCGCTCGCGGTGTTCGAAGGAGATGTCCTGGGCCTGGCCGTCGATCAGCTTGCGGGTGGCGGTGGTGAGGCGGCGGGTGGCGCGGCCCGCCTCGACGGTGCCGATCTCCAGCAGCACCTCGTTGGCGAGCGCGAACAGCGCGTCGCCGACGAGGATCGCCTGGGCGGGGCCGTGCACCTTCCACACGGTGTCGCGGTGCCTGCGCTGCTCGTCGCCGTCCATCAGGTCGTCGTGGAGCAGTGAGAAGTTGTGCACCAGTTCCACGGCGACGGCTCCGGGGACGCCGGTCTCGGCGGGTGCGCCCGCCGCCTCGGCGGACAGCAGCGCGAGCGCAGGGCGTACCGCCTTGCCGCCGTCGCCGTCCGCGGGCCGGCCCTGGGCGTCGATCCACCCGAAGTGGTAGGCCGCGACGGTGTCCATGGGCGGCGCGAGCCGCTCCACGGCGGTCTTCAGCACCGGCGTGGACAGGGTGCGGCCGCGCTCCAGAAGCGCGGCGATGTCCACCGTGGTGTCGGCGACCGGGTTCACCGGGGTCACAGGCTCTCCTCTTGTTCCAATGCCAGTGCTCATACCGCCTCCTGCAGCGGATGTTCGTGTGCGTGCCCGAGCTCGCCCAGAGCCGCGCCGGCGGCACATATGCCGCTGCGCACCGCGCTCTCCATGGTTGCGGGCCATCCGGTGGCCGTCCACGCGCCGGCCAGGTACAGGCCGGGTGCGTGCGTCCGGGCGCCGGGGCGCAGCCGTCCGACGCCGGGGGTGGGGGCGAACGTCGCTGTCCGCTCCCGGGTGACGAAGAAGTCGCGTACGACGGCGCCCCGCGCGGCGGGCAACAGGCGTTCCAGCTCGGGCAGGTAGCGTGCGCGCAGCTCGGCCACGGGGGCGTCGATCTCGTCCTGGGCTGCCGACTGCGAGAGGGCCAGATACTGTCCGCGCCCCAGCAGCCCGGAGGCCTGCGTACGGTCGAAGACCCACTGGACAGGGGTGCCGAGGGCGGCGAAGAAGGGCCGGCGCAGCACCTTGCGGTCGTATACGACGTGGACGTTGAGGATCGGGGCCACGGCGATGTCCAGCAGTCGGTCCGGGTCGTCGACGGCGCCGTCGGGCAGCAGCGCGTGCGTCTCGTCCTGCGGTACGGCGAGGACGACGGCGTCGGCCTCGATCCGCTCGGCCGGTGTCTCGACCTCCCAGCGCCCGTGCGCGGTGCGCGAGACGGCGGTGACCTTGGTGCGCGTCTGGGTCCGTACGCCCGCCGAGTCGAGCGCTTTGCGGGCCAGCGTGTCGTGCAGTTCACCGAGGGGTACGTGCGCCCAGCCGATGTCGGCGGCGCCCGGCTCGGAGAGCAGGCCGGTCTTGAAAACCATCGCGGCCAGGCCCAGCGAGGCGTCCGGGGCTCGGGCGTTGAGCGTGGCGACGCCGACGAGGTCCCACAGCGCCTCGATGGCACGCTCCGACTGGCCGTGGCGGCCCAGCCAGGTAGCGAAGTCGACCCCGTCCAGGGCGGGATCGGCCGGGTCGAGTCCCTTGAGCGCGAGCGCGGCCCGTCCCACGGCGGCCCGTTCGGCGAGAGTCAGGTGCGGGTACGTGGCGAGGCCTGCGGCCAGGTGCATGGGTACGGGCAGCGCGGTGCGCCGGATCCGTCCGAGGCGGGGGCCCGTCGCCCGGCCCACGTCGAGGACGGGGACGTCGAGCCGGTCCTGGAGCGGCGCGAGTTCGGCGCCGTCGACGCGGTCGAGGAACCACCGGTAGGCGGTGCAGCAACGCAGGTAGACGTGCTGGCCGTTGTCGACGGTGAGGTCGCCGCGCCGGAAGGAGAAGGCGAGTCCGCCCAGGCGTGGGCGCCCTTCGAGCAGGGTGACCCGCGTCCCGGCGTCGGCGAGCCGGAGCGCTGCCGTGACCCCGGCGAGCCCTCCGCCGACGACGACCGTGTGCGACGCGTGCCCGGGCGCAACGGGCCCCTTCACGGGCGCCTCCTGGCACGGATCCGGGAGACGCTGCGGGCGTCGAGGCCCGAGAGGCCGCGCACGGCGACGTACGCCTTCTCGTGTCCGGGCAGCGAGACGCGGCCGCGCAGCACCGCCTCGGGCTCGCGCTCGATGCGGTCCAGGAGCCGCCGGTAGATCCCGGCCATGGCGGCGACGCAGGCGCCGGAGCGGCGGTCGAGGAGCGGCAGCAGGCGGTAGCCCTCGGCGAACAGGGCGCGGGCTCGGCGCACTTCGTAGTGGATCAGGCCCTCGAAGTCGGACCCGGCGGGCGGGGTGGCGCTCTCGAAGCCGGTGGCGCAGCCGAACTTGGCGAGGTCGTCGGCGGGCAGGTAGGTGCGTCCGTTGCCCGCGTCCTCGCGCACGTCTCTGAGGATGTTGGTGAGCTGGAGGGCGAGGCCGAGCGTGTCGGCGTACTCCGGGGCGCGTTCCGCTTCGCGCGCGCCGGTCTGGGCGCCGAACACGCCGAGCGAGAGCCGTCCGATGGCGCCCGCGACGCACCGGCAGTAGACCTTGAGGTCGTCCCACGTCTCGTAGGTCTCGCCGCGTACGTCCATGAGAACGCCGTCGATGAGTTCGTCAAGCCCTTCGAGCGGGAGCGGGAAGCGGCGCGCGGTGTCCGCGAGCGCCACCGCGACCGGGTCGGTGTCGTCGTCGTCGACAGCGCCCTTGCGGACGCGGTCGAGGAGCGCGCGGGTCTCTTCGAGCCTCACCTGCTTGACGCCGGGCGCGAGCACACCGTCGCCGATATCGTCGACGCGGCGCGAGAACGCGTACAGCGCGGACATGGCGTGCCGCTTGTCGGTGGGCAGCAGCCTGATGCCGTAGGCGAAATTGCGCGCCTGCCGGCCGGTGACGGCCTCGCAGTAGCTGTATGCGGCGAGTACCGGTGCGGACATCTGCGTGGGTCCTTCCACGGTCCGGCTCACCCCTCTCTTCGGTCTCGTCGCAGGACGGCTCCCACTGCGCGCAGCAGGCCGAGTCTGGTGGGTTTGGGCGGTCCGGGCAGTACGTCGAATCCGGCGGCGGCGACCGCGGTGAGCGCGGCCCGTCCGCCGCCGACGAAGCCGGCGAGCAGCAGCTTGAGCCTGCCGTCGACGCTGCCCACGAGCGGGGCTCCTTCGTCCAGGAGGTGGCCGGCGCGCTCCGCTTCGTAGGCGATCAGGGCGCGCACCGACGCGTTCGCGGTGGGCGCGGCGAGGTCCGCCTCGTCGACGCGGAAGCGAGCCATATCGTCGGCGGGCAGATAGATCCGGTCGCGGGCGAGGTCCTCGCCGACATCCTGGAGGTGTTCAACGATCTGCAGCGCGGTGCAGAGCGCGTCGGAGCGGCGAACGCGCTCGGGGCTCACCGTGCCGGTGATGGCCAGGACCAGCCGGCCGACGGGGTTGGCGGACAGCTCGCAGTAGGCGAGCAGTTCGTCGTACGTCTTGTAGCGGCGTACGAGCTGGTCCTGCCGGTTGGCTTCGATGAGCCCGAGGAACGGGCCGGGGGTGAGGGACCAGCGGCGGACGGTGGGCACCAGGGCGCGCATCAGGGGGTGGCGCGGGCCTGCGTCGGCCGGGTCGAACACCCGGTGGAGGTCGGCCTCGAAGGCGTCGAGGACGGCCAGGCGGTCGTCGGCCGGGCCGGGTGCGACGCCGAGCAGGCGGGCGTCGGCGCCGCCGGGGGCGAGGTCGCCGTCGCCGATGTCGTCGACGAGCCGGGCGTAGCCGTAGACGGCGATCAGGTCGTCGCGCCAGGCGCGCGGCAGAAAGAACGGGGCCACCGGGAAGTTCTCGTCGGCGGCCTTGTCGATGGTGGTGCGCGCGGGGGCGTCGGGGCGCGTGCGGGGGGTGCCCGTCATCGCGGGCCGCCCGGGGCGAGAGGGGCGCAGGCGTCGTGGAGCTGGAGCGTTCCCATTGCCATTGCCGTCACATCTCCCGTTCTACACTGCTGACCTGATACATCCCTTTTCGGACACGCCGCCCGTCGGTTGGGCGGCGCACCACTGGTGACACCACCCGAAACGGGCTTCCGGGGCCAATATCGCCCCACTTGCCGCGAATCAGCACCGGTACAGCTTACGTTGTACAACGCCAGGCGCCGCGTCGGGGCGCTCGACGCAGTACAACCGCGCATTAATTCCTCTCAACCGTCCCGAAGACGCCCGGAGTTGGCCATTACGGCACGCGGGACCGCCGGGGCCGCCCGCGCCGGAGCCCCCGCCGGGACGGACCGGCGGGGGCTCCGGGAGTAAGAAATCGAACGGACTAGCGGCCGTTCTCCTTCTCGTACGCCTTGATGACCTCGTCCGTGGGGCCGTCCATCAGCAGCTCGCCCCTCTCCAGCCACAGCACGCGGTCGCAGGTGTCCCTGATCGACTTGTTGTTGTGGCTGACCAGAAAGACGGTGCCGGCCTCCTTGCGGAGCTCCCGGATGCGCTCCTCCGAGCGGATCTGGAACTTCCGGTCGCCGGTCGCCAGCGCCTCGTCGATCATCAGGACGTCGTGGTCCTTGGCGGCGGCGATGGAGAAGCGCAGGCGGGCAGCCATGCCTGAGGAGTACGTGCGCATCGGCAGCGTGATGAAGTCGCCCTTCTCGTTGATGCCGGAGAAGTCGACGATCTGCTGGTAGCGCTCGCGGATCTCCTCGCGTGTCATGCCCATCGCGAGGCCGCCGAGGATCACGTTGCGCTCGCCGGTGAGGTCGTTCATCAGTGCGGCGTTCACGCCGAGCAGCGAGGGCTGGCCGTCGGTGTAGACCTTGCCGTGCTCGGTGGGCAGCAGGCCGGCGATGGCCCGCAACAGCGTGGACTTGCCCGACCCGTTGCTGCCGATCAGGCCGATCGCCTCGCCCCGGTAGGAGGTGAAGGTGACACCCCGTACCGCGTGGACCTTGCGTACGCCGGGCGAGTCGCCCTTGCCGCGTTTGACGATGCGGCTGAGCGCTGCGGTGGCGCTGCCCCGCCCGCCCGCTCCGCCGTTGACGCGGTACACGATGTGCACGTCGTCGGCGATGACGGTGGGGATGCGTCCCTGATGGTTGTCGTCAGCATGGTTGTCGTCAGCCACGGCCGTAACGCTCCTCAGCCTTCCAGAAGTACACGAAGCCCGCGGCGCCGATCAGCAGCGCCCAGGCGAGGGCTGCCGCCCAGACGTGCGGGGGGAGGTTCTCGGTGAGGAACGGGTCGTCGATCAGGGCGAAGCGGATCAGGTCCATGTAGACGGCCGCCGGGTTCCACTGGAGCACATCGGTGACCCAGGCGGGCAGGTCTTTGTCGTGAAGCATGACCGGGATGCTGAACATCACGCCGGACGCGTACATCCACGTACGCATCACGAACGGCATCAGCTGCGCGAGGTCGGGCGTCTTGCTGCCAAGCCTGGCCATGATCAGCGCGAGACCGATGTTGAAGACGAACTGCAGCGCCAGCGCGGGAAGGATGAGCAGCCAGGACAGCGCGGGGTAGCTGCCGAAGGCGACCGCGATGGCGACCAACACGATCATCGAGAACATCAGCTGCTGGAGCTGCTGGAGCGCGAAGGAGATCGGCAGCGAGGCGCGGGGGAAGTGCAGGGCTCGCACCAGGCCCAGATTGCCCGAGATCGCCTTGACGCCGGCCGTGACCGAGCTCTGGGTAAAGGTGAAGACGAAGACGCCCGTGACCAGGAAGGGAACGTAGACGTCCTCGGGGATACCGCGGTCGGCCTCCAGGATCAGGCCGAAGATCAGGTAGTACACCAGGGCGTTCAGCAGCGGGGTCGCCACCTGCCACAGCTGGCCGAGCTTGGCCTGGCTGTACTGGGCGGTCAGCTTCGCCTGGGAGAAGGCGAGGATGAAGTGGCGGCGCCCCCACAGCTGCCGGACGTACTCGATCAGCCCGGGTCGGGCACCGCTCACCGACAAGTCGTACTTGTCGGCGAGCTGCGCCGGGGTGAGTCCGTCGTCGGGAGACGGGGGAACGCTGGTCGCGACCGCTCCGTCGTGGGTTGTGTCACTCACAAGTTGAAACTTTCGTGTTCAAGATGCGCAGGCAGTAGGGCGCAGGACCGGGCTCCAGGTCCCGCGTGCCACCGATGCTTTCAGACCCGAGCTTGTCAGATGACGGGAGGTCGGCCGAGCCGGGTCAGGCGCCAGACGGTACGCCACCTCATCGGGCGGCGGGTACCCGGGGAGGTCGTCCAGCCCTCCCGGAAACCACCGAACCAAGCCTTCAGCGCAGGCCCGGACGGCCGCCGCGCCAGCGTCAGCAGCAGCCAGACACCGAGATACACGGGCACCAGAGCCGCCGGCAGATTGCGGCGCGCCAGCCAGACCCGGTTCCTGGCGACCATGCGGTGGTAGACGGCGTGCCGGGAGGGAGCGGTCGTCGGGTGGTACAGGACCATGTCCGAGCGGTAGTCGATCATCCAGCCGGCGTCGAGCGCTCGCCAGGCCAGGTCGGTCTCCTCATGTGCGTAGAAGAACTCGTCGGGCAGCCCGCCGACCTCGGCGAAGACCTGGGTGCGTACGGCGTTCGCGCCGCCGAGGAAGGTCGTCACCCGTGAGGAGCGCATCGGGTCGGCGGCGCGCAGCCGGGGCACGTGGCGGCGTGCCGTCTGCCCGGTGTCGGGGTCGGCGATCCGGAAGCTGATGATGCCCAGGGCCGGGTCGGCGGCGAAGGCCTGTCGGCACAGCTCGGCGGTGTCGGCCTGGGCCAGCAGGCCGTCGTCGTCGAGGAAGAGCAGCACGTCCATCTCGGCGCCGCTGGGACCGAACGCCTCGATGCCCGCGTTGCGCCCGCCCGGGATGCCGAGGTTCTCCGGCAGCTCCACGGTCCGTACGCCCTCGGGGACGCCGGTGACCGGGGAACCGTTGCCGACGACGACCACCTCGACTCGGTCGCCGTCCTGCTTGGCGACCGAGTCGAGGAGTGCCCGCAGCTCATCGGGGCGGTTGCCCATGGTGATGATGACGGCGCCGACCTTCATGCCGGTCACTTCAGCCTGCTCGAAGCGAGGATGGACACGAGGTGCAGGAACGTCTGCACGATCGCGATCCCGGCCAGTACGGCGATACCGAGGCGGCTGAAGAACAGGTCGTCCCGCACGACGTCGAGGATCGCGACGGCCAGGATGAACAGGCTCGCCTCGATGCCGCCGACGAGACGGTGGAACTTCAGCGCGGCGGCCAGTCGGCGCGCCACGGCCAGCCCGGAGGAGCGCGGCACGGAGGCCTCGTCCTTGACGGCGGGCAGCCCGCTGCGCGTACGGGCCACGTCGACCAGGTCGGTCTCCGCCTTGATCAGGATCGCGCCGAGCGCGGCGAGCGTGCCGAGGAAGGCCCACAGCCAGTTCGTCACGCCCTGCTGGTGGAACAGGTCCGCCCCGCGCAGGCCGAAGCCGACGAGCAGCGCCGCCTCGCACAGGTAGTGGCCGATGCGGTCCAGATAGACCCCGGTGATCGAGGTCTGCTTGCGCCAGCGGGCCACCTCGCCGTCGACACAGTCGAGCAGCAGATAGATCTGGAACAGGACCACCGCGAGGATCGCACCGGTCAGCCCGGGGATCAGCAGGGCCGCGCCACCCAGGACACCCACGACGACCATGAGGTACGTGAGCTGGTTGGGCGTGATCTTGGTGTTCACCAGGTACGGGTCGATGTGCAGCGAGATCTCCCGCATGTACATCCGCCCGGCCCAGTGCTCACCGCTGCGCCGGTCCTTCACACCCTCGGGGTGAACGACCGGACGGAGTTCAGCTACTGATGGTCTTGACATAGTCGGCGTAGGTGTCCCTGATCTGATCGGCGGACAGGTCCAGGTGCTCCAGGATGGTGAAGCGTCCCGGGCGGGTCTGCGGGGCGTACTGCACGGCCTTGACGAACTCGTCGACGCTGAAGCCGATCTCCTCCGGAAGTACCGGCAGGCCGTGCCTGCGCAGCACCTCGGCGAACAGACCCGACTCCTCGTGGGCGCCGCGCAGGTGCATCGCGAAGGCCGCGCCGAGGCCCACCTGCTCGCCGTGGCTGGCGGCCCGCTTGGGGTACAGCAGGTCGAAGGCGTGGCTGATCTCGTGACAGGCACCGGACGAGGGGCGGGTGTCGCCGCTGATCGACATGGCGATGCCGGACAGCACGAGCGACTCGGCGAGGACCGTCAGGAACTCGTCGGTGCCGACCCCGCCGGGCTGGCGCAGTACGGCTTCTCCGGCCGTACGGGCCATGGCGGCGGCCAGTCCGTCGACCGGCTCGCCGGTAATGCGGTGGGACAGCTCCCAGTCCGCGATGGCCGAGATGTTGGAGATCGCGTCACCGATGCCGGACCGGACGAAACGGACCGGGGCGTCGCGGATCACATCGAGGTCGATGACCATGGCGATGGGGGTCGGCACGCCGTAGGAGCCGCGGCCGTTGTCGTTGTCCAGGGTGGACACCGGTGAGCAGATGCCGTCGTGGGAGAGGTTCGTCGCGACGGCGACCATCGGCAGACCGACCCGCGCCGCAGCGTACTTCGCCACGTCGATGATCTTGCCGCCGCCCATGCCGACGACGGCGTCGTACCGCTTGCCCTTGATGCCGTCGGCGAGCGTCACGGCCGCGTCGATGGTCCCGCCCGCGACGGAGAACCAGTCGGCGTCGGGCAGCAAAGGCGCGAGCTTGTCACGCAGGGCCAGGCCCGAACCGGCGCTGGTGGCTATCGCCAGCTTGCCGGAGGCGGAGATCCGCTGGTCGGCCAGGAGGCCGGCCAGGTCGTCCATGGCGCCGCGGTTGATGTCGACGACGACCGGGGACGGGATGAGCCGGGTCAGTACTGGCACGCGATCTCCCGGCCCTTCGCGAGGTCGTCGTGGTTGTCGATCTCGACCCACGTCACCTCGCCGATGGGGGCGACGTCGACGGTGAAGCCGCGGTTGACCAGCTCCTGGTAGCCGTCCTCGTAGTAGAGGTCGGGGTCGCGCTCGAACGTCGTCTTGAGCGCGTCGGCGAGCTCCTCGGCGGCCTCGGGCTCGATGAGGGTGACACCGATGTACTCACCGGTGGCCGTCGCCGGGTCCATCAGCTTGGTGATGCGCTGGACACCCTTGCCCTCGGCCGTGATGACCTTCATCTCCTCGTCGGCGAGGCTCTTCACCGTGTCGAGGGCGAGGATTATCTTCTGGCCCTTGCCGCGGGCGGCGAGCAGCGTCTTCTCGACGGAGACCGGGTGCACGGTGTCGCCGTTGGCGAGGATCACACCCTGCTTGAGGACGTCACGCGCGCACCACAGGGAGTAGGCGTTGTTCCACTCCTCGGCCTTGTCGTTGTCAACGAGCGTGATCTTGAGGCCGTACTTCGCCTCGAGTTCCTCCTTGCGCGCGTAGACGGCCTCCTTGCGGTAGCCGACGACGATCGCGACCTCGGTCAGGCCGACCTCGGCGAAGTTGCCGAGAGTCAGGTCCAGGACGGTCGTCTCACCGTCCACGGGCACCAGTGCCTTGGGGAGGGTGTCCGTGTAGGGACGCAGACGCCGGCCGGCGCCGGCAGCCAGTACGAGGCCGATCATGCGGGTTCTCCTTCGTCGTGTACTGCGGGTGCTCCGGAGGACACCCAGAAGCGGATGGACTCCGCCAGCACCACCAGCGCCACGGCCACAGCGAGGGCCGTGAACGCCAGGGTGAGGTCTGTGTCGTGCGTGGACGAGGCCGGCAGGACGGTGGCGAGTACCGCCACCACGAGCGTCCGGCCCTCGTGCCCGCCGATCGTCCGCACCAGCCACTGGGGCGGCGCGCCGGTGCCACCGCGGATGCGGTACACCGTGTCGTAGTGATGGTAGGCGACTGCCGCCACCAGGCCGAAAGCCGCAGGCAAGGCTCCGTTCACCTCGGAGCGGGCGGCGAGGATCAGGATGACGGAGTACTCGGCGACCCGGAAGACCGGGGGGACGAGCCAGTCGAGAGGGCCCCCCAGGCGGCGGGCGACGGCCACACCGGACAGGGCCGCGTAGCAGGCCGCCGCGATGATCACTTGCGGGCTGCCCGGCGGCCGGGTGAGCGCGGTGGCCAGCAGCGCGGCGGCGCCGACGGCGGCGACCACCGGGGCCGTCCAGGGGCCCCTGAGGCCGGCGGTCCGGGCCGCGATGAACTGGGCGATGGGGCCGCTGTCCGCGAGGTCGGCGAGGGCGCGGGCAGCCCGGTCGCTGCGGCGCGCCCTGCGCGTCAGCGAGCGCAGGACCCGGCCGGCCGTGGTGTAGAGGGCGGCGAAGGAGCAGCCGACGAGGAGGGCGTAGAAGACGATGCGCGGGGTCGTCACCGCCGTCAGTACGGCGATCATCGCCCACCGCTCACCGATGGGCAGGACGATCATGCGCCGTACCCAGACCGTCCAGCCGACGCTGTCGAGCCGGCCGGAGAGGGCGGCGGTGGGGCTGGTGTTGGCCTCGGCGTCGTGGTTCGCCTCGTTGAACGAGAAGTCGACGACGTGCCGGCAGGTCTGCAGCACCATCGCGCCGAGCGCCAGCGCCCATACGTCGTCCCCGCCCCGGGCGGCGCCGAGGGCGAGGCCCGCGTAGTAGGCGTACTCCTTGGCCCGGTCGAAGGTCGCGTCGAGCCAGGCGCCCATCGTCGAGTACTGCAGCGAGTACCGGGCGAGCTGCCCGTCGGTGCAGTCCAGGACGAAGGAGAGGAGCAGCAGCACCCCGGCCGCGACATAGCCGCCGCGGGTGCCGGTCGCGGCGCAGCCCGCCGCGATCAGCGCGGTGACCAGCGAGGCGGTGGTGACCTGGTTCGGGGTCAGGCCCCGGCGGGCGCACCAGCGTGCGAGGTAGCGCGAGTACGGGCTGACGCAGTACGTGGTGAAGAAGCCGTCGCGGGACTTCACGGCCGTACGCAGCCGTACGGCCTCCTCGTCGACGGCCGCCACGGCGGCGCGGGCCTGCTCGCGCTCGGCCTCGTCCGCCGGGACGGCGGCGATCAGGGAGCCCAGTTCGGGGCGCTGCACGGCGGTGCCGGCGGCGGCGAGCCCGGCGGCGACCGCGTCGGGCCCGGCCGGCCCGCCCGCCGGTGCGTCGCGCACGGCCCCGGCCAGCGCGGCTCGCGCCTCGGGCTGCGCCGTGAGCGCGCCGGGGACACCGGCAGCGGGAAAGCGGGGGTCGGTCAGCGCGAGGCGCAGCGCGTGGAGGTGACCGACGAAGCGCGGGTCGACGAGCGCTACGCGTTCACCGGCGGGGGCGGAGCCGAGCAGCTCCAGGATCTGCGCGGCGTCGGCGGCCGCCGGGGACCGCACGTTGAATCCGAGCGACCGCAGATCGCCCTCGAGCGGCGATCCGGGTACCGGCGGGCCGGTGAGGATGGCGGTCGACAGACGAACTCACTCCTTGGAGCTGACATGGCTGGCCCTGTGTGACATGCGGCATCCCGGCCCGGCACGGGCGGGGAAGGCGTGTCGGCAGAGGTTATCGGATGTTCGGAAGCTGGAATTCACGGCCCGTTCATGCCCCGATAAGAAGGACCGGGACGCGGGCAGCACACCGCGATCATCTTGGTCGATCAAGGCCCCGCGTCACAAACCGCGCTGGCCGGGCACCCCCAGCCCCTAGGGTGGCAGTCATGACGTGGCTGATCACAGGTGGTGCGGGATACATCGGCGCGCACGTGGCGCGAACCATGGCCGGGGCGGGTGAGCGGGTCGTCGTACTGGACGACGCCTCGTCCGGGGTCCCGGACCGGCTGCCCCCCGAGATCGAGAGGGTCAGCGGCTCCGTGCTGGACCGTGACCTGCTCGACCGTACGCTCGCGGAGCACGCCGTCACCGGTGTGGTGCACCTGGCGGCGAAGAAGCAGGTCGGCGAGTCCGTCGACAAGCCGCTGCTCTACTACCGGGAGAACGTACACGGACTGACGGTGCTCCTGGAGGCCGTCGCCGCCGCCGGGGTGCGGCGGTTCCTCTTCTCCTCGTCGGCCGCCGTGTACGGCGTGCCCGACGCGGAGCTCATCTCCGAGGACACCCCCTGCGCACCGATCAACCCGTACGGCGAGACAAAGCTCACCGGCGAGTGGCTGGTGCGGGCGGCGGGCCGGGCGCACGGCATCTCGACCGCGTGCCTGCGCTACTTCAACGTGGCGGGGGCGGCGGCGCCGGAGCTGGCCGACACCGGAGTGTTCAACATCATCCCGATGTTCTTCGACCGGATCACCCGCGGCGAGGCCCCGAGGATCTTCGGCGACGACTATCCGACGCCCGACGGCACCTGCGTCCGTGACTACATCCACGTCGCCGATCTCGCCGACGCCCATCTTTCGGTCGCCCGCGCGCTGACAACCCGGGACGAGGCCGCGGACCTGACGCTCAACATCGGCCGCGGCGAGGGCGTCTCGGTGCGCGAACTCGCCGACCTGGTGGCCGAGGTCACGGGCAGCGCCCTCACCCCGATCGTCGAGCCGCGGCGGCCGGGCGACGCCGCGAAGGCCGTCGCGTCCTCGGAGCGGATCACCAAGGAACTGGGCTGGACGGCCCGGCACGGGGTGCGCGAGATGGTCGCCTCGGCCTGGGAGGGCTGGGTGCTGCGTCACCCGGAGGCCGCCGGGGCCGTCGCTGCTCAGACCGCCACGAAGTGATCTTGCGAGTCTCTGACCTGCGGTCATTTCCGCAGGTCAGAGCACATGACAACGGTGTTCAGTCTCGTGTTGCCCATACCCCCCGCCCGTAGTTCACTGGCACTTCGGGCAGGCAGTCACACGACCGCGGGAGGCGTCCCTCATGGGGGCAGGACACGATCACGGGCATTCGCACGCCGGTCCGCGGCGCACCGGCACCGCCGCGGCCGCGTACAAGGGGCGGCTGCGTATCGCCCTCGGCATCACCCTGACCGTCATGACGGTCGAGATCGTCGGCGGGCTGGTCGCCAACTCGCTGGCGCTGATCGCCGACGCGGCCCACATGGCGACGGACGCCCTCGGCCTGGCGATGGCGCTGCTCGCGATCCACTTCGCCAACCGCCCGGCCACCGCCAACGCCACCTTCGGCTACGCGAGGGCCGAGATCCTGGCAGCGCTGGCCAACTGTCTGCTGCTGCTCGGTGTGGGGGGCTTCCTGCTCTTCGAGGCCGTGGACCGGTTCATCACCCCGGCACAGACGAGGAGCGGTACGGCGATCGTCTTCGCCCTGGTCGGCCTCGTGGCGAACATGATCTCGCTGTCCCTGCTGATGAAGGGCCAGAAGGACAGCCTCAATGTGCGTGGCGCGTTCCTTGAGGTGCTCGCGGACACCCTGGGCTCGGTCACCGTGCTGATCTCGGCCGCGATCATCATGGCGACCGGCTGGCAGGCAGCCGACCCGATCGCCTCCCTGCTGATCGGCCTCATGATCGTGCCCCGCACCTGGAAGCTGCTGCGGGAGACGCTGCGCGTGCTCCTGGAGACCGCCCCGGCGGGCGTGGACATGGCCGAGGTACGGGCGCACATACTCGATCTGCCGGGCGTCGACGACGTACACGACCTGCATGCCTGGACGATCACCTCCGGCATGCCGGTGCTGTCCGCGCACGTCGTCGTCAGCCAGGACATCCTGGACTCCGTGGGCCACGAGAAGATGCTGCACGCTCTCCAGAGCTGTCTCGGCGACCACTTCGACGTCGAGCACTGCACGTTCCAGCTGGAGCCGTACGGGCACGCCGAGCATGAGGCGATGCTCTGCCACTGAAACTCTGCGGCCGAAGCTCTGCCCCTGGGCTCTGCCGGTGAGCTGATACGGTGTTCGACGAGGCATTCAGGCCTCGGGGACACGATGAGGGGAGCTGAGGTTGATGACCGTCACGGTCGATGCTGCTGCGAGCAGTGTCCGGTTCATCCTCAACTCCCGGGCCCTCGGCTGACCCTTCGCGCGTCGGCCCGCGCCCTGACACCCAAGGGTTCCCACGTTGACCGACAACGCCATGTTCGAAGCTTTCATGACCCTGCACCGCGGGCTTCCCCGTCAGGGGCCGGGCTCCGACGCCACCACCCGCCGTCTGTTCTCCCTCGCAGGACCGGTGCCGCGCCGGCCGCGCGTCCTCGACCTGGGTTGCGGCCCCGGCCGGGCCTCGCTGCTCCTGGCGGGCGAGTACGACGCCGAGGTGACTGCCGTCGACCTGTACGAGCCGTTCCTCGCCGAGCTGCGTGAGTCGGCCGAAGTGCGCGGGCTCGGCGACTCGATCCGTACCACCGCGGCCGACATGGGCGAACTGGCCTTCGCCGACGGGTCGTTCGACCTCGTCTGGGCGGAGAGTTCCGCCTACAGCATCGGCTTCGACACCGCACTGCGCGAGTGGCGGCGGCTCGTCGCCCCGGGCGGTGCTCTCGTCGTCACCGAGTGCGAATGGACGGTCCCCGAGCCGTCGCACGCGGTACGGGCGTTCTGGGATCAGCACTACGCTCTGCGCGGCCGGCCCGAGAACAGGGCCGCGGCCGTCGCGGCCGGCTACGAGGTGCTCGGGGTGTACGCGCAACCGCAGAGCGACTGGGACGAGTACTACGTCCCGCTCGGCGCCCGCGCCGACGCCGCCGCACCGGAGGCGCCCGGCATGGCCGAGGCGCTCGCGGCGCCCGTGAGGAGATCGCCGTACGGGCCGAGCACGGCGACGAGTACGGCTACACGGGCTATGTCCTGCGGCCCACCTGCGCCCTGAGCTGATCCGCCGTCCGCCTGCGCCCGCGCGACGCCGGGCGGGCGGGGGCGGACATGCGGGGCGTTCCGTGAAGTACGGACAAGACGCTTTTGTACGGCAGACTTGGCAGCCGGGTACCGAAGCGAAGGATGGTCATGCCGAGCACACCAGTCACCGCGGCGAACAGCTCACCCAACGGCACAGCGCAGCCCGACGGTACAGCGCAGCCCGACAGCCCGGCGCAGGAGATCCTGCTGGAGCTGGTCGACGAGGACGGTCGCACCATCGGCACCGCGGAGAAGCTCTCCGCGCATCAGGCCCCCGGCCGACTGCACCGCGCGTTCTCGGTGTTCCTCTTCGACGCCTCGGGCCGGCTGCTGATCCAGCGCCGCGCGCTCGGCAAGTACCACTCCCCCGGCGTCTGGTCCAACACCTGCTGTGGGCACCCTTACCCCGGGGAGTCGCCGTTCGCCGCCGCCGCCCGCCGTACGTACGAGGAGCTGGGGGTCTCGCCCTCGCTGCTCGCCGAGGCCGGCACGGTCCGCTACAACCACCCCGACCCGGACTCGGGTCTGGTCGAGCAGGAGTACAACCACCTCTTCGTCGGCATGGTCCAGGCGGCGCTGCGGCCCGATCCGGACGAGGTGGGCGAGACGGCCTTCGTCACGGCGGGCGAACTGGCCCAGCGGCACGCGGCGGCGCCGTTCTCCGCGTGGTTCTCCACCGTGCTGGACGCGGCGCGCCCGGCGGTCAGAGAGCTGACGGGCCCGGGCGCGGGCTGGTGACGGGCAGGACCGCCAGCGGCAGGGCTACCCGGATGACTTTTCCGCCGCTCGCGGTCTGCTCGATGTCGCAGACCCCGCCGGCCTCCGCGGTGATCTCCCGGACCAGCAGCAGGCCGCGCCCGCCGGTCTGCGCGTAGTCACGCTCCAGGGCCTTGGGCCGGTAGGGGTGGTTGTCCGCCACCGAGACGCGGATCCACTCCGCTGCGATCGTCACCTCGACGGCGAGCTCGGGCGAGAGCAGCGCCGCGTGGCGTACCGCGTTGGTGACGAGCTCGGAGGCGATGAGCAGCAGTCCCTGCACCAAGTCGTCCTCGGCCGGGACGCCCTGGCGGTTCAGGAGGTCGCGGACGGCGTGGCGGGCCTGCGGGACGGAGGCGTCCACTGCCGGGGCGGTGAATCGCCAGACGCCTGCGTATGCGGCTCGGGGCTCGTCGGTGGATCTTGGAGAGGGTACGCCCCCGTGGTTCTCCATGGACCGGCACCTCTCAGGGTGTTCGCTCGTGACCACCCTGAGAGTGTTGGGAACGAGTTGGTCCGGACCGGCCCACTGAACTGAAATCAGCCGCAATCGACGACATATGACCGGTGCGGCTGTGCGGCTGTCACGTGCTTGGCTTTTTTTGCTCCTCGACGGGGGCCGGTGCGACCAGGTCGACCATGTGCCGGCCGCCCGTACCGATGGCGATGAGGCCGAGGCCGTCGAAGAGCAGGCCGAGCGAGAAGAAGCAGCCCAGGACGTAGCGGCTGCTGTGCGGCCAGTCGAAGAGCACCAGCAGGCCCAGCAGTACGCCGAAGGCGCCCTGTACCAGCGTCCAGCCGAACTGCGGGCCGCGCACCACCACGCTCCCGGCCAGCCGGAACACCCCGCCGGTCAGGAAGAGCAGGGCGGCGAACATCGTCAGCGCCTCGGCGGAACCCTCGGGGTGGCGGATCACGACGACCCCGGCGGCCAGGTTCAGCGCGGCGACCACCACACCGAGCCAGAAGAAGTTCGAGCCGCGGGACTGGACCGCCTGGAGCAGTCCGACGAGACCTCCGATCAGCAGCAGCCAGCCGAAGAGGATCATCGAGGTGAGGGTGGCGACGCCGGTGTAGATCAGGCCGACGATGCCGCCGAGCACCAGGATGACGCCGAGGACCGCGAGCCGGCCGAAGTCCCGGCGGAGCTTCTTGCGCTCGCCGGCCGAAGAGCGGGCGGTGCGGCCCGAGCGGGGGGTGCGGGCGGGGCCGGCGGGGCGGGCCGTGCCGTCGTCGTGGCCAGTGCGGTCGTCGTGGCCGGTGCGGTCGTCGGGCCCGGTGTGAGCGTCCATCAGCGACTCCTTCAACGCAGCGTCGTCCGCTTGTCGGCCCCTTCTTGATCATAGGTTCGTACGGTCCGGATAGCATCCGGCGCATGGAGCCGCAGCTGGAACACACCGTCGCGGACGGGGTCGCCACCATCGTCATCAGCAACCCCGGCAAGCGCAATGCCATGACCGCCGGAATGTGGCGGGCGCTGCCGGGTCTGCTGGACGCGCTGGCCGCCGACCGTAGTATCCGGGCGGTCGTGCTGACCGGCGCGGGGAGCACCTTCTGCGCGGGTGCGGACATCTCGTCTCTGCGGGAGCCGCGCGGCAAGGACGAGGGGCCGCAGAGCCTCGCCGTACGGGCGGAGGAGGCGCTGGCGGCGTTCCCGAAGCCGACGCTCGCGGCCGTCCGGGGGTACTGCGTGGGCGGCGGCAGCCAGCTGGCCGCCGCCTGCGATCTGCGGTTCGCGGAGGAGGGCGCTTCGTTCGGGGTCACACCGGCGAAGCTCGGGATCGTCTACCCGGCGTCGTCGACCCGTCGGCTGGTCGCCCTGGTGGGGCCGGCCGCCGCGAAGTACCTGCTGTTCTCGGGTGAGTTGATCGCGGCCGATCGGGCTTTGCGTACCGGGCTGGTGGACGAGGTGCTGCCGGCGGGCGAACTGGCCTCCCGGGTAGCGGAGTTCACCCAGGTTCTGGTGTCGCGCTCGCAGCTGACCCAGGCGGCGGCGAAGGAGTTCGCATCGGGACGCACCGACCGGGACGCGTACTGGCCGGGCCAGGCGTGCGACAGCGGCGACACCGCCGAGGGCGTCGCCGCCTTCCTGGAACGCCGTACGCCACGCTTCGACTGGGTCCCCGGACCTCCCGGCCGAACTAGCTGAACCGGCTCTTCCCCCGGAACTCCTCGACCAGCGCGGCCGGGGCCTTGAGCGGGGATCCGGCGTCGTACGGCGGCTGAGGGTCGTACTCCGTCAGCAGCTGCACCGCCTGCGCGTGCTCGTCGCCGGCGATCCTGCCGACCAGCGTGAGTCCCATGTCGATGCCGGACGAGACGCCGGCCGCGGTGACGTACTTGCCGTCGGTGACGACGCGTTCGCCGGTGGGCTCGGCGCCGAAGGTCTTCAGGTGGTCCAGGGCCAGCCAGTGCGAGGTGGCGCGGCGGCCGGTCAGCAGCCCGGCCGCGGCGAGCAGCAGCGAACCGGTGCAGACGGACGTCGTCCAGGTGGTGGCGGCGTCGACGGTGCGCAGCCAGCCGGGCAGGGCGTCGTTGTCCATCTGCGCGTCCTGGCCGGGGCCGCCCGGAACCAGCACGATGTCCGGGGTTGCGACCTCGGCGAATGTCGCGTCGGCCACGAGCGTGAGTTCGTCCCGGTCGTTGCGTACGGGGCCGGTTCGCTCGGCGACGAAGACCGTCTCTGCGCCGGGCAGGCGGCACAGCATCTCGTAGGGGCCGACGGCGTCGAGAGCCGTGAAGTGGTCGAAGAGGACGATGGCGATCTGCGTCATGACGGGTCCCGTTCAGGTCGGTCGGTGGATGGGCAGGATGGGCTGAGGGCGGAAGCGGCGCCGGTACTCGGCGGGTGCCGCGGCGAGGGTCTTCACGAACGCGCGGCGCATTGCCTCCGGCGTGCCGTAGCCGCAGGCGCGGGAGATCTCCTCGATGCCGTCGGCGGAGTCCTCCAGGAGGCGCCGCGCGTGTTCCAGGCGCACCCGCTCGACGTACTTGCCCGGGGTCGTCCCTGTCTCGGACTGGAAGGCACGGGAGAAGTGGCGCGGTGAGAGGCGGGCCCGAGCTGCCAGCGCCTCCACCGACAGGTCACCGCCGGGGTGTTCGGAGATCCACTGCTGGACCTCCCTGAGCGGTTGGCGCTGGGCGGTCTGGGCGGCGAGCTGGGCGCTGAACTGGGCCTGGTTGCCCGGGCGTCGCAGGAAGACGACGAGATAGCGGGCGACGACGAGCGCGGTGTCCCGGCCGAGGTCCTCCTCGACCAGGGCCAGCGCCAGATCGATGCCGGCGGTCACCCCGGCCGAGGTGGCCACGTACCCGTCGCGCACATAGATGGGGTCCGGGTCGACCTCGACGGCCGGGTAGGCCTGGGCGAGGTGGTTGCAGAAGGCCCAGTGGGTGGTGGCGCGGCGGCCGTCGAGCAGCCCGGCCGCGGCGAGAAGCAGCGCTCCGGTGCAGACCGAGACCAGTCGCTCGGCGCCCGGGGCGTTGTCGCGCAGCCAGCCGGTCAGCCTCGGGTCGGGGGTACGGGTCCCCCGGCCGCCGGGGACGAGAAGGGTGTGCGGGGTTTCCCGCACCCCGGTCAGGGCGGTGTCGGGGACCAGCGTGAGGCCGCTGGAGGTGCGGACGGGAGTGCCGTCGAGCGAGGCGGTGCGCATGCGGTACGTGTCCGGATCGCCGGCGTGGGTGGCCGCCCCGGCGAAGACCTCCATGGGGCCTGTCACATCGAGGCTCTGGACGTCGTCGTAGAGGACGACGAGCACGGATCGCTGCGTCATACGGACCATCTTTGGGGCCCGGACCGATGTCCACAATGACGAGTACCCCACCTTTCCTGCCATGGCCACTGCTGCGCGACCACCGTGGCGACGGCACCTGACGGCGCTGCTCAGTGCGGAGCTGGACCGCTGGAGGCGCTGGTGAGTCGCACGGCGACGGGCAGGGGCATGACGCCGCGGTTCGCGCTAACCTCCCGCGGCCGGCAAGGCGGCGACTGGGACGCGGCCTGACTTCGGAAAGTACGCGGAAAGTGACCACGACCGGCGTACAGGGCGTTTGCGTGCCGCGTGAGCGGATATCAGTGCCTGTGCCGGATACCGGGACAGACCGAGACAGCAGGAGGTTCAACGTGTTTCGTGCCATTGCAGACGCACTGCGTACGGTCGGCTCGGCCATCGCCACTGTGGTGACCCTGCCCTTCAGGCTGCTTGCCAAGCTCTTCGGCGGGGCGTCGGGTGGCGGCGGCGGGCGGTCCCGCCGCACCTGAGCTGCGCTGAGCGGAGCTCAGGTGCGGCCTCGACCGGGGCGTGTGCGACAGCCGACCCGACAACCCGGCACAATGCAGGCGCAAGCACAGCCCGCAGGAGAAGGCGAGTCGGGAACATCGTGACGACGTCCATCGAAGGCAGGATCGCCGAGGAGCTCGGCGTAAGGGAACGGCAGGTCAGGGCCGCCGTCGAGTTGCTCGACGGCGGTTCGACCGTGCCGTTCATCGCTCGCTACCGCAAGGAAGCGACCGAGATGCTCGACGACGCGCAGCTGCGCACACTTGAGGAGCGGCTGCGGTATCTGCGCGAGCTGGAGGACCGGAGGGCCGCTGTCCTGGAGTCCGTACGCGAGCAGGGCAAGCTCGACGAGGCGCTTGAGGCGCGGATCCGGACCGCCGACACCAAGGCCCGGCTGGAAGACATCTACCTGCCGTTCAAGCCCAAGCGAAGGACGAAGGCGCAGATCGCCCGCGAGGCGGGCCTCGAACCGCTCGCGCGGGGACTGCTGACCGATCCGACGGTGGATCCGCTCTCGGCCGCCGCGGCGTTCGTGGACGCCGAGAAGGGTGTGGCCGACTCACAGGCCGCCCTGGACGGCGCGCGGTCAATTCTCACCGAGCGCTTCTCGGAGGACGCCGACCTCATCGGTGAGCTGCGGGAACGCATGTGGTCGCGGGGACGGCTGGCCGCGAAGGTACGGGACGGGAAGGAGGAGGCGGGCGCGAAGTTCGCCGACTACTTCGACTTCTCGCAGCCCTTCACTTCGCTGCCCTCGCACCGCGTGCTGGCGATGCTGCGCGGCGAGAAGGAAGACGTACTCGACCTGGTCCTGGAACCCGAGGAGCCGTCGGAGACCGACATCCCGGGCCCTACAGCGTACGAGAACGCGATCGCCCGGCGCTTCGGGGTTTGCGCGCAGGGCCGGCCGGGCGACAAGTGGCTCGGCGATACCGTGCGGTGGGCGTGGCGGACCCGGATTCTGGTGCACCTGGGCATCGACCTGCGGCTTCGGCTGCGGACCGCCGCGGAGGACGAGGCGGTACGGGTCTTCGCGGCGAACCTGCGTGATCTGCTGCTGGCGGCGCCGGCCGGGACGCGGGCGACGCTGGGGCTCGACCCCGGTTTTCGCACGGGTGTGAAGGTCGCCGTGGTCGACGCGACCGGCAAGGTTCTCGCGACGGACGTGATCTATCCGCATGTGCCGCGCAACGCGTGGGATGAGTCGCTGGCGAAGCTCGCGCGGCTCGCGAAGGAGCACGACGTAGAGCTGATCGCCATCGGCAACGGCACGGCGTCCCGCGAGACCGACAAGCTCGCCGGGGAGCTGTGCGCCAAGCACCCCGAGCTGAAGCTGACGAAGGTGATGGTGTCGGAGGCCGGCGCGTCTGTGTACTCGGCGTCCGCTTTCGCTTCGCAGGAGCTTCCCGACATGGACGTGTCGCTGCGCGGCGCCGTGTCGATCGCGCGGCGGCTGCAGGACCCGCTGGCCGAGCTGGTGAAGATCGACCCGAAGTCCATCGGGGTCGGCCAGTATCAGCACGACCTGGCCGAGGTGAAGCTGTCCCGCTCGCTCGACGCGGTCGTCGAGGACTGTGTGAACGGGGTGGGTGTCGACGTCAACACCGCGTCCGCGCCGCTGCTTTCGCGGGTTTCCGGGATCAGCTCCGGGCTCGCGGAGAACATCGTGGCGCACCGGGACGCGAACGGCCCGTTCCGGTCCCGCAAGGGGCTGAAGGACGTGGCGCGGCTCGGGCCGAAGGCGTACGAGCAGTGTGCGGGCTTCCTGCGCATCCAGGGCGGCGAAGACCCGCTGGACGCGTCGAGCGTGCACCCCGAGGCGTATCCGGTGGTGCGGGCGATGGTGAAGACCGCGGGCAGCGGGGTGGGGACGCTCATCGGCAACACGGCGGTGCTGCGGTCGCTGCGGGCCGCCGACTTCGTGAACGACACGTTCGGGCTGCCGACGGTGTCGGACATCCTCAGGGAACTGGAGAAACCCGGTCGCGACCCGCGACCCGCCTTCCGGACGGCGACCTTCAAGGAGGGCGTCGAGAAGCTGGGCGACCTGGAGGCCGGGATGGTCCTTGAGGGCGTGGTGACGAATGTCGCGGCGTTCGGCGCGTTCGTGGACATCGGCGTGCACCAGGACGGGCTGGTCCATGTGTCGGCGTTGTCGAAGACCTTCGTCAAGGACCCCCGGGATGTGGTGAAGCCGGGGGATGTCGTCAAGGTCAAGGTCATGGATGTCGACGTCGCGCGCAAGCGGATCTCGTTGACGCTGCGGCTGGAGGACGAGTTGGCTGCGCCGGCTGCGGGTGGGGCGAAGCGGGAGCGGGGCGGTGGCGGTGGCTCGGGTGGCTCAGGTGGCCGGCCTCCGGCGCAGCGGCGTGGTGGCGGCGGTGGCGGTGGCGGGTCTCGCCGGGGGTCGGCGCCGGCCCCCGGGTCGGCGAACAGTGCGATGGCGGATGCGCTGCGTCGGGCGGGGCTGACGGATCCGAAGCGGGGCTGACGGTTTCGGGGCGCTGCCCCGGACCGGCAGCCCCCATGAGGACCGGCGGGGTGGTCAGAGTTCGGTCACCTTGCCGGCCGTCACCTCTACGCGGCGGGTCGTGCGGACCGCGTCCAGCATGCGGCGGTCGTGGGTGACCAGGAGCAGGGTGCCCTCGTAGGAGTCCAGGGCGGACTCCAGCTGCTCGATCGCGGTGAGGTCGAGGTGGTTCGTGGGCTCGTCGAGGACCAGGAGGTTCACGCCCCTGCCCTGGAGCAGCGCCAGCGCGGCGCGTGTCCGCTCGCCCGGCGAGAGCGTGGTCGCGGGGCGCAGGACGTGGTCGGCGCGCAGGCCGAACTTGGCCAGGAGAGTGCGTACTTCCGCCGGCTGCGAGTCGGGGACGGCCGCGCAGAAGGCGTCGAGGAGCGACTCGCTGCCGTAGAAGAGGCCGCGGGCCTGGTCGACCTCACCGACGACCACGCCGGGGCCGAGTGCCGCGTGGCCGGTGTCCAGCGGGAGACGGCCGAGGAGGGCGGCGAGCAGCGTGGACTTCCCGGCGCCGTTGGCGCCGGTGACGGCGACCCGGTCGGCCCAGTCGATCTGGAGCGAGGCCGGGCCGAAGGCGAAGTCGCCGCGCCGGACTTCGGCGTCGCGCAGGGTGGCCACGACCGCGCCGGAGCGCGGGGCCGCAGCGATCTCCATGCGCAGCTCCCACTCCTTGCGGGGTTCCTCGACGACATCGAGGCGCTCGATCATGCGCTGCGTCTGACGTGCCTTGGCGGCCTGCTTCTCGCTCGCCTCACTGCGGAAGTTACGACCGACCTTGTCGTTGTCGGTGGCCTTGCGGCGGGCGTTCTTGACGCCCTTGTCCATCCAACCGCGCTGCATCTGGGCGCGGCCTTCGAGCGCCGCCTTCTTGTCGGCGTACTCGTCGAAGTCCTCGCGGACGTGCCGGCGGGCCGTCTCGCGCTCTTCGAGGTACGCCGCGTAGCCGCCGCCGTAGAGCGTGATCTGCTGCTGGGCGAGGTCGAGTTCGAGGATCTTGGTGACGGTGCGGGTCAGGAACTCGCGGTCGTGGCTGATGACTACGGTGCCCGCGCGCAGGCCGGAGACGAAGCGCTCCAGGCGCTCCAGGCCGTCGAGGTCGAGGTCGTTCGTGGGCTCGTCGAGCAGGAAGACGTCGTAGCGGGACAGGAGCAGCGAGGCGAGGCCCGCGCGGGCGGCCTGGCCGCCGGAGAGGGAGGTCATCGGCTGGTCGAGGCCGACGGTCAGGCCGAGCGAGGCGGCGACCTCCTCGGCGCGCTCGTCGAGGTCCGCCCCGCCGAGGTCGAGCCAGCGCTCCAGGCCGGTGGAGTACGCGTCGTCCGCGCCCGGGGTCTCGTCGACGAGTGCCTGGGTGGCAGCGTCGAGGGCGCTCTGGGCGGCGGCCACTCCGGTACGCCGGGCGAGGAAGGCCCGTACCGTCTCGCCTTCGCGGCGTTCGGGTTCCTGCGGGAGATGGCCGACGGTGGCGGTGGGCGGCGAAAGCCGCAGCTCACCGCCCTCGGGGGTGTCGAGCCCGGCGAGGAGGCGCAGCAGCGTGGATTTGCCCGCGCCGTTGACACCGACCAGCCCGATCACGTCACCGGGGGCGACGACAAGATCGAGCCCGGAGAACAGCGAGCGGTCACCGTGGCCGGCGGCGAGGTCTTTGGCGACGAGAGTGGCAGTCATCAGGGCACCGATCCTATCGAGGCCCTGGCCGGGGGGTGTCGGTGGACCGTCGGGGTGACCGGTACGCCTCGGGCGGTGCGGGCCACGATGCCCGGTAACCCGGCAGCCCGGCAGCCGGACGTCACCTCGGCGACCCGTCGGCGGGTACGCAAAACGCCGGACGGGCCGGGTGTTTCCCGGCCCGTCCGGCGTAGGGGATCACGCCCGCAGCGGTGCGGGGCTCGTCAGGAGGACGGGCTCTCGCCGCGCTCCCTGCGGCGCTTCTCCTCGTCCGAGATGCTGTCGTCGCCTTCCCAGCCCGGCCCGATGCGGATCTCGAAGTCGCCGGCGTACTTCTCGTGGCCGGCGATCACCGCTGTTTCCACGGCCTCCTCGACGATCTCGCCGCGGACGATCAGCGGGTCTCGGCGCAGGTCGCGCATGAGCGCCACGCACATCCCGACCATGACGAGCACGAAGGGCGCGGCGGCGAGGATCGTCAGATTCTGCAGGCCCGCCAGGGCGTCGCCCTTGCCGTCCCCGACGAGCAGCATCACCGCCGCCACCGCGCCGGTCACCACGCCCCAGAAGATGACGACGAACCGGGCGGGTTCGAAGGTCCCGCGCTGGGAGAGGGTGCCCATCACGATCGAGGCGGCGTCCGCCCCGGAGACGAAGAAGATGCCCACCAGGATCATCACGACCAGGCTCATCACGCCGGCGATCGGGAATTCCTGGAGTACGCCGAAGAGCTGGCCCTCGGGCGTCGCCTCCTCGGCGAGCCGTCCGCTCTCCTGGAGCTTCATCGCCGTGCCGCCGAAAATGGCGAACCAGATGAGGCTGACGGTGCTCGGCACGAGAATGACACCGCCGACGAACTGACGGATCGTACGGCCACGGCTGATGCGGGCGATGAACATGCCGACGAACGGCGTCCAGGAGATCCACCAGGCCCAGTAGAAGACCGTCCAGCTGCTCAGCCAGTCGGCGATCTCACCGCCACCGGTGGACGCCTCGGTGCGGCCGGCCAGCTCCGGCAGGTTTCCGACGTACGCGGCGAGCGACGTGGGCAGCAGGTCGAGGACAATGATGGTCGGTCCTGCGACGAAAACGAACAGGGCGAGCAGGATGGCCAGCACCATGTTGGTGTTGGACAGCCACTGGATGCCCTTCTCGACGCCCGAGACCGCCGAGAAGACGAAGGCCACCGTCAGGACGCCGATGATGGAGACGAGCAGACCGGTGCCGGCCTTCTCCATCCAGCCCAGTTCCTTGAACCCGCTGCCGATCTGGAGCGCCCCGAGGCCCAGCGAGGTCGCGGAGCCGAAGAGCGTGGCGAAAATCGCCAGGATGTCGATGACCCGTCCGGGTGCCCCGTCGGCGTGCTTCTTGCCGATCAGCGGTGTGAAGACGGCACTGATCGCCTGCCGCCTGCGGCGCCGGAAGGTGCTGTAGGCGATGGCCAGGCCGACCACCGCGTAGATCGCCCACGGGTGCAGCGTCCAGTGGAAGAGGGTGGTCGCCATGGCCGTCTGCATGGCTTCCGCCGAGTCCTGCGGATCGGTGCCCGGCGGCGGCGTGGTGTAGTGCGCGAGCGGCTCACTGACGCCGTAGAACATCAGGCCGATGCCCATGCCCGCGCTGAACATCATGGCGACCCACGACACCGTGCGGAACTCGGGGCCCTCGTGTTCCTGGCCGAGCGGGATCCTGCCGTAGCGGCTGACGGCCAGCCAGAGAGCGAACACGACGAAGCCGGAGGCGGCCAGGACGAAGGCCCAGCCGCCGTTGTGGATCAGGCCGCCGAGCATCTTGTCGGAGACGGTCTCCAGCGTCTTGGTGAAGACGGAGCCCCAGACCACGAACGCGAGGGTGACCACGGCCGTGACACCGAACACCACCTTGTCGGTCCGGGGCTCCTTGTCCTCGTACGGGTGGCGGCCGGGGAGCGCGGCTCTCACCGGGAGCCGGAGCCGTTGACCCGGCTTTTGTTCGTCCTGCGACACAGAGGCGCCTTTCCTCGTTACATGGCCTGATTTCGCTGCTGCTACCCCCTACCGTGTGGATTGCACGTACTAACTGTCTAACAGCTCGCGTCCGGCCGCCCGGCGGTGAGGTGGTATGCGCCGCGCTCGTCGAGCAGCAGAACGGCCAGGTCACGCTGCGACTGCCGCAGGGGTACGTACGCTCCCCCGCTCTCCCGGTACGCGCGGACCCCGTGCAGCGCGAGTTCGTCGCCGACGTCCGCGTACTGCTCCCCGGTCAGGCGGTAGCCGCAGGGCGGGTCCTGGATGGTCTCGGCGGGCTCGGCCGGGTCGTTGTCGGCCCCGCCGAGGAAGACGGGGCCACGGTCGGCGAACCCGGCGAGACGTGCCCGGTGGGTGGCCGCGAGAATCGGGCCGCGCCGCTGGGCCGTGAAGGTGAAGGCGTTGTCGAGTGCGGCGAGCTGGGTGTCGACTCGGCGCCGGTTGTTGAGCGCCGGGTCCTTCTTCTCGGCATCGGTGAGCGGGTCGACGCGGGTCTCGACGAGCAGGCCGACGGAGTGCTTGATCCCCGCTGTGTTGCGAAGGATGCGCTCCTGGCCGTCGCCCGCCACCTGGCGGAGGGGTTCACCTGTCTGCGGGTCGGTCCAGATGCCGTAGACCCCCGTGCTGAACCCGGCGGCCTCGGCGCCCGGCCTGACGTACGACTCGGAGAGCGTCCGCGCCTCGTCGTGCACCCGGTCGTCGGTGTTGAGGTTGCGGGGCCACAGCGCCAGGAGGTCCTTGTCGTAGTACGGCGAGGTGGCGCCGTACTCGTGCAGGTCGTAGACCACTTCGGGACGGTGGTCGCGGATGACGGCGGCCAGGGCCCGGCCCTCCGCGGTCTTCAAGGCGATGTGGTCGCGGTTGATGTCGACGCCGTCGGAGTTGCCGCGGGTGTCGGCGGCGTGGCCGTCGGGGTTGGCGGTGGGGACGACGAGGACGGTGGTGCGGGCGAGGAAGTCCCGCGTCTTCCTGTCCTTGGCGTACGCCAGGTCGCGGACGGTGGTCAGGCACGCTTCCCGGCCCGACGGCTCGTCACCGTGCTGGGAGCAGATGAGCAGCATGGTGGGTCGGGTCGCACTGGTGGTGCGGCGCTCCCCGATGCGTACGAGCTGGAGCGGGCGGCCCGACTTCGTCGCGGCGACGGTGGACATCGTCACGCGCGCGCTGCCCCGGTCGACGGCGGCCAGGAAGGCCTGCTCCTCGGGCTGGGTGGTCCAGCGTGCGCCGTCGGTGGACTCGAAGCCGGTACGGGGCGCCGGGGCGGGCGGCGCCGCCTGGGCCGGGGCGGTGAGGATCGCGGGAGCGGCGAGGGCGGCGGCGAGGGCGCCGAGCAGGAGTGGGCGCGTGCGCATCAGCGGGTGCCTCCGGGGATCGGGCGCGGGGAGCGGGGTTCGGCCACGCCGTCGAGGCGGGCGCCGGACGGGCCGGACCATCGGGAGCCGGCCGCGGCGCGCGCGAAGGCCTTCGTACCGCCGGTGACCGGCAGCCGGGCGTGTGTGCGGGCCAGGTCGATGCCGAGGGCCGGGGTGGTGGACGGCGGGTCGATGAGGCCGGCGTCGGTGCCGCCGACGATCAGGGCGAGCCGGTGTCCGGCCGGGACGACGTGGTCGCTCGCGGCCAGGTCGAGGGTGATCGTGTAGCGCTTGCCCGGCGTGAGTGGGCGGCCCTTGCCCGGGTCGGCGTACGTGCCGAGGTCGGCCCAGCCGCGGCTGAAGACGGTGTAGTCCACGTCGGCGGTACGGGCCTTGGTCTCCTTGAAGCAGGAGCTGTCGCCCGTGGTGCTCGGGCCCCAGCAGGTGCGTCCGGAGAGCGTGGAGATGCCCTCGCCGGCGGCGGTGTAGTCGCGGATCGTATCGGGGCCGAGGTCGACAAGGACGGCGGACAGGTGGGCGGTCGGCGTCGAGGGTGTCGCCGTGACGGTCACCTGGGACGAGCCGGACAGACGCAGGTCACGGGTGAGCGGCTTGGTGGTGAAACCGGCCTTCGAGGGTGTCGACCGGTCGATCGCCGCCGCCCAGTCGGTCTCGCCGAGCCTCGGGTCGTCGGTGAACGTCTCGGTGGCACCGGGAGCCGCGGGCTTCAGCGACAGAGTGCCGACGCCGGGCGCCGAGCCCTTACCGGGGCGCACGGTGGTGGCGTCGGTGGAGCGCGGCGGCCAGACCTTGTCGGTGGACCACTGGTCGGGGGCGCGCTCGATGTCGGCCATCGGTGCACGGTCGATGCCGTTGTCGTAACCGAGGAGTTCGTGGTCGAACCAGCGGTGCAGGGTCTTCACCCAGTCGCCGCGGCGGAAGTCGAACGGGTCGACGTGGCCGGTCTGCGAGAGCCAGATCTTGCGGTCCACTCCGGCATCGGCGAGGGCGCCCCACCACTGGCCGAAGTGCTTGGTGCGGACGTTGAGGTCCTGCAGGCCGTGGACGACGAAGACGCTGGCGTCGACCCGGTCTGCGTCCGGTACGTAGTCGCGCTCGGCCCACAGCCGGGTGAAGTCGCCGCTGCGCGGGGCCTCCTCGACGAGGCGCTGCTGCACGGCCTGGCAGCGGGCGCGGGCCCCGGGGCTCTCAACGTAGTCGGAGAGCCAGTCGGGGCCGCTGTCGTAGAGCGGGGCGCCCTGGGCGAAGTAGTAGTCGTACCAAGAGGAGATCGCGCCGATCGGCACGATGGTCTTCAGGCCCTCGACACCGGTCGCCGCGACGCCGTTCGCGACGGTGCCGTCGTAACTCTTGCCGATCATGCCGGTGTTCCCGGTGGACCAGCGGGCCGAGGTCCGCTCGCCTCCGGTGCGGCTGGTGTACGCCGTGCCGCGGCCGTTCAGCCAGTCGACGACGGCCTTGGCGGACTGGATGTCGGAGCGGCCGCCGACGTCGACGCAGCCGTCGGAGCGGTTGGTGCCGGCGAGGTCCACGGCGACGAAGGCGTAGCCGCGGGGCACGAAGTAGTTGTCGTAGTACAGGGGGAACTGGACGGGGTCGCCGTTCGCGTCGTACGTCTTCCTCTGGCTCTCGTTGCCGCGCCCGCAGCAGGCGTAGTACGGACTTGCGTCCATGATCACCGGGATTTTCCGGCCGCGCTGAGCCGGTTCCCTGGGCCGGACGATGTCGACCGCGACTCTGTCCTTCCGGCCGTCCCCGTCGCCGTCGAACCGGGTGTCCACCCAGACGGCTTCGCGGATCGCGTTGTCGTAGGAGTAGACGGGTCTGCTTTCGCGGGGCCGGTTTCCGGCGCCCTCGGCGCCCGCCGGGGTCAGCAGGACCGCCACCAGGGCGGCCGCAGCCGCCGGAATGAACCTTCGCCACTTCAAGCGGGATCTCCGCGCAGGTATGGGCATGGGCGGGAAGGTACTCCCGTCAACTCCCGTGCAAAAGAGGGCCTGATGCGGCGGGATATTCTGACTCTTGGCAGCTCACTCCCCTGTTGCCACCGCCTTGCCACCGCCCCGAGCAGCCGAGGAGCACCCGTCGTGCCCGGACACCCCGATGGGTCCCGCCCCACGCTGGAAACCGTCGCCGCCCGCGCCGGGGTGTCGCGCGCCACGGCGTCCCGGGTCGTCAACGGTGGTGCGGGGGTGCGGCAGGCGCTGACCGACAAGGTGCGGCGGGCGGTAGACGAGCTGGGGTACGTGCCGAACCGGGCGGCACGCTCCCTGGTCACCCGGCGCAACGAGGCGGTCGCCGTGATCATCGCCGAGCCCGAGTTCAGGATCTTCTCCGACCCCTTCTTCGAGCGGCAGATCCGCGGCATCAGCAGGGAACTGTCAGCTCATGACAGCCAGTTGGTGCTGCTGTGGGTGGAGGGGCCGGGGGACTACGACCGGATAGCCCGCTATCTCGGCGGCGGACATGTCGACGGCGCGCTCGCCTTCTCGCTGCACAACGACGACGAGCTGCCCGCCGTGATGGGCCGGGTCAAGCTCCCGGCCGTCTTCGGCGGCCGCCCCGGCTGGGCGGGCGCCCCCGCGCAGGTGCCGTACGTCGACTGCGACAACCGTGGCGGCGCCCGAAGCGCCGTACGGCATCTGGCGAGCCTCGGCCGCGAACGCATCGCGCACATCGCGGGTCCGCGTGACCAGACTTCGGCCATCGACCGCGCCGACGGCTACCGTGACGTCCTGGTCGGCGCGGACCCGGCGCTGACCGCGCAGGGCGACTTCACCCTGGACAGCGGTGCGCGCGCGATGGCCGAGCTGCTGGAGCGGCGGCCCGATCTGGACGCCGTGTTCGCCGCCAACGACCTGATGGCGGCGGGGGCGCTGCGGGTGCTGAGGGAACGGGGACGGCGGGTGCCGCAGGACGTGGCGCTCGTCGGCTTCGACGACATGGATCCGCTGGCCACGTCCATGGAGCCGCCGCTGACGACGGTGCGTCAGGACATCGAGGGCATGGGCCGGCTGATGGCCCGGCTGCTGATGACGATGCTGAGCGGGGACGGGCGCGGCGGGGACGGGCGGGCCGCGAATGTCCCCGCCTCGGTGATCCTGCCGGTCGAGCTGGTGCGGCGGGCCTCGGCCTGAGAGGGCCGGGCCCGCCGCTGTCTCGGGGGCGCGGTGGTCACTCGTACGGGATCACCAGGACGGAATCGCCGGTGCCGGTGCGCAGCTTGGAGGGGCCGTTGCCGATGGCGCTCCACACTTCGAGGCGTACGGTGGCGCCCCTGAGGTCGCCCAGGGCGCCGGTGGTCGCCCTGCTGCCACGGGCCTGGGTGTACGCCTCCCAGCCCTCCACCGGGTCGGTGGCGAAGTACGCGTATGTCTCCGTCCGGTCGAAGGTGCCGTCGCCCGTCAGGTCGTAGCTGACCCTGGCCTGCTGGCCGAGGCCGACCGACGTGCCCGCGTCGACCTGGAGGCGGAAGGTCGTCGAAGCGCCGGCCTTGAGGGTGCCGTTGACGCCCCTGGCGGTGTACGTCAGGGGCTGGTGCGGGGTGCCGTCGTGGTTGGCGCCGCCCGCCGACGCGATCGTGTCGGCGGCGGCCGTCGTTCCGGTGGCGGTGGTGAGGGCGCCGCCGGTCCGCAGCTGGAAGGTGTTGCCGGTGGGCGGCTCGGGATCGGGGTCGGGGTCCGGGTCGCCCCCTCCGGTGCCGGTGCCGGTGGCGGTCGAGCGGGCGGGGGCGGTGAGCTTCCCGCCGTCCGAGAAGGTCACCGTGCGGGCGGTGGCGCCGTGGTTGTGGGCGGCGTACGTGCGCACCGAACCCTTGCTGAAGACGGCGGAGGTCGGGATGTCACCGCTGATCGTCGCGTCGGGGGCGCCGAGCGTGTCGAGTGTGCTGATCCAGTGGTAGGTGTGCGCCTTGGACTCGCCCTGTTCGGGCGTGTAACCCGCGTGGCCCGCGTCCCACTTGGTCTTCGCCGCTGCCGGGTCGGCCATCGACTGGAACTCCCAGAGGATGTCCCGCCACTCCACGGCGGGGCCGCCGTTCTCGCGTTCCATCTCGGCGAGGTTCCGCCGGATCGCGGCCTTCTCGCCGCCCAGGTGCAGCGATCCGCCGGTCACCGGCAGCACGTTGATGCCGTGGATCTCCTCGGGGTTGGCAGTCCACCAGGTGGCGTACGCCCCGCCGCTCCCCCACACCATGCCGACCGTGTCATGGCCGAAGCCGGACGGGAAGACCTGCTCATCGGCGTCGAACCAGTACTGTGCGATCGCCTCGGACTCGGTGGTCAGCAGGTACGTGCCGAGGTCGCGCAGGGAATGGTCGCCGGTGGCCGCGCCCCACAGCACCAGTCCGGCGCTGAGGTTGGTGGACTCCGACGACGACTCCTGGTTGTTTCCGGCCGCGAAGCCCTGGTGGCCGGACGCCCAGCTGTGTCCGGCGTACACGTCGAAGCCGCGCAGGAACGGGAAGGCGGAGTCGGTGCGGCTGGGGTTCGCGGCGTCGCGTACCAGGGTCTTGACCATGCCGCCCCAGGCCGAGTCGGCGGCCCACGCCGGGTCGTACTGGGCGACGATCGCCGCGGCGTAGACGTAGTAGCTGTAGTGGAAGTGGTGGTCGTTGAGCTCGGTGTCGCTGCCGTACGACGCCGGGTAGCCGGTCAGCGTCTTCCAGGTGCGGTCGTACGAGAACTCGCTCGCACCGCCCGCCGTGAACCAGTCCTGGAGGCGGCCCTTCATCAGGCCGAGCAGCTTGTCGCGGACGGCGCTTTCTCCGATCTGGTCGGCCAGGGGGACGAGTTGGGCGAGCCGGCCGAGCGCCTTGCCGGTCCAGTAGGTGTCGGTAGCGCCGGAGAACGGGTCGGCGGCGTTCGCGGCGTCGTTCAGGTAGCCCCTGAGCCGCGCCTTGTCGACGCCGCCGGACTGGGGCAGGCCGGGCAGCACGGCGGAGGCCCGCTGGCTGGTGGTGAAGGACTTCGCCTCCCGCACCTTCATCGTGCCGCGCGGCGAGACGTACGTGTACGGGGTGAGCGGGTCCGCGGTGTGCAGCCACTGGTGGCGGTAGAGGGCCTGCAGCGTGCCCGTCTCGCTGCCCTCCTTCGCCTCGGTAGTGAGGGTGTACGTGGCCCTGACCGTGCCGCCCGTGGTGTCCCAGCTCGCTTTGGAGCCGGTGACGAAGCTGTACGCGTACTTCTTGTACGTTCCCAAGGCGTCGGCGGACGGCAGTACGGCCAGCGAGAAGTAGTCCTTCGCGCCGAGGCCGGCGGTGACGGTGGAGCCGGCGACGTCCCAGTCGCTGCCGGTGGGAGCGAAGAGCGCGTAGTGGTGGCCGGCGACGGTGATGCCGAGGACGTTGCCCTGGTCGGCGAAGACGGTGGGCGGGGCCGCGGTGGTGATCCGGGCGCTGCCGCCCGAGCCCTTGGCGTACACGAAGGGCAGGCCGTGGCCGATGGTGGTGCGCAGGGTGCGTGAGCCGTCGGACCAGTACGGGGTGACAGTCCAGTCGGACCAGTCGTCGGCCTTGGTGTCCGGGGAGTTGAGGCCGGTCAGGCCCAGGGTGAGGTCGCGTTTGTGGGCGTACTCGTACTGCCTGCCGTCGCCGACGATGGCGGGCGTCGTCGGATGGCCGACTTCCAGACCTGCGGCGGTGGCCTGGTAGGTGAGGGGGTGGCCGTACATGGGTGTGGAGTGCGGGTTGTCGCCGTAGCGCTGGAAGGCGAGGGAGGACCACCAGTCGTTGGTGGGCAGCGGCTTGTCCTTCGCCGCCGGGGTGAGCTTGGGAGTGACGGGGGCGCCGGTGTTGGTGGTGGGCCCCGAGGTTCCCGGCGGGCGTACGTCGGAGTAACTGCCCGCCCCTACCGGCATGTTGGCGGCGGCAGCGGGGGTGGCGGCAGCGCCGAGGCCGAAGGCGGCGAGGGCGGAGACGAGGAGCAGCGCGGTGGCGGATCTGGCGGGGGGAGCTGGCATGGACGGCACCTCGAAATCGTGGGGGAAGGGCGTCCGAGAGCGCTCTCAGATGTCATGGAACGTAAAACTCCTGAACCGAGGGTGTCAATACACGTGACAGAGGCCGCAGTTGAGAGCGCCGGCAGCCGCCGGGCATTCGACTGTTGACGGCGGGGCAGGTGCGGGAGCATGCTCTGAGGGGATGGCTGAGAGCGCTCTCAGCCATCAGCCCCTGGCGCGGCGAGCGGCCCTCGCCGCGCGGGCGCGCGGCAGATATCGGAACCGCTCGGGCAGCAGCGGCACGAGGACGCGCACGACGCGGCCGAACCGCCGCAGCCTGCGCTCCTGCGCGCCGGTCCAGGCCAGCCCGAGCGCGTCACGGGCCTGCGGTGGCAGGAGGCCGACGGTGATGAACGCCTTGAAGCGGCCGAGCGGGGGCCGGACGAGCGGCCACAGGGCGCGCAGGGCAAGGCGCACCGCGCGCGGGCCGAGGCCGGGAGCGGGGATCGGCGCCTCGGCTGCGACAAGCTCCCTGACCACCACGTTCGCCTCCAGCTCGTCGGCGAGGACCTTGCGGTAGTACGGCCAGAACTCCTCGATCGTCTGCGGCATGTCCCGGTCGCCGATGCCGAGGACCCGGCCGACCTGGAGCCACTCCGCGTACAGCTGCCGCTCCTGCGCCGGGGTCAGTGGGCGGGCGAGAAGGCGCAGCCCGTGCTGGTAGCAGGGGAAGCCGGTGGCGTGCACCCAGGCGTACGCGGCGGGGTCCAGCGCGTGGTAGTGGCGGCCGTGTGCGTCGACGCCCCGGATCGCCCCGTGCAGGTGGCGGAGTCGGCGGCCCTCCGCCACGGCGCCCTGCCCGCCGTACACCCACAGTTGCAGGGAGCGCACCGACCGCTCGGCGCGCCCCCACGGGTCCGTGCGGAAGACGGAGTGCTCGTCGACGCCCGCGCCGACGGCGGGGTGGGCGACCTGGAGGGTGAGTGCGGCGGGGAGCATGAGCAGCGCGCGCACCTCACCGGCGACGGACCACAGGACACCGCCGGGGGGCGGCGGCGCC
Organism: Streptomyces hypolithicus; assembly: GCF_052934925.1. Classification (NCBI taxonomy): domain Bacteria; kingdom Bacillati; phylum Actinomycetota; class Actinomycetes; order Kitasatosporales; family Streptomycetaceae; genus Streptomyces; species Streptomyces hypolithicus. Next base: position 293,064 of record NZ_CM128811.1, read on the forward strand.
GGATCCTGCATATTGATCTCCATATGACCAGTATGCGACGCGGGCGGCACGGAGGAAGGGGAAGATCGTGCGCCTGGAGACGGGCAATCGTCGCCCGATGGCTACCGGAAGGTAACCGCGGCTGATTTGATGTGCGGCGCACAGCCGTAACCCCCCACCTCCGAACGGGAGTTCCAGTGCCGCACTCCGTGCTCCGCCGTGCCCCTGGCGCAGTCCTGGCCACCGCCCTCACAGCCGCCGTACTCGCCGCCACGGCGCCGTCCGTCTCGGCCGCAACCCTCTCGGCCGCGCCGCAGGCGCCCGCGGCCGCCGAGGTGCCGTCGCTCAGGGTGCTGTCGTACAACGCCTTCCTGTTCAGCAAGAACCTGTACCCGAACTGGGGCCAGGACCACCGGGCGAAGGCGATCCCGGCCGCCCCCTTCTTCCGAGGCAACGACGTCGTCGTCGTACAGGAGGCCTTCGACAATTCCTCCTCCGACGCGCTGAAGAGCAACGCGGCCGCGCAGTACCCCTACCAGACTCCGGTGATGGGGCGCGGCAAGGACGGCTGGGACGCGACCGGCGGCTCCTACTCGGCGACGACCCCGGAGGACGGCGGCGTCACGATCCTCAGCAAGTGGCCCGTCGTCCGCAAGGAGCAGTACGTCTACAAGGACGCCTGCGGCGCGGACTGGTACTCCAACAAGGGCTTCGTGTACGCCGTACTGAACGTCAACGGCAGCCGGGTTCACGTCGTCGGTACGCACGCCCAGTCCACCGACCCGGGCTGCGCCGCGGGCGAGGCCGCGCTGATGCGCGGCCGGCAGTTCAGGGCGATGGACGCCTTCCTCGACGGCAAGAACATTCCGGCCTCCGAGCAGGTCGTCGTCGCGGGCGACCTCAACGTCGACTCGTACAGCCCGGAGTACGCCTCGATGCTCACCGACGGCGGCCTGGCCGGGGCGGGCGCGCGCACCGGCCACCCGTACTCCTTCGACACTGCCGACAACTCGATCGCCTCCGAGCGCTACCCCGACGACCCGCGCGAGGACCTCGACTACGTCCTGCACCGGGCGGGGCACGCGAGGCCGGCGGGCGGCTGGACCAACGAGGTGATCAAGGAGCAGAGCGCGCCCTGGACGGTTTCCAGCTGGGGCAAGAAGTACACGTACACGAACCTGAGCGACCACTACCCGGTGGTCGGGAAGCCGGAGTAGTCGCACACGCTTCGCAGCTGGTCACGGGGCGTTGTTCGGCAGTGGCTGCAAGGGAGTTGCTGTGCGACCGTGGCGGGTATGACAGGTATGACGGGGCCGACGGGTCCGACGGGTCACGGACATAGCCACGGCCGCCATCATCACGGGCACTCCCATCGGCACTCCCACGGGCACTCCCATGAGCGCCTGGACACCGCGCTCGAAGGGTCGGCGGCCGGGCTGCGCACGCTGTGGTTCTCCTTCGCCGTCCTTGCGGCGACCACTGTGGCCCAGGCGGTGGTCGCCGCGCTGTCGGGTTCGGTGGCGCTGCTGGGCGACACGGTTCACAACGCCACCGACGCGCTCACCGCCCTGCCGCTGGCCGTGGCGTTCCTGCTGGGTCGGCGGGCCGCGACCCGCCGCTACACCTACGGTTTCGGCCGCGCCGAGGACCTCGCGGGCGTGTTCGTGGTGCTGGTCATCGCGGCCTCCGCGGTGTTCGCCGGCTACGAGGCGATGCGCCGGCTCCTCGAACCGCAGGATGTCAGCCACCTCCCCGCCGTCGCCGCGGCCGGCCTGATCGGCTTCGCCGGCAATGAGTGGGTGGCGCGGGCACGTATCCGTACCGGCAAGAGGATCGGCTCGGCCGCGCTGGTGGCGGACGGGTTGCACGCGCGTACCGACGGCTTCACGTCCCTCGCCGTGCTGCTGGGCGCCGGCTGTTCCGCACTGGGCTGGCGGTACGGCGACCCGCTCATCGGACTGCTCATCATGGGCATGATCGTGGTGGTGCTGCGGGGCGCGGCCCGGGAGGTCTGGCACCGACTGATGGACGCCGTGGACCCGGCGCTCGTCGACGACGCCGAGCACGCGCTCGCCGAGGTCGAAGGGGTACGGGCGGTGGGCGCGGTCCGCATGCGGTGGATCGGCCACAGCCTGCGCGCCGAGACGTCCGTCGTCGTCGCCCCGAACCTGACGGTGGTCCAGGCGCACGCGGTGGCGGTGGCGGCGGAACACGCGCTGCTGCACGCGGTGGGGCGGCTCGTCGGCGCGACCGTGCACGTCGATCATGTGCCGCCGGCCGCCGCGGCCCCGGATCCGCACGCCGCGCTGGCACATCACTTCGCGTAACTCAGCCTCGCGCGCTTTCACCACACTGGTGAGACAGCAATACTGTTGCACTGCATTGCGGCAGCACAGCAGTGGGAAGCGAGGCGACGCAGGCATGACTACGGACATCGGGGAGCCGACGCTCACGGTCGACGAGCTGGCGGCACGGGCCGGTGTCACGGTGCGTACGGTCCGCTTCTACAGCACGCGGGGTCTGCTCCCCCCGCCGGTGATCGGCCCGCGCCGGGTCGGCCGTTACGGGCCCGCGCATCTGTCGCGGCTGGCGCTCATCGAGGAGCTTCAGCACCATGGGATGACGCTCGCCGCGATCGAGCGCTATCTGGAGCAGCTGCCGGCCGACCTGAGCGCGCACGACCTGGCGATCCACCGGGCACTGGTGGCGTCCTGGGCGCCGGACTCGGCGGAGGAGGCCACGCGGGCGGAACTGGAGCGGCGGGCCGGCCGGCCGCTGTCCCCGGAGGACATCGCGCGGCTGGCCGCGATGAACGTGCTGGAGCCGGCGGACGCACCTGACACGTTCCGGGTGGACCCGGGGCTGCTGGCGCTCGGCGTACAGCTGCTCGGGGTGCCGATCGCGCACGAGACGATTCTGGCGGCGCACCGGATCCTGCTGGAGCACACGCGTTCCGCGGCGCGTGCGATGACACAGCTCTTCAAGGACGAGGTGTGGAGCCCGTACCGGGAGCGTGAGGCGGATCCGGGGCATGTCGAGGCAATGAAGTCGCTGTCGGCGCATATGCAGCCGATGGTGGTGCAGGCGCTGGTCACGGCGTTCCAGCGGTCGCTGCGGGAGGAATTGCGGGAGGCGTTCACTCAGCCGGGGAACACCCCCGGCGCTTGACGAGCACGTACCGTCGCGCGGGGTCCTCCCCCGGCCCGCCCCTTCCCGAAACGGGGGCCTTTCCCGAACCAGGGGCTCTGCCCCGGGCTCCCGCTCCTCGGACGCCGGAGGGGCTCGATGTGAGCCCCTCCGGTCCGCGCACGCTCAGGCGTCGCTGAACTTCTCGCCGCGCTCCGCCTTCTCCACCAGCAGCGCCGGCGGGGTGAACCGCTCGCCGTACGTCGCCGCCAGGTCGCGCGCCCGCGTCACGAAGCCGGGCAGGCCGCCCTCGTACCCGTTGATGTACTGGAGCGCGCCGCCCGTCCAGGCCGGGAAGCCGATGCCCATGATCGAGCCGATGTTGGCGTCGGCGACCGACGTCAGCACGCCCTCCTCCAGGCAGCGGACCGTGTCCAGCGCCTCCGAGAACAGCATGCGCTCCGTCATGTCGGTGAAGGGGATCTCCGTGCCCGGCTTCGTGAAGTGCTCGCGCAGGCCCGGCCACAGGCGGGTACGGCTGCCGTCCTCGGCGTACTCGTAGAAGCCCGCCCCGCCGCTGCGGCCGCTGCGCCCGAATTCGTCGACCATGCGGTCGATGACCGCGTCCGACGGGTGGCCGGGCCAGGTGCCGCCGGCCTCCTCGACGGCCCGCTTCGTCTCGTTGCGGATCTTACGCGGGAGGGTGAGGGTCAGTTCGTCCATCAGCGACAGGACCTTCGCCGGGTAGCCGGCCTGGGCGGCGGCCTGTTCGACCGACGCCGGCTCGATGCCCTCGCCGACCATCGCGACGCCCTCGTTGATGAACTGGCCGATGACCCGCGAGGTGAAGAAGCCGCGCGAGTCGTTGACGACGATCGGGGTCTTCTTGATCTGCCGGACCAGGTCGAAGGCGCGGGCCAGCGCCTCGTCCCCGGTCCGCCCGCCCTTGATGATCTCCACGAGCGGCATCTTGTCGACCGGCGAGAAGAAGTGCAGGCCGATGAAGTCGACGGGGCGGGCGACGCCCTCGGCGAGGCCGGTGATGGGCAGAGTGGAGGTGTTGGAGCAGAGCAGCGCGTCCGGCTCGATGACGTCCTGGACGTCCTGGAACACCTTGTGCTTGAGCGCGGTGTCCTCGAAGACCGCCTCGATCACGGCGTCGCAGCCCGCGAGGTCGGCGGGGTCGGCGGTCGGCGTGATGAGCGCGAGTACGGCGTCCCGCTTCGCCTCGGTCGTGCGCCCGCGCGAGAGCGCCTTCGCGAGCAGCTTCTCCGAGTACGCCTTGCCCTTGGCGGCGGCCTCCGCCGTCACGTCCTTGAGGACGACTTCGATTCCGGCGCGGGCGCAGGAGTACGCGATGCCGGCGCCCATCATGCCGGCACCGAGTACGGCGACCTTGCGGACGGGGCGGGGCTCGATGCCCTGGGGGCGGTTGGCGCCGGAGTTGACGGCCTGGAGGTCGAAGAAGAACGCCTGGATCATGTTCTTGGCGATCTGCCCGGTGACCAGCTCGGTGAAGTAACGGGCCTCGATGGTCAGCGCGGTCTCGAAGTCGACCTGCGAGCCCTCGACGGCGGCCGCGAGGATGTTGCGCGGGGCCGGGTAGGGGGCGCCGGCGGTCTGCTTCCTGAGGTTGGCCGGGAATGCGGGGAGGTTCGCGGCGAAGCGCGGGTTGGACGGCGTGCCGCCCGGGATCTTGTAGCCCTTGACGTCCCAGGGCTGCTGGGACTCGGGGTTGGCGTCGATGAACGCGCGCGCCTTGGCCATCATCTCGTCGCCGGTGGCGGCCACTTCGTGGACGAGGCCGTTCTCCAGGGCGCGTCGCGGGCTGTACTGGGTGCCCTGGAGCAGCACCTTCAGCAGGGCGTCCGCGATGCCCATGAGCCGTACCGTACGGGTGACGCCTCCGCCTGCCGGAAGCAGGCCCAGGGTGACCTCGGGCAGGCCGATCTTGGAGCCCGGGGCGTCGAGGGCAACGCGGTGGTGACTGGCGAGGGCGATCTCGTAACCGCCGCCGAGGGCAGCGCCGTTGATGGCCGCGACGACCGGCTTGCCGAGGGTCTCGATGCGGCGCAGCGAGTTCTTGATGGCCGTGCCGGTGTCGAAGGCCTGCTGGGCGTTCTCCGGACCGACCTTGATCATGTCCTTGAGGTCGCCGCCCGCGAAAAAGGTCTTCTTGGCGGAGGTGTAGATGATGCCGCGGATCGAGTCCTTCTCGGCCTCGGCGCGGTCGGCGACGGCCGCGATCGACGCCTTGAAGGCCCGGTTCATGGTGTTGGCGGACTGGTCGGGATCGTCGAGGACGAGGGTGACGACACCGGTCTCGTCCTGTTCCCAGCGGATGGTGCTGCTCTCGCTCATTGCTGACTTTCTCCGTAAGAGAGGGGTGTCTCCGTAAGGGGCGGGACGGGACGCTCAGAGACGTTCGATGACGGTTGCGATGCCCATGCCGCCGCCCACACAGAGCGTGGCCAGGCCGTACCGCTTGTCCTGGCGCTCCAGTTCGTCGATAAGCGTGCCGAGGATCATCGCGCCGGTGGCGCCGAGCGGGTGGCCCATGGCGATGGCGCCGCCGTTGACGTTGACCTTGTCCAGGGACAGGCCCATGTCCTTGGCGAAGCGCAGGACGACGCCGGCGAACGCCTCGTTGATCTCGACGAGGTCGATGTCGTCGATGCTCAGCCCGGCCCTGGTGAGGGCCTTGCGGGTCGCCGGCGCCGGTCCCGTCAGCATGATGGTCGGCTCGGAACCGGAGACGGCCGCGGAGACGATCCGGGCGCGCGGGGTGAGCCCGTACCGCTCGCCGACCTCCCTGGTGCCGATGGCGACCAGCGCCGCGCCGTCCACGATGCCGGAGGAGTTGCCCGCGTGGTGGACGTGGTCGATCTTCTCGATCCAGTGGTACTTCTGGAGCGCGACGGCGTCGAAGCCGCCGTGCTCGCCGATCGCCTCGAAGGACGGCTTGAGCGCTGCGAGCGAGTCGGCGGTGGTCCCGGGCCGCATGTGCTCGTCGTGGTCGAGGACGGTCAGGCCGTTGCGGTCCCTGACGGGGACGACGGAGCGCTTGAAACGGCCGTCCTTCCAGGCCTCGGCGGCCCGCTCCTGGGACAGCGCCGCGTACTCGTCGACGTCACGCCGCGAGTAGCCCTCGACGGTGGCGATCAGGTCGGCTCCGATGCCCTGCGGGACGAAATGGGTCTCGTAGCTGGTCATGGGGTCGGCGAACCAGGCACCGCCGTCGGAGCCCATCGGGACGCGTGACATGGACTCCACGCCGCCGGCGAGCACCAGGTCCTCCCAGCCCGACCGGACCTTCATCGCGGCCATGTTGACCGCTTCGAGACCGGAGGCGCAGAAGCGGTTCTCCTGCACGCCGGCCACCGTGTCGGGCAGCCCGGCGGCGATGGCCGCGATCCGGGCGATGTCGGAGCCCTGGTCGCCGACCGGGCCGACGACTCCGAGCACGATGTCGTCGATCGCCGCCGGGTCGAGGCGCGGGAAGCGGCTGCGGATCTCGTGGATGAGGCCGACGACGAGGTCGATCGGCTTGGTGCCGTGCAGGGCGCCACTGGCCTTGCCACGGCCGCGCGGGGTGCGGATCGCGTCGTACACATACGCTTCGGTACTCAAGACAGCTGCCTTTCGGGAATGGCGGGATGAGGGTCAGGCGAGAATGGAGCGGCCGATGATTTCCTTCATGATCTCGGTCGTGCCGCCGTAGATCGTCTGGATACGGCCGTCGGTGAAGGCCTTCGCGACGGGGTATTCGCTCATGTAGCCGTAGCCGCCGTGCAGTTGCAGACAGCGGTCGGCGACGCGCTTTTGCAGTTCGGTCGCCCACCACTTCGCCATCGACGCGTGCACCGCGTCGAGCTTCCCGTCGGAGTGGTCGACGATGCACCGGTCGAGGAAACTGCGGGTGACGGCGCACTCGGTGGCCATCTCGGCGATCTCGAAGCGGATGTGCTGGAGCTTGGACAGGGGGCGGCCGAACGCCTCGCGTTCCTTGACGTACCGCGTGGTGATCTCCAGCAGATACTCGGCGCCGGCGATCGCTGCCACCGCGATGCCCATCCGCTCCTGCGCCAGATTGGTCATCAGGTGGATGAAGGCCCCGTCGCGCTCGCCGAGCAGGTTCTCCTTCGGGACGCGTACGTCGTTGAAGAAGAGCTCGGCGGTGTCCTGGGACTTCTGGCCGATCTTGTCGAGGTTGCGGCCGCGCTCGAAGCCCTCCGCGCCGCGCTCCACGACCAGCAGCGAAAGTCCCCTGGCGCCGCCCTCGGGGGACGTCTTGGCGACGACGATCACCAGGTCGGCGAGGATGCCGTTGGAGATGAACGTCTTCGACCCGTTCAGCACCCAGTGGTCGCCCCGGTCCTCGGCGCTCGTACGGATGCCTTGGAGGTCGGAGCCGGCGCCCGGCTCGGTCATCGCGATGGCGGTGATGGTCTCGCCGGTGCAGAAACCCGGCAGCCAGCGGCTCTTCTGCTCCTCGGTGGCGAGGCCGGTGAGGTAGGGGCCGATGATGTCGTTGTGCAGGCCGAGGGCGAGACCGCAGACGCCGGCCCGGGTGAACTCCTCGGCCAGCACGGCGCTGTAGCGGAAGTCGTCGTTGCCGCCGCCGCCGTACTCCTCGGGCACGGCGAAGCCGAGCAGCCCCTGCCGGCCGGCGGCCAGCCACGCCTCCCGGCTGACGATGCCGTCCTGCTCCCACTGCTCGTAGTACGGGGTCACCTCCTTGGCCAGGAAGGTGCGCACCGTCTCCCGGAAGGCTTCGTGCTCCGCGGTGAAGATCTGACGCTTCAACTCAGCCTCCTACGGGCTTTTCGATGCTGGTGACGTCCCAGTCCCGGGCCACTTCGGAGGTGTCCGCACCCGGGCGCGCCGGTGGTCGGTGCACACCCCCCTGCGTGGCCGAGAAGCGCGGTGCGGGCGCCGGCTGGGTGATACCGCCCGCGGTGACGAAGGTGGAGCGGGCCGCGAGATGCGGGTGGGCGGGGGCTTCGCGCAGCGAGAGGACGGGCGAGACGCACGCGTCCGAGCCGTCGAACACGGCGGTCCACTCCGCGCGCGTCCGCTGCTTGAAGCGGGCGGCGATCACCTCGCGCAGTTCCACCCACCGGGCCGGGTCCGCGCGGTCGGGGGCCGTGTCGCCGATGCCCAGGAGCTGGGCGAACTCGGCGTAGAACCGATGCTCCAGCGCTCCCACCGCCATGTACTGGCCGTCGGCCGTCTCGTAGGTGCCGTAGAAGGGGCAGCCGCCGTCGAGCAGATTCGACCCGCGCCGGTCCTGCCAGCTCCCGGCGGCCGTCATCGCGTGGATCATCGTGGCCAGGTGGGCGGCCCCGTCGACGATGGCCGCGTCCACGACCTGGCCCACGCCTCCCTCGGTCCGGGCGTGCTGCAGGGCGGCGAGGACTCCGACGACGAGATAGAGCGAGCCGCCCGCGTAGTCACCGACGAGATTGGCCGGGACGGTGGGCGGCTCACCGTGCTTGCCGATCATGGACAGGGTGCCGGTGAGTGCGATGTAGCCGATGTCGTGCCCGGCGCGCTGCGCGAGGGGGCCCTCCTGGCCCCAGCCGGTCATCCGCCCGTACACCAACTGCGGATTGCGGGCCAGGCAGGCGTCGGGGCCGATGCCCAGACGCTCGGCGACGCCGGGACGGTACCCCTCCACGAGCACGTCGGCGCGCTCGACGAGGTCGAGCACCTGGGCCGCGCCGCCGGCCGACTTGAGGTCGATCAGCACCGAGCGCTTATTGCGGTTGGTGAGGTCGTGCGCCGGGTCGATGCCCAGGCCGGCGCCGCCGGGCCGGTCGACCCGCACCACGTCGGCGCCGAGGTCGGCGAGGAGCATGGCGGCGAACGGGCCGGGGCCGATACCGGCCAGCTCGACCACGCGTACGCCGGCCAGCGGGCCGGTTCCTGTCGCTGTCATCCAGCCCCCAGCGCTGTGACACAACTGATGTAACACCAGCGATGGTAAGAACGTGTTCCACTCCGCACAAGACCCTGAGCCGAGCAAGCGCTTATTCTTTTTGCCGTGCGGTCAGGAGGCGGTCAGCGTGCGCCGTCAGCGCGCGTCGAGCTCGGCGATCAGCTTCTTAGTCGCGATGACGCGGTAGCTCTCCTCCACCCACTCGCACAGCAGCTCGGCGGCCGGCGCCCCCTGCTGCGCCAGCGGCACCTGCACCCACCCCGCCTTGCCGAGCCCGTACCCCGAGGGCTCCGCCCCGGGCGAGCGCATGGCGTGCTCATGGACGGCCTCGTCCTTGAGCTTCACGCCCACACCCGGCGGATAGCTGCCGTCGTCCACGCCGAGGAAGACGAAGATCTTCTTGTTGACCTTGACGACGGTCTCGCCCCAGGGGTACTCCTCCACCGCTCCCGGCAGCGTGAGGGCGAACTCCCGCACCTTTTCCCGCTTTTTCAGGACGGTTTTCGCTACCGCAGCCATGTCTGCCTCCCTCGTCGCCCACTCCCTCACGCACCACGCTAGCCTCGGCCACCGACAACGGCGCGCGGCGATCGGCGGAGAGTGCGGATGAGCACAGCGAACGGGGCACGGCGCCCATACGACATCGTGCTCTTCGGGGCGACGGGGTTCGTCGGCGTACTCACCGCCGAGTACCTCGCGGCGCACGCGCCCGCCGGCTGCCGCTGGGCCGTCGCGGGGCGCAGCCGCGCGAAGCTGGAGCGGCTGCGCGAGCACCTGACCGCCGTGAACCCCGAATGTGCGACGCTCCCGCTGATCGAGGCGGACGCCGACGACGCCGGCTCGCTGCGCGCGCTCGCCGAGTCCACCCGGGTGCTCGCCACGACGGTCGGCCCGTACATCTGGTACGGCGAGGGCCTGGTCGCCGCCTGCGCGGAGGCCGGGACCGACTACGCCGACCTGACGGGCGAGGCGGAGTTCGTCGACCGGATGTACGTCGGGTACGACACGCGGGCCAGGGAGACGGGGGCGCGGATCGTGCACGCGTGCGGTTTCGACTCGATCCCGCACGACCTGGGCGTGTACTTCACCGTCCAGCAACTCCCGCAGGACGTACCGCTGAGTGTCGACGGGTTCGTACGGTCGAACGCGATGTTCTCCGGCGGCACCCTCGCCTCGGCCGTCACCGCTTTCGGGCGCGGGCCGCAGATACTCAGGGCGGCGAGGGAGCGTCGGCTGCACGAGCCGCGGCTGGTGGGACGGCGGGCGCGGGCCCCCTTCGGCGCGCCGCGGCGCAGCGCCGAGACGGCGAGCTGGGCGCTGCCGCTGGGGACCGTGGACCCGCAGGTGGTGGCGCGTTCGGCGGCGGCGCTGGAACGGTACGGACCGGACTTCCGCTACCGGCACTACGCGGCCGTGAAGCGGCTGCCGTTCGCGGTCGGCGGGGTGGCCGCCGTGGGGGCGGCCTTCGCGCTCTCGCAGATCCCGGCGGCGCGCACTTGGCTCATGGACCGGTACGCGGCGGGCTCGGGTCCGGACGCGGAGCGCAGGGCCAGGAGCTGGTTCAGGGTGCGCTTCGTGGGCGAGGGCGGCGGGCGCCGGGTGTTCACCGAGGTCTCGGGCGGCGACCCCGGCTACGACGAGACAGCGAAGATGCTGGCGGAGTCGGTGCTGTGCCTGGCCTTCGACGAGCTGCCCCCGACGTCGGGGCAGGTGACGACGGCGGTGGCGATGGGGGACGCGCTGCTGGAGCGGCTGGTGGCTGCCGGGATCAGGTTCCGTCTCGCCGCCGTACGGCTCAGCTCGCGGTGAACCAGCCCGCGAGCGTGTAGATCATCCCGCCGGTCCAACCCAGGGCGGCGAAGCCGCCGACGAGAATGCCCATCGTCGTACGGCGGCCCGCGCGGTGCAGCGTGACGGATTCCAGCGGCCGGGGTCGGCCCGGGGGGGTGAGGTGCTCGGGGTACGTGGTCATACCATCACCCTGTCCGATCACAGCGATTCAAACATCCGCACAGATACTCAGTTGCTCGGTTGTTCCGAAACCCGTACGAGACCGGGCCCCTCCCCGGCCCCTCCGTCTCCCCCGGCCCGCGCACGGGTCGCGTCCCGCAGCGCCCGGCGGCAGAGCCCGTCCGCGCTGCGGGTGGACTCCGGCAAGCGGAACTCCGGGGTCAGGCGAAGGACATGGGCGCAGGCGTTGTCCAGGCCCACACGGTGACCCACGGAGACGAACACCGGCTTCACGCCGTCCTGGGTGCGCAGCGCGCGGCCCACTTCGCCGCCGGCGTCGTCCCGGAGCGGTGTCGCGGCGCCGCGCAGGGGGCCCGGCCGGTCGTAGGAGAAGGTGAACGGGTTCTTCGCGACGCCGATGGTGGCGAGCCCTGTGACGACGCCGAGATGGCTGGCCAGGCCGAAGCGGCGCGGGTGCGCCTGCCCGTACCCGTCGCAGACCACGAGCCCCGGGTCGGTGGTCAGGGAGTCGAGAGCGGCGAGCACGGTGGGGAGTTCCCGGAAGGCGAGCAGGCCGGGGATGTACGGAAAGGAGACGCGGCCGACGGCGGTGGCCTGCGCGACGACGGCGAGTGTCGCGGCGTCGAGGACGACGGCCGCCGCGGCGACGAGGTCGCGCTCGTCGTCGTAGGCGACGTCGACTCCGGTCACCCGGCCGCTGCCCGGGGGCGGGCCGGGCTCGTCGAGGATCACGCGGGCCCGCAGCGCGTCCTGAATCGCTCGGGCTTCGGTCTCGTCGGCGGGACGGTGCTGACTCTCCATCCCTTGATCTTCGCAGGGACGTCCGGCCTGCGGGCCGGGCGGGTAGCCTGGCGATCATGTTCGTAATGGAGTTGACCTATACCGCCCCCGTCGAGCGCGTCGACGAGCTGCTCGAAGCGCATGTGTCCTGGCTGGACGCGCAGTACGAGGCGGGTGTCTTCATTGCCTCGGGGCGAAAGCAGCCGCGCGACGGCGGGGTGATTCTGGCCGTCGGGGATGACCGGGCGCGCATCGAGGCGATCGCGGCCTCGGATCCGTTCGCGGTGGCGGGAGTGTGTGCGTACCGGGTGACGGAGTTCGTGGCGACCAAGACGGCGGCGGAACTGGCGCCGTACCTGCAGCAGCTGCCCCGCCCGTAGCCCCTGCGGGGCTTCCCGAACCGGGCCCCGCTCCTCAAATGCCAGAGGGGCTGGCTCTCCCCAGCCGAGCCACCCGTCCCTTCTCCCCCGCCGCCCAGCACCCGATGTCCGCCGTGCAGTCGACCGTGTCGTACGACCCGGTGTCGACCGTGCGCCAGTTCAGTCCCCCGTCCAGCGTCAGGTCCGTGCCCGTCGGCCCCACCGCGAGGGCCGCGCTGCGGCTGTGCGGCAGCCACGCGACCCCGGAGCGGTAGGCCGGTGGCGGGGTCTTCGACTGCCGCCAGGTGTGGCCGCCGTCGTCCGTCACCGCGGCGGCGTCCGGGGACGCCTGCCCCGCCCGGTAGTCGCCGCCGACCGCGATGCCGTGCCGGCGGTCGCGGAAGGCGAGCCCGAAGACGCCCCGCGCCGGATCGCCGGAGGCGATGACCGACTCGGCCGCGGTCCACGTAAGGCCGCGGTCGGCGGAGTGCAGCACCCGCCCGGTCGCACCGCCGCCCGTGGCCAGCCACACGTCCCGCGGCCCGGAGCTGACCAGGCACTGCCCGCTCGCCGCGAACCCCGCCTCGCCGCTCAGCGCGGCGGGCATGCCGGCGCTCGGCAGGGTCTTCCAGGACTTGCCGCCGTCACCGGTGGACAGGATGCGGAATTTGCCGTCGACCGGGTCGCTCATCGCGAGTCCGCTGCGGCTGTCGAAGAAGGTCATGCAGTCGTTGAACGCCCTCGGGTCGGCGTTGCGGAAGCTCTCCGTCCAGCTCGCGCCGCCGTCCTCGGTGCGCAGCACCCGTGACGCCTCCCCCTCCCCGATGGCCAGCACGACCGCGCGACGCCCGTCGAACGCCTCGATGTCGCGGAACTCCAGTTCGCCCGCGCCCGGCGGCGACACGTCGCGCCACGCACGCCCGCCGTCGGTGGTCCGCAGCACCGTGCCCCGGGAGCCGGCCACCCACGCGGTGTTCCTGCTGACCGCTGCGAGGCCGCGAAACCGTACGTCTGTGCCGGTGTCCGTCAGCTGCCAGCCGGGCCGCTCCGGCCGCCATTCGCGCTCGTCGGCCTGCGCCGGGGCGACGAGGGACGCGGCCAGCGCCGCCCCGCACACTCCCAGCCCCAATCGCATCTTCCCCATGCCCCTCATGGCGCTGGAAGCTAGTCCACCGCGCACGCGGCGTCCAGGGGGCGTCCGGACCGTACGGTGACGCAGGTCACGCCACCACCGCATGCACGGATCGGCGTTTTCCTACGTCTGTCCCTATGACAGGACGCATCAACCGAACCGTGAGAGGGAGCAGGCCGTGTCTCCCGTGATTGACCAAGCCGTGCAGGCCCGTCTGGTCTCGTCGAGCCCCCGCATGGAGACGGTCCCCGCGACCTTGCGGTACGACCGCGCGGATCCCTTCGCCGTACGCATGGCCTTCCCGGCCGCCGCGACGCTCGAAGGCATCGCGGTGTCCTGGGCGTTCGCCCGCGAGCTGCTGGAGACAGGCGTGCACACGCGGGCCGGCCTGGGCGACGTACAGGTGCGGCCGTACGGGTACGGCAGGACCGTGCTGGAGTTCCATGCCGCGGAGGGCACCGCGATGGTGCACATCCACACCGCCGACCTGCGCCGCTTCCTGCGGCGCACCCACGCGCTGGTCCCGGCGGGCGGCGAGCATCTGCATCTCGACGTCGACCACGATCTGGCGGAACTGCTGCGCGACGCGCACTGAGAGCGGGCCGGCCCGCCCCGAATAATCGGTTGGCACCCCGGAAGCAGCGGCGTACTTCGGTGATGGCCCTGTTGTCGTCGATCGGAGCGGACGTTGCTCGTCTGAGGTCCTGAGACACCGCTGCGCACAGCCCTGCTGTGCCGGACGTGTGCGACCTCGGCACTAGAGCCGTCCCCCGGACCGGGGCCTTTTCGCTGTCCCCGTCCCGCCCATCGCTCCCGCCACCGGTGTCTCCACCCGTTGCCCTCGCTCGTTTCCAGCAACCGGGAGGCCACCGTGTCAACCTCAACACCGTTGCGTTTGCGTCTAGAGTCGCAGGTCAAGCCCTGGGGAATGGCGCAACGGGACGTCCTGATAGATCAGCTTGTGTCGAGCAAGAAGATCATCGGGAGTCCCGTTGCAGGAGAAGTCTGTCATCACGCGTACGGTCGAGGCGGCCGGGGGTGTGTACGCGCCGGGTCACTTGGGCGAGTTGACCCAGATCGTGGACTTCGTGCTGGTGGACGCGGTGATTGAGGAGACCGGGTCACGGGAGAGGCGACTGCGGCTGCTGCCGTCCCGGGTCGTGGTCTACTTCGTCCTCGCGCTGGCTCTGTTCGAGGACTGTTCCTATCGGGGTGTGTGGGGCAAGCTGACGGCGGGGCTGGAGGGACTGCCGTTGGTGCGTCCGGCGGTCTCCTCGCTGTCCAGGGCCCGGCGGCGGATAGGGGCGGCGCCGCTGCGGCGGCTGTTCGAGGTTCTCGCCGGACCCGTCGCCCATCTCGGGCAGGCCGGTTCGTTCTATCGAGGGCTTCGGACCGTGGCCGTGGACGGCACCTTGCTGCACGTACCGGATGAGGAGGCGCTCACCTGGCGCTATCCCAAACGAGCGGGCGAGAGTGTGGAGTTCGGCTACCCGCTGCTGCGACTCGTGGTCCTGGTCGAGTGCGGCACCCGTGCCGTGCTGGCCGCTGCGTTCGGCCCCGAGAGTGACGGCGAACTCACCTATGCAGGACGCCTGCTGAGCATGCTGGACCGCACGATGCTCCTGCTGGCCGATGCCGGCTTCGATGCGAACGAGTTCGTCCGGGACGTCCAGGCCACCGACGCCCAGTTCCTGGTGCGCTCCTCCGCCCGCCGGATACCCACCCCCTTCCGGCACCTGGGTGACGGCTCCTACCTGGCCCGGATCGGCTACGGTGTCCTGCCCGTCCTGCTGACCGTCCGCGTCATCGAGGCGTCCGTCACCGTGACCCTGGCCGATGGCACCGTCCGCACCGAGCAATGGCGCCTGCTCACCAGCCTCCTCGACCCGGCCGCCCACCCAGCCGCCGGGCTCGTGGATCTCTACCACGAGCGGTGGCAGTCGGAGACGACGTATTTCTCGATCAAGGCCACCATGCTGGACGGCCGTGTCCTGCGCTCCCGCAGCCTGACCGGCCTCGACCAGGAGGTATACGCCCTGCTCACCACCTACCAGGCACTGATCCGCGCCGCCGCCGACACCGCCTGCACCCGGCCCGGCCTGGACATGGACCGCATCAGCTTCACCGTCCTGCAGACCACCGCCGCCGACACCGTCACCACCGCGACCGCAATCCTGCCCCCGGCGGGTCCCGCCGAGCTCATCGGCCCCATCGGCCGGGCCGTCCTCGACGCTCTTCACCCCGCCCGCCACCGACACCGCGTCAAGGCCCGCACCCGCAAGAACCCCACCAGCAAGTACGGACCGAACGCCGGACAACACCCCACGACCAGCCAGCACTACACCGTCCACACCACCGTCACGTTCTTCGAACACGGGCTTGCGAACCGCTCACGGAGGTAAACGCAACGGTGTTGGTGTCAACCTTCCCCACCCATCTCTCCTGCTCCTCGCTCTCCTTCGTCCGGCCGGACGGAACGCCCGTCTTCGACGGCTTCCAACTGGCCGTCGGACCGGGCTGGTAGGCGTCAACGGGTCAGGAAAATCAACCCTGTTGCGGCTGGCGGCCGGCGAGCTCGCCCCTACCGGCGGGAAGATCCAGACCGCCGGCGAACTCGGCTACCTTCCGCAGAACCTGGTGCTGAACACCGGACTGCGGGTGGACCAGGCCCTGGGCATCACGCAAACGCGCGCCGCCCTGCACGCCATCGAGGCGGGCGAGGCGACCGAGCAGAACTTCACGGCCGTCGGCGACGACTGGGACGTGGAGGAGCGCGCCCGCGCGACCCTCGACCAGCTCGGCCTGGTCCGGATCGGCCTCGACCGGACGATCGGCGAGCTGTCCGGCGGCGAGTCGGTGCTGCTGCGCCGTCCGGACATCCTGCTCCTCGACGAGCCGACGAACAACCTGGACCGGCAGGCACGCGAGCACCTGTACGCCGCGGTCGAGGCGTGGTCCCGCGTGATGGTCGTGGTCAGTCACGACCGCGAACTCCTGGAGCGAGTCGACCAGATCGCCGACCTGCGCGAAGGCGAGGTCCGCTGGTACGGCGGCAACTACACGGCGTACGAGGAGGCGCTCGCCGTCGAGCAGGAGGCGGCGGAGCGCATGGTCCGGGTCGCCGAGGCCGACGTGCACCGGCAGAAGAAGGAGCTGGCGGACGCCCATGTGAAGCTGGCCCGCCGCAAGCGGTACGGGTAGATGATGTACGACACCAAGCGCGAACCGAAGATCATCATGAACGCCCGCAAGCGGGCCGCGCAGGAGTCGGCGGGCAAGCACCGCATCATGCACGAGGAGAAGCTGGCCGATGCGAAGGAGCGGCTGAGCGGGGCGGTGGAGGCGGTGCGCGACGACGACGAGATCAGCGTCGTACTGCCGCACACCGCGGTGCACGCGGGCCGCACCGTACTGACCCTGCGGGATCTGGAGCTGCGGTACGGCGCCCGCGTCGACGGCGCGTTCGAGGTGCGCGGCCCCGAGCGGATCGCCCTGGTGGGGCGCAACGGCTCGGGGAAGACGACCCTGCTGCGCACGGTCACCGGGGAACTGGCGCCGGTTGCGGGCGAGGCGCTGGCGCATGTGCCGCTGCGGTTCCAGCCGCAGCGTCTCGACGTACTGGACGACGGACTGACCGTGGCGGAGAACGTGGCGAGGTTCGCCCCTTCGGCGACGAACAACGCCATCAGGGCGCGGCTGGCCCGGTTCCTGTTCAAGGGCTCGCGCGCGGACCAGCGGGCCGGCACCCTGTCGGGCGGTGAGCGTTTCCGGGCAGCATTGGCAGCGCTGCTGCTGGCGGAGCCGGCGCCGCAGCTGCTTCTGCTGGACGAGCCGACGAACAACCTGGACCTGGCGAGCGTGCGGCGGCTGGTCCAGGCGCTGGAGTCGTACGAGGGAGCGCTGGTCGTGGCGAGCCACGACGAGCCGTTCCTGGAGTCGATCGGCATCACCCGGCGCCTGGAGCTCGGGCATGGCACTACGTGACATGGGTCTCGGCAGACCCCCGGTCACCTGCCCGCATAACCGAACGTAACGGGACATCGCGGCGGTGGACTTGGCTCAGCTCTTACTGGCCCCTTAACCTACGGTCACGTAACCTACGTAGCCGTAAGTACTTGTACATCGCCCCCGTCCCCAGGAGCACCCGTGACAGTCACCTCTCCCCAACTCGGCAGTTCGGACGCGTGGACAGACGCCCGACTGCTGTACGCGCTGGAAGAGGTGGTGGAGAAGGAACTCAACCGCCATCTCAAGGTTGCCAAGGACTGGATGCCGCACGAGTACGTCCCGTTCTCGGACGGCAGGAACTTCCCGGGCCTGTTCGACGACGGCCAGGCCTGGGAGCCCGAGCAGTCCAAGGTCACCGACATCGGCAAGATCGCGCTCGTCGTGAACCTGCTGACCGAGGACAACCTCCCCAGCTACCACCACGAGATCGCCTCCCTCTTCGGCCGCGACGGCGCCTGGGGCACCTGGGTGCACCGCTGGACCGCGGAGGAGGGCCGGCACGGCATCGTGATGCGTGACTACCTGCTCACCTCGCGCGCCGTCGACCCGGACAAGCTGGAGCAGTTCCGCATGGCGCACATGGCGGAGGGCTTCGAGTCCGACAACCGCCACTCGATGCTGCACTCGGTGGCGTACGTCGCCTTCCAGGAGCTCGCCACCCGCGTCTCGCACCGCAACACGGGCCACCAGTCCGGCGACCCCGTCTGCGACCGCATGCTGGCCCGCATCGCGACCGACGAGAACCTGCACATGGTCTTCTACCGCAACCTGCTGGGCGCGGCGTTCGAGATCGCCCCCGACCTGACGATGCAGTCGGTGCGCGATGTCGTCGTGGACTTCCGCATGCCCGGGCATGGCATGCCGGGCTTCGAGCGCGCCGCCGCCCAGATGGCGATCGGCGAGATCTACAACATGCGCATCCACCACGACGACGTACTCCAGCCGGTCCTGCGCTTCCTCAAGGTCCTGGAGATCGACGGCCTCGGCCCCGAGGGACTCAAGGCGCAGGAGGAGCTCGGCCTCTACATGAACGGGCTGGACGCGGAGGCGAGCAAGTTCGACGAGAAGCTGGCCGCACGCAGGGCCCGCATGGCCGCCCGCGCAGCCTCCTGACCCCCGGTCGGCGTCCCGGACACGCCCGGGACGCCGACGCCCCCCTCGAACGTCACAACCGCCGCCGCTCCTTCTCGGAGAGACCCCCCACACGCCGTACCGCTCGTCGTTGGCGAGCGCGTACTCCAGGCAGGCCACCCGCCCCTCGCACGCGGCGCAGAGCTGCTTGGCCTCGCGGGTGGAGCTACCGGGCGTGGGAAAGAAGAACTCGGGCCCGGCCTGAGCGCACAACGCGCTCTCCTGCCACAAGAGTTCCGCGGTTTTCGTCACCATGCCCCACACCCTGCGCACCGCCGATCAACGCCCGCTGAACGTCCGCTCAACGCCCCCGCCGAGCTCCCCGAGGTGCCGGGAGGGGACGTGTCGGGGCGCTCCCCGCAGGGTGTCGAACACAGCGTGGCCGCACAGAGCAACCCCGCCGAACGTTCGGCACCCGAGGAGACGCCCCGGCACGGCACCGACCCCGGTGCCACCCCCGCCTCGGGAGACCCGGCCGGATGGTGCTCGTACCCCGAAATGGTCCGGTCCGGCTTGGCGACCCGAAAGAGCCGGGGCTCTACAGCTTGTCCGGTCGTCCCCCCGCCCCAGCGGCCGCGTGCGCAGGCGCGTGGTCGCGGCCGCCCGGATGACGGTGGCGGTACGTCCAGAAAACCGTGCAGGACACCAGGGACCAGGCGGCAAGCACCGCGAACGGCAGCGCGTGCTGGTGCCCCTGGAAGTAGACGGCCGTGTGCTGCGCGTTGACCGAGGCGCCCGGCGGCAGCCAGCGGCCGATGTGGCCGAGTACGGACGGCAGCAGCGGCCAGGACACCGCGCCGCCCGACGACGGGTTGCCGAGGAGCACCATCAGGCCCCAGGTGGGCAGCATCGCCCAGCGTCCCATAAGGGTGTTGAACATCGTGAAGACCATGCCAGAGGTGAACATGGTCAGCGCCAGGATCAGCCACGATTCGACGAACGGCAGATCGAGCGCCCCCAGCAGCCAGTCCACGACGGCGGCGATCGCGAACGCGCCGAGGAGCGCGTAGGCGGCGGTGAAGGCGATGCGCTCGGCCGGGTTCAGGGCGCGGGCGTGCACGCTGAGCTGGATGGCGCCGACGAAGCCGATGATCACCGCGGCCAGCGAGATGTAGAAGAGCGCGAGGCCCCGGGGATCGCCCTTCTGGAGCGGCTTGATGTCCCTGACCTCGACCGGCACACCGGCCGCGGATCCCACCTTCGCGGCGGACTGGGCGAGTACCTGCGCGACGGAGGACCCCGCCGCGCCCGCCACGTCGAGCTCAACGCCGGCGCGCGGGCTGTCCTTGATCCGCAGGATCGCGAACTCCTGCTGCTCGTTGAGCGCGTTGCGCGCGGCCGCGGACGTGCGGTAGGGGGTCAGGGCGAGTGAGGAGCCCAGCGCCTTGTCCATGCCGGCGATGAAGGCCCGGCCGTGCGGCGCGGCGGCGTCGCCGACGACTGCGGTGGGGATCCGGTGCGGGGTGGGACTGGCCATGCTGTACGTGTAGGACCCGGCGAACAGACCGGCGGCTGCCGCGAGGATGAAGACCAGCACCAGGGCGGGCAGGAACGGCGACTCCTCGAACGCGGCCCACCGTTCAGCGCGCGTCGGCGTGCGCGCGTGTCCACCGGCGCTCACGTCTCCTCGTGCTTCGCCCGGCTCGGCGAGACCCGTTTCGGTTCGCCCGGCATCTTCGGGTAGTCCGGCGGGTACGGCATGTCGCCATGCCCGCGGTCGCTCTCGTCCCGGGCCGCGAGTTCCAGCAGCCCCTCCAGGCCGAAGGCGTGGTCGTCCATGTCGGCGTGTACGTCGCCGAGTTCGGCGAACCGGGCCGGCATGGTGGCCAGGTCGAAGTCGAGGGGTTCCGCTTCGTCCAGTTCGTCCCAGGTCAGCGGCGCGGAGACCGGAGCGTGCGGGTGCGGGCGGACGGAGTAGGCGGAGGCGATGGTGCGGTCGCGGGCGGTCTGGTTGTAGTCGACGAAGATCCGCTCACCGCGCTCCTCCTTCCACCAGGCGGTGGTGACGCGCCCCGGCATCCGGCGTTCGAGTTCGCGGCCGACGGCGATGGCGCAGCGTCGTACCTCGGTGAAGGTCCAGCGGGGCTCGATCGGCACGAACACGTGCAGGCCCCGGCCACCGGACGTCTTGGGCCAGCCGCGCAGGCCCTGCTCGTCGAGGAACGCGTGCAGTTCGTGGGCGGTCCTGACCGCGTCCGCGTAGTCGGTGCCGGGCTGTGGGTCCAGGTCGATGCGGAGCTCGTCGGGGTGTTCGGTGGCGGCGCGCCGTACCGGCCAGGGGTGGAAGGTGAGGCAGCCGAGGTTCGCGGCCCACAGCACGGCGGCGGTCTCGGTGGGGCACATCTCGTCGGCGGTGCGCCCGCTGGGGAAGGCGATCCGGGCGGTGGGAATCCAGTCGGGCAGGTTCTTGGGGACGCGTTTTTGGAAGAAGGACTCGCCCCCGACGCCCTCGGGGAAACGCTGCAGGGTGGTCGGGCGGTCGCGCAGCGCGCGGGTGATCCCGTCGCCGACGGCCAGGTAGTACTGGGCCACGTCCCACTTGGTGTAGCCGCGCTCGGGAAAGTAGATCTTGTCGGGGCTGGACAGCCGTACCGTCCGCTCTCCGGCCTGGAGCTCCACCGCTTCACCCATGCCCGCCACGCTAAGCCGGTCGGGCTTTCGGCGCATACCGGGACCATGACGGGCGAGCCACCGGGAAGAACCGCAGAATCGAGCCATGGATCTGCCGGTGATGCCGCCCGTGAAACCGATGCTGGCCAAGGCCGTGGCCGCCATCCCACCCGGGCCCGGCATGAGTTACGAGGCCAAATGGGACGGTTTCCGGGCGATCGTGCACCGGGACGGCGACGAGGTGGAGATCGGCAGCAGGACGGGAAAGTCGCTGGCCCGGTACTTCCCGGAGCTGGTCGAGTCGCTGCGCGCGACGCTGCCCGGCCGGTGTGTCGTGGACGGCGAGATCGTGATCGTCCACGAGGGGCGGCTGGACTTCGACCGGCTCAGCGAGCGCATCCACCCGGCGCAGTCCCGGGTGCGGATGCTGGCCGAACGCACGCCCGCGTCGTTCGTCGCCTTCGACCTGCTGGCGCTGGAGGACGAGTCGCTGCTCGACGCCCCGTTCGTGTACCGGCGCAGCGCCCTGGCCGGGGTGCTCGAAGGAGTGCGGCCGCCCGTTCATCTGGCGCCCGCGACGGGGGACATCGAGGTGGCCAGGGAGTGGTTCGAGCGTTACGAGGGCGCGGGGCTCGACGGTGTGGTCGCCAAGCCCGAGTCGATGCCGTATCGGCAGGACACCCGGCTGATGTACAAGATCAAGCATGAGCGCACGGCGGACTGTGTCGTCGCCGGGTACCGGCTGCACAAGAGCGGACCGGTCGTCGGCTCGCTGCTGCTCGGCCTGCACGACGACACGGGCGCGCTCCAGCATGTGGGGGTGTGCGCGGCCTTCACGATGCGCCGGCGCAAGGAGCTGATCGAGGAGCTGGAGCCCCTGCGCCTGGGGCCGGACGAACTCCACGAGCACCCTTGGGCGGCCTGGGCCGAGGAGTCCGCGCACGAGGGCGCCCGGATGCCGGGCGCGCCGAGCCGCTGGTCGGGCAGGAAGGACCTGTCGTGGGTGGCACTGCGGCCGGAGCGGGTGTGCGAGGTCGCGTACGACCACATGGAGGGCGACCGGTTCCGGCACACCGCGAGGTTCCGCCGCTGGCGCGAGGACCGTACGCCGGAGAGCTGTACGTACGCCCAGTTGGAGGAGCCGGTCTGCTACGACCTCGCGGATGTCTTCGGGGCGCCGTAACTCCGCCGTCCGCCACCGGGCCGGGACCGTCCTTACGGGCGGCTCCCGCATGCGACCCGGCAAGCCCGGTGTGAGGGTGCAGGGGTGAGCACCAGCAGCAAGGCAGGCCCGGCTCCCGCCCCGCCCGTCCTCGACCGGCGGCAGCGCAACATCGTCTTCGGGACCGTCCTGCTGGGTGTGCTGCTGGCCGCGCTGGACCAGACGATCGTCGGCACCGCGCTGCCGACGATCGTCTCGGAACTCGGCGGCGCGGAGCACATGTCGTGGGTGGTGACCGCCTATCTGCTGGCCGAGACCGTCGCGACCGTCCTGGTCGGCAAGTTCGGTGACCTCTTCGGCCGAAAGCTGATCTTCCAGATCTCGGCCGTCATTTTCATCACCGGCTCGTTCCTGTGCGGGCTGTCCGCCAACATGACGCTGCTGATCGTCTGGCGCGCGCTGCAGGGCGTCGGCGCGGGCGGCCTCATGGTCACCTCGATGGCCCTGATCGCCGATGTGATCCCGCTGCGCGAGCGCGGCAAGTACCAGGGCGCCATCGGAGCGGTCTTCGGGGTGGCCACCGTGGTCGGGCCGCTGCTGGGCGGCCTGTTCACCGACCATTTGACGTGGCGCTGGGCGTTCTACGTCAACGTGCCGATCGCGATCGCCGTCGTCGTCGCCGCCGCCCGCAACATTCCGTCCGTACGCTCCGCCGTCCGCCCCGTCATCGACTATCTCGGCATCGCGCTCGTCGCGGCCGGTGCCGCCGCCCTGATCCTGGCTACGAGCTGGGGCGGCAACGAGTACGGCTGGGGCTCGGGCGTCATCATCGGTCTCTTCGCGACGGGCTTGATCGCGCTCGCCCTGTTCTGCCTGGTGGAGACCCGCGCCGTCGAGCCGATGCTGCCGATGCGGCTGTTCTCCAATCCGGTGTTCACCGTCTGCTCGGTCCTCAGCTTCGTGGTGGGCTTCGCGATGCTCGGGGCGATGACGTTCCTGCCGACGTATCTCCAGTACGTCGACGGGGACTCCGCGACCACTTCGGGCATCCGCACGCTGCCCATGGTGGCCGGTCTGCTCATCGCGTCGGTCTACAGCGGAAGTGTCGTCAGCAGGACGGGCCATTACCGGATCTTCCCCATCGCCGGTTCCCTGGTGATGGGTATCGGTCTGTTCCTGCTGTCGCTGATGGACACGGAGTCGGGGGTCTGGCTGGGGTCGCTGTACATGTTCGTGCTCGGCGTCGGCATCGGCCTGGGCATGCAGGTCCTGACGATCGCCGTGCAGAACACCGTGGAGTACGCGGACCTCGGCACGGCCACCTCAGGCGTCACCTTCTTCCGTTCGCTCGGCATGTCCTTCGGCACGGCGGTCTTCGGCACCATCTACGCCAACTCGCTCCGGCTCAACCTCGACGCGGGAATCGCCGAGGCGGCCCGGGCTGGCGGGGTGGACCCCGCCGCGCTCGCACGGGCCGCCCGCAACCCGCAGGGGGTGCACGCGCTGCCGCCGGAGCAGGGGGATCCGATCATCCAGGCGTACGCCGACTCGCTGCACACGGTGTTCCTGTGGACCGTCCCGGTCGCGGCGATCGGCTTCGTGGTGGCGCTGTTCCTCAAGCAGGTCAAGCTGCGCGACACCGCCCGCGCCGGCTCGACCGACATGGGCGAGGGATTCGGATCCCCCACCACGGCGGGCGACTCCACCAAGCTGCTGGAGCTGTCCGTCGCGCAGGTGCTGCACACCAAGGGCCGGGACACCGACCGGCGGATCATCATGGGCTCCGACACCCGCCTGGACATCGCGGGCGCCTGGGCGGTGATGCAGGTGGCGCTGTTCACCCGGTTGGTCGGTCATGCCAGCCTCGGCCTGATCGCCGCCCGCCGCAATATCCCGCCCGAGGTCCTGCTGCCGGTGTTCGACCGGATGGTGGACGAGGGCTATGTCACCCGCGACGGCAGCCTGCTGTCGCACACCCCTGCCGGTGCCCGCGA
This sequence comes from Streptomyces hypolithicus, assembly GCF_052934925.1. Taxonomy (NCBI): domain Bacteria; kingdom Bacillati; phylum Actinomycetota; class Actinomycetes; order Kitasatosporales; family Streptomycetaceae; genus Streptomyces; species Streptomyces hypolithicus. Next base: position 317,257 of record NZ_CM128811.1, read on the forward strand.
GGCCGAGGTGATCGGGGCCGCGTGGTCGCGGTGGCTCGGCGAACAGCTGGAAATGGAGACGGACGGCGGGCGGCCGGGCGGGCGGCCCGGTGACCGGGACATGCGGGCCGCCGTCGACACGATCGCCAAGCAGCTGCTCGCCGAGGACCTGGCGCAGGGCCTGCCGGCTGCCCGCTGAGGGCCGCTACGCCGTTGTACCGACCTCGGTGACCTTCGTCAGGTCGTCGTCGGCGTTGTCGGCGTTGTCGCGTGGCGACGGCAGCCGCGGTCCCGGTTCGGTCTTCGGCGCCCGCGCCGTACGCACCAGCCGGGTGGCGGCCAGCCAGAACGTGGTCGGCAGGAACACCAGGTCGCCGACGATCGTGATGGCGGAGAACATCGGCAGGGCCATGAGCAGGCCGATGCCGATGTGGGTGGCGAGCATGACGACGAGGATGCAGTACTTGAGCCGCCGGTTGAACACCAGCGCGGGGAACAGCATCTGCGAGAAGACCGTCACGTACGCCATCAGCGCGGCGAAGGTGCCGTTGCTCGCGACCCAGGCCGACAGCTCGGGGAAGGTCGAGAAGTCGTCGTACATCATCGAGTAGTACAGGGCCGTGCCGTTGCGCCAGGACTCGCCCTGGATCTTGTACATGGCCGCGGACCCGTAGATGACCATGACCTGGAGCGCGATCATCCCCAGGCCGGCGTTGTGCAGCACGGTGACCAGGCGCCGGCGCAGCTCCTCGGTCTCGGCTCCCCAGAAGACGAACCTCGACGCGGACGCGTCCGTACCCCTGTCGGTGTCCGTGTCGGTGTCCGTGTTCGCGCGCTTCGCCTTGCGGGCGCGGCGGCGGGCGTCGAGTGACCAGTAACGGCCGGACGCCACGAAGAGCAGGAAGTTGGCGAACAGCAGACTCAGCAGCGCCCAGCCGCTGTTGGCCATGGATCCCCGGATGTAGAAGGCCACGACGAGGAACCAGAACACCACGGTCGTGGCCCGGGTGCGCCAGCCGAGCATCAGCAGCGCGCTGGCCGCGACCGCCAGCGCGTACCAGGCCCAGAAGACGAGAGCGCTGTCGGTGGCGAGAAGCCCGTACCACCAGGAGAAGACGCCGTCCCAGCCGCGCGCCTCAAGGGTCCGGGCGAACAGCTCCGGGGTGAAGGGAGAGCCCGGCCCCCAGAGGCGGTCGGCGCGTACCGACTCACGCAGCAGGTGGATCAGGTAGAGGCCGCCGAGACCGATACGGATGGCGGCGGCGCTGTACGGGGCGAGGGGCCGAAGGGTCAGATCGCGCGCGGCGGCGCTCGCTTGGCGTCCGAGAGAGCCCGCGGAGTCCCGGCCGAGGGTGAGGGCTGCGCGTACGGTCATGAGCGGACCTTCCAGTATCCGAGGGTCTGATACTGCGGGCGCGTGGCGGCGGCGCTGGATCCGGGCGCGGGGATACGGGTGCTTTTGAGGCGGAGTTGGACGGCCTGCCCCCGGTCGTGGCCCATGTCGTCGAGCCGGACCACTATCACGTTGAGCAGGTAGCGCGCCGAACGGCCGGTGGCGTCGGCGGCTTTGTCGCGCGCCACGTTCGACCGGTACTGGGAGATCGCCCGGCGCAGGACCAGCTGGTCCTCGATGCTGGGGAGCAGCTCACCGCGGTACGCCGCGTTGTCGTGCGCGGTGAGGTCGATCCACCCGCCGAACTTCCCGCCGTCGTTGACGCGCACTTCGAGATGCTGATTGAACCTGGCGGGCTCCGGGGCGAAGATGCTCCAGTCCTGGGGGAAGAGCGGCCGCATCCACCCGTTGACCTGTTCGGCGTAGGCCTCGGAGCGCGGGAAGTCCTTGGCGACGTAGAGCAGCAGCATGCTCGCGTGGACGAGTGCGAGCCCTGCGACCAGAGCCGTGAACCACCGGACGACTCCGCGCCGCGAAGCTCCGAGCGGCGTGCCTCGGGGAGCGAGTGGGTCGGGCGGCGCTATGGCGGACTCGGCCACGCTCGTTCTCCTCATGGTGCCCTCGGATCACAACGGGCCCAGGGTATCCATCGCCCCCGGCCCTCTCCGCCCGGCCTTCGGACACCTCCCGGACACCTCCCTGACACCCTCTGGGCGGGTGACAGACCCTTACGGACCTGTGACGTCATGGCGTGTGGGGCCGACGGGCGGTGCCCGGGCCCGTAGCGTCGAGAGCATGCGCGTACTAGTCACAGGAGGCGCGGGCTTCATCGGCTCGCACATCGTCACCGCTCTCGCTTCGGGCGGCCATGAACCTGTCGTGCTGGATCTGCGGCGGGCCGGCCCGGGAGGAGTGTCCGGCGATGTCAGGGACGGGGCGGGGGTGGAGCGTGCGCTGCGCGGCGTCGACGCGGTCTGCCACCAGGCCGCGATGGTCGGACTGGGCCAGGACTTCGCCGACGCTCCCGACTACGTCTGCCACAACGACCTCGGGACGGCGGTGCTGCTCGCCGCCATGGCCCGGGCGGGCGTGGCGGATCTCGTACTGGCCGGGTCGATGGTGGTCTACGGCGAGGGGCGCTACGACTGTCCCCGGCACGGCACGGTCAGGCCGGGACCGCGCGCGGTGTCCGATCTCGAAGCGGGACGTTTCGAGCCCGGCTGCCCGCAGTGCGGCGAAGAGCTGAGTCCGGGGCTGGTGAGTGAGGACGCGCCGTCCGATCCACGCAACGTGTACGCGACGACGAAGCTGGCGCAGGAGCATCTGGCCGCTGCCTGGGCGCGGGCGACCGGCGGACGCGCGGTGTCGCTGCGCTACCACAACGTCTACGGGCCGGGGATGCCCCGCGACACCCCTTACGCCGGGGTCGCCTCCTTCTTCCGGTCGGCGCTCGCCCGGGGTGAGGCGCCACGGGTCTTCGAGGACGGCCGTCAGCGCCGGGACTTCGTCCATGTGCGGGATGTCGCCGACGCGAACATGGCGGCGCTGCGGGCGGTGGGAAGCCGCCGGCCGGGGGCGTTGAGCGCGTTCAACGCGGGCAGCGGGGTTCCGCACACGGTCGGCGAGATGGCGACTGCGCTGGCGACGGCGCACGGCGGGCCCGCGCCGGTGGTCACCGGCGAGTACCGGCTCGGCGACGTACGGCACATCACCGCCGACTCGGCGCGGCTGCGCTCGGAGCTCGGCTGGAAACCCGGGGTCTCCTTCACGGACGGCATGACCGAGTTCGCGGGTGCGGCGTGAACGGGGCGGGCGGCGGGGAGGGGGCTTCGGGTCCGGGCTCGGGTCCGGGCTCGGGTCCGGGCTCGGGTTCGGGTTCGGGTTCGGGTTCGGTCGATGTGGTCCTGCCGTGTCTCGACGAGGCGGCGGCGCTGCCCTGGGTGCTGGCGCGCATCCCGGACGGCTGGCGTGCCGTGGTCGTGGACAACGGTTCGAGCGACGGTTCGGCGGACATCGCCCGGGAGCTCGGCGCCACCGTCGTGCGCGAGCCGCGGCGCGGCTTCGGCGCGGCCTGCCATGCGGGACTGCTGGCGGCCAAGTCGGAGTTCGTCTGCTTCTGCGACTGCGATGCCTCGCTCGACCCCGGACTGCTCACCGGCTTCGTCCGTCAGGTGGCCGACGGGGACGCCGATCTGGTCCTCGGGCGGCGCCGGCCGCAGTCCCGGGGCGCCTGGCCGCTGCACGCCCGGGCCGGCAATCTCGCGTTGACGAGCATGCTGCACCGGCGTACGGGGCTGCGGCTGCGTGACCTCGGGCCGATGCGGGCCGCCCGGCGTGAGGCGCTGCTGGGGCTCGGGCTGACAGACCGGCGCAGCGGCTATCCGCTGCAGATGGTGGTGCGGGCCGCGGACGCGGGGTGGCGGGTGCGGGAGGAGGACGTTCCATACCTGCCGAGGTCCGGCAAATCCAAGGTGACCGGCACCTGGCGGGGCACCTGGCACGCGGTGCACGACATGCGGCGGGTGCTGGCGACGGCGGGTGGTGACGTCCGATGACCACACGGCCGACGGCCGCACAACCGGCGCCCGCACAACCGACGCGCGCACATCCGACAACCACGCTGCTCGTCATCGCCAAGGAGCCGGTGCCCGGTCGGGTCAAGACACGGCTGACCCCGCCGTTCAGCCCGGCCGACGCGGCCCGCCTCGCCGCCGCCTCGCTCGCCGACACCCTGGACGCGGTGCTCGCCGCCCCGGTTCTGCGCCGGGTGCTGGTCCTGGCCGGGGAGCCCGGCCCATGGCTGCCGCCGGGCTTCGAGGTGGTGCCGCAGTGCGCGGGCGGGCTCGACGAGAGGCTCGCTGCGGCCTTCGGGATGTGCGCGGACTGCGGTCCGGCGGTCCTCGTCGGCATGGACACCCCGCAGGTCACCCCGGAGCTGCTGGCGCCCGCGCTGGCACCGGACGCCTGGCGGGACTGCGACGCGTGGTTCGGGCCCGCCGTCGACGGCGGCTTCTGGGCGCTGGGGCTCGCGGCCCCGGATCCGGCGCTGCTGCGCGGAGTGCCGATGTCCGTACCGGAGACCGGGGCCGTACAGCGCCAACGCCTGACCGACGCGGGGCTCGTGGTGCGGGACCTGCCGCTGCTACGCGACGTCGACACCGCGCACGACGCGACGCTGGTGGCTGCGGAGGCGCCGCGCAGCCGGTTCGCCGCGGAGCTGGCCGCGCTGTCGGCCGGGGCGGGGGCCGGACGATGACGACGGTGGCGACGGGGACTACGGGGACGGGGGCAGGGGCGGGGACGGGGACGGGAACGACGGGTGCGGGGCCGGCCTGGCGGGCCGATCCCTATACGCAGGCGCTGCGCACGGGGCGCGGCCCGCTGTTCCTGCGCCGCCCGGACGGCTGGCTGCTGCCACTGGACGTGGAACGGTGGTGCGCCGGGCCGGACAGCGCCGACATGACGGTCCTGAAACGGTGCCGGGGTACTGTGCTCGACATCGGCTGCGGCCCCGGACGGCTGGTCGCGGGCCTGACCGCGCTCGGGCATCCGGCACTGGGCATCGACGTGAGCCCGGCCGCGGTGGACCGTACGGAGCGGGCGGGCGGTGCGGCGGTCTGCGGGTCGGTCTTCGACTCGGTACCGGACGAGGGCCATTGGGACACGGCGCTGCTGGTCGACGGCAACATCGGCATCGGCGGCGATCCGCGCGCCCTCCTCGAACGAGTGGCACAGACGGTGACCCCGCGCGGTGTACTGCTCGCGGAGACGGCCCCGGCCGACGTCGACGAACGGGTGCAGGTCCGGGTGGACGACGGCAGGGGCACGCGGGGCGCGTCGTTCCCCTGGGCCAGGGTGGGCCCGGCGGCGCTGCGCGAGTACGCGGGGGCGACGGGGTGGACGGCGGAGGAGGAGTGGACGGCTGCGGGCGGACGGGGCTTTGTGCGGTTGGTTCGGCGGGGGTGAGCCCTTCGGCCGTCACCGCGGCATGGCGATCTCCAGCCTGTCCGGCGATTGAGGACAGGCCTTACGAAACGCGGACATCGGTGGTTCGGCGGCCCACCGGCCGGATCCGGCTGCCACGCTGGGACGTGTGATCAACGCCCGTACCGCACTCACCGCAGCCCTGCTCATCGCGCTGACCGTCGTCCTCACCCTCACGATCCGCACCGACACCTTCTTCACCGATCCCGGCGGCCTCTCCTGGTGGTACGCCGGGGCGTGGCTGCTGTTCGCCGCGGCGGCCTGGGCCGTGCGCAAGGTCCCGGCCCGCAGCGTCCTGCTGCTGGTCGTGGCCGGCGGGATCGCGGTGACGGCCACCGGGCTGGCCGCTCCGCCGCGTACCAGCACGGATTCCTACCGGTACGCGTGGGACGGCCGCGTGCAGGCCGCCGGGATCTCCCCGTACGACCACGCTCCCGCCGACCGTGCGCTCACCGAGCTGCGGGACCCCTGGCTCTTCCCGGCCGGCGCCGACTGCGCGGGGCCCGACCGTGCGCGCATCGGCCGCAAGTCGGCGACCGGCGAGGACCGCAGGTGCACGCGGCTGAACCGACCGAACGCGCACACCATCTACCCGCCGGTCTCCGAGGGGTACTTCCTCCTCGTGCACGCGCTGTCCCCGGACACGGTCCGCCACAAGGCGTTGCAGGTGGGCGGGGCCGTGCTTTCCCTCGGCGTGACCGGGGTGCTGCTGCTGGTGATCAGGCGCCGGGGCGGTGATCCCCGGAACGCCGCGTACTGGGCGTGGTGCCCCGTCGTGCCCATCGAGGCGGTGAACAACGCCCACGCCGATGTCCTCGGCGTACTGCTCGCCGTGGCCGGGCTGGGAGTCGTGGTGCACCGCCGGGTCGCGGGCGGGGCGCTGCTCGGCGCGGCGACGGCGGTCAAGCTGATGCCAGCGGTGGTGCTGCCGGGCGCGCTGTCGGGCGTACTGGCCGGCAGGCCCCGGCAGTGGCTGTGGGCCCGGATGGCAGCGGTGCTGCTGCCGGCCGCCGGCGTCGTGGGGCTGGCCTATCTGCCGTACGTCCTGGCCTCACGGGAGTCGGTGTTCGGCTATCTCGGCGGTTACGTCGAGGAGGAGGGCTACGACGCCGCCGACGCCGACAACCGCTACGGCGTGCTGCGTCTGCTGATGCCCGATTCCTGGGCCCTGCCCGCGGTGGCCGTGGTCCTGGCAGCGCTCGTGATCCACGTCCTGCGGCGGGGCGACCCCGAACAGCCCTGGCGGGGGGCGCTGCTGGTGACCGGGACCGCGTTCTTGCTCATGACACCGGAGTACTCGTGGTACGCGCTGCTGCTGGTCGCCCTGGTGGCGCTGGACGGCCGCTGGGAGTGGTTGGGCGTCGCGCTGGCCGGCGCGGGCGCGTACGTGACCTCACGTGCCTTCGACGAGCGGGACGGCGCGAGCACGACGGCGTACGCGATCGCCGCCGTGGTCGTGGTGGCCGGGTGGGCCGTACGCCGCCGGTGGCCAGCCGGGGTTGCGGGGGCAGGCGAGGAGGGGCCGCACCGTCAGGAGGCCTCGGGCTCGGCCGCGTCGAGGTAGACCCAGGCGCCCTCGTGCCGCACGAAGCGGCTGTGCTCGTGAAGTTCGCCGGGCTCGCCCCGGTGGGTGTAGTGGGCGCGGAAGGTGACCGTACCCGTGGTGTGGAAGACGCTGCCCCCGGTGGTGGCCAGGACGTCCAGGCCCTGCCAGCGCATGCCCGCGTCGAAGTCGATCTCCGGCGGCCTGGTGTCTGGGTGCCAGGTGCGCAGCAGGTACCCGGCGTCCTGGGCGGCGAAGGCGCTGTACCGGGAGCGCATCAGGAGCTCGGCGGTGGGCGCGGCGGCAGCGGCTGAGTGGAAACGCCCGCAGCATTCCCCGTAGGCGGCGGCCAGGCCGCAGGGGCAGGGCGAGGCGGCGGTGAGCGGTACGGGTCGTGAAGTGCGTCGGGCCATGGCGCCATTGTGCCGGGGTCGGCGGAAGAAACCGTCAGCCGGCCGACGTGAAGCGTTCGCGGTACGCGCCCGGGGTAAGGCCCGTGCTGCGGCGGAGCTGGACGCGGAGGTTCGCCGCCGTGCCCAGCCCGCTCGCCCGGGCCACCGCTTCGGTCCCCGCCTCCCCACGCTCCATCAGGCGGCAGGCCAGCACCACGCGCTCGGCGGTGAGCCAGGCCAGGGGGGTGGTGCCGAGTTGCGCGCGGAAGCGCCGGTGCAGCGTGGCCGGGCTGACTGCTGCCTGTGCGGCCAGTCCGACCACGCTCAGCGGGCCGGCGAGCCGCTGCCGGGCCCACTGAAGGAGCGGGCCGATCGAGGTGTCCGTGGCGGTGGGCAGCGGCTGCTCGACGAACTGACGCTGGCCGCCGTCGCGGTGGACGGCGAAGACCAGGCGACGGCTCACCGCTGCCGCGATCTCCGCGCCGTGGTCGCGGCGTACCACGTGCAGACCGAGGTCGAGGGCTGCGGCACTGCCCGCCGCGGTGAGGATGTCTCCGTCGTCGACGAACAGCACGTCCGGTTCGAGCCGCACAGAGGGGAAACGCGCCCGGAAGCTGTCCGCCCACTGCCAGTGCGCCGTGGCTCTGCGCCCGTCGAGCACCCCCGCCTCGGCCAGCGTGAACGCGCCGCTGCACAAGCCCATCAGCCGGGCACCACGCGCGTGCGCCCGCCGGACGGCGTCGAGTACGGCCGGGCGGCGGGGCACGTCGGTGTCGGGCCGGTTGGGCACGATCAGGGTGTCGGCGCTGTCTGCCCGCTCCAGGCCGCCCACCCCCGTGAGCGTGAAGAAACCGTCCCGCATCAGCGTGCGGGGCTGCGGGGAACACAGGGCGAAGTCGTAGAGGTCGCGGCCGATTTCGGGGCGGCGCAGGCCGAAGACCTCGGTCGCGCAACCGAGCTCGAAGGGGTTCGAGTTCTCGTCGACGATCACGACGACCCGGTGCGGGTGCGAGGATCCTTGCGTCATGTGCGATTTATAGCACTCGCGCGAGCCGGCGGACGGGGGCGAGGATCGGATCATGGCCTCGAAGCAGCAGAACCCGGAGAAGCAGCACTCGCAGCAACAGGACAACCAGGCGTCCGAGCCGATCGCCCTCACCGATGCCCTCGGCTCCTTCGACGCACTGTGGAGCCCGCGCATCGTGACCCGCGTCAACGACTACGACGTACGAGTCGCCAAGGTGCTCGGGGAGCACCTGTGGCACACCCACGACGACACGGACGAGTTCTTCCAGGTGCTCGACGGTGAGCTGACCATCGCCCTGCGCGGGAAGAGCCCGGAGGGCGGTGCGAAGGTCTGGGAGCGGTCCGTGGTCCTGGCCACCGGGTCGGTGTTCGTCGTCCCGCGCGGCACCGAGCACAAGCCGTCCTCGGCCGGTGGGGCCTCCCTGCTCCTGTTCGAGCCGACCGGCACATCGACCGTGGGCGACCGCCACGAGGGTTCCGTACCGGCGCATGTGGACGCGACCACGGGACACGCGCTCTGAGCGGATGCGGGCAGGGCGGTCGACGGGGGGGCGGATGACGGCGGGGCGGACGACCCCGTGACGCGCGGGGCTGCACGGGTCTTGTGACGCGGCCGGGCGGTCAGCACACTCGGGCCACATGACCACACCCGCCTCCGGTCCAGTTCCCGGGACCGTCCCCCGAACCGCGCCTGACGCCGCCCGCCCCGCCCGTTCGCGCCGTGCGCTCGTGGCGGGGTCCGTGGGGAACTTCATCGAGTGGTACGAGTTCGGCGTCTACGGCTATTTCGCCACCATCATCGCCGCTCAGTTCTTCACCCCCGACGGTGGCAGCGACGTCGAGGGGCTCATCAAGACGTACGCCTCCTTCGCCCTGGCCTTCTTCTTCCGCCCCGTCGGCGCCGCCGTCTTCGGGCGGGTCGGGGACCGGATCGGCAGGCGGCCCACACTGATTCTCGTCATCTGCCTGATGACCGGTGCGACGACGCTGATCGGTGTGCTGCCGACGTACGCCACCATCGGCGCGGCCGCGCCCTGGCTGCTGACGCTGCTCCGCATTCTGCAAGGCCTTTCCGCGGGAGGGGAGTTCGGCGGAGCCGTGTCGATCATGACCGAGTTCGCGCCACCCGGGAAGCGGGGGCGGTACGGGGCGTGGCAGTCGTTCACCGTGGCGCTCGGCCTGCTCGGGGGCGCGGGAATGGCGGCCCTCCTCGCGACCGTCCTGAGCGAGACGCAGCTGAACGGGTGGGGTTGGCGAGTGCCCTTCCTGCTGACGCTGCCCCTCGGGCTGGTCGCCCTGTGGCTGCGGCTGCGCCTGGACGAGACACCCGCGTTCGCGTCGGTGGCCGTCGACGCGAGCAAGCGCAGCGCCCCGCCGGTGCGGCCGCCCGTCGCGGAGACGGCCAAGGCGATCGCGCTCGGAGCCGGACGGCTGATGGGCTGGTCCGCGGCCGGTTACACCTTCCTGGTGGTCCTCCCGTCATATCTGCAGAGCACGCTGAACGCGACTTTCCAGGAGGCGCTGATCGCCACTGTCCTGGCAAATCTCGGATTCGCCGCGCCCATCCTCCCGGCGGGCATCGTCAGTGACCGCATCGGGCGGCGGAAAGTGATGCTGACCGGGGCGCTGCTGGTCGTCGTGCTCGCGCTGCCGCTGCTGAATCTGGTGCAGGACCCGGGCGTAGCCACTTACGTGAAGGGGGCGGCGCTGTTCGGTGCGGGGGCGGCCGTCGGGCTGATGGCGGGGCCGGGGCCGGCGATGCTGGCCGAGATGTTCCCGACAACCGTGCGCTACACGGGACTCGGTCTCGCGTACTCGCTGTCCAATGCCGTCTTCTCCGGGTGCGCGGGCCTCATCATCACCGAGACGGTCAAACGAACGGGCAGCGTGGACATCCCCGCCTATTACGCCGCCGCGACCTGCGCCGTCAGTGTCCTGGCCCTGCTGACCCTGCGCGGCGACGACCACAAGCGTGTGCTGCGGTGAGGGCGGGCATGCGGGTGGTGGGGCTGATGTCGGGGACGTCGTACGACGCCATCGACGCGGCCGCCGCCGACCTCGCGCTGGACGGGGACACGCTGACACTCACGCCGCTCGGCATGATCAGCACGGCGTACGACGACGGACTGCGGGCGGAGCTGGCGCAGGCGCTGCCGCCGGCGCCGACCTCCCTGGCCGCCGTGTGCCGGCTCGACGCGCTCATCGGGCAGGCCTTCGCGGCGGCGGCGGTCCGGGCAGACCGTGAACTGTGCGACGGACGGGCCGACTTGATCGCCTCGCACGGGCAGACCGTCTACCACTGGGTGGAGGGCGGTCGGGTGCACGGCACGCTGCAGATCGGCGAGCCGGCCTGGATCGCCGAGGCCACCGGCCGCACGGTCGTCTCCGGGTTCCGGACGCGTGACGTGGCCGCGGGCGGGCAGGGCGCACCGCTGGTCAGCATCTTCGACGTGCTGTGGCTGCGGGGGCGGGCAGGGGTGCCGGTGGCTCTGAATCTGGGCGGGATCGGCAATGTGACGGTGGCGTCGAGCGGTTGCGGGGGGTCGGGCGCTTGCGGGGCGTCTTGTGGTTGCGGGAGGTCGGGTGATGAGCCCGTGGCCTTCGACACGGGGCCGGCCAACGCGCTGCTCGACGCGGCGGTGCGGGAGCTGACGGGCGGGCAGGCGGCGTACGACGCGGGCGGGGCGATGGCTGCGCGGGGGCGGGTCCATCTGCCCCTGCTGGAGCGGCTGCTGGCAGAGCCGTACTACGCGCTGCCCGCACCGAAGACCACGGGCAAGGAGCTGTTCCATCTGCCCTATCTGCGTGCCGCACTGGCCGGGCTCGGCGATCTGCCGGCTGAGGATGTTGTCGCCACCCTGACGCGGCTGACGGCCAGGACCGTGGCCGACTCGGTGCGGCCGTTCGGCGCCACCGAGGTGATCGCCTCCGGCGGCGGCACCCGCAATCCGGTGCTGATGACGCAGCTGCGCGACGAGCTGGGCGGCGTACCGCTTCGGACGTCGGACGAGCTGGGGCTGCCGTCGGCTGCGAAGGAGGCGTACGCCTTCGGGGTGCTGGGGTGGCTGACCGCGCACGGTCTGGCCGGCACGGTCGCTTCGTGCACGGGTGCTCGAGGCGCGCGGGTGCTGGGGTCGGTGACGCCGGGTGGGGCGGGGGTTTTGCTGCCGGGCGCAGGGGTGACGGGGCGTGTGGGGCGGCTCGTTGTCTCGGCGGCGGGTGGTTAGCGGCGGAGGGGGCGGTGCGCCCGGCCTGTGACATTGTGCGGCCCCCGCCGCGTGGGGGGCTCTGCCCAGAATACAGGAGCGGGGCGTCGCCCCCGGCGTTACGCTTCCTGGAGCAGGTCCGCGATCATCGCCGCGAATTCGTCCGGGCTCGCCACACGTACACCAAGGTCCTCCGCTTTGGCCCGCTTCGCCCCCGCGTTCTCCCCCGCCACCACGAGCGCCGTACGCTTGGAGACGCTGGAGGACGCCCTGCCGCCGGCCCGCTCGATGACCTCGTTCATCTGGGTGCGGCTCAGTTTCTCCAGCGGCCCCGTCATGGCTCCCGTGACGACGACCGTCATGCCGTCCAGCGGCCCGGCAGCCGCACCTTCGTCCGCTGCCGCGTCCCCCTCGACCGGCCAAGTGGCCCCCGGCTCGGTCATGTTCACACCCGCCGCGACGAGTTTGCCGATCAGCGGCGCGAGTTCTGCGAGCTCGGTGACGATCACCGGGGCCTTCTCCACCCCGATGCCCTCCACCCGCTGCACCGCCTCCGCGTCGGCGGCCCGCAGATGATCCATCGTGGCGAAGTGCCGGGCGATGCGGCGCGACATGGAGCGCCCCGTGCCCCGTACACCGAGCGCTGCAAGGACACGGGACAGCGGGCGGGTTCTGGCCTGCTCGATGCCGGCCAGGAGGTTGTCCGTGCTGATTTCGCCCATCCGCTCCAGCGTCAGGAGTTGCTCGCGGGTGAGCGTGAACAGGTCGGCGAAGTCGCTGACCAGGCCCGCGTCAACGAGCTGCACGACGCGCGTCGTGCCGAGGCCTTCGATGTCGAGCTGGTCGCACCCCACGGCGTACGCGATGGACGCCACCACCCGGCAGTTGCGGCCGCGCACGCACCTCCAGCGCTGCTCGGTGGCATCGATGTCCGAGCCGCACTGCGGGCACGCCTCGGGGAAGATGATGGGCCGCTCGTCCCCGGTCCGCAGATGAACCACCGGCGCTTCGATGCGGGGGATGATGTCGCCCGCCTTGTAGACCATCACCTGGTCGCCCAGGCGCAGGTCACGGCGGGTGATGTCCGCCGGGTTGTGCAGGGTCGCGTACGTGACGGTCGAACCGTCGATCTCGACCGGTTCCAGGACCGCGCGCGGGGCGATGACGCCCGTGCGCCCGACGTTCCACTCCACGTCCAGCAGCCGGGTGACCTTCTCCACGGCGGGGAGTTTGTACGCGATGGCCCACCGGGGCGCGCGGGAACCGGAGCCGGCTTCGCGCTGGTCGGCGGCGAGGTCGGCCTTGATGACGATGCCGTCGATGCCGAACGGCAGCTCGGGGCGCAGCGCGGCGATCTCCTCGACCCTGGCCTGCACGTCATCGGCGGCGGTTGCCGTGCGCGGCGGCACCGGCGTGCCGGCCGCGGTGTGCACGCCGGTCGCCGCGACGTACCGCAGGACTTCGCTGTGCGGCCACTCCCCCAGCCGTTCGGCGAGGTCGCCGGAGCCGGGCAGGGGCAGGGGCAGGGCGCCGTAGGCGAAGAAGGTCATCTCCACCCGGTACGGGCGGTCCTTGGCGCGCAGGGTGCCCGCCGCGCCGTTGCGCGGGTTGGCGAACGGCTCCCCGCCGTGTTCCGTGCGCGTCGCGTTCGCCCGCTCGAACTGCTCAGCGGTCATGAGCACTTCCCCGCGCACCTCGAAGGTGACCGGCTCGGTCAGCTCGCCGGGCAGACCGACGATCGTGCCCATGGCGTGCGACACGTCCTCTCCTGCCGTGCCGTCTCCACGCGTGATCAGCCGGACCAGCTTGCCGCGGTGGTAGCGGGCGGCGATGGCGAGCCCGTCGAGTTTGGGTTCGACGCTCCACTGCTCCACCGGCCGGCCGAGTCTGCGCTCCAGGGACGCCGCCCAACTCGTGAACTGCTCGGCGGAGAACACATTGTCCAGCGACAGCATCGCCACCGTGTGGGGGATGTCGCCGACCGCCGCGCCGCCGCCGACCTTGCCCGTCGGTGAGTCCGGCAGCACCTCGTCCGGGTGCTCGTGTTCGTACCCCTCGACGGCCCGGACCAAGCGGTCGTACGCCTCGTCATCCAGGGCGCTGTCGCCCCGGCCGTAGTACGCGGCGGCCGCGCGGGTGGCGGTCTGCACCGCGGCGGCGTAGGCGGCCGGGTCTGCGAGAACAGCAGGTGTGTTCGTCATGCCCTTCATCCTGCCTGCCGCCACTGACAATGCCCGGTCGGCGACCGGCCGGCCTGCGGTGTCGCCTAGGCTCCGGTCGATGAGCCGCACGACGAGTCCGACACGAGCCCTATGAGCCCTGTGAGCCCGAAGAGCCCGATGAAGCGCAGCAACCCGCCCGAGGCCCTGGGACCCAAGGCCGACCAGGACACCGTGCGCCGACACAACCTCAGTCTGGTGCTGCGCGCCGTCCACGACACGGGCGAGGCAACGCGCGCCGGGGTCGCCGCCCGGGTGGGGCTGACCAGGGCGGCCGTCTCGTCGCTGGTCGAGCAGTTGCTGGACGGGGGCTTCGTCACGGAGTCGGGGAAGACGTTCAGCGGCCAGGCCGGGCGTCCGGGCACGGTGCTGAAGGTGGCCCGTACCGGCCTGGCGGGGCTGGGCGTGGAGATCAACATCGACTATGTGTCGGTGTGCGTGACCGACCTGTCGGGGAGCGAACGGGTGCGGATCACCGAGCCCGTCGACCACCGTGGCGCCCCGCCGTCCGAGGTCCTGGCGCGCGCCGCCCGTATCGCCTCCCGGGCGCTGGAGACGGCCGCTCGGGAGCGTCTGCGGCCCGTCGGCGTGCAGCTGGCACTACCGGGCCTGGTGTCCGGCGGTACGGTCCGCCAGGCGCCCAACCTGGGCTGGACCGGTGTCGACGCAGAGGCCCTCTTCGGCCGGGCGCTGGCGGAACTGCTCCCCGGCGGGCGGGCGCTGCGGATCGGCTCGGAGAACGAAGCGAATCTGGCGGCGCTGGCCGAGCTGTGGTTCGGCGACCTCGGCCGGGACCGGACGTTCCTGTACGTGAGCGGCGAGATCGGCGTCGGCGGTGCCCTCGTCCTGCACGGCGAGCTGCTGCGGGGCGCGCACGGGTTCGCCGGGGAGATCGGCCACGTGGTCGTGGCGCCGGACGGGCCGCCGTGCCGTTGCGGGTCGCGGGGCTGCCTCGAACAGTACGCCGGACAGCGGGCGATGCTGCGGGCGGCGGGCATCGACGAGGACGCCGGAGTGCCGGGCGTCGGGCAACTCGCCTCCCTGGCCCGCGCGGACGATCAGCGCGCGCTCGCCGCGATCCGGGAGGCGGGGGCCATGCTCGGGCTGGTCCTGTCGGGCGCGGTGAATCTCATCGACCCCGACGCGGTGGTGCTCGGCGGGATCTACCGCACGCTGATGCCGTGGCTCGCGGCGCCGGCGGACGCCGCGCTGAGCGGCCGCGTGGTGTCCGGCCTGTGGGCTGAGGGCAGCGGCAGGCTGCGCGCCTCGTCCTTGACGGGCGACGCGTCCCGGGGCGCGGCAGCCCTGGTCGTACGAGAGGTCCTGACGGACCCGGCGGCGTACGGGTAGACACCCTGCGGGCGGGGCCGGGAGCCGGAGCCGGCACGCTGGACGCGCGCCTAGCGCACGCCCAGCAGGTGATCCAGCGCCAGCTGGTCCAGGGTCTCGAAGGCCATGCTCCGTTCGGCGGCCGCCGTGACGTCGAAGTCCTCGTACGAGCCACGGTCCGCGAGCAGCCCCGCGAGCCCGTCCTCGGCGGTCGGGGCGGCGAGGCGGTGCTGCTGCCCTACCTGGACGGCGAACGCACGCCGGATCTGCCGTCCGCGTCCGGCCTGCTGACGGGGCTGCGGCACGACACCACCGCCCGGCAACTGCTGGGCGCCGCGTACGAGGGGGCGGCCGTCACCGTGCTGCGCGCCCTCGACGACGTCCTGCGCGCCTGCGGCCTCGACCCGCAGGACCCAGCAGTCGCGGCCCGCCCACTGCGGCTGGTGGGCGGGGGTGCGGCGGGACGAACGTGGGTGGAGACGGTACGCCGCCTGTCCGGGCGGCCGCTGCTGATCCCCGGGGCCGGCGAACTGGTCGCACTGGGCGCGGCCGCGCTCGCGGCGGGAGCGGCGACCGGGCGGGACGCGGTGGCTGTGGCGTCGGAGTGGAACCTCGGCGGGGGTGTCGAACTTCCGGCGGTCGCGCGCGACGGGGAGACCTGGTCGCGGGTCACCGGGGTCCTGGAGCGGACGGTGGCGGCGTACGCGCGAGCGCGACCGTGATGACCGGCGTCGCGCAGGTGGTGGCGCGTCGCAGGTGCCGTCCGCCGGGCCCTGACCGGGCGGACGACACCTCCAGGCGTCAGGCCTTGCGGGCCACGCCCGTGTAGCCGGGGATGGGGTCGTCGCCCGCCACCGGGACCACTTCGCCGAGCTCGGGACGCCAGTCGGCGGCCAGCGAGACGCCGGGGTCGATGAGCTCGAAGCCCTGGAAGAACTCGGCGAACTCCTCTCGCGAGCGCGGGCGCAGCGTGAGGCCGCGGGCGGAGTACATCGCCGCCGCCTCCGCCGCGCCCTCCGGGTCGAAGTCGCCGGTGACGTGGGACAGCACCAGGTAACTGCCGGACGGCAGGCGGTCCATGAGCCGGTTCACCAGGGCGTGCGCGCCGTCCTCGTCACCGACGAAGTGCAGCAGTGCGACGAGGGAGAGCGCGACCGGCCGGGTGAAGTCGAGTACCTTGCCGGCCTGTTCCAGGATGGCGTCGGGTTCCCGGGCGTCGGCCTGGATGTACTCGGTGGCGCCTTCCGGGGTGGAGCGCAGCAGCGCCTCGGCGTGGGCGAGCACGATCGGGTCGTTGTCGCAGTAGACGATGCGTGCGTCGGGGGCGGTCCGCTGGGCGATCTGGTGCAGGTTGGGCTCGGTCGGTATGCCCGTACCGATGTCGAGGAACTGGCGTACGCCGTTCTCCGCGAGCCAGCGCGTGGCCCGGTGCATGAACGCCCGGTTCACTCGGGCCATGTCGCGGCCGCGGGCGTCGAGGGTGAGGAGCTGTCGGGCCATCTCCTCGTCGACCGGGTAGTTGTCCTTGCCACCCAGGAACCAGTCGTACATGCGGGCCGGGTGCGGCTTGCTCGTGTCGATCTCGACAGGGGTGCGGTCTTGCCCGGTCATACGGCGCTCCATGGGTTGCGGCGAAAGGGTGAAAGGTGCGGTGTGCGGGGGCGGCGGGTGTTGTGCGGGAAACGGCGAACGTTCAGGTGAGCAGGAAGTCGGCCTGGCCGGCCTTCGCTCCCCGGATGAAGGCGGCGATCTCGCCGGGGGTGTAGATCAGTGCCGGGCCTTCGGGGTCGGCGGACTGACGGACCGCGACCCGGCCGTCGGCGAGCTTCATGGTTTCGATGCAGTTGCCGCCGTTGCCGCCGCTCCACGGCTTGTACCAGCCTTCGGTCGGCAGGTCGGTCGCGGGCATGCCGTTGTATATGTGGTCCGTCCGGTCCATCACAGCTCCTTGCGGAGATCCTTGAGGATCTTCTTCGTGCGTTGTGCAGTCGCGGCCTGAGCCGCCATGCGGTCCATGACTTCGAGGTGGGCCGCCACCTCGGGGCGTGCGTCGAGATACACGGCGCCGGTCAGGTACTCGCTGTAGACCATGTCCGGGAGTTCGGGTACAGCGAAGCGGAAGAGGACGAACGGACCGTACGTACCAGGGTGGTGGCCCGTGGCGAACTCCGCGATCTGCAGCGTGATGTTGGGCATCTCGGCGGCCTCCAGGAGGCGGTCGATCTGCTCCCCCCGCACGTCCGGGCTGCCGACGGGGCGGCGCAGGACGGTCTCGTCCATGACGACCCACAGCTTCGGGGCGTCGGGGCGCGTGAGCAGGCTCTGGCGCTCCATGCGCAGCGCCACATGACGGTCGATGTCGCCGGGGTTGATCTGTCCGACGGCGCCGCCGCGCAGGATGGCGCGGGCGTAGCTCTCGGTCTGGAGGAGTCCGGGGACGAAGTGGGGTTCGTACGCCCTCATGAGCGACGCGGCGCCCTCCAGGCTGACGTACATGCTGAACCAGTCGGGCAGGATGCCGTGGAAGCGCTGCCACCAGCCGGGCTTGTTGGCCTCCTCGGCCAGCTCCACGAACGCGTCGATCTCGCTGCCGGGGTGCCCGTACGCCTGGAGGAGCAGCTGGACGTACGGGATCTTCAGCGCGACTTCGGCGGTCTCCATCCTGCGGATGGTCGCCGGGGTGACGCGGAGCACCTTGGCGGCTGCTTCGCGGCTGAGCCCGGCCCGCTCGCGCAGGTCGTGCAGGCGCTTGCCCAGTACGACCTGACCGACCGTCGGGGCGGACCGCGGTTCGCTCACTTCAGACCTCCCCATGGACTGTTGCGTGCAGTGTGCCACGAGGCCGGGGCCAAAGAATTGACACTCTGCAAAATACATAGTGACTCTTGCCAAGTGTCCCGATCAGAGGGAGAGTTGGCGGGTGAACCAGTTCACGCGGATGCCGCGCGCTGCCCACGAGCGGAGGCAGTTGTCCGGCGCTGCCCCCACACCGTGAGGAATCGCTCGTGGCACCAGGCACTGCGCTCGTCCCCCAGCTGATGGACCGTTGCCGGGGGACGGACATACGGCGGTACGGATTCGAGTTGCCCGCCCGAGCCGAGTTCGTCTCCACCGCAAGGCGCCTGACGAGGGAACAGCTCACCCAGTGGGGTGTCGACGACGACGCCTGCGCGACCGCGGCGCTGATCGTCTGTGAACTGTTCACCAACGCACTCCTGCACACGGCGAGCGAGCACGTCGTCTGCGAACTGCGCGACAGCGACGGCCGGCTGCGTGTCGCCGTGAAGGACCAGGGGCTGCGGCCGACGGGCCCTCAGCTGCGCCAGGCCGGCGACGAGGAGCACGGGCGCGGTCTGCAGCTGGTGGACGCCCTGAGCAGCTTCTGGGGAACGCGTGACGCGGCGGAGGGGCCTGGAAGGATCGTCTGGGCGGAGCTTCCTTGCTGAGGTCGGTGATGTCCGGCCTGTCGGCGGGCCGGCTCTCGCGGGCGTGGCGCGGTGGGAGGCGGCCGCCCGGCAAGTCCGGCGGCCCGCGCCTGCGGCTGCCCGTACCGGCGGGCCTGTCCGCGCCGCTGGGCTGCGACGCGGTCGGGATACCGGCCCGGCACGGGATGCGGATGATGGCGCACCTGTCGCGGCCCGGCTGTGTCTTCGCCGACGCCGACTGGTGGTGGTGGATCGTTCCCGCCGAGTCGGACCTCGGTCTCCTGTGGCCGGCGCCTGCCCGGTACGTCCCCGGTGCGAGCGTTCCCGGGAAGCGTCCGCGGCTGATCCATTCACCGGAAGGGACCGCGCCCTATACGCCACCCATTCCGCTCTATCTCGTGGTGTGCCGCGTCGCGGGAACGGCTCCGGTGTGGTCCACTGTGCCGCGCCAGGGAACCTGACACCCGGAACCTGACACCTCCGCGTAGGCCGCTGTTCCCCTTCCGCTTCCTGGACAGGGCCTGCCGCAGCGGGAGTCAATCCTCTGAGCGCCCGATCGCACCCAGCTCAGGGGGAGAAGTCGCCGCGCCATGAACACACACTCGTCACGCGGGCACAGGCACACACTGCGCGCTCTGACGGCCGCCGCCGCAGCGCTCGCGGCGGTCCTCACGGCGGGGCCGCCGTCCGTCGCCGGCCCGGCTCCGGGGCGGGCCCCGGAGCCGGGGGGAACGTCCGTCGTCACCTGGGCGGCCGCCACGGACCGGCTGGCGGCCTCCGGCGCGGACGAACGTACGTACCGTCTCGTCGTGCACACCAGCGCGGGCGGCAGCTGGCTGCGGATCCGGCTGTCCAACGCCTTCGGCGACCGGCCGGTGACCTTCGGCCGCGCCCACGTCGGCCTGCGGGCCGCCGGCGCCTCGGTGGTGCCGGGCACGAACAGGGCTCTGTCCTTCGCGGGTTCGCCGTCCGTGACCGTGCCGCCCAGGGGCTCCGTATACAGCGATCCGCTGTCCGGCACGGTACTGCCCCAGTCCGACCTGGCCATCAGCCTGCACGTGAGCAGCGCGGGCGGGGCCGCGACCGGCCACAGGATGGCGCGGCAGACCTCCTGGATCGCACCGGCGGGTGACCATGCCGCAGACGAGACGGCGGCGCCCTTCACTCAGCAGACCACCTCGTGGTTCTACCTCGACGTGGTCACGGTGGGCGCGCGGCGCGGCACAGCGGCGGTGGCCGCGTTGGGCGACTCGATCACCGACGGCGCCGTCTCCACCCGCGACACCAATCGCCGCTGGCCGGACTTCCTGGCCCGCCGCCTGGACGCCGACGCCACAGCGCGCGTCAAGGGCGTCGCCAACGAAGGCATCTCCGGCAACAGGGTCCTGACGGACGGCACGGGCGAGAGCGCGCTCAAGCGGCTCGACCGGGACGTGCTCTCGCAGCCGGGCGTGCGCACCATGGTGCTGCTCGAAGGGGTCAACGACATCAAGGGGGTGCCGGCGGCTTCGGCGGCAGCGGTGATCGCCGGCTACCGGCAGCTCGTCGAGAGGTCGCACGCCGCCGGGGTGTGCGTGGTCGGGGCGACCGTGCTGCCATACGAGGGCTGGCGGGAATGGACGCCCGGAGGAGAGGCCGTACGCCAGGAGGTCAACGCCTTCATCCGTGACGGCAAGGCGTTCGACGCCGTCGCCGACTTCGACGCGGCGCTCAAGGACCCGGTGGCGCCGACCAGGCTGCTCCCGGCGTACAACAGCGGCGACCATCTGCACCCGAACGACGCGGGAATGCGGGCCATGAGCGATGCGGTCGATTTGGGGAGCCTGCACTGTTCGAGGCGGTAGACAGCGCGCCTGCGCCCAGCCGTTCCGGGGTAGCTGTTTTTTGCGTTCCCGGGAACGCAAAAAACAGCTACCCCGGAACGCGCGAAAACGCTCACAGCGACCGCAGCGCGTCCCTCGCGCGTGCCACCAGGCCATCGGCGCTGCAGCTCTCGGCGAGGGCGAGAGCGCGGGTCAGTTCCGCGGCGGACCGGGCCGCGACGCCGTACTCGACGCGGGCCACGGCATGCTCGTACGCGCAGGGAGATGCTTCCAGGAAGGCGACCGCCTTGGCGAGCAGTTCGACCGCCCGGTCGCCCTCGGCGAGGGCAGCCTCGCAGCGCAGTGATTCGCCGATCGCGGTGTCCGTCCCGAAGCGTTCCGCCCGGTCGCGTACGTAGGCGGCGAGTGCGGCGGCGCGGCCGGGTTCGTCGGCGGCGACCGCACATGCCAGATCGCTGGCCCAGGGAGCCATGACACCGTTGTGCCGACCGCGTGCCGTCAGGATCTGACCGGCCGCTTCGAGCTCCTTGACGGCGGCCCTGGTGCGCCCCTGCGCCAGCAGCAGCCTTCCGCGTACGCACCGAGCGTCGGGAATGACGATCGACGACGGGTACGGCGGGGCGAACGCGTGGCGTTCGGCCGCCTCCTGGGCCGCGTCGACCCTGCCCCGCGCGAGCAGCGTGTCTATGAGCATGCACGCCGCGTCCCAGTGCATCGGCAGGCCGTTCCCGACGCGTTCGGCGAGGCGCAGGCTCTCCCGCAGGTGCGTCTCCGCCTCGGCGAGCCGGCCGCGCCTGCGCTGGAGATACCCGACGAGGGCGTGGGCGAAAGCCAGATGGCCGCCGCTCCAGCCGGAGATCTCGAAGGCCCGCAGTGCCTCGGCGAAGAGGCTCTCCGCCTCGTCGAGACGGTCCGCGAAGGCGTATGTGAGGCCGAGCAGCGCGGGCGGCTCGAACCCCCACGCGGTGTTGGTCCAGCCGAGACCGGGCGCGATCCGTCCGTTCGCCAGGGCGCGGTCGCAGATCTGGACGATGTACTCGGCGTTCTCACCGCGGGCCGTCGCGTCGAAGGCCCGCAGTATGAGCAGTACGCGTTCGGAGTTGTCGCTGCCCCGTAGGCCGTCGGTCATGTCCGCGAGCCGGCGCGAGCGCGCGGGCCCGTCGTCCTCGGTCGCCTGTACGCCCTCCCAGAGGAAGTGCACGGCCTGGAGCCGCATCCTGACCGGCCCCGGTGGCGTCCTCGCCACCTCGGCGGCGACGACCTGCGCGGCTTCGCGGGTCTGGTTGTTGTGGGTGAGGGCCTGGGAGAGCCGGAAAACGGCGTCCACCCGCCCGTCGGCGTCGAGCCCGGGCATGCCGAGCGCGGCCCGCAGGTGCCCGACCGTGGTGGCGGGCGAGGTGAGCAGCGTGGCGCAGCCCAGCTCGTACAGGACCTGGGCGTGTTCCTCTGGCAGCGGCGGCTCCTGAAGGGCCCGTTCCAGACAGCGTCTGGCCGCGTCGGGAGCGCCGACCGCGAGGTGCTCGGCCGCGGCGTCCCGCAACTGCGCGACCAGTTCGGGGTCGTCGTCCGGGTGGACTTCGAGCAGGTGCCTGGCCGCTGCGGCGGCGCCCCGGCCGGCCATGGTGACGGCCCAGGCCGCCCGGCCGTGCATGGCCGTGCGGGTCGCGGCGGGGATCGCGCGGTAGACACCGCCCGCGATGAGCGGGTGGACGAACTCCATCGGGTCGGTGCCCCTGAGGATGCGGGCGGCGCGCAGCCGCTCGGCGCAGGCGGCGGCCTCGTCACGGCCGAGGACGGCGAGCGAGGCGGCGAGGTCGAGCGCGATCTCGGTGCCGAGGATCGCGGCCGCCCAGGCGAACCGGGTGGTCGTGGTGCCCAGTTCTTCGAGCCGGGCGATCAGACCGGTGCCGCGAGCCGAGGCGCCGAGGGCGCGCAGGGCGCCGGCCGAGGCCTCGAAGGGGGCCAGGCCCTCGTCCCGTACCTTCGCGATGAGCTCCACGGTCTCGTAGAGGTTGCCGCCGGTGACCGCCCACACCTCGCGGCAGAACGAGTCGTCCGCGTGGTCGCCGAGCGCTGCCCGCGCGTAGCCGGCGACCGCTTCGGGGGTGAGGGCCCGCAGCGCGACGCACTGCCGCGCGGCGGCTTCTGTCGTACGGATGAACTCGGCCGTCTCACCGGTCGGTTCCTCGGTGCGGTACGCGATGACGACGAGGACCGGAAGATCACTGCCCCTGACGAACGACGCGAGCCAGCCGAGGCTCTCCAGATCGCACCAGTGCGCGTCGTCGACGATCAGGACCAGCGGCCGGTGGGCGGCCGCCAGTTGCCGCACGAGGCCGTCCAGGCCGTCGCGCACACCCTGGGGGTCGGCCTGCCCTCCCGGCGGTGCCACCCCGAGAGCGGGGCCGATGATCTCGTACCCGTCGCCGAGCAGTTCCCTGGCGTCCACGCCGCGAGCAGGGTGAAGGCGGGCTGCAGGAGCTGGCGTACGACGTGGAAGGGAACGGAGGTGACGGTCTCGCCGCCTCGGGCGGACCACACCGTGCAGCGGGCGGCGGCCAGGCGGCGCACCTCGGACAGCAGCGCTGTCTTGCCCAGGCCGGCCTCACCGCTGTAGACGAGGACCCCACCGGCCGGTGTGTCCGCGCAGAGCGCTTCGACGGCGTGCGCGGCGGCGGCGAGTTCCGTCTCGCGTTCCAGCAGCGGAACGGTGACCGGGTGCTCCGGGCGGGGCACCATCGTCCCTCCCCATCAGTGGCGGATTCCGAGCGTAGCCCGGCATCGGTGCGGGCGGATTCGATCCGGTCACTTTCCTCCTGGAAGGGTGAACGACCGTTACCAGCGCGTCTTTTCAGTCTCCGTCCACACGTCCGGATCCGGGCGTGTGCGCGAAGGCGACGGCGGCGGCGAACCCGGCCGGCGCCGTCACATCGCCGATCCGCCAGCCCGCCGGACGCCCTGCCCAGGCCACGGCGGTGCCGACGTAGTCGCGTGCGAGCCCGCGGGAGAGACCGGTCCCCAGCCCCTTGAGGTATGCCTCTTTGCGCGCCCACGCGCGGGCGAAAGCGTCCGGTCGTTCGTTCTCAGGCATGGCCGCCAGCTCCGCGACCTCAGCCGGGTGCAGTTCCCCGGCGATGTCTGCCGCGACGCCCGGCCGCGGCACGGCCTCCACGTCCACTCCCACCGGCACCCGGGCACAGGCGAGGAGGGCGACGCTGCCGCTGTGCGACAGGGAGAAGTGCACGGGACCGTCGGCGGTGGCGGGCCGCCCGTGCGGTGCGCCGCAGGACGGGCACGGCTCGCGGTGCAGACGTACCGCGCCCGCCTCCATCCCGAGGCAGGCCCCCAGCACGGTCCGCAGCGCCACATGCGCGGCGACGTAACACCGGCGGTCGGCCTCCCGCCGAAAGCCCGCCGCACGCTCCTTCTCCCCGTCGTCGAGCACCCCGCCTGCCAGCCGCTCCGCGACATCCCCCTGCCGGTCCGCGTCCACACTCCACAACACGGGCGCAGCGCCGGCCTCGGGCAACTCCGTCCGTGCGAAGGGCGCGTCCAGGGCCACAGGGATGGGCGAGTACGTCAGAACTGCGTCGACCCGGGTCTCGTTCACCCGGTCGAGGATAGGCAACGCGCATGCGCACGGCCGGGCGGGGGCCGCAGCCGGGCCTTCAAATCGGCGTGCGCGATCAGGTCCAGGGCCGGGAGGGGACGGGTGGCGGCCGGGGACGCAGTCTTCTTCACAGGGCGGCGACCTCCTCGGCCGTCGGGAAGGACGCCTGCGCGCCTTCCTTGGTGACGGCCGCTGCGCCCACCCGCACCGCGAAGGCGGCAGCAGTCGGCAGGTCTTCGCCCAGGCCGAGCCGCCACGCGAGGGCAGCGGTGAAAGCGTCGCCCGCGCCGGTGGTGTCCACGGCGCGGACCTGGGGGCTCCGCACCCGTACAGCCTCGTCCGTACGGCCGCCCATGACCAGTGCGCCCACCGCGCCCAGGGTGACGACCACCGAGCGCGGGCCGCGGGCGAGCAGGTGCCGGGCCCAGGACTCGGGGTCGTCGCCCGCCGCGTCGCCGAGGATGAATCGCGCCTCGTGCTCATTGACGACCAGCGGATCGCACGCCGCGAGCACGTCCGGGGGCAGCGGTGCGGGCGGCGACGGGTTGAGTACGAACCGGGTACCGGGCGGCCGGGTGCGTACGACCTCGGCGACCGTCTCCAGCGGGATCTCCAGCTGTGCCGAGACGACGGCCGCGCCGGCCAGCAGGTGGCCTGCGCCGCGGACGTCCTCGGGGGTGAGGCGGGCGTTGGCGCCGGGCGAGACCACGATGCTGTTGTCGCCCGACGGGTCCACGGTGATGAGCGCGACCCCGGTCGGCGCCCCGCCGACGCGGACACCCGCGGTGTCCACGCCGGCCGCGCGCTGGGATTCCAGCAGTAGCCGCCCGTGTGCGTCGTCGCCGACACGGGCCAGCAGCGCGGCCCTGGCGCCGAGGCGGGCGGCGGCGGCCGCCTGGTTGGCGCCCTTGCCGCCCGGGTGGACGACGAGGTCGGAGCCGAGGACCGTCTCGCCGGGGGCGGGGCGCCGCTCCACGGCGATCACCAGGTCGGCGTTGGCCGAACCTACGACCAGCAGGTCGTGGTCGTGCATGGCTGTCCCGCTTTCGATTGTCGCGATCGTGAGAGGTCGGTCCGGCCCGCTACTCCCCCGCGTGGACCTTGCGGAGCGCGCCGATGTCGAGCTTGCTCATGGCGAACATCGCCTTGGTGGTCCGCGTCGCCTTCTCCGGATCCGGGTCTCCGAGCATGTCGATGAGCCCATCGGGAATGACCTGCCAGGACACCCCGTACTTGTCCTTCAGCCAGCCGCACGGGCCTTGCGAACCGCCCTCGGAGAGCCTGCTCCAGTAGTAGTCCACCTCGGACTGTTCCGCGCAGTGGATCTGGAACGAGATGGCCTCGTCGAACGTGAACTGCGGGCCGCCGTTGACCCCGACGAACTTCTGGCCGTTGATCTCGAACTCGACAGCCATTGCCGTTCCCGCGGGTCCGGGCCCGGCCTCGGTGTAGCGACCGACCCGTCCGAGCTTCGCATCCTTGAAGATCGAGACGTAGTGCTCCGCGGCTTCTTCGGCCTGCCCGTCGAACCACAGACAATTGGTGAATCCCTTGGTGACCATCGGCTCCTCCACTCTTCGAGCACATTGCGTGTGCACTCATGGAGACCGATCCCGCGACGCGAACTCATCGGTGCGCCTCCGGCCCCGCTCTCTTGCACCCGTACGGCACGGAGCGGCTACGCCACCCGGCCGAGTCCCCACGGAGGCCCGGCTGACGGAATGGATCCAGCGCTGGATGGACGGCGTGGATCAGCCTGGCCACCGGTCGAGGCGCAGCTCGCTCTCCAAACGGCGTGGGGCGCCGGTGACCGGGTCGGTGAACTCCAGGGACCGGGCCAGCAGTTGCAGGGGCCGCTGCCAGTCGTCCGGTCTCTCGTCGAGTACTTCCGGGTAGAGCGGGTCACCCAGGATCGGCAGCCCCAGACTGTTCATGTGCACCCGCAACTGGTGGGTGCGGCCGGTGGCCGGCAGCAGCCGGTACCGGCCGAGCCCGGCGCGCTCCTCCAGCATCTCGATGCGACTCTCACTGTTCGGCTCGCCCTGCTCCTCACGGGCTGCGAGGACCCCACGCTCCTTGACGATCCTGCTGCGCACGGTGCGGGGCAGCGCCACGGAAGGGTCGTACGGGGCGATGGCCTCGTACTCCTTGCGGACTCGCCGGGCGCCGAACATCGTCTGGTACGCGCCCCTGTCCTGCGGCCGGACGACGAAGAGCAGCAGCCCCGCCGTCAGCCGGTCCAGGCGGTGCGCCGGCTGGAGCTGGGGCAGGTCCAGCTCGCGCCGCAACCGGGCCTGGGCGGTGTCGGTCACATGGCTGCCGCGCGGCATCGTGGCCAGGAAGTGAGGTTTGTCGACGATGACGAGGTGCTCGTCGCGGTGCACGATCCCGATCTCGAACGGGACCGGTACCTCGGCGGCGAAGCGGCGATGGAACCAGAGGTGGCGCCCAGCGGTGTAGCGCTCGTTGGCGGCGACCGGCCCGTCCTCGCCGACGATGCGACCCTCGCGGAACATGGTGTCGACCTGGTCGGCGTCGATGGCGCCGGCATAGCGCTCGACGACATGGTCGCGCACACTCGCCCAGCGCCCGTCCGGATCGGCGGACAGCCTCAGCCGCACCGGGTCGATGCCGTCGCGCTGCGGCAGGGGCGACGGGGGTGGAGGTTTGCGTCTGCGTCTCACGGTGGAGTCCGTTGTCCGTCTGCCGATCGCTACGGGATGCCGGCGGCCGCGTACGTCGGCCCGCAAAAGGTCCCCACGGCATTCCGTGGGGACCTCAGTGGTGTCCGAGGGGGGACTTGAACCCCCACGCCCGATAAAGGGCACTAGCACCTCAAGCTAGCGCGTCTGCCATTCCGCCACCCGGACCAGGTGATCGGCCCCGGTTTCCCGTGGCGACATGGAAAACAATACCAGGGGGCGGGGGTGGCTTTCACCTGCGTATCCCGTGGTCAGTGGCCTGTGGTGACCCCCTTCGGGTGAGGCTCTCCGCATCTCGGCGGGCGTTTGCACAGTGTGTTGCGGCGGATGTGCGCACAGTGGAGATCTAGCGTTCGCGAGATGAAGTACGGATACGGAATCGGGGCGGAACGCCGTCGTGGGCGGCGCCGGCCGCGCGCCCTGTCGCCGTTGCGGGAGCATCTGCGGGACACCCTGTGGTTCGCGCCCACCGCCGGGCTGGTGGGTGTGCTGGTGCTGTGGGGGCTGGCCTCGTGGGCCGACGAGGAGATCATCGAGACTCTGCGGCGCAGGCGGGCGTACGAGGACATCGAAGACCTCATCGGTTTCGCGAAGGACGCCAAGACGATCATCACCACGGTCAGCTCGGCCATGATGACGTTCATCGGTGTCGTTTTCAGCATTTCGCTCGTCGCCGTGCAGATGGCCAGTGGGCAGTTCAGTCCGCGCGTCGTGCGGATCTTCGTCAGGAGCCGGATCACCAAACTGACCTTCGCGGTGTTTCTGGCTACGTTCGTGCTGTCGTTGCTGGTCATGGGGGCGTACGACGGTGCCACCGACCCGCGTCTTGTCATCGCGGTGCCGCTCGCCCAGAGCGCGCTGACGATCGCGATGGTGGGGCTCAGCCTGCTGCTGTTCATCGCGTACGTGAACTCGATGCTGCGGCTCATGCGCATCAGTTACGTCATCGACCACATCGCCCGCGAGTCCATGCGGGTGCTCGGTCGGCAGGAGCGCTTCGGCGAGGAGGCGGTGGACGTCGGTGCGCAGACCGCGACGGTCGCGCACGCCGGGCGGGCCGGGTTGCTGCGGGACGTGAACATCGCCCGGCTCGTGCGGGTGGCGCGGCGGCGCGGGGTCGTACTGCGGCTGATTCCGCGCACCGGTGACTTCGTGGTGCCCGGTACGCCGTTGCTCGCCGTGCACGGTGGTGAGGCACCGCCGCGGCGTGCCCTGCGGTACACGGTGTCGGTGGGAGTGGAGCGGACCTTTCACCAGGATCTGGGGTTCGGGCTGCGCCAGCTCGCCGACATCGGGCTGCGCGCGCTGTCGGCCGCCGTGAACGATCCGACGACTGCCGTGCAGGCCGTCGACCGGATCGTGCAGATCCTGGCGGTGGCCGTGCGGCTGCCGCTGGGGGCGCTGTACCACCGGGACGGGCGCGGGGACGTGCGGCTGGTGCAGGGGGTGCCGGGGTGGGTTGATCTGGTGGATCTCGGGTTCACCGAGATGCGGGGGTGCGTGACCGGGAATCCGCAGGTCTCGCGGCGGATGATGGCCGGTCTCGACGACCTGCTGCGGCTGGCGTCCGAGGAGCGGCGCGCGGCGCTGCTCCGGCACCGTGCGCTCCTGGTGCAGGCCGTGGAACGTACGGCGCCCGAGCCCGCCGACCGGGATTTCGCCCTGGTCCCCGACCGGCAGGGGATTGGTTAGTGGGGTTGGTCAGCGGGGTTGGGCTGTGGGGTTGGTCAGCGGGGTTGGGCTGTGGGGTTGTTCTGTGGTGAGAAGGGCGGAGTCAGCAGTCCTTTTGGCGCTTGAGGCGGGGCATGTGGTCGAGGAGTTGTGAGGTGAGGCCGACCACGTCCAGGACGAGGAGGGGGGGTGGGTTCGGCGTCGGTGACGGCTTGGGTCACGGCAGTTCCTTGCAAGGTGGATTTGCCGGCGGCGTTCTGGCCGAGGAGGCAGTGGACCTCACCGGTCTGGACCTCCAGGTCGACGCCGTCGAGGGCGCGGACGCCGGGGAAGGCCTTGGTGATGGCGGACATGGTGAGAAGTGGCGGTGGACCGACATGCGTTGGTGCCATGACGGTTCCCCTCGGCGGGTGCGGCGGGGTGGTGATCCGGTCTCTGGGCAGGGCGAAGCAGGGCAGGGGGCGCGGTGTGATGCGGGCAGGGCAGACTCAGGCGTGCCGTTCGCGTGCTGTTACGGGGTGCGGACGCCGACCCGTGGATCAGGCCGGCGAGAACAGGTGGTCGCTGATGAGCCTGGCCGCGCCGATCGCTCCGGCGGCAGGGCCGAGCTCGCCCAGGACGATGGGCAGGTTGCCGGTCGCCAGCGGCAGCGACTGGCGGTAGACCTGGGTGCGGACGCTGGCGAGCAGGGTGTGGCCGAGGCCGGTCACTCCGCCGCCGATGACCACTAGCCCGGGGTTGAAGAAGGAGACGAGTCCGGCGATGACCTGGCCGACGCGGTTGCCGCCCTCGCGGATCAGGTCGAGCGAGGTGGCGTCGCCCGCGGCGGCCGCCGCGGCGACGTCGGCCGCGGTGAGCCGGCCCCCGGCGTCGAGCCGGGCGGCCAGTTCCTCGGACCGCCCGGCGCGGGCCGCGTCCTCGGCGTCGCGGGCCAACGCGGCGCCGCTGAAGTGGGCTTCCAGGCAGCCCCGGTTGCCGCAGGCGCAGGCGCGGCCCTCCGGTTCGACCTGGATGTGGCCGATGTCGCCGGCGCTGCCGGTCGTACCCCGGTAGACCTCACCTCCGACGACGATGCCGCAGCCGATACCGGTGCCGATCTTGACGCAGAGGAAGTCCGCCACCGAGCGGGAGGAAGAAGTTGAGCAGGAATCAGCCGCAACTTTCTCCACACCGAGGACAAAGCCGTTTGCTTCCATCCCGGCCCCGCCCCCTTCGGAGGACCCCGCCCAACTCCCCGAGCTGCCGGGAGGGGACGTGGCGGGGTGCTCCCCGCAGGGTGTCGAACACAGCATGGCCGCACAGCACAACCCCCCGAACGTTCGACACCCGAGGAGACGCCCCGACACGGCACCGACCCCGCAGCCACCCCCGCCTCAGCGGACCCCGCTCAAGGCCCAAGCCCCGGTTCACGTCAAGGGCAGCGGATGACCTGTCCGGCGTACGAGAGATTCCCGCCGAAGCCGAACAGCAGCACCGGGGCGCCGGACTCGATCTCGCCGCGTTCGACCAGCTTGGACAGGGCCATGGGAATACTGGCGGCCGAGGTGTTGCCCGAGTCGACGACGTCGCGGGCGATCACCGCGTTGACCGCACCGATCTTCTGCGCGACGGGCTCGATGATCCGCAGGTTCGCCTGGTGCAGGACGACCGCCGCCAGCTCCTCCGGGGTGACTCCGGCCCGCTCACACACCTTGCGGGCGATCGGCGGCAGTTGGGTGGTGGCCCAGCGGTAGACAGACTGGCCCTCCTGAGCGAAGCGCGGGGGCGTGCCCTCGATCCGTACGGCATGGCCCAGCTCCGGAACCGATCCCCACAGCACCGGGCCGATGCCGGGCTCGTCACCGTCCGGGCACGCCTCGACGACCGCGGCGCCGGCCCCGTCGCCGAGCAGGACGCAGGTGCTGCGGTCGGTCCAGTCGGCGATCTCGGCCATCTTGTCGGCGCCGATGACCAGGGTGCGGGTGGCGGATCCGGCCCGTATGGCGTGGTCGGCCGTGGCGAGGGCGTGCGTGAAACCGGCGCAGACGACGTTGAGGTCCATCGTGGCGGGCGAGGGCATGCCGAGGCGGGCCGCGACCCGGGCGGCCATGTTCGGGGAGCGGTTGATCGCGGTGGAGGTGGCCACCAGGACGAGGTCGATGTCGGCGGGGACGAGGCCGGCGGCGGCGAGCGCCTTGGCGGCCGCGTGCGCGGCCAGCTCGTCGACAGGCTCGTCGGGGCCTGCGACATGGCGGGTCTTGATGCCCACCCGGCTGGTGATCCACTCGTCACTGGTGTCGACCATGGCCGCCAGATCGTCGTTGGTGAGCACCCGGGCGGGCTGATAGTGCCCGAGCGCGACGACTCGTGAGCCGGTCATGTGCGGTTCCACCCCTCATTGCGGACAGTCGGAACGACCCAGTGTTCTTTGCGACCGACGGGTACGAGGGCACGTGAACCGACAGGATTCGCACCCGGGTCTTTGGAGCTTCCTGCTGACAGGACAGTCCCCAGTGTGCCTGGCTGGGGCGATTCGGGTGGGGCGCGGTGCCGGACAATGACATCAGGGGTGTGTCGGTTCCCTGGTTACCGGCAAGTAGAGCAGTGCTGATCATAAAGAAGTGGGACTGATTCACCATGGGACGGGTCACCGAGCGCCGCCGTGTCATCCGGGTGCGGGACGGTTCGGTGTCCGCGCGGGCGGACACGCTGGTGGCCGAGGAGCCGCTGGAGATCCGGCTGAACGGCAGGCCGCTCGCCATCACCATGCGGACACCGGGCGACGACTTCGCGCTGGCGGCGGGCTTCCTGGTCAGTGAGGGCGTGCTCGGCTCCGCCGACGACGTGCGGTCGATCGTGTACTGCGCCGGGGCGACGGAGGACGGCTCGAACACGTACAACGTGGTGGACGTGACGCTCGCCCCCGGCGTGCCCGTGCCCGACATCACGTTGGAGCGCAACGTCTACACGACATCGTCGTGCGGGCTGTGCGGCAAGGCCAGCCTGGACGCGGTGCGCACCACCGCCCGCTTCCCCATCGCCGACACTCCCCCGCTGCGGCTGCCCCCGGAGCTGCTCGCGGTGCTGCCGGACCGGCTGCGGCAGGCACAGCGGGTGTTCGAGGCCACGGGCGGTCTGCACGCGGCGGCGCTCTTCTCGGAGCAGGGCGAGCTGCTGGACGTACGGGAGGACGTGGGCCGGCACAACGCCGTCGACAAGCTCGTCGGGCGCGCCCTGCGCGGTGGCGCGCTGCCGCTGTCACGGGCGGTGCTGCTGGTGTCGGGGCGGGCGTCGTTCGAGCTGGCGCAGAAGGCGGTGATGGCCGGAATCCCGTTCCTGGCGGCGGTCTCCGCGCCGTCGTCGCTGGCCGTGGATCTGGCGGCCGAGACGGGGCTGACGCTCGTGGGTTTCCTGCGCGGTCCGAGCATGAACGTGTACGCGGGGGCGGAGCGGGTGGTGTGGGGCCGTAAGGGGGCTGGGCGCGTGGAGGGGCCTGAGAGTGCCCGCCGGGCGGACGGGGCGGGTCAGGGCTGACGGCGCCTATCGGTGGGCTGGAGGGGCGGGTCGCGTACAGGTTTGGTGGAGATTCCCGCGCACCATACTTACTCGCCGGTCAGGAGTGCGCCCAGGCCTTCCCCGTGTGACCCATTTCCACGTGTTGACCTGTGCGTATGCACACCCAGCGGGATTTCGCGACCCCCTCCCGCGGGCCGCTCCCTTGGGGTAGCGTCACGGCGCTGTGCGGAGCGTCACAAGGAGCATCATTGCGCGAGTTCACTGTCCCACCCATGGCGGCGGCGCCTCAGGTCGGCGGGCTGGCGGACGTCGTGTTCGACCACGCCGAGGAGGATCCGTACCGCGTCGTGCTCGGACGCAAGGACGCGGACGGGCACTGGCACGACGTGAGCGCGGGCCAATTCCGGGACGAGGTGCTGGCCGTCGCCAAGGGCCTGCTGGCGCACGGGGTGCGCTTCGGGGACCGTGTGGCGATCATGTCGCGTACGCGCTACGAGTGGACGCTGTTCGACTTCGCGCTCTGGACGGTCGGGGCGCAGCCGGTGCCGATCTACCCCACGGCCTCTACCGAGCAGGTCTTCTGGACGCTGCACGACGCCGGCGTGACGGCGTGCGTGGTCGAACACGAGGACCACGCGATGACCATCGGCTCGGTGGTCGACCGGCTTCCGCAGCTGAAACGGCTGTGGCAGCTGGACACGGGCGCGGAGGCCGAGCTGACCAGGGCAGGGGCGCACATCGACGACGAGGTGGTGCACCGGCACCGGCGGGCGGTGACCCCGGATTCCGTGGCCACTGTGATCTACACGTCGGGCACCACGGGCCGCCCCAAGGGGTGCGTGCTCACCCACGCGAACTTCATGTACGAGACCGACACCGCGCTGGCCCGGTGGGACCCGGTGTTCCACTCCCGGCCGGGCGATGAGTCGTCGACGCTGCTCTTCCTGCCGCTCGCGCATGTCTTCGGGCGGATGATCGAGGTCGCGGCGGTACGCGGCCGGGTCAAGCTGGGGCATCAGCCGGTGATGACGGCGCACGCGCTGATGCCCGACCTGGCGGCGTTCCGGCCGACGTTCATCCTGGCGGTGCCGTACATCTTCGAGAAAGTCTTCAGCGGTGCGCGGCGCACCGCTGAGTCGGCCGGCAAGGCCGCGCCCTTCGACAAGGCCGTCGAGGTGGCGGTGCGTTACGCCGAGGCGTTGGAGCACCGCGCGTTCGGCACCGGCCCCGGACCGTCGGCCGCGCTGCGGCTCCAGCACCAGTTCTTCGAGAAGGCCGTGTACGCGAAGGTCCGTGAGGCGATGGGCGGCCGGGTGCGGCACGCCATGTCGGGTGGCTCGGCGATGGACCGGCGGCTCGGCCTGTTCTTCGCCGGCGCCGGCGTGACGATCTTCGAGGGGTACGGCCTGACCGAGACGACGGCGGCCGCGACCGCCAACCCGCCCGAGCGCACCCGCTTCGGCACGGTCGGGCTGCCGCTGCCCGGCACGTCGGTGCACATCGCCGCGGACGGCGAGATCTGGCTGCGCGGCGGTCAGGTCTTCTCCCGTTACCTGAACGACCCCAAGTCCACCGACGCCGTGCTGCGGGACGGGTGGCTGGCCACGGGCGACATCGGCGCGCTGGACGACGACGGCTATCTGACGATCACCGGCAGGAAGAAGGAGATCCTGGTGACGTCCGGCGGCAAGAGCGTGTCACCGACCGGGCTGGAGGAGCGGGTACGGGGGCATCCCCTGGTGGCCCAGTGCATCGTCGTCGGCAACGACCGGCCGTACATCTCGGCGCTCGTCACCCTCGACCAGGAGGCCGTCGAGCACTGGCTCGAAATGCGCTGCAAGCCGCCGATGGACCCGGCCGACCTGGTCCGCGACCCCGACCTGGAGACGGAGGTGCGGCGCGCGGTGGTGGCGGCGAACACCCTGGTCTCGCAGGCCGAGTCGATCCGGACGTTTCGGATACTGGCCCACCAGTTCAGCGAGGACCAGGGGCTGCTGACGCCGTCGCTGAAACTCAAGCGCAAGGCGATCGAGACGGCGTACACGCTGGAGATCGACGCGCTCTACCGCTGACGGGCGGGAATGCGTGATGGGCGGTGATCGTTGACGATGGGAGTACCAGCCGACGACGTAAGGACCGATCGCTCGTGAGCAAGGCCCCCACCCTCACTCTGAACAACGGCGTCGAGATGCCCCAGCTCGGGTTCGGCGTATGGCAGGTGCCTGACGACGAGGCCGAGTCCACCGTGGGCACGGCACTGCGCACCGGCTACCGGAGCATCGACACGGCAGAGGCGTACGAGAACGAGAAGGGCACCGGCAAAGCCCTCGCCTCCTCCGGCATCGCCCGCGACGAGCTGTTCGTGACGACGAAGCTGTGGAACACCAACCAGGGCTACGACGCCACGCTGCGTGCCTTCGACGACTCGCTGACCAGGCTCGGGCTGGACTACGTCGACCTGTATCTCATCCACTGGCCGCTGCCCGCCAAGGACGCGTACGTGGACACCTACAAGGCGTTCGAGAAGATCCACGCGGAGGGCCGCGCCAGGGCAATCGGCGTCTCCAACTTCCTTCCCGAGCACTTGGAGCGCCTGATCGGCGAGACGTCAATCGTGCCCGCGGTCAATCAGATCGAGTTGCACCCGCAGCTCCAGCAGGAGGCGTCCCGCGCCTTCCACGCCGAGCACGGCATCGCCACCGAGGCCTGGTCGCCGCTCGGCCAGGGCAAGGGCCTGCTGGAGGTGCCGACGGTCGTGGCGGTGGCCCGCAAGTACGGCAAGACTCCGGCGCAGGCGGTGCTGCGCTGGCACCTCCAGACGGGCAACGTCGTGATCCCCAAGTCCGTTACCCCGTCGCGGATCGAGGAGAACCTCGACGTGTTCGACTTCGAGCTGGACGCCGACGACATGGCGGCGTTCGCCGCGCTCGACGAGGGCAAGCGGCTGGGCCCCGACCCCGCGACGTTCGACTACGACGCCTAGTGCCGCGTCCGGCAGTGTTTGCCCAGTGAGGAGCGTCGTCCAGGCGCCTGTCGGCAGGACAAGGGCAGGGCAACGCCCGTGGCCGTGCGGGTGAATTGAGGGCGGCTGTGCA
Organism: Streptomyces hypolithicus; assembly: GCF_052934925.1. Taxonomy (NCBI): domain Bacteria; kingdom Bacillati; phylum Actinomycetota; class Actinomycetes; order Kitasatosporales; family Streptomycetaceae; genus Streptomyces; species Streptomyces hypolithicus. The sequence continues at coordinate 352,149 of NZ_CM128811.1, forward strand.
CGCCGCCGTACAATCGCCCGCATGGCCACGCCCCGTCCCACTCCGCCGCCGCCTGGACCGCAGCCGGTCTCCGAGGGCCCGTACCGGCTGCGCAACGTCGGCAGCGGGCTGCTGCTGGAGGTGTACGGCGGCAACAAGGGCAGCGGCGCCAACGTCCAGCAGGGCAAGGACACCGAGTCGCCGGCGCAGCGGTGGCAGCTGTCCGCCGTGCACAGCGGCGGCGGGCTCTACCACCTGGTGAACGAGGCGAGCGGCAAGCGGCTCGACGTCGCCGGGGCGTCCACCGAGAACGGCGCCAACATCCAGCAGTGGAAGCCCAACAACTTCGGCGCCCAGGAGTGGATCGTCGAGCAGCACCTGGACGCGCCGGGCCGGGTCACGCTGATCAGCTGGGTCAGCGGCCTGCTGCTGGAGGTGGCCGACGGCTCCATGGACGACGGCGCGAACGTACAGCAGTGGGAGGACACCGACTCCCCAGGCCAGTGGTGGCAGTTGGAGCCGGTGATCACCCCGTAGGACCCCGCCGGCCGCCGCTCATCAGGCGCGGTGGGCGAGGTGCAGCGTGCGCGCCGCGAGCACGAAGGTGTCGGGGCGCCGGTGCAGGCCCGCCTCGTCCAGCGGGTCCAGCAGCCGGTCGAGCGTCGCCGCGTCGTCGGCCGTCAGGGCGTCGCCGAAGTCGTCCCGCTGCCGCGTGAATCCCTCGACGACCAGCTCGCGCGCCAGCGCGGACAGCGGCGCCGGCAGGTCGAGCAGGAAGCTGTGGCTGCCGTCCGGTGTCAGCCCGGCGGCAGCCAGCAGTGCGCTCCAGTCCTCCACCTCCGGCTTCGCGCCGGGCAGCGCGTCCCGCATCTCGGTGAACCAGTCGGCGGACACGGCCTCCAGGCGTGCCTGGAGGCCGGGCCTGCCGATCCCGATGTCGCGGGGCAGGTTGCGCGTCGGCAGGCCGCCTTCGATGAGCGCGACCATGCCGCCGGGGCGCAGCAGCCCCGCGAAGCCGGCCAGGGCGGCCCGCTGGTCGCCGACGTGGTGCAGGGCGTTGGCCGCCCAGACCACGTCCGCCTCACCCAACGGGTCGAGGTCGTCGGGGAGTTCCGCGACGTGCGTACGCACCCGCTCTCCCAGGCCCGAGCGGTCCGCCCGCGCCCGGGCGCGCTCAAGGAGGGCGGGGGTGCCGTCGACGGCCACCACCTCGGCGTCCGGGAACGCCTCGGCGAGGAGGCAGGTGATGAGGCCGGGCCCGCTGCCGATGTCCAGGACGCGGCGTACGCCCTGTGGCCCGCGGAAGCGCTCGGCGATCCGGGCCGCGGCCTGCTCGTACACGGGCGTGTGGACCTCGGCCTCGTGTTCCAAGTGCACGGCGAGCGCGTCCCAGTCGAAGTCGGTGGAGTGGTGTTCGTGGTGAGGACTCATGCGTCCACTGTGGCGCCCTCTCGCTCTTTCGGCGAACCTTCTTGCCGTTGCGGCAAAACGCTGCCCGCTCGGTACTCCTGCGGGCTCACCCCCCGGACGCGTTTGAACGCGGCGCTGAGGGCGAAAGACCCGCTGTAGCCGACCTTACGGGCCACCGAACCCACCGTCGCCCCGGTCTGGCGCAGCAGGTCGGCGGCGAGCGCGACCCGGCATCCGGTGAGGTAGGTCATGGGCGGCTCCCCCACCAGGTCGGTGAAGCGCCGGGCCAGTGCGGCCCGCGAGACGCCGGCCTGCGCGGCCAGTTCGGCGACGCTCCAGGGGTGCGCGGGTTCGTTCTGCATGAGGCGCAGGGCCCGGCCCACGACGGGGTCGCCCATGGCCACGTACCAGCCCGGGGCCTCGGCCTCCGGCCGGGAGAACCACGCGCGCAGGGCGGCGATCAACAGCAGGTCCAGCAGCCGGTCCAGCATCACGCTCTGGCCCGGTTCGTCCTTGGTGATCTCGTCTTCCAGGACCGGCAGCAGCGGGCACCTCCACAGCTCAGCGGGCAGGTGGAGGAGCGGCGGCAGCGCGTCGAGGAGCTGCCCACCGAGCTCTCCCGCCAGCTGGTAGGTGCCGATCAGCATGGCGGAGGCGCCGTCCGGCCTGTCGCCCCAGGTCCGTACGCCCAGGTGCATCGTGTCCGACAGCGGCTCCCCCCGCAGCGTGCTGCACACCCCGCCGGGCCGGATCAGGGCGCGGGGCGGGCTCGCCGGATCGTCGGCGCAGGTGTACGGCGCGGGACCGCGCGCCACGGCGATGTCGCCGGGGCGTAGCCGCACCGGTGCGCCGCCGTCGGGCAGCACCCAGGCGTCGCCGCGGGTCACGCACATCAGGGAGAGCGGGGCACGGTCCTCGATGCGTACCGCCCACGGGGGATCCAGCACGGCCCGCAGCAGGAAGGCGCCACGAGCGCGCGGCCCTTCCAGAAGACCCGCTAGTGCGTCCATGCGGTCCAGCGTAGACGCAGACGTATGGAACTGAGGCTTTCGAGCATGGCCCGTCCAGCCGTGGGCGGGCAGCCTTGAGGCATGACAGAAAACATGAAGCAGGCAACGGTGTTGGTGACGAGCGGTACGGGCAAGACCGGCCGCCGGGTCGTCGAGCGGCTGTCCGCGCTCGGGCTGGACGTCAGGTCCGGGTCGCGCAAGGGCGGGGTCCGCTTCGACTGGGAGGACGAGTCGACGTGGGGTCCGGCGCTGCGGGGCGCGGACGCGGCGTATGTGGCGTACTACCCGGACCTGGCGGCTCCCGGCGCGGCGGAAGCGGTCGGGGCGTTCGGGCGGATCGCGAAGGAGGAAGGGGTGCGGCGCCTGGTCCTGCTGTCGGGGCGCGGCGAGCCGGACGCGGTGGTGGCGGAGGAGGCGCTGCGGGGTGCGTCGGGCGACGGGCTGACGGTCGTACGGGCCAGTTTCTTCGCGCAGAACTTCAGCGAGGGGGCGATGGCCGAGGGAGTCCTCGCCGGTGAGGTGGCCTTCCCCGGCGGCGCGACGGCGGAGCCGTGGGTGCACGCCGACGACCTGGCGGACGTGGTGGTCGCGGCGCTCACCGAGGACGGGCACGCCGGTCTGGTGCACGAGCTGACGGGCCCGAGGCTGCTGACGTTCGAGGAGGTGGCGGCCGAGATCGCGAAGGCGGCCGGCCGTGAGGTCCGGTACGTGCCGGTGTCCGGCGCCCAGTACGCGGCGCTGCTGCGGCAGTACGGGATGCCGGGGCCGGACGCCGAGTGGCTGGCGGCGCTGTTCACCATGCTGCTGGACGGCCACAACGCACACGTGACGGATGGCGTCGAGCGTGTCCTTGGCCGCGCGCCCAGGGACTTCACCGACTTCGCCCGCGAGGCGGCCGCCGCCGGGGCGTGGGAAAGGTCGTAAGGACCCTGTCCGGCGGATCAGGGCCAGAGAAGTGGCGGCCCTGATCCGCCGGACACGGCGGGCGTCAGCTCGCGCCGTGCGCCGGGGCGATCTCCTCGACGCGGCGCGCGAGTTCGAAGTCCAGGTCGGTGACGGCGCCGCCCGCACTGTGCGTGTTGACGGTCAGCGACACCGTGTTGTAGCCGAGGGCCAGGTCGCTGTGGTGGTCGAGTTCGTCCTGGATCCGGGCGACGTGCACGACCAGCGCCGCCCCGGCGAAGTGCGTGCCGAGGCGGTACGTACGGGCGATCCGGCCGTCCTCCAGGGACCAGCCGGGGAGTTCGCGGAGACGGTCCTCGATCTCCTTTTGCGACAAAGGCTCGGTGGGCATGGCGGGGCTCCTCTCGCGGTGCGTCGACGCTGATAAGTTTCCCACCCCACGGCCGGAGACGCGGGGCTGCGGATCCACTGGGCAGGCGGTGGAGGGAACTCCGCCGGTTCAGGCGGATTCGGGCTCCGGTTCCGCGTTCGGTTCCGCATCCGATTCCGTCTGAGCAGGCTTCGCTGTCAGGAAGGGGACCTGGGGGCCCTGGCCCTCGCGCAGCCAGCGCCGGAGCACCCGGTGCAGGTGCTCGGCGCCGGCCAGTTCGTGGCCGTCGGCGACCGGCGGGGACAGGACATAGGGCGACACCAGGAACGGGCGGGCCTGTTCGCCGCCGAGGCCGCCGTGCGAACCGATCTGCTCCTCGAAGGCGTGCACCCGCCCGGTGGCCGGGTCGTACCAGGAGTTGACCATGATGTCGGCGACATGCGGGAACGTATCGGCCCTGCGCACCGCGTCGGCCGCGCCCGGGCCGAACACCGCCAGCGGCCCCGTGTCGCCCGTCCCCTCGTCGTCCAGCCGCAGCTCGCCGCCGCCCGGCCCGAGCACCAGTGCGCCATGTTCCTCGCTGCGTACGAGCAGGAAGCCGATGCCGGGGTGGTTGGCGAGCGTCGTCAGCAGCGCGGGGTGGTGCCGGTCGATCTGCTCGCGGGTGGCCCGGCCGGCCGCGTCGGGGAAGGAGATCAGCCCCAGGTTGCCCGAGGCCAGCACGACGGGGTCGGTCCCGGGCTCGGGGCGCTCCTGCGCGCTGCCTGCCACCGGCCGGTGCAGTGCGGCCCAGACCGCGTCGCGGGCCTCCGAGCCGCTGACGGTGCGGGCCGCGCGGCGCGGCACAGGCAGCCCGCAGCCGGCCCGCACCAGGTCCGCGAGGGTGAGGCCGTAGGCGCCCTCGAAGGTCTCCCCGGGGCTCTGCCCATGGTCGGAGAGCACGACGATCCGGTACGGGCGCGGGGCGTGCTCGGCGACCCGGGCGATCAGCGCGAGCGACCGGTCGAGCCGCGCCAGGACCTGTAGGGCGTCCGCGCTGTGCGGCCCTGAGTGGTGCGCCACCTCGTCGTACGCCACGAGGTCGGCGTAGACGGCGGTGCGGCCGGCCAGCATGTCGCCGAGGACGGCGGCGACCACCACGTCCCGTTCGAGGACCGTCGCGAAGGCCCGGATGAAGGGGTAGAGGCCGCCGCGCCTGACCCGCGGGCTGTCCCCGCGCAGCCGAGCGCGCGTGGACTGGCCCATCTCCCGGCCCACCTCGGCGACGAAGGACATGGCGGTACGTACCGCGTTGGCCGGGTCGGAGAAGTACGCGAAGTAGCCGGCGCGGGAGCGGTTGGACCGGCCGCGCCGGGCGGCGATGGACAGGACGAGAGCGAGCTGGTCGGCGCCGCCGCTGAAGAGGTTTCCCCGGCTCGCACCGTCGAAGGTGAGCAGGCCACCATCGCCCGTGCGTTCGATCGCGCGGCGCTGCATGAGGGCCGCACTGGCCGGCCGGCTGGAGACGACGACCTCGCCGCTCTCCTTCTCGTACCAGCGGAAGGCGGGGACGTCGTAGGTGGAGCCGTGCAGGATGCCGAGCTGGCTGGCACCGGTCTGGCTGGACCAGTCGGTGCGCCACGGCGTGAGGCGGTGCGTGGGTTCGTCGCCGCCGAGCCAGCCTGCGAGAGTCGGCATCAGCCCGTCGCCGACCGCTTGGAGCAGCACGTCGTGCCCGACACCGTCGAGTTGTATGAACAGCGTGCCGGGCAGCCCGCTGCGCCCGTCGTCGTCACCGCCGCCCCGTCTTCGGTCGCGGTGCGCGAGCCGGGAGAGCCTGCGCCGGTACGCCTCGTCGTCGCGCACCGCGAGGGCTCCAGAGGTCGCGGAGGCGACGGCGGACATGACGGCGGCGACGACCACCGCGGTCTGCGGGTCGGACTCGCCGCGCCCGTCCGGTATGAGGCTGAGCGCGAGCAGGAGCAGCGAGCCGTTCAGGAAGAACGCGAGCAGGCCGAGGACCAGGGCGGGCACGAGCAGCAGCGCCCGTACGGCCAGCGGCCAGACCAGGGCGCCGAGGAGGCCGAACGCGCCCGCGCCCCACACCGCGCTGAGCGCGACACGGGTGATGCTGTCGTCGTCACCGGTGGTGTCCTGGAGCTGGAAGTCCGGCAGGATACCGGCCAGCGCCAGCATCGTGAGCGTGGACACGGCCCACACCGTGACCACCCGCAGCACGGTGCTTCCCGCGCTACGCCATCGCCGTCCGACCACGCCGCCCACCTCACGTTCCGGGCCGCGCCCCGGCCCTCCCCCAGCCTGGCACAACGGGTGTGCGGGATCAGCAGCCGTCGTAGCCGGCCGTCGGCATCGACAGTCTGCGGTGCACGCGCGCCTTCGTGGCCGCGCTGTACACCGGCTCGTCGAGGCCCACGGTCTCCAGCCGTACGCCGCGGCGCTCGCACTCCGCGGCGAAGTCCGCCACCGAGGTCAGTGCGCGCGCGAGCACCCGCTCGTTGGGCGCCACGAAGAGGTCGACCACCCCGGCCTCGACGTCCGCCCACAGGCCGGGGTGGTCGGGCCGCATGCCGTAGAAGAACAACTGCCGGGTGACCGCGTAGCCCTGGTCGGCGGCCCAGCGCGCGCACATGACCTGCTGGCTGCGGGTGTCGACCACGAACGGGTCGCTGTCGAGCTCCTCCAGCGGAGTCAGGCTCGCGATGGCCGCCACTCGTACGCCGTCCATGCCGATGTCCCCCCGTGCCGACCGTCGCCGCAGACCTTACTCCGGTCGTGCCGCCCGGCGGCGGCACGGCCTACGCTCGTACACGCAGACGCACAGCACGCAGCAGCCGACGCACACGCACACGCACACACACACAGCGAAGGAGGCCGTACGTGCCGGTGGAGATCACCTGGTGGGGTCATGCCACCTGCACCATCGCGGACTCCGGGACCCGGGTGCTGACCGATCCGCTGTTCGCACGGCGCCTGGCGCACCTGCGCCGCAGGCGTGGCGCGCTCCCGCCGCCCGAGGCGGCCGTCGCCGACGCGGTGCTCGTCTCGCATCTGCACTCCGACCATCTGCATCTGCCGTCGCTGGCCCGCCTCGCTCCCGGCACGGTACTGCTCGTGCCGCGCGGCGCCGCCCCGGCCGTGCCGGGGCTGCGCAGGCTCACCGGGCTGCGCGTCACCGAGGTGGAGCCCGGTGACGAGGTACGGGTGAAGGATCTCGTGGTACGGGCGGTTCCGGCGCTCCACGACGGGCGGCGGCTGCCGGTCGGGCCGCAGCGCTGCCAGGCGCTCGGCTACGTCGTCACCGGCCAATCCCGGACGTACTTCGCCGGGGACACCGGGCTCTTCGACGGCATGGCCGATGCCGTCGGGCCCGTCGACGTGGCGCTGCTGCCGGTCGGCGGCTGGGGGCCGTGGCTGGGGGCCGGGCATCTGGACGCGGGGCGGGCGGCGCAGGCGCTCTCCCGGCTCGCGCCGGGGGTCGCGGTGCCGGTGCACTACGGCACGTACTGGCCGATCGGGATGGACGCGGTCAGGCCGCACGAGTTCCACGCCCCGGGCGACGAGTTCGTCCGGCAGGCCGCGCGGCTCGCCCCGGAGGTCGCGGTGCACAAGCTCGGGCACGGCGAGAGCGTGTGGGCCAAGGCGGGCCGGTGATACAGGCCGCCCTGCACAGCGTGCAGGAGTTCGTGGCGCGGGTGGGCGAGGCCGGCCAGGTGCCGCAGGAGACGACGCAGCAGGCGATCGGCTTCCCCGCGCTGTTCCTGCTGGTGGTGCTGGGGGCGCTGCTGCCCGTGGTGCCGACGGGGGCGCTGGTGAGTACGGCTTCGGTGGTGGCGTTCCACCAGAGCGACCCGTTCGCGCTGCTGGTCGTCTTCGCCCTGGCCTCGTCCGCCGCGTTCCTGGGCGACATCGGCCTGTACTGGCTCGGCCTGCGCGGGGTCCGCTCGAAGAACGGCTCCAAATGGCTTCAGACCCTGCGCGGCCGGGCCGCGCCCGACCACCTCGAACGGGCCCGGCGGGGGCTCACCGAGCACAGGTCGCGGGTGCTGGTGCTCTCGCGGCTCGTCCCGGCCGGCCGGATCCCGGTGATGCTGGCGTGCCTGCTGGCCGAGATGCCCATGCGGCGGTTCGCCCGCGGCGACGTACCGGCGTGCCTGTCCTGGGCGGCGGCGTACCAGCTGATCGGCATCCTCGGCGGCACACTGTTCCCCGAGCCGTGGCAGGGCGTGGTCGCCGCGGTGGCCCTGGCGCTGCTGATCAGCGGGGCCCCGGCGGCGTGGCGGCGGATACGGCGGACGTGACGCGCCGCGCCGTCAGGGCGCCAGCACGCGGGCGCCGCCGACCGGCAGATCCCACAGGTCCTCGCGGGGCAGACCGGCCTCTTCCCAGGCGGCGCGCACCCGGGCCAGCGGCTCCAGGACCGGCTCCGCGGAGAGCACGAACGTGCCCCAGTGCATGGGCGCCATGCGCGCCGCTCCGAGGTCCTGACACGCCTGTACGGCCTCTTCGGGGTCGGCGTGCACGTCGCTGAGCCACCACCGGGGGTTGTACGCGCCGATCGGCAGCAGCGCCAGATCGATGCCGGGGTGGCGGGCGCCGATCTCTTTGAACCAGTGGCCGTAGCCGGTGTCGCCGGCGAAGTAGACGCGCCGCTCCCGCTGGTCGGTGAGGACCCAGCCGCCCCACAGGGAACGGCAGGTGTCAGTGACGGAACGCTTGCTCCAGTGGTGGGCGGGGACGAAGTCGAAGCGTACGCCGCCCAGTTCGGCGGCCTCCCACCAGTCAAGCTCGGTGACTTTGGTGAAGCCCCGGCGCCGGCACCAGCGGGCCAGCCCCGCAGGGACGAAGAGCGGGGTGTCGGCGGGGAGGCGCTTGAGGGTGGGGGCGTCCAGGTGGTCGTAGTGGTTGTGGCTGATGACGACGGCGTCGATCTGCGGGAGGTCTTCCCAGGGGACGCCGACGGGTGTGACCCGAGCGGGGGTGCCGAGGATCTTGCGGGACCAGACGGGGTCGGTCAGGACCGTGAGCCCGCCGACGCGCACGATCCAACTCGCGTGGCCCGCCCAGGAGACGGCGACGGTGGAGAGCGAGGCGGCGGGCAGCGGCGCGGGCTCGTAGGGCAGCAGGGCGACGTCGTGCAGCGCCGCCGGCCGGGGCCACATTCCGCCCTCGCGGGCGAGTCTGGCGAGCGCCCTGACGCCGGGCAGCGGTGCGGTGAGGCGGTCGACGAAGGACCGGGGCCAGGTCCGGATCTCGCCGAGCGGTCGCGGCGGGGCGGGGACGTGGGGCCCGGGCGCGGCGGGTGCGGGCGCGGCGGGTGCCTGGTGCGTGAGGTCGGGGGCGACGGGGGCAGGGTCGGCGAGGGAGCGCTCGGCCGGCGGCTGCGTCTGGGGCATTGAGGGGGCTCCGTTCGGTGGCGTGGGCCGGCGTGGGAGGTGGTGTCCTCACCTCTCACCGTCATCGAAGTTCGTCGAAGGCCGATCCGAACGCCCTCAACGCTCCGGCCACATGGGGCAATTGCAGTGGGCTCGCTGATCTGATGGACTCCAGTCGCTGCTCGGGGGTTGCCCCGATGAGCGGAGCCGTCGCGATCCTGACGCGCAGGGCGCCCATTTCGTCCCCGAAGCGGTGGCCGCCGGGGACGGGTGCGCCGAGGCGCTCGCTCAGGTACTCCTCCAGGTCCATGGAGTCGGTGACCCCGCGCGCGGCGAGGCCGGCGCGCAGCGGGCCGAGGTCGGCGTACAGGTGTCGGCCGGCCTGCGGGGGGCGGGCGAGCGCGCCGGACGCCGTGACCGCCCGGCAGGCGGCGGCGGCCACCCGCCCGTACAGCGCCGCGCCCGCTGTGACCGCGGCGGTGACGGGCTCCAGCTCGCCGAGCGCGTACGCCGCCGCCTCGGCGACGGGGCCGGGCACCACGGCGCCGGTCGCGGCCAGGTGGTCCAGGGCCCTGTCACGCAGGGCGGCGCCGGGGCCGGTGAGGGGACAGCGGGCCATGGCGACGGGCCAGGCCGCCGGGGTGTACGCGCCCGCGAGGTCGCCGATAACCGTCACATCGGCGGGGAACATCTCGGCCGGGCTGAGAAACACCGTCTCCTGCGACCGGTGCAGGGTGTCGCCCCACGTCTCGTCGCTGATGATGTGCAGGCCTTCGGAGACCGCGGCCTCGCAGACCTCGTGCACGAGTTCCGGCGGGGCGACGGTCGCGGTCGGGTCGTCGGGGACGCAGAGCAGCAGCAGACGCGGATCGCCGCCCTCGCCGCGGACCCGTCGTACGGTCTCCAGCAGCGCGAACGGGTCGGGTACGCCCCCGCACTCGGCCGGCGTCGGCACATGGTAGGAAGCCCGGCCCAGCATCGTCGCCTGCGGCACCCACCAGGCGGGGCAGGGGCGCGGCAGCAGCACGTCGCCGCCGTATGCGGCCATCAGCGCGAACAGCAGGGTCTGTGCGCCGGGCGCGACCACCACGCACCCCGCATCGACGTGCAGCCCCCGGCGCAGCCAGTACGCGGCGGCCGCGCCCCGCAGGACGGGCCCGCCGCCGAACGGTTCGGGTTCGGTGCGCCCCGCCGCGGCGGCGAGGACCGCAACCAGTTCCGGCAGGACCGGCAGTCCCGTGCCCGGGGCGGGCGGAGTGAACCGGACCGGGCCGCGCCCCTCGTCGACCGTCCGCCGCATGCCGCCACCTCCGCGCCCCGTCGGCTCACCGTGCACTCTCATACGGTTATACGGGGGGTTGCTGCGGCGCGCCTTCGGTGCGCGGCGGTGCCGGGCTGAGCGGCGGTGCCGGGCTGCGCGGTCGGCGGGTGGCCCGGTGTCATCGGGCGCCGCCGGGGCGCAGGTGGGCCAGTGTGCCCTCCAGGCGGTGGCCCCGGTCGGCGACGACCGCGTCCGCGACATCCGCCAGCTTGCGGTTCGAGCGCTGCGACAGTTGCCGCAGTACCCCGAACGCCTCGTCGCTGTCGCAGCGCAGCACGTGCATCACGATGCCGCTGGCCTGGTCTATGGAGGCACGCGAGCGCAGCGCCGTCTCCAACTGGTCGACCTCGGCGAGAGCCGCCCGATAGCGGCGGTCGCGGACCAGGCTCGCGGTGACCTGCTCGCCGAGGGCGCCCACGGAGCAGGAAGTGGTGTGATCCAGGGGGCCGGGGCGGAAGCTGTAGAGACTGACCGTGACTTCGATTCCGGTGCGGCAGAACGGGATGGTGGCGCTGGCGCGGACCCCGGAGTCGAGCGCCAGCGCCCGGTACCGGGGCCAGCGTTCCTCGGTCAGGAGATCGGCGGCGACCATCGTCTCGCCCCGGTCGAGCGCCGCCGGGATGGGCCCGTCGCCGACCGCGAGCTGGACGGCGGCGAGCGCGGCCAGGTCCGGATGGGTGGCGGTCGTACCGCGCTCCGCCCCGCCTTCCGCGATCGTCGCCACGGCGCCGCAGCAGGCAGGGGCGCAGCGAGCCGCCTGCCGGGCCAGTTCCGACATCGTGCGAACGGCGGCGTCGGGTTCCTGCCCCTGAACGTCCGGCTCGGTCAGCATGACTGAGCGGCTTCCCGCCACCCGGTCCGCGAAACAGCGGCACCGGTTAGCTTTCTCGTATGACGCAGACGGACGACCTCGGCACGGAACTCGCGGATTTCGTGAGACGGGTCGGCGAGTTGGCGGCGGCCCGTGCGCTGCCGCCCGCCGAGCACCTGGCCGTCCTGGACGCGGCGCTCTTCGAACTCCGGCACGTGGCCGACACGTTGTGGCCGCGGTACGAGCAGCTCAAGGCGGCCGCGCCCGGCGCGGCCTCCCCCGACCGGCAGGAACGCCAGGAACGGATACTCCTGAAGGCGCTGTTCCAGCGGCTGCCGATGCCCGCCGTGCTGATGGACAAGGACACCGTCGTACGCCGGATGAACTTCGCGGCCACCGGGCTCACCGGCGTGCGCGCCGGGTACGCGGCGGGGCGGCCGGTAGCGGCGCTCCTCAGCCCCGGGGACCGGGCCGCGTTCCGCTCGCAGGCCGCGGCGGTGGCACGCGGTGAGGGTGACCGGAGCCTGACGGTACATCTCCAGCAACGCCCCCAGATGCGGCTGCTGGCCACGCTGAGCGCGCTGCGCCCGCCGGACGAGAAGCATCCGGCGGTGCTGCTCGTCCTGCAGTCCGGTGTCTCCACGGTGGTGCTTCCGGCGACCGGGGCGCTGCCCGCCGGGGACGCGGCGACCAAGGTGGGACGGCCCCGGCTGCCCGATCTGTCGGAGATCACGCGCCACGCGGAGCTGCTGGATCTCGTCGACGCGATGACCACCGAGCTGCTGTCCGTAGCGCCCGGCGACCAGGAGGCGGCGCTCGCGGGGGCGGCGCGGGTACTGCACGGGCGGTTCGCCGACTGGGTGGTCGCCGACGCCGTGGCCGGCCCGGCGCTCAGCCGCACTGCCGTGCTCGGGCCGGCCGGCCCGGACGCGGCCGCGCTCGCCGAAGCGGTGACGGGACAGGATCCGGCCGGCTGCCCGGTGGTCGTGGAGGCCGCGCGGGGCGGCTCGGCGAGCCTTCAGGTGCGTCCGGAGGACGTGGACGGCTTCGGCCGGGACACAGCGGGCGACCCAGTGCTCGTACGGGCGGACGTCACCTCGCTGCTGTGCGTGCCGCTGACCTCACCGGGCCCCGGGGGGTCCACCGGGTCCCCCGGCCCCGTACAGGGGGTGCTCACGCTGCTGCGTACGGGGCCCCGGCGGGCTTTCTCCATGGCGGAGGGTCAGGTCATGGACCTGATGTCGCGCCATGTGGCGCTCGCTGTGCGGCGTCCGGCAGCTGCTCGTCGCGCAGCGCCTCGTTCCGCAGACGGGTACAGCAGCGGCTGAGCAGCCGGGAGACGTGCATCTGGGAGAGGCCCAGGTCCTCGGCTATGCGGCTCTGCGTCATGTCGCGGAAGAAGCGCATGTAGAGGATCTTCTTCTCGCGTTCCGGGAGCCTGCCCAGGGCCGGCTTGACGGCCTCGCGGTCGATGACGACTTCGAGGGCCGCGTCGGGTCCCCCGAGGGCGTCCCCGAGCGAGTACCCGTCTGCCGTGCCCGGCAGCTGGGCGTCCAGGGACAGCGCCGTGAACGAATCGAGGGCTTCGAGGCCGGCGCGGGCCTCGTCCTCGGTCATGCCGGCCTGCTCGGCGATCTCGGCGACCGTGGGGGGACGCCCCGACACCGTCTGGGCCAGCTCGCGGTCGGCGGCGCGGACCCGGTTGCGGAGGTCCTGGACGCGGCGCGGCACGTGGAGCGTCCACATGTGGTCGCGGAAGTGGCGCTTGATCTCACCGGTGATGGTGGGCACGGCGTAGCTCTCGAACGCCGAGCCGTGGTCCGGGTCGTACCGGTCGACCGCCTTGACCAGGCCGAGCGCGGCCACCTGACGCAGGTCCTCAATGGCCTCGCCCCGGTTGCGGAACCGGCCCGCGAGACGGTCGGCCATCGGCAGCCAGGCGTTGACGACCCGCCGGCGTACGGCTTCGCGCTCCTCGCCGTCCGGCAGGGACGACAGCAGGCGGAACTCGGCGGCGGTGTCGGGGGCGTCGTGGTGGGGGTGCGTTCCGTGAGCGGATGTACGCATCGTTGTTGCAACTCCCTGAACGGCGCAGACGGATGGGTGTCACCGCGGGGAAGGGCCACAGGGGGCTTCGGGACATGGCACGCCCGGAGCGAGCGGGGCCGCTCCCACGGACGTGCCTCCGGTCCGAAGCACGTGGTTCGCGTGCCCCGCCCTCCGTCTGCCAAACCGTTCAGGGAACCGCGTACGGGCGGGCTGCGGGGGTCAGTTCGGCCAGTAGCCGGTCGTCCGGTACACGACGGTCGCCCCGCCGCGTTCCACCGCCGCCCGGACCACCGCGAAGGTCGCACCCTCCAGCGCCGCCACCGGCAGGATCTCCCGCCAGCGCCGGGACCGGTCCATCGGCGCGGGCGCCTCCCGCTCGCCGGCGACGGTCTTCCACAGCCGGCGGAACGCCATGCCCGCGAGCATCCCGCCCGCCATGCCGAAGGCCATTCCGGCCGGCTTGTACAGGACCTTGCCTATCGCGGCCATGTCAGCGCCTCCTTCCGCGTCGCCGGGCAACGACCAGCAGGGCGACGGTTACGGCGCCCACCGCGACCAGGGGGCCCAGGTGGCGGCGCGCGGCGCCGGCCACCTGCGAGGCGGCCTGCAGCACAGGTTCGGGGGTGCGTGCCTGGACCTGCTGCGAGGTGCGGGTCGCGTTCTCCTGTACGCGGTCCTTGACCTCGGCGGCCTTGGCCTGCGTACGGCTCTTCACGTCGGCCTTGGCCGCGAGCTGCTCGACCGTTTCGCCGAGGCGCTCACGGGCCTGCTCGACGCGGAGGCGGGCGCCCTCGGTACCGTTCGCCGGGTCGTTCCCCTCGCCGTGCGCGGCCCCGCTCGGCGTCTCGTTCTGCGTCATCGTGATGCACTCTCCTTGATCGTCTGGATGTCGGTCTTGACGCTTCGGGCGGCCTCCTCGGGGGCCAGCGGCGTCGCGGCGCGCGTCTTGCTCCTGCCGAGCAGTGCGAGGACTGCGGCCACCGCGGTCAGTACGCCGGTCACGATCAGCCCGGCGGCCCATACGGGCAGGGCGACTGCCAGCGCGGCGAAGGCGGTGGCGACGAGCGCCTGCAGGGCGAGGAACGCCGTCAGGCCCACGCCTGTGAAGAGGCCGCCGCCCAGCCCCACCTTCTTGCCCTTCATCTTCATTTCGGTGCCGGCGAGCCGGAGTTCTTCCCGAACGAGCTCGGAAACCTGCTCGGACGCCCGCTTGACCAGTTCAGCTGCCGATGGATCGGCCGACTCCGGCAAGGTGGTTCGCCTCCGTGGGGAGTAGTCGCCACTGGCTCTCAGTGGACGCAGCTGCGGGTCTCCCCGTCGGCGGGACGTAAACCCGAAACCGGTTACGGCATGTTTGTCCTGCGCGCGACGGGTACTCGCGCCCATGGCCGATGCGACGACGCGACGCGACGACGCGAGTGAAGAGAGATGAGGCGGACAGCCATGGTCCATTTGGTGAGGGAAGTCATGACGGCGGGAATCGGAGCCGTACGACCCGACGCCTCGCTTGTGGAAGCGGCGCAGCTGATGCGCGCGCAGGACATCGGTGATGTGCTGGTGGCGCAGGACGACCAGCTGATCGGTGTGCTCACCGACCGGGACATCGCTCTGCGCGCGGTTGCCGACGGCGTGGACCCGCTGACGGTCAGCGCGCAGTCGGTGTGCACACCGGCCACGGTGTCCGTCGGCCCCGACGACGAGATCGCGACGGCGGTCGGCCTGATGCGTCAGCACGAGATCAGCCGGATCCCGGTGGTCCAGGACGGCCGGCTGCTGGGCCTGGTGAGCCTCGGCGACCTCGCCGCGGTCACGGGCTTCTGAGGGACGTTCACGCAGGAGCAGCACAGCACAGCACCACTATCTGAGGAGCAGCACATCATGCGCATCGCGTTTCTGGTGGCGCCGGAGGGCGTCGAGCAGGTCGAACTCACCGACCCCTGGCAGGCGGTGACCGACGCGGGCGACACCCCCCGGCTGGTCTCCACGAAGCGGGGCACCATCCAGGCGTTCCAGCACCTCGACAAGGGCGACACCTTCCCCGTGGACGACGTGGTCGGCGACGCGTCCCCCGGTGACTACGACGCCCTGGTCCTGCCCGGCGGCGTAGCGAACCCCGACTTCCTGCGCACCGACGAGAAGGCCGTGGCGTTCGTACGCGGCTTCTTCGAGGCGGGCAAGCCGGTCGCGGCGATCTGTCACGCGCCGTGGACCCTGATCGAGGCGGACGTGCTGAGCGGCAGGACCCTGACCTCCTGGCCCAGCCTGCGGACGGACATCCGCAACGCGGGAGCCACCTGGGTCGACGAGCAGGTGAAGGTGTGCGACTCGGCGCCCTCGAAGCTGATCACCAGCCGCAAGCCGGACGACCTCAAGGCGTTCTGCGACACCTTCACCGCCGAGTTCGCGGGTTCCGCCTAGGGGCTCCGCCGCCTTGCGATGCACCGCATCCGACGCCGCGGGCTGATCCGCCCCCTATCGCGCACCAGGCCGTAAGGGGGTGTCCGGTCGATCTCCGCGGCGTCGCGGGGCGTGGCACGCACGCCCCCAAGGCCTTAAGGGCCAGGGGGGACCCCCTCCGGCGTTGTCGTCGGTCGGCGACGCTCCGCGTCGCCTCCCTCCTCCGCCTTGCAGCTGCACGCACCGCGCCCCGCTCCTTCTCCCACGGAGACCGACCGGACACCCCGTCCTCATAGCGGAGCTATTAGGGCGTTTCGCCAACGCGGCGAGGTGCCGTAGCCCGCGTCGCGGGCCCGTCCCCTATCGCGCACCAGGCCGTTAGCCCTGAGGCGCCTCCTGGACCCGGCGCCCCAGCAGTGAGAGGAGCTTGGTCTGTACGTCGGCCGCGGCGGGCGGTTCCACCGGGGCGGCGAACAGGCCGCTCTTCTCCAGCTCGGCCGAGTACGGCCCCACCTCGCGCGCCGCGAAGTCCACCAGCTCCCGCGGCAGCCGTTCGTCCGCGCCGATCGCCCGCGACAGGTCCCAGGCGTGTACGACCGCGTCGCTCACCATCTGCGCGCAGTAGGCGGCGGCCTCGGTCTGCCCGTACGACAGGCGGACCGATCGCTCCAGTGCCCCGGCCCCGGCGAACGCGGCGCGGGCGCCCTCGGCCGCCCGGTCCCAGGCAGCGGCCGGGTCGTCGCCGAGTACGTCGCCGTCGATGTCGAACCCGAATCCGTCTTTGGCCTGCTCCATGGTGCGCCCGGCCACCAGCGGCGGCACCCACAGCTGTTCCACGGTGAGGTGGGTCACGAGATCACGCACCGACCACTCGGTGCAGGGTGTGGGCAGCTCCCACTGGTCCTGGCGTACGGCGTGCACGCGCTCGCCGAAGTAGGCGAGGGCCTCGTTCTGGCGCGCGAGGAGCGGGTTCATGCCTTCCGGCATCGTGTTCGTGGTGTTCATGGTGTTCATCGTTCACCTTCGGGTACGTGCGTGGGACATGTCGGACCTCCCGGCGCGCCGCTGGATTCGGGGGCCCCCGCGCCGGGTATCCGCGTGCCATGTCTTCACCGAATGCGCAAGACCGGCGTCGCACTCCCAAGCGGATCGCCGACTGGCTGTCCTCCCGCGACCGGGCGGTCTTCGACGGCGTCGCGACCCGGCACTGGCCCGGCGCGGACCGCGTCCTGCCGCGCCTGAGCCACGGGGCGAACCACGGCGTGCTGTGGTTCGGCACCGCCGCCGGCATCGCCGCGTTCAGCGGCAGCGCCAAAGCTCGCCGGGCCGCGGTGCGTGGGGTCGCCTCCCTGGCGCTGGCCTCCCTGACCGTCAACACCCTGGGCAAGCGCTCGGTACGCCGCGTCAGGCCGGTCCTGGACGCGGTGCCGCTGATCCGGCAGCTGAAGCGCCAGCCGATCACCACGTCGTTCCCCTCGGGCCACTCGGCGTCCGCGGCGGCGTTCGCGACGGGTGTCGCGCTGGAGTCCACTGGGTGGGGCGCCGTGGTGGCCCCGGTGGCGGCCTCGGTCGCCTTCTCCCGCATCTACACGGGCGCGCACTATCCGAGTGATGTTCTGGTCGGCGCGGCGCTCGGTGTCGGCGCCGCTTTCGCGGTGCGCGGGCTCGTACCGACGAGGGGGCAGATTCCCGCCCCCGGCCGCCCGCACACCGACGCGCCCAGGCTCCCCGGCGGCCAGGACCTGATCGTCGTCGTCAACAAACGGTCCGGTTCGGCGGCCGCCAAGGCCTCGCTGATCCGGGACGCGCTGCCGCGCGCCGAGATCGTCGAGTGCGAGCCCGAGGGGATGTCCGCCGCGCTGGAGAAGGCGGCGCAGCAGGGCCGGGCGCTCGGGGTCTGCGGCGGCGACGGCACGGTCAACCGCGCGGCAGTCGTCGCGGTCCGCCACAAGGTGCCGCTCGCCGTCTTTCCCGGCGGCACCCTCAACCACTTCGCGTACGACCTGGGCATCGAGGAGGTCCACGACACCGCGAGGGCCCTGGCAGCCGGGGACGCCGTCCGGGTGGATCTGGGCCGGTTCACACCGGGCCCCGGGGAGGACGGCGCGCCGGGGCACTTCATCAACACGTTCAGCCTGGGCGTCTATCCGGAGCTGGTACGGATCAGGGAACGCTGGGCCCCGCGCATCGGCGGCTGGCCGGCGGGCGTGCTGGGCGCCGCGGAGGTGCTGCGCGGCGAGCGGCCGCTGAAGGCGGACATCGGCGAGCACAAGCGGCGCACGCGGACCCTGTGGATGCTGTTCGCCGGGAACGGCATGTACCAGCGCATGAGCCTCACCCCCGGCCGGCGTTACGACATGGCCGACGGACGGCTCGACATCCGCGTGGTGCACGGTGGCCGGCTGCCCGGACTGCGGCTGCTGGCCGCCGCCCTCGCGGGTCCGCTGAGCCGCTCGCCCGTGCACGCGGCTCAGCGGATGCGCAAGGTGTGGATCTCCGGGCTGGCTCCGGGGACGCTGTTCGACGGTGAAGTGGCCAAGGCGCCTGCCGAGTTCGTCATCGACAAGGTCGACGAGGCGCTCACCGTCTACCGTCCGATGCCCCTCTGAGCAGCACCCCTCGCCGCGGCTTCACTCGCCCCTGGGCAGGAGCGGGCCCAGGGGCCCCAGGTCGATGTTGAGGTCCTCCAGTTCGAGGCCGAACCGAGTGCGCAGCACGTCCATCCGGTCCTCCAGCAGCATCAGGGTCATCCCGATCCGCTCTTCCTGGTCCTCGGTGAGGTCGCCGGCCTCCACTCGCCGCAGCGCCTGCCGCTCCATCAGCTGGCGCAGCAGTTCCACCACCGTCAGCACGAGCTTGACGAGGTCGCGCTCGACGGTGTCGGCGTCGAGTTCCACCCGGCGGCCGCCTTCGGTGCTGCTGTTCACCTGGGTGCTGTTCACCTGGGTGCTGTTCACAGGGCTGCTGTTCACGGGGTCTCCTCGTCGTCGAACGGCGACGGCACGTTCGCGTTGACGGAGCTGATCAGGGCTTTGAGGTCGATGCGCACGAGATCGACGTCGGCGATCCGCAGCGTCAGGTCGCCCGCGATCACGACGCCGCCGGCCAGCAGCCGGTCCAGCAGGTCCACGAGGGCGAGTTCGCGCCGGGCGAGGGGCTCGCTGTCGAAGGTGCCGAGTCCGTCAAGACCGCTGGGACCGCTGAGACCGCTGAAGGACGGTGTGTTCATCGCGCCGCCCCCCGCTCCCCCGCCTGGGGCGCCTGGGGCTTCGTCTGCGGCTCGGTCTGTCCGGCGAAGGAGTACGGGGCCCAGGGGCCGGTGATCTCGACCCGTATGCCCGCTTCCTTGGGCGCGAGCCGGCCGATCTCCGCCACGAACTCCTCGCCTCGCTCGCGCGGCACCAGATAGGCCGCGTTGAGGACGTTCTGGCCGGGCGACTCGGAGAGACGGGAATCCTGCGGGCGGTGCAGGGCGGTGGCCTCCGCGCGCCGGGAGAGTTCCCCGTGCAGGGCGCGCGACACGGCGTCGGCGCGCTCCCAGACGCTCTCGCGCGCCTGGCGCCTGTTGAGGCGCCGGCGCAGGTAGTCCCGCCCGGAGGCGGGGGCGGCCGCCCCCGCCTCGGTGTGAGGCGGGGGCGGTGCCTGCGCTGCCGCCGGCTCCGGTGCCGGCTCCGTGTCGACGTACACCTTCACGCCCCACTCGACCCGCCCCTCCAGCCGCTCCAGGGTCTCGACGAAGCGGTCGCGGCCAGCGTCGATCAGCTGGCGTACGCCGCTGTCGTCGACGCACACCGTGGCCAGCCGCAGCGGCACCGGGCAGGTCACCGTGGTGAGTGCGGCCACGACAGCCTCGTGGAGGCGGGCTGTGCCGGTGAGCCAGTCCAGGTCCTCCAGGTGCTCCTTGAGCGGAGCCTCGTCGAAGTCCCGGGCCGGCACCGGGCTGACCACAGCGACGAGGCCGTCGTGGTGCAGCAGCCGGGGCGGTTCGCCGTCGAGTCCCACGACGCCCTCGGGGAGGACACCGTCGAAGGGGCCGGTGACGGCGTACACGTAGCGCAGTTCATTCATGCCTGGTCGTCCTCGCGCTGTTTCCTGCCCTCTTCGAGGGCAGCGGGACCCGCCTCCAGATCGGCGATGCGGCGGTGCAACCGCTCGTTCTCCTCGGCGAGTTCACGGCGGCGGGCTCCGGAGGAGAGCGACGGGTCGTCCTCCCACCAGTCGATGCCCATTTCCTTCGCCTTGTCGATGGAGGTGACGATGAGGCGGAGCTTGATGGTGAGCAGTTCGATGTCAAGAAGGTTGATCTTGATATCGCCTGCGATGACGATTCCCTTGTCCAGCACGCGCTCAAGGATGTCGGCGAGGTTCGCGCCGCCTCCGTTGCCGTACGGGTCGGGAAGTCTGCTGGGCGTCGTCATCGGCGGCCACGGCTCGCGCTGTCGGCGTACTCACGCTCCTTGCGCGCGTCCGCGTCCTCCTCCGCGTCCTCGTCGGCCTCGGCCTCGGTCTCTTCCTGCTCTTCACCCTCGGCTTCGTCCTCGTACTCCGCGTCGTCGTCGGCCTCGTCGGCCTCGTCGGCCTCGTCGGCTTCGTCCTCGGCGGCGTACTCCTCGCCCTCGGGCTCCTCCTCGAGCTCTTCCTCGGACTCCAGTTCGTCCTGGTGCTCTTCGTCCTCCGCAGACTCCTCGTTCTCCGCCTGCTCCCGCTCTTCCTCCTCGGCGACCGCGTCCTCGTGACTGCGCACGACCTCGCCGTCCTGGATCTCCCCGCGCCAGCCGTCCTCGGCCTCGCCCTTCATGGAGATGTGCCGGGCGAAGTGCTTGAGGTCGAGGCGGGCACGCCGGCCCTGCGCGCGCCAGATGTTGCCGGTCTTCTCGAACAGCCCCTTGGGGTAGTACTCGATGACCAGCAGCACCCGGGTGAGGTTCTCGCCCAGCGAGTGGAAGGTGACGACACCCTTTGTGGTGCCCTTGGCGCCCTCGGAGGACCAGGAGATCCTCTGGTCGGGCACCTGCTCGGTGGTGTGCGCCTTCCAGCTGCGGTTGGACCAGAAGACCTTGAGCTTCCAGTCCGAGGTGGTGTCGTCCGCGGCGGTCGCGCTCTTGACGCCCTTCGCGAAAGTGGAGAAGTCCTGGTACTGCGTCCACTGGTCGTACGCGTCACGGACCGGCACGCCGACGTCGATGTGCTCCAGGATGACGACAGGCTTGTTGCCGCCGCCGCCCTTCTTCCGCTTGCCGCCGAGGCCCTTGAAGGCGTTCATGACGTTGTCCTTGACATGGGAGGCACCGACCTCGAGCGCCCCGCGTATCGGGCCCTTGCCCTCAGCCATCTTCTTGCCGCCATCCATGGCGAGTTTGGCGAAGCCGGGGCTGTTGCCGTCCGCGATGTCGTTGAGCTTCATGGTGCTCTCGCCGAGCTTGCGGCCGGCGCCGGTCAGCACGCGTGTGGCCTGCGCCGTCAGGTACGACTGGAGTTCTTCCTTCAGCCGCTGCGTCGCCTCGTTGTCCGAGCTGAGCAGGCTCTTCGGTCCCTTGGTGTCAGCCACGGTTCCGGCCTCCCTTGGCTGCGGCAGTCGTCTTCTTCGCCGCGGTCTTCTTCGCGGCGGTCTTCTTGGCCGGGGCCTTCTGCGCCGCGCCCGTGGCGGAACTCGCCGTCTTCTTGCGGCGCGGGCGCTCCTGGCGGTCCGACTGCTCGGCCCGCTGCGACTCCTCGCGGTCGTCATCGCGGTCGTCGGCCTCGTCTGCCTCCTCGGAGTCGTCGTCCGAAGAGTTCCGCCGGCCGGAGACCTTGCCGGACACCTTGTCGGGGACCGCGCCCGAGAGCTGGTCCTTCACGCCGAGTGTCCGGTCGTGCAGCCGGTCCGCGACCGCGTTGATCTGCCGGGTCAGCAGCGCACCCGTCGCGGCCTTGCCGACTCCGCGCATGTCGTTACGCAGCTGGTCGCCTATCTCCTTGAACTGCGGATTGTTCTGCAGCTGCGAGGAGGCGAAATCCGCTATCGCACGCGGGCTCAACTGAAGTTTCTTGCCCATCACCATGGTGCCTACGGCGAAGGCGAACTTCGCCTTCTTCGTCCGTCCGAGCAGATATCCCGCGCCAAGCGCGAGGCCCATGGTCACCCTGTTGTTCATGTCTGCGGATTCCTCTCCAGCCGGTCGAGGAGTTCGTCCTCGCGGCGGTCGAATTCGGCCTCGTCGATCTCCCCCGCCTCAAGCCTGCGCTCAAGTTGGGCGAGTTCACGCTGAATGGCCGAGGGGTCGTAGTACTGGCGCTCCGCCTCCGTGACCACCTGTCGCAGCACCCAGTTGGTGCCGCGGACCGGGGCCAGCGGGAGAAGCAGCAGTTCTCCCAGGAGTCCCATGCGCCGCTCACTCCACGAAGCTGTAAGGGGGCAGCGGGCCGTTGACCTGGAGCACGAGGTGGGGGTGCTCCTTACGCAGGGCGTCCACCGCCTCCACGAAGCCGGCCGTGCGGTCGCGCCCCACGAGGAAGGAGACGTTGGCGAGCCAGCCGCTGCTCTCCGGCCCGGGGCTGACGGCTCCTGCCGCTCCCTCCAGGGCCCGGCGCACCAGCTCGCCGTCGCGCTGCTCACGCTCCTGCACGGCGGCCACGACACGCTCGCCGAGCTGTAGCTTCTGCTCGTACGAACCGCCGCCCGCGGCCCTGTTGGCCTCGTTCATGGCCCGCAGCTCGGGGTGGTCGGCCAGCACCTGGTGCAGCACGGCCTCCTCGTCGTGCGAAGCCTTGACGTTGTACTCGACCTGCCCGTCGAGCGCTTCGAGCCGCTCAAGGTAGTGCGTCTCTTGTTCGGCGAGCACCGCCCGTACCGAATCGTCGTCGGCCGACAGGCTCCCGAAGCGCATCGGCAGTACGGCGCCTTCGGCGCTGGCCTCCGTCAGGACCGTCTGGTGCGCGAGGAGGTCGCGGCGCTTGGGCCGCAGATCCTCCGGGGCCTCGCTCACCAGGGCGGTGAGCTTGCCGGTGCGCAGAGCACGGACGGCCATCGGCGGGTTTCCCACACCGACGGTGTGCTCGGGAGGCTCGGGGTGGTCGGCGCGGGCTATGCCGTAGATGTAGGTACTCACTCCTGCTCCTCCTTGGTGCGGCGGGACGGGGCGCGTCGTGCGCGCGGCTTCGACTCGGACTGCTCCGACTGTCCGTCACCACTGCGGGCCGACTGGAACGCGTCCGATATGGTCTCGGCCGCGCCCGACAGCGCACCCTTGGACTTGCCACGGGCGCCGGACTCGGTCACCTCGCCGACGATCTCGGGAAGGCCGGGGCTCTTCTTGGATCCCGCTTCGAGGTCGAGGCGGTTGCACGCCTCGGCGAAGCGCAGATACGTGTCGACGCTGGCGACCACGATCCGGATGTCGATCTTGAGGATCTCAACCCTGACCATTCAGCGGAATTGCCCGGCCTGACGGCCGGGTAGCAGAAAAGGTGTCCTGACCTGCGAGGATGCGACTGTCGAGGAAGCATCGGTTGCAAGAATCAGGACACCTTTCTGGTGAGCGGGCGTACAGGGTGGGACCGGGGCCTGGTCGTGGGGGCTGACGGGAAGGGGCTGGTCGGGCATGCCGGGGTGGTGCTGCTGCGGCGGCTGGCGGACCGGTCGGGGCTGACGGAGGCGCTGGCTGGGGTGTTCCCGGTGGGCGGGCCGGGGTGGCGGGATCGGGCGGTGGTGTTCGTCCAGCTGGCGATATCGATCGCGCTGGGCGCCCGGAGCGTGGCGGAGGCCGAACAACTCGCCCTGCATCACGAGCGGATGACCGGCCCGGGCGTCTCGGACTCCACTGTGTACCGCACCCTGGACCTGTGCGATGCCGACCGGCTCGCGGCGATCGCCCGCGCCCGGGCACGGGTCCGCCGGATGGTGTGGTCGTGGCTGGCCCTGCGGCCCGGCGGCTTCCCTTGGCTCACCGTCGCCGGAAAACGCCTGCACAACTGGGTGATCGTGGATATGGACGCCACGATCATCACGGCTGCCTCGAAGAAGGAGCGGGCGCGGGCGACCTGGAAGAAGACTTTCGGGTTCCATCCGCTGGCCGCCTGGTGCGCGAACACGTCCGAGTGCCTGGCGATGCTGTTGCGGCCGGGCAACGCCGGCAGCAACACGGTCGCCGACCACCTCACGGTCCTGGCCGACGCGCTCGCCCAGATCCCTGGCTCCTCGGCCGCGAAACTCCTGATCCGCGTCGACGGCGCCGGCGCCACACACGGCCTGCATGAGCACCTCATCGGCTTGAACACCCGTCGGCGCACGGTCCGTTTCACCACCGGCTGGACCATCACCGACCTCGACGAGCAGGCCATCGCCCGCCTGCCCGAGACGGCCTGGGAGGTCTCCCTGAACCAGGACGGCACCCTCCAGGAGGACTACGGGGTCGCGGAGTTGAGCGGCCTGAGCGCACGCGAGGGCTGGGACAAGGGACTGAGGCTGATCGCCCGCCGGGTCAAGCCCTCCAGCCGCCACCTCGCGAACCTGACCGACTTCGAGAAGAAGACCGGCTTCAAGTACTCGATCATCGCCACCAACATCCGCAAGATGACCCGGATCCCCGGCTCCCACCAGGCACAGTGGCTGGACGCTCTGCACCGGCACCACGCCGTCGTCGAGGACCGGGTCCGCACGAACAAAGCGATGGGGCTGCACAACCTGCCCTCGAAATCCTTCACCACGAACCAGGGCTGGATGCTCGCCGCGAACCTCGCCGCCGACCTCGACGCCTGGCTCCGCCTCCTCGCCCTGCACGACCAGGACGGCCTGGCCGACGCCGAACCCGACACCATGCGGTTTCGGATCTACCACCTGCCCGCCCGTCTCGCCGCCCATGCCCGCCGCCGGCACCTCCGCCTCGCCCCCGACTGGCCCTGGGCAGAAGCGTTCGTCCTGGCCTGGCAGCGCCTGACTGGCCTGACCACCGTCACCTGACGAACAGACCCGCCCCGACGAAGACCAGGAAGGAGAGCCCCGCACCACCCCGGGACCGTGGAACCCGGCGCAGCCGCAGCGACACGCGAAGACCCTGACCGCGAACAGCGGGGACAAACGGGGCGAAGTGATCACCCTACGAGGCAACGATCACCGCGGAAGGATCGAGGTCAATGCCGATTACGGAGACTCGCACGAAAGCGTCAATGACGAGCCCCCGGTCGAGAATGAGTTCCAGGACGTCGTAGAGGCCGCTGGTTCCGCCGCCGCCTTGCTGTGCCGGGACTACTGTCATGCCGACCGGGTCTCCTTCGGTTTGATGTCTGTGAACTCGATATCTGTGAGCTCGATACCTATGACTCGATTCCTATGAACGGTCCGCTCCTTTGAACGGTCCGTTCCTATGAACGGTCCGACCTGCCACGCTCGTAGCGACGAACCCGCTTGTAACCGGTGAGGCCCCCCTGGGAGTCGAGGGTGACTTCGTACGACGCGAGCAGACTCATCGTGTCGGGGACGCGCTCAAGTTCGAGCACCTCGACGGACAACGTCCAGCCGCCGTCCTGCGCACGCTCGAAAGACGAGACCGACTCCGCGACCATGCCGGTGAGTTCCGCCAGTTGTGCCCGCGCATTGCGCAGCACTTCCATGGGGCCCGGCACCTTCTCCTCGTCGCTCTGCTTGTCGCTCTGCGAACTTGGCTTCTTTTCAGATGTGTTCTCTGCCATGGCGGCCTCCGACTTCTGGTACCCACAGCGCCGGATCCAAACGTCCCCACACTGCGGCTTTGTCTCGACTTCGCCTCACGTACCCGCGCACGACGACATCAACGGCGCAGCAGTGTGAGGAATCGGACGCCGGCGCCCCGGGCCCCCGCCGCCGGTGAGCGCAGAACCCGCAGGAACGCACCGAGCCGGCACACCGCTCCCCGCACGGCAGGGAGGGCGTCCCCGTGCGGGTCCAGGTCGAAGACCAGCCGGTCCGGGCCGTCGATGCGGCCGGACAGCGATGGGTGCCGCCCCGGGCCCGCGGCGCCGGGCGGCACCCATCTGATCCGAGTCACCTCGTGGTCAGAGCATGACGACCTTGTCGGCCAGCAGCTTCACCGCCGCGGCGATCGAGTCCGCGTCGATGCCCGACGCGCTCAACTGCTCCCGGTCGGTGGCCGAGCCCGGCATGTTGCCCACCGCGAGCCGCACGAGGCGCGGCGACGGCCGGCCGTCGGAGAACGCCTCGGCGACCGCGTCGCCGAGACCGCCCTGCGGGTGGTGGTCCTCCACCGTCACCAGGCACCCGGTGAGCTCCGCCGCGGTCTGCAGCGCCGCCTCGTCGACGGGTTTGACCGAGTACAGGTCGACGACCCGCACCGGTACACCTTCCTGCGCCAGCATGTCCGCCGCGCGCAGCGCCTCGTGGACGGTCTGTCCGGCGGCGAGCAGGGTCACCTTGTCGTCGTCGCTGGACCGCAGCAGCTTGCTGCCGCCGACGGGGAACTGTTCGTCGGGACCGTAGATGACAGGCATCGCGGCCCGGCTGGTGCGCAGGTAGCGCACGCCCCGGCTGTGCGCCTCGCCCTCCGCCATCCCCGCGACGAGCTTCGCCGTCTGGTTGGCGTCGCACGGGTACAACACGGTGCTGCCGTGCACGGCGCGGAAGAGTGCCAGGTCCTCGAGGCCCATCTGGGAGGGCCCGTCCTCACCGATGGCCACTCCGGCGTGCGATCCGACGAGGTTGATGCCGGCCCTGCTGACGGCCGCCATCCGCACGAAGTCGTACGCGCGGGTCAGGAAGGCCGCGAACGACGAGACGTACGGCACCCAGCCGCGTGTCTGCATCCCCACCGCCGCGGCGACCATCTGCTGCTCGGCGATGTAGCACTCGAAGAACCGGTCCGGGTGCTCCTTGGCGAAGAACTGGGCCCGCGTCGAGTCGCTCACCTCACCGTCGAGCGCCACGATGTCGCCGCGTGCGGAGCCGAGCGCGGCGAGCGCCTCGCCATAGGCGTTACGGGTGGCCACCTCGTCGCCGCCCTGTTCGTAGCGAGGCAGCGTCACATCGCCCCGGGAGATGTGCGGGGCGCGCGCGGAGTGCGGCTTCTTCACCTCCAACTGGACGAACCGGGGCCCGCCCAGCTCCTCGATCGCGCCCTCGGCGTCCTCGAGCGGCTTGCCGTGCTTGCCCTCCTGGTCCTCCACGGCGGCCACCCCACGCCCCTTGCGGGTGCCCGCGATGACGGCGGTGGGCCGGCCGGTGGTGGAACAGGCCTCGCTGAAGGCCGCGTCGACGGCTTCCACGTCGTGTCCGTCGACCTCGACGGTGTGCCAGCCGAAGCCGCGCAGCCTGCGGGTGTACGCCGACAGGTCCCGCCCGTGGCGGGTGGGGCCGCGCTGGCCGAGCCGGTTGACGTCGATGACCAGCGTGAGGTTGTCGAGGTGCTGGTCGGCGGCGTGTTCGACGGCCTCCCACACCGATCCCTCGGCCATCTCGCTGTCACCGCTGATGACCCACACGCGGTACGGGCTGTGGTCGAGGTGCTTGCCTGCGAGCGCCATGCCGACCCCGACGGGCAGGCCCTGCCCGAGCGAGCCGGTGGCCACGTCCACCCAGGGAAGCCGGGGCGTCGGGTGGCCTTCGAGGCGGCTACCGCTGCGCCGGAAAGTGAGCAGTTCCTCCTCGTCGATGGCCCCGGCCGCCTTGTACATGGCGTACAGCAGCGGCGACGCGTGCCCCTTGGAGAGGATCAGGTGGTCGTTGCCGGGGTGGCCGGGCTCGTCGAAGTCGTAGCGCAGATGTCCGCCGAGGAGTACGGCGGCCAGGTCGGCCGCCGACATCGACGAGGTGGGGTGGCCCGATCCGGCGGCGTCGGCGGCGCGCACGGCGTCCACCCTCAGCTGCTGGGCGAGCTGGATGAGCTGGTCACTGTCCATGGTCACTGGTCACTCCTCATAGGGCCGACCGGGCGAGCGCCGGGAAGCCCGGCCAGCTCCGGCGACGAGGTGTCAAGGGGAACCGACCCGGACCGCACGAGGCCCAACTGCACTGCCTGGCGCGGGAGTACGGCGTCCAGCACCCAGTCGGCGGCGACCCGCACGCGGTTCCCCGGCATCGCCGCGAGATGGTATCCGCGGGTGACGGCGCCCGCGACCGGGCCCGACAGCGGTACACCCAGCGGATTGGCGGCGGCCTTGACGCCGCCGAGATCCACGAGGAAACCCAGGTCGTGATGGCGGTACGTCTGCCGCTCGCCGTGTCCCAGCGACGCGGCGACATTGCGGCCGGCGACCTTTCCCTGCCGGGCGGCGTGCTGCGCCGTCATCGGCGTGAACTCGCCCGGCCGGGTCAGGTCGGGCACGGCCGCGGCGTCTCCGCAGGCGAACACCTCGGGGTGGCCGGGCACGTTGAGTTCGGGTTCGACGAGCAGGCGCCCGCGTTCGACGGGCAGGCCGACCTCGGATACCAGCGGGTCGGGGCGTACGCCGACGCACCAGATCAGCGTCCGGGTGCCGACGAACTCGCCGTCGTCCAGCAGGACACCGTCGGGGCCGGCCTCCTTGACGGACGTTCCCATCCGTACGTCGACTCCGCGCTCGCGCAGCACCTTGTCGGCGGTGTGCGACAGGCGCCGGTCGAGTTCGGGCAGGACGCGGTCGGCGATGTCGAGCAGCAGCCAGCGCGGCCGACGCGGCCTGCGCCCCGGCTCCCGCCAGTCGTGCTGCTTGCGGGCCAGGGCGTCCGTGAACATCTGGCCCTGGGCGGCGAGCTCGGTGCCGGTGTAGCCGGCACCCACGACGACGAAGGTGCGGCGCGCGGCACACTCGTCGGGGTCGTCGGCGGCGGCGGCCAGTTCGATCTGGCGGGTCACGTGGTCACGCAGGTAGAGGGCCTCGGGCAGGCCGCGGAAGCCGTGGGCGTACTCCGAGACGCCTGGGATCGGCAGCAGCTTGTTGACGCTGCCGACGGCGAGCACGAGCCGGTCGTACTCCAGTTGGCCCGTGTCGCCCTCGGGGCCGGTGTAGTGCACGGTCCGCGCAGCCAGGTCGACCCGGTCGGCCTCGCCCAGGACGAGCCGCACGCGCGGCAGTGTCCCGGGCAGTGACACGGTCACCCGGCGGGGTTCGAGAATGCCGGCGGCGACCTGCGGCAGGAGGGGGAGATAGAGGAAATAGTCGGTGGGGTTGAGAAGGACGATCTCGGCCTTGTCCCTGAGCTGCCGGGAGAGGGTCCTGGCGGCCTGATGACCGGCGAATCCAGCTCCGACGATCACAATGCGGGGACGCTGACGGGTCACTGCGTTCACCTCGTACGCACGGTGGCGGTGGACGAACCCTCCCCGTGCCCGCCTGACGGGTGCCCAAACACGGCACCGCACGCAGACCGGGTCAGGACGGGCGCCCGGGCACCTCGCCCGCGGTGGGGGGCGTGGGCGGCACCGGCGGGACTCCGAGGGGCACGTCGCCGCCCGGCGGGGTCGCCACAGGTGCGGCGGGCGTGCCCTGTCCGGCGCCGGACATGCCTTGTCCGGCGCCGGACAGGGCGGCAGGCGCAGCACTGCCGGTCCCGGGCCGGGCGGCCTGCTTGAGTACGACCGCCAGCCCCGCCAGCAGGATGCCGGCGACGAGGGCGGCCGCCCAGGCGGGAAGGGCGAGGTGCAGCACCAGCACCAGGAAAGCGGTGAAGGCCGCGCCCGCGTACAGCGCCGCAGCCGAGGCACCCGCGTACAGGCGCGCGGGGCGGCGCTGCTTCGCGGTCTGTGCGCGCAGTTCGTCCTTGAGGGTGTCGCGGACGACCTGGGCAATCTGTTCGGACGGGTTCGCTTCCATGGGGTTCATGGGGCCGCGCGTACCCGGGCCGCCCGGCGGTAGTCGCGCCGAGCATCCGTCGTCCGTATCGTGAGATGTCGATCTCACATTTCGGCACAGCGGCGTACCGTGGGCGGCACCACTTCGGGAGAAGGAGTACGGCCGTGCCGGAAGAGACCGCTGTCTACACCCATGGGCACCACGAGTCGGTGCTGCGCTCGCACAGCTGGCGGACCGCCGCCAACTCGGCGGCCTACCTCCTGGCCGAGCTGCGGCCGGGTCTGGACGTGCTGGACGTGGGCTGCGGACCCGGCACGATCACGGCGGACCTGGCGGCCCTCGTCGCACCCGGCCGGGTGACCGGCGTGGACGCGGCGCAGGACGTGCTCGGCCGTGGACGCGATGCGGTGGCCGAACGCGGCCTGGGGAACGTGGAGTTCGCCGTCGCGGACGTACACGCGCTGGACTTCCCCGACGACTCCTTCGATGTCGTCCACGCCCACCAGGTGCTCCAGCACGTGGGCGATCCGGTCGCCGCCCTGCGGGAAATGCGCCGCGTGTGCCGCCCTGGCGGCGTCGTCGCGGCGCGCGACAGCGACTACGCGGCGATGACGTGGTTTCCCGAGGTGCCGCTCCTGGACGCGTGGCAGCGGCTGTACGGCCGGGTGGCCCGTGCCAGCGGCGGCGAGCCGGACGCCGCCCGCCGGCTCCTGTCCTGGGCGCGGAGCGCGGGCTTCACCGACGTACGTGCCTCGGCCACGGCCTGGTGCTTCGCGACGCCGGCCGAGCGGGCGTGGTGGAGCGGG
Organism: Streptomyces hypolithicus; assembly: GCF_052934925.1. Classification (NCBI taxonomy): domain Bacteria; kingdom Bacillati; phylum Actinomycetota; class Actinomycetes; order Kitasatosporales; family Streptomycetaceae; genus Streptomyces; species Streptomyces hypolithicus. The sequence continues at coordinate 382,314 of NZ_CM128811.1, forward strand.
CTGTGGGCGGACCGCACGACGGCGTCCGGCTACGCCGAACTGGCGGTGTCCGGGGGCCACACCACACCGGACCAGCTGGCGGCGCTCGCCGGGGCGTGGCGGGAGTGGGGCACGCACGACGACGCGTGGTTCATGGTCCCGCACGGCGAGATCCTGTGCCGGGCCTGAGGGAACCGGTCGCGGCAGCCGCAAGCGGGTCGGCGTCGAACAGGTCATCGCCGTACAGAGCCTGAACCCAGTTGGCCTGGTAGACGGTGTCGAGATAACGCTCGCCGAGGTCCGGGGCGATGGCCACCGCGGTGAGTCCGCGGGTGTCGTGCCCGGCCAGCCAGCCCATGGCGCCGCTGACCACTGTGCCGGTGGAGCCGCCGAAGAGGAAGCCGCGTCGGGCCAGCCGACGGCAGGCGCGGATGGTGTCCGCCTCCTCGACGCTGACCGCTTCGTCCACGAAGGACTCGTCGAGGAGCGGTGGACGGACGCTCATGCCCAGGCCCGGGATCATGCGTCGGCCCGGAGCGCCGCCGAAGGCGACGGAGCCGACGCTGTCCACCGCGACGATCCGCACCGGCCGGTGCCAGGTCCGGAAGTAGCGTGCACACCCCATCAGGGTACCGGTGGTGCCCGCACCGACGAAAAGCACATCCAGTCGCGGGAACGACCGCGCTATCGCCGGCGCCGTCCTGCGGTAGTGCGCCCTCCAGTTGGCCGGATTGGTGTACTGGCTGAGCCACACACACCGGTCGTCGCGGGCGCACAGGCGCTGGACGTACTCGATGCGGGCGCTGAGGAAGCCGCCGTTGGTCTCCTGCCCGGACACGATGTGCACCTGGCTGCCCAGTGCCTCCATCATCAGCCTGGTCGACAGATTGCAGCGGGAGTCCGTCACGCACAGAAACCGGTAGCCCTTGCTCGCCGCGATCATGCTCAGCGCAACACCGAGGTTTCCGGACGAGGACTCGACCAGAATCGAATCCGGGGTCAGGGATCCGTCCCGCTCGGCGGATTCCACCATCTCGGTCGCGGCCTTGAGCTTGATGGAGCCGGCGAAGTTGAAGCCTTCACATTTCAGAAACAGCGATTCCTCGAAGATCGATTCGAGGTCGACGTAGAGCTCTTCCTCGTTGAAATCGTGGGGACCAGATATGACTGGCACGATGGGCTCCTTTCAGCCGTACCGGCGCAGTTCGTGGAAGAAGTTGTCGACGGTCCGCAGCTCGCCGGAGCGGGCCACCTCGTCGTAGACGTACTTGCCGACGGCCAGGTCGAGCACGCCGAGGCCGAAGGGTGAGAACACAGCGGGCCGGTCCGCCGGCACCGTCACCCGCCCCGCCATCACATCGTCGAGCGTGCCGTGCAGGAACTCGCGGTTGCCGGTGAGCTGCTCGGTCAGATGCGGCGAGGTGGCAGCCCTGAGACAGTGCTCGATGTCGTCGACGATGTTGGTCGAGGCGAGCAGGATCCGCGGCGCGAGGTCACGCAGCGACACATGCAGCACCACCGGGTTGTGCGCGAACAAAGACGGGTCGTCAACGTGCGGTTGACCGGCGACGGTGGCGAAGACCACCAGGTCGCTGTAGCGGATCAACTCCTCGGCGCTGCCCCGCACCGTGATCCGGCCGGCGGTGCCCGACTGCTCCAGATACATGCGGAAGCCGGCCACGCTGCCGGCGGACAGGTCGTACACGCCGATCTCGTCGAACGACCAGCCGGAGCCTTCCAGAAAGGTGTGTATGTAGCGGGCGATCAGCCCCGTCCCGAAGAACCCGACGCGCAGCGGCCCCGGCCGGCCCCGGCTCAGCCAGTCGGCGGCCGAGGCGGCTGACGCAGCCGTTCTGCTGGCGCTGATGATGGAGCTCTCCAGGCAGGCGAACGGATAGCCCGTGACAGGGTCGTTGAGGATCAGCACGGCCGAGGCCCTGGGGATATCGGACGCCACGTTCTCCGGGAAGCTGGAGATCCACTTCAGCCCGTCCACCCCCGCCTCGCCGCCGATCGAGGCGGGCAGCGCGATGATCCGGGAGGAGCGGCGGTCGGGGAACCGGAGGAAGGAGGACGGCGGATTCACCGTCTCACCGGCGCCGTGCAGCCGGTACGTCGCCTCGACCACCTCCACGAGCTGCTTCTCGCGTCCCTGGAGGGCGCGCTGGACCTGGGCTCCTGAGATCACCGCGAACGGTGGCACGGTGAGTTGCGTCGTCATGGCTGACTCCTTCGGGGTGGAACGGACAGTGGAAGGGCCGCGGGGCATGGACAGCGGCACGGAACCCGTGGCCCGCACGAAGGTCATGGGATGGCCGCCTCGATGGTGGGCGAGCACGCGTCCAGGCGCGTCGGATCGGCCATCGCCACGACCACGTCCCGCGGCCCCTCGAAGGGCTCCCTGCTGTGCGCGGTGCGGATGTTGTCGACGAGCAGCAGGTCACCGGCCTGCCACGGACACCGTGCGGTATGGGCCTCGTAGACCTTGTTGAGCAGCTGAACGACGTCCTCGGCGATGGGGGTCCCGTCCCCGTAGCGCGTGTTGAACGGCAGGCCGTCGGCGCCGTACTCGTCGATCAGGTACTCCCGTATCTCCGGGGCCAGCGTCCACTCGTTGAGGAACGCGATCTGGTTGAACCAGCAGCGCCGCCCGCTGACCGGGTGCCGCACCACGGCGCTGCGGCGCTGACTGGTGCGCAGGCCGCCGTCGGGTTGCCACGCGAACTCGATCGCGTTGGCGCGGCAGTAACTCTCGACGGCGTCCTGGCCCCGCGCGCCGAACGCCTCGGCCGAGGAGGCGCCGATCTCGTCGTTGTAACTGCGGGTGAGCAGCCAGCCCTCCCGCTCGAACCGCTCGGTCAGCTCGGTCGGCAGCGCGTCGAGTACGACCGTCGCATCGGCCACCCCGGTGGCCCCGCCCTCGGTGGGCGCGTCGAGACACGCGAACAGCATCAGGCCGGGGAACTCAAGCGTGTAGCTCAGTTCGTGATGCATGCACATCTGCTGGTTCGGCGGCCACTTCGTCGAGGAGTGGACGCCAGCGGAGTAGGTCTGCCGGGGCGCGAAGGCTTCCCTCTCGGTCACCGGGGTGCCGGCCAGTCCCTGAAGGACCGCGCCGACTTCGGAGGCGTCGCGCAGGCCCAGACCGCGGACCAGGACCGCGCCGTACTCGGTGACCGCGGCGCGCAGCGCGTCCCGCTGCCCTGCGACCCAGCGCGCCGCGTCGGGGGTGGTCCCGACCCGCAGCATCACCGGGGCGCCGGGGGGTGACTCCAGGTCGGGCAGTGAAGTCGCGGTGGGGGTGAAAGCGGAAGACATCTCGTTCTCCTCTCAGTTGCTGCTCAGGGACTCAATGGCTGCTCAGGGACGGAGCCGTCCCTGGGGGCGGGCGGGGTTCAGCGCGGCTGTCGATCAGGGCGGCCAGGTCGGCCAGGACGGGGTGACGGGTGAGGTCCTTGAGGGAGACCTCACGGTCCAGAGTGATCGCGACCCTTACGGCCGACAGTGAGGTGCCACCGCGGTCGAAGAAGTGGTCCCGTCGGCCGATCCTGTCCTGGGGGATGCCGAGCACGCCGGCCCAAGCGGCGGCCAGGCGCTGTTCGGTCGCCGTGCCCGGCGGGTCGCAGCCTTCCTCGGCCGGGTCGAGTTCGCCGGCGAGTGCGGTCAGTGCCTTCCTGTCCACCTTGCCGTTGGCGGTCAGTGGCAGGCTGTCCCGCCAGTGGAAGTCGGAGGGGACCATGTACTCGGGCAGGGACTCACTGAGCCGGCTCCGCAGGCCACCGGCCTCCAGCGGGCAGCCGGCGGAGTAGAAGGCGACCAGGCGCCGGCCGCGTCCCGGCTGTTCGGCGACCACCACAGCGGCGTCGCGGACACCGGGCATCCGCAGCAGGGTGTTCTCGATCTCGCCCATCTCGATCCTGAATCCACGGATCTTGACCTGGGTGTCCCGGCGGCCGAGGAACTCCAGCTTGCCGTCCGGCTGCCAACGGCCGTAGTCGCCGCCCCGGTACAGCCGCCGCCCGGCGCAGTGCGGATCCGCCATGAAGGCCAGCCGGGTGCGCTCGGGATCGTTGACATACCCCCGGCCGACGCAGATCCCCGAGAAGACGATCGCACCGGGGGCGCCGAGCGGCACCGGTGACAGACGCTCGTCGACGACGTACACCCGCACGTTGTTGACGGGGCGGCCGAGCGGGACCCGTTCGGTGTCCGGCACCCGGTCGAGGATCTCGTGGTTGGTGTCGTCGGAGGTCTCGGTCAGCCCGTACGCGTTGACCAGCCTGATCGCGGGCTGGGCCGTGAACCAGCGCTGGACGAGCTCCTTCTTCAGCGCCTCGCCGGTTATCGACACGCACCGCAGGTCCGGCAGCTCGCGAGGGTGGCGCTCCAGAAAGGACAGGACGACGTCGAGGTACGAGGGCACCAACTGGAGCACGCCCACCCTGCCGTCGACGATCGTGTCGACGAACCGCCGGACATCCAGGATCGCCTCCTGGCCGACCAGGAGGGTCCGCCCGCCGGTCATGAGCGGGGAGAGCAGTTGCCACAGCGAGATGTCGAAGCACTGCGGTGCGGTCTGGGCGACCACCTGTCCCTCGTCGATTCCCAGGTCGTCGATCTTGGCGAAGAGGTGGTTGAGCATCCCCGCGTGCTCGCACATCGCTCCCTTCGGCGCGCCGGTGGAGCCGGAGGTGAAGTAGATGTAGGCGAGGTCGTCCGGGGCCGCACCGACGCACGGGTCGGCGTCGTCGGCTTCGCCCTGGTCGCGCTCAAGGACCGCGTCGGTGAAGAGCGTCCGTACGCCGGGCAACGAGTCCAGGGCCTTGCCGAGGCTGGCGGCGCTGCCGGGTTCGGCCAGTACCAGCCCGCACGAGGCCCGGGAGAGCATGGTGGCGATACGGTCGGCCGGGAAATGCGGCTCGACGGGCATGTACACCCCACCGGCCTTGAAAACGGCGAGGACCGCGGCCACCCATTCCAAACTGCGACCGGCGACCACGGCGACGACCCCTTGCCGGTGCAGTCCCCCCGCCAGCAGGGAGTGCGCCAGCCGGTTCGCGCGGACGTTGAGCTCCCGGTACGACCACCGCCGCTCGCCCTGGACGGCCGCGATCGTGTCCGGGTGGGCACGCACCCGCTGCTCGAACAGCTCGTGGAAGCGGCGGTCCGGCAGTTCCCGGCGCGGCCCGGCGAGCCCTTCGAGCTGGAGGCGGAGTTCGGCGGCGGACAGCAGGCTCTGCCGGTCGTGTGCGGCATCCGGATCGGCTGCCATCAACTCGAGGGCGGTGACGTGATAGCCGGCGATTCTGGCGGCGGAGTCCGCATCGAGCACGTCGGTCCGGTACCGCAGCCGCAGCGCGTGCCGGCCGTCGTGGCACGCGAACGCCACCCGCAGCACGGCGCCTTCGGACGGACGGTGGTCCTCTGCCGGACCGCCGCCGCCGGTCGGATCGAGCACGCTCTCGTACGGCGGTCCGGCCCGGCCCAGCTCCGCGCCGAGATCACCGTCCGGAAGGTCCCGGTGCGCCAGCAGCTCGGACTCGGCCTCCCGCGCGTGCAGCAGCAGCGACCGCCATGACCCCGGCGCGGCCGTCAGCCGGCAGGGCAACGGCCCGCCGCCCGCGACGGCGACGTAGCCCGTGATGACCGTGGCCTCACCGGACAGCGCGGCGAGCACCTTGGCGTGCGCCGCCAGCAGCACCGCGCCACCGGACACCCCCGACTCCGCCGCCAGCCGGTCCAACGCCGCCACGAGGTCACCGGAGATCGCCGTCTCGTGCCCCGCGGCGCCCGCCACCGGGGCACGGGTCCAGCGCGGCAGCGCGGTGAACCCGCCGGCGGCGAGCACATCGCGCCAGTAAGTCACGGCGGTGTCCGCTGGTGCGGTGTCTGCTGGTGTGGGCATCGCTGCTACCTCCGCTCTCCGCCGCCGCTGCGGATCGGCCGGGCCGGGTTTCCGCCCCACCACGCGCACTGCGGGACGACCTCGCCCTTCATCAGGAAGGAGTCGGGAGCGAGCACCGCGTCGTCGCCGAGAGTCACGCCGTAGTGCACGAAGGCGCCGACCCCGAGGGTGCAGCCGGATCCGATCGTGCTGCGGTCGGACTTGAAGGTGCCGTCCTCCTGTGAGTGGCACTGGACGACGCTTCCCGAGTTGAGCGTGCAGCCGTCACCGATGGTGACCATGGTCCGCTCCGTCAGGTAGCAGCCGTCGTCGAAGACCCTGCGGCCGAGCCGGACGCCGAGCAGCCGCCAGATGACGTTCTTGAACGGTGTGCCGTTGAAGATGTTCAGATACGTCTCTGACGGCACCTTCCAGAAACGTTCGCGCCGCCAGAAGCGGGGGTCGTAGATCGAGCAGAACAGCGGCCCCACGGGATGCCGGGCTGTGACGGCGCGTTCGACGAGCACGAAGTACGCAGCCGTGAAGAGGAAGGCCAGTACGTTGCCCAGCGCGATCGCCGCCGCACCGACAGAGGCGTAGAATTCCGCGGCGGCCGAGACGATCACGGTGATCGCGAAGAGGTAGATCCACCGCATCAGCAGATACAGCCCCGCCGTGGCGGCGTTGTGCCGGTTCTTTCCGGTGAGGCCGCGGTGCAGCTCCTCACCGCTCTTTTGGCTGTCGAAACTGCTGTCCCGCCGGACCGATCGCGGAATCTCGAAGCTGGGCGAGCCGAGCAGCCCCACCCCTTCCCGGATCTTCCCGTCCACGGGGACCATGACCTTCGTGGCGAGGAGGCAGTTGTCGCCGGTCCTGCCCTGTGCGGGGTAGGCGATGCGGTTGCCCAGGAAGTTGTGCGCTCCGATCGACGTCCGGGACACCCGGAAGGAGCTGCTGGAGAAGTCGGCGTTCATGATCGACAGGCCGTCGGCGACCATCGTTCCGCTCCCGACCGCACTCAGATGCGGGGTCTCGTGTTTCACCTCGGTGCCGAAGTTCGAGCCGGTCTGCTGGACCCGGGAAAGGTCGTACCCGAGCAGGCGCAGGTAGTGGACGATGCCGGAGCTGTCGCCGAACAGACGGGTCATGAACTTCCCGTTGGTCATGAGCGCGATCGCCCGGTGCGCCCCGTAGTGGAAGCCGTACAGGGGGTAGACCTTGCCGGGGGTGATGGTGCGATTGAGCAGGCGGGGGACGGTGGCCAGCGCCAGGAGGCCGAGTGGCACGACGCCGATGAGCAGCACGAGGGAGCCCGCCAGGGCGTCGCGGTAGAACGTCCAGCTCGTGAGGGCCACGGGCCCCGGCTCCAGGGCCGCGGTGAGCTGCGGTGCCTCGGCGAGGAGGATGCCCACGCCACCGACCGCCAGGGGCAGATACACCAGCAGCGCGGTCAGCAGCTGCAGCACACTGTGGCCCGCCCTCCTCAGGGCGCCACAGGCGGCCGGGCCTACCGCCCGGTAGTCCGCGTCGGCGCGCTGTGCCGGTGACCCGTGCCAGTGCTCACCGTCGGGCACCGCCTGGCCGCTGTGGAGCGCGGAGGCGTGGCCGAGCTGGGCTCCGTCGCCCAGGGAGGTCTCGATGTCGAGCACCGTGGCCTCGCTGACGACCGCGTCCTTCCCGAGGGTGACCGCGCCCGTCTGGATCAGGCCGGTGTGGGCCCGGTAGCAGGTGAAGAACGAGTCCTTGCGGACGACGGTTCCGTCACCGATGGCGAGCAGGTCGGTGCATATGGGTACGTTACGGGAGAAGATCGCGACACCTCTGCCGATTCTCGCGCCCAGGGCCCTGAGATACAGGACGTAGAGCGGCGAACCGGCGAACAGCACCAGCGGGTCCGACCGGACCAGGGTCTTGACGAGCCAGAAACGGAAGTACGGCAGGCTCCAGACGCGGATGCTCTGGGGCCGCCATCGCCCTATGAGCGCCCACTTCGCGAGGACCGGAAGCGCGGACAGCCCCACCAAGGTCGCGGCGCCGAACAGCACGGAGCGCAGATACATGTCGAGCGCGCCCGACCCGGCCGAGATCCATTCGTAGCCCCGAACGGCGACGACCGCGACCAGGAAGGAATACGCCAGGAACGTCAGGAGCTGCAGCGCTCCGCACAGGACGTACCGCGGCGTGCCCGCCGGAGCGGATGCTTCGCCCGTCGCAGCGGCGGCCTCGGGGGCCGGCGACTCCACGGGAGCAGCGGGACCGGACTCCGCGACCGCGGCGGCGAGGCTCCCGATCGTCGGGTGCCGGTAGACATCCTTCATCGACACCGGCGGCAGGTCCGCGCGCTTCCTGACCCGCGCGCAGAAGTGCGCCATGACCAGCGAGTCCGCGCCCAGTTCGTTGAAGAAGTGACTGTCGGCCGAGACCTGTTCGACGTGCATGACGTCAGCCAGTACGCCGGAGAGGATCCTCTCGGCGCCGGCGATCGGCTCGGCGTACCCGTCTCGGAATCCTGCGCATTCCGCCAGATCGGGGGGCACCGCTTCGGCTTGTTTTCCCACCATGTGGGCTCCCTGGGGAAGGCCCGACCGCCCCTGCCCGGCACACCTGGCGCACCGGACGCCCCGCCGACGCGCGTTCGACGCGAGTCACAGTCGGACGTCATGGCTTAGATTCGACGCCGCCGGAAGGAAGGATTGCCTTATTTAGTACATTTCTCACATTCGGCGCTCTTGGCGCCTTTCTTCGGAACCGGAGCTCCGCAGGGCACTCGCCCAGGCACTCTCCGCGACCCCACCCGCGCCGACCAACTACCCTCACCGTCATGGAAATCCTCGGCACCACACTGCGCATCTGCGTCGAAGACCTGGAGGCCTCGGTGGTCTTCTACGAGCGCCTCACAGGAACCCCCGCACTGCGCTTCGAGCGTGGTGGGGTATCTGTGGCCGCCGTCGGCTGCTTCCTGCTGATGAGCGGCCCGGAGGCGGAGCTGGAGGTGCTCCGGAAGGTGTCGGCGACCATAGCCGTCCACGATGTCGACGAGGCGGGCGCCGCCCTCGCCGCGGCCGGCGCCCTCATCGTCGCGGGGCCGGTACCGACCCCCGCGGGCCGCAATCTGATCGCCGCGCACCCGGACGGCTCGGTCTTCGAGTACGTCGACCGGCGCGCGGCGGCCTGATCCGAACGACACCCCGCGGGGCTACCCCCGCATCCGGTAGTCGTACATCCCCGGCAGCGGCTCGGCGCTGACCTCGGCCCAGAGCTGCCCCAGCACCTCCGCGCCCTCCCGCAGGTCGGGCACCTCCAGCCCGGCGTCGAAGATCGCGCGGGCCGCCGTCCGGTCGCCCTCGGCGACGAGCAGCTGCGCCTCGACGAGCCGGAACCGCCCGTCCCCGCGCAGGGCGGCCGGGAGCGCCTCCCAGGCGCTGCGGGCCGCGTCCGGGCGCCGCGCCGCGATCAGGGCGGCGATCGCCTCGCGGCCCAGCGCCGCTGTGGCCGCCGCCCACGCCTCCCCGTCGCCCCGCTCCCGGCACAGGTCCCAGAACGCCTCGGCGTAGTGGTCGGCAGCGCGCTCGAGGTTGCCGGCCACCCGGTCGGCGACGGCGAGACAGCGCAGCAACGGCCAGCGTGAGGTGGCCTGTTGCAGGCCCCGCTCCCAGCTGCGCACGGCCTGCGCCACATCGCCCGCGTGCCACTGCGCGACCCCAAGGTGGTACTCGGTGACAGGCCCCGCCGGCGCCGTCTCCAGCATGTCTCGCCAGTGCTGCGCCACCAGCGAAGGGCCGGGCGGCGCCACCTCGGACGATGCGGGCAGGGCGCCGCTGCGCAGCAACTCCAGCCACGGCTGCTGCTCTTCGCCGACGGTGTGCTCGCCGAAGGGAGTGCCGGGCAGTTTCAGGCCACCGCGCAGGACTTCCAGCGCGCCCCAGCCGGAGCCGGTGGCCAGCGACTCCCCCGGCTCGTGGTCGGCGTACGCCAGCCACTTCTCGTACGCCGCGTCCACCCGCTCACGCGGCAGCCCCTCCTCCAGCCGCGCCCCGGCCTCCGCGCGGGCCGCGTCCCAGTCCTCGCCGTGCACCGCCGTGGGGTCGGCGGCCAGCGGACCGTATGCCTCCAGCCAGCTGAACTCGGCGCCGGCCTCCAGCGGTACGTGCTCCAGCTGGGTACGGGCCAGGCCCGCCTGGATCTCGGCGTAACCGGGGGTGCCCGGCTCCGTCAGCCACTGCTGCCAGCGCCTGCCGCCCCTGCCCGCGCCCCACACGAAGAGCTTGCGGCCACGCAGCACGTCGGTGGAGGTCTGTACGAGGCCCCGGCCACCGGCGTCGAGCGAGGCGATCCACTTGCGGGCGCCGTCGGGTACGTCGTAGAAGTAGTCGGCGGAGTGTTCGCTGCGCAGCGGGTACGTGCGGTCGGCGCCGTCGCGGACGGGCACGGGGACCCGCCGCAGGGTGTGGGTGTAGCCGAAGTGCCAGGCCTCGTCGGCGGGGGCGAGGACGCGGGTGTGCTCGTCCTCGGGGACCGCGATGTTGGACCACCAGTAGGTGGGGGCACTCTTCTCGTGCGGGTTGCGGATGCGTACACCGACGTACAGGAAGTCGGAGTCGGCCGGCAGCCACAGGTCAACCTGGAACGGCAGGTCGCGCAGCCTTTCCCACTCCCACAGCCGCACCATGTCGCCGCCGTCCGGGGCGGGCACCACGGCCGCGTGCAGGGGCGCGCACGACAACGTCGTGTGTCCGGTGGCGCCGATGTTCCATTCGATTCCGCCGGAGAACCAGGCGCCGTTGAGCGCGAAGTCGGCGGGCTGGAACACCGGGTTGCGGTAGAGGAGTTCGCGCCCGGTCGGCTTGTGGAACAGCGAGTGGACCCGGCCGCCGAGGCCGGGCAGCACGGTGGCCCGCAGCCGGTCGTTCTCGATGACGATCGCGTCGAGGTCCGTCTCGCCGCGCTCGCGGGTGTAGCCGTCGAGTATGCGTACGGGCAGCAGGGTGCGCAGCGGTGCGTGTCCGACCTGGCGGGCCATCTCGCGGGGCAGCGCGGCCCGGGAACGCTCGTCGACGTGGTGCGGCTCGTCGAGGGGCCGGAGTCCCGGAAGCGGGTTCTGTGGCCCCAAAGGGGCAGCGGGCAGGGTCAGTACGGCACGTCGCACACTCGTGGCCAAGGCAGCCTCACTCCGTCGTAAGGGCCGCCGTCCACCGGCGCCCGGCGCCCATCGGATCACGCCGCACGCCCACCTGACCAGGGGGTCTCAGGACATGACGGCGGCGGGGCCGACCGCGTTCACCGGGGGCGCATCTCGGTGGTGACGGCCCATCGTTCGTGGTCGCGCCAGGCGCCGTCGAGGTGGATGAAGTCCGGGGAGAAGCCCTCGCGCCGGAAACCGGCTCTGCGGACGAGCGCGAGCGAAGCCTCGTTCGCGGGCTGGATGTTGGCCTCCAGGCGGTGCAGGCCCAGCGGACCGAAGGCGTGGTCCACGACGAGGCCGAGGCCTTCGCTCATGAGGCCGCGTCCGGCCGCGTGCGCGAACGCACCGTAGCCCAGGGCCCCGCACAGGAAACCGCCGCCGACGATGTTGTTGATGTTGATGAAGCCGGCGATGCTCCCGTCCGAGCGCTCGCACACCAGGAATCCGGCCTTCGCCGGGTCCCGGACGAGCCGGCTCGCATAGGCGGTGTACGCCGCCGGCTGGTCCGGCGGGAAGAGCCAGGGGTGGTGCAGGCTCCTGCTCTCGCGGGTCCGCGCGGTGAACTCCACGGCGTCGGCGGGGGAGAAGTGCCGCAGAGCCACCCGCGGGCCCTCGGCAAGGTGGACTGCGTCGTCGTGCTCAGGCATCCCGTCACGTTACGCCGGGCGCTGTCAGACCCGGCTGTTACGTTCCGGGCATGACGAAAAGTGTCCCTTACGCGGGTGGCGAGAAGGAAAGTCTCCACGCGGCGCTGGACCGGCACCGCGACGTGGTCCTGTGGAAGCTCGAAGGCCTCGGCGACGAGCAGCTGCGCCGACCCATGACGCCTTCGGGGATAGGGTCTGCCCGGCGGATCAGGGTCGGATAGGTCGCGGCGTCTGGTGCGGTGCATCGCAAGGCGCCCGGAGCGTCTTCATAGCGGAGCTATGTGGACGTTTCGGCAACGCGGCGAGGTGCCGTGCCAGACGCCGCGACCCCGGCCATGATCCGCCGGACAGACCCTGGTCTGCTGGGGCTGGTGAAGCATCTGGCGTGCGTCGAGTACGGCTGGTTCTGCGAGACGTTCGGGCGCGAGTGCGAACCGCTCTGGTTCGATCCGTACGAGAACGAGGACATGGTGGTGGCCGACGGCGAGAGCACCGCCGACATCGTCGCGTTCTACGGCCGCGCGCGGGCCGCCGCCGACTCGGCGATAGCCGACACCGGCCTCGACACGCTGGGCACGTCGTGGTCGGGCAAGACCGTGTCGATGCGGTGGGTGCTCATCCACATGCTGGAGGACACCGTGCGGCACACGGGCCACATGGACATCATGCGCGAGCTCATCGACGGCGCGACGGGCGACCACCCGGGGCAGTGACCGTTCCCGGGTGCCCCGGCGGCTCAGCGGAGGGCGGGCACGTCCAGGGTGAGGGTGCGGGCGTCCGCGTCGAGTACGGCGGGCACCCCCAGCGGCATCGTCAGGGCACTGGCGCAGTGCCCGAAGCCCATGTGCTCGACGACCGGCACCCCCAGGGGGCCCAGCCGGTCGTACAGCAGCGTCCGCACCTCGTCGTCGTACGGCCCGCACTCCTCCCACGACCCGAGGGCGACGCCCGCCACGCCGTCCAGCCAGCCGGCGCGCAGCAGCTGGGTGAGGATCCGGTCGAGGCGGTACGCCTCCTCGCCGACGTCCTCAAGCAGCAGCAGGCCCCCGCGGGCGGACGGCCGGGTGTGCGGGACGCCGAGGTCCGAGGCGAGCAGGCTGACGCAGCCGCCGAGGGTGACGCCACGGGCCCGGCCGGGGACCATGGTGCGCGCCTCCCCCGGCCCCAGGGTCATGACGGACTCGGGGGCGAAAAGGGTGGCCCACAGCGAATCCTGGGTGCGGCCGTCCTTGAGGAACGGCAGGCTCGCGACCATCGGACCGTGCAGGGTGGCCAGGCCCAGCCGTACGGCGAACGCCTCGTGCAGCGCGGTGATGTCGCTGTATCCGACGAAGACCTTCGGCCCGGCCGCACGCATCGCCGCCCAGTCGACCAGGTCGACCATGCGCTGGACGCCGTAGCCGCCGCGCGCGCAGATCACCGCGTCCACCGCCGGGTCGCACCACGCCTGCTCCAGGTCACGGGCGCGCGCCGCGTCCTGGCCGGCGAGGTACCCGAACCGGGGGTGCGCGTCGCGCACATGGGGCAGCACGACGGGATCGAGGTCCCAGCCGCGCAGAATGTCGAGGCCCGCTTCGAGCCGCTCCCCGGGGACCGGCCCGCTGGGAGCGACGACCGCGACCCGCGCCCCGGCTCTCAGCCGGGCCGGCCTGGTCAGGGGCGCGGTCGGATTGGCCGGGGTCATGTGCCGAGCTCCAGACGGGGGATGTCGGGGCGGTCGATGCCGAAGGTCTGGGCGTACAGCGAGAGTTCGGCCTCCAGCGCCCGGGTCATGGTGTCCGCTCGCCGGAAACCGTGCCCCTCCCCCTCGAAGGCGATGTACGCGTGCGGGATGCCGCGTCCGGCGACGCGCCGCAGGAACCGCTCGCACTGCGCGGGTGGGCAGATCACGTCGTCGAGGCCCTGGAGCAGCAGGAAGGGCGCGGTGATCCGGTCGGCGTGGTGCAGGGGCGACCGGTCGCGGTAGCGGTGCGGGTGGGTGGCGAACGGGCCGACGAGGCTGTGCAGGTACTGGGATTCGAAGTCGTGGGTCTCGTCGGTCGCCCAGCCCGTCAGGTCCAGGATCGGGTAGATGACGGTGCCACAGGCGTAGACGTCGGTCGTGGTGAGCGAGGCGGCGGCGGTCCATCCGCCGGCGCTGCCGCCTCGGATGGCGAGCCGGTCCGGGTCGGCCGTGTCCTCCCCTGCGAGGGCGAGGGCGACGGCGGCACAGTCCTCGACGTCCACCACGCCCCACTGTTCACGCAGCCGGGCCCGGTATTCGCGCCCGTACCCCGCGGAACCGCCGTAGTTGACCTCGGCGACCCCGATGCCGCGGGAGGTGAAGTAGGCGATCTCCATATCGAGTACGAGCGGCGCCCGGCCCGTCGGCCCGCCGTGCGCCCACACCACGTACGGCGGCAGTTCGTCGTCGGGTGCGATGTGGCCGGGGTGGTGCGGCGGGTAGATGTGCGCGTGGATGTCGCGGCCCTCGGGCCCGGTGAAGGTGCGGATCTGCGGCTCGGGGTAGTGAGCGGGATCCACCGCATCGTCGTGGGCGGACCCGACGACCCTGCTGTGCCCGGTCGCGGTGTCCAGTTCCACGACCTCGTACGCGCTGCGTGGGCCGGCTGCGACGCCGACGATCCGGCTGCCGCGCACGGCGAGCGTCGGCGCCCATTCGGTCCAGGGCCCGGGGGCGTCGACGAGTTCGCCGCTCTCCGGGTCGAGTATGCCGAGCGCGGTGGTCCCGTTGCCGTGGATGACCGCGATCAGGCCGTTGTCCAACGGGTGGAACCAGCGCAGGCCGATCCTCCACAGCGCCCCGCCGAACTCCTCGGCGCGGCCGCACAGCCGCACCGCTCCCCGGTGCGGGTCCATGCGGTGCAGGTTCCACCAGCCGCTGTCGTCGGTGGCGTAGAGGAGCTGCCCGTCGGGGGCCCAGTCGGCCTGGGCGATGGACTCCTCGGGCCCGCCGACGACGCTGCGCGGGTCGTGGAAGATGCCGTCATCGCCGATGGTCGCGAGGATCACTTCGGTGCCGTCCCAGGGCATCCTCGGGTGGTCCCAGGCGATCCAGACCACCCGCTGCCCGTCCGGGGAGACCCGGGGCCCGGTGACGAAGCGGTGCCGGCTGTCGGAGAGCTCCCGCACGGCGGCGCGGTCCCCGGCCGCCGAGCCGTCGAGCGGCACGGCGGCCAGGACACGGCGTACGTCGGTGGGCGACTCGCCCGTGAACTCCTCCAGTACGCACCAGACCTCGCCGGCCGCGCCCCGGTCGAGGTGCAGCTGCGGATCGGCCCAGCGCAGCCCGCCCCCGGTCGCCGAGACGGGGGTGAGCGGGCGGGGAGCCGCGCCGGGTGCGTCGGGTTCGTACGCGTACAGCCGCTGGTCGGGGAAGTGGACGAACACGACGAGCGGCCCGCCCACCGGCCGCTCCGCCCCCGCCCAGGGCTGGCCGCCGTACTCGATGACTCTGCTGCGTACGTTCCACGGGGCGGGCAGAACCGATTCCTCGGCGCCGTCCGCCCGTCGCCGCATCAGCGCGCGGCGGCCGGCCTCGGCGGGGCGCGGCGCGGTCCACCACACCTCGTCGCCGACCACGCCGACGTACTCGGGGTGCCCGTCGTGCGAGGCGGCGAGCGCGGCGTCGATCGGCGACGGCCAGCTTCCGTACGGCCCGGTGGGCACCATGCTCAACCACTCCCCTGCGCTATGCGGTCCTCAAGTAATGGTCGAGCACCCGGACCCCGAAGTGCAGTGCCTCGACGGGTACGCGTTCGTCGACGCCGTGGAACAGCGCCTGGTAGTCGAAGTCCGGCGGCAGCTTCAGCGGCGAGAACCCGTAGCCCGTGATGCCGAGCCGGGAGAACTGCTTGGCGTCCGTACCGCCCGACATGCAGAACGGCACGACGTGCCCGCCGGGGGCGAAGTGCTCGACGGCCGCCCGCAGTTTGCGGTACGTCGGCGAGTCGGTCGGCGCCTGCAGGGCTTCCTCCCGGTGGTGGAACTCCCACTCCACGCCCGGCCCGGTGAGGTGGTCCAGGGTCTGCCGGAACTCCTCCTCGCTGCCGGGCAGGAACCGCCCGTCGACGTAGGCGGTGGCGCGACCCGGGATGACGTTGACCTTGTAACCCGCCTCCAGCATGGTCGGGTTGGCGCTGCACCGCACCGTGGCCTCGACCAGCGCGGCGGCCGGGCCCAGCTTGTTGAGCAGGGCGTCCACGTCGAAGGCGGACCCGTCGAAGGCGGACCCGTCGAAGGCGGACCCGTCGAAGTCCGGTGCGTCGAGGTGGTGCAGGGCCGCGAGCTCGGTGAGACAGGCACGCACGGTCGGGGTGAGCCGCACCGGCCATTCGTACGCGCCGATCCGGGCGATGGCGGCGGCCAGCCTGCTCACCGCGTTGTCCCGGTTGACCTTGGAGCCGTGGCCCGCCCGGCCGACGCCGGTGAGCCTGAGCCACCCGGTGCCGCGCTCGCCCGCCGCGATCGGGTAGATCTCCATGCCCGGGCCGGCGTGGAAGGTGTAGGCGCCGGACTCGCTGATGCCTTCAGTGCAGCCCTCGAACAGCTCCGGGTGCTCGGCGGCGAGGAAGCCCGAGCCGTCCTCCGCACTGGCCTCCTCGTCGGCGGTGAAGGCGAGCACGATGTCGCGGCGGGGCCGGACGCCGGTGCGCGCCCAGTCCCGTACGACCGCGAGGACCATCGCGTCCATGTTCTTCATGTCGACCGCGCCGCGCCCCCAGACCACCCCGTCGCGGATCTCCCCCGAGAAGGGGTGCACGCTCCAGTCGTCCGGTTCGGCGGGTACGACGTCGAGGTGGCCGTGCACGAGCAGGGCGTCGGCGGCGGGGTCCGTGCCGGGGATCCTGGCCACGACGTTGGTCCGCCCGGGGGCGCGTTCGAGCAGGACCGGCTCAAGGCCGGCGCCGGCCAGGCGCTCGGCGACGTACTCGGCGGCGGGACGTTCCCGGCAGTCGCCGCCACCGCGGTTGCTGGTGTCGATGCGGATGAGGTCGGAGGTGAAGGTCACCACCTCGTCGAGAGCCCGTGCGTCGACCGGGCTGCCGCCGGCCGGCTGCTGGTCAGCCATACTGCTCCTCCACCGCCACTGAGACGATCGTCGTGACCGCCTTGAAAGTACGAATGCCCTCATACATCGTCGCGCTGGTGTACGCGACGCGCCGTTCCCCGGTCGCCGCCACCCCCGGCACCACGGTCGCGACCCCCGCGAGGTGCTCCGCGTCGAACTCCAGCTCCACCGTGAACGGCCCGCCGCGCACCGGCTCATGACGCACCGCGAGAGCGGTGGCCTCCTTGGCGGCGGCCCTGATGGCGCCCGCGGTACGGGCAGGAGTGCGGCACACGGCTGCGTACCGCGACACATGGTCCTTGACGGCTACGGTTCGGGCGCCGGGGGCGTATCCCTTGGCGTCCTCGCAGGTCAGGTCGTCGCCGGTAACGAGGACCACAGGCACACCGTACTCCGCGACGACATGCGCGTTGAGCAGGCCCTCGCTGGCACGCTCGCCGTTGACCCACACACCGGTGATGGAGTTCGCGAGGTAGGTGTGCGCGAGGACGCCCTCGGTGCCGGCGCCGGTGTGGTAGCCGACGAACGCGATGCCGTCCACATCCCCGTGCTGCACGCCTTCGACCATGCTGAGGGACTTGTGCCGGCCGGTGAGCATCTCGGCGCGCTCGTCGAGCCGCTCCAGGAGCAGGTTGCGCATGGTCCAGTGTGCTTCGTTGATCAGTACGTCGTCGGCGCCCCCGTCGAAGAATCCGAGGACGGCGGCGTTCACATCGGAGGTGAACATGCCGCGGCAGCGCTCCCACTGCGGTGTCCCGGGCAGCACATCGGCGGGCCAGGTGACGCCGGTCGCGCCCTCCATGTCGGCGCTGATGAGGATCTTCATGAATCACCGGTCCGAGTCGGGTGGGCAGTGACGTCCGTGCTCATGCGGCGTCAGGTTACGCGCCGGCGAACGCCCAGGCCAGGACTGTTCACGGGTTCAGCGGTCTAGTCCTTTGCCGCGCCACGACGGCCGGCTCTTTCACCCGCCCGGCGGTCATATGTCCGGACGCGCCGGGTCATGTGTAGGCCATGACCACAGGCATCAGGACGATCATTTACCCCGTCGAGAACCTCGCGCAGGCGAAGATGCTGTTCAGCGCACTGCTGGGCGTCGAGCCCGAGACGGACGAGCCGTACTACGTCGGTTTCGCCGCAGCCGGCCAGCAGGTCGGCCTCGACCCGAAGGGCCACAGCAGAGGGATGACGGGTCCGGTCCCGTTCTGGCACGTCGAGGACATCCGCAGCAGCCTGAACGCGCTGGTGACGGCAGGCGCGGAAACGGTTCAGGACATCCAGGACGTGGGCGGGGGCATGCTGACGGCGACCGTCCGGGACACGGACGGGAACCCCGTCGGGCTGATCCAGGCGCCTTGACCGGTCGGCCGCGGCCGCCCGCCCCAGCACAGCACGGCCGGGGCGGGGCGGGCAGGGGCGGCCCTGTAGGTCAGTCCGCGTGGCCGAGTTGCAGGTCGCGTTCGGTGCGTCCGCCGCCCGCGACCTGGAGCACGGTGGCGACCGGCGGGTACCCGGCGGCGATCACCGTGTACTCGCCGGACGACAGATCGACGAAGCGGAAGGTGCCGTCGGGGCCTGTGGTGAGCGTGTCCACGACGTTCCCGGCGGCGTCGAGCAGCGTGACCCGCGCGTCCTCGACAGCCCGCCCGCCGGTCGCCCGTACGGTACCGCGCAGGACCGCGCCCCCCGCCAGCTCGATGTCCTGCCTGGTCTCCCGCGCGGCCTGCACGCTCACCGGCAGAGCGGCGGGCCGGAAGGCCGGGGCGCTGCCCGCCAGGGTGTACTCCCCCGCCACCAACTCCGAGATGACGTAGCCGCCTTCGCGCCCGCTGCGGGTCGAGGCGACGACCTCGCCGCGTACGTCGGTCAGTGTCACGGCGGCGTCCCGCACCGGTGATCCGTCCGCAGTCACCACGGTCCCGGCGAGCCGGCCTGCGCCGCCGAGCACCACGTCGAGCTCGACGGGCCGTTCCCCGACGGTGACCGTGACGGCCTGCGGCTGATGCCCGCCGGCCGCCGCGATCATCACGTACGACCCGGAGCCGGCCACGCTGAGCGCGTACCGCCCGTCGTCGCCGCTCGCCCCGCGCCCGACCTGCTGCCCGGAGACGTCGATGAGGGTGAGGGCCGCGCGGGGCACGACGCTGCCGTCGTGGTGCTGGACGGTGCCGCAGATCGCGACGCCGAAGGCGTGGGAGGGCGCGGTGCGGGCGGCGGGAATGGTGGAGGGCTCGGTGGTCGGGGCGAGGTGGGACACCAGCGGTTTCTCCTTGAGGAAGCAGGCGATGAGCAGGCCGAGGACGAGCACCGGCACGAGATAGAGGAAGATGCGCGGCATGGCCACGGCGTACGCCTCGATGTAGGCGTCGCGCAGCGTGGGCGGCAGGGCGTGCACGAGCTGCGGGGTGATGGCCGCCGGATCGGGCAGGCCGGAGCCGGCGGGCAGGCGCGCGGCGAGCGCGTCACCGAGCCGGTTCGCGAAGAGGGTGCCGAAGATGGCGGCTCCGACACTGCCGCCGATCTGCCGGAAGTAGTTGTTGGCGCTGGTGGCGGTGCCGAGGTCGGCGGGCGGCACCGAGTTCTGCACGGCGAGGATCAGCACCGGCAGGACCAGTCCGATGCCGACGCCGAGGACGGCCATCCAGATGCTGTAGTGCAGCCGCTCGGTGTCGGCCTCCAGCCGGGACAGCAGCCACATGCCCGCCACGGAGAGCGCGCTGCCGAGCACCGGGTAGACGCGGTAGCGGCCGGTACGGCTGATGAGCTGGCCCGAGACGATGGAGGCGATGACGACGCCGCCCATCATCGGAAGCATCAGCAGCCCGGATTCGGTGGCGGTGGCCCCGTCGACCATCTGGAGATACGTCGGCAGGTAGCTGGCGGCGCCGAAGAGCGCCACGCCGACGACAGCGCCGACGAGCCCGGTGACGTTGAAGACGGAGTCGCGGAACAGCCGCAGCGGCATGATGGGTTCGGGCGCGAAGTGCTCGACGACGACGAACAGCACACTCGATCCGGCGGCCCCAGCGGCGAGACCCAGGATGACGCGCGAGTCCCAGGCGTACTCCGTTCCGCCCCAACTGGTGAGCAGTACCAGGCAGGTGGACGCGGCGGCGAGCAGCAGCGCGCCCAGTACGTCGAGGCGCGGCCGCACGTCCGGCTTCGGGACCTTCAGCACGACGGCGATGACGGCCATGGTGACCAGGCCGAAGGGGACGTTGATGTAGAAGCACCAGCGCCATGAGGCGTGGTCGGTGAAGAAGCCGCCGAGCAGCGGCCCGGCGACGGAGGCCAGGCCGAAGGCGGCGCCGATGAGGCCCATGAAACGGCCGCGGTCCCTGGGCGGCACGATGTCGGCGATGATCGCCTGCACGCCGATCATGAGCCCGCCCGCGCCGATGCCCTGGACGGCGCGGAAGGCGATGAGCTGGTCCATCGTGCGCGACCAGCCGGCCAGCGCCGAGCCGACGACGAAGACGACGATGGCGAACTGGAAGATGCCCTTGCGGCCGAAGAGATCGCCGAGCTTTCCGTAAACCGGCAGGCCGATGGTGGCGGTGAGCAGATAGGCGGTGATCGCCCACGACATCCGGTCCAGGCCCTGGAGTTCACCGACGATCTTCGGGAGGGCGGTGGCCACGATCATCTGCTCCAGCGCGGCGAGGAGCAGCGCGAGCATCAGCCCGACGAAGACCAGCCGCACGCGCCGGGGACTGAGCGGGGGCGGCGCCTCGGCCCCCTCTGCGGTGGGGAGTTGATCCAGGGGTGGCGACGGCGGTGCCACGGCCCCGGCCGTTTCCTGCTTCACCAGAGTGATCCCGCCCACGTACTGCTCCCCTCGACCGACTGCGCCGCCCATTTCTCGCATTACGCGACAACTGGAGCAAGCGGGGCGCAAGGGCGAGGAGGCGTACGCGGGCGGCTTCACCCCCGGTGGGAGCCCCTGCGGCGCACTACCGGCGTACGGAGAAAACCACTCGAACCGGTGACGGGCGGCTCGGGACCCCCTGGCTCGGGATCTCTGACTCCGGATCCCCCAGTTCCCCTCTACCTCTCCACGTGGGCGGCGAGGTTGGCGAGTTGGGCGTCGTAGATCCGTCCGAGCCCCTTGGGCGCGAAGGTCTTCTCGAAGAAGCCGCCGATGCCGCCCGCGCCGTTCCACACCGTGGTGACGACGACCTTGGACCTGCCCTCGCCCGCCGGGGTGACGGTCCAGGTGGTGACCATGGTGGAGTTGCGGTCCTTCTCGACGAGCTGCCCGTCGGTCGGCTCGGTCACTTCGAGGAGGCAGTCGCGGATGCGCTTGCTGGTGGCCTGGAGCTTCCAGTGGACGAGGGTGCCCTCGCCGTCACCGCCCTCGCGCACCTCGTACTCCGAGAAGTGCTCGGGCAGCAGCTTTTCGCGCGCGCCGCTGTAGTCGGCCAGCGTGTCGAACACGGTCTCCGCATCCGCCGCGATAATCCGCTCCGTCGTGGCCTCGACCTGCGCCATGCGTGTTCCTCCAGCACTCGGGTTTTCGGGAAGTGCGGCCAGCCAACCACCTCCGGCACGGCCGCCAAAATCGGGGTCGCGACAAAGGGGGAACTTGCGTTCCACTGATAGAGCCATCGCTTTACCGTGCGGCGAGGGGTCAAGGCGTCGACTCGCGTAGACACTTGTCCACGGGACGCAGAAGGGCCCCGTGGCACCGGCCAGGGCTCGGCCACCCGCGCGGTCAGCCCTGCTTCCACTCAATCCTCAACGTGCGGGGATCGAAGGGGCGGTCGCCCCCCTGGCCGGGCAGGATCCGTCCTCGTCCAGCTCTTCGTCCTTACTGATCCGACGATACGCAGCACCTGCGCGGAATAGGGTCACAGAACGCAGTATCGAAGGATCTACAGTTTCGCCCGCAAGGGCCGGGCGTGCGCACCCGAGTGGTAACGGCCTGGTGCGCGATAGGGGGCGGATCAGCCCGCGGCGTCGGATGCGGTGCATCGCAAGGCGGCGGAGCGTCCTCATAGCGGAGCTATCAGGGCGTTTCGCCAACGCGGCGAGGTGCCGTAGCCGACGCCGCGGGCCCGTCCCCTACCGCGCACCAGGCCGTAACAGCGTGGGAGCATCCACCATGTGCACGTCCTGGCACGGAATTCGGCAACCGGCGAGCACGGCCACGCTCCGGTCGCCGCTGGTTAGGGTGTGTGCCCATGAACGGGGGCGGCGTACAGATACGGGACATGACCCTCGACGACTGCAAAGTCGTCGCCAGGCCGGTTTCGCCCCGGACGGCGCTGTCAGGGCCGACCGGGCGGACGGCGTTGACATGCCGGAGATCCGTTACGCGAGGCGGCTGAGCGCGGCGGACGCGGCGGCGCCCAGCCTCGGGTGAGGCAGCGCCGCTTCCAGCACCGGCCGCGCCCGCACGTCACGCAGCTGCCCCAGGCCTTCGACGCAGGCGAGCGCCACCCGCCAGTGCGGGTTGCGCGGGGCCAGCAGTCCGCGCAGCGTGGTGATCAGCGCCGGTACGGTCTCGGGCGCCCGCAGCTCGGTGAGCAGCCGCACCGGGTGCAGTGCGTACGCCGTGCGCAGCGAGTTCGTGGCCAGCGCGGCCGCCGCCCGGGCGGTGCGCGGGTCCCGCAGGCGCGCCAGCGCGTACGCGGCGGTGACGCAGCGCTCGGGGTCGCGGTGGTTGAGGAGCAGGACCAGCGCCTCGAAGGCCCGTCGGTCGCCGGCGCAGCCGAGCCGGAAGGCGGCGATCTCGCGCGCCCACAGGGGGCGTCCGCTCTCCGTCAGAACCGTGGCGAGCTCTTCCGGGTCCTCGGTGGCGAGCAGCCGCACGTACGCATCGCTCGCATCGGCCGCCTCGCCCCGCACCCGGTCGCTGAGCGACCTCAGCTCCTCGTCCATCAGGTCAGCGTATAAGCGGCCCCGGCCCGCGCGGCGCAGATCACATCTTCTCAGGTCTGGCGCGCTCGTTACTCGCCGGTTAACCTCAGGTGAGCGGGACACCCCCCGCTGGGATTCAGCTTTTGGCGGCCTGGTGACGCAGCCGCCGAGAGTGCACGTCGGTTCAGTACCGCCCTTACGACGCAGCTCCAGGGACAGAGCCCGTCGGTTTCGCAGCACGACCTGCGCCTTCCGCACGCAACTCCCCCGCTCCGTACGCCGGCTTCCGCTTCGCGTACCGGCGACGCTGTGCGTGTGCCCCTCAGTCGTCACTCACTGTCTGGAGTCCCGTGATGGACATCCCTCTCAGCACCGTCGCCGTGATCGGTCTCGGCACCATGGGCACCGGCATCGCCGAGGTCCTGGCACGCGCCGGCCGCGAGGTCGTCGGCATCGACATCAGCGAGGCCGCGGCCCGCCTGGCCGTCGGTTCGCTCGAAGCCTCCACCGCCCGCGCGGTGGAGCGCGAGCGGATCACCGCCCAGGAGCGGCGCGACATCCTTGCCCGCTTCCGCACCTTCTCCGACCTCCGGGCGGCCGCCGACGCCGATCTGGTGATCGAGGTCGTGCCCGAGTCGTACGAGGCCAAGCAGCAGGTCTTCCGCGCCCTGGACACCATCGTGCGCCCCACCACCATCCTGGCCACCGGCACGAACGCGCTGTCCGTGACCCGGCTGGCCGCCGACTCCGCGCACCCCGAGCGGGTTCTCGGCCTGCACTTCTTCAACCCGGCTCCCGCGATGAAGCTCGTCGAGGTCGTCTCGTCGGTGCTGACCGCGCCCCAGGCCGTCGAGGCCGTCACCGCGCTCGCCCGGGACCTGGGCAAGGAGCCCGTCAAGGTGGGCGACCGGCCCGGATTCGTCGCGGATGGCCTGCTGTTCGGCTATCTCAACCAGGCCGCCGCGATGTACGAGGCGAAGTACGCCTCCCGTGAGGACATCGACGCCGCGATGCGCCTCGGCTGCGGCCTGCCGATGGGCCCGCTGGCGCTGCTGGACCTGATCGGCATCGACACGGCCCGCACCGTCCTGGACGCGATGTACTCCGCGTCCCACGACCGGCTGCACGCGCCCGCCCCCATCCTCAAGCAGCTCAGCGAGGCCGGGCTGAGCGGCCACAAGTCGGGCCGCGGCTTCTACACGTACGAGACGCCGGGCAGTCACACCGTGGTGCCCGACGCACTCACGCCGCTGGAGTCGGCGCAGGCCGCAGCGGGTCTGCCGGTGCGTTCGGTGGGCGTCGCCGGGTCGGGGACGATGGCGTCGGGCATCGCGGAGGTGTTCGCGAAGGCCGGTTACGACGTGGTGCTCGCGGCCCGGAGCCAGGAGAAGGCCGAGCAGGCCAAGGCCCGTATCGCCAAGTCGCTTACCCGCTCTGTCGACAAGGGCCGGATGACGTCCGAGGCCCGCGACGAGACGCTGGGCCGGGTCAGGGCGGCCGGGTCGCTCGACGCGTTCGCCGAGGTCGATCTGGCGGTGGAGGCCGTCGCGGAGGACCTGGAGATCAAGCAGCAGCTCTTCGCGACGCTCGACAAGGTCTGCAAGCCGGGTGCGGTGCTCGCCACCACGACCTCCTCGCTGCCGGTGGTCGCCATCGCCCGGGCGACCGCGCGCCCGCAGGATGTCATCGGGATGCACTTCTTCAACCCGGCGCCCGCGATGAAGCTCGTCGAGGTGGTCCGTACGGTCCTGACTTCCGAGGCGGCGCACGCGACCGTCCGCGAGGTGTGCGTGAAGATCCGCAAGCACCCGGTGGACTGCGGTGACCGGGCCGGGTTCATCGTGAACGCGCTGCTCTTCCCGTACCTGAACAACGCGATCAAGATGGTCGAGCAGCACTACGCGACGCTGGACGACATCGACGCCGCCATGAAGCTCGGCGGCGGCTATCCGATGGGCCCCTTCGAGCTGCTCGACGTCGTCGGCCTCGATGTGTCGCTGGCCATCGAGCAGGTGCTGCACCGCGAGTTCCGCGACCCGGGCCTTGCGCCGGCCCCGCTGCTCGAACACCTGGTGGCCGCGGGCTGCCTGGGCCGCAAGACCGGCCGCGGCTTCCGGGAGTATGCCGCGCGCTGAGCAGGAGGGTGTGACCGGCTGGGGCGGGCTGCTGGAGCCGGACGGCAGCCCGCACCCACAGGCGCGCTCTCCTGCGCGAATGCAGTACGTTCGGGGCATGTCCCAGCCCGCTGACTCCTCCAGACGGCCGTCCCGCACGAGCTCCGCGTCCGACGCGCCCGAGAGCCCCGCCGGCTCCCGCGCGGCAGCCCAGCGGCTCAAGATGCGCCGCGAGCTCTCGGCGGCGGCGATGGAGCTGTTCGCGACGAAGGGGTACGAGGCGACGACCGTCGACGAGATCGCCGCCGCGGGCGGGGTGGCCCGCCGGACCTTCTTCCGGCACTTCCGCTCCAAGGAAGAGGCGATCTTCCCGGACCACGACGACACCCTGGTACGCGCCGAAGCGGTGCTCAACGCGGCCTCGCCGCACGAGCATCCGCTCGACACGGTCTGCCGGGGCATCAAGGAAGTCATGCGGATGTACGCGGCGTCCCCCGCGGTCTCCGTGGCCCGGTACAAGCTCACCCGCGAGGTGCCGACGTTGCGCGAGGCCGAGATCGCCTCGGTGGCGCGTTACGAGCGGCTGTTCACGCGCTATCTGCTGGGCCACTTCGACGAGCACGACCACCAGGCGGGCAACGACGACCCGCTGCTCGCGGAGGTCGCCGCCTCGGCCGTGGTGACCGCTCACAACCACGTGCTGCGCCGCTGGCTGCGGGCGGGCGGCCAAGGGGACGTGGAGACGCAGCTCGACCACGCGTTCTCCATCGTCCGGGACACCTTCGGTACGGGGATAGGCGCGGGCCGCACGGCGGACCGCGAGAAGGCCGCCACGCCGACGGCATCGGTCAGCACCAGCGGCGACGTGATGGTGACCGTCGCCCGGACGGACGCACCGCTGGACGAGGTCATGCGGACGATCGAGCGGGCACTGAAGCAGAACTGACCCGCGCACCACAGCGCCACCTTCGCCCGGAATTACGGGGGGAGGTGGCGTTTTTCCTGTCCCCGCCAGGGCGACTCCGATCGATCATCGCTCATATGTGACGGTCAGATGACAACTGAGAGAAATTGTTGACACTCAGTGCCTTGTCACGTGACACGCGGTGTCATACGTTGATGTTGTCCGGGTGGCCGACATACCGCGATCATCGATATGTCGACTGTCCCCGCAGTCAGCTCTTCTGCGACCCCGGACGCCTGCGTCACCAGGCAACCCCCTTCCGCGCCACCCGCACGCGGCGCAGCCCCATCCGCCGGACCGACGGCACTACCTCCCGTCCCTCCCCTCAACACCTCGCTTCGCCGGAGGCATCACGTGAAGGAAATCCTGGACGCGATCCAGTCGCAGACTGAATCGAACAGCGGCTCCGCCGCGGGTACGGCCGCAGACTTCGCGGCCCTGTCCATCCCTGAGTCGTACCGCGCGGTGACCGTGCACAAGGACGAAGCGGAGATGTTCGCCGGCGTCGCCAGCCGCGACAAGGACCCCCGCAAGTCCCTCCACGTGGAGGACGTGCCGGTGCCGGAACTCGGCCCGGGTGAGGCCCTGGTGGCCGTGATGGCCAGCTCGGTCAACTACAACTCCGTCTGGACCTCGATCTTCGAGCCGGTGTCGACCTTCGGCTTCCTGGAGCGGTACGGCAGGCTCAGCGAGCTCAGCAAGCGCCACGACCTCCCGTACCACGTCATCGGCTCCGACCTCGCGGGCGTCGTGCTGCGCACCGGCCCCGGCGTCAACGCCTGGAAGCCCGGCGACGAGGTCGTCGCGCACTGTCTGTCCGTCGAGCTGGAGTCCTCCGACGGCCACAACGACACGATGCTCGACCCCGAGCAGCGCATCTGGGGCTTCGAGACCAACTTCGGCGGCCTGGCAGAGCTCGCGCTCGTCAAGTCCAACCAGCTGATGCCCAAGCCCGACCACCTCAGCTGGGAGGAGGCAGCGGCGCCCGGCCTGGTCAACTCGACGGCGTACCGCCAGCTCGTCTCGCGCAACGGCGCCGGTATGAAGCAGGGCGACAACGTCCTGATCTGGGGCGCGAGCGGCGGACTCGGTTCGTACGCCACCCAGTTCGCGCTGGCCGGCGGCGCCAACCCCATCTGTGTCGTCTCCAGCGACCAGAAGGCGGAGATCTGCCGGAAGATGGGCGCGGAGGCGATCATCGACCGCAACGCCGAGGACTACAAGTTCTGGAAGGACGAGCACCACCAGGACCCCCGCGAGTGGAAGCGCTTCGGCAAGCGCATCCGGGAGCTGACCGGCGGCGAGGACGTCGACATCGTCTTCGAGCACCCGGGCCGCGAGACGTTCGGCGCGAGTGTGTACGTGACCCGCAAGGGCGGCACGATCGTCACCTGCGCCTCCACGTCGGGCTACAACCACGAGTACGACAACCGCTACCTGTGGATGTCGCTGAAGAAGATCGTCGGCTCGCACTTCGCCAACTACCGCGAGGCATGGGAGGCCAACCGCCTCGTCGCCAAGGGCAAGATCCACCCGACGCTGTCGAAGGTGTACTCGCTGGACGACACCGGCCAGGCCGCGTACGACGTCCACCGCAACCGGCACCAGGGCAAGGTCGGCGTGCTGGCGCTCGCGCCCCGCGAGGGCCTGGGCGTGCGCAACCACGAGCTGCGCGAGCAGCACCTCGACGCGATCAACCGCTTCAGGGACGTCTGATGACAGACCGCCGCAAGGACCGGCCCTGGCTCATGCGGACGTACGCCGGTCACTCGACCGCCGAGGCGTCCAACGAGCTGTACCGGAACAACCTCGCCAAGGGTCAGACCGGGCTCTCGGTCGCCTTCGACCTGCCCACGCAGACCGGTTACGACCCCGACCACATCCTCGCCCGCGGCGAGGTCGGCCGGGTCGGGGTCCCGGTGTCCCATCTCGGTGACATGCGGCGGCTGTTCCAGGACATCCCGCTGGAGCAGATGAACACCTCGATGACCATCAACGCCACGGCCATGTGGCTGCTGGCGATGTACCAGGTGGTCGCGGAGGAGCAGGGCGCCGACATCACCAAGCTGCAGGGGACGACGCAGAACGACATCGTCAAGGAGTACCTGTCGCGCGGGACGCACGTCTTCCCACCGGTGCCGAGCCTGCGGCTGACGACGGACATGATCACCTACACGGTGAACCACATCCCCAAGTGGAACCCGATCAACATCTGCAGCTACCACCTCCAGGAGGCCGGCGCGACACCGGTCCAGGAGATCGCGTACGCGATGAGCACGGCCGTCGCCGTCCTCGACGCCGTACGGGACAGCGGTCAGGTGCCTGCGGAGAAGTTCGGGGACGTCGTCGCCCGCATCTCGTTCTTCGTCAACGCGGGCGTCCGCTTCGTCGAGGAGATGTGCAAGATGCGCGCCTTCGGCCGCATCTGGGACAAGGTCACCCGCGAGCGGTACGGCATCGAGAGCGACAAGCAGCGCCGCTTCCGCTACGGCGTGCAGGTCAACTCGCTGGGTCTGACCGAGGCGCAGCCGGAGAACAACGTCCAGCGGATCGTGCTGGAGATGCTGGCCGTCACCCTCTCCAAGGACGCCCGCGCCCGCGCCGTCCAGCTCCCGGCCTGGAACGAGGCGCTGGGCCTGCCCCGCCCCTGGGACCAGCAGTGGTCGCTGCGCATCCAGCAGGTCCTCGCCCTGGAGAGCGATCTGCTGGAGTACGAGGACATCTTCGCCGGGTCCCACGTCATCGAGGCCAAGGTGGAGTCGCTGGTCGCCGAGTCCTTCGCGGAGATGGACCGGATCGAGGCGATGGGCGGCGCGATGGCCGCCGTCGAGTCCGGCTATCTCAAGTCGCAGCTGGTCTCCTCGCATGCGCAGCGGCGTGCGCGTATCGAGTCCGGCGACGAGAAGATCGTCGGCGTCAACTGCTACGTGCCGACCGAGCCGAGCCCGCTCACCTCGGACCTCGACGGCGCGATCATGACGGTCGACCCGGCCAACGAGGCGCGTGTCGTAGCGAAGTTGCACGAGTGGCGCGACAACCGCGACGAAGCCCGCGCGAGCGAGGCCCTGGCTACCCTGAAGAAGGCCGCGGCGGGCACCGCCAACCTGATGGAGGCCACCGTCGAGTGCGCCCGCGCGGGTGTCACCACCGGCGAGTGGTCGTGGGCGCTGCGGGACGTCTTCGGCGAGTTCCGCGCGCCGACCGGCGTGAGCAGCGCCCCGGTGGCGGTCACCGCCGAGGTGGGGACCCCGCTGGCGCTCGTACGGGACAAGGTGGCCCGTACCGCCGAGGATCTGGGCTCCGGGAGGCTGCGTCTGCTGGTCGGCAAGCCGGGCCTGGACGGGCACTCCAACGGCGCCGAGCAGATCGCCGTACGCGCCCGCGACGCGGGCTTCGAAGTAGTCTACCAGGGCATCAGGCTGACGCCCGAGCAGATCGTCAGTGCCGCCCTCGCCGAGGACGTGCACTGTGTCGGCTTGTCCATCCTGTCGGGTTCGCACGCGGAGCTGGTGCCGGACGTGCTGGTCCGGCTCAGGCAGGCAGGCGCCCCCGACATCCCGGTGATCGCGGGCGGGATCATCCCGCCGGCGGACGCCGCGGAGCTGCTTGCGGCGGGAGTGGCCGCCGTATTCACACCCAAGGACTTCGGCATCACGGAGATCATCGGCCGTATCGTCGACGAGATCCGCAAAGCGAACAAGCTCGACCCTCTGGAGGTCCCCGCATGACCACGCCCACGCCCGCCGTCAACCGTCTGCGTCCCCGCCGCTCCTGCCTGGCCGTGCCCGGCTCGAACCCGCGCTTTCTGGAGAAGGCCCAGGGCCTGCCGGCCGACCAGGTCTTCCTGGACCTGGAGGACGCGTGCGCGCCGCTCGCCAAGGAGGGCGCCCGGCACACCATCGTCGACGCCCTGAACAACGGTGACTGGACGGGCAAGACCCGGGTCGTGCGGGTCAACGACTGGACGACGCACTGGACGTACCGCGATGTCGTCACGGTCGTCGAGGGCGCGGGCCCGAACCTCGACTGCATCATGCTGCCGAAGGTCCAGGACGCCCAGCAGGTCGTGGCGCTCGACCTGCTCCTGACCCAGATCGAGAAGACGATGGGCTTCGAGGTCGGGAAGATCGGCATCGAGGCGCAGATCGAGAACGCCAAGGGTCTGGTGAACGTCGACGAGATCGCCGCCGCCTCGCCGCGCCTGGAGACCATCATCTTCGGCCCGGCCGACTTCATGGCCTCCATCAACATGAAGACGCTGGTTGTCGGCATGCAGCCGCCCGGGTACGGCGCGGACGCGTACCACTACATCCTGATGCGCATCCTGATGGCTGCCCGTATGCACGACCTCCAGGCCATCGACGGCCCGTTCCTCCAGATCCGCGACGTGGACGCCTACCGCGAGGTCGCGGGCCGCGCGGCGGCGCTCGGCTTCGACGGCAAGTGGGTGCTGCATCCCGGTCAGGTCGACGCGGCCAACGAGGTCTTCTCGCCCTCCCAGGAGGAC
The DNA here is from genome assembly GCF_052934925.1 of Streptomyces hypolithicus. Taxonomy (NCBI): domain Bacteria; kingdom Bacillati; phylum Actinomycetota; class Actinomycetes; order Kitasatosporales; family Streptomycetaceae; genus Streptomyces; species Streptomyces hypolithicus. Next base: position 412,524 of record NZ_CM128811.1, read on the forward strand.
TACGACCACGCCGAGCTGATCCTGGACGCGTACGACTACTGCACGTCGGAGGCCGGCGGCAAGAAGGGCTCGGCGATGCTCGGCGACGAGATGATCGACGAGGCGAGCCGCAAGATGGCGCTGGTCATCTCCGGCAAGGGCCGCGCCGCCGGCATGCAGCGCACCACCAAGTTCGAGATCCCGGAGGCCTGAGGACATGCAGTTCGGCCGCACTTACGAAGAGTTCGAGATCGGCGCCGTCTACAAGCACTGGCCCGGGAAGACGGTCACGGAGTACGACGACCACCTCTTCTGTCTGCTCACGATGAACCACCACCCGCTGCACATGGACAGCAACTACGCCGAGAAGACGACGGACTTCGGCAAGAACGTCGTCGTCGGCAACTACATCTACTCGCTGCTGCTCGGCATGTCGGTGCCCGACGTCTCCGGGAAGGCCATCGCCAACCTGGAAGTCGAGTCGCTCAAGCACATCGCGCCGACGTTCCACGGCGACACGCTGTACGGCGAGACGACCGTGCTCGACAAGACGCCGTCGAAGTCCAAGAGCGACCGCGGAATCGTCTACGTCGAGACGAAGGGCTACAAGCAGGACGGCACCGTCGTGTGCGTGTTCCGGCGCAAGGTGATGGTCCCCACCGAGACGTACGTCAAGGAGCGCGGCGGCGAACAGCCGGGCCGCCCCACCCCGTCTGTCTGACCGAGCCAAGTTCCCAGGAGAAGCAGCCATGGCCCGTCTCGCCCAGACCGCCGGTCTGACCGACATCCAGCAGGAAATCCTCGCCACCGTCAGGAACTTCGTCGACAAGGAGATCCTCCCGGTCGCGACGGAGCTGGAGCACCGCGACGAGTACCCGACGGAGATCGTCGAAGGGCTCAAAGAACTCGGCCTGTTCGGCCTGATGATCCCCGAGGAGTACGGCGGGCTGGGTGAGTCCCTTCTCACATACGCGCTGTGCGTGGAGGAGATCGCCCGTGGCTGGATGAGCGTGTCCGGCATCATCAACACCCACTTCATCGTCGCGTACATGCTCAAGCAGCACGGCACGCAGGAGCAGAAGGACACCTTCCTGCCCCGCATGGCGCTGGGCGAGGTGCGCGGCGCGTTCTCGATGTCGGAGCCGGCGCTGGGCTCGGACGTGTCCGCCATCACGTCCAAGGGCGTCAAGGACGGTGACGAGTACGTCCTGACCGGCCAGAAGATGTGGCTGACGAACGGCGGCTCGTCCACGCTCGTCGCGGTCCTGTGCCGCAGCGACGAGGGCCTTCCCGAGGGGACCGCCCCGCACAAGCAGATGACGACCTTCCTGGTGGAGAAGGAGCCGGGCTTCGGTGAGGTGCGCACGGGCCTGACCATCCCGGGGAAGATCGACAAGATGGGCTACAAGGGCGTCGACACCACCGAGTTGATCATGGACGGACTGCGCATTCCGGCCAATCGCGTACTCGGCGGGACAACCGGCCGAGGATTTTACCAAATGATGGACGGCGTCGAGGTCGGCCGCGTCAATGTGGCGGCCCGTGGTTGCGGCGTGGCGCAGCGTGCATTCGAGCTGGGTGTCTCGTATGCCCAGCAGCGTCACACTTTCGGTAAGCCGATCGCCCAGCACCAGGCGATCCAGTTCAAGCTGGCCGAGATGGCCACCAAGGTCGAGGCCGCCCATGCGATGATGGTGAACGCAGCACGCAAAAAGGACTCCGGAGAACGAAACGACCTAGAGGCAGGGATGGCGAAGTACCTCGCCTCCGAATACTGCAAGGAAGTCGTCGAGGACGCCTTCCGCATCCATGGCGGTTACGGGTTCTCGAAGGAGTACGAGATCGAGCGCCTCTACCGCGAGGCACCGATGCTGCTCATCGGTGAAGGTACCGCCGAGATCCAGAAGATGATCATTGGCCGGCGACTCCTCGAAGAGTACCGATTCCAGGGCTGATTGCACCTTTTGCGGGCAAATAGCCGCGAAGAAGATCACACCCTGTCATCGTCTTCAGGCCGCCGACTCGGCTTCTGGCTTACCCAGTTGCGGCACTCAACCGCTAACATTGGTCTGAAAGCCGCCGTCCCCCCGTTGCTTGCGCGGCATCATCCGCTACGAAGGTCATCCATGCCCCACAGCCAAACCTCTGCACCTCGCGACGGTCTCCTCAACGGACGCCTTGCTCGCGGAGCATCGCCGTGGCTTCTGCCGACCGTCGCCACCGCGGCACTGTCCCTCACCCGGGCTCGCAAGTCCGGGCGCTGGGCAGCGGCCGCTGTGCCCGCCACCGCGCTCGCGGCGGGCATGCTGTGTTCTTCCGCGACCCCGAGCGCGAGATCACTCAGGGCCGGGTCATCTCCCCGGCCGACGGAGTGGTGCAGAGCATCATGCCGTGGAAGGACGGGCGTACCCGCGTCGCGATCTTCATGAGCCCGCTGAACGTCCACGTCAACCGGGCGCCCCTCGCGGGCACCGTGACGTCGGTCGAGCACATTCCCGGCGGCTTCGTGCCGGCGTTCAACAAGGAGAGCGAGAACAACGAGCGCGTTGTCTGGCACTTCGACACCGAGCTCGGTGACATCGAGATGATCCAGATCGCCGGCGCGGTCGCCCGCCGTATCGTCCCCTACGTCCCGCAGGGCACCAAGGTCGAGCAGGGCGAGCGCATCGGTCTGATCCGCTTCGGCTCGCGCGTCGACATCTACCTGCCCGAGGGCGTCGAGGTCGCGGTCGAGGTCGGCCAGGCCACCACCGCGGGGGTGACTCGAATTGACCGTGACTGATCCGGAAGCCGGCTGGGTTCCCGAGGCCGAGGAAGAGGACGACGCCGAGGACATGCCGCTCTCCATGCGGCTGTCGATAGCGGACACCCTCACCCTGGGCAACGCGACGTGCGGATTCATGGCGGTGTACTTCACCACCACCGGGATCCTCATCCCGCACCTCCAGGGCAGCGCGGAGACCGGCATGGCGCGGCACAGCGCCGCGACCGCCGTGATCCTTATGCTCCTGGCGGCGATCTTCGACCTCTGCGACGGGCTCGTGGCGCGCAAGCTGCGCAGCTCGCCGATGGGCGCGGAGCTGGACAACCTCTCCGACCTCATCAGCTTCGGGCTCGCCCCGGCCTATTTCGTACTCGTGTACGGCATGGTCGCGGACGATGCCCATCAGCGGGTGTCTGCGCTGGCGGCGATCGTGGTGCTGCTGGCGGTGGTGCTGCGACTTGCGCGGTTCTCGTGCGTGACGCTGAAGGACGGCATGTTCCAGGGCATGCCGAGCCCCTTCGGCGCGCTCACCGTCGTCTCGATCGTGCTGCTGGAGCTGCCCTTCATCCCCACGCTGCTCGCCATCATCGGCGTCGCGTGGCTGATGGTCAGCCGGGTCGAGTACCCCAAGCCGCACGGTGTTCTCGCGGTGGCGATGCTCGCCTGGATCGTCGGCGCGATGGGGCTGCTGGCGGCATGGGCGTTCGACGCGCCCGGCGGTCAGGTGCTGCTCGCGACGGGCTGCGCGCTGCAGGTGGTACTGGGCGCGGTCATCCCGCTCTTCGCCACGGCCCGGCGGGTCAACACCTTCCGCGACAACCGGCGCGAGGCGAGGGCGGCGCAGCCGCTGCCGTAGCTCGCGCGGAAGCTTTGCATGTACGAGAGGCCCGGACCAGTTGGTCCGGGCCTCTCGTACATGCCGTGCCTCGTGCCCGTGCCTCGGCTGGATTCGGCCGCACTCAGCCACTCAGCCTTGCAGCCGAGGCCGCGCCTACGTGCCTACGTCAGGAAGTCGCGGGCGATGTTCTCCGCCACGCGTTCCAGCAGCGGGCCCGCCTCGGCCATCGAGCGCGCCGGGTCCGGCTCCAGGTCGGCCAGGGCGTACGCGCGGCGGATGCCTGCCCGGCCCAGGACCTCCGGGGGGAGCGCCAGGCGGCCGCAGACGGCGATGACCTCGACGTTCTGGGCGCGGGCCGCGGCTGCCACCCCGGCCGGCGCCTTGCCGTGCAGGGTCTGCGCGTCGAGGGAGCCCTCACCGGTGATGACGAGGGTGGCCCGCTCCAGCGCCGACGCGAATCCGAGGACGTCGAGCATGACCTCGATGCCGGGCCGGAAACTCGCCCCGAGTGCGATCAGCGCGCCGAACCCGATACCACCCGCAGCGCCCGCCCCGGGCGACTGGGCGAGGTCTTCGCCGCCGAGCACGGACGCGTAGTGCGCGAGGGCGGCGTCCAGGGTGGCCACGTCGTCCTCGCCGGCGCCCTTCTGCGGCCCGTACACCGCCGCCGCGCCCTTGGGGCCGGTGAGCGGGTTGTCCACGTCGCTGGCGAGGACCAGGTCCACCTCGGTCAGCCGCTTGTCCAGGCCGCTCAGGTCCGCGGTCGCGAGATCGCGCAGACCTCCGCCGCCGGGACCGACCGGCTCGCCCGCCGCGTTCAGGAACCGCGCGCCGAGCGCGGACAGCATGCCGGCCCCGCCGTCCGTCGTCGCGCTCCCGCCGACGCCGAAGACGATCGTCCGCGCCCCCGCGTCGAGCGCGGCGGCCAGCAGCTCGCCGGAGCCGTACGTCGTCGCGGTGAGCGGCGCGAAGACGCCGTCCGGGAGGTGCTGGAGGCCCGAGGCCTCCGCCATCTCGACCACCGCGGTGCCGTCCCGCAGCGCGTACGCCGCCGTGAGCTGCTCGCCGCGCGGGCCCGTGACCCGTACCTCCCGGCGCTCGAAACCGGCCGCGACCGCCGCGGCCACCGTGCCGTCGCCGCCGTCGGCGACGGGCAGTGCCTCGACGCTCACGTCGGGGACGACCCGGCGCAGCCCGGCCGTCACCCGCTCAGCGACCTGCACGGCCGTGAGCGAACCCTTGAACTTGTCCGCCGCGACGAGCACGCGGGCGGTCTCAGTTACTGCTCCGTCCGTCACCTTGCTATCCCTTGCTTTCGAACAGGCAGTCGCGCCGCCCTGACCTTATCCGCAGTAGGGCGTCCGTGCCTATGTCGCATACCAGTGAAAACACCGCCAACTCCCATATAAGGCCATCGGAAGGGGTAGACCCAGTGCCTTCCCTCCGTTCCCCCGAAGGAAGTCCCCCCGCAGCAAGTCCCCCCAGAGGACGTTCCCCCGAAGAGATCCGGAGAGCCCATGCGCACACTCGTAGGCGGAATCCTGGCTGCCGTCGCGGCCGGGGCCCTGGCCGCCCAGAGCCCGAGCACGGCCGGTGCGTCACAACCGTCCGGTCCGGTCGCGGGGACGGGGAGGGAGCGGGAGTCGCTGCCCACCGAGATCAAGGGCGGTGCCTGGCAGGCCGGGCATGTGCAGGGCGTGGCGGTCGACCGCCACAAGGGGTACATGTACTTCTCCTTCACCAGCCTGCTCGTCAAGACCGATCTGCGCGGCAACCCGGTCGGCTCGGTCGGCGGGTTCACCGGGCACCTCGGTGATCTGGACTTCAACGCGAAGGACGGGCGGGTCTACGGCTCGCTGGAGTACAAGTCGGCGAAGGCGTTCTACGTCGCGATCCTCGATGTGGACCGGATCGACCGCATCGGTCTGGACGCCCGCGGCAGCGACCTCGTGAGGACCGTGCACCTCCAGGAGGTCGTGGACGACTACACGGCCGACATGAACGGCGACGGCACGTTCGACGGGGACACCGCGAACACGCCCGACCACCGGTACGGCTGCAGCGGCGTCGACGGCGTGACGTTCGGCCCCGATCTCGGACGCGGGGGCCGCGCCCCGAACGGCAAGCAGCTGCTGACGGTCGCCTACGGCATCTATTCGAACGTCACCCGACGGGACAACGATCACCAGGTGCTGCTCCAGTACGACGTGGACAGGTGGCGCCGCTACGAACGCCCGCTGCCCGGTAGCGCCCAGCACACCAGCGGGCCCTCCCGCGTCGACGGCAAATACTTCGTCCGTACCGGCAACACCCGCTATGGCGTGCAGAATCTGGCGTACGACGCGCACACCGGCCATTGGCTGATGGCCGTCTACAAGGGCGCGAAGACGCAGTTCCCCAACTACTCCCTCTTCGTCGCAGACGGCTCCAGGCGCCCGCCCCGTGGCCGTCTGGCCGGTCAGCCGGAACCCGATTACGGCCTGCTGCCGCCCCTGCTGCGCGCCGGTCTGCGTCATGAACCGTCCGGCACGTACGGCTGGGAGTCCGGCGGGCAGTACGGGCTGCTCGCGCTCGGCGACGGCCGGCACTACCTCACAGAGCCGGGCACGGTCGTGGAGGACGGCGTGACCAAGCAGACGGCCCGCGCGGCGCTGCACCGGTGGACGGGCCGGCCGCCCAACCCGTTCGAGGCGGCCGGCGACTGACGGGGACGGGGGACGCTGGGGACGCGGGCCGCCGCGTTCCGGGGCGGGCTGCGTACCCTCGACGTATGGCTGTCGTCGCGATCCTCAGCGGTGCCGGGATCTCCACGGATTCCGGCATCCCCGACTACCGGGGGCCGAACGGGCTGTGGCGGCGCGACCCCGAGGCCGAAAAGCTCGTCACGTACTGCTTCTACATGTCCGACCCGGAGATCCGCCGCCGCGCCTGGCGGATGCGCCGTGAAGGCCCTACGCTGCGCGCCGTCCCGAACGCCGCGCACCGGGCCGTGGCCGAGCTGGCGCGGTCGGGTGCCGAGGTGCGCGTCATCACGCAGAACGTCGACGGCCTGCACCAGCGGGCGGGCCTGCCGGAGGCCGAAGTGCTCGAACTGCACGGCACGGCCCGTGTGGTGATGTGCACCGGCTGCACCGCGCGCGGCCCCATGGAGGACGCGCTGGCGCGGGTGTCGGCGGGCGAGGAGGACCCGCCGTGCCTGGCCTGTGGGTCCGTGCTGAAGTCGGCGACCGTCATGTTCGGGGAGCGCCTCGATCCGGTCCTGATGGGCGAGGCACGCGCGATCGCGACGGCCTGCGACACCTTCGTCGCGGTCGGTACGAGCCTCAAGGTGCAGCCCGCCGCATCGCTGGCGGGCCTGGCGGCGAAGCACGGCGCCCGCCTGATCATCGTCAACGCCGAGCCGACCCGGTACGACGACCGCGCGGCCGAGGTGATCCGCGAGCCGATCGGCACGGCGCTGCCGAAGCTGCTGGAGCGGCTGAGGCCGTGACCGGCCGGCCCGCCCTCAGAACAGCGTGGCCCCGTCCCCCGCTGCCGCGCCCGCGCCGCTCCTCTCGAAAGCCAGCAGCTGCCGCTTGCGCTCCAGGCCGCCGCCGTAGCCGGTGAGGCTGCCCCCGGCGCCGATCACGCGGTGGCAGGGGACGATGATGCCGACCGGGTTCTTGCCGTTGGCGAGGCCGACGGCGCGCGAGGCGGCGGGGTTGCCCAGGCGCTCGGCCAGCTCGCCGTACGACCAGGTCTCCCCGTACGGGATCTGCTGGAGCTGCGCCCAGACGCTGCGCTGGAACGGGGTGCCCTCCAGGCTCAGGTCCAGGGCGAACTCCCGCAGCTCACCGGCGAAGTAGGCGTCGAGCTGCTGGACGGCCTCTGCGAAGATCCCGTCTTCCGGCGCCCCGAAGAACTCCTGCGGCGGCCGGTGGCGCTGATCGGTCATGTAGAGCCCGGACAGCCTGCCGTCCGTGCCCACCAGTGTCAGGGGACCGTACGGGCTGCTCACAACCCTGTGCTGTTTCATGTGCGTGCTCCTCAGACCGGCAGGTTGTTGATGGGGTGGGCGTCGGTGGCCCACAGATACTGCACGGCGTACGCCCGCCACGGCCGCCAGGCGGCGGCCCGCGCGGTGAAAGCGGCCGGTGTGGAGGGCAGACCCAGCTCCTGGGCGGCGCGCCGGATGCCGAGATCCGTCGGCAGAAAGGCGTCGGGGTCACCGAGCGCCCGCATCGCGATCACCTCGACCGTCCACGGCCCGAAGCCGGGCAGAGCCGCCAGATGTCGGCGCGTCCGCTCCCAGTCGCTGTCGACGCCGAGCTTCAGCTCGCCACTGGCCAGCGAGGAGACGAGCGTCGTCAGCGTGGTGCGGCGGCTGCGCGGCAGCGCCAGCGACCCGGGGTCGAGGGCGGCCAGTGCGTGGGCGTCGGGGAAAAGGTGCGTGAGCGAGCCCGCCGGGTCGTCGACGGGCGTTCCGTGGGCGGTGACGAGCCGGGCGGCATGGGTGCGGGCCGCAGCCGTGGAGACCTGCTGGCCGAGCACGGCTCGTACGGCGAATTCGGCCGCGTCGACCGTACGCGGCACCCGGCGGCCCGGGGCCTTGTCGACGAGCGGGGCGAGCAGCGGATCGGTCCGCAGCTGATCGTCGACGGCGACCGGGTCGGCGTCGAGGTCGAGCAGCCAGCGGCAGCGGCTGATGGCGAGGGTGAGATCGCGCAGGTCTGTGAGCGACAGCAGACACCCGATGTGGTCCGGCTGCGGGGTCAGCGCCGCGATCCCGTGCCCGTACGGCAGGTCGAGGGTCCGCCGGTAGGCGCCGTCCCGCCATTCCTCGACGCCGGGCACAGCGGTCGCGGCGAGATGCCCGAAGAGATTCGTCGGGTTGAGCGGGGCGCGGAACGGCAGTCGCAGCGAGATCACGCCGGGCGTCTGCGGCCGCTTGCTGCCGCGGCTGCGCAGCTCGCTGGGTGAGAGGGCGAAGACCTCGCGCACCGTGTCGTTGAACGTACGCACCGAGGAGAATCCGGCGGCGAAGGCCACGTCCGCCATCGGCAGCGGAGTCGTCTCGATCAGTAGCCGGGCGGTCTGCGCGCGCTGCGCCCGCGCCAGGGCCAGCGGGCCGGCTCCCAGCTCGGCCAGCAGCTGCCGCTCGATCTGCCGGGTGCTGTATCCGAGCCGGCCAGCGAGCCCCGGCACGCCGTCACGGTCCACAACGCCGTCACCGATCAGCCGCATCGCGCGGGCGACGACGTCGGCGCGGGTGTTCCACTCCGGGGAGCCGGGGCTGGTGTCCGGCCGGCAGCGTTTGCAGGCCCGGAATCCGGCCTGCTGACAGGCGGCGGCGCTCGGGTAGAAGCTCATGTTCTGCACTTTCGGCGGCACGACGGGGCAGCTCGGCCGGCAGTAGATCCGCGTGGTCAGGACCGCGGTGAAGAACCAGCCGTCGAAGCGCGAGTCCTTGGACTGCACGGCGCGTACGCAACGCTCGGTGTCGGTGTGCATGGTTCAAGCATCAGCCACCGAGGCACCCGTCGCTGGCGAAAATCCGACATCAAGGTGCCTCTGCGAGGGCCGCCTCGAAGGCCGCGTACGCGGATTCGTCGAACAGCACGAACCGCACCTCGGCGACCGACCCGCCCGCCTCCTCGCCCGCCTCCTCGCGGACCGCACGCACGGCGATGCGTGCGGCGTCGTCCATCGGCCACCCGAAGACGCCGGTGGAGATGGCGGGAAACGCCACCGTGGCCGCACCAAGCTCTCGCGCCACCCGTAGTGACTCGCGGTAGCAGGACGCCAGCAGACCACTGCGGTCCTCACCGGCCGCCCATACGGGCCCCACGGTGTGAATCACAAAGCGTGCGTCCAGCAGCCCGGCTGTGGTGGCGACGGCCTGTCCGGCGGGCAGCCCCCTGCCGTACCGGGACGCACGCAACCGACGGCACTCGTCCAGGACGGCGGGTCCGCCCTTGCGGTGGATCGCACCGTCGACCCCGCCGCCGCCCAGCAGCGAGGAGTTCGCGGCGTTGACGATTGCGTCGACGTGCTGCTCTGTGATGTCTCCCCGCACCAGGGTGATCATGACGCCCGCAGCCGTCGCCAGACCGCCTTCGCCGCGTTGTGTCCGGACATGCCGTGCACGCCGGGCCCCGGCGGGGTGGCGGACGAACAGAGGAAGACCGCCGGATGCGGCGTCGTGTACGGGAAGGCCGAGAGCTTCGGGCGCAGCAGCAGCTGAAGCCCCGACGCGGCGCCGCACGCGATGTCCCCGCCCACGTAGTTGGCGTTGCGTGCCGCGAGCTGGGGCGGCCCGGCGGTGGCACGGGCCAGCACGCGGTCCCGGAAGCCCGGCGCGAAGCGATCGATCTGCCGCTCGATGGCGTCCGTCAGGTCGCCCTCCCAGGAGTTCGGCACGTGTCCGTACACCCACAGCACATGTTTCCCCTCGGGGGCACGCGACGGGTCCACGACACTGGGCTGGGAGGCGATCAGGAACGGCGTCTGCGGAGCCGTACCGCCCGAAGCCTGCCGCAATGCCGTTCCGATCTCGCCCGCAGTCGGGCCCACCTGCACCGTCCCGGCGCGCCGGGGCGCCTCCGCGGTCCACGGGACCGGCCCGTCGAGCGCGTAGTCGATCTTGAACACGCTCGCGCCGTACCGGTAGTTCTCGTACGCCCGCCCCAGCCCCGCGATCCGGGCCATCGCCGTCGGCGACGTGTCGAAGACGTACGCGCGCGCGGGCGGCAGGTCGTCCAGGCGCTTCACCTCGAACCCGGTGTGCACGACCCCCCCGAGGTCGTGCAGATACGCCGCCAGCGCGTCCGAGATCGACTGCGAACCACCTCGCGGCACCGGCCACCCGCCGGCGTGCGCGGCCAGCGCGAACACCAGCCCCACCGCGCTGGTGGCGACGCCGCCGAGCGGCGCGATGACATGGGCGACGAGCCCGGCGAACAAAGCCCGCGCCTTCTCGTCCCGAAACCGCCGCATCAGCCACGTCGACGGCGGTAGCCCGTCGATTCCGAACCGGGCCAGCGTGATCGGATCCCGGGGCAGCGCGGTGGAGGGCAGCGACATGAAATCCCGCGCCAGCGAGTCCCACTTCCCCACGTACGGCGCCACCAGCCGCCGGTACGTGCCGGCGTCCCGCGCCCCCAGCGAGGCGGCGGTCTCGGCCACGGACCGCGACAGCACAGCGGCGGTCCCGTCGTCCCACGGATGAGCCATCGGCAACTCGGGGTGCAGCCACTCCAACCCGTACCGCCCGAGCGGCAGCTCCTTGAATACGGGCGATCCAGCCCCCAGCGGATGGACGGCGGAACACGGGTCGTGCAGGAACCCGGGCAGCGTCAGCTCCTCGGTCCTGGCGCCGCCCCCCACCCGGTCCAGCGCCTCGAACACCTCCACCGAGAAACCCCGGCGGGCGAGTTCCACCGCAGCGGTAAGCCCGTTGGGCCCCGCCCCTACGACCACGGCATCGAGCATCGACGGCACCTTCGGACTCCTTAGTCAGCCGACGGCCAGTAGCTCAAGGATATTCCGGGCCGCACGGCCTGCGACGGCGGGAGGTGGACAGGGCCGCAGGCGCTCCCCCGAGGGCCCCGGCGCCCAGCAATCCGACTACGCCCCCGCCGCCCCGCCGAGCAGCCCCACCACCCGATCCACCGTCCCGGCGTCCCGCCCCGCCGTGAACGGCAGCGCATTGCCACCCGCCAACCGAAACCGCTCCCCCGTCACCGTCGCGTGCGAACCCCCCGCCTCCTCGACCAGCAGCAGCCCGGCGGCGTGATCCCAGGCCAGCTCCCACGAGAAGGCCACCGCGTCCAGCTCACCCCGGGCCACCGCCAGGTACTCCAGCCCGGCCGAACCACACGGCCGGGCGTCGACCCCGTCCACGTACAACCCGAGCAGCGCGTCCTTCTGCTCGTCCGTCGTGTAGTCCGGATGCGAGGTGGCCACCTTCAAAGGCGCGCCGCCGAGAGGCGAACCCGCCCGCAGCACCGCACCATTCAGCCGGGACCCGGCACCCCGCACCGCCACCGCCATGAGATCCAGCGCGGGCGCGTACGTCCACGACGCCAGCACCTCCCCCCGGTGCGCCAGCGCGACCAGCGTGCAGAACCCTGCCTCGCCCCGCACGAACTGCCTCGTCCCGTCCACCGGGTCCACGATCCAGACCGGCGCGTCGCCGCGCAGCGCGTCATACACCCCGGGATCCGCGTGGACGGCTTCCTCACCCACCACCACCGACCCGGGGAGCAGCCGCGTCAGGGACGCGGTCAGGTGCTCCTCGGCCAGCCGGTCGGCAACCGTCACCAGGTCGTGCGGCCCGGACTTCTCCACGATCTCGTGCGCGGCGAGCTGCCGGAACCGCGGCACGATCTCGGCGGCGGCCGCCTTACGCATCGCCTCTTCGACGTCGGACAACTTGTCATCGATCATGCGTCCAGCAAAGCACGCCCCTCTGACAAGTCACCCCGCCCTCCTCACCCGCCCGCGTAACCTCGCGTTCCGCCGGGGTTCAGAGCGGGGATGATCTCGGCGCCGTACGCGTCGATCGTCGCTTCGCGCGCGTCGTGCATGTTGTACACGGCGAAGTGGTCGACGCCGAGTTCGCGCAGCGCCTTGAGCTTCTCGATGTGCGCCTCGGCCGGTCCCAGCAGGCAGAAGCGGTCGATGATCTCGTCCGGAACGAAAGCGGTGTCGGGGTTCCCGGCCCGCCCGTGGTGGCTGTAGTCGTACCCCTGGCGCGCCTTGATGTACTCGGTCAGCGCCTCCGGGACGAGCCCCGAGCGCTCCCCGTACCGCCCGACCAGGTCGGCCACGTGGTTGCCGACCATGCCCCCGAACCACCGGCACTGCTCCCGCGCGTGGGCGAGGTCGTCACCGACGTAGGCCGGCGCCGCGACGCAGATGGTGACGGACGCCGGGTCCCGTCCGGCGTCCGAAGCGGCAGTACGCACCGACTTGATCATCCACTCCGTCAGGAACGGGTCGGCCAGCTGAAGGATGAACCCGTCGGCCTTCTGCCCCGCCAGTTCCAGCGCCTTCGGACCGTAAGCCGCCATCCACACCGGCAGCCGGCCGTCCTTGACCCACGGCAGCCTGATCCGCTTCCCGTCGACGTCCGCCTCGCGCCCCTCGGCCAGGTCACGGATGACGCCGATCGCTTCGCCGACCCGGGCCAGGGTGTTGGGTTTGCGGCCCGCGACACGCATCGCGGAGTCGCCGCGGCCGATGCCGCAGATGGTCCGGTTGCCGTACATGTCGTTGAGGGTGGCAAAGGTGGACGCGGTGACTTCCCAGGTCCGGGTGGACGGGTTGGTCACCATGGGCCCCACGATGAGGCGCTCGGTGTGTTCGAGAATGCGGCTGTAGATGACGAAGGGTTCCTGCCACAGGACGGCGGAGTCGAACGTCCAGCCGTGGCTGAAGCCGTTGCGCTCCGCCCGCCGCATGAGGCCGACGACGGCCGAGGCGGGCGGGTCGGTCTGCAGGACGAGTCCGAAGTCCATCTGGACCTCCTAGCTCAGGTTCTGACAGGGACCGGGTCTGCGAAATGCGTGGTTGGCCCGTCCGGTGAACTCGCGTTCGCCGATGACGAGATGACCGCGCAGCACCGTGCCCACCTGCCCGGTGACGCGTTGACCTGCTCCGGGAGATCCTTCCACACCAGGCCGCGCCGAACCCTGTACAACGACGCCTCGAACGCGAGTCGCGGGGGGCCAATCCTGGACTGCTTCTCATGCCTTGGGAAGAGGTTCTCGACACGCGCCTGACGCCGCGTCATCCGATCTGGATGACGACCTTGCCTTTCGCGTGTCCCTTTTCCACGGCAGCGAGGGCGTCCGCTGCGCTGTCGAAGGAAATGACGTCCTCCACGTGTGGGTCGAGTTTGCCGCCGGCGACGAGGCCGGCGACGATGTCGAGCACCCGGCTCGTCCGGTCTCGTACGATCGCGTGTCCGCCCAGCTCCTCCGCGGTGCCGGAGTCGCCCGCGCTGATCAAATTTCTGCGCTGGGACAGGAGTTCGGCTACCGCGCGTAGGCCGTCCCCGCCGGCGAGGTCGAAGATCGCGTCGACGCCCTGCGGCAGAATCTCACGGATCCTGGCTGCGACGCCGTCTCCGTACGGTACGAGGATGGCGCCCAGGGACTCGATCAGAGGACGTTTGCCGGCGCCGGCTGTCCCGATCACGTTGATGCCGAGATCGCGGGCGATCTGAGCCGCGGCCACTCCGACGCCGCCGCTGACGCCGTTGATCAACAGAGTCTGGCCGGGCTGGAGGCCGAGCTGTTTCACACCGTCATAAGCAGTTGCTCCGGCCACGCTGAGGGTGGCCGCGTCGGTGAAGGACAGATGCACCGGCTTGTGCGCGGTGGTTGCCGCCGAGGTCAGCGTGTACTCGGCGTACCCTCCGGAGCCGGGAGCGACGTTGCCGAAGACCTCGTCTCCGACGGCGAACCCCTCCACGTCCTGCCCCACCTCTCGCACGATCCCGGCAACCTCCGAACCGAGCACGGCGGGGAAGTCGAGCGGCCGTACTTCGCGCAGGTGGCCGGCCCGGACCTTCCAGTCGACCGGATTCACCCCGGCGGCCTTCACCTCGACGAGCAGCTCGCCGGCCATCGGCGTGGGCATCTCGAGATCGAGGAAGTCCTGAACGTCCGGGTCGCCGTACTCGGTGAAGCCGTAGGCCCTCATGCGGTGACGCCGAACGCCTGGACGACCTGCTCCACGCCGGCGTTGGCGACGAGGAAGGCGATGCGCTTGCCTGCCAGTTCACTACTCACGTGCACTCTCCGGTTATCAGTCCTGGGTCTTCAGTCCTGGGTTTTCAGTCCTGGTCCAGGGCCTGGACGACTGCCGCGGTGACGGCACCGTAGGCGAGGTGCGGAATCACGTCTGCGGCCCAGTCCTTTACCGTCCAGGTGCGGGGATCAGAGACGCCGAGTGCCGCAATCGGTCCGTCGGCACTGGCCATGGCCCCGAAGGCCGCGATCAGCGTGCTCAGCGGCAGACCGGGTCGCCAACCGAGGCTGCGTGCCAGACCGAGCCCTGCGCCGATTCCGACTCCGACCACCAAGCCACTCAGGGGCCCCAGGCCCGCGAGCCGGTTCGCGCGTTCGTCCTGGTCGCCGGGGATGCTCACACCCGCCTTGCCGGCCAGGGCCTCGATGGTGTCTTCCGGCGCGCCGCTGGCGCCGCGTGCCCGTACGGCCATGTCGAGATAGGTGACCGCGTTGAGCGCGGTCGTCCCCGAACCACCGGCAACCGCGCCGGCGAGCAGCCCGCTGATCGCGCCCACAGTCACATGTGTCCGAACTGGGTCATGGTGCCGAGCTGGTCGCTACCGCCCCAGCGTTCGACAGGCTTGCCGTCGGCGAACCGCCCGATCGGCACGCCTTCCTGCGCGGCGATGCTGCTCTTCTTGTCGAACACGTACGGGACCTCCAGATCGAGGTTGTGCCCGGTTGGGCCGCGGTTTCCCCTTGCGAGGTGCCCAAACGTCGGGCGAGCGCGCCGAAGCAGCTGCTACGGCGCGCTGCGATCATGCTTGCCCGGCTCTCTGCGCGCCGCAACTCGCCGGTAGTCAAGCGGGCCCGGCATGCGGCCGGCCGGCCCCGGTTCACAGATCGTCGGGGAGCAGCCGGAAGGCGGGGTGGGCGGTGAGCGGTCGCATGATCCGCAAGCGCCGGTCGGTGGTGAACACGTCGGCGGTCTGGAAGGCCGCTGCGAGGGCGACGTTCATGGCGTCGGCGAGCCCTACCCCGGCACTCCGTCCGCATCCGCGTATCCGCGCATCACCGCCATGGCCACGAGCGTACTACTCGTTCTACAGGCGCGGTGAGAGCTCCTTCGTCTGCCGACCGGCCGGGATCTCCGCCCAGACCGTCTTCCCCGGACCCTCGGTGCGGGGGTACCAGCCCCAGCGATCGGCCAGACAGGTGACGAGCAGCAGGCCCCGGCCTGAGGTGTCCAGGGTGGGATCGGCGTCCGGCGACAGGGCGACCGGTGCGGGCACGGGGAGGCGTTCGGCGCGAGTGTCGGTGACCTCCACGCGGATCACGGTGGTGCGGGTCTCGGTGGTGCGGGTCTCGGTGGCGCGGGTGAGTCCGGCACCGTTCTCGCACCGGCCCGGGAGGGCCTTGAGACGCAGGCGGAAATCCCGCCCGGGTACGTGGCCGTGAACGACCGCGTTCGCGCACAGCTCGGCGACGACCAGCACCACCGTCTCGTGGGGGTCCGTGCCGTACGACACCCCCCAGCTGTCCAGCCGCTCCCCGGCCAACAGCCGGGCCAGGCGTGCCCCACGCGGGGTGGAGGAAAAGCGCATCGCGAACTCGCGGGAGGTGGAGTCCGGCTGCCCGAGAGCGGCACTCATGTTGCTGGTGTGGACGGAGGGTTGGCTGGGGCGTACGAGGCCGCCGGGTTCGTTCGTCATGCCGACCACGGTCCCGGTGGTGGCGTAGCGTGACCAGTGGTGACGCATGGACGCGGTCCGGTTGTACGCGCGGACGTCCCGGGGTGTACGAGGCGGGCGCCGTGACGATCCTCCCGGTGAGGCGTTGACCCGTTGTTCCGGAGAGCGAGGCGGTGGGGCGATGGCGCTGGACGCGGATGTGAGCGCGGGTGCGGAGGACGGCGGCGAGGGCGGCGTGTACCGGCCGGAGGACGAACTGGGTACGGGCGTGGTCACCGCGTTCGGCCGCCAGTTGAAACTGTTCCGGACACGGGCCGGGATGGAGCGGGCCGAACTGGGCACCCTGCTCGGCTACTCGGCGTCCACGATCGCCTCCTTCGAACAGGGCCGCCGCATCCCGCCGCCCAAGTTCATCGACAAGGCGGACGACATCCTCGACGCGGGCGGGGTGTTGAAGGCGCTCAAGGAAGAGGTCGCGCGGGCGCAGTATCCGGCGTTCTTCCGGGACGCGGCGCGGCTGGAGGCGGGGGCATCGGCGTTGAGCGTTTACGCCGTGTACGCGGTGCCGGGACTGTTGCAGACGGAGGAGTACGCACGGGCCGGCTTCCAATTGCAGCGCCCTTTGCTGGGCGACGAGGTGATCGAGCAACGCCTCTCGGCACGCATGGCCCGGCACGAGATCTTCGATCGCAGACCTGCGCCTCTGATGAGCTTCGTCATCGAGGAGTTCTTGCTGCGCAGGCCGATCGGTGGCCGGCCGACTCTGTACGGCCAGTTGAAACAGGTCCTCCTCCGGGCGCAACAGCGCAACGTGGAGATCCAGGTCATGCCGACGGACCGGGTGGATCATGCTGCCCTGGGTGGACCGTTCTCGATCATCGATACGGCACAGGGGCTGCGCATCGCGTACGCGGAGGTGCAAGACGACAGCCGGCTCTACACCGAGCAGACAAAGGTGCGCGAGCTGGAATCCCGCTATGGCATCCTGCGATCACAGGCGCTCACCCCGAGTGAGTCGTCGGCGCTCATCGAGAAGTTGCTGGGAGAGAGATGACGGATCACCGTACCGAACCCGCTACGTCAAATCTGTTGTGGTTCAAGAGCAGTTACAGCACCGGTGGCGGTGGCGAGTGCGTAGAGGTCGCGGTTGGCGCAGACGCCGTGCACGTCAGGGACTCCAAGGTCCTGACCGGGCCTGCTCTCGCGCTCTCCTCGCAGGCGTGGGTGGGGTTCGTCGGCCTTGCGTGTGAGCAGCCCGTACGGCCGTAGCGCCGCCCGTACGACACGACGGGAGCCCCGCCGCGCGCAGCCCTCGCCGTGACAACGCGGCTCCTCAACTGCCTGAAACGGTTCCGGGCGACCCGGATCACGTCCTCGCGGAACTCCCTGGGACACGGCTTCGGCACGGTGCGCATCCGTCCAGCGGCACCACACGGCACCGCAGGTCAGGTGTCACCTATCGGTGCAGCTGACCCCACGGTGTCCGCGAGGGCCTCGGTCAGGTGCCGACGTACGCCGCGAGGTGCTCGCCGGTGAGGGTGGAGCGGGCGGTGACGAGGTCAGCGGGTGGGCCCTCGAAGACGATCCGGCCGCCGTCGTGGCCGGCGCCGGGGCCGAGGTCGATGATCCAGTCGGCGTGCGCCATGACGGCCTGGTGGTGCTCGATGACGATGACCGACTTTCCGGAGTCGACGAGCCGGTCGAGCAGGCCGAGCAGCTGCTCGACGTCGGCGAGGTGGAGGCCGGTGGTCGGCTCGTCGAGAACGTAGACGAGCCGGTCGGCGCCCTTTCCGGCCAAGTGGGTGGCCAGCTTGAGCCGCTGCCGCTCGCCGCCGGACAGCGTGGTGAGCGGCTGGCCGAGGCTGAGGTAGCCGAGCCCGACGTCGGCCATCCGCTGAAGGACCTTGTGCGCGGCCGGCGTGCGCGCGTCGCCGGCGCCGAAGAACTCCTCGGCCGCGGTCACCGACATCGCGAGCACCTCGCTGATGTCACGGCCGCCGAGGTGGTGGTCCAGCACCGATGCCTGGAACCGCTTCCCCTCGCACACCTCGCAGGTGCTGGCGACGCCGGCCATCATCGCCAGGTCGGTGTAGATGACGCCGGCGCCGTTGCAGTTGGGGCAGGCACCCTCGGAGTTGGCGCTGAACAGCGCCGGCTTCACACCGTTGGCCTTCGCGAACGCCTTGCGGATCGGATCGAGCAGTCCGGTGTACGTCGCCGGGTTGCTCCGTCGCGAGCCGCGGATCGCGGCCTGGTCGACCGACACCACCCCGTCCCGCCCGGACACCGAGCCGTGGATCAGTGAGCTCTTGCCCGAGCCCGCCACCCCGGTGACGGCGACCAGCACGCCGAGCGGGATGTCGACTTCGACGTCCCGCAGATTGTTGGTGCCGGCGCCGCGCACCTCCAGCATCCCCGACGGCTTCCGCACCGATGGCTTCAGGGAGGCGCGGTCGTCCAGGTGCCGCCCGGTGAGCGTGCCCCTGGCCCGCAGCCCCTCGACGGTGCCCTCGAACACCACTTCGCCGCCCTCGGTGCCGGCGCGCGGGCCGAGGTCGACGACGTGGTCGGCGATCGCGATCACCTCCGGCTTGTGCTCCACGACCAGCACGGTGTTGCCTTTGTCGCGCAACCGCAGCAGCAGGTCGTTCATCCGCTGGATGTCATGGGGGTGCAGCCCGATCGTCGGCTCGTCGAAGACGTAGGTGACGTCGGTGAGCGAGGAGCCGAGGTGGCGGATCATCTTGGTCCGCTGCGCCTCGCCGCCCGAGAGCGTGCCCGACGGGCGATCGAGGCTGAGGTAGCCGAGCCCGATCTCGACGAACGAGTCGAGGGTCTCCCCCAGCGACGCAAGCAACGGCGCAACCGACGGTTCATCCAGACCGCGCACCCACCCGGCGAGGTCGCTGATCTGCATCGCGCAGGCATCGGCGATGTTGATCCCCTTGATCTTCGACGACCGGGCCGCCTCGCTGAGGCGGGTGCCGCCGCACTCGGGGCAGAGGGTGAAGGTGACCGCCCGCTCCACGAAGGCGCGGATGTGCGGCTGCATCGCGTCGACGTCCTTGGACAGGAACGACTTCTGGATTTTCGGGATCAGACCCTCGTACGTCAGGTTGATGTTGTCGACCTTGATCTTGGTCGGCTCCTTGTGGAGCAGGTCGTGGAGCTCCTTCTTGGTGAACTTGCGGATCGGCTTGTCCGGGTCGAGGAAGCCGCAGCCGCTGAAGATGCGGCCGTACCAGCCGTCGACGCTGTAGCCGGGGATCGTGAGCGCGCCCTCGTTGAGCGACTTGCTGTCGTCGTACAGCGCAGACAGGTCGAAGTCGGTGACCGAGCCCCGGCCTTCGCAGAGCTGGCACATGCCGCCGGTGATGCTGAAGTCGCGACGCTCCTTCACGGTCCGTCCGGCGCGCTCCAGGGTGACCGCGCCCGCTCCACTGATCGAGGCGACGTTGAAGGAGAACGCTTTGGGCGAGCCGATGTACGGCTTCCCGAGTCGGCTGAAGAGGATGCGCAGCATGGCGTTGGCGTCGGTGGCGGTGCCGACCGTGGAGCGGGCATCGCCACCCATCCGTTCCTGGCCGACGATGATCGCGGTCGTCAGCCCGTCGAGTACGTCGACCTCGGGCCGAGCCAGCGTCGGCATGAAGCCCTGCACGAAGGCGCTGTAGGTCTCGTTGATCATCCGCTGCGACTCGGCGGCGATCGTGCCGAACACCAGCGAGCTCTTGCCCGAGCCGGAGACACCCGTGACCACCGTCAGCCGGCGCTTCGGGATCTCGACGCTGACGTCCTTGAGGTTGTTCTCGCGCGCACCGTGCACCCGGATCAGATCGTGGCTGTCGGCAACGTGCAGCGCGGGCGACTGCGTGTTCGTCCTCGTGGCCATGCTCTTCGTCTCTCCATCTGTTGGGCGGGGCCGCCTACGCGATCTCCGTCGTCATCACCTGGCTCGATCCGGCAAACTTCGAGCAGTACGTCTGGATTCTCCTTCGCTTCGGCCCGTGCAGCCCGTAGATCTCGTGGAGGCTCTGGGCCCCGGCCACGCGGCGTGCCCGCCGAGGCGCCGGACCAACCAGCGGCCGTCGTGCATCAGCTCGCGGTGGGCATCTCGTTCACCTCGCGCCAGGCGTGGACGCAGCGCGGAGAGAAGCGGACCCAACGGTACGGGGTGGCCTGCGCACGTGGGTCGAAGCCGGTGCGCGCGGCGAACCGGTCACCCGCCGCTGCGGCGGACCGAACTCGCTCCAGCCCTCCCTCGACTATGCGGGCGTGGCCCCGGTCATCGCGAAACTGCCCCACGGCATGCGGAGCCTACTGGCCCGCATGTTCCGCGGAGCTTCCGAACTCTCCGGCGGCGAGTGGCAGAAGATCGGCCTGGCACGTACCCACTGGCGCACCGAAACCTGCCCTGCGGACAGTGTGCTGATCGTCGACGAGCCCACCTCGGCGCTCGACCCAGAAGCGGAGATCGCCGCCTTCGACGCCATCCGCCAGCTCGCCGGCCCGCACCGGGCCGTGGTCCTGGTCACCCACCGCATGTCCGGCGTCCGCCATGCCGACACCATCTACGTCCTCAACCAGGGGCGCCTGTCCGAACAAGGAAGCCACGACGAGCTGATCGCCGCCGAGGGCCGCTACGCAGCTATGTTCCACACCCAGGCAGCCCAGCACGCATCCGAGCCCCGCGCCCGGATTCCCCACCCCAGCGCCCCGCCCGTCCCGGACCGCTCATGACCCGACCCGCCGAGAAAACCACCGTGCCGCTGAGCTCCACCGGCCCCGCCACTTCATTCCAGACTGAGACCGCCGACACTCTGCGGAACCGGCTCACCGACCAGCTCGTCGCCGCGGGCCGGCACAGTGGTGCCACTGCCCCGTTTCCCTGAGCCGACCACACGTCGGTCACAGCAGAATCGGTTGTCGGCCGAGGCCCGTTGTTTCAATTCTGCAACATGCACAGGCCCTTCACACCACACGAGTTCATGCGAGGATTTCGTCCCCCGGATCCGTGCGTCGGCCGGGGTGACAAGGGGAAAGTCTTCGTGAAGAAATCGACGTTCAGGGCAACTGTGGGCGGCGTGCTGGCGGTCGCCGCCGCAGCCGTCGTACTGCCCGCCACCGCGGGCGCCTCGTGGTACGAGTCTGCCGCTCCGACCGCCTCCGGCACTGTCGACCGTGCCACCACAGACTCCTTCGGACGGCTCGCCGATGCCGTACTGACGGAGCGTACGGCGGCCCTGCTGGACGGCCGACAGACCCGGCGGTCCACGCCCTCCAACGACCGGAAGGTACGGCTGTCCTCCGGCCTGTCCCGGTCCGAGGGGGGCGCCTGGTCCTCGTTGCACGACCGGAAGCAGCGGCTCCGCGACCTGGGTGAGGCGTACACCGGCGCCGACACCGAGGTGGGCGTGGACGGCGTCAAGGTCCGCAAGGACAAGGCAAAGGTCCGGGTGACCGAGACCACCACACTCACCTACAAGAAGATACGTGGCAACGAGCCGCGCACCACCGGCTTCCAGGCACACCACGAGCTCACCTTCGCCCAGTCGGCAGGGGGCACGTGGGCGCTGACCGGCATACGCGCCACCGACACCGGCCTGGCGGCGGTGAACGCTCCGCTGAAGACGCCGATGGTCAAGGCGACCGCCGACGGCGGGCTGCCCGTCGCCACCAAGGCCAGCACCACACGGCCCTGGAGGCAGCCGGCCGCGAAGCCGACCAGCAACGCCAACGGCTACAACTACGCGGCCATGGCGGCTTACGCGGAGAAGCACTGGAGCCGGTACAACCCCGCCTACCCGTCGTACGACGGGGCCGGCGCCGGCGGCGACTGCACCAACTTCGTCAGCCAGGCGCTGAAGGCCGGCGGCTGGAAGCACGCGCCCGGCTCCTGGGACGACTACCACAAGTGGTGGAGTGACCCGAGCCTCGGCAACACCCTCTCCTGGGTGGGCGTCAACGAGTGGTCCTGGTTCGCCCTCTCCAGCCAGCGGACACCCAACCTCTCCAACGTCTGGGAGATGGGCGTCGGTGACGTGCTCCAAGTGGACTTCAACCGGGACGGGTCCAAGGACCACACCATGATGGTCTCGTACCGGAGCCAGAGGGGCACGCCGTACCTGACGTACCACTCCAACAACACCTACCGTAAGTCGCTGGCGAGCATCATCGCGTCCTACCCGACCGCGAACTACTTCGCCTACCGCACCTGACGGGAGCCGACGGGCCGCCGGGCTCTTGCCCGCGCCCCGTCGGCAGCGGCCGGACATCGCGGATGCCTCAGGAGCCGGCCGGCCCGTCACGGATCCGTACCTGAGCCTCGGGAGCGCGTGGCGGCCGTAGCGAGCCATTCCGCGGGGCCTCCCTGACGCCGCTTCGGGGGCGCACATCCTCGGCGCAGGGCGCTCCGGCGCTTTCGAGTCGCCTTGCGCACGCCGTCATCGCGCCCGTCGAGGCCCCTTCCCCTCCTGAGCAGGGGACATGGCGCCTGCGCGAATCCGGGCACGTTGCCTTATGACCGGCGGCACATCGGCTCGGCAGCCGGATTCCGGGCGGGGCACGAAGGGGACTGATAGTACGTTCTATATTCAGATCGTCATGCCGGATGAATGCTTGCCTTGCCCTCACGCCGGGAGACCCCCACTGATGACCCGAAGTTCCCGAAGCAGTGGCCGCCGCCGAGCCCGCAACCACAAGCGCAACCGCGCCGCGTGGGTGACCGTGTCCGCGCTTGTGCTGGTGTCGATCACGTTCTTTCTCGGAAGAATGCTGACCGGCGGCTCGGAGACTCCGGCCTCGGCGAAGGACGCCCAAGGCGGCGCGGCCGCCGGCACGAAAGGCTACAAGCCAGGTGCCGGGAGCAACGCCCGCAAGCGCGCGGAGCCCTGGGACGGCAAGGTCGAGGTACTGGGAGACGGCTCGACGTCGCACACCGGCCCCCAGCCGGACCAGTTGAGGCCGAAGAAGCTCAAACCGGGTCAGAAGCCACCGCAGTTCGTGGTGTTCTCCTGGGACGGCGCGCTACAGGGCGATGATCAGCTCTTCTCGCACTTCCGCCAAGTGGCGAGGGAGAGCGACGCGCACATGACGTTCTTCCTGACGGGCATCTATTTGCTGCCCAAGGCGAAGAAGGACCTGTACGCCCCGCCGCAGCACGCCCGGGGCGCCGCCGCGATCTCGTACCCGACCGATGAGCACATCAGGACGACGCTGGAACAACTGGGCGGCGCCTGGAAGGACGGCCACGAGATCGGCTCGCACTTCAACGGCCATTTCTGCGGCCCCGAAGGCGGCGGCGAGTGGAGCGTCGAGGAGTGGAAAAGCGAGATCACCCAGACCTACGACTTCGTGAAGAAGTGGAAGACCAACACCGGGATCAGCGACCTGCCGCCGCTGCCCTTCGACCCCGACCGGGAATTCGTCGGCGGCCGAGCCCCCTGCCTTGAGGGCCAGAAGACACTCATACCGGCGACCAAGCGCTTCGACTGGCGCTACGACGCGAGTTCGCCCGGCGGTTTCCAGGCGTGGCCGAGCAAGAAGGACGGCATCTGGGACTTCCCGCTCCAGCTGCTGCCCTACCCCGGCAAGGACATCCAGGTGCTCTCCATGGACTTCAATTTTCTCTACAACCAGTCGGACGGCAAGACGGACGGCGACCCGTCCCAGTTCGGCGTCTGGCAGCAGACAACCACTGGCGCCTACATGAACGGATTCAACCGCGTCTATCACGGCAGCCGGGCGCCGCTGTTCATCGGCAATCACTTCGAGCAGTGGAACGGCGGCATATACATGGACTCCGTGGAGGAGCTCATGCGGGAGGTGTGCACGCGCAAGGATGTCGAGTGCGTGTCCTTCAGGGAACTGGCCGACTGGATGGACGTTCAGGACCCGCAAGTGCTGGACCAGCTGCGCTCGCTGGACCCGGGTCAGGCGCCCTCCTGGAAGACGCTGGTCAAGTAGAGGTCCGGGCGTGCCCGGCGCCCGGTCCCGTCCCCGGCGGTACGGCGCTCACGGGCGTGCCGTCACAGCCCGCGTGTAGTCCCTCCAGATGTCGACCGGAAGGGCGCTGCCGGGCTCGTCGGCCGAGGCGCCCGCCACACCGTCCAGGGACAGCAGGTCCAGCTTGCGCAGATCCATCCGGTACAGCACGACGGCCGTGGTGTCCTTGTCGGTGTACCCGACGAACCAAGCGGCCTTGTTGTCCTCCGTCGTCCCGGTCTTGCCGGCCGGCTCCAGGCCCTGCACCTGAGCCCCTGCTCCGGTGCCTTCCCGCACGACGCCCTTCAGCGTGTCGGTCACCTGCCGCGCCACCTCGGGGGTGAACGCGCGCCGCGGGCGGACGGTGGGCAGGCGGATCTCGTCGCCGTTGCGGGTGACGCGGAGCACCGAGTACGGCTCGGTGCGCACACCCTCCGCGGCGAAGGTCTCGTACGCCGTGGCCATCCGGATGGCGCTGGGCGTGGAGTTGCCGAGCGAGAGGGCGGGCACCTGCCTGCCGAGGCTGGAGGGCAGCAACCCGGCGTTCTGGGCGTGGCGGCCCACTCGGTCCAGGCCGACCTCCATGCCCAGCTGAAGGAAGGACGAGTTGACGGAGTTCACCATCGCCTTGTCCAGGCTGATGCCGGCGCCCCAGGACTTGCCGCCGTCGTTCTTGCCCTTCACGATCTTGCCGTTGCGGTCCCAGTAGGGTCCCTCGGGCGTCATCACCGAGGCGTTGTGCTGGCCGTTGTACAAACTGGACGGCGTGACGGGTTGCCGCCCGCCGTCACGGTCGCGCGCGACGCCGTCGCTGAGGGCGGCCGCGTAGACGAAGGGCGCGAAGGCGGATCCGGCCGGGACGGTGACGGCATTGGATTCGTTGAATCCCTGCTTGAGGAAGCCGGGGCCGCCGTACATGGCGAGTATCTTTCCGTCCGCGCCGACGGTGGTGGCGCCCGTTCTGACGAAGGTGTCTGATTTCCGTTTCTTCGGGTCGAGTTTCTTGTGGGCCGCGCGCACGGCCTTCTCCAGCGACTCCGTCTTCTTCTTGTCGAAGGTGCTGTAGATCTGGTAGCCGCCGAGGTCGAATTCGGCGTCCGAGACCTTTCCGTTGCGGGTGACGTACGACTTGGCGAGGTCGACCAGGTAGCCCTGCTGGCCCCCGAGGTCGGTCCGTCCGCCCGTCACCTGGGTGGGTTCGGGGAAGGTGGTGAACTTCGCCCGCTCGGCGGGTGACAGCTTCCCCAGCTCCACCATGCGGTCCAGGGTCCACTTCCAGCGTCCCTCGGCCCTTGCGCGGTTTGCTTCGCCCAGCGCCGGGTCGTAGAGTCCGGCGCCCTTCAGCAGGGAGGCGAGGAACGCGCCTTCGCTGGCGTCCAGTTCGGACGCATCTTTGCCATAGTAAGCCTGGGCCGCACGCTGAATCCCGTAGGTGCCGCGGCCGAACCAGCTGGTGCTGAGATATCCCTCGAGTATCTCGTCCTTGCTGAATTCGTCGTCGACCTTGAGCGCGAGCATCATTTCGGTGAACTTGCGGGAAAGCGTCTGTTCCTGGCCCAGATAGACGTTCTTCACATACTGCTGGGTGATGGTGGAGCCGCCTTGCGTCTCACCACCGCCCATCATGCGGGTGATCGCGCGTATGACGCCGGTGGGTGAAATACCCGGGTCCTCGTAGAAACTCGCGTTCTCCGCGGCGAGCACCGCCCAGCGGACGTCCTCCGGGACCTTCTCGAGCGGCATGTCCTGCCGGCTGACCCAGCCGGTACGGGACATCTTCGAACCGTCGGCCCAGTAGTAGATGTTGTCCTGCTGGGTGGCGAAGGAATTCAGGTCCTCGGGTATGTCGGTACGCCAGTACGCGACCGCCACACCGGTCGTCACGAGACCCGTGCAGACCAGTACGGCGCCCAACAGCTGCCGCAGGGACGGGATCCAGCGGGAGTAGCCCTCCCTGCCCGGACGCGGGTAGTGCGGCCGGGCACGCTCCAGTAGCGGGCGCAGGCGGTCGACCGGCACCCAGGACGGCAGCGTCCGGGACGTGAGCCCCCGCGTCAGACGAGCCCAGTTCTGCGCCAAGGAGGAGCGCAACCCGGCCAACCCGGGCCATGGCCGCGCCGCACGCCCGGTACCGGCGGCCGGCGCGGGCCGGGATCCCGCGGACGCCCCCCGACGGCCGCGCTCCGCCGGCTTGCCCCGCTTACCCATGAGGGATCACCGCACCCTCGCCGACAACCTCACACCCAACCGCCGCAGCCGGCATCGTTCCCCCAAAAGGTCATAGAGCCGGGCGGCCGTCCCCGCGGCATCCCGACGGGATGCACCTTACGTAAGGGTGATTGCCTCACTCCCCCCGGCTTTCCTCCTCACCGACGGCGACACACAGCCTCAGTTCGCAAACTGGCCTCAGTTCGCGAACTGACAGAGCCCCCGCGGTAGGTAGGCCCCGTGCCCCGCGTGACCCGTGAACACGCGGTTGTCGATCACCGGAACACCGCGCGAGAGGACGGTCTCCACTCGCCCGATGACGCGCTTGCCCTCGTACGCCGAGTAGTCGACGTTCATGTGATGGGACTCCGCGGAGATGGTCTGCTCAGCGTGCGGGTCGTAGATCACCACGTCGGCGTCGGCGCCCGGCGCGATCGTCCCCTTCTTCGGGTAGAGGCCGAACATCCTGGCCGGGGCCGCGCAGGCGATCTCGATCCAGCGGCGGCGCGAGATGTGACCGTCGACGACGGCCTGGTGCAGGAGGTCCATGCGGTGTTCCACGCCCGGCAGCCCGTTGGGGATCTTCGAGAAGTCGCCGCGGCCCAGCTCCTTCTGTCCGGAGAAGCAGAAGGGACAGTGGTCGGTGGAGACGACCTGCAGGTCGTCGGTGCGCAGGCCTCGCCAGAGCGCGGCCTGGTGCTCGCGTGGCCGCAGCGGAGTACTGCAGACGTACTTGGCGCCTTCGAAGTCCGGCTCCGCGAGGTTGTCGGTGGACAGGAAGAGGTACTGCGGGCAGGTCTCGCCGAAGACGGCGAGCCCCTTGTCGCGGGCGGCGGCGATCTCGGCGACGGCCTCCTCTGCGGACACGTGGACGATGTACAGCGGGGCGCCCGCGACCCGGGCGAGCTGGATCGCCCGGTGGGTCGCCTCGGCCTCCAGGAGCACCTTGCGCACTTCGCCGTGGTGGCGCGGATCGGTGCGCCCCTCGACGAGGGCCTGTTCCACGAGCACGTCGATGGCGATGCCGTTCTCCGCGTGCATCATGATCAGCCCGCCGTTGTCGGCGGAGCGCTGCATGGCGCGCAGGATCTGCCCGTCGTCGCTGTAGAAGACGCCGGGGTAGGCCATGAACAGCTTGAAGGAGGTGACTCCTTCCGCCACCAGCCGGTCCATCTCCTGCAGCGAGTGCTCGTTCACGTCGGAGAGGATCATGTGGAACGCGTAGTCGATGGCGCACTTGCCGTCGGCCTTCGCGTACCAGGCGTCGAGTCCCTCGCGCAGGGTGTGACCGACGCTCTGCACGGCGAAGTCGACGATGGTGGTGGTGCCGCCCCAGGCGGCCGCTCTGGTGCCGCTCTCGAAGGAGTCGGAGGCGAAGGTGCCGCCGAACGGCAGCTCCATGTGGGTGTGGGCGTCGACGCCGCCGGGGATGACGTATTTCCCGGTGGCGTCGATCGTACGGTCGGCGGTCCAGGCACCGGCCGCAGCGGTGCCGTGTGCCGCGAGGGCGGCGATGCGGCCGTCCTCGATCAGGATGTCCGCGTGGATCTCGTCGGTGGCCGTGATGACGAGACCGCCGCTGATCAGGGTGCGGGTGGTGCTCATGCGGTGAGCTCCCTCCGGTTCTTGGCGCTGGGAGGACGGGCGAGGACAGGGGTGCGACCCGGCGGGGTCGGACCTACACGCTGTGCAGGGCGCGTTCGAGGATGGCCGCGCCCTCCTCCGCCTCCGCCACGCTCAGCGTCAGCGGGGGCGCGATGCGCAGCACGGCGGTGTTGTGGCCGCCGCCCTTGCCGATGAGGAGACCGCCCTCGCGTGCGGCTTCGAGTACGGCCACCGCGGTCCGGGGGGCGGCCTCGTCGGTGCCGGGCTCGACGAGTTCGATGGCGGCCATCAGGCCCCGGCCGCGCACCTCGCGTACGCACGGCACACCGGCCGTGATGGCGCGCAGCCGCTCCAGCAGGAGGCCGCCG
Source organism: Streptomyces hypolithicus (assembly GCF_052934925.1). Classification (NCBI taxonomy): domain Bacteria; kingdom Bacillati; phylum Actinomycetota; class Actinomycetes; order Kitasatosporales; family Streptomycetaceae; genus Streptomyces; species Streptomyces hypolithicus. Next base: position 440,678 of record NZ_CM128811.1, read on the forward strand.
ACGCGTCGGGCGTTGCCCTGGAGGTCGTGTTCCAGCGCGTAGTTGAGGTTGGCGAGGCCGGCGGCCATCGTGACGGGGCTGCCGCCAAAGGTCGAGATGGAGTTGGCGTCCAGGCAGTTCATCACGTCGGCGCGGGCGACGACACCGCCGATGGACATGCCGTTGCCGATGCCCTTGGCGAAGGTGAGGATGTCCGGCGGCCCGTTCTGGGCGTGCGCCTGCCAGCCCCAGAAGTGTTCGCCGGTGCGCCCCCAGCCGGTCTGCACCTCGTCGCTGATCCACAGGATGCCGTGCCGCTGGAGCACTTCGCGGAACGCGCCGTACAGCCCGTCCGGCGGTGAGGTGAACCCGCCGACGCCCTGCACGGGTTCCGCGATGAGCGCCGCCACGCCGCTGCCGGCCTGGCCGAGGAGGTCTTCGAGGTCGGCGACGCACGCCTCGGTGAACTGGGCGTCGGACAGGTGCGCGTACGGGCCCCGGCTGCGGACGCCCCCGTGGACGTACAGCGTCTGGAGCGGGGAGAGACTGGTCGGGGACCAGCCGCGGTTGCCGGTGATGGACACGGCGGAGAAGGACCGGCCGTGGTAACTGTTGCGCATCGCCAGGATCTGGTTGGAGCGGCGGTACGTCGTGGCGAGGAGCAGCGCGGTGTCGTTGGCCTCGGTGCCCGATGTGGTGAAGAAGACGCGGGCGTCGGGGATGCCGGAGAGGGTGGCGACGCGTTCCGCGAGCTCGACCATGGGGCGGTTGAGGTAGAGCGTGGAGGAGTGGACGATCCGCCCGGCCTGTTCGCTGACGGCCTTGGTCACCTCGGGAAGCGCGTGGGCGGTCATGGTGGTGAGGATGCCGCCGAAGAAGTCGAGGTAGCGGTTGCCTTCGGCGTCCCAGACGTACCGGCCCTCGCCGTGGGTGAGTTCGATCGGCCGCTCGTAGTACAGCGACACCCAGTCGGGGATGACGGCCTTGTGGCGGTCGTGCAGGTGGGTCACGGCGCTGGTCACGGCGTCACCAGTCCTTCGTACGCGTCGGGGCGCCGGTCGCGGTAGAACGCCCACTGCTGCCGGACTTCCTCGATGAGGTCGAAGTCGAGGTCGCGGACGACGAGTTCCTCCGACTTGTCGCTCGCCTTCTCGCCGACGAACTGGCCGCGCGGGTCGACGAAGTAGCTGGTGCCGTAGAAGTCGTTGTCGCCGTACTCCTCCTGGCCGACGCGGTTGATGGCGGCGATGAAGTACGCGTTGGCGACGGCTGCCGCGGGCTGTTCCAGCTGCCAGAGGTGGGCGGAGAGGCCGCGGTGGGTGGCGGAGGGATTGTAGACGATCTGCGCGCCGTTGAGGCCGAGTTGACGCCAGCCCTCGGGGAAGTGGCGGTCGTAGCAGATGTATACGCCGACTTTGCCGACCGCCGTGTCGAAGACGGGCCATCCGAGGTTGCCAGGTTTGAAGTAGTACTTCTCCCAGAAGCCCTTGACCTGGGGGATGTGGTGCTTGCGGTACTTGCCGAGGTAGCTGCCGTCGGCGTCGATCACGGCTGCGGTGTTGTAGTAGAAGCCGGACTGTTCGCGCTCGAAGACGGGCACGACGATCACCATGCCGGTCTCGCGGGCAAGGTCTCGCATGCGGCGGACGGTCGGCCCGTCGGGGACGGGTTCGGCCCAGCGGTAGTGCTCCGTCTCCTGGACCTGGCAGAAATAGGGGGCGTTGAACACCTCTTGGAACCCTACGATCTTGGCGCCTTGCCGGGCCGCCTCGCGGGCGTGCTCCTCATGCTTGGCGATCATGGATTCGGTGTCGCCCGTCCAGGTCGCCTGGACGAGTGCGGCGCGTACGGCGTTGGCCATGACTTGTCTCCTTCAACGGGACGTCAGAGACCTTCTACACCCGTAGATTCGGGACGTAGAGGGATGAACGTAATCCCCGGCGAGGAGTGGGGCAAGACCATCATCGCCAACCCGCTGAGTCGATCATGTTTCGCACCCGAGGGGGTGACGTTCAGGGTGCGGCGCCCGCGACGCGCAGGGCGTGGACGACGTCGTGGTACCGGCCCCGGGACACCTGCCGGGCGGCTTCGAGCAGCAGCGGTGAGAGCCGGCGCGGGTCGCTCAGCGTGGCGAGGGCTGCGTCTTCGGGCGTACGTACGCGCACGAACGCGTCGGCCAGGGCGCGCACTTCGTGCGGGCGGCCGGTCTCGTCCAGGGCGAGCAGCGCTGCGGCGACCGCGACGGCGGGGCGGGCCACGCCCTGCCGGCGGAGCTGCCGGCCGTCCTCCGCGAGCCCGGCCGCGTCCAGGGCGCCGGCCGCGGCGGCGACCTGGTCCAGAGGTAGTGAGGCCGCCTCCCACAGCAGCGTGGCCCAGTCGGCGCCGAGCCCGACGTGATGCAGGGCGTCGGCCAGGACGGGCAGCCGCGCGGGGGGCCATGAGGCGGCCTCGCAGAGCAGCGCGTGTGCCTCGCCGGTACGGCCCTGGGCGCGCAGCCGCGCGAGCGCCGCGACGGCGTGGCTGACGGCCAGGGCGACGGCGTCCGGGTCCTCGCCGGGGACGGCCACCGGCGGCGCCTCGGGCTCCTCGGCCCCCGCGAAACGCGCGCCGCGCGGGGCGGACACGGCAGCGCTGGGCAGTACGGCGCCGGTGTCACCGGCGTCCGCCTCCATCCCCGCGTAACGCGCCCCACGGGGACGCCGTTTGCGCGATGCCCCGGCCGCCGGCTCAGGGGCCTCCGGGTGCGTCCCCGCACCCCGAGCCCGGCGGACGTTATCAGCCTCTCCGGCGTTTGCGGAGCGGGGTCCGGGGCGGAGCCCCGGTATGTCCGGCGCGTCGGCGTCCGGGCACTGGAGCCCGTCCGGTAACCGAGGGCTTCGGGAAGCGGCGGGGTGAGGAAGCAAGGCCTCCCTCGTGGAGAACCGAGGCTGCGGACCATCAGGCCCCCCGTCCAGCGCAGCCAACCGCGCCCCCAGCTCCCCGCACCGCGCGGCTGCTCGCTCCAGGTCGTCCCGTACCCACGCCAGCTCCGCGTCCAGCCCCGGCGCCTGCGGATCGCCGCGCTCCGCCAGCTCCGCCTCACGCCGCGCCGCGTGCGCCCACTGACCGCGTACCGCCGTCAGCCGCTCCGCCAGTACCTCACGTCCGCCGGGCCGCCGGTCGTGCGCGGCGGCGGCCGCCGCGTGCAGGGCCCGGACTTGCCCGGTCCCCCGCCCGGCGGCATCCACACCGTGCCCTGCGGCAGGGGCCAGGTCCTGGAGCAATGCCTCCAGCACGTCCCACGGCGGCACCTCCGCCCCGTCGAGGCAGGCCCGCATGCCGCCGGGGTCGCGCCGCCAGAACAGCCCGCACCAGCCGGCACCCGGGTCGAGGAGTTCCGTCAGATCACGCAGATACCACGCGAGATCCCGGACTTCCACCGGGAGTTGCCCTAACCCCATAACCGCACGCCCCTGCCGCCGCCCCACCATCCGGTCCGCACGCATTGGACCGCATCAGTGTTACGACACGGCTACGGGCAGTTTTCACAGACTGATCGCGATGGCGACATGCGGCCGCTTCCCCAGCCGCACGATCGTCGCCGGCACATCCGTGAGCCAGAACTGCCAGGTGTACTTCCGCAGCAGCAGCCCCCGCGATTTCCGCAGCCCTTCCCCGTCCAGGAGCCGCGCCGTGCCCCCGGCGGAGGGTGCGCCGTCCTCGACCCGGCCGCGCATGTCGCACACCGTCACGACGACCCGCTGGTCGTTGCGGATGCGCTTGACCTTCCACGAGTCCGCCCGCGTCCAGACGTACAGCTGCGAGCCGTCGGTGGCGACCCATACCGGCGTCGCCACCGCCGTGCCGTTCCTGCGGTAGGTGGTCAGGCTGACGTACTTGCTGCGGCCGAGCACGGCGAGCAGGTCCTGGTCGGAAGTCATGCCCGCGAGACTACGTCCCGGGCCGCCGCGATGTCCTCAGCGGCCGGGCCGTACCACCATCGCCGAGCCACCGCCGCGCCGGACCTTCTCCGCCGCGGCCAGCCAGCGGCCGTCCGGCAGCCGTTGGACGCCCGTGGCCGCACCGATTTCGGGGTTCTGCCTGAAGGTGTGGCCGATCGACTCCAGTTCATCGCGCAACGGGCTGTTCCACAGGCCGGGTTCGATCTCGGTCGTCGCCGCGTTCCGCTGGCTGGCGCGCGGCGCCGCGATCGCCTCCACCAGGGGCAGCCCCCGGTCCAGGTGGCCCGTCAGGGTCTGGATCACCGTCGTGATGATGGTCGCGCCGCCGGGCGAGCCGAGCGCGAGCAGCGGACGGCCCTTCTCCAAGACGATGGTCGGGGCCATCGAGGAGCGGGGGCGTTTGCCGGGGCCGGGCAGGTTCGGGTCGTGGACCGCCGGGTTCGCGGGGGCGAAGGAGAAGTCCGTGAGTTCGTTGTTGAGGAGGAAGCCGCGGCCGGGCACGGTGATGCCGCTGCCGCCCGTCGACTCGATGGTGAGGGTGTACGCCACGACGTTGCCCCACTTGTCGGCCGTCGTCAGGTGCGTCGTGTTCTCACCCTCGTACGGTGTCGTGGCGGCCCGGCCGCCGGTGGAGCAGGACGCGGGCTTTCGCGGGTCGCCCGGAGCCAGCGGGCTCTTGAGTACCGCGTCGTCCTTGATGAGGCACTCGCGTGAGTCCGCGAACCGCTGCGACAGCAGCCCCTCGACCGGGACGTCCTCGAACGCCGGGTCGCCGACCCAGCGTCCCCGGTCCGCGAAGGCGATCCGGCTGGCCTCGATGAAGCGGTGCAGGTACTCGGTCTGGGTGCTCTTCGAAAGATCGGTGCGCTCAAGGATGTTGAGCGCCTCGCCCACGCTCGTACCGCCAGACGAGGACGGCGCCATGCCGTACACGTCGAGCCCGCGGTAGGAGACCTTCGTCGGGGCCTGGCGCAAAGTGTCGTACGTCCGCAGATCCTTCGCCGTCAGGTCGCCGGCCCGCACCACCCTGGCCGACTCGGGGTCGACGGGAGGCTTGCGGACCGTACGCACGATGTCGCGGGCGAGGTCACCGTGGTACAGCTCTCCGACGCCGTGGTGGCCCAGCTCGGCGTACGTGCGCGCGAGGTCGGGGTTCTTGATCGTGGAGCCCACCACGGGGAGCTCCCCGCCGGGCAGGAAAAGCTCGGCGGTGTCCGGGAAGTCCCTGAACCGCGCCTCGTTGGCCTGCGTCTGCGAGCGGAAGGTGGCGTCGACGGTGAAGCCTTCGCGCGCCAGCTTCTCTGCGGGGCGCAGGAGTGTGCGCAGCGACTTGGTGCCCCAGGCGTCGAGGACCGTCTCCCAGGTCGCCGGGGTGCCGGGGGTGCCGACGCCGCGACCGCTCGTCTGCGCCTGGTCGAAGGGGATGGGCTTGCCGTCCTCCACGAACAGCGACGAGTCTGCGCTCAGCGGCGCGGTCTCACGCCCGTCGACGGTGCGCACGGTGCGGGATTTCGCGTCATAGTGGACGAAGTAGCCGCCGCCTCCGATGCCCGCGGAGTACGGTTCTGTGACGCCGAGCGCGGCTGCCGTGGCGACTGCCGCGTCCACCGCGTTGCCGCCGCGCGCGAGGACCTCGATCCCGGCGGCGGAGGCGTCCGCGTCGACGCTCGCGACGGCTCCCCCGTACCCGGCGGCGACCGGTGTCTTGACCGGCTTGTCCCGTGGGGGCGCCGGGTGCGACGAGGGCGGGGCGGCGGTGGCGGGCCGGGCGGCGGTCGTCGCGACGGCCCCGCCGGACACGACGACCGCGGCAGCGGCCCACATCGAAAGCGCTCGTACCGTGGAGCGGCGCATGCGTACCTCCAGTCAACACGTTTCCGCGCAGCGTAACTTCACTCCCCCATGCCCGTCAGGACCTCCTCGAGCACCGGTGCGTCGGACCGCTAGCATGCCGCCCCATGACGGACGACGTGCGCAACATCGTGCTGGGCGTGATCGCGGCCGGAATCAGCACCTCCCTGGGCTGGCTCGCCCGCAGCTATCTGTGGCGTCGCAAGCTGCGCCGCAGGCAGGCCTTCCTGGGGCTGCCCCGGGGCTCCGAGTCGTTGCTCGTCGTCAACCGCGAGCCGGGCGGCGACGGCGCGGTGCACCGGTACGACGTCTTCGCGCTCCTTGAGCTCGCCGCCGTGATCAAGGACTGCGGGGCGCATGCGCAGATCCTGTCCCACGACGTGATACAGCAGGGCTTCGGCGAGCGCACCGAGTTCTGCGTCGGCGGCCCGGGGTCGAATCGCCGGACGGCGGCCCACCTGCAATCCCTGCTGCCCGGCGTCCGGATCAACACCGATGCCGAGCCGGGACCCGACCGCACCGCCTTCCAGATCGGCAGCGAGCGCTACCGGCTGGAGGCCGGCGTGTCCGAGTACGTCCTGCTCGCGCGGCTGACCGCCGGTCAGGACGCGAGACCCGTCTTCCTCTTCTGCGGCCAGCGGGCGATCACCAACCAGGCGGCGACCCGCTATCTCACTCGCCATCACGAGAAGCTGGCCCGCAAGCACGGAAGGGGCTCCTTCTGTCTGCTGTTGAAGGTCATCAACTCGCACGCGTACGGTCCGGACATCGTTGAACTGGTGGCCGACGTGACCCGCGCCGCCCACGCCCCGCTCCCCTCACCGGCGCCGGCCGTCGACGCGGCTGACCAGGCTGCCGGCTGAGCACGCTGCTGGCTGAGCAGGCGGGTTCGGCCTGGCGGTGCCTCCTTCTGCGGCATTTGTCACACCACAAAGGGAGCGAATGTACTGCCTGCCGGGCAACCCGGCAGCAGCGGAACGGCTCTCACCGGGCGACAGACATCGCACGGGAGGTTTTCCAGTTGAGCCGCATACGCAAGCGCCCCCTGCTCGTCGCCGCACCGGCGCTCACCGTCACGCTCGCGGCGTGTTCCGGCGGCGGGGCCGCCCAGAGCGGCGCGGGGCAGCCGGCCGCCGAGCGGGCCGAGATATCGGTGAACCTTCGCGGCAGGCAGGCCGAGGCCGGACAGCCTGTTCGGGTGAAGGTCGAGGTCGGCACGCTGAAGCAGGTCACGGTGAGCGACTCGAAGGGCGGGAAGCTCGCGGGGAGGATGTCCGCCGACGGTACGTCCTGGACCTCCGGCCGAGCGGCCGCCCCGGGCACCACGTACTCCGTCAGCGCCGTGGACAGCGGCGGCGTCAGCGCGAAGGCCGGCTTCACCACCGCCGACCCGGACAAGGTCAACAAGCTGTCGCTGGCACCCGGCAAGAACACCACGGTCGGCGTCGCCCAGCCGCTCTCGGTCGTTTTCGACCACCCCGTCAAGAACAAGGCGGCCGTCGAGAGGCAGCTCAAGGTCACCACCTCGAACGCCACCAAGGGCTCCTGGGGCTGGATGCGGGACTACTCCGGCAAGGACCGCGTCGACTGGCGCCCCGAGGAGTACTGGAAGCCGGGCACGAAGGTGTCCCTGAAGGCGGACCTGAACGGCCTCGACTCGGGCTCGGGCGGCGGCTGGTTCGTACGCGACTACGCGACGCGATTCACCGTTGGCGTGGATCAGGCCTTCAAGGTCGATCTCGACAACCACCGCCTCAAGCTGATGCGCGACGGGCAGCTGGTCAAGGACGTCCCCATATCGGCCGGCACCCCCGGCGGCGACAAGGCCTCCTGGCGTGGGACGGCCGTGCTGATGTCCAAGGAGGGCACGATCAACATGCGCTCGGAGACCGTGGGCCTCGGTGACGCCTACGACAAGATGGTCGACTACTCGATGCGCCTGACCTGGTCGGGGATGTACGCACACGCCGCACCCTGGAACTCCGCGTACTTCGGCAACACCAACCACAGCTCCGGCTGTGTCGGCATGAGCGAGACCGACGCGTCGTCCGTGTACGGGCAGGCCCAGGTCGGCGATCCGTTCGAGATCACCGGCGACGACGCCAAAGGCACCGTCGCCGTCAGCAACGGTTACGGCGAATGGAATCTGTCCTGGGCCGACTGGCAGGCGAAGAGCGCGCTGCGCTGAGCCGCTTCCGCTGAGCGGCTGACGCCGCCGCTGCTGACGAGCCGTCCAACAATCGTTACCCGTACGTAACTTACCGAGGAGTTACCGCCAGTAAGTGATGGCGGTTACCGTCGGGTCACTTTCCACTGACACGAGTGAGGAGTGACCCGTGAGACACCCCCACAAGTCCCTGCGCGGCACCGCGGCAGGCGCCGCAACCGCCGCACTGCTCGCCGGGACCGCCACCGGCCTCGCGCCCGCCACCCAGGCCGCCGCCGCCCCGGCGCAGCAGCCCGCGGCGGCGTCCGCGGCGGCGGCAACGGCTCTCCCGGACGTACGGTTCGTCGACATCGCCGGCGACGGCGGGACCGTACTCAAGGCGAACGTCTTCACCCCGGCGGGATCCGACGGCAGCCGCACGTACCCGGTGATCGTGCTGCCGACCAGCTGGGCCGTGCCGCAGATCGAATACATCGCCCAGGCCAAGAAGCTCGCCGATTCCGGTTATGTCGTCGTCAGTTACAACTCCCGCGGCTTCTGGCAGTCCGGCGGCAACATCGAGGTCGCCGGCCCGCCGGACATCGCCGACGCTTCCAAGGTCATCGACTGGGCGCTGGCCCACACCCCTGCCGATCCGCAGAGGGTGGGCATGGCGGGCGTCTCGTACGGCGCCGGAATCAGCCTGCTCGCCTCCGCGCACGACAAGCGGATCAAGGCAGTTGTGGCGCTGAGCGGCTGGGCCGACCTCATCGACTCGATCTACAGCGGCCGCACCCAGCACCGCCAGGCCGCGGAACTGCTCATGGGCGCAGGGCAGCTCACCGGCCGCCCGAGCCCCGAACTCCAGCAGACGATGAAAAACTTCCTCGGCTCCAACCTGGACAAGGAGCAGGACATGATCGCTTGGGGGAAGTCCCGCTCCCCCGCCACCTACATCGACCGGATCAACGAGAACGGCGCGGCCGTCATGCTGGGCAACGCGTGGGGCGACACCCTCTTCCCGCCCAACCAGTACGCGGAGTTCTACGAGCGGCTCACCGGCCCCAAGCGCCTGGAGTTCCGCCCGGGCGACCACGCCACCGCCGAGGCAACCGGCCTGCTCGGTCTGCCGAACGACGTGTGGACCAACGCCCAGCGCTGGTTCGACCACCACCTCGCCGGCCAGGGCAACGGCGTCGACCGCGAGCAGCCGGTCCAGCTCAAGTCGCGCTCCAGCGGGGCCTACGAGGGCTACCCCGACTGGAAGTCGGTCGGCGCCGATCGGCGCAAGATCGACCTGGGCGGTACGAAGACCATACGTACGAACGTCGACTCGGGCGCCAACGGCGGCATCGTCCTGCTCTCCAACGCTCTCGACCAGTTCCTGAAGCTGCCCCCGATGGCGTCCGTACCGCTGCTGCCGCGCAGTTACGCCTCGGTCTGGCAGTCCGAGTGGTACGCCGCCCCGCAGCGCGTCCGGGGGACCGCCAAGATCCACACGACGGTCTCCAGCACCGAGGGGAGCGGCACCCTCGTCGCCTACCTCTACGACGTGGGCCCGCTCGGCCTCGGCAAGCTGGTCAGCAACGCGCCGTACACCTTCCACGACCGGACACCCGGCAAGCCGTTCCCCGTCGACCTGGAGCTGTACTCCACCGCCTACGACGTCCCGGCCGGCCACCGTCTGGCCCTGGTGTTCGACACCGTCGACCCGCTCTACATCGAGCACAACCCGTCCGGCGCGCAGCTGACCTTCTCTTCGCCCGAGTCCGACCCGTCCTACGTGTCGGTCCCGATGCGCGACAAGTGATCACCGGCTGCTGCCGGGCAGGCATCTGCTCTTCGCACCAGCGCGCGGCCTACCGCACGCCCGGCGGCAGCGTCCCCGGCTCGGCCGGGCCGACATCGACGGCCTCGGTCGGGGTTGCGCATCTCCCGTTCGGCCACCCACTGGGCGAACCAGGAGAGCAGTACTTGTTGACGTCACGCAGCTCGATCAACGGATCGACGGCCATACGCTGCCCTACCCACTCTCAGCTGTGTCGAGGTCAGCGCAAACTATCCAGCCCAATAAGGGACTTCACACTCGACACGCCTAAAGAGGACATAAAGGCGCACGAAAGAGTCGGGGCCACTCGGGGTCGGCTCAGAACTCCGACGCCTCCGCGTACACCTGGGAGAGCTCGGGTGCTCCGGCCACCGCCCAGTCCAGACCGGCCTCGACCACGTTGATCTCACGGCCCGAGGCCAGCCGGACGACCGGCTGGCCGCTCGGCCACAGGTGCCAGGCGGCCCCGGGGACCGTACGCACGATCACCGAGCCGAGGTAGAGGCCCGCGTCGTTGCCCAGCCAGGGCAGCTCCTCCGGGTCGTCGCGCCAGCGCGGCATCAGCTGGTCCAGGGCCCCCAACGAGCCCGGGGAGTCGTCGAGTTCGAAGCCGGCGTCCTGCGCCCGGACCCGCAACAGCTCGCACTCGGCAAGCAGTTCGGCCAGGCCTTCCGCGTCCCCTCCGGCGCCGTCCCCGTGGGAGGTGAACACCGCGACACCACGCGCGGGGCCGTGGCGCTTGCGCCAGTTGTCCAGAAAGGGGATGTTCATACCACTCAGCCTCCCATTCCCGTATGCCCGTGCACCACAGGCGCGCTGGATCCGTCGGCGCGGCGCGCCGCCGGCGCCATCACACGTCCAGGTCCACCACGACCGGCGCGTGGTCGGAAGCGCCCTTGCCCTTGCGCTCCTCACGGTCGACGTAGCTGTCCTTGACGGCGGCGGCGAACGGGGCGTTGCCGTACACGAGGTCGATGCGCATGCCCCGGTTCTTGGGGAATCCCAGCTCGCGGTAGTCCCAGTAGGTGAAGGGACGGTCGTACTTGAGCGGGCGCGGCACCACGTCGGACAGGCCGGCCTCGCGCAGCGCGGCGAGCGCGGCCCGCTCCGCCGGGGTGACATGGGTGGCTCCGGCGAACAGGGAGGCGTCCCAGACGTCGTCGTCGGTGGGGGCGATGTTGTAGTCACCGAGGACGGCGAACGGCCGCTGCCCGACGGCGTCACCGGCGACGGCCCTGTGGAGCGCTTCGAGCCAGCGCAGCTTGTACGCGTAGTGGTCGTGGGCGACCTCGCGGCCGTTCGGCACGTACACCGACCAGACCCGGACCGGGCCGCACGTCGCGGAGATCGCCCGCGGCTCCTGGACGCCCTCGAAGTCGGGGCCTTCGGGCAGACCCGTGACGACGTCCTGCAGACCCGCCTTGGAGATCACGGCCACGCCGTTCCACCGGCCCGTGGCGTTGACCGCGCACTCGTAACCGAGCTCGCGAAGCTGCTCCGCGGGAAAGGCCTCGGCGGTGGTCTTGGTCTCCTGGATGCACAGCACGTCGGTGCCGGTGCTCTCCAGCCAGGCCAGCAGCCGGGGCAGCCGGGCGGTGATCGAGTTGACGTTCCAGGTCGCGATACGCATGGAAGACAGCCTATCGGCGGGGTACGACACTCACAGTTCGGTGGAGTCGCCCGGCGTCAGCCGGCTGTGGTCGGCCCCGGCCAGGTCGCCGATCTGTGCGTCGTAGAGCGGCCGGGCGAGGTCGGTGAGCAGCGCGTCGTGGATGTCGATGGCCCGCCGGGGCTTCACCTCGCGGACGTAGTCGATGACCTCCGAGATCTTCGACCACGGGGCCATCACGGGCAGCATCAGCGTCTCAACTCGGTGCCCGGGGACGGTGAGCGCGTCGCCGGGGTGAAAGAGCGAACCGTCCACCAGATAACCGACGTTGGTGATCCGCGGGATGTCCGGGTGGATGACGGCGTGCAGCTCGCCGTGGACCTGGACGTCGAACCCGGCGGCCGTGAAGGTGTCACCGTGGCCGACGGTGTGCACCCGGCCGGGGAAGGCCGCCGAGAGCCGGTCCGCGACGCTGCGCAGGGTCCAGATCTCGGCGCCGGGGTTCGCCTCCAGGGCGGCCCGCAGCCGGTTCTCCTCGAAGTGATCCGGGTGTTCGTGCGTCACCAGGACGGCGTCGGCGCCGACCGCGGCGTCCGTCTCGCTGAAGGCGCCGGGGTCGACGACAAGGGTCCGCCCGTCCTTCTCCAGCCGGATGCAGGCGTGGGACTTCTTGGTGAGCTTCATACCCTCATCCTCCTCCTGGCCGGCCCCGCCGTGGGGTTGCGACGCCGCTACGCGGGCGGGGTCGTTTCCTCCTGGATGACCTTCCGGGCGACCGTGAAGGCCGCGTTCGCGGCCGGAACGCCGCAGTACACGGCGGTCTGGATCAGCACTTCCTTGATCTCGGCCGGAGTCAGGCCGTTGCGCAGGGCGGCCCGGGTGTGGAAGGCCAGTTCGCCCAGGTGCCCGCCGGCGACCAGCGCGGTCAGGGTGACGCAGCTGCGGGTGCGCCGGTCGAGCCCGTCCCTGGTCCACACCTCGCCCCAGGCGTAGCGGGTGATCAGCTCCTGGAAGTCGCCGGTGAACTCGTCGGCCTCGGCGAGGGTGCGGTCCACATGAGCGTCGCCCAGGACCTCGCGGCGGACCTTGATCCCGGCCTCGTACGGATCGGCCCGCAGACCCGCCTCGGGTGCGGCCTCGGGTTCGGCGGCCGGGCCGATCTCGGCGACGGCGTGCGCCGGGGCGGAGGTCGCCGGCGCCGCGTCCGATGAAGGCCGCGCCTGGATCGCCTGGAGCCCCGACGTTACGGGCTCGGCGGCCTGCCAGGCGGTGGAGAAGTGCCGTACGAGCAGATCCGTGACGGCCGCCGGCTGCTCGACCGGGGCCAGGTGGGAGGCGCCGGGGACCAGGGCGAGGCGGGCGTCGGGGATGCCCGCGACCAGGGTGCGGGCCTCGGCGGGACCGGTGACCTGGTCCTCGGAGCCGACGAGGACGAGCGTGGGTACGCCGATACGGCCCAGCTCGGCCCGGATGTCGAAGGCGGCCAGCGCCTCGCAGGCCGCGATGTAGCAGCCAGGGTCGGTGGTGCGGACCATCTGCACGGCCCACTCGACGATGGCGGGCTGGGCGGCGGCGAAGCCGTGCGTGAACCAGCGGGCGGGCGCGGTCGCCGCCATCGGCTCCAGGCCGTTCGTCCGTACGATCACACCGCGCTGACGGAACTCGTCAGCGGTGCCGAACCTCGGGGAGGCGGCGACCAGGCCCAGCGAGGCGAGCCGGTCCGGGTGGCGCAGCGCCAGGTCGGCGCCGATCGCGCCGCCGATGGAGCAGCCGGCGTACCCGAAGCGCTGGACGCCGAGGGAGCCGAGGGTCGCCAGCAGGCGGTCGGCGAGCTCGGTGACGGTACCGGCGGAGTGGGCGGGGGCGCCGCCGTGGCCCGGCAGGTCGAAGCGGAACACGCGCCACTGGCGGGTCAGCTCCGGTATCTGGCGATCCCACATGTGCCAGGTCGTCCCGAGCGACGGGCCCAGGATGAGGACGGGGGCGTCCTCGGGGCCGTCGAACCGGTACTGCAGGGGCTGGGGCGGCTGCGGGGAGTGCGGTGTCTGGGGGGCCGGCGCCTGCAGTGCATGGGGGGCCTGCGCCAACGGGGCCTGGGGTGCCTGCGGGGAATTCATTTCCGTCTCTTCGCTCACTCGCTCCAGGTTAGCCATCACTGGAGCCGGCCGTGCCCACGGGGTCACGAGGCCGCGGAATCAAGGTGTCGCGGTGGAGACCACGTAGACGAACGGACGCTTGGGGTCGGTCTCGTCGACCGTGATGGCGACGGTGGGCGCGGTCCCCTTCTGGTTGACCGTGGCGCCCTTCCAGGAGCGGTTGGGGCCGAAGGTCCAGCCGGCGACACCGGCGTCCCGCCCGTTGATGGTGATCTTGCCGTCCTTGAACGCGGACCGGTCGGTGCCGAGGTCGTTCAGGAACCAGTCGAGGTCCGCTGGGACGGTCCTGAACTGGACGTAGAGCCTGCTGGTCTTCCAGTTGTTGGTCTCGTAGTAGGCGACGTCCTTGCCCGCGTGCGGGATCGGCACGTCGTAGATGCGACGCGTCATCCGGGACGGAAAGCCCTCAACGAGACCGGTGGCCGAGGCTACTTTCGCCTTGTCGCGGCCGCTCTCGCGGCTCTGCTCGGCGGAGATCAGCAGGTAGCCGGCCGGGATGCCGATGAGCAGCACGATGGTGATCGCTGTGAGCCAGCGACGGACGATCATGTGCCGGCGGTTCTCCGGGGGCTTGCCCCCCTCTTCGGGGGCCTCGGTCGGGTGGGGGACGGACGGGGTCATTGCTGGGGTCCCTGCGTGGTGGTGCGGATGGCCTGGGCGTAGCGCTCGTAACGTTCGTAGCGCTCCAGGCGGCGGCGGTTGGCGCGGCGGAAACGCCGCGCGACGAGCCGGGCCAGGTCGGCGGCGCCGACCATACCGGCCTCGGGGCCGAGCTGGGCCTTGGCGATGCGGGCCTCGGGGCGGTAGCCGCGCCCGGTGAGGTGGCGCTTGAAGGCGTCCCTGGCGGGCCCGATGAGGAGGTCGTCGGCGGCGCTGACACCGCCGCCGATGACGAAGCAGGACGGGTCGAGTGCGGCGGCGAGGTTGGCGATGCCGACTCCGAGCCACTGGCCGATGTCCTGGAGCAGCTCGACACACATGGCGTCGCCCTCGCGGGCCAGCTCGGTGATGAGCGGTCCGGTGATCTCGGGGATGTTGCCGCCGACCCGCTCGATGAGGCTGTACGCGACCGGGGAGTCGGCGGCGGCGAGTTCGCGGGCCTCGCGGACCAGGGCGTTGCCGGAGCTGTACTGCTCCCAGCAGCCGCGGTTGCCGCACGGGCAGCGGTGGCCGCCCGGGACGACCTGCATATGGCCGAACTCGCCCGCGACGCCGTACTTGCCGCGTTTGACCTGGCCGTCCTCGAGGATCGCGCCGCCGATGCCGGTGCCGAGCGTGATCATGACGAGATGGTCCTCGCCCCGGCCGGCGCCGAAGCGCCATTCCGCCCAGGCGGCGGTGTTGGCGTCGTTGTCGACCAGGACGGGCACCGCGAGGCGGGCGGAGATCGCGTCGCGCAGTGGTTCGTTGCGCCAGGCCAGGTGGGGGGCGAAGAGCACGGTGGAGCGGTCGGCGTCGACCCAGCCGGCCGCGCCGATGCCCACCGCGTGGACGTCGTGCCGGTCGGACAGGTCGAGTACCAGCTCGACGATGGTGTCCTCGACGACCTTGGGGCTCTTGGACTTGTCCGGGGTCTCGGTGCGGAGCTTCTCCAGGATGATGCCGTCCGCGTCGACGACGCCGGCCATCACCTTCGTACCGCCGATGTCGATGCCGACGGTGGGCACGCGCGGGGCGCTGAGGTGCGAGCGCCGCTCGCGGGTGCCGACCGTCTTCAGGACGGTGGCGCGGGCGGAGCCGCGGTGCGCGAAGTCTCGGTACGTGCTCATGTCCCCTGCGGGGTCGTGGGTGCGGTGGCGGTCAGGCACCGATTCTGCCATTGCGTGCGGTGGGGGTGCGGTGCCGCAGGGCCGCGGGCCCCGACGCCCTGCGGGCGTTGTCCTAGTCGCCGGAAGGGCTTGCGGTTCCCGGGTGCGGCGGGGACGGTGCGCGTTCGAGTTCGTGGGTGAGTTCCTCCAGCTCGCTGCCGCCCGCCATCTGCCGGGTGAGCTCGTCGAGAGTGATCTCGTCCCGGGCGTGGCTGCCGGACATCGTGCCGCGCTTGAGGAGCACGAAACGGTCGCCTACGAGGTAAGCGTGGTGGGGGTTGTGCGTGATGAGGACGACACCGAGACCCGCGTCACGCGCGGCCGCGACGTACTTCAGTACGACACCGGACTGCTTGACGCCGAGCGCGGCGGTCGGCTCGTCCAGGACCAGCACCTTCGCGCCGAAGTGGATGGCGCGCGCGATGGCCACGCACTGGCGCTCGCCGCCCGAGAGCGTGCCGATGGGCTGGTCGACGTCGCGCAGGTCGATGCCCATCCTCAGCAGCGCGGAGCGGGTGGTCTCGCGCATCAGGGCGACGTCGAGCCGCTTGAAGGGCCCGGCGCCCCTGGTCGGTTCGGAGCCGAGGAAGAAGTTCCGCCACACCGGCATCAGGGGCACGACGGCCAGATCCTGGTAGACGGTGGCGATGCCGAGGTCCAGTGCGTCGCGCGGGTTCGCCAGGCGCCGGTGCTCGCCGTCGATCGAGAAGGTGCCGGCGTCGTGCTGGTGCAGCCCCGAGATGATCTTGATAAGGGTGGACTTGCCGGCGCCGTTGTCCCCGAGGACGCAGGTGATCTCGCCCGCGTGCACTTCCAGACAGACGCCTTCCAGGGCTCTGATGTTGCCGTAGTACTTACTGACGTCGTCCAGCTCGACGAGGGCTGCCGTCATTTCGTCGCCTCCGCGCGCTTGCGTACCCATGCGTTGAGCAGGGTGGCCAGAAGGAGCATCGCTCCGAGGAAGAACTTGAACCAGTCCGGGTTCCACTCGGCGTACACGATGCCCTTGCTGGTCATGCCGAAGATGAACGCCCCGACGGCGGAGCCGACCGCGGAGCCGTAGCCGCCGGTGATCAGGCAGCCGCCGATGACGGCCGCGATGATGTAGATCAGTTCGTTGCCGACGCCCTCGCCGGACTGCACGACGTCGTACGAGAAGAGCAGGTGCTGGCCGGAGATCCAGGCGCCGAGGCCGACACCCAGGTATAGCCCGGTCTTGGTCTTGTTGACGGGGACGCCGACCGCGCGGGCCGCGTCCTTGCCGCCGCCGACCGCGAAGATCCAGTTGCCGGCGCGGGTGCGCAGCAGGATCCAGGTGGCGACGGCCACCAGGGCGGCCCACCACAGGATGGTGACCCGGAAGTTGAACTCCCCGATCTTCCACTGGGAGGCGAACAGCGCCTTGGCGGAGGCGAAGCCCTCCATGTCGGCGATCGTCTTCGTCGACACGGTGCCGCTGATCATCTTGGTGAGGCCCAGGTTGAGGCCGGTCAGCATCAGGAACGTACCGAGCGTGATGATGAAGCTCGGGAGTTTGGTGCGGGCCAGCATGAGGCCGTTGAACGCGCTGAGGGCGAGCGTCACCAGCAGCGACACGAGGACGCCGACCCAGACGTTGGCCGTCATCTGGTAGCTGAACATGGAGGAGAGCAGTGCGGAGCTGGTCACCAGCACACCGGCCGACAGGTCGAACTCGCCGCCGATCATCAGCAGGGCGACCGGGACGGCCATGATGCCGATCACGGAGGCCGCGTAGAGGACCGTGCCGAAGCTGGACACGCGCAGGAAGCTGTCCGCGGCGATCGCGAAGAAGAGGAACACGGCGAGGGCGCCGACCACCGAGCCCAGCTCGGGGCGGCCCAGGAGCCTGCGCAGCAGCGACGTCCGCAGCAGCCGCTCGTCGGCGGGCGCCTCTGCGCCGGGGGCGGGCGCCGGGGAGGGCGCCGGTGCGGTGGCGGTCATCGGGTGCCCCGCTTCGTGTACTCCTCCAGCTCGGCCGCGTCGTTCTTACTGACGATCTGCGGGCCGGTGAGCACCGGCTTGCCGCCGCCGAGCACGTCGGCGTTGTACTTGTAGAGCCACAGCAGGTCCACGGCCTGGTAGCCCTGGAGGTAGGGCTGCTGGTCGACGGCGAAACCCAGGGTGTCGCTGCGGAGCGCGGCGGCGACCTTGGGGTTGAGGTCGAAGGTGTCGACCTCGGCGTCGCTGCCGGCCTGCTCCTTCGCCTGCAGGGCGGCGTCCGCGAAGGGGGCGCCGAGGGTTACGACGGCGTCGAATTCCCTGGCGGACTTGGCGGACTGCAGCTTCGCCTCGATCGAGGCCTGTACGTCGGGCATGTTCGTGCCGTCGACATAGAGATTCTGCAGCTCGCCGTCGAAGGTCTTCTTCGCGCCGGCGCAGCGCTGCTCGTGGCCGACGTTGCCCTGCTCGTGCAGGACGCACAGGGCCTTCTTGCGGCCGCGCCCGGACAGTTCCTGGCCGACAGCCTCGCCGGCGATCGTCTCGTCCTGGCCGATGTGGGTGAGGGCGCCGAACTTCTTGGACTCGGCGGAGCCGGAGTTGACGGTGATCACGGGGATGCCGGCCTTGGTGGCCCTGGCGACGGCCGCCTTCATCGCGTCGGGCTTGGCGAGCGTGACGATCAGCCCGTCGACCTTCTTGTCGACGTAGCTGTCGACCAGCTGGGCCTGCTGCTGGCCCTCGTCGCTCTTGGCGTACAGGAAGTTGATGTTGTCCTTGGCGGCGGCCTGCCTGGCGCCCTTCTGGACGATGTCCCAGAACGTGTCGCCGTCGCCCGAGTGGGTCACCATGGCGACGGTCCAGCGCGGGGTGGTCACCACGGCCCTGCCCCCGGCACCGGCCTGCTCGGCCCGTTCCTCGGCACGCTTGCCGCCCGTGGCGCTGCACCCCGCCAGGGAAGCTCCGAGCACCACCGCCAGCACCGCGCCCAGTGCGCGTACCCCTGTCCGAACCGTTGCCACGACGTAGTGCCCTTCTCGTACTCCTCGACGCGTCCCGGGGATCGTTCAGTCCGTCCCCGGCCGACCAAGTATCCCCGAGTGCGGTCCGGCGCGTCCCGGCAGGTCCTGGAGGGAGTGCTACGGCCTGACGAGCAGCTGGAACTCGAAGGCGTACCGCGACGCCCGGTAGATGTGCGAGCCGAACTCGACCGCCCGCCCCGTGTCGTCGAACGTCGTCCGCCGCATCGTCAGCAGCGGCGCCCCCCGCTCCTCCCCCAGTTGCCGCGCCTCCTCGGCCCCGGCGGCGCGCGCGCCGACCGACTGGCGGGCGCTGTGCAGGGTGATTCCGGCGGCGCGCATCATCCGGTAGAGGCCGGTCGCCTCCAGGTGCTCGGTGTGGAGGGCGAGCAGCGCGGTGGGCAGGTGGTTGCGCAGGACAGCGACGGGTTCGCCGTGCGCGAGACGCAGCCGCTCCACCAGGTGTACGTCGCTGCCTTCGGCCACCGCGAGCGCCGCCGCGACCTCGGTGCCGGCCGGTTCGACGGTGTTGCGCAGGACCGTGGTCGCGGGCAGCTGGCCGGCGGCTTCGAGGTCGTCGTACAGGCTGCTCAGTTCCAGGGGGCGCTTGACCTGGCTGTGCACGACCTGGGTGCCGACGCCGCGGCGGCGGACCAGCAGGCCCTTGTCGACGAGGGACTGGATGGCCTGGCGGACGGTGGGGCGGGACAGGCCGAGACGTCCGGCCAGTTCGATCTCGTTGCCGAGCAGACTTCCGGGGGCGATTCTGCCTTTCTCGATCGCCGCCTCCAGTTGCTGCGCGAGCTGGAAGTACAGCGGGACCGGGCTGTTGCGGTCCACGCCGAGCTGGAGGGAGATCGTGGGATCAGCGGCGGGTTTCGACACGCCGTTGAGCGTAACCCCAGGTAATGACCTCTGGAAGTCCTGTAGTCCGGTCGTCCGGTTGTCCGGACAAAGCCTTGACAGTGCGGTGGCCCTGGCGCAACTTTGGGGCCATGCGCATCGGACTCATCGGCACGGGACGTATCGGTTCTTTCCACGCCGGCGTACTCAGCCGGCATCGCGAAGTGGGTGCCCTGCTCGTCGCGGACACCGATGCGGCGCGGGCCGTCGCGGTCGCGGACCGGCTCGGTGCGACGGCCGCCCCCTCGGTCGACGAGATCTTCGCCTGGGGCGTGGACGCCGTCGTGATCGCCTCGGCCACCTCGGCGCACGCGGAGCTGATCGGCCGGGCTGCGCGGGCCGGGTTGCCGGTGTTCTGCGAGAAACCGATCGCGCTCGACCTGGCGGGGACGCTGGGAGCGCTGCGCGAGGTCGAAGTGGCGGGCAGTGTCCTCCAGCTCGGCTTCATGCGCCGCTTCGACGCCGGGTACACGACCGCGCGCGAGCTCGTACGGTCGGGAAGCCTCGGCCGGCTGCACACCGTGCGGGCTACGACCTCCGACCCCGCGCCGCCGCCGGCCGCGTATCTGCCGCTGTCCGGCGGGCTCTACCGGGACTGCCTGGTCCACGACTTCGACATGCTGCGCTGGGTCACCGGCCGTGAGGTGGCCGAGGTGTACGCCGTGGGGGCCGACGGGGGGCCCGCGATGTTCCGCGAGGCGGGCGACATCGACACGGCGGCGGCCGTCCTCACCCTCGACGACGGGACGCTGGCCACCGCCACTGCGGCCCGCTGCAACGGCGCCGGCTACGACGTACGGATGGAGCTGGCCGGCGACCTCGACCAGGTGTCGGTCGGTCTCGACGACCGTACGCCGATCACGTCGACCGAGCCGAAGGGGCCGCCCGCCTGCGCGCGGCCGTGGCCGGGGTTCCTGGAGCGGTTCGCGCCGGCGTACGAGGCGGAGCTGGATGCCTTCGTACGGGTCGTCCTCGGCGAGCGGGAGAATCCGTGCGACGGCCGGGAGGCGCTGCACGCGCTGCGGATCGCGGAGGCGTGCGAACGCTCGCGGCGGGAGCGGCGGCCGGTGCGGATGGAGGAGATCCCCTCGTCATGACGCTCGAAACGGACGACGGGGTGCGCCTGTGGGCGCAGCGATCGGGCGACGGCGGCGACCCGGTGGTCCTGTGCCACGGCGGTCCTGGCCTGTGGGACACGCTGGAGGACGTGGCCGCGCTGCTGGCGGACCGCGCCACGGTCTACCGGTGGGACCAGCGCGGCTGCGGCCGCTCCGACCGGGCGGCGCGGGGGCCGTACTCGGTGGCGGGTTCGGTCGCCGACCTCGACGCGGTACGCCGCCACTTCGGGCTGGATACGGTGACGCTGCTGGGTCACTCCTGGGGCGCGCGGCTCGCCCTGCACTACGCGCTGGCGCATCCGGAGCGGGTGACGCGGCTGGTGTACGTGTCCGGCACCGGGATAGGTCCCGACTCCGTCTGGCAGCCTGAGTTCAGGCACAACCGGCAGGCGGCGATAGGTGCCGGACTGGCGCGGTGGCAGGAGCTGAGAGCACTGGGACGGCGTACGGACGCGCAGGAGCGGGAGATGTACGTGCTCCAGTGGTCGGCGGACTTCGCGGGGCCGGACCGCGACCGGGCCCGCATGCTGGCCGAGCGGATGGCGACGCCCTGGCTCGGGGTCAACTCCGAGTGCGGCGAGGCGCTCAACGCCGAGACGCGGTCGATGGGCGAGCATCAGCTCCGGGTGGCGTGCGGGGCGCTGCGGATGCCGGTGGTGATCGTGGACGGGGCGCAGGACATCCGGCCGCGGGCGGCGGTCGACTCCCTGGAGCAGGCCCTGCCGCAGGTGGAGCGGGTGGTTCTCGCGGGGGCGGGCCATGTGCCGTGGGCGGAAGACCCGGCCGCGTTCGTGGCGGCGGTCGCCCCTTCCCGGCGGTGACATGTGCGGCGCCGCCACGTGGGACGCGACCCGGCGTGACATGTGCGGCGGCGCCACGTGGGAGGCGACCCGGACACGGGACACCCTGCGTGTGTCGCCTTTACCCGCCGGGCGGGTCGCAGAGGCGGCTGCTCCGCCGCGTCACCTGCGGGTGCACTCATGAGCACCTGGGGTGCTTAGACATGAGGGACGGCCAGGTTGTGTGGTCGGCCGCCATGGTTTTTTGCGGCTTACGGTTCCTAGTCTCGTGCGAGTCGATGCGACGGCGCACCCGTGTCAGGCGGGTCCGGCGCCCGAGGAGCATCAGAGCGAGGGGCCTTCGGATGAGTGTGGACAAGGTGGTCGCCCGGGCGGCCGACGCGGTCGCGGACATCGCCCAGGGGGCGTCCCTGGCCGTCGGCGGCTTCGGGCTGTGCGGAATCCCCAGTGTGCTGATCGACGCCCTGCTCGTCCGGGGCGTCGGTGACCTGCGGGTGGTGTCCAACAACTGCGGTGTGGACGACTGGGGTCTCGGCCTGCTCCTGCGCGAGGGGCGTATATCCCGGATGACCAGCTCGTACGTGGGCGAGAACAAGGAGTTCGCCCGCCAGTACCTCAGCGGTGAGCTGGAGGTCGAACTGGTCCCGCAGGGCACTCTCGCCGAGCGGCTGCGGGCCGGAGGCTCCGGCATACCGGCCTTCTACACACCCGCCGGTGTCGGCACCCAGGTCGCCGAAGGCGGAATGCCCTGGCGTTACGGCCCGGACGGCGGCGTCGCGGTCGCTTCGCCGCCGAAGGAGACCCGTACCTTCGGGGGGCTCGAGTACCTCCTGGAGGAGGGCATCACCACCGATGTGGCCCTGGTTCGGGCGGCTGTCGGAGACCGGCACGGGAACCTGATGTTCCACTCGTCGGCCCGCAACTTCAACCCGCTCGCCGCGATGGCCGGGCGCGTCACCATCGCCGAGGTGGAGGAGCTCGTCGAGCCGGGCGAACTCGCCCCCGACCACATCCACCTGCCCGGCGTCTTCGTGCAGCGGGTGGTTCGCGTCTCCGCGGACGACCCCGCGGCCGCCAAGCGGATCGAGCGGCGCACCACGCGTCCGCGCCAGGAAGGGAATGTCTGACATGGCTCTGACGCGTGAGCAGATGGCGGCCCGTGCCGCGAGGGAACTGACCGACGGCGCCTATGTGAACCTGGGCATCGGCCTGCCGACCCTGATCCCCAACTACCTGCCCGAGGGCGTCGAGGTGGTGCTCCAGTCGGAGAACGGGATCCTCGGCGTGGGGCCGTACCCCGGCGACGACGAGGTGCACCCCGACCTGATCAACGCGGGCAAGGAGACGGTGACGACGCTCCCCGGGGCGTCGTACTTCGACTCCGCGCTCTCCTTCGCGATGATCCGGGGCGGGCACATCGACGTTGCGGTCCTCGGCGCCATGCAGGTGTCGGCCGCCGGTGACCTGGCGAACTGGGTGGTCCCCGGCAAGATGGTCAAGGGAATGGGCGGGGCCATGGACCTCGTCCACGGGGCCCGGCAGGTGATCGTACTGATGGACCACACGGCCAAGGACGGGTCGCCGAAGCTGGTCGACACCTGCACGCTGCCGCTCACCGGCCGGGGCGTGGTGCACCGGGTGATCACCGACCTGGCGGTGCTCGACATCACCGCCGACGGCCTGCGCTTGAGCGAACTGGCGCCCGGAGTCACGGTGGACCAGGTGCGTGCCGCGACGGGCGCGGACGTGACCGTGGCCAGGGATCTCGTGGCGTCGGCCGCCATCTGACGCAACGGCGGAAGTGCCCGCGATAGCAGCCGCGGACAGTACCCCGCAACAGGTGACAGCCCCTGGCCGAGGCCCGGCTTGTGGGGCGCCTCACCATTTCGAAGCGGACTGACTGGGAGCGTGGCGGCCCGGGACTCGAACGGCGTCGAGGGCGCCAGGTCCGGCCAGATCACCGCCGTCACCACCGGTGCGGCGCCGGCCTGCTGGACGGCGAACAACTATGAGCAGGTACGCGCCGGCCGGGCCACCACCAGCGGCGGCTACGCGTACGCCGAGGGCTCCAACCAGAACATGGGCCTCAACAACACGTTCGTCACCCACACCCTGAAGGAGTCACCGGCGGGCTACTACGTCATCGCCGACGGCAGCTGTCCCTGACCGGTCGGACGGTTGATCAGAACGTGTTGCGGGGGCGGCCGTCCGACGGCCGCCCCCGCGGCATGTCTCCGCCCCCTCGCCGCACGTCTCCGCCCCCTCGCCGCATGGCATGGACCACCACATCCGGGCATCCCACTGTGGTGTCGACGGCTCTGCCGGTGTCCCCGGGGGCGCGGTAGCGTCCGGCCGCCCGGTACGTACGCCCTACGTACGCCTAGGTACGCCTAAGTACGCCTACGACGACGCCTAGGTACACCCGCAACGGAGGTCCAGCCCATGCCACTTGCCCCGCCGCTCGACCCACCCGTCGCACCGCCGCTCCGTCCGCCCAGAGGCCCGGTGCGTGCCCGGTGGATCCGTGGCACGGCCGTCGCCGCCGCCGCGCTGACGACCCTGACCGCGGCACCCGCCGCCGCGGAGCAGCAGGCCGGCGGCCGGCCGAGCCACTGCACCCGGATGGACTCGGTCGTCGTCCCCGGCGCGGCCCATCAACAGGCCGCCTGTCTGAACGAGTTGACGACGGCCGGCACGGTGGCTTCCGGCCACACGGACCCGGCCGACTGGGCGGGCCTGACACCCAAGGGCCTGGCCACGCCGAACGGCGTGCCGGGCATCCAGATCGACGGCTACTTCCCCGACTCGTCCACCACGAACACCAACCACGGCTGGGCCCACGATTCCCAGTTCGTCATCCGGCTGCCCGACCGCTGGAACGGCGGCCTCGTCGTCTCCGGTACGCCGGGCCTGCGCGAGCAGTACGCCAACGACCGGGCCTTCGGCGACTGGGCGCTGTCCCGGGGCTACGCGTTCGCCGCCACCGACAAGGGCAACACCGGCGCCGCCTTCCACCGCGACGGCTCCGCCCCCGGTGAGGCCATCACCGAGTGGAACAAGCGGGTCACCCAACTCACCCGGGCAGCGCGCCTGGTGGTCCTCCAGCGATACCACCGGCCGGCGCGGCGGACCCTCGCCATGGGGATGTCCAACGGCGGCTACCTGGTGCGCTGGCAGCTGGAGAATCACCCGGAGCTGTACGACGGCGGGGTGGACTGGGAAGGCACGCTCTGGCGTACCGAGGGGCCGAACCTCCTCGACTTCCTGCCGCCCGCCCTGCGCGCCTACCCCACTTACGCGGGGGGCGGCGAGGGCGCCGAGGCCGCGCACCGGGAGATGACCGCCGCCGGCTTCCCGGCCGGCTCGGAGTTCCTCTGGCCGTTCCACCACCAGGTCTACTGGGACCTGACCCAGCGCATCTACCGAGAGGAGCTGGATCCGGCGTACGACGGCGCGACCGAAGCCGGCACCCCCTTCTGCTCACCGGGAACGCCCGCCTGCGACGCCGACTACGACTACGCCTCCCGGCCGGACGAGGTCCGCGAGGCCGTGGCGAAGATCGCGCTGACCGGCCGGATCGGCAAGCCCCTGGTCTCCTTCCACGGCACGCTCGACGTGCTGCTGCCGATAGCCAAGAGCTCCGACGTCTACGCGCAGATGGTGCGCCGTGAGGGCCGCGGCTCGCTGCACCGTTACTACCGAGTCGAGGCCGGCACCCACGTCGACCCGCTCTACGACACCTTCCCCGACAAGCTGCGCCCCCTGGTGCCCTGCCACCGCTCCGCGACGATCGCGCTGGAGCGCTGGCTCGACGACGGCAAGCGGCCGCCGTCCAGCCGCACCCTGGCCATGCCCGAGGGGGCGGATCCCGCCACGTTGCTGACCCGGTGCCCGCTGGACTCGTAGCGGTCGCGCACACCAACACCCGCCACCCCGCAGGGCCCTCGAAAGAGGGCCCTGTTTCCATGTGGTGACGACTGACGACCTCTGCGGCCGCCACTCCTGCCTCACCGCCCCCAAAACATCACCCACTGTCACATGGGTGGGGGACTGGGCCACTCATGACGCTCGCACTGTGGTGTTTCGTGACATGGGATGTCCGGCCAGGTGTCTCTAGCGTTCCGGCCATGACGAGCCACATTCACGCAGGCCCCGAAACCTTCACACCGGGTGCCGCAGGCGTGGACCTCAGAGGGCGCAGCGCCCTGGTCACCGGCGGTGGGAGCGGCATCGGACGCGCGTGTGCCGAGGCCCTCGCCGAGGCCGGCGCGCTGGTGCACGTGGTCGACCGTGACGCCGACGCCGCCAAGGCCGTCGCCGCCGCGACCGGCGGCGTCGCCCACGCCGTGGACCTCGCCGACGCCGAGGCGATCAGCACTCTGCCGACCGACGTGGACATCCTGGTCAACAACGCCGGACTCCAGCACGTGGCGCCCATCGAGGACTTCCCGGCGGACCGTTTCGAACTGATCCAGAAGGTGATGCTCACCGCGCCGTTCCTGCTGATGCAGCGCTGCCTGCCGCACATGTACGCGGGCGGCTGGGGCCGTATGGTCAACGTCTCCAGCATGCACGGCCTGCGGGCCAGCGCCTTCAAGTCCGCCTACGTGGCGGCCAAGCACGGCCTTGAGGGGCTCAGCAAGGTCGCCGCCCTCGCAGGATCATCTCCACCGGCAGCTGCATGGTGCGGTACGTACCGGGCCCCGGCGGGACGCTGTACGCGACGAGCAAGGCGGCGCTCACCGGCCTGACGAAGGCCCTCGCCCGCGAGCTGGGCGGCCGGGGCATCACCGCGAACCTCGTCCACCCGGGCCCGATCGACACGGACATGAACCCGGCGGGCGGCCCGTACGCGGGCCCGCAGAGCGAGATGACGGCGTTGGGCCGCTTCGGCGTCCCGGACGAAGTCGCCTCCATGGTCGCCTACTTGGCGAGCGACGACGCGGCGTACGTCACCGGGGCGGAGATCCTGGTCGGCGGCGGCCACGCGGCGTGAGCCGGACGGGCCCCGGCAGGCCCCGGCAGGCCCCGGTAGGGGCGGAGTGCACCGTGGCCGTCGCGTCCCGGCGCACTCCGCGTCTGTGGGCGTGCGGCGGGTCAGCCGCCCAGCTCCTGGTGGCGAGCCGCCAGTGCTGCCGCTCCCGCCCCGGTCAGCGAGCCGAACAGGCGCAGCCGCGATATGCCGCCGTCGGGGAAGATGTCGATACGGACCTGGGTCGCAGCCGGGGCCGCGTCCAGGACGAAGCGGTGATTGGTGTCGGGCTGGAGGCGGGTGCGGGGCAGGACTGTCGTCCACTCACCGCTGTCGCCGTCGCGCAGCGAGAGCGCCGCCCAGCCGGCCGAGTTGCCCTTGAGGTACGCCGTGTCGATCTCGACCGCGCGGATCTCGGCCTGCGCCACCAGGTGGTAGTGGATCCAGTCGTTGCCCTTGTCGCGGCGGCGGCGCGTCTCCCAGCCGTCGTCCATCTTGTGGGAACGACCCGGCTGGATGGTGTTGGTGGCCGGCGAGTAGAAGCGGTCGGAGGCGTCCTCGACCCGGCCGCCGTTCTCCAGGGCGACGACGTCGAACGTGCCGAGCGTGGCGAGCCAGGCCGGGTCGGGCACGACCTCGCCGTACGCCCGCAGGCGCGCGATGCCGCCGTCGGGGTGCTGGTTCACCCGCAGGTGGGTGAAGCGCTGCTCGGCGTCGACGGCGAAGCCGTTGGCCGCGTGGCCGCCGACTGCCGTACGCGGTACGAGAGTTGTCCACTTCACGTCGCCGGACAGCAGGTCCTCGGGTGACGGCGAGCCGGGCACGTTCGCGGCCTCGACGGAGACCGCCTGCGGGTAGTTGCCGCGGAAGTGCGCGGTGTCGACGATGATGCCGCGCACCACGCCGGGTGCTCCGAGGCGTACGAGGGCCCAGTCGTGGTCCTCGTCGGTGGGGTGCGGCTGCTTGGCGCCCGCTCCGCGGCGACGGCGGGTCTCCCAGCCGTCCATGATCTTGCCCTTGTGGCCGAACCGCTCCGGGTCGAACTCCGCCGGGTGCGGCCGCAGCATGTTCTCGCGCTCGGCGAAGAACTCGTCGTTGGCTGCGATCACGCCCGCTCCGAGCCGCCGGTCGGCGAGGTCGGTGAGCTGCGTGAAGGGGAAGTCGGCGGTGCGGTAGTCGGCGTACGGGTCGCCGCCGCCGTAGGGGTGTGCGTCGCCAGTGAAAGTCGTGATGGCCGCCATCAGATGTTCCTTTCGAGCAGCCGGCCGGTGGGCTCGGCGAGGATGCCGCTGTCGGCGATGCGTACGCCGCGCAGCCAGGTCGACTTGACGACGCCGTGCAGGGTCTTGCCCGCGTACGCGGTGACCTGGTTGCGGTGGTGCAGCCGCGCGGGGTCGACGGTGAAGGTCTCGTCGGGGGCGAGGACCGCGAAGTCGGCGTCCCGCCCAACCGCGATGGCGCCCTTCCGGGCGAGCCCCGCCAGCTCGGCCGGCGCGGCGGACATCCAGCGGACGACGTCCTCCAGGGAACGGCCGCGGCGTCGTGCCTCGGTCCAGATCGCCGGGAGGCCGAGCTGGAGCGAGGAGATGCCGCCCCAGGCGGAGGCGAAGTCCGGGGTCTTGAGGTCGGTGGTGCACGGGGAGTGGTCGGAGACGATGCAGTCGATCGTGCCGTCGGCGAGCCCGTCCCACAGCGCGTCCTGGTTGGCGGCCTCGCGGATCGGCGGGCAGCACTTGAACTCCGTTGCCCCGTCGGGTACTTCCTCTGCGGTGAGGGTGAGGAAGTGCGGGCAGGACTCGACCGTGACGCGTACGCCGTCGCGCTTGGCGGCGGCGATCAGGGGCAGCGCGTCGGACGACGAGAGGTGCAGCACGTGCACGCGGGCGCCGAGGCGTGCGGCGTGCGCGATCAGGCCCTCGATCGCGGTGTTCTCGGCGTCGCGCGGCCGGGAGGCGAGGAAGTCGGCGTACGCCGGTCCGCTGCGGTGCGGGGCCGCCTCCAGGTGGTGCGGGTCCTCGGCGTGCACGATCAGTTGCCCGCCGAAACCGGTGATCTCCGCCATGGACCGGGCCAGCTGCTCCTGGTCGAGTTCCGGGAACTCCTCCACGCCCGAGGGAGACAGGAAGCACTTGAAGCCGAAGACCCCGGCGTCGTACAGCGGCCGCAGGCCCTTCACGTTGTCCGGGATCGCGCCGCCCCAGAAGCCGACGTCGACGTGCGCCTTGCTGCGGGCGACCTCCTGCTTGGCGCGCAGGTTCTCGACGGTGGTGGTCGGCGGCAGGGAGTTGAGCGGCATGTCGAGGAGCGTGGTGATGCCGCCGGCCGCCGCGGCGCGGGTGGCGGTCCAAAAGCCCTCCCACGCGGTGCGGCCGGGGTCGTTGACATGGACGTGGGTGTCGACGAGGCCGGGGAGCAGGACGTCGTCCCCGAAGTCCTCCAGCCGGGCCCCGGCCGGCACCTCGGCGTCGTACGGCCGCACAGCCGTGATCGTCCCGCCGGTGACGGCGACCGATGCGGCGCGCGTCCCGTCGGGGGTGATGACGCGCGTCGAGCGCAGTACGAGTTCCTGGTCGGACACCGGCCCCTCACTTCCTTTTCAACGTTTTGTTGAAGGAGTCTTCACTCCTGCGTCCAGTCCGTCAAGATTTTAGAGGTTTCCATGAAGTGGAAGTAGAATTTCGACCAGCAGAAGGTAGCTATCCACAGGGGCGTCGCCACGCATCTGCGGAGGTGACGGCCCACACACGGACAAACACCTTCTGACCGGCGGGTACGGCGCCATGAGGGCCGTGTGCCCCGGAAAGGCGGCGGGTAGGCTGCTGCCTTGCCCATCCGCCTCGAAAGGACCGTTGACGTGCCGTCGTCCAACGCCACCACCAACGCTTCCAAGACTGCCGCGCCCACCGGCGGCGTCCAGTCCCTGGAGCGCGCCTTCGATCTGCTCGAGCGGATGGCCGACGCGGGCGGCGAGGTCGGCCTCAGCGAGCTCTCCGCCAGCAGCGGTCTGCCGCTGCCCACCATTCACCGGCTGATGCGCACCCTGGTCGCCTGCGGATACGTACGCCAGCAGGCGAACCGGCGCTACTCCCTGGGCCCCCGCCTGATCCGCCTCGGCGAGAACGCGTCCCGGCTGCTGGGCAGCTGGGCCCGGCCCTACCTGGCGCGTCTGGTCGAGGAGACCGGCGAGACCGCGAACATGGCGCTGCTCGACGGCGACGAGATCGTGTACGTCGCGCAGGTGCCGTCGAAGCACTCGATGCGGATGTTCACCGAGGTGGGCCGCCGGGTTCTGCCGCACTCCACCGGCGTCGGCAAGGCACTCCTCGCGCACACCCCGCCGGAGGAGGTACGCGCGCTGCTCGCCCGTACCGGCATGCCGGCCGCCACCGAGAAGACGATCACCACCCCCGAGGGCTTCCTGGAGGCGCTGGAGCAGGTGCGCCGCACCGGTTACGCCGTCGACGACAACGAGCAGGAGATCGGCGTCCGCTGCCTCGCGGTTCCCGTCCCCGACTACCCGACCTCCGCGGCCGTCTCCATCTCCGGGCCGGCGGGCCGCGTCACGGAGGCGGCGACCGAGAAGATCGTCCCGATACTCCACGAGGTCGCCCGGGACCTGTCGGTGGCGCTCGCGAGCAACGGCTCCCAGGGCTGACGCGGCCGGCCCGGTCCCGTACGCGATCAGCGGTCCGGGCCGAACAGGTCCACCGCGTTGCGTACCTGCGTCATGGCGCCCGACAGCGCGCTGACCGAGCCGATCGAAGCCGCGACCAGCAGCAGCGAGCGCCGCAGCCGCATGATCTCGGGCGCGCCGCTGCGCGCCATCGCGTGCAGTGCCCTCAGCTCGTCCTCGGCGACCCCCCGGTCCGGCAGCTCGGCCGGGTGCCCGGCCAGCTCGCGGCGCAGCCGCGCGACGGAATCCCGCAGCTCCGCCACTTGCGGGTCCTCGCCCTGGGCGGTCAGGCGCCTGTGTTCCACACTCTTGAACAACGTTCTCCCCCTCGCACACACCGGTGCAGGTCCTGGTCAGTGAAGCGGCCCCGCACGGCGTTGGTCGGACGCCGCGAAAAGGACCGGGAGTCAGTCAACGTCATGTTGCGCCCTGTCCGCCACCTGGCAGCCCCGGTTCGTGACCCCGCTCACCTGCGGACGGACCGGCGGGGCGGGCCCCGATGGGGTAGGCAGGGGGCATGGTACGGACGAGTGAGGACGGGGGCCCGGTGATCGCCGGGCTGCTGCTCGCGGCAGGCGCGGGGCGCCGGCTCGGCGGGCGACCCAAGGCGCTGCTGGAACACCGGGGGCGCCCCCTGGTCGAGCATGCGGTGCGGGTGCTGCGCGAGGGGGGCTGCGGTCCGGTGCACGTGGTGCTGGGCGCGTCGGCCGCGGAGGTACGCGCCCGCGCCGACCTGACCGGATGCGTGCTGGTCGACAACGCCGAGTGGGACGAGGGCATGGGGTCGTCGCTGCGGGCCGGCCTCGCCTCCCTGGCCGGTACGGGAGCCACGGCCGCACTGGTGTCGTTGGTGGACCAGCCGGGGATCGGGGCGGCGGCGGTCGGCCGGGTGACGGCGGCGTACCGCTCGCCGTCGAGCCTGGTGGCGGCGGCGTACGACGGCCGGCGCGGCCACCCGGTGCTGTTCGGCGCCGAGCGGTGGACGGACATCCGGGCGAGTGCCGTCGGCGACCGGGGGGCACGCGCGTACCTGAGGGAGCACGCGGGCGCGACCCTGCTCGTGGAATGCGGCGACGTGGCCGCGGCGTACGACATCGACACCGTCGAGGACCTGATCCACTTGGAGTGATCGGGGTGGCACTCAGCGACAGTTTCTGTCGACTCGGAGAATCTCGATGTCAACAGACCGTTGAAGTTCCACCATGAGGAAACTACTATCCACACGTCAGAAGCGCCCTGAACCACCTGGCGGCGCCCGCGACCGTACCTCGGAGCCATGGCACCCTGTGCCGTTCGCAGGCGACCCGGCGGCCGCCAGGCATCGCCCGCCGAAGGAGTGACAGCTCATGTCCACACCAGCGCCGTCCCCGCTGGCCATCGTCGATGCCGAGCCCCTGCCGAGGCAGGACGAGGTCTTGACCGACGCGGCACTCGCCTTCGTGGCCGAGCTGCACCGGCTGTTCACGCCCCGGCGTGACGAGCTGCTCGCCCAACGCGCCGAGCGCCGCGCCGAGATCGCCCGTACCTCCACGCTGGACTTCCTCCCGGACACCGCACAGGTCCGTGAGGGAGACTGGAAGGTCGCGCCGGCCCCGGCCGCGCTCAACGACCGCCGCGTGGAGATCACCGGTCCGACCGACCGCAAGATGACCATCAACGCCCTTAACTCGGGCGCGAAGGTCTGGCTCGCCGACTTCGAGGACGCGTCCGCTCCCACCTGGGAGAACGTCATCCTCGGCCAGCGCAACCTGATCGACGCCTATGAGCGCCGGATCGACTTCACCGACCCGAAGTCGGGCAAGACGTACGCCCTCAAGCCGGCCGACGAGCTCGCCACCGTCGTGATGCGCCCGCGCGGCTGGCACCTCGACGAGCGCCACCTGATGTCCGGCGGACGCGCGGTGCCGGGGGGCCTCGTGGACTTCGGCCTGTACTTCTTCCACAACGCCAAGCGGCTGATCGAGCTCGGCAAGGGCCCGTACTTCTACCTGCCGAAGACCGAGTCCCACCTGGAAGCCCGCCTGTGGAACGAGATCTTCGTCTTCGCCCAGGACTACGTCGGCATCCCGCAGGGCACCGTCCGCGCGACCGTCCTGATCGAGACCATCACGGCCGCGTACGAGATGGAGGAGATCCTCTACGAGCTGCGCGACCACGCATCGGGGCTGAACGCGGGCCGCTGGGACTACCTCTTCTCGATCGTCAAGAACTTCCGTGACGGCGGCGCCAAGTTCGTCCTGCCGGACCGCAACGCGGTCACCATGACGGCCCCGTTCATGCGGGCGTACACCGAACTGCTGGTGCGCACCTGCCACAAGCGCGGCGCGCACGCGATCGGCGGCATGGCGGCGTTCATCCCGTCCCGCCGCGACGCCGAGGTCAACAAGGTCGCCTTCGAGAAGGTGAAGGCCGACAAGGACCGCGAGGCCGGCGACGGCTTCGACGGCTCGTGGGTCGCGCACCCGGACCTGGTGCCGATCGCGATGGAGTCCTTCGACGCGGTGCTCGGCGACAGGCCGAACCAGAAGGAGCGGCTGCGCGAGGACGTCGCGGTGGCCGCGGGTGACCTGATCGCGATCGACTCCCTGGACGCGGTCCCCACCTATGGGGGCCTGGTCGCGGCGGTGCAGGTCGGCACCCGCTACATCGAGGCGTGGCTGCGCGGCCTCGGCGCCGTCGCGATCTTCAACCTGATGGAGGACGCGGCGACGGCGGAGATCTCGCGCTCGCAGATCTGGCAGTGGATCAACGCCGGTGTCGTCTTCGAGGACGGCCGGAAGGCCACCCCGGAGCTGGCCCGCAAGATCGCCGGGGACGAACTGGCGGCGATCCGCGCGGAGATCGGTGACGAGGCGTTCGCGGCCGGCAAGTGGCAGCAGGCGCACGACCTGCTGCTCACCGTCTCGCTCGACGAGGACTACGCGGACTTCCTGACGCTGCCTGCGTACGAGCAGCTGCGCGGCTGATCCCCCGCGCCTCCTTGCCCTCCGCCCCCTTGCCCTCCGCCCCCGGTACCGCACAGCACCGGGGGCGGAGTCGCGAGGCTCACCGGATCGGCTCGCTCAGTTCGCCGCGCAACCGCTGCGCCCGCAGGACGAGTTCGAGCTCGAAGCGGCGGTCCGGGTCGTCGACCTCGTCGCCCCACAGCTCCCGTATCTGCCGCATCCGGTAGCGCACGGTCTGCGGGTGTACGCCGAGTCTGGCCGCCACCTCCGGCGCCCCGCCGCGCGTCTCCAGCCAGGCCAGCAGCGTCTCGGCGAGCCGCCGCCCCTGGGTGGGGCCGCAGCCCGCGAGCGGCGCCAGGCAGCGGCGGGTCAGGTCGCCGATGAGTTCTTCCGGCGGCAGCAGGACCAGCGCCTCGGTGTACTCCGTGCAGTGCAGCACCCGCCCCGAAGGCAGCAGCCCCCGCTCCACGAGGCGCACGGCGGCCGCCGCCCAGCGCAGCGACTTCGCCGCGTGCGCCAGCGACACGGTCGGCCCGATCGCCCCCGACCAGCCCTTCATCGCCCGGCGCAGCAGCTCGGGCCGTCCGCCGAGCGCCGGGTCCGGCACGACCATCAGCGGCTGTTCGCTCTCCATGTCCAGCAGTACGCCCTGGCCCACGGCCGGCGCCACACACTCGCGGGCAGGCCGCAGCAGCACCCCGACGGCGACCTGCTGCGGCAGCGGCCAGCCGATCCGACCGGCGTGCTCGGCCAGTGAGCGCGCCCGCACCGGGTCCTCGGGTGTGTGCTGCTCGGCGATCAGCTCCTGAGTCAACTTCCTCTGCAGTCGAAGGCGTTCGCCTTCCTGTCGGGCGGCCGCCTCGGCGTAGCCGCGTACCGTCTGGGCCACCAGACCGTCCAGGAAGGAGAACCCGGACTCGGCGAGTTCGTACATCGCGGGCGGCGGGATGTGCACCTGCTGCCCGATCTCGGCGAGGCGCCGCCAGGCGAGGCGGACTCCGAGCCGGTACATCGCCTGGAGCGAGTCGAGCGAGCGGCCGTGCTGTCCCTCGCCGCGCCCGAACTCCTGGAACACCTCCAGGTGCAGGTGCGGGCGGCGGCGGTTCTGCAGGACGAGGTGCTGGACGAAGTCCTCCAGGGCGCGCCGGATGCCGACGAGGGCGATCAGCTCGCCCGACTCGTCGAGGACCAGCGGCAGCCGGGGGTGTTCGCGGCGGATCCCGTCGAGGATCTCCTGGGCGAGTGACGGGAGTTCGCGCATGGCGCGGTCGGTGAACTGGCGCACCTGGAGGCGTGGTACGTCCTCCCATGCCGAGCAGTCGCCCATCCGTAACTCCCCGTCCGCTGCGGTCGCTTCCACTGGGGGCACTCCCCCGGGGGTGGTCACTTCCGGGGCGTCGCCGACTCGTAGCTGATCAGCGGCACATTGGGCTGGTCCGGGGGCGCGGCGAGGAGCGCCACGACGGCGAAGGCGGCGCCCACGGCGAGCGCGGCGGCGACGAGGGTGGTCAACGCTGCTGCAAGGAGTCTGGACATGGTCGGTCGGCCTCTCTGACGCGGTGGCCCCACCGGTGTCCCCGCCGGCCCCGTCCGGCAATGACCCAGTGTTGACAGCTCATTGACATGCCGTCAAGAGGGCGCCTACGGTCCCGGCCCAGACACGCATGTGCACGTATCCGCCGCGCCACCCCCGCCGGCCCTCACTGGAGTTGTCCGTATGCGTCGCACCACTTCCCCTTTGTCGCTGGCCCTGCTGGGCGCCGGCGTGTTCCTCCTCGTCCTCGCCCCGCTGCTGGCCTGGTACGTCGAACCGCGTGCAAAACGCACCCCGGTCGACGTGGACACCACCACGGTCTTCACGGGCACCGGCAGCTACTTCGACACCGGCAAGGTCAAGACCGTCACCGGTGAGAGACTCACCATCACCCGTCAGGTGCGGGGCGATGTGGCCGACAGCGAGCAGAGCGGCCGGGCCGTCTGGGACGTCTCGACCTCGGTCGACACCGGTGCGACCCTCCCCGCTGCCGACACCCACGACTCGCTGCAGTGGACGCTGGAGCGCTGGGTCACCGACCGGCGCACCAATGAGCCCGTGCACTGCTGCCAGGAGAAACCGGTGTTCGACGGGGAGGCGTACCTCAAGTTCCCCTTCGACGTACAGCAGCGCTCCTACCGCTGGTGGGACAACACGCTCGGCTCGACCGTCCGCCTCCGCTTCGAAGGTATGAAGGAGATCCAGGGGTACCAGGGCTACCGCTTCACCGGCCGGGTCGAACCGGTCAAGACTGGCACCAGGCTGGTGCCGGGCCGGCTCGTCGGGCTACCGAAGCGCCCCCAGGTGCTCGCCGAGGAGTGGTACGAGAACCACGGCATCGAGCTGGTCGTCGACCGGCGTACGGGGCGCATCTTCAACGCGGCGATCGGCCCCCGCAAGACGCTGCGCGCACCGGGCGGGAAGCGGGACGAGGTGGTCCTGCTGGACAGCCGCCGCATGGAGTTCACGGCGGCGACCCAGCGGGCGCAGGTGGAGCTGGCCTCGTCCGACAGCGACCGGCTGAAGCTGCTGGGCGAGACGCTGCCGATGGGCGGCGGCGGGGCGGGAGCGCTGCTCGCGGCGGGCGGGGCGGTGTGGGTCGCCCGCGGCAGGGAACCGCGCACCACCGCCGCGCACGCAGTCACGAAGTGATGACACATCAGACCATCCGGCAATTGGGGGGGGTGGGTGAAGGAGGGGTGTTGGGGTGTGTGCATCGCAAGGCGGAGGATTGAGGCATGGCGGAGCCAATGGGGTCTCCCCTGCTCGAGCGAAGCCGAGAGCTTGGGGAAGATTGACGACAACGCGGCGAGGTGCGTGCCCCAACACCGCGACGCCGCCCCCCGATTGCCGGCCGGTCTGAGCCACAGGGGGGCCAGAAATTGTCACCGAAGTGAGTAGCCGCATCGAACGGCGTGGCGAAAACTGACGTCCCACCCCGAGCACGGCCCCACCGGTTACGCACCCTCAAACGAGTTGGAGCTCGCATGCCCCAGCACGTACCCCCCATGCTGCACGAACCCGAGCCGCAGGTAATCCAGCAGCCCCACACCCCCCAGGAACGAGCCGCCCGCCACCCCCGCCGCATCGTCTTCCTCTCCCGCCGCGACCTCGGCAACCCGGCGGCGGGCGGCTCCGAACTCCTTGTCGACCGCCTCGCGGACGGCCTCACCGCCCTCGGCCATCAGGTGACGCTGCTGTGCGGCGGCCCGGCGGCGTACCGCGCCTACCGGGTCGTCTCCGCCGGCGGCGACCTCGGCCACTTCGTCCGGGCGCGCCGTGCGTTCGCCCGGCAGGTCGGGGACTGCGATCTGCTGGTCGAGGTGTGCAACGGGCTGCCGTATCTCACCCCGCTGTGGCACCGCGGTCCGACCCTGTGCCTGGTCAACCACGTCCACACCGAGCTGTGGGGCATGCGTTATCCGGGCCCGGCCGCCGGTATCGGGCGGCGCCTGGAGCACTGGGCGCTGTCCGCTGCGCAGCGCGAGAATCTGCTGGTCGCCGTGTCCACCTCCACGGCGGGGGCGCTGGGCGCCCTCGGCGTCGACCACAGCCGCATCAGGGTCGTGCACAACGGGGTCGAACAGCCGGGCCCGCGCACTGCCCGCTCCGAGGAGCCGTTGTTCCTCGCGATGGGCCGGCTGGTCGAGTACAAGCGCATCGATCTGCTGCTCCGCCTGTGGGAGCGGGTGAGACCGGTGACCGGCGGCAAGCTCCTGATCATCGGCGACGGCCCGGAACGCAGACGGCTGGAAGCCCTGGCCGGTCCCGGCGTCGTTTTCAAGGGTTACGTGTCCGAGGCCGAGAAGCATCAGCTTCTCTGCGCGTCCTGGCTGCTGCTCCACCCCTCGGCGGTCGAGGGATGGGGCCTGGTGGTCACCGAGGCGGCGGCCCGTGGCACCCCCGCGATCGGTTTCGACGTACCGGGCCTGCGGGATTCCGTCGCCGACGGTGTCACCGGTGTGCTGGCGCGCGGCGAGAGCTCGTTCGCGGCCGCCTGGTGTGCGCTCGCGCTGAGCCGCGAGCGCCGTGAGGCGATGGGCCGGGCGGCCGAGACGCGGGCCGAGCGCTACCGGTGGAGCAGCACGGTGCGCCAGTTCCGGGCCGTGGCCACGGAGGCCGCGACCGCTCCCCGGCGGAGGTGACGGCGGGTGAAGGACCCTTCCCTGCGTAGGTCCGCCGCTCTCTTCCGGGCCTTCATGAACGAACAGGCCGACCCCGAGCACTGCTACGCGCTGCTGGCCCGGGACGCCGCGGACCAGCTCGAACGGTACGCACCCCTGGCCGGCCGGGTCGTCGTCGACGTGGGCGGCGGCAGCGGCCACTTCACCGAGGAGTTCCGGCGCCGGGGCGCGCAGGGCTTCCTCTTCGAACCCGACATCCGGGAACTCCAGGGCCGCAGACCCGAAGGTACCGTGGTCGCGGACGGCTATCTGCTGCCGCTCGCGGACGCCTGCGCCGACATCTGCTTCTCCTCCAATGTGCTGGAGCACGTCGAGGACCCGCAGACCTTCCTCAGCGAGCTGGTCCGGGTGACCGCGCCGGGCGGCCTGATCTACGTCGCGTTCACCAACTGGTACTCCCCGTGGGGCGGCCACGAGTGGGCGCCCTGGCACTATTTCGGCGCCGACCGGGCCCGCCGCATCTTTGAGCGCCGCACCGGCCGCGCGGCCAAGCACACCGTCGGCGTGAACCTCTTCCCGATCCACATCGGCCCGACCCTGCGCCAGGTGCGGGCCCGCACCGACGTTCGCGTACTGACGGCCCGGGGCCGCTACTGGCCGTTCCTTCCCGCGCTCGCCCCCCGCATCCCGCTGCTGCGCGAGTTCGCCACCTGGAACCTCCTCCTCATCCTCCGGCGGTGTCCATGACCGAAGCACGTTCCCGCCGCTGGCTCTTCGGCTTCTGGGCGGCCACGCTCGTCGCCTTCCTGCTGGCCGCGCCGGGCCGCATGACGTTCGAGACCAAACTCGGCGTGGCCCTGGACCCCTTCAGGTTCATCGCCGACCTCGGTGAGTTGTGGCACAGCAGGGCCGGCTTCGGCGGGATCTTCGACCAGTACGTCGGCTACGCCTTCCCCATGCTGCCGTTCTACGCACTGGCCGACCTGGTGCACCTCCCGGTCTGGCTCGCGGAGAGGCTCTGGCTGTCGATCGTCGTCACCACCGCCTTCTGGGGCGCGCTGCGCCTGGCCGAGCGGCTCGGCGTCGGTTCGGCGCCGACGCGGCTGCTCGGGGCGGCGGCGTACGCCCTGTGGCCGACGTACACCATCGTCGTCGGCTCCACCTCCGCGGCCGCCCTGCCCGGGGCGCTCCTGCCCTGGGTGCTGCTGCCGCTGACGCACCCCCGCACCGCCCCCCGCGTCGCCGCGCTCCGCTCGGCGCTGCTGATCCCCTTCATGGGCGGCGTGAACGCGGCGTCCACCCTGGCCTCGCTGCTGCCGGTGGCGCTGTACGTCCTCAGCCGGGAGCCGGGCCGCCGCCGGGGGCTGATCATCTGGTGGGTGCCAGGAGTCGTCCTGGCCACCGCCTGGTGGGTGGTTCCGCTCCTCATGCTGGGCATTCACGGCGAGAACTTCATGCCGTACGTCGAGCAGTCCGAGACGACCACGGCCACCATGTCGGCCACCGAGCTGCTGCGCGGCGCGGGCAACTGGACGGCGTATCTGCACTTCGGCGATGCTTGGCTGCCCGCCGGCTGGACGGTCGCGACGTCCGTCCTCACCATCCTCGGCTCAGCCCTGGCGGCGGCCATCGGCCTGGCGGGCCTGGCCCGCCGGGACGTACCGGAGCGCCGCTGGCTGGTCCTCGTCGTCCTGTCCGTCGTCCTGGTCACGCTGGCCGGTTACGGCGGCTCATTCGGCGCGCCCTTCCACTCGACCGTGCAGTCCTGGCTGAACGGCTGGCTGGTTCCGTTCCGCAACATCTACAAGTTCCAGCCGGGCCTCGCCCTGGCGCTGGTCATCGGCCTGACGCACATCACGGCGAAGTCGGCCCCGCGCACCCGCCGTCTGGCGCCGCTGGCCACAGCGCTCCTGATCGTCCCGGCTCTGGCGCTCCCCTATCTCAACGGCAATGTCCTCCAGCCCGGCTCGTTCACGAAGCTGCCGACGCACTGGGAGGCGACGGCAGGCTGGCTGAAGAAGAACTCCCCCGACAGCCGCGCCCTGGTGGTCCCGGCCACCGCGCACGGCATCTACACCTGGGGCTCCCCCATCGACCAGCCCCTGGACGTGCTGGCCGACTCACCGTGGGCGCAGCGCGACTACGTCCCCTTCGGCACACCGGGCAACCGCCGGGCCCTGGACGCGGTGGAGCAGGCACTCACCTCGGGCGGCGAAGTCCCGGGCCTCGGCGCCTACTTGAACCGGATGGGCCTCCACCACATCGTCGTGCGCAACGACCTGGACCCCGACCAGATCGGCTTCGTACCGCCGCAGACCGTGAAGCGCACGCTGGAGGAGTCCGGCTACCGCCGGGTACGGGGATTCGGCCCGGTCCTCACCGGTGGCCGCATCCCGGACGACACCCCGATCCAGATCGAGGGTCTCTATCCCCGCCAGCAGGCGGTGGAGATATACGAGCCCCCGGGCGAGCGGCCCACCCGGGCGAACCTGTCGCCGGTACGGGACACTGCGATCGTCAGCGGCGGCCCCGAAAGCCTCCTCCCGCTCTCCGCCGACCCCACGATGCGCGATCGCCCCGCGGTACTCACCGGCGACGCCCACCCGGGCCTCGACGACCCGGCGCTCCGGGCCTCGGGAGACGGCCTGCGGCGGGCCGACACCCGCTTCGGCCTGGTCAACTCCAACACGTCGTACACCTACACGAGCACCGAGAGGAACCACCCCAACAGCCTCCAGGACCCGTCCCGCCCACCGCGCCAGATCCTTCCCGTCAAGGGCATCGAGCACCAGACGACGTCCGTGCTGCGCGGCGCGAAGTCGGTGACGGCGTCGAGCAGCGGAAACTGGCTGTTCCATCTCCCCCAGTACGACCCGGTGAACGCGTTCGACGGCAACCCCGACACCGCGTGGGCGGAGGGCAGCGCGGCGCAGCCGGCGGGCCAATGGCTACGAGTCGACCTGTCCACCAGGACAACGCTCCCCCCACACCTCGACGTAACTCCGCTCCCCTCCAACGGCGTACGGGCGGCCCCCACCGCCGTACGCGTGGAAACGGACTCCGGCAGCAGAACGAGCCCCCTGCAACCCAACGGCGCACCTCAACGCATAGCCGCACCCCCCGGCCCGGCCACCTACCTCAAACTCACGATCACCAGCGCCCAGCAGGGCCGCCCCGGCCTGATGGGCGCGGGCTTCACCGCCGTCGACATCCCCGGCGTGCAGGTGACCCGGCTCCTCGCCCTGCCCGAGGACGCGGACCCGGACGTGGTCTCGCTCCACCGGGGCAGCGACCCGGGCGGCCTGTCGCCGGCGTCGGCGGAGGTTGGCCTGCACCGCCAGTTCACCACCCGGGGTGGCGCGTACACCCTTCGCGCCACGGCCCTGCCGGTCCCGGGCGAAGAACTGGACAACCTGCTCTACTCCTTGGCCCCCGACCAGCGCAAGAAGCTCACAGCGACAGCCGATTCCACCTCACGCCTGGGCGCGTCCCTGACCCCCCGCAACCTGGTGGACGGCGACCTGACCACGGCGTGGATAGCGGGGGACCGACCAACCCTGCATCTGCGCTGGCCGGAGAAGACCCGCATCGGCGAGATCGTCTTCGCAGCGGCAGGAGGCCTCTCCACACGCCCCGAACAAGTGGAGATCAGCAGCCCGGACGGCGCGGCCACGGCCTCCGTCGACCAGAACGGTCTGGCCCGCTTCGAACCGATCAAGACCGACCGGCTGGACATCACCATCACCCGCTCCGCGCCGCTGACCGTCCACAACCCGGTGGCGGACGGTGAGCTGCAACTCCCGGTGGGCCTGAGCGAGGTGTACCTCCCCGCCCTCAAGAAGCTCCGCGTCCCCCAGCCCGCCCCGTCCCGCACCTTCGCACTCCCGTGCGGCCAGGGCCCGGTGCTGTCGATCGACGGCACCTTTCACGCGACAAAAGCGAAGGGCAAGCTCAGCGACCTCACGGAACGCCGCCCGGTAGAGGTCTCCCTCTGCGCCGGGGCGCAGCGCATGGACCAAGGGACCCACCGCGTGGAAGCCGGCGACACGGGCCCCCTGGCTCTCACCGACATCACCCTCAGCAGAAACAAGGCAGCACCACCCAACCCCCGGCCCCGCGAGTTCACCCTCGAAGACACGGATGGCGACCGGCGCTCCCTCACGGTGGGCCCCGGCGAAGCCTCCTACCTCCAGACATACGAGAACGCCAACCCGGCCTGGCGGGCGACCCTCAACGGCAAACAACTCCCCTCCCTCCGACTGGACGGCTGGCAGCAGGCATGGCTCATCCCCGAGGGAGCGGGCGGCAAGGTAACCCTGGAATTCGAACCGGCACGCACCTACCAAGCAGGGCTCATAGCAGGCGCAGCAGCCCTCCTGCTCCTCACCGCACTGACCCTTTACCGCCGCGAAGAAGAAGCACCCACGCCCCCCGCCGCACCATCACCCGCTCCTCCCGGCCGGATCCTCGGCTTGATCGCACTGACCCTGATCATGGCCATAGCGGCGGGCCCCCTGGCCCTACTCGTCCCGCTGCTCGCCCTGCCGGCCCACCAGCGCCCCAAGCTGCTCCCCCCGGTGGCCTTCCTCACCATGGCCGCGGCAGGCGTGACGGCAGCCCTCCAAGCAGGCGCCCCGGCAAGTTCCGCACAGGGCGCATTCGGCCCCGTAGCCCAGTTCCTGGCCCTGACGGCCCTCACAGCAGCCCTGGTGACAACCCGCCCCACACCAGAACCACAAGGGGCCGCCCCGGCCCGGCACACCACCGCCCCACCACCACAAGGGTCCGCACCGCCCCGCCACGCCCACCCCACCCCCGCCCCGCCTCCCGAGATGCCAGAACGGGCCACACAGAGCCGCCCCCCGCATCCCGAGGTGCCAGGAGGGGACGTGTCGGGGCGCTCCCCGCAGGGCGCCGAACACAACACGCCCGAACAACCCGACCCCGCCGAACGTTCGGCGCCCGAGGAGACGCCCCGGCACGGCACCGACCCCGAAACCCCGCGCCCCGCGCACCCGCACCCGCACCCCCCAGCGGCAGCCCCCGGCCAGGAGGACCCCCGATGACCGCGCTGCACACCCCACCCCACGCCCAGCCGCCGCAACCGCAACCGCAGCCCCAGCCCCACCCCCGCCGCGTGCCCTTCACCGTCGTGGACGAAGTCACCCGCCACTGCCTGCAACCCGGCGTGCCCGAGACCGTACACATCGAGGTGCACCTCCCCCACCCCCCGGACCCGGCCC
The DNA here is from genome assembly GCF_052934925.1 of Streptomyces hypolithicus. Lineage (NCBI taxonomy): Bacteria > Bacillati > Actinomycetota > Actinomycetes > Kitasatosporales > Streptomycetaceae > Streptomyces > Streptomyces hypolithicus. Next base: position 482,786 of record NZ_CM128811.1, read on the forward strand.
GCCTGACCAAGGCCTTCACCGAGGCCCTGCTCCGCCATCCCCGCATCTTGATGCGCGAGGCCCCCGGCCCCTGGTACCGCCGCCGCTACGAGTGGGAACTCACCCCGCACCCCGACACCGAAGTGGTGACCTTCGCCAAGCCCACCCCCGACGCCCTGCCCCAGGCAAGGGCCCGCGCCCTGTCCCTCGCACCCCCGCTCACCCTCTCTCCCCCCGTACACCTCGAAGTCGTCGGCAGCGTCCTGCTCCTCACCGTCAACCACACCGCCCTGGACGGCCCCGCCTGCCTCCGCATCCTGGCCACCGCCGCCCAGCTGTACGGCGGCCGGGACAACTCCCCCGCAACAGCCGCCGCCCCCACCCGCGCGCCCGCGCCCCACCTCCGCCAGGTGGAACACGACCCCACCCCCCGAGGCATCACCGGCCTGACCCCGGTCGCCCGCGTGGCCGGCGGCACGCCGACCGCCACACCCGGCAACGGCATGCTCATCACCGAGCTCTCCGTCCCCACCCGCCCCAGGGACGCTCCGTACACCGTCAACGACCAGCTGATGGTGGCGACGGCCTGCATGATCGCCACCTGGAACCGAGACCACGGCAGCCCGCCGCGTCCGCTGCGGCCTCGGCGGCCTCTGCGGATCACGATGCCGGTGGACGACCGGGAACGCGGCCCGGACATGCCGATCGGCAACGGCACCCGCCTGGTGGAAGTCCCCTTCGCACCAGCCGACTTGTCGCCGCACCCGGACATCCCAGCCCTGCTCCGCAGCACGGCCCGCCGCACCAGGGCCCTCAAGGCACTCCCCCGCCCCCCACTGGGACGTGGCGCGGCCCTGCTCACCGCCCCCGTACTCCCCGTCGGCATCCGGGCTGCGCTGACCCGCACCCTGCGCCGCGCCGCCGCCCCCTGGACATCGACCACACTGCTGAGCAACATCGGCCGGGTCCCGTACCCCCTGGACTTCGGCGAGGGCACGGGCCGCGCGACGGCGGTGTGGTTCTCGGCGCCCGCCCGCATGCCACGCGGCCTCACGGTCACCACGGCCAGCACGGCGGGCCGCCTGCACCTGGCGCTGCGCTGGTCCACCACGCTGCTGGGCCCGCGGGACGGCGAACGCCTGCGCGACCTCTTCGCCGAGTACCTGCACGCCACCGCCGGGGGACGCACCCCATGACAACGAACCCACCCACCTCCCTCCAGTCCTTCTACGAGAACCCCACAGTCCCCGTCGCCTCCGGCACCCCGCGAACGATCCGCCAGGCCCACATCCTCGCCAAGGCCTTGTCCCCCACCCACACCCACACCCACCCCGCCACCATCCTCGACGTGGGCTGCGGCGACGGCACCGCCGCAGCCACCGCAGCACCGATCCTGCGCGGCCACCGCCTCATCGGCGTCGACTGGTCGCAGGACGCGCTGCGCCGCGCGGCCACCCGCATCGAGCACGTCGTACGCGGCGAACTCACCGCCCACGGCCTGCCCTTCGCGGACGCCTCGACCGACGCGATCCTCTTCAGCGAGGTGATAGAGCACCTGGTGGACCCCGACTCCGCCCTGGACGAACTCAGACGCGTCCTGACCCCCGGCGGCCACCTGATGCTGTCCACCCCGAACCTGGCCGCCTGGTACAACCGCGCCCTGCTCCTCACCGGCACCCAGCCCGTCTTCTCCGAGGTGAGCCTGCGTGCCGTCCACGGCCGCCCCGGCACCGAGGTGGTAGGCCACCTCCGCCTCTACACGGCCCGCGCGCTGCGCGAGTTCCTGACGGCGTCCGGTTTCGAAGTGGTACGCATCACCGGCGCCCCCTTCCACGGCGTACCCCGCCCCCTGCGCCCCCTGGACCGCCTCGCCTGCGCCGCGCCGAGCGCCGCGTCGATCCTGCTGGCGCACGCCCGCCGCCGCGCGGGGGACTGAGCGCGATGTGGTGGGGCGTGGCCGCCGCGCTGCTCGCGAACGTCCTGTACAGCACCGGCTTCGTACTGGAAAAGCGCGCCCTGGCCGCGCTCCCCGCCCTCAACGTGCGCCGCCCGGCGCACCTGGTCCGCCAACTCCTGGGCAAACCGCTGTGGCTGGCCGGCTCCCTGGCCCTGGCAGGCGGCTTCGCCGCACAGCTGATCGTGTACCGGACCCTCCCCATGGCCCCCGCCCAGGCGCTCTTCGTCTCCGGCCTGGTCCTGCTCCTCCTGCTCTCCTCCCTCTTCCTGGGCGAACGCACCTCCGTCCGCGAGCGCCGCGCGATCGCAGCCATCCTGCTCGCCCTCCTGATGGTGGTCGCCTCCCTGGACGAGAAGAAGGACAGCGTCGGCCACGCCTCCCCCGCCCCCTTGATCCTCCTGATCAGCGGCCTCTCCCTGGTCACGGGCCTGTGGCTGTACGTCGCCACGGAGCGCCGCACGGCCCGCCGCCACCGCGACCGCCCGCCCCCCGCGGGCGTCGAGTACGGGGTGGCGGTCGGTTTCGTCTACGGCGTGAGCTCCCTGGCGATCAAGGGCGTGTCCGCGCACCTCACCCAGGAGACCCTGGACGATCCCGCAGCGGCCGCGCTCACCCTCCTCGCGAGCCCGTACCCCTACCTCCTCCTGGTCACCGGGGCGACGGGCCTGGTCCTGTCCCAGACCGCGCTCCAGCGCTGCCGGGCGTCGCTCATCGTGCCGGTGTGCACCACAACATCGGCGCTCTACACGGCAGTTGTCGGCACACTGGCCTTCGGCGAGAGCCTCTCCCAAGACCCCCTCCCCCTGCTCCTGCGCACAGCGGGAGCCGCCCTGGCGGTAACGGTCCTCCTGACCCTGGCCCGCAGCCCCAAAGCCCCCACGCCCACGCCCGCCCCCACCTCCACTCCCACTCCCACTCCCCCGACGGAGCTGACCCATGAACCCCGATGACCCCCTCCTGAAGATCCTCGCCTGCCCCCTGGACAAGGGCCCTCTCACCCTCCTCACCCCCGAGAACGTCCTCTACAACCCCCGCCTGCGCCGCCGCTACCCCATAGTCGATGGCATCCCCCAGCTCCTCCCGTCCTCCGGCGAACAGGTCCAGGAGTCCGAACACCAACGCCTCCTGGCCCTCACTCCGCCGGCCCTCTGACCAACTCCCGACCCACCGAACCCCGGATCTCGGCCCGCACCGGCTCACCTCAGCGCGTCACCACCGTCCGCTGCGCCGAGAAGTCGCCCCACTTCCCGTCCGGCAGCTTGGCCCGCAGCTTGATGCTGTAACGGGTCCCGGCGGGCTCGCCGACCTCGAAGTGGTACGTCGCCCGGCCCGTCGGCGGGGCCCCGCCCCACACGATCGTGGTGGCGAGCCGCCCGTTCAGGAACAGCTGGTGCTCGCGCACCGGGGCGTCGCCCGTGCGCGGCGGGGTCCAGCTGAGCTCGATGCCGCGCACCCCGGCCTTCGTACGCGCCTGCCTGGCCTCCAGAGCGGCGGGCGCGGTGGACGGGCCGTCGTCCGGCCCCGAAGCGGTGGTGAGATCGAGGGCGTTGCTGTCGCCGGAGGAGTTCTCGGCGGCGTCGCGCGCCCGGACCGTGAAGGTGTATACGGTCCCGGGCCGCAGCCCGGTGACCCGCGCCGTGGTGGCCGCGCCGCGCACGCTGTGGACGCGGGCGTCCTCCTGGTAGATGTCGTACGACGTGACGCCGGTGTCGTCCCGCGTCCGCTCCCAGGACAGCCGGACCGCACCGGTCCCCTCCACGCTCCCCCGCAGTTTCCCGGGTGCGGAGGGCGCCTTCCGGTCGTCCGGCGTGCGGGCCGGGGTGGTGACGGGAACGGCGCGGCTCGGCGCCGAGAGGTTGCCCGCGCCGTCACGGGCGCGGACGGTGAAGCTGTAGTCGGTCGACGGGGCGAGGTGGTCGACGTCGACCATGTGCCGTGCGCCGGGCAGCGCCTTGACCGCGGCGCCCTTCTGGTAGACGACGTAACCGGTGACGGCGGTGTCGTCGGTGGACCGGTCCCACATCACATGGACCGAAGTCGCGCTGCCCGCCTCGGCCGTCACGCCTCCGGGCCGTGACGGGCCCTCCGTATCCCGTGCGGGCTCGGCGCCACCGCAGGCGGCCGTGGTCGACAGCACCAACAAGACAGAGCAGGCCAACACAGCGCAGACGGTGGGGCGTTGCACGGCCCGGACCTTTCCCCGAGGACAATGGTCCAGACCTGTATCCCATGCCTCTCCGGCACCGGGCAAGAGTCACAACGAACCGATCGGCTCGCGCGGGCGTCCCAGTGATCGGCGGAACGGGCGGAAACGAGCGGAAACGAGCCAAATCAGCTGGTCAGGAACTCGGTGACCTCTTGGGCGAAAGGGCGGGGGCGCTCCTCATGAATGTGGTGACCGGCCGCCATGGTGATCAGACGGCAGTCGGGAATGAGCGCCGCCATGTCCGGCATCCGGTCCTGCGGCAGCGAGCTGTCGGGGCCGCCGGTGATGAGCATGGTCGGCGCGACGATCTCGCCGAGGCCGTCGAGCCAGGCCGGGTCGGGGTCGGCGATCTCGCCGGAGATGGCCGCCGCGACGGACGGGTCGTACGTCACCGGTTCGTCGGGGAGTACCACGGGGACGGCTCGGGCGTCCCGGTCGCCGGGGAACGGCGGCGGGGTCTCCTCAAGGACGAGCCGCTCGACGCGGTCCGCGTGCTCCTGGGCCAGCAGGTAGGCGACGACACCCCCCATGCCGTGGCCGACGACGCCGACCCGGTCGAGTTCCAGCTCGTCGAGGAAGCCGAGGACGTCGTCCCTCATCAGTTCGAGGGAGTATTCGTCGGGCCAGTCGCTTTCGCCGTGCCCGCGCAGGTCGATCGCGTAGACCCGCCATTCCTCGCCGAGCGCCTGCCCGGCCTCGTCCCAGCCCGCCGCCGAGGAGCCCAGTCCGTGCAGCAGGACGACAGGCGCCCCGTACGCGTCGCCCCAGGTCCGATAGGCGAGCCGCACGTCGCCGACATCCACTACAGAGTGCTCCATGGCCCCGACGCTACAGGCCGCGGCGGGTCCCTTCGACCGCGCCGGCGTCCGCCGAACCGCCGTCGCGGGGCGGCGACCACCAGGACACGGCGACAGCTGCCACATCGGGTGACGAGCGGCGGCGCGTACGGTGGCAACTCCCGTACACGCCGCGCACGTATCCCCGGGTGGGCCCTTCACCATCGGCGTTTCAGTGGGCGCTCGCCGGGATCTGGTCCGGGACCTCCGGCTGCGTCGGCTGCTCGTCCCGGCTGCCCTTCTTGCCCAGGTGGTTGAAGGCCAGGTTGAGGACGATGGCGACCACGCATCCGGTGCTGATTCCCGAGTCGAGGACGACCAGCAGGTCCTCGGGGAAGGCGTGGTAGAACGTCGGCGCGGCGATCGGGATGAGCCCGATGCCCAGCGCGGCGGCGACGATCAGGGCGTTCTCGCCCTTCTCCAGCGCGGCCGTGGCGAGGGTCTGGATGCCGCTGGCCGCGACCGTACCGAACAGGACGATGCCGGCGCCGCCGAGGACCGGCAGGGGTACGACGGCGATGACGGAGGCCAGGACGGGGCACAGGCCGAGCAGGATCAGGATGCCACCGCCGGCCGCGACGACGAACCGGCTGCGGACCTTCGTCATGGCGACCAGGCCGATGTTCTGGGCGAAGGCGCTGCACATGAAACCGTTGAACAGCGGGCTGATCGCGCTGCCCAGGGTGTCGGCGCGCAGGCCTCCCTCGATGGTCCGCTCGTCGGCCGGGCGCCCGACGATCTTGCCGAGGGCGAGCATGTCGGCAGTCGACTCGGTCATGCACACCAGCATCACGATGCACATGGAGATGATCGCGGCGATCTCGAACTGCGGGGCGCCGAAGTGGAACGGCGTCGGGAAGCCGATCAGGTCGGCGTCCTTGATGGCGTCGAAGTTCGTGATGCCGAACGGGATGGCGAGGAGCGTGCCGACGACCAGGCCGAGGAGAATCGCGATCTGCTGGAGGAAGCCGCGCAGCAGTTTGCGCAGGGCGAGGACGATGACCAGGGTCGCGGCGGCCAGGCCGATGTTAGTCATGGAACCGTAGTCGTCGGCCCGGGAGTTGCCGCCCTGCGACCAGTTGAAGGCGACGGGCAGCAGCGAGACACCTATCAGGGTGATGACGGTGCCGGTGACCACGGGCGGGAAGAAGCGGACGAGTTTACAGAAGTACGGGGCGACGAGGAAGCCGAGGAGTCCGGCGACGATGATCGCGCCGAAGATGACGGCGATGCCGTCGTGTCCCCGGTCCTTGCCGATGGCGACCATGGGCGCAACCCCGGCGAAGGAGACGCCGTTGACGAACGGCATCTTGGCCCCGATCCGCCAGAACCCGAGGGTCTGGAGGAGGGTGGCGATGCCGGCGGTGAAGAGGCTGGCCCCCATGAGGAAGGCCGTTTCCTTGACGTCGAGACCCACCGCGGGGCCGACGATCAGGGGCGGGGCGACCACACCCGCGTACATCGCGGCGACGTGCTGGAGGCCGCTGGTGAACATCCTGCCGGGCGGGAGCGTCTCGTCGACCGGGTGCTTGGGCTCGGTGCCGGAGGGGGCTCCGGACTGGGGGTCGGATTCGGCAGCTGCGTCTTTGCGAAACCTGGGCTTGGCGGCCACGGCGGTTCCTCCGGTCGGTTACACGCCGTCAGGGGCGCGGGTGTCATGGAGGTGGTGCGGAGTGGTGCGTTGAAGCAGGTGGTGCGGATGTGCGTGACACGGAGGGCGCGGAGTACGCCGGCCCGGTCACGTGGTGCCCAGTCGTAGTCGTCACCGTCCCCGGAGGCGCGAGCACTTGGGTGCGCGCGCCCCCGGGCACAGCTGCCGTGGACCCCGCTCGGGTCCGCGGCCGCCGGCTGAGGGCCGTCCCCCTCAGCCGGACTTCCCGGGGGACGTTCAGCCCTGCACGGCGATCCGCGCGAGCCGCTGGGACTCGGCCCGCGCGGTGCGGGCGATGGCGTCCTCGTCCACCGTGGTCAGGTGGTTGTCCTCGACGACGGGCTTGCCGTTGACGAGTGACAGGGTGACCGGGGCCGCGGCGCCGAAGACGATCGCGGTGACCGGGTCGGCGATGGTGGAGTGGCCGAGGCCGTCGACCTTCCACATCACCAGGTCGGCGAGCTTGCCGGCCTCCAGCGAGCCGATCTGGTCGGCGCGGCCGAGCACCTGCGCTCCGCCGTACGTGCCCAGGCGCAGCGCCTGGCGGGCGTTCAGCGCCGCCTCACGGTGCGCGCCGAGGCGGTTGATCAGCAGGGCGTTGCGCAGTTCGGTGTGCAGCTCGCCCGACTCGTTGGACGCCGTACCGTCGACCCCGAGGCCGACCGGTACGCCGGCCTTGAGCATGTCCGGGACGCGCGCGATGCCGGCCGCGAGGCGGGCGTTGGAGGACGGGCAGTGGGCGACGCCCGTGCCCGTACGGGCGAAGGCGGCGATGTCGGAGTCGTTCATATGGACGCAGTGGGCCATCCACACGTCGCTGCCGAGCCAGCCGGTCGACTCGAAGTAGTCGGTCGGGCCCATGCCGAACAGTTCCTTGCAGAACTGCTCCTCCTCGACCGTCTCGCTGCCGTGCGTGTGCAGGCGCACGCCGAGGCGGCGGGCCAGTTCGGCGCCCTGCTTCATCAGTTCGGTGGAGACCGAGAACGGCGAGCAGGGGGCGACGGCCACCTGCGTCATCGAGTCGAACGACGCGTCGTGGTGCTTCTTGACGGTCTCCTCGGTCGCGGCGAGCGCGCCTACGAGGGTCTCGACGGCGAAGTCCGGCGGCAGGCCGCCGTCCTTCTCGCTGCGGTCCATGGAGCCGCGGGCGAGGGTGAACCGTACGCCCATGTCGGAGGCGGCGCCGATGATGGCGCTCGACAGGTCGCCGGAGCCCTTGGGGAAGACGTAGTGGTGGTCCATCGCGGTCGTGACGCCGCCGCGGGCCATCATCGCCAGCGAGCCCTGGGCCGCCGCCGTCACCATGGGCTCGTCGATGCGCGCCCAGGTGGGGTAGAGCGCGACGAGCCAGTTGAAGAGGTTGTGGTCGGTGGCCAAGCCACGGGTGATCCACTGGTAGAAGTGGTGGTGCGTGTTGACCAGGCCGGGGGTGACCAGGTGGCCGGTGCCGTCGATGCGGCGTACGACGTTGTCCAGGCCCTCGGGGGCCTGGCCGGCGCCGATCGACTCGATGCGGTTGCCGGCGACCACGACGTATCCCGAGGCGTACTCGGTGTCGTTGGCGTCGACGGTGGCGATGGCACAGCTCTCGATGATGGTGCGCGCGGCTGCCGTTGTTGTTGCCATGGTGCGTCCTTCTTCGCTCGGTGTGGTGGACACGGCAGGACCCTAGGAGGATTCGAGTGCCGCAGCCGCGTGGCTCCGGGTGCCGAGTTGGTGGAAGAACAGGTCGGGCAGGGCCGCGACCAGTGCGCCGGCGCCGATGCCGGGGCTGAGGGTGGTCTGTGCCCGGTCCGGGAAATCGGTGGCGAAGGTGGGCGCGGCGGGGACACTCCTGGACCGGCGGCGGTGCGGACACCTCGTCGCGCCGGCTCGGTCGAGTGGACCCCGGGGACAGGCTTCGTGGCCGGCCGTCGATCGCCGGAGGGCTGCCACGTGTGAGAGCCGGCCCGCCTCGGGCCGGGTCACGTGCGGGGCACGTGCGGGCGCCGGGGTGCGCAAGCGGGGAACCGGGTCATCCATGTCCGTTCGGGATGGTAGACCGGCCCGGCATACAGGCGTTGCCATGGAGCTTCCCTCCGGTCCGGGGCGCCCCCGCCCGACCGCGGGCGGGGGCTTACCGGTCCTGCGTCAGAGGTTGGTCATGTCGACCGGGATCTTCGGCTCGACGCCGTCCCGCAGGATGGTGGCCTCGATGAGGCCGTACGGGCGGTCGGCTGCGAAGTAGACCTCGTTGTCGTTCTTCAGCCCGAAAGGCTCGAGGTCGACCAGGAAGTGGTGGTTGTTCGGCAGCGAGAAGCGGATCTCGTCGATCTCGCTCCGGTTGTTGATGACGCGCGAACCCATCTGGTAGAGGGTCTGCTGGAGCGAGAGGGAGTACGTCTCGGCGAACGCCTGCAGGATGTGCTTCTTGGCCAGCGCGTACGACTTCTCCCAGTTGGGCATCCGGTCGTCGTCGCTGGTCCAGTTGTAGCGCCAGGCGGCCGACACATCGGTGCACAGGATGCGGTCGTACGCCTCCTTGAGCGTCGTGTACTTGTCCTTGACGTAGCCCCAGAACTCCGAGTTGGTGGAGTTCATGACCGTGAGGTCCTTGAGGCCGGAGATGATCTCCCAGCGCTCGCCGTCATAGGTGACCTGGGTGGTGCGCAGCTCCATGCCCTTGCGGGCGAAGGAGTGGTTGACCTCGTCCGAACCGATGAACTTGGAGTTGTTGTCCGAGGTCGCGATGCGCTCCCAGGTGTACTCCTCGATCCGGATCCGGGCGACCTTGATCGGCTCCTGCGACGTCACGAAGTGACGGGCGAGGTGGATGCCGAACTGCTCGGCGGACTCGATGCCGTACTCCTTGGCGAACGCGTACACCGTGTTCTTGGTGGTGTCCGTGGGCAGGACGTTCGCGTTGGATCCGGAGTAGTGGACGTCGTCCATGTCGCCGGAGAGGGCGACCGAGACGTTCAGGTCCTTGATGTGGTGGGTGTCGCCGTCCCGCGTGATCTTGACGACGCGGTTCTCTGCTTTGCCGTACTGGTTCTGGCCGAGAATCGTGGGCATGTCGGTGCTAGCTCCCTCGGTATACGGAGTAGCCGAACGGGTTGAGCAGCAGCGGTACGTGAAAGTGTTCACCCGGTACGACGGCGAACGTGATCGCCACCTCCGGGAAGAACGCGCCGCTGTCCCTTACGCGGGGGGCGTCCTGCTGTGCCTCGGCTTGCTTCTTGGAGAAGTACGACTCGACCTCGAAGTCGAGACGTACGTGGGTGGTGCCTTCCGGCAGGGCCGGCAGGTCCTTGCAGCGTCCGTCCGCGTCGGTCGCGGACCCGCCCAGCGCCACCCACTCGGCGTCACTGCCGCTGCGGGCGGTGAGCGAGATGGCGACGGCCTCGGCGGGGCGTCCGATGCTGGTGTCCAGGATGTGCGTGGACACCGAGGCGGTGGTGGAGGTGCTCATCGGTCTGTGTCCTCTTCGTGCTCTTCTACGAGACGGGCGAGCCGGATTCGGTTGATCTTCCCGAGTTCGGTGCGTACGTTGTCGCGTTCCGCCTCGGGGGCGTTGCCGATCCGGGACTTGACCGCATCGCGCATCTGTTCACCGGTCGCCCCGGTGGCGCAGATCAAGAAGACGTGTCCGAACTTCTCCTGGTAGGCCAGGTTCAGTTCGAGCATCTCGGCCTTGAGTTCCTCCGACGCTCCGGCCATCCCCCGCTGTTCGCGGGAGGAGGTCGGGTCGCCGGGCTTCGGCCGGCCGATCGGCGGGTGCCCCGCCATCGCCTCGGCCAGGTCCCCGGCGGTCAGCTCGGCCGTGGCGGCGTCGCTGGCGAGGTAGAGGGCTTCGGCGGTGGTGTACGGGCGCCGGGCGAGCAGTACGCTCCCCCACGCCGAGCTGGCGCACACCTCATGGAGCGCGGCCGAGGCCTCGCTGACCTGCAAGGTGTTGAACCGGGCGAGGCCCGGTTTCGGTGTCGAAGTCACGGGAAAGCCTCCGTGGCCTTGTGCTGGACGGGCTGCGCATAGCTAACGCCCTCAACAACAGCACGTCAACAGTTTGTTGAAATATCGCGAACACAAAGGCCGCCGTCCCGGCATTCGGACGACGCCCCCCCGAATGATCGATCAAATGGAGATCAACTACTCACCTTTCGCGGCATTTTCCCTGTTCAGGTAGTTGTAAACAGTGAAGCGGCTGACTCCCAGCGCGCCTGCCACCGTCTCCACGCCGTGCCGCACCGAGAAGGCTCCGCGCGCCTCCAATATGCGTACGACCGACTGCTTCTCCTTGCGATCCAGCTCGGCCAGCGGCATTCCGTGCCGCCGCTCCAGCGCCGCCAGGATGTGGTCGAGGGAGTCCGAGAGCTGCGGAAGGCGTACGGCGACGACCTCCCGGCCCTCCCAGGACAGCACCACGTCGTCACCGGCCGCCCGCGCCGGGGCCATCATCTCGCCCCCCATGGCATCCACCAGCGGCTTGACCGCCGCAACCAGAGGGTGGCCGGGCAGTCCGTCGAGAGCGCCGTGATCCGTCACTGCTCGCCCTCCTCGATCACGTTGACCTGCAACGAGACGCGAGTGGCGCCCGCGTCCAGCGACCTGCGCAGCAGCGCGTCGACCGCCGTCAGCACCTCATCCGCACCGCCCTCGGCGGTGTTGCCGAACGGGCCCACATCCACCGCGTCCAGCGCCGCTCCCTGCATGACCTCGCGGGCCGCCAGCGCGTGCGCCGGCGCCTCGTCGAGGTCGAAGGGTTCGGTCGTGAACTCCACTCTCAATCGCACCATGCCCCCACGGTATCGCCGGGGGCCCCCTTGACAGGCGTCCACGTCGCGTTGCAACATTCCGTCAAGCAGAAAATAACTTCCGCAATACGGAAGGAGCGCCGAAACCCTCATGGGCTACCCGGACCAGCGCTTCGATGTGAACCTCTCGATCCTCTTCACGGAACTCCCGCTCCTTGAGCGCCCCGCGGCAGCCGCCGCGGCGGGCTTCAAGGCGGTCGAGCTGTGGTGGCCGTGGATCGAGACCCCCACCCCCGACCAGGCCGAGCTCGACGCGCTCAAGCGGGCACTCGACGAGGCCGGCACCCAGCTGGTCGGCCTGAACTTCTATGCCGGACAGCTGCCCGGCCCCGACCGCGGCGCACTCTCCGTGCCCGGCGAGGAGTCCGACCGTTTCCGCGCCAACATCGACGTGGCGGCCGACTTCGCCGCCTCGGTCGGCTGCAAGGCGCTCAACGCGCTCTACGGCAATCGCGTGGACGGCACGGACCCCGACGTACAGGACAAGCTCGCCCTGGAGAACCTGGTCGTGGCCGCCCGCGCCGCGGACCGCGTCGGGGCGATCCTGTTGATCGAGACCCTCAACAAGCCGGAGTCGCCGCTCTACCCGCTGGTGAGCGCACCGGCCGGCGTCGAGATCGTCGACAAGGTCAACGCGGCCACCGGACTCGGCAACGCCAAGTTCCTCCTCGACATCTACCACCTGTCGATGAACGGCGAGAACCTCCCCGAGGTGATCGCGGCGTACGCCGAAAAGACCGGCCACGTGCAGATCGCCGACAACCCCGGCCGCGGCGCGCCCGGCACCGGCTCGCTGCCGCTGGAAGAACTGCTCGACCAGCTGAAGAAGGCCGGTTACGACGGTTGGGTGGGCCTGGAGTACAAGCCCGGCGACCGCCCCAGCACCGAGGCCTTCGACTGGCTGCCGGCCGGCGCCCGCGCCGCCAACTGACGTGACGCAAGAGAGTTTCGAGAGAGGCACCCTCATGAGCAACAACCTCCCCAAGATCGGCTTCATCGGTCTCGGCATCATGGGCTCGCCCATGTCCGAGAACCTGCTCAAGGCGGGTTACGACGTCACCGGCTACACCCTGGAGCAGCCCAAGATCGACCGCCTGGTCGCCGCGGGCGGCAAGGGCGCGTCCTCGATAGCCGAGGCCGTCAAGGACGCCGACGTGATCATCACGATGGTGCCCGCCTCCCCGCAGGTCAAGGCGATCGCGTACGGCGAGGACGGCATCCTGGAGAACGCCAAGAAGGGCGCCCTCCTGATCGACATGTCCTCGATCACCCCCCAGACCTCCGTGGACCTGGGCAAGGCCGGCACCGAGAAGGGCCTGCGCGTCCTGGACGCCCCGGTCTCCGGCGGCGAGGCCGGCGCCATCGAGGCGGTACTGTCGATCATGGTCGGCGGCTCGCAGCAGGACTTCGACGCCGCCAAGCCGGTCCTCGACGCCCTCGGCAAGACCATCGTCCTGTGCGGCCCGCACGGCTCCGGCCAGACGGTGAAGGCCGCGAACCAGCTGATCGTCGCGGTCAACATCCAGGCGTGCGCTGAGGCCGTGGTCTTCCTGGAGAAGTCCGGCGTCGACCTCGAAGCGGCCCTGGACGTCCTCAACGGCGGACTGGCCGGCTCGACCGTGCTGACCCGCAAGAAGGCCAACTTCCTGAAGCGGGACTTCGCCCCCGGCTTCCGGATCGACCTGCACCACAAGGACATGGGCATCGTCACCGACGCCGCCCGCAACGTCGGCGCGGCCCTGCCCGTCGGCGCGGTCGTCGCCCAGCTGGTCGCCTCGCTGCGCGCCCAGGGCGACGGCGGCCTGGACCACTCCGCCCTGCTGCGCTCGGTCGAGCGCCTCTCCGGTCAGCCCGTCCAGAGCTGACCCTCCCCATGAACTCCGGGCTGCGGCAGCGCTGACACCTGTCCTGTCGCGCCCAGGCGCTGCCGCCGCCCGGATTCCACTTCAGCTTGAACCCGCGCTGAACCCCGTCTTCAACTTCAACAAACTGTTGACGCCGCAGGTGATGCGTACTTACGCTCCTCACGCCGCCAGCAGATTCCGCAGGAAGGTCCCCATGTCGAAGCGTGTGCTCACGACCGAGTCAGGCGCCCCGGTCGCCGACAACCAGAATTCCGCCTCCGCCGGTGTCGGCGGCCCGCTCCTCATCCAGGACCAGCACCTGCTGGAGAAGCTGGCCCGGTTCAACCGTGAGCGCATCCCGGAGCGCGTCGTCCACGCCCGCGGTTCGGGTGCCTACGGCTACTTCGAGGTGACCGACGACGTCACCGGCTTCACCCGGGCGAACTTCCTCGGCGAGGTCGGCAAGCGGACCGAGACGTTCATCCGCTTCTCCACCGTCGCCGACAACCTGGGCGGTGCGGACGCGGTCCGCGACCCGCGCGGTTTCGCACTGAAGTTCTACACCGAAGAGGGCAACTACGACCTCGTCGGCAACAACACCCCGGTGTTCTTCCTCAACGACCCGGTGAAGTTCCCCGACTTCATCCACTCCCAGAAGCGCGACCCCTTCACGGGCAAGCAGGAGCCGGACAACGTCTGGGACTTCTGGGCGCACTCCCCGCAGTCCACCCACCAGATCACCTGGCTGATGGGCGACCGCGGCATCCCCGCCTCGTACCGCCACATGAACGGCTTCGGCTCGCACACCTACCAGTGGACGAACGCCGATGGCGACGCGTACTTCGTCAAGTACCACTTCAAGACGAACCAGGGCGTCCGCTGCCTGTCGTCCGAGCAGGCCGCCGAACTGGCCGGCAAGGACGCCAACTCGCACCAGACGGACCTGCTCCAGGCCATCGAGCGTGGCGTCAACCCGTCCTGGACGCTGCACGTCCAGCTCATGCCGGCCGCCGAGGCCGCGGACTACCGCTTCAACCCGTTCGACGTGACGAAGGTCTGGCCGCACGCGGACTACCCGCTCCAGCGCGTCGGCCGACTGGTCCTCGACCGGAACCCGGACAACGTCTTCGCCGAGGTCGAGCAGGCCGCGTTCTCCCCGAACAACTTCGTTCCGGGCATCGGCCCCTCGCCCGACAAGATGCTCCAGGGCCGGCTCTTCGCCTACGCGGACGCCCACCGCTACCGCCTCGGTGTCAACCACACCCAGCTGCCGGTCAACGCCCCCAAGGCGACCACGGCCGACAACTACGGCCGGGACGGCGCCATGGCGACGCGCCACGGGGCCCGTCACGACAAGAACTACGAGCCCAACTCGTACGCCGGCCCCGCCCAGACCGACGAGGCGCTGTCCGCGCCGATCGCGGTGGCCGGCTGGACCGGCGCGCACGCCAACGCGGTCCACGTCAAGGACGACGACTTCTTCCAGGCCGGTGAGCTCTACCGCCTGATGTCGGACGAGGAGAAGTCCCGCCTGATCGCCAACATCGCCGGCGGCCTCTCGCAGGTCACCCGCGACGACGTGATCGAGAAGAACCTGGCGCACTTCCACGCAGCCGACGCCGAGTACGGCAAGCGCGTGGAGGAAGCGGTCCGCGCCCTGCGCGAGGACTGAGCAGTCCCGCGCACCGAGACCGCGCGAGTGACTTGACGGGAGGTCAGTTCACTCGCGCAGTCCGAGCCCCGGCCCGATGAGGGGTGGTCGGGGCAACGGACGGAACGGGTACCGCGGCGGAGAGCGAGCCAGTGCGGTGGTCAAGGCTCACGGAGTGGCCTGTTCGACCTGAGGGCAGGCCACCCCGCGAGTTCATCGCCCCCCGCCGCGGACCCCTTCCCGCACCATCGACCACTCCCACGTGCGCACCTCGCACCGCTACCGCGGGCATCGGCCCGCTGCGCCGGACTCCGCCCGGCCCCACAACAACACCCCCGCGCTACGCACCACACGCGCACCCCCCCCAAACCCCGCCCGGCGGCGCGAACGTCCTGTCGCGCCAGTCTCGTGCCGTCGGGCGGTATCAGTTGTTCCCCCTGCCAGGGCGCGGGGTGCGTACGAACGGTCCCGTACGCACCCCGCGCCCTTCAGGCGTTCGGCGCCGCCGCCTCGGCCAACGCCCGCGCCTCCTTCTCCGGTGCGAGACCCACCACCGGACGGTCGGGGCGCTGCGGGGCCACCCCGCCGAGCTTCTGAAGCCAGGTCCAGGTGTCGGCCACGGTCGCGGCGACCGGCCGGCAGCGCAGGCCGGCCGCCATGGCCTTGCCGACGTCGGTGCGGTGCATCGTGTCGTGCATCTCCCCCGGCGGCACCCACACCGGCAGTTCCATCCACGGCTCGATGCCGGCCGCCCGGATCACCTCCGGGTCCGTCCAGCGCAGCTCCGCGTCCGAGCCCGTGACCCGTACACACTCCTCCAGCAACTCGGCCAGGCCTGCGTGGCCCGGCGGGCTGATGAGGTTGTACGGGCCCCCGAGCCCGCGTTCGGCGGCGTCCAGCGCCCACGCGGCGAGATCGCGGGCGTCGATGAACTGCACGCCCAGATCCCGCGGCCCGGGAGCAAGGACCGGCCCGCCGCGGGCGATGCGGGTCAGCCACCACGGGAGCCGGCCGATGTTCTCGCCGGGGCCGAGGATGAGCCCGGCCCGCAGCAGCAGCGCGCGGTCGCCGAAGGCCTCGACCGCGGCCAGCTCGCCGCCCCGCTTCGCCTGCGGGTAGGCGACGTCCCCGGTGGCGTCGGGCGAACCGTCGACCAGCGCCCCATCCTCATCCAGGCCCGGCGGGGACGGGTAGGCGTACACGGAGGCACTGGAGACGTACACGTAGTGCCCGGCCCGGCCGGCCAGCAGCTGCGCGGCGTCCCGTACGACCTTGGGCGCGCCCGACCACGTATCGACGACGACGTCCCACTCCCCCTGCTCCAGCGACGACAGACCGTCCTCGGCGGTGCGGTCGCCGTGCAGGGCGGTGACGCCCTGCGGCGGGTCGTGCCGCCCCCGGTGGAAGACGGTCACGTCCCAGCCGCGCGCCAGGGCGTCCTCGGTGACCGCGCGCCCGACGAATTCCGTACCGCCCAGGATCAGTAGTCTCATGGCCGCAACTGTGCCGACCGATCCTGACTTTGGGAACGCGGGCACGCTCTCAGCGCAATCGCGGCGAACGCCGTCAGCCGACGGCGACCACCGCCCCGGCTGCCCCGGCCACCGCCCCGGCTGCCGCCTCCGCCGCCGGGACGGATGCGCACGTCCAGCGGCCCACAGCGGTCTCGGCGGTGATGCCGGGACCGAAGCCGGCGATGAGCCCGCCGGCGCCGTCCCGCGCCCCACCCTCGTCGAACAGCCGTGCCAGCGCGTCGAAGACCACGGAACTGGCGATGTTTCCCCGCTCGGTGAGCGTGGCCCGGCTGAACCGGAACATCTGCGGCGGCAGTTCCAGATAGTGGCACAGGTCGTCGAGAATGCGCGGGCCGCCCGCGTGGATGATGAAGAAGTCGAGCTGCGGAATCTCCCAACCGTGCTGCGCGACGAGCGACTTCAGCGCCGGGGCGAGCATCTGCATGGTGCCGGGGACCCGCTTGTCGAGCAGGAAGTGGAACCCGGTGTCCCGCACGGCGTACGAGATCCAGTCCACGGTGTCGGGCACCAGATGCGAGGCGTTGCGCTCGATCCGCACCCCCGTGCCGCCCTCGCCGCGGACCACGGCCGCCGAGATCGCGTCCCCGAAGAGGCCGTTGGACAGCAGCGAGCCCACCCCCAGGTCGGCCGGCTGGTAGCACAGCGAGCAGAACTCACAGGACACGATGAGCACGTTCGCCTGCGGATAGGCGGTGCAGAAGTCGTGCGCGCGGTTGATCGCCGCACCGCCGGCGGCGCAGCCGAGCTGGGCGATGGGGAGCTGGCGGGTGTCCGAGCGGAAGCCCATCGTGTTGATCAGCCAGGCGGTCAGCGAGGGCATCATGAAGCCGGTGCACGACACATAGACGATGAGGTCGATCTCGTCGGCCTCCACTTCGGCGTGCGCGAGCGCCCGGCGTACGACGTCGGGCACCCGCGCCTTCGCCTCGGCCTCGTACAGCCGGTTGCGGGACTCGAAACCTGGGTGGCGCAGGGTGTCTTCGATCGGCTGGACGAGATGGCGGGTCGCGACGCCCGTGTTCTCGATCAGGCGCAGGGCGAGGTCCAGTTGCGGATGGTCCGCGTGCAGCTCGCGGGCCAGCTCCAGCGTCTGTTCCATGGTGATGACATGGTCGGGTACGGCGACGGACGGGCGGCACAGCGTGGCCATGGTTCTTCCTTGTCTTCGACCGGGCGTCAGGGCGGCGGGCGTCAGGGCGTAGAGGCTGGGGTCCCGGGGTCCGTTACCAGGCCACCGGCAGAGCGAGCGGGTAGCGCCAGATCGACGTCGTGTTCCAGCGCACCTCACCGGGCTCGACGGCCAGCCGCAGGAGCGGGAAGCGGTCGAGGAGGGTGGCGAACACGACCTCCAGTTCCATCGCGGCGAGCGGCGCCCCGAGGCAGTGGTGCGCCCCCCAGCCGAACGTCATGTGCGGTACGGCCGGCCGCTCGATGTCGATGTCGCCGGGGCCCTCGAACTTCCGCTCGTCGCGGTTGGCGGTGAGGTAGGAGACGTGCACCACGTCCCCGGCCCGGATGGTGACCCCGCCGAGTTCCACGTCCTCCAGAGCGATCCGCGGGATGCCGACGCCCTTGCGGAACGGGATGAAGCGCAGCAGCTCCTCGATCGCCCCGGGCAGGCCGGCGGGCCGCGCGCGGAGCGCTCCGAGCACGTCCGGGCGGGTGAGCAGGGTGTACGCGATGTTCCCGATCTCGTACGTCGTGGTGTCCTGGCCGGTGATCAGCAGAACCATCGACATGACGGCCAGCTCGTCGTCGTCCAGCAGCTCCGCACCGTCGCGGGCGGTGGCCAGGGTGCTGATCATGTCGTCGCCTGGTGAGCGGCGCCGCTCCGCGCTGAGCCCGGCGAAGTAGGCGCGCAGCTCGGCCTTGGCGCGGACAGCGGCGTCCCGGTCGGCGGCGACCATGTTCATCATGGTGAGCGCGTGGCCGCGCAGCCACGGCCGGTCCGCCTCGGGGATGTCCAGGACCTCACAGATCGTCACCAGCGGCAGGGGCGCGGCGATATGGGCGACGAGGTCGGCGGGTGAGCCGATGTCGGCCATCCGGCCGATCATCGAGTCCACGGCGCTCTGGGTGCGCCGGCGCATCCGCTCGACGTGGCGGGGCGTGAAACTCTTCGCGACCAGACTCCGCAGCCGGCTGCTCGCGGGCGGATCCATCAGGTTGATCGACTCGGACTGGACGATCGGTTCCGGCGTCATGCGGGGGAAGTCGCGGCCCTTGACGGCGCCGCGGCTGAACCGCCGGTCGGTGGTCACGGTGCGTACGTCCTCGTACCGCGTGACGAGCCAGGCCTCCCCCTCGCCGTACGGCATCCGGATCCGGGCCACCGGGTCGGTCTCCAGCATCTGCTGGAGCTGAGGGTCGAACTCGAGGGCCTCCGCGTAGTCGAACGGGCAGCTCCATACGTTGCCTGCCGTGACAGTGCCTGCCGTGACACTGCCGGTCGTGACAGTGCCGGTCGTGCCGGTGCCGGTCGTGCCGGTGGTCTCCACGTTTCGGGTGCTCCAGACGGTGTGCGGTCGATGTCCGACACACCTGTCCCCGAGTGGGAGCACACTCATGTTCCCTTGCAGGGCAATTAACCGATTAGAGGGAGAGCCCAAGGGGGCGCACTTCAGGTGCGACCGGGCAGGTGACCAGGCGGATGACCAGGCAGGACGCGCCCGGGTACGCCGAAGGCCCGGCCTGCTCGCGCGGGCCGGGCCTTCGGTCGGGGTGTGCGGATCAGGCGAGCGTACGGATCGCCGTGGGGGCGTGGCCCGGCTCGGTGGCGAGGTCCTCCCACTCGTTCACGCCGTCGATCTGGACGCCCATCGAGATGTTCGTGATGCGCTCCAGGATCGCCTCGACGACGACCGGGACCTGGTACTCGGCGGCGAGCTTCTTCGCCTCCTCGAAGGCGGGCAGCAGCTGGTCCGGCTCGGTGACCCGGATCGCCTTGCAGCCGAGACCTTCGACGACCTTGACGTGGTCCACGCCGTAGACGCCCAGCTCCGGCGAGTTGATGTTCTCGAACTCCAGGTTGACCTGGAAGTTGATGTCGAGGTTGCGCTGCGCCTGGCGGATGAGGCCCAGGTAGGCGTTGTTCACCAGGACGTGGACGTACGGGATCTTGTGCTGCGCGCCGACGGCCAGCTCTTCGAGCATGAACTGGAAGTCGTAGTCGCCGGACAGCGCGACGACCGGGGTCTCGGGGTCGGCGGTGGCGACACCGAGCGCGGCCGGGATCGTCCAGCCGAGCGGACCGGCCTGGCCGCAGTTGATCCAGTGGCGCGGCCGGTAGACGTGCAGCATCTGCGCGCCGGCGATCTGGGAGAGGCCGATCGTGGTGACGTACCGGGTCTCGGGGCCGAAGGCGCGGTTCATCTCCTCGTACACACGCTGCGGCTTGATCGGCACGTTGTCGAAGTGCGTGCGCCGCTGGAGTGTCGCCTTGCGCTCCTGCGCGGACGCGGCCCAGGCGGAGCGGTCCGGCAGCTCGCCCGCGGCCTTCAGCTCCTTGGCGACCACGATGAAGAGCTCCAGGGCGGCCTTGGCGTCGGAGGCGATGCCGTAGTCCGGGGCGAAGATCTTGCCGATCTGGGTGGGCTCGACATCGACGTGGACGAAGGTGCGGTCCTTGGTGTAGACGTCGAGGCCGCCGGTGTGGCGGTTGGCCCAGCGGTTGCCGATGCCGAGGACGAAGTCCGACTCCAGGAACGTGGCGTTGCCGTAGCGGTGCGAGGTCTGGAGGCCGACCATGCCGGCGTTCAGCTCGTGGTCGTCGGCGAGGATGCCCCAGCCCATCAGGGTCGGGATGACCGGGACGCCGGTCAGCTCGGCGAACTCGACCAGCAGCTCGGAGGCGTCGGCGTTGATGATGCCGCCGCCCGCGACGATCAGCGGGCGCTCGGAGGCGACCAGCATCCGGACGGCCTTCTCGACCTGCTTGCGGGTGGCCGCGGGCTTGTAGACCGGCAGCGGCTCGTACGTCTCGGGGTCGAACTCGATCTCGGTCAGCTGGACGTCGATCGGCAGGTCGATGAGGACCGGGCCGGGACGGCCGGAGCGCATCAGGTGGAACGCCTGCTGGAAGACGCCGGGGACCTGCGCGGCCTCCAGGACGGTGGTCGCCGCCTTGGTGACGGGCTTGGCGATCGAGGCGATGTCGACGGCCTGGAAGTCCTCCTTGTGGATCACCGCGGTCGGGGCCTGGCCGGTGATGCACAGGATCGGGATGGAGTCACCGATCGCGGAGTAGAGGCCGGTGATCATGTCGGTGCCGGCGGGGCCCGACGTACCGATGCAGACACCGATGTTGCCGGCCTTGGTACGGGTGTACCCCTCGGCCATGTGGGACGCGCCCTCGACGTGGCGGGCCAGCGTGTGGTCGATGCCACCGCCCGCCTGGAGGGCCTTGTAGAACGGGTTGATCGCCGCGCCCGGGACGCCGAAGGCGTTCGTGACGCCTTCGCGCTTGAGGATTTCAACTGCGGCTCGGGCTGCGGTCATTCGAGGCATCGCGTACTCCTGCTCGGCCAGTCGGAGTGACCTCACCGGTGCGAGCCGGTGAGCGTCTATTCCATAATGCGAAAGTTTGTTTCTGCTATACGGAAGCAATCTAGGGTGAGGTCGTTGATGCGTCAAGAGCGGGTCCACGGCGGGGTCACGCAGGAGGCCATGCCGGAGCCCATGTCGGAGTCCACGCGGCAGTGCCCGGCGGCAATGCCCGAAGTCCCTCCCCAAGGCGTCGCTCTTGGTGGACCATGGGCCACGTACCGCAGTCACATGACGGCTGCCGGTGATCCGGCCCGGAGGGGGACGGTCATGGGAGAGAACGTGCCGGTGCGCTGCCCGGTCTGCCGCCGGACGCACTCCTTCGAGGCGCCGGTCTTCCCGTGCGCGTGCGGCGAACCGCTGGCCCCGCCACTGTCCCGCGGCGCCACTCCGGAACGGATCACGCACCGCACCTGGACCGACGCCTGGGTCACGGTGCGCTGCGGCGCGTGCGGCCGCCAGGACCAGTGGCCCCAGCCCGAACTGGGCTGCGCCTGCGGCGCGGTCCTGCGCATTCCGGTACGACCGGTGCCCCGCTCGCCGGCCCAGGGACCGGACCGCCGGTCCACGTCCACGTCGGCTTCCACGCCCACGCCCACGCCGGAGCCGGCACCCGGCCAGGCATACGGGCCTGCCGGGCCTGTGCAGGGGCGGGCCCGCCATCAGCCGGGCCACGAACCGACGGCCCCCGCACGGCCCGGACCGACCCCCGGACCCGCGTCGGCGCACCCGCCCGGGAATTCCGCGTCCGCAACCGGTCCGCTGCCGGACGCCGCCGCTGCGCCGCGCCCGCGGTTTCGGCCGATGACCATCAGAACCGCCCGGGACGCGGTGACTGCGGCCGCCCTCTACCTCAAGTGGCTCGGGTTCCGCGACATCATGCAGTCCCCCGAGCGCCCAGCCTCCGGCATAGACCTGCGGGCCCCTGGCCTGGTCGCGCAGGTCGACCCGACGACCCGTCCGGCCAACCTGCGCGATGTGGAGTGCCTGTGGCTGAACGGCCTCAGCGCCTCCGGGATCGGCGTGTTCTTCTCCCTCGCCGGGTACGCCGACGACGCCCGCGCCCGCGCGGACACACTCGGCGTCCCGCTCTTCGTCATGGACCTCACCGGTACGCCGCAACCGGTGAACCGCCCCGCGGGCGACCTGATCAGCACAGGTGCCTGAGAAGCTGTTGTCCCACTCCCGCTGAGCTCGGAACGCCTGGCACGACCGCTCGCGGCGTTGCCGAAATGCCCTAATAGCTCCTTCCCCAAGCTCTCAACTCCGTTCGAGCAGGGGAGACCCCACCTGAGGACACTCCGGCGCCTTGCGATCGACCGCACCAGACGCCCCGAGCTGATCCAGCGGGAGTGGGACAACAGCTTCTGAATCCGGTCAGCGCAGGTCGCCCTCGTCGTACTCCGCCGTCGAGCCCTTCGCCGTGCGCTCGCGCAGCTCGATCCGGCGGATCTTGCCGGACACCGTCTTGGGCAGCTCGGCGAATTCGATCCGCCTGATCCGCTGGTAGGGCGCGAGCACCGACCTGGCGTGCTCGAACAGCAGCTTCGCCGTGTCCGCGTCGGGCTCCCACCCCTGCGCGAGGACGACGTACGCCTTCGGCACCGCCAGCCGCACCGGGTCCGGCGCGGGCACCACCGCCGCCTCCGCGACCGCCTCGTGTTGGAGCAGCGCGCTCTCCAGCTCGAAGGGGGAGATCTTGTAGTCGGAGGCCTTGAACACGTCGTCGCGCCGGCCGGTGTACGTGATGTACCCGTCCGCGTCGCGCGAACCGATGTCGCCGGTCCGGTAGTAGCCGCCGGCCATCGCCGCCGCCGTGCGTTCGGGATCGCCGTGGTAGCCGGCCATCAGGCCGACCGGAGCCGCCGACAGGTCGAGGCAGATCTCGCCCTCGCTCACCCCCGGCTCCCCGGTCACCGGGTCGAGCAGCTCGACGACGAAGCCGGGGCTGGGCCGCCCCATTGAGCCCGCAAGCAGCCGCTGACCAGGGGTGTTGGCCACCTGCACGGACGTCTCGGTCTGCCCGAAGCCGTCCCTGATCGTCACGCCCCATTCGCGCCGTACGGTCTCGATGACCTCGGGGTTGAGCGGCTCGCCCGCCGCCAGGACCTCGCGCGGCGGCGTACGCAGCAGGCCGAGGTCCGACTGGATCAGCATCCGCCACACGGTGGGCGGGGCGCAGAAGCTGGTGACGCCGGCGCGGTCCATCTCGGCCATCAGCGCGGCCGGGTCGAAGCGGGTGTAGTTGTGGATGAAGACGGTGGCCTCGGCGTTCCACGGGGCGAAGAGGTTCGACCAGGCGTGCTTGGCCCAGCCCGGCGAGGAGATGTTGAGGTGGACGTCGCCGGGCCGCAGCCCGATCCAGTACATCGTCGCCAGGTGGCCGACGGGGTAGGACACATGGGTGTGCTCGACGAGTTTGGGCCTGGCGGTGGTACCGGAGGTGAAGTAGAGCATCAAGGGGTCGTCGGCCGAGGTCGGCCCGTCCGGCTCGAAGCCGTCGGGGCTCGCGTCCGCGCCGTCGTACCGTGTCCAGCCGTCCCGGGCGCCTTCCCCGCCCCCGACGCCGATACGGGTGTACTCACCGGGTACGTCGTCGAACTTCGCCGCGTCCTCGTCCCGCACCACGACGTGCCGGACCCGGCCGCGCTCGACCCGGTCGCGCAGATCGGCGGACCCGAGCAGCGGCGTCGCCGGGACGACGACGGCGCGCAGCTTCATCGCGGCCAGCGCCGTCTCCCACAACTCCACCTGGTTGCCGAGCATGACGAGGATGCGGTCACCCGGTCCGACCCCCTGCGCGCGGAACCAGTTGGCGACCCGCGCGGAGCGCGCCGACATGTGCGCGAAGGAGACCTGGGTGCGCCGGCCGTCCTCCTCCGCGATGTGCAGGGCGACCCGGTCGTTGCCCTCGGCGATGCGGTCGAACCAGTCGAGCGCCCAGTTGAACCGTTCCGGGCGCGGCCAGACGAAGTTCTCGTACGCAGTCGTATAGTCCTCCCGGTGCTGGAGCAGGAAATCCCGGGCCGCCCGGAACTCCTGGGTGGCGTCCTGTGCCGTCATGTTTCCTCCGTGCGTTGCCGGGCGGCCCGGTCCATTGCCGGGTCGCTGCGTCGCTTCGGGAAGCCACTACCCGTGCGCTGCGGAGAAGACGCCGAACCGGACGTCCGGGGTGACGGTGGCGGCGTTCCCGGGTTTCACCCCGGCGATCACCGGCTTCCTCGGCCGGGACGCCCTGAGCGCCGGCTGACGGCACCGCGTTCGCAGGGGCCGGTTATGCTCGCTTCCCGCTCGGGCGGGCGTGGGCACGGGTGTGGGGCACGGGCACGGGACAGAAGAGCGAGAGGCGACCTCGGGCATGGTCGTTGACCACGGATCGGACGAGTTCCACGCGTTCTTCGAGCGTCACTACGCCGAACTCGCCCGCTTCGCGCACCTCTTGACCGGTGAGCCGGATGCGGCCGACGACCTGGCCGCGCGTGGCGCAGACGGGCGGAGTCGAGACCACCGGCACCTGGCAGTCGCTGCCGGACGCGGACTTCGCCCTGACCGTCCGCGAGCAGGACGGCGTGCTCGTCTACCGCTGGACGCTCAAGAGCGGTCGTAAGGTGCCGGCGGGAGAACACGTCTTCGCCGGGCAGCACAACCACGCCACGGACGGCCGGGACGCCAACGACGACACGTACGAGGCACGCGCGCGGACAGCGGACGGGGCGTTCACGGTGCGAGGGGACTTCAAACGGACCGCCTGACGTCGCCAGGGCCGGGGTGGGGTTGAGCCGGGCTGGGCTGGGCCGTACGCGCGGCGGGGCGGCCGCTGGCTGTGCGTCCTCAGCCAGATCACCCCCTGCGGCCCCGGCCGGCGACGCTGCCGCCGACGCCTGAGGCGTGCGGCCGTCACGACGAGCGGGCGTCACTACGTGCGGCCGTCACTACGTGTGGCCGGCCTTGACCGCCGTCTGCGTGATCTTGCGGGCCATGCCGCCGAACACCACGGTGTGGAACGGCGACACGCTCCACCAGTAGGCGTGGCCCAGCAGGCCGTGCGGGTGGAACAGGGCCCGCTGCCGGTACGTCGTACGCCCGTCACTGCCCGGCTCGGCCCGCAACTCCAGCCACGCCAGCCCCGGCAGCCGCATCTCGGCCCGCAGCCTCAGCAACCTGCCCGGCTCGATCTCCTCCACCCGCCAGAAGTCCAGCGAGTCGCCGACCCGCAACCGCTCGGCGTCCCGCCGCCCGCGGCGCAGCCCCACCCCGCCGACCAGCCGGTCCAGCCAGCCGCGTACGGCCCAGGCGAGAGGGAAGGAGTACCAGCCGTTGTCCCCGCCGATTCCCTCGATGACCCGCCACAGCGCCTCCGGTGAGGCGTCCACGGCCAGTTCGCGCCGGTCCGAGTAGAGACTGCCGCCCGCCCAGTCCGGATCGGTGGGCAGCGGATCGCTGGGCGCGCCCGGCAGCGAGGCCGACGACCACCGGGTGGTCACCTGAGCGTCCTTGACCCGTTGCAGGGCGAGCGACAGCGCGGTGTCGAAGCTGAGCGGCCGCCCCGGCCCGTCGGGCACGTACCGGGCGATGTCGTGTTCGTGGCAGACCACTTCGTGGCGCAGGGACTCCGCGAGCGGGCGGGCGATCCGCCGGGGTACGGGCGTGACCAGGCCGATCCAGTGGCTCGACAGGCCCGGCGACAGCATCGGTACGGGCAGGATCAGCCGGTGCGGCAGCCGGGCGACTTGGGCGTAGCGCCGCATCATCTCGCGGTACGTCATGACGTCGGGGCCACCGAGATCGAAGGCCCGGTTCACGTCGTCCGGCATCCGCGCGCTGGCCACGAGGTAGCGCAGTACGTCGCGTACGGCGATCGGCTGGATCCGGGTCGCGATCCAGCTGGGGGTGACCATGACCGGCAGCCGCTCGGTGAGGTAGCGCAGCATCTCGAACGACGCGGAGCCCGAGCCGATGATGACGGCGGCGCGCAGCACCGTGGTCGGGACCTTCGAGCCGAGCAGGATCCGGCCCACCTGGGCACGCGAGCGCAGGTGCGGGGAGAGGTCCGACTCCGCGACGCCACGGGGCGTGAGCCCGCCCAGGTAGACGATGCGCTTCACACCGGCGGCGCGGGCCTGCTCACCGAAGATCCGGGCGGCTTCGCGGTCCGTGTCCTCGAAGCCGGATCCGCTGCCGAGCGCGTGGACCAGGTAGTACGCGACATCGATGCCGCGCATCGCCGCGCCGACCGTGTCCGCCCGGGTCGCGTCGCCGCGCACCACATCCACCCGGCCGGCCCAGGGGTGGCCCCGCAGGGCGCCGGGTGTCCGGGCCATGCAGCGCACCCGGTGGCCCGCTGCGAGCAGTTCGGGCACCAGGCGGCCCCCGATGTACCCCGTCGCCCCGGTCACCAGGCAGTACAGCGGCTGCGCGCCGCCCTCGCTCGGGGTCTCGTCCAGGCTCATGTCGGTGTCCTGTCTCTCGTCCGGGCTGCGTCGGCGCTGCGTCCGGAGGGGCTGGATGTGTGCTCGTTCGTACGCGCACGGTCGCCCGGCGCACGCTTGCCCGGCGCACGCTTGCCACCTGCCCGGCTCCCCGCCCACCGCTTGTGACCATCGCAGGAATCACTCGTTTGACGGAGGGACACGGACAACGTCTCATTCGTTGGAAGGATCTTCGATCCATGTCCCCATCCCCTGGGCAACGCGCGAATGGCAGTGGGCGGACCGGCCTCCTCCGGGCCGAGGCCGCCCTCGTCGAGCAGTACACCCGACTCGCCCGACTCGCCTACCTGACCCTGCCACCCTCCCTCAGCCGACACCGGCGGGTCCTCGTCGCCCATTCACTGACGCAGCGGGCCCTGCCCGGCATCCGCGACGCGGGCAGGCCGCAGCAGTCACCACAGGCAGCACCGGCGCCCGGGGCGCGGGCGCTGCCCGCGCAGCGGCCCGCACCGGCCCCCGAGGCGGCGTGGGTGCTGGAGCGGGTGCTGCGCTCCGCCCTGGCGTACGAGCGCACGCCGTGGGGGTGGCCAGGGTCGCTGCCGTCGCCGCGCGCGCTGCGGCCCGCGCTGCCCGTCGTGTGGGGGCTGCGGCTGTTCCCGCGGGCGGGCGGGGCGGACGAAGTCGTCCTGGGGCACGCGCTGTCGAAGGTGCCGGCCGCCGCCCGTGCCGCGTTCGTACTGCGCCGTCTGGACGGTCTCGGCGACGCGGAGACCGAACGGCTCCTGACGGCGGCGGGCGTAAAGCGCCCCAAGGAGGCGCTGCGAACGGCCCGGCGTCTGGACTCCACGGCGGGTCCTGCCGCCGAAGCGCTCGCGGAGTCACGGGAGTTCGACGCGTGTTCCGTGCAGACCCGGCCGACGGATCTGCTGCGGCGGCGGCGCCGCCTGCGGGGAGTGTGGGTGGCCACGGCGGCCGCCGCGGTGGCCCCGCGCTGATCCTGACGGTCTCGGGCTCATCCGGTACGCCCGCACCCGCCTCGCGGACCCCCCTGCCGGTGGCTGCCTTCGCCCCTGACCAACTGGTACGCGCGCCGGGCGACGCCTGGGCCGACACCTCCAGGGTCGACTTCACGGTGTGGCCGGCCCGCGGCGGGCGCACCTTTGACGAGGCCCTCCTCGGACGGGCGCTCGATGCCTGGGCGGACCCGCGCGGCACAGCACGCGGAGCGGCCACCACAGCGTCGGCGGCCACCACGGGTCCGCCGCGGCAGTCCACTCGGTTGCTGTACGCGGGCGAGATCGACCGCCGCGCCGTGGTGCTCTTCCACGGCGGCGAGCACACCGTCCGCTACAGCGAGCCGCTCACGCCGGGTGGCCGCCCGACCCTTGATTTCGCCCGCGCCGACAACGCCGACGTGACGACTGCCGCCGCGCTCGTCGTCAGCCGCACGCGGGGCCGGGCCCGGTATCTCGTCGCTCCCTGGATCGCCGAGTCGCAGACCCGCGACCTGCTGCGGCCCGACTCCCCCGGGCGCCCCCTGAACGTGTCCGGTGATGGGATCACGAGTGCGGTGGACAGCCCGGACGACGCGGCTCCCTGCGACGCGTGGCCCGTGCTGCAGCTTCGCTCGTCCGAACGCATCGTGGAGAAGCACGCCTTCCTCGTCACCGACCTCGGCGACCATGCGCCCGTACACCTGACGTACACACCGCTGCCGGGGCCCGGTACCCGGGCCCGGCAACCGCGTGAGGCGACGGGCGGCGCGGCGCTGCTGACGTGGGCCCGGTCGGCGTGCGGCCTCGAAGAGCTGCGGGGCTCGGGGGTACGAGCCGTCAACATCTGGGACTTCGCCGAGCAGAACCTGCCCGGCGGCGGGCGGGCGGTGTGGTCCTGCACCCGGGCCTCCACCTGGCGTGGTCCCGGCAACGTCCTCGTGCAGTTCCGTATGCCCGCGACGGCTCCCGCCCGACCGGCCGAGGTCGTGGCGCGCGCCCGCTCCACCGCCGCGTGCAGCCGCTTCGGTCAGCATCTCGTCGCGAGCACGCGCTGGACGGCGGAGTCGGGGCGCAGGTACCTGCTCGCCGCGGGCAGCCGGGAGATCACCGCGATCCGGGTGAGCGGCGAAGTGGAGGCGAGCGGCACCGGCCCGACGCTGGCCGTGCCCGCCGCGGACGACGCGCGCGCGGAGGTGCGCGCGCGGCTGCGGGACGGGGAGACGCTCAGCGAACTCGGCGCTGAGTGACACCCGCGCTGCGCAGCGCGCCCCCGGGCTCCTTCCGTGACGCCGGAGGGAGCTCGGGACAGGGCCGGGGCGTACGGCTCCCGGCGCTCACGCGTGGGCGTTGGGCTTCCTGTGCTCCGCTGGCGTGTGCGCCTCGTCGTACGACCCGCAGTCCGGGTTCTGGCACGGTCCGGGGCGCCAGATCGGCACGTACATGCCGAGAGTCTTGTGGCGGTGGACTTCGGTCGGGAGGATTTGCTTGCAGACCGGACAGATGTGTTCGGCCTGCGGCTTGGTGTCACGCTCTTTGCTGGCCATACATATACGTTAGGCCAACGAAGGGACATACAACAGTCGGTAAAGTCTTTTACGGATTCTGCGGCTTCTCCGGCTTCTCCGGTTCGGCAGGGGCGCGCCGAAGGCTGAGCACGACGGACACCGTGAGGACCACGACGATGATGCCGAGACTCAGCGGCGAGGGGATCTCCGGAATCGATGTGCTGATCAGTTTGTGTGACGCCTGCAGGATGAGCTTCACGCCGATGAAGGACAGAATGATCGCCAGGCCCTTGCTCAGGTAGTGGAACCGGTCCAGCAGCCCCGCGAGCAGGAAATAGAGGGCCCGGAGGCCGAGAATGGCGAAGGCGTTGCTCGTATAGACGATGAAGGCGTCGTCGCTGACCGCGAGCACCGCGGGGACGCTGTCCACAGCGAAGATCAGGTCGGCGGCCTCGATCGCGGCGATCACGGCGAGCAGCGGGGTGGCCACCCGCCGCCCCGCCTCCTTGACGAAGAACTTCATCCCCGCGTACTCGTCACGAACCGGAATGACCTTGCGGAGCAGCCGTACGGCGAAGCTCTTGCCGGGGTCGAAACTCTCCTCCTCCCCCTTGAGGATTTTGTACGAGCTCCAGAACAGCACCGCGGCGAAGCCGAACAGCACCGCCGTGAACCGGCTGACGACGGCCACGCCGAGCGTCAGGAAGATCCCCCGGAACACCAGGGCGCCCATGACGCCGAAGAAAAGAACCCGGTGCTGATAAGCGCGGGGCACCTTGAAATACGCGAAGATCAACGCGAAAACGAACAGGTTGTCGACGGACAGGCTCTTTTCCAGCAGCCAGGCGGTCGTGTATTCGGTTCCCGCCGTCGCGCCGAGTTCCACGAAGACGACCCCGGCGAAGGTCAGCGCGAGGCCGACCCACAGCGCGCTCCACAGCGCGGCTTCCTTGAAGCCGATGACGTGGGCGCTGCGGTGGGCCAGCAGGTCCACCGCCAGGGCCACGACCACGGTCGCGGCGAACGCCCCCCACAGCCACAGCGGCACATCGAGCACGGCGGACGCCTCTCGGGTACGAGCCTACGGTGCGGTTCTGCGGGCGCCGCGCGCTACCAGTGACGCGCCCGCCAGTAGGGGTTGTCGTGCGGGAGGCCGCCGGAGACCCGGCCGTACATCCCGAACGTCATCAACAGCAGGCCCACCACGAAGCTGAACACGACGTTCCCCATCCGGAAGGCGAGGAAGTTGTAGTCGGAGTCGAGCAGCGCGAGGTTGATGAACCCGCTGGCCAGGAACGCCACGCCGAGGACCAGGTTGAGGGTCGAGGCGAAGTTGCCCCCGATGAGGGTGCCCGCCAGCAGGAGCAGACCGATCAGGATGGACAGGACGCTGAGCGCCCCGTTGGTGTTGAGCCCCATCATGTTGTCGCCGCCGGTGTCGAAGAAACCGACTTGGTCCAACAGCCCGAAGACACCGAAGACGATCAGGAAGAGCCCCATGAGGCCTGCCCCGATGCGGTAGACGAGGCTGAGGCGGTGGTCGACGGGCAGGTGTTCGTCCAGGGCGATGCGTGCGTGCCGAAGATTGGGGGCGGCGCGATGGGCGGCGCGATGATCAGTGCGCTGCACGTGACCAGTGGCCATCTGTGCCCTCCTCCGTCGCTGGAGCGTTTCAGGACAGACAGCACGATTTTACCCCGCGCCGGGTCAGCTGGCGTAGCTGGCGGCTGCCTCCGTGGCAACGCCCCGGGCGTGGTTACGGCCTGGTGCGCGAGAGGGGACGGGCCCGCGACGCCGGCTACGGCACCTCGCCGCGTTGGCGAAACGCCCTGATAGCTCCGCTATGAGGACGCTCCGCCGCCTTCCGATGCACCGCATCCGACGCCGCGGGCTGATCCACCCCCTATCGCGCACCAGGCCGTTACCCGCGATCGTCCCTCCCGTGCGCCGGTGCGCCGAGCGCGGGATTCGAAAACCGCACCAACTCCAGTGCCTGCTGCGGAAACCATTCGCCGGCCTTCGGGTCGAGCGTGCCGCGTTCGGGGTCCCGTGGCCCCTTCGTGCCGCGCAGGCACTGGCCGTCCGACTCGCCGGGCGTCTTGATCCACAGCTTGGCGTCGTGCAGCGGGTCGGCGGTGCGGGTGGTGGGGCGGACCCCGAGGCCGCGGTCCGGTGGGTTGCACCAGTCCTGCGCGTCGGCGTACTTGCCGGCGGGCGGGGTCCACGGCCCGCGGCCGTTGCGACTGGTGTCGGTGACGAAGTGGGCCATGCCGTCGGGTGCGAGGCGCTTGTGGCGGTCGAGCCAGCGCTGCGCGTCGGCTCGCGGCGTGTACTGGTCCGGGCAGTCGGCCGGCTTCCCGGCGTCCGCGACATGGGCGAGGCAGAAGGAAATGAGCCTGCCGTACCAGGCGTTGGCACTGTCGACGCTGTAGTTGGAGACGTTCACCGCGAAGCCGGTGGCCTGCCCGACACCGCCCTTGATCAGGCGGGGCACGATGCTGGTGACGCTGTGCCACGCCGGGTACCCGGCATCGACGTACACCTTGGTGCGGGGCAGTGTGGCGAGCGTGTCGACGGCGTCGCTGACCTGGGCGTAACGCGCGGCGGTCGCAACGGCCTTGGCCTTCTCCTCGCCGCCGCCGCCGCCGCCGCCGGGGCAGTCTGCCGGGATCAAGGCGAGCGCGTCGGGTTCGAGGACGACCAGCGCGCGGCTGCCGCCGATGCCGTGCGCCACGGCGTCGATCCAGTCCCGGTAGGCCTCGCTGTCGCCCAGTCCGCCGGCGGAGTACAGGGAGCAGTCACGGCCCGGGACGTTGTAGAGCACCAGCGTCGGCAGCTCCCGTCGCCGGGCCGCATCCCGCACGACGCCCCGGGTCTCCGCGCGGACCTCGGCGGGGGTCTGCCCGGCAAGCCAGACGGCGTGCGGGGTGCGGGCCATGGCGCGGATGTCGCCGGCGTCTTCCGGGCGCCCGGCACGGTCGAGTACGTCGGCCTGGTCGTACGCCGCGGGGTTGGCGGCCGGGGCGTACAGGCGGGCGCCACCGGAGCCGCCGCCGACCGGGGTGTCGTCGGCGTCGGCGGCGGGCGCTCCGAGGAGGAGCGCTGCGGCCAGCGCGGTCAGGGTGAGGGCGGTGGTGGTGTTGCGCACGGGGCTGCTCCGTTGTCGCTCATACGCGGTGGGCGGGGTGGGAGCGCCCGACACCACGCGTACAACGCGTCACAAGACGTCACAACGCGGAGCGCGGGCCGCTCGGCCGGGGCACCACGGTGCGTATGAGCAGGGAGCGACGAGCGCCGAAGCCGAACCGGAGCAGGTGGGGCGCTGGGCCGCCCAACCGGATCGGCACCACGGACCCCCGGGCTGCGGCGCCACGGGCACCGGCCCGCCCCGCGCACACCGCCCGCGCAGCGGCAGCGGCGGTGGCGCAGGGGGCGTGGGGGTGGCTCACGTGGGTCAGTTTATGTGCGCGCGGCGTTCACGCCACCGAGTTGATGCGCCCCGTCGGGCTGCGCGGGCCGTCGTGGTGGATCGGGGTGTGGGCGCCCGAGAGGGAGACACCGGTGCCGCCGCGCCGGGCCGCTACGATCTCCGCGGCGATGGACAGCGCGGTCTCCTCGGGCGTACGCGCGCCGAGGTCGAGGCCGATGGGGCTGTGCAGGCGGGCAAGTTCGAGCTCGGAAACCCCGATGTCGCGCAGCCGCTTGTTGCGGTCCTGGTGGGTACGCCGGGAGCCCATCGCGCCGACGTACGCGACCGGCAGCCGCAGCGCCAGTTCCAGCAGTGGTACGTCGAACTTCGCGTCGTGGGTGAGGACGCAGAGCACCGTGCGGCCATCCGTCTCGGTCGACGCGAGGTAGCGGTGCGGCCAGTCGACGACGATCTCGTCCGCCTCCGGGAAGCGCGCGGCGGTCGCGAAGACGGGCCGGGCGTCGCACACGGTCACGTGGTAGTTCAGGAACTTGCCGACGCGCACCAGCGCCGACGCGAAGTCGATGGCGCCGAACACGATCATGCGCGGGGCGGGGACGCTCGACTCGACCAGCAGTGTCAGGGGCTGTCCGCAGCGCGAGCCGTCCTCGCCGATGAGCACCGTGCCGGTGCGCCCCGCGTCCAGCATGGCGCGGGCCTCGCCCACCGCCGTGCGGTCCAGCTCGCGGTGGCCGCCCAGGGTGCCGTCGTACGAACCGTCGGGGCGTACGAGCAAGGCGCGGCCCATGACGTCCGCCGGCCCGTCTGTGATCCGCGCGACCGCGGCCGTCTCACCCCGTGCGGCGCCGGCCAGGGCGGCAGCGAAGACGGCCCTGCCCGGGGCGCAGGACCGGACCGGGGTGACCAGGATGTCGATCACGCCGCCGCAGGTCAGGCCCACGGCGAACGCGTCCTCGTCGCTGTAGCCGAAGCGCTCCAGGACGGTCCTGCCGTCCTGGAGTGCCTCCTGGCACAGTTCGTACACCGCGCCCTCAACACACCCGCCGGAGACGGAGCCGATCACCGTGCCGTCCGAGTCGACCGCGAGGGCCGCTCCGGGCTGCCGGGGCGAGCTGCCGTTCGTCGCCACGACGGTGGCGACGGCGAAGTCGCGTCCCTGCTCGACCCACCGGTCCAGCTCTTCGGCGATGTCCAGCATGACTTGTCTCCTTCTGGGGGTGTGTGGAGGGCTTACGCGGCCTGCCTAGCCGACGCCCAGCCAGGACTCGATGGGGTGGATCGCGAAGTACACGATGAAGATCGCCGTGAGGCCCCACATGAAGGCGCCCACTTCGCGGGCCTTGCCCTGCGCCACCTTGATGACGACGTAGGAGATGACACCGGCGGCGACACCCGTGGTGATGGTGTACGTGAACGGCATCAGGACCACGGTGAGGAACACCGGGATCGCCACGGCGCGGTCGGACCAGTCGACGTGGCGGGCGTTCTGCATCATCATCGCGCCGATGACGACCAGGGCCGCCGCGGCGACTTCCTGCGGCACGATCGCGGTGAGCGGGGTGAAGAAGAGGCAGGCGGCGAAGAACAGGCCGGTGACCACCGAGGCGAGGCCCGTACGGGCACCCTCGCCCACACCGGTCGCCGACTCGACGAACACGGTCTGCCCGGACCCGCCGGCGCCACCGCCGATGACACCGCCGGCGCCGTCGATGAACAGCGCCTTGGACAGGCCCGGCATGCGGCCCTTGTCGTCGGCGAGGTTGGCCTCGCTGCCGACACCGATGATGGTGGCCATGGCGTCGAAGAAGCCGGCCAGCACCAGAGTGAAGACGATCATGGTGATGGTGATGTAGCCGACATCTCCCCAGCCACTGAAGGACACCTCGCCCATGAGCGAGAAGTCCGGTGCGGAGACCGCGCTGCCGCCCAACTCCGGCGCGCCGGAGAACCACGCCTTGGACGGGATGTCGACGACAGCGTTGAGGATCGCCGCGATCACGGTGCCTGCGACGATGCCGATCAGGATGGCGCCGGGGATGTGGCGGGCCTGCAGCGCGAAGATCAGCAGCAGGGTGACGGCGAAGATCAGGACGGGCCAGCCGGCCAGCTCACCGGCCGGGCCCAGGGTGACGGGACCGCCGCCGAGCGCGGGGTTCTTGTGCACGAATCCGGCCTTGACCAGGCCGATCAGCGCGATGAAGAGGCCGATGCCGATGGTGATGCCGTGCTTGAGGGCGAGCGGGATCGCGTTCATGATCAGCTCGCGGAGGCCGGTGACCACCAGCAGGCAGATCATCGCGCCGTAGACCACGCACATGGCGAAGGCCTGCGGCCAGGTCATCACCTGGATGACCTGCGACGAGAGCACACCGGAGACGCTGAGACCGGCCGCGAGGGCGAGCGGGACCTTGCCCCAGAAGCCCATGAGCAGGGTGGTCGCCGCGGCCGCGAAGGCGGTCGCGGTGATGAGGGCGGGCTGGCTCAGGACGTTGCCGGCCACGTCCTCGCCGCCGAGGATGAGCGGATTGAGCAGCAGGATGTACGCCATCGCCATGAAGGTGGTGACGCCGCCGCGGACCTCGGTCGCGACGGTGGATCCTCTGTCCGTTATGTGGAAGTACCGGTCGAGCCAGGACCGGCCGGCGGGCTGGCGCGTACCCGCGCCGGCCGTCTCCGCCGTGGTCTGCGGCTCTGTGGACTGCTGGGTCATGATGCCTGTCTCCCAAGGTTCAAAGGGGCACCCGCTTGGAGATTGGTGACGCGGGATTTGGGATGCTGCGATGGCTGCACGACCCGGGGGACGGCCCGAGACGAACGGGTTCAACGAACGGGAAATCTTCGGTGCTTCGGTGCTTCGGTGCTTCGGCTCTTCTGTGCTTCGGTACCTAGGTGCTTCTGTGAGCGCCGCGAGCGGTGCGGCTGGGGACCCCTGGGCGGCGCGGGCGGGGAAGTGTGACGTTCCTTGGAGGCACGGCACCGCCCAGGGGGGCTGGGTGGGGATCAGGTGCCGGTGAGGTGCTCGGGTCGTACCGGCGTCCTGTTGAGTTCCAGACCCGTCGCGCTGCGGATCGCCGCGAGGACGGCCGGAGTCGAGGAGAGGGTCGGGGCCTCGCCGACGCCACGCAGTCCGTACGGCGCGTTGTCATCGGCCAGTTCGAGTACGTCGACGGGGATGGTCGGCGTGTCGAGGATGGTGGGGATCAGGTAGTCCGTGAAGGACGGGTTGCGCACCTTCGCGGTCTTCGGGTCGACGATGATCTCCTCCATGACCGCGACGCCCAGGCCCTGGGTGGTGCCACCCTGGATCTGGCCGATGACGGACAGCGGGTTGAGCGCCTTGCCGACGTCCTGGGCGCACGCGAGCTCGATGACCTTGACCAGGCCGAGCTCGGTGTCGACCTCCACGACCGCGCGGTGCGCCGCGAAGGAGTACTGGACATGGCCGTTGCCCTGGCCGGTCACCAGGTCGAACGCCTCGGTGGGCCGGTGGCGCCACTCCAGCTCCAGGTCGACCGACTCGCCTTCGAGTACGTCGACCAGGTCGGCCAGTACCTCGCCACCGTCGGTGACGACCTTGCCGCCTTCGAGCAGCAGCTCGGCGGTGGCCCAGGCGGGGTGGTACGAGCCGAACTTGGCCCGGCCCAGCTCCAGGACCTTCTCGCGGACGTTCTCGCAGGTGTTCTTGACCGCGCCGCCGGTGACGTAGGTCTGGCGGGAAGCGGACGTGGAGCCGGCCGAGCCGACCTGGGTGTCCGCCGGGGCGATCGTCACCTGCGTGACGCCCAGCTCGGTGCGGGCGATCTGCGCGTGGACGGTGACGCCGCCCTGGCCGACCTCGGCCATCGCGGTGTGCACGGTCGCGACCGGCTCACCGTTGATGACCTCCATCCGCACGCGGGCGGTGGAGTAGTCGTCGAAGCCCTCGGAGAAGCCGACGTTCTTGAGGCCGACCGCGTATCCGACACCACGTACGACGCCTTCGCCGTGCGTGGTGTTCGACAGACCGCCAGGCAGGGCCCGTACGTCGGCCTGCTCACCGGCGGCCAGCCACTGCTGCTCGGGCGGCATCGGCATGGCCTTGACGCGGCGCAGCAGCTCGGCGACGGGCGCCGGGGAGTCGCACGGCTGGCCGGTCGGCAGCAGGGTGCCCTGTTCCATCGCGTTTATCTGCCGGAACTCGACCGGGTCGATGTCCAGCTTCGCCGCGAGCTTGTCCATCTGCGCCTCATAGGCGAAGCAGGCCTGCACCGCACCGAAGCCGCGCATGGCACCGCAGGGCGGGTTGTTGCTGTAGAGCGCGATCGCCTCGATGTCGACGTCTTCGACGACGTACGGGCCGACACTCAGCGAGGAGGCGTTGCCGACGACCGCCGGGGAGGCCGACGCGTACGCGCCGCCGTCCAGGACGATCTTGCACTTCATGTGCGTGAGCTTGCCGTCCTTGGTGGCGCCGTGCTCGTAGTAGAGCTTCGCCGGGTGCCGGTGGACGTGTCCGAAGAAGGACTCGAACCGGTTGTAGACGATCTTGACGGGCTTGCCGGTGCGGATCGCCAGCAGGCAGGCGTGGATCTGCATGGACAGGTCCTCGCGGCCACCGAAGGCACCGCCGACGCCGGAGAGCGTCATGCGGACCTTGTCCTCGGGCAGGCCGAGGACCGGGGCGATCTGCTTGAGGTCGGAGTGCAGCCACTGGGTGGCGACGTACAGCTCGACTCCGCCGTCGTCGTTGGGGACGGCGAGGCCGGACTCCGGGCCGAGGAAGGCCTGGTCCTGCATGCCGAACGTGTACTCGCCCTTGACGATCACATCGGCGCGCTTGGCGGCCTCGTCGGCGTTGCCCCGGATGATCGGCTGGCGGTGCACGATGTTGGGGTGCGGGACGTGACCGATGTGGTGGTCGACGCGACCCTCGTGGATCAGGATCGCGTCCTCGGCGGTCGCAGAGGCCTCGTCGGTGATGACGGGCAGCTCGACGTACTCAATCTTGATCTTGGCAGCGGCGCGGCGCGCGGTCTCCGGGTGATCGGCGGCGACCAGGGCGACGGGCTCGCCGTGGTGGCGGACCTTGCCGTGGGCGAGCACCGGGGTGTCCTGGATCTCCAGGCCGTAGGTCTTCACCTCGGTGGGCAGGTCGTCGTACGTCAGTACGGAGTAGACACCCGGCATCGCGAGTGCCTCCGCGATGTCGATCGACTTGATCTCGGCGTGCGCGACGGTGGAGCGCAGGGTGTGACCCCAGAGCATGTCCTCGTGCCACATGTCCGAGGAGTACGCGAACTCGCCGGTGACCTTCAGGGTGCCGTCGGGGCGGAGTGTGGACTCGCCGATGCCGCCCTTGGTCCTTGTGCCCTGCTTGATGTGGGTGGGGAAACCCGTGACGCCCATCACACTGTCTCCTCCTGACGGGCGGCCGCGAGGCGGACCGCGTCCAGGATCTTCTCGTAGCCGGTGCAGCGACACAGGTTGCCCGAGAGCGCCTCGCGGATGTCCGCGTCGGACGGCTCGGCGTTGCGCTCAAGGAGCTCGTCGGCGGCAACCAGCAGACCCGGGGTGCAGAAACCGCACTGCACGGCGCCGGCGTCGATAAACGCCTGCTGGATCGGAGCGAGCTCCTCGCCCTCTCCGGTCTGCGAGTCCGTGCCCCGGTCGGAAGGGCGGGCCTGCCACTGCTGGGCGGCCTGAACGGACGTACCACCGCAGGCACCCGTGGCGCAGCCCTCTTCGCGCTGCTTGGCGAAGTCGGCGAGGCCTTCGACCGTGACGACCTCGCGGCCCTCCACCTGGCCGGCGGCGACGAGACACGCACAGACGGGGACGCCGTCCAGGCGGACCGTACAGGAGCCGCACTCGCCCTGCTCGCAGGCGTTCTTCGAGCCGGGCAGGCCCATGCGCTCACGCAGGACGTAGAGCAGGCTCTCGCCCTCCCATACGTCGTCGGCTTCGTGCTTACGGCCGTTGACCGTGAAGTTCACGCGCATTGCTATGCAGCTCCTTCAAGCGTGCGGCCCGTGCCGCGGTACTGCTCCCAGGTCCAGCCCAGCGTGCGGCGGGCCATGATGCCTACCGCGTGACGGCGGTACTTCGCCGTGCCGCGCACGTCGTCGATCGGGTTGCAGGCGCCGGACGCGAGGTTCGCGAACTGCTTGGCGATCGACGGGGTGATGATCTTTCCGCTCTCCCAGAATCCGCCTTCGTCGAGCGCGGCGTTCAGGAAGTCCTCGGCGGCGCGGGCCCGCAGCGGCGTGGGGGCGGCCGAGCCGATGCCGGTCTTCACCGTGCGGGTATCGGGGTGCAGCGCGATACCGAACGCGCAGACCGCGATGACCATGGCGTTACGGGTGCCGACCTTGGAGAACTGCTGCGGCCCGTCGGCCTTCTTGACGTGGACGCGCCTGATCAGCTCGTCCGGCTCCAGCGCGTTGCGCTTCACGCCCGTGAAGAACTCCTCCACCGGGATGAGACGGCTGCCGCGCACCGACTCGGCCTCGACCTCGGCGCCCGCTGACAGCAGGGCGGGGTGCGAGTCGCCGGCCGGAGAAGCGGCACCGAGGTTGCCGCCGACGGAGCCGCGGTTGCGGATCTGGGGCGATCCGACCGTGTGGGCGGCGAGCGCGAGGCCCGGCAGTTCCGCCCGCAGGTGGTCCATGATCTGGGTGTACGGGACAGAAGCGCCGAGCTGTACGGCCTCCTCACCCACCTCCCACTCGCGCAGTTCGGCGATGCGGTTCAGGTCCAGGAGGTACTCGGGGCGGCGGTGGTCGAAGTTGATCTCGACCATGACATCTGTACCGCCCGCGATGGGCACAGCAGTGGGGTGCTCAGCCTTGGCGGCGAGCGCCTCCTCCCAGCTGGCGGGGCGAAGGAAGTCCATGAGGCTCTCTTCTACTCAATCGAGGTTGTTCGCGTATCGCTGGGGCTGAAGACCGCCGGCCCTGGAATGTGGTGGATCTGGCCGATCAGGTCGATCTGGCTCGTTCACGTGCTGTTCATCTGGCGTGGCCCCAGTACACAAGCCCGGCTCCCGCCTGGTGCAGTCACCGAAACCATGAAGGAATTGGCTGGTCCTCGCCCACGTCTTGTAGATTCGAACGAAAGACCACCATCGGCAACCCCGGCGTCTTGTTCTGGAAACAGCAAGCGCACCCTCCGTGCACCCCCGGCAACAACGAGAGACAGATCGGCGGCGACCCCATGCGGCTGCGCGCACTGCTTGAGACCGACGCGCTTGGCCTGCGGCTGCTCGGCGGCGAGGACGAGCTGGACCGCACCGTGCGCGGTGTGATGACCACCGACCTGCGGGACTCCAGCCGCTACCTCTCGGGCGGCGAGCTGGTGCTCACCGGCCTGGCGTGGCGGCGCACCGCCGAGGACTCCGAGCCGTTCGTACGTATCCTGGCCGGCGCCGGCGTCGCCGGACTCGCGGCCGGCGAGGCAGAGCTGGGCGCCATCCCCGGCGACCTGGTCGACGCGTGCGTACGCCACCGGCTGCCGCTCTTCGCGGTCCGCGAGGCCGTCGCCTTCGCGACCATCACCGAACACGTGGTGCGCCAGGTGTCCGGCGAGCGCGCCGGTGACCTGGCGGCCGTCGTCGACCGACACCGCAGGCTGATGACGTCGGGACCCACCGGCGGCGGCCCCGACGTGGTGCTGGACCTGCTCACCTCGGACCTGGACCTGCGGGCCTGGGTGCTGTCCCCCACCGGCCGCCAGATCGCCGGCGCGGGCGCGCCGCTGCCGCCGGCCGTGCGCGCGGCGCTGGCGGGCGAACACCTGGCCGCGAGCCGCACCGGGCGCCGGGCGCCGTACCGGACCGCCATCGACGGGACGACGTACTCGCTGTTCCCCGTCAGGGCCGCCGTGCGCGCCGCGGGGGCCGCTGCGGCGTCCCGCGACGTGCGCGAGAGCGTGCTCTCCGACTGGCTGCTGGCCGTGGAGGCCGACGCGGGCGAGTGGCCGGCGGCGCGCCTCGACCTGCTCCAGGGGGTGACCCAGCTGATCGCCGTCGAACGCGACCGGCGGGACGCGGCCCGTACGGTACGGCGCCGGCTCGCCCAGGAGGTACTGGAGCTGGTCCAGACGGGGGCGGCCCCCGCCGAGATCGCGGCCCGCCTGCGGGTCGCCGCACCGGTGCTGCTCCCCGGCCTCGGTTCGGCGCCGCACTGGCAGGTCGTCGTGGCCCGCGTCGAATGGCAGGAGAGCGCTGGCGGCGTCCCGGCCGGGTCAGCCACCCCGGCCGTCGCGATCCAGGGCGGACCGGTCGCTCAGACGCTGCTGGAGGAGATCCTGGTCGACCCTTCGGTGGCCGGCTGCGACTCCTCGGACCGGCTCGCGGTGGCACACGCGGGCGACGAGGCGATCGCACTCGTACCCCTGCCGGCGGTCACGGCCGACGAGACGGACGACGTCGAGAGTGCCCCTGCGGAGGGCGGCATGTCGGCCTCCAGCGCCGGTCTGCACGCCGACGTACTCCTGGAGGCGGTACGCGCCCCGCTCTCCGGCGGCCTCGCCGACGACGGCCGGCTGACCCTCGGTGTCAGCGCGGCCGTGCACTCGGCGGAGGGCCTGCGCGGGGCGCTGGAGGAAGCCCGGCACGCACGCCGGGTCGCGGCGGCCCGCCCGGGCCGGGTCTGCGCGGCCGGCCACCACGAGCTGGCGTCGCACGTCCTGCTGCTGCCTTTCGTACCGGACGACGTGCGCCGGGCCTTCACCGCGCGCCTGCTCGACCCACTGCGCGACTACGACCGGCGCCACCGTGCGGAACTGATCCCCACCCTCGAAGCGTTCCTCGACTGCGACGGTTCCTGGACCCGCTGCGCGGCCCGCCTCCACCTGCACGTCAACACCCTGCGCTACCGGGTGGGCCGCATCGAGCAGCTGACGGGCCGTGATTTGTCGCGCCTGGAGGACAAGCTGGACTTCTTCCTCGCCCTGAGGATGAGCTAAGGGCTTGCAGATCATCAAGGTGTTGCTTCCCGTCCTGGGACTCGTTGGTGTGGTATGCGTATCCCGGACGAGATCTGTGACCAACTCTCCTCGAAGTTCGCGGTGTTGTTCCCACATCTGGACGAGCGGCAGCGGCGGCTGCTGATGGGGACCGAGGCACGGCTGCTGGGGCACGGTGGTATCCGTGCTGTCGCGCGAGCGGCCCAGGTCAGCGAGACGACGGTCCGCAATGGCGTGCTCGAGCTGGAGTCCGGCGAGGAGCCGTTGGGACGGGTCCGGCGTCCCGGCGGAGGACGCAAACGGGTCGCCGATCTGGATCCGCGGCTGCGGCCGGCACTGCTGGCGTTGGTCGAGCCCGACGAGCGGGGCGATCCCATGTCACCGCTGCGGTGGACTGTGAAGTCGACCCGCACGCTCGCGGCGGAACTGGCCCGGGCCGGGCATCGGATTAGCGCCGATACCGTGGGCGACCTGCTGCGGGAGGAAGGCTTCAGCCTGCAAGCAAACGTCAAGGCCCTGGAGGGCAAGCAGCACCCGGACCGGGACGCGCAGTTCCGCTACCTCAATGAGCAGGCCCGTGAGTACGGGGACACTGGGCAGCCGGTGATCAGTGTGGACACCAAGAAGAAAGAACTCGTCGGCGAGTTCAAGAACAGCGGCCGCCAGTGGCGTCCCGCCGGTGAGCCTGTCCCGGTCAGCGTCCACGATTTCGCCGACGCGCAGTTGGGCAAAGCCGTCCCCTACGGGATCTACGATCTGACCGCGAACACCGGCTGGGTCAATGTCGGCACCGATCACGACACCGCCGCGTTCGCGGTGGAATCGATCCGCCGCTGGTGGCTCGGTCAGGGCCAGGCTGCCTACCCGCAGGCGACACGGCTGCTGATCACTGCCGACGCCGGCGGATCCAACGGCTACCGCACCCGAGCCTGGAAGCTAGAGCTGGCCCGGCTCGCTGCCGAAAGCGGGCTGACTATCACCGTCTGTCACCTACCACCTGGCACATCGAAATGGAACAAGATCGAGCACCGGCTCTTCTCGCACATCACCATGAACTGGAGCGGTCGCCCGCTGACCAGCCACGACGTCATCCTGCAATCCATCTCTGCGACCACCACCCGCACCGGACTGAGAGTGACGGCCGAGCTGGACACCAACACCTACCCGACCGGAGTCCGCATCAAAGACGCGGACATGGCCGCCCTGCCGCTGACCCGGCATGCCTTCCACGGCGACTGGAACTATGCCCTGCACCCCCAGCCATCCTCGCTAAGCCCGGCGGCCCGCACCCCGCAGACGCCGGAGTCGGAGTGGGATCAGGCCTTGCTCTCCGATCCCACACTGACCGGGATGACCCGCCGGCAACTCATCGACCTCACCGAGACCCTGGCCCCGGACGGCGATACCCGGCGCGGCCGCCCGCCCCGGCTGGCCTTCCCCGAACAGGTACTGGCCACCGTCCTCCACCTACGGGCAGCCCTGGCCGCGGAACCCCTCGCCGTGCTGTTCGGCACCAGCCGCACCGCCATGCACCGCACTCTCCTCAAGAACCGACGACTACTCGAGACACGCGGCATCACCATCCCACCCGCGACAACCCCGCCCACGACCCTCGATGCCCGCCAGGCCCGAGTCCAGGCCCAGATCGGCACCGACAGCAAGATCAAAACAACGCGTTAATGATCTGCAAGCCCCTTAGGGGGCGTCTGACAATTCCCCGTGGGTCAAGGAGCGGCGTCCGGTGCGTGCGATCGCAAGGCTCCGGACAGTCCTCGTAGCGGAGCTACCAGGACTTTTCGGCAACGCTGCGAGCGTGCGTGCCGGGCGTCGCGACGCCGCG
This sequence comes from Streptomyces hypolithicus, assembly GCF_052934925.1. Lineage (NCBI taxonomy): Bacteria > Bacillati > Actinomycetota > Actinomycetes > Kitasatosporales > Streptomycetaceae > Streptomyces > Streptomyces hypolithicus. The sequence goes on from NZ_CM128811.1 coordinate 525,922, forward strand.
GGGAATTGTCAGACACTTCCTAGCTTGAGATTTAACCTCGCCGCTCGAACACGACCGCAAGTCGGCTTCACGGACCAGCATGCGCACCGTTTATCCCGACTTGCTTAGATTTCCGGCTGTGCTGCGGAGCCTGCTCTTGCGGCAGGAAGGGCTGGTCGGAGCTGTTCGAATCCGGAGGTTAAATCTCAAGCTAGGGCCCCTCCTGGCACTATGCGCGGCAGCGACCTGTGAGGGACCTCGCTGCATTGCTAGGTTGATCCACCGTTCATGGATTGCGGAACTGACGGAGGGAACTTTCGTGAGCGGCGGCAGCGGTACAAGTCCGGGGCAGAAGCGGTCGGTTTCGGTCAGTGAGGTGGTCAGGGCGGCGCCGCAGGAGGTTTTCGCGCTGCTCGCCTCGCCGGCCCGGCACACCGAGCTGGACGGATCCGGGATGCTGCGGGGCCGGCCGCAGGGACCGCGGGTGCTGGGACCGGGCGACGATTTCTCGATGGGGATGCGCCAGGGCCGGCTGTCGTACCGGTCGGTGAACGTCGTCGTCGAGTACGAGAAGGACCGGCTCATCGCCTGGGAGACCTGGGGCGAGGTCGGCGGGCGGCGGCTGGTGGGTGGTCAGCGGTGGCGGTACGAGCTGGAACCCGCGAATGACGGCTCGTCGACGCGGGTCACGCACACCTACGACTGGTCGCGGGCCCGCCTGCCGCGACTCGTCATCGAGCTGCCGGGCTTCCCCCGGAAGATGCGGGGAGCCATGGCCGCGACTCTCGGCCAACTCGTCGCCGTGACCGGCCGATTGTGAATGCGTTCACCTGAACCCTTGGCCCGGAGTGCCATTCCGTGCTGAGATTCGCCCACAACCGCTACTCAACAGCTCAATGGTGTGCTCGGGGAGGGCAATGTGGCGCATTCCGCCGTGTCTGGTTCCGGAACGGCCGCAGGGGACGGAAGCCCACTCCAGACCGCGGTGTGGCGGCTGCGCTCGCGTGGCTGCTGGACCGATGCCGCGGCGCTGCTCGAACCACATGGGGGCGCCGCGGCGGCGCCCGCCATCGCGCTCCAGCGGGCCGCGCTGCTCGTCGAGCGCTGCCTGTTCACCGAGCGGGGGTGGGCGGAGGCTGAGGACGCGCTGCGCACGGCGGAGGCGGTGGCCCGTAGCGACGACGAGCGGGGCGCGGCGGCGTGCGAACGCGGCCAGCTCGCGTACGCCTCCACGGTGCTCGGCGCCCGCGACCGCGCCGACGAGGCACGCTCTGCCCTCGGCAGGGCGGCAGCGCTGCTCGCCCCGACCGCGCCGGGGCGACCGCTGCTGGACTTCCGCCGGGGCCTGATCGCTGAGCACATCTCGAACTCCCCGGACTCGGCGCGCGCCGCCTATCGCCGCGCCCACGCGGGCGCTACCGCGCACGGCGAGACGCTGCTGCTCTCGTTCACCTGGCGGCACCTGGCCGGACTCGCCCTGCGCGAGGGCGAGTTGACGGACGCCCGGCACGGGTTCGCCGAGTCACTGCGGATACGGGAGGAACTGGGCTACCTGGTGGGCACGGCGCCGGCGCTCGCAGCGCTCGCCGACGCGGAACCGGAACCGGAGGCGACCCGGCTGCGGGCCGAGGCGGGCCGCCTGTTCCGGCTGCTGGACGGCGTACCGACCTGGCTGGCGGCGCAGCTCTCCCCGCCGGCGGCGGCGTAAGACCCGGCGCGCGTGACGCCCGTACCGGCGCGTGCGGGCACGCGGGGTGGCATGTCATCCATGCCTGATCGTCTGCGGTCAGCGGTCCGAGGTCAGCGGTCAGCGCCCGCGAAGTGTTCACGGACCAGGGACTCGACCACTGGCAGGTCCTGCGCCGCCAGGGCGTCGAGCAGGGCCAGGTGTTCGGAGGCGTCGGCGAGCAGGTCCGCGCGGCGGGCCAGGGGGTCGTCGGCGAGCAGGGGCCACTGGGAGCGGCGGTGCAGGTCGTCGGCGATGACGACGAGTTGGTGGTTGCCGGCCAGGGAGAGGACCGCGCGGTGGAAGGCTCGGTCCGATTCGGCGTACGCCCCCCGGTCGCCGGTGGCCGCCGCCGCCACGGTCGCCTCCGCCGGCGGGCGCAGGGCGCACCAGCGGTCGGCCGGGACCGTACGGGCGAGGCGGAGCATGACCGGGACCTCGATGAGGGACCGTACTTCCGCGAGCTCGGCGAGTTCCACGGCGCTGCGGACCGCGACGCGAAAGCCCCGGTTCGGTACCACCTCGACGGCGCCCTCCAGCACCAGCTGCTGCATCGCCTCGCGGACAGGGGTCGCGGATACGCCGAAGCGGGCGCCCAGGGCCGGGCCGGAGTAGACCTCGCCGGGGAGCAGTTCGCCGCTGACAAGAGCTTCGCGCAGGGCGTCCAGGATCTGGCCGCGCACCGAGTGGCGCCGCACGGTGCGCGGGACCGGGGGGTCGCTGTGGGTGCGCTCGCCCCGGGTCTGCGCCGGGACGCGCACGTCAGGCGCGTGTCTCCACCCGGTATCGCGCGCTCTGGCCTGCTCCATGCGGGTCCCTTCGGTCCGGTCGTCCGCTTGCACGATAGGCGGCGGGGGGCACAGTTCACACATCCAAGCGATCGGGTAAGGTAAGGCTTACCTGCTAACGATCGCGATTCGGTGGTCCCCGCATGCCCGTCTCCGCTCCCGCCCCCAGCGTGGCCACCTCCCCCGTCGCGGCCTCGTACGCCCGCCTGACCGAGGTCTTCTCCGGGCTGAGCGTGCATCAGCGGGCGGCCGAGGAGCAGGCTCCGCGCGGCGGCGGCTGGGTGGGGGCGGACGAGCTGGCGGCCGGCGGCGCCGCCCTGGACTCCTTCCTCGCCTGGGACAACGCGCAGGTGCTCCGCGACTACGGCCGGCAGGCCCGCCCCGACGTCGTCGCCAGCTTCGGGCTGCACCGGTACGCCTGGCCGGCCTGCCTGCTGATCACCGCGCCCTGGTTCCTGTACCGCCGGGTGCCCCGGATGCCCGTCGAGAACGTCGCCTTCCAGCGGACACAGGGCCGGATGGCCGTACGGGTCGGGGAATTCGCCTGCCTGCCGGGCGACCCGGCCGCCGCCCTGCCCGGCGCCCGAGTGGTGGCCGACGAGGAGGCCCTGCGCGGCGAGGTGCGCGACGCGGTCGCCGAGCACCTGGGGCCGGTACTGGAGGGCTTCGGACCGCGGATGCGGCGCGGGAAGCGCGCGCTGTGGGGCATGGCGACCGACGAGATCGTGGAGGGGCTCTGGTACGTGGCCCATCTGCTCGGCGAGGAGCGGCGCGCCATGCGCGAGCTGGAGGAGCTGCTGCCGGGCACGACCAAGCCGTACGCGGGCACGGCCGGCTTCCGCGAACTCACCGGGCCGAACGGGGAACCGCTGCCGACCCGCGACCGGGCGAGCTGCTGCCTCTTCTACACGCTGCGCCCGGAGGACACCTGCGTGACGTGTCCGCGTACGTGCGACGCCGAGCGCGTACGGAAGCTGAGCGAGGAGGCCGCGGCCACCGCGGCATCCTCCGTCGCCAGGGTTTGACGGTGCATGCCACCCGATCGGGTGGCATGACTCGAACGTAACCAGCTCTCGCCGCATACCCGTTCGACGAAATGCGGCAGATTCACCTGCTTCGGCACTCCCTTGGCGTTCACTTGCGCCGAAAGCACCTTTGGGTCACTTCGATTCCGCCAATATGGCGCCCGAAACGCCCTAACGCGATGCAAGGGACCCCTGATGCGACTGACCGACTTATCGCTGGACTGGCTGCTTCCGGGCAGCGTGATGCTCGCGGGGGTCCTGGCGGCGGTGGCGGTGCTCGCGCGCGGGAAGCGCGCCGGTGGCAAGGCCGCGGCAGACGACTCCTGGGAACGCACCGAGGAGCGGCGCAGGCGAAAGGAAGCGATCTACGGGACCGCTTCGTATGTGCTGTTGTTCTGCTGCGCCGCGGTTGCCGCCGCGCTCTCCTTCCACGGCCTGGTCGGCTTCGGCCGGCAGAACCTCAGCCTGACCGGCGGCTGGGAGTACCTCGTCCCGTTCGGCCTCGACGGGGCCGCCATGTTCTGCTCGGTGCTGGCGGTGCGCGAGGCCAGCCACGGTGACGCGGCGCTCGGTTCGCGGCTGCTGGTGTGGACGTTCGCCGGCGCCGCCGCCTGGTTCAACTGGGTGCACGCACCGAGGGGGTTCGGCCACGACGGAGCCCCGCAGTTCTTCGCCGGGATGTCGCTGTCCGCCGCGGTGCTCTTCGACCGCGCGCTCAAGCAGACCCGCAGGGCGGCGCTGCGCGAACAGGGCCTGGTGCCGCGTCCGCTGCCGCAGATCCGGATCGTGCGGTGGCTGAGGGCCCCCAGGGAGACTTTCGGCGCCTGGTCGCTGATGCTCCTGGAGGGCGTACGCACCCTGGACGAGGCGGTCGAAGAGGTGCGGGAGGACGTGCGGGAGAAGGAGCAGAACCGTATCCGCAGGCGGGACCACCAGAAGCTGGAGCGCGCCCAGTTGAAGGCGATCAACCGGCAGCACAGGGCCTGGGGCCGCGGCCGGGGCGGCGGCCGGCAGGTCGAGATCACCCAGGGTTCCGGTTCCGCGCCGCCGAAGGCGGTCGCGGAGCCTGCCATACCGGAGCAGGGACAGTTGCCATCCCGGTCAAGGCACTCCCTTCAAGCCCTTCCCGCCAAGGGCTCTGAACCGCCGGCCACCGTCGACCTCACCGCCGAGGACGACACGCAGGCCCTGCCGCGACTCGACTCCCTCGAACGCAAACTCAAGGACCTTGAGCAGCAGTTCGGCTGATCAGGGCGTCAGCTGATCAGGCATCGACTGGTCAAGGGCGCCGGCGGTTCTCAACGGAGCGGCAGATCGGCAGATCGGCATCAGCAGGACTTGGTCGCCTCAGGTCTGCTCGCCGCTGCCGCCGGTGTCCAGCTCGAACCAGACCGCTTTCCCGACCCCGTGCGCCCGCACGCCCCAGGCGTCCGCGAGCGCCTGCACCAGGACGATGCCCCGGCCGCTCGTCCCCTCGTCGGCGACGGGCGCGCGCAGCCTCGGATGGCCGGCGGCGAGGTCCCGCACCTCCACGCGGAGCCGGGAGGCGGCGACGCTGGCCGTGATCTCCGCGCCGTGCTCCGTATGGACCAGAGCGTTGGTGACCAACTCGGTGGTCAGGAGCTCGGCGACGTCCGTACAGTTCTGGCCGTCCCCGCGGCACAGCAGGTCGCGCACCGCGTGGCGTATCTCGGGGACGGCTGTGAGGTCGGCGTGCCGCAGTCTGCGCCGGAGGTGAAACCTTGTCCCCTCCCTGTCGCATCCGCTGGACTGCTTCCCTGTCATGGCCCCCACCCGCACGCTGAATCGGTCCCTTCGCTCGAACCTCTCGAACTGGTTCACGGAATGCATGCCCCATATGGGCAATGGCACTCATATCCATGTGGAGTCCGTGTGGAGCGAAGTGGTGCGCCGGAGCGCGCAGGGAGCGCAGTGCGGCGGCCGATGCCGCCTCAGCGCAGCGGCGCGGCGTCCAGCCCCAGGTCCGCTTCCAGTCCGAGCGCGAACGCCAGGTCGACGTTCAGGGCGGCCTCCGCTTCGAACGACGCGTAGATGTCCGCGCGTCCCGGCTCGCCCGCGAACACCCGCTCCACGCCGAGCCCCTCATCGATCCGCTCTCCCGCCGCCGGGTCCAGCGCAAGCCGCCGGCCCATCGCGAAGGTCGTGCCGCCGGTCGGGGTGCCGGTCGGGGTGCCCTCGCCGACCGGGGCGGACGTGTCGCGCGGCACCAGCCGCCCGCGGGTCTCGTTCAAGGTGCCCAGCCGGACATCGGACGTCCCGCCCACGGTTGCGGTGACAACCCGTGTCCCCAGGTCCACGGCGATGTGGTCGACGACAACCGTCCGGTCACCGTTCGTGAACCGGATGCCGCCGTCGAAGCGGACCTGGCCGCCCAGGAGCTTCTTCTGCGCGTGCGCGATACGGCTGCCCTTCCCGGCGCTCAGGCCGACCCCGTTCCGCGCCGCGGTGGCCCCATCGACCGGCGTGGCGGCGATGCCGTGCGCCCGCAGGCCGAGCGTGGTGGCCGGATCGAGCCGCAGCAGCCCGGTCGCGAGCGGCGTACCGGAAATGGGAGCGGGTGGGGCCTGCGCGCCCTCCACCCCGTCCGAGCCGCCGAAGCTCATGCTCACCATGCCGGGGACCACGGCGATCGCGGCGGGAACAGCGATGACAAGCGCGGCAACGGTCACGGCGGACATGCGGCCGTAGCGGCGGCGAGGGGAGAACATTCGCTTCACTCTTCACAGACCCTTCGATCAAGACTCAGGTGGCCGAGGTGCGTATCAGTCACCTCTTCTGACACTTCCGCGACACCCCGCCACCGCCCCGGTCCGGGCAGCGATTGCACTCGTACGGAGGGTGCGTCCGGCGGATCTGCGTGGAAGGAGGAGCGGGACGACGCCACGGAGACCCGCAGGACGCCCCCTAGAACTCCGCTAAAGTCGGCGCACATTGCGCAGGTTCGAACGGGCCATCTGGAGCATCCGGCCCACCCCGCCGTCGAGCACGATCTTGCTGGCGGACAACGCGAAGCCGCTCACCATCTCGGCCCGGATCTTGGGCGGGATCGACAGCGCGTTCGGGTCGGTGACGACATCGACCAGCGCCGGGCCCTTGTGCTTGAAGGCGTCCTTGAGCGCGCCCGCGAGCTGCTTCGGCTTCTCGACGCGGACCCCGTACGCGCCGGCGGCCCGGGCGATCGCCGCGAAGTCCGGGTTGGTGTTCGTCGTCCCGTACGACGGCAGGCCGTCGACCAGCATCTCCAGTTCGACCATGCCGAGCGAGGAGTTGTTGAAGACGACGACCTTCACCGGCAGGTCGTACTGGACCAGCGTCAGGAAGTCCCCCATCAGCATCGAGAAGCCGCCGTCGCCGGACATGGAGATGACCTGGCGGTTGCGGTCCGTGAACTGGGCGCCGATCGCCTGCGGCATCGCGTTGGCCATCGAGCCGTGGGTGAAGGAGCCGAGGAAGCTGCGGCGCCCGTTGGGGGAGATGTAGCGGGCGGCCCAGACATTGTTCATGCCGGTGTCGACGGTGAACACGGCGTCGTCGTCGGCCATCTCGTCGATAACCGCGGCGACGTACTCCGGGTGGATCGGCACCCGCTTCTCGACCTTGCGGGTGTACGCCTTGACGACGCCTTCCAGCGCGTCCGCGTGCTTCTTCAGCATCTTGTCGAGGAACCTGCGGTCAGTCTTCGCCTTCACCCGAGGTGTCAGGCAGGTCAGGGTCTCGCGTACGTCGCCCCAGATTGCCAGGTCCAGCTTCGAGCGGCGGCCGAGGTGCTCGGGCCGCACATCGACCTGGACGATCTTCACGTCGTCCGAGCCGGGGAGGAAGTCGTTGTACGGGAAGTCGGTGCCGAGGAGGATCAGCAGGTCGCATTCGTGGGTGGCCTCGTAGGCGGCGCCGTAGCCGAGCAGGCCGCTCATGCCCACGTCGTACGGGTTGTCGTACTGGATCCACTGCTTGCCGCGCAGCGCGTGCCCGACCGGGGACTTGATCCGCTCGGCGAACCGCATGACCTGAGCGTGGGCACCGGCCGTGCCACTGCCGCAGAACAGCGTGATTCTCTTCGCCTCGTCGATGAGGCGGATGAACTTCTCCAGCTCCGCGTCCGCCGGGCGGACCGCCGGGCGTGAGGTGACGAGCGCGTGCTCGCCCGCCCGTTCGGGGACCTGTTGGGAGGCGATGTCGCCGGGCAGTGTCACCACGCTGACGCCGCTGCGGCCGACGGCGTGCTGGATGGCGCTCTGCAGCACGCGCGGCATCTGCCGGGGGCTGGAGATCATCTCGCTGTAGTGGCTGCACTCGGCGAACAGCTGCTGGGGGTGGGTCTCCTGGAAGTAGCCCATGCCGATCTCGCTGGACGGGATGTGCGAGGCGAGGGCGAGGACGGGGGCCATGGAGCGGTGGGCGTCGTAGAGTCCGTTGATCAGGTGCAGGTTGCCGGGGCCGCAGGAGCCGGCGCAGGCGGCCAGTTTGCCGGTGACCTGGGCCTCGGCGCCGGCCGCGAAGGCGGCGACCTCCTCGTGCCTGACCTGGATCCAGTCGATGCCCCGGGTCCGGCGGATGGCGTCGACGACCGGGTTGAGACTGTCGCCGACGACGCCGTAAAGGCGTTGCACGCCTGCTTTCACCAGGATGTCGACGAACTGCTCCGCCACCTTCTGCTTGGCCATGGGGTGCGCACGCCCTTTCGGGTCGGGTCGGACGGACGGTCGGCGGTGTGCCGAGTCCATCAACCCACGGGGTGCGCGGTTGCGCCTCCCAGCGTCACGACCTCCCCCACGACAGGGAGCGGATCAGCGAGCGGTGTCATGCGGCTTCGATTGCAAGGCGGAGGAGGGAGGCGGATGGGGTCTCCCCTGCTCGAGCGAAGCCGAGAGCTTGGGGAAGGAGCGTCGCTGACTGACGACAACGCCGCAAGCCGCGAGGACTATTGACGGCCCGGGCGACGAAGGCCATGGTCCGGCCCATGCGGTCGCGGGTGACGAAGTGCGAGTCGTTGACGGTGCCGGCGTAGTCGGGCCAGCTGAACATGCCCGTGGTGAAGGTGACGGCCCGGTCGTACGGGTCGGCCAGGGCGTCGGCGGAGGGGTCGACCGGGTTCGAGACCATCGCCACCATCGCCGAGCGGGCCGCCGTCAGCGCCCCCACCGTGCTGCGCTTCGTCGGTCGGCTCGGCTATCGGGGGTTCCCCGATTTCCAGGCGGCCCTGCGTACGGAACTCGACGAGCGTAACGCCTCGCCGATCACCCTCTACGAATCGACGCACTACGGCCACCAGTTGGATCAGGAGGATACGGGCGACGGCAGCGGCGGCGGGCTGCTCCACCGCGGCAGCAAGCTCTTCACCGGTGCCGTCGCCCAGACCCTGGCCGAACTGCCGCCCCATGACCTCCAGCGCGCGGTCCACCTCCTCACCGACCGCAAACGGCGCATCACGCTCGCCGGGGGCCGCTTCACCCACCTCCTCGCGCAGTACCTCGGCCTGCACCTGATGCAGCTGCGCGACGACGTGCGCTTCCTGCCGGACCGAGACGTCGAACGCACCGCCGTGCTCGCCGCACTGACGCGCCGTGACGTACTGGTGCTCTTCGACTACCGGCGGTACGAGGACGACAAGCTCGCCTTCGCCCAGCTCACCGAGGAACACGGCGGCAAGGTCATCGTGTTCACGGACACCTGGCTCTCGCCCGCCAGCACCCATGCCGAAGTCGTGCTGCCCAGCCAGGTGGCCGCGCCCTCCCCTTACGACAGCCTCGCGCCGACGCTCGCCGTCATCGAGACCATCGTGGCCGGCGTGATCACGGCGATGGGGGAGGGCGCCCACCAGCACATGCAGCAGGGCGAGGACACCGCCCGCCGCATCGGACTGGTCTGATCCCGCGCCGCGGCGCACCCGCACCCGCGGCAGCACCGCACCGGGCGCCGCCGCACCCGCCGCAGCGCCGCACCGGGCGCAGGACACACCGTCCCCGGGCCACGGATGCGGCCCGGGGACGGTGTGTGTGCCGGTCCCGCCCCTTACTTGGGCATCAGCACGGTGTCGATGAGCTGCACCGTGGCGTTGGAGGTCGGGACATTGCCGCAGACGATCTTCGAGGCGTCGTTCACCTCGTAGTTCTCGCCCGAGCCGGTAGTGGTGAGGTTGGTGCCCTCCAGGGTCTTGAAGTCGCCGTTCTCCAGCTTCTCCGGCGTGATCTTCTCGCCCACCACGTGGTAGGTGAGGACCTTGGTGAGCTCCTCCTTGTCGGCCAGCAGCGCGTCGAGGTCCGCCTTCGGGATCTTCTCGAACGCGTCATTGGTCGGCGCGAACACCGTGATGTCCTTCGCGTTGTTCAGGGTGTCCACCAGGTCGGCCGCCTGCACCGCGGCCACCAGTGTCGACAGCTCGGGGTTGTTGGACGCGGCGGTGGCCACCGGGTCGTCGGCCATGCCGTCGAAGCTGCCGGCGCCGTCCTTGGGTACGGAGGCGCAACCCGTACCGAAAGGCTCCGAGGAGCCGGTCTCGGCGAACGCCATGGGCGCTGTGATGCCCAGGGTCACTGGCAGAGCCACGGCAGCGGCGGCGGCGAGCACGGAGCGGCGGATTCGGGGGATGTTCATGAGGTGATTCCTCCTCCGGGGAGGGGCGTACCGGGATGGGGGGCCCGGCCGGGCGGGAAGGCCGCTCCGGCAGGTCTCGCGGGGGCCGCGGTCACAGAGTGTGCGGCTTCGTGCGTTGCCCGTTGCCCTCGGTCTAGCGTCACACAAATGATTCGTCGCCGCCCGGAAGTCGGATTGGTGGCGATATGACGGATTTATGTGGTCGTCGCCTCGAACGACGCACAAACAATGCAATATGCGTAGCCATCGGCACACCATCACCGTATAAGGACGAACACACCTTCTTTTCGCCCCAGGAGATGGCCGTGAAGCTCAGCGACGAACTCCCAGTCGACCATCGGCTGGCCACCATCTACCGCGCCGGAGCGGCCCTGTGCGGTCTGATCCTGCTCATCTTCGGCTGCCTCGGGTTCGCCGATCAGCTGACCTTCTTCAACACCAGCGGCTCCGAGGTCGCGGGCCTTTCCACCAACGGCCTGCTCAGCCTGATCTCCGTGCTCGTCGGCCTGCTGCTGATCGCGGGCGGGATCGTCGGCGGCAACTTCGCGTCCACGGTGAACATGACCGTCGGCGTGCTCTTCCTCATCAGCGGTTTCGCCCACATCTTCATCCTCGACCGGCCCGCCAACATCCTCGATTTCAGCATGCCCAACATCGTGTTCAGCTTCGTCATGGGCCTGCTGATCATGACGTTCGGCATGTACGGCCGGGTCACCGGCGGCCTGCCGCACAACAACCCGTACTGGCGCCTGCGCCACCCCGACCGGGCCTCGCGCGAGGACGACGCTCGCGAACGCGCCGCCATCGGCCCGCACGCCCTGGAGCCCGATCCGCACGAAGGGCTCCCGGCGCGGCGCGGTTGAGGGCGGTGACGCGGATGAGAGGAGCGACGCGGGTGAGGTGAGTCTCGTACGGCGCCTGCATCCGAAAGGGTGCCCGGTGGGGAATGCTGGGCCGAAGCGTCCGAACCGGTGCGACGAGAGAGCGAGTTTCCTTGTACGACGCGGAGGTGTACGACCCGCCGGACGACCCGCAGGTGTACGACACGGAGGTCGCCATCGTGGGGGCGGGCGCCGCCGGCCTGTCCCTCGCGTACTGGCTCTGCGCCCCCGCCGCCCGGCGGCCGCCCGCCGTCACCCTGATCGACGCTCCGCCGGGCCCGCTCAGACCGCCCGAACGCACCTGGTGCTTCTGGGAGAAGCCCGGCGGCGAGTACGACCGGGCGCTCTGCGCCTCCTGGGACTCCCTGCGGGTGCGCGGCGCCGACGGTGGGGCGCTGGTGGGCACCACCGCCCCGTTGCGCTACAAAATGCTGCGCTCCGGCGACTTCGAGGCGCTGGTGGCCGCCCGGCTCGACGCCACCCCGCAACTGCGCCGCCTGGAAGCCGTGGTCGACGACGTCCGCGACGCGGCCGAGGGCGCTGAAGTACGGGGAACCACCGCCCAGGGCGAACCGTTCGCGCTGCGCGCCCGCTGGGTCTTCGACTCGCGGCCGCTGCCCCGGCTCCCACCGAGCCGCACCCGCCTGCTGCAGCACTTCCGGGGCTGGTTCCTGCGCACCGAGCAACCGGTGTTCGACCCGGCCGTGGCGGACCTGATGGACTTCCGCACCCCCCAGCCGGCACGCGGCCTGTCGTTCGGGTACGTCCTGCCGGTCGGCCCGAGCGAAGCCCTGGTGGAGTACACCGAGTTCTCGCCCGCCGTGCTCGACGACGACGGCTACGACCACGCCCTCAACCACTACGTGACGAACATCCTCGGCCTCGACGGCCACCACGTCACCGGCGTCGAACACGGCGTCATCCCGATGACGGACGCCCGCCACCCGCGCCGGGCCGGTGCATCCGTGTTCCGTATCGGCACCGCCGGCGGCGCGACCCGGCCGTCCACCGGCTACACCTTCGCCGCCGTCCAGCGACAGGCGCAGGCCGTCGCCGCCGCGTACCACCGGGGCCGTACGCCGCAGCCGCCGCCCGCGCACTCCGCCCGCTCCCTGGCCATGGACGCCGTCATGCTGCGCGCCCTCGACACCGGCCGGGTGGACGGTGCGCACTTCTTCACCCGGCTGTTCCACCGCGTGCCCACGGAGCGGCTGCTGCGCTTCCTCGACGGCGACACCCGCATGTACGAGGACTTCGGCATCGGCCTGAACACCCCCGTCCTGCCCATGCTGCGTACCGTCGCGGAGCTTCCGTGGCTGCCCAGGCACACCGACGACCGAGAGACCTGAGATGACCCTGCTCCGCGACGAGGCCCTGTCGAGCGCGTTCGACCGCGCCGCCCGCACCTACGACCGGCTGGTCGCGTTCAACCCCGGCTACCACGCGCACCTGCGCCGCTCGGCGCGCCGGCTCGGGCTGCCGTCCGGCGGGGCGGGGCTGCGTCTCCTGGACCTGGGCTGCGGCACCGGCGCGTCGACGGCCGCGCTCCTGCGGGCAGCGCCGCTGGCCGAGATCGTCGCGGTGGACGCCTCGGCGGGCATGCTGGAGCGGGCCCGCGCCAAGTCGTGGCCGGCGGGCGTGACGTTCGTCCACGCGCCCGCCGAACGGCTCGTCGAGGCGGGCGTCGAGGGGCTGTTCGACGCGGCCTTCGCGGCGTACCTCTTCCGCAACGTCCACGACCCGGACGCGGTACTCGACGCGGTGCGCGAACGGCTGGTCCCCGGGGGGCGGCTGGCCGTGCACGAGTACACGCTCAGCGGCAGACCCGCCGACCGGGCGATGTGGACCGCCGTGTGCAACGGCGTCGTGGTGCCCGCCGGGACCCTCGCGGGTGACGGCAGCCTCTACCGCCATCTGTTCCGCAGCGTCGTCGACTTCGACACGGCGCGGGAGTTCAGCCGACGGGTGCGCGGGGCGGGTTTCACCCGGGTGCGCGCCCTGCCGATGCCCGGATGGCAGACCGGAATCGTGCACACCGTCGTCGGAGCGCTCCCCGGAGCCCCCACCACCGGCGAGCCCGGCCGATGAGCCCCCGCGCCACCACCCCGCCGGGTTCCGCCGCCCGCCGGGGCCGGGACCGCAGGGCGCGCGTACTGCTGCCGGCGCCCGGCCGTCCCCGTATCGGCGCAGAGTCCCGGACCGTGGCGGTGGTCGGGGGCGGCATCGCCGGGCTCGCCGCGGCCACCGCGCTCGCCGAGCGCGGTGTCAAAGTCACCTTGTACGAACGCGAGTACAGCGTCGGCGGACGGCTGGCCGGCTGGCCCGTCGAACTGGCCGACGGCTCCGCGGCGACCATGAGCCGCGGCTTCCACGCCTTCTTCCGCCAGTACTACAACCTGCGCGGCCTGTTGCGCCGGGTCGACCCCGCGCTGAGCATGCTCGGTAAGCTGCCCGACTATCCGCTGCGGCACAGCGGCGGCCTCCAGGACAGCTTCGCCAAGGTGCCGCGCACCCCGCCGTGGAGCGCGCTCGGCTTCGTCGCGCTGAGCCCCACCTTCGGCTGGCGCGACCTCGCCGCGATGAACCCGCGTGCCGCACTGCCCCTGCTCGACGTGCGGGTGCCCGAGGTGTACGACCGCCTCGACGGCATCAGCGCCTGGGACCTGCTGGAACGCATCCGCTTCCCCGAGGCGGCGCACCACCTGGCGTTCGAGGTCTTCTCCCGCAGCTTCTTCGCCGACCCGCGGCAGCTCTCGGCGGCCGAACTGGCCTTGATGTTCCACATCTACTTCCTGGGTTCCAGCGAAGGCCTGCTCTTCGACGTGCCCGACGAACCGTTCCCCACCGCGCTGTGGGATCCGCTCAGCGACTACCTCACGGGGCACGGCGCCGATGTACACACCGGCCGCGGCGTCGAGAGCGTGGAACCCGTCGCCGGTGGCGGGCTGCGGGTCACCACCGAGGAGGCCGCCACGCACCACGACGGTGTGGTCCTCGCGCTCGACACGGTCGGACTCCAGCACGTCGTGGCGGGCTCCCCGCAGCTCGGCGACGGGCCATGGCGCGCGAGGATCATGCGACTGCGCACCACGCCGCCGTTCCTCGTCTCCCGGTACTGGCTGGACCGCCCGGTCTCGGCCGGCCGCCACGGCTTCCTCGGCACCAGCGGATACGGCTCCCTCGACAACGTCAGCGTCCTGGACCGCTGGGAGGGCGAGGCGGCGCGCTGGGCGTCCCGCACCGGCGGCTCGGTCGTCGAACTCCACGCGTATGCCGTCGACCCGGGTGCGGACCGACTCGCCGAGCAGGAACGCCTCCTGACGCAGCTGCAGCGGGTGTACCCGGAGACCCAGGACGCGAAGGTCGTCGACGAGCGCCACGAATGGCGGGCGGACTGCCCGCTGTTCCCCGTCGGCGGCCACGCCGACCGGCCCGGCGTCCGCACCCCGGACCCCGCGGTGATGATGGCGGGCGATCTCGTACGGACGGACCTGCCGGTGGCCCTGATGGAGCGCGCGGCGACCAGCGGCTTCCTCGCCGCCAACGCGCTGCTCCAGCGGTGGGGCGTACGCGGTCAGACCCTGTGGACCGTGCCGGACCGGGGCAGGGTCGCCGGCCTGCGCGCCCTGAACCGCCACGCCGGCCGCTGACCGCCACGCCGGCCGCTGAGCCGCGGCAGCACCCCCCAAGGCCGCCGCCGCCCCTGCCCCTGCCCCTGCCCCTGAAAGATCCCCTATCCGGGGAAGCGTCCCGTGCTGCGCAGTTGCCAGCGGCGCTCGGCGTATGCGATGTCGTCGCGCCACAGGCGTCCCGCCGCCGCCCGCATCAGCGGTCGCAGCACCGGAGCCGCCGCCCGGGCCACGGCGAACCCGGGGCGGCCGGATGCGGCGACCAACGCTTCGACGACGGCGGTGCGCGGCTGCCCGCTCGCGTCGGGCCCCAGCGGGGTGGCGTGCGTCTCGACGACCGAGCCCTTCCCTTCCCCTTCGGTGATGTGCATGACGACGGTGCGCGGCTCGGGCGCGGTGAAGACCGCCCGTACCGGCACGACCGCACGACCGGCCACCTTGAAGGAGACGTCCACCGCGAACCCGTCGCGGGCCGCGTCGGTCTCGCCCCCCACGGGCGGTTCCACCACCGTCAGATCGACGAAGGAGTACGGGTGGAACCAGGCCCCGTGCCACGGGTCGAGCCGGTTCGCCACCACGTCCTGCGGCTCGCACCGCCCCGTGACGGCGTACACCGCCTCCACCGCCCCGGCGGGATGCGGCCGCTCGGCGATGACCGGCCGGTCCAGCGGTTCCTCGCCGCCGACGCTGTCCAGCCGCACCCAGGCGAGGACCCCGTCGTCGTACGCGGGGAAGGGCTCCCAGCCCGCGACGGCGGAGCCGCCCAGCGCCAGCCCGTGCCAGTGGCAGATGAGCGTGCCGCACCGCACCGGGCTGTCCTTCAGCGGTGCGCCGAGGTGCGGGCACGCTCCCGGTCCCGCGTGCAGCCGGCCGTCCGCGTCGTGCCAGGCGACCACCTCGGTCCCGGCCACGGTCCGCCCGAGCGGCCGTCCGGGCCGGATGTCCCGGGTGGCGCCCAGTACGTACCAGTTGCCCGAAGGCCGGGCCAGGGCGTGCTTCAGGGCGTCCGCGATGATGCCCGGCTTCGCGTCGCGCCAGGTGGGCCGCTGACGCTCCCAGGGCACGGGGGCGCGCCGCAGCCGCAGCGGAAAGCGGCCGGAGCGCACGGGCGGGCGCCTGGAGGGGGGCTCCGGCGGGGGCTGGCGCTCTGCGGGTCGCTCCTGCGGGGTCTGGCGCCCGGAGGGGCGCTCCGGCGCGGTCTCGCTCATGCCGTCTCCTCCCCGGCCCGCACCCGGCGCGCGTTCAGGCGCGCGTTCAGGTGTGCCCGGGACGCCGACCAGGCCCCGACGGCAGACTCCGAGGCGGTGCGCCGGGCCTGACGGGCCCGCACCCGGGCCAGCGTCACCCGGGCCAGGCCGTCGACGGCCACCGCGGCCCGGCGGCGGCGCGGCACGACCGCCCGGTGGTGCAGAACGGCGTACCCGTCGCCGGCGACCGCGTCGAGAATCGAGCCGTACAGCACGAAAGCGGTGCGGATGCACGGCCGGGACACCGGGGCGAGCATCCGCAGTCCCGGCGCCGCCTGGCGGTACACCTCCCGGTTGAGCGCCGCCGCGGCCCGCAACGCCGATGTGATGCGCCCGTCGCGCGCCCCCGTGGCCCGGCTCCACCGCAGCAGATCCCGGTCCACGCCGTGCGCGGCCAGCAGATCGGCGGGCAGATACACCCGCCCCCGGTCCAGGTCCTCACCCACGTCCCGCAGGAAGTTGGTGAGCTGGAAGGCGACACCGAGCGCGGCGGCGTGCGGCGCGGCCTCCTCACGCGGGGCCACGGTGCCGAGGACTGGCAGCATCTGCAGACCGATCACCGCCGCCGAACCGTGCATGTAACCGCGCAGGTCCTCGTACGTCGGATAGTCCGTGACGTCCAGATCGCTGCGCATCGAGTCCATGAAGTCGGCGAAGTACTGATGCTCGATGCCGTACGCCGCCGCCGTGTGCGCCAGCGCCGTCACCACGGGCTCCTCACTGCTCCCCGTGCGCAGCCCCCTGTCGAGCTGCTCCCGGAACACCCGCAGCTCGGCGGCCCGTTCGGCGGGCGTGGCATCGCTCGCGAGGTCGTCGACGATGTCGTCGGCCCAGCGGGCGAAGCCGTACAGCGCGTGCACGGCCGGGCGCCGCTCGACGGGCAGCAGCCGGGTGGCGAGGAAGTACGTCTTGCCGTGCCGGGCGTTGAGCCGGCGGCAGTGGGCGTAGGCGGCGCGCAGGTCGGGTGCGGTGATGCCTGCCGCGTCGAGTTCGTGCTCGGTCATGCGGTGGTGCCCTCCGATCCGGTACGGGCCGGCCGGCCGGCCGGCGCCGGACGCCGCCGACCCGCTCCGGTGGCCCGCCCGGCCCCGGTGACCCGCGCCGCCGCGAGCTTTCCGGAGATCAGCACGGTGGGCACGCCGACCCCCGGGGTGGTGCCGCAGCCGGCGAGGACGGCGTTCTCGGTGCCGCGCACCAGGTTGCGGGGGCGGAACGGGCCGGTCTGCGGGAAGGTGTGCGCCGCGGAGAACGGCGTACCGGCCGCGTGTCCCTGCGCGCTCCAGTCGACGGGCGTCACCAGGCACTCCTCCTTGATGGCGGAGCCGATGCGGTCCAGCCCGCGGCGTTCGAGCTCGGCGAGCAGGCTGTCCCGGTAGCGGGGCGCGAGATCGTGCCAGTCCCGCACACCGGGGCCGATGTCCGTGTTGGGGCAGGGCGCCAGGACGTAGTGCAGATGGCGGCCGGGCGGGGCGAGGTCCGGGTCGGTGGCGGTGGGGCGGGTGATGAGCAGGGACGGGTCGCTCATCAGGCTGCCGGTGCGGGTCAGTTCGTGGAAGGTGCCCTTCCAGGCGGCGCCGAACGAGATCGTGTGGTGCCCGAGCCCCGGCCAGGTGCGGTCCGTGCCGGCGTGCAGGATCACCGCGGAGGGGGAGTGGCGCAGCGCGAGCGGGCGGCGCGGGGAGTGGCCGAGCAGCCCGTAGGCCACCGGCAGGTCGGGCGTGAGGACCACCGCGTCGCAGGGGATGCGTCCCTGGTCGGTGACGACCGCGGTGATCCGCTCCCCGGAACGCTCCAGCCGCGTCACGTCGTGCCCGTAGCGGAAGTCGGCGCCCGCGTCCTGGGCGGACTGCGCCATGGCCCGCGGCAGGGCGTGCATGCCGCCGCGGGGAAAGTACACACCGGCCACGGTGTCCATGTAGGCGATGACGGCGTACGCGGCCAGGGCGCGGGCCGGGGGCACTCCGGCGTACAGCGCCTGAAAGGAGAACACGCGGCGCAGCCGCTCGTCGGAGATGAACCGGCCGATGCGGGCGTCGAGCCGGCCGAAGCCGCCGAGGGCGGCGAGCCGCGCCAGGTCGGGGTGTGCGAGCTGGAGCGGCGAGTCGAAGTTGGTGTCGATGAACCGGCGCATCTGAACCGCGTAGAGGCGCTCCAGCCAGCCGCGCAGCCGCCGGTAGCCCGCGGCTTCCCGGGCGCCCGCGAAACGCTCGACCTCGGCTTCCATCGCCTGCGCCCCGGTGTGCACGTCGAGGGCGCTGCCGTCGGCGAACCGGGCCCGGTAGGCGGGGTGGAGCGGGATGAGGTCCAGGCGGTCCTCCAGCCGGTCGCCCACCGCGGCGAACGCCTCCTCGACGAGGTCGGGCATGGTCAGAACGGTGGGCCCGGTGTCGATGCGGTAGCCGCCCCGTTCGAGCAGCCCCGCCCGGCCGCCGGGCTGCCGCGCGCGCTCCACGACGGTCACCCTCCGGCCGGCGCCGAGCAGGTGCAGGGCGGCGGACAGGCCGGCGAGACCGGCTCCGACGACCACGACATGATCGGTCGGGCCCTTGAGGCTCTTCATCGGATCCCTTCGTCGCACAGCTCTTCACACAGCTCTTCGCAGCGACCCGTGGGCGGCGGGTGCCCGGGCCGCACGCCGGTCGCGGTGGACGCGGGCGCCGTACGGCCCGGCGGCGCGGCAGCCTGGGGCACCCCGGCAACGGCGTACAGGAGTTCGCGCAGCCTGCGGTCGGCGCGGGGCGCCGCAGCGGCGCCGGCCAGGTGACGGGTGCTCTGGGCGACCAGCCGCTCGATCTTCGACTCGACGACGGTGCGGGCACCGGTCGATTCGAGCGCCGCCCGTACCCGGTCCAGGCCCTCCTCGGACAGATCCGCGTCGCCGACCGCGCGGTCCAGGAGCGTCAGCGCGCCCCGGTCGCCGCTCGCCTCCGCGCGCGCACGCGCGACCGCCACCAGATAGGTGAGTTTGCCCTCCCGGATATCGCCCCCGGACGGCTTCCCGGTGACGTCCGGATCGCCGAACACGCCCAACAGGTCGTCGCGGAGCTGGAAGGCGATCCCGGCGCACCGGCCGGCCGAGCACAGCGCGGCCGAGGTGCGCTCGTCCGCGCCCGCGAGCGCCGCGCCGAGCGCCAGGGGGCGCTCCACCGAGTAGAGCGCGCTCTTCAGGGACGCGGTACGGATCGCCCCCGTGGCCGACCGCGAGCCGGTGGCCTGCCCGTGCAGATCGAGGTACTGGCCGGCCACCATCTCGGTACGCATGGCCTGCCAGATGACCCGGACCGCCCGTCGTACGTCCGGGGGGAGAGCGGTGTCGGCGACGATGTCGTCGGCCCAGGCGAGGGCCAGGTCGCCCACGAGGATCGCGGCGGCCCCGCCGAACGAACCACCGGGACGCCCGGCCCCGGACGAACCACCGGGACGCCCGCCGCCGGACGTCCCGTACTGCGCGTCGAAATCGGTGTGTACGGCCGCTCGGCCCCGGCGGCGCGCCGAGCCGTCCATCACGTCGTCGTGCACCAGCGCGCAGGTCTGGATGAGTTCGAGTCCGGCGGCCAGCCGCAGCGCCGCCTCGGCATCGTCCGCCTCCGCACCGCCTCCGCACGCCCGCAGCCCCCACCAGAGGAACTGCGAGCGCATGCGCTTTCCGCCGCCGAGGGTGAAGTGTGAGACGCGGGCGGCGACATCGCGGGCAAAGGTCGGATCGATCACCGCTGCCGCGTCGACCCGCTCCCGCAGGATGTGTTCGAGCATGAGGCCGACGGCGCCCGGCACGTCCGTGTCGATGCCGCTCGGGTCGTCGAGCCCGTTCTGGCCGCCGGTGGAGGAGGGTTCCTCCGTCCGGGTGCGGCGCATGCGCACTTCCTCTCGTCGCGTTCGACGGGCGTGGCGTCTCACGTCATTCCGTTCGGGCACGCCAGCCGGATGCAGCGATGAGCACTTTGCCGATGGGTCCGAGCGGTTCACGCCTCCCTGGGGCCGCTGGAAGCCCCGTCCATGGCCCAGTCCATCACGGCCTGCCTGCCGCTGCCCGGTCGCCACGTGTGGTGGAAGGGGGGTCTGTCGGCCGTCCCTCCGCCTTTTCCCGCTCACGGCTGAGCGCCCCGGGCCACCACGCCCTGCGGCCGATGTCGCGTACCAGTGCGGGGACGAGCAGCGAGCGCACGACCAGCGTGTCGAGCAGCACACCGAAGGCGACGATGAAGGCGATCTGCACCAGGAAGGCCAGTGGAATGACCCCCAGGGCGGCGAAGGTCGCCGCGAGGACGACACCGGCCGAGGTGATGACGCCGCCGGTGGCGGTGAGGCCGCGCAGCACACCCTGACGGGTGCCGTGGCGCAGCGACTCCTCGCGGACCCGCGACATCAGGAAGATGTTGTAGTCCACACCGAGGGCGACCAGAAACACGAAGCCGTACAGCGGGACGGAGGAGTCGGTGCCGCTGAAGCCGAGCAGGTTCTGGAAGACCAGCGCCGAAACCCCCAGGGTGGCCAGGAAGTTCAGGGCGACCGTCGCGACGAGCAGCACCGGCATCAGCAGCGAGCGGAGCAGCCCGATGAGGATGACCAGGATGATCGCCAGCACCACCGGCACGATGATCATGCGGTCGCGTTCGGCGGTCTTCTGGATGTCGTACTGCTGCGCCGTGTAGCCGCCCACCACGCCGTCCGAGCCCGGGACCGCGTGCACGGCCTCGCGCAGCCGGGCCACGGTCTCCTTGGCGGCGTCACTGTCCGCGGTGTCCGACAGGGTGGCGTCGATGCGCCCCCGCCCGTCGACGACCAGGGGCTCACCGCCGCCGGGTCGTCCGGACGCGGTCGCGGGGGCTGCCGCTGAGACCCCTTCGGTGCCCTCGACGGCAGCCGTCACGTGCTTCAGCCGGCCGGCGTCGGCGATCACCACGGCCGGGTTGCCCGAACCGCCGGGGAAGTGCTCGCTCAGCGTCTCCTGGGCGGCGACGGACGGGGCGTCGTTGACGAAGATCTCGTCCAGCGGCACGCCCTTGGAGCTGAGGGTGGGCGCGAACGCGGCGCACGCCACCAGCGCGACCAGCGTGCCGGCCCAGACCTGGCGGGGCCGGCGGTCCACCAGAGAGGCGATCCTGGTCCAGATGCCGTGGCCGCCGGACTTCTCGTCGGCGGACTTGGGCTTGGCCGGCCAGTAGGCGGCCCTTCCGAGCAGCAGCAGCACGGCGGGCAGGAACGTCAGCGTGCTCAACACCGCGCAGACGATGCCGATGGCGCCGACCGGCCCCAGAGCCCAATGCCGGGAAGCTTGGCTTGATCATCTCGTGTGGCTGTCGGGCTCCGCGGTGGTCGGCGGGGTTGTGTCGAGTGGGATGATTTCGATCCCGTATCCGGTGATTTTTGTGCTGCGGCTGGCCGGCCCGGCGGGTTTCGAGGGGAAGATGGAGCTGGGGCGTTTCACGGTCCGGGGGCAGACCCGCAGGCGTCGCTCGGCCGATCGCAGGTTCGCCAGCAGCGACGTGGTCATCTCGGCGAGGTGGGTGCCGATCCGCGCCGTGGTGCGGATCACGGTGTCCCGGGCGACGGTCAGGGCGACAGTGAAGGAGAGCCGGTCGGCATCGAGCCCGTGGCCGGCGGCGGTGGAACTGATCGTGCGGCGGATCGCCTGGTGGGTGACGAGATACGCCCAGATCTCCTGGTTGACCAGCGCGGGTGTCTTCGATCTCAGGACGGCGCGTGCCCCGCGCTGAGTGATCTTCAAGTCCCGGAATTCGAGCTCGGATTCCCACCGCTGGGAATACAGTGCGGCCAGTTCACCGGCGGGGAAGGCCGCAGGGTCGAGCAAGGTGGTGATGAGCCGGTAGGGCTCATGGCGTCGTGACCCGTCGGCGGCCTCGATGACGACCACCATCTCGATCACCCGGATCCGTACCGACCGGGGCCGCCCCGCCAGGGCTTTCGTGATGTTCTTGTGCGCGTGCCGGGTCGCGAGCCAGGAGCCGTCGGGCAGGACCTCGTCGGGGACCAGCCGCACCGCCGCCGAGATCCGCCACAACAGATCCGCCCCGCCGGCGGCGGCATCGACCCACAGCAGCCAGCCCGGGAATCCCCGGTCGGCCAGGACCAGCATCCCGGGGCGCATCCGGTCCAGCAGGCGCCGTGTCAGGTCCTGCTCACAGACCCGGCGGATGTCGAACGCCACCCCGAGCAGCGCCCGGGTCCCGCACTCGATCAGCGCGACCAGGCGGACCTGGGGGAACGCGGCGATCCGCCGCTGATTGCGGGTCCGGCCGAACACCGCGTTCACCGCGGTGTCGGCGACCTCGAGAAACGTGCCGTCCACCGAGGCCAGCCGAAGCCCCCGCCAGAACACCCCCGGCATCGCGACCGTGCCGACCGGCCCGGCGATCCGCTCGAACAGTAACCGGAACGGCTCCGGGCCCAGCGTGACGCGGCGCTGCCGCAGCGCCGAGGAGGAGACCAGCTGGCCCCGCGCGGCCAGCCGCGCCGTCCCACCGGCCAGCTTCGACAGCACCGACCGGTAGCCGTCTCTCGGGAACAGCGTCAACGCGAGCACGAAGAACACACACGTCACCGCGCAGAGTTTGCCGTCACTACGCCGGTCCCCGCGGCCGGAAGCCGCCAGCACATCCGTGACCATCCGCCGTGTCACAACCTGGCGCAACACACCCAGCTGCCCCGTCTGTCCCGCGCTCGCACGCGACGACCCCTCTATGCCAGACTCCCCAGACAACGAAGCTCCTGTTCCGAACAAGTCGATCGTGGTAGATCGCTCGTTCTACAGGAGCTTCGCTGCATCCAGCGCCCGCACACGAGATGATCAAGCCAAGCTTCCCGGCATTGCCCCAGAGCCTGGTTGTTCGTGAGGTCGCTGAACAGGAGCGCGAGCAGGCCGAGGGCGACGGTCGCACCGCTCGCGGTGATGGGACCGAAGGAGCGCCGCAGGGCGGCCCGCATGGCCTCCACCCGGTCGGCGGCCACCGCGAGTTCCTCCCGGAAGCGGGCGGTCAGCAGCAGCGCGTAGTCGGTGGCGGCGCCGATGACGAGGATCGACAGGATGCCCTGCACCTGGCCGTCGACGCGCACGATGTCGCGGTCGGCGAGGGCGTAGACGATCGCGCAGGCGAGCCCCAGCGCGAACACCGCGCCAATGATGATCACCAGCGGCAGCAGCACACTGCGGTAGACGAGCAGCAGGATCGACAGCACGGTGACGAGGGCGACCACCAGCAGCAGACCGTCGATGCCCGCGAACGCATCGGACAGATCGGCCTGGCTCGCCGCCGGGCCCGCGATCTCGGCGGTCGTACCGGGGACATCCGAGGCGGCCTTCTCGATACGTTCGAGCGTGGCAGGCAGCTCTTCGCCGAGGTCGGGCCGCAGCTGTACAACACCCTGCAGGGCCGCGCCGTCCTTGGACGGCAGCGCGGGCGACACCTGGCCGGTCAGGCCCGGGGAGCCGCCGAGCGAAGCGAGGGCGCGGGTGGCTGCCGCCTGCTGCTCCTCGCCGATCCGGCCGCCCCCGGCGCCTTCGCCGCCCGCCGTCCAGACGACGATCGCCGGCAGCGTCTCCTTCTGGCGGAAGTCCCGCTGAGCGCCGATGACCTTGGTCGATTCCGCGTTCTGTGGCAGAAACGCGGCCTGGTCGTTGGTCGCGACCTCGCCGAGTTTGCCGGCGTACGGACCGGTGGTGCCACCGATCCCCAGCCAGACGACCAGAAGGACGACAGGGACGAGCCAGCGCGCCCATTTCGTGGCGGGAAACATGAAAGCTCCGTATCCGAAAATACCTCAATGTTGAACAATCTCAATGATTGAAGCACTTCGATGCCTCGGTCAAGACCGAGCTGTCGCGCGCACGATGTTCAAGCGGGGTATCAAGGAGCAAAGGAAGGGACACCGCATCCATGCCCAGCATCGAAGTGAACACCCCCTCGCGTGACGCCGCCGTGAAGATCCATTACGAGGACTACGGCACCGGCCGCCCCGTCGTCCTCATCCACGGCTGGCCGCTCAGCGCCCGCTCCTGGGAGAGCCAGATCGCACCGCTGGTCGAGGCGGGCCACCGGGTCGTCGCCTACGACCGGCGGGGGTTCGGCCAGTCGTCCCAGCCCTGGGACGGCTACGACTACGACACGATGGCCGACGATCTCGGCGCCCTGCTGGTGCAACTCGACCTCAGCGACGTCACCTTGGTCGGATTCTCCATGGGCGGCGGCGAAGTCGCCCGCTACATCGGCACGCACGGAACCGGCAGGGTCAAGCAGGTCGTGTTCGCCGCCGCCGTGCCGCCCTACCTCTACAAGTCCGGCGACAACCCTGACGGAGGCCTCGACGACGCCACCATCGGCCAGTTCGAGGCCGGCGTGCGCGAGGACCGGGCGGCCTTCGTGGACGGCTTCGTCACCAACTTCTTCCAGGTCGGCGACCGCACCGACCTCGTCAGCGCCCCCCAGCACACGTACAACGTCGGCCTGGCCGTGCAGGCTTCACCGAAGGGCACGCTGGACTGCGTCAAGGCGTTCGCCCGCACCGACTTCCGTGACGACCTGGCCAAGGTGGACGTACCCGCGCTGATCATCCACGGGGACTCCGACGCCATCGTCCCCTTCGAGGTCAGCGGCAAACGCACCCACGCGGCGCTCCCGCAGAGCACCCTGGCCCTCATCGAGGGCGCGCCGCACGGCCTGAACGTGACTCACGCGGACCAGTTCAACCAGGCCCTTCTCGCGTTCCTGGCGCGCTGAGAGAACCGCTGGAAGCGCCCCGGAAAAACGGCTGGCCGCCGGCCCCGGGACGGCGATATCGTTCTGCCGTACCGGGACACGGCCTCACGCCGTGCCCGGAGCAAGTCCGTAGAGGAAGCAGGAGGTGAGGACATTGATGACTGCCACGGCGACGGGCGCTGCCCGCATTCAGGAGTTCATCATCGTTTCCACCCCTGTGGTCTCCGGCTGACACCCACTCGACCTCCGCGCGTCGCTCGCAAGAGCCGGCGCGCCGCCGGGGCCACCCTTCGAAGGGTTCCCCTTGTCCGACATGCTCCACACCCACCACGCCCAGCACGCCCTCGCCTCCTGCGGCTGGGACGGTGCCTGGGATGCCGAGTTCGCCCCGTACGCCGCGCAGGGCCTGTTGCCCGGCCGGGTCGTACGGGTCGACCGCGGCCAGTGCGACGTCCTCACCGCCGAGGGCCTTGTCCGGGCCGACACCACCTATGTGACGCCGCACGATCCGCTGCGGGTCATCTGCACCGGCGACTGGGCCGCCGTCGATCCGGCCGGCGACCCGCAGTTCGTACGGGCGTACTTGCCGCGCCGTACCGCCTTCGTACGCTCCACCTCTTCCACCCGCTCCGAGGGGCAGATCCTCGCGGCCAACGTCGACCACGCGATCATCGCGGTCTCGCTCGCCGTCGAACTGGACCTCGGGCGGATCGAACGCTTCCTCGCCCTGGCCTGGGAGTCCGGGGCCCAGCCGCTGGTCGTCCTCGCCAAGTCCGACCTGGTGCCGGACGCCACCGGGCTCTCGTACCTCGTCGACGACGTGCGGATGGCAGCGCCCGGTGTGCAGGTGCTGCCGGTCAGTTCCGCGACGGGTGACGGCATCGACGTGCTGGCCGCCGTCGTCTCCGGCGGCACGAGTGTGCTGCTCGGCGTGTCCGGTGCGGGAAAGTCGACGTTGGCCAACGCCCTGCTCGGCGAGGACGTGATGGACGTGCAGGCCACCCGTGAGGTCGACGGCAAGGGCCGGCACACCACCACCACACGCAACCTGCTGGCCCTGCCCGGCGGGGGAGTGCTCATCGATACGCCCGGACTGCGCGGAGTGGGACTGTGGGACGCCGAGGCCGGTGTCGGGCAGGTCTTCGCCGAGATCGAGGAACTGGCCGCGGACTGCCGGTTCCACGACTGCGCCCACGAGTCGGAGCCGGGCTGCGCGGTGCGGGCCGCTCTGGAGGAGGGTTCGCTGCCCGAGCGGCGGCTGGACAGCTACCGCAAGCTGCTGCGGGAGAACCGGCGCATCGTCGCCAAGACCGACGCCAGACTGCGGGCGGAGATCGGCCGCGAGTGGCGCCTGAAGTCCGCGCAGGGCCGTGCCAACATGCGCGCCAAGCGCGGCGACACGGGCCGGCGTTAGCGGGGGGCCGCCCCGGAAACCCGCTGTGACATTGGCGGCTCCGCCGCGTGGGACGGGCAGGGGTGGGGCGGGCAGGGGGTGGGACGGGTAGGCGGGTAACGGCCTGCGCGGTAGGGGACGGGCCCGGGCGGCGATCCGCCCCCTATCGCGCACCAGGCCGTAAGGGGACAGCAGCGCAGGGCGCCCGCGCACCACCCCGCCCAGGACAACCGTGGCCCAGGACAACCGTGTCCGAATCCCGCGAGCCCCCCGCCCCACACTCCCGCACACTGGATCCCGTGATGGACGAGGACAGCAAATACGAGGCGGTGACCAGCCGCGACGCCCGCTTCGACGGCGAGTTCTTCTTCGCCGTCACCACCACCGGCATCTACTGCCGCCCGAGCTGCCCCGCCGTCACTCCCAGACGCAAGAACGTCCGCTTCTACCCCACAGCCGCCGCCGCCCAGGGCAACGGCTTCCGGGCCTGCCGCCGCTGCCGGCCCGACGCCGTTCCCGGTTCCGCCGACTGGAACGCGCGCGCCGACGTCGTGGGCCGGGCGATGCGGATGATCGGCGACGGCATCGTGGACCGCGAAGGCGTACCCGGGCTCGCCGGGCGGCTCGGCTACAGCACCCGTCAGGTCCAGCGCCAGCTCACCGCGGAGCTCGGCGCCGGCCCCGTCGCGCTCGCCCGTGCCCAGCGCGCGCACACCGCCAGGGTGCTGCTCCAGACCACGGGGCTGCCGGTCACCGAGATCGCGTTCGCCGCCGGCTTCGCGAGCGTGCGGCAGTTCAACGACACCATCCGCCAGATCTACGCCCGCACCCCCAGCCTGCTGCGCGAGGAGTCCGCCACCAGGAAGGTTCCCGCCCCCGCCCCGGCCGGCCCCGCCCTCGCCGCCGGGATTCCCCTGCGGCTCGCCTACCGGGGGCCGTACGCCGCCCGCGACGTCTTCGACCTGCTCGCGGCCGAGGCCGTCCCGTGTGTCGAGGAGACGACCGGCGAGCCCGGCGCCCGCACCTACCGCCGCACGCTGCGCCTGCCCTGCGGCACCGGCATCGTCTCCGTCGACGAGGCCGCGGCGCCGCTCGTCGGCGGTTGGCTCGACGCGCGGATCCACCTCACCGACCTGCGCGACCTCACCACCGCAGTGCAGCGGCTGCGCCGGCTGTTCGACCTGGACGCCGACCCGTACGCCGTCGATGGGCGGCTCGCCGCCGACCCCTCACTCGCCCCACTGGTCTCCGCCCGCCCCGGACTGCGCTCGCCCGGTGCGGCAGACCCCGACGAGTTCGCGGTACGGGCGCTGGTGGGCCGGGAGGCGGCCGCGCACCTGGTCGGGGCGTACGGGAAGGCCCTCGACCAGCCCTGCGGCGCCCTCACCCATGTCTTCCCCGAGGCGGGGGCCCTCACCGGCGCCGACGACCCGGCGCTGCGCGCGCTGGCGGCCGCACTCGCGGACGGCGCCGTCCGGCTCGACCCCGGCGCCGACCGCGACGAGGCCGAGCGGGCCCTGCTCGCGCTGCCCGGCGTCACAGCGCGCACGGCCGCCCTGATCCGCATGCGCGCGCTCGGCGACCCGGACGTGGCGCCGGACGCCGACGCCGAGGGGACACGACCGTGGCGGTCGTACGCCGCGCGCCACCTCTGGACGGCCGACGCCGTCACGCCGTAGCGGCCCGTCCAGTCAGGCCCAGTCAGGCCCAGTCAGGCCCAGTCAGGCCCAGTCAGGCCCAGTCAGGTCCAGTCAGGCCCAGTCAGTCCAGACCCCAGCTGTGGATCTTTTGCGGATGGATCCTGATCAGTTCCTCGCTGAAGTGCGGACCCAGGTCGTGCGGCCCGGTCAGCAGCTCGGCCTCGCCGCGGACCTCCACCCCGCGCACCGCCCACGGCCGTACGCTCACGATGTCGTCGATCACCAGCGCGACCTTCGGATTCGCCTGGAGATTGCGCCACTTCTTCGTCGCGCCGAGGGAGAAGCCGCCGATCAGTATCGTCCCGTCGTCCTGCGGGAAGAATCCGACCGGGTTGGCCTGCGGCTGGCCGGTGGGATCCACAGTCGCCATCCGGCCCAGGCGCTGGGACTTGAGGTACGCGCGCTCTGCCTCGCTGAATGCGGTCATGCGGTCAGCCTCACACACCGGGCCGGCCGCGCGCGGCCCGAGAGATCCTGGCTCAGCCCCAGATCAGCGTGCCCACCCAGGTGCCGACGACCAGCAGGCACGCGTACAGCTCCACGAGCACGGGAGTCCCCACGGCCCGCATGACCGTACGCGTGGAGGCCCGGCCACCGCCGTGGCTGCCGAGCCGTATTCGCTCCACCGCGTAGATCCCGCCGACGAACCCGGCGACGCCGCCCACGACCGGCAGCAGGAAGAACCCCGCGATCCCGGCGACCCCGCCCGTGACCAGGGTCCGGGGCGGGGCGCCCGACTCCTGGGGGCGGCGGGCGGGGAGGAGCGGCTTGAGCGCCTGGTTGAGCAGCAGTACGGCGGTCGCACCCATGAGTACGAACCAGGCGAGCCCGGACTTCTCCTCGAGCGCCCACCACGCCGCAGCGGCCCAGACGATGGCCTGCCCCGGCACACCCTGCACCAGCACGCCGAGTAGACCGAGCAGCATCACCAGGCCGACCAGGACGAGCTGCCAGGCTCCCATCCTTCCAGCGTGCGGGACCAGAACCGTTCCCGCAGACGGGGCCGGTCAGGGCCACTCCCCGCGACAGCCAGGCAGCGTCCGGCCCACGCCGTTCCCGCTCGCTGCAACAGCCGGCCGGCGTCGGGCCCCGCGCGTCAGCTCCTGGCCACCCAGCCCCGCTCGTAGGCGTGCCACCCCAGTTGCAGCCGCGTCGTCACCCCCGCCAGCTCCATGAGCCCCTTCACCCGCCGCTGTACCGTCCGCAGACCCAGGTCCAGCTGCTTGGCGACGCTCGCGTCGGTCATCCCCGCGAGCAGCAGCGACAGCACCTGCAGGTCCATCGCGTCGGGAGCCGCCGTCGGCGCCTCCGACACCGCCCCGGCCTCCCCGCGCGCCCCGACCCCGAGCCGCAGCGGCCGCGCGTCCCGCCACACCGCTTCGAAGAGCCCCGTCAGCGACTCCAGCAGTCCGCTCGCGTGCACCACCAGCGCCGCCGGCTCCGCGCCGCGCGCCGTCAGCGGCACCATCGCGGTCGTCCGGTCCGCCACCACCAGCTTCGTCGGCACCGTCTCGACCACTCGGACCTCCTCGTTGCGCCCCAGCGCCGCGCACAGTTCGACGAGCCCGGCGGGCAGCGCCAGTACCTCACGTTCGATCACCACCCGGTACGTCACGCCGCGCGACGCCGCCCGCTCCTCCGCCTCGTTCTCCGTCCCGGTGATCACGACCGGGTTGCCCGTCACCAGCGCGCACACCTCCTCCGTCGCCCCGAGCTGAAGCTGTACGAAGCGGTGCGCCACGGCGCTCGCGCCGGTGACGACCTCGACCAGATCGTGCACGGCGGGCTCGGCCGCCTCCGCCCGGTACTCCTCGGCGAGCAGCGCCGCCGTCAGCTCCGCCTGCTCCAGCTCGTGCCGCTGCTGGGTGAGCAGCGCGCCCAGTGCTACCCCCGGCGGCGCCGCCACCCAGCGTCCGGTGCGGGCCGACGACTGCGCGGCGAGCCCCTGCCGCTCCAGGCGGCGCAGCGCACGTTCCGTATCGGCCTCCGGCAGCGTCAGCCGGTGCGCGAGATCGGGGACCTCCGCGGCCCCCAGCGCGACGAGTACGCGGTACGCCGACTCCTGTGCCTTGTCGAGACCTATGGCTCCCAGCATCTCTGAGCCCCTCCCCGGACGCATCGATTCCGCTCTGCTCCCCTGATCCTGCCCGACGGTCCGTGGCGGAAAGCGGCCACGGCGTAAACCCGCCGCGCGCATCCTCCCCGCCCCACGCGTCACTCTGTCAATGTGGCGCCACCGCAGCACCAACGGGGGCCGTAGGTCAATGCCGGGAAGCTTGGCTTGATCATCTCGTGTGCGGGCGCTGGATGCAGCGAAGCTCCTGTAGAACGAGCGATCTACCACGATCGACTTGTTCGGAACAGGAGCTTCGTTGTCTGGGGAGTCTGGCATAGAGGGGTCGTCGCGTGCGAGCGCGGGACAGACGGGGCAGCTGGGTGTGTTGCGCCAGGTTGTGACACGGCGGATGGTCACGGATGTGCTGGCGGCTTCCGGCCGCGGGGACCGGCGTAGTGACGGCAAACTCTGCGCGGTGACGTGTGTGTTCTTCGTGCTCGCGTTGACGCTGTTCCCGAGAGACGGCTACCGGTCGGTGCTGTCGAAGCTGGCCGGTGGGACGGCGCGGCTGGCCGCGCGGGGCCAGCTGGTCTCCTCCTCGGCGCTGCGGCAGCGCCGCGTCACGCTGGGCCCGGAGCCGTTCCGGTTACTGTTCGAGCGGATCGCCGGGCCGGTCGGCACGGTCGCGATGCCGGGGGTGTTCTGGCGGGGGCTTCGGCTGGCCTCGGTGGACGGCACGTTTCTCGAGGTCGCCGACACCGCGGTGAACGCGGTGTTCGGCCGGACCCGCAATCAGCGGCGGATCGCCGCGTTCCCCCAGGTCCGCCTGGTCGCGCTGATCGAGTGCGGGACCCGGGCGCTGCTCGGGGTGGCGTTCGACATCCGCCGGGTCTGTGAGCAGGACCTGACACGGCGCCTGCTGGACCGGATGCGCCCCGGGATGCTGGTCCTGGCCGACCGGGGATTCCCGGGCTGGCTGCTGTGGGTCGATGCCGCCGCCGGCGGGGCGGATCTGTTGTGGCGGATCTCGGCGGCGGTGCGGCTGGTCCCCGACGAGGTCCTGCCCGACGGCTCCTGGCTCGCGACCCGGCACGCGCACAAGAACATCACGAAAGCCCTGGCGGGGCGGCCCCGGTCGGTACGGATCCGGGTGATCGAGATGGTGGTCGTCATCGAGGCCGCCGACGGGTCACGACGCCATGAGCCCTACCGGCTCATCACCACCTTGCTCGACCCTGCGGCCTTCCCCGCCGGTGAACTGGCCGCACTGTATTCCCAGCGGTGGGAATCCGAGCTCGAATTCCGGGACTTGAAGATCACTCAGCGCGGGGCACGCGCCGTCCTGAGATCGAAGACACCCGCGCTGGTCAACCAGGAGATCTGGGCGTATCTCGTCACCCACCAGGCGATCCGCCGCACGATCAGTTCCACCGCCGCCGGCCACGGGCTCGATGCCGACCGGCTCTCCTTCACTGTCGCCCTGACCGTCGCCCGGGACACCGTGATCCGCACCACGGCGCGGATCGGCACCCACCTCGCCGAGATGACCACGTCGCTGCTGGCGAACCTGCGATCGGCCGAGCGACGCCTGCGGGTCTGCCCCCGGACCGTGAAACGCCCCAGCTCCATCTTCCCCTCGAAACCCGCCGGGCCGGCCAGCCGCAGCACAAAAATCACCGGATACGGGATCGAAATCATCCCACTCGACACAACCCCGCCGACCACCGCGGAGCCCGACAGCCACACGAGATGATCAAGCCAAGCTTCCCGGCATTGGGCCGTAGGTGGTGCCGGGCAGTCGGCGCGCGCGGGACGACGTGCGCGCGCCGCAGACCGTCCGCCGGGCGTCCTTCCCGTGGGGGGTGGGGTCGCCCGGCGGACTTCTTTTTCGCGATGCCCCGTTCTCGCGGGGCCCCCGCAGTGGACAATAGGGGCATGAGCCAGCAGGGGGACGGGCACGCCGCCAGGGAAGAGGACCAGTGGTGGAATCGCCTGTACGGCGACGAGGCCACCCAGGAGTCGTCAAAAGGCGTGCCGCCGCGGGAAGTTGATCCCGACCCGGCGCCGCTGGACCACCACCCGCACCGGCCCCCCACACCACGGCCCCAAGACCGTCAGCCCGCTCACCCCCCGCCCCCAGCCCCGCCCGAGCGGCAGCGCGCCCCCTGGGAGCCGCCCGAGGTTCCCCCGGCGCCGCCGAGCCGGTGCGACCAGGGCCGGTTGCCGTCGCCGGACGACGCACCCCCGGAGGCATGGCAGCCCGAGGTCGCCCCCGCCCCCCACCACCCCCCGGAGAGCACCGCCGGCGCTGGCGCAACGGCGCCCCCCGAGGCCTGGGACGCAGCCCCCGCGGAACCTCTCCACCCGGCCCCCGCCGAAGCGGCCCACCCCACGGCCCCCCGGCCCGCGCCCCACGCCAGCGCCGTCGCAACGCCCCCGCACCCGGCCGGCGCGGAGCCGCCCCGCGCCGGCTTCGTCGGGGGAGGCCCGCCCACCTACGACGCCGAGCCCACCGCCCTGCCGGTCGCCGACCCCCGCGCGCTCGGTGAACTCGCCGCCGACACCGTGCTCGACGGCGCGCAGTACGGCACGTACACGCTGCGCGCCGCCTCCCTGCGCGGGGACTCCGCCCGCTTCCGCGGCGAACCCCGCCGCGACGCCCTGCTCACCGCCCGCTTCGGGCGCGGCGACGAAGCACTCGTCCTGGTGGCGATCGCCGGCGGAGCCCGCGCCGCCGAGAGCGCGCATCCGGCCGCCTCCGAGGCCTGCCGCTGGATCGGCGAAGCCGTCGGCCGCAGTCACGCACGGCTGGCCGACGACATAAGGGGGGCCCGCAGGGGAGATCTCAAATCCGGCCTGCACCGTCTCACCGACCGGGCCTACGGCAACCTGCGCGCCCGCGCGGGCGAACTCGGCCTGGAACCTGAGGAGTACACGGTCGGACTGCGCTGCCTCCTGCTGTCCGCCGACCCCCGGTGCAGGAACAGGGTGTTCTTCGGAATCGGCGCGGGCGGCCTCTTCCGGCTGCGCGCGGGAGTCTGGCAGGACCTGGAACCCCTCGTCTTCGATCCCGGCGCCGCCACCGCAGCGCCCGTCGTCGGCTTCGGCTCCACGCTGTCGGCGTCGTCCGCCCCGTCCGAGACCCCCGAGGGCGATCGGCTCACCATGGATCTCGGGCTTACGGCGCCCCCTTCGCCGTACCTGCCCAACGTCCCGGCCCGCACCGACCCCTTCCGCTTCCGGGCCTCCGTGGCCCGCCCCGGCGACACGCTCCTGCTGTGCGGCGGCGGGCTCGCCGACCCGCTGCGCGGCGAGCCCGCCCTCGCCGAGGAGCTGGCCGAACGCTGGGCACCCGCCGAGGCGCCCGGCCTCGCCGAGTACCTCACCGACATCAGTCTCCGGGTGAAGGGATACGCCGACGACCGGACGGCGGTGGCGGTCTGGGAGGCCTGACGACCTCCCCCACGATACGGAGCGGGCTCCCGATGCCCTGCGACTCCGCGTCCGGACGTCCCCGGTGGCGTAGGCGGAGGAGCCGTCGACCGTTCCGAACAGCTCGGTCGTGTACGACGCCTGCGGGGGCAGCGCCTGGGCGACCTCAGCCCCGCCGAGCGGAAAGTCGCCCGCGTGCTGCTGGCCGGCTATCCGTGGACCGGCTCCTGCCGCCGGTCGTCGAAGCGGTCGCCCGCCACGGCGCACCGGTCGTCTGGCTCTGTGACCCCATGCACGGCAACGGGCTGAAGCAGTGGTCGAACACACCAACGCCGAGTACAAGCAGTGGCATCCGCTTCAGCGCTACACCAGGCACGCTTGTCGCCGTCGGGAGCGTCCTGGGCCGGCTTCTTCGGCGGAGCGCTGACCTGCGATGCGGGCCGATGACTGCCGCCTGCGCGCCTCGCGCCACACGTCCTTCGCGCCGAAGCGCACGATGAACGTCAGCCGCCCCGGAACGCCCTCCGGGTTCAAGGACCGGCTCAGGGCGACCGCGTCCTCCGGCGACCCCGACGGCCCCCACGACCCGTCGCCTCACGAGCACCGAACTCGTGCCCGTTCGCGCGACGGCCTGCTGAATCACCCACCAGCCGAACCGCCAGACCAACACGACCCGACCTCAATTTTCCCCAAGGTCGTAAGCGACCAGTTCGAAACGCCGGCCCGTGAGCAGCGGCACGGACCCCTGAGCAGTGGCACGGAACAGACGCGGATCTCCGGTCAGTTCGACGCGG
This sequence comes from Streptomyces hypolithicus, assembly GCF_052934925.1. NCBI lineage: Bacteria > Bacillati > Actinomycetota > Actinomycetes > Kitasatosporales > Streptomycetaceae > Streptomyces > Streptomyces hypolithicus. The sequence continues at coordinate 559,901 of NZ_CM128811.1, forward strand.
TACAGGTGCTCGCCGGGGTGCCCGAGTAGAGGTTGGCGTCGGCTCTCCCGTCGACGACGCTGCGCAGGTAGTAGCCGCACACCGGGCGGTTCCTGAAGTCGAAGGTCTTGCCGGGAGTCAGGCGCCAGATCTTGTAGTCCCGGTACGTCAGCCGGGCGCCTGCGACGGCCCGCTCCGGCTGGTGGTCGCCCAGGACCACATACGTACCGTGCGCGCCCCTTCTCACCAGCGGCCGTTTGTAGGGCAGGAGAAGCAACTCATGGGAGGTATAGACCCGTTCTTGGGACGGGAACTCCTTGGCCAGACCCTGGTAGCCGGAGTCGACCTCGGCGTGCACATAGGGGTGGAGGCGGAACTGTTCGGCGATGCCCTCGGTACGCACAGCGGTCTGGTCGTGCATGCGGCCCGGGCGGACGACGCCGGAGAACAGGGTGCGGCCCTGGTGGTCGCTGAATGTGGTGGTCTTGATCGTGTTCTGCTTCTTCTTGCCCGAGACGAAGGCTTTGCGTCCGGGGCGGCCCGCGCGCGGGCGTCGGACCTGGACTTCCGTGCCGTCGAGCCGGATGTCGACGCCTTCGGCATCTGCGTAGGCGAACAGGTCGTCCAGGGTGCGGATGCGCAGACCGGGGCGGTTGGGGATGGCGAAGCCCCGCGCGGCGAGCAAGGGTCTGACCTCGCGGATCGCGGCGGAGACGGTGGAGCGGTCCACCCCGTACAACTCGGCCAGGGCGGCATGTGGCAGCCCGAGCCGCAGGTGGACCAGGGTGGCCGCGAGCCGGTCGGTGAACACCAGGCGCGGCTTGCGTCCTGCACCCTCGGCCCGCTTGCGGGGCCCGCCCCTCATCACGTGCAGGGCCGACGCGCGGGCCGCCGCCCAGGGCGGGGCGAGTTCTTCGAGCAACTCCCCGAAATGTGCGCGGGAGACCCCGGACAGGGCAGGATGGGTACAGGCCGTACGGGCCCAGGTCAGCTTCACAACTCGCCCAACCCGTAACGCCCTTTGCATGTCACGGCCGACTCACTCCCGTCCTTCCCCCAAGGTCGTTAGGGTCGGGCCCATGGCTTCCATAGATGTCTCCCTGCGCCCCGTGCACCCCAGCGATCTGCCTGTGTTCTTCCGGCACATGAGCGACCCCGAGTCGAATCGGATGGCCGCCTTCACCGCCGAGGACCCGACGGACCGGGCCCACTTCGACGCGCATTGGAAGCGCATCCTCGCCTCGCCCGACATCGTCACCCGCACCGTGCTCGCGGACGGCGATGTGGTCGGGCACGCGGCCGTGTACGGCGAGCCGGGCGAGCGGGAGGTCACGTATTTCATCGATCGCTACTACTGGGGGCGGGGCATCGCGACCGCGGCGCTGCGGGGGCTGCTCGCCGAGGTCCCCGAACGCCCGCTGCTCGCCCGGGCGGCGGCGGACAACACCGGATCGGTGCGGGTCCTGGAGAAGCGCGGCTTCAAGGTCGTCGGCGAGGACCGGGGCTTCGCGAACGCGCGGGGAGCGGAGATCGACGAGCTGGTGCTGCGGTTGGATGGATAATTTTCCCCACCCCGTTACGGCCTGATCCGCCCCCTATCGCGCACCAGGCCCTTATCACGACCGACAAGCCCGTGCGGCAAAAACAGCACTATGTTTTCGGACAACGATCCGCGTCTCGCGAGCCCGCAGACAACCCATGCTGCCCTCCGCCGACTCTCACAGGCCGGAGACAGTTTCGCGATGATTCGCGGACGCGGCGCTCCTCGTCTGCTTCGACCGCGAGGCGCTGGTGCGAGCCGAGAAGGCCGGCGTCCGCGCCCTGCACGCCGGTGACGTGGGCTGGCCCACCGACCCGGTGCGGGCGGGCGGCGCGCCCGAGGAGCCGACCCGTTCCCGCGTCGCGTACTCCATCTTCACCTCGGGCTCGACCGGCAACCCCAAGCTCGTCGACGTCGGGCACGGCGAGATCGCGTCCTTCGCCCGGGCGCTGCGGGCGCATGGGCAGTGGCCCGCGGGTCTCCATCTGGAGCTAACCCCGGACCCGGTCACCGAATGCGTGTCGGAGCGGGACGAGCCGCCGCGGTTCACGGACTACCGGTCCACGTACGACCCGCATCTGAACCCCGAGCAGTCGGCGGAGATGGTCTCCCATTTCCTCTCCCTGCTCTGAAGTGTGTCCCGTGCGCTCCGCGCATACGGCCGGTGGCCCGTCCCCACGAGAAGGACGGGCCACCGGACACGGAAAGCGGCGGTCAGGAACGGGCCTCCACCGGACGCTCGGCCGGACGGTTCTCCGTGGCCCCGGTGTCGCCCTTGCCGCCGGTGATGCCGGTGGCCCGGGCCACACCCGCCAGGACCACGGCGGTGGCGACGAGCACGGCGCTCACCACCAGCGGCGAGCGGTAGCCGAGGTTGGCGCCCAGGGCGAGACCGCCCAGGGCGGGTCCAGCAGCAGCGCCGACGTTCAGCGCGGCGGTGGCGAAGCCGCCGCCCAGCGTGGGGGCGTCCGAGGCCGTGTAGAGGGCCTGCGCGATCAGCGTGGAGCCCACGCCGAACGAGAGCACCCCCTGGACGAAGACGAGGATCAGCGCCATGACCGGGTTCGCGGCCGTGAGGGCGAAGAGCAGCCAGCCCGCCAGCAGCGCCGCACCACCGACCGCCAGCACCTGGCCGGGACGGCTGTCCGCCAGCCGGCCGCCCACGTTGACCCCGACGAAGGACCCGATGCCGAACAGCGCCAGCGTGGCGGGCACCCACCCGGAGCTCAGATCCGTCACGTTGGTGATGACGGGCGTGAGGTACGTGAACGAGCAGAACGTCGCTCCGTTGACCAGCGCCCCGAGCACGAGCGTCATGATCAGCCGGGGCGTGCGGAGCGCCCGCAGCTCGTGGCGGACGCTGGGAGCCGCGGGGTCGACGGGCGTCGCCGGCACGGACCACAGCACCGCGAAGACCGCGGGGGTGGAGATGATCGCGACACCCCAGAAGGCCGAACGCCAGCCCCAGACCTCGCTCAGTACGGCGCCGAGGGGGACACCCGCGATGCAGGCGAGGGTGACTCCGCTCAGGAGCACCGAGGTCGCCCGGCCCTTGGCCTGGGGTCCGGCCATGCTCGCCGCGGTCGCGAGGCCGACGGCGAGGAAGCCCGCGTTGGCCAGTGCGGCGATCACCCGCGTGACGAAGAGGACCTCGAAGCTGTGGGTGAGGGCGCCCACGACGTGGGCGAGGAGGAAGGTGATGAGGAAGGCGAGCAGCGCCCGGCGGCGCGGCCATCGCAGGCTGAGCATCGCGACCAGCGGTGCGCCGACGATCATGCCGACGGCGAAGGCCGAGGTGAGCGAGCCGACGGCCGGGAGGGACACGCCGAAGTCGGCGGCCATGTCCTCCACCAGCCCGGACAGCATGAATTCCGACGTTCCCTGGGCGAATACGGCCAGCCCGAGAACGTAGATGGCGAATGGCATGAAGAAGCTCCAACTACATCGCAGAAAGGGGAGACGCGGCGCATGGACGGAAGGTCATGCGGTCGCGTGGGAGACGTCCCGGAGAGAGCTCCGGGCGTGATCCCGCGATGCGGTTGATCCGTGGCGGATGCGCGACGCACTGCTCGGCGACGGGGCCGGAGAAAGCAGGGTCGTCAGAGGGTTACGCGATCAGCCACCAGATCACCGGTGGCCCGCTTCTTTCCGCCTCAGGACTCGACATACCTCTCAACATAGCAACGCCCGGATCGCCGTGTCTAACGCATTGGACACCCCCGGCGCCCCGGCCTCTCCGCTGGCCCCGACCGGGTACGGCACCGCCGCCGCGGGCCCGCCGACCTGTAGAGAAGGAATGTTTAGTGACCACCCACCAAACGGCCATAATCATGGTCGGTCTGGCGCTGATCCTCGCGCTCGCGCACGTGCTCGGGCGCCTCGCACGGCAGTGCGGCCAGCCGGCCGTCCTCGGCGAGATCCTCGCCGGCATCCTGCTCGGTCCGACGCTGTTCCACGGCGCCCTCTCGGACGCGGTCTTCCCCTCGGACGTCCGGCCGATGCTCAGCACGCTCGGCAACCTCGGCGTCGCGCTGTTCATGTTCCTCGTCGGACTCGAGCTCGACCACCGGCTGCTGCGCGGGAACAAGCGTGCCGCGGTCGGGTGTCCGTAGGGTCGATCGTCTGCTCGTTCGGTCTCGGCGTGCTGCTGGCGGTGTGGCTGTGGAACGACCACGCGGTCGGCAACCGGCTCGGCTTCGTGCTGTTCATCGGCGCGGCCATGTCCATCACGGCCTTCCCGGTCCTGGCCCGCATCCTCACTGACCGGGGCATCCAGGGCGGATTCAACCGGTCGTCGCAACACCTTGATCGTGGAGGTGTCCGATGGGACGGCCGACTGGGTGGACGACGGCGGTAACAGGGCGCCCGGCGATGCGATCGCCGGGCAGACCGCCGATTCGTCGGGATGTGGAGCGTGTCTTCTGGAAGAAGATTGCTGAGGGGCTGACCAGTGAGGATGCGGCGATCGCGTGCGGCGTGTCGGGGCCCGTGGGAACTCGGTGGTTCCGGGAACGTGGCGGGATGCCGTCGATCCAGATTGGCCCGGTGTCGGGCAGGTATCTCTCCTTCGAAGAGCGTGAAGAGATCGCTCTGCTGAAGGCTCAGGACGCCGGGGTCCGGGAGATCGCCCGCAGGCTGGGCAGGACCCCTTCGACGATTTCGCGGGAACTGCGGCGCAACGCCGCCACCCGCAATGGACAGCTCGCCTACCGGGCGTCGATCGCGCAGTGGAAGGCCGAACTGGCCGCGCAGCGGCCGAAACTGTCCAAGCTGGCCGGCAACGAGCGGCTGCACGAGTACGTCCAGGACCGCCTGGCCGGAGAGATCCGCTACCAGGACGGTGCACCTGCGCCGGGGCCCGCGGTATCGCGGTGGAAGGGACGGAACAAGCCGAGGCGTCAGGACCGCCGTTGGGCCACATCGTGGAGCCCACAGCAGATATCCAACCGGCTGAGGGTCGACTTCCCCGATGATGAGTCCATGCGTATCTCGCACGAGGCGGTCTACCAGGCGCTCTACGTCCAGGGCCGCGGCGGGCTGAAGCGTGAACTCGTCGCCTGCCTGCGTACCGGCCGAGCCCTACGAGTGCCCCGGGCCCGCACCGCTGGCCGGGGGAAGAAATTCGTCACCGAGGAGGTGCTGATCAGTCAGCGGCCGGCTGAGGTGGAGGACCGGGCGGTCCCCGGTCACTGGGAGGGCGACCTCATCATCGGCCTGAACAGCTCCGCGATCGGCACCCTGGTGGAACGCAGCAGCAGGTTCACGATGCTGTTGCACCTGCCGCCGATGCCCGGCCACGGCGGCCCACGGACCAAGAACGGCCCCGCGCTTGCCGGTCACGGAGCCGAGGCCGTACGTGCAGCCCTCGCGGAAGTGATCGTCGACCTTCCCTCCCAGCTCCGCAAGTCCCTTACCTGGGACCAGGGTTCGGAACTGGCGCAGCACGCCCTGCTCCGCATCGACACAGGTCTGGAGATCTACTTCGCCGACCCGCACAGCCCCTGGCAGCGCGGAACCAATGAGAATACCAACGGCCTGCTACGGCAGTACTTCCCGAAGGGCACCGACCTCAGCAGGCACACCCGCGAAGACCTCGCCGCCGTCGCCGCCGCCCTTAACAGCAGACCTCGCAAGACCCTTGGCTGGAGGACCCCAGCCGAGACTCTCGACAGTCACCTACTATCGACACAAAGCGGAAGTGTTGCGACGACTCCTTGAACCCAAGCAGCACACCAGGGTCGGTGCGCTGGCGATGGCGAGCGCGGCCGTCGGGGACGTCGTCGCCTGGCTGTTGCTCGCGGCCGTCCTCACCTTCATGGGGAGCCAGAGCTCCTGGCAGGTGCTGCTGGTCCTGCCGTACGCCGTGGTCATGATCGCAGTGGTACGGCCGCTCCTCGGCAGGTTCCTTGCCACCCGGGAGCCGCGCGAAACGGGTAGCGGGGAGCGCGGGCCGGGTGGCGGGGAGCGCGGGCCGGGCGCCGCGCCGCTCGGTGTGCTGACGGTGCTGTTGCTCGTCTCCGGTGCGCTGAGCGAGTGGTTCGGGCTGCACTTCATCTTCGGCGCGTTCCTCGCCGGCGCGATCGTGCCGCGCCACGGCACGGAGCGGCTGCGCGCGGCGGTCGTCGACCGGTTCGAGACGATCACCTGGATGCTGCTGCCGGCGTACTTCACGGTGGCCGGGCTGAAGGTGGACCTGAGCACGGTGGACGGGAACGGATTGGGCGAGCTGGGCCTGATCCTCCTCGTGGCGATCGGCGGCAAGTTCGGCGGCGCCTACCTCGGAGCGCGGGCCGCGGGCCGGCCCGGGCGGTCGGCGACGACGCTGGGCATCCTCATGAACACCCGCGGTCTAACCGAACTCATCATCCTCGGCGTGGGACTGCAACTGGGGCTGCTCGACACGGACCTGTACTCGCTCATGGTGGTCATGGCCCTCGTCACCACCGCCATGACCGCGCCCCTGCTGCGCTGGGCTTACCCGCGCCAGATGGTCGAGGCGGATCTGCGGGAGCTGGCCGGGGAGTGGGAGTCGGCGGCACGGCGCGCCGAGCCCGCCCGGCCCGTGGGCGGGAAGCCGTCGGAGGCGAAGCGATGATGCCCACGCTCCTGACCGGGCTGGTGCCGGAAGCGGCCCTGACCGCCGAGGAGTTCGGCGACGTCCCGGACGCCTGGATCTTCCCGGAGGAAGCGGCCGTGCTGAGCCGAGCGGTGGACCGCCGGCGCCGGGAGTTCGCCACCGTACGGCACTGCGCGCGGCTCGCCCTGACCTCCCTCGGGCGGCCGGCCGGACCGATGGTCCCAGGGGAAAGGGGTGCGCCGACCTGGCCGGAGGGCGTGGTGGGTTCGATGACCCACTGCGACGGCTACCGTGCCGCCGCCGTGTCCCGGAGGATCGACGTCGCCGCCCTGGGCATCGACGCCGAACCCCACGCGCCGCTGCCGCCGGGCCTTCTCCACCGGATCGCGTCACCGTCCGAGCGGGGTCACCTGACGGCGCTGCGCCACACCCGTCCCGCGCTCCACTGGGACCGGCTGTTCTTCAGCGCGAAGGAGTCCGTGTACAAGGCGTGGTTCCCCCTGACCGGGACCTGGCTGGACTTCCGCGAGGCGGAGCTGGTCCTCGACCCGTACCGGCAGACCTTCCGCGCCCGTCTCCTGCGGACCGGACAGGACGACGAGGGGCGACCGCTCCACACCCTTCACGGGCGGTGGCGGGTCGGCCGCCGGCTCGTCGTCACCGCCGTCGCCCACAGGGTCACGGCCTCCGCCCATAGGGGCCGACCTCCGCCCGGGGGGAGCCCGGCTCCACCACCGCGTACGGCAGGCGCTAACCGGTCAGGGAATCCTCGACGCAACGCAGCTCCTGAGCCATTCCCTTGAGGTCATCGGCGCAGGCGGACAGGATGTCGGCCACCGCGCTCCGTCCGTGCAGGGGGATGGTGGGGGCGAGGCGCCTCCATTCCTCGGTCGTCCGCAGCTGCGTGTGCAGTCGGTGCAGGACGAGCCGTCCGCTCTCACTCAGCCGCAGCGAGGGATCGTTGCGGAGTCCGTGGAAGAGGGTGATGCGGCGAGCGAGATCAGGCGCAGCTCCACGACCCGAACGGTCCTCGTCCGGTGCGGGCAGCCTGGTGGCGGTGGGATCAGCTGTGCCCGCGGGACCGTCGGACCGGCGGCTGCCCGGAACCGCCGGCCGCCCCTGGTCCAGCCGGTAGCGCACGTCACGGGCGGTCCCCACGGAGATCCCGGCCCGCCTGGCGATCTCCCGCAGCGAGGCTGCCGGGTTCTGCCTGATCACCTCGGCGGCCACCCGGCGTCCCTCCGCCGTGGTGGACGGACGGACCCGGCCGTCACGGCCGACACGCGCGTCCGGTCGCGCGTCGGGTCAGCGATGTCCCGGTCGTCGCGCCAGGCGGCATAGTGGGCGTAGACGGTGCCGTGGTTCGGGAAGTCGTGCGGGAGGTATTTCCAGGGGATCCCGGTGCGGTTGACGTAGAGGATCGCATTGAACACGTCGCGCAATTCGACTTTGGCCGGCTGCCCGGTCGGCCTGCGGTCGAGTCGGGCTTTCCGCCAGGCCGTCAACGTCGGCTCGATCAAGGCCCATCGGGCGTCGGACAGGTCGCTGGGGTACGGCTTGCGCTGGCTCACGGCTCAGCGTGAGCATGACCGGGCCGGACTATCTGATTCCGCTGTCCATGCGGCGATTCCATGGCATCTTCAAACCAGACGGATCTTCGAGTATGGAAGCGGACGAGACGGACGGTCGAGCTTCGAGTGCAGAGGAAGGCATTCATCGCCTACCGGGTGAATACCCTCATAGCGGGGCAGGCGTGAAAGCCGCATTGCGGAGCAAGTTTGGGTAAACGCCCACTCAGAGCGGCGCCCGTGGGGGACGGGGCCGGACAGACCGATGGCTCCCGGAAGGCCTCCGCGGTGAAGCCCGCCGCGAAGCGGCCTTCCGGCACACCGACCGTGCCGGACGTCCCCAAGCCGGACCTCCGTTCACTGGCCGGTGTGGTCGCAGGGGAGTCACATCCCGAGCTCGGCCAACCGGGCGATGAAGAACGCGGCGATCATCATGGCACCCAGCACGATCAGCACGATCCACACCTTGGGGTGCTCCCAGAGACCGCCGTCGGAGCGCTCCTCGTGGGCTTCGGCGGTCGAGCCCTCAACGGGCGGGGTCTCGCCGGGCGGAACTTTGGAGTCAGACATGCCTCCACTCTGCGCGCCGACCACCGGCGGCGCACCCCGGGCCGCTGGGAGGTGTCCGGTCGATCTCAGCGCACGCCGGACGGCCGGAACTGGACGCTGATACGCGGTCCGACCGCGCGCGCCGACTTGGGGACGGCGTGCTCCCAGGTCCGCTGGCAACTGCCGCCCATGACGATGAGGTCGCCGTGCCCGAGCGGCTTGTGCACGGTGGCCGCGCCTCCTCCGCGCGGCCTGAGCACCAGGTGCCTTGGCGCCCCGAGGGACACGATGGCGACCATGGTGTCCTCGCGGGCTCCCCGGCCGATCGTGTCTCCGTGCCAGGCCACGCTGTCGCGCCCGTCCCGGTAGTAGCAGAGCCCGGCCGTCGTGAACGGTTCGCCGAGTTCGGCGGCGTAATGGCCGCTCAGCGCGGTGCGGGCCGCGTCGAGGGCGGGGTGCGGCAGCGGGTCGCGTACGCCGAGGAAGCACAGCAGCCGCGGGACCTCGACCACACGCTCGTACATCACGCGCTGCTCGGCGCGCCACGCCACCTCGCGCGCCAGTACGCCGAAGAGGGCGTCCGCGCCGGCGAGCCACTCCGGGAGCACGTCGATCCAGGCGCCCTGGCCCAGATCCGTGCGGCGCAGCCCGTCCAGCGGGCGCGGTCGGATGTCGTCCCCCTGGTCGAAGAGCGAACTCTGGAGGTGTACCGCCATGAACCCAGCATAACTCGAATCAAACATCTGTGCGAATACCGTGGTGGAGAACGAACGATTCTTCCCCCGGGGCCGTCGGTGCGAAGAAGCGCGCCACCTGCTCGTCCGTGACCTCGGCCAGCGTGGCCGGCGACCACCGCGGGGTGCGGTCCTTGTCGATCACCTGGGCGCGGATGCCCTCGACCAGGTCGGGCGAGGTCAGGGCCGCGCAGGAGACCCGGTACTCCTGCTCCAGGACCCGCTCCAGCGAATCGAGTCCCCTGGCCCCGCGGATCGACGCCAGGGTGGCCTTCAGTGCCAGCGGCGACTTGGTGAGGATCGTGCGGGCCGCTTCCCCGGCGGCCGGCTCGGCGCTGCCTGCGAGGCGCTCCACGATCTCCTCGACGGTGTCGGCCGAGTAGCAGTGGTCGATCCACCCCCGGTGGGCCGCCAGTTCGGGCGCCGGAGCGGGCGGGGCGCAGCGCACGTACGCGGACAGCACGTCGTACGCCGGCTCCTTCGCGAGGTCGCCGGTGAGGTCCGGGAGCCTTTCGGACGGTACGAAGTGGTCGGCGAGCCCGCACAGCAGCGCGTCGCCCGCGCCGACGGCCGCACCCGTGAGGGCCAGGTGGGTGCCGAGTTCGCCGGGGGCACGGGACAGCAGGTAGGTGCCACCGACATCGGGCACGAGGCCGATGCCGGTCTCGGGCATGGCCACCCGGGAACGCTCGGTGACGACGCGGACGCTGCCGTGCGCGGAGACGCCGACGCCGCCACCCATCACGATGCCGTCCATGGCGGCGACGTACGGCTTGGTGAAGCGGGCGATGCGCGCGTTGAGCCGGTACTCGTCGCGCCAGAAGGCCGCGGAGGCCTCGCCACCGCCGGTCCGTACGTCGTCGTAGATCGACCGAATGTCACCACCTGCGCACAGCCCGCGCTCCCCCGCCCCCGTGATCACCACGGTGGCGACGGCCGGGTCACGCTCCCAGGCCGCGAGGGCGTCGGCCATCCGGTTCACCATGCCGTGGTTCAGGGCGTTGATGGCCCTGGGGCGGTTCAGCGTGATGTACGCGGCGTGCCCCTCGGTGTGCAGGAGTACGGAGTCGTCGGTCATCGGCGTCGTCCTTCCGGAAGGGGCCCGGCCCGGCGGCGGGGTGGCGGCGGGGCCCGGGACTGCGGAGGATCTTTTCTATACCTCGGCCTCGCGGAGCCCTGACCCGGCCCGACCGGTGAAGGGCGCGGCAGTGCGCGGCAGGGGGGCGCGTTCAGCTGCGCTGTTGGCCCGGTTAAGAAAACCTCGATGGACGACGAGCGCCGGGACCGCCAGATTGGTACGCGTCCACGATCACGTCCACGATCACACCCGGTCACCTCCCCACGCCGCCTCTCCCAGCCCACCCCTGGAGCCGCAGTTATGAAGGCACTTGTAAAGCAGCACGCAGAGCCCGGGCTGTGGCTGATGGATGTGCCGGAGCCGGAGACGGGCCCCGGTGACGTGCTGATCAGGGTGCTGCGTACCGGTATCTGCGGCACCGACCTGCACATCAGGTCCTGGGACGGCTGGGCCCAGCAGGCCGTCTCCACCCCGCTGATCCTCGGCCACGAGTTCGTGGGCGAGGTCGCCGCCGTCGGATCCGACGTCGCGGACATCGCGGTCGGCGACCTGGTCAGCGGCGAGGGCCATCTGGTGTGCGGGAAGTGCCGCAACTGCCTCGCGGGCCGCCGGCACCTGTGCCGCTCCACCATCGGGCTCGGCGTCGGACGTGACGGCGCCTTCGCCGAGTACGTCGCACTGCCCGCCTCCAACGTGTGGGTGCACCGGGCCGAGGTGGACCTCGACGTGGCCGCGATCTTCGACCCGTTCGGCAACGCCGTGCACACCGCGCTGTCCTTCCCGCTGGTCGGCGAGGACGTACTGATCACCGGCGCGGGCCCGATCGGCATCATGGCGGCGGCGGTGGCCAAGCATGCGGGCGCGCGCAACGTCGTGATCACCGACGTCAGCGACTCCCGCCTGGCGATCGCCCGTAAGGCGGGTGCGACGCTGGCCCTCAACGTCGCCCAGTCGGACATCGCGGACGCACAGCGCCAGTTGGGCCTCAAGGAGGGCTTCGACATCGGCCTGGAGATGTCCGGCCGGCCGGAGGCGATGCGCGACATGGTCGCGAACATGACGCACGGCGGGCGCATCGCGATGCTGGGGCTGCCGGCGGAGGAGTTCGCCGTCGACTGGTCGAAGATCGTCACGTCGATGATCACCGTGAAGGGGATCTACGGTCGTGAGATGTACGAGACGTGGTACGCCATGACGGTGCTGCTGGAGGCGGGCCTGGACCTCAGCCCCGTGATCACCGGCAGCTACGGCTACCGGGACTTCGACGCGGCGTTCGACGAGGCGGCGACGGCGCGCAGCGGCAAGATCATCCTCGACTGGACCACCTGATCCTTTGCGGGGGCCTTTCCCCGATCCCCGACCCGCCCCTTCCCGAACCGGGGCAGGCAGGCCCACGGACCCGGACGGGCCGGATTTCGCCGGGCGGGGCTTTCCGCACCACACGGCAAACACACCGCGCCGCACCGCCCGCACCGCGCCACACCGCACCGCATCTCAAGGAGAGCCGCCCCATGTACGCATCCGTCCGCGACGACCTCGCCCGCACCCTCGACGAGATCCGCGACGCCGGTCTCTACAAGCCCGAGCGCGTCATCACCACCCCCCAGAACGCCTCCGTGGCCGTCGCGTCCGCCGGCGTACTCAACTTCTGTGCCAACAACTACCTCGGCCTCGCCGACCACCCCGAGGTCGTCGCCGCCGCCAAGGACGCCCTCGACCGCTGGGGCTACGGCATGGCCTCCGTGCGCTTCATCTGCGGCACGCAGGAGATCCACAAGGAGCTGGAGCAGCGCCTCTCCGCCTTCCTCGGCCAGGAGGACACGATCCTTTACTCCTCCTGCTTCGACGCCAACGGCGGAGTCTTCGAGACCCTCCTCGGCGCGGAGGACGCCGTCATCTCCGACGCCCTCAACCACGCGTCGATCATCGACGGCATCCGCCTGTCCAAGGCCCGCCGCCACCGCTACGCCAACCGCGACCTCGCCGACCTGGAGCAACAGCTCAAGGACACGCAGGACGCCCGCCGCCGCCTGATCGTCACCGACGGCGTCTTCTCGATGGACGGTTACGTCGCCCCGCTGGCCGAGATCTGCGACCTGGCCGACCGCTACGACGCCATGGTCATGGTCGACGACTCGCACGCCGTCGGCTTCGTGGGCCCCGGCGGCCGCGGCACCCCCGAGCTGCACGGCGTGATGGACCGCGTCGACATCATCACCGGCACCCTCGGCAAGGCGCTCGGCGGTGCGTCCGGCGGTTACGTCGCGGCCCGCGCCGAGATCGTGGAGCTGTTGCGCCAGCGTTCGCGCCCGTACCTCTTCTCCAACTCCCTCGCCCCCGTGATCGCCGCCGCCTCGATCAAGGTCCTCGACCTGCTCGAATCGGCCGGTGGGCTGCGCGAGCGCCTCGCCGCCAACACCTCGCTCTTCCGTGCGAAGATGACCGAGGCCGGCTTCGAGATCCTCCCCGGCGACCACGCCATCGCGCCCGTCATGATCGGCGACGCGGCGGAGGCGGGCCGGATGGCGGAGCTGCTGCTGGAGCGCGGCGTCTACGTGATCGGCTTCTCGTACCCCGTCGTGCCGATGGGCGCGGCCCGTATCCGGGTCCAGCTCTCGGCCGCGCACTCCACGGCGGACGTGGAGCGGGCGGTGGCGGCCTTCGTCGACGCACGGGCGACAATGGCTGGGTGATCGACCCCAGACGACTGCGCATCCTGCGGGCCGTGGCGGACCACCGGACGGTGACCGCCGCGGCGGCCGCGCTGTATCTGACGCCGTCAGCGGTGTCCCAGCAGCTGGCCGCGCTGGAGCAGGAGACGGGGCACACGCTGCTGACACGCAGCGGCCGCGGCGTACGGCTGACCGCCGCCGGCGACATTCTGCTGACCCACGCCAACGCCGTACTGGCGCAGCTGGAGCGGGCCGAGACGGACCTCGCCGAGTACGCGGGCGGGGCGGCGGGTGAGGTGCGGGTGGTGGGCTTCGCGACGGGCATCGCGGAGGTACTGGCCCCGGCCATCGCCCGCCTCGCCGACCGCCACCCGGACATCCGGGTCCGGGTCAGCGACGCCGAGGGCGACGAGAGCCTGACGCTGGTGCTGGACGGTGAAGTGGATCTCGCGCTGGCCGTGGAGTACCGGGGGGCGCCGCACGAGGACGACCGGCGGCTGGCGCGCGTGCCGCTGTACGCGGAGCCGTTCGACGCCGTACTGCCCGCCTCGCACCCGCTCGGGCAGGGCACGCACGTCGCGCTCGCCGAGTTGGCCGGCGACGACTGGATCGGCCCGTACCCCGGCAATCCGTGCCACGACGTGATGCTGCTGGCCTGCGAACTCGCCGGCTTCCAGCCCCGCCTCGTGCACTCGTCCGACGACTTCCGGGCCGTGGTGGCGCTGGCGGGTGCGGGGGCGGGCGTGGCGCTGGTGCCGCGGTCCGCGCTGCGCGGTATGGAGCTCAAGGACACGGTGGTACGCCCCGTGGCGGGCCCCGCCGCCACTCGGCGGGTGTTCGCGGCGGTACGCCGGGGCGCGGAGCAGCATCCCCTGATCCGCCCGGTCCTGGACGCGCTCGCGGAATCGGCGACAGGCCTCACCACGGGCTGACCCCGGCGGCACAACCAGCCCGTCCGGCGTTGGTCACGCCCGCAGGGCGTCCTGCGGAGGTTCAGGCCGGCGCTGACGGCCGCCGCGGCGGCTGCGCCTCGTCCGCGCCGGGCGCCGCGCCGGGCGACAGGCTTCGCGGCGCTTCGTCCGACGCGGAAGTCAACCGGCGCAGCACCTCCTCCGCCGACGCGAGCAGGGACTCCCGTGTCTCCCCCGAAGTCGGCGACGAGGGCGCCGGGGCCGGCGGGGCGGCCGACTTATCCCCCGCCACAGCCCCCGGCACCGGAGCCGCCCGCTCCAAGAACCGCAGCAGCTCCACCGGAAACGGCAGTACCAGCGTCGAGTTCTTCTCGGCCGCGACCGCCACCACCGTCTGCAGCAGCCTCAGCTGCAACGCCGCCGGCTGTTCCGACATCACCCCCGCCGCCTCCGCCAGCTTCTTCGACGCCTGCAGCTCGGCGTCCGCGTTGATGACCCGCGCCCGCCGCTCCCGGTCCGCCTCCGCCTGACGCGCCATGGACCGCTTCATCGTCTCCGGCAGGGACACGTCCTTGATCTCCACCCGGTCGATCTGCACCCCCCACCCGACCGCCGGACTGTCGAGCATCAGCTCCAGCCCCTGGTTGAGCTTCTCCCGGTTGGACAGCAGGTCGTCCAGATCGCTCTTCCCGATGATCGACCGCAGGGATGTCTGCGCCATCTGCGAGACCGCGAACCGGTAGTCCTCGACCTTGACCACCGCCTCGGCCGCGTCCATCACCTTGAAGTAGATGACCGCGTCGACCCGGACCGTGACATTGTCCCGGGTGATGCCGTCCTGCGCGGGCACCGGCATCGTCACGATCTGCATGTTCACTTTCCGCAGCCGGTCGACCCCCGGAACGATCATGGTGAAGCCCGGGCCGCGGATCTCCTCCCGCAGCCGTCCCAGCCGGAAGACGACCCCCCGTTCGTACTGCCGCACCACACGGCCGCAGCCCCCACATAGACCACAGCGGCCACACCGGTCGCCGCTCCCACTGCCACAAGCTCGTCGAGCATCACGACCCCCATGGGTCCGGTCCGCGCCGCATCGTATTATCACGATACGCCCGGCCTCACACCCCGGTCGAGGGCCCGGTCGCGGGCCCGGTCCTCAGCGGCCCGCCGCCGGAAGCGTGACCTCGAAGCAGCAGCCGCCCTGCACGTTGCGTACGTCGGCCCGGCCCGCGTGGGCCTCCACGATGCCGCGCACGATGGCGAGCCCGAGCCCCGCGCCACCCGGCGGCGTACGGGCCTCGGTGCCGCGCCAGCCGGTGTCGAAGACGCGCGGGAGGTCCTCGGCCGGGATGCCGCCGCAGCCGTCCGTGACGGACAGTACGACGGAGTCCGCCCGCAGCTGCGCGCCGATGGCGACCGTCCCGTCGGCGGGGGTCCGGCGGATGGCGTTGACCAGCAGGTTCGCGAGGACCCGGGTCATCTCACCGGCGTCCACTTCGAGCGGCAGCCCGGCCTGCGTGTCGCCGATCAGCCGTACGCCCTGCGCCCGGGCGAGCGGGTCGGCGCCCGCCAGTGCCTCGCCGATCAGGTCGTGCGCGGAGATGCGTACCGGAGTCAGGGCGAGCGCGCCCGCGTGGATACGGGAGAGTTCGAAGAGGTCACCGACCATGGCGTTGAGGCGGTCGACCTCGGTCCTCATCTGCCGGTGGTAGCGGGCCTCGTCGGCGACGACGCCGTCCTCCAGCGCCTCGGACATGGCGCGCAGCCCGGCGAGCGGGGTGCGCAGGTCGTGCGAGATCCAGGCGACGAGTTCGCGCCGCGAGGTCTCCAGCGAGCGCTCTCGCTCCCGTGAGGCGGCCAGTTTGGCGCTGGTCGCCGCCAGCTCGCGGCCCAGCGCGTCGAGTTCGGCGGTGGCGGAGCCGGTGGGCGCGGCGAAGGAGCCGCCGTCGCCGAAGGTACGGGCCGCCTGCTTCAGCGCGTTGCTGCGGGCGACGACCCAGCGCCCCATGAGCAGGGCGGTGGCGAGCGAGACCACGGCGGCCATCGCGACCACCGTCG
Source organism: Streptomyces hypolithicus (assembly GCF_052934925.1). Taxonomy (NCBI): domain Bacteria; kingdom Bacillati; phylum Actinomycetota; class Actinomycetes; order Kitasatosporales; family Streptomycetaceae; genus Streptomyces; species Streptomyces hypolithicus. The sequence goes on from NZ_CM128811.1 coordinate 576,067, forward strand.
TCACCACCGCCAGGTCGTGCCGGTTCAGGAACATCGCCTGGGCGACGGCGACCGTGCCGGCCAGCATCGCGGTCACCGTGACGGCGGCGACCACCATCAGCGACACGGCGACCGAGCGGTGGCGCAGCAGGCGCAGGGCGAGTGCGCCGAGCAGTCCGGCGCCGGCCGCGCCGAGGAAGGCGATGAGGGCCATCAGGAGGAGATCACGCATGGGGTGCGGCCTGCCCCTCGCCTGCGAGCCCGTCACCGGGAGGGTCATCGAAGCGGTAGCCGAGGCCCCAGACCGTCTGGATCAGGCGGGGCCTGGCCGGGTCGTCCTCGATCTTGCCGCGCAGCCGCCGCACATGCACAGTGACCGTGGACAGGTCCCCGAACTCCCAGCCCCACACGTCGTGCATCAGCCGCTCCCGGCCGATGGCCTCGCCCCGGTGCCGGACGAGGTGGGCGAGGAGGTCGAACTCCCGCAGGGTGAGGGCGAGTTCCCGGCCGTCGCGGGTGGCCCGGCGGCCTGCCGGATCGAGGACGATTCCGCCGGCGCGCAGTTGCGGACCGCCGTGGCGGGAGGCCGCGCGGCGCAGTACGGACTCGACGCGCAACACCAGCTCGCGCGGGCTGAACGGCTTCGTGACGTAGTCGTCGGCGCCCACCTCAAGACCGAGGATCCGGTCGTCCTCGTCGCCGCGCGCCGTCAGCATGATGACCGGAACGGGCCCGTCCGCGCGCAGCTCGCGGCACACCTCCAGGCCGTCCATGCCGGGCAGCATCAGGTCGAGCACCACCAGGTCGGGGCGCCGGTCCCTGGCCTGCCGCAGGGCCGCCGGGCCGTCGGCGGCCCGGGTCACGGCGAAGCCGGCGCGTTCGAGATAGCCGGTGACCACCTCGGCGACGGTCGGATCGTCGTCGACGACCAGGATGTTCTGCATGGGGTCCAGTCTCGTCGACGTACGACGGGCGACGGCGGGCACGGGCCCTTACGAACCGGTGACGTCGCGCCGAAGTCCGATTCGTTCAAGAGCGGAGCCGGCCGGCGGCCTACGTTCTACCCATGACGAAACCACGCCTTGACGCCATCGGAATCGTGACCGCTGACATGACGGCCTCGCTCGCCTTCTACCGCCTCCTCGGTCTGGACATCCCGGCCGACGCCGACACCGCCCCGCATGCCGAGGCGACCCTGCCCAGTGGTCTGCGGGTCCTGTGGGACACGGAGGAGACCATGCGCTCGTTCGACCCGGGCTGGACCAGGCCCGAGGCCGGCCGCGAGCGGCTCGGGCTCGCATTCCTGTGCGACAGCCCGGCCGAGGTCGACACGGTGTACGACACCCTGCTCGCCGCCGGACACCGTGGGCACCTGAAGCCCTGGGACGCCTTCTGGGGACAGCGTTACGCCGTCGTAATGGATCCGGACGGCTGCGGCGTCTCCCTGTTCGCGGACGCCACGACCGGCGCCGCGACCGACTCGGCGTAGACGCCCGGCGTGGTCCCGGCCAGGTCGCGAAGCTCGCGGGTGAGGTGCGCCTGGTCGGCGCAGCCGGCGGCGAGGGCGGCCTCCGCGTACGGCAGCCCCTGCCGTACGAGAGCCAGCGCACGCTGCAGCCGCAGGATCCTGGCCAGCGTCTTCGGGCCGTACCCGAACGCGGCCAGGGAGCGGCGGTGCAGCTGGCGGGCGCCGAGGCCGACGGCGTCGGCAGTGGCGGCGACGGTGCGGCCGGCGTCGAGCTGCGCGGCGACGGCCCGCAGGACCGGATCCGGCGGCCGGGTCTCGGCGGCGCGCCGCAGCGCCACGTCCTCCAGGGCCGCGGCGGGGTCGGGCGCCCCGCCGACCAGGCCGGTCAGCCGCCGCACGCGGGTCGCGGGCCACAGCTCGGACAGCTGGACGCGCAGGTCACGCAGCTCGTACGCGGGCACGCCGAACAGGGCGGGTCCCGCTCCGGGCGCCAACCGCACCCCGGCGAACCGGGCACCGGGATCCGCGTGAACCTCACCGGGCGGGTGGGGGCGGGTGTCGGGGCCGGCCACGTAGAGGCTGCCGGCGGCCCACAAGAGGTCCATGCAGCCGTCGGGGAGGACGGCCGTGGGGGCGGCGGTATGGGCGGCGGGCGCGACGTGCGTCCAGACGACAGCGCCGTCGAGCCGAGATGCGCGCTCGGTGTACACGCTGCCCAGGGTACGAAACCGGCGCCACGCCCCGAAATCACGGGAGGGGCGCCTCGACGGACTCGATACGGCCGCCCTACTCCACGGGGCCCCGCGCCGGATCCTTCGTCTCCTTGTCGCGCCCTCCGTGCAGCCGCGACTTCACGTCGTCCGGCGGCAGGAACCGCGACCACCGCTCCGGAAACTCCGACGGCATGTCCGGATCGGACTCGTCGGCGTCCTCCGCGTCCACCAGCGCCGCCCGCGCCGCCTCCGCCCGTGCGATGACCGCCGCCGCCTGCGCCGTCCGCACCAGGTCGTTCGCCTCGCGCGCCGCCGCCGTGGCGACCGACGGCCAGACGCGGTCGATGGCCGCGTTGACCGCCGCGCCCACCAGGACCGCGAAGGCGCAGATGCCGATCCACAGCAGGACGGCGATGGGGGCCGCCAGCGAGCCGTAGATCGTGGGTCCCTCGACCGTGCTGGTGAGGTAGATGCGCAGCAGGAAGCTCCCCAGCACGCACATCGCGAGTGCCATCAGCGCGCCCGGAATGTCCTCGACCCACGGCGACCGCACCGGCACCGACACGTGGTAGAGCGTCGTGAGGAAGACGACCGACAGCACGATGACCACGGGCCAGTACAGGACGCTGACGACCTCCGTGCCGAACGGCAACAGATCGGCCACCCGGTCGGGCCCGACCACCATCAGCGGCAGCACCACCGCGCCGATCACCAGGGCGACGACGTACAGCAGGAAGGCCAGCAGCCGCGTCTTGACGATGCCGCGATGGCCGTCGAGGCCGTACATCACGGTGATGGTGTCGATGAAGACGTTGACCGCGCGTGAGCCCGACCAGAGGGCGATGGCGAAGCCGATGGAGATGATGTCGGGCCTGGCGCCCTGGGTGACGTCGCTGATGAGGGGTTTCGCGAAGTCGTTGACGCCCCGGTCGGAGAGGACCGTCTGCGCGGCGGTGAGGATGTTGCGCTCTATGGAGGCGACCGTGTCCGTGTCGGTCCAGGCGTCCACGTACCCCAGCAGGCCGATCATGCCGAGCAGCAGGGGCGGCAGCGACAGCAGGGTGAAGAACGCCGCTTCTGCCGCGAGTCCGAGGATCCGGTACTCGATGCACGAGTTGACGGTGTCCTTCAGCAGCAACCAGGCCAACTTGCGCTTGGAGACGTTGCGATAGAGGACCCTGGCCCGGTGAAGCCGGCCGGAGGGCCGGTAGGGTGTTTCATTTGCTGCCTGCACCTCCTTACCGTAGCGGCATGGCAGCCACCACTCACACAGTGACCAACCAGGCTCCGCCCTTGGTCGACTACGACGTGTTCACCGCCGACCGGGTCCTCGCCGAAGGGGTGGACCGGCACATCGCTCCCGAACTCGCCGAGGAGGTACAGGAGGAACTCTCCGGGCTGGGCCGGAGCGCCGGATCCGCCCAGGCCCAGGGGTGGGGGATCCAGGCCAACGAGAATCCGCCGAAACTCATCACGCACGACCGCTACGGCCATCGCGTCGACGAGGTCGAGTTCCACCCGGCCTGGCACCGGCTGCTCGGCAAGGCCGTCGCCGCGGGGCTCACCGACGCCTGGGGCCGGCCCGGCGGGCACGTGCGACGCGCGGCCGGATTCCTGGTCTGGACGCAGGCGGAGGCGGGTCACGGCTGCCCGGTGTCCATGACGCACGCGGCGGTGCCCGCGCTGCGCACAGATCCGGCGCTGGCCGCGGAGTGGGAGCCGCGGCTCACCTCGCACGTGTACGACGAGGGCCTGCTTCCGGCGGAGCGCAAGGCCGGGGTGCTCTTCGGTATGGGCATGACGGAGAAGCAGGGCGGCAGCGACGTCAAGGCCAACACGACGAACGCGGTGCCCCTCTCCGGAGCCGGCGAGTACCTGCTGACGGGGCACAAGTGGTTCTGCTCGGCGCCGATGTGCGACGGCTTTCTCGTACTGGCGCAGGCGCCCGGCGGCCTCAGCTGCTTCCTGGTGCCGCGCGTGCTGGCGGACGGGACGCGCAACGTGTTCAGGATCCAGCGCCTGAAGGACAAGCTGGGCAACAGGTCGAACGCTTCGAGCGAGGTCGAGTTCGACGGGACGTGGGCGCGGCTGGTCGGTGAGGAGGGGCGCGGCGTGCGGACCATCATCGAGATGGTGGCCGCGACCCGGCTCGACTGCGTGATCGGGTCGGCCGCGCTGATGCGCCAGGCCGTGGCCCAGGCCACGCACCACGCGGCGTACCGCAGCGCGTTCGGCGGCACGCTGATCGACAAGCCCCTGATGCGCAATGTGCTGGCCGATCTGGCGCTGGAGTCGGAGGCGGCGACGACGCTGGCGATGCGGCTCGCCGCGGCGTACGACGGCGACTCGGAGCAGGACCGCGCCTTCCTGCGGCTCGCGGTGCCGGTCGCGAAGTACTGGGTCACGAAGCGGGCGACACCGGTCGCGGCGGAGGCACTGGAGTGCCTGGGCGGCAATGGGTACGTCGAGGAGTCGGGCATGCCCCGGCTGCTGCGCGAGGCGCCGCTCAACTCGATCTGGGAGGGATCGGGGAACGTACAGGCCCTGGACGTGCTGCGTGCGCTGGGGCGCGAACCGCAGGCCCTCAATGCCTTCCTCACCGAGATCGGGCAGGCGCGCGGGGCCGATCACCGCCTGGACGGGGCGGTCAAGGACCTGCTGACCGATCTCGCGGACCTGGAGGGGATGGAGGGGCGGGCCCGCCGCGTGGTGGAGCGGATGGCGCTCGTCCTGCAGGGTTCGCTGCTCGTGCGGTGGGCGCCGCCGCAGGTCGCGGACGCGTTCTGCGCTTCGCGTCTCGGCGGGGACTGGGGCGCGGCCTTCGGCACGCTGCCACACACTCTCGACCTGGCGTCGGTGGTGGAGCGGGCGCGGGCAGTGGGCTGACGGGGCGGGCGGCGAGCTGACACCGCGGCCGGACGGAGTGGGACCCGACGGACCGCCGGGGGAACGGCCCGCCGGGAGCGGGAGCCGCCGGGGTGGCGCTGCGCCGACACGGCACCACCCCGGCTGAACGTATCCACCTTCGTACAAGCGGGTCCCGGCGCACGAGAGTTGCAGACCGTTGCATTGTTTGTGCGGACTCCGGGGCGTGCGCGCCCGCGCCGGGGCACGATGAGCAGTGACCACCTCACAGCAGGTGATGATCCGCACATGAGTGACGGGGTAGCCCAGTGAAGACCGCACCTCCTCGACCGCCCGGCTTTCCCGCGCCGTCCGCCCGGACCGCCGCGCGCGGCGGCGCGGCGCCGCGTCCGGTCATCGACGCGTCCTGGCAGCGGGTGATGCGCATCGGGATCGACCCGGACCACAGCACCAGCAGCGAGCTGCTGCCCGCCGAGGAGCTGGAGCACCGGCGCCGGGCCACCGCCCTCGGCGATCTGCTGCCCTCGGTGAGCCAGGGACTGGTCTCGGTCGTCCAGGCGTCGCAGCAGATCATGGTGGTGACCGACGAGGAGGGCCGGGTCCTGTGGCGGGACGGCGACCGTGCGGTGATGCGCAAGGCCGGTGGGATCTGCCTGGAGGAGGGCGCGTCCTGGAGCGAGGACAGGGCGGGAACGAACGGCATCGGCACGGCGCTCGCACTGCGCAAGCCCGTTCAGGTGCACTCCGCCGAGCATTTCGTCCGTACGCTCCACCACTGGACGTGCGCCGCCGCGCCGGTGCACGACCCCAGGGACGGGCGGCTGCTCGGCGTCATCGATGTGAGCGGGGCGGAGACCACCTTCCATCCGGCCACGCTCGCGCTCGTCGAGTCCGTGGCCCGGCTGGCGGAGGCGCAGCTGCGGGAGCGGCACCTGCTGTCCGTGGAACGGCTGAGGTCGGTGGCGGCACCGATCCTGTGCCGGGTCGGCGGCCGGGCACTGGCGGTGGACGCGGACGGCTGGCTCGCGGCGGTGACCGGGATGCCCCCGGTCGGACGGCTGCCGCTGCCGAAGTCCTTCCGGGCGGGCCGCAGGTGGCTGCCCTCGCTGGGGATGTGCGCGGTGGAGCCGCTGCCGGGCGGCTGGCTGGTGCGGGTGCAGGACGACGCGGCGGGGGCGGCGGCGCCCGACGGTGTGGCGCAGGGGGCGGTGAGCCGTGTCGTACTCGACCTGAGCAGCCGGCGTCGGTCCTCGGTGACCGTGTCGGGGGCGGCCGGGCAGTGGACGCACGAGCTCAGTCCGCGTCACGCGGAGCTGCTGTACGTCCTGAGTACGCGCAGGGAGGGGCGCAGCGCTGCCGAGCTGGCGGACGACCTGTTCGGGGACCGGACCAGGACGGTGACCGTCCGGGCGGAGATGTCTCGACTGCGGCGCCACCTGGCGCAGGTGCTCGCGCACCGCCCGTACCGCTTCGTTGACGAGGTGGCGGTGGAAGTGGTCCCGCCGTCCCACATGGTGGACCTGCTGACGCATTCCACGGCTCCGGCGATCACGGCGGCCCGCCGCGGGTAGCAGGCGGGTAGAAGTGCGGCCCCCACTTGGGCCGACGCCTGCGGCATGGTTCGCTGGGCTCCATGCGCACCATCACCGTGACCACCTGGTCCCTGGAACAGACCTCGCCCGACGATCTGCGGGCGGCCGCCGAGCCCGCCGGGGACGTCAGGATCATCCGGGCCGCGGTCCCCTCCCCCGAGTTCAGCCGCTTCCTCTATACGGCGGTGGGCGGTGACATCAGGTGGACCGACCGGCTCGGGCTGACGTACGCGCAGTGGAGTGAGGCCCTGGACCGGCCCGGCGTGGAGACCTGGGTGGCGTACGAGAAGGGCACACCGGCCGGGTACGTGGAGCTGGATCCGCAGGACGACGGCGTCGTCGAGATCATGTACTTCGGCCTGCTGCCGGCGTTCCGGGGGCGAAGGATCGGCGGCCATCTGCTGTCGTACGGAGTGGCGCGTGCGTGGGACCTCGCCGAGCGGTGGCCGGAGCGGCCGCAGACGAAGCGGGTGTGGGTGCACACGTGCAGCAAGGACGGGCCGCACGCCATGGACAACTACCGGCGCCGGGGTTTCAGGCTGTTCGCGACCACGACGGCGGAGGAGGCCGAGGTGACGGCACCCGGGCCGTGGCCGGGTGCTCAGGCCTGAGCAGCCGTGGCCGGGTGCTCTGGCCTGAACCCCTGAACCCTCCCGACGCCCCTGGTATGCCCGGAAGTCGAGTGACCAGCGACACACTGTCTCGCGATGCGGGACAGTGTTGTCCACATACTGGATAGTGGTGGACTGCCCCGAGATCCGCGTGACACGCTTCCGTCATGTCTTCAGCTGGAGTTGCCTTGGTGAGTCGGCGGCACGTCGACCTCGGCCGCATGTCCAGCGCCATCTGTATGGCGGGCTGACAGCACAGCACCGCCGTACCTCACAGCCGTCCCCGCCGTCGCGGACGAGCCGGCCGCCCTGACACGCAGGCGCACTCCGCCCACCCGGCGGGGTTCTCGGCTCCGCCGTGTCCGACCGCCTTTTTCGCAGGTCAAAGGGACGGCCGGTGCGATCCAACACCCCTTGAGCCTTGAGCCGCCAGAGAAGGACGAACACCACATGGCCGCCACGCCCGAAAACCCCGCTGCCGTCACGCCTCGCCGCAAGGCGGGACGCCATCGTGGCGAAGGCCAGTGGGCCGTAGGCCATTTCACCCCCCTCAACGGCAATGAGCAGTTCAAGAAGGACGACGACGGTCTCAATGTGCGGACACGCATTGAGACGGTCTACTCCAAGCGGGGCTTCGACTCCATCGACCCCAACGACCTGCGCGGGCGGATGCGCTGGTGGGGTCTCTACACCCAGCGCAAGCCCGGGATCGACGGCGGCAAGACCGCGATCCTGGAGCCGGAGGAGCTGGACGACGAGTACTTCATGCTGCGCGTACGAATCGACGGCGGGCGGCTGACCACCGAGCAGCTGCGCGTCATCGGCGAGATCTCGCAGGAGTTCGCGCGCGGCACCGCCGACCTCACCGACCGGCAGAACGTCCAGTACCACTGGATCCGGATCGAGGACGTGCCGGAGATCTGGCGGCGCCTCGAAGAGGTCGGGCTGTCCACCACCGAAGCCTGCGGCGACACGCCACGCGTGATCCTCGGCTCCCCCGTGGCGGGCATCGCGGAGAACGAGATCATCGACGGCTCCCCCGCCATCGACGAGATCCAGCGGCGCTTCATCGGCAACCCGGACTTCTCCAACCTGCCGCGCAAGTTCAAGTCGGCCGTGTCCGGATCGCCGCAGCTCGATGTGGCGCACGAGATCAATGACATCGCCTTCGTCGGCGTGAACCACCCCGAGCACGGCCCCGGGTTCGACCTGTGGGTCGGCGGCGGCCTCTCCACCAACCCCAAGCTCGGGGTGCGGCTCGGCGCCTGGGTGCCGCTCGACGAGGTGCCCGACGTGTACGGCGGCGTCATCGGCATCTTCCGCGACTACGGCTACCGCCGCCTGCGCACCCGCGCTCGCCTGAAGTTCCTCGTCGCCGACTGGGGCCCCGAGAAGTTCCGCCAGATCCTGCAGGACGAGTACCTCAAGTACGAGCTGATCGACGGCCCCGCGCCCGAGCAGCCCACCGGGACCTGGCGCGACCACCTCGGCGTGCACCGGCAGAAGGACGGCCGCTTCTACGTCGGTTTCGCCCCGCGCGTCGGCCGCGTGGACGGTGCCACGCTGACGAAGATCGCCGACCTGGCCGGTGCGCACGGCTCCGGCCGGCTGCGTACCACCGCCGAACAGAAGATGATCGTGCTCGATATCGAAGAGGCGCAGGTCGAGTCGCTGGTGGCCGGGCTGGAGGCGCTGGACCTGCGGGTCACGCCTTCGCCGTTCCGGCGCGGCACGATGGCCTGCACCGGCATCGAGTTCTGCAAGCTCGCGATCGTCGAGACGAAGGCGCGGGGCGCTTCGCTGATCGACGAACTGGAGCGCCGCATCCCGGAGTTCGACCAGCCGATCACCATCAACATCAACGGCTGCCCCAACGCCTGCGCCCGTATCCAGGTCGCCGACATCGGCCTCAAGGGCCAGCTCGTACTCGACGACAACGGCAACCAGGTCGAGGGCTTCCAGGTGCACCTGGGCGGCGCGCTCGGACTCGAGGCCGGATTCGGCCGCAAGGTCCGCGGGCTGAAGGTCACCTCGGACGAGCTGCCCGACTACGTCGAGCGCGTGCTGCTGCGCTTCCAGGAGCAGCGTGCGACCGGCGAACGCTTCGCGACCTGGGCGGCGCGGGCGAGCGAGGGGGACCTGTCATGAGCGAGCGTGCCGCGCCGTTCTACTGCCCGTACTGCGGCGACGAGGACCTGCGTCCCAACGAGACAGGTCACGGCGCCTGGGAATGCGCGGCGTGCAATCGCGCTTTCCAGTTGAAGTTCCTCGGGCTCCTCGCCCGTGGAGTTCAGCGCAACGACGGTGGAGGGGACCAGACATGACGACGGCTCAGGACGATCTCACGTCGCGCGATCTCAAGTCGCTGGCGGAACAGGCCGGGCGGGACCTCGAAGAGGCGTCCGCCCTCGACATCCTCAGGTGGGCCGCCGACACCTTCAGCGACCGCTTCTGCGTGACGTCGTCCATGGAGGACGCCGTCGTCGCCCACCTCGCCTCCCGCGCCAAGCCCGGCGGGTCCCCCATGGACGTGATCTTCCTCGACACCGGTTACCACTTCCCGGAGACCATCGGGACGCGGGACGCCGTCGAGGCGGTCATGGACGTCAACGTCATCACCCTGCTGCCCTGGCAGTCGGTCGAGGAACAGGACGCGCAGTACGGGCCGCAACTGCACGACCGCGACCCCGACCTGTGCTGCGCCCTGCGCAAGGTCAAGCCCCTCGAAGACGGGCTGAAGGGCTACCGCGCCTGGGCGACGGGCCTGCGCCGCGACGAATCCCCGACCCGGGCGAACACCCCGGTCGTCGGCTGGGACGAGAAGCGTCAGAAGGTCAAGATCTCGCCGATCGCCCGCTGGACGCAGGACGACGTGGACGCGTACGTCGCCGAGCACGGCGTCCTCACCAACCCGCTGCTGATGGACGGCTACGCCTCGGTGGGCTGCGCCCCCTGCACCCGCAGGGTCGAGGCGGGCGAGGACGCCCGGGCCGGCCGCTGGGCGGGGCGGAACAAGACCGAATGCGGGCTGCACGGCTGATGACGAACGATCAGGAGCGGGAGAAAGACGTGACTGGGGCCACCATCTGGCTCACGGGCCTGCCGAGCGCCGGCAAGACCACCATCGCCTACGAGCTGGCCGGGCGCCTGCGCGCCGAGGGCCGCAGCGTTCAGGTGCTGGACGGCGACGAGATCCGCGAGTTCCTGTCCGCGGGCCTCGGCTTCAGCCGCGAGGACCGGCACACCAACGTCCAGCGCATCGGTTACGTCGCCGAACTGCTGGCCCGTAACGGCGTGCTGGCCCTGGCACCGGTCATCGCGCCGTACGCCGACAGCCGCGAGGCCGTCCGGGGGCGCCATCACAGCGAGGGCACCGCGTACCTGGAGGTGCATGTCGCCACGCCGGTGGACGTGTGCTCCGTACGCGATGTGAAGGGTCTGTACGCCAAGCAGGCGGCGGGCGAGATCTCCGGCCTCACCGGGGTCGACGACCCCTACGAGGCGCCCGAGTCGCCCGACCTGCGCATCGAGTCGCACCAGCAGACCGTGCAGGAGTCCGCAGCCGCGGTGCACGCGCTGCTCACCGAAAGGGGTCTGGCATGACGACGACCGCCGCAACTGTCAGCGAAGGTACGGACAGCCCGTACGCGCTCAGCCACCTGGACGCCCTGGAGTCCGAGGCCGTCCACATCTTCCGCGAGGTGGCGGGTGAGTTCGAGCGGCCGGTGATTCTCTTCTCCGGTGGCAAGGACTCGATCGTCATGCTGCACCTGGCGCTGAAGGCGTTCGCGCCGGCTCAGGTCCCCTTCACCCTCCTGCACGTCGACACCGGGCACAACTTCCCGGAGGTGCTGGAGTACCGCGACCGCACGGTCGCCGAGCACGGGCTGCGGCTGCACGTGGCCTCCGTGCAGGAGTACATCGACGCCGGGAAGCTGCGTGAGCGGCCCGACGGCACCCGCAACCCGCTGCAGACCGTGCCGCTGACCGAGGCGATCCAGCAGCACCGCTTCGACGCGGTGTTCGGCGGCGGGCGGCGCGACGAGGAGAAGGCGCGCGCGAAGGAGCGGGTGTTCTCGCTGCGCGACGAGTTCTCCGCGTGGGACCCGCGCCGCCAGCGCCCCGAGCTGTGGCAGCTCTACAACGGCCGCCACGCGCCCGGCGAGCACGTCCGCGTCTTCCCGCTGTCCAACTGGACCGAGCTCGACGTGTGGCAGTACATCGCCCGCGAGAAGATCGAACTCCCGGCCATCTACTACGCCCACGAGCGCGAGGTCTTCCAGCGCTCCGGCATGTGGCTGACCGCCGGCGAGTGGGGCGGCCCCAAGGAGCACGAGCAGGTCGAGACACGGCTGATCCGCTACCGCACGGTCGGCGACATGTCCTGCACGGGCGCCGTCGACTCCGACGCCACGACGCTCGACGCCGTGATCGCCGAGATCGCCGCCTCCCGGCTCACCGAGCGGGGCGCGACCCGCGCCGACGACAAGATGTCCGAGGCCGCGATGGAAGACCGCAAGCGCGAGGGGTACTTCTAACCATGACCACCACCACACCGGGGCTGACCGAGCAGTTGTCAGCCACCACGCTGCTGCGGTTCGCGACGGCCGGCTCCGTCGACGACGGCAAGTCCACCCTCGTGGGGCGGCTGCTGCACGACTCCAAGTCGATCCTCACCGACCAGCTGGAGGCCGTCGAGGCGGCTTCCCTCAAGCGCGGTCAGGAGGCGCCCGACCTGGCGCTGCTGACGGACGGCCTGCGGGCCGAGCGTGAGCAGGGCATCACCATCGATGTGGCGTACCGCTACTTCGCCACCGCCCGCCGCCGGTTCATCCTGGCCGACACCCCCGGGCACGTGCAGTACACCCGGAACATGGTGACGGGCGCTTCGACCGCCGAGCTGGCCGTCGTCCTGGTCGACGCCCGCAACGGTGTCGTCGAGCAGACCCGCCGCCACGCCGCGGTCGCCGCGCTGCTGCGTGTGCCGCACGTGGTGCTGGCCGTGAACAAGATGGACCTCGTCGAGTACGCCGAGCCCGTCTTCGGGGCCATCGCCAAGGAGTTCACGGCCTACGCCGCGTCCCTCGGCGTACCCGAGATCACTGCCATCCCGATCTCGGCGCTGGCCGGTGACAATGTCGTGGAGCCTTCCGCGAACATGGACTGGTACGGCGGTCCCACGGTGCTGGAGCACCTGGAGACGGTCCCGGTCAGCCACGACCTGGCGGGCTGCAAGGCCCGCTTCCCGGTCCAGTACGTGATCCGCCCGCAGACCGCCGAGCACCCCGACTACCGGGGCTACGCCGGCCAGATCGCGTCCGGCGCGCTGCGCGTGGGCGAGGCCGTGACGGTGCTTCCGTCCGGTCGTACGTCGACGATCACCGGCATCGACGCGCTGGGCGAGGCCGTCGACATCGCCTGGGCGCCGCAGTCCGTGACGGTCACGCTCGCCGACGACCTGGACATCTCGCGCGGTGACCTGATCGCGCCGAGCGGTTCCGCGCCGCGCACCACCCAGGACGTCGAGGCGACGGTCTGCCACGTGGCGGACCAGCCACTCACCGTGGGCCAGCGGGTGCTGCTCAAGCACACCACCCGCACGGTCAAGGCGATCGTCAAGGAGATCCCGTCGCGGCTGACGCTGGACGACCTGTCTCAGCATCCGGACCCGGGCCGGCTGGTCGCCAACGACATCGGCCGGGTGAAGGTCCGTACCGCCGAGCCGCTCGCGCTCGACGCGTACCGCGACTCGCGCCGCACCGGATCGTTCCTGCTGATCGACCCGGCGGACGGTACGACGCTGGCGGCCGGCATGGCGGGCGACTCCTTCGCCGCCGAGACCGCGAAGGCCGCCGCGGACGACGAGGGCTGGGACTTCTGACGATGCCCATCGACAGCATCGACATCTACGCGACGTTCGCGAAAGAGGGCGGCCGCGTCGGCAGCGGCACCCTCGGCAGCGGCCAGGGCGGGGTCGGGCGATGTGCCCGATGACGTACGCGCACCGCTTGCGCGCCCTGCCGCTCCACCGACGAAGACCTGCCGACTTCCCGGCCGCACCCCGCTCCGAGCGAGAGGTGTGACGCCGGGCGCCACCGAGAGGAACACCTCCCGTGCATGCCCCACGTACGACCCTTCGGCGCAGCCTCGCCGCCGCTGCCGCCCTGCCGCTGCTGATCGGCGCGCTGGGCGCCTGCGGTTACGGTTCGAACGCCGAGAAGGGCGACCGGGACGACGAGGTCGCTCCGGTCGCCAAGGGCGAGAAGATCGGCGGCGTCGACGAAGTGCGTATCGGTTACTTCGCGAACGTCACGCACGCCAGCGCCCTGGTGGGTCTTCAGCAGGGGCTGTTCCAGAAGGAGCTCGGCGGCACCAAGGTCAAGCCGCAGGTCTTCAACGCCGGCCCCTCGGAGATCGAGGCACTCAACGCCGCTGCCATCGACATCGGCTGGATCGGCCCCTCCCCGGCGATCAACGGCTTCAGCAAGTCCCAGGGCCAGAACCTGAAGATCATCTCGGGCTCGGCCTCCGGCGGCGTCTCACTCGTAGTCAACCCGGAGAAGATCAAGTCCCTGGACGACCTCAAGGGCAAGCGCATCGCGACCCCGCAGCTCGGCAACACCCAGGACGTGGCGCTGCTGAACTACCTGTCGGAGAAGGGCCTGAACGTCGACGCCAACACCGGCAAGGGCGACGTATCCGTCGTCCGCCAGGACAACAAGGAGATCCCCGCATCCTTCGAGTCCGGTGCGCTGGACGGCGCCTGGATTCCGGAGCCCACCGCGTCCAAGCTGGTCGCGGGCGGCGGCAAGGTGCTGCTCGACGAGAAGAAGCTGTGGAAGGACGGCAAGTTCGTCATCACGAACGTGATCGTCTCCCAGACGTTCCTCAAGGAACACCCGGACGTCGTCGAGGCGGTGCTGCGCGGCTCCGTGAAGAGCAATGCGTGGATCAAGGCGAACCCGGACGAGGCGAAGGCCGCGATCAACGCGAAGCTGAAAGCGGACTCCGGTAAGGAGCTGCCCGCCGAGGTGCTCGACCCCGCGTTCAAGAACGTGGAGACGATCAACGACCCGCTCGCTTCGACGCTGCGGGACGAGGCCGATCACGCGGTGAAGGCCGGTCTCCTCAAGGATCCGGTGCTCGACGGCATCTACGACCTGACGCTCCTGAACAAGGTGCTCAAGGCCGAGAAGCAGCCCGCCGTCGAGGACGCCGGACTCGGCACCAAGTAACCGCCCCTTCCCGCAACCGGAACGCCCTCAGGAGGTGAGGCTCATGGCCACCACACTCGACATCGAGCAGGCCGCCGCGCCCGTAGCCACGGTGCCGTACGCCGCACGGATCGACCACGTGTCGAAGTCGTTCGGCCGGCCCGGCGCGCAGCAGCTCGTGCTGGACGACATCAGCATCGATGTCGCGCCGGGTGAGTTCGTGACCCTGCTGGGGGCTTCCGGCTGCGGAAAGTCGACGCTGCTCAACCTGGTCGCGGGGCTCGACCGGCCCTCCGCGGGCACGATCGAGGTGCCCGGCGGGCGGCCCGCCCTGATGTTCCAGGAGCACGCGCTCTTCCCCTGGCTGACGGCCGGGAAGAACATCGAACTCGCCCTCAAGATGCGGGGCATGGCGAAGGCCGAGCGTCACGGCGAGGCCGAGCGGCTGCTTCAGCTCGTGCGGCTCGGCGGGGCGTACGGAAAGCGGGTGCACGAGCTGTCGGGCGGTATGCGCCAGCGCGTGGCACTGGCGCGGGCGCTCGCCCAGGACAGCAAGCTGCTCCTGATGGACGAGCCGTTCGCGGCGCTGGACGCCATCACCCGCGACGTACTGCACGAGGAGCTGACACGGATCTGGTCCGAGACCAGCGTGTCGGTCCTCTTCGTCACCCACAACGTCCGCGAGGCCGTCCGCCTCGCCGAACGCGTGGTGCTGCTGTCGTCCCGCCCGGGACGCATCGCGCGCGAATGGAAGGTCGGCATCCCGCAGCCGCGCCGGATCGAGGATTCAGCGGTCGCCGACTTGTCCGTGGAGATCACTGAGCAGCTGCGGGGGGAGATCCGCCGACATGGCCAGCACTGAGACACGGGACGCGAGTCCCAAGAACGACCTCGCCGGTCTTGAGGCAGGTCTGGACGCACTGGAGACGAAGCACTCCGCCGAGCGGGTGGGCCTCGGGCGGATCCTGCTGTCCAAGGTGGTGCCGCCGCTGGTGGCCATCGCCCTGGTCATCACGCTGTGGCAGCTCGCCGCGGCCTCGAACCTCAAGCCGGACTACGTCCTGCCCGGCCCGGTGGACGTGTGGCACTCGATCGAACAGATGTGGCTCGAGGGCACCCTGCTCGGCTACATCTGGACCAGCATCTCGCGCGGCGCCCTCGGATTCGCCGTCTCGGTCGCCATCGGCACGCCGCTCGGTCTGCTGGTGGCCAGGGTGAAGGTGGTGCGGGCCGCGATCGGCCCGATCCTGTCCGGCCTGCAGTCCCTGCCGTCCGTGGCCTGGGTTCCCGCCGCGATCATCTGGTTCGGACTGACCGACGCGACGATCTACGCGGTGGTGCTGCTGGGCGCCGTACCGTCGATCGCCAACGGCCTCGTAGCCGGCGTCGACCAGATCCCGCCGCTGTACCTGCGGGCGGGCCGCACCATCGGGGCCACCGGGATCAACGGCATCCGCCACGTCCTGCTGCCGGCCGCGCTCCCCGGCTATCTGGCGGGGCTGAAGCAGGGGTGGGCGTTCTCGTGGCGCTCGCTGATGGCGGCCGAGCTGATCGCCAACTCGCCGGATCTCGGCACGGGTCTCGGCCAGCTGATGGAGAACTTCCGTACCTACAGCGACATGTCGGGTGTGCTGGCCACCATCATCCTGATCCTGGTCGTCGGCATCGGAATCGACCTGCTGTTCTTCTCCCCGCTGGAGCGCCGCGTGCTGCGCAGCCGTGGTCTCCTCGTCAGGAGCTGATCACCATGCACCGCCGCCGCCCCGTACTCCTCGTCATCGCCCACGGCAGCCGCGACCCGCGGCACGCCGCGACCGTGCACGCCCTGGTGGAGCGCGTACGGTCGCAGCGGCCTGGGCTGCGGGTGGAGACCGGCTTCCTGGACTTCAACGCCCCCGCGGTGCCGCAGGTGCTGGAGCGCCTGGCGTCCGACGGCGTCCGGGACGTGGTGGCCATGCCGCTGCTACTGACCCGCGCCTTCCACGCCAAGGCCGACATCCCTGCCGTACTGCGCGAGGCGTCGGCGCGGCTGCCGCGGCTGCGGATCCGCCAGGCGGAGGTCCTCGGGCCTTCCCCGCTGCTGCTGACCGCGCTACAGCGGCGGCTGTACGAGGCCGGGCTCACCCCCGGCGACAAGAGCTCGACCGGGGTCGTCCTGGCCTCGGCGGGCTCCACAGACCCGGAGGCGATCGCAGTGATCGCTGAAATCGCGCGGGAGCTGCGGCACACCGGTTGGTGCGCCGTGCGGCCTGCGTTCGCCTCCGCATCTCTTCCCCGCACACCGGACGCCGTCCGGGACCTGCGCGGTGCGGCGGGGGTACGGCGTATCGCCGTCGCGCCGTACGTCATCGCGCCGGGCTTCCTGCCGGACCGGATCGCGCGGGGCGCGCGGGAGGCGGGGGCGGAGGTGCTGGGCGAGGCCCTGGGCGCGTCCCCGGAGGTGGCCCACGTGCTGCTGTCCCGCTACGAGGACGCGGCCCGAGCGCGCCCGGCCCTGGCGGCGGCCACCGCGTAGGCGTGGGCCTCCGGACGCCCTTCGGGTTCTACGCTTCGTACGGCGTGCCCTGGTGGAAGTACAGGAGCCAGCCCCGCTCCGTGCGACGCCACAACGAACTCCGGTGCGCCCGACGCCCCTTCGCCTCCGTGTCGAACGTCAGCAGCACCAGGTCGGGAGCGAGCTGCACCCCCGTCATCGCCGTAGTGGTGACGGGACGCGTGGTCGCCTCGGCGTCCGCGCCCGCGAGTGCCGCGATGATCGACTCGCGGTCCCATCTGCGCCCCGACGTACCGAACTCCCGGAACTCGGGGTGCAAGAGCTCGGCCAGCAGATCGGCGGAGTTGCGGACGAGCGGGTCGAGCAGTCGCAGTTCGCCCTCGATGGCGAAGTCCACAGCGGAACGTTCAGTGCTCACGCGTCATCTCCACCAGTTTGGCGACCGTGTTCCAGTTGCGGCTGGTCGCGACCACATCCTTCACCAGGGCCGGCCTCGCCAGCACCTCGCCGAGCTTGGAGCGGCCCAGGCCGTCCGGCGCGTAGAGATAGACCGCCCGGTCCCCGACGCGGAACTCCTCCGGGAGGTACGCCGCCGCGTCGACGGACGCGAACCGTTCGGGGGCCGGCATCCGTGAGAAGAAGGTGACGTGGAGCTGCTTGCCGGCCAGCTCGACGGCCGGGAAGGGGCAGGCCTCGGCGACGGCGTTCAGGTAGGCGCCGCTGCGGACCAGACAGTCGACGGCGAACCCGAAGTGCGCTTCGACGGCCTGTCGGAGGTTCGCGGCGAGCGATTCCTCAGTGTCTTCGGCCTCCGTGGTGAAGACGGCGTTGCCGCTCTGCAGGTACGTGGCGACATCCCGGTGGTCCAGCTCCGCGAGCACCTCCCGGAGCTGGACCATGGGCACTTTCCTGTGGCCGCTCACATTGATTCCGCGCAGCAGGGCGGCGTACGTCGTGGTCATGAACGCAACGATAGGCGGCCGCCGCACCCCGTGGGGGAGGGCACGGCGACCGCCCGTTCATCGGTTGCCAGACGGTTACTCGACGACCTTCAGCAACTTGTTCGGCGTACCCGTGCTCGGGTTGCTGATCTTGTCGGCGGTGGCACCGCCGACGAGCGCCGTGGCCACCGCCGCCGGGGTGGCGTCCTTGTGGCCGGCGAGGTAGACCGCTGCCGCGCCCACCACGTGCGGGGTCGCCATGGACGTACCGGAGATGGCCTTCGTGCCCTCGTCGCTGTCGTTCCAGGAGGAGGTGATGTCCGAGCCCGGCGCGTAGATGTCCACGACCGCACCGAAGTTGGAGAAGTCGGACTGGGCGTCCTCCTTGGTGCTGGAGGCGACGGTGATGGCCTCCTTCACCCGGGCCGGGGAGCCCTGACCGGCGTCGCTGGACTCGTTGCCGGCGGCGACGCCGTAGGTGACCCCGGCGGCGATGGACTTGCGTACCGCCGCGTCGAGCGCCTCGTCGGCGCCGCCTCCGAGGCTCATGTTGGCGACGGACGGGCCCTGGTGGTTCTTGGTGACCCAGTCGATGCCCGCGACGACGCCTTCGGTGGTGCCGGAGCCATTGTCGTCGAGGACCCGGACCGCGACGATCTTCGCCTTCTTGGCTACACCGTGCGCGGTACCGGCGATGGTCCCGGCCACGTGCGTGCCGTGGCCGTTACCGTCGTCCGCCGACTCGTCGTTGTCCACGGCGTCGAAGCCGTGGGCGGCGCGGCCGACGAGGTCCTTGTGCGTGATGCGGACGCCGGTGTCGATGACGTACGCGGTGACCCCTTCGCCCGCGCTGTCGGGGTACGTGTACTTCTTGTCGCCGGCCGTGTCGTCCTGGTCGATGCGGTCGATCCCCCAGGACGGTGGGTTGTCCTGCGTCGCGTTGATCGTGAACTTCTTGTTCTGCACGACTTTGGCTACGGACGGGTCGGCGGCGAGGCGCTTCGCCTCGGTCTCCGAAAGGCCGCTCGCCGAGAAGCCGTTGATGGCTGAGCTGTAGTTGCGCTTCAGCTTGCCGCCGTACTCCTGAGCCAGGTCCTTCTTGTCGGTCTTCTGGTCCAGCATCACGATGTAGCTGCCGGCGACGGCGCCCTTGGCGTCCGTTCCGTACACGTACCCCTGAGGGACGGGAGCAGCTCCGGCGAAGGAGGTGCCCAGTGCGGTCACACCCGCCGCGGCCGCTACGGCGGTTATCGCTGCGGTGAGCTTCAGCCGGCTGGAACGCTTGTGAGTTGCCATGAAGAGGGGTCTCCTCGTCAAAAAGTGGGGGGATTGGCCTCCGGACCGGAAATTCTCCGGGGGATGGCTCGAAACCCTGACCTATTGACGCGCACAGATCAAGACCTTCACGTGCCTGTTACTTACTCAACAAGGTTTCGCAATAAAAAATGGGACACGGGATTCCAAGTCGGACACCGAATAACAAGGTTGCTTCTTAAAGCACTTGCCGCTCATCGGTGCTGCTCAGCGCGGAGCGGCCCTCGACCGAGGGCCGCTCGACTTCGGGGCAGGCAATTGACGCACCGGGACTCTTGAACAAATCGTGAACGACCCGAGTGGATTCTCTGACCGAATGAAGGAAATTCGGCCCGCAGTGCCCGAACATGCGTTCCCGAAATACTTATGAGGCCGGAATCTCGGCCTCGATCAGGTCGGCCGCCCGCCCGGTGCCGCCCTCCCCCGCCATGCCCGCACGAATGTCCTCCGCCCGGCCGGCCACCTCGGGGTCGCCCAGGAGGCCGAGGACCGCGCTGCGCAGAGCCTCGGCCGTGGCGTCCTCGGTGTCGATGCGACGGGCGACGCCGAGCGACACCAGCATGTCGGCGTTGCCGAACTGATCGACGGCCTGGGGTACGGCGACCATGGGCGTGCCGGTGGCGAGACCCTCCTGACTGCCGCCCGCGCCCGCATGGGTGAGGAAGGCGTCGGCCTGCCCGAGTACGGCCAGTTGCGGCACCCAGCGGTGCACCTCGACATTGGACGGCACATCGCCGAGCTCCGACTCGTCGACGAACTTGCCGATCTGGAGCACCACATGCCAGCCGGGCAGGTCTCCGAAGGCCTTGACGCATTCCCGGTAGAAGGCGGGCTGCTTAGTGAAGGACGAGCCGAGCGAGACCAGCAGCACCTTGTCGGCTCCGGCGGGACGCTGCCAGTCGCCCTGGTCGGCACGATCGCCCTGGCAGGCGCCGACGAAGGAGTAGACGGACTCGTCGACGCGGTCGGCGTTCGGCTGGAGCACCTTGGGGATCAGGACGATGCTGCGGCGGGGGCGGGCGAAGTGGTCCGGGTCGGTGTCGGCGAGACCGTTGCCGTCGAGCCAGGCCCGGAAGCGCGCGTAGTACGCCCGACCTCGCTCGGACTGCTTGAGCTCGGCGAACATCGGCTCCGCGACCTCCTCCTCGTACCCCTCCCAGGCAACGAGATTCGGCGAGAGCGATACGGCGGGCACGCCCCAGCGGTGGGCGAGCACAGGCGCCGGGTAGGCGGTGATGTCGTGCATGACAAGGTCGGGTTCGTCTCCGTCGAACGCCTCGATCAACTGGGGCAGGACGTGGACGGCGTCGTTCAGGAACGGCTCGATGTTGTCGATCAGCTCCGTACCCCAGCCCTCCGGGTTGTCCTCGGTCGGGAGGGTGGAGGTGTAGAGGACGGGTTCGGCGCCCGTGTGGGCGATCCGCTCGGCGAAGGAGTCGGGGATCGCGTAGGAGACGCGGTGCCCCGGGCCACGAGTTCCCGGATCACTTCGATGCTCGGGTTCACGTGCCCGGGGGCGGCGATGGAGAACATGGCGATGTGGGCACGCTTGCGTGAAGTCATGCCATGACCCTAGACGAGACGAGACGTCTCGTGCAATCTAATTCATCGCTGGTAGCGGGCCAGGACCCGGTTGCCGTCCTTGACCAGGCGTTTCTCCAGCTCTCCGACGTCGATGGCGCCGCTGTAGAACTCCTGGTAGGCGGGGGTCGCCACCTTGTCCTTCCACTCGGGGTAGCCGCGCACGGCCGGGGCGGGCGCGGCTACGAGGTGCTCGGCGAGTGCGGTACCGGTGGCCCAGCCGTCCTTCTCTGCGCGCAGATCCTGGTCCTTCAACGCGGTGGTGCCGGTCGGCAGCATCCAGTCACCCTTGGCCAGCCGAGCCATGTTCGCGGGGCGGAGAAAGAAGTCGATGAACTCCATCGCCTCCTTCTTGTACGGGCTGTCCTCGGCCACCGACAGCGTCTGCGGGCTCACGCCCTGCGTCAGTCCCTCCTCGCCGGCCGGGGCAGGCAGCACCTTCCAGCGGAAGCCCTCAGGTGCCTGCTGGACGACCTGCTGCCGGTAGGAGAACCCGAGGGGCACCATGGCGTACTTGCCGCCGAAGAAGCCCGGCAGCGTGTCGGAGCCGCCCATGCCGAGGGTGGTCGCCGATGCGCTCCGGTCGGTGTTGACCTGATCGTGGATGGTGGTGGGGACGACGGCGTCGCCTTCGGTGAAGCGCACCTCGGCCTTGCCGTCGGCGGTCCGGTGGAAAAGCTGTCCGCCGCCGGAGAGCCCGAGGTTGAGGGTGGCGGAGACCGGTTCCTTCAGGGGCCAGGCGACGCCGAAACGCTTGCCGTCACCGCTGCTCAGCTTCTTGGCGACCCGGCGGAACTCCGGCCACGACCACGGCTTTTCGGGGGTGGGAATGCGTACGCCAGAGGCCTTGAGCAGCTTGTCGTTGGCGATCAGGACCCGGGGCTCCTGGAGGAACGGCACTCCGTACACCCCCTCACCGAAGGTAGCGGTGTCCCAACTGCGCTGCGGAATCGCCTCTTTGAGCCGGGCCGGCAGCAGCTCGCCGAGGTCGGCGAGGTACCCGCCGTACGCGAAGTCGGCCAGGTCGTCGGAGGCGTCGTGGATGACGTCGGGGGCCTCGCCGCCCTCGAAGGACGTCAGCAGCTGGTCGTGGACGCTGTCCCAGCTGCCCTGCACGTACTCGACACGGACGTCGGGATGGGCGGCGTTCCACTCCGCCACCAGCTGCTTGTTGGCGTCGACGGACTCCTTCTGCCAGGCGAGCGACTGGAAGCGGAGGGTGATCTTCCCGTCGGTGTCCCGGCCGCCGTCCGAGCAGCCGGTGAGCAGCAGCGCGAGCGTGGTGGTCGTGACGGCGATCCTGGAGAAGCTGTGACCGGTGAACCTGGCGGCGCGCATCAGGCCTTCACCGCCCCGGCCATCATGCCGCCCGTGACCCGCTTCTGGATGATCGCGAAGACGACGAGGGAGGGGAGGGTGGCGAGGAAGGCCGCGGCGGCGAGCGGGCCGAGGTCGGCCACGCCCTCGGCGCCGAGGAAGTGGGTGAGCACGACGGGCAACGTCTGTTTCTCCGGTGTCTTGAGGAGGACGAGCGCGAAGAAGAACTCGTTCCACGCGGTGATGAACGCGAACAGCGCGGTGGCGACGATGCCGGGGGCCAGCAGCGGGGCGGTGACCGAGACGAGGGTACGGAGCCGGCTCGCGCCGTCCACCGCGGCGGCCTCCTCCAGTTCGCGCGGTACCGCCCGGACGTAACCGACCAGCATCCACAGCGCGAAGGGCAGCGACCACACGACGTACACCATGATCAGGCCCACCAGGGTGTTGATCAGCTGGAGGTTCTTGAGGATCAGGAACAACGGGATGATCACCAGCACGAAGGGGAACGCCTGGCTGACCACGACCCAGCCCGTGGCCGCCGCGGAGAGCTTGTTGCGGTGGCGGGCCATGACGTAGGCCATCGGGGTCGCGATGAGGACGGCGATCAGGGCGGCACAGAGCGCGGCGGTCAGGCTGTTGAGCGCTGCCTCCAGCAGCGGCTGCTCGTCGAAGGCCTGGCGGAAGTTGTCGAGGGTCGGATTCTCGGGGATCCAGGTGGGGTGCAGCGAGCCCAGTTCGCGTGGCGGCTTGAAGGCGGTCGAGACGAGCCAGAGAAAGGGAAAGGCGAGGAAGACGAGATAACCGGCCAGGGCCAGGTACTGGCCGGTGCGGGCCGGCCTGCTGGTGCGGAACGTCACTGGTCCTCGCCTCCCTTCAGGCGGCCGACGAGGTAGAAGGCGAGCATCACCGAGATCGCCGCCACCATGACGCAGCCCATGGCGGCGGCGTATCCGAACTGCCCGTAACGAAAAGCTTGTTCGTAGGCGAAGAGCATGGGCAGGCGGGTGCGACCGCCGGGACCGCCGCTGGTCAGGACGTAGACCAGGGCGAAGGAGTTGAAGTTCCAGATGAAGTTCAGCGCGGTGATGGCGAGGGCGACCGGTTTGACGGCGGGCCAGGTGACCGTGCGGAAGCGGCGCCAGGCGCCGGCGCCGTCGAGGGCGGCGGCCTCGTGCAGCTCCTCGGGCGTGTTCTGGAGGCCGGCGAGCAGTGCGACGGTGGTCTGCGGCATGCCCGCCCAGATGCCGACGAGGATCACGGCGGGCAGGGCGGTTGCGAGGCCGGTCAGCCAGTCGCGCCCGTCGCCGAGGCCGAGGTCGCGGATGGTCTCGTTGAGGATCCCCGCGTCGGGGTTGTAGACGAGCCGCCACATGATGCCGACGACCACTTCGGGCATGGCCCAGGGAATGATCGCGAGGGCCCGGGCCAGCCAGCGGAAGCGGAGGTTCTGGTTGAGCAGCAGGGCAAGGCCGAGCGCGAGCAGGAACTGCGGGACGGTCACCCCGACCGCCCACAGCAGGCCGATGCGGAAGGAGTCCCAGAACAGGGTGTCGTGCAGCAGGTCCTGGAAGTTCACCGGCCCGATCCACCGGGTGGGTGCGGTGCGGCCCGACTGGGAGTCGGTGAAGGCGAGCGCGATGCCATAGAGCAGGGGCCCGACGCTGAGGACGAGGATCGGGATCAGTGCGGGCAGCACCAGGAACCAGGCGCCGTGATCCGCCACCCGGCCCGTGGTCTTCCGGCCGGCATCGCGGCCCGGACGGCGACCCGAATTACGGTCTGGGCCGCGGCCCGCGTCGCGGCCGGAGTCCGTGCCGGACCCGCCTGCTGACCGCGCCTTTGCGGTCTCGGATGTCACAGACTCAGCTCCTTCGGACGGCTGCCGGTGCAGCCGACCGGGCCGCTGTGGCCGGCCCCGCGGCCCTGGTCATCGTGCTGACGGGTCGTTGGTTCGTCAAGCCCACCTGCACGGATGCGAGAATCTGTCCTCATGGACGAGACACGGGCACGCGAGGTTCTGGCCACCGCCGGGCTCCGCGCCGACGCGAAGCTGCTGGCACTGGGCGAGAACGCGGTGTTCGGTGACGGCGGTCTGGTCGTCAAGGTCGGACGCCGGGACGCGGAGCTGGTGGCGCGGGCCGAGCGCGAACTGGCTGTCGCGGCCTGGCTGGCTTCCTCGGGCGTCCCCGCCGTACGGGCCGCCGAACCGGCGCCCCGTGTGGTGGACGGCCACCCGGTGACGCTGTGGCACCGGCTGCCCGAGTCCGTACGCCCGGCAGGTCCCCAGGACCTGGCGGAGCTGCTGCGCCTCGTCCACGCCCTGCCCCTCCCTTCGTTCGCCCTCCCCCCGCGCGAACTGCTCGGCGGCGTCGAGCGGTGGCTTCGGCTCGCGGGCGACACCATCGACCCGGCAGACGCCGCGTATCTGCGCGAGCGGCGCGACGGCTTCGCAGCGGCGTCGGCCGCGCTCACCCCGCATCTGCCGCCGGGGCCGATCCACGGTGACGCCCTCCCCCGCAATGTCCATGTCGGTCCCGGCGGGCCGGTCCTCGTCGACCTGGAGACCTTCGCGGACGACTTCCGCGAGCACGACCTGGTGGTCATGGCCCTCTCGCGCGACCGGTACGGCCTGTCGCCCGAGGCGTACGACGCGTTCACGGTGGCGTACGGCTGGGATGTGCGCGACTGGTCCGGCTGCGCCGTCCTGCGCGGCGCCCGCGAGACGGCGAGCTGCGCCTGGGTGTCGCAGCACGCACCGGCCAACCCGGCGGCGCTCACCGAGTTCCGCCGACGGGTGGCGTCCCTGCGTGACGGCGACCCGGAAGTCCGCTGGTACCCCTTCTGACAGCGTCAGACCGTGACCCCGGTCAGCTCGCGCAGGGGCCACCGCGGGTCGATGACCGCATCCGGGGTGCCCTTCCTGCGGAGGAACTCCTGGAAGTTCGCGGCCCAGTCGGCGTACCACCGGATCTGCTGGTCGTGCAGCTCCGCGGGCGCCAGCGCCGCGACCGACGGGTGCCGCTCGGCTATCGCCCGCGCCACCCCGACCGCCGCGAACGCGTCCGCCGACGCCTCGTGGGCGCCGTCCAGCACCACGCCGTACTCCGCGCAGACCGCTTCCAACGTCCGCTTACCCCTGCGGTAGCGGTCGACGGCGCGGTCGATGGTGTACGGATCGACGACCGGACCGATGCCGGCGTCGCCGAGCCGCTCGTTCAGGGACGGCAGCCCGTGCCGGTGCAACTCCGCTGCCAGCAGGGTCAGATCGAAGGACGCGTTGTACGCGACGACGGGCACTCCCTGCGCCCAGTACCCCGTCAGTGTCTCCGCGATCTCTTCGACCACCGCTCGCGCGGCCCGCCCCTCGGCCCCGGCCCGTTCGCTGCTGATGCCGTGAATCGCCGACGCCTGCGCCGGAATCCGGACGCCGGGGTCGGCCAGCCAGTCGCGGCAGGCGGCCACGGCGCCACCCCGCACGACGACGACCGCGGCCGTGACGATGCGCGCTTCCAGCGGCTCCGTGCCCGTCGTCTCCAGGTCGAATCCGACCAGCGCTTCCCCGTGCCATCCCATCCCGGGTCCTCCTTCATGATGCTTCGTGATGCTTGCCCGGATGCTCCCCCGGTGGAGAACAACCCTCGCACGCACCACTGACAACACCCCTCAGGAGACCGGCCGGGAGTCCCCCCACACCGCTTCGAACTCTTCACGGTATGTCTCGAAAAGTCCGTGCTCGCTGTCCTGTCCGTGCCGCACCACACCGCGCCCGCCACCCCGCAGCACCAGCACCGGCGCCTCCATGCCTCGCGCCCGGCGCAGATACGTCTGGACGACGGCGAGCCCGTCCGGACCGTCTCCGTCCACGAGGTACGCCGTGAAGCGCGGCGTCTCGTCGAAGACCTGGATCTCGAAGGCCCCCGGATCGCGCAGCTTCGAGCGCACCCGGCGCATGTGCAGGATGTTCATCTCCACCGAGCGGCTCAATTCACCCTTTCGCAGACCGAGTTCCCGCTCGCGCCGCTTGATCGCGCTGCTCGCCGGATTCAGGAACAGCAGCCGCACCCGGCAGCCCGATTCGGCGAGCCGCACCAGCCGGCGTCCGGAGAAGTTCTGGACGAGGAGGTTCAGGCCTATGCCGATCGCGTCGAGGCGCCGCGCCCCGCCGAACAGATCCTCGGCCGGCAGCTGACGCTGCAGCCGCACCCGGTCCGGGTGCACGCTCACCACATCGGCGTAGCGGTCCCCCACCAGATCCTCGACGGCGTCCACCTTCAGCCGCCCGGACGAGGGCACGCCCGCCCCGCCGCCCAGAATGTCGAGCAGCCGCGAGGAGGCCCGTTCCGCCTGGGCAAGGACCGCCTCGGACAGCGCCCGGTTGCGGGAGACGACGTTACGGGTGACCTCCAGCTCGTCCAGGGCCAGTTCGACGTCGCGCCGGTCGTCGAAGTACGGCTCGAAGCACGGCCAGTGCTGGACCATGAGCTCACGCAGCTGGGGCAGTGTGAGGAAACTGATGACGTTGTCGTCGGCGGGGTCGAGCAAGTAGCCCTTGCGGCGGGACACCTCGCGCACCGCGACCGCGCGCTGCACCCACTCCTGACCCGCCGGCCCTGCCGCGGCGACCACCCAGTCGTCCTCGCCGTGCACCGGCTCGTAGATGGGCCGGAGCACGGCGGCGACGACCGCGCGCAGCCGCTGTTCGACGAGGTTCAGCCAGATGTAGGCCCGGCCGGCCCGCCGGGCTCGCGTACTGACCTCGCTCCAGGCCTCCGCGCCCCAGTCCAGTTCCGCCCCGATCTCCATCGGCCGCGCAAGCGAGACCGCCCCGGGCGGGACGTCTGCGGAGCCCCCCTCGTGACCTGCGTCACCGGGGGGCAGTTCCAGCCCTCCCGAGCTCACCCACGCACCGCCTTCAGCTCCTGGAAGCCCGTCTTCAACGATCAAGGAAGGGTACTCCGGGAGCGGGAGGCGGTGCAGCAGGATGCGCAGGCTGCTTGCTCAACTCCCTTATTCGTATTGCCCGTTCTGTCCGGCAAGATCGGCCGGAGTGAGCGGGTTCATAGCGGTTACGTCCCGAGGTGCGAGCTGGAAACCCTGCCAGTGGACGGGCATCGGCTGCTGGTCCTCGTCCCGGGCGATGTGGTGGAACCCGATGTTGACCCAGGTGATCGGGTTCGTCAGGGTCTCGCCGTTCACCCACTTGTCGACGCTGTCCGCAGCGTTGCCGGGGCCGCAGTCGCGGATGTTGTTGCTGGCGAACTGCTCGCACTTGCGGTAGTTCGTGAAGTACACGTCGTGCTGGGTGAAGCTGCGCCCCGGGTGCTTGTTGGAGCTGCCGGGCACGATCTCGTACGAGCGCGGGTGCCCGTCCTTGTTCTTGCCCGTCGCACTGACCACGCGCCACCACCGCATGCTCTTGGCGTCGCCGGCGAGTTCCTTGGTGACCGGGGTACGGGTGGTCTTCGTGGTGGGCTTGCCGTTGCCGCGCGGCGGGGTGACTTTCGAGTCGTACTGCTCGACCCGGTTCTTGGAGCTGTTGTCGAGGCCGAAGTTCAGCCGCCAGAAGACGTTGTGGCTGTGACTGGTGGCGTAGTGGCGCGCGCCCTTGCCGATCGGCCAGCCGCGGCCGTCGCCGGCGTCGTAGTCGCCCGGCGAGAGGCTGCCGGTGGCGCCGACGTTGGCGGATATCGTGCCGTCGGAGGAGAAGCGCCACTCGGTGATGTACTCGTACCAGGACACCTTGTTGACCGTGTAGACCAGCAGGTCCTTGCCCTGGGCCTGCCAGACCTTGGTCCCTTCGTCGCTGGCCAGCCGGTAGGCGTGGCCTCGCGCGCGGGTGGTGGTGCACAGGCCCTTGACGTTGCCGGCGTCGGGAACCCGGACGGTCTTGATGGTGCCGCCGGGGCACTCGCTCGCCTTGAGGTCCTGGAGCCCCCAGCCGAAGCCGTACCCGGTGAGGTCGTCGTACTCCTCTTGGCCGTTGTCGTACGGCACATGGATCTGCGCGAGCTTGCCGGTCGTCAGGACGCGGATCGGCTTGGGCTCGCCCTTGGGCTGGTAGGAGACCTTCTCCAGGACGAGACCGGCGTCGCTGTCGTAGTTCCAGCACATGCGCCAGGTGGTGCCGCCGTCGAGTGTCTGCTCGATGCGGTACGCGGCGCTGCAGTCGGCCGGGGGCGCGGCCGGGGCCTTCGGAGCTGCCTTGGCCGGGGGCGCGGCCGGGGCGGCAGTGGCGGCAGAGCCGCCGACGGCGGCCAGTACGGCGGCCAGCGCGGCGCCGGCGAGGGTTGCCGCGGCCCGGTCGCGGGCACGCGATGCTCTGGTGACGTGCATGAGGATGGACTCCCTCGTACGGAAGTGCGGGAAGGGACTAGTGAGATGCAAGGGACCGAATGGTCAGCCGATGCGGCTGACGGTCCTCGCGCTGAGGTCGACGACGAGATCGCGGGTGTCGATCCACGGTCCGTTCACGACCTTGGACGTGACCCGGACGCATCGGTGCGCACCGCACTTCGCGAGCGCCCTGGGCACCCGCTCCTCGCGGTCCACCCGGTAGATCCCACCGTTGACCCACAGCTGGTCCGCCGAGGTCAGCGGCTTGCCCATGGCGTCCCGGTAGTCCTTCTTCAGCCCGTCGCCGAGGGGACTGGCCAGGATCAGCTGGGTGGCCTCACGGTTCTCCCGGCGGGTCGGCGACGGCTGGACGCCCTTGAGGGTGCTGGAGCGCTCGACCTTGCCGGTGGCGAGGTTGACGGTCCTGGTCACCAGTTCGTCGCGGCCGTAGTCGTAGAAAGAGACCTCCGCGCGGCGGGGCGCCGCCGGGTCGTCGGCCTCGGACGGCTGCGGCTCACTGAGGTTGGTGGCGAGGTGCTGCGGCCCCCGGTCGCCTTCGACGTCCCGGCCGGCGGCGAACTGCGACGGCTTCATCGCGAGCTTCTCCACCCGCTCCAGCTCGCTGTCGGTGAGCGGGTCCCTGCCGATGCCCTGCTCGCCCTCGGCCGGGGCTTCCTCGACGACCGCGGGCTCCGGCGCGCGCCCCACGGCGCCCGCAGCGTCCCGCGCGCCCTGCGCCTCCTGGCCGCGCTCCTCGCCGGGCTCGCCCGTGGCGGTCCCGGCGGCGGTGTCGGCGCCCGCGCCCCGCGCGTCGTCGGCGCCGGCCGGACCCGGCAGCGTCACGCCGATCATCACCGCGGTTCCTGTCACCGCGATGGCCGCCCCCGCCAGCATCTTTCCCAGATGACGGCGCACTGTTCCCTGCACATTGCCCCCCTAATCCCCCCAGGGCCCCCTTCGCCCCGCGCGTCACGCGCTTCGGCAACTGGCCCACCGGGTATGCGTGGTCACCCGGTAGGACGATCCGAAGTCCTAGGAGGTTGCCCCACTTTCGGGGAAGATCTTGTCCCAAGTGCCCCGCAGCACCCGGATCAGAAGTGGAAGAGTCGATCGCATGCAGGTCTGGCCGGGAGCGGCTTACCCACTCGGCGCCACGTACGACGGCGCCGGGACGAATTTCGCTGTCTATTCGGAGGCCGCTGACCGAATCGAGTTGTGCCTGTTGCACGACGACGGTTCGGAGACGGCGGTGGAACTGCGCGAGTCCGACGCGTTCGTACGTCACGCCTTCCTGCCCGGCATCATGCCGGGGCAGCGCTACGGCTACCGGGTCCACGGCCCGCACGCCCCGCTGGAGGGCATCCGGTGCAACTCCGCGAAGCTGCTGCTCGACCCGTACGCGAAGGCCATCAGCGGCAAGGTCGACTGGGGAGAGGCGGTGTACGGCTACCACTTCGGCAAGCCGGACTCCCGCAACGACCTGGACTCGGCTCCGCACACGATGGCTTCGGTCGTCGTCAACCCGTACTTCGACTGGGGTGACGACCGCCCGCCGCGCACCGACTATCACCGCACGATCCTCTACGAGGCCCATGTGAAGGGCCTCACGATGACGCACCCGGACCTCCCCGACGATCTGCGGGGTACGTACGCGGCGCTGGCGCACCCGTCGATCATCTCGCACCTGACCGAACTGGGCGTCACGGCACTTGAGTTGATGCCCGTGCATCAGTTCGTCAACGACCACAGGCTGGCCGACGCCAACCTGAGCAACTATTGGGGCTACAACACGATCGGTTTCTTCGCCCCGCACAACGCGTACGCCTCCTGGGGCGACCGCGGCCAGCAGGTCCTGGAGTTCAAGTCCGCGGTGCGGGCGCTGCACCAGGCCGGCATCGAGGTCATCCTCGACGTCGTCTACAACCACACCGCGGAGGGCAACCATCTGGGCCCCACGCTCTCCTTCCGCGGCCTGGACAACGCCTCGTACTACCGCCTCGCCGACGATCCCCAGTACTACATGGACACCACGGGCACCGGTAACTCGCTGCTGATGCGCTCGCCGCACGTACTCCAGCTGATCATGGATTCGCTGCGGTACTGGGTGACGGAGATGCACGTCGACGGCTTCCGCTTCGACCTGGCTGCGACACTGGCGAGGCAGTTCCACGAGGTGGACCGGCTGTCGTCGTTCTTCGATCTGGTGCAGCAGGACCCGGTGGTCAGTCAGGTCAAGCTGATCGCCGAGCCGTGGGACGTCGGGGAGGGCGGTTATCAGGTCGGCAACTTCCCGCCGCTGTGGACCGAGTGGAACGGCAAGTACCGGGACACCGTGCGCGACATGTGGCGGGGAGAGCCGCGGACCATCGCGGAGTTCGCCGGCCGGCTGACGGGGTCGTCCGACCTGTACCAGGACGACGGACGCCGTCCGCTGGCGTCCATCAACTTCGCCACCTGCCACGACGGTTTCACGCTGGCCGACCTGGTCTCTTACAACGACAAGCACAACGAGGCCAACGGTGAGGGCAACCGGGACGGCGAGAGCCACAACCGGTCGTGGAACTGCGGGGCGGAGGGCGAGACGGACGATCCGGAGATCAACGAGCTGCGTGCCCGCCAGATGCGCAACTTCGTCGCGACTCTGATGCTGTCCCAGGGCGTGCCGATGCTGTCGCACGGGGACGAGTTCGCCCGTACCCAGGGCGGCAACAACAACGCCTACTGCCAGGACAACGAAGTGTCGTGGGTCAACTGGCCGGAAAAGGACGACGAGGAGGGCACGCTCCACGCGTTCACCCGGGCCATGGTGTGGCTGCGCCGGGACCATCCGGTCTTCCGGCGCCGGCGCTTCTTCCACGGCCGGCCGGTGGAGGGCACCCACGACGATCTCTCGGACATCGCGTGGTTCACCCCGGACGGCGCGACGATGGCGCAGCGGGACTGGCAGGCGGCGCACGCGAAGGCGCTGACGGTCTTCCTGAACGGCCATGCGATCTCGGAGCCGGGGCCGCGCGGCGAGCGGATCTCGGACGACTCGTTCCTGCTCATGTTCAACGCGAGCGCGGAGGAGCTCGATTTCGCGGTTCCCGTGAACCACGGAAAGCAGTGGCAGGTCGTGGTCGACACGGCGTGTTCGGAAGGGGTGCCACCCGGGAGCGGTTCGAAGGTGGCGGCCGGCGATCGGATCACCATGATCGGGCGCAGTCTGGTGGTGCTGCAGCGGCCTGCCTAGGGAGTGTTTTAGAAGTAGCGTCGTCCGCCCGGAGGGCGGGTCTCGCGTGGTCTGGCGCGTGCGATCGCAAGGCGCCGGGATGGTCTCGTAGCGGAGCTACTAGGGCATTTCGGCAACGCGGCGACCGTGCGCGCCAGACCACGCGAGACAGACGGGACTTCTAAAACACGACCTAGCGGGGCGCCGGGGGGCGCCGGCGCGGCGACGGGGGACGGGCCGACCGGCCCGCCCCCATTCTTTTCGTGACACTGTTTTTCGTGCCCATCACGTACTTCTCACACTGACGCCCGCGCGGATGACACAGATGCCTCGCATGCGGGTACTTACGTTCGTATGACTCCCACCGCCACCTATCGCCTCCAGCTCCGCTCCGACTTTCCCTTCTCGGCGGCCGAGGAGGCGGTCCCCCATCTGGCCGCACTCGGGATCTCGCATCTGCATCTGTCCCCCGTGCTCGAAGCGGTGCCCGGCTCCGCGCACGGATACGACGTCGTCGACCACGCGCGGGTGCGCGCCGAACTCGGTGGCGAGGAGGGGCTGCGCGCGCTGGCCGGTACCGCTCGCGCGCACGGTCTCGGGCTGATCCTGGACATCGTGCCGAACCACATGGCCGTACCGGCGCCCGAAAGCCTGAACCGTCCGCTGTGGCAGGTACTGCGGGAGGGGCCAGGATCACCGTTCGCCCGGTGGTTCGACATCGACTGGGAGGCGGGCGGCGGGAAAGTCCTGCTGCCCGTGCTCGCCCACCGGGTCGGTGACGAACTGGACGCGGACGCCTTTACGGTCGACGGCGAGACCCTGCGCTACTACGACCACGCGTTCCCACTGCGCGCGGGAACGGAGAAGCTGCCGCTGCCGGAACTGCTGGACGCCCAGTGGTACCGGCTCACCTGGTGGCGGCTCGCCCGCACCGAGCTGAACTACCGGCGCTTCTTCACCATCTCGGACCTGATCGGTGTCCGGGTCGAAGACCCCGACGTGTTCGCCGCCTCGCACGCGAAGATCCTGGAGCTGGTACGGGACGAGGTCGTGCAGGGGCTGCGCATCGACCACCCGGACGGGCTCGCCGACCCCGGGGACTATCTGCGCCGGCTCGCGGAGGCGGTCGAGGGGCGCTGGACCGTCGTGGAGAAGATCCTGACCGGTCCCGAGCAGCTGCCCGCCGACTGGCCGGTCGCGGGCACGACGGGGTACGACGCCCTGTACCGGATCGACGCACTGTTCACCGACCCGGACGGCGCATCGGAACTGACGAGTCGCTACCGGGATTTCGCGCGTCCTGCGGAGGACCGCGGCGGTTCCTGGGAAGCGACAGTTCGACGGTCGGCGTACAAGGTGCTCACCCATGAGCTGGCGGCCGAGACGGCCTTCTTGGTGCGTACCGCGGAACGCGTCTGCGCCGCGGATCCCGCCCTGCGCGACTTCGCCCCATGGGCGCTGCGCACAGCGGTACGGGAACTGCTGGTGCGCGTTCCCGTGTACCGCCCGTACGTGACGGCGGGCGGGCCCTGCCCGGAGAGCGCGCAGGCCGCCGTTCCGCCGGCCGCGGTGCGTCAGGTGAAGGCCGGCTTCGCGGTGCCCGAGGAAGCGGCGGTCGTCGACGTGGTGCGTGACCTCGCGCTGGGCAGGCTGGGCCCCGGCCCCGACCAAGCCGCGTTCTGCGCACGCTTCGCGCAGACGGCCTCGGCGCTGCACGCCAAGTCGGTGGAGGACACGGCCTTCTACCGCTACGTCCCCCTCGTCTCGGCGAACGAGGTGGGCGGCGACCCGGGGGCGCCCGCGGTGAGCCCCGCGGACTTCCACGCGTTCTGCGCCCGCCTGGCACGCGACTGGCCGGCCACCGGCACGGTCCTGTCCACGCACGACACCAAGCGCAGCGCGGACGTGCGCGCACGCATCGCGGTGCTGTCCGAGTGCCCGCAGCGGTGGTCGGAGCTGCTGGGCAAGCTGGCCGCCGTACCCGCGCCCGATGCGCACCTGGCGTGGACGGCGTGGCAGACGGCCTTCGGCTTCGGGAAGCCGGACGGGGAGCCCACCGAGGAGCGGCTGACCGCGGCGCTGCTCAAGTCCGTCCGGGAGGCGGGACTGCGCACCACCTGGGCCGAGCAGGACGAGGCGTACGAGCAGGCGGTGGCCGAGTTCGTGGCGGCGGGCCCGGCGGGACCGGCCTTCGAAGCGGTGGCCCGGTTCGCCCAGGAACTCGACCCGCACGTACGGGCCAATGTCCTCGGGGCGGCGCTGCTGCACCTGACGATGCCGGGGGTGCCCGATGTCTACCAGGGCACGGAGCGGGAGTTCCGCGCCCTGGTGGACCCGGACAACCGGCGCCCGGTCGATTTCACGCCCCCCACGGGCGAGGGGCTCTCCGCGGAGAAGTACGCGCTCACCGTGGCCGCGCTGGGGCTGCGCCGGGGGCGCCCGGAGGTCTTCGGCGAGTCGGCGACGTACACCCCGCTCACCGTCGTGGGCCCGGCGGCCGACCACTGTGTGGCGTTCTGCCGCTCCGGTGAGGCCGTCACGGCGGTCACCCGGCTGTCGCTTCGGCTGGCGGAGGCGGGCGGCTGGCGGGACACGGAGCTGGTGCTCCCGCAGGGCCGCTGGGGGGACGTCCTGACGACGCCGGCGCGCGGGTTCACGGGGTCGGTAAGGCTGGCCGACCTGTTCGCCGACAGCCCGGTGTCACTCCTCACCCAGATCGGGCAGGAGGGCTCCCAGGCGGGCTCCTGAGCCGGCTGTTCCGCTCAGCGGGCGGAGAGGCGGAACGTCATGCGGCCGAAGCTCACCTGGTCGCCGTCCCGCACCAGGACGGCTCCGGTGACCCGGCGGCCGTTGACCGCGGTCCCGTTGGTGGAGCCGAGGTCGCGCAGAGTCCACATGCCGCCCTGCGCGGACAGTTCGGCGTGCACACGCGAGACCGTGTCGTGGCTCAGGCGCAGTCCGTTCGCGGGGTCGCGCCCGATGCGCAGCGGGGACGGGCCGGGCTCGGGGAACAGCAGCTTCGGCAGCCGCTCCGACTGCCACGCCCTGCGCAGCCGTACGTTGAAGGCCGACACCCGCTCCACCACGCCGAACAGACCGCGCGACCACCGGCTCTCGGTCTCAAGGTCCGCGGTCAGTTCGGCGAGGTCGTCGGACTGTCGGGCGGCGAGGACGAGTTCCATCCGGCGCAGGAACGTGTCATGCGACAACTTGCCCTGCGCCGCGCCTTCTCTGAGCACCCCGAGCACACGGTCCCGCTCGGCGTCGGAGAGCCGCGCCGGATACGTGTGGAACTCGAAAGAGGACGTCACACGGGTGATTGTCGGTCCGTCCGGCCACCGGTGTCCAGAAGAAACGGCGTTGCCACTGTCTGCGCACCCGCACGTCCCAGAAGGACAGCTTGACCGCGATACCGCAGGAGCAGCCCCTCACCGTACGACCGCTCGCAGGGCCCGAGGAGCTGGGTCTGTTCTTGCCGACTCGCCCGCGTCCTGGACCACGAGCTCGCCGACGACCTCGCCACCGGCAGGAGGCGTCCCGAGTGGATGTGGGTGGCGCTGCGCGGTGACCGGTCCTGGCCCGCGCGTACTGGTGGACGGCGAAGGGCGGCGAGCCGCCGCTGGCTCTTTTGAGCGGGCGGTCAACATGACGTGGAGTTGAACAGTGCTGACGATTCGCGGGCGGATCAGGCTCGTCTGAAGCACCATGGTGGCGGCATCGTCGACGAGAGGGGCCGCCAGTGCGGTTCGAGGTGTGGGCACCGAAGGCCGACCGGATCGAGCTCCGGCTGGCGGGCGAGACGCACGCCATGGAACCCGACCCGGCACGGGACGGCTGGTGGGCCGCCGAGGCCGCCGCGGACGAGGGGACCCGCTACGGCTTCTCGCTGGACGGCGGCCCCGTGCTGCCCGACCCGCGCTCGCGCCGCCAGCCGGACGGGCCGGACGGACTCAGTGCCGTGGTGGACCACGACGCCCATCAGTGGAACGCCGACTGGCCGGGCATCCCGCTGCCCGGGGCGGTCCTCTACGAGCTGCACGTGGGTACGTACACCCCAGAGGGCACCTTCGACGCGGCTGCCCGGCGGCTCGCTCACCTGGCGGAGCTCGGTGTCACGCACGTCGAACTGATGCCCGTCTGCCCGTTCCCGGGAACGCACGGCTGGGGGTACGAGGGTGTGTCGCTGTGGGCGGTGCACGAGCCCTACGGCGGGCCCGACGGGCTCAAGCGCTTCGTCGACACGGCGCACGGGCTGGGCCTGGGCGTGGTGCTGGACGTGGTCCACAACCACCTGGGCCCTTCAGGCAATTACCTGCCCCTGTTCGGCCCGTACTTCACCGACACCCACCACACGCCCTGGGGATCGGCCGTCAACCTCGACGCTCCCGGGTCCGACGAGGTGCGGCAGTATCTGCTCGGCAGTGCGCTGGGCTGGCTGCGTGACTACCGTCTCGACGGGCTGCGGCTCGACGCGGTGCACGCCCTCGCCGACACCCGGGCCCTGACGTTCCTGGAGGAGTTGTCCTCCGCGGTCGACGCGCTCTCCCGCGATGTGGACAGGACACTGTTCCTGATCGCTGAGTCCGATCTGGGAGACCCGCGTGTGACGGCTCCGCGCGAGTCCGGGGGGCTCGGTCTGCACGCTCAGTGGAACGACGATTTCCACCACGCGCTGCACACCGCGTTCACCGGTGAATCGCAGGGCTACTACGGCGACTTCGCGCGTACCCCGGTGAGCGCGCTCGCCAAGACCCTCACCCGGGTGTTCTTCCACGACGGCACGTACTCGACGTTCCGGGGACGCGCACACGGACGTGCCGTGGACCGCACGAAAACCTCCGCACACCGTTTCCTCGGCTACGCCCAGACCCACGACCAAGTGGGAAACAGGGCACAGGGCGACCGGCTCTCCGCCACCCTCTCCCCGGGGCTGCTCGCCTGCGCCGCGGCGCTCGTGCTCACCGGGCCGTACGTTCCGATGCTGTTCATGGGTGAGGAGTGGGCGGCCCGCACCCCCTGGCAGTTCTTCACCGACCACACCGACCCGGAGCTCGCGCAGGCGGTGCGGGACGGCAGGAGGCGGGAATTCGCGACGCATGGGTGGGCGGCGGAGGACATCCCCGACCCGCAGGATCCGCGTACCCGGGAACGCTCCTGTCTGGACTGGTCCGAGCCGGAGCACGAACCCCATGCGCGCATGCTGGCCTGGTACCGCGAGCTGATCGCGTTACGCCGCGCCCGCCCCGACCTCGGCGACCCCGACCTGGCGGCGGTCAAGGTGGCGTACGACGAGGGCGCGCGCTGGCTGGCGTACCGGCGCGGTGACATCCGGGTGGCGGTGAACCTGTCGAAGGAGCCCGCGACCATCGGCCTCGGCCGCAACGGCCGCAGCCGCGTCCTCGCGGCCTGGGAGCCGGTGCAGGCACCGGGCAGCGACGGCCTGCTGGTCCTGCCGCCCGAATCCTGCGTCGTACTGGGCCCCGCAGGCACCTGACCGCCCGACCCTGCCGCCCCGCCCGCCGTCGTTCAGGCCGGCGGGGCCTCCGCCGCGTCGAGGGTGACGACGAGGTCGGCATGCGCCCGCCCCGGCGCGACCAGCCGGGCGTTGGCCTCGTCCGATGCCCGCACGAAGCGCTCGGCATCCGCGCGCGACCTGCCGAAGCGTACGTGCCGCTCGACGAGACGGCGTACGCGCTCACCGGAGTCGAGCTCCAGGAACCAGACCTCGTCGAGCAGATCGCGCACCCCGGCCCAGACACCGTCCGCCAACAGCAGGTAGTTGCCCTCGGTGACGACGAGAGGTACGTCCGTCGGCCCCGGCACCGCGATGCTGCCGGCCGCGGGTTCTTCGAGGGTCCGGTCGAAGGCGGGTGCGTACACGAGAGTGCCCGCTCCTCCCGGCGCCCGCAGCCTCGCCAGCAGGGCGACGTACCCGGCGGCGTCGAAGGTGTCGGGGGCGCCCTTCCTGTCCGTACGCCCCAGCCGGTCCAGCTCCGCCCCCGCAAGGTGAAACCCGTCCAGGGGGACGAGCACGGCCAGTCCGCCGAGACCGTCGACGAGCTGCGCGGCGAGGGTGGACTTGCCGGATCCGGGCGCGCCCGCGATGCCGAGGATGCGCCGGCGGCCGGGGACGACGAGACGGCGGGCGCGTTCGCCGAGCCGGTGCGGTTCCATGCACGCATTGTTGCCGGGCCGGGTCCAGGTGATACGTATGACGCACCAAGCTCGCTCTCATGAAGGGAAACGCCCGTGCCCCGCATCGCCCTGGTCACCCTCGTCGTCCGCGACTATGACGAGGCCCTCGCGTTCTTCACCGGCGCACTCGGCTTCGAGCTGGCC
This sequence comes from Streptomyces hypolithicus, assembly GCF_052934925.1. Taxonomy (NCBI): domain Bacteria; kingdom Bacillati; phylum Actinomycetota; class Actinomycetes; order Kitasatosporales; family Streptomycetaceae; genus Streptomyces; species Streptomyces hypolithicus. The sequence continues at coordinate 614,042 of NZ_CM128811.1, forward strand.
GAGGACACCGACCGGGGCGACGGCTCGCGCTGGGTGGTGGTGTGCCCGCCCGGGTCGGCGGACGGTACGGGCCTGCTGCTGGCGCGTGGAAGTGGGGAAGCACAACTCGCCCGCGTGGGCGGCCAGACCGGCGATCGGGTCGGTTTCTTCCTGCACACCGAGGACTTCGCACGCGACCACGCCAGGATGACCGCGGCAGGCGTCCGCTTCCTGGAAGAGCCGCGCCACGAGCCGTACGGAACAGTAGCGGTCTTCGCGGACCTGTACGGCAACCGCTGGGACCTGCTGCAGCCCGCGTGACCCCGCCACACCCACTGGGCAGCGCAACCCCCAGGCCCTCTACCATGCGCCCACATGTCCTTCGAACTGCTCCACCGCGGCGCCGTGGTAGCCGACACACAACGACCTGCTCATGGCCGTCACCGCCCGGCCGCCGCGCCGCTGGGCGTCCTTCTTCCGCGAGCGGTGGCTTCCGCAGCTCCGTGAGGGCGGGGTGGACCTTCAGGTGCTGCCGGTCTTCATCGAGGTCCAGTTCCGCCCGGAGGGTGCGCTGCGCGAGTGAGGCGTCCCCCGGAGTGTGGACACAGGGGCTCATGCCGCGATTGAGAGTTTAGCTGCTCGCAGATGCTGCTGTTCGAACTCCACCGGTGAGAGGTAGTTGAGGGCACTGTGACGTCTGCGGGCGTTGTAGTAGGTCAGCCACTGGAAGATCTCCAGCCTCGCCTGACGCATCGTCGAGAACAGCCTCTGGTGCATCGTCTCCCTCTTGAGGCCCTGCCAGAACGACTCGGCGAGGGCGTTGTCGTAACTCGAGCCGACCCGGCCCATGCTCCTGCGGATCCCGAAACCGTCGCAGACCTGCGCGAACGCGGCAGCGGTGTACTGCGAGCCCCTGTCCGCATGAAAGATCACGCCGTCCACGTGACCGCCGCGGGCCGCCACCGCCATCTTGAGGGCGTCGATGACCAGCTCGGCCCGCATATGGGTGGCCATCGAGTAGCCGAGCACCCGGCGTGAGCAGATGTCCAGGACGCAGGCGAGATACAGCCACGACCCGCCGACCTGCACATATGTGATGTCACCGCACCACTTCTCGTCCAGCTGCCCGGCGGAGAAGTCACGTTGGACGAGGTCCGCGGCAGGCGGTGCGAGGCGGTCCGGGACCGTGGTGCGTTTACGGCGCCGCAGATGGAGGCCCTCCAGGCCGTGCTTGCGCATGAGCCGCTCGACGCGCTTGCGGTTCACCGTGTGTCCGAAGCCCCGCAGCTCAGCATGGACACGCCGCACTCCGTAAGTTCCCTTGTGGTCGGTGTGGATCTCGCGGATTTCCGCGGCCAGGGCATCGTCGGCGGCCTGCCGCACCTCGCGGGCCTTCGCGTCGGCGATCCACCGGTAGAAGCCCGAGCGCGAGACCTGAAGCACCCGGCATATCCGCTGCACGCCGAAGTCGGCCCGGTTGTCGGAGATGAAGCCCCAGCGGAGGGTCATGCCCTCATCTCCATCGCGAAATACTGGGCCGCCCGGCGCAGGAGCTCCCGCTCGAGTTCCCATTCCTTCTCCGCCCTGCGCAGCCGGCCGTTCTCCGCCCGCAGCCGGGCCAGTTCCTCATCCCTGCCCTCGGCGACCGGCTCGTCACGGTTGCCGCGGCCCGCCTGCTCATCGGCCTGGCGCACCCAACTGCGCAGCGTCTCGCCGGTCACCCCAACATCCGCCGCCACCGCCGCATACGCGCGCTTCCCACCCGCCGCGCGGTACAGCGCGACGGCATCGTTCCTGAACTCCGCCGGATACGGAGACTTCCGTCCCACCAGGACACCCTTCCTTGAATCTGCAAGATCCATTGTCAGAGTGTCCACACCGCCGGGGTCGCCTCACGCGCCCGGTGATGGACAAGGCCGAGACCTTCGCCACGAACCTGGAGACGGTGGCCGACGCGCTGGACACGTTCTCCATCGAGGCCCGCCCGCTCGCCAAGAAACTGGCCCAGCTCAAGGCCGATGCCTTCGCCTTCGTCGACAGCGTCAAGGGTGACGACGAGTGGACGGAGGACGAAGAAAAGATCAACCGGCACCAGCAGCTCCTTGACGGCGTGAGCGCCGCGCGGGCGGCCTTCCAGGAAGCCGAGAACAGAGCCGCCAGCAAGATCTCGGCGATCGTCGGCGGCCCGAAGTTCGTCTTCGACGACGGCAGCCATACCGTCAACGACAAGACGGTGATGTACGGCAACGACCTCGACACCCTCAAGCAGGCCGAGGAAGTGCCCTGGGGCACCCCCGTCTCCGAGACCCACTCCGGGTGGGAGATCGGCTACTGGGCCAAGAGCTATGTGTGGGACGGGCTCATCGTCGACAACATATGGGGGGGCCTCAAGGGCCTGGGGACCCTGGTCGGTATCGGCGACGAGGACACCAGCGACGCCTGGAGCCATCTCGGGGACGTCGTCGGCGGCATCGGCCAGTACACCGCCACGCCGTACAACTGGCTCATGGACCAGGCGCTCGGCGAGGAACCGAAGGACCCAGCGGTAGAACGGCAGAAGCAGGCCACCCGGGACTTCGGCAAGGCCCTGGTCGGCTGGGACATGTGGGACGAGAACCCCGCACGCGCCGCCGCGACCGTCACCTTCACCGTCCTGACTCTCGGCAGCGGTGCCCTCGCCGCCGGCGCGAAGGCGGGCAGTGGCGGCGCACTCGCCAAGACCGCCGGCACCGCGGCCAAGGTCGGCACCTGGATCGACCCACTCTCCGCCGGCCTCAAGGTCACGGGGAAGGCGGTCGGTTCGATACCCAGGCTGTCCGACGTAACGGCGGGTATCCGCAGCGCCTTCGACACCACCTCGACCTCACAGCGCCTGCACAGCGTCATCGAACTCGAGGACGGCTCCAAAGTCGTCATCAGAGACGGCGAGTTCATCCCCATCGACGCCAACGGGAAGATCAACACCACCAGTCCGCACCAAGAGACGCCTGCTGGTGCGCACGCCACACCGGAGAAAGTCCCTGAACAGCGGGAGCTTGCCCCGGTCAGCGCTCATCCTCACGCACCTGAAGCCAGCGCACATGCAGGCGAGAATGTACCGCCGCGGGCCAACCACGAACCCTCGGGCCGGGACGGTAATAGTCGATCTGGCACCGGCGCACTACCCGGCCGGGCCGACATTTCGCCCAGCACCGCAGATCTGGACAGCCTGGGCCGACAGGGCCACGACGCACACAGTGACAGGCTCGGTGACGCGGCCAGGGACGGGGAGGATGTGCCCGGCCAGCATGCGGACGGCGGCAGCGGCAGCACTGGAGCTTACGGCGACTACAACGGCCCAAGCAGGTGGAACGGTGCCAGCCCACAGGACATCATGCGGCACCAGGTCTTCCGGGCGAACAATGAGGCCGGGTACTTCGAGAAGTACTACAGGTCCAACGGCTACCGGAAGTTCAATGACAGCCCGGATGAGAGTGGTCTCGTGCCGCCTCAGCTGATCCCGGACCCGCACTACCCAGGCAGTAAAATATCCAAGGATGACGCCCCGCCGCCCATCCCGGAGAAGTACATCGACGGGGGTGATGTGACACGTACCCCGAAGACGGTGTTGAGCCCTGATGCCCTCACGGTGCTCAACGATGCGGCTCAGACTCGACACAACTCTGTCACTGCGGATAATCTGTCCCACAACACAATTGGTGATGCCGCGGACGCACTAAAGGCGGATAAGTCTCAGGCAAACATCGACGCCCTGAAAGCGGCGGAAACCGAGCACAAGCCGCTGCACGAACGCATGACGAAAGACACTGAGGCATACGGTGAGGCCGTTGCCGAACGCCATGTGGTTCCCGAGCACTACCCCAACGCCACACGGGAGACGCTCGCCGGGCCCAAGAACGGCAATGACCAGTTCGACCAGCTCTGGCGGCGAGAAGACGGCGGCTACGTCGTGGTCGAGGCAAAGAGCAGCGTCCGCACGGAGCTCGGTAAGCGCAACTTGCCGAATGGGTTTAGCGCCCGCCAGGGGTCGAAGGAGTACTTTCTCGACATCTTGAATGAAATGCGGGAGCGCGGGCTCAACGGCAACGGGAATGAGACCAGGTTGTACAACGAGCTGTTGGATGCCCTGGAAGACGGCAAAGTCGACTACATCCTGGTCAAGGGGAAGACAAACACAGGAACGTACGCTGGCTACTACATGCGGCGATTCGATCTCGGGTGACGGAGGACTTGGTGACTGTAGAAGTAACGCGACACGGCAGTCCGGCGACTGTCGACGAGGCGGCAGTGCAGGAGCTCGGCACGGGCCTGGCCAAGACGATTCAGAGACTGGGTCGGAGGCTGGAGCGGTCACCGGACATGTTCGGCGGCATCGCCATGAACGAGGCGCTCATGTATGTGCACGCGCGCCTGGCGGTCGATCCGAACGCCTCTCGCAGCGAGACGTGGGAAGCCGTCGTTACAGCCATGCAGGTATGCTCCGCGCTCTTCGCCTCCGCAGCCGCGACCGAGGGAACCGTCGAGTGCCGCATCGACCACGACATGCGGACCCTCCCCGTCACCGGGCCGCAGGTCTACGCGAATGCCGGTAACTGGCTCACCGCGTTCTGGTTCGCCATCGTCTGCCGCGACCAGGCACGAATGACGCAGCTCTGCGAAATCCCCCTTGATCTGCTGCGCGCCTCCGGGGCTCAGGGAGACGAGTACGTCTACCACTGGGTGGACTCCCTCCAGACGTACTGGCGTGAAACACCGGGCCTGGTCGAGAAGTTGACCACGACGATGAACACCTCCGCCCCGGAGATCGCGACCAATGCTCCCCGCGATCTCCTCCAGAACGTCCTTTACCAGCCGATCAACCTCTTCTACCGCTTCCTGCTCAAGGACCACGACGCCTTCAATCAGGCCCTGGTCGAAGCCGTGGAGGCACATAAGGCGTACTGGACCGCGGACGAGGACCGGGACGGACGCATCGCGGGCTATCTGGCCCTAGGCCCCCTCGCCATCGCCTGCCTCGCCTATGACGCGGGTTTCCCCATCGAAGTCGAGTCCGACTACCTGCCCAAGCAACTTCTCGAGCGCGGCTGGCTGGGCGAGTTCCCGACGTGACGGACGGACAACGCAGAACGGACGGTTGCTAGCCGTGGCAGCGCAGGATTACGACAGTCAACTGCTGGAGTCGGTGTCGGTACGGCGTCGGCGGCTGCGGGATGCCTTGTTGTTCGGTGCTCAGCGGCAGCGGCGGTCTGTGGATGAGCGACTGGGGAAGGTGTTGGCCGGCCTTGTGATCGCGGCCGTGTTGTGTGCGGGCTGTGTCGGCTGGTCGTTCGTTTCGCACAGGCTCATCGGAAAGGGCCCGTACGGGCCCTCGGTGCAGCAGACTTCTCCGCCCTCCGTGGCGCCTTCTTCTCGATGATAGGTTCGAACGCGTGATATCTGCGGGGCCTTTGAGCAGTAGAGCGTTGAGCCGGGTCACTCTGGTTGGCGAGCGGCGGCGTGTTGATCTCGTACTGCCCTCGCAGGAGCCGGTCGGATTGCTGCTGCCCGAAGTGATGCGGTTGCTGGACGACCAGGTGTCGGTGCGGCCGATGCTGCGGCATCTCGTCACGGCCGACGGTTCGGTGCTGGCGCAGGACAGCACGCTGGAGTCGGCGGGTGTGCCGGATGGTGCCGTTGCTGCGGCTGGTGCGGGTGGAGGATGCTCCGTCGGCGCCGGTGGTGCATGACGTCACCGACGAGGCATCCGACGATCTGGATGTACGGGCGTGGCGGTGGCGGCCCTCGGCCCGGCGGAAGGTGGCGGGGCTCGCGGCCGTCGGCTGGGCGCTGGTGGCCGGGGCACTGGCCCGGGCCGAGTTCGCACTGTCGGCGGTGGGCGGTGTGCTGCCGGTCGTCGCCGCGGTGGCGGCGCTCGTGGGCGTCCTGCTCGGCAGGTCCGGCCGACGCGGCCTGGCCACCACGCTCATCGCCATGGGCTGTGCGCTCGGCGTGCTGGGGGCCTGGACTCTTGCCGATGCGCACGACTGGTCCGGCGGCATGCGTCTGGCCGGGGTGGCGGCTGTCCTGACCGTATCGCTGCTGCTCTTCGGTTGGGTGTCACCGCTGGGGCGGGGCGGGTTGGTCGGTGCCGGGGCCGTGGCCGGGGCCACGGTCTGTTGGGAGGTCGCGGTCGCCCTGCAGTCGGGCGCCGGGACAGCGGTGGGGCAGGCGCGTACGGGTGCGCTGCTGGCGGTCGTGTCGGTGGTGGTGCTCGGGTTGCTGCCCCGGCTGGCGCTCATATCTTCGGGGCTGTCCGGGCTCGACGACCGCCGCTCGGGCGGGGCGTCAGTGAGCCGGTACGAGGTGTCGGCCGCGCTGTCGGCCACCCATCGTGGGCTGGCGCTCGCCTCGCTCGTCATGGCGGTCTCTGCGGCTGCGGCGGGAGTTCTGGAGCTGCGGGCGCCGACGGTGTGGACCGTTACGCTCGCCGTGGTCGTCGCCGTCGGACTGGCCCTGCGGGCGCGGGCGTTCCCGCTGATCGCCGAGGTGGTGGCCCTGCTGGCAGCCGCGGCGGCGGTTACGGCGCGCCTCGCCTGGGTCTGGCTGGAGCGTTCCGGCACGGCTGGCCCCTTGGTCCTCCTTGTAGTGCTCGCCGTGGTTCCGCTTGCCGTGCTGTCGGTTAAGCCGGCCGAGCATGTCCGGGTACGGCTCCGGCGGTTCGGCGATGCGGTGGAGTCGGCCGCAGTGATCGCCCTGTTCCCGTTGGTGCTCGGCGTATTCGGTGTGTACGGGCGTCTGCTCGGTACCTTCAAGTAGGGGTCGGGCATGGCTGAGGGTGACTGGCAACGCGAGGTGCTGCGCGAATTGAGGCAGGACGGCCCGGCTGGGGACCGTGCCTCGGCCGATGCCGCCGAACCCCGCCCCCAGGCCCAGCCCGCGGCCCCGGACCGGCCCGGTCCCTTCCACCCCGCCATCTCTCAGTCAGGCCCCGGACAACCGGTGCAGGCTTCCCGGCCGCCCGCAGTCCGCGCCTCGCGGGATCCGCGGCTCCCCATGGTCACGCCGGAGTCGCTGCCTACCGTCGATCCCCGGCTGGCCCATGCCATGGGGCGTCCGCACCACGGAGATTCGATCACCCGGCGTACCGGCCGTTCGCTGCGGAAGCTCACCGCGTCAGCCTCGCAGGAGGTGTCTGGGGAGACGCGTCTCGCACGGGCGGTACAGCAGCCGGTGACCACTGGGCGGGTGATCGCGGTCACCTCGATCCGGGGCGGGGTGGGAAAGACCACGGTGGCTGCCCTGCTGGCCCGGACGTTCAACCACTACCGGCACGACCCGGTACTTGCGCTGGAGGCCGACGCCGCCCTCGGTACCCTTCCGGTCCGGCTCGGCGCTGAGTCGGTGCGGTGGTCGTGCCGGGAGCTCGCTCACCTTCTCACCCCCTCCATGCAGTTGACCGACGTAACCGGCAATCTCGTACCGGTGACGGACGGCGGCTGGCTGCTGCCCGCGAGCCAGGGGACGATCGGGGCGCCGCTGGACATGGCGACGTATCGGACGGTTTCGCTCGCGCTGCGGCGGTACTTCGCCGTGACGGTGGTGGACTGCGAGACCCTGCCGGGCGAGGTGGCCCGTACCGCGATGGACACCGCGCACGCGCGGGTCGTGGTCGCCCCGATGACCGCGGAGGGCGTGGGCGGCACTCGCCTGGTCCTGGACTGGCTGGGTCAGTTGCCGCACTCGGCGCTCGCCACCACCGTGGTCGCTCTCAGCGCGAACTCCCCCGACATGACCCTCGATCTCAAGGCGGCCACCGCGCACCTGCGGGAGACGGGCGTCACGGTGGTGGCCCTCCCCTATGACCGTCACCTGGCCCAAGGAGGCCCCATCCACACCGCTCTGCTCGGTCAAGCCACCCGGCAGGCGGCCGTTTCGCTGGCCGCCGAGGCGATGGAGCGGGCGGTGAGAGCGGGATGACGCTGCGGCTGGTCCACCGCCCGGCGCGCTCCACCAGGCCACTCGCCCCGGCGCAGCCCCGTACTATCGAGCCGCCCCCGAACCTGCCCGAGGGCAAGACGGGCAGCGCCGCGACCGCACTGTTGCCCATGGCCGGCGTGATGGGCTCGGTCGTGATGATGACCGTGATCCGCTCCAGCCGGTTCGCGGGCCTGGGCGCCGTGGCGCTGGTGATCGCTCTCATGGCCGCGGTGGGACTGTTCCTGTCCCAGCGGGGCAAAGCGCAACGCACGCGACGAACCCAGCGCGAGCGGTATATGGAGTACCTGGAGGAGCAGCGCGAAGAGCTCGGGACGGTGATACGGGAGCGCCGCCGGGCAGCCCGACTGCTCAGTCCGCCGCCGCAGGCGTTGTACGACCTTGCGCAGGATCCGGCGCGGTTGTGGGAACGCCGCCGTACAGACGCGGACTTCCTGCGCGTACGCGTCGGTACCGGGGACGTACCGACACAGCAGCTGTCGATCGGCCAGAACAGCGCCGGGGGTGTACTGACGCCGCCCGACCCGTTCATGCTCAACGAGGCCCGCGCACTGGTCGCCCGGTTCGCCACAGCGACGGAATCTCCGCTGACGGTGCCGCTGGACCGGGCGGGGAACATCAGTATCGTCGGGGACCGCGAAGGTGTACTGCGCGTCACGCGGGGCCTGTTGATCCAGACCGCCGTCACCCACGCACCCGACGACGTGGCGATCGCGCTCAGCGTGCCTGGTGAGCAAGTGGCGGATTGGGACTGGGCCAAGTGGCTGCCCCACGTACTGGATCCACGGGAGAGCGACGGACCGGTCTCGGCGCGCCGGATCGCACCGAGTCTGCCGCAGCTGGCCCGGCTGATCGCCGCGGACCTGCGGCAGCGGTCCTCGTACGCCGCCGAGGTGCGGCGGGGCCTGTCCGACAAGAACGCGCTGAAGCTCACCAGCCGGCTGCTGGTGGTCAGTGACGAGTACGGAGGGAACGCTTCCGAGCTGTCCCGCCCCGATGCGGCTGTGGCGCTGGCCGACATGGGCGTCACCGTGCTGCATCTGCTGGAGCAGCAGGTGCACGAGCCGGATCAGGTGACCGTGCGCATCACGGTCGACGGCGACCAAGTCATGGTCGAGGACCTGCGGACCCCCGACGCCCCGGCGGCCTCCGGCGCCTCGGATGTCGTCAGCGTCGCGGGAGCAGAAGGGCTCGCACGCATGCTGGCTCCGCTACGGCTGTCCGCCGAGTCGGTGGCCGAGGGCACCCCGGTGTCCGGACCCGTCGACTTCCCCGCGCTGCTGGGGATCGACGATCCCGCAGCGTTGGACATCGACCGGCTGTGGGCGCCGCGCGGCGAGCGCGCGTTTCTGCGCGTGCCGATCGGTGTGAACGACCGGCACGAACCGGCGCTGCTGGACCTGAAGGAGTCCTCCGAGCTGGGCATGGGCCCGCACGGTCTGTGCGTGGGTGCGACCGGCTCCGGAAAGAGTGAGCTGCTGCGCACCCTCGTCCTCGCTCTGGTGGCCTCCCATCCGCCGGAGGATCTGGCGATGGTCCTGGTCGACTACAAGGGCGGCGCGACTTTCGCCCCGTTCGCCGATCTGCCTCACGTCGCCGGGGTGATAACGAATCTGGAGAACCAGGCCGGGCTCGTCGAGCGTGTCCATACCAGCCTCGCGGGCGAGGTCATGCGCCGCCAGCAGGTGCTGAAGGACGCGGGCAATGTGGCGGACATCGGACACTACGCGGCGCTGCGCTCCAAGCGCCCGGACCTGGACCCGCTCCCTCACCTGTTCGTCGTCATCGACGAGTTCGGTGAGCTTCTCACCGCCAAGCCGGACTTCATCGACCTTTTCTTGTCCATCGGCCGCATCGGCCGCTCCATCGGTGTGCATCTGCTGCTGTCCAGTCAGCGCATCGAGGGCGGCAAGCTCAAGGGCCTGGACACGTACTTGTCGTACCGGCTCGGTCTGCGGACGTTCTCCGCCGACGAGTCGCGTACGGTCCTGGACACCATCGACGCGTTCCATCTGCCGCCGCTGCCGGGTTTCGGCTATCTCAAGGTCGACACATCGACGTACGAGCGGTTCAAGGCGGGGTACGTCTCCGGCACCTACCGCGGTCCGGCTCTGGCCGAGGTGGTCGACAACCGACCGCTCGTCCTGCCGTACCCCACCTTCAACTCCCCGGCCAAAAAAGGGGTGTCGGACACCGGAGCCGAGCCGGCGATGCGGAAGCGGGAAACCGGCCCCACGGTGATGTCCACGATGGTCCACCAGCTCCGCACCGCTGCCGAGCCCGTACGCCGCGTATGGCTGCCCCCGCTGCCCGGCGCCATCTCCCTCGACGCAGCCGCAGGGCCCCTCCAGGTCTCCGAGCGCGGCATGCACCTCGCTCGCCGCCCGGGCGCGATGCGGGTGCCACTCGGGCTGCTCGACGACCCTGCCCGGCAGTGGCAAGGCCCTTGGACGCTCGACCTCACTGTGTCCGGCGGCCATGTGGCGGTCATCGGCGGCCCCCAGTCCGGCAAGACCACCCTGCTGCGCACCCTCGCGCTCTCACTCGCACTGACTCACACCCCGGCCGAAGTCGCCTTGTACGGGCTGGACCTGCTGGGCGGCGGCCTCTCAGCCCTGGCGGGGCTGCCGCATGTGGGCGGCATCGCCGGACGGGCCGACCACGAGCGCGCGGCGCGCACCGTCGCCGAGGTCCGTGCCATGCTCGCCGCCCGCGAGGAACTTTTCCGCGAGCACGGCATCGACTCCGTCGACCAGCTCCGCCACCTGCGCGCCCAGGGCCGGCTGCCCGAGCTCGGCGGCACCGACATCGTGCTGCTCATCGACGGGTTCGGCGCGCTGCGCGACGAGTTCGCCCACCTCGACGACACCATCGCCGACCTCCTCAAGCGCGGCAGCGGATACGGCATCCACATCGTGGCGGGCATGCTGCGCTGGAACGACGTACGCATCGCCACCCAGTCGATGTTCGGCACCCAGCTCGACCTGCGCCTCAACGACCCCTCCGACTCCTCCATCGACCGCAAGCTCTCCGAAACCCTTGGCCCCGACACCCCCGGCCGCGTCCTCACCGACGGCAAACTCTTCGCCCAGTCCGCCCTGCCCCGAACGGACTCCGTCCCCGCCACCGACGACCTCGGACCGGCCCTGGAAGACGCCGCCCGCAGGATAAGCAGCACCTGGCACGGTGAACTGGCCTCTCCCGTAAGGGTATTGCCCACCCGGATGCCCGCGCAGCGGCTGCCCTCCGTGGCCGCCGAGCCGAAGCGGATCCCGATCGGCGTCGACCAGGACACCCTCGCCCCCGTACTCCTCGATCTGTTCGAACACGACCAGCATCTGCTGATCCTCGGCGACAACGAATGCGGCAAGACCAACCTGCTCAAGCTGATCGCGCAGCAGTTCGTCGACCGCTATGGCGACGACGAACTGGTCTTTGCCGTCTTCGACCCACGCCGAGGACTGCGCGGCACCGTCCCCGAGCCGTACCGCGGCGGCTACGCCCACAACGCCAAGATCAGCGCCGGGCTCGCCTCCGGAATCGCCACCGAGCTGGAGAAGCGCCTGCCCGACGAGACCGTCGACCACGACACCCTCCCCGACGGCCCGGCCTTCACCGGCCCGCGCATCGTCATCCTCGTCGACGACTACGACATTCTCACCACAGCCGGCCAGCAGCCGCTCACCCCGTTCCTGCCGTACGTGTCGTCCGCACAGGACATCGGCCTGCACTTCGTCGTCGCCCGCCGCGTCGCCGGATCGTCGCGTGCGCTGTACGAGCCGTTCCTGACCACTCTGCGCGAGACCGGCACCGCCGCCCTGGTCATGACCGGCGACCGGACGGAGGGACAGCTCTTCCCCGGCCTGTACGCATCCGCCCAGCCACCCGGCCGCGGGACCCTGGTCCGCCGCGGCCGCCGCCACCAGCTCATCCAGACCGCCCTCGTACCCGAGGCAGAAGAAACAGAGCACCCGTGACCAAGGACGTCATCGCCCTCACCCCGAAGATGCCCGACATCCGCACCCTCCTCGCAGGCCTGTACGCCGGAGGCCCGGATGTCGGTATCAACACCATGGCCGACGGAGCCGTCATCCAGCTCTGCGCGCCGGGCGGACGCCCCCTGGTCTCCATCGAAGCCCCGATCCTCCTCCAGGTCCCCGGTGAGACCACGCGCCTCCTCGGCACCGGCACCGGCACCGACGCCTGTGACATCCCTCTCTGGTGGACCGAAGCCCGGGCCTCCACCGATGTCCCCGAGGCCGAGCCCCTCGCTCGGTCCTTCGCCGGCCGCCTCGTCTCCGTACTGAGCGGCACCACCTGGCCCGTCGGGCCGGCGACCACCGACGTCGTCCCCCTCACCTCTGACATCGCCTCCGCCCCCGACACCGCGCCCCCGGGCATCGATGTCCTCACCAAGCAGGCCGCGGTCGTCATCCAGGACCGCCCCGTCGTCGCCATGACCAGCTGGCTCTCCGACGCCCTGCGCACCGCTACCAACAGCGGCCGAGCCCTGCAGGTCGTCACCCCCACCACCACTCGCCTCACCCTCCCCACCCGCACCGCACTCCATGGCCACCCCAACCGGTGGGTCGTCCAGGACCCCGAATGCGGCTACTACGACGGCCTGTCCGGAGCCGTGCTGCACTGGCAGGACGGCACCTTCGCCCCCACCCGCGCCGAATCGGGCGCCACGGCCGTCGCACCGGCCTTCACCCGGGCCACCGCCACAGCCACCGGCGAACACCAGCTGATCCTCTCCATCCGCACCGAGCACGCGCCGGACACCGGCCTCCTGCTCGGCCGCGCGCTGGAAACTGCCTGGCAACACCTCACCGGCGCGCCCCCGGCCGGATGGAGTACGGCCGAGCCCGTCAACCTCCCTTGGTCCACACGCCAGTTGACCGACCTCGCCCGCAACCGCGCCCCCCAACCCACCTGGCTCATCGCCATCGGCCACCCCGACCGCCCCGGCATCGCTACTGTGCACATCACCCGCACCACAGCAGGCGTCGAAGAGGACATCACTCTCACGCTGGGCTACGGCACCGACGAGATCCCACCGCTCGACACCATCGAAGCCCTCGCCGAGAGACTGGCCACCGAGCAGAACCTGACCTCGATGCTCACCTCGCTCCGACCCGCGCGCCGCGACCTTTCGGTCCCCCACCACTTCGAGGCGCCTCCGGTCCCCCTCACCTTCACGCTCGGCGCCGACGCAGTCAACGACATTGGGCTTGCCCACACCCAGCGCCCACCACTGGACCTGCACCCCGTCCAGCTCGGCCCGGCCGCCCAGCCCGCGGTCCACTACCCCCTCGGCGACGGCACCCATGCCCAGGCATGGGCGGTGCTCCAGCAGCTCACGCAGCACCTGAAGAACGCGTAGGGGGATGTGACGGGTTCCGCCGGGGCTCGGTCTCAGCCTTCGTCGGGGGTCAGGCGCAGTGAGATCGAGTTGATGCAGTACCGCTGGTCCGTCGGGGTCGGGTAGCCCTCACCCTCGAACACGTGGCCGAGGTGCGAGCCGCACTTCGCGCAACGCGCCTCGGTGCGGACCATGCCGTGGCTGCGGTCCGCGATGAGTTCGACCGCGTCCGAGTCCTTCGGGTCGTAGAAGGACGGCCAGCCGCAGTGCGACTCGAACTTCGTGTCGGAGCGGAAGAGTTCCGTGCCGCAGGCGCGGCAGGAGTAGACGCCCTGCGTCTTGGTGTCGGTGTACTCACCGACGAAGGCGGGCTCCGTGCCGGCCTGGCGCAGGACGGCGTACTCGGCGGGAGTCAGTTCCTCGCGCCACTGCTCGTCCGGCTTTTCGACGTCGTACGACATGGGCTGCGTCTCCTCAGTTCGAGAGGCGGGCAAGGCTGAGCTTGGTCAAAATGGCGGGGCCGAGGTCCGTCACGTCGCCCGCGCCCATGGTGAGAACAAGGTCGCCCGGCTTCGCCATTCCCGCGATCACGTCCGGGACCGTCCCCTTGTCGGGTACGGCGGTCACGTCGGCGCCGGCCGTGCGGGCCGCGTCGACGATCAGGGCGCTGGTGATGCCGGGGATCGGGTCCTCGCGGGCCGGGTAGATGTCGAGGACCACCGAGGCGTCCGCGAGCGCCAGCGCCTGGCCCATCTCGGTGCCCAGCTCCTGCGTGCGGGAGAAGAGGTGGGGCTGGAAGACGACGAGAAGGCGCGAGTCGGCCGCCGCACCGCGCATGGCCTCCAGGTCGGCGGTCATCTCGGTGGGGTGGTGGGCGTACGAGTCGATGACCTGCACGCCGCTCACCTCGCCCTTGAGCTGGAGGCGGCGCTTGACGCCGGTGTACTTGCCGAGGGCCGAGGCGAGGTTGTGGGCCGGGATACCGAGGGCCACGCCGGCTGCCAGAGCGGCGACCGCGTTGTGGGCGTAGTGGCGGCCGGGGACCGAGACGGTGAAGGTGAGATAGCGGCCGTCGAGGATCACCGTGACCTCGCTGGTCAGTCCGCGCGGAGTGACCTTGTGGACCCGTACGTCGGCCGAGGGCGCGTCCCCGTACGTGACGATCTTCAGGGTGGACAGATCACGCAGCCGCGACGTCAGTTCGACGGCGCCGGACTGGTCCGCGGAGATGACGAGGGTGCCGCCGGGGACGACCTTGCCGACGAAGGTCTCGAAGGAGTCGTAGATCTCGTCCATCGAGGCGTAGTTGGCGTGGTGGTCCAGCTCGACGTTGAGGACGATGGCGACCTCGGGGTCGTACTTCTGGAAACTGCGGTCGCTCTCGTCCGCCTCGGCGACGAAGATCTCGCCGGCGCCGTGCCGCGCGTTGGTGCCGGGGCCGGCGAGGTCGCCGCCGATGGCGTACGACGGGTCGAGGCCCAGCTCGGTCAGGGCGACGGCCAGCATCGACGTGGTCGTCGTCTTGCCGTGCGTGCCCGCCACCGCGATCGCCCGCAGGCCGCCCATCAGCGAGGCCAGCGCGTCGGAGCGGTGCACGACGGGGACGGCAAGCTCGGCGGCGCGGACCAGCTCGGGGTTGTCCGCGCGGATGGCGCTGGACACGACGACGCAGGTGGCGTCGTCCGCGAGGTGCTCGGCGGCATGGCCGATGTGGACGCTGACGCCCAGCGCGCGCAGGGACTCGGCGGTGGCGGACTCGCGTGCGTCACTGCCCGCGACCCGTGCGCCGCGCTGGGCCAGGATCTTCGCGATCCCCGACATTCCGGCGCCGCCGATGCCGATGAAGTGCGGTCGGTCCATGGCGGTGGGAAGGCCGGGTGCCATACGTATGTCTCCCAAGGTGCGACGTGTGCTGGGCGCCCCAGCCTATTCGTTGTGGGAGAAGAGCTTGAGCACCGGTACGCCGACCTTGTGGCGCGCCCGGGAGGCCCAGTCCCGGTGGAAGAACTCCTCGACGTAGTGGGGCGCGGTCAGGACGATCACCTCGTCTGCCTTCGTCTCGGCCACCACCGAGGTGAGGAGGTTCAGCGGGTGGTCCTCCACGACCTGGCCCACGGCCTGGCTGCCGGCGTTGCGCAGCGCCTCCAGGGACGCCTCCAGGGCGCGCTGCGCCAGCACTCTGGCGTCATTGCCCTCGGGCTCGTCCCCCTCGCGGACGGCGTCGTCCAGCTCGCCCAGCGCGACGTCGTCGATGGACCGCAGCAGGCGGTCGGCCTGGTCACCGCGGGGCTGCATCAGGACGACGAAGGAGACGGCCTCGTCGCCATGGAGGGTCGTGACGAACTCCACGTCGACGGAAGTCAGGGGCTTCTCGATCATCAATACGCTCGTGAACACGACGGGCGCCCTTCTCTTCTTCATGGGGCTTCATGGGCTGCGTGGGGCTGCGTGGGGCTACATGACTCTTGATGGACCGGCGCTGATGACCGCGCCGGCCCCTGCGGAAACCATCCTTCCCCGCGACCGCACGGGGTCTGCGAGAGTAAGTGTGCCCAGCGAGGACAAAGCGGAACGACAAATTCCGCTCATTCGTCAGATTCGGCGGCGCTCAGATCCGGCGCCGCTCAGATCCGGCGGTACTGGGTGAAAAGGAACCCCGCCTCCTCCAGCACGGACGCCAGTGCGAACCGCTCGGGGACCGCCATCGACGGCCCGTCGGCGATCCGCTGGGCCCGGCCCGCGGTGAGCGTGGGCGAGATGCTGAGGCACAGCTCGTCCAGTACCCCGGCTGCGATGAATTGCGCGAGCAACCGCGGCCCGCCCTCCGTCAGCAGCCGGGTGAGCCCGCGTCCGGCCAGCGCGGCGACCGCGCGCGCCGGGTCCACCGCGGCGCCGTCCCCGGCGATGAGGACCTCGGCCCCGGCGTCCCGGGCCGCGCGGATCCGGTCGGCGGGAGCGGTCGCGCCGGTGAGGACGAGGGTGGGGACCAGGGGGGAGGTAAAGAGCGGAAGGGAGAAGTCCAGATCGAGGCTCGCGCTGACCACGGCGATGGCCGGGGCGGGCCCCTGCCCTGCCGCCGCCCGGCGCCCGGCGAAGGCCTGGCGCGCGCGGGCGGGGCGGTAACCCTCCAGGCGTACCGTTTCCGCGCCTACGACCACCACGTCGGCGAGCCCGCGCAGCGTGCCGAAGATCCGCATGTCTGTGTCGCTGGAGATCGGCTGGGAACGGCCCTCGTGCTGGGCGGCGCCGTCGAGCGAGGAGACCATGTTGGCCCGCAGCCAGGCCCCCGTGGCGCCGCGATCCTTCGGATACGCGTAGGCCTCGGCCAGCTCGTCGAGCCCCCACTCGCCACCGGGGGCGGCTGTCGCGGGAACTGTTTCGTCGGTCACAGGGAACAGGCGTCGCATGCGAGGCAGTCTGGCATGCGGCCTAGGGGGTGTCTGACAATTCCCCGTGGGTCAAGGAGCGGCGTCCGGTGCGTGCGATCGCAAGGCGCCGGACAGTCCTCTCGTAGCGGAGCTACCAGGGCTTTTCGGCAACGCTGCGAGCGTGCGTGCCGGACGCCGCGGGGAATTGTCAGACACCCCCTAGACTTGAGCCCCGTGTCGTCCTCCCCCGCCGCTCATGGGTCCGCCCCCATAGCCGAAGCGGTCCCGCTGTCCCTGTGCGCACGCGAACCGCACGTCCCCGCCGATCGGCTGGTCGCCGAGATGGTGCCGCCGCCGCGCTTCGACTCGGTGCGCTTCGATACGTACGTACCGGACCCGAACCAGCCCAGCCAGAGCGAGGCCGTCCAGGTGCTGAGCGGCTTCGCGGCCGGGCTCGGCGGGGCCTCGGCCGTCGGAGGGGGCAAGCGGCGCTGGTTCGAGTTCGGGAAGAAGCCCGCCGCTCCGGCCGCGCCGCGCGGTGTCTACCTTGACGGCGGTTACGGCGTCGGCAAGACCCACCTCCTCGCCTCCCTCTGGCACGCCACGCCCGCGCCGCGCGAGCTGAAGGCGTTCGGCACCTTCGTCGAACTGACGAATCTGGTCGGCGCGCTCGGCTTCCAGCAGACCGTGCAGACGCTGAGCGGCCACCGCCTGCTGTGCATCGACGAGTTCGAACTCGACGACCCGGGCGACACGGTGCTGGTCTCCTCGCTGCTGCGCCGGCTCGTCGAGGCGGGCGTCGCGCTCGCCGCCACCTCCAACACGCTGCCGGGCAAGCTGGGCGAGGGCCGCTTCGCCGCCGTCGACTTTCTGCGCGAGATCCAGGGCCTGTCGGCGCACTTCCGGCCACTGCGCATCGACGGTGAGGACTACCGCCACCGCGGGCTGCCCGAGGCCCCTCCCCCGTACTCCGACGAACGGGTCACCTCGGCGGCGTACGCGACCGAGGGCGCCAGCCTCGACGACTTCG
The DNA here is from genome assembly GCF_052934925.1 of Streptomyces hypolithicus. NCBI lineage: Bacteria > Bacillati > Actinomycetota > Actinomycetes > Kitasatosporales > Streptomycetaceae > Streptomyces > Streptomyces hypolithicus. The sequence continues at coordinate 631,758 of NZ_CM128811.1, forward strand.
GCCACCTGCTGGACCACCTCGCCAAGGTCCATCCCAGCAGGTACGGCGCGCTGACGGACGGCGTGCGGGCCGTCTGCGTCACCGGCGTGCGCCCGGTGCCCGACCAGTCGACGGCGTTGCGGCTGGTCGTGCTCGCGGACCGGCTGTACGACCGGGAGGTGCCGGTGCTGGCCTCCGGGCTGCCGTTCGACCAGCTGTTCAGTGAAGAGATGCTGAACGGCGGCTACCGGAAAAAGTACTTCCGGGCGATCTCCCGGCTGACGGCCCTGGCGCGCGACGCGAAGAGCTTGGCCGCGCAGTAGGTTGGACGGTGATCACCGTCCGTCAGAAGGGGTTCCACATGGCCACCACGCGTCAGGCACACACCGTCTGGGAAGGCGACCTGCTCAAGGGCACGGGTACCGTGACCTTCGATTCGTCCGGAATCGGCGACTACGCCGTCTCCTGGCCGGCGCGCGCGGAGCAAGCGAACGGCAAGACCAGCCCGGAGGAGCTGATCGCCGCCGCCCACTCCAGCTGCTTCAACATGGCGCTCTCCAACGGGCTCGCCAAGGCCGGTACGCCGCCGACCCGCCTGAACACCAAGGCCGAGGCCACCTTTCAGCCGGGCGAGGGCATCACCGGAATCCACCTCACCACCGAGGGCGATGTTCCGGGCATGGAGGAGGCGGACTTCGTGAAGGCGGCGGAGGACGCCAAGGCGAACTGCCCGGTCAGCCAGGCGCTGAAGGGTACGACGATCACGCTGAGCGCGTCGCTCGCCTGACGCGCGCAGTGAGGCGTTGTGGCCCGCATGGTTCACGTGAGATCTCTTGCGTGGTACACACGTGCGGGTCACACGTTCCTGTCCGCCAACAGGGAGTTGCCTCATGTCCGAAGAGTCAAGAACATCGGAAACATCAGCAACATCAGCTACGTCAGCAACACGTAGACAAGTCTTGGCCCGCACGGGCGCACTGGGCGCCGGCATCGTCTTCGCCGGATCGGTGTCGGAGGTCTTCGCCGGTACCGCCGCCGCGCAGGGACTGGGTCGCAAGGGGTACGGGCCGCTCGTGCCCGACCCGGCCGGACTGCTCGACCTGCCCCGCGGCTTCCGTTACAAGGTCCTCTCCCGAGAGGGCGAACCGCTGCGCTCGGGCGAGGGCCCGGTGCCCGGCAATCACGACGGCATGGCCGCCTTCCGGGGCCACCGCGGGCGCGTCCACCTCGTCCGTAACCACGAGAACCGGCACACGGCGAAGACCGGCGTACCGAGGGCCGAAGGCCTGACGTACGACCCGGCCGCCAAGGGCGGCTGCACGGCCATCGCCCTGGACGGCCGGAACAACGTCCTCGGCGAGCGGGTCGCGCTCGCGGGCACCGCGGTGAACTGCGCGGGCGGGCCCACCCCGTGGGGCACGTGGCTGACCTGCGAGGAGACCGAGGAGAAGGCCGGCACGAACGGGTACACCAAGGACCACGGATTCATCTTCGAGGTCGACCCCGTGGACCCGCGCCGCACCGGCGCCCGCCCTGTCTTCGCGATGGGCCGCTTCCAGCACGAGGCGATCGCCGTGGACCCGAAGAGCGGCATCGTGTACGAGACCGAGGACGCGTTCCAGAAGCCCTTCGGCCTCTTCTACCGCTTCCTGCCCGAGAAGCCGCTGTCCGGCAGCGGCTCCCTGCACGCGGGCGGCGCCCTGGAGGCGATGCGCGTGCCCGGGGTGCCGGACCTTTCTGCCATCCAGGAGACGGGGGCGAGCTTCGGCGGCGTCGAGTGGGTGCCGGTGCCTGATCCGCAGGCGAAGGAAACCCCCATCCGGCTCCAGGACTTCGGCTCGAAGGGCATCACGCACGCCCAGAAGCTGGAGGGCTGCTACTGGGGCGAGCGGGCGGTCTACTTCGTCTCCAGCTTCGCGCGCAGCGCGGAGGGCTCGGCGGCCGACCACTTCGGGCAGGTGTGGAGGTACGAGCCCGAGCGACGGCGCCTGACGCTGGTCGTGGTCTTCGGACCGGACACGGACATCCAGCTGCCCGGCGAGTCCCCCGACAACATCTGCCTCGCGCCGCGCGGCGGCCTGATGGTGTCGGAGGACGGCAACGGCGCACAGCACGTCTACGGCGTGACCAGACGCGGCGAGGTGTACGCGATGGCACGCAACCGGCAGGAGCTGGCGCCGGGCGAGTGGGGCGAGTTCGCCGGCATCAGCTTCTCCCCGGACTGCGGGACGATGTACGTGAACTGCTACGCGCCGGGGACGACGTTCGCCGTGACGGGGCCGTTCGACGACTGACGCGGGCCTGGCCGATGTGAGCCATGAGAGGGGGCGGACCGGTGCGGTCCGCCCCCTTTCGGCTGCCTGTCATGCACTCGGACAGCGGTACGGGCCGCGTAGGTGTCCATCATTTTTCATATGATCGGATACTTTCCGTGAGTGACCACTATTGTACGAAGATTGGTGACCGCGGCCGTTCTGAGCGCGGCCCTCGCCGGATGCGGCAGCGCCGGTTCCGCCCTGGACCCCGGCACTCCGCCCGGCGCCGGCGCCCGCACCGGACCGGTGCCTGCCCAGTCCTCCGCCACCTCCGCACCGGGGTCCTCCGCGCCGCGCGCCTCCGCCCGCCCCGCCCCCGCCGCCCCGACGCTCGCCGCCGGGCCCGGCGGGGTGACGCCCGTCTTCGCGCGCGCCCGTGACGCCGGCACCAAGACCGTCGCGCTGACCTTCGACGCCGACATGACGGCGGATCAGGGCCCGCGCGCCGCCGGCGGCGAACGCTTCGACAACCCCGACCTGATCACGGCACTGCGCCGCCTGAACGTCCCTTCGACGGTATTCATGACGGGCCGCTGGGCCGAGGAGTACCCCGCCCAGGCGCGCTCCATCGGCCGGGATCCGCTCTTCGAGATCGCCAACCACTCATACAGCCACCACGCCTTCACATCCCCCTGCTACGGCCTGCCAACAGTCGCCGCCGACAAGATGCGCGCCGACGTGGAGCGCGCCTTCACGGCGTTCCGCACAGCCGGGGCACGCAATGTCGTCCCGTACTTCCGCTTTCCCGGCGGCTGTTACGACGACGACGCCCTGCGCGCCCTGGCGCCGACGGGCGTGACGGCGGTCCAGTGGGACGTCGTCAGCGGGGACGCGTTCGCGCGGGACGGGGACGCGGTGGCGGAGCAGGTGCTGGCGGGCGTACGGCCGGGCTCGCTGGTGGTCATGCACTGCACCCGCAGTGCGGCGCCGGTCACCGAGCAGGCGGTCCGGCGCATCGTGCCGGAGCTGCGCAAGCGCGGCTACCGCTTCGTGAAGGTCTCGGAGCTCATGCGGCGCTGAGGGGCGGCGCGGGGAGGCGGCTCAAGAAGTCTCGGCGCAGGGAGTCGTTGCGGGGAGTCGGCGCAGGGAGTCGGCGGGCACTTCGTACAGCGTCTCCATGCCGTCCTCCTCGTCCCAGAGCTCACCGGCGACGGTGAAACCGATACCGGCGATGGTTGCCAGCGACGCGGTGTTGTCCGGTCGGATCGACGCCCGCACCCGGGTCACCGCAGGCTCCGCGGCGGCCCGGCGCAACAGCTCGGCGAGCGTGGCGCGGGCGTAGCCCCGGCGGCGGTGGGCGGGGTCGACGGCGTAACCGACCTCAACCATGCCGGTGGCGTCGGGCGGCCCGTGGAATCCCCCGTGGCCGACGACGGAGCCGCCCGGCCCGCACACCGCGAGCCGTCCGCACCATCGCGCCTGCGCCGGGTCGGCGGCGATCTGCCCGAGGCGGTAGCGCCACAGCCACAGCGCCTTGTCGGTGAGGAAGTACGCGGTCAGGGGAACCCCGGCCTCGGCGCCCGCCGCTGCGAGGTCGCCGTCCAGGAGGGCGGTCATGACCGGCCCGTTCAACTCCACGAAAGTGATCATTGTGCGGATGATGCTCCCCGTGGGCCGGGCCTGCTGTCCACCGGATTGCGTCGCGGCCGTCAGCCGGAGCAGGCCGTGCGCTGCGCCTCCTGCCACTCGCAGACCGGGCAGTGCACAATTCCTGCGACCGTCTCCGAGTACTCCGTCGGCTCCCGGCACAGCACACACTCGGCGTACGGCGGGCTCTGCTCGTCCATGGCCCCCGACCCTACCGCCGCCCCTGCCTCAGCCCCGCGCGAGCTGAGCGCACAGGCCGACGACGGCGCGAGCCCGGCGACGGGCGCGACGGGCGCGGCCGGGGCGGCCGGGGCGAGCGGTACGGCCGCGGGGGCTTCGCGCCCCGACCTGCCGCGCGCCCTGGACCAGGGGCCCGCCCTGATCCACCCCCGCTCGACCCCTACGAGCCTCAGCTCGCCGACGCCTTCGGGGGTGTGAGCTCGCTCGGCCGGACGATGACGAAGCCGTCGCCCTGGAGCATCAGTTGGACCGCCTCGCCGGAGCCGCCGCGGATCATGGAGCCGACCGACTGCGAGCGGTGCAGCGACGTGTTGAGCTGGGCGCTCCAGCCCACCACCGCGTCGGTGTCGACGTACACCGGCTGCTGCTGGGTCACGGGGATCACGATGGGGTTGCCCTCGCAGATCACTGCGAGCTTGCCGTACCCGGTGAAGAGGCTGTTGAAGAGGCCGCCGCCGGTCATGCCGGCGCCCTTCACCGTCTTGATCTCGTACGACAGGGTCGGGTCGAAGCACAGCACGTTGCGGCCGTTGACGGTGAGCGCGTCGCCCTGCTCGATGTCGACGATGAAGCAGTTCTGCGCCTCGTGCGCGAACCACGCCTCGCCCTGGCCGGTGACCGCCATGAGCGCCAGGCCCTCGCCGGTCACGGCGCGCTTGAGCATGCCGCCGATGCCCTGGCCCTTGCGCTCGAACTGGAGGTTGCCGCGGAAGGCGACCATCGAGCCCTGCCGCGCGTGCATCTCGCCGTTGACGGCGTACTTCACCGACTTGGCGTTCTGGAGGGTCATCCCGGGGACCGTGGCCTGCTGGGCCGTGTTCTCTGTGGCAAACAGATCGCTCTTCATGCCGAGCATCCTCACCCGGAGTCATACGCTCCGCCAACCTCCCTGAGGTGGAGATCCGGGGGCGTCCGCGGCTGGCAGACTGGGCGGGGTGAGCAGCGACGGCACTCTCCCCACCGCGTCCGTTCCGACTCCCGGCAGTCCCTTCCGGCACGGGCGTACGGCGCGCGACGAGCCCCCGCAGTACGTACTCCCGCTGGTCGTCCACATCGAGAAGGACGATCCGCCGACCCGTACGGACGCCCTGGAGACGGCCGCGCGGGCGGTGCTGACGATTCTCACCGACGAGCGGTCGCTGGGCGAGGGCGAGTGGGCCGCCGCCGTACGGGACTGGCAGGACGCCAGGATCCGCAAGGTGGTCCGGCGGGCGCGCGGCGCGGAGTGGCGCAAGGCGTCAGCGCTGCCGGGCATCACCGTCACCGGGGTCGCGGCCGAGGCGACCGGTACGGCCGAGGTGCGGGTCTTTCCGCCCGTACCTCTGGACGGCTGGCCCAAGGAGCTCGCGAAGCTCCAGGTGTCGGGCACGGACCTGGACGACCCGCGGCCGCCCGCCGCGGCCGGCCCTGGGGACGTGGTGCTGTGGCTGAGTCCCGATGTGGACATGTCCGCGGGCAAGGCGATGGCGCAGGCGGGGCACGGCGCTCAACTGGCCTGGTGGGAGCTGTCGGAGGTGGAGCGCAAGGCCTGGCAGGCCGCGGGTTTCCCGCTGTCGGTGCGTACGGCCGGGGCGGCGCGTTGGCGGGAGCTGACCGGCAGCGGATTGCCGGTCGTCCGAGACGCGGGGTTCACGGAGATCGCGCCGGGCTCCTGCACGGTGGTGGCCGACCATCCCGCGCTGCGGGGCGGGGCGCGATCCTGAGCCATCGTTCTCCCGCGCATCGTTCGAAACACGAACCGTTGAACTGTTGCGACCGCTGAACGCCCGGCCCGCGTCACACGTACTCGATACTTGCAAGTAGGTTGTCCGGCCGTTCAGTAGGCGGTCGGTTCAACGGTGTAACGCATCGGCTCGGGAGACACCTTGTTGCGACGCCTCAATGGAACAGCGCTCATCATCGCGGCACTTGTCGCCACACTCGGCGCGCTCGCCTTTCCCATGTGGTCCTACGCGGACCGCTCCGGTACCGGGCAGGCCAACCTCAACGCCTCCAGCGTCGCCACCCAGTGGGGCCCCCTGTCCGCCAAGGACCGCGACCTGCTGGTCAAGGTGCGCCTGGCCGGGCTGTGGGAGCTGCCCGCCGGGCAGCAGGCCCTGGAACGCGCCCCCAGCCAGGCGATAAAGGAGGCCGGCGACCACCTGGTCGTCGGCCACGCGGACCTCGACAAGCGCGCCCGCAAGGTCGCCGCGCAGCTGAACGTGCCGCTGCCGAACCAGCCCACGGAGCAGCAGCAGGGGTGGCTCAGGGAGCTGTCTGCGGCGACCGGCACCGAGTACGAGCGGAAGTTCGCCAATCTGCTGCGCAACGCGCACGGCAAGGTCTTCGCCCTGATAGCCGAGGTGCGGCACACCACCCGCAACACCCTGATACGGCAGCTGGCGAGCGACTCGAACCAGACCGTGCTCGACCACATCACCATGCTGGAGGCGACCGGGCTCGTCGACTTCGACGCGATGGCCAACGAGGCCGCCGGGGTGGCCACCGCGAGCCCGTCCGGTCCCCCGCCGCCCGACAACTCCGTCACGGTCCCCTCGCCCCCGGCCGCCGTACCGTCCAGCGGGCAGACCTTCACCTCCCGGCCGTCCGCGCAGCCGGAGGGCGAGATCGGCAGCCCCGCGGTCAACACCAGCCGCCCGGAGCCTGCGCCGTAGGCCGGGATTGCCCGACGGGTGCCCAACCTCAAATCAACCTCTGAACGTCCCCTCCGGTGGATTCGGGGCCGCGCGCCGGGGCCATCACCTCTGCACGTAACAGCGGAGGGGGAACCATGGAGCGCCTTGGTACAGGGATCGGGTGGCGGCCGGAGATGGCGGACGCGGTGGAGCGGCTGCCCGGGATCGACTGGGTGGAGGCGGTCGCGGAGAACCTCTGCCCCGGCCACCTCCCCGACTCCCTGCTGCGGCTGCGGGCCCGCGGCACGACGGTGGTCCCGCACGGCGTATCGCTGGGTCTTGGCGGCGCGGATCGGCCGGATGCGGGGCGGCTCGCCGATCTGGCGGCCCGCGCCGAGGCGCTGGGCTCTCCCCTGATCAGCGAGCACATCGCGTTCGTACGGGCGGGAGGCCCGCTCACCGCCTCGCCCCGTCTGGAGGCCGGCCATCTGCTGCCGGTGCCGCGAACCTGGGACGCGCTGGACGTGCTGTGCGAGAACGTCCGTGTCGCGCAGGACTCGCTGCCGGTTCCGCTGGCGCTGGAGAACATCGCCGCGCTGATCAACTGGCCGGACGAGGACATGACCGAGGGCCAGTTCCTGGCGGAGCTGGTGGACCGTACGGGCGTACGGCTGCTGATCGACGTGGCCAACCTCCACACCAACCACGTCAACCGCGGCGAGGACCCGGCGGCGGCGCTCGACGAGCTTCCGGTGGAGGCGATCGCGTATGTCCATGTGGCGGGCGGCATCGAGAAGGACGGCGTGTGGCACGACACCCACGCCCACCCGGTGACCCGCCCCGTCCTGGACATCCTGGCCGAGCTCCGCTGCCGCACGGACCCGCCGGGCGTCCTCCTCGAACGCGACGACGACTTCCCGTCCCCGGAGGAACTGGCCGGGGAACTGGCCGCCATCCGCACCACCCTGGCCACGGCGCTCCCGCGCACCACACCCACCGGCCCCACTCGGCCGGGCCGCAGGCCCCGCGCACCCCTGGCCCGGACGACCGACGCCGTAGCCGTAGCCGCCCAGGCCACAGCCCAGGAGAGCGCCGGGGCCTCCGCTGCCTCGCGGCCTGCCCACGCCGGTACGGCCGGCGACGCAAGGGCCGCCGCCGGCGCAGGGGCCGTCATCGACGCACGGGCCGCCGACGCAGGGGAAGCCGCCCAAGCTCAGCCGCGTGCCCGGGACGCCGTCGACTTCGCGCGGACGCGCCTCGCGCTCGCGCAGACCTCGTTGCTGTCCGCGCTCGTCGCCGGGACGCCCGCCCCCGCCGGGTTCGACTCGGCGCGGCTGCGGGTCCAGAGCCGTGCGCTCGCCGGCAAGCGGGCCGATGTGGTGGCCAAGGTCGCCCCGGAGCTTCCGGAGATCCTCGGATCCGGCTACCGGACCGCGTTTCTCACGTACGCCAAGTCCCGTCCCATGTCGGCCGGTTACCGCCGCGACGCACTGGACTTCGCCGAGCATCTGCTGGCCGGCGAAGAACCCGCGGACGATGCCGCGCGCCGCCGCCTGACCCGGTGGTGGCAGGACCGCGCGGCGCCCCGACCGCCCCGGCGTGGTGCCCGACTCGTCCGTGCGGCGCGTGCCGTACTCGTCAGGAAGTGACGCGCTCATGACTCTCCTTGCCCTCCTCTTCACGCTTGCCGTCGTCGGCTCCAGCATCACCCTGACCGTGGGCGTGTCCATGCTGCGCCGGGGCTCCGGAGCGGGCTACGCCCACGACGACCTGATGGAGATCGCGTTCCTGAGCGGTGGGCCCGCGAGGACCGTCGACACCGCGCTCGCGACCATGTACGCCGACGGGCGACTCGCGATCGGCGGCCCCGGCGTCGTCTCGCCCCGGAGCACCGTCGCCCGCGATCCCGTCGAGCGGGCCGTGCTCGCCGAGCTGGCCGCCGCGCCCAATGGGGCGCTGCACCACCTGCGCCACGCCGTGATGCGCGGCGCTGCCGTTCAGGAGATCGGCGACAGCCTCGCGTTCCGCGGCCTGATGGTGGCGCCCCGCGCCGGGCGCACCTGGCGCCTGGCCAGCACGACGCTGCTGCTGACCTGCATGCTCGGGTTCCCGGCGGCCGTCGCCGTCACCGTCGTGGAGAGCTCCGCCGACGCGTTCGGCGTCCCGTTCATCGTGAAGGTGTTGCCCGCCCTGTTCCTGGGGGTGATCTTCGGCGCGGTCAACGCGGCCAGGGCGGCGGCCCGCGTCACCCCTGCGGGCCGCGCGGTGATTCAGTCCTACCGGGTCTCACACGCGGACTGGACCGGCTCCGGCCACCTGGTCGCGGTGAACGGCCTGCGCGGGCTGCCCGACCTGGACCTCCAGGAGCAGCTGCGGGCGGCGGCCCGGCTCTCTCCGCGCGGTGCGCGTGCCACGTCGGGCACGGACAGCGCCCTCTACGGGACCACCGTCGACTGGTGTTCGGGCTCCGGGCCCGGCGGTTCGGGCTGCGGCGGCGGCTCGGGCGATTCGGGCTCCGGGTCGGGGTGCGGCTCCGGGTCCGGGTCCGGCGGCTCCAGCTGTGGCGGCAGCAGCGGTGGTTCAAGCTGCGGCAGCTCCAGCTCCGGGTCGAGCTGCGGCGGTGGCGGCAGCTCCTGATCACCTCATCGGGTCATAGCTTCCGACACCGTCCAGCGGTGCTTTACATCGCCGGCCACCCCACCAAAGATCCCTTTGTCCTGTCTCCGCACGAAGGGAACGTGATGAGAGCAGTAGCGATGTACGGGGCCCTGGCATCCGCCGGCTCCCTGGCCCTGACCGCCCTCGTCGCCGCCCCGGCGGGCAGCGTCGAAACACCCGCCCCGTCCCCCGCGGCCGCTGCCGAGCAGCTCACCGGGGCCGGCGACGAGGCAGGCACCGCCGTCGCCGCCCGGCGTGCGGCCGCCGCCCCTGTCGTCTTCGGCGCCTGCCCCAAGGTGGAGGGCCTGCCCAAGCCGGTCCAGTGCGGCACAGTCAAGGTCCCCCTCGACTACGCGGCCCCGAACGGCCGCCGGATCTCACTGACCGTCAGCCGCGTCCGGGCGAGCGGAAAGCCCGCCGCGCGTCAGGGCGCGCTCATCTACAACCCGGGCGGCCCCGGCGCCTCCAGCATGTACTTCCCGATGGCGTCGGTGATGCCCGAGTGGAAGCGCATCGCGGGCGCGTACGACCTCGTCGGCTACGCCCCGCGCGGCGTGGCCCGCTCCGCGCCGCTGTCCTGCCAGGACCCGGAGGACTTCGCCGAGGCCCCCACCCAGGCCCCGGTTCATCCCACCGCGGAGTACAAGACGGAGCGCAGGGCCGAGGCCAAGGCGTACGCCGACGGCTGCGCCCGCAAGGCGGGCAGCGCGCTGCGGCACTACACCTCGCTCAACAACGCCCGCGACCTGGAGGTGCTGCGCGCGGCCCTCGGTGAGAAGAAGCTGACCTTCATGGGCGCCTCTTACGGCACCTACTTCGGGTCGGTGTACGCGACGCTCTTCCCGTCGCACGTACGCCGCATGGTCTTCGACTCGGCGGTCAACCCGGCGCCCGAGCAGGTCTGGTACCGCAACAACCTCGACCAGTCGCTGGCCTTCGAGGGGCGCTGGCTGGACTTCCGTACCTGGGTCGCCAAGCACGACAAGACGTACGACCTCGGCAGCACGCCCGAAGAGGTGATGCGCAGTTACGAGACGGTGCGCGCCGGGGTCACGGACGAACCGGTGGGCGGCAAGGTGGGGCCGGGCGAGCTCCAGGCGGCGCTCCTGAGCGCCGGTTACTACGACGACTACTGGGCGATGCGGGCAACGGCGCTCTCGGAGTACCTGAAGGGCAACCCGGAGCCACTGATCGAGCAGGCCACGCCTCGGGCCGAGGGCGCGCGTGACAACGAGAACGGCAATGCCGTCTACACCGCCGTCCAGTGCAACGACGCACCGTGGCCCACCGACTGGTGGAGGTGGGACCTCGACAACAGCTTGCTCGCGCAGCGCGCGCCGTTCGAGACGTGGGACAACGCGTTCATGAATCTGCCGTGCATGTACTGGAGCGCTCCCCGGCAGCAGCCGGTGGATGTGGGTACGGAACCCGGCGAGCTGCCCCCGACGCTGATCCTGGCCGCCGAGCGGGACGCGGCGACGCCGTATCCGGGGGCACTGGAGCTTCAGCGGCGCCTCGCCGGTTCCGTGCTGGTGACGGAGCGGGACGCCGGTACGCACGGCATCGGCGGCGGCGAGAACAAGTGCGTCAACGCTCACCTGGAGACGTATCTGCTGACCGGCCGGACGCCGGTGCGGCGCGCGGACTGCGCGCCGCACCGGGAGCCGAACCCGGTGTCGCTGGACGAGCGGGCCGTGGCGAAGGAGCCGGCGCCCGCCGTCTGATCTTCCGGGTCAGGGTGGTGGGCCCGCCCGCTCGGGCGAGGCCCACCACCAGGCCTGCGACCGTCTCGTGCCGTCAGGCGAGGCCCGCGACCAGTTCCGCGACCGACTTGCGCCGGCCGGTGTAGAAGGGCACCTCTTCACGCACGTGCATGCGTGCTTCGGAGGCGCGCAGGTGACGCATCAGGTCGACGATGCGGTACAGCTCGTCCGCCTCGAACGCCAGCAGCCACTCGTAGTCGCCGAGCGAGAACGACGCGACCGTGTTGGCCCGCACGTCCGGGTAGCCGCGCGCCATCTTGCCGTGGTCGGCGAGCATGCGGCGACGGTCCTCGTCGGGCAGCAGGTACCAGTCGTACGAGCGCACGAAGGGGTACACCGAGACGTAGTTGCGCGGCGTCTCGTCGGCCAGGAACGCCGGGACGTGCGACTTGTTGAACTCGGCGGGGCGGTGCAGCGCCATGTTCGACCAGACCGGCTCCAGCGCGCGGCCCAGCTTGGTGCGGCGGAAGAGGTTGTACGCCTCCTGGAGCTCGTCCGCCGTCTCCGCGTGCCACCAGATCATGACGTCGGCGTCGGCGCGCAGCCCCGAGACGTCGTACGTGCCGCGCACGGTGACGTCCTTCGCGGCGAGCTGGTCGAACAGCTCCTGCACCTCGTCGGCGTAGCCCGCGCGGCTCTCGGGGAGCACCTCGCGCAGCTTGAAGACGGACCACAGGGTGTAGCGGATGACGTCGTTGAGGTCCTTGGCCTTCTTGCCGGCGTTGGGGCCTCGGGGGGATGTCACAGTCTCCGGAGCATCAGTCATGTCCCTATTCTCCCGTGCCGTGATCCGTGCCCCGCGCCGGGTCCGGGGTGAGCATGATCTCGTCGGCCGCGCGCTGTCCGCTCGCGATGCAGGCGGGGATCCCGACGCCGTCGTACGCCGCCCCGCAGACCCGCAGTCCCGGCAGCTTCGCGACTTCGTCCCGGACCCGGGCGACCCGGCCGAGGTGCCCGACGGGGTACTGCGGCAGGCCGCCGATCCAGCGGGTTACCTCGGTGGCGACGGGGGTCGCGGTGACGCCGGTCGCCGAGCCGAGGTCCTTGAGCGACACGCCGACCAGTTCGTCGTCCTCACGGTGCAGATGTTCCTCCTCGCCGTAACGGCCGATGGAGGTGCGCAGTACGAACAGACCGGGTGCGGCTGCGTCCACCCAACCCCATTTGCGGGTCGAGAAGGTGGACGCCTTGATGGTGTGCCCGTCCACGGGCGGCACAAGGAAACCGGAGCCTTGCGGCAGCCCCGCCGCGCCCGTCACGTCCTCGCGCCGGAAGGCCATGGTGACCAGGGCCATCGACGCGTACTCGACGGCGGACAGCTCGGCCGCGGCGGCCGGTGACTCGTCGGCGAGCAGCGCGGAGGCGGACCAGGCGGGCGACGCGAGGACGACGGCGTCGGCGACGATCACCCGTTCGTCGGTGCGCACCGCCCAGCCGTCGGCGCCACGGGTCAGGCCGAGCACCGGGGTGTCGAGGAGGATCTCGCCGCCGCCGGCGCGCACGGCGTCGGCGACGGCTCCGGGGAGGGTGCCGATGCCCCCGTCCAGCCCCGTGAAGGGTGAATCGGCCGGGGCTGCGCCCGCCTGCTGCTGGTCCCTCTGCTGCTGCTTGTCGGCGGCCCGCCGCTGGATCTCCCGTACGCCCTCCAGCAGCGAGTCGTACGTCCGCGCCGCCTCGAAGAGCTGCGGCACGGCGGCCCGCATCGACGTGCGGTACACGTCACCGGCGTACACCCCGCCGAGCAGCGGTTCCACCAGCCGGTCGACGACCTCGCGGCCGAGGCGGGCCGCGACGTACTCACCGAGCGCGATGTCGTCGCCGACCTCGGTGCGGGCCAGCTCGCGGTCCTGCCGCATCCGGGCGAGAGCGGCCTCGGACAGGACGCCGCCGAGCACGGCTGGATCGCCCGGCACTCCCATCACGTGGCCCTTGGGCATCGGCGTGAGTGTGCCTCTGTTCCACAGCGACGCGGAGGCGGTGGCGGGCGGCTGGAGCCGGTCACCGAGGCCCACCTCCCGTGCCAGGGCGACGCCTTCGGGGCGGCGGGCGAGCATGGACTCCGCGCCGAGGTCGACGGGCACGCCCGCGATCTCCCCCACCAGCAGCTTGCCGCCGAGCCGGCCGGTCGCCTCCAGCAGCGTCACGCGCGCACCGCCGGCGACCAGCCGGTGAGCGGCGGCGAGACCGGAGATGCCGCCTCCGACCACGACGGCATGGCGGGCGGAGGTCCGGGCGCGGTGCGAAGGCTGCGAGGGCTGCGACGGCTGCTGCATGAGGTCCACTCTCTCAAAGACCCGGAACGAGTCCTGACCGTGACCGCTTCGGGACCTCGAAACGGCAACCCGCTCCCCGCCTCGCACGTCGAACCGGCAACATCCATCACGACGTTCGGGGGGATCCGACATGCGTGCACCATCGAAGTCCGGGCAGCGTTCTCGCACCGTCCTCGCGGCCGGCCTGCTGACCGCCTCGCTGGCGCTCGGCGGCTGCAGCGGCGCGAGCGGCGGCGACAGCGCCGACACCAAGGCCTACTCCGAGAGCCGGGCCGACGCCTCGAAACAACGGGCACCCGGCGCAGCCGGAGCCGACTCGGCGGCGAAGGCGCCCGCCGACCAGGCGGGGGCGAAGAAGCCGCCGTCGGCCCAGACCCACGTCATCCGTACGGCAACACTGTCCGTCGAGGTCAAGAGCGCCACGAAGGCCCTCGCCACGGCCCGTACGGCGGCCGAGAACGCCGGGGGTCTCGTGGGCAGCGAGACCACCGAGCGGACCGAAGGCAGCAACGTCTACTCGCGGATCGTGCTACGTGTCCCGCAGGACACCTACGCGGACGTACTCAGGGAGCTCTCGGGCACCGGCAAGCTACTCAACCGCAAGGCGCAGGCGAAGGACGTCACCGACCAGGTGGTGGACGTCGACAGCCGCATAAAGTCGCAGCGCACCAGTGTGGCGCGGGTGCGGGACATGATGGACCGGGCCACGAAGCTCAGCGATGTGGTCATGCTCGAAGGTGAACTGAGCACCCGTCAGACGGAGTTGGAGGCGCTGCTCGCCCAGCAGGCGTCGCTCAAGGACCGCACGACCCTGGCGACCATCACCCTGGAGCTGTCGGAGCCGGAACCGAAGGATGTCGTCAAGAAGGACGAGGACCCCGGTTTCCAGGACGCGGTGAGCGGCGGCTGGAACGCGTTCGTGACGATGCTGACGTGGGTGGCCATGGCGCTGGGCGCGGTGGCCCCCTTCGCGGCGGCGCTCGCGTTGCTGTACGTCCTGTGGCGGGTGCTGCGCGGCCGTCTGCCGCAGCGGCAGACGGCGCCGGCCCGGGAGGAGCAGCCCCAGGGGTAGCGGTCCGACGTAGCGTGTCCCTCGGACGGCATTCGGGACATGACGAACGAGGGGGCACGCGCATGGCAGCGGAGCGACTGGTGGTCATCGGGGGCGATGCGGCGGGCATGTCCGCCGCATCGCAGGCCCGCAGGCTCAAGGGGCCGGACGAGCTGGAGATCGTCGCCTTCGAGCGGAGCCACTTCACGTCGTACTCGGCCTGCGGCATCCCCTACTGGGTCGGCGGCGACGTCACGGACCGCGACGAGCTCGTCGCCCGTACGCCCGACGCGCACCGCGAGCGCGGAATCGATCTGCGGATGCGTACCGAGGTCACCGACGTCGACGTGCCGGGCCGGCGGGTCCGCGCTCGCGACCTCGGTTCGGGGGACGAGTCCTGGACGGGCTTCGACAAGCTGGTCGTGGCGACCGGCGCCCGGCCGGTCCGCCCGCGCCTGCCCGGCATCGACGCGCCGGGGGTGCACGGCGTCCAGACCCTCGACGACGGCCAGGCCCTGATCGACACGCTGGAGCAGACCGAGGGCCGGCGCGCGGTCGTCGTCGGCGCCGGCTACATCGGCGTCGAGATGGCCGAGGCGCTGATCAACCGCGGATACGAGGTGACGGTCCTGAACCGGGGTGAGCAGCCGATGGCCACCCTGGACCCGGACATGGGCGCGCTCGTCCACGACGCGATGAACGGCATGGGCATCAACACCGTGTCAGGCGCCGAGGTCACCAAGATCCTCACCGGTGACGATGGCAGGGTGACGGCGGTCGCCACGGACGAGGGCACCTACCCTGCGGACGTCGTCGTCCTCGGGATCGGCGTCGAGCCAGAGACGACGCTGGCCCGCGACGCGGGCCTGCCGCTCGGCGCGTCCGGCGGGCTGGTCACCGACCTGTCGATGCGTGTGGCCGGTCACGACGACATCTGGGCGGGCGGCGACTGCGTGGAGGTCCTCGACCTGGTCTCGGGCCACCGCCGCCACATCGCCCTCGGCACGCACGCGAACAAGCACGGCCAGGTCATCGGCGCGAATGTGGGTGGCGACTACGCGACGTTCCCCGGTGTCGTCGGTACGGCGGTCAGTAAGGTCTGCGACCTGGAGATCGCCAGGACCGGGCTGCGCGAGAAGGACGCGCGGGCGGCGGGACTGCGGTTCGTGACGGCGACGATCGAGTCCACGAGCCGGGCGGGTTACTACCCGGGGGCGTCGTCGATGACGGTGAAGATGACGGCCGAGCGACGGACCGGGCGGCTGCTGGGCGTCCAGATCGTCGGCCGCGAGGGCGCCGCCAAGCGCGTCGACGTGGCCGCGGTCGCCCTGACGGCGCGCATGACGGTGGAGCAGATGACGGCGCTGGACCTGGGGTACGCGCCACCGTTCTCACCGGTCTGGGACCCGGTCCTGGTGGCGGCCCGCAAGGCGTCGACCGCGGTGCGGGAGGCGGGGGCGTAGCGGTACCGGGGCTCCGCCCCGGGCCCCGGTCCGATCGAGCATTTCTGGCTAGCGCTGCGTCCGCGTGTGGACGTACTCCGTGAGGCGGGTCAGGGCGTCCGGGTCCATCGAAGGCAGCACCCCGTGACCGAGGTTGAAGATGTGCCCCTCAAGCCCCGCCGCGGCCGCCAGCACCTCGTCCGTCCTGGCCATCACCGCGTCCGGCGTGGCGAAGAGCACCGCCGGGTCGAGGTTGCCCTGGAGGGCCTTGCCGGGGCCGACGCGCCGCGCGGCCTCGTCCAGCGGCACGCGCCAGTCGACGCCGACGACATCCGCCCCCGCCTCGCCCATCAGTCCGAGCAGTTCACCGGTGCCGACGCCGAAGTGGATGCGGGGTACGCCGTACGACGCCACCGCGTCGAAGACCTTCGCGGAGGCAGGCAGCACCGAACGCGTGTAGTCGGCGGGGGACAGCGCCCCGACCCAGGAGTCGAAGAGCTGGACGGCGGACGCGCCGGCTTCGATCTGCACCTTCAGGAACGCCCCGGTGATCTCCGCGAGCCGGTCCAGCAGGTCAGCCCACAGCTGCGGGTCGCCGTACATCATCGCCTTGGTGTTCTCGTGGTTGCGCGACGGTCCCCCCTCGACGAGGTAACTCGCGAGAGTGAACGGAGCGCCCGCGAACCCGATGAGCGGCGTGGACCCGAGCTCGCCGGTGAGCATCCCGATCGCCTCGGTCACATACGCGACGTCGTCCGGCGTGAGGTCGCGCAGCCGGGCCAGATCGGCGCGGGTACGGACCGGCTCGGCGATGACGGGGCCGACGCCGGGCTTGATGTCCAGGTCGATGCCGATGGCCTTGAGCGGGACGACGATGTCGCTGAAGTAGATCGCCGCGTCGACGTGGTGGCGGCGTACCGGCTGCAGCGTGATCTCGGTGACCAGCTCGGGCCGCATGCACGACTCCAGCATCGGGATGCCCTCGCGCACCTTCAGGTACTCCGGCAGAGAGCGCCCCGCCTGCCGCATGAACCAGACCGGGGTGTGCGGCACCGGCTCGCGCCTGCACGCCTTCAGGAAGGTCGAGTCGTACGTCGGGCTCTGCGGGCTGCCCAGAGGGCGGTCGTTGGCACTCACGCACCGAATCTTCGCACGCGGGCGCGAAGCGGTTGTCCCGGGGCGGGTGTCCTTGCCTGCGCGACGCGCACGTTCCGCCTACTCTTCCCCGCATGGCTCCGGCGCAGGGACGACTTTCTGATGATGCTGACGACAGGGGCGGTGCGGAGGGCGACTCCGCGCCGTCCGCGTTCCGTCAGGCGGTCGACGCCCTGCGTTCGGCGCGCCCGCGCCCCCAGATCGAGGTGGAACCGACGCGTCCGCCGCAGCGGCTCGCGCCGTACGCGTACGCCCTGGAAGCCGCGGTCGTGGACGGCGACGAGGACCTGGCCGACGGGCGGCTCGTACTCCTTCACGACCCGGCCGGCCACGACGCCTGGCACGGCACGTTCCGGCTGGTGACCCTCGTGCGGGCGGAACTGGAGCCGGAGATGGCGTCCGACCCGTTGCTGCCGGAGGTCTCGTGGTCGTGGCTGACGGGCGCCCTGGAGGCGCGCGGCCTGTCGTACGAGGAGGCGAGCGGCACCGTGACCCGGGCCGGCTCGTACTACTTCGGCGGTCTCGCCGAGCGCCGGCCTGCGACGCAGATCGAGATCAGAGCGTCGTGGACGCCCCGCGAGGGGCGCGGCGGGGTGCCCGACACGGCGGCGCATCTGGCGGCGTGGTGCGATCTGCTGGCGCAGATCGCCGGGCTGCCGCCGGCGTCCCCGCAGGGAGCGGGCCAACTGGACGCGGGTGTGGTGTCGCTGCCCCAGCGGCGGGGCCCGCAGACGCGTCCCTAGGAAGACCCCTGTCCCAGGGGTGCCCCAGGGGGACTCGCCGGTGGGCTGGGTTTGGAGTTGGTGCCGGCGAAGGTGGAGGGGGTGCGGTCGAAGGCGAAGAAGATGGTGGCCCGCAGGTGGCTCATCGAGGTGCGGGCGGGACGGTTCACGCTCGCGGACGGCCAGCGAGGCGGCGGCTCATGACCATGGCCATCGACCACAGGATCATCGATTCGGCGCTGACGGTCGTGGTCTCGAAGTCGCGGGCCAGACGGCGCGAGCGCATCAGCCAGCCGAAAGTTCGCTCCACTACCCAGCGGCGGGGAAGGATCTTGAAGCCCTTGGTGTCGTCACTGCGCTTGACGATCTCCAGCATGATGTTCAGCGCCTTCGCCGCACCGGCGAGGACGGGGCCGGTGTAGCCGCCGTCGGCCCAGATGAGACGGAGCCGGTGAAATCTCTTGCTCAGGAAGGGCAGGAGGGCCTGGAACGCGTCACGATCGCCGGTGTCAGCAGGCGTGACATGCACGCTCAGCAGCAGACCCAGGACGTCAGTCACGATGTGCCGACGCCTCCCGTTGATCTTCTTGTTTCCGTCGTAACCCCGTGAGGTGGCCGGAACGTTGGCGGCGGCCTTCACCGACTGTGAGTCCACGATCCCCGCGCTCGGCTCCACGTTCCTGCCCGCCCGCGCCCTGACCTGCTCGCGCAGCCGGTCGTGGAACTCGGCGATCAACCCGTGCTCCCGCCACCGGCGGAAGAAGGCGTACACCCGCTCCCAGCAGGGGAAGTCCGCGGGCATCGCCCGCCACTTGATGCCGTTGTCGACGAGGTAGCGCACCGCGTCGACCATCTGCCGGTGGCAATACGACTCCGGCCGGCCCGCCCGCTTGCCCAATCACGCCGGAACCGGCAGCAGCGGGCGCACCCGCCCCCATTCCGCGTCCGTCATGTCCGTTGGATACCGGCGCTCACGGCCGGGTTGGTCGGCCGCGTTTCCGTACACGTGCGCGAGACAGTCACACGACCGCGCCGAACCACTGGCCTCCGGACCCGTCGATGCGGTGAACTGGAACAACAGGGCCTCCTGGAAACGGTGATCTCGACAACCACTCGCTTCCAAGAGGCCCTGTCTTCATGCCTCACCCCGCGAAGATCACCCACCCGGGGCCGATGCACAGAACATCAGCTCGACCGCCAGACCACATGATCGATTGAACTACGGCTTCTGAGAGGGTCCGTTTGGCAGTGGTCGGGGCGCTGGCAGGGTTGCTCGCCGGGTTGGCTCCGGGGTGCCCGGCTGGTGGGTTCGGCCGAGGGGAGGAGGTTCCGCAACTGCTGGTGGGGCAAGGGGGTATTGGCCGCCGCCGAGGCCAAGGCAGACCGTGCTTAGTGCGTTGTGGCAAAGGGAGAGTCCCTGCTCATCGAGCAGGGACTCTCCCTTTGCCACAACGCACTAACCCTGGGGCCCGCGCGGGCAGTTCTGAGCCACGGGAATTGGGTTAACGGAGCTTAGGATTCGAGGACGCTGCCGAGTCTGCTTCCGCTGGGGACGCCTGCGACGGCCTTGCTGACGAAGGTCGCGGTGCCGGTGGATGTGCGGTAGATGGTGGTGCCGTCGCCGTTGTTCTCGCCGGAGGCTCCCAGGACGAGGCCGGTGGTGCCGTTTCCAGTGAAGTCACCTGCGGTGACCGCGCTTCCCAGCTGATCGCCGGCCTCGCCGCCGCCTCCGATGCCGCCGGTGCCCTGGCTGAGCCCGGTTGCGTCCCGGAGCGCAATGGCTTCCGGGGTGCTGGACAGGTGGAGGAGCAGGACGCTGCCTGCATCGGCGTTGGTTACTGCGTTCACCGTTGAGTCCTGACCGGGCAGACCGGTGATGATGTCGAGGGTCTTGTCTCCGTTCAGGTCCCGCAGTGCGACCGAGGCTCCCATGGCGTCTCCCGCTTCGGAGTCGCCGGGCACGTTCGGGGAGGACTGGCTGAAGGTGGTGGTGTGGCCGCGGTAGTACAGCCCGTATTCCTGGCCGAGCTTGACCGTCACCTGTCCGCCGGTGGCGCCACCGTAGGCAGGGGCGACTTCTGCCGGGTCGGGCTGGCCGATGACGATGTCGTCGCGCCCGTCCTGATTGATGTCCCCGGCGTCGATGGTGCGGCCCGCGCCCATCTGAATGGCCATGGCGTGACTGAGTCCGGTCGCGCCGGCACTGGACCTCTACGCCTTCGTGGTGGACTGCATGTCGCGCGGTGGCAAGGTCGACTACGTCGTCGTGGACGAGGCCCAGTTCCTGCTGCCGGAACAGATCGACCAGCTGGCCCGGATCGTGGACGACCTGGACCTTGACGTCTTCGCCTTCGGCATCAGCACCGACTTCCGCACCAAGCTCTTCCCCGGCTCCCAGCGGCTGATCGAACTAGCCGACCGGGTGGAGACGCTGCAGGTTGAGGCGATGTGCTGGTGCGGAGCACGGGCCACCCACAACGCGCGCACGGTGGGTGGCGAGATGGTCCTAGAGGGCGAGCAGGTCGTGGTGGGGGACGTGGGCAATGCCGCGGAGATCGTCGGGTACGAGGTTCTGTGCCGCCGTCATCACCGTAAGCGGATGACGGGTGCGACGGCGCAAGCGGCGGCCCTGTCGCCTGACGTGCTGCCGGTCACGTCGGGCTGACCCGTGCTGCCACGGTGACGCCGGGGAGCTCGGCGGCGGGAATCAGAGGCCGACCTCAACCCCGTCGAAGGGATCTGGTCCCCCCTGCGACGCGGCTGGCTTTCCAACGTCGCCTTCAGCACCCCCGAACACCTCGACCAGCGCATCCGACGCGGCCTACATCCAGTACCGCAGCCACCTCACAGGGGCTGCCTCGCCGAGACCGGCCTGACCATCAGACCCGTCTGAGCAACGCCACGACATCACGAGTTCAACCTCGGTAGTCGTTCTCCGCGACGTACGCGTCGATGTCGAAGCGGCACTCGGAGAGCCTGGAGGAGACGGCTCGGATGTCGCTAAGCGTCTCCTCCGCGAGGTGCCAGAGACGGTTGGCCACGTCGTGCGCTTCCTTCGGCTCGCGGACCTCGCGCTCGAGCCTGGCGACGAGATGACCAGCTCATTCATGGAGTGCCCTTCCCGTTGCGTACTCGTGGGATCCCTTATGCCGTGCTCCGTCTGCACCAGAGGCCCTGCCTTCATGCACCCACCCGGGGAAGATCACCCGACCAGGCGTCCTGGTCGATCAGAACCGTCCCCATGAACGATAGGAATACGGCTTCTTGCTCCGGATTGGATAGGACAAGTTGAGGACCTGCTCCGCTTGGTGGCCGGGATGTGCCGCGGTGCCCAGGGTGTCAACCGTCACCTACGCAAAACGCTCGGCTGGGAATTCCCAGCCGAGCGCCTGCGTGAAGGACGCACCATCTGATCAGCGCGACCACGTGTCGCGACGACCTTGACTGGCCCTTACCTCACTGATGCTCACTGAGGAGGAGCGCGAACGTGTCGTCGTAGGGGGTGTCCTCGTTCTTCGGCATCAGCAGCAGCGATAGCGTGGAGCCTTCACCAGTGAAGCGGACATCGACGGACGCTTCCTTCTCGCCCAGGCGGAAGTTCGCCGTGGCGGGGCGCTGGGCGGCATCGCCCCAGCGGGCCACCCAGCGCTTCGCGTCGTTCTTCGTACCGCCGTCCTTTACAGTGAGCCCGGCCAGGCCGTCGGCATCGCGGGCCTTGAGGCGGGCCAGGACGTGCTCGGTCGTAGCGAGGCTGCCGGGGGTGGGCCGACCCGTGACGGTCAGGTCAAGCTCGGCGGTGCCGACCTTGATGCGCTCGGGGGTCTTGTCGGTGGAGAGGGCGTCACACCCACCAAGCAGCAGCACGACCGCTCCGACCAGGCACACCGACCTGCCCGCCCGCCTCAACTTCGCTTCCCGGGACGGATGATGCTGATAGCACCCAGCTTTGAGTTGTTCTTGAACCATTGGCTCAGTGTCGTGTGATGGACTCGGCCATGCTGGGTGATGCTGATGTTGCCCCCCTTGGCGGCGGTGACGACTCCAGTGTGGTTCCACGCCTTGGAAGACGTGTAGTAGCCGAAGATCACGTCACCGGGCCGGGCATCGTAGCGCGAAATCTCGCGACCACCTCGGTGGTTCTTCAGATGCTGGCGCAGATTGGCTGCAGCAGCCCAGGTATAGCTGTCAAGGCGGATCCAGCCGATGTTGTTGCGGAACCAGCGCGATTGATTCTTGCGACCGCCCTTGCGCTGCTGCATCTTGCCGCCATAGTGCAGCGCCTTGGAGACGAAGTTGGCGCAGTCCGTGTCGTAGTCATACTTGATGTTGGCGTTACGCTTGGCCCAATTCACGGTGCCGCTGCCGTCGGGCGCGGCGGCGCGCAGTGCGGCGAGCTGCATGGTCCCAGTGGTGGAGGCGGGATCTTCGGCGAGCATGCCGTCGGCGTCCAGCTCGATCGGCAGGGGCTCACCTCCCTCGGCGATGTCCTCGACGTTCTCCTCCGCGGGTGGTGCCACAGTGGCGTCCCGCACGGCGTCGCCCGTCGCGGGCAGGGTGACCTCGGACGCGGCGTCGTCGGCTTCCATGCGCAGGACACCGTCGGCGAAGACGAAGCGGCCGGGCAGCTTGCCTTCCTCTGGCTCCTGGGTGCCGTCGGTGTGGGTGAGCACACTGCGCTCCGAGACGGTGCCGCGCACCACGACGGTGTTGTCGGGACCAGATCCGGTCAGTACGTCGTCGAAGGCCGTGGTGACCTCGGTGAAGCGGCGCTCGTGGCGGGCGTACGCCTCCCGGCGGTTGTTCAGCTTGGGGAGCTGCTGCGCGAGCAGCTCGCGGAACATCGCGCCGTGCGGGCTGCTCGCGGCGGCCTGCTCGATGGTGGTGTAGGTGCCCTTGAGGACTCCGCCGCGGGCCGCGAGGTAGTCGCGTACCGCCTGGACGTAACGTTCCTGCTCGATGACGGTGACCGGCTTGCCCGGGGCCGACATTGTTGTCTTGGACGTGCCGTACGCGGAGCCGGCCGTAACCGTCACGGTGTGGTCGGCGCCATTGGTGAGGCCGTCGAAGACGGCGCGGGTGTTCTCGGTGGTGGTACGGGCGACCTCGCTGCCGTCACGGTGAACAACCACCGTGTAGGTGAGTGCGTCGGTGGCCGCGCCAGGATTGGTCGGCGGGTTCCAGGTCGCCAGCAGACCGCGATCGGCTGGAACGGCCTTCACGTGCTCAGGGGCACCAGGGGCGCCGGAGGGGATGTAGGACACCCTCAGCACCGGTCGCATCTTCGGGTCCTGGGCCCGCGAGGAGTGGTACACCACACCGGGCGCCGCTGTCTCCTCGTCCCCGAGCTGGAGACTCAGGCCGTGGTTGTCGGTCTCGTACAGCCAGTCCGCGACGAGTGATCCCAGGTTCAGGTCACCGAGCGCGGCGGGCAGCTCGTCCTCGGCGAGCCATGGCTCCTCATTGGCCGCGACGGCGAGTTCCTGTCCGCTGAGGGAGGGGTCCCATGCCTCAGCGAGGTCACGCACGGTGGCGGCGGGTTCGGTGCAGACGGGTTCCTCAGCGTTCGCGCCCTCGCAGTCGGCCCGGTGCAGTGTGAGCCGTGCGTCGGTGATCCTGGCACCGGCCGGCACCGCGGACAGATCCGCCTTGAACCAGCTGCGCCAGGCGATGCCACCCGGTGTGCCGACGCGCAGCATGCCGTCTTGGACAGACGCGCATGGGCTGGTGCCGCAGTCGGTGGCACCGACGGGGGCAGCGGCGTCGCGCAAGGCGTCGCCGGATATGTCGACGGTGCGTACCTGCGGGACCGGCTGGGCTGCCGGGGCCTTGGCGGTGAAGTTGCGCTTGGGGGTCCACGCCGAGCAGGCCGTGTCACTGCAGGCACGCATGGCCCACTGGTAGGCCCGGCCGGGTACGAGGGTGCTTTCGGGGATCAGAGTGGCGACGCGCTGGCCGCTGTCGTGGAAGGACGGCGGCAACTGCACGCCCGGCAGCGGCGCGCCTGCGGCGTCGTACAGGGCGTACTCACCGTGCAGATATGCGCGGTCTCCGGACGTCAGCACACCGGACAGCATCGGTGTGGGGGTGTCCTGGGCGCCCTCCTGGAGTGCGCTGGGGATGTCCGGGACGGGCAGAACAGCAGGCTTGGGGCCTCGGCCGAACTGATAGGTGGTGATGCCGGAGAGCAGACCGGCGGAGTCGACGGTGCGGGCGTGCAGGACATGCCAGCCCTTGGCCGGGTTGATCTTGATGGTCTGCGGCTTGCCGCCGGTGCCGGCGGGATCGTTCACCTGCTGTGGGGTGTTGGGGTCGTCGAGTCCCCACAGGAAGCCGCGGCCGTCCGTGGAGGTTGTGGTGAGGGTGCAGCTGATCTCACCGCTCGTGTCGGTCCACGCTTCCCGGGGGAAGCCGGCGCAGTCGATCTGCGGGGCAGCCGGCTTGCCGGTGTTCACCCGGAACGGCACGTAGCCGCTCCATGCACCGTAGACGGAGCCGTCGTAGGCACGAGCGCGGACCCGGTAGCCGAACGCGCCGAGCTTCTTGTTCTCGGGAAGCGCCAGCGCGGCGGTGCCGCCGGAGGCGACGGCACCGCTGGTGCTCGTCCAGCTGTACGTGCCCGCGTCGTTGAACGCGGGGTCGGGAGTGACCTCGAACTGGGCCCGCACGGCGCCGCCGTCCGGATCCGCCACCTTCGCCGAGAAGGTGGGCGTCACCGAGGTGGCGTACGTGCGCTTGTTGAAGGTGTTGTACGAGGACGGGCT
Organism: Streptomyces hypolithicus; assembly: GCF_052934925.1. Classification (NCBI taxonomy): domain Bacteria; kingdom Bacillati; phylum Actinomycetota; class Actinomycetes; order Kitasatosporales; family Streptomycetaceae; genus Streptomyces; species Streptomyces hypolithicus. The sequence continues at coordinate 656,319 of NZ_CM128811.1, forward strand.
GAGCGCCACGGAGGTGGGCGCGCTCGGCGGGTTGTTGTAGGTGACGGACAGGACCGGCACGTTGGTCGCCGCGTTGCGCGAGTGGAATCGCTTCCAGCCGTAGGGGTCCGTCTCGTCGGCAGCCCGGATGCCGAGGGAGTTCAGCTCGTAGGCGTTGCCCCCCCACGCGCGAGTGAGGGCGGTGACGTCGGCGGTTACCCAGCCGTCCGCACAGCCGGAACTGTTGCCCTTGGTCTGCGCGGAGGTCGCCCACTTGAGGTTCCAGCTCGGCTGCGCGGTCCAGCGACTCGCGGTGCTGGGGGTGCCGGTGTCCCAGACCTCCCAGTCGCGTGCCTCGCAGGACCACGAGTGGTGGTTCCACAGCTTCAGCGTGGCCGACTTGACGTCCTTGCCCTTCACCGCACGGGTGTCGAAGCGGAGGAAGGAGCGGGCCACCTGTCCCGCGCCGTTGTTGCCGAGCTTCAGCTCCGTGGCGGTGGACTGGTCGGTGGTGTAGCCCTCCTGTACGAAGGTGGTGAATGTGGTCAGCAGGCTGACCGCCGGATCGACGGTGACAGGGAAACGGGTGACCGGATCGGCCAGGAACGTCGCGTCGGGCGTGAGGGTGAGGTCGATCTCGTCGCCCTGCTGGATGACGGACATCGCGACGGGCGCGCGATGTGGGTGGTCCCCGGAGCGTGCGTCGGTGCTCGCGTCCCACATTACGGGAGCGGGAAGCGTACCCGCGGGCTTGCCCGTGCGGCTGTCGGTGAAGGTCACGCCGCCGTCAGCGTCGGCTTTGGCGGTCAGCCCCTTCGCGGTGAGCGTCATCCGAAGAGTGCCCGCCTCGCTCACGGCCTGACGGGAGTTGAGCATGAGGAACTGCTCGAACCCGGTGCGGGTGGCGGAAACGACGAGGTCGGCGTGCGGCAGGACGCCGGGATATGTGGCCTTGATGCCGTCGAGGCGTGGTGCGGGAAGTGCGCCCCTCCAGCCCAGTGCGACCTGCTTGCCCTCTGGCGAGGTGAGCGTAACCAGTGGTGCGGCGGCGGCGACAGGCTCGTCGGCGCGCAGCCGGCGGGTGGCCGATGCGTCCTCCCGTGCGGGGGTTGCCCCGCCGAGGGTGAGATCCAGCGGGTGCGCCTTCGCCTCCACCGTTCCGTCAGCGACCTTCGCAAGGCTGACATCCACGGCGGTCCAGGTGCCGTCGTCGGCGCGGAAACGGACCGGGCCGCTGGCCTGATCCTCTGTCAATGTGCCGTCCGGGTTGGCCCAATGGTCATGAGTTAACGCTCCAGGTGCGATGATCTTTGGGTGGAGCGAGTTGAGGGTGCGGTCGCAGGGCGGCTGACGGATGACGTGTCGATCGGGCTGCTGGCGACGGTGTTTCCGGAGGAGGCGGTGCAGGCCGCGGTGGACGAGGCTGGGGCGCGTGAGGAGCGGACCCGTTCGTTGCCATCGAAGTTGATGATGTATCTGGCTATGGCGTTGTGGCTGGAGCCGGGCAAGGGGTATGTGCGCACGCTGCGGGGCTTGCTGGAGGGGCTGCGGTGGTCGCGGGGTGGCTGGGACGGTTACCGGGTGCCCAGCGACGGGGCGATCTCTCTGGCCCGCTACCGGCTGGGGGAGGCACCGCTGCGGAACCTGTTCGACGAGGTCGCCGCACCCGTCGCGGATGAGCGGATGCCGGGGGCGTTCTGGCGGGGTCTGCGGCTGATGGCGGTGGACGGGACGGTCTTCGACCTGCCCTCCGGCCGGCACAACGAGGCCGCCTTCGGCGTGCCGTCCGGCGGTAGCCGTCCGCAGGCCCGCCTGGTGGCGCTGGCGGAGTGCGGCACCCTGGCCCTGGCCGGGGCGGCTTTCGACTCCATCGAGGTCGGCGAACGGGCCCTGTTCGAGCGCCTGCTGGACCGGCTGGGTCCGGGCATGCTGCTGCTGGCCGACCGGGGCTTTCCGTCCTACGACCTGTACACGGCCGCCGCCGCGACGGGTACCGAACTGCTGTGGCGCGTCTCAGCCTCCTTCGCCCTGCCCGTCAGGAAACGCCTGGCCGACGGCACCTACCTTTCCGAGCTGCGCGGTACCAGGCGCTCGGAGCGTGTGCCGGTGCGGGTCATCGAGTACAGCGTGGCCGACGACGACGGGGTCAGCGAGGTGTTCTGCCTGATCACCACCCTGCTGGACCCCGAGGCAGCCCCGGCACTCGAACTGGCCCGCAACTACGCGGAAAGGTGGTCGGTGGAAGTCCTGTTCAAGCTGGTCAAGGTCGACCTGCGGACCAGTGGCGGCGTCCTGCGTTCGGGTAAACCCGAGGGCGTACGCCAGGAGTTGTGGGCCCTGCTCTGCGTCTACCAGGCCCTGCGCACTCTGATCACGAAGGCCGCCGTGATCGCGGGTGTCGACCCGGCCCGCATCAGCTTCCCGCCCGTCCTGGACGCCGTCAAAAGCTCCGTGCGGACGGCCTTTTCCCCCTGACCTCCTCGCGAAGGCCCTGCGCTTCTTCATAGCCGACCTCCCCGACATGCTCATCCGCGAACGCCCCAAGCGCACCGCGCCCCGAACCACGAAGCGCCCCCATCTGAGCTACCGAACCCGCAGCTCAACCGACCCTGGAACCCGCCACGTCACCCGCACCATCGTGCTCCACCAGCTGACGCCCGATCCGGATTAACTCATGGTCATTGGTCCCTGCCCCGGTCCACCTACATGACGTTCATCGACACGGTGAAGTCCGGCGCCGTCGACTTCGGCGTACTCGACTGATCACCTGCGCAACGGATTGTGGCGTGGTCCTCCCCAGGGGATGTGGGGAGGACCACGCCACATTCTTTGTTCATCGTGCATCCCTGGTCACGGAACCACCAGGACGCGTCTCCCGAGCGTACGTGCGAGAGCTGATGTTGTCCCGACTCCCAGCGCAGCGTGTGAGCCATCGGCGTCTGAACAGGCAGCGCCGCACCGACGCGAACAGATGTGGGCACAGCCAGACGGGCGGTGCCGTGCGCCGTCGAGACCGGTGATCCGCGCAGCAGGTTCCGTAGCCAGCCGGTAGCGTCGTGTTCCGCCGATGGGGGAAGCTTCAGGATGAGGGGGGTACCGCTCAGCCGGGCAGGTTCACCAGGGAATAGCTGCGTGCCGCCGGATCCAGGATCGCGCGTTCTTCGGAAACGTCCGTGATCAGCTGGGCGCATTTCGAGTCCGCGTACAGCCGCAGGGCCTTGCTGTCACCGAACCCCCGTGCCGCCGACCGAGTAGCGGAAATACCCAGCGTGCTCGTGGTGCGGCAGCCGGTCGATGCAGGAACTACGGCTTTCGGCCCCGTGAAACTCTTCCCTTCAAACAGGCAGAAGCCGCTCTCCCGGCAATGCGGGCTCACCTCCGCTGCGGCGTGAGTCGCTCCCGTCAGGCTTGCCGTGGCAACAGTCACGGCGGCGGACACAAACAGCATTTTTCCCCTGTACGGCATAACGCCCCTATCTCTAGTTAGAGAGATCAATCCTGAGAACTTCCGATATGGCAGTGCGGATGTGTCGATATCGCGTGTTGGTCTGGTCGAGGTCGGCGGGGACGTGGTCCGCGCCCGTCTCCGTCACCAAAGTCCATGGAAGGCCGCGCCGGGATGCCATGTCAGCGGCGTGCCGACTGTGCTGCCAGCCCGTCACCTCGTCTTGGTCCCCGTGGATGAGGAAGACCCGCTGATCCGGTGCTGTAGTGGTGAGGTACTCCGGGTCGAAAAGCCGCTGCGTCGCGGTTGCTGAGTTGGCAAGCTCGAAACGGTGCTCGAACCATTCGCGGTACGAGGAGTCTGTCTCCGCGGCATGCCGTGCATGGCGCCGGATGTCGATGAGGGGCGCGCTGACCACGGCTCCGGCGAGGTCTGGTTTGAGGACGCAGCCCAAGAGGGCGAGTCCGCCGCCGAAGCTTCCGCCGAGAAGGGCAATGTTGGCGGGGTCGATGTTCCATGCCTGTGCTGTCTCGATGCAGGCGCTCAGGTCCTCTTGGAAGACGCTGAGCCAGTTCTTCCACGCGCGCTCTGTGTGTTCTGCCCCGTAGCCGATGGAACCGCAGTAGTTGAGTCCGATGACAGCGATTCGCGCATCGAGGAGTTCCCGGTACACCCCGTCCCATCGCAGCTCATCGCGTTCCAGAGATTCGGGCCCGCCGTGGAGAGAGACGACGAGGGCGAGCGGGGGCTGCTCGGGTTTGTACTCCAGCACGGGCGTCCGGCCGTACCACACGTGCTTGAGTGTGGCACTTCCCGCGTATCCGGGAACGTCACCTCTCGCCCGGTGCAGTGTCCCGTTGCTGTCCAGCCAGAGCCAAGAGGACCCGGCCAGCGTCGAGAAGCTGTAGAGGCCTGTTCCGCGCTGGCTGGCAATGCGGATCCGCAGACGCCCGGTGCCGTCGAGGGGAACGGGCTTGGCCTCACCCGTTTCTAGATCGCAGACGTGCAGGGTGTCGGAGCCGTCGAGGGTGGTGATAGCGAGGATGCGCCAGCCGCCGTCGCGTAGGAAGCGCGCGTCGTCGACGTGGCCGATGGGCGCTGTGACCGGGGTCTGAGTGCACGTCTGTAGGTTCCAAGAAGCCAGGCGGGGTTCGGCGCCTGCCGTTCTGGTCTCGATAACTGCGCCCTGACCGTTCCACCCGTCTTTCCACTGAGCCGAGATCGACGTTGCCGCCACGGCTGAGAGGGGGTGTTCCAAGTGCAGCAAGGGGTCCCACGGGCCGCGGTCCTGGCGAATGACCGCAGCGTCATACTGCAGATCCCAGTGGACCAACTGACCTGTGACCGCAGGGCGGTGAGCCCGGGCTGCATTCTCTTTGGCGATCTGATGGAACTCGATGGACCCTTGTGAGTCCTCGACAGTGAGAACGATGCAGCTGCTGCCGTCCTCATCCCGCCCCTCCAGCACATCCTGGATGGTCCATGCGCCATGCTCCGTCGGCGGCAAGGAGGTCTTCCACTGCTGTCGATCTCCGGTCAAGCCAGTCTCCAGGACGGTGAGGTCTGGTCCGTCCAGATGGAATGATGCGAGCACCTCGCGGGACTCGATGAACAGCAGTGCATCACCGTCGAGTTCGACGCGCAGTGCGCCGGATCTGCCACTCTGCGAGGTCTGGGACGGCGCATCGATGTGCAGTGTGCCGTCTTCGTGGATGTCGCCCAGGACCGGGCCGTTGTGCCAGGAGAGGAGATGCCGGCTGCGCTCCTCGAAGAAGATTTCATGAAGGCTCATCTACGGTCTGCCTTTCCGGATCGGCTGCGGTGGACCTGCGCAGACAGGCGTAGAAGATGGGCACCAGCAGGGCATTGGCCAGCGTGAGTCCGGTCGCGATCAGCACGGTGTGCGAGCTGCCGAGCTGGTGGTAGAGCCACCCGCCCAGCGCTCCGCCCAGTGAATCTCCGGCCAGGAAGGCGCTCTGGACCAGGCCGAAGAGGACTCCCGCAATGGAGGCAGGAAAGGCGTTGAGCTGCAGCAGTTCCTGGGAGACCGTGGCCCCCAGCAGGAACGCCCCCCGCAGAGCCAGGGCGCAGGCGGCCAGCCAGGGGCTTACCGACAGGGCGAGCACCAAAGTGGCGGCAGCACAGAGGCCCTCCGATATGAGGAAGACCATCAGGGGCGAGTAGCGACGAAGGAACTTTCCTGCCAGCGCGGCGGCGGTAAGCCGGACGATGCTGGCGACGGCGAGGACAACGCCGACCAGGGCCACCGGTACACCTCGCTCGGCCAGTAGCAGTGGCAGGTACGGGCTGAGGATGCTTGCGTAGAAGCCCATGAGCAGACCGAGACCGACGATGCCGAGGGCAAGGGCCCGGTGCTGCCCGAACACTGCGGCGAATCCTGCGCTCTGCGCCCCCTTGCCTGGAGAGGCGCTCTCGGGCGACGCGTGAGGACGGCTCGGGGGAATGAAGAGGAGGCCCGCCAGCACGCAGCCGGCCGCGAGAAGGAGCACGAAGACGTATCCCTGGTCACCGCCGATGAAGGCGGCGAGGGCGCCCGCGGAGCCCATTCCCAGTGCCGTGCCGGCCTGGTTCATGAACTCGCGGCGCGAGATGATGCCTGCACGTTGCGCCTCGGCGGTGTTGTGCAGTGTCCAGGTGCGCAGTGCGATGAAGACGGACGAAGCACCGATACCGGCTACCAAACCGGATACCACAGCGACGACAGGGCTCGCGTGGACGATCCGGAGCGCCATGCCCACGGCGTAAAGGACCGTGCCCCAGACGAGCACGGGCTTCGACCCCAAGCGGTCTGCGATCCGGCCGATGAATACGGACGTGGTCCCGGCGATGGCCATCGCGGTGTAGGAGAGCCCGAAGGCCACCAGGTCGTCATGCTTGTTGAAGTACAGCGGGTGCACTGTCTTCGACAGCCACATCCCTGTGAAGAACACAAATGTGTACGCGGCTACGCGGCGGGCGCCGGGGACTCGTTCGGAACGTTCGGCCCCCCTCTGGATTTTCAACACAAGTTCCTTGCTTCGATCACGCCGAGGCGGCGACCACTTGTTCGAGGTTGGTGCGTGCGTCGGCGTCATTCGGCGTGAGAGTGAGGACCTCTTCGAGCGCCGTCCGGGCAGCGGGAAGATCGCCGAGCAGAGCGTGCTGCTCGGCCACCAGTGTCAGGAGCTTGACCGCCTGGCCCTTCGGGAGCAGGGTATGGTCCCGGCTCTCGGCGAGACGCAGAGCTGCTTCGGGCTGCTCGGTCTCGGCCAGGATGTACGCGTAGTCATACAGCGCTTCAAAGTCCTCCATGTCGCACTCGTAGGCTGCGCGGTAGGACTCGAGAGCTTCCACGCCCTTCCCGAGCTGCAGATAGGCGAAGCCCAGGAGGCAATGGTCATGAGTTAACGCTCCAGGTGCGATGATCTTTGGGTGGAGCGAGTTGAGGGTGCGGTCGCAGGGCGGCTGACGGATGACGTGTCGATCGGGCTGCTGGCGACGGTGTTTCCGGAGGAGGCGGTGCAGGCCGCGGTGGACGAGGCTGGGGCGCGTGAGGAGCGGACCCGTTCGTTGCCATCGAAGTTGATGATGTATCTGGCTATGGCGTTGTGGCTGGAGCCGGGCAAGGGGTATGCGCGCACGCTGCGGGGCTTGCTGGAGGGGCTGCGGTGGTCGCGGGGTGGCTGGGACGGTTACCGGGTGCCCAGCGACGGGGCGATCTCTCTGGCCCGCTACCGGCTGGGGGAGGCACCGCTGCGGAACCTGTTCGACGAGGTCGCCGCACCCGTCGCGGATGAGCGGATGCCGGGGGCGTTCTGGCGGGGTCTGCGGCTGATGGCGGTGGACGGGACGGTCTTCGACCTGCCCTCCGGCCGGCACAACGAGGCCGCCTTCGGCGTGCCGTCCGGCGGTAGCCGTCCGCAGGCCCGCCTGGTGGCGCTGGCGGAGTGCGGCACCCTGGCCCTGGCCGGGGCGGCTTTCGACTCCATCGAGGTCGGCGAACGGGCCCTGTTCGAGCGCCTGCTGGACCGGCTGGGTCCGGGCATGCTGCTGCTGGCCGACCGGGGCTTTCCGTCCTACGACCTGTACACGGCCGCCGCCGCGACGGGTACCGAACTGCTGTGGCGCGTCTCAGCCTCCTTCGCCCTGCCCGTCAGGAAACGCCTGGCCGACGGCACCTACCTTTCCGAGCTGCGCGGTACCAGGCGCTCGGAGCGTGTGCCGGTGCGGGTCATCGAGTACAGCGTGGCCGACGACGACGGGGTCAGCGAGGTGTTCTGCCTGATCACCACCCTGCTGGACCCCGAGGCAGCCCCGGCACTCGAACTGGCCCGCAACTACGCGGAAAGGTGGTCGGTGGAAGTCCTGTTCAAGCTGGTCAAGGTCGACCTGCGGACCAGTGGCGGCGTCCTGCGTTCGGGTAAACCCGAGGGCGTACGCCAGGAGTTGTGGGCCCTGCTCTGCGTCTACCAGGCCCTGCGCACTCTGATCACGAAGGCCGCCGTGATCGCGGGTGTCGACCCGGCCCGCATCAGCTTCCCGCCCGTCCTGGACGCCGTCAAAAGCTCCGTGCGGACGGCCTTTTCCCCCTGACCTCCTCGCGAAGGCCCTGCGCTTCTTCATAGCCGACCTCCCCGACATGCTCATCCGCGAACGCCCCAAGCGCACCGCGCCCCGAACCACGAAGCGCCCCCATCTGAGCTACCGAACCCGCAGCTCAACCGACCCTGGAACCCGCCACGTCACCCGCACCATCGTGCTCCACCAGCTGACGCCCGATCCGGATTAACTCATGGTCATTGGCCCAGGAGGGAGTTCACCTCTTGAATCGACGGGCCGAGATTCCTGGCTTCCAGAAGACTGGCCAACGCCTGGTCGAACTGCTCGGTACTCAGGTAGCAATGAGCCAGTTCCATGTGGTACTCGGGCATCTTGCCGTCGACGCCCAGCAGCTCCGAATAAGTCTCGATGGCGGAATCGATCCTGCCGATCCTGCGATAGCACTGCGCCAAGTTATAGATCAGCACCGTCTGGTGCATGTGATGCACTGCGGAACCGCTGCGGAGCTGAGAGATCCCGTTGGTCAGATGAGCAATGGCTTCCTCGATTTGACCGCGTCGGAACTCCACAAGAGCGTAGCCATTCCGGTTGAACACCCGCTGAAATGTCAGGTCCCTGGTGTCATCCTCGCCCACCTGGCACAGGGCCGCGTATCCGTGCTCCAGATACTCCGCCGTCCGGTCCAGGGACCGCAGGTGCGCAGGATGGTGGCGTGCATAGAGCATCGACAGGGCATAGTCCGCTCCGGCGACGCCGACAGGATCCGTGTCCTCGCGCCAGCGGAGGTAGCAGAACTCGGCTTCCAGGGTCCTGCCCAGCATGGTGTATGCGAGACCAAGGCGTCCCCAGATGGTCGGCACATCCCGGTGAGGCTGTATAGCCCGGAGGATCTTCTCGGCCGTCCAGCTGTCGCCGACGCTGAGGTAGTTCATGGCTTCCTCGTACAAGAAGTCGAGATCCAGCCCTGTCAGGCCGTCCACCTGGGCGACGAGCCGGTTGACCCGCTGCTCCCGGACATTCTCGGATGCACGTGTCGTGGGGTCGGCGGCGCTCTGCCCGACCTGGAAGCGGACCTCGACCTGCCCTCCTGGTAGGTGTGCCAGAGTTTCGAGGAAGAGTCGGCTCCCCTCGTCGAGGAACTCTGAGTGCGTGACCTCGACGGCGCATGGGCCGATGGCGGAAAGCCAGGCACGTCCCACGTCGCGGAAGCTTCGAGTCAAGCGGTCCTTGAGGAAGAACCGGATCCGGTCCTGAGCCTGCGCGGCGTCCGTCAGGCTCGCTTCGTTGTCGATGGCTGAACAGGAAGGGTCATCGGGGGCTATGAGCTTCAGGCCGATCAGCGCTTCCCTCGGCCAGCGCGATGTATCGGTGGCGCTGATTAGGGCTTTGACTGGAGCAAACCCTACGACACCACGGCCGGCCGACACCGTGAAATGGCGCATCACAATCCCCCAATTTTTCCGATCCAGTGAATTCTCACGATTCCAGCAAATGCCCATGGGGGGCAGAGGTTCCTCTGCCCCCCATGTGACTTAACCCTGGCTCAGATCACACCGGGGAGTTGTACATAACCGAGAAAGTAACCTTCTTGGCGGTCGGCGCAGCCTTAACCTCGATCCTTCCGCGGTGATCGTTGCCTCGTAGGGTGATCACTTCGCCCCGTTTGTCCCCGCTGTTCGCGGTCAGGGTCTTCGCGTGTCGCTGCGGCTGCGCCGGGTTCCACGGTCCCGGGGTGGTGCGGGGCTCTCCTTCCTGGTCTTCGTCGGGGCGGGTCTGTTCGTCAGGTGACGGTGGTCAGGCCAGTCAGGCGCTGCCAGGCCAGGACGAACGCTTCTGCCCAGGGCCAGTCGGGGGCGAGGCGGAGGTGCCGGCGGCGGGCATGGGCGGCGAGACGGGCGGGCAGGTGGTAGATCCGAAACCGCATGGTGTCGGGTTCGGCGTCGGCCAGGCCGTCCTGGTCGTGCAGGGCGAGGAGGCGGAGCCAGGCGTCGAGGTCGGCGGCGAGGTTCGCGGCGAGCATCCAGCCCTGGTTCGTGGTGAAGGATTTCGAGGGCAGGTTGTGCAGCCCCATCGCTTTGTTCGTGCGGACCCGGTCCTCGACGACGGCGTGGTGCCGGTGCAGAGCGTCCAGCCACTGTGCCTGGTGGGAGCCGGGGATCCGGGTCATCTTGCGGATGTTGGTGGCGATGATCGAGTACTTGAAGCCGGTCTTCTTCTCGAAGTCGGTCAGGTTCGCGAGGTGGCGGCTGGAGGGCTTGACCCGGCGGGCGATCAGCCTCAGTCCCTTGTCCCAGCCCTCGCGTGCGCTCAGGCCGCTCAACTCCGCGACCCCGTAGTCCTCCTGGAGGGTGCCGTCCTGGTTCAGGGAGACCTCCCAGGCCGTCTCGGGCAGGCGGGCGATGGCCTGCTCGTCGAGGTCGGTGATGGTCCAGCCGGTGGTGAAACGGACCGTGCGCCGACGGGTGTTCAAGCCGATGAGGTGCTCATGCAGGCCGTGTGTGGCGCCGGCGCCGTCGACGCGGATCAGGAGTTTCGCGGCCGAGGAGCCAGGGATCTGGGCGAGCGCGTCGGCCAGGACCGTGAGGTGGTCGGCGACCGTGTTGCTGCCGGCGTTGCCCGGCCGCAACAGCATCGCCAGGCACTCGGACGTGTTCGCGCACCAGGCGGCCAGCGGATGGAACCCGAAAGTCTTCTTCCAGGTCGCCCGCGCCCGCTCCTTCTTCGAGGCAGCCGTGATGATCGTGGCGTCCATATCCACGATCACCCAGTTGTGCAGGCGTTTTCCGGCGACGGTGAGCCAAGGGAAGCCGCCGGGCCGCAGGGCCAGCCACGACCACACCATCCGGCGGACCCGTGCCCGGGCGCGGGCGATCGCCGCGAGCCGGTCGGCATCGCACAGGTCCAGGGTGCGGTACACAGTGGAGTCCGAGACGCCCGGGCCGGTCATCCGCTCGTGATGCAGGGCGAGTTGTTCGGCCTCCGCCACGCTCCGGGCGCCCAGCGCGATCGATATCGCCAGCTGGACGAACACCACCGCCCGATCCCGCCACCCCGGCCCGCCCCCCGGGAACACCCCAGCCAGCGCCTCCGTCAGCCCCGACCGGTCCGCCAGCCGCCGCAGCAGCACCACCCCGGCATGCCCGACCAGCCCCTTCCCGTCAGCCCCCACGACCAGGCCCCGGTCCCACCCTGTACGCTCGCTCACCAGAAAGGTGTCCTGATTCTTGCAACCGATGCTTCCTCGACAGTCGCATCCTCGCAGGTCAGGACACCTTTTCTGCTACCCGGCCGTCAGGCCGGGCAATTCCGCTGAATGGTCAGGGTTAATGAGCTTCACGACGTTCTCCTTCCTAGATGCCCAGCGAAGAACTGGGGTGCCCAAACAATCACCCATCCTCCTCGATCACCGCAACCGAAATAGAACAATGCGAGCAATGGCGCAGGTCACAGTAACGTGTATGTTTTCATGCCACCGATGAGATCCAGCCATCCTCCAGTAAATAGCTGCACACTCCCTCTTGTGCGCCCTCCGCCTTAATCATTGCTGTGATCGAACCGGATTACGCTGAATGTCCCATTTGCCATGGAAGTTTTTACGCCACAGAGCGGTGCGCCCCTCATCGGACAAGCGTCGGGGCATCGCCGCGACGCTTGCCGAGCGCGGCATCGCGCTGCCCACCTCAACGCCCAACATGCCCTGTTCCGCGCCTCCGGCACCGCCCCAAACCTCTGATCGCGCCGTCCCCGCCCTGCGTCAGACCACCTCGCTGTCCTTGCCGCAGCGCGTGTTCCGGTGAAGCCGCTGACGGCCTCCCCTCCTACTCGCGTATGAGATCGGCAGCGGCCCGGTTACTGACCGAGGCTTGATTACGCAAGCGAGAAGTGCTCCTGGCCTTCAGCGATAGGGCCTGTCGCGGCTCTTGTGCGTCCTTCCCGCGCGTCCACATTCAACGCCGCGACCGCGGGGCCTCGTAGGCGAGAGCCCCGTGTTGTCCGGTTGAGACAGACCGCAAGATTGGATCAGACCAGGCACGGCGCCTCTGTGACGCCGTAACACAAGCCGCGTCCTGAGGACGATCCTGCTGGGAGTGGCACTTCGCTGTCACGCTCGGCGGGGACTACCTCACCGACTTATGCATGCTGCGGGCCGAGCCAGACGTGCTCGGGCTGGTGGCCTCCGACCCGGCCGTCTCCCAATTGATCGGTGCCGTCACAGCAGTCGACACGAAAGCCCCAGCTGGTGATCCGGGCCGTACGGCTGAAGCGTGCAAGTGAGCGCCAAAGTTGGCCGATGCTGCGGGAACGCCTATGCAACTTTCGATGATGCACTGAAGTATTCAGTGGAACGCTGAAGAACCCGCTGAAGTTTTGAGCAGAACACTGAAGCAGTGAGCGACGCCCGACACGAATGGCAGGGCGTGGGTGTCACCCGTCGGCGGATTCTCTACCTCGGGAGGGGCAGCACGCCGTTGATGACGGGGCGGATGCCGGTGGGGGTGGGCCAGTTGATGACGGTGACTTCGCGGTGCAGCGGAAGCCACATCTGCGCGACGTGCGCTTCGGCGGGGCGCCAGATCGCGGTGGGACGGGCAGGCTCCAGGACTCCGATGCCTTCGCCCGGCCGTAGCGTCTTCCAGCCCATCGACCGGTAGTACGGGAGCAGGCCGAAGTTTTCCTCGGTGACGGTGCCAGTCATGAGGTGGTACCCGCGAGCGATGAACTGCCGTCGGGCCTGCTCAGTCAGCAGGACACCGACTTTCCGGCCCCGTGCGGCAGGATCGACGGCCAGGTACTCGCACTCCACCATGCGACGGGAGAACAGCAAGCGCTGGTCGGGCTCAAGTACCGGAACGCTGTCGATCCAGGCCAAGGGCGATGCTGCGACGATCAGGCCGACTGCCGCGCCTTGTTCCTCAGCGACCCAGGCCCCGCCGGTCGCGTAGTGGCCGGCTCGGGCAACGGGGATCGGGATGGTCGCCAACTGCATGGCTAGGAGCGTGGGTCAGTAACGAGCAGGCGGCCGGGTGGTCGGGTCGGCGGGATCGGTCACAGTCGCCCGGTCGGTGTCGGCTGGCCCGAGGCTGGGGTCTCCTGGGCCTCGGGATGGTCCAGAGGAGGGCCTGGGCCGGGCCGGTCACCCGGTCGCCGCGGCGAGTCCGGTGGCCGTGGTGTGCCGGAAGATCTTGCGGAGGTTGTGGCAGGCTGCGAGCAGTCGCCACTCTCCGCGGGCGCCGTCTTCGCCGCGGAGCATGAGCTGGCGGCCGTTCTGGCAGGTCATGATCTGGCCGAAGACGGGTTCGACGATGGCTTTTCGGCGGCGGTAGGCGGCTTTGCCGGGTTTGGTCCGCAGTTTGCGGGCCATGCGTTCCTTCAGCGTGGCGTTCGCCGGGATGCGTCCGCGTGGTGCGGGCGGGACCTGTTCGTCGTGGGCGAGGCGGCCGGTGGCCATGAACGTGTCGGTGCCGCAGGTGAGTTGGCGGTCTTTCGCGGCCTGGAGGTTGGTCTCGGAGCAGTATCCCGCGTCGACCAGTGCCTGCTTGGGGTGGATGCCGGTGTTCTGGGCGGACTGGTTGAGCATCGTGGTGTAGTTCAGCGTGTCCGCGGCGTTGGTCGTCACGTCGGCGGCGGTGATGACCTGGTGTTCGGCGTCGACGACGGCCTGGGCGTTGTAGGCCTGGATGTAGGCGCCGTCGCTGTTCTTCATGATCCGTGAGTCGGGGTCGGTGAAGTTGGCCTGCGCCTTCGGCTTGGGACGGGCTTTCGCGGCGGCCTGCTGCCCGGCGTCGGTGACGGCCTGTTCGTCGTCGGTGCCGGCGCGATCCTGCCTGCGGCGTTCCTTGTCCTCGGCGTGGCGGCGGGCCTTCTCAGCAGCCTCGGCTTCGATCTGGGCGCGGGCGGCCTGGAGCCGGGCGAGTCGCTTCTCGCGGCGGTCCAGCTCGGCGGGCAGGTCCACGTCCTTGCCGTCGGCGCCGAAGATCCGGTCCTCGGCGGTGTCGGTGGACTCGGCGTCGGCCAGCAACGCGGCGGCCTTGGACTCCAGTTCGGCGATCTCGGCTTCGATCCGCTCCTCCTTGTCGATCAGTCGGGAGTAGCTCATCGCCTTGTGTCTGGAGGCGCTGGCCTCCAGCTTCGTGCCGTCCAGCGCGACCCGGCCCATCCTGACCATGCCCAGCTTCTGCGCCAGGTGCAGTGACTGCGTGAACAGGTCCGCGAGCGCGTCCAGGTGGCGGCGGCGGAACCGTGAGATCGACCGGAAGTCCGGCGCCTGGTCGGCGGCCAGGAACCGGAACGCGATGTCATCCACGCACTTGCGCTCGATCGCCCGCGAGGACCGGATGCCGGTGGTGTAGCCGTAGATGAGCAGGCGCACCATCAGGCGCGGATCGTAGGGCGGGAAGCCGCGCTTCTCGGTGTAGCCGGCCAGGACCGGCCCCAGATCCAGCACGTCGTCGACCAGGTCGGCGACGAACCGGGCCAGGTGCCCCTCGGGCAGCCAGTGGTCCAGCGACGGTGGCAGCAGCAGGACCTGGTGCGGGTCGAACGCCCGGAACCGCTTGTCCACCGCCGCTGGATGACCCTGCGGCTGCTTCTTCTCGACCGGCTCGACCTCAAACAGTCCATCCCCACCACGCATACGGACATCATTCCTTACGAATGATCACGAACCGAAGGCGGGTTGCCGGTTACTGACCCACGCTCCTAGGTGCTCAATGGCCGGGTCTCCGGGAATCACCATGCCCAGCAGGCGGGCGAGCGCCTCCTGGTCTTCGGGAACCGGCCTGCGGAGCAGCGGCTGAGCGGCAGTCGGTCGGCCGTGTCGCCTGTCGGCGCGTGCGCGTGAGGCTCGCCCCATGTCGGTCCCCTGGTCTGGTGGCTGATGTCTGAGGCTGGCCACCGTATGGGCAGTGGGTCAAGGAGCTCGGCCCGGCGCGACGCACCAACGGGTGACGGGCGGGCGTTCGAAGCCGCGGCCGGCTCTACCGTGCTCGGGCTGAAGTGGGCCACGGCGTGGTCGCGTTGGCAGCGCGGAGGGACCCGTGCCGGGAGTCGGTACGGACCCTCTGCGTGTGCCGCTGACTTCAGGTGCTGTCGTGCTCCAGGGCGTACAGCTCGTACGGCACGGCGGTTCCGTTCTCGGTGTGCCGGTCGGATGTTCCGGCGCGGGTGAACCCGGCTTTGGCCAGGACGCGGCCGGAGGCCGGGTTGCCGGGGTGGTGCATGGCCTCCAGCCGGTTCAGTCCGGTGGTGGTGAAGGCGAGGACGGCGACCTGTTGGGCGGCATGGGTGGCGTAGCCGTTGCCCCAGGTGTCCTCGCGGAGGATGTAGCTGATGGTGCCCATGGACGGGGATCGTCGCCGCAGGGCGATCAGGCCGATCATCTCGTCTGCGGCGAGGATGCCCCAGGACCACTGCGCACGCGGGTTCTCTGCGCCTCTGGCGAGGGCTGCCCGGATCTTCTCGTGGGCCTGGCCGAGGGTGAGGTCCTTACCGGTGGTGTACCGGATGGATGCGCCACTGTAGATGCGGGCGAGGTCGGGTGCGTCGTCGGGGGCCAGGGCGCGCAGGGTCACCATGCGGCGGTCAGCTCCTTTGCGGTGGGCCGGTCGGCGGGGTCGGGTGCCAGGCAGGCGGTGACGGCGTCCTCGAACTCGGGGAACGGCCACGGCCGGACGTCGGGCAGCGCGGTGGTGGTGCCCTTGGCGATGGCGGCGAGCTTCTCCAGCCGGTCGGTGGCGTCGTCGTAAGCGACGGGGCGGTGGCCGGTCCAGGACCAGAACAGGGAGGCGCCCAGGCTCCAGATGTCGGCGGCCGGCTGCGCCTGGACGTGGGTGTCGGCGGGGGTGTCGAGAAGGGCGGCGGCGATCTCGGGGGCGGTGGTGTGGGTGAGCGCGCCGCGGTACGGCAGGCGCGGGGGGCCGTCGGGGCCGCAGGCGAGGGCGTAGTCGATGACGATCGTGCGGCCGTCGTTGGTGACGAGGGTGTTGGTGGGCTGGACGTCGGCGTGGGTCCAACCTGCGGTGTGCATGGGGGCGAGGTGCTCCGCCCAGGTGCGGGCGATGCCCAGGAGCCAGGGGCGGACCGAGGCGCGGTCTCCTTCGGGGCCGCGGGCCAGAGCGAGGGCGCGCCACAGGGGTGCGCCGTCGATCCATTTCACGGCCAGCCACCGGCCGCCGCCGAAGGTGCCGGCGTCGAGGCGGTAGTCGGCGTTCAGGGCGCCGGCTGAGGTGAGGCGGAGGAGGTGTTCGTCCTCCTGGGCCATCTCGGTGGCCTTGTCGCGGGCGTTGTCGCTGTCGGGGTCGTTGGCCTTCAGCGCGACCGCGCCCCGGGGTCCTTGGAGCTTCCAGGCCCGGGAGCCGCGCCGGTCGCTCAGCAGCTGGATCGAGGTGGGCTCGCCGATGTGTCCGGTGAGGACGTCGACGGCTTCGCCGGGGGGAGGAACTGTCTGGCCCATGTACGGATCTCCTTCCACTGGGTGGGGATGTGCTCGAACACGTCGCGCCGTCGTCGGCGGCCGTGGCGAGCGCGGTGGCCAGGTCCGGGGTCGCGTGCAGGAAGCGCGGGTCGCGGCGGCGTATCGCGGCTCTCACGGGGAGGAACGATGCGGGGGCGGCCGGGATTCGCATCCCCGCCTCGGTGACTTCCTGTTCGCCTGCGTAGAACTTGCCGAACATGACCCCGAGGGGCCCGTACAGGTTCTTCAGCACCCAGTGCGGCCAGGCCATCAGCTCGCGGTGCCGGGCGTGGGGCACTTCGCCCGTCAGGACGATGTTCTCGCACCGCAGCATGCCGTGCGGCCGGTTCAGCAGAGGCCGCAGCCATTCCGCGGCCTGGGCGCCCGCGTGGAACAGCTCTGCCTGGACCGCTTCGGCGTCGCCGTCGGCGCGGTAGACGGTCCAGGTCGTCAAGTCCCGTTCGAGCGAGGGTGCCAGGTAGGGGCAGTGGGCGGTCATCTGCCGCACGTAGTCGCTGATGTCCACGGATTTCGGCCGGGCGGTGCTGGCCTCAACGAGGCGAAGCGCCCCGGCGGTGGGCCGGGGCGCTGCCGTGGTGCGGGCGTTGGTCACCGGCGGCCGGTCTCCGGCTGGTCGGGGGCGACGTCGTCGTCTCCGCCGGTCGGGGAGCAGTCCCATTCGGCGATCACGGTGCCGGTGGTCTGGTACTGGGCGATGGCGTCCTGGTCGACGTTGCCGTCGGCGTCGGTGAACCAGATCTCCGGCAGCGGTCCGTACGCCTCCTCGTAGGCGGTGACCCAGGCGATCGGGCCGTGGCCGTTGTTCGCGACGTGGCGGATGGGCTGGCCGGCGGTCTCCTGGCACAGGGCCTCGTAGGCGGGGGTGTCGAGCAGTTCGTGCCAGGCCGCGTCCACGGCCGGGGAGAACATCTCGGGTGCGGACTGGTCGTCCTTGAAGCGCTGGCCGGTGATGG
The DNA here is from genome assembly GCF_052934925.1 of Streptomyces hypolithicus. NCBI lineage: Bacteria > Bacillati > Actinomycetota > Actinomycetes > Kitasatosporales > Streptomycetaceae > Streptomyces > Streptomyces hypolithicus. Next base: position 673,729 of record NZ_CM128811.1, read on the forward strand.
TCAGGAACCGGCGCAGCTCGGTCGTTGCGGTGCTCACGGTGGTGCCCCTCTCGGTGTGGAGTGGTGCTCGCCCGGCCCGGGTTGGGCCGGGGTGTGGTGCCGTGCACCGCGCACCCGGGAGATCGGTCCCGTCCGGGTGCGCGGTGGTCTCAGGGGGCCGTGACGGCCTGGGGTGTGACGCCTGCGAGGCGGTCCAGGCGCTCGTACAGAGCGCGGACGAGCCGGGCGTGGCCCTGGGCACAGCGTGCGGTGCCCTCCGGTGGAACGGACAGGCGTCGGTCGGCTTCCTCGAGGACGACGTCGGCGAGGACGCGGGCGGCGTGGTCTTCGGGCAGCAGATCGGCGGCGCGGCGGACGTCGGCGGCGACGGCGCGGGCGACGCCGGTGAGCAGCAGCGCGATCTGGTGGAGGTCCGCAGGCGGCAGGCCGGGGACGGCGGTCCATCCCAGCACGGCTTTGACCAGAGCCTTGTGGAGCTCCCGGTCGAGGGGGAGTTCCGCTTCGAGGCGTCCTTCGGGGTCGTGGAGGACCAGGTGCGTGCTGCTCATCGGTGCCTCGCCGGGTCGTGGGTCGCGGGCGGCACGGTCTCGTTCGTCGGACATCGACCGCATCCCGACCGTACGGGCGGGCCCGATGGGGTAGGACTGACCGTGAGTACGGGTTTCGGTGCGCAGGGCAACCGGGGGGCAGCCGGTATGGGCAGGCCGCGACGAACATCAGCAGGTGCGGTGACCGGCTTCGTGCTGCGCCTGGTCCGCGAGTCGGTCCCGTGCACGCAGACCGCCCTGGCGGAGGCGCTGGGCGTGGACCTGGACACGGTGCAGGGCTGGGAGTCGGGGCGGCGCCCGTTGGCGAACATGCGGGCCGGGGCGCTGCTGGAGCTGCGCAGACGGCTGCCGGCGCTCGGTGCGGACGTGGTGCTGGTGGTGTGGCTGGACGCGGCGATGGACGCCGACCGGATCATCGCGGCCGGGCTGGACGGTGAGGCCGGCGGTCCGCACCCGCTGGCCGGGTGGGTCCACACCCGGGACACCGCGCACATGCTGGCCTGGGCGCTGAACGGCACCGTCCCGCCGGCGCTCGCCAGGCGCTTACCCCGACCGAGGCGCGGCCCGGTCGCCGCCGCACCGCAGCTGGCGGCCGCGGACAGGGCGGTGTTCTTCGACCACCTGCGGGGCACGACCGAGGCAGCCGCCCGGCAGGGCGAGGGCGGGGTGCTGCTGCACCGCCAGGCGCTCTACCTCGCCTCGTACGACCGGGGGCCGGACGCGGCCGCGTGGACCGCGCACACCCTTCACCGGCGCCGTGACGTGCTGGCCCGGCGGGGCTGGTCGCCGCACTGGGCGGAGGCCCGCTCCACCGCCACGGCGCTCGCCCGCCTCGGCGACCCGCAGCCACTCCTGGACTTCATCGACCGCGCCCTGGCCGACGACGACACCGCGGAGGCCGCGAACCTCAACTACTGGGCGCTGTGGCTGGGGGCGCTGTCGCTGCCGCAGCCGGACGACGCCTTCATGCGGGACCGGGACCTGTCGGGCTGGGATCCGGTGACCCTGCTGCGGGGCCTGGCCCGCGGGCTGCACGTGGCGCCCGGCTACGTCGACCTGTACGCGCACTCACTGTGGGCGCTGGCAACGGCGTTCCCGTGGCTCTCCCAGGCCGCTGGTCCGATCGCCGGTCCGCTGCGCGAGCAAACCGCTCGGCTCCTGGACGGGACAGCGCTATCAGCGAGATCACAGCGCGAACTGGCTCATGTCCACTACGTTTTCGATCACAACCGCTGACACCGGAGGACCGCATGGCCGATGACACCACCAGGGGTACCGCGAGCTTCATCTCCGAGATGGGCGTGCTCAAGCGCGTCGCACGGACCGGCTGGTGGTTCACCGGCAACAAGGCCCCCGAATCCGTGGCGGAGCACTCCTTCCGGGTCGGGGTGATCGGTTCGGTCCTCGCCATGATGGAGGGCGTCGACGCCTCCCGGGTCGCGTTGATGTGCCTGTTCCACGACAGCCAGGAGACCCGGATCGGGGACATCCCGCACATCGGCCGGAAGTACATCAGGGCCGCCCCGAACCAGGAGGTGACCGCCGATCAGGTCGCCAACGCTCACCCGGCCGTACGCACCGGGGTGCAGGGCGCGGTCGACGAGTACGAGGCCGGCGAAACCCCGGAGGCGATCGTCGCCCGCGACGCCGACAAACTTGAATGCCTGGTCCAGGCGGTGGAGTACCGGGAGCAGGGCTACAGCCTCACCCAGAACTGGATCGACACCAGCCTCGCCTCGCTCAAGACGCCGTCCGCGAAGGCTCTCGCCGACGCCGCGCTGAGCATGGACTCGCTCCAGTGGCAGAAGAACTTCCTGCCCTGACCGGCACCGTCCCCGGCGTGCCGGGGCCAAGCCGGGCCAATGCGCTTCGTGCGCGGGCTCAGTCACGGATGCTCAGCTGCATCCGGTTCTCATGGAGGTGCTCCCAGTCCATGACCAGGCGGAAGCGTCGGTGTGCCTCTAGGCATTCTGCGTCGGCCGGCTCCTGGCCGCGCTGCACGTGGGCATCACCGGACTCGACGAGCTCCGCGAGGGCGAGGCGGACATCGTCGGTGTCCTGGCCGGTGGCGGCCGCCAGGCGATCCAGGGAGGTGAGGGTCTCTTGCGGTTCACCCAGATCGTCGACCAGGTGGTTGATGAGGGTGTTGACGAGCGGGCCGGTGCGCATCGTCCAGCGGATCCCGTCGAGCCGCTTGGTGAGTTCGGCGCCCAGGGTCAGCAGGTCTCCGGGCAGCGGCAGCGCGGCAGGCATCGACCACCGGGTGCCCTCCGGTGTCTCCTGGCGGCGGGCCAGGCCCCACGTCAGGTAGAGCTCGGACAGGTCTCGCACCGTCGTGGGCACCGGGAAGCCGGCGGCCGTCAGCATGGTGCCGAACTTCTCCCAGCGGCTCGCCTCGCACACCTCTCGTCCCTCGGGCGCTTCGTCGTAGTCCCACTCCTCATCAGGCCACGAGAACGTGAGCGCGCCATCGAGGTCGCCACCGATCATGTCCCAGTGGCCGTCGAAGATCTCGTGCAGCAGGTCGTCCAGAGAGCCGGTGAAGTCGGGCTGGCTCGCGGTCCCGATCAGCATGGTCAGCGGGAGGCCCTGTCGGGGCAGGACGTGGTCCCAGCCCGAGACGAACCAGTCGTTGTGCATCGCCAAGTCCCGGCGCGGTCCGGGCACAGACGGGTTCTCAGTCATCCACAGCTCTTCCTCGAAAATGGCCGGACGTTCGCAGCGTACGCACAGTGGCACGGCACGCTGTCACGGCCGCCCGACCCAGGCTTGGTGGTCGAGGGCGACATGCAGTTTCTCGCGCAGGCGACCGCGCAGGACGCCGACGCGCGTTCGGCCCTCCAGGACCTGCAGCCCGCTGTCCGACGGGTCCAGAGGCGCCGGTCGATGAGGAGTGGCGGGCGCAGCCACGTACCGTGCTCTTCCCAGTGTCGGCCGATCTCTGGGGGACGGACCGCGACCCAGTGCACCGGGTTCTTCGCGAAGGATTCGATGCAGCAGGCGTCGGACGCTCCGGTCGGCATGCCGTGGAAGTCCGCGGCCGGGATCGTCTCCAGCCGCCAGGTGACGTCGCGCAGGTCGATGTCGGCGTAGTCGTGAACGAAGGCGCCGTTGTCGCCGTGGTCGAAGAGGAACTGCTCCTGGACGTCGTCCGGCCACTGCAGGGCGGCCAGCGCCGGGTCGGCACGGAACTGGTCATAGCTGTAGCTGAGGCCGCCGGCCCGGCGGCGGGCCATCAGCGGGCTGAGGTCGGTGAGGTTCATGCCGCCAGATCTACAGGAGATTCCTGTTGGTGCTCCCCCTACTCTGTCTCGTGACGTTGGGGACGCGCGGTCGTTGGATCGAGTGTCTCCATAGAGCTGGGCCCCAGGGATGTCATGGCTGATCCCCCGGGGCCCGTGGTGTGACCGGCTCGGGGTCAGTTCTCGCCGGCCGCCGTGAGGGCGAGCCAGTCGGCGGCTTCGGCGTCGGTCATGAGCAGGGCCTGCGTCGGGTGGGCGGCGCCGTCCTTCACGACGTGGGCGCGGCCCGGGAGCGGGCTGCTTTTCGGGGTGGGGCCGGCTATCGGGGCGAGACGCTGCCAGGTGCCCTCGCCGACCCGCGCGAGGATGACGGTGGCGAACTGTTCACGGGCGGCGGGGGCGAGCACGCTGCCGGTGATGTGGCCGTTGTAGAGGACGTGGATGCGGGCCTCGCGTCCCGCGTACAGGACGTCCTCGAGCGCGGTGATGGCCGGGGACTTCTTCGGGTCGTCCTTCTGCCGGAAGGTCTCCCAGTAGCTGGTGAGGTGCCGCAGGGTGGTGTCGGCGCGGTCCAGGACGATCATCAGGCGCGGTGCGTCGTCGAGGGCGCCGTTGAGGTCGGTGCGGCGCTTCAGTTCGGTGGCGAGGCCGACCAGGGCGTCGTGGATGCCGGCGACGTTGCCGCGGTGCGTCACGGTCGGCAGGTTCTTCGCCCACAGGTGGGCGACCAGGGGGCCTTCGAGGACCAGGGCGTGGGCGCCCTGGTGGAGGAACTGGGCGGTGAGGGTGCGCAGGATGGTGGTGCTGCCGCCGCCGGTGCCGGTGAAGCTGCGCGAGACCGTGTTCGGCGACGCGGTCACCGCGACACTGACCCTCGCGCTCGATCTCTACACGCACGGACTGCCGGCCTTCCGCCTCACGCTGCAGTCCGACACCTCGGTCGACATCGCGATGCTGCTGCGGGACGTGATGCTGCCGCTGCCGATGCGAGACGGCTGGGGCGAGGATATGGAATGGCCGTACGCCGGGGTCCCGGCCGACGTGATCGCGGAGTTCAGCGGGCACCGGGTCGCCGCTCTGCCGTTCTTCGCCCCGGAGACGGTCACCACCGACCACGGCGGCCCCTACAAGAACCACGACCTGGTGGAGGCCGAACGGGAGATCGGCTGCCGGATCCTGCCTGCCCGCGTGCTGCGGCAGACCGACAAGTTCGCAGTCGAGCGCCAGTTCCACACCATCCAGACCATGCTCTTCGAGCACCTGCTGGGCTTCACCGGCGGCGACGTCGCGGACCGCGGAGCCGACCCGGAACGCGACGCGAGCCTCACACTCGCACAGGCCGAACACGTCGTCGCGACCTGGATCGTCCAGATCTGGCAGAACCGCAAACTAGGCGAATACGCCCCGAGCTGGGCGCCGGGTGAGGACCACAGCCCCAACACCCTGTTCGCCGCAGCGATGGAACAGGGCGGCTTCGACCTCGACTTCCCCGAACCGAGTTTCTACTACAAGGTCCTGCGCAAGCACCACGTGAAGATCCATCCGCGACGCGGAGTGAAGATTCTCGGGCTTTGGTATCACCACCCGGTCCTCGAGGAGCCGCGTTTCCTGCAGCCCTCTTCCCGAGGCGGCAAGCACGCGGGCCAGTGGGTGGTCCGCAGTGACCGGAGGGACCGCCGACAGGTGTTCTTCCAAGACCCGGCCGACCACGAGACCTGGCACATCCTGCGCTGGCGAGGGCTGCCACCCGAGGGCGAGATTCCCGCCTTCTCCGACAAGACCGCCGACGCTCTCCTGGCACATGTGAAGGCGAACAAGATCAGGATCCACTCCGAGAGTGAGCTCCTGGAGCATCTGCTGGAGATCCTCGGCTCGGTCACCCCCGTCGACCAATGGCCAAGCCAGGCCGAGAAGAAGGCCGGGAAGAAGCGACGCGTCGCCCAGGCCCGCGAGATCGCTCGCGCACAGACCGCGGCAGCCGACCGCCCCACCGCACCGGCCCCCGCCGACGAGCCGGCTCCGGCTCAGATGCCTGCGGCCTGGGCAGAGCATGCCCGCATGATCGATCGTGCGGTCGACACCGACCGCCGCCGACGACGCGAAGAAGCACTCGCCGGAACCCGGCCCCTCGCCCCGCCGACGCTGCACGAGGCACTGAACCGGCGGCCCATGTTCCTGCCGCCGCCCCGCGACGACTCAGACGCCGATACGACTGTCCGGGAGGACGACGCGTGACCCGAGCCCTCTCACACGATGATCCGCTGGAGGGCCTGCCCCCACGATCCAAGATCGCCGAGTTGATCCTGAGCGGCCACCCGCCGCGCGACACCTACGTCGGCTGGCAGAGCTACCGCGCCCGCCGCGGCCTGCTCCTTCCCGCTCCGGTGATCTCACTGAAGCAGTGGAGGACGACCCCGGAGAGCCGCCGCGCGGACTACGACCTCTTCCGCCATCTGACGAACGCGAACCTCCCGCTGCAGGACACACCCATGCACGACAAGGTCGGCAAGCTGATCCGGCGCCGGTTGCGCGGCAACACGATGAAACAGGACGACCCGACACGCGCCGGCGTCATGGTCAGCGGCTGGGGCAACTACGGCAAGACGGCATCTGTCTGCTCAACCGCGGCCGTCTTCGAGGACCAGTGGCTGCAAATGCACAGCTACCTCAAGCCCGGAACTCTGCCGGGCACGCGGGACATCCACTCGCCGGTTGTCTATGTCTCGACTCCTGTGACGGCGACCCCGAAGAGCCTTTGCGCGTCGATCCTGGGCTTCTTCCGCGCCGAGATGCGCAAGTCGGCCACTCTCCCGGAACTGGTACGGCAGGTCGCCGACTCCCTCCACGACCACGGCGTCAAGGCGGTGATCCTGGACGATGTCAGCCGGCTGCGGATGCACCGGGCCGACGACCAGGACGTCCTCGACCTGATCCGGGCCTTCATGAGTCTGGACGTCACCCTGATCCTGACCGCCGTCAACATCCCCGGCATTGGGCTGCTGCGTGAGTCCAAGTGGAACAAGAGGACCGGGCAGTGGGAGATGCCGCCGCTGGAGTCAACCCGCATCCATGGCCTGGAGATCACTCAGACAGAGCACCGCTTCGAGCTCATCGAGCTCGACCGCTTCCGCTACACCACGCCGAAGCAGATCCATGCCTTCGTCAACCACCTGGACGGGATCGAGCGGCACCTGCGGCTGCTGAACGCGAAGAAGGGCATGCTCACCGACGGCACCATGCCGGAGTACCTGATACGCCGCACCGGCGGCGTCGTCGGACTGCTCGGGCGGCTCATCGAGGACGGCGCCCAGGAAGCGATGGACAGCGGCAGAGAAGTCCTCGACGAAGAATTGCTCGACGAGATCGTCCTGCGCCGGGAGGACATGACCGACGCCCCTGATGAACCCATCCCGCCGGCCGGGCAGCCCACCGCCCGCCGGTCGTCCAGCGCGAAACGCCGGCCTCGCAACACCGTGTTCGACGATCACGGACCACGCACTGCCGAAAACAGGACGGGCTGACCCATGCCTGCGGCCAGAGAACCGCTGCCCAGGAGCCTCCAGCCCCTGCCCGACGAAAGCCTGCCCGGCTTCCTTCTCCGCCTGACTCACCGGCTTGACCTGACTCCCCACCAAGTGGCCCGGCGGGTCGGTCTGATCACGCCGGATGACCCCCATGCCAAGGTCCCGGCATCACATCTACTGATGATCCAGTCAGCTCGCCTGGACGCCTTCGCCGAAGCGACCCGCATGACGCCTGTGGACGATCACGTAATTCCCCGGGCTCAGCGTCACGTAATTCCCCAGGTCCTGGCCTCGTCCATGTCTACTTGATCGAGGGCTTGTTTGTCTTGTCGGTGACGCCTGCGCGGGGCCGCTTGTTGGGGCGGTAGCTGGGACCGTTCATGATCACCTGATGGCTGGTGTTGATGAGCCGGTCCAGGAGGGACTCGGCGACGACGGGGTTGGGGAAGAGCGGATACCAGTCGCTCGGCGCCCTGTTGCTGGTCAGGATCAGCGACCGGCCCTGCCGCTCGGAGACCAGCTCGTAGAGGTCGTCGGCCTGGGCCGCGGTCAGCTGGCGCATCGCGAAGTCGTCCAGGATGAGCACGTCGGGCCGTACCAGTTCGCGCAGTCGGCGGTCCCAGGTGCGGTCCGCGTGGCCGCCGGCCAGGTCGGCCAGAACCCGGCTGGTCTTGGCGAAGCGGACGTTGGCGCCCTGGCGGATCGCCATATGTCCGAGTGCCTGGGCGACGTGTGTCTTCCCAACGCCGACCGGCCCGAACAAAATTACGGACTCGCCGGTGTGCAGCCAGCGCAGTGCCGCAAGGTCGCGGACCTGGGCCGCGGGTATCTTCGGGGAGGCCGCGAAGTCGAACTCCTCCAAGGTGACCTGCTGCTCGAACTTCGCCCGGGTCAGGCGCCGTTGGAAGGCGACGGTCTCCCGGCGGGTGATCTCGTCCTGGCAGAGGATCTGGAGGAACTCCAGGTGGCCGAGCTCGCCGCCGTGGGCCTGCGAGAGGCGGGCGTCGAGAGTTTCCAGCATGCCCGAGAGCTTCAGCGCGCGAAGCGCGTCCCGCAGGGCGGTGTCCATGATGCTCATCACGCCACTCCTTCTTCGTGACGGTGGTCATCACGGTCGTCGTTCGTCATGTCGGGGGGTGTCGCGGTCGCGAAGAGCCGCTGAGGTCCGTGCAGGAAGGCGGCGGCTCCGCCATCGCCGGAGGATTCGGGGGCCGGCTCGGTCTCGGTGCCGGCGACGAGGATGCCCTTGATCGTGCGATAGGACGGGTCGCCGACCAGGGTCGCCTTGGCGCAGGCGGCCTCCAGCCTGCCCTCGCCGTACTTCTTGCGCAGGCCGAGGATCCCCTGGGCGGCGCGGAGCCGATAGAGCGCGTTGACCTCCAGCAGCCCATCGACCACCTCGCGGCAGGCCGTGCCGACCTGCGCGGACTGGGTCCGGCACCAGGTCGGGGTCCGCATGTGGAAAGCGATCTTCTCCGGCGGGTAGTCGCTGGCATGGGTGCGCTTGCCCTGCTCAAGTGCCCCGTGGGTCTTGACCAGTTCGCCGTCGTGGAAGACCTGCACGAAGGTCGCGGTCGAGCGGACGTCGACCCGCTTGCCCATCAGTTTCCACGGCACCGAGTAGAGGGTGCGGCCGGCCTTGATGTGAATGTCCGGGCCGACGGTGGCCGTCGACCACTTCGCGAGCACGAACGGGGTCTTCGGCAGCGGCAGCAGCGTGGACGCCTCGACGGCCTCGAAAACCGAGGCCGGGGCGGCCCCGCCCAGCGGGCGGCACTGCCGCTGACCGGCGACTTCGGTGCACCACCGGATGGCCTCGGCCTGCATCTGCTCGAGCGAGAAGAACTCCCGGCCCCGCCACCAGGAATCACGTATATAGGGCATAGGGCGCTCGACGCGCGGTTTATCTTTTGGCTTCAGAGCGCGGGCTGGATCTACCAACGCACCGTAATGGGCCGCGAGTTCGGCATACGCTTTGTTGATTTTAGGGTCGTAGAGGTCGGGCTTGTCCACCCCGGTCTTCAGGTTGTCGGGCACCAGCCGCTGCGGGACGCCGCCGAAGAATCTGAAGGCTTCGACGTGGGATTCGGTCCAGGAGTGCTGGTCCAGGTGGATCACCGGGCGGACGAACATGTGCCGCGAGCACGGCAGCACCATCACGAACGCCCAGATCCGGTGCCGCTTCCCGCTCCGCGGGTTGATCCACTGGCCAAGGAAGCCGTAGTCGATCTGAGCCTCCAGCCCCGGCTCGATCTCGTCGCGCAGGACCGTGACCTGAGAGCGACGGGTCTCCTCGGGCAGCGTCGCCGATATCCACCGCCGAAGCGACGACACCGAAACCACCAACTCGTTCTCGTCCCGCAGCCGTTGGTGGATCGTGGCGACGGTCACCGTCCCCAGCAGGCTCTTGATGTAATCACGGTGCTTGTCGATCTCGGGCCAGGTCACCTGCCGCAACCGGGCATCGGCGAGCTCGGGGAACCAGCCCTTGATCAGAGAGGCCCAGTCCTCCGCGGCCATCGCCGCCCCGCCCGGGGCCATCCCGGCGGCCTCCGCCGGGGCCAGGTACTTCCTGATCGTCTTGCGGTCCAGTCCCAGCGACGCGGCCAGCTCGCTCTTGGAGCGGCCCGCGTACCAGTGGACATAGATCTCGGTCACATCGACCACGTTGAACGTTCTCCTTGCCATCGTGCGCTTCCCTCGACCTCGAACCACTGATCGAGGAAGCGTCCGTCATCTCGACGGCCAGGACCACTACCCGCTGCGTCCGTCGTCCCCATGGGGAATTACGTGACCGCGGGGGTGGGGAATTACGTGACGCGGAACCCGCCTCACCTGGGGAATTTCGTGATCGCTCACAACGCCCGCCGACGCCAACGCGCTGACGCTCCACCCCTACGCCGACCGCTATCCCGCCCTCGCGCAGGCGCTGGTTCGTCCGGGCAGTACTCCGCGCCCCCGCAAACTGTCCCAGCCCTGGTTGCTGATGAGGCACTCGCGCTATTGCCCCGCATGTCTCGCCGGCGATGGAACTCCGATCCAGAACCGCCACGGCGGGCCTTGGAAACGGCAGTGGCGGCTGGGCGTCGTCTTCGCCTGCCTCGATCACCGGACCTTCCTTCGCAGCGAGTGCCCGCGCTGCCGGCTGCCTGCACTCGGCGGCCGGTCCGGCAGCCCCCTGGCCTTGCTGCCCGCCGCCAACATGCCGAGGCTCCATCCCGCGCAGTGCCGCAACCCTTACGGCAATTCCGGCAAGCGCGAAGTCTGCGGTCACCGCCTTGACGTCACCGAACCACCCGCTGCGGCCCTTACTTTGGAACTGGCGGACCTGCAGGCCGTCCTTCTGGACCTCCTGGACGGTGACGAGCCGGCTGAGCTGGCGCTTCACCGGTTCGCCGATCTACAAGTCGCCGTCTCCCTGATCCAGGCGGGCTGGCCCGCGGCGGCCGACCTCGCCCCCACCGCAGCCCAGGCGACTCTGGAAGCACATCTCGCACCGCAGCAGCAGAACGCTCGCGGTTCCCGCGCCGCGGCCGAAACCGTTGGCCCCCCATCCGCAGTTCCTTGGAACACACCGCCCGGTGACGCCCTCGCCACCGCCGGTCTCCTCTTCGCGGCCTACCATCTGCTCGCGCAAGATCCCTCCGGACCGGGCAGCACCCTGCCCCAACTGCTGCGGCATCTGCCCACCCGCAACGATCTTCGCTGGGGCAGAACCTGGCACATGCTCGCTCACGAGGCTTCTCCCTCGCTCCGGCGCCGGATCGACCAGGTCTACCGGCACAGGCTCTCGGCCGAATGGATCCGGCAGGGGGCCCCGACACTGCGGGCCTCCAGGGGCAATACCGCCCAAAAGGTCTTCGCCCCTATCCACACCCTCACGGAATTCGGGATCGCTCCTGAGTACATCCCGCAGTCCCTCCCCAGCCCCTGGCTGCTTGCCGCCACCCTGGAGGACTCCGAGGACGACCTCACCAGCCGCCGCCGACTCCGACGCGTTCTCCCCGTCCACCTGGTCCAAGCGATCAGCAACATGAACTTCCTGGAAGCGGCAGCGTTCCTCGGCATCCCCACATCCTGGACCACCCAGGGCCGCGTGCGGATCAAGCCACTGGTTCCCTATCAAGACCTCAAAGACCGCGACTTGCCGGCCACGCTGAGACGCCTGGCCCAGCACGTCATCGGTCAGAAAAAGGTCGACTACCAGGCCCGCCGCACGCAGTTCGCCCACTGGACCATCGACGACAGGACATGGGAAGAGCTCTGCCGACACCACCGTTCAGGCAGAGGCCGGAAACCGACAGAGCGCACCCGAGAGTCCGCATCCGCCTACGTCTGGAGTTACGTCACCGGAAGCGAGTTCTCTCTCGCGCCAGTCTTCCAGCCACCCACATGGCCTCACGATCGAACGCTGACTCGGGCTATGCCGCACCTGCCGCTGCTTCGGCGCTGGGAACTGCAAGAACACCCCATTCCATTTCCCGGGATCCTTACAGCCCTCGAGGACCTCGCCAGGCAGATGGCAGACACCAGTGGGCACGCAACGTGACCGACGCGGAGGCAGGTCCGCCATATATCACCCTCAAGATCCGCCAGCCAGCTTCCCCCACCGGCTGGTGACCTGCGCCAAATGGAGCACGATCCGCCAACTGCGATCCTCGGTCACATGCACCGACCCAGCTCCTGCAACGGCACTGCCACCAAGGGCGGTTGGCCGGATCGCCGAGGTTCCCAAGCGCCGCACGGCCACCGGTTCCTTGGTGCGTATGGGGCCGGGCGGACTTGTAGAGTGCGGGACTTCCGGTACGCCACGACCCTTGTGGAGCTGACTGTGCACGTGCTTGCTGGTCGCCTTCGAGCGGCCCATCTCGGCGGAACCCCTCCTCGGGCCGAACGGAGGGCGTGACCTGTGGCGATCACTGATTCCGACATCGCGGGAGTGCTCACCGCCTACCTTGAGCGCTACCCGCAGGAGGCCGGACAACTGGCCGAGCCGCTGCGGCTCCTGGCCGGAGGCCAGGGGTTCGCCTCGCGGCGCACCTTCCCGATGCACGTCACCGCCGGCGCGCTGCTGGTCCGGCACGGCGCCGAGATCCTCCTGATCGAACACCTCGCGTACGGGATCACTTTGCAGCCAGGTGGTCATCTGGAGCCGACCGATGCGACGCTGGTCGGCGCGGCGTTGCGGGAACTGTCCGAGGAGACCGGCATCGACCCCGGCCAGGTCGTCCCTGTCTCGGCGCACCCCGCCTATGTCGAGTTCGGCCGAGTACCGGCCAGGCCCGCAAAGGACGAGCCGGACCACTACCACCTGGATTTCGGCTATGTCTTCACGACGGCCGAGGCCGAGGTCGGGCGTATCCAGGAGTCCGAGGTGACCGGCGCCGCCTGGTACCCGCTGGATCTGGCGGAGCGCCTCGTCGGGCCCCGGATCGCACGGGCGGTCACCACATCGACCGGAATCAGGTGACCCCTGCGCCACCGGGAAGCCTCGTGGCGGCCGACTGACGGGCAGGGAACATGCCGTCGTAGAAGATGCCCGGGCAAGCGCGGGCGGCGTCATACCTCCTCCGGGAGCTCGGCGACGATCACGAGCCAGCTCATCACCGCGACGTCGTCCGGTCTGGGCTGTGGCCTCGGCGAGGATCGCCATCTTCTGCTCGTAGGAGAGGGCGCCCTCGGGGTGGGCGACCGGGCGTACGACTGCGGCACGCTGACCAAGTCCCGGTCGGTCGTCCTCGCCGAGCAGGGGGACCTGTCCAGGGGGATCCGCCGCACCCCCGACGCCTTCACCTGCGCCTCCGAGCTCGATCGGGAGCACGCACGGCGGTGGGCGCAGCTCAGTGGGGTCCAGGCCGCCTACGGCGGCCGCCGGCGCGGGTCCGGGACGGGTTCGATCCCTCTCTGTCAGCCTTGGGTGAGACGTCCCGCTTCGACGGGTTAGCCTTAGAGGGCACCGACAGGAGAACCCCCCTTCATGACCAGCACCAACCCCGCCGGATCCGATCCGGCCCCCAGGCCGAAGCGCCGCTCCTTCAGCCCCGAGTACAAGCTGCGGATCGTGGCCGAGTACGACGCCGCGCCCAAGAACGAGAAGGGTGCGGTCCTGCGCCGCGAGCGCCTGTACCACTCACACGTCACCGAGTGGCGGGCCGCGCGGGACGCCGGGGCCCTGGAGAAGCTGGTCGACAAGCGCACCAGCCCGGCCCGGCCGAAGAAGCCGGCCGCCGAGGCGGAGAACGAGAAACTGCGCCGCCAGGTGGAACGGCTGGAGAAGGAACTGGCCCGGAACAAGGCCGCGCTGGAAGTCATGGGAAAAGCTTCCGCGCTCTTGGAAATGATCTCCGAGAGCGCGGACTGAAGTCTGACGCCGACCCGGTGGCCGACGACGCATTCAGCGGCGTCGAGGCAGAGTTGGGCATCACGGCGGCGTGCCGGCTGACCGGCCGATCGAGGGCCACCCACTACCGCCGGCTGCGGCCCCCACCACCGCGCAGGCCCCGCTCGCCGCAGGTCCAGCCCTCGGCTCTGGCAGTCGAAGAGCGGGCTGCGGTACTGGAGTTGATGAACAGCGACGAGTACGCCGAGCTTGCGCCCGCGCAGATCTGGGCCCGCGAGCTGGATGCCGGGCGCTACCACTGCTCGGTTTCAACGATGTACCGGATCCTGCGCGAAAAGGGGCAGACCGGCGAGCGCCGCCGCCAGGCCACCCACCCGGCAAAGGCGGTGCCCGAGCTGGTCGCCACCGGCCCGTCTCAGGTGTTCACCTGGGACATCACCAAGGCGGCCGGACCGGTCAAGGGCGTCTGGTATCACGCCTACGTGATCATCGACATCTTCAGCCGGTACATCGTCGGCCACACCGTCGAGCGAGCCGAATCGGCGGAGCGGGCCGAGGAGTTGATCCGCGAGACCATCGCACACAACGGGATCGTGCCCGAGACCGTGCACGCCGACCGCGGCACCTCGATGACCTCCAAGAAAGTCTCCCAACTGCTGATCGATCTGGGCGTCACACGGTCGCACTCGAGGCCGAAGGTCTCCAACGACAACCCCTACAGCGAAGCCCACTTCAAGACCACGAAGTACATGGCGGACTACCCCGACCGCTTCGATTCGCTGGCCCATGCCCGCGAGTGGTTCGACGCGTTCATCGCGTATTACAACCATGAGCACCGGCACTCCGGCATCGGCTGGCACACCCCCGCCTCCGTGCACTTCGGCACCGCCGAGGAGGTCCGCGATCAGCGCGCGGTCACCCTCGCCGAGGCATACGCCCGACACCCCGAACGCTTTGGCCGCCGCCCCCGACCACCCCAGATACCCCAAACGGCCTGGATCAACGACCCGGCCAAGCGCAGACAACCGGCACCACAGACCTCATAGCGTCACGGCCGTCTCACTGGACTTGAAATCTTCCGGGCCGATCCCCGGACGCCCTGGCCCGGGTGGCCTTACGGTTCATCCTTCAGCAGGTACCGAACGCCGTGGTGGTCGCCGGCATCGGTGACCACCACGGGGCCGGGCACGATCTGCGCTTCCTCGGCCAGCCGCTGTCTGCTCACGAGCTCGCGGTGATCGATGACGTGTTCTCCCGCATCCGGACCGTGATGATCCAGCCCGAGGGACGCACCCCATCCATGGAAATCAACGCGTGATCGGCCGTTTGGCTCAGAGGGCAACTCCGTTGCGGAGGTAGCGCGGGACACCATCGTCCAAGACCTGCAAGGCATGGACGGCCCGGGCACGCTGGCGCTCCGGCAACAGCGGCATGGCCTGTACGGCCTCGAAGAAGTGGTGCTCGGAGATCTCCTCGTCGCTCGGCTTCAGCTTGGCAGCCTGCTCTGGTGACAGGACACCGGCATCGAAGACGAACCCGAGGAGGTCGTCCCACGGGCCGTGGGGCCCGACCCAGTCGACACACAGGAACCGCAGATCGGCGACCGTCAGGCCGAGCTCCTCCCGGAGCTCCCGTCGCAGGGCATCCTCTGGGGCCTCGTTGTCCTCGGCCATGCCGCCGGGAAGGTCCCACCCGTCCTTGTAAGTCGGGTTCACCAGAAGCAGCCTCCCGGCCTGGTCCCGGATCAGGGCGTCCGCGGCCGCCCGCTTCCGGGCCTGCCGAGCGTTTCCCTCGGCCAGGTAGGCGTCACGGCCGGGCTCACCCGGCATGGGTGCATCGTTCACTGCGGACCTTCCGGGAGCGCGAGACTGCCGAGCAGCAATCTACGGTGCTGCGCCGTGACGGTCATCAGCGCGAGGAGCTCACGGACCTCGGAAACCTGACGATGCTGATCGAAATCAGCTTGCAGTGACGCGAGTTGACCGCTGAGCCGCAGGGACGTCACCGACTGGCAGGCGTTCAGTAGTTCCATGCCGACCGAGCACGCCGCGTCGAGCTGCCCTTGCGCGAGCAGGACTCGAGCCAATGTGACCTGCCCGAACGCCCGGCTGCGGACCCGGCTCGCGTCACGCAGCGCCAAGGCGCGCGCTGCCTCCTTGGCCGCGTCCTTGAGCGCGCCAAGATCCAGAAGGACGGAAGCGCCTTCGCTGGCAAGCGCCGCGTCATCGAACGGAGCCACCCACCTGGACGCCGGCGCAGTCCGCGCGAGAACCAGGGCTTCCCGTGCCGCGTCGAGCGCTCGCTGCGCCTCCCGCCCGGAATGGAGCTGGGCGAGCGCCCGGGCTTCCATTGCGTGGAGGCGGGCCGCGAGGGTCGGCACCGGCGGGCCGCCGGCGAGGCGGGCGAGCCCGCTGCGTGCGAGATCGGCGGCGACTTCGACCTGATTGGTCTGCAGGGCCAGGTGGCTCATGCCGGCCAGCACGTTCGCGCCCGCGGTCACATCGGTCAGGCTCTGCGACAGCCGAAGGGCGCGGTCGAAATGCCCGGACGCCAGGTCGTCTCGCCCGGCATCGTGAGCCATCCACGCCGCCATCTCCGTGAGGACGACCGACGCACCGAAGGCGCCCTCACCGTCGTCGCGGCTGTCCGCCGCACTGAAGAGGGCCGGTGCGACAACCGTGTTGAGGTAGTGCACCACGGACCGGTACACGTGCCCGCCGCCGAGCTGGCGGTCCGCGAGCCGGAACGACTCCATGGCGGCCAGATGCGGCGACACCACCGAGTCGACGACAACTGCGGCCGCCCCGGTGTCGGCCTGATGCCCGGTCTCCGGCCCCAGCAGGCCAAACAGCTGCTCGGCCGGCTCGCCGAAGAGGTGCTCCAAGACCCGGCACGTCGCCTGCCGCGGTAGCCCCTTGATATCCCCGATCATCCAGCGATCCCAGGCGGACCGCGAGACGCACACGGAAGCGAGGGAGGCGGTGCCGTCGAGCCGGGCCACCTCCCTGGCCGCCCGCTCGAAGTGCACCGTGAACGTCTCGTAGATGCGCAGGCGGTGCGCCTCGACCACCTCCGGGAAGCGGATTGCCCTGCGCATCGTCGCCTACCTCCCTCAGATGCCCGTGCCGAAGCCGAGGAGGGGCACGTCGTACAGTTCCGCACTGCGCCGCCGCGTCAGCGCTGGCCCCTCGGCGTCGCCGACGACTTCGACGATGGGGATCTCGCAGATGAACTGCACCGTGGCGCCGAGCAGGTGCGACACCCGCCCCTCGGCCGACTTCCCCTTGATGCCGGCCGCGACGTGGATGTGAGGGGCCAGGCAGTCCTTATCCGTATCCCAGGCGAGCGTCCCGCCGCCGAGTGCTTCGAGCACCTCGATGGTGATCTCCTCCCACAGGGGGGCCTCGGGGTCGCCGAGGGGTTCGCACGAGCCCACCAGCCGGGCCGAGCGGAGACCACCGACGAACGTCGGGATGTACCCAGCCCGGATGTCCTGGTCCGCGCAGAACTGCTTGAGGCCTTCCAGGAGGTCTTCCCCGTGGTCGAGGGCGAGCACGAACTGCCTGCCGGTGCGGACCTGGGCGTAGCGCATGGTGAGGGACGTCCTTCGTGCTGGTCGGGGCAGGATCAGGAGTGGTCGAGGAACGCCTTCGCGATCTCCGGGCGGGGCGTGCCTGCGGCAAGGAGGGCGGTCAGGAGCAGGCGGGCCTTGTAGGGGTCGAGGGTGCCCGCACTGATCAGGCCGCGGGCCAGCAGGTCGCTCTCGGAGCCGGGGAAGGCGTAGGTCGAAGAGAGGACGGGCCCGGTGCCGATGCGGGAGGCCAGGATGACGGGCATCGCGGTCGCCAGCGCTTCGAGCTGGCCGCACCAGGTCTCGGGGACGTGACCGGCGCCGAACGCGGCCACCACGAGTCCGCTCACCTCGCCCTCCAGCCCCTTCAGCAGCGTTCCGCTGCTGCCCAGGGACGCGGTGACGATCTCCACCTGCGGCAGGGTGCCGACCGGTAGCGGTACGGGCGCGATTGGACTCAGTGAGCGGTGGAACCGAGCCGTTCCTTCCGCCACGTGGCCGAGGGGGCCGGTGTTCGGGGATTCGAATGCTCCCGGGCTGGTCGTGTGCATCTTCCGTACGTTGCGGGCGGCATGGATCTCGTCGCTCAAGACGACGAGGGCCCCGGTGCCCCGAGCCTCCGCACTCGCAGCGGTCTGGACGGCGGCCAGGAGGTTCGCCGGGCCGTCGGCGCCCGCCGTCGCGGCATTGCGCATGGCGCCGGTGAAGACCACCGGTGTGCTGCCCTGGTAGTAGAGGCCGGTCAGGTACGCGGTCTCTTCGAGGGTGTCGGTGCCCTGCGTCACCACGACCCCGTCGACGCTCTCCCGGTCGGCCCGCTTCAGTCGGTTCACGAGGCTGACGATGTCGCTGAACGCTAGGGAAGCCCCGGGCATCTGCCGGAAGTCCTCCACGGTGACCTCGGCGGCGTCTTGCAGGCCGGGCACAGCGCCCACCAGGTCGGAGCCGGTCAGCGTGGGCGTGACGCCGGATGCCGAGGCGGTGCGCGTCATGGCGATGGTGCCGCCCATGGTGAGCACCAGGACGGTGCGGATCGGGTCACGGTCAGGGGAGAGCACGAAGGACCTTTCAGGCGGAACGACAGCGCGAATGGAACTCATTGGGACGAGGTGAGCTTGCCGAGGAAGAGCAGGGTCTCATCCAGCGCTTCCACGGTCAGTAGACGGCTGCGGGGTCGAACGAGGCCTACCACTCCGTACTCGCCCAGAGCGTGACACCGGGTGGTCAACCAGCCCCAGTCCAGGTCCAGGTAGTCCGCGAGCGACCGCAGCCGGCTCGCCGGGTCCTCACCCACCAGCACGTCGGCGCCCTGCGCGTCGGCGAACACGGAGGCGTAAGTACGCAGCTCCCCGCGGGCCGATGTGCTGCCGGCCGCCCACAGCGCCCCGCCGGGAACCCGTCCCCAGTTGGCAACGACGGCTCGCTGACCGGGGACCAGAGCCACCCCGTCCACCTCCGAGTACTCCGTCTTCGAGACCACCCTGACCCGGATCCCGAAGCGCTCCATGAGGGCGATCGCCAACAGCAGCAGGACCCTCTCGTACCTCTCGGAGCGCGCCACCTCGGCCTCGGGCAGACAGAAGACCCGGACAGTCTGGGACGCGGTGCCGTGGAATCGTTCGAGGGCTTGGAGGTAGTCCAGCTTGTGCTTGAAGAACAGCCAGCAGGCCGCCTCCTCCCCGGTCTGCTCACGGGTCCAGAAGATCGGAACTTCACTTGCATCGGCCAGTTCCTGCTGGATGTGCCGGGCGCAGAACGCCGACCCCATCCAACTGCTGCCGACGGTGGTCAGGTCAACCAGGAGCTGGCTGGGCGCCGATCGGGGCAAGGAGAGGTAGGTATCGAGAAGGTGCTGCTCGGTATCAAGGGCCTGATCATCGGACAGAAGGCTGTCGTCGAGCTGGGTGAGTGCCCAGAGAATGCCGTAGGAGAGGTCGTCAAGGAGGTACGCCGAGGGAATCGACAGAGCGCCAGTGGCAGACGGTCCGGGCCGAGCGGGCCTCCGAGCAGCTGCGGCGTCGCGAACGTACAGGTTCACGTCGTCCTGTCGCTCCTCTACGCCGACGAGGAATCCGCGGCGCACCGGCCGTAAGAACCGCTCCAGGTCCCGCAGCCCATCCTGGCTCAGGTCGTGCGCGTCGGCATCGTCACCTCGCCTGATAACGGGAAGGAGGTGCACTGCGGCGCTGGTGCCGTCCAGGCGCTGACGTCCGGCGATTTCCCAGATCCCCGCAGGTCCGCCGGCGGGGAGCAGCAAGGTAGACGTGGGCCAGCGCGACTCGATCCGCGCGGCCACCGACTCCAGCGCCGCCGTTGACTCGCCCGCGCCGGGCGCCGGGCTGAACAGTTCTTCGACGGTGTGCCCAAGCAGGCGTTCCAGGATCTGTGCTGCCTCACCGCGGGGGCGGCCGTACCACGTGCCCGAGGACCACCTGTCGAACGTGGTGCGCCCTACACCTGCGGTGGCCAGCCGTTGGTTGCCGGTCTCCCTGGCGAGCTCCCGGCCGGTGACCGTGAAATGGACGCAGAACGCCTCCCAGCCGAGAAGGTCACGGTCTTTCAACAGGAGGCTGAACAGCGTCCGAGGCATCGCGGCGGCTCCTCCCTGGGCGAGTACGGGCAGCAGAGCAGCGGAACGGTCTCCACGCGTGGCGACGAGCGCTGCACACTTCGTGACCCTGGTTAGGATGCTCCCTCAGGCAAGCCGTTCGCAATATGGTCGCGCAAATTGCTCGACCATATTGCTTGTAGGCAGCGCTACGAGCCGTCAGACTGGCCACCATGCCAGAAGCGAAGACGCCGTGGTCGTTGACCCTCAGCGAAGTCGGCCTGCGCCTTGAGGAGTTGCGGGAACGACGCGGCCTCACCCAAGGCGACGTCGCAAGCCACGAAGTGTTGCGCCGACGCGGCATCAAGATCGACAAGAGCGGGCTGAGTCGACTGGAGCACGGACAGCGCCGCCGTGTTGCCCGCGACCTCGTCGAAGCGCTGCTTGAGGTCTACCAGGCCAATGCCACCGAGTGCTCCGAGATTCTGGCCCTCTTGGGCGCGGACACCACACCGGCTGGCCGACCACGCCCCGCGCTGTGGCGGCGCAATGCCAACCTGCTGGGCCCCATGCAGTTCGAGGGCTTCCTGCTGATGGAGCGTCGAGCCGACAAGGCCTCGAACTACGAACGGGACATCTGGCCGGGACTGTGTCAGAACGAGGACTACGCCACGATCGTCATCGCCCGGATGCGGCCCGAGTTGCGCCCCGCCGAGGTCAAGGCTCTGGTTGACGTCCGAATGGACCGTCAAAAGCAGGTACGGGACGGCGCACTCGTAGAATTCCACGCCCTCGTGGACGAGCGTGCGCTCCACCTCACCATCGGCGACCAGGCGGTGGCCCGACGGCAGCTGGAGCGTGCGCTGGAGGAGTCCGAGGACCCCCGCAACACCATCCGCATCCTGCCGGAGACAGTCGGACTGCACCCGGGTTCCGCAGGCCCGTTCGTCGTCATGGCCTTCCCCGAGGCCGCCCGCCAGGTCGTGTGGGTGGAGACGATGGTCAGTTCGCTGTACTTCGACGGGGAAGAAGATGTGCAGCGCTACACAGCGATTTTCGCCAACCTGTGGGAGCAGGCGCTGGACCCCGACGAGACGCGCAGGCGCCTCAAGAAGAGGAT
Organism: Streptomyces hypolithicus; assembly: GCF_052934925.1. Taxonomy (NCBI): domain Bacteria; kingdom Bacillati; phylum Actinomycetota; class Actinomycetes; order Kitasatosporales; family Streptomycetaceae; genus Streptomyces; species Streptomyces hypolithicus. The sequence goes on from NZ_CM128811.1 coordinate 694,622, forward strand.
CAAGGAGCTAAAACAGTGACAGAAAAGCCGGACCCGGCCTCGTTCGACCAAACGTCGGTCGAATGGACGGTGTCCAAGTACAGCGGCGGCGGCGGAAACTGCGTGCAGGTCGCGGTCGCGGACGGATACGTCCTGATCGGCGACTCACAGAACCCGGATCGCCTGCCTCAGGTCTTCACCCCAGCCGAGGCCAAGGCCTGGCTGCTCGGCGCGAAGGACACGGACTTCGACTTCCTGCTCGATCTGTGATCCCGTCCTGAAGCACCGCACGACAACGGGCCGGCCCCACGGTAGATGGGGCCGGCCCGCACGTTTCTGCGTTGGTTACTCGAGGACACGACCACCGTCCGCTGTCCGCGCCAGCCAGGAGCGCGGGGACCATGAGACTGAGGTCGTCGCGCGCATCGAGGCGGCCATCACTGCGGGAAGGCTGCTGAGTCTCTGGTGATGGCGCCCTCCTGCCCCACCCACGCGACGGGCGATGCCACCCCTGTCCGTTACGGTCGAGCTATCGCGCCGCAGGTCACGGCCGTGTACGTGCCGGAGGAGTGGCCTCATGCCCGATGTGCACCCCAGCCACAGCGGTCTGCCGTCGCTGTACGTCGCCGAGGTTACCGGTTTCCGCGGTCGATGGGCGATGTCGGTCGTCGGCGCTGACCGCGATGTCGTCGCGAGGCCAAACGTCGACCTCGGCCCCGCGAACGTCCTTACCGTGGCGCACCCTGATGATCCGGGGCGATACCTGATCGCCATCGACGGCGAGGTGCCGGTGCTGCCCCGGGAAGGAGCCGCCAGGCACCTGGAGGAACACGGCTTCGTGGTGGCGGCCAGCGCCCGCGCCGACGTAAGCACCGATGACGGCTGGACTCAGATTGCCGCCGCGCTGTGGACTGCTCCCTGCCAGCCAACTGTCTAATCGCCACAGGCGCATACGGTGCGGATCCTCCCGAAGGCGTTCCAGCTCGCCCGGCCAGGGCACGGATGATAGCTATCCCGGGAGCCGTCACGGGTCTACGTGATGACGGCCGAGAGCTAGATTGCGACCCACCTGGGGACCGCGCCGAGCGCGTCTATGATCGATGCATGCCGTCGCCCCTTCCCACATCTCTTGCCGTGTCCGACGCCATCACCCACTACCGCCAGCTGCGCGAGCTGACCATCGACGAGCTGGCCTACGTGCTCTTGATGCTCGGTCACCCGATCTCGGCCGACGCCCTCGCGGAGATGGAGCGATGTGCTCGCCCCGTGACCGTCGACGATCTCGTCGCGATCGCCTATGTGCTCGACACGACCCCCGCGGTGCTGCTGTCACACATCCCCATCGACATGCCGGAACCCGAGGGGCCTTTCGCCACCGGGCTCCCGAGCGATGTCGACCAGACCGAGCTCCGTGCCTGGCTCGAGGGTAAGACCACGCTCGACCGCCAGTCGCGGGTGAGCTGGTGGAACGAGCGACTCGCCCGTCTCCGGGTCCGCGCAGCACACCACGAAGAGCAGCTGCAGGGTGCGTACGCAGAACTGCGCGAGCTCGGCGACCTGGCAGCCCAAGAAGCAGACGCCCCGCCCGTGCAGCGTCTGCAGTGGCGCATCCAGGACGGCGAACACGCGCTCAATCAGTCCGAGGTCGCGCTAGCGCTGACTGAGCATCGGCTCGACAACCTCCGAGAAGGCGCCTGACAGGCGGTCCCGGTCAGCCAAAGTCACCTATCCATAGGTTATTTTGACTGGCCTTCTATCTCAAACCGACTATCCAGGACGAACGAAGGGAGAACGCCATGAGCATCACCAGGACCGCACGTAGGACGCGGGCCAAGATCGCCGTGTCCATCGCGGCCCTGGCCGCGGGCTCACTCATACTCACCGCCTGCAGCGGAAGCAGCGACAGCGCCAGCAAGCTCGACGGTACCTACTACGTCAAGGACGTCAACGGCACGTCCGAACTCGGCCAGCTGGTCGTCAAGGGCAACAGTGTCTCGCATCATGAGTACACCTGCGATGGTGTCTACGAGAAGCCGGGCGTGACCAGCACCGGCGAGTTCAACAAGGATCAGTCCCAGATCATCTGGACGGTCGCCGGAGAGGACAGCCGCAACAAGCGGACTGGCAGCGAGTCCGTCTCAACCAGCGACACCTCGATCAGCATCAGCGGTAGCGCGTACGTACGTGACAACTCCGATGCCGGCAAGGCTCTGCTGGACGGCTTCAAGGTCAAGTGCGGGAAGTAACGTCGACGTCTCGCTCGGCCGGCAAAGCAACACAGAACCCCGTGGACATCGCGTCCACGGGGTTCTGTCTTTCCCCGGCTGATCAAGCCTCTGACGTCTACTCCTGAAGCTGCTGCGCCCGGTACTCCTCGATCGTCTCCGGCGGCCGGCCGTACTTCGGAGCATGCTGCTCGACGAAATCGAGTTCGGCCCACGCTGCCGGCCTCCGAATCCTCGACTGGGCCACCACGACGAACACCACGGCGCTGACGCCGATGTTGGACAGACACCACCCAGTCAGCAGCACCATCAGCACCACAGGCAGATCATCCTCGATCGCCATGGTGCCCAAAAACGCCCAAGCCTGCGCCGTTGACCAGAAGGCTCGACACGTACCCCTCGAACGTGCCGGCCAGACGCGCCGGAGTCCGCGGCTCGTCGCGATACCGCACGGCGCGCATCATCTCGCCGACGAACAGCACGGTGGTCACGGCCGCCACAGTGCTCAGTGCCAGCTCGCGGATCCCGGTGATCCACCATCGCGCCGAGCGCCACCAGCCACGCGGGAACTCGCCGCGAAGCCTCGATCCGAGCCTCATGCTCCCCTCCTTCTCCTCACGCTGCTCAAAGGGAGACGCACCCGGTGAGAACGATCATCGCGATCATCCTCACCTGGTGCGTCAGCCCTCCACGCTCGCCCTCGACCGGACGATCAGTCCTCCTTGCGCCGGCCCCGGCGGAGGCCACCGGCCGGCCTCTGCTGCGGCTCCGGGGTCTCCACGCTCTGAGGGGCCGGATCGGCAATCCGGCGCGGACGAGGACGCGGAGCCGGAGCCTGCCGCGGCGAAGGAGCCGGTGCAGGAGCCGGCGGCCGCGGAGCCTGAGCCCGCGGGGCAGGCGTCTGGCGCGGCGTCGGCGTCGACGCCTGGATCGAACCCGGCTGACGCGCTGCCTGCGTCCGAGCCGGAGTCCGCGTACCAGGCGCAGCCGGAGTCTGATCCGAAGCCGAAGCGGCCACGGAACGAGGATCCGACGTGCCAGCTCCCAGCTGCCTCGGGGCAGGGGTGCCCTGAGCGGAGCGCCTCGGACGCGTGCTCGGCGCGGCCGGCTTCCCGGAAGCAGGAGCCGGGGCAGGCACAGCGTCGCCGCTGAAGCGCTGCGGCGCAGCCTGCTGGTTGCTGCCCTGCTGGCTCTGCGCACCCTGGGAACCCGTGCCGAACTGCGTCGGGCCCTTCTGACCGGCGACAGCCTTACGGTCTCCGCTGGTCGGAACAGAGTCGGTGCTACCCGCACCGCTTCGGCCCTGAGCGCCACCGCGAGAGCTCGACGGATCCGTGGACGAGGCCAGAACCTCACCGGGGATGACCTTGTTGCCGTCCGAGGTGTACCCGAGGTTCGACAGGCCGCCCTGGTTGCTCAGACCCTGCGCCGTCTGCTTGTCCGAGCGCGAGCTGCCCGCTCCACCACTCGTCAGCTGCAACGGACCACCCTTGTCGTCGGGCCCGTCGCCCTGACCGGGCGCGCCCTGAGCACCGGCGGGACCACTGCCGCCCGGCAGAGCCTTGACGTCGTCACTGCTGCCGCCGGAGCCACCACCACCAGGACCACCATCCAGCGCCGGGCTGTCCGGGCCATCCGGTCGATCATGGCCGCCACCCCCGAGGGCCGGCTGCTGCTGACCAGCGGTCAGCGCCGTGGCGTCACCGTTCGTGCCGCCGGCGTTCGTCGACGCCGTCTTGCCTGCGGGCTTGCCCGTGCTCGGGGACGCCGGACCGCTGGTCTTGCTGTTGAACCCGTTGGCGAGCTTGTTGCCCATGGCCATACCCGCGCCAGCCCCTGCACCCGCGGCCAGAGCAGGCATCAGCCCGCCCTTGTCCGGCTTCGGCGTGGTGTTCGTCTCGAGGAACTTGTCCACGAGCTTGGTGACCACCTCGTCCATCGCCTGCAGCACAGTCTTGCGCACCCGTAGCAGGGCGAAGGTGATGCCCGTGATCACCAGCGAGGAGATCAGGGTCAGGATCACCACGATGATCCCGCCGAGCGCAGCGCTGCCCCACAAGCCGCCCGGGCTCATGAAGCTCGACACGGGTCCAGCCATGATGTCCGGGACCGAGATCAGGAACTCCGAGACGAACTGGTAGATGAACAGCGTGATGAGGACCTCCAGGATCAGTGCCATGGAGTAGACGATCACTTTGGCGATCGCCTGCATCGCGCCCAGCGTCGCGAACGGCACGGCGGCCACCAAGCCGAAGATCCGCTTGACCGAGCCGGCCAGCATGCCGATGGCGTACCAGAAGCCGAGCAGGACGATGGAGCCCAGGACCGTGGCCGCGTTGCTCCAGTACATGAACTTCGCCGGCCCCGTACCCACCTGGCTGACGGCCATGTGGTTCTCGCGGGTGAACCCGCTGGTGGCGTTGTTCGACGAGTACATGGTCAGCGAACATTTCTTCACATGATCGATCACGCGTCCTAATTGCCCGAATTGTTACTCACCAAATCGTGATCTTTCCCTAAAGGCGAAGGGCACTGCTGCCGAAGAGGTCAATGACCCTTCCAGCATGGTTCCCCCGGCTTCATCCCCGAGCCGGAGAGTCCCGCCACTCCCCCCAGGAGGCCTGGTGTCCGTACTCCTCGAGCAGCCCGCAAGCCTGGTCGCCTACCGCCCGAACAAGCCGACGGCCATGGTCGTCGTGGCCGACCCACGCGTCCGCTCCACCGTCACCCGCCACCTGTGGGCCCTTGGAGTACGTGACGTCATCGAGGCGTCGTCCATCGCGGAGGCACGCCCCCGCGTCAGCAGCCCGCGCGACATCTGCGTTGCCGACGTCCACCTGCCCGACGGTTCCGGGCTGACCCTGCTGTCCGAGACCCGTGCCGCGGGCTGGCCCAACGGCCTCGCCCTCTCCGCCGCCGACGACATCGGCGCCGTACGCAATGCCCTCGCGGGCGGCGTCAAGGGCTACGTCGTCACCGGTACGCGCAACAACATCGGGCACCCCAACCGCCCCGGCGCCGCCCCCATCGGCGCCGCGGCCGCCCGCATGCACCGCCGCCCCCCGGGTTCCCCGAGCCACCCGGGCGGCTATCGCGAGCTCTCCGGCCGTGAGGTCGAGGTGCTCAGACTGGTCGCGGAGGGCCAGTCGAACAAGGCGATCGGCGTCTCGATGGGCCTCTCCGCCCTGACGGTCAAGAGCCACCTCGCCCGCATCGCACGCAAGCTCGGCACGGGCGACCGCGCCGGGATGGTGGCGGTGGCCCTGCGCACCGGAATCATCCACTGACCGCTCTCATATCCCGCTCACACCCCCGCCCCCCCACGCGCCCGCCGACGGAACGTTCCGTCGGCGGGCGCATTCCGTACGAGCGCTCCCGTACGAGCGCTCGCATCAGCGCTCCGCAGGAGCGCTGCCCGGCTGCCCGTCGGAGCGCCGACCGGTCACCGCATCACGATGCGCTCGACCGCGGCCGCGACGAGTTGCTCGCGTTCGGCTTCGGAGAGCACGTCCGGCAGGGTGAGCTGTTCGACGATGAGCCAGTTCAGCGCGAGGTAGAGCAGCCGGACGGCGGTCGCGTCGCCGGGCAGGCCGGACGCCTCGTGGTAGGCCACGTTGGCTTCCAGGTCGGCACGCACCCGCTCGGTCAGCACCGCGCGGAGCTGCGGGCGCCGGGTCGCCTCCAGTCGCAGTTCGAGCAGCGCCAGGTAGCCGGTGCGGAAGGCGCTGATCCGGCCGACCAGTTCGGTCATGAGCAGCGTGTAGCTCTCCTTGTCCGGGGCGCTCTCCCGCTGCCGGGCGATGGTCGCCTCGTCGGGCTGGAGCCGCTCGTAGACCCGCGCGCCTGCCTGGGTGAACAGGTCGTCGCGGTTGGCGAAGTAGTTGGAGGCGGTGCCGGGGGGCACGCCGGCCGCGGTGTCCACCGCCCGGAAGGTCATGCCGCGGGCCCCCTCCGCCGCCAGTACCTGGATGGCGGCGTCGACGAGGGCCGCCCGTCGTTCGTCGTTCCTGCGCACCATGAAATACCACTCCATTCGTAGTACTACGTTTGTATCACTTCAGACGCGTACGACCGCCCGTGGTGCCGGACGTGGGTGTCATGCGCCCCGTCCGTAGCGCGGCGGCGGGACGGGCTGAGGGATGTTTTCGCAGGTCAGGAGATCCTTCCGGCGAAGGTGCAGGTCAGGCGCCCGCGTGGGCAGATACCCTTGACACGTGACGGACGCCCAAGAGACCGCAGCAGAGCCAGAACTGCGAAACGCCGGTGACCCGCGGCGGCAGCCGCAGGTGTCGCAGCCCCCGGACGACGTCGAACCGGCGCCGATCCCCTTGCTGGAGCCCCGCGAGGGCGTTCCGCCGGTGGTTGCGACGCCCGACGCCCTCGGCGAAGTCATCGCAGCATTCGCCCGTGGCACCGGGCCCGTGGCCGTGGACGCCGAGCGCGCGTCGGGGTACCGGTACGGGCAGCGCGCCTACCTCGTACAGCTGCGCCGCGCCGGCGCCGGCAGTGCGCTCATCGACCCGGTCGGCTGTCCCGACCTGTCCGGCCTGGGCGAGGCCCTGGACGGGGTCGAGTGGATCCTCCACGCGGCGACCCAGGATCTGCCGTGCCTGCGCGAAATAGGCATGGCGCCCTCCCGGCTCTTCGACACCGAGCTCGCGGGACGCCTTGCCGGCTTCCCGCGCGTGGGCCTGGGAGCGATGGTCGAGTCCGTCCTCGGTTACGCCCTGGAGAAGGGCCACTCCGCCGTCGACTGGTCCACCCGCCCGCTGCCCGAGCCGTGGCTGCGCTACGCCGCGCTGGACGTGGAACTCCTGGTGGACCTGCGGGACGCGCTGGAGAAGGAACTCGACCGGCAGGGCAAACTCGACTGGGCCCGCCAGGAGTTCGACGCGATCGCCTCGGCACCGCCCGCCCCGCCCCGCAAGGACCCGTGGCGGCGTACGTCGGGAATGCACAAGGTGCGCCGGCGCCGCCAGATGGCGATCGTGCGGGAGCTGTGGACCACGCGGGACCGGATCGCCCAGCGCCGCGACGTGTCGCCGGGCAAGGTACTGAGCGACACGGCGATCGTCGAGGCGGCGCTCGCCGTCCCGCTGAACGCGCAGGCCCTGTCCGTACTGCCCGGCTTCGGTCACCGCATGGGGCGCAGGCAGCTGGAGCAGTGGCAGGACGTCGTCGACCGCGCCAAGGCGCTGCCGGACGCCGAGCTTCCGCAGCCGGGGCCGGCCTTGGCGGGCCCGCCGCCGCCGCGCTCGTGGGCGGACAAGGACCCGGTCGCCGCGGCCCGGCTCTCGGCGGCGCGGGCGGCGGTCTCGGCGCTGGCCGAGGAGCTGAACATGCCCCAGGAGAACCTGATCACCCCGGACACGGTCCGGCGCGTCTGCTGGGAGCCCCCGAAGGACGCGACGACGGAGACGATGGCCGCATCGCTGGCGTCGTACGGAGCACGCCCCTGGCAGGTCGAGCTGGTCGCGCCGCTGCTGATCGAAGCGCTGGCCGCGACCGCCCCCTGAGCATCATGGGTGCACACCCGGGAAGCCTCCGACCGCCTGCGGCCGGGGGCTTCCCGGTGTGACCTTCGCCGCTCCCGCCGTGGGGGGTGGGCAGCTTGGTTACCCGCAAGTAGCATGGCGGTACGCAGCACGCCTACGTCGGCGTGCCGTGCGGGGTGACCGGCCGGACACCCCCACAGTGCAGCAGTGCCACCCGCACCCCTGGAGGAGAGCCAATCGTGCCTCGTACCGTCAGGGATGTCGTCTTCGTCGACGGCGTCCGCACCCCGTTCGGCAAGGCGGGCCCGAAGGGCATCTACCACGAGACCCGCGCCGACGACCTCGTCGTCAAGTGCATCCGGGAGCTGCTGCGCCGCAACCCGGATCTCGACCCCGCCCGCATCGACGAGGTCGCGCTCGCCGCGACCACGCAGATCGGCGACCAGGGTCTGACGCTGGGTCGGACCGCCGGCATCCTCGCGGGCCTGCCCGAGACCGTCCCCGGTTACTCGATCGACCGCATGTGCGCCGGTGCGATGACCGCGGTGACCGCGATCGCGGGCGGCGTCGCCTTCGGTGCGTACGACATCGCCGTGGCCGGTGGCGTCGAGCACATGGGCCGTCACCCCATGGGCGAGGGCGTCGACCCGAACCCGCGCTTCGTCAGCGAGAAGCTCGTCGACGAGTCCGCCCTGTTCATGGGCATGACCGCGGAGAACCTGCACGACCGGTTCCCGCACCTCACCAAGAACCGCTCGGACGAGTACGCGGTCCGCTCGCAGGAGAAGGCCGCCAAGGCGTACGCCGACGGCAGGATCCAGGCGGACCTGGTGCCCGTGTCCGTACGCCGCAGCAACCCGGAGGCCGGGGAGACGGGCTGGGGCCTGGCCACGGCCGACGAGCCGATGCGCCCCGGTACGACGCTGGAGATGCTGGCCGGGCTCAAGACGCCGTTCCGCGCCCACGGCCGGGTCACCCCGGGCAACGCCGCCGGTCTGAACGACGGCGCCACCGCCTCGCTGATCGCCGCCGAGGACGTGGCGCGCGAGCTGGGCCTGCCGGTCAAGATGCGCCTGGTGTCCTACGCCTTCGCGGGTGTCGAGCCCGAGGTCATGGGCATCGGCCCGGTCCCGTCGACGGAGAAGGCGCTGGCCAAGGCCGGTCTGTCGATCTCCGACATCGGCCTGTTCGAGGTCAACGAGGCGTTCGCCGTGCAGGTGCTCGCCTTCCTCGACCACTACGGCATCGCCGACGACGACCCGCGCGTGAACCAGTACGGCGGCGCGATCGCGTTCGGTCACCCGCTGGCCTCCTCGGGCGTACGCCTGATGACCCAGCTGGCGCGGCAGTTCGAGGAGCAGCCGCACGTCCAGTACGGCCTGACCACCATGTGCGTCGGCTTCGGCATGGGCGGAACGGTCATCTGGGAGAACCCGCACTTCGAGGCCGCCGGAGGCACCAAGTGAGCAGCAGCAACACCGCCGAGCTTCTGAAGGGCGCAGCCGAGCTGTTCCCGGGCGAGGTCGTCACGCAGGCGCACGTGCGCCACATCGACCTGCCGTCGGCGGGCTCGGCCACGGGCGGGCGCTTCGCGCTCATCACGCTGGACAACGGCCTGGACCACACCAAGCCGACCACTTTCGGACCGCAGTCGCTGGCGAACCTGAGTGCCGCCATCGACCAGGTCGAGAAGGAGGCTGCCGAGGGCTCCATCATCGGCGTCGGCCTCACCGGCAAGCCGTTCATCTTCGCGGTCGGCGCCGACCTCAAGGGCGTCGAGCTGCTGAAGCGGCACGAGGACGCGCTGGCCATCGGCAAGGGCGGCCACGACGTCTTCCGCCGCCTGTCGGGGCTCGCTGTGCCCACCTTCGCGTACTACAACGGCGCGGCGATGGGCGGCGGCGTCGAGGTCGGCCTGCACTGCTCGTACCGTACGGTCTCGGCCGCGCTGCCCGCGTTCTCGCTGCCCGAGGTCTTCCTCGGCCTGGTTCCGGGCTGGGGCGGCTGCGCGCTGCTGCCGAACCTGATCGGCGCCGACCGCGCGGTCACGGTCATCATCGAGAACTCGCTGAACCAGAACCGTCAGCTCAAGGGCAAGCAGGTCTTCGAGCTCGGGATCGCCGACGCGATCTTCGAGGGCGCGGACTTCCTGGAGCAGTCGCTGATCTGGACGGCTTCCGTGCTGCGCGGCGAGCTTCAGGTGGCCCGCCCGGAGATCGACCGCGGTGCGGCCTGGGACCAGGCCGTGGCGCGCGGCAGGGCCATCGCGGACTCCAAGGTGCACGGCGCCGCCCCGGCGGCGTACCGCGCGCTGGACATCATCGCGGCGGCCAAGGACGGCGACGTCAGCGGCGGCTTCGACGCGGAGGACACCGCTCTCGCCGACCTGATCATGGGTGACGAGCTGCGCAGCGGTATCTACGCCTTCAACCTGGTCCAGAAGCGCGCCAAGCGCCCGGCCGGTGCGCCGGACAAGTCCCTCGCCCGCCCGGTCACCAAGGTCGGCGTCGTCGGCGCCGGTCTGATGGCCTCGCAGCTGGCGCTGCTGTTCCTGCGCCGGCTGGAGGTGCCGGTCGTCCTGACGGACATCGACCAGGAGCGTGTCGACAAGGGTGTGGGTTACGTCCACGCCGAGATCGACAAGCTGCTCGGGAAGCGCCGTATCAACCAGGACAAGGCCAACCGCCTCAAGGCTCTGGTGACCGGTGTGCTGGACAAGGCCGAGGGCTTTTCCGACGCCGACTTCATCATCGAGGCCGTCTTCGAGGAGATCGGCGTCAAGCAGCAGGTGTTCGCGGAGGTCGAGGCGGTCGCCCCGGCGCACGCCATCTTCGCCACCAACACCTCCTCGCTGTCGGTGTCCGAGATGGCGTCGAAGCTGAAGCACCCCGAGCGGGTCGTCGGCTTCCACTTCTTCAACCCGGTCGCGATCCTCCCGCTGCTGGAGATCGTGCGCGGCGAGCAGACCGACGACGCCTCGCTGGCCACGGCGTTCGGTGTGGCGCGGAAGCTGAAGAAGACCGCGGTGCTGGTGAAGGACGCCCCCGCGTTCGTCGTCAACCGCATCCTCACCCGCTTCATGGGCGAGATCCAGAACGTCATCGACGAGGGCACCCCGGTCGAGGTGTCCGAGAGGGCCATCGAGCCGCTCGGCCTGCCGATGTCGCCGCTGGTGCTGCTGGAGCTGGTCGGCCCGGCGATCGGTCTGCATGTGTCGCAGACCCTGAACCGCGCCTTCCCGGAGCGCTTCACGGTGTCACCGAACCTGGCCGCCGTGGTCGCGGCCGGCAAGCGGGGCTTCTACGTGTACTCCACCGGGAAGCCCGAGCTGGACCCCGAGGTCGCCGCCCTGCTCAAGCAGGGCGACAGTGTCCTGACGGAGGAGCAGGTCCGTACCCGCGTCATGGAGGCCGTGGCGCAGGAGATCGGCCTGATGCTGGCGGAGGGGGTCGTCGCCGAGGCGCAGGACATCGACCTCTGCCTGATCACGGGCGCCGGCTGGCCCTTCCACCTGGGCGGCATCACGCCGTACCTGGACCGTGAGGGCTACGCGGAGCGCGTCAACGGGAAGAAGTTCCTGGCGCAGGGCGTGGCGAGCGTCCCGGCGTAACGCACGCCTGGTCAACGACGGCGGGCCGTACGGGAGATGATCCCGTACGGCCCGTTCGCGTGCGGCGGGTGCGCGCTGCGGCTTGTGCTGCGGGTGCGTGCTGCGGGTGCGCTCAGATGCGTGCCCAGGCCGCCAGCGCGAAGCCGTCCTCGGGCTTCTGGCGGGCCAGGTGCAGCGCGCCGTCCGCGCCGATCACCGCGAGCACCACGCGGCCGGCGGCGTCGACCGCCAGCGCGGGCGCGCCCAGGCACTTCTCCCCCGTCGCGGTCCACCACAGGCCGTCGCTCTCGGCCCCCGTCACGCACGCCGCCAGAGCAGGGCGGCCGTCGCTGCCCCGGTGGGCCAGGACTGTGCAGTCGTGGCTGCCGATGCCGGCGCGCAGGGCGGCGACCGGGCTGTCGGTGGGGTCGCCCGAGAGTGCGACGGCGCTGTGGCCGGGGCGGTGGGCGCTGATGCCCTTGGCCCCGGTGTCGTTGCCGTAGTAGGTGATGCGGTCGTCGGCGGTCTCCAGGCCGGTGACCGTGCCGACCTCGGGGGCGAGGGGCACGTCGTCGGTCTGCGTGAACTCGCCGCCGGGCTCCTGCTGGGTCCAGCGCAGCGCCCCGCTGTCCGAGGGGACGAGCAGCTCGACCGTGCCGGCTGCCGTGGGCACCGCCACCGGGCCGTCGCGGGCGTTGCTGCCGCGCAGGTCCTTCCACCCCTCCCACTTGCCGTTCTTCGCCTGTCGGCGCATCTGGAGGCCGTGGCCCGCATTGCGGACGAAGACGTGGACGGAGCCGGCCTGGTCGACGGCGGCGGCGGGGACGCCGATCTTCAGGCCGCGTTCGGCTTCCTTGTAGGGGTTGCCGAGGTTGTGCCAGGCGGTGAGCGGGCGGCCGGTCTGGTACTGGATCGCATGCACGATGTCCACGGCCTTGCCCCCGTGGCGCCGGCCGATGAGGTGCACGTAGCCGTCGGGGCCCTGGGCGAGGGTGAGGTGCGCGATGCCGGGGGCCGGGAAGAAGTGCGGGCCCGCCCACTCCGGACCGCCCGGGGCGGTCTCCGTCCAGCGCAGCAAACCGCCGTCGGCCGGGGCGTACGCGGTGAGCCGGCCGTCCCTGCCGCGCAGCAGCCAGCGGCTGGTCTCCGGACCACGCGCAGGCGGAGGGCCGGACGGGGTGGTGAGATCTCGCTCGGGCTTGTCCGCGCTGCGCGGCCTCATTGCGTCACGCCAACCTTCTGTGCATCGGCTTGCCGGATCTGATCCCCCCGCCATATCGAACAAGCATATCGTTTTGGCTGGTGGCGACCGCCTGGCAGATCCCCAGGGCCCCGCCCGCACGTGACCCCTCCAGTGACCCGCACGTGCTATGAGGACGGTATGAGAACTCTGCTCGTCGTGGACGCCGCCAATGTCGTTGGATCCGTGCCGGACGGCTGGTGGCGCGACCGCCGCGGGGCCGCCGAGCGGCTGCGCGACCACCTGCGGGCGTACGCCGACGAGGGCGTCCCCGGCCACCCCGGCCCCTTGGACATCACCCTGGTTGTCGAGGGCGCCGCACGGGGAGTCCCCTCTGTGCCGGGCGTACGGGTCGACTCGGCGCCCGGCAGTGGCGACGACCGGATCGTGGAGGTGGTCGCCGCGGAGCCGGAGGGGCGGACAGTGGTCGTCGTCACCGCCGACCGTGAGCTCAGGCGCCGCGTGGAGGCCCACGGCGCGCACTGTACGGGCCCGCGAACCGTGCGGCCGGAGGGCGGGCCTGGCCTCCGGGGGGGGCGGGTGACGGTGCGCGGTGAGGGTCTGGACGCGGACCGGCCCCGCAGCCGCGCCGAAGCGGGACGTACGGGGCCGGGGCGGGGTCAGCGGAGCTTGGCGACCTGGGCGTCGATGACAGCCGTCGGCTGCTTGGTTGTGCCCGTAAGGCTGTGGGCGTAGAAGGAGGCGAGCGTGCCGCCCTTGCGCACCGCCACCAGGTGGGACAGGCCGGTCATGCCCTCCAGGTCGACGCTGACGGCGTACGCGACAGCTTGGTCCCCACCACTGTAGGCGGCCGGGACCACCTTGGTAATCTTCATCTTGTCCGTGCCGACGATCAGTGTGAAGCCGTCGGCACACGCCTCACCTGCGTCCCGCAGCGCGGCGAATGCAACCACCCGATCGAGACGCGCGGCGGTACAACCTCCGACCCCCGCCGCACGTCTCTCTCCCCCCGACGCCGGCCGGACCCCTCAGTACTTCGCGTCCGCGCCCTGGCGGCCGAGGCGGCTGTGGCGGCGGCCGTAGATGAAGTACACGAGGAAGCCCAGCGCCATCCAGACGGCGAACCGCACCCACGTCTCGGCCGGCAGGTTCAGCATCAGCCAGACCGACGCGGCCACCGAGAGGATCGGGACCACCGGCACCCAGGGGGTGCGGAAGGCGCGGTGCAGGTCGGGTCGGGTGCGGCGCAGGACGATGACGCCGAGGGCCACGACGACGAACGCGAAGAGCGTGCCGATGTTCACCAGCGTCGCGAGCTCGTTGATGCTGGTGAAGCCCGCGATGATCGCGATGATCACGCCGAGCAGGATGGTGGGGCGGTAGGGGGTGCCGAACCGGGGGTGGGTCTTGGAGAAGAACCGCGGCAGCAGCCCGTCGCGGCTCATCGCGAAGAACACCCGGGTCTGACCGAGCAGCAGGATCATGCAGACGGTGGTGAGACCGACGGCGGCGCCGAAGCTGATGACGCCCGCGTAGATCGGATGGCCCACGGACTTGAAGGCGTCGGCCAGCGGGGCGCTGACCGACAGCTCGGTGTAGTTCTGCATGCCGGTGACCACGAGTGACACGGCGACGTACAGGACGGTGCAGATGATGAGCGATCCGAGGATGCCGCGCGGCATGTCCCGCTGCGGGAACTTCGTCTCCTCGGCGGCGGTGGCCACCACGTCGAAGCCGATGAAGGCGAAGAAGACCACGGACGCGGCGGTGAAGATGCCCATGACGCCGAAGTTCGTGGGTTCGTAGCCGAAGATCAGCTGGACCAGGGGCGCGTCCAGGCCGGCGCCCGCGGGCTGCTGCACGGCGTCGGGGATGAACGGCTTGTAGTTGGCGGCCTTGATGAAGAAGGCGCCGGCGATGATGACGATCAGGACCACGGTCAGCTTGATGGCGACGACGACCGCGGTGACACGGGCCGACAGCTTCATGCCGATGACCAGGATGACCGTGAGCAGCAGCACCAGTACGAAGGCCAGGATGTCGAAGCCGAAACCTTCTGCCACATCGGGTCCTGACAGGGCGTCGGGCATGCTCCAGCCGACGTTGTCCATCAGTGAGCGGACGTAGCCGGACCAGCCGACCGCCACCACCGCCGTGCCCAGCGCGAACTCCAGGACCAGGTCCCAGCCGATGGTCCAGGCGACGAGCTCACCGAGGGAGGCGTACGAGAAGGTGTACGCGGACCCGGCGACCGGGACGGTGGAAGCGAACTCGGCGTAGCACAGGGCCGCGAGGGCGCACACGATGCCGGCGGCGACGAAGGCGAGCGCGGTGGCTGGGCCTGCCGTCTCCTTGGCCACCTTGCCCGTGAGAACGAAGATGCCGGTCCCGATGATGACCCCGACTCCGAAGACCGTCAGGTCCAGCGCGGAGAGGGATTTCTTGAGCGCGTGCTCGGGTTCCTCGGTGTCGCGGATCGACTGTTCGACCGTCTTGGTGGCGAACATGCCGGACCTCACTGGTCCCGGGTCCTGCTGCGTACTCACCGGCGTACCTCCGACTGTCGGCTGTCGCCCAACGTTGAGTGAGCGAGTTTCAGTCATGATCGTGAGTGAACCGATCAGTTCCTACGAGGACCGCCGCCCTGTTTCACCCGAAGGGAGGCAACGACCGGTATGCGTAACAGCTGTGTGAGTTCACTCTTTTGGCGGACCGAAACACTAAGGACCCGCCCGGAGTGCGTGCTCCGGGCGGGTCCTTCGGGGGCGGGCGGGTGCGGGCGCGTGCGGACGGGCCGCGCCGGCCGGGTCAGTCGCTCGCGACCTCGGCCGGCACGTCCTCCAGGCGGCCGTCCAGCTTGGCGACGACTCCCGTCACCTGGCGCGCGATGTCCGGGGCCGTCAGCCCGATCTCGGCCAGGACCTCCTTGCGGGAGGCGTGGTCGAGGAAGCGCGGCGGGATGCCGAAGTCGCGCAGTGGTACATCGACCCCCGCGTCCCGCAGCGACTGGGCGACGGCTGAGCCGACGCCGCCGGCGCGGCTGTTGTCCTCGACGGTGACGACCACCCGGTGCTGCTCGGCGAGCGGCGCGAGCGCCTCGTCGACCGGCTTGACCCAGCGCGGGTCGACGACGGTCGTGGTGATGCCCTGCTTGGTGAGGAGGTCCGCGATCTCCAGGCACATCGGTGCGAGCGCGCCGACCGAGACCAGCAGGACGTCGGCCGCGGCGGCGTCGACGGGCTTGCGGAGGATGTCCATGCCGCCGACCTTGCCGACGGCCTTGACCGCGGGGCCGACCGCGCCCTTGGAGAAGCGGACGACGGTCGGGGCGTCGTCGACCTCGACGGCCTCACGCAACTGGGCGCGGACCTGGTCGGCGTCGCGCGGGGCGGCGATCCGCAGCGTCGGGACGCACTGGAGGATCGACATGTCCCACATGCCGTTGTGCGAGGCACCGTCGGTGCCGGTGACGCCCGCGCGGTCCAGTACGAAGGTCACGCCGCACTTGTGCAGGGCGACA
Organism: Streptomyces hypolithicus; assembly: GCF_052934925.1. Lineage (NCBI taxonomy): Bacteria > Bacillati > Actinomycetota > Actinomycetes > Kitasatosporales > Streptomycetaceae > Streptomyces > Streptomyces hypolithicus. Next base: position 710,631 of record NZ_CM128811.1, read on the forward strand.
TCCATCAGGACCTGATCGAAGGCGCGATTGAGGAACGTCGCGTACACGGCGAAGACGGGGTGCAGGCCGCCGGTGGCCAGCCCGGCCGCGGAGACCGCGCCGTGCTGCTCGGCGATCCCGACGTCGTACACCCGGTCGGGGAACGCCTTCGCGAACCTGTCGAGTCCGACCGGCTGGAGCATGGCGGCGGTGATCGCGACGATGTCCTCGCGCTCCTTGCCGAGCCTGACCATCTCCTCGCCGAACACCGAGGTCCAGTCGACGCCCGAGGAGGCGATCGGCAGTCCGGTGTCGGGGTGGATCTTGCCGACGGCGTGGAAGCGGTCCGCCTCGTCGGCGAGGGCCGGCTGGTAGCCGCGGCCCTTCTCGGTGAGGCAGTGCACGATGACGGGCCCACCGAAGCGCTTGGCGCGCTGGAGCGCGGACTCCAGGGCCTCGATGTCGTGGCCGTCGATCGGGCCGACGTACTTCAGGCCGAGGTCCTCGAACATGCCCTGCGGTGCGATGAAGTCCTTGAGGCCCTTCTTCGCGCCGTGCAGGGTCTCGTAGAGCGGGCGGCCGACGACCGGGGTGCGCTCCAGGATGTCCTTGCCGCGGGCGAGGAAACGCTCGTAGCCGTCGGTGGTGCGGAGCGTGGCGAGGTGGTTCGCGAGGCCGCCGATGGTCGGGGCGTACGACCGCTCGTTGTCGTTGACGACGATGACGAGCGGGCGGTCCTTGGCGACGGCGATGTTGTTCAGCGCCTCCCAGGCCATGCCGCCGGTGAGCGCGCCGTCACCGATGACGGCGACGACATGGTCGTCCTTCTTCAGGACCTGGTTGGCCTTGGCGAGGCCGTCGGCCCAGCCCAGGACGGTCGAGGCGTGCGAGTTCTCGATGACGTCGTGCTCGGACTCGGCGCGCGACGGGTAGCCGGACAGGCCGCCCTTCATCTTGAGCTTCGTGAAGTCCTGGCGGCCGGTGAGCAGCTTATGGACGTAGCTCTGATGCCCGGTGTCGAAGAGGACCTTGTCCTTCGGCGACTCGAAGACCCGGTGCAGGGCGATGGTCAGCTCGACCACGCCGAGGTTCGGCCCCAGGTGTCCGCCGGTCTTGGAGACCTCGTCCACGAGAAAAGTCCGGATCTCGGCGGCCAGCCGGTCCAGCTGCTCCGGGCTGAGCTCGTCCAGATCGCGCGGTCCCGTAATGCGGGTCAGCAGCGCCACCCGTGCCTCCTTGCAGTTGAACTGTCTGCTTGCCGGTCCGACGAGTCTAATGTTCCGCCCGCGCCCGTGGTCGGCGGGCGGTGGGTTCTGCGTCACCCGGCCTACAGCGCCGGACGTACGCACAGGTCAATGCCGGGAAGCTTGGCTTGATCATCTCGTGTGGCTGTCGGGCTCCGCGGTGGTCGGCGGGGTTGTGTCGAGTGGGATGATTTCGATCCCGTATCCGGTGATTTTTGTGCTGCGGCTGGCCGGCCCGGCGGGTTTCGAGGGGAAGATGGAGCTGGGGCGTTTCACGGTCCGGGGGCAGACCCGCAGGCGTCGCTCGGCCGATCGCAGGTTCGCCAGCAGCGACGTGGTCATCTCGGCGAGGTGGGTGCCGATCCGCGCCGTGGTGCGGATCACGGTGTCCCGGGCGACGGTCAGGGCGACAGTGAAGGAGAGCCGGTCGGCATCGAGCCCGTGGCCGGCGGCGGTGGAACTGATCGTGCGGCGGATCGCCTGGTGGGTGACGAGATACGCCCAGATCTCCTGGTTGACCAGCGCGGGTGTCTTCGATCTCAGGACGGCGCGTGCCCCGCGCTGAGTGATCTTCAAGTCCCGGAATTCGAGCTCGGATTCCCACCGCTGGGAATACAGTGCGGCCAGTTCACCGGCGGGGAAGGCCGCAGGGTCGAGCAAGGTGGTGATGAGCCGGTAGGGCTCATGGCGTCGTGACCCGTCGGCGGCCTCGATGACGACCACCATCTCGATCACCCGGATCCGTACCGACCGGGGCCGCCCCGCCAGGGCTTTCGTGATGTTCTTGTGCGCGTGCCGGGTCGCGAGCCAGGAGCCGTCGGGCAGGACCTCGTCGGGGACCAGCCGCACCGCCGCCGAGATCCGCCACAACAGATCCGCCCCGCCGGCGGCGGCATCGACCCACAGCAGCCAGCCCGGGAATCCCCGGTCGGCCAGGACCAGCATCCCGGGGCGCATCCGGTCCAGCAGGCGCCGTGTCAGGTCCTGCTCACAGACCCGGCGGATGTCGAACGCCACCCCGAGCAGCGCCCGGGTCCCGCACTCGATCAGCGCGACCAGGCGGACCTGGGGGAACGCGGCGATCCGCCGCTGATTGCGGGTCCGGCCGAACACCGCGTTCACCGCGGTGTCGGCGACCTCGAGAAACGTGCCGTCCACCGAGGCCAGCCGAAGCCCCCGCCAGAACACCCCCGGCATCGCGACCGTGCCGACCGGCCCGGCGATCCGCTCGAACAGTAACCGGAACGGCTCCGGGCCCAGCGTGACGCGGCGCTGCCGCAGCGCCGAGGAGGAGACCAGCTGGCCCCGCGCGGCCAGCCGCGCCGTCCCACCGGCCAGCTTCGACAGCACCGACCGGTAGCCGTCTCTCGGGAACAGCGTCAACGCGAGCACGAAGAACACACACGTCACCGCGCAGAGTTTGCCGTCACTACGCCGGTCCCCGCGGCCGGAAGCCGCCAGCACATCCGTGACCATCCGCCGTGTCACAACCTGGCGCAACACACCCAGCTGCCCCGTCTGTCCCGCGCTCGCACGCGACGACCCCTCTATGCCAGACTCCCCAGACAACGAAGCTCCTGTTCCGAACAAGTCGATCGTGGTAGATCGCTCGTTCTACAGGAGCTTCGCTGCATCCAGCGCCCGCACACGAGATGATCAAGCCAAGCTTCCCGGCATTGACGCACAGGTGTGCCCGGCACCGAAAACCGGCGCCGGGCACACCTGGGAGCTGTCAGGCGCGGCCTGCGGTCTTCTGCGTCTTTCGGGTGACGGAGTCGATCACGACGGTCGCCAGCAGGACGCCACCGGTGATCATGTACTGGACCGGGGTGGCGATGCCTTCGAGGGCCAGGCCGTACTGGATCGAGGTGATCACCATGACGCCGAGCAGCGCGTTCCAGGTGCGGCCGCGGCCGCCGAAGAGGCTGGTGCCGCCGATCACGGCCGCCGCGATGACGTTCATCAGCAGGTCACCGGCGCCGGCGCTCTGATTGGCCGCGGCGATCTTGGAGGCCCAGAACAGGCCGCCGACGGCCGCGAATGTACCGGCGATGGCGAAGACCGAGATCCGCACCGCCGTGACGTTGATACCGGCGCGCCGGGACGCCTCGACGCTGCCGCCGAGCGCGAAGATCTTCCGGCCGTACGTGGTGCGGCGGAGCACGAAGTCCGACGCGACCAGGACCAGCAGGAAGAGCAGCACCGCGAGCGGCAGACCCTTGTACTGGTTGAAGGTGGCGGCGGCGGCGAAGGCGATCACCGCGAGCAGGACCGTACGCAGCACGATCTCGCTGAGCGGCCGGGACGGGACGCCCGCGGCCTCACGGCGGCGGCTGTCGGTGAACGAGGACAGGAAGAAGGCGGCGACCGCGACGACGGCCAGGCCGTAGGCGGCGGCGACGTCCGAGAAGTAGTACGTCGTGAGCCTGCCGACCAGGCCGTCGGAGTCCAGGTTGATCGTGCCGTTGCTGCCGAGCAGCTGAAGCATGAAGCCCTGCCAGAACAGCAGGCCGGACAGGGTGACGGCGAAGGCGGGGGCGCCGATCCGGGCGAAGAAGAAGCCGTGGATCGCGCCGATGAGGGCGCCGCCGACGATGGCGGCGACGATCGCGAGCCATTCGTTGATGCCGTTGGTGACGCTCAGGACGGCGACGATGGCGCCCGACACGCCACTGACGGAGCCGACCGACAGGTCGATCTCGCCGAGGAGCAGCACGAAGATGATGCCGACGGCCATCATGCCGGTGGCGACCATCGAGACGGCGATGTTGTTGAGGTTGCCCGCGGACAGGAAGTTCGAGTTCAGGCTCTGGAAGATCGCGCAGATGACGATCAGGCCGATGACGACGGGTATCGAACCCAGGTCGCCGGCGCGCATCTTGCGCCTGAACTCGGAGAGGTAGCCGGCGAAGCCCTGCTCGCGCACGAGAAGGCGGGGGTCGACGGCGGTGACGGCGTCGGGCGCCGGCGCCGGGGCGTCCACGGCGGCGGTCTTGGTGACCGGCGCGGAGGTGTTGTCGGTGCTCACTTCTGGACCTCCACGTTCACGTTCACGTTGCGCGCCGCGCGGCGGGTCACGGCGTTGTCCGTGGCGCCGGTGATCGCGGAGATGATCTCTTCCTGCGAGGTGGTCCTGACGTCGAAGACGCCGTTGTTGCGGCCCAGCCGCAGGACCGCCACCTTGTCCGCGACGGCCTTGACGTCCGCCATGTTGTGGCTGATGAGGACGACCGCGTGGCCGCGGTCGCGCAGCCGCTCCACCAGGTCGAGGACCTGTGCGGTCTGCTCGACGCCGAGGGCCGCGGTCGGCTCGTCGAGGATGACGAGCTGCGGCTCGCCGAGCATCGAGCGGGCGATCGCCACGGTCTGGCGCTGACCGCCGGAGAGCGAGGCGATCGGGATGCGGACGCTGGGGATGCGGATGGACAGCGTGGTGAGGAGCTCCCGGGCGCGGCGCTCCATCTCGACCTCGTCGAGGACACCGCGCTTGCGGAGCTCCCGGCCGAGGTAGAGGTTCCCGACGACGTCGATGTTGTCGCACAGCGCGAGGTCCTGGTAGACGGTCGCGATGCCGAGGTTCTGGGCGTCGTGGGGCTTGTTGATCTGTACGGCGCGGCCTTCCCACTCGATGACACCGTCATCGATGGGGTGCACGCCGGCGATCGTCTTGACCAGCGTGGACTTTCCGGCGCCGTTGTCGCCGACCAGGGCGACCACTTCACCGGCGTGGACCTCAAGCTCTACGTCGGTGAGCGCCTGGACGGCACCGAACCGCTTGGAGACCCCTCGCAACGCCAGCACGGGCGTAGCGGACACATGAACCATCTCCTTCGCCGCCTGACCGGCGGGGATGCCGCACCCGGGGAAGGCGCGGAGGTCGAGCAAGACACAAGTGGGGGGCGGGTGTTCCGTCCGGCGCCCCGCCCGAGCTGCGGGGCTGTGGAGGGCGGGGCGCCGGAGGGGCTTCGCCCGCGGTGACGCGGGTGCGGAGCGGGGGGCCTACTTCAGTCCGAGCTTGTCGCAGGCGGCCTTGTACTTCGGCGTGCAGATCTCGGCGACCGTGTAGACGCCGTCCTTGAGGACGGTGTCCTGGATGTTGTCCTGGGTCAGCGAGATGACCGGCACGAGCACGGTCGGGACGTCCTTGGTGGTGGGGCTGTCCACGGTGTTCTTGGCGATGGAGTCGAGCTTCTCGCCCTTGGCGAGCGCCACGGCCATCTCGGCGGCGGCGGCCGCCTCGGGGGCGTACGGCTTGTAGACGCTCATGAACTGCTCACCGGCGACGATGCGCTGCACACCGGCGAGTTCGGCGTCCTGTCCGGTGACCGGCGGGAGCTCGGTGAGGCCGGCGCCCTTGAGGGCGGTGATGATGCCGCCCGCCATGCCGTCGTTGGCGGAGTAGACGCCGTCGATCTTGTCCTTGCCGAGCGCGGAGAGCGCGCCTTCCATGTTCTGGTTGGCGTTCTCCGGCTTCCACTCCTTGGTGTCGTACGACTTGCCGATCTTGACCTTGCCCTTGAGCTCGGCCAGCGCGCCCTTCTTGAAGAGGGCGGCGTTCGGGTCGGTGACGGCGCCGTTCATCATGACGATCTGGCCGCCGTCGGCCTTGTCGCCCAGCTCGGCGAGGAGCGCCTTGCCCTGGACGTGGCCGACCTCTTCGTTGTCGAAGGAGGTGTACGCGTCGATGGGGCCCTCGGCGAGGCGGTCGAAGGCGACGACCGGGATGCCCCGGTCCTTGGCCTTCTTCACGCCGCCCGCGATCGCCTTGGAGTCCACCGCGTCGACGATCAGCGCGTCGACCTTGTTGGTGATCATCGTGTCGATCTGCTGCGTCTGAACGGTCGCGTCCTGCTTGGCGTTGGCGTAGACGACCTCGCCCTTGCCGTTGGTCAGCTCGCTGATCTTCTTCTCGATCAGCGGCTTGTCGAACTTCTCGTAGCGAGCGGTCTGATTCTCGGGGAGCAGCAGGCCGATCTTGAGGGCGTCGGTCTTCTTGCCGCCGCCCTCCGACCCGGTGGTCTTGTCTCCGGACTCCTTGGCGCTGCCACAGGCGGCGAGGGAAACGGCCATTGCGGTGGCGGCCACGGCCACGGCGGCACGACGCATACGCGTGTTCACTTCAGAAACCTCCCTGACGAGGCCGCGACGTCGCGGCCGAGGTGGCTGGAAGTCAACTCGGCCGCGCAGGCAGCGTCAAGGAGTAAATCCTTAACGAGATGACAACGGTGCCATTCGTTATCTAAGTGAAGGCAGGAGCTCCGGCGGGCAGGGCACTGTCCAGAAGGGTCGAATCGCCCATCTCGTTCAGTACGAGGGCCAGCGCGCCCAGCACTTCGGCCCGACCGCCGAGTGCGCCGGGGAGCACCGACAGCTGCCTGGCGGCGCTCGGGATCGCGTACCGCGAGACGGAGTCGCGGATCGGTCCCAGGACCAGCTCACCGGCCTCCGCCAGGTCGCCGCCGAGGACCACACGGCTGGGGTTGAGGAGATTGCAGAGGTTGGCGACGCCGCTCCCGACGTGGCGGCCCACGTCCGCGATCACGCGGCGGCAGCCCGGGTCGCCCTCGCGCGCCAGCTGGACCACGCGCTCCATGGTCAGATCGGGGCCGTGGCTGGACTGGAGGAGGGGCAGGACGTACCTGGCGGCGGCGAACGTCTCCAGGCAGCCGCGGTTGCCGCAGCGGCAGACCGGACCGGACTCGTCGAGCGTGATGTGCCCGATCTCGCCCGCCGTACCGCCGGGGCCCCGGTAGATCTGGCCGCTGATGACCAGCCCGGCGCCGACACCGCTCGCGACCTTGATGTACGCCAGGTCCTTGACCCCGCGCCCGCTGCCCCAGACCAGCTCGCCGAGGGCGCCGAGGTTGGCGTCGTTGTCGACGTACACCGGCACGCCGAGGCGCCCCGACAGTTCCTTGCTCGGGTTGATGCCCTTCCACCCCGGGAGGATCGCGGTCGAACCGAGCGTGCCGGACTCCACGTCGATGGGCCCCGGCACGCCGAGGCCGACCCCGATGACCTTGTCCTGGCTGATTCCGGTGGCCGCGATCAGGCGCTTAACCAGGCGCTCGGCCCGGTCGAAGCCTTCGGCGGAGGAGGCGTCGACGTCCAGCGGCTCGGCCTCCTCGGCGAGCACCTGGTGGGCGAGGTTCCCTACGGCGACGCGCAGGTGCGTATGGCCGAAGTCGACGCCGATGACGATGCCGGCGTCACCGCTGAGCGCGACGCTGCGGGCCCGGCGGCCGCCCGCGGAGGTCGGCGTGACCTCGACGGTTCCGCTGTCCTTCAGCTCGCGCACGATATTGGAGACCGTGGCTGCCGAGAGCCCTGTGGCCCTGGCGATCTCTGCCTGGGTGAGCGAGCCCGCCATGCGCACGGCACGTACGACCCGCTCAAGGTTGGCCCGGTGCAGTGACGTCTGCGACCCCGGAGTCTCCATCGACTCATCCACTCCTACGCTTGGCGGACGGCACAACGGCCGCCCTCGCCGGGACCGCGACTGTGAGGCCCCGTGGTTCCTCCAACATATGAACCCTAAGCAGAGTCGGAGGGGCCGCCTCCCGTCAAGACCTTGACCGAATACGGGAAGCGCCCGCCGACGGGGTTCCGGCAGGCGCTTCGGGTGCGCGAGGTGCGACGGTGCTATTTGACAGAGCCCGCGGTGAGGCCGGAGACCACGTGCCGCTCGATGAAGGCGAAGAGCACGATGACCGGCACGATGGCCACCACGGACGCGGCGAAGAGGTAGTTCCACTCCACGGTATAGGCACCGATGAAGTTGTTGATGCCGACCGTCAGCGGTTGTTTGTCCGGCTCGGTGGTGAGTGTCAGGCCCATCACGAACTCGTTCCAGCTCGTGATGAAGGTGAAGATCACGGCCGTGACGACACCCGGCAGCGCGAGCGGGAGGGTGACCTTCACCATGGCGCCGAAGCGGCTTGTGCCGTCCACCATGGCGGCCTCCTCCAGCTCCGGCGGTATGGAGCTGATGTAGGCAGTCAGAATCCACACCGCGAAGGCCAGGTTGAACGCCGCATTGGTGATGATCAACGTCCAGATCGAGTTGAGCATGTCCAGCTGGTGGAACTCGCGGTAGAGGCCGACCAGTAGCGCGGTGGGCTGGAACATCTGGGTGACCAGCACAAGCAGCAGGAAGAGCTTCCGGCCCCGGTATCGCATCCGTGCCGTGTAGTACGCGGCCGGCAGCGAGACCAGCAGCACAAGCAGGGTGGCACCGCCCGCGACCAACAGTGTCACCTGCAGGTTCTGCCCGAGTTCGGATTCCTTCCAGACGTCGATGAAGTTGGCCCACTCCAGGTTCTGGGGCAGGTAGGTCCGGTCCCGCAGCTCCTCCTTGGGCCGGAGCGCGGTGACGATCATCTCCAGGTACGGTGCCAGGAAGATCGCGGCCAGCAGCCAGGCGCAGGCCGTGATGACCAGCGTGCGCGGCCGGAAAGTGCGCTTGGGCGCGCGACCGTTCGGGCGGGTCGCCGTAGCTGTGGCCATCAGTCCTCCTCGTTCCAACGGCTGACCTTCAGGAAGATCAGCACCAGGACCACGACCATCGCGAAGTTGACCACCGACATTGCAGCGGACTCACCGATGTCGGTCTCCTTCAGCTTGTACATGAACACCATGGTCGTGGAGGTGTCATAACCGGGGCCGCCCTGCGTCATGGCCCAGATGATCGGGAAGGAGTTGAAGACATTGATGAGGTTGATGACCACACCGACGAGGAAGGCCGGCCGCAGCATCGGCAGGGTGATGTGCCGGTATGTCTGCCAGGGACTCGCACCGTCGATCCGCGATGCCTCGTAGACGTCCTGCGGGATGGTCTGGAGACCCGCGAGCAGCGTGTACGTGGTGAAGGGCAGCGAGACGAAGATCGCGACTGCCATCATCCACGGCCAGGCGGTCTCCGGAGTACCCAGCCAGTCCCGGGAGCTGTCGATGATGCCGAGGTCCAGCATCACCGTATTGAGCACTCCGGCGGTCTGGTTGAGCATCCACTTGAAGCCGATCGCGGTCATCAGCACAGACGCCGCCCACGGAGCGATGAGCGCCCATCGGGTGATGCGGCGGCCGGGGAAGTCCTGGTTGAACAGCTGGGCAAGGCCCAGCGAAAGCAGCATCGTGAAGGTCACAACGACGACTGTCCACACCACAGTCCAGAGCAGGACGGACGCGAAGTCGCTCTCCTCGAAGAGCTTCTTGTACTTGTCGGTTCCCGCCCCGCCGCGCATGACGCCGGCGATGGAGATCTTGAGGAACGAGGTGCGGATCAGCTCGACGACGGGCCAGATGACCACGGCGAGGATCAGCAGGATGACGGGCGCTATCCAGGGCAGCGGGCCGAGCCTGGCGAGCCCGCTGCGGCGGCTCACCGGCCTGGAGGCGCACCCGCCCCGTCCCCGGCCGACGTCGGCCGGGGACGGAGGGGCCTTCAGTGACACGAAGTCTCCTAGTGAACGACAGCGAATGCGAACCGGGGCCGACTGCCTTCTACTTGACTTCGGCAGCCGCTGCCTCCGCCTTCTTCTGCAGGTCACCGAGGACGGTCTTCGGGTCGTCACTGACCGCCTTGCCACCGGTCTTCTTCATCTCGGCGGAGACGACGTCCCAAGCAGGGTCGCCCAGCGGGTAGAACTTCGCCGACGGCAGCACCTCGAACAGCGGCTCCAGGTCCTTGTGCTTGCCACTCCCCTGCATTTCGGTGAGGGCGTCCTGGGTGACCGGCATCAGGTTGTACATCTCGTCGAACTCCAGCATCTTCTTGGAGTACGTGAAGTCCAGGAACTTCTTGACGCCTTCCTTCTCGGCGCCGCCGTCCTTGAAGGCCATCATCCAGTCGGCCACGCCAAGCGTGCTCTCCAGGGCGCCTCCTTGCCCGGGATCGGCACCACGCCGTAGTCGACCTTGCCTTCCTTGGCCATCTGGATCAGGCTCGGGTGGCCGTTGAGCATGCCGACCTTGCCGGCCGCAAAGTCCGCGAAGGCCGTCTTGCGGTCCGTGGAGGCCGGGTTGGCGTACGTGAGGCCGGGCTTGACCAGATTCTTCTGGAGCCACTCGAAGGTCTCGATGTTCTGCGGGCTGTCGAGGGTGTAGTTGCCGTCGGCATCGGTGTAGCCGCCGCCGTTGCCCAGCTCCCACATCATCGTCTCGCCCTGGGTTTCCTCGGGCCCGAGCGGCAGAGCGTACGGGGTCTCCGCGGCCTTGGCGGACTTGATCTTCTTGGCGGCCGCGGCGAGTTCGTCCCAGGTCTTCGGCGGTGTTTTGACGCCGGCGTCTTCCAGGACCTTCTTGTTGTAGAACATCACGCGGCTGGAGGAGACCCACGGAATGCCGTACTGAATGCCCTTCACCTCGCCGGCCTCGGCGAAGGAAGGTATGAGGTTGTCGCGCGTCTTGGCGGAAAGGACCTCGTCCGCCTTGTAGAGCAGGTCGTCCGCGACCTTGTCGGCGTAGCCTCCGGTCTGGAGCAGGTCGGGCTGGTCGCCCGCCTGGACCATGTTCTTGACGGACTTGTCGATCTCGTTCCAGTTGATGACCTGGACGTCGACCTTGTATCCCTTGTTGGCCTTCTCGAACTCCTCGGCGACGCCGTCCCAGTACACCTTGGACGCGTTGGACGCCTTGTCCCCGTAGTCGGCGGCGACGAGCTTGACGGTCTTGCTGTCGCCCTCCCCGCTGTCACCGCTGCAGGCGGTAACTCCCAGTGCCATAACCAGTGTTGCCGCACCGGTGGCCATGACTCGATTCCTCATGCTGTTCAACCCTTCGACATCGGTAAGGTCACTTCAGGGCGCCGGCGGTCAGGCCCGCCTGCACCTGACGCTGGAAGACCGCGTAGACGACAAGGACCGGGAGCATCGCGATCGTCAGACCCGCGAAGAGCGCGCCCCAGTCGCCCCGGTAGCCCTGCGAGATGGCCAGCGAGGCGAGTCCCTGCGGCAGCACGTAACTGCTCTCGTCCTCGTTGTTGAGCAGCAGCGGAAGCAGGTACTGGTTCCACTGGCCCAGGAAGTTGAAGATGCCGATGCTGACCAGGCCCGGCTTGGCCATCGGCATCATGATCTGGAAGAACGTGCGTGTGTGCGAGGCCCCGTCGACCATCGCCGCCTCCTGCACGCCGACCGGCAGCGTACGGAAGAAGGAGGTGAGAAAGAAGGTGGTGAAGGGCAGCGAGTACGCGATGTACGCGATGATCAGGCCCGGCCTGGTGTCGAGCAGCCCGAAGTTCTCCATGACCGCGAACAGCGGGACGAGCGCGAGGATGACGGGGAACATCATTCCGCCCGCGAACAGCAGGAAGACGAACCGGTTGCCCGGAAAGGTGAAGCGGGCGATCACATAGGCCGCCATCGACCCCAGCAGCATGGTTCCGGTCAGCGAACCCGCAAGAATGACCAGCGAGTTGAGCGCGTAGCGGCCGATATTCGCCTCGGTCCACGCATGGGTGAAGTTCTCCCAGTGCAGCGACACCGGAAAGCCCATCGGATCGCTGAGGATCTCCCCCGACGAACGGAACGCCGTCATCGCCACCCAGATCAACGGGCCCGCCGCCATCACCACCCACAGAACGAGGAAGGCGTGCGAGAAGACGTTGAGGGCGGCGCCTTCCGTGCCCGCCCCGGTGATCTTCCGGCCGGCCGGTGCGGGCCCATCGGTGCGGGCGGCGGTCTCCAGTGTGGTCATGGTCCTGTGGCTCCCGCGGTCTCAGTATTCGATCCGGTCGCGGTTCCCGACCCGCATGATGATCAACGAGAACACCACGCTGAGGACGAGGAGCACGACACCGATGGAGGTGGCATAGCCGAACTGGCCGTCACGGAACCGTTCGTAGAGAAAGACCGGGGTGACCTTCAGGGCGTGCCTGGGCATCATCACGAGGACGATCGCGAAGGAGTCCAGCGCCTGGATGCCCATGTAGATCCAGCCGGTGCGCACGGTGTCAAAGATCAACGGGAGGGTGACCCCGAAGAAGGTCTTGCCCCGGCCCGCGCCGTCAAGGAGCGCGGCCTCGTAGATGTCTTTCGGTATGGCCCCCATCGCCGCATTGAACAGCACGACGTAGAAGCCGACAAAGCTCCAGCACAGCACGGTGAGCGTCGCGATGAGGGCGAGGCTGTGCTGCCCGCCCAGCCAGGCGGGGCCGTCGACCCCAACGGCTCCCAGTGCGCCGTTGAGCAGACCGCTGTTGGTATTGAAGACCCGTCCCCAGACCACAGCGATGATGGCGACGGAGAGGACCTGCGGGAAGAAGTAGACGACTTTGTAGAACGACGATCCGGCGACGCCCGCGATGGCCTGGCCCCTGCGGTGCCGCCCGCCCGCGGTGATCATGTAGGCGAAGAACATGCCCAGTACGAGCGTCACGAGTGGGGCAATGACCAGCAGCGAGAGGCTGGTGGTCATGGATTCCCAGAACCGCTCGTCGTTCCACATCTTTTCGTAGTTGCCGAAGCCGATGAAGTTCGCCACCGGGCCACCGGACCAGTCGGTGAACGAATAGTAGATCGCCTGAATGAAGGGCGAGATGACGAATACCCCGTAGAACACGAGAGGCAGAGTCAGAAAACCGACAATGAACCGGTACTTGTCGAGTGTGCGGTATCTGCGGTCGTACCGAACACGCTCGGGAGTGAACCGGGGCGGCAGGAGAACCGCCGCGACGAACAATAGCCGGCTGGGCGCGGACAGTTCGCGCGTCCGGTCGGACCCCGCCTTCGAGGGTGGAGGCTTGTCCACCCGTGTGCCAGTTTTCACACCGCTCCGCTTCAACCCGCTGGTACACGTGCCAGGTGCTCAGTTCCGTGCTGGATCAGGCCTTCTTGATCTTGCTGATGTCGGGGTCCTTGGCGACTCGGTCGGACGCCTTCTGCATGGCGTCCATGGCCTGCTTCGGCGACATGTCGCCCAACATGAACTTGCCCATGACGCCGTCGAAGTCCTCGGCGAAGAGCTCCGCGTACCACTCCTTGAAGAAGGGGATCACGATGTTGTCACCGGCAGCCGTGATGGCCTTCTGCGCGCTGTCAACCCCGGGAGGCAGCGCCATTCCGTCGATCGCACCCTTGACCACGGGAATCGATGAGACTTCCTTGAACAGGTTCTGGGCCGCCTTCTTGCTGTACATCATCCGCAGCCATTCCAGGCCGCCCTGTACGTTCTGGGCCTTCGCCGGGACGATGAAGGGTTCGCCGGGCGGGGAGTAGAGGGTGCCGAACGGCATGGCGTCGCCCTTGTCGAGCGAGGGCGTGGCTCCCACCGTCATCTGGAAGCCCTTGGGGGTGGTGTCCTTGGCCTCGTTCTCCACCCAGGAGCCGTTGGGTACGAAGACGCAGTTGCCCTTGGTCCAGGCGGTCTGCATCTCGGTGTGCGCCTCGGTGCCGTCGAAGCCAGTGAGTACGTACTTCTTGGCGACGATTTCCTCGAACGCCTCGAATACGGACTTCACCGCGTCGTGCTTCCAGGCGTTGGGCTCCAGGTAGTCCATCGCTTCCAGCACCTCGCGCCCGCCGGCCTGGGCGAACATCGCGTACATGCTGAAGAGCATGTAGCGGGGGTGTCCGCCGGGGTAGCTCCAGCCGTGGATACCCTTGGCCTTCGCCTTCCGGCAGACGGCGAGCATCTCGTCCCACGTCGTGGGGTACTCGGCCTCCAGCTCGTCCTCGAGCAGCCTCTTGGAGTACCAGTTGCCGTACACCGTCGTCGCGATGTTGAGCTGGTAGCAGCCGTCGGTGCCGAAGGCACCCATCTCCTGCATGCCGGGGACGAGCGTGTCGCGCACCTTGACGCTCGGGTCGTCCCACGAGGGCGCGTCGAGCAGCTCGGCGAGATCGGCGACCTGCTCGTTCTTCACGAGCTTGCCGATGTTCATGTTGTCCGCGCCGGAGTTGTTGATGACATCCGCCGTCGGGTTGCCCCGGGCGATCTTCGGCTGGAGCTGAGTGGCGATCTTCTCCGTGGCCTTCTGCTGCGGCTTGGACTTGGGGTACTTCTCCGCATACATGTCGGTCACGAACTTGGCATACTTGTCCTCGTAACCGCCATTGAAGATGTAGACGGCCAGGCCGGCGTCTTCCTTCACTCCGAGCGGGTTCTTCGCGGACTTCTTGCCCTTTTCGGCCTTGTTCTCGCCGCCGCCACCGCTGGCGCAGGAACTGAGAACTCCGACTGCGGGCACCGCGAGAAGACCGACGGCTGCCGCCCTCTTCATCACACCACGACGGTTGACGCTGGTGGATTCCATGCTCAAGTCCTCGCCTTCTCCAGGACTCAGGCGGCGTTACCGGTCGCCCGTCTGTATTCGCCTAGGCGAAGGGCACCGCACCGCGGTCGAATGACGCTGGTTCGTGCTGAGTTGCAGGAGGCACACGGACTGATCCCCGTCCCCCCGGGTCCGCGACAACAAAGCGGCTGTGCGGACGCCGACAGGTATAGTCCACTTCAGGCCAAGTGGGCAAGATCGAGAGCAGGTTTGGGCGGCAGTCTTTCCCGAGTTGAGACCTCGCGGATACCTGCAACGCACACGTAGTCGTCCGTGCGGCTGACGCCGTCGGCGGCTTGGCTCCCCACCGGCCCCTGTTGGACCCGCGCGACAACGTTGTCCAGGATCTCCGGCACGGACGGCGAAACGAAGCCCGGCGCAGACCACGTCGGGCTCCGCTGCTGGATCCGGTCAGACGGTCCCCGGCGCGGATACCGCCGGGGCGAAGGAGCTCACCATGTCGAGGTACTCCTGGTGGGGTACGCCGTTGTCGGCGAGCCAGTCCCCCGGGCCTACGCGTTCCTCCCACGCGACCTGCCTTTCGGTGATGGCGTTGACGAAGTCGTTGGCCAGCCGTCCGGCCTCGAAGAGGTCCTGGTCCGGGCTCTGCGAGCTCGCCCCGACGATCTGTCCCCGCACCTCGGCAGAGTGTCCGTAGCGAAAGCCGGCACTGCCGCACAGGTGGGGGTCGACGAGGACCGCTTCACCGTAGTTGCGACCGAGCCGCCGATGACCGGCGGCCTTGGCGGCGGCGTTCGGCAGAAACTTGTGCCCGCCCTCCCCGATGGTGACGATCCCCAGCACCGCAAGCTCATTGGGCACCCAGGACCCCGCCGTAGGGTCCATGAGGACGAAGCCCATGCACGCCCGGCCGTAGCCTCCGCGGGGCGCCGCAGAAGGGGCGGCTATGTGGTTGCGCCAGACGCTCGCTGCGCGCCTCAGCCCGAGGTCCAACAGCAGCGCGTCGAGATCCTTGTCGCCGAGCAGGTAGTCGTACGGGTTCCGGCGATGCTGGACTCGCACCGTCAGTCCGTGCTCCGAGACGGTCTCGTGGACATTCATTGTGGGCTCCTTCGGCAGCGGTTTCACCAGCGGTCGGCGACCTGCGGGGCGATGAGGTCGCAGCAGATCTTATGCACAGCAGAACTGACTTAACGTCAGGACGTATTGGTACAGACGGAACTGATTGCCCGTCATGACATCCGGGTCCCAGATCAAACTTCTTGACCGTCACGGAAGCCTTCCCATAGATTGCCGACGTCGCGAAGCCCGACAGGCCAATGGGGGACTGCAGGCTGGGTGGGGATGTCCTGGGAATGGCATGAATTCCCGCCCCCTGACGGGACTGGGTCCCGATGAGGCGGCCCAGGTCCAGACTCACGTCCTTGATTCGTCGCAATCACCACACATGGGCGTTGTTGCTGTCTCCGCTCTCACCCAAGGCCGGCCCCTTGCTGGGCAAAAAGTCGGCAAAGCCAGGCGACAATCAATGGGAAAGGTTTCGCTATGACAGTGAGCGCTAATCTCGAACAGGCGCAGGCGTTCCGGCAGGACGGGTTCGCCTTGACCGGGTCACTGCTCTCCATGGAAGAGGTCGAAGTATATCGAGACATATATGACCGCTTCTTGAGCGGTGAGATTGAAAGCGGAGACAAGCGCTCCGATCTCGGTTCCCATGCCCCGCGCCAGGAGGGGGTCCGGGAGAACATCACTCAGATCATGTGGCCCTCCGCGCTGTACAAGCCGCTACTGGATCTGCCGCTGCACTCCCGGGCTCTGGCGATGGCCCGCGAGCTGATCGGCGACGACGCCACGCTGGACTTCGACATGCTGATCCACAAGGCTCCGCACACCGGGGTGCCGACCCCGTGGCACCAGGACGCGGCCTACTGGATCGACCTGCCTGACACCCAGGCAGTCTCGATCTGGGTGGCACTGGACGAGGCCGTTCCGGACAGTGGCTGTATGTGGTACGTCCGGGGATCGCACAAGCTGCCCCTGCGCCCGCACCACCCGACCAGCGACGGCAAGAACATCGAGTGCGACTGCTCCGAGGACGAGCCCGGTGCGACTGCGGTGCACGTGTCGCCGGGAGACAGCATCGCGCACGCGGGTGGCACGCTCCACTACTCCCGCGGCAACACAACGGACCGGGTCCGCCGCGCGTACATCCTCAACTACCGTCCCGCCGAAATGATTCGGCTCGAGCGGGAGCAGGGCATGGATCACGGGCTCGAGAACAACGAGCGCATGGTGCGCAATGCGAACGCCGATGCCTCCGGTAACTGAACCACCCTCCGGCCATTCCGATCACCGATTACTCCTGCGAGGTATTGCTATGGATCCCGTGAGTCGTCCAGTGCGGTTGAGCGGTGCGGTGATGACGCATCCCAAGCGCTTGGAGGAGGCCCAGCTCCTCGCCGACGCCGATGTACGAAGCCGGGTACAGGTGGTGGTGGACCCCGAGCCCGAGGGGCGGCCGACAGCACTGCGCGTCGCGCCGCTGTCCTGGGACTGTGTGGAGCCGGACGTCACGCACCATCTGGTACTGCAGGACGACGTGCTGCTGGCCGAAGGGTTCTACGAGCACGCCGAGCGCGCTGCGGCGGCGGTCCCGCACGAGGCGATCTCCTTTTACGCCGGTTGGGAAGCCCGCAACGGTGCCGTGGCACGCCTCGCGGCGCTGACCGGAGCGCAGTGGGCGTACACCCTCCAGGAGCACGTGCCGTGCCAAGCACTGATGCTTCCCGCCGAAGTGGCCCGGGGGTACGCACGCTTCCAGGAAGAGCACGGTGAGGGCTGGCCCTACGACGTAGTGATGCAGCGCTACCTCAACGCCCTCGGAATCCCCGTGCGGTTCTGCACGCCCAGCACAGTGCAGCATGACGACCTGCCCAGCCTCGCCGGCAACAGCTACCACGGCTTCCGCCAGGCAACGCTGTTCACCGAGGGGGCAGTTGAGTCGCCATACGACTGCCCCCGGTTCCCGGTCGTGCCGTTCTACCAGTACGGCGATGCCCGCTGCGCGGTCCAGGACGGGGCGGAGTGGGAGTACATGGAGACGGCCCGGTACCTGCGGCGCGTTGGACTCCTCGATCGCTGTCGAACAGCCTTCGACGCCGCCGAGCCTTTCCCTCTTGCCGAGCGGGTGAGCCTGGCCGTGTGGGAGACAGGATTCGCCATCGGCGCCGTCACGGCCGACGAGCCGGAGCCGGAGCCGTCGGTGGCGGCTGCGGTGATGGAGACGCTGGGATCCGGCGGTCTGTGCGAGGAGTTCACCGCCGACGAACTGCTCGGCATGGCCCCTCAGGTGCGGGACCTGGCGTTGGCCGCGCTGGAAGAAGGGCGCAAGGCAGGGCGTCTCGGCGTACGTCCGACGGACCCCGCGCCCGGCGCCCGGGTCACCGTCACGGGAGGCGAAAGCGGCTTCGGCCGCCAGTTGGCGCGGTTGCTGGGCGACCTGGGCCGCCACGCCGACCATCTGCCGGGCTTGCCGGAAGCCTCTCAGCTGGACGGTGTCTCGCACGTAGTGCACCTGGGCAGCCCTGCTGACGGCGGACAACTGCTGGACGACGTGCTGACGGCCGCGGAGAAGGCGGGGGTGGAGCGGCTGGTCTACGCCGGTTCTGCGGCGGTCTACCGCGGCAGCGGCGAACAGGCCGTGACGGAGCAGGCGTTGGCGCAGCCGCCCAGTGACCCGGTCGCCCTGGAGTGGTGGCGCGAGGAGGAACGATGCCGTCAATGGGGCGAGCGGAGCGGGATCACCGTGCAGGTGCTGCGACTTGCCGACCCGGTCGGGCCGCACGCCCCCGACGGCACACCCGTGCAGTGGGTCCACCTGGCATGGACGCGCCGCCCTCTCTCCCTCAACCCGCAGGGGATGCACCAGGTCCTTGACTACCGGGACATGGCCGACGCGATCGGCACCGTCCTGGCCGCACCGCCGGCCAAGGCGGTGTTCAACGTGGCCTCGGCGACCTATACGGAGGAGGAGCTTGCCGGGCTGCTCTCCGACGCCTCGCGCCGTACGCCCTGGGAACAGAGCGAGCACGAGGCGGAACGGTGGACCATGGTGACGGAGCTGATCGAATCCGAACTCCGCTGGCGCGGCTCGGCCCCGGTCTGCGAGGGCATGCGGGCCCTGGCCCAGTGGTACGCCTGCGACATTCACGGCGACTACACCGTCCAGTAGGCAGACACTCGACGCTCGGGGTGCGCAGCCTGATGCGCACCCCGAGCGGCCTGTGAGCAGCCCACCTCTCACCAACTTTCCAAGGAGTACCTCAATGTCCGGTATAGCTGGCTGGGTCGACTTCTCACGCAATGTGGCACAAGAGCGGGATGTCGTACGAGCCATGACGGCCACGATGGCCCGGCGCGGTCCGGACGCCGAGGGCCTCTGGTTGTCGGAGCACGCCGCGTTGGGGCACCGACTCCGGCGTGTCGGCGAGTCCGAAGACGGAAGCCTGCCCATGGTCCTCGAGGACGGATCCGGGCCGCGTGCCGTCCTGTCCTTCAGCGGTGAGACCTACAACTCCCACGAGCTGCGTGCTCAACTCCGCTCCCTGGGACATGACTTCAAAGCCAGAACCGAAGCCGAGGTGATTCTCCACGCATACCTGGAGTGGGGGTCCGACTTCGTCACACGACTTGAGGGCATCTACGGGTTCGCCCTCTGGGACGCAGGCCGGCAGGAGCTCCTTCTGGTCCGTGACCGGATGGGCGTGAAGCCGCTGTTCTACGCACCGACTCCCGCCGGAGTGCTCTTCGGCTCCGAGCCCAAGGCGATCCTCGCCCACCCTGGCTTCCAGGCGGTTCTGGACACTGATGGGCTCCGTGACATCCTCTCGGTCGCCAGGGTGCCCGGGCACGCGGTCTTCCGCGGTATGCAGGAGGTTCTTCCGGGTGCCACCGTGCGGGTATCCCGGTCGGGCGCGGTCGAGCACCGATATTGGAGACTGCAGGTAGCGGAACACACGGACACGCTCGATCAGACCATCAGCACCGTCCGCGACATGCTCGAATCCATCGTCACCCAGCAGATGGTGGCCGACGTGCCCCCGATGTCCCTGCTTTCGGGAGGTCTGGATTCCAGTTCTCTTACCGCGCTTGCGGCCCACGTGGCCCGTAGCCGGGAGCTGGGCACGATCCACTCCCTGGCGGTCAACGACCACGACCCCTCAGCCAAGGCCGGTACGCACGGCAACGAAGACCACATCTATGCGCGGTTGCTGGCGGAGCACGTCGGAACGGACCACAGCGAGCTGTCGCTCAACGGACTCGACCTACTCGATCCGGCGTTGCGGGCGTCCGTCCTTGCCGCCTACGACCTGCCCATCAACAAGGGCGATCAGTACGCCTCGCTGCTCACGCTGTTCGGCGCGGCGCGGCGGCACGCCTCTGTCGCCTTCTCCGGGGAGTGCGGCGACGACGTATTCGGCGGATACAACTGGAACCGCCTCCCCGAATGGGTCTCGTGCCCCACGTTCCCCTGGGTGGAGGAAGGCAGGCCGCGCTTCCGGGGCAATGGTGTCGTCTTCGAATCAGGCCTTCTCGCCAAGCTCGACCTGGCCACGTACGAGCGGGACAGCCACAGCACCGCGGTCGCGGAGATCGCTGCGGCCGACCACATCGACAACCCGACCGAGGCCCGCTACCGGGAGGTCACCTACCTCGCGCACACCCGGCACACCCGGGTGCTGTTCGACCGCCTCGATCGGCTGGGCATGGCAGCCGGGCTCCAGATCAGGATCCCGTTCGCCGACCCCCGGCTCGTCGAGTACACCTTCAACGTCCCGTGGGCCATGAAGAGTTTCGACGGCAGGGAGAAGAGCCTGCTGCGCGCGGCGATGAAGGGCCTGCTCCCGGAATCGGTGGCCCTTCGGGTCAAGACTCCTTACCCCAATCTCCGGTCCGGCGCCTACGACAAGGTGCTCCGAGACCGCCTGGTGGACGTCGTCCGCACGCCGGAGAGCCCGATCGCTCCGCTGCTGTCGGCCGAGCTCAAGGAGGCGGTGGGAAAGAGAGGAGCAGCCGCGCTGGAGGACGGGGTGAGCAGGGCGGCTCTGGAAACAGCGCTTCAGATGGAGAGTTGGCTGCGGACCTACGGTGTGCGGATGGACCTCTGAGCCTCCGCGGAGCCCCCCGTACATAGCTGTCCGACACCCGGACTTCTAGAAGGATGCCCGAATGGTCTTGTCCGTAGCCGCGCCGTCTCGCCTCTGGACCCGGAACTTCAGCCTCTATTTCACCGCCCGCATCATGTCGATGCTGGGCGACACGATGATCCCGGTCGCGATGGCGGTCGCGATGCTCTCGCTCGGGTACGGGGTGAACGGGGTCGGGTTCGCCCTCGGCGCCTGGATGGGGGCGTTCGCCCTCTTCGTCGTGTTCGGCGGGGTGTTCGCGGACCGGTTCCACCCCCGGCCGCAGATGATCGGCGCGGACGCGGTCCGGTGTCTGATCCAGGGCTCGCTCGCGGCCTATCTCTGGCTCGGCCACCCGCCGCTGTGGTTCATCATCGGCGGGGCGCTGCTCGGCGGGGTCGCGACCGCGATGTTCCAGCCGGGTCTCACCAGCCTGGTGCCACAGGTCGCTGCCGACCCGCAGCAGGCCAACGGGGTGCTGCGGGTGAGCCAGGGGATCTCCACGATGGCCGGGCCCGCGCTCGCCGGGGTGCTCGTCGCCACCACCTCGGCGGCCTCGGTGTTCGTGGTCGACGCGGCCACCTTCGCTGTCAGCGGGATCTGCCTGGTGGCGCTGCGGCTTCCCAAGTTCACGGTCGACCGGTCGGCCTCCACGCTCGCGAACCTGCGTACCGGCTGGGACGAGTTCCGGTCCCGGTCCTGGCTGTGGGGCGTCATCCTCATCTGGTGGGTGCTGGGTGTGTTCGTCTGGGGCCCGATCACGCCGCTGGGCGCGGTCTCCATCATCGACGCGCATGGCAAGGCCGCGTTCGGCTACGCCGAGAGCGCGTTCGGGGCCGGCTGCATCCTCGGCGGCCTGGTCGCGCTCCGGATGCGCCCACCCCGTCCACTCCTCGCCGGCGGGGTCGCGATGTTTCTGTTCCCGATGATGCCGCTGGCGGCGGCCTTGGTCCCCGACCTGCCGCTGCTCATGCTCGGGTACGGGCTGAGCGGGCTCGGCTGGGCGTTCTGGGGCGTCCAGTGGGCCACCAGCGTGCAGACCCAGATCCCCGAGGACCGGCTCAACCGGGTGGCCGCCTACGAGGTCGCCGGCTCGATCCTGGCCGTCCCGTTCGGCCAGGCGATCTCCGGCCCCGCCAGCTCGCTCTTCGGCGTCCACCAGCTCCTGCTGATCGCGACCCTGATCAGCTTCTGCTGCGCCGTCGCACTGATCATCGTTCCCCCCATCCGCCGCCTCCCTCGCGCCTCGGAGTGATCGTGGCACGTCCAGAACCGGACTCGACTATCAAAGGACAGGAGATTGCACATGCGGTACCGCATGACGGTGATCGGGAGCGGATATCTTGGAATCACGCACGCTGCGTGCATGGCTGATCTCGGCTACGAGGTCCTGGGTCTGGACATCGACGCGGACAAGGTTCATCAGCTCAACAACGGCGATCTCCCCATCCATGAGGAAGGGCTGGATGAGCTGCTGCGCCGGGGCCTGGACTCCGGCAGCCTGCGCTTCACCACCTCCTATCAGGAGGCTGCCGAGTTCGGCGACGTACATTTTCTGTGCCTCGGCACGCCGCAGAAGAAGGGCGAGTACGCGGCCGACGTTTCGCAACTCGACGCAGCCGTTGAGGCCTTGGCGCCGTACCTGAAGAGGGAGTGCCTTGTCGTTGGCAAGTCCACCGTTCCCGTCGGTTCGGCGGAACGGCTGGCCGACAAGCTGCGGCATCTTGCGCCTGCCGGTGAGAATGTCGACTTGGCATGGAACCCCGAGTTCCTGCGTGAGGGATTCGCCGTCAAGGACACTCTGGGCCCTGACCGCATCGTCCTCGGCGTCCGCACTGAACACGCCGAGATGGTGCTTCGCGAGATTTACGATCCGCTCGGCGAAATCCCCTTCGTGGTAACCGATTTCGCGACCGCTGAGCTCGTCAAGGTCGCCGCGAATGCCTTCCTGGCCACGAAGATTTCTTACATCAACGCCATGGCCGAGGTGTGTGAAGCTGCCCATGCGGACGTAGTGCTGCTGGCCAAAGCCCTCTCCTACGACGACCGTATCGGCGGGCGTTTCCTGAACGCGGGACTTGGGTTCGGCGGTGGCTGCCTGCCCAAGGACATCCGTGCCTTCATGGCTCGCGCCGATGAGCTGGGAGCCGGCCAGGCGTTGACGTTCCTGCGCGAGGTGGACGCGATCAACGTGCGCCGCCGTGCCCGGACAGTGGACCTCGCTCGCGAGCTTGCGGGCGGATCGTTGCGCGGCTGCAGCGTGGCGGTCCTCGGTGCGGCCTTCAAGCCGAACTCCGACGATATCCGTGATTCGCCCGCCCTCGACGTGGCAACGGCGATCGAACGGCAGGGCGGGTTGGTGTCCGTGTACGACCCGGCCGCGCTGGACAATGCCCGTAAGAAGTACCCCGAGCTGAGCTACGCCACCTCGGCGACAGAGGCGGCTCGCGGGGCACACGTCGTGTTGCTCCTGACCGAGTGGCGGGAGTTCGTGGATCTCGACCCCGAAGAGCTCGGCGCGGTGGTTGCAGCTCGCCATGTTGTCGATGGTCGCAACGCGCTTGACCCGGCTGCCTGGCGGGCAGCCGGGTGGCATTACCGGGCTCTGGGCCGCCTCTGACCCGGCGCGGTACCCGGTCTGGCTCGGTTCGTTGCTCAATTGCTCTGAGGAAGAAGCTGTCCACTGTGCCCATTGCGCATGCCGACGTTGCTGTCATCACGCCGACCCGCCTGAGGCCTGAGCGGCGGCCCTACTTGATGGAGCTTTACGAGAGCCTGTGCGGGCAGGACGTCTCGTGGGAGTGGATCTTGGCCCTCGATGGCGTTCCGATCTCCGAGCTACCCGTCGGGCTTCGGAGTGATCCCCGAATCCGATTGATCGACTTACCCCGGGCCGTTGGTGCCGGCGCTGTGCGGAACTTCGCACTGAACGAGGTCTCCGCGCAGTGGTGCACCACAGCAGACGACGATGACCTCCTGCCCCAGGGGTCGTTGTCGGTCCGCCTGGCGAACGTCCGTGCTCATGACCTCGGATGGTGCGCGGGCTGGTCGGCGGACTTGTTTCCGGACGGTTCGACATCGACGTGGCGATGCTCGACTCCGCCGGGTTTCCACGCCCCCGGCGATGTGTGGCGGTACTGGCCGTCGCCGGAAGCCACTATCCCGCTCGGCCCCACTACGCTGCTCGCGCGTACGGACATCATTCGCGGAAGCGGTGGCTATTCGGCGCTACCGCAAGGTGAGGACTACACCTACCTGGTCGGTGTTACCGGCGCCGCCCACGGCGCTCTCCTACCGGCCGTCGTCTACCACTACAGAAAGCATCCCACGCAGATGACGGCCGACCCCAGCTATCCGCTGATGGAGTCCCGTGCCAGGCAGTTCGCATACCGCCATGGCGAACAGCTGGCTGCGCTGAACAAGGGAGTGTGCCGGTGCGCCGTTCAATCCGTTGCGCCCCGTCCTCTCCGCCGCCCCCGTCACACGCAGCACCCGTCCTAGCCAGGTGTGTCGCCGTACTCCCGGTCGTGCACGGGCGCGTCCGGGAGTTGGCGGTCCAGGGACTCCCGGTAGCGGACGCATCCGCGCAGGAACCGGGGCCAGGGCGGCACGGCCACCTCGGGTTCGGTGGGCTCGGGCAACAGGTCCCAGAGCTGGGGGTGGTGCCAGCACAGGTCGTGCCCCGAACTGTCCCGGTGGGCGCGGATGCCGGCGCGCAGCCGCTTCGCCTCGGTGACGAGTGCGTCGCGGTCCAGCTCGTACAGATCACTGTCGAGGTCCATGGCGCGCAGCTTAAGGAGCCGGGAACAACATGGCCGGCCGCCACCCCGTGACGGGGTGACGGCCGGCCGGCGCGCTGTGCTGTGACGCGGGGTCAGCTGCGGATCAGCGAGCGCAGGACGTACTGCAGGATGCCGCCGTTGCGGTAGTAGTCCGCCTCGCCGGGGGTGTCGATGCGCAGCTTCGCGTCGAACTCGACGCTCTCGCCGGCCGGGCTGACGGCCTTGACCGCCAGCGTGGCCGGGATGCCGCCGTCGTTGAGGCCGGTGACGCCCGTGATGGAGAAGGTCTCCTCGCCGGTCAGCCCCAGGGCCTCGGCCGAGGCGCCCTCCGGGTACTGGAGCGGCAGGACGCCCATGCCGATGAGGTTCGAGCGGTGGATGCGCTCGTACGACTCGGCGATGACGGCCTTGACGCCGAGGAGCGCGGTGCCCTTGGCGGCCCAGTCGCGGGACGAGCCCGAACCGTACTCCTTGCCCGCCAGGATGACCAGCGGGGTGCCGGCGGCCTGGTAGTTCTGCGAGGCGTCGTAGATGTACGACACCGGGCCGTCCTCGACGGTGAAGTCGCGGGTGAAGCCGCCCTCGGTGCCCGGCGCGATCTGGTTGCGCAGGCGGATGTTGGCGAAGGTGCCGCGGATCATGACTTCGTGGTTGCCTCGGCGCGAGCCGTAGCTGTTGAAGTCACGGCGCTCGACGCCGTGCTCGGTGAGGTACTGGCCGGCCGGGGTGTCGGCCTTGATGGCACCGGCCGGGGAGATGTGGTCGGTGGTGACTGAGTCGCCCAGCTTGGCGAGGACGCGCGCACCGGCGATGTCCTCGACCGGGGTCGTCTCCATCGTCATGCCCTCGAAGTACGGGGGCTTGCGGACGTACGTCGACTCGCTGTCCCACTCGAAGGTGTTGCCGGTGGGGATCTCCAGCGCCTGCCACTGGGCGTCGCCCGCGAAGACGTCGGCGTAGGACTTGTTGAACATGTCCTCGCCGATGGAGTTCGCCACGACGTCGTTGACCTCGGCCTCGGTGGGCCAGATGTCGGCGAGGTGGACCGGCTTGCCCTCGGTGTCGATGCCGAGCGCGTCCTTGGTGATGTCCACCTTCATGGAGCCCGCGATGGCGTACGCGACGACCAGCGGCGGGGAGGCCAGGTAGTTCATCTTGACGTCGGGGTTGATGCGGCCCTCGAAGTTGCGGTTGCCCGAGAGAACCGAGGTCACGGCCAGGTCGTGCTCGTTGACCGCCTTCGAGACCTCTTCGGGCAGCGGGCCCGAGTTGCCGATGCAGGTGGTGCAGCCGTAGCCGACGAGGTTGAAGCCGACCTTGTCGAGGTACGGGGTCAGGCCCGCCTTGTCGAAGTAGTCGGTGACGACCTTCGAGCCCGGCGCGAGGGTGGTCTTGACCCACGGCTTGCGGGTAAGGCCCTTCTCGACCGCCTTCTTGGCCACGAGCGCGGCGGCGACCATGACGTAGGGGTTCGAGGTGTTGGTGCAGGAGGTGATCGCGGCGACGGTGACGGCGCCGTGGTCGATCTCGTACGTCGAACCGTCGGGGGCGGTGACGGTGGTCGGCTTCGTCGGTACGCCGTTGCGGGAGGCGGGGGCGTCGGAGGCCGGGAAGGACTCCTTGCCCGCCTCCTCGTCGTCGACGACGTAGTTGCGTACGTCCTGCGCGAACTGCTGCGCGGCGTTGGCGAGGACGATGCGGTCCTGGGGGCGCTTCGGGCCGGCGATGGAGGGGACGACCGTGGAGAGGTCGAGCTCCAGCTTCTCGGAGAAGTCCGGCTCGGCGGCCGGGTCGAGCCACAGGCCCTGCTCCTTGGCGTACGCCTCGACGAGGGCGACCTGCTGCTCGTCGCGGCCGGTCAGGCGCAGGTACTTCAGCGTCTCGTCGTCGATCGGGAAGATCGCGGCGGTGGAGCCGAACTCCGGCGACATGTTGCCGATCGTGGCGCGGTTCGCCAGCGAGGTGGCGGTGACGCCCCCACCGTAGAACTCGACGAACTTGCCGACGACCCCGTGCTTGCGGAGCATCTCGGTGATCGTGAGCACCAGGTCGGTGGCGGTGGTGCCGGCCGGCAGCTCGCCGGTCAGCTTGAAGCCGACGACGCGCGGGATGAGCATGGAGACGGGCTGGCCGAGCATCGCGGCCTCGGCCTCGATGCCGCCGACGCCCCAGCCGAGCACGCCGAGGCCGTTGACCATGGTGGTGTGCGAGTCGGTGCCGACGAGGGTGTCGGGGTACGCCTGGCCGTTACGGACCATGACCGTGCGGGCCAGGTGCTCGATGTTGACCTGGTGGACGATGCCGGTGCCCGGGGGGACGACCTTGAACTCGTCGAACGCGGTCTGGCCCCAGCGCAGGAACTGGTAGCGCTCCTTGTTGCGGCCGTACTCCAGCTCGACGTTCTGCTGGAACGCGTTGGCGGTGCCGAACTTGTCGGCGATGACGGAGTGGTCGATGACCAGCTCGGCCGGGGCCAGCGGGTTGATCTTCGCCGGGTCGCCACCGAGCTCCTTGACGGCCTCACGCATGGTGGCGAGGTCGACGACGCAGGGCACGCCGGTGAAGTCCTGCATGATCACGCGGGCGGGCGTGAACTGGATCTCCTGGCTGGGCTGGGCCTGGGAGTCCCAGCCGCCGATCGCCCGGATGTGGTCGGCAGTGATGTTCGCGCCGTCCTCCGTGCGGAGCAGGTTCTCCAGCAGCACCTTCAGGCTGTAAGGGAGGCGCGCGGAGCCCTCGACCTTGTCCAGCTTGAAGATCTCGTACGACTCGTCGCCCACGCGCAGCGTGCTGCGGGCGTCGAAGCTGTTCGCCGACACGACAGTCTCCTTCTTCAATGTGCGCGTTTCCTACCGCATCCTGCCGCCACGACCCCGGGCCGATCCGCTAAGGTAAGACTTAGTTAGGTCACCCTTACCAGTCGGCGGCTGCGGTACGCCTTCGGCAGATATCTCGATGTCGAGATAACTCTAGTACATGGCCGCGATCCGGTCATGCCTGGACGCCGGTGTCCGGTCTCATCCAATCGAGGCGTTTACTCAGCGAACCCAGTCGGCGCACTCTCCTACCACCTACGACACACTCGGTCATGGATGCTGCGGCACCAGCAGACCGACTCTCCCAGCCCGTCCCGAGCGCCTGATCCGGCGATCTGCGCCACAGCGCCCCTGACAGGCCGGGGGTGGTTCTTCGCCATGGCCCATGGGGACAGAACGAGGACACGTTCGCGGCCCCTCAGTCGAGACAGAACTCGTTGCCCTCGATGTCCTGCATCACGAGGCACGACTCGTTGTCGTCATCGGCAAGCAGTAGTCGCACGCGTACCGCGCCGAGCGCGACCAGTCGTGCGCACTCGGCCTCGAGTACGGCCAGGCGCTCTTCACCCACGAGCCCGGTGCCGACCCGCACGTCAAGATGAAGCCGATTCTTGACGACCTTGCCTTCGGGAACCCGCTGGAAGAACAGTCGCGGGCCTACACCTGAGGGATCCCTGCAGACGAACGCTGCACCCTGACGCTCAGACGGTAGAGAGCGATGGAAATCGTCCCAAGTAGCAAACCCCTCGGGCGGTGGCGGTACGACGTACCCCAACACCTCGCACCAGAAACGAGCGACGCGCTCAGGTTCTGCGCAGTCGAAGGTGACTTGGAACTTCATGATCGTTGAGATCGGCCCACCATAGAGGCGCGTGCTGTTCGCCGAAACCCCGAATGTCATCGCTGCGCGGGTCGAGGTCTCGCGTGACATGAGTAGCGCCAACGGACCAGATCACCTGAGACAGGGGCCAATTCGCATGAGACGGGACAGCCGGCCTGACCTCTCGCCGCCAGACTGCCCCACGCTGTCTCAGCGAAAATAGTCCGCCCAGGTCAGGCCCACCCTCGGCGACTATCTTCGCTGAGAAAGGACAGCCGGTGTCCTTCGACAGCGAAGTTGGTCGTGTGCAGCGCGTTGATCTGGGCCGACTGGGTTGGATGTCGGCGGGAGGCTGTCCACGGACAGTCGCGGTATGACGGTGTCGCCCCTCGGTGGCGGTGGCGGTGGCTCAGTGGCGGCCCCCGCCGCAGATGTGTGGTCGTCACCCTCGAAGACGTCGGATGCCTCCGCACCGTCACCAGCCACGGCGTGCGCTTCCACACGCGCAGCCACGCTCACTCGAGCCCTTCCAGGAACGGGACGATCGCGTCGATGAAGTGCTCGTTCCGATCGCCGACCACCATGTGCCCCGCGTCGGCCACATCGACGCGTCGCGCGTTGGGAACCCGGTCGCAGAACTCCTGGGCGATGTCTTCGCGCACCAGGTCGCTGATCCCACCGCGGACGAGCAGGATCGGCACGTCGGCGTGGCGTGCGGCGTCGAGAAGACGCTCCGCCATGCCAGGCGGGTCCATCCGGCCCTCGAAGCTGTCCAGCAGCCGGGGGTCCCAGTGCCAGAACCAGCGATCGCCATGGCGTCGCAGGTTGTTCCGTATCCCCTCGGGGCCGTCCGGATGTGGGCGATGCGGCAGGTGGGTGGAGACCGCCGCGGCAGCTTCCCCAACGCTGGCGAATCCGTCGGGCTGGCGGCGCATGAACTCGACGACGCGGCGAACCCCGCAGGGGTCCGGTCGATGGGCGACGTCGACAAGCACCAGAGCGCGGATCGCCGCCCTGGGCGCCTCTCCGGCGGCGAGCAGCGAGCTCAGGCCGCCGAGCGAGGCACCGACGAGCACCGGCTGGTCGCCGAGTTCGGCGACGAGCGCCCGGACGTCGTCGGCGAACAGGCCGAGGTCGTAGTCACCATCGGCTGACCATTCACTGCTGCCATGCCCGCGCAGGTCCGGGGCGATGACCTTCCACCCCAGCGCGGCCAGTCGAGTGCCGGTCCGGCGCCAAGCGTGTCGTGTCTGGCCGCCGGCGTGCAGCAGGACAAGAGGTGGTGAGGATGCCTCGTCCCATACATCCGCCGCGAGCCGGATCCCGCCGCGGCCCACGAACCTTTGGGGTCGTGGCAGTGCGCCGGCCGTCATACCGCAGCTCGGGTTCGCAGCGGCGTCAGCAGCTGGTCGCGGTAGGGATCCGTGGCCGCTGCGGCGAGTGCGACATCCAGCGCGAACAGAGCACGTGCGAGGAACCGGTCGTCGTCGAGCAGGGCGGCGACCCACTGGTGCAGCGCACCCACGCACGAGGTGCCGACAACGGCGGCCAACGCGTCAGTGTCGATGTCGGCGCGCAGGAGGCCCTGTGTCCGTGCGTCCGCCATCGCCTGGCGGAGCTGGGTGAGCGGACTGCGGTCGAGCACGAGGCCGCTTTCCTCCCACTCACGCACCATGCGACGCGATACGACCGGGTCGGCCACGAACAGCTGGACGGTCGACCTGACGACTTCCCGCGGGTCGCCGGCTCCCAGCGACTCCAGGCGGCGCTCGAGTTCGTCCATGAACCCGGCGGCGAGTGCCTCCCAGATCTTGTCGCGCGGTCCGATCAGGTTGTAAACGGTGGCCGGGGCGACCTCCGCTCGCTCGGCGATCCGCTCGGTACTGATCACCGATTCAGGGCTGTCCCGCAGGAGTTCGCGTGTTGCCTCGAGGATGCGGATCCGTCGCTGGGCTTTGTGCTGCTCACGCAGTCCCCCTTCGGCTGGCTGCATACGCGCACACTCCTCCGCTGAAAGTTAGAGTGCGAAAAATTTAGAGGTGTCTCTAGATATAGTCAAGCGTTGAGGTGGCGCGGACCGCCGCGAGGTCGAACGCGGCACCGGTGCGGGGCCGCGCCAGGAAGCCGGCGAGCTTCGGAAGCAGCGCGTCGGCGTCGGTGGGGGTCAGCCCTGTCGAGATGAAGCGGCGGCACCGGCGCGTACGTCCGCAGCGCCCACCAGACTCGGTGCGCGTGCTCGCCGAACCGCCCCGTGACCGCGTCCTCCACCTCCTCGGCGTGGACGGCGTGCAGCGTGATGCGCATGAGGATCGCCACGATCCGGCGGTCCGCGAACGCCGCGTCGAGATCCTCGGGCACGAAGTCCTGCACGCGGTTCCACAGCGCCAGGTACGGCGACGCCGGTGCCTGGGCCTGCAAAGCGCAGACCCGGCGGACCGCCTCCGCTACATCGAGGCGCTGGCGTTCGAGCAGGAGCTGACGGTCCAGGGTGGCCAGGGCGAGCTGTCGCGCGGTAAGGATCACGCCCGGATTATGCCGCCCCCGGGCGCCAGCCATCCGTCATCCGCCAGCACGCCAGCACGCCAGCACGCCAGCAATTCAGAGTTCCGCGGCCCACAAGCCCTCGGGGTGTGGCAAGGCCCCAGCTCTCGGCGCTTTCGTCGCACGCCCCCTTCGCACCCCCTTCATCCTGCGAGCCGGCGCGTTGAGAGCGCCGGGCTCCCACTCCTGCCGACCCGCCACCGGGCCGGGGGCCTGGGTTATCGCTGATCCTGCGCCCGCGCAGAATCGCTGTGGGTGAGACGGAAGCAAGGTCGCACGACGCGGGACCGTCACTCAGACTTCGAGGAGACGCACTCAGCCTTCAGTAGGACAGGGCAGCTGGTGCCAGTACGGAATCCTCCAAGCAGGACGACAAGAGGAAGCACACCTCATGGCCTACACACGGGTTCTCGCGGTCGCCCCGGTGACCGACATCGAATCGGCGGCGCTCTGGTACGAGCGCCTCATGGGCAGGCCGGCCGACGCCCGGCCGATGCCGGGGCTGGTGGACTGGCACGTCTCCGGGACCGGCTGGGTCCAGGTCTTCGAGTCGCCCGAGCACGCCGGGTCGACCCTGCTCAACCTGGCGGTCGACGACCTGGACGCGGCACTGGTGGAGCTGGCCGGCCGCGGGCTCACGGCCGGGGAGATCCAGCCGGGCGGGCAGCGGGTGCGGTTCGCCGCACTGCACGATCCCGACGGCAACCGGATCACGTTGATCGAGAACCC
The DNA here is from genome assembly GCF_052934925.1 of Streptomyces hypolithicus. Lineage (NCBI taxonomy): Bacteria > Bacillati > Actinomycetota > Actinomycetes > Kitasatosporales > Streptomycetaceae > Streptomyces > Streptomyces hypolithicus. The sequence continues at coordinate 741,958 of NZ_CM128811.1, forward strand.
GGCGAGCTAGAACGCCTCCCCTTCACCCGTTCGGCCGCCTCGACAGGCCTTCATCTCATATCTGAGATATCTTGCCCCTATGGCAGACGACTACCTCGTACGCATCGGCAAGCTCATCCGTGTCGCCCGTCAGCATCGGGGCTGGACACAGAACCAGCTCGCCGACGCGCTGGGCACCAGCCAGAGCGCCGTCAACCGCATCGAGCGCGGCAACCAGAACATCAGCCTTGAGATGATCGCGCGCATCGGAGAGGCCCTCGACAGCGAAATCGTGTCCCTCGGGTACGCCGGCCCCATGCATCTGCGTGTGGTCGGCGGACGGCGGCTGTCCGGCTCGATCGACGTGAAGACCAGCAAGAACGCCTGCGTGGCGCTGCTTTGCGCCTCGCTGCTCAACAAGGGGCGAACCGTACTGCGGAAGGTCGCCCGTATCGAGGAGGTCTACCGTCTTCTGGAGGTGCTGAGTTCGATCGGCGTACGGGTGCGCTGGATCAACGACGGCAAGGACCTGGAGATCGTCCCGCCGGCCGAACTCAACATGGACGCGATGGATGCCGAGGCGGCGCGCCGTACGCGCAGCATCATCATGTTCCTCGGCCCGCTGCTGCACCGCATGGACCACTTCAGGCTTCCGTATGCGGGCGGTTGCGACCTCGGGACCCGCACCATCGAGCCGCACATGATCGCGCTGCGCCGCTTCGGTCTGGACGTCACCGCCACCGAGGGCATCTATCACGCGGTGGTGGAGCGGTCGGCCGGGCCGGGGCGCCCGATCGTGCTGACCGAGCGCGGTGACACGGTGACGGAGAACGCGCTGCTGGCGGCGGCCCGTTACGACGGCGTGAGCGTCATCCGCAACGCGTCGTCCAACTACATGGTCCAGGACCTGTGTTTCTTCCTGGAGGCGCTGGGCGTACGCGTCGACGGTGTCGGCTCGACGACGCTGACGGTGCACGGCGTGCCGAACATCGACGTCGACGTCGACTACTCGCCGTCCGAGGACCCGGTCGAGGCGATGAGTCTGCTCGCGGCCGCCGTGGTCACCGGTTCGGCGCTGACGATCCGACGGGTGCCGATCGAGTTCCTGGAGATCGAGCTTGCGGTGCTGGAGGAGATGGGCCTCGACCACGACCGCTCCGGCGAGTACGCCGCCGACAACGGGCGTACGCGGCTGGTGGACCTCATGGTCCGGCCCTCGAAGCTGGAGGCGCCGATCGACAAGATCCACCCAATGCCGTTCCCTGGACTCAACATCGACAACGTGCCGTTCTTCGCGGCGATCGCGGCGGTCGCCCAGGGCCAGACCCTGATTCACGACTGGGTGTACGACAACCGCGCGATCTATCTGACGGACCTCAACCGGCTCGGGGGCCGCCTCCAACTCCTCGACCCGCACCGCGTGCTCGTCGAGGGTCCGACCCGGTGGCGCGCGGCCGAAATGATGTGCCCGCCCGCGCTGCGGCCGGCGGTCGTGGTGCTGCTCGCGATGATGGCGGCGGAGGGCACGTCCGTACTGCGCAACGTGTACGTCATCAACCGCGGTTACGAGGACCTGGCCGAGCGGCTGAATTCGGTTGGCGCGCAGATCGAGATCTTCCGCGACATTTGATTGACAGATGCCGCCACGCCCTGTCTGAACAGCAAGAACACGAGTCAGGAGGGGGTGCGGCGGCACCCGTGGGACTGCTCTGGACTCTGCGCCTGAGCCGGGCTCCTGCGGACGCTGCCCGGAACCGAAGCTACGCGAAGATCGCGTCAATGGCGGCAGTGCCCCGTGCGCCCGCCCGCGGCAGGAAGTGGGAGTACTTCCGCAAGGTGAACCCAGAGGCATCGACCACGAACGGTCAGGGGACCTGATAGCCGTTGCCGAGCCCCGTGCGGTGGCCGGCGTCAGTCGCGCCCGTCCAGTACGACGGAACCGGCCTGGTCCGGAGTCAGTTCGCGGCCGCGTGTGAACTGGGCGCCGAGGGTCTGTCGCCGATGAAGCCGGGACTGTGGCTGCTGCCCGCCGCCGTCGCGCTGATCGTGGCCTGCTCGCTGACTCCGGTGATCGCCCGGCGGGTTCGCCCCGGATACCTCCTCGGCGCCGCCCTGGTGCTCTCCGTGTCGGCTACGCGATGATCACCCAGGTCGACAGCACCTCGGGGCTGCCCATGCTCATCACTGGTTACATCCTCATCTACGTCGGCATCAGCCCGCTGATGGTGCTCGGCACCGATCTCGTCGCCGGCTCCGCCCCGCCGGAGAAGGCCGGTTCCGCGGCGGCGATGTCGGAGACCGGGATGGAGTTCGGCATCGCGCTGGGCGTCGCGGTCCTGGGCAGTGTCGTGACCGCGATCTACCGCGGGGACATGGCGAACAGCGTCCCGGACCGCGTTCCTTCGGCCGGCGCCGACTCCGCCCGCGAACCCCTAGCCAACGCCGACGCGGTGGCACAGGGGCTGCCCGGCACGCTCGGCGGCGAGTTGCTGAGCCCGCACGTGAGGCGTTCACGCATGGTCTGAATGTCGCCGCGGACATCGGCGGCGTGGTCGTCGCCGCCCTGGCGGTCGCCGCCGTGGTGCTGCTGCGCCACCTGCCGGCCGGGGGGCGACGAGGAGGAGCAGGCATCGGCCGAGACGGCCGGTGACTCCGCTCTCCAGGCGCCCAGCAGGTGTGACGGACAAGAGCCGCGCCGCCCCGGGTCGATCCCGGGGCGGCACGGCTCTTCGCGTTCTGGTCAGATCCCCTGGGGGTACGGCCGGGCGGCGTCCTCGCAGATGAGGTCCGCGGCGTCGCGTTCCCCGATCATCACAGCGTGCGCGTGAGTGTGACCACGGGGAATGCGCGGTACGACGGAGGCGTCCACCACCCTCAGCCCCTCGACACCGTGCACCACGACGTGCCGGATTGCCCGTCGCTAGGCATAGTAAGGGTCGCTCATCTACTGGGGGGCATACGGACCTGATGAGATGGTCGGTATGCTCGCCGCCATGCCCCGCCAGCCACCTTTCCTGCGCCCCCAGGAGACGCGTCTCCCCGTGCCCGTGGTGACGCCTGCCCCGGAACGCTGCGGCTGCGCGCACCGCCGGCCCCGTACGCCCGCAGGACTCGGCGACTCCAGCCCTCGGCATCGTGACCGGTCCGCAGGACGCGGTCACGCTGTCCGTCGGGGTGCCCCTGGGACGCATCAGCGCAGGGCAATGGCAGGTGCTGACAGACACCGCCCGGCACTGCGGCAGCGGCGAACTGCGGCTGACCCCTTGGCGCGGCGTCGTCGTACCGGGGATGGAGCGGGAGCGGGCCACAGAAGTGCTGGACTGCCTGGGGGCCGCCGGCCTGATCATCGGGCCCCACTCCCCCTGGACCGGGGTGGGGGCCTGTATCGGTCGGCCCGGCTGCGCCAAGTCCCTGGCCGATGTGCGGGCCGAGGCGGCGGCAAGCGTGGGCCCCGTAGGGGGACTGCCGGTGTACTGGTCAGGGGTGCGAACGCCGGTGCGGTCATCCGCAGGGCGAGTGGGTCGATGTCGTCGCTACCCCGGACGGCCACCAATTCTCCCTGGTACGGGGCGAAGAACGGGACACCCCGTTGAGTATCCCCGACAGCCCCTCCGCGCTCGCGGCCGCCGTGACGGCGGCCCGCGGCACCCTCGACTGACAACGCCCTGCCCGACACCGCGACACCGCGACACCGCGACACCGCGACACCGCGACACCGCGACACCGCGACACCGCGACACCTGACCGTTCCACGCCCAATTACCGTTCCATGCCCGATGAAGAGAGCGAAAGCACTGTGCACCAGTACGAGAAGGACGGACCGGCCATCTATCGCCAGTCCTTCGCCACGATCCGCGCGGAGGCGGACCTGGTTGGCCTGCCCGTTGATGTGAGCCAGGTCGCGGTCCGCATGATCCACGCCTGCGGCATGGTCGACCTCGTACGCGATCTCGCCTTCACCCCGGACGTGGTGGCCCGCGCCCGCGAAGCGCTGCGGGCAGGCGCCCCCATCCTGTGTGACGTGGCCATGGTTGCCAGCGGTGTCACCCGCAAGCGGCTGCCCGCGGCCAACGAGGTCGTGTGCACGCTGTCCGACCCGGCGGTGCCCGGTCTCGCGGCACAGCTCGGTACCACCCGCAGCGCAGCCGCCCTGGAGCTCTGGCGTGATCGGTTGGAAGGCGCGGTCGTTGCCGTCGGCAACGCGCCCACCGCCCTGTTCCGGCTGCTCGAAATGATCGAGGAGGGCGCCCCGCGCCCCGCCGCCGTCATCGGTGTGCCGGTCGGCTTCGTCGGCGCCGCCGAGTCCAAGGACGCCCTGGCCGCGCACCCGTCCGGGCTTGAGCACCTCATCGTGCGGGGCCGTCGCGGCGGAAGCGCCATCGCGGCCGCCGCCCTCAACGCGATCGCCAGTGAGGAAGAGTAACGGCCTGGTGCGCGATAGGGGGCGGATCAGCCCGCGGCGTCGGATGCGGTGCATCGCAAGGCGGCGGAGCGTCCTCATAGCGGAGCTATTAGGGAGTTTCGCCAACGCGGCGAGGTGCCGCATCCGACGTCGCGGGCCCGTCCCCTATCGCGCACCAGGCCGTAAGCGTGAGCGTCAGAGAGCAGAAGAAGGGGCGGCTGTACGGAGTCGGGCTCGGGCCCGGCGATCCGGCCCTGATGACCGTACGAGCCGTGGAAATCATCGCCGAAGCCGATGTCCTCGCCTATCACAGCGCCCCGGCACGGAGGGTCCATCGCCCGGTCCATCGCGGCCAAGCACATTCGCGCCGACCACATCGAAGAGGCACTGGTCTACCCCGTCACGACGGAAACCACGGACCACCCGGGCGGCTACCGGGGTGCGATGGAGGACTTCTACACCGAGGCGGCAGCCCGCTTGGCGGTGCACCTCGACGCAGGGCGCACGGTCGCTGTGCTCGCCGAGGGCGACCCGAGGCAGACGCGGCACGGCTCCGACAACAAGGTCGAGTCGGAGCGCGCCGAGTTCGCCCTGGACCTGGACCGCCGCGGACGGCGCGTGGCCGTGGTGTCCGGCGGCGACCCCGGGGTCTTCGCCATGGCGACGGCCGTCCTGGAGGTGGCCTCCCATGGAGGAGTACGCGGGCGTGCCGGTGCGGGTGCTGCCGGGCGGGACGGCGGCCAACGCGGCCGCCGCCCGCGCGGGAACACCGCTGGGCCACGACTACGCCGCGATATCGCTCTCGGACCGGCTCAAGCCGTGGGAAGTCATCGCGGAACGGTTGCGGGCGGCGGCCTCGGCGGACCTGGTGCTCGCGCTGTACAACCCCGGTTCACGCAGCCGGACCTGGCAGGTCGGCAAGACCCGCGACCTGCTCCTTGAGCACCGCTCACCGGACACACCCGTGGTTCTCGGCCGGGACGTCGGCGGACCGACCGAGAGTGTACGCACCCTACGTCTGGCCGATCTCGACCCGGCCGAGGTCGACATGCGCACGATCCTGATCGTCGGGTCCTCGCAGACGCGGTGGGTGCGGCGTGGTGACGGGCAGCAGATCGTCTGGCCACCCCGTCGCTACCCGGGGGGCTGAGCCCACAGCGGCCTTCAACTACGCCTGAAAGCAGATATGTTCGCGCAGCCAGGCCACGGCCAGGTCGGGCGTGCCGGCCACCGCGACTCCCTCGGGAACCGGTGGCCGGCGTACCACGACCACCGGGATCCGCGCCTCGCGGGCGGCGGCGAGTTTGGGGGCGGTGGCGGCGCTGCCGCTGTCCTTCGTGACGACGACGTCGATGCGATGGCGGCGGATCACCTCGCGTTCCCCGTCGAGGGTGAACGGGCCCCGGTCGAGCAGCACCTCCATTCGCGCGGGGTGCGGGGGTTCGGGGGCGTCCACAGACCGCATCAGGAACCACAGGCCGTCCAGCCCGGCGAAGGCGGCCAGCCCCATGCGTCCCGTCGTGAGGAACACGCGCCGCCCCAGCGCGGGCAGAGCCCACGCCGCCTCAGCCAGGGAGCCGACCGGGCGCCAGTCGTCGCCGTCGCCAGGCACCCAGCCGGGTCGGCGCAGTGCCAGCAGGGGAACATGGGCAACGGCGGCAGCTGTCGCCGCGTTGAAACTCATCGTCTGGGCGAAAGGATGGGTGGCGTCGATGAGCGCGTCCACCTGGTGCGTACGCAGCCACTCGGCAAGCCCGCCGGCTCCGCCGAAGCCGCCGAAGCGGACCTCGCCCGGTGGGAGTTTCGGACGGGCCACGCACCCGGCGAGCGAGCTGGTCACCTTGGTCCCGTCGGGAAGCTCCGCCACCAGCAGCTCGGCGAGGCGGCGGGCCTCCGTGGTCCCGCCCAGTACGAGTACGTGCATGGGATCCATCCATGAGTGAGGCGAGGGGCGGGCGCAGCCCCCAACTCAAACACACCGGTCTGCGTCCCGGCTGGACGACCGGTGCCTGCGCGACCGCCGCGTACGGCGAGCGTGCGTGCGCCACGCACCGTGGGCCGGCCGGGCGCGCATGAGTCGGCGGTCTCCAGCCGGCACCCCGCTCTCCGCGCGATCGTCCCCCGGGTGACCTGCACCAACAACATCGCCGTCGGGGTCGGGGGCGCCGCCGTCAACCGAGGTCCGGTGCGACCGGTGGGCGGGGCGGATGCGGGCGGCCATGAGGGCTACGTCGTCGTCGGCGTGGGCGGCGTCGAGTTCGTGCAGGACCTCGTCGAGCAGTTCGTCCAGGGTGCCGCCGGGGGCGGGGCGTACGCGGGCGAGGCGGGCCAGGGAGGTGTCGATGTCCTCGCCGCGCCGTTCGATCAGGCCGTCGGTGAACAGCAGCAGGGTGTCGCCTGGGCCGAGGTCGCGCGAGACGGTCTCGTAGCCGCCCAGGCCGGTGCCGAGCGGCGGCCCGACCGGTACGGGCATCACGTCGGCGACGCCGTCCCGGCTGAAGACCACGGGCGGCAGATGCCCGGCGCTGGCGAAGACGCCGATGCCGCGCGCGGGGTCCATCCGTACCAGCAGGGAGGTGGCGGGGCGCCGGGACTCCGCCGCGGCAATGATGGAGTCGAGCTGACGCAGGACCCGGTGGGGCGGCAGGTCGGCGGCGGCGACCTCGCGCAGCATCGAGCGGTAACTGTTCATGTCCACGGCGGCCGCCACGCCGTGCCCCATCACGTCCCCCATGACGAGCAGCGTGCGCCCGAAGTGCAGGCGTACGGTCGCGAACCAGTCGCCGCCGACCAGGGCGCCCGAACCGGAGGGGAGATACCGGGTGGCCAGTTCGAGGTTGGGGTGCGGGCGCCCCGGGTCGCTCAGCAGGGCGCGCTGCAGGTCGACCGCCGTGCGCCGGGCCTGTCCGTACTGACGGGCGTGTTCGATCGCCAAGGCGGCCCGCGCGGCCACGGGCTGGAAGCGCACCACGTCGTCCGTCGTGAAAGGAGCGTGGGTGCGGGCGGCCAGCAGGGCACCGATGACGTGCTCGTGCGCGACGAGCGGCACCGCCAGCCTGCGGCCGTCGAGCACGGGCCGGCCGCCCCACACGGCGTACGGCGGAGTGCCGGGCCCGAGCAGCGCGGGCGGGCCGGCGGCGGCGGCGCGGGTCGGATCGGGCAGCGTCTGCCCGCCCGGGGCGCCGCCCGTCGGCTGCGCGGCGGACAGAAGGTGGAGCGCTGTGGCGTCGGCGAAGCCGTTGCTGGTGAACCGCACGATCTCTTCGCAGGTCACGCGCTCGTCGAGCGTCGTCCCGATGCGCCGGGCGGCGTCGGCGAGGGAGAGGCGGTAGTGCCGGGCGGGATCCGCCGCGCCGCGGCCGGGGCCGGCTCTCACACGATCACCTCGCCCAGGACCGCATCGCACCGCCATGGGTCACAGGAACGGGACGGTCAACGGACGGTTCCGTCCATTCGTCGACACCAGACCTGCGCCGGATCAGCCACCAGTCGATCACTGGTCGATCAACCGGGTGCGGCTGCGGGGGCACCGAGCTTCCTCAGGGCAGCACCGCGACCCCGTCCAGTTCCACCATGGCCTGTTCGTCCCAGAGGCGGGCCGCGCCGATCACCGCCATCGCGGGGTAGTCGCGGCCCGCCAGGCGGCGCCAGACGCGGCCCAGTTCGGGTCCATGGGTGCGGTAGGCGGCCACATCTGTGGCGTAGACGGTGACGCGGGCAAGGTCGGCCGGGGCGCCGCCGGCATGGCGCAGGGCGGTGAGGAGGTTGGAGAGGGCCAGCTCGAACTGCGCCGGAAGCGTGTCGCCGACGATCTTGCCGTCGGGGTCGAGCGCGGTCTGCCCGGCGAGGAACACCAGCCGCGATCCGGTCGCGGTGACGGCGTGCGAGAAACCCCTGGGCGGGGACAGCTCGGGCGGGTTGACGCGGTGCAGGGTCATCGGTACAGCTCCTTCGCGATGATCGTGCGCTGGACCTCGGTGGCGCCCTCGTAGATCCGGGGGGCGCGGACCTCCCGGTAGAGGTGTTCGAGCAGGTGTCCGCGCTGGAGCGCGCGGGCGCCGTGCAGCTGGACCGCCGCGTCGACGACGTACTGCGCGGTCTCGGTGGCGAACAGCTTGGCCATCGCGGCGCGCTGCGGCACGCCGGGTGCCCCCGCGCCGCCCGTGTCGTACGCCGAGGCGGCGGCGTAGACGAGCAGGCGGGCGGCCTCGGTGCGGGTGGCCATCTCGGCGACCTGGTGGGCGACGGACTGGAGGTCCTTGAGCGGGCCGCCGAACGCGGTGCGGCTCGCGGTGTGGGCGAGCGTCGCGTCGATGGCGGCCTGGGCCATTCCGACGGAGAAGGCTCCGACGCTGGGCCGGAAGAGGTTGAGGGTGTCCATCGCGACCCGGAAGCCCCGGTCCACCTCGCCGATGACATCGGCGCGGGTGACGGGTACGCCGTCGAAGGCGAGGGCGCCGATCGGGTGGGGCGAGAGCATGTCGAGCGGGGTGCCGGACAGGCCGGGGCGGTCGGCGGGGACGAGGAACGCGGTGACGCCTCGCGCCCCGGCGCCCTGGGTGGTCAGGGCGAAGACGGTGTAGAAGTCGGCCTCCGGCGCGTTGGAGATCCAGCACTTCTCACCGGACAGGCGCCACCCGTCACCCTCCGGTACGGTCAGGAGCGAGAGCGCCGCGGCGTCCGACCCCGCGCCCGGCTCACTCAGCGCGAAGGCGGCCACCGCGCGCCCCGCGGTCACTTCGGGCAGCCAGCGCGCCCGTTGTTCGTCCGTGCCCGACCTGGCCACCGGGCTCGCCCCGAGTCCTTGCAGGGCGAGCGCGGTCTCGGCCTCCGTGCAGACGGCGGCCAGGGATTCGCGCATGAGGCACAGGTCGAGTGCTCCGGAGGCGAACAGGCGCTCCAGCAGGCCGAGTTCACCGAGGGCGGCGATCAACGGGCGGTTGACTCTGCCCGGTTCCCCCTTGTCGGCGAGAGGGCGCAGATGGTGGGCCGCCACGGTGCGCAGCTGCTCGCACCACTCCCGTTGCTGAGGCTCCAGCGCGAATCCCGCCATGCTCCGCACCCCACTTTCCGCGTCTTATCGCGAACCGTTGACTGTCGTCACTCAAACGATACGCTCAGGATGCGACAAGGGGGCGATCCCGTATGGAGCTGAAGACCTCAGCGCACATCGACACCTTTCCCCGCGAGCAGCTGCCACCCGCCCACCAGTGGCCGCAGCTCCTCTTCGAACGTCCCGAGCTGTGCTACCCCGACCGGCTCAACTGCGGCGAGGAACTCCTGGACCGCACGGTGGACCGTTTCGGCCCGGCCAGGCCCGTCTTCCGCACCGCCACCGGCGAGGTCTGGACCTACGGCGAACTGCGCGGCCACGCCGACCGGATCGCGCACGTCCTCACCACCGACCTGGGCGTCCTCCCCGGCAACCGCGTCCTGCTGCGCGGCCCGACCACCCCCTGGCTGGCGGCCTGCTGGCTGGCGGTGATGAAGGCGGGCGCGGTGGCGGTGACGGTGCTCGCCCAGCAGCGGGCGGCGGAGCTGGCGACGATGTGCGAGATCGCGCGGGTCGGGCACGCGCTGTGCGACGTCCGGGCCGTGGACGACCTGGTGAAGGCCGAGGTGCCGGGCCTGCGCATCACGGCGTACGGCGGCGAGGCACCCGACGACCTGCTGCGGGCCGCGTCCGCCAAGCCGCCTCGGTACGCCGCCGTGCCGACCTCCGCCGACGACGTCGCCCTGATCGCCTTCACCTCGGGGACCACCGGGCGCCCCAAGGGCTGTATGCACTTCCACCGCGATGTGCTGGCCGTCGCCGACACCTTCTCGCGCCATGTCCTCAAGCCCGAGCCGGACGACCTGTTCACGGGCAGTCCGCCGCTCGGCTTCACGTTCGGGCTCGGCGGCCTGGTCATCTTCCCGATGCGGGCGGGCGCCTCGTCGCTGCTGCTGGAGCAGGCGGGCCCCAAGCAGCTGCTGCCGGCCCTGGCCGAACACCGGGTGTCGGTCCTGTTCACGGCGCCGACGGCCTACCGGGCGATGCTGGACGACCTCGGCGCGTACGACCTGAGCGCGCTGCGGCGCTGCGTGTCGGCCGGGGAGAACCTGCCGGCGGCGACCTGGGAGGCCTGGTACGAGCGCACCGGCCTGCGCATCGTCAACGGCATCGGCGCGACGGAGCTGCTGCACATCTTCATCTCCGCGGCGGACGGCGCGGCCAGGCCGGGGACGACCGGGGTGCCCGTGCCGGGGTGGCAGGCGCGGGTGGTGGACGGGGAGGGCCGCCCGGTGCCGGACGGCGAGGCCGGGCTGCTGGCGGTGCGCGGTCCTGTGGGCTGCCGGTATCTCGCGGACGAGCGGCAGACGCAGTACGCGCGGGACGGCTGGAACTTCACCGGCGACACCTACATCCGGGACCCGGACGGCTATTTCCGGTACGTCGCCCGCGCGGACGACATGATCATTTCTGCCGGGTACAACATCGCGGGCCCCGAGGTCGAGGACGCGCTGCTGCGCCACCCCGACGTGGTGGAGGCGGCCGTGGTGGGCCGGACCGACGAGCGGCGCGGGCAGGTCGTGGTGGCGTACGCCGTGCTGCGCGACGGGGTGGAGCGCGGGGAGGCGACCGCGGCGCTGCTGCGCGACTTCGTCAAGGCCGAGCTGGCGCCGTACAAGTGCCCGCGCGACATCGTCTTCCTGGACGCCCTGCCCCGGACGCCGACGGGCAAGCTCCAGCGCTTCCGGCTGCGGGCCGTAGAGTGATCACGTGGCCGAGCAGCACACTCCCCGTTCCCTGATCGTCTCTCTCTTCGGCGCGTACGGGCGCACGCCCGGCGGGGGCGGCGAGTCGATGCCGGTGGCCGAGCTGATCCGGCTGCTGGGCGCCGTCGGCGTGGACCCGCCGTCGGTGCGGTCGTCGGTGTCCCGGCTCAAGCGGCGGGGCCTGCTCGTGGCCGCCCGTACGACCGAGGGGGCCGCCGGATACACGCTGTCCGGCGACGGCCGTCAGCTCCTGGACGACGGTGACCGCCGCATCTACGAAAGCCCCGCGCCGCAGCTGTCCGAGGGCTGGGTACTGGCCGTCTTCACCGTCCCCGAGGCCGAGCGCGCCAATCGTCACCTGCTGCGCTCGCGCCTCGCCCGCCTCGGCTTCGGGGCGGCGGCGCCGGGGGTGTGGATCGCACCGGCGCGGCTGTACGAGGAGACCCGGCACACGCTGGAGCGGCTGCAACTCGCTTTCTACGTAGACCTATTCCGGGGTGAGCACCTCGGCTTCGCGGCGACGGAGGAGGCGGTGGCGCGGTGGTGGGACCTGGCGGCGATCGCCAAGCAGCACGAGGAGTTCCTGGACGTGCATGAGCCGGTGCTGCGGTCGTGGGCGTCGGGGACGTCTGGGGAGTCGAGCGCGTCCGGGGCGAGGGCAGGTGCCCCGCAGGAGGCTTACCGGGACTATCTGCTTGCCCTCGATTCCTGGCGCCGGCTGCCGTACGCGGACCCCGGTCTGCCGGCGGAACTCCTGCCGTCGGACTGGCCGGGGGTGCGGTCGGCGAAGGTGTTCGCCGGGCTGCATGCGCGGTTGCGGGACGCGGGCGAGGAGTTCGTGCGCGCGGGTGCGTAAATCGCGGGCGCAGAAATCGCGAGTGCCCAAATAGGGGGTGCGGGGCCGTCGGCGGGCCGGGCGGTCACGCAGGGGCCTGCGGCGGCCAGGTACTCGTCGAGGTTTTCGCCAACGCGGCGAGGTGCCGTAGCCGGCGTCGCGGGCCCGTCCCCTATCGCGCACCAGGCCGTTAGGGGGCCGGGTCCCGGGCGGGGTCTGACGCGGAGCCTCAGCACATGGCTCAGTCCAGCGTCAGCCGGGGCTTCGGGGCGTCCGTGCGGCCCGTCGGTGGGGGGCGGCTGCCCGCGCGGTAAGGGAGGGGCCAGGCCGCGCCCGGCCCCGCGTAGCCCTGCTCAGCCGCCGCGTGCAGCGTCCAGTGGGGGTCGTACAGGTGTGGGCGGGCCAGCGCGCACAGGTCGGCCCGGCCCGCGAGCAGCAGCGAGTTCACGTCGTCCCAGGAGGAGATCGCGCCGACGGCGATCACTGGCACACCGAGCGCGTTGCGGATCCGGTCTGCGTACGGGGTCTGGTACGAGCGGCCGTACTCGGGTGCCTCGTCGGGGACGACCAGCCCCGTCGACACGTCGATCGCGTCCGCGCCGTGCGCCACGAACGCCCTGGCGATCTCGACGGCGTCGTCGGCCGTGGTCCCGCCCCGCGCCCAGTCCGTGGCGGAGACGCGGACCGTCATCGGCCGGTCGTCCGGCCAGATGTCGCGTACGGCGTCGAACACTTCCAGCGGGAAGCGGAGCCGGCCGGCCGGGGAGCCGCCGTAGGCGTCGGTGCGCAGGTTGGTGAGGGGAGACAGGAAGCCCGACAGCAAGTAGCCGTGTGCGCAGTGGAGTTCGAGCAGGTCGAAACCGCTGTCGACCGCGCGCCGGGCCGCCGCCGCGAACTGGTCGCGGATCTCGGCCAGCCCCGCCCGGTCGAGGGCGCGCGGTACCTGGTTGACGCCGTCGCGGTAGGGCAGCGGCGAGGCCGCCGAGAGCGGCCAGTTGTCTGCGGCGAGAGGCAGGTCGATACCGTCCCACATCAGGCGGGTGGAGCCCTTGCGGCCCGAGTGGCCGAGCTGCACGCCGATCGCCGTGGCCGGTGACTGCTGGTGGACGAAGTCGGTGATACGGCGCCAGGCGTCGGCCTGGCCGGGGCTGTAGAGGCCGGTGCAGCCGGGGGTGATGCGGCCCTCCGGGCTCACGCACACCATCTCCGTCATGACCAGGCCCGCTCCCCCGAGGGCCCGTGCGCCGAGGTGGACCAGGTGGAAGTCGCCGGGGACGCCGTCCACCGCCTTGTACATGTCCATCGGTGATACGACGACCCGGTTGCGCAGGGTCACCCCGCGCAGCCGCAGCGGGGTGAACATCGGCGGCGTCCCGGGCGGGCAGCCGAAGTCGTCCTCCACGGCGCCGGTGAAAGCCGGGTCGCGCAGCCGCAGGTTGTGGTGCGTGACGCGGCGGCTGCGGGTGAGGAGGTTGAAGGCGAACTGGCGTGGCGGCTGGTCGAGGTAGCGCTCCAGCTCCTCGAACCAGCGCAGGCTGGCGGCCGCCGCGCGCTGGGTGGAGGCGACGACGGGGCGGCGCTCGGCCTCGTACGCGGCGAGCGCGTCGGGCAGCGAGCCCGGGTGCTCCTCGACGCACGCGGCGAGCGCGAGCGCGTCCTCGACGGCGAGCTTGGTTCCGGAGCCGATGGAGAAGTGGGCGGTGTGGGCGGCGTCGCCGAGCAGGACCGTGTTGCCGTGGCTCCAACGCTCGTTGACGACCGTGCGGAAGGCGACCCAGGAGGAGTTGTTGCCGCGTAGGGCCCGGCCGCCCAGGGCGTCGGCGAAGATCTTGCCGCAGCGCTCGGTCGACTCGGCCTCGTCGCACAGGTCCAGGCCGGCGGCCCGCCAGACCTCCTCGCGCATCTCGACGATGACGGTCGAGGCGTCCTTGGCGTACGGGTAGCCGTGCAGCTGCATGACTCCGTGCTCGGTCTCGGCGACCTCGAAGCGGAAGGCGTCGAAGGCGAAATCGGCGGCGAGCCAGATGTAACGGCACCGGTGGGTGGTGACGCGGGGCGCGAAGACCTCGGCGTACGCCTCGCGGGTCAGGCTGTGCACGCCGTCGGCGGCGATCACCAGGTCGTACGCCGCGGACAGTTCGGCGGCGGTCGGTGCCTCCTCGCGGACGCGCAGGCACACGCCGAGCGAGCGGCAGCGCTCGTGCAGGATCTCCAGAAGCCGACGGCGGCCGAGGGCGGCGAAGCCGTGTCCGCCGGAGGTCAGGGTGCGGCCGCGGTGGACGATGTCGATGTCGTCCCACCGTACGAACTCGCCCTGCAGCGCCTGGTAGACGACGGGGTCGGCGTGCTGGATGCCGCCGAGCGTCTCGTCGGACAGGACGACGCCGAAGCCGAAGGTGTCGTCGGGGGCGCCGCGTTCCCAGACGGTGACGGAGCGGCCGGGGTCGAGCCGCTTGAGGAGGGCGGCCGCGTACAGCCCGCCCGGCCCGCCGCCGATCACGGCGACACGCATCGTCAGCGCCCCCGCCACTTCGGCTGCCGCTTCTCGGTGAACGCGGCGTGGAATTCGGCGTAGTCCTCGCCGTTCATCAGCAGCGCCTGGGTCGCGGCGTCCAGTTCGACGGCGGCGGCGAGCGGCATGTCGAGTTCAGCGGTGAGCAGGGCCTTGGTCTGGGCGTACGCGAGGGCGGGGCCGTCGGCGAGGTGTCTGGCCAGCTCGGCGGCGCGGGCGTCGGCGTGGCCCTCGTCGGTCGTCTCGCTGATCAGGCCGATCCGCTCGGCCTCGGGGGCGCGCACCGGCTCGCCGAGCATCAGCAGCCTGGTGGCGTGGCCGAGCCCGACGACGCGGGGCAGGAGGTACGCCGCGCCCATGTCGCCGCCGGACAGGCCGACCTTGGTGAACAGGAAGGCGAACCGGGCGGAGGGGTCGGCGATCCGGAAGTCCGCGGCGAGGGCGAGGACGGCGCCCGCGCCCGCGGCGACCCCGTGGACGGCGGCGATCACGGGGAAGGGGCATTCGCGCAGCGCCCGGACGACCTGGCCGGTCATCCGGTTGAAGTCGAGGAGCTGCGCGGTGTCCATGGCGAGGGTGGCGCCGATGATCTCGTCGACGTCACCACCGGAGCAGAAGCCGCGGCCCTCGCCGCCGAGAACCAGGGCGCGCACCGTGCGCTCGCGGGCCAGCTCCGCGAGCAGGTCACGCAGGTCGGCGTACGCGCCGAAGGTGAGCGCGTTGAGTTTTTCCGGCCGGGCGAGGGTGACGGTGGCGACGCCGTCCTCGACGGTCAGCCGCAGGTGGCGCCAGTGCTCGGTGCGTGGAGCCGAGCTGGGAAAGGGGCTCATGGAGCAACGGCCTCCCTCTGCGGGCGGTTGATGCCTACCCATCGACGGTATCACTTATCTGTGACCATCGTCACGAGTACGCAATACGCCTCACCGCTCGCTCCCGAAAGGGGCGCCTCGCCGTGCTCGAATTTCCAGGCTCCGCCTCCTGGCGTATCGCACTGCCGCACACCGCCGCCGCGGTCCCGATGGCGCGCGCCCTGATCCGTACGGCTCTGGCCGCCGTCGACGGGGGCGAGGCGACGGCGGACAGCGACACGGCGGAGCTGCTCACCGCCGAGCTGGTCGCCAACGCGGTGGAGCATACGAGCGGTGAGCGGCCCATCGAGCTGGCGGTGCGGCTGCTGCCGGCCGGCTGCCGGATCGAGGTGCACGACGGGGACCCGGCCCCGCCGGGCAACCTGGACCGGTCGGGGGACGATTCCGCGCCGGACCCCTGGCAGGAGCACGGCCGGGGGCTGCTGTTGATCCGCACGCTCAGCTCGGACTGCGGCCACCGCCCCACCGCACACGGCAAGGCGGTCTGGTTCATGCTGCGGGCGCTCCCGCCGGCTCCGCTGTAAGGGCGCGCGGCCTACACGGCGTCGGCCATGGTGGCGACGAGCACCGCCTTGATGGTGTGCATCCGGTTCTCGGCCTCGTCGAAGACGACCGAGTGAGCCGATTCGAAGACCTCGTCGGTGACTTCGAGTTCGGTGAGGCCGTACTGCTCGTGGATGTCCCGGCCGACCTGGGTGCCCAGGTCGTGGAAGGCCGGCAGGCAGTGCAGGAACTTCACGTCCGCGTTGCCGGTGGCACGCAGGACATCCATGGTGACTGCGTACGGAGCGAGCGCCTCGATGCGCTCGGCCCAGACCTCCTTCGACTCCCCCATCGACACCCACACGTCGGTGGCGACGAAGTCCGCGCCGAGGACACCCTCGGCGACCTCCTCGGTGAGCGTGATCCGGGCGCCGCTCGCCTCGGCGGCCTTGCGGGCCTGCGCGACGACCTCCTCGGCCGGCCAATAGGCGCGGGGCGCGACGATGCGTACGTCCATGCCGAGCAGTGCGCCGGTGACCAGGTAGGAGTTGCCCATGTTGAAACGGGCGTCGCCCAGGTAGGCGAAGGCGATGCGCTCCAGAGGCTTTGCGCAGTGCTCGGTCATGGTGAGGACGTCGGCGAGCATCTGGGTGGGGTGCCAGTCGTCGGTGAGCCCGTTGAAGACGGGCACTCCGGCGTGCGCGGCCAGTTCCTCGACCGCGGCCTGGCTGTCCCCGCGGTACTCGATGCCGTCGAACATCCGGCCCAGCACCCGCGCCGTGTCCTTTACCGACTCCTTGTGGCCCATCTGGGAGCCGGAGGGATCGAGATACGTCGTCGACGCCCCCTGGTCGGCGGCGGCGACCTCGAACGAGCAGCGGGTGCGGGTGGAGGTCTTCTCGAAGATCAGGGCGATGTTGCGGCCGCGCAGCCGCGGCACCTCGGTGCCGGCCTTCTTGGCGGCCTTGAGCTCGGCGGCGAGGGCGATCAGGCCGCGGAACTCCTCGGCCGTGAAGTCCAGCTCCTTGACGAGGTGGCGGCCTGCGAGGTCTGTCGCCATGGTGGCTGCTCCTGGGTGGTAACGACGGTAACGACGGATGCGATGCAACTATATACAATGGAGCGCATCATCATACAGTGTCGCGTTCCACCGGGCAGCTCATGCAGCGGGGGCCTCCCCGCCCCCGGCCCAGTTCGCTGCCTCGGATTTCGATGACCTCGATGCCCTCCTTGCGCAGATGCGTGTTGGTGGTGACGTTGCGTTCGTACGCCACGACGACCCCCGGCTCCACGGCCAGCACATTGCAGCCGTCGTCCCACTGCTCGCGCTGCGCCGCGTGCACGTCCTGGGTGGCGGTGAGCACCCGGATGGAGTCCAGCCCGAGAGCGGCCGCGATGGCGTGGTGCATGTGCTCGGGCGGATGGTCGGTGACCTTCAACTCACCCTCGCCCAAGCCGGGTTCGATGGCGTACGAGCGGAGCATGCCGAGCCCGGCGTACTTGGTGAAGGTGTCGCCGTGGACCATCGTCATCACCGTGTCGAGGTGCATGAACGCCCGGTGCTTGGGCATGTCGAGCGCCACGATGGTGGTGGCCGAGCCCGCCGCGAAGAGCCCTCGGGCCAGTATCTCCACGGCCTGCGGGGTGGTGCGCTCGCTCATCCCGATCAGTACGGCGCCGTTGCCGATGACCAGGACGTCGCCGCCCTCGATGGTGGAGGGGTAGTCGTGCTGCCCCTCGGACCAGTGGTGGAAGGCGCCGGCCTCCGGGCCCCGGAAAAGCGGGTGGTGCTTGTAGATCGCCTCGAAGTGGACGGTCTCGCGCTGCCTGGCCGGCCAGCGCATCGCGTTGATGGACACACCGTCGTAGATCCAGGCCGAGGTGTCCCGGGTGAACAGATGGTTCGGCAACGGGCCGATAAGGAAGTCGTCCAGGTCCATGACGTGGAAGCGGACGGAGGTCGGCTCGTGGTGGCGCTCCAGGAACTCCCGCTTCGTCATGCCGCCGACGAGAGCCTCGACGAGGTCGGCCACCGGGAGTTCGTCGAACGCCTCGCGGAGGTGGCCGGTGGCGAGCGGGCCGTACTCCTTCTCGTCGAAGACCCGGTCCAGGACCAGGTTCCTGGCCTCCGGGATCTCCAGGGACTCGCGCAGCAGGTCGCCGAAGAGGTGCACCTCGACGCCTCGGTCGCGCAGGACGTCGGCGAAGCCGTCGTGCTCCTGACGGGCGCGGCGCACCCACAGCACGTCGTCGAAGAGCAGTGCGTCCTTGTTTCCGGGGGTGAGACGCTTGAGTTCAAGATCCGGTCGGTGGAGGATGACGCGGCGAAGCCGCCCGGTCTCGGAGTCGACATGGAATCCCATGGGTCCCATCCTGTCCGAGCGCGGGCGGCCGCGCGTGCCTACCGCGAAGTGTGGCTGAGGCGGTTGTCTGCCGGTTGTGCGGGCCACTTGGCCGCCGCTTGGCCGCTGGGGCTGCGTCGGCGCCCGCTACAGCCGCGGGTCGACCGGCTCCGACTCCAGCGCGAGGACCGCGAACACAGCCTCGTGGACGCGCCACAGCGGTTCCCCGCCGGCCAGCCGGTCCAGCGCCTCCAGACCCAGCGCGTACTCCCGCAGGGCGAGCGAGCGCTTGTGGCCCAGCAAGCGGCCTCGCAGCTTGGCGAGCTGCTCGGGGCGGGTGTACTCCGGGCCGTAGATGATCCGCAGGTACTCGCGGCCGCGCACCTTGATGCCCGGCTGCACGAGACGGTTCCTCCCGTCGCGCGCGAGCGCCTCGACGGGC
Source organism: Streptomyces hypolithicus (assembly GCF_052934925.1). Lineage (NCBI taxonomy): Bacteria > Bacillati > Actinomycetota > Actinomycetes > Kitasatosporales > Streptomycetaceae > Streptomyces > Streptomyces hypolithicus. The sequence goes on from NZ_CM128811.1 coordinate 760,581, forward strand.
TTGACGACCATGCCCTCGCCGCCCCGGCCGGTCATCTCCAGCCACCAGTCGGTGCCGGCCCGGACGGAATCCGGGTCGCCGGTGTCGACGTAGAGCCTGCGCGTGGTGTGCAACAGCGCGGTCGGGTCGTGCTCGACCAGTCGGTCCAGCCAGGCCAGCTGCTCGTCGTGCGGTGCGCCCGCCAGTGAACGCCCCTGGACGGCCAGCAGCTGGAAGGGTGCGAGCCGTACGCCCTCCAGTCCCTCCGTCGGCCAGCAGTAGCGCCGGTACGCATCGGTGAACGCGGCGGCGTCGGCGGCGCGTTCGTGCTGGCGCGCCGTCAGCTCCGTCACGTCGACCCCCCGGGCGGCCGCCGCTTCGAGGGCCGCCAGGGCGCCGGGGAACACGGCGTGGGACGCGGCGCCCACGGCGGCGTACTGGTGACGCAGGAGGCCCGTCGCCTTGAGCGACCAGGGCATCAGCTCGGCGTCGAGCAGCAGCCAGTCGGTTCGCAGCTCGTCCCAGAGCCCGGCCTCGGTCACGGCGGTGCGCAGCCGGGCGAGGATCAGCTCGCTCACGCTCTGCTCGTCGAAGAACGGGCGGCCGGTGCGGGTGTGGACGACGCCGGTGGGCCCGTCGACGCCGAACCGTGCGCGGGCCACGTCGGCGTCCCGGCACAGGAGCACCACGGCCCGCGAGCCCATGTGCTTCTCCTCGCACACGACCCTGGCGACGCCGTCCGCGCGGTACGCCTCGAAGGCCTCGACGGGGTGCTCCAGGTAGCCCTCCGCCTGGGACGTAGCGGTCGGCGCCATCGTGGGGGGCAGGTAGGCGAGCAGGCGCGGGTCGACGGCGAAGCGGCTCATGACTTCGAGCGCCGCCGCCGCGTTCTCCTCGCGTACGGTGACCCGGCCCAGGTGCCGGGTCTCGACGACCCGTCGGCCCCGCACGTCGGCGAGGTCCAGCGGACGGCCGTCCTGGCCGCCGGGCGCCTCGGTGGTGAGCGGCTTCACCGGCTCGTACCAGACCCGCTCGGCCGGTACGTCGACCAGCTCGCGCTCGGGCCAGCGCAGCGCGGTCATCCGGCCGCCGAATACGGCACCGGTGTCGAGGCAGATGGTGTTGTTGATCCAGGAGGTGCTGGGCACGGGCGTGTGGCCGTAGACGACCGCGGCGCGGCCCCGGTAGTCCTCGGCCCACGCGTAGCGCACGGGCAGGCCGAACTCGTCGGTCTCGCCCGTCGTGTCGCCGTACAGCGCGTGCGAGCGGACACGGCCCGAGGTGCGGCCGTGGTACTTCTCGGGCAGACCGGCGTGGCAGACCACCAGGTCGCCGCCGTCGAGGACGTAGTGGCTGACGAGGCCGTCGATGAACTCCCGCACCTGCTCCCTGAAGGCGCCGTCCTCCTTCTCCAGCTGCTCGATGGTCTCGGCGAGCCCGTGGGTGTGCCGGACGTTCTTTCCCTTGAGGTGACGGCCGAGCTTGTTCTCGTGGTTCCCGGGCACGCACAGCGCGTCGCCGGAGGCGACCATGCCCATCACCCGGCGCAGGACGCCGGGGCTGTCGGGGCCGCGGTCGACGAGGTCTCCGACGAAGACGGCGGTACGCCCCTCGGGGTGCGCGCCGTCGACGTAACCGAGCCTGCCGAGCAGGGTCTCCAGTTCGGAGCGGCAGCCGTGGATGTCGCCGATGATGTCGAAGGGGCCGGTGAGGTGGGTGAGGTCGTTGTAGCGCCGCTCGCGCACGATCTCGGCGGCGTCGACCTCCTCGACGCCACGCAGGATGTGCACCTTGCGGAACCCTTCACGCTCCAGTCCGCGCAGCGAACGGCGCAGCTCGCGCCGGTGGCGCTGGATGACGTGGCCGGGCATCTGGGCACGGTCGGGGCGCAACGCGTTACGGGCGGCGCAGACCTCTTCGGGGATGTCGAGGACGATCGCGATGGGCAGTACGTCGTACTTCCTGGCGAGCTGGACGAGCTGCTTCCTGCTCTCGGACTGGACGTTGGTCGCGTCGACGACGGTGAGCCGCCCGGCTTCGAGCCGCTTGCCGGCGATGTAGTGGAGCACGTCGAAGGCGTCCCGGCTGGCGCTCTGGTCGTTCTCGTCGTCGGCGACGAGGCCGCGGCAGAAGTCGGAGGAGAGGACTTCGGTGGGCTTGAAGTGGCGGTGGGCGAAGGTGGACTTGCCGGACCCGGTGGCGCCGATCAGGACGACGAGGGACAGGTCGGTGACGGGGAGCGTGCGGGTTTCGGTGCTGCTCATGCGACCTTCGCCTCCTGCTTGTCCTGTGCGGCCTGCTTGTCCTGTGCGGTCATGGTGAAAACGGCCATCTGGGTGGGCGGGCCCACCTCGGGGTCATCGGGCCCCACCGGGACGAACTCCACGCCGTAACCGTGGCGCTGCGCCACCCGCTCCGCCCAGCCGCGGAACTCCTCACGCGTCCACTCGAAACGGTGGTCGCCGTGGCGCACGTGCCCGGCGGGAAGGCTCTCCCAGCGCACGTTGTACTCGACGTTCGGCGTGGTCACGAGCACGGTCCTGGGGCGCGCGGAACCGAAGACGGCGTACTCCAGGGCGGGCAGCCGCGGCAGGTCGAGGTGTTCGATCACCTCGCTGAGCACGGCGGCGTCGTATCCCGCGAGCCGCTTGTCGGTGTACGTCAGAGAGCCCTGCATCAGCTTCACGCGGTCGGCCTGCCGCTCGCCCATGCGGTCCAGCTTCAGCCGCCGGGCGGCGACGGTCAGCGCTCGCGCGGAGACGTCCACGCCGACGATCTCGCTGAACTTCGTGTCCCCCAGCAGCGCCTGCACCAACTGGCCCTGCCCGCAGCCCAGATCGAGCACCCGGCTCGCGCCACTGACCCGCAACTGCTCCAGGATCGCGTCGCGTCGCTGCACGGCCAGCGGCATCGGTCGTTCCTCGGTGTCGGTCGTCTCGTCCACGGCGTTGTCGATGTCCTCGACGGCGAGGTCGTCGGCCTCGGCGAGCCGTACCAGTTCGAGCCGTTCCATCGCCTGTCGGGTCAGGCTCCGGCGCCGGGAGAGATAGCGGCTGGTGATCAGCTGTTGTTCGGGGTGGTCGGCCAGCCAGCCCTCACCGGCACGCAGCAGCTTGTCGACCTCGTCGGGCGCCACCCAATAGTGCTTGGAGTCGTCCAGCACGGGCAGCAGGACGTACAGCTGGCGCAGGGCGTCGGCCAGCCGCAGTTCGCCTTCGAGTACGAGCCGTACGTAGCGCGAGTCGCCCCACTGCGGGAACTGCTCGTCCAGTGCGACCGGCTCGGCCCGCACCGTGGTCCAGCCCAGCGGTGTGAAGAGCCTCGTCACCAGTTCGGCGCCGCCCCGCGCGGGCAGTGCGGGAACCTCGATGCGCAGCGGCATGGCGGTCGCCGCGCGTTCGGGGCGTGCGGCGCAGATGCCCTGGAGGGCGGTCTTGAAGACGGTGCTCAGCGCGACGGCCAGCAGTGACGAGGCCGCGTACGGGCGGTCGTTGACGTACTGCGCGAGCGCCAGGTCGGGTGAGCCGCCGCGCCCCTTGCCCTTGCCCGGCCGCACCAGCGCCACCGGGTCCACCTCCAGCAGGAGCGCCGCTGTGCACCGCTCGGCACAGGCCTCGGGGTACAGGACGTGCGCCGTGCCGTGGGAAGTGGAGAACCTCTGCGCGTGATCGGGGTGCTTGTGCAGCAGGAACCCGAGGTCGGTCGCGGGACGCTCTTGATTGCCGGTGGTACTGATCGTCAGGAACACGCGTCCGAGTATCGTCCGCCCGGCCCGCCCGGACCAGGGATTTAGCGCGCCGAAAGGGCGAGGCCAGGGACTGATCGCGGGCGGCCGCGCGACTACAGGCTCCGCTACGCGCTCTGTCACAGGCCCTCGCACGCCACCAGCGAGGCGAGCTCCGCGATCCGGGCGGGCCCGACCCGGCAGCAACCGCCGACGAGCCGGGCTCCCGACGCCCGCCACTGACGCACCCGCACCGGGTCGTACGTGCCCTCGCCGCACCACCGCCCGGACGCCGCGTCCCACTCCTCGCCGCTGTTCGGGTAGGCCACCGCCGGTTTACGGCCTGGTGCGCGATAGGGGACGAGCCCGCGACGCCGGCTACAGCACCTCGCCGCGTTGGCGAAACGCCCTCATAGCTCCGCTATGAGGACGCTCCGCCGCCTTCCGACGCACCGCATCCGACGCCGCGGGCTGATCCGCCCCCTATCGCGCACCAGGCCGTTACCGGTCGCCGACGCGGCGAGCCGCACCGCCGCGTCCGTGTCGCGCGGGTCGCGCGGGTCGCAGCAGTTGACGCCCACGGCGATCACCTGATCGTTTCCCGCCGCGAGGGCGGAGGCCTCGTCGAGTGGCTGACCGGCCCGCGTCTCGGCGCCCGCGACGCTGTACGAGAGCCCGACTGCCGCCTCATCCGTCCCGGGCCGCGCTGCGCCGTCTGTCCTGCTCACGCACCGCGAGTCTGCGTAATATCCCGCGCACCCGGTCGCCGGCCTCGTCGGCGGCGTCGATGCCCTCGATGCACTGCCAGTACAGCGCCTCCTCGTCGGTGGCGCAGGCGACCCCGACCAGCGCGATCCCCACCTCCCCGAGCAGCCCGGCCAGCGCCGTCAGCGCGACTCGCGCGTCCGCCACCGCGGAGAGCAGCGCGGCCCGCGGCCGGATGTCCGGGAGCTTCGGCCCTCCGCTCTGCGCAGAGCCGTCCACTTCGGCCGCGGCCACGGCCGCTCCGCGCAGCGCCCCGATGTCGAGCACCCCGCAGAACCTGCTGCTCATTTCGCTCAGCCGGCGCGCCTCACCTCTCAGCTCCGCCGGTCCTGTCAGCGCCAGTTGACCGCCGATCGCCTGGGCCAGTGCCTGCGCCTGCCATGCCTCCGCCAGGATGCCCAGCGCCTCCTGGCTCTGCGCCAGTGCGCGCCGGCTCTGCCCGATGAGCCTCACCGCGTCCATGCGCCGCCCCCGTTCCGCCGTGGTCCGCGCTGTGCGCGCACCGTCCACCGTTCACTACCCAGAGTGAGGGCATGGGGCCCGGAAAGCCAGGGGTATGGCGAAATCTGTGGACAGAAAAGCGGTTTTGGATATTTCCATCACTCCGTAGAGTGACGATCTCGGGATTTCGCCACCGGAAAGCGCAGTTCGTTGCGTTCGATCTTGGCCGCCAGCGCCTCCAGCACATCGATCCCGAGCACCGCACTGAACTGCAGGAGGTACGCGAGGACATCGGCGACCTCGTCCGCCACCCGGTGCGCGGACTGCGGATCCTGCATCACCCGCGCCGATTCCTCGGGCGTCAACCACTGGAAGATCTCGACCAGTTCGGCGGCCTCCACGCTCAGCGCCACCGCCAGGTTCTTCGGTGTGTGGTACGGCTCCCAGCCCCGCGCCGCCGCGAACTCCGTCAGCCTGCGCTGCAGTGCCTGTACGTCGCGTGCGCCGTGCCCGCCGCGTACGTCCCGTGCGCCGTGCATGTCATTCACTTCGTCCTCGCTCACCTGCGCCTCACTCCCTTTCTCCGTCGCTCAGATCCACCACCGACACCCCGCCGACCTCGCCCACCCCACCGACCCCACCGGCCCCGCCTGCGTACGCCGCGTCCGAGACCGTCCCCACCAGTCTGATGTGCCCCTCGCCGCCGACCGCCGCGGCCAGCCCCACAAGCTCCCGCAACTGCCGCCCGTCCAGCGACCGGTCGAAGCCGTCGGCCACGACGGTGAGTGCCTGCATGGCCGCCGGCACCTCACCGACGGAGTCCACGGCCAGTACCCCCGGCCCGGTCAGCAGCACCAGTGCGAGCGCCAGGTACCGCAACTCGCCGTCCCCGAGCCGCCCCAGTGGCGTGCCGCGCGCACCGCCACGGCCCACCAGGGCCCGTACCCTCCCGTCCGCGAGCTCCTCCACGGTCAGCGCGTCGGCCCGGCCCGCGCACCCGGCCCCCAGCATCGCCGCCAGCCGCGCGTGACGCCTCGCGCACTGGTGATGCGTACGCCGCAGCACCTCGGCGAGGTTGTCGCAGCCGCGCCGCAGGCGCCCCTCCCCCGGCACCACCGGTTCCCGCATCCCGGCGGGCTGCGGGTCGCAGACGAACACCGACCGCAGCGCCACCACCACCTGTTCGGCTGCGGCGAGCACCCGCAGCTGGCCGGGTGTCCTGCCCGCCACATGCAGCGGCAGCAGCGCCGTGCCCAGCAGGTCGTCGGGCAGCGCCGCCCGCGTCATCGGCTCCGAGCCGCCCGTGTACCAGCCCGCCTCCACCGAGCCGCGCCCCGGGTCACGCAGCGCGGTGGCCATGAGGGTGTGTCCGTCGCAGGTCAGCCGTTCGCCGACGATCCGCAGCCGGGGCTCGGCCTGTACGGCGAGATCGAGGCGTACGGGACCCAGCGGCCCGCCGGCGGTGCACCCGATCCTGAAGCCCCGCCGTCCCTGGGCATCGGGTCCCGCCCGCTCCGGCACGCAGCCCCCCGGGTCCCGGAACACGGACGCCAGTTCGGCTCCGCCTCCGAGGCGGGCCAGGGCGTCGTACGCCTGAAGGACGCCCGTCTTGCCGCTGCCACTGCTCCCGGCGAGCAGCGTGACCGGGGTGAGTGGCACGACCCGGCCGCGGTGCGACCGGAAGGCCGAGAGCCGCAGTTCGGTGACGGCGGGAAGGCCGGGAAGGCCGCGGGCGTCGGGCTGAGGTCCGGGAAGCGCTCCCCGGGAGGCGACGGTCATGGCCGGACGGTACGCAGGGACCGGACAGGCGAACCGTTACGCCTGCCAGACCTTCCTACGATCGGGGGACCCCGGCCGCTTCAACCCCTTCCAGGCCTTCTTCTTCAACTCCTTCGGCTCCTTCGTCTCCCTCGACCTCCATGCCGGCCGGCGCCAGCAGGAAGACGTTCCGGTCGACGCGGTGCATGCCGCTGCCGAGGCCGAAGACCACACCACTGCTGAAGTCCAGGATCCGCTTGGCCACACCGGGGTCGGCGGCCGTCAGATCGAGGAGTACCGGGACCCGCGCCATCAGGTGACCGGCGACCTCGCGCGCGTCGGAGAAGACCTGCACGCGCAGTACGATCATCCGCCGCTGCTCGGCGTCTTCCGCCGCTGCCTCCGCACCGCGGTGCCCCGTGCCGGGCGGCCACTCGTTCCTGCTGCGCAGCGGCACGACTTGGGCGAGCCCGGCCCACTGCTCGTCGGTGACGTCGTCGTACCTGTTCACCGGACCACCTCGCTCACGTGCTGGATCTGCATCCGGCCATCCTCGCGCGCCTCACCCGTTCGGCCCATCAGCGACACGGACCGGCGCTATTTTCCGCCAAATGCCCGCAGGATCTGTTCGGCGGCGAGTGTTGCCGTCAGTTCGCCGTCGCGGACCTGCTGTTCGAGCGTGGGGGCGAGGGTGCGTACGTCGTCGTGGGAGCGGAGCCGGCGCAGGATCTCGTCGTGGACCATCGCCCAGGTCCAGTCGACCTGCTGGTCGCGGCGCTTGGCGGCGAGCCTGCCGCCCGCGTCCAGTACGGCGCGGTGCGCTTCGATGCGGTCCCAGACCGTGTCGAGGCCGCTGGCCTCGCGGGCGCTGCACCACAGGACCGGAGGGGTCCAGGCGGCGTCAGCGGGATGCATGAGCCGCAGTGCGCCCGCGAGTTCGCGGGCGGCGGCGCGGGCGTCGCGCTCGTGCGGTCCTTCGGCCTTGTTGACCGCGATGACGTCGGCCAGTTCCAGGACGCCTTTCTTGATGCCCTGGAGCTGATCGCCGGTGCGGGCGAGGGTGAGCAGCAGGAAGGTGTCGACCATGCCCGCGACGGTGGTCTCCGACTGGCCGACGCCGACGGTCTCCACCAGCACCACGTCGTAACCCGCCGCCTCCATCACGACGATCGACTCGCGGGTCGCCTTGGCCACCCCGCCGAGGGTGCCCGCGCTCGGTGACGGCCGTACGAACGCCGCCGGGTCCACGGCCAGCCGCTCCATGCGCGTCTTGTCGCCGAGGATGGACCCGCCGGTGCGGGTGGACGAGGGGTCGACGGCCAGCACCGCGACCCGGTGGCCGAGCCCGGTCAGCCGGGTGCCGAAGGCATCGATGAAGGTGGACTTGCCCACCCCGGGCACCCCGCTGATGCCGATCCGCCGCGCCCGGCCGGCGTGCGGCAACAGCTCGGTGAGCAGCTGCTGGGCAAGGGTGCGGTGGTCGGGGCGGGTGGACTCGACGAGGGTGATCGCCCGGGCGACGTACGCCCGTCTCCCGTCGAGTACGCCCTTCACGTAGCTGTCGAGGTCGATGGCCATCCGCGCCTACAGCCCGTCGTGGCCGAGCGCCGCGCCGAGCCGCCGCACCAGGTCGTGTGCCGCGTCCGGGATGACCGTGCCGGGCGGGAAGACCGCGGCGGCGCCCATCTCCAGCAGCGTGGGGACGTCCTGCGGCGGGATGACGCCGCCCACGACGATCATGATGTCGTCGCGGCCCTCCTCGGCGAGTTGTTCGCGCAGCGCCGGTACGAGGGTGAGGTGGCCGGCGGCCAGCGACGAGACGCCCACGATGTGCACGTCCGCCTCGACCGCCTGGCTCGCCACCTCGGCGGGCGTCTGGAACAGCGGGCCCACGTCGACGTCGAAGCCGAGGTCGGCGAACGCGGTGGCGATCACCTTCTGGCCGCGGTCGTGCCCGTCCTGGCCCATCTTGGCCACCAGGATGCGCGGACGGCGGCCCTCCGCCTCCTCGAAGGCGTCGACCAGGCTGCGGGTGCGCTCCACGGAAGGGTTCTCCCCTGCTTCGCTCCGGTACACCCCGGAGATCGTACGGATCTGCCCGGCGTGCCGTCCGTACACCTTCTCCAGGGCGTCGGAGATCTCCCCGACGGTGGCCATGGCCCGGGCGGCGTCGACGGCGAGGGCGAGCAGGTTGCCGTCCAGTCCCGGCCCCGGGGCACGGCCCGCCGCGTCGGTCAGTGCGCGCAGCGCGTCCTGGCAGGCGCTGTCGTCGCGCTCGGCCCGCAGCCGCTTCAGCTTGGCGATCTGCTGGGTGCGTACCGAGGAGTTGTCGACCTTGAGGACGTCGATCTGTTCGTCGGTCTCCACGCGGTACTTGTTGACGCCGATGACCGGCTGGCGTCCCGAGTCGATACGGGCCTGGGTGCGGGCCGCGGCCTCCTCGACGCGGAGCTTCGGGATGCCCGCGTCGATGGCCTTCGCCATGCCGCCGGCGGCCTCGACCTCCTGGATGTGCTGCCAGGCGCGTCGCGCCAGGTCATGGGTGAGTTTCTCGACGTACGCGCTGCCGCCCCACGGGTCGATGACCCGGCAGGTGCCCGACTCCTGCTGGAGCAGGAGCTGGGTGTTACGGGCGATGCGGGCGGAGAAGTCGGTGGGCAGGGCGAGGGCCTCGTCGAGGGCGTTGGTGTGCAGCGACTGGGTGTGGCCCTGGGTCGCGGCCATCGCCTCCACGCACGTACGTGTGACGTTGTTGAAAACGTCCTGGGCGGTGAGCGACCAGCCGGAGGTCTGCGAATGGGTGCGCAGGGACAGTGACTTGGCGTTCTTCGGCTCGAAGTCCTTGACGAGCTTGGCCCACAGCAGCCGGGCGGCACGCAGCTTGGCGATCTCCATGAAGAAGTTCATGCCGATCGCCCAGAAGAAGGACAGCCGCGGTGCGAAGGCGTCCACGTCCAGGCCGGCTTCCCGGCCGGCCCGCAGGTACTCGACGCCGTCAGCGAGCGTGTAGGCGAGCTCCAGGTCGGCCGTCGCGCCGGCTTCCTGGATGTGGTAGCCGGAGATGGAGATGGAGTTGTAGCGCGGCATCTTCTGCGAGGCGTACGCGAAGATGTCGGAGATGATCCGCATCGAGGGGCCGGGCGGATAGATGTAGGTGTTGCGGACCATGAACTCTTTGAGGATGTCGTTCTGGATGGTCCCCGCGAGCTGCTCCGGCGGTACGCCCTGCTCCTCCGCCGCCACGATGTAGAGGGCGAGGACGGGCAGCACGGCGCCGTTCATCGTCATCGACACGGACATCTTGTCCAGCGGGATGCCGTCGAAGAGCTGACGCATGTCGTAGATGGAGTCGATGGCGACGCCCGCCATGCCGACATCACCGGTCACCCGCGGGTGGTCGCTGTCGTAGCCGCGGTGCGTGGGCAGGTCGAAGGCGACCGAGAGGCCCTTCTGACCCGCGGTGAGGTTGCGGCGGTAGAAGGCGTTGGACTCCTCGGCGGTGGAGAAACCGGCGTACTGACGGATGGTCCACGGCTGGTTGACGTACATCGTCGGGTAGGGGCCGCGCAGATACGGCGCGACGCCCGGGTACGTCGAGAGGAAGTCGAGCCCCGCCACGTCGTCGTCGGTGTAGAGCGGCTTGACGGCGATGCCCTCGGGCGTCTCCCACAGCAGGTCTTCGGCGCTGCTGCCGGTGGACTCCTTCACGGCGGCGCGCCACTGTTCCTCGGTGGCCGTGGCGGGCGCGACGGAGCCCAGAGGCACCTGGGAGAAGTCGGGAATCTGCATTACGCCGGTGCTCCCATGCGATCGAGTACGGAGGTCAGGACGCTCACCGCGTCGCAGCCCGCGAAGATGTGGTCGTCGATTCCGGTGTGGCCGCCGGGCCGGCCCGCGATGAGCACCTGCCTCGCGCCTGCCGACCTGAGGGCGGCGGCGACCTGCTCGGCCTCCTGTGCGTACTGCGCGTCGCTGGAGCAGAGGCAGGCCACCTCGGCGCCGCTGCGCCGGAACGCCTCGGCGGCCGTGGCGGCGTCCACCGACACCGGGTCGTGGACCGGCTCGACGCCGCCGGCCTGGAAGAGGTTGCCGGCGAAGGCCACCCGGGCGGTGTGCGCGGACGCCGGGCCGAGCGCGGCGATGAAGACGCGCGGCCGGGCGCCGGTGGCGGCCAGGTGCGCGTCGGAGCGTGCGCGCAGCTCCTCGTACGCCTCGTCGCGGCGCACCCGGGGCAGGCCGCCGGACGGGCCGGCGGGCGCGGGCTGACGTACGACGGGCTTCTCGGCCAGGTTCGGGAACTCGCTGACGCCGGTGATCGGTTCGCGGCGTTTGGCGAGCTTCTTCTTGCGCTGCGCCCAGGTGGCGGCGATGCGCTCGCCGACGAGGCCGGTGGACAGCGCCGTCTCCTGGCCGCCCGCCCGTTCCAGCTCCTGGAAGAACGCCCAGGCCGCGTGGGCGAGTTCGTCGGTGAGCCGCTCGACGTACCAGGAGCCGCCGGCCGGGTCGGCGACGCGGCCCAGGTGCGACTCGTCCAGCAGGATCGTGGAGGTGTTGCGCGCGATGCGGCGGGCGAAGGCGTCGGGCAGGCCCAGCTCGTGGTCGAAGGGCAGCACGGTGACGGCGTCGGCGCCGCCGACACCCGCGCCAAGGCAGGCGACGGTGGCGCGGAGCATGTTCACGTACGGGTCGCGGCGGGTCATCATCACCGGCGAGGTCACGGCGTGCTGGCGCTGCGCGCCAGCATCAGCGGCCCCGCATACTTCGGCGACCCTGGCCCACAGGCGGCGGGCCGCCCGGAGGGTGGCGACGGTCAGGAACTGGTCGGCGGTGGCGGCGTACCGGAACTCCAGCTGCCGCAGGGCCGCTTCGGCCGGCAGTCCGGCGCCGGTGAGCAGTCGCAGGTACGCCGCACCGGTCGCGAGCGAGATGCCCAGCTCCTGGGCGGCGGACGCCCCGGCCTCGTGGTACGCCAGCGCGTCGACGGTCAGCGCCCGCAGCCCCGGGTACTGCTCGTGGCAGCGCCGCGCCAGCTCCGCGGCGTCGGCCGCGTAGCCGGGGTTCATGGCCTCGCCGGTGCGGGCGGCGAGCCCCAGGGGGTCCGCGCCGAGGTTGCCACGCGCCGCGTCACGGGCGACGCCCCGCTGCTCGTACTGCCGCAGCAACACGGCCGCGGCGGCGGCGGTTTCGCCGCCCGCGTCGAGGATGACGGGCGCCAGGTCGAGATAGACCCCGTCGAGGACCTGCGCGAGGCCGGTCACGGGCAGGCCGTCGCCGGCCCCGTCCATGGACAGCCACAGCGACGTCACACCGTTTTCGAGGTCCGCGAGCACGGCCTCGTTGGCGGGTCCTGCCTGGGCCGACGTGTGCCGCTGCCGCACGTCCCAGCCGCCCACGGGCCTGCCCCCGCGGACGTAGGGGGCGAAACCCGGGTATCCGGTGTCGGGGACGTCGGTGGGTGCCGTGTAGAGGGGACGGGCGACGAGCCCGTCGTCGAGCGCCGTCGCCAGCGCCTCCTCGGCCGCCGGGCCCGTAACGTCCTTGCCCGACTTGCGCAGTACGCCCTCGACGAGGCGCTGCCACTGGTCGTGGGAGGCGTCCGGAAACTCAGCGGCGAGCGAAAGCCCGTCATCGGGGAGAACCGTCATGCTCGGATGTTAGGACAGCGGAACGGATGAGCAGCAGGGTCTACGGCTGTGACCTTGCCCTCTCTGCCGGGGGCGCACGGCGCCTCGGGTGTGGCGGTCGCCCGCGACGTCCGCATGGTGACGCGCTGGCTGGAGCAGGCGCAGAGCTGAGACGGCCGGTCTGGATCAGGGCGCGTCCTGCGGGCATCCGCGTGCCGGGTCTCGACGGCGACGGCGAATGCCATGACGGCGCCGAGGACGGGGACCGCCAGTGGTGTCGCGAACCAGGCGGAGGCGGCCGTCACCGCGAAGCCGCCGACGATCAGGAGCGATCCCGTCGGCGTGTTCTCGTCGAGGCGCCGAGCACCCTCGTCTTCGCCGAAGCCCAGCACGCCCCGTGGCGGAACTCCCAGCCGAATGCCCAGCGGAACGCCCAGTGGGACGACGGCACCATGCACCCGTCGTCCCACTGGTTCGTACGCTCCGAGCCCACTCCCACCGTCGCCGTCTCCTGGGCGTTCCACGAGGAGTTCGCCCTGCCGCCCGGCGACAGCTTCTCCTGTCACTACCGGGTGGTGGTCGCCGACGGCGAGCCCGAATACGACCGGATCGAGTCGTTCCTCAGCCGGTCAAGGCACCTGACGGAATATCAGTAGGGGCCGTTCACATTGTCGATCGAGCCGTACCGGTCAGCGGCGTAATTGCACGCGGCCGTGATGTTGGCGACCGGGTCGTAACTGTCCTTGGAAGTGCCGGGAACCCAGTAGGCGTCAAACGTCGGCTTGATCACCTGAAGGAGGCCCTTGGAAGGCGTTCCGGCTGCGGCGTTGACGTCCCAGTTGTTGATGGCAAGGGGATTGCCGCCGGATTCACGGATGATGTTGCGGTGAATTCCCTCGTATGTACCGGGGATACCACGCTCGGCCATGATGGCCAGTGATTCCTTGATCCAGCCGTCGAGGTCGTTGGTGTACGTCGCGGCCTGCTGGGGGCGCTCGGAGCGGTCGGCGCGGGCGGACGTCGACGCGCGGTCCGCGTCGGCCTTCGCCGGGGTCGCCGCCTTGGCGGGAGCCTTGGCCTTCGGCTTGGCCGGAGCCTTCGCCGGGGCCTTGGCGCCGATGGTCAGCTTGAGACCGGGGTGGATCAGCGCCGGGTCGTCGCCGACGACCTTGCGGTTGTCCTTGTACAGCTGCTTCCAGCCGCCGGTCAGCGAACGCTTCTCAGCGATCTTCGACAGCGAGTCGCCCGCGACCACCGAGTAGGTGGCGGCGGCCTTCTGCGCGGCGGCGGGCTCGGCCGCCTGGGCGGTGGCCGAGCCGAGGATCGGCAGCGCGAGCACGGCGCTGCCGGCGCTCACGGCGACGAGGCCGCGGGCCAGCGGGCTGAACCTGGAACGATGGTGCTTACCCTTTGAGGGCATGACGAATTCCTCTCCGTCGCCTACGAGATGAGCTGTCGGGTTCGGACTGGAGATGTCCGGTCGCACGCAGCGTGCGACTTCACCCCAAGCCGTTCCGGATACCGGACCGGCGACTTAACTGGGTCTCCCGTTCCTGCCGTGCGTGAGTGTCGGGGGATTCCGGACGGTGGCAGGATTAGGCGGTCCGACCGGATTGACGGTGACGTTAAGCGAGAAAGGCCGCGGCGAACAAGCCTCGAATTCGGAAATGTAATCCGCGCAACAGGAAAGCCCCCGAAGAATGGCCTCGCAATTGATCTACAGGCCACTCAACTCGCTTCCGGCACAAGGGTTCCGTACCGGTCCGTGACGCCGCACACAGCTCGGCCCGCGTGACCCATGTCACCGGAACCGGCCAATTGATTTGTCCTTTTTGCTCCCCGAAGGGGGCAGGGCGTGGCGGTGCGTCACGCGTACGGAAAATCGCCCATATCGGAAATAGCAGGATGAAGTCATGGTCCGGTCAGGCGCAGTCCAGGCTCGCGGGCGCGCCGGGGCGTGCGGGGCACGCCGGGCACCGTTGCGCAGCCCCTTCACCGGCCCCCGTGGGCCGGGTCGTGTGGTGCGGCGGCGGACTGCTCGGCGTAACGTCACGCGGGTTGGCGGCCTGACCCGCCGGCGTGGCCGGATAGCGGGACATCAGCTGATCGGCCCTGGCGACGTTGTTCTCCAGGTCGCCGTCGTTCACGAGGGTGTGCGCGCACGCCGTCTCAGCGACCAGGACCGGCTTGCCGTACCGGGCGGACGCGTCGTCGAGGTTGGCCTGAGGCCGGACAGCGGCCCGTGCCAGACGCCCTGCTGCACCGCGTTGTCGAACCGCCCTGCGGTGTGCCCGCGTTGAGCCGGGCGGCGAAGACCAGCCCGGCCAGCGCGGGCCTCCGGCGGCGTCGGGACCGTACTGGGCGCGATCATCGGCGGGCTGGTGCTCGGTGTGCTGAACAACGGCATGTCGCTGGTCGGCATCGGCACCGACTTCCAGCAGGTCATCAAGGGCCTGGTGCTGCTCGCGCCGGTCGGCTTCGACGTCTACAACAAGCGCAAGGTCGGCTCCTGACCCCGGCACTGCGCTGAGTACGGCGGGCCGCGCGACGTACGGGTGGCTAATTCCTTCACCCAGCGGCCCGCTGATGCGCGGACGGCGGTGTCGGCGTTGAATGGGAGGACGGAGTCCGCGTCGGAGCCCCTCCCGAAGCGAGGATCATGTGAGCGCAGACAGCCAGACCGCCACGGTGGGCACCCGGGATTCGCTGCCTGCGCCTACGGCGACCACGGGAACGGCCGTCGACAGCTTGGCGACGGCCCGCACCGCCGGGGTGTGCGGCGCGATCACGACAACGCCTTCGACGCCCTGGTCCCTGAGCCGGTCCACGGCCTCCTGGATGGAGCGGCTGTCCAGGGAGCGCAGGCTCGCCACGCTCACGAAGTAGCCCGCGCTGCGCGCCGCCTGCTCTATGCCGTCCAGCATGGAGGCGGGGCCGTACAGGGCACTGCCGAAACTGACCACACCGAGGGTCTGGGAACGGCGGGTGACCAGGGCGCGGGCAGCGACGTTGGGGCGGTAGTCGAGTTCCCGGATCGCGGCGAGCACCCGGTCACGGGTGCCCGGACGGACGTGCGGGGCGCCGTTGAGCACGCGCGACACCGTCTGGTGGGACACTCCGGCGACCCGGGCCACGTCCGCCATCACTGGCTGACGCGATTCCGGTTCTGCGCGTCCCGCTCCCACTCAGGGCCTGCGGATCATTAACTCGCCGTCTTGATCTCCGGCGGGAGGGCGATGCCGACCGCGCTCGCGTGGTCGTAGAGGTGTGCCAGTGTGGCGAGTTGGCAGCTGGCCGCCGTGATGGTGTGCTCCATCGTCTTCAGGAGCTGGCGGATGTCGCGGATGCGCCTGTTGATCGTCTCGGGGCAGACGCCGAAGAGGGTGGCGACGGCGACTTGGGGCAGGCCGAGCCGCTGGTGGAGGACGGTGGCCAGGAGCCGGTCGGCGAGGGTGAGCATGGGGCGCCGGCCGGTGCCGGGGGCCTGGAGCCGTGGGCGGTGACCGCGCCGTTTATCCAGGTTCTTCTCGCGCTGGTCCTCGTGGAGCGTGGTCATCGTGGTGATGAGCGTGTCCCATTCCTGGGCCGGCATTCCGGTCAGGGCGGGGTGGCAGAGCCAGGCGAGGTCGGGGCTGGGCTGGTCGAAGGGGTCCGGTGCGTCATTGACCTGGGCGAACGCCTCGGGACGGAGGGTGTAGTTCCAGTCGCCGTGCCACTCGTGGCGGTGCAGCGGCAAGGCGTCCATCTGCCGGTCGCCGATCCGGACTCCGGTCTCGTAGGCGGAGGTGTCGAGTTCGGCGTGGACCTTGAGTCCGGTGCGAGTGGTGGTCGCGGCGATGCTGTTCACGATGACTTCATGGCTGGTCAGCGGCCTGCCGCGCCAGTTCATGGTGATGTGGGAGAACAGCCGGTGCTCAATTTTGTTCCATTTTGAAGTACCTGGCGGAAAGTGACAGACGGTGATCTCCAGGCCGGTCTCCAGGGACAGGGCGGCCAGTTCGGCCTTCCAGGCGCGGGTGCGGTAGCCGTTCGAGCCGCCCGCGTCCGCAGTGATCAACAGCCGCCGGGAGTGGGGATAGTCGTCGCGTCCCTGGCCGTTCCACCAGCGGCGGACCGACTCCACGGCGAACGCGGCGGTGTCATGGTCGGTGCCCACGCTGACCCATCCGGTGTTCGCAGTCAGGTCATAGATCCCGTACGGGACGGCCTTGCCCAGCTCCGGGTCCGGGAAGTCGTGCGTCCGCACCCGGACCGGGTCGCCCTCGCGGTGCCACTCGACGCCCGCATTCTTGTAGTTGCCGACCACCTCCTTCTTTTTGGTATCGACGCTGACCACCGGGTCCCCCGCGGCCTGGTAGTCCTTGGCCCGCTCGCTGATATAGCGGAACTGGCCGTCGCGGTCCGGGTGTTGCCTGCCCTCAACCGTCTTGGCGTTGCCCTGCAGGCTGAATCCTTCCTCACGCAGCAGGTCGGCCACGGTCTCCGCCGAGATGCGGTGCCCCTGCCCCGTCAGCTCGCCGGCCAGATGACGGGTCGACTTCGTCGTCCAGCGCAGCGGCGACATCGGATCACCCCGCATGTCCGGCTCGACGAGGGCCAGCAGTGCGGGCCGCAGCCCAGGGTTGAGATCCACCGCGCGCTTGCGGCCTCCGCCCTCCCGGCGGGTCCGGCCCAACGGGGCCGCACCGGCCTCCAGTTCAGCGACCCCGCGGGAGACGGTGCCCTCACGCACCCCGGCCGCCCGGGCCACCTTTCTGATCCCGCCATGCCCCAGCGACCGAGCCTCCGCTCCCATGGCTAACCGGCGCTGGCGCTCGTCCAGATGCGGCAACAATGCCTGGAACTTCGCCGCCAGGCCCGCCTCGGCCCCCTCCGACATCCCCATAGCACAACAACGACGAGCAACAGCGGAAGCAACGACTTGTTTCTCCGCAGGCCCTCACTGCCCCTTCATCGGCTTCTCCGAGGATAACGACCTCCCCCACGATGGGGAGTGGATCAGCGAGCGGCGTCATGCGGCTTCGATTGCAAGGCGGAGGAGGGAGGCGGATGGGGTCTCCCCTGCTCGAGCGAAGCCGAGAGCTTGGGGAAGGAGCGTCGCTGACTGACGACAACGCCGCAAACGGTACGCGGAGCCCGTGGCGGTGCTCGGCTGAGCCGACCCGTACCGGCATGGGCCCGGAGTGCGGCGGGTACGGATACGGAGGCTGCTGAGAGCGGATCCGTGGGCGCGGGGCGGAGGGGCTGGGGTCTGAATGCACTCTGAGCGGGGAGTTCTGGCGCTGATGGGCTCGGGCGAGACCAGCCCCACGATGGTGACGTTGCACCGGGAGCTGGCCGCGCACCTCGGCCGTGAGCCCGGTGCGCTGATCCTGGAGACGCCGTACGGGTTCCAGGTCAACCGCGACGACATCTCCGCGCGCGCCCGCGACTACTTCCGGCGCAGCGTCGGGCTCACCACAGCGGTGGTGCCCGACGCTGACCCCGGCCCGCAGCCGGGAGGCGACCCGGACGGCGTACGCGACCAGGTGCGCAGGGCCGCCTGGGTCTTCTCGGGGCCCGGCAGCCCGTCGTACGCGCTGGACCGCTGGCACGCCCAGGGCCTGGGCGCGATCCTGTCGGAGCGGGTGCGCCGCGGGTTCGGCGTGACGGTGATGGCGTCCGCGGCGGCGTGCACCGTCGGGTTGGCCGCGCTGCCGGTGTACGAGGTCTACAAGGCCGGGCACCCCCCCGTCTGGCTGAAGGGCCTCGACCTGCTGGGCGCGCTCGGCCTGCAGGTCGTGGTGATCCCGCACTACGACAACGCCGAAGGCGGCACGCACGACACCCGCTTCTGCTACCTCGGCGAGACCCGCCTGGCGGCTCTGGAGCAGCAACTGCCCGAGGACAGCGCAGTTTTGGGGATCGACGAGCACACCGCCGTGATCATCGACCTGCCCGCGTCCGTGGCGCGGGTGTGGGGGCGCGGCGTGCTGACCGTCCGGCGTCGCGGCGTCAGCACGCTCGTTCCCACGGGCTCCACCCTGACCTTGGAGGAACTGCGCGCCCTGGTGAGCGGCACGGCCCGTGCGCAGGCGCCCACGCCCACGACCCGACCGGCCCCGGCCGACGGCGACGCCACCCGGTCCTGCCAGGAGGCCGCCGACGACCAGGGCGCGGCCACCCTGCAGGAGGCGGTCCCGGCCGCCGAAGCCCGTTTCGAAGCCGCCCGCGCGGCTCAGGACGCGCAGGCCATGGTCGAAGCGATCCTCGGCCTGGAAGCGGTGATCGCCGCGTGGGGCGCCGACATGGAGGAGGACCAGGGCGGGGAATGGGCCCGCACGGTTCTGCGCGGCATGATCCGCCAGCTCGCGGGTCCTACCCAGCAGGGCTTGACGGAACCTCAGCACACACTCGGCCGCATCGTCGACCCCTTGCTCGACCTGCGCAGGCAGCTGCGCACCCAGGGCGCGTACGACCTCGCGGACCATCTGCGTGACGCCCTGGCCGCGGGCGGAGTACGCATCCGGGACACTGCCGAGCGGACGGTGTGGCAGCTGACCGAGTCCGGGGGCACGAGCTCGGAAGGTACCGGCCCCGGCACCGGCACCGGCCCCGAGGCGCCGCCGCACGGGTAACGGACGCCACCCTCAGGTGCCCTCGTGGTGCACTTGCACACGTTCTGCAATAGCGTGCGGACGTCGGCCAAGACTCCTCGACCCGCGCTGGAAGGCGAGCCACCTCGATGCACGACACGACCTGCCGGGTGAGCCCGACGACGCCGGCCCCGGCCCCCGCCCCTTCCGCCGAAACCCCCCAGGTCCTTGTCGAAACCCTGCTGCTGCGCCACGACCCGGTAGAGGGCTTCGCCTACCGCCGGCTGCTCGCCCCGCTGGGCCACCGCGCCCGCCCCGACGCCGCCGCCCGCCGGCTGGCCCTGCTGGAGGAGCGGGACGACGGGGACGACGGGGACGACGGGCACATCGTGCACTCCACGAGCTGGCGCGCCACGGCGGAGGGGCAGATCATCCTGACGTACGTCGTCCACCCGGACCCCGATCCGGGCCGGGCGAGCCGGGCCGTGCCGGACCCGCTCGACGTCGCACGGGCCGAGCGCCCCGGATACCCCGAGCCGCGGGACCTGACCGTGGACCAGGTGGCCGCGCACGCGATCCGGCACCTCGCGTTCCTCGGGCGCACCGACCCGGCGATCGCCGCCCGCCTGGCGTCCCGGCCGCACACCCGGCGCGCCCTGGAGAGCATCCCCGGCCTGACGGCGGGGCAGCTGTGACCGCGGGCTCCCTACACCCTCCGGCCGCCGAGCTCGGCGTAGAGCTCGGTCCAGCGGCGGTCGGCGTCGGTGGCCGGTGCGCCGTCACAGAAGGGCTTCGCCGCGTTGGCGGCGTAGTAGCGCATCATCTCCAGGACGGCGCCGGTGTCGGCGCCGGGCCCCGCGGTGTACTGGCCGCCCGGTTCCTTCGTCTGATGCACCCGGCAGCTGGGCGACGGGGTGGCGGGCTGCACGTCGAGCCGGCCGGTGCGCGACGCGCAGCCGCTCAGGCCGAGGGCCAGGCCAAGGGCTGCGGCGGCCAGTGTGACGACCGCCGTGACACGTCGGGGAGGGGTGTGCATTCTCTTCGCCTTCGGTGAGATGGGGTGGACCGCCGCTGAGAACGGTGGACCGCCGCTGAGATGGGTGGACTCCGCTGAGATCGGTGGACCCCGCTGAGACAGGTGGACGCCACAGGTCCCGGCGACGGGGCGCGGGCAGGTTTCCGGCACGCGAGCGCACTCGTACCCGATGCACCGCCGCGCGGGCGGCCGGGGAGCCATCGCTCACCCGCACGGCTCAGCGCGGCCGCCAGGCCGGCTCACGCAAGTCCCGGACGCTCTCGCCTCATTCGGCTCAGGCCCCGTTGCCGCCGTGCCGCTGACGTGGTGCCTTATTTCTAGCTTAACGTCACATTTTGGGCCTATTGCAGCATGGCTGTCGCCGCTCTGGGCGACGCCCGACGGGCCCGAGTGGGGCTTCGAGCGTCCGCATCTCTCAGCCGGTCCGCCTTCAGATCCTCGGGCAGGCCCTCACCGGAAACGGATGGCCCATGCAGTCCTCCCTCCTGTCACGACGAAAGCTGACGGCCCGCCCGGCCGAACGCGCTCTCGCCACGCTCGGCGTTCTCGCCCTCGCGGCCGCCGGCACCCTCACCGCTCTGGCACCCGCCACCAGCTCCGCCTCCAGCCACCGTGAGGCACCGCTGACGGCCGGCGACCCGAAGGCGGACAACACCGACGTCTACGCCTTCACCAGTCCCGACAAGCCCGACACCGTCACCCTGGTGGCGAACTGGATCCCGTTCGAAGAGCCCAACGGCGGCCCGAACTTCTACCCGTTCGCCAATGACGCCCGCTACACCATCAAGGTCGACGCGGACGGCGACGGCAAGCCCGACACCACGTACACCTGGAAGTTCAGGGACCGCATCCGCGACGACGCCAACCAGTTCCTCTACAACACCGGTGTCGTCAGGACGCTGAACGACAAGACCCTCAACTTCCGTCAGACGTACGACCTGACGGTCACCGACGCCCATGGCAACACCAAGACCCTGCTCCAGGACGCCCCCGCGGCGCCTTCGAACGTGGGCAAGGCGTCGATGCCCGACTACGCCTCGCTGCGCAAGGAGGCCGTGCTGGGGCTGCCGGGCGGCGGGCATACGTTCGCGGGGCAGGCATCCGACTCGTTCTTCCTGGACCTGCGGCTCTTCGACCTGCTCTACGGCGGGGACCTCTCGGAGACGGGCCAGAACACGCTCGCCGGCTACAACGTCAACACCCTCGCGATCCAGGTCCCCAAGAAGGACCTGGCGCTCAAGGGCGACGCCACCCGCAACCCGGTGATCGGCGTGTGGTCGACCACGGACCGCCAGGGCGCGGTCGTCACCCCCAACGGCGGTAAGGGCAGCGAGAGTTCCACGACCGGGGACGGCAAGGGTACGGACGCGCAGACCGTCCCCGGCAAGGGCGGCGAGGGCGGCTGGCGACAGGTCTCGCGTCTCGGCAACCCGCTGGTCAACGAGGTGGTCGTACCACTGAAGTTCAAGGACGCGTTCAACGCCCTGACTCCGGACCAGGACCGCACGGTCACCCCTGTCGTGGACAAGGTCAAGGACCCGATCGTGCCCAAGCTCGTGGAGAGCATCTACGGGATCCCGGCCCCGGCGACCCCCCGCAACGACCTGGTGGAGATCTTCCTCACCGGCATCTGCAAGGCGTGCGGCCCGATCAAGGCGGACCTCAACTCGCAGCGGCTGAACGCCGACGCCGACAAGAACAAGATCGTCCCGGCTGAGGAACTGCGGCTGAACATGGCGATCCCGCCGTCCAAGAACCCCAACCGGCTCGGCGTTCTCGCCAAGGACCTGGCCGGATTCCCCAACGGCCGCCGGCTCAACGACGATGTCCTCGACATCGAACTGCAGGCCCTCGAAGGCGCGGCTCTGACCGGCCAGCTCGTGCCCGCACTGGCCGCGGGTGACGGCGTCGACGTTCCCTACCGTCAGCCGGGCGACTCCTTCCCGTACGTGGCGCTGCCCAACAACGCCTCCGTCAACCAGGCCAACCTGCTCCAGCCCGACGGCGGCGTCGGCGCGGGCTTCGGCGGCACCGCATTCGGCGGGGACTTCCCCGTGGCGGCCGTGACGGCCGTGGGCGGTGGCGTCCTGCTGGCAGGCGCCGGCGTTCTGGCCCTGCGTCGGCGGCGTCCCGACCAGGCATGAACGACGACACCCTCTCCGGTCGCCCGCTCTCCTCTCTCGAGGGCGGGCGACCGCGGCACGGCCGGCACCGGCGGTCGCGCGGGCGACGAATAGCCGTCATCCTGACCGCGGCCGCCGGCCTGGCCCTGGCAGGTTTCGGCAGCTCCGCGCTGGTCGACGCCCCCAAGCGGACGGCGTCGAGGTTGGAGGTGGGCACCCTCGACGTCGACGGGGGCCCGGGCGGCGGCGCATCCAACGCGGGCTCCGCCACGGCGCGGCCGACGCGCCTCCTGGTGCCCGCCATCGGGCTCGATCAAGGCGACCTCACCCCCCTGCGGGTCCAGCAGGACGGCCGGCTCGGGGTCCCCGAGGACCCCGGCCAGGTCGGCTGGTGGACCGACGGCCCCCGGCCGGGCGATCCGGGTGCGGCGGTCTTCGTCGGCCACGTCGACTCGGACACCGGGCCCGGCGCCTTCTACGGCCTCAGTTCGCTCAAGCCCGGAGACACGGTATCCGTCCGGCGCGGTGACGACTCGGAGGTCACCTTCGTCGTCCAGGCGCTGCGCCAGTACCAGAAGGACAACTTCCCCAACGGCACGGTCTACCCGACGACCGGCCCCCCCGAACTCCGGCTGATCACCTGCGCCGGCGCGTACGACCGGACGCGCAACGAGTACAGCGACAACGTCGTCGTGTACGCGACGCTCGACGGCACCAGCGAACCTCAGACCTAGCCAACGCACGCAGCACTGTTCCGGAGGCCACTGACGGCCTCCGGAACAGTGCTGTGCCCGCGTCGTGTCAGGGCGTCGGGGCAGGGCGTCGCGTCAGGGACGGACGCTGCAGACCGCGAGCAGGCAGAGGTTGAAGCCCTGAGTGTTGCTCGGTCCGGCGTTGCCCCCGGACGCGGGCCCGCCGACCGAACAGCGCGAGAGCAGGCACAGGTTGCCGCCCTGCACACCCCGGTAGGCGGAGGTGACGGCGGAAGGCGCCTCGCGCGGCTGGTCCGCGCGTATGGACTGCGCCTTCGGTGCGGCCGGTTCATGGGCCTCGGCGGCTCCGGCGACGGTCGCGGTCGACATCAGCAGTGCACCGGCGGCCGCGGTCGCGGCGCCCCAACGCAGCACGGTGGCGTGGAATTTCATGGACGCTCCAGTGGTCTCGTACGGCTGAACTCCGACGCGGGATCTTCGAAGCCACCGGCCGCACGGTTTGGTGGATGGCGCGAAATCAACGCCCCTTGACTTGTATGCGCTTGTGAAGTCCGAAAGTCGCCCCACATGGATGTGCCGTGCATCACACCGCCAATCCGGTGGCTGTGTGACTCCGAACGACTGATGTGACAGCCCATTCGGGGCAACGGCGACTATCTGGAAATGGCGACCGCGCATACGTATGCCATCGCACAGGTTCGCAACCGCGATGCCGACCGGCTTCCGGTGGTCCTCTACCGAGGTGAGAACGCGTGACCGACGCACCGTACGACGGGACTCCGCTCCACACGCTCGCGCTGACAGCGGCTCAGCGCGGTCTCTGGTTCGCCCAGCGGATCGACGCGGAGAACCCGTCGTACAACGTGGCCGAGTACGCCGATATCCAAGGCCGCATAGCCCCCGAGCTCCTCCGGGCCGCCGTGCGCAGGGTCGCGGACGAGAGGGAAGCGCTGCGGCTGACCTTCGGCGAGCGCGACGGAGTTCCCTTTCAGCGCGTTCACGAGAGCGCGGACATCGAGGTTCCGCTGGTCGACCTGTCGCAGTACGACGACCCGCACGCCGAGGCGCTGCGGCGCATGGAGGAGTCGCTGGGCAGGCCGGCGGACATCGCCACCGGGCCGCTCGTGCGCATGACGCTCTACCGCCTGGCCGGGGAACGCCACCTGTTCCACCAGCAGGTGCACCATCTGGCGCTCGACGGATACGGCGCCGTTCTCGCCCTCGCCCGGATAGCCGAGGTCTACACCGATTCCGCGACCCCGGCCGCCGCCGGCGAGGGGCCCCGGCCGGATCCCGCCCTGGCGGCGCTGGTCGAGGAGGAGGAGACGTACCGAACCTCCGGAAAGCATCGCAAGGACGGCGAGTTCTGGGCGGACTACCTGGCCGGCGCCCCTACCCCCACCGGCCTGGCCAAGGAGCGGCGCTCCCCCGGACACGGGTCGTTGCGCGTACGCCGGGAGTTCGCGGCCCCCGACGCCGAACGGCTGCGCGCGGCGGCCAAGCGGGCCGGGGCCGGATGGCCGACGCTGTTCATGGCGGCCATGGCGGTCTATCTGCACCGCAGCCGGGGGCTCGGGGAGGTCGTACTCGGACTGCCGGTGACAGGGCGGCGCACCGCGCTGGCCCGTACGACGCCGAGCATGCTCAGCAACGTCCTGCCGATGCGGCTGCGCATATCACCGTCCGACCGGATCGCGGACGTCGCCAAGCAGGCGTCCGCCCAGGCCCGCAAGGTCCTGGCGCACCAGCGCTACCCGTCGGAGAGCCTGCGCCACGACCTCGGCCTCACCGGCACGGACGTCCCGCTGACCGGGCCTTCGGTCAACGTCCTGGCGTTCGACGACCGGCTCAGTTTCGGCCCGCACCAGGCGACCCTGCACAACCTGTCCATCGGTCCGGTGGAGGACATGGCCGTCGCCGTGCATGCCTCGTACGCCGACGGCGGGATCCATGTCGACCTGCTCGGCAACCCCGGCCTCTACACCCCGCAGGACCTGGCCGCCCATCACGAGCGTCTGTGCCGTCTGATCGAGGCCTTCGCCGACGACCCCGAACGGACGATCGGCAGCCTGCACGTCGTCGGCGACGACGAACGGCTCCACGTCCTCGGGCTGGGCGCCCCGGCCCCCACCCCCGCCGACGCCGAAGGGCAGAACCCGGCCACCCTCCCCGAGCAGCTCGCCGAACAGGCGCGGGCCACGCCTGCGGACACCGCCGTGGTCTGCGGCGACACCCGGCTCACCTTCGGGGAGCTCGACGCCCAGGTCGACACCCTCGCCCGGGTACTGGCCGCCAGGGGCGCCGGGTCCGGCACCCGGGTGGCAGTCGGTCTGCCCCGGTCCACGGACCTGGTGGTGGCGATGCTCGCGGTGATGCGGACGGGCGCCGCGTATCTGCCGCTCGACCCCTCGTACCCCGCCGACCGGCTCGCCTTCATGATCGAGGACTCGCAGCCGATCGCGCTCGTCGCGACGGCGGAGACCGCCCGAACCATGGACCCGCAGGCCACGCTCCCCCTCGTGGACCCGGCGCTGGCGGGCCTGGAACCGGTCGTGGCCGAACCGGACCGGCCCGGCATCCGGGACGCGGCCTACGTCATCTACACGTCCGGTTCCACCGGCAGGCCCAAGGGCGTCGTCGTGGAGCACCGCTCGCTCAGCAACCTCCTGGAACACCACCGGCAGGAGACCCACGCGCTGGCCGAGCGGACCCTGGGCCGCAGACTGAGGGTCGCCCTGACCGCGGCCACCTCTTTCGACGCCTCGTGGGACCCGGTGCTGTGGATGGTCGCGGGCCACGAGCTGCACATCGTCGATGACGACATCCGCCGCGACCCCGAGGCTCTGGTGGACTTCCTCGTCGAGCAGCGCATCGACGCCATCGAGACCACTCCCACGTACCTGCGCCAGATGCTCACCGCCGGGCTGCTCACCGCACCGGGGCACCGGCCCCTGGTCATAGCCCTCGGCGGGGAAGCCGTCGACGACGCGCTGTGGAACGAACTCGCCGCCCAGGCAGGCCTTCTGGTCTTCAACTTCTACGGCCCCACCGAGACCACCGTCGACGCGGTGACCACCCGGATCACGGGCGACACCCCGGTCATCGGCCGCCCGGTCGCCGGCGCCGGAGCGTACGTACTCGATCCCTCGCTGCATCCGCTGCCGCGAGGCGCGGCCGGTGAGCTGTACCTGTCCGGCGAGGGCGTGGCGCGCGGCTACTCCGGGCGTCCGGGGCTGACGTCGGAGCGGTTCCTGCCGGACCCGTTCGGGCTGCCGGGCGGCCGGATGTACCGCACGGGAGACCTCGCCCGCTGGAGCGAGAGCGGCACCCTGGAGTTCCTGGGTCGCAGCGACCGCCAGATCAAGGTGCGCGGCTACCGCGTGGAGACCGGCGAGATCGAGTCCGCGCTGCGGAGCCTGCCGGGCGTCACCGAGGCGGCGGTCGCCCTGACCGGCTCCCCGGACGAGGTGGAACGGCTCGCCGCGTACCTGGTGACCGAAGCGGCCACACCCGACGCCGACCTCGCGGACGCCGACCGTGCCCACGCCGACCGTGCCCACGCCGGCCGTGGCGACGCCGGCCGTGCCCACGCCAGCCGTACCGACGCCGACGGTGCCGACCGTACCGATGCCGATCTCGCCGACGTACGGGACGCTCTCGCCGGCCTGCTTCCCGAGCACATGGTGCCGACCGCGTGGGCGACGGTGCCGCGGCTGCCGCTCACCCCGAACGGCAAGCTCGACACCGACCGCCTGCCGCGAGCCAGGCCGGTCCCGGCCCGCGGCGGCGCACCGCGCACCCCCGACGAGGAACTGATGTGCGCGGCCTTCGCCGAATGCCTGGGCCTGCCCCGGGCCGGCCGGGACGACAACTTCTTCCTGCTGGGCGGGCACTCGCTGCTGGCGACCCGCCTGGTAAGCCGGGTACGCGGCGCCTTCGGCGTCGAAATTCCGATCAGCGCCCTCTTCGAGTCGCCGACCCCGGCCGGTCTCGTCGCCGTACTGGACACCGCCGCGACAGCGCGAGGGCCGGTCGAGGCCGTCCTGCCGCGCCCCGACCGGCTGCCCCTGTCCTTCGGGCAGCAGCGGCTGTGGCTGCTGGAGGAGCTGGGCGAAGCCGGCGCCGCCTACCATCTGCCGGTTGCTCTCAGGCTGTCGGGCCAGCTGGAGCCGGGCGCGCTCGCCGACGCACTCGCCGACCTGGTGGGGCGGCACGAAAGTCTGCGCACCCTCTTCGCCGTCGACGAGGAAGGCCCCCACCAGCGCATCCTCGCCCCGGCGTCGGCCCGCCCGGCGCTCGTGGTGATGCCGGAGGGCTGCGTACCCGTCGAGCCCGACCGCACGCCCTTCGCCCTCGGACGTGAACTGCCGCTGCGCGCACAGCTGTTCCCCGCCGGGCCGGACGAGCATGTCCTCGTACTGACGCTCCATCACATCGCGGCGGACGGCTGGTCGATGGGTCCGCTCATGCACGACCTGGCCGCCGCCTACGCGGCGCGCACCGCCGGCGAGGCTCCGCGTTGGGACGCCCTTCCCGTGCAGTACGCCGACTACGCCCTGTGGCAGCGCGACCTGCTCGGCGACCCCCGGAGCGGCGACAGCCTCGCGGGACGCCAGCTCGCCCGCTGGGCGCAGCTCCTCGAAGGGCTCCCGGAGGAGCAGACCTTCCCCACGGACCGTTCACGCCCCGCCCGGGCGTCGGGCCGCGGCGGGGCGGTGCCCGTCCGGCTCGACGCCGCCACGCACCGTGCGCTGGTCCGGCTCGCAGCAGACTGCGGCGCCAGCACGTTCATGGTGCTGCACGCGGCGCTGGCCGCCCTGATGACGCGTCTGGGCGCGGGTGACGACATCGCGATCGGCACGCCGGTGGCGGGGCGCACCGACGAGTCCCTCGCCGACATGGTGGGATTCTTCGTCAACACGCTGGTCCTCAGGGCCGACACCTCCGGCGCGCCGACCTCACGGCGTATGCCCACCAGGACATCCCGTTCGAGCGCATCGTCGAGGAGATGGCGCCGGCGCGCTCCCTCTCCCGCCATCCGCTTTTCCAGGTCATGCTCAGCCTCAACAACACTCCGGCGCCGCGCCCCGCACTCGCGGGCCTCCAGGTCAGCCACGAGGCCTCCGTCGGCCGCTCCGGGGCGAAGTTCGACCTCACCTGGGACCTGACCGAGCAACACGACAGTGAGGGGGCGCCGGCGGGCGTCGGCGGCGAGCTGGAGTTCAGCGAGGACCTCTTCGACCGCAGTACGGCCGAGCGCTTCGCCGAGCACTTCACGCGGCTGCTGCGCGCGGCGCTCGCCGACCCCGACCGCCCCACGGCCGACGGCGGCTTCCTGACGGCCGACCAGCACGACGCCGCCCTGGACTTGCTGCCGCGGGCCTCGCAGAAGCCGGTGGCCGGGTCTTCCCTCGCCCACCAGGGGACGGCCGGTGAGGGCTGGACGGTGGTGGACGTGCTCACCACGCGCGCCGCCGTCCAGCCGGGCCGTACCGCCGTGGTCGCCTCCGACGGCCGCCTCAGCTTCGGGGAACTGCTGGCCCGCAGCGAGCAACTGGCTTGCGTGCTGCGGGACTCGGGAGTCGGCAGCGGCGACCGGGTGGCGGTGGCCCTGCCTCGGACGTCGCTGCACATCGTGGCGCTGTTCGGTGTGCTGCGCGCCGGAGCGGTGTACGTACCGATCGACCCCTCGCATCCCCGTACCCGCAATCAGCTGATCCTCGACACCGCCGCGCCCCGGGTGCTGCTGACCACGGCCGAAACGCAGGACGCGCTGCCTCCGGCGGCGGCGAGTCTGCTCCTCGACGACCCGGCGGTGTGGCGCCCGGCCGGCGAACAGCCGCCCCGGACACCCCCCAGGACGCCGGGTGCCGAGGACGCCGCGTACGTGCTCTACACCTCCGGGTCAACGGGGCTTCCCAAGGGCGTCGTCGTCGAGCACCGGTCCCTGGCGAACCTCTTCTCCAGTCACCGCGAGAAGCTGATGGAGCCGGCCGAGGCCGAGAACAACGGCCTCCCGCTGCGGGTGGCGCTCACGGCGGCCATGACCTTCGACGCCTCCTGGGACCCGCTGCTGTGGATGATCGCCGGGCACGAACTGCACCTGGTGGACGACGCGACGCGCCGCGACCCCGAGGCGCTCACCGCTCTCGTGCACCGCAGCGCGATCGATGTCGTCGAGACCACGCCGTCCTTCCTCGAACAGCTCCGCACCTGTGGCCTGTTCGCCCCGGGACAACCCCGTCCGCGCGTCCTCGCGCTCGGCGGCGAAGCGGTGAACGAGTCGCTGTGGCAGGAGCTGTCGACGCTCCAGGGCATCGCGGTGTGGAACCTGTACGGGCCCACCGAGACCACCGTGGACAGCGTGATGGGACGCGTCACCGCCGGCACCCGCCCCCACCTGGGCCACCCGGTCACAGGCACCCGTGCCCGCGTACTCGACGAGCGGCTCAGCCCGGTCGCGCCGGGCGCCACGGGTGAGCTCTACCTCTCGGGCGCCGGGCTGGCCCGCGGGTACGAGAACCGCCCCGCGGCCACAGCAACCCGCTTCCTGCCCGACCCGTACGGCGTTCCGGGGACCCGGATGTACCGCACGGGCGACCTCGTGCGGCGCAGGGAGGGCCGCCTCGAATACGTGGGGCGGGCCGACGGACAGGTCAAGGTACGCGGCTTTCGCGTCGAGACCGGCGAGATCGGGACGGTGCTCACCGGGCACCCCGACGTGGCGCACTCGGCGGTCGCCGTACAGGCGGACGCGGGGGGCGGTGCGCGGCTGGTGTGCTGGGTCGTCGCGTGCGACGGGCAGGAACTGTCCACCCGCGCCCTGCGGGCGTACCTGGCCGACCGGCTTCCGGTGTACATGGTGCCGACAGCGGTCATACCGGTGGCCGCGCTGCCACTGACCGCGCACGGCAAGGTCGACTTCGCCGCGCTCCCCACGGCAGAGCACGACGCTTCCGGCGCGGGGACCGGCTCGGGGACCGATGCGGGGACCGGCGCGGGGACCGATGCGGGGACCGGCGCGGCCGACACCGATCCGCCGCGTTCCGCACCGGAGGAGATCCTGTGCGCCCTGTTCGCGGAGAGCCTCGGGCACGAACGGGTCGGCCGCAGCGACGACTTCTTCGAGCTGGGCGGGCACTCGCTGCTGGCCACCCGCCTCATCGGCCGGATCCGTTCGGCGTTCGGCGTCGAGCTCCCGGTCCGTACCCTCTTCGAGTCCACCACCCCGGCGGCGCTCGCCGAGCGGCTCGACGAAGCGGGCACGGCGCGTCCCGCGCTGCGCAGGTCCCCCAGGCCCGCCCTGCCCCCGCTCTCCCCCGCGCAGCAGCGTTTGTGGTTCCTGCACCAGCTGGACCCGGAGTCCGCCGCGTACCACATTTCCGTCGCGGTGCGGCTGGGCGGCGCGCTGGACCGTACGGCGCTGCACCGGGCGCTCGCCGACGTGGTGGCCCGGCACGAGAGCCTGCGCACCCTCGTCAAGGTCAGCGAAGGCGAACCCTTCCAGGCCGTGCTCGCCCCTGGTGACGCGCGGCCCGGCATGCCGGTGACCGCCCTGGAGGAGCCGGCCCTCGCGCAGGCCCTGCGCGACGCGAGCGGGCGGCCGTTCGACCTGGCGCAGGAGATACCGCTGCGCGCCGAGCTGTTCCGGCTCGCCGAGGACCGGCACACGCTGCTGATCACGGTGCATCACATCGCGGCCGACGGCTGGTCGATGGGGCCGCTGGCCCAGGACCTGGCCGGGGCGTACGCGGCACGGACGGCCGGACGCTCGCCCAGCTGGGCGCCGCTGCCGGTCCAGTACACGGACTACACCCTGTGGCAGCGCGGGCTGCTCGGCAGCGCAGCCGACCCGGCCTCGCTGTCCGCCGGTCAACTGGCTTACTGGACGGCGGAGATGTCCGGCGCACCGGAGGAGACACCGCTGCCGGCTGACCGGCCCCGGCCCGCGGTCTCCAGTGGCCGCGGCGGCGTGGTGACCTGCCAGGTGCCGGCGGACACGACCGCGGCCCTCGGCCGGCTGGCCAGGACGTCCGCGACCAGCACCTTCATGGTCCTGCACGCCGCGCTGGCGGCCACCTTGCACCGCGCCGGGGCAGGCGACGACATCACGATCGGCACCCCGGTGGCAGGGCGGACGGACGAGGCTCTCGAACCGCTCGTCGGCTTCTTCGTCAACACGCTCGCCCTGCGCACCAGCGTGAGCCCCGAGACGACGTTCAGGGATCTCCTTGCACGGGTACGGGACACCGACCTGGCCGCCTACGCCCACCAGGAGCTGCCGTTCGAGCGGCTCGTGGAGGCGTTGCAGCCCACGCGTTCCCTCACCCGCCACCCCCTCTTCCAGGTCATGCTCACCCTCAACAACACCCGGCCGCCCCGCCTGGACCTGCCGGGCCTGCGGGCGCGGATGGAGGGGGTCGACACCGGAGGGGCCAAGTTCGACCTGTCCTTCGGCTTCACCGAGCGGCCCGGAGCAGCGCCCGGCGAGGAAACCCTCGACGCGACCCTGGAGTTCAGCCGGGATCTCTTCGACACCGGTACGGCGCACCGGATCACGCAGTGGCTCCTGCGGCTCCTCGACCGGGCGGGCGGCGAACCCGACACCAGGATCGCCGACCTGCCGCTGATCGACGAGGTCGAGCAGACGCGGCTGCTGGCTCTCGGCCACGGAGGCGAGCCCGCAGGACCAGGCCTGTCCACCGGTCCCGCCACCGTCCTGGACCGGTTCGCCGAGACGGTCGCCGCGTCCCGCAGCGGCGACATCGCGGTCACCGCGCCCGACGGCCGGATCTCGTTCTCGGAGCTCGACGCACGCTCCGAGCGCATCGCCGCCCTGCTGCGGGAGTCCGGTGCGCACCCCGGCGACGTGGTGGCCGTCCTGCTGCCCCGGTCCGTCGACTCCATCGCCACCCTGCTCGGCGTGCTCAAGGCGGGCGCCGTCTACGCGCCGGTCGACGAGTCCCTTCCCCAGGGGCGGATCGAGGCCGTCCTGAACGACGCCGGGCCCCGGCTCGTCGTCACCGCCGACGCCACGGCCGGCCGGGTCGCGGAGGTCTGGCCCCGGCTGGTCATCGACAGCGCCGAATCGGCCCGGTTCCTGACAGCGCCGGCCACCCCAGCGCCGGCCGCCAGGCCCAGGCCGGACACGGCGGCCTACCTCATCCACACCTCGGGGTCGACCGGGCGTCCCAAGGGGGTGCTCGTCGGGCACGGCTCGCTGGCCCGGCTGCTGGATCACCACCGGCGGCAGGTCTTCGCCCCGGCGGTGCGGGCGAGCGGCAACCGGCGGCTGCGGGTCGCCCTCACCGCCGCCCTGTCCTTCGACGCCTCTCTCGACCCGGTGCTGTGGATGATCGACGGGCACCAGCTGCACGTGCTCGACGACCTGACCCGGCGCGACTGCGAAGCGCTCGTCGAAGCGGTGCGTGAACGGCGCCTCGACGTACTGGAGTCGACCCCGACCCACGTGCACCAACTGCTGGACGCCGGCCTGCTCGCGACGGGCCCGCACCGCCCGTCGGTCCTCGTTCTCGGCGGCGAAGCCGTCCCGCAGGCACTCTGGACCGCGCTGCGCGAGGTGCCCGATGTGCTGTCCTTCAACTTCTACGGTCCGACGGAAGCCACCGTCGACACCCTCGTCGCCCCGCTCGCGCGGACCGACCGCCCCGTCCTGGGTACGCCGGTCACCGGCACCCGCGCGCATCTGCTGGACGCACGGCTGCGCCCCGTGCCGGTGGGGGTGACCGGCGACCTGTACCTCGCCGGCGACAGCCTCGCGCTCGGTTACCACGGGCGGCCGGCCGAGACGGCACGCGGCTTCGTACCCGATCCGTACGGCCCGGCCGGCGCACGGATGTACCGCACCGGAGACCGCGTGCGGCGCGGCGCGGACGGCGCACTGGAATTCGCCGGACGCGCCGACAGCCAGGTCAAGGTGCGCGGCTTCCGGGTCGAGCCCGACGAGGTCGCGGCGGTACTCGAAGCCCACCCCGACGTCGTCCAGGCCGCCGTGACCGCCCACGACGGCGGCCCGGCGGGGACACAGCTCGCCGCCTATCTGGTCCTGTCCGAGGCGTCCGCCGGTCTCGCGGCGGTACGGGCCCACGCGGCCCGCAATCTGCCCGCGTACATGGTCCCCACCGGCTGGCAGCCCCTGGACCGCATCCCGCTCACCACCAGCGGCAAGCTCGACCGCAAGGCCCTGCCCGACCCGGCGCCGTCCGCCCGCGCCGACGACGGGGGCAGGGGCCCTCGCAACCCCCGCGAGGACGTGCTGTGCACCCTCTTCGCGGAGGTGCTCGGCGTCGAACAGGTCCTGATCGACGACGACTTCTTCACACTGGGCGGTCACTCCCTGCTCGCGACCCGGCTCATCGGCCGTATCCGCGCCACCCTGGGCGTCGAGGCCAGCATCCGCAGCCTCTTCGAGGCGCCGACCGTCGCCGCGCTCGCGGAACGCCTCCTCGACGCCGCGGACGACAACCCGCTGGCGACACTGCTGCCGCTGCGCACCACAGGTGACCGCCCGGCGCTGTTCTGTGTCCACCCGGCGGGCGGACTGGCCTGGGCGTACGGCGGGCTGCTGCCCCATCTGGACCCCGACCAGCCGGTGTACGGGCTCCAGACCCCCAATCTCGACGGCGCGGCCCCGTTCCCGGACAGCATGGAGGCGATGGCGGCCGTGTACGTCGGCGAGTTGCGCGCCGTGCAGCCGCACGGGCCGTACCACCTCTTCGGCTGGTCCTTCGGCGGCAACCTTGCGCAGGAAGTCGCGGTGCAGCTCCAGGAGGCCGGTGAGCAGGTCGCGCTGCTGACCATCCTCGACGCCTTCCCGCTCGCGCCGCTCGACGACCTGGACAGCGCGAGCCGCGACACCGTGTTCCGGGCACTTCTGTCTAACCTCGGGGTGGGCGAGGAAGCGCTCGAAGGTGACGGCGAGGTCGAGGCCACCGCCGTACGGGACGCCTTCCGCCGCGCCGGCAGCCCGCTCGGGTCTCTCGAACCGGCCACCATCGACACGATGGTGGACAACTTCGCCGGCCAGGCACGGCTGATGCGCAGGTACACCCCCCGCACGTTCCGGGGCCCCGTCCTGTTCTTCACCGCCGCCGAGGGCCGCCCGCGCGACGCCTTCGGACTCGAACTCTGGGCGCCGTACATCGACGGACACATCGAGAACCACGACGTGGCGTGCGCGCACGCACAGATGATGCAGCCGGCTGCGCGCGCGCAGATCGGCACGACCCTGGCCGCCGCGCTGCGCGCCGGCCACCACACCGCGCAGGGAGACCACTCATGACCAACCCATTCGACGACCCGCAGACCCAGCACCGTGTCCTCGTCAACGACGAGGGCCAGCACGCCCTGTGGCCGTCCTTCGCCGATGTCCCCGCCGGGTGGGAGGCGGCGTTCGGCCCGGCCGCCCACGCCGCCTGCCTGGAGTACGTGGAGCTGCACTGGACGGACCTCACCCCCAGGAGCGCCCGCGTCGCCATAGCGTGATCCCGGCCTGCAGACCACCGCGATCCCGGCCTGCAGACCACCGCGCGACGAAAGGCAGCGATGACGGAGCGGCAGAACAACGCGGCGATACGCGCCGAAGGGCTCACCAAGAGCTTCGGGGACAAGCAGGCCCTGGCCGGTGTGGACCTGGAGGCGGCGCCCGGCACCGTGCTGGGGGTGCTCGGCCCGAACGGGGCGGGCAAGACCACCACGGTGCGCGTGCTGTCGACCCTGCTCCGGCCGGACGGCGGGCAGGCCTGGGTGGCCGGGCACGACGTACGCAAGGACCCCGAGAGCGTACGGCGCAACCTCGGCCTGTCGGGCCAGTACGCGGCGGTCGACGAGAAACTGACCGGCCGCGAGAACCTCTACCTGGTCGCCCGCCTGTACGGCATGGGGCGGCACGCCGCCCGGCGCAGAGCGGGTCTGCTGCTCGAGAGCTTCCGGCTCGAAGACGCCGCCGACCGGCCCAGCGGCACGTACTCCGGTGGCATGCGCCGGCGCCTCGACCTCGCGGGAGCACTCGTCGCCCGCCCGCCCGTCGTCGTGCTGGACGAGCCGACCACCGGGCTCGACCCGCGCAGCCGGGCGGACACCTGGGCCTCCATCCAGGAACTGGTCGACAGCGGTACGACGGTCCTGCTCACCACCCAGTACCTGGAAGAGGCCGATCAGCTGGCCGACACCATCGTCGTCATCGAGCACGGCACCGTGGTCGCCCGGGGTTCCGCGTCCGAACTCAAGGGCCGGGTCGGGGGCGAGCGGCTGTCGCTGACCGTCGCCGACCCGTGGGCGCGGGCGGCGGCAGCCGAGATCCTCGGCGCCCTGGGTCCGCACGCGCCCGCCCTGGATTCCCGTACGGGACGCTTCACGGTCGCCACCGAACACGGCGCGCAGAGCCTCGAATACGCCCTGGGCTGCCTGCGGCTGGCGGACATCGCCGTACGGGACGTGGCACTCTCGCCGCCCACGCTCGACGACGTCTTCCTGTCCCTGACCGGCCAACCGGAGGCCTCCCGCAGAGTGGACACGTCGGGCAGACCGGCGGCCCCCGAAGAGATCGTCGGCGCGGGCGCACGGGAGGCAGGGCGATGACGTCCGTCAGGCGGCTGGCCCGCGACTCCTCCATCGTCGCCTGGCGCAACCTGCTGAATCTGCGCCGCACACCGGGCTCGGTGATCGCCGCCCTGGTGCAGCCCGTGATGTTCGTACTGCTGCTGGCGTACGTCTTCGGGGGCAGCCTCGGCGGGGCGGACTACCGGACATTCCTCATGGGCGGGATCTTCGCGCAGGCCGTCACCTTCAACTCGGCGTTCACGGCGCTGGGTCTGGCCAACGACATGGACAAGGGCATCGTGGACCGGTTCCGGTCGCTGCCCATGCCCAGGATGGCGGTACTGCTGGGACGCACGTTGTCCGACCTGCTCATGAGCACCGTGACGCTGGTCGTGACGTCCCTGTGCGGGCTCCTGGTGGGGTGGCGCATCGCCGCGTCCGTCACCGACGCGGTGCTCGCGTACCTCCTCATCCTGCTGTTCGCCTTCGCGATGTCGTGGGTCGGCGCGGCCATCGGGCTGATGGCCCGCAGTGTGGAGGTGGCGCAGAGCGCCGGCCTTCTGTGGCTCTTCCCGGTGACCTTCGTGTCGTCGGCGTTCGTCTCGACGCACACGATGCCGGGGCCGCTGCGCGCGGTGGCGGAGTGGAACCCGGTCTCGGCCACGGCGACGGCCGTACGGGACCTCTTCGGCAACCCGGCGCCCAGCGGTGTCCCGGTGAGCGACGCCTGGCCCGTCGTCCACGCCCTGCCGTACGCGCTCGCCTGCGCCTGCCTGATCACCGGCGCCTTCATGCTGCTGGCGCTGACGCGCTTTCGCCGGGTGGCCCTGGGATGAGGATTGGTACGCGTGGAAGGCGCGGGTCGGCGTGCCGTTTCGGTCCTGCCCGCGCCGGAAGGTGGAGCATGAAGCCATGACTATCAACACTCGAGCCTACGCCCACGTCCGTCTCACGGTGTCGGACATCGACCGCTCCCGCGCCTTCTACGACAAGGTCTTCGGGCTGCCGGTGGCGTTCCAACTGCCGCCGGACGCCGACGAGAAGACGCGCGAACAGTTCTCCTTCCTCTTCGGCGGCGTCATCTACCAGCTCGGTGACTCGCTGTTCGGGCTGCGCCCGGTCTCCGAGGACCGCTTCAGCGAGAACCGCACGGGCCTCGACCACGTCAGCTTCGCGGTCGGCGGCCGCGCGGACCTGGAGTCGGCGGTGAAGGTGCTCGACGAACAGGGTGTCCCGCACGAGGGCATCAAGGACATCGGCGCCGGATACATCCTGGAGTTCCGTGACCCGGACAACATCGCCCTGGAGCTCTTCGCCCCGGCGAACTGAGAGCGTGCACCCACGGAGCCCGGCGACGCGAGGACGCCGTACGGCCAAGAAGTAGCCCGCGCGCGAAGACGCCGACGGCCCCCGCTGACCAGCAAATGGTCTCCGGGGGCCGACTCGTTGAAGCAGCCCGCGCCAGCGGTCAGGCCCGCAGCTCGCCATCCTTGACGGCGGACACGAACGACGACCAGCCGTCCGCCGCGAACGCGAGCACAGGTCCGTGCGGGTTCTTGCTGTCCCGCACAGGGACGAACGCCGCGAAGTCGTCGGAGACCTCCACGCACTCGCCACCGTCCGAGTTGCTGTAGCTGCTCTTGCGCCAGGCAGCAACGAAGTCGTCGGAGACCTCGATGCACGCGCCACCGTCCGAGTTGCTGTAGGAGCTCTTGCGCCAGTTAACGGCGCTCAGGTCGAGGGATCGCAAGGTACTTCCTCCAACATGCGCAGGATGAACTTCCGTGACTCGGTCGGGGGCAAGGCCAAGTCACGTACCGCATCATAAACACGTTGCAGCCGTTCAACCGGCGTGTCTGCCTCGATGAGTTCGCCCCTGTAGGCGTTCTCGGTATAGGCCACGGTACGCCCGCCTGTCAGACGCAGGAACCAGACATCGGTGCTGTCCAGTCCGTACGGCCCCGCCTTGAACGGCAACACCTGAACCGTCACTTCGTCCCGCTCGCTCATCTCCCCCAGGTACTCCAACTGCCCCCGCCACTCTCTCAGAGGACGTTCGCATCACCTATATGTTGGTTTGAGTAGTTCTGAACCTAGACCGAAATCAGCTTGAATAGAGCTTTTGAGGAGAATGTCGCAACTGTTCGAGCATGCTCGGCCGGATGATTCGATCACTTTTAGCCTGATAGCTCCTGTCCGGTTCGAGGATGCCGTGAAGGCGGCTTTCGTCTCACTCGAACGAGCGATATCCCCGCCAAGCGCACTGTGGGTCAGTGGACTTATGACCAGCCGGCCGCAGCGCAGCGCCTACCTCAGCGACCTTACCGATGCCCGCTGGGCCCTGATGGAGCCGACGGTGACGGCATGGAGGGTCGAGCGGCAGAAGACCTCGCTCGGACTGGGGGGTCCAGTCACTGACCTGCGTGAAGTCATGAACGCGATCCTCTACGTGAACCACACGGGTATCCCCTGGCGCTACCTGCCGCACGATTTCCCGCCGCCCAGCACCGTCTTCTCCTACTTCAGCGATTGGACTGCCGACGGCACGATCGAGAACCTCGGTGTCAGGCTGCGTCGGGTGGTCCGTGAGCAGGTGGGACGCACGGCCGAGCCGACCGCCTGCGTCATCGACGCCCAGAGCGTCAAGACCGCCCACACCGTGCCCAGCAGCACGCAGGGCATCGATGCCGGGAAGAAGATCGTGGGCCGCAAGCGGAGCATCGTTGTCGACACGATCGGCTTGCTGCTGCTGGTCACAGTGACCGCGGCCAGCATTTCGGACAACGACGCCGGCAAGCAGTTGCTCACCCGAATCGCCCTCGACCACCCCGCGATCACCAAGGCCTGGGTCGACACCGGCTACAAGACCCAGGCCATCGAACACGGAGCCGCCCTCGGCATCGACGTCGACGTCGTCCCGAGGAACACCCAGGTCAAGGGCTTCTCCGTGGTCCCGAGACGCTGGGTGGTGGAGCGAACTTTCGGTTGGATCATGATGCACCGCCGACTGGCACGGGACTACGAGACCAAACCCGCACACTCCGAGAGCATGATCCGCCTCGCAATGATCTCCAACCTCCTGAAGCGGGCAACCGGCGAAAGCACCATAACCTGGCAAAATCCATGAAATATCGCTCAAGTAACCAGAACATCCTCTCACATCTAGCGCGTGCTGGGACGCTCGATCTCGAGCGTCCCAGCACGCGCTATGCGCTTACTCGTCGCTGTGCAGGCGCCATTGCTCAGGCTGCAGTGCGCCGTTGGCGACTTTCCAGAGTCTGCGCGGCTTTTCGGCGGTCTGCGTTCAGGACATCAATCGCTGTTCCGGCACCTAGACCCGGAGTGGCCCGCCACGTGCGGATTGACCCGGATGCCTTCATCAGCCGAGGGTCATTGGCCCTGACCGCGATGTAGAACAGAGACTCGTCTGGGACACGGTCGTCGCCGCCCCATCGGATGACTCCGTTGAGCTCGGCGAGGATGTCGCGGATGACCACGACTTGGTGGGGGAAGAAATTGCCCTGCGCACCTGCCGGGTAGAAACCTGGTCGGATCTGCACCGCAGTGCCGGAAGCCTGGTTGGACTCCGGGCGGCTCTTGCCCACCTGGTCCGGTGCGCGCCAGCCGATGACATCGCCTTCGCGAAGCTCGTCGATCTCGTAGTGGAAGCGCTGGATCACGTGACCGAGGGCTTCTTCGGGTCCGCCG
The DNA here is from genome assembly GCF_052934925.1 of Streptomyces hypolithicus. Classification (NCBI taxonomy): domain Bacteria; kingdom Bacillati; phylum Actinomycetota; class Actinomycetes; order Kitasatosporales; family Streptomycetaceae; genus Streptomyces; species Streptomyces hypolithicus. Next base: position 799,588 of record NZ_CM128811.1, read on the forward strand.
AGACGCACCTGGACTCCTGCGAGCGGAACTCCGGGAACGGGACGGGTGAAGATGGAGCCGTCCTGGTCGGCGGCCTTCTCGATCTCCCAACCGTTGGCCGAACGTGCGTCGGCCAGGACACGCTTGTTACGTGCCTTGGCTCGCGCGACTGCCCTGCGAACCGCTTTTGAGAAGGGGTCCTGATCGGCAGCATGAGCAGGAGTGACCAGGAACTGCGAGCCAGGCAGGGATACCGTCGCCGCAGCCGCGGCAATGAACGCCGCCCGGGTCAAGATGGTGCGGCGTGACACGGGTGACGTGGTCACAGCTTCTTCTCCTTGTGTTTTTGGTCGCGGGTGTGGTGTGCGGATTCCATGGCCGCGATGACGGCTAGCGTGACGGCCACGATGGCGAGCCCCGTCATGACAGGGGCGACATAGCCGGGGACAGCCGCGTCGTAGGAGCCGCCTCCAGTGAGATGGCACTGCAGTGAAGGCGGCACGTAGGAAACGCTGTAGCGGTCCACAGAGCCGAACTGCGCGGGGGTGGCGGCGCTCTGGCAAGCCTCTGCCGTACCAGTCTCGTCCAGAAACAGGTGCACCGAGCCCCACGCGTACATGGCTGCGCCCGCCGCGGCGCTTAGTGCGGCGGCCCCCCGGGCGACTCCGGCCACGCCGGGCGGACGCCGATCGCCATCCAGGGTGCTGAAGCCATAGCCGGCGAGCCCGAAAGCGAGCAGGGCGCTGACGAGGATGCAGATGGCCAGAGGTACTATTGCCGGGTACTGCGACGCTGTCGACATGGCACTCATCCTGCGAGCTGCCTCATGATGCTGTTGTACTTCTCGAAGATCTGGTAGATCGCCATACGCTTGCTGGCAGCGGCCTCGGCCTGGTCGCCCCATCCCTGATAGCGCCGCAGAACCTGGAAGACCTCCCGCTCGGTGTAGTTCAAGCGCATGGAGCGCAGAGTGGTCTCCCCGCCGGGGGGATTCCCCCCTCCCGGCTTGCCGTCAACTCCCCAAAGATGGATGAGCGGCACCGTACGCATGCTGAAGGCGTTGTCCTTGTTGACTTTTTGCCACATTGTCCAGATATCGGCGTCCCTGGTGGGGCTGAGAATGGCCCCTGTGACAAGCCCCTTGTTGATGCAGTGATTCCAGGCCAGGATTCCCACTCCGCCGCTGATCTGCGCAATCCCGGTCGAGGAATCCTTCTTTGCCCCGATGCCCTGCAGGTGGTATTGAGCCACAGCGTGGTCGACACTCTGGTCGATAAGGTCGTAGTGGCGCATCTCCCAGTACGCGGATGTCTGGATCAACGCTTTGCGCATGGCGTACTTGTTCGACAGCTGAGTCGTCTGCTCGTCGTTGTTCATGATGGTGTCGAAGCACTCAGCGTGCGTGAACAGCCGTGCATCCGCTCCGGTGCCGCCATTATCAGCGAAGCCGATGGATCGCATGTACTTGCCGAGATCGTCGCGGAGAGGGGAGAGGTAGCTGGCGTCGTATCTGGCGTCGGGGCCAGCGGCGCGGGGGGTGTTGAAGGACGCCTGCCCCTTGTCCCGGCCGGACGCGATGTTGACGTCGATGTTGATGGAACCGTCACCGGTTCCGATCGTCCGCGTGACGATCTGGTCGTAAGCCCAGTCTGCGGGCAGCGCGTAACCGAAGTTCCCGGAGAAGCCGGAGGACATATCGGAGACGAACGAGGCCGTGGAGTGGCCGACTTCACCCACGCGCGTGCACACGTTGCGCGGCCCGTAGACCCCGATCTCGAAGCGGCCACCGTCATCGGTGAGCGCTGCCTTTATGCCCTGGAAGTGCGGCAGCACGTTCTGGGTGACCTGATAGTCGAGAGCGTCGAAGTCGACGGCAAAGAAGATCCGGGTTCCTGGCTTGAAGCCGTGGTCGATTGCTGCGTTCACGGCTGCCTGCCCGGCGGCGCGCCCTGCAGGATAGTTGAAACCTGAAGCGTCACGGCCGAAGGTCTGGTAGATCGGGTAGCAGCGTAGCCCGTTGTCGGCGATAGTCTTCAACTCGCCAGGCTGAATCTCCTTCTCCGGCAAGTCCTTATCGTCAGGAATCGGGTTGGTGAGGTACCGACCCACGTAGGTGATGCCCTCGACCTTCAGCGCCTTGGCCCGAGCATCAGTGATCTTCGTGACTCCGTCGCAGGCCTGCCCCTTCCGGTCCTGGTCGCCGTAGGAGACAAGCAGCGAAGCCCAGGTGGAGAAGTCCCCCTGGCCCGTGGCCGGCAGCATCGCGAATGCCTGGAAACTGCTGGTGGCAGTGGCGAGAGCAGCGGAGAAGCTACTGGTGAACGAGACTGGCCGGTGGTTGAGCACCATCCCCGCGGAGAACAGCTGTACCCATACCCCGGTAGACCCTGTTCCTACCTTGTGCTCTCGCAGCCCGGCCTTCGTCCCTGGGCCGAACAGACCGTTCGCGGCGCCGTCAGCCATGCCCAGCTCGTACTGGGTTGCAAAAAGCATTGACTTGGCCACGTCCCGGGAGTGATGCCCGTCGCAGGGGATCGCGTAAAAGTCCTTCCGGAGGATGTACTTGCCGTTGAGCCACTGCTGAATGGAGCGGATACCCTCCGAGCCGCCGCTGACGGTGACGTAGGCGTCCATATTGAAGAGGCCCTTCGCCGTCTTGGGCCACAAAGCGCTGCCCGGATAGGTAGTCCCCACCCCCATGTTCTGGTGCAGCTCCGCGACGGCGGCCTTGACTCGGTCACTGTACTTGCCATCAATGTCGCCGCCGTCGTAGCCCTTGCAGTACAGGGCCGACTGGATGATTCGACAGAAGTTGGCTGAGGGGATGGTTGTCCCATCCAGTTTGCCGTACTTCTCCGCAATCTTCGCCATCGTGGCCGAGCCGAAGGAGTCAGACAGACTGGTGATGCCCATCTCGTACTGGAGTGCTCGAGTGAGGGCATACATGACGGGCCAGCCGGTTTGGCCATTTTCTTCGAGCTTGGATGTACCGAGTGCGGCGCCGTTGCTGTAAGTAGTGTTGATGAAACGTTGTGCTTGACGCACTTTCTCGTCAGCCATGGAATTCCTTTCACAGAGACAGAGCGGGATCTGGGCGCATGTGCCCAAGTTGGTGGTCTCAGCGACGAAGCGCTTCAACTGGTGTGATCTGGGCCGCACGCCAGGCCAGGTTGGGCCCTGCGAGGAAGCCGGCGATCGAGTCAGCCAAGGGGGCCGCCAGTACGGTGACGGTTCCAGGACGGCGATCCGGTCGTGCGCAAGGACTTGGCAAGCGCAGCGACGATGCCAATCGCAGTACCGACGAGCCGCCGAGGCTGTGTAACACATGTAATTGAATTGGGAGTTGAATGGCGATTGGCCGTGGTCAGGCCGGTGTCCACAGTGGTTGGGAAGGGGATGGCCTCGGCGGCTGTGCTTTCGGAGACTGTCCGAACCGGGACAGTTGCGCCGTCCATCCACGCGAAAGTGATGCGGTACGGGTGTGACTCATCCGCGCAACCGCCACAAGCCGCAGGGCTGACAGAGCCCCAACCTGAACCCTCCCCCATCTGCGCGGCTCATGCATTAAATCATCAAGGCGGAAGATTTCAAGTCCAGTGAGACGGCCGTGACGCTATGAGGTCTGTGGTGCCGGTTGTCTGCGCTTGGCCGGGTCGTTGATCCAGGCCGTTTGGGGTATCTGGGGTGGTCGGGGGCGGCGGCCAAAGCGTTCGGGGTGTCGGGCGTATGCCTCGGCGAGGGTGACCGCGCGCTGATCGCGGACCTCCTCGGCGGTGCCGAAGTGCACGGAGGCGGGGGTGTGCCAGCCGATGCCGGAGTGCCGGTGCTCATGGTTGTAATACGCGATGAACGCGTCGAACCACTCGCGGGCATGGGCCAGCGAATCGAAGCGGTCGGGGTAGTCCGCCATGTACTTCGTGGTCTTGAAGTGGGCTTCGCTGTAGGGGTTGTCGTTGGAGACCTTCGGCCTCGAGTGCGACCGTGTGACGCCCAGATCGATCAGCAGTTGGGAGACTTTCTTGGAGGTCATCGAGGTGCCGCGGTCGGCGTGCACGGTCTCGGGCACGATCCCGTTGTGTGCGATGGTCTCGCGGATCAACTCCTCGGCCCGCTCCGCCGATTCGGCTCGCTCGACGGTGTGGCCGACGATGTACCGGCTGAAGATGTCGATGATCACGTAGGCGTGATACCAGACGCCCTTGACCGGTCCGGCCGCCTTGGTGATGTCCCAGGTGAACACCTGAGACGGGCCGGTGGCGACCAGCTCGGGCACCGCCTTTGCCGGGTGGGTGGCCTGGCGGCGGCGCTCGCCGGTCTGCCCCTTTTCGCGCAGGATCCGGTACATCGTTGAAACCGAGCAGTGGTAGCGCCCGGCATCCAGCTCGCGGGCCCAGATCTGCGCGGGCGCAAGCTCGGCGTACTCGTCGCTGTTCATCAACTCCAGTACCGCAGCCCGCTCTTCGACTGCCAGAGCCGAGGGCTGGACCTGCGGCGAGCGGGGCCTGCGCGGTGGTGGGGGCCGCAGCCGGCGGTAGTGGGTGGCCCTCGATCGGCCGGTCAGCCGGCACGCCGCCGTGATGCCCAACTCTGCCTCGACGCCGCTGAATGCGTCGTCGGCCACCGGGTCGGCGTCAGACTTCAGTCCGCGCTCTCGGAGATCATTTCCAAGAGCGCGGAAGCTTTTCCCATGACTTCCAGCGCGGCCTTGTTCCGGGCCAGTTCCTTCTCCAGCCGTTCCACCTGGCGGCGCAGTTTCTCGTTCTCCGCCTCGGCGGCCGGCTTCTTCGGCCGGGCCGGGCTGGTGCGCTTGTCGACCAGCTTCTCCAGGGCCCCGGCGTCCCGCGCGGCCCGCCACTCGGTGACGTGTGAGTGGTACAGGCGCTCGCGGCGCAGGACCGCACCCTTCTCGTTCTTGGGCGCGGCGTCGTACTCGGCCACGATCCGCAGCTTGTACTCGGGGCTGAAGGAGCGGCGCTTCGGCCTGGGGGCCGGATCGGATCCGGCGGGGTTGGTGCTGGTCATGAAGGGGGGTTCTCCTGTCGGTGCCCTCTAAGGCTAACCCGTCGAAGCGGGACGTCTCACCCAAGGCTGACAGAGAGGGGCCGGCCATCCAAGGACGTCTTGGGCACGAGTCCATCACCACCACCGTGGACCGGTACGGCCACCTCCTGGACGCGCTGGACGACGAGGTCATGGCCGCCATCGAGTGGGCCATGGACCCGACTGCGCCGCTCCCCGGGGTTCTTCTGCACACAGCCCTGGCGGAGGCGAGAGTCCCGAATGTTCCGCACCAGCAGCCCCATTCATCGCAAAATCAACACGAGGGCGCGGAGAACACAGCGCGAGCCGGTACGGATCACGGCTCTACGACTGACGTCTTCGCCACGCTGGCCAGCCGCGATGTGCCGTTCGCCGAGTGTCGGTAGAGCCAAGAAGTCGTCTCTTGGTAAGAGACGACGATCCTGACAACTAGGAAGCCATGTGAGCTGACGGTTGAACCTAGGGCACAGCATGAGCAGCGAAACGGTGATTAGGACAGGGGTTCCGATGGCGTGGTCAGGTCGGTACCGCACAGATCGGCGAGCTGTCCTACTGCGACCGCCAGTGGCTGGTGCAGAGCGGAGAGTTCGGCACGGAGCTCGGCCGCCCGGTCCCAGTGCTGCTCGTGTTCGACGGCACTGAGATTTGGCGGTCCCCTCTCTGTCAGCCTTGGGTGAGACGTCCCGCTTCGACGGGTTAGCCTTAGAGGGCACCGACAGGAGAACCCCCCTTCATGACCAGCACCAACCCCGCCGGATCCGATCCGGCCCCCAGGCCGAAGCGCCGCTCCTTCAGCCCCGAGTACAAGCTGCGGATCGTGGCCGAGTACGACGCCGCGCCCAAGAACGAGAAGGGTGCGGTCCTGCGCCGCGAGCGCCTGTACCACTCACACGTCACCGAGTGGCGGGCCGCGCGGGACGCCGGGGCCCTGGAGAAGCTGGTCGACAAGCGCACCAGCCCGGCCCGGCCGAAGAAGCCGGCCGCCGAGGCGGAGAACGAGAAACTGCGCCGCCAGGTGGAACGGCTGGAGAAGGAACTGGCCCGGAACAAGGCCGCGCTGGAAGTCATGGGAAAAGCTTCCGCGCTCTTGGAAATGATCTCCGAGAGCGCGGACTGAAGTCTGACGCCGACCCGGTGGCCGACGACGCATTCAGCGGCGTCGAGGCAGAGTTGGGCATCACGGCGGCGTGCCGGCTGACCGGCCGATCGAGGGCCACCCACTACCGCCGGCTGCGGCCCCCACCACCGCGCAGGCCCCGCTCGCCGCAGGTCCAGCCCTCGGCTCTGGCAGTCGAAGAGCGGGCTGCGGTACTGGAGTTGATGAACAGCGACGAGTACGCCGAGCTTGCGCCCGCGCAGATCTGGGCCCGCGAGCTGGATGCCGGGCGCTACCACTGCTCGGTTTCAACGATGTACCGGATCCTGCGCGAAAAGGGGCAGACCGGCGAGCGCCGCCGCCAGGCCACCCACCCGGCAAAGGCGGTGCCCGAGCTGGTCGCCACCGGCCCGTCTCAGGTGTTCACCTGGGACATCACCAAGGCGGCCGGACCGGTCAAGGGCGTCTGGTATCACGCCTACGTGATCATCGACATCTTCAGCCGGTACATCGTCGGCCACACCGTCGAGCGAGCCGAATCGGCGGAGCGGGCCGAGGAGTTGATCCGCGAGACCATCGCACACAACGGGATCGTGCCCGAGACCGTGCACGCCGACCGCGGCACCTCGATGACCTCCAAGAAAGTCTCCCAACTGCTGATCGATCTGGGCGTCACACGGTCGCACTCGAGGCCGAAGGTCTCCAACGACAACCCCTACAGCGAAGCCCACTTCAAGACCACGAAGTACATGGCGGACTACCCCGACCGCTTCGATTCGCTGGCCCATGCCCGCGAGTGGTTCGACGCGTTCATCGCGTATTACAACCATGAGCACCGGCACTCCGGCATCGGCTGGCACACCCCCGCCTCCGTGCACTTCGGCACCGCCGAGGAGGTCCGCGATCAGCGCGCGGTCACCCTCGCCGAGGCATACGCCCGACACCCCGAACGCTTTGGCCGCCGCCCCCGACCACCCCAGATACCCCAAACGGCCTGGATCAACGACCCGGCCAAGCGCAGACAACCGGCACCACAGACCTCATAGCGTCACGGCCGTCTCACTGGACTTGAAATCTTCCGGTCGGGCGGTCTCGTGTTCCTGGAGGGCAGGGTGCCACGTTGTGAGGAAGGGACGCAGGTGCTCGTTGAGGAGTGTGGTGGCGATGCGCGGGAAGGTAGGGGTGGGGGTGTCATCTAGGGCCACACGGTGGAGCATCGTGCGGGTGAAGGCGAACAGGGAGTGTAGTGAGGTGAGAGCGTCGCGGAGTGAGCCTTGGCCGGGGGCGAGCTGTTGGTAGCCGACGCGGGTGATCAGTTCCACCTGGAGGTTGAAGGCAGCGGTGCGTTCGCCCGGCGCGAGGCATAACGCAGGCTTGCGCGGATGAGATGAACCCGTCAAGAAACAACATGGTGGTTACCCGTGTTGGCCCTCGTCATCTTCTATGAGCGGTTGGCCGACCGAGGCGAGGACGTCGGCCGCTGAGGTGTGCCGATGCTCGGCGGGGGTGATGGAGACGCGGTGGGCGTCGAGGATCGGCAGGACGTCGTTGATTGCGTTCCATAGCGTGCTGCGGCAGACGCCGAACAGTTCTGCGAGGTGGCTGAGGCTGCAGATCTGGCGCCGGTAGAGGATCGTGGCGAGGATCCGGTCGGCGTCGGTGATCTTCTGCCGGAAAACACCGCCGCGGGTGCCCGGGCGCCGGTTGCCGCCACGCTGGCGATGCCGGCGCTGTTCGATCACGGCGGCATAGGGCACGATCAGCTCTTCGAGCAGGGTGTGCAGTGCCTCGCGGCTCACGCCGGTCAGCGTCGGGTCGGTCAGTGCCTCGCGGGTCGGCATCACTGGAGCGTGTTTGTCCGGGCCGGTGCCGGTGGCCCAGGCCCGGAGGTCCTCGGCGCGGGTGAAGTACCGCACGACGGTTGGTGTGATGCTGATCTTCTGTTCGCCCAGCAGCTGCCGGGTTGCCTTGATGGCCTGGCCGACGGTGACCGGGTTGATCCCGAGCAGGTCACACAGCACCTTCTGCGGGCAGACCTGCCGCAGGTAGACGACGGTGACCAGGACCTCGTCCGCGGCCGACAGTAGTGATCGGTTTCGGCCGGTGGTGGCGACGCGCCGCCCGCCGCGTAGTACGTAGCGGCGCTGTTCGGCCCTGGCTGCTTGGGTCGACGCCAACTGGGCTCGCAGCGCGTCTAGTTCGCTGCTACTCATACCGGTCAAGCGGGGTTCGGCGAGCATCTCGAGGGCTTGTGTGCGGGCTGCGGTGCGTTCGTCGGCGCACGGTGCGGCGGCCGCGCCGCCGGTCGGGGCGATGCTGTAGTTCCAGCTTTCCCGTTCGACGTGGGCGGTGATCGGCAGTGCCTTGATCTGTTCGCGGCTGACGGCGATGCCCGTCGGGTAGTCGCCCATGTCCATGGCGGCTTCGACGGCCAGCCCGGTCGCGGTCGTCGTCGCGGCGATCGTGTTGAGGACGACTTCGAGACTGGTCAGCGGACGGCCCCGCCAGTTCATCGTGATGTGGGAGAACAACCGGTGCTCGATCTTGTTCCACTTCGACGTGCCCGGAGGGAAGTGGCACACCATGACCGTCAGCCCGGCCTCGGCGGCGAACGCGGCCAGCTCCGACTTCCACAGCCGGTAGCGGTAGCTGTTCGAGCCTCCGGCGTCCGCCGTGATCAACAGTCGCGAGGCGTGAGGGTAGTCGAGCCGGCCGCGCGTCTGCCACCACCGCCGGATCGAAGCGACCGCGAACGCCGCCGTGTCGTGGTCGACGCCGACGTTTACCCAGCCGCGGTTGGCCGCGATGTCGTAGATCCCGTACGGAATCACCGTCTGGACGCGCGGCCCGGCGAAGAAGCTGTGGTCCTCGACATGGACCGGCTGTCCGGCCGGGCGCCACTCCCGGCCGGCGGCAGGGAGCTGTCCGACCTGTTCCTTTCTCTTCGCGTCCACGCTGATGACCGGCTCACCGGCGGCCTGGTGCTGTTTGACCTGTTCGTTGATGTGGCGGAACTGGGCGTCGCGGTCCGGGTGCTAAGCGCCTTCCAAGGTCTTCGCCGTGGCCTGCAGGCTGAAGCCGTTCTCGCGCAGCAGCCGTCCCACCGTCGGCGCGCTCACCCGATGACCCTGCCGCGTCAGCTCGACGGCCAGGTGCCGCAGCGACTTCGTCGTCCAGCGCAGCGGCGACATCGGATCACCGCGCTCGTCCGGCTCGATCAGCGCCATTAGCGCGGGAACGAGCCCTTGATCGATCCGCTCGGACAGCAACCGTCCGCCACCGGGACGCCGGACACGCCCATCAGGCAACGGATCGACGCCTCCCTCGAGTTCGAAGACGCCCTTGCGCACGGTGGTCTCGCTGACCCCGGCGGCCGTAGCCACCAGGCGGACGCCTCCGTGGCCTAGAAGGCGGGCCTCGGTGGCCAGCGCGAGGCGGCGCTGCCGTTCGTTCAGATGCGGGAACAGGACCTCGAAGCGGCGCCCCAGCTGGTGGCGGACCTTGTCGGATATTCGCATACCACGCCAACGAGTCCCTCCCGACGAGGCAACGTGTTGTTTCTTGACGGCTTCGATGGACGACGCAGGTCTGAACCACGGTCTGGGGCCAGATGGTGTTCACCGCGTCGGGCAGGGCGGTCAGTCCGTCGCAGACCAGCATCAGCACGTCACGGACCCCGCGGTTCTTGATCTCGGTCAGGACGATCTGCCAGTACTTGGCGCCCTCACCGCCGTCGCCGGCCCACAGGCCCAGGGTAGAGGCGCTTCAGGGCGGCCTGCTCGTTGGGGAAGTGTCCGCAGGCCTGGGCCGCGCGCCGGTAGCGGGCGTTGAGGGACTCGATTGCGTTGGTGGTGTAGACGACCTGGCGGATGGAGTCGGGCAGGCCGAGGAAGGGAACGAACTCGCTCCAGGCCCGTTCCCAAGTCCCCGCGATGGAGTGGCACTTCGCGCCCCATGTGCCGTTGAAGTCGGTCAGTCGCTGGCGGGCCTGGTCCTCATTGACGGCGGTGTAGACGGGCTTGAGATCACGGGCGACATCGGCCCAGTCGCGCGGATCTCGCGGTAGCCGTCGGCAGTGACCGCGATGGCCACGTAGATCGGCCGGTTGGCGACGTGACCGTCACGGATCTTGGTTCTGTCGACGATCTTGTGATCCGGTGGCTGCTGATCACCGGGTGAGCAGGACGCGTTTGCGAAGGAGATCGAGTCCGGCACGGCCGAACATCTGGCGTTTGAGCATCTTCAGCCGGTTGACGTTGCCCTCGACGGCGCCAGAATTGTGCGGCAGGGAGAGTCCGTTGCGTACGGCGTCTATGTCGCGGCGGAGGTTGCGGGCGAAGGAGGCCAGGGGTATCAAGGTGTCCTGTTCGACGGTGGTTATCCATGTGTCGAGGCGATCGCCGTGAAGGCCGGTCATCATCGTGGCGAACCCTCTGACGTGGAGGGTGAGCCGGTCGAGGTTCGTGTCGCGGTCTCGCAGGAGACGCAGCATGGCCGTCTTGTCGTCTCCAAGATGTTCAGGGTGGGTCATGATCCAGGAGGTGACCTCGCGGACGGTCGGGGGTTTCGGTCCGGGTGCGGGAGCGTGTCCACGGCCGTCGCGGTAGCGGCGTAAGTGGCGCTGGACGGCCAATTCACCTCCTGAATAACCGAGTTGTTGGACTTCGCGGCACAGCTGGGCGGCATTTCGGATGCCTTCGTTCCACCGCTGATGGAGGTAGGCGGTGTACGGATCAACTTTGTGCGCTCGCTGCAGCGTCTTGGTGATGACGGCGTCCACCGAGCTGGCCTGAACGAGTTTGCGCACGGTGGCCTGGTGCAGTCCGAGTTTCCGGCCGATCGCCGCCTTCGAAAGGCCCTGTTCCCATAGCTTGTGCACAGCGGCGTGCTGGTCTCTCATCCGGGTGACGATCTTGAGTTCGGCCGATGGCTGGACCACCTCCGGTGCTTGGACCGGCGGTTCGGCGGTGTGGGCAGGAGGCGGTTCGGCCAGGTGATCGCGGTGCGAGTTCACAGTCTTCTCGACGGCTTGGCCGAGGTTTTGCCACAGGTGGAATCGGTCGGCGACCTGCTCGGCCTGGGGCGCCCCGAGACGTACTCCTTCGGCGTATCCGCTGGAGCGGTCCCGGCAGACGACCCGGATCTCGGGGTGGCTGCCCAGCCAGGCGGCCAGGTCCTCACCCGCACGGCCGTCGAACAGGTCGATCGGGCGGTGGGTGTCCATGTTGATCAGTACGGTGCCGTAGTGGCGGCCACGCCTGAAGGCGAAGTCGTCGACGCCCAGCACCTCCACTTCACCGATCTCCGGGTCGGGTAGTGCTCTGACCAGCCGCAATAGCGTGTCTCGCCCCACGGCGATGCCGATGGCTGATGCCATCCGTGTCCCTGCCCGGCCGGCCAGTGCCAGGCCGATCTCGGTCAGCAGCCCCCGTAGCAGGGGTGTGTAGCGGCTGTGGGGGGTGGTCAGCCCCGTGATCTGCTCGGCGAATGTCACCGCGACGCAGTCGGGGTTCTCGCACCGGAAACGCCGTACGCATATCTCGACCACGACACCGAGCCCACCAGTGGCAACGTCCCGAAGTCGGCGAACGTAGCTGCCGTGAACCCGCCGGGATAACTGGCCGCACCGACATACCCCCGTGTCAGCCCGGACCCGGGTCCGCATCACGACCTCGTCCAGCCCCCGATTTACCTGCTCGATCAGCAGCGCGGACAGGTGGGGAAACAACTCATTGAGCACATCGTCAGAGCACGCGGTGCATGATCGCAAAGTCGGATGCCGGCCTGCCGCACCGTCCGGATCACAAGATCGTCGACAGAACCCGAATCTTCACGTGCACGGCGTCGATGAAGACGACCGGGTAGACCGGATCCAGCGGCCTCGTGCGCCATTCCGCCATGGACTCCAACGCCTTGTCGGTGATGGTGGAGATGGTCTCCTTCGTGGTCGTCATCCCGTACGTCTCGGCGAGATGGGCGACGATCTCCCCGGAGGTCAGGCCCTTCGCGGTCAGCGACAGGACCAGCTCGTCCAGCGCGCCGGTCCGGCGGGCATACCGGGGAAGCAGCCGGGGGCTGAAGGTTCCCAGCCGGTCCCGTGGCACCTGGACGGTGACAGCGCCGACCTCGGTCATCACCTTCTTGCTCCGGTAGCCGTTGCGCATGTTCCCGCCCGAGCGTGACCCGCGCCCGCCGGTCCGGCCGGCCCCGTCGGCCAGGTGCTGGTCCATCTCTGCCTCCAGAGCGGCCTGCATCAGATGCTGGGCCAGCTCGGGCAGCAGCCCGCCCTCGCCCATCAGCCGCAGCCCGCCCGCGCCGACCTTCTCGGCCGCGAGCGCGGCCAGCTCCTCCAGGGCGAGCGTGGCCGGGGCTCGCGTCGTGCAGTTCGCCGAGAGCGCGATCACATACTCGGACAAGTACGTGACGTCTGCGGACTGTCAGGGTCACGGCTGCGAGGCGGGCTCACACACCAGGGCACCCTTTCTCTGTGACGTGCAATGTCACTTCCCGCGGGTTACCGAACGGGGTGCCTGCCTTGGGGGCCTGGGAGCACACGCGCCAGTGCGGCAGGTGCGTCGGGTCCAGGACCTCGTCAGGGTTGGTCTCGCCGACTTCGAGAACGCGGATCAGCTGAGGGTTGTAGCTGAGCTCCTTGGCGATCTTCGCGACCGCCTTGTCTGGCCGCTGGCCCACCAGGTTGGGAGTCTTCGGGGTGGGAACTCTGTCTCCCTTGCGGGCCGGGCAGTTCTCGCCCTCGGGGACCACCCAGTAGCGGATGGTGCCATCGGCGCTCTTCTTCTTGAAGCACTCTCTGTACCAGTCGGTGTGTTCAAGGTTGATGAAGCGGTCGAGGCTTGTGGCGTCATCAACTGCGTAGCCAGGGGCGGATGACTTGAAGTCTCGAGCCAGGTGCTCGCTCAGGAGCCAGGGGGCTTTCGTGGTGGCGGAAGGAGCCGGTGGAGTTGACTCCCCTCCGGAGGTGCATGCCACCAGCGCCATGAGGCTGGTCGCGATTACGGCCCGTACGGCTCTTGGGGTTGTTGGCATGGCTTCTCCGGAGGGATGCCGCGGTGTGCGGGGCGCAGGGAACGCCTGCGCCCCTTCTATCGTGTCAGGACTCGGTCTGGGCTCCGTTGCTGCACGTGTCCCATCGGATACCGGCAGTGGGGCTGCCCTGCCAGTCGGCGAGGCAGGTCCGGACGGTCATGGCGACGCCCTCCGGGAGGTCGAGGTCCACGTGTCGGGTCGTGTCCACGCCGTCCCTGTTCCAGTAGTAGTACCTGGTGCCCTGCTCCAAGATGGTCACCACTGAGTGACCGTCCTTGCGCAGGTCCGATATGTACAGGTGATCGCCGTACGTCTTGAACACCGACTTACCGGACTGGCCGACGTTGTAGTCGGTAATGTCTGGCCCACTCGCGTGAGCGGAGGTTCCGGTCGTGAATGCGATGCCGGTGGCGGCGAGAACAGCGAAGAGCGGGCGCAGAAGTGCACGCATGCTTGATTTACCTTTCATGCTTGAGCCCTTGCACGTTCCGGGGCAAGGCGGCGCCTGCTGCCCGAGGGGCAAGGATTGGGAGAGCCAGCGAAATTTTCGGCGCGCGGTCAGTGTGCCGCTGCGCAAGAAAATGCTTTTCGCGCCCTGTAGTCGATGACGGAATGTGTGCGAAAGCCTGCTGGCTGATGAGCCATGATCCTAAGCAGACGCATCAAGCGTTGTCACGGGATAATTGTTGTGATGCCTGTCACTGTCAAATTCCGATCCGGCCTCCTTCAGTAGTGCATCAGGGACGGAAAGGTTGCATGGAGAAGCATCCAATTTCATCCCTCCTTGGGACGGCCGGCCTGTCGTTTCATCTCAACCTCCATTCGCCCTCTTGGAGTGGGCGGCAGATTCGTAAGATCTGCAGGAGGGGCCGGCTGCCCTTCCCGAGGAGCGACGGGCTGAGTCAACTCCCCGGGAGTGGAGGAGAGTTTCGTGACGCCATGAAGGGAGTGAACTCTGGCGATCTTGCTCGTGTAGATCGATGCCGAATCCGACGTCATCAGGGCGTCGCATTTTTGAGATCTACCTGTGAGAGGGCGTTTGAAGTAGGCGTAATGCCCTTTAAGTCCTAGTAAGTTCCTCGCCAGGTTGGTGTGGTCTCGTCCGTTATACGCTTGGCGAGGTTGTCGATCGATGCGAGATGGATCATGGCTTCGGAGCTGGCGGTGAGGGTCTCGTAGTCGCGGGCGAGGCGCCGGTGCATCATGATCCATCCGATGCTGCGTTCTACGACCCAGCGTCTTTTGATGACGTGGAAGCCGCGGACTCCCGGCTTTCTGTTGACGTGCCTACTCACGTCCCTGTTTACGGGTGAGCGGGTGGCAGCCAGAGGTTCCCGGCGAAGAGGTCGCGCAGGACGGTCATCGGGTTGAGGCCGTGTTTGCGGGCGGTGGACAGATACGAGCGCACCAGCAGCCAGCGGCTCGCGCCGTCGGGGGTGCGCCAACCGCCGGAGACCTTCATCTGCACTTTGACCATGCGGATGTCCTGCTCGGCCTGGTTGTTGGTGAAGGGCACGGTCAGGTCGTGCAGGAAGCGCAGGATGTCCTCGCGGCGGCGGTGCAGACGGTCGACGAGCTGGCGGGCGAAGGTCTTGCTTCCGCCGGGCGGCGGGTCGGGGTTGGTGGAGCGTCCGCAGCGGATCGCGTGGTCGAATCCGGTTTCCAGGGCGTCGATTTCGCTGCTGGTCAGGGCCGTGCGCCCGGCCTGGCGGGCGGTATCGGCGGCGTTCTTCGCGGCGATGAGGGCATCGATGGCGGCCTTCGCCCAGGCCTGCCCGGTGGGGTCTGTGTGCTGGACGCCGTCCAGGTCGCGCAGGATGTGCGCGTTGCACAACGCGCGGGCGGTTCCGTAGGCGAGGTAAGAAACTCCAGGCGTCGGAGACGACGGTCCCGGTGAAGTACGGCAGCACTCCGGCCGTGTCCATGGCCTTGCGCCCGCGCTTGGCGTGGGCGGTGTACCAGGTCAGACGGCTGGTGCAGGCGACGTGGACCCAGTGCAGGGAAGCGGTGACGCGGATGCCGGACTCGTCGAAGTGGGCGACGGGTGCGGCTTGCAGCAACGCGACCGCTCGCTCGGTGAACGGGGCCAGGGCCGCGGCGGCCCGTACCAGCGCGGCCTGGACGAAGCCCTCGGAGAGGTCGGCGGCGTGCAGGTCGGCCGCGCCGGTGGTGGTCCGCAGCGAGGGAACATGCTGGTGGACGAGCTGGTAGACGGCGAGCGCGTGCACGCCGGGACCGTACTGGGTCGGGGCGCCCGCTCCGGGCGGACCGCCGGCCCGGGTGACATGCCCGCAGGTGCAGCGGACCGATCGCATCCGGTGCTCGGTGACGATCAGGCGTGGGTCGGGCAGGTCGAAGACCTGCGACGAGACGAACCCGGTCGCTTCCGCTCCATCGCCCAGTGCGGCCTCGCAGCTACCACAGACCGCAGGGCGGTGCTCGATGACGTGGTCGGGATCCGTGACCCGCTCCAGGTTCGCGCCCCGATGGCCGTCCTGCCCGCCGGGCTTTCGGCCCGATGTCCTTCGCTGCGAGCGCGGCGGCGGCTTACGGAAGGGACTGTCCGAAGACGGCGGCTTCGAGGAGTTCGAAGAGTCCTGCGCCAGGCGCCGCTTGAGCTCCGCGTTCTCGGCCCTCACCTCGGCCAGCTCGGCACGGGTGGCCTTCAACTCGGCCTGGACATCCGCGAGCAGGCACACGAGATCGTCATACGACGGACGACGCTTCGCGGACCCCACGGACAGACCAACGAGCCGATCATCCGCAGGTCACACAACCTCGTGAGTAGTCACCTGTTGACGACCTCGACGTCGATTCCCAGGCTCGCGCCGTGCTCAATGACGGCGTTCTTGAAGCCGGTGTCGACCCAGCTCTTGGAGATGGTCGGGTAGGTCTTCTTGGCTTGGTCGAGGAGTCGTATTTCCACGGCGTTTTCCGAGAGGCTCGCGGCGGTGACGGTCACGGCGAGGAGGAGTCCGATCGTGTCGGTGAGGATGCCCCGTTTCCGACCGACGATCT
This sequence comes from Streptomyces hypolithicus, assembly GCF_052934925.1. Taxonomy (NCBI): domain Bacteria; kingdom Bacillati; phylum Actinomycetota; class Actinomycetes; order Kitasatosporales; family Streptomycetaceae; genus Streptomyces; species Streptomyces hypolithicus. Next base: position 815,768 of record NZ_CM128811.1, read on the forward strand.
TCTTCCCGGCGTCCGTTCCCTGGCTGGTCAGGGGCACGTTGGTGGAGGTCTTCACGCTCTGGGTGTCGATCACGGATGCGGTCGGTTCGGGCTTGCGACCTTCCTTCACTCGGGCCAGTCCGGTCAGGTCGTAGTTGAGCTGGCGAATAATCCCTCGTCGCGCCAGGCGGCGTAGTACGCGTAGACAGTGCCGTGGTTCGGGAAGTCGTGCGGAGGGTATTTCCAGGGGATTCCCGTGCGGTTGACGTAGAGCATTGCATTGAACACGTCGCGCAGTACTTTGGCCGGCTGCCCGGTCGGCCTGCGGTCGAGCCGGGCCTTCCGCCAGGCCGTCAACGTCGGTTCGATCAAGGCCCATCGGGCGTCGGACAGGTCGCTGGGGTACGGCTTGCGCTCGCTCACGGCCCAGCGTGAGCACAAGCACGCCGGAGGATTCGGTTCCGCCGACCACCGGGCGGTTCTGCGGCATTTTCAAACCAGACGGACTTCGAAATACGGAAGCGGATGAGACGGACACTCGGGCTCCCAGCCGGGGAGGGTGCATTCATCTGCTACCGTATTAAAGCTCTCAAAATGTGGCATAGGCATAAACCGCATTCCGGGTAAACGCCCACTCGCGAATCGGTCTCTCTTACGGCGTTGAGGTGAAATAATGGGTTGCCTTCCGGGTCGTGTACAGAGGTCCTCCCGATACCGCCCCGCCACCAGAGCGGCCACCCGCAACCGCAGAACCTCCTGCGCCGACGGCGACAGATGCGGCGCGGCCCACCAGATAACTCAAAGCACAAGCGTTTTTCCGACTCAAAAAGGAACAAATCATACCTAATGCCCGATAGTGATGGCCACGCAAACCTGGCAGAATGTTCTAAAAAGTTCGCGATGGAGAGATGGAGGACTTTCAAACCATATCCCTCCCTCTTGAATTGGCCCTTGAGTAAAGATGGAATCGTGTGTATATTTCAGCACTCAAGCGTGAGAGCTTTAATTCGCGTGACCACGCGGCGCCCTGCAGCCCGACTTGCAGAGAGTCTTCTCCTTTATGCCTAGCCTCGATGTTTCGTGACGGGTCGTCGGTTGTCCGGCGGCCCGTTTCTGCTTGTCGGGTCGCTCGTGGCCATGGTGGGGGCCCGGCTGTCGCGTCGGGTGGGCGCCGGTTCCACGGTTCCGGCAGGTTGATCAGGTCGTCGGGACGGGTGGAGCGGCGGGTCAGCCGGGGTTCGGCAGGATGTCGAGCCGGCGGATCGCGCCTTTGATCACGTCAGTCCAGGGCCAGCTGCTGTTGAAGCGGAGCCAGCGGCGGCGACCGGTCGTGACGAGCCGGGCGGCGGCGGAGAACAGTCTGAGGCGAAGTTTCTTGGGTTCCCAGCGGCGGGCCTCACCTCGTAGGGCGAGCATCGGCATCCAGGCCAGCAGGTCCAGGGCGAGCGAGATGATCTCCAGCCAGAGCTGGTTCTGGCTGGTGTCGTGCAGGGGCAGGTTGCGCAGGCCGGTGTCGCGGGCATTGCGGATGCGGTCCTCGGCCCGCGCTCGGCGGCGGTGCCGCAGTTCCAGCTCGGCGATCGGGACGTTCTTGGTGTTGGTGGCGAAGCAGGTGATCCTGTTGCCGTCGACGTCGGTGAACCGCAACTGGGCTCCGGGGTGCGGCCGTTCCTTGCGGACGATCAGCCGCAGACCGGTCGGCCAGCCGGTCAGTGGACGCCCGCCGATCTCCGCGACCCAGGCGCCGTCACGTATCTGACCGTCGCCGTCGACGGCCGGCGTCCACGCGGAAGCGGGAATACGAAGGACGGCCTGGTGGATGTCGGCGGTGACAGTCATCCCGACCGAGTAGGACAGCCACCGCCCCCGCTTGGTCAGCCAGTTGACGAACTCGTGGGTGCCACCGCCGGAATCGGTACGGATCAGTGTCCGGCGTCCCCGCCGTAGTGGCTTCGGTAGCTGGGCCAGGGCGATCCGGGCGGCCTCGATGTGATCGCTTGCGGTGTTGGAGCCCGCGTTCCCGGGCCGCAGCAGCGCGGCCACCGGCTCCCCGGACCCGCCCGGACCGTGGTCGACGAACGCCATCAACGGGTGGTGCCCGAAGGAACGGGATGCCCGGCGGAGGCATGGGCCCCACGAAGCTCGGCTTCGCCGACATGGACACGATCGTGGACGCCTTCCAGGTCCTGCCCAGCTGGGACGGCACCGACATGGGGCCGAAGGGCAAGCGCCTCTACCTGACCAGCTTCTTCGAGGTGATCGACTACGGGCGCCGCCACCGGGCTGCTGGACGACGTCCCGGGACAGTTTGCCCGCCACAGTTCGCACCGGATTCCCCAGGTGGTCCAGGACGAGGACGAGATCGGCAAGGCGATCCCGGAGTCGGTGATCCGCCAGCTTGACCAGCAGCTCGACCTTCTCGGCGAGGGCATCCCCTACGGCACGCTGGCCGCCGAGGACATCAAGGCGATGTTCCAGACCGTCTACCTCGTGCTGCGGGACACCGGGCGGCGGCCTGAGGAGGTCGCCCGGCTGATCCTGGACTGCCTGGAGAAGGATGGTGACGAACACCAGCTGATCTGGGACAACCGCAAGAGCAAACGGCTGCGGCGGCGCCTGCCGATCACGCAGGAAACGGTGGATGCCATCAATGCCTGGAAGGCCCGCCGGGCGGGGCTGGACCTGCCGCGGAACAGTGCCCGCTACCTGTTTCCCGCGATCACGAACAACACGGCCAACCACATGCTGCTATCGGGCAACATCGCCAGGGTGATGCGGGCCTGGGTGCGGTCGCTGGACCGAATCGACTCGGAGGTGCTGGGGCCGGATGGCATGCCGCTGCCGTTCGACCGGGACCTGATCTACCCGTATGCCTTCCGGCATTCCTACTGCCAGCGGCATGCCGACGCGGGCATCCCGCAGGACGTCCTTCGTGACCTCATGGACCACCGTTCGGCCAACACCACGGCCGGGTACTACAACCCTCGGGAATTGCATCAGACGGGCGAGAAACCGCAGGTCGCCAGGTCACGACGAGAGACTGATGGACTCCGACGCTACTACGAACGTGCCTCCTGAGCAGGCATGTTGCCGATGCGATCCCTTCTGATGCATGATTTGCCCTTCAGGAGGGGTGGTCTGGAGTGGTGCATCAGCGCAAGGTGGCCCTGGCCGGGGCGGCCCATATGGAGCTCGTCTCCGGCGTGGTCCAGTTGCGTCCGGAGGACGCGATGTTCGACGCGATGCTGAGGGGCTGGCGGGCTCAGCAGAAGTCGCGAGGGCTGAGAGACGACACGATCGACCCGAGAGAACGCCTGATCCGCCGGTTCCTTGAGTTCGCGAACGAGTATCCGTGGCAGTGGACGCCGGCCCACCTGGACGAGTGGTCGTCATCGTTGACGAGCGAGAGGCGCTTGGCGCCCTCCACGATCCGCAGCTACCAGGGCACCGTTCGGCTGTTCACCGAGCTCCTCATCGACGCCCGCTACGGCTGGGGCCCGGCATGCGAAGAAGCCTTCGGCGCTTTCCCGGTGGCGATCTGCCATGAGTGGAACACCCTCCCTCACCTGCAGGATTACGAAGGCGATCCGGAGGCACGGCCTTTCACGCGGGAAGAGTTGCAGCGCTTCCTCGACTACGCCGACGACCAAGTCGCACGCGCCGTGAAGGCCAAGCGCAAGGGAGCCCTCGCCGCTTACCGGGACGCCACTCTCTTCAAGGTCATCTACGGGTGGGGTCTTCGCCGGACCGAGACGTCCAAGCTGGACGTGGTCGACTTCGGACGCAACCCGCAGGCCCCGCAGTTCGGCCGGTACGGCACGCTCAACGTCCGCTACGGCAAGGCGAAGAAGGGCCAGCCGCCGCGGCGGCGGAACGTGCTGTCGGTGATGGACTGGGCCGTCGAGGCGGTCGCCGACTACGCCGAGAACGCCCGTCCACGCTTCGGATTCCCCGATCACCCGGCTCTGTGGATCACCGAGCGCGGGGGCCGCCTCCAGCCCGGCTCCATCAACGACCGGTTCGAGGCATACCGGGACGCCCTAAAGCTCCCAAAAGAGCTAACTCCCCACTCAATCCGACATTCTTACGTCACACATCTGACCGAGGACGGAGTCGACCGGCGCTTCATCCAGCAGCAGGTCGGCCACGAGTGCGACAGCTCCCTGGCCATCTACACGCACGTCAGCGACGACTTCATGAACACTTCCCTGCACAAGGCACTGGCCCCGGCGTTCGCCGGGTCCTGACAGGAGAGATCCGGCGATGGCCGCCAAGCTCGACTACCACTGGCACCTGCGCAAGGTCATGGCCGGCCGCGGGTTGTTCTCCACCACCGACCTCATCCCTCCGCTCGCCGAACGCGGCATCACCCTCTCGTCGAGCCAGGTCTACCGGCTCGTCGTCGAGCGACCGGAGCGACTGAGCCTGAAGATCCTCATGGCCCTGCTCGACATCCTCGACTGCACCATGGACGACCTCATCGAGCCCGTCGCGGCGGCAGGGGCCGTGAAGAAGCCGAAGAGGGCTGCCGCCGGAGGCGGCTCGGCGCCCGATGCGGAGGGGCTTGGCGGTCTGCGGCCAAAGCGTGCCCGGATCAGGGGTGTCGACCGGTCATGACCACCGCTGACCATCTCGACCTCGGCCGTGCCGTCGCCGACCCGACCGGCCTGATCACCGACCTCGTCGCCGATGTCGAGAAGGAACTCGGCGCGGAGACCATCCGGGCCGTGGTCACCGCGGTCGCGGGCGGCCGCGCGAAGTCACGGCGCCTGGCGGAGGTCCTGGCGACGCGGCCCTCCGTCCTGACCGACGGCCGGTCCCCGGCACCCCGGGCCATCGGTGATCTGCTCATCGAGCTCCGCAAGGCCGGCGCCTCGGCGATCTCGCCGCCGGTCTGCGTCGAGTGCGGCAAGAAGCTGCGAACCCTCCAACGCCAGGGCCAGGATTGGTACTGCTCGGTCTGTGGGCAGGAGACCGCTGAGTGCGCCGCCTGCGGCACCGTCCGACGCGTCGCCTTCCGGGACCGCAAGGGCCTGCTGCGCTGCAAGATGTGTCCCGACAACGATGACCGCGACCCGGTCGAGGTCATCTACGCGGTGATCACCGGGATCACCAGGGACGCCGACCGTGACGTGATCGCCGATGCCCTCCACCAGTCGGCACCCCACCGTCCCCACTATCGGCAGAGGCTGGTCTGGGCCCTGGAGGAGAACCCTCGTCTGCTGACCGGGGAGGGATATCTCGCGCCGCATCGCGCCATCCTGCGGTTCATCGACTTGCTGCACGAGGCCGGCGTCACCGGGATTGTCCGCCCGGCCTGCCCTCGCTGCCACAGAGTCGTACGCATCGACAAGCCGCTCGACGGGCAGCGGGTCTGCCGCAACTGCATCGCCAAGTCCCGCTTCGAAGAATGCGTACGCTGCGGTGCTCGGCGAGAACCGGCCACCCGCGACGCCCAGGGACGACCCCTGTGTCCGGGCTGCCTGATCAGGGACCCGGCCAACCGGGAAACCTGCATCGTCTGCGGCGAATCACGCATGGTCAACTCCCGCACTGCCGAGGGGCCGGTCTGCCCCAACTGCCGTCCCCTGCCAGTCCTGGTCTGCTCGATCTGCGGCCGCACCGCACCCTGCACACTCTCGAAGCTCACCGGCCTGCCCCGCTGCGGAGGCTGCGACAGACGCCCTGCTCACTGCACCATCTGCGGACGAATCCGTGGCATGCACTCCGGCACCGCCGACGCCCCCGTCTGCGGCCCCTGCACCAAACCGGACGCCGAGCTCTGGCGCCCCTGTCCCACCTGCGGACAAGCCGAACGGCTGCACGCCCCGGGCCCGTGCCCCCGCTGCACCCTCAAGCAGCGACTCCACGAACTCCTCGCCGATGACACCGGCTCCATATCCCCGAAACTGCAGGCCCTCCACGAGGCTCTGGCCAGCACCGAACGCGCCGGCACCGCGATGCGCTGGCTCTCCAAGGGCATCGTCTCCACCGTCCTGTCCGATCTCGGCTCCGGCCGCCGCCCTCTGACGCACAAGGCCCTGGACGAGCTTCCGGAAGGCAAGGTCGTCGAGCACATCCGCAGCGTCCTCGTCGCCACCGGCGCCCTGCCCAAGCGGGACGAGCAGATGGTCCGTCTCGAGCGACATGTGAAGGACCTCATCGCCTCCCACGCGACCGCCGAGGGCCGGAAAATCCTGCACCGGTACGCGACGTGGCACCTCCTGCGCCGGCTTCGCCGTCGCAGCCGCGGCACGGAGACCACGCACTACCAGCTGACGGTCGCGCGGCAGCATCTGCGGGCAGCCGTCTATCTCCTGAACTGGCTCGAGGGCCAGAACCTGACCCTGGCCACCTGCCGCCAGAGTGACCTTGAGCGGTGGATGACCAGCGACAACGTCCGCCTTCGCCAGGAGGCAGGCCACTTCGTACGCTGGACCCTCTCCCAGAAGATCACCCGTGATCTCAGCTTCCCGGCCGAGCGGTGGAACGGCCCCTCCCGGCCGATGGACGATGAAGCCCGCTGGGCCACAGCCCGCCGCCTGTTGCACGAGGCCGTCCTGAAGCCCGAAGACCGTCTCGCCGGCTTGTTGTTGCTCCTCTACGCCCAGTGGCCCGCCGCGATCTCCCGGCTCACCGTCGACCACATCGAGGAGACGGACGGAGCAGTCCGTATCCGCCTCGGCGCCGTCCCTGTCGAGCTTCCCGCACCCGTCGCTGAACTGGCCCTCCAACAGGTCAAGGTTCGCCGCAGCCATGCCGTCCTCGGCCGCACAGACTCACCCTGGCTCTTCCCCGGCGGACAGCCAGGCCGTCCGATCAGTGCCTGGGCGATGGGAGAACGGCTCCGCAAACTCGGCATCCGACTCGCACAAGCCCGCTCGACCGCCCTGTTCCAGCTCGCCACCGAGCTGCCCGCCGCGGTCCTCGCCCGCACCCTCGGCATCGACATCACCGTCGCCGTCAAATGGCAGCGAGCCGCCGCCGGCGACTGGGCCGCCTACGCCGCAGACGTCAGCCGCCGCAATGCACCGCACCAACTGATCCACGCACCAGGAGCGACACCATGAGACTGGACAACCGCCGCATCGTCATCACGGCCGCAGGCCGCGACTTCGGGCGAACCCTGGCCATCCACCTCGCGGACCTCGGCGCCGAGGTCTTCCTCTCGGCACGCGAACACTCCGCCGCTCAACGAGTCCGTGACGAGATTCGCGACCGCGGCCATCAGCAAGTACACGCCTTCGCCTGCGACCTGACGGACCCCGCCTCAATCCGAGACTTCGCTTCCAGCGTCGCGGAACACACGGACCGTGTCGACGTACTCATCAACAACGGCTCTCGCTACCTCGCAGGGCCGGACCTGCTGTCCGCAACCGACGCCGACGTTGTCGACACCATCGCCTCTGGCGCCACCGGCACGGTCTTGACCACGAAGAGCTTCCTCCCTCTCCTGCTCAACTCGGAGATACCAGATGTCGTGACGATGGTCTCCGCATGCGGAACACCGGGCCACCACCGGTCGGACGCGCACGACGCCTTCTACGCAGCCAAGAGCGCCCAGGCAGGGTTCACCGAGATCCTCTCCAAGCGCCTGCGCCCTCAAGGGATCCGGGTGATCTCGCTCTACCCGCCCGACTTCGACAACCCCGACCCGCTCTCCAAGGCATGGGAGACCACCCCGCGCGAGGCCAAGGATGCCCTCACCGCGCACTCGCTCGTGGAGTGCATCCTCTTCGCCATCACCCAGCCTCGCGACTGCTTCATCAAAGCGTTCCACTTCGAACAGGTCTGACCAATGCCCTCGCACGTCAACGCCCGACCGCTGATGCCAAGTCCGGAGAGCCACCGCCGCTCAGGACCGCAGGCATTCAGGCAGTTCCAATACCCGACTCCACCATTAAAGGTCTCTCTCAAGCGGAAGCGCGAGGCGGTCAAGACGATGCGGCTGCACGTGATGGACCGCATCGGCCTGCCCGCCCCGATGGCGTCGAACACCGCCTACGAACTGCGTTCGGTGGCAGTGCCGTTCGGGAACTGCACCGAGCCGTCGAACGTGAAGGCCGGAGGCCAAGCCTGCCCGATCCGCTTCCAGTGCGCCGGATGCGGGCACTACCGGCCCGACCCGTCCTACCTGCCCGCGGTCGAGGACCATATCCGCGCGTTGAAGGGCAGCCGGGAGATGGCGATGGCCGGCGGAGCCGCCGAATTCGTCACCCGGGGCCTGGGGGACGAGATATCGGCATTTCAGCAGGTGGGAGTGAAGATGAAGGAGTACATGAGCGATCTGCCCGAGGACGAACGCAACCAGGTCGAGGAGGCTGCGAAGGTGCTTCGCAAGGTGAGGGCCGCGACTGCCGGCCGCCCGCTGCTGCCACTGACGGTCGTCAGGCGCACGGATGCCGGTGACCAGCGATGACCGCCGCCAGGTCTCCGGCCCAGGTCCTGCTGGAGTCGCGTCAGCGCGACAGCCAGCAGAAGCGGGCCCGGGTGGTCTCCACGGTCAACGCGATGAAGGCCAGGGGCGAGGCGATCACCTTCCTCGGGGTTGCCCGCGCGGCCGAGGTCTCGAACTGGCTGGTCTACTCGGCAGGGATGCGGGAGCACATCGAGGAAGCCCGCAAGGGCCAGGCCGGGACGAAGGTCCGCGAGAAGACCTCGGGCAGCCGGGCCAGTGCGGCGAGCCTGGCCACGGACCTGGAACTGGCCCGCGCCGAGCTGGCGGCCGTCCGGGGGGAACGGGACGGCCTCAAGGACGCGGTCCAGCGTCACCTGGGGCAGCAGCTCCACCAGAGCGGCGCGAAGGACCTCGCGGCCCGCATCAACGAGCTCCAGGCGGCCAACAAGGATCTGGAGGGGCGGCTGGCCGCCTCCGAGGCCGATCGGCAGGGACTGCGGGACGCCTTGCAGGAGGCCCAGGACGACCTGATCGGGGCACGTGACGCTCTGAGGAACATGATGCGGGACACCAACCGGCCGGTCTGACGGGCCGCCGCGAACGGCACGGCAGTGGCCTCAGCGCCGGATTGGTACGCGGAGCGCGTATCCCCGTACTTCCCCCCTCGAGGATGTGGGGAAGTACGGGGATACGTGCTCAGGCCGCGATCTGGAGTTCGGTGCGGGTGCGGTGGATGAACTCGCGGACGGCCGGCTCGCGCCGCCAGGGGCCCAGGGCGGTGTTGAACTCTCGGACGTAGTCCTTGGCCCGGCTCGACTGGACGCGGGCGAGGATGTCGACGGAGCGGTGGCCGAGCTCGAGGCCGTGGTCGAGGTCGCGGGCCTGGAGGTGGGCGGTTCCCACGATCGCGAGGCGCATGCCGACGGAGCGGGTGAAGGCCCCGGACGGCATGGCGGCGGCCCGCTGGTTCCAGGCGAGGGCGGCCTTGGGGTTCTTCAGGTCGCGGAAGACTTCGGCGGCATCCGCGGAGAGGCGGGCGTGGTGATAGAAGTCGATCCAGGCGGGCTCTGCGCCGCTGGTGGCGTCTGCCTGGCCCAGGAGGTCCTCGGAGGCTGCGAGGGCTCGTGAGGCGGCCCTGGCGTAGTTCTCGCGGGCATGGGCCCGAGCTTCGATGAGCTTGGTGAATGCCAGCACGCGGGGGGCGGCCTGCCCCTTGGCCCGTTCGAAGGCGCCCTGGGCCATATCGACGGCCTCGGAGGCGAAGCCCCGCAGCAGGGACTGCATGGCCATGGTGGTCAGGACATAACAGCCGAGCTGGATGTCACCGCCCGCGCGGGCCAGGCGGAGGGCCTGGATGAAGTGGCGTTGGGCGACGTCGTGCTGGCCGACATCGAAGGCCGTCCATCCGGCGAGGCGGGACAGCTCCGAGGTGACGGAGAACAGGTCGCGGCCGACGTCGTCGGTGAAGGAGCCCCGCAGCAGCGGGGCGGCCCGCTCCTGGAGGCACACGCTGACGGAGTTGGCTTTCCAGTTCCCGCCGCCGTATTTGGAGTCCCAGCGGCGGGCCTCGTCGGCCGCGTCTCGGAGTTCTTCGAGGTCGGCGCGGCCGACCTGTTTGCCGCTGGCGAGGTCGGCGGTCTCGTCGGCGGGGGTGACCAGCCAGCGGGTCACGGGGGTGGTGAACGCGGACACGGCGAAACCGGATCCGGTCAGGAAGTCGCGGCGGTTCACGAAACTCCAGAACGAGGTGGCCACTTCGACCGCATCAGCACGGTCTCGTGGGAAATCCAACCCCACACTGGCGTCCGGTGTCTCCGCATCGCCCATACCGATTTCAGACAGTGACACGGGCCGCCCGAGCCGTTCCCCGATCGCCTGGGCGAGGAACGTGGGGACCGGCCACTTGGGGAGCATTCCCCGCTGGCACCAGTTCACGACGGACGTATGCGAGTAGTCCGTCTCCATCCCCGCGTTCTTGGCGAGCTGGTTGACCCGCAGGGCCAGGGACTTGTGGCTCGCGCCGCAGGTCTCGATGAGCCGGGCCAGGTCCGCGTTCGGCGGACGCTTCCGACGGCTGGTCGACGCCACCCGATTCCCCTTTTCCACCAGGTCAGCAACAGGGGCTGCTGACGAGGAAACGCCATGGGGCCGGGCCGCGCCGACTGGGCATTTTCAGTCGTACGCATTCCGGCTGGGCACGGAAAGTCGGTCGCCTTCCCGCGTCTTGAGGCACTGAGAGGACGTTCGCATCACCTATATGTTGGTTTGAGTAGTTCTGAACCTAGACCGAAATCAGCTTGAATAGAGCTTTTGAGGAGAATGTCGCAACTGTTCGAGCATGCTCGGCCGGATGATTCGATCACTTTTAGCCTGATAGCTCCTGTCCGGTTCGAGGATGCCGTGAAGGCGGCTTTCGTCTCACTCGAACGAGCGATATCCCCGCCAAGCGCACTGTGGGTCAGTGGACTTATGACCAGCCGGCCGCAGCGCAGCGCCTACCTCAGCGACCTTACCGATGCCCGCTGGGCCCTGATGGAGCCGACGGTGACGGCATGGAGGGTCGAGCGGCAGAAGACCTCGCTCGGACTGGGGGGTCCAGTCACTGACCTGCGTGAAGTCATGAACGCGATCCTCTACGTGAACCACACGGGTATCCCCTGGCGCTACCTGCCGCACGATTTCCCGCCGCCCAGCACCGTCTTCTCCTACTTCAGCGATTGGACTGCCGACGGCACGATCGAGAACCTCGGTGTCAGGCTGCGTCGGGTGGTCCGTGAGCAGGTGGGACGCACGGCCGAGCCGACCGCCTGCGTCATCGACGCCCAGAGCGTCAAGACCGCCCACACCGTGCCCAGCAGCACGCAGGGCATCGATGCCGGGAAGAAGATCGTGGGCCGCAAGCGGAGCATCGTTGTCGACACGATCGGCTTGCTGCTGCTGGTCACAGTGACCGCGGCCAGCATTTCGGACAACGACGCCGGCAAGCAGTTGCTCACCCGAATCGCCCTCGACCACCCCGCGATCACCAAGGCCTGGGTCGACACCGGCTACAAGACCCAGGCCATCGAACACGGAGCCGCCCTCGGCATCGACGTCGACGTCGTCCCGAGGAACACCCAGGTCAAGGGCTTCTCCGTGGTCCCGAGACGCTGGGTGGTGGAGCGAACTTTCGGTTGGATCATGATGCACCGCCGACTGGCACGGGACTACGAGACCAAACCCGCACACTCCGAGAGCATGATCCGCCTCGCAATGATCTCCAACCTCCTGAAGCGGGCAACCGGCGAAAGCACCATAACCTGGCAAAATCCATGAAATATCGCTCAAGTAACCAGAACATCCTCTCAGATCCCGCAGCGGCGTCCGCAGCACCGCTTCCGACAGGACGGTCCGAAAAGGAGGCGCACCGGCCCCCTCCAGCAACTCCCGCCGCCCCATCCGAGCCTCCACCTGCTGCGTAAGCTCCGGCTCCTTGATCCCACCGGCCGCCAGCACCTCCCGCGCGTACCCCGGTGTCTGCAACAGCCCCGGCAGCACGCTCACCGCGAAGTGCCACAGGCTCGTCGCCTCCGCCTCCGCCTCCAGCGCCATGTAACGCCGGTACCGCTAGGAAGCAGCGGATCCGTGACGTGGCCCCGCACCCGGGCGGCGGCATCTTCTACACCGCCGCGTCCGGGATCTGGCAGACGGTGTGGCTGGAACCCACTGCGCCGGCTCACATCGCCGGCCTCGCCATGGTGCCCAACCTGACGGACAACACCCTGCGAGTCACCGTGCGCGGCGCGGGCGTGAGCGGTCACACCGCCAGGGTGACCGTCTCCACCGGCGGAGGAACCGTGGCCACCGCGACGGGACCGGTCGGCAGCGAGTTCTCGGTGCCGATCCCGAACCCGCGCCTGTGGTCCCCCGAGGACCCCTTCCTGTACGACGTCAAGGCCGACCTGCTCTCCGGCACCTCGGTGACCGACTCGGTGGGCAGCTACGCCGGCATGCGTTCGATCTCCGTCGGCAAGGTCGACGGTGTGCAACGCACCCTGCTGAACGGGTAGTTCGTTTTCCAGTCCGGCACGCTCGACCAGGGCTACTGGCCGGACGGCATCTACACCGCGCCGAGCGACGAGGCGCTCAAGTACGACCTGCAAAAGCACAAGGACCTGGGCTTCAACATGGTCCGCAAGCACATCAAGGTCGAACCGCAGCGCTGGTTCTACTGGGCGGACCGGCGCGGCCTGCTGGTGTGGCAGGACATGCCGTCGATGGATCTGCGGACACCGGACAGCGCCGCGCGGGTGCAGTGGGAAGCGGAGTACGACCGCATCATCGACCAGCACCGCAGCTCGCCCTCCGTGGTGATGTGGGTCAACCAGAACGAGGGCTGGGGCCAGTACGACCAGGCGCGCATCGCCGACAAGGTGAAGGCGTCCGACCCGTCCCGGCTGGTCAACAACATGAGTGGGGTCAACTGCTGCGGCTCCGTGGACGGCGGCAACGGCGATGTGATCGACAACCACATCTACGTGGGCCCCGGTGTGACCACCCCCACGGCCACCAGGGCCGCCGTCCTCGGCGAATTCGGCGGCCTCGGCTACAAGGTGCCCGGCCACGAGTGGTATCCGGGCGGCGGCTTCAGCTACGAGGACCAGCCCAGCGTCGCGGCCCTCAACAACCGCTTCGTGCGCCTACTGGACGCGATGCGCGACAACCAGATGCCGGCGGGCCTCTCCGCGTCGGTCTACACCGAGATCACCGACGTCGAGAACGAGGCCAACGGTCTGCTCACCTACGACCGGCAGGTCGTCAAGGTCGACGCCGCCCGCGTCAAAGCGGCCAACCTGGCCCTGATCGACGCCTCCCGCAACCCGGCGCCACCCGTCACCCTGCCCACGGGGAACAAGTCGCTACGGGTGACCACGCCCGACCACACGAACAAGTTCCTGCGTCACAAGGACGGTCTGGCGTTCACCGAGGTCGTCGACTCAGGCAGCAGCGGCCTGCTGAAGAACGACGCCACCTGGAAGATCGTCCCTGGTCTCGCCGACAGCTCCTGCTACTCGTTCGAGTCCCGCAACTACCCCGGCCAGTACCTGCGTCACCGTGAGTTCCGTGTCTACAAGGAGGCGGGCGACGGAGCGCTCTTCCGGGCCGACGCCACCTGGTGCGCGGTGCGCGGCAACGGCGGCGTGCGGCTGTCGGCGTACAACTTCCCCGGCCAGTACCTGCGCCACATCGACTCGCAGGTGTGGCTGGCCACTCCGGGCGGCTCGAAGGCATGGGACAACCCGATCACGTTCACCGAGGACACCACGTGGGCCGTGGAGGCCCCCTGGGCGCCGTAACCCTGGACTCCGTAACCCACCGGGAGGAGGGCGCAGCGTGTAATGGGAGGGAGGGTGGGGTGGAGGGTGGGGGCAATCCGCGCCGGGTTCCGCACCGAATAGCCTTGGGGGATCAGCCGTGGGCCTGCGCCCACGCATGTCTCGGAGCAACGGGAGCCGCCACCCCACGGCGGCTCGGATCAGCGGGAGGGCCGTAAGTGCACGCGTCGGTACGGGTGCTGGCAGTCGCGGCACCCAAGGTGTGGATCGCCGTACGCGGCCGGTTCCGCTCCGCACAGGTTCCAGCCCTCGCCGGCGCCGTGGCGGATCGCATCCCGCCGCTGCATCACGTCGTGTACCTCGACGTTGCCGAGGCGAGTTGCGAACACGACGTGCCGGCGCCCGATTTTCTGCGCCTGCTCCCCGCACCTCTCCGGCTGCACCTCGTCGGCGCGGGCCGGTGTCCGTCGGCCGGTGACATCGCCGCCCTGCGCGGGACGGTGCACGACAGCCGGGGCGACGCGTGGACGGCCTGGCTCCAGGAGGAGCAGACCGGCCCGGCTCACCCTTCCCCCTCCCCCACCCCCACCACCTCACACTCATGAACCCATCGGAGATGACCATGGCGGCAGGCCCTGCAGTAGGTGACGTGGCGGGAGACTTCTCCCTCCCCGGCGGCGTGCTTTCGGGAGACATATTCGAGCGGCGGGACTTCTCGCTGGGCGACCGGCGCGGGAAACCGCTGGTCCTGGCCTTCTACCCGGGGGACGACACCAGCGTGTGCACCAAGCAACTGTGCTCGTACTCAAGCGGTCTGGAGGAGTTCACCGAGCTGGGGGCGGAGGTGTGGGGCATCAGCCCCCAGGGGGTGGACAGCCACGAGGCCTTCGCCCGTAAGTACGACCTGCGCATGCCGCTGCTGGCGGACACCGGACGGGAAGTGGCGCGATCGTTCGGGGTGGCGGCGGCGGGCATCGGTGTCCGGCGGGCGGTCTTTCTGATCGCCCCGGACTCCACCGTGCACTGGAAGCATGTCGCCGTCCTGGGCGTCACGTTCCAGAGCCTGCGGACGCTGTCGAAGCACCTGGCCGCGATGCCTGCCTGAAGGTGAGGCTGCGGGGCACGGGCAGCGGGAGGGGCGTCGCACCTGTTGTCCTTACGAACCTCTCTTGGGAATGGGATCCATTTTCATGTAGCGTGGGGCTCTGCCGACCCGACCGAGGAGCCAGCCATGGCCGTGCCCAAGCGCAAGATGTCCCGCAGCAACACCCGCCACCGCCGCGCGCAGTGGAAGGCCAGCACGCCGCAGCTGGTGCCGATCACGGTCGACGGATCGGTCTACCGCGTTCCGCAGCGGCTGGCCAAGGCGTACGAACGCGGCCTGCTGCGGCCGGAGGGCTGACCGCGATGACGCTCGCCCAACTGCCCGTGACCGTGCTTTCCGGTTTCCTCGGCGCGGGAAAGACCACCTTGCTCAACCACGTCCTGAGCAACCGCGAGGGCCTTCGCGTCGCCGTCATCGTGAATGACATGAGCGAGGTCAACATCGACGCGGCGCTCGTGCGGGGTGGTGAAGCGGCGCTCTCGCGGACCGAGGAACGCCTGGTCGAGATGACCAACGGCTGCATCTGCTGCACCCTGCGCGACGATCTGCTGGAGGAGGTCGACCGGCTGGCGCGCGAGGGGCGTTTCGACTACCTGCTCATCGAGTCAAGCGGCATCTCCGAACCCATGCCCGTCGCGGCCACCTTCGCCTTCCCCCGCGACGACGGCGCCACCCTCGGTGACCTCGCACGTCTCGACACCATGGTCACCGTCGTCGACGCCGCGAACTTCCTGCCGGAACTCGCCGGCGGAGACGGCCTCGCCGAGCGAGGACTCGACCAGTACGAGGACGACGAGCGCACCGTCAGCGACCTGTTGGTGGACCAGATCGAGTTCGCCGACGTCATCGTGCTCAACAAGCTCGACCTCGTCGACACGGAGAGCGCCCACCGGCTGCGGGCCGCGCTCAGCCGGCTGAACCCGGTAGCCAGGATCGTGCCCGCCACCCGCGGGCGTGTTCGGCTGAGCGATGTCCTGGGTACCGGACTGTTCGATCTGGAGCGCGCCGAGCAGGCCCCGGGATGGGTCATGGAGCTCAACGGCGACCATGTTCCGGAGACCGAGGAGTACGGCATCTCGTCCACCGTCTTCCGCTCCGAACTACCCTTCCACCCAGGCCGGTTGTGGACCTTCGCGACCAAGGGGCTCGACAGTGGAACGTTCGGCCAGATCCTGCGCTCCAAGGGATTCTTCTGGCTGGCCAGCCGCCCCGGCGTGACCGGGCTGTGGTCACAGGCCGGCGCCGTGGCCCGCTTCGAGCCGTCCGGTGCTCGTGATACGGACACCACCCAGGGCCAGGAACTGGTGTTCATCGGCACCGGGCTGCGCACCGAGGCCCTGCAGGCCGCCGTCGCGAGCTGCCTGGTCGCCGAGGGCGAAAGCGTCCCGCCTGTCGACCCGTTCCCGGTGTGGGACACCTCCGGCATCGACGACGTCTGCGAACACGAGCACCCGGAACTCGTGGCGCGGACCTGAAAGCTCCGGGCTGGGCAGTGGTCGCAGCCACGGCACTGCCCAGCCCGGTACCGGGGAGAAGCTGAACTACTCCGTACTGCCGGTCGACTCGACACAGAATCAGGACGAGGGCCGTCTGCTGGGCCAGTTCCTGACCAAGAACCGGATCATCGACGGCCGAGGAGGACGGCTTCCTCGTCAAGATCAGCTCATGACCACGTGACCAACACCAGTGCGTTAAGCCTGTGACCTGCGGTGCAACCTGTCCAAGGAGGGACGTCGGGACCGGGAGGCGAGTCCGTTCTCCATGTACGTGATCTCTGTGTGAACGGTGTAGTGCCGGGCGCTCTGGGGGTGTTTGCCGGCGTTGGGGCCGTATTTGCTGGTCGAGTTCTTGATGCTGCGCGCCTTGACGCGGTGGCGCCGACGGGCGGGCCAGAGGGCGGCCAGGACGGCGGTGCCGATCGTGCCGACCAGGTCGATGTTCCCGGTGGTGATGCCGTGTCCGGTGATCACGGTGTCGGCGGCGGTCTGGAGCAGGATGGTGAAGCTGAGGCGGTCCATGTCCAGGCCGGGCCGGTGGGTGACGGCGTCGGAGGCGGCTCGGATGAGGGCCTGGTAGGTGGTGAGCAGGGCCCAGACCTCCTGGTCGATGCCGTCGATGCTGTGGGAGCGCAGGACCCGGCCGTCCAGCAGGCTCGCCTTGACCGAGAAATAGGTGGTCTCCACCTGCCACCTTTCGTGGTAGAGATCTACCAACTCGGCGGCGGGGTAGTGCTCGTGGTTCAGCAGGCTGGTGATCAGACGCCACTGTTCACGGCGTACGGTGCCGTCGTCCAGGGTGACGGTGATCCATGCTTCCACCACCCGCACCGTGAGCAACGAGTAGCCCCGGCCGGCCCGGTAGGGGCCGCTCAGCCGGGAGAGGTAGGAACCGTCGGGCAGGCGGCGCACGACGGTGGGGCAGCGCGAAGCACCCGAACGCACCAGGAACTGTGCTCCGGTATCCCGCACGCGTTCCAGCAGGTCACGGGCGTCGAAGCCGGCGTCGGCCAGTAGCAGCGCCGTGTCGTCCAGGACGTGCAACAGCCGGGCGGCATAGGTGGTCTCGCCGTCGCTCTCGGGGCCGAAGGCCGCGGCGAGTAGGGCCCGGGTGCCGCACTCGACGATCACCAGCAGCCGCAGCAGCGGGTAGCCGAACTCCATCTTCTCCCCGGCCCGCTTGGGGTAACGCCAGAGAGTCCGCTCGTCCTCGGGGACGTGCAGGCTGGTGCCGTCGATCGCGACGGTCCGCAGGCCCCGGTAGTACACGCCGGGCCGGCTCTTCTCGCCGACCGGCCCGGCCAGTATCTCGAACAACACCTTCAACGGGCGGGCACCCAGGCGACGTCGGGCCCGTGAGAGCGAGGAGACCGCCGGACGCGTGATGACCGAGGCGGGCAGATGTACGGTCAGCTTGCCCCACACCGCCCGGTAGGAGCAGTCCTCGAACAGTGCCAGCGCGAGCACGAAGTAGACCACCACCCGGGCCGGCAGCAGCCGTATCCGCTTCTCCCGAGCTCCGGTCTCGGTGAGAACGGCGTCCACAAGGTCGAAATCCACGACCTGGCTCAGCTCGCCCAGATGCCCCGGCGCGTGGACCCCCGATGCCATCTCCGCGGACGACGTGATGACAGACTGCTCCTGCAACGGGACTCCCGACGATCTTCGAGCTTGGTCGCAAGACGATCTATCAGGGGTCCCGTTCCTCATTCACACCGGGGTTGCATCGCAGGTCACAGGCTTAACGCACTGGTGTTGACCACGTGACGGGAAAGAGGGAGAAGGAGCTGTCCGGTTCCTCCCCCCTCTTCCTTACGTGTCGGCGGGCCAGAACTGGACCAGGTAACGTTCCAAGCCCTCGGGGACACCCTCACGGGCAAGCCGGCGGACCTCTTCGCGACCACGGCAGTGAGCCCGCACCCGCCACCGGGCACCATGGTCGGACAGGTGGACGTACGTCGGCATCGGGCCGCCGGCTACCGCCCACACGGCCAACTCACCCGAGCGGCACGAGATCACGCTTTCGGCCACCTCATCCCAGCCGCCCCCGGCCCGGGCCTCGACGGGCTCGTTGTCCCAGACCTCCGCGGTAAGCGCCGCGGTGTGGGTGTGACCGGCACTGGCGAAGTCGAGACGGCCCTCATGCGCGGCCAGGAACACCTCCCCCTCGAACCCATCGGGGAACGGCACGGGCACCACCGCGTCGTCCACGTCCTGCAGGCACCAGCCGTAGAAATCCACCTCGATGTCCACGTCCTGCCTGCCGACCAACCTGGCCACGACGAACCCCTCCCGGCTCCGCGACGTATCCGACCATGGTGAGCGAATCACGGGTCCCGCACACCCCGATAATGGGTCAGGAGAACGCGTCGGCGCGGGCGCTCGGACCGACCTCCGGAAAACAGGGGTGAGTGGACGTGGTCCAGCTGGTGTGCAGTGAGGTCCGGGGGAAGCTCTGGTCCAATGCCGGGAAGCTTGGCTTGATCATCTCGTGTGGCTGTCGGGCTCCGCGGTGGTCGGCGGGGTTGTGTCGAGTGGGATGATTTCGATCCCGTATCCGGTGATTTTTGTGCTGCGGCTGGCCGGCCCGGCGGGTTTCGAGGGGAAGATGGAGCTGGGGCGTTTCACGGTCCGGGGGCAGACCCGCAGGCGTCGCTCGGCCGATCGCAGGTTCGCCAGCAGCGACGTGGTCATCTCGGCGAGGTGGGTGCCGATCCGCGCCGTGGTGCGGATCACGGTGTCCCGGGCGACGGTCAGGGCGACAGTGAAGGAGAGCCGGTCGGCATCGAGCCCGTGGCCGGCGGCGGTGGAACTGATCGTGCGGCGGATCGCCTGGTGGGTGACGAGATACGCCCAGATCTCCTGGTTGACCAGCGCGGGTGTCTTCGATCTCAGGACGGCGCGTGCCCCGCGCTGAGTGATCTTCAAGTCCCGGAATTCGAGCTCGGATTCCCACCGCTGGGAATACAGTGCGGCCAGTTCACCGGCGGGGAAGGCCGCAGGGTCGAGCAAGGTGGTGATGAGCCGGTAGGGCTCATGGCGTCGTGACCCGTCGGCGGCCTCGATGACGACCACCATCTCGATCACCCGGATCCGTACCGACCGGGGCCGCCCCGCCAGGGCTTTCGTGATGTTCTTGTGCGCGTGCCGGGTCGCGAGCCAGGAGCCGTCGGGCAGGACCTCGTCGGGGACCAGCCGCACCGCCGCCGAGATCCGCCACAACAGATCCGCCCCGCCGGCGGCGGCATCGACCCACAGCAGCCAGCCCGGGAATCCCCGGTCGGCCAGGACCAGCATCCCGGGGCGCATCCGGTCCAGCAGGCGCCGTGTCAGGTCCTGCTCACAGACCCGGCGGATGTCGAACGCCACCCCGAGCAGCGCCCGGGTCCCGCACTCGATCAGCGCGACCAGGCGGACCTGGGGGAACGCGGCGATCCGCCGCTGATTGCGGGTCCGGCCGAACACCGCGTTCACCGCGGTGTCGGCGACCTCGAGAAACGTGCCGTCCACCGAGGCCAGCCGAAGCCCCCGCCAGAACACCCCCGGCATCGCGACCGTGCCGACCGGCCCGGCGATCCGCTCGAACAGTAACCGGAACGGCTCCGGGCCCAGCGTGACGCGGCGCTGCCGCAGCGCCGAGGAGGAGACCAGCTGGCCCCGCGCGGCCAGCCGCGCCGTCCCACCGGCCAGCTTCGACAGCACCGACCGGTAGCCGTCTCTCGGGAACAGCGTCAACGCGAGCACGAAGAACACACACGTCACCGCGCAGAGTTTGCCGTCACTACGCCGGTCCCCGCGGCCGGAAGCCGCCAGCACATCCGTGACCATCCGCCGTGTCACAACCTGGCGCAACACACCCAGCTGCCCCGTCTGTCCCGCGCTCGCACGCGACGACCCCTCTATGCCAGACTCCCCAGACAACGAAGCTCCTGTTCCGAACAAGTCGATCGTGGTAGATCGCTCGTTCTACAGGAGCTTCGCTGCATCCAGCGCCCGCACACGAGATGATCAAGCCAAGCTTCCCGGCATTGAGCTCTGGTCCCGCCCCGGGTGGTGGCTGCTGTGGGCCGTCGTGACCGCGGTGCTCACGGTCGCGGCGTTCGCGGTCGGGGCCTTTGCCGGGTGGGGAGGCATGGACATCGGCGAGACCTGCGGCGATTCCTACGACGAGGTGGTCAGGGAAGAGCACCTCAACGACTCACTGTTCCCGCTGCACAACTGGTGCAACGCCGAGCGCGACCTCGTCCCCTCGTGGGTCAACCCGACCGTTGCGGGTCTCGGCGTGGTGTCTGCGGTCTGCGGTCTGCGGTCTGCGGTCTGCGGTCTGCGGTCTGCGGTCTGCCTGATCATGACCGTGGCATTGGCCTTGGCCCGCGCCATCCGCAAAAGTACAGCGGTCGCGATCCGCGGCTGATAGGGGCCCAGCGCAGAGCGCGCCGGCCCACATCCCGCCGGAGATGTGGGCCGGCGCGCTGTCGCCGGACGTGCGGGCGCTACCGGACGTGCGGGCGCTACCAGGACGACTTCGTGACGCCGGGCAGGAGTCCGGCGTGCGCCTGTTCCCGCATGCGCACCCGGGACAGGCCGAACTTGCGGAGGTGTCCGCGGGGCCGGCCGTCCACGCTGTCCCGGTTACGTACCCGGATGGCGCTGGCATCGCGGGGCTGGCTCCGCAACTCCGCTACGGCCGCGCCGCGTTCGGCCTCCGTCGATGCCGGTCGTCGGATGATCTCCTTCAGCTCGGCCCGCCGGGCCGCGTACCGCTCGACGATCGCCTTGCGCTTCTCGTTCTGCGCGATCTTGCTCTTCTTGGCCATCAGACCTTCACTCCCCGCGCGCGGATGCGGGCCACGGCGGCCTCGATGCCGATCGCGTCGATGGCCTTGATCGCCCTGGCGCTGAGCGTGAGGCGTACGTACCGGCCCTCACTCGGCAGCCAGTAGCGCTTGCGCTGGATGTTGGGATCGAAGCGGCGGGAGGTGCGCCGGTGCGAGTGGGAGATGTTGTTGCCGAAGCCCGGCTGGGCGCCGGTCAGTTGGCAGTGGGCGGACAAGGGACTACCTGCTCTCTTCGGGGCGGCTTCTTTCGGTAATGGTAACCATTGTCATATACTCCGGTCCAGCTCGTCGACACCGAGGCACAGCCGACGCGCAGCCGACGCTCAGCCGACACACGGCGGCCGCGCAGCGGCACCGCAACGACAGGCGTAACGGCGCCTCCGGCGGCTTCACGGGCTGAAACTTTTCGCCGCCGCCATGGGGTCGGGGCAGCTCACCGGCGCCGTCAGAGGTGTAGTCCAAAGGGCCGGAGACCTACCCCCTTTACGCCCCTGAGCACCCGTGCGTTACTCGTGACGCGTTCATGACGAACCCGAGAAGTCGGGCGTTCCACCGCACGCGCCGCAATGCACTCCCCCACCCCCACCACCCTGTCCGGAGGCATGCATGTCCGCGCTCAGATCCCCCTCACGCCGGTCCGCCCGTTCCGGAGCCGCGCTCTCGCTGGGAGTACTCGGCTCCGCCACCGCACTGCTCTTGACCGTGTCGGGACCAGCGGCCGCCGCGCCGCCTCCGGCCGACACCCCGGTCAAGCCCGGCCAGGCGTGGATGGGCTCGGGAACCCGCCTCGAACAGCCCGGCGCCGCGAAGAGCGGCGGAGTACTGTCCCCGACGGACACGAGCGGCGTCCAGGGAATCGACGTATCGCACTGGCAGGGGTCGATCAACTGGGGCTCGGTGAAGAGCGTCGGGATCGACTTCGCCTACGTCAAGGCCACGGAAGGCACCGACTTCAAGGACTCCCGCTTCGGCGCCAACTACACCGGCTCCTACAACGCCGGCCTGATCCGCGGCGCGTACCACTTCGCCCGCCCGAACTCCTCCAGCGGCGCGGCCCAGGCGAACTACTTCGCGAGCAACGGCGGTGGGTGGTCCCGCGACAACCAGACGCTGCCGGGCGTCCTCGACATCGAGCACAACCCGTCGGGCTCCATGTGCTACGGGCTGTCGACGACCCAGATGCGCAACTGGATCAACGACTTCTACAACACGTACAAGGCACGCACGACCCGGGACGTCATCATCTACACGACCGGTAGCTGGTGGAACACCTGCACCGGGAACTGGACCGGAATGTCCGCCAAGGCGCCCCTGTGGGTCGCCCACTGGGGCGTCAGCAACCCCACCGTCCCGTCCGGGTTCCCCACGTGGACCTTCTGGCAGTACACGGCCACGGGGCGCGTCAGCGGAGTCGCGGGGGACGTGGACCGCAACAAGTTCAACGGCTCCTTGAGCCGGCTCCAGGCGCTCGCCAACAACACGGCGTAAAGACGGCACCGCGTCGCCGCGTCACCGCGTAAAAGCGGTACGTCGCGCAGCGGACCCAACCGGGTGGGGCCACATCAGCGGCCTCACCCGGCGCCCACGCACATCCGCGTATCCGAACCAGTGCCACAAAACCACTGCCACAAAACCACTGCCACAACCGGACGTTGGAGGCCAACATGACCAGCCGGAGACCGAGTCGGCGCAGCATCCTGCTCGCCGGCGCAGGCGGACTGGCCGTCGCCGCGGCCTTACCCGGTCTCGCCCACGCCGCGAACGTGGTCGAGCCGGACATCGACAGCACGCAGCTGTGGAACGCACGGCCGCCCGCCGGGATCGGGCTTGGCCGCCGCGGCGGCGGGTGCGGCGGTCCTGGCGTCGTCGGCCGATGCGAGCCGCCGTAGACGGCGACACCCTCGCTGTCCCCTGAGTAGGGTCGGGGACTGGCGCGGTGGCTCAAGGCTCCGTTTCCAGTCCCGGCCGCTTCAAACCGTGTATGCAGTTCTCCCGCACACGGCTTTCCGACATCGTTCACCGACTGGCATGCGCGGTTCCGGGGGAAGCGTTCGCGTAAGCGTCGCGCTTCCGGGATGAGATGTGCGCGTGTCTGACCGTGCGGGGCGACAGAACTGTTCGAGCTCGCGAACGCGGTGTCATGTGCGCACGGTGCGGTGCCGGTCCGTCCGCCGCGACAGGAATGCCTCCGGCCCGCGCGGCGGGCACCCCCTGCGGCCCCGGTCATCGCACGCCGAGCCCCCACCGGAAAGCAAGAATCCCGGCGCCCACCACCCTCGCCGGGAGATATCGCGCCCCGTGCCCTCTTCCTCACGCACTGCCTCCTTCCGCGATTGCGCCGTTAGGATTTCCCCCACGCCTTCGTCGTCCGCGCGCCGACAAGCGCCGACAGTACGGACAGGGCGGGCGTGGCCACGGGGACACGGCGACACGGCGGCACGGCGGCACCGAAATCAACGGGTGGGGACAGCGCATGCGAGAAGGCCGGTGGACCACGGTCACCGAGTCCGAGTTCGACCACGAGCGCCGCGGACTGAAGGCCATCCGCGAGAAGCTGCCGGACGCCGACCCCTGGCGGGCCTGGTCGAACTTCACCTTCACCGCGAACAGCGGCCACGTCCGCGAGGTCGACCTCCTCGTCGTCGCCCCCGGCGGCGTCTGCATGATCGAGCTGAAGAACTGGCACGGCTCCCTCGCCAGCGAGAACGGCACCTGGGTTCAGACGACGCCCACCGGCCGCCGCATCCCGCACGGCAATCCGCTGCACCTGGTCGACAAGAAGGCGAAGGAACTGGCCGGGCTGCTCGGCCGGCACGGCAGGCGGGTGTGGGTGGGCGAGGCCGTCTGCTTCACCGAGGGCTCCCTGCGCATCCGGCTGCCCGCCCACGACGAGAACGGTGTGTACGGCGTCGACGACCTGGTCGCGATGCTGAAGCAGCCGCCGCCCGACGAGCGTCGCCGCATCACCGCGATCGGCTCCCGCGAGATCAAGACCGCGCTGGACCGCGTCGGCATCCGCAAGAGCGACGCCGAGTACAAGGTCGGCCCGTACGAGCTGAAGCGGAAGTCCTTCGACTCCGGGCCGACCTGGGCCGACTACCTGGCCGAGCACAGCGAGCTGCCGGAGTCCGCCCGCGTCCGTATCTACCTGCGCGAGCGCGGTTCTGACGCCACCATCCGACAGTCGGTGGAGAACGCCGCCCGGCGCGAGGCCGCGGTCCTGCAGCGGTTCCGTCACGTGGGTGTGGTGCAGCTCAAGCAGTACAACCCGTCGGGGCACTCGGCCGGACCGGCCCTGATCTTCGACTACCACCCGCAGACCCTGCGCCTGGACGAGTATCTGCTCCAGTACGGCGAGAAGCTCGACATCCTCGGCCGCATGGCGCTCGTGCGGCAGCTGGCCGAGACGATGCGCTCCGCCCACTCCAGCCGTATCTACCACCGGGCGCTGGCCGCGCGCTCCGTGCACGTGGTCCCCCGTGACCGCGGGCCACGAGGACAGGCGACGGGTGAGGAGACCGCCTGGCTGACGCCACACCTGCAAATCTCCGACTGGCAGATCGCCACGCAGCGCAGCGGCTCGGGCGGCGCCGCGACGGGCGCGACCCGGCACGCGCCGACGGCCCTGTCCACGACGCATCTGGCCGATGACTCCGACGCCTATCTCGCGCCCGAGCTGCGCGCCCCGAGCGCCGACCCGGTGTATCTGGACGTGTACGGCCTCGGCGTCCTCACCTACCTCCTGGTCACCGGCAAGGCGCCGGCCGCGAGCCAGGCCGAGTTGCTGGCCCGCCTGGAGGCCGGCGAGGGTCTGCGTCCCAGTTCCCTGGTCGACGGGTTGTCCGAGGACATCGACTACCTGGTGCAGTCGGCCACCGCCTACCGCCCGGAACAGCGGCCGTCCACGGTCGACGACTTCCTGGAGCTACTGGGGCTGGTCGAGGACGTACTCACCGCCCCGGCCGCCGCGCCCGCGCCCGAGGCCCCCGAGAAGGATCCGCTCGAAGCCGTCGCCGGCGATGTCCTCGGCGGCCGCTGGGAGGTCCGCCGCCGCCTGGGTACGGGCTCGACGAGCCGCGCCTTCCTGGTACGGGACCTGGAGGCCGAGGCACACGGGACCCGGCCGCTGGCCGTCCTCAAGGTGGCGCTGTCCGACAGCCGGGGCGAGGTCCTCGCCCACGAGGCGGAGATCATGGGGCGGCTGCGCCCCGACTCCCGCGTGATCCGGCTCGTCGAACCGCAACCGCTGCGCATCTCGAGCCGCACACTCCTGGCTCTGGAGTACGTGGGTGACGAGCGGGACGACACCGTCGACGGCGCGGAGTCGGGCGGTAGCCGCACCCGGCGACGCGAGGAGACGGTCGCCCGGCAGCTGCGGGACGGCGGGCGCCTCCAGATCGACCAGTTGGAGGCGTACGGCGACTACCTGTTCGGCGCGGTGGATTTCCTGGAGGGCGAGAGCGTCTGGCACCGGGACATCAAGCCCGACAACATCGCCATCCGCGTCCGCCCCAACCGCACCCGCGAGCTGGTCCTCATCGACTTCTCGCTGGCCGGCTATCCGGCGAAGGACTACGAGGCGGGCACCGAGGGGTACCTCGACCCGTTCATCGGCACCCTGACCCGGACCGCCTACGACTCGCACGCCGAGCGGTACGCGGTAGCCGTCACCCTGCACCAGATGGCCTCGGGCGAGCTGCCCAAGTGGGGCGACGGCTCGGTCCTGCCCCGGCAGACGGACAGCAAGGAGTTCCCGCACCCGACCGTCGCGGCCGACGCGTTCGAACCGGCGGTACGGGACGGCCTGGTCGCCTTCTTCCACAAGGCTCTGCACCGGGACACCGCCCGGCGCTTCCCCGAGCTGAAGCCGATGCGGGACGCCTGGCGGAAGATCTTCCTGGACGCCTCGCAGACCGTTCCGACCAGCCGTTCCCGTCCCACCGGGGCCCCCGCCCAGGTCTCCGACGACGGCCGCCCCGCCATCGCGGACGCCGAGCCGCTCACCGCGGAGCAGCAGCGCGACCGGCTGGCCAAGGACGTCACCCGCGAGACCCATCTGTCGACGGCGGGCCTCACCGAGGCCGCGCAGTCCTTCCTGTACGGCCTCGGCATCACCACGGTCGGCGGCCTCCTCGACTACAGCCGCCGCAAGCTCGTCAACGCGCCGGGCCTCGGCGCCAAGACCCGGGGCGAGGTGCAGCGCCGCCAGCGCGAGTGGGGCGAACTGCTGCGCGAGGCCCCGGTGTTGCCTCTCACCCCCCGGGGCCGGGCGGAGGCCAAGGAGGAGCTGGCCCAGCTGACCGCGGGCGAAGCCACCGTGCTCGACGCCCTCGCCACCAGTGGCAAGGCGGCCGGCCTCTCCAGGGCCGCGCTCCGCTCGGTCAGCCTCGACACGCTCGCCACGATCCTGGTGCCGGAGCTGAACAACAACGGCTCCAACCACAACAAGGTCGAGATGGTCCGCCTGCTGCTGCGCCTGCCGAACGAGCGCGGCGTCCTCCCGGACATCGGCGTCTGGCCGAAGCAGAAGGAAGTCGCCGACGCGCTGGGCCTGTCAGCGGGCCGCATCCCCCAGATGCTCAAGGAGGAGCGCAAGCGCTGGAAGAAGGACCCGGCCGTGCGGGCGCTGCGTGCGGAGATCATGGAGCTGCTGGCCGGCCTGGGCCGCATCGCGTCCGCCTCGGAGATCGCCGACGCGCTCGCCGTACGGCGCGGCACGCAACTGCCCGACCGGGAGCAGCGCCGAGCGCTGACGCTCGCGGCGGTACGCGCGGTGGTGGAGGTGGAGCAACTCGACCCGGAGAGCGCCCAGTTCCAGCACCAGCCGAACCGCAAGGCCACCGAGGACTCCCTCGGCGCAGGTCTGCTCGCGCTGGACGTGCGGGAGGCCGACGAGGACGAGGGGACGGAAGGTGACCCGCCGGACACCCCCACGGCCCCCGGCCTCCTCGACTACGCGACCCGGTTGGGCAGGAAGGCCGGCAACCTCGCGAAGCTGGACACGCTGCCCACGGCGACGACGGTCCTCGGCGAGCTGGGCGCGCTGACGCCGCCGCCCGGAGCGGTGGAGTGGGACGAGCGCCGACTGGTCGAGCTGGCAGCCGCCGCGTCCGAGAACGCGGCGGCGACCCCCCGCCTGGAGATCTACCCCCGGAACCTGGACCTGGTACGCGCCCTGCGGCTCACCCAGGCCGGTCTGGTCCGCCTGATCGTGGGCGTACCCGAGGGGCGGCAGCCCGGGGTGACCGGGGACGACGTACACGAACGCGTACGGGCGCGCTTCCCGGAGCTGGTCGTACCAGACGGCCGCGGCGGCACGACCCATGACCTGCCGACGGCCGGTCCGTTGACGAAGGCGCTGCGCGAGGCGGGCTTCGACCTCACACTCGCCACGCACGAGGACAGCGGGACGCTGCGCTATCTGCCCACGCGGATGGACTCGGCGTCCAGCTACCTGACGACCGGCACCTGGCGCCGTTCCACGGACGTGGGCGCCGTGACGCGGTACGCCGATGATCCGCTGCTGGCGGGTGCGGTACGCACCGACGAACGCCTCACCGCCTCGGCCCGGCGGGACGGCTACCGGGTATTGACGGTACGTCAGAACCTTGCCCCGAAGGCCGTAAAGGCCCTCGGCGGCCCGGACAGCCGGATCGGCGCACACGCGGCATCGGTCACGGAGCTGTTCCTTGAGGCCCTGCACGCACTGGTCCCGCCGGGGACGAAACCGACGTGGGAGACGCTGCTGAAGGCGGACGCGGCGGAGCCCGGTTCGCGGAACGCCGTGAAGTTCGCGGAGTACGCGCGCACGGCGTGGGGCACGGTCGAGCCGCGTGTACGGGAACTGCTGGCGACCGGCGGACCCGGTACGCCCCCGGTGCTGCTGACGGACGCGACGGCCTTCGCCCGGTACGACGCGATGGGCGTCCTGCACCGGCTCGCGCAGGCGGCCCGGCACGGCGGGCGCGGGCTGTGGCTGCTGGTCCCGCAGAGCGACCCGGCCCGCGAGCCCAAGCTCGGCCAGGTCGCGGTCGCCTACCAGGCGGGCCTGGGCGAGTGGATCGAACTTCCGGACGCGTGGGTGGACGACGCCCACCGCGCCGGCTCAGTCGCCAACGGCGGCACCGAAGCACACCAGGGAGACGTCAAGTGATCGACCGCAAGGCTCTGTTGAACGACTTGAAGCAGCAGGTCAAGGCGGCCGAGACCGACCTGGCGCAGCAGGTGAAGGCGGTCGGTGAGGTGGGCACCCGCCTGCGCACCGAGTACGACCGGGCTCGCAAGCTGGGCCGTACGGCGGCGACCTGGAACTCCTGGCTCGACGAGCGGGTCACCCAGGTCGCGGTGGCGTGGGTGCTGGGCACGGTCTTCGTCCGCTTCTGCGAGGACAACCGGCTGATCCCGGAGCCGTACGTGACCGCTCCCGAGGACGACCGCCGGGACCTGGCGCTGGCCCGGTTCGAGGAGTACGTGTCGAAGTCCCAGGACCCGACGTACCGGGGCTGGCTGGAGAAGGCGTTCGAGGAACTGGGCGCCGGGCAGGCGGGCCGGCTGCTGTTCGACCAGAAGCACAACCCGCTGTTCCAGATCCCGCTTTCGCACGACGGGGCCCAGGACCTGGTGGCCTTCTGGCGCGGCCGGGACGAGGCGGGCGTGCTGGTGCACGACTTCACGGACCCGTTGGAGGAGGACGGCGACGGGACGAAGGGGTGGGACACGCGGTTCCTGGGTGACCTGTACCAGGACCTCAGCGAGGCGGCGCGGAAGACGTACGCGCTGCTCCAGACCCCGGAGTTCGTGGAGGAGTTCATCCTCGACCGGACGATGGACCCGGCGGTACGGGAGTTCGGGTACGCGGAGCTGAAGATGATCGACCCGACGTGCGGGTCGGGGCACTTCGTGCTGGGGGCGTTCCGGCGGTTGGTACGGCTGTGGGCGGAGGGGCAGCCGGGGCGGGATGTGCATGAGCGGGTGGCGGCGGCGCTGGATTCGGTGCACGGGGTGGACCTGAACCCGTTCGCGGTGGCTGTGGCGCGGTTCCGGTTGCTGGTGGCGGCTATGGCGGCTAGTGGGGTGCGGACGCTGGGGGAGGCGGCGAAGGTTGAGTGGCCGATCCACTTGGCTGTGGGGGACTCGCTCATCAAGGCTCGGCAGTTGGAGCTGAATCTGACGCTGGGTGGGGATGAGGAAGGCGAGGATGAGTTGGCCTCTTTTGCATATGCCACGGAGGATGTGCATGAGTACCCTGGGATTTTGCAGCAGGGACGGTATCACGTGGTGGTGGGAAACCCGCCCTACATCACAGTAAAAGATAGCAAACTCAATGCATTGTATCGAAAGCTATATGACGCATGCGGCGGATCCTACGCCCTGTCCGTTCCATTCGCGCAGAGGTTCTTCGAGTTGGCCACGAGGGGTGGCACCGACGGAAACGGTTACGGGCGAGTTGGGCAGATCACGGCCAACTCCTTCATGAAGCAGGGATTCGGAACAAAACTCATTGAAGAGTTCTTTGCCCACAAGGTTGAATTGACAGATGTAATTGACACATCGGGCGCCTATATTCCGAATCATGGCACTCCGACAGTGATCCTCATCGGTACACGCCGAACGGGCAATGCTCGAGCTGGAACCATCCGAACCGTTCGCGGGGTTCAGGGAGAGCCCGGCGCACCAATAAGCGCAGAAGAAGGCTTCGTGTGGAGAGCAATCGTAGACCAAATCGACTCTCCAGGATCCGTCAGCAAGTGGGTATCCGTAGACGACCTTGATCGCGATCGTTATTTCGGAAGGCAACCCTGGATCCTTCTCGATGGTGGACTCGAACTAGTGGAAGAGGTGCACTCTGCGAGTACACAGAAGCTTTTCCAGGTGTCACAGGACATCGGCGCCGGGGCCGTTCCTCGCGAACATGAAGCCTACCAGGTTGGCGTAGGGGCACTCCACAGGTTTGGAATTTCCTCGCAGTATCAGCGACCCATGGTCGCGGGCGCAGAGATTCGCGATTATGTGGCTTGGGGCCCAGTCATGTCCCTTTGGCCCTACTCTAGCCATGATCTGACTGCGGAATCCCCTACGAATGTGGAGCGAACGCTTTGGCCCCGCAAAGTCCACCTTCGCACTCGCGTAGCCTTTGGAAAGGATCAGATCTCTAGAGGTCTAGCATGGTTTGAATACTCCATGTTCTTTAAAGATCGCTACCGAGTCCCCCTCTCAATCGCTTACGCGGTGGTCTCGACGAACAATCAGTTCCTCCTGGATCGCGGGGGTAGGATCTTTAAACAGTCGGCACCCGTGATTAAGCTTCCAGAAGGCTCATCCGAGCGGGTGCACCTTGAACTGCTCGGGTTGCTAAACAGTTCCACTGCATGCTTTTGGCTACAGCAGATGAGCCACAACAAGGGCGAGGGAGGCGGGGCACGAGTTGACGCAGGATATGCAGCGTTGGGCAGCGAAGCTTGGAAAAACAATTACGAGCTCACGGTTGCCAAACTCCGACTCTTTCCCCTAACCGCCGACTTTCCGACTCGTCTCGCCACTACGCTGGACGCTCTTGCCCAACAACTCACCGCTACCAGCCCCTCCGGCCTAGCGGCCGAGGCAACGCCTACCAGTGCGGCCATGCGAGAAGCCTGCCGCCGCTGGCACGCCACTCATGCCCGCATGATCGCTCTTCAAGAAGAACTGGACTGGCAGGTCTATTCCCTCTACGGCCTTCACCCCGAAGACCTCCGCGTCTCCGAGAACCCCGACTCGGTCGATATCCCCGAACTGGCCCTCGGCGAGCGCGCCTTCGAGATCGTCCTAGCCCGCCGCGTCGCCGAAGGTGAAGCCAGCGACGAGTGGTTCAAGCGGCACGGGTCCACGCAGATCACAGAGATCCCCGCCCGCTGGCCCGACGCCTACCGCGAGGTCGTCCAGAAGCGCATCGACACCATCGAGTCGAGCCGGGCCATCGGCATGATCGAGCGGCCCGAGTACAAGCGGCGCTGGGCCACCGAGGGCTGGGATGCCCTCCAGCAGAAGGCTCTCCGCTCGTGGCTGCTCGACCGGATCGAGAACCGGGACCACTGGTTCGACGAGATCGACATGCCCGCCCTCGTCACCCTCTCCCGCCTCAGCGACGCCCTCTCCCGCGACGACGACTTCGTCTCCGTCGCCAAGATCTACGAGCCCCACAAGGAACTCCACCTCGTCGTAGCCGAGTTGATGACCGGCGAGCACGTGCCGTTCCTCTCCGCCCTGCGCTACAAGCCCTCCGGGCTCAAGAAGCGCGCGGACTGGGAGCACGTGTGGGACCTCCAGCGGCAGGAGGACGCCGCCGAGGACGAGCCGGCCAAGCGGAAGATCCGGGACACCATCCCCGTACCGCCGAAGTACACCTCCGCCGACTTTCTCCGCCCCTCGTTCTGGAAGGCGCGCGGCAAGCTCGACGTGCCGAAGGAGCGGTTCGTCTCGTACGGGCAGAGCAACGCCGCCACCCCGGCCCTGTACGGCTGGGCCGGCTGGGACCACCGCGAGCAGGCGTACGCGCTCGACGCGTACATCGCCGCCCATGAGGCTCTGACCTCCGAGGAGCTGACCCCGTTCCTCGCGGGCCTGCTGGAACTCCAGCCCTGGCTGGACCAGTGGCACAACGAGTTCGACGCGGCGTTCAGTGCCTCCCCCGCTGCCTTCTTCCGAGGCGACCGGCAGATGGTCCAGGGCGAGCACGGCCTCACGGACGACGCCCTGCGCGCCTGGCGCCCGGTCGCCGTCAAGCGAGGCGCCAAGAAGAAGTAGCCCGTACATGGAGGCGCCGACTGCCCCCGCTGACCAAGTCAGCGGGGGCAGTGTCGTACGACTGGCGTCTCAGGCGCCCAGCGCACCGTCCTTCACGGCGGAGACGAACGATGCCCAACCGTCCGTCGCGATCGCGAGCACAGGGCCGTGCGGGTTCTTGCTGTCTCGAACGGGAACAACAGCGGCGAAGTCGTCAGCAACCTCAAGGCACTGGCCGCCGTCCTGGTTGCTGTAGCTGCTCTTGTGCCAAGTCACTGCGGTCAGGTCGAGGGATCGCACGGTACTTCCTCCAGAATGCGCAGAATGAACTTCCGCGACTCGGCTGGTGACAGGGCCAGGTCGCGCACCGAATCGTACGCACGTTGCAGCCGCTCAACCGGTGCAGTTTCCTCGATGAGTTCACCCCTGTACCCGTTTTCGGCATAGGCCACGGTACGCCCCTCGGGCAGGCGGAGAAACATCACGTCAGCGTTGGTGAGTCCGTGCAACCCCGCCCTGAACGGCGCCACCTGCACTGTCGCAGCGTCCCGCTCTCCAACCTCCCGCAGATACTCCAACTGCTGCCGCCACTGCCTTGGATCTAGCAGCGGCGTCCGCAACACTGCCTCCGACAAGATGGTCCGGAACTGCGGTGGGTCTTCACCGGCCAGCAGTTCCCGCCGCCCCATCCGTGCCTCAACCTGTTGGTCCAGGGCTTCACCCTTGAGACCGCCCGCCGCCAGCAGCTCCCGCGCGTACCCCGGTGTCTGCAACAGCCCCGGCAGCACGCTCACCGCGAAGTGCCACAGACTCGTCGCCTCCGCCTCCAGCGCCATATACCGCCGGTACCGCTCCCGGAACTGCGTCTGGTCGCTCACCGCCAGCTCCCACAACGCCAGCAACAACCCCGGCGTCCCGTAGTGCGTGTCCAGCGCCTGGACGACCTCAGGGCCGCCCAGCGTCTCGCCCTTCTCCATCTTGCCGAACAACGACCAGTCCCAGCCCAGCCGTTCACCGACCTGCCGCAGACTGTCGCCGCGCCCGGTGCGCAGAAGCCGGAGCTCCTCCGCGAACCGCGCGCGTGGTTCCCTACTGCGGCCCGTGACCGCTCGCCTCGTCGGCATCGCGCCCTCCGTGGAACGTGTCGAACTCGCCTCGCACGCCCGGGAAGCACCACCCACCCTCGGCGTGCCACGCCCCCGGCCGGGCCATTATCGTAACAAGCCCCTCACGCAGGGTAATTCACGCCAAGCAGGCCCGGCAGGGATTCCGCACAACAACCAACCGAAGGAAGACACCCATACCCCCGTGACGCGCAAGACTCCCAAGCCGCCCCTCCCCCGCAGAGCACCGCGGATCACCGCAGAGCACCTTCCGCCCCTACCGGCGAGAGGCCCAAGGCCGGCCGCGCGGACGGTTGAGTCAGCCGGGTACCGTCCAGGAACCAGCGCAGGATCAACACGCCCTGTTTGAACGGCCCCAGGGCGCGGGTGCCCTTGCGGGTCCCGAGACGCTCGCGGTGTTCGAGCAGTAGCTTCGCGAGGGCCTCAGCAGTGGCCCGGCTGACATCGAGCACGCCGGTGTAGGTGATACTGGTCAACGCGTGAAGCCTCTCGGTACCCAAAACCTGTTCTTCGCAGACCTGTTCCTACCAGGGGCTTCTCGCGTATCTGATGCCGGGTCAAGCCCGTCTGATGTCCCAAGTACTCCAGCCGGACTTCGGTGTATGTCCTGGTCAACGGCTTGAGCGTGGGGATTGTAGCGGGATGGTGCCGGGTGCGGGGCGGGTTCGCCCGGCCTGCCCGCGAACGAGTGACCGCGCCGTGTGTAGTGACAGCGGCGGGGACAGCCATTGCATGTGATCGATGACGTACCTGCCTCCGTTTGGGAACAAGAGCTGGAAGAACTCTTCTTGCGGATCGGGCACCGCTTCCCCCGCGTCGAGCCCAGACGACGGATGCGGGGCTACGTGCGAGGTCTGCTCGGACCCGTGGGGCGCAAAAACTCCTGGCAACTGGCTGAGTTCGCTGGGCACTCCACTCCTGACGGGCTGCAGCACCTACTGGCGAAGAGCCGCTGGGAGGCCGACAAGATACGCGACGACCTGCAGGGTTACGTCGCCGAACACCTCGGCGCCGACGACGGCATCCTGATCATCGATGACACCGGCTTCGTCAAGAAGGGCATCACCTCAGCCGGGGTGCAACGGCAGTACTCCGGCACCGCCGGCCGCACCGAGAACTGCCAGATCGGTGTCTTCGCCGCCTACGCCACCACCCGCGGTCACGCTTTACCACTTGGCGCCCGTAGCCGTACCGCGGCCGGGTGGTTCGTTGGGAGGGCGCAGTGGAAGCGATGAAGGAGGCTCGGGCAGGCATGCTGGTTGTGATGCGGTCGGAAGTGCGCTCGGCACCCGATCGGGCAGGTTGGCGCGTAGGTCGATGACTGGCCAGGTCGGCCCCGCGCGCATCTCCTCCTGACAGCCGACCGAACTGGTAGCTGGAGCCGGTGGCTTTGTTCACTTCCAGCGGTTCTGGCTCTCTTTCCGTGATCGCGCACGCTGAGTAAAGGCTGACGCCGGGAGTGTCTAATCAACGGCGGATCTGCTGATCAAGGGAGAGACGCCAAGTGAGCGAGACGATGATCGAGCATGAGTCCGTCGGGGAACCGGCTGGTGGTGGGGTGGCGGCGTCGATGACGGATCCTAAATCAGAGATTTACGGCCGAAGTTTAATTATTCAGCCTATTTAAAGACATTCGATCATCCTTCGGAGTGCGCAGCGCGTCGCGCTTCCCTACGTTGAGGACTGCCAGGCGGAGAATCTCTCCGCCTGCACAAACCGAAGGAAATACCTTATGCGCTCCATGCGCACAACGGCCACTGCCCGGACCTTCCTGATCACCGCGGTCGCCGTAACCGGCCTCACCGTCGCTCCCGCCCTCGCCTCCGCCCAGCCCGGTACGGGCAGTGCCCGGACTCAGAGCGTCGCCGGGGCCCCGGGAGGTAACGGCGCCAATGGCGTCGGGATCTTCGGCGGTATCGGCGGCCTGGGCGGCACTGGTGGCGCTGCGGGTGCCAACGGAAACGGAGGCAACGGAGGCTCCGGTGGCAACGCCACCGGCGGCGCGAGCGTCGGCGGGACCGGGGGCACGGGCGGTGCCGGGGGTGCCAACGGCAACGGCGGCACCGGAGGCTCCGGCGGTGGTGCCGCCCTCGGCGGTACCGGTGGCAAGGGCGGCGTGGGTGGCGCGGGCAATGCCGGTGCTGGTATCGCCGGCGGCAAGGGTGGTAACGGCGGTGCCTCCAAGGCCGGGGCCGGCCGCACGGGTGGCACGGGCGGCGCCGGCGGCGCGGCCAGTCCGGTATGCCCGGGCAAGCCTGGCGGCAACGGCACCGCCGCCACGATGTTCGCGGACGGCACCACCGGCGCCACCGGCGCTGCCGGCAAGACCACTCTGCCCTGTTGACCGCCTCCGGTGAGCGGGTCGCCGCGGCAGGACAGGAAGCATCGTCCCGGATATTCCCCGCTACTGATCGCTGAGGGGCAGTCAGCGAAGTCCGGGACCCGGACAAGCGCCCGGCTGAGATTCCTCAGCCGGGCGCTTGTCCGTCGTACGCGGTCTGCCCGCACGACCTGGGGAAGGTTAGGTCGTCGTCCCGCGAGGGCTGGGTTCAGCAACCCTCGCGGGGCCGGTTCAGCAGGGAAGCGTGGGGCTCCCGGCAGCGCCGGTGGTGCCGGTGGTGCCGTCTGCGTTGAACGTGGCGGCGGTGCCGTTGCCGCCGGGCTTGCCCGGGCACACCGGACTGGCCGCGCCACCCGCACCGCCCGTGCCGCCCTTGTGGCCGCCGCCGACCGTGGACGCTCCGCCGTTGCCGCCCTTGCCGCCGGCAATGCCGGTGCCCGCGTTGCCGACGCCGCCCACGCCGCCCTTGCCACCGGTGCCGCCGAGGGTGGCACCACCGCCGGAGCCTCCGGTGCCGCCGTTGCCGTTGGCACCCCCCGCGCCGCCGGCACCGTCCGCGCCGCCGACACTGGCGCTGCCGCTCGCGTTGCCGCCGGCACCTCCGTTGCCTCCGTTTCCGTTCGCGCCGACAGCACCGCCGGTCCCG
The DNA here is from genome assembly GCF_052934925.1 of Streptomyces hypolithicus. Taxonomy (NCBI): domain Bacteria; kingdom Bacillati; phylum Actinomycetota; class Actinomycetes; order Kitasatosporales; family Streptomycetaceae; genus Streptomyces; species Streptomyces hypolithicus. The sequence goes on from NZ_CM128811.1 coordinate 851,771, forward strand.
CCGAGCCCACCGATCCCGCCACTGGTGCCTGTGCCGTTGGCTCCGTTGGCCCCGGGAAGACCCAGGAGGCTGGAGCCGCTGAGGGTGCGGGCGCTGCCCGTCTCGGCGAGAGCCGTCGCGGAAGCCAGGGCGGGGGTAGCGGTGAGACCGGCCACGGCGATCGCAGCTACCAGAAGGGTCCGGGGAAGAGCAGTCGTGCGCATGAAGCGCATGAGGAAACCTCTCGAAGTGCGCGGCCGCAGATGCTCCACGGCCGACACCCGCAACCTACGCACGAACACACCACCCCATACTTCCCACGGTAATTCAATGGCCCCAAACACACCCTATAAGTAAACATCGGCTCTAAAACCACCACATCACGCACGCACCAGGACCTGTAGACCTCGCCTTCATTCTGGACAGGGCCGCTCTCGCGGAGCTGGGGGCGGAGCTGGGGGTGGAGTAGGCGTGACACCGGCCGTGACAGGTCGTTGAACCACTCGGACACGCCCAGTGCACCAGGAGGCCCCGGGACGTCATGGCAGATGCCCGGGGCTTCGTGCTGTCAGGAGGGTGGGCGGATCTGTCCGGACGTGGGGGCGGGCCTGCAACGCGGGGTGCAATACGGGTGCCAGGAGTCCTTGTCCTGGGCGTCACCGCAGGTCAGGGGTGAAACGCGGGGCGGTGTTTCACTGGCCGCGTTTCAGCGCCACGGGCTGGTACTGCAGTCCCCGATGCCGGGCTGGGTGGAAGCTCTGCGGGTCCGGGAGCGGCGCTGACAGACTCGGGTGCGTCGTGATCACCGAGTGCCGACGGAGGACGCGCCTGGCCAAGGTGAGGGAGTTGGCTGTCTGGCGAAGCAGCGGATATGTTCTGCGGCACGAACAGATGCGGGTACGCCGGTATCTCCGCGCAGATCGCGTGTCGGTGAGAAGGGCGTGCCGCCCGGAGTGACGTACGAACGGCTTGCCCGGGGAAGCCTGCCGGCGAGAGCCGGAGGACGGCACATCTGCACGAGGGGGAGATGGCCGCCTGATGAGCAACTCGCGAACGCCTGCGCTCGAGCCGGGCGGTCCCGTCCGCGCACCGCTGCCCCGCTCCGAAACTGAACTTCCTGCACACCACGTGCAGACAGGCCAGGCAACCGCACCGCTCTTGCCGTCTCCGACGTACGCGCGTGACCTGCCGGGCTGGCACCACATCGTCACCGCTCTGCGGCGGACCCCTGCCTCGGTGTGGAACGACAACGTGACCGACTTCGCTGCCGCACTCACCTATTACGCGATGCTCGCGCTTTTCCCGACGCTCCTTGTCACGGTCTCACTGTTGGGAATCGTCAGCGCCTCGACCACCGACAACCTGATCAGTAACGTGATCGCTGTCGTGCCGGCCGAGTCCCGCCCCATCATGCAGAGCACGTTGCAGGGTATGGCGGAGCAGCACACAGCTGCTTGGATGCTGGCCGTCTTCGGCACGATCGGCGCCCTGTGGTCCGCCTCCAGCTATCTGGGGGTCTTTCGCCGAGCCCTGCACGTCATGCACGGCATCGAGGACCTGCGCCCGGCGTGGAGGACAGCGCCACGGCTGGTGATGACCGCCCTGGTGCTGCTGATGCTTCTGGTTTCCAGTGCCCTGGTGCTCATCCTGACCGGCGAAGCGGCCCATACCGTCGGCCGACTCGTGGGCATGGGCAGCATGGCCGGTAGCGCATGGAACGCGCTGAAATGGCCGCTTCTGCTGTGCCTGGTCGCCATCTTGGTGCTGGTGCTGTTCCGGTCGGGCCCGGCCGGGACACATGGGGTGCGGCAGAGGCTTCTGGGAGACGCTCTGGCCGTGGCCCTGTGGCTCGTCGCCTCCGCAGGCTTCGCCCTCTACGTCTCGCACGTCGGTACTTACAACCGGCTGTACGGATCGCTCGCCGGGATCATCGTCTTCCTGGTGTGGCTGTGGCTGTCCAATCTGGCCCTCCTCGCCGGCGCCCAGTTCAACGCCGAACTGGCCAAACTCCGCCGTCGGTGACCGACATGGTGTGAGAGTGCGGTTCGCGCCGTGATGCCCGATTCGCGATGAGGTCTGGGTGAGGTGCCCTGCTCGGTGGGGTGGGCTGGTGCTCAGGGGCGGGGCTGGGTGAACAAGCCGGGCTCGGGCTCGGTGAGGATACCGCGGGTTACCAGGCGTTTCAGCTTGGAGCGGATGCCCTCGGTGTTCTTCGGCAGGATCGGAAGGTCGAGGGCCTCGCAGATGTCGCGGGCCCGCATCGGATGGCCGGTGTCGGCGAGGACCGTGAGGATCTGCTGGTAGGCGGGGTGTTCCGGCACCTCGGCGCGGGGTGGATCGTCGACCGGTGCCGGTGCCGGTGCCGGTGCCGGTGCCGGTGCGGGGAGGCTGAGGAGGGTCTTGCGGGTGATCTGCAGATTCTCGCTCTCGGTGTCGAACTCGCAGAGGCGGGCGGTGAGTTCGGCGATCTGGTCCCGGAGCCGTCCGGCCTGCTCGGAGACTTCGCTCATCCGGACCTCGACGTAGGCCAGTACGGCCTCGACCTGGAGGATCTCACTCACGCGCCCCTCCAGGAGGGGAGGGTGATGCCGGTGAGGCGGCGGGCCATGACCGACGTCATCGCCCAGAACACCCGCGAGCGGGAGGAGGCGAGCCGGTGTTCGTAGTCACGCACGAGACGGCGGTAGAACATCAAGATCCCGTTCGTCTGTTCCACGATCCACCGCTTGGCCTGCGGGACGAAGCCCTTCTCGGCCGGGTTGCGCTCGACGATCTCGACATCGATGCCGAGAGTCTTGCCGTGGTCGACGACGCTCTTCTTGAAGCCCTGGTCGACCAGGGCCTTGCGCACCGTGTCGGTCTGCGCGGCCACACCGTTCAGCAGGGCGATGCCGGCAGCGTTGTCGTGCGCGGACGCCGGCAGGGCGGCGGCCTCGACGACGAGGCCCAACACGTCCACGGCCAGGCATCTCTTCCTGCCCGGCACCTTTTTCGAAGCGTCCTTGCCCGTCGTGTCGGCCGGGACGCCGACGGCCGCGTGGATGCTCTGGGTGTCCAGGACCACCAGACTCGGGTCGGCTAATCGCTTCCGGCTCTCGCGCAGCTGCCAGCGCAGGAGGTCGTGAACGCTCTGGTCGGTGCCGTCGTCACGCCAGGCGGCGAAGTAGTAGTACGTCGCACTCTTCGGCGGCAGATCGTGCGGCAGGTACTCCCACTGACAGCCGGTGCGGTTCTGGTAGAGGATCGTGTTGACGATCTCCCGCATCGCGTATTTGCCCTGATGGCCGGTGGCCGAGGGGTGCTCGGCCTTCCAGGCGCGGATCACGGGCTCGATCAACTTCCACTGCTCGTCGGTGAGATCACTCGGGTACGGATTGCGACCACTCATCCCGCCACCCAAGCGAACCTCGAACGCCTGACCGGCAGAGATGCCCCAACGCCACCCCATCGAGCGACACCAAACCCGGCATTACAGTGCGAACCGCACTCTGAGCCCTTCGCTGCCTCAGCTTGAGGGCCTGCTGGTGACTGGTGTCGTACGGCGGCACGTGGCGTCGCGTCACGCCGCGCGTCACGGGCGCCCCGCATCGGCACTCGTGAGGTCGGAAAAGGTCGAGAGCATGACACACTCAATCCGTCGGCGCCCCAGTGCCCGCCCCGGTCCCTGAAAAGCCTGACGACGCGCTGCTGCACCGCAGGCTCATCCAACTGCCTGTGGGCATGACGACACCTTCGGACCGGAACGAACCCCGCGCAGCGCCTGCCGCTTCACCACGCGGGTATCGCGTCCAAGCAAACCAATGTGCTAGGAGCTCTAATGGCGCGGACAGTCCTGCGTGACAAGACCACGACGGAACCCGGGGACCGGGTTCTCCGAAGACCATCCCTGCCTGTGCTCGGCCGGGTACTGGCCATGCTGCTGGCCTTCGTGGCAATGGTGGGATTCGCGGTGATACTGGCCCGGCTGACGCTGGAACCGTCCGCGGCATCCGTGCCGTTGACGCACAGCAACCTGCGCCCCGGCGACTCCATCCGCGCCTATCTCGCCCAGCCCGCATCCCTCGACACAGTCAAGCAGCTCGGCGGCAATATCGTGCTGGGGGTACCGTTCGGCGTGCTGCTGCCGGTGCTGGTGCCCCGAACGCGAGGGCTGGTCCGGGTAGCGGTGGTCACCGCTCTCCTGATGCTCCTCGTGGAACTCGTCCAAGGCGCCCTCATCACAGGGCGTACCTTCGACATCGATGACGTTCTGCTCAACACCACAGGTGCCCTCCTGGGTTACCTGCTGATCGGCCTCCGGCTGGGCCGTGCTGTGCATCCCCGGCGCCGCCACTGGTGGCACCGATTCACCAAGCACCCGGTGACCGCCACGGATCCGGCATAACCGATCGCGTGAGAACGCTCCAACAGCGGGATGAGCTGGGTATCGCCGCCGGGGCAGTCATCGAGCAGCGATGCGATCCCGGCCGAGCCGGGCAAACCAGACAGCCTCCGGTTCGCCAGGCGCCGCGCCGCCCTGGGCGGCCCGCATCCACGACAGTGCCACCGGGCGGAGATGCGAACCTGCGGGGAGCTCTGCGCCGGGTCGCCCGCAGCGTCCTGTACGTCAGAATTTCGAAGTCGCAGCCGACGGATGGCTGCGGCTGGCCCAGATCTCCCGCCCGGTCCACGACGTCATCTGGTACTCCAGCTGCAGTTCGTGATGATCCGTGGGGCAGAGTAGGGCCATGTCTACGCACGAGACGATGTCGTTCCACCTTGAGACCGAGCGGCTGATACTGCGGCCGTGGGCCGAGGCGGACGCCGCTGAGTTCCGCGCCCTCCTCTCCGAACGCGGCAACGGGACGCCCACGGTTGAGCACACCCGGACGGCCATCGCGAAGCTGCTCACCGCAACGGCGACAACGGGGATCGCCCTGCTGCCCATCCAGCGCCGTGACGAAGGCGACTTCATCGGCTAGTTGCCCTTTGGCTCCGTTTCCGGCGGACAGCCTCTGCCAGGCACGCTTGGGGAGCTTCTTGGCCAGGACGTCTGCGCGGAACTTTCCTGCATGGGTGGTGACTTCGTGGGCGCGGGCCACCGCGAGGACGTAGCCGGTGCCGTGTTCCTCCAGGGCGGTGCGCAGTTTCGGGTTGCCGCCGTAGACCTCATCGCCGGCCACCCACGGTGCGCGGTGGCCGGTGGCCAGGAACCGGGCGATCATGCGGGCGGCCAGTTCGGGCTTGGTGGCGAACGCGGTGTTCGGGGCGAGCCCGGCCGCCTGGCACCGGTCGGGCTGATCGGTCCACGAGCGCGGAATGTAGAGCTCGCGGTCCACTGCTGCGTGTCCGCGCTGGCCTGCGTAAACCAGGTAGACGGCGACCTGGGAGTTCTCAATCCGGCCTGCGGTTCCGGTGTACTGCCGTTGGACGCCGACGGTGTGGCTGCCCTTCTTCACGTCTCCGGTCTCGTCCACTACGAGCACCGCATGATCGTCGTGCAAGTTCTCGACCACGTATTCGCGCAGGTCGTCGCGAACCGCGTCGGCGTCCCACTCGGCGCGGTTGAGCAGGTGCTGCATGCCGTCCGGAGTCGCCTCACCGGCCCACTCGGCGATCGTCCAGCAGTTCTTACGAGGCAGGCCCGCGAGCATCCCGAGTATCAACCGCCGTTGTGCAGCGTCTACGCTGTGACCTGCGGCCACCACATGATCGTCTGTCTTCACACACCGATGATCAACGGTGGCCGCACCCATGTCTGCACCGGCCCCTACCAGCAAGATCACGATCTACAGCTGGAGTACGAGGTTAGCGTGCTACGACAGTTCGCGAATGTGTCTTACAAAGACAGGGGGACCCAGCGCCATGGGGGCGGGATTCAAAGTCGAGATCGGCGAGCTGGATGGGCTCGTCAGGGAGCTTCATCGGAGTCAGGAGGAGATGCGCTCGGCGTTGAACGCGCTGCGCGACACCGGGCCGAAGACAACGGGCAGCAAGGAACTCGACAACGCGTGCGATGAGTTCCACGACAGCTGGGACGACGCGATCAAGAAGATCGCCGACGGTACGCAGGTCATCGAGGACAAGCTCAAGCAGACCCGTGACACCTACCGGGATGTCGAGGCGGCCATACGGGACGGCCTCGGCGGGGGCGGCAAGGGGGGCGGGAAGTGAGCGCCACGTATCCCTCGCTCGGCTTCGACCCCGCGCCGGGTGACACCGGCAACGTGGGGACGCTCGCTGCCCGTACCAAGAAGGCCGCGACCGCGCTCGACACCGCGCAGAGCAGCATCAAACGGCTGACCGGGAACGTCAGCTGGGCCGGGGACGCCGCCTCCGCCTTCTCCACGAAGGTCGGCGAGCTGCCCCGGTACCTGAAGGACAGCCATGAGGCGCTGGACACCGCGTCGTCGGAGCTGTCGAAGTGGCGCGAGGCGCTGACCCACCACCAGAGCGCGGCTCGTACGTACGAGGCTCAGGCCAAGAAGGCCAAGGGGGAGGTCGCGTCGGCGGAGAAGGCCAGCGAGGCCGCCACGGGCCGCTACAACCGGGCGGCGGCCGACCCCGCCTTCAAGCTGAGCGGCCAGGTCTTCACGGGCCCTGCGTTGCAGGACGCTCAGGCGAGGGTCGATGCGGCGAACGCGCGGCTGCAGCAGGCTGATGGTGAACTCTCGTCCGTCTCAGCCCAGTTGGAGCGCGCGCAGGACGATCTCGAAGAGATCATCAAGCGGGCCGAGCGGCTGCTGGAGGAGCACCAGGCCGGCGCCCGTAAGGTCGCGGGGCAGTTGCGGAAGGCCACCGACGGCGCGCCCGACCCCGGGTTCTGGGACCGCCTCGGCGACAAGTTCAAGGAGATCGGCCACTCGATTCAGGAGTGGTGCGCCCGGAACAAGGACCTGCTGAACAAGATCGGGGACTGGCTGGGGAACATCTCCGCCGTCCTCGGCGTCCTGGCGTTGCTGACGCTGTGGTGCCCGCCGCTGGCGGGCGGGCTCGCACTGGCCAGTGCGGGACTCTCTGCGGGAGCACTGCTCGCACACGGCGCGGCGAAGATCGGCGGGGCCGACGTCGGACTGATGACCCTCGCGGGCGACGCGATCGGCATCATCCCGGGTGCGGCGTTCGCGAGCGCTGCAGTCAAGGGCTCGGTGAAGGTCGTGGTACGTGCGGAGCAGGTGGGAGAAGCGTTGGTTACCAGGGTCGACGACGTGGCCAGGGTCACTCGGCTGAACCGCCTCGCTTCCGAGGGAATGGCGGAAGCGAGCAACTTCAGCCGAGAGGGTGGCCGTTTCCTCCGTGCCGCCGAGGGCCGCGTCTTCAAGGCCACAGGTGGCGTCGGAAACCGGCTGCAGCTCGCCTGGGAGAATTCGGTCGCCAAGAATTTGGGTGCCGGATTCGGTGAAGCCCGGCTCAGTGAAATCGTCACCAACACTCCGGTGCTCAAGGACCTTGACTCACTGAAGGCAGCCATTCGTCCCGACGGCAGTCTTGACCCGACGTCCTGGTGGTCGAAGGGCCCGCTGCTTGCCCAATCCGTGCCGGGTGTCGTTTCCGGCATCTACGATACTGTGACCGGAGAGTAGACATGGCTGCTGCGCACCCCGAGGCATCCGCCGATCCCGAACTTCGCCATGTGTCGAGGCTGGGGCTTGTTGTGTGGTTCGTCGCACAGTGGGTCCTCATTCCTGTGGAACTCATTGCCCGAACCGCCTGGCTGCTGGCTCTTCTCCTCGGAAACGGCGACGAGGACATGGCTCTGCGGCCTCTCGACGCTCCCGCACGATTCCTCTCACCCAGCAAGCTCATGCTCCGCATGTCGCACAACCCAGCCCGGCACGAGGCCCATTTGGACCGCGAGTTCGCTCGGCTGTCCCTGGAGATGGAGCAACAGCAATTCGGCTGGCGCACGAAGATCTACCACTACGTCGGACACGTCGGCATGCCTGACGGCGGATACCTGAAGGGCGTCGGCCTGCATTCTCGCGAGTTTCGGGGCACTCCGCTCACTGCGCTGACCCGCATCGCGCACAAGCACCACCTCGTACTGGAAGCGCCAAAGAATCTCCGCCGCGGCGTAGGCCTGAGGCCCGACCAGGGGAAGTCCCTGTAATGCACTTCCCGAGCAACGAGCTGCTCCTGGAGATACCCGGTGGATTTCACTCCCTGGGGCTCGATCTGGACGACGAAGAACGACTGGAACAACTCTGGTCCATCGCCGAGAAGATCTGGCCACATGGCACCGACTTCCAACGCGAAGTCGCCTTCCACAGCTACCGTGAAATGGCCGACCACGCCCTCGCGGGGAATGCCTTCTACGCGGGCTTCTGCCTGGACGAGGCACCGGACGGTCGCCTGACCACGGCCTCGCTGCTGGCCCGGCTCGACCCGCTGGACGAGCCGGACGCCGAACTTTCGGCGCGCAGCCTTTTCGAGGCGCTCTCCGCGAACGAGAACAACACGGTCGAACAAGTCCGTGTTCCAGCAGGGCCGGGCGTACTCGTGTTGTGCGGCCTTGAATGGCAATCGTCCCCGGAGGATGACACCTCGGCCTCCCTGCCCCTTGCCCGTGCCGACGTCTACCTCCCCCTGACCCGCATGGGACGGCTCCTCGTCCTGAGCCTCACCACTCCGTCTCTGCCCGATCTCCCCTTCTACGTCTCGCTGTTGTCGAAGTCCGCTCACGACATCACGCTCTCCACTGGCACGGAGCCCCTTCCCGGTCCGGAAACCGGCAGCAACGGGGAAGCCAGGGAGGTGGCCACCATCGCCGACAAGGTCAGGGGCGACTTCGGGTAGGGGCAGTCGCGGCGGCGCCCGGTCATCCTCTCGTTCGACCACCGCATGCTTCGTTCAATCCCCTTCGAGGTGCCGCCTCCCGGCCGAACGCGACAGCGTTGAAAAGCGTCGGCATCCATCGCGGGGGTGGTTCCCTGCTGCGGCCCGTGACCGCCCGCCTCGTCGGCATCGCGCCCTCCGTGGAACGTGTGGAACATGCGTCACCCGCCTGGGAAGCACCACCCGCCCTCGGTATGCCGCCCCCCTCCGGCGGGCCATTCTCGTAATGAGCCCCTCACGCACAGTAATTCAGGCTGTGCCGCCCGGGTGGAGATTCCGCGCTACAACCAGCCGAAGGAAGACGCCCATGACGACGCCGCCACCCAAGCCGCCCCTCCCCCGCAGGACACCGCAGCGCACCTCCGCCCGTACGACCACCCCTCCCACCGCCCCGGCCGGACCGGCGGGGACCGCCAGGATCCAGGAGGCCATGGACGCCCGCGACGCCCTCGCCACCGCCCTCTCCCGGGCCGGCATCCAACTTCCCGCCATGGATGTCCGTACCCCCTGGGCCGACGCCGTCCACGAGCACGAGCCGGCCACCACCCACAGCGAGAGCCGCGAGGACGACCGCGCGGGCGAGATCCGGTATGCCCTCGTCCACCTCGGGGTCTGCTCCGCGCCCGTGGCCCACGCACTCGCGACCGCCATCATGAACGGGGCGGCCCGGTGACGGACGACGGCGTCCCCGGCGTCGGGGCGGCCGTCCACGACAGCGGGAGCGACCGGGTGGGGCTGGTGATGGGCCACCAGGGCCCGTACCTCCAGCTCCGCCCGCTCGGCGGCGGGTGTGAGTGGGACGCGGACCCGGCGCTCGTACGGCCCGTCAGCCGGGACGAGTTACTGAGTGCTCAGCTCGCCGAGGTGAACGCACGCAGCCGGCGCCCCCTCTGATGCGCCGGAAGTTGCGTCGCGTACTGCGGTCCGATGCCCCACACGCACGGGCCACCACCACCTTCTGACGGGCCGTGGCCGAACAGAGTCCGGCCGAAACCCCCGTCGCCCGATCCGCCCGCTGTCCTAGGATGAGAAGGATCATCTCAGCGGCCCGACGGGCTTCCGTTCCGCGTCAGCGGACTGAAGAGGACATGCCCCCACCCGCACGAGTTACTTCGTGCTGCCTGGGGGCATTCCTTGCTGTTCCGCGAGTCCGCCACGTCCGTTGCCGCCCGCAACCTCGAAGGGTCGCTGTCGCTGCATCTGGTCGAGAACTTCACGCATGCGCACGGCCGCCGGCCCGGAGCGTCCGAGGTGCGGTCCTGGGAGCGCAGCATCCCCGCCCTCACCGGCGCACTGCTCGACGCCGGGCTCGGCGAGGTCGAGATGCTGATCGAGTACACCCTGCCCCTGACCAGCAAGCGCGCCGACGTGATACTCGCCGGGGTGCACCCGGTCACCGGCGAACCGTCGTACGTGGTGGTCGAGCTCAAGCAGTGGAGCCAGGCGTTCGCCGAGGAGGACGAGCCGCTGCTCTGCCGGATCGAGGCGTATCCGCGTCCCGTACTCAACCCGATCGAACAGGTGCGGGGCTACTGTTCCTACCTGCTGTCCTTCAACGGCGCACTGGAACGGATGCCGGAGTCGGTCGCCGGGGTGGCGTTCCTGCACAACGCGACCGAATTCGGCATCAGTTCGCTGCGTGAGGTCCCGGAGGACGTGCGGGGCCGCATGTACACCGCCGAACAGCGCGGCGCGTTCCTCGACTTCCTGCGCTCCCGGCTCGCTCCCAAGTCCGGGGCGGACGCCGCCGACCTGCTGCGCCAGGGCAAGGTACGCCCGTCGAAGCAGCTGATGGCGGTCGCGGCGGCCGAGGTACGCGACCGGGAGCAGTTCGTGCTCCTCGACGAGCAGCGGGTCGCCTACGAGCTGGTGCTGTCCGCGGTGCGCAAGGCGAAGCGGTCGAACCGCAAGCAGGTGGTCGTGGTGACCGGCGGTCCTGGTTCCGGCAAGAGCGTGATCGCACTGTCACTGCTCGGCGACCTGTACCGGCGCGGGGTGACCGCTCTGCACGCGACCGGATCGGCGTCGTTCACCAAGACCATGCGCAAGGTCGCGGGTGCGCGCAAGCCCGAGGTGCAGCAGTTGTTCAAGTACTTCAACAGCTTCATGGAGGCCGAGCCGAACGACCTCGACGTACTCATCTGCGACGAGGCCCACCGGCTCCGCAAGACCTCCGCCAACCGCTACACCAAGGCCGCGCTGCGCACCGACCGGCCGCAGGTGGCGGAACTGATCACCGCGGCCAGGGTGCCGGTGTTCCTGCTGGACCAGCATCAGGTGGTGCGGCCCGGCGAGATGGGGACCAAGGAACAGATCGCTGAGGCGGCCGCCGAGCAGGGCCTCGACTGCACCGTGGTGGAGCTGGACAGCCAGTTCCGCTGCGGCGGCAGCGACGCGTATGTGAAGTGGGTGGCGAGCCTGCTGGGCCTGGAGGGCGACGGGCCGATTGTCTGGGAGCCGGACGGCAAGGTTGAGCTGCTGACGGCCGACAGCCCGCAGGAGCTGGAGGACTTCCTCACCGCCCGCCGGGAGGAGGACTACGGGGCGCGCATGGCGGCCGGGTACTGCTGGAGGTGGACCACCAGGATCACCCCGGAGATGTCCGCGCTCCCCGGCGATGTCGTCATCGGCGACTGGGCGCGGCCGTGGAATCTGTACGGCGACCGGTCCGTGCTCGGTGCGCCGTCGTCCTCTCTGTGGGCCACTGATCCGGCCGGTTTCGGCCAGGTGGGCTGTGTGTACACCGCGCAGGGCTTCGAGTACGACTGGTCGGGCGTGATCATGGGGCCGGACCTGGTGTGGCGGACGGACCGCTGGGTGGTGGACCGCACCGCGTCGAAGGATCCGATCTTCACCAAGGCGACCCCGGACGACCAGGTGGAGCGGCTCATCCGCAACACGTACAAGGTGCTGCTGACCCGGGGGATGGTCGGGACGATGATCTACTCCACCGATCCGGAGACGCGCGAGAAGCTGCGCTCGCTCGTCCACCCGGAGACGGGGATCGAGGCGGCCGTTCTCGCCTGATCCGGTGATTGCGGAAGCATTGGTCCGTTGTCAGACCTACGCCATACGATCGGAGACACCACGCCACCGCCCGTCGGAGAGTGAGACCGTCCATGGCCCAGCAGCCGCCCCTGCTCCGCGATGTCATCGACATCAAGGAGTCCCTCTCGACCTCGGACTTCGTCCTCCAGCTCTCGGAGGCGACGACCCCGGAGGGCGCCGAGCGCGCCCTGCGGGACTACGTGGTCACGGAGCGGCTGCGGGACAACTTCGACGAGGCGCTGGGGCTGATCAAGGCGGCGCTGGACGGGCACACGTCCAAGGCCGCGTATCTGCACGGCTCGTTCGGTTCGGGTAAGTCGCACTTCATGGCGGTGCTGCACGCCCTGCTCAGCGGCAGCCCCGCCGCCCGCTCCCGCCACGATCTCGACCCCGTACTGACCAAGCACGAGTGGCTCGGCACGGACGGGAAGAACTTTCTGCTCGTGCCGTACCACATGCTCGGGGCCAAGGCCCTGGAGCAGCGGGTCCTCGGCGGCTATGTCACCCATGTGAAGAAGCTGCACCCCGAGGCGCCGACGCCGCAGGTGTACCGGACGGACGCGCTCTTCGACAACATCCGTTCGCTGCGGGAGCGGCACGGGGACCGCTTCATCATCGACGGCCTCGCGTCCTCGGACGCCGGCGGTGGCGCGGACGACGGCGATGAGTGGGGCGAGGCGTTCGCCTGGCAGCCGGGCCTCCTGGACACCGCGCTCGCCGCCGAGGAGGTGCACGAGTCGGGCCGGGCGCTCAATCTGGTGAGCCCGTCCACCCCGGCCGAGCTGCGCGCCCGCCTTGTGGAGGACGCGAGCACGAACCTGCTGCCGGGATTCACGAAGAACGCCGCCGAGGACGAGCACGGGTTCGTCTCGCTGGACGCGGGCCTGTCCGTCATCGCCGAGCACGCGAAGTCCCTCGGCTACGACGGTCTGATCCTCTTCATGGACGAGCTGATCCTGTGGCTCGCCACCCTGATCCACGACCAGAAGTTCGTGGCCCGTGAGGCCAGCAAGATCACCAACTTCGTGGAGGGCGGCGACGCGCGCCGTGCCGTCCCCGTGGTGTCGTTCATCGCGCGCCAGCGCGATCTGCGGGAACTCGTGGGCGAGGAGGTGTCGGGGGCGGCCGAATCGTCCATCCAGGACACCCTCAACCTGGCGTCGGGCCGCTTCGACAAGATCACGCTGGAGGACCGCAACCTCCCCCAGGTCGCGCACGCCCGCCTGCTGACTCCCAAGAACCCTGAGTCGGCCGCGCTCGTCAACGCCGAGTTCGAGAAGACCCGCAAGGTCCGTCAGGAGGTGTGGGACACCCTGCTGGGCTCCGACCGGGGGACGGACGGGGTGGGCGCCGACGAGGAGAGCTTCCGGCTGACGTACCCCTTCTCGCCGGCCTTCATGGACACCCTCGTCCACGTCTCCTCCGCGCTCCAGCGGAATCGGACCGGTATGAAGCTGATGGGCCAGCTGCTCGCCGACCACCGTGACGAGCTGCGGCTCGGCGACCTGATTCCCGTGGGCGATCTGTACCCGCTGATCACGGCAGGCGGCGACAAGCCCTTCACCGACAGCCTCAAGGTCGTCTTCGAGGCGGCCGACAAGCTCTACCGCACGAAGCTGCGCCCGTACCTGCTCGGCACGTACAACGTGTCCGAGGAGGATGTCGAGCAGTACACCCGCCGCGGCCCCGACAGCATCGCCGACCCGGACCTGCGGGGCCGGGTGAAGACCTTCGTCGGCGACAACCGGATCGTCGGCACCCTGCTGCTGTCCGCGCTCGCGCCCAGTGTGCCCGCGCTCGCCGACCTCACGATCCGCCGGCTCTCCGCCCTCAACTACGGCTCCGTGGTCGCCCCGATCCCGGGCCGCGAGTACGGCATCCTGAAGAACAAGGTCGCCGAATGGGCGGGCCGCTTCCCGGAGATCAAGGAGACCGGCACCGACGCCAACCCGGGTGTGCGCCTCGAACTGACCGGCGTGGACGTCGACTCCGTCATCGCCAACGCCAAGGTCAACGACAACCCGGGCAACCGCCAGGCGCTCGCGAAGCGGCTCCTGTCCGAGGAACTCGTACTGGAGCACGGCCAGTTGACGAGCCGAGTGAACTTCGACTGGCGCGGCACGAGCCGCGGTGCGGAAGTCGTCTTCGGGAACGTCGCCGACGAGGAGGAACTGCCCGACCACGACCTGATGCCGCAGGAGGACGGCCTGTGGCGCATCGTCGTCGACCTGCCGTACGACGAGAGCGAGTACGGGCCCGTCGAGGACGTGAACCGCATGCAGAGGCTGCGCGAGAAGCAGCGCGAGGGCGAGCGGTCCCGCACGGTCGCCTGGTTGCCGGCTCATCTCTCCGCACAGCGGTACACCGACTTCTGCCGCCTCGTCGTGATCGACAAGGCGCTCTCCGACGAGCAGCGCTTCGACAGCCAGTACGCCGGCCACCTCAACGCGGACAACCGCGCGCGCGCCAAGGGCCTGCTGGAGACGCAGCGCGAGTCCCTGCTCAAGAACGTCAAGGCCGCCTTCAAGCAGGCGTACGGCCTGGCCGAGAAGAAGGCCACCGATGTGGAGCTGGGCTTCGGCGATCACCTCCAGTCGCTGCGCGACGTGGACGGGCTGGTCTTCTCCGTGGGCCAGTCCATGCGCGACGGTCTGCGGCACGTCGCGGGCAAGCTGCTGGGTGACCAGTTCCCCGACCACCCGGACCTGGACCCCGACCACACCGGCACGCCCCTGAAGCCGGCCGACGCCCGCAGGGTCTTCACCCATATCCGGGCCGCCGCCGAGGCCCGTGACGGCCGCACCGAAGTCCCGGCCGTCGACCGCAGGCTGGTTCAGCGCATCGCCGGTCCGCTGCGCCTCGGACAGCAGAAGGAGGCGTACTTCGAGCTGTCGCTCTACTGGGCCGACCACTTCCGGAAGCTGGCGCGCGAGCGCGGGGTCACCGGCGACCTCTCCCTGATCACACTCACCGACTGGACCGACCTGCCGCAGCCTCGCGGGCTGCCCGACTTCCTCACGCGGCTGGTCGTCGCCGCGTTCGCCGAGATGGACGACCGGGTGTGGGTGCGCGGCGGCATGCCGCTCGACCCCGCGCCCGAGCTGTCGCAGATCAAGGACCTCGACACGCTGCGCAGCCAGCCGCTGCCCTCCCAGGAGGACTGGGACACCGCACGCCTGCGCTTCGCGACGGTCTTCGGGAAGCCCGCTCCCACTCTGCGACGCGGACGCATCGTCAACCAGTTCGCCCGTCAGATCATGGAGGAGGCCCGCTCCTACGAGGAGTTCGCGATCGCTCTCGTGGCGAAGCTGGAGGAGCACGCGGGATTCCTCCGGCTCGACGGCACCGACGAGTGCGGGCGGCTCCCGCTCGCCCGGCGGTCCGTCGAGCTGCTCAAGACCCTCACCGATACCGCAGGGCAGGGTGCGGCCGGAGCGAAGAGGACGGTGGACGCGCTTGCCGCCTTCGATCTCGGCCAGGTCAGCGCCGACCGTTTCGGTTCGTCGATCACGCAGGCCCGGGACGTGGCCAGAGCACTGACCGGCACGTCCTGGACCACGCTGGAGCTGGCGTCCAACGAGGGCCCCGAGGGGCAGGCGCTGCTGGACTCCCTGCGAAACACCGCAGGCAGCGACCAGCGGACCAGCGACCTGCGGGATGCTCTGTCCCGCACGCAACGCGAGGTCCTCGCGCTGGTGAAGCGCAACCGCGCCGCCGCCACTCCCCCGCCGGTCGCACCGAGCGCGAATCAGGTGCCGCTGAACACGGGCACCAGTCACCCGCCCGTCCCCACCGACCGGACCCCGGCACCCGCCTCCGACGGCGCCAGGACACGGCGGTCGGGCGGTGGCCGCACCACGGCGGCGCGCGCTGTGGCGGAACTCCATGCGGAGATCGCCGACTTGGCGGCACGGGAACCCGGTGCAGCCGTCGAGCTCACCTGGCAGGTCGTCGAGTCATGAGCGCCGAGAGCACCGCGGTGGCCGGTCGGCTGAACGTCGCGACCATCACCCAGTACCTGTCGTCCCAGACGTCGCTGGCCGCCTCCCTCACGGGCACCGGCCGGCGCCGCGCCGTCCTGCTGCGCTGCGCGCCGCAATGGGACGGCCCGGCCGAACCGGCCTGGGGCGAAGGTCGCACGGCCCGGATCGCCGCGGCCCCCTCTCCCCTCGCCGTACACGAACTTCTCCTGGACCACCTCGGTGACCCCACCGCGGACCGGGACGGCTCTCCCGTAGGCCCGGCCGTGCTCGTCGTACTGACCGATCGCGAGCAGAGCGAACTCGACCCCGCGATCCTGGCCCGCGCCCACAAGAAGCGCATCGACACGCTCGACAGCTGGGACGTGGTGCGCGAGGCCTTCGGCGGGCAGCAGGTCGACACCCGGCTCAAGAACGCCAACTGGGCCGCGGAGGCCCTGCTGGACGCCACCCCGCCCGGTGGCTGGCCCCCGCTCGCGGGCGGTGTGCTGTCCCGGCAGAAGGCCCTGTCCGCGCTGGCCCTGCGCCGGCTTCGGCTCGGCAGGTACGACAGCGAGGCGGGCGTACGGCCCCACCACACCCTGACGGACGACACCCTGGACACCCACGCCCTGCTGGGCTGGTCCCTGAGTCCCGGCGGTCCCGAACGGCTGCTGGAGCTGCGCGGTCCCGAACGCGCGGGACTGCGGGAGTTCCTCGGGGAAGGGGACCAGGCCGGCCTGGCCGGAGGGGCACTGCTGGCCCTGGTCGAGGCCGAGCACGGCGCGGAGGCGGTGGCGTTCGGGCTGGTGTGCGCGGCGCTGTGGCTGCACGCCGCGCCGGACGCGGACGCCTACCGTGCGCGGGGCCGCGCCGAGCGCTGGTTCGGCGAACAGCCCCCGGCCGCCGGAGAGCAGCTCGACGCCCTGGCAGCCGCGTTCGGGCGGGCCTGCGAGGAGTACGTAGGCGTCCTGCTGACCGCCGCCGCCCGGGACCGGGGAGGGGAGAGCGACGAGGCCCGTGAGGCACGCCGGATCAGCGACACCGTCCTGGACCGTGCCTCCTCCCTGGTACGGCAGTTCGGTGCCGAGACCGCCGCCCAGGCGAGCCCGTTGCTCCCCAGGGGACTGGAAGCGCGCTTCACCGCGGTGGGGCAAGCCCTGGAAACCGGCCGGCCCGGCCCCCTGGCTGAGGCCTTCCGAGCCCTGGACGAGCACCGGCGTGCCCAGGATCCCGAGGCCCGCCCCCGGATCCGGCGGGCCCGGATGGGAGGGCGTCTGGCACAGTGGCTCGCCGGTGAACCGCCCATCGCGTGCGACTCGACAGGCGACGGGATAAGGCGCCATCTCTCGGAGACCGGGTGGGTGGACCATGCCTTGGAACACATCGAGTCCGGTGGCGATCCGGATCCCGTCCTGCGTTCCGCGTACGACCGGCTGGGTGCCCTCGTCCGGGAACGCAGGCACGAGATCGACCGGCACTTCGCTCAGGCACTGGCGATCTGGACCGCGGCGGGCACCCCGCCCGGATCCATGCTCACGGTGGAGTCCTTCCTCGACCGGGTCGTGAAGCCGATCGTCGGGGGTACGGACGGCCGACGCGTGCTGCTGCTCGTCCTGGACGGCATGAGCGCGGCGATCGCCACCGAACTCGGCGAGGAACTCCGTTCCTCGTGGGCGGAGTTCGACCCGGTGAGGGACGGCGAGCCGCACCGGCGGGCGATGGCGGCCGTCCTGCCGACCCTCACCGCCGTCTCCCGTACGTCACTGTTCGCCGGCCGGCTGATGAAGGGGGCGCAGGCCGACGAGAAGCGGCTCTTCCCGCAGCAGAAGCTGTGGGGCGGCGCCCCGGCAGCCGTGTTCCACAAGGACGACCTGCGCGCCCCGAGCGCCGGGGACACCTTCGGCCCCGCTCTCAGCGAGGCCCTGGCCGACGGACGCACTCATGTGGCCGTCGTCCTCAACGCCATCGACGACCGCCTCGCCAAGGAACAGAAGCTCGGCGACGGAACATGGCGGGCATCCGACATCCCCGGTCTGGTCGACCTGCTGCGAGTGGCCGCGGCACAGGGCATGGCGGTCCTGATCACCAGTGACCACGGGCACGTCGTGGACCGCCGCGGCGCGAAGGTCGCCGCCGGCACCCCGGAATCGGCCCGCCACCGGCTGCCCGGCGGGGCGCCGGCCGCGACGGAGGTAGCGCTGAGCGGTCCGCGGGTGGTCTGGCCCGACCCGGGTGCGGCGATCGTCGCCCTGTGGGACGCCGACTCCCGCTACACCGCGCTCAAGGCCGGCTACCACGGTGGCGCCTCCCTCGCGGAGTTCACCATCCCGGTCCTCGCCTTCCTCCCCTTCGGAGCGACACCGCCCAGGGAGTGGCGGGAGCTGGGCGACCAGCGGCCGACTTGGTGGTTGCTGGACGAGGGTGCGCCCGTACCCGCGCCCGTCCAGCCCGGGGTCACGGCCGCGAAGAAGCCGGCCCGCCAGACGCCGTCGAAGTCGCAGGCCGAACTGGCCCGGACGCACGACTCCCTGTTCGACGTCGTCCTGGTCCCCTCGGACGAGACCGGGGATGCTCTGGTCACCGCGGAGCTGCGCACACAGACCGAGACCCTGGTCGCCGCGTTGTTCGCCTCGACCGCCTTCCAGGACCAGATCGAGCTCCTGGCCCGCAAGCCGCGCGAGCGCGAGCTGGACAAGTTCCAACAGGCCGTTCAGGAGCTCGCCGACGCGGGGGGCACCCTGCCGGTGACGGCGCTGGCACAGCGCGTCGATTTCCTCGTCGGCCGTGCGGACGGCTTCGCCGCGGTCCTGCGCCAGCTACTCAACTACGACGGGGTGCAGGTCCTGGAGACCCTGCCCGACGGGCGGACCCTGCGCCTGCACCAGGGGCTCCTGCGGGAGCAGTTCGGGCTGGGCTGAGGGCAGAGCGCGTTACCCCCGGGCTCCGGATCACGCGGACCGGGCCGGTGAGAGACTGGGCCAGTGAGTGCAGCGAAGCCGAATACCTCCTCCCCCGCCTCGGCCGCCCGGCGGCGGACGGTCATCGACGCGCTGCGACGCGGCGCCGTACCCGACAGCGGTCTTGATCTGCTGGCCACGGGCCTGGACCGGTTCGAGGTGGCGCTCGACGCCGAGCTGGACGCGGTCGCCTCGGGCGGGGCGGTGTTCAAGGCCGTACGGGGTGAGTACGGCTCAGGCAAGACGTTCTTCACCCGGTGGCTGGGCGAGCGGGCCAAGCGTCTGGGCTTCGCCGTGGCCGAGATCCAGGTCTCGGAGACCGAGACTCCCCTGCACAAGCTGGAGACCGTCTACCGAAGGCTCACCGAGCGGCTGACCACGGCGAGCTTCCCGCCGAGCGCGCTCAGGCCGATCGTGGACGCCTGGTTCTACGCCCTGGAGGAGGACGCCCTTGCCGCCGGGGCGAGCGAGGACGAACTGGCCGCTGAGGTGGAGACCCTGCTCACAGCCAGGCTGGCCGAGGTGTCCCGGCACGCCCCGTCCTTCGCTACCGCCCTGCGCGGTTACCGGGCCGCGCTCGCCGAGGGCGACGAAGCGACGGCCGCGGCCGTGCTCGCCTGGCTGGGCGGCCAGCCGCATGTGGCGGCAGCTGCCCGGCGGTCGGCCGGAGTCCGCGGCGACCTCGACCACTTCGGCGCTCTCGGCTTTCTGCAGGGGCTGTTGACCGTGCTGCGCGACTCGGGGCACCGAGGGCTGTTCGTCGTACTCGATGAGGTGGAGACCCTCCAACGGGTGCGGTCCGACGCCCGGGACAAGGCGCTCAACGCGTTGCGTCAGCTCATCGACGAGGTGCACTCGGGCCGCTTCCCCGGCCTCTACCTGGTCATCACCGGAACGCCCGCCTTCTACGACGGACAACAGGGCGTGCAGCGGCTCGCCCCGCTGGCACAGCGCCTCGCCACCGACTTCACCACCGACCCGCGTTTCGACAACCCACGCGCGGTACAGCTGAGACTGCCCGGCTTCACCCAGGAATCACTGGTGAACCTCGGCGTGACCATCCGTGACCTCTACGCGGCGGGCGCCGCGGCCCCCGACCGCGTCAGAACGCTCGCGGACGACGAGTACGTCGCGGACCTCGCCCGGGCGGTCGGCGGCGCGCTCGGCGGCAAGGTGGGGGTGGCACCACGGCTCTACCTGAAGAAACTGGTGGGCGATGTCCTCGACCGGGTCGACCAGTTCGACGACTTCGATCCGCGGCGGCACTACAAGCTGACGGTGCGCGGCAGCGAACTCAACGACGTGGAGCGGAACGCGGCTACCGGGAGCTCGGCCGACGACATCGAACTGAACCTGTGATGGCAGAGCCGTCCGTCTCCGAGGACCCCGTGGACCGGCTGGATCCGGTCGTCCTGCATCACGTGGTGAACACACTGGGCTGGCCGGACCTGCGCCCGTTGCAACGGGCGGCGATCCACCCGTTGATGGACGGCGAGGACGCGGTTCTTCTCGCTCCCACCGCCGGTGGAAAGACCGAAGCCGTGTGCCTGCCGATCCTGTCGGCCATGTCGGAGCAGCGCTGGAGCGGCACCTCCGTCCTCTATCTGTGCCCGCTCAAAGCGCTGCTCAACAACCTCGTGACGCGTATCGACGGGTACGCCGGGTGGCTCGGACGCCGAGCCGCCCTGTGGCACGGCGACACCAGGGAGTCCCAGCGCCGGCGCATCCGCAGTGACCGGCCGGACATCCTGCTCACCACTCCGGAGTCGTTGGAAGCCATGCTCATCGGTGTGAAGACCGATCACGCGCACCTTCTGGGCGGTGTGCGGGCGGTGGTCGTGGACGAGGTCCACGCCTTCGCGGGTGACGATCGCGGCTGGCACCTGCTCGCGGTGCTGGAACGCCTGGAAAGGGTCGTCGGACGTCCCATCCAGCGGATTGGGCTGTCGGCGACCGTCGGCAATCCGGAAGACCTGCTCACCTGGCTGCAGGGTTCGGGCGCCGGAAAACGACCGGCCCGCGTCATCGCCCCCGACATCGCCCCCGACATCGCCTCCGACATCGCCCGCGGCGCCTCCGCGAGCGGCGCGTCCCCGGCGGGCGAGGTGGAGCTGGACTACGTGGGCTCCCTGGACAACGCCGCCAAGCTCATCGCCGTACTGCACCGCGGTGAGAAGAGGCTGGTGTTCTGTGACTCCCGGCGGCAGGTCGAGCAGTTGGGTGCCGCTCTGCGCGAGCGCGACGTCACGGTGTTCCTGTCGCACGCGTCGCTTTCGGCTGGGGAGCGAGCCAGGTCCGAGCAGGCCTTCGCCGAGGCCCGCGACTGCGTCATCGTGTCCACGTCCACTCTTGAACTGGGCATCGACGTGGGCGACTTGGACCGTGTCATCCAGATCGACTCACCCAGCAGCGTCGCCTCCTTCCTGCAACGCATCGGGCGTACGGGGCGACGCCAGGGCAGCACACGCAACTGCCTGTTCCTCGCAACCCGCAAGGACAGCCTCCTCCAGGCCGCGGCGCTGCTCCTGCTCTGGGGAAGGGGCTGGGTCGAGCCGGTGAGCCCACCGCCCCAGCCGCGCCACCTGGTGGCGCAACAACTGCTCGCCGTAACCCTCCAACAGCAGCGGATCGGCGACCGGTTGTGGCCCGAACAGTGGAACGGGCTGGCCCCCTTCGATCTCTCGGCAGAGCCGATCGTGCGCCATCTGGTGACGCAGGGCTTCCTCGATACGGACGATGGCCTGCTGTTCATCGGGCCCGAGGCTGAAAAACGCTTCGGCCGACGGCACTTCATCGAGCTGACGGCCTCCTTCACCGCGCCCCCGCAGTTCACGGTCCTGTCCGGACGCACTGAGATCGGGCAGATGGACCCTTCGGTACTGACCGAGGAACGCCCGGGCCCCCGTCGGCTCCTGCTCGGCGGGCGCAGCTGGCAGGTGACGTTCATCGACTGGACCCGCAAGCGGGCCTTCGTGGAACCGGCCGACGGCGGCGGAGTCGCCAAGTGGAGCAGTGGCTCGCTCGTCGGGCTCTCGTACACCCTCACGCGCGCGATGCGCGAGGTCCTTCTGGGCTCCGATCCACCGATCTCCCTCACCCGCAGGGCCGAGGTGTGCCTCGCCGAATGGCGAGAAGAGGAGGCCCCCGATCTCGTGCACCCCGGCGGGACGCTGGTAGTGCGGCAGGGCAACGATGTGCGCTGGTGGACCTGGGCCGGCTACCGCGCGAACGCGACACTCGCGGCAACGCTGGCCTCGATCGCCGATCCGGTGCAGCGGCCCACGGACTGCTACGTACGTCTGCGCGAAGACCTGACCCCCGAGATGTGGCGGGCAAGCCGTGAGGCGGCGGACGGTGGCGCGGTCCTCGTGCTGCCGGACGTCGACCGCCGTGCCGTGCACGGGCTCAAGTTCTCCGCCGCCCTGCCCGAACGGCTCGCGGTAGCCACCGTCGCGGCCCGACTCGCCGATTTCGAAGCAGCGCGTGCGGCCCTCCAGGAGCCCGTACGTTTCCAACACGGCTCCGCCGCGTCGTGAACCGCTTCCCCCATCTGGATCTGGGCCCCGCTGCGTCGGCACCTGTTCCCCGCAACACAGCTCTGGCCCCTACGGGCATCCCGCCAC
This sequence comes from Streptomyces hypolithicus, assembly GCF_052934925.1. Lineage (NCBI taxonomy): Bacteria > Bacillati > Actinomycetota > Actinomycetes > Kitasatosporales > Streptomycetaceae > Streptomyces > Streptomyces hypolithicus. The sequence continues at coordinate 874,154 of NZ_CM128811.1, forward strand.
TACCGGATCGGGATGGGCCTCGCCCCGCCCGCGTCCCGTGTCCGTCTGGTCGCGGCGGCGACGCAGGCCAGCAGCTCGGCGTCCAGCAGGGACGGATCGCCCAGCCGGGTCGGGGCCGCGTAGGAGTTGAGCACGGCCTTGGTGACACGCAGGGCGGCCTCGGGACGGCGGACAATGGGCCGGGACCAGGCGGTGACCGCCTCGTCGAGGGCGTCCCGGGGCACCAGGCGCTGCAGGACGGACAGGGCGTACGCCTCCGTGGCGTCGAAGGCCCGTCCCGTCAGGATGAGTTCGCGTGCACGGGCCGCACCGACTTCATGGATCAGGCGTGGCAGGACGCCGCCCCAGGCGGTGGGCAGCCCGAGCGCCAGCTCCGGCAGCCTGAAAGTCGCGGTGTCGGCGCCGACCCGCAGGTCGCAGGCCAGAGCCAGAGCGAGGCCGGCACCTATGACTTTGCCGTGTACGGCGGCGATGGTGACGGCCTGGCTCGTGGAGATGGCCTCGCAGACTCGGCGGGCCTTGTCGCCCGCGATGCGGATGCCGCGCCCGGTGGGGTCCTCGTCGAGCCAGCCGGCGAACTCGGTCCGGTCGCCACCCAGACAGAAGTCGTCCCCGGCAGCACTCAGTACGATCACCCGCACATCAGGATCCGGTACGGCCAGGATCTCCAGCAGGCCGTCCAGCATCGTCTCGGTGACCGGGTTGCCGTTCGCGGGGTCGTTCAGCTCCACCCTCAGGACGGGCCCCTCGCGCAGGAAGCGCACCGTGCCGGCTCGCCGCCCGTGGGGGTACAGGTAGTCGGGGGACGAGAGACTCATATCGCCACGCTCAGCGAGGTGACTCGCCTGAAGACCATGCGGGAGGCGTATTCGGGGGGTGATACCGCGCGCAGCGTGGGGAAGCGGCGCAGGAGTTGCGTGAGCATGGAACGGGTCTCCAGACGGGCGAGGGCTGCGCCCAGGCAGTAGTGCGCGCCGCCTCCGAACGTGAGGTGGCCGCCGGCACGGAGCTTGGTGATGGCCGCCGTGAGGCTGCCGCCCTCGACGTCCACCTTGACATGGGCCATGGCGCCACCGGTCGACACCTCATTGACCGTACCGACCAGTTGGTTGCGGATACTCAGTCCGCTCACGGGCCCAGTGGCCAGTGCCACTTCGGTCGACTTCACCAGCATGCGCACCGCGGCGCCCTCGCTGAGACCAAGTTCCTTGACGGCTTCGGCGGTGATGGCGGCAGTGATGTTCTGACCGCCGTCAAGACGGACCTTGACGGTCGCCATGGCTTCGCCGGTGGTGACCGACGTGACGGTGCCGGGAAGCTGATTCCGGATGCTCAGGCTCATAAAGAAACGCCCCAAATACTCGACGGAAAGATGGTTTGTACATGCCCTGCTCGGCACTCCAGCCACACCCCGTGCTCATTTTCCGCCACGCACCGCAAGCACCAAGCCGACAGCACGTGACCGACCCCCGCCCGCTTGGCCGTTCCTCCAAGCCATCTCGCATCTGCCGTGAGGAATCCACGAAACAATTGCATATGAGAGGCAATGGGTCGTATCCTGACGCACATGCAGTCCTACACAATCGGACAGGCGGCGCGTCTACTCGGCGTAAGCCCTGACACAGCGCGCCGCTGGGCGGACGCCGGCCGGGTCGCGACCCATCGCGACGAAGGCGGGCGCCGCCTCATCGACGGCCGGGATCTGGCCGCCTTCTCCATCGAGGTCGGCCAGGGCGGCAACGACGACGACGACGCCTCCTACACCTCCGCCCGTAACGCGTTCCCCGGCATCGTGACCGCGGTCAAGCTCGGTGACGTGGCGGCCCAAGTGGAGATCCAGGCCGGTCCGCACCGGCTGGTGTCCCTGCTGACCAGGGAGGGCGTCGAGGAGTTGGGACTCGAAGTCGGCATGCAGGCCACCGCCCGCGTGAAGTCGACCAGCGTGCACATCGACCGCACCTGACCCTGCCTCAGAAGCTGTTGTCCAACTCCCGCTGGATCAGCTCGGGGCGTCTGGACCATCCGCTCGGGCGGCACACGCCGACCGCAGTCCAAAGGAATGCCACCCTCATGTCCCTCACCTTCACCAGACGCCGCGCCGCTGCCGCTGTCCTGACGGCCGCTCTCCTCGTCCCGCTGGCCGCCTGCGGCAGCGGCGACGGCAAGAAGAGCTCCGGCTCGAAGGCCACGGAGTCCTCCAGCGCCGCCGCCAAGGCGGACCTGACGGTGCTGGCCGCCGCCTCGCTGACAGATGTCTTCAAGACGGCCGGCGCAGCGTTCGAGAAGGCGCACCCCGGCACCAAGGTCACGTTCTCCTTCGCCGGTTCCCAGGAGCTCGCCGCCCAGGTCAAGCAGGGCGCCCCCGCCGACGCCCTGGTCACCGCCGACACCAAGACCATGGACGGGCTCAAGTCCGACACCGGCACTCCTTCCGTCATCGCCAAGAACCGGCTGGTCATTGCCACGGGCGAGGGCAACCCGGAGAAGATCGACGATCTGAAGGATCTCTCCGACAGCAAGCTCAAGGTGGTCCTGGCCGCCCCCGAGGTGCCGGTCGGCCGCTACAGCAAGCAGATCCTGGACGCCCAGAAGATCACCGTGAAGGCGGTCTCCCAGGAGCCCAACGTGCGCGCGGTGCTCAGCAAGGTCGAGCTGGGCGAGGCCGACGCCGGCCTGGTCTACAAGACCGACGCCGCCTCGGCCACCGACAAGGTCGACGCCGTCACGATCCCCGACGCGCAGAACGCCATCGCCGACTATCCGGCCGCGACCCTCAAGACGTCGAAGAACGCCGAGGCCGCGGCCGCGTTCGTCGCCTGGTTGAGCACGCCCGAGGCGCAGAGGATTCTCCAGGACGCGGGCTTCCAGAAGCCGTAACCACAGACTGCTCCCTGGAGGGGCTGCCCGGGGCGGAGGCCGGGCAGCCCCTGTACGGCTCCCCTACCCACCCCTTCCGAGAACCCAGGAAGTCCGATGAGACGCCTCCGCATCCTTCCCCTGACTTCGGCGGGGAGGCCCCATGCGCCGGGCCCTCGCGCGCCCCTCGCCCTGGTGGTCCCCGCGCTGCTGGCCGTCGTGTTCCTGCTGCTTCCGCTGATCGGGGTCCTCGTCCGCACGTCCTGGGGCGAACTCGGCACGCATCTGAGTAGCCCGGGGACCACCGAGGCGCTGAAGCTGTCGCTCCTCGTCTCGTTCTGGGCGCTCGGCCTGTCACTCATACTCGGGGTGCCCCTGGCCTGGCTGCTGGCCCGGGTGAACTTCCCCGGCAAGGCGTTCGTACGCTCCCTCGTCCTGCTCCCGATGGTGCTGCCCCCGACGGTCGGTGGTGTCGCCCTCCTCCTCGCCTTCGGCCGCCGCGGACTGCTCGGCCCCTGGCTGGAGGACACCTTCGGCGTCACGCTGCCGTTCCACACCTCGGGCGCGGTGCTCGCCGCGACGTTCGTCGCGATGCCGTTCCTCGTCATCAGCCTCGAAGGCGCGCTCGGCGGGCTGCGGCCGCGCTACGAGGAGACCGCGGCCTCCCTGGGAGCCTCGCCGGTACGCGTGTTCTTCACCGTCACGATGCCCATGGTGACCCCGGGCCTGATCGCCGGGGCCGCCCTCACCTGGGCCCGAGCCCTCGGAGAGTTCGGCGCCACCATCACTTTCGCCGGCAACCTCCCCGGCACCACCCAGACCCTGCCCCTCCAGGTCTATCTGCTGCTCCAGGACGAACCGGAGGCCGCCACCTCCGTCTCGCTGCTGCTGCTCGTCATCGCGATGCTCGTACTCATCACGCTGCGCGGCCGCTGGACCGGCACGCCGAGCGACCGCGCTCCCCGGCCCACGCATGCGGCGGACGAGCCGGAACCCGCCGCCGTGAGCCTTCCTGCCCGCCCGGAAGCCCGCCCCGAACCCCTGGTGACGCAGGAGCGCTGGCCCCTGCACGCCGAGGTCACCGGCTTCAACGAACTGGTTCTGGACGCGGAACCGGGCACCACCATCGCCGTGGTGGGCCCCAACGGCGCGGGCAAGACCACCCTCCTGCGCGCCCTCCTCGGCCTCACCCCGCGCGCCCACGCCGTACTCCGGCTCGGCACCACTGACGTCACCGCCTTGCCACCGCACCGCCGCGGTGTCGCCTGGGTCCCGCAGGACGGTGCCCTCTTCCCCCACCTGAACGCCCTGGCCAACACCGCGTACGGGCTCCGCGCCCACGGCGTACGCCGCGCCGAGGCCCGGCGCGAGGCCCGGCAGTGGCTCGACCGGCTCGGGGTCGGGCACCTGGCCCATCGCAAACCCGGACAGCTGTCCGGGGGCCAGGCCCAACGCGTCGCCCTGGCAAGGGCACTGGCCGCCCGGCCCCGGCTCCTGCTGCTCGACGAACCGCTGGCCGCCCTCGATCAGACCACCCGCGCCCACGTACGGCACACCTTGCGCAACCACCTCGAAGGCTTCGGCGGCGTATGCCTGATCGTCACCCACGACCCCGTCGAAGCCGTGTCACTCGCTGACCGGGTCCTCGTCCTCGACGACGGCCGCGCCCTCCAGGACGCCCCACCCGCCGAGGTCGCCCGCCACCCCCGCTCGCCGTGGGTGGCCCGCATGCTCGGGCGTAACGCCTGGCCCGGCACGGCCACTGCCGAGGGGCTCGAACTGGCGGGCGGGGGGCGGCTGGTGATCGCGGATCCACTCCCCCCGGGCACCGATGTGCTGGCGATCATCGCCCCCGAAGCCGTGTCCGTGCACCGCGACAAACCCGGCGGCAGCCCGCGCAACGTCTGGCCCGGAACCGTGCGCGAGATCACCACGTCGGGCAGCCGACTCCGGGTCCTGATCACCTCCGGCCAGGCCCCCGACCTCGTCGCGGAGATCACCCCGCAGGCGGCGGCCGAACTCGGCCTCACCGACGGCACGACCGTATGGACCAGCGTCAAGGCCACCGAAGTGACCACCGTGACCCTTTGACGTGCGGCGGCGTGCGGCGGCGTGCCCCGGGCGCTCCCCGGGGCCGGCTCGTCAGCGCGGCAGATCGAGTTCGGCTCGTACGGTCTTGCCGACGGGGAGGCGGGCGCGCACGCTCCACCGGTCCGCCAGTGCCTCCACCAGCAGCAGCCCACGGCCGGCGTCGGCGATCGGTCCGGGCTCGGTCAACTCGCCGGGGTCCGGCGGGCGTCGCTCCCCTCGGGTGTCCGACACGTCGATGTACAGCGTCTGCGCAGTGAGTCTCAGCCCCACAGTGAGTCGCAGCCCCAACTCGAAGTCCCGCCCCGGTACCCGCCCGTGCGTCACCGCGTTGGCGGCCAGCTCGGCGACGAGCAGCGAAGCGGTGTCGGAGGCGGTCGAGCCGTACGGGATGCCCCAGCCGTGCAGGCTGTGGACGGCGAGGTGGCGGGCCAGGCGGGCGCCGAGCGGTGTGGAGCTGAACCGCTGCGTGAACACACGTACGGTAACGGGGGCTTGGGCGGCCTGCGGGCCTGGAAGCGGCGTCATGCCCCCAATGTGGCGGCTCCGACCGGCGAGTCACCAGCTCAGCGACTCGTACGCTGAGTGAGCGTACGGGTACGCGGGGTGGACAGTGGGGGTCACGGCCAGTGACCATGGACGGGTTCGGTGACGGAGGGGGCCCAGGCATGACGGACGGTACGAGCGGTACGAGCGGAGCGGGCGCGCTCGCGGGCGGCGGCGCGGAACCGGAGGTGTCCGACAGCCTCAAGGCGTTCGGCGAGGTCGTCAAGGCGTTCCGCCGCCGGGCCGGCCTGACCCAGGAGGAATTCGCCCCGAGGGTGCGGTACTCGGTTCCGACCGTCGCCTCGATCGAACAGGGCCGCCGCTTCCCGCCGCCTGAGTTCATCGAGCGGGCGGAGGAAGTACTGGACGCGTTCGGGGCGCTGCGCGGCGCGGCGCGACACCTTTCGCGGCAGCCGGGGCTGGCGAGCTGGTTCCGGCAGTGGGCGCGGCTTGAGGCGGAGGCGGTGAGCCTGTCCACGTACGAGTGCCGGCTGATCCCGGGCCTGTTGCAGACCGAGGCGTACGCGCGCACGCTGTTCGTCAACCAGCTGCCGCCGCTGGGCGACGACCAGATCGAGGCGCAGTGGGTGGCCCGCGCCGACCGGCAACAGCTCCTGCGGGTGCGGCCGAACACGGCGTTCAGCTTCATCCTGGAGGAACACCTGCTGCTGCGGCGCACGGGCGGGGCGGAGGTCACGCGGGAGCTGATCGGGCATCTGCTGGAGATCGCGGAGTTGCGGAACATTGAGGTGCAGGTGATGCCAGTGGTTCGGGAGAACCACTCAGGCTTGCACGGCCCGATGCAACTGCTGGAAACCCCGGAGAACAGGTGGTTCGGCTACTGCGAGGGTCAGGAGAGCGGTCAGTTCATGTCCGAGCCGAAAGTAGTCAGCACGCTCCAGATGCGGTATGCCAGGATGCGCTCACAGGCCCTCTCGTTGGAAGACTCCCGGGGCTTGTTGCAGCGGATGCGAGGAGCGAGATGAGCACCACCGAACTGGCCTGGTTCAAGAGCAGCTACAGCAGCGGTTCTGGGGACGACTGCGTCGAGGTAGCACTGTCCTGGCACAAGTCCAGTTACAGCAGCAGCGGGTCGGGCGACTGCGTAGAGGTGGCCGCATGCCCCGACTCCGTCCACGTCCGGGACTCCAAGGTGCGGCAGGGCCCCCAGCTCGCGGTCACCGCAACGACTTGGACCCGCTTCCTGACGTACGCGACCCAGGCCTGACCTGACCCTGCGGCGAATTCGAGCGCCCCGCCCGGACCCGATCCGGCGCGGGGCACTCGGGGCCGGGGGGACGGCGGGGCGGTGTTCAGCTGAGGGGGCGCCCGTCCGCCGAGGTCGCGGGGGCGCTCTGCGATGGCGGGGCCGGCTGCTTGAACCGTCGCCTGTATCTCCCCTGGAGCAGTACGGCGTACAGGAGAGCGAACGCCGTCCAGGCGATGTACAGGCCGCGGAGGCCGAGCCCCGCGTGGATGCCGAGGAACCATGCCAGCGGGATGAGCAGTGTGTAGTCGCTGGTGACCGACGCGATCATCAGCGCCCGGGTGTCCCCCGCAGCGCGCAGCAGTGCGCCGCGCGACATCGCCAGCGCCATCGGCGCCATGCTCAGCAGGGCGAGGGGCGTCGTCTCCCAGGCCAGTTCGGCGACGGCCGGGTCGCTGGTGACCAGAGACATCAACGGTCGGCCGAGGCCGAGCGCGAGGGCGGAGGGCACGACGAGAAGAAGGAGTAGGAGCCTGGTCCCGGAGCGGTGCCAGGCGTCGGCCCGTTCGCGGTTTCCGCTGCCCAGCTCCTGTCCGGCCAGAATCGTCACGGCGGAGGCGCCCGACGCCAGGACGGTGAAGACCACGAGGAGCAGGTTGTCGACGATGCGGTAGGCGGCGAGGTCGTGGGTGCCCATGCGGGCGGCGAAACCGGCCAGCAGGGCCTCGTTGACGTAGCCGATGCCCATGGTGCTCATCTCGGGCCAGCCGATGCGCCACAGTGCGCGGGTGATGTCGTGTGAGCTGCTCCCCGGGTCCTGAGCTGCTCGCGGCAGCCGGGTACGGCCGTACAGGAGCAGGTAGGCGGTTCCGGCCGCGGTGGCGGCGAGCGTCGCGAGGGCGGCGCCGGTGAAGCCGAGGCCGGCGCCGAAGATGAGGAGCAGGCCGAGGGGGAGATTGATCACGTTGACCAGCAGAGCGTGGTACATCGCGACCCGGGTGACTCCGATGCCCGCGCAGGCCCCCTGCAGGGTGAAGGAAACCGCGGCGAAGGGCACGGCCCAGGCGAGCACTCGCAGATAGGCGGTCCCCGCGCCGAGCACGTCGTCCGATGCCCCGAGGACCACGAGTACGGGAGTGGCGGCGGCGTACAGGATGGCTCCGACGACGGCTCCGGCGCCGAGCGCGGTGAGCGTACCTATCCGTACGACATGGGCGACCTCGTCAGGGCGTTTCGCGCCGTGGCGTTGGGCGACCTGGACCTGGACCGCCGTCGCCCAGCCGCGGACCACGATCAGAGCGATCAGGTACACGGGGGCGGCGAGCGCGAAGGCGCCGAGCGCGCTGGTGGACAGCCGCGCGAGCATGACGGTGTCCACGATGTTGAGGATGATCTGGGTCAGGCCGGCGATCAGCAGCGGGGAAGCCAGCTTCCAGACCCGGCGCATGTTCGGTTGCTCAGGGGCGTTCACAGCGATGCCTGGGCGGCTTCCAGCAGTTCGGTGTCGCGGGTGAGGAGGATCAGGGTGTCGACTCGGGAGTCCTTCCAGGCCAGGATCCGGTCCACGATGGCGGGGAGGGGGCCGGACAGCGCGACCTGGTCGAGCAGGGTGTCGGGGACCGCGGCGACGGCGTCGGGCTTGTGGTCGTCGGCGAGGTGCTTGCGGATGGTGTGCGCGGGGCCTTCGTATCCCATCCGGCATGCCACGTCGAAGTAGGTGTTACGTCCTCCGGGGCCGGCCGCCCCGATCAGGTGCGCGAACAGGGGCCGCAGCTGGTCTCGGCCTTCCTCGGCGGTTTCGGCGCGGGCCACGTACACGATCGGGCTGATCTTGATGTCTGCGCAGGTGCGGCCGGTGCGGGCGAGGCCCTCGTCCAGGGGTGCGGTCAGCGCGGATTCGTGTTCGGGGGCGTACATGCCTGCCAGCCAGCCGTCGGCCATCTCTCCCGTCAGTGCGACGTTGCGGGGGCCGATGGCGCCCAGGTAGAGGGGGATGTGCGTGCGCAGGGGTTTCATGTCCGACTTCACGGGACGGGCGGTGCCGCTGGAGCCCGGTCCGCGGTAGGGGAGCTGGTAGATCCGGCCGTCGTGTTCGACGCGTGCGTCGTGGGCGACGGCTTTGCGGACGATCTCGACGTACTCACGGGTGCGGCGCAGGGGGTCGGCGTAGGGCTGGCCGTGCCAGCCTTCGACGATCCACGGGACGGACAGACCAAGGCCGAGCTGGAATCGTCCGTGGGAAAGCGTGTCGAGGGTCATGGCGGTCATCGCGGTGGCGGCGGGGGTACGCGCCGGGATCTGCATGATGGCGGTGCCGAGCTTGACGCGGTGGGTGGCGGCGGCCAGGTAGCCGAGGATGCTCACGGCGTCGGGCCCGTACTCCTCCACGCTCCACACGGAGTCGACACCGATCTGTTCGGATCGTTGGACGACGGGGAGGATCTCCTCGATGGGTTCTCCGCCGTAGCCCAGGGCCAGCCCGAGACGCATGCGGTAACTCCTTTTCGTATGCCGGCAGGTGTGCGGGGTCGGTCGACTTCAGGAGAACGGCAGGGGTGCGCGGACCAGGCGGGCTTCGTCGGTCGGGCGGGGCACCCAGCCGCGGGCGACGGGTTCCCTGTGGAGGCGCTCGCCGCCGAGGAAGGGGAAGGCGGCGGGGGCGTTGCAGGACAGACCGGGCACCATGACGCGGGCGACATGCAGTCCTGCGGCTCGCACCCGCGGGTGGGTCAGGTCGACGGTGAGGGCGCGCAGGCCCTGTGCGGCGAGCCGGTGAAGGTGGTCGTCCAGCTCGGTGGTGCGGCCTGCGTCGGGCGACGCGTATGCGCGGTGGCCGGGTCCGGGGTGGTGACCGGTTCCGGGGCGGTGGGCGGTTCCGGGGCGGTGGGCGGTTCCGGGGCGGTGGGCGGTTCGGGGAGCGCGGAGCCGGTCCAGGCGGGCGTCCTGCATGCGCGGGTCGAGGTGGACCTGAAGGTGCAGGCGGACGTCATTGACATCGCGCCAGTCGTCGCGGAAGTCCTCAAGATAGGCGCGGTCGTCCCGGTGGCGCCGGTAGGGGCGGTGGTCGAGGAGGCCGGCTCGGACTGCGCTCCAGAAGCCGCTTTCGCGGTCCAGCAGTTCCAGGGAGGTTTCGTGCGTGCCGATGGCCTCGGTGAGTGCTTTGGCCGCGGCTGCCTCAGGGGTGTGGCGGCAGGCGCTGCCGAACGCGACCAGCCCTCGCGCCGGGTCCTCGATGAACGCGCCTGCGACCGTGACGTCGAACGTGGAGGGGATTTGCAGAAGAGTGACGCGGAGTCCGGAGGCGTCGGCCTCGCTCAGTGCGGTGGCGAGCGGATCATCCGCGGACAGGAGCAGTGGGGCGGCCGGTGCACCGCTGAGCCACCACAGGGTGACCGCGTCGCGTTCCAGCACTTCCCGCAGGGCGGCGAGTTGTGCCTGTTCCTGGCTCGGGCCCGCGGCTGTGCCGGCCAGGACGGGGTAGTTGGTGGGCGGCTCGGAGCGGCGCGCACCCCGGAAGTAGTTCACGTACGTCAGGGAGGCGGGCACCAGGATCTCCCCCCCGTCGCGAAGATCGCGGCCGTTGGCCCAGGCGATGTGCAGCTCGGGGGTCATGGCGACGAACGGGAAGCCGCGTTGGGCGTATTGGGCGGGTGAGTACACGGCGAACGCGCGTGGATCGACGGCCGGACGGCCCCTGCGAGCCAGTTGGGCGTAGGAAGTGGTCACCAGAGTGTCGGGTACGAGATTGCCGCAGTAGCGTTCGACGGCCTCGCCCACGGCCGCTCGGCGTGCCTGGTCGTGGTCTCCGAGGGCGGCACCACCGGTTACCGTGTCGATCACGGCCAGAGCCGTTTCGGGGTGCGTGTCGGGGCGCGTCTCGGGGTGCGTCGACAGATGGGCGCTGTAGGAGACGCAGCTCGGCACTGTCTGCACCCGTGGACGGTCCTGGACGACCTGTCGGATCAGGCGGAGTCCGGAGTCCGCGAGCCGGTCGGCGGTGTCGACACCCGCGGCGGCCCTGCGTCCCGCGGGTGTGGTGGAGCCGGATGGAGCCACAGGCATCTCCACGTTCCTCGGTGGTTGTCGGAATCGGTGCTGCACTGGCGGGCTGCTGCCGCCCGCACATGACGTGCGGCGGGAAGCGACGCAACCGTCGCTTCCCGCCGCCCGGTTCAGCTCCCGGTCTGCTCTTCCTCGGAGTCCTCACGCCACTCGAACGGCGCGTCGACCGCGGGGGTGTGGGACTTCAGGCAGCCCGACTGCGGCTCTTCCGGTTCCTGCCAGCCTGCGTGCGCCATGTGCTTCCTCCTTGAGATCGGCACGGGACGCGCTTTGTTGCACATCCTGTGCAATTACAAGTACTGAGCAAGTACTGAGCAAGAAGGATGCTAGAGGTGAGCCGCGCGAGGGCTCAACACCCCCCATGGGCGGGGGTGGTGCTATCCGGCCGATCTCCGTCACGGGGGCGCCTGCGGTCCCAGTACGATCGCCCGCCTCCCACCTGTGACGGCCTGTGATCAATGTGACGGTGGTGACGGCGGTGACGACGAGCAGCGCCTCAGAAGGCACAGGCCGGGCGATCTGCGGGAGCCCGCCCGGCCTGTCGCCCCGCCTCCTCAGCACGTCTGTTTGGCTTGTTCTCCTCCATTCGGCCGCTCCGTACTCGCATGTCGGGTTTCGGGCAGCACGGTGACTTGTGGGATCCCGGTGCCCGGGTGCCTGGTCACCTCCGCCTCGACGCGGTAGATGTCGGCCAGCAAGGCTGGGGTGAGGACCTCCCCCCGGTGTTCCGGTGGCGACCATGCGGCCGCCGTCCATCACGCAGATCCGGTCGCAGAAGGACGCGGCCAGGTTGAGGTCGTGCAGGGCGATGACGGCGGTGACGCCGAGCCTGCGAACGAGGCGGAGCGCGTCGAGTTGATGGCGCAGGTCCAGGTGGTTCGTCGGCTCGTCCAGCACCATGGTCCCGGTGCTCTGTGCCAGTGCCCGGGCGATCAGTACCCGCTGTTTCTCTCCTCCGGAGAGGCGGTCGAACGGCGCGGGTGCGAGAGCGGCGACATCGAGCTCTTCCAGCGCTCTCATGACGATGGCGCGGTCGTCGGTGTCATCGCCCGCGAAGGCGCGCTTGTGCGGGGTACGCCCCATGGTCACCACGTCGTACACCGTGAGCTCGAAGTCGCCGGCGGTCTCCTGCAGTACGGCCGCGAGGCGCTGTGCGAGGCGCTTGCCGGGCACCCGCCACACGTCCTCGCCGTCCAGCAGGATGCGCCCGGATGTGGGACGCAGCGCCCGGTAGAAGGTGCGGAGGAGGGTGGACTTGCCGGCGCCGTTGGGGCCTGCGAGCCCCACCACTTCTCCGGGTGCCACGCGCAAGGAGACGTGATGCACCAGGGGCCGGCCGTTCACGACGACCGATACGTCTTCGGCGTCGAGGGCGCCGGGCTCAGGGATCGGCCAGTCCGTCATCGCGCCGCCTTCCGTCGCATCAGCCAGAGGAAGAACGGGCCGCCGACCAGGGCGGTGAGGATGCCGACGGGAATCTCCTCCGGGCTCATGAGGGTCCGCGCGGCCAGATCGGCGGCGATCAGGAAGGCCGCGCCGAGGAGTGCGGCGGCAGGTAGTGCGCGGCGGTGGTCGGCGCCCACCAGCAGGCGCACCACGTGCGGCATGATCAGGCCGACGAATCCGATCTGGCCGCTGACCGCGACGATGGTGCCGATCATCAGAGCGACCAGGGTGAACAGGGCACCGCGGAAGCGGTGGACGTCCAGGCCCAGTGCTGCGGCGGCCTCCTCCCCGGCCAGCAGCAGGTTGAGTGACCGGCACACGCCCAGCAGAGTCGCCGTCCCGAGCAGCACGGCGCCGACCGGGATCCATACCGTCGTCCAGGTGGTGCCGGCCAGTCCTCCGAGGATCCAGCGCAGTGCCGACTGCGTCTTCTGTGGATCGCTGGACGTGACAATCAGGAAGCTTGCCACCGCGGAGAGCACCTCAGCCATGGCCACGCCCGCCAGCACCAGCCGCACGGTGGTCATCCGCCCGCCAATACGGGCCAGGAAGTAGACCGCGACCAACGCCGTCAGGGCGCCGCAGAATGCCGCCATGGGCAGGGAGAACATGCCGAACAGGGTCACGTGGAACACGAGGACCAGCACCGCGCCGACCGATGCGCCCGACGAGACGCCCAGCAGCATCGGGTCGGCCAGCGGGTTGCGGACCAGGGCCTGAAGCGCCATACCCGACACCGAAAGGCCCGCGCCCACCACACCGGCCAGCAGCACCCGGGGCAGCCGGACGTCGATGACGATCGTCTCGCGGACCGGCGTCCAGGTCGGCTCGGCCAGCACCGGGTGCACGCGGTGCAGCAGAACGCCCCAGACCTGGTCGGCCGGAACGCTGATCGAACCGATCGCGATCGCGGCCGTCGCTGTCCCTGCCAACAGGACTGACAGGAGCGCGAGCAGGAGGGTGTAGGGAATCACGGAGCGGCGGATCGCGGCCGCGCCGGTTTCCGCCCGCGCTGCGGCGCCCTCGGCCGTCCTGGCCGCTTTCGTCGTGGCCACTGTCGCCACATCGGTCGCATCGGTTGTATCGGTCGTATCGGTCACTGGAATCGGTCCGGGTGGATCTGGCGGGCCAGCGACTCCACGGCCGACGGCACGCGGACACCGAGCACGGTGGACGACAGCGGCAGTACCGCGAACCGCTTGTTCTTGATTGCGGGTACGTCCTTGAGCGCCGGGTTGGCGAGCAGGGACTTCCTCTTGTCCTCGACGGGTTGGTCGCCGTAGGCGTAGATGACGATGACATCGGGGGCGCGCTCGGCAACCTGCTCGAACGACACATCGCCGAAGGCCTTGTCCACGTCGGCGAACACGTTGATCCCGCCGGCCCGTTTGATCATCTCGTTGCCGATGCCCTTGCCGCCCGCGGTAAAGGCGGTCTTGTCGCCGCTGTCGTAGACGAAGAGCTTGGTCGGTGCGACGCCGGACAGTCGACCCTCGACCTGCTCAAGGGTGCCGTGCAGCTTCTTCACCTGCCGCTCGGCCCGGTCCGGTACGCCGAATATCTTGGCGACGGTACGGATCTCCTTGTCCATCATCGCCATGGTCACCGGCCCGGATGGGCACTCCTCGATGTTGAGGTGGGTGTTGATCCCGGCCTTGGTGAGGGCCGCGCGGCTACGCCCCTCCTTCTCGTCGAAGGTGGCGGCGAACCCGCCGTAGACGAAGTCCGGTTCGGCGGCGAGCAGCGTCTCGAAGGACGGGTACTCCTTGGACAGCGTCTTGATCCCGCTGTACGCGGCCTGGTAGTCCGGCAGGATCTTGTCGTCGAGGTAGCCCGTGCCCACCATCGACTTCTCCAGCCCGAGGGCCAGCATGACCTCTGTCGCATGCTGGTTCAGGGACACCGCGCGCTGCGGCGGGCGCTGGTAGGTGGTATCCACACCGCAGTTGGACAGCGTGACGGGAAAGCCCTTCGCTCCGGCCCCCGCCGAGGCGGTGCGGTCCTGGGCTGTGCCGCCACAGCCCGTGACGAGCAGGGCGGCGGCCAGGGCCAGTAGCGAAGACAGCGTGCGTTTGCCCTGCATGTGGTGGGTCCTCTCACGGGGTCTGTCGGATGGTCGCGGAATACCACGGAATACCGCGGATAGATCCGGACCGGACGCCCCGCGGCGATGTGACGACGTACAAGCCGACGAAGTCAGGGCGCGCGCATGACGGTGCCCCGCCGTGCCGTGACCGGTGGGGACCGCCCCCAGGGCATGCCGACATGCCCCCGAGGAATATCCACCGGCCTTCTGGCTGCCGACTATTGCAAGTTATGGGCAACTACCATTACGTGGCAACAAGAAGGGACGGCGGGGAGGGCGCATGGATGCATGTCAATCCCCTCGAAGCGTAGAGACCTTCCTTATGCGGCTTGGTCCTTCTGATGGTGCTTGGCGCGTGCTTCGCTGATGGTTCGTTCGAACTCGATGGGCGGCAGGCCGGCGGCGGCGCTGTGGCGGCGTCGCGGGTTGTAGAAGTCGGTGATCCAGGTGGCGATCTTCAGCCGGGCCTCGGTGCGGGTGGCGAACTGGTGGCGGTGTATGCACTCGACCTTGATCAGTGAGTTGAACGACTCCGCGGCGGCGTTGTCCAGGGCTGATCCCACCCGCCCCATGGACTGCACCACGCCGAGCCTGTCGCACAGGTTGTTGTACGCCTCACTCGTATACTCGCTTCCCCTGTCGGAGTGGAAGATCACACCGTCGACCTCGCCACCGAGCGTGGCGGCCGCCATCTTCAACGAGGCCCCGACCAGGGCGGCGTCGTGGTGGGCGCCCATCGCGTAGCCCAGCAGGCGGCGCGAGAACAAGTCCAGCACGGTGGTCAGGTACAGCTTGCCCTCACCGGTCTCGATCTCGGTCATATCGCCGACCCACAACACATCCGGAGCGATCGCGTCGAACTTGCGATGCACCAGGTCAAAGGACGCACGACGCTTGCCCTGCCGGGTCAGTGAGCGACGCCGACGCGGCGGCTTGCGGCCCTGCAGGCCCAGGTCGGCCATGATCTCGGCAACGGTGTTCACCGACACCTGCCAGCCCTCGGCCCACAAGTCCAAGGTGATCCTCGGCGAGCCGTAGGTGTCACCCGACTCACGGAAGAAGTGCGTGATCCGCTCTTCCAGACGCGCCCTCCTGACCTCGCTTCGTCGGCTCGGCCGGACGGCGGCGCCACTTGTAGAACCACGCCTCGGACACGCCCAGCGCGCGGCACGAGACAGTGTGCGGGATGTCGTGCACGGTCCTCTGGTCGCTGATCACCCCGACGAGCAACGCCGGTTCCCCCTCAGCTACTTCACCCACAGGTCCATGCAGCGCTTGAGGACATCACGCTCCATCGCCAGCTCCTTGGTCTCCTCCGTCCTCCCCCGGACTCCTGGGCGTCACTGGCAATCATGCGCTCATGCTAAGAGACCCCACAGGACAGTCTTTCGAGAGGTCGGCCCGAAAGCCAGGCACACGTCGCCGGGTGGGGGCTCTCTCGGCGCCGTGTGGACTCCGGCCCTTGCTCCCGCCACCAATTGGGCCTCCCGAAGCTGAGTAGATCGGCTGGTCATGGGAACGATCAGGGCTTCCGAACGGGCACCACCGCTCGCCTACCCGCAAGGATCGCCGATGCTTCCTGAGGTCCACCCCCACGTATCCGCCCCCCTCACAGACCAGTTGGAACACCAATTGGGCCTGGCTCCGGACCTCGCAGCCAGCCATCTCGATGTGGAGCGCGTCGCCGGCCTCGCAGTCGTCGCAGCTGCCCACTCCGGTGGCTACGCGGCCATCGGCCATCTCCTCGGATTGCTGGCCGCGCTCCCAGCCCCCACCGAGGCAGGAGAACGCTTTTGGTCGGACCTGTGGAGGTCCTCGGGCACCGCCTACCTGCTACCCGCCAACATCAAGGCTGAGGTGGCGCAATCCCTGGCAGGCGAAGGAACCGCCCTGGCCCGACAGATCCTCTCGGCTGTCGATGAGATGACCCCGCCCCAACGCGTCGCAGCCGGCGAGGTGATCGGCCAAACCCTCGCCGAGTCCGACCATCTTCCCGACCTCAAGACACAGGTCATCGGAGAACTGTGGCTCCGAGATCTCGAACTAACCGCCTGGCACGTCCTGCACGCCGACCGCAGGTCGGACGATCCCGCCGGACGGAAAGCCTTCCTCGAAGCTTGGACGAGCGTCTAGCGGTCTTGGGGGAAATTGAGCTTCGGGCGTGCTGGCTTGGCGGCTCGGCCGGTGGGTGATCAGCGGGCGGCGTCGCGGACGAGGACGAGTTCGGTGCTCGTCCGGCGGTGGGTGGCCCGCTGCGCGGATCGGTCGGAGACGAGTGAGGCGATCGCGAGATAGGTCTCAGCATCCGTGGGGCCCTTCTCATGTCACGGCCCGACCGGAACGACCCTCATGTCCGCCAGGCCGTAAAGCGGTGGACAGCCTTCCGGTGCTGGGCGAGCATCTCCGTGATGAAGAACGAACCTCTCTCCATTCCCAAAAGCGTCCGCTTAGTCGGGCTCAGCGCAAAGGCGCTGCGGGCGCTTGCCGACGGTGACCTCGCCGCCAGCAGCGCCGAGGCCGGGGTCGCCCTTGACGAACACTTCGTCGGTGAGCGAGCCCGCTGGATCTTCGGCTACCGCGCCGACCAGCTCGCCGAGGACCCCTCTGCCGCGCCCTGGGTCACGCGGGCCGCGGTGTCCGAGCCGGACGGGGTCGTTGTCGGCGACGCCGGGTTCCACGGGCCGCCGGACGAGGCCGGCATGGTCGAGGTTGGCTATACCGTCGTGCCCAGGTACCGCCGCCAGGGCTATGCCCGCGCCATGCTGAGGGCGCTGCTCGTCAGGGCCGCCGCCGAACCCGGTGTCAGGACGGTGCGCGCCAGGATCGGATCCGACAACACCGCCTCCCTGGCCTCCATCGAGGGCTTCGGCTTCACGCGCGTCGGAGAGCAGGGGAACGAGCGCGACGGACTCACGATCATCTTTGAGGTCCCGGCAGACGCGATTAAGGCCGGGTAACTCTACGGCCTCGGCGGACACGGTGATCGTCCCGGTCGGGCCGTGACATGAGAAGGGCCGTACAGGTTGGGTGAGTTGTGAAGCTGACCTGGGCCCGTGCGGCCTGTTCCCATCCTGCCCTGTCCGGATCTCACGCGCACTTTTCGGCGAGTTGTTCGCCGAGCTCACCAGGCCATGAGAGGCCACGCGGCAGTCTGCGCTCCGCGAGGCCCGGGGCGGGGAGCGTCGGCGGGCAGAGGGGGCCGGCCGGAAGCCCAAGCTGGTCTTTGTCGATCGGCTGCTGGTCACCCTGGTTCATCTGCGCCATCAGCTGCCGCATGTGGTGCTCGCCGAGCTCTTCGAGGTGGATCGCTCGACCGTCTCTGCGGCAATCCGCCAGGTCCGTCCGCTGCTGGCGGCCCGTGGTTTCGCCGTGCCCGACCGGCCCGGCCTGCGACTGAAGACGCTGGAGGACGTCTTTGCCTATGCCGAGGCGGAGGATGTTGAGCTGCGGCTCGACGGGGCCGAGACCCAGGTCCGCCGCCCGCAGGCCGACCGTCCCGGGCGCAAGGCGTTCGTCTCCGGCAAACGCAAGCAGAACACCATCAAGACCACCACGTTCAGCGACGGCCAGGGCCGCCTGCTGCACAGCACAGCAGATCGCCCACGCCGAAGACGTGGGCGAAGGGGAACTTCCGAACCATGACACCTGACGCAGACGCTACGCGCCCGCACACGCTGTCACCAGGGGAAACGACCCACGCGTCACACCCCGACTGGGGTGTGCGAGGCCCGCCGGTACCCGGCGGGCGCACTGCCTCAGGCCGCGGGCGGGCCGGACGCTTCGGCGGCGCGGCGGTGTTCGGCGTTGATGCGCTGGGCTTCTTCGAGCTGGTCTTCGAGGATGACGATGCGGCAGGCAGCCTCGATGGGGGTGCCCTGGTCGACGAACTCCCGGGCGCGGGCGGCGATGCGCAGCTGGTAGCGGGAGTAGCGGCGGTGGCCGCCCGCGGAGCGGAGCGGGGTGATGAGGCGGGCTTCGCCGAGGGCACGGAGGAAGCCCTGGGTGGTGCCGAGCATCTCGGCGGCCCGGCCCATGGTGTAGGCGGGGTAGTCGTCGTCATCAAGACGTCCGAACGAGTCGTCTGCTGTCATTGCACCTCTCTGTGGAACGCGTGGAGGGGCCCTGGTGCCATGTGGCACCAGGGCCCCGAAGGAACTGCTACACCATCTGCCGACCCTGGTACTGCGCCGGCCTTCTGTTTCCGCAGACCCAACCTGAATGCTGTCGGGGTTGCGGGGATCGCGGTTGCTTGACCGGAGACCACCTCACTATCGATGTCCTGCGGTACCCGGACTCAGTGACTTCCGTCCGGGCGATCCTGATGGCGCTCAACTCCTCCGTTCTTTCCCTCTGGATAAACTACTTGCCAAGCGGAACTGCGTACTGCTGGTGTTGCGTACTGCTGGTGGCCTGCCATAGCGCCACTCTTCGGCAGCCAGCCCCGTCGCCCGTCCTGCATCTGCTCTGGCTTAGAACCCCACTGCCGAACTTCCCGGCACGCGCGCCCGCAGCCGACGCCTTTACCGAGGAACCACTGAAAACCGCACTGCTGGTACTGCGGTACTACTCGCGGCGGCCCCTGATGACTGCGGGCCACCCGGTCCGGCCGTCAGTCCCGTCGCCGTCCTGCAACCGCTCTGGCTTCGGAACTCCACCACCGCACCGTCCTGCAACTGCGTCTACCACTGCCCGGCAGTTCATCTCTGCCGGGCCCTGCTCGATCTCGGCTACGAGAGAAACCATAACCACACCAGCACCCGATGTCTACTCCAGCCGACATAGATTTCCGCGCGCCAGGCAGAGAGACAGTCGAACCCGACCGCAGGAGGGCCACGCGGCGGCTCCACTCCAGCCAGGGGCACCCGCTCCGAGCAGCGCCGTTATACAGCCTCGGCGTCGCGAAGCCCGGACCTTCCCCATCTGACTGCGTGGATGACCGGCCGGACACCCGCCACAGCCGGGGCTTCGTGCGGTTTGCGCTCCGCAGGCCGGGGCTCAAGCACCGGGCAGACAGGGCCGGGCATTGGGGACGCAGAGACCAGGGTGACCTGATGGACACGATGAGCGTCATCAACGTCGCAACCCTCCGCTGCGCGGCATCCGTAGCCGGCGCACGCGAGGGCGCCCGGGATTTCCTCGAAGGTCTCACAGAGCCGAGGGTCGCAGCCGAGGCTGCCAACACCGTGGTCCTGGTCGTCTCGGAGCTCGTCACCAACGCCCTGCGCCACGGCGGCGGCACCTGCACCCTGGACCTCACCGCGCACCCGGGCGGCATCGAGGCGGCCGTGCACGACGGCAGTCCGCAGGCGCCGCGTATGCGCACCCCCGACCTGAACGGCGGCACTGGAGGCCTTTTTCACGGCAGTCTTCCAGCGCATGATCCAGCGATCTTGACCCCTGCCGGTGGGCTCGAGCGACATGATCGCCACGTAGACACACTTCAGGGCGGCCTGCTCGATGGGGAAGCGGCCGCGTCTTGACGGCTTGGCGGATCCGGACCTCGACCAACTCAACCGCGTTCGTCGTGGCGACGATGCGGCGGCCATCGGTGCCGAAGCGGAGGAAGGGCCGACGACCGGGCCCGGGGACCACCTGGTCGGCCCCGGTGTTGGCTGGCCGCCACGGGCGGACGATGCTACGGCGCGTCTCGAGCGGGCGTCATTTGAGCGTCAAGAATACTCAGCGACGCCACGACACTGGCGCCGCCCAGACCGCGTCCTGCTACAAAACAGCAGGTCAGGACGCCTGCGGCGGGCACGCTGTCCACTCGACCCGTTGCGCGGAGGGAAACAGGTCGATCGACCCACGCAAGCTACAAACCCGTAGGTCAGGCACCCTTTCCAGCAGGCTCAAGAATCGCCACGCACTCTACGTGCGAGGTCCCGAACAACACGTACAAGGAGTACCCGGCGGCCGGGCACGGCATCTTCGTCACGCACGCCGCGCGGCTCAACCAGGTCATCCTGGACTTCGTCAAGGGAGCGTGAGCGCGGCCCGGGCCCTGCGCGCCGCGCAGGCCCAACACGGCGTCCGGCAGCGCCGATTCGGCCACTTCGTACAGCATCGTGGCCGGTCAGCGATGGCGTACCGGCTCGGCGGGAAGATCTCTGGGTATAGTGCAGGCGTTCCGGGGAACCGGCGGCGGCCCGGAGTCGGTCGACCTCACGCGCCACCTCGCGTTCATCGACGTCCGGGACCCTGGCGGACCCCCGATGACCACGTCACTGAGGAGGCCGTCCGATGGAACCCGTCACGCTGATCACCGGTGGCTCGACCGGAATCGGCGCCGCCACCGCCCGCGCCCTGCTCAAGCAGGGGCACCGCGTGGCCGTCACCGGGCGCGACGCGGACAAGCTGGCCGCCTTCGCCGCTTCGGCCGGAGCGGGCGAGCGGCTGCTGACGATCACCGGCGACACCAGCGACGAGCACGACGTCGCCTCCGCCGTGCGCCACGTGGTGGACGCGTGGGGCCGGCTGGACAACGTCATCGCCAACGCCGGTTTCTCGCTGCCCGGCAACCTGGAGAGCCACGCCCCCGAGGACATGCGCGCCATGGTCCTCACCAACGTCCTGGGCCCGGCCCTGCTGGTGCGGGAGACCCTGCCGCACCTCAGGGAGTCCAAGGGCCGGATCGTGATCATCGGTTCGATCGCCGGGGTGCGCAACACGCCCGGCAACCTGTACTCGGTCACCAAGTGGGCCGCGCACGCGCTGGCCGAGAACACCCGGCTGCTGGTCGGCAAAGACGGGGTCGGCGTGACCGTCGTCGCCCCCGGGGTGGTGGACACCCCGTTCTGGGCCAAGCGCGGCGGCACCCCCGAGGCGGCGCCGGCGATGACCGCCGAGCAGATCGCGGACACGATCGCCTTCGCCGTCAACCAGCCCGCGGGCGTGGACATCAACCACATCACCATGCGGCCGACCGGGCAGCTCGGCTGACGCCGCGCTCCCAACGACCTTACGGAAATGCGCCCTTGGCCCCCGCCGCGTACCACGCGGTGCGGGCCGAGGGCGCCTTCGGGCGTCCGGGCGGACGCGCGGCGTCAGGCGGAGAGGTGGGCGCACCCGGGAAGGACCACCCCGGACCGCTCGAAGTCGGCCACGGTGGGCGCCCCCATCAGGGCCATGACCTCCTCGAACTCGCCCATGAGCAGCCGCAGGACGTCCGCGACGCCCTCCGCGCCGGAGTGGGCGAGCCCCCACAGGGCCGGGCGCCCGACCATCACCGCGTCCGCGCCCAGGCACAGGGCCTTGGCGATGTCGGCGCCGTGCCGGACCCCGCCGTCGAGGACGACCGCGCACCGCCCGGCGACGGCGTCCACGATCTCGGCGAGGGCGTCGGGGGCACTGCGGGAGAAGTCCAGCTGGCGGCCGCCGTGGTTGGAGACGACCAGCCCCGAGACGCCGTGCTCGATGGCCAGTTCGGCGTCCTCAGCGGTGAGCACGCCCTTCAGCACCAGGGGCAGGGAGGTCACTTCGCGCAGCCAGGCGAGGTCATCCCAGGTGATCGAGGCGTCGAACTGCTCCTTGGAGTGCCGGGCGATGGCCGACTCCCCGTCCCTGCTGCCGTGCGAGGCGGCCATCACGTCGTGCGCCACGTTGACCGCCCGGATGCCCGGGGGCACCGCGAACCCGTTGGCGGCGTCCCGGGGACGGAACGCCACCCTGGGCGCGTCGACGGTGAGGACCAGCGCGCGGAAACCGGCGGCCTCGGCCCGGCGGATCAAGTCCACCAGGAGGTCGCGGCGCTTGAGCCAGTACAGCTGCAGCCACAGCGGGCCGCTGGCCGCGGCTGCGATGTCCTCCAGCGTCCGGCTCGCGAACATGCTGACCGTGAACAGGGCGCCGCCCTCGCCCGCGGCCCGCGCCGTCGCCATCTCGCCCTCCGGGTGGGCGAGTTGGTGGTACGCCATGGGGGCGATGACCAGGGGGTCGGCGAGGTCCGCCCCGAGCAGCTCGGTGCGGGGGTCGCAGTGGGATACGTCGACGAGACAGCGCGGCCGCAGCCGGATCCGGTCCAGGGCCTCCCGCCCCGCCGTCAGCATCGACTCGGTGCCGCTGCCGCCCGCGAAGAAGTCCCACACCGGTCCCGGCAGCCGCTCCTTGGCCGCTGCCTCGTACGCGCGCAGCGCCAGCACCACATCTTCTCCGTTCGCCGTACTGTTCAAGGGGTTCGGGGCACCGGCCATTAGGCGGCGGTGCCGGTGGTCTGCGCGGTGACGAAGGCGGCCAGCCTGGCCACGCTCTCAGTGACGGCCTCCGGGCTCTGCGCGCTGCACGACAGGCGCAGTTGGTGGGTGCCGCCGCCGTCCAGGTGGAAGTCGCTCATCGTCATCCGCGGCACCCCGTAGGTCAATGCCGGGAAGCTTGGCTTGATCATCTCGTGTGCGGGCGCTGGATGCAGCGAAGCTCCTGTAGAACGAGCGATCTACCACGATCGACTTGTTCGGAACAGGAGCTTCGTTGTCTGGGGAGTCTGGCATAGAGGGGTCGTCGCGTGCGAGCGCGGGACAGACGGGGCAGCTGGGTGTGTTGCGCCAGGTTGTGACACGGCGGATGGTCACGGATGTGCTGGCGGCTTCCGGCCGCGGGGACCGGCGTAGTGACGGCAAACTCTGCGCGGTGACGTGTGTGTTCTTCGTGCTCGCGTTGACGCTGTTCCCGAGAGACGGCTACCGGTCGGTGCTGTCGAAGCTGGCCGGTGGGACGGCGCGGCTGGCCGCGCGGGGCCAGCTGGTCTCCTCCTCGGCGCTGCGGCAGCGCCGCGTCACGCTGGGCCCGGAGCCGTTCCGGTTACTGTTCGAGCGGATCGCCGGGCCGGTCGGCACGGTCGCGATGCCGGGGGTGTTCTGGCGGGGGCTTCGGCTGGCCTCGGTGGACGGCACGTTTCTCGAGGTCGCCGACACCGCGGTGAACGCGGTGTTCGGCCGGACCCGCAATCAGCGGCGGATCGCCGCGTTCCCCCAGGTCCGCCTGGTCGCGCTGATCGAGTGCGGGACCCGGGCGCTGCTCGGGGTGGCGTTCGACATCCGCCGGGTCTGTGAGCAGGACCTGACACGGCGCCTGCTGGACCGGATGCGCCCCGGGATGCTGGTCCTGGCCGACCGGGGATTCCCGGGCTGGCTGCTGTGGGTCGATGCCGCCGCCGGCGGGGCGGATCTGTTGTGGCGGATCTCGGCGGCGGTGCGGCTGGTCCCCGACGAGGTCCTGCCCGACGGCTCCTGGCTCGCGACCCGGCACGCGCACAAGAACATCACGAAAGCCCTGGCGGGGCGGCCCCGGTCGGTACGGATCCGGGTGATCGAGATGGTGGTCGTCATCGAGGCCGCCGACGGGTCACGACGCCATGAGCCCTACCGGCTCATCACCACCTTGCTCGACCCTGCGGCCTTCCCCGCCGGTGAACTGGCCGCACTGTATTCCCAGCGGTGGGAATCCGAGCTCGAATTCCGGGACTTGAAGATCACTCAGCGCGGGGCACGCGCCGTCCTGAGATCGAAGACACCCGCGCTGGTCAACCAGGAGATCTGGGCGTATCTCGTCACCCACCAGGCGATCCGCCGCACGATCAGTTCCACCGCCGCCGGCCACGGGCTCGATGCCGACCGGCTCTCCTTCACTGTCGCCCTGACCGTCGCCCGGGACACCGTGATCCGCACCACGGCGCGGATCGGCACCCACCTCGCCGAGATGACCACGTCGCTGCTGGCGAACCTGCGATCGGCCGAGCGACGCCTGCGGGTCTGCCCCCGGACCGTGAAACGCCCCAGCTCCATCTTCCCCTCGAAACCCGCCGGGCCGGCCAGCCGCAGCACAAAAATCACCGGATACGGGATCGAAATCATCCCACTCGACACAACCCCGCCGACCACCGCGGAGCCCGACAGCCACACGAGATGATCAAGCCAAGCTTCCCGGCATTGCGCCGTAGGTGCGCGCGGACAGCTCCAGGGCCTTGTGGTCGGCGGCGAAGGGCACGGTGACGACGGCGAAGAAGCCGCCGTCCGGACGGTTCCAGGAGATGCCGAGCTCGGCCCGGCGCTCCGCGGGGAAATGCCGCTCCAGCTCGTCGAGGAGTGTGTCCATGTTCGTGCGGTAATACGCGATGGCCCCGGCGTTCGCCTCGCGCAGCCGGCAGTCGCTCTCGATGAGCAGTCCGCCGATGACGGCCTGGCTGACGGCCGAGGTGAAGCTGATGGCAGCGTGATTACTACTGCAGCGAGGCGCGGAGCGGAGCGGACAGCCGAAGATCCACCGGGGCGACTTTCGTGAGTCCGAATACCGCGCTGCAGATGAGGAACGCCAGCCCTCAACCAGGTGCTGGTTAGGCGTCGCCGTCTCCTGCACTCGTCAGCACTGTTTGTTCATGCGCGACAGGTCCCGGGAACTCTACGATGCCACGGTCTGAGCCAAGAGGCAGCACCCAATTCATGCGGGACGAATTCTGAATGGGTGTCACGGGGCGGAGCGCGATCCTCCCTTGCCGGCTCCGCCCGCCTCTTCAGGAGAAGAGGGAGAGCTGCTCGTCCTCCGGCGCTTGCGCGAGACCGGGCTCCTCCGCACATTCCGGGTCTACGTCCGCCGGTTCGGTGTCCGCTGCCTCCGCGATCACACCCAGCGCCGCCACTACACGCTGCCCATTGACACTACTCTTCGCCTCGGCGGCGGCCGACTCCTCCGGAGAGAATTCCTCGGCCTCGTTGTCCCCCTCGGCAACCGTCGGCAGAACGTAGTGTTGGGCGAGGCTCGCCAGGTGCAGGGGCAGCGGCAGCGAAAGTGCGTCCAGGTAATCGGGGGCCTGGCGAAGCTGGTGCACCGCGAGGGCGAGGGCTTCGGGCGAGTCACCGTCGTCCGGGTGGCAGCCGAGGACGGCGATCTCCACCAGACCTGGGTTCCAGGCGGGGATGTGTGTGTCGATTGTGGGTTTGCCCTTGTTGGGGCCCTGTCGCAGGGGGCGGGGAGCGATCTTGTCAGCCTCGACGGCTGAGTCCCGGAAGGTGCCTGCCTTGGGAGTGGTGCTGTAGAAGACCCGCCCTGAGGACCAGCCCGCGTCTTCGACTTCCACCCACAGCCCCTGGGGCAGGCCGTTGACCTCACCGGGGGCGGCGTTACCCCACCACTGGGGAGTCTCCCGCCCTGCCGCGGTGCGTACGCGGATCAGCCGGAGGTCGGGGTCGAGTCCCGCAGGTTGCGCGTGCCCGGTCTTGATCAGGTCCCGCTCGGTTCGGCCGTCCTGGAGCCAGGGCCAGTGGAGTCGGCTGTTCTGAGAGTGAGTCAGCAGGACAGTCGGCCGGCCGCGGAGGGAGTGGACCATCTTCTGGAGATAGCGGGCGGTGGCCCTGCGCTGCTCGTCCATGTTCTGGTGCCAGACACGGTACTTCGAGCGCTGCCGGGGCACGGTGACGGCGGCATCAGCGTCCATGGCATCCCTGGTCTCGGTGGATTCACTCACTTCCGGAATTTCGGCTGTTTTGACCAGGCCGAGCAGGAAGTGGGGATAGGGGATCCACTGCCTCGTCCGCTCATCCCAGCCTGTGACTGCCGCCAGGCCGCTGCCCGCAGCGAGCGGCGTGACCATGACGGCCACCGGCGTGTGGCGGGGCAGCCCGGTGGGACCGTCCTTCCGTCGCTTGACCATGTACGTGGCGACGTAGCGCAGGTTCTCGGGAAGCGCCTTACCGAGTGTGTGCTCGGGCATAACACGGACGCCGTACTGGCGTAGGGCGTCCTCCCATCCCGAATGGACCCGGTGGGATAGGTTCTTTTCGGAGTTGTGCCCCTTGGCCTTCTTGGGGACGAGCGCGAACTGCGTGAGCACGCCTGCGTCCGCACAGCCCAGCCGGAGCGCGTACTTGGGGTCGTCCAGACGGTGGGCGAAGTCCTGCCTGCGGTCGATCTCCACAAGTGCGAAGTCCGGGCGAAGCGGGTCGGCTCCGTCGGCGGCGAGGAACGCCTCGGCCGCCTTCCTCCGGCTGGTGATCCCCGCCTCAAGGGCCTTGCCCTTCGGACGAGCCTTGGGGTCGATGCCCAAGGTGTCAGTGATTCCGCCAGTAGTGCGCAGGCAGCGAAGGCGAAGCGTGAGTTCCGGCGACTTCCATTCGAGGATGACCGGGCTACCGGGCGCGGACCGCTCGTACACCTCCTCGGCGGTGGCGGGCTCCGGCCGACCTCCGTCTCCCTCCAGCCCGAGCACATCGGCAAGCGCTTCGACGGCTGCATCCCGGAACAACGGGGTCTGCCACAGCAGCCGTGCTTCGACGAGCGCTACGTCCCCGGCGCCCCCGACCGACTCCGCGGGGGCCTGTCCTTCGTTGATCCTGGCTGCCACCGCGAGTGCGGTCCGTCGTGCAAGGGCTTCTCGTTCCGCCTCGGTGGCCTTTTCCGATGCCTTGGGCTTGGGCCGGGCGTTGGCCGGGGCGCTGCTGCCGGCGCTCGCCCGGCTGAGGGACGGAACCCGGCGCATCGCCTCGGGCAGTGCCTCCTCGGCCCACTTGACGATCTGTGACCGTTGGTGCGACATAAGGCCGGTGCCAATGCCGTGAGCACCCATGTGTGTGCTGTGGACGACCGCGGCACGGGTACCGATCCCGTCGCCGATCCACTCCTCAGGTTCAGTGAGCAGACTGTCCGGGTCGGGAAAGGGACTACTAAGCGCCATCCTGCCGAGGATCTGAGCGGGTCCGTTGTTCTTCCAGGCGTACCCCTGAGTGCCCCGTTCCCAAGTCAGACGCGCCACCGCGTACCGGTCGCTAGTGGGCGCTCCGGGCAGCCAGGGGATGCCCGGCAGCAGATAAACGGAGGTGTCGCGGCCATACGGCAGCCGCAGCCGCTGCTTCTTCGCGTCGAGGCGGGTCGCCCAGCGGCGCACTCCGGTGTGCAAGTGGAGACGCGGCCGGGGGTCGAGGGGGACGGTGTGCAGCGAGATGTTGATCACGATGGAGAACCACCACGCGCGTCCCTTGACCACCTGCGAGAGTGGCTGCGAGAGGAGCTCCGCCCCTTGCTGGCGCGGGCCACGCGGCACAGCGCGGAAGTACAGGCTGCCGGCGCTGTGTTCGTAGGGGTCGAGAGCGATGATGCGCCGGGCCAGGGCATCGGTCGCGAGTTGGTACTGCCGGTCGCGCGGTGCAGCGGTTCCACCGCCGGTCGTGGGACAGCCGAGGAGATCGACGGTGACGTCCTGCCACTGCGGCGGGCAGGCGCGAAGCGCTAGGTGAGTGTCAAGGACGGTGCGGTGATGCTCGGGTTCAGGACGAAGATCCTTGAGCCAGGAGCCAGTGAGCCGGTCCAGGGTGTCACCGGGCAGAGGGTGGGAGACGTCGTACGGGGCATAGAGCCAGAAGTCCTCGGCCTGCTGGCTCGGGTCGCGGGGCCGTCCTCGGACGATCAGGCCGGGGGCGAGGCTCTGCAGGACTCCATTGAAGCGCGCGACGGGCGCGGTGCGGTACGCCTCGGCCTCCGGAGCGCGGCCGAGGTTGCAGAGTTCCAGGATGCTCGCGTGCCACTGCTCGGGAAAGGGCAGCGCTCGATATTCGGCGGTCCAGGGGGTGGCGTCGGACTTGAGGAGGTAGGCGGCGCGGCTGGCGTCACGGTATTTGACGGCCATGGGAGTTCACTCTCTCCTTCTGCTTCCTTGGGGGTCAGTTTCCGGCGCTCAGGCCGCACAGGGCCTCGTAGAGCGGGTGGTAGAGCGTGCGCACCAGGGCGGGGTCAGCAGGGCTGGGAAACGATTCGGGTTCGGACGCGTCGTCGAAGTAGGGCGCTAGGACGTCTCGGAGCTTGATGAGCAGACCGTCTTCGTTGCGCCGACGTCCGCTCCGGGTCGCGGCCTCGGGCGGAGCACCGGTCTCGGCGAGTGCGGGGGCGAAGGCCGCATCGACGAACACGACTCGCGCAGGTACCCCACCTCGTACCAGTCGGCCGATGACCTGCCAGATGGTGACGAGTTGGTCCCATGCGAAGGAGGTCTTCTCCGCGTCGCTGAGCTGCGAGTAGATGTAGCGCCTGGACAGCAGTCGGCGCCATTCCTTCCGGGCCGCGAGGCGGAAGGCCAGCCCTGCGGCGTCCAGGTCCGTCGCGTCGGCCACCAGCTTGGCGAAGGTTCCCGCTTCGGCGTTCGGCTGATCGCGGACGAACCTGGTGACCCAGTCGTTGACGGCGAAGACGGCCAGCGAGAGGTCGTCGGGGCGCGGGTGGGGCCGGGCGAGGAAGAGCACAGTCCCGAAGGCGGCCTTGTGGCTCTGGTTGAGGATGTTGTGGCCGCGCTCGATCGCCATCAGGGGGGCGACCAGGACTTCAGCGTCCTCGTCCTTCGCGAAGGCTGCCAGGTCCCCGCGGCGTACGGCGGAGGCGCCGGTGAAGTCGTCCGTGGTCGTGTCGCCGGGGCCTGCGTGGTCCAGCTCCGCCTTGTCAGAAGCCAGGACCCGGACCTTTCCGCGCCAGCGCGGCACGCGTTCGAGAAGGTCGGCGGCGATCCTGGCGTCGTGGTAGCTGCCGACCAGGATCAGTGCCCGGCGGCGTTCCCCGTCCTCGATCCGCCGCAGCTCCCGGTCCAGGAGCGATGTGCTGCCCGGGGACGACTTCCCGAGCTGGGTGACCATCTGTGCAAGGACGCGTTCACGGGTGTCGAGTTTCGCTCCGGAGAGGGTGAGCGGGGCCCCTTCTCCGTCGTAGAGGAACAGCGTGCTGAAGTGAGTACGCCGGATGGAGTCGACCGCGGTCTGGTGGGGTTTGAGGATGGCTTTGACCGGGGCCATCACGTGTGCGCGGGTCGATGTCCCGGCCCAGCTGGTGCCGGACATGAGCAGCACGTGTGGTCCGGGTCGGCCCGCATCGGGGTCGGCTCCCAGCGCGGGAAGGTTGAGCAGGAGTTCCCGGCCGACACCGGCGCACCGGAAGAAGCGGAGGGTGCCACTGCGGTGTTCATCGCCGTCCGGGCCTCGCTCCGGGTCTTCGGGCAGGTACTGGAATCCGAGGACGTTACCCATGGGTGCTTCCGGCACTACCGGCGCGTAGTCCAAGGGCGGCCTGCGGGACAGTTCGTTGTCGGCGGTGTCCAGATGGAGGGCCGCCTCGGCTTGCGGCCACAGGAAGGTGACACGTTCGAGGCGCTGGTGCAGTGCGGCCAGTACCAAGGTGAACTCGAGGCGTCGGGCCTCCCGTTCCAGCCATAGATCCGCCCCCCACATGTCCGAGGGATCCCGGGCGGGCTTTCCCGGCCCGGGTGCCTCTTGGCGCAGGGAACCGTCCAACAGGGGTGATCCGACGAGCAGAGTGTCGAGTACGGATCGGACACGCCGACTGGCGACTGTCTGGTCGAGATTGTGCAGGAGATCTCCGGCCCTGCGAATCAGAGTGTCGGTGAGGTCGCTGTGCGGGCCTTGATCTCCGAGCGGGTCGTCGCGGAAGGCATCGAGGGCATCGGTCACTTCGCTGCGGCGTGCCTCCCACGGTTCCGTACCGGGAGTGCGCGGCATGGATACGAGACCGTCGGGCTCGCCGTCGGAGTCGTACACCTCGGTGTCGAAGGCGATCCCGTCCGGGAGAGATCCATCGGCGCGCAGACGGGGGTACCACTCATTGATGAGTTTCTCCTGGAGGGTCCAGGCACTGAAGTACTCGATGTCCGCCCACTTGACGAGGTCGTCCTCGGTGATCAGCCTGCGGTAGAGGCGGTTGGTGGCGGTGTGAACGAGCTCCAGTGAGGCCGACCAGCGTTCGACGTCACGCACCGAGAGGGGAAGACGGCCCTGCCGGGCCAACTCGTCGATCTTGTGGATGCCGAGCCGGTCCAGCCAGGATTCCGGACCGCGCACGATCAGCGTGGCGGACGGGGCGAAAGCGGTGTCGAACTGCATCTGCACGCGGTCGGCCTCGTCAACGATGACGATGTCGCTTCGCAAGCAGGCCAGTTCGAGGTGCCTCAGCCGTTCGGCGTTGAGGTGGTTCGGGACGGCGCTCTGCAGCAGGCTGGCCGGGTTGGCCACCCAGATCAGGGCGTCGACCAGCTCACGGTCGGTGGCGTGCCGGGGGCAGACGCTCCACACCGGGCAGCCGTGGTCGGACCGGGCGGCCTCCGGCGCCGCTCCCTCCGCTCCCCCGTCAGCGTGCCTCTCGGCCATGTCGTGCCGATACACGGGCATCGGGATGTCCCCGACGGCCGTCGGACCAGGCTTCTTGACCGGGCGCAATTCCGTGCAGGGGGCGTCGATATAGCGCAGAGGTTCGGCCGCTTCCAGTCCGCGCTGAGCGTCGAGGACACATACCGTGCTCAGGATGTCGAAGGCCGGATCGTCGTGCTGAAGCAGGGAAGCTTGGCCACGTGCGGCGAGTCGGCGGTGCAGCCGGGATGCGTGCTGCTCACGAGTGGTACCGCCGATGACGGGCGCAGCCCGGAGTCCCAGATCCCGGAACTGGCCGACCAGGGTGAGCTGTTCGGCGACATCACCGACGACCAGTGTGGTGCGCAGCTCCCTACGGGCACCCCATACAGCGATGAGGATCATCAGGGTGCTCTTCCCTGCGCCCACCATGCCGACCAGGTGGAGCAGCTGATCCAGGCGCAGCACCACCGTCTTCTCGAAGCGCAGCCCGTCGACGGACAGGACATCGAGTTGCAGGTCCTCCAGACGCTGAACCCATTTCCCGGTGGGAAGTCCAAGGGCCGCCTCGCCCTCCTCCATCCAGCGCGCAGTTTCGGCGAGTTCGGTTAGCGGGATCTCCAGAGGGCGGCCAGCGGTATCCGGCACCCGGCTCAGATCGTGTCCGGTGGCCGGTGGAAAACACAACTGCTCGGGGACAGTTACAGACGCCTGGCGCTGTCGCTCAGTGAATCGGGACTGGCCTGCCGGGGCAAGCTTCAGCAGGCGCTGATCGAAGTCCGGAAGCCGGGACAGCGCATGATCGAACCTGTCGAAGCGGTCGCCTGCGACTGTCGGCTCGACCCGCCGCACCGGCCCTCCTCCCTCGGGCAGCCGGTATCCGCGGAGCCGTTCGGGCAGTTGGACGTACGTCTCCATGCACTGGTGCCACATCCGGCGGCGGCGGAGCTTCCACAGCAGGTGGCGTGCCACGTCCAGCCGGGCACGCTGTGCCGGGGTGGTAGCGAGGCCCGCGGCCACGGAGAAGGGGTAGCCGCCCAGGAGGGTGTAGACGCCATGGGCGTCGCGGGACGGGTCGAGGCTCTCCATCAGGTAGAGACCGAGTTCCACCTGGCAGAGCAGGGAGGGTTTCACGTCCTGGTGTTCCTGGGGCC
Organism: Streptomyces hypolithicus; assembly: GCF_052934925.1. Taxonomy (NCBI): domain Bacteria; kingdom Bacillati; phylum Actinomycetota; class Actinomycetes; order Kitasatosporales; family Streptomycetaceae; genus Streptomyces; species Streptomyces hypolithicus. The sequence goes on from NZ_CM128811.1 coordinate 905,699, forward strand.
AGACCGGTTCCAGGGCTTTGGCTAGTGGCTGGTACCACTCGCTGCTGTTACGCACGGGGAGATCCGTTCGTCGGTGCGAGGTCCGTCAGCTGGGGGCCGGCCGTCCCGCGGAGTCGGGCGGTGGCGAGTGCAACGAGCCGGTCGTCGATGAACAGGGGGAGCCCCTCGGCCGTGGCGGGACGGTTGCGTCGGTACGTGCCGAGGTAGTCGCGATGGGCTTCGGCCTGTTCACGGGGGACCACCCAGCACGACTCGTCGTAGGGCGGTTCCGGGCGGACGGGCTTGGCGGCACGGCCGAGCAATCCTGGGTGCTTCCAGTCCTTGACGTCGATGGCCCAGACGTACCCGTCGGGGAAGGTCACACGCAGGTCGTAGGCGTCGAATCCGGGCCAGAGCTGAATCTCGAGTCCGAGCGCCGTCAGGCGACCCGCCAGTTCGACCTCAGCGCGTCCGGGGCCGGTGACGAACTGCCTTAGGGGTCGCATCAGTTGCAGCAGTCCGGCCGCGTCCGCTCCCTCCAGGGTCCGCCCGTGCGGAGGCGCACCCCGACGGCGGCACCGGTCACGCTCGCACCACCATGCCCCGCCCGCGACCGGCGTGAGCAGCGTCAGGCAGCGACCGCAGGTGGCGTAGCCGCCCTCGTGTTCGTAGGAAGCCGGGACCGCCGCGTAGCACTGGTCCAGGAGTTCTTGCACGGGGGCGAGGAACAAATCGGTCTCGATCTCGAACCGTTCCACTCCGGTGAGCACTGGGCGTTCGACCAGGAGCCTGCGGAAGGCCACATAGGACTCTGGCGACGATGCATTGCGGCACAGGCGCATCGCCGTGTGGATGACCTCCCGGTCGAACTGCGCGGCACCGGCGTCCTTGCCTCTGATCCACCACTCGTGGCACAGCTGGGTGGGGACCAGCGCCTCGGGGTCCACCAGGAAGTCGTCCGGTCCGAAGGCGTCCGGCGGCAGGTCGAGGGGCCAGTCCTCCAAGGGGCGACTGTGGCACCAGAAGAGCAGTTCCGGGAGGCTGCGGGGGATCTCCTCGACGCCTCGGAGAAGGCAGGCGAGGACGGTCCGGTCCAGTGCGCGCTGTGCTTCGGCCGGATAGGGCAGCCTGAAGGACGAGAGGGAACCTAGGTCGGCGAGCTGGATCACCGCGCCGGCCAGGGTACGGACGAGGCGTACATCAGGGAAGCCGAGCCAGTCGCCGAGCTGAGCGGCGTGGGAGTCGGAAGCGGTGGTCATCGGGGCTCCTTCTCCGCCATGGCGAGATGTTCGATGCCCGGACGGCACCATTCGAGGGCTTCGCAACTGCCGCAGTGCCGACCTGGATCGATCGGGTAGTCCTGGTCTCGAACCCAGGGGCGGGCAAGTCCTGCGATCACTTCTCGCGCTTCGTCGACGATCCCCGGGCGCGAAGGGTCCAGCTCCTCGAAGGTCACGTCGTCGGTGTGCAGCAGTTCGAGCTCCACCCGGGAGCGCGCCACGTCTCCGCCCAGGACGTCGGCGGCCAGCATCAGCACGCCGAGAGCCAGCTGGGGGTAACGCCTCAACAGTGGCTCCCCTTCGTACAAATACCTGCTCGCGGTCTTGGTCTCCCGCCAGATCCAGCCCCCTTGGCGGGTGTGGAGCAGATCAGGGGTGGCTATCAGGACGAGATCGAGATCGGGGTCGTAGCAGGTCACCTGGTACTGGACACGCACCTCTTCCTCTGCGGCGAGGCCGTCCAACGGGCAGTAGAAGCCGTGCTGTTCGAGCATGGCAGCGCCGTCGAGCGCTTCCTTGCCACTGAGGTGCAGGTTGCCCGCGCCCCAGGACGCCGGGTCCGCCGGCCCGGGAAGTTCCTCACAGCTCCGGTAGGGCGGGATGCCGTGACGCTGGTTCAGGACGTCGTCAACCACGCGACCGCGTCGCACTTCCGGGCTCTCGGGCTTCGAGGAGCGCAGCTTGAGCTGCCGGGTCACGTGATACTTCGCCGGGCAGTCCCGGTAGGCGCGCAGATCGGTGACCGAGACGCTGCGCCGGGAGCGCCGGGGCTCCGGCGGCTCGATCCTCAGCAGTTCCGGGCTGCGCGGGAGGGCGTCACAACCGGCCAGCGCCTTGCAGTCAACGCAGCCGGTTCCGGGGCGGGTCCCCGTACCGTCGATGGCCTGGAGCAGCACGGGCCATCCGTCCGCCGTGAAGTGTTGCCGCGCCTCCTGTCGGTTCCAGTCGAGCAGTTGCTTGTGCTTGCCGTCTCCGCAGCCGAACTCGATGACTCGGACCTGTTCGGGCAGGTCGGTGCGGTGCTCAGGGAGCTGGTCCACCGGAACCGGGGTGTTCCGCTTCCTCCAGCCGCCGCCCGCCGGCCGCCCCCGGGCCGCGACGTACGCGGCTGCAGCCTTTTCCGCTTCGGGGCGATCGTCCTTCGCCGCCCCGAAGGTCAGCAGCCACAACTCCCTGGTGGAACCGCCGGGAGCCACGTATCGGCGCCCCCAGGCGGTCATCTCATAGGTGTCCGCGCCCCGCTTGTCGACCGGCCCGGGGTCCTTGCCGAGCACCCAGACATCACGGACCGGGACCGTGAGTGGGAGCCCTGCGGCTTGGCGGGAGCACTGGTCCGCCGCCCGGGCCGCCAAATAACGCTGGACCGCCTCAGCCGACCAGGACAGCAGCAAGGGATGTGCTTCACGGCGGCGATATAGCCCGAAGGTTCCCTTCGTGCGCCGGAGTTCCCCGATCACCTCCTCCGGGTCGTTGTGCTCGTGTTCAATCAGGTCGAGCGCATCCATAAAGATTTTGAGGGTGAAGTCCTGCAATTTTTCGACGAGTTCGGGTGGTTCGGGATGCGCGGTCAGCATCGGGCGGGCGTCACTGCTGCGCTTCGTCGGACAATCGCGGGGGTCGAGCCGCGCCGCACCGAGGTTCGTACGCACCAGTCGGATGTCACCACTGGTTCCGGCTGGGCGCGGCCAACTGCTCATAGTCTCCTCCAAGCGATACGGCAGCACGACCCGACCGACACCGCAGAGGACGGCGCGTCGAGGTCCGGGCGACACCAGCATGACACACGAGGTCTGTGAACTTAGTCCATTCACGAATACGAGACAGATCGCTTTACACTGGCGCATCGGCCACGCAACGAGCGGGCGGATCCGGAAACCCCGCCACTATCGCCGCTTCTCTGACGACGGCAGCGGGACGCTTCACAGGCAAGGGGCGGGCATGGAGAAGAGCGATGTGCTGGGCGGCCGGTACAAACTGCTCAAGCACCTGGGCAGCGGCGGCATGGCCGTGGTCTGGCAGGCGAGAGACCTGCAGGACGAGAGACTGGTGGCCGTCAAGTGCCTGCGTATGGAGAGCGATCTCCTGGACTCGCTGAACGGCGACGAGGCGCACGCCGAGCTCACGCGCATGCGTGGCCGATTCCGGCGCGAGGGCGCCCTTCTCGGACGACTGCGGAACAGGAGCATTCCCGAGCTGTACGGCCAGGGGATTCACGGCTCCGAGCCCTACCTGGTGATGCGCTTCGTCGATGGCAAACCCCTGCACCGCTTCCTGGACCGGTACACCCCCACCATTGAGGTCGGCGCGGCCATCGGGGTCCAGATCGCCGAGGCGCTGGCCTGCGCCCACGACCTGCCGGTAGTGCACCGCGACCTCAAGCCGTACAACTTGATCATCGATGAGAGCGGTGTGGTCGTCCTCATCGACTTCGGTATCGCCAAGCCGCTCTGGCCCGGCGTTACGGACTACACCCAGCACGGTTCCACCGTGGGCAGCAGGGGGTACGAGGCCCCGGAGCAGATCCTGGAACGCCAGATCACCCCGAGGACCGACCTGTACGCGCTGGGCTGCGTCCTATACCACCTGCTGACCGGACACCCACCGTTCTCCGGCGACCGCCTGAAGGACCAGCATGTGCATGACGCTCCGATCCCGCCGACCTGTCACGTTGGACACATCCCGGCGGAACTGGAGTCGCTGGTCCTGAAGTTGCTCGCCAAGGAGCCGGAGGACCGGCCGGAGAACGCCCGCGCGGTCGCGGAGGTGTTGCGACGGTACGCGCCCCGCCCGGGCGATGGCGCCCCCTCCCCTCGCCTGGAGCCGGACCCTACGCGTCCGTTGCGCCTGCCGGACGAGTACGACCTGCCCGTCGCTCCCACGACACCGGCGGCCACAGCCAGGCCGATCAGGAGGCGCCACGCTTCCGGGTTTCTCAGTCGTAGGACGTTCCAGGAGGTCACCGCCGAGGCGGAGACCGAGACCGATTCCGGTGAGCTCGCCAGCGCGGTCGACAAGCTGGCGGAGCTGCTCCCGGCCGCCCGCCGGGACTGGGGAGCCTTCGACCCACGGGTCCGTACGGCCCTGCGCGTGGCCGCGAACGGCATGCGCATCGCCGGGCGTTGTAAGGAGGCGATCGCGCTCTACGAGACGCTTGTCCTGCGGGCGGAGGGCAATGTAGGTCCGGACGATCTGGCCGACCACCTGGAAGGCACTCTCGGCGCGGCAGAGTGCCGTATCCCCTTCGGTGACCTGCTCCCTGCGGCGGTGGCGCGGGCCACGGTGCTCGAAGCGCTCCCCCAAGTCACTGGCCTTCGAGCTCAGGCACTGGCAGAGCGGTGCCACGAGGTCGGCATCGAGCTTGAGGAGCTGGGCTTCGAAGCGCAGACGGACGACCCGACGCGGGCGCCTCGGTGATGCGGGGCCGGCAGGCTCATCGGCCCGATCGGTCCAGCTTTCCCGCCGCGAGCCCGTCTCCGAGGCTCCTCACCAGATCCTCGCCCACCGCCGCGACGGAGCGGAGCGACTCCTCCAGTGCCAGAAGTTCCCTGAAGGCCAGCGCGTAAGGCTGCTGTTCGGCGAGGGAGAGCTGGAGCACCTGAAGTTTGCGTACGTCGATACGGGCCGAGCTGGAGGTGTGCGAGCCGGCTTGCCGCGCGTTCGCCGGAGCGCGCAGGCAGCCCGCGAGGAACCAGGGGTCGAGGAGTTCGGGGTCCGGGCGCAGTGCGTAGAGCTGAGGACCGAGCACCAGGAGTGTGTCCACTTGGACCCATACGCGAAAGGCCCGTTCGACGCCTGCCACGACGATGTCCCCGGGTTCGGCCACGGTGAGCGAGCCGGTTCCGGCGCCCTCCTCGACCTCGTCCTCGGAGAGCCAACCACCCGGCCGCCCGCCCATGATCAGGTCGGGAACGGTCATAACCGGTACCGCACCGTGCGGGAGAGCGTCGCCGTGCAGCAGTTCACCGGGGGGCGTCTGCCCCTGCCGCAGCTTGAGCGCGTGGGCACGGTCCAGGTCCGAGACCGTGATCGTGGACGCCGCATCGCCCCCAACTGACAGGTCGATCGCTGCGAGGGTCCGGGAACGGCCGCGTACCGCGTCGAGCAGGCCGTCCAAGCGCCCCCAGGAATCATAGAGCTCGGCCTGGGCATCCACGGCCGCCTCCGGTACGTAACGGGCGGGCGTGAGATCCGTCTGTTCGTCGAGCAGGTCCATCACAGGGACGGTGACGCACCTCTCGGGCAGCGATTCCCCCGCTCCCTCCGTCCGGTCCCCGGACCAGGAATGAGCGTGCACGGCACCGAGAACGCGGCCGCTCAACCGTGACCAGTCGATGCCCTGGGCTCTCCGCACCGTCCCCTGCGGGGTTGCCGCGTCAAACAGGAACAGGTGCTCACCGGGAGCCGCCCCGCGATCGGTCATGGGCGCCCGGAGGATCCACAACTGAAGTGACACACTGTGCGGTTGAGCGGACCCAGCCGGCAGCGCGATGATCCCCCGCAGCGCGCCCGTGCGCAGGAGCGCCCCGCGGATGCGCCTGCCCGCACGCCGGGAGGCTACCGCCGGCGGTAGCAGAAGTACGGCCACGCCACCCGGCACCAGGCGCGCCAGTGCGTGCTCGACCCAGGCGAGCTCGGGCTCCGTCCTTGGCGGCAGGCCATAGACCCAACGGGGGTCGGTGGCCAGCTCCTCGTGCCCCCAATCGCGTGCGTTGAACGGGGGGTTGCACAGAATGACATCGGCCCGCACAGCAGCGTACGGGTCGGCACGGAGCGAGTCCCCTGCGCTGATCTCCGCACTCGCCCCTCCCCCGTCGACGTGCGCAAAACCCAACCGGGCCGCCGCCAGCGCGGCGAGTTCCGGGTCCTGGTCGGTCCCGAGGAGCACCGGAGCCATGGAGTCGTTCTCCGCCCTCCGCCCCCCCAAGCACTCACTGGCGGCCATAAGGAGCCCGCCGATACCGCATGCGGGGTCGAGGACGGTCGCCCTCCTCTCCCTGCCTCCGGGTTCTCCACCCCCGACAGCCAGAGCGATGTCCGCCATCAGCCGGGCCAGCGGAGCCGGGGTGATGCTGACCTGGCGCACATGGGCGTCGAGCCAGCGCGACAGCAGAAAGTCGAAGGTCTCTCTGCCTCCTTCGTGCCGCGCGGCCTCGACTGTCTCGTCCACCACACGGGCGGCCTCTTCCGGAAGGGCCGTCTGCTCGGGGACGACCCGATCCCCGCCTTCCGCGGCAAGGAGACGGGCGCCGGCTTCCGCGAGCGCCGCACCCATGACCGCGCGGTCGCCCAGCGCCTCGTAGTGCGGCCACAGTCGCTCGCGCAGCCCGATCCGCTCGACCTTCCCTTGGGCATGGAGCCAGCGTTCGACATCGGCCAGGGAGAACTGCGGGCTGGCGTCCGTCCCGCCGACCGGGGTCGGGAACGAGTCGTGGCGGCGCCGCCAGTTGCTCACCGCGGCTCGACCGACTCCCGCGATACGCGCGATTCCGGCCAGAGTGACGGGCGCGTCGATGGGGTCTGACATCTAGTTTCTCCGAGCGGGGGGGGCGAGTTTCGGACGGACCGGACGCGGGACGCCATCACGGTAGCCTAGCCACCTTACAACCAGTCAATCATTGACAGAGTTCACAGCCATTTCGTCGATCGTGTGTTTCGCCTCTCCCGCCCCGCCTACACTGGCGGTCCAGCACGGGCGAGCATGGAAAGCATCGGGCGCGGCACCGTGCTCGGCGAGCGCTGCCGCCTTGAGGAGTCTCTGGGCCATGGCTCCATGGCCCAGGTCCGGCGCGGCCTCGACGAGCGCCTGCTGCGCCAGGTGGCAGTGAAGACCTTGGCTTCCAGCATCCTCGACGATCCCGCCGACCGTGCACGCCTCAGGCTCCGTTTCGAGCGGGAGGCAAAGGCCGCAGCAGCGCTCGACCATGTCAATGTCGCCACGGTGTACGACGCCGACATCACCAGCGAACTGTGCTGGCTGGCCATGCAATTGGTCGACGGCGCGACCTTGAGCATCGTCCTCGACGAGCGGGAGCGCCTCGACACCGAGTCGGCCGCCGCCGTCGCCGCCCAGATCTGTCCGGTCTCTCGGCCGCCCACGCGGCCGGCCTGGTGCACCGCGATCTGCAACCGGCGAACGTCATGGTCCGACGCGACGGCGTACTCAAGATCCTCGACTTCGGTCTCGTCGAACACATGACGCAACGGGGCACCCGGCTCACCGCGAGCGGTGAGCCGCGCAATTCCCGCTACGCCTCCCCGGAACTGCTCACCGTCTCCGGCGAAATCGACGCCCGCAGCGACCTGTACAGCGTCGGCTGCCTGCTCCACCAAATGCTGGTGGCATCAACACCCTTGGGTACGGAGCCGCCCGTCGTCCAGCTGCGGAGCCGTCTGGCCAGCCCTCCGCCCGCCGTCGCCGCCCTCGGCACCCAGATTCCTTCCGGCCTCCAGGACCTGCTCGCCGTGCTGCTCGCCCCTGATCGCACGGACCGCCTGCAGGGGCCCGCGAGGTCTACGCCGCGCTCGGTCCGTATCTCCCCAAGTCCTGGTGCAGCAGCGCTCAACCGCTAGCCGAGCACGGCACTGAAGACCTTAGGGTGCGGCTCTTCTTGAGTGAGTTGTGGACTGCCGTTGACCTGCGTGGTTGCTGACTGGGGGGAGTTGCCCGATCGTCGTGGTGTCGGCTGGTCGGGATTCCGGGGTGGTGGCGATGGTCTCGTGGCAAGAGGAGATCGAACGGCGGGAGGCTGCCGAGCGGGAGCGGGTCAGTGAACTGCGGGCCCGGATCGAGGAGTTGTCCGATCGGTTGGCAGAGCACCAGGCGATGCTCTCGCGGCTGGAGATCACGAGGGAGACGATGACGGATATCCTGTCCGGTGACGGCACGGTCACCGGGCCCGGTCAGGATCGGCTGGAGGCTGAGCCGGTGGATTCGGGGCCGGTCGAGGAGGTCCGGGCGGGGGCCGCCTCGCCGGTGGGGGTGCGTCTGGTGCCGGACTTTCGGCCCGGTCTTGCCGCGGCTGAACTGCCGCAGGTGTACCGGGACATCGTCGAGGTGCTCGCGGATGCGGTGCATCCGATGCGCGCGCATCATCTGTGTGCCGCGCTGGGCCTGTCGAGGGATAAAAGCAAGGTCGAGGGGTTCAGGTCGAAGCTGAAACGGCTGGTCGAGCGGGGCTGGCTGACCGAGGCGGAGCCGGGGCTGTTCGCCGCGCCGGATGCGGTGCCCACTGCTTCGGGTGCGCCGGAGCGGGATCGGCCCACCGCGGTGCCCGGCCGCGCCGGTGTGGACTCGGGCTCTCGTCCCTAGCGTCGAAGGTGCCAACCAGTCGAATGCCCGGAAAGCGAGAGCCCGATGCTCGAAACGTATCCGGCCGCCGTGATGGCTGACCCCTTTGACCGTGCAGTTTCTTGCCTCACTTCCCTCATCAGTACTTTCTCCAGCCCCGAGGCTCTGGGTCTGTCGCACGATCGGGTGGAGGAGGAAGCCGAAGCAGGGGCACCGGAGGTGGCCCGCCTGCTCCTGCAGGGCCACCTCGACCTGCGCGCCGGCCGGGAAGAAGCCGAACTGTCCGCGCAGGACCCGGCCCAGCGGGCTGAGGCGTCCCCCGGAGTGTGGACACAGGGGCTCATGCCGCGATTGAGAGTTTAGCTGCTCGCAGATGCTGCTGTTCGAACTCCACCGGTGAGAGGTAGTTGAGGGCACTGTGACGTCTGCGGGCGTTGTAGTAGGTCAGCCACTGGAAGATCTCCAGCCTCGCCTGACGCATCGTCGAGAACAGCCTCTGGTGCATCGTCTCCCTCTTGAGGCCCTGCCAGAACGACTCGGCGAGGGCGTTGTCGTAACTCGAGCCGACCCGGCCCATGCTCCTGCGGATCCCGAAACCGTCGCAGACCTGCGCGAACGCGGCAGCGGTGTACTGCGAGCCCCTGTCCGCATGAAAGATCACGCCGTCCACGTGACCGCCGCGGGCCGCCACCGCCATCTTGAGGGCGTCGATGACCAGCTCGGCCCGCATATGGGTGGCCATCGAGTAGCCGAGCACCCGGCGTGAGCAGATGTCCAGGACGCAGGCGAGATACAGCCACGACCCGCCGACCTGCACATATGTGATGTCACCGCACCACTTCTCGTCCAGCTGCCCGGCGGAGAAGTCACGTTGGACGAGGTCCGCGGCAGGCGGTGCGAGGCGGTCCGGGACCGTGGTGCGTTTACGGCGCCGCAGATGGAGGCCCTCCAGGCCGTGCTTGCGCATGAGCCGCTCGACGCGCTTGCGGTTCACCGTGTGTCCGAAGCCCAGCAGCTCAGCATGGACACGCCGCACTCCGTAAGTTCCCTTGTGGTCGGTGTGGATCTCGCGGATTTCCGCGGCCAGGGCATCGTCGGCGGCCTGCCGCACCTCGCGGGCCTTCGCGTCGGCGATCCACCGGTAGAAGCCCGAGCGCGAGACCTGAAGCACCCGGCATATCCGCTGCACGCCGAAGTCGGCCCGGTTGTCGGAGATGAAGCCCCAGCGGAGGGTCATGCCCTCATCTCCATCGCGAAATACTGGGCCGCCCGGCGCAGGAGCTCCCGCTCGAGTTCCCATTCCTTCTCCGCCCTGCGCAGCCGGCCGTTCTCCGCCCGCAGCCGGGCCAGTTCCTCATCCCTGCCCTCGGCGACCGGCTCGTCACGGTTGCCGCGGCCCGCCTGCTCATCGGCCTGGCGCACCCAACTGCGCAGCGTCTCGCCGGTCACCCCAACATCCGCCGCCACCGCCGCATACGCGCGCTTCCCACCCGCCGCGCGGTACAGCGCGACGGCATCGTTCCTGAACTCCGCCGGATACGGAGACTTCCGTCCCACCAGGACACCCTTCCTTGAATCTGCAAGATCCATTGTCAGAGTGTCCACACCGCCGGGGTCGCCTCACCAGCTGCGGTACGCCTCCTTGTGGACAGGGTTTGCTGCTGACCGTTGACCACTTGCCGCACCGAGGTGTTCGAGGGACGACCTCAGATGGTCTGTAGGACCGCTCAGGCAGAGGGGCTGATGCGCCTCAGTTCCACAGCGACTCCGGTCGCGTTCGGACTGCCGGTGGGGGACTCGCAGGCCGCCACCGCGACGATGCGGCGCCACCGCTTGAAGCGCACGAAGTGGACGACGAGGTTCGACTACATCGACCTCTGCCTTGTGAATGCCGGATTGCTGCATAGCACCTCCGGAGGGCGCAAGTACGAACAGGAGATGCGCGGGGAAATGAGGCTGGGAGCCCGCGCGTTCTGCTCCGACACGAGCGAGGGATCGAATTGATGTCCGCATCGGGTGGTCCGGCCCTGGGATCACTGCGTCGTGCTCGGGATCCCAAGGACCTCGTACAGGTGTTGGCCGTGGGCCCATCTCTTCAGTTCGGGACGGCCCATGAGGATCCCATGAACCCGGCCGACGCGGCACGGTCAGTCACCTGCGGACGTGAACAGCCGCCTGGAACTGGACCTGGCCGCGACCGCGGTGACGGTGTCCGGCCGCGCAGTCCGCAGGGGGAAGCGGCGCCGGCTCGAGTGTGACGCCGGGGGGTCAGGGGCGGGCGGCGGGGAGTTTCTGCTCCAGGCGGGCGCCCAGGGTGGCGGCGAAATCCTCGGCGCGGGCCAGCTGGATCCGGAGTTTGTCGACCTGCTCGTTGGCGGCCTGCTCAAACTCGCGCACGCGGCCCAGCAGGGCCTCGCGCTCACCTGCGCCGAGGCTGGCGTCGGCGTCCAGGCGGTCGGTGGCATCCAGCAGGTCACGCATCTGGTCGAGGGTGAAACCGAGCGGCTTCATGCGGCGGATGACCATGAGTCGCTGCACGTCGGTCTCGGTGTAGAGGCGGAAGCCGCCCTGGGAGCGGGCCGAGGGGGCGCCCAGGCCGGTCTCCTCGTAGTGCCGGATGGTGCGCAGGGACAGTTCCGTCCGCGCGGCGACTTCGCCGATCTGCATGTGCTTGTCGTCCACGCCCGTGTCCTGGCCCTTCTCGTTGTGGCGGGCCGCGTCCCGTGCAACCCCACCGATCCCTACTCTAACGTTAGGGTAGAGTTGCTGGTGGCGAGAGCGGCCCGCACTGCCCCGCTGCTGCCGCGGGGTCGATGGCGCCCCCGGCGAAGATCCGATTCTTGCAGGAGAGAGCGTGTGCGAGCCCATGACGCCCATCGCCGCCGCCTGCCCGCCGTGACGTCTTTCCCCCGGACGTGATCCGGCCGCGCCCTCGCGCATGCCCTGCTCCGTCCCTTCTCGACTTCCGGCCCGCCCTTTGGCGGGCCGTCCGCAGGGTGCCGGCCCGGCCCCTCTGCGTCCTCCCGCACGCCCCGGCCTGCCAAGCGGAGTGTGCCCGAGCACGACAGGTTCCCTTTTCTCTTGTCTTCTTCCCTGGTCTCTCCCGCCGCGCGGCTGCGCGGCCTGCGCCCCGACTGGATCAACAACCCGAAGGTCTGGCGTACCGAGGTGCTGGCGGGCCTGGTGGTCGCGCTCGCGCTGATTCCCGAGGCGATCTCGTTCTCGATCATCGCCGGTGTCGACCCCGCGGTCGGCCTGTTCGCCTCGTTCACCATGGCCGTGGTCATCTCCATCGTCGGCGGCCGCCGCGCGATGATCTCCGCCGCGACCGGCGCCATCGCCCTCGTGATCGCGCCGCTGAACCGCGAGCACGGCCTGGGCTACCTGATCGCCGCCGTCATCCTGGCCGGGGTCATCCAGGTCGTCCTGGGTGCGCTGGGGGTGGCGAAGCTGATGCGATTCGTGCCGCGCTCGGTGATGGTCGGTTTCGTCAACGCCCTCGCCATCCTGATCTTCATGGCCCAGGTCCCCGAGATGCACGACGTCCCTTGGGCGGTCTATCCGCTGATCGCGGGCGGCCTGGCCCTGATGGTGTTCTTCCCGAAGATCACCACCGTGATCCCGGCGCCGCTCGTCTCCATCGTCATCCTGACCGTGATCACCCTCGCCGCAGGAATCGCGGTCCCGACCGTCGGAGACAAGGGCGACCTGCCCTCCTCCCTGCCGGTACCCGGCCTGCCCGACGTGCCGTTTACCATGGACACCCTGACGACCATCGCTCCGTACGCGTTCGCGATGGCGCTGGTCGGCCTGATGGAGTCCCTGATGACCGCGAAACTGGTCGACGACATCACCGACACCCACTCCTCCAAGACCCGCGAGTCGATCGGCCAGGGCATCGCCAACATCGTGACCGGCTTCTTCGGCGGCATGGGCGGCTGCGCCATGATCGGCCAGACGATGATCAACGTTAAGGTCTCCGGCGCCCGCACCCGCCTCTCCACGTTCCTGGCGGGCGTGTTCCTGATGGTGCTGTGCATCGTCTTCGGCCCCATCGTCTCCGACATCCCCATGGCCGCCCTGGTCGCCGTCATGGTCATGGTCGCCTTCGCGACCTTCGACTGGCACTCCATCGCCCCCAAGACGCTGAAGCGGATGCCCGCCGGTGAGATCGCCGTCATGGGCATCACCGTGATCTGCGTGGTCGCCACCGACAACCTCGCCATCGGCGTCGTCGCCGGATCGATCGCCGCCATGGTCATCTTCGCCAAGCGCGTCGCCCACCTCGCCGAGGTCACCGCGGTCACCGACCCCGACGGCACCACGGTCGTCTACTCCGTGACTGGCGAGCTGTTCTTCGCCTCCTCCAACGACCTCGTCGGCCAGTTCGACTACGCCGGCGATCCGAAGAAGGTCGTCATCGACCTCTCCGCGGCCCACATCTGGGACGCCTCCTCGGTGGCCGCCCTCGACGCCATCGAGACCAAGTACAAACAGCGCGGCAAAACGGTGGAGATCATCGGCCTGAACGACCCCAGCGCCGACCTTCACGGAAAGCTCACCGGCGAACTCACCAGCCACTGACCCCAGCCCCACGCAACACGAGGCCCCGGTGTTCGTAAGTCCGGACGGCGGTAGAGCGGGCACCCGGTCGCTTCCCCCGAAAATGGGGCCGTCTCGTAGCTCGCGGGCCTCCCGCCGGCGAAGACGGGGCCCCAGGGCCGTCGGCTGCCGCCGCCCGGGCATGCAGGCTGTGGCCTTTGCTCCTGGCGTCGGGGCTGTTGAGTCCAGGGCAGTGCCTCCGAGCGGTCGGGGCATGTCCTTGCCGAGCCCTTCTACCAGGACGTGCCAAGGTCGGCGCTTCGACGGCCGAGACCGGTCGGGCATGCGGGCCTGTCTGCCCGCCTGCCGCCTTGTGGCGCAGGGCGCTGCGGCAGTGGTCCGCGGGCTTCCTCTGGCTCTAGGACGTGTTTGAGATGTTGATCAAGGTCAACACCGTTGCGTTTACCTCCGTGAGCGGTTCGCAAGCCCGTGTTCGAAGAACGTGACGGTGGTGTGGACGGTGTAGTGCTGGCTGGTCGTGGGGTGTTGTCCGGCGTTCGGTCCGTACTTGCTGGTGGGGTTCTTGCGGGTGCGGGCCTTGACGCGGTGTCGGTGGCGGGCGGGGTGAAGAGCGTCGAGGACGGCCCGGCCGATGGGGCCGATGAGCTCGGCGGGACCCGCCGGGGGCAGGATTGCGGTCGCGGTGGTGACGGTGTCGGCGGCGGTGGTCTGCAGGACGGTGAAGCTGATGCGGTCCATGTCCAGGCCGGGCCGGGTGCAGGCGGTGTCGGCGGCGGCGCGGATCAGTGCCTGGTAGGTGGTGAGCAGGGCGTATACCTCCTGGTCGAGGCCGGTCAGGCTGCGGGAGCGCAGGACACGGCCGTCCAGCATGGTGGCCTTGATCGAGAAATACGTCGTCTCCGACTGCCACCGCTCGTGGTAGAGATCCACGAGCCCGGCGGCTGGGTGGGCGGCCGGGTCGAGGAGGCTGGTGAGCAGGCGCCATTGCTCGGTGCGGACGGTGCCATCGGCCAGGGTCACGGTGACGGACGCCTCGATGACGCGGACGGTCAGCAGGACGGGCAGGACACCGTAGCCGATCCGGGCCAGGTAGGAGCCGTCACCCAGGTGCCGGAAGGGGGTGGGTATCCGGCGGGCGGAGGAGCGCACCAGGAACTGGGCGTCGGTGGCCTGGACGTCCCGGACGAACTCGTTCGCATCGAAGCCGGCATCGGCCAGCAGGAGCATCGTGCGGTCCAGCATGCTCAGCAGGCGTCCTGCATAGGTGAGTTCGCCGTCACTCTCGGGGCCGAACGCAGCGGCCAGCACGGCACGGGTGCCGCACTCGACCAGGACCACGAGTCGCAGCAGCGGGTAGCCGAACTCCACACTCTCGCCCGCTCGTTTGGGATAGCGCCAGGTGAGCGCCTCCTCATCCGGTACGTGCAGCAAGGTGCCGTCCACGGCCACGGTCCGAAGCCCTCGATAGAACGAACCGGCCTGCCCGAGATGGGCGACGGGTCCGGCGAGAACCTCGAACAGCCGCCGCAGCGGCGCCGCCCCTATCCGCCGCCGGGCCCTGGACAGCGAGGAGACCGCCGGACGCACCAACGGCAGTCCCTCCAGCCCCGCCGTCAGCTTGCCCCACACACCCCGATAGGAACAGTCCTCGAACAGAGCCAGCGCGAGGACGAAGTAGACCACGACCCGGGACGGCAGCAGCCGCAGTCGCCTCTCCCGTGACCCGGTCTCCTCAATCACCGCGTCCACCAGCACGAAGTCCACGATCTGGGTCAACTCGCCCAAGTGACCCGGCGCGTACACACCCCCGGCCGCCTCGACCGTACGCGTGATGACAGACTTCTCCTGCAACGGGACTCCCGATGATCTTCTTGCTCGACACAAGCTGATCTATCAGGACGTCCCGTTGCGCCATTCCCCAGGGCTTGACCTGCGACTCTAGACGCAAACGCAACGGTGTTGTGATCAAGGTCATGAAATGATCTTGGGATGTCTCCTGGTGACCTGACGGACGCGCAGTGGGAGCGGCTGGAGCCGCTGTTGCCTCCGATACCGAAGATGGGCCGGCCTCCGAGGGATCGGCGGCAGGTGTTCGACGGGATCTGGTGGCGGGCCCGGACCGGTTCGCCCTGGCGGGACCTGCCCGATCGGTACGGGCCCTGGGAGACGGCGTATGCGGTGTTCCGGCGCTGGCAGGTCGACGCGACCTGGACCCGGATCTTGACGAAGTTGCAGGTCAAGGCGGATGCCGACGGGATCATCGAGTGGGAGGTCGCGGTCGACTCCACCGTGTGCCGTGCACATCAGCATGCCGCCGGGGCCCGCA
Source organism: Streptomyces hypolithicus (assembly GCF_052934925.1). Lineage (NCBI taxonomy): Bacteria > Bacillati > Actinomycetota > Actinomycetes > Kitasatosporales > Streptomycetaceae > Streptomyces > Streptomyces hypolithicus. The sequence goes on from NZ_CM128811.1 coordinate 921,135, forward strand.
AAAAGGGGCTGACGATCAGGGCAGCACGCGTCCGGCCGGCCTGGCGGCCGAGCCGGACGACCACGGCCTCGGACGTTCGCGCGGTGGTCTGACAACCAAAATCCACCTCGCCGTCGACGCCTCCTTCCACGTCCTGGCCGCTGTCATCACCGCCGGACAGAAGGGTGACGCACCGGCCTTCGAGCAGGTGATGGCCTGGATCCGAGTCCCCCGGACTGGTGGCGGGCGCCCACGGACCCGGCCCGTCCACGTGCTTGCCGACCGGGCCTACTCCTCACTCGCCGTCCGCTACGAAGCCACCATCCAACTCGCCTTGATACGAAAGTCGCTGTGACCACATCTCAAACACGTCCTAGCTGATTCCCATCCGTCCCACGTTAGCCCCTGCGGGCCGCATGGCCGCCGTGGCGGCCCGCAGGGCGCCGTGTGGCACGGCGCGGACCGGCGCGGCGGGGCGGCCCCGGAGGCCGGCGGCGGGTCCGGACGGTGTGTGTTGACAGGCCACGGCCTGCTGCGTGTAATTGAGGCGGCGCCGCGTGGTGCCGGCCAAAGAGCAGTGGGCAGGCCGGCGACCGGGCGAGCGCCCTTCTTCCGAGGACCCGCCATGAGTTCATACTCCGCGTCCCGTACGTGACGTAGTCGGCGCGAGCGCACGTCAGCGTGCGTCACGCGCGTCGCAGCGACTCATCGTTCGTACCTTTCACCCCTTTTTTCCCTTCGCAGTCCCCGGCACCGCCATGCCTGACTACGACCTGCGCCTCGCGCCGTGCCGCGCGGTGCCGTGGCCGGGTACTGCCCCCATCTTCCGGAGACCCAGAAACGTATGCCCACGTCGTTCCCGTCCTTCAATGAATCTGTCATCGACGAGTTCCGCGCCAACGAGGGAAAGGTCGGCGGCCCCTTCGAAGGCAGTGACCTGCTCCTGCTTACCACCACCGGCGCGAAGTCGGGGACCGCCCGGACCAACCCGCTCGGGTACGTCCGCCACGGCGACGCGCTCCTGATCGTCGCGTCCAACCTCGGCGCCCCGAGCCACCCCGACTGGTACCACAACCTGCTCGCCCACCCCGTGGTGGAGGTGGAGACCGGCACCGACACCTTCCAGGCGCTCGCGGTCCCCGCCGAAGGGGCCCGGCGCGACGAGCTGTTCGCGGACGTCGTACGCGAGGCTCCCGGGTACGGCGACTACCAGGCCGCGACCGCCCGGATCCTGCCGGTCGTGGTGCTGACAGCCGTCGAGCCGTCCGCGCCCGACGACGGGGAGGGCCCCCGCGACGTCAGGACCCTCGCCGACAAGATTCTGGAGGTCCACGACCATCTGCGCGTCCAGCTGCGGCTGGTGACGGCGGACGTCGACGCCCACTTCGCCGCACTCGCGGCCCACGAGGGGCCCGGTGAGCCGCCGGCGCCGAGTCTCGGGCTCCAGATCAGGCAGCGCTGCCTGGCGTTCTGCCAGGCGCTGGAGTTCCACCACACCAGCGAGGACGGGCACCTGTTCCCCGGGATCGCCCACTACCACCCGCACTTGACCGACGTCTTCGACCGGCTCCGCGCCGAGCACCGCACGGTGGCGCGTATCCAGGACGGGCTGGTGGCGCTGCTCGCCGACATCGCGGTCGCCGAACCGCCGCGCTTCCGTGCAGAGTTGTCGGCCATGACGACGGAGCTGAACGCGCATCTCGACTACGAGGAGGAGGCAATCCTTCCCCTCGTCGCCGACGTGCCGTGGCCACCGGCGCCTCCCGCCGAGCAGGAGCAGGAGCAGGAGCAGGAGCAGGGTCCTGCGCCCGAACGGGTACTGCGCGTAACGGAGTTCGACCATCTGGTGCTCAACGTGCGCGACGTCGAACGCGCCTTGGACTTCTACTGCGGGCCACTGGGTCTGGAGGCGGTCCGGGTGGACGAGTGGCGGGCCGGCAAGGTCCCGTTCCCGTCCGTACGGGTCAGCCCGACCACGGTCATCGACCTGTCCGCCCGCCCGCGCGGTGAGTCGAACGTGGACCACATCTGCCTGGTCGTCGAGCCGTTGGACTGGCAGCAGGTCATCGACGCGGGCACCTTCACCGTGCTGGAGGGGCCCGTCGACCGCTTCGGCGCGCGCGGGGACGCGCGGTCGGTCTACGTGCAGGACCCGGACGGCAACACGGTCGAACTGCGCTGGTATCCGCAGGACGTGGTGACGGACGTGGTGGCGCAGGACGTCGTGACGGGCTGACCGCGCCGCGCCCCGCCGCGCCCCGCCGCCCTTGACCGGTGCCGTACTGGACGTACGTGGACGAGCGCGACACCAAAGGCGCAGGTACGGCATGGATGCGCGGAGGGCAGTGTGGGGATCGAGAGCGACCAGCTCGTCTACGACTATCTGAGCCGGGTCGGAGACGTCGCCCAGCAACGGCAGTTGTCCTCGGGCGAACGGATGCGGCTCGTCTCCGCGCTGCGCGGCGAGATCGACAAGCAGCGCGGCAAGTTCGGCAGCGGTGACAGCCCCGCCGCCATTCATGCCCCAGGGGCACGGCTCCACCCTGGAAAGCACCGGGACGACCCGGCACATTCCACTCACGAGGAAGAAGGTACGCGCCATGCCGATGAAACAAGGCGAGACCTACACCTGCCCCTGCGACACCTGCGACTGCACCATCCAGGTCCTGGTGTCCGCCCCGGCCGACTGCCCCGGGACGGCCCCGACCTGCTGCTGCGGGAAGGTCATGGTCAAGTCCGAGAGCTGAGGCGAGCGGTGAGCAGCGAGTGCCCGGCCGGTGAGCCGGCCCGCTGGCCCGGCGCAGCAACCCGGCCGTGAGCACATCACCGCTTTCCAGCACCGTCCCTGCATCACCGAGGTAATGCAGGGACGGTGCTGCGGGACGGGGCCCCACCGCCCATGCGGGGCACTGAGAGTCGGCATGGCTCCGCTGGTTCACTCGGCGCAGCAGGACAGCCTGTCCACATCCCGGGTGAAGGTCTGGGCGGCGAGCTTGAGGGCCTCGGCCATGGTCAGATACGGCACCCAGGTGTGCGCCAGCTGGTCGACGGCCATCCCCGCGCTGATCGCGTACGTAGCGGCAGTGATGACGTCTCCGGCGCCTTCGGCGACGGCATGCACGCCGAGCACGCGGCCGGTGGCCGCCTCGGCGACGATCTTCACCAGACCGCGGGTGTCCCGGTTGACCAGCGCCCGGGGCACGTGCGCCAGCGGCAGCGTACGGCAGTCGCAGTCGATGCCGGCCTCCACCGCCTGGGCGTCGGTCATACCGACCGAGGCCAGGGCGGGGCTGGTGAAAGTGACCCGGGGCAGGCTCGTATAGTCCAGCGACCGCCTCGAACCGTCGAAGGCGGCGTCAGCCACCAACGCACCCTGAGCCGCGGCGACATAGACGAGCTGCGCCTGGCCGGTGACATCCCCGGCAGCCCAGATCCTCGGATGCGTGGTGCGGGACTGCTCGTCCACGACCACCTCGCCCAGCGCACCGGTTTTCACTCCGACCCGCTCCAGGTTCAGTCCGGCGGTGACGGGACGACGGCCCGTCGCCATCAGCAGCTGCTCGGCCCGCAGGTCCCCGGCCGTGGTGGCCAGGACATAGCCGTCCGCGTCCCGCCGGACGGCGGTAACCGCGGTGCCGGTGCGGACCGCGATGCCCTCGTCCGCGAAGACCTCCTCGATCGCGGCGGAGACCTCCGGCTCCTCGAACGGGGCGAGCCGCTCCAGCACCTCGACGACGGTGACCCGCGTACCGAGCCGGGAGAAGAGCTGGGCCTGCTCCAGCCCGACCGCGTTACCGCCCACCACGACCATCGACCCGGGCAGCCGGCCCAGCTCCATCGCACTGGTGGAGGTCAGGTACCCGGCCTGCTCCAGCCCTTCCACGGCCGGCACCCACGGGGCAGCCCCCGTGGCGATCAGATAGTGCCCGGCCTCGATCCGCCTCTCACCGCCCTCCTCGGACGTGACCCGCAGGACCGGGCCGTCGGCATCCCCGCCGAAGGCGGCGCTGCCACGGATGATCTCCCAGCCGTACCCGGCCGCGAGGCCGGTGTACTTGTGGGCCCGCAAGTCCACGACCAGTGCGTCCTTCCCTCCGATCAAAGCGGAAAGGCCGACCGGGACATCCTTCGCGGCCAGGCCGGGGAAGCGCCCCGCGACCTGGGCGGTGTGACGTGCCTCGGCGGCGGCCAGCAGCGCCTTGGACGGCACACAGCCGACGTTGACGCAGGTGCCCCCGGTGGTGCCACGCTCGATCATCACCACGCGCTTGCCCTTACCGGTCGCGGCGATGGCGGCGGCGAAGGCGGCCGACCCGGAACCGATGACCGCCAAGTCGAAACCGGCGTCCGTACCTGTCATGACGCTGCCTCTTTCCCAGTGCCGGGCCGCGCAGGGCCTGCCAGCTATTCGCTCTTCCGAATAGGCCAATACTGGCATACTATTCGGCTAGGCGAATAGTTCAAGGTATGGAGGCCCTCGCATGCTCCAGCGCCCCACCCCGTCCGCACCGGCCGTCCCGGCGGGCACATGCCCCCACACCGAAACGGTGGCGACGTTCTTCCGTGCCCTGGCCGACCCCACCCGGCTGAAGCTGCTGGAATTCATACTCGGCGGCGAGCGCACCACCGCCGAATGCGTCGCCCACGCCCAGATCTCCCAGCCCAGGGTGTCGGTCCACCTGTCCTGCCTGACCGACTGCGGCTACGTGAGCGCCCGCCGCGACGGCCGCAGACTGCTCTACTCCGTCGGAGACCCGCGCGTCGCGGACCTGGTCGTACTCGCCCGCGCCCTGGCCGCCGACAACGCCACGGCCCTGACCTGCTGCCCCCGCATCGACCCCGCACGCACCGAAGAAGGGGACCCTCGTTGACCGGCAACGACCGGCCGTCCCGGCCGACCGGTGCACTGGCCGCCCTCGGAGTCGGGCTGGTGATGGTCGCCTGCTGCGCCGGACCGGTGCTGCTGGCCGGCGGCGCGCTCGGTGCCCTGGGCGGCGTACTGCGCAACCCCTGGATCATCGCGGCGGCCACCGCCGTGGTGGCCGCCGCGATCGCCGTGCTCGTCCGCCGCCGTCGCGCGGGCCGCAGCGCCTGCTGCCCGCCCGCGCTCAGCCCTCAAGACCAGGAGCAGGTGGAACGTCCAGGTCGGTACGGGCGTAGTGGTTGAAGTAGTTCGTGAACAGGTTCGCCACCACATGCGCGAACGCCTCGGTCAGCTCGACATCACTCCAGCCCGCATCCAGGCCGCGCTGCCACGTCGTATCGTCCACCTCCCCGACCTCGGAAGCGATCTCGCGTACGACGGCGACCAGCGCGGCCAGCTTGAGATCGAAGTCGACCTCTCCGCGGCGGATGGCCACGGTCTGCTCCTCGCTCAACCCGGCCGTCTTGCCCGCCATCGTGTGGGCGGACTGGCAGTAGTCGCAGTGGTCGACCGCGCCGACCGCCAGCGCGATTGCCTCTCGTGTACGGGCGTCGAAGGTGCCGTGCTCCGCGATCGCGTCACTCATCGCGGCGTACGCCGCCAGCACCACCGGCGAATGCGCCATCTCCGCGTGGATGTTGAGCAGCTTCCCGAACCGCTTCTCCAGCACCCGCAGCGCTTCACGGCTCTGCTCCGGAGCGCTGTCGACCGTACGGGCCGGAATCCTGGACATCTACGTTGCCTCCATCGACTCACAACTGCCCGAACGGCCCGCACAGAAGGGAAACCCGGCGAGGGCACGGCTGCCTTCCATAACCCGTGCTGCGAACGGAAGCCCGGACCGAGCCCGCCGGGTTCCCGTAACGCCCCTCGAAAGCAAGGAGTGTAAGCAGCCATGATGCGAGCGATCTTCAACGGTGTCGTCATCGCCGAAACCCCCCGCACCAAGCGCGTGGAAGGCAACGACTACTTCCCGCCCGAGGCCCTCAAACGCGAGTTCTTCACCGAGAGCCCGACCAAGTCGCTGTGCCCGTGGAAGGGCGTCGCCCGCTACTACTCCGTAACCGTCGACGGCGTCACCAACCCGGACGCCGCCTGGTACTACCCACACCCCAGCCCACTCGCCCGCCGCATCAAGAACCACGTCGCTTTCTGGAACGGCGTCACCATCGAAGGAACCCGAGAGAAGAAGCCGGCGACGCGGAGCAGCTGAACCCCTTCGCGTTCGTCAACTGTGCCGTAACACGACAAGGCTGTCGGGCCACAGCCCCCTGCAGCAGATGCCGGACAGCGCTTTGCATGACGTCAAGCGCGGGAACCCGGAAGCAAGTATGGCGTGCGGTTCGTCACACGAGACGAGGAGCGGACCCTGGCGCCGTTCGAGCTCACGGCCCAGGGCCCGTGGCGCGGCGCAGACCTGCCGCGATGCCGCGTTCTTCGTCGACGTTCAGGGCGCCTGCCGCTACTCCGGTCGAGGGGATCACCTGGCCCTGGGGCGGATCGGCGTGACGTTGCGGGCCTCCTCCAGATCCTCCAGCAGTGCAGCGTTGAGCAGAGCAAGTCGCTGGATCTCCGCAGCGGCCAGACGCAGGTGGGCCTGCTGCTCGCTGTTGACGCGCTTGAGGCGGGCGTTGCGCGCCACGAGCTTGTCGTACGCCGTGGTCCGCTCGCCCTGGTCGGCTGGCGCGGCGGAGCGGACCTGACCGATCTCGCGGGTGATGTCGGGGAAGTGACGGCGGAAGGTGGTGTTGCTCATGGAGAACTGCCGGGCCAGGGCGAGCACGCTGGGACGCTGCCCTGTCTCCTCCGCCCTGCGCAGCAGCTCTGCCAGAGCCTGACGGACCCGGCGTTCGCTGACGAAGTCGCTCGGCGTGGTCACGGGATCGTCCCTTCGGGGGTGTTGGCGCGGAGGAAGTCGACGATCTCCTGGCGGCGGGAGCGCAGCATCCGTTCCCTCAGCGGCGGCAGCGCCGGCTGCGCGGCAAGCCGACGGTCGATGCGGTCGACCGCGCGGAGCCAGGCGTCGATGTTGGCGCGGGAGAGCGTGACGTTGCGGCAGGCGAGCGGCTTGCAGCCACCGTGGTCGGGAAGCTGCTCGGAACGCCCTCGCCGTGCCTTCTCGCACAGGGCCTTGGGGTGGTCGTGCACGCAGGTGATGAACTCGCCGGGGTTGGCTTCGTTCACTTCAAGCGGCAGCGTTTGTCCATCGGTTCGGGCGTCAGTTGGCGGTCGACGGTGGCCTGAATGTTCACGAGAATTGGCGTCACTGCATGGGCCGCCCGCCGTCTGTGACAGCTTCTTTCAAGCCTCCTCGATGATCGAGCAGATAGTGAAAGGCTCCGCAGGGGTGGACGCACCCTCACCACAGGAGCCTCCCCAAACCGCGCAAACCTCATAGGTCAGGACACTAGGTAGTCCAATCTTTGACCGTCACGGACGCAGCGATGAGTTTGTCCGGCCCGGGGAGTCTCACCACCGTTGTCGACAACATGGGAGGAACACGTGGCTCAGCTACTGAGAGTGCAGAACTTCAACGTCTCAAGTGACGGAATCGGCGCCGGTGAGGACCAGACCCTCGAGAGGCCGTTCGGTCATGTCGAGCCCGAGAGGCTGTTCGCCTGGGCCGGCGCCACGGCGAGCTGGCCCATGCGCACCGACCCCGGGGGGAGCCGGGGCCTGGACGATTACCTCACGCGGGACTACGCCCGCAACATCGGCGCCGAGATCATGGGCCGCAACAAGTTCGGGCCCCAGCGCGGGCCCTGGCAGGATCACGAGTGGCAGGGCTGGTGGGGTGACGAGCCGCCGTTCCGCACTCCGGTATTCGTCATGACCCACCACAAGCGTCCTTCGTTCACGCTCTCCGACACCACCTTCCACTTCGTTGACGGCGACCCGGCCACGGTCCTCGAGCGGGTGCGGGAGGCGGCGCAGGGCATGGACGTCCGACTCGGCGGCGGAGTCACCACCATCCGGCAGTTCCTCGACGCCGACCTCGTCGACACCATGCATGTGGCGGTCTCGCCGGTGAAGCTCGGGTCCGGAGTACGACTCTGGGAGTCACCCGATGAGCTGCTCGACCGGTTCCACCTGGAGGTCGTGCCCAGCCCGAGCGGGGTGACGCACCACCTGTTCTGGCGAAAGTGACCGGTCCTCAGGGCTGGCCCCGACGGGCTGTTTTGCCTTCCGGGGCTGCCCTGAGGCGGGCCGTCGAGTCGCGCCTTGGGCAGTTAGCCGGCCTTGGCGGTTTCCTCAGCTCGGGCCCGGGTGGAGGCGAGCCGGTACGAGTCGGTGCCGGTCTCGATGATCGTGCCGTTGAACGTCAGGCGGTCGACGATGGCTGCGCAGAGTCGGGGATCGGTGAACGTCTTTGTCCACCCACCGAACGACTCGTTGGAAGCGATGGCGACGCTGTTCTTCTCCTCTCGCTCGGTCAGAACCTGGAACAGCAGCTCAGCGCCGCGACGATCCAGTTCCATGTAGCCGAGCTCGTCGATGCACAAAAGATCGACGCGGCCGTAGCGGGCGATGGTCTTGTTCAGCTGCTTCTCGTCGGCGGCCTCGACTAGCTCGTTCACCAGCTTCGTGGCCAGCGTGTAGCGGACGCGGTAGCCCTTCATCGCCGCCTCGGTGCCCAGCGCGATGAGCATGTGGGACTTGCCGGTGCCGGAGTCCCCGATCAGGCAGAGCGGCTGGCTCTTCTTGATCCATTCGCAGCTGGCGAGGGTGTGGGCGGTGGCCGCGTCGATGTTCGGGTTGGCGTCGAAGTCGAACGCCCGCAGGGACTTCTCCCGCGGAAAACCGGCTGCCTTGATCCGTCGTTCCGAGCGGCGGCGGGCCCGGTCGTCGCACTCGGTCATCAACAGTTCGGCGAGGAAGCCGCGGTAGGTCATCTGGTCCTTGATCGCCCGGTCGGCGATCTCGTTGAACTCGTTGCGGATCGATGGCAGCCGCAGCAGGCGGCAGGCGGTGTCGATCGCGGCGTCGGCGGCCTGCTCGGTCAAGCCTCACTGGCGGGGCAGGGTCACTGTGCTTCTCCCTCACGGTGGTCGCTGCCGCTGGTGTGGCGGCGTCGGAGCAACTGGTCATAAGGGGTCACCGACGGCAGCGGTCTGGTGTCCGGCGGGAGGTGCGCGAGGCGCCACTCGTGCAGGGACGTGACGGTCGCTGGCGTCTCACCGGGAAGCGCCGGGACGAGTGCACCGACGGTTGGCTCGTCCTCCGACTGTGCGGCTTTGCGGGCCTCCAGCGCGACGGCGTCGGCGGTAAGAGCGCCGGCCCGCAGCGCGGTGGCCAGGCCAGCGACCACGTGCTCGTGGGCGAGGTGCCGGTTCAGCAGCAGGACCTCGATCAACGCCCGGGTGCCGTCCCGCTCGCCGTGAACCTTGCGGGCCTGGGCCCACCAGGCGTCGTGGATCGGGGTGAACTTCCCTGCCGACCGGGCCTGTTCCAGGGCCGTGGCACCAGGGAAGGCGCCCGGCTTGCGAATGAGGGCTTCGAGATAGTGGTCCAGGTCCAGGCGACAGTTGCCCTTCGCGATCAGCCTCTCGTGGCGGGCCACCTCAACGTTCCTGTCGTAAACCACCAGGTGAGAGGCGTGCAGGACGACGCACACCCGCTTGCCGATCAGACGAGTCGGGACCGAGTAGCGGTTGGTGCGGACGGCGATCTGGCTGTAGCGGTCGACCCGTGGCGTGAACAGCCGGCCCGTCTCGAACGGCTCCTGGGGCAGCGGCATCAACATCGGCTGCTCGACGGCGAAGTACTCATCGACCGTCCGCGGCCTTGACCCAATCCTCCGGTGCCCGTCGTGCAGGTCCCACTGGTCGACCATCTCGTTCAGCTCGGCGAGGGAGTCGACTTCCGGGACCGGGGTGAAGTGGTTGCGGCGGAAGTAGCCGATCATTCCTTCGACTCCGCCCTTCTCATGGGCGCCTTCGATGCCGGGACGGCAGTAGAAGCTCTCGATGTTGAAGTGCGAGCGGAAGGCAATCCACCGGTCGGTCTCCACCCGGGCCCGGTTCAGCCCCAGCACCTGGGCGACGGCCGACTTCAGGTTGTCGTAGCGGATCTTGCTCCGAGGGACACCGCCCAGCGTGCGAAGCGCGTGCACATGTCCTTCGAAGAAGGCTTCCTGGCCGCAGGAGGCGAAGACCCGGTGGACTGCTTTGCCCGAGTAGGACAGGCGGAGCGAGAACAGGTAGCAGGTCACCAGCTCGCCGCCCAGGCGCACGGTCACGTCGCCGAAGTCGACCTCCGCCTCGTGGCCGGGCAGGTGGGTCTGCGGCACGAACGCTTCCACCGGGGCCTTGCCCGAGGCCGCGAGGATCTCCGGCTTCCGGTCGGAGACGTAGCGCCGGACCATCTGGTAGGACACATCGGCGCTGTGTTCCTCGATGAGCCGGTGGAAGATCCGCGTGATCGTATGGCGCTGCTTGCGCGGCGCGTCGAGGTCCGTCCGCAGCATCTCGTCGATCACCGGCTTGTACGGCTCCAGCGCGGTTGGCCGCGGTGGCAGCTTCTTCCGCGGCTCCGGCCAGACGGAGTCCACGGCCTTCTTGACCGTCCTCCACGACACGTTGTACTTGCGCTCAAGCTCGCGCATCTTCATGCCAGCACGGTGATCACGCCGGATCGCCGCGTACAGCTCGACCTTCGACATCTGCGGCATGACCAGGACCTTTCACCAGGAGCACCCCGATGCTGCCCTGGCAAGTACCCCAGCGCTGTCAAAACTCGTGAACATCACCCGACCGTGGATCTGGGTGAACCGTTCCGGGTTTGATCGAGGCTCGATCTTTTGGAAGGATCGAGTCCGTTATGGCGAAGCAATACCCGAAGGAGCTCAAGGAGCGGGCCGTGCGTCTGGTCCTGGAGACTCGTGATCAGTACAAGACGGAGTCCGCGGCGATCCGCTCGATCGGCGCGAAGCTCGACATCGGGCCTGAGTCCCTGCGGAACTGGGTGCGGCAGGCCGAGGTCGACGCCGGCGCCCGGAACGGGACCACGACGGAGGAATCCGCCCAGCTCAAGGCCCTCAAGAAGGAGGTCGCCGAGCTGAAGCGGGCGAACGACATCCTGAAGGCCGCAGCGAGTTTCTTCGCGGCCGAGCTCGACCGGCCACACACACGCTCGTAGCGTTCATCGACGAGTACCGGGACCGCTTCGGCGGAGTCGAGCCGATCTGCAGGACGCTCACCGAGCACGACTGCAGCATCCACCCGTCCACCTACTACGCGTACAAGAAACGTCCCGTGTCGGCCCGCGCCCTGCGGGACGCGGAACTCGCGCCGCTGATCGTCAGTATCTACCGGGACAACTACAGCGTCTACGGAGCCCGCAAAATCTGGGCCGAGCTCAAACGCCGGGGCCATCAGGTGGCCCGGTGCACCGTCGAGCGGCTGATGAAGGCCGAAGGTCTGGTGGGGGCGGTGCGAGGGAAGAAAGTCGTCACCACGGTGGCGGACAAAGAAGCCGAGCGTGCCCCGGACCGGCTCAGCCGGCAGTTCGTGGCCAGTGCTCCCAACCGGGTGTGGGTCGCGGACTTCACCTACGTGGCCACCTGGTCCGGCACCGTCTACGTCGCGTTCCTCGTCGACACCTACTCCCGCCGGATCGTCGGCTGGTCCGCAGCGACGAACAAGCAGACCCCGCTGGTGCTGTCCGCACTGGAAATGGGTCTGTGGCAACGCGACCGGTCCGGAAACCCCGTTACCGCAAGGGAGTTGATACATCATTCCGATGCCGGATCTCAAGGCGGATTCAACCGGTCGTCGCAACACCTTGATCGTGGAGGTGTCCGATGGGACGGCCGACTGGGTGGACGACGGCGGTAACAGGGCGCCCGGCGATGCGATCGCCGGGCAGACCGCCGATTCGTCGGGATGTGGAGCGTGTCTTCTGGAAGAAGATTGCTGAGGGGCTGACCAGTGAGGATGCGGCGATCGCGTGCGGCGTGTCGGGGCCCGTGGGAACTCGGTGGTTCCGGGAACGTGGCGGGATGCCGTCGATCCAGATTGGCCCGGTGTCGGGCAGGTATCTCTCCTTCGAAGAGCGTGAAGAGATCGCTCTGCTGAAGGCTCAGGACGCCGGGGTCCGGGAGATCGCCCGCAGGCTGGGCAGGACCCCTTCGACGATTTCGCGGGAACTGCGGCGCAACGCCGCCACCCGCAATGGACAGCTCGCCTACCGGGCGTCGATCGCGCAGTGGAAGGCCGAACTGGCCGCGCAGCGGCCGAAACTGTCCAAGCTGGCCGGCAACGAGCGGCTGCACGAGTACGTCCAGGACCGCCTGGCCGGAGAGATCCGCTACCAGGACGGTGCACCTGCGCCGGGGCCCGCGGTATCGCGGTGGAAGGGACGGAACAAGCCGAGGCGTCAGGACCGCCGTTGGGCCACATCGTGGAGCCCACAGCAGATATCCAACCGGCTGAGGGTCGACTTCCCCGATGATGAGTCCATGCGTATCTCGCACGAGGCGGTCTACCAGGCGCTCTACGTCCAGGGCCGCGGCGGGCTGAAGCGTGAACTCGTCGCCTGCCTGCGTACCGGCCGAGCCCTACGAGTGCCCCGGGCCCGCACCGCTGGCCGGGGGAAGAAATTCGTCACCGAGGAGGTGCTGATCAGTCAGCGGCCGGCTGAGGTGGAGGACCGGGCGGTCCCCGGCCACTGGGAGGGCGACCTCATCATCGGCCTGAACAGCTCCGCGATCGGCACCCTGGTGGAACGCAGCAGCAGGTTCACGATGCTGTTGCACCTGCCGCCGATGCCCGGCCACGGCGGCCCACGGACCAAGAACGGCCCCGCGCTTGCCGGTCACGGAGCCGAGGCCGTACGTGCAGCCCTCGCGGAAGTGATCGTCGACCTTCCCTCCCAGCTCCGCAAGTCCCTTACCTGGGACCAGGGTTCGGAACTGGCGCAGCACGCCCTGCTCCGCATCGACACAGGTCTGGAGATCTACTTCGCCGACCCGCACAGCCCCTGGCAGCGCGGAACCAATGAGAATACCAACGGCCTGCTACGGCAGTACTTCCCGAAGGGCACCGACCTCAGCAGGCACACCCGCGAAGACCTCGCCGCCGTCGCCGCCGCCCTTAACAGCAGACCTCGCAAGACCCTTGGCTGGAGGACCCCAGCCGAGACTCTCGACAGTCACCTACTATCGACACAAAGCGGAAGTGTTGCGACGACTCCTTGAACCCAAGCAATACACCAGCTTCCGTCTCGCCACCCACCTGGCCGCCGAACAGATCGCCGCGTCCATCGGCACCGTCGGAGACGCCCTCGACAACGCCCTGATGGAATCGACCATCGGGCTCTACAAAACCGAACTCATCAAGCCGCAGCGGCCCTGGAAAGCCCTGAGCGACATCGAGCTGGCCACCGCCGAGTACGTCGACTGGTACAACCATCGTCGACTCCACGGTGAGATAGGCCACGTCCCACCCTCCGAATACGAAGCCATCCACTACCAAAACTCGCAAGAACCGCAGGTCAAAGCCACAATCTAGAGCCTCTACCGAACCCGGAACGGTTCAGGCGCCCGGGATGCGGCCGTGAGCCGCACTATGAATGGGTGGGGAATGTCCAAACACCGGCTGTCCAAAAGGAGCCGTTACATTGCATGGGCGACTTCGGGTGTTGTCGTGGTCGCAGGTGCCGGAATCGCGGCACAGGCAGCCACCGCAGCCCCCGTCTGGCCTGCGCAGAAGACGTACACCGGCGGAGCGTTCGACACATGCACCGCGCCCTCGCTCAACGCGATGAGAGCGTGGAAACCGGGGCCCTACGGCGCCGCCGCCGTCTACATCGGCGGAAAGAACCGCGGCTGCGCACAGCCCAACCTGACCGCGTCCTGGGTGAAGTCGGTCAACGCCTCCGGCTGGAAGCTCATACCGCTTTACGTGGGGGCCCAGCCGCCCTGCCAGAAGAGTGCGAACCCGGAAAGGTTCACCTCTTCAACGGCCGCCTCCCTCGGCGCGAGTAACGCCAAGGACGCGGTGGCCAAGGCGTCAGCGCTCGGGATGAAAGCCGGCAGCCCGATCTACCTGAACATGGAGTCGTACGACATCACCGACAAGGCATGCAATGACGCCACCCTGACCTACGTGCGCTCCTTCACCAAAACGCTGCGCGGTGCCACTTACCGTGGTGGCTTCTACGGCTTCAGCAGCTCCAGCGCCAAGGCCATCGCCACTGCCCCAAACAAGACAGACCTGCCGGGAAACCTCTGGTACGCGTTGTGGGACAAGAAGAACACGACCACCACGGACTGGCCGTGGAACCCCGCACAGTTCACCAACCACAGCCGCGGCCACCAGTACATGGTCAACAGCAAGGAAACTCGCGGTGGCTACACCATCACGGTCGACCGCAACGCATGGGACGCTCCCGTCGCGATCATCAGCTGAAATCCTCAGACACGACTCTTGAACGACCACTGACAAGCATCAAAGAAAGTCCCCTTTCGGACACACCAGAGGCGACCGGACCGGGCGGAAGCGCCCCGCCGACCACCCATCGGAAAGGTCAGTAAGAGGCAGCGGTCGGGCTCGCTCCGCCGATCCCGTGAGGACCGCGTACGCCCGCGGCCGACCGAGCGGCAAATGGGTAGGGGACGTGCTGCTTCTATGAGCACATCCCCTACCCCTCTCCGCGCCGAAGGAAGACATCGGCACCCCCGTGCTCAACGGCGTGCTGATCCAGCGCCCAACACCACGCCCTGGCACGATCTGCCGCCACCCGCGGGATCCCCGCCGGAACCAACCGACGGGGATCCCTCCACTCTCACGCGCTCTCACACAGGTCTCACCAACAGGATTGACGCACCTCGACCACAAAGCCCTGACCTACGCGCACACCCCCGACCTGGACTGTCTGGACGGCAAGACACGCTCTCTACGACCTGTGCCATGTGGGACTAATACTGCAACCGCATGTGTGGGTTTTGGCCTCGGCGTTGGTAGTGACAGCGGCGGGCTCGGGCCTGGCTGCGGCGTCGGAAGTGTGACCAGCGGAGACGGTGCTCGTTGTCGTGGCAGCGGGGCGTGATGACGACGTGCCCGATCATCCGGCGGATCTCCGGGACGCTGAGGGGTATGAGGTCTTGCTCGTCGTCTCGGCTGCCCCTTTTGTGGCTTCTGCGGCACGGGTGGCGGTCAGGTAGGCGAGGGCGGCCATCGCGAGGGTGATGTGCCGGTACCAGGCCCGGTAGAGACGAACTTGGTAGTGGTCCAGGCCGCATTCGCCCTTGGCGATCTGGAAGCATTCCTCCACCTGCCACCGTGCGCCAGCGGTTCTGACCAGGTCTTTCAGCCGGGAGGTGGCGGGGCCGTAGCAGACGTAGTAGGCGATCTCGGCGGGGTCGCTGATGCTGCGGCGGGCCAGGACCCAGTGCCCGAAGCCGTCCTGCCACTGCGGGCGGACAGCGATCCGGGCCCAGTCGTAGAACCGCTGACCGTGCGCGCCCGCTCCGGCGGAGATCCGCTTCCATCTCTGCCGGGGCACTGCGGTGATCAGGTCGCGCACCTCGGCGACCGCACCATCGGTGGTGGTCACGATGTCGTTGACCTTGGTGGCCAGTACATAGGCGACGTGCCGTTCCTCCAGCCAGGCCCGCATGTGTTTGACCTGGCCGTATGCCTCATCCGCAGTGACCCAGGCGAAGGGGACACGGGCGTCGATCACGCGTTGCAGCATCCACTTGAAATGCTCGATCTTCGTGGCGAAGGGCACCTCGTCACCGATCCCGGCCTGCCTGCACCGCTCGCGGTCATCGGTCCAGGAGGCGGGGACATACAGTTCCCGGTCGATCAGCGCCCGGCCTTTCACGGAGGCGTAGGCCAGGAACGTGCCGATCTGACAATTTTCCGTGCGGCCGGCCGTTCCGGAGTACTGCCGCTGGACACCGGCCGACTTGACGCCCTTCTTCAGGAAGCCGGTGTCGTCCCCGATCAGCACCGCGTCCTTGGCGCCGATCGTCTCGACGACGAAGTCACGCACGTCGTCACGGACGGCATTCTCGTCCCAGTCGGCGAAGTTCAGCAGCCGCTGGAAACCGTCGGGGCGACGCTGGCCAGCCTGCTCGGCCAGCGTCCACCCGTTTTTCTTCTCCAGCGGTGCGAGCAACGTACTCAGGTAGTCCAGCGCCCGCTCACGCGGCTCCGACCTGCCGAAACGGCCCGCAAAGCGAGCATGAAGATCGGCTATCCCCTCGGACCAGTTCTCGATCTGCGCGACCGTCAGCGATTCATCACACAGTCAGTCCAACGACCAAGACGGCGCCCTGTCACGCCACATGCGGTTGCAGTACTAAGTGGAACCGTCTGGAGCAGGACCACGCTCGATAGCCCTCCGGCCGCCATCTGCGCCGTCGAGGTTCGACGTCTTCTGCCGCACCGCCAGTTCCGCCAAGATCCGGACCATACGCGGGCCAACACCGCCCGATAGACGCGAAGGACCGTCATTCCTGCTGGTCAGGGGTGGTTCCTTGCCTGCACCACCAGCAGACGAAGAACCTGCTGAGTGCTACGCACAGTGATCGAAAAGGCCGTTTCGCACCTCAAATCTCCCGGCAATCCTTCGCAGCCGTGCAGCCCGCAGCCGGTCTGACCAGCGGAGCACGACACCTGACGGTCCATCAGAACGAGCGTCAAAGGAGCGTCAAGATGCCTTGGAGAGCGTCATTTCAGCGTCAAGATATCGCCCGTAACGCCCACACCGCACATAACGCACACCACCCGAACCCGCAGGTCAGGCGCCCTTTGTGATGGGTTCAAGGATCGCGACGCACTCCACGTGGTGGGTCATCGGGAACAGGTCGAACGCCCGCAGTGTCCTCGGCTTGTAGCCCGCCTCGCGGAAGTACGCCAGGTCGCGGGCCAGGGCTGCCGGGTCGCAGGCGACGTAGGCGATACGGCGGGCGCCCAGTGAGGCCAGGTGCTTGACCGTCTGCTTGCCGGCGCCGGCGCGCGGCGGGTCGAGGACGATGAGGTTGGTCTCGGTGATGCCCGTGCGCGGCAGCACCTGCTCGACCTTGCCGTGCTCGATGCGTACGTGCTCCATGTCCTGGAGGTTGTGCCGGGCGTCCTCCACCGCGCGCTTGCCGGACTCGATGCCCAGCACGGCGCCCTGGTCGCCGATGCGCTCCGCGATCGCGCCCGCGAACAGGCCGACGCCGCAGTACAGGTCGAGCGCCGACTCGCCCTTCCTCGGCATCAGGCCCTGCATGACCGCCTTGATGAGGAGGTCGGGGCCCTGCGGGTGGACCTGCCAGAAGCCGCCCATGCCGACGCGGTACGTCCGCCCGTCCGCCCGCTCGCGCACGAAGGCACGGCCGTGGACGCGGTGTACGCCGCCGTCCTTCTCCTCGACGCGGAGCACCGAGACCGGCTTGTCGAGTTCGACGAGGGGAAGGCGGCCGCCCGGCGCCGGGGTCAGAATGACCTGGCGGTCGCTGGATCCGGTCGCGGAGACGGCCTCGACCGACGCCATCTGCGGCCAGTCGCACTTCTCGATGCCCAGCTCGCTCACGCCCGGCGCCGCGATCAGGCAGTGGTCGACGGGCTGTACGTCGTGCGAGCGGTGCTTGCGCAGGCCCGCGCGGCCGTCCGCGTCCACGGCGTACTGCAGGCGCGTGCGCCACGCCGGCACCTCGCCCTGCGGCAGCTTGTCGCCGGGGGCCGGCATGACCGTGCCGTCCCAGCCCGCCTCCTCCGGCGTGAGGCCCGCGAGACGCATGAGCTGTTCGGCGACGACCTCGCCCTTGAGACGGCGCTGCGCACCCGGCTTGGCGTGCTGCCAGTCGCAGCCGCCGCACTTGCCAGGGCCGGCGTACGGGCAGGGGGCCTCGATGCGGTCCTTGGACGCCTCGATGATCTCGACCGCGTCGGCGCGCAGGTATCGGGAGGTCTCGCCGCCGTCCGTCACGCGGGCGCGGACCTTCTCGCCGGGCAGCGTGTGACGTACGAACAGCACGCGGCCCTCTTCGGTGCGGGCGATGCAGTGGCCGCCGTGGGCGACCGGGCCGACCTCGACCTCGTACTCGGTGCCGACGAGGGACTTCTCCACCGACTCCCCCGACTCCGCGGACCGTGCCGTTTCCTTGGATTCTGACTGCATGACGGGGTGACTCCAGAGATCAAAGGGGTACGGCCGGACAACAGCCCACCAGTCTACGTGGGAGTCGTCCGGCCGTTCACCACAGCGAAGCGGAGTCCACAGAAGCGGAGTACGTACGGTCAGCGCTTGCCCGTCGGTTCCTTCGGGCGGCGGTCCACCGGGCCTCGCCGCACCGCACCCGGCGCGTTCCAGTCCTGGCGCTTCTTCGCCCGCTTCTTCGCGAGCTCCGAGGACTCCAGCTGGTACGGCACCGAGGTCACCATCACCCCCGGCGTGAACAGCAGCCGGCCCTTGAGCCGCAGCGCGCTCTGGTTGTGCAGCAGGTGCTCGTACCAGTGCCCGACCACGTACTCCGGGATGTAGACGCTGATCGCGTCCCGCGGGCTCTCGCGGCGCAGCCCCTTCACGTAGTCGATGATCGGCCGGGTGATCTCGCGGTACGGCGAGTCCAGGATCTTCAGCGGTACGTTGATGCCGCGCCGCTCCCACTCGTCCTTCAGCGCCTTCGTCTCGACCGGGTCCACGCTGATGCTCAGCGCCTCCAGGTGGTCCGAGCGCGTCAGCTTGGCGAAGGCCAGGGCCCGCAGCGTGGGCTTGTGGACCTTGGAGACCAGGACGATGGAGTGGACCCGCGACGGCCGGACACTGTCGTCGGAGGGGCCCTCGTCGGCCGCGATCTCCTCGGAGACCCGGTCGTAGTGCTTACGGATCGCGCTCATCGTCCCGTAGAAGATCACCATGCCGAGCAGCGCGACCCATGCCCCGTGGGTGAACTTCGTGGCCAGTACGACGACGAGCACCAGGCCGGTGAAGAACGCGCCGAAGGTGTTGATCGCGCGGGAGCGGATCATGCGGCGGCGCACCGCCGGGTCCTTCTCGGTGCGCAGGTGGCGGTTCCAGTGCCGCACCATGCCGGTCTGGCTGAGCGTGAAGGAGACGAAGACGCCGACGATGTAGAGCTGGATGAGCTTGGTCGAGTCGGCGCCGTACAGCCACACGAGCAGGATCGCGGCGCCCGCCAGCAGCACGATGCCGTTGGAGAAGGCGAGGCGGTCGCCGCGGGTGTGCAGCTGGCGCGGCAGGTAGCGGTCCTGCGCGAGGATCGAGCCGAGCAGCGGGAAGCCGTTGTACGCCGTGTTGGCGGCCAGGAACAGGACGAGCGCGGTGGCCGCGGCGAGCAGCACGAAGAAGAACGTTCCGTCACCGAAGACCGCTGCCGCGACCTGTGAGATCACCGGGTTCTGGACGTAGTCCTCGCCGACCGCCTTGCCGTCGACGAGGAGGTCCTTCGCCGGGTGCTCGGCCATCTTGACGTCGGTGGCCATGGCGAGGCCGATGATGCCGCAGAACATGGTGACGGCCAGGCCGCCCATCAGCGCCAGCGTCGTGGCGGCGTTCTTGCTCTTGGGCTTACGGAAGGCCGGCACGCCGTTGCTGATCGCCTCGACACCGGTCAGGGCGGCGCAGCCGGAGGAGAAGGCGCGCAGCAGCAGGAAGACGAGCGCGAAGCCCGCCAGGCCCTGCTCCTCGGCCTTGATCTCGAAGCCGGCGGTGGGGGCGTTCATGTCGTCGCCGGCGACGATTCCCCGGTACGCGCCCCAGGCGATCATGATGAAGACGCCGGCCACGAAGACGTACGTCGGGATTGCGAAGAGCTTGCCTGACTCGCGGACTCCGCGCAGGTTCATGAGCGTCAGCACCACGATGATGCCGATGGCGCACAGCACCTTGTGCTCGATGACGAAGGGGATCGCGGAACCGAGGTTCTCCACCCCCGAGGAGATCGACACGGCGACGGTCAGGACGTAGTCGACGAGCAGGGCGCTGGCCACGGTCAGGCCGGCCTTGGGGCCGAGGTTGGTGTTGGCGACCTCGTAGTCACCGCCGCCGCTCGGGTAGGCGTGCACGTTCTGGCGGTAGGAGGCCACCACCGTGAACATCAGGACCACGACGGCGACCGCGATCCACGGGCTGAAGTGGTACGCCGACACACCCGCGATCGAGAGCACCAGGAGGACTTCTCCGGGGGCGTACGCCACGGACGAGAGCGGGTCGGAGGCGAAGACGGGAAGTGCGATGCGCTTGGGGAGGAGTGTTTCTCCCAGCCTGTCGCTTCGCAGCGCCCGGCCGATCAGGATCCGTTTGGGCACGTCGGTCAGTTTGGACACGCAGAGGATCGTAAGCGCTCGATATGGGCGCCGCCCACCCACCACCCCCCTCGGCCGACCACGAGATGCGCGATGTGATCGATGACGCGTTCGGAGTTGCCGCTACGGTGGACGAAGACAGGGGCGAGGCAGTACCGGGCAGTGGTGCCCCGTGCCACCCCCGGTGAGCCGAGAAGGAAGATGTGAGCAGGGTGTTTACGCAGGTCAGCCGGGCGACCAGGAGTGCGGGGTAACGGGACGATGCACGTCGTCATCATGGGCTGCGGGCGAGTGGGAGCCGCTCTCGCGCAGACCCTGGAGCAACAGGGGCACACGGTCGCCGTGATCGACCAGGACCCCACGGCCTTCCGCCGTCTGGGATCGGGTTTCGGTGGCCGCAGGGTCACCGGCGTCGGATTCGACCAGGACACCCTCCGTGAGGCGGGCATCGAGGAAGCCGGTGCGTTCGCCGCGGTGAGCAGCGGCGACAACTCGAACATCATCGCGGCCCGGGTGGCCCGCGAGATGTTCGCGATCGAGAACGTCGCGGCCCGGATCTACGACCCGCGCCGCGCCGAGGTCTACCAGCGCCTGGGCATCCCCACGGTCGCCACGGTCCGCTGGACCGCCGACCAGATGCTGCGCAGGCTGCTGCCGTCGGGCGCCGAGCCGCTGTGGCGCGACCCGAGCGGCGGTGTGCAGCTCGCCGAGGTGCACACCTCGGCCGCCTGGATCGGGCACAAGATCAGCAAACTGCAGGAGGAGACCGGCGTGCGCGTCGCGTTCCTCACCCGGCTGGGCGAGGCCGTGCTGCCGACGTCCCAGACGGTGCTCCAGGAGGGCGACCTCGTCCACGTGATGATGCGTACGGACGAGATCGCGAAGGTCGAGGCGGCCTGCTCGCAGGGCCCCGAGGAAGGCGGTCACGGATGAGGGTCGCTATTGCCGGGGCCGGTGCGGTGGGGCGTTCCATCGCGGGCGAGCTCCTGGAGAACGGGCACGAGATCCTCCTCATCGACAAGGCGCCGACCGCCATCTCGGTGGAGCGGGTGCCGCTCGCGGAGTGGCTGCTGGCCGACGCCTGCGAGATCACCTCGCTCGACGAGGCTGCTTTGCAGCGCTGCAACGTCGTGATCGCGGCGACCGGCGACGACAAGGTCAACCTGGTCGTGTCGCTGCTCGCCAAGACGGAGTACGCCGTCCCGCGGGTCGTCGCCCGCGTCAACAACCCGAAGAACGAGTGGCTGTTCACCGAGGCCTGGGGCGTCGACGTGGCGGTGTCCACGCCGCGTCTGATGTCGGCCCTGGTCGAGGAGGCGGTGAGCGTCGGCGATCTCGTACGGCTGCTCCGCTTCAGCCACGGCGACGCGAACCTCGTCGAGCTGACCCTGCCGCCCGAGTCGGCGCTGGCCGGCACGCAGGTCGGGGACGTGGCCTGGCCGGAGGACACCTCGCTGGTCACCATCATCCGCGGTACGCGCGTGCTCACTCCGAGCCAGGAAGAGACCCTGGAGGCGGGCGACGAGCTGCTGTTCGTGGCCGCTCAGGCGCGCGAGGAGCAGCTGGAGGACCTGCTGTCGGTGCGTAAGGAAGGGGCTTCGGGCTGACGGCGGTACGCGCGTGAGTGGGGCCCGGAACCGGCCTGCGTCCCGGTTCCGGGCCCCACTCACGTGTACGGGTACGTACGGGAGATCAGACCTCGCGCTGCGACGCGGCGGCGGCAGCGGCGGCCGCCTTGCGCTCCTTCTCGGCCTTCTCGGCCTTCTCGGCCTTCTCGGCCTTCGCCGCCTTCTCTTCGGATTCCATCTCCGCGAACACGTCGATGGGCGGCGGCGCCTTCGCCAGGAAGAGCCAGGTCAGGTAGACCGCGAGCAGGAACGGCGGGATCTTCAGCGCGATCAGCACCCAGCCGAGCTGGGCGGTGTCGGCCCACCAGTAGAGCGGGAAGAGGATCGCGCACTTGGCCAGCAGGATCAGGCCCCAGGCCCAGCTGGCCTTCGCGTACGCCTTCTTGCGGCCGGGATTGCGCGTACGCCAGGAGAGGTTCTCCTTGAAGATCGGGCCGAGGATCAGGCCGATCAGCGGGACACCCGCCAGCGTCGTCACGATGTACGCGAGCGCGAGGCCCAGCGTGTAGATCATGCCGGGCAGGTAGAAGTCCTTGGCGTTGCCGGTCATCATCGCGAAGACGACGCCGAAGGCGACTCCGAAGACTCCGCTGAAGGCGTGCTTGACGGTGTCCCGGCGGATCAGCCGTACGGCGACGAGCAGCAAGGACACCGCGAGGGCGGCGATGGCCGATACGTGCAGATCCTTGTTGATCGTGAAGATGGTCACGAACAGCAGGCCGGGGAGCACGGTCTCCACCATGCCCCTGAGGCCGCCGAAGGCCTCGAACAGGGCGGCCTCCGTGACGGCTTTCGTGTCGTGAGGCTGCTGAGGTTCTGCTTCGCTGTCGTGATCCGTCGCGGTCGGCTTGTCGAGTGACGTCACCGGCTACTCCTGTCCGAGCGGTCGGAGTTCGTATTTGGGGTTGAACAGCACCCGGCGGCCGTGACTCATGGAGATCCGGCCCGAGGCGATGAGTCTGCGGCCCGGCTCTATGCCCACGATGGAACGGCGGCCGAGCCACACCACGTCCAGCGGCGCGGTGCCGTCGAACAGTTCCGCCTCCAGGGCGGGCACACCGGCCCTGGGACGCAGGGTGACTGTGCGCAAGGTACCAGTCACTTTGACGACCTGGCGGTCGCCGCAGTCGCAGATGCGGGAACATCCGGCGGCCTGGGCGGCCTCCTGCAGCTCCGCGGAGTGCAGTTCCTCCTGCGAGGTGGACAGCCGGTCGAGTATGCGACGGAACCGGCCCGCGGGCTTCTCCGAACGAGGTACGGCACTCATACAGGAAGCGTACCGGGCAGTGGGCGCGGCCGGATCACTCCGATCACCGCTCGCAGCAGCGCTCGCAGCAGCGCTCGGCGATCACCGCTCGCAGCACCGTTCCCGCGTCACCGCTCGAAGCGGTATCCCATGCCGGCCTCGGTGACGAAGTGCTGGGGATGCGAGGGGTCGGCCTCCAGCTTGCGGCGCAGCTGGGCCATGTAGACCCGCAGGTAGTTCGTCTCGGTGCCGTACGAGGGCCCCCAGACCTCCTGGAGGAGCTGCTTCTGGCTGACGAGGCGGCCGGTGTTGCGTACGAGCACCTCCAGGAGGTGCCATTCGGTGGGCGTAAGCCGTACGTCCCTGCCGTCGCGGTGCACCTTCTTCGCGGCCAGGTCGACGGTGAAGCCGCCCGCTTCCACCAGCACGTCGTCCTCGGCGGCGCCGGCCGGCTCGGCCCTGCGCACCGAGGCGCGGAGTCTGGCCAGCAGCTCGTCCATGCCGAAGGGCTTGGTGACGTAGTCGTCGGCCCCGGCGTCGAGTGCCTCGACCTTCTCGTCGGAGCTGTGGCGTGCGGAGAGCACCAGGATGGGTACGCGGGTCCAGCCGCGCAGCCCCCTGATGACGTCCACGCCGTCCATGTCGGGCAGGCCGAGGTCGAGGACGACCACGTCGGGGTGGCGGGCGGCGGCGAGCTGGAGCGCGGTGGCGCCGTCGTGGGCGGCGTCCACTTCGTACTTGCGTGCCTTCAGATTGATCACGAGGGCGCGTACGATCTGCGGCTCGTCGTCGACCACGAGCACCCGTGTCATGGGATGCCTGCCTTTCTGCGGGACCTGCGGAACAAGAGCGGGGTTTGCGGGGGCCGGCGTCACGAGGTGACCTTGTCGAGGTCGGGGCGTACCGGGGCGTGGCCGGGGACCGCCCTGAGCGTGAGGACCATGGTCATGCCGCCGCCCGGGGTGTCTTCGGCGGTCAGCGTGCCCCCCATGGACTCGACGAAGCCGCGGGCGACGGCGAGTCCGAGGCCCACTCCGGCTCCGCGGGGGGCGTCTCCGTAGCGCTGGAACGGCTCGAAGATCCGTTCCTTCGCGTCGTCGGGCACACCGGGGCCGCGGTCCGTCACGCGCAGCTCGACCCGGTCGCCGAGCGCGCTCGCGGCGACGGAGACGGGGGTGGCGCCGGGGCTGTACTTGACGGCGTTCTCCACGATGTTGGCGACGGCGCGCTCCAGCAGACCGCGGTCGACGTCGACCATCGGCAATGTCTCGGGGATGTCGAGGCCGACGCTTTCGGCGGGTACGCCGACGAGCGCCATCGGCACGACCTCGTCGAGGTCGGTCTCGCGGAAGAGCGGTGTGACGGTGCCGGTCTGCAGCCTGGACATGTCGAGAAGGTTGCCGACGAGGTGGTCGAGTCGGTCGGCGGCGTCCTCGATGCCTTCGAGCAGCTCGGCCTGGTCTGCCTCCGACCAGGCCACGTCGTCGGCGCGCAGCGAGGTGACGGCGGCCTTGATGGCGGCCAGTGGGGTGCGCAGGTCGTGGCTGACGGCGGCGAGCAGGGCGGTGCGGATGCGGTTGCCCTCGGCGAGTTTGCGGGCGCCCTCGGCCTCGCCGACGAGGCGCTGCCGGTCGAGTACGACGGCGGCCTGAGCGGCGAAGGCGCCGAGCACGCGGCGGTCCTCGGCGGGCAGGACCCGGCCGGAGAGGGCGAGCGCCATGTGGTCTCCGACCGGCATGTCCACGTCGGCGTCCTCGGGTCGCACGGGCGCACCGGGTCCGACGCTGCCGGCGCAGGTCCAGGGGTCTACGTCGCTCGCGCGTTCCAGGAGGGCCACGGACTCCATGGCGAAGGTCTCGCGGACCCGCTCCAGGAGGGCGTCCAGGGCGGTCTCGCCGCGCAGGACGCTGCCGGCCAGGAAGGACAGGATCTCGGATTCGGCGCGCAGCCGGGCGGCCTGGTGGGTGCGGCGTGCGGCGAGGTCCACCACGGAGGCGACCGAGACGGCCACCGCGAAGAAGATCACGATGGCGACGAGGTTCTCGGGGTCGTAGATCGTCAGGGTGTGGGTGGGCGGGGTGAAGTAGTAGTTCAGCAGGAGCGAGCCGACGGCGGCCGAGGCGAGGGCGGGTTTCAGGCCGCCGAGCAGGGCGGAGGCGACGGTCAGGAAGAGGAAGAGCAGGACGTCGTTGGCGAGCCCCGGGCCGTTCTCCATCGCGGTGAGCAGCAGTGACAGCAGGACGGGCGCGGCCACGCCGACCAGCCACCCGGCCACGAGCCGGGCGCGGCCCAGGCGGGTGGCGCGGGCGACGGGCAGGCCCCGGCCCTTGGCGACGTGTTCGTGGGTGACGATGTGGACATCGAGGTCGGGGCCGGAGTCGCGGGCTACGGTGGCGCCGACACCGGGGCCGAAGACGTATTGCCAGGCCTTGCGGCGGCTGGAGCCGAGCACGATCTGGGTGGCGTTGACGCCGCGCGCGAACTCCAGCAGGGCGGTGGGTACGTCGTCGCCGATGACGTGGTGGAAGGTGCCGCCGAGGTCTTCGACGAGGGTGCGCTGTACGGCGAGTTCCTTGGGCGAGGCCGAGGTCAGGCCGTCGCTGCGGGCGATGTAGACGGCGAGGATCTCGCTGCCGGAGCCCTTGGCAGCCATGCGTGAGGCGCGGCGGATGAGGGTACGGCCCTCCGGTCCGCCGGTGAGACCGACGACGATGCGCTCGCGGGCTTGCCAGGTGGAGCGGATGTTGTGCTCGCCGCGGTACTGCTGGAGGTATTCATCGACGCGGTCGGCGACCCACAGCAGCGCCAACTCGCGCAGCGCGGTGAGGTTGCCGGGGCGGAAGTAGTTGGACAGCGCCGCGTCGACCTTGTCGGGCTTGTAGATGTTGCCGTGGGCCATGCGGCGGTGCAGCGCCTGGGGCGACATGTCGACGAGCTCGATCTGGTCGGCGCGGCGTACGACCTCGTCGGGGACCGTCTCGCGCTGCCGTACGCCGGTGATCGACTCGACAACGTCGCCGAGCGACTCCAGGTGCTGGATGTTGACCGTGGATATGACGTCGATGCCGGCCTGGAGCAGTTCTTCGACGTCCTGCCAGCGCTTGGCGTTGCGGGTGCCGGGGACGTTGGTGTGGGGCAGTTCGTCGACGAAGGCGACGGCGGGACGGCGTTCGAGTACCGCGTCGACGTCCATCTCGGTGAAGACCGTGCCGCGGTAGTCGATCTCGCGGCGCTGGATCTGCTCCAGGCCGTGCAGCATCACTTCGGTGCGTGGCCGGTCGTAGTGCTCGACGAAGGCGACGACGCAGTCGGTGCCGCGCTCGACCCGGCGGTGGGCCTCGGAGAGCATGGCGTACGTCTTGCCGACGCCCGGCGCCGCACCGAGGTAGATCCGAAGTTTGCCGCGTCCCATGGCCTCGTTGTCTTCCCGACAGCCGTCGCGGCCCGGTGGGGCCACTCTGGTGAAGCTACAGTGCCAAATTCCGACAAAGGGGACGGGCGGCGGCGGCAAGCGTGTATTGACGGAACTCTGATGCCCCGCTCGGGGGTGTCAGGCGTGGTCAGGCGCGTGGTGCTCAGGCCGGGCGCACGTATGGTCGCGGGCCGCCCGGCCCACAATGACCGGCGGCCCGGGACGATCCGTACGCGACGGATCGACCCGGGCCGCAGCGGTCCGCGTCTCTGGGAGGTCAGCGCACCTCGGTGATCTCGGGGCCGCGCTGGAGCTGCCCCATCCCGCCGGAGAAGCGCGAGCCCTCCTGCGGCTCCTGCTGTACGCCGTCGGGCACCATCTGCGCGTCGTCCGGCAGCTTGAGGACGATCGGATCGCGCGGCGCCATCGGGCCCTCGCCGCGCACGACCACGGTGTCCTGGAAGATCTGCTCCAGCACCCCCGCGGTCTCGGGCTGCACCGCGCCCTGCCCGGAGATCACTCCCCGCAGGAACCAGCGCGGCCCGTCGACACCGACGAAACGCACCATCTGCACGCCGCCGGTGCCGTCCGGCAGCTGTACGGGTACCTGGGCCCGCAGCTCCCAGCCCAGCGGACCCTCGACCTCGTCGATGACACCGCCCTGCTGGGTGATGCCCGAAGCGATCTCCTCTCGGACCTCGCCCCAGATGCCTTCCTTCTTGGGGGCCGCGAAAGCCTGAAGCTGGACCGCGCTGTCGCGCAGCACGACCGTCGCAGCGACGATCGCGTCACCCGCCACCTCGACCCGCAGCTCCATGCCCTCGACTCCCGGCACGAACACGCCGCCGAGGTCCACCCGGCCTTCGCCGGGCTCCCTGACCTCGGACACGTCCCACGGACCGTCCGGCCGGGGCGCGGGCGGCAGGTTCGACCTGCGAGCCGATCCCTCGCCGTCCGCTCCGTCGGGCTCGACGTTGTCGACGACCTGCTCGGCCTCGCCCGCCACGTCCGCGTCGTCGGCGGCACCGCTCTTCTTGCGACGTCCGAACACGTCACTGTCCTTCCCGGTCGGATACGACCGATGCGTATCGATTCCCACCCGCCCGGCCGTCCACGGCGGCATGACCGCCGGTGGACCCGAAGCCCCCCTCGGCCCGCGCCGAGCCGGGAAGCTCCGCCACCTCGTGGAAGCGCACCTTCTCGACCTGCTGGACAACCAGTTGGGCAATCCGGTCGAAGCGCTCGAACCGCACGCTCTCGCGCGGGTCGAGATTGACCACGATCACCTTGATTTCCCCACGGTACCCGGCATCCACCGTCCCTGGGGCATTCACAAGGGCGACTCCGCACCGGGCGGCCAGGCCGGATCGCGGGTGCACGAAGGCCGCGTACCCGTCCGGGAGCGCCACGGACACCCCGGTGGGGAGCACCGCCCGCTCGCCCGGGGCCAGTTCGGCGGCCTCGGTGGTGACCAGGTCGACGCCCGCGTCGCCCGGATGTGCGTACGAAGGGAGCCGGACCTCGGGATCGATCCGGCGGATCAGCACATCGACGGGGCTACGGGTCACGGGTTCACCTCGAAGGCGCGGGCACGCCTGACCTGGTCGGTGTCGGCCATCGCCGCCCGGATCTCCTCCGGGCGTCCGTTGTCGATGAAGTGGTCGACCTTGACTTCGATGAAGAGGGCGTCGGCACGTACCGCGACCGGCCCGTCGGGGCCACCGATCCGGCCCGTCGCCGAGGAGTAGATCTTGCGGCCGTGCACCGCGGTGACCTCGGCGTCGAGGTGCAGGACGGTGTCCACCGGGACGGGGCGTACGAAGTCGGTCTCCAGCCGGCCCGTCACCGCGATCACCCGCAGCAGCCAGCCCAGGGAGCCCAGCGTCTCGTCGAGCGCCGTCGCCAGTACGCCGCCGTGGGCGAGCCCGGGGGCACCCTGGTGTGCGGGTCGGACGGTGAACTCGGCACTGACCCGGACCCCGTCGCCTGCCCGTGCCTGGAGGTGCAGCCCGTGGGGCTGGCCTCCGCCGCAACCGAAGCAGTGCTCGTAGTGCGCGCCGAGGAGCTCTCCGGGCGGCGGTGCGTCGGGGTGGCGGACCGGGGCGGTGGCGCCGGCCGGGGGCCTGAGGGCCGAAGACCCGGCCGCGCGTCCGGGGGCAGGCCGCTGGGGGTTCGCTGTACTCACAGGCGCAGACCTTACCCGCGCGGGTACGCGCAGGTCGCACCGTGCCAAGCTTGGCCGCATGCAGCCTTCAGCCCCGCAGTACGCAGAACGCCTGACCGCTCCCCGTTCCTGGTGGATCATCGCCGGGCTCGTCGGCATCGCGGGCGGGCTCATCCTGCTGCCGCTGGGCCTGCTGGCGATGCTCGGCGGACTGATCGGCGCCGCTGCGGCGGCCGCCGCCGGGGTGAGCGCGTACGGCTCCCCCCAGGTCCGGGTTCTCGGGGGAGCGCTGATCGCCGGTGACGCCCGCGTCCCGGTCTCCGCACTCGGCGACGCCGAGGTGCTGGACGCCGAGGAGGCGCGCGCCTGGCGGTCCTACAAGGCCGATCCGCGCGCCCACATGCTGCTGCGCAGCTACATCCCCCGGGCGCTGCGGGTGAAGGTCACCGACCCGGACGACCCGACGCCGTACCTCTACCTCTCCACCCGCGACCCCGAGGGCCTGGCGGCCGCCCTGACGGCCGCCGTACGGGCGGACCAGTCGGGCACCCCCTGAGACCGAGCGGTCCAGGGCGACCGGTCTAGCTTCCCAGCTCCTTGTGCACGGGGCCCGGCCCTTCCAGGGG
This sequence comes from Streptomyces hypolithicus, assembly GCF_052934925.1. NCBI lineage: Bacteria > Bacillati > Actinomycetota > Actinomycetes > Kitasatosporales > Streptomycetaceae > Streptomyces > Streptomyces hypolithicus. Next base: position 950,380 of record NZ_CM128811.1, read on the forward strand.
CTGATGCGGCTGCTCCAGGGGCGGCAGCTCGGGGAGCGCGTCCCAGGGGATCTGGGCGGCGCGCAGGTCCTTGCGGATGCGGTCGGCGAGACGTCTGGTGTCGCGCCGGTTCATCACGGCGCCGACGGCGGCTCCGACCATGAACGGCATCAGGTTCGGCAGGTTGCGGACCATGCGTTTCATGATCTGCTGCCGGAGCTGGCGCTTCATCTGGGTGCCGAGGGCGGTGTTGTAGGTGCCCGGTTTCGTCACGTCGATACCGCGCTCCTGGGACCAGGAGTTGAGGTAGGCGGTGCTGCGCTGGGGCAGCCCGCCGGGCGGCCGCAGGCCGTAGACCTCGTACAGCTCCGCGATGAGCTTCAGCTCGATCGCGGCGACGCCGGTGATCTCGGCTGCCAGTTCGGCCGGCATCGCCGGAGGGACGGGCATCATGGCGGCCGCGCCGACGCCCGCGCCCACGGCGGAGGTGCCGTTGGCCGCACCCGCGACCAGCTTGTCGGCGATCTGCTCCGGGCCGAGGCCCGGGAAGTGCCTGCGCAGGGCCGCCAGGTCGCGTACGGGAACGCGCGGGGCGATCTCGATGACGCGGTCGGCTACGTAACCGATCCCGGCCTTCGCTCCGTCGCGGCCCCTGCGTACGCCCTGCCTGACCGCCGCGAGGCGCCGGGCCCGTGCCGTGGGCCCGTCCGCCGGTTCGAGCGAGGCCGGCAGGCCCCGCTCGTCGTCACGTGCGCCCACGGCCGCGCTCACGCCGTGCGGCGCCTCCGGGGAGTCCTTCCTCCGGAAGCGCTTCTTCCTGGACGGTGTCGCGCCTGCCACGGCCGGCCCCGCCTAGTCGCAGTCGCGGCAGATCGGCTGACCGTTCTTCTCCTTGGCCAGCTGGCTGCGGTGGTGCACGAGGAAGCAGCTCATGCAGGTGAACTCGTCGGCCTGCTTCGGCAGGACCCGGACGGCGAGCTCTTCGTTGGAAAGGTCGGCGCCGGGCAGTTCAAGCCCCTCCGCCGCCTCGAATTCGTCCACGTCAACGGCCGATGCCGTCTTGTCGCTCCGGCGTGCCTTGAGCTCTTCAAGGCTGTCCTGGTCGACGTCGTCATCGGTCTTGCGTGGGGTGTCGTAATCCGTTGCCACTGTCGCTCTCCCCCTCTGGGTAGTTGCGGTGTCTCAGCGCCGTAACGCGTGAGAGGCCGGACTTGTGCCCGACCTGAGGCGGAGATTTTGCCTCACATCAAGGTCTGTTACTCAATCGACACCCAACCGATCTCCCGTCGGGTGATCGGTTGGGATGGCGATCGGACCGTACACGGTCCGAATGTCGCACTTCACGAGCGCCACCTCGTGTACTTCCCGTTATCCCACCCCCAGGAAACCCGGACTTTCCCGGCTTTCCTGGGGCTGGATGATCACGGAGAGTGGAGGGCCGGAAGTCCGCCCATGTGATCGATCACACACGACACTCTCGGGAGCAGGTCCCGAAAATTGCGCTTAAAGCGAACAGCCGGACGACTTCACGAAACGTCTCAGATCGGAAGAGTGACACGCATCACGAGGCCGCCGCCCTCGCGGGGCTCCGCGATGATACGGCCTCCGTGGGCCCTCGCGACGCTGCGCGCGATGGACAGGCCGAGACCCACACCCTTGTCGCTGCCCGTTCGCTCCGTGCGCAGGCGCCTGAACGGCTCGAAGAGGTTGTCGATCTCGTACGCGGGAACCACTGGACCCGTGTTCGAGACCACAAGGAATGCCTGCCCTTGCCTGCTCTCGGTGGTGACCTCGACCCATCCGTCCCGGGGCCCGTCGTCGGGAACGTTGTGGCGCACGGCGTTCTGCACCAGGTTCAACGCGATCCGCTCCAGCAGTACGCCGTTGCCCTGCACGACGGCGGGCGCCCGCTCACCGCGGATCTCCACGCCCTTGGCCGCGGCCTCGCCGTGCGCCTGGTCGATGGCGCGGGATGCGACCTCGGCCAGGTCCACCGGCTTGCGCTCGACGATCTGGTTGTCGCTGCGGGCGAGCAGCAGCAGGCCCTCCACGAGCTGCTCACTGCGCTCGTTGGTGGCCAGCAGCGTCTTGCCGAGCTGCTGGAGCTCGGGGGGCGCGCCCGGGTCCGAGAGGTGGACCTCCAGCAGCGTCCGGTTGATGGCGAGCGGGGTGCGCAGCTCGTGAGACGCGTTGCCGACGAAGCGCTGCTGCGCGGTGAACGCCCGCTCCAGCCGGTCGAGCATGTCGTCGAAGGTGTCCGCGAGCTCCTTGAGCTCGTCGTCCGGGCCGTCCAGCTCGATTCGCCGGGACAGGTCCGTGCCGGCCACCCGGCGGGCCGTACGGGTGATCCTGCCGAGCGGCGACAGGACGCGTCCGGCCATCGCGTACCCGAAGGCGAAGGCGATGATGCTGAGCCCGAGCAGGGCGAGCAGCGAACGGCTGAGCAGCTGGTCGAGCGCGTGCCGGCGCTGGTCGTCGAAACAGGCGTTCATGGCCGCGTTGAACTGGTCGGGCGAGGCGTTCCTGGGCAGGTCGCGCAGGTCGCACACCGTGCTCTCGACCTCGCCGCTCACGATCTTGAACGGCAGGTCGCTCCCGACCGCCAGGGCCTGGGCGGCCAGCAGGTAGATGATCGAGAGGAGCAGGATGCCGGCGATCAGGAACATCCCGCCGTACAGCAGCGTCAGACGTATCCGGATCGTCGGGCGCAGCCACGGGAAGGCCGGTTCGTGTTCGCGCGGGTCCCAGGTCGGTTTGGGGGGCGCCGTCGGTGGCGCCGGGGTGTGGGGCATGGGCCGTCAGATCCGGTAGCCGGAGCCGGGCACGGTCACGATGACCGCCGGCTCGCCCAGCTTGCGGCGCAGCGTCATCACCGTGACGCGCACGACGTTCGTGAACGGGTCGGTGTTCTCGTCCCACGCCTTTTCGAGCAGCTGCTCGGCCGAGACGACGGCGCCCTCGCTGCGCATCAGCACCTCCAGCACCGCGAACTCCTTCGGCGCCAGCTGGACCTCCAGGCCGTCGCGGAAGACCTCGCGGCGGTTGGGGTCCAGTTTGATGCCGGAACGCTCCAGGACGGGCGGCAGTGCGACGGTCGTACGGCGCCCGAGGGCGCGTACCCGCGCGGTCAGCTCGCTGAAGGCGAAGGGCTTGGGGAGGTAGTCGTCGGCGCCGATCTCCAGGCCTTCCACCCGGTCGCTGACGTCACCGGAAGCGGTGAGCATCAGGACGCGGGTGGGCATGCCAAGTTCGACGATCTTGCGGCAGACGTCGTCGCCGTGGACCAGCGGGAGGTCGCGGTCGAGGACGACGACGTCGTAGTCGTTGACCCCGATGCGCTCCAGGGCGGCCGCGCCGTCGTACACGACGTCGACGGCCATGGCCTCCCGGCGCAGTCCGGTGGCCACCGCATCGGCGAGCAGCTGCTCGTCCTCGACGACGAGTACGCGCACGTCGTAGTCCTTCCGCTGATTGCCCATGCGGGCAGGTGTGTCCCGTGAATGTGTGCTGCCATCCTGCCCCTTTCGGCCATAAACCGGCGGTAAGGCGAGGGGTACGCGGACGAGTGCGCGGTGGTCGCAGGGCCGGGGCGGACGGGGCGGACGGGGAATTCCATGATTTCCGGACCGGTTGAGGTTTTCCCGAGGCGGCGTGCGGGGATGACGACTGCACACTCGCGATCACGCCCTGTCTTCGGCATGTCACGTGATCAATCACCCTCGGCACACCGTGCCACCGACCCATGACGAGGGGGCGCACCCATGGACGCATTCACCGCAGGCCTGCTGCAGCGCATAAAGGCCACGGAATCCGGCCTCACGATGGCTCGTGAGACGGGCGACGACTTCCTGGCGGACGTGGAGCAGGCGGAGCTGGACGACCTGCACCGTCTCGCCGCGGAGCACGGCGTGCGGGTGGACCCCGCACACGCCTGAACCCTGCCGGGGCTCCGCACACGCGTGACCCTGCCGGGGCTCCGGCCCCGGTCCTCGCTCGCCGGGCTAGGAGCGTGGGTCAGTAACGAGCAGGCGGCCGGGTGGTCGGGTCGGCGGGATCGGTCACAGTCGCCCGGTCGGTGTCGGCTGGCCCGAGGCTGGGGTCTCCTGGGCCTCGGGATGGTCCAGAGGAGGGCCTGGGCCGGGCCGGTCACCCGGTCGCCGCGGCGAGTCCGGTGGCCGTGGTGTGCCGGAAGATCTTGCGGAGGTTGTGGCAGGCTGCGAGCAGTCGCCACTCTCCGCGGGCGCCGTCTTCGCCGCGGAGCATGAGCTGGCGGCCGTTCTGGCAGGTCATGATCTGGCCGAAGACGGGTTCGACGATGGCTTTTCGGCGGCGGTAGGCGGCTTTGCCGGGTTTGGTCCGCAGTTTGCGGGCCATGCGTTCCTTCAGCGTGGCGTTCGCCGGGATGCGTCCGCGTGGTGCGGGCGGGACCTGTTCGTCGTGGGCGAGGCGGCCGGTGGCCATGAACGTGTCGGTGCCGCAGGTGAGTTGGCGGTCTTTCGCGGCCTGGAGGTTGGTCTCGGAGCAGTATCCCGCGTCGACCAGTGCCTGCTTGGGGTGGATGCCGGTGTTCTGGGCGGACTGGTTGAGCATCGTGGTGTAGTTCAGCGTGTCCGCGGCGTTGGTCGTCACGTCGGCGGCGGTGATGACCTGGTGTTCGGCGTCGACGACGGCCTGGGCGTTGTAGGCCTGGATGTAGGCGCCGTCGCTGTTCTTCATGATCCGTGAGTCGGGGTCGGTGAAGTTGGCCTGCGCCTTCGGCTTGGGACGGGCTTTCGCGGCGGCCTGCTGCCCGGCGTCGGTGACGGCCTGTTCGTCGTCGGTGCCGGCGCGATCCTGCCTGCGGCGTTCCTTGTCCTCGGCGTGGCGGCGGGCCTTCTCAGCAGCCTCGGCTTCGATCTGGGCGCGGGCGGCCTGGAGCCGGGCGAGTCGCTTCTCGCGGCGGTCCAGCTCGGCGGGCAGGTCCACGTCCTTGCCGTCGGCGCCGAAGATCCGGTCCTCGGCGGTGTCGGTGGACTCGGCGTCGGCCAGCAACGCGGCGGCCTTGGACTCCAGTTCGGCGATCTCGGCTTCGATCCGCTCCTCCTTGTCGATCAGTCGGGAGTAGCTCATCGCCTTGTGTCTGGAGGCGCTGGCCTCCAGCTTCGTGCCGTCCAGCGCGACCCGGCCCATCCTGACCATGCCCAGCTTCTGCGCCAGGTGCAGTGACTGCGTGAACAGGTCCGCGAGCGCGTCCAGGTGGCGGCGGCGGAACCGTGAGATCGACCGGAAGTCCGGCGCCTGGTCGGCGGCCAGGAACCGGAACGCGATGTCATCCACGCACTTGCGCTCGATCGCCCGCGAGGACCGGATGCCGGTGGTGTAGCCGTAGATGAGCAGGCGCACCATCAGGCGCGGATCGTAGGGCGGGAAGCCGCGCTTCTCGGTGTAGCCGGCCAGGACCGGCCCCAGATCCAGCACGTCGTCGACCAGGTCGGCGACGAACCGGGCCAGGTGCCCCTCGGGCAGCCAGTGGTCCAGCGACGGTGGCAGCAGCAGGACCTGGTGCGGGTCGAACGCCCGGAACCGCTTGTCCACCGCCGCTGGATGACCCTGCGGCTGCTTCTTCTCGACCGGCTCGACCTCAAACAGTCCATCCCCACCACGCATACGGACATCATTCCTTACGAATGATCACGAACCGAAGGCGGGTTGCCGGTTACTGACCCACGCTCCTAGGTGGCTAGGTCGTGTTTTAGAAGTCCCGTCTGTCTCGCGTGGTCTGGCACTTCCCCAAGGTCCCGGCCCCGCTCGACCAGGGGAGACCCCATCCTCGCCGCGTTGCCGAAATGCCCTAGTAGCTCCGCTACGAGACCATCCCGGCGCCTTGCGATCGCACGCCCCAGACCACGCGAGACCCGCCCTCCGGGCGGACGACGCTACTTCTAAAACACTCCCTAGTCGTGCCAGGCGCCGAGTTCCTCCAGGAGGTTCTGGAGCGGCTCGAAGACACCCGGCGCCGCAGCCACCGTCAGCTCGCCCGACGGCCGGTCGCCCGGCCGCCCGCCTGTCAGCGCTCCCGCCTCCCTGGCGATGAGGTCCCCCGCCGCCAGGTCCCACGGGCTGAGCCCCCGCTCGTAGTAGCCGTCCAGCCGGCCGGCGGCCACATCGCTCAGGTCGATCGCCGCCGACCCGCTGCGCCGGATGTCCCGCAGACGCGGGATCAGCCGCTGGGCGACGTCCGCCTGGTGGGTGCGGACCGTGGCGACGTAGTTGAACCCGGTGGACACCAGTGCCTGGTCCAGCGGCGGGGCCACCGGCCGCGCCCGCAGCGGGGTCTGGCCGGCGTACGCGCCGCCGCCGCGCACCGCGTGATACGTCTCGCCCCGCATCGGCGCCGCCACGACGCCCACCAGCGTCTCGCCGTCGCGCTCGGCCGCGATGGACACCGCCCAGGTGGGCAGGCCGTACAGGTAGTTCACGGTGCCGTCGAGCGGGTCGATCACCCAGCGGATCCCGCTGGTCCCTTCGGTGCTCGCGCCTTCCTCGCCCAGGACCCCGTCCTCGGGGCGGAAGTCGGCGAGATAGCCGGTGATCAGTTTCTCCGCGGCGATGTCCATCTCGGTGACGACATCGATCGGACTCGACTTGGTGGCCGCCACTCCCAGGTCGGCCGGCCGGCCGTCGCGCAGCAGCGCGCCTGCCCGCCGGGCGGCCTCCAGGGCGATGTCGAGCAGCTCGGACATGAGGGGATCGGTCACGGCTCTCCTTGGACGCAAGGGTTGGACGCAAGGGTTGGACGCAGGGGTCGGACGGTCAGGGCGCGTACGGGCTGTCGGCGCCCGCCGCCGCGGGCTTCGCCGACCTGGCGGGGCAGCAGCCGACCGGGCAGACGTCGTGGCTCGGGCCGAGCGCCCCCAGCGCGCACCGCTCACCCGCCTGCCCCCGCTCGGCCGCCGCCCGCTCCAGCAGCAGCTCCCGCACGGCGGCGGCGAAGCGCGGGTCAGCGCCGACCGTCGCGGACCGGCGTACGGGCAGGCCGAGTTCGGCGGCCTTGGCGGTGGCCTCGGTGTCGAGGTCGTACAGGACCTCCATGTGGTCCGAGACGAAACCGATCGGCACCATCACGACGGCGGGGACGCCGGCGGTGTGCACTTCCTCCAGGTGGTCGCAGATGTCGGGTTCCAGCCACGGAATGTGCGGGGCGCCGCTGCGCGACTGGTAGACGAGCTGCCAGGGATGCTCGGCACCGGTCTCCTCGCGGACGGCCTCGGCGATCAGCCGGGCGACGTCCAGGTGCTGGGCGACGTACGCGCCCCCGTCGCCGTGGCCCCGCGCCGGGCCGGAGGTGTCGGCCGACGCGGTCGGGATGGAGTGCGTGGTGAAGGCGAGGTGCGCCCCCGCCCGTACGCCGGGGTCGAGTTCCGCGAGGGACTTCAGTACGCCGTCGATCATCGGGCGTACGAAACCCGGGTGGTTGAAGTAGTGCCGCAGCTTGTCGACACGCGGCGGCTCGATCCCTTCGGCCGCCAGCGTCGCGAGCGCCTCGGCGAGATTCTCCCGGTACTGACGGCAGCCGGAGTACGAGGCATACGCGCTGGTGGCGAGGACCGCGATGCGGCGGTGGCCGTCCGCAGCCATGTCGCGGAGGGTGTCGACCAGGTACGGCGCCCAGTTGCGGTTGCCCCAGTACACCGGGAGGCTGCTCAGAGCGTGCTCGGCGAAGTCCTTGCGCAGCGCGTCGAGAAACGAACGGTTCTGCTCGTTGATGGGGCTGACCCCGCCGAACAGGAAGTAGTGCTGCCCCACCTCCTTGAGCCGCTCCTTGGGGATGCCCCGGCCGCGGGTGACGTTCTCCAGGAACGGCACCACGTCGTCCGGGCCTTCGGGGCCGCCGAACGAGAGCAGCAGCAGGGCGTCGTAAGGGGCTGGACCACGCTGATCAGGCATACGTCCGATCCTGCCACCCGCACCCGGCGGCCGGAAAGCGAGGTCCGCGGTGCGGCGCGGCGCCGCGCGGCCGTAATCTGTAACGACCATCTACAGGTCTTACCGGAGTCCCCCTTGCCCAGTCCTTACCGCGCGATCTTCGCTGCCCCAGGCACCAAGGGGTTCTCGGCCGCGGGCCTGTTCGGCCGGATGCCGCTGTCCATGATGGGCATCGGCATCGTCACCATGATTTCGCAGCTCACGGGCCGTTACGGGCTCGCGGGCGCGCTGTCGGCCACCCTCGCGATGGCCGCCGCCGTCGTCGGACCGCGGATCTCGCGCCTCGTCGACCAGTACGGTCAGCGCCGCGTCCTGCGCCCGGCCACCGTGGTCGCGGTCTCGGCGGTCGCGGGGCTGCTGGTCTGCGCCCAACAGGGCGCCCCCGACTGGACGTTGTTCGTCTTCGCGGCGGGGGCGGGCTGTGTGCCGAGCGTCGGCTCGATGGTCCGGGCCCGCTGGGCCGAGATCTACCGGGGCTCGCCGCGCGAACTGCACACCGCGTATTCCTGGGAGTCCATCGCCGACGAACTCTGCTTCATCTTCGGCCCGATCATCTCCATCGGGCTCTCGACCGCGTGGTTCCCCGAGGCGGGGCCGCTGCTCGCCGCGGTCTTCCTGGTCGTCGGCGTGTACTGGCTCACCGCGCAGCGGGCCACCGAGCCCGCCGCGCACCCCCGTGACCAGCACACCGGCGGCTCCGCACTGCGCTCGCCGGGGCTCCAGGTGCTCTTCGCCACGTTCGTCGCGACCGGCGCGATCTTCGGCGCGGTCGACGTGGTGACGGTGGCCTTCGCAGAGGAGCAGGGCCACAAGGCGGCGGCCAGTCTCGTCCTCGCCGTGTACGCGCTGGGCTCCTGCATCGCCGGAGCGGTCTTCGGCCTGCTCCACCTCAAGGGCCGCGCGTCCACCAGGTGGCTGGTGGGCGTCTGCGCGATGTCCGTGAGTATGATCCCCCTCCAACTGGCCGGGAACCTTCCCTTCCTGGCCGTGGCGCTCTTTGTCGCGGGCCTGTCCATCGCGCCGACGATGGTCACCACCATGGCCCTCGTCGAGCAGCACGTACCGCGCACCAAACTGACCGAAGGCATGACCTGGACCAGCACCGGGCTCGCCATCGGCATCGCGCTCGGTTCATCGGCCGCAGGCTGGGTGGTCGACGCGGCGGGGGCGCAGACGGCGTACGTGGTGCCGACAGCGGCGGGAGTTCTCGCGGCCGTGGTGGCGTTCCTGGGCTACCGCCGGCTCAGCGGGCCGGCACCGACTCGGGGAGGGCGCGGGACAGATGGCCACCACATCCAGGACGGCGAGCAGCACGTGGCGTAACTGGGCGGGGAATGTCACCGCCCGACCGGTGCGGGAGGTGACACCGGCCTCGGCGGAGGAACTCGCCGAGGCGGTACGCCGGGCGGCCGAGGACGGCCTGCGGGTGAAGCCGGTCGGCGCGGGCCACTCGTTCACCGCCGCGGCGGCGACCGACGGCCTGCTGATACGCCCCGACCTGCTGACCGGCATCCGGGCGATCGACCGTGCCGCCGGGACCGTCACGGTGGAAGCGGGCACGGGGCTCAGGCGTCTGAACGTGGCCCTGGCCAGGGAGGGCCTGTCGCTCACGAACATGGGCGACATCATGGAACAGACGGTGGCCGGCGCGACCAGCACGGGCACCCACGGCACGGGCCGCGACTCGGCCTCGACGGCCGCCCAGATCCGCGCCCTCGAACTGGTTCTGGCGGACGGCTCGCTGCTGACCTGCTCGGAGAAGGAGAATCCCGAGATCTTCGCGGCAGCCCGCCTCGGGCTCGGCGCGCTGGGAGTGGTCACCGCCATCACCTTCGCGGTGGAGCCGGTCTTCCTGCTGACGGCCCGTGAGGAGCCGATGACCTTCGACCGGGTCACGGCGGACTTCGAGGCGCTGCATGCCGAGAACGAGCACTTCGAGTTCTACTGGTTCCCCCACACGGGCAACTGCAACACCAAGCGCAACAACCGCAGCGCGGGCCCCGCTGCTCCGCCCGGAAGGGTCAGCGGCTGGATCGAGGACGAACTCCTGTCCAACGGCCTGTTCCAGGTCGTGTGCTCGGTGGGCAGGGCCCTGCCCCTGGCCGTCCCCGCCCTCGCGAGGCTCTCCAGCCGGGCGCTGTCGGCCCGTACGTACACCGACATCCCGTACAAGGTCTTCACCAGCCCGCGCCGCGTGCGCTTCATGGAGATGGAGTACGCGGTGCCGCGCGAGGCGGCGGTGGCGGCACTTCGCGAGGTGAAGGCGCTGGTGGAGCGCTCGCCGTTGCGGATCGGCTTCCCGGTGGAGGTACGGACGGCGCCGGCGGACGACATCACGCTGTCCACGGCGTCGGGCAGGGACACGGCGTACATCGCGGTGCACCTGTACCGGGGCACGCCCTACCAGGCGTACTTCACCGCCGTGGAGCGCGTCATGACCGCGCACGGCGGCCGGCCGCACTGGGGCAAGGTGCACACCCGCGACGCGGAGTACCTGGCGGGGGTGTACCCGCGCTTCGCGGAGTTCACGGCGCTGCGGGACCGGCTGGACCCGGGGCGCGTCTTCGCCAACGACTACCTGCGGCGCGTCCTAGCTTGATCTTTAACCTCCGGATTCGAACAGCTCCGACCAGCCCTTCCTGCCGCACGAGCAGGCTCCGCAGCACAGTCGGAAATCTAAGCAAGTCGGGACAAACGGTGCGCATGCTGGTTCCGTGAAGCCGACTTGCGGTCGTGTTCGAGCGGCGAGGTTAAATCTCAAGCTCAGCTTAGCTAGGGGCGCAGGAGGGCGCTGAGGGTCTTGGCCGGCGAACAGCCCCGCAGGGCTCCGCCGCCGCACTTCTCAGGGGGCCGGGCTCTCGCCCTCCGCCCCCTCCCCGTCGGCGTCGCCACCCGAAGCCGGGCTGTCGCCGCCCGCACTCCCGGACGGCTTCGGGGTCGGGGTCGGGGGCGGCGTCGGCGTCGCTTCGGGGGTGGAGCCGCCGCCGTCAGTCGGGGGCGGCGTGTCGCCAGGTTCGGGCGACACGGCGCCACCGGAACCCGCACCCGTGCGGGGGCTGTCCTCGGAGCCCTCTCCCGGGCTTTGCTCGCCGTTCGTCCCGGAACCCGGTGGCGTCACCGAGTCACCGCCCGGCGACTCCCCCGGCGCCTGAGACGGCGATGACGGCTTCTGCTCGCCGCCACCACCGCCGCCGCCGCCCCGGAGCACATTGCCCACCGTGCTGCCGCTGCTCCCACTGAGGTCGGCCCCCGAGGCCAGCTCGTACGTCGTGATCCCACCCATCGCCACGGCGAAGACGACACCCGCGGCGATCGCGGACCGCTTCCACCCGCGCTTCCATGCCCGCGCCCGCGTGCGGTGCGTGGTGGCCTCGCCGAACTCCTCGTTGGAGAGGTCCGTCGGCACGGCGACGGTACGCAGCACCCGCGTCCTGGTCGCACCCTCGGTCTCCTGCACCGGCCGCGCCGGCACCTGCCGCCCCCGCGGCTTCGCGTGGACCGTCACCTCGCGGATCTGCTCCCCGGTGCGCCGGAAGACGTGCTGGAAGAGCGTGCCGCCGCTGGTCGCCACGACGCTGACCACGCCCGCGCCGATGACCGTCCCGTACACGCCCAGCTTCGACGCCAGCACCGCCGCGACGATCGCGGCGACCGCGCTGCCCGAGACCTGAGCCACACTCAGGTCGATGCGCGGCCTCTTCGGCTCCTCTGCCTCTTGCTCCGGCTTCTCGTCCATATGCAGCCTCTGATCACCCATCTGGTCCACCTTGCACCAGGAAGAGACTTTTGGGCGAAGTGAATGGTTCCGATTCCGGGGATTGTGTGAAGCAGGACACGTCCGGGGCCCCGAACCGGTGAACCCCACCCGCTCAACTCCCGCACCCGGAGACAACTTCAGTGGCGCGCCGGTCCACCCTCATGGCCCGAATGGAGTACTGTGGCGAGCCCTGGGTCCGGCCTCCAGCGCGGGCATCCGCCACCCAAAGTGACGAGTCGGTCACGTTGGGTGGTCAACCGATAACCGTGCCACACCGGCGATCCAGGGCTGATGCCCGACACGCCGGGCAACTCGGCAAGGTTGTGGCGGGCCGCACCGGGCAGGCCACACTCGACTAGCGGTAAGCAGCGACGCACGTGACGTCGGCAGGCACCACCCGGGAGGTTCCCATGCCCGAACTGCGTGTCGTGGCCGTCTCCAACGACGGCACACGACTGGTGCTGAAGGCTGCTGACAGCACGGAGTACACGCTTCCGATCGACGAGCGGCTGCGCGCCGCCGTGCGCAACGACCGCGCCCGCCTCGGCCAGATCGAGATCGAGGTGGAGAGCCACCTCCGCCCTCGCGACATCCAGGCCCGTATACGCGCCGGCGCCTCCGCCGAGGAGGTCGCCCAGCACGCGGGCATCCCGGTGGACCGGGTACGCCGCTTCGAAGGCCCCGTGCTCGCCGAGCGCGCCTTCATGGCCGAGCGCGCCAGGAAGACTCCGGTGCGCCGCCCCGGCGAGAACACCGGGACCGGCCCGCAGCTCGGCGAGGCCGTGCAGGAGCGGCTGCTGCTGCGCGGCGCCGACAAGGAGGCCGTGCTCTGGGACTCCTGGCGGCGCGACGACGGCACCTGGGAAGTGCTGCTCGTCTACCGCGTCGCGGGCGAACCGCACTCCGCGAGCTGGACCTACGACCCGCCCCGGCGGCTCGTGCAGGCCGTGGACGACGAGGCGCGGGCGCTCATCGGCGAGAGCGACGACACCGCGATGTCGGCCCCGCCGGAGCCGAGCTTCCCGTTCGTACCGCGCATCGCCCGGCTGCCACGGGACCGGCCGCTGGACCGCGCGCTCGACAGACAGCTCGACCGGCAGCCGGAGCGGCCCGCCGTGCCCGCGCCCGAGCCGGTGGAGAGCACCGGCAGTGAGCGGGATTCGCTGACCAGCCTGCTGGAGGCGGTGCCGAGTTTCCGCGGCGACATGGTGGTGCCCGAGCGGCTCGCGCTGCCGGCGGAGCCTTCGACGACCGAGCCGGACGGCGCGCAGGATCCCGCCGAGGCCGAGGAGCCGGCCGCGTCCGGCGCGGGTGCGGCGTACGCCGATGTGCTCATGCCGCGCGCGGTCGCCGGTCACCGCGACCGGCTCACGGGCACGACGGACCGTCAGGCCGAGGCCGACGGGGTGCGTCCCGGGCGGCGGGCGGCTGTGCCGAGCTGGGACGAGATCGTGTTCGGTACGCGCCGCAAGAAGCAGGACTAGACACGTTGCGCGCGGGGGCCCGTACGGATGGCGTACGGGCCCCTGCCCATGGGGAGTTGTTCCGCCCGCTCCGCTTACTCGGCCTGCTCCGCCTGGTCCGCGCCCCCGCCGGTGGCCACCGGACGGGACGCGTCGGCGGACCACTCCGACCACGAACCCGCGTACAGCGCCGCCGGAATGCCGGCGACCTCCAGGGCCAGCACCTGATGGGCGGCGGACACGCCCGAGCCGCAGTAGACCCCGACCGCCGTGGCCTCGCCGGCGCCGAGCGCCCTGAAGCGGGCCGCCAGTTCGGCGGCGGGGAGCAGACGACCGTCGGGCGCCACGTTCTGGGTGGTCGGCGCGCTGACCGCGCCCGGGATGTGGCCGGCGACCGGGTCGATCGGCTCGACCTCGCCCCGGTACCGCTCCCCCGCCCGCGCGTCGAGCAGCAGTCCGCTGCGGGCCAGTTCGGCGGCGCCGTCGGCGTCGAGCAGCGCCGCCGCGCCGGGAACGGGCACGAAGTCACCGGCGGCCGGTGCCGGGACGCCGGCTTCGAGCGGGCCCTCCCACGCGGCGAGGCCGCCGTCCAGGACCCGGACATCGGGGTGACCCGTCCAGCGCAGCAGCCACCAGGCTCTGGCGGCACCCCAGCCCTTCGCGGCGTCGTACACGACGACGGGGGTGTCCCGGCGGACGCCCGCCCTGCGCATCACCGCGCCGAACGCCTCGACGTCGGGGAGCGGGTGGCGGCCCCCGGAGCCGGGCGGAGCGGCCAGTTCGGCGTCGAGGTCGACGAAGACGGCTCCGGGGATGTGCCCCGACTCATAGGCGGGGCGCCCGTGCGGGCCGCCCAGTTCGTAGCGGACGTCCAGGAGTACCGGCGGCCGGGGGCCCGCGGACTCGCTCACGAGCTCGACTGCGGTGATGGTGGCGTTCATGGGTGCCATCCTCGCGCAGCGGCCGGTGCGGTCGGCACCGCAGGACAGCCTCGGAAACAATCCGGAAACGGACAGAGGATGTCATTTCCGGCGTTCTCCTGCGAGAAGGCCCGGCGCGCGGCGCGGCCGGGGCGCGCGCCACCACAGGTGGTGCAAGCATCTGCACGGGCGTGCCCCCTTTTCCGGCGGCTCGCCCGGTTCCCGCACGACCACCCCGATGGTCCGAGGAGATAGCGACGATGACCGAGGCAGCGACCCCGCGGCAGACGCCCGGTGCGCCCTGCTGGGTGAGCCTGATGGTGCACGGCCTGACCACCACCCAGGACTTCTACGGAGCGCTGTTCGGCTGGGAGTTCCGCCCCGGCCCGCAGCAGCTCGGGCCGTACGTACGCGCTCTGCTCGACGGCAAGGAGGTCGCCGGCATCGGACAGCTGCCGCCGGACCGGCATCTGCCCATCGCGTGGACCCCGTATTTCGCCACCGAGGACGCCGACGTCACGGCGGACGCGGTCCGCAGTTACGGCGGGACCGTCGGCGTGGGCCCGCTCGACGCGGGGAACGCCGGCCGGATGGCGATCGCCTCCGATCCGGCGGGCGCCGTCTTCGGAATCTGGCAGGCCGGGGAGCATACGGGCACGGCGCTCGCCGGAACCCCTGGCACGCCCGTCTGGAACGAGCTGGTGACGCGGGAGAGCGCGACGGTCGGCAAGTTCTACGCCGCGCTCTTCGGCTACGAGGCGCAGGCGGCCGCCGACGGCCCGGACCAGCTGACCCTGCGCCTCGCCGGCCGGCCCGTCGCATCGGTGCGCGGCGTGGGCCGGGCGCTGCCGCGCGACCGGGGGCCGCACTGGATGACGTACTTCGAGGTCGAGGACCCCGGCGCGTCGGCCGGCCTCGTCACGGAACTGGGCGGCCAGGTGCTGGTGGCCCCCGAGGAGCGGGCCGGTGGCCGGGCGGCGACGGTCGCCGACCCGGAGGGCGCCGTGTTCACGGTCGTACGGACCGCCGAAGGCT
Source organism: Streptomyces hypolithicus (assembly GCF_052934925.1). Classification (NCBI taxonomy): domain Bacteria; kingdom Bacillati; phylum Actinomycetota; class Actinomycetes; order Kitasatosporales; family Streptomycetaceae; genus Streptomyces; species Streptomyces hypolithicus. Next base: position 965,499 of record NZ_CM128811.1, read on the forward strand.
AGCTTGAGCTTTTACCTCGCCGCTCGAACACGACCGCAAGTCGGCTTCACGGAACCAGCATGCGCACCTTTTGTCCCGACTTGCTTAGATCTCCGACTGTGCTGCGGAGCCTGCTCGTGCGGCAGGAAGGGCTGGTCGGAGCTGTTCGAATCCGGAGGTTAAATCTCAAGCTAGGGGGTGTCTGACAATTCCCCGTGGGTCAAGGAGCGGCGTCCGGTGCGTGCGATCGCAAGGCGCCGGACAGTCCTCGTAGCGGAGCTACCAGGACTTTTCGGCAACGCTGCCAGCGTGCGTGCCGGGCGTCGCGACGCCGCGGGGAATTGTCAGACACCCCCTAGCTTGATCTTTAACCTCGTAGGTCGAACGGCTCCTCGTACTTGATTACTCGGATTGGCAACGGCCGTACGTGGGGGCGGCCTTCGGCTGAGCATGTGATCCGACCAAGGAACACACAAGCTCAGCACGAAGGCCGTGGGGATGAGTCTGTTGCATCACGCTGTCCGTCAGGATCCGTTTGCGGAACTGTCACGCTTCCGGGGTGCGTTCTACTCCTGTCTGGCGAGGCGTGCGGATGCGTTGTTCGAGCTGGCGGATGCGGTGTTGTGTGCGGATGGTCCGGTCCGGTCGTTGGTGGAGCTGTCGCTGGTGGGTGAACACCGTCGCGGGCACGGTGGGCTCTACGACGCGCTGGCCGCGGGGCGGGTCGATGTGGCCCGGCTGCGGTGGGCCCTGGCCGCGGTGCCATTGCCGCGGGCGGCTGACGGCCGGCTGGTCCTGGCTGCCGATATCACCTGCTGGCTGCGGCCCAGTGCGCACACCTCACCGCAGCGGATCCTGTGCCACACCTACGGACGGGGCAAGGACCAGCACATTCCGGTTCCCGGCTGGCCGTACTCGGTGATCTGCGCGCTGGAAACGGGCCGCAGTTCGTGGACCGCACCGCTGGACGCGCTGCGTCTGGCTCCCGGAGACGATGCCGCGACCGTCACGGCCGGCAGATGCGCGAGCTGATCGAGCGGCTGATCACCGCAGGGCAGTGGAAACAAGGCGACCCGGAGATCCTGATCGTGGTGGATGCCGGATACGACGTGCCCCGCCTGGCCTTCCTGCTGAAGGATCTGCCGGTGCAGGTGCTGGGCCGGATGCGCTCGGACCGCGTCCTGCGCCGGGCTGCCCCGCCCCGCGAGCCCGGCGTCCGGGGCCGCCCGCCCCGCCACGGAGGCGAGTTCGTCTTCGGGGACCCGGCCACCTGGAACACCCCGGACGCGCACACGGTGACCGAGACCCGCCTCTACGGCACCGCAGTCGCCCGCGCCTGGGACCGGCTCCACCCAAGGCTGACTCACCGCTCGGCCTGGACTGCCCAGTTGGGCTCCCTCCCGATGATCGAGGGCACCGTGATCCGTCTGCAGGTCGACCACCTGCCCAGCGGCGCGACCCCGAAGCCCGTCTGGCTGTGGTGGTCGGGCACCGACGCAACCACAACCGACGTCGACATGCTGTGGCAGGCATTCCTGCGGCGCTTCGACATCGAGCACACCTTCCGCCTGTTCAAGCAGACGCTGGGCTGGACCTGCCCCAAGATCCGCACCCCGGAGGCGGCAGACCGCTGGACCTGGCTGATCCTCGCGGTCTTCACCCAGCTCCGTCTCGCACGCCCGCTGGCAGCCGACCTCCGGCGGCCGTGGGAGAAACCGAGCCCGCCCGACAGGCTCACTCCCGCCCGGGTCCGCCGCGCTTTTCGGCACCTCCGCCCGCAGACTGCCTGTCCGGCCCAGGCACCGAAACCCTCCCGCCCCGGACCGGGACGGCCACCGGGCCGCAAAAACACCCGCCCCACCCCACGCCACGACGTGCACACCGTCCGCAAACCAGGCACAGCGAAACAGAGACAGAAGAAGTCAACGGCCCCACGACCACGCCGCACAGGTTAAAGATCAAGCTAGGACAGGCCAGCAGTCAGGGGGAGCGGGCGCGACGCCGCTCCCCCTGACTGCCGGTCGGCCCAAAGCGTTGAACCCGGCCCGGGGGCGGGGGAGTCCCCGGGCCGGGGGTTCATGGGTCAGCGAGGGGCGCCCTCGCCGTTCGCGGCGTTCGAGCGCGCCTGGTCCTCGATGCGCCGCTTGGCGTCCTTCCAGGAGATCGGCAGCTCCGCCACCGGAACCTCCCAGAAGGTGAACGTCGACTCACTCATGACGGAGCGCAGCCCGGTCATGATGCTCTTGTGGGGCTCGGCCTTCGCGTACGTGTAGAGGGCTTCCTTGTCCTCCCAGGCGGAAAGGGTGAAGAAGACCCCCTTCAGCAGCTGCGCCTCCAGGGAGGCCCCGAGCGCCCCGGGCGCCTTGCGTACCTGGCGCCAGGCGGAGAGCGACTTCAGGAAGAAGCGCGGAACGTCCTTGGCGGACCTCACGTCGAGACGGGAGGCCATGACGAACGCGGTGGTGTCGGGCCGGGCCGGGTTCGGCGTGGTCCAGGGAAGAGTCGGCACGGTATCCTCGCATCCACAGTTGGTGAGTGGCAGTATCTATATTAGACAGTAGTGCTGCCCAATTGCCAGTGGGAAGCGGGACCAGGGTGAGAATCAGCGAGTTGAGCCGCCGCAGCGGTGTGTCCACGGCGACGATCAAGTACTACCTGCGCGAGGGGCTGCTGCCGCCCGGGCGCGCCACCGCGCAGACCCAGGCCGAGTACGGAGAGCCGCATGTGCGCCGGCTGAGACTGATCCGCGCCCTCATCGGGGCCCGGGGTCTGACCGTCAGTGCCACCAAGGACGTTCTCGACACCATCTCCGAGGTCGAGACGGACACCCACGAACTCCTCGGCCTCGTCTTCGGCGTGTCGCCGGCCGGCGGCGTCAAGGACAGCGCCGGCGAGCAGGACCATTCCGATGTGGGGGCGCTCGTGGCGGAGATGGGCTGGAAGGTCACCGAGCACAATCCCGCCCGCCATGTCATAACCCAGACCCTGGAGACCCTGCGCTCGCTCGGCATGAACTACGACTGGCACGACCTCATCCCCTACGCCGAACTCGCCGAGAAGACGGCCGCCCTGGATCTCGACCAGCTCCAGGGCCCCGACGACCCGCTGGAGAAGGCCGAGCGGGCGGTGCTGCTGACCTTCATCCTGGAGCCCGCGCTGCTCGCGCTGCGGCGGCTCGCCCAGGAAGCCGAGTCGACGATCCGCCACCGCGGCTGACCGCACCTTCGCCGGCGCCCATTCGACCACGGGAACGCGGATGCGTACGTGAGTGATCAGTACTCACCTAGGTACAGACCTGGCGCCCCGGCAGCAGTGCGGAAAGCGGGAGCGGAAGTCCGGAATTGAGTAGCCGCAACTCAGGACTGCCCCGACGTCTGAGTGGTTTCCTCGTGTGCTGAATACAGCACGGTGAATACGCCGTGGACGGCGCACGGGGAGGAAAGAGGATGCAATTCAGGATTCTGGGATCGCCGGAATTGTACGACGAGACGCAGAAGCGGCGCCTGCCGCTGGCCGGCTGCAAGCAGCGCATGCTGCTCGGCGCACTGCTCGCCCGCGCCAATTCCCCCGTTCCGAGGGAACGACTGGTCCGGGAACTGTGGGGCGCCCTGCCGCCGAAGAAGGCCCGCAATACGCTCAACGCCCATGTCTCTTTGCTGCGCAGGGCGCTGGCGGAGGCGGAACCCGGACGGGACACCTCGCGCCTGGTCTCCCACAGCAGCGGATATCTACTGCGGGCCCGGCCCGCGGAGACCGACAGTGGCCAGTTCTGCCTGGCCGTCGCCAAGGCCCAGCGGACGGCCGCGGCGGATCCGCAGGGCGCGTACGCGATGCTGCGCGGTGCGCTCGGGCTGTGGCGCGGCACCGCGCTGGAGGGCGGTCCCCATGGTCCCCTCAGCGCCGCGCTGGTCGCCCGGCTGGAGGAGGAGCGGCTGCAGGCGCTGGAGATCTTTTTCGATTCCGCGCTGCGTACCGGCCGTCACCGGCGGATCATCCCCGAACTCGAGGAGGTCGTCGCCGCCCATCCCCTGCGCGAGCGCTTCCATGACCAGCTGATGCTGGCGCTGTGCCGCGCGGGCCGCGGCGGTGAGGCGATCGGCGTCTACATCCGGGCCCGGCACCGGCTCACCGCGGAGCACGGCCACACCCCGCTGCTCTCCGCCCGGCTGGAGCAGATCAGCCTGCAGTCCCCCGCGCTGCACGGGGGCGAGACGGACATCCACGGCAGTTGGGCGCGAGTGGAAACACAGCCGCCGCCGGCCCGCGGTGGGGAGTTCAAGCACATCCGGTTCAAGGTCAAGCAGTACGAACAGAAGGAGCCGGCCGCTCGCTCCGCCTCGGGCTATCTGACGCAACTCCTCAGCGGTCAGGCTCTGCACCGCGGCGGCGTGTGACGCGGTCCGCAGCGCGCGAGAACGCGCCTGTGTGAAAACGCGTGCGAGAAAGGGCCCTTGAGAATCCGCCCAGGATTCTCAAGGGCCCTTTTCGACCGGGGTCAGAGTTCACCGATCAGCTGGGCGGCGGTCTCCATGCCCGAGGAGTATCCGGCCTCGTGCGAACCGATCTGGTCCACCCCGTGGCGCTTGGCGTGGAAATAGGAGCCGCACAGCTTGACGCGGGTTCCCTCGTTGACGTCGTAGATGTCCTTCTGCATCTCACGTACGGCCACATTGATGATCGGGTGGGTGTACGGGAATTCGGCGATGACCGTCTCCGGGTCGATCTCTCCCGGGTAGTCGAGGGTGACGAAGTAGTCCTTCTCCGCGGAGAATCCGTGGAGCTTGTTCATGTAGTACGCGACGTATGTCTTCGGCTGTCCGCCGACCTCGACCTTGCCGTAGTTCCAGGCCTCCCAGCGGTCGCGGTCGGCCGGCACCACCGACGGGTCGGTGTGCAGGACGACGGTCGAGCCGTTGTACGCGACCTTGGAAAGCACCTCGCTCTGCCGCTCGGTCGGGTTGTCGAGCAGGGCGAGCGCCTCGTCGGCGTGGGCGCCGATGACGACGTAGTCGAACCGCTCACTGCCCCGGGCGGTGGTGACGGTGACGCCGTCGTCCTCCTGGTGGATCGCGGTGACCGGCTCCGCGGTGCGGATCTCGGGACCGATCGCGGCGATCGCCTTGCGTACGTAGGAGATCGAGCCGCCGCCCACCGTCCGCCAGTCCACCTCGCGCCCGCCGAGGCCCCCCTCGTCGTGCCCCATGAAGAAGGCGATCGCGGTGCTGGCCGGCATCTCCCAGATCAGCTCGGCGGGGATCGACCACACCGCCGAGCAGAGCAGGATCACGTACGAGTGGCGGAAGGCCTGGCTGTAGCCGCCCCGGTCGAGGTACTCACCGAGCGGGATGTCGGCCTTCTTGCGCACGAAGTCCTTGCGGCCCTCGACGTGGAAGCGCCGCGCCTCGCGCCAGATGGTCAGGAACTCCTCGGAGTAGCGCGCGGACACGTCCTCCTCGCTCATGTCGAGTTCCTTCGTGCCGTACTCCAGACCGGAGTCGAGGTCGAAGAAGTTGAAGGCACCGCGGTGCTCGACCGCGTCGACACCCAGCTCCTCGAAGAACTCGCAGAGGTTCGTGTAGGCGGGCCGGTTGAAGACGACGAACGCGGTGTCGATGCCGAGGGTCCTGCCGTTCTCCACCACCTCGACGGTGTTGGCGTGACCGCCGAGGCGGTCCTCCCGCTCGAAGAGGGTGATACGAGCGCGGTCACGCAGGTGGTAGGCGGCGGAAAGGCCGGCGACACCGGCTCCGACGACGGCGACACTCGGACGGGTGGGCTGCGACATGGGGATGTCCTTCAGGATCGGATTTGATGCGTACGTCGGATTCAGGCGATTCATGCCGGGAGACATTCATGCGGAGGAGAGGTCACGGAGCGAGAGGTCGGGGAATTCGGAGAGGTCGGAGAGGTCGGTGCGGCGCAGCGCCCCCGGTTGCCCGTCCTCGGTGGCGACGGCCACCACGTGCCGGGGGCCGGGGTAGAGAAGGTCGAACCACCACCGGTCGGCGGCTCCCGCAGGCTGCTGCGGGTCGTCGACGGCGATACGGCCGGCCGCACCGGGGCCGAACGAGAACCCCCCGAGGCCGCGGGCCAGCCCGGTGCCCAGGCCCTTGAGATACGCCTCCTTCAGCACCCACAGCTCGCCGGCGACGGCCGCCCGCACGCCGGGTGCCGAGGCTGCGAGCCGGTCGCGTTCGGCCGGAGCGAGCCGGCTGCCCAGGTGGGTCAGCAGAGCGGCCTTGGCCGGTGTCGGGCCGACATCGACCCCGCAGCCGCGGCCCTGGGTGACGACGCAGGCGATGAGGCCTTCCGCATGGGAGAGGTTGAACCGCACACCCTCCGCACGCGGTTCGGGTTCGGGGCGCCCGTGTTCCCCGAGACGGAAACGCCACTGGTCCAGCGGCCGGCCGGTGCGGGCACTGAGGGCGTAACGGCACAGCAGCCGCGCCCCCAGATACCTGCGCCGGGAACCTTCCGTGAGCCGCCGGCCGAGCCCGGCCCGCTCCGCCTCCGTGAGCAGCCGGGTACCGCCGAGGGCGGTCGCGAAGACGTCCACGGCCCGCTCGGGCAGCAGCCACAGGAACGTGGGATCTCCAGGCATCGGCGGCACTCCTCTCGACAGGCTCAGCAGGTCAGAGGCCGGCCCCGGCGAGGTCGCCGGAGCTCTTGGCGAGCCGGAACTGCCAGTGCGAGAACAGGCGGCCCTCCCGGTGCAGATGGCGCAGTACCTCCATCACCTCGTCGACCACCGCCTGGTCCGTCACCGCCTCGTGCGGGTACAGGTGCCGGCGCAGCCGCTCCAGCTGGAGCAGCAGCAGGGCTCCGCTCGGCAGCGGGCGCTCCAGTACGTCGTGCGAGTGCACGTACGTCAGGACGCAGGCCGCGGTGGCGTGCAGCAGGCAGTACTCCTTGGACAGGTCGAACAGCTCCGGCGACTGCGGGTACGCCGGGCCGAGTTCGGCCTTGAGGGCGGTGGCCCGCTCGGTGAGGGAGTCCGCCCGGCCCAGCATGTCCTCGGCGACGTCCGCCGCCCGTTCCAGCCGGTCCCGCTCGGTGCCATCGGCCGCCTCCGCCAGGGCTCGCAGCCTGCGCAGCCCGTCCGGTGCGGCGAGTACGGCGTCGTCCATGCCGCGGCAGAACAGCTCCTGTTTCCAGGGCTCGTAGACCGGCAGTTCGCGGTCCATGCCGAAGAGGGTCTCGGCGCGGACCGCGGCGGTGGCGCGGGTCTCCGCGGAAGCGTCGCGGGCCGTGGTCAGCAGTCCGTTCAGCTGCTGTCCCAGGTTGCGCAGGTTCACCACGGTGTTGCCGTCGGCGAGGTTGGTGATGAGGATGTCCCGCAGCATCTTCTGGTGCATGCCGTAGTGCGGGTGGTCGCGGATGAAGGTCCGCGCGCCCAGCACCACGGTCAGCTGGGAGATGGTCTTCTCCAACAGCGTAGGCACCAGGAACTTGGCGACCGAGGACCAGACGCTGATCTGGTCGGGGGCCTTCTGGAGGCAGCGCGCGGCGCCGAGGACGACCGCGTCCGCGACCATCAGGTCGGCGAAGGCCTCCGTCAACTGCCTCCGGGTGTAGGGGACATCGCTGATGGTGCTGCCGAGCAGGACGCGCCGCTCGGCGAAGTCCATCGCCAGGCGCAGGCTCGTGTCCACGGCCGACAGTGCCAGGTGCAGCAGCACGACGCGGGCGGTCTGGCTGGTCTTGAGCGCGATCTCCAGGCCCTGGCCCTCGCGTCCGATGAGCGCGTCGTCGGGGACGAAGGCGCCGTTCATCCGCACGCCGCTCAGATCCAGCGCGCGCACCCCGTACAGGTCCTCGAAGGGCAGGTCGTCGACCGCGCCGGGCTCGGCCTGCCACTTGTCGAGGAGGAACAGGGAGTACGCCGCCGGGCCGAGGCGCTTGCCGGTGCGGGCGAAGACGACCATCTTGTCGGCGATCGAGGCGTTGCCGATGGGCCACTTGGAGCCGGTCAGGCGGTAGCCGCCCTCGACCTTCTCGGCCGACACCTCGTTGGCCACCAGGTCGCTGCCGTGCTCGCGCTCGGACAGGCCCCATGCCACCGAGCTGCCGCGCTTCATGTCGGCGATCAGGGCGGTGCGCTGCTCGTCGGTGCCGAGGGTCCAGGCGGGCATGAAGCCGAGGCTGTTGAGGGCCAGGCCCACGGCGGTGGAGGGGTCGCGGCGGGCGACGAGACGCATCAGGGAGATGCCGGTCTCCACGTTGCCGGCCTTGCCGCCCCACTCGCCGGGCAGACAGTGCAGGTGCAGGCCCCAGCGGCGCAGCAGGCTCACGTACTGCACGGGGTACTCGCCGCGTACGTCGTGCTCCAGCACGCCGGCGAACGGGATGCGGCTGTTCGGGTCGTGCGGGTCCCCGAGGTACTGCTCCAACTCCTCTGCGAGGGAGTTGACTTCGTTCTTGGTCACGGTGACTCCAATGGGGTGGGCGCCAGGCGCACGGGGAGGGCGGTGAACAGCCGGTCGGTCTCCCGCAGGGCCGTGAGGGCGGTCAGCGCGGGCGTCAGCAGGGCGCCGTGCCGGCGCGGGTCGACGCCGTCGGCGCGGGCGATGAGGTAGCCGAGCGTGGCGCCCAGCCAGCCGGTGGAGCCGGGCTCCGTGCCGTAGAGGGAGCGGTCCCGGTTGGCGTGCCACAGGTGGACGCAGGAGGCGGCGGCGTGCAGCCACGCGTACCGCTCGGCGGTGTCGACCAGGGCGTTGGGGTCGGCGCCGGGCTGCTGCGCGGCCTCTGTCAGCTCGCCGAGTCCGGCGACCGCCCGGGCCAGCTGCCCGAGCAGCCCGGCTGTCCGCTCGTCCTCCAGCGCGGCCGCCGTCTCGGCGGCCACGTCCGGCAGCCCGGCGAGTACCGGGTCGACGCCACGGGCGAACATGTCGAGCCGGGCCGGTTCGTACGCCGGCAGCGGTGCGCCGAGGTCGTACACGCTGGTCAGGGCATCCTGGTCCACAGCGGCGGCGCTGCCGGTGAGGGTGGGCAGCTGGCCGGCGTACGACCGCAGGTTGGCCAGCGTGCTGGAGTCGATCACCCGGACCACGGCCGAGTCCCGCTGGAGCTTTTGGAACAGCCCCGCGCCCCGCTCGCCCTCGCGCAGCACCGAGCGGGTCGCGAGCACGGTGGCGCAGCGGCGGATCAGCTCGTCGCAGGCCTCCGCCACCACGTGCTTGGCCGCCGGCGCCCAGACGCTGAACACCTCGGGCAGCACATGGACTCCGCGCGCCGCCGTCAGGGACACCACGTCCGCCGCCAGCAGGGCCGCCGCGGCCACCGACAGCTCGCGGCCGGAGTGCGGGGCCTCGGTGAGGACCGTACGGCCGACCCTGCGGACCGAGGCGAAGTCCAGCGCGAGGCGTACGGCGGTGTCGGCGATGCCGAGGCTGCCGGCCATGCTCATCAGCCGTACGGCCTGCTGGGCCTTGACCGCTGCTTCCAGCCCCTCCCCCCGCCGGCCCACGAGCGCGCTCTCGGGCACCCGCAGCCCGGTGAAACGCATCCGGGCCAGGTCGATGCCGCGCATGCCGCCGGTGCGTACGGCGGGCACGCGTTCCAGCTGCTCCCCCGGTACGTCCGCGAGGTCCAGGAGCACCGCGGAGAAGGCCGCCGGGCCGCGGCCGCCGGTGCGGGCGACGACGTAGACCGCCTCGCAGCGCATGCCGAGGCCGACCATCCACTTCTCGCCGTCCAGGGCGCCGTCGGACAGGCGTACCTCGCCGGCCAGCAGGTCGCTGCCGTGCCCGGCCTCGGTGAGCGCGAAGGCCACCGCGCCGCCGCGGGCCAGGATCTCGGCGGCGTGCCGCTGCTGCTCCGGTGTGCCGTGGAGCTGCAGACAGGTCGCGGCGATGATGCTGAACATCGTGCCGGGCATGATGTTGACGTCCCGGCGGGCCGCGGAGCGGACCAGGGTGAGGCTGCGGTCGAAGGACTCGAACGTGCCGCCCCACTCCTTGGGCAGGTAGTTCAGGTGGAACCCGGCTTCGACGAGGGCCTCGCACAGCGCGGTCGGGAACTCGTCCCGCTCGTCGCGCCCGACGGCGGCCGCGAAGCCGTGCGGGTTGGTGTCGTCGCCGGGGTCGCCGAGCAGCTCCTCCAGCTGCTCCGGAGTCAGTACGCTCATCGCATGCCCGCCGGTGAGCCGTGGGCGGGAGTCTCCAGCGGGACCGGGCGGTAGTCGCCGGCGGTGGAGGGGATGTGCACACCGGCGCTGCGCAACTGGGCGAGCCGGGTGTGGAACGCGGCTCCCCGCATGAGGTGGTGGGCGACGTCGGCGACCCGCCGGTTGCCGGGTGTCTTCAGGTAGCTGCCGGTCACCCAGTCGTTGAAGCTGCCCATCGCCGGGCCGCACCAGATCTGGTAGTCCATCGCCCGGTCCTTGTCGCCCGTGACCGCCCAGCGCGATGACATGCCCAGGTACCAGCGGAAGACGAGGGCCATCCGGCGCTTGGGGTTGCCGGACGCCCGGGCGAGCTGCTCCGGGTCGCGGCGTTCGAAGTAGCCGACGCACTCCTGCCAGACGTCTTCCAGCGGGCGCCGGAACACCTGCTGCTCGAGCTTGGCCCGGTCGGGCGCCGGGATCGACTCAAGTCCGTCGTACGCCTGGTAGAGGTGGTAGAGCTTCTTGGCCCGCATCGGGAAGAGGGTGCCCTTCTTCAGGACCTGGAGCTCCACCCCCATCTCGAACATGTCGGCTGCCGGGGCCATCTCGCAGTCGGCGATGCCCGCCTCCGCGAGCATCGCCTTGGACGGCGTGGAGGCACCGGACTCCAGGCAGGACTGGTTGACCGAGCCGGTGACGACGTAGGCGGCGCCCATCGCGAAGGTCGCGGCCACCGCGACGGGCGTACCGAGTCCACCGCCGGCTCCGACCCGGATCGGCACGGTGTAGCGGTGCTCGCGCTGGACGGTGTCCCGCAGCCGCAGGATCGTCGGCAGCAGCGCGGGCAGCGGCCTGCGGTCGGTGTGACCGCCCGAGTCCGCCTCGACGGTGATGTCGTCGGCGAGCGGCACATGGTGGGCGAGAGCGGCCTGGTCGTGCGTGATCAGCCCCTGCTCCAGCAGCGCGCTGACCAGGGTGGCGGGCGCGGGACGCATGAACCGCTCGGCCGTCTCGGACCGGGAGATCTTGGCGATCAGCCGGTTCGCCGCGACGACCCTGCCGTCCGCCTCGCGGTACAGCCCGGCCAGCCGGTACCGGACGACGTGCGGGGTGAGGTCCATGTATGCGGACGCCTCCACGCACCGCACTCCGTGCCGCAGGAACAGCTCGACGGCCTCCCGCTCCAGACGGTCCTCACTGGGGCTGTGGATGAGATTGACGGCGTACGGCAGCCCGGGGATCTCGGCGGCGAACCGGCCGAGCGCCTGCTCGATCGTCTCCGGGAGCAGCCCGGCCGCGCCGTAGGAGGCGAGGAAGCCCTCCCGGGCGAGCGCGACGACCATGTCGGCGGACGCGATGCCGCCGGCCATGGCGCCCGCCATGTAGGGCTGGCGCACGCCGTGCGCGGCGAGGAAGGCGGCCGATCCCAGCCGCTGCGGGAGCAGCGGCTGGGCGGCGGCGAGCAGGGGCAGGCCGGGGGCGTCGGGGCCGCCGGCGGTGGCGGTGCCGCCCGAGACGGCACCGACTCCCGCCGGGGTGACGACGATGAAGCAGGGCTGGTCGAGGTCGGCCAGCGCGTCGTATATCCCGGCCGGGTCCGTACTGGGGTACCGCTGTCCGGACCACCGGAGAGGCGTGTCGCGAATATCCATGGGGAAACGAAGCTCCTTGGGCTGAGCGCTGGTGCGGGCCGTCAGGCCCCGACGGGACGGACCTCGATGGCCACGTCGGTGAGTTCGTAGATGCGCAGGCCCGGCTTGGAGAGATCCGCGTCGGCGATGACCAGCAGACGGTCCGCCTCGCGCCTGACCTCCTTGATGTGGACGTCGAACCGCAGCTCCCGGTCGTGGCGCAGGATCTGGCCGCGGTACTTCCAGGCCGTCTCCACGTCGGTGGCCATCGCGAAGCGGGGCGAGTCCATGCCGTCGGCGAGGTTCTGCTCCAGCACGAACAGGCGCATGGCCTGGAGGATCGCCTCGACGCCGAGCGATCCGGGCATGACCGGGTCGCGGTGGAAGTGGCAGTCGAAGTACCACTCGTCGGGCCGGATCTCGCGGTGGCCGTGGAGGTATCCGCGTCCGTGCCGCCCGCCGTCCTCGACGAGGTCGACCCGGTCCACGAGCGCGAACTGGCCGCCGGGCAGGTGCAGATGCCCGCCGGACGGGTCGCTGAACGCCGGCGCTCCCTCGGGGAGTTCGATACGGCGGACCCGTTCGGCGGCGGGCTTCGCGGTCTCCAGCCAGGGGGCGACGTACGTGCCGTTGTCGAGGCCGACCTGGTTGGCGAGGGCCGCGTCGCTGAAGTAGCCGAAGAGGGACTCGCCGACGTAGAACACCTCGCCGTCGGCGGAGAGTTCGTAGCTGAAGTTCTGCAGGACCGCGCCGGTGACCGCGCTCGTCATGAGGAGCTTGGAGTGGTGCCGGATGGTCTTGCCCCGCAGGTCGATGTCCTTGACGAGGGTCGCCCGGCCGTCGAGGTTGCGGATGGCGTACTGCTCCTCGGGGCGCTCCAGCGTGGCGCCGAGGTAGTAGCCGAGGAAGATCGCGGCCTGCAGCGAGGTCTCCATGTAGACCGCGTTCGGCATGTGCGGGTAGGAGTTCTGCTCGTAGTACCAGGCGTCGGCCGGGGAGTCGTACTCGGTGACCATCTCCGAGCCGGGGCTGCGCAGGTCGCCGCGGGTGCCCTTGAGGGACATGACGCGGTCGACGAACTGGAAGTCGCCGTTGGGGATGTAGGGCGCGCGGCTGTTGCGGTAGACCTCGAACTCCGGGCCCATGGCGATGTCGAGGTTCCCCTTGGCGGCGTGTGCCAGGTGCATCTCGTTGATCATGGCGGCTTCGCCGTTCTTGTTGCGGCGGCCGAGGAACTCGGGCACCCCGCCGGCCTCGGGACGGTAGGGCGAGCCGTCCTTCTCCCGGACCTGCAGGCCGAGACCCTTCATCCGGATGACCGGCTTGTCGCCCAGGTAGATCAGCACGTCGGCGATGACCGTGGCGCGCGGCAGGAGCGTGAGCTCCATGACCTCGACCTCGTAGCGGATCTCCTCGTGGGCCTGGGTGATCTGGCCGCGGACCTGGACCTCGATGGGTACGTCGGTCACGCACTGGAAACGCGCGTCCGGCAGGGTGAGGTGCATGCCCTGGTGCATCAGATAGATCTGGAGCAGCTGCACCGCCCCCTCGGCGACCAGCGAGCCGGCCAGCACGTGGTCGTCGGGGAAGTGGCAGATGAAGTACCAGGCGTCGGGGGTGAGGCGCTTGGTCGCGCTGAGCGTGCCGAGACCGCGCGGGCCGCCCTTGCGGTCGATGGTGACCTCGTCGACCATCCGCAGCTTGGCGTCGGGCAGCCGGATCGCGGGGTTGACGCCGGGGTCCTGTGCGTGGTCGGGGCCGAAGACGTCACCGGGGCGGCCCTGCGCCAGCACCTCCAGGTCCTCGGCGGTCAGGTGGTTCTTCTCGGTGTACGCGAGGGGCTTGAAGTAACCCCTGGGAAGCGCCGCGCGGGCCGCCTTCTCCCTCTCGGTCATGACGACGCCGAGCGGGGTGTCGAGCTCCTGCTTGCTGAAGAAACCGGCGCAGGCGTCGTGGAGTTCGAGGATCAGCTCGCCGTCGGCGTAGCACTTGTAGCTGAAGAAGAAGAGCGTGGTGTCGCCCTGGTGGACGAAGCGGTCGATGGAGATGTCGTAGCGCAGGGTCTGGCCGGTCCGGGGCAGGTTGCCGCGGAAGATGAGCGTGCTGTCGAGCAGCCGGTAGACGCGCTCGCCCTTGTTGCGGAAGTCGATGCCGAGGTAGCTGACGAGCAGCAGGTCGCACTGGCCCGCCTCGACCGTGACGGCCGGCGGGACGCCGCCGTCCACGGCGTACCAGGCGTCCTCGGGTACGTCGTACTCGGTGGTGATGGTGGCGGGCTTGAACTCGCCCGTCGTGCCGCTGAGTTCGGTGACGCGGGAGACGAAGTGGTAGGGCGGTGCGGGCAGTCGTACCCGTTGGGCGTACCCGTCGATGACACCGAACTCGGGGCCGAAGACCTTGGCGACGGAGCCGACGGCGAACTCCAGGAGGTCCGCCTCGTCCCAGATCACCCCCTCCTTGACCTCGCGCTCCACTGCCTGGGGCTCTTCGGTCACGGCGGCCGGGACCGGGGGCAGGGCGGCGGCAGACGCGGGTGCGGGCAGGGCCGGCTGCTGTACGGCTTCGGCCGGGGCGGGGGACGGGGCGGCGGCGGACGGGGCGCGGGTTCCGTCGAGCAGCGCCTCCATCCGGGAGAGGGTGGCTCCCTGGAGGATGCGCTGGGTCTCCATCACCACCGAGTGCGTGGCGACCATCTGCTGACGGATCTCACGGACTAGATCGGCGGCGGCAGCCGGTGAGTCGGTGCTCGCGCTGGTGGCCGTGGTGGCGCCGCGCGGCGCCACCACGACGCCGGGGGCGGCGGGTGTCGGTGTCGGCCCGGTTTCGGCGGTGACCGGCGGCGGTGCGGCCTCGGCCTGCCCGGGCGCGGGCGCCCACGGAAGGAAGGAGATCGGGGTGCCGTCGAAGGCTATGACCTCCACGTCAGCGAGAGTCGGATCGGCAGGCATGACGGGATCCTCCGGCGGTACGGACGGAACGGGGGCGGACGGAACGGGGGCGGACGGCGGGGCGGGGCGCGAGCCCGCGGGCCCGGTGGAAGCCACGGGGGTGGCGGGAGCCCCGGGGGTGGCGGCGCCGGCCTGCGCGCCGCCGGAAGCGGGTGGCCCGGCGGGAGCCGGGGAGCTCACGCCGGCGGCGGGAGTCGTACCCGGCGCACCCGCCGAAGCGGCGGCGCCGGGGGGCGAGGCGGACACGGTGACGACGGCGGGCACCGGCCCGGGGCCACCGGCCGGTGCGGTGAGCACGGCCGCGGGCGCGGCGAGCGCGGCGGCCGATGACGCGAGGGACGCGCCCGCGGCGGAGGTGACGCCGGACGACACGGCCGCGCCGCCGGACACCGTCGCCGCGATGTCCCGGGCCACGCGGGCCGGGACCGGTTCGCC
Organism: Streptomyces hypolithicus; assembly: GCF_052934925.1. NCBI lineage: Bacteria > Bacillati > Actinomycetota > Actinomycetes > Kitasatosporales > Streptomycetaceae > Streptomyces > Streptomyces hypolithicus. Next base: position 980,597 of record NZ_CM128811.1, read on the forward strand.
GCCGCCCACCCGGAAACGACTGGCGCGCGAGGTCTGCGCCGCGGACTCCGGCGAGCCCAGCAGCGGTGTCAGGTCCACTTCGAGACCGTTGCCGACCAGGCGGGCCACCAGTTGCGCGACCGACTTGGCCGCCGGCACACCGCGCCGGTCCACCGACACGGCGACGTGCGCCGCGTCGCCGAGCGTGTCGTGGATCCAGCGCGAGCACGTCGCGCCGGGACCGACTTCCAGGAAGTAGCGGAAGCCCCGGTCGTGTGCGTCGCGGACCAGGCGTGCGAAGTCGATCGTGGAGCGCAGGGTCCAGGCGATGCGCCGGGCGATCTCCTTGCGGTCCAGGGCGGGCAGGGCCTCGTAGTCGTAGGCGCTGAACAGCTGGAGATCACCGAAGGAGCCCGTGGGGTAGTCGTTCAGCCCGGCCAGACCGTCCAGCTCCGCGTCCACCGCCGGGCAGTGCATGACGACGTTGACGGGCGAGCGGGCCGCGGGGCAGCCGAGCTCCTTGACGAGGGCGCGGCACTGGACCGGGTCACCGGCGATGACCAGTTCGGCCGGTGTGTTGATGTGGGTGAGGTGGACGCGGTCGTACCTGGGGAGCGCCTGTCGCACCGAGTCGGCGTCGGTGAGCAGCACGTGGCTGGCCCACAGCGAGGCGTCCGGGGCGTCGGCCGGCAGGTCCCACAGCTCGCGCACGGTACGCCGCGCGCCGCACAGCCGGTCCTTGAAGATCGGTGTGTTGCTGATCAGGTCGTCGCGACGGCCGCCGAGCTGCCAGCCGCCGGTGGCGAACAGCATGCTCGACTCGCCGAGGCTGTAGCCGAACGCGCCGTGGGCCTTGACGCCGAGCAGTTCGCGTACCAGGTCGGTGTGCAGGATCGCGAAGTTGGTGCCGGTGGCGAGCATGAACGGTACGTCGTCGCCGAGGCCGGCCTCCAGCGCCATCAGCTCGCGCCGCCCGAGGGCGCTCTGGCTGCGGGGGTAGAGCGAGGTGGCGCGCAGCTGCCTTTCGGGTTCGTCCGCCTGGATCTCGAACCGGTCGAGCAGGCTCGGGAAGGCACGGAAGAAGTCCTGGCCGAGCCCGGGGTAGGAGTTGAAGGCGCCCGGGTAGACCAGCGCGACCTTGCCGTCGGGCCCGATGGGGCGGGCGGTGAAGTAGCTGCCTGCCGGGGTCGCCCACTCACCGCCCTTGGCGTGTACGGCCGCCAAGTCGCGTACGGCGAGACCCAGTTGTGCGCGAAGCTCGGCGCGATCCCGCCCCACGAACACCGCGCGCAGCTTCCTCCCCGGCAGCACCCGCGCCGCCTCGCGGGCGAGGGCGTACGGGTCGGCGACGGCCAGCAGCTCCAGGTGTTGCTCGATCGTGGCGTGCAGCGCGTCGAAGGAGTCCGCGGACAGGGGCAGTACGACGGGCCCGCGGGCCCGCTGCCAGTCGGTCGGGGTGACCTGGCCCCGGGTGGCGTCGGCGGAGAGCACGAGGTGGCCGTGCGCGCCGGACGCTCCGATGAAACTGACGGCGGCGTACCTGCGGGCCCCCTTGGTCCGGCGCATCCAGGGCCGGGAGGCGTCCGGGACGTACAGCGCGGAGGCGGTGAAGCCGTCGGCCAGTTCACCGGCCGGCCGGGTCCAGCCGCTGGTGCCGGGCAGGTAGCCGTGGTGCAGGCAGAGCACGGAGCGGATGATCCCGGCCATGGTGGCCGCGCAGCCGGCGTCACCGATCTGGGCCTTCGCGCTGCCGAGGGCGACGCCGTCGCCGGTGGCCGGGTAGACGCGGGCCAGGGCGGCGATCTCCGCGCGGTCCTGAAGTGCGGTGCCGCCCGCGTGGGCCTCGATGTAGCCGATGTCGCCGGCCGTGACCCCGGCGGCGGCCAGGGCTTCCCCGGCCGCTGCCGCGAGGGTCGCCGAGTCCGCCTCGGGCACCGCGCCGTCCACCGGGGCGGCGTGGCGGATGGCGACCGCGTCCAGGCGTGCGTACACCGTCCTGGCGGGCTCGCCGGTCCGGGCGGGCCGGCCGGTCCTGGTGACGACGAGCGCGCCCGCTCCCTCACCGATCCGGCGTCCCCGGCTCCCTTCGCCGAAGGTCAGTCCGGCGTCGGCGACGACGTCGGGGCGCAGCATCAGGTTCTCGGCGGAGCCGGCGAGGTCGACCGCTCCTACGAGGACCGCCTCGATGCTGGGGTCGAGCAGCAGCAGCCGGGCGACCTCCAGCGCTTCCGCGGTGCCCGAGCCGTCGGATGAGACGGTGAAGGAGGGCCCCGTCAGGTTCCACAGGGACGAGATGCGGCTGGCCATGACGTTGCCGATGAAGCTGAGGACCTCGTTGGCGACGATGGGGTCGACCACCGCGTCCCGGCCGACGGCGCTCAGCGCGGCCAGCTGTTCCTCGGCCACCTCGACCCCGGCGCGCGCGAACTCCTCGCGTACGAAGGCGCCGAGGGTGCGGCGGGTGAGCCGCAGGTGGGTCATGGGCTCGATCTCCATGCCCACGACGACCGCGATCCGCCGGGGGGCGGGGGCGCTCTGCCCCTTCGGCACGGCGCGGCTGAAGCCCGCGTCCCGCAGCGCCTCGTCGGCCACCTTGGCCACCAGGGCGTGCTGGAGGTTGTACGTCCGCAGGTCCGCCGGCGGGATCTTGAGGTCGACCGGGTCGATGCCGAGGCCGTCCACGAACGCGCCGCTGGGCAGGGCGTCGGGCGAGACGCCGGTGGCGTCCTGGAGCGAGCCGCCACGGGTCTGGTCGAGGCCTCGCCAGCGCCGTTCGGGCAGCGGGACCAGGACGTCGCTGCCGTCGTGGACGGCGCGCTCGAAGGCGTCGAGGGAACCGAGCGAGCCGAAGTGCGCGCCGAGTCCGACGATGTCGAGGGTGGGCACCGCCGCGGCGGGGCCGGTGGCGGCATCGGGTTGGGCCGCGGCTTGTGCGTCGGCTTGCACGTCGGCTTGTGCGTCGGTGAGGCCGGCGGCCGGTTCGGACAGCACCACATGGGCGTTGGTGCCGCCGAAGCCGAACGCGGAGACCGCCGCCCGGCGCGGTCCTTCGCCGCGCGGCCATGGGCGGCCGACGCGGACGAGGGTCGCGTCACCGACCCGTCCGTCCTTGGACACGACGGGCTGTTCGACCCCGATGGTCGGCGGGATGTGGCCGTTACCCATGGCGAGGATGACCTTGAGCAGGCTGCTCAGGCCGGCGACGGTGAGCAGGTGGCCGATATTGCCCTTCACCGATCCGATCAGCGGCACCGCGCCCGCGCCGCCGAAGAACTCGGCGACGGACTCGGCCTCGGTGGAGTCCCCGATGGGAGTGCCGGTGGCGTGGCACTCCACGTAGTCGACGGTGGCCGGGTCGACCCCGGCCTGCTCGTAGGCCAGCTCGTACGACTGGAGCTGACCGCCGCCCTGCGGGACCAGCAGATGGCGTCCGCTGCCGTCGTTGGTCAGCCCGATGCCGTCGACGACGGCGTGGATGCGGTCGCCGTCGCGTACCGCGTCGGCCAGCCGCTTGACGGCGACCATGCCCGCGCCCTGTCCGGTGAGGATTCCTCCGGACCGGTCGTCGAAGGGCTGGCTGAAGCCGTCGTGGGGGTAGGCCTGCAGATCGGAGAACGAGAGGTGGATCAGTGTCGGGTCGGGCGCGCAGACGCCGCCCGCCAGCACCAGGTCGGCCTGGCCGGCGGCGAGGTGGTCGCAGGCCAGCTTGAGTGCGTACAGCGCGGAGGAACAGGCGGCGTCGAGGGCGTAGCGGGGGCCGCCGAGGCCGAGCGCGGTGGCGGCGAGCGACGCGGGTGAGCCGCTGACCCGCAGGTCCTCGGGGTTCAGGCCCGCGTGGTCGATCCGCCGGTCCTGTGCGGCGAGTGCGCCGAGCGCCGGGTGGCCGGCCCTGCGCAGCCCCTCAAGGACGGCCTCCTGCACCAGCGGAACGCTGACTTCGGCGGACGTCGGGGTGGGGAAGGAGTAGTTGCCGAGGATCAGGCCGGTGCGTCCCAGGATCTCGGGACGGTCCAGGTGCCCGCTGTCGCGCAGGGCCTCCCTGGCGACGTGCAGGGACCAGTGGAAGATCCGGTCGAGCCCGGAGAGGTGTCCGGGGTCGAGGAGGTAGCCGGACGGGTCGAAGTCGAAGCCGGTGATGAAGCCGCCCCGCGTGCAGTAGATGCCGTGCTGCGGGTCGGTGTCCCTGGGGTCGAGAGCGGGGCCGAAGACCTGCTCGCCTCCTTCCCCGCGGCTGTCCGTACCGGCACGGAGGTTCTGCCAGAACTCGGCCGGCTTCTCCGCTCCCGGGAACAGGCAGGAGAGGCCAACAATGGCGTACTTGCTCATGAGAGCTTTCGGGTCCCTTCTGAAGGGGCGGGGCCGGCCCGGACAGGCGCGAGGTGCGCCGTCCGGGCCGACCCGATCGCTTACGTCGGGTACGAAGCGGAATCAGCCGCTGATGAACTTGGCCGCCAGCTGAGGGGCCGAGACCACGGATACGCCGTCGAAGCGGGTGAGCACCCGTCCGTCGGGTGTGCACGCCGTGATGGTGAGCGAGGCGCCGGAGCCGTTGCCGCCGGTGGGGGCGGGCTCGACCACGATCACGAACGGCTCTCCGTCGGGCAGCGGGTGGTGCAGGTCGGCCCGGCCGACCGACAGGGGCAGTCCGGCGGTGCCGCGGAACAGCCGTACCCACACGAGGCCTGCCTGGAGCAGCAGGTCCGCCGTGCCCGGTGCGAACCGGGAGCCGGCGAACGCGCCACCGGCCGGGCGGTGTTCGCTCAGCTCGCACTCCAGGACGAGCCGGGACCCGGACTCGTCCTCGGCCAGCACCCGGCGCACACCGCGCAGGGACGGGCCGTGGAACAGCGTGCCGTCGCTGTAGAACTCGGCGGCGTCGCGGCCGGTGCCGAGAGCCGGCAGGCCGCCGACGGCGGCCGCCTCCGTGAGCGCGGCCTGCGGGGCGACGACGGCCGCGTAGTGCGGTCGTACGACGCCCTGGGCGTCGACGGCGCGGATCGCGGTACGGACGGTGTCGCCCTCGGGGGTCATCGCCAGGCTGATGCGTTCGGGCTGGGCGCCGTCGAAGACGATGCCCTTGTGGACGGAGAAGTCCCGGACCTGGCGCACTTCGGCGCCGTGAGCCCGTTCCACCGCGCCGATCGCCCAGCCGAGTGCGACGACCGCCGGGAGTACCGGGGAGTCGCCGATGACGTGGTCGGCGAGGAGCGGATCGCCCTCCAGAGCGGACAGCGGACGCTCGACGGTGACGGTGGCCGTGGTGACGGCCCGCTCGGGCTCCGACAGCGGCGTCGTCGGGCCGAGGACGGTGACCACGTCACTCGCGCGCTCGGGGGAGAACTGCTCGGTGAACATCCGGGCTCCGGTGTCCACCGGGATCAGGGTGATGCCGCGCTCCTGGAAGACGGCCTTGACCTCCGGGGACACCATGCCGCTGTCCCAGGCGCCCCAGTTGAGGGAGGTGACGCGGGCGGCCGGGTGGCGCTGCTTCCATGAGGAAGCCCAGGCGTTGAGGACCTCGTTCGCCATGGCGTAGTCCGACTGGCCCCGGTTGCCGAAGAATCCGGCGACCGAGGAGAAGAGGACGACGTGGCGCAGGGTCGCGGCGTTCAGGGCGGCGGTGACGGTGCGCAGTCCGGTCAGTTTGGGAGCGAAGACGCGGTCGACCTCGGAGGCCTTCTTGTTGGCGATGAGCTGGTCGGCCAGGACTCCGGCGCCGTGCACCAGACCGGTGACGCGGTCCTTGTGCGGGGCGAGCGCGGCGGCGGTGGCGGCCGGGTCGGTGATGTCCACGGCCAGGTACTCGACGTGGCTGCCTGCGGCGCGTACGTCGTCGAGGGTCTTGCGGATCTCGCGGGCGCCGACGACGCCCTGGTAGAGCTGCTCGACCCGCTTCGGGGTCGGCTTCTCGCCCGCCGACTTCAACTCGGCCGCGGCAGCGGCCTTGAGGGCCGCCGCTTCGACGCCCTGCGCCCAGGCGGGCTCGTCGCCCAGCGGGGTACGGCCGAGGAGCAGCAGGCCCGGCTGGTGGCGCCGGGCCAGCTCGGTGACGCACGCGGCGGTGATGCCGCGTCCGCCGCCGGTGACGACGATCAGGTCGTCGGAGGTGAGCTGAGGGGCGGTCTCGGTGTCGGATGCGGTCAGCGACTGTTCGGCCAGGGTGAGGCCGACGCGGCAGGAGCCGTCGAGGCCCACCTGGACGGTGTCGGTGACGGCGTCGTCGACCTCGTCGAGCAGCAGCGCCGCTGCGGCCTCAGCGCTGAGCGCGGGGGCGATGTCGACGGCCCGGCAGAACAGCGCCGGGGCTTCCACGGCGAGGGTCTTGACGAGCCCTGCGGCTCCCCCGGCCGGGGTCAGCTCCTCCGCGACTCCCCCGAGGCCGAACACGCCGTCGAGGCGGGTGACGGTGACGAAGGCGGCGCGGCCGGAGGCGGCGGCGGTGGTCAGCGGCTCGACCGCGTGCTTGGCGGCGAGCAGCGTGTGGGCGAGCCGGCGTACGCCCTCGGACCAGTCTTGGCCGCGTGCTGCCGACAGGTCGAGCACGAGGCTGACGCGATCGGCGAGGATCTCCTCCATCTGTTCGGCCAGTTCGGTCACGCCCCAGCCGGTCAGGGCGTGGTCCTTGACGCCGCTGACGCGCTGGGCGACACCGGGCAGCCGCAGGACATGAACGTGGCGGCCCGACTCGACGAGGCGGGACACGACCGCCGGGGCGAGCTCGGCGCCGTCGTCGACCACGAGCGCGCCGGAGCCCTCCGCGTACGCGCCGACCAGCAGGTCGGGGGTGGGCAGATCGACGAGTGCGGCCTGGGCCCGGCCGATGCCGCTACCGGGCTTGGCGGCGGCGGGCGCGGGCTCACCGGTCGCAGGGGCGGGGACCACGGGGGCCTGGGCGCCGGCTGCCGTGGTGGCGCCCCCGCTCATGAAGTCGACGATGTGGCGCAGCGTGCGAAGCTCCGCCAGCTGCTCGGGGCCGGCGGCGACGCTCTCGCCGAACCGCTCCTGCAACACACCCATGATCTCGACACGCTTGATCGAATCGATGCCCAGATCGGCCTCGATGTCCATGTCCAGCTCCAGCATGTCCGCCGGGTAGCCGGTCTTCAGACCCACGACCTCCAGCAACACCGACTCCACACGAGCCGCGTCCGGACCGGCCGCAGGCGCGGCCATAGGCACGGCCTGCGCCACCGCGCTCGCGCTCATGAACTCCACGATGTGACGCAGCGTACGAAGCTCCGCCAACTGCTCGGGCCCCGCGGACACACCACCCTCGAACCGCTCCTGCAACACACCCATGATCTCGACACGCTTGATCGAATCGATGCCCAGATCGGCCTCGATGTCCATGTCCAGCTCCAGCATGTCCGCCGGATAGCCGGTCTTCAGGCCGACCACGTCCAACAACGCGGCCTCCACCGTCGCCGCGTCCAGGCCGGCGGGGGCGGGGGCGGGGGCGGGGGTGGCCGGCGGTGCGGCCGGAGTGGGCGGGGCGGCGAGGGCGGGGGCGCCGGCCACCGGTGCGGCGGTCAGAGCCTGCGGTACGAGGGCCGGGGCGGCGGCCGGAGCGGCGGGGACCTGCGAGGGCGCCACCGCCTGCGGAGCCGGTGCGAGGGCTGCTGGTGCGAGGGCTGCCGGTGCGATGCTCTCCGCCGTGGTGCGCGCGGCCGGCGCGGGGGCGACGCCCAGCTCCAGGCCGGCCAGGTCGCGCAGGATCTCGTTGGCCCGCAGGTGACTGCGGCCGATGTCCAGGCCGTGCTCCTTGACCGCGTTCACCCCGGCCAGCACCTGGCCGAGCCGGTCCTGGTCGGCGGCGCGCTCCAGCAGGCCGGTGAGGCGCTCGGCGCTCTGCAACTGGCCGCTCAGGTAGTCGTCGTGCAGTGCGAGGTGGTCGGCAACCAGACCGGCCAGGCGATCACTGTCCACGTGGGGTGCCTCCGTGACGGTGGGAGCAGGGGCGGGGGCGGGCACGGCCGGGCCGGCCATGGGCGCGGGCAGCACCGCGGTGGCGGTCGCGGCCGGAGCCGGAACGGCCAGTGCCGCTGCTGCCGGTACGGCCGAAGCGGCCGCCGGCCGCGCGGCGGGCGCGGCGACAGGCGCCGGGGCAGGACGGCCGTTGGGGGCGGACGGCTGGGCCGTCACCGGGGCCGGGGATGGCACAGCCACCGGTGACGGGGTCGTTGCGGCGACAGCCGCGGGGGTGGCGGGGACGGCGATGCGGTAACCGTTGTCGATCGCGTCGCGGTAGGCGGCCCGGCGCTCGGGCGAGACGTAGTTGATGCCGTTGAGCAGGATCGACATGCCCTTGGCGGGCTCGCTCCTGACGGGCTCGGCGACGTAGCGGTCGGCGGTGGCCAGCGGCAGACCCAGTACGGCGAGCTGTGCGACGGCCTGCTTGAGCGCCATGTCCGCGTCGCGTCCGGGGCCTGCGTCGAGGCTGACCACGGTGTGCTCACGGTCGCCGAGGATCCGGCGCACCAGCTGGGTCAGGACGCTCTTCGGGCCGAACTCGACGAAGCAGCGGAATCCGGCCGCGTACATCTCCTCCACGCGGGCGGCGAAGTCCACCGGGTTGATCAGCTGTTCGGCCAGGACCTTCCGGTTGGCGGCGACGTCGTCGCCGTAGACCGCACCGCGGGTGTTGGCGAACACGGTTCCGTCCGGCAGGCCGACCTCGACCCGCTCGACGTCGCCCCGGAAGGCGTCGACTGCGTGGCCGACGAACGGGGTGTGGAACGCGGCCGACACCGGAAGGCGGCTGGCCCGCAGGCCCGCTTCGTTGGCCGCCGCGACCAGGCGCTCCACCTCGTCGGTGGCGCCGCCGACCACGATCTGGTCGGCGGCGTTGCGGTTGCAGACCACGACGCCGGTGCGCTCGGCGAGCAGTTCGGCGACCCGCTCCTCGGGGGCGGAGACCGCGGCCATCGCCCCGGCGTCGAAGCCGGCTTCCGAGGGCGGGGCCATCGCCTTGCCGCGGGCCCTGGCGAGTGCGAAGAAGGCGTCGTCGTCGAGGGCTCCGGAGGCCCACAGCGCGGTCAGCTCACCGAAGCTGTGACCGAGGAACCCCTCGGCGGTGAAGCCGAGTTCGGTCAGGTAGCGGAACTGACCGGCGGACAGGGCGCCGATGGCGGGCTGGGCGTACGCCGTGGCCCGCAGCGCGCTCTCCTGAGCCGTGCGCACGTCGGGACCGAACAGCGTCGGCGGGAACGCGACGCGAGACAGCGGCGCCGCGCCCTCGAAGTGGACGTTGGCCCGGTCGAAGGCGGCGCGCAGCGGCGGCAGCGCCATCACGGCGCTCTGGCCGAGGTTGACGTACTGGCTGCCCTGGCCGGCGAAGAGCGCGCCGACCTTGCCGGCCTTCGCGGCGCCGCTGCGGTAGTGGACGCCCTTGGGGTGCGACCAGGCATCGGCCTGTGGCCGGGCCCGGAGTTCGCCGAGCGCCAGCTCTCGCAGCGTCTTCAGCTCGTCCTCGCCGCGGGCCACCAGCGCCACGCGGGCGTGGCCCTCGGGGGCCGGGCCACCGGTGGCGGGGGCGCCGGCCGCGAGCAGCTCGGTGAGGGCCGCGGTGTCGGGCGCGTGCCACAGGTGCACGGCCGCGACGGGGTAGGAGACCCGCAGGTCGTCGCCGTCGCCGTGCTCCTCCAGCACCATGTGGAAGTTGGTGCCGCCGAAGCCGAACGACGAGATCGCGGCGCGGCGCTTGGGGCGCTCCGGGTCGCGGATCCAGGGGCGTGCCTCGGTGTTGACGTAGAACGGGCCGGAGGCGAAGTCGATGGCGGGGTTCGGCTCGTCGACGTTGATGCTGGGGGGCAGGACCTTGTGGTGCAGTGAGAGCGCGAGCTTGATCAGGCCGGCCGCGCCGGCGGCGGCCTTGGTGTGCCCGATCTGGGACTTGACGCTGCCCACCGCCGCGTACTGCCGGCCGTCGTTGCCGTCGGAGACGACCGCCGACAGGGCGCTCAGCTCGGTGGCGTCACCGACGGCGGTGCCGGTGCCGTGGGCCTCGAAGAGCTCGATGCTCGACGGCGAGCAGTCGGCGTCGTCGTACGCGCGCCGCAGGGCGACCATCTGGCCCTCCTTGCGCGGCGCGTAGATGGACTTGAAGCGGCCGTCGCTGGAGGTGCCCATGCCGCGCAGGACGGCGTACACCTGGTTGCCGTCGCGCTCGGCGTCGGAGAGGCGGCGCAGGGCGAGCATGCCGATGCCCTCGCCGATCAGGGTGCCGTCGGCGTCCTTGTCGAACGGGCGGATGCGCCCGGACTTGGACAGCGCGGGCGTCTTGCTGAAGCACAGGTACATGAAGATGGTGTTCTCGGCGTCGCAGCCGCCCACCAGCATCGTGTCGGAGCGGCCTTCGAGCAGCTCGCTGACGGCGGTCCTGACCGCACCGAGCGAGCTGGCGCAGGCGGCGTCGATCGTCATGTTGATGCCGCCGAGGTCGAGCCGGTTGGCGACCCGTCCGGCGACCACGTTGCCGAGCATGCCGGGGAAGGAGTTCTCCTCCCACGGGGCGTACGCGAGACGGAACTTGGCGACGATCTCCTCGGCGTCCTTCTCGGACAGGCCGCAGCTGCGGACGACCTCCTTGAGCACCGGGCTCTGCAGTCGCGCGGTCAGCGGCTGGGTGAGCTGGTTGGCTCCGGTGATACCGAGCACCACGCCGGTGCGGGAGGCGTCGTACCAGGGCTGGTCGGCGCCGGCGTCCTTCAGCAGGTCGCGCGCGACCACCAGGCTCAGCAGCTGGAGGACGTCAGTGACCTCGAGCGTGTTCGGCGGGAGCCCGAACTCCAGCGGGTTGAACGGCACGTCGGGTATGAAGCCGCCGCGCTTGGAGTACGTCTTGTCCGGCACCGAGGGGTCGGGGTCGTAGTGCTCGTCGACGTCCCAGTGCCCGGCGGGAACATCGTCGATGCAGTCGGCGGCCGAGACGACGTTCGCCCAGAAGTCCCGCAGGTTGCTGGACTTGGGGTAGAGCGCGGAGAGGCCGACGATGGCGATGGGGTCCCGGGCGAGCCGACGGTCGAGGTCGGATTCCTGCGAAGGGTTCACGGCAAGTCTCTCTGGATCTGGGCGAACGGGGACTTCGGTCCCGGCGCCACGGCTCTCGGGCCGGGAGGGGGGGCCGAGGCCGCCGGCGCCGAACCGGGCGGCCTGGTGCGATGGGTGCGGCAAGGCCGTCAGCGGCGGGTCCGATCGGACCGGACGGCACGGCACGGGCCCCTGGGGGTCCTGCTCGGGCCTTGCCGGGCATCAGCGGTACGTAACCGGTGGGCCTCGCCCACCGGGGTGCACCGGCCAGCAGCGGCCGCCCGGTACACCGTGGCGCTACGCGACGGCGGTGTGCTTCTCGCTCTCCTCGGCGATGTGCGCGGCGAGGGCCTCGATCGTGGGGTGGTACCAGAGAGCCGTCGTTCCGAGCTCGAAGCCCAGCCAGCTCTCCATCTCACCGGCAATGATCAGCGCCTGGGTGCTGTCCAGGTCGAGCTCGTCGAAGTACCGGTCCGGCGGAACCTCGGTCGGCGCCACGCCCAGGCGCTGAGCGATCTCCTCGATCAGCCACTTCTGGGCTTCTTCGGCCGTCACGTTCGCCATTTCCCATCCTCTCCAAACGACTTTTTGCATACCTTCGGGGAATGTGGGACTTCTCCCCGAAGAGCTATTCGGGTCTTGCCCGCGATTCGTGACCCTAGGTCGGCCCCCCTTGCGGGGCAACCGAACTCCGCCGCCCGAAAGGCCGATACGCGTCCGCCTATTCGGCCCGTCAAGCTGCCCGCCGCACAATATATGCGCTGAGCTGCGGTGATTCCTTTGGAGAGGACGAGAGGAAACTGCCTGTCAGCCTGGCGTAAGGCTGTCAGCGCTCATGTCAGCCGTTGAAGACTGCCGGGAATCCGGACGAGTTCGGCGACGAGAGACTGGATGGAGACATGCGGACTGGCCGCGAGCCGGGCGACGGCCATGCGCAGTTCGAGCGGGTACTGCCCGCAGACCGCGACCAGATTCCTGGTGGCCTCGAGCTCGGCGGCCGTACGCTCGGGGCCGAGATGCGTCTCGATCAGCTTGTACGCCTCGGTGGCCGACAGCACGTCGAGGGCCATCGACACGGCACCCTCGCGAGTCACCAGGTCCATGACCGGGGTCCGGCTGGTCACGAGCACCACGTTGCCCGAAGTGCCGGGCAGGAGGCAGCGGACCTGCGCCGCGTCCACCACGTCGTCGAGCACCACCAGGAAACGACGGCCGGCCAGCAGACTGCGGAAAAGGGCGGACGCCTCCTCCAGGGTGTCCGGCATCCGCCCGCCCGGGACGCCCAGGGAACGCAGGAACCGGGTGAGTACGGTCCGCGGGTGCACCGGACCGTCCGACGGCACGGCGCTGCCCCGCAGGTCGGCGTAGAGCTGCCCGTCGGGGAAGTCCTCGTGCCGCTGGTGGGCCCACCGTACGGCCAGCGCCGTCTTGCCCATCTCCGGCGGGCCATGGATGACCGCGATGCCCATAGCGGCGCAGCGCTCGCGCCGAGGGGCCAGCAGGGCGTCGAGGGCGGCCAGTTGTGGCTCTCTCCCGACGAAGGGGGAGATCACGGCGGGGAGTTGCGCGGGTGGCGCGAGGCTTCGGGAGCGGGCGGAGGGCTGCGTGGGTACACCGGGCATTGGCCGCCAGTTCCACCCGTGGGCCGGCGGACCGTACTGCTGTCCGGGCGCCGGGCTCGCCGCGCCCGCCGCCTCGCCGCTCACCGGGCGGCCTCGGTCCGCCGAGGAGTCCTGCGTCAGGATGCTGTTGCGTGCCTGCCAGATCTCGGCGCTCGGCTCCACGCCGAGCTCTCTCTTCAACCGCATGCGCAGGTCGGTGAAAAGCCTCATGGCGGCTGCCCTGCGGCCGGAGTCGGCGAGCGCCAGCATGATCCGCGCCTGCAGCGCCTCGTGCAGCGGTTCCTCGTACGAGGCGACTCTGAGGTATTCGACGGCGAAGGCGGACCGGTTCAGCCGCCGGGCCAGATCGGCGAACTCGATGGCCACGTCGATGTGGCGCTGGGCCACCCTGGCCACCGAGGGGTGGTGCCAGAGCTGGGGCAGGTCCTGCAGCAGCCGGCCCTGCCAGCAGCGCAGGGCCTGCTGGTAGAAGTCCAGTGCGGCGGCAGGCTCGTGCGCCGCGCTCCGGGCGGCAAGGGCGGCCAGTTCCTCGAAACGTGCGAGGTCCAGTCGCATCGCGCCGCTGTTGAAGGCGTATCCGCCGCGGACGGTGCTGATCCTGCGAAGCGATCCACTGGGGCCGCCGCCCGGAGCCGGCTCGATGATCCGGCGCAGCCGGGCGACATAAGTATGGACCAATTGCGGATATGCGGGCGGCGCGTCACCGGGCCACAGAATGTCGGCAATCTCTTCGTGGCTGACCGTCTGATCCTGCTGCACGGCGAGCAGACCGAGCAGGGCTCGCTGCTTGAGCGGCATGGAGACGGGCTCGTCGGCGCTCAGGACGGTGAGCGGCCCGAGAATCCGTATCTCCTGGGCGAATAACTGCGGTTCACCGCGGGTATCCATATCCGGTTCACAGTTCGCGGAAGCGATGTCACATCCGACGACCTGGGCCAAACGGGCCAGCGTACCGAAGCGTGGATTTTTCACCTGCCCGCGCTCGATATGGCGAACCGTGCGTACGCTGACGGCGGCCCGTTGGGCCACCTCTTCCTGCGTTAACCCCGCTCTGATACGCGCGGCGCGCAGTGCAGCACCCCGTACAATCCTCAACCATTCCCCCCACCTTCAAGCCGGCCTGGCGAAGCCGGCACAAAAAGCAGACATGCATTCCACTCGCGATCACTCTATTGCGCAGAATACATGGGAAGCGATCATTCCTATTAGGAAATTTCCAAAACTTAGCAGGCGCGCAGGCGCCTGGAAGGTCATCCGATTTCGGAGAATGCGGACGAATCAGACCGTCCGCAGCGCCCCGTCCCGCGCCGTCTCCGCCTGCGGGTCGCTGCCGGAGCCGCGGCCCTCGGGGTCTTCGGGCGAGCGGCGCACCAGGAGCAGGACGAGCACCCCGGCCGCCAGGGCCGCGACTCCGCTCACCAGGAAGACCAGATCGAGGCCGGCGGCGTAGGCGTCCTCGACCGCCCGCGCGCCCACGGCCCGTGCCTGCGCGGGGAGTTCGGCCACGACGCTCGCCGACTGGCCGCCGGTGACCAGCTCCGCCGCCGCGTCGGAGTCGTCGAAGGCGCCGCTGGCTGCCAGCTCCCGCCCGATCGCGCCCGAGAGGATGGCGCCCACCACGGGGATGCCGACGGCGAAACCGAGCTGCCGGAAGGTGTTCGCCGCGCCACCCGCCATGCCCGCCCTGCTCGCGGGCGCCGCCGCCAGTGCGGCCGACGCGAGGATCGGTGAGGCGATGCCGACGCCGATACCGGTCAGCAGCAGTCCGGGAAGCAGCGCGGTCCAGCCCGAGGTGGGCGTGAGCAGCATCTCCGACAGCGTGCCGGCACCGATCAGCAGGAGCCCCGCCCCGATCGGCCACTGCGGCGCGACGTCCGCGAGGAACCGGCCCGCGAGACCGGCGGCCACGAAGGACATGCCGCTGAGCGGCATCAGGATCAGGCCCGCCTTGACCGGGCTGAAGTCGAGCACGGACTGAGCCCACACCGAGACGAAGACCAGGTTGGCGAACGCCGCGGCACTGAACACCACCGCACCGGCCATCAGCCCGCCGAACGACGGCGTGCGCATCAGCTTCAGGTCGAGCATCGGATCGCGACGGCCCCGTTCGACGAGTACGAAGACGACCAGGGAGACCACCGTCCCGGCGAACAGCGCGAGCGGGGTGCCCGCCCCCCAGCCGTCCTCACCGGCCCGGATCAGCCCGAAGACAAGCAGTGTGGCGGCCAGCGTGAAGCTGAGCGTGCCCGGTACGTCCACCCTGCGATCGGTCCTGGTCTGTGAGCGGGTCAGGAAGGTGTGCCCGACGAACAGCGCGACGGCCGCGACAGGCAAGTTGACCAGGAAGATCCACCGCCAGTTCAGGTGCTCGGTGAGCAGCCCGCCGAGGATCGGCCCGGCGGCCGCGGCGGCTCCGTTGACGGCGCCCCACAGGCCGAACGCGATCCCACGGTCCTTGCCCTGGTAATGGGTCGCCAGGAGCGCGGTGTTGGTGGCGAACATCGCGGCCGCGCCCAGGCCCTGCACACCGCGCGCGGCGATGAGCAGGCCGCTGCTGTCCGCGAGGCCGCAGGCGAGCGAGGCGAGTGCGAACACGGCCAGGCCCGCTACGTACACGCGCTTGGCGCCGGTGAGGTCGGACAGTGAACCGATCGCCATCAGCAGTGCGGCGAGCACCAGCACGTAGATGTCGACCACCCATTGCAGGGCGGTGAACGACGCGTCGAGCGAGTCGGTCATCTGGGGCAACGCCACGCTGACGATGGTCACATCGACCAGCAGCATGAAGGTGCCCAGACAGACCGCCAGCAGTGGCATCCATTTGCGCATGACGCGGGGCCTCTCGGGGAGCGAGCCAAGGGGGACGGAACTGCGGCACCGGCGGTGGCCGTCCGGGGCCGGCGGTGGCCGCCAGGGGCCCGTCCGGGGCCGTCAGGGGGCCTCTTAGACAGTGACTAAGAGGTTAGGGTGACTCTACGCCCCGATGGTCACCGGGCGTCAAGTCGCTCCGGCGACTTCCCCTCAGCGTTAGGCTTTTCGTCATGTCTCAGTCAGCGCCGCGCCGCCGCTCCCGCGCGGGGGCAGGCCTGCCCCCCATCACGGCGGACAAGATCATCGATGCCGCCGTCGAACTGACCGCGGAACACGGCCTCGACGGCTGGTCGATCCGGCAGATCGCGACGAAGCTGGACGTCTGGCCCGGTGTGGTCGCCCATCACGTGGGTGACCGGGAGGCGGTGGTCATGGCCGTCACGGACCGGGTGATCGCCCGGATACCGGTGCCCGACGCGGACGTACCGTGGCGCGAGTGGTTCACCACGCTGACTTTCGAAGGACGCGCGGTACTCAAGCAGTTCCCGGGTGTGGCACGGCGCATGGTGGTGGTCGGGCCGAACGTGCCCTCCGCGCTGCCGACCATCGACAAGGGCATCAAGGTGCTCCTGCTGGCGGGTTTCGGTGACCACGCCACCGAGATCTACCGCTATCTGCTCAACAGCGCCTTCATGCTGGTCGCGGTCGAGGACGACCGCAGCAATTTCTTCCCGGACGCGCGGGCCCAGATGGGGCGCGCCATGGCCGCGTTCGCGGCGGACACCACGCGCCCCGGTCTGGCGGCGGCGGGCGCCCAGGCGGTCGCCCGGAGCGCGGAACCGGGCGCGCAGGATCTGGCGTTCTTCCGGCTCACCGTGGAGCGCTCGCTGGACGGCGCACAGGCGTTGCTGAAGCCGTAGGGGCTGTCCGGCCGAGCCCCGCGACGCCGCGGAGATCAACCGGACAGCCCCTGGCAGGCTGCCCGCGCCCGGAGCCCCCGTGGTCAGGAGCTCCGGGCGCGGGCCCCGGGTCAGGCCGTGGCGCGGGACGCGTGGGGTGACGTATCGGCCAGCACACCCGCCAGGAACCCGGCGATCTCGCTCACCGTCGGGTAGTTCCACAGCAGGGTGGCGGGCAGCGCCACTCCCAGGTCGCGCTCCAGGGCCACCCGTACCGCCGACGCCAGCAGCGAGTCCACGCCGGCTTCCGTCAGCGGCCGGTGGACGCCGACCGCGGTGGGCTGCACACCGAGCACGGTGGCGACCCGTCGGCGTACGTCGTCCAGCAGGAAGGCAGCCAGTTCGTCGCCCGTCAGACCCACCCAGTCGGGCACCTCCGTGGGCTGCGAGGCGTCGCCTGCGGCCAGCTCCGCCAGCAGCGAGGGCCGCGGGCCGGTGTGGCCGCACAGCAGACCGATGACGGCGACCAGGGCGCCTGGGGCGCCGGCCGCTGTCTGGTCGAAGGCCCGCAGCGCCAGGTCGGGGGCGATGTCAGCGGTGCCTCGGGCGGCCAGTTCGACGTCGGTGGCCTCGGCCGCCGTCGCCATGCCCATCCCGCGCCAGCTGGTCCAGGCGATACTGACCGATTCCTTGGCGCCACCGCTCCGCCGGTGCGCTGCCAGGGCGTCCAGGTAGGCGTTGGCCGCCGCGTACGCGCCCTGGCCCGGCAGGCCGAGGAGCGGGCCCGCCGACGAGAAGAGGACGAAGAAGTCCGTCGATCCCGGCGGGAAGAGCTCGTGCAGCACCAGTGCGCCCTCGGTCTTGGGCCGCATGACCTCGCGCAGCGAACCAGCGTCCAGCCGGTGGAGCAGGGCGCTGTGCACCGTACCGGCGGCGTGTACGACGCCGCGTACGGGCGGCAGTCCCAGCGCGTCCAGCGCCGCCCGGGTCGCCGCCAGGTCGGTGATGTCGACGGCGACGGTGCTCACCGTGACACCTGCGGCCTCCAGTCTGCGCAGCGCGCCGATCCGTCGGTCGTCCTCGGACCGCGCGGCCCACTCGGCGCGCGGGGGCACGGCGGTCCGGCCGAGCAGCACGATCCGGCGGGCGCCGCGCTGGGCCAGGTGCTCGGCCAGTTCGAGGCCCAGCACACCGAGACCGCCGGTGATCAGGTACGTACCGTCCGCGCGGCAGCTGAAGGGTTCACCGTCCGGCGCCGGAGCGGCGGGCACGAGCCGGGGGACGTGGACCGCGCCGTCGGCGACGGACAACACCGGCTCGCCCGGGCGAAGGTGCAGCAGGTTCAGCAGCAGGGCGGCGGTCGTGCCCTGGAGCGGGCCGGTCGGCAGGTCCACGACCGCACCCCAGAACTCGGGGTGCTCGCTCGCCGCCACCCGGCCCATGCCCCACAGCGGGGAGCCACTGAGGTCGGTGACGGAGGCCGCGTCGCGTACGCCGCTCGTGAGGCACCAGAGCCGGGGCTTTCGGCCGGGCAGAGCCGCGATCTCGACGAGGACCCGGGTGAACTCGGCCGCGGCGTCCGCCGGGTCACCGGCGGTGGGCGCGAAGAGGACGTGGTCGACATCGGCGATCTCGGTGGCATCGACGCTCACCGTGGCGCCGTGGGCCGCGCACGCCGGGACGAGCGAGCGGGCGAGGTCGGCCGGTCCGAGCACCAGGACGGTGCGGTCGGGCCGTTCGGTGTGCGCCGCGGTGTCCACCGGGAACTGGCGCCACTCCAGCTCGAAGCGGCCGCTGGTGCTGGCCTCCTGCCCGGAGAGGTCCCGGTCGAGTTCGCCGTAGTGCAGACCGCGCAGGGTGAGGGCGGACTCGGCGCCGCCCGCGTTGCCGGCGGCGCCCCGGATGTCGACGTGCACGGTCGTGGGGCGGTCCGGATCGAGCCGTACCGTGATGGCCGCCGTGCGCGGCGGGGGCCCGCAGCGGGTCACCTGGTCGATGTGGGCGGGCATCCGAAGGACGCCGGGGCCGGGGAAGACGACCGACGCCATCGACAGCGCGGCGTCCAGGACGGCCGCCCAGCTGCGGTCGAGCCCGGAGCTCGCCACGGCCGTCAGGGTGCCGTCGCCGCGGCGCAGTTCCTCGATCCGCCACGGGTAGCCCATGTCGGCGACGCCGAGTTCGGCGAGCCGCTCGATCACATGGCCGGGCTCCAGCACCTCCCTGGCAGGTGCGTCGCCCACCGGCTCGACGGGCTCTCCCCCGCCGACGGTGGCCAGGGTGTGCGTGGCCCAGGCCGCGTCGGGTGCGCCCTGCTTGCGCGAGGCCAGCCGCAGGCCGGCCTCGTCACGGACGATCTGCACCTCCCGGGTCTCCTGCTGGGCCACCACGACGGGCTGGCGCAGGCGCATGTCGGTGAGCACGTCGGTGCGTCCCGCGGTGAGGAAGGTGTTCACCAGTACGGCGGCCGGGACGATCTCCGTTCCGAGGACGGGGTGCCTGCGCGGGTAGGGGCGGGTGCGCAGATCGAGAGTGGTCTGCCAGACCCGCAGTCGCGAGCCGTGCACCGCGGTCTCGGTGCCCAGCAGTGTGTCGACGGGTGACTCGGTGAGTCCGCGGGCGTCGACCCAGTGCCTGTCGTGCTGCCAGGCCGTCGTCGGCAGATCGGTGCGCCGTCCCGCCGGCTGCAGGACCGACCAGTCGACGGGTACGTTCGCGCAGTGCAGGCGGGCCAGCGAGGCGAGCAGCGTGGCGCGTTCCGGCTTGTTGCGGCGCAGGGTGGGGGTGACCAGCGCGCCCGGCACGTTCGCGGTGGTCTCCGTGATGGAGTGGCTGACCACCGGGTGCGCGGAGACCTCCAGGAAGAGCCGGTGCCCGTCCTCGACGGCGGCCTTGACCGCGTCGACGAACCGCACGGGGTTGCGGAGGTTGGCCGCCCAGTAGCTCGCGTCCTGCTTGCGGGTGGACCTCGGGTCGTCGAGCGCGGTGAGGTAGAGCGGCACCCGCGCCGTCCCCGGCTCGATGTCGGCGACGGCGACGGCGAGGTCGGCGCTGATCTCGTTCATGTGGGCGCTGTGGAAGGCCACGTCGGAGTCCACCCGCCGTACGGTCCAGCCGAGGCCTTCCCACTGCTCGGCGGCCTCGTCGACGGCGGTGATGTCTCCGGCGACCACGGTCGAGGAAGGGGCTGCGGCGATGGCCGCGCAGAGCGCGTCGGTACTGCCGATGAGCGCCCGCACCTCGTCGAAGGGGCGGTCGACCATGATCATGGCGCCGTTGCCGGCCACCTTGCGCAGCAGCGCGGAGCGGCGGCACACCAGCCGGGCGCCGTCGGACTCCGACAGCACGCCTGCCACCACGGCCGCGGCGATCTCACCGACGGAGTGCCCGATGATCGCGCCCGGTGCGACGCCGTACCGCCGCCAGACCTCGGCGAGTCCGATCTGCATGGCGAACAGCATGGACTGGATGATGTCCACGGAGCCGAGCTCGCCGCTGGTGAGCACCTCGCGCGGGGTGAGGCCCAGCTCCTCCGCGTAGATGGGGCCGAGCCGGTCGATGGTCGCGGCGAACACCGGTTCCTCGTCCAGCAGTTGCTGTCCCATGCCCGACCACTGGGCTCCGTGTCCGGCGAACACCCAGACCGGCGGGCGCGGCGGGCCCGACGCCTCCCCCGTGGTCACGGTGGGGTGGGGCTCGCCAGTGGCCAACGCGGTGAGTCCGGCGATGAGTTCGTCCTGGTCGCCGGCGGCGACGACCGCCCGCCCGGCGAGGTGGCCCCGGTGGTGGGCGAGGGTGTGCCCGATGTCGCGCAGGTCGTGCGCACCGACGGCCCCGCTGAGCCGGGCGGCCTGCGCCGCGAGCCCGGCCTCGTTGGCGGACGACACGGGGTACAGGGTGACGCCGGCGCCCGGCGGCTGCTCGTACGTCTCATCCGTGTCCGCCGCGTCCTCGGCGGGGGCCTGTTCCAGGACGGCGTGCGCGATCGTGCCGCCGTAGCCGTAACTGGCCACGCCCGCCAGGCGCGGACGGCCCGTCTCGGGCCACGGTGTCGCCTCGGCGACCAGGCTCAGACCCGACTGTGCCCACGGGATGTCCTTGCGCGGTCCCGCGACGGACAGGGTCGGCGGGATGACGCCGTGCTGCATGGCGAGCGCGGTCTTGATCAGGCCCGCGACGCCGGCGGCAGCCTCACAGTGGCCGATGTTGGTCTTCACGGAGCCGATCAGGCAGGGGCCATGCCCCTCGGCGCGGTCGCCCACGACCTGGGCGAGCGCGGCGGCCTCGATGGGGTCGCCGACCTTCGTACCGGTGCCGTGCGCCTCGACGTAGTCGACCTCACCCGGCGCGACACCGGCCGCCTCGTACGCCTTGCGCAACAGATGCGCCTGCGCGGTCGGGCTGGGCGCCATGATGCCGTCGGTGCGGCCGTCCTGGTGCACGGCGGTGCCGCGGACGAGCGCGATGACGCGGTCACCGTCGCGCCGGGCGTCGGCGAGTCGCTTGAGTACGACGATGCCGCAGCCCTCGCCGCGGCCGTAGCCGTCGGCGGCCTCGTCGAACGCCTTGGAGCGGCCGTCGGGCGAGATGGCGCCCGCGATGTCGAGGACGGTGGTCAGTCCGGGGCCGGCCATCAGCATGACGCCGCCGGCGAGCGCGACGGGCACCTCGCCGCGCTGGAGGCTGGCGCACGCCTGGTGCAGGGCGACCAGCGAAGAGGAGCAGGCGGTGTCCACGGCGACACTCGGCCCCCGCAGGTCGAGGGTGTACGAGATCCGGTTGGGCACCCCGCACAGGGAGGAGCCGATGCCGGTCCATGCCTCGACGCCCGGCAGGTCCTCCAGCAGCCGGCGGCCGTAGTCGTCGGTACCGATGCCCACGAAGACGCCGGTGTCGCTGCCTGCGAGGCTCGACGCGGGGATTCCCGCGTGCTCCAGGGCCTCCCAGGCCACCTCCAGCGCCATGCGCTGCTGCGGGTCGAGCTGCCGGGCCTCGGTGGCGGATATGCCGAAGAAGGCGGCGTCGAAGCCGCTGATGTCGTCCAGGAAGGCGCCGTTGGAGATCACTCTCGACAGCACGGCGGCGTTCTCGCGGGACTGGGCGCGCTGCGGCGCCCACCGGTCCTCGGGTATCGGGCCGGACGCGTCGCCCGCGTCCATCAGCAACTCCCACAACGCCTGCGGGGAGTCGGCGCCGCCGGGAAAGCGGCAGCCGATGCCGACGATGGCGATCCGGTCCTCGGGGCTCGACGGCAGGGGGGGCATCTCACTCACCATGGGTCACCGCTTACGGGTCGTTCGTCGCCCGCTGTGGGCGACGGAGGGTTGGGAAGTGCTGTCCGGGGCGGGGCGGATCATGGAGCGGGGCTCATGCGTACATGACCGCCTTGTCCCAGTCCTCGCCCTCGCCGAACAGATAGCGGGCCTTGAGGATGTCGCGCTGGGCCGTGAGTGCTTCGGAGGGCACCAGGGTGCCGAGCGGAAGACCGGTGATGCGGTGCGGTACGCCGAGTTCGCGGTCGATCAGCGCGGTCAGCTCCTTGACCGCCCGCTCGCGGCTCGCGTCGGGCGCCTCGAACTCCAACCGCAGTACGTCCGGGTGGGCCATGGCCCGCCAGAACATCACGTCGTACTCGAAGGGCAGGCTGAACACCAGCTCTTCCAGCCGCTGCTGGGTGACCGTGGCGGAGCCGACGGCGTGGCCCGTGCCGGCGCGGCCCAGGACCCGCACGGTGGGCAGCAGCCAGCCGCAGGTGCAGCTGTCGGTGGACACCTCCACGTCGTCGGCGAGGTTGTAGCGCAGCAGCGGCATGGCCTCGCGGTAGAGCGGGGTCACCACCAGCTGGCCGCGCCCGGAGTCCGAGAGCGTGCCGGTCGCCGGGTCCAGCACCTCGAAGATCGCGCGGTCCGCCCAAAGGTGCAGGGAACCGTCCGGGCACTGGCCCGCGATGGTGCCGGTCTCGGTGGAGCCGTACTCCTCCACGACCGGGATGCCGCCCCAGATCTCGCTGAGCCGCCGGCGGCGCACCTCGGTCAGCGGTTCGGCGGCGGTGAACATCGCCCGCAACGCGGGGAAGTCCTTGTCCGGGCGCAGCCCGGCGGCCTTGGCGGTCGCCGCGAGCATCATGATCTCGGTGGGGTTGCACCAGGTCAGTGAGACGTCCAGGGCGCGCATCACCCGCACCATGCGCGGCAGCGGCGTGGCGAGGGAACGGGCGTCGCCCGGCACGATGGTGGCGCCGCGCAGCCGGCCGGCGGCCTGGGCGAGGTGTGCGGTGATCACAAGGCCGTAGGGGGTGCGGACGAGGAAGGTGTCCGAGGGCTGGATGCCGACCCACTTGCGTGCGTACCGTTCGGCGAGGTCGGTCCAGTCGTCGTCCGTGTAGTACGAGGCGGTGGGGTCGCCGGCGGTGCCGCTCGACTCGTGGTAGGTGGCCAGTTGCTCGCGTTCCACCGCGAGCATCCCGAACGGGTACTGGTTACGCAGGTCCTGCTTGGTGGTCAGTTCGACGGCTGTGAAGTCGTCCGCGCCGACCGGCGCGCTGCGGCCCCGGTAGCGGGCGGCGTAGAAGGGCGAGCGCATCGCCTGGGCGAGCACCCTCGGCAGCTGCGCCCTCTGCAGCGACGCGAGTTCGGCGGGACTTGACCAGTCGCCCGGTTCCGGACGCGACCACGACATCGGATCTCCCTCGTCTGTGCCACGGGCCGCGGGCTGCGGCACGCGGCGGCTACGCGCCCAGCACAGCACCGCGCCGCGCGGACGGGCCCGAGTAGTCGGTACTCAATTCAGTTGGCGCCGGTGACCGGCCGGGCGGGCATCGTCGCTGTACAGCGCGGTGCGCGATAGACGCCGTCTAAGACAAGGGGGTTGAGTACCGCCTACTCATGAGGGCCTGGATCACAGCTGCTGTGCTTGCCGCCAACGCAACCAGCCCCATCCATCCCCCATGAAGGAGTCGGCGCGATGAGGACCGAGAACCTGTATCTCGCCGGGATCGGCAGTCATCTGCCGCCCCTGTACCCGGCCGGGCGCGCGGTCGAGGACGGTCTGTACGACGAGGCGAGCCGGCAGGCGTCGGGCATGGTCTCCGTCGCCGTCAGCGAGTCGACGCCCGCCCCCGACATGGCGATCGACGCGGCCCGCGCCGCGCTGTCCGGTTCCGGCCACGGCCCGGACGACATCGGCATCCTGCTGCACAGCTACACCCACCACCAGGGCCCCGACGGCTGGTCGGCGGTGCACTACATCCTGAACAACACCGTCGGCCGGCCGGTGCCGGCGGTCGAGATCAAGCAAGGCTGCCTCGGCATGCTCGCCGCGGTGGAGGTGGCCGCGAACCGGCTGACCGCGAACCCGACGCACGACGCGGCGCTGATCACAACCGGGGACAACTACTCGACGCCGGGGGTGGAGCGCTGGCGGGCCTCGGGGCTCTTCGTGCTCGCGGACGCGGGCTCGGCCGTGGTGCTGTCGCGGCGCGGCGGCTTCGCCGAGATGCTCGCGGTCGGCTCCCTGTCGGACTCCTCGATGGAGATCCTGCACCGCGCGGGCGAGGACCTCTTCCCGCCGGGTGTCACGCGCGGCCGGGGCCTGAACTTCGCGGAGCGCGCCGAGAAGGTGCGTGAGCAGTGGGCCGCAGGCCAGGCCCCGCCGATCAAGAACTTCGGCGACCGGGTCGCGGAGATCACCGAGCGCACGCTCAAGGAGGCCGGCCTCACCTTCGACCAGATCACCCGGGTCTGCCACGTGGGCTTCGGCCGGCCGGCGCTGGAGGCGATGTTCCTGCTGCCGCTGGACGTCCCCGAGGACAAGGACGTCTGGGAGTACGTCAGCACCATCGGGCACACCGGGGCCGCCGATCTCTTCCTCGGCCTGGAGCACATCTGGCGCACCGGCCAGGTCGGGCCTGGCGACCACGTGCTGCTGATCGGCGCGAGCACCGGCATGGAGGCGGGCGCCGCGGTCGTCCGTATCACTGAGGCCGCACCCGAAGCCGAAGGCGCAGCCGACGCCGCAGCCGCCCCCGAATCCGAGTAGGAGAGCCACCGTGCTTGCCGGATGCACTCCCTGGCCGTCCGATGTCGCCGCGCGCTACCGCGAGCAGGGCATATGGAGCGGCGAAACGCTCGGCGCGATGCTGCGCGGCGCCGCGAAGCAGTACGGCGCCGCCACCGCGCTGGTGCACGGGGGCCGCCGTATCAGCTACACCGAACTCGACCGCTGGTCGGACCGCCTGGCCGCCGGTTTCCTCCAGCACGGGGTGCGCGCCGACGACAGGATCGTGGTGCAGCTGCCCAACGTGCCGGAATTCGTGGCGATCTCGTTCGCTCTCATGCGGATCGGCGCGAAGCTCGTCTTCTCGCTGCCGGCCCACCGCGCGACCGAGATCAGCCACCTCGTCGAGCTCAGCGGCGCCACCGGCTACGTCATGCCGGACACCCACCGCGGGTTCGACCACCGTGAGATGGCACGGCAGGTGCGGGCCGGGAACGACACGCTGCGCACCCTGTTCGTACTCGGCGCGCAGAGCGACGGGTTCGTCCCGGTGTCCGAACTGGAGCTCGCCGGTGCGGACGCCGGGCCGCTGCCGGAGCAGGACCCGGCCGACGTGGCCTTCTTCCTGCTCTCGGGCGGGACCACGGCCCTCCCGAAGCTGATCCCTCGCACCCACGACGACTACGTCCACCAGTCGAAGCGAGCGGCTGAGGTGTGCGAGCTGACGGCCGGCGACACCTATCTCGCGGTGCTGCCGATCGAGTTCAACTTCGCGTACGGATGCCCAGGTGTCATAGGCACCCTGCTGACCGGCGGCACCGTAGTGCTCGCCGACACCCCCAACCCGCTGGACTGCTTCCCGCTGATCGAGCGGCACGGGGTCACCGTCACCTCGATGGTGCCCTCGATCATGCAGCTGTGGCTGGAGGCCGCCGAGTGGAGCGAGGACGACCTGAGCAGCCTGCGGCTGGTGCAGGTCGGCGGGGCGCGCATGGTGCGCGAGTTCACCGAGCGCATCGGGCCCACCCTCGGCTGTTCGCTCCAGCAGGTGTTCGGCATGGCCGAGGGCCTGCTCACCTTCAGCAGGGCGGACGATCCGGCCGAGTCGGTGCTGACGACCCAGGGCAAGCCGATCTCCGATGCCGACGAACTGCGCATCGTGGACGAGCGGGGCGAGGATCTGCCCGTCGGCGGCATCGGGGAGCTGATCACCCGGGGCCCGTACACCCTGCGCGGCTACTACGGGGTGCCCGAGTACAACAAGCGCGCGTTCACCGAGGACGGCTTCTACCGCACCGGTGACCTCGCCCGGCTCACCGAGGACGGTGACCTGGTGATCGAGGGCCGCATCAAAGAAATGATCATCCGGGGCGGCGACAAGATCTCCGCGGGCGAGGTCGAGGACCACATCCTCGCGCTCGGCACGGTCGCCGCCACAGCCGTGATCGGCGTACCCGACGAGTTTCTCGGCGAGCGCATCTGCGCCTACATCGTCACAGACGGACCGCAGTTGTCACTCACCGACCTCAAGCAGGCCATCCACGCGCGGGGGGTCGCTGACTACAAGCTGCCCGACGCCGTGCGGTACGTGTCCGAACTCCCCCTGACCCCCCTCGGCAAAGTCGACAAGAAGGCGCTGGCCGCAACGGCGGCGTCCGAGCAGGAAGGCTGATGTGAACATCTCCCCGACCCCGATCCCGCCCTCGATCCCGACTCCGATCCCGACCCCGATCCCGACGGAGCAGGACCTGCGCGCGACGGTCGCGCCACTGCTGGGCGTCGAGCCCGACGCGATCGAGCCGGACGCCAATCTGGTGGTGCTCGGACTGAGTTCGCTGGAGATCATGCGGCTGGTCAGCCGCTGGCGCAAAAACAGGATCCCGGTCGACTTCGACGCGCTGGTCGCCGCGCCGACGCTGAACGGCTGGCTCGCGCACCTGTCCACGAAGGCGGCCGAGAGCTCCGCAGCCGCCCCGACCGGGCCCGGGGTGGCCTGATGAGCGCCGAACTGATCACCGGGGGCACCGTCTACACGGCGGACGCCAAGGAGAGCGTGCACGCCGGCGGCGCCGTCCTGATCGTGGACGGCGCGATCGCCGCGGTCGGCTCCGCGGCCGCCGTCGAGCAGGCCGCCGCCGCCCTCGAACCGGCCCAACAGGCCGTGCTCACCAGGCGCGACGCCCGCGGCATGATGGTGCTGCCCGGCTTCGTCAACGCCCACTGGCACGAGATGTTCGCGATGCGCTTCCCGATGCGCGGTGCGCTGCGGCCGGTCTCCGACCGGGACGACCAGGTCGCCTTCATGGGCGGCGGCGGCGACATGCACCAGATATCCGCCACCTTCGACCGGTTCGACGGCCTCATCGAGGCGATGACGCCGGACGAGGCGCAGGCCATCGCCGAGTACTCGATGTGGACCCAGCTGCGCGGCGGTGTCACCACCCTGGGCGACATGGGCTCACTCAACCGTCCGCACGCGATGGTCGCCGCGGCGCAGCACCTCGGCATCCGCTTCTCGGCGAGCACCTGGGCGAGCGACGCCGTCTGCCCGGCGGACCAGGGCCGCTTCGTGCGCACCCGGGACGCCGACGGGGTCCTCGAACACGTCGAGTCGCTGCTGCGGCTGACCGCCGAGGACACGTCGGGCCGCATCCGGTGCCGGCCCAGCATCGCGTACGTCACCAACATGACCGACGAGCTGGCGCGCGGCATGGCCGACCTGGTCGCCCGCCACGACCTGGGCTTCGCGACCCACGTCGGCGCTCTGCGCAACGAGGTCGAGATGATGCGCACGTACTACGGCACGACCGGTGTGCGTCGGCTCGCCGAGTTCGGTCTGGTCGACGAACGGCTGATGGCGGGGCACTGCGCCTTCCTGGACGAGCACGAGCAGAAGCTGCTGCTCGCCGGCCGCGCCCACATCAGCCACTCCCCCGGCAAGTACGGCCCCTCCGGCGAGTCCTCGCTCACCGAGACCGGTGTCGTACCGGCACTGCGCCGGCAGGGCCTGGACGTCTCGCTGTCGACGGACGGCTCGTCGATGCCGAGCGCCGGTATCGCGGAGACGATGCGCGCGGCCTGGCAGATGTACAACGAGATGAGCGCCGACCAGACGGAGGTGCTGCCCAGCGACGCGCTGGCGATGGGCACCCGGATCGCGGCCAAGGGCCTCCGCTGGGACGACGAGGTGGGCAGCCTGGAAGCGGGCAAGCAGGCCGACCTGGTGCTCGTACGGGCCGACGACTGGCGCTATCTGCTCAACCCGCGGCCGCTGGAGAGCTTCCTGTGGCTGTCCGGTTCGGCCGATGTGGACACCGTGATCGTGGGCGGCCGCACGTTGCTGTCCGGCGGCCGGGGTGTCGGGATCGACGAGGCCGGTCTGCAGGAGCGTTATCTCAGCGCGCTCGGCACGTTCACCACGCGCGCCCTGCGGGTGCCCGACGAGGTGGTCGGGCGTGTGCTCGGCCAGTGGGCCCGATGACCGGCCCGCTGTCCGGCCCGCTGTCCGGGGTCGCCGTGGTCACCGGGGCGGCCGGGGGCATCGGCGCCGAGGTCGCACGCGCCTTGGTGAGCGCCGAGGCGCCGGTCGCGCTGATCGACCGTGACGTGCCGGCGCTGTGGAAACTGGCGGCCGAACTCGAAGGGGGCGGCGGCCGGATCCTCGCGGTGGCCACCGACGTGACCGACAGTACGGACGTGGACACCGCCGTCGCCAAGGTGGAGGCGGGGCTCGGGCCGATCGAGTACCTCGTCAACGCCGCCGGTGTGCTGCGCAGCGGCCCGGCCGCCGACCTCAGCGACGAGGAGTGGGACACGACGTTCGCGGTCAACGCGGGCGGGGTGTTCCACACCAGCCGTGCGGTGGCGCGGGTGATGGTGCCCCGGCGCCGGGGGGCGATCGTCACGGTCGCCTCCAACGCGGCGGCGACACCCCGGATGTCGATGTCCGCCTACGCGGCCTCCAAGGCGGCGTCGGCGATGTTCACCAAGTGCCTCGGCCTCGAACTGGCCGAGCACGGCATCCGGTGCAACGTCGTCGCGCCCGGTTCGACCCGGACGCCGATGCTGACCGCCCTGCAGGGCGACGCCGCCGAGCGCGCCTCGGTCGACGGGGTGCCCGCCGCCTACCGGGTCGGTATCCCGCTGGGCCGGATCGCGGAACCCGCCCACATCGCCGACGCGGTGCTGTTCCTGCTCTCGGAGCGGGCGGCCCACATCACCATGCACGACCTGACCGTGGACGGCGGCGCCGCGCTCGGCGCCTGACGGACGTGCCTGACCGGCGTGCCTGACCGCTATGCCAGACCGACGTGCCTGACCGACGTGCCTGACCGACGTGCCTGACCAACCTCGTGAGAACCGACCCCGTGAGAACAGGACACGACAGTGGCGATTGCGCCGATCGACTCCTATCCCATGCCGCGGTCCGCCGAACTGCCGGCCAACACCGCGGCGTGGAGCCTCGACCCCCGCAGGGCCGTGCTGCTGGTCCACGACATGCAGCACTACTTCCTCGCCCCGTTCGCCGAGGACTGCGAGCCGCGGACCAGTCTGATCGCCGGCGTCACCGCGCTGCGCGAGAGCTGTGCGCGGGCCGGCGTCCCCGTCGTCTACTCCGCCCAGCCCGGCGACATGACCCCTGAGGAGCGGGGTCTGCTGCGGGACTTCTGGGGACCGGGCATGTCCGCGGCCCCCGAGGAGAGCGGCATCCCGGACGCCATCGCGCCCGGGGAGCACGACACGGTGCTCACCAAGTGGCGGGCCAGCGCGTTCCACCGCAGCGGTCTGCTCGACCTGCTCGTCGCCAGGGGCCGCGACCAGCTGATCATCTGCGGTGTCTACGCCCATGTGGGCATTCTGCTCACGGCCAGCGACGCCTTCGCGCACGGCATCCAGGCGTTCGTGGTGGCCGACGCGATCGCCGACTTCTCGCCCGAGTTCCACCGGATGTCACTGGAGTACGCGGCGAGCCGGTGCGCCATGACCGTCTCCGCCGCGACGGTGCACGAGGCCCTCGCGACGGTTTCCCACGTGTCCGCAGGAGACGCCATATGACCCCCCTCGACGAACTGACCGGGGGCGACCGGCCTTTCGCGCTGCTGCACCGCCCCGAGAGCGACCTGCCCGGCACGGTAGACCTGCTGCTCGGTGAATTCACCGAGCACGCCACGACGGCGTGTCTGCCGGTCCAGGACGACGGCGGGCCCGACCGGCACGAGACGCTCGTCCTGCTGCCCTACCGGGTGATCGGCGAGCGCGGCTACGACCATGTGGACGACGGCGAGCCGCTGCTGGCGATGACCGTCCGGGAGCAGTCGCGGCTGCTCGTGGACGAGGTGCTCGGCCAGGTGCTGGGGTGGCCGATCGAGATCGGCGAAGGCTCCTTCGACCTGGACGACGCGGCGTACGCGGACCTGGTGCGCCGGGTGCTCGCCGAGGAGATCGGCCACGGCTCGGGCGCCAACTTCGTACTCAAGCGGACCTTCGTCACCGAGATTCCCCAGTGGTCCGTGCGCACCGCGCTGGCGTTCTGGGGCCGGCTGCTGCGCGGCGAGCCGAGCGCGTACTGGACCTTCCTGGTGCATACGGGCGAGCGGACCTTCATCGGCGCCAGCCCCGAGCGCCATGTCAGCCTCGACGACGGCGTGGCCGTGATGAACCCGATCAGCGGCACCTACCGCTATCCCGCCGGGGGCGTGACCACGGACGGCCTGCTGGAGTTCCTCGCCGACAGCAAGGAGACCAACGAGCTGTACATGGTCCTCGACGAGGAACTCAAGATGATGAGCCGGGTCTGCGACGACGTGCGCGTGGTCGGTCCGCAGCTCAAGGAGATGGCCCACCTCGCCCACACCGAGTACCGCATCGTCGGCCACAGCACGCGGGACGTACGGGAGATCCTGCACGAAACCCTGCTCGCGCCCACCGTCACCGGCAGCCCGGTGCAGAGCGCCTGCCAGGTGATCGCCAAGTTCGAGCCCGGCGCCCGGGGTTACTACTCGGGCGTCGTCGCGCTCCTGGGGCGGGACGCCCGCGGCGGGCGGCGGATGGACTCCGCCATCATGATCAGGACGGCGGACGTGGACCGGCGGGGACGGATGCGGATCGGCGTCGGTGCGACGCTGGTGCGCGATTCCGATCCCGCGAAGGAGGCGGCGGAGACCGCGGCGAAGGCGGCCGGGCTGCTCGACGCGCTGCACCGGGTCGCCGAGCGCAGGCGCCCCGCGGGGCACGGCGAACACCCGCGGATCAGGGCCGCACTCGCCGAGCGCAACCGTCCGCTGGCGGACTTCTGGCTCACGCCGGCCGCCCGGCGGCCCCGCACCCGCGGCCGGCTGCTGATCCTCGACGCCGAGGACACCTTCACGGCGATGGGCGCCCTGCAGTTGCGCTCACTGGGCTTCGACGTCACCGTCCGCCGGTTCGACGAACCGCACGGGCTCATGGGATACGACCTGGTGGTGCTCGGCCCGGGGCCCGGTGATCCGCGCGCGGAGGATCACCACAAGATCGCGTATCTGCGCGCGGTGACCGGCAGCCTGCTCAATCTGCGGGTGCCGTTCGTGTCGGTGTGCCTGAGCCACCAGGTCCTGTGCGGCCTGCTCGGACTTCCGCTGCGCAAGCTGGACTTCCCCCACCAGGGCGTACGGCGCACGATCGACCTGTTCGGGGCCGAGCAGCAGGTCTACTACTACAACACCTTCGCCGCCCACGCGGACAGCGATCTGCTGGAGAGCCCGCTGGTCGCGGAGTACATCGATGTCGCACGCGACCCGCTCACGGGCGAGGTGCACGCCCTGCGCGGGCCCGGCTTCGCCTCGGTGCAGTTCCACCCGGAGTCCGTGATGACCCGTCACGGCACGGCGATCCTGGACAACCTGGTCACCGGTGCGCTCGCTCCGGTGCCTCACAGAGTGGAGCTCACGGCGTGACCACTCCCCTGGCCGGCGTCCCGTCCCTGGCCGACGTCCCTTCCCTGCACGCGGAGCAGAGCTGGCGCTCCCTGCCGGCCCGGCAGCAGCCGCAGTGGCCGGACGCCCGTGCACTTGAATCCGCGGTGGAGACCCTGGGCCGCAGTCGGCCCCTGGTCCTGCCGCGTGGCTGCGACGCCCTCAAGAGCCGGCTGGCCGCGGTCGCCCGCGGCGAGGCCTTCCTCGTGCAGGGCGGAGACTGCGCCGAGTCCCTCGACGCGGGCGGCGCCGACTCGGTCGGCCGCACCGCCGGGACGCTGCAGGAGCTGGCCACCGTACTCGGGTGGGCGATGTCCCTGCCGGTGGTCACGGTGGGGCGGATGGCCGGCCAGTACGCGAAGCCGCGCTCCGCCGCCACCGAGACCCGTGACGGTGTCGAACTGCCCGTGTACCGGGGCGATGCCGTGAACGGGTTCGCCTTCACCGCCTCGGCCCGCACCCCCGACCCGCACCGGCTCGTCCGCGTCTACGAGGCCTCCGCCGCCACCCTGGGCCTCATGAGCACATTCGGCGCGGGGGAGCAGGCCGGCGCCGCCCCCGCTCTGCGCCGGGTGAAGGAGTTCGCTTCGGGGTCTCCTTTCCGGGAGCGGTACGAGGCACTCACCACCCGGATCGAGCAGGCGCGCGGCTTCGCCGGAACCGACGGCCCGCACAGCCCCGGCGAGCTTTTCACCTCCCACGAGGGGCTCATCCTTGACTACGAGGCGGCACTGACCAGGACAGATGAGGAGACCGGCAGGCCGTACGCGG
Source organism: Streptomyces hypolithicus (assembly GCF_052934925.1). Taxonomy (NCBI): domain Bacteria; kingdom Bacillati; phylum Actinomycetota; class Actinomycetes; order Kitasatosporales; family Streptomycetaceae; genus Streptomyces; species Streptomyces hypolithicus. Next base: position 1,012,649 of record NZ_CM128811.1, read on the forward strand.
CCTCCGGCCATCTGCTGTGGATCGGGGAGCGCACCCGGCAGCTGGACGGCGCGCATGTGGAGTACTTCGCCGGTATCGGCAACCCCGTCGCGGTCAAGGTGGGTCCGTCCATCAGCTCCGACGAACTGCTCCAGCTGATCGACAGACTCGACCCCGGGCGCGAACCCGGCAGGCTCACCCTGATCGTGCGCATGGGCGCGGGCAGGATACGTGACGTCCTGCCGGACCTGATGGCGAAGGTGACGGCGGAGGGACTGCCCGTCGGCTGGGTCTGCGATCCCATGCACGGCAACACGATCGGGGCGCCGTGCGGGCGCAAGACGCGCCGCTTCGACGACATCCTCGACGAGGTGACCGGGTTCTTCGAGGTGACCGGGGGACTCGGCATACACCCTGGCGGTGTTCATCTGGAACTGACCGGCGACGACGTGACCGAGTGCGTCGGCGGCGGGTCCGGCCTCACTTTCGACGACCTGCCCGGCCGTTACCACTCCGTCTGCGACCCCCGGCTCAACCGGGAGCAGTCGCTCGACCTCGCGTTCCGCCTCGCCGAACGCGTGACCACCGGGTCCGCCGGCCCGCGGCCCCTGCCCGGCGGGTACTGGGGGGAACGGCATGGCTGAGGCCGGCGCCGTAGCCGAACAGGCCGTCACCGAACGGCCCGTCGCCGCCGGGCTGACCCGGCTGTGGCTGCTGCCCGCGCACGCCGTCACCTCCTTCGCCGCCGACCTGGGAGGCTACCGGCTGCTGACCGAGGACGAACGGGCGCGCGGGGCGCGGCTGGTGACACCGGCGGCCCGGCGGCGCTTCCTCGCCCGGCGGCTGCTGTGCCGCTACGCGCTCAGCGAGGGGACCGGCAGGCCCCTGGACCACTGGCGGTTCACGGCCGGCCGGTACGGGCGTCCCGAACCCGGACCGGACGCGGACGGGGTGCGGTTCAGCCTCTCGGACACCGAAGGGCTGACCGTCTGCGCCGTCAGCCAGGGGCGGGTGTGCGGCGTCGACGTCGAGCAGACGGCCGCCTCCGCCGCCTCCGCGCACTACATCAGCCGGTTCTTCGCCTCCGACGAACTCCTGGAACTGGCCGCGCTCGAACCGGCCGCGCTGGTCGGCCGGGTGGGCGAGCTGTGGGTGCTCAAGGAGGCGTACCTCAAGGCACTGGGCACCGGTCTGCACCGGAGCCTCGCCGGCTTCTCCTTCGCGGCGGGTGGACGGACGGCGGACGGACGACAAGGCGCCGGCGGGCAGCCCGGCGGAGCAGGCCGCATCAGCGTGTACGACGCCGAGCAGCCGGCGTGGTCCGGCCACTGGTCCTTCGAGCTGCTGCGCCCCGGCCCGCAGCACGTCCTCGCTCTCGCCGTCGAGGGCACGCGGTCCGGCGCGGTGCAGCAGACCTGGCTCGGCTGAGCGCCCCGAGCCGTATCCGAACCCTCACGATTGGGAAGACAATGAACCGAGAACTGGACCTGACCGTCGCTCTCTTCCCCGGGCAGGGCGCCTACCGCCCCGGCACCCTCAAGGGCCTCTGGGAGCGCGGCGACGACACCGTGCGCGCCACCTTCGAAGAGGTGGACGCCATCGCCAAGGAGAAGTCCGGCCGCGCGGTGTCACCGACAGTGTTCCAGCCCTCGCCGCCCAGCCCCGCGACGCTGCTGGAGACCGCCCCCGACACCCTTCAGCTCGCCGTCTTCACCACCGCCGTCGCCACCCACCGGCTTCTCGTGGAGCGGGGCGCCCGGGCCGGTGTCCACCTCGGCCACAGCCTGGGCGAACTCGCCGCCCTGACGTGCGCGGGCGCCTACGAACTCGCGGACGCGACCGCCGTGCTGTGCGAGCGGATCGCCGTCGTACGCGCTCACGACCGCAGCGGCGGCGGGATGCTCGCCCTCGGCTGCTCGCGCGAACGCGCCGAGCGGGTCATCGCACTGATCGGCGACCCCGATCTGGTCTTCGCCGTCGACAACGGGGCGCGCCAGAGCGTCGTCTCCGGTCCGGCCGGTGCGATCGACACGGCCGCGGCGATCGCCGCGCAGCTCGGCATCGCGGCGACCCGGCTGCGCTCCCCCCACCCCTTCCACAACCCGCTGCTGGCCGACGCGCGCCGGCAACTGGCCGACCGCATCTCCGCCTTCCCCACCCGTCCGCTCACCGTCCCCGTGTACTCGCCGATCCTCGGCCGGTTCTACCGCGACGGCGACGACCTGGCCGAGCTGCTGGCGCTGCACCTGGTGACACCGGTCGAGTTCGGCGCGTCGGTGGCGGCCCTGCACACCTGGGGTGCGCGGGTGTTCGTCGAGACGGGCGCGGGCCGGGTGCTGACCGCGCTCGTGGCGGAGGCCCTGCCGGGCGCGCACGTGGTGGCGCCACTGGCCGGACGTGACGACGAGGCGGGGCTCGCGCGGGCAGCCGACGCGCTCCGCTCCCCGCTGGCCGGCGCCGGCGCGGTCTCGCACCGTATCGCGGCGGACGACAGCGCGGCGGGTATCGAGGCGGACGAGCCCGATGTCGACGCGGCCTTCACCGTCGCGCGGAGCGCGCCGGCCGCCGTCGACCGGGACGACGTCGCGGGCCGGGTCAGGGCCCTGTACGCGGAAGCGATGGAGTACCCCGAGGAGGTCTTCACCGACGACGTGCTGCTGGAGGCGGACCTCGGCGTCGACTCCGTCAAGCAGACCGAGCTGCTGAGCCGGCTCGGCGAGCGCTTCGGGCTGGGCGTCCCGCCCGCCGGACTGCGGGTCGCCGACTACGACACGTTCGGCAAGGTGGTCGACTTCGTGGCCGCCGGTGTCACCGAAGGTGCCTTCACGGGAAGCGCGGCGGCCCGGTGAGCCAGCGAAACCCCCACACCGAAGGCGAGTTCGCCGGGCGGACCGCCCTGGTCACCGGCGGAGCCGGGAGCGTCGGCCGGGTCATCGTCGAGCGCCTGGCCGAGCGCGGCGCCACCGTACTGCTGAACTGCTTCCATTCGTACGACGCCGCCAAGGAGCAGGCCCGCGCTCTCGTCGCCCGTGGGCTCGATGTACGCGTGGTGCGTGCCTCGGTGGCCCGCCCGGCGCAGGTCGAGCGGATGTTCGCGGAGATCGCCGACGAGCACGGCCGGTTGGACATCCTCGTCAACAACGCGGCGGCCGGGTCGTTCGTACCCTTCGACGAGATCACCGAGGACCTGCTCGACCGGACGTACACAACGAACGTCAAAGGGCCGCTGTGGTGCGCCCGTTATGCCCGTCCGCTGCTCGCGGCGGCGCAGGGCAGGGGCGGCGGCGCGGTGGTCAACGTGTCCTCGCTGGGCTCGGCCACGACGCCCGCCAACTACCTGCCGGTCGGCGTCTCGAAGGCGGCGCTCGAAGCGCTGACCCGCTACCTCGCGGCGGAGCTCGCCGAGGACGGCATCCGGGTGAACGCGGCGTCCTGCGGCCTGATCGACAACCCGGTCGGCCAGATGTTCCCGGACTTCGCGGACGTCCGCGCCAACACGGTGGCGGCGACGCCGCTGGCGCGTCTCGGCCGCCCGGAGGACCTGGCGGAGGTGGTCCTGTTCCTGTGCTCCGAACGCTCGGGCTGGGTGACGGGCCAGACGGTCCTCGCGGACGGCGGGCTGACGCTGCTGCGCTCCGCGATGTCCCCCACCCCGGCGGCGGAGCGGGCGGAGCTGGCGGAGGACCCCGAACCCTCCGTACAGACCCCGGCGGAGGCCGGCGTTCCTGAGCCCCACGACGACACGGCCGACACGGCCGACACGGCCAACGACCCGGCCGACGACCCGATCGCCGTCGTCGGCATGGGTATGGCCATCCCCGGGGCGTCCTCTCCTGAGGAGTTCTGGCGGCTGCTGACCGAGGGCGCGGAGCTCTTCGTCGACGCGCCCGCCGACCGGTGGGACATCGCGCGCTTCCACGACGAGGACCGTCGCGCGCCCGACAAGACGTATCAGCGGCGTTCCGGGTTCATCACCGACTTCCGGCCGCACGACAAGCTCACGGCGGAGGGCCTGGACGAGGCCGGGCTCGATCACACCGCGCTCTGGTTGCGGCACAGCCTCCACCAGGCGCTCGACGGTGTACGGCGGCAGCCCGGCGACCGCTTCTCCTTCTGTGTCGGCTACACCCCCGACGGCAGTCAGCACCTGGAGGAGGCCTTCGTCCTCGGCTCCGCACTCGACGTGCTCGCCGAGGACGGCGACGACGCCGTGAACGGTCCCGTCGGGGACGCCCTGCGGCAACGGTTCAGCCGTGGCCAGGACCCCCGCGCCGCCTATCTGCCCCACCGTGTCGGGCAGGACGCGATGCACGGCATCCTGCCGCCCGACACCCGGCTGCACATGGTGGACACCGCCTGCTCGTCCTCGCTCTACGCGATGGACCTCGGCGTGCGCGATCTGCTCTCCGGGCAGAGCGACATCGCGGTGTGCGGCGGCTCCTTCGCGCTGGCGCCCAGCGGCTCGATCCTGTTCGCGAAGCTCAACGGGCTGTCGACGGGCGGGGCCGTGCGGGCGCTGGACGCGGGCGCGGACGGCGCGCTGTTCTCGGACGGCGCCGGGCTCGTCGTACTCAAACGGCTCTCGCGCGCCCACGCGGACGGCGACCAGGTCCTCGGCATCGTGTCGGCGATCGGGCTGTCGGCGGACGGCCGGGGCAAGGCGATCTACGCCCCGGCACCGGCCGGCCAGGAGCTCGCCGTCGAGCGGGCCTTCGAGCGCAGCGGGCTCGGCCCGGACGACGTCGACTGGATCGTCGCGCACGCCACGGGCACCCCGGCGGGCGACGAGGCCGAGTTCACCAGCCTCGCCCAGCGCTACACCGGGGAGCGCACGACGCTGGTCACCTCCAACAAGTCCCTGGTCGGGCACTGCGGCTGGGCCGCGGGCGTGGTCTCCGTCATCCACACCCTGCTGGCGCTGCGGCACGAATCGATCCCGGCGCAGTACCGGTTCGAACGGCTGCCGGACGCGCTCGCCGGGCGGGCCGAGGGGCTCGTGGTGCCGCAGCGGCCGGTTTCGTGGCCCGGCGGGAACGACCGCCCGCGGCGCGCGGCGGTCTCCGGGTTCGGCTTCGGCGGCACCAACGCCCACATGATCATTTCCGAGGACCACCGCGGCTCGTGGTCCGGCCGTCCCTCCGCCCTTCCCGCACCGCTCGGCGAGGACCTGGTGATCGTCGGCTGGTCCGCGCAGCTGCCCGGCGGTCCGGACGCCGACGAGGTCACGGCCTGGGCCGCGGCCGGTCCCGACGGGGCCCACGAGGGGTTCGAGCCGTCGTTCGGTACGGCGTACCCGCTGCCGCCGTTCCAGGAACTGCGCATGCCGCCGCCCACCGCGCGCACCACCGACCGTACCCAGCTGATGATGGTCCGGTGCATGCAACGGCTCGACGAGCGGGTCCGCGAGCTGTGCCTAGGCCACCACAGGACCACCGGGGTCGTGGTCGGACACACGGGTGCGACCCGCAACGCCCTGCTCTACAAGACCCGCGCCTACCTCGACGAGATCGCCCACACCGTGGCCGGCACGGACGACGAAGCCACCACGGCCAAGTTTTTCCAGCGCCTGGAGGAGCGGGCCACCGGCCTGATCGCCGCACCGACCGAGGACTCGTTCCCCGGCGAGATGCCCAATGTCATCGCCGCCCGGCTGTCCAACTACTTCGATCTGCGGGGCCTCAACATCACGGTCGACGCGGGCGAGGCGTCGCTGCTGGAGGCGTTCGACGTGGCCGGCTCGTACCTGGACTTCCGGGAGATCGACGTCGCTCTGGTCGCGGGAGTCAACGGAACGGCCCTGCCGGGCTGGAACGACACCGCGGGGCGCGGCGCCGCCGAGGGCGCCTTCCTGTTCGTCGTCACCCGCAGGTCACTCGCCGAAGAAGCCGGGCTGCCCGTGCTGGCCGTCATGGAGAGGAGCGTGGCAGCGTGAGCGCCCCGCACCAGGGTTCCACCACCCTGCTGGGCGCCGAGGGCGCCCGGGAACTGATCGCCTTCCTCACGGCGGGCGTTCCCGCCGGGGCCCCCGCCGGGCACGGCACGGCGGTGATCGAACGCGCCGTCCAGGCGGGCGGCCCGGTCCACCGGCTGCGCCTGCGCCACCCGGACGGGCAGCGTCAGGACGCCGAACCCGCGCGTACGACTGCCGGGGCCGACGCGCCTTCGACCGTTGAGGCGGCCCCGCGCGCCACCGAACCCCGGCCCCTCCGGCCCGTACCCGACGACGAACCCCACCTCCTCGACCGGCACGTCCTGCGCCTCGCACCCGCCCCCCGGCCGGTGGCTTCCGACCGATCCGTCCCGCCCCTCTTCCCGCCGGCCACTGTCGTTCTGAGTGACCGTCATGTGGTGCGCGGCGGCGGGGAACTGCCCGCCAACGCCATCCTGCTCACCTCGCTCCAGGACGAAGCGGTGGAGGCCGCCGTGCTCGGGGCGCGGCCCCGGCATGTGCGGGTGCTGGTCGACCTGTCGCGGGAGGACCCCCGCTCCGGGCCGTCCGAGGGGCTGCTGCGGCTGCACGACGCGGTCTTCCGTACGGCGAAGGCCTGCGCGGAACTGCCGGAGCGGCCCGAGTCGTTCGCCGTCGTCGTGCTCGGCGGCATCGACGCGGCCCGCACACCCCATCCGTGCACCGGCCTGTTCACCGGGTTCGCCAAGAGCCTCGCGCTCGAATGGGCCGGGTCGTCGGTGGTGGCCGTCGTCCACGACGCGACCGATCTCGCGTCCGCCGAGAAGGACGCGGCCGCGGAAATCCTGGCCGAGCAGCTGCTGCCGGTCGTCTCCTTCGCGGGCGGCACCCGGCTGCTGTGGCAGGCCGCCCCGCACCCCGGCGCCGCGCGCCCGCCGCGGGCCTCCTCACCCACCGGGTACACCGTGGTCGCGGCCGGTGGCGGCCGTGGCATCGGCGCCGAGCTGCTCACGGCGCTGGCCCGGCGTGACCGGCCCCGGCTCCACGTCATCGGATCCACCCGCCTCGACGGGGTGACGGCCGACGACGCCCGGCTGAGCCGCAAGGACTTCATCCGCGCGCGGACGGCCGGCTCCGAGCCGCTCACCGTGCGGGCGGCGAACGCCGCTTACGACCGGCTGTCGGCCGCTGTCGAGGTGAAGGCGAATCTGACCGCCCTGGAGGAGATCTGCGGCCCGGGCAGGGTCACGTATCACTCCTGTGACCTACGTGAGCGTGCGGCCGTGGAAGCGGTCGTCGCTCGGATCGCGGCGGCCTCGGACGACGGGGTGGACCTGCTGCTCAACATCGCCGGCACCAATCGCGCCGCCTCGGTCGACCAGAAGAGCCTGGACGACTTCCGTACGGTCCGCGATCTGAAGGTACGCAGTTACGGCAACCTCAAGGCGGCCTTCGGCGACCGGCAGCCGCGCCGCTGGTGCAACTTCGGTTCGTTCGTCGGGTTCACCGGCCAGACCGGCGAGACCGACTACGGCGCGGCGAACGACTACTTCAACACGGCGGCTCTTCACCACTCCTCCCACGGCGCAAGGGAGTTCACCATCGGCTGGACGCTGTGGCGCGATGTCGGCCTCGGCTCGACGCCGATCATGCGGACGTTCCTGGCGAAGAGCGCGCAGTTCACCGCCATGCCCACGGCGGAGGGGGTCCACCACTTCCTGCACGAGCTCGACCAGGCCGAACACACCCCGGTCACCGTGCTGTTCGGGGATCCGGAGCGTGCGGCCATCGAGGCGGCCGTGCCCGGCTACCTGGACTTCTGCCGTACCGGACCGGCGTCCGCCGTGCCCGCATCCCCCGCATCCCCCACATCCATCGCTCGGCCCGCCCCGGCCACCGCTGCGTCCCTTCCGGACTTCTTCGTCGACGACATCGTGGACCGGGGTCCCGGCAGGCTCACCGTCGTCCGCACCTTCAACCAGGAGCGGGACGCGTACCTGCACGAGCACGTGGTGGCGGGCTATCCCACCCTGCCAGGCACCTTCGTGCCCGAACTCGCCGCGCAGGCGGCCATGCACCTCGTGCCCGGCCGGGTGCCGGCCGTGATCGAGGACATCCGGCTCGACTCGTTCCTGCGCGTCTACAAGCCGGGCCGGGACGAGACCAAGCGCATCACGGCCCGCCTGGTCGACGAAGGGCCGCGGGAGTCCGTCGTCGCCGTGGAGGTGACGGGCGATGTGCTCGCCCCGAACGGGCGGCTGCTCGTCAAGGGCCGCCGCCACTTCTCCGCGCGCATCCGGCTGCGGGACGAGCCGGTCGCGCCGCCGCGCTGGGACCACTGGGACGACCAGGGCGCCGAGCGGATGGCCGACCCGTACCACGTGCCCAATCCGGCCGTGCTGCTCAGCGGGGTGTTCGTATCCACCGCCGACACCCGCGTCCACCCGCACGGCAGGCGGGCCAGGTACGCACCCGACAGGCCCGGCATCGAGCGGTGGTTCTCCGGGCTCGTGGTGCCGTCCGTCCTGTTGGACGGCCTGGCGCGGGTGTCGGTGCTCGACCGCAGCGACGGCGACTGGACCCCGCTGGCCGTACCCCGCACGATCCGCCGCATCGACCTGTACGGCGGCCACACCGACGCGACCCTGGCCGCCGCCGGGACCCCGGTCGAGCTCTACTCCCTGCCCTCCCGCCTCGACCTGGAGAGCGAGGAGGACAACCGGGCCCTGGCGGTCACGGCGGACGGAGACGTCGTCCTGCAGATCAAGGACATGACCGGTGTGGTGCTCGGCCATGTGAACCAGCGGACCGGCGAGTACCGCGAACGCCGGCGCCCTGCCGAGGAGGCAAGAGCATGACCGAGACACCCCAGACACCCGAGACCTCCAGCGCCGCACCGCCCCGGCCGCCCGAGGGCGTCTGCCCGGTGACCGGGGCACGGGCCAAACCCGTGGAGGGGCCGACCAGCTTCCCGCTGTCCTCGCCCGTCATCTCCACCATCGCCTACGCGACCGACCCGCCGGGCTACACGCTGCGCGCCCAGCGCAACCACGGCACCGTCGTGAGACTGCCCATACTGCCCCACAACCCGACCGTGCAGATCTCGGCACCCGACGGCATCCGGCGCGTGCTGCAGGGCAACGCCGACAACTACGCGCGCGGCGCCTACTACGAGGCGTTCGAGCTGTTCATGGGCCGGGGCCTGCTCACCCTGGACGACGGCGACTGGCGCGGCCACCGCAAGGTCGTCAACCCCGCCTTCACACCGAACGCGATCGCCGCGCGCGGGGCCCAGAGCGATGCCGCCGTCGCCGACCTGCTCGACCGGTGGGCCGAACACGCCCGCACCGGCCGCCCCTTCGATCTCTTCGCCGAGTCGATGAAGCTGACGTGCCGGGTGATGGGCCTCGCCCTGGTGGGCAAGGACCTGTCCCAGGACGGCGGGGAGTTCGCCGAGGCCGTCTCGGTGGCCCTGGAGGCGATCTTCAAGAACGTCGGCTCCGTGGACAAGGCTATCCCGTCGTTCGTGCCCACCCCCTACCGCCGCCGGGTGGCCCGCGCGCGGCGCACCCTGGAGCGGGTCGTGGCGGAGGCCGCCCACAACGTCGACCTCGGCGCGGGCGGCGAGGTAGCCACTCTCATACGGGAGTCGGATCTTCCCGAGGACGCCCTGTGGGCCGACCTGGTCACCCTCTTCCTCGCCGGCGTCGAGACGACCGCGCTCTCGCTGACCTGGACGCTGTACGAGGTGGCGCGCGCCCCGGCCGTCCGCGACCGGCTGGCGGAGGAGGCGGACCGGCTACTCGGCGGACGTATGCCCACCGCGAAGGACCTGGACGACCTCACCTACACCGGCATGGTGGTCGACGAGGGGCTGCGGATGCATCCCCCGGTCTGGCAGTTCACCCGCGAGGCGATCGACGACGACGTGCTGAGCAACCACCACATTCCCGCCGGCACCCCCCTGCTCGTCTCCGTGTACGGGGCGCACTACAACCCTGAGCAGTGGGACGAGCCCGAGCGGTTCGACCCCGAGCGGTTCCGGCCGGGGGGCACCCCGAGCCAGGACCGGTCGGCGTATCTGCCGTTCGGCGGCGGGCGCCGCCAGTGCATCGGCAAGCGCATGGGGCTGGCGCTGCTCCAGCAGACGGTCGCGGCCGTGTCCGGCCGGTTCCGGCTCTCACCCACCGGCGACCGGTCCCGCGCGGGCGCGTTCATCACGCTGTTCCCCAAGGGCGGCATCCAGGTGAAGGCCGAGGAGCGCCACCGATGACGACGATCACCACCACTACCACCAGCGGAACGCCGGCTGCGGCCCCGTGGCCGGCGGTCCGCCCGCACCTGTCCTCGTTCGACCCGGACGCCTTCGTGCGCCCGGTCGACCGGTTCGTCTGGGAGCCGGTCGAGGCGCCGCACACCGACTCCCGGCACGCCGGCTCCCAGCACACCGACACAGCGTCCGCCGGGGCGCCTACCGCCGGCCCCCTGCCGCAGCGCCCGCTCGCCGGCCGCCGGCTGCTGCTCGTCGGCGAGTCCGCCGGCCTGGTGGCGGCCGTGGCCGCCGAGCTCGGCGCGCGCGGCGCCCTGGTCGTACGGTCCGACCCGGACACGCCACTGCGCCTCGACGGCTGGGACGGCATCGTCGACCTGAACGTCCTCGGCGACACGTACGAACTGGGTGACACCAGCTGGCAGTCGGCGCTCACCCGCACCACCGAAGCGGTCCGAGCGGCCTACGCGCGCTGGGCCGCCGAGCCCCGATTCGGCCGGCATGTCTATCTCGCGCTCACCCGGCTCGGCGGGCTCGCGGGCCACGGCGACGGGCGGGTGCCGCAGCCGCTGGGCGGCATCTGGGCCGGTCTCGCCAAGTGTCTGCCCCGTGAACTGCCGGCCGCCGGCATCGTCGTGGTGGACCTGGACCGTGCGGACGCCTCGACGGTCGCCGACGCGGTCGAGCGGGAGTACGTACGGCCCGACCAGTTCGAGGTCGGTTACCTGGGCGGCCGCCGCCACGTACTGGCGGGCCGCCCCGCGCCGCTCGGCCCGCCGGGCGGGGCGGCGCCGCCGGGACCCGGTGACACCGTGCTGATCACCGGCGGTGCGCGCGGTGTCGGCTTCGCGGCGGCGCGCGCCTTCGCCGAGTCCTTCGGCTGCCGGGTCGTCGTCACGGGCCGGGGCGAGCGCCCGGAAGCGAGCGAGGAACACGCCCTCGGGGACGAGGAGTTCGCAGCGTGGCGGCGCCGCAGACTCTCCGGCGCGCGCACGCCCGGGGACCTCGGCACGATCCGGCGCGAGATCCAGCGTACGGAGGAGAACCGTACGGTCCACCGCAACCTGGCGCGGGCAGCCGCCGACGGACTGCGCATCGACTACCTGCGCTGTGACTGCACGGACGCCGGGCAGGTCGAGCGGGCCTTCGCCGCGCTCGGCGACGGCCCCGAGTTCGTGGTCCACAACGCCGGCATCGACGACCCGGCCCGCTTCGACCGCAAGTCCCCCGAGTCCGTACTCCGTACGGTCGACGTCAAGGTCACCGGGTTCGCGAACCTGGTCTCCGCGATCCTCGCCAACCCCGAACGGCGCTCCAGGCTGCGGCTGCTCAGCAACGTCGGCTCGCTCGCCGGCCGGATGGGCGGGATGGTCGGCCAGATCGACTACGCGGCCGGCAATGAGGCCCTCGCCCGGCTCGGGTTCTGGGCCCGCGACAACCTCGGCCTGCCCGTGCAGACCCTGTGCTGGCCGACCTGGGAACGGCTCGGGGTCATCGCGAACTACTCCGCGGCGGTCCGCTACGTCTCCACGCTCGACCCCGGCGAAGGCGCCCGCCGCTGGGTGGCGGAGCTCGCGTCCGGCCACACCGACGAGGCCGTCTTCCTGGGCCGGATCGGGGCCGTCCTGGCGCCGGGGCAGCTGCGCGGCTTCGGCATGCTGACCGGCCACCCGGACCTGCCGCGCCTGCACGCGCTCGACCATCACCTGGGTGAAGTGGAGGAGTACGAGATCTTCCGGTCGATGCGCACCACGCGACGGCTGAGCGCCGGGCGGCATCCGTGCCTGTCGGAGGTACGGGTCGGCGGCCGGGGGGCGATCCCGGTCAGTGTGGTCCTGGAACACGCGGTGGCCGCGGGCGACTGGGTGGTGCCCGAGGGCTGGCCCCTGCTGCACCTGCGTGAGCTGCGCCGGCTGCGGGTCCGTCTCGACGAGCTGCGCTTCACCGGTGGTCACCGCACGCTGCACCGTGAAGCCCACGGGGGCTACCAGGACGGCGAGTGGTGCGTGAAGGTCACGGTCCGCGGCGAGGGGGGCGTCGAGATCGCGGCCGCCACTCTCGTCTACGGTCCCGACGCCTCCGAGAACCCGCAGGTCCCGGCGGCGGGCACGCCCTGCGACGGGCCGCCGGCGCCGGCGCCGACGTCGACGGCAACGGCGTCAGGGCGGCTGGACTGGGCCGGAGTCGTCTTCCCGCAGGCCCGGCCGGCCGGTACGGCCGACGGTGGGCTGCTGTTCGACCTGGAGCCGGTTCTGCCCGCCGATCTGTGGACAGCACCCTTTCCGCCCGATCCCACGGTCTCCCCCACGGCGATCGAGACGATCGTCCGGGAGACGGACCGCGGCACGCCGCGAAAGTCGGCCGGTGTCCTGACGGTGGGACGGCTGGTGCTCAGCCCGGGAGCCCAGCAGGTCGAGCGCCTGCATACCGGCGCGGAGCCAGGCCGGTGGACGGGGACCCGGGCGGGAGTCGGCGTACTCCTCGCGGAGGGCGTCGCCCTCACGGACTGACACCCTCACGGACTGACCCCGGGGGCGTACGCCGGGCGAGGCCGCGGCAGGGACGGTTTCGACACCGCCTCAGTCGCGGCCCCAGCCGGTGACGACGGCCCGCAGGGTGGCTTCGTAGGCCTCACCGATGTCGAGCCCCGGGGGCTCGTTCCCGGACAGCTCAAGCGACACAAGGCCATGGGCCGCGCCCCAGCAGGAGAGCGCGATGACGTCGGGCGAGGCGTCCAGGAACTGGCCGGCCGCCTGCCCCCTGAGCACCGCGTCGACGAGCGGCTGGATGGTCGAGCCGGCCTCGTTCCTGCGCTCGGGCGTGGGCTCGTAGTCGACCGTGCGGTCCGCGAACATGATCGCGTACAGGTGAGGGTTCGCGAGCGCGTACTCGCGATAGGCCACGCCCAGTCGGATCACGTCGGTGGCGGGGTCGTCCGACGAGTCGACCGTGGCCAGGCGGGCGACGAACAGGCTGACCGCTTCCCGGTAGAGGCTGTCGAGCAGCCCGGCCTTGTTTCCGAACAGCGAATAGACCGCCGTCGTCGAGGTCTTCACGTCGGCTGCGAGCCGCCGCAGGCTCAGGGCCGACGTGCCGCGGTCGAAGACCGTCGCGGCGGCGCGGTTGATGAGCTTGAGGCGGAGCGCTTCGTCATGAGTCTTGAGCCGGGCCATGCGCCAAATGTAACGCAACAGCGTTATACAAGTACGTGGACAGCAGCCCAAGAGCTCGCATGCTGACACGGCGCTGACACCGCCCGAGAATCTTATCCACTGTCTAATGCAGACGTTTACCCAGGTCAGGCGGGCCATACGGCGATCACGCCGACCCTGAATCCACCTCCCTTCGGCGAGAACCCCATTGATAACAGCGTTACTGTTGCCGTAGCTTCAGGGCGTGCCACACGGAACGCTCGTAATGATCTAGGGAGTTGGGATGTTCGAGAGGTTGGGGCGGTTCATCCACCGGGGGCGCAAGCCCCTGCTGATCCTCACGCTGGTGTTCGCCGCGCTCTCCGGGGTCTACGGCGTCGGCGTCTTCGGCGACATGAAGCCCGGCGGCTTCGAGGACCCGGGCTCGGAGAGCCGCAAGGCGGCCCTGCTCGCCGAGAAGGCGTTCCCGCAGCGGGCACCCGACGCGGTGGTGGTCTACCGCAGCGACGACAAGACCGTCGACGACCCGGAGTTCCAGCAGGCGGTCGTAGGCAAGATCTCGTCACTGCCCAGCACGGCGGTCACCGGATCGGCGCACTTCTGGATGACCAAGATGCCGGCGCAGGTGAGCCGGGACCGGCACGCGACCTACGTCGTCATGAACCTGCGCGGCAGCGACGACAACGCCAAGGAAGAGTCCTACAAGCAGATCAAGGACAAGCTGGACGTGGCGGGGTTCGACACGCTGCGCGGTGGCCCGGTCCCCACCGGCCACCAGGCCGGCGAGGAGATCGGCAAGGATCTCGGCGCCGCCGAGGGCTTCTCCTTCCCCATCCTCTTCCTCCTGCTGGTGGTGGTCTTCGGCGGGCTGGCCGCGGCCAGCCTTCCGCTGCTCGTCGGCGGTCTGTCGATCATCGGCTCCATGGCGGTCCTGCGGGTCATCGCACAGTTCACCGACGTGTCGGTCTTCGCGATGAGCCTCGTGACCGTGCTCGGCCTGGCCGTGGCCATCGACTACGGCCTGCTGATCGTCAGCCGCTACCGCGAGGAGCTGGCCGCCGGCCGCACCGGGGCCGACGCTCTCGCACGTACCGTCGCCACGGCGGGCAGGACGGTCGTCGTCTCCGGCATCACGGTCGCCGTGGCTCTCGCCGGTATGACCTTCTTCCCGTTCGCGTTCCTCAAGTCGATGGCCTACGGCGGCGTCGCCGCTGTCGTCCTGTCCGTGTTCTTCTCGATCATCGCGCTGCCCGCGGCCCTGGCCGTGATGGGGCCGAAGGTCAACTCGCTCTCCCTGCGCCGCAAGAAGCGGGCCCAGGCCCCGGCGAAGGCCGCGGGCACGGGCGCCTGGTTCAAGCTGGCCCACACCCTGATGCGCCGTCCGGTCGCGGTCGCGGTGGTCACGCTCGGTGTGCTGGTCGCGCTGGCCGTGCCGTTCCTGCGGATCGAGTTCGGCGCCAACGACGCACGCCAGCTGCCGAACAGCGCCGAGGGCCGGCAGGTCCACAACATTATGGAGAAGGGCTTCGAAGGCGACGGCGTAAAGGCCATCGACTCCCTGCTGACCCTGGCGGGCGACGCCAAGTCCCAGGAGCAGGGCGCCGCGCTACAGGCATACGCCGACCGGCTCGCCGCGGTACCCGGCGCGAAGGACGCCCAGATCAGCGGCGCCGAAGGCACCACCGCGCGCATCTCGGTCACCTTCGACGGTGTCGCGGTCTCCGCCGAGAGCCGCGACCTGGTCAACGAGCTCCGCGAGACACCGGCGCCGCCCGGCGCCACGGCGTACTTCGGCGGTGAGACCGCGGTGTTCGACGACACGCTCGACGCGCTCGCGGACACGCTGCCGTGGATGCTGGTCTACATCGCGGTCGCGACGTACATCCTGCTCTTCCTGGCCTTCGGCTCGGTGCTGCTGCCGCTGAAGGCGATCGCGATGAACCTGCTGTCCTTGTCGGCGACGTTCGGCATCCTGGTCTGGATCTTCCAGGACGGACACCTGACCGACGTGATCGGCTTCGACCCCACGGGGAACATCGAGCCCAACATGCCGATCATGCTGTTCGCGCTGATCTTCGGACTCTCCATGGACTACGAGGTGTTCCTCGTGTCCCGGATCCGGGAGCAGTACGACACGCTCGGCGAGCCCACCGCCGCGGTGGCCACCGGCCTGCAGAGCATCGGCAAGCTGATCGTCAGCGCGGCACTGCTGATGTGCGTGCCGCTCGCGGCCATGGCGACCAGCGGCGTACTCACCATGAAGCTGTTCGGTGTCGGCATGGTGATCGCCATCCTGCTGGACGTGGCCGTGGTCCGCATCCTGCTGGTGCCGGCCGTCATGAAGCTGATGGGCCACGCCAGTTGGTGGGCTCCCGGACCGCTGCAGAAACTGTACGCGCGGTACGGCATCAAGGAGGGCGATGCGGTTCTGGAGGAGGAGACCCCCAAGGAGCGTGTCCCCGTCGCGGGCTGACCGGTTCGCCCGCCCTGGACAGGGTGAAGTGCCGCAGTCGGCGGCGGCACTTCACCCGGCACCACCCGACTGACACCGTCCCACCGAGGCAGTCCAACTGGTTCCTTGACGGTTCGAGTTGCGCATCAGGTACAGTCGTTCCATCTATTAGACACCGTCTAACTGAGGTCGTGGAGGACCGGATGGCCGCGGAAAAGGCCGCACTTGGCGAAATTCTTCGCCCGATCAAGGGGAGGCTGCGGCTGGCCGTGGCCGCCCAGGCGATCTCGGCGATCGCCGGCGTCGTGCCCTTCATCGCCATCGCCGAGCTCGGCCGGGTGCTGCTGGGTGACGAACCCGACCGCTCGGACCGGGCATGGACGATCACCGCGATCGGCGCCGGCGCCCTGCTGATCCGGCTGATCTTCATGCTGGCAGCCGGCGCCCTCTCCCACTTCGCGGACAACGAACTGCAGCTGCACATCCGCCGCGGACTGGTGGCGAGGCTCGCCCGGGTGCCACTGGGCTGGTTCTCCGAGCGCAACTCCGGCACGGTCAAGAAGGTCGTGCAGGACGACGTGGACGCGATGCACCACATGATCGCCCACTCCCTGTTGGCGATGACCTCCGCGACCGTCGTCCCCGCGGCCTCACTGGCCTACCTCTTCTGGGTCGACTGGCGGATGACCCTGGTGACCATCGCCCCGCTGGTCGTCGGCCTCGGGCTCTACAGCGTGACGATGGCCGCGATGGCCAAGCACCTGCCCGACTACGACCGGGCGATGGGGTCGATCAACGGCAGCGCCGTCGAGTTCGTGCAGGGCATCTCGGTCGTCAAGACCTTCGGCCAGGCGGGCAGGGCGCACCAGAAGTTCCGTGACGCGGCGGACGATTTCGCCGCGTTCTTCCTCGCCTGGGTCCGCTCCACCCTCAACTCCAAGGCGGCGGCCGAGCTCGTCCTCTCACCGATCGCCGTCCTGGTGGCCGTCATCACCGGCGGCGCGGTGTTCGTGACCAACGGGTGGCTCCCCGGGGTGGACCTGCTCCCGTTCGCCCTCCTCGGCATCGGTCTCACCGCCCCTGTCCTGGCGCTGTTCTACGCGAGCTACGAAATGCGGTTCGCCAAGGCCGCCGCCGAGCGCGTCAGCGAGGTACTGAACGCCGAAGAGCTCCCGGTGGCCGAGTCCCCGCGCACCCCGTCCGGCAACCACATCAGCTACCGGGGCGTGCGGTTCAGTTACGACGGCAAGAAGGACGCACTCGCCGGGGTCGACCTGGAGCTGGCTCCCGGCACGGTCACGGCGCTGGTCGGCCCTTCGGGCTCCGGCAAGAGCACCCTGGCCACGCTGCTCCCCCGGTTCGGCGACGTCACTGCGGGCACGATCAGCATCGGCGGCGTCGATGTCCGCGAGCTGTCGCCGCAGGACCTGTACCGCCGGGTCGCGTTCGTCTTCCAGGACGTCCGCCTCACCCAAGCCACGGTCGCCGACAACATCCGTATGGCCAGGCCCGACGCCGGGCGGGCCGAGGTGGAGGCCGCGGCGCGGGCCGCCTGCGTACACGACGTCATCGAGCGGCTGCCCCGCGGCTACGACTCGGTGGTCGGCGAGGACGCGCGGTTCTCCGGAGGCCAGGCCCAGCGCGTCTCGATCGCCCGCGCCCTCCTGGCGGACACCCCGGTGATCGTGCTCGACGAGGCGGCCGCCTTCGCCGACCCGCAGTCCGAAGCCGCCGTACAGGACGCCCTGTCCGAGCTGACGAGAGGAAAGATCGTGCTGCTGATCGCCCACCGGCTCTCCACCGTGGTCGACGCGGACCAGATCGCCGTACTGGAGGACGGGCGGATCGTCGAGCGCGGCACGCACCCCGAGCTCGTCGCCCGCGACGGCCGGTACGCCCGCATGTGGCGCGCCCATGAGAGCAGTTCCGCCTGGCAGCCGCACCGGCCCGGCCGGGCGGCGACCGCCGGCGCCGCAGTGACCGGAGGTACCGGCCGATGATCCGCGTACTGCTCCAGGTCGTCGGGCCCGAGCACAGCAGGCCCGTACGCCGGATGATCACCGCTCTGGTGGTGTGCGCCGTCCTTCAGGGCGTCGCCTTCGCTCTGCTCGTCCCGGTCCTCGAAGCGCTCCTCGGCTCCGACCCGGACTCCGTCTGGCCGTGGCTGTGGACCCTGCTCGGGGTGTCCCTGCTCTACTGCGTCGCCTACTACGACTCGCTGCGCACCGGCTTCCAGGCGGGGGCGACGCTGTCCAGGACGCTGCACAACCGGATCGGCGACCAGGTGGCCTCGCTGCCGCTGGGCTGGTTCGCCCCCGAGCGGGTCGGCCAGCTCGGCCAGCTCGCCACCAAGAGCGTGATGGACGTCATGGGCGTGCCGGCGCATCTGCTGCGGCCGCTCGTGACGAGCTTCGTCACACCGGCCACGGTCGTGGTGCTCATGTACGCCTTCGACTGGCGGCTCGCGCTCGCGGCGACCCTCACCGTGCCCGCGATCGTCGGCGCCTACCGGTGGAGCGCCGGGCTGAGCCGCCAGGCCGACGAGGTCCGCACCGACGCGCGCGCCGTGACCGGCGGCCGGGTGGTCGAGTTCGCCCAACTGCAGCCTGTGCTCAGGGTATTCGGCCGAGACGGTGCTGGGGAATCGGACTCGGGGGCCTCCACGGGCTCGCTGGACGCGGCGCTGCGCACGCAGTACGAAGCGTCCCGCAGGGTGCTGGTCACCGGCGTCCCGGGCCTGGTGAGCTTCGCTCTGGTGATCCAGGCAGCGTTCACCGTCATCCTGGTGACCGGCACGTACCTGGTGCTCGACGGCGGACTGGACGTGGCCACCCTGCTGGCGATCCTCGTCCTCGCCGCCCGGTTCACCGAGCCGATCGCGGAGACCGCCGTGCTCGGCTCGACCCTGCGCGGCGCACGCTCCGCGCTCGACCTGGTCGGCGAACTGCTCGCGGAGCCCTGCCTCCCGCAGCGGGAGGACCCGCGCCGGCCGGTGGGCAACGACATCGAGTTCGCCGATGTGGACTTCAGCTACGACGGCGCCCGGGCGCTGTCGGATGTCTCGCTGACCATGCCGGAAGGCACCATGACCGCGCTGGTCGGCCCCTCCGGTTCCGGCAAGACCACGGTGAGCAAGCTGATCCCCCGCTTCTGGGACGTGGACTCGGGTGTGGTGCGGGTCGGCGGTGTCGACGTAAGGGACATGGACCCCGAGGTCCTGATGTCCAGGATCTCGGTGGTGTTCCAGGACGTCTACCTCTTCGAGGGCACGATCATGGAGAACATCCGGGTGGGCCGGCCCGACGCGAGCGACGCCGAGGTCCGCGCGGCGGCCGGGCTCGCCCGGGTGGAGGAGATCGTGCGACGGCTCCCGGACGGCTGGGAGACTGAGGTCGGCGAGGGCGGAGCACGGCTCTCCGGCGGCGAGCGCCAGCGGGTCTCGATCGCCCGGGCGATCCTCAAGGACGCACCGATCGTGCTGCTGGACGAGGCGACCGCGTCGCTGGACCCGGAGAACGAACAGGCGGTGCAGGAAGCGCTGAGCCATCTGACCGCCGGCCGGACCCTGCTGGTCATCGCGCACCGGCTGCAGACAGTGGCCGCGGCCGACCAGATCGTGTTTCTGGACGCGGGCCGTATCGCGGAACAGGGAACGCACGCCGAACTCGTCGCCGCACATGGCCGATACGCGGCCTTCTGGGCCCAGCGCAGCCGCGCCCAGCACTGGAGGCTCGCCCGACAGCCCTTGTAACAGCGACCTTTACGGCGCCCCCGACCCACTCGCCCCCGGCTGTCCCCCGCACCGGGGGCGAGTGCTCCGCCATGGGCAATGGATGGCCGGAAGAGTACCGGACGGCAACGCAGCCTGCGGAAGTCATAATTGCCGGTCGATGTTGCCGCTCCACCTCCCCAACAGAATCCAAATGATTCGCTCATCAGGCCGTTTGAACGTTTTCACGCCCGTCAGGTTCATTCCAGCCAGGCTTCCGGTGTGCCGGTCTATACTCGCAACCGTCCTACTGGCCCATCAGGCCAGAACGGCGCAAAGACAGCGTCAGTCTTCCGCCCGATTCCGGTAGCAAGCCGTTCAATTGGCCGACACAAGAAAGACACCTGAGGGCGGGCATATTCACCGACGGCGCTGACACTCTTCCTGCGGGGGCTTGAGAACAGATGTCAACAGATATTGTTTTCCACTGGCCGATAACTGCACGAGAAACCGAACTGCGCGCTGCCGCAAAGTCCCTCGCGCGCGGCAGCGGCGCGATACTCGTCGGCGCACCGGGTGTGGGCAAGAGCCTGCTGCTCGCCACCGCGCTCGAGCGCGCGGCCGACGAGGGCCGCACCGTCCTGTCGGTCGGCGGGGCGAGCTGGAGCAGCGGCGCCCGCGCCAAGGGATACGCGTCGCTCGGAGAGTGCCTGGAGTCCGTGGAGCCGTCCACGCTGGGCGGCGCCGCATCCGACCGCCCGGTCGTCGGCATCGACGACGCACACCTGGTCGACACCGCGTCGAGCCACCGCCTCCACCGCCTCGTGGCAGCCGGACGCCTCAGTGTGCTCGCCACCAGCCGCAGGGACGCGTCCGCACCCGCCGGCATCGACAAGCTCTGGGTCGACCGGCTCATCGACCACGTGGAAGTGACACCGTTCGACAGCGCGGCGCTCGGTGACGTCCTGCGGGCCCGCCTCGGCGGCCACACCGACGCCTCGACACTGGAGCGGCTCTGGGCGGCCACGCACGGCAACGCCCTGATGCTGCGCGAGCTCATCGACCACGCCCTCGATGACGAGTCGCTGCACTGTGTGGACGGCACCTGGGTGTGGAAGGGCCTGACCGAACGGCCCGGCCGAAGACTTTCCGAGGTCATCCGTCTGGGACTGCGGGACCTCAGCCAGGGCGAGCTCGAACTGGTCAACATGCTCGCGGTTGCCGAGCCGCTGGAGATCGACATCGCCGCCGAGTCGGGGCTCGCGCGCGCCGCGGAGTCACTGGACCTGCGGGGCATCGTGACCGTGGAACGCAGTGGAACGCGCGTAGATCTGCGCCTGGCCGTGCCCCTCAGCAGGGTCGTGATCGCCTCCCGGATGTCCGATCTGACCGCCCACCGGCTGCGCCGGCAGGTCGCCGACGCGGTGGAGCGTACGGGCGCCCGCCGGCCCGAGGACATCCTGCGCATCGTCTCCCTGCGCATCGAGGCGGGACTCGTCCCGGAGCGGGAGCAGTTGCTCACAGCCGCCCGCACCGCGATCCGGCGGCGCAACTTCCCCCTCGCCGAGCGGCTGTGCCTGCTGGCCCTGCGCGACACCCCCACGGAGGGTTCGGCGCCCTACGGTCCCGTCCCCGACTCCGCCGAGTACGGCGCGGTCCTGTGCCGGATGGTGTGGTACGCCGCACAGCGCTCGGACTCCCCCACGGACTGCGTCCGGGCCGCCCTCCTGCTCGGCAGCGTACTCATCGGGAAGGGGCACCACCACGAGGCCGAAGCGGTCCTGGGTACGGCGCTCGACTCCGGCGTGGCCGTGCCGCAGGCGGAGTACATCAGCGCCGTGCACACCCGGGTCATCAATCTCGCCTGGAGGCTGCAGCGCGTCCACGACGCCGGCGCCGTACTGGAGGGGGCGATCACGGCCGTCGGCCCCGACCACGCGGGGGTGCTGCACGGCAGCCGCGCCGTGATCGCCATGATGTCCAACCAGCTCCAGGTCGCCGTCGACATCGGAGAATCGGTGCTTTCCGGCGGTGGCGCGGGGCTCGCCGTCACCCAGTCGCTGGTGCCCGTCGTGGCGTTCGCCCGCACCGAGCTCGGCGACTTCGCGGGCGCACTGGAGATGCTGAACCACTACCGCGACATCTCCTTCGACTGGGACACCGACGCGGTGGTCCTGCTGGACGCCCTCGCGGCCCGCTGCTCGTACCTCACCGGCAACCTCAAGGACGCGGCGGACACCCTGAACACCCGGCGCCGCTACGACTCCACGGACCGCTGGCCCGTCCTGCTTCAGACCGTCGTCGCCCGGTCCCGCCTGCTGCGCATGCTCGGAAAGCCGGAGCGGGCCGTCGCGCTGCTGCGGCAGGCCGTCGCCGTCGACACGGCCCATGAGTGGCCGGCCACCCGGGCCTGGCCACTGGCCCAGCTGGCGGGCGCACTGGCCGAGTCGGGGCAGCACGAGGAGGCGCTGCGGACACTCGTCGAGGCCCGCTCGGTCCAGGGCGACTCGGTCTCGCACCCGATTGCCGACGACGAGATCGCCTACGACCGGGCATTGGTGCTCGCCCACACCGGGGACCGCTCGGGAGCGGCCTCCGGCGCGCTGGAACTGGCCGAGCGCGCCGCCGCCGGCGGGCGTACGGTCACGGCCGTCATGGCGCTGCATCTCGCCGCCCGGATCAAGGAGAACTCCTCCTACCGCTTCCAGGCCCAGGCCCAGCAGCTCGCCGCGCAGTGCGGCAGTGGCTTGGTACGGGCCATGGCCGACCACATCCAAGCGCTCGCCGACGCCGACGGAAACGCGCTCAGCAAGGTCTCCCGGCAGTTCCGTGAAATGAACGCGCTGCCGCTCGCCGCGGAGGCGGCGGCGCAGGCCGCCCGCGCTCACCGCGCCGCGGGGCAGCGCCGCAAGGGCCGTGAGGCCTGGGCCGCCTGCCAGGACCTGCTCCGCGGCTGCGCCGTCACGCTGCCGCCGTGGATGGTGAGCGAGAGCCGCAGGGAGAGCGACATCGCCGCGCTGACGCCGCGCGAACGGGAGGTGGCGGCGCTCGCCGCGACCGGGATGTCGAACCGCGACATCGCGCACCGGCTGGTCGTGTCGGTACGGACGGTGGAGAACCATCTGCACCGGATCTACCACAAGTTGGGGATCACGGCCCGAAACGCTCTGCACAGAGGCCCGGAGCAGGCGACGCACCCCGACGGCGGCCGCCTGCTGCCGCTGCAGATGATCCGCACGCACGAGCCGCAGCGCCCGCCGGGCGCCGAAACCGACCACGGGAACCGGCGCAGCCGCACCGCGGGCGAACTCCGGCTGGCGGACCGTACGATTTCCTGAGCCTGAGCCTTGCCCCCTGAGCCTTGACCCCTGAGCTGCCCTGAGCCCGGCACACCGGTGTCCCGCGAGAAATTCCTCGCGGGACACCGGTGCATCGTCAGGCGCCGGGCGTCAGGCCCTTACGCCGGCGGCTGCGGCAGAATGCCGTGGCGGACGAAGTACGAGACGTAGGTAGAGAACACCTTCTCGTCGATGTCCGGGCAGTCGACTCCGGAACCGCCGAGAGACTCTCGGGTCGCATCGTCCGCGAATCTCGCGACCTCGACTTTCTCCAGGTCCACGATCATCCGCATCAGCGGGAACATCGAGTTGTTCACGTCGGCCGAAATGGCTTTCATCCACTTGATGATGCTGACTTCCTTCAGCTCGTATCCCGAGCCGCGGACGAGCCTGAGGATTTCATCAGAATCCAGCGAGCGCGGACTCACCTCGTGGAATATCCCGCCGACGCGTCCGGGATCGCGGGACAGGGTGACCATCGCAGAGCTCACGTAGTCGACCGGCACCATGTTCATGTCGAGCCGGAACTTCCGCGGATAAAGGCCCGCCTGGATGGATCCCTTGATGAACCGCCAGACGAAGTCGTTCTTCTGGCAGGCGCCGCTGTTGGTGTCGCCCCACACCTGGCCGGGCCGGTGGACGGTCAGGGGCACCCCCCTGCGGCCGGCCTCCAGCACCAACTGCTCCGCCACCCACTTGCTCTTGGTGTAGCCGAGCGACAGCGTCTGCGGCGGTCCCGTGCGGTCGTGCTCAGCCCGCGCCCCCAGCGCCGCCTTCGGTTCAAAGACGCCGGTGGTCGACACATGGTGCAGTGTGGCCTCGGCGGCGCAGGCCAGCCGGAGGATGCCGTGGGTGGCGTCGATCGTCGGCTTCCGCAGCCACTTGTAGAGGGTGAGGAAGTTGACCTTGGCCGCCGAGTGGTAGATCGCGCCGATGCGCGCGGCCAGTCCGGCGTACTCCTCCTCGGACATGCCGAGAAGCGGCCGTGTCACGTCACCGGTGACGACTCGGACGCGGTCGAGATCCAGTTCGTCGAGCAGTTCGTACGTGCCGAGTGTGGCTCGCAGGCGCTCCAGACCGGCCTCGGCGTCCGCGGCCCGTACCAGGCAGTGCACGGTCAGGCCTCGCACGAGCAGTTCCTTCAGCAGGAACGCCCCGAGAAACCCGGTCGCGCCGGTGAGGAACACCTCGGAGATCGTGCTCGGGTCCTTCGGCGCGAAGCCGGTGATGTCGTCAGCCAGCACGACATCGTCCGCGAACTCCGCGAACTCCGCGAACTCGTCGAACTCGCCTGACTCGCCGGACTCGACTGGCTCGTTGGTGGGTTCTGATTGCGTGAGCGAAGTCATCTGCTCTCTTCGTTCCTTCCCCGGGACATTGTCTCCGGTTCGTCGCCGCGGCTAGGGCCTGTCCGGTGATCAGGGTCGGGCAGGTCGCGGCGTCTGGTGCGGTGCATCGCAAGGCGCCGGAGCGCCCTGATAGCGGAGCTATTCGGGTGTTTCGGCAACGCCGCGAGGCGCCGTGCCAGGCGTCGCGGCCCCGGCGATGATCCGCCGGACAGGCCCTAAGCGCCGGCGGCGGCCTGGGCTATCGCTCCGCCGAGCAGCGACAGTGCCTCTTCGACGTCCTCGTCCGTCGCGACGATCGGCGGGAGCAGCCGCACCGTCGTCGGACGGCTGATGCAGGGGGAAACGACCAGCCCGCGCTGGGCGAGACCGGCCAGGACATTGCCGGAGATCTCGGCCGTGGTGAAGTCGATGCCCCACAGCAGTCCCCGGCCGCGCGTATCGACCACCACGTCCCCGTGCTGGTCCTGGATGTCCGCCAGCCCCGCGGCCATCGCCTTGGCGATGCGCTCGCCGTCCCCGGCGTGCTGCTCGATGGTGGCCAGCGCCGTGGGGATCACGCCGGTGCCCAGCGGGTGGCCGCTGAACGTGGCGGTGTGGCGCATCGGGTCGCTCAGCAGCGGCTCGAAGAGCCGGTCGTTGCCGACTGCTGCCGACACTGGCACGATGCCGCCCCCAAGCGGCTTGCCCAGCAGTACGGCGTCCACCGGAAGACCCGCTTCCAGGGCGACCGACTTGGCGCCGCAGCGCCGCAGGCCCACCTGGATCTCGTCGGAGATGACGAACGCGCCGTGCTCCTGCGCGTCGCGGCACCAGCTCGCCAGAACGCTCTCGTCCAGCAGCCGTACGCCGTTCTCGGCCTGCACCGGCTCGAAGACGACGGCCGCGACGTCCTGCTCGGCGATGACGCGTGCCACGGCCCCGGGGTCGTCCGGATCGACGTGGACGACACCGCCCAGCAGCGACTCCAGCCCGGTGCGGAAGCGCTCGTTGTGTGTCAGCGCGAGAGCGCCGAGGGTTTTGCCGTGGAAGGCGCCCTCGACGGCGACGACCGTCGTACGGCCGGTCGCCATACGGGCGAGTTTCAGGGCCACCTCGACCGCGTCGGCGCCGCCGCACCCGAAGTAGACGCGGTTCAGGGCCCCGTCGAAGTACTCCGTCAGCTTCTCCGCGGCCAGCGGGGACACCGCGCTCTGGACCGATCTGGTCGACGTCGGCATGACGTCGAGCTGAGCGCGGACCGCGCCGAGGACGGCCGGGTTCCGGTGGCCGAGAAGGGCGACGGCGTACGAGCCGAAGTCCAGGACGGACCGGCCGTCCGACAGCGTCACCCGGCAGCCCTCGGACGAGACCTCGACGGCCCCCTGCCCACTGAACTTGCCGGCGACCGAAAGAGCAGGAGAGAAATGGCGCTTCACCCGCCGGAAAGTCTCCCTGGCGTCAACCGAGCGAAGGTCATCACTCATGTTAATTCCTCCTAGGCACTCTGGTCGACAATTCCCCGCTGGTAGCCCTCAAGCGCCTTGGCCACAGCAGGGTGAATCATTTCGGCAACCATCGGCAGACCGATGTCGAACTCCACCTTGAGTTCGAGACCGGCGCCTTCCTCGTCATCGACGATCTGCCAATAACCCTCGTAGTTCGCGAGATCGCCGTCGATCTGGCGGAAATCCACCCGGCGTCGCTCGAAATCGACGACGTCCTCCTGGTCCCACTCCATCTCGGAGCCCTTGAGTTCGACCACCCAGCTGCTGGAACGGCGGTCACCGTCCTCGCCGGTGAGCTCCACCTCGTTGACGCCCTCCATGTAGGAAGGGAAAGCCTCGATGTCCAGAAGTACCTTCCACAGCTGCTCGGCTGTTCCGGCGCCACGGTGCGTGGTGTGCAGTACGGCCACGGAATTCTCCTCTCAGAATAATGAATTCCACTTGTCGGCGATTCGCATCCTAGATTGCGGCGCCGCTCAGTCATGCGCCAAGAGGGCACACCTGACAGGCAATTGACAGGCTGACGAACAGGCCTCAGCGCACCCGCACGGGCGATCTCTGCCGCTGCCCCGGGATTCCCTGCTCCACCAGAGCAACGAGCCGGTCGAGTTCCGAACGGAGCGAGTCCTGTTCCGACGTCAGCTGGTCCACCCGGCGGCGCAGCCGCAGCAGTTCGAGGTCGTCGCCTCCGCCGTCGCGGCAGTCCTCCGCGGCGCTCACCGTCTCGCCCGCCGGCTCACCCGCCGGGTGTCCGGCCGCACCGTAACCGTGCCACTGGTGTCCCGCATCGTGGATCTGGCGTACCGAAGCGGCGGCGGCCCGTAACGTCGTCGCCGGCCCGTCGGCGGTCTCGAGAGCCGGTCGCAGCCGCGCGGTTTCGCGTACCGCACGCGCGTCTGCGTGCCGGCCGCAGCGCTGGAGGGAGAGCGCCAACTGGTCACGGAAGCGCTCTCGCAGCGGGTGAGCGGCGACCAGCTCTTCGAGCGGGCCGACCACGTGCCGGTGACGACCGGCGTTGATCGACGCCTCGCAGAGATCTTCCAGAGCGAGCAGCCGCTCCTCCTCCAGCCGGGCCGCGACGCCCGCGCACAGCGGCCCCTGGGACCCGCCGTCCAGGGCCGGACCTCGCCACAGTTTGAGCGCCTTGCGCAGCAGGGCGGCAGCGGCGTGCGGATCGGCCCCCATCTGCCGTTGGGCGCGGGCCGCCTGCAGTCGGAACTGCACGCTGTCGAGCTCGTCGGGGCGCGCCTGCAGCAGGTAGCCGGAACCGCGCGCGACGAGGCGAGGCGTGTTCGCCCGGGCAGGTTCCACCTCGATCAGCTGCTGCCGCAGCCGTGAGACGTGTGCCTGGAGGGCGTTGATCGCCTTGTCGGGGGCGTTGCGCCCCCACAATTCGTTGATCAGCGCTTCCGTGGGCACCGGGGACCCCAGCCGGACCAGCAGCACCCCGAGTAGCACACGCTGCTTGGGGCTGTTCAGCTGGACGCTCCGCTGCCTGACCTCGTCGTAGATCTCGGGCGGCCCCAGAACACGGAACTGCATCGCACCCTCCACCGGTCGTCGTGGTCTGCACCACGCTTCGGTGTCGAGGTCATCACGGGCCGGTGGTCCGCTTCATGAGTACTCAGGTACTCAAACCTTCAACCCGAAAAGTTGGCCGGAGCACTGTCACCCCGCATCGGCGGTGTCCGCCGGGCATACGGCAGCCGAATGTGAGTGGCGGAGGGAAGACGGACAACGGTTACGGCCTGGTGTGCGATAGGGGGCGGATCAGCCCGCGGCGTCGGATGCGGTGCATCGCAAGGCGGCGGAACGTCCTCATAGCGGAGCTATTAGGACGTTTCGCCAACGCGGCGAGGTGCCGTAGCCGGCGTCGCGGGCCCGGCCCCTATCGCACACCAGGCCGTTACTCAGACGTACGCGCGCGCCCGGCCCCCGCGCGTCAGTCAGAGGTGACCGGCAACACGTCCGGCGACAGCGCTCCGGCGCGCGCTGCCGCACTGGTCATCCCGCCCTGATGGTGGCGTCGGCACAGCACCTCGTAGCCGATCTCCTCGGCCGGCCGGCCGCCGTCGCCGACGTCGCCGACGACGACCTGCTCGCCCTCGACGACCATCTCGCCACCCACCGTGCGGGCGTTGTGGGTGGCACGAGCGCCGCACCAGCACATCGCCTCGACCTGGAGCGTTTCGACCCGGTCCGCCAGCTCGATCAGCCGCTGCGATCCCGGGAAGAGCTTGGTGCGGAAGTCCGTGGTGATGCCGAAGGCGAACACGTCCAGGCCCAGATCGTCCACGACCCGCGCCAGCTGGTCGATCTGCTCGGGAGCGAGGAACTGCGCCTCGTCCACGATGGCGTAGTCGGCCTTCCCGCCCTTCGACATCTGGTCCACGAGGTAGGCGTACAGATCCATGCCGGGCGCAGCCTCAACCGCCTCCGTGACCAGGCCGAGTCGCGACGAGAGCTTCCCCTCCCCCGCACGGTCGTCCCGAGTGAAGATCACACCCTGCAGACCCCTGGCCGACCGATTATGACCGATTTGCAACGCCAAGGTGCTCTTACCACAATCCATCGTCCCGGAGAAGAACGCCAGCTCGGCCATGAGGAGTTGCAGACCTTTCGGATGGTGGGGCGCGGTGGTTCGCCGTGGGGAGCGGTGGTTCGCGATGGGGCGCGGGGATTCGCGGTGGTTCGCGGTGGGGCAGGGGGGAGCGGTTCGGGAGGCTACGAGCGGACTTCGAGCAGCGGGACCAGCTGCTCCACGGCGGTCATGGAGCCGTGCATGCCCACCATCGCCGACTCGTTCGGCTCCCGCCGCGACGCGATGATCACGACGTCGTCGTGGGCAGCGGCGACGACATCCCCGATGCGCCCGTACACCCGCTCGTCGACCGCCGGGCCGAACCAGCCCGCCGCGATCGCCTCGTCCCTGCCCGCCACCCAGAATTGCTCACCCAGTACCTCGCGCCAGACGGTGAGCACGTCGGCGGCGGCGCCCGGGACGGCGTACACATGGCGGGCCCGGCCCTCACCGCCCAGGAGCGCGACGCCCGCGCCCAGTTCCCAGTCCTCGTCGAAGTCGATGCGCGACTGTTCGTCGAAGGGGATGTCGATCATGCCGTGGTCGGCGGTGATGTAGAGGGCCGCGCGGGGCGGCAGCTGCTCGGCGAGGCGCTGGGCCAGCCGGTCGACGTACATCAGCTGGCCGCGCCAGGCGTCGGAGTCGACGCCGAAACGGTGCCCCTTGCCGTCGACCTCGCTGTAGTACGTGTAGACCAGCGAGCGGTCTCCCGCCGCCAGTTGCTCGGCGGCGAGATCCATCCGGTCCTCGCCGGTGAGTCTGCCGCGGAAGGTGCCGCCGCTCAGCGCGACCTTGGTGAGCGGGGTGTGCTGGAAGTCGGGGGACGACACCTGCGCCGTGTGCACCCCGGCGGCGTCCGCGAGCTGGAAGACCGTGGGATACGGCTGCCAGACGTGCGGGTCCGTCCACGGTTTCCAGCGCAGCTGGTTCATCAGCGCGCCGGTGTCCGGGTCACGGACGGTATAGCCGGGCAGGCCGTGCGCGCCGGGCGGCAGGCCGGTGCCGACGGAGGCGAGCGACGTCGCGGTGGTGGCCGGGAAGCCTGCGGTGACCGGGCGGCCCGTACCGCCGCGCGAGCTGCCGAGCAGGGAGTGCAGGTACGGCGCCTCGTCCGGGTGGGCCTTGATCTGCTCCCAGCCGAGACCGTCTATCAGGAAGACGCAGTTCCGGTCGGCGGGCGTCAGCTCGGGGATCGCGGCTTTCATACCGGGTACGTCCATGCCGGCCGCCAGGGTGGGCAGCAGGTCGGCGAGCGAGCCGCTGCCGTACTCGGGCACGGGCGCGGAGTCGAGCGGGAGCGGAACCGGGTCGGACCAGGCGGCGGGCTGCGCCATCAGCGGTCGGCCGCGGCGGTCGCCTCGGACAGGGCCTGGGCGAACGCGAGCGTCTGGCGGACCGTGTCCGGGCCGTCGCCGGCCTCGCTGACACGAAGGCTCAGGTCGTCGGCGGTGGTGGTGCCGGTGTAGCCGTGGTCCGCCTCGCAGTTGGGGTCGCCACAGGCGGCGGGCTCCAGGTCGATGCGGGAGACCGCACCCCAGCCGATGGTCAGGACGACCTCGCGGGGCAGCGTGCCCGGGACGTACTTCTCCGGGTTGGCGACGACCCGGCTGACCACGACCGAGGAGATCCGGTCGAGCTTGACCGACTCGGTGGAGGTGGTGGCGTACGGCGCCGGGGAGGTGGTGTCGGCGGCCTGCTCGTCAGTGTGGCTGACGATGAAGCGGTCACCGGTGAGGACGAGAACCGTGACGTGCCTGCGGACCTCGTTGGAGTCGAACGTCGTCTCCTGGTGCACCAGGTAGGAAGCGACCGGCTCGCCGCCGACAGCGGCCTCCACCGCTTCGGCCACAAGGGCCGGGTAGTAGCCGCTGCGCTCGATCGCCGCGCGCAGCCCCTGGGTCGTCGTACCGGTCTTCGCCATGCCCTCCATCCTACGGGGCTCTGGGAGGCGCCTTGCCGGGTCAGAAGCTGTTGTCCAACTCCCGCTGGATCAGCTCGGGGCGTCTGGTGCGGTCGATCGCAAGGCGCCGGAGTGTCCCCATAGCGGAGCTATTAGGACATTTCGGCAACGCGGCGAGCGGCCGTGCCAGACGTTCCGAGCCCAGGGGGAGTTGGACAACAGCTTCTCAGTAGCTGGGGAGGCGGCGGGGGCCGAGGTCGTCGCGGGCGGGTGGCGGGGCCAGGCGTACGGTCGCGCCGAGCACCGACAGGCCGTGCGGGGCGACGACCACGGGTTCCAGGGCGACCGCGACCACCTCGGGGTGGTCGTCGACCAGGCGCGAGACGCGCAGCAGCAGCTCTTCGAGCGCGGCGGTATCCACGGGGTCGGAGCCGCGCCAGCCGAAGAGGAGCGGGGCGGTCCGGATCGACCGGATCAGTTCGGCGGCGTCCCGGTCGGTGGCGGGAACCAGCCGGTGCGCGGTGTCCCCGAGCAGCTCCGACGCGGCCCCGGCCAGCCCGAAGGACAGCACGGCGCCGGCAGCCGCGTCGATGGACGCGCGTACGACGGTGTCGACGCCTCGGGGGGCCATGGCCTGGACCACGGGCTGGAGTTCCTCCGGCTTGCCGAGAACGCCGGTCAGTTCCCCGTAGGCCCGGCGCAGTTGCTGCTCGCCGCCGAGATCGAGCCGTACGCCGCCGAGATCGGGGCGGTGGCGCAGGTGCGGGGCGGTCGTCTTGAGCGCGACGGGATACCCGAGCCGCCCGGCGGCAGCGACGGCGGCGTCAGGGCCGGGCGCGGGCAGGGTGGGGTGCACGTCGATGCCGTACCGCGCGAGGAGCGTACGGGCGGCTTCGCCGGTCAGGGGCGCGCCGCGGGGGTCGGTGTGCTCCCCGAGCAGGTCGCGGATCTGGGCGGCGGCGCCGCTCTCGTCGATGTCGTCGTACTCGGGCACCCTCCCGGGCTCGGCGGCCTGCCGCCGCCACTGGGCGTACTTCACGGCCTCGGCGAGCGCACGGACGGCGCGCTCGGCGGCGGGATAGGCAGGAATCCGCCGCCCGGCGGCCACGTCGGGCCCCGGGGGCGTTTCCGGAGCTGGGGTCGCTTCCGGAGCTGGGGCCGCTTCCGGCCCGTCGAGGGGGTCCCTCCCGTGTCCTTCAGGCCTTGGGCGAGTTTGCGGACCGGGGTCCGCGGTCCCCGCCCCAGGAACGGGCCGCCGCGTCCCCGGACGGGCCGTACTCGTCGCCGCGGCCAGCGCATCCGCCAGCGCGCCCATCTCCACATGCACCACCGCCACCGGCTTCGCCGGCCCCGCCCCGGCCGCCGCCCGCAGCGCCCCCGCCAGCACCTCACCGTCGCCGGACTCCATCGCACCGTTCTCCCCGACCCAGGGGATCGCCGTGACCACGACCGCGTCGCACGAACCGTCCGCCAGCGCCTGAGCCAGCGCCGCGCGGAAATCGGCGGGTGTGGCCCCCGTCGTCAGGTCACGCGGCGGCAGCGGCCGCAGCCCTTCCGCCAGGCACGCGTCGTACGTCAGCAGCCCGAGCGACTCGGAGTTGCCCAGGATCGCGACCCGCGGCCCGGCCGGCAACGGCTGCCCGGCGAGCAGCAGCCCCGCGTCGACCAGCTCGGTGACCGTGTCGACCCGGATCACCCCGGCCTGCCGCAGCAGTGCCGAAACCGTCGCATCCGGGATGCGCGTGACCGGCACCGCGTGCCCCGGCGGCGCGCTCCCGCTGTGCCGCGCGCCCTTCACCACGACGACAGGCTTCGCCACGGCCGTGCGCCGGGCAAGGCGGGTGAACTTGCGCGGGTTGCCGATGGACTCCAGGTAGAGCAGGACGACATCGGTGTCCGGATCCTCGTACCCGTACTGGAGGAAGTCGTTTCCGGACACGTCCGCCCGGTTGCCGGACGAGATGAACGAGGACAGACCCGCCCCCCGCCGGTAGAGGCCGGACAGCAGGGCGATGCCGATCGCGCCCGACTGGGTGAACAGGCCGATGCGCCCGCGCGCGGGCGGCTCCGGCGCGAGCGAGGCGTTGAGCCGTACCGCCGCGGAGGTGTTGATGACCCCGAAGGCGTTCGGGCCGATGATGCGCATGCCGTACGACCGCGCCTGGCACACCAGTTCACGCTGGCGCGCCCGCCCCTGCGCGCCGCTCTCGGCGTATCCGGCGGACAGGACGACCAGTCCCTGGACCCCGCTCTCACCGCAGTCGGCGACAGCCTCCGGCACCCGGTCGGCGGGCACGGCCAGCACCGCGAGGTCGACGGGCGAACCGATCCCGGCGACGGAGCGGTGCGCGGGCACGCCGTCGAGCGCGTCGACGTCCTCGGGGAAGGCTCGGTTCACGGCGTACGTACGCCCGGTGAATCCCGCGGCGAGCAGGTTGCGCAGAACCGTCCGGCCCACCCCGCCCTCCGCGCGCCCCGCCCCGACGACCACGACGGAGCCGGGCGCGAGGAGGCGCTGCACGGAGCGGGACTCGGCGCGTTGCTCACGGGCGCGCTGCACGGCGACGGAGCGGTCGGTCGGTTCCAGGTCGAATTCGAGGTGGACCACGCCGTCCTCGAAGCTGCGCTTCTGGGTGTAGCCGGCGTCCGTGAACACCTTGATCATTTTGTTGTTGGCGGGCAGCACCTCCGCCACGAAGCGCCGGATCCCGCGCTCGCGGGCGACCGCCCCGATGTGTTCGAGGAGGGCGGAGGCCACGCCACGGCCCTGGTGGGCGTCCTGGACGAGGAAGGCGACCTCGGCGAGGTCGGCGCCCGGTCCGGACGCGGGGCGCCCGTCCGCGTTGATCCGGTCGAAGCGGACGGTGGCGATGAACTCCCCGCCGACCGTCGCCGCGAGGCCCACCCGGTCCACGTAGTCGTGGTGGGTGAACCGGCGCACGTCCCTGTCGGAGAGGCGGGGGTACGGCGCGAAGAAGCGGTAGTACTTCGACTCGTCCGACACCTGCTCGTAGAAGCTGATCAGGCGCTGCGCGTCGTCGACGGTGATGGGGCGGATCCGCGCCGTGCCCCCGTCGCGCAGCACGACGTCTGCTTCCCAGTGAGCCGGGTACGCGTGGTTCCCGTGCCCATCGACCGCTGCCTGCTCCATCGGGGGCTGCATGACGGAAGCCTACGGGTCGCGGGCGCGGTGCGGGCGGGGCAGGCTGAGGATGGCCGGTGGGCGCCCCGGGCGCGGGAGGCAGGGTCGGGGCTGCCGTGACGACATGAGAGAATGGTCTAGACAACCGTAAGCATATGAAGGGCAACACCATGGTTGAGCGCCGTGTCACCGTCGGCTGGGCCGAGGGCCTGCACGCCCGGCCCGCCTC
Source organism: Streptomyces hypolithicus (assembly GCF_052934925.1). NCBI lineage: Bacteria > Bacillati > Actinomycetota > Actinomycetes > Kitasatosporales > Streptomycetaceae > Streptomyces > Streptomyces hypolithicus. The sequence continues at coordinate 1,046,142 of NZ_CM128811.1, forward strand.
CATCTTCGTTCGCGCGGCGACCGCCTCTGGCGTCCCGGTGACGATCGCCAAGGCCGACAGCAAGCCGGTGAACGCCGCTTCCATGCTCGCGGTGCTCAGCCTGGGCGCGCAGGGTGGCGAAGAGATCGTGCTCGCCTCCGAGGAAGCCGGCTCCGACGCCGCCCTCGACCGTCTGGCGAAGCTGGTCTCCGAGGGGCTCGACGAGCTTCCCGAGACCGTCTGACGACTCCGGCGACACCTTCCCGTACTCGCGAAGAACCGCGGCGCCCGAAAGAAATCGGGCGCCGCGGTTATTTGTTGATGAGGCCGACATTCGGGCGGCAGAATGCGGGCAGCGGAATTCTGGTGGCGGAATTCTGGCAGCAAGAAGCAGCCCCGCCGATTCACCTTCTTTGTATACGGCCCGGCTGTTAATAAAGGCCACCCATGGTGTTTACGGGATGTTGCGAAGTCCTCACCTGAGCGCGCTGCCGGCCGGACCCGCGCAACCGGTGTGCCACCACAGCCCGTTCGACGTGCAGCGCCGTCAGCGACCGGGCCCGCTCGGCGTCACCGCGCGCCACGGCATCGACGATCGCACCGTGTTCGGCCCAGGACTTGGCCGGGCGGGCCGGCTGTTCCACGGCGTACATCCAGGCGATCTTGTGCCTGAGCTGGGTGAGCAGCGTCGTGAGGCCCGGGCTGCCGGACGCCTGGGCCAGCGTCTCGTGGAACCAGCCGCCGAGGGACCGCAGGTCCTCGCCCTCGCCCCGGCGGGCCCGGTCCTGACCGAGCCTGACCAGGCCGCGGAGCACCTTGAGGTGTGCCTCGGTACGGCGCTGGGCGGCGCGGGCCGCGCCCAGCGGCTCCAGCAGCGCACGGATCTCCAGCAGGTCGGCTGCCTCCCGCTCGGTCGGCTCGGCCACGCAGGCGCCCGCGTGTCGGCGGGTGGTGACGAACCCCTCGGACTCCAGCGTGCGCAGGGCCTCGCGCACGGGGACGCGCGAGACACCGTACCGACGCGCCAGCAGTTCCTCGGTGAGCCTGCTTCCGCGCTCGAAGACACCGGAGACGATGTCGTCACGGATCGCCGTGCACACCGATTGCGCGGGAATACGCATGACCGAACCTCCGCACTGATCCCCGCGAAACGCGGTCGATCGAAGCCTGTGCGGTGACTCTATTGCAAGGGTGCCGAAATTCCGACGGCGTGCGGGAATTCCCGGTCGGCTTCCGGACACGCCGAAAGACCCCGGCTCGATCCACATCCGGAGAGAGGAGAGCCGGGGCCTTCGTGGCAGAGGTGCTGCCGATGCGTCAGACGTTCACGCCGTGGCCGCGCAGGTAGGCCGTGGGGTCCAGGTCGGAGCCGTACTCGGCGGAGGTGCGGGCCTCGAAGTGCAGATGCGGTCCGGTGGAGTTGCCGGTCGAGCCCGAGAGGCCAATCTGCTGGCCACTGGTGACGGCCTGGCCGACGGAGACACCGATGGACGACAGGTGGCCGTACTGCGTGTAGGTGCCGTCGTTCATCTTGATGACGACGTTGTTGCCGTACGCCCCTCCCCAGCCGGCCTCGACGACGGTGCCCGCGCCCACGGAGACGACGGAACTCCCCGAGGCGGCGCGGAAGTCGACGCCGGAGTGGCTGCCGGATGACCAGAGCGAGCCGCCGGACTTGTAGCCGGTGGTCACCGCCGAGCCGGCCACCGGGAGGGTGTAGCCGCCCAGGCGCTCGCGCTCGGCGGCGCGGGCCGCGCGCTCATCCGCGGCACGCTCCTCGCGCTCCTCGCGCTCCTCGCGCTCCTTCTTCGCCTGCGCAGCGGCCTTCGCCTCGGCCTTGCGCTTCGCTTCCACCTTGCGCTTCGCTTCCACCTTGCGCTTCGCCTCGGCCTTGCGCTCGGCCTCCGCCTTGTCGGCGGCCTGCTGCTGGGCCGCGGCCTGGGCGCCTATCTGGTCGGCGAGGGAGTCGCCGATGACGATGGCCTGGGTCAGTCCGGTGTCCTCGACCGAGTGCGCCGCCTCGGCGCTGACGTCGGTGGGGGTGGCGAGAGCAGGCGCGGCGAGGCCGCCGATGACGCCGGTCGTGGTGAGGGCCGCGACACCCGCGATGTTCGCGCTCGTGCGCGTCAGGCGGCTGGGACGACGGTGCTTCCCGGTGGCACGGGTGAACGCCATGAAGTGGCTGATCCTTTCCTTCCTTCTCGCCTACCGGGTTAGCTGACGGGTTCGGAGCAGGAAGGTCTCCTACGGACCCCCTGCGTAGTACGTACGCACGCAGGACGTCCGATTCACCCCAGGGACTGCACGGGTCCCCGGCTCCCCAGGCTCGCGCCTGACGGGGACTCGGCGATGGCTGCCCGGTGCCGCGGATACGGCTCACTGCTGACGGACAGCCGGACAGACGCTAAACGGATCATCTTTCAATCACCAAATAGACACGAGGCTTTGTAACGCACCCCACAGGTCAGACGGGCAGCCTCCACAACAAAGGGGACATACGGGAAGGACCCCGGCGACCCGATGGGCCCCGGGGTCCTCCTTTCTCCCGCTTTGCGGGATGTGTGCAGCCTGACCGGCCGGTCGGCCAGTCAGCCGGTGACCACCGTCACGTCGCCGATACCGAGCGCCCTGACGGGCTCCTCGATCTGCGACGCGTCCCCGACGAGGACCGCGACCAGGTGGTCCTCGGGGAAGGCGCTGACGACCGCCGCGGTGGCCTCCACGGTGCCCGTGTCGGCGAGGCGGGCGTACAGCTGGGCCTGGAAGTCGTCGGGCAGGTGCTGCTCGACCTGGTCGGCGAGCGTGCCGGCGACGGCGGCAGCCGTCTCGTACTTGAGCGGCGCCACCCCCACCAGGTTCTGCACGGCGACATCGCGCTCGGCGTCCGTGAGGCCGCCGGCTGCCAGAGTGCGCAGAACCGTCCACAGGTCTTCGAGGGCCGGTCCGGTCGACTCGGTGTCGACCGAGCCGCTGATCGCGAGCATCGCGGCGCCTGCCGCCCCCTCTGGGGAGGAAGGGGAGGTGGAGCGCAGCACCTGGCCGAAGGCGCGCACGCCGTAGGTATAGCCCTTCTCCTCGCGCAGGACCCGGTCCAGGCGGGAGGTGAGCGTGCCGCCCAGGCAGTACGTGCCGAGCACCTGGGCCGGCCAGACACGGTCGTGCCGGTCCGGGCCGACCCGGCCGATGAGCAGCTGCGTCTGCACCGCGCCGGGACGGTCCACGATGACCACACGGCCAGAGTCGTCGGCCGTCACGGGAGGTACGGGACGCGCCTCGGCCGTGTCGCCCTTCCAGGCACCCAGGGTGTCGGCCAGGACGGCGTCCAGGTCGGTGCCCTCAAGGTCGCCGACGACCACGGCGGTGGCGGTCGCGGGGCGCACGTGCGCCGCGTAGAAGCCCTTCACGGCCGCGGAGTCGATACGAGCCACCGTCTCCTCGGTGCCCTGGCGCGGCCGCGACATGCGCGAGGTGGCCGGGAAGAGCTCCTTGGAGAGCTGCTTGGCAGCCCGCCGGGACGGGTTGGCCGTCTCGTGCGGGATCTCGTCGAGGCGGTTGTGCACCAGCCGGTCGACCTCGCCGTCGGCGAAGGCGGGGGCGCGCAGGGCGTCGGCGAGCAGCCCGAGCGCCTTGGGCAGCCGGGAGACGGGGACCTCCAGGGAGACCCGCACGCCCGGATGGTCGGCGTACGCGTCGAGGGTGGCGCCGCAGCGCTCCAGTTCAGCGGCGAACTCCTCGGCGGAGTGCTTGTCGGTGCCCTCGGAGAAGGCCCGCGACATGATGGTGGCGACGCCGTCGAGGCCTTCGGGCTCGGCCTCCAGGGGCGCGGCGAGGAAGATCTCGACGGCCACCACCTGCTGGCCGGGGCGGTGACAGCGCAGCACGGTCAGGCCGTTGGGCAGCGAGCCGCGCTCGGGGGCCGGGAAGGCCCACGGCGTCGGGGTGCCGGCCTGCGGCTGCGGGTGGAACGTCATGCTCACGGCTGCGGTGTCGGTCACTTGTCCGCCCCTTCCTGCGGGCCGGCCTGGGCGGCGGCCGCTACGGTGTCGTCGTCGGCGCCGGCCTCTTCGGCATCGGCGGGCGTGGGCTCGTACACCAGGACCGCCCTGTTGTCGGGGCGGAGCCGGGCCTTCGCGGCCGCCTGGACCTCGTCGGCCGTGATGTCGAGGACCCGCTGGACGGCGGTCAGGGCCAGCTGCGGGTCGCCGAACAGGACGGCGTACCGGCAGAGTTCGTCGGCGCGGCCCGCGACCGTGCCGAGCCGGTCGAGCCACTCGCGCTCCAACTGGGCCTGCGCGCGCTCCATCTCCTCGGGCGTGGGGCCTTCGGCGGCGAAGCGGGCCAGCTCCTCGTCGACGGCGCGCTCGATGTCGGGCACCTCCACGCCGGCGGAGGTCTTGACGTCCAGCCAGCCGAGCGAGGGCGCGCCCGCCAGGCGCAGCAGGCCGAAGCCGGCGGCGACGGCCGACCGGTCGCGGCGGACCAGGCGGTTGTGCAGCCGGGACGACTCGCCGCCGCCGAGGACGGTGAGCGCCAGGTCGGCGGCGTCGGCCTCGCGGGTGCCGTCGTGCGGCAGCCGGTAGGCGGCCATCAGCGCGCGGGCCGGGACCTCTTCGCGGATCTCCTCGCGCAGCTCCGCGCCGATGATGTCCGGCAGGGAGCCGTCGCGCGGCGGCTGCTTGCCGTCGTGGGAGGGGATGGAGCCGAAGTACTTCTCGATCCAGGCGAGCGTCTGCTCGGAGTCGATGTCGCCGACGACCGAGAGCACCGCGTTGTTCGGCGCGTAGTACGTACGGAAGAAGGCGCGGGCGTCTTCGAGGGTCGCGGCATCCAGGTCGGCCATCGAGCCGATCGGCGTGTGGTGGTACGGGTGGCCCTCGGGGTAGGAGAGGGCGGTCAGCTTCTCGAACGCCGTGCCGTACGGCACGTTGTCGTACCGCTGGCGGCGCTCGTTCTTGACGACGTCGCGCTGGTTCTCCATGGACTCTTCGTCGAGCGCGGAGAGCAGCGAGCCCATCCGGTCGGCTTCCAGCCACAGGGCCAGCTCCACCTGGTGGGTGGGCATCGTCTCGAAGTAGTTGGTGCGCTCGAAGCTGGTCGTGCCGTTGAGCGAACCGCCCGCACCCTGCACCAGCTCGAAGTGGCCGTTGCCCTTGACCTGTCCTGAGCCCTGGAACATCAGGTGCTCGAAAAGGTGAGCAAGGCCGGTACGGCCCTTGACCTCGTGGCGCGAACCGACGTCGTACCAGAGGCAGACCGCGGCGACCGGGGTCAGGTGGTCCTCGGAGAGCACCACGCGCAGGCCGTTGGCCAGCCGGTGCTCTGTCGCTGTCAGGCCGCCGGAACCGGCCTGCGCTGTGGCCGTGTGACCCATGGGCATGTACGTCCCTTCGATCGCGATGTGGAGAAGTCCTGCCACTGTATGCAAGCGCACTGACACCTGGCGAAGTTCCCGGCCGGTGTACGCCCTCGGGGAACGCCCGAGGCGGGCGCTACGGACGGGTCGAGGTCGGCGTTGTCAGTGGCCCGGTCCACAATGGTCGGCGTCACACCCGGATCCCGCCCCACCCACTCACCCCACAGACCGCACCCCAGACCGCACCCCAGACCCCTCAGACTCGCCCCACAGAATGCCGAAGGAGCCGCAGCCGCGATGGCCCGCCGCAGCACGAAGACCCCGCCGCCGGACGATGCGTTCGAGGAGAAGATCCTCGATGTCGACGTCGTCGACGAAATGCAGGGCTCCTTCCTCGAGTACGCGTACTCGGTGATCTACTCGCGAGCGCTGCCCGACGCCCGCGACGGCATGAAGCCGGTGCACCGCCGCATCGTGTACCAGATGAACGAGATGGGGCTGCGCCCCGACCGCGGCTATGTGAAGTGCGCCCGGGTCGTCGGTGAGGTGATGGGCAAGCTCCACCCGCACGGCGACGCGTCGATCTACGACGCCCTGGTGCGCATGGCACAGCCCTTCTCGATGCGGCTGCCGCTGGTCGACGGGCACGGCAACTTCGGCTCGCTGGGCAACGACGATCCGCCGGCCGCCATGCGGTACACGGAATGCCGGATGGCCGACGCCACGTCGCTGATGACCGAGTCGATCGACGAGGACACGGTCGACTTCTCACCGAACTACGACGGCCAGGAACGGGAGCCGGTCGCGCTTCCGGCGGCGTACCCGAATCTGCTCGTCAACGGCGCGTCCGGGATCGCCGTCGGCATGGCCACGAACATGCCGCCGCACAACCTGGGCGAGGTCGTCGCCGCCGCCCGCCACCTGATCAAGCACCCCGGCGCGGACCTGGAGACGCTGATGCGTTTCGTACCCGGGCCCGACCTGCCGACCGGCGGCCGGATCGTCGGACTGGCCGGCATCAAGGACGCGTACGAGAACGGCCGCGGCACCTTCAAGATCCGCTCCACGGCGACGGTGGAGAACGTGACGGCGCGCCGCAAGGGCCTGGTCGTCACTGAACTGCCCTTCAGCGTCGGCCCGGAGAAGGTGATCGCGAAGATCAAGGATCTGGTCTCCTCGAAGAAGCTCCAGGGCATCGCGGACGTCAAGGACCTCACGGACCGCATGCACGGCCTGCGGCTGGTCATCGAGATCAAGAACGGCTTCGTACCCGAGGCCGTCCTGGAGCAGCTCTACAAGCTCACGCCGATGGAGGAGACCTTCGGCATCAACAACGTGGCGCTGGTGGACGGCCAGCCGCTGACGCTCGGTCTCAAGGAGCTGCTGGAGGTTTACCTCGACCACCGTTTCGAGGTCGTGCGCCGTCGCAGCGAGTTCCGCCGCACCAAGCGGCGCGACCGGCTGCACCTGGTCGAGGGCCTGCTCGTCGCGCTGCTCGACATCGACGAGGTCATCCGTCTGATCCGTTCCAGCGACAACTCGGCGCAGGCGAAGGAGCGGCTGATCGGGCACTTCTCGCTGAGCGAGATCCAGACGCAGTACATCCTGGACACCCCGCTGCGCCGGCTCACCAAGTTCGACAAGATCGAGCTGGAGAGCGAGCGCGACCGGCTGACCGGCGAGATCGACGAGCTCACCGGGATCCTGGATTCGGACACGGAGCTGCGCAAGCTGGTCTCGGCCGAACTGGCGGCGGTGGCGAAGAAGTTCGGCACGGACCGGCGCACGGTGCTGCTGGAGTCGGGCAGTTCGCCGCTCGCGGCCGTACCGCTGGAGGTCGCGGACGACCCCTGCCGCGTGCTCCTGTCGTCGACCGGGCTGCTGGCCCGCACGGCGACCGGCGAACCGCTGGCGACGGACGACGCCCGGCGCGCCAAGCACGACGTGATCGTCTCCGCGGTGGCGGCGACGGCGCGTGCGGACGTGGGCGCGGTGACGTCCGCCGGCCGGCTGCTGCGGCTGGCGGTGATCGACCTGCCCCAGCTGCCGGGCACCGCCTCGGCGCCCAACCTCTCGGGCGGGGCGCCGGTCGCGGAGTTCCTGAACCTGGAGGTGGACGAGTCGCTGGTCTGCCTCACCAGCCTCGACGAGTCCTCGCCGGGCCTGGCGCTCGGCACCGAGCAGGGTGTGGTCAAGCGGGTCGTCCCGGACTACCCGGCGAACAAGGACGAGCTGGAGGTCATCACCCTCAAGGACGGCGACCGGATCGTCGGCGGGGCCGAGCTGCGCACCGGCGATGAGGACCTGGTCTTCATCTCGGACGACGCCCAGTTGCTGCGCTATCCGGCGGCGCAGGTCAGGCCGCAGGGCCGGCCGGCCGGCGGCATGGCGGGCATGAAGCTGGCCGACGGCGCGAAGGTGATCTCGTTCTCGGCCGTGGACCCGGCGGCGGACGCCGTGGTCTTCACGGTGGCCGGCGCCGCGGGCACGCTGCTCGGAGACTCGGAGACGTCGGCGAAGCTGACACCGTTCGACCAGTACCCGCGCAAGGGGCGGGCCACGGGCGGCGTGCGCTGCCAGCGGTTCCTCAGAGGTGAGGACATCCTCGTCCTGGCCTGGTCGGGCACGGCCCCGGCGCGGGCGGCCGGCAAGAACGGCGCCCCGGTCGACCTGCCGGAGCCCGACCCCCGCCGCGACGGCTCGGGCACCCCGCTCACCACAGCGGTCTCAGCCCTGGCGGGCCCGGTGTAAGAAGCTGTTGTCCAACTCCCGCTGGGCTCGGGGCGTCTGGCACGGCCGCTCGCGGCGTTGCCGAAATGCCCTAATAGCTCCTTCCCCAAGCTCTCAACTCCGTTCGAGCAGGGGAGACCCCACCTGAGGACACTCGGGCGCCTTGCGATCGACCGCACCAGACGCCCCGAGCTGATCCAGCGGGAGTTGGACAACAGGCTTCTAACGGCAAACCCGCCCCTGCGGGCAGGCTCCCACTCCCGGAGCCCACCCGCAGGCCCCCGCGGCCAAGCGCGCAAGTCCGGCGCCCCATTTCAACCCCCCACTCAAACCCGTCCGGCGCATGAGGACCCGGCCCCGGGGCGGAGCCCCCACTCAGCCCGTCCGGCGTTTGAGGACCGGGGTCCGGGGCGGAGCCCCGGTTCGGGAAGGGGCGGGTAGGGGAACAGCCCCGCAGGGTGCCCGCTAGCCCACCCCCTGCACATACCGCAGCACGCCCCACATCCCACGCTCATCCGCACCCGCACCCCCATCCGCACCACCCCCGCCCCGACACCCCGCCAGCTCCTCCCGCAACGCCCCCGCATCGGTCCCGGACCCGATGAGCACAAGCTGCGTGACCCGCGCCTCATCACGCCCCCAGGGCTCCGGGTGGAACCGCAGGAACCTCCCGACGGCATGCACCCCGTACCGGTTGCGCGCGTCGGCCGCCCCGAAGTCGACGTACCCCTTGATCCGGTAGAGCCCCTCCGGCCTGGTGTCGAGGAAACCCATGAGCCGCCGCGGATCCATCGGCACGTCCGAGGCGAAGGACACGCTCTCGTACGCCGCGTGCAAATGCTCGCCGTCACAGCCACCGCCATGACCACCACACACCGAGCCCTCCGCACTCCGCAGGTCGTCGAACGACAGCTGCCGCGCCTTCTCCTCCCCGTCCGGCCGCACCACGGGGTCGAAGAGCAGCTCGGGATCGATCCGCCCGTACGCCGCCCGCACCAGGGCCGTACTGCCGCTGAGCGTCTTCAGCAGGGCAAGAACCCCCTCCAGCCGCTCCTCCCCCACCCGGTCCGTCTTGTTCAGGACGACGAGGTCGGCGACGGCCAGATGGCGATCGATCTCGGGATGGCGTTCCCGCGTCGCTTCGAACTCGGCCGCGTCGACGACCTCCGCCAGCCCTCCGTAGACGATCCGCTCGTTCTCGCTCGCCAGGATCATCCGAACCAGCTCCTGCGGCTCGGCGAGGCCGCTCGCCTCGATCACGATGACGTCGAGCCGGGCGGCGGGCCTGGTCAGCTTCTCCAGATACTCGTCGAGTTCACTCGCGTCGACGGCGCAGCACAGACACCCGTTCCCGAGCGAGACGGTGGAGTCCCCCAGCTGCCCGGCCACCGCCATGGCGTCGACCTCGATGGCGCCGAAGTCGTTGACGATCGCCCCGATCCGCGTGCCCCTGCTCCGCGTCAGCAGATGGTTGAGCAGGGTGGTCTTACCTGAGCCCAGGAAGCCCGCGAGGATGATGACTGGAATCGGTTGCCTGGCCATGGCCCGATCGTAGGCGGCCCCCGCAGGGACCGGGATTTCGGGATGTCGCTCCCGGCGCCTTACCGTCGGTATCCATGAGCGCCGCACCGACCTCCTCCGGCAGACGCCTTCGCCTGGGCTGGCCCCAGCGCGTCTTCTCGCAGGTCCTCCTGATGCAGTTGGCCATCGCCACCGGGGTCGCCGTACTCGCCACCGGGCTCTTCCTCGCCCCGCTCAGCGCCCAGCTCGACCAGGAGGCGATGCGCCGCGCGCTCGCGATCGCGCAGACCACCGCGGCCCAGCCGCGGCTCGCCAGCGCGCTGAACGAGTCCGGGCCGGCACCGAGCGGCCCCGTACAGGCCGAGGCGGACCGCATCAGACGTTCCACCGGCGCCGAATACGTCGTGATCATGGACGAGCGCGGCATCCGCTGGTCCCACCCCGACGCCCGCCGCATCGGCAGGGTCGTGTCCACCGACCCGAGCGAGGTCCTCGCCGGCCGTGAGGTCATGGAGATCGACGACGGTACGCTCGGCCGCTCCGCCCGCGGCAAGGTCCCGCTCCGCGGGCCGGAAGGGGAGATCACCGGCGCGGTGTCGGTGGGTATCGCGTACGACAGCGTCCGCGCCCGGCTGCTGGCCGCGATCCCCGGGCTGCTGGCCTACGCGGGCGGCGCGCTGGCCGTCGGCGCGGTGGCGGCGTATCTCATCTCCCGCAGACTTCAGCGTCAGACCCATGACCTGGCCTTCTCCGACATCTCGGCGCTGCTGGCCGAACGCGAGGCGATGCTGCACGGCATCCGGGAGGGCGTTGTGGCGCTCGACGCCCAGGGCAGGATCCGGCTGATGAACGACGAGGCCCAGCGGCTGCTCGGCCTCGGCGCCGAGGCGACCGGGCGGGCGCTCGACGAGATGCTGGGCGAGGGCCGTACCGCCGATGTGCTCGCGGGGCGGGTGACCGGCGACGACCTGCTGACGGTGCGCGGGCGGCGGGTGCTCGTCACCAACCGGATGCCGACCGACGACGGCGGCGCCGTGGCCACTCTGCGCGACCGTACCGAGCTGGAGCAGCTGGGGCGCGAGCTGGACTCGACCCGCGGCCTGATCGACGCCCTGCGCGCCCAGGACCACGAGCACGCGAACCGGATGCATACGCTCCTGGGGCTGCTGGAGCTGGGCATGTACGAGGACGCGGTCGCGTTCGTGACGGAGGTCGCGGAGGTGCACCGGGCCACCGCCGAGCAGATCACCGAGAGGATCCACGACCCGCTGCTCGCGGCGCTGCTGGTCGGAAAGGCCACCGTCGCCGCGGAACGCGGGGTCACGCTGCGGCTGGCGGATTCGGCCCTCCTGCCCGACCGTCTGGTGGATCCGCGCGGTCTGGTGACCGTCGTAGGCAACCTCGTCGACAACGCCCTCGATGCCTCGGCCGGGTCCGCCGACGCCCGGATCGAGGTCGAGCTGCGGGCCCAGGGGCGTACGGTCGAGCTACGGGTGAGCGACAGCGGGCCGGGGGTCCCCGCCGACCAGCGCGACGTGATCTTCACGGAGGGGTGGTCGACCAAGGAACTGCCCGCGCACGGCAGGCGCGGCCTGGGGCTCGCGATGGTCCGCAGGCTCGCTGAGCGCCACGGCGGGAGCGCGCGGGTCGGCGAAGGGGCCGGGGGCGGCGCCGAGTTCAGCGTCGTACTGCCGGAAGCCCTGACCGCGGCGGAGCTCGACACAGCGGGAGAGCCTCGATGATCGACGTGCTGGTGGTGGACGACGACGTCCGCGTCGCGGAGATCAACGCCGCCTACGTCGCCAAGGTCGCCGGCTTCCGCGTCGTGGGGGTCGCGCACTGCGCGGCCGAGGCACTGGCCGCGCTGCGGGCCGGCCGCGTCGACCTGGTGCTCCTCGATCACTACCTGCCCGACAGCAACGGGCTCGCCCTCGTGCGGGAGTTGCGCGGGCTGGGCCTCCAGACCGACGTGATCATGGTGACGGCGGCCCGGGACATCGCCACCGTGCAGGCGGCGATGCGCCAGGGCGCGCTCCAGTACCTCGTGAAACCGTTCAACTTCGCCGGACTGCGGACCAAGCTGGAGGCGTACGCCGCACTGCGCGCCACGCTGGACGGGGGCGGGGAGGCGGAACAGGCCGAAGTGGACCGGATCTTCGGAGCGCTGTCGGTGCCCGGCTCCCCCGACCTCCCCAAGGGGCACTCGCCGACCACGGCTGAAGTCGTCCGCCAGGTGCTGCTGGCCGCCGAGGGGCCACTGTCCGCCCAGGAGATCGCCGAGCGGGGCGGCATCAGCCGGCAGACCGCGCAGCGGTATCTGAAACTGCTGGAGCGGACGGGCCGGGTGCGGCTCGGCCTCAGGTACGGCGAGACAGGCCGCCCGGAGCACCGGTACGCGTGGACGGCCCGCCGCTGAGGCCGTCAGACCGCCCCCGCGCCCGTCAGCGCACGTACCTCGGTCTCCGCGTGCTTGGCCCCGTCCGGGGGCTCGGGCGACAGCGCCGTGCCGACCCAGCCCGCGAGGAAGCCCAGCGGGATCGAGACCAGGCCGGGGTTCTGCAGCGGGAAGAGCTGGAAATCGACGCTCGGGAGCAGCGCTTCGGGGCTGCCGGAGACGACGGGTGAGAGCAGCACGAGCAGCACGGCCGGGACGAGGCCGCCGTACACGGACCAGACCGCGCCGCGGGTGGTGAAGTTGCGCCAGAACAGCGAGTAGAGCAACACCGGCAGATTGGCGGAGGCTGCGACCGCGAAGGCCAGGCCGACCAGGAAGGCGACGTTCAGGTCGCGCGCGAGCAGTCCGAGTGCGATGGCCACGGCCCCGATACCGGCCGCCGCCACCCGGGCCACAGCGACCTCGCTGCGCTGCTTGGCGTGGCGGCGCCTGAGCGAGGCGTACAGGTCGTGGGCGACGGACGCCGACGAAGCCAGCGTGATGCCCGCCACCACCGCGAGGATGGTCGCGAAGGCGATGGCCGCGACGACGGCGAAGAGAACCGTTCCGCCGGCGGAGCCGGCGCCGCCCCCGAGATCGAGCGCGAGCAGCGGAACGGCCGTGTTCCCCGCGGCGCTCGACGCCCGCACCTCGGCCGTTCCGACGACGGCCGCAGCGCCGAAGCCGAGGACGATCGTCATCAGGTAGAAGCTGCCGATCAGCCCGATGGACCAGACGACCGAACGGCGGGCGGCCCGCGCGGTCGGCACCGTGTAGAAGCGGGACAGGATGTGCGGCAGGCCCGCGGTGCCGAGGACGAGCGCGAGACCGAGGCTGATGAAGTCGAAGCGGGCGATCCAGTCGCCCCCGTATCTGAGTCCGGGCGAAAGGAAGTCCAGTCCGTGGCCGCTGCGCTCCGCGGCCTTGAGCAACAGCTGGTTGAAGTCGCCGTGGAAGCGCACGAGTACGAGCACGGTGAGCGCGACCGTGCCGGCCATGAGCAGCACTGCCTTGACGATCTGGATCCAGGTGGTGGCCCGCATCCCTCCCAGCGACACGTAGATCACCATCAGCGCGCCGACGCCGATGACCGTCCAGGTGCGCGCGGCCTCGCTGCTCCCGCCCAGCAGCAGCGCGACCAGGCTGCCCGCCCCGACCATCTGCGCCACCAGATAGAGAACGGACACGGTGACCGAAGAAGTTCCCGCGGCGATACGGACCGGCCGTTCGCTCATCCGGGCGGCGACGACATCGGCGAGGGTGAAGCGCCCGCAGTTGCGCACCAGTTCGGCGACGAGCAGCAGGACGACGAGCCATGCGACGAGGAAGCCGACGGAGTACAGCATGCCGTCGTAGCCGAAGAGTGCGATCAGCCCCGAGATACCGAGGAAGGAGGCCGCGGACATGTAGTCGCCGGCGATGGCGAAACCGTTCTCCATGGGCGAGAAGAGGCGTCCGCCCGCGTAGAACTCCTCTGCGGAGCCGTGCCGTTTGCGGCTCACCCACGTGGTGATCGCCAGCGTGGTCACGACGAACACGCTGAACAGCACGAGCGCCAGTGTCTGGTGCTGCGTGGTCATGGTCTCGCCGGTCATCTGTTGATCCCCCGCGTCAGTTCCTGGGTGTCCCAGCGCAGGTCGAGCGCCGCGCGATCCCTGCGCAGCCGCGCATGGCGGGCGTACGCCCAGGTCAGCAGGAAGGTGGTGAGGAACTGTCCGAGCCCGGCCAGCATCGCGACGTTCACCGCGCCCACGACGGGACGGGCCATCAGGCCGTGCGCGGTGGTCGCCGCGACGACGTAGACGACGTACCAGGCGAAGAAGGCGAGGGTCGCGGGGACGACGAATCGCCGGTAGCGGCTGCGCACTTCCTGGAAGGCGGCGCTGCGCTGCACCTCCAGGTAGATCTCGGCGGCGCTGCGACCGGGCTCGGGGCCTCCGGGCGCGGGCGGCGTGAGGGGCGCGGGGGCGCCCGTGCCGTCCAGCTCGCCCCACCCGGAAGCGAGCGCGTCGTACCAGGGATCGTCGAACCGCACCGCTGCGGCCTCACGCCCTTCGTGCTTCTCCACCGAACAACTCTCCTTGTCCGCGAACGAATTGTTCGCGTACCCAAGGATGGACAGAGTGGGAAGATCCCGGACTCTTCAATCCCGTCTCTTCACCCCATCAGGTGACGGATCTGGGAACGGGAGCCCGGGAGCCGGCGAGAGACTGCAAACTCGGGCGCCCGAAAGTTCGGTAGCCGAAAGCTCAGGCGTCGATGCGCGAGCGGTCCAACGTCGCCGCCGAGCTGGTGATGAACTCCTTGCGGGGCGCGACCTCGTTGCCCATCAGGAGATCGAAGACCTGCTCGGAGGATTCCAGGTCTCCGATGTTGATCCGGCGCAGCGTGCGATGACGCGGGTCCATCGTCGTCTCCGCGAGCTGGTCGGCGTCCATCTCACCGAGGCCCTTGTAGCGCTGGATGGAGTCCTTGAAGCGGACGTTCTTGCGCTGGAACTCCAGAAGCGTCTGCCGCAGCTCGCTGTCCGAGTAGGTGTAGACGTACTTGTCCTGGCCCTTCTTCGGCTGGATCAGCTCGATCCGGTGCAGCGGCGGTACGGCGGCGAAGACGCGTCCAGCCTCCACCATCGGCCGCATGTAACGCTGGAACAGCGTCAGCAGCAGGCAGCGGATGTGCGCCCCGTCGACATCGGCGTCGACGAGCAGCACGATCTTTCCGTAACGAGCGGCGTCGAGGTCGAAGGTCCGCCCCGATCCCGCCCCTATGACCTGGATGATGGCGCCGCACTCGACGTTCTTGAGCATGTCGGAGACCGACGACTTCTGAACGTTGAGGATCTTGCCCCGGATGGGCAGCAGGGCCTGGAACTCGGAGTTCCGGGCGAGCTTGGCCGTACCGAGAGCGGAGTCTCCCTCGACGATGAAGAGCTCACTGCGCTCCACGTCGTCGCTGCGGCAGTCGGCGAGCTTGGCCGGCAGCGACGACGACTCCAGTGCGGTCTTACGACGCTGCGCGTCCTTGTGTTGGCGGGCTGCGATGCGGGTGCGCGCGGCCGCGACGATCTTCTCCATGACCGAGCGCGCCTGCTGCTTGGCGTCGCGCTTCGTGGAGGTCAGGAAGGTCTTGAGCTCCTTGGCGACCACATTGGCGACGATGCGCGCGGCGGCAGACGTGCCGAGGACTTCCTTCGTCTGGCCCTCGAACTGCGGCTCCGCAAGCCGGACCGTGACGACCGCTGTCAGACCCTCCATGGCATCGTCCTTGACGACGTCGTCCTCGGCGACGCGCAGCAGCTTGGCCGAGCGCAGGGCTTCGTTGACGGTCTTGGTGACGGATCGCTCGAAGCCGCTGATGTGGGTGCCGCCCTTGGGGGTGGCGATGATGTTGACGAAGGACCGGACGGTGGTGTCGTACCCCGTGCCCCAGCGCAGGGCGATGTCCACGCCCAGTTCACGGGTGACCTCGGTGGCCGTCATGTGGCCGCGGTCGTCGAGGACGGGCACGGTCTCCTTGAAGGTGCCCTGACCGGTCAGCCGCAGCACGTCGCAGACCCCCTTGTCCTGCGCCAGGTACTCGCAGAATTCGCTGATGCCGCCGTCGAAGCGGAAGGTCTCCTCCGTCTTGCCCTCGCCGCCCAGGGCGCGCTCGTCGCGGACGACGAGGGTCAGGCCGGGCACGAGGAAGGCCGTCTGGCGGGCGCGCTGGTACAGCGTCTCCAGGTTGAGCTTGGCTTCCTTGAGGAAGATCTGCGGGTCGGCCCAGTAGCGGACCCGGGTGCCGGTACGTGCCTTGGGTACGCGCTTGCCCTTGATCAGGCCGTTGGCCGGGTCGAAGGGAGCGTCGGGGCCCGCTTCCGTGAACATGCCGGGGACGCCCCGGCGGAAGCTGATGGCGTGCGTGGCGCTGTTGCGGTCGACCTCGACGTCCAGCCGGGCCGAGAGCGCGTTGACGACCGAGGCGCCGACGCCGTGCAGACCGCCGGAGGCGGCGTACGAGCCGCCGCCGAACTTGCCGCCTGCGTGCAGCTTGGTCATGACGACCTCGACGCCGGACAGCCCGGTCTTGGGCTCGACATCGACCGGGATGCCGCGGCCGTTGTCCCTGACCTCCACGGAGCCGTCCTCGTGGAGGATGACCTCGATGTGGTCGCAGTAACCGCCCAGGGCCTCGTCGACGGAATTGTCGATGATCTCCCAGAGGCAGTGCATGAGGCCGCGGCTGTCGGTGGACCCGATGTACATGCCGGGTCGCTTACGGACAGCTTCGAGCCCCTCGAGTACGAGCAGGTGCCGCGCTGTGTAGTTGGAGCCGTCACGGTCTGCACCCGTCAGAAGCGCAGTGGAAGGCACGGACGTCTCGGCGGTCACGCAGTTCGCTCCTCGCTGAATTTCATTTGTGTCCCGGTGGGGAAACGGGACCGGCGTCGGTCGCCGCTCAGAGGGTACCGAGGCCTGGTAGAGCCGATGTAACGCCACCCTCACGCAAACTCATGCTAGTCCAGAGTCGTATGCACGTTCGATCCCTCGAAGGGGTGACAGACACATCACGTTCCCTTCCGCGCATGAACCATTTAGGCTCCGGGCACGTCCTCCTCAACAACCGGCAGCCAGCCGGGAGGGCAAACCCCCAATAATCGACGCGAAACCGTAGAGCGACGCAATACGGCTCCTTCGCCGCTAACCGGCAACAGACAGCCACCTCGGAAGAATTTTCAAGGAAAAGCCGCGAGCGGGAACGTTTTCGGCCTGGTTGGATGTTGACCCTGGTACGACAGCTCGTCGAGCTAGAGAAGAGGCGACGTGACTACTGTTCTGACCCCCGCGAGCCCGCTGACGGCCGCTGACCGATGCGACCGTTGCGGCGCCCAGGCCTACCTGCGTGTCGTCCTGGCCAGCGGCGGCGAACTGCTCTTCTGCGCCCACCACGGTCGCAAGTTCGAGCCGGAACTCAAGAAGATCGCCGCTGAAATACAGGACGAGACAGACCGGCTGACCCCCGTTCCCCCGTCCCCGGACGACGAGGAACGCTGACACCTCGCGACCCACGACGAGCCAAGGGCCGGTTATCAACCGGTCGACGGGCGGTCTATCCCGGCACCCCGGGGTAGACCGCCCGTTCTCGTACGCTGTCAGCGTAATCAGCGGTCGGCGGCCCCAAGAACCAGAGCTGCCGAGATCCGCGCGTACACGCCCGGATTCTCTGCCTGCCCGCAGCCGGTCCCCCAGGAGACCAGCCCGATCAGCCGCCCGTCGGCCACCAGCGGCCCCCCGCTGTCCCCCTGGCAGGCGTCATGGCCCCCAGCGGGATCCCCGGCGCACAGCATCGTGTCGGCGCTGTACGTCCCGTTCACGCCCCCTGGGTAGGCCCGCTCACAGGCGCTGTCCGGCAGTACCTCGACCGGCGCCGCCCTAAGGTCCGTGGCGTAGGTCCCGGTCCCGGTCGTATCGCCCCAGCCGTAGACGTACGCGGCGGTGCCCGCCGCGTACGCGGCGTCACCGGGCTGGGCCGCCATGATGACGTGATCCGCAGGCAACGGCATCGCCAGGGTCAGCTCGGCGAAGTCCCCCGAATTGGTCAGGGTGTCGTATGCGGGGTTGATCCGTGCGGCGCTCACCGCGATCTCCCGGCCTCCGGAGCCCAGCAGCTCGCTGCGGCCCGAGATGACCTCCAGGTCGCGCACCCGGCTGTGCGGTGCGCCCAGTACTTCCCGGCTCAGGCAGTGGGCAGCTGTCAGCACCTTGTCCGGCGCCACCACCACTCCCCCGCAGAACTGCCCCGCCCGCTTACCCCCGAACCGGTCACGGCTGGACAGTGCCACCACCCAGGGAGTCTCCGACGCCTGCACCGGGCGTCCTCCGATGACCACACTGTCCGCGAGGGCCTGCCCACCCCCGGTCGGCGGCACCACAAGGGCCGCAGATGTCAGGGCGAGCATCCCCGTCAGTGATCTGGCAAAAGAGCGACGCATACGGCCTCCTGACTCAGTGCTGCACATGACACCCCCAGAGTCGGCCGGACCCGCGCGGGCCGCACCCGCACAACGCCGAGGGCCCGGAGCCTCCCAGGGAGACTCCGGGCCCTCGGACCGGACGGCGGACGGCGGATCCGTCCCACCCGGCGTGCTAGTCGAGGTAGTCGCGCAGGACCTGCGAGCGCGACGGGTGGCGCAGCTTCGACATCGTCTTCGACTCGATCTGGCGGATGCGCTCACGCGTCACGCCGTAGACCTTGCCGATCTCGTCCAGCGTCTTCGGCTGACCGTCGGTGAGACCGAAGCGCATGGAGACGACGCCCGCCTCCCGCTCGGAGAGGGTGTCGAGCACCGAGTGCAGCTGCTCCTGCAAGAGCGTGAAGGAGACCGCGTCGGCCGGCACGACCGCCTCGGAGTCCTCGATGAGATCACCGAACTCGCTGTCGCCGTCCTCACCGAGCGGGGTGTGCAGCGAGATGGGCTCGCGGCCGTACTTCTGGACCTCGACGACCTTCTCCGGGGTCATGTCGAGTTCCTTGGCCAGCTCCTCCGGGGTGGGCTCGCGGCCCAGGTCCTGGAGCATCTGGCGCTGCACGCGGGCCAGCTTGTTGATGACCTCGACCATGTGCACCGGGATACGGATGGTGCGGGCCTGGTCGGCCATCGCGCGGGTGATCGCCTGCCTGATCCACCAGGTGGCGTACGTCGAGAACTTGTAGCCCTTGGTGTAGTCGAACTTCTCGACCGCGCGGATCAGGCCGAGGTTGCCCTCCTGGATCAGGTCCAGGAAGAGCATGCCGCGGCCCGTGTAGCGCTTGGCGAGCGAGACCACCAGGCGCAGGTTCGCCTCGAGCAGGTGGTTCTTCGCGCGGCGGCCGTCCTCGGAGATGATCTCCAGCTCGCGCTTGAGCTTCGGCGCGAGCTTGTCGCTGTTGGCCAGTTTGTCCTCGGCGAAGAGACCCGCCTCGATGCGCTTGGCGAGCTCGACCTCCTGCTCGGCGTTGAGCAGCGGCACCTTGCCGATCTGCTTCAGGTAGTCCTTGACCGGGTCCGCGGTGGCACCGGCGACGGCGACCTGTTGCGCGGGGGCGTCGTCCTCGTCGTCGTCGGAGAGGACGAAGCCCTTGTTCTCTCCGCCTTCTTCTTCCTCGCCGCCGGCCTTGACCGAGGTCTCCTCGGTGGGCTCCTCGCCCTCCGGGGCCTCGTCGCCGTCCTTCTTGGCCGCGGTCTTCTTCGCGGTCGTCTTCTTGGCCGCGGCCTTCTTCGCCGCGGCCTTCTTCGCCGTGGCCTTCTTGGCCGTGGTCTTCTTCGCCGGCTCCGGCTTCTTCGCGGGCTCGGGGGCGGCGACGGCGTCGGTCGTGGCGTCCACGGAGTCCGGTGCGGCGGCTGCGGCCGCGACAGTCTTGGCAGGGGCCTGGCCTGCCGCGACGGACGTGGTCGCGGTGCGCTTGGCCGGGCTCTTCGCTGCGACGCTCTTGCGGGGGCGCTTGGGCGACTCCGCGGCAGTGACCATCAGCGTCACACCCTCTTCCTCGAGGATCTGGTTGAGGCTGCGCAGAACGTTCTTCCACTGGGCTGCCGGAATCTGGTCGGCCAAGAACGCCTGACGCACATCGTTGCCCGCGATCTGCCCATCAGCCTTTCCCCGCTCGATAAGCGCCATCACAGACTCGGACTCGGCGATCTCCGACGGGAGCGTACGGGATGTGCTGGCCGACACGAACAACCTCTCGGAACGATGGAAACGGCTTCCGGCCTCGCCCTGAGTACGGGCCACGACCGACGACATCGGCTGGGGATGTACCGACGGCGCAGGTTGAACCTCGGACTGATTACAGCGCCGGGCTCGGCGACTGTATTCCCTCTTCGGCTGTCACCTCTTAGGTCATCGCACAGTTCCGTGGAGTGTTACGCCCAATCTCCGTGGCCCGAGTCACACGATGTGCCCACCAGGCACCGCGCCTGCCCCCGGCCTGCTGGCCGCGGACGGCTGTTCACAGCCGTGTCGCCGGCCCCTTGGGGGCCGGCGACACGAATTCATCCGAGCATTTGGGCGGCACATCGCACACCGCCGTGGTCCGCGGTCAGTGCTCGCGGGGCGCCGGCACCACACGCTCCACTTCCGGGTGCACGATGAGCAGTTGACGCATGGCCCTCTCGGCGGCCATGGCGTCACCCGCCGCGAGCGCGTCGACGGTGCGGGAGTGGTGGACCAGCGCGGCCTCGGTGAGGTGGTCGCAGCCCGTGACAGGGCCGCCGGACACCTGAAGGGCGGCGGAGACGACCCCGGAGAGGTGTTCGAGCATGCGGTTGCCTGCGAGCTGGATGAGCAGGGAGTGGAATTCGGCGTCCGCTCGCGAGAAGGTCAGGGAGTCGCCCTGAGTGAGGGCGTGGCCCATGATCTCGACCATGTCGCTGAGGCGCTGCTGCAGATCTTCGCGTCCGTGCCCGGCCGCGAGACGGGCGGCGAGCGGCTCGATCATCCAGCGCAGTTCGCCCAGTTCGCGCCGCTGGTCGTCGCGCTGCGGACCGAAGGCCCGCCATTCGATGATGTCGGGATCCAGCAGGTTCCAGTCACTGACGGGACGGACCCGCGTCCCGACGTTGGGACGGGCACTGACCAGGCCCTTCGCTTCGAGGACGCGCAGTGATTCGCGTACGACGGTGCGGGAGACCTCGAAGCGCTGGCCGATCTCCTCGGGGACCAGCGGCCGGTCGGCGCCCAGGTCGCCGGAGACGATCATCTGGCCGAGCTGCTGGACGAGTTGGCCGTGCAGCCCCCGGCCACGGCTGCCCGCCGAGCGACGGCCCATCCGGCCCAGATCCGTATCGGCGCCGTCCCAGGCGGGCACGCCGACACGATCGGCGCCGGGCGCCTCTGCGTAGGGGTAGCGGTCGAGCTCACCCGGCCCGGCGAGGCCGGAGTCGGCGGGGCGGGCGGCGGTCATCATGGTGTGCGCAAGGGTACTCACGGATCCTTTGTCGGCGTGACTCAGGCGCCCCTTGAGGTCTTTGGTGAAAAGCACACGAAAGGGTGATCGCCGCTCACTCCCCAATTGACGACTTATCGGAAATAGAGGGGCGTACTCAGGGGAGTTGCGAACTGATGGGCGACCTTCGCTCACACGTCGGTCACCAACGCGCCCTGCGGCGAAGGCCAGTGAACAGATACGCGCACAGCAGGGCAGCAAGTGACAACGCCAGCGCCGTGCCGACCGGCTGCGCCACGACCCTCATCACCGCCACCGCCAACCGGTCGATCTCGTCGGGCCACTGCAGCCAGGCCACGTCGCGCAGGCGGCTCGGGAGTCCGACGATCGAACGCGCGGACGGTCTCACCACCATCTGCTGGACGACCGGGGCCACCAGAACCGGAACCGCGAGCACCGCGGCCACGCCGGGCGCCGTGGCTCGGAACACCCCGGCGCCGAGGAGCCCGGCCCAGGCGCAACCGACCGAGAGCCCGGACCAACTGGCGGCCATGGAGACCCATTTGTCCGGCACCTGCAACAAGTCGTGGCCGTACAGGAGGCGCAGGGCCTCAGCGTCGGCCAGTACGGCCGCCAACGCCAGGAGCAGCGCGGCGGCCGCGGAGACGGCCAGCTTGGCAAGCAGCAGGCCGACGCGGCGGGGAACCGTTCCGCGGGCTGCCGCCAGAGCGGGATACCGGAACTCGTCGCCGAACGCGAGCGCACCGAGCACTCCGGCCCCGAACGCGGCGGGCGGCAGGGGGAGGATGTCCGGCCACGCGGCGAGCAGGCTCGGCAAGGGGGTGCTGCCTGTGCGGGCGAGCACCACGGAGATCACCACGGAGGCGACGAGGGCGGCGGCGGCGACGGTGGCGGTCGTCCTCGTACCTAGAAGGCGGCGCAGTTCGTAGCGCAGCGGACGCAGGGGGCTGCGGACCGGGCGGAGGGGCAGCCGGGGCAGGGGCTGCTGCCCGGCCGGTGGGGCGGCGGGCGCGGTCGGCCGTTCCCGGACGGCGGTGGGACCCGTGTCGCCGATCTCGTCGGCGAGGCGGTGGACCGGGATGCCGTGCCGGAAGGCGGTCTCGCCGATCTGCGCGCAGTCGCTGCCGTACACGGAGAGGTGGCTGCCGTCCTCGGCCACTACCTCGAGGGAGCGCCGGGCAGCGCGAGCCTCGCGGGTGACGACGGCCCCGAGGCGGGCAGCGTGCGGTGTTCTCACGGCGACGCGGGGGCGGAGCCTGGTCCTGGCGAAGTCGGCGGCGTCCTGGTCGGCGACGATCCGGCCCTGAACGAGGGTGATGACCCGGTCGGCCGCGCGGGCGGCCTCCTTGGCGTCACTGGTGGTGTAGAGCACGGTGCCGCCCTGGGCGGCGTGGCCGCGCAGCAGCCCGAAGAGCCAGCCGTTCTCGCGCGGCGTCAGCCCCTTGGCCGGTTCGTCGAGGAGCAGTGTGTGCGGGTCGCCCAACAGGGCCGACGCGAGGCCGAGTCGGCGGTCCATGCCGAGGGAGAGCACGCTCAGACGCTGGTCCCCGAGTCCGGCCAGGCCGACGAGTTCGAGCATGGCGCCCGCACGGACGACGGGCACACCGGCCGCGGCGCAGAGCATCCGGAGCTGGCCGAGGGCCGTGCGCGCTGGATGGCCGGGCACATCACCGAGCAGCGCCCCGACCTCGCGGGCCGGGTGTGCGATCCGGTGCAGGGGGCGGCCTCGAAAGTACGTGACACCGCGCCCGGGTTCGAGTTCGAGCATCAGCCTGAGTGCCGCGGACTTGCCGGAACCGGCGGCGCCGAGCAGGGCCGTGACGTGTCCCGGCCTGGCCTCGAAGGTCAGATCGTCGACGGCGGGCGGGAGTTGTCGGCGGGGGGCGCTGGTGAGTCCGATGGCCTGGAGCATCGCTTCTCTCGCGGAAGGTGAGACCGCTCGGCGGCAGGGCGTACCGCAGCAAGATAGCGCGACATATCGGACTTTCGGCGCATCGAGGGACTGCCGGGTGTCAGACCTCGGGGCGGAGCATCGGCGGGTTGAGCAGCGTCGCCCCGCCGGCCCGGAACAACTGGGCGGGCCGGCCGCCCTGTCTGGTCGTGGTTCCGCCGGATGGGACGAGGAAGCCCGGCGTGCCCGTCACCTTGCGATGGAAGTTCCTGGGATCGAGAACGACGCCCCAGACGGCCTCGTAGACCCTGCGGAGCTCACCGACCGTGAATTCCGCAGGACAGAAGGCGGTGGCGAGAGACGAATACTCGATCTTGGAGCGTGCGCGCTCCACGCCGTCGGCGAGAATCCGGGCGTGATCGAAGGCGAGCTGCGCCGGGTGCTCGTCCTCGCGGGCGTAACCACCCTCCTCCTGGCCGAGCAGGGCTTCCACCGGCGACCAGCGCGCGCTGTGCGCGTCCCCGCCTGCGCGGGGCGCCGGCAGGTCGGGAGCGAGCACCAGATGGGCGACGCTCACCACCCGCATACGGGGATCACGCTTGGGGGCTCCGTAGGTGGCAAGCTGTTCGAGATGCGCTCCGTTTACTGTCGAGGGCGCGGTGGGGTCGTGCGCGCAGAGCCCGGTCTCCTCCGACAGCTCGCGCGCCGCCGCCGCCCCCAGGTCCTCCTCCGGCCGCACAAAGCCGCCAGGCAGCGCCCACCTTCCCTGGTACGGCTGCTCGCCGCGGCGCACCACCAGGGCGCAGAGTGCGTGCCGTCGCACGGTGAGCACGACCAGATCCACGGTGACGGCGAAGGGGGGAAAGGCCGATGGGTCGTAGGGCGACATGCCGCGATCATAGTCGTCTCCTTGACGATAAACAGTCCCTCCCACGGGGAAACCGCTGCCCGCCGCACCGTTGTCGCGCCCCTCGAACCGCTCGTGGACGTCCATGGTTCAGCCGCCCAACTGGAGCCGGGCGGCGGCTTCCTCGACCATGCCGAGGCCCAGCCTGCTGATCCGTACGGCGAAGGGCTCCCCGGCCACACGCAGTCCGCGGAGCTGGACCTCGCCGAGCGGGGCGCCGCGCACCGGGAAGAGCGCCACGGTGCCCGCCGGGGCGTCGGGGCGGACGCCCGCCAGAGCGGTGAGCAGATGGATCCCGGCTGCGGCGGCCACCGCGGCGGGTCTGCACGCGGACGGGTGCGGTACCGGAGCACTGCCGGCCGTACGCTGCTCGCCGGCGTACATCTCGGGCAACCGGTACCCGAACGACTGCGCGGCATCGAGGACGCCGCGCAGCAGGCTGGTCGCCTCCCGCTCGTACCCAGCATCGAAGAGTCCCGAGACGGCGACGGCCGTCTCGTGGACACGCACCGCGCCACCGCGGTGGCCGAACGAGTTGTGGCCGGGCTCTTTGGTGCCGAGGCTCCTGAGCCCCCAGCCGGAGTCCATCGCGGGGCCGCCCAGGAGTCTGGCCACCTGCTCGGTCTGCGCCTTGTCCAGCAGGCCAGGTGCCAGCCGGCCGGCGCCCAGGAAGCCGGTGTCCAGGAGGTGCGCTACCGCGCCGCCCAGGTGCGGCACGCGCCGCCCGGCGGCGGTTGCGGCTGCGGCAGGCCGACCGCCGGCGCGGTCGTCGACCCAGAAGTCGTCCCGGAAGGTACGGCGCGCCGCGGCCGCCCACTCCCGCCAGCCCTGGGCCCCCGGCCTGCCGCACTCCGCCAGGAGGTCGGCGCCGAGCACCGCCGCAGGGTGCGCGTGGGCCTGGGTCTCGCTGCGACGGAGACGGGAGGGGCCCTGTTCCGGCAGAGAGCAGTCGGCGTCCGCTGCCGCACTCAGCCAGCGCAGGCATCCTTCCGCCGCAGGCAGCAGCTCCTCCAGGTCCCTGTCCGCGAGGCCCCAGCGCCGCGCCTCGGCCAGCACCACGGGAAAGGCCAGCGTCGCCTCCACCCCTGTGCAGCTGGGCGGGAGGTGCGGTCCCGCGTCCCTCAGCGGGCCCGGACTGGCCGGTGTACGCACCACGCCCACGAAGCGGTCACGCCCGGCCGAGACCAGCCGTCCCTGTACCGCGACGGGTTCCCGCCCCGCCACCCGCAGGTGGCAGCGGGAGAGCAGCCGGCGGCCGGAGCGGTAGAAGCCCTCGAGCCCGTCACTAATCAGCTGCCCCTGCGCTGCCGAGAGTGCGAGCCCGGGCAGGTCCACGGCGACCAGGAGGGCATGTGCGGCAGGCAACTCAGCCGGGCCCGCGCCCCTTCCCACCAAGGTTTTCTCCGTGAGGCAACGGACGGGGCGGTGACGGCGACAGTCATACGGTGCCTCCTGTGCGCTCGTGCCGACGGCACCGGTCGGGGCGGCGCGCGGCGTTGGCGGTACCGCCACTCGTGTGAACGCGCACGCGGGCGCCCTGGTCACGGCTGTCACTGGCCGCTCCTTTCACCGTGACTGCTGCGACCGCTCTGACCCGCCTGACCGCCGCGTCGCCGTGTGCGGGTGCGCGTGCGGGCGGCCGCGCCGGGCCGAGCCCCGGCGGGCGGGGAAACGTGCCGGGCGGCCTGCGTCCGCGACGCCGAGCTCGTGGCGGACCGCCTGCCGACGGGGCGCGAAGGGTGGGTCCGCTTGCGTTGCGCGCGCTCCTGCCGCAGACAGCGCCGCAAGGCTTCCGGGTCGATGCCCTCGTTGCACGCCTGATGGAGGAGCTGCGCGAAGGTGTACTCCGGGTCGATCCGCAGGGCAAGGCCGAGAGCGACCCTGGCGGCCGGTTCGTCCCCGGTCGACCACGCGACCCAGCCGGCGAGGGTGAGCGGGGCGGCGGCGTGGGTGTCGTACGCTCCGGCGCACCGGCGGGCCAGCGCCCGCCACAGCCGCAGAGCCGGCTCGGCGTCGGCGCCCTCCATCCACTCGGCGGCGCGGTCCCTGGTCTCCCGGTCCTGAAGCCCGAGGATGACTGCCGCCGCCTCGTCAGAGTTGATGAGCCGGTCGTCGGCCGCGTCCGCGTCGGGAGCGCTCGCCGTTGCCGGACGGCACTCGCCAAGACGCCGGATCAGCGTCCGCGCGAGGCCGAGCGTCTCGGCCCCGACCTGCTCACGCTCTGCCCCGGCGAGAATCCTCGGCACGAGCGCCAGGCCCGCCGCGTCCAGTGCCCGTACCTGCTCCTCGTCGACCGGATCCCGGTGGGGTGACAGCCGCTCCTCCATCTGCCGCAGGGATCCGCGCACCTGGATACCGGCGTAGGCGGCGGCCGCCGCCATGACGGAGGTGCCGGGCAGCGCCAGCGCGTTGCCGTCGGGCGGGCAGCAGCGGTCGTCCGGACAGCAGTAACTCCAGTACCGGCCGTCGGAGATGCACAGCGCTTCCACCACAGGGACGTCAAGCGCGCCGCACGCGGTACGCAACCTCTGTGCGAAGGGGCGCAGCCGCTCCATCACCTGCCTGCCCGACTCTCCGTCCGCCGGGTCCTGGCAGAGGAAGACGACGATGCCCTCGGGGCGGGGGCCGCGGCGCTCACTACCGGTCACCAGGCACTCGGCGAGCTGGTCGGAGACCGGCGCCCATTCCCTCGGCGAGCCCGGGATGCCGAGCCTGAGGCGCCCGCCGAACCGGCCCCGGCGGCCGTGCAGCGCGACCATCACCACACTGTCGTTCGGGTGGAAGCCCATGAGGTACGGGAGGGCGTCTGCAAGTTCCGCGGGACCACGCAGGGTGATCTGGTCGCCGGAGGAAGGGCCTGTGGGTTCGTGGTGCTTGTTCATGGCTCGACGGTCCCGCATACACCGCCTGGTCCGCCAACCCTGTGGATAAAGTTATCCACAGGGTTGGGGTCGCATTCGCACAAAGGCTGGCGCCTGCTACGCAAGCTCCGCTGCAGCACCAACCGCATCACCGACATCGTCAAGGCCGTAGTGGCCCTTCACCACGCCTCAACGTGAGGTTGGAAAAGGCTCGATGAATCCATCCTTGCTGTTGACGAGCGGCTGCTTCCAGAGCTGTGGCGATGGTTGTGAAGGTATCGCCGACGTTCAGCGCTCGGTCGCAAGCCTCCGCGAAACTCACCGAGGGCGGTCGCTTGTCCGTCTCGACCTTGCTGACGTGACCTCGGTCGAAGTGCACCCGCGAGGCCAGCTGCGCGAGCGACAGCCCCAGCTGCTGACGGCGAGCCCGGAGCAACTGCCCGAACGTCGCTGGAGCGCCAACAGCTGGTCTGCGGTCGGTACCCTCGCGGGAAGGCTGGGTTGCGTTCGAGGCATGCGCTGGTTCTCGTATCACTGTCAATCCCCTCGAACGTAGAGATGTTCTAAGCGGCCAGCCCCGGACCGGAGTTGGCTCGATGGTCGTGTTCGTAGTCGACCGGGCTTCGGAACCCACCACGCTGTGCAGTCGGTGCGTGGTGTAGAACCTGGTGAGCCAGGTCGCGATCTTCAAGCGGGCCGGTGCGGGCAGCGAAGTTGTGCCGGTGGACGTACTCGACCTTGAGCACACTGTGAACGCCTCGCTGACAGCGTCGTCAAAGTACGACCCGACACGGCCCATGAACTGGGTCACGCCCAGGCGCCGACAGGTGTGGCGCAAGCGCCGGCAGGTAGTACTTGGGACAGCTGAGCACGCCCGATGGCTTGGTCCCCACCGCCTCCTACGGCGCGGTGTCGAGCCGACCGGTCCCGGCTTGGTCAGGCCGCGCACATGTTCATCGAACCGGGGTGCCGCCGCTCCGAGTTCCGCGACGACGTCGGGGAGCGCGATGCTCCGCGCCTCGCCCGAGTTGAGCGCGATCAGGGCGTCGGGTACCCCTTCCTCCGCGTCCGTTCCGAGCAGCGCCGCGAGGTCGGGGAAGGCGGGCCGGGCTGCCGGGGGTCCCACGAGGCGAGGACCCGGGTGCAGGCGCGGCGTTCCTCCATGGCGGTCGCCTCGCGCAGCCGACGCCGGACGCCCTGGAGCCGTTCGGCCTCCCCGACGCCGAACGGGACGAAGAGGCCGCAGCCCTTCGTCCCGCGTCGTCTGCCTGGAGCGCGGCCGGCCTAGTGTGCCGTCGCCACCGGTTCCTGGTCGGTGGAGTACATCCGGCGAATACGAGGACGGTCCGCCTTACCCACGGGAGTGTGCGGTATCGCGTCCACGACTTGGACCCTCGCCGCCACGCCCCACGCCTTCATGGCCGCGCGTATGCCCTCCCGGACCGCATCCGGATCCGCGCCGGACGACGGCACTGCGAGAACGAGGATGTCGGACCCGGCACCCGCGACAACCACGACCTCGTCCACCGGGTGGGCTCCCGCCAGTTGCTCCTCGACCACGGGGGCGAAGAGCGGGCGGCCGTCCACGGGGATGGCGTCCCCGGTACGCCCGACGACCCGGTACTCACCGTCGGGCCCGAGTTCCGCCACGTCGCCCGTCCGGTACCACCCGTCCCGGAACGCCCGGGCGGTCGCCTCGGAGTCATCGTGGTACCCCACGCTCGTGGCGGAGGACCGGGCGACGATCTCGCCCTGCTGAGGATGCGCGGCGTCGAGGGGGTCCAGCCGCACCTCCACTCCGGGAAGCGGCCGCATGCCCCGGGCTTCCTGAGGGGCGTCGTCGAGGTTGCCGAAGACGATCCCGAACTCCGTGGAGCCGTAGATCCGCCGGATGCGGATTCCGAGCACCTCTGCCGCCCGGCGTACCGTCGCGCCGCTCAGATAGGCCCCGCCGCACAGCGGCAGGCGCAGGGAGGGAAGCCGTACCCCGCCCCGCGTCTCGGACACCGCGACCAGCTGCTCGTAATGACGCGGGAGCGCGCTGAAGACCGTCACCCCGTGCCCCGCGAGCGTGTCGAGCACGGTCTCGGGCGTGGCGGACTCCACCAGGATCAGCTCGGCACCGGAGAGCAGTGCCGGGAAGAGGTGGACGTCGGTCCCGTGAGCCACGTCCAGCGGGTGCATGCAGCACACCCGGTCCTGGGCGGAGAGACCGGTCCACCGGATCCACTTGCGCCGGTCCGTCAGCAGGTCGTCCTGCCGCCAGCTCACCAGCCGAGGGGTGCCGGTCGAGCCGGACGTCTCCAGCAGGCGGAACACGCCGGGATGCGGCGCCCTGTCGCCGCGCGCGGAGCCGTCCGCCAGTGTGCCCAGCCGTACCACCCGGGGCAGCCTGCCGACGGCCGGACCGGCGCCCTCCGTCACCAGGAAGCCCGCCCGGGTGCGGTCGAGCAGCCACTGGATCCTCGGGCCGTCGGCCTGCCGGCTGATCGGCAGGTGGACGGCCCCAAGCCGGCACAGGGCCAGGATGGTGACGACGTAGCCGATGCCGTTGTCCAGCCAGGTGGCCACCGTGTCGCCCGGGCGTACCCCGGCCTCTTCGAGCCCGGCCGCTGTGCGCTCGGCGTGGTCGGCGAGTTCGCCGTACGTCAGGACGTCGCCGCCCGTCGTACGGACCGCCGTCCCGTCCGGTCGGGCGCCGGCCTGGCGCAGGAACGCTTCGTAGATCATCCGGCAGCCCCTTCGGACAGCGTCAGCTGGCCACGGAACAGGACCCTGGTGCCGCCCGCGCTGATCGCCGTACGGCCGTGCAGTGTCCGCTGGTTGTCGATGCTCGCGCAGCCGCTCGGCGACCTCGTCGTCGTTGGCGTACTTGCGCTCCAGGACGGGTATGCCGTGCTGCTCGGCGAGGTGGACGACGGAGTCGTTCCAGATGGTCTCGTAGGCGTGGTTGCTCGTCGGGTGCGTGATGACGAGCGGGACCTCGTGTTCTGACGCCAGCAGCGCCTCGAGGACGGTGTGACCCCAGGTCTGGTAGCCCATGAAGACGACGCGCATGATGTGCTGCCTTTCCGGTTGAGGGGTTACGGACGCGTGAGCGGAAGGGACCATACGTAGGCGAAGCCGGCGCCCGCCTTGTGGTCGAAGGCGTCGCCCGCCTCGTACGTGGCCAGCGCGGCGCTGTAGCGGGAGAACGGCGAGCGGCGGCTGACGACCGTGCAGGAGCCCTTGTAGAGCTCCATGGTGATCTCGCCCGTCACCTGCGGCTGGAGGCTGGCGATGAAGCCGTCGAATGCGCGGCGCAGGTCGGAGAACCAGTAGCCGTAGTAGGCGAGTTCGGCGTAGCGGGCGGCGATGGCCTGCTTGTGGTGGAGCGTCTCGCGGTCCAGGACGATCGCTTCGAGCTCCTCATGCGCGCTCATCAGCACGGAAGCGGCGGGCGCCTCGTAGATACCGCGGGTCTTGAACCCGACGATGCGGCTCTCGACGATGTCGATCCGCCCGACGCCGTGCGCGGCGGCGATCGTGTTCAGGCGGCCGGCCAGCTCGGTCAGCTCCAGCTTCTCGCCGTCGAGGGAGACCGGCGTACCGGCCTCGAAACCGATGGTGACCAGCTGTGCCTGGTTCGGCGCCGACTTGGGGTCGGCAGTCAGCTGCCAGGCGTGGGCCGGCGGCGCCTGCTCGATGTCGTCCAGCTCACCGCATTCGATACTCGTGCCCCAGATGTTGGTGTCGATGCTGTACGGGTTCTCCTTGCTGACCGACACCTCGATTCCGTGTTCACGCGCATAGGCGATCTCCGACTCGCGGGTGGTGAGCTCCCAGTCGATGACCGGGGCGAGCACCTTCAGCTTCGGGTCGAGCGCGGTCACGCTCGTGTGGAAGCGGACCTGGTCGTTCCCCTTGCCGGTCGCGCCGTGGGCGACCGCGTCCGCGCCCTCGGCGTGCGCGATCTCGACCATGCGCTGGGCGATCAGCGGGCGGGAGAGGGGAGCGGCCACCAGGTACTTGTTCTCGTAGCGGGCGTGCGCCTGCAGGGCGGGCAGGGCGAAGTCCCGGAGGAACCGGTCGGACAGCGGCTCGACGTAGACCTTGGAGGCGCCGGTGCGCAGCGCGCGTTCCTTGACGGTTTCCAGGGATTCGATCTGGCCGATGTCCGCGCAGAAGGCGATGATCTCGGCGTCGTAGCGCTCCTTGAGCCAGTGCAGGGCCACGGAGGTGTCGAGGCCGCCGGAGTAGGCGAGCACAATCTTCATGGGTTCTCCTGGGTACGGGGTCGGGTGGCGGGTGAGGACCTGGCAGCTACTGCTGGGCGGGGGCGGGCAGCTCGGCCGCGACGGACTCGAGCACCTTGGCGAGGTCCGCGCCCGCGGCGATCTCGCGGGCGGCCCGCAAGGTGGCGCCATGCGCGGTGTCGAGCTTCCGGCGCGTCGCGTCCAGCCACTCGCCGTGGCCGTCCACGGCACGGCGCAGCTCGGCGCGGACGGCCTCGACGCTCTGTGGCGAGGTGCCACCGGGGCTTGTGTAGCTGGTCACCGCGGTCACTGGGGAGAAGATGTGGGCGAGGACCGACTCCTCGACGGGATGGCCGAGTTCGGCGAGGATCTCGGCTCCCGCAGCGGTGTCGCGCAGCGTCGCACCGCGCTTGAGCAGGGCGGAGACGAGCGAACCGCTGATGTGGTGCGCCTCGCGGAAGGCGATGCCCCGGTCGGAGACCAGGTAGTTGGCGAGCTCGGTGGCGGTGGAGAAGTTGTCCCAGCAGAGCTCCTCGCCACGGGCGCTGTTGAACCGCAGGCCCTTCGTCTGGCCGACGACGATGCGCAGGGTCGACAGGTAGGTGTCGATGGCGTTCCACAGGTAGGGCTTGTCGTCCTGCAGATCACAGCTGTAGCCGAGGGTGACGCCCTTCGCCATGGTCAGCAGCTGGACGAGGGTGCCGATGGTGCGGCCGGCCCGCCCCCGGGTCAGCTCTGCGACCACCGGGTTCTTCTTCTGCGGCATGATCGAACTGCCGGTCGCGTACGCGTCCGAGACCTCGACCAGGCTGTACTCGTGGCCGCTCCAGAGCACGATCTCCTCGGCCATGCGGGAGAGGTGGTTGCCGCCGATCGCGAAGGCAGAGGCGCTCTCGATGAGGTAGTCGCGAGCGCTGGTGGCGTCCAGGGCATGGGTCAGGACGCGACCGAAGCCGAGCAGGCGGGCGGTCAGCTCCCGGTCGAGCGGGAAGGAGGTGCCTGCCAGCGCGCACGCGCCGAGCGCGGACTCGTCGGTACGGTCGAACGCGCCGCGCAGCCGGCGGACGTCGCGCAGCAGCATGCTGGCGTGCGCGGTCTTCCAAAAGCCGACCGAGACCGGCTGGGCGGCCTGGCTGTGCGTGTAGCCCGGCAGGATCGCGAGGAGGTCCTCCTCGGGGAACGAGAGGAGCTCGTCGATCAGCGCGAGGTTGGCGGCGACGGCGTCGAGCTGGACCCGCCGCAGGTACATGCGGGCGTCCGTGGAGACCTGGTCGTTGCGGGACCGCGCGGTGTGCATGTGGCCACCGGTCTCGCGGCCCAGGTCCTCGATCACCATCTGCTCGATGTTGAAGTGCACGTCCTCGAGCTCGGGACGCAGCACGAGCTCACCGCGCTCGTGGCGCTCCCACAGCTTCAGCAGTGCGCCGAGGATCGCCCGTGCGGTCGCCTCAGGGATGATGCTCTGCCGGCCGAGCATGAGGACATGCGCCATGTCCTGCCACAGGTCCGCGAAGATCAAACGTACGTCCACGTCCGTGGTCAGCGTGTAGTCGAGTACATCGGGGGTGATGTCCTCATCGAAGCGGCCGCCCCACAACTTGTCGGTCACTGTTGCTCTCTTTCGTCGTCGGTTGCCCGGAGGGCAGTTGGTTGTCGCAGTTGGTCGTCACGGTCGGCCGTGACGGCGTGGTGGTGGCGCGCGGACGAGGCCGAGGCCGGGCCCGGTGACCACGCACAGGCCCGTCAGGCCGTGGTCGGTCTGTGTTGGATGCCGCGTGGGGCGCGATGAGTTCGCCCGCGAGCGGGCCCACGCGCTCGATGTCCGCGAGGGGCGCGCCGTCCCGCTGGGTGGCGCGGAACTGCTTGGTGGCAGCCGCTCCGGAGAATGCCGCGGTGGCGGCCTAGGGGGCGAGGGAGCCGGGTTGACTGGACGGTCGCGGTAATCCTTCGCGTGGGGCCGTTAGTCCGGCCGACCGGGCCTGGTCGCGGCGCCCATGGGTGATGGAGGCGGCGTGCTCAAGGGCTGCGGCACTGGTCGCGGCGGGGCGTCCGCCGGTAGTGGGGGCAGGACGGGCCGCAGTGGAGCACCGTCGAGTCGCGCGGTCCTGTGATCGGGGCCGGAATTACGGCCGGACACTCCACGTGCCATATGGGTGGGGGCACGGAGCCGGCGCACACCGCCGGGGCGAGGTGCGAAGAAACATGAGTCTGACGACCTCAGTTGTCGCGGCGCGCGGCATGTGCCTGAGGTCGTGAGGGTTTTGGGGTGATCAGTGTGCGCGAAGCGGGCGCGGCTATGTCGAGCGGGAAGCAGGAACCGGTGGGCTCTCATGCGCTGTCCGCTGTCCAGAGGTTCGCCGAAGCGGCTGAGGTACATGGCCTCGCGGTGCCGGTCGGCCTCCTCTTTTTCGTAGCGGCGTGTGACTCGCTGCCGGAACGCGGCGCAGCGAGCCACAGTCGCGCCGTGCGAGTGATCCGAGGACGCGCCCGCTGATCTCGGTGCGCGGAGTGCACTTCGCGCACCCGTCCCGGACCTTGGACGCGGGGGCGCTCTCCAGGGCGACGCGGATCACTTTCGGGGGCAGGAAAGAGCGAAGGGTGGTGGTCCCGCACGCCGGAGGCATGCGGAGGGAGAACTTGTCGGTGCGTCGCGCGCGGTCGACGGCGGTGCAGACCTGCTCGACCGGAGCGAGCCTGTCGGTCGCGTCGATCCGTGTTGTCCCTTTGGCCAGCGCCTCCAACGGGGCTTCTCCGGCAGTGAACCGGGTCGTCGCGGCGCGGGCTCTGTAAGGCTCGGGGGGAGGCGTGTTCGTCGCGGGCGCCCATGGGCCTTCGGCCGCCGGAGCAGCGGCGGGTCCGGGGGGCGAGCCCGTGGCACAGACGGTGGACCGCGCTCGCCGGCGTGTCACCGCGGTCGGTGTGCTGCGCCAGGTGGTCCAGCGTCGGGAGAGGGGTGTGTGCGAGGACGCGCCAAGCGCTGCGGGGCGCCTTCACGTTCACGCCTTGCCGATGATGTGGCGCATGCGCTCCTGCGCCTCGCCGGCCGAGAAGGCGGTGCGGTGGGACCGCTTGCCCTCTTCGCGCACCCGGCGCAACCCTTCCATGTAAGGGCCGTTCACACGGGCGCGGGTCGACTGCACGGCCGCGCTGGTGTAAGACGCGATGCGGCGCGCGTGGTCGAGTGCGAGCGGCAACAGATCCTCTGGAGCGGTCACCTCGTGCAGGAGCCGGTCAGCGAGGGCACGGTCGGCCGGCCACTCGCCGCAGGTGTAGAGCATGTCCTGCATGACGGTGCGGCCCACCACCGTTTCAAGCATGTAGCCGCCGAAGTTGCAAGCAATACCGACGCGGAACTCCGGCATCACGAGCTTTGACGTGCTGCTGCCGACGCGCAGGTCGCAGCAGAGGGCGATCTGCAGGCCCACACCGATCGCGTAGCCGTCGATGGCGGCCACCACGGGCTTCGAGATCCCGGCGATGGTGGTGTAGAGATCCGTGATGTCGTCGATCCACGCGTCGACCTCATCGCCTCCGGAGAACTCCGAGACCTCGTTGAAGTCGCCACCGGCGCCGAAGGACCGGCCAGGGCCGCCATACAGGAGGACGCATCCCACCTGCTCATCACTGTCCAGGTCGGTCAGTAACTGGATCAGCTCCCGCATGCGGCTCTGCTGAACGGATTCTGCTCGTGTGCGTGCGAGAACTGGACCAGTGCTACTCCCCCTGGGAGGACCTCGCACGCCATGGTCGATGTCGCCAAACTGGTCATCGTTCCGTCCCCCTCGGTGATGCAGCGCATGCTCGGTGCCAATCAATGACTGGCCCAACGATAGGCATAAGTATGCGGCGCTGGCAGTGAGGTAAGTCACAGGCACTTCCGGGCGAGCAGCGAACCCCCTTCCGCAGTGCGGAAATTGACGAAACGCCATATTGGCTTCGCCACTTCGATCAACCAATGTGTACGGTGAGCAGCATCTTCATTCACATCGGCCGGGGGCAGCGCTATGACGCGAGGTCTCTCGGGCTGGCTGCCTAGAGAGGTGCTGACCATGCAGCCTTTGGCTCCACAGGGATTCCGCAGCGCGACCATGAACCTGGGTCTCAAGGATGTCGGCGACGACTTCACGGTTGTCGTCTCCGAGGTGCCTGCCCGGTCGGCCGCCGTCTTCACACGGTCGCGGTTCTCCGGCCCGAGTGTCGTCCTCAGCCGTGACGCGGCGCCCCTGCAGCGTAGCCGCGGCATGGTCGTGCTCTCCCGCAACGCCAACGTCGCGACCGGCAAAGCCGGGGCGGAGCACGCCGCCGAGGTGCGCCGCAGGGTCGCCGACATCGTCGGCATCGCGCCGGAGGAGCTGGTCATCGGGTCCACCGGAGTGATCGGCCGCCCCTACCCCATGGGGGGCATCCGGGCCGGCCTGTCTGCCTTGACCTGGCCCTTTCCGCCTGCCGACTACGGCGCCGCCGCCAAGGCGATCATGACCACCGACACTCGCCCCAAGCACATGACCGTGCGGTGCGGGGACGCCGTGCTCACCGGCATCGCCAAGGGGGTGGGCATGATCGAACCGAACATGGCCACCCTGCTGACGTTCTTCTTCACCGATGCGGACGTCCCGGCCAACAAGCTCGACGCCATCTTCCGGCGGGTGATGGACAAGACGTTCAACGCGCTCAGCATCGACACGGACACCTCGACGAGCGACACCGCGGCGATCTTCGCCAATGGCCTCGCCGGACCCGTCGACCTGAAGGAGTTCGAACAGGGGCTGTACGAATGCGCCTTGCATCTCGTTCGGGACATCGCCTCGGACGGCGAAGGCGCGTCCACACTCATCGAGGCCCGGGTCGCGGGAGCACGGGACGACGCCCAGGCCAAGCGGGTCGGCAAGAGCATCGTCAACTCTCCCTTGGTCAAGGCGGCCGTCCACGGGGCCGACCCGAACTGGGGCAGGATCGCGATGGCCATCGGAAAGCTCGACGAGGCCGACATCGACCCGATCCGGACCCGTATCGGCTTTGCCGACTTCCCCATGTACCCGGAGTCGCCGAGCAACGAACTGCTGGAGCAAGCGGCTCAGTACCTCAAGAGTGACGAAGTGATCGTCAAGGTGGACCTCGGCATCGCCGACGGGGCGTTCACCGTCTACGGGTGCGATCTCACCGAGGAGTACGTGAGGATCAACGCGGACTACACGACCTGATCCCTGATAAGCGGGCGAGGGGCCCTTGACGAGGTTCCCCCGCACCCGGGAGCGGCGTCGGCGCGCCCGCGCGGTGCCCGGTCCCGTGGCGTCCTCCGGCTCATCGCCCAGAGCCTCTTGGGGCGGGTGCATGCGACGGCAGCGGGCGCTTGAGGCCAGAGGTCCGTCTGGGTGGGCCGGGCGTACAGCCCGGGAGTGGTGCGGGGCTCAGCCTCCTCGTTCTCAGAGGGAGGTAGCGACCTGCCAGCCGACGACCATGCGGGAACAGACGTCGATGACGAAGGCGGCATACACCCAGCCGGCGAAGGTGCGGACATAGGTGATGTCGGCGACCCACGGCTGGTTCGGCGCGTCGGAAGTGACCTTCATCTCAGAGGACGGTCCAGCTCCGCCTCGAAGAAACTCGCCGCGGACTTCAGGATCACGTTCGCCCGCCTCAGCTCCTTCACCTCACGTTCCAGCTCCGCGAGCCGGGCCGCGTCCGTGCTCGTCGTCCCGGGGAGAACGCCCTCGTCGATCTCAGCACCCCTCGAAGGATCGATCTACCCGGCCTGAGCAAGGACGAGCGGTAGCACCTGGTCGGCGCCGACCTGGCGCAGCAGGCGAGCGCCTACAGCTAGGGTCCAGCCGGAGTCGGTGTAGTCGTCCACGAGCAGGACGGGGCCGGGATAGCTAGCCAGGGCGCCAGCCAGCTCCTCAGAGACGGTGAAGGCGCCGGACAGCGCCTTGAGGCGTTGGGCGGAGTTGCTGCGGCGTGCCGCGTGCGTGCCATTCGACCCGGCATACGTCAGCGTGCCCAGAAAGGGGAGGCGCCCGATGGTCGCGATTCCCTGGGCAAGGGAGTCGACCAGTTGTGGGCGGATCAGGGACGGCATGGCGACAACTCCGACCGGCCGGGCGGAGGCGTCCACGACGTTCGGCGCCCAGCCGCCCGGGGAGCGCGCCCAGTCGGCGAGGACCGCCACCGCTGTCTGCAGGACATCGTCGGGAACCGGCCCGTCGGGCGCGTTCTCAGCCAGAAGCGGACGCAGCCGGTTGCCCCAGCCGATATCCGACAGCCGGCCCAAGGCGCGCCCTGTGGCGCACTGGTCCCTGGCCGGGATACGCCCTTTGAGGTCGATGCCCAGTGTTGGCATCCCCGTCGGCCACATACGACGCGGCTCGACCTCCACCCCGGGGCGGTCCAGTTCCTTCGTCGCCCCCGTCAACGCCTCCGCCGAGACGGAGGGATCGGCCCACGGCCCCGCGCAGTTGTCGCATCGGCCGCACGGGGTCGCCCCCTCGTCGTCCAGCTGCTGGCGCAGGAACTCCATCCGGCAGCAATGGGACGTGCTCGCGTAATCGCGCATGGCCTGCTGCTCAGCTGCCCGCTGTTTGGCGACCCATGCGTAGCGCTCTGCCTCGTACACCCACTCGGCCCCCGTAGCCGTCCAGCCGCCCTTCACCCGCTTGACCGCACCGTCGACATCCAGCACCTTCAACATCGACTCCAGCCGGCTACGCCGAAGATCCACCGCCGCCTCCAATGCCGGCACCGACAGTGGCCGTCCCGCACCGGCAAGGGCCGAGAGCGTCTGGCGAACCTGCGCCTCCGGCGGGAAAGCCGTATCAGCGAAGTAGCGCCAGATGGCCTCGTCCTCCTTGCCCGGCAGCAGCAGCACATCGGCATGGGCCACACCACGCCCCGCACGCCCCACCTGCTGGTAGTAGGCGATGGGTGAGGAGGGCGAACCGAGATGCACCACGAACCCCAGGTCCGGCTTGTCGTAGCCCATGCCCAGCGCCGAAGTCGCGACCAGTGCCTTCACCCGGTTCTCCTGCAGGTCGACCTCGGCCTGCAGCCTGTCTGCGTTCTCTGTCTTCCCCGTGTACGAGGCCACGCGGAAGCCCCGCTGCCGCAGGAAGGCGGTGGCCTCCTCGGCCGCGGCAACTGTGAGGGTGTAGATGATCCCCGAGCCCTGCAGGTCGTCCAGATGCTCGGCAAGCCAGGCCAGACGGTGCGCGGCATCCGGTAGATGGACCACACCGAGCCGCAGACTTGCCCTCTCCAGCGGGCCGCGGAGCACCAGGGCCTCGCCTGCACCGGTGCCCAGCTGTTCGGCCACGTCCGCGGTCACGCGCGCATTGGCGGTCGCGGTGGTGGCCAGCACCGGCACCCCTGCGGGCAGCTCGGCCAGCATCGCCCGCAGCCGGCGGTAGTCGGGCCGGAAGTCGTGGCCCCAGTCGGAGATGCAGTGCGCCTCGTCGACCACCAGCAGACCGGTCGTGGCTGCAAGCTTCGGCAACACCTGATCCCGAAAATCCACAGAATTAAGACGTTCCGGGCTCACGAGGAGGACGTCGGTCTCGCCACGCTCGACCTCCCCGTAGATGGTGTCCCACTCCTCCGGGTTGGCCGAGTTGATCGTGCGCGCCTGGATCCCGGCCCGCGCCGCCGACTCGACCTGGTTGCGCATCAGCGCCAGCAGCGGGGAGATGATCACCGTAGGGCCCGAGCCACGTCGACGCAGCAGAGCGGTGGCAACGAAGTACACCGCCGACTTGCCCCAGCCGGTGCGCTGCACCACCAGTGCACGCCGGCGCTCCTCCACCAGGGCCGCCACCGCCTGCCACTGGTCCTCCCGCAGCCGCGCCGAACCCCCGGGGTCACCGACGAGCTCAGCGAGGATGGCGTCGGCTTCAGTGCGGAGCTCCAGATGGTCCATGCCCCCATGCAACCCGATGGCACTGACAATCAGCGAATCCACCCAGCGTGGCAATAGGCTCACGAAGGGTGCCTGCCATGCACGGATCGAGGGCGTTCAGGGTCGAGTGCTCGACGCTGAACGCCCTCGATCGGCACATTTACGCAGGTCAGGGTTCCAAATCCGCAGAGAATTTGAATGCCTTCCCAGTTCCGTAGCCCCGAACGGCTCAACAATGACCTGAGGCGAACCCGCCTGGAGGCCATGCTCAAGGTCCTGGACGTGGACGGCGGTGCGCAGGGTCAAGGGCGGCTGGACCACAACGGGACAGCCGCGGGTGTACGAAGCGGAGCGCTACGCCTGGGTCGCGCGGCAACGGGCCGCCGAGCAGCAGGCGATGCGTGACTACGCGACGGCATCCGGCTGCCGGATGGAGTTTCTGCGGCGCCAGTTGGACGACGACCAGGCAGCGCCGTGCGGCCGGTGCGACAACTGCGCGGGAGGCAGGTTCGCCGACGCGGTGTCCACGGGCGCCCTGGACACGGCGCGCGGCGAACTCGGCAGGCCCGGGGTCGAGGTGGAGCCGCGCAAGATGTGGCCGACCGGTCTGGGGGCGGTCGGCATCGACCTCAAGGGCCGTATCGCGCAAGGGGAGCTGGCTTCCACGGGGCGGGCGCTGGGCCGGCTGTCGGACATCGGCTGGGGCAACAGGCTCCGCCCGCTTCTCGCCGAGCAGCGCCAGGACGGCCCTGTGCCCGACGACGCGGTCGACGCGGTCGTCACCGTGCTGGCCGACTGGGCGAAAGGGCCCGGTGGTTGGGCCGGCGGGGGCGCGGACGCCGTCGCGCGTCCAGTCGGAGTCGTATCGGTCGCCTCGCACACCAGGCCCGCACTCATCCAGTCGCTGGCGGCCCGGATCGCGGAGGTAGGGAGGATGCCCCTGCTGGGTTGTGTCGGGTACGCCCCGGAGACAACGGGCGAGCGGATGTCGCACAGCAACAGCGCCCAGCGCGTGAAGGCCCTGCACCGGGCCCTGACTGTGCCTCCGGAGCTGGCAGACGCACTGGCAGCCGCCACCGGACCCGCGCTGCTCGTGGACGACCGTGCGGACACCGGCTGGACGCTCGCCGTGGCGGCCAGGCTGCTGCGCCGGGCCGGAGCTCAGGAGGTGTTTCCGCTGGTCCTCGCAGTTCAGGGGTGACGAAATGCGTCGCACGCGCCCGACCTGGGCAGGGATATCCATGGCATACCCGCCGATTTCAGTCGGCGGCATCACGAGCTCGTTGCCGCATGACCCACGGGACAGCGAGAATTGGGCTGCTCCCCGCACGGCCCCCCGCGGACCGTAAGGGCTGTGCCGCGGCGCGCCCCAACCGACCATGCCCGCATTGAGGGCGCGTATGCGAAGGGAGGACCATGACCTTCGGATTCGCTTCGTCCGCCGCCTCGCCCAGCCGTCTGTCGGCCGACACCGTCAGTCGGCTCGGACGGACTCTGGAACCGTCCGAGTGGGCCGCTGCCGGGATACCGCTGCTGCGCAACCCGCGAGAAGTCGTCAGCGGTCTGCACGCCCGGCACAGCCCGGCCCCGGCCACCGCGGTGGTCGCCGTCCTCGACGCCGAGGAGCGCTTGACCGCGAGTGCTTCGTTCGCCCGGCGCTCCGTCCCCGCCGACGGCTGGGAGCTGCGCAACTCCCTGCTGGCCCACCTGCGCCGCGTCGTCCCGCACGACCTGCGCCGCCGTACGCCGGTGCGCACAGCGGTGCTGCTCTACTGCCGTGACGGCGACGAGCGCTGGACCGAGGAGGACGGCGCATGGATGTGGGGTCTGCGGGACGCCTGCACTCTGCACGGGTTGCGGTGCGGCGCCTACATCACGCTGACCAGCGGCGGCTGGCAGGTGCTGGGCGAGGGCCGCGGGGGCCGTCGCCCGAGCACCGGGTCACGACCGGCAGGCCTGGCGGACGCCGAGGCCGAGGCCGGCCCGCCCCCGCTGCGCTCCGGCGACGGGGCCAGGGACGCGCTGCGCCGGGCGGCGGCCCGCTGAAGCGGCGCCGCCGCCCGGCGCCTGATGCGGGGCTCGGACCGTGCTCGGCCAGGCTCAGACGCCCGCGCCCAGCGCGGCGTCGACCCGCTGCGGGTCCGCGCACACAACGAGCAGCGCGCCCGCCCGCGACCTGGCCAAC
Organism: Streptomyces hypolithicus; assembly: GCF_052934925.1. Taxonomy (NCBI): domain Bacteria; kingdom Bacillati; phylum Actinomycetota; class Actinomycetes; order Kitasatosporales; family Streptomycetaceae; genus Streptomyces; species Streptomyces hypolithicus. Next base: position 1,087,048 of record NZ_CM128811.1, read on the forward strand.
GGCAGCACCCGCGCCACAGCCTCGTCCCGCCCGTCGCCGTCGACCTCGCTGTTGACGGCGACGACGATGACGGGCCGGCCGGCAGCCCGCTCAGCCGCCGCGGCGTCCGCGTAGAAGACGTCGTCACGCGCATCGTGCTGCGCCCAGTAGGCGGCCTCGCCGAAGGACAACTCGTGAGCGGCCCACGGATGCTGCTCACCCGTGGTGAGGACGAGGATGTCGGCCGGGGTACGGCCGGAGTCCAGCAGCGCGTCGACCGCCTCGTCGACGGCGTCGAGTGCACCGCCGGCCGGAGCCGGAACCAACTGGATCTGCGGCACGGAACGAATCTCCTGCCGCGGGGACGGGGACGGGCCGGCTGGCGCTTGCGGCCGCTGGGCCGCGGGTGCGGGCTTCACCGGGCCGGGTACGGGGCGTCCGGGACGCGGCGTGGCCGCACTGCGCGGACCGGGTACGGGACGGGGGGTCGACGCGGGACGGCCGTTGGCCGAAGCGACACGGGGACCCTGGGCGCTCTCGTGAATCTGAGGCTCCTGGGAGGAGAGAGGCATGAGTGGAATGTCTATCAAATGCCGCTGCGGGAGGCAGCAGCGGGAGGGTACATGCGTGCGATCAGAAATCGAAGCCGAGTTGGCCCCCGTCTTCCAGCGCTACGGCATCCGCCGGGATCCGGGGCCTCTTGAGGTGCTGCCACTGGGGCAGCGCGTCCAGGTAGGACCAGGAAAGCCGGTGGTACGGGGTGGGGCCCAGCGCCGCCAGCGCCGCCTTGTGTACGGGTGAGGGGTACCCGGCATTGGCAGAGAACGCGAAGTCGGCGAACTCCTTCCCCTCCGAACCCAGTTCGGCCATCATCGCGTCCCTGCGCACCTTGGCGATCACCGAGGCCGCGGCGACCGCGACACACGACTGGTCGCCCTTGATCACCGTACGGACCTTCCATGGCAACCCCAGGTAGTCGTGCTTCCCGTCGAGGATCACCGCATCGGGCCGCACGGGTAGCGCGTCCAGGGCGCGGACGGCGGCGAGGCGCAGCGCCGCGGTCATCCCGAGCGTGTCGATCTCCTCGGGCGAGGAGTGACCGAGCGCGTGCGAGGTGACCCACCCCTCCAGGATCGCGGCCAGTGCGGTGCGGCGCTTGGCGCTGATCAGTTTGGAGTCGGTGAGGCCCTCGGGCGGGCGGCGCAGACCGGTGACGGCCGCGCACACGGTGACGGGTCCGGCCCAGGCTCCGCGACCGACTTCGTCGACACCAGCGATGATCTTGGCGCCGGTAGTGGCACGCAGCGAGCGCTCGACGGCGTGGGTGGGTGGTTCGTACGGCATGGCGCCACACAGATTACGCCGCCACGGCCCACGGCGACACCCCGGTCGCACTACCGGGCGAATTCGGTGGGTCGGGCGCCCACGTCGAGGGTTGCGTGGGCCGGGGCGGCGATCCGGGTCAGTACTCCTCGTACAGCATGCGGTCGGTACCGTAGGTTCCGAGCCTGCGGCACTCGCGCTCGTCCACCTTCAGCGGACGGTCCTCCAGGATCCCGCGCGCCGCCACCACCGCCAGACTGGTGGCGAACCAGGGCTTGGGGAGGGAGCTACCAGGGCTTTTGGCCAACGCAGCGAGCGTGCGTGCTGGACGACGCGACGGGGCAAAGCTTGCCGGGAGCGGCACTAGCTCCGGCTCCCCGGGCCAGGCCCACAGGGACGGGGATGTGGCAGGACCGTGACAGGGGGCGGGGACGGCGGCGGCTAGGTGGAGGCGGGGGTCAGACAGCCGGGCAGGGCACCCAGGCGGGGAGCCCTTCGGCCTGTTCGACCCAGGCGGGCGGCGGGGCTCCGGTCTTCCCGGAAGCGACCACTCCGCCCACGATGGCGCACGTGGTGTCCACGTCGCCGCCGACCTGGGCGGTAGTCCAGAAGCCCTGCTCGAAGTCGGTGAGCGCACGGGCGGCCGACCACAGGGCGAAGGGCACGGTGTCGTGCGCACTCGTACGCCGGCCGCACCCGAGCACCGCGGCCACCGTTCCCGCGTCGCCGTAGTCCAGCATGTCGCGGGCCCGGCGGAGACCGGCCCCCACGGCGCTGCGCGGTACGAGCGCGATCACGCCGTCGAGCAGCCCGGTCGGCGTCGGCGCCCCCGCCGGATTGGCGGCGAGCGCGGCGGCGGCCGCCACGGCCATGGCGCCGACGACGGCCTCCCGGTGCTGATGGGTGACGTACGCCGAGATCTCCGCCTGGTGCGTGGCCTGCTCGGGGTCGTCGGCGTACCAGGCTCCGAGCGGGGCGATGCGCATCGCCGCGCCGTTGCCCCATGAGCCGCGGCCCTGGAAGAGCGCGGCTGCCAGTTCGCGCCAGTCGCCGCCCTCCCTGATCAGCCGGAGCATCCGGTTGACGGCGGGGCCGTAGCCGCGGTCGACGTCGTGGTGCTCGGCGAAGGAGCGGGCGAGCGCGTCCTGCTCGATGCGACCGTGCGCGTCGAGCACCGCCAGGACGGAGCAGGCCATCTCGGTGTCGTCGGTCCACTGCCAGGGGGCGGGCGGCAGCTCGCGCCGTTTGAGCAGCGGATAGTTCGCGGGTACGAAGAACTGGGAGCCCAGGGCGTCTCCCAGGGACAGCCCACGCAGGCTGGCCAGGGCGCGTTCGAAGCGCGGGACGGTGGAGGAGTCAGCGGTCATCGCTCTGCCACTCTAACCGGTGCGGCCGTACGATTCGGGGGCCCGCCAGCGGTCGAACGGCCGGTCAAGGCTGTACCGCCCGTCCTCGCCCAGCAGCAGCATCCGCGATTGGGCGTTGCCCGGGTTGGAAAGCGACTCGAAATCGGCCACCGACCAGTGGAACCAGCGCATGCAGAACAGCCGCATGGTCAGCCCGTGCGTGACCAGCAGCACGTTCGGCGGATGGTCGGGCGCTTCGAAGCTCCGGTGGAGGCTCTCCAGGAAGGCGCCGACACGGTCGTACACATCGGCCCCGGACTCGCCCTGTGCGAAGCGGTAGAAGAAGTGCCCGTAGGCGTCCCGATAGGCCTTCTGCAGCCGTACGTCGTCCCGGTCCTGCCAGTTCCCCCAGTCCTGCTCGCGCAGTCGGGGTTCCTCCCTCACCCGCGTCCGGTCCTCGGCGAGCCCGAACGCGGCGAACGTCTCAAGCGCGCGGCGGTAGGGCGAGACGTAGGCACTGACCCGCTCGTCGCCGAAGAGCTCCCTCAGGCGCGCTCCCGCCTCGCGGGCCTGCCGCACGCCGTTGTCCGTGAGCCCGAGCGCGTGGTCCGGCTCGCGCTCGTACACCGTGTCGTCGGCATTGCCCTCGGACTCCCCGTGCCGGACGAGGACGATGCGCCGCGGTCGTGCCATACCCACACCCTAGTCCCCCTCCCGGCAAGCTTTGCCCCGTCGCGTCGTCCAGCACGCGCGCTCGCCGCGCTGGCCAAAAGCCCTGGTAGCTCCCTCCCCAAGCTCTCAACTTCGTTCGAGCAGGGGAGACCCCGTCCAAGGGACTTCCGGCCGCCTTGCGATCGCACCCACTGGACGACGCTCCTTATGAGGCAGACGGTCACGGCACTAGAAAGTCGGATCGAGCGCGGCCCGGCCGGGCAGGCCCCCGGCCGCCATCCGGTGTACTCGCGGCTCGGGCTCCTGCGCCGCAGCACGGACGCGCCGACCGCACTCACACCGTCCAGGCAGGATCCAACTCGACAACGGCCCCGGCCAGTTCCGCCACATCGGCCTCCGTCTGGGCTCGCAGCGACAGCCGCTCCACCCGCTCGGCGCGGTACTTGCCGTGCTCGGCGGCGGACTTCCACATCGACAGCACGAGGAACTCGTGACCCGGCGCCTCGCCGAAAACCCCGCGCAGCATTCCCGGCGACCCCGCCATCGCCGGATTCCACACCTTCTGCTGCATCAGCGAGAAGTGCTCGACGCGCTCCGCGTGCACCGTGCAGTGCGCGACGCGCACCACATCGGCATCGGTGAATCGCGGCTCGAACCCCGTCTTGACGTCGAAACGGTAGTCGAAGAGGCCGACTTGGAGATTCTTGTACGTGCCCGACTGGGCGGCGGCGAGCCGGTCGTGCGAGCGCGCCATGAACGAGTCGTAGAACGCGCGGCTCTCCCAGAACGCGAAGACATGCGCCACCCCCGGCCGCTCCCGGCTCCAGCCACCGCCCTGCCCCCGGAAGCCCGGCTCCCCCAGCAGCCCCGCCCATTTCCGCTGCCCCCGCTCGAAACCTCGACGGTCGACGACCGAGCAGCGAATCCACTTGACCAGCACCGAGCCATCGTACGGGCCGTGCATTGTCCGTGCCCGGGGCTAGCCTTCTTCCAGGGGCACATTCGCTGCGCCCCGGCCGGTGAGCAGCCGGGCGGGGACCGAGGGGAGGGAAGACCCGTGAGCAGTCCTGCGAACAGTCTCAACAAGGGCGTCGGCAAGGTCGAAGTGACGCTGAAGTGGGAACCCAGCCCGCTGGGGGAACCCGCCCACGACCTCGACATCATCGCCGCCACCTACTCGGCCGACGACGCCTTCGGCGACCCGGCGTACGTCGTCTCCTTCGGCAGGCGTTCGCCGGACGGCACCATCACCCTCAACAGGGACAGCCGTACCGGTCAGGGCTTCGGATTCGACGAGGTCATGACCCTTGAGCTGGAGCGGCTGGCGCCCGCCTACGGCCGGGTGGTGGTCGGCGTGGCCATACAGCAGCGCGAGGGCCGCAAGACGTTCGGCGACGTGCCGCAGACGGGCTGGCGGATCCGCGAGGGCTACGAGGTGCTCGCGGAAGGCGACTTCGCGGACGTCTCGGGATCGACGGCGGCCACGGTGGCGGAGTTCACCCGGGCGGACGCCTCGGGAGGCTGGGAGCTGCGCTCCGCCGTCCGCGGCTTCGACACCGACCCCAACTCCTTCGCCGGGACCATGGGCAGCGCCCTGTCCTGACGGCGTCCACCGCCGGATGCGGACTGCCGGGCGCACCGAAAAGGCGGAGCCGGGAATTCAGCTCCGCCTCTTCGGCCGTTGTCACGCCCTGACGGCGCCCCGGAATCAGCTGCAACCGCTGGTCGAGCCGCAGCCCTCGCAGATGTAGCAGCTGCCCGCACGCTGCATCTTCGTACCGCAGGAGAAGCACAGCGGTGCGTCCGCGCTGATGCCGAGCTGCATCTCGACGAGCTCAGCCGACGTGTGCACCTGCGGCGCCGGCTCCGTGGCGGCCTTCACCTCGGGGGCGGCGGCGATCTTCACGGTTTCGGTCTCGCGCGGGGCGGACTGGGCCAGACTCTCGACGTCCATGTCGTCCTCCTGCATGGACCGCTCGTACGAACCGGTCTCCAGGTGACGCTGGCGCTCGTCGGCCGAGTGGATACCAAGCGCCGAACGCGTCTCGAAGGGCAGGAAGTCCAGCGCCAGGCGGCGGAAGATGTAGTCGACGATCGACTGCGCCATCCGCACGTCCGGGTCGTCCGTCATGCCGGCCGGCTCGAAGCGCATGTTGGTGAACTTCGAGACGTAGGTCTCCAGCGGAACGCCGTACTGCAGGCCGACCGAGACGGCGATGGAGAAGGCGTCCATCATGCCCGCGAGGGTCGAGCCCTGCTTGGACATCTTCAGGAAGACCTCGCCCAGACCGTCGTCCGGGTAGGAGTTGGCGGTCATGTAGCCCTCGGCGCCACCTACCGTGAAGGAGGTGGTGATCCCCGGACGACCCTTCGGCAGGCGCTTGCGCACCGGGCGGTACTCGATGACCTTCTCGACCGCGGCGCGGATCGTGTCCTCGGTCTTCGCCGTGACCTCGGCCTTGACGCTCTTGGTCTTGGCGGAGAGCGGCTGGCCGACCTTGCAGTTGTCGCGGTAGATCGCGAGTGCCTTGACGCCCATCTTCCAGGCCTCGAAGTAGACCTCTTCGACGTCCTCGACGGTGGCGGTCTCCGGCAGGTTCACCGTCTTGGAGAGCGCGCCGGAGATCCACGGCTGGATGGCCGCCATCATGCGGACGTGGCCCATCGCGGAGATGGAACGCTCGCCCATCGCGCAGTCGAAGACCTCGTAGTGCTCGGTCTTCAGACCGGGGGCGTCGACCACGTTGCCGTTCTCGGCGATGTGGGCGACGATCGCCTCGATCTGCTCTTCCTGGTAGCCCATGCGCCGCAGGGCCTGCGGGACGGTGCCGTTCACGATCTGCATCGAACCGCCGCCAACCAGCTTCTTGAACTTGACCAGTGCGAGGTCGGGCTCAAGTCCGGTGGTGTCGCAGGACATCGCGAGACCGATGGTGCCGGTCGGGGCGATGACCGAAGCCTGCGCGTTGCGGAAGCCGTTCTGGGCGCCGAGGCGGATCACGTCCTGCCAGGCCTCCGTCGCGGCGGCCCACACGGGGTTGTCCAGGTCGTCCGCGTGGACGGCCACGGCGTTCGCGTCGGCATGCTGCTTCATGACGCGCTGGTGCGGCTCGGCGTTGCGTGCGTAGCCGTCGTACGGGCCGACGACCGCGGCCAGCTCGGCGGAGCGCCTGTACGAGGTAGCCGTCATCAGCGAGGTGATGGCGCCGGCGAGGGCGCGGCCGCCGTCGGAGTCGTACGCGTGGCCGGTCGCCATCAGCAGGGCGCCGAGGTTGGCGTAACCGATGCCCAGCTGACGGAAGGCGCGGGTGTTCTCGCCGATCTTCTGGGTGGGGAAGTCGGCGAAGCAGATGGAGACGTCCATCGCGGTGATGACGAGCTCGACGACCTTGGCGAAACGCTCCGCCTCGAAGGACTGGTTGCCCTTGCCGTCGTCCTTGAGGAACTTCATCAGGTTCAGCGAGGCCAGGTTGCACGAGGTGTTGTCCAGGTGCATGTACTCGCTGCACGGGTTCGACGCGGTGATCCGGCCGGACTCGGGGCAGGTGTGCCAGTTGTTGATGGTGTCGTCGTACTGAATGCCGGGGTCGGCGCAGGCCCAGGCGGCCTCGGCCATCTTGCGGAAGAGCGACTTGGCGTCGACCTCCTCGATGACCTCGCCCGTCATGCGGGCGCGCAGGCCGAACTTGCCGCCGGCCTCGACCGCCGTCATGAACTCGCCGTTCACACGGACCGAGTTGTTGGCGTTCTGGTACTGGACGGACGTGATGTCGTCGCCGCCCAGGTCCATGTCGAAGCCCGCGTCGCGCAGGGCGCGGATCTTCTCCTCTTCCTTGACCTTGGTCTCGATGAAGTCCTCGATGTCGGGGTGATCGACGTCGAGCACGACCATCTTGGCCGCGCGGCGCGTGGCGCCGCCCGACTTGATCGTTCCCGCGGAGGCATCGGCGCCGCGCATGAAGGAGACCGGGCCGGAGGCGTTGCCGCCGGAGGAGAGCAGCTCCTTGGAGGAGCGGATACGGGAGAGGTTCAGGCCGGCGCCGGAGCCGCCCTTGAAGATCATGCCCTCTTCCTTGTACCAGTCGAGGATCGACTCCATGGAGTCGTCGACGGCCAGGATGAAGCAGGCGGATACCTGCTGCGGCTGGGGCGTGCCGACGTTGAACCAGACCGGCGAGTTGAAGCTGAAGACCTGGTGCAGGAGGGCGTAAGCCAGCTCGTGCTCGAAGATCTCGGCGTCCGCGGGAGAGGCGAAGTAGTTGTAGTCCTCACCGGCCTTGCGGTACGTCTTCACGATCCGGTCGATCAGCTGTCGCAGCCCCGTCTCGCGCTGGGGCGTTCCGACAGCCCCGCGGAAGTACTTGCTGGTGACGATGTTGACCGCGTTCACCGACCAGAAGCCGGGGAACTCGACGCCACGCTGCTCGAAGTTGACCGAGCCGTCGCGCCAGTTGGTCATGACGACGTCACGGCGCTCCCAGACCACCTCGTCGTACGGATGCACGCCGGGCGTGGTGTGGATGCGCTCGATACGCAGGCCCTGCCGGGCCGCCGTGCCCTTGGCTCCCTTGCTGCGGGAACCTCGTACCGGGCCGCTCGCCGTCTCTGTCATGCCGCCTCCCATATACGGGCGAAAACGCCCTGAAGTGCCCAGTTCTTCCCGGGGCACGGTGTGTGTCTGATGCACCGGACGCCGCACACAGCGGCCGGAGCAGGTCTGGCTTTCCCGCCGATCGGTCAGTCGGCGGCAGCGGCGGGCACGGGGACCTCAGGGGTCTCGCCGGGCCCGCAGTCGCTTACGGGCGGCCGATGTTCGCGGAGCTCCGCGATGGCGGCCTCAAAGTCTTCGAGTGAATCGAACGCCCGGTAGACGGACGCGAAGCGCAGGTACGCGACCAGGTCGAGCTCCCGCAACGGGCCGAGGATGGCCAGCCCCACGTCGTGGGTGGTCAGCTCGGCACTGCCGGTGGCGCGCACTGCCTCTTCGACCCACTGGCCGAGTTTGGCCAGGGCGTCCTCGGTGACCGGCCGCCCCTGGCAGGCTTTGCGCACGCCGGAGATGACCTTGGTACGGCTGAAGGGCTCGGTGACCCCGCTGCGTTTGACGACCATCAGCGCGGCGCTCTCCACCGTGGTGAAGCGGCGGGAGCAGTCCGGGCACTGACGGCGCCTGCGGATCGACGTTCCGTCGTCCGTGGTGCGGCTGTCGACCACGCGACTGTCGGGGTGCCTGCAGAAGGGGCAGTGCATGGATCCCAACCCTCCTTCACAGCACGACTGAATGGCCTCGCCGGCCCCGCAAGGGGCCCTTCGAAGCAGCCACCAGCATAGGTGATGACCGAGCGCCCGGCGGACCGGGGACCACAACTTGTGGGCAGCCGAGGCAATCCAACCACTAGATCTGGGGTCTGTGCGTGTTTCGCGCGCCGCGCGTGTCGCGCCTGCCACGCCCGCCGCCCAGGCCAATCGGGGGCGCGACACGCGCGGCTTCACCCCCGCCACCGGACGACCCGACCGCGAAGGATACCGTAATGGCCGGAATTACTGCACGGCCGAAAAGCGGCCCTTCATACACCCGGTCACACGTTCTCGTAAGTCATTCTGCGCTTTTTCACTCGAACGTGTGTTTGGCGCAACCTTTCGAAAGCCACTACCGTTGTGCCAGTCAGGGAGAGAACATCTCGAGAGGGGCCGACGTGACCACCACCGCTGACAGTGCAACCATCACCGCCCAGAACCGCTCCCAGAGCCGACTCGAGCCGGTGCATGCAATGAATGAAGCAGCCACAAATCCCGAGGGTCCCAAGCCCGGACGCTCGCTTCCCGGCCGACCTCCCGGAATCCGCGCGGACAGCTCCGGTCTCACCGATCGGCAACGGCGGGTCATCGAGGTCATCAGGGACTCGGTGCAGCGGCGGGGCTATCCGCCGTCGATGCGCGAGATCGGTCAGGCGGTGGGACTCTCCAGCACCTCTTCCGTGGCCCACCAGCTGATGGCCCTCGAACGTAAGGGCTTCCTGCGCCGCGACCCGCACCGCCCCAGGGCGTACGAGGTGCGGGGCTCGGACCAGCCGAGCACCCAGACCACCGACACGGCCGGCAAGCCCGCCGCGTCGTACGTACCCCTGCTGGGCCGGATCGCGGCCGGCGGCCCGATCCTCGCCGAGGAATCGGTGGAGGATGTCTTCCCCCTCCCCCGCCAGCTCGTGGGTGACGGAGAGCTGTTCGTCCTCAAGGTCGTCGGCGACTCGATGATCGAGGCGGCGATCTGTGACGGCGACTGGGTGACGGTACGCCGCCAGCCCGTCGCGGAGAACGGCGACATCGTGGCCGCGATGCTCGACGGCGAAGCCACGGTGAAGCGGTTCAAGCGCGAGGACGGCCATGTGTGGCTACTGCCGCACAACGCCGCGTACCAGCCGATCCCGGGCGACGAGGCGACCATTCTCGGCAAGGTCGTGGCGGTGCTGCGGCGGGTGTGACACCTCGCCGGTCGATGACCGGGCCCCGGGACCTCTGCGCCGGTCCCGGGGCCCCGCCCTTTCCTGCGCCTTGTCCTGCGGGCTGCAGACGGCCACCACAGCCGGCCGCCACCTACCGCCCGTCGGCTGTGGCCGCAGTGTCGATGGCGGCCAGCGAGCGACGCACCTGATTGCGGTCCGTCGTGAACCAGAAGTCCGGCAGTGAGGCCCGCAGGTAACTGCCATAGCGCGCGTTGGCCAGCCTCGGATCGAGAACGGCCACGACACCGCGATCACCCGTGGCCCGCACGAGACGACCGGCGCCCTGAGCCATCAGCAGCGCCGCGTGCGTGGCCGCGACGGCCATGAATCCGTTGCCGCCGGCCTCCTCGACGGCCTTTTGCCGGGCGCTCATCAAGGGATCGTCGGGGCGGGGGAAGGGAATCCGGTCCATGACGACCAGCTGGCAGCTGGGCCCGGGCACATCGACGCCCTGCCACAGGGACAAGGTCCCGAAGAGGCAGGTCTGCGGGTCGGCGGCGAAGGACTTGATCAGCTCGCCGAGCGTCTCCTCACCCTGGAGCAGGATCGGCATGCCCAGTCTGCCGCGCAGCTCCTCGGCGGCCGCCTGCGCCGCTCGCATGGAGGAGAACAGCCCCAGTGTGCGACCGCCGGACGCCTCGACCAGCTCGGCGAGCTCGTCCATCATGTCGCCCCGCGAGCCCTCTCGCCCCGGGGTGGTCAGGTGCCGGGCGACGTACAGAATGCCCTGCTTCGGATAGTCGAAGGGCGAGCCGACGTCGAGGCCCTTCCATGCCGGAACGTCCTCCCCCTCGGTGCCCTCGGGCGACAGGCCGAGTGAAGCGCCGACGCCGTTGAAACCGCCGCCGAGCTTGAGCGTGGCCGAGGTCAGCACCACGGACCGGTCGCTGAAGAGCTTCTCCCGCAGCAGCCCCGAGACCGAGAGCGGGGCCACCCGCAGAGACGCGCCGTAACGGTCATGACGCTCGCACCAGACGACGTCGTACTCGGAACCGTTGGCGATGCGCTCGGCCACGCCATGGATCGACTCGACGGCGGCGAGGGCCTGCTTACGGACGGCGTCCTCGTCCTGCACGGACTTGTCGCGGGTCGAGCCGAGGGCCGAGATCACGTTGCGGGCCGCGTCACGCAACGCCATCAGGGCGTACCCCAAATCCTCCGGGACCTCCTCGATTCGTCCGGGAAGTGCGAGCTCCATCAGCCGCTCGAAAGACTCCGCAGCCGTCTGGAGGGCGTCGGCGACCTTCTCGTTGACCAGCTTTGCCGCCCGGCGGACAGCTCGGTTGACCTGGCCGGGGCTCAGTTCACCCGTGGCGACCCCGGTCACCCTGGAGACCAGTTCGTGCGCCTCGTCGACGATCAGCACCTCGTGCTGCGGGAGCACCGGGGCGCCCTCGATGGCGTCGATGGCGAGGAGAGCGTGGTTGGTGACGACCACATCGGCCAGCTTGGCCCGCTCGCGAGCCGCCTCCGCGAAGCACTCCGCGCCGTACGCGCACTTCGTCGCGCCGAGGCATTCGCGGGAGGAGACCGAGACCTGGCCCCAGGCGCGGTCGGAGACACCGGGGGTGAGGGCGTCGCGGTCACCCGTTTCGGTCTCGTCCGCCCAGTCCCGCATCCGCAGCAGGTCCTGACCGAGTTTGCTGGTCGGCGCGTGGGCCTCGAACTGGTCGAACAGCCCGTCCTCCGCCTCCTGCGGGACACCCTCGCGGAGGCGGTGCAGGCAGAGGTAGTTCGACCGCCCCTTGAGCATGGCGAACTCGGGACGCCGCCGCAGTAGCGGATGCAGCGCGTCGACCGTGCGCGGAAGATCCCGCTCCACGAGCTGGCGCTGCAGGGCCAGCGTCGCCGTCGCCACCACGACACGCTCGCCGTGCGCCAGGGCCGGCACCAGGTAGCCGAGGGACTTCCCGGTGCCCGTGCCCGCCTGGACGAGCAGGTGGGAATTGTCGTCGATGGCTCCGGCCACGGCCTCGGTCATCGCGACCTGGCCGGGCCGCTCCATGCCGCCGACGGCGGTCACGGCGGCATGGAGGAGCTCGGGGAGTGAGGGCTTCGTCATAGCCCGACCAGCCTACGGGGCCGCACTGACAGCGCGGATCGCACGGATCACACGGATCGCACCCCACGGACGCTTCAGGACAGGTGCAGAGGGTTGGGAACCGTACCGTGCACCGCGGCGTGCGGGCGGCTGGGGCGGTCCCGGTAGCCGTCCAGGTGCAGCCGGTTGCGGTTGAGACACAGCCGCTCGATGCGCGGGGTGAGCAGATCGAAGGTCTCGAAGCGTTCCTTGAGCTCGGGAAAGCGCGTCTGGTGCCGCAGGATTGCAGTCCGTACGAGTGACCAGAATGCGCGCTCCGGAACACCGAGCTGCTCCTCGCACAGCGGCGCCAGATAGCGGAATACCCCGACGAAAAGGCCGGAATGAATGAATTGCGTCAAAAATGCGGGAGGCTCGGTCAGCAGCACCTCACGCACGTCGTCGGGCATGGAGTCGTGCTCCGGCAGGCGCTGCGCACTGACATTCACGTCGTCGACGAAGTCCTTGATGGCGAGGCGCACCGGGACGTCGCGGTCGTCGAAGACGACGATGGCATTCTCGCCGTGGGGTGAGAAGACCGTGCCGTAGCGATACAGGAAATGCAGCAGGGGCGGCAGGAGGGCGGCGAAGAGGCGGCTCAGCCACGCATCGGGCCGCAGCCCGGAGCGGGTGACGAGTTCCGCGGTGAAGGCGCGTCCCTCGGGATCCGTGTGCAGCAGGGAGGCCAGCGTGCGGGCGCGCTCGCCGGGGGCGAGCCTGCCGGTGAGGGGTTCGCGCCAGATCGCGCCGAGCAGTTCCTTGTACTGGTACGGAACTTCCGGCAGGCCGTCGTAAAGGGGGTGCTCGACGGCGACGGAGGCGACCTCGCCGAGCAGGATCACTCCGCATTCGTCCCGCAGGAAGGGGTCGGCGTCGCGCAAGCCGTGCACCCAGTCGGTGACCGCGGGCGCCGCCAGGGTGCGCTCAGTGGGCAGCCCGCGCCAGACAAGCGTGTTGAGAACGGCCAGCGGCAGTTTCACGGTGTGCCGGTCGGGACGGCTCGTATTGAGGAAGGTACGGACGGACTGCTGCGGCAGCCGCAGGTCGTCGTCGCTGGGGAGGGGCACGATGGCGCCCCGGGCGACGGCGGGCGCGAACAGCGGCAGCAGTACCTCGTCCCACTGCCAGGGGTGCACGGGCAGGTAGAGGTACTGCTCGGGATCCAGGCCGCGGGCGCGCAGTACGGCGGCGAACGACTCGCGTGTGGATACGTCGAGTTCGCGTGCGTACAGGCGCTCGGGCGTGGCCAGTATGGACACGCCGCGGTACTGCGCGAGGTCGGTGCTGACCGCGATCCACGGGAGCCTGACCGGAGTGCGGGCTTCCGGGGCCCAGTGCGCAGTGTCGGTGGCCGAGAACCCGAGGCGGCCCTTGTTGAGGACGAGCCAGGGGTGGCCCGCCTGGTGGCCTTCGAGCTCCGCGTATCCGAGGTCGGCGAGGCGGGCGGCGGACAGGGCCGTGTGGTCGAGGCGGGCGTCCGCGGCGAGGGTCGCGCTCAGCTCGCGGATGAGGTGGCCGAGGGTGGCGCCTTCGAGTGCGAGGAGGCGGCGGGCGCGCACGAGGAAGGCCAGTGGGTCGCCGAAGGGGTGGCTTTCGTCGCCGGCGTCGGGGGCGCGGAGCTCGATCGTCTCGGGGGCAACCTGCCAGCTGCCGTACGCGCCGCGCCTGGCCCGGAAACTGAGGGCGCCGCCGTCGTCGAGTACGAGGGTGTGACCGCCTCCCGGCTGCGGCACGGGCTCGATGATCTCCTCGTACGCGAACTCACCGAGCATCTTCGCGAGGAGACGACGGGCGGCACGGTCCCAGCAGGCGGGGTTCAGCTCCGGCGGCGTGAGCAGGGGAAGCGGGTCCTCGAAGTCATGGGCGACGGGCTTCGGCACGGGCACTCCTCGGGGTGGAACCGATTCGGGGCGAGCGGGGTATGAGGCGGAGCGAGTCGTTCACAGCAGATTGCGCAGCGCGCGGTCGCGCACCATGAGAGCTGCCCGCTTGTCGGGAAGGTCGACCTCCGCGCAGAAGCGGAATCCGGCTCCCAGGAAGGCGGAGACGGAAGGGGTGTTGCGCAGGTCGGGTTCGGCGACGACCCGGGCGCAGGACGGACGGTTGTGGAGGACCAGGTCACCGACGGCTCGCAGCAGCGTCGTGCCGAGGCCGCGCCCCCGGTCGGCCACGCCGCCGACGAGCAGATGGACACCGGTGTCGTGCGGGCGGGCCGGGTAGTGGCGGGCCAGCGGGTCGAGGTCCGCGCGGTAGAGCTCCCAGTAGCTCATGGGTACGCCGTCCAGCACGCCGAGGCAGGGTGCGCTGCGCCCGTCGCCATCGAGCTGGGTGCGCAGGTGGTGGCCGGTGACCTCCTCATGGCCCGCCAGTTCCCAGAACGCGGCTACGGCCGGATCGTTCATCCAGCGGCTGATGAGCGGCAGGTCCCGCTCGATGCGGACCGGGACGAGCCGGAAGACACCGGCCGAGGTGGTGACGGGACCCCATCCGGCGGGGGCGTCGAGGAGATCGTCGCCGATGGGCCGGGGCTCGGTCACCGGCCCGTCGTCGCCGAACAGCGCGACGAGTTCGTCCGGCAGCCGCAGGTCCAGGGTGTCCTCGGTGCTGGATCCGGCGCGGGGAGCGGGGTTGGTTCCTGCGTCGGTGCTCGCATCGGTGGGAGGCACAACGACGCTCCTCTCAGCAGTTCGGGAAGGGGCGAGTTCTCTCAGGTGCGCAGGGGGTTGGCGATGGTGACGTACACGGACTGGGTGTCGACCGGGCCCACCAGTTCGTCGAGTCCGTGCAGCCGGGTGAGCAGGTTGGCCTTGCAGCGGAGGGTGGGGTTCGCCAGGAGTTGCGCGGGCAGCGGTGAGCCCAGTGAGGCGCTCCTGCCGAGAAACTGGCGGAAGGCGGCGATCAGGACGCGCTCGTCGGCGAGCCGCTGGGCTCCGAACGCCCCGATCAGACCAAGGACGTTGTTGATGCCGAGGTAGTAGGCGAAGCGCTCGTCGGTGACGGCGTCGGTGACGAAGGTGTCGCTGGTGGCGCCGATGCCGGGCAGCCGTCGTTCGAGACGGTCGCGGTGGGATTCCCGGAAGTAGTAGCCCTGGTTGTCGCGGTAGCGGCCACCGACGGGCCAGCCTTCCCGGCTCAGGAGGACCAGGGTGTTCTGCTGATGTGCTTCGAGCGCCACCCCGGCCGTACCGTCCAGCCAGAGAACAGGGCGTACTACGTGGTCTAGGTAGCGCAGGAACCACTCGGTGGCGACCGCGCCCGTCGGCCGGCCGGTCCGTGCGGCGAGGCGGGCGACGACGTCGGCGAGGCGGGAGTGCATGTCGGTGCGGCCGGGCCAGGGTCGCAGGGCGGTGAGTCCCGCGATACAGACGGCGTCGTCGCCAGGTCCGAACGGGTTGTGCCGCACCATCACGTCGAGCCCCTGGACCGGCCCAGCATCCAGCTCGCCGTCCGGGGCGTCGACGCCGAGCCAGGCGGGGTCGCGGACGATGTCGAAGCCGGGGTGCGCGGATTGCCATTCCTCGGCCAGTCCGGCGCGCAGCAGCCGGTGCACCTCGACGCCCCGGTGGAGCTCCTTGCGCAGGTTCTCGCGACGGGAGTTGGTGATGCGTACGCCGAGGGAGAGCTTGAGCATCGCGGGGGCGCCGGGGCGGTGCACTGTACGGACCGAGGAGGTGGGGTGCCAGGGGGCGCCGTGGGGGCCGAGGTCGCGCAGGAGACCTTGGGCCAGGAGCGCCGCGACGACCGGCCGGTGCCTGAGCTCGCGCGCTTGCCAGGGGTGCAGGGGCAGCGGGACGGTGTCGTCGGGGACCCGCAGGCCGTCGGCCAGCCGGCGCATGAGCTGCTCGACGGCGACGGTGCGGCCGCGCTCGGTCCAGGCGGAGTCCGCGGCCAGGACCGACCGGTGGACGGCGAACCAGTGCAGCGGGAAGCAGCCGTGCAACTCGGGCGAGTACAGGCGTGCTTCGGACTCGGAGAGGCCCTCGCGGCTCTTGGGCGTGGGATGCAGCGGATGGCCGAGAAGCAGGGACTGTTCCGCGCTGAGGAACAGGTCCGCGTCCTTGGCGGGGCCCGGGCTTCGGCGCCGGTCGGCGATGAAGTCCGCGGTGTGCCGCACCGAGTCGGCGACCCGGCCCACCAGGTCCGCTCCCTCCTGCCGACCGGCCTCGCGGCCGAGGAGCGCGGCGACGGTGACCGCGTCGGCGGACGGTGCGCCTGACGGCGTGCCTTCGAGTGCGGGCAGGCCGAATCGGTGCCATCCGGTGGGCGACCAGTAGCGGACGGGGACGAGCAGAGCAGCGGCGCTCGCATCGAAGGGGACGCGCAGGGTCGGCCGCGACGGCTCGGCGAGGTCGTTCTCCCTGACCCAGCAGCGCAGCAGGTTCTCGATGGCCGCCGCTTCCGCGGCCGCTTGCGGATCGGCAGCGTCGAGCGGGTCCGGGACCTGCGGAAGTGCGCCGGTCTCGCCCGTGCGCACCTCCCCGCGGGCACCCTCCTTCTGCCGGGGCACCTTGGCCTCGTGCACCACGAGACGGCCGTGCGTACCGCCCTGGCCTCGGTCGTCGACGATGGGGCCCTCTTCGGCCTCGGACGCATCGGATGCGGGAGTGGGGTTCACGGGTCTTCCTTGTGACGTCGGCCGGGGTCAGTGCGACTGCCCGGTCTGTTGCCGGTGGTACGGGGAGCGCTCGGCGGCCGAGAGGGCGTCGGCGAGACGGTCGAGGACCGCGGTGGCCTGCTCGTCGGTGAGGGTGAGTGGAGGCAGCAGACGTACGACACCGGAGTGCCGGCCGCCGAGTTCGACGATGAGCCCGCGTTCGAGGCACTCCCGCTGGACGGCGGCC
The DNA here is from genome assembly GCF_052934925.1 of Streptomyces hypolithicus. Taxonomy (NCBI): domain Bacteria; kingdom Bacillati; phylum Actinomycetota; class Actinomycetes; order Kitasatosporales; family Streptomycetaceae; genus Streptomyces; species Streptomyces hypolithicus. The sequence goes on from NZ_CM128811.1 coordinate 1,103,792, forward strand.
GCGAGGGCGGGTGCGGCCGGCGGGGCGCCCGCGGGCGTACGGGCCTCGGTGTCGGGGTCGACTAGTTCGACGCCGATCATCAGGCCCCTGCCGCGTACGTCCCCGATGCAGGGGTGATCGGCGGCCAGCCCCTGCAACTGGCCCAGCATGCGGGCCCCGAGCACGCCCGCGCGCTCGGCCAGCCCGTTCTGTCGTACGTAGGCCATGGTGGCGGCGCCGGCGGCCATGGCGAGCTGATTCCCGCGGAAGGTGCCCGCGTGGGCGCCGGGCTCCCAGGCGTCGAGATCGGCCCGGTAGACGACCACGGCCAGCGGGAGACTGCCGCCGATGGCCTTCGACATGACCATCACATCGGGCACGACGCCACTGTGCTCGACGGCCCAGAAGGTGCCCGTCCTGCCGACCCCGGTCTGCACTTCGTCGGCGATCAGCGGGATGGCGCGGTCGGCAGTGATCTGGCGCATGCGCCGCATCCAGTCGTCGGGGGCGGGGATCACACCGCCCTCCCCCTGCACCGGTTCGAGGATCATCCCGGCCGGGGCGGGCACCCCGCCCTTGGGGTCGTCGAGGAGGCTCTCGGTCCACCGCGCGGAGAGTTCCGCGCCGCGTTCGCCACCGACTCCGAAGGGACACCGGTAGTCGTACGGGTAGGGCAGGCGGGTCACCCGTACGTCCTGGGCGCCTCCTGAGGCGTCCAGGGCGCCCGCCGTCATGCCGTGGTAGGCCCCGGTGAACGCCAGCAGCCCGCTGCGTCCGGTGGCGGTGCGCACGAGCTTGAGGGCTGCCTCGACCGCGTCCGTCCCCGCGGGTCCGCAGAACTGAACCCGTGCGTTGTCGGCGAGACCGGGCGGCAGCGTCGCGAACAGCTCGGTGGTGAACGCGTCCTTGACGGGGGTCGCGAGGTCCAGGACGTGCAGGGGAGCACCGGAATCGAGGACCTTCTTGATCGCTTCCAGCACCACGGGGTGGTTGTGCCCGAGAGCCAGTGTGCCGGCGCCCGACAGACAGTCCAGGTAGCGGCGTCCGTCCGCTCCCTCGATCGTCACCCCTCGCGCGCGCACGGGAACGATCGGCAGCGAGCGCGCGTACGTGCGGGCCGCCGATTCGCGCAGCGCCTGGCGCCGCAGGATGCCCTCGTGCGCGGCGGGCAGTACCGCGGCGGCAGGTTCGGTCACGGCCACGTCTGTCGGTCCTCCCGCAGTGAACGCTGAACACCGGTCGTGTGTCCCCCGTACGTACCAACGACGGTGAGAGCGAGGGATCACGGGCGGGCGCAAGATCCTTACGCCGCACCGCGGTACGTCGGGGAACCGCGGCCCTGCCGCTCACCGTCCCCATCGGCACCGGCATAGTGAGGTCCGCGCCTCGGCCGGGGCTCCGCTGCCCGGGCGGGCAGCGCGTAACCAGAGTCACGCGTAACCAGAGTCAGTTGACAACGACGTTTCGAAGTCCCAGGGGGATCACGACATGCGACCCATTCGCCCAGCCTTCACAGCACGTGGTGGGAGGAGAGCGCGTCGCCGAACCTCCCCTGCGATGGCCGCCGTCGGCATGGCCGCCGCCCTCGCCCTGACCGCGACCGCCTGCGGTCCGAGCGAGGACAACGCGGGTGGCGAACCGAGCTCGCCCGCCGCGCAGACCGACGACGGCAAGATCGTCATACCGGACGATCTGAAGGACCGGCTCAAGGAGCACGGCGTCGACCTGGATCAGTGGAAGGGCGGCGCGTGGAAGGACTGGAGCAGGGACGACTGGCTGCGTGAGGCCGAGGACTACATCAACCCGATCATCGAGGACCTCTGGGACGCGGACCGGATGCGGGACGCGGAGCAGCCCGACAGGCCGGTGGACAACGACATCCCGGGCGACGGAGGGGTGACGGACCCGACGCCGGCGCCCGTCCGTGCGCAGCCCGTGCGGACGCCGTACAGCGCCAGCACGCCCGAGGCCGGGAAACTGTTCTTCGACGGGCCCGAGGGTTCGATGGTCTGCTCGGCCACCGTGGTCAAGGACCCCGCGCACCCGGGCAAGTCCAACATGGTGTGGACCGCGGGTCACTGCGTGCACGCCGGAAAGCGCGGCGGCTGGTACCGGAACATCGCCTTCGTTCCGTCCTACAACGACACCGGGAGGTCGGCCGCCGAGCTCGAGGCCTCACCCAAGAACGAGCAGGAGATCACCCCGCACGGCGTGTGGTGGGGCGACTGGGCGCAGACCTCGCAGCAATGGATCGCCGAGGGCGGTCCGACCGGCGGCCAGGGTGCTCCGTACGACTTCGCGGTGCTGCACGTCACCCCGGAGGACGGCGACGGCAAGTCGCTGGAGGAGACAGTCGGTTCGGCGCTGCCGGTGGAGTTCGGCGCTCCCGCCGCGCCCGAGATCGCGAGGATGACGGCGACGGGTTACCCGGCGGCGACCCCCTTCGACGGCCAGAAGGAGTTCCAGTGCGCCGACAAGCCGGGGCGGCTGTCCATCAAGGCCGCTGACCCGACGATGTACCGCATCGGCTGCACCATGACCGGTGGTTCCTCCGGTGGTGGCTGGGCGGCGCTCGGCCGGGACGGCAAGCCGGCGCTGGTCTCCAACACGTCGATCGGCCCGGTGACGGCGGGCTGGCTGGCCGGTCCCCGGCTGGGCAAGGAGGCCAAGGGGCTTTACGACTCGGTCAGCGACAAGTTCGCCGGCCGGTAGAAACCCGGCACAGCCCGAAGGCCCGCCCCGTGACGGGGCGGGCCTTCGGGCTGTGCGCTCTCCGTACGCCCCGGGGTCAGCGGGTGGCCGGCACGAACGGGGCGAGTTCCGCCGCCAGTTCCTGGTGCACACGGACCTTGATCAGCGTGCCGTCCGCGGTGTGTTCCTCGGAGATCATCTCGCCGTCGGCATGGGCCCGCGAGACCAGCCCACCGTGGGTGTACGGCACGAGTGCCTCGATCTCGACCTCCGGGTGCGGCAGTTCGGCGTCGATGAGCGCCAGCAGCTCCGCCATGCCCGCGCCCGTACGGGCCGACACCGCGATCGCGTGCCGCTCGATGCGCAGCAGTCGCTGCAGCACGACCGGATCCGCCGCGTCCGCCTTGTTGATCACCACGATCTCGGGCACGTTGACCGCGCCGACCTCTCGGATCACTTCGCGTACGGCCGCGAGCTGCTCCTCCGGGGCCGGGTGCGCGCCGTCGACCACGTGGAGGATGAGGTCGCTATCGCCGACCTCCTCCATCGTGGAGCGGAACGCCTCGACAAGGTGGTGCGGCAGGTGCCGGACGAACCCGACCGTGTCGGCCAGAGTGTAGACCCGGCCCGACGGGGTCTCGGCGCGGCGCACGGTCGGGTCCAGGGTGGCGAACAGGGCGTTCTCCACCAGCACTCCCGCGCCGGTGAGGCGGTTGAGCAGCGAGGACTTGCCCGCGTTGGTGTATCCGGCGATCGCCACCGAAGGCACCTTGTTGCGCTTGCGTTCCTGGCGCTTGATGTCGCGCCCGGTCTTCATCTCCGCGATCTCCCGGCGCATCTTCGCCATCTTCTCGCGGATCCGCCGCCGGTCCGTCTCGATCTTGGTCTCACCGGGACCACGGGTGGCCATGCCGCCACCGCCGGACCCGCCGCCGCCCATCTGCCGGGACAGCGACTGACCCCAGCCGCGCAGCCTCGGCAGCATGTACTGCATCTGCGCGAGCGCGACCTGCGCCTTGCCCTCCCGGGACTTGGCGTGCTGGGCGAAGATGTCCAGAATCAGAGCGGTCCGGTCGACGACCTTGACCTTGACGACGTCTTCGAGGTGAATGAGCTGGCCGGGGCTGAGCTCACCGTCGCAGACGACCGTGTCGGCGCCGGTTTCGAGCACGATGTCCCGCAGCTCCAGCGCCTTGCCCGAGCCGATGTACGTCGCCGGGTCCGGCTTGTCGCGGCGCTGTACGACGCCGTCGAGCACCAGGGCACCCGCGGTCTCTGCGAGCGCCGCCAGTTCCGCCAGCGAGTTCTCGGCATCGAGCACAGACCCGGTGGTCCAGACGCCGACCAGTACCACGCGCTCCAGGCGCAGCTGCCGGTACTCGACCTCGGTGACGTCTTCGAGTTCGGTGGAGAGGCCGGCCACGCGCCGCAGAGCCGCGCGCTCCGCGCGTTCGTATTGGTCGCCGTCGCGCTCCCCGTCGACTTCGCGGCTCCAGGTGACGTCCTCTTCCATCAGGGCATCGGCCCGAAGGCTCTCGGTCAGGTTCTCCGTGAAGCTCTGCGCGTCCTTGGAAGCGGAAGAAGAAGAGAAGGTCATTGGATCCTTACGTCGAGAGGAAGAGCCGACGGAAATGTCGGCTACAGCGGCTACAACGCGTGAGTCCCCTGGAAGATTCCCCGAAGCCTCCGCGCCGACGCATTGATAGTGGCACGGAGGCCGCTGACCCGTCACTCGTGTTTATGCCCCCTTGGGCACCTGTGTGCTCCGCCAGTCCGGGTGCCCCGGCATGGCCGGCGTCTTCTTCTCGTAGAGCCAGCCCTGGAAGAAGGCGGACAGGTCCCGCCCCGCCACCTCGGAAGCCAGCGCGGTGAAGTCGGCGGTCGTCGCGGTGCCGTCCCGGTGGGTGCTCACCCAGATCCGCTCCAGCCGCCCGAACGCCTCCTCGCCGATCTCCTGACGCAGCGCGTACAGCACCAGCGCGCTGCCGTCGTAGACGACCGGCCTGAAAAGGCTCAGGTTCTGTCCCGGCTCGGGGCCGCGAGGGACGGCCGGCGGACCCCCCTGGGCGCGCCACCCGTCCGACATCTTGTACGCCTCGCGCATCCTCGCCTCCAGCGTGCGCTTCGGTTCGAGTTCCTCGGCGTACCGCGCCTCGTACCAGGTGGCGTGGCCTTCGTTGAGCCACAGGTCGGACCAGGACCGAGGCGCGACGCTGTTGCCGAACCACTGGTGCGCCAGCTCGTGGACCATGATCGAGTCGACGTACCAGGCGGGGAGTTCGGTGCGGGTGAACAGCGACTTCTCGAAGAGTGACAGTGTCTGCGTCTCCAGCTCGAACCCGGTCTTCGCGTCGGCGACGAGCAGCCCGTAAGTCTCGAACGGGTAGCGGCCGACCTGCCGCTCCATCCACTCCAGCTGCGCGGGGGTCTTCTTCAGCCACGGTTCGAGCACCTTGCGGTCGGCAGTGGGCACGACGTCGCGAAGCGGAAGGCCGTGCGGTCCCTGGCGGTGCAGCACGGTCGAACGGCCCAGTGAGACCTGGGCGAGCTCGGTCGCCATGGGGTGGTCGCTCCGGTACGTCCAGGTGACGCCGTCCGGGGCGGTCCTGGGTTCGTCCACGGGCAGCCCGTTGGCGACTGCTGTGATGCCCTTCGGCGCGGTGACGCGGAAGGTGAAGAGGGCCTTGTCCGCGGGGTGGTCGTTGCACGGGAAGACGCGGTGCGCGGCGTCGGCCTGGTTGGCCATCGCCAGGCCGTCAGCGGTGCGCACCCAGCCGCCGCCCTGGCCCTTCTTGGGCCTCGGATCGCTGGTGTGGCGGACCGTGACCTGCATCGGCCACCCCCGGCGCACCGGTTCGGCGGGGGTGACGACTAGGTCCTCGCCGGCGGTGGCGAAAGCCGCCTTCTCACCGTTCACCTCGACGGAGCCGACGGTTCCGCGTGTGAAGTCGAGGTTGACGCGCTCCAGCCGGTCGGTCGCGCGGGCGTCGATCTTCGTGACGGCGTCCAGGGGCTTGCTGTTGCTGCCGCCGTACGTGAAGGAGATGTCGTACGCGAGAACGTCGTATCCGGGGTTCCCCAGATGCGGGAAGAGGCGGTCCCCGATGCCGAGCGCCACGGGAGGTTCGGGGGCGGGCACGGTGGCGGCGACGAGGGTGGCCGATGCGGCGGCCAGCAGGGCGGCGCGCAGGCGCGAAGAGAGCAGCATGCCCTACCGCTATCAGCGCCGGCTGCACCCGCCGGGACGGCACGCGACGGCTCCACCCGAAAGAGCGGCGTGTTCGGTCAGGCGGTGGCCGGGTGCTGGGCGCGGCTCACGTCGTACACACCGGGCACTGCCCGCATCGCCCGCATGAGGCCGGGCAGCCCCGCGGCGTCCGGGAGCCGGAGGGTGTAGGTGTGCCGCACCCGTTGCTCGCTCGGGGGCTCGACGGTGGCCGAGACGACCGCCGCGCCCGCGGTGGCGATCGCTTCGGTGAGGTCCGCGAGCAGTTGTGGGCGCCCGAAGGACTCGGCGACCAGCGTGACCCGGCAGCCGCCCCTGGCCAGCCAGCGCACGCCCACCGGTTCCCGTCCGTGTGCCTGCATCCGGCCGACGGCGGGGCACTGCGCGCGGTGCACGGTGACGACGCCGCCGCGCACGGCGAACGCCGTGACGGAGTCCGGCGGCACGGGGGTGCAGCAGCCCGCGAGCCGTACGGTCGCGTCCGGCACGTCCACCACGGCGTTCTCGGCGGCCCTGCGCACCAAGCCGCTCTGGGCGGGGGCCGGCACGGGGGCCTCCTGAACGCCTTGCGGCGGCAGACCTCCGGGGGCGGCCTGGCCCTGTGGATGTTCGGCCAGCCAGCCGTTGATGGCGATGCGGGCGGCCGGCGTACGGACGTGGTCGAGCCATTCGGGAGAAGGGCCTGAGCCGATGTCGTGCGCAAGGAGCAGCTGCACGGTGTCGCCGTCGCCGAGCGCCGTGCTCAGGGTCGCGAGACGCCCGTTGACCCGCGCGCCGACACAGCGGTGCGCCGCCTCGCCGTGCTGGGCGTACGCCGCGTCCACACAGCTCGCTCCAGCCGGCAGGCCCAGCGCCTCGCCGTCCGGGTCGAACACGGTGATCTCACGGTCCTGTGCGAGATCCGCGCGCAGCGACGTCCAGAAGGTGTCGGGGTCTGGCGTGGACTCCTGCCATTGCAGCAGCCGGGAGAGCCAGCCGGGCCTGGTCGGGTCGGCGCGCTCCCCCTCGACCGCGGGCTCCGCCCCGTCGGTGGGGGCGTACGGGTTGCCCAGCGCGACGACGCCCGCCTCCGCCACCTTGTGCATCCGGTGTGTACGGATGAGGATTTCGGCCACCTCCGCGCCAGGGCTCGCGACAGCGGTGTGCAGCGACTGGTAGAGGTTGAATTTCGGCGCGGCGATGAAGTCCTTGAACTCCGAGATCACCGGCGTGAAACACGTGTGCAGCTCGCCCAGTACCCCGTAGCAGTCGGCGTCCTCCGAGACCAGCACGAGCAGGCGCCCGAAGTCGCTACCGCGCAGTTCGCCGCGCTTGAGCCTAACCCGGTGCACCGACACGAAGTGCCGCGGCCGCACCAGCACTTCGGCTGCCAGGCCGGCTTCCCGCAGCACCTTCCTGACGTCCTCCGCGATGGCCCCCAGGGGGTCTCCCGCGGTGGCGTCGGCGGCGATGAGGGCGCGCGTGCGCTCGTACTCCTCGGGGTGCAGGATCGCGAAGACGAGATCCTCAAGCTCCGTCTTGAGGGCCTGCACGCCGAGCCGTTCGGCGAGCGGGATCAGCACGTCCCGGGTGACTCGCGCGATGCGGGCCTGCTTCTCGGGGCGCATCACGGTGAGGGTGCGCATGTTGTGCAGCCGGTCGGCGAGCTTGATCGACATGACGCGTACGTCGTTGCCGGTGGCGACGAGCATTTTGCGGAACGTCTCGGGTTCGGCGGCGGCGCCGTAGTCGACCTTTTCGAGTTTGGTCACACCGTCGACGAGGTAGCAGACCTCCTCGCCGAACGCCGTCCGCACCTGCTCGAGCGTCACGTCGGTGTCTTCGACGGTGTCGTGCAGGAGGGCGGCCGTCAAGGTCGTCGTCTCCGCCCCGAGTTCGGCGAGGATCAGCGTCACGGCGAGCGGATGCGTGATGTACGGCTCGCCGCTCTTGCGCATCTGGCCGCGGTGCGACGACTCGGCGAGGACGTACGCCCGGTGCAGGATGGACAGATCCGCGTCGTGATGGTGCGCGCGGTGCGCGTCCGCGACGTGGCCGATCGCGTCGGGCAGCCGGTCGCGGGACGCGGGGCCGAGCAGAGCGACCCGGCCGAGCCTGCGGAGGTCGAGCCTGGTGCGGCCCCGTTTGCGGCTCGCGGCACCTGGGTTGGCAGCACCTGGATCGGCGGCCTCTGCACTCATGGGCACCTCCGGCAGCGTCGACCGGCGGTGGACGGGTCGATCCACGTCCGGGCCGGTGCTTGATGCTACCGAGCCCATCACGCGGTGCAGTCCCGCTCTCGCTCAGCGTGAAACGGATCACCCATTCGAGCGAAATTGAGCGCGCTACCCGTTTCCTCCCGGCCCGACGTCTCCGTGGGCTACGAGGCGGACGCGATCCAGCCGGGGTCGATGGTGCCCCCGGCGACGATCACGGCCGGGCCCGTCATCTCGACGGCGCCGTCCGGCCGCTCGGTGATCACCAGGCGCCCGCCCCAGAGATCCACGGTGTACGTCACGGGCGAACCGGTGACGGCCGGGTCGACGCCGTCCCTGCGGGCGGCGGCGACGGCCACGGCGCAGGCCCCCGTACCGCAGGAGCGTGTTTCGCCGGAACCGCGCTCGTGTACGCGCATCGCGACGTGGCGCGGGCCGCGGTCGACGACGAACTCGACGTTGACCCCGTCCGGGTAGGTGGCGCCGGGTGCGCAGGCGGGGGCGGTGAGCAGGTCACCGGCGTGCCGCAGATCGTCGATGAACGCGACGGCGTGCGGGTTGCCCATGTTCACGTTGCGGGCGGGCCATGCGCGGCCCCCCACAGCGACTGTCACGTCGCCTCCGGGCAGGACCGCGCGGCCCATCGAGACGGTGATGTCGCCGCCGCTCTGCGCCTTCGCGATGTGTACGCCCTTGACGCCGCCCCGGGTGGCGACGGCCAGGTCGCCCTCGCCGACGAGGCCGGCGCGCTGCAGGTGGCGGGCGAAGACGCGCACGCCGTTGCCGCACATCTCGGCGATCGAGCCGTCGGCGTTGCGGTAGTCCATGAACCACTCGGCCGACGCGGCCATGGAGCGGGCCTCGGGGTGCGCCTCGGACCGGACGACGTGCAGCAGACCGTCCCCGCCGATGCCGGCCCTGCGGTCGCACAATTTCGCGACGAGGGCGGCGGGCAGGTCGAGGGCGTTGTCCGGGTCGGGGACGATCACGAAGTCGTTCTCGGTCCCGTGTCCCTTGAGGAAGGCGATCGGCGAGGTGCTCACGCCGTCAATCGTACGGGCGGGCCGGTCGCTCGGCGGGGGCGGGGACGCGCACGGCCGGGGGCTCGCCGGAGGCGGGGACGCGCACGGCCGGGGGCTCGGCTGGGCTCAGCGGAGCCTGGCGACCCGCCACACGGCCAGGGCGACGAGGCCGGTGCCCACGACGACGTACAGCGCGATCATGCGCCAGTCCGGGCGCCCTTCCGACTCCCTGGACGGCAGACCCGGCCAGCTGTGTCCGACGCGGTGCGCGGCCATCATGCCCCAGCCCGCGGCGCAGCAGCTGATCAGCAGGCCGAGCATGGCTACGACCGCGCCGCCGTCGCCGAATTCGAAGGCGAGGGGGAAGGCGAACATCAGGGAACCCAGCGCGGCGAGCCCCACGATCGGGGCGAGCTGCCAGATGCGCAGTCGCCGCTGGGGGCGCAGCTCGACCTGGACCTCGGGGCCCGTCTCGGCCACCGCGGCCACATCCTGCTCGTCGGGTCCGTCGGGGCTCAAGCGGTCCGGGTCTCCCTGAGCTGTGTCACGAGGGCCGGCTTCCATCGCCACGCGCCCTCCCAACTTGGACTCCACTGGTCGATCGAAGCTCGATGATGGCACGGGGCCGGGCGCCGCAATGACGGGCGGAGCGTCCCGATGCCATCACGTGATCAGGCTGTAACCGCTCGTTCGACCAACGCCAGCGCCCGCTCCGGGAGTTCCGCACGGTCCTGAGCTGCGCCGCTCAGCCAGTGCACTCGCGGATCCCGGCGAAACCACGAGTCCTGGCGGCGCGCGAAGCGTTTGGTGGCACGCACGGTCTCGGTGCGCGCCTGCTCCTCGGTGCAGTCTCCCGCCAACGCGGCCAGCACCTGCTGGTACCCAAGTGCGCGCGCGGCCGTGCGGCCCTCCCGCAGCCCCCGTGCCTCCAGTGCGCGCACCTCGTCGACGAGGCCCGCCTCCCACATGCGGTCCACCCGAAGGGCGATGCGCTCGTCGAGTTCGGGACGGCCGACGTCGACGCCGATCTGCACGGTGTCGTACACCGAGTCCGGTCCGGGGAGATTGGCGGTGAAGGGCCTGCCGGTGATTTCGATCACTTCGAGCGCCCGCACGATGCGGCGGCCGTTGCTCGGCAGGATCGCCCGGCCGGCGTCCGGGTCGGCGGCGAGGAGGCGGGCGTGCAGGGCTCCGGGGCCGCGCAGCTCCAGTTCCGCCTCCAGGCGGGCGCGTACGTCGGGGTCGGTGCCGGGGAACTCCAGTGCGTCGACGGCCCCCCGCACGTACAGCCCGGAACCGCCGACGAGCACCGGCGTACGCCCTTCGGCGAGCAGACGGTCGATCTGCGCGCGTGCGAGTCTCTGGTACTCGGCGACGCTCGCCGCCTCGGTCACGTCCCAGATGTCGAGGAGGTGGTGCGGCACTCCGCAGCGCTCTTCGGGCGTCAGCTTGGCGGTGCCGATGTTCATCCCCCGGTAGAGCTGCATGGAGTCGGCGTTGACCACTTCCCCGCCGAAATGCTGGGCGAGGGCGACGCCCAGATCGGACTTTCCGGCTGCCGTGGGGCCGACAACGGCGATGACCCGCGGTGCGGGGGCTGCAGTTCTCACGTGCACAGTCTCGCAAACCTCGCGAGGCCTCCCCGAACGAGTTACGTGACGGCACGCCACCGGGTTCGTTGCCTGTTGCGAGGATCCGACCGCCGGTTTCGCCCGCACGAGTAGGATATGGAGTCGATATGGGAGTTTTTGATCGGTTTCGTCGTAAGTCCAGGGATGTCGTTGAGGCGCCGGCCGAGGAGGCTCCAACCAGCACAGCGCAGGGCGTTGAGGCGGGCGCGAGTGCGGACGCGGAGGGCGCGGAGATCCCCAAGCAGCAGTCGGTGGAAGAAGCGGCGGACAATGAGGCCGGCGACAGCGCCCGAAAGTAGTTTCCCCGAAGAGCGAAGGTGACCATGGGCTTCCTGGATTCGTTGAAGGCCAAGCTTGCTCCTGCGAAGGACAAGGTCTCGGCCCTCGCGCAGCAGCACGAGGGCAAGATCGGGCAGGGTCTGGACAAGGCCGCCAAGACGGTCGACAGCAAGACCAAGGGCAAGTACAGCAGCCAGATCCAGTCGGGTACGGGCAAGGCGAGGGACGCCTTGAACCGCATCTCCCACAAGGACGACGGCCCGGGCGGAACGGGCGGCCCCGCCGGCCCGGCCGCGGGCGGCCCGGCCGCGGGCGGCCCGGGCGGGACGGGAACCGGCGGTACCAGCACCACGCCGCCGCCCCCTCCCCCGGCCCCGTAGCCCCGACGACAGGCGGGCGGGCAACGGCGGAGGGCCACGGAGCGCAGTACGCTCCGCGGCCCTCCGCCGTCCCGCGTCCCCCTGCCCGTCGTCCCCGTCCCTTCCGCGGGGCATTCAGCGGTCGGGCGTTCAGCGGTGTGTCACGACCAGAGCGCGACGAAATAGCCGACGCCGTAAGGAGCGTCCTCGTACAGCAGCTGACCGCCGAGACCGGCCCCCTGGGCCGCGCCGGCGAGGACCTGCCAGGGCGCCCGCCCCGCCGCCTTCAGTTCGTACGCCAGGCCCGCGTCCAGGGCCAGCAGGGCGGCCGGGTCGGCGGCCGCGAGGGCGTGTGCGGCACGTGCGTCGAAGGCCTCGGCGCGTTCGTCCAGATAGCCGGGCGCCTTGAGTGTGCGGCAGGCGCTGGCGTCCCCCATCACGAGCAGCGCGACCCGCTCCACGCGCGTGGCGAGTCCCCGTCCCTGGTCCGCGCACAGGTCCGCCGGGGTGCGTTCTGCGACGCCCAGGGCTTCCACGGGGGCGCCCGACCACTGTTCACGGGTGAGCAGCCACGCGCCGACCGCGAGGGACTGCGGAAGCTCCTGGCCGACGACGGTTCCCGAGACCGGGGCGCTGCCCCCGTCCGTTCCGGGGAACGCACGAAACGTGTCGAGACGTACAGTCACGTCGACGCCGAAGCCGCGGAAGCTTCCCGTGGCCCCCTGGGGGTACGTACTCGCCTCGCCCGGCCCTGCGCTGCCCACCACGACCAGCAGGTCGGGACGGGACGCGGCGAGCACCCCGAGAGAGTCCGCACAGGCCGCCCGGGCGGCGTCGAGTTCCGGCGCCGCGCCGGCGGCCACTTCGGGTACCAGGAGCGGCGGACAGGGGCACACAGCGGCGGCGACAAGCATGATCGGAAGCCTAGTGCCCCGCCCGCAACCGTCCCTCGCGCCGAACGCCCTACTGGACGGCGCAGCCGCCCGTGGCCGCCGGCAGCGGCTCGGGAACGCCGATCTTCGGGAGCCCCAGCAGCACGCCCTGGCCCTGCTGCGGCTGCGCGGTCCGCCTCTCCCAGGCGTCACCGGCGCGGGTGCGGCGTACCGACATGGCGGGGCCCTCGGCCAGCAGGTGGTGCGGGGCGGCGTAGGTGATCAGGACGGTCACCACGTCACCGGGGCGCACCTGCGCGTCCGGCTTCCCGAAGTGCACGAGCCGGTTGTCGGGGGCGCGTCCCGAGAGGCGGTGGGTGGCGCCGTCCTTGCGGCCCTCGCCCTCGGCGACCATGACGTCCAGGGTCCGGCCGACCTGCTTCTTGTTCTCCTCCCAGGAGATCTCCTCCTGGAGGGCGACCAGGCGCATGTAGCGCTCCTGGACGATCTCCTTGGGGATCTGGTTCTCCATAGTGGCGGCCGGGGTGCCGGGGCGCTTGGAGTACTGGAAGGTGAAGGCCTGCGCGAAGCGTGCCTCGCGGACCGTGTGCATGGTCTGCTCGAAGTCCTCCTCGGTCTCGCCGGGGAAGCCCACGATGATGTCGGTGGAGAGGGCGGCGTGCGGCATGGCGGCACGCACCTTCTCGATGATGCCGAGGAAGCGCTCCTGCCGGTACGACCGGCGCATCGCCTTGAGGACCGTGTCCGATCCGGACTGCAGCGGCATGTGCAGCTGCGGCATGACGTTCGGCGTCTCGGCCATCGCGGCGATCACGTCGTCCGTGAAGTCGCGCGGGTGCGGCGAGGTGAACCGGACCCGCTCCAGGCCGTCGATCTTCCCGCAGGCGCGCAGCAGCTTGGAGAACGCCTCACGGTCACCGATGTCGGAGCCGTAGGCGTTGACGTTCTGGCCGAGCAGGGTGATCTCGGAGACACCTTCGGCGACCAGTGCCTCGATTTCGGCGAGGATGTCGCCTGTCCGGCGGTCCTTCTCCTTGCCGCGCAGCGCGGGCACGATGCAGAAGGTGCAGGTGTTGTTGCACCCGACGGAGATGGAGACCCAGGCGGCGTAAGCGCTCTCGCGCCGCGTCGGCAGCGTGGACGGGAAGGCCTCCAGCGACTCAGCGATCTCGACCTGCGCCTCTTCTTGCACGCGGGCGCGCTCCAGGAGTACGGGCAGCTTGCCGATGTTGTGCGTACCGAAAACGACGTCGACCCAGGGTGCCCGCTTGACGATGGTGTCGCGGTCCTTCTGGGCGAGGCAGCCGCCCACGGCGATCTGCATGCCGGGCCGCTTCGTCTTCATCGGGGCGAGCCTGCCGAGATTGCCGTACAGCTTGTTGTCGGCGTTCTCCCGCACCGCGCAGGTGTTGAAGACGACGACATCGGCGTCGCCGTCGGCTCCCTCCCGGGCCCGGACATATCCCGCGCCCTCCAGGAGGCCCGAAAGCCGCTCGGAGTCGTGGACGTTCATCTGGCACCCGTAAGTGCGCACCTCGTATGTCTTCTCGCTCATCTCGCACACCAGGGTACGGGGCGCGAACGGGGCGGGGCACCCCACCGTCGGCCTGGTCTCCGGGGGGCCGGACTGGCAGGATCGCGCGCATGCTCCAGCCCTTGGCTCACATCAGCCGCCGCCGCGCCCTCCAGGGTGGCGCCGCCGCACTCGTGACGTTCGGGCTGCTGATGTGGTGGCTCGTGCCGATCGGGGAGTCCGCACCGCGCGGGAAGATCACCTTCAGCACTGGCGTGCCGACGGGCGTCTACCAGCGCTACGGCGAGCTCCTCGAGCGGGCCGCGGCGCGCGACCTCCCCGAGGTGAACATGCGGCTGCGCACCAGCGAGGGCTCGCAGGAGAACCTCGCACGGCTGGCGAGCGGTGAGGCCGATTTCACCATCGCCACCGCGGACGCCGTCGCCAAGTACAAGCAGGACGGCATGCCGGGGGCGGCGCGGCTGCGCAGCTGTGCGCGGCTGTACGACGACTATGTGCAACTTGTCGTATCCAAGCGTTCCACGGTGCGTTCCGCGGCCGGTCTGCGGAACAGTCGGGTGGCGGTCGGACAGCCCGGTTCCGGCGTGCGGCTGGTGGCGAACCGGCTGCTGACGGCGGCCGGTATCGACCCCGAGCGGGACATCACCCCGGTGTCCGTCGGCATCGACTCCATGCCCGGGATGCTCGAGCGGGGCGAGATCGATGCCTTCTTCTGGTCGGGGGGTCTGCCCACCTCCGCGGTGCGGGACCTGTCGAAGCGCATGGATATCCGGCTCGTGCCGCTGGGTGATCTGGTCGACGAACTGCACGCGACGGGCGGAACGTCCCGCCACTACCGGTCCGCGGTGATGCCCGCGGACGCGTATCTGAGGGCTCACGGCGGGGTGGCGGTGCCGACGGTGGCGGTCGCCAATCTGCTGGTGACCACGGACCGTACCAACGCCGCGCTCACCGAGGGCCTGACGCGGGCGGTGATAGGGAGCCGGGACCGCATCGGCAGTGAGGTGCACGCGGCTCAGCTGGTGGATCTGCGGACCGCCATCTACACCGATCCGCTGCCGCTGCACGAGGGGGCGCAGCGCTACTACCGGTCCGTCAAGCCCTGACCGGCCGGGCCTTCAAGCCTTCCGTCGTCGGGTGACGTTCGCGGGACGGTGACGGTGACCCGCAGCCCGTGGGGTCTGTTCTGGGTGTACGCCATCGTGCCGCCGCCCGCGAGGAGCAGGGCGCGCGAGATCGACAGGCCGAGGCCCGAGCCCTTGACGTTCTGGTGCAGGTTGCTGCGCCAAAAACGGTCCCCCACGCGCGTGAGCTCCTCGTCGGTGAGTCCGGGACCATGGTCGGCGACAGTGACGGTGCAGGTCTCCCCCTCCGGCGCCACGACGACTTCGACCATCTCGCCGGGCGGGGTGAACTTCAGCGCGTTGTCGATGACCGCGTCCATGGCGCTGGAGAGCGCGACGAGGTCACCCCAGGCGGTGACGGCCACCGGCCCCTCGCGGGTGAGACGCACGCCCTTGTCGTCGGCGAGGGGCCCCCAGGCGGCGATGCGCTCGGTGACCAGTGCGCCGAGGTCGATGAGGTGGAGGTGCGCTGGGGCGTGCTCGGCGAGCGCCAGGTCCAGGAGGCTGTCGAGAACCTGCGCGAGGCGCTTGCCCTCCGTACGTACGGAGGTGATCTCGGCGTTCCCCGGCAGGTCGAGGGAGAGCAGCTCGATCCGCAGCAGGAGGGCGGCCAGCGGGTTGCGCAGCTGGTGGGAGGCGTCGGAGACGAAGGCGCGCTGCTGCTCCAGAACCTCCTCGACGTTGTCCGCCATCTCGTTGAAAGACCTGGCCAGGCGCCTGAGTTCCGGGGGCCCGCTCGCCGCGGCGACCCGCGAGTTCATCAGGCCGGTCGCTATGTCGTGGGTGGCCGCGTCCAGGATGCGTACGGGCCGCAGCACCCACCCGGTGAGCCGGAACGCGGCGCCGACCGCCACCAGCATCGCCGCGACCTCACCGGCGGCGATGAACAGCCAGCCCCGCAGCGTCTGCGAACGCATCTGTCCGGTCGGCGAGTCGGTGACCACCACGGCGACCACGTCCCCGTCGCGCACGACCGGGGAGGCCACGTACAGGCGTCCGCTCTGCCAGGGCCAGACCTGCTTCGGGTCGTGGCTGCGGCGCTTGTAGAGCGCCTCCTGGAAGGCGCCACGGCCCTCCCCCGCCTCGGGGACGCTCCAGCCCCCGGGGGCGCTCGCCATGGCCTCGCCGTCGCGGTAGAAGACGCCCGCTTTGATGCCGTACACGGCGTGGTAACTGGCGAGTTCCGTCTCCAGGGTGCTGCGCCGTTCGTCCGTGCCACTGCCGCCCCGCTCGGTGACGAACTGGGCGAGCGCCGCGAAACGCGCCGTGTCGTCGATCCGGTCGACGACCACGCGCTGCTGGTGGGCGGCGGCCACGCTCACCGCCAGCGGGAAGCCCAGGGCGAGGAGAATCCCCGCGAGCAGGACGATGAGCAGCGGGAGAAGGCGGGTGCGCACGCGGGGCTACGGGCCCTGCACCGCGGCCGGGGCGACGAGCCGGTAGCCGACACCGCGCACCGTCTCTATCAGCGCGGGCATCCCCAGTTTGGCGCGCAGTGATGCCACATGCACCTCCAGCGTGCGGCCGGTCCCTTCCCAGCTCGTGCGCCAGACCTCGCTGATGATCTGTTCCCGGCGGAAGACGACACCGGGGCGCTGCGCGAGGAGGGCGAGCAGGTCGAACTCCTTGCGGGTCAGCTGGACCTCGCTGCCGGCGACGCTGACCCGGCGCGTGAGCAGCTCGATGCACACGCCGCCGAGCCGCAGCGCGGCGTCCGAAGCGGCTCCGGAGGCGGAACCGGGCGCGGGTGTCTCGCCGTTCGCCTTGCGCCTGCTGACGGCGTGGATACGGGCCAGCAGCTCACCGGTGTCGTAGGGCTTGGTGACGTAGTCGTCGGCGCCCAGGTTCAGGCCGTGGATACGGGACCGTACGTCGGCCCGCGCGGTCACCATGATCACCGGGGTGTCGCTGCGCTTGCGGATCTTCCCGCAGACCTCGTAGCCGTCCTGGTCGGGCAGCCCGAGATCGAGCAGCACGACACCGAAGGGGTCCTTCTCGGCCGGCAGCAGCGCCTGGATCGCTTCCTCGCCGCTGCGGGCGTGGACGACCCGGAAGCCGTGTCGGGCGAGGACGGCGGAGAGGGCAGCCGCGACGTGGTCGTCGTCCTCGACGAGCAGCAGTCTCATGGCCCCCCTTCGGTCCTTCGGTGAAATCTTCGTGAATTGGTCTCATGGCATCCACGCCGATGCGTCACGGTCCAGTCAAGGGGCTCCCCGTTACGGGCATGTTCCGTTATGGAGCCGGTATGCCGGAGCGGAGTCCCGTTCACGCGGAGTGTCCGGTTGCAGCCGGATCGTTATGCTCAATTTCCGCTCAGATGTAATGACGCTGGTCGTAACGGCTGACTAGGGTCCTCCCAACCGAGGAGGACGGAGCAAGAAGCCGATGAGCGGAGTTTCAGTGACCAAGGCCGCCGATGACGCTGCCCCCGCAGCCGACGACCTGGTCGTGCTGAGCAACGTCAACAAGCACTTCGGCGCGCTGCATGTGCTCCAGGACATCGATCTGACCATCGCCCGTGGCGAGGTCGTGGTCGTCATCGGACCCTCGGGGTCCGGAAAGTCCACGCTGTGCCGCACCATCAACCGCCTGGAGACGATCGACTCCGGCGCCATCGCGATCGACGGCAGGCCGCTGCCCCAGGAGGGCAAGGAGCTCGCGCGGCTGCGTGCCGACGTCGGCATGGTCTTCCAGTCGTTCAATCTCTTCGCACACAAGACGGTGCTGGAGAACGTCACGCTGGGCCAGACCAAGGTTCGCGGGACGGACAAGAAGGCGGCCGAGGAGAAGGCGCGCACCCTGCTCGACCGGGTGGGTGTCGGCTCGCAGGCGGACAAGTACCCGGCGCAGCTCTCCGGAGGTCAGCAGCAACGTGTCGCGATCGCGCGGGCGTTGGCGATGGACCCCAAGATCATGCTCTTCGACGAGCCCACGTCGGCGCTCGACCCGGAGATGATCAACGAGGTTCTGGAAGCGATGCAGCAGCTGGCACGCGACGGAATGACGATGGTGGTCGTCACCCACGAGATGGGCTTCGCGCGTTCGGCCGCCAACCGGGTCGTCTTCATGGCGGACGGAAAGATCGTCGAAGAGGCCACACCCGACCAGTTCTTCAGCAACCCGCGCAGCGACCGGGCCAAGGACTTCCTGTCGAAGATCCTTCACCACTGACGATTAACGACCCACGACACTAGGGATTTTCACGATGAAGCTCCGCAAATCGGCCGCCGTTGCCATCGCCGTGCTCGCCCTGACCGCGACTGCCTGTGGCGGCGAGTCCGGCACCGCCGGCGACAAGCCGAAGAACCCGACCGGCGGCAAGGAAGCCCCCAAGCTTCCGACGTACACGGTCGCCAAGGACGTCAAGATCGACTCCCCGGTCCTGAAGAGCGCCCAGAAGGCCGGCAAGATCACCTTCGGCGCCAAGAACGACCAGCCCTACCTCGGCTTCGAGGACACCGACGGCGAGCGTTCCGGCTTCGACATCGAGATCGCCAAGATGGTCGCCGCCGACCTTGGCTTCTCCGCCGACCAGATCACCTTCAAGACGGTCGACTCCGGTGTCCGCGAGACGACCATCTCGAAGGGCGACATCGACCTCTACGTCGGTACGTACACGATCAACGACGAGCGCAAGAAGCAGGTCGGCTTCGCCGGCCCGTACTTCATGGCGGGCGCAGACCTCCTGGTCCGCAAGGACGAGAGCGCGATCACCGGACCCGACTCGCTCAAGGGCAAGAAGGTCTGCTCCATCGTCGGCTCCACGCCGCTCCAGGAGATCAAGAAGCCGAAGTACGGCGCGAAGACCGTCGAGCTGTCGAAGTACTCCGAGTGCGTGCAGCAGCTCATCAACAACGAGGTCGACGCCGTCACCACCGACGACGCGATCCTCAAGGGCTACGCCGCCCAGCGTCCGACGAAGCTCAAGGTGGTCGGCAAGCCGTTCACCGAGGAGCCGTACGGCGTCGGCATGAGCAAGGACGACAAGGCGCTGCGCGAGGCGGTCGGCGACGCCCTGGAAGCGCACATCGAGAACGGCGACTACAAGAAGGCGTACGACGCGACGCTGGGCCTGTCCGGCTCCGAGTTCACCGAGCCGCCGGCGCTCGAGCGCTACTGATACCGCCGCTTCCTTCGGTGGTTTCTGTGCCCCGTACGCGCTTGAGGGGAGCGTACGGGGCACGGTGTCCCCTGCCCGTCCGCTGCCGCCCACGAGGACTTCCCCGTGAATGTATTGCTCGACCACTTGCCGGAGTTCCGTGACGGTTTCATAGGAACCGTGCTGCTCACCGCCGCCAGTGCGCTGCTCGCGATGGTGCTGGGCGTCGTGATGGCCGGTTTCCGCGTCTCTCCCGTACCGCCCCTGCGGTTCTTCGGAACCGCCTGGGTCACGCTCTTCCGCAACACTCCGCTGACCCTGCTGTTCCTCGTCGTCTGGTTCGTGGTGCCCGCCGTCTTCGGCACCGGTATGAACCCGTGGGTCAAGGCTCTGCTTGCGCTCGGCTTCTACACGTCCGCGTTCGTCTGCGAGGCCGTCCGGTCCGGTGTCAGCACGGTGCCGCTCGGCCAGGCCGAGGCCGCCCGCTCCCTGGGCATGACGTTCTTCCAGACGCTGCGTCTGATCGTTCTTCCGCAGGCCACGCGCGTCGTGGTCCCGCCGCTGAGCAGCATCTTCATCGCACTCACCAAGAACTCGGCGATCGCGGGAGCGTTCAGCGTCGCCGAACTCTTCGGTGTGCAGAAGCTGCTCAGTGACAAGGGCTTCGCCATCGCCCCGATCTTCCTGTGGGTGGCCCTCGGCTACCTGATCATCACGTTCACCATCAGCGGTCTCTTCCGGCTGCTCGAGCGGCGCCTGGAGGTCGCACGATGAGTTCGAGCGTCCTGTACGACGCCCCGGGTCCCAAGGCCCGGGTACGCAACCGCATCTACACCGTCCTCGGCTCCCTGCTGATCCTCGCTCTGACCGGGTTCGCGGTCTTCCGCCTCGCCGACCGCGGGTACTTCGCCCCCGAGATGTGGAACATCTTCAACTACGCGGGTGTCCGGAACAGCATTCGCGACGGCCTCCTCTCCACCCTCCAGGTCTTCGCCGTCGCAGCGGTGCTGTCGCTGGTCCTGGGTGTGCTGCTGGCGGTGGCGCGGCTCTCCGACCACCGTCCGGTGAGCGCCGTGGCCACCGGCTTCATCGAGCTGTTCCGGGCCGTCCCGCTGCTGATCACGATCTACGCGATGTGGGTCCTGTTCCTGACGTACAAGGGCAGTCTCGGTTTCATCGGTGAGAGTTCGGCGTACTGGGCCCTGGTCATCGGGCTGACCGTCTACAACGCCTGCGTGCAGGCCGAGATCCTGCGGGCCGGTGTCAACGCCGTGCCGAAGGGGCAGGTCGAGGCGGCGTACGCGCTGGGTCTGCGCAAGTCGCAGGTCATGACGATGCTGCTGATCCCGCAGGCCGTCCGCTCGATGCTGCCGACGATCATCAGCCAGCTTGTGGTGACGCTCAAGGACACCTCACTCGGCTACATCATCACGTACGCCGAGCTGCTCTTCGTCGCCCGCACGCTGGCCAACAACATCATCGTCAACGACGACAACCCGTACGTTCCGGTGGTCATCGTCTTCGGTGCCATCTACGTCGCGATGTGCATGGCGCTGTCCGCGCTTGCCACCTGGATCGAAAAGCGCGGCCGCCGTGCCAAGACCGGCATCGCGCCGGCCGCCGCGGCCGACCCGCTGGAGGCGCCCGGGGTGCTCGACGCGGGCGGCGGTCCGCTCGGACCGCACGCGGGAGGCTCGACAGGCATGGCAGACGGCAACGACGGGTCCGCCCAGAAGAAGAACTGACGTAATGTGAGGCAGCGGCCACCCCGCCGCTGCCTCCGTCACTTGACGCAAGCACCCGCAGTGGGTTGCATACGTTCTGTGATCGTGCACCGGGTTCCACCTGCCGCTTCCCGCATGTCCGTACGGACTGGAGGGAACGCACCGTGGACCCGGTGATCGTCGTTGGCGCGGGTCCTGTCGGACTGGCTCTCGCGCTTGCCCTGTCGGCTCAGGGCGTGCCCTCGGTCGTACTCGATGAGGGCCGGGGCAACGACGAGCCCCGCACGGCCCGTACGGCCCTGCTCCGGGCGGACACCGCAGACCTCCTCGAACGGCTCGGGTGCGCGACTGTCCGTGACGAGGGAACGCGTTGGACCGGATGGCGGTCGATACGCCGTCACCAGAACGTCCGCCGAATCGACTTCGGCGACGACGCCGACATGCCCTCCCCCGTCCACCTGGCGCAGCACGTGCTGACCCGCGGACTGCGGGACGCCGTGGCCGCGCAGGAACTGGTCGAGTTCGTGCCCGACAGCCGTCTCGACACGATCGAGCAGGACCACGACGGTGTCACGGCGCACATCCGCGAGCCCGGAGCCGCCCGCGAGCCCGGGGCCGGCGAGCCCGGGGCAACCCGGTGGCGCGGCAGCTTCCTGGTGGGCTGTGACGGCGCCCGGTCGACGGTGCGCAAGCTCCTCGACATCCGGTTTCCGGGACGCACCGCCATCGAGAGGCATGCCGTAGCGGCACTGCGTACCGAACTGCCGTGGCCCGGCGAGGCCGTACTGCACCGCATGCCGCCGTGGCGCACCGGAGGCCAGGAAGTGACCGCCCGTCCGCTGCGCGACGACGTGTGGCGGCTCGACTGGCTGCTGCCGCCGAGCGGTGAACTCGTCACTCCTGAAGCCCTGGTGACGCGGGTCCGTGACACGCTGGGGGGCTGGTGCCAGGAGACTCCGCCGTACGAGCTGCTCGACACCGGCGTGTACACCCTGCACCACCGGCTGGCCCGCACCTGGCGGTCGGGCCGGGCGTTCCTGGCGGGTGACGCCGCCCACCTGCTCGGAGCGCTCGGCACCCAGGGCCTCGACGAGGGGCTGCGGGATGTCGACAACCTGGCCTGGAAGCTGGCGCAGGCCTGGCATCTGGGAGCCTCGGAAACACTGCTCGACAGCTACCAGGCCGAGCGGCGCACGGCCGTCGCCTCGCGGCTGCGCGCGGCCGACCAGGCCTTGCCGATACTGCGGGGCGGCGGACTGCTGACGTACCTGCCGGGCACCGCGCGCGGGCACGACACGCTGCTCACGGACGGCCACCTGGGGCGTGGGGCGCTGGGGGCGCCGCCGCAGTACGCCCGCTCTCCGCTCACGGCGCAGGACGTCGAGGGACGGACGGCGGTGCGCACGCCCCTGGGCGCCCTGATCGCCGACGTACGGGCGACGGCGCCCGACGGCTCAAGCGTCTGGCTGCGGGACCGGCTGCGACGCGGACGGCAGCTGGTGGTGCTGGTCGCCCCGGGAACGGGCGTGTGGGACCGGCGGCACTGGATGACGGCGGGGGTGATGCCGAGGCTGGCGGCGGCCGTCACCGCGCTGCCGGTGCGGGCCGAGCTGCTGGTCACCGAGGGCTACCCGGGGGCTTCGGCGCACACGGTGCTGCTGGTGCGGCCGGACGGGCATCTGGCTGCGGCCTTCAACGGGGTGCGGCCGGCGGAGCTGTATTCGGCTGCGGACGCGGCGCGCGGGGGCGCACCCACAGCGGCACGCACGGGGCCGCACCCGCAGCGTTGCGGGGGAGCCGAGCGGCCGGTCACCTCCGATCAGGCCGAAGACTCCACCGAAGGCCCCACCGGAGACTGCACCGGAGACCTCACCGACCGGACTGCGGACATCAATTGACCGCCGCGGGCGTGCGTGGTCTACTCCCGAACGTGACCGACACCTCCATGCGCCTGTGGCGACGAGTCCATATGGACCTCGTCCGCTATGCGGGCTGCGTGTGTCGGCCGTCCTGCTGATTCGCCCTTCTTCTCGCGCGCTGTGCCGTGCAGTGGTTCCGGCCGCGCGTTCTCGCGAACTTCCTCAGGACGGTCACCTGTGTCCCTTCTTCTTCCCGGGCGTTCCCCGGACGCATCCGAAAGCGTTCCGGGGAACGCTTCGTCCTCTGCTGCGGAGCTGCTCGATTTCGTGCGCCGTACCGCTGCCGACGCTTCTCTCGTCGCCTCGCTGCCGCTCGATCCCGAAGGGCGTACCTGGATGCGCCTCAGCGGGCCGGGCGGGAGCGAGGCGTGGCTGATCGGCTGGCCGCCCGGCAGCGGAACCGGCTGGCACGACCACGGCGGCTCGCACGGCGCCTTCGCCGCGGCGGCGGGCGCCCTGCGGGAAGACTCACTCGCCGCGCGGCTGCCCACAGAAGGCTGGAAAACACTGGAGCTCAGCGACGGGCTGGACCGGCGACGACAGCTGACAGCCGGCCGGGGGCGGGCGTTCAGCGCGCACCACGTGCACCAGGTGCACCAGGTGCTGAATGAGTCGAAGGACCGGCACGCTGTCTCGGTGCACGCCTACTATCCACCGCTCCCGATGATGCGGCGCTACAGCCGCACAGGCGCGGTGCTGCGGCTGGAGCAGATCGAGCGACCCGAGGAGTGGCAGTGAGCGGAAAACGGATCGGCATCGACCAACTGCTCGAGCGGGTACGCAAAGGACTCGACCGGATCGGGCCGCGGGAGGCATACGACGCCGCGGCAGCGGGCGCACTGCTGGTGGATATTCGGTACGCCGCCCTGCGCGAGCGGGACGGGCTGATTCCGGGGGCCCTGGTCGTCGAGCGCAACGAACTGGAATGGCGGCTCGACCCCCAGGGCAGCCACCGCGCTCCAGAGGCCCATGATCATGACCTGCATGTCGTGGTGATCTGCAACGAGGGCTACGCGTCGAGTCTCGCGGCGGCGTCGCTGCGGCAGCTGGGGTTGCATCGGGCAACCGACCTCAGCGGGGGCTTCCAGGCATGGCGGGCGGCGGGCCTTCCGGTGAAGTCGGCCACCGCTTACGGCCTGGTGCGATAGGGGGCGGATCAGCCCGCGGCCTCGGATGCGGTGCATCGCAAGGCGGCGGAGCGTCCTCATAGCGGAGCTATCAGGACGTTCCGCCAACGCGGCGAGGTGCCGTAGCCGGCGTCGCGGGCCCGTCCCCTCTCGCGCACCAGGCCGTTAGAGCACGGTCGGGGCTCAGGGCCTGTCCGGCCGATCATGGCCGGGGCCGCGGGGTGGGGCGTTCCCCCAGGACAACGCCCCACACTCCCCGCTCTCGTGAGCACTTAGAGCGGGTCGTAATCCGCATTCACGTGTGCACTGTCGTCATCGTCGTTCTCGCCCTCCTGCTCCAGGGCGCGTCTGACCACCCGCAGCGCCATCCCTTCGGGGTACCCCTTGCGCGCGAGCATGCCGGCGAGGCGGCGCAGCCGGCGGTCGCGCTCCAGGCCGCGAGTGGAGCGGAGCTTGCGGGCCACCAGGTCGCGGGCCGTTTCCTCCTCCCGGTCGGCGTCCAGCTGTCCGATCGCGTCGTCGATCAGGGCGGGGTCGACTCCCTTGTTCCGCAGTTCCCGCGCGAGCGCCCGCCGGGCGAGGCCCCGGCCGTGGTGGCGCGAGTCCACCCACGCGTCCGCGAAGGCCGCGTCGTTGATGAGCCCGACCTCCTCGAAGCGGGACAGCACCTCCTCCGACACGTCCTGCGGGATGCCCCGCTTGTGGAGGGCGTCGGCGAGCTGCTTACGGGTGCGGGCGGTTCCGGTGAGCAGGCGGAGGCAGATCGCTCGCGCCTGCTCACCCGGATCCTGAGGCGGCAACCCTTTCCCGGCCCTCGACGGGGCAGGGCTGCCGCTGTCCTCGGAGTCCACGCCTTCGCTTCCCGGCCAGTCGGTCCTCCGGGTCACGGGCTAACCCTTGGCTGCCGTGGCCTTGGCCGTCTTGGCCTTGGTCGCCGAAGCCGTTACGGCCTTGGCCTCATCGGCGGGGGCCGAGGCGCTGACCGCCGCGGCGTCCGCGCTTGGCTCTGCGCCCGGGGCCTGCGGCTTGACGCCGACGCCCAGCTTCTCCTTGATCTTCTTCTCGATCTCGTCGGCGAGATCGGGGTTGTCCTTCAGGAAGTTACGGGCGTTCTCCTTGCCCTGGCCGAGCTGGTCGCCCTCGTACGTGTACCAGGCGCCGGCCTTGCGGACGAAGCCGTGCTCCACGCCCATGTCGATCAGCCCGCCCTCACGGCTGATGCCCTGGCCGTAGAGGATGTCGAACTCGGCCTGCTTGAACGGCGGCGCGACCTTGTTCTTCACGACCTTGACGCGGGTGCGGTTGCCGACCGCGTCGGTGCCGTCCTTCAACGTCTCGATACGGCGGATGTCGAGCCGCACCGAGGCGTAGAACTTCAGCGCCCGGCCACCGGTCGTGGTCTCCGGGGAGCCGAACATCACGCCGATCTTCTCGCGCAGCTGGTTGATGAAGATCGCTGTGGTCTGGGACTGGTGCAACGCGCCGGTGATTTTACGCAGGGCCTGGCTCATCAACCGGGCTTGGAGACCCACGTGCGAGTCGCCCATCTCACCCTCGATCTCCGCTCGGGGCACGAGGGCCGCGACGGAGTCGATCACGATGAGGTCGATGGCGCCCGAGCGCACCAGCATGTCCACGATTTCGAGGGCCTGCTCGCCGGTGTCCGGCTGGGAGAGGATCAGGTTGTCCGTGTCGACGCCGAGCGCCTTGGCGTATTCGGGGTCGAGCGCGTGCTCGGCGTCCACGAAGGCCACCGTGCCGCCGGCTTTCTGCGCGTTGGCCACCGCGTGCAGCGTCAGCGTCGTCTTGCCGGAGGATTCCGGTCCGTACACCTCCACCACGCGGCCGCGCGGCAGCCCGCCCACGCCAAGCGCGATGTCCAGGGCGGTCGACCCGGTGGAGATGACCTCGATGGGTTCGTTCGGCCGGTCGCCGAGACGCATCACGGCGCCCTTACCGAATTGCCGTTCAATCTGCGCGAGCGCGGCGTCGAGCGCCTTCTCGCGGTCGGTGCCTGCTGCCATGGGTTCCACCCGATTTGCTTGAGTCGATCGCTTCACGTCAAAGACGCTATCCCCTGCCACTGACAATGCGCCCCGGCACCGTCCTGACCTGTGGATAACTCTCGCAGGTTCACGGCCAGACCCCCATCAGAATGGATGTTCGATTTTGGTGTCAAGCGCAGCCCCACCACAGGCCCGGCGAAGCGTGACCGCCGTCGGTCAGGAGTCGCTGTCCGGGCCGGACGGCCGGCCCTTCGGGGTCTGCGGATGCGAAGGCTGCTCGTGCAGCGATCGCCGCATCCGCGCGAGGACCGACCTGCCGCGGCGGCGCTGACGCCGGCCGTGCACACGCGGATCGTCCGTCACGTCGTACCGCTTCACGTACGCACCGAGGAACGCCTGCAGTGTCGCGACCGCCGGAATGGCGATCAGCGCTCCGACGGCGCCCATCAGAGCTGTGCCCGCGACGACCGACCCGAAGGCCACCGCGGGGTGGATGTCGACTGTCTTCGCGGTCAGCTTGGGCTGCAGCACGTAGTTCTCGAACTGCTGGTAGACCACGACGAACCCGAGCACCCACAGCGCGTACCAGGGGTTGACGGTGAAGGCGATCAGTATCGGCAGCGCGCCCGCGAGATAGGTGCCGATCGTCGGGATGAACTGCGAGACGACCCCCACCCACACCGCGAGCGCGGGTGCGTACGGCACGTCGAGGATCAGCAGCAGGACGTAGTGCGCGGCCCCGGAGATGAGCGCCATCAGACCGCGTGAGTAGAGGTAGCCGCCGGTCTTGTCGACCGCGATCTCCCACGCGCGCAGCACCTCGGTCTGGCGGGCCGGCGGAAGCACGGAGCACAGGGCGCGGCGCAACCGTGGTCCGTCGGCCGCGAAGTAGAACGAGAACAGGAAGACGGTCAGCAGCTGGAACAGCCCTCCCAGCAACGTCGCCGACACGTCCAGGACGCCACTGGCGCTGTTCTGTACGTACCTGCGCAGCCAGTCGGACCTCAACAGGCTGTCCTGGACTTCCACCCGCGACAGTTCGGTGTGAAAGGTCTGATTGATCCACTCGATCACCGAGTCGAGGTACGTGGGGAAGTCCTCGACCATCTCGACGATCTGGCCGGCCAGCATCGACCCGAGCAGCACGACGAAGCCGATGCCCGCGACGAGCACCCCCATGGAGACCAGGAAGGTCGCCAGGCCGCGGCGCATTCCGCGGTGCGCCATCCGGCCGACCGCGGGCTCGATCGCCAGCGCCAGGAAGAAGGCGATCAGGATGTTGGTCAGCAGCCCTACGAGCTGATGGAACGCCCAGCTGCCGAGGAGGAAGCAGGCGTAGAGCGCCAGTGCGAGCACCATCGCGCGCGGCAGCCACGGGGGCATTCGGGCAGGTCCGCTCCGGTCCGTTGCCGCGGGCGGTGGGGCGGTGGGGGGTTGTTCGTGCCCGGCAGGCTCGTCAGTGGGTGCCACAGGGCCAGTCTGGCCCATGGCTGTGACATCGCGCCGGTCGCCCCTGCGGATCAGCGCTTGCCGGCAGGGACGTCCATCGCGGAACAGACGCCGCGCCAGACCTCTTTGGCGTCCCATCCCGCTGCCAGTGCCTCCTGCACCGTACGGCCTCCGAGTTCGGCCATCACATGGTCACGGGCGAAGGAATCGGCGTACGCCTCGCCGAAGTGGTCCGCCATCCGCTCCCAGAAAATCGTCAACCGCATCACTCCAGTATCGCGCTCCTGAGAGTGCAGACCGGTCCGAGTTGCTCGCCGGCGGCGCTTCGCGTTCTACGGTCGTTCCATGGCTGGATCTGGAGCATCCCCTCTCGCGCGAGCCGAGCAGTTCGTCTGGCTGACGGCCCGCGTCCTCGAACAGCGACGGTTCGCACACCACTTCCTCGGCGGCGACGCCGATGCGGTCGACACCGCGCTCGCCTCCTACCAGGGGCGGGACGGCGGCTACGGCCATGCCCTGGAACCGGATCTGCGCGGCCCGGTGAGCCAGCCGCTGCACACCGCTCACGCTCTGCGGGTGCTCGATTCCATCGGCCGCTGCGAGGGCCTGCGGGTGGAGCGGATGTGCAGATATCTGTCCGACGTGTCGACGCGGGAAGGGGCGCTGCCCGCCGTGCACCCGTCCCAGCGCGGCTATCCGGCGGCGCCCTTCGTGCCCGTCGTCGACGACCCGCCGAGCGATCTTCTGGCCACCGGGCCCGTGGCGGGGCTCCTGCACCGCAACGAGGTGTGGCACGCGTGGCTCTTCAGGGCGACCGATTTCTGCTGGGCCGCGGTCGAGTCGCTGGAGATCACGCATCCGTACGAGGTCCAAGCGGCGGTCGCCTTCCTGGACGGCGTGCCCGACCGGACGCGCGCCGAGACCGCCGCCGGCCGGCTCGGCCGCCTGGTGCGCGAGCAGCGGCTCGTGGTGCTCGATCCGGAGCGGGCCACCGAGCATCCGGTCGCTCCCGGGTACGCGCCGGGCGAGCACCATTTCGCGCACGACTACGCGCGGACGCCCGGCTCACTCGCCCGTGGCTGGTTCACGGACGAGGAGATGGACCGCTCGCTGGACTTCCTGGAGGCAGCCCAGCTCGCCGACGGCGGCTGGCCGATCCGCTGGCGCGAGTGGGCACCGGGGTCCGCACTGGAGTGGCGCCCGATCGTGACGATCGACGCGCTGCTGACGCTGCGGGCGTACGGGCGCCCCATCGGCTGATATGCGGCGAACCGCCCTCCCCCGGTTCAGCCGAGTGCGCGTACCCCTGCCGTGACGGCCACAGCGGCGCCGACCACGACGAGGAAGGGGGCGCGCAGGACGAGCGCGAGCGCTGCCGCGGCGAGTCCCGCGCCCCTGGCGTCCAGCGTCACGTGCTGACCGGTGCTGAAGGTCTGCTGTGCGGTGAGCGCCGCGAGCAGGGCAACCGGCAGCAGCACGGCCAGGCGTTTCACCAGCGGCCGCTCCAGTGCCGCGGCGGGCACCAGCAGGCCCATCAGTTTGACCAGGTAGCAGCCGACTGCCGTGGCGCCGATCGCGATCCAGACGCTCATCGGTCTCCCTCCTTCACGGTGAGGTCATTGGGGCCCGCAGTGCGCCCCTGCGCCCAGAGCACGGCGGGCGCGGCCAGCGCGGCGACAAGCACCGGCACCCCCGCGGGCAGCACCGGCAGCAGGCCGATGGCCAGCAGCACCGCGAGGCCGGCCACGGTGCGTTCCGCGGTGGTACGGAGCATGGGAGCCAGCAGCGCGAGGAAGACGGCGGGACTCGCGGCGTCCAGGCCCCAGGCATCGGTGTCGCCGATGGCCTCCGCCCCCAGTGCACCGACCAGGGTGGTGAGATTCCACAGCACGTACAGGCTCAGCCCGGTCACGGTGAAGCCGAGCAGGGCGCTGCGGCGCGTGGGCTGCGCGAGGGTCACCGCCGTCGTCTCATCGATCACCCAGTGGGCGGCGAAGGGGCGTACAAAACGCGGCAGGGCCAGCAACTGGGACAGTCGCAGTCCGTAGAACGCGTTGCGTACACCGAGGAAGAAGGCACCGGCGGCGGCGGTGAACGGATTGCCGCCCGCAGCGAGTGCGCCGACGAGGGCGAACTGTGATGCGCCGGTGAAGACGAGAAGGCTGAGCGCGCACGTCTGGAGCAGTGTGAGGCCCGCCCCCGCGGAGGTCACCCCGAACGCGAAGCCGGAGAGCCCCACGGCGACGCCGACGCCGAGGGCGTCACGGACCACGGCCCGGTCGGGTTTGAAGTGAGGTTGTGTGCGTATATCTGCGGATGCTGTCTGTTCTGCCACGCCCGGCACACTACGACCGGCCTGCGCCCTGGGTCTTGTACGTTCTTGCGCGCTCCCGCTACGTTCTCGCGCGCTCCCGCTGGTAGGCGCCGGGCGGCACGCCGACGATCCGGCTGAAGTGCCGGTTCAGGTGCGGCTGGTCGGTGAAGCCGACCGTGGCGGCGGCCTCCGCGGGAGCCGTCCCGGCCTCCAGGAGCTGCCGTGCGCTGCGCACACGCGCGTTGGTGAGCCAGGTGTGCGGAGGCATGCCGTACGCCGCCTTGAACGCACGCAGGAGCGCGAAGGGACCAGTCCCGAGTTCGTGCGCGAGCTGTTCCAGGGAAGGTGGCTCAGCCATGCGCTCTTCGAGCAGGCCCCTGGCGAGAGCGGCCGTGCGCGCTCCGGAGGCGACCGGCGTACGCGCGGGCAGACTCCGCCCGTGACGGTGCAGTAGTCGGGCGACCGCGATCCGCAGCAGGCTGTCTGCTGCCAGCGCGTTGCCCTCTTCCGCCGCCCGGTGCACGGCGCGGATGAGCAGCGCCGTGTCCGCGTCGTCGACGATGGTCTCGGCGAAACCGGCCGTTCCCGTGAGGCCGGTCGTCTCCTCGGCGATGCCCGCGACCACCTGCGCCGACGGATAGAGGGTGGCGTACGACCAGCCTTCGGGCACTCCGGCTCGGGCGGAGTGCGGGACCTCCGGATTGATCATGACGACGGTGCCGGGGCGGGCCCTGATGACGCCGTCCGGCATCACGACGTCCTCGATGCCGCGGAACACCGCGCCGAAGACGAACCCCTCATGGCTGTGGCGCGAGAAGGAGTGGCGCACATAGCGGGCCCGCAGCAGATCGAGTCCCGGCACGCCCGGGTACTGCCAGTGCCGGGCCCACTCCTTCTCGCCGGCCCGAGCCCCTCCGGCCCCTTCCACCTCTTCGGCCTCGCCTGCCCCGCCCAGCGCTTCGGCCTCTCCTGCCCCGTCCTCCGATGCCGCCATACAGCCATTGTGCTCCGTCCCACGCAACGCTGACCTGCGCGTCCATGTCCCGAAGACCCGTTGTCAGTGGTGGGGTGCACGATGGGGGACATGGCCAGGACTGCGCTCGACGCCTTCTCCCCCGCGACCCGCGCCTGGTTCGCGGGTGCCTTCAGCACGCCCACCGCGGCGCAGGAAGGCGCCTGGCAAGCCATCGGCGAGGGCTCGGACGTCCTGGTCGTGGCCCCGACCGGCTCCGGCAAGACCCTGGCGGCCTTCCTGGCGGCGCTCGACGACCTGGCGTCCAAGCCGCCGCCCGCGGAGCCGAGGAAGCGCTGCCGGGTGCTGTATGTGTCGCCGCTCAAGGCGCTCGCCGTGGATGTCGAGCGCAATCTCCGCAGCCCCCTGACCGGCATCCGTCAGGAGGCCGTGAGACTGGGGCTGCCCGAGCCCGAGGTCCGGGTCGGCATCCGTTCCGGCGACACCCCGGCCGCCGAGCGCCGCTCACTGGCGACCAAGCCGCCGGACATCCTCATCACGACGCCCGAGTCGCTGTTCCTGATGCTCACATCGTCCGCGTGTGATTCCCTGGCCGGCGTCGAGACGGTGATCCTGGACGAGGTGCACGCCGTCGCGGGGACCAAGCGCGGTGCGCATCTCGCCGTATCCCTGGAGCGACTGGACGAGCTGCTGCCGCGACCGGCCCGCCGGATCGGCCTGTCGGCGACGGTCAGGCCGGTGGATGAAGTCGCACGTTTCCTTTCGCCGCAGCGCAGGGCGGCGATCGTCCAGCCGCCTTCGGGCAAGGAGTTCGACCTGTCGGTGGTCGTTCCGGTCGAGGACCTGGGCGAGTTGGGCGGCGCCCCCGCCAAGGAGAACGACGCGGGAGACAAGCCGTCCATCTGGCCGCATGTGGAAGAGCGCATCGCCGACCTCATCCAGGCCCACCGCTCGACGATCGTCTTCGTGAACTCGCGCCGTCTCGCCGAGCGGCTGTGCAACCGCCTCAACGAGATCGCCTACGAACGGGCCACGGGCGAGCCCATGCCGGATGATCAATCCCCTGCCGAGATCATGGCTCAGGCGGGCGGCGCGAAGGGAGCGCCCGCGCTGCTCGCCCGCGCCCACCACGGCTCGGTCTCCAAGGAGCAGCGCGCCCAGGTCGAGGAGGACCTCAAGGCCGGCCGGCTGCCCGCCGTCGTCGCCACCTCCAGCCTGGAGCTCGGCATCGACATGGGCGCGGTGGACCTCGTCGTACAGGTCGAGTCGCCTCCGTCCGTCGCTTCCGGTCTCCAGCGGGTCGGCCGGGCCGGCCACCAGGTCGGCGCGGTGTCGACCGGCGTCGTCTTCCCGAAGTACCGGGGCGACCTCGTGCAGTCGGCCGTCGTCACCGAGCGCATGCGCAGCGGCTCCATCGAGGCCCTGCGCATCCCCGCCAACCCGCTGGACGTGCTGGCGCAGCAGCTCGTCGCCATGGTTTCCCTCGACACATGGCAGGCCGACGACCTGCTCACCGCGGTGCGCCGCGCCGCCCCGTTCGCCTCGCTCCCCGAATCCGCCTTCACGGCGGTCCTCGACATGCTCGCCGGGCGCTATCCGTCCGACGCGTTCGCCGAGCTCCGCCCCCGGGTGGTCTGGGACCGCATCGCCGGTACGGTCACGGGCCGCCCGGGCGCTCAGCGTCTCGCCGTCACCTCCGGCGGCACCATTCCCGATCGCGGTCTCTTCGGCGTCTTCCTCGCCGGAGCCGATCCCAAGAAGGGCGGCGGCCGCGTCGGCGAGCTCGACGAGGAGATGGTCTACGAATCACGGGTCGGCGATGTCTTCACTCTCGGCACCACCTCCTGGCGGATCGAGGACATCACCCGCGACCGTGTGCTGGTCTCCCCGGCCCCCGGCGTGCCGGGCCGCCTGCCGTTCTGGAAGGGCGACCAGCTGGGCCGCCCACTCGAACTGGGCCGGGCCCTCGGCGCCTTCCTGCGCGAAGTCGGATCACTCACAGCCGAGGCTGCCCGGCTGCGCCTGTCCGCCGCCGGGCTGGACACCTGGGCCGCCGACAATGTTTTGTCCTACCTGGACGAGCAGCGCCGCGCCGCCGGCCACGTTCCGGATGACCGCACCATCGTGGTGGAGCGGTTCCGCGACGAGCTGGGCGACTGGCGCGTCGTCATCCACTCTCCCTTCGGCGCCCAGGTACACGCACCCTGGGCGCTGGCCCTCGGCACCCGCCTCACCGAGCGGTACGGCATGGACGCCCAGGTCATGCACGCCGACGACGGCATCGTGCTGCGCCTGCCCGACGCCGACCTGATGGGTCTCGACCTCCTCGACGGCGAGCCCTCCCACCCAACAGCCGCGTTCGACAGCGACCAGGCCCCGCTCGGGGCCGCGGACATCGCCTTCGACAAGGGCGAGGTCAACCAGATCGTCACCGACCAGGTGGGGAGCTCCGCGCTCTTCGCCGCCCGTTTCCGCGAGTGCGCCGCGCGTGCGCTGCTTCTCCCCCGCCGCAGCCCCGGCAAGCGCACCCCGCTGTGGCAGCAGCGTCAGCGCGCGTCGCAGCTCCTCCAGGTCGCCTCGGAGTTCGGATCGTTCCCGATCGTTCTCGAAGCCGTGCGGGAGTGCCTCCAGGACGTCTTCGACGTGCCCGGACTCACCGAGCTCATGGGCGATATCGAGTCCCGACGCGTCCGGCTGGTGGAGGTCACCACCCCCGAGCCGTCCCCCTTCGCCCGTTCCCTCCTCTTCGGGTACGTCGCCCAGTTCCTGTACGAGGGCGATTCGCCCCTCGCCGAGCGTCGCGCAGCCGCCCTCTCCCTGGACTCCCGGCTCCTCGCCGAACTGCTCGGCCAGGCCGAGTTGCGCGAACTGCTGGACGCAGACGCCCTGACCGAGCTGGAGCAGGAACTGCAGTGGCTCACCGAAGACCGCCGTATCAAGGACATCGAGGGCGTCGCCGACCTGCTGCGTGTTCTGGGTCCCCTCACGAACACCGAACTGGCGGCCCGGGGCGCCGAACCCGGGTGGGCCGAGGCTCTGGCCGCCGCCCGGCGCGCCATCCGGGTCCGTATCGCGGGGGCCGATCACTGGGCGGCGGTCGAGGACGCGGGCCGTCTGCGCGACGCCCTCGGCACGGCGCTTCCCGTAGGCGTACCCGAAGCGTTCACCGAACCGGTGAAGGATCCGCTCGGCGACCTTCTGGCCCGTTTCGCCCGCACCCACGGCCCGTTCACATCCGCCGCGGCCGCCGCCCGCTTCGGCCTGGGCGCGGCGGTCACGGACGGCGGCCTGCAACGCCTCGCCGCCTCCGGCCGCGTCGTACAGGGCGAGTTCCACCCGGCGGGCATCGGCCAGGAATGGTGCGACGCCACGGTCCTGCGCCGGCTGAGGCGACGGTCGCTCGCCGCCCTGCGCCAGGAGCTGGAGCCGGTACCCCCGACCGCACTCGCCACGTTCCTGCCCCAGTGGCAGCACCTGGGCAACAACAGTCTGCGCGGCATCGACGGGCTGGTACGCGCCGTCGAGCAGATGCAGGGAGCCTCCGTTCCCGCCTCCGCGCTGGAAAAGCTGGTGCTGCCCTCCCGCGTCGCGGGGTACAGACCGTCGATGCTCGACGAACTCACCACCACCGGCGAAGTCCTGTGGGCCGGATCGGGCGCGCTCCCCGGCAAGGACGGCTGGGTCTCCCTCTACCTCGCCGACGCGGCGCCCCTGCTTCTCCCCCAGCCACATCCGCTCGAACTCACCGCTCTCCACGAGTCCGTGCTGACCACACTTTCCGGTGGGTACGGGCTGTTCTTCCGCCAGATCGCCGACCAGGTCCGTGCCACCACTCACCCCGACTGCACCGATCCACAACTGGCCGATGCCCTGTGGGACCTGTCGTGGTCGGGACGCCTGACCAACGACACCCTCGCCCCGCTCCGTTCGCTCCTGGGATCCGGCCGTACAGCGGGCTCGACCGCCCACCGCGCCAAACGCACCGTGCCGCGCGGTCGTTACGGCACTCTCAGCGCGGCCGCCCGCCCCGCTTCCCGCACCGGGCCTCCCACGGTCTCGGGCCGCTGGTCCCTGCTGCCCGCCCACGAACCCGACCCGACCCATCGGGCCCACGCACTGGCCCGCACCCTGCTGGACCGGCACGGAGTGGTCACCCGCGGTGCGGTCGCCGCCGAAGGGGTCGAGGGCGGCTTCTCGGCCACCTACCGCATCCTCGCCGCGTTCGAGGACAGCGGGCAGGCACGGCGGGGGTACGTCGTGGAGGGCCTCGGCGCCGCACAGTTCGCGATGGACGGCGCCGTGGACCGGCTGCGTGCGGCAGCCACCGCCCGCGAGCGCGGCGACTCCGACACCCCGAACCGCGCACTGGTCCTGGCGGCGGCCGACCCGGCCAACGCGTACGGCGCGGCGCTGCCCTGGCCCGAACCGCCAGCCGAAGCGGGCCACAAACCGGGGCGCAAAGCGGGCGCCCTGGTCGTCCTCGTCGACGGCGAGCTGACCCTCTACATGGAGCGCGGCGGGAAAACGCTGCTCGCCTGGCCCACCGATCCGGACGATCCCTCGGCCTCCGACCCCCGGCTCACCACGGCGGCCGAGGCCCTGGCCGCGGCAGCCAAGCAGGGCGCCCTGGGCACGGTCACCGTGGAACGCACCAACGGCGCACCCGCGTTGACGTCCCCTCTCGGCAAGTCCCTGGAAGCGGCGGGTTTCCACCCCACCCCCAGGGGCCTTCGTCTGCGCCCCTGAGACCCACCGGCCTGCGCCCCCGAGCGCCCCTGACACCACCGGCCTGCGCCCCCGAACGCCGGCCACCGCGCATCATGGATGCCATGCCCGAAGGAGACTCCGTCTGGCAGGCGGCCCACCGTCTGCACACCGCTTTCGCGGGACACATCCTCACCCGCTCCGACCTCCGCGTCCCCCGCTTCGCCACCGCCGACCTGACCGGCCGCACCGTCCTGGACGTCACCCCCCGCGGCAAGCACCTCCTCGCCCGCATCGAGGGCGGCCTGACCCTCCACTCCCACCTGCGCATGGACGGTGCTTGGCGGATCTACGCCGCCGGCGACCGCTGGCACGGCGGACCCGCGCACCAGATCCGTGCCATCCTCGCCACCGACCAGTACACCGCCGTGGGCTACCGCCTTCCCGTACTCGAACTCCTTCGGACGCCGGACGAAGCGCAGGCAGTTGGCCACCTCGGCCCCGACCTGCTCGGCCCCGACTGGGACGCCGACGAGGCACTCCGCCGGCTCCTCGCCGACCCAGCCCGCCCCCTGGGCGAGGCGCTGCTCGACCAGCGCAACCTCGCCGGCATCGGCAACGTCTACAAGTCCGAGCTGTGCTTCCTCGCCCGCGCCACCCCCTGGCTGCCCGTCGGGGACCTCCCCGCCCCCGAGCCCCTCGTCGGCGCCGCCCAGCGCCTCCTGAAGGCCAACCGGGACCACCCGCACCGCCGCCGTACGACGCTGCGCGCCTTCAGTGCACCTCTGTACGTCTACGGCCGCAACGGCCGCCCCTGCCTGCGATGCGGAAGCACCGTGCGCCTCGCCGAGCAGGGCGACGGCGCCCGCGCCCGCCCGACCTACTGGTGCCCGCGGTGTCAGCTGGGCCCAACGCCCTGACCCAGGCCCTCCCCAGGCCCCGGATCCCGGCGGCGCATCACCCGCCTCCAGCGCTTCGGGTCGACCCCCGCGGCAGCCGCCGAGACCGCATGGACCGGTAGCAGGCTCAGCCCCCAGCCGCCCGCCACGACCGTCCCCTCCACCACTCCCGCCTCCCCCGGCTGGAGCACCAGTCGCAGCACGGCCCACCACCACACCCCGCCCCCGCCCAGCACGACGGCCACCGTCGCCGCACGTCCGCAGAAGAAGTTACGCAACGCCACGGCTGCCTCCTCCAACCGACGAATCCGACGCTAACCGGGCCCCTCAGCCGGCGGGAGGGCGCACCGGAAGCACAAGGGCGCGCGCGCAGGGGCGCACTCTGTCGTTACGCGCTCTCCGCCTGGAACATCCACGCGTGCTTTTCAAGGTCCGCCGTGAGACCGATGATGATGTCCTGCGTCACCGGGTCGGCATCGCCCGTCGCGGCAATCCGCTCGCGCATCCGCCCGGCCACCACCCCGAGCCCGTCCACCAGGATCCGTACGGCGTCCACGTCCGGAATCCACCCCGACGGCACCTCACGTATCGCGGTGGCCCCCGCCACGGTCGCCGACCGCCCGTCCGGATTGACCCCCAGCGCAGAGGCCCGCTCGGCGACCGTGTCGGAATGCAGCCGCGCCGTGGTCACCACGTCGTCCAGCTGCAGGTGTACGGACCTGAACCGCGGACCCACGACGTTCCAGTGAACCTGCTTGGCCACCAGGGACAGGTCCACCAGGTCCACGAGCGCGCCTTGCAGGGCCTCGCCGACCACCTTCAGATCCGCCTCGGGCAGGGTGCTCTTCACGACAGACATCCGTGTCCTCCTCAGGACTCAGCAACGTGACGTTCAACAGCCCCACCACCATGGCACAAATGACCCAAAACGGTCACATGAACGAACGAAAGAGCCCCGGCGGTCCCTCAGGACCCACCGGGGCTCTCACACGCTTCGGACTACGCCGCGATCGCCGTCATCGCGGTCACGCAGCCACCACATCCGCGGGCGCCTTGATCGTCACCCGCCCCCGTGGCACACCTGCCACCGACGTAACCGAAACGGAGTTGAGCCTCGGGCGGACCGGTGGCCGCACCGGCTCGCTCGCCGCCGACTCCGCCAGCTCAGCCAGGGACAACTCATCACTCACTTCGCGCATGAGCTCGGACATCCGTACGTCAAGCGCGTCGCAGATAGCGGAGAGCAGCTCGGAAGATGCCTCCTTCTGCCCCCGCTCCACCTCGGATAGATAGCCGAGTGAGACTCGGGCGGACGAGGAGACTTCGCGCAGAGTACGGCCCTGGCGCTGGCGCTGCCGACGCAGCACGTCACCAAGCAGGCGACGGAGCAGAATCATCGGTGGCTCCCTCCTCGGACCGCGTAGCCGCATCCTTCACGCCCCACCGTACCGCCTCGCGCTGCGGCCGTGCGGGGAGCGATGTCGTGTTCACTCAGGGCTGCAAACATCCATTCCCCCCGTTCTGTTCCGTATCCTGTGCCCGCGCATTTTCGTTCAGTTCGCCAAGGAGCAGAGTCAATACGCTGCGTACACTCTCTCTACGGATTTCCGCCCGGTCCCCGTTCAACCTCAAATGGACGACCTTCCCGCCGCCGCCCGGCCCCGCGACCGCCACGAACACCGTCCCCACCGGCTGCCCGTCCTGTGTGTCCGGCCCCGCGACCCCCGTGGTCGAGACGCCCCAGTCGGCCCCGAGTACGCGCCGCGCCCCGGTCGCCATCTGCCGCGCCACCTCCGGATCGACGGCCCCGCACTGCTCCAGCAGTACTCCGTCGACGCCCAGGATGTCCCGCTTGAGCTCGGTGGCGTACGCCGTGCAGGAGCCCCGGAAGGCCCGGGAGGCGCCGGGAACCGCCGTCAGCTCAGCGGCCACGAGGCCTCCGGTGAGCGATTCGGCCACAACGAGCGATTCTCCCCGCCCGGCCAGCAGCTCCAGTACCTCCGCCGCGACCGGCCGAACTTCCGCGACCGACGGGACTTCGCCGGCGGCGTCCGTCACCGGGACGACTCCGCGGCGATCCCGGCCCGCCGCAGCACCACGGCCTGCCGCACGTAGTCCAGACCGGTGGCCACCGTCAGCACGACCGCCGCCGCCATGACCCAGAACCGCAGAGTGGCGAGCGGCCCCGTCAGCGCCAGTACGTACATCCCGACCGCCACGCCCTGCGTCAGCGTCTTCATCTTGCCGCCGCGACTGGCCGGAATAACCCCGTGCCTGATCACCCAGAAACGCAGCGCCGTGATGCCCAGCTCGCGGAAGAGGATCACCCCGGTCACCCACCACGGCAGATCGCCGAGCCACGACAGACAGATCAGCGCGGCGCCCATGATCGCCTTGTCGGCGATGGGGTCCGCGATCTTCCCGAAGTCGGTGACCAGGTTGTACGTCCGGGCCAGATGGCCGTCGAAAATATCGGTGATCATCGCGACGGCGAAGGCCGCCCACGCCCAGGCCCGCCAGGCCGGGTCGTATCCGCCGTCCTGGAGCATCAGCATCACGAAGCCGGGCACGAGGACCAGCCGCATCATGGTCAGGATGTTCGCGATGTTCCACAGACTGGCCTGGTTGACGGCCGCGGCGCCCAGCTTGCCCCCCGGCGGCGCCGGTGCGGGACCGGTTCCGCCGGCGGCGGATGCCGGGACTCCGGTCATCTGCCTGCCTCCTCACCGGGGGTCTGGGAGCGGCCCCCCAGCAGACCGCAGGGTTCCGCCACCAGGTCCACGCCTTCGGTGGCGACCACCTTGGCCTCGACGATACGACCGACGGTCAGCCCCTGGCTCGTCGTGAACACCACCTGGCCGTCCGTCTCGGGGGCCTGGTGCGCCGCCCGGCCCACCGCACCGTCCTCGCCGTCGACCGACTCGACCAGCACCTCGACGCTCTCGCCCAGCCGCTCCTCGGCGCGCTGGCTGGTCAGCTCGTCGGCCAGCCGCGAGATGTGCTCCAGACGCGCGGCGATGACGTCGGCGTCCAGCTTGTTCGCGTACGTGACCGCCTCGGTGCCGTCCTCGTCGGAGTAGCCGAAGACGCCGATCGCATCGAGCCTCGCGCCGGTGAGGAAGCGCTCCAGCTCGCCGAGGTCCGCCTCGCTCTCACCGGGGAAGCCGACGATGAAGTTGGACCGCACACCGGCCTGCGGCGCCTTGCCGCGGATCGTCTCCAGCAGCTCCAGGAAGCGGTCGGTGTCACCGAAGCGCCGCATCGAGCGCAGCACCCCGGCGGCCGAGTGCTGGAAGGACAGGTCGAAGTACGGCGCGATCTTCGGCGTGGACGTGAGGACGTCGATCAGTCCCGGCCGCATCTCGGCGGGCTGCAGGTAGCTGACCCGTACCCGCTCGATGCCGTCGACCTCGGCCAGCTCGGGCAGCAGCGTCTCGAGCAGCCGGATGTCGCCGAGGTCCTTGCCGTAGGACGTGTTGTTCTCGGAGACCAGCATGACCTCCTTGACGCCCTGCTCGGCCAGCCAGCGCGTCTCCGCCAGTACGTCCGAGGGCCGCCGCGAGATGAACGATCCGCGGAAGGAGGGAATGGCGCAGAAGGAGCACCGCCGGTCGCACCCGGAAGCGAGCTTCACGGACGCCACCGGGCTGTTCCCGAGACGCTGCCGCAGCGGGGCGCGCGGTCCCGAGGCAGGAGCGACGCCGGCCGGGAGGTCGTCCGGCGGAGTGTCCTGCGCGTGCCCGGGCAGCGCCACGTCGGAGGCGTCCTGGCGCTCGGCGGGGCTGATGGGCAGCAGCTTGCGGCGGTCGCGGGGGGTGTGGGAGGCGTGGATGCCGCCGTTGAGGATGGTTTGGAGGCGGTCGGAGATGTCGGCGTAGTCGTCGAATCCGAGTACGCCGTCAGCCTCGGGCAGCGCTTCCGCGAGTTCCTTGCCGTACCGCTCGGCCATGCAGCCCACGGCGACGACGGCCCGGGTCTTGCCGTGATCCTTCAGATCATTGGCTTCGAGCAGGGCGTCGACGGAGTCCTTCTTGGCGGCCTCGACGAACCCGCAGGTGTTGACGACAGCGACGTCCGCGTCCGAGGCGTCCTCAACGAGGTGCCAGCCGTCCGCTGCCAAGCGGCCTGCCAGCTCCTCCGAGTCCACCTCATTACGGGCGCAGCCAAGAGTGACAAGGGCGACGGTGCGGCGTTCGGGCATGGGCTCAAGACTACTTTGTCCCGGCGCGCGCCCCCGCCGCGAGGGTTGCACCCGCCTGTCCGCGCGCGTTCACGCCCCCTTTCCCGGTTGCGAACCCGGTCGGCAAAGGGGGCGTGAGGGTGAGGTCGACCGGCTCTCAGCCGGCTTCGGGGTCACCCTTCGTGTAGGTCAGCCGCTCGACCTGGCCGGCCTGGAATTTCTCCCCGACCTCCTTGCCGTTCACGAACAGCTGCATCGCCCCGGCATCGCCGAGCACGAGGTCGATCTTCTGCTTGTCGGTGAACGTCTTGGACTCGCCCTTGAGCAGCAGCCCGTCGAAGAGGAGCCGCCCGTTGTGGTCCTTGGCCGAGATCCAGCTCTTGCGGTCCTTGGCGGTGAGCGCGACCGTCACCTGGTCCCGCGGGGCAGCCGCGATGGCACTGTCCGACGGGTCAGGCTTGGGGTCGGCCGGCTTGGTCGGGGTGGGCTTCGTGCCGGGCTTGGTGGAGGTGGGCGCGGTTCCTTCGGCCACATCTGTGGAGCCGCCGCTGTCGCCGCCGTTGAAGAGGGTGAAGCCGACGAAACCGACGACGGCGACGATCGCGGCCACCATGGCCGCGGTCCAGTTGGGCCGGCGCCGCTCGGGACGGATGCGTTCCGCTTCGAAGAGCGGAGCCGCCGGGGTGGGCGCGGGACGGCCGCCGTGCGCGGCGTCGTACTGCTCGATCAGTGCTTCCGGATCGACACCGACGGCGCGCGCGAGCGTACGGACGTGTCCGCGTGCGTAGACATCGCCGCCGCAGCGGCTGAAGTCGTCCTGCTCGATCGCGTGCACGATGGGGATGCGCACCCGGGTCGAGCTGCTGACCTCGTCGACCGTCAGACCTGAGGCGATGCGGGCCTGCTGGAGGACCGTGCCGATCGAGGGCCGGTTGTCTTCGCCGTCTTCGGTCGAAGGCCGGTCTTCTTCGGGAGAGTTGCCGATGGACACGGGTGTGCCTTTCGAGCGTGAGCCACCTGCTGGAGGTTCAGTCTAGGGGTGGTACGAAAGGGTGGGGCAACCGGGAGGGCTGATGTTGTACGCCATCGGAAGCGCCTGGCGGCCCGGCCCGAAGGACCGGTGGTGGGACCATCTGTCTTCCCTCCCCTCAACTGGACGTACGAACAACAGAAACAGTTGCTCGCGCTTCTCTTACGGGTGAGAATCCCCGCGAATGACCGCAAGCATTTCATCTAGTTCGTCCGGTTTTACCAGTACGTCGCGCGCCTTGGAGCCCTCGGTCGGTCCGACGATGTTGCGCGATTCCATCAGGTCCATAAGCCTGCCCGCCTTCGCGAAACCGACACGCAGCTTGCGCTGAAGCATCGAGGTCGAGCCGAACTGGGTGGACACCACGAGCTCGGCCGCCTGGCACAGAAGGTCCAGGTCATCGCCGATGTCCTCGTCGACCTCCTTCTTCTTCGCCGTCCCCACTACGACGTCCTCGCGGAAGACCGGCGCCATCTGGTCCTTGCAGTGCTGGACGATCGCCGCGACCTCGTCCTCCGTCACGAACGCGCCCTGCATACGGGTCGGCTTGTTCGCGCCCATCGGCAGGAAGAGCCCGTCACCCTTGCCGATCAGTTTCTCTGCGCCCGGCTGGTCGAGGATGACCCGGCTGTCCGCCAGCGACGAGGTGGCGAAGGCCAGCCGCGAGGGCACATTCGCCTTGATGAGACCGGTGACGACGTCCACCGACGGACGCTGCGTGGCGAGCACCAGATGAATTCCCGCGGCGCGGGCCAACTGGGTGATGCGGACGATCGAGTCCTCCACATCGCGCGGCGCGACCATCATCAGGTCCGCCAGCTCGTCGACGATCACCAGCAGGTAGGGGTACGGCGACAGCTCCCGCTCACTGCCCTCGGGGAGCTTGACCTTGCCGCTGCGTACGGCCTGGTTGAAGTCGTCGATGTGCCGGTAGCCGTACGCCGCCAGGTCGTCGTAGCGCAGGTCCATTTCGCGTACGACCCACTGGAGCGCCTCGGCGGCCCGCTTCGGGTTGGTGATGATCGGGGTGATCAGGTGCGGGATGCCCTCGTACGCGGTGAGCTCGACCCGCTTGGGGTCGACCAGCACCATCCGTACGTCCTCCGGGGTGGCCCGCACCATGACCGAGGTGATCAGACAGTTGATGCACGACGACTTGCCCGAGCCCGTCGCTCCGGCGACCAGCACGTGCGGCATCTTCGCGAGGTTGGCCATCACATAGCCGCCCTCGACGTCCTTGCCGAGCGCGACCAGCATCGGATGGTCGTCCTCGGCCGCGTCGGCGAGGCGCAGGACATCACCGAGGTTGACCATCTCGCGGTCCGTGTTGGGGATCTCGATGCCGACGGCGGACTTGCCGGGGATGGGGCTGATGATGCGTACGTCCGGACTGGCGACGGCGTACGCGATGTTCTTGGCCAGCGCGGTGATCCGCTCGACCTTGACGGCCGGGCCCAGCTCCACCTCGTAGCGGGTGACCGTCGGCCCCCGGGTGAAACCGGTGACCGCCGCGTCGACCTTGAACTCGGTGAAGACCGTGGTCAGCGAGGCGACGATGGCATCGTTGGCCGCGCTGCGCGTCTTGCCGGGGCCGCCGCGCTCCAGCAGGTCCAGTGACGGCAAGGAGTACGTGATGTCACCGGCGAGCCGGAGCTGCTCGGCGCGGGGCGGCAGCGGCTGCGAGGTCTCCGGGTGCGCCTTGGTCAGGTCGGCGACCTTCGAACCCCTGGCAGGCGCCGGATCGGCAGAGGGCCCGGCAGGGTCGGGTTCGGCCGCGGCCCCGGCCTTCT
This sequence comes from Streptomyces hypolithicus, assembly GCF_052934925.1. Classification (NCBI taxonomy): domain Bacteria; kingdom Bacillati; phylum Actinomycetota; class Actinomycetes; order Kitasatosporales; family Streptomycetaceae; genus Streptomyces; species Streptomyces hypolithicus. The sequence goes on from NZ_CM128811.1 coordinate 1,146,939, forward strand.
GCTTGCCGGCACCCCCGCGCGCCGTGGGCACGGACGCGGGGCGCTCAGTGGAGACCCCCTGCGTCAGGTCGGCGACGAGCGCCGAGGGCGGCAGCCCGTTGAGTACGGCGCCGTCCAGCGCGGCAGCTGCGGCCGCGGCCACATCCACCGGGTCCATGCCCCGCGCGGCGGCCGGCCGCGGGGAGGCCCGGCGGGGGCGGCGCCGGGTGGGCGCCGCCTCTTCGTACTCCTCGTCGTAGTCCGGGTCGTAGTCCCCGGGCGCCTGGCTGCGACGGCCGGGCGAGCGGCGCCCGCCGGCCGGGAGTGAGTCGCGCCACTGCTCGTCGTACCGCTCGTCGTCGTATTCCTCAGCGTCCTCGCCCTCCGGCGGCGCGGCGACGACTCCCAGCTTGATGCCGAGCCCGCGCAGACGCTGCGGGATGGCGTTGACCGGTGTGGCGGTGACGACCAGCAGCCCGAAGACCGTCACCAGCAGCAGCAGGGGTACGGCGAGGACGCTGCCCATGGTGAAGATCAGCGGTGTGGACGCGGCCCAGCCGATCAGGCCGCCCGCGTCCTGCATCGCCTCCGCGCCGTCCGTGCGCCCAGGCGAACCGCACGCGACATGGACCTGCCCGAGCACACCGACGACGAGGGCCGAGAGTCCGATGACGATGCGCCCGTTGGCCTCGGGCCTCTCCGGATGCAGGATCAGCCGCACCGCGATGACACCGAGCAGTATCGGCACCAGCAGATCGAGCCGCCCGAAGGCACTGGTGACCAGCATTTCGACGAGATCACCGACCGGACCGCGCAGCTGCGTCCAGGTACCGGCGGCGACGATCAGCGCGAGACCCAGCAGCATCAGGGCGAGCCCGTCCTTGCGGTGGGCCGGGTCGAGCCCCTTCGCGCCCCGCCCCACGCCCCGCAGCAGCGCGCCCACTCCGTGCGCGAGCCCCAGCCACAGGGCGCGCAGGAGCCGATACACGCCCCCGGTAGGAGAGGGCGCGGCTTTCGGCGCGGGCCGGGCACCGGTCTTCTTGGCGGGCGCCCGCTTCGCAGGCACCTTGTGCACGGGTTTCACCGGCGCGGCCCTCTTCACCGCGGCCTTCTTCGCGGGCGCCGCTTTCTTCGCGACACCGGTGGTACGGCCGGCCCGCGGCTTCGCGGTGCCCGCCGTGCCCTGGGAACCCTTGCCGGACGTACGTGAGGCCATGGGGGTGAGGTTACCGGTGTGAGCGCGGACGGACACGTGTGCCCACCGCTTCACCCGTTCGTGTCGTGCCGGTCGTGCCGCGAGGGGCACGGGGACTGACACTGCCTCACACCGCGGCGGCCGCGCCCGGCTCGGGCACGCTCAGCCCTGCAAAGGGAACGGCGGCGCAGCGCCGCTGGTGCCCGGTTCGAGCGCGTCGAGGGCCCTGCGCAGGCCGGTCAGCTTGCGCTCGAGGTGCGCGGCTGTGGCGACGGCCCCGGCATCGGCGGACTCGTCGTCGAGTTGCTTCGAAAGCGCTTCCGCCTGCTCCTCAACCGCCGCGAGGCGCGCGGACAGTTCGGCGAGCAGGCCCGCCGGCTCCTTCGTGTCGCCCACGCCGCCGGTATGGCCGCCGCCCTCCAGCTGGAGGCGCAGCAGGGCTGCCTGCTCACGCAGTTGGCAGTTCTTCATGTACAGCTCGACGAAGACCGAGACTTTGGCTCGCAGCACCCAGGGGTCGAACGGCTTCGAGATGTAGTCCACAGCGCCCGCAGCGTACCCACGGAAGGTGTGGTGCGGGCCGTGGTTGATCGCGGTGAGAAAGATGATCGGGATGTCCCGGGTCCGTTCCCGCCGCTTGATGTGGGCCGCGGTCTCGAAACCGTCCATCCCCGGCATCTGAACGTCCAGCAGGATGACCGCGAAGTCGTCCGTCAGCAGCGCTTTGAGCGCTTCCTCCCCCGACGATGCCCGTACCAGTGTCTGATCCAGCGCCGAGAGGATGGCCTCCAGCGCCAACAGATTCTCCGGCCGGTCATCGACCAGAAGGATCTTGGCCTTCTGCACCATGGCCCGCCCTCCTCGCCCCGGCAGTGCGCCGGGCGCCGCCCCAGGGGACGACTCTCTTGCGTCGTCCGTCCTTGTGCCGGTCATGGTAGCCGCACCCCGCCTGTCGCCACACCCTGTCACTGCGATGTCACTGTGCACGTAGCAAAAACGCAGTGGGAGACCAGAAGGTTCCCCGGTTGCCCCGGCCTCACACGCCTTCGGCCACAGTCAGTCAGCAACATGCCGCGTTTCGCACAGCAATCGGTCACTCCCCACGCATCCATTGCTCCATCACAGAGAGCAAATGGTCAGGATCGACCGGCTTCGTAACGTAGTCGGAAGCGCCGGACTCGATGGCCTTCTCCCGGTCGCCCTTCATCGCCTTCGCCGTCAACGCGATGATGGGCAGTCCGGCGAACTGGGGCATCCTGCGGATCGCCGTGGTCGTCGCATAGCCGTCCATCTCCGGCATCATGATGTCCATCAGTACGACCGTCACATCGTCGTGCTGCTCCAGGACTTCGATGCCCTCGCGGCCGTTCTCCGCGTACAGTACCGAGAGCCCGTGCTGCTCCAGCACACTGGTGAGCGCGAAGACGTTGCGGATGTCGTCGTCGACGATCAGCACCTTCTCGCTGTCGAACATGATGCCGCGGCGAACCTCGGGCGCGACCGTCTCCTGCCCGCCCGCGGCCCAGGATTCCTGACCCGTCTGCGACGGCGCAGGCTCCTGCACACCGGCCCCGGCCGGTGTGCTCTGCGCGCCTTGCCCCGGCTGGCCGACCTGCCCCGGCAGCGCGGTCCGCTGCTGAGCCGTCCCCAGCGCCTTGCGGCGCCGCCGGAACAGCCCCGCCGGCCCGGTCTGCGGATCGGACGGCAGCCGCCGCGGACCACCGCCGTCGCCCTGCGGACCGGCATCGGCCTGCGGGGCGTCGTCCGCCGCGCTGCCGCGCAGCGGCTCGATGCCCCCGGGTGCGAGCTGCGGGTAGCCCTGCGGGGGCAGTTCGCTCGGGTGCAGCGGCAGGTAGAGCGTGAACGTCGAGCCCCGGCCCGGCTCGCTCGCCGCGTGGATCTCGCCACCCAGCAGCCTGGCGATCTCCCGGCTGATGGACAGGCCGAGTCCGGTGCCTCCGTACTTCCTGCTGGTCGTCCCGTCGGCCTGCTTGAACGCCTCGAAGATCACCCGCATCTTGCCGGACGCGATCCCGATGCCCGTGTCGGTCACCGAGAAGGCGATCAGATCCGCGTCGGCGTCACGCAGCGACCCGGCCTCCAGCAGCTGCTCCCTGATGGCGTTCGGTACGTCGGAGTTGGCCGGCCTGATCACAAGTTCGACGGCGCCCGTGTCGGTGAACTTCACCGCGTTGGACAGCAGATTGCGCAGTACCTGCAACAGCCGCTGCTCGTCGGTGTGCAGCGTCGCGGGCAGCTCCGGCGAGACCCGTACCGAGAAGTCGAGACCCTTCTCCGCGGTGAGCGGCCTGAACGTCGCCTCGACGTAGTCGACGAGCTGGACCAGTGCGATCCGGGTAGGGCTGACGTCCATCTTGCCCGCCTCGACCTTGGACAGGTCGAGGATGTCGTTGATCAGCTGGAGCAGGTCGGAACCCGCCCCGTGGATCGTCTCCGCGAACTCCACCTGCTTCGGGGAGAGATTGCCCTCCGCGTTGTCGGCCAGCAACTTGGCCAGGATGAGCAGCGAGTTGAGCGGCGTACGCAGCTCGTGCGACATGTTGGCCAGGAACTCGGACTTATAGCGCATCGAGACCGCGAGCTGCTCGGCCCGCTCCTCCAGAACCTGCCTGGCCTCTTCGATCTCGGTGTTCTTGACCTCGATGTCCCGGTTCTGCTGGGCCAGCAGCTCGGCCTTCTCCTCCAGTTCGGCGTTGGACTCCTGCAGCGCCTTCTGCCGGTTCTCCAACTCCTCGGACCGCTCCCGCAGTTGCTCGGTCAGCTCCTGCGACTGCTCCAGCAGCACCTCGGTCTTCGTATTGACACTGATGGTGTTGACGCTCGTCGCGATCATCTCGGCGATCTGGTTCAGGAAGTCCTTCTGGATCTGAGTGAAGGGCTGGAACGACGCCAGCTCGATCACCCCGAGAACCTGCCCCTCGAAGAGCACCGGCAGCACGATCACATGCGCCGGCGGGGCTTCACCGAGACCGGAGGAGATCTTGAGATACCCCGGCGGCACGTTGTCCACCAGGATGGTGCGCTTCTCCTCCGCCGCCGTCCCGATGAGCGTCTCACCGGGCCGGAAGGACGTCGGCATGGAACCCGCCGAGTAGCCGTAGCTACCGCGCATGCGCAGCTCGTACGAACTGTCCTCGGCCGCCCCCACCTCGGAGGCCGCCGCCCGCCCCGCCATGGCCAGGAAGAAGGCGCCGTGCTGCGCCGAGACCACCGGCGTGAGCTCGCTCATGATCAGCGAGGCCACGTCGTCGAGGTCGCGGCGACCCTGCATCAGACCGGAGATACGGGCCAGGTTGCCCTTCAGCCAGTCCTGCTCCTTGTTGGCGAGGGTGGTGTCACGCAGGTTGGCGATCATCGTGTTGATGTTGTCCTGGAGGACCTGGATCTCGCCCGCCGCATCCACGTCGATCTTCAGATTGAGATCGCCGCGGGTCACCGCCGTGGCGACGGCCGCGATGGCGCGCACCTGCCGGGTCAGGTTCCCGGCCATCTCGTTCACGGACTCGGTCAGATCGCGCCAGGTGCCGTCCACATCCCGTACGCGCGCCTGGCCGCCCAGCATGCCGTCCGTACCCACTTCACGGGCGACCCGGGTGACCTGGTCCGCGAACGACGACAGCTGGTCGACCATCGTGTTGATCGTGGTCTTGAGTTCCAGGATCTCGCCCCGCGCATCGATGTCGATCTTCTTGGTCAGGTCTCCCTTCGCGATGGCGGTCGTGACCATGGCGATCTGGCGGACCTGACCGGTCAGGTTGGACGCCATCGAGTTCACCGACTCGGTGAGGTCCTTCCACGTGCCGGAGACGCCGGGGACGCGCGCCTGGCCGCCGAGTTCGCCCTCCGTACCCACCTCACGGGCCACCCGCGTCACCTCGTCGGCGAACGAGGACAGCGTCGTCACCATGGTGTTGACCGTGTCGGCGAGCTGCGCGACCTCGCCGCGAGCCTCGACCGTCACCTTCTTCGTCAGATCGCCGTTGGCGACCGCCGCCGAGACCTGCGAGATGTTGCGCACCTGCGAGGTGAGGTTGTTGGCCATCAGGTTGACGTTGTCGCTGAGGTCCTTCCAGATGCCGGTCACACCGCGCACCCGGGCCTGCCCGCCGAGGATGCCCTCGGTACCCACCTCACGGGCGACCCTCGTCACCTCGTCGGCGAACGAGGACAGCTGGTCGACCATCGTGTTGACGGTCGTCACCAGCTCCAGGATCTCGCCCTTGGCGTCGACGGTGATCTTCTTCGACAGATCGCCCCTGGCGACGGCCGTGGTGACCTCGGCGATGTTGCGCACCTGGGAGGTCAGGTTGTTCGCCATGAAGTTGACGGACTGGGTGAGGTCCTTCCACGTACCGCTGACACCCTGCACCTCGGCCTGGCCGCCGAGGATGCCCTCGGTGCCGACCTCGCGGGCCACCCTCGTCACCTGCTCGGCGAAGTTCGACAGCTGGTCGACCATCGTGTTGAGGGTGTTCTTCAGCTCCAGGATCTCGCCACGCGCGTCCACGTCGATCTTCTGCGACAGGTCACCACGGGCCACCGCCGTCGCGACCTGCGCGATGTTGCGCACCTGCGCGGTGAGGTTGCCGGCCATGCCGTTCACGGAGTCGGTCAGATCCCGCCACACGCCGGCCACGCCGGGCACCTGCGCCTGACCGCCGAGGCGGCCGTCCGTACCCACCCCGCGGGCGACCCGCGTCACCTGGTCGGCGAACGACGACAGCTGGTCGACCATCGTATTGATGGTGTTCTTCAGCTCCAGGATCTCGCCACGCGCGTCCACGTCGATCTTCTGCGACAGGTCACCACGGGCCACCGCCGTCGTCACCTGCGCGATCTGGCGCACCTGAGACGTCAGGTTCCCCGCCATGAAGTTGACGGAGTCGGTCAGTTCCTTCCAGGTGCCGCTCACGCCGTCCACCCGCGCCTGACCACCGAGTTGGCCCTCCGTACCCACGTCACGCGCCATCTGCGTCACCTGGTCGGCGAACGACGACAGCTGGTCGACCATCGTGTTGACGGTGTTCTTCAGCTCCAGCATCTCGCCGGACACATCGACGGTGACCTTCTGCGACAGATCACCGTTGGCGACAGCCGTCGTGACCTGGGCGATGTTGCGCACCTGCCCGGTGAGGTTCCTGAAGGCCGTGTTGACGGAATCTGTCAGGTCCTTCCAGGTGCCCGCCGCGCCCGGCACCTGCGCCTGACCGCCCAGCAACCCCTCCACGCCGACCTCGCGGGCCACACGCGTCACTTCGGAACCGAAGGACTGGAGTTGGTCCACCATCGTGTTGACGGTGTTCTTCAGCTCCAGCATCTCGCCCGCGACGTCGACGGTGACCTTCTGCGTCATGTCACCGTTGGCCACCGCCGTCGTGACCTGCGCGATGTCGCGCACCTGCGTCGTCAGGTTACGGAAGACCGTGTTGACGGAGTCCGTCAGATCCTTCCAGGTGCCCGCCGCGCCCGGCACCTGCGCCTGGCCGCCGAGCAGGCCCTCGCCGCCGACCTCGCTCGCCACCCGGGTGACCTCGTCCGCGAACGTACGCAGCGTCTCGGTCATCTGGTTGATGGTCTCCGCGAGCTGGGCGACCTCACCGCGCGCACTCACCGTGACCTTGCGTGACAGATCGCCGTTGGCGACCGCCGTCGTGACCTCCGCGATGCCGCGCACCTGGGCCGTCAGGTTCCCGGCCATCAGGTTCACCGAGTCGGTGAGGTCCTTCCACACGCCCGCCACCCCGGGCACCTGCGCCTGACCGCCCAGCTCGCCCTCGGTGCCCACCTCGCGGGCGACACGGGTCACCTCGGAGGAGAACGACGACAGCTGGTCGACCATCGTGTTGACGGTGTTCTTCAGCTGGAGCATCTCACCGGCCACATGCACGGTGACCTTGCGTGACAGATCGCCCTTGGCGACCGCGGTCGTGACGAGAGCAATGTCACGCACCTGCGCCGTCAGCCGGTACGCCATGGTGTTGACGGAATCCGTCAGATCTTTCCACGATCCGGACATACCACGCACCTGGGCCTGGCCGCCCAGTTTGCCCTCGGTACCGACCTCGAGCGCGACCCGCGTGACCTCGTCCGTGAACGCCGAAAGCTGGTCGACCAGGTTGTTGACCGTACGGCCGACCTTCAGGAACTCACCGCGCAGCGGGTGGCCCGCCCCCTCGGCGCTCTCCGGCCCCTGCGCCCGCAGCTCCATCCGCTGGTCCAGATCGCCGTCCGCGACCGCGGACAGCACCCGGCCGACCTCGGAAACAGGCCGCGCCAGGTCGTCCACCAGCGCGTTCGACGCATCGATGGCGGTGGCCCAGGAACCCTCGCAGGCCCCCGTCTCCAGCCGTTCGGCCAGCTTGCCTTCCTTGCCCACCATGCGCCGTACACGGGCGATCTCACCGGTCAGGTGCAGGTTGCGGTCGGCGACCTCGTTGAAGACAGCGGCGATCTCGGTCATCACCCCGTCGCCCGAGACGGTCAGGCGTTTACGGAAATTGCCGTCCCGCATCGTCACCAGTGCGGCCAGCAGCCTGTTCAGGGCCGCCGTGTCCACTTCGGTCGTCCCATTGCTCCGGGACCGTCCGCCTCTTGCGCGCGTGCTCGTGCTCCGCGCGGCTGCGCCAGACTCCACCGTGTCCCTCCCGCAGGGGTTGACCGTTCTCACCGAAGCTTCTCGCGAAGCCTGCCCCCAGTGTTTCACCATGGTTGAACCAGGCCATAACAGTTCGGCAGCTTCGCACACCCCTCCCCGGACTCCCGGGCGGGAAACACTGGTGACCGGCATCCACGTGGAGGGCGAAGGTAAGTAACCTGGCTTCCGGCTGTCCAGCCGCCCCGGTCCGCCCGGCGGGGGCGGTGACGCGAGATCCACCACCGGGCAGCGGAGGGGCGGGGCCGACCATGGCAGAGCCGGGCGTCGAGACGCGTACGAGGAGTTCTGTGATCACCGCGCGGGCGGCTGCCAGCTTCGATCCCGTGGGCCGGTCCGTCGCGACCGCCCGCGCATTTGTACGGGACACCCTCCAGGGCTGGGGCTACGCCGACATCGTGGACGACGCCGTCGTCCTCACCAGTGAACTCGTCACCAACGCCGTGGTGCATGCGGGCACCACGGCGGACGTGCTCTGTCTGCGCATGGAGGACGGCGTACGCGTCGAGGTGGCCGACCGCTACCCCGAACGCGAGGTACCGCTCCAGGGTGCGAGCCAGTCCTTCGGCAGCCCCGACCGCGAAGGCGGCCGCGGCCTGCTGCTGTGCGCTGCCCTCGCCGCCCGCTGGGGCGTCGAGTACGCGCCGACCCACAAACACGTCTGGTTCCAACTCGACCTCCCGCAGCGGCCTGTGGGCATCCGGTCGGCCGGCCCCGTACTCCCCGTCGAGCTCCTCCCGGTCGCCGACGGCCGCATCCGCGTCGCCGTGGTCCAGATCGACCGTTCCGGCGCCATCAATGCCTGGAACGAGGACGCGGAAGACCTCTTCGGTTACGCCGCCGGGCAGGTCACCGGCAAGCAGCTCACCGACTTCGCCGCGTGGCCGCACACCCCCGGCATCGCCACCGGCATCGTCGACGCCCTCCAGCTCTCCCGCTGGGAGGGCAGCTACGGCGTCCGCGGAGCCGACGGCCGCGTCATCCCCGTCTACGCCTCCCACCTGCGCGTACGCGATACCGCCGGCGAACCCTCAACCATCTGTCTCCTGGTGCGCGACGTCGAACGCGCCGTGATCCAGTCCCCGCAGCGCACCCCCAGCGACCACTCCGGCGGCGCCCTGTCCGAGGGCGGACGCGCCAGGGACCCGTTCGAGGTCTTCATCGGCTCGCCCGCCCCCGACGACCTCGACGGACTGCTGCAGCGCACCGTCGAGCGCTCCCGGGACATGCTGGACGCGGATTCCGCGTTCCTGCTGCTGGCGACCGATGACGAGACGGAGCTGGAAGTACGGGCTACCACCGGCCTCCCCTCCGCCCGCCAGCGCTTCGCCCGCGTCCCCGTCGAGGCCGGCACCGGCCGCTACGGCTCGGCCCGCATGCCCGCCGTCCACGAGGACCTCACGGCCGTTCCGGGCGCCGTCCCGCTCCTCAGTGATACCGGCATGCGTTCGGTGGTCACCGTCCCGCTCAAGGTCGAGGGCCGGCTCACCGGCTCGCTCGGAGTCGCCGCCGAGGCCCCGGGCCGCTACTCCAACGAAGACGCGCTGCGCCTGCAGTTCGCCGCCGACCGCATCGCGCTCGCCGTCGAGTCCGCCCGCCTCGGCGAGCTGGAACGCCTGCGCCGCGGCTCGCTCTCCTTCCTGGTCGAAGCCTCCGACCTCCTCGCCGGCACGCTCGACCGGGACCAGACCCTGGCGCTGATGGCCCAGATGACGGTCCCGACCCTCGCCACCTGGTGCGCCGTCTACACCATCGCCGACCAGTCCTCCGAGCCGTACCTCTCCTTCGTACTTCACGAGGACGAGGACCGCATCGACGGCCTCAAGGCCTTGCTCTCCAAGATCGACCCGCCCGAGCCCGTCCCCGCCCCCGGCGCCCGCATCTGGACCGCCCCCAGCGACGCCGCCCACCAGGCGTCGCTGCGTACGTCGATGCGCAGTCTCGGTCTCGGCTCCACCCCGCACCTCGGCTCGGGCATCGGCACGACGCTCGCCACGGCAGCTGCGGTCGGCGGCGAGACCGTTGTGCTGCCCCTGGTCGCCCGTAACCGGGTCATCGGCATGCTCACCCTGGGCAAGCCCACCGACGACCACTTCCGCCAGGAGATCCTCGAACTCGCCGAGGACCTCTCCCGCCGCGCCGCACTCGCCCTCGACAACGCCCGCCTGTACTCGGAGCGCACGGCGATCAGCCAGTCCCTCCAGCGCAGCCTGCTGCCGCCCGAACTGCCCCACGTACCGAACGTCGAGGTCGAGGTCATCTACCGCGCCGCCGGCGAGGGCAACGAGGTCGGCGGCGACTTCTACGACCTCTTCCCCATCCGCGACGGTGCGTACGGCTTCGCCATCGGCGACGTCTGCGGTACGGGCCCGGAGGCCGCAGCCGTCACCGGCCTCGCCCGCCACGCACTGCGCCTGCTCGCCCGCGAGGGCTTCAGCGGACCCGCCGTCCTTGAACGCCTGAACGCGGCCATCCTCGACGAGGGCGCCCGCAGCCGCTTCCTGACGCTGCTGTACGGCGAGTTGTGGCCCCAGGAGGACGGCAGCTCCATCCTCAAAATCGTCTGCGCGGGCCATCCGCTGCCGCTGCGCCTGCGCCAGGACGGCTCGGTGGAACCGGCCGCCGAACCCCAGCCGCTGCTCGGCGTCATGGAGGATCTGGAGCTGTACGAGCAGATCGTCACCCTCGACCCCGGTGACGTTCTGCTGTGCGTCACCGACGGCGTGACCGAGCGCCGCGAGGGCAGTCGGATGCTGGGCGACGACGGCCTGGCCGATGTCCTCGCCACCTGCACGGGCCTGACCGCCGGAGCGGTTGCCGCCCGCATCCTGCGGGCCGTGGAGCGCTTCGCCGCCGAGCCGGCCTCCGACGACATGGCCATCCTCGTCTTGCGCGTTCCAGAGCCGCACACCACGTAGGGAGTACGCGGAAGGCCCCCGCCAACAGGCGGGGGCCTTCCGTGTGTTGAGCCCCAATACGGAATCGAACCGTAGACCTTCTCCTTACCATGGAGACGCTCTACCGACTGAGCTATTGGGGCCTGCTGCCCTGCGGCAACGGGATAGATCATACCCGAGTCCCGGGGAGGTCTGAACCCGCCATTCGTCTGGACCGTTCGCGCCGCCGCTGTCACGATGCCCGGATGCGGACACCGCAGGCGGCCATGGAGCAAAGGAGGGCCGGCACCGTCGGCCAGAGCGGCGCTCGCATGAACCTGCCAGGACCGCCGGCGGCGGCGCCCGAGACTCCGCGGCCGGGCGACGGAAGGTGACGATGACCTGGGGCGGCCAGAAGCGCGTCTACCGAGTGCACGCACCGCCCCGCTACACCCCCGGCGCGAAGCTGCCGCTGGTCGTGGCCATGCACCCGTACCCGAGCACCGGTGAGTTCGTCGCCGCACTCAGCCGCCTCAGCGAGAAGGCCGATGAGGAGAACTTCCTGGTCGCCTACCCGGACGGCCTGAACAGCGGCTACAACGCTTTAGTCTGCTGCGGCGCCGAGGACGCGACGTCGGCTTCATCAGCGCCATGACCAAGCGTCTGGTGCAGACGTGGAAGGCCGATCCCGACCGTATCTGCGCCACCGGGATCTCCAACGGCGCCGACATGTCGTTCAAGGTGGCCGTCGAACTCCACGACACGTTCACGGCGATCGCCCCCGTGAGCGGTTACTACAGCGGCCCGGACACCGCGGACACCAGCTACGTACCGAAGACCCCGGTCGCGGTGATGACCTCATCGGCGGCCCGGACCGGATCTACGAGGACGCGGACCTGGGCATCAAGTCCTGGCAGAAACGGCTCTCGTGCACACCCGCGCCGCCACGCGAACTGCCGAAGAAGATCACGACGACCTCGGCGAAATGCGATGACGGGTCCGAGGTCGTCACGTACCGGATCCCCGACATGGGCCGTGAATGGCCGGGCGCCGAACCGGCGACATGTCGGCCCCCGAAGCGGGCGTCGATGCCACGGACCCGACCGTCGAGTTCTTCAACGACCACCCCAAACAAAGGTCCTAAAAGGCCGGTTGGAGGAGGCCGCCCAGAGCGTTGCATGCGGCGGTCACACGCTGGAGGCCACGACGTGACAGCGGCTCACCGATGGGCAGAGCAAGCGTCTCGTCCGCAGCCCGCTCGGTCTCCGGGAGACAGATGTCCCGCCGGAACCCGGGCAGCCGGTGTGCGGGCGTCTTCACGGGCACCACACAGTCGACACCCTTGCGCCGCACCGCGCGGGCGAAGGCATCGCGGTCGGGCCGCCCGTTGCCGGGCACCCGGACCACGTACTGCTCGTACGCGTGCCCCACGCAGGCCGTCGGCGTCCGCACCCCAGTCAGCCGCCTGTCCAGATAGGCGGCGTGCACCTGGCGTTGGGCGAGTGCGCTGCTGCCGGGTTCGCCCCCTTCGCGATGCTCGACGACGAACAGTCCTCGCCGGCGCCCGAGATCCTGCAACGGCCGCACGCCGGCCAGGTATCCGAAGCGCGGTACGGCAACTATGGCAGCCGTCCGCGAGGTCACGGCAGCCTCGGCGGCCTCGGCGTCCAGGCAGTACGTCGTCTCGTCGATGTCCGCGAACACGGGCAACGCACCGACGGCCAGCACAGCCTCGGCCACCTCGATGTTCCCGTACGCGGACACGATGACCTCATCGCCGGCACCGACACCCGCGGACTGCAGCATTCCGATCGTCCCCATGCGGGCGATGCTCGTCGTGCAACGTGAACACGGGGTAACAAGGCATAAAAAAACGCTGGTCCCCGAACCGAAGTTCAGGGACCAGCGTTGAATGATTGTTCGGCGGCGTCCTACTCTCCCACAGGGTCCCCCCTGCAGTACCATCGGCGCTGAAAGGCTTAGCTTCCGGGTTCGAAATGTAACCGGGCGTTTCCCTAACGCTATGACCACCGAAACACTATGAAGTTGCACAAACCGGTGACAGCACAGTTCGTTACTTCAGAACTAACACAGTGGACGCGAGCAACTGAGGACAAGCCCTCGGCCTATTAGTACCAGTCAGCTCCACCCGTTACCGGGCTTCCACATCTGGCCTATCAACCCAGTCGTCTACTGGGAGCCTTAACCAATCTAGTTGGTGGGAATACTCATCTCGAAGCAGGCTTCCCGCTTAGATGCTTTCAGCGGTTATCCTTTCCGAACGTAGCCAACCAGCCATGCCCTTGGCAGGACAACTGGCACACCAGAGGTTCGTCCGTCCCGGTCCTCTCGTACTAGGGACAGCCCTTCTCAATATTCCTACGCGCGCAGAGGATAGGGACCGAACTGTCTCACGACGTTCTAAACCCAGCTCGCGTACCGCTTTAATGGGCGAACAGCCCAACCCTTGGGACCGACTCCAGCCCCAGGATGCGACGAGCCGACATCGAGGTGCCAAACCATCCCGTCGATATGGACTCTTGGGGAAGATCAGCCTGTTATCCCCGGGGTACCTTTTATCCGTTGAGCGACAGCGCTTCCACAAGCCACTGCCGGATCACTAGTCCCGACTTTCGTCCCTGCTCGACCCGTCGGTCTCACAGTCAAGCTCCCTTGTGCACTTACACTCAACACCTGATTGCCAACCAGGCTGAGGGAACCTTTGGGCGCCTCCGTTACTCTTTAGGAGGCAACCGCCCCAGTTAAACTACCCATCAGACACTGTCCCTGATCCGGATCACGGACCGAGGTTAGACATCCAGCACGACCAGAGTGGTATTTCAAGATTGACTCCACACACACTGGCGTGCATGCTTCACAGTCTCCCACCTATCCTACACAAGCCGAACCGAACACCAATATCAAACTGTAGTAAAGGTCCCGGGGTCTTTCCGTCCTTCTGCGCGAAACGAGCATCTTTACTCGTAGTGCAATTTCACCGGGCCTATGGTTGAGACAGTCGAGAAGTCGTTACGCCATTCGTGCAGGTCGGAACTTACCCGACAAGGAATTTCGCTACCTTAGGATGGTTATAGTTACCACCGCCGTTTACTGGCGCTTAAGTTCTCAGCTTCGCCATGACGAATCATGACTAACCGGTCCCCTTAACGTTCCAGCACCGGGCAGGCGTCAGTCCGTATACATCGCCTTACGGCTTCGCACGGACCTGTGTTTTTAGTAAACAGTCGCTTCTCGCTGGTCTCTGCGGCCACCCCCAGCTCACGGAGTAAATCCGATCACCAGTGATGGCCCCCCTTCTCCCGAAGTTACGGGGGCATTTTGCCGAGTTCCTTAACCATAGTTCACCCGAACGCCTCGGTATTCTCTACCTGACCACCTGAGTCGGTTTAGGGTACGGGCCGCCATGAAACTCGCTAGAGGCTTTTCTCGACAGCATAGGATCATCCACTTCACCACAATCGGCTCGGCATCAGGTCTCAGACTATATGCACGACGGATTTACCTACCGTGCGTCCTACACCCTTACCCCGGGACAACCACCGCCCGGGCTGGACTACCTTCCTGCGTCACCCCATCGCTTACCTACTACCGCATTGGGCCGGCGGCTCCACCACTCCCCTTTGCCCGAAGGCTCCAGGGCGGCTTCACGGCCTTAGCATCAACGGATTCGATACTGGGCGTTTCAAAGCGGGTACCGGAATATCAACCGGTTGTCCATCGACTACGCCTGTCGGCCTCGCCTTAGGTCCCGACTTACCCTGGGCAGATCAGCTTGACCCAGGAACCCTTAGTCAATCGGCGCACACGTTTCTCACGTGTGTATCGCTACTCATGCCTGCATTCTCACTCGTGAACCGTCCACAACTCGCTTCCGCGGCTGCTTCACCCGGCACACGACGCTCCCCTACCCATCCACACTCCCGTTGGGGATATATGTGTGAATGACACGACTTCGGCGGTACGCTTGAGCCCCGCTACATTGTCGGCGCGGAATCACTTGACCAGTGAGCTATTACGCACTCTTTCAAGGGTGGCTGCTTCTAAGCCAACCTCCTGGTTGTCTCTGCGACTCCACATCCTTTCCCACTTAGCGTACGCTTAGGGGCCTTAGTCGATGCTCTGGGCTGTTTCCCTCTCGACCATGGAGCTTATCCCCCACAGTCTCACTGCCGCGCTCTCACTTACCGGCATTCGGAGTTTGGCTAAGGTCAGTAACCCGGTAGGGCCCATCGCCTATCCAGTGCTCTACCTCCGGCAAGAAACACACGACGCTGCACCTAAATGCATTTCGGGGAGAACCAGCTATCACGGAGTTTGATTGGCCTTTCACCCCTAACCACAGGTCATCCCCCAGGTTTTCAACCCTGGTGGGTTCGGTCCTCCACGAAGTCTTACCTCCGCTTCAACCTGCCCATGGCTAGATCACTCCGCTTCGGGTCTAGAGCGTGCAACTCATGCGCCCTATTCGGACTCGCTTTCGCTACGGCTTCCCCACACGGGTTAACCTCGCTACACACCGCTAACTCGCAGGCTCATTCTTCAAAAGGCACGCAGTCACGACGCACTGAGTAAACTCAATGCGCGACGCTCCCACGGCTTGTAGGCACACGGTTTCAGGTACTATTTCACTCCGCTCCCGCGGTACTTTTCACCATTCCCTCACGGTACTATCCGCTATCGGTCACCAGGGAATATTTAGGCTTAACGGGTGGTCCCGCCAGATTCACACGGGATTTCTCGGGCCCCGTGCTACTTGGGTGTTGCACAAGCAAGCCGTTGATGTTTCAGCTACGGGGGTCTTACCCTCTACGCCGGACCTTTCGCATGTCCTTCGCCTACACCAACGGTTTCTGACTCGCCCAACAGCCGGCAGACTGTTGAAGTGCAATCCCACAACCCCGTATGCGCAACCCCTGCCGGGTATCACACGCATACGGTTTGGCCTCATCCGGTTTCGCTCGCCACTACTCCCGGAATCACGGTTGTTTTCTCTTCCTGCGGGTACTGAGATGTTTCACTTCCCCGCGTTCCCTCCACATACCCTATGTGTTCAGGTATGGGTGACAGCCCATGACGACTGCCGGGTTTCCCCATTCGGAAACCCCCGGATCAAAGCCTGGTTGACGGCTCCCCGGGGACTATCGTGGCCTCCCACGTCCTTCATCGGTTCCTGGTGCCAAGGCATCCACCGTGCGCCCTTAAAAACTTGCCCACAGATGCTCGCGTCCACTGTGCAGTTCTCAAGCAACGACCAGCCACCCATCACCCCGCTCCGAAGAACGAGTGCACTGGGGCCGGCATCGCGAAGATAAGGACCGAAGTCCGTACCCTCAGATACCCAACAGCGTGCCCGACCCGGCCAATCCAGACTGTGTTCCACGCCGAAGCAGTACTAACAGTCCCAACCAACCGTGCCGAATAGTCAACGTTCCACCCATGAGCAACCAGCACCGGACGTTCGCCGATGAACTGGCCTCTGACCAAACCGAAGCCTGGTAAGAAGTGCTCCTTAGAAAGGAGGTGATCCAGCCGCACCTTCCGGTACGGCTACCTTGTTACGACTTCGTCCCAATCGCCAGTCCCACCTTCGACAGCTCCCTCCCACAAGGGGTTGGGCCACCGGCTTCGGGTGTTACCGACTTTCGTGACGTGACGGGCGGTGTGTACAAGGCCCGGGAACGTATTCACCGCAGCAATGCTGATCTGCGATTACTAGCAACTCCGACTTCATGGGGTCGAGTTGCAGACCCCAATCCGAACTGAGACCGGCTTTTTGAGATTCGCTCCGCCTCACGGCATCGCAGCTCATTGTACCGGCCATTGTAGCACGTGTGCAGCCCAAGACATAAGGGGCATGATGACTTGACGTCGTCCCCACCTTCCTCCGAGTTGACCCCGGCGGTCTCCTGTGAGTCCCCATCACCCCGAAGGGCATGCTGGCAACACAGGACAAGGGTTGCGCTCGTTGCGGGACTTAACCCAACATCTCACGACACGAGCTGACGACAGCCATGCACCACCTGTATACCGACCACAAGGGGGCACCTATCTCTAGGTGTTTCCGGTATATGTCAAGCCTTGGTAAGGTTCTTCGCGTTGCGTCGAATTAAGCCACATGCTCCGCTGCTTGTGCGGGCCCCCGTCAATTCCTTTGAGTTTTAGCCTTGCGGCCGTACTCCCCAGGCGGGGAACTTAATGCGTTAGCTGCGGCACCGACGACGTGGAATGTCGCCAACACCTAGTTCCCAACGTTTACGGCGTGGACTACCAGGGTATCTAATCCTGTTCGCTCCCCACGCTTTCGCTCCTCAGCGTCAGTAATGGCCCAGAGATCCGCCTTCGCCACCGGTGTTCCTCCTGATATCTGCGCATTTCACCGCTACACCAGGAATTCCGATCTCCCCTACCACACTCTAGCCTGCCCGTATCGAATGCAGACCCGGGGTTAAGCCCCGGGCTTTCACATCCGACGTGACAAGCCGCCTACGAGCTCTTTACGCCCAATAATTCCGGACAACGCTTGCGCCCTACGTATTACCGCGGCTGCTGGCACGTAGTTAGCCGGCGCTTCTTCTGCAGGTACCGTCACGTCCGGGAAAACCCAGTCGCTTCTTCCCTGCTGAAAGAGGTTTACAACCCGAAGGCCGTCATCCCTCACGCGGCGTCGCTGCATCAGGCTTTCGCCCATTGTGCAATATTCCCCACTGCTGCCTCCCGTAGGAGTCTGGGCCGTGTCTCAGTCCCAGTGTGGCCGGTCGCCCTCTCAGGCCGGCTACCCGTCGTCGCCTTGGTAGGCCATTACCCCACCAACAAGCTGATAGGCCGCGGGCTCATCCTTCACCGCCGGAGCTTTTAACCCCTCCCCATGCAGGGAAGAGTGTTATCCGGTATTAGACCCCGTTTCCAGGGCTTGTCCCAGAGTGAAGGGCAGATTGCCCACGTGTTACTCACCCGTTCGCCACTAATCCACCCCGAAGGGCTTCATCGTTCGACTTGCATGTGTTAAGCACGCCGCCAGCGTTCGTCCTGAGCCAGGATCAAACTCTCCATGAATGTTTGCTCGTAATCGAGCTCACACACACTTAGAGCGGAACAGATCGGGCCGGAATATGGCCCGCTGTCCTCAGCGTCCTCGCTGTGTTCGCCTGACCACCACAAGGGCGGCCAGGACTTTTCAAAGGAACCACCAACCCACCAGAGGTGGGCCGGGGTATCAACATATCTGGCGTTGACTTTTGGCACGCTGTTGAGTTCTCAAGGAACAGACGCTTCCTTTGTACTCACCCTCGCGGGCTTTCCTCCGAGCTATCGTTCAGCACTTCGTGTTTCCGACTCTATCAGACGCTTTCGCGTCCGCCTTCCTCGGCGCTTTCCAGTTCTTCGCTTTCGCGTTTCCCTTTCCGGCGACTCCGACTTTATCAGAAGTTCTGAGTCGGAATTCCCGACCGTTCCGAGTGGTCCGGACACACCAGGGTGCCGGGCCCTTCCCGTTCAGGCGGAGACGTAAACGTACTGGAGCGGGGCGCCCCGATGCAAATCGAGGTGCCCCGCTCCCAGTTGGTGTGCTAGGCGGCCCGTCAGACCTCGACGACGACGGGCAGGATCATCGGGCGCCGGCGGTAGGTGTCGGAGACCCACTTGCCGACCGTGCGACGGATGAGCTGCTGGATCTGGTGTGTTTCGAGGACGCCGTTGGAGGCCGACTTGGCGATGGCCTCTTCCATGCGCGGAACCACAGCCGTGAAGGCCGAGTCCTCGATGCCGGAGCCGCGAGCGTGGATGTTCGGGCCACCCACGATCTTGCCGGTGGCGGTGTCGACCACGACGAAGACCGAGATGAAGCCTTCCTCGCCCAGGATGCGGCGGTCCTTCAGGTGGGTCTCGGTGACATCCCCGACCGACAGGCCGTCGACGTACACATAGCCCGCCTGGACCTTGCCGACGATCTTCGCGCGGCCGTCGATCAGGTCGACCACCACGCCGTCCTCGGCGATGACGATGTGGTCCTTGGGAACACCCGTCAGGGCGCCGAGCTCGGCGTTGGCGCGCAGGTGGCGCCATTCGCCGTGGACCGGCATCAGGTTCTTCGGCTTGCAGATGTTGTAGAAGTACAGCAGCTCGCCGGCCGAGGCGTGTCCGGAGACATGGACCTTCGCGTTGCCCTTGTGGATGACGTTGGCGCCCCAGCGGGTCAGACCGTTGATGACCCGGTAGACCGCGTTCTCGTTGCCCGGGATGAGCGACGACGCCAGGATGACGGTGTCGCCCTGGACGATGCGGATCTGGTGGTCACGGTTGGCCATGCGGGACAGCGCCGCCATCGGCTCGCCCTGCGAGCCGGTGCAGACCAGTACGACCTCGTGATCGGGCAGGTCGTCGAGGGTCTTCACGTCGACGACCAGGCCGGCCGGGACCTTCAGGTAGCCCAGGTCGCGGGCGATGCCCATGTTCCTGACCATCGAGCGGCCCACGAACGCGACCCGTCGCCCGTACTCGTGGGCGGCGTCGAGGATCTGCTGGATGCGGTGCACATGGCTGGCGAAGCTGGCGACGATGATCCGCTTCTGGGCGTTCGCGAAGACCGTGCGCAGGACGTTGGAGATGTCGCGCTCGGGCGGGACGAAACCAGGGACCTCGGCGTTGGTGGAGTCCGAGAGCAGAAGGTCGATGCCCTCCTCTCCGAGCTTCGCGAACGTCGGGAGGTCGGTGAGGCGGCGGTCCAGCGGAAGCTGGTCCATCTTGAAGTCGCCCGTGTGGACGACCATGCCGGCCGGCGTACGGATGGCGACGGCCAGCGCGTCCGGGATGGAGTGGTTGACCGCCACGAACTCGCAGTCGAAGGGGCCGACGCGCTCGCGGTGGCCCTCCGTGACCTCAAGGGTGTACGGGCGGATCCGGTGCTCTTGGAGCTTCGCCTCGATCAGGGCGAGGGTCAGCTTGGAGCCGATCAGCGGGATGTCCGGCTTCAGGCGAAGCAGGAAGGGGACGCCACCGATGTGGTCCTCGTGGCCGTGCGTGAGCACGATGCCTTCGATGTCGTCGAGACGGTCCTTGATGGACGTGAAGTCCGGCAGGATCAGGTCGATGCCTGGCTGCTCCTCCTCGGGGAAGAGCACACCGCAGTCGACGATGAGCAGGCGGCCGCCGTACTCGAAGACCGTCATGTTGCGGCCGATCTCACCGAGACCGCCGAGCGGGGTGATGCGCAGGCCGCCCTTCGGGAGCTTGGGCGGCGTACCGAGTTCAGGATGCGGATGACTCAAAAGACTCTCCTCACCACACGCGCCACGTACCGCGGAGGCACGTGGCGCGCATGACATTCGTGCACTTGCTGTTGTCTGTGGGATTCCTGCGTATTCAGTTGTGAAGTTCGGTGTGTGAAGCCTGTGGCTAGAGCTGTACGCCGCCGGCTGCGAGGTCCCTCTTGAGCTGCGCCTCTTCGTCGGGCGTGAGCTCCACCAGGGGAAGGCGCAGCGGGCCCGCGGGCAGGCCCTGCAGGGTGAGGGCGGCCTTGGTGGTGATGACGCCCTGGGTGCGGAACATGCCGGTGTAGACCGGCAGCAGCCGCTGGTGGATCTCGGTCGCCTTGCGTACGTCGCCGGCCAGGTGCGCCTCGAGCAGTGCGCGCAGCTCGGGGGTGACGACGTGGCCGACGACCGAGACGAAACCGACCGCGCCGACGGACAGGAGCGGCAGGTTGAGCATGTCGTCGCCGGAGTACCAGGCCAGGCCGCTCTGGGCGATGGCCCAGCTGGAGCGGCCGAGGTCTCCCTTGGCGTCCTTGTTGGCGACGATCCGGGGGTGCTCGGCCAGCCGCACGAGTGTCTCGGTGTTGATGGGGACGCCGCTGCGGCCCGGGATGTCGTACAGCATCACGGGGAGCCCGGTGGCGTCCGCGATGGCTGTGAAGTGCCGGAGCAGGCCCTCTTGCGGGGGCTTGTTGTAGTACGGCGTCACGGCGAGGAGGCCGTGGGCACCGGTCTGCTCCGCGGCGCGGGCCAGCTCAAGGCTGTGGCGGGTGTCGTTGGTGCCGACCCCGGCCACGACGTGGGCCCGGTCTCCGACGGCCTCCAGCACGGCCCGTACCAGGTCGTTTTTCTCCGCGTCACTGGTGGTCGGGGACTCGCCGGTGGTGCCGTTGACGATCAGCCCGTCATTGCCCGCGTCCACCAGGTGGGCGGCGAGACGCTGGGCGCCGTCGAGGTCGAGTGCGCCGTCCGCCGTGAAGGGCGTGACCATGGCGGTGAGGACCCGCCCGAAGGGGGTCTGCGAAGTGGAGATCGGAGCCATGGGTAACACGCTACTCGCTGCTCAACGCGTGGTGTCCCCTCGGGGGGAGGTCGGACGTGGGAGAAGAGGTGGGAGAAGACGTAGGAGATGGGGTAGAACCCGGCACTGCCTGCTCGGGGGTTCAAGCAGTGCCGGGTCCGTTTGATCAGCCTAGATGACATTCCCGAACTCCGGCAATACGGACACTTCGGGCGAGCGGCCCGTACATCTGTGCGTCCTACGTCGTCCCTGCGGCGTTCCTACGGCGCGACCCGCCCGTTGCCGTTGAAGGCCGCGTAGGTGAGGGGCATGAGCTTGGCCCAGTGGGCTTCCATCTGCTCCCCCACCATTTCGATCTCGCGCTGCGGGAAGGACGGCACCCTGGCGAGCTCGTGCTGGGTGCGCAGGCCGAGGAAATGCATCAGCGAGCGGGCGTTGCAGGTGGCGTACATCGACGAGAAGAGGCCGACGGGGAGCACCGCGCGGGCGACCTCGCGGGCGACTCCGGCGGCGAGCATCTCCTGGTACGCGTCGTACGCCTGGCGGTACGCGTCCTCCATGGCGCGGCTCGTGACCTCCTGCTGGGCCTGGGTGCCGTCGACGAACTCGTACTTGCCCGGGCGGCCCTGCTGGACGAGCTTGCGGGACTCACCGGGGACGTAGAAGACCGGCTCCAGCTCCCTGTAGCGGCCCGATTCCTCGTTGTACGACCAGCCCACGCGGTGGCGCATGAACTCGCGGAAGACGAAAATCGGGGCGCTGATGAAGAAGGTCATCGAGTTGTGCTCGAAGGGGCTGCCGTGGCGGTCCCGCATCAGGTAATTGATCAGGCCCTTGGAGCGCTCGGGGTCCTTGCTGAGCTCCTCCAGGGACTGCTCGCCGGCGGTCGAGACACGGGCGGCCCACAACACGTCGGAGTCACCGGCGGTGTGCTTCACCAGCTCGACGGTGACGTCGCTGCGGAAGCTGGGTTCGGCGGTCTCGGGGGGGGTGCCATCAGGGGTAACAGTCACCGGCGGGTCCTTCCATGTACGTCGCTCGGGCGCCCCACACTCTAGGGGCTCGGCTCGCGTCGCTGTGCCGCCCAGCCCCCCGGCCAGCCCTGTGAGACATGGTTCGGCCAATTCAGGGAAATCGGGCACCAAGTGACAGTTTTCTACGTCTGACTCTGTAGAAGCCCGAGTACCAGAGCAAATGATCAAAGGAGTACCGCCCCATGCTGCGCCGGCGAGAGTCCGTCCCCTTCGCATTCGTTGCCGAGGCCGACCGATTCCGCAGTAACGTCACCCCGCCACCCCCCGAGCGTCCCAGCGCGTCCCAGCTCATGGGCCGTGCGCTGATCGGTCTCACCGTCGTCGCGGGACTGGCCGGATCGCTGCTCTTCGCAGTACCCGCCCTCGATCCCGCCCGCGCGCCCGGCGCTACCCAGCAGTCCGAAGCGGCCCACGGGCGCTGACGGGCCTGACGGGCCACAGGAGACCGACAGGACAGGGGTACTGACTCGTCCGGACCCCCTGGGGTGGCTCGCGAAGGGTCGCCTCGGTAGCCTCACCGGGCACAGCCCAATCGAGCGTGCTGGTGAGTGAGGATCAGTCGTGCCCCTGCCCTTCCTGACGGCCGACCGTGCTTTCGAAGCGTCCGGTGAGACTTCCGACGATGTCGCGCTGCCCTTCGACGACCACGATCAATGGCGCCGTCCCTACCGCCCAGGACCGTGGCGCGTCGGGGCGGCGGCGCTGCTTCTGCTACTCGCGTCCATCATCCTGCTGGCAGCGATGATCATCGCCTTCGCCGGTGCGCTGCCGGGCGCGGGCCTGTGCATGGCCGTTGCCGTGGCCGTCATCAGCTGCGCGCTGCGCCTGCTGCGGGTCGGTGCCTGGGTCAGCCGGCACGGGCTGCGGCGCGTGGGCTTCATCACGACGGTCACCGTGCCGTGGCATCAGGCCACTACCGTACGCACGGTCCAGCAGCCGGTGCGCTGGCTCGGGCTGCCGCGCACGGTTCAGGGGCAGGCCCTCGTACTGGAACAGCGTGGCGGTGAGCGGCTGGCGCTGCTCACCGACCACAACGCGGACTTCCTCTCGCGGGTGGAGGCCTTCGACCGGGCCGCCGACACGGTCGAGGCCTGGGGCGACGAGTACCGGCCCGGGTGAGTCGTGCCCGGGTGAGTCGTTCAGGCATGTGAGTGGAGGGGGCCTCCGACGCGGACGCCCCCTCCACTCACATGCCCATGCCTGCTCAGACGGCTCTGCCGTCGTGGAGTGCGATCGCTTTCTGCATCGCCTTGCGGGCACGCGGCGTGTCCCGCGCGTCGTGGTAGGCGATCGCGAGGCGGAACCAGGCACGCCAGTCGTCCGGTGCGTCCTCGGTCTCGGCCCGGCGCCTGGCGAAGACCGCGTCGGCGGAGTCACGGTCGATGCGTCCGCCCGGCGTACGTACCAGTTCGTCTACGGGCAGGCCGCCTTCGGCCTCCAGCTTCGCGGACAGGACGTCCGCCTTGCGGGCGAACTGTGTGGTGTGCCAGAGGAACCAGATACCGATGGCCGGGAGGACCAGTACCGCGATGCCGAAGGTGACGGTGAGGGCGGTGCCCTCCCGGATGAGCAGGTAGCCGCGGCTTCCGGCCAGGACGAAGTAGACGACCAGGACGGCGGCCAGGACGAAGTATGTGATCTTTGCGCGCATGGCTGTTCGTGCCGTCAGTTCAGGTCGAGGAAGTTTTCCAGGCCGAAGGTGAGGCCGGGAGTGGTCACCACGCGGCGCGCGCCGAGCAGGATGCCCGGCATGAAGCTGCTGTGGTGCAGGGAGTCGTGCCGGATCGTCAGTGTCTCGCCCTCGCCGCCGAGGAGCACTTCCTGGTGGGCGAGCAGGCCCCTGAGCCGAACGGAGTGGACGCGTACGCCGTCCACGTCGGCGCCGCGCGCGCCGTCCAGCTCCGTGGCCGTGGCGTCGGGCTGCGGGGCGCTGCCGGCCTTGGCGCGCGCCGCGGCGATGAGCTGGGCGGTGCGGGCCGCGGTGCCCGAGGGGGCGTCGGCCTTGTGCGGGTGATGGAGCTCGACGACCTCGACGGATTCGAAGTACGGGGCCGCCTGCTGGGCGAACTTCATGGTCAGGGCGGCGCCGATGGAGAAGTTGGGTGCGATGAGCACACCCGTCCGGGGGAATGCGTCGAGCCAGGAGCCCAGCTGGGCGAGGCGTTCGTCGGTCCACCCGGTCGTGCCGACGACGGCGTGGATGTTGTGGCGTACCAGGAAGTCGAGGTTGCCCATCACCGAGGCGGGGGTGGTCAGCTCGACCGCGACCTGGGCGCCCGCTTCGGCCACGGCTTCCAGCTTGTCGCCCCGGCCGAGCGCCGCCACCAGCTCCATGTCGTCCGCGGCCTCGACGGCCCGTACGGCCTCGGAACCGATACGTCCCTTGGCACCGAGAACAGCCACGCGCAGCTTGCTCATTGCTTGCTTCTTTCTACGACGCTTCTACGACTTCTACGATTTCTACGACGTCTCTAGGTGACTGATGCGTGCAGGCGGTCGGCCTGCTTGTCCTTGAGCGGGCCGATGACCGACAGCGAGGGCCGGTGGCCCAGGACGTCGGCTGCCACGGTTCGTACCTCGTCGGGGGTGACGGCCGCCATCCTGGCGAGCATCTCGTCGACGGACATGTGCTCGCCCCAGGCCAGCTCGCTCTTGCCGATGCGGTTCATGAGCGCGCCGGTGTCCTCCAGGCCGAGGACGGTGGAGCCGGAGAGCTGGCCGACGGCCCGGGCGATCTCCTCGTCGGGCAGTCCGTCCGAGGCGACCTTGTCGAGCTCGTCGCGGCAGATCTTCAGTACGTCGTGGACCTGGCTGGGCCGACAGCCCGCGTAGACGCCGAAGAGCCCGCAGTCCGCGAAGCCCGAGGTGTACGAGTAGACGCTGTAGGCCAGGCCGCGCTTCTCCCGTACCTCCTGGAAGAGCCGCGAGCTCATGCCGCCGCCGAGGGCGGTGTTGAGTACGCCGAGCGCCCAGCGGCGGTCGTCGGTGCGGGCCAGGCCCGGCATGCCGAGGACGATGTGCGCCTGTTCGGTCTTGCGGCCCACCAGCTCGACGCGGCCCGCGGTGCGGATGGCGCGGGCGCCTTCGCGCGGGGCGAGCGGGACGGCGTCGGTGTGGGAGAGGGCGCCGGCCTTCTCGAAGGCCTTGCGGACCTGGCGTACGACCGTGGCGTGATCCACGTTGCCCGCGGCCGCGACGACGAGGTGCGTCGGGTCGTAGTGTTTCTTGTAGAAGCGGCGGATCCGGTCGGCCGTCAGGGCGTTGACCGTGTCGACAGTGCCGAGCACCGGCCGCCCGAGGGGGGTGTCGCCGAGCATCGTGTGCGCGAACAGGTCGTGCACACAGTCGCCCGGGTCGTCCTCGGTCATCGCGATCTCTTCGAGGATGACGCCGCGCTCGGCGTCGACGTCCTCGGCCGTGATGAGCGAGCCCGTCAGCATGTCGCAGACGATGTCGATGGCCAGCGGCAGGTCGGTGTCCAGGACACGTGCGTAGTAGCAGGTGTACTCCTTCGCCGTGAAGGCGTTCATCTCGCCGCCGACCGCGTCGATGGCGGAGGAGATGTCGAGGGCGCTGCGCTTGTGGGTGCCCTTGAAGAGGAGGTGTTCCAGGTAGTGCGTCGCGCCGTTCAGCGACGGCGTCTCGTCTCTGGAGCCGACGTGCGCCCAGATGCCGAAGGTGGCGGAGCGGACGGAGGGCAGGGTCTCGGTGACGACGCGCAGGCCTCCGGGGAGGGTGGTCCTGCGGACCGTACCGATGCCGTCCTTGCCCTTGAGCAGTGTTTGGGTACGGGCGACGGCCCGCCCCTCCGAGGAGGTGCGGGCCGTCGTCACGGAACTACGGGATGTCACTGGTCGGAGTCGGCCTTCTGGTCGTCCTCGGAGCCCTCTTCGCCCTCGATCACGGGGACCAGGGAGAGCTTGCCGCGTGAGTCGATCTCGGCGATCTCGACCTGGACCTTGTGGCCCACACCGAGCACATCCTCGACGTTCTCCACGCGCTTGCCGCCGGCGAGCTTGCGGATCTGCGAGATGTGCAGCAGACCGTCCTTGCCGGGCATCAGGGAGACGAAGGCACCGAAGGTGGTGGTCTTGACGACCGTACCCAGGTAGCGCTCGCCGACCTCCGGCATCGTCGGGTTCGCGATCGCGTTGATCGTCGCGCGGGCCGCCTCGGCCTGCGAGCCGACCTGGGCACCGATGTAGATGGTGCCGTCGTCCTCGATCGTGATGTCCGCGCCGGTGTCCTCCTGGATCTGGTTGATCATCTTGCCCTTGGGGCCGATGACCTCACCGATCTTGTCCACCGGGATCTTGACGGTGATGATCCGCGGGGCGTTGGGGGACATCTCGTCCGGCGTGTCGATCGCTTCCATCATCACGTCGAGGATGTGGAGGCGGGCGTCGCGGGCCTGCTTGAGGGCCGCGGCCAGGACGGAGGCCGGGATGCCGTCCAGCTTGGTGTCGAGCTGGAGGGCGGTGACGAATTCCTTCGTACCGGCGACCTTG
Source organism: Streptomyces hypolithicus (assembly GCF_052934925.1). Taxonomy (NCBI): domain Bacteria; kingdom Bacillati; phylum Actinomycetota; class Actinomycetes; order Kitasatosporales; family Streptomycetaceae; genus Streptomyces; species Streptomyces hypolithicus. The sequence goes on from NZ_CM128811.1 coordinate 1,173,494, forward strand.
AAGTCCATGTCACCGAACGCGTCCTCGGCGCCGAGGATGTCGGTGAGGGCGACGTAGTGCGTCTTGCCGTCGATCTCCTGCGAGATCAGACCCATGGCGATACCGGCGACGGGGGCCTTCAGCGGCACACCGGCGTTCAGCAGCGACATGGTGGAGGCACAGACCGAGCCCATGGACGTAGAGCCGTTGGAGCCGAGAGCCTCGGACACCTGACGGATCGCGTACGGGAACTCCTCGCGCGACGGCAGCACCGGCATCATGGCGCGCTCGGCGAGCGCGCCGTGGCCGATCTCGCGGCGCTTGGGCGAGCCCACGCGGCCGGTCTCACCGACGGAGTACGGCGGGAAGTTGTAGTTGTGCATGTAGCGCTTGCGGGTCACCGGGGAAAGAGTGTCCAGCTGCTGCTCCATGCGGAGCATGTTGAGGGTGGTGACGCCCAGGATCTGCGTCTCGCCACGCTCGAACAGCGCCGAGCCGTGCACGCGCGGGATGGCCTCGACCTCGGCGGCGAGCGTACGGATGTCCGTGACGCCGCGGCCGTCGATGCGGACCTTGTCCTTGATGACGCGCTCGCGGACCAGGTTCTTGGTCAGCGCGCGGTACGCACCGGAGATCTCCTTCTCGCGACCCTCGAACTGCGGGAGCAGCTTCTCGGCGGCGATCTCCTTGATGCGGTCCAGCTCGGCCTCGCGGTCCTGCTTGCCGGCGATGGTGAGCGCCTGCGTGAGCTCGGACTTGACGGCGGCGGTGAGCGCCTCCAGCACGTCGTTCTGGTACTCGAGGAAGACCGGGAACTCGCCGGTGGGCTTGGCAGCCTTGGCGGCGAGGTCCGACTGGGCCTTGCAGAGGACCTTGACGAACGGCTTCGCGGCCTCAAGACCGGCGGCGACGATCTCCTCGGTCGGAGCCTCGGCGCCGTCGGCGACGAGCTGGATCGTCTTCTCGGTGGCCTCGGCCTCGACCATCATGATCGCGACGTCGCCGTCCTCCAGGACGCGGCCCGCGACCACCATGTCGAAGACGGCGTCCTCGAGCTCGGTGTGCGTCGGGAAGGCGACCCACTGGCCCTTGATCAGGGCGACACGGGTGGCGCCGATCGGGCCGGAGAAGGGCAGGCCCGCCAGGATCGTGGAGCAGGAGGCGGCGTTGATCGCGACCACGTCGTACAGGTGGTCGGGATTGAGCGCCATGATCGTCTCGACGATCTGGATCTCGTTGCGCAGGCCCTTCTTGAAGGAGGGGCGCAGCGGGCGGTCGATCAGGCGGCAGGTGAGGATCGCGTCCTCGGAGGGGCGGCCCTCACGACGGAAGAAGGAGCCGGGGATCTTGCCGGCTGCGTACATCCGCTCCTCGACGTCCACCGTCAGGGGGAAGAAGTCGAGCTGGTCCTTGGGCTTCTTGGAAGCGGTCGTGGCCGACAGCACCATGGTGTCGTCGTCCAGGTACGCCACGGCGGAGCCAGCGGCCTGACGGGCGAGGCGGCCCGTCTCGAAGCGGATGGTGCGGGTGCCGAAGGAACCGTTGTCAATGACGGCCTCGGCGTAGTGGGTCTCGTTCTCCACTAGCGTTGTCTCCTGATGCTTGGCGTCTTTCGTCCCCCAGCCCGTGTGGCGCGGGGACGGTGGCGGAGAAGCGCTTCTGCTGCGGGCCGGTCTTCGATCGAAGACCCCGGGGTGAAGGTGCTCCGGGGGCCACTACCGAGGACCGGCGGCGGGGAATCCGCTTCTCGGTCATTCTGGGTCGTTCTAGGTCGTTCTGTTTTCCGTTGTACGACCAGACTACTGAGCGTCCGGTACGTCTCGCACGTACAGCAAAGGGAGCGATCCCCTAGAAGTGGGGGACCGCTCCCTTCACGGCGTCCGTCTTACTTGGCGCCGCCGGCCGCGCCACGGCGGATGCCGAGGCGGTCGACCAGGGCACGGAAGCGCTGGATGTCCTTCTTGGCCAGGTACTGCAGCAGGCGGCGGCGCTGGCCGACCAGGATCAGCAGACCACGGCGGGAGTGGTGGTCGTGCTTGTGCGTCTTCAGGTGCTCGGTCAGGTCCGAGATCCGGCGCGAAAGCATGGCGACCTGGACCTCGGGGGAGCCGGTGTCGCCTTCCTTCTGAGCGAACTCGGTCATGATCTGCTTCTTCGTAGCGGCGTCGAGCGGCACGCGTACTCCTCTTGGTCTTCGTAGCCACCGAGTGCCCCAGGTCTAGGTCTCTGGGGAGCTTCCGTTACTCGGGAGGCGCGGTCCGTCGGGCGCAGCCTCCGATTACTCTGAAGGCGCGTACACAAACGACCGTCACACAGCGTACCAGTCAGTCAGGACGTCATCGCCCACGGGTCGCCCGGACACCCCCTAGCTAGGCGAATGCGGGGAGGGCGAGCAGCGCGTTGCCCTGCGCGACGAAGACGCGGTTGCCGCTCCCCACCACTCGGTACGACCCGGCGTCGTCGTCCAGTGGGTAGGTCCAGTACCGTCGGCGGTCGTCGTGGCCCACGGCCCACACCTCCATGTCTTCGGCCATGTGGGGGGTGAAGTTCATGGCACACACGGTATTGCCCTGCAGGGTGACCGGGCTGTGGGTGAAATACCCCTTTGCCGACCTCCACGACTTGGTGCCGTCGTCGGCGTCGTAGCCCATGACATACGGTCCCGCAGTCGCATAGACGTTCTTCCCATGAAGGAGGGGCGGGCCTGCAGCCACGGGCCTGCCCTCGAACACTTCGGTCTCGGACCACTGCTCGGTACCGTCGGCGAGACTCCGGGCGGTGAGCGACCTTCCGTTTATGTAGACGGTCCCTCCGGAGGCCACCGGACGGATCTTTTCCTCGGCCGGGCTGGCCTGATCCGGAATGTCCCATACGGGCCGACCGCTGGCGGAATCGACGGCGATGACCGCACCGGAGTCCGTGGTGACCACCAGGCGCCCTTGTGCGGCCAGGCCTGTCGGCCGCCTCTTCGATTCCAGATTGACCTTGGCACGCGCCGTCCAGCGGGTCGCGCCGTCGAGGCGGCTGATGCTGCGCAGGCGGCCGTCCTCAGTGGCGACGTACACCGCTGTGTCGTCCGCGGCGATGAGGGACCGGGCTTCGGCGGCAGGCGATGTCCACCTGGGTTCTCCCGTCGATGCCACGAACGTGACCAGAGCGCCCTTGGCGTCGGCGGCTGCGATCAGCGCGTCCGACAAAGAGAGGATTCCGGCGGCCGCGTCGGGCTTCGGCGCAGTCCAGCGGAGCTTTCCGTCCTCCACGCCGTGAGCGGCGATGCCCCCGTTCTTGGCGGCGAAGACGATGACATCGCGTACGGGCAGAGGGGTCCAGGCCTCTTTGCCGATCACCGACAGTGGCCCCCATATGGGTGTGGGGTTTGTGCCAGGGGTGTTGCCGCCCGCCACGGGTCGAAGCCGCGCAAGCTGGGCCTCAGGAGTGTTGGCAGTCGGCGGCAGGGCGAAAGGATCGGACTGCTGAGGTTCTCGCAACCACCAGGCGGCCGAGCCACCTGCGGCCGCGATCACGGTGCCGCCGACGGCGAGCGTGGTGAGCAGCCGGCGCCGCGACATGCGGTAAGGGCTACCGGTTCCGGAGACGGCGGTGGTCAGCTGGTGAACCTTGCGCTCCCGCTCCTTGATGTCGCCGGCGAGAGGGCCCTGGCGCCAGATGCGCTCCGCGCCCCGGGGCGGCGCGAAAGCTGTTGTCATCTGATGCGGTGTGGGTCTGAGGGCGGGGTCCTTACCGAGGCATGGCGCGAGGAGCCGTAGAAGGCCCGGCGGAACGGCGCCCAATTGGGGGGCACCGTGAACGACCTCGTACTGCACGGCAGCGACATGTCCGCCGCTGAAGGCCGCGGAACCGGTGGACGCGTACACGAGGACGGCTCCCAGCGAGAACACATCGGCGGATGGGCCGACGCGCCGGCCCAGTGCCTGCTCGGGGGCGCCGTAGCCGGGGGTGACCGGCACCTGGCCGGTGGTGGTGAGGGTGAGGCCGTGCTCGGGGCGGGCTATACCGAAGTCGATGATGCGGGGACCGGCTGAGGTCAGCACGATGTTGGCGGGCTTGAGGTCACGGTGGACCAGGCCGGCCGCGTGGATGTCCACCAGAGTGCGGGCGAGTGCGCTGGCAAGGGCGCGCACCCCCGGTTCATCGAAGGGTCCATGGGCTCCGACGGCCTGGTCGAGAGTGGGGCCGGTCAGGAACTCGGTGGCCATCCATGGCCGCCCGCCTTCGGTCTGCGCAGCGAGTACACGTGCCACACCCGTGCACGTGACAGCTCGCGCCATCTGAGCCTCTCGGACGAAGCGCCGGGCGAGGTTCTGGTCGTGTGCGAGTTCGGGTCTGAGCACCTTTACGGCGGCTGTGCCTCCGTCGCTGTCCTGCCCGAAGTACACCTTTCCCATACCGCCTTCGCCCAGTACGCCATGGAGCCGGTAGGGACCCAGGCGCAGTGGGTCGCCGTTGCTGAGGGGGTGCATGGGCAGGCTGCTTTCTGTGGCTTCAGTCAAGGGAGTAGCCGGCGACGTAGTCCTCGCCCACGGCGATGATCCGGCCGGCATCGTCCATGGCCGACTCATTGGCGAAGAAGCGGGTCTCAGAGGTCTTGTACGAAGGGCCGGCTTTTCCCGTTCTGGCGTCGATGATGCGAAGCCGTCCCGGGCTCTTGCTGTAGACGTGTCGGGTACCGGCCATGGGCGCGGTGGCGAGGTCGGCGTCTGCGCCCTTGCCACCCTTTTCCTCCCACAGCAGCTCTCCGGAGAAAGGCTCGAGGGCCACGACGCCGAGTCGTTCCTCGACGGCGTACACGGCGTCGGGCGTGACCGTTGGGGGGCCGGTGCGGCCGGATCGCCGGTCTCCCGCGTTCCACATCTCTGTACCGTCCTTCAGACTCAGCGCCCGGAGCGCTCCCGCAGGCGGATAGACAGAGACGAAATCCACGGCCAGCCGGCCCCGAACGTCTTCGGGCTCGGCGCCTGCCAGCGGCTGCTCCCAGCGGACCTTCCCCGTACCGGAGTCCCTCACTGAGAGCCTGACCTGACCGTCCGAGGTCTCCTGCAGCAGGACCAGATGCTGGTTCACGATGTGCGAGGCGAGGAAGTGCAGCCGCTGCGAGGTGTCCGGCCGCCGCGGCAGCGGCCGGCGCCAGACAATGTCGCCCGTGGCGGAGTCAATGGCCAGGAGATACCAGGACTGACCGCTCCCGAAGCCGATCCCTTCCCCTGAAGGCTTCCCCTGTCCTGCGGCGATGTACAAGATGCCGAACTCGGCGCACAGCAGCTGGTTCGCCGGCAGCCTTCCGTTGAAGTCCTGGAACCTGGCGACGGGAGGGGGTGCGATGCCGATGCCGAACGACTTGATGGTCAGGGGTCCGTCCCCCTCCGGTGGGAGCTCATTGGTGTACACCCGCTGCCCGTCCGACACGCACTGGTGCGAGGGAGCCTTACTGAAGTGGGAAGCCTCAACCGCGCCGCGCTTGGTGTCGATGATGCGTACGCCCTTGTGGTCCGACAGTGCGATGCGCCCGTCGAGGCTGACAGGAACCAGCGGTGCAATGGCGGATTTCGACGGGGTGATCGGAAGCCGCCACCGCCAGTCCCTGTTTTTCGGCGGTGGGTTGCTCGTACTCGCCCCGCCTGGCTGCGCGGCTTTTCCCCTGTCACTCGTGCTCCGTCCTCCGGTCCACACCCAGGCTCCCGCGCCGGCGGCACCCAGTCCGAGGACTGAGCCTGCGCCGACCGTGAGCAGCTTGCGGCGGGAGACGGAGGGGGATGTGACTGCTTCTGGCGACTCCGGCAGCGTGTCCGCAGGAAGGAGCCGGTGCGGATGGACGCGCCAGACCTCCGCCGATCGACGGGTAATCTCGACGAGCAGAGCAGCGGGGAGATGTTCCGCGAAGTCGCTTGTGCTAAAGGACAGTTGGGCCATGAGTTGCGATGTTGTGGGACGGTCCGCCGGGTCCTTGCTGAGGCAGCCGGTCAGCACAGCGGCCAAGGAATCCGAGAGCCCTGCCAGATCGGGGTCCGCATAGCGCACGCGGAACATCAGGTCCGCCGGCTGACCGGAACCGAATGGGCCACGGCCCGTCGCCGCATGGACCAGGACACCAGCCAGAGCGAATACGTCACCGGCCGAGGTGTGTTCCTGGCCCGTCGCTTGTTCCGGGGACATGAAGGCGGGGGTACCCGCCGCCGCACCGACGCGGGTGAGACGGTCGTCGCCGAGGGCGCGAGCGATGCCGAAGTCGATGAGTTTGGGGCCGTCAGCGGTCAGCATGATGTTGGACGGCTTGAGGTCGCGGTGCACCACTTCTGAGGCGTGGAGCTGACCCAGCGCCTGGCACAGCGCGGCCCCCACGGCCCGTACCGCCGGCTCGGGAAGGCCGCTGGCAAGCACGACCGCGTCGTCCAGGGCCGGGCCCAGGATGTACGCCGTTGCCATCCAGGGCGTTTCCGCCAGCGGATCCGCGTCGAAGACCTGCGCACCGTGGACACCACCGATCACGCGGGCCGCGTCCACTTCGAGCCGGAATCTGGTGCGGAAGGTGGGATCCGAGGCGATGCGTGCGTGCATCGTCTTGAGGGCGGCGGTACGTCCGGATGCCGAGCGGGCGAGATAGACGGTGCCCATGCCACCGCTGCCCAGGCGGGCCATGAGGCGGTAGGCCCCGAGCTGGTGTGGGTCGTCGTGGGTGAGAGGCAGGAGCATCGGCCGTCAGTCCAGAGCTGTAGGGGCGAGGGTGGGAGGCTCGGCCGCGAGGATGTCCGCCGACTGACGGGCAAGAGCCGCGACCACCCTGGCGGGCCAGCAGACCACGGCGCCAGTGTCCAGGACGGTGGCCTGCGGAGCCGCGGGCGTCACCCTGCCTGTGGAGGACGTCAGGGATGTGACGACCTCGTGTGCCTGCGGGCGCGCCGCCGGGTCACGGGCCAGGCATGAGGCGATCAAGTCGCTTATGGAAGCGGGGAGTTCTTCGCGTTCCGGGGCTGTGTGACCAGTGCTTGCGTACGAGAGCACCGCCCCGAGGGCGTATGTGTCACCGAGCGGGCGAGGCCGCCCGCCATGGACCTGCTCAGGTGCGAGGCTGCCGGGATCAAGCTCCGGTAGCCCGGCTCGCTTCTGGCCGTCCGGGGCTGCGGAACGCGCCGCGCCGAAGGAAGCCAGACGGGGGCCTTCGGCTGTCAGCAGCACGGCGGACGGGGATGTCCCCGCATGCGTCACACCCCCCGCGTGGGCTGCTGCCAGCGATGCGGCCAGGGCCACACCCAGGGAACGTACGCAGGACTCCGGAAGCGGACCGCCGTGGGATTCCAAAGCAGCGGGCAGCGGGAGCCCGGGAGTGTACGCAGTGGTGTACCAGGGGAATTCCGCCGGGCCGCCGACCTCCGTGACAGTCAGAAACCCAGGGACGGAGAGGCGGCGGGCGGTCTCCGCCTCGACCGACCACCGGGTCGGATCCGTGCCGATGTGCGGGACGCAAGCCACGACCGTGCGGTCCCCGTCGGCGCTGCGCGCGATGTAGCGACGCTCCGCGACCGACAGGGCCGCGCTCTCCGCGTCGAGTCGAGCCAGGGTGATGTACGGCCCGATCTGTGGTGGATCGTCCTGGCGCAGGCGTTCCATACGTGCGTCCCCCTCGGATGACGCTGAGCGGGCTACGCCCCCTCAGCGGATGGTTCGGACGCAGAACGCGGCGCGCGTCGGTGCGCCCTGGGCCTGCCCCTCGACGTACGCATCCCCTCGTCAGTCTCGGATGAGCGTGACGAGGGGATCCAACAGAGAGGCTGCTGTGCTCTCCGTGATGCGTCCGGACCCCGTCAGACGCCGCCGCGGACCTTGGCGTACACGTCGAGGACGGCCAGGCAGATCGGGATCAGGGAGAGCAGGACCAGGGAATCCGACAGGTCCAGCATGCGGCCCCAGAAGGGGGACAGGCCCTTCTGCGGGACGATCAGGGCGATCGCGATCAGGATGAGCGCGCCGACGGCGACCGAGGCGCCGAGCCACAGGGTGCGTACGTCGACGCCCGCTGAGTTGCCCTGCGCCAGATCCATGATCATTTCGAGCGGGGGTGAGATCGCGAGGCCGAGGATCAGCAGGCCGGTCGTCAGGACACCGGCCACCAGCAGGCAGGTGACCTGGGCGGTGTAGCGGAACAGTCGTGCCCGCAGCATCGCGGCGAGGCTGATGACCAGGGCCATCAGCTGGGCCCAGCCGTTGTCGCTGAAGCCGAGGACAGCGCCGCCGGCGCCGAGGATGACCACGGCGCAGCCGCCGACCAGGCCGAGGAGCAGCTCGTGGCCGCGGCTGGTCTGGGCGACGATGCGCTGTACGTCGACGGCCTCCAGGCTGCCCTCCTGGCCCTCGCGGCGGGCCCTGGCCAGGTCCTCGGGGTTGCGGAAGCCGATCGGCAGTTTGGCGAAGCGGGCCGACCAGCCCGGCAGGAATCCGACGACGGCCAGGGCGACGACGGAGGTGACGGCGGCGATCTCACGCGGCTGCGCTTCGGTGAGTACGCCGCCGAACGCCGCCAGGGTGCCGATCGCGGCCGCGAGCGCGGCGGCGACGAACGGGGCGTCGCCCTGCGGCAGCAACATGATCAGCACGACGGAGAAGAGGAGCACGGCGACGCAGCCGACGAGGAACTGGAGCCGGCCGGGGCCTTCTCCCGCGTCCTGCGCGATGACGCCGGAGCCCGCGATCAGTGCGTGCGGCAGCGCGGCGATGCCCAGGGCGACGGCGGAGGCCCGGTCGTCGTACACCCGGCCGCGTACGCCCGCGAGCGCGGTCAGCGCGAGCGCGACCACACCGGCGACGATGCCCTGGAGGCCGTGCATGTCGTGGCGGAGCGGGTCCGCGAACCAGAACACGAAGCCGAGCATCGTCAGCAGCAGTACGCCGGACACCAGGCCGGCGACCCGCATCAGGTTGTCGTTCCAGCCGCGCAGGTCCTGCTTGACGGCGGTGGCGACCGCGTCGACCACGTCGTCATGGACGGCCGGCGGCAGCGAATCGGCGAACGTGCGCAGCAGCAGCACCTCGCCGTCCCGCACGCGGTGCTCGAGCAACGAGCGGCTGGCGTCGAGCACATGGCCGTCGCGGCGCACGAGGTGGTAGCCGGCGAGGCCGTGCTCCGACTGGGCCATGCCGGAGAGCCTGATGATCTCCGGATAGATGTCCTGGATCGGCAGGTCCTCCGGCAGCGCCACATCGATACGGCTGTCCGGCGCTGCGACGGTGACCCGGCAGAAACCCGTCGATGTACCCGTGCTCACCTGGTAGTTCCCCCTGCTGGATAAGGCTGGTTCACGCCGCTCGTACGACGCGGTCCGTCACTTTATCGTTCGCCCCCGGGGCCGCAGGGCCCCTCCCCCATTCATCCCCTTACTCCCCCTGCATCTCCACCCACCGGCCTCCTTGTGCGCCGGTGCGTAACAGTAGGATCAGCGGCTACGCGGACGAGTTCCCGTCGCGCACACGGGGGCGTCGGTGCAAAGACGTATCAATCGCGAAGGATGAGTGCATCGGTGAGCGTCGTCATCATCAAACGGCAGCCGCGGGTCCAGCCGCCTGCTGTCCCGGACGGCGAGGTCAAGCTGGAGACACCGCCCGAGATTCCTCGGGAGGGCGACGACGGCATGCTGATGAACCTGCTGCCGATGTTCGGCATGCTGGGTTCCGTCGGCTTCTTCTTCATGCCGAACCTGCCCTCCTACATGAGGGTGGTCGGCGGGCTGATGCTCGCCTCGACGCTGGCGATGGGCATCGCCCAGTTCGCCAAGTCCCGGCAGGGTGGCGGCGCGGGGATGGCCCAGGACCGGCGCGACTACTTCCGCTATCTGGAGCAGGTGCGCAAGGACGTACACAAGACCGCGGATCTTCAGCGGCGCACCCAGCTCTTCCAGCATCCGGACCCGGACCAGCTGTGGGCGCTGGCGGCCGACGGCAAGCGGCTGTGGGAGCGGCGTCCGAGCGACGCCGATTTCGCGTCCGTACGGATGGGGCTCGGGACCCAGCAGTTGAGCACTCCGCTGGTGGCGCCGGAGACCGCGCCCAAGGAGGAGCTGGAACCGCTGACCGCGGCGGCCATGAAGGCGTTTCTCGACGCGCACGGAAGCCTGGCCGATCTGCCGGTCTCGGTGTCGTTGCGCGCTTTCTACCATGTGGCGCTGTCCGGAGACAGTGACACGGTCTACGACAACGCCCGTGCCTCCATTGCCCAGTTGGCCACGCTGCACTCCCCCGAGGATCTGCTGATCGCGGTCGTCGCGCATCCCGCGGCCGCCGCCGACTGGGACTGGATCAAGTGGCTGCCGCACAGCCAGCACATGAAGTCGAAGGACGGCGCGGGCACGGCCCGGCTCCTCTTCGACGATCTCGGTGAGCTGGAGGAGGCGCTGGAGGACCAGCTGGCGGACCGGGCCCGCTGGAACCGGGACGCGACGCCGGTCTACGACCAGCCGCATCTGGTCGTCGTGCTCGACGGCGGGACCGTACCGCCGGACTCCGGGCTCGCGGGTTCGGAGGGGCTGCAGGGTGTGACGTTCCTGGAGATCGCTCCCGGTGAGCTCGAGGACGAGCTGCGGGGCGGCCTGACGGCGCATCTGAAGCCGAACCGTCTGCAGCTCTTCGTCGGCCACGAGTCGGCGTACAGCGGCAAGCCCGACGTGCTGAACCTGGCGCAGGCCGAGTCGCTGGCGCGCCAGCTCGCCGCCTACCGGGTCGGCACCACCGAGGAGGGCGAGCCCCTGCTGTCCAACCTGGACTTCACGGACCTCATGGGCATCGGCGACGCCGGCAACATCGACGTCACGCGCACCTGGCGGCCGCGCACGCTGCATGAGCGGCTGCGGGTGCCGATCGGTGTCGGCGAGGCCGGCGAGCCGGTGATGCTCGACCTCAAGGAGGCGTCGCAGGAGGGCATGGGCCCGCACGGCCTGTGCGTCGGCGCCACCGGTTCCGGCAAGTCCGAGGTGCTGCGTACGCTCGTACTCGGCCTCGCGGTGACGCACTCGTCGGAGACCCTGAACTTCATCCTCGCGGACTTCAAGGGCGGCGCGACCTTCGCCGGCATGGCGGACATGCCGCACACCGCGGCCGTCATCACCAACCTGGCGGACGACCTGACGCTCGTCGACCGTATGCGTGACTCGATCATGGGTGAAATGCAGCGCCGTCAGGAGCTGCTGCGTACGGCCGGCAACTACGCGAACCTGCACGACTACGAGAAGGCGCGGGCGGCGGGCGCCGCTCTGGAGCCGATGGCCTCGCTGGTGATCGTGCTCGACGAGTTCTCCGAACTGCTCACCGCCAAGCCCGACTTCATCGACATGTTCATCCAGATCGGCCGCATCGGCCGGTCGCTGGGTGTGCATCTGCTCCTCGCCTCGCAGCGCCTGGAGGAGGGGAAGCTGCGCGGTCTTGACACCTATCTCTCGTACCGGATCGGTCTGCGGACCTTCTCGGCCGCGGAGTCGCGTACGGCGATCGGCGTGCCGGACGCGTACCACCTGCCGTCCATTCCCGGCTCCGGCTATCTGCGGTACGACACCGACACCATGGTCCGGTTCAAGGCGGCGTACGTGTCGGGGGCGTACCACGGCGAGGGGCCGTCCCGCGTGCACCGCTCCACCCAGCTGCGCCCGGCGCTGTTCACAGCGGGGCAGGTGGCGCTGCCGCCGCAGCCGGTGGTCGAGGAGCCCGAGGCGGACAACCGGGTGGACGACGCGCTGGCCGACACCGTTCTCGACGTCATCGTCGGCCGGATGGTCAACCAGGGCCCGCCCGCCCACCAGGTGTGGCTGCCGCCGCTGGAGGAGGCGCCCTCGCTGGAGCAGCTGCTGCCTGCGCTGGCCGTCACCCCGGAGCGCGGCCTGACCGCGCCGGAGTACACGGCGCTGGGGCGGCTCAATGTGCCGGTCGGTCTGGTGGACAAGCCGTTCGAGCAGCGGCGTGATGTGCTGTACCGGGACTTCGCGGGCGGGGCTGGCCACGGTCTGTTCGTGGGCGGCCCGCAGTCCGGCAAGTCCACTCTGCTGCGTACGCTCATCTCGTCGTTCGCCTTCACGCACACGCCGAGCGAAGTGCAGTTCTACTGCCTGGACTTCGGCGGTGGCAGCCTGATCGCGATGGAGGACCTGGCGCACGTCGGCGGGGTCGCCAACCGACTGGACGCGGAGAAGGTACGCCGTACGGTCAGCGAGGTCGAGGGGATCCTCAACGGCCGCGAGGAGTACTTCCGCGCGAACAACGTCGACTCGATCCAGACGTACCGCCAGCGCAGGGCGGCGGGGCTGCTGCCCGACCAGCCCTGGGGTGACGTGTTCCTGGTCATCGACGGCTGGGCGACGTTCAAGACCGACTACGAGATGCTCGAAGCGGCCATCACCGACATGGCGATGCGCGGTCTCGGCTTCGGCGTGCACGTGATCCTCACCGCCAGCCGGTACACCGAGGTGCGGCCCGCGCTCAAGGACATGCTGCAGAACCGCATCGAGCTGCGGCTCGGCGACCCGACGGAGTCGGAGATCGACCGCAAGGTGGCGCAGAACGTGCCCGCGTCGGTCCCCGGCCGGGGTCTCAGCCCGGACAAGCTGCACTTCATGACGGCGCTGCCGCGCGTCGACGGCTCCTCGGAGACGGACGACCTGGCGGACGCGACGGGCGTACTCATCCGGGGCGTCAACGAGAACTGGCAGGGCCCCCCCGCCCCGACGGTGCGCCTGCTGCCCAGGATCATGGAGGCGGACCGGCTGCCCAAGGGCTTCGAGCACCCGGAGCGCGGTGTGGCCTTCGGCATCGACGAGTCGGCGCTCGCGCCGGTCTTCCTGGACTTCGAGGCGGACCCGCACTTCATCGTGTTCGGTGAGAGCGAGTCGGGTAAGTCGGCGGTGCTGCGGCTGCTCATCAAGCAGATCACGGAGCGGTACACGCCGGACCAGGCGAAGATCGTCATGGGCGACTACCGGCGCGCGCACCTGGAGGGCGTACCGGAGTCGCATCTGTCGCGCTACTGCGCTTCGGCACCCGCGCTGACGGAGACCCTGGAGGGCCTCGCCGGTTCGCTGAGCCGTCGTATGCCGGGGCCGGACGTCACACCGGAACAGCTGCGCAACCGCAGCTGGTACAACAGCCCGGACGCCTTCGTCATCATCGACGACTACGACCTGGTGGCGACCGGCATGAACCCGCTGCAACCGCTGCTGGAGTACCTGCCGTTCGCGCGTGACGTGGGCCTGCGCATCATCATCGCGCGGGCGTCCGGCGGCGCCAGCCGGTCGCTGTACGAGCCGGTGATGCAGCGACTGCGCGAGCTCGGCGCGCAGGGCCTTGTGCTCTCGGGCGACCGGTCGGAGGGCGCGCTGCTGGGCAGCATCACCGCGCAGCAGCTGCCGGCCGGGCGTGGGCTGTTCCACACGCGGCGACGCAGTGGGCAGATGATTCAGACGGGGTGGCTGCCGCCCAGGTTCTGATCCCGACTCCAGCTCTCTGCGGCTGTACGAACACGTGAGGGGCGACGCCTGATGGGGCGCCGCCCCTCACGTGTTGTCGGGGGTGGGCGCTAGGCTGGCGTGGCGACAGCAATGGACTAGTCACCGGGGGCAGTTGTGGCGGGGGACGACACGATGAGGGCCGATGCGTCGATCCTCAAGGGTGAGGGCTTCCACATGTTCGAGGTGGGCCAGGACTTCGCCCTGGCGGCAAAGGCTCTGTTCGAGGGACTGAACGGCATCGAGAAGGCGTCGGGCAAGACGCCGCCGTGGGGCGATGACGAGATGGGCGAGCACTTCGGCGTCGTCTACGAAGGTCTGCGCGACGGCATGAAGGACTCGATGCCCAGCCTCGCCAAGCGTCTCGCGGGCATGGGCATGAAGTTCACCGCGATGGGCGTGCGGCACGAGAAGCGCGAGGCGGAGGAAGACGCGAAGTACGCGGCGCTGACGGCGCAGCACGAGGGCGGGGCGGGCGCGGACGTGCGGAACTTCAAGTCGGTGTGAGGCTGCGGCAGTTCTCTGAAAAGGAGCGCCGCAAGCTGTGCCGGAGACGCCAACGCCCGGAGGCAGCCGCTCCCGCGCGGGCGACTGCGCTCGGAGGCAGCCGCTCCCGCGCGGGGCGACTTGATGGCCCCGGTACGCACCGCCACCGGATCCCGTTGCGGTAGTGGCTGCTCTGGGCCGGGATGTGGTTCGAGGGTCGTGAGACGAGTTCGTCCTGCAGCGGGGTTGTGACAGGGACCCCATCGAGTTGAGCCGGACATGGTGAGTAGGCTCTGGGCACGGCTGTACTGTGTGTGATTCCCCGGCCGTTGGGGACGTGGTGCGGCGGTGGCCTAACGGGGGTGTGGCGCTGTGGCGATGATGTTGCCGGACGAGCTCGAGTGGGTCCTCGAAATGCTCGGCTACAGGTGGCCGACCGCCAACGAGGACCTGCTCAGAGACTCTGCCGCACTGTGGCGGAAGTTCGGCGACGACGCCCAGAAGCTGCGCGTACGGGCCGACACCAGCGCCCGGACGGTGGCCGCGCACAACGCGGGTGAGTCCATCGAGAAGTTCACCACGCACTACAAGAAGTTCTCCGACGGCGGCTCGGACGGCTACCTCGCCAACGCCTCGGAAGCCGCCTACATCATCGCGAACACCTTCGAAGCCGCCGCGTATCTGGTGGAATTCGCGAAGTACGCGGTCATCGTCCAGCTCATCGCGCTGGCCATCTCTATCGCGGCCGCCGCTGCCGCATCCGTCGTCACCTTCGGACTCGCGTCCATCGGCGGGATGGCCGCCACCCAGCTGACCCGTGTCGCCATACGACGCATCCTCGACGCACTCAAAGACGCCCTGATGGAAGCCATCATCGAGGCGATGAAGGAACCAGCGGTCTCAGCGGTCCAGGCCATGGTCACCGACCTGGTCCGCCAGTCCATCAACGTCGGCTTCGGCACCCAGGAAGGCTTCGACCTCAGCAAAACCGTCTCAGCAGGCGCCCAGGGTGGCTGGGACGCCATCAAGCAAACCCCACAAACCCTCGCCGAAGGCCTCCGCGACGGACTCGGCAGAAAAGCCGGCAACAGCTTCCACGACTCCATCAACAACAGCATCGACAACTACAGCGGCCCCAACGCAGGCAACGGGAACGGCACCGGCACCGGCACCGGCACCGGCACCGGAGAAGGTAGCGGCAGTAACGGAGACTCGAGGTCCAGCTCAGGATCCGGATCCGATGCCGGCCCGGCATCCAACTCCTCTTCGTCCGGGAGCAGCTCGCCGAACGGCTCAAGCTCCGCTTCTTCCACCCCGGACTCGAATTCCTCGAACTCGTCGTCGAACTCCTCGGACTCCTCCCGGTCCGATCCTCCGACGACTTCGCGGGCCGGCACCAATACAAACATCGGAGGGGGGATATCCGCCGACATCGGCGACGCCCCGACCAGCACACCCGAAGTGGGCCCCCGCCCCACCCCGGATTCCAGCCAGAACACCCCCGACCCGGCCGCCGACACCCCAGACAACGGGCAGCAGAATCCTTCCTCCTCAAACACACCCCCCAGGCCAACCCTGTCGGACTTCGACGACCCCGCCCCCAGCAGCACACCGTCGCCCGCACCGGACACCGGCAACACCACCAGCCCCAGTAACAGCGATGGTCGCACCAACTCCTCCTCACCTGGCGGCCTCACCTCACCGACCCCACAGACCGGACCCGCGACCGCACCCGGCGGCACATCGCCCTCCACCAACAGCGGCGGAGGCATCAGCACCTCGATCGACAGCCTCGCCGCCAGCATCCCCACTCAGTCCAACGCCGCACCCACCCCCACCACGGCCGATTCCTCGTCCGCCGCCCCGCGCACAGACGGCAACTCCCCCACGCCGACCTCGCCCACACCCCCCTCCACAGCCGACGGTGCGGCGAGTGCCCGTACAGGCACGAACACTCCCGGCAACTCCCCCGTCGGCACCAGCCCCACCAGCCCGAACCCCGGTGCCAACTCCACCCCACCGAGGAGCACCCCGCAGCCCACGGGCGCCCCGTCCCCCGGTGCAACCAGCCCCGCCTCCACCCCCAACCCCACGTCGGCCACCCCGCCCCGGATCACCGCCAACCCTTCGCCGGACAGCCGCACCCCGGGCACAAGCACGCCTCCGGCGCACAGCTCCAACCCGAACCACGGCACACCCAACCCCACCGCCAGCCGCAACCCGGGAACGAACCAGAGCACCCCCGGCACGAGTGACGGGCGTACCCCGAACCAGAACACACCGAACCAGAACACACCGAGCTCTCGGACCCCCGGCCCGGCCTCCAGCACCCCGAGCACGGCGGACAGCCGCACCCCCAACAGCACTGGCCAGAACCCGCACTCGTCCACACCCGCCCAGGACCCCAGGCAGCAGCCGGCTCCGCGCAGAGGCACGCCGCAACCCGTCGGTACTCCGACGCCTTCCCCGTCACCCTCGCCCTCGCCCTCGCCTCAAACGAGCGACTCCGGCACGCCCGCGCGTACGCCGGACAGGCCAGGAACGCCACCGGCCGGGAACACCCCACACGCGTCGCAGCCCGCGCCGGGCACCGCTCCCGCGAGGCCGCATCAGCCGTCGGGCAGTACGCCCAACGTTCCGCAGCAGCCCAGTGGCAACAGCATTGACTCGGGCACTCCGTCGGGCACATCGAACAAACCCGATCAACCGCTGGTGACGCCGGTCCCGATCCACTCGGCGGCCCCGTCTCCCTCTCCCGCGCCCACCCCGAGCACGCCCCACCCGCAGGCGCCGGGCTCGCCCCAGGCCGACCCGGGCGCCCCCGACAAGCCGCAGCCGCAGACGGACAGCCTCGATGACATCCGCAACGACCTGGACCACTACCCAGGCGGGCTGACCGCGCCCGACCCCCAGGACCAGCAACTGCTGGCGGACGCGGTGCCGCAGAACCCCGACGGCACCCCCCAGCGCCACCCCGACCCGTTCGGCACCTGGAGCCAGCTCCAAAACGACGGCGGCAACCAGGTACCCGGCCGCAGTAACAACTGCGCGGACTGCTCCCGCTCCTTCCTGGAGACCTGGTACGGCAACCCGCAGGTCTCCGCGCCGCGCACCCTCGACACCGACGAGAACGGGAACCCCGACCCCTGGTCCCCCGAGAGCAACGCGAACGAGAACCAGATCCGTTGGACAGGCGCCCCCCACACCTACGCCGGCACCGGCGACGACCCCGATACTCCGCTGCGTATCGCGTGGGACCTTCACCAGGCGGGGCACGGTTCGGCGGCCATCGTCCAGGTCGACTGGCCGGGCGGCGGCGGCCACGCCTTCAACGCCGTCAACCACCACGGCAACATCATCTGGATCGACACCCAGAGCGGAGAGGTAAGCCACGACCCACTCCACATCGACAGCGCGGCACGTGTCTGGCACATCCCTCTGGACGCGGACGGAAACCCGATCCACCCGGCGGAGACGGACACCGGCGACTCCCAGGATCAGAGCGACGAGTCTCTGACTGAAAACTCCGAGAACGCGGAGAACTCCGACAGCAACGGACAGCCGGACAACAACACGCAGAACGACGCCTCGGGCGACACCCCGAAGCAGCAGACCCACAGCAACAACCCGAGCACCGAATTGCCCACCACAGCGGACGCCACGACACCGGACGTCGCCAACACCTCGAACACGTCTCAGCCGTCCCCGGCCGAACCGAGCACGGACCCGGGTCCTAGCGCGGATCCGGACCCGGCGAACAGCAAGGCCGAAAACGGGGACGGCCAGACACCGCCGCCTCCCAGCACACCTGACGGGCGGCAGACAACCCCGGACGACGCCAACTCGACGCAACCGCGGCAGTCGGAGACACCGGAGTCGGCCAACGAGCAGAACCGCCCGTCCCCGGCCGAGACCCCCGACACCGGGGACCAGCAGTCACGCCCGGACACCCCGACTCGCCCCGACGAGCAGGGTGGGACGCCCGAAACGGAGTCCCAGCCGCCCGCTCCGACCGCGGAGAGCCCGACCCGCGCCGACTCACCCCCGGAGCACCAGCACCAGCCCACCCACACCACCCCCGACGGCACCGACAAGACCACGCCGGACAACGAGTCGACGCCCACCCGGACTGCGACGGACACCCCGGGCACCAGCCCGGCACGCGACGCTCCGAGCGACCCCACGCCCAACCGGGACACGCCCCAGCAGACCACTACGCCCTCGGATCCGCGTACGTCCATTCCGCACCAGCAGACTGCGGACCCCCGCACCACCGACCCGCGTACCACGGACCCGCGTACGGCCGAACCGCGTCGGGACAACCCCACGCAGAAGCCGGAGACCAGCGAGCGGCCCGACGGCCGACGGCCGAACACGCCGCCGCGAGCGGACGAGGCACGCCCAGACCAGACACGCCCGGACCACCGCCATGAGCCACAGCCAGAGGCCCCGGACAAGAACCGGCCCGATGACCCGGACCACTCGCCGGCCGACGCCTCTCGCAACCGTCCGAGCAACATGAACGAGGACTCCGCGGTCCCCACGCGCGAGCGTCTGCCGGACGGCAGGAACGCCGATGCGGCCAACTACATCAAGGACGCCGTCAACGGGAAGAAACCGCTGTACGGCGACATTGCATCCGAGAATCCGGCGCAGGCCTCCCGGCCGACGAGCCCCGAGCGCCCCTCCGGTCCTGCAGAGCCCGCAGGTAGTACCCCTGACGCCAACGACCAGGCAAGCCGTCGGCAGCGTGATCTGGACATGCTCGCGCGCGCCAATTCGAAGGATCCGAAGGACAAAGCCTGGTTCGAGAAGTACTACCACCCGAACAGCGGCCACCGCCGGAGCGTGAAGGCCCCCGCCGAGGACGGCCGTCCCGTCCCCCAGCTGCATCCCACGAACGATCCCAACACTCCCTGGATGCTGGCCAACGACGCACCGGACGCCGATCCGGAGTCGTACATCGACGAGGGCGCGGATACAGGTAAGCGGAACACAGAGATCTCCAGGGAGAACCTGGAGCGGCTCGACAAGGCCGCAAAGGCCCGCCAAGACGCAATCGATGCTGACAATCAGCCGCATAAGGACCGCCGGGCAGCCAAGGACGCCTACGAAGCGAACAAGACCCCCGAGAACAAGAAGCAGTTCGAGGACGCAGACGCGAAGCACAGCCCCCTGCATGGAAAGATGACGCGGGCCAGTGAGGACTACGGCGAGGCGGTCGCCGAGTTCCACGTGATGCCTAGGCAGTTCGAGAGCTACGACCGCGTCGACGATCGGGCCATGGGTAACAACCGGTTCGACCAGATCTGGATGGATCCGAGCACCGACCCACCCGAGTTCGTCGTCGTGGAGGCCAAGGGCTCGCTGAAAGCCGATCTCGGCGACCGGCGGGGGCTCGCGTCGGAGGAAGGCTCCGACCGGACCGCTTCGCCAAGCGATCCTAACCAGGAGCAAGGCGACGGAGAGCAGAACGAGGACCAGGCCGACCAGGATGAGCCGCGTCCTGGTGTGCCGAAGGTCCGGCAGGGCACTCGCGCTTACTTTGAGACGATCCTGCATGAGATGGAGAGTCGCGCACGCCGGGATGAAATCAGGGCCAAGACCGATGAGGAAGCAGCAGCAGCCAAGGCAGAGCGGCAACTGGCACGCGACCTCAGAGAAGCCCTGAATGCGAAGCCGTCGCGGATCAAGTACATCCTCGTTAAGGGAAACCCTTCCGGGGGACAGCACCAGGGCTACGAGATGAAACAGTTCGACATCAGAACGGAAGAAGAGAAGGAAAACGATGCAGATTCCGCGACATGATTTCCCGACGCGCAATGTCGCGTCGGTCCTGGCATCTGACGGAGAGGACTTCTGGCGCACGGTTGAGTTCCTGCAGGGCGAACCCTCGTGGTTCTCAAATGCTCTGGCTTCCGCTATCCAGATCCTCGGCCTGCGTTGCGCCGTGGACCCGGAGGGCGACAAGCTTGAGACGTGGGAGGCCTGTGTCACTGCCATGCAGGTGGGGTCAGCCCTGTTCGCGTCGGCCCAGGCCACGAGCAACAGCATCGAGTGCCGTATTGATCACAAGATGCGACCCATCCGCGCGGGTGCCCTCCCGCGGGCCCACGCAGGCAACTGGCTCAGCGCCTTCTGGCTCGCCTGCGTGTGCCGTGAGAAGAAGCGGATGGCCGAGCTGTGCCGGTTCCCGGCCTCGCGGATGCGGGAAGCCGACGGGGTTTTCGATGCGTATATCTACGACTGGGTGGAGGCGCTGCAGGCCTATTGGCTCAAGCGTCCGGGGTTCGGCGACAAGCTGGTGGCCGCGGTGGAGGGGACTGACCCCGAGATGCTGCGGCATGCGCCGCGCGACGGGGTCCTGCAGATCATGTATCCCCCGATGAACCTCCTGACCCAGCTGGCACGCGGAGACCAGGACAAGTTCAACGCCGAGTTGGCCAAGGCCCTGGAGTGGCACAAGGAGTACTGGACTCGCAACGAGGACCGCGAACTGGAAGCCGAGGGCCTGGTTGCTCTGGGCCCGTTGGCCGTGTCCTGCCTCGCCGTTCAGGCCGGGTTCACCCTCACCGTCGAGTCCGAATATCTACCCAAGTTCCTGCTCGACGGCGGCTGGGTAAACGAATTCCCCACGTAACCGATGCGCCGACCGAGCACCAGAGAGGAAGCCCATGACGCCGGACACCCCCACCCCAGCACCCCAAGGTCCGCCCACCACGCCTGACGAGGCCATCGCCATCGTCCGCAGCCGCTACGCCCAGCCCAAACTCCCCGACGGCACCCCCGCCGAGCTGAACGTCCACGAGTTCGACATCGGCTACCTCGTGTACGCCGCCTTCCCGCCCACCACCGACGCAGCGGGACAACCGCAACCCTCCCCACCGGGCGGCGCCAAGATCGTGGTCTCGAAGGAGACCGGCGAATCCGTAACCGTCCCCAACTACCCCACAGAGACAGCCATCGCCCTCTACCGCAAGAACCTCGAACGCGACGCCTAGCCGTCCCCGGACGGCAGACAACCAGACGACCGGCCGGCGACGACCCGGAAGGCCGTCGGCAGCGCGATCTGGCGATGCCCTCGCGTGCCAATTCGAAGGATCCGAAGGACAGAGCCTGGTTCGAGAGGCACTGCTATCTGGCGACGGGGCGGGCGAGACCGATGCTCCGCAGAACACCGGCCACGATCAGAACGACGGCAACGCCGACGACGATCAGACCGCACAGGACGATCCGCGTCCTGGCACCGCGAAGGGTGAGGCAGGGGGCTCGGGCTTACGGCGATGTTCGCAGTTGACGCCATGAGCGTGATTCGCTGTTGTCCACTGGGCTGTCTACTCGCGGTGGACCTCGACCATGAAGCAGCCGAACTCCACCGCACGAACGTGCACCAGTGCCACCGCCGGGTCGGCGAAGACGTCTCGCAGTGCACTGTCCACCTCAGCAGCCCGTTCCCCGGGGATCTCGATCAGCGTGCCACCAAGGATGTGGCCCTGGGCGTTGTAGGCGCGCAGTACCCGACGAGCGCCGTGCAACTCGGCCGGATAGCCGGGGCCGGAGGTCTGCCCGCCGCACTCCTCGGCGTGGATGAAAACGGGGCCGCACTCGTCGTACGGGCCGGGTTCAGCGCCAGTCTGGGCTGCCCAGCGGCGCAATGGCGCGTATGAGACAAGGACGATCTGTTCACCGGCCTCACTGTGGCGCAGGCAGCAGCGCAGCGGGGCACCGCCCTGCGGGTCGGTGACGGGCTGCCGGGTGAGACCGGCGTCGTCCCGCTCGCGTAGCTGCTTCAGTGCGGCCGGATCGATGGCACGGGCCTCATGAGTCGTGATCATGACTCCAGCATCAGCAGTTACTCATCTCTGTGCTGGCGGAAATCGGACATTGCCCTGACGGGCCAGCCCGTGAGGTGCAGAGAGCCGAACGGGTTCGGGTGAGGGTGAGATCAGCCTGGGCCCGTGCGGCCTTGTCCCATCCTGCCTTCACCGGCCCTACCCCCACCTGACCCGCCCGGCCCCCGACCATAAGATCGGCGGGGTACGCACACGTGTCCGTAGAGGCGGAGGACGGGGACCCATGACCGGCTCGAGCGACGGCTACGCGCCGCACCCCTGTGAGCGATCACGAAATTCCCCAGGTGAGGCGGGTTCCGCGTCACGTAATTCCCCACCCCCGCGGTCACGTAATTCCCCATGGGGACGACGGACGCAGCGGGTAGTGGTCCTGGCCGTCGAGATGACGGACGCTTCCTCGATCAGTGGTTCGAGGTCGAGGGAAGCGCACGATGGCAAGGAGAACGTTCAACGTGGTCGATGTGACCGAGATCTATGTCCACTGGTACGCGGGCCGCTCCAAGAGCGAGCTGGCCGCGTCGCTGGGACTGGACCGCAAGACGATCAGGAAGTACCTGGCCCCGGCGGAGGCCGCCGGGATGGCCCCGGGCGGGGCGGCGATGGCCGCGGAGGACTGGGCCTCTCTGATCAAGGGCTGGTTCCCCGAGCTCGCCGATGCCCGGTTGCGGCAGGTGACCTGGCCCGAGATCGACAAGCACCGTGATTACATCAAGAGCCTGCTGGGGACGGTGACCGTCGCCACGATCCACCAACGGCTGCGGGACGAGAACGAGTTGGTGGTTTCGGTGTCGTCGCTTCGGCGGTGGATATCGGCGACGCTGCCCGAGGAGACCCGTCGCTCTCAGGTCACGGTCCTGCGCGACGAGATCGAGCCGGGGCTGGAGGCTCAGATCGACTACGGCTTCCTTGGCCAGTGGATCAACCCGCGGAGCGGGAAGCGGCACCGGATCTGGGCGTTCGTGATGGTGCTGCCGTGCTCGCGGCACATGTTCGTCCGCCCGGTGATCCACCTGGACCAGCACTCCTGGACCGAATCCCACGTCGAAGCCTTCAGATTCTTCGGCGGCGTCCCGCAGCGGCTGGTGCCCGACAACCTGAAGACCGGGGTGGACAAGCCCGACCTCTACGACCCTAAAATCAACAAAGCGTATGCCGAACTCGCGGCCCATTACGGTGCGTTGGTAGATCCAGCCCGCGCTCTGAAGCCAAAAGATAAACCGCGCGTCGAGCGCCCTATGCCCTATATACGTGATTCCTGGTGGCGGGGCCGGGAGTTCTTCTCGCTCGAGCAGATGCAGGCCGAGGCCATCCGGTGGTGCACCGAAGTCGCCGGTCAGCGGCAGTGCCGCCCGCTGGGCGGGGCCGCCCCGGCCTCGGTTTTCGAGGCCGTCGAGGCGTCCACGCTGCTGCCGCTGCCGAAGACCCCGTTCGTGCTCGCGAAGTGGTCGACGGCCACCGTCGGCCCGGACATTCACATCAAGGCCGGCCGCACCCTCTACTCGGTGCCGTGGAAACTGATGGGCAAGCGGGTCGACGTCCGCTCGACCGCGACCTTCGTGCAGGTCTTCCACGACGGCGAACTGGTCAAGACCCACGGGGCACTTGAGCAGGGCAAGCGCACCCATGCCAGCGACTACCCGCCGGAGAAGATCGCTTTCCACATGCGGACCCCGACCTGGTGCCGGACCCAGTCCGCGCAGGTCGGCACGGCCTGCCGCGAGGTGGTCGATGGGCTGCTGGAGGTCAACGCGCTCTATCGGCTCCGCGCCGCCCAGGGGATCCTCGGCCTGCGCAAGAAGTACGGCGAGGGCAGGCTGGAGGCCGCCTGCGCCAAGGCGACCCTGGTCGGCGACCCGTCCTATCGCACGATCAAGGGCATCCTCGTCGCCGGCACCGAGACCGAGCCGGCCCCCGAATCCTCCGGCGATGGCGGAGCCGCCGCCTTCCTGCACGGACCTCAGCGGCTCTTCGCGACCGCGACACCCCCCGACATGACGAACGACGACCGTGATGACCACCGTCACGAAGAAGGAGTGGCGTGATGAGCATCATGGACACCGCCCTGCGGGACGCGCTTCGCGCGCTGAAGCTCTCGGGCATGCTGGAAACTCTCGACGCCCGCCTCTCGCAGGCCCACGGCGGCGAGCTCGGCCACCTGGAGTTCCTCCAGATCCTCTGCCAGGACGAGATCACCCGCCGGGAGACCGTCGCCTTCCAACGGCGCCTGACCCGGGCGAAGTTCGAGCAGCAGGTCACCTTGGAGGAGTTCGACTTCGCGGCCTCCCCGAAGATACCCGCGGCCCAGGTCCGCGACCTTGCGGCACTGCGCTGGCTGCACACCGGCGAGTCCGTAATTTTGTTCGGGCCGGTCGGCGTTGGGAAGACACACGTCGCCCAGGCACTCGGACATATGGCGATCCGCCAGGGCGCCAACGTCCGCTTCGCCAAGACCAGCCGGGTTCTGGCCGACCTGGCCGGCGGCCACGCGGACCGCACCTGGGACCGCCGACTGCGCGAACTGGTACGGCCCGACGTGCTCATCCTGGACGACTTCGCGATGCGCCAGCTGACCGCGGCCCAGGCCGACGACCTCTACGAGCTGGTCTCCGAGCGGCAGGGCCGGTCGCTGATCCTGACCAGCAACAGGGCGCCGAGCGACTGGTATCCGCTCTTCCCCAACCCCGTCGTCGCCGAGTCCCTCCTGGACCGGCTCATCAACACCAGCCATCAGGTGATCATGAACGGTCCCAGCTACCGCCCCAACAAGCGGCCCCGCGCAGGCGTCACCGACAAGACAAACAAGCCCTCGATCAAGTAGACATGGACGAGGCCAGGACCTGGGGAATTACGTGACGCTGAGCCCGGGGAATTACGTGATCGTCCACAACCCCCACATAGGCGGCCGCACCGCAGCCCTGCGCGCGCTCGCCGCGTGGCGGATGGAGTGGCCGGGCGCGCCGCGCGTCGTTGTGCTCACCGGCAGGTCCGGCAGCGGGCGTTCGCGGCTGGTCACCGGGTTTCTGATGCTCTGCGACCCGGACTTCCGCAAGCGCCTGCCGCTGGACGGCATGGATCCCTCCACCGTGCCACCCGAGCTGCCCGCCCCCGCCGTGCCGGCAGGCGAGGGGCTGACCGCCGCCCAGGTGCTGTGGCTGCTCGCCGATCATTACGAGCTAAGCGCCACCAGTACCGACGAGGTGTACGCAGAGCTGGCCGCCCTCGACGAGCCGGTGACCGTCGTCGTGCCGGACGTCGACCTGGCCGGCCCGGTGCGCGCCGCCGAGGAGCCCGCGCGGCTGGTGCGGGAGGTGCTCAAGCCGCTGGCCGCGGTCGAGACCGTACGGCTGCTCGTGGACGTACCGCGGCCGCTCGCCGCCGAGATGGCCGAGGGTCTGCCGCCCGGCGCGGTCCAGGTCATCGATCTCGACGAACCGCAGTGGGCGGACCCCGAAGGGCTCGTCCTGCACGCGGAAGCGGCACTGAGTCCGCAGTTCGGGGCGCCCGAGCTGCCGTTCACCGTCGGCTCCGAGGCCCGCCACGCGCTCGCCACGGCCATCGCCCGCCGGGCCGGCACCAGTCCGCTCGTCGTACAACTGGCGGTGCACAGCATCCTCATGGCGCCCGACGGCTTCGACCCGGCTGACGAGCGGTACCTGCCCACTTCGATCGGCGAAGCCCTCGACCTGCACGCCCGCCGGCTCGGCGCCGACCCGCAGACCCTGCGGCTGGTGCTCGCGCCGCTGGCTCTCGCCGAGGGGAGCGGGCTACCTGTGGAGATGCTGGCGAGGCTCGCCGGCGCCGTCGCCGGTCAGGACATGAGCGCGGCGATCGCGAGCGGGATGGCGCTCGCAAGACCGTTCGTGCAGCCCAAGGACCCCAAGAACGCAGCCGGCGATGGCGGGCGTACGCTGCTGGGCCTGGTGCATCCCGCCATCGGCGACGAGATCCGCGCCGGCCTCCCGAACCTCCGCGCCGCCCAGTCGCAGATCGCGATGGCTCTGCTCGAAGCGGTGCCGGAGCAGGACTGGAGCAAGGCCGACCCGTACGTACGCGATCACATCGCAGGGCACACGCTCGAAGCCGGGCTGCTCCCCCAACTCCTCACGGACCCCGGGCTCTTCGTGTACGCCGAGCCCGCGCCGCTGCGTACGGCCCTGGAGGCGGTGCCGGTCGAGGCACTCGGCGCGCCGGCCCGTACGTACCTGCGTATCGCCCCGCTGCTCACCCGCACCGAGGCACCGGCCGCGCTGCGCGCCGCTCTCCTGGAGACCGCGTTCGTCGAGGACGGGCTGCCCGAGTACTCCGACGCCGTGCACCGGCTCGGCTTCTGACGTGACCCGGGGACCGGGGAGCGGCGGCCGGCGCCTTCGCCCGCTCCCTCGCACTCCTGGCCACGGCCCGGCAGCAGATGCGGGGCCTGGACCCGGTGGCGGCCGGAGCGGCGGTGGCCTCGCTGCAGGAGCAGCTGGCGGCCATCGACGCGTCGGCGCTGGCGAACCCGGACACCTGGTGGTCGCTGATCGTCGAGCAGATGTGGCACGGGCTGTTCTGATGCGTCAAGATTTGGCCGGAAATCGACGCCGCGATGGTCCGTGCAGCACGCTCCGAGGCATCGCTGCGGCCGCGCCGGCCCGAACTCGGGGCACGTAAGATCGACGACGTGGCGCTCAACGCGCGGCCACAGGATTTCGTTCGCGGTAGCACGCCCACGCGGCCAGGTCTGTTTTTCACGACGAACTGCGTGGCCGGGCGGACTGCACTGATTGCCCGATTCCCCGATTCGAATACGTGACTAGCATGAACGCCACACGTGGCGCTGGAAAATCACCTTCCATGTAGGCGGTGGGTGCTCGCGGCGTCACGCGACCGGAGTGGGCCCGCCGGCTCACTTCCCCTTACCAAGCAGCGAGGGACCACCGCGGAATGTCTTTGTCTGCCAAGCGCCGTCCACGCCGAATACCGAGCACGGGGCGTGCGTCGTTCTCCGTCCCGCTGGTCGTACTCGTGGCAACAGCAGCGGCCGGTGGCGCGGTGGCCGCCGTGGCACCCGCCTCGGCACGCGGCTGGGTACAGGCGTCGGTCGCGGGTGCCTGGGTGTGTCTGGCCGTCACCATCATCGTCTCGATGGGCGTGTTCCAGCGGCTGCGTCACGCGTCGGACCGCGATGCGGAGCAAGTACGCCAGTTGCAGCAGCAGTCGGAGCAACAGAGCGCGGAGGGAGCGCATCTCGTCCATGTCTCCCTGCCGTCCGTGGCGAAGCGGCTGCGTGACGGAACGGGTGTCAACGAAACGCTGGCGGGCGTCGCGCCTCCGGTCGATCCGCAACATCGCCAGCTCCTCCAGACGTTCGCCTTCGCGGTCGCCGAAGCCGAGAAGCAGGCGGCGTCCGCCGGCGCCGCGGGCCGGCAGACCGCTCAGGAGCTGTCCCGGATCGACGACGATCTGGTGTTGCTGTCCACGGCCACCCTGCCCGCCGCCGTGGCGGAGCTGCGGGGCGGCGCGTCTGCGGAAAGAGTCCTGGCCGGGGCGGAGTTGCCGGCCGATGACCGGCTACGGGCGATCACCGAGACCGCGCTGCGCGAGCTGGCCGTGAGCGAACGGCGTGCGGCAGCCGCTCAGGCCGCCAGCGCCAAGGCCCTCAGCCGGGTGCAGGCGAAGTCGGTCAGCATGCTGGCCGACCTCCGTGACATGCAGGAACGCCACGGGGAAGAGGTGTTCGGCGATCTGCTGAAGCTCGACCACAGCACCTCCCAGCTCGGCCTGATGACCGACCGCCTCGCCCTGCTGATGGGCGGCCGCGCCAGTCGTGCGTGGAACAAGCCCATCGTCATGGAGAGCGTCCTGCGGGGCGCGGTCGGCCGGATCTCGGCGTACAAGCGGGTCCGGCTGCACTGCGCCACCAACGTGGCCATCGCCGGCTTCGCGGCCGAGGGTGTCATGCATCTCCTGGCCGAACTCATGGACAACGCGGCGAACTTCTCGCCGCCCATCGACGAAGTGCACGTCTACGTCGAGGAGGCCAGCGCGGGGATCGTCGTCACCATCGAGGACAGCGGCCTGAAGATGGCCGAGGCCGCGATGCGCCGGGCCGCGGAGTCGGTGTCCGGCCGGGTGACCGACCTGTCCGCGCTGCAGGGTACGAGGCTGGGCCTCGCGGTGGTGGGGCGCCTTGCGGTGAAGTACGGCATCAGTGTCAGCTACCGGCCGTCCTCGCGTGGTGGTACGGGCGCCGTGGTGCTCTTCCCGCATCAGCTCATCGCTCAGCAGGCGGCCCCGGTGCAGGGCCCGGCGGCGTACCTGCCGGGTGCTTCCGCGGCGGCTCCGGCCGCTGCATCTGCCCTCCCGGCGGAGTCTCAGGGGCCGCAGGAGCCTCTGGGGCCGCAGAGCCCACAGGAGCCTCTGGAGCCGCAGAGCCCGCAGGCGCCGCAGGACCCACGCGCCGCACAGCCGGCGGGCGCGGGCGCGGGCGCGCAGAAGTCGACTCCCAACGGCCTGCCGGTACGCCCGCCGGGCCGCACCATGGCCACCGCGCACACCGACCGCCCGCAGCGTCCGGCCGCGCACCCCGCACCGGCCGATTCAGCCGATTCGACAGCCACCGAGACCGCCATCGAGACCGCCACCGGCGCCGAGACCACCCCAGGCCGCGACGCCGGTACCCAGTTCGGCGCGTTCCACCGCGGCCGGCGCAGCGGAGCCGGCGATTCCGGTCAGCCGCCGCGGTCGGACTAGGCCTCGGCGCACCCACCATGGCGTGTCCCGCCCGGGCGCGTCCCCTTCCCCCCTTGCAACGCTCCCCCGCTCTTGACACCGGAATGGAGGCACGGGCAGGTGTCCGGTTCACCGCAGACCTTGCCCGGCTCGTCATGCAGACCACCGACAACAGCCTGACCTGGCTCCTGGAGAGCCTCCTCGACCGTACCCCCGGCACCCGGCACGCGCTGGTGCTGTCCCGGGACGGGCTGAAGCTCTGCTGGAGCCCTCATCTGACGCTGGACCAGGCCGATCAGCTCGCCGCGATCTGCTCGGGCATTCAGGCGCTGGCGCACGGCGCTTCCGTGGAGTTCGGCAACGGCACCGGCGGAGTACGGCATTCCATGACCGAGTTCCACGGTGGGCTGCTGTTCATCGTCGAGGCGGGCGAGGGCGCTCATCTCGCCGTGGTGGCGGACGACGGGGCCGACCCCGGAGTCGTCGGGCACCGGATGAGCGAACTGGTCGAGCAGATCGGTGACCATCTGCGGGCGGCGCCGCGCGGGTTCCCCCATGAGAACGCGCAGTCGTGACACGGCGGCCTGTGGACACCGGTGATCCCGACCGGCTCTATACGGTCACCGGCGGACGCAGCCGTGCCGACGGCAGTTCCTTCGACCTGGTCACCCTGATCGTCAGCGAGTGCGAACCCTCGCCGGGGATGCAGTCGGAGCACGTACGGATCCTGGAGCTGTGCCGGCATCCGGCGGCGGTGGTCGAGATCGCGGCGGAGCTGAAGCTGCCGGTCACGGTCGTACGGATTCTGCTGGACGACCTACTCGCGACGGGACGGATCACCGCCCGTCACCCGCGCGCGGCCCGCTCCCGCGCGGCCCTCCCCGATTCCGCTCTTCTCACGGAGGTGCTTCATGGGCTCCGCAATCTCTGAGCTGCCCACGTCTGAGCCCCGGTCTGAGCCCACGCCTGAGCCCCGGTCTGAGCCCACGCCTGCACCACACTCCCGGACGCCGCTCGGCGACGCCGCCGAGACCGGGCTCAAGATCGTCATCGTGGGCGGGTTCGGGGTGGGCAAGACCACGCTGGTCCAGTCGGTCAGCGAGATCCGGCCACTGAACACCGAGGAGGTCATGACGCAGGCCGGCGTCGGGGTGGACGAGACCTCCGCGGTCGCGGGCAAGACCACAACGACCGTGGCGTTCGACTTCGGGCGGATCAGTCTCAACGAACAGCTCGTGCTGTATCTGTTCGGCGCACCCGGGCAGGAACGGTTCTGGTTCCTGTGGGACCGGCTCTTCTCCGGCACGCTCGGCGCGGTCGTACTGGTGGACACGCGCCGGATGGACGAGTCGTGGTACGCCATCGACCGGCTGGAGCACCACCGGACGCCCTTCGTCGTGGCAGTGAACCGGTTCGACGACGACGGGGCCCGGTTCTCCCTCGACGAGATCCGTCAGGCGCTGACGCTGCCCGAGCACGTACCGCTGATCGACTGCGACGCGCGGGTCAGATCGTCGGGCAAGGATGTACTGATCACCCTCGTGAAGCACCTTCACGAGCTGGCCCGGGCACGGGAGCTGACGCCATGAGCGACGTAAGCCACGCAACAGAACCGTCCCGGCCGCCGGGCGAGCAGTCCGGGCCCCCGCCCGGCTGCCCCGCACACGCCGGCGCCGTACCGCTGAGCGGTCTGGAGTACCAGCAGACACCGTCGGAGCTCTACCGCACCCTGCGCAGACAGCACGGCGCGATCGCGCCCGTCCTGCTCGACGGCGGGATCCCGGCGTGGCTGGTCCTCGGCTACTCCGAACTCACCTACGTCACCAACAACGACGAACTGTTCGCGCGGGACTCCCGGCGCTGGAACCAGTGGGACAACATCCCGGCCGACTGGCCGCTGATGCCCTTCGTGGGCTACCAGCCTTCGGTGCTGTTCACGGAGGGCGCCGAGCACCGCCGGCGGGCCGGTGTGATCACCGAAGCCCTGGAGTCCATCGACCAGTTCGAACTCGCCCGCGAATGCGCGCACATCGCGGATCAGCTGATCAGTACGTTCGCCGGCAGCGGGCACGCGGAACTCATGACGGCGTACACACATTCCGTGGCGATGCGCGCGGCGGTCCACATGTGCGGGATGCCCTCGGGCACCACCGACACGGAGGAGCTCATCGAGGACCTGCGAATCTCCCTGGACGCCCACGAGGGCGACGACCCGGTCGCCGCGTACGTACGTGTCGGCGAACGGATGAGCCGTCTGATCAAGGAGAAGCGTGAGCGTCCGGCCGCCGACGTCACATCGCGGATGCTGGCCCACCCCGCGGGGCTCACGGACGAGGAGGTCATCCAGGACCTGATCTCGGTGATCGCGGCCGCGCAGCAGCCGACCGCCAACTGGATCTGCAACACCATCCGGCTGCTGCTCACCGACGAGCGGTTCGCGCTGAACGTCTCCGGCGGCCGGCTCAGTGTGGGCCAGGCGCTCAACGAGGTGCTGTGGCTCGACACCCCGACGCAGAACTTCATCGGCCGGTGGGCCACCCGCGACATCCAGCTCGGCGGGCGCCAGATCCGGGCGGGCGACTGTCTGGTGCTGGGGCTCGCGGCGGCCAACACGGATCCGCAGATCTGGCCCGACTCCCAGGTCGGCGCGGAGAATTCGGCGCACCTGTCGTTCAGCAACGGCGAGCACCGTTGCCCGTACCCGGCGCCGCTGCTGGCCGACGTCGTCGCCCGTACCGCGGTCGAGACGCTGCTGGAACGGCTGCCGGACATGGTGCTGGCCGTCGAGCCGGAAGAGCTGACGTGGCGGCCGTCCATCTGGATGCGCGGGCTGACTGCGCTGCCGGTGCGGTTCACGCCGGTCACGCACTGAGGGGCGTACGTACGGGCGTAGCTGGCGGGCGTACTGGTGGGCCTAGCTGGCGGGCGTACTGGTGGGCCTAGCTGGCGGGCGTACTGGTGGGCCTAGCTGGCGGGCGTACTGGTGGGCCTACGGTACGGAAACTGTCAGACGGCCGGCCGTGCTCGCACCAGCTACCGTCCGACAGCTCCGCTCGTCAATGCCCGCGGATCACGGAGCGGCCGGTGTGAAACGCACCAGCAGGGTCTTCGGGCCGCGGGTGAACACACCCTGCTCGACCGGGTCGAAGCCGTCGGCCAGGGCCAGGTCGGGCATCGCGTCGAGGAGCTGTCCGACGCCGATCTCGACCTCGGCCTTGGCGAGCAGCGCGCCGACGCAGAAGTGGCGGCCGAGGGCGAAGGCGAGGTGGTCGGCGGCCGCGGAGAACGCCGTGGTCGTGGTCAGGTCGTCACGGAAGATATCGAAGCGGTCGGGGTCCGCGTAGCGCGAATCGTCGCGGTTCGCCGCACCGATCAGGCAGGTCACCGTCGCCCCGGCAGGCACGACTCCGCCGCTCAGCTTCACCTCGGACGCCGACTGCCGCATGATCATGTGGACGGGCGGAGTGAAGCGCAGGGTCTCGGCGAAGGCCCGTGCGATCAGGCTCCGGTCCTCCCGTACGGCCGCCAGCTGCTCGGGGTTGAGCAGCAGGTTGGCGAAGATGCTGGCGATGGCCTTGTCGGTGGTCTCGCCGCCCGCGGCCAGCAGCAGGCTGCAGAAGGCCTTGATGTCCTCGTCGCTCATCTGTACACCGTCGACCTCGGCCGCGCAGAGCGTGGACAACAGGTCGTCACCGAGGTTCCCGCGGCGCTGCTGGATGATCGGAATCATGTACTCGGCGAACTCGACGCGGGTACGGTCACCCGCCGCCGCGACCTCCGGGTCGCCGGCGAGGTTGCCCAGGAAGGCGATGACCGCCGTGTACCAGCCGTGGAACCGGGCGTGGTCGGCCTTGTCCAGCCCGAGCATGTCGGCGATGACGTTCACCGGGAGCCGCGAGGCGTAGTCACTGACGAGGTCGGCCGAGCCGCTGGCGCGGAAGCCGTCGATGAGTTCGCGGGAGTTGCGCTCGATGACGGGCAGGAACTTGTCCTGCAGATCGCTTCCCCGGAAGGCCGGCGCCACCAGCGCCCGCCGCACGGCGTGCTCGCGGCCGCTGAGCTGGAGGATCGTCTTGCCGTGTACGGGCTCGATCTGCCAGTCGTAGTTGTCGGTGGTGAACTCCGACTGTTTATCCTTGAAGACGCGCTGCACGTCCTCGTACCGGGAGATGACGTAACTCTGCATGCCCTCGTGCCAGAGCAGGGGGGTGTGCTCACGCATCGCGCGGTAGACGGGGTAGGGGTCAGCGGCGAATTCGGGCGAGAGTATGTCGGGGATGGACTCGGTGGTGGTCACGGGGTGGCTCCTTCGGACGGTGACACGGCTACACGGCTGCACAGCGACAGGCAACTGTCTGTAGAGCTAAGCGTATTGATCAGTGATCAAAACCGACAGTCCAACCTTGAACGGCTCTCCGCCGCGCCCCACGCCACCCGCCCTACACACACGCGCACGCACGCCCGCACGCTGGCTGGCTGCCCCCCCCCCCCCCCCCCCCCCAGTCCCCAGCCCAGCGAGAGCCTCAGTACAAGGAGAACCCTCCGCTGTGCCGCCCCGGCTTCTTCTTTCCGCCCTCCGGACGCTCCCCCTCGCTGCGCCGGGGTGTGGACGAGCCCGAGGGGGTGTCGCCACTGCCGGCGGGCGCCTCCGGGTCCTCACCCTGCCGAACCTGCTCGCGCTCCTCCTCGGAGAGCGCCTCCCACTTCCCCCGCAGCGACGCCAGGCCGCCACCGAGGGCGCGCGCCGCCGAGGGGTCATCGAGTGCGTTGCGCAGGGTGACGCGCCCCGAGAGCAACTTCTGCGCCATGTCCCGCAGTTCCGGACTCACACCATTTCCGGCGGACAGTTTGCGGAGGTCGGAGTTCAACGACCGCAACTGCTCAGGCTCAAGCGCTTCGTCCAACACCCCCCGGTCGGGGGAAGGCCCCTGGGGGCGTTGCGGGTTCTGCGGGCTGTGGGGCTGCTGGGCCATCTCGCCTCTCCTCAACTCGTGTCACCCGAAGTATCACTCGCCGCGGACTCCCATCGACAGTGCGGCATCACGCCCTTGCTGGGCGAACGGCAACGGGCGTCGTACCAGCCCGAGTCCGTACCCATCCAGCAGGGCGCGACCTCCATGGCCCTGGACGCTCTCAGCCGAAGTCGTCTCTGATGCTGCGCTGCCGAGGCGGGGCCTGATTCCCCGTCCCGACGCGATTCCTGGAACCATCATCCTCAGCGGGCGGTTTCGAGGCCATCACCTCGCCTCCACCTCCCGCGACGGCTGCACCAGCCCCACCCATCGGCACATCGATCGCGAAGTGCGGTCCGCCTCCTCGCCGGCCACCACCGGGAACCTTCGACTGGTCGAAGTCCGGAGGAGGAGTGAAGTCGGTGTCGAGCGCCCGCTGCCTACTTACGCCCACGGCCCCCATACCGGCGCCACCCAGACCGCCTCCGGCAGCGTTGACCAGGCTATTCTTCAGCCACTCGGGCTTTTCGTCCGTGCTCAGGGCAGTGATGCCGTCGACGGCGCCTCCACCCGCGACGTTGCCCACGATGCCACCGGCCATGTTCTCCCCGACATGCCTTCCAACGGCACCTACTGCGGGGATACTGCCGAGCCGCGCCCCTGCCCATGCAGCTGTGCCCATGCCCAGGGGGGTGCCCACCGCAGCGGCCACACCGCCCTGCCACGCGGCTTCGCCCAACTCCGCACCGGTGAGCCCGTCACCTGACGCTGCCGCTCCGATGGCCGAACCGAATGTGTTGCCACCCCAGTTGACCCCGAAATTCATCAGCAGTTTGGCAAGGTTTCCCGACTGCTGAAAGGCGCGCATGCGCGAAGCAATGCCATGAAGAAGCCTGCCGAGCCGCTCGGAGAGGCGAATGGCCCGAGTCGCCAGCATGGTTACGCGAGCCGCGGCAGCCGCAGATCCGAGACCGACGGTAACAAAGGACAGAGCAATGCCCACACCGATGGAAACACCGATCTCCAGGTAGATCCCGTGGATCTCGGAGTTGACTTCCTCGATCTGGTCCGCGGCTTCATCCAGCTGCTTTGCTACTTCGTCGTAATCTTCAGCGGCCTTCTCGACCGCTTCCCTGACCTCACGCCAGTGCTTCCTGAAGGCCTCGGCGGCGGGTCCACGCCAAGACTCACCGACCGTGTTCTCAACGGCCTTGTCCACGTCCTTGAGCACACCACCGGCGCCGGCAACCTGCTTCTGCAGCAGACGCCACGCCTTAGCCGCCTGCCTCAGCTCCTCCGGCCTGCCGCCCGGATTGACCAGCTCGATCCCGAGCTCGTACAGCATCTCGGCTGTCGACTCGTTTCCGCTCACGGCTTGGCACGCTCGCTCTTCTTACCGAAAAGCACCGCGACGCCGTCATCGGTCACCTCGGTGTTGCGGTTGACCTTTCTCAAGGCATCGGCAACAGCGTCCAAGTACTCCTGGACAGCCCGCACACTGTTGGCGGCATCCGTCGAGTACTCGATGTACGAAGTCCTTAACTCGCCCGATTCGGTCAAGAGCCCGAATCCCTCCGAGATGGCTTCCTCGCCTGTTTCATCCGTGAATTTCTTCGCGTGCGCGCGCAGGTCGTAAGCCTGCAATTCCAGGATCCGAGCCAGTGCCCGCACCGCGTCCTGCGCAT
Source organism: Streptomyces hypolithicus (assembly GCF_052934925.1). Lineage (NCBI taxonomy): Bacteria > Bacillati > Actinomycetota > Actinomycetes > Kitasatosporales > Streptomycetaceae > Streptomyces > Streptomyces hypolithicus. Next base: position 1,208,650 of record NZ_CM128811.1, read on the forward strand.
AAAATGGCGCATCATCAGCCATTCGCCAACCCTCATTCACGTGGGTGGGCGCACCCGCGGGTCGCTCGTCCAACGCGGATCGAAGGCGATGCCCTACGGCGTGCGTCCAGTAGCGGCGAAGCCCCTGCCGTACGAGGTCGCGTACGCCGTACGCCGAAGGGAACTTCATGGCCACCCATCGTGCCGCCTCGGTGAACCCCATCCTCCGGATTCCCGGTAGGGCGCCCTGATCAGCACCTGAAGGTGTGAGAGAGCCGCTCCCTGGTGCGGACCACAACCGACGAGAAACCGTCGCGGCGACCGCCGGCACACCGTCGCCCGAGGCGTTCGCCCAGCTCGCCGGGGGCGTGGGGCCCGAACCAGCATCACCACGGATGCGTCAACAAGCGCAACGGCGAGCGCCGCCGCCCGCAGGCGCCGTCCAATTCGCCAGCGACACGAAACCCCGCGCCGACAGGCCCCACTCCCCCACGTACGGCCCGCGCCCCCTGCTTCTCTGACATGCGGTTACGAGCAGCCGCATCCCAGTGCGGTCCTGTGCGCCCTGTGCCCTGCGTCCTACGCCCCGCATCCTGCACCGTCCAGGGACCGAACCTAGAAGACCCTGGACGTGAGCCCTGCCCGCTCGGCCCTGGCAACACGGTCCGCCCCCGCCTGATCCCGCTCCGAGGCGAGGCGGTCCCACTTCTCGGGATGCATCAGCATCACCGCGCCACTGCTGGGCACGAACGCGATGCCACCGAAGGGCAGGTCGCCCGCCACCCACACACCGTTCTCGATGCCTTCGGGCCACGGGTCGCGCCAGAAACCCCGGCTGGGCACTTCCACGACCTTCATCAGCGGCGACCTGCCACCCTCGGCGTTCCTCACTCTGAGGGTGAGCTTGGGCCGCCCCTTGGCGGAATCCTTCCCGTCCTTCTTCTCCACTTGCGGCCAGAACTCGTCGAAGGAGTACTGCCTCAGCACCTTCCTGCAGGCGCGGGTGATGACGACGGCCGAGGGAAGGAGATAGAAAAGCAGCGCGATGAGGCCCATGATTCCTACGCCCGTAAACGGGGCCGCGATGTAGACGACCCAACGCCACTTCCCGTCCAGGGCCTCCAAACCGGCCATTACGGGCGGGAGGAACGCCATGATCGCGAAGGTCACACCAAGGGTGAGGAACTTCCAGAGCACGCGCGAGGTCAGCTGCTTTCGCACCTGCTCCGCGTCCACAGCGACGGTCGAGTGAGTGACTTGAGAATATTCAGACATCGCGTCTCCTTCCAGCTAGGCCACGACCAGGTCTGGTCTAACCGAAGTCGTTTCGCATCGAATTGGTTGCCGGAGAACCCGGTCCTGTGTTGCCCTGGTCGCCCGTCTCCTCGCGAGGCGACGGATCAGTGAACGTCAGCGTATTCGCAACGCCGAGCAGTACATTCCGGTAGTCGTCGGCCAGACCGACGGCTGCGGTCACCAGTTGGACCACCACGATGTCGGGCATGCCGGCGCCGGTCACCGCGACGGTTCCCTGCCAGACCGTCCCCTCCGGAGGAGTTTCACTGCCCTCGGGCGGCTCGCCCGGCGCGACGGTGCGCCGCTTCTTCTCGGCGATGAACCCGGTACCGCACGGCAGCTCCAGGGGGCGCATGCCTTCGTCGGGTTTGTCCGCAGCGGTGCCCGCCATGCTGGCGAGCACCAGCTTCGCGTTGACTCCGGACGCGGGGACGGTCGAGACTGTCAGCACGGAGAGCGTGAAGCCGCCGATCTCGTCGGGGTGCATACCGATGGCGCATCCCTGCACGTTCTGCGCGTTTAGCAAGCTCACGGCACCTGCGTAGAACCGCGCCACCTCTTCGGCTCGTTCGCGCAGTTCCTCGGGCAGGCTGAGCACCTGGTTGATCAGTTCGACGACCTGCTCGTACGGAGGATCGAGGTCCAGCTGCAGATAGCCGTGCGGAAGCCCGTACCAGAAAAGCGGCTTCGGATCGCTCGCTGTCTCTGTGGAAAGATTGGTCACTGCGCAATCAGCCTTTCGGGAACCGGAATCGGGGAATTGTCACTCACGCCCATCCCAGCAACCCCGCAATGCTGTGCGCTGTGGCAGCCGCCTTCGTGCTCTCCGCGGCATTGTGCGCATCACCTTCCTGGTCGACCAGCCCCATGCTCTCGGCGGACGAGACAAGGTTGGCGGCGACGTTCAGGCCGTTAGCGTGAATGCTGCCCATCAGCTTCGCCGATCCCGACGCGCTCTCCGCAGCTCCGCGCCACGCGTCGTTCACATCGTCCACGGCCCTCTTCGAGAAGGCGGGCACGACTTCCTTGACGAAAGCCCCGGCCTTCTCGGTGTTCGAAACAGCGACGCCCATCCTGCCGGCCATGCCCGCTCCGTCAGCTACCTCTTTCGCCGCCATACCGAGCGCCTTTCCGCCCGGAATCATGCCGACGGTGTCACCGGCAATCGAGGCCCATGCGGAGAACATGTCCATTCCGCTTCCGCCACCGAACAAGTCACTTCTAAATTTTGGATCTGAGAGGTTCTTGGACATCGACGCCGCGCTCGCCACGACGGCGATCCCGGCGAACAGCGGTGCCAACGGGGTGGGAAAGAGGGCCAGCAAACCGGCGATGGCGCCGATGGTTCCAGCGTGCTCGTACAGGAACGCGCCGACCGCCTTGATGCCGTCCCAGATGGCGTCGACGGCCTTGCTCAACCAGCCCGGCTCCATGGGCGCCAAATTGTCCGTGGCGTCATCGAGGGACTTGGCTACCGTCTCGGCGTTGTCCGAGTGGGTGGTCTCCAGCATTCGCGCGTTGGTGATGACTTCGTCGTACGCGCCGTTGGCCTGGTTCAGCGCGGTCGTGGCCTCGTTGAGGCTGCGCTCGGCGGATCGCAGCCGCGCGGTCGCCGCATCGGCCTCTTCCTGGGTGGAGAACTGCTGGTTGGCGAGCCCCAGATCCGGGTGCTGGCCGGCTTTCTCGTGACGCTTCTTGGCCGTGTTAGCCGCGGTCTTCCTCTCGCCGGCCACGGCGTCGTACTTCCGCGCCAGGTCGCGGTTGGCTGTCAGGTAGCCGTCCCAGTTGCTCAGCTGCGCGGAGGCCTTTTCGAGGGAGCGGGCGGCGTTCTTGATGTATGTCGGCAACTCACCGTCGATGGCCTCCCGGAACGCCTTCGCCGCGTCGCCTTCCCAGTAGCTGCTCTCTCCGATCAGCTTCTCGAGCTGGGTGTGACAGGTGCGGAGCGCTGTCGCAGCCGAAGTGACCTTCTGCTTCAGCGCGTTGACCTCGCTGGGTATGCCGGGTACCGGGTTCCAGCCGAGGTTCGGGTAGGGGTTCGGCGCCATTACTTGCCGCCACCTTCGCCTGAGTTCGCCTGCTTCGCCATGTGATTCAGGGCTTTCTCCAAGGCCTCTTCGACCTCTTCGTAACCCTTCTTGTTGGACTTCACGCCCTCGCTGATGGCATCGATCATCTTCTTGGTCTGCTCGGACCCGTATTTCCAGCGCTCCTGGAATCCGTCGCACGCCTCGTCCAGGCGCTTGGTCCCGATTTGCTCAGCACGGACGTGATCGAGGGCGGCACGTGCCTCGTTGAGGTCCCGGACGCATCCCTCAAGGGTCTTGAGGAATTCCCCCAACTGATCCGTATCCGTCTTGAAGTGATCCCCCATGGACCGATTCTCCTTTTGCTGCCGACTCATCACAAACGCTGAACAGATTACGAAGCACGCCCCCGAGGACCAGGAGACCGGGAGGCAGAGACCTGGTGTGACCGTTGGGCGCACAAGTAGCGCCCCGGCTGACATCCGGAGCCCCCATGCCAACGCCCGCAGCCACCCCACGCATCCCGCCCGGCCCGAAAATGACCGGACCCCCGCACGAACGGCCCATAGGGCGGGAGAGGGCGGCGGAACCGCGATGCTGCCGCAGGGGCCATCCACTCGACGTACAGAGTCCTAGCTACGAGCCCGATTGAGTACCGTTCGTAACGCTGGGCCCCCCTCCCCGTTAATCACACAACACCCTATGACCTTGGCGAAGTCGGGTCCGCAGCCCCCGCGTAGGAGTTCCGCGGAGAAATTGTGATCGGAGCCGATCGATCACCCACTGCTGCTGGCGACCGCCCTATAGGGAGCAGTGTGGTGCTGGTAGTACTGCGCAGCGTGGCCTGAGCGGCTTTACGTGCGCTGCCACCCGGGAGCCGCAGCGCGCCCGCACCCCCCGGCCGGGGGTCTACTTCCGAGCGGCGGGGTGAACACTCCCCCCGCGCAAGGGCCCCCCACACCCCACGTACGCGGCTTACCGGAAGTCGTCCCTGATACTGCGCTGCCGACGAGGGGCGGAAATCCGGTGCGGGTCTTCTCCTCCGCGGCGTCTTTGCGTGGCGCCCCCATACGCGGCAGACACCTCTCCGCCGCCTCCCGCCACAGCAGCCCACTTCACCCACGGGCACGTCTACGTCAGCATGAGGGCCCCAGCCTCGACGGCCGCTCCCCGGCAGATTCGGGGCGTCGCAGCCCGCCGGCGGGGCGATGGGGCAATTCAATAGCCTGCTGCCGGTGACGCCTCTCGGCGCGTATGCCCCGCCCGCCGAGACCCGCCCGAGGGTCTGTCAAGCAAACGTCTTACAGTCCCGTGGGCTGCTGCGGAGTCTGACCGGGAGACGTGGGATATCACTGGTGGTGTACTGCCTTGGGATGTGAGTGCTGCGCTGGCGGGTATGGCGCATGGTTGGGATAGCCCATGCCTCCACCGCTAGCGCCCCCCGGAACGGAACCACGGTTTCCGCGGTCGCGGCCAATGGCGATGACGATGCCGGCGATGACTACAACGGCCGCAGCCGCGATACCACCGGCAATGAGATGGCGCAATGAAGATTTTTTCTTCTCGACCTGGGCTGATCCGTGGTCGGTGCCGTCTGTTCCTGATTCGCGCAACTGGACCTTGCCGGCCTGCGCCTGAGGCGTCGCCACCACGGTGGCGGCTACTCAGGGTTGCTACGGCTTGATGCCTGCTGGAGGCTGGTCTGGCCAGACAGCTACGTCGGCCAGAACACGCTGTTCTGCCTACTGCCCCTGATACGGCGGCTGTTGACCGTAGTGGCTGGGGTTGTGCGCGGGCTGGCTGGGCGCCGTAGTGGGGTACGGCTGCTGATTCGTCGGGTATGACGGCTGGTTCGGGTAGCCACCGCCAGGGCCACCGGGGCCGGGGCCCCCATCGCCGCGGTTGCGTCGACTGCGGATGATCGCGAAGGCGATGCCGCCGATGACGACCACAGCAGCAATGCCGGCGATGACGAGGATGCTGCCGGACGAGGATTTCTCTTGGCCTGGGGCCTGCTGCTGTTGTCGCCATCGGATGCGCTGCCAGAGTTCGAGGCGGAGGACGGCTGCTGGACCTTACCGAGGGGGCCTTGCTTAGATCCCTTGGGGATGTCCATGGTGAGCGCTCGGTAAGGACGGATGGCGCCATAGCCGAACTCGTCGTCGGGGACGTTCTGGACGTCATGTCCCAGGAATGTCGTCGACTTGGTGAGACGGTGGATGACCTGGCCGGCTGTGAGATCGGGGAACTTGGATCGGACTAGGGCAGCTGCGGCCGAGACAAGAGCTGTTGCGTCTGATGTGCCGTCTGCTTCTGCGTAACCACCGGAGCGAGTGGGGTCAGCGCTGAGGATCTTCTCTCCCGGCGCTGTAAGGGTCATCCCCTTGCCGAAGTTCGAGTTATCCCAAAGGTCGTTCGATCGGTCCAAGGCCCCTACAGCCACCACACCCGGCAGCCCAGCGGGGTACATGATCCTCGCGTCGCCGTCATTGCCGGCACCTGCGACGACGACCACATCGCGATCCTGCGCATAGGCGATGGCATTTGCCGCTTCCGAATTCGGGTTGGCGTGGTCGTCCACAAAAGAAAGGTTAATGACTGATGCACCGTTATCAGCGGCGTACCGGATACCCGCCGCCCATCGCCTCTCATCGACCACATCGTTCTTCCCCGAACGCATCACCCTCACTGGCAGGATCTTGGCTTTAGGGGCCAAGCCCATCACACCGGCGGAATTGTTAGCCCCATGACCGTGGCCGGCGATCAAACTCGCCATTCCTGTGCCATGCCCAGCCTCGTCATCATGGGCATCGCCATCACCGGTAACGTCCTGGCCCTTCAGCACCTGCCCAGTCAGATCCGGGTGAGTCGGGTCTACACCGGTATCCACGACGGCAACCGTGACTCCCTGGCCTTGGGATTCAGTCCAGATCTTGTCTACGCTGAAGGCATCCAACGTCCACTGCTGATCGCGGACGTAATCCGCCGAGGCTGTGGGGGCTGAAGTGAGGAGCAAGGCTCCTGTCAGCGCCACGACTCCCGCCGTGGACCAGACTCGCTTGACACCCATTCCTTGCTCCTCATTCAACTACGACTGGTTGCGCCAGCCTTCATAGGCGAACCGGACTCGGTTATCCGAGCGGCTCGCTTTTCTACCTACTCGATGTTGCGGGGGACGTTCCGCTTGCGGTCCTCCTCCGACACCCAGGTCTCTTCGTCCTCGACCAAGTAGTCGGGACGCTCGCCCCGGCTGTTCTCATCCTCGGAGCGTCGGCCGCCTCGGCCCATACCGGCGGCGCCGCCCATGCCGCCTGCCATGCCCTCGCGCTGCGATCCGCCGCGGCTGCCGTGCAGGCCTCCGCCAGCACCAGTGCCGTTGGCGGTCGGGCCCTTGGCCGCACCGATTACGCCACCGCGAGCCTTCGCAAGGGCGCCTCGCCCCCCGGCTGCCGCGCCGCCTCGACCTGCCGCGCCTGCCCCGGCGCCACCGCCCATACCGCCCATGCCAGCTCGGGCTCCGCCGCGGGCAGCACCGGCGCCACCCGGACCGCCGATGCCGGAACGACCACCACCAGGAGCTCCGATACCCGTGCGCTTCGCACCACTGATGCCACTGGGTGTGCCGCCTCGGGTGCCGGGGCCACCGAGAGGAGGAATCCCTCCTGGACCGCCGACTCCCGGCCCGCTACCGCCGCTGCCCGGGCCTCCGATTCCGCTGCTGGGACCCGTGGCAGGGCTGCCCCCAGTAAGACCGGGCGAAATGCTGTCCACGTTGGTCTTCGCAACGGGGAGTTGCGAACCGCCCGTGATTCCTTTGGCACGGGAGATCTCAGGAGTGGCTCCGATCTTGCTCGTACTGCCGGCACTCCACGGCTTGGTAGCTGCTCCCGCTGCACCGGGGCCGCTGCCCGAAGGCGACGGCATGGTGATGGGAGGCGGCATCGTCACCTCGTTGCTCGGCGGCTTGAAGGGGTCCCCCGGCTCGTGGACAGCCCCGCCTTTCATGTTCTTGGCATAGACCTGATAGTTCGCCCCCAAGCTCTCCATCACAGCAACACCCTGAAGCTGTGCCTCCTTGCCAGCGGAGAGCATCTCCTCGTTCGCCTTGCGCGCCGCTTCCGTGGAGACGCCGTCCTTAACGTCCTCCTTCAACTGGGTGTCGTCGCGGCCGGGGTCTCCCACCCTGTTCCAGAAGCTGTCCCAGCCTGAGGGCTGCTTGACGTCCCTCATCTTCTCCTTGGCCGCGCGCAGGTCCTTCTGCACAGCTTCCATCTGGGTTGCGGTGAGGTTGGCGTGGGCACCGCCGTTCCTGACCTTCTGCGTGATCTCTGCGGCCTTCCGCTGGAAGGCCCGGGCCGCGTCACCCGCCCAGTGCTCCATGACGTTGTCGACGGCAGTCTGCATCATGCCCGCGACGCTGTCCTTGGCAGAGACTGCGTCCACGCCACCGCTCGAGCCATCGCCGTCACCTCCGGAGAGGATGTTGTGGACCTGCTTCCAGCTCAGGCTGGCTTCGTAGATGGCATCCGGATTCGAGTCCAGCACCATCCTTCGCAGCTCAGGAATGCCTTCCTGCATGAACTGCGTCTTGAGCGTGCTCCGGTCCGGGCCGCCTTTGCCGCCATTTGCCTGCTCTTCGAGCTTCTCGTCGTGATCGTCCTTGATGCGCTGCTCTCGAGCCCTCTGCCCCGCCTCAATCTGCTCAGGTGTGGGCTGGTGGTAGCCGTACGCCATCTTCGAACATCCCCTCCGTCAGTGATCGATGCCTGAGATCGTTTACGCGTAAGAGCCCTTTTTGGCCGGGCCCGAGTCGCCGCCCATACCGTGCTTGTTGGCGTGTTCCTGCTCGTTGTACTTGTCCCGCACCTTCGAGGCGCTCTTACCGAACTCGTCGATCAGACCGTGCAGTCCCTTGATGAAGCCCTCGATCTTGGTCTTCATCTGCTCGTGGGCTGCGTGGAGGTCGTTCGACTCCAGAAACTTCTCGTTGCCGAACGCGCTACTCGGAACGTTCGTCGAGTACTTCACCTTGCCGCCGGCCTTGTCCATGTCGTCGAGAAGCGCCCAGAGCTTCTTGATCACTTCATCGAGCGCACTCAGATCGACCCGCATTCCGTCACTCATACCCCGTGTCCTCTCCCCTGTTCTAACCTGTGTATCCGGCGCGCTTGCGCCGCCAGTCTCGTATTGCGACCCCGCTGCCGCTCGCCACGAGGACCAGTGCCAGCGCCGCACCCATGACGTACATCGCGATGCGGCCGTCGCGTTCTGCTTTGGTTTCGCCCATCGTCACCGCCATCGGGATGACCTTTCCCGAGCCCGGTGTCACCGGTGCGTCGGGTTGCGGGCGGGTGCCCGGAGTGGAGTTGTCCGAGAGGGCGGCTACCGGATCCACCACTCCCCAGCCGAGGTAGCGGTTCGGGCCGCGGCCCGGGCGGTTGGCGGTTTCCTGGATGCGGGTGGTGATCTGGGCCGCCGACCAGTCCGGGTTCTTGTCCTTCAGCAGCGCCGCCACCCCCGCGACGTACGGAGCCGCGAAGCTTGTGCCGTCGGCCGCGCACTGGCCGCCCTCCGGGACCGTAGAGACCATGCCCACGCCGGGGGCCGCCACGTCCACGAAGTCGCCGGCCTGCGAGAAGAAGGCGCGTTCGTCGTTGCGGTCCGAGGCCGCCACCGCGAGGACGCCGGGGTACGAAGCCGGGTACGTCGTGGCGGACTGGCCGGTGGCGCCGTCGTTGCCGGAGGCGGCGACGATGAGGACGCCTTCCCTCACGGCAGACGCCACGGCGTTCCGCAGCTCCGTGTTGTCCTGCTTCTTCGCCGTGTCCGAAGAGATGTTGATGATCTCGGCGCCCTTGTCGACGGCGTCGCGGATCGCGGCGGACATGGTGCGCGAGTTGCCCTGCTTCTCCTCGCCGCCGGTGTAACGGAGCGAGATGATCTTGGATTCCGGTGCGATGCCCGCGAAGCCGGTGTCGGGGATCTCGCGAGCCGCGATGATGCCCGCGACCCGCGTGCCGTGGCCCTCGATGTCGGCGCTGCCGTCCGACTTGCCGACGTAGTCCTTGCCGCCGGGCGCCAGCGCGCCGCGCAGCTGGTCGTTCGCGTCGTCGACACCGGTGTCGATCACGGCTACGGTGACGCCCTTGCCCGTCGCCTGTTCGCGCAGCTGGTCCAGGAGGATGCGTTGGAGCGACCAGGGCGTGGACTTGATGATCTCGCCGCCGAAGACGCACTCCGAGCCGGCGGACAGACCGAAGTCGACTTCTTTGGAGAGCGGGGAACCGTCGGAGCCCGCGCCCCGGGCGGGCGTCGTCGTGGCGAGCGCCGGTGGGGCGGATGTGAGACACACCCCGGTGACCGCGAGTACGCCAAGGGCCCGCTGTAGTACGCGGGTTCGGCTCGCGGCCGTACACGGACGGGGTGTCAGGACCCCCATGGTCAGGCTCCCATGTTCCGATTCCGAATGGTGTGGGTGGTACGCAATTGGTGCGGGCGCAGTGGTGCCGGTGGTACGCGATGGTGCGAGCCGTACGCACACGTGGTGCGCCGCCGGCGTGGCGCGCACAAGTGGGTCGGCCCAGCGGACGCGTTGGCGTCGGCCGGGCCGCCCCACTCATCTCACCTCGGGCGCGGATCAGCCCCAGGTGTTGGCGTTGCTCTTCTCCGTGGCCTGGTAGTTCTCGGCGGAGCTCTGCAGTGCGGTGGAGATCTTCAGCAGGGTCGCGTGCAGGCTGGCGGCGGTCTTGTCCCACTCGCGCTGCTTGCGCTGGTAACCCTCCTGCGCCTCACCCTCCCAGCTGGCGGCTACGCGCTTGACCGCGGCCTCGACGTCGTCGAGCTGCTGCTTGATACGACCGGCGGTGCTCTTCACGTCCGTGGACGCGTTGGTGATGGTGGCGTAATTGACGAGAATCGACATCGTCGCTCCCTTTCAGGAAGTGGTACGGGAAGTGTGGAGGAGTGCTGCTCAGCCGAAGTCGGACATGATCTTGCTGACTTCGGCGTTCTGCTGCGCTTCCGACGCGGAGTAGTTGCTCCGCGTGGAGTCCACGGCTTCCTTGATGTCGTTGAGGATGTCGCTCATCTTCTTGGCTTCTTGGTTCCAAGTCTCCTGCAGGCGGTGGTACGACTTGGCCGCCTCGCCCTGCCAGCCGCCGGCGACCTGGTCGATCACTCCGTTGAGGCGGCTGATCTCGCCCTGGATCTGACCATTCACCGTGCTGATCTGCCCCGAGAGCTTGGTCAGCTCATCTTCTGTTACCCGAAACTGGCCGGCCATGGTGAACCTTCCCCCATGTCGTTGATGGTCCGGGAAGCCTGTGCCGCCCCCCGGATAAGCGTCACATCAATGAGCGCTGCAAGCACTCTATCGCTCGTTTCTCACTCACACACAGACAGCTGTTATCAGTTACAGACTTCACACACATGCGCTACGGCTCGGTGATCAGGCCGGATCAGGTCCGGCCAAGTCGCCGCAGGCGACAGCTCGTTGGCCTACTGGCTCTGAGGCTGCGCGGCGCTGCCGGTGTCCAGCATGGGCCCCTTCGGAATGAATTTCGCCCATGTTTGAGGAACGATCGCGGGGTTGGCCACCTTCTCGTAACCGAGCCGCGTACGCGCCTTGTCCGTCTCGCTCGCCTCGTCCTCGGAGGCGGCGTCCTCGCCGGCCGTGTCCGTGGCGCTGTCATTGTTCGTCGGCAGCGAGTAGCGCAGCCCCGTGTCCGTCAGCAGATACGTCCCACCGCCGCCCTGCGCCGTGCCGGTGACCTCCTGGAAGAGGAGCCCGGAGCCGGAGGACACATAGGCGTTGAGCGAGTCGGCAATGACCTTCTTCGGGTACGTCGAGCCGGCCCATGCGGCGAGCTTCGGCTTCTTGTCGGGGCCGATGGTGCCGCCGTACACGCTGCACGATGTGGTGTTGGCCTCATCGGACGCCGTCGCACCGGAGTTGGCCTGCCGCGGAACGACCTGCGGCCAGCCCCGGTCGAGGTAGAAGCCGTCGGCGCCACCGCCGTTGGCTTCGATGATCTTCGAGGTCTCAGCCCTGATGTAGTCGGGGGTGTCGGTCCCGTAGGCGGCCTCGGCGGCGGGCGAGTTCTTCAGCAGGTTGGCGACGAACGGGGTGACGGCGGCCACCTTGTCCTTCAGCACCACGTAGAACTGATCCCCTTGGGCGTCCTGGGACTTGAGCACCCGGCCCACCGTCCCCGCCTCGTCGGGAAGCCCCTCAACCGTGGTGTCCGTGCCGATGTCGGGCACGGTCGGGAAGGCGATGGCGCCGGCCTTGTTCAGGGTCGCCAGCCACTCCGTGCTCACCGACTGCGGTTCGGCGGCCGTGCCGATGACCGCGGCGCGCAGCTGCTCCATCGTCGTGCCGTCCAGGCTCGATGTGCCACCGAGCTCGAACGCGTTGCCCTTGCCGTCGACCAGGTATTCCTGTCGGGTCTTGCTGTCGGCGACGTACAGCGCCTCGCTCGCGTCGACCTTCCCCGCGTTGTCGACCGACTTGGCGTCCTCGCCGTCGAGTACGAACACGGCGCGGTCGATGGACGTGCCGGTGCCGGGCGCCGGGCGCTCGCAGACGGCCCAGGTCTTCGCCTTCTCGGCGTCCTCCTTGACCGGGAGCCGGTCGGGAGCGTACGGGATGCCGAGCGTCGCGCCGTGCGGGATGCCGCTCTTGTCGATGTCCTTGCCCGGGACCTCGATGACGTTGCCCTTGCCCTTGTCCAGCAGGAGCTTGGCGGAGGCGTAGTTGAGGACGGGGTGCAGCGTCGGGACTTCCGTGTCGTTCGCGCCCTCGTCCTTGATGACGACGTATCGCGTGGTGGAGTCGCTGTCGACGATGATGTACTCGCCCGGTGTGTCCCAGCCCTTGGGCGCGGACGGCTTGATCACACCCCACGCGATGAAACCCACCACCAGCACAACACCCAGCGCCAGGCTGGGCATCACCGTCCGGATCGGACGGGGCGCGCCTTCGTCGGAGCCGCCCGGCGACGGCGCCAGGAACGCTGCGACGGTGCGCTTGCGCGCGAACGTGTAGGCGGCGAGCTCATCCCGACGCGTTGCCATGGTCCTGGCTCTCCCCGTGTGGTCGTGCGTGATTGACGCTGCCCGAGGCTGCTTCAGCCCGGCAGTCCTGCCCGAGGCTCCTTCAGCCGGGCAGTCATCAACTATGCACTGCGCCCGGCGACCTCGATCCACCAGGTAGGGGTCCCCCTCGGCATCTTCACAGGCCTGTGGCTTGTTCGTAGCCGCCACCTGTTCGTCGCGGGTTCGTCAGCGGGTACCGTGACCACTCGCACGACTGATAGAGGGCAATCGGAGCCCCTGGCCCCGTCGCTGAGATCTCCGTCGACGTTCAACGTTCGACCGTCGACGATCCGCACGACGCCGGGCCACCACTTCGCGAAAGGGATGTCCCGGGGGATGACCAGCGCTACGAGCACTCGGCGCGGACGCCGCGCACAGCAGCAACCGGGCCGTGGCCGAGGGTCCGCGCCGGCCCAGGCCCCCGCGCCTGCCACTATCCGCACCGCCGCGCCGCGCACACTGCCCAGCCCCGGAGGCATGGGCCCGTTGCGCCTTCAGCAGCTGATTCTGGTGGAGCTCGCGGCCGCCGTCATGCTGGTCGCCTGGGTCACCGAGCGCTGGGTCCTCGCGCCGGCCGGAGCCGTGGCCGCGCTGCTGCTGCTCCTGGCGATCGTGCGCCGGCACCGTCGGCCGCTGCCGGAGTGGTACGAGACGGTGCGCGTCCTCAAGCGCCGCCAGCGCGCCGCCAAACTGCCCGTGCCGCCCGGCACGGACCCGATGCTGGCGCCCACCGTGGAGTGCGATCCGGCTCTGCGGACGTACAGCTTCGTCTCCCGCGACGACCGGACGATCGGCATGATCGGCGACGGGTCGTTCCTGACCGCGGTGCTGTACGTCCAGCCGGCCGACGAGCCGCTGCGCCCCGGGTTCGCCGGGCGTCAACTGCCGCTCCACCTGGTCCAGGACGCGTTGGAGGTCGACGGCATCCGCCTCGCCTCCGCCCAGGTGGTGCAGCACACCCAGCCGGCGCCCGCGCCGCATCTGCCGCCGCAGTCCGTCGCCGCGCGGTCGTACGGCCCGCTCCAGGCCCGCGCGGGATCGCCCGCGCTGCGCCTGACCTGGATCGCTCTCAAGCTCGACCCGGAGCTGTGCCCCGAGGCGGTGGAGGCGCGCGGCGACGGCGTACCCGGCACCCAGCGTGCGCTGTTGCGGGTCGCGGACCAGCTGGCGAGCCGGCTCGCCGGTGCCGGTTTCCGGGCGACGATCCTCGACGAGAACGAGCTGGTGCAGGCGCTGGCCACCTCCAGCTGCCTCAACCCGCGCGCCAACGCGCAGCGCGGCCAGGACGGCCGTCCCGCGCAGCGGCGTACGGTCGAGTCGGTACGGAGCTGGCGGGTCGACGACCGGTGGCACTCGACGTACTGGATCTCGCGGTGGCCGCAGTTGGGCGACGGCGGTCTCGCGCTGCCGCAGCTGATCGCGCAGTTCACGTCGCTGCCGGTGCTCGCGACGACGTTCAGCATGACGTTGAGCAAGGCCGGGAACCGAGGTATCTCGGTAGCCGGGCATGTGCGTGTCACCGGTCGCGGTGAGAACGAACTGGGCGAGGTCCGCCGGGAGTTGGAGCGTATCGCCGGCGCCGCCAAGGTCGGCCTCGTACGCCTCGACCGCGAACAGGTCCCCGGCGCTCTGGCCACCCTGCCGCTCGGAGGTACGTCCTGATGTCCTACCCCACTCCCACCGTGAACGCGGGGCCCGTGAACCCGGGTGGGCGCGGCCAGGACCCCGCCCGCACACCCGCGCACGTGGCCTCGCCCACCGACACGGGCATGATCCCGCTCGTCCAGCAGCCGGAACCGCCGCAGCAGCAACGCCGCATCTTCAGCCCGGGGTTCGGGCTGCGCGGGCCGCGCCGCAACCGTCATGTCGTCACCGCCGAGGAGATCGCGGCGATCAGCATGCCGATCGGTGACGACGGCGTGATCATCGGCACCGACACCGAGTCCCAGCCGGCCGTGCTCGGCCTGGCCCGGCCCACGCCGTTCGACGTCGTGGTCGTCGGTGGTCTGTGGCTGGCGCAGGTGCTGGCGCTGCGTTCGGCGGCCACGGGCGCGCGGGTGGCCGTCGAGACGGGCCGCCCGCAGGCCTGGCAGCAGTTGGCGCAGGCGGCCGGCGGCGGCCAGCAGTGCATGACGGTCTACCCGGTGGGCCGGGTACCCGCGCAGGGTCCCTCGGTGTCCAGCCCGGTGGTGCTGATCAGGGACTGCGGCGTACGTCCGCCGCGCGGCCGGGTGACGTCCCTGCCGTGGCAGTCGGTGGTCACGGTGCTGCCGTTCGTCGGTGAGCACGCGCCGCGCTGGCTGATGCAGGCCCAGCTGGTCGGGATTCAGCGGATCTCGCCGCAGGAGACCGAGGTCGTACGCGAGACCCTCGGCATCCCCGCCCAGCACCTGGAGATGCTGCCGACGCTGTCCGACAACGTCGCGCTGTGGTGCACGCGCAAGCACCGCAAGTACGTCATGACCGAGCCGACGGACGCGGAGACGGGGCTGCTCGGCATGGCCCGCCGCATGGACTGAGTGCGCCCTCGCGGGGCGGACGCGGGACGGATGTATGACCAGTTGGGCACGCAAGGGTGCTTTTCCGTACCGCGATACGAATGATTAGTCTTCTGGTGATGCGGTGAACGTCGCAGCCGCGCAGGACGCGCCACCTCATCCGCCCGACCGCGACGAACGTGACGACGCACTCAGCAGCAGTGGCTCAGCAGCAGCAGTGGCCGACCAGGAGGCAAAGCAGTGAACAGGGATCGGTCCGAGTACCACGGCGACGGCCAGTCCTCGGACGGGGACGACCGTGAGCTGGATCTCACCGGCGAGTTCGAGATCGTCTACGAGCCCCCTGCCTGGTACGACCAGAGCACGCGGGGTGGCGCCGCACAGGGCGGGCAGGATGGGCAGGGGGGCGCCGGTCAGGCCGCTCCCCCGCCTCCGAGCGGCCCCCCGGTGCGCCCGCCCCTGGGTGGCCCCGGTCAGCCGGGACCGGCGGCGGCGCCGCACGTTCCCGCGCAGGGGCAGCCCTACGCGCCGAGCACGCCGTCGCAGCATCCGGGCAGCGGGGCCGCGGTGCCCCAGCAGGCCGCCGGTTACGGGTATCCCCAGCAGCCGGCGCCGGGCGGGTACGGGTATCCGCAGCAGCCGGGTCAGGACGCCTCGGGCGGTTACGGCTACCCCCAGCAGCAGCCACCGGCCGCACCACCCGCCGCACCCGGCTTCCCCGTACTGCGCCCGGCCGCTGAAGACCCGCAGAGCAACCCACCGCAGGGCACCGCAGGTGCCCCCGGGCAACCACCCGCCCCGGCCCAGCAGCCAGCGCCGGGTCAGGACGCCTCGGGCGGTTACGGCTACCCCCAGCAGCAGCAGCCACCCTCCGCACCACCCGCCGCACCCGGCTTCCCCGTACTGCGCCCGGCCGACGAGGGCGCCCAGAACAACCCACCGCAGGCAACCGCCGCCCCCGAGCAGCAGCCCGCCTCCGCCCCGCGGGCCCCCGAGCCGAACTACGCGGCAGCCGACGCCGAAGCAGCGGCGCTGTTCGGCAGCGACGACGAGGCGGCCACGGACACCGAAACGCCCGTGGCTGTCGACGCCGACAACCCCCAACGCCTCGACGAGTCCGCCTCGGCCGAACCGGTGGCCCCCGGCACGGACACAGGCGCCCCCCGCACGGACTCAACGGCTGCCCCGGACACCGGTGCAGCAGCCGGCGGGTCCCAGTCGGCCGTGCAGCAGCCGGCCGTGCAGCAGCCGCAGGGCGAGCCCGCGGTGCAGAACCCGCAGGAGCTGCCGCCGCTGCCGCAGGGGTACCAGCCCGCGCAGCCTCCCCAGGGTGCGCCGCCGCAGGCCGGGCAGCCCGAGCCGCAGACCGCCGGATACGGCTACCCCCAGCTCCCCGCCCAGCAGGCGCAACCACTGCCGCAGCACCAGGCCCCGCCGCAGGGCACCTTCGGCGCGGCCCAGCCGTTGCCCGCGCCCCACCAGCAGCCCATGCCGCCGCAGCACCCGGGATACCCCGCGCAGGGCGCCCCCGGCTACCCGCAGCCGCACCAGCAGCAAGCAACCGGGACACCGCACGGGCAGGCACCTCAGCCGCAGCCCGTGCCGCCGCCGCCCGCGCAGCAGCAGGGGGCGCAGCCGTACTCCGCGCAGCCCCACGGCGTACCGCCGCAGCAGCCTCAGCCCGGCTACAACTACCCGCCGCAGCAGGCCGGTTACGGCTACCCGCAGGCAGGCCTGCCCGTACCGCCGCAGCAGCAGCCGGAGCAGCAACAACCGCAGGCCCAGCAGCCTCCGTACCAGCAGCATCCGCAGGCCCAGCAGCATCCGTACCAACAGCAGCCCCAGCAGCCGGCGCCCCAACAGCAGTCTCCCGCCCCGCCGGCCTACGGCGCGCATGGCCAGGGCCAGGGCTGGAGCGCCCCGGCGGGACCGCAGGCCGGCGCGCCTCAGCAGCAGGCCGCGCCCGGCACCCCGCTCGGTTACAACGCCGCCGTCGAGCTCTCCTCCGACCGGCTGCTGCGCAACCAGCCCAAGGCCCGCAAGAACCACTCGGTTCCGTCCCGCTTCAAGCTCGGCGCCAAGAAGGAGGAGGAAGAGCGACAGCGCAAGCTGGCACTCATCCGTACCCCGGTGATGTCGTGCTACCGGATCGCCGTGATCAGCCTCAAGGGCGGCGTCGGCAAGACCACGACGACCATTTCGCTCGGCTCCACGCTCGCCTCCGAACGCCAGGACAAGATCCTCGCGATCGACGCCAACCCGGACGCCGGAACCCTCGGCCGACGTGTACGGCGCGAGACCGGTGCCACCATCCGTGACCTGGTACAGGCGATCCCGCAGCTCAACAGCTACATGGACATCCGCCGCTTCACCTCGCAGGCGCCGTCCGGGCTCGAAATCATCGCCAACGACGTGGACCCCGCGGTCTCCACGACGTTCAACGACCAGGACTACCGCAGCGCGCTGGAGGTCCTGGGCAGGCAGTACCCGATCATCCTCACCGACTCGGGCACCGGTCTGCTCTACAGCGCGATGCGCGGAGTCCTCGACCTCGCCGACCAGCTGATCATCATCTCGACTCCGTCGGTCGACGGCGCGAGCAGCGCCTCGACAACGCTCGACTGGCTCTCGGCGAACGGTTTCGCGGACCTCGTACAGCGGTCGCTCACCGTGATCTCCGGGGTCCGCGAAACCGGCAAGATGATCAAGGTGGACGACATCGTCGCGCACTTCGAGACCCGCTGCCGGGGTGTCGTCGTGGTGCCGTTCGACGAACACCTCGCGGCCGGCGCGGAGGTCGACCTCGCCATGATGCGGCCCAAGACACGCGAGGCGTACTTCCACCTCTCGGCCCTCGTCGCCGAGGACATCGCCCGCACCCAGCAGGGCCAGGGCTTCGCCGCCCCGGGACAGCAGGCGCTGGGACAGCAGGCCCCGGGTCAGCAGCAGCCACAGCAGGGGTACGCCCCCCAGCAGCCCGGAGTCGTCCCGCAACAGGGCCAGGGCTGGCAGCAGCAGGCACCGCAGCAGCCCCCGCAGGGCCAGGGCTGGCAGCAGCCGCCGAGCGGCTGGACGCAGCAGGGTTAGCCGTACGGGTCGACTCCTGCGATCTTCGAGCGGCCGGGATCGAGCTGGCCTAGGATGCCGGGGACGACGTAGGACCGTTTGCGAAGGGGAGAGTGAGTGATGGGGAGCGCACAGGAGAAGGATGAGCTGTACGCCCTCGACATCTCCGGTATCGAGTGGCACAGCGCCCCCGGCACGAGCGAGAACGAGGAGCGGGTCGAGATCGCGTACCTTCCGGGCGGGGCGGTCGCGATGCGCTCGTCCATGGACCCGGAGACCGTCCTGCGGTACACGGAGGCCGAGTGGCGGGCGTTCGTACTCGGGGCGCGCGACGGCGAGTTCGATCTGACCTGAGGCCTGAGGCCTGACAGCACTGTGCCCCGCCGAACGCGATTCGGCGGGGCACAGTCGTTGGTCCGTGTCAGCGGCGGCTTCTGCTGACGACGAAGGCGAGTCCCCAGGCCGCCGCGACGGCGGCCAGGAGGCCGAGCAGGGTGTGCATCTCGGTCCCGGAAGCCCCGCCCCACCACACCTTGGCCGGGTAGAAGGGATCGACCTCCATCATGTCCCTGAGGGCAAAGTGCCCACCGGCGTCGGCGGTGATGAGTACCACGCCGTTGGTGAAGCCGAAGAAGGTGCCGAGCATGGCCACGATGGCCCCGCTGATGTGAGCTCCGACGCTGCGGCGGGCCACCAGGCCGACCACGGCGCCGACAGCCGCTCCGTTGAGGAGGGCGTGGAGCACATAGAGGACGCGTGCCGTGTCCGCCGACTGGTCCTTGTACGTGGCGTACATGACGACGCTGTAGATCAGCGCGACGATGAACGAGACCAGGAACCCGAGGAAGAACGCGCCCACCGGATTACCGGACCTCGGCTGCGGGCCGTAGGGCGCCTGAACCGGATAGCCCGGCCCCGGCTGCATCGGGAACTGCCCCGGGCCGGGGAAGGGTTGCGGTGCGCCGTATCCCCCCGGTGCCTGCCCGCCCTGAGGCGTCGGCGGCCCGGGCGGCTGCTGCGGCATCGGGGTCTGGGGCATCGGGGGCTGGTTGCCGGGGTTGCCCGGATTCGCCGGGTGGTACGGAGGCTGGGGTTGGGGCTGCCAGGGCTGGCTCAAAACGGGTCCCCCGAGAAGCAGATAGTGGAGTCGCCAAATTACCAAACGGGCCCCCGCGAGGCCCCGCCACCCCGATGCTCGGCGCGGCCTCTTCACACGTTCACTGGCTCCGTCGACCCACCGTCAGCCCCTCAGCAGTAAGGCAACAAGGGTATAGACCAATAAGGGTCGACCACGGTCACCGCCGAGCGGCCCGTACTTCGTCCGATCCGGTATTCCCGCAGTCCACACGGTGTTTTCAGCATCGTTGACCAGACCGGACCGGCGCTGATAAACCTTCGCTTCACCAGCTGGAGCCCGATGATCAACCCACGCTCCCCGTGCGAGTGATGACGCGAGGTCACCGTCCCATGGACACACAGATTCCGCGCAGTACCCGGCAACGCCCCCGTATCCGAATCCTCTTGGCCGCCGGAGCCACCGCCCTGGCCCTGGCCGCCGCAGCCGCGACACCGCTGAACCCCGCTCCCCAGAAGGCCGAAGCCGCACCGGGCGAAGGGAAGCGGACGCTGACCGTCGCGGTCTCCCAGAGCGTCGACACTCTCAGCCCGTTCCTGGCGCAACGTCTGGTCTCGACCACCGTCCATCGTCTGATGTACGACTTCCTGACGAACTACGACGCCAAGGACAACCAGGCGATCCCCGGCCTCGCCACCAAATGGGAGCCGTCCCCGGACAAGCTGACGTGGACGTACACCATCCGCGAGGACTCGACGTGGTCCGACGGCAAGCAGGCCACCGCCGAGGACGCCGCCTGGACCTTCAACAAGATGATGACCGACGAGGCCGCGGCCACCTCCAACGGCAGCTTCGTCGCGAACTTCAAGAAGGTCACCGCCAAGAGTCCGACCGAGCTGGTCATCGAGCTGAAGAAGCCGCAGGCCACCATGACGGCGCTCGATGTGCCGATCGTGCCCAAGCACGAGTGGGAGAAGGTCGGGGACTTCTCGAAGTTCAACAACGACAAGAATTTTCCGATCGTCGGCAACGGTCCCTTCATCCTCACCGACTACAAGGTCGACCAGTACGTCAAGTTCAAGCCGAACCCGAAGTTCTGGCGCGGCGCCCCGAAGTTCGACGAGCTGGTGCTGAAGTACTACAAGGACGGTGACGCCGCCGTCGCCGCGCTGCAGAAGGGCGAGGTGTCGTTCGCGTCCAACCTCACGCCCGCCCAGGCCGCGGCCCTCGGCAAGGCCAAGAACGTCAAGGTCAACAACGCCCCGGGCCGCCGCTTCTACGCTCTGGCCACCAACCCCGGCGCCAAGGCGAAGAACGGCAAGAAGTTCGGCAACGGCCATCCCGCGCTGCTCGACGCGAAGGTGCGCCAGGCGCTCTTCGCCGCGACCGACCGCAAGACGATCATCGACAAGGTCTTCCAGGGGTACGCCGTCGAGGGCGAGGGGTACATCCCGCCCCGCTTCTCGGACTACTTCTGGAAGCCGGCGGCCGATCAGAAGATCGAGTACGCCCCGGCGAAGGCCGCCGCGCTGCTCGACGAGGCGGGCTACGAGAAGAACGGTGCGGGCAAGCGCGTCGGCAAGGACGGCAAGCCGCTGGACTTCCGCATCCTGTGCCACGCCACCGACCCGAACGACAAGGCCATCGGCAAGTACATGCAGGAGTGGTGGGGCGAGCTGGGCATCGGCCTGAAGGTCGACTGCCTCGACAACACCACCGACCCCTGGCTGGCCGGCGAGTACGACCTGGCCTTCGACGGCTGGTCCGTCAACCCCGATCCGGACTTCGTCCTCTCCATCCACACGTGCGCGGCGCTGCCCGCCACGCCCAAGGACACCGGCGGGACCGACAACTTCATCTGCGACAAGAAGTTCGACGACCTGTACGGGCAGCAGACCGCGGAGTACGACGAGACCAAGCGCGCCGACCTCGTCAAGCAGATGCAGTCGCGGCTGTACGACACGGGCTACATGAATGTCATGGCCTATCCGAACGCGGTCGAGGCGTACCGTACCGACCAGATCAAGTCGATCACGACGATGCCCGAGGCCGGGGGCAATCTCTGGGGCCAGGACGGCTACTGGAGCTGGTGGTCGGCCGTGCCCGCCGACACGGGTGACACCGGGGAGAAGAGCGGATCCTCCACGGGGCTCGCCGTCGGCATCGGTGCGGCCGTCGTCCTCGCCGCCGGTCTTGGCGTCTTCGTCCTGATGCGCCGCCGTTCCACCGCGGAAGACCGTGAGTAGTCCATGAGCACTGCACGCACCACCGCCGCTGTCGCGGACGGTACGGCCGACGGCCCGGTCCCGGTGAAGACCGGGCCGTCCGGCCCCCGCGCCCGCTCCGCCCGCGCCTACCTGCTGTACGTCGCCGGAAAGCTCGGCGGGGCCGCCGTCTCGCTCTTCGCCGTCCTCATCACCAGCTTCTTCCTCTTCCGGATCATCCCGGGCGACCCGGTGCGCACCATGACACAGGGGCGCCAGGTGTCGGCCGAACAGCTGGCCGCCCTGCGGCGCCAGTTCGGACTGGACCTGCCGGTCTGGCAGCAGTTCACGGAGTACTGCGCCAAGGCCCTGTCCGGCGACTTCGGCACCTCGTACCAGTTCCACGCGCCGGTCGGTGGGCTGATTGCCGAGAAGCTGCCTGCGACGCTGCTGCTGACCGGTGTCGCCGTCGTCATCTACTCGGTGCTCGGCCTGTGGCTCGGCACCCGTTCCGCCTGGCACCACGGCGGGACCGGCGACAAGGTGAACACCGGTGTGGCGCTGACCCTGTGGTCGGTGCCGTCGTTCTGGCTCGGCCTGCTGCTGATCATCACGTTCTCGGTGGGCATCGGCCCGATCCCGGGAATGTTCCCGACGGGCGGCATGGACTCGGGCACGACATCCGGATTCGCGTACGCCCTCGACGTCGCCCACCACATGGCGCTGCCCGTCGTCACGCTGGTCGCGGTCGGGTACGCCCAGACGCTGCTGGTCATGCGGTCCTCGCTGCTGGACGAGATGGGCAGCGACTACCTCACGACGGCCCGCGCGAAGGGCCTGCGCGACGACATCGTGCGGCGCCACCACGCCGTACCCAACGCGCTGCTGCCCACCGTCACCATGGTCTTCATCAACCTCGGCCATGTGGCGGCCGGCTCCATCCTGGTCGAGACGGTCTTCTCCTGGCCGGGACTCGGCGGGCTGTTCTACCAGGCGCTGAGCGTGCCCGACCTGCCCCTGGTGCAGGGGCTGTTCGTGGTCTTCGCCGGAGCGATGATCGTGATGAACCTCCTCGCCGACCTGCTCTATCCGCTGCTCGATCCCCGGGTGGGCCGATGACAACGACGACGACCAAGACACCGCAGACCGCCTCGTCGCTCGCCCGGGCGCGGCGCCGGCACTCCGTGGCCCGGTTCTGGCGGGCGTACCGTACGCACCGGGCGGGGCTCCTCGGGCTCTGCGCGCTCGCTCTCATCGGGCTGATCGCGCTCACGGCGCCGCTGCTCGTCGGCGGCGACGTACAGAGCGTGACGAACGCTCCGGGCACCGCGCTGGAGCCGCCGAGCGGAGAGTTCCCGCTCGGTACCGACCAGTTCGGGCGCTCGCTGCTCGGTCTGCTGATCTGGGGCGCGCGGATCTCGCTGACCGTGGGGCTGCTGGCCGCCGCGCTGTCGGTGGCGATCGGTACGCTCGTGGGGATCGTGGCCGGACACTTCGGCGGCTGGTTCTCCACCGTGATCATGCGCATCACGGACTGGTTCCTGGTGATGCCCACGCTGGTACTCGCGATCGTGCTGGCCACGGTGATGTCGCGAAGCGTCTGGACGGTGATCCTGGCGATCGGCGTCACCACCTGGCCGACGACGGCCCGGCTGGTGCGGGCGCAGACCCTCGCCGTCGAGTCGCGCCCGTACATCGAGCGCGCCACGGCGCTCGGCGGGGGCCACGGGCACATCATGACCCGCCATGTCCTGCCGAACGTGATGCCGCTCGTGCTCGCGCAGACCACGCTCGGCATCTCCAACGCCATCCTGACCGAGGCCACGCTCGCCTTCCTCGGCCTCGGCGACCCGAACGTCGTCTCGTGGGGCGGCATGCTCCAGGACGCGCGGGAGGCGGGCGCGGTCTCCTCGGGCCACTGGTGGTATCTGGCGCCGCCCGGCATCGCCATCGCGCTGGTCGCGCTGGCGTTCACGCTGTGCGGGCGTGCGGTCGAGACGGTGCTCAACCCGAAGCTGGGGGTTTCCCGATGACACGTTTCCCGACGACGGGGCTCCCGATGACGGGGCTCCCGACGACAGGCGTCAGCACTCTTGAGGTGAAGGACCTGCATGTCACCTACGGCGCCGGGACGCGCGCCGTACGCGGTGTGGACCTGACGCTCTCCGCGGGCGAGAAACTGGGCGTCGCCGGGGAGTCCGGCTGCGGAAAGTCGACGCTGGCGCTCGCGCTGCTGCGGCTGCTCCCGGCGTCGGCGACGCTCAGCGGGGAGATCCTGCTCGACGGCGAGGATGTCCTGACCATGAAGTGGGGCAGGCTGCGCGCCGTACGGTGGGCGGGAGCCTCGATCGTCTTCCAGGGCGCGATGCACTCGCTGAACGCGGTGCACCGCGTCGGCGACCAGATCGCCGAGCCGGTCCTGCTGCACCGCAGGTCCACCCCCGCGGCGGCGCGCAAGCGGGTCGCCGAGCTGCTGGAGCAGGTCGGGCTGCCGGTGGCGCGGGCCGACGCGTATCCGCACGAGCTGTCGGGCGGGCAGCGCCAGCGCGTGATGATCGCGATGGCGCTGGCGTGCGATCCGCGGCTGATCGTGGCCGACGAGCCGACGACGGCGCTGGATGTCATGATCCAGGCGCAGATTCTGCGGCTGATCGAGCGGCTGGTCGCCGACCACGGCATCAGCCTGCTGATGATCAGTCACGACCTGTCGGTGCTGGCCGACACGTGCGACCGGCTCGCGGTGATGTACGCCGGGCGGGTCGTGGAGGAGGGCCCGGCGGACCAGGTGTTCGCCGAGGCCCAGCATCCGTACGGTCGGGCCCTGTCGGCGGCGTTCCCCCGCATCGGCGACCCTGCTTCTCGGCGGGCGCCGCGGGGGCTGCCCGGGGATCCGCCGGATCCGGCGGCGTTGCCGGCTGGCTGTGCGTTCCATCCCCGGTGTCCGGTGGCGCTGGACTCCTGCCGGGTGGAGGATCCGGCGCTGCGGGAGGCGGGGGCCGGGCGGAGAGCCGCGTGCGTGCATGTGGGGGCGGAGGCGGTTGTGGTGCCGGCGCCTTGACGGGGGCGTGACAGGGGTGTGACGGGGGTGTGCGCCGCGCCTGCGGCGGGCTTGTTCCCCACCCCGCCCCTTCCCGAAACCCCGCCCCTTCCCGAAGCTGGCTCCGACCCAGGCCCCCTCCTCGAACGCCGGAGAGGCTGAAAGTGCGGCCACCTCCAACCCGCCCAGCGACCCCCAGCCGCCCTTCACCGGAGTCAGACATGAGCCCCGCTCCCCTCCTCTCCGCCACCGCCCTGCACGTCGCCTTCCCCGGCCGCCGCGGCGCCCCGACCGCCCGGGCCGTCGACGGCGTCGACCTCGACATCCGCCCCGGCGAGATCGTCGCGCTCGTCGGCGAGTCCGGCTGCGGCAAGACGACGCTCGCCCGCTCGCTGCTCGGCCTCGTCCCGCCGACCACAGGCCACGTCACCTTCGCCGGCCGCCCCCTCGATTACGGCTCCCGGTCCCTCAAGGCGTACCGCAAGCGCGTCCAGCTCGTCCTCCAGGATCCCAGCGGCTCGCTCAACCCCCGGCACACCGTGTACGACGCCGTCGCGGAAGGCCTGCGGATCCACGGCTCCACGGACGACGAGCGCGAGGCCGTCGCTGGGGCCCTCTCGCGGGCCGGGCTGCGGCCCCCGGAGCGGTTCTTCCTGCGGTACCCGCACGAACTCTCCGGCGGCCAGCGTCAGCGCGTCGTCATCGCCGGCGCACTTGTCCTCGAACCCGAACTCATCGTCGCCGACGAGCCGGTGGCGTCCCTGGACGCGTCCGTACGGGGTGAGATCCTCGCCCTGCTCCTGTCGCTTCGCGACGAACTGGGCCTGTCCGCCCTGGTGGTGACCCACGACCTCGGTCTGGCCTGGAACATCGCGGACCGCGTCGCCGTGATGTACCTGGGCCGCATCGTGGAGACGGGTCCCGCCGAACAGGTGCTGACGACGCCTCAGCATCCCTACACGCAGGCCCTGTTGTCCGTCCTGCCCGAGTCCGGTGAAACACCGGTCGTGCTGACCGGCGAGCCCCCGGACCCGTCCCGCGTCCCCGGCGGCTGCCGTTTCCACGCCCGCTGCCAGGTACTCGCGTCCGGAGCGGCCGAGGCCGCGGGTGTCGCCGGCGACTGCCGTGCGAAGCTACTACCGGTCCTGACCGGCGGCGAGGAGGCCCAGGTCGCCTGCCACTGGGCGGCGGCCTTGGCCCGCACTTCCGGGCCGGCGGAGGCGGAGGAGGCTAGCGGGCCGGGTGGTACGCGCCGATGAGCTCGCGCGAGCGCTGCACGTCGGCCCCTATGGCCTCCAGCAGCGCCTCGATCGAGTCGAACTTGGCCTGACCGCGCACGTACGCGAGGAAGTCCACGGCGACGTGCAGCCCGTACAGGTCGAGGCCGACCCGGTCGATGGCGTATGCCTCAACCGTCCGCTCCGTGCCGTCGAACTGCGGGTTCGTGCCGACCGAGATCGCCGCGGGCATCTCCTCGCCCGCGGCGGTCAGCCAGCCCGCGTACACGCCGTCCGACGGGATCGCGGTGTGCGGCAGCGTTTCGACGTTCGCCGTCGGGTAGCCCAGCTCACGGCCGCGCTGCGCCCCGCGCACGACGACGCCCTCGACCCGGTGCGGCCGGCCCAGGATCTCCGCGGCGCCCTCGACGTCGCCCTCGGCGACCAGCCGCCGGGTCAGCGTGGAGGAGAACGGCTCGCCGCCGCCCGCCGCGCCGGTGACGTACAGGTCGACGACCTCGACCTCGTAGTCGTACGTCGGGCCCAGCTCCGTGAGGAAGGCGACATTGCCCGCCGCCCGGTGCCCGAAGCGGAAATTGGGGCCTTCGATGACGGCCCGCGTGTGCAGTTTGTCGACCAGTACCTTCACGATGAAGTCGGCCGGCGAGAGCTTCGAGAACTCCGGCGTGAAGGGCAGGATCAGCAGCGCGTCCACCCCAAGGCCCGCCATCAGCTCCGCACGGCGGTGGTGCGGGGCCAGCAGCGGCGGGTGGCTGCCGGGGCGCACGACCTCGCTGGGGTGCGGGTCGAAGGTGACGACGACGGAGGGCACACCGAGCTCGCGGGCCCGTTCCACCGCGCGCCCGATGATCAGCTGGTGGCCGCGGTGCACCCCGTCGTAGGAGCCGATGGTGACGACGCTGCGCCCCCAGTCCTGGGGGATGTCCTCCAAGCCGCGCCAGCGCTGCACTGTGACCGCTCTCCTCGCCCGAACCCGAACCTGTGTACGTGAGTCTGCCGATTAGAAGCTGTTGTCCAGGTCCCGCTGGATCAGCTCGGGGCGTCTGGTGCGGTCGATCGCAAGGCACCGGAGTGTCCTGATAGCGGAGCTATCGGGGCATTTCGGCAACGCCGCGAGCGGCCGTGCCAGGCGTTCCGAGCCCAGCGGGAGTTGGACAACAGCTTCTTACGCAGGTCTAAGACTGCCATGCCCACGGGGTGCGGCTCGCATCGGCATGGGCGTCCCCAGGCTCTCGACCGTCCGGCGGGCGCCCGGCCCCATGACCGCCGCCCACTCCTGCGGCGCCGCCGCCAGCCAGCCCGCGAGGAGTGCGGCGAATTCCGGCGCCTCGTGGGCGAGCCCGACCAGTCGGCGGTCGAAGCGGGCCGCGCCCTCGGGCGTACGGACGAGAAGCGTCCCGGTGCGGTGCACGAGGTCCCTGGTCCGGGCCTCGGCCCTGCGCCCGGCGCCGAGCGCGGCGGCCCGCAGCAGCGCGTCGAGGACTGCCAGGTCCTGGGCGCCGTACGGCTGCCGGTGTTCGCAGTCCAGGAGTACGTCGAGCAGCTCGGCCCGCAGGGCCCGCGAGGCGCGGCTGCCGGGCGCGGCGAGTACGGGGGCGAGGGCGCGGCGCAGGTGGGCGGGGCCCTCCTGGAGCAGGGCCCTGACCAGGGGGAGGAGGCAGGCGCGGGCGTCGGGGCCGTGCTCGAGGCGGCGGTCGACGTACGCGGCGGTGTGCGGGGCGGCGTCGGGGTGGTCGCGGGCGTATGCGGCGATGAGGGCGGCGGCGGCGATCTGGTGGGCGGCGGGGGTGGTGGCTGGGGTGGTGGAGGTGGTGGCGGTGGTGGCGGTGGTGGTGGCGGCGAGGGCCCGGAGGATGTCGTCGGCGTCTTCGGCGGGCCTGGCCAGCCGGTCGCGGAAGGCGGCGAGGACCGGTTGCGGGTCGGTGTCCAGCGCGGCGGCGAGAGCGGTGGCCGGCGGGCGGTGCGGGCCGTCGCCGGCGAACGCCGCCAGCGCCGCGGCGAGGTGGCGGGGCCGGGTGTGCGGGTCGCGGACGAGGAGGCCGAGGGCGGGCCCGCGCAGGGTGTCGCCCCCTGGTCGTGCGAGCAGCGAGAGCGCGGCCTGCGTGAGCAGCTCGCGGTCGGTGGTGGTTGCGGCGTACGGCGCGGCGGCGGGGCCGTACGAGGCTGCGGCCGCCCAACGGTCGGGCCGCGCGTCGCGCGCCCAGCGGGCGGCGGCCCGGCAGAGCGCGGACGGCTCGTCCTCGGCGAGTGCGGTGAGGAGTTCGTGGGCGCGGGGGTGGGGCCTTTCGACGAGTGCTTCGGTGAGGTCGTCGACGGCCGTCCGGCGGCGGGCGTGGAGCAGCGCCTGGGCGACTCCCGCGATGGTGGGCCGTACGGCGGCGTCGGGGGCGGCGGGCAGCGGGCGGTCGTCGTCGAACCAGTGGCACAGCAGGGGCTGCACGACCCGTGGCGCGGCGGCGAGACGCCGGTCGACGGCGTCGAGGTAGCGGCCCTGCGCCGGTGCGGCGCCGCCGGGCGGGCCGTCGGCGGGCAGGAGTCGGCGCAGCAGGTCGATCCGCTCGGCCTCCGGCACGGGGATCCGCTCCCAGAACCAGGGACCGAACTCCCCGATGCCGCCGAGCCGTTGGGGTCCGCTGGCCTGGACCGACCGCCGGGTGATCGCGTCGGCCAGCATCCGCAGCGCCGCGAGGTGGCCGGGTGCGTCGCCCGCCCGCAGCCAGGCCTCGCCCAGCAGATGCGGGCCCCGGCTCCGGTCCTGAACGCCGACGTCCTGGCCGACGGGGGCGGCGCTGGGGTCGGTGCCGTGCCGGGGCGTCTCCTCGGGTGCCGAACGTTCGGCAGGGTTGGTTTTTGCGGCCACTCTGCGTTCGACACCCTGCGGGGAGCGCCCCGACACGTCCCCTCCCGGCACCTCGGGGGGCCCGGCGGGGGTGGTCGCGGTCATGAGGCGCAGGGCGCCTGCGGGGTTGAGGTCGCGGCCATAGCCCGGCACCGTCGCCGCGTTTCTGCGCAGCAGGGCCGCCAGCGGTCCGTCCGGCGCCGCCGCTGCCCGAAGGGGTACGGCGAAGGCCGCGAGCTCCCGCTCCTGCGGCGCTGTGCCGATCACGGCCAGCACCGCGCCCGTACCGGCGTCGAGGACCGGCCCGCCCGGTGCCGCGCCGCCCAGGCGCAGCGCGTCGCTGCCTGCCGTGCCGAGCGCCAACTCGACGGCGCAGGGGACGGCGTGTGTGCGGTCGGTGGTCGTGTAGGTGACGGGGCGCGGTCCGAGGACCCTCGCGTGGCGCCAGCCGCCGGCCGCCACTTGTACGTACGTGCCGCTCTCGACGCGGTCGCGGAGCGAGATCGGAACCGGTCTTACGGCGAGGCCTTCTGCCCGAATCAGGGCCAGATCCGCTTCGGGCAGCGCGGTGATCGCGTCGGCCTCGGCGACGCGGGTCCGCTCCCCCGGCGCCTGCAGGACGACGCGGGTCAGGCCATCGACCGCCTCGTGGCTGGTGACGACGGTGCCGAGGTGGTCGGCGACGAAGCCGGTGCCGCGCGGCCGTCCGGCCGGATCGCAGATCCGCACGAGCGTGACCTGCGGCTCCCGTACCGCCATCGCCGCACCTCCCCTGTCACCTTGACGTTAGGTCGGCGGTGATCAGTAAGAGAAGGACGCGCCCCCCAGTGCACCCGTCATTCGCTTCGAGCGCCTGACCAAAAGGGTGAATCGGCCTCAGGCGAACACTGCGAGGCTTTTCGCCTTGCCGCGCTGCTCTTCGACGAGCGCGAGGAAGCGGCCGTGGGGGTCGAAGACCGCTACGGGGCTGCTGTCGTACGCCGGCATGTCGAGGCGTACGCCGTTCGTCACGAGCCCGGCACGCTGCTCGTCCACGTCCCAGCGGGCGAACGCGGCGGCCGCCGCGTCGGCGATCGGCATGACCGCGAAGTCGGCCTGGAGTTGGTCGAGCGTCTTCGCCGCGTCGAGCCCGTAGGGGCCGACGCGGGTCCGGCGCAGCGCGGTCAGGTGGCCGCCGACGCCGAGACCGGCGCCCAGATCGCGGGCGAGGGCGCGGATGTACGTGCCGGAGGAGCAGACGACAGAGACGACCAGGTCGACCACGGGTGTGCCGTCCTCGGCCACCGCGGGGCGCACGTCGTACACCTGGAAGGAGGAGACGGTGACCGGCCTGGCCGGGATCTCGAACTCCTCGCCCTCACGGACCCGCGAGTACGACCGCTTGCCGTTGATCTTGATGGCGCTGACCTTCGACGGCACCTGCATGATCGCCCCGGTCAGGACGGCGACCCCGGCGTCGATGCCCTCGCGGGTCACGCCCGAGGCATCTGCGGACGCGGTGATCTCGCCCTCGGCGTCGTCGGTGACGGTGGTCTGGCCGAGCCGGATCGTGCCCAGGTACTCCTTCTCGGTCAGCGCGAGATGGCCGAGCAGCTTGGTGGCCCTCTCGACGCCGAGGACGAGGACGCCCGTCGCCATGGGGTCGAGCGTGCCCGCGTGCCCGACGCGGCGGGTCCCCGCGATCCCGCGCATCTTGGCCACTACGTCGTGCGAAGTGAAGCCGGACGGCTTGTCGACGATGACAAGGCCGTCCGGCGTCGTGGTGGTGCGCTTCATTCCGTGGTTTCGCCCTCGGCCTCGTCGTCGTCCTCGGGCTTGCGGTACGGGTCGGCCTCGCCGGCGTACTTCTTGCCCGTGGACACCTCGCGCACCTCGGCGTCCTTGGCGCGCGCCTTGTCGAGGAGGTCCTCTATGGTGCGGGCGTTGTCCGGCAGGGCGTCCGCGACGAAGGCCAGCGACGGCGTGTGCCGCACGCCGGTCTGGCGGCCGACCTCGGAGCGCAGGACGCCCTTCGCGCTCTCCAGCGCGGCCGCCGAGGCCGCGCGCTCCTCATCGTCGCCGTAGACCGTGTAGAAGACCGTGGCCTCCCGCAGGTCACCGGTGACCCGGGCGTCCGTGATGGTCACGAACCCCAGTCGCGGATCCTTGATACGCCGGTCCAGGGTCTCCGCGACCACGACCTGGATGCGATCGGCCAGTTTGCGGGCCCGCGCTTTGTCGGTCACCGGTCCGTCTCCTCTTTCTGCTGCTGTGTTGCGTCAGTCTTCGTCACTGTGCAGCCGCCGCCGAACCGACAGCAGCTCCACCTCGGGCCGGGCGGCGACCATGCGCTCGCACCGGTCCAGTACGTCCGTGAGGTGCCCCGTCTCCCCGGAGACCACGGCGAGGCCGATCTCGGCCCTGCGGTGGAGGTCCTGGTCACAGACTTCCGCCACGCTCACCGCGTACTTGCGCTGGAGCTCGGCGACTATCGGTCGTACGACGGAGCGCTTCTCCTTCAGCGACCGTACGTCGCCGAGGAGCAGGTCGAAGGACAGTGTCCCCACATACATGTGTGTCCGGATGTCCCGCCGGTTCGGGGTCGTGCCCCGCCAACTGGCGGGGACACAAGAACCGTACACGCAACGGCCGGGGCCGCTCGACGGAAATATTCTCCGCCGGGCGGCCCCGACTGTGCGGATCAGCTGTGCGGACTAGCCGCGCGGCTTCTCCCGCATCTCGTACGTCGCGATGACGTCGTCGATCTTGATGTCGTTGAAGTTTCCGAGGTTGATACCGCCCTCGAAGCCTTCGCGGATCTCGGTGACGTCGTCCTTGAAGCGGCGCAGACCCTGGATGTTGAGGTCCTCGGCCACGACCTTGCCGTCGCGGATGAGGCGCGCCTTGGTGTTGCGCTTGACCTCGCCGGAGCGGATGAGAACACCCGCGATGTTGCCCAGCTTGGACGAGCGGAAGATCTCGCGGATCTCCGCCGTGCCGAGCTCGACCTCTTCGTACTCCGGCTTGAGCATGCCCTTGAGGGCCGCTTCGATCTCCTCGATGGCCTGGTAGATCACCGAGTAGTAGCGGACGTCGACGCCCTCGCGGTCCGCCATCTGCGCGGCGCGGCCGGCAGCTCGGACGTTGAAGCCGATGACGATGGCGTCGGAGCCCATCGCCAGGTCGATGTCGGACTCGGTGACCGCACCCACACCCCGGTGCAGGACCCGGATCTCCACCTCTTCGCCGACGTCGAGCTGGAGCAGCGAGGACTCGAGAGCCTCCACCGAACCGGACGCGTCGCCCTTGATGATGATGTTGAGGTCCTGGACCAGACCGGCCTTGAGCACCTGGTCGAGGTCCTCGAGGGACACCCGGCGGGTGCGCTTGGCGAAGGCGGCGTTGCGCTCACGCGCAGCACGCTTCTCGGCGATCTGGCGGGCCGTACGGTCCTCGTCGACGACCAGGAAGTTGTCGCCGGCGCCGGGGACGTTGGTGAGACCCAGGACCAGGACGGGGGTCGAAGGACCCGCTTCCTCGACGTTGTTGCCGTTGTCGTCGAGCATGGCGCGGACTCGGCCGTACGCGTCACCGGCGACCATCGTGTCACCCACGCGGAGCGTTCCGCGCTGGACGAGCACCGTGGCGACGGCGCCGCGGCCCTTGTCGAGGTGAGCCTCGATGGCAATACCCTGCGCGTCCATCTCGGCGTTCGCACGGAGGTCGAGCGACGCGTCGGCGGTGAGGATCACGGCTTCGAGCAGCTGCTCGATGTTGAGACCCTGGCGCGCGGAGATGTCGACGAACATCGTGTCGCCGCCGTACTCCTCGGCCACCAGACCGAACTCGGTGAGCTGACCGCGCACCTTGGTCGGGTCGGCACCCTCGACGTCGATCTTGTTGACCGCGACCACGATCGGCACGTTGGCCGCCTTGGCGTGGTTCAGCGCCTCGATCGTCTGCGGCATCACACCGTCGTTCGCCGCGACCACGAGGATCGCGATGTCGGTGGACTTCGCACCACGGGCACGCATGGCGGTGAACGCCTCGTGACCGGGGGTGTCGATGAAGGTGATGGCGCGCTCTTCACCGTTGACCTCGGTGGCGACCTGGTACGCACCGATGTGCTGCGTAATTCCGCCGGCCTCGCCCGCAACGACGTTCGTCTTGCGGATCGCGTCCAGCAGTCGGGTCTTTCCGTGGTCGACGTGACCCATGACGGTCACGACCGGCGGACGGGAGACGAGCATGTCCTCGCCGCCCTCGTCCTCACCGAACTCGATGGAGAAGGACTCGAGAAGCTCGCGGTCCTCCTCCTCCGGGCTGACGATCTCGAGGACGAAGTTCATCTCGTCCGCGAGGAGCTTCAGCGTCTCGTCGGAGACGGACTGCGTAGCAGTGACCATCTCGCCGAGGTTCATCATCACGCCGACGAGCGACGCCGGGTTGGCGTTGATCTTCTCGGCGAAGTCGGTGAGCGAGGCACCGCGCGACAGGCGGACGGTCTGTCCGTTGCCGCGAGGCAGCATGACGCCGCCCACGGACGGGGCCTGCATGGCCTCGTACTCCTGGCGCCTCTGCCGCTTCGACTTGCGCCCACGACGCGCCGGACCGCCGGGACGGCCGAACGCACCCTGTGTGCCACCGCGGGCACCGGGGCCACCGGGACGGCCACCGAAGCCGGGACGGCCGCCGAAGCCACCGCCGCCGCCACCGGGACGACCCGCGCCACCGCCGCCACCGGGACCACCGGGACGGCCGGCGAAGCCGCCGCCGCCACCGCCGGGACCGGCCGGACGGCCTGCGAAGCCGCCGCCACCGGGACGACCGCCGCCGGCGCCACCGCCCGGACGGCCACCGGGGCCGCCGGGACCGCGGCCGCCGCCGCCAGGACCGCCACCGGGACGGGGGCTGGCTGCGGGACGCTGCGGCATCATGCCGGGGTTCGGACGGTTACCGGCCGGAGCGCCGCCCGGTCGCGGGGCGCCGCCCTGCGGACGGGGCATGCCACCGGGGGTAGGACGTGCGCCACCCTGGCCGCCCTGCGGACGCGGAGCGCCGCCGGGACCGCCCTGGGGGCGCGGGGCGCCACCGGGGGCGCCGGCGCCGCCGGGGCGGGGTGCGCCACCGGGACGGGGTGCGCCGGGGCGCGCCATGCCGGTGGTGCCACCAGAGGTGAACGGGTTGTTGCCGGGACGGGGACCCGCGGGACGGGAGCCGCCCGGACGCGGGGCCTGCTGGCCACCGGGACGTGCGGGGCGCTCGCCGCCGCGCTCGCCACCACGGCCGCCGTCACGCTGACCGCCATCGCGCTGGCCGCCGTCACGCTGACCGCCGGCCGGGGCCGGACGGGCAGGGCCACCGGCAGGGCGGGGGCCGGGCGTGGCACCCGCGGGACGCGGGGCCTGCGGCTGCTGCGGGGCGGCGGGCTGTGCCGGAGCCGGGGCGGAGAACTCCGCCGCGGGTACCGGAGCGGCCGGTGCCGGCTTGGCCGGCGCAGGCTTCGGGCCCGGACGCGGGCCGGCCGAGGGCGCGGACGGCGCGGACTCGGCCGGCGCGCTCTTCGGAGCCTCGGCCTCGGCCGCAGCCGGCTTGGGGGCCGGAGCGCCGGGCTTCGGAGCTCCGGGACGTGCTGCCTGTGCCGGAGAGGGTGCTGCCGTCGGGGACGGCTTGGCGGGCGTCGCCTTACGCGGCGCGCCCGGCTTGGCTGCGGACTTGCCGGCGTTGCCGCCGGGACCCTGCAGCGCGTCAGTCAACTTGCGTACAACCGGCGCCTCGATCGTCGAGGACGCCGAACGTACGAATTCACCCAGTTCTTGGAGCTTGGCCATGACGACCTTGCTCTCTACGCCGAACTCCTTGGCGAGTTCGTATACCCGGACCTTAGCCACTTCGCTCCTTTTAGGTCCGGGTTACCGCCGGACCGTCGCTACTTCATGGGCGTACTCATCGCGTACTCATCGAGTGCTCATCGCAATCTCGACCTACTTCCAACTCGCGAGGTACCTGACCGCACGGTTATCCGTGCCGTTCTCTTCTTACGGTGTTGCCTGCGCCGCCTGCTCGACGAACTGGCTCAGCGCCGATGTGTCGAGCGGCCCCTTGCCCCGGAAGGCCCGGGGAAACGCCCGGCGGCGGACCGCCAGGTCGAGGCAGACAGAGGCGGGGTGGACGTACGCACCCCGGCCGGGCAGCGTACCGCGAGGATCGGGGACACATTCACCCTCGATCTCCACGATGCGCAGCAGTTCCTTCTTGGCCACTCGCTCCCGGCATCCCACACAGGTTCGCTCAGGGCATACGCGGGCATGCGTCCGGCCAGACACTATTTAGTCTACCTCCCCGCAGCGACCTCACCCCATGGGGGTAGAAATCGAACGGTCGTTGTCGTAAAACGTGCTCAGTCCTGGTCCGACGGCTGCTCGGTGTCGGACCGGATGTCGATGCGCCAACCGGTCAGCCGCGCCGCGAGGCGGGCGTTCTGGCCCTCCTTGCCGATGGCCAGCGACAGCTGGTAGTCGGGCACGGTGACCCGGGCGGAGCGGGCGGCGAGGTCCACGACCTCGACCTTGCTGACACGGGCCGGCGACAGGGCGTTGGCGACCATCTCGGCCGGGTCGTCCGACCAGTCCACGATGTCGATCTTCTCGCCGTGCAGTTCGGCCATGACATTGCGCACGCGTCCGCCCATCGGACCGATGCAGGCACCCTTGGGATTGAGGCCCGAGCGGTTCGACCGTACGGCGATCTTGGAGCGGTGACCGGCCTCGCGTGCGATGGCCTCGATGACGACCGACCCGTCGGCGATCTCGGGGACCTCCAGCGCGAACAGCTTCTTCACCAGGTTGGGGTGGGTGCGCGAGAGCGTCACGGAGGGGCCGCGCATGCCCTTGGCCACCCGTACGACGTACGTCCGCAGACGCAGGCCGTGCGTGTACTCCTCGCCGGGCACCTGCTCCTGCACCGGCAGGATGGCTTCCAGCTTGCCGAGGTCGACCAGGACGTTCTTGGGGTCCCTGCCCTGCTGCACCACGCCGGTGACGACATCGCCCTCGTGGCCCGCGTACTCGCCGAAGGTCCGGTCGTCCTCGGCGTCGCGCAGGCGCTGGAGGATGACCTGCTTGGCGGTGCTCGCCGCGATCCGGCCGAAGTCGGACGGCGTGTCGTCGAAGTCCTTGGGCTCCTGGCCCTCTTCGAGATCGGCCGGGTCTTCCTTCGCCCAGACCGTCACATGACCGCTCTCACGGTCGAGTTGCACGCGCGCCCGGCGGTGGCTGCCCTCGGTCCGGTGGTACGCGATGAGGAGGGCCGATTCGATCGCCTCGACCATCAGGTCGAAGGAGATCTCCTTTTCTTTCGCCAAGCCCTTCAGGAGCTTTACGTCGATGTCCATGGCTACGCCTCCTCTTCCTTCTTGTCCTTGCGGCTGAATTCGATCTCCACGCGCGCCTTGGCGATGTCGGAGAAGGCGACCCGGCGGGCGCTGGGCTTGCGGCCCTTGACGCCCGGCACTTCAAGGTCGAGCCCCTCGTCGTCCACGGTCAGGATGCGTGCGACCAGCTCGGTGCCGTCGTGCAGCTGCAGCCTGGCGAGCCGGCCGGTGTTGCGCACGTAGTGGCGGTGCTCCGACAGCGGGCGGTCGGCGCCCGGCGAACTGACTTCGAGGACGTACTCGCCCTCGCCCATCGCGTCCGTCTCGTCGAGCTTCTCGGAGACGGTGCGGCTCAGCTCGGCGCAGGTGTCCAGCTCCACGCCCTCGTCGGAGTCGACAACGATCCTCAGCATGCGGCGTCTGCCTGCCCGGGACACCTCGATGTCTTCCAGATCGAGGCCCTCCGCGCTGACCAGTGGTTCCAGGAGTGCGCGCAGCCTGTCGCTCTGGGTGGTGCTCATCCGGGTAACTCCTCGGCCGCCTGTGCTGTTGTGTGGTTCGTCGCGTGTCAGATCAAAGGGTATCCGGTCCCGAGGGGTGTTGCCGTCCGCCTGCCGGACAGCCGCGGGTACGCTCGCCTGCGGTGATCACCGCCGAGGCCCGAGGGAGACACACGTGGGGCGCACGGAAACCACA
Source organism: Streptomyces hypolithicus (assembly GCF_052934925.1). Taxonomy (NCBI): domain Bacteria; kingdom Bacillati; phylum Actinomycetota; class Actinomycetes; order Kitasatosporales; family Streptomycetaceae; genus Streptomyces; species Streptomyces hypolithicus. The sequence goes on from NZ_CM128811.1 coordinate 1,245,052, forward strand.
CGACGGCGTGTGCTCGGAGTGACCGGGGCCGCCGCCGTCGCGGCGCTGACCGGCGGGTGCGCCGGCGCCCCGCCCACACGCGGAGCGGAGGGCGCCGCCGCGAAGGCCGTGAGCGTACGGGCCGAGACCCGGCTGCGGAAGGCCTCCGCCCAGGCCAGGCGGGCACTGCTCGCGCACTACGACGCCGTGGCCGCCGCACACCCCTCCACCGCGGAGCTGCTGCAGCCGATGCGCGAAGCGGTGGCCCGGCACGCCGACGCGCTGCGCCCGCCGGGCCGGGCCGCGGACTCCGGGCGGGCCGGTGGCGCGAAGGCCCCGGACGGCCCCGCCCCGCAGCCGCCCGCCGTCGCCGCGGTACGGGGCGCCGCGCTCCGGGACCTGGCCGCCGAGGAGCGCCGGGAGGCGGACGCGCACACCGCCGCCCTGATGGACGCCCCGGGCGAGCTGGCCCGGCTGCTGGCCTCCGTCGCGGCGGCCGCGGCCGCCCACGCGTACCTGCTGACCGAAGGGAGCGGCGAGTGAGCAGGCCGCACCGGACACTTCGCGCCGTGGGCGCCGTGGGCGCCGTGGAAGCGGTGCAGGCGGCGCTGGCAGCCGAGCACGCCGCCGTGTACGGGTACGGGGTGGTCGGCGGCCGGGTCACCGACGACCGCAGGGACCAGGCGCGGGAGGCGTACGACGCCCACCGCGCCCGGCGCGACGCGCTCGCCCGGACCGTCCGCGACCTGGGCGCCACCCCGGTGGCCGCGGCAGCCGCGTACGCCCTGCCGTTCCCGGTGCCGGACGCGGCCGCCGCCGTACGGCTGGCGGCGGAGCTGGAGGACAAGGTGGCCGGGGTCTACTCCGACGTCGTACGCGCCGCCGAGGGCACGCTGCGCCGCGACGCGGCGGCCGCGCTGCGGGAGGCGGCAGTGCGGGCCGTGCGCTGGCGGGGGCGCGGCGTAGCCTTTCCTGGGCTCGCCGAGCTGGGCACGGCGGCCGCCGCCGGCCGCAAGCAGTGAGCGCCACGCATTGATTCGCCGTTGAAGGGGACACCACACGCATGACTTTTCAACCGCCGCAGCGTCTCGTGCGAGCGCTCGGCGAGGCGTACGGGGACGCCGCCGCCCAGTGGCTGGGCCGCCTGCCGGAGCTCGCCCAAGACGCGGTGGCGCGGCGGAAGTTGGACGTCGAGCGGGTGCAGAACCCCGGCGGGCGCAGCAGCCTGGTCGTCCTCGCCCGGGAGCGGGACGGTTCGCCGGCCGCCCTCAAGATCGCCCCCGCGGCGGCCCGGCCCGACCTGGAGCGGGCGGCGCTCGCGCACTGGAACGGCTGGGGCGCGGTCCAGTTGCTCGACCAGGAGGGCGACGACGGCGCGCTGTTGCTGGAGCGGCTGCACCACGAGGTCTCGCTGCGTTCGCTGCCGGAGGCCAAGGCGCTGTTGGAAGCTGCGGGAATCATGCGGCGGTTGTGGACCGAGCCGGCCGCAGACCATCCCTTCGAGACGGTGGCCGAGCGCACCGCCCGCCAGGCGGGGCCGATGCGTTCCACCGCCTCGTCCGCGCTGACCCCGCTTGTCGACGCGGCCCTCGCGGCGCGCGAGGAACTCACCGCTTCCGCCGGTGAACTCCTTCTGCTGCACGGCAACTTCCGGCAGGGCAAGGTGCTGGCCGGTGACCGGGCGCCGTGGCTCGCCGTCGGCCCGGAGCCGCTGGTGGGTGAGCGGGCGTACGACCTGGCGCGACTGGTCCGCGACCGGGTCGAGGACCTGGTCGCGGCGGCCGGCGGCGCGTCCGCCACCCGCCGCCGGGTGAACAGGCTGGCCGACTCCCTGGACGTGGACCGGGCCCGGCTGCACGGCTGGACGCTGTTCCGTGCGGTGGAGTCGGGCGTACGGGCGAGCGCGGCCGGCCGCCACCAGGACGCGGAGCTGCTGCTGGAGTTCGCGGCCTGGCTTTAGCTTGAGATTTAACCTCGCCGCTCGAACACGACCGCAAGTCGGCTTCACGGAACCAGCATGCGCACCGTTTGTCCCGACTTGCTTAGATTTCCGACTGTGCTGCGGAGCCTGCTCGTGCGGCAGGAAGGGCTGGTCGGAGCTGTTCGAATCCGGAGGTCAAATCTCAAGTTAGGGGGTGTCTGACAATTCCCCGGGCGTCGCGACGCCGCGGGGAATTGTCAGACACCCCCTAGGTCCGGGGCCGGGTTCCGCCGCGCGGTCGGCATTTTCAGCCCGTCCGGCGATTGAGGACAACGCCCTACGGGCGTCCGGGTTCCGGGGCCTACCCCCGCGCGGCGGAACCCCGGCCCGCACCCCGCTCCGGGCCGTCAGGCGGTGAGGCGGGCGATCGCCTCGTCGACCGTCAGCTCCTCGCGCTCGCCCGTGCGGCGGTCCTTCAGCTCCACCACGCCTTCGGCGCTGCGGCGGCCCGCCACCAGGATCTTCGGTACGCCGATGAGCTCGGCGTCGGTGAACTTCACGCCCGGCGAGACGCCGGGGCGCTCGTCGACCAGCACCCGCAGACCCGCCGCGGCCAGCTTGTCCGAGACCTCCACGGCCAGTTCGGTCTGGAGTGCCTTGCCTGCGGCGACGACGTGCACGTCGGCCGGCGCGATCTCGGCGGGCCAGCACAGTCCCTTGTCGTCGGCGCTCTGCTCGGCGATGGCCGCGACGGCGCGGGAGACGCCGATGCCGTACGAGCCCATCGTCACGCGGACCGGCTTGCCCTGCTGGCCGAGCACGTCGAGCTGGAAGGTGTCGGCGTACTTGCGGCCGAGCTGGAAGATGTGCCCGATCTCGATCGCGCGGTCGAGCTTGAGGCCGGCGCCGCAGTTGGGGCAGGGGTCGCCCTCCTCGACAACGACGACGTCCAGGTAGTCGTCGACCTCGAAGTCGCGGCCGACGACGACGTTCTTCGCGTGCGTGTTGTGCTTGTTGGCGCCGGTGATCCACGCGGTGCCCGCGGCGACGCGCGGGTCTGCGATGTAGCGGACCTTCTCCAGGCCCTGCGGACCGACGTAGCCGCGTACGAGATCGGGGCGGCCCACGAAGTCCTCGGCCGTGACCAGCTCGACCACGGCCGGCGCCAGGTGCTCGCCGAGCTTGCCGAGGTCGACCTCGCGGTCACCGGGGACACCGACGGCGACGATCTCGCCGTCCACCTTGACCAGCAGGTTCTTCAGGGTCTCGGACGCCTGCACGTCCAGCATCGCGGCCAGCGTCTCGATCGTCGGGGTGTCGGGGGTGTCCAGTTCCTCGACCGGGCCGTGCCCCCCGCTGCTGTTCACGGCGGCGGCGAACGTCACGGCCTCCGTGTTGGCCGCGTAGTCGCAGGACGGGCAGTCCACGAAGGTGTCCTCGCCGGCCGCGGCCGGGGCCAGGAACTCCTCGGACGCCGAGCCACCCATCGCGCCGGAGACGGCGGAGACGATCCGGTAGTCGAGACCGAGGCGCGCGAAGATCTTCTGGTACGCGGCGCGGTGCAGCGCGTACGACTCGGCGAGGCCTTCGTCCGTCGTGTCGAAGGAGTACGAGTCCTTCATGTGGAACTCGCGGCCGCGCAGCACGCCGGAGCGCGGACGCGCCTCGTCGCGGTACTTGATCTGGATCTGGTAGAGCATCACCGGCAGGTCCTTGTAGGACGTGCACTGGTCCTTGACCGTCTGGGTGAAGATCTCTTCGTGCGTCGGCCCGAGCAGGTAGTCGCCGCCCTTGCGGTCCTGGAGGCGGAACAGCAGGTCGCCGTACTCCTGCCAGCGACCGCTCGCCTCGTACGCCTCCTTGGGCAGCAGCGCCGGCAGCAGCACCTCCTGGGCGCCGATGTCGTCCATCTCCTCGCGCACGACGCGCGAGATGTTGTCGAGGACCTTCTTGCCCAGCGGGAGCCAGGTCCAGATCCCCGCCGCGTTCCGGCGGACGTACCCGGCGCGCACCAGCAGCTTGTGGCTGAGCGTCTCGGCGTCCGCCGGGTCGTCACGCAGTGTCTTGACCATCAGACGGGACATGCGCTGGACCTGGGCCATGGTGAACTCCTGCGAAGAAAAGTGTGATGGCTAGGAGGTTAGCCGGGTGGCGCAGGCCCCGGGAAATCCGTTACCCGCCGTGACGCCGCAGTGGGAGCGGCGCACCCATCACGGCGTACGGCCTCGGCGCACTCGGGAAGAGGACCTGGCGGGCCAGGTCGGTGTAGCCCAGCGCGCGGTAGAGGGCTCGGGCCGGGCTCTCGATGTCGATCGCGGAGAGGATCGAACGGGGCTGCCCGGAGATGTCCGTGAGGGTGGTGATCAGCTCGCGGCCGATGCCGCGTGCCTGGTGGGCGGGGTCGACGTGGAGTTCGGTGATGACGAAGGAGTCGTCGAGCCAGCCGTCGGTACCGGTGCGCCGCAGGTACGGCTCGACGACGGTGGACCACCAGTGGTGACGGTCGTTGGGCATCCCGTAGACGAAGCCGACGAGCCGCCCGTCGGGTGTGGTGGCGCCGAGCGCCAGCGCGCCGGGGCTCTGGAGGTGCCGCAGCACGATGTGACGGCGTACGCCGATCTCCTCGTCGCTCAGCCCGAAGGCGGCGGCCTGCACCGCGAGCGCCTCGTCCACTCGCGCGGTGAGATCGACCGGCGCGATCACGACGGCGGGGGTCTGGGGTCCGGGCCCGGAGAGTGGTGCCATGGGAGGCACCCTACTGGGCGGCAACCTCAGAACAACACGCTCATAAAGGCCCCGACCTCGCGGAAGCCGACCCGCCGGTAGGACGCGCGGGCGGCGGTGTTGAAGTCGTTGACGTACAGGCTGACCACCGGTGCGACGTCGGCCAGCGCGAGCCGCAGCACGGCCGCCATGCCGGTCTCGGACAGTCCGCGGCCGCGGAATTCGGGCGCGACCCAGACGCCCTGGATCTGGCAGGCCTGCGGGGTCGCGGCGCCGATCTCGGCCTTGAAGACGACCTTGCCGTCTTCGATACGGGCGAAGGAGCGCCCGGCGGCGACGAGTTCGGCAACACGCGCCTGGTAGAGGAGACCGCCGTCGCCGGCGAGCGGCGAGACGCCGACCTCCTCGGTGAACATCGCCACGCAGGCCGGCATGATCGCGTCGAGCTCGGCCTTGCCGATGCGCCGCACGCCGGCGTCGGGCCGGATGTCGCGGGCCGGCCGGTCGGTGACCATGAGCGGCTGGTGGGAGCGGACCTCGCGGGCCGGGCCCCAGTTGGGTTCGAGCAGCCGCCACAGCTGGGTGGTGGGCTCGGCGGGGCCGACGATCGAGGAGCAGCGGCGGCCGGCCCGGCGTGCGCGGTCGGCGAAGGCGCGGACGGCCTCGGGGGTGGCGCAGATCGGGACGAGGTTCGCGCCGGAGTAACACAGGGAGCGGAGTCGCCCGTCGGCGTACCAGCCCCACATCTCGCCGCCGAGGCGCCAGGGGTCGAGGCCGGCGGCCTGGACGCGGGAGGTCACGAACGCGTTGGCGACGGGCTCGCTCTCCAGAATGGCGAGCGCGGCGCCGAGTTCGCCGGGGTCGAGGACCCGGGTGGTGGTCTGAGTCAACACGTGAGGGGCCTCACCGTACGGTCTTCTGATCTCCGCACTGTACCTGGCGCTCCTGCGGGGCGCCGCGTGCGCAGTAGAGCCCCGGCCAACGGGGCCGGGGCTCTGCGAGCGCGTCGTCGGACGGTCAGCCGACGGCGACCTCGGGCTCTCCCGAGAGCACTCCGTCCTTCTCCATCTGCTCGGCGATCTTCAGCGCCTCTTCGATGAGGGTCTCCACGATCTTCGACTCGGGGACGGTCTTGATGACCTCGCCCTTGACGAAGATCTGGCCCTTGCCGTTGCCGGAGGCGACACCGAGGTCCGCCTCGCGGGCCTCGCCGGGGCCGTTGACGACGCAGCCCATGACGGCGACGCGCAGCGGCACCTCCATGCCGTCGAGCCCGGCGGCGACCTGGTCGGCGAGCTTGTAGACGTCGACCTGGGCGCGGCCGCAGGACGGGCAGGACACGATCTCCAGGCGGCGCTGCTTGAGGTTGAGCGACTCCAGGATCTGGAGGCCGACCTTGACCTCTTCGACGGGCGGCGCCGACAGGGACACCCGGATGGTGTCGCCGATGCCCTCGCTGAGCAGCGCGCCGAAGGCGACGGCGGACTTGATGGTGCCCTGGAAGGCGGGCCCGGCCTCGGTCACCCCGAGGTGCAGCGGGTAGTCGCTCTGGGCGGCGAGCTGGCGGTAGGCGTTGACCATCACGACCGGGTCGTTGTGCTTGACCGAGATCTTGATGTCACCGAAGCCGTGCTCCTCGAAGAGGGAGGCCTCCCACAGGGCGGACTCGACGAGCGCCTCGGGGGTGGCCTTGCCGTACTTCTGCAGCAACCGGGCGTCGAGCGATCCGGCGTTCACGCCGATGCGGATCGGGGTGCCGGTGGAGGAGGCCGCCTTGGCGATCTCCTTCACCTTGTCGTCGAACTGCTTGATGTTGCCCGGGTTGACCCGGACGGCAGCGCAGCCCGCGTCGATCGCGGCGAAGACGTACTTCGGCTGGAAGTGGATGTCGGCGATGACCGGGATCTGCGACTTGCTCGCGATGGTGGCGAGCGCGTCGGCGTCGTCCTGGGTGGGACAGGCCACTCGTACGATCTGGCAGCCCGATGCGGTCAGCTCCGCGATCTGCTGGAGCGTCGCGCCGATGTCGGATGTCCGGGTGGTCGTCATCGACTGCACCGAGACGGGTGCGTCCCCGCCGACCGCCACGGATCCGACCTGGATCTTGCGGGTGACCCTCCGGTCGGCGAGCTTCGTCGGAACGGATGGCATTCCGAGAGAAATTGCAGTCATCTGCTGTGCAACCCCAAGGTGTGGATCAAGGTCCCGAGATCGGCGGGCTCCAGGCTTCGAGGTTACGTCACCCCGGAAGCCCGGAGCGCATCGCACCGGCGAGTCCCCCCAATGGCGGACGCGCCGGCGCTCCGCCGGTGCTATGAGATGCGGACCGGATTGACCACGTCGGCGACGAGGACCAGTGCGGTGAAACAGATGAAGATCCCTGCGACGACGTACGCCACGGGCATCAGCTTGGCCACGTCGAAGGGGCCCGGGTCGGGACGGCGGAAGACCTTCGCCGCGCCTCGCCGCAGGGACTCCCACAGGGCTCCCGCGATGTGCCCGCCGTCCAGGGGGAGCAGCGGCAGCATGTTGAACAGGAAGAGAGAGAGGTTGAAGCCCGCGATGAGGAAGAGCATCATCCCGGCGGTGTTCTCCATCGGCAGCCCGAGTCCGAGGATCTCGCCGCCGACGCGGGCCGCGCCGACCACGCCCATCGGGGAGTCGGCCTTGCGCTCCTCGCCGTTGAAAGCGGCGTTCCACAGGTCGGGGACCTTGGAGGGCAGGTCGATGAGCGACTGGACACCGGACTCGATCATGACGCCCATCCGGTCCACCGAATCGGTGAAGGAGAGCGGGACGACGGCCGTGCCGGGGCCGAAGCCGAGGTAGCCGGCCTCGACGGTGCCCTCCTGGGGCTGTCCGTCGGAGTCGCGCTTGGCGACCTTGTTGGCGATCAGGTCGGCTTCGAGGACCTTTTCCTGACCGGCGCGCTCGACGGTGACCGTCGCCGGGCCGATGGTGTCTCGGATGCGCTCCGAGAGCGTCGGCCAGTCCTCGACGGGGGTGCCGTTGAAGGCGACGATCTTGTCGCCCTTCTGCAGGCCGGCCGCCTTGGCGGGCGACTCGGGGTCACTGGCCCGGCATTCTCGCTGCTCGCTCTGGGCGACGACGCAGGGCACGACCTCGTTGACGGTGGTGGTCTGCTGGTTCAGGCCGATGGTCATCATCACGCCGAGGAACAGCGCGACGGCCAGGATGAGGTTCATGAACGGCCCGGCGAACATCACGATCACGCGCTTCCACGGCTTGCGCGTGTAGAAGAGGCGGGTCTCGTCGCCGTCCTGGAGTTCCTCGTACGCCGCCGAACGGGCGTCCTCGATCATGCCGCGCCACGGGGACGTCGACCTGGCCTCGATCTTCCCGTCCGGTCCCGGCGGGAACATGCCGATCATGCGGATGTAGCCGCCGAGCGGGATCGCCTTGACGCCGTACTCCGTGTCGCCCTTGTGCCGGGACCAGAGCGTCGGGCCGAAGCCGACCATGTACTGGGGCACGCGGACGCCGAAGAGCTTCGCGGTCGAGAGGTGACCGAGTTCGTGCCAGGCGATGGAGAAGAGCAGCCCGGCGAAGAAGATGACTATCCCGAGGACCGTCAACAGGATTGTCGTCATGCGCGAGCCTCCGCTGTTGCCTGTGCTGCGATTTCACGGGCCCGGGCTCGTGCCCAGGTCTCGGCTTCCAGGACGTCCGCGACGGTGAGCGAGGTTCCCCGGTGGGAGGTGCCGTGCTCGGCCACGACTTCGGCGACCGTATCCACAATCGCGGTGAACGGCAGCCGCTCGGCGAGGAACGCGTCGACGCACTCCTCGTTCGCGGCATTGAACACCGCCGGGGCCGTGCCCGCGAGCGTACCGACGTGGCGGGCGAGTGCGACGGAGGGGAAGGCGTCGTTGTCGAGCGGGTGGAACTCCCAGGTGGACGCCTTCGACCAGTCGAAGGCGGGGGCGGCGTCCGGGACGCGCTCGGGCCAGCCGATGCCGATGGCGATCGGGCCGCGCATGTCGGGCGGCGTCGCCTGGGCGAGGGTGGAACCGTCGGTGAATTCCACCATGGAGTGAACGTAGGACTGGGGGTGGACGACGACCTCGATGCGGTCGAAGGGGATGTCGTAGAGGAGGTGCGCCTCGATGACTTCGAGTCCCTTGTTGACGAGCGTCGCCGAGTTGACGGTGATCACCGGGCCCATCGCCCAGGTGGGGTGCGCGAGGGCGTCCTCGCGGGTCACCGCCGCCAGCTCGGCCTTCGTACGCCCGCGGAAGGGCCCTCCGGACGCGGTGACCACGAGCTTGCGGACGTCTGCCCGGGTGCCGCCGGCCAGCGCCTGGAAGAGGGCGGCGTGCTCGGAGTCGACCGGGATGATCTGGCCGGGCTTGGCGAGCGCCTTCACCAGCGGACCACCGACGATCAGCGACTCCTTGTTGGCGAGCGCCAGGGTTCGGCCCGCTTCGAGCGCGGCGAGGGTCGGCGCGAGACCGATGGAGCCGGTGATGCCGTTGAGCACGGTGTGGCAGGCGGACGCGGCGAGGTGGGTGGCGGCGTCGGGTCCCGCCAGGATTTCGGGCAGCGGCTCTCCGGGCCCGTACTGCGCGCTCAGCGCGTCGCGCAGGGCGGGCACGGCGTCCTCACGGGCGACGGCGACGGCGGCGACCCGCAGCTGCCTCGCCTGCTCCGCCAGCAGAGCGACCCGGCCGCCGGCCGCGGAGAGCGCGGTGACGCGGAAGCGGTCGGGGTTACGGAGCACCAGGTCGATGGCCTGGGTGCCGATGGACCCGGTGGAGCCGAGGACGACGATGTCCCGGCGGCCTGCGCCCTGGTCGGGGGCGAAGACGATGTGCGGGTCGGCTAGGGGGGATGGGCTGTCGCTCATGCCCCCCATTGTTGCCGCAATGCGTCACCGCGCGGACAACGAGCCCCCGACCGCCGCCCGGCACTTCTCCCCCGGGGCGTCCATGACCTCTTCCGGCACTCCCCCGTCGTACGCGACCGCGGGTACGCGTGGGGCTTGAGCTTGCCTTCACGTCGAGACGACAATGACGCGATGACCACGGAACGCATGGGCCCGCCCCTGACCGCCGGTGAGCGCGAAACGCTGCGCGGCGTTCTCTCTGGTTTGTAGAGGCGTCGTGCACTGTCGTGTCACCCCCCAGTTGGGGTGTTGTGTCCGACGGTTCGCGTTGCCGTGTCGCACATGTCGTGGTTGTCGTTGAAGGCTCGTGACTCATCAGGTGATCTCCAGAGGGCTGCGGCCCTTCCCGGTACACATGCCGTCGGGGCAGCGGTACTGGACCGTGTTGGACGAGGAGCGGTTGACGCCCATACCGGAAGCGGACGAGTTCTTGCGGCATGTGCGCTTCGGCCGTGATCAGGCGGAGTCGACTACGCGTACATATGCCGGGGCGGTCGTGCTCTATCTGACGTGGTGTCGCTGCACCGGCCGGGATTGGACGACGGCGGCGGGCAGGCTGGGAAGCTTCATGTTCTGGCTGCGGCACTCGACCGGTGACGGCAGTCCGGTGGTGGCCGGGCCGGGCAGTGAACCCGTTCGCGGGCCGCGCCGGATCAACACCGTGCTGGCCGGCGTCCGCGAGTTCCTCGCTCACGGCACGACGCTCGGCACGGTGCCGACATTCGTGCTGTCCCAGCTCTACGAGGTCGCTGACGACCGGGACTTGCCGGTCCAGGCCCGCGGCGAGGGAAGCCACCTCCGCTACTACGCCAAGGCCCGGCACCGGGCCGCCGAGCCGCACGAGCCGGTCGGCCGCGCCAGTGACGAGGAGGTCCTTGCCCTGCTGCGGGTCTGCCGCTCGGCCCGGGACCGGTTCATCGTCCTTCTGCTGGCCAGGGCCGGGCTGCGTCGCAGCGAGGCCGTGGGTATGCGGCGCGAGGACATCCACTTCGTCCTGGACGCCAGCGCGCTGGGCTGCCGGATTCCCGGCTCCCACCTGCACGTGGTGCGCCGGGACAACGACAACGGCGCCTGGGCGAAGTCGAAGCGTTCGCGCGCCGTCCCGGTCGACTTCCTGCTGGTCCAGGCTTACGACCAGTACGTCGTCGAGCGCGACGCCTGCCGCGAGGCCCGCGACAGCGACTTCGTGCTGGTGAACCTGTTCCGGCCCCCACTGGGGGCGCCCATGCCTCCCGGAGCCCTGAACGACCTCTTCGACCGGCTCTCCCGCCGGGCCGGCCTGACCGACGGCGTCCATCCCCACGCTCTGCGCCACGGATTCGCCAGCAACGCGGCCGACGCCGGCGCCGTCCTGGACGAGATCGCCGACCTGCTCGGGCACGCCAGCGCGTCCAGCTCGCAGGTCTACCTGCATCCCGATCCGCGACGGCTGCGGTCCGCCGTCGAACGGGTCGGCGCTCTCGCTCCCAGGAGGAACGGATGACCACGGCCCTGCGACTGGTGCCCGCTCCCGCATCGGATCTGCTGCCTGCCCGCACGAAACGGCTGCGTGCTCTGATCCGACCGGAGACACTGGACGTTCTGAACTGGGACGAGAAGTTCAAGATCCTTCGCCCCTCACCGGACCACCCTTTCCTTGGCATGCATATCTGCGCCCGTTCCGGCTGCTGGGCAGCGGCCCGCAAAACGGACCTGGGGCTGTGCTCGGCCTGCCGCGGCAGCTGGAAGCGAAGCGGCAAAACACCGGAGGACTTCCTGGCCACCGAGCCAAAACAGATCAGCAACATCTCGGGCGGGTGCGCGGTCCCCAAGTGCCGGCGCCCCTGGACGTCGTCCCGCACCCAGATGTGCATGCGGCACCGCGAGTTGTTCACGAGACTGGGGCGCCCGCCACTGGCGGCGTTCTTCGCCGACTCGCGCGTTCGCCCGCTGCCGGGCTTCGGCCTGTGCTCGGTCGATGCCTGCCATCGGCACCAGGCGAACAGCTCGCACCTGTTCTGCCCTCCGCACTGGACGAGGTGGCAGGAGGCACAAGTACCCGACGCTGATTTCGAGACGTGGTGCCGCACCGAGCCCGGGACGGCGGAGTCCACGGCGCTGAGCCTGCGGGGTCTGCCGGCCCTGGTGACCGCCGAGATCCTCTACGTCCTTCAGGCCCGCACGGACACCGAGGTCAAGAGCCCGCCCGTCCTGCTGCGAGGCGTCGTCCGGCATCTGCGCGAGCAACGCGTCGAGCAGTTCGACGATGTCCAGGTCCCCCGCAACACCCACCTGGCCGGCATGGCCAACCGCATGCGCCACACACTCGCGGCAGCCGTTTCCACTCCGGAACTGGAGCAGATCAAGGACGTCTGGAACATGGGCGCCTTCGGACTGGGCCAGTGGCGGAGGATGGACTTCACGCCGTTGCACCAGGAGTGGATGCGGCGAGCCTGCAAGACGTGGGTGCTGGACGAGATCCCCCGCCGCTACGGCAAAAACATCCCCAACGGCCTCTCCGACATGATCCTCTGCCTGCGCTACCTCTCCCAGAGCCTGGTCCGCTCCCGTCAGGACTACGGAGCGGACATGGCCACGCTCGGCCGAAGCGACATCGAGACGTTCACGCAGTACGTGGCCCACCTCGCACACACCGGCGAGATCAGCGCCTTCCGCCGCACGACGGTCTGCCGCTTCACCAGCCGGTTCCTGCGCGAGATCCGCGACCTGGGCCTGACCCGGCCCGGCGAGATCCTCGCCGATCTGCCTGACGACTTCGCGCTGCGCAGGCACGACATGCCCCCGGTCGTCATCGAGGAAGGACCAGGAAGAGCCCTTCCGAAGGAGATCCTCAGCCAGCTCTGCGAGCGGCTGCCCACCCTCGACCAGATCCGGGACGGCAGCGACGACGCGCGGGCCGCCATCGAGGTCCTCGTCGATACCGGCCGGCGTCCCGACGAGATCGGGTGCTTGCCCTGGGACTGCATGGAGACCGACGAGCACGGCAAATCCGTGCTCGTCTACACCGACTTCAAGAACAACCGCATCGGCCTCCGCCTGCCGATCCCGGACTCCACTGCAGAGATCATCGTCCGGCAGAAGAAGTCCATCCGCGCCCGCTTCCCGGACACCGAGCTGTCCAAGCTGGTCCTCTTCCCCCGGCCCCGGCAGAACTCCGAGGGCACCGAGCCGTTCCGGATGAGCCACATCGGCAACGTCCACCGACGCTGGGTCAACGCCATGGCGCCGCTGTTGCTGGCCGACGGCACCGAGTTCCCCAGGCTGGAAGTCGTGCCCTACTCCTACCGGCACTCCTACGCCCAACGGCACGCCGACGCCGGAACCCTGCCCGACGTGCTGCGCGAACTCATGGGCCACCGGTCGTTGCAGACCACCCAGGGCTACTACAACCCTCGGGAATTGCATCAGACGGGCGAGAAACCGCAGGTCGCCAGGTCACGACGAGAGACTGATGGACTCCGACGCTACTACGAACGTGCCTCCTGAGCAGGCATGTTGCCGATGCGATCCCTTCTGATGCATGATTTGCCCTTCAGGAGGGGTGGTCTGGAGTGGTGCATCAGCGCAAGGTGGCCCTGGCCGGGGCGGCCCATATGGAGCTCGTCTCCGGCGTGGTCCAGTTGCGTCCGGAGGACGCGATGTTCGACGCGATGCTGAGGGGCTGGCGGGCTCAGCAGAAGTCGCGAGGGCTGAGAGACGACACGATCGACCCGAGAGAACGCCTGATCCGCCGGTTCCTTGAGTTCGCGAACGAGTATCCGTGGCAGTGGACGCCGGCCCACCTGGACGAGTGGTCGTCATCGTTGACGAGCGAGAGGCGCTTGGCGCCCTCCACGATCCGCAGCTACCAGGGCACCGTTCGGCTGTTCACCGAGCTCCTCATCGACGCCCGCTACGGCTGGGGCCCGGCATGCGAAGAAGCCTTCGGCGCTTTCCCGGTGGCGATCTGCCATGAGTGGAACACCCTCCCTCACCTGCAGGATTACGAAGGCGATCCGGAGGCACGGCCTTTCACGCGGGAAGAGTTGCAGCGCTTCCTCGACTACGCCGACGACCAAGTCGCACGCGCCGTGAAGGCCAAGCGCAAGGGAGCCCTCGCCGCTTACCGGGACGCCACTCTCTTCAAGGTCATCTACGGGTGGGGTCTTCGCCGGACCGAGACGTCCAAGCTGGACGTGGTCGACTTCGGACGCAACCCGCAGGCCCCGCAGTTCGGCCGGTACGGCACGCTCAACGTCCGCTACGGCAAGGCGAAGAAGGGCCAGCCGCCGCGGCGGCGGAACGTGCTGTCGGTGATGGACTGGGCCGTCGAGGCGGTCGCCGACTACGCCGAGAACGCCCGTCCACGCTTCGGATTCCCCGATCACCCGGCTCTGTGGATCACCGAGCGCGGGGGCCGCCTCCAGCCCGGCTCCATCAACGACCGGTTCGAGGCATACCGGGACGCCCTAAAGCTCCCAAAAGAGCTAACTCCCCACTCAATCCGACATTCTTACGTCACACATCTGACCGAGGACGGAGTCGACCGGCGCTTCATCCAGCAGCAGGTCGGCCACGAGTGCGACAGCTCCCTGGCCATCTACACGCACGTCAGCGACGACTTCATGAACACTTCCCTGCACAAGGCACTGGCCCCGGCGTTCGCCGGGTCCTGACAGGAGAGATCCGGCGATGGCCGCCAAGCTCGACTACCACTGGCACCTGCGCAAGGTCATGGCCGGCCGCGGGTTGTTCTCCACCACCGACCTCATCCCTCCGCTCGCCGAACGCGGCATCACCCTCTCGTCGAGCCAGGTCTACCGGCTCGTCGTCGAGCGACCGGAGCGACTGAGCCTGAAGATCCTCATGGCCCTGCTCGACATCCTCGACTGCACCATGGACGACCTCATCGAGCCCGTCGCGGCGGCAGGGGCCGTGAAGAAGCCGAAGAGGGCTGCCGCCGGAGGCGGCTCGGCGCCCGATGCGGAGGGGCTTGGCGGTCTGCGGCCAAAGCGTGCCCGGATCAGGGGTGTCGACCGGTCATGACCACCGCTGACCATCTCGACCTCGGCCGTGCCGTCGCCGACCCGACCGGCCTGATCACCGACCTCGTCGCCGATGTCGAGAAGGAACTCGGCGCGGAGACCATCCGGGCCGTGGTCACCGCGGTCGCGGGCGGCCGCGCGAAGTCACGGCGCCTGGCGGAGGTCCTGGCGACGCGGCCCTCCGTCCTGACCGACGGCCGGTCCCCGGCACCCCGGGCCATCGGTGATCTGCTCATCGAGCTCCGCAAGGCCGGCGCCTCGGCGATCTCGCCGCCGGTCTGCGTCGAGTGCGGCAAGAAGCTGCGAACCCTCCAACGCCAGGGCCAGGATTGGTACTGCTCGGTCTGTGGGCAGGAGACCGCTGAGTGCGCCGCCTGCGGCACCGTCCGACGCGTCGCCTTCCGGGACCGCAAGGGCCTGCTGCGCTGCAAGATGTGTCCCGACAACGATGACCGCGACCCGGTCGAGGTCATCTACGCGGTGATCACCGGGATCACCAGGGACGCCGACCGTGACGTGATCGCCGATGCCCTCCACCAGTCGGCACCCCACCGTCCCCACTATCGGCAGAGGCTGGTCTGGGCCCTGGAGGAGAACCCTCGTCTGCTGACCGGGGAGGGATATCTCGCGCCGCATCGCGCCATCCTGCGGTTCATCGACTTGCTGCACGAGGCCGGCGTCACCGGGATTGTCCGCCCGGCCTGCCCTCGCTGCCACAGAGTCGTACGCATCGACAAGCCGCTCGACGGGCAGCGGGTCTGCCGCAACTGCATCGCCAAGTCCCGCTTCGAAGAATGCGTACGCTGCGGTGCTCGGCGAGAACCGGCCACCCGCGACGCCCAGGGACGACCCCTGTGTCCGGGCTGCCTGATCAGGGACCCGGCCAACCGGGAAACCTGCATCGTCTGCGGCGAATCACGCATGGTCAACTCCCGCACTGCCGAGGGGCCGGTCTGCCCCAACTGCCGTCCCCTGCCAGTCCTGGTCTGCTCGATCTGCGGCCGCACCGCACCCTGCACACTCTCGAAGCTCACCGGCCTGCCCCGCTGCGGAGGCTGCGACAGACGCCCTGCTCACTGCACCATCTGCGGACGAATCCGTGGCATGCACTCCGGCACCGCCGACGCCCCCGTCTGCGGCCCCTGCACCAAACCGGACGCCGAGCTCTGGCGCCCCTGTCCCACCTGCGGACAAGCCGAACGGCTGCACGCCCCGGGCCCGTGCCCCCGCTGCACCCTCAAGCAGCGACTCCACGAACTCCTCGCCGATGACACCGGCTCCATATCCCCGAAACTGCAGGCCCTCCACGAGGCTCTGGCCAGCACCGAACGCGCCGGCACCGCGATGCGCTGGCTCTCCAAGGGCATCGTCTCCACCGTCCTGTCCGATCTCGGCTCCGGCCGCCGCCCTCTGACGCACAAGGCCCTGGACGAGCTTCCGGAAGGCAAGGTCGTCGAGCACATCCGCAGCGTCCTCGTCGCCACCGGCGCCCTGCCCAAGCGGGACGAGCAGATGGTCCGTCTCGAGCGACATGTGAAGGACCTCATCGCCTCCCACGCGACCGCCGAGGGCCGGAAAATCCTGCACCGGTACGCGACGTGGCACCTCCTGCGCCGGCTTCGCCGTCGCAGCCGCGGCACGGAGACCACGCACTACCAGCTGACGGTCGCGCGGCAGCATCTGCGGGCAGCCGTCTATCTCCTGAACTGGCTCGAGGGCCAGAACCTGACCCTGGCCACCTGCCGCCAGAGTGACCTTGAGCGGTGGATGACCAGCGACAACGTCCGCCTTCGCCAGGAGGCAGGCCACTTCGTACGCTGGACCCTCTCCCAGAAGATCACCCGTGATCTCAGCTTCCCGGCCGAGCGGTGGAACGGCCCCTCCCGGCCGATGGACGATGAAGCCCGCTGGGCCACAGCCCGCCGCCTGTTGCACGAGGCCGTCCTGAAGCCCGAAGACCGTCTCGCCGGCTTGTTGTTGCTCCTCTACGCCCAGTGGCCCGCCGCGATCTCCCGGCTCACCGTCGACCACATCGAGGAGACGGACGGAGCAGTCCGTATCCGCCTCGGCGCCGTCCCTGTCGAGCTTCCCGCACCCGTCGCTGAACTGGCCCTCCAACAGGTCAAGGTTCGCCGCAGCCATGCCGTCCTCGGCCGCACAGACTCACCCTGGCTCTTCCCCGGCGGACAGCCAGGCCGTCCGATCAGTGCCTGGGCGATGGGAGAACGGCTCCGCAAACTCGGCATCCGACTCGCACAAGCCCGCTCGACCGCCCTGTTCCAGCTCGCCACCGAGCTGCCCGCCGCGGTCCTCGCCCGCACCCTCGGCATCGACATCACCGTCGCCGTCAAATGGCAGCGAGCCGCCGCCGGCGACTGGGCCGCCTACGCCGCAGACGTCAGCCGCCGCAATGCACCGCACCAACTGATCCACGCACCAGGAGCGACACCATGAGACTGGACAACCGCCGCATCGTCATCACGGCCGCAGGCCGCGACTTCGGGCGAACCCTGGCCATCCACCTCGCGGACCTCGGCGCCGAGGTCTTCCTCTCGGCACGCGAACACTCCGCCGCTCAACGAGTCCGTGACGAGATTCGCGACCGCGGCCATCAGCAAGTACACGCCTTCGCCTGCGACCTGACGGACCCCGCCTCAATCCGAGACTTCGCTTCCAGCGTCGCGGAACACACGGACCGTGTCGACGTACTCATCAACAACGGCTCTCGCTACCTCGCAGGGCCGGACCTGCTGTCCGCAACCGACGCCGACGTTGTCGACACCATCGCCTCTGGCGCCACCGGCACGGTCTTGACCACGAAGAGCTTCCTCCCTCTCCTGCTCAACTCGGAGATACCAGATGTCGTGACGATGGTCTCCGCATGCGGAACACCGGGCCACCACCGGTCGGACGCGCACGACGCCTTCTACGCAGCCAAGAGCGCCCAGGCAGGGTTCACCGAGATCCTCTCCAAGCGCCTGCGCCCTCAAGGGATCCGGGTGATCTCGCTCTACCCGCCCGACTTCGACAACCCCGACCCGCTCTCCAAGGCATGGGAGACCACCCCGCGCGAGGCCAAGGATGCCCTCACCGCGCACTCGCTCGTGGAGTGCATCCTCTTCGCCATCACCCAGCCTCGCGACTGCTTCATCAAAGCGTTCCACTTCGAACAGGTCTGACCAATGCCCTCGCACGTCAACGCCCGACCGCTGATGCCAAGTCCGGAGAGCCACCGCCGCTCAGGACCGCAGGCATTCAGGCAGTTCCAATACCCGACTCCACCATTACGGGTCACGGAGAAACGCACCCGGGCCGCGGTCGACAAACTCGTCTCGCACCAGTTCGACCGGCACGGCAACAAGATCTGGACCCAGGCCCGCCAGCTCCTGGAGCACGAGCACGCCCGTCTGCGGATCGGCCAGGTGTCCGTCCCCTACGGCATCTGCGTCGAGCCGAGCAACGTCAAGGCCGGCGGCCACGGCTGCCCGTTCCGGTTCCGCTGCGTGGGATGCGACCACTTCCGCACCGACCCGTCGTACTTGCCGGAGCTTCGGACCTACCTGGACACCCTGTTGCGGGACCGCGAACGCCTCGCCGCGGCCTCGGACCTCGACGCCTGGGCCCGCACCGAAGCGACTCCGTCCGACGAGGAGATCAAGCGCATCCGCACACTGATCCGCCGCGTCGAGACCGACCTCGACGGGCTCACCGACGACGAACGCGAGCAGATCAAGGACGCCACCCGGACTCTGCGCAAGTCCCGCACCGTCTCCCTGGGCATGCCCGGAACCCGTCCGCCCGAGCCGGACCTGCGGCTGGAGCGTGACGCGTGAGCACATCACCGGACCACCTGACCCGAGCGCGAGCCGCGGACTCCGACCGCCGACGGAACCGAGTATTCAAAGCCCTCGACCAACTGGCCTCCGCCGGCGAGGAGATCAGCGTCTCCTCGGTCGCCCGCGCCGCCGGCGTCCACCGCAGCCTGATTCACCGCCACGCAGACCTGCACGCGGCCGTCATCGCCCGCGCGGGCCAGCTCCCGCCCGGCACGACCGCCGGAGCGCAGGTCAGCCGCAAGTCGCTGCTGGCCGACGTCGCGAACCTCACGGCCCGCAACGGCCGACTGGCCGCCCACATAACCAGACTCGAACGACGTCTCTCCGAGGCATTGGGCCAGACAGCTTGGGAAGCCTCCGGCCTCGGCGGCCCAGCCGACATCGAGACGCTCACACGCCGCACCACCGAGCTTGAACAGCAGATCCTCGACCTCCGCGGCGAACTCGCAGAACGGGACGAGGACCTCGAAGCCGCCCGCGCCGCGAACCGTGAGCTGATAGCCCAGCTCAACCGCTGACCACATCATCGCCGTCCCCCACCACGCCAGGGCGGCGGCGTTGATCGCCAGATGCACTGTCGGTCGGCGCCGGGGCGGGGAAGCCCAGCCGCTGTGCCTGCTCTGACCCGCGGCCAGCGGGGGGCAGAGCAGGCACAGCGGCTTCGCGAGCTCTTTCTATATCGCCGGCTTCTTCATCAGGTCCACCAGGCTGGAGAAGCTGTTGGCCGCGTGCCCGGCGTCCATTCCGCGGCGGAACAGGTCGACGACGGCGGCCGGTAGGGCGGTATCGACACCCGCGTCGGCGTTGGTGTGCAGGACGTGCTCGACGCTGGCCAGGCCCATGGCGAGGCGGTCCACGTCGCCGCCGTGCTCGCCGGCGTCGATGCGGGCCGCGTAGAAGGCCAGGAATTGCGGCATTGACGTCATGGTCTCGGTGGCGTGCGGCAGGACGTCCGCGGCGGTGAGGCCGTTGGAGTCGGCGAGGGCGATGGCCTGCCAATAGCTGAGCATGGACGTCCAGAACATGACCATGCCGATCTGGTAGAACAGCGCGGCCAGTCCGGGGTCCTCGCCCCGGTAGTCCGTGCCGGTCAGGGCTTCGAGGACCGGGCGGTGAGCCTCGAACGGCGCGCGCGGTCCGCTGTAGAAGGTGGACGACTCGGACTGCCCGATACCCGAAGGCGGCACGGTGACCCCGCCGGTGAGGTGGACCCCGCCATGCCCAGCGACCCACCGCGCCCCCGCCCGGGTCTTGTCCGGGGTGTCGGAGCTGAGGTTGACCAGCACACGGCCGGGCAGGGCGTGCGCCGCCGGTTCCAGCACGGCGTACATCGCGTCGTAGTCGGTGAGACTCAAGATCACCAGCTCGTTGGCCGCCAGCGCCTCCTCGACACTGCCTGCGAGGACGGCCCCGCATTCGACCAGGGCATTCGCGCGGGACGTGGTGCGGTTCCAGACGGTGACGTGGTGGCCCTTGTTGAGGAAAGCGTGGACCATCGCCTGTCCCATGGGGCCCAGTCCGATCACGGTCACGGGCTGTTTTGTGCTCACTGTGAAACCTCCGTGGTGGGTGTGCGTGCACGATAATTAGAAAGAACGCTCTACTCAGATCATGGAGAGAACGTAGCACAGCCCTAAAACGAACGTTCTAACTAGTACGCTGTGCGCATGGACCAGACCAGCACCCAGGGCCGGATCGTCATCACCGCCTCGCGCCTCCTGCAGCGGCAGGGCTACACCGGCACGGGCATCAAGCAGATTGCCAGGGAGGCACAGGCCACCCTCGGCTCGATCTACCACTTTTTCCCGGGCGGCAAGGAGGCCGTCGCGGTCGCGGCACTCCAGCACGGCGATCAGGAATTCGCGGACCTGCTCCGCAGCGCGCTGGACAGTGAGCAGAACCCGGGAGCGGCCGTGGAAGCCTGCACCCGGCAGCTCGCCGAAGCACTACGAGAGTCCGGCTGGGTCGACGGCTGCCCGATCACCGCCACGGCGCTGGAAACGCTGGGCACCGACTCCGAGATCCAACGGGTGTGCGAAACCGCGCTGCGCGGCTGGGAGCAACTGGTCCGCGACAAGCTGCTGCGCTCCGGCCTTTCCGCCGAGGACGCCCGGGACCTGGCCACCACGATCATCAGCACCCTGGAAGGCGCCGAAGTCACAGCGCAGGTCACCCGCAGCGAAGAGCCCCTGCGGGCGGCAGGCCGGCAGCTGGCCCGCCTGATCGCCACGTACGAAACGCCCCCGTCAGTCACCCCGTCCCAGCCGAACTCGCGGCGCTGATAGAGCTGCCGGGCCCGGCTGATGGCGGCGTACCGGGGAATCGAGCACCCCACCGCAGTGCGACCCGGCCGTAGGGTGATCGCGGTTGGTCACACACGGCGCCCATGGGGAAACTCACACGATGCCGGTCGCCTTCCTGGCCCCTGTGTCCGCGACATCTGTCGTGCACCCGGCACCGGACGGGTCATGCCTCTGATCTGGGAGAACCTGGCGCCCTTCGCGTCCGCTCGTCCCCCAAGCCCGAGAGAAGCGACACGCTCGATTTCCACCGTGCGACCCTCGCCATGAAGTGCGAGGGGCTGAGCGATGAGGATCTGCGCCGGCAGTCGATGCCGCCGTCGACGCTGTCACTGCTGGGCCTGGTGCGGCACATGGCCGAGGTGGAACGGGCGTGGTTCCGGCGGGTGATCAACGGCGAGGACGTCCCGCTCGTGTGGTCGGCGGTGGGCGACTTCCAGGCGGCGTACGACGCCAGGACCGCCACGCGCGCCGAGGCGTTCGGCACCTGGCACACCGAGGTGGAGCAAGCCCGCCGCATCGAGGGTGAGGCACCGTCGCTCGACGTGACGGGGCGGGTGGCGAAGACGGGCGAGGACGTGTCACTGCGGCTGGTGATGGTGCACCTCATCCACGAGTACGCCCGCCACAACGGGCACGCCGACTTTCTCCGCGAGGGCATCGACGGGGCGGTCGGGGCATGAATCCTGTTGCCCGGATGCCTCGTTCGGCCTAGTCTGCGCCGGTGATCAGCTACGGACATCTCGACGCCACCGGACGCCGCGTCGCCCTGCGCGAGGTGGATGGCGACAACTGGCGGGCGGTCGCCGACATCGCCCCGCTGGACAGCCAGCGCGGGTACGTTCCGGCGCTGGCGGCCCGGTATCTGCTGCTGTCGATGTACGAGGACGCGTGGACGTCGCTGGCGGTGTACGCCGACGGGCGGGTCGTCGGCCACGTCATGTGGGCCCGCGACGAGGACGGCTCGCACTGGATCGGCGGGATGCTGGTGGACAGCGCCGAGCAGGGCAAGGGGGTCGGCCGGGCGCTGGTGCGGACGCTGACGGCGTGGCTGGCGGAGCAGGGGGACTGCTGGGCGATCAGGCTGTCGTACCAGCCGTCGAACGTCGCGGCGGCCCGGCTGTACGCGTCCCTGGGGTTCCTGCCCACCGGAGCGGTGGAGGACGACGAGATCGTCGCCGAACTGGCCCCGAAGTAACGGCCTGGTGCGCGATAGGGGACGGGCCCGCGGCGTCGGCTACGGCACCTCGCCGCGTTGACGAAACGCCCTAGCTTGAGATTTAACCTCCGGATTCGAACAGCTCCGACCAGCCCTTCCTGCCGCACGAGCAGGCTCCGCAGCACAGTCGGAAATCTAAGCAAGTCGGGACAAACGGTGCGCATGCTGGTTCCGTGAAGCCGACTTGCGGTCGTGTTCGAGCGGCGAGGTTAAATCTCAAGCTAGGGGGACGCTCCGCCGCCTTGCGATGCACCGCATCCGACGCCGCGGGCTGATCCGCCCTCTATCGCGCACCAGGCCGTAAGGCGCGGGCGGGGGCCGGACGACCCCCTCCCGCGCAGCCGTCAGCTGATCCGGCGGTGGACGTTCTCCCGCTGGGAGGCGCCGGGGGCCGCCTCGGCGATCCAGGGCCCCTCGCCGCTCGGGTCGACGATGCCCTCCTCCAGCCAGGTGTACGTACCGGAGAGGACTCCCTTGACGACCTTGTGGTCGAGGTCGTCGGTGTTGGTCCAGAGCCGGTTGAAGAGTTCCTCGGTGCGGATGCGGGACTGACGGCAGAAGACGTCCGCGAGCTGGTACGCCTCGCGGCCGTAGTCCTCCGTGGTGCGCAGCAGCTCGGCCCTGACGCAGGCCGCGCTCATGGCGAAGAGTTCCGCGCCGATGTCGACGATCCGGCCGAGGAAGCCCTGCTTGGTCTCCATACGGCCCTGCCAGCGGGACATGGCGTAGAAGGTGGACCGGGCGAGCTTGCGGGCCGTGCGTTCCACGTACCGCAGATGGACCGCGAGATCCGGGTGGCCGTCAGGATGGAACTCGGCGTACGAGCGGGGGAGGTGACCGGCGCCCGTCACGAGCTTCGGGAGCCAGCGAGCGTAGAAGGCGGCCGCGTTGGCGCCCGCCCTGGCCTTGTCCCCGAGAGCCTTGTCGGGGTCGATGATGTCGCCCGCCACCTTCAGATGGGCGTCGACCGCTTCCCGCGCGATGAGCAGGTGCATGATCTCGGTCGAACCCTCGAAGATCCGGTTGATGCGCAGGTCCCGCAGGATCTGCTCGGCAGGCACGGCCCGCTCGCCGCGCGCCGCCAGCGAGTCGGCCGTCTCGAAGCCGCGCCCGCCGCGGATCTGGACCAGTTCGTCGGCCATCAGGCAGGCCATTTCGCTGCCGTACAGCTTGGCCAGGGCCGCCTCGATACGGATGTCGTTGCGGTCCTCGTCGGCCATCTGGGACGACAGGTCCAGGACGGCCTCCAGGGCGAACGTCGTCGCCGCGATGAAGGAGATCTTCGACCCCACGGCCTCGTGGAAGGCGACCGGCCTGCCCCACTGCTCGCGCACCGCAGACCATTCCCGCGCGATCTTCAGGCACCACTTGCCCGCGCCCACGCACATCGCGGGCAGCGAGAGGCGCCCGGTGTTGAGGGTGGTCAGGGCGATCTTCAGCCCGGCGCCCTCGGGGCCGATGCGGTTCGCGGCGGGGACGCGGACCTGGTGGAAGCGGGTGACGCCGTTCTCCAGGCCGCGCAGACCCATGAAGGCGTTGCGGTTCTCGACGGTGATGCCCGGGGCGTCGGCCTCCACCACGAACGCGGTGATCCCGCCCCTGTGACCCTCGGACTTCGGCACCCGCGCCATGACGACCAGCAGGTCGGCGACCACCCCGTTCGTCGTCCAGAGCTTCACGCCGTCCATGACGTACGAGTCGCCGTCCGGCACGGCCGTCGTCGCGAGCCGGGCGGGGTCCGAACCCACGTCCGGCTCGGTCAGCAGGAACGCGGAGATATCGGTCCGGGCAAGTCGCGGAAGAAAAGCGTCCTTCTGCTCCTGCGTGCCGAAGAGTTTGAGCGGCTGCGGTACGCCGATCGACTGATGGGCGGACAGGAGCGCGCCGATCGCCGGGTTGGCCGAGCCGACGAGCGCGAGGGCCTTGTTGTAGTACACCTGGGTGAGCCCGAGGCCCCCGTACTTCGTGTCGATCTTCATCCCGAGCGCGCCGAGCTCCTTGAGCCCGTTGATGACTTCGTCCGGGATCTTCGCGTCGCGCTCGATCCGGGCACCGTCGATCTTCGTCTCGCAGAAGACGCGCAGCTTGGCGAGGAATGCCTCGCCGCGCGCCGAGTCCTCGCGCGGTGGCATCGGATGGGGGTGGATCAGGTCGAGCCGGAAGCGTCCAAGGAAGAGCTCCTTGGCGAAGCTCGGCTTGCGCCAGTCCTTTTCGCGCGCCGCCTCGGCTACCTGACGTGCTTCGCGCTCGGAGACCTTGGGCTGCTGGGTGGGTGGTGCGGACATGAGGAGCTCACCTCGCCGCGAGTCGGGTACCGACCGGGTTACCGACCGGTTTCTCCCTTCGATCGTAGCCAGTGCTCCGCCGTTTACGCAGGCGCGGAGCGCCGGAGTTCGCCGTACGTGCCCAGCTTCAACCGGCCGTATCCACCCCATCCTTGGCATTCCCGCCACCCTGTCACCACATGAAACGGCCGGAGCCCCCGCACAGTGGGCTCCGGCCGTTGGCTCATGCGCGTACGTCAGAGGGCGAGGCCGGTGAAGACCATGACCCGCTCGTACGTGTAGTCCTCCATCGCGAAGCGCACGCCCTCGCGGCCGACGCCGGACTGCTTGACGCCGCCGTACGGCATCTGGTCCGCGCGGTACGACGGGACGTCGCCGACGATCACGCCGCCGACCTCCAACTCGCGGTGGGCGCGGAAGGCGGTCTGCAGGTCGTGCGTGAACACACCGGCCTGGAGGCCGTACTTCGAGTCGTTGACCGCGGCGAACGCCTCGGCCTCCCCCTCGACCTTGCGCACCGTCAGGACAGGACCGAAGACCTCCTCGCAGGAGATCGTGGCGTCGGCCGGCACATCGGCGAGGACGGTCGGGGCGTACGCGGCGCCATCCCGCTTGCCGCCGGCGAGCAGGCTCGCACCGCCCGTGACGGCCTCCTCGACCCACGCCTCGACCCGCTTGGCGGCGTCCTCGCTGACCAGCGGCCCGACGTCCGTACCGGCGTCCGACGGGTCACCGGTGACCTGCGCCCCGACAGCGGCGACGATCTTCGGCACGAGCCGGTCGTACACCGAGGCGTCAGCGATGACGCGCTGAACGGAGATGCAGGACTGGCCACCCTGGTAGTTGGAGAAGGTGGCGATACGGGTCGCAGCCCAGTCCAGGTCCTTCTCCGAAGCCCAGTCGGCCAGCACGACGGCCGCACCGTTCCCACCGAGCTCCAGGGTGCAGTGCTTACGCGGCACGGAGTCCATGATCGCGTAGCCCACGGTCTCGGACCCGGTGAAGGAGATGACGGGCAGCCGCTCGTCCTGCACCAGCGCCGGCATCTTGTCGTTGGCGACGGGCAGCACGGACCACGAACCGGCCGGCAGCTCGGTCTCGGCCAGCAGCTCACCGAGGATCAGACCGGACAGCGGGGTCGCGGGCGCCGGCTTGAGGATGATCGGGGCGCCGACGGCGATGGCCGGGGCGATCTTGTGGGCGCACAGATTCAGCGGGAAGTTGAACGGCGCGATGCCGAGGACGGTGCCCTTGGGGAAGCGGCGGGTCAGCGCGAGGCGGCCGACGCCGCCGGCGTCGGTGTCCAGGCGCTGGGCCTCGCCGCCGTTGAAGCGGCGCGCTTCCTCGGCCGCGAACCGGAACACGGAGACGGCGCGGCCGACTTCGCCGCGGGCCCACTTGATGGGCTTGCCGTTCTCGGCGGAGATCACCTGAGCGATCTCCTCCGTACGCTCCACGAGACGCTTGCTGACGTGGTCGAGGGCGGCGGCGCGGACGTGCGCGGGGGTGGCCGCGAACTCGCTCTCGACTGCGTACGCGGCGGCGACGGCCTCTTCGACCTGGGCGTCGGTCGGCACGCTCACCTTGCCGACGAGCCGGCCGTCCCAGGGAGACGTGACGTCGAACGCGTCCTCGCCGGTGGCCTGGCGGCCGGCGAGCCAGAAGGCGTGGGTGGAAGTCATATCGTTCCGGCCCTTCGGAGGGGGTGGGTGCTTGATGTCCCCACGGTAGAGGTGAGGACCCCGGAGGTCCTTTGTCCAGGGTGGAGTGCGGGGGGCACCGGAGACGCCGGTTTGGAGGGCGGAGGGCGCTTGATGTTGCCGCACAGCTGCGGCGGCGGAGGGGGACGGGGGCGTAGGGAGTGGTGTTCGGGACGTAGAGCGTGATTTGTGGGCTGAACGCCGGTTCAAGGGCACAACGCCGCTTCGCGCCTAACGGCCTGGTGCGCGATAGGGGGCGGATCAGCCCGCGGCGTCGGATGCGGTGCATCGCAAGGCGGCGGAGCGTCCTCATAGCGGAGCTATTAGGGCGTTTCGCCAACGCGGCGAGGTGCCGTAGCCGGCGTCGCGGGCCCGTCCCCTATCGCGCACCAGGCCGTAAATCACGCAGTCCCGAATACCGCTCCCGGAGCCCCCGGCCCCCGGCCCGAGACGCCGCACCGCGCACCCCTGCCCCGGCCCACCGCGTCGCGCACCCCAGACCCCGCCCCGCGAAGCCGCATCACGCGGTCCCCGCCCCCGACCCCGCCCCCGTAGCCTTCAGCGCCAGCCACAGCTCCATCCGCACATCCGCGTCGTCCAGCGACCGCCCCAGGATCTCCTCGACCCGCCGCATCCGGTACCGCAACGTATGCCGGTGCACCCCCAGGTCCGCCGCCGCCGCGTCCCACTGCCCGTGCCGCGACAGCCACGCCCGCAGCGACGCGACCAGGTCCCCGCGCCCCGTCGCGTCATGCTCGTGCAGCGCCCTCAGCGTGCCGTCGGCGAACGACCGCACCGCGTCGTCCGCCAGCAGCTGCATCACCGACCCCGCCGCCACCTCCTCGTGCTCCACCAGCACCCGCCCCCGCCGCCGCGCCACCGACAACGCCTGCTCCGCCTGCTTGTACGCCCCGACCGCCGCGATCGGCCCGGTCGGCGCCGACAGCCCCACCACCAGCTCGTCCGGGTCCGCCGGCTCGTGCGGACGGGCCGAGTCACCGCGCCGGGCCTCCGTGTACGCGAGGCACGCCTCGACCGCGTCCCCGCCGTCGGCGGCCAGCACCACCAGTCGCTCGCCCTCCGGCACCACCAGCACCGGCTCCCCCGCCCGTAGCGCCGCCGACTCCATCGCGTCGGCGAGCCCCTGCAAGGGATCGGCGGCGGCCACCGCACCATCCGCCGGCTCCGCCACCGCGACCGCCACCGGCGACAACGCCGGCTCGGCGATCAGCAGCCGGAAGGGTGCGTCGAGCAGCGCCCCGCACAGATCCCCGGCCACCGACCGCGCGTGTTCCGGCTCCCCCGCCAGCAGCATCCGCAGCACCGCCGCGCCCAGCCGCTGCTCCGCCGCCTGCAACGACCGCGACCGCTCCGTGGTCAGCGTCAGCAGCGCGATGGCCGAGTGCACGGCGTACCGCTCGGCGGTCCCGAGCGGAGCCCCCGTCCCCACGGCCAGTACGCCCCGTACGCGCCGCCCCGCACCCAGGGACTGCAGCTCGACCCGGTCGTCCGCCTCCGCGTCACTGTCCGCCCCGCCGCCGCCCACGACCGAGCTGGCCGGCACCGGCCGCTCCCGCAGCCGCTCGACGTCGGCGGTGAGCCGGGCGGCGCGCCGCGCGGCCCAGTCGGGCGCCGACGCCACGACCGCGCCGGATACGTCGTACAGCGCGGCCCAGCCGTTGACGTGCGAGGCCAGCCGTGCCAAGAGGGCCCCCGGGCCTTCCCCCGTCAGCGCCGCCTTCGTCAGCTCCCGCTGCGCCTCGAACCCGGCGGTCACGGCCCGGTACTGGTCGGCGGCGTTGGCCGCGGAGACGGCCTTGCTGATGGCGAGGAAGGGCGTACGCCGGGGTACCTCCAGCAGCGGCAGCCCGGCTTCCACAGCGGCGTCGACCAGGGCGGGCGGGATTTCCTCGTAGTGCACGCCGACGGCGAATCCGAGCCCCACCACACCGGCCCCGGCCAGCCGCCGCACGTACCGGCGCATCGCTTCGGGGTCTTCGGCTTCGAGGGTCACGGCGGTGACGAGGAGGAGCTCGCCGCCTTCCATGTACGGCACGGGGTCGGCGAGTTCACTGACGTGGGCCCACCGCACCGGCGTGTCCAGCCGGTCCTCCCCGGCGCGCACGGCGAGCTTGAGCGCCGAGTGGTGGACGAGCGAGGCGAGCGTGGGCGGCATGGACGGTAGACCTCAGCTGGGAGAGAGACTTTTCGCCGTCCCGTATGAACGGCTACTACCGATTCTGCCAGGGCGTACGGATTCTCGACTCCGCGCACCCCTCAGCCCCGCAGATCCACCAGCAGCGGTGGCGCGTGCTGCCCGCGCACGGTGGTCAGCGACAGCACCGCGTGCCCGGCCGGCACCGAGTGCGCCAGCTCGGAGGCGGACCACCGCTCCCGCTCGACCTTGCGCACCGTGATCGCGTCGGTCGTCACGGCCTTGCCGGTCACGATCCGCCGGAAGACGTGGAACGCCCGGGTGAGCGGCTGGTCGGCGAAGACCGTCCGGCTCGTCACATCGCGCGTCTCGACCCACTCCGTGCCCCACGCCTCCGCGAACCGCTTCCCGTCCCACGTGGTGACGCCGGAGAAGGCCATCCGGCACCCGACGGCGCCGAGCAGCGCGGCATGCAGCTTCTCCGGTACGTCGTCCAGCGAGCGCAGCACGATCACCGCGCCGGCATGCGCCGAACGCAGCCGCTGGATGCCACGCACCGTCTCCGAGGTGATCGCCCGCGTGGCGTCGTCCAGCACGAGGCAGGCGAAGAGCGACCGGTCGGCGCGGTGTGCGGCGCTGGCGGTGAACTGGGCGAGGACGAGTCGCGCGAGCATCCGGGACGCCTCGGCGTGACCGCGCTCGGGGAGGTCGATGCGTACCCGCAGCGGATGTTCCAGGGAGCGCAGGGAGAAGGGCCGTGCGCTGCCGCTCGTGTCGAAGAACGAGGCGAACGCGGGCCGGTCGAGCAGCGCGACCCGGTCGGCGAGCGCCACCCCCGGGTCGCCGGCCGCCCCGGCCTGCCGGGCGCGGGCGTCGAGTTCGCGCTGGTGGGCGTGCTGCGACCCGTCGTCCAGCGCCGCCCGCAGCGCGCCGAGCGCGGTGGGCGCCCCGTCGAGGAGTTCGCGCAGTGCGGGTACGGCGGGAAAGCACCCGTGGGCCGCGCGGTACGGGCCGAGGATCTGGGCCAGCGCGGTCGCGGCGCGCCTGCTGTCGACGTCGGGCAGGTCCCCCACGAGGCCCTCGGCGAGCACGGCGGCGGCCTCGTCGGGGTCGGTGGTGCCGCCGTACAGATCCAGGTCGTACGCGGACGCCGGGTCGCCGATCTTGACGACCACGTCGTACGCCTCGTCGGGACCGAGCTGCGCACCCGCCGCCGCGACGGCGACGACGGCGGCTTGGCCGGCCAGCGCCTGGAGGGCGAGCGATTCGACGACGGGCCGCACCAGGTCCCGGGTCTTGCCGGTGCCGGGCGGGCCGACGGCGACCAGGGAGGTGCCGAGGAGCCCGGGGTCGAGGGCGAGGCCGGTCCCGCGGCGCCCGTACGGGTTGCGCTCGCCGGAATGGACGGTGCCGAGCCTGACCTGGCGGGCGCGCAGATCGTGCACGGCACAGCGCACGGGCAGGTCGCGCGCGCCCGAGGGGTGCGTGCAGGCGGCGGCGCCGTTGCGCAGGACGGTGTCGGTGAACGCGGCGAGCCGGGACGGGTCGGCCTGCACGGACTGCCAGGCGCGGCGGATCCGGGTGTGGTCGACGTCGTTCATCCGCCCCGAGCGGGCCTCATCGGCGAGCCGCACGCCGGCCTCGGCCTGTCCGGCGGCGTGCAGCTCGGGCCACTCGGCCGGATCGGCGGCGGATCCGGCCTCGGTGCGGGGGTCGGGGACGGGGGCCACCGTGCGGGGCCCCCGCAGCAGGTAGCGGCGTACGACCTCCGCCCAGCGGCCCATGCGCCCGAAGGCGACGGCGAGGAGGAGTCCGAAGAGGCCGTAGTAGAGGTACGAGACCCAGACGTACGCGATGTTGCCGCCGTCCTCGCGCCACGCTTCGGGGGTGAACCAGAAGAGCGGCCACAGCCAGAAGCTGATGTAGCCGTTCCAGCACAGCGACCAGATCAGCAGGGCGGTGAGCAGGGAGATCAGTGCGCCGCTGATGAGCTGGCGGCCGGGGACGATCTCGGGCTCCTCGGCCGGCCTCGGCACGTGCCCGTACGACCAGACGCCCGGGCCGGCCTCGGGTCGGGGCGTACGCAGCCATTCCCCGAGGGTCGGCCCGCCGGAGGGGGCGTGCGCGGGGGCGGGCGGTACGGCGGGCGCGGTGGGGGGCAGCGGTGGGGGCGGGCCGGCCGGGCGCGGAACGGGATGGGCCCGGGCGCGGCGTGCGTCGGGTGTGCCCTCGGTGTCCATGTGCTGCCCCTCGTCCCCTGCCCGGCTCGGTGCGGTGTTGCCCAATCTAGTGGTCCCGGCTGGGCAGTTCACGGGCGCGCGCCCGTGAACTGCGGGGGCGCTTTCCTCTGCCCGCCCCTTCCCGCTGTGCGGCCGCCCCTTCCCGCCGTGACGCCCTATGTCCGTCGCGGACAACGACCCGCCCGCATTTCTCCCGAACGGAACATGCCCCACATGCCCTCCCGCCCCTAGCCTGCGAAAGTAAAGAAGCGTCCGAAATACCCCCAGGAGCCCCTCATGACCGCGATTCCGCAGGAGCGCCGCGTCGTCACCGCCATCCCCGGCCCGAAGTCGCAGGAACTGCAGGCCCGCCGCACGGCCACGGTCGCCGGTGGCGTGGGGTCCGTGCTGCCCGTGTTCACCACGCGCGCCGGCGGCGGGATCATCGAGGACGTGGACGGCAACCGTCTGATCGACTTCGGCTCCGGCATCGCCGTGACCTCGGTCGGCGCGTCCGCCGAAGCCGTGGTGCGCCGCGCGTCCGCGCAGCTGCAGGAGTTCACCCATACCTGCTTCATGGTCACGCCGTACGAGGGGTACGTCGAGGTCTGTGAGGAGCTGGCGAAGCTCACGCCGGGCGACCACGCCAAGAAGTCCGCGCTGTTCAACTCGGGTGCCGAGGCCGTCGAGAACGCCGTCAAGATCGCCCGTGCGTACACCAAGCGCCAGGCCGTCGTCGTGTTCGACCACGGCTACCACGGCCGGACGAACCTCACGATGGCGCTGACCGCGAAGAACATGCCGTACAAGCACGGCTTCGGCCCGTTCGCCCCGGAGGTCTACCGCGTCCCGGTCGCGTACGGCTACCGCTGGCCGACCGGCGCCGAGAACGCCGGCGCCGAGGCGTCCGCCCAGGCCATCGACATGATCAACAAGCAGGTCGGCGCCGAGAACGTCGCCGCGATCATCATCGAGCCGGTCCTCGGCGAGGGCGGCTTCATCGAGCCGGCGAAGGGCTTCCTGCCCGCGATCTCGCAGTTCGCGAAGGACAACGGCATCGTCTTCGTCGCCGACGAGATCCAGTCCGGTTTCTGCCGCACCGGCCAGTGGTTCGCGTGCGACGACGAGGGCATCGTCCCCGACCTCATCACGACCGCGAAGGGCATCGCGGGCGGCCTGCCGCTCGCCGCCGTCACGGGCCGCGCCGAGATCATGGACGCCCCGCACAGCGGTGGCCTCGGTGGTACGTACGGCGGAAACCCGGTGGCGTGCGCCGGCGCGCTCGGCGCCATCGAGACCATGCGCGAGCTGGACCTCAACGGCAAGGCCAAGCGCATCGAGGAGGTCATGAAGGGCCGCCTCGCCACCATGGCCGAGAAGTTCGACATCATCGGCGACATCCGTGGCCGTGGCGCCATGATCGCCGTCGAACTGGTGACGGACCGGGACTCCAAGGAGCCGAACGCGGCCGCCGCCGGTGCGCTCGCCAAGGCGTGCCACGCCGAGGGCCTGGTGGTCCTCACCTGTGGTACGTACGGCAACGTGCTCCGCTTCCTGCCCCCGCTGGTCATCGGCGAGGACCTGCTCAACGAGGGCCTGGACATCATCGAGGCGGCCTTCGCCGGGGTGTAGCTGTGAAGAAGGTGTGGGGGGCCAATGGCGGGATGGAATTGCGCCTGTCGGTCCCCCACC
The DNA here is from genome assembly GCF_052934925.1 of Streptomyces hypolithicus. Lineage (NCBI taxonomy): Bacteria > Bacillati > Actinomycetota > Actinomycetes > Kitasatosporales > Streptomycetaceae > Streptomyces > Streptomyces hypolithicus. The sequence goes on from NZ_CM128811.1 coordinate 1,277,012, forward strand.
CCCTGACGTACGGTTTGGCCAGATGAGAGAAACACCCCGCTCGCAGGGGACTGCGGGCGGTTCCGGGTCGGAGCAACACCAGCGCCGCCCTGGCCGTGCCCTCGCGCACACCCCTGGAGCTCCCGGCTCCGGAACTCCTCACCGATCGGATCGCCGCCCGCCCCACACCCCCCGGGGCGCGCGGCAGCCCGGTCCAGGCGGCTGCCTCGGAACCACCCCCCCTGTTCCGGGGCAGCCGGCTTTCCTCTCCCGCACTTTGCTCTCCCGCGCGTCTCTCTCCCGCGCATTCCGCTCTCGCACAGGCGCGGCGCTCATGGCGCCGCTGCTCCTCTTCGCGCTGATCACCTGGCAGGTCGCCGCCGCCGGCCCCCTGCGCCGCGTGGACGAGCAGGTGGGGCGGGCCGCCGTCGGCCATGGGCCCACCCCCCTCACCGAGTTCCTCGCGGACCTTGGCAATCCCCCGGTCGCGCTGCCGGCCCTGGCCGCGGCCCTCGCGTACGCGCTGTGGCGCGGCGGCCGGGGCGCCGTCTTCGGCGTCTGCGCGACCGCCGTCGCCATGGCCGCCGTGCCCGCGCTGGTCGTGCCGCTCAAGGTGTGGATCGCCCGCCTGGGCCCGCTCACCGCGGAGACCGGCTACTACCCGTCCGGGCACGCGGCGACGGCAGCCGTCGCCTATGGCGGCGCGGCCCTGCTCCTGTCGGCGTACGCCGGCCGCCACCGCTGGTGGCCGCGAGCCCTGGCGCTCGTGCTCGTCGTCGCCACCGGCGCCGGGCTGGTGCTGCGCGGCTACCACTGGCCGCTGGACGTGGTCGGCAGCTGGTGTCTGTGCGCCGCCCTGCTGGTGCTCAGCTGTCGAAGCCCAGCCCCAGCTTGTCCATGGTCTTCAGCCACAGATTGCTGCGCCCGCCGTTGACGTCGTATCGGGCCAGCGACCACTTGGTGAGCCCGATGCCCGCCCACGCCAGGGGCTCCGGCGGGAACGGCAGCGGCTTGCTGCGCACCATTTCCAGCTCGGTGCGCTCCGTTCGCTCCCCCGCCAGCAGGTCCAGCATGACGTCCCCGCCGAAGCGGGTGGAGCCGACACCGAGACCGGTGTACCCGGCGGCGTACGCGACCTTGCCCGCGTGGGCCGTGCCGAAGAAGGCCGAGAAGCGCGAGCAGGTGTCGATCGCCCCGCCCCAGGCGTGGCTGAAGCGCAGGCCCTCCAGCTGCGGGAAGCAGCGGAAGAAGTGACCGGCCAGCTTGAGGTACGTCTCCGGGCGGTGGTCCATGTCGGCGCTCAGCTTGCCGCCGTAGGGGTAGACGGCGTCGTAGCCGCCCCACAGGATGCGGTTGTCGGCACTGAGCCGGAAGTAGTGGAACTGGTTGGCGCTGTCGCCGAGTCCCTGCCGGTTGTGCCAGCCGACCGAGGCCAGCTGCTCGTCGGTGAGCGGCTCGGTCATCAGCGCGTAGTCGTAGACCGGGACGGTGTACGGGCGCACCCGCTTGACCAGTGACGGGAAGATGTTGGTGCCGAGGGCGACACGGCGGGCGAAGACCCGGCCGTACGGGGTGCGCACGGCCATGCCGGCGCCGGCGGACACCAGGTCCAGGCCCCGGGTGTGCTCGTAGATCCGTACGCCGAGGCCCAGGCACGCCTGCTTGAGGCCCCAGGCCAGCTTCGCCGGGTGCAGCATGGCGACGCCCCGGCGGTCCCACATCCCGCCGAGGAAGGTCGGTGAGTCGACCTGCGCGCGGACCGCGTCCCGGTCGAGGAGTTCGAGGCCGGTGAAGCCGTGCTGCCGGGCCTGGTCGTGCAGTTCGTGCAGCTCTGCCAGCTGGTGCGGCTCGGTGGCGACGTCTATTTCGCCGGTCCGCTCGAAGTCGCAGTCGATGCCGTACGCCGCGACCGCCGCCTCGATCGCGTCGAGGTTGGCCTCGCCGAGCTTCTCCAGGGCGGCGAGCTCGGCGGGCCAGCGGGAGAGGCCGTTGCTCAGGCCGTGGGTGAGGGAGGCGGCGCAGAAACCTCCGTTGCGGCCCGAGGCGGCCCAGCCCACCTCGTGCCCCTCGATCAGTACGACATCGCGCTCGGGGTCGCGCTCCTTGGCGAGGAGCGCGGTCCACAGTCCGCTGTAGCCGCCGCCGATGACGAGCAGGTCACAGCGCTCGTCGCCGGTGAGTGCGGGCCTCGGCGCGGGTTTGTGGGGATCGTCCAGCCAGAACGAGACGGGACGGGCTTCGGAAAGGGATTGTGCGGCAGTACGCATGGCAACTGGGGCCATGGTTTCCAACTCCTTCAACACTTACCGGGGTTGTGCGTTGTTCTTGCGGCTGCGCGCGATGAGCTGACCGCCGAGCACCATCAGTACGGCAATGATGAACATGGCCGTACCGATGACGTTGATTTGCACGGGCGTGCCGCGCTGCGCCGAACCCCAGACGAACATGGGGAACGTCACGGTCGAGCCCGCGTTGAAATTGGTGATGATGAAATCGTCGAAGGAGAGCGCGAAAGCCAGCAGCGCTCCCGCGGCGATTCCCGGCGCCGCGATCGGCAGGGTCACCCGTACGAAGGTCTGCACGGGCCCCGCGTAGAGATCGCGTGCGGCCTCTTCGAGTCGGGGGTCCATCGACATCACGCGCGCCTTGACCGCCGTCACGACGAAGCTCAGGCAGAACATGATGTGCGCGATGAGGACGGTCCAGAAGCCCAGCGGGGCGCCCATGTTGAGGAAGAGGGTCAGCAGCGAGGCGGCCATGACCACCTCGGGCATCGCCATCGGCAGGAAGATCAGCGAGCTGATCGAGCCGCGCGCCCGGAAGCGATACCGGACCAGCGCGAAGGCGATCATCGTGCCGAGCACCGTGGCGCCGAGTGTGGCCCAGGCTGCGATCTGGAGCGAGAGGGAGAGCGAGCCGCACAGGTCCGCGACGCCGCACGGGTCCTTCCACGCGTCCAGGGAGAATTTCTGCCAGGCGTAATTGAATCGCCCGTTCGGCTTGTTGAACGAGAACACCATGACGACGATGTTCGGCAGAATCATGTAGGCGAGTGTGAGCAGCCCGGCAATGACGACAAGATTACGCCGGCCCCAGCTCACTGTGCGGCTCCGCCGCGTGGACGCGCTCATACCAGATCCTCCGTCCCGGACTTCCGGATGTAGACAGTGACCACGGCCAGCACGATCGCCATCAGAATGAAGGACAGCGCGGCCGCCGTCGGATAGTCGAGCACCCTCAGGAATTGCGACTGGATGACGCTGCCCACCATTTTCGTGTCGGTGGAGCCGAGCAGTTCGGCGTTGACGTAGTCGCCGCTCGCCGGAATGAACGTGAGCAGCGTGCCCGAGACGACGCCCGGCATGGACAGCGGGAACGTCACCTTACGGAAGGTGGTCGCCGGCGTCGCATACAGGTCGCGGGCCGCCTCGTGGAGCCGGCCGTCGATGCGCTCCAGCGAGGTGTAGAGCGGCAGGATCATGAACGGCAGGAAGTTGTACGTCAGGCCGCAGACCACCGCCATCGGCGTGGCCAGCACCCGGCTGCCCTCGGTCCAGCCGAGCCAGCTGGTGACGTCGAGGATGTGCAGGGTGTTCAGCGCCTCCACCAGCGGGCCGCCGTCGGCGAGGATCGTCTTCCACGCCAGGGTGCGGATGAGGAAGCTGGTGAAGAAGGGGGCGATGACCAGGACCAGGACGAGCCCGCGCCAGCGGCCCGCCTTGAAGGCGATCATGTACGCGAGTGGGTAGCCGAGCAGCAGGCACAGCAGGGTGGCGGTGCCGGCGTACAGCAGGGACCGGACGAACTGGGGTGCGTACTCGGTCAGCGCGTCCCAGTAGGTCTGGAAGTGCCAGGTGACCTCGAAGCCCTTCTCCAGCGAGCCGGTCTGCACCGAGGTCGACGCCTGGTAGACCATCGGCAGCGCGAAGAAGACGATCAGCCACAGGATGCCGGGCAGCAGCAGCCAGTACGGTACGAGCCGCCTGCGGGTGGGCGCCTTGCGCGGTGGCGGCCCGTCCGGCGAGGGGGAGGGCGCCAGAGGCGGCGCCTGGGTGGCCGTCACGCGCTCGCCCCCACGCTCTCCACACCGGCGTCAATGGCCTGGTCCGCGTCGAGGCCGAAGGTGTGTGCAGGGTTCCAGTGCAGGACGACCTCGGCGCCGGGGACCAGCCGGGTGTCCCGCTCGATGTTCTGCACGTACACCTCGAAGTCGGCGCAGGCCGGGCTGTCGACGACGTACTGGGTGGAGACGCCGATGAAGCTGGAGGCGGCGATCCGGCCGCTGATCCTGTTGCGGCCGTCGGGTATCGCGCCCGCGTCGTCGGCGTGGGTCAGCGAGACCTTCTCGGGGCGTACGCCGACGAGCAGCTTGCCGCCGCTGCGCGGCTGCGTCGCACACCGGTCGCCGGGCAGCCGCAGCTTGGAGCCGCCGCAGGTGACCACGGTGTCGCCGGTGGCGCCTGTGTCACCGGTCGCGCCGGTGCCGCCGCCCGCGGTCTCGACGACCTCGGCCTCGAAGAGGTTGGAGGTACCGAGGAAGTTGGCGACGAAGGTGGTCTTCGGGTTCTCGTAGAGGTCGGCGGGGGCGCCGAGTTGCTCGACGCGGCCGCCGTTCATCACCGCGACCTGGTCGGCCATGGTCATGGCCTCCTCCTGATCGTGGGTGACGTGCACGAACGTGATGCCGACCTCGGTCTGGATGCGCTTGAGTTCCAGCTGCATCTGGCGGCGCAGCTTGAGGTCGAGAGCGCCCAGCGGTTCGTCGAGGAGCAGCACCTGCGGGTGGTTGATGAGGGCGCGGGCCACGGCGACGCGCTGCTGCTGGCCGCCGGAGAGCTGATGCGGTTTGCGCTGGGCGAAGGCGCCGAGCTGGACCAGGTCGAGCATGTCGCCGACCTGCTTCTTCACCGATTTGATGCCGCGCCGGCGCAGGCCGAAGGCGATGTTCTCGGCAACGTCGAGGTGCGGGAAGAGCGCGTAGCTCTGGAAGACGGTGTTGACCGGGCGCTTGTACGGGGGGAGGTCGGTGACGTCCTTGTCGCCGAGGAAGACCGTGCCTGTGGTGGGGTCCTCCAGGCCGGCGATCATGCGCAGGGTGGTGGTCTTGCCGCAGCCGGACGCGCCGAGCAGGGCGAAGAACGAGCCCTGCGGGACGGTCAGGTCGAGCGGGTGCACGGCGGTGAAGGAGCCGTAGGTCTTGCTGATCCCGGAGAGGCGGACGTCTCCGCCGGTGGTCTGAGTCATAGGAGTTTCCCGGAGTAGAGGGGAAGGGGATTCGGGCACCGCACGGCGTTACGCACCGATGAGCTTGGCGAACTTCTCTTCGTACGCCGTCTCTTCCTCGCCGCTGAGCGAGCGGAAGGCGTGGGACTTGGCGGCCATCGCCTTGTCGGGAAGGATCAGCGTGTTGGAGGCCATCGACTTGTCGATCTTGGCGAGCTCGTCGCGGACTCCGTCGACCGGGCACACGTAGTTGATGTACGCGGCGAGTTCGGCGGCGACCGGCGGCTCGTAGTAGTAGTCGATGAGCTTCTCGGCGTTGCCCTTGTGCCGCGCCTTGGCGGGGACCAGCAGGTTGTCGCTGGAGGTGATGTACCCGGCCTCCGGGATGACGTACTGGATGTCCGGGTTGTCCGCCTGGAGCTGGATGACGTCACCGGCCCAGGCGAGGCAGGCGGCGAGGTCGCCCTTGGACAGGTCCGCGGTGTAGTCGTTGCCGGTGAAGCGGCGGATCTGCTTCTTGTCGACGGCCTTCTGCATCCGGGCGATCGCCTCGTCGTAGTCGTCGTCGGTGAACTTCCCCGGGTCCTTGCCCAGCTCGAGGAGGACCATCCCCACGGAGTCACGCATCTCCGAGAGGAAACCGACCTTGCCCTTGAGCGAGGAGTCCTCCAGCAGCTGGGTTACGGTCTCGACCTTCTTGCCGCCCGTCGCCTTGGTGTTGTAGGCGATGACCGTGGAGATGCCCGTCCAGGGGTACGAGTAGGCGCGGCCGGGGTCCCAGTCGGGCGAGCGGAACTGCGCCGACAGGTTGGCGAACGCGTTCGGCAGGTGCGCGGCGTCGAGCTTCTGCGCCCAGCCGAGCCGGATGAGCCGGGCGGCCAGCCAGTCGGTGACGCAGATGAGGTCGCGCCCGGTGTCCTGACCGGCGGCGAGCTGCGGCTTGATCTTTCCGAAGAACTCGACGTTGTCGTTGATGTCCTCGGTGTACTTGACCTTGATCCCGGTGCGCCTGGTGAACGCCTCCAGGGTCGGCCGGCCCTTCTCGTCCTCACTGACGTCCATGTACTCGGTCCAGTTGGAGAAGGTGATTTGCTTCTCCCCGGCCGAGTGGTCGTCCGAGGCCGGGGCCTCGCCTTCCCGCTTGGCGGGCGGGATGCCGCAGGCGCTCAGCGCGCCCAGGCCGCCGACCGTGAGTGCGCCGACGCCTGAGGCGCGCAGCAGCGAACGGCGGGTGAGTGCGCCCCTGCCGCTCGTCGCACTGCGTCGCATGGCGGCCAACTGGGCCGCGGACAGGCTGTCAGGCTCGTACTGCTCCATGCGCAAGTGCCCTTTCGGGATGGGTGTGGGCGGTCGGTCTTACGGGCTGGTGCGCGATAGGGGGCGGATCAGGCCGCGGCGTCGGATGCGGTGCATCGCAAGGCGGCGGAGCGTCCTCATAGCGGAGCTATTAGGACGTTTCGCCAGCGCGGCGAGGTGCCGTAGCCGGCGTCGCGGGCCCGTCCCCTATCGCGCACCAGGCCGTTAGAAGCGGTCCCCGAAGACCGTGCGGTGCCAGTCCTTGCGGGCGACCGCGGTGTTGTCGTACATCACGTGCTTGACCTGCGTGTACTCCTCGAAGGAGTACGCCGACATGTCCTTGCCGAAGCCGCTGGCCTTGTATCCGCCGTGCGGCATCTCGCTGATGATCGGGATGTGGTCGTTGATCCACACACAGCCCGCCTTGATCTCGCGGGTGGCCCGGTTCGCGCGGAACAGGTCCCGGGTCCAGGCCGAGGCGGCGAGTCCGTACGGGGTGTCGTTCGCGAGGGCGAGACCTTCGTCGTCGGTGTCGAAGGGCAGCACGACGAGGACCGGGCCGAAGATCTCGGCCTGGACGATCTCGCTGTCCTGCGGGGCGTCGGCGACGAGGGTGGGACGGTAGTACGCGCCCTTGGCGAGGTCCCCTCCGGGCGCCTCGCCGCCGGCCACCACGCGGGCGTACGAGCGGGCCCGCTCGACGAAACCGGCCACCCGGTCGCGCTGGGCGTGGCTGATGAGCGGCCCGAGGTCGGTGGCCGGGTCGAAGGGGTCACCGACTCGCACGCTCTCCATCAGCTCGGCGACGCCGGTGACGAAGGCGTCGTAGAGCGGGCGCTGGACGTAGGCGCGCGTGGCGGCGGTGCAGTCCTGGCCGGTGTTGATCAGCGATCCGGCGACCGCGCCGTTGACGGCCGCTTCGAGGTCGGCGTCGTCGAAGACCACGAAGGGGGCCTTGCCGCCGAGTTCGAGGTGGAGGCGCTTGACGGTGGAGGTGGCGATCTCGGCGACCCGCTTGCCGACGGCCGTCGACCCGGTGAAAGAGGTCATGACGACATCCGGGTGACCGACGAGGTGTTCGCCGCAGTCCTTGCCAGCGCCGGTGACGATGTTGACGACACCGTCCGGAATGCCGGCCTCGGTCGCCGCCTGGGCGAACATGATCGACGTGAGCGGCGTGATCTCGGCGGGCTTCAGCACGATGGTGTTGCCCGCGGCGATGGCGGGCAGCACCTTCCACGCGGCCATCTGGAGCGGGTAGTTCCAGGGTGCGATGGAGCCGACGACGCCGATCGGCTCGCGGCGTACGTACGAGGTGTGGTCGCCGGAGTACTCACCGGCCGCCTTGCCCTCCAGGTGGCGCGCGGCGCCCGCGAAGAAGGCGGTGTTGTCGACGCTGCCCGGCACGTCGAACTCGGTGGACAGCTTGACCGGCTTGCCGCACTGGAGCGACTCGGCGTACGCGAAGTCCTCGGCCTGCGCGTCCAGTACGGCGGCGAAGCGGTGCATCGCTTCGGAGCGCTCGGCGGGGGTCGCGCCGGACCATCCGGGGAAGGCCGCAACGGCGGCGGCGACCGCGTCGTCGACGTCGGCGGGTGACGCCAGCTCGTACGTGTAGACCTGCTCGCCGGTCGCGGGGTTCACGACCGCGTGGGTGCGGCCCGAGGTGCCGGCCCGCAGCCGGCCGCCGATGTACTGCGCTCCGTCCGCGAACCGGTCCTGCACCTGGAAGCGGTTGACCATGACGCTCTCCTCCGCCGGCCGCTCCCCGCTCAGCGGGGGTCGGCGTAGCTCCAGCTCGATTTGAGTGCCGATCCTGACAGAGCCACTCTTCTTCAACAAGTGATTCCGTTGTTGCCTTTTGGTTACGCGACGGAATCGGTCGACCATGTGTCGCGTCCGCGAGGAAATACCGTACGGAGTGTCCGCCTCATGGCTCCGCCCCAGGTCCGGGTCGATTTCGACCGGGCCTGGGGCGGGTGGGAGCTGGGTGGGAGGTGACTACCGGCGGTGATCGACCACCAGCGAGGAGTTCGCGTACGGGTCGTAGGTGTCCGAGTCGTTGTCGCTGTGCTTGTCGGCCTGGACGATCGCGAAGACGGCGATCGCGAGGAACGCCGCGCTGAGCAGGAAGCCCACGATGCCGAGGATGATCCCGGCAAGCGCCATGCCCTGGTTGGTCGCCTCGCCCCGCTGGACGCGCTTGCGGCCCAGGATGCCGAAGATCAGAGCGAGGACGCCCAGGATGACGCCCAGCCCGTACGCGCAGAAGAAGGTGACGGAGATGATGCCGAGCACCATGGCGGTGATGCCGTAGCCGTTCGCGGGAGCCTGCTGCTGGCCGGTCCAGCCGGCCGGGCCCGCGCCGGCGCCGTAGCCCGGGTATCCGGGGTAGCCGCCGGTGCTGTACGCCGCCGGGGCCTGCGGGGCCGGGTAGTTCGGGTAGCCGTAGTCACCCGGGGCCGCGGGGCCCGGGCCTGTCGGCGCGACCGGAGGCGGCGGCACGGACCCCTGCCCGGGGGCGTGGCCCGCACCGGCGCTCGGGCCGAAGCCCGGTCCCGGGTCCGAGCCCGGCATCGAGGTGACGGTCTGCTGGTCGTGCACCGGGGGCAGGCCGGCCGGCGGCTTGTCCATCGGCACCCCGTACGCCGGGCGCTGCGGCTGCTCCGGCGGCGCCCACGGGTCCCTCGGCTGCTCGGGCTGCGGGCCCGAGGGGTGCTGTGCGTTGTCTGACATGTGCCTCCCCCATCGTGATTCCGCCATGCTACGGCCTGCCTTCCGGCACCCCATGGCCGCCTGCGATGATCCTTGAACCGCCGCACACCCGCCCCAGGCACCGGCGCACTCACCCGCACCCCCGCACTCACCGCCCCACAGGCCCGTACACCCGGAGGACCCGATGACCGATCTGCACCCCTTCATCGCGGGGCTGCCCAAGGCCGAACTGCATGTGCACCACGTCGGATCCGCCTCTCCCCGTATCGTCTCCGAGCTGGCGGCCCGCCACCCCGACTCGAAGGTCCCCACCGACCCGGAAGCGCTCGCGGACTACTTCTCGTTCACCGACTTCGCGCACTTCATCGACGTCTACCTGTCCGTCGTGGACCTCATCCGCACTCCGGAGGACGTCCGGCTGCTGACCTTCGAGGTCGCCCGCGACATGGCCAGGCAGAACATCCGGTACGCCGAGCTGACCATCACGCCGTTCAGCTCGACCCGGCGCGGGATCGACGAGAAGGCGTTCATGGAGGCGATCGAGGACGCCCGCAAGGCGGCCGAGACCGAGTTGGGCACCGTGCTGCGCTGGTGCTTCGACATTCCGGGCGAGGCGGGTCTGGAGGCGGCGGAGGAGACGGCCAGGCTGGCGGTGGACCTGCGGCCCGAGGGCCTGGTGTCGTTCGGGCTCGGCGGTCCGGAGATCGGCGTACCGCGCCCGCAGTTCAAGCCGTACTTCGACCGTGCGATCGCGGCCGGTCTGCACTCCGTGCCGCACGCCGGGGAGACCACCGGGCCCGAGACGGTCTGGGACGCCTTGAAGGACCTGCGCGCCGAGCGCATCGGCCACGGCACCAGCTCCGTCCAGGATCCGGCGCTGCTGGCGCACCTGGCGGAGCACCGCGTCGCGCTGGAGGTCTGCCCGACGTCCAACATCGCCACCCGGGCGGTGGCCACGCTGGACGAACACCCGCTCCAGCAGATGGCGGAGGCCGGCGTCCTGGTCACGATCAACAGCGACGACCCGCCGATGTTCGGCACCGACCTCAACAGCGAATACGGGGTGGCCGCCCGGCTGCTGGGCCTCGACGAGCGGGGCGTCGCCGAACTCGCCAAGAACGCGGTCGAGGCGTCCTTCCTCGACCCTGCGGGCAAGGACAGGATCGCCTCCGAGATCGACACGTACACGGCGAACTGGCTCGCGCGGTAACGACCTCCCGCGCGCCGGGAGCCCGCTCCGTATCGTGGGGGAGGCCGTAACGGCCTGGTGCGCGATAGGGGGCGGATACGCCCGCGGCGTCGGATGCGGTGCATCGCAAGGCGGCGGAGCCTCCTCATAGCGGAGCTATCAGGGCGTTTCGCCAACGCGGCGAGGTGCCGTAGCCGGCGTCGCGGGCCCGCCCCCTATCGCGCACCAGGCCGTAAGCCGGATGCCGTACACCGTGCCATGACGTGAGGCGACAATGGGCGCATGCGCACTGTCACTGCCGTGGCTCACCGCGGCGACCCTTATCTGTTCCGCGAGAACACCCTCGCCTCGATCCGCTCGGCGGTGGAGCGGGCGCGGACGCCGTCGAGATCGACGTCCGGCTGACCCGCGACGGCGTCCCGGTCCTGCTGCACGACGACTCGTTCAAGCGACTCTGGGGCCACGACCTGCTGTTGTCCGACCTCACCGCGCGGGACGTGACCGAGCTGAGCCGCGGCGGCGTCCCCACCCTGCGCGAGGCGCTGCGCGCCGTCGGCGCCCACCGCGTCATGATCGACCTGCCGGGCGCCACGGAGGATTCGGTACGCACCGTGGTCGGCGCCGTCCACGAGTGCGGGGCGGGCGAGCGCGCGTACTACTGCTCGAACGCCTCCATCATGCTGGCCGTACGCGCCGCGGACCCCGCCGCCGAAACCGCCCTGACCTGGACCACGCAGGCCCCGCCCCCGGCCATCCTCCTCGACGCGATCACACCGCGATGGCTGAACTACCGCTTCGGCCTGGTCACCCGCGAACTCACCGACCGGCTGCACCGGGACGGTCTGCTGGTCTCCGCCTGGACGGCGGACACCGCCCGCACGATGCGCCGCCTGATCGACCGCGGCGCGGACTCGATCACCACCAACCGCATCGACGTACTGCACGCCGTCGTCAAGGCGCGCGGCGAACAGCGGCCGTAGTACCTACAGACCGACGATCGCGTTCCACCGTTTGGCGAAGTCCACGCGCTCCTCGGACGTGATGTCCCGGGCGATGGCGAGCCGGCTCCGCATCGCGTCGTCGGGGAAGATCAGCGGGTCCTCGGCGAGGGCGGCGGTCTCCTTGTCCTTGGCGGAGGCGAGGATGTCGCGGGCGGCCGGGACCGGGCAGACGTAGTTGACCCAGGCCGCCAGCTCCGCCGCGACCTCCGGGTCGTAGTAGTGGTCGACCAGTCGCTCCGCGTTGCGCTTGTGGCGGGCGAGGTTGGGGATCATCAGGCTTTCCGCCCACAGCTCCGCGCCCTCCTCCGGCACCACGAACTCGATGTCCGGGTTATCGGCCTGGAGCTGGATGACATCGCCGGAGTACGCCTGGCAGGCCAGTACGTCGCCGCCTGCCAGATCCTTGATGTAGTCGTTGCCGGTGAAGCGCCGGATGTGCTTGGCGGCGACCAGCTTCTCCGCCTGTTCGCACATCGCGTCGAAGTCGTCGGCGCCCCAGCGCGTCACGTCGGCGCCGTTGCCCTGCATCAGCAGCGCGAAGCTCTCGTCGAGGCCGGAGAAGAGCGTCACCTTGCCGCGCAGGTCGTCCGCCCACAGCTGGGAGGTGGAGCGGATCTCGTGGCCGAGCTTCCTGCGGTTGTACGCGATGCCGGTGATCCCGGACTGCCAGGGCACGGAGTGCCGCCGGCCGTCGTCGAAGGCGGGCGTGCGCAGCTGCGGATCGAGGTACTTGGCGACGTTCGGCTGCTTCGCCCGGTCCATCTCCTGCACCCAGCCAAGGCGTACGAACCGGGCGGCCATCCAGTCGCTGATGACGATCAGGTCGCGCCCGGTCTCCTGGTGGTTCATCAGCGCGGGGCTGATCTTGCCGAAGAACTCGTCGTTGTCGTTGATCTCTTCGGTGTAGCGGACGGATATCCCGGTGCCCTCTGTGAAGGAACGCAGGGTGGGCCGCTCGGACTCGTGCTCGTCGTCCGTGTCGATGTAGAGCGGCCAGTTGGCGAAGTTGAGGCTGCGGTCACGGCCCGAGCGGTCACCCGCGGCCCGGTCCCCCGGTTCGACGTACGCGGCGGGCACCCCGCACCCGGTGAGCGCCGCCAGCGCGCCTGCCGTCCCGAGTCCGCGGAGCAGCGTACGACGCGACACATGACCAAGATCACTCATGGCCCCCACCCTCGTCCCGCGCAGGAGGGGCGGGCAATAGACAGTCTGTCTATCGCCCGCCCCTGTCGGCCAGCGTCCTGGTCAGCCCTCGATCGAGGTCATCACGTGCTTGATGCGCGTGTAGTCCTCGAAGCCGTAGCCCGAGAGGTCCTTGCCGTAACCGGACTTCTTGAACCCGCCGTGCGGCATCTCGGCGACCAGCGGGATGTGGGTGTTGATCCACACGCAGCCGAAGTCGAGGTTCTTGGACATGCGCATCGCGCGGGCGTGGTCCTTGGTCCACACCGAGGACGCCAGCGCGTAGTCGACGCCGTTGGCCCACTCGGTGGCCTGAGCCTCGTCGGTGAAGGACTGGACGGTAATGACGGGGCCGAAGACCTCGTTCTGGATGATCTCGTCGTCCTGCTTGAGGCCGGAGACGACGGTCGGGGCGTAGAAGAAGCCCTTGTCGCCGACCCGCTGGCCGCCCGTCTCCACCTTGGCGTGGGCCGGCAGCCGCTCGATGAACCCGCTGACCTGCTTGAGCTGGTTGGCGCTGTTGAGCGGGCCGTACAGCACGTCCTCGTCGTCCGGCTGCCCGGTCTTCGTCTCCGCGGCGGCCTTCGTCAGCGCGGTCACGAACTCGTCGTGGATCGAGTCGTGCACGAGCACGCGCGTCGCGGCCGTGCAGTCCTGCCCGGCGTTGAAGAAGCCCGCGACCGAGATGTCCTCGACGGCCTTGGGGATGTCGGTGTCGCCGAAGACCACGACGGGCGCCTTGCCGCCGAGCTCCAGGTGGACCCGCTTGACGTCCTTGGCGGCGGATTCGGCGACCTGCATGCCGGCCCGTACGGAACCGGTGATGGAGGCCATCGCCGGGGTCGGGTGCTCGACCATCGCCCGGCCGGTGTCACGGTCGCCGCAGACGACGTTGAAGACACCCTTGGGGACGATGGAACCGATGATCTCCGCCATCAGGATCGTCGAGGCCGGGGTGGTGTCCGACGGCTTGAGGACGACGGTGTTGCCCGCGGCGATCGCCGGGGCGAACTTCCACACAGCCATCATCATCGGGTAGTTCCACGGCGCGACCTGCGCGCATACGCCGACCGGCTCGCGCCGGACGATGGAGGTGAGCCCCTCCATGTACTCGCCGGCCGAGCGGCCTTCGAGCATCCGGGCCGCGCCCGCGAAGAAGCGGATCTGGTCCACCATCGGCGGGACTTCCTCGGTCCGCGTGAGACCGATGGGCTTGCCGGTGTTCTCGGACTCGGCCGCGATCAGTTCCTCGGCACGCTCCTCGAAGGCGTCCGCGATCTTGAGCAGCGCCTTCTGACGCTCGGCGGGCGTGGTGTCGCGCCAGGCCGGGAAGGCCGCGGCGGCGGCGGCCATGGCGGCGTCGACGTCCTCCTGGCCGGAGAGCGGCGAGGTGGCGTACACGTCGCCGGTGGCCGGGTTGACCACGTCGAGGGTCCGCCCGTCGGCGGCTTCGCGGAACTCTCCGTCGATGTAGTTGCGCAGGCGGCGCAGTTCGGTGGTCACTGCCACCCCTCCCTAGTCAGATGTCCGATTGCTGAGATCCCCACACTAGTCGCTCCGGTATCGCTTTCGACATACCCGACCACCGAGAACTTCGGATTCAGTGAGATCGGAGGCCGCAAACAACGAATAACAACGTTCTAGGGTTGCGGAACGGACGAGACGTCGTGCATGGTGTGGGCGTGGCCAGTAGAAGCGCAGACTCCAGAACCGGGAGCGGTGCGTCCCCCGCGGTCGATGCCGTCTCTCTGGGGATCATCGAGCAGCTCCAGGAGGACGGACGCCGTCCTTACGCCGCCATCGGCAAGGCCGTGGGCCTCTCCGAGGCGGCTGTGCGCCAGCGGGTGCAGAAGCTGCTCGACCAGGGCGTGATGCAGATCGTCGCCGTCACCGACCCGCTCACCGTGGGTTTCCGGCGGCAGGCCATGGTCGGCATCAACGTCGAGGGCGACCTCGACCCCGTCGCCGAAGCGCTGACTGCCATGGCCGAATGTGAGTACGTGGTGATGACCGCGGGCTCCTTCGACCTCATGGTGGAGGTCGTCTGCGAGGACGACGACCACCTGCTCGAAGTGATCAACAAAAGGATCCGTTCGCTCCCCGGCGTGCGATCCACCGAGAGCTTCGTCTACCTCAAGCTGAAGAAGCAGACCTATATGTGGGGAACCCGATAGTCGTGAGCCAGGACCTCTCCAAGACCGCGTACGACCACCTGTGGATGCATTTCACCCGGATGTCGTCGTACGAGAACGCACCCGTGCCCACCATCGTGCGTGGTGAGGGCACCTACATCTACGACGACAAAGGCAAGAAGTACCTCGACGGCCTCTCCGGCCTGTTCGTGGTCAACGCCGGCCACGGTCGTCACGAGCTCGCCGAGACCGCGTACAAGCAGGCGCAGGAACTCGCCTTCTTCCCGATCTGGTCGTACGCCCACCCCAAGGCCGTAGAGCTGGCCGAGCGCCTCGCCAACTACGCGCCGGGCGACCTGAACAAGGTCTTCTTCACCACCGGCGGCGGCGAGGCCGTCGAGACCGCGTGGAAGCTGGCGAAGCAGTACCACAAGCTCACCGGCAACTACACGAAGTACAAGGTGATCTCCCGCGCGGTGGCCTACCACGGCACCCCGCAGGGCGCCCTGTCCATCACCGGCCTGCCGGCCCTCAAGGCGCCCTTCGAGCCGCTCGTCCCGGGCGCGCACAAGGTGCCGAACACCAACATCTACCGCGCGCCGATCCACGGCGACGACCCGGTGGCCTTCGGCCGCTGGGCCGCCGACCAGATCGAGCAGGAGATCCTCTTCGAGGGCCCCGAGACGGTCGCCGCCGTCTTCCTGGAGCCGGTGCAGAACGCCGGCGGCTGCTTCCCGCCGCCGCCCGGGTACTTCCAGCGGGTCCGCGAGATCTGCGACAAGTACGACGTGCTGCTCGTCTCCGACGAGGTCATCTGCGCCTTCGGCCGACTCGGCACGATGTTCGCGTGCGACAAGTTCGACTACGTGCCGGACATGATCACCTGCGCCAAGGGCATGACGTCGGGCTACTCCCCGATCGGCGCGTGTATCATCTCGGACCGCCTGGCCGAGCCGTTCTACAAGGGTGACAACACCTTCCTGCACGGGTACACCTTCGGCGGCCACCCGGTCTCCGCGGCGGTCGGCTGCTCCAACCTCGACATCTTCGAGCGCGAGGGCCTCAACCAGCATGTCCTCGACAACGAGGACGCGTTCTTCTCGACGCTGAAGAAGCTGAACGACCTGCCGATCGTCGGCGACGTACGCGGCAACGGCTTCTTCTACGGCATCGAGCTGGTGAAGGACAAGGCCACCAAGGAGACCTTCACCGACGAGGAGACGGAGCGCGTGCTGTATGGCTTCCTCTCCAAGGCGCTGTTCGAGAACGGCCTGTACTGCCGGGCCGACGACCGTGGCGACCCGGTCGTGCAGCTCGCCCCGCCGCTGATCTCCACGCAGGAGACCTTCGACGAGATCGAGGGCATCCTGCGGGCGGTCCTCACGGAGGCCTGGACGAAGCTCTGATCGGCTGAGACCGGCCGGCTGAGACCGGCCGTACGGCCCCACCGCGGCCCGGATGCGCCCGTTCGAGTGAGAACGGATGCGTCCGGGCCGCGCGCTTTCCCCACCACCGCGCCCCGGATCCCTAACGTGTCACTTTCCAGACGTGAACCGAGGTGTACGCCATGGTGGCCCCACCGGACAACGATGTGCTCTGGGCACGCTCCCTGCACCACTCTCACAGCGGCTCCCCCGCCCTCACCGGAGTCTCGCTGGGCGTCCGCGAGGCGGAGATCCTCGCCGTTGGCGGCCCGCGCGGCAGCGGCAAGACGACCCTCCTGCGATGCCTGTCCGGTCAGCTGGTGCCGCAGCAGGGCGAGGTCTGGTTCAACAGCACGCCCGTGCACACCATGAGCGGCTCGCTGCGCGAGCGGCTGCGCCGTGACCGGTTCGGCTGGATCGGCCCGGAGCCGGGGCTCGTACCGGAGCTGACCGCGTGGGAGAACGCCGCGCTCCCCCTCCTGTTGCACGGCGTCTCGCACCGGGTCGCGAAGAAGGCCGCCGTGGAGTGGCTGGAGCGGCTCGACATCGGCGTGGTCGCCCGCAAACGCCCCGCCGCGCTCCTGCAGTCGCAGCGCCAGCGCGTCGCCGTCGCGCGCGCCCTGGTCACGAAGCCGGCGGTGATCTTCGCGGACGAGCCGACGGCGCCGCTGCACCGCACGGACCGGGCCCAGGTGCTGCGTACGCTCACCACCGCGGCCCGCTCGCACGGGATCACCGTCGTTCTCGCCACGCACGACTCGGAAGTGGCCGCCCTCGCGGACCGTACGGTCTCGCTGATCGACGGACGCCGCGCGAACTCGGCGCAGGCCGACGGTGTGGAGGAAGGCCGGGCCGCGTGCTCGCTCTCCGCCTAGCCCGGGGCACCCACCCGCTGGTCCTGCTGCGCCGGCTGCTGGTCGCGGCGGCGTCGGCCGGTGTGGGTTTCCTCCTGCTGAGCACGCTCGGTCACGCCCTGGGCCACCCCGCGCAGTCCCGCGGCTCCGTGCTGCGGCTGCTGTGGTGTCTGGCCCCGCTGGCGGCGACGGTGTACTTCGCGGTGGCGGTGGCCCGTACGGACCCGAGCACCCACCCGCCACGTACCGGGCTGTCCGCCGTCGGCCTCGGCCCGGCCCGCCTGACGACGCTCGCGGCGGTGTCGACCGCGCTCTCCTGCACCCTGGGCTCCGCGCTCGCCCTGCTGTTCTACCTCCACCTGCGCGGCGAACTCACGGGCCTGCCGTTCGACGGGGCGGCCGCCCGGCTGCTGGGCGCGGAGCAGCCGTTGCCGCCGGCTGCGGCGCTCACCCTGCTGTGCCTGGTGCCGGTCACGGCGGCGGCCGCGAGCGCGCTGGCGCTGCGTCCGCGCCGGCCGGCGCGGACCGGGCGGGCCGACGAACACGAGCGGCCCGCCGGACCCGCCATCCCCACCGGCCTGCCCTGGGGGATGGCCCTGACGGCGGCCGGCCTCGCGGTCGAGACGTACGCCGCCTCCGGCCCGCCGGGTGTACGGCTCGCCCTGCCGGGGCGGCTCGACGTCGTCCCGGCAGGGGTGCTGGCGGGCTGGGCGCTGACGGCGCTGGGCCTGGCGATGGCGGGGCCGGGTCTCACGTACCTGTGCGGCCGGCTGCTGCAGTCCGTACGCCCCAGGGTGATCCGGCTGCTGGCGGGCCGGGTCCTGATGGCCGAGGCGCAGCGCATCGGGCGGCCGCTGGGCGTGGTCTGCGCGGTGGCGTCGGCGGTGATCGCGTCGGCGAGCCTGTACGGCCCGGGCGCCGGCCCGCACCCCTTCGGCCCGCTCACCGGCCTGGGCGCGGCCCTGGTGATGGGCTGCACGGTGGCGACGCTGCTGACCGCGACGCTGGAAGCCAAGCACGCACGCGCGGACACCACGCGGGCGCTTGGCCGTCTGGGCGCGCCCGCCCAGACGCTGCGCAGGTCAGCAGCCCTGAGGGCGGGGGCCATCCTCGCCGTCTTCGCCCCCCTGACCTGGGCGGTCGCGTCCTTGGCGGCGCTGCCGCTGGCGGGCTAGCGCCGGGCTCGCGGCCCGAAGCCGGGGTTCGCGGGCCCACCGCCTAGCATCGTCGCGTGCCTCACCCCATGAACCCCGCAACCGGCCCCGTCCCCGACCGCGAGATCGAAACCATCGAAGAGTTCGACGACGTCGTGCGACGCGGCTCACTCGCCGGCTACCGGCTCCAGGCCGTCGATCTCACGGCCCGCACCCCCGCTCTCCTCGCCGTGGACACGTCCGCCGCGATATTCCTCGGCTGCCCCATGGACGCCGCCGGCCTGGCGAAGGTCCGTGCGGACGGCGCGGTGGTCTTCCCGCCGGTCCCGGACCTGCCGTTCGACCCGTACCGCGGCCTGCTCTATACGGCCGGAGCCCTCTTCCAGGACCTGGACGCCGGCTACGAGGCGACCCCCGACGCCCTCGCCTACGCCTGGTTCAACCGCACCAAGGCGGACGGCGACATACTCGCCTCGATGCTCCGCGCCATCCACGACGACGCCATCTCGGACGCCCTCGACGAACACCTCTCCGGCGCCCGCGTCGTCGGCGTCATGGGCGGCCACGCCATGGGCCGCGGCACCAGCGCGTACGCCGGCGCCGCCCGTCTCGGGCGCTCCCTGGCCCGCGCCGGCCTGACCGTGGCCACCGGCGGCGGTCCCGGCGCGATGGAGGCGGCGAACCTCGGCGCGTACATGGCGCCCTTCGGGAACGACACCGCCCTCGACGACGCCCTCGAACTCCTCGCCAAGACGCCGTCGTTCACCCCGTCGATCTCCGACTGGGCCCGTACCGCCTTCGACATCCGCGACCGCTGGCCGTCGGGCGGCGACTCGGTCGGCATCCCCACCTGGTTCTACGGCCACGAGCCGCCGAACGCCTTCGCGGGCCACATCGCCAAGTACTTCGCCAACGCCACCCGTGAGGACGGCCTCCTCGCCCGCTGCAACGCCGGCGTCGTCTTCCTGCCAGGCGCCGCCGGCACCGTCCAGGAGATCTTCGACAACGCGACCCCCAACTACTACGAGTCGCGCGGCGAACCGACCCCCATGGTCCTGGTCGACCGCACCCACTGGACCGAGAGGCTCCCCGCCTGGCCGCTCCTCCAGGCTCTGGCCAAGGACCGCGCAATGGAGACCCGCATCGCCCTGGTCGACAGCGTCGAGGAAGCCCCGGCAGCGCTCGACCGGATGTCCGGCGGCGCACGCTGAGTTAAGTCGGGCACGTGCGGGGCAGACGGGAGTCACCACTTCGAGAATCCCAAGAAAATCCCAAGAAGGAGACCCCATGCTCGCCATCGCGGCCGCAGTTCTGTTCTTCATCGCGTTCATCCTCAACGCGGCGGACATCTCGACCAACGACGTCTTCTCTTCCGTCAACATCATGCTCATCGGGCTGGCCCTACTGGCCCTGCACGTGGCCGGGATCGGCAGCGGCTGGGGTGGCCGGGGCCGAGGCCGCAGAAACTGAGCCCGCGGGGCGGCGGCGGTCCGGCAGGTTCGGGCCGCCGCCCCCGTGGCCCGCTCGACCGCGCTCAGCCTTCGCTCCACCCCGCTCCACCCCCGCTCCACCACCGGCCTCACGACGGCAGCAGTACGACCTCGTCCGCCGCGAACGCGACGCCCACCCGCGCCCCCTCGTCCGGCGCGTCCCGCAGTGCGCACTCCGCCTCCAACTGCGGCCCGTCAGCGGGCTGGAGGAGTACGGCGACATGGTTGCCCCGGAACGTGCGCGCCGTCACCGTGCACGGCAGCCCGTCCGCGGCCGGGACCAGCCCGACGCCCGCCGGGCGGACCAGAACGCGGCCCTCACCCTGCGGGGACCCGGCCGGCACCGGGATCCTGCCCCACACCGTGTCCGCCGTCTCGCCGCCGACCGTGGCCGCGACGACGTTGTCGAAGCCGAGGAAGCGCGCGACGAACTCCGAGGCGGGCCGCTGCCAGACCTCAAGCGGCGTACCGCTCTGCGCGATCCGGCCTTCACGCATCACGACGACCCGGTCGGCGAGCGCGAATGCCTCACCCTGATCGTGCGTGACGGCCAGGACGGTCGTACCCAACTGGCAGAAAAGTCCGCGCAGTTCGACGACCAGCCGTTCGCGCAGGCCGCGGTCCAGCTGCCCCAGCGGCTCGTCGAGCATCAGTAGCCTCGGCTGCGGGGCGAGCGCGCGGGCGAGCGCGACGCGCTGCTGTTCGCCGCCCGACAGGGTCGCGATGCCGCGGCGCTGCGCCCCCGGCAGGCCGACCAGCTCCAGCAGTTCGCCCACCCGGTCCGCCTGCCGGGCCTTCGAGTCGCCGCGCATCCGCAGCCCGAAGGCGACGTTCCCGCCGACGTCCTGCTGCGGGAAGAGCTGGTGATCCTGGAACATCAGGCCGACTCCCCGCCGGTGCGCCGGCACCCCGCCCTGGTCGCGGTCCTCCAGCAGCACCCGCCCGGCGTCCGCCGACTGGAGCCCGGCGACGACCCGCAGCAGCGTGGACTTGCCGCTTCCGCTCGGCCCGAGGATGCAGACGATCTCGTGCTCGGCGACCTCCAGGTCCACCGCGTCGAGCGCGACCCGCTTCCCGAACCGCACGCTCGCCCTGTCCAGCCGCAACATCAGAACTCCCCGGATCGGGTTCGGTCGGGCCGCAGACGTTCGAGGACCAGCAACGACACCGCGCACACCAACATCAAAATCGTGCTCAGGGCCATCGCCTGCCCGTAGTTGAGGTCCCCGGCACGTCCCAGCAGCCGCGCCACGGCCACCGGAAGGGTCGGATTGTCGGGCCGCGCGATGAAAACGGTCGCCCCGAACTCGCCCAGCGACACCGCGAAAGCGAACCCGGCGGCCACCAGCAGGGCCCGCCGCACCAGCGGCAGGTCGACCTCCCGCCACGCCCGCAGCGGCGACGCCCCGAGCACCGCCGCCGCCTCACGCAGCCGCGCGTCGACCGCCCGCAGTACCGGAAGCATGGTCCGTACGACGAAGGGAACGCCCACCAGGGCCTGGGCCAGCGGCACCAGGATCCAGGAGGTGCGCAGGTCCAGCGGCGGCCGGTCCAGCGTGATCAGGAAACCGAAGCCGACCGTGACGGCCGAAACACCCAGCGGCAGCATCAGCAGCGCGTCGAATCCTCGCACCAGCCGCCCGGCCCGCCGGGTCAGGGCCGCCGCCGCGAGCCCGCCGATCACCAGCGCGATGGCGGTCGCCACCAGGGCGTACTCCAGCGAGTTCCACACCGCCTCCAGCGGCGGTACCAGGAAGGTGCCCCCGCCGGCGTCCACCGACTGAAGCGCGCGGTAGTACGCGAAGCCGTACCCGTCAGGACCGTCCAGCGACCGCTCCACCAGCACCGCGAGCGGCAGCAGGATGAGCACCGCCAGCGTGGCCAGCACCCCGCCGAGCAGCGCCCACTGTCCCGCCCCGCGCGGCCGCCGGGCGGTCTCGGCGGGGTCCACGAGCTTGAGGGCCGACTCCCTGCGCCGTACGGTCCACGCGTGTACGGCGAGGATCGCGCCCACCGCCGCGAACTGCACCAGCGTCAGCACGGCGGCCGTCGGCAAATCCAGCAGCTGCGCGGTCTGCCGATAGATCTCCACCTCCAGCGTGGCGTAGGCGGGGCCGCCGAGGATCTGGACGACACCGAAGGAGGTGAAGGTGAAGAGGAAGACCATCAGCGCGGCGGCGGCCACGGCGGGGGCGAGCGCCGGCAGCGTCACCCGCCGCCAGGCCGCGAGGCGCCCGGCGCCGAGGACGCGGGCGGCCTCCTCCTGACGCGGGTCGAGCTGCGACCACAGGCCGCCGACGGTTCGTACGACCACCGCGTAGTTGAAGAAGACGTGCGCGAGCAGGATCGCCCACACCGTCGTGTCGAGCCGCGCCCCCCACGCCTCGTCGAGCGGTCCGCCCCGGCCGAGCAGCGCAAGGAACGCCGTACCGACGACGACGGTCGGCAGCACGAACGGGACGGTCACCACGGCGCGCAGCAGCTGCTTGCCGGGGAAGTCGAGCCGGGCGAAGGCGTACGCCGCCGGGGCCGCGATCAGCAGGGTCAGCGCCGTCGAGGCGAGTGCCTGCCACGTCGTGAACCACAGCACGTCCAGGACGGCCGGATCGCTGAGTACCTCCCCGATCCGGCCGAACTGCCAGACGCCCTCCACCTGGAGCCCGCGGCCGACGATCGCGGCCACGGGGTAGGCGAAGAAGACGGCGAAGAACACGACGGGCCCGGCCATCAGGGCGAGCCGCGCCGCGCCTCGCATGCCCCCGGTTACTTCAGGACGAGCGAGGACCACGACTTGACCCACTGCTCACGGTTGTCGGCGATCTTGTCGGGAGCGACCGTCTTGGGCTCGTCGACCACGACGCCGTGCTTCGTGAACAGTTCCGGCAGCTTCGCGTCCTCGATCACCGGGTTCACGAACATGTTGAGCGGCATGTCCTCCTGGAACTTCTTCCCGACCATGAAGTCGATGAGCGCCTTGCCGCCGGCCTCGTTCTTCGCCCCGGTCAGCAGGCCGGCGAACTCGGTCTGCCGGAAGCAGGTGGCCGTCGCGACGCCGGTCGGCGCCTCCTTGGGCTGCGGGTCGGCGTACAGCACCTCGACGGGCGGGCTGGAGGCGTACGAGACCACCAGCGGCCGGTCCGCCTTGGCGCTCTTACCGCCCGCGGAGCCGGAGAACTCCTCGTTGTAGGCCTGCTCCCAGCCGTCGACGACCTTGACGCCGTTGGCCTTGAGCTTGGTCCAGTAGTCCTGCCAGCCGTCGTCGCCGTACTGCGCGACCGTGCCGAGCAGGAAGCCGAGGCCGGGCGAGGAGGTGCCGGCGTTCTCGGTGACGAGCAGGTTCTTGTACGCCGGCTTCGCGAGGTCGTCGAAGGACTTCGGCGGCGCGAGCTTCTTGTCGGCGAAGTACTTCTTGTCGTAGTTCACGCAGATGTCGCCGGTGTCGACGGGCGTGACCCGGTGCTTGCCGCTGTCGAGCTGCACGTCGGCCGGTATCGCGCCGAGCCCCTTGGCCTCGTACGACGTGAAGATGCCGTTGTCGAGAGCGCGCGAGAGGAGCGTGTTGTCGACGCCGAAGAAGACGTCGCCGCGCGGGGAGCCCTTGGTGAGGATCTCCTGGTTGAGGGCGGCGCCGGCGTCCCCGCTCTTGAGGACCTTGACCGTGTAGCCGGTCTCCTTCGTGAACGCCTTCAGGACGGACTTGGAGACGTTGAACGAGTCATGGCTGACCAGCGTCACGGTCTTGGACTTCTTGCCGTCGCCAGACCCCGCGGCGTCCTCGCCCCCGCAGGCGGCGAGCGTGGAGACGCCGAGGGCGGCGGCCAGCGCGGTGACGGCGAACTTCTTGGTGGTGCTCACTGAATTCCTCCTGGGATGGGACATCCAGGAAGAGACGCGGCCCTGCCCGCGGAAACGGGCAGGGCGCAACAGCTCGAGTGGTGACCGAACTTCCTACCCAGAATGACCTGGGCAAGGTTCTGAGGGTCTGCGGGCTGGGCTCGTGAAAAGCGTGCCGCACTCTCAGCGCTGTGGCGCTCCCCTGTCGGAATATGTAAATGTGCGGCCCACGTTACACGGGCCCTACCGCTCGGTGGCCGCCAGCTGTCCGCACGCTCCGTCGATCTCCTGGCCACGGGTGTCCCGTACGGTCACCGGCACGCCGTGCGCTGCGATCGCCTCGACGAACGCCTTCTCGTCCTCGGGACGCGACGCGGTCCACTTCGAGCCGGGGGTGGGATTCAGCGGGATCAGGTTGACGTGCACCCGCTTGCCCTTGAGGAGGCGGCCCAGCAGGTCACCGCGCCACGCCTGGTCGTTGATGTCCCGGATCAGGGCGTACTCGATGGAGATGCGGCGGCCGGACTTCTCGGCGTACTCCCAGGCCGCGTCCAGCACCTCACGCACCTTCCAGCGCGTGTTGACCGGCACGAGGGTGTCGCGCAGCTCGTCGTCGGGGGCGTGCAGCGACACGGCGAGGCGGCACTTGAAGCCCTCGTCGGAGAAGCGGTGCATGGCCGGGACCAGACCCACCGTGGAGACGGTGATGCCGCGCTGCGACAGCCCGAGGCCGTCGGGCTCGGGGTCGGTGAGACGGCGGATGGCGCCGGTGACCCGCTTGTAGTTGGCGAGCGGCTCGCCCATGCCCATGAAGACGATGTTGGACAGCCGGGCGGGCCCGCCGGGGACCTCGCCGTCGCGCAGCGCCCGCATACCGTCCACGATCTGGTGCACGATCTCGGCGGTTGACAGGTTCCGGTCGAGGCCGGCCTGTCCGGTGGCGCAGAACGGGCAGTTCATGCCGCATCCGGCCTGCGACGAGATGCACATGGTGACCCGGTCCGGGTAGCGCATCAGCACGGACTCGACGAGCGTGCCGTCGTGCAGCTTCCACAGCGTCTTGCGGGTGGTGTCGTCGTCACAGCTGATGTGCCGCAGCACGTTCATCAGGTCGGGCAACAGCTCAGCCTGGAGCTTCTCCCGCGACCCCGCGGGGATGTCGGTCCACTCCGCCGGGTCGTGGGCGTACCGCGCGAAGTAGTGCTGCGACAGTTGCTTGGCGCGGAACGGCTTCTCACCGATCGCGGCCACGGCCTCGCGGCGCTCGGCCGGTGTGAGGTCGGCCAGATGCCGCGGGGGTTTCGTCGCACCGCGCGGCGCGACGAAGGTGAGCTCTCCCGGTACGGGGGGTGTCATGGGTGGTAACTCCTCAGTACGACGAGGCCGGGCGATCTCCGCCGCAGCGGAGCAGGCGGCAGGACGATGCCGGCGCCAGGAGACCTCACAAGATCACCCCCGCGTCTGCGGGGCGACAAGGGCGCGTCGCTCATGAGCGACGCGCCCTTCCAGGGTAACCGGACTGCGTCAGCCGGCCCGGACGAAGATCACCAGCAACGCCCACACCAGCGTCGGTGTGCGGCTGCCCGCCGCGCGGCGCCGCGCTCTCAGCCCGACCCCACGAACACCACGAACAACAGCCACACCACCGGCGCCGTAGGCAACAGCGAATCGAGCCGGTCCATGATGCCGCCATGCCCCGGCAGAAGCGTGCCCATGTCCTTGATGCCGAGGTCGCGCTTGATCATGGACTCGCCCAGGTCACCGAGGGTCGCGCTGACGGAGACCGCGAGACCGAGCACCAGCCCCTGCCACCACGTCCCGTCGGTCACCAGGAACTCCATGCACAGGGCGCCCGCCGCCATCGCCGAGGCGATAGCGCCGCACAGCCCTTCCCGGGTTTTGCCGGGGCTGATGCGCGGAGCGAGCTTGGTGGTGCCGTAGCGCCACCCCACGGCGTACGCCCCGGTGTCGCTGACCACCGTCAGCAGCAGGAACGTGAGCACCCGCTGCGCGCCGTCGTCCGCCGCCAGCATCATGGCCACGAACGTGGCAAGGAACGGCACGTAGAACGCCGCGAACACACCGGCCGTAACGTCCCTGAGGTAACCCTCGGGCGGCTCCGTCATCCGCCACACGAGCACCGCGAGCGCGGTGAGCGCCATGGCGACCCAGGCGCCCTCCGCGCCCCTGACGTACCCGGCCACGACCATCGCCGCGCCACCGACCGCGAGCGGCACCAGCGGCGCCTTGATCTTCTTGCGCTCTTCCAGCCGCGAGATCAGTTCCCACAGCCCGACGACCACGGCGACCGCGACCACACCGACAAAGGCCGCTTTCCACACGAAGAGCGACGCGATAATCACCGCGCCGAGCCCCACGGCCACCCCTATGGCAGCGCGCAGATCACGCCCCGCACGCTTCTTCGGCGGGGGAATCGGCGGAGTGGGCATGGGCTCCTCGGGCACGATGGGCATGGGGCGAGTCTGATCGGCCTGATGCACTTCGTAGGCGGGACCCGCCGGGGCAGGCCCCTGGTCGGAGGGTCCCCACACGCCGGCGAAGTCGCTCCGCGGCGGGGCCCCCCAGGAAGAGTCGTTCATCAGATCTCGAGCAGCTCGGCTTCCTTGTGCTTGAGCAGCTCGTCCACCTGCGCGACGTACTTCGCGGTGGTGTCGTCGAGCTCCTTCTCCGCACGGCGGACCTCGTCCTCGCCGGACTCCTTGTCCTTGACGAGCTTGTCGAGGGTCTCCTTGGCCTTGCGGCGGACGGAGCGGATCGAGATCTTGGAGTCCTCGGCCTTGGTCCGGGCGACCTTGATGTACTCCTTGCGGCGCTCCTGCGTCAGCTCGGGGAACGTCACCCGGATGATGTTGCCGTCGTTGCTCGGATTGACGCCCAGGTCGGAGTCCCGGATCGCCTGCTCGATGTTGCGCAGCGCGCTCTTGTCGAACGGCGTGACGACCGCCATCCGCGCCTCGGGCACCGAGAACGAGGCGAGCTGGTTGATCGGCGTCAGCGCGCCGTAGTAGTCGGCCACGATCTTGTTGAACATCGCCGGGTGCGCACGGCCCGTGCGGATCGCGGCGAAGTCCTCCTTGGCGACCAGGACGGCCTTCTCCATTTTCTCCTCGGCCTCGAGAAGGATTTCTTCGATCACCACTTGCTCCTGCATGTCTCGAGTGGGCCGGGCGCCAACTCTCGGCGCCCAGGCCCGCAGTTACGCGCGTCTGGTCCTGCATTGGTCCTGCAACTAGTCCTGCACGGTGTCCGACCGGCAGGGCTTTGTCCATCCCCGCATCGGGGCGGCCACCCGGTCAGTTCCGGGTGCCCTGCGCACTCACGAGGGTGCCGATCTTCTCACCCTTGACGGCGCGCGCGATATTGCCCTCGGTGAGGAGTTCGAAGACGAGGATCGGAAGCGCGTTGTCGCGGCAGAGGGTGACGGCGGTGGCGTCGGCGACCTTGAGGTCGCGCGAGATGACCTCGCCGTACTCCAGCGCGTCGAACTTCACCGCGTCCGGGTTCTTCTTGGGGTCCGAGTCGTAGACCCCGTCCACGCCGTTCTTGCCCATGAGCAGGGCCTCGGCGCCAACCTCCAGGGCGCGCTGCGCCGCGGTGGTGTCCGTGGAGAAGTACGGCATGCCCATGCCCGCGCCGAAGATGACGACGCGGCCCTTCTCCAGGTGACGTACGGCGCGCAGCGGGATGTACGGCTCGGCGACCTGGCCCATGGTGATGGCGGTCTGGACGCGGGAGTCGATGCCCTCCTTCTCCAGGAAGTCCTGGAGGGCGAGGCAGTTCATGACCGTACCGAGCATGCCCATGTAGTCGGAACGCGCCCGGTCCATGCCGCGCTGCTGCAGCTCGGCACCGCGGAAGAAGTTGCCGCCGCCGATGACGATGGCGATCTCGGCGCCGTCGCGTACGACCGCGGCGATCTCGCGTGCCATGGCGTGCACGACGTCGGGGTCGACTCCGAGCCCCCCACCGCCGGCGAACGCCTCACCGGACAGCTTCAGCATGAAGCGGCCGGTCTTCTTGCCGGGGTCGATCGTGTCGTCGGCAGACTGTTTGGCGTCCGCGCCCTGATTCATGGAGATCTCCTCGTGCACATACGAAGAAGGCCATTGCCGGTGGATCCTTGCGGTTCCCTCTGCGGCAATGGCCTCCTCGTCAGATCTGCGGTCGCCCGGCGCGCACGCGGACGACTGCGTCAGACCCTATCGGGGTCTTGGGTCGATCGCGTACGGACTCAGCCGCCGACGCGGATGCGCGAGAAGCGCTTCAGCGTGACGCCGGCCTCGTCCAGGACCTTCTGGACGGACTTCTTGTTGTCCTTGGCGAACGGCTGCTCCAGCACGACGACGTCCTTGAAGAAGCCGTTGACGCGGCCTTCGACGATCTTCGGCAGGGCCGCCTCGGGCTTGCCCTCCTCGCGGGAGGTGGCCTCGGCGACACGACGCTCATTCTCGACCGTCTCGGCCGGGACCTCGTCACGGTTCAGGAACTTCGGCGAGAACGCGGTGATGTGCTGAGCGACATCCTTGGCGATCTCGGCAGCGCTGTCGGTCGCCTTGTCCAGCTCGACCAGCACACCGACCTGCGGCGGGAGGTCGGGCATGGTGCGGTGCATGTACGCGGCCACGTACCCGCCGGTGAACTGCGCGAAGCGGTCCAGGACGATCTTCTCGCCGAGGTTGGCGTTGGCCTCGTCGACGTACGCCTGCACGGTCTTGCCCGACTCGATCTCCGACGCGAGCAGCGCCTGGAGGTCGGCCGGGGAGGTGGCGGCGACGTGGGCGGCGAGCGTGTTGGCGACGGCCTGGAACTTCTCGCCCTTGGCGACGAAGTCCGTCTCGCACTTCAGCTCGAGCAGGACGCCGGAGGTCTTGTCCTCGGAGATGAGGGAGACGACGGCACCGTTCTCGGCAGAACGGCCTTCGCGCTTGGCGACGCCCTTCTGACCCTTGATACGCAGAGCCTCGACGGCCTTGTCGACGTTGCCGTCGGCCTCGTCGAGGGCCTTCTTGCAGTCCATCATGCCGGCGCCGGTGAGCTCGCGGAGCTTCTTGACGTCCGCGGCGGTGTAGTTCGCCATGATCTGTGAATCTCTCTCGAAGTCGAAGCGAAGATCTACGGGTGGCGGCGGGGGCGGGCGCTTGTGGCGCCCTCCCCCGCCGTCGTCAACCGTGACAGGGTGTCAGGCCTGCTCGGCCTCGGCGGCCGGGGCGACAGCCTCGGCAGCGGGCTCGTCGGCGGCAGCCTCGTCGTCGGCAGCCTCGTCGGCAGCCGGAGCGGCGGCCTCGTCGGCCTGCTCGGCGTCGGCGACCTTCTCGGTCTCGGCGGAGGTCTGGACAGCGGCGTCCGCGGCCGGAGCGGCCTCATCAGCCTTCTTGTCGCCCTCGAGCAGGTCGCGCTCCCACTCGGCGAGCGGCTCGCCGGCGGCCTTGTCGCCCGGCTTGGAGTCGCCGGTCGCGGCGCCGGAACGGGCGATGAGGCCCTCGGCGACGGCGTCGGCGATCACGCGGGTGAGCAGCGTGACGGAGCGGATCGCGTCGTCGTTGCCGGGGATCTTGTAGTCGACCTCGTCGGGGTCGCAATTGGTGTCGAGGATCGCGACGACCGGGATGTGGAGCTTGCGCGCCTCACCGACGGCGATGTGCTCCTTCTTGGTGTCCACGATCCAGACGGCGCTGGGCACCTTGGACATCTCGCGGATACCGCCGAGGGTCTTCTCCAGCTTGGCCTTCTCGCGCGAGAGGACCAGGAGCTCCTTCTTGGTGAGGCCGGAGGCGGCCACGTCCTCGAAGTCGACCTGCTCAAGCTCCTTCAGACGCTGAAGGCGCTTGTAGACGGTGGAGAAGTTGGTCAGCATGCCGCCGAGCCAGCGCTGGTTGACGTAGGGCATGCCCACGCGCGTCGCCTGCTCGGCGATCGCTTCCTGCGCCTGCTTCTTGGTGCCGACGAACATGACGGAGCCGCCGTGGGCGACGGTCTGCTTGACGAACTCGTAGGCGCGGTCGATGTACGACAGCGACTGGAGCAGGTCGATGATGTAGATGCCGTTGCGCTCCGTGAAGATGAAACGCTTCATCTTCGGGTTCCAACGACGGGTCTGGTGACCGAAGTGGACGCCGCTTTCCAGCAGCTCCCGCATCGTGACGACGGCCATGGCCGTACTCCTTGAGTTACTCGGTTTGCCGCGACGGCAGGATTGCTGTCGCGCCTGACGCCCCATGCGCCGTGCCACGAAGGACCGAGCGGCGCGGCCACCGACCGCAGAGAAGGTTGGGTGGCGGGGCGTGCGAAGTCGACCCGGTGACCCGGATCGCCACAAGAAGTGTACGGGACCTCCGCAGTGCCGGGTGACGGCGATGTCCACAACCGGTCGGCAGTCCACAGATCCCGGCCATGATCCCCACGAACCGGCCCGCCACGCGACCGTTTCGGTATGCGACGACGACCAATGACGATGCTGGCGCTGATCCTCATGGCGATTCTTCTCGGCCGACCCGGGCAGGCCCCTGCCGCGGTTCCGGGCGCGGTCTCTGGCTCGGGACCGGGTGCGGCCTCGGATGCGGTCCCGGGCGCGGTGTGGCCGGTGAGCGGGCGCCCCACGGTGTTACGCGGCTGGGACGCGCCCCCGTCGCCGTACGCGGCGGGGCACCGCGGGGCGGACCTGTCCGCCCCGCCGGGCGCGGAGGTACGGGCGGCGGCCCCCGGCCGGGTCTCCTTCGCGGGGCCGGTGGGCGGGCGCGGGGTACTGTCCATCGCCCTGTCGGGGACGGGCGACCCGCCGCTGCGGACGACGTACGAGCCGGTGCGGGCGCTGGTCGCCCAGGGCGAGGAGGTGCGGGCGGGGCAAGTGGTGGGCGTCCTGCAGAACGGCCCGTTCCACTGCCCGTCCGGCTGCCTGCACTGGGGGCTGCTGCGCGGCGAGACCTACCTGGACCCACTGACGCTGCTCCCCCCGGGCTTGCTGCGACGCGGCCCGCCGCGCCTGCTCCCGGTCTTCGACGTCTCGACCGGCCCGCCGTCGGCGACGGTCGGCGCGGGGACTCAGCCCCGCACGCCGCCCAGAGCCATGGCGACCGCCGAGTCCGCGATCACGTCCGGCTCCTCCGCCGCGCCGAGCTCAATGCGCCGCACCGCCACGTCGACCACCCCCTGCAGCATCATCGCCGCCAGCCGGGGCTGGTCGTGCCCCAGGTCACCGAGCGCCTCGACGATCATCGTCACCAGGCCCCCGTGCGCCGCACGGATCTTCTCGCGCGCCCCGGCGTCGAGTTCGCTCGCGGAGATGGCGACCACGGCGCGGTGGCGCCGGTCGCCGACCAGGGTCAGCTGAGCCCGCACGTAGGCCTCGACCTTGCCCGCCGGAGTACCGGCGCCGGCCATCGCGTTCTCGACCTCGGCGGCCCAGAGCGGAAAGTCGGCGGCACACAGCTCTTCGACCACGGCGGCGCGCGAACGGAAGTACTCGTACACAGACGACCGGGCGAGGCCGGTGCGCTCGGCGAGGGCGGGGAAGGTCAGCGCCTCCGTACCGCCTTCGGACAGCAGGGAGCGGGCGGCGTCCAGCAGGGCGCCGCGCTGCATCGTCCGGTGCTCGGCCACCGAGGCCGCTCGAATCCTTGGCACGGTCCCACTCTACGGATGACCCACCGCCCTGACGATGCGGACGGCAGGGCGACTGTGCGGCTGCGGGCTGTGCGACAGGCCGGCCGGGTGGCGGGCAGGCAGGCGGCAGGCACGATTCAGCGCCGACCGGGGGCGCGGGGCGTCAGCGCCCGGCGTCGGCCAGTTTCGCCCTCAGCTGGAGGACCGACTTGGTGTGGATCTGGCTGACCCGGCTCTCCGTGACCCCCAGCACATTGCCGATCTCGGCGAGGGTGAGCCCCTCGTAGTAGTACAGCGTCACCACGGTCTTCTCCCGGTGGGGCAGGGTGTTGATGGCTCGGGCGAGCAGCCGGCGCAGCTCCCGGTCCTCGGCCACCTCGACCGGGTTGTCCGCGTGGGTGTCCTCCAGCGTGTCCATGAGACTGAGCCGGTCGCCGCCGTCGGCACCGGCGTGCAGCAGCTCTTCGAGCGCGACGACGTTCGCCAGCGACAACTGGCTGAATACCGCGTGCAGTTCTTCGAGGACGATGCCCATTTCCGCGGCGACCTCGCTCTCGGAGGGCGTACGCCGCAGCTGCGCCTCCAGCGTCGTGTACGCCCGCTCGACGGCCTTGGCCTTCTGCCGCACCGAGCGGGGGATCCAGTCGAGGGCGCGCAGCTCGTCGATCATCGCGCCGCGGATGCGTGTGATCGCGTACGTCTCGAATTTGATGGACCGCTCGATGTCGAACTTCTCAATGGCGTCGATGAGCCCGAAGACGCCGGAGGAGACGAAGTCGGCCTGCTCGACGTTGGAAGGCAGCCCGACGCTCACCCGTCCCGCGACGTACTTCACCAGCGGCGAGTAGTGCAGGATCAGCTGCTCCCGCAGCCGCTCGTTGCCCGTGGTCTTGTAGGACCGCCACAACTCGTCGAGCGACGAGGGTGCGGTGGGCCGCACGCTGGCACGCGCCGCGTGTGGCACTGCCGCGCGGTCAGACCCGGAGGTGTGCTGGGGCATGCGTTGCCTTGAGCCGTTCTGCTGTGACGTCGGGGGAATCATGCGTCTGGGCGGGAGACTTCGTGAGCGTAGCGTGACTGAGGAGTCGCAGTGCGCGCAGGATATGGGATCGTCCCCACCCGAATGAATGCCCCAGGGGCATCTCGTCCCGGGGCAGTCACCGCGCACTCCCGTCCCCGAGGGGTCGCGGGGCGGACTCCAAGGGTCGTGGTCATCACCTTTTCAGCCGGATGCCGCTGGTCAAGCGCCGCCTCGCCGCGCCTTGGCATGCTGCAGGGCTCCGGGCGCCAACTGCCATCCGTCACCGCTGCGTTCCACGAACCCCAAGGAGTGGAGTTCGTACAGCTTGCCGAGCGCGTCGTCAGGGGTGGTGCCCGCTCCCCGGGCGACGCCGAGCGCGTCGACGCGGCCACGCGCCGGCAGCGATTCGAGCACCTGCGCGGCCACCGGATCCAGCAGGTCCCTGGGGAGTACGGGGCCCCGGCGC
This sequence comes from Streptomyces hypolithicus, assembly GCF_052934925.1. NCBI lineage: Bacteria > Bacillati > Actinomycetota > Actinomycetes > Kitasatosporales > Streptomycetaceae > Streptomyces > Streptomyces hypolithicus. Next base: position 1,309,592 of record NZ_CM128811.1, read on the forward strand.
GCCGGGGCGAGATCACCGATGTCACCGACCAGTTCGGCCACTTCGGCCGCGTCGGTGACCAGCACGCCTTCGCCCCTGAGCAGTTCGTGCACGCCCGCGGAGAGCCCGCTGGTGGCGGGACCGGGCACGCCCATCGTGAAGCGCCCGAGCCGCTGAGCGCTGCGCGCGGTGACCAGCGATCCGCTGCGGTACTCCGCCTCCACCACGACGGTGCCACGGGTGAGAGCGGCGATCACGCGGTTGCGCAGGACGAACCGGCTCGCCGTGGGATGCCCTCCGGGCGGCAACTCGCCCACCACGAGGCCCTGGTCCGCGATGCGGCCGATCAGTTCGGCGTGCCCGCGCGGGTAGGCGACGTCGACGCCGCAGGCCAGCACCGCGACGGTGGCCCCGCCCGCGGCCAGTACGCCCCGGTGGGCGGCGCCGTCCACTCCGAAGGCCGCCCCGGACACCACCACCCAACCGCGCTCGGCGAGTCCGGCGCCCAGCGAAGCGGCCATGTGCGCCCCGTACGAGGTACAGGCCCGGGCTCCGACGACGGCGACGGACCGCAGCGCCCACATCCGCAGATGCGGCCGCCCGCGCACCCACAACCCCACCGGTCTGCCGTCGCCCAGGTCGTCGAGCTGGCCGGGCCATTCCTGGTCGCCGGGGCAGACGAAGCGGCCGCCCACCTCGGCCACCGCTGCCAGGTCCCGCTCCGGGTCGGCCGCCGCCGCCCGCATCCGGTACCCACCGAGTCGCTTGCCGCTCACCCCCGTCAGCACCGCGGCCGCCTCGTCGCACTCGAGCGAGGTGAGCCGGCGCATCAGTTCCACGGCGCCGCACTCCCGCAGCCACCGCCCGCCGGTTTCGTCCCCCGGCTCGATCACCCGGGTCAGTGCCGCCCTGGCCAGCCGCTCCGTCTCGCCCGCACCCGAGCACTCGCCGTCGCCCCCGCGCACGTCCCCCCGCACGCTCTCGCCCGCTCCCCCGCTCATCCCGCGCCTCCGATCAGTGCGGGAGCCCCCCGGGCGATCCCGGTACGCAGCTCCAGCGCCAGGTCGACGTGGCGCTCGTCGGGTCGGTCGCACCCGGCCAGGTCGGCGACCGTCCACGCGACACGCAGCACCCGGTCGAGCCCACGCGCCGTCAGCAGCCCGCGATCCATGTCCCGTACGGCAGCGCCGAGCGCTCCGGGCGCGGGCTGCCAGCGCGTACGCAGCTCATGGCCGGGTACCTCGCTGTTCGTGGCCCACGGGGTGCCGTCCAGCCGCGCGGCGGCGCGGGCCCGGGCTTCCCGTACCCGGGCCGCGACCGTCTCGGTCGGCTCACCGCGACCGCCCTGGCCCAGCAGGTCGGCGCGCTGCACCGGTTCGACCCCGACTCGCAGATCCACCCGGTCGAGCAGCGGCCCCGACAGCCGCGCCTGGTACTTGCGGATCGCGGACGGCGGGCACTCGCACCCCGATCCGTGCAGGGTGTGCCGTCCGCAGGGACAGGGATTGGCCGCGAGCACCATGAGGAAGCGGGCCGGCAGCCGGACCACGCCCGCGCTGCGCGCGACCACCACGTGGCCCGACTCCAGCGGCTGGCGCAGCGAGTCCAGCGCGCGTCCGCTGAATTCGGGCGCCTCGTCGAGAAACAGGATCCCCCGATGCGCGAGCGACACGGCTCCCGGTCGTGGCAGCCCGTTCCCGCCGCCGACGAGCGACTGCATCGTCGCCGAGTGGTGCGGCGCGCAGTACGGTGGCGTCCTGACCAGTGGTTCGCCGGGCGGCAGGATGCCCGCCACGGAGTGCACGGCGGTCACCTCCAAGGATTCCTGCCTGGTCAGCGGCGGAAGAATGCCCGGCATCCGCTCGGCCAGCATGGTCTTGCCGGCGCCGGGCGGCCCGTGCAGCAGCAGGTGGTGGCCTCCCGCCGCGGCGACCTCCAGGGCCGTGCGCGCCGTCCGCTGCCCCGCTACGTCCGCGAGGTCCGGGGCGTCGCCGCCACGTTCTCCGGGGGCGAGTCCGGTGCCCACACCGGCGCCCGGCACCATCAGCCCGGCCAGCATCGCGTCGGGCCGGCCCCCCTCGTCCCGCGTCTCCTCCGGCACCTCGGTTCCGCTGAGTACGGCGATGAGCTGGCGCAGGCTCCGCACGCCCAGGACGGACACTCCCGGCACCAGCGCGGCCTCAGCGGCGGTCTGTTCCGGCACGACGACCTGGGTGTACCCGGCTTCGGCCGCCGCGAGAACGGCGGGCAGGATGCCGCGCACCGGGCGCACCCTGCCGTCGAGTCCCAGTTCCCCGATCATCACCAGATCGGCGATCTCCTTGGGGTCGACACGCTCCGCCGCTCCCAGCACCGCTACCGCCACCGCAAGATCGAAACCGCTCCCGCTCTTGGGTACGAACGCCGGGCTGAGCCCCACGGTGAGCTTCTTCTGGGGCCAGTCGGCGCCGGAGTTCACCAGCGCCGCCCTGACCCGGTCCCGGCTCTCGACCAGGCTCTTGTCCGGAAGCCCCACCAGAGTGAAGGCGGCCACCCCCGGCTCCAGGTCGGCCTGCACCTCGACCACCACACCCTCAACCCCCACGAGGGCCACCGAGCACGTTCGAGCGAACCCCATCAGGCCACCCCCCGCGCATGCTCGACGACGGGCGCACCCCGTCGGGGAAGCACCACTCCGACGAGGTCGATACGCACCCCGCCGGGCGGTGGCCCTCCGTGTTCGTGCATCCAGCGCTCGGCGAGCCGACGCAGCCGCTCGGCCTTCGTGGACCTGATGGCCTGCATCGGGTGCTCGAACGGTCCTGCTCTGCGGGTCTTGACCTCGCAGATGACCAGGGCGTCGCCGTCCCTGGCGACGATGTCGATCTCTCCTGCCCGGCAGCGCCAGTTGCGCTCCAGGACGGTCATGCCGTCCTCGACGAGCCTGCGCGCCGCGAGGTCCTCGCCGTACCGGCCGAGAGCTCCTGTGGCATTCTTCGCGTTCATCCGGTTCCACCTCCGGAACCGAATGTGCCGCGATCACCGCCAACTAGTGGATCTTGGTGGACAACTCGGCCGTTGTGGAGAACTCAGCCACCCGGAAGTTCGAGATCGCTCTTGTTGAGCTCCTCGATGTTGACGTCCTTGAACGTCAGTACCCGCACCTGCTTGACGAACCTCGCGGGCCTGTACATGTCCCAGACCCAGGCATCGGCCATGGAGACTTCGAAGAAAACCTCGCCCTGGACCGAGTGCACCTGCATCTCGTAGTCGTTGGTGAGGTAGAAACGCCGCTCAGTCTCGATCACGTATTTGAACAGACCGACGACGTCGCGGTACTCCCGGTAGAGCTTCAGCTCCATCTCGGTCTCGTACTTCTCGAGGTCCTCGGCGCTCATGGCATGTTCCCCTTCAGCCTTTCGTCCCCCTATTGTGCGCCAGCCCCGTGCGCCCCTATGCGACTTCCGGGGCCAAGATCGTCGGCGTACTCGGGGGACCCTCGTCGAGCAGCGTACGCAGCAGCCCGGCGAGCTTGATGGGATACACCGTCTCACGCGTCGCCGACAGTTCGGCGGACGTCCACCACCTCAGCCCAGCGATGCTCCGCCGCTCCAGAACGGTCAGTCCGGACATGACCGTCTCGGTCTGCGTCGTGCGCGCCAGGTAGAACCATTCGTCCTGCTCCCAGCGGCGTCCGTCGAAGGAGAACGCGCACCGCCGCTGCCAGATCACCGGGCCGAGCTCGACCTGTGTGATCCCCGTCTCCTCCGTCAGCTCGCGCAGCGCGGCCTCGGCCCGCGTCTCGGCACCCTCGAGCCCGCCGCCCGGGGTGAACCACCAGGTGAGCGCCGGATCGTCCGGCTCGTACCCCCGCATCAGCAGGACGCGGTCGTCCGGGTCGAGCAGGAGCACCCGCGCGACCTTCCTCGGGTGCGCTGCCGCTGCCACCGCTGCCTCAGCGTCCACCGGCGCTCGACCCGCCCGGCGCGGAAGCCCTCGTGCGCCCTCCTCGCCGCCCCGCCAGGCGCGTCAGCGGGCCGTACGCCGCACCGCCGAAGATCAGCGCCATTCCGGCCAGCACGGCGGCCAGCACCAGCCCGACCGGCCCCGGCTGCGACACCCCACCCGGAAGCGAGGCGAAGCTCTGCGGCCGGTCGATCATTGCGCCCAGCGGCCAGGCCACGGCGTCGACCCGCGCGTCCACCTTGCCCACCGGCACCGTTCCCTTGGCGGCGTCCTCGATGTGCCCCCGAGAGTCCACGGACGTACGCCGCTCGTCGCCCAGCAGGAAGAGATGCCCCTGGGGCACCTCGGCGGCGAACGGCGTGGTTGACGCCGGCTCTCCGCCCGGCAGGTAGGGCTCGTCGAGCGGTTCGCCGTCCAGGGTGAGGCGGTCGCCCTCGGAGCAGCAGGCGATCTTGTCCCCGCCGACACCGACCACGCGTTTGACCATGGGCATGTTGCCCCACACGGAGTCCGTGAAGATCACCACGTCCCCGCGCCGCACCTGCGGGCCGTCTATTCGCTGAGCGAGCACCCGGTCGCCCGCCTTGATCGACGGCGCCATCGAATCGGTCGGGACGGTGTACGGCTTGTACGCCACCGCGCCCCACACAAAGCCGCCCAGGAAGAGCACACAGCCGACGGCCACGGCCAGCCCGGACAACGCGTTTCCGAGCCGGCCGTGGCCGCCTGCCGTACGTCCTGTTCCGCCCATCGCAGCGCTCCCCATCCAGGAGATCGAAAATCGCTGATCCGAGCGGCACCCTACCCGGCGGTACGCCCCTCGGTCAGCCTCCGCCTGCGCCAGAGCACCAGCGGTACGGCTCCCGCGAGCCCCAGCGCACCCGGCGCGGCCGACATCGCGGCCGCCGCGGCGTTCAGCCCCGGCTGGTCGAAGGTGCCGGGAACGGGCAGCGTGGCCCAGCGGTTGACCGGCCAGGCCACCACGATGGCCCGCCCGACGACCTCGTCGGTCGAGACCGTGCCCTGCCCCGGCAGTTCCTGGTGGTACCGCGAGTCCAGGGAGTTCTGCCGGTGGTCGCCCATCACCCAGATCCGGCCGTCCGGCACCTTGAGCGGCCCGAAGGGCTCGTCGTTGCACGGGGTGTCGCCGGGGAAGATGTACGACTTCTCGTCGAGCGCCTTCCCGTTGACCGTGACCGGCCCGTTCTTCTTGCACGTGACCGTGTCCCCGCCGGTGGCGATGACCCGCTTGATCAGGTCCTTCTCCTCGGCCGACGGCATCAGGCCAATGAAGCTGAGGAACTTCTGCACCACGTTGGGTTCCGGCGAGGTGGTGTTCTCCAGCCAGCCGCCCGGATCGTGGAACACGACCACCTCGCCTCGCTCCGGCTCCGAGCCGAACCACGGTGTCAGTTTGTCGACAAGCACCCGGTCGCCCCGCTGCAGGGTGTTCTGCATCGAGTCCGAGGGGATCGAGAACGCCTGCACCAGGAAAGTCTTGATGAGCAGCGCCAGTACCAGCGCGATGCCGATCAGCAGCGGCAGTTCCTTCCAGAACGAACGCGGCTTCTTCGGACCCTCGCTGTCGCCGCTGCCATGCTCATCGCGTTGTGCGTCCTCTGTCACGGCTGCGGGTGACTCCGGTCGTTCCTCGGGCTCGTCGCGTCCGGATCGTGCGCCGACCGCCAAATCCCCCACATCCACTCCTCACTCCGTGCCACTGCCCGCCCCGGATCCGGAGCAGGCCCACTACTCCCATAACGAGCGGGAGTTCCGCAGGGGTCGGGAGCAGGATCACCACGTTCGGATCCTGAGACGACAGCCTATTCGACGGGCCGTCGGCCGAGGTCGCCCCGCTGCCCGCGGCGGGCACGCCGGCGAACGTCTCGGGCTGTTCCAGTTTCCGCCAGTGACCGACGGGCCAGGCGATGACGACCGCCCGTCCCACGACCTGCGTCTCGGAGACCGTGCCTTCGAACTTCTCGTCCAGGTGGAACCGGGAGTCGGCGGAGTTCGACCGGTGATCCCCCATCACGAAGATCCGCCCTTCGGGCACCGTCACGTCGAACTCGATCTCGGAGGGCCGGTCGCCGGGGTCCAGATACGGTTCCGCGAGGGGTACGCCGTTGACGGTCACCCGCCCGTCCTTGTCGCAGCACTTGACGGTGTCCCCGCCGACCGCGATCACCCGCTTGATGAGATCCTGCTCGTCCTCGGACGGCAGCAGCCCGATGAACGTCAGGCCTTTCTTGATCTGCTTGAGGAAGATCGGGTCGTCCTTGATGCCGGTCTTCTCGTCCTGCAGCCAGTTGCCCGGGTCCTTGAAGACCACGACGTCCCCGCGCTCGGGCTCCGAGCCGAACCACGGTGTGAGCTTGTCGACAAGTACCCGGTCGCCGATCCGGATCGTCTGCTCCATGGAGCCCGAAGGGATCACGAACGCCTGCACCAGGAACGTCTTGAGTACGAGCGCGATGAGCAGCGCCACGGTGATGAGGATCGGGATCTCTTTCACGGCCGACCTCTGCCGCCGCCTCTTCACCCGCCGCGCGAGCTTCCGCCGGTCCGCCCGGCCCGGCAGCGCGGGCCCGGTCGTGGGACGTGTCCCCGTAGGCAGCCGGGTGTCCGCCCGGTGGCTCGCCCGGACCCTGCCCCGGTTACCCATGGCGCCCCGCCTTCGCCGTCGCGCGCCCCGCCCCGGATGAACCGGGCGCCGTGACGCGCGAGAAGGCGTCCGGTCTCTCCAGGGACGACCAGCGGCCCACCGGCCAGCCGATCCAGTCGCCGCGCCCGACGACCTTGGCGACGGGCACCATGCCGCCGCCCGGCTCCCCGAGATGGTCGCGTGAGTCGCGGGAGTGCGATCTGTGGTCGCCCATGACCCACAGGGTCCCCTGCCGTACGACGATGTCGAAGGGCACCCGTGACGGGGCATCACCCGGATGCAGGTACTCCTCGTCGACAGCCCGGCCGTTCACCTCGACCCTCCCCCGCTTGTCGCAGCACACGACCCGGTCGCCCCCCACGCCCAGCACGCGCTTGATGTAGTCGGTCTCGGCGGGCTCGGCCAGTCCCACGGCCGCGGCCCCCCACCGTACGAGCCCGGTGACCGGGTTCCCGGCGGGCTCCTCGCGTACGAAGGATCCGGTGCCGTCGAAGACGACCACATCACCGCGCTGCGGTACGGACCCGAAACGGTACGCCAACTTGTTGACGAGTACCCGGTCCCCGATCCCGAGCGTGGGCTGCATCGAGCCGCTGGGAATGAGGAAGGGCTGCATCACGAAGGTGCTGAACAGCAGCAGAAAGACCGCGCAGGCGGACGCCAGCAGAGCCGGCCCGCGCCACGCGGTGCCCGGAAAACGCGCGGAGCGCGACCGCTGTGCTTCCCCCGCTTCGGGGTCGCAGGAGCGGTCGCGCTCCGTGACGTCTGCTTCGGTGTCCATCGGGACCTGAGCCTATCCGGCCGGTCCCCGGCGCCGACTGCGCGATCAGCGGTAGCGCTTCTCCTTGATCTTCGCGGCCTTGCCGCGCAGCTCACGGAGGAAGTACAGCTTGGCGCGGCGGACGTCACCGCGGGAGATGAGCTCGATCTTCTCGAAGATCGGGCTGTGCACCGGGAAGGTGCGCTCGACGCCGACGGAGAAGGAGACCTTGCGGACCGTGAAGGTCTCGCGGACGCCCGCACCCTGGCGGCGAACGACTACGCCCTTGAACTGCTGCACACGGGAGCGGTTGCCCTCGATGACGCGAACGTGGACGTTCACGGTGTCACCGGGGCGGAACGCGGGGAGGTCCGTGCGCAGCGACGCGGAGTCGACGGAGTCGAGAAGGCTGGACATGTAAGCTTCTTCCTCGCCGATGCCACAGGTCATCGACGGAATTCGTAAAAGAGTTTCGGGGTGCTGTCCCCGTCGGGCGGGCGTCGTTCCCCCTGTGGCAGGGGCGCACGCCGGACGTACAGCAGCGGCTTATTCTTCCACGGCCTGGGGGCTGCGCCCAAATCGGCCGTCCGGGCCCGGCTGCCAGCCGAGGATGCTGAGCATTTCGCGGTCCTTCTTGTCGAAGGCCGCAGGGTCGCAGCGCTCGATCAGGTCGGGCCGGTTGGCGGTCGTACGCCGGAAAGCCTCGTCCCGGCGCCACCGCGCGATCTTCCCGTGGTGCCCGCTGAGCAGCACGTCCGGGATGGGCCGGCCGCGCCACTCGGGCGGCTTGGTGTAGACGGGGCCTTCGAGGAGGTTCGCCATGGCGCCGGGGGCGAAGGAGTCGTCGCGGTGCGATTCGGCGTTGCCGAGCACACCGGGCAGCAGCCGGGCCACTGCCTCGGTGATGACCAGTACGGCCGCTTCTCCGCCGGCCAGCACGTAGTCCCCGATGGACACCTCGTACACGGGCATACGGGTGGCGTACTCGTCGACGACGCGTCGGTCGATGCCTTCGTACCGCGCGGGCGTGAAGACCAGCCAGGGCCGCTCCGAGAGCTCGACGGCGAGTTCCTGGGTGAAGGGTCGGCCGCTGGGTGTGGGCACGACGAGCGCCGGGCCGTGCGCGCCCTTCTCGTAGCCGTCCGCGAGGGCGTCGTCGAGGGCGGCGCCCCAGGGCCCGGTCTTCATGACCATGCCGGGGCCGCCGCCGTAGGGGGTGTCGTCGACCGTGTTGTGGCGGTCGTACGTCCACTGCCTGAGGTCGTGCACGTGCACGTCGAGCTGCCCGCGCGCCCGGGCCTTGCCGACCAGCGAGACGTTCAGCGGTTCCAGGTACTCGGGGAAGATCGTGACGACGTCGAGCCTCATGCGTCGTCGTCCCGCGCCCCGGCGACCTCCGCCTGGGCGGCGTCGATCAGGCCAGGCGGCGGGGTGATGACGGCCCGCTGCTCCTCCAGGTCGATCTCGGCGACGATCTCCTCGACGAAGGGGATCATCACCTCGCTCCCGTCGGGGCGCTCCACGATGAACAGGTCCTGCGACGGCAGGTGGGTGATCTCGGTGATCCGACCGATCGCGGTGCCGTCGGCCAGCACGACATCGAGATCCATCAGCTGGTGGTCGTAGAACTCCTCGGGGTCCTCCGGCGTCTGCTCCGGGTCGACCTCTGCGATGAGGAGGGTGTTGCGGAGCGCCTCGGCGGCCGTACGGTCCGCCACGCCCGCGAAGCGCAGCAGCAGCCGGCCACTGTGCACCCGGCCGGTCTCGATCGTCAGCGGCCCCGCGGACGCCGGGTCCGTGGCGAGTACGGCGCCGGGGCCGAGCCGCAGCTCGGGCTCGTCCGTGCGCACCTCGACGGTGACCTCGCCCTTGATGCCGTGGGCGCGGCCGATCCGCGCGACTACGAGCTGCACTTGCGTTTCTCCTGTCTCACGACTACGGGCCGGGAAGGGCCACAGAGCCCTCCCCGGCCCGAGCCGCGGCGTATCTAGGTAAAACAGCCAACTTGTTCAGCGAACCTGATCCACGTCGACGAGGTCGACGCGGATGCCGCGGCCGCCGATGGCGCCCACGACGGTACGCAGCGCACGGGCGGTACGGCCGTTGCGGCCGATCACCTTGCCGAGGTCATCGGGGTGGACCCGGACCTCCAGCACGCGTCCGCGGCGCAGGTCGCGGGAAGCCACCTGCACATCGTCGGGATTATCGACAATGCCCTTCACGAGGTGCTCGAGAGCCTCCTCGAGCATGCTCAGGCCTCGGTCGACTCGGCGGCGGGCGCGGAGTCCGCAGCTGCCGGAGCCTCGTCAGCCTTCTTGTCGGCCTTCTTCGCCTTCGGGGTAATGGCCTCACCCTTGGACTCGTCGCTACCCTCAAGGCCCTTGGCGAACGCGTCGAACGCGGCACGCTTGTCGGCCTTCGGCTCCGGCTGGAGCAGCGGCTTGGGGGCCGGGAGGCCCTTGTGCGCCTGCCAGTCGCCGGTCGCCTTGAGGATGGCGAGAACGGCCTCGGTCGGCTGGGCGCCGACAGACAGCCAGTACTGCGCGCGCTCAGCGTTGACCTCGATGCGCGAGGGGTTCTGCACCGGGTGGTACAGGCCGATCTCTTCGATGGCCCGGCCGTCACGACGGGTACGGGCGTCGGCGACGACGATGCGGTAGTGAGGCGAACGGATCTTGCCCAGACGCTTCAGCTTGATCTTGACTGCCACTGGAGTGGTGTCTCCTGGTCTCTGACGTGGTTGGGCACAACGAAGATGCCACGTGGGGTTGCGGTACTCGGGTGCCCGATGGACGCGTCAGCCGGAGGCGAGAGGGTTCCTGTGCGGCTGTCGAGTACAGCTAGACATTGTGCCACACACCTGTGGCACCGCTGTACTCGACCAGCACCGCGGGCGATCAGCTCGCCATGCCCACCACTTCCGGGATACGGAACGGCTTTCCGCAGCCTCCGCAGACGATCGGGGCCTGGGCGAGGACGGACGGCACCACGCGGACATTGCGCCCGCAGTCGCAGACGGCCTTGACGCGCACGCCGCCGCCGGACGAGCCATGCCGGGCGGCGGGCCCGCGGAAACTTCGCTTGGTGTCCGCCGCGGTCGCGACGGTGTGTGCTTTCAGCGCGCGGTGGAGCCGCTCGATCGTCGGGCGGTAGCGCCGCCTCGCCTCCGGGTTGAGCGAGACCAGTGAGAAGCCGCTGCTGGGATGCGGTTCCTCGGGGTGGTCGAGGCCGAGCTCCTCAGCGATCGCGAGAAATCTGCGGTTGTGGTAGCGGCCGGCGCGTGAGGTGTCACGGACGCCGCGGGCGGCGGCGATGCCGTGGACTGCCTCGTGCAGCAGGCGTTCGAAGGAGAGCTCGGCGCCGCAGGCGGACGAGGACTCTCCGATCAGGGACTCGGGCGCGGCTAGATCTGGCAGCTCGGGGTGGTACCGCTGGATGTCGGCCCACGCCTGCGCCAGCTCTGCGGCGAGAACAGGTGGTGTCGTGCTCACGTCGTGACAACGAGCCGGGGTGCCCCGGTGTTCCTATTCCGGGCCATCCCAAATAATTTGCACGTACCCGTCAGTTGCCATTGATGCGTCCGGACGAGGGCGGGTGCGTAGATCTGCGGAGGACCCAGCCCACCTCGCCGCAAGGCGGGGCGTACCCGCGCGTCTACGAAGCAATGCCGTAGACAGAGGACTCGACGCGTAGCCGGGCACCTCGGGCCCGGAGCGCACGGCGCCCATGACAGCGACAGTACAAGGGGCGCTTTTGGCTACCGGGCACCACTCGGGCCACTCGGACGGCGCGGCCGCACGCTCCTCCCGTGGCGCGATCGGCGCGGCCGTATCACTCTGGAAACCGGATCCGCTCCGGGCGCGGGGGCGCACGGCAGGGGCACACAAGCATTGCCTTACGACCCCTGGACTTGATGCCGTATGCGGAGTTCCCTGGCATACGGGGGGAGCACGAGCGAACGCACACGGGGGACGTCCATTCAGGACCAGAAATGACCTCTCGGCGGATTGGGGCGCATTCGATGACACCCACGCTCGTCCAGCACCACCCGAAGGCGGCCTCGGCTCCGGTCGCGGACGCGGGTGCCCGCGCCCGTGACTGGGCCGAGATCCAGGAACGGATGCTGGTTCCGCTCTACGAAGCGGCGTACGAGCGGCTCGAGGTGGGCCACGCCACCCGGCTGCTCGGTCTCGGCTGCGGCTCGGGCCTCGCACTGCTCATCGCGGCGTCCCGAGGCGCCCGGGTGACCGGCGTCGACGCGGACCCCGCACGCGTTGCCCTGGCCCGTCAGCGTCTGCTGCCGGGCACGGCGGGGCATGGCGGTCCGGCGACCTCGCCCGACCTGCCCGCCCGCCTCCTCGAAGGCGGCCCGGCGGACGCCCGTGACCCCGACTCGCCCCCGTACAACCTGGTCAGCGCTTTCGAGCCGCTGGGCTGCGCGGCCGGGGACTCGGAGTCACTGGTCGCCGCGCTGGAGGGCGCCGTGCCGCTCGCCGAGCGGGGCAGCCCGGTCGTCCTGGCCGGCTGGGGTCCGCCCGAGCGCTGCGCCACCTCCGGGGTGCTGCGCGTCGCTTCGCGGCTGACCAAGACCCTGCGCGCGGCCTCGGGCCGGGGCTGGCGGCCCGCGCTGCGTGACGACCTGGAGGACGTGGCGTCGCGGGCCGGGCTGAAGCCGGACGGGTCGGGCCGGGTCGCGTGCCCCTTCGGGTACGCCGACATGGACAGCGCCGTACGCGGGCTCCTGTCGACCGGGCTGTTCGACGCGGCCGTACGGGCCACGGATCCGTTGCAGGTGGAGAAGGAGCTCACCGAGGCGCTCCACCCGCATCTGCGGCGGGACGGCACGATCTGGATGCCCAACGTCTTCCGTTACCTGATCGCACGCAAGCCCTGAAACCGAATGGGCGCCCACCCCTGAACCCAGGGGTGGGCGCCCACGGCAGCGTAAGCCCAAGGCACCGTAAGCCCACGGCACCGTAAGAAGAGCCCGAATCAGCCCATGAACTTCTTGAACTCGTCGGGCAGTTCGAAGTCCTGCGCGCTCTGGCCGGCCGGCAGCCCCAGGGCGCCGCCCGACTGCGCGGCCTGCTCGCGGCGCTGGGCCTCGGCCTGCTCCTCCGCCTTGCGCTTCATCGGGTTGCCGCTCTTGCGCTTGCCCTTGGCCTGCTTCATCTGCTTCTTCTGCCGGCCGGGGCCACCACCCATACCCGGGATGCCAGGCATGCCCGGCATTCCGCCGCCCTGGGCCATCTTCGACATCATCTTGCGTGCCTCGAAGAACCGCTCCACCAGGTTCTTCACGGCACTGACCTCGACGCCCGAACCCTTGGCGACACGGGCCCGGCGCGAGCCGTTGATGATCGTCGGATCGTGCCGCTCGGCGGGGGTCATCGACTTGATGATCGCGGCGGTACGGTCCACGTCGCGCTCGTCGATGTTGTTGATCTGGTCCTTGATCTGCCCCATGCCGGGCATCATGCCGAGCAGCTTGGAGATGGAGCCCATCTTGCGGACCTGCTCCATCTGGGTCAGGAAGTCGTCGAGCGTGAACTCCTTGGGGCCCTTCGCCAGCTTGGCCGCCATCGCTTCGGCCTCTTGCTGGCTGAAGGTCTGCTCGGCCTTCTCGATCAGCGACAGCATGTCGCCCATACCGAGGATGCGGGAGGCCATGCGGTCCGGGTGGAACGCGTCGAAGTCGTCCAGCTTCTCGCCGTTGGAAGCGAAAATGATCTGACGGCCGGTCACCTGGGCGATCGACAGCGCGGCACCACCGCGGGCGTCACCGTCCAGCTTGGACAGCACCACGCCGTCGAAGCCGACGCCGTCACGGAAGGCCTCGGCGGTGTTGACCGCGTCCTGGCCGATCATCGCGTCGACGACGAACAGGACCTCGTCGGGGCTGACGGCGTCGCGGATGTCCGCGGCCTGCCGCATCAGTTCCTGGTCGATGCCGAGGCGGCCCGCGGTGTCGACGATGACGATGTCGTGCAGCTTGTTCTTGGCGTACTCGATGGAGTTCTTGGCGACCTCGACCGGGTCGCCGACACCATTGCCCGGCTCCGGGGCGTACACCGCGACACCGGCGCGCTCGGCGACGACACTCAGCTGGTTGACGGCGTTGGGGCGCTGGAGGTCACAGGCGACCAGGATCGGCGAGTGCCCCTGGCCCTTGAGCCACAGACCCAGCTTTCCGGCGAGGGTCGTCTTACCCGCACCCTGGAGACCGGCGAGCATGATCACGGTGGGCGGGTTCTTGGCGAACCGCAGCCGGCGCGTCTCGCCGCCGAGAATCGCGATCAGTTCGTCATTGACGATCTTGATGACCTGCTGCGACGGATTGAGCGCCTTGGAGACCTCGGCGCCGCGTGACCGCTCCTTGACGTTTGCGATGAAGGTGCGCACCACGGAAAGGGCGACATCCGCCTCAAGCAGTGCGATGCGGATCTCGCGGGCGACGGAGTCGATGTCCGCCTCGGACAGGCGGCCCTTGCCCCGGAGGTTCTTGAAAGTGCTCGCCAAGCGGTCGGAAAGGGTATCGAACACGGTGGTCGCAGATCCTCGGGGTCGGGGGCGCTGGGTCAGTCGTCCCCCAGGGTATCCGGCCGCGCAAAGTGTGTGCCCTCGCCCGCCGGAACCGGTGAGCGAGGGGGGCACGGTCACCGTCAGGACAACGCCCGCTGCAGTTCCCTCGCGACCTCGGCGGCACGCACATCGTGCAGTGGGGAGCCGGAGCTCCCCGTGACATAGAACGCGTCGACCGCGTTCGCGCCCAGCGTCGAGACGTGCGCGCTGCGGACCCGGACGTCGGCCGACTCCAGGGCGCGGCCGATGCGGTGCAGCAGGCCGGGGGCGTCCTGGGCGCGGACCTCGATCACCGTCGCGAGCCGGGAGCCGGCCGGGGCGACGGTGACGCGGGGCGGCGGCGCCTGGGCTCCCCGGCGCCGCGGGTTCTTCGCGTACGCGCGCTCCCGTTCCGCGAGGCGCGAGGGGATGTCCAGGGAGCCGTCCAGGGCGCGTACGAGGTCCGCCCGCAGCCTGGTCGCCTGGGGCAGCGAGCCGTACTCCGCCGCGACCCGCCAGTCGAGCAGCAGGATCGGGGCCGCCGCGTCGGCGCCGTCCGACACCTGGCCCGGCAGCTCGGCGGCGCGCAGTTCGGCGGTGCGTACGGTCAGCCGGTGCATCGCCAGTACGCCCGCCACGGCCGGCAGCACTCCCGGCTGGTCCGGTACGGCGATCAGCAGTTCGACGCCCAGCGGCTCGGGCTCGGCCTGCGCGGCGTCCTGCGCTCCGCCCTCGAGCTGTGCGCGCAGCGACAGGACGGGCCCGCCGGTGCGCAGCGCCTCCACGACCAGGCGTTCCTGCTCGGCGCTGGGGGCGGTGGGTTCGGGCGCGGCGGGCGCCTGACCGGCGAGTACCGCGGCGACGCGCCCGGCCAGGTCGGTGACGAGCGAGGCCCGCCAACTGCTCCAGGCGGCTGGTCCTGTGGCGAGTGCGTCGGCCTCGGTGAGGGCGTGCAGCAGCTCCAGGGTGCCGGTGGAGCCCACGGCGTCGGCCACGGAACGGACGGTGGCGGGGTCGTCCAGGTCGCGGCGGGTGGCGGTCTCGACGAGGAGCAGGTGGTGGCGTACGAGGGTGGCGATCACGCCGACGTCGGCCCGGTCGAAGCCGATCCGGGTCGCGACGTCGCGGGCGATGACCTCCCCCGCCACCGAGTGGTCGCCGGGCCAGCCCTTCCCCAAGTCGTGCAGCAGGGCGGCGGTGAGCAGCAGGTCGGGGCGGCCGACGCGACGGGTCAGCGCGGCGGCCCGCACCGCCGTCTCGACCAGGTGCCGGTCGACGGTCCAGGTGTGGACGGGGTTGCGCTGCGGGCGGCACCGCACCCGCTCCCAGTCGGGGAGCAGCCGGGTGATGAGGCCTTCGGCCTCCAGGGCCTCCCACACCGCGACGGTCGCCTCGCCGGCGCCGAGCAGCGTGACGAGTTCCGAGCGGGCCTCGGCCGGCCAGGGCACGGGCAGCGGCGCGGCGACGGCGGCCAGGCGGCGTACGGCGTGCAGGTTGATCGGCAGCCCCGACTGGGCGGCGGCCGCGGCGGCCCGCAGCGGCAGGACCGGGTCGCGTTCGGGGCGTGCGGTGCGGGCCAGCACCACTTCGCCGTCCTGCTCGACGACGCCCTCGGCGAGCGGGGTGCGCTCGGGGGCGCCCTTGGCCCCGAGCATGGCGCGCAGCCGGGGGCGGACGGAGCGAGCGCGCAGGACCCGGTTGACCTCGCGCCAGGTGACGTCGCCGGCGTAGGAGATGGTGCGGGCGGCTTCGTACACCTCGCGCAGAAGGGTGTCGGAGTCCAGCAGGCCGAGTTCGTCGGCGACCTGGTCCTGTTCCTGCAGGGCGAGGCGGTCGGTGGCGCGCCCGGTGGTCAGGTGCAGTGCGTCGCGTACGTCGAGCAGGCGGCGGCGCGCCGCGTCGAGCCCTTCGCGGGGTGCGTCGGCGAGCCAGGACGCGGCGACGGCGCGCAGCGCGGTGGCGTCACGCAGGCCGCCGCGTGCCTCCTTGAGGTCCGGTTCGAGGAGGTACTGGAGTTCGCCCTGGCGCGCGGCCCGTTCCTGGCACAGCTCGTGGAGCTCGGGCAGCCGTTTGGGGGCGAGGTTGCGCCAGTCGGCGAGGACCGCGGTGCGCAGTCCCGCGGTGACGCCGAGGTCTCCGGCGATGTGCCGGGCGTCGAGCAGTCCGAGGTGGACCTTGAGGTCTTCGCCTGCGGTTTTGCGGGCCTCGGCGGGGGTGCGTACCGAGTGGTCGAGGGCGACGCCCAGGTCCCAGACGGGGTACCAGATGCGGTCGGCGAGTGCGGCGATCGCGCCCCGGTCGGCCTGGCCGGAGCTCCCGTCGTGCAGGAGCAGCAGGTCGAGGTCGCTGCGCGGGGAGAGTTCGCCGCGGCCGTAGCCGCCGACGGCGACGAGGGCCGCGCCGCTCACCCCGCTCGCGCGGGCCGCCGTGGTGAACAGGGCGCTCAGCCAGTCGTCGGTCAGCCGGGAGAGCCCGGTACGGCGGGGCGGCCCGGCCTGGGACTTCTCCTGGAGGAGTCGCAGGCGGGCCGCCGCGTAGCCGCTGGGTCCCGCGTCGGTCGGTTCGGTAGGTACATCCACGCTCGTCACCCAGCAGCTCCCGTTCGCCGTGCGTTGCGGTCAGAGGGCGTCAGGCCCGCGTTCGCCGGTTCGTACCCTGACTGCCGTGTCGACCGGAACGCTCCAGACCTTGCCGTCTCCGATCTTGCCCGTACGGGCGGCCTTGACCACCACCTCGATGAGCTGTTCGGCGTCCTCGTCCTCGACCAGGACCTCGATCCGGATCTTCGGTACGAGGTCGACGGTGTACTCGGCGCCCCGGTAGACCTCGGTGTGCCCGCGCTGGCGGCCGTACCCGCTGGCCTCGGTGACCGTGAGTCCGTGGACTCCGAAGGCCTGGAGGGCCTCCTTGATCTCGTCGAGCCGGTGCGGCTTGACGACCGCGGTGATGAGCTTCATGCGTCCACCTTCTTGTTCTGCGTCGCCGCACCGGCCTTCCCGGTCCGGCCGGACCCGGATGCGGCCTGGCCGGATGCCGTCGTACGCGAGGCCGAACCGCCGCCCGCGCCGCTGAAGTCGTATGCGGTCTCGGCGTGCTCGACCTGGTCGATTCCGGAAACCTCGTCGTCCTCGGGGACCCGCATGCCCATCGTCTTGTCGATGATGAGCGCGAGGAGTGCGGAGGCGACCAGAGAGTAGGCCAGTACCGTGAAGACGCCCACGGCCTGCTTGCCGAGCTGGTCGAGCCCGCCGCCGTAGAAGAGGCCCTTGACGTCGGACTGGACGCCGCCGGTGGCGAAGAAGCCGACGAGGAGAGAGCCGACGACGCCGCCGACGAGGTGGACGCCGACGACGTCGAGGGAGTCGTCGTAACCCAGCTTGTACTTCAGGCCGACGGCCATGGCGCACAGCACACCGGCGATCACGCCCACCGCGATGGCGCCGAGCGGGCTGACGGCGCCGCCGGACGGGGTGATCGCGACGAGGCCCGCGACGGCGCCGGATGCGGCGCCCAGGGTGGTGAAAGCGCCGTGCCGGATCTTCTCGTACGCCAGCCAGGCGAGCATGGCGGCGGCGGTGGCGACTTGGGTGTTGACGAACATCACGGCGCCCACGCCGTCGTCGTTGCCCAGCCAGGAGCCGGCGTTGAAGCCGAACCAGCCGAACCACAGGAGACCGGCGCCGAGCATCACCAGCGGCAGGCTGTGGGGGCGCATCGGGTCCTTCTTGAAGCCGACGCGCTTGCCGATGACGAGGATGACGCCCAGCGCGGCGGCGCCGGCGTTGATGTGGACGGCGGTGCCGCCGGCGAAGTCGATGACGCCCATGTCGAAGAGCCAGCCGCCCTCGGCCCAGACCCAGTGTGCGACGGGGAAGTAGACGACCGTGACCCACAGGACGACGAACAGCGTCCAGGCGGTGAACTTGACGCGGTCGGCGAGGGCGCCGCTGATCAGGGCGGGCGTGATGATCGCGAACATCAGCTGGAAGACGGCGAAGACGTAGACCGGGATGGTCGTGGCGCCCCAGAGTTCGGTGATGCCGATGCCGCTGAGCCCGACGTAGTCGGAGGACCAACCGATGAGGGAGCCGGAGTCGGTGCCGAAGGTGAGGCTGAAGCCGTAGAGCACCCACAGGATCGTGACGATCCCGAGGCTGATGAAGCTCATCATCAGCATGTTGAGGGTGGACTTGACGCGGACCATGCCCCCGTAGAAGAAGGCCAGGCCCGGCGTCATGAGCATCACCAGGGCGGAACAGATGAGCATGAAACCGGTGTTGGCGGCAGACAGTTCGATCGTGTCTGCGGCAAGCGTCGTGATGCCTGGAGGCATCGGCGTCTCCTCGTCGTCGGTGCGGCCCGTGCGGAGGCGGAGCCTGTTGGCCTGATCGGCAGCAAAGGGATGAGCCGGTTGAGCCATGAGGTTCGCGCAGCGCGGTTTCGGTGAATGCCGCTCGATGTTTCGCGCCAGTGACGAAGAGGTCGTGCGTGTTACGTACGGATGAACCACCGCCCGGCGCCGAGGACGCCGGTACTCTCCGCGCCGGGGGCCCACCGCAGGGCGAAAACCGGCCGCGCCGGCTGCCCGGAACGGCCGGGGACCCGGACGGCGGACCCGGCGCGGATCCGTCAGACCGCTTCGGCGGCTTCCGGGAGCCGGGCGGCGAGCTGGTCGGTGAGATCGAGGACCTGAGCCACCTCGCCGAAGTCCCTGGCGGCGGTGTCCACCGTCTTGCGGAGCCGGTTGTTGACCCGCTCGGAGCGCACGCTCTGGGCGACGACCAGGGCCTTTTCGGCCATGACCACGGACTGCTCGGGCTCCCTCTTCAGCAGGTGCACGGTGGCCATGCCGATGAGGTTGAGTGCGTACGACCGCTGGTGCTCCTCGTCCTTGCCGAAAAGCTCCACCGCACGGTCCATGACGGGCTCGGACAGCGAGGCGTAGGTGGGGCTGCGGCCGGCGACGTAGGCCAGGTCGCGGTAGGAGTGCGCGTTCTCGCCGTTGAGCTCGGCCTCGGAGAAGAAGCGGATCCAGTCGGGCTCGGGCTCAGCGTCGATGCCCGCGTCGGAGAAGGTGTCCTCGGCCATGCGGACGGCCCTCTTGCACTTGCTCGGCTGGCCGATGTTGGCGTACGCGCGGGCCTCCATCGCATACAGCATGGCCTGGGTGCGGGGGGTGGCGCAGTCGCGGCTGCCGTACTGCGCGAGGTGCACGAGCTCAAGAGCGTCGTCCGGGCGGCCCAGGTGGATCATCTGGCGGCTCATGCTGGACAGGACGTAACTCCCGAACGGCTTGTCGCCCGCCTCCTTGGCGGCGTGCAGGGCCAGGACGAAGTACTTCTGCGCGGTGGGCTGCAGACCCACGTCGTAACTCATCCAGCCGGCCAGCTCGGCCAGTTCGGCGGCGCACTTGAAGAGGCGTTTGGACGTGGCCTCGGGCTGCGGCTCCTGGAGGAGGTCCGTCACTTCGTGGAGCTGGCCCACGACCGCCTTGCGCCGCAGGCCGCCGCCGCACTGGGCGTCCCACTGGCGGAACATCACCGTCGTGGCCTCCAGCAGGTCCAGCTCCGGCCCGGACAGCCGGGACGGTCGCCGCGCGGCCGAGGCCGACTCCTGGGCGCGGGCCTCGCCGGGCGGTGCGGGGACGAGCCAGCGCTGCATGGGCTCGATCAGGGCGGGCCCGGCGGCGAGCGCCAGCGAGGTCCCGAGGAAGCCGCGCCGGGCGAGCATCAGGTCGCTGCGCGAGAACTCGCTGAGCAGCGCCACCGTCTGCGGGCCCGCCCAGGGCAGGTCGACCCCGGAGACGGAGGGTGACTGGTGCGCGGAGCGCAGCCCGAGGTCCTCCACCGCGACGACACTGCCGAAGCGCTCCGAGAACAGCTCGGAGAGGATCCGCGGGATCGGCTCGCGCGGCTGTTCGCCGTCGAGCCAGCGGCGCACCCGTGAGGTGTCCGTGCTGATGTGGTGCGCGCCCATCTGACGGGCCCTGCGGTTGACCTGGCGTGCCAGCTCGCCCTTCGACCAGCCGCTGCGCACGAACCACGAGCCCAGCTGCTCGTTGGGGCGCTTCCCCGTGTCCGTACCGCCTGCGCCACTGCCGCTCACTGGAACGCCCCCATCCGGCTGAAGCCTCTTTGCGCGAACCCGTAACAGAATGCCGTGAGTTACGGTCCGTTGTCCGGAGGATGCGCCTCCTCGAACAGGGAAGCGACTTGCCTCCGGCATACCCACATGCGTGGTGATTCCGGGGTTCGTGTACCGAAAGTAATCCTACGATCACCCGTCCTGCCATGGCGATTCCATAAACGCCACCATTCGCCACCCCTTCGAATGAACTCCCGCGCGGCCGGGCGCGATTCACTTGACATACGCCGATCGGGAGTCGGCGGAGCGGTGTGCGCCAGGGCGCGCGGACCGCTCCGCACCACCTTTCGCAACACTGTGCGCCGCCGGGCCCCCCCGCCTACGGCAGCGGAGCGTTACGGGGAACCTCCGGATCGTAACCATCGGCGCACTGGACCCGTTGGAGGGGGCATGGGCTTCACGATCGGCCGGGAGACACGGTCCGGCTCACGACGACGCGGCCGCACCTCGGACTGCACGACGGTGGCCGAGTACACAGGGCTGTGGGGCTGGGCGGCGGTTCCCGGCGCCAGAGCGTCCGCGGCGGCCGGCCTGTCCGGGCAGCCGGGGCGGCTCGCCTGCTCCTGCGGCGACACGTCGTGCCGGGCGCCGGGCGCGCACCCCCTGGGCTTCGCACCCGAGGTACCCGCGGGAGCGACCCTCGCCGAGGTCAGCCGTACGTGGTCGGAATTCCCCGGTGCCGCGGTGCTGCTGCCCGTCGGACGCTGCTTCGACATCCTCGACGTCGCCGAGGCCGCCGGGCGCCGGGCGCTCGTACGGCTGGAGCGGATGGGCCTGCCGCTCGGCCCGGTGGCCGCCACCCCCGACGGCCGGGCGCACTTCTTCGTCGCGCCGGGAGCGGCCACCGAGCTTCCCCGGCTGCTCTACCGCATGGGCTGGGACGACGCGGACCTCGACCTGAAGGGGCGGGGCCCCGGCGCCCACATCACGGCGCCACCGTCCGACCTCGGCGGCCTCGGCCCGGTGCGCTGGCTGCGCCCGCCGTCGCTGGACACGGCGCAGTCCCCGCCACAGGCGCGGCTGCTGCTGGGGACGCTGGCGTACGTCGCCCACCGTTCACCGGCGTAACGACAGAAATCGGACGCTGAGGACGCTGACGGACGCCGACTGAGCCGACGGACGCTGACGCGGAAACGCCGGGCCGACTGGCAGGATCCGGTCGGCCCGGCGTGCGGGAAGCGCCCAGGGGCGACGCCCCGGTCAGTCCCCGATGAGCGCGTCGACGAACGCCTCCGGCTCGAACGGCGCGAGGTCGTCCGCGCCCTCGCCGAGCCCGATGAGCTTCACCGGCACACCCAGCTCACGCTGGACCGCGATCACGATGCCGCCCTTGGCGGTGCCGTCCAGCTTCGTCAGCACGATGCCGGTGATGTCCACGACCTCCGCGAACACCCGCGCCTGCACCAGGCCGTTCTGCCCGGTCGTCGCATCCAGGACCAGCAGGATCTCGTCCAGCGGGCCGTGCTTCTCCACGACGCGCTTGACCTTGCCGAGCTCGTCCATGAGCCCGGTCTTGGTGTGCAGCCGGCCCGCCGTGTCGATGAGTACGACATCGGCGCCCTCGGCGATCCCTTCCTTCACCGCGTCGAAGGCGACGGACGCCGGGTCGCCGCCCTCGGGCCCGCGTACGGTGCGCGCGCCGACACGCTCGCCCCAGGTCTGGAGCTGGTCGGCGGCTGCGGCACGGAAGGTGTCGGCGGCGCCCAGCACCACGCTGCGGCCGTCGGCCACCAGGACGCGGGCGAGCTTGCCGGTGGTGGTGGTCTTGCCGGTGCCGTTGACGCCGACGACCATGATGACGCCTGGGGTGTCCAGGCCGCTCTCGGTCTTGACCTCGCGGTCCATGTCCGTACCGAGCAGGTTCAGCAGCTCCTCGCGGAGCAGTACGCGCAGATCGTCCGGCGTACGCGTGCCGAGCACCCGTACGCGCTCGCGCAGCCGCTCGACGAGTTCCTGGGTCGGGGCGACACCGACGTCGGCGGTGAGCAGCGTGTCCTCGATCTCCTCCCAGGTGTCGTCGTCGAGGTGTTCCCGGGAGAGCAGGGTCAGCAGACCCTTGCCGAGCGTGTTCTGCGAGCGGGCGAGCCTGGCGCGTAGCCGCACGAGGCGGCCCGCGGTCGGTTCGGGGATCTCGATCCGGGGCGCGAGGGGCTCGGCGACGACCGGGTCCTCGATGGCGACGGGCTCTTCGACCGCGGTCGACCGGTCGGGGAGATCCACCTCCTCGATGGTCCGGCGCGCTTCGTCGCGAGGTGGCGCCGCATCGTCGCCGACCTGCGGTTCGACGGGCGGAGCAGTGATGGTCGGCGTGCTCGGCGGTGCCTGCGGCGGCAGCTGCTTCTTCTTGCGGCTGCTGACGACGAGCCCGCTGATCGCGCCGACCGCGACCAGGGCGATGACTACGGCAAGGATGAGGATGTCCATAACGCATCCAGTATCGGCCACGGCCTCGAGAAAGACGTACTGCCCCGGCTCAACAGCTGAGCCGGGGCAGTGACGTGTGCGGGGAGCGGGGCAGCGGGGTTCAGCCCATCTCCTCCAGCGCCTTGCCCTTGGTCTCCTTCACGAACTTGAGCACGAAGGGGATCGAGAGCAGGGCGAAGAACGTGTACATCGCGTACGTCCCGCCGAGGTTCCGCTCGGAGAGGCTCGGGAAGCTCGCGGTGATCGCCCAGTTGGCGATCCACTGCGCGGACGCGGCCACGCCGAGCGCGGCGGCGCGGATCCGGTTGGGGAACATCTCGCCGAGGAAGACCCAGACCACCACACCCCACGACAGGGCGAAGAAGAGCACGAATCCGTGGGCCGCGATGAGGGCCACGATGCCCTGGGTCTCCGGCAGCTTGCCGCCGACGAGGTCCGCGGAGAACGCCCAGGACTCGAAGGCGAGGGCGATGGCCATACCGGCGGAGCCGATGAGCGCGAGCGGCCGGCGGCCGATCCGGTCGACGAAGAGCATGGCGATCACGGTGCCGATGATGTTGATGATCGATGTGGTGAAGGAGTAGAAGAACGATGCGCTCGGGTCGATACCGACCGACTGCCACAGCGTCGCCGAATAGTAGAAGGCGACGTTGATGCCGACGAGCTGCTGGAAGACCGAGAGTCCGATGCCGACCCAGACGATGGGCAGGAAGCCGAAGCGGCTGCCGAGCAGGTCCTTGGCGGTGGACTTGTGCTCGCTGTGCATGGCGTGCTCGATCTCGGCGACGCGCGCGTCGAGGTCGATGCCCTTGCCCTCGACGTCGGCCAGGATCTCCTTGGCCTTGGCGGTCTTGCCCACCGAGATCAAGAACCGCGGCGACTCGGGGATCACGAAGGAGAGCATGCCGTAGAGCACGGCCGGGATCACCATCACGCCGAGCATGACCTGCCAGGCCTCGATGCCGAGCAGCTTGCCGCGCTGGTCGCCTTCGGCCAGGTTCAGGATGGCCCAGTTGACGAGCTGGGAGACCGCGATGCCGATCACGATGGCGGCCTGCTGGAACGAGCCGAGGCGGCCGCGGTACACGGGCGGGGCGACCTCGGCGATGTAGGCGGGGCCGATGACCGAGGCCATACCGATGGCGATACCGCCCAGCACGCGCCAGAACGCCAGGTCCCACAGGGCGAAGGGAAGTGCGGAGCCGACGGCGCTGATGGTGAAGAGCGCGGCGGCGATCCGCATGACGCGGATACGGCCGATCCGGTCGGCGATGCGGCCGGCGGTGGCGGCGCCGACGGCGCAGCCGATCAGGGCGATGGCGATGACCTGGGCGAGGGCCGCGGAGCCCACGTCGTACTTGCCGCGGATGCCCTCGACCGCGCCGTTGATCACCGAGCTGTCGTAGCCGAAAAGAAAGCCACCCATCGCGGCTGCCGCCGTGATGAAGATGACGTGGCCGAGGTGATCCGGGTGGGCCACGCGGGCTCCGGACGCCGGCGGTTGCGCAGTGCTGGTCACATGAACTCCTGGTGCCTGGCCGCGGTGCCTGGCGTGGGGGGCAAGCACTTCAAGTGGGGCACAACACCAGCCGCCCACCACTTGAATGTAAAAACGACGTTGCCGAGACTATGCCTTCAAGTGTCGAAGTCAAAGGGGCCGTATGTCACACCCTCTCCGCCCCGGTCGGGCCTGAGATGTGTTCAAGTTTTGAAGATGGTGGCTGAGCTGGTGAAACTCAGCGCAGTCGCTGACTGATGACCTTCGAGACGCCGTCCCCCTGCATGGAAACGCCGTACAGGGCGTCGGCGACCTCCATCGTCCGTTTCTGGTGAGTGATCACGATCAGCTGCGAACTCTCCTGCAGCTCCTCCATGATCCGGATCAGTCGCTGGAGATTCGTATCGTCCAGTGCGGCCTCCACCTCGTCCATCACATAGAAGGGACTGGGCCGGGCCTTGAAGATCGATACCAGCATGGCCACCGCGGTCAGCGACCGCTCACCGCCGGAGAGCAGCGAGAGCCGCTTCACCTTCTTGCCCGGCGGCCGCGCCTCCACGTCCACACCCGTGGTGAGCATGTTGGAGGGGTCGGTCAGGATCAGCCGGCCCTCCCCGCCCGGGAAGAGCCGCGAGAAGACGCCTTCGAACTCACGCGCGGTGTCGTGGAACGCCTCGGTGAAGACCTGCTCCACGCGCTCGTCGACCTCTTTGATCACCTGCATCAGGTCGGTGCGCGTCTTCTTCAGGTCTTCAAGCTGCTCGGAGAGGAACTGGTGCCGCTCCTCCAGCGCCGCGAACTCCTCCAGCGCCAGCGGGTTCACCTTCCCGAGCTGCTGGTACGCCCGTTCGGCGGCCTTCAGCCGCTTCTCCTGCTCGGCCCGCACATAGGGCCGCGGCTGATTGCGCGGGTGCGCCGGGTCCTCCGGCACCTCCTCGCCCTCCGCCGCCGGCGAAGGCGGCACGGGCTGACCGGGCCCGTACTCGGCCACCAGTCCTGCCGGTTCCATGCCCAGTTCCTCCAGCGCCTTGGACTCCAGCTGCTCGATGCGCAGCCGCTTCTCAGCGCCGAGTACCTCGCCCCGGTGAACCGAATCAGTCAACTTGTCGAGCTCGCCCTTGAGATCACGGCCCCGGCCGCGCTCCGCCCCCAGTTCGCGCTCCCGCTCCGCCCTGGCGGCCTCGGCCGCCGTACGCTCCGCGCCGGCCCGCAGCAACGAGACCTCGACGTGCGCCAGCAGCTGCCGCGCGCCCGACGCCACGGCCCCGGCCACCCGCGCCTCGTGGCGCAGCCGGGCGCGGCGCTGCTCGGCGCGCGCCCTCGCCTCACGCTCCGCGCGCGCCCCCCGGTCGAGCGAGTCGGCCCGCCCCGCCAGCGACTTGACCCGTTCCTCGTGCGTACGAACCTGCAGCCGGGCCTCCATCTCGGTCTGGCGCGCATTGGCCCCGTCCGTGGCCAGCCGGTCCCGTACTGAGGTGTCCGGCTCCTCCTGTACGGGCGCCTCCTCGGCCACCAGCAGGCGCTCCGCCAGCTCCTCGGCCTCCTCGGTCGCCCGCTCCAGGGCCTCCTGCGCCTTCGCCGCCGCGGCCGCGGACCGCTCGGCCTCGCCCACCGCGCCGCGGGCCTGCCCGGCGAGCCGCCCGAGCTGCTGCGCCACCCCCGACTTCTCCCGGTCGGCGGCCTGTCGGCGCTCCGCGAGCTCCTCGACGTGTACGGCGCATCCGCTGCGCCGCTCCGCCGCCAGACGCTGCGCCGCCGCCAGCTCCTCGCACCGTACGGCCAGCTCCTCCAGCTCCGCTGCGGCCTCGTCGACGGAGGCCTGCACCTCCAGCAGGCTCGGCGCCCCGGCCGAACCGCCCTGAGCGAAGTACGCGCCGAGGACATCGCCCTCGGCGGTCACCGCGGTGAGGCCGGGCTCGGCCGCGACCAGGTCTTCGGCGTCCTCCAGCGTGCCGACGACCACCATGCCCCGTACGAGCCGCCGCACCGCGGGCATCAGCTCCCCGGGCCCCCACACCAGGTCAGCCACGGCGCGCGGCCCGGCGGCGGAGGAGGTGTCCTGGGCTTCGGCGGTCGACGGGTGCTGGCCGCCCAGGAGCAGTACCGCCCGGCCCGCGTCCTGCTTGCGCAGAAGACGGATCGCGTCGGCGGCCGCGGCCGGGTCGCTCATCGCGATGGCGTCGGCCGCCGCGCCCAGCGCCGCCGCCACCGGGACCTCGTATCCCGGGGTCACCGTCAGCAGCTCCGCCGCCGGACCCAGAAGTCCCGGCAGCCGGGGCTGCGCACCCAGGAGCGCCCCCGTGCCGTCCTTGCGCCGCAGGCCCAGTGCCAGCGCGTCGTGGCGGGCGGACGTCGCCGCCCGGCGGCGCTCGGCGGAGGTGGTGGCCTCCCGGGCGGCCGTGAGCTGCGCCTCCGCTTCGGCGAGCCGGTGCCTGGCCGTCTCGTGCTGCCCGGCAAGGTCCGCGTCGCCGGCGTCCAGACCGTCGACCTCGGCCCGCAGCTGCGCGTACTCCTCCTGCGCGGCCACGGCCCGCTGCTCGGCGCCCTCATGTGCCGCGGCCAGCCGGTCGATCTCCGCCCGCGCCGAACCGGCCCGGCTGCGCGCCGCGCCGACCTGACCCTGCAGCCGGGCCAGCCCTTCACGCCGGTCGGCAATGGCCCGCGCCGCGTCCCTGAGCCGACGCTCCTCGGCGGCCAGCTCCGCCTCCAGTTCGGCCCGGTGCTCGGCCGTGTCCTCCAGAGCCCGCTGCGCCGCGTCCAGGGCTGCCGCAAGCTCCGCCTCCTGCTCACGGATCCTCGCGGCCTCCCGCTCCATCTCCTCGGGATCGCGGCCACGCCGCTCCTCATCGGGGGCCGCCGTCGCGCTCTTGACCCGGGCGTCGGCCAGCGAGACGGTGCCGCGCACCCGCTCCGCGAACTGCGACAGCTCGTACCAGGTCTGCTGGGCACGCTGGAGGCGCGGCGCCAGACGGCGTACCTCTTCCTCCAGTTCGGCCTCGCGCCCCAGCGCGGCCCTGAGCTGTGCCTCGGCGGCGTCCTTGCGCTCCTTGAGGGCCGCCTCGTCGGCGATCTCCGTACGCAGGGCGTCCCTCAGCCGGACCAGGTCGTCGGCGAGCAGCCGCAGCCGGGAGTCGCGCAGGTCTGCCTGGATGACGGCCGCCCGCCGGGCCACCACCGCCTGCCTGCCGAGCGGCTTGAGCTGCCGCCGCAGCTCGTCGGTCAGATCCTGTACGCGCGAGAGGTTCACCTGCATCGCGTCCAGCTTCCGCAGCGCCTTCTCTTTCCGCTTGCGGTGCTTGAGTACGCCGGCGGCCTCCTCGATGAAGGCCCTGCGCCCCATCGGATCGGCGTGCAGAACGGAGTCGAGCTGCCCCTGCCCGACGATGACGTGCATCTCGCGTCCAATACCGGAATCGGAGAGCAGTTCCTGAATATCGAGCAACCGACAGGTATCGCCATTGATCTGGTATTCGCTGCCGCCGTTGCGGAACATGATCCGCGTAATGGTGACTTCGGCGTATGCGATGGGCAGCGCACCGTCGGAGTTGTCGATGGTCAGCGAGACCTCGGCGCGGCCGAGCGGCGGCCGCCCGGTCGTCCCGGCGAAGATGACGTCCTCCATCTTCCCGCCGCGCAGCGACTTGACGCCCTGCTCCCCCATCACCCAGGACAGCGCGTCCACCACGTTGGACTTGCCTGATCCGTTGGGTCCGACGACGCAGGTGATGCCCGGTTCGAACCGCAGGGTGGTGGCCGACGCGAAGGACTTGAAACCGCGGAGAGTCATGGCCTTGAGATGCACCGCCGCACTCTACCTTTCACCGCCGGTTTCACCTGTCAAGGTGCAGGGCACATCAGACGGTAGGGGAAGAGGTCTACGACGGGGGCGGAAAGAAAGAAGGGACGCCGGAGCGTCCCTTGCAATGTCTTGCTGGATAGATCTTGAGCAGATCTCAAGCGGCTGTTACGGACAGCCTGGCGTGGTCTGTCTGCAAACCCCGTCAGGTGAGCGCAGGCTCCGCCTGGGGTACGTCGATGTCGATGCTGTCGAGCAGCGAATCTCCGCGGTGGTGAGCGGCGGCGCTGAGCGCGTCGTTCTCGTCCTGAATCCGGTTGAGCTCGGACTCAAGATCTTGAACGCGCTGCTGAAGCCGTCGCATCTCGGCGAGGAGTCGCGGGTCGGAACCGCCGACGTAACCGAGAAGCGCCTTTGCCATGATGGATGGTCCTCCACAATGAGTGACCGACCGAAGCGGTGGTGGGTCGTGAGGGAATCGCACCCGCGGTGCTTGTCATCATCTGAATCTGTTGTTCTCAATGCCAAACAGCTGGAGTGCGCGGGGATTCCAGAGTCTCACCAAAAAGTTTGACGGTCAACACGATCACGCCCCGTATCGGCGGGCGGCCCGGGGGCACGCGGTCGCGAACTGCGCGACGCGGCCTCTGCAGCGGGGCCCTGGGGGCGTAGAGATCATCCTTAGGTCGGCAGCTTTCCACGGCAAGCCATTCTTGGCAACCACCAGGCCATTTCTGTCCCAGACACCCGTGCGAGTCCCCCTCCTCGCGCCTCCGCCGGGCACCTCTTCGGGGATGCCTTCAGCGGATCGCGAAGTCCGCGTATCCGCGGCGCGGTGTGCCCCAGATCTCCGTCACTCCGTCGACCTTCCCGGGAGTGTCGCAGGAGTGGAGCCACTCCAGGAGACGGTGGCAATTCTCACGCGGGCCCTCGGCCACGACCTGCACACGGCCGTCGTCCAGGTTGAGCGCGAAGCCGACCAGGCCGCCGATCTCCAGAGCGTTTTCCCTGGTGAACCAGCGGAAGCCGACTCCCTGTACTCGGCCGCGCACCCAGGCGGTCAGCCGCACATCTTCGTTCATGACGTCACGCTAACCGGCCAATTGCACATGAGGCACTTCGCCCCCAGCGGTCATGGCGTACAGTCCCGACGAAATGCGTTTCATTCTTTCGGGTGAAGCACGTTTGAGTTGACCATGAAGAGTTTTGAGGCATTCAGGAAGGCACAGGAGATGGGACGCCATCGTCGCTCCGCCGCCGGACCCGTCGCCGCAGATCACGCGGACGTTCCGGCCGGCCGGCACCAGCATGGTGCCCGCCGTCGGAAGAAGCGGGCCACCCCCGTACGCACCGGGCTTCTCGGCGTCTCCGCCGCAGTGGCCCTCGGCGCGGTGGCGGTGACCTCCGGGCTGGTGCCCGGCGCGGACAACTACTCCCTCAGCGGTGGCGGCCCCAGCGACCGCGTCCGCGCCGAGGGGCCGGCCGACCTGGAGACGCAGGGCGGCAGTGGGCAGGAGCCCACGGACCAGCCGTCGGCGCCCGCCTCCCAGGACGCGTCGCCGCAGGGCACGCCGTCGAAGTCCGCTTCGCCGAAGCCGAAGACTTCCGAGCCGTCCAAGGCCGAGGCATCCAGGACGAGCGAGCCCTCCAAGTCCGCGAAGCCTTCCACCAAGCCGTCCACCATTCCCTCCCAGCGGGAGAAGGCGGCCGAGAAGCCCGCCGAGCCGCGCAGGAAGAGCACACAGCCGGACCGCACCCCGGCCGCGCCCGCCCCGAAGACCCCGGACACGGGCGGCACAGGGAACACCCAGGGAACCGACGCCGAAGCGGCAGCCGAGGCCGCCGTCCTGAGCCTGGTCAACCAGGAGCGGTCGAAGGCCGGCTGCTCCCCGGTGCGTGCCGACAACGATCTGGCGGCGCTGGCCGGGAACTTCAGCGAGGACATGGCCGCCCGCGACTTCTTCGACCACACCGACCCCGACGGCGCGGCCCCCTGGGACCGCGCCGAGCGGGCGGGCATCACCGGCCTCGCGGCCGAGAACATCGCCCGCGGCCAGTCCGACGCACAGTCGGTGATGGACTCCTGGATGAACAGCGAGGGCCACCGCGCGAACATCTTGAACTGCGAGTACAAGACCCTGGGCGTCGGCGTGCACATGGCCTCCGGCGGCCCCTGGTGGACGCAGAACTTCGGCTTCTGAGCCCGCACTCTCCTCCCCGGGCTACCGGGGAGGGCCCCGACGCGAGGGTTACGGCGTGATGCGCGGCGGGCGCTGGCAGCGTGGGCAGAAGTAGCTGGAGCGGTTCATCCAGGGGCGTCGGCGCATCGGCGTACCGCAGCGGCGGCACGGCTCGTCCTCGCGGCCGTAGGCGTCCAACGACCGGTCGAAATAGCCCGATTCCCCGTTCACGTTCACGTAGAGGCTGTCGAAGCTGGTGCCGCCGACCGCGAGCGCGGCGTTCATCACGTCCCGCACATGGCCGAGCAGTTCGGCCGCGCGGGGGCGCGTGAGGGTCGCGGTGGGACGCTCGTAGTGCAGCCGGGTGCGCCACAGTGCCTCGTCCGCGTAGATGTTGCCGACGCCGCTGATCAGCGACTGGTCGAGCAGGGCGCGCTTGACGGTCGTACGGCGCAGCCGCAGCGCCGCGAAGAACGCGCCGTCGTCGAACGCCGGGTCCAGCGGGTCGCGTGCGATGTGCGCGATGACGTCGGGAAGTCCGTCCGTGCTCCCGGCGGCGCTCTCGTGCAGGGACAGACCGCCGAAGGTGCGCTGGTCGACGAAGCGCAGCTCGGTGCCGAACTCGTCGGCGAAGCGGACGCGGATGCGCAGATGCTTCTCGTCGGGGGCACTTTGCGGCTGGACGAGCAGTTGGCCGCTCATGCCGAGGTGGCCGAGGACGGAGGCGGCGGTGTCCTCCAGCGGCAGCCACAGGTACTTGCCGCGCCGGCGAGCGGCGCCGATGCGGTGCCCTGTCAGTCGCAGCGCGAAGTCCTCGCCGCCGGCCAGGTGACGGCGTACGGCCCGGGGATGCAGCACCTGCACCTCGGCGACGGTACGTCCGGTGACCCAGCGCTCCAGCCCACGCCGTACGACTTCGACTTCGGGCAGCTCGGGCACGGTGCTCCTCGGGAGAATGTGACGGCATGCCTGGGCGCCCCCGGCCGGAATCCGGTCGGGGGCGCCCAGGTCACAAAAGCCCTGCGTGGATCAGGCCGTGGCGGAGGCCGACGGCGATGCGTCGTCGGTCTCGGGTGCCACGGGCTCCGCAGGCGTCGCAGTTGCCTCAGGCGTCACGGGGGTCGCTTCGCCGGCGGCCTCGGCCGCCGTCTCACGCTCGTCCGCGGCCGCGCGAATAGCGCGCCACGCGGACTCCGCGGCCTGCTGCTCCGCTTCCTTCTTGCTGCGTCCGGTGCCGGTGCCGTACGAGACACCACCGACGCGGGCAGCAGCAGTGAAGGTCTTCTCGTGGTCGGGTCCGGTCTCCGAGACCAGGTACTCGGGCACGCCGAGTCCCTCGCTCGCGGTCAGTTCCTGGAGACTGGTTTTCCAGTCCAGGCCTGCCCCGAGGCTCGAAGACTTCTCGATCAGCGGATCGAACAGCCGGTGCACCAGTTCCGATGCGGCTCCCAGGCCCTGGTCCAGGTAGACCGCGCCGATCACCGCTTCCAGGGTGTCGGCCAGGATGGAAGCCTTGTCCCTGCCACCCGTGCCCTCTTCGCCCCGGCCGAGCCGGATGAAGGAGCCGAGTTCGAGGCCGCGACTCACCTCCGCAAGTGCACGAGAATTGACCACCGCGGCCCGCAGTTTGGCCAGCTGGCCTTCCGGCAGATCGGGGTGGGCTCGGTACAGCGTGTCCGTGACCACCAGGCCGAGCACGGAATCCCCGAGGAATTCCAGCCGCTCGTTGGTGGGCAGGCCGCCGTTCTCGTACGCGTACGAACGGTGGGTCAGCGCACGCACCAGAAGGGCGGACTCGAGCTGATACCCGAGCCGCCCTTCCAGAAGCGTGTGGGACGAGGCCGTGTTCTCCGCCGGCTTCTTGGCGTTCTCCGCCTTGGCGTCATCCGCCGTTTGGTGGCTAGACACGGTGCCTCTCACGAGCCGCTCAGACCTCGAGGACCTGGCGCTTGTTGTACGTGCCGCAGCTCGGGCACGCGATGTGCTGCAGCTTCGGCTCCTGGCAACGCTCGCACGAAACCAGGGTGGGGACCGCAGCCTTCCACTGCGACCGGCGGTGGCGCGTGTTACTGCGCGACATCTTCCGCTTCGGAACAGCCACGGCTACTTCTCCTGCTTCTCGTCGACGCCCGACTCGGCGGCGCCGCTGATGTTGTCCTTCTCGCCGTCCTGAATGGTCCCGGCGAGTCCTTGCAGTGCCGCCCAACGAATGTCGACGGCGTCATGGTGGTGGTCGGGTTCGTCGTCCAGCCTGACCCCACAGGTGGGGCACAGGCCGGCGCAGTCCTCCCGGCACACCGGCTGCATCGGCAGTGCGAGCACCACCGCATCACGCAGCACAGACTCGAGGTCGAACAGGCCGTCCTCGAGGAAGAGCCTGTCCTCGTCGTCCTCGTCGTCGTCGGCCGGTTCCGCTTTTGCGCGGCCCCGGTCGTCGGCGACAGGGTACGAGAACATCTCCTGGAAGTCCGCTGCAACATCGAGCTCCAGCGGCTCCAGACACCTTACGCACTCCCCCTTGGCCGTCGCACGGGCGGTGCCTGTGACAAGCACCCCGTCCATGACGGATTCGAGGCGGAGCTTGAGATCCAACGGCGCACCCTCGGGCACTCCGACGACCCCTTCGATACCGAAGTCCTTGGGGGCCACTGCCGAGCGGGTCAGCCGCTGGAGCGCACCGGGACGCCGGCCCAGCTCGTGTGTGTCGAACACGAGGGGGTTGCGGTGGTCGAGGTGGGCGTTCAGGGGTTTTCCCGCTTTCGGATCGCTGTGGTGGGCCGCCGTGCCGCAAGGGCAAAATCGGGCAGCCGAGATCGCGGTCATACGCGCGACCGAAGAGCCAGGATACTTGACGCTTCGCCCAGGGCCCAATCCGGTCCCTACCGCCCCTGCTCGTACTCCCGCAGCTGGTCGAGGTCGATCATGCTGGTGTCAAACAGGCTGGTCTCGTCGAGAGCGCCGCTCTGCTGCTGGTGCTGCTGCGGCTGTTGCGGCTGCTGGTGCGTGGCCTGCTGCGGCTGCTGGTGCGTGGCCTGCTGCGGCTGCTGCCCGTAGGGCTGGTCGTAGCCCTGCTGCTGGTACGCGTACGGATCCTGCTGCTGGTAGCCGTACGGGTCCTGGGATTGCTGGTACGCGTAGGTGTCCTGCGGCTGGTGGGGCTGCTGGTACGCGTACGGGTCGTACGGCTGCTGCTGCTCGGGGATGTGGGGCTGCTGCTCCGCGGGCGGCGGCATCGGTGGAGGCATCGGCACGGACTTCGGTGCGGACATCGGTGCGGCGACGTGCGCGGCCTGCGGTTCGGCGAGGTCAGCGAGGAAGTCCTCGTCGCTGCTGCGCTGCTGCTCGGCCCCGTCCTGGGCCACCATGTGCGCGCCGAGCTCGTCCGAGGCGACCCGGCCGTGCAGTTTCTGCCGGCCGCGACCGACCGCGTCGAGCGTCTTGGACAGCACGGCCTCGAAGGCGCCGAGCTTGGTGTCGACGTATTCGTCGGCCCGCTCGCGCAGCGTCTGGGGGTCCTGGCTGCGCTCCGGCGCCTCAGCGAAGTCGGGGTCCGCGTACCCCTGATCGTCGAGACCGGGGCCCCTGCCGAGCAGTTTCTCGCGGCCGCGGTCGACGGAGCCGAGGGTCTTGGTGAGGACGACTTCGAAGTTCGCGAGCTTGGAGTCTACGTACTCGTCGGCCTCCGCGCGGATCTCCTCGGCGTCCCGGCGGGCGTCACCGAGGATGCGGTCGGCCTCCTCCTGGGAGCGCCGGGCGACCTCGGTGTCGGAGATGAGCGTCCCGCGCTGGGCGTGCGCCGACTCGATGATGCGCTCGGCCTCCTGCCGGGCCTGCTCGGCCAGTTCCTCGTGGCCGCCGATCAGCTCCTGCGCCTGCGCGAGGGAGCCCGGCAGGGCCTGGCGTACCTCTTCGAGCATCGCGAGCAGGTCGGCGCGGTTGACCACGCACGAGGCCGACATGGGCATGGACCGGGCACTGCCGACCGCCTCGACGATCTCGTCGAGCTTCTTCTGCACGTCCACCGTGTGCTCGCCACCTGTTCTTCCGGCTGGAGACGGACGGAACGACTGTACGGGCAGTCGGCCTCCGTCCGACACCTGGTGACGGGCAGTCAGTACGTCACTTCCTGCCGAGGCGCTCGGTGAGCACCCCGAGAACCTTCGGGGGCACCAGGTGGGAGACGTCGCCGCCCCAGGCAGCGACCTCCTTGACCAGGCTGGAGGAGAGGAAGCTGTAGGTGGGATTGGTGGGCACGAACAGGGTCTCGACGCCCGACAGGCCGATGTTCATCTGGGCCATCTGCAGCTCGTAGTCGAAGTCGCTGACCGCCCGCAGGCCCTTCACGATGGCCGGGATGTCGCGTTCCTTGCAGAAGTCGACGAGGAGGCCGTGGAAGGACTCGACCTCGACGTTGCCGAACTCGGCGGTGACCTCACGGATCAGCTCGATCCGCTCCTCGATCGCGAACAGTCCCTGCTTGGACTGGTTGATCATCACTGCGACGTGCACGACGTCGTACAGCTTGGAGGCGCGGGCAATGATGTCGAGATGCCCATTGGTGATGGGGTCGAACGACCCGGGACAGACGACACGGCGCATCTGTGTTCCCTCGCTCTCCGGTCCGGTCATGGGGCGTCTTCGCACGCAGCGGCGGCGCGACCGTACCAAAGCGTTCCCTCGCCGTAGCGACGGGCCCGCACTGGTTCGAATCCCTTGGGCCAGCTGAATTCTCCGCCTCGTGTGCTGCGCTCCACGGTGGCGACGGCATCGTCCGCGAGCCAGCCCTGGGCGCGGAGTGTGAGGAGGATCTCGCGAAGATCGTCGTCGGTGACGGCGTACGGCGGGTCGAGGAAGACCACGTCGTACGGCGCCTGGGGGGCGGGGCCCGTGACGATCTGCTCCGCTTTGCCCGCCCGTACCTCGGCGCCGGGCAGACCCAGCGTGCGGACGTTGTCCCGGACTGTGCGCGCGGCCCGGCTGTCGGCTTCGACCAGGAGTGCGTGCACCGCGCCCCGCGACAGCGCCTCCAGGCCGACGGCGCCCGATCCGGCGTACAGGTCGGCGATCCGGGTGCCCTCCAGGGTGCCGAGCAGCGACTCCCAGGTGGAGAACATGCCTTCGCGCGCTCGGTCGGAGGTGGGGCGGGTGCCGTTGCCCGGCGGGACGGCCAGGCGGCGTCCGCCGGCCGTACCGGCGATCACGCGGGTCATGGGTGTCGGTTCCTAGGGTCGGGTGCCTGGTGGGAGTGGATGCTGCTGAACCCATTGTCAGCCCTTGTCGAGGTACTGCTCCCTCTCCTGGTCGAGCAGGGCGTCCAGGGCGGTGCGCAGCTCGGGGAGCCGTTCGAGGTCGGGGTCGGCGGTGACGACGGCGACGGCCTCCTCGCGGGCGGCCACGATGACCTCCTCGTCGTCGATGACGGCGAGCATCCGCAGGGACGACCTGACACCGGACTGGGCCTGTCCGAGTACGTCGCCCTCGCGGCGCTGTTCGAGGTCGATACGGGAGAGCTCGAAGCCGTCGAGAGTGGCGGCCACCGCGGCCAGCCGGGCGCGGGCCGGGCTCGCCTCGTGCATCTCGCTGACCAGCAGGCACAGTCCGGCCGCCGAGCCCCGGCCCACCCGGCCGCGCAGCTGGTGCAGCTGCGAGACGCCGAACCGGTCGGCGTCCATGATCACCATCGCGGTGGCGTTCGGCACGTTCACGCCGACCTCGATGACGGTCGTGGCGACCAGCACGTCCACGTCACCGGCGGAGAAGCGGCGCATCACGTCGTCCTTGTCGTCGGGCTGCATCCGCCCGTGCAGGACTTCGACGCGCAGGCCCCTGAGCGGGCCGGCGGTGATCTGCTCGGCGATCTCCAGGACGGCGAGCGGCGGGCGCTTCTCGGGGTCCTCATCCGCCTGCGCCGCCTGCTTCTTCTTGGCAGCGTTGGGGTCGTCATCCCCGTCACCGATGCGCGGGCAGACGACGTACGCCTGGTGTCCGTTCTCCACCTCCTCGCGTACGCGCTCCCACGTGCGGGCAAGGAAGTGTGGTTTGTCCTTGGCGGGGACGACGTGGGTGGCGATCGGTGAGCGGCCGGCCGGGAGCTGGTCGAGGACCGAGGTCTCCAGGTCACCGAAGACGGTCATCGCGACCGTGCGCGGGATGGGGGTCGCCGTCATGACGAGCAGGTGCGGGGGCTGCTTGCCCTTGGAACGCAGGGCGTCACGCTGCTCGACGCCGAAACGGTGCTGCTCGTCGACGACGACCAGGCCCAGTTCGTGGAACTGCACCTTGTCCTCGATCAGCGCGTGCGTCCCGATGACGATACCGGCCTCGCCGGTGACCAGGTCGAGGAGCGCCTGGCGGCGGGCGGGCATGCCCATGGAGCCGGTGAGCAGCACGACCTTGGTGCCGTGCTCGGCGCCGCCGAGCAGTCCGCCCTCGGCCAGCTCGCCCATCATCTCGGTGATGGAGCGGTGATGCTGCTGGGCGAGCACTTCGGTGGGCGCGAGCATCGCGGCCTGACCGCCCGCGTCGACGACGGCGAGCATCGCGCGCAGCGCGACCAGGGTCTTCCCCGAGCCGACTTCGCCCTGGAGGAGGCGGTGCATGGGGTGTTCGGTGGCCAGGTCGTCGAAGATCTCTTTCGAGACCTTCTGCTGGCCGTCGGTGAGGGTGAAGGGCAGCTTGGCGTCGAAGGCGTCGAGCAGGCCGCCGGCCACGGGCCTGCGGGCGACGGCCGGAAGCTGGGTGTCGGCGAACCGGCGCCGGGCCAGGGCGACTTGGAGGACGAACGCCTCGTCCCACTTGAGCCGGTCCCGTGCCTCGGCGATGTCCGCCTTGGTGCGCGGGCGGTGGACCTTGCGGAACGCGTCGGGCAGGTCGGTGAGTCCGCGGCCCTCGCGCAGCGCGGGCGGCAGGGGGTCGGCGATCTCCTGCCAGCCGGTGGCCTCCATGGACGCCAGGACCACGTCGACGGTCTTGGCGATCTTCCAGCTCTCCATCTGGGCGCAGGCCGGGTAGAGCGGGATCAGCTGGTTCGCCCAGGCCTCGACGGCGTCCTCACCACTGTCCTTGCCGAGCATTTCGTACGCCGGGTGGGAGAGCTGGCGGGTGGTGCGGAACACGCCGACCTTGCCGGAGAACATGCCGCGGCGGCCCGGCAGCAGTTCCTTCTGGTGGTGGTAGATCGACTTGCCGAAGAAGACCAGCTGGAGCCGGCCGCTGCCGTCTGTGAGGGTCACCTCCAGGCGCTGGCCCTTGCCGTTGTTGAACCGCAGGACGCGGGCGTCGGCGACCTGCGCCACGACGGTGGCGTGCTCGTCGAGCGGGAGGTCGGCGAGCTGCGTCAGCTCGCCGCGCTCGGCGTATCTCCGGGGGTAGTGGTGCAGCAGGTCACCGACCGTGTGCAGGTCGAGGTGCTCGGCCATCACCTTCGCGGTGGTGCCGCCGAGCGTCTTCTTGAGTGGTTCGTCGAGCGCGGGCACGGATCCATTCCACACCATGGCTCTGACAGTGAGGGCGTTCGCGTTGGCGGTGGGGGTGGGTGGCGGGTGCGCAGGGTGCGCCTGCGGCGGGCTTTCCCCGACCCGCCCCTTCCCGAACCGGGGCTCCGCCGGACCCCGGTCCTCAATCGCCGGACGGCTTGATATGCCGCTTGCGGCAACTTTCAGCCCGTCCGGCGATTGAGGGCACGCCCGGAGGGCGTCCCGCACCCCACGCCCCACCCGCCGCTACTCCACCCCGATCAGCAGCAAAGCGGACTGCCGGCCCCCCGCGTACGTGACCGTGTCCACCGCGAGGTGGGATTCGTGGACGTGCGCCTCCAGGTACTCCGCCAGCCCCGCCGGCGCTTCCTCCCCCAGCACCAGCGTCACCATCTCTCCGCCGGCCGTCAGCATCCGGTCCAGGACCGTGCGGGACGCCGCGCGCGGGTCGGACCCGATCACGACCACGTCGCCGTCGATCAGGCCAAGCACGTCCCCGGCCTGGCAGATGCCCGCCATCGTCCAGGACTGCCGTTCGGCCACGGTCAGTTCGCCGTAGCGGGTGGCGCCCGCCGCCGAGGTCATCGCGACGACGTCCTCGTCGAACCGGCGGTCCGGTTCGTGGACGGCGAGGGCCGCGATGCCCTGGACCGCCGCGCGGGTCGGGATGAGCGCGACCCGTACCCCCTCGGTACGCACTTGTTCCGCCGCCGCTGCCGCCGTGTGCCGCAGGTCGGCGTTGTTCGGAAGCAGCACGACCTCGCGCGCGTGGGCCCGCCGGATCGCCTCCGCCAGCTCCCCGCTCGCGGGCGGCTCACCGGGGCGGGCGAGGACCGTGGTCGCCCCGGCCTCCGTGCACAGGTTCGCGAGCCCCTCGCCGGGCACCACCGCGACGACCGCGCGCTGCGCCCGTTCGCGGGGCGGCGCGAGGCGGTCGGCGGCGAAGTGGGTGACGCGGATCCGGTACGGGCGGCCCGCCTCGATGCCCGCCTCCACCGCGGCGCCGGCGTCGTCGACGTGCACGTGGACGTGCCACAGGCCGTCGCCGCCGACGACCACCAGTGAGTCCCCGAGCGCGTCGAGCCGGGCGCGCAGCCGCGCCACCGCCATGTCGTCCGCCTCCAGGAGGTAGATCACCTCGAAGGCCGGGCCCCCCTGCTCGGCCGCGTCCGCCGACGGCGTGGAATCCGCCGGGCAGTCGCCGTCATCCCCGTCAGCAGCGCCCGGAGCGGCCGGGGCCGCGGCGGCCACCGGCAGCCGCAGCATCGCGGCCCGCCTGCGCACGGCGACCGCCTCGCCCGACACCGCCTCGACCAGCGCGCCGAGCACGGTCAGCAGCCCCTGCCCGCCCGCGTCGACCACGCCTGCGCGGCCCAGCACCGCCAGCTGTCCGGGGGTGGCGTCCAGTGCGGTGCGCGCCCCCTCGTACGCCGCCCGGGCCACCCCGACGGCGCCGCCGACGGCGCTCGACGCTGCCGTGGCCGCTGCGGTGGCGACCGTGAGGACGGTGCCCTCGACCGGGTGCGCGACCGCCTGGTACGCCGCCTCCGCGGCCCTGCGCAGAGCCCGCCGCAGCCCTTCGGCGTCGGCGGCCCCCTCGCACAGCACCTGCGCCATGCCGCGCAGCAGCTGCGCCAGGATGGTTCCGGAATTGCCCCGGGCGCCGATGAGGGCCCCGTGGGCCATGGCCCGTACCGTGTCGGCGAGAGCAGGCACGGACGCGGCGCCGTCCTCCTGTCCGTCCGCGGTGACCGTCTCGTGGGCGGCGAAGACCGCCTCGACGGCGCGGCAGGCGGACTCCACGGTCAGGTAGAGGTTGGTGCCGGTGTCCCCGTCCGCGACCGGATAGACGTTGATAGCGTCGATGTCCTCGCGGGCTTGGCCCAGCGCCTCAAGCGCGAGCGAGCACCAGGTGCGCACCGCGACAGCGTCGAGGGTCTGCGGCACCTGACGTCCTCCTAGCGAGCGGTTCGATCCGCAGGGTAGCCCCGCCAGGGGCCCGCGCGGAGGCAGGGACCGGGACGGGGGCCGCGGCAGCCATGGTAGTTTCGTTGTACGGGAGCAGCCGATGTATGCTGCTCCGGTTGCCCGATGAACATCGGGACATTCCCCCGGCTACGCCACTCGATTCTTCGATCCCGGCATGCCGGGATCCACTGTAAGTGCATCTGAAGTCTTTGGAGTGACCCGTGGCTGCCAACTGCGACGTCTGCGGCAAGGGGCCGGGCTTCGGCAACAACATTTCGCACTCGCACCGCCGTACGTCCCGTCGCTGGAATCCCAACATCCAGCGCGTGCGTGCAGTGGTCGGTCGGACGCCGAAGCGGCTCAACGTCTGCACCTCGTGCATCAAGGCCGGCAAGGTCTCGCGCTGACGTATGCCAAGCGCGGCCACCTAGCTGGTTGCTAAGAAACCGGTCCACCTCAGGGTGGACCGGTTTTTTCATGCCGCGGGGCCGCTCCTGAGCCGCCAGCCGTGGTCGACCGGGCCGATTCCGGCGCCGAGTGCGAAGCCGGCGGCGATCGCTTCGGTCACGTACTCCTTGGCCGCGGCCGCGGCCTGCGGTACGTCGAGCCCCTTGGCCAGGCCGGAGGCGATCGCGGAGGCCAGGGTGCAGCCGGTTCCGTGCGTGTGGCGGTTGTCGTGGCGGGGGGCGCGAAGCCAGTGCTCCTCGGTGCCGTCGGACAGCAGGTCCACCGCGTCGCCCGGCAGGTGCCCGCCCTTGACGAGCACCCAGCGCGGCCCGAATTCCAGGAGCGCCCCCGCGGCCCGGCGCAGATCCGTCTCGGATTCCACGCGTACGCCGGTGAGCTGAGCCACTTCGTCGAGGTTCGGGGTGGCGACGGTGGCCGTGGGAAGCAGCTTCGTCCGTACGGATTCCAGGGCCGAGGTGGCCAGCAGTGGGTCACCGTGCTTGGAGACGCCCACCGGGTCGACGACGACCGGAGCGTCGGTGTCCGCCAGCAGTTCCGCGACGGTCTCGACGAGTTCGGCCGACGACAGCATGCCGGTCTTCACGGCCTGCACGCCGATGTCGTCGACGACGCTGCGGTACTGCGCCCGTACCGCCTCCACCGGCAGGTCCCAGGCGCCTTGCACACCCAGGGAGTTCTGCGCCGTCACCGCGGTGAGCACGCTCATGCCGTGCACGCCGAGAGCCAGCATCGTCTTGAGGTCGGCCTGTATGCCCGCACCGCCGCCGGAATCGGATCCGGCGACGGTGAGGACGCAAGGAAGTATTCGCATACCAGCGAATCTAGTACGCCCCGCAAACGGCCCGGACGCCTCCCGGCTACTGTCCCGTCTCGATGTCCGCGAAGTGGTCCCAGCCGCCCTTGCTCGTCCAGGGCGCCCCGTCGACCGTCACCTGTGGCAGCGCCGACGGGTTGAGGACCTCCCCGATCACCCTCCAGCGGGCGGGAAGCTTCGTGTCCGGCGGGAATGTCGCGACGATCGCATGGTCCTCTCCCCCGGTCAGGACCCACTGGAGCGGGTCTACGCCCACCGCCTGCCCGATGTCCGACATCTGCGTCGGGATGTCGATGAGACCCGACCGCAGGTCGATGCGGACCTTGCTGGACTGCGCGATGTGCCCGAGGTCGGCCACAAGTCCGTCGCTGACGTCGGTCATCGCGGTCGCGCCGAGCCCGGCGGCGGCGGGGCCCGCGTGGTACGGCGGCTCGGGGCGCCGATGCGCCTCGACGAAGGCGCGCGGCGAGCGGAAGCCGCGCGAGAGCACCGCGAGCCCGGCCGCCGACCAGCCCAACCAGCCGGTGACGGCGACGACATCGCCCGGCCTGGCGCCGCCCCGGGTCACCGGTTCGTGGTTGCGCAGGTCGCCGAGCGCGGTGATCGCCACCGTGATGGTGTCGCCCCGTACGACGTCACCGCCGACGACGGCGGCGCCCGCTACCTGGCACTCGTCCCGGATGCCGTCCATCAGCTCGGTGGGCCAGCTGACCGGGAGTTCGCCGGGGACGACGAGGCCGAGGAGCAGCGCGGTCGGGACCGCGCCCATGGCGGCGATGTCGGCGAGGTTCTGCGCCGCGGCCTTGCGGCCCACGTCGTACGCCGTCGACCAGTCGCGCCGGAAGTGGCGGCCTTCGAGCAGGATGTCCGTACTCGCCACGACCCGCCGGTCGGGTGCGGCCACGACAGCGGCGTCATCGCCGGGCCCCAGCCGTACCGCCGGGGTGGTGGTGAGCCGGGAGGTGAGCTTGTCGATGAGCCCGAACTCCCCCAGCTCGCCCACTGTGCCCTTCATGGATGTGCCCCTTCTGCCCCAGTGCGCTTGCGGTCGCGAGCCGTCACTGCTGTAGGTACCGTCAACACATACGTCAACTTCTGTTCGCCGTACGCCACGCCCCGTGCCGCGACGGCCGCGCAGGACTCCCCGCTGCCCACGACGACGCGATACGGTGGCGTCTCTTTCCCCCACATGATCCTCGTGGCCGCCCTGGAGGTTCCGTGGTACAGGCGTACATCCTCATTCAGACCGAGGTGGGCAAGGCGTCGACCGTCGCCGACCTCATCGGCAAGATTCCGGGAGTGATCCAGGCCGAGGACGTGACCGGACCCTACGACGTGATCGTGCGCGCCGAGGCGGACACGGTCGATGAACTCGGCCGCATGGTGGTGGCCAAAGTCCAGCAAGTGGACGGCATCACCCGCACCCTGACCTGCCCGGTCGTCCACCTCTAGCCCCCGTCTACTCTTGGCCGGTGACTTCTTCCCGCCGGCTCCTGTCGCTGTCGTCCGCCGCGCTGCTTCTCGCCGCCTCCGGTTGCTCCCTCACGGACGACGCCGTGGCTGTCCAGGTTCCCACCCCGTCCTCGCGAGAGGGCGAGGTGTGCCGGGCGCTGCACGGTGAACTGCCGGAGAGCGTCGAGGGGCGGCAGCGGCGCAGCGCCGACCCGGAGTCGGACCTCAGCGCGGTATGGGGAGATCCGGCGATCGTACTGCGCTGCGGGGTCCCGCGGCCCGGGAAGATGGATGATCCTCAGGCGAAGGCGGTGGAGGCGGACGGCGTCAACTGGATGTTCGAGCCGCAGCGGGACGGCCGCCCCCGCTTCACCACGACGTACCGCGAGGCGTACGTCGAGGTGACCCTGCCGGTGGAGTACGCCCACGACTCCACGCCGCTCGCGGTCTTCGCGAAGCCGGTGCGCAAGGCGGTGCCGGACAGCCTCTAGTGGGGTCCGCCCCAGGGGCCGTCCGGCACACCGCTCGCTAGCGCAGTCCCGTCGGGCGGCGCAGCGCCGCCTGGATCAGCCGGTCCACGAGCTCCGGGTAGGAGACCCCGCTCTCCTGCCACATCCGCGGGTACATCGAGATGGGCGTGAACCCCGGCATCGTGTTGATCTCGTTGATCACGAACTCCCCGCTGTCGAGCAGGAAGAAGTCCGCGCGCACCAGGCCCTCGCAGGAGGCTGCGTCGAACGCGTCGACGGCGAGGCGGCGCACCTCGGCGGTCTGCTCCTCGGTCAGCGGCGCGGGCACCAGGCCGGACGCCGAGTCGATGTACTTGGCCTCGAAGTCGTAGAAGTCGTGGGACGTGACGGGCGGGATCTCGGCGGGCACGCTCGCGCGCGGCCCGTCCTCGAACTCCAGCACGCCGCACTCGATCTCGCGGCCGC
This sequence comes from Streptomyces hypolithicus, assembly GCF_052934925.1. Classification (NCBI taxonomy): domain Bacteria; kingdom Bacillati; phylum Actinomycetota; class Actinomycetes; order Kitasatosporales; family Streptomycetaceae; genus Streptomyces; species Streptomyces hypolithicus. The sequence goes on from NZ_CM128811.1 coordinate 1,352,656, forward strand.
GCAGCAGTGACTCGACGAGGATCTTCGGGTCGTGGCGCCGGGCCTCCTCGATCGCTTCGTCGAGACCGGAGAGGTCGTTCACCTTGGTGATGCCCATCGAGGAGCCACCGCGGGCCGGCTTGACGAACAGCGGCCAGCCGTGTTCCTCGGCGAAACCGAGGATCTTCTTACGCGCGGCCGAGGGGTCGAGCTCCCATTCGCGGGGGCGGACGACCTCGTACGGTCCGACGGGCAGGCCGAAGGAGATGAAGACGCGCTTCATGTACTCCTTGTCCTGGCCGACGGCCGAAGCGAGGACTCCGGAGCCGACGTACGGCACGCCGGAGAGCTCCAGGAGGCCCTGGAGAGTGCCGTCCTCACCGTACGGGCCGTGCAGCATCGGGAAGACGACGTCGACTTCGCCCAGTGCCCTGGGCACCGATCCGGGCTCGCTGTAGACCACTTCGCGGCTGCCGGGGTCGACGGAGAGCACCACGCCGCCCGCCGGGGACTCGGCGAGGTTGTCGACACTCGGCAGCGTCCGTTCCGCGATGGACATCCGCTCGGGGTCGTCGGCGGTCAGCGCCCAGCGGCCGTCCGTCGTGATGCCGATCGGCAGTACGTCGTACTTCTCACGGTCGATGGACCGCAGGACGGCGCCGGCCGTGACGACCGAGATGGCGTGCTCGGAGCTGCGACCGCCGAAGACGACGGCCACCCGCGGCTTGCGGGACTCCTGCGCAGGGCTCTGGGGGAGGTTCTCGCTGCTCATATCGCGTTGAGGGTACCTGGTGGCGCCGGGCTCGGCAGCGCGGCTCGTCGGCGGCGTTCGTCAGCGGCGTTCATCAGCGCGGCTCGTCAGCCGCGTTCGTCAGCGGCGTTCGGGCTTGGCGCTGCGCGCCATGAGCTCCTTGAGCGCGACGACGGGCGGCTTCCCGTTGTGGACGATGTCGACGACCGTGTCCGTGATGGGCATGTCGATCCCGTGGCGGCGGGCCAGATCGGCCACCGACTCGCAGGATTTCACGCCCTCCGCGGTCTGCCGGGTGACCGCGATGGTCTCCTGAAGCGTCATGCCGCGGCCGAGGTTGGTGCCGAAGGTGTGGTTGCGCGAGAGCGGCGACGAGCAGGTGGCGACGAGGTCACCGAGGCCGGCGAGCCCGGAGAAGGTGAGGGGGTCGGCGCCCATGGCCAGTCCGAGGCGGGTCGTCTCGGCGAGGCCGCGGGTGATCAGCGAGCCCTTGGCGTTGTCGCCGAGGCCCATGCCGTCCGCGATGCCGACGGCGAGCCCGATGACGTTCTTGACGGCACCGCCGAGTTCGCAGCCGACCACGTCGGTGTTGGTGTATGGGCGGAAGTACGGGGTGTGGCAGACGGACTGGAGCCGGGTGGCCACCGCTTCGTCGCTGCAGGCGACGACCGCGGCCGCCGGCATCCGGGCCGCGATCTCCTTGGCCAGGTTGGGCCCGGTGACCACGGCGACCCGGTCGGCCGGGGCCTTGGCGACCTCCCCGATGACCTCGCTCATCCGCTTGGCGGTGCCGAGTTCGACGCCCTTCATCAGGGAGACGAGAACGGTGTCGGCGGGCAGCAGCGGCGCCCAGGCGGCGAGGTTGCCGCGCAGCGTCTGCGAGGGGACGGCCAGCACCGTGAAGTCGGCCCCCTCGGCGGCCTCGGCGGGGTCGGTGGTGGCCCGCAGCGAGGCGGGCAGCTCCACATCCGGGAAATAGTCGGGGTTCTGGCGGCTGTCGTTGATGGCGTCGGCGACTTCGCGGCGGCGGCCCCAGAGGGTCACCTCGCAGCCCGCGTCGGCCAGCACCATGCCGAAGGCCGTACCCCAGGAGCCTGTTCCGAATACGGCCGCCTTGACCGGCTGGCGTGTCACTTCGCGTTCTCTCCCTCGGCCATGCGGCGCTGCTCCGCGCGGGCCCTGCGGTGGTCGTACGGTTCGGCGGGCGCGGGCTCGCCGCGCAGCTCGACGAGCTGCCCCGTGATGGCGGTCATGATGGCCTCGGTGGCCTCGCGCAGGACGTCCGGGGTCGGTTCCCTGCCGTAAAAGCGGTCGAGGTCGACGGGCGGACCCGCCTGCACCGAGAGGGTCTTGCGCGGGAAGAGCCGGAGCTTGTTCTCCTCGGCGTACGGCGGCATCGCCAGGTTGGCGCCCCACTGGGCGACCGGGATGACGGGCGCTCTGGTCGTCAGGGCGACGCGCGCCGCTCCGGTCTTTCCCGCCATCGGCCACATGTCGGGGTCCCGGGTCAGGGTGCCCTCGGGGTAGAACGCGACGCATTCGCCGCGTTCGATGGCGTCCACGGCGGCCCGGAAGGCGTCCAGGGCGTTGGCCGTCTCGCGGTAGACGGGAATCTGGCCCGTGCCGCGCAGAATCATGCCGACGAACGGGGTGGTGAAGAGGCCCGCCTTGGCCAGCAGCCGCGGAACGCGTCCCGTGTTGTACTGGAAGTGCCCGTAGGACAGCGGGTCCAGATACGAGTTGTGATTGACCGCGGTGATGAATCCGCCCTCGGCCGGAATGTGCTGCATTCCCCGCCAGTCCCGCTTGAACAGCACCACCAGCGGCGGTTTGGCGATGACCGCTGCCAGGCGGTACCAGAAGCCGATTCTGCGGCGGGACACTCAGACACCTTCCTCTTGCGCGACCTGGCTGCAGTGAACATGCGTGCCCGATCAGCCGCACAAGTGTCGCCCCATGGCCCCAGTCTGTCGAGAACACCGTACGCCCCGGGCCGCACCCCGGACCTCCGGTTTCTGCCACGGACAGGCCACAATGGGGCCCGCCGCGCACTGGACGGAGGGCCCGCCACTGAACACGCCCCGGACCGCCTCCTGGTCCCTGGTCGTCCCCCTCAAGCCCCTGTTGCTGGCCAAGAGCAGGCTCGCCCCCACGGCGGGCGAGGCGCTCCGCCCGGGGCTCGCGCTCGCCTTCGCCGAGGACACCGTGGCCGCGGCACTGGCCTGCGCCGTGGTGCGCGATGTGGTGGTCGTCACGGACGACGCCGCGGCGGGAGGAGCCCTGACCGCCCTGGGGGCACGCGTCGTCACGGACGCCCCGGCGGCCGGTCTCAACGCCGCGCTGGCGCACGGGGCGCGGACCGTCCGTGCCCGGCGGCCCCGCGCCGCCGTCGCGGCGCTGAATGCGGATCTTCCCGCACTCAGGCCCAGCGAATTGCAGCAGGTGCTCGATTACGCCGCCGCATTTCCGCGCGCATTTCTGGCGGATGCGGCCGGAATCGGTACGACGCTGCTTTCCTCCGCTCCCGGCTCGGAATTGAATCCGTCCTTCGGGGGCTCTTCGCGGGCCCGGCATTCGGCCGGGGGAGCCACGGAAATCCCGCTGGCCGGAGTCGATTCCGTACGTCAGGACGTGGACACGGGGGACGATCTGCTGGCGGCCGTGGCACTGGGCGTGGGCCCGCGCACGGCCGGGCTGAGCGCACGGCTCGGCGGCCGATACGCTGCGGCCATGCAGGCGACCGCGTTCACGTACGACTCCCAGACCCGCAGCGGCAGTGTGCTGCTCGACGACGGCACCCCGGTGGACTTCGACGCCCCGGCCTTCGACGCGGGCGGCCTGCGGCTGCTGCGCCCTGGGCAGCGCGTGCGTATCGAGGGGGACGGCGAGGGCGCGGCCCTGCGCATCACCCTGGTGACGCTCCAGACGTTCTGAGGGGCCCGCCCGGCGGGCCGGTGCCGCCCGCCCCCGGACACACCGCGGGCCGGGCTCCCCGGAGGGAGCCCGGCCCGGCGCGTGAATCCTCGCTGCCGCACTACTTGCGGGCAGTGGCCTTCTTGGCGGTGGTCGTACGGGCCGTGGCCTTCTTGGCCGGGGCCTTCTTCGCGGTGGCCTTCTTGGCCGGCGCAGTCTTGTTGGCGGTGGCCTTCTTGGCCGCAGGCGTGGCCTTCTTGGACCCGGTGGCCTTCTTCGCGGCGGCTGAGGTCGTCTTGGCCGTCCCGGTGGTCTTCTTGGCGGTCGTCTTCTTGGCGGTGGCGGTGCCCGCGGCGGTCTTCTTGGCCGGCACCGCCTTCTTGGCGGCGGTGGCCTTCCTGGTCGCGGTCGCCTTCTTCGCGGTGGCCTTCTTGGCCGCTGCCTTGGCGGTCGTACGGGTGGAAGAACCGCCCGAGAGGCTGCCCTTGGGGGCCTTCTTGACGGCCACGTCGTTCTTCGGGAGCTTCTTCGAGCCGCTGACCAGGTCCTTGAAGCCCTGACCGGCGCGGAAGCGCGGAACCGAGGTCTTCTTGACCCGTACGCGCTCACCCGTCTGCGGGTTGCGGGCGTACCGGGCCGGGCGGTCGACCTTCTCGAACGATCCGAAGCCGGTGACCGAAACACGGTCGCCGGCGACCACTGCACGGACGATCGCGTCGAGTACCGCGTCGACCGCGTCGGCGGCCTGCTGGCGACCGCCGACCTTGTCTGCAATCGCTTCTACGAGCTGCGCCTTGTTCACGTCTTCCCCTTCGGAGACATTGCCAGAACGAATGCGTTCAAGCTTTTTCGCACGTTAGGCAGATATATACCGCAAATCAAACACGAAACGGGCTAATCACCCTAGTGCCGCAACGAAGTAGACCTCTTGGGAGTTCGAGAGGTCTCAGTTGCCTTCAGGGAATCGACCCTCGTCGAGGTCCTTCATCAATCTGTCCAGGCGCCTTGCCGCGTCGGCGAGATCGTGTTTCGCCGCGGCCGTTATGACCAGCAGCTTCCGAGACAGCGCCATCCGTACGCCCTCCGGGACTTGCAGTGTGCGCACCCTTGTGTGTGCTTCTTTCAGCCGGTCCGCGACTGCCTCGTAGAGCTCGAGTTGGCTGTCGCGTTCCATGCACCGATTGTGCCATCTGGGGCGAGTTGTCGCCTGCGGCGGGGGCAACTAACGGAATCCGGGCCTCCGAAACGCCGCTCGAAGGCGGCCCGCGAGCGGCACATCTCCTGCGCGTGTCACGGCAGTTGGGGCCGAAACATGCCGTTGCCCCCCGCCGTGAACGGCGGGGGGCAACGGAGTGAAACGAGAGCGTCAGACCTGCACGGTACTTGGCTTGAAAGAGGGCCTCGTGGCCTCGTATGCCGCGATGTCCGGCTCGTTCTGGAGGGTGATGCTGATGTCGTCCAGGCCGTTGAGCAGACGCCAGCGGGCGTTCTCGTCAAGGTCGAAATCGGCCGTGATGCCTTCGGCCCTGACCTGCCGGTCCTCAAGGTCGACGGTGATCTCGGCCGTCGGGTCCGCCTCGGCCAGGTCCCAGAGAGCGTCGACGACCTTCTGGTCGAGCACGACGGTCAGCAGGCCGTTCTTGAGCGAGTTGCCGCGGAAGATGTCGGCGAAGCGCGAGGAGATCACGGCCTTGAAGCCGTAGTTCTGCAGGGCCCAGACGGCATGCTCGCGGGAGGACCCGGTACCGAAGTCGGGGCCCGCCACCAGGACCGTGGCGCCTGCCCGCTCGGGGCGGTTGAGGACGAACGTGGGATCCTTGCGCCAGGCCTCGAACAGCCCGTCCTCGAAGCCGTCGCGGGTGACCTTCTTCAGCCAGTGGGCCGGGATGATCTGGTCGGTGTCGACGTTGCTGCGGCGCAGCGGGACGGCCCGGCCGGTGTGTGCGGTGAAAGCTTCCATGGCCATGCTGCTCAGGCCTCCACGAGCGTCGGGGCGTCGGACAGGTCGGCGGGCGCGGCCAGGTGGCCCAGGACCGCGGTGGCGGCGGCCACCTGCGGCGACACCAGATGGGTGCGGCCGCCCTTGCCCTGCCTGCCCTCGAAGTTGCGGTTGGAGGTGGACGCGCAGCGCTCACCGGGAACCAGCTGGTCGGGGTTCATGCCCAGACACATCGAGCAGCCCGCGTGCCGCCATTCGGCGCCGGCGGCGGTGAACACCTTGTCCAGCCCCTCCTCGATGGCCTGCAGAGCGACGCGCACCGAGCCCGGGACGACCAGCATCCGTACCCCGTCGGCGACTTTGCGGCCGTCCACGAGCGCGGCGGCGGCCCGCAGGTCCTCGATACGGCCGTTGGTGCACGAACCTACGAAGACGGTGTCGACCCTGATGTCACGCAGCGGCTGGCCCGCGGTCAACCCCATGTATTCCAGGGCCTTTTCGGCGGCGAAGCGTTCCGAAGCGTCCTCGTACGAAGCGGGGTCGGGGACGTTCGCCGACAGGGGCGCGCCCTGGCCGGGGTTGGTGCCCCAGGTGACGAACGGGGCCAGTGCGGCGGCGTCGATGACGACCTCGGCGTCGAAGACCGCGTCGTCATCGGTGCGCAGCGTGCGCCAATACGTGACGGCGGCGTCCCAGTCCTCGCCCTGCGGGGCGTGCGCCCGGCCCCGCAGGTAGTCGAACGTGGTGGCGTCGGGGGCGATCATGCCTGCCCGCGCGCCGGCCTCGATCGACATGTTGCAGATGGTCATCCGGGCCTCCATCGAGAGCTTCTCGATGGCGGGGCCGCGGTATTCGAGTACGTACCCCTGACCGCCGCCGGTGCCGATCTTCGCGATGATGGCGAGGATCAGGTCCTTGGCGGTCACGTCGGCGGGCAGTTCGCCCTCGACCGTGATGGCCATGGTCTTCGGCGGGGCCATCGGCAGCGTCTGGGTGGCCAGCACGTGCTCGACCTGGCTGGTGCCGATGCCGAACGCCAGCGCGCCGAAGGCGCCGTGGGTGGAGGTGTGGCTGTCGCCGCAGACGACGGTGGTGCCGGGCTGGGTCAGTCCCAGCTGCGGTCCCACCACGTGGACAACGCCCTGCTCCACGTCGCCGAGGGGGTGCAGCCGCACCCCAAAGTCGGCGCAGTTCTTGCGCAGCGTCTCCAGCTGGACCCGCGAGACCGGGTCGGCGATGGGCTTGTCGATGTCGAGGGTCGGGGTGTTGTGGTCCTCGGTGGCGATGGTGAGGTCGAGGCGTCGCACCGGGCGGCCGGCCTGACGCAGACCGTCGAAGGCCTGCGGGCTGGTCACCTCGTGCAGCAGGTGCAGATCGATGAAGAGGAGATCGGGCTCGCCCTCGGCGCGCCGGACGACATGGTCGTCCCAGACCTTCTCCGCGAGTGTCCTACCCATCGCTTTCCCTTCGACCGGCGTCTTCGCCGGCCCATCTAGAGATCGGTTCGCCGCCGCCTTGACCCCCGTGCGGGGCGCGGTGGCTAGGGGCGGTGGCCACGGGCCGTTGTGCGGCCTCTCCTCCAGGTTCGCAAGTTCCCGCGAAAATTGAACTTGCGTTTCACAGAGTGAGACGCGAGTATCGACGCATGGACAACTCTAGCGGCGTCGGCGTTCTCGACAAGGCAGCTCTGGTACTGAGCGCCCTGGAGTCCGGTCCGGCCACCCTCGCCGGGCTGGTCGCGGCGACCGGGCTTGCACGACCCACGGCACATCGCCTTGCCGTGGCACTGGAACACCACCGGATGGTGGCGAGGGACATGCAGGGCCGTTTCATTCTCGGCCCCCGCCTGTCGGAGCTCTCGGCCGCGGCCGGCGAGGACCGACTGCTGGCCACGGCCGGGCCCGTGCTCACGCACCTGCGGGACGTGACCGGCGAGAGCGCCCAGCTCTACCGCCGGCAGGGTGACATGCGGATCTGCGTGGCGGCGGCCGAGCGGCTGTCCGGACTGCGGGACACCGTCCCGGTCGGCTCGACGCTCACCATGAAGGCGGGCTCTTCGGCCCAGATCCTGATGGCCTGGGAGGAGCCCGAGCGGCTGCACCGAGGTCTCCAGGGGGCCCGCTTCACGGCGACCGCCCTGTCGGGGGTACGCCGCCGCGGTTGGGCCCAGTCGATCGGTGAGCGCGAGCCGGGCGTGGCCTCGGTGTCGGCGCCGGTGCGCGGGCCCTCCAACCGCGTGGTCGCGGCCGTCTCGGTGTCGGGACCGATCGAGCGGCTGACCCGGCATCCGGGCCGCATGCACGCCCAGGCCGTCATCGACTCCGCCGCGCGCCTCTCGGAGGCCCTGCGCCGCTCGGGCGGCTGAACTGTGTTCGCTGGGGGCTCGGTTCGCCTCCGGCTCACTCGCCGGAGACCGGGCGGCGGGTCGGCGCGTGTCTGGGCAGGTGCGTCGGCGGGGCCGGTGGGACGATAGGGAGTACGACGGGTCCCCGCAGCGGTCGGCGTCCGGACCGCGGAAGCCGCCCCGGGCCCGGTGCGACGAGGAGGTGCGGGTCATGGCCGAGTTCATGGATGTCCACCGCGGGATGAAGGGCATCACCGGCGAGCAGCTGTACGAGGCGCACAGCGCGGATCTCAAGATCGAGGCCGAGGAAGGCGTGCACTTCAGGCAGGCGTGGGCCGACCCGGAGTCGGGGAATGTGTACTGCCTGTCCGAGGGGCCCTCGGTGGAGGCCGTGCAGCGCGTCCACACGCGAGCCGGTCATCCGGCGGACGAGATCAACCCGGTGCCGCTCACCGCGTGATCATCCGGAGCGCGGACAGTGCCTTGACACAGCGGAAAGGCTCCCCACTGATGGGTGGAGAGCCTTGTCCGTTCGCGTACCCCCGACCGGATTCGAACCGGCGCTACCGCCTTGAGAGGGCGGCGTGCTAGGCCGCTACACAACGGGGGCCTGTTTCTTGCTGTTACTGCCTCTTGCTGTTACTGCGCTGGGCTACCAGGACTCGAACCTAGACTAAGGGAACCAGAAACCCTCGTGCTGCCAATTACACCATAGCCCACAATGGTCTAGACCAATAGTCCGGACCGGTATGATTGAACCAGTACCCCCGACCGGATTCGAACCGGCGCTACCGCCTTGAGAGGGCGGCGTGCTAGGCCGCTACACAACGGGGGCCTTGGCGATCCCTACGTCACCGCATCCAGGAGCGACCCGGAGGTGGTGGAAAGAAAGGATCTGTACCCCCGACCGGATTCGAACCGGCGCTACCGCCTTGAGAGGGCGGCGTGCTAGGCCGCTACACAACGGGGGCCTTGCAGACGACTGCTAGTACTTCTGCTTGTACTTCAACAGCTCCTGCGAGCTGGGCTACCAGGACTCGAACCTAGACTAAGGGAACCAGAAACCCTCGTGCTGCCAATTACACCATAGCCCACCAAAACTCAACCCCCTGATGGGGGTCTGTTTGGTTGCGCTTCCCGACCTGACCTTTAGGCCCTCGCGAGCGGCGCAGAAAGAACATTACCCGAAGGTGGACGGCGCTCCAAAACGGGTATCAGCCCGCAACAACCCAGGTAGCTGCGCGAGCCCGGTGATGCGGACCAGCTCGGGCCGGCAGCCGAGTCCGCCGCGGTCGAGCCAGATGCCGACCAGTCCGGCGTCGACGGCGCCCCGGGCATCGATGTCGGGCTGGTCACCGACGTACGCGACCTCGTGCGGCGCGAGCCGCAGCGCGTCACAGGCGGCGTGGAAGGCCTCCGGGGCGGGCTTGGAGACACCCAGTTCCGCGGCGCACAGCAGTGCCTCGAACCGGTCCCGCACGCCCAGGACGCGCAGCTTGCGGTCCTGGTTGTGGACGCTCGAGTTGGACAGCACGGCGTGCCGGTAGTCGGCGGCGAGCACGTCCAGTACGGGCACCGCGTCGGGGAAGAGCTTCCACGCGGCCTCGTAGTGGCGGACGTACCGCAGGAACCACGCGTCGGCCGCCTCGTCGGTCATCGCCCCCGTACCGAGGAAGTCCCGCACCCGATCGCGCCGCTGCTCCTCGAAACCGGCCGCTCCGGCGGCGAACCGCGCCCAGTGCAGCTCGGTGAGCTCCCGCCACCGGCCCAGCGCCTCGTCGACGGATCCGTACCCCGCCAGCAGCCCCTCGGCGGCGAGATGGTCCCGCATGCCGGCGGTATCGGCGGTCGCGTAGTCGAAGATCGTGTCGTCGATGTCCCAGAGCACGGCGCGAATCGGCATGGTTTCGACCCTACCCACGGCCCCCGTAAGGGCGAAGGGCCCGCAAGCCGTGGCGCCGTGGCTTGCGGGCCCTTCCGCCCGTACGGGCGCTGTCGGCGCCTACGCGGTGAGCTTGGCCAGGGCCGCGTCGATGCGGGCGAGGGTGCGGGTCTCGCCCAGGATCTCCAGGGACTCGAAGAGCGGGAGGCCCACTGTGCGGCCGGTGACCGCGACGCGGACCGGGGCCTGGGCCTTGCCGAGCTTGAGGCCGTGCTCCTCGCCGGCCGCCAGGACGGCCTCCTTGAGGGACTGGGGGCTCGTCCAGTCGGCGCCGGCGAGCTTGGCGCGGGCCGTGGTGAGGAGGGCGGCCGGGTCGCCCTTCATCGCCTTCGCCCAGGACGCCTCGTCCTCCACCGGCTCGTCGAGGAACAGGAAGTCGACGTTGGCGGTGATGTCGGACAGGACCGTCAGGCGCGTCTGGGCGTGCGGGGCGATCGCCTCGAACGCGGCCCGGTCGAAGGACTCGGGCTTCCAGTTGGCGTACGGCGCCTTGAGCCAGGGCTCGCAGGCCGCGATGAAGTCGGCGGGCGACAGCATGCGCAGGTGCTCGGCGTTGACGTGCTCGCACTTCTTCAGGTCGAAGCGCGCCGGGTTGGCGTTGACGTCCGCGATGTCGAAGGCGGCGACCATCTCCTCCACGGAGAAGATGTCGCGGTCCTCGGCGATGGACCAGCCGAGCAGCGAGAGGTAGTTGAGCAGGCCCTCGCGCAGGAAACCGCGCTCCCGGTAGAGGTTCAGGGACGACTCGGGGTCGCGCTTGGAGAGCTTCTTGTTGCCCTCGCCCATGACGTAGGGGAGGTGCCCGAAGTGCGGGATCTCCTTGGCGATGCCCAGCTCGATCAGCGCCTTGTAGAGACCGATCTGGCGCGGGGTGGAGGACAGCAGATCCTCGCCGCGCAGCACGTGGGTGATCTCCATCAGCGCGTCGTCGACGGGGTTGACGAGCGTGTAGAGCGGGGCGCCGTTCGCGCGGACGATGCCGAAGTCCGGGACGTTCTCCGGCTGGAAGGTCAGCTCGCCGCGGACCAGGTCCGTGAAGGTGATCGTCTCGTCGGGCATCCGGAAGCGGACGATCGAGGCGCGGCCCTCGGTCCCGTACGCCGCCTTCTGCTCGGCGGTCAGCTCGCGGCAGTGGCCGTCGTATCCGGAGGGACGGCCGGCGGCGCGGGCCGCGTCGCGGCGTACGTCCAGCTCCTCCGTGGTGCAGAAGCAGTGGTAGGCGTGGCCGGCGGCGAGGAGCTTGTCCGCCACGTCCCGGTAGATGTCCATGCGCTCGGACTGGCGGTACGGGGCGTGCGGGCCGCCCACCTCGGGGCCTTCGTCCCAGTCGAGGCCGAGCCAGCGCATCGAGTCGAGCAGCATGGTGTACGACTCCTCGGAGTCGCGGGCCGCGTCGGTGTCCTCGATGCGGAAGACCATGGTGCCGCCGGTGTGCCGGGCGTACGCCCAGTTGAACAGGGCGGTGCGGACCAGGCCCACGTGGGGGTTCCCGGTCGGCGAGGGGCAGAAACGTACACGGACCGGGGAGAGGGGTGCGCTATCCACGCTTGATCACCTTGTTGGTGAGAGTGCCGATGCCTTCGATGGTGACGGCGACTTCGTCGCCGACGTTGAGCGGTCCGACCCCAGCCGGGGTGCCGGTGAGGATGACGTCGCCGGGGAGCAGCGTCATCGCCTCGCTGATGTGCACGACCAGGTCCTCGACGGAGTGGATCATGTCGCTGGTCCGGCCGAGCTGGCGCTGTTCGCCGTTGACCGTGCACTGGATGGTGAGGTCGCCGGGGTCGACGTCGGTCTCCACCCAGGGGCCGAGCGGGCACGAGGTGTCGAAGCCCTTGGCGCGGGCCCACTGCTTCTCGCGGCGCTGGACGTCACGCGCGGTGACGTCGTTGGCGCAGGTGTAGCCGAGGATGACGTCCTTGACGCGCTCGCGCGGAACCTCGCGGCACATCCGGCCGATGACCACGGCCAGTTCGGCCTCGTGGTGCAGCTCGCTGGAGAAGGAGGGGTACGCGATGCCGTCTCCGGGGCCGGCCACCGAGGTGGACGGCTTGAAGAAGGCGATCGGGGCTTCCGGGCGGCCCTGATCGTCAACGACGGCGTTGCCGAGCTCCGCCGCGTGCTCCGCGTAGTTGCGGCCGATGGCCACGACCTTGCTGGGGAGCACGGGCGACAGAAGACGGACCTTGCTCAGCGGGACCTTGACGCCGGAGAGCTCGAAGTCGGCGTACGGAATGCCCTTGATGATGTCGAGGACGAGGTCGTCGCGGCCGCCATCGCCGGCGGACGCGCTGACCGCGCCGAAGGCGACATTGCCGTCGATGGAGAACCTGGCGATGCGCACGGGATGCTGCCGCCCCTTACTTGCTGCTGGCTGGAGACTGACGCCCCAGGCTAACGCGGGTGAGGGGGCCCGCCTCCCGTACAGCTCCTGTGCCTCTCCGGCCTGATCCGCCGGACAGGCGCTAGGGGGTGTCTGATCAATTCCCCGCGGCGTCGCGACGCCCGGGGAAATTGTCAGACACCCCCTAGGCGGCCGGGGCTTCCATCAGGATGGTCCGGCGCGGGTTGGCGGTCTCCGAGGGCAGCTCCATGGCGTGCTCGGGCCGCGCGGCGGTGATCAGGTCCACGGCGTCCTCGAGATGCGCCAGCGTGGTGCGGCGCGGGTTGGCGGTGCTGCGGAAGATCGTCGAGGTCTTCATGAGGGGTTCGTGGCCTTGTCGGTACGGCGCCGGATGGGCGCGGTGGTGGTCGGTTTCGCCATGCCTGTAAAGCGCCAGGCTAAACAGCGTCATCCCCGCCGAAGATGTGAAGCAGTCGGGAACAGCGTGTGAGTTTCCTCACGAGATGGCGGGCATTTCGACCATTTCAGGCGCCACTCGCCGCTCCTGAAAACGGACATTAGCCCACCGAAGGTCCCATTCCGCTCCTGATCATCAGGACTGGGACACCCCCTACCCCTAAGAGACTCGTTCTGCTTTGCCCCGTTTAACGCTGATCACTTCCTACGCCTTGTTACACGGCAACCACTCGGTGTCACTCGTGTCACGGCTCGACACGCGGGCCTTGTTGGAGATCCGGCACTGTGCTGGAATTCCACGGACCGCCGCGAGACTTGAACCCGGCGCACACGGCGCGACGCAGCGCCGAGTGACGGCGGGTAGGGGGAGAATCGCCGGTCACTCACGACCACCCATGGGGCCCGCTCGGTGCCCCACGACTCGACACCGTTCCGCCGTTCACGCGGGGGAACGCCTGGTCCAGAGGTTGCGACGCTAGTGCAGGGACGTTTCAAGAGGGATGGCAGCGCTGCGGCGGAGCAGGAGCCGCGTGGCGGGACCGACCGCGGATCCTCGCCCCAGCACGCCCAAAATGCGGCGCCGGCCAAGGTCGGTGGCGGCGAGCGTGCCGGTCGCGCCGGGACGCAGGGCGGCAGTGAGCAGGCCGCTGCGGCGCGGGGCAAGGAGCCGAATCTCACCGGCTCCCGAATAGCCCTGCGCAACTGGCGCATCAGTACCCGACTGGTTTCCCTGCTGGCGCTGCCGGTGGTCGCGGCGACCACCCTCGGTGGCCTGCGTATCAACGAGTCCATGAACGACATGGAGCAGCTGGAGCACATGCAGCTGCTGACCGAGATGACCGAGCAGGCGACCGAACTCGCCATCGCGCTCCAGGATGAGCGCGACAAGTCGGCCGGTCCGCTCGCCAACGGCACCAGCCCCGCCGACTTCAAGGTCAAGGGTCCCCGGGACAAGACCGACCGGGCGCGGCAGGCGTTCATCGCGGGCACCAACGACATCGACGCGCAGGGCGACGAGAGCCTGCAGAGCATCCAGGTCAACCTCCGTGACATCGCCGGACGCCTGAACTCGATCCAGCAGATCCGCGAGGACGCGTACACCCAGACGTCCAACTCGCAGACGGTCAACAACTACAGCCAGCTGATCGCTTCGCTGCTGTCGCTCTCCCAGGACATGGCCCAGGCCACCTCCAACCCGGAGATGATCAAGCGCACGCGGGCCCTGTCGGCCTTCTCCTCGGCCAAGGAGTACGCGTCCATCCAGCGCGCGATCATCGCCGCGGCACTGCCGCCCAACGACCGGGAGCGCGGCAAGCTCAACGAGGGCGACCGGCTCTTCGCCAAGTCCGCGATGGAGAGCGAGGAAGCCGCACGCAACACGTTCGCCCACGTGTACGCGGGCGACGCCGAAGCGCTGACCGCGCCGCTGGACGAGGGCGACGCCATCATCGCGGCCTCCGACAAGTACGCGCAGCGGGTGCTCTCGTACCCGGACGGCCTGCGGGACCGCAGTCCGCGCTCGTACATGGACTGGGCCGACGCCGACTCCACCAAGATCGAAGCGATGAAGCGGATCGAGGCCACGCTCCTCAACGAGATGGAGCAGAAGGCCCGTGAGCTGCGCCAGGACTCGCAGCAGGACGCCATCCTCAACGGTGCGCTGATCCTGCTCGTCCTCGGCGTCTCGCTGGTCGGCGCGTTCGTCGTGGCCCGCTCCATGATCCGGTCGCTGCGCCGGCTCCAGGACACCGCCACCACCGTCGCCCAGGAACGTCTGCCCGAGCTCGTCAAGCAGCTGTCCGAGACGGACCCGCAGGACGTCGACACGTCCGTGGAGTCCGTCGGTGTGCACTCGCGCGACGAGATCGGCAAGGTGGCCGCGGCCTTCGACGACGTGCACCGTGAGGCGGTCCGACTGGCCGCCGAACAGGCGCTGCTGCGAGGCAACGTCAACGCGATGTTCACCAACCTGTCGCGCCGTTCGCAGGGTCTCATCCAGCGCCAGCTCTCGCTCATCTCCGAGCTGGAGTCGCGCGAGGCCGACCCCGACCAGCTGTCCTCGCTCTTCAAGCTCGACCACCTCGCGACCCGCATGCGCCGTAACGGTGAGAACCTGCTGGTTCTCGCCGGTGAGGAGCCCGGCCGGCGCTGGACCCGGCCCGTGCCGCTCGTCGACGTGCTGCGTGCCGCCGCGTCCGAGGTGGAGCAGTACGAGCGCATCGAGCTGTCGTCGGTGCCCGGCACCGAGGTCGCGGGCCGCGTGGTCAACGACCTCGTGCACCTGCTCGCCGAGCTGCTGGAGAACGCCACCTCGTTCTCCTCTCCGCAGACCAAGGTCCGCGTCACCGGTCACGCGCTGCCCGACGGGCGCGTGCTCGTCGAGATCCACGACACCGGCATCGGCCTCTCCCCCGAGGACCTCGCGGCGATCAACGAGCGGCTCGCCTCGCCGCCCACCGTGGACGTGTCGGTCTCGCGCCGCATGGGTCTGTTCGTAGTCGGCCGCCTGTCGCTGCGACACGGCATCCGCATCCAGCTGCGCCCCTCCGACTCCGGTGGTACGACCGCGCTGGTCATGCTGCCCGTCGACGTCGCCCAGGGCGGCAAGAAGGCCCCGGCCAAGCCCGGTGCCTCCGCGCAGCCGCAGGTGCCTTCGGCTGGCGCCGGGCGCCCCGGCCTCAGCAGCGGCCCCGCTCCGGCGGGCCGGCTGCCCTCCGGTCCCGGTGCGCAGCGCGGCCAGGTCGCGGGCTCAGGTCCGCGTGCGGCGCTGCCCGGTCGCGACGGCGCCGGCGGCGGTCAGGGACCGCAGCCCGGTGGCGGCCAGGGTGGTCAGAGTGGTCAGGGCGGCGGCCTCGCCGGTGCGTTCGGCGCCGGTGGCGGCACCCGGCCGACGGGCAACCGTGAGCGTGGCGACGTACGGCAGAACGGCTTCCAGCAGAGTGGCCCCGCCGACCAGGGCCGTCCGCCGCAGCCGCCGCAGACACAGCCTCGCAACGGCGGTCCGCGCCCAGAGCTGCCTGGTGCGGGCGGCGCCCCGCAGCGTCCGGTCCGCCCGCAGGCCACCAGCTGGGGCAACGACCAGCCGCGCGGTCACGAAGAGGCGGACACCGCCGGCCGCAACGCGGCCGGCCAGGGCTCCACGGCGCAGTTCCAGCGCCCGGACTTCGACGCTCCGCCGCCCGCGCCGGCGTCCCCGTCCACGGGGGGCCAGGCGGGGGGCCAGTTCGAGCGGTCCGACGTACGAGGTCCGGTGGACCCCGCTGCCACGGGCCAGTTCGCGCGCCCGGCGCCGGGCGCCCCGCGCAACAGCAACCCCGGCAACGGCCGTCCGGGCCAGTACCAGCGGCCCGAGCTCCAGGCCCCGCAGAACGCGGCGGCCACCGAGCAGTTCGCCCGCCCGGACTTCAACGCGCCGCAGGGCGCAGCACCCGACCAGGGCAGGCACCCGGGTCAGGGCCGCCCCCCGGCGGGCCCCGGCCAGAGCGGCCCCCAGGGCCTCGGCCCGGTGGCGCCGCGCCGGCCCGGCAAGGCCGGTGGCGCGGGCGGCCCCGGCAACGGCGCCGTCGGCGCGCAGCGTCAGCCCGCCGCGAGCCTGCCTCCGCAGCCGCCGCAGCACGAGCTGCCGCCCGCCTCCGGTCCCGGGGACGGCCGTACGCCGCTGTTCGACACCCTCGAGTCCAACTGGTTCCAGCAGCAGAACGCGCCGCAGGCACCGGCCGCACCCCACGAGCCGGGACACCCGGCGCCGCAGCAGTCGCCCGGGGCACCCGCCGCGGGCCCCGCGATGCCGCAGCGCGCCCAGGCGCGTGAGACGGGCGCCGCGAGCAGCGCCGCCAACGGTACGAACGCCACCAACGGCGCCTCCTGGCGCACCTCGCCGAACGACGAACTCGTACGGCAGGCCGAGCGGGTCAAGAAGCCCGCAGCCGGCGGTGTCACGACCTCGGGTCTGCCGCGTCGCGTCCCGCGTGCCAATCTGGTGCCCGGAACCGCGCAGCAGCAGAACCACCAGACCGGTCCGCAGGTCTCGCGTGCGCCTGACGACGTACGCGGCCGGCTGACCAATCTTCGTCGGGGTATCCAGCAGGGCCGGCAGGCCGGCAGCGGCCAGTCGACCGGCAGTTTCCGCATTGACCCCACTCACCAGCAGGAGCGTTAGTTGAGTCCGATGAGCCAGGCGGCGCAGAATCTGAACTGGTTGATCACCAACTTCGTGGACAACACCCCTGGGGTGTCCCACACGGTGGTGGTCTCCGCCGACGGACTCCTTCTGGCGATGTCCGAAGGTTTCCCGCGTGACCGTGCCGACCAGCTGGCGGCCGTGGCCTCCGGCCTGACCTCGCTGACCGCGGGGGCGTCCCGGATCTTCGAGGGCGGGGCCGTGACCCAGACCGTCGTCGAGATGGAGCGCGGTTTCCTCTTCCTGATGTCCGTCTCGGACGGCTCCTCGCTGGCCGTGCTCGCACACCCCGACTGCGACATCGGTCTGGTGGGCTACGAGATGGCGCTGCTGGTCGACCGGGCCGGCAGCGTCCTCACCCCGGATCTCCGTGCGGAGCTCCAGGGCAGCCTGCTCCACTAGTCCGCGCAGGCCAGGTACCGCCGTATTGCCGAGATTGAAACCGTCAGGCCGCGCGCACTTGCCCCCCACCCCGGCCCCGTCAGACGGCACGCCGACCCGCTGCTGTCATGCCCGGAGGATCCATGACCCCGCCCCACGCCTCTCATGATCCGTACGGAGCGCGCCTCGACGCGTCGTACGATCAGGAAGGCGACCAGCCGCTGGTGCGTCCTTACGCGATGACCGGCGGCCGGACCCGGCCCCGCTACCAGCTCGCCATCGAGGCGCTGGTCAGCACCACAGCCGACCCGGCGCATCTCGCCTCACTCCTGCCCGAGCACCAGCGGATATGCCAGCTGTGTCGCGAGGTCAAGTCGGTGGCGGAAGTCTCCGCGCTGCTGTCGATGCCGCTGGGGGTGGCCCGGATCCTGGTCGCCGACCTGGCGGAAGCCGGCATGGTGGCGATCCACCAGCCGGGCAATGGAGAGGCCGGCGGCACGCCGGATGTCACACTGCTCGAAAGGGTGCTCAGTGGACTTCGGAAGCTCTAGCAGCGGAGCGGCCCGCTCCACCACGTCGGCGAAGATCGTGGTGGCGGGTGGTTTCGGCGTGGGCAAGACCACGTTCGTCGGAGCCGTCTCGGAGATCGACCCGCTGCGCACCGAGGCCGTCATGACCAGCGCCAGCGCAGGTATCGACGACCTCACGCACACCGGGGGCAAGACGACGACCACCGTCGCCATGGACTTCGGCCGTATCACGCTGGACCAGGACCTGATCCTGTACCTCTTCGGTACGCCCGGCCAGGACCGCTTCTGGTTCATGTGGGACGACCTGGTGCGCGGCGCGATCGGCGCGATCGTCCTGGTCGACACCCGGCGGCTGGCCGACTGCTTCCCGGCGGTCGACTACTTCGAGAACAGCGGGCTGCCGTTCGTCATCGCCCTCAACGGCTTCGAGGGACATCAGCCCTACACTCCGGACGAGGTGCGCGAGGCCCTGCAGATCGGCCCCGGCACCCCGATCATCACCACCGACGCCCGTCACCGGGCCGACGCCAAGAGCGGTCTCATCACGCTCGTCGAGCACGCGCTGATGGCACGACTCAAGTAGTCGCCCATATACGGCAGTTGTCATAGCCTGACGGGGGTGGATTGTGTCCTTTGACACTCTCCACCCCTGTGTTCATAACGTTTCGACAGAGAATTGCCCGGCTGCGGCCACAGGTTGCGTTCACCTGGTGTCACTGCGCTCACCTCGGCCCCGCCTTTTGGCGGGGCTCGCTCTTTTTGACCGTTTTATCTGAGGCTTACACCACTCTGAACGGCCAGTTCCGGGTGTTTGGAAGCAGCGGCTCGACGTGCTGGAATTCGTCGAACTCCCGAGTAGTACGGCCCTGAACAAGAAAGACGGCACGACGTAGGTGCCGGCGCCGAGAGGTTGTTGGTCGAGTGAGGCGTAGCGACAGCTCCGCACAGCAGCAGGCGCGGGGCAACTTCACCCCGCCGCCGCGCACAGCGACGTCCGCCGCGGCCTCGCCCGCCGGCGCCGCGGTGAGCAGCGGTGGCGCGGCCAGCGGCAGCAGCAGCCGTTTCGCGCCGCGCAACTGGCGCGTGCCCACCAGGCTGAACGCGATCCTGCTCATACCCGTGCTGGTCGGCCTCGTCATGGGCGGCTTCCAGGTCAAGGGCTCGATCGACACCTGGCAGGACGCCCAGGACGCCGAGAAGACCGCCGTCCTCATCGGCGCAGCCTCGGAGTACAGCCAGGCACTGCTCAACGAGCGTGACCTCACCGCCGCGCCGCTTCTGCAGAACAAGCGCAACAGCACCGAAGTCAAGCAGGCGTACGCCGCGACCGACGAGGCCGCGAAGAACTTCGATGCCGCCACCGAGGGCCTGCCCGACAACCCGAATCTCAGGCGCCGCCTCGACCTGTTCGCGAAGGCGGAGCCGAAGCTCCCCGCGCTGCGCAAGGTCGCGTACAGCGAGGCCCTCGACCCGGTCAAGACCGAAGAGGGCTACGTCCAGGTCCAGCACTACCTGATGGAGCTCTCCAACGAGCTCAGCCTGGAATCCGGCAACGTCACGAGCTACGGCCGGGCGGTGTACGCCATCCAGCTCTCCAAGGCCGCCGCCTCGCTGCAGCGCTCCATCGGCCTGCACCTCCTGATCCGCCCGAGCGCAGACGCGGACAAGCTCGCGAAGCAGTCGGTCGCCTTCAACTCGTACAATTACCTTGAGCAGATCGCCCTGGGCGAGTACGTGTCCGGTGCCAGGCAGGCAGACGTCGACAAGCTCAAGCGGATCATGAAGGGCAAAGCGGAGGACGGCGCCGAGAAGCTCGCCACCGCCAAGCAGCAGGCCGACCAGGCGGGCATCAAGTTCGTGGCTCCGCCGAGCAAGGACGGCTCCGTACTGGCCGGCATGGCAGAGGAGATCGGCCAGGGCAAGCCGTCCGACCTGAAGGCGAAGGGCATCACGCCCGAGGCCTGGATGGCCGCCTCCACTGCCAAGTTCGACGGCTACACGGAGATCGAGAAGGACCTGGTCGCCGAATCGCTGAACGAGGCAGGCACGATCTCGTCCGAGGCCAAGACCGACGCCATCGTCAACGGTCTGATCGTGGTCATCGCGCTGCTCGCTTCCGTCATCCTGGCCGGCCTCATGGCCCGCCAGATGTCCAACGCGATGCGCCAGCTGCGTACGGCCGCCTTCGGCATCGCCGAGCAGCGCCTGCCGATGCTGGTCGACCAGCTCTCCCGTACGGAGCCGGGCCGCGTCGACACCCGCGTGGAGCCGATCCCGATCACGTCGCACGACGAGATCGGCGAGGTCGCCCGGGCCTTCGACCAGGTGCACCGCGAGGCCGTCCGGCTCGCCGCCGAGCAGGCCATGCTGCGGGGCAACGTCAACGCGATCTTCACCAACCTCTCGCGGCGTAACCAGTCGCTGATCGAGGGCCAGCTGACGCTGATCACCGGCCTGGAGAACAACGAGGCCGACCCGGACCAGCTGGAGAACCTCTTCAAGCTGGACCACCTCGCGACCCGTATGCGCCGTAACGGTGAGAACCTGCTGGTCCTCGCCGGCGAGGAGCCGGGCCGCCGCTGGAACCAGCCCGTGCCGCTGGTCGACGTGCTGCGCGCCGCCTCGTCCGAGGTGGAGAGCTACGAGCGCATCGAGCTGAGCGGCGTACCGGAGTCGGAGATCCACGGCCAGGCCGTGACCGACCTCGTGCACCTGCTGGCCGAGCTGCTGGAGAACGCCACCACGTTCTCGTCGCCGCAGACGAAGGTGCGGGTCACCGCGACCCGGCTGCCCGACGGCCGCGTCATGGTGGAGATCCACGACAAGGGCATCGGCCTCACCGCCGAGGACTTCGCGGACATCAACCACAAGCTGGCGAACCCGCCGACAGTGGACGCCGCCGTCTCGCAGCGCATGGGCCTGTTCGTGGTCGGCCGCCTCGCGGACCGCCACAGCATCCGGGTCCAGCTGCGGCCCTCGGGCGAGCAGGCCGGCACCACGTCGCTGGTCATGCTGCCGGATGCCATCACGCACGGTGGTGGCGGCGAGGCACTCCCCCACGACGACTTCACGGTCTCCTCCATCATTCCCGCGCAGCCGTCCTTCGAGAAGGCCCCCATGCGCACCGCGGCCGAGCTGGGCTTCGACGACTCGCGCTACACCGAGGTCCCGGACGACGCGAGTGAGCTGGACCCGGTGGGCCGCTCGCTGATGCGCGAGGAGCGTCGCGCGCAGCTGGAGGCGCAGGCCGGACCGGGCGAGCGTCCGCTGTACCGCGACGAGGTAGGACAGCAGGGCGGTTACGACGACCCGCAGGCGGCGTACGACGGGCACGAGCAGGGCTACGACCAGCCGCAGCAGCCCGCCTACGGCCAGAGCGGATTCGACGACTACCCTGCGCCTGCCTACCAGGCCTATCCGGAGTCCGACTACCAGGACCGCGCCGCGCCTCAGGCGACGTACGACAACACCTACGATTCGCCCTCCCACCAGGGGAACTGGCAGGATCAGAATTCCTACCAGGGTGGCTACGAAAGCGAGTTCGGTCAGGAACCGGAATCTGCGCCCGACGCTCCCGCGAACGACCGTGAGCGCGTAGGGTTCGAGCGTCCCGGTTCCGCCCCGGCCACCGGCCCCGAGCTGACCGACGCGGGGCTCCCGCGCCGAGGCGGCCAGCAGCACTGGCAGCCCGCCGAGGAGCCCGCGGCACCATCCGCCGGACCGCCGGCGCAGCGGCCCGTGGCCGACTCGCGGCAGCAGCAGGACCTGCCGCAGCAGGGCACGGACGGCAAGGGCGGCGTCGTCAGCACCGGTGACGGCGTGGAGGACTGGCGTTCGTCGAACGACGAGCGCTGGCAGCGGGCCGAGAAGCTCCGTGAGCCCCAGGCGGGCGGAGTCACCTCCTCCGGCCTTCCCCGCCGGGTACCCAAGGCCAATCTGGTCGAGGGCACCGCGGAGCAGACCCCGCAGGGCGGCCCCCAGGTCTCCCGCGCACCCGAGGACGTGCGGGGCAGGCTGAGCAACCTGCGCCGCGGTGTCCAGCAGGGACGCAACGCGGGAACGGACACGAACACAGCGGCCACTTACGATCAGCAGGGTGGCCATGGCAACACCTACAACCAGGAGCGTTAGTGTGAGCCCGATGAGCCAGGCGGCGCAGAATCTGAACTGGTTGATCACCAACTTCGTGGACAACACCCCCGGGGTGTCCCACACCGTGGTGGTCTCCGCCGACGGACTCCTGCTGGCGATGTCCGAAGGCTTCCCGCGTGACCGTGCCGACCAGCTGTCGGCCGTGGCCTCCGGCCTGACCTCGCTGACCGCGGGGGCGTCCCGGATCTTCGAGGGCGGCGCGGTCAATCAGACCGTGGTGGAGATGGAGCGCGGCTTCCTCTTCCTCATGTCGATCTCGGACGGCTCCTCGCTGGCCGTGCTCGCCCACCCCGACGCGGACATCGGTCTTGTGGGCTACGAAATGGCTCTCCTGGTGGACCGGGCAGGCAGTGTCCTGACCCCGGACCTCCGCGCCGAGCTGCAAGGAACTCTTCTCAACTAGTAAACAGACAGTGTGCTTTGGAGTGGCCGGGCTTTAGGGTTCGGGGACGTGGCTCCACAGCGATCGGCGCGCGGCAGTCGGAGGAGGAAACGTGGCAACACCCCCGGACGGTTCTTCGGCCAACTGGCCCTACGGCCAGGGCCAGAATCAGGGTGACACCTCGCAGAACAGGTTCCATTTCCCCTCCGGTCCAAGCCGGCAGCAGCAGCCGTACGGGCAGTCGCCGTACGAGCCGCCGCAGTACGACCAGTCGCAGTACGAGCAGCGGCAGCCGGCGCAGTCCCGGCGGGCTCCCGCGCCCGCGCAGTCGATCCACAACCCGCTGGTGCGTCCGTACGCCATGACCGGCGGCCGGACCCGGCCGCGCTACCAGCTCGCCATCGAGGCACTGGTCAGCACCACGGCGGACCCCGCCCGGCTGCAAGGGCAGTTGCCCGAGCACCAGCGGATCTGCCACCTGTGCCGCGAGATCAAGTCGGTCGCCGAGATCTCGGCACTTCTCACCATCCCCCTGGGGGTGGCCCGGATCCTCGTCGCCGACCTGGCCGAGGCCGGACTTGTAGCCATTCACCAGCCCGGCGGCGACGAGTCCGCCGGCGGTCAGCCAGACGTGACACTGCTCGAAAGGGTGCTCAGTGGACTTCGCAAGCTCTAGCAGCGGAGCAGCCCGCTCCACAACCTCCGCGAAAATCGTGGTGGCGGGCGGCTTCGGCGTGGGCAAGACCACGTTCGTCGGAGCCGTCTCGGAGATCAACCCGCTGCGCACCGAGGCCGTCATGACATCCGCGTCGGCGGGTATCGACGACCTCACCCACACCGGAGACAAGACCACCACGACGGTGGCGATGGACTTCGGCCGTATCACCCTGGACCAGGACCTGATCCTGTACCTCTTCGGTACGCCCGGCCAGGACCGCTTCTGGTTCATGTGGGACGACCTGGTGCGCGGCGCGATCGGCGCTGTCGTTCTGGTCGACACCCGGCGGCTGGCCGACTGCTTCCCGGCGGTCGACTACTTCGAGAACAGCGGGCTGCCGTTCGTCATCGCCCTCAACGGCTTCGACGGACACCAGCCGTACAACCCCGACGAGGTCCGTGAGGCCCTGCAGATCGGCCCGGACACCCCGATCCTCACCACCGACGCCCGCCACCGCGCGGACGCCAAGAGCGCGCTGATCACGCTCGTAGAGCACGCCCTGATGGCGCGGCTCCGGTAGGACCGGCGTACGTACGAGAATGGTCCCGCACTCCGAGGAGTGCGGGACCATTCTCGTACGTACGCGCTGAGGCCGGTGAAGAGCCGGCCTCAGCCCTGTCAGCTGTGCGGCGCTCGACTGCGCCCACCCGGGGGACGACCCCCGGACCCCCAGCAGGAGCCGGGCCTCAGCCCTGCCAGCTGTGCGGCGCTCGGAAGCCCGGGGTGCGCTCCAGGCGACGCCAGCCGGCCGTGGAACGGCCGTGGTGGGCGGGCGCCTCGTCGGCGCGGCCGGCGGCGCGGGCCATCAGGATCGCGGTGATCGCGGCCAGTTCCTCGGGCTCGGCGTGGCCCTTCTCGACGCGCAGCATGGACTCGTTCATCTGGGGCTCCGTGTTCGTCGGATACGTCGCAGGATTACTGCGGGGGGTTGCCGTGCTTGCGCGACGGCAGGTCGGCGTGCTTGTTGCGGAGCATCGCGAGGGAGGCGATCAGTACCTCGCGGGTCTCGGCCGGGTCGATCACGTCGTCGACCAGGCCGCGCTCGGCGGCGTAGTAGGGGTGCATCAGCTCGGCCTTGTACTCCTTGACCATGCGGGCACGCATGGCCTCGGGGTCCTCGGCGTCGGCGATCTGGCGGCGGAAGATGACGTTCGCGGCGCCCTCGGCGCCCATCACGGCGATCTCGTTGGTCGGCCAGGCGTAGGTGAGGTCCGCGCCGATGGACTGGGAGTCCATGACGATGTACGCACCTCCGTAGGCCTTGCGCAGGATCAGCGAGATCCGCGGCACGGTGGCGTTGCAGTACGCGTACAGCAGCTTCGCGCCGTGGCGGATGATCCCACCGTGCTCCTGGTCGACGCCCGGAAGGAAGCCGGGGACGTCCAGCAGAGTGACGAGGGGAATGCTGAAGGCGTCGCACATCTGCACGAAGCGCGCGGCCTTCTCGCTGGCCTCGATGTCCAGGACACCGGCGAGCGACTGCGGCTGGTTGGCGACGATACCGACGACCTGGCCGCCGAGGCGGGCCAGCGCGCACAGGATGTTGGTGGCCCAGCGCTCGTGGATCTCCAGGTAGTCGCCGTCGTCGACGAGCTCCTCGATCACCTTGCGCATGTCGTACGGGCGGTTGCCGTCGGCCGGGACCAGGTCGAGCAGTACGTCGCCGCGCCGGTCCGCCGGGTCCGCGGACTCGACCGCCGGCGGGTTCTCCCGGTTGTTGGAGGGCAGCATCGAGATCAGGTAGCGGACCTCGGCGATGCAGGTCTCCTCGTCGTCGTACGCGAAGTGCGCGACGCCCGAGGTCTCGGCGTGCACATCGGCGCCGCCGAGGCCGTTCTGGGTGATCTCCTCACCGGTCACCGCGCGGACGACGTCGGGGCCCGTGATGAACATCTGCGAGGTCTCGCGGACCATGAACACGAAGTCGGTGAGCGCCGGGCTGTACGCCGCGCCGCCCGCGCACGGGCCGAGCATCACCGAGATCTGCGGGATGACACCGGAGGCGCGGGTGTTGCGCTGGAAGATGCCCCCGTACCCGGCGAGCGCCGAGACGCCCTCCTGGATGCGGGCGCCGGCGCCGTCGTTGAGGGAGACCAGCGGGGCACCGGCCGAGATGGCCATGTCCATGATCTTGTGGATCTTCGTGGCGTGGGCCTCGCCCAGCGCGCCGCCGAAGATGCGGAAGTCGTGGGCGTACACGAAGACCGTGCGGCCCTCCACCGTGCCCCAGCCGGTGATGACACCGTCGGTGTACGGTTTCTTCGCCTCCAGGCCGAACCCGGTCGCCCGGTGCCGGCGCAACTGCTCGACCTCCTTGAACGTACCCGGATCCAGCAGCAGCTCGATGCGCTCACGGGCGGTCAGCTTGCCCTTGGCGTGCTGGGCTTCGGTCGCGCGTTCGCTGGGGCCGCGGCGGGCTTCGTCGCGCAGGGCCAGCAGCTCGGCCACCCGGCCTCGGGCGTCGGTGGGCTCGCGCGGCGTCTCGTCCAAAACGGTCATGTACTGACCCTACGAAGCCGCACAAGAAAAACAGGCCGTCGACTCTTCACAGTCTCCGGCCCGTTCTCCTGTCAGG
This sequence comes from Streptomyces hypolithicus, assembly GCF_052934925.1. Lineage (NCBI taxonomy): Bacteria > Bacillati > Actinomycetota > Actinomycetes > Kitasatosporales > Streptomycetaceae > Streptomyces > Streptomyces hypolithicus. Next base: position 1,378,242 of record NZ_CM128811.1, read on the forward strand.
CCTGAACAGAACCTTTCGGCAATGCAGCCTAAGTACCAGCTCAGAGCGTTCTCGGATTGTGGGGGTCCGACAACTGGGGCAACGCAGTCAGCTGAGAGTCACCTCACAGTGGTGGCTCGCCCCGGCCGTGCCCGGCGTGACGCGGAGCTTCAGCGTACGGTCGGCGGACAGCACCTCGACGGACGGGTCCTTCGAGACGACGCGGACGGTGCGGTGCTGGTGATCCCAGGTCAGGTCAATCGGCTGTCCGGTGCGCGTCGGCTCACCGACTGCGAGGGTGGCGGCGCGCCCTCTCCTGCGTACGAGCACACTCGCCGGCGCCGATGCCGTGAGCCGCTCGGCGGTGCCCGGCTGCCAGAAGTTGGCCGCGGTGACGCCGAGGGAGCGGACGGACACCGCCTGGAGGGCGCGGGTGTTGGCGAGCACTTTCAGCCAGCCGCGGTCGGCGGCGCGGACGGCGACGATGCGCCGGGAGGCGCCCGGCATCAGGAGGTAGGTGTACGAGGCGTCGACCGGGTCGGTGCCGTGGTCGAGCCACAGGGTCTGGTATCGGCGGGTCCGGCGAGTGGTGGTGCTGGTGGTGTTGATGTCGCTCCAGGAGCCGGTGCGGTCCTCGCGGAGTGCCTTCAGGGCCGCGCCGCCGGGCAGCACCCAGCCGCCGTGGCCCTCCAGGTGGGCCCAGTGCGGGGCGGTGTGGGCGGTGTCGACGGTGAGCGGGTGCGTACCGTTCTCGCCGAGCATGCGGTTGTCGACCACCGTCTCGGCGGGGACACCGTCGGTGGACGTGATTCCGGCGCCGAGACAGACCACCGTGTCGGCGAGGCAGAACCACGACTTGTGGGCCTCCAGGGTCGAGCCGAGGCCCCTCAGGTGCTGGCCCACGGCGGCGAACTCGCCGTCGGTGGCGCCGCCCACCCACTTCGCCGCGGGCCTGGCCGCGCCCCACTCGCCACCCGCCTTGTCGGCCAGTCGCCTGGTGGACACGGTCGTGCCGGGAAGCCGGTAGAAGTCGACGGTCGGCCAGAACCAGTCGGTGTACTGGTCGTTGTGCTGCGCTCCCGGCCACCAGTAGAGCATTCCCGCCCCGGTGTGCCAGCCCCGCGGGTTCTCGCCGTTGCCGCACTCGTAGTACGAGATCCGCTCCGACGCCATGGAGATGCCGGCCGCCCAGCCGGGGCGCCGGTGCACGGCCCGGTCCATGGAGGCGAACGGCTTGTGTGCGACGGGCTCCGGGGCCGCGAGCACGGGCGACGCGGCGACGGTGTGCAGCCGGGCGAGGTCGGCGACGCCGAACTGGGGCGCGGTGAGCAGCGGCGTCGTACGGTCGCGCTCGATCCAGCCCTTGACCATCGCGGTCCAGCGCTGCCGCTCGGTTTCGGACGCCGAGCCGGCGAGGAGCGGGATGGCGGCTATGAGCCCTTGGCCGTGGAAGTGGTCGCTGCGCATGACCTGGCGGTCGTCGCTCTTGAGGTAACCACGGCTGATGGCACGGCCGTTGACGCTGTCCATCATCAGGCCGTTGTAGATCAGGGGCGCGTAGGCGTTCTCGACCGAGTCGAGGATGATCTGACGCTTCGGGTCGGTGACGGCCCAGGTGGAGCCGGCGAGCAGGGTAAAGAGGCGGCCGAGCCCGTCGAGCATGACCTGCCCGTACGTACCGGAGTAGGCGACCCAGGTGTGCTGGATGAACGAGCCGTCGGCGTACAGGCCGTCACCTTTGGTCACGTACGGGAAGACGGGGCTGAGGGCGTCGCGGGCCAGGGCGATCTTCGCCGGACCGCGGCCGAGGACACCGCGCAGGGCGACGCAGCGGCAGAGGTCGACGCGGTTGGCGCCGGTGCTCGTGCCGGAGTAGTTGGTGAGCACGGAGTCGGGGATGAAGTGGTCGACGGCGGCGCAGGCGGCTGCGCGCTGCGCTTCGGTGAGCTTGTCGTGGAGGGCGGCGACGATGTCCATGAGGAAGCGGGGACTGCCGATCTGCCAGTCCCACCAGTTGCCGTAGCGGGTGGTCGAGGGGTTGTAGATCCTCGCGGACAGGTGGTCGAGGCCCTGGGCGATGTCCGCGAGGAGCCCCGCGTCGGCGGTGAGTCCGGTGCCGGGCTGGGCGTAGGCCTGGGTCATGGTCCACAGGCGGTTGTAGCTCTGGGTGATGCCGGCGGAGGGCGTGAACGGGTATGCGGACCACAGGGAGGTGGCGGTGGGAGCCATGGAGGAGCGGAAGGTGGCGGCAAGGCGGCCGGTCTCCGCGAGGCGGGCGGCGTAGGGGTCGGCGGTGGGGTCGTAGCCGATGCCGAGGGAGAGGTCCAGCCAGCGGTGGCGGAGGGTGTCGAACTCGTCGGCCGCTTTCGCGTCTTGGGCGGTGGCGGGGACGGGGACTGCGAGGCCGAAAACGGTTGCGGTAGCGGCGGCTGTCGCGGTGACTGTCGCGGCGGCGAGGAAGGTGCGGCGGGACCAGGGGGGCGTGTGCGGCACGGGGGCCTCCGATGGGGCGGGCGGCGGTGGTGCAGACCTGTGCGGATGGGTCTAGCACGGGGTGCGGCGGCGTTCAATGGCCCTGACCGCACCGACAGAAAGCGCTTGCGATCCCTGCGGAGGGCGGGCCTGTTTCCCCGACCCGCCCTCCGCTCCTCAAACGCCGAGGGGGCGTCCGGGTCAGGCGGCGCAGTGGAAGCGGGCGTTGCCCCAGTCCGCGTGGTCGTTGCCGGGGCCGTCGCCGCCGTCGCCCGTCACCAGGTCGACATACGTCGCGCCCGAAACGTCCGCCGTCAGCGACCACGCCGCGTCCGCCGCCCGCAGCACCGGCGACGTGACCTTCTCGCTGCCGTCGGCGGACACGCCGAACCGCACGCTGCCGCGGGTTCCCTGCGAGTCGTCCTGGCCCACCTGCGCGGTGAAGGATGTGCACTTCCCGCCCAGGTAGTAGCGGATCTTCCCAGGTGACGCGGTGCCCAGCCCCTTCGCGTACACCGCGCCGTTGACCGTGAGCGGCTTTCCGTCGCCGGCGGCCGTCTCGCCGTTGGACATGTCGCGTTCGGCCGGTCCCCAGCCGTTGTCCATCGACGTCCAGTCGAGGTCACTGGCGTAGGTGTCGGTGGTCGGCGGGGGCGGCAGCGTGCGTACCGAGGCCGTCGCCCCGAGCTTGCGGGCCTCGCCGTCCACCGCGTACGACGCCTGCGAACTCAGGCTGTACGTCTGGTACTTCGCGTCCACCGGCGGGGTGACCTGCCAGGCCGCCGTCACCTTGGCGCCCGGCGCGACCGAGGCGAACCCGACCGGGCCGGCCGGCTCGGCCCGCCAGCCCTCCGGCAAGGTCAGACGCACCTCGACCCCGGTGGCCGGGGCCGATTCGAGGTTGGTGAAGGTGGCCTTGACCTCGTTCTTCCGGCCCGGTTCCAGGGTTTCGCCGGTGGCCGCGAGGGCCAGCGTGCCGCAGGGCGCATTGTCCGGAGCCGGGCCGAGGTCGGTGACGGTGAAGCCGTCGAGGACGAAGTCCGCGCCGTCCGGGGCGCCGCTCTTCTTGCGCAGCCCGGTCCAGGTGTCCCCGCAGCCCGCCACGACGGTCTCGGTGAAGTGCTCGGTGTCCGAAGTGGCCGCGACGGGCGTACGCCGGGTCTCGACCGAGGCCGCCGCGCCGTCGGCGCCGATCCGGTCGTACCCGGTCACCCACTCGTAGGCGCCCGCGTGGCTGGACTGGTGGTCGAACTCGACGCGGTAGCTGCGGCCCTCCCGCATCGGCACGGTGCCGGGGCCGGTCCGGTAGACCAGACCGGTGTTCTCCTCGTGGGACTTGAGCGATTCGGATCCTTCGAGCACGTCGTCGATGCGCTTGCCGTTCCAGCGCGCCTGCGTGTACGGGGCGTTCTTCTGCGCGATGTGGGTGCGGGGGTCGGTGGCGCCGCCCGCGTCGCCCTTGAAGAAGGGCCCCCAGCCCTGGTCGACGGCCTCGAAGTCGTCGTACACGAGGGTGCCGGGCCTGCCGGCCGGTGCGTTGGCGACAAGGCGCACATCGTCGATCCGCACCTTCGGCGCGCTCCCCTCAGCCGCGCTCCCCTCAGCCGCGCTCCCCCGCGCCGCCTCGACGCGCAGGGTCGTGGCGCCGTTCGCGGGCGCGGTGAAGTTGACCTTGGCGCGCTGGAAGTACGTGCCGTGCCAGTCGTTGGCGGCGGTCTGCTCCTTGGCGGTGGACCGCTCGATCACTGTCTCCTCGCCGCCCGCCGACAGCGTCGTACGCCGCTCCTTGCCCGGCTCGACCTCCAGCCAGGCAGACGCGGTGTAACGCTCGCCGGGCTTCAGACCGCTCACGCGCTGCCCGACGGCGGCCGTGGGGGTACCGGTCAGCTCGGCGCTGTTGCGGCCCTGGCTGTCGGTGTCACGCTCCACGGTGCCGGTCTTCTGCCAGGCCTTCAGCCCGGCGTCGTTGAAGCCCGGGTCCCCCAGCTTCGTGCCCTCGCCCCAGGCCGCGTCGCGGGCCTTGGGGGCGCTGTCCTTCGGGTAGAGGACGTACGGCTGGCCGGCGGCGGCGTCGAGGGTGACCCTGCCGTCGGTGGCCGCTACCGTACGGGCGTCGACGCGGCCGTTGTCGGTGAGCCGGTGGACGGTGAAGGCGCTGGTCTTCCGGTACTTCTCGGGCAGCTCCCAGGTGCTGGATCCACCCTGCTTGTTGTAGTGGTAGAGCTTCTTGCCCTGCCAGGGCAGCAGATAGCGGTCGCCGTCGAGGACCTTCGCGCCGCCGGCTGTGAACGTCCGCCGGCCGTCGACGACGGAGCCGCGGACGCCGCCGGTGAAGTCGACGGTGTTCCCGCTCTTGTCCCAGCGCAGGATGTCGTGCTGCTGGAGGTACTTGGCGGGCAGGTTCTTCTGCCAGATGTTGGCGGAGAACTTCGTCCAGTCGCTCTCGCCGGTCCAGCCCTCGAAGTCCTCCAGAGCCGTCTGTCCGAGGACTGGGTCGTTGTTCCAGACGTCCTTCTCGCCGTTGCGGATGAATCGGATGATCTGCGAGTTGAGGCCCTTGTTGGTGGCGCCGCCGTAACTCAGGTCGTTGGCCCAGTGCGACCACAGCGAGGTCCGCTCGAACTTGTCGGCCCACTCGGTGGCGACGTTCCAGCCCTGCTGCCCGATCTCCTCCATCGTCTTGTCGGCGATCCAGCCGTGGGTGTAATAGACGTCAATATAAAGAAGGCTGAGGTTGGCGTCGGTCTCGTCCCTCAGCTGCTGGAACCGACGTGCCATGTCACCGCTGTTGATGTCGCGGCGCTGGTCGATGTAGTAGCTCTGGTTGAGCCAGTTCCAGCCGGGCTTCGTCTTGTCGACCAGGGTCTCGCTGAAGGCCTTCGCCTCCGGGTACGCCTCGGTCTGGTTGACGTGCACCCCGAAGGTGGCGCCCCACTTCCTGCCGCCCTTCAGCAGCTTGTTGAGGTCGGTGAGGCCGCCGGCGCGCTTGTTGTAGTTGCCGCCGTAGTCGGGGTGCGAGGAGTCGTGCCCCTCGGACCCGTACCCCTTGAGCAGGGCGAGCTGCCCGAGCCCGTCCGTCGCCAGCGACACCCGCTTGACGTCGTCCAGGGTGCGCAGGAAGGGGTGGGTGGCCTGACTGGCGAAGTTGAAGGGGATGTGGGTGATCACGCGGTCGGGGGTCTCGTCGCCGCCGGGCGCCTTGACGCCGATCGCGCGGAAGGCGACGGCGCCGTCCTGCCAGTCGACTGCCTTGTCCCCGTTGGCGTCGGGTGTCACGACGACCTTGGACCACGGCAGATCCTTGCCCGGGGCAGGCGCCCCGGCGCCCCGGTAGGTCCACTGGCCGGACCAGACGCCGACGCGCACGCTGCCGTCGTCGGCCGTGCGGGCCTGGTGCCACAGCCGGGCGTCGTCGCCGCCGGTCGGGCCGCTCGGTTTGTCGTACGACGAGTTGGACTCGACGGCCGCGGCGAGCCGGCCCGTGTTGACGATGGCGTACGAGGCGCCCACCGGCGCGGCGTCGGCCGGCGTCGCGTCCGTCACATCGGCGAACACGTCCGCGGTCTTCGTCGAGTCGGGGTCGAGGCGGGTGAACGCCGTCTCGGCGCCCGCGTCCCGGCTGCCGACCGAAACCAGGTCGTGCCCGGGTATGTCGAGGGTCCCGACCCGGAACGCCTCGGTGTCCCGGACGGCGGTGACCCGGAAGGTCGTGGCCCGCCCCGTCACGGACAGCGTCGCGTCGATCTCGACACCGGGCAGGGCGGGGAAGGCCAGGGTGTACGCGGCACTGTCGGGCCGGACGGCAGGTGCGCCCCTGGTCTCGACGGCGTACGCCTTGCCGTTGAGGGTGACCTCGGTGACCGGCCGCGTACTGCCGAGGAGGGCGGCGCCGCCCGCCCGGTCGGTGTAGGACAGGACCCGCGGGAAGTCCGCGGCCACGGCGACCGAGAGGTGCGCGGAGCCGATGACGATGCCGGCGACGGCGGCGGCCGGATCCGCCGGGGCCGCGACCGGGGCGCGGGCGGCGGCCGGGGAGGCGGGCCCGGCCAGGGCGAACACGGCGGACGAGGCGGCTGCGACGGCGTACGCCGCTCGGTATCTGGGTGACATGAGGACTGAGTAGTCGCCCCGCGCGGAGGGCGTCAACGAAGCGAGGCCCTCCGGGCAGCGGCAGTCCAACAACCGCCGCCCGGAAGTCCAAGCCCCGGGGCGAGCCCGGAGGCGAGCCGCTCAGCAGCCGCCGCAGTTGTAGTACGTCACGTCCCAGTGGTTGCCCTCGTCCGCGTAGATGTTCCCGGACCCGGACTTCCACTGCGGCGCTCCGTCGCCGCGCACACCGATGTAGGTGAAGGTGTTCTTGATGTAGCTCCCGATGCAGGTGTACTTCGCGTAGTCGAGCTTGTAGCCGTTCCAGTGGGAGTACGTGCCGCCCGCGTGCCCGGTCTCGGTGCCGCCGGTGATGTTGAGGGCGCAGCCGCTGGCGCTCTTGAGGGTCTGCGCTCCCTGCGCGCTGGCGAGGTTGAGCTGCTCGAAGGACGTGCAGGTGGGGTTGTTGCGGTCGGAGCAGCCGCCGGACGACGACCAGGTGATGCCGGACGAGCGGAACATCGAGGTCGCGGTGGAGTGGCTGACCTTGCTGACGGCCTGGGCCTCGGTGGCGCCGGTGAAGACGCCGAAGCCGGGCGCGAAGAGGGCGCCGAGGACGAGCGCGAGCGCGCTGATGACGGAGCGGATTCTCACGGGGTTTTCCTCCTGCTGGTGACCGTGATGGCTGTGATGACCATGGGGATGTACGGAACAGCTGTGCAGGTGGAGCAAGGAGATGGTGCCCGAGTTCTACGCGCGTCCGCCAGAGGGCGTCGGGAGAATGTTGCCGGAACGTCTATCCGCGATGGGGTCTGACGTGGAACGCGGCGCTGGTGCCCCGCTCGCGCTGGTACCCCACCCGCGCTGTTGCCCCGCGCAGCGCTGAGCCCCGGTGCGCGACGAGCGTTTCCGGGGCTCAGTGCTGTCGTACGTGCGTCAGAAGCCGCCGCCTCCGCCGAAGTCTCCGCCGCCGAAACCACCGCCGCCGCCGAAGTCGCCTCCACCGCCGAAGTCACCGGAGTTGAAGTCGCCGCCGGAGTGGTCGCCGCCCTCGTAACCACCGGAGTCGGCGTACGCGGGCGCGTACAGCATCGAGCCGAGCATGGTGCCCATCAGCATGCCGGGGAGCAGACCGCCCGCGTAGTAGCCGCCGATCCAGGGGGCGTACGCCGGTCCGGCTTCCCAGTACGGGCGGCGGCGGTCGCCCGTTTCGACCATGCGGGAGTCGGGTTCCTGCCCGTCGGCGAGCCTGGCCGCGTCGGCGGCGCAGACCGGGACCCTGCGGGTGGTGCCGGCGGGCGGGGCCCAGTCGGCGTCCGCGGTGGCGGGGCCGTGGCGCGGGTCGAAGAAGCAGGGCGGGCGCCGGTCGGGCAGGGGGGCGCCTTCGCGGCGGGCTTCGAGGACGGCGAGGGAGAAGCGGCCGTCCTCCAGCGCCTCGGTGACCACACGGGCGTCGTCGGCCCTGGTCGCCTTGGCCATGGCGGACTTGGCCTTCTCGTACGCGTCCAGAGCGTGCTCGTAGTCGGAGCGCATCGCGTCGTCGGCGCCGGGCTCGGCGGGATGGAAGTCCAGGCGTTCCAGGGTCTCGCCGAAGGCGGTGATGTCCTCGTCGACAACCACTCGCACCTTGTCCAGCGCGGCCCGCTCCTGCGCGGCGCGCCGGTTCTTGTTCTGCTTGACCAGCAGGAACACTCCCGCGCCTGCGGCCAGCAGGAAGACCGCGAAGGTGATCAGACCGACGGCCGAGGACGGGCCGTCATCGGCGCTCTCCCAGGTGTCGGGCGCGCTGCCCTTCGCCTGGTCTATGGCGTCGTCGACGAAGGTGTTCAGCTGGGTGACGGCGTCGCCCGCCTCGGCGGGCTCGACGGAGTTGGTGAGGTTGTCGACGGCGCGCGGCGGCATGACGCTCGCGTCGGCGGCCGCGTCGAATCCGTCACCGAGCCGGACGGCGTACAGCCCGGTGATCCCGGTCTGGGTGCGCAGGTCCACCAGCAGGTCCTGCTCGGGGAAGTCGGCGTTCTGCGGAAGTACGGCGACGAACACCGGCTTTCCGGCGTCGAGGATCTTCTCTTCCAGCGCGTTCGCGTCGTCGGCCGGCAGCAGCCCGGCGGCGCGTGGATCGACGTACACCGGGCCCTGGCGCAGCGCGTCGGCCGCGGTGTCGAGTCCCGGGGCGGCCTGTGCTCCTGGCGCCGCGGCGAAGGTGGCGGCCGCCAGCGTGAGCAGCAACCCTGACAAGGTGGAGAACAGCCGTGCTCTCATACCTCGACGCTACCCGAAAGGGTGAAAAAAGGGCAGGCTCGGTTATCTGTGGGTCAGTACGTTGACGACCGTGCCGTTCGGGTCGAGAGCGAAGAAGCGGCGCACGCCCCACGCCTCGTCCCGCAGTGAGTGCACGATCTCGGCCCCGCTCGCGACCATGGCGTCGTGGACCGCGTCCACGTCGTCCACCTCGATGCTCACGTCGGGCTGGACGGGCGCCGACTCCTCGCGGGTCATGAAGGAGACCTGGGCCGTGGGGTTGCCGGGGGCGGCCATCGTCATGACCCAGCCCTCGTTCATCACCTCGGCCAGACCGAGCAGGCCGTAGAAGTCACGGCTGGCCCGCATCGCCGCGGCGGACTCCGTCCGGATGTCGGGCACCACTCTGCGAACGGACATCGCGCCTCCTGAGGGACGGGCGTGGGGGACGGACGGCGGGCGGCTCGCCGCGTCCCCCGGTCGAGCCGCCGCCCAGGGCCGGACAGGCCCTCTAGTCGGTGGGCTCCACGCCCGCCTTCAGCAGACCGTACGTGTACGCGTCCTCCAGCGCCTGCCAGGATGCCGCGATCACGTTCTCCCCGACGCCGACCGTGGACCAGTCGCCCTCGCCGTCCCCGGTGGTGATCAGGACGCGGGTGGTGGACTCGGTGCCGTGCTTGCCCTCCAGGATGCGGACCTTGTAGTCGACCAGCTCCAGTTTGGCGAGCTGCGGGTAGATCCGCTCCAGGCCGACGCGCAGGGAGCGGTCAAGGGCGTTGACCGGGCCGTTTCCCTCGGCGGTGGCGACGATGCGCTCGCCCTTGGCCCACAGCTTCACCGTGGCCTCGTTGGCGTGCGTACCGTCGGGGCGGTCCTCGACGATGGCCCTCCAGGACTCCGTACGGAAGTAGCGGCGGGCGCGGCCCTCGGCCTCCTCGCGGAGCAGGAGCTCGAAGGAGGCGTCGGCGGCTTCGTACGTGTAGCCCTTCAGCTCGCGTTCCTTGACGCGGGCGACGACGCGGCCGACCAGCTCGCGGTCGCCTCCGAGGTCGACGCCGAGCTCCCGGCCCTTGAGCTCGATGGAGGCGCGGCCGGCCATGTCGGAGACGAGCATGCGGATCCGGTTGCCGACGAGGCCCGGGTCGATGTGCTGGTAGAGGTCCGGGTCGACCTTGATCGCGGAGGCGTGCAGGCCCGCCTTGTGCGCGAAGGCCGAGACTCCGACGTACGGCTGGTGGGTGGAGGGCGTGAGGTTGACGACCTCGGCGATGGCGTGCGAGATGCGGGTCATCTCGGCGAGCGCACCCGAGGGGAGCACCTGCTTGCCGTACTTGAGTTCCAGGGCGGCGACGACGGGGAAGAGGTTCGCGTTACCGACGCGCTCGCCGTAGCCGTTGGCGGTGCACTGGACGTGGGTGGCGCCCGCGTCGACGGCGGCGAGGGTGTTCGCGACCGCACAGCCCGTGTCGTCCTGGGCGTGGATGCCGAGGCGGGCGCCGGTGTCGGCGAGGACGGTGGCGACGACGGCCTGGATCTGGGCGGGAAGCATGCCGCCGTTGGTGTCGCAGAGGATGACGACGTCGGCGCCGGCCTCGGCGGCCGCCCGTACGACCGCCTTCGCGTACTCGGGGTTGGCGCGGTAGCCGTCGAAGAAGTGCTCGCAGTCGACGAAGACGCGGCGGCCCTCGGCGCGCAGGTGGGCGACCGTGTCGCGGACCATCGCGATGTTCTCGTCCAGGGTGGTGCGCAGCGCCAGTTCGACGTGCCGGTCGTGGGATTTGGCGACCAGGGTCACGACCGGGGCGCCGGAGGCGAGCAGCGCCGCGACCTGCGGGTCGTCCGCGGCCCTGGCGCCCGGGCGGCGGGTCGCGCCGAAGGCAACGAGCTGCGCGTGCTGAAAGGTGATCTCGGCCTTCGCGCGAGCGAAGAACTCGGTGTCGCGGGGGTTGGCGCCGGGCCAGCCGCCCTCGATGAAGCCCACGCCGAAGTCGTCCAGGTGCCGGGCGATGGTCAGCTTGTCGGCGACCGTCAGGTTGATGCCCTCGCGCTGGGCGCCGTCGCGCAGCGTGGTGTCGAAGACGTGAAAACTGTCGTCGGGGCCTGAAGTGGTCATGGCTGTCTGGACTCCTGTCGAGTGGAAGGACTGGCTCCACTTGCCCCCATCATCGCGCGCGCCTCGCCCCGGCCGTGATGGGGCCGGGAAACGAAAAAACCTCTCGCGGGTGCGAGAGGTCTGCGCGCGGGTCTGGGGCACGGTGGCCGCGCCGTACGGGGTGGTACGGGGCGGTCACTGGGGACCGGCGCGCCTGCTGCCCATAATCATGGCGAACGAGAACACGAGGGAAGTCTCGCACGTCTACCGCCGCATGGGATCCCCGTCTCACGATGCGGGCGTACGCCGCCGGGTGCCCCCGCGCTTCCCGCCGAAACCGACTCCCCGCCAGTACCGGCTTCTCGTCAGTGCAGCGACTCTCAGTGCAGCGACTCGTCCAGGAACTCGGCGATCTGCGTCAGGACTTGCGAGCGCTCCGACCCCGGCAGCCCCATCGCCACATGCGTACTGAATCCGTCGAGCAGCGCCCGTATCCGGGTCGCGAAGCGGTCGGCGTCCTCGACCGAGCGCAGTTCGGCGCGCGAGGCGCCCTCGACCAGCAGGGCCACCAGGTCGCGGTGCCAGGACATCTCGATGTCCAGGAGCCGGGCCCTGGTCTGCTCGTCGACCTCGTACGAGCGGTTCCACAGTTCGAGCCACAGCGCCCAGTGCGGATCGCGGGGCCCGGAGGGGACGTACAGGTCGACGTACGCGTCAAGGCGCTCGCGCACCGGGACCTGCCGGGCGAGCGCCGTCCTGCGGTCCACGCCGAGCTGCTCCTCGCTCCATTCCAGGGTCTGCAGGAGCAGTTCGTCCTTGCTGCGGAAGTAGTAGAGCAGGTGCCCGCTGCTCATGCCGACCTCACGGCCGAGCCCGGCCATGGTCAGCCGCTCCAGCCCCCGCTCCGCGATGCTCGCCATGGCGGCGGCGAGCATGGTCTCGCGGGGCGGGGCGCTGTTGCGCCTGCGGGGCGGCGGGGTGGCGGCGGGCTCGGTCATGAGGCGTTCACATTAAGCACCCGTACGTTCTACCTGATAAGCGGTGCCTGACAAGCGGTGCCTGCCGGTCAGCGGTCCAGGGAGGCGGCTGCGGGCTGCTGCTGGGTGATGCAGTGGATGCCACCCCCGCCCGCGAAGATCTCGCGGGCGTCGACCAGGGTGACCGTACGGTCCGGGAAAAGGCCGCGGAAGATCTCGGCCGCTTCCTCGTCGCGCGGGTCGTCGAACGCGCAGAGTACGACGCCGCCGTTGCAGAGGTAGTGGTTGATGTACGAGTAGTCGACCCACTCGCCGTCGATCTTCACGGTGGTAGGGGCCGGCACCTCGACGACCTTCAGCGGGCGGCCCTGCGCGTCGGTCTGGGCGCGCAGCAGGGCGACGTTGGCCTTGCACGGCTCGTGGTCGGGGTGGGCCGGGTCCGGCTGGGTGTGGGCGAGTACGACGCCGGGCGCGGCGAAGGCGGCGACGATGTCGACGTGGCCGAGGGTGCCGAAGCCGTGCGGCGGGTAGTCGGTGGTCAGGCCCCGGGGCAGCCAGACGGCCTTCGTGGTGCCGAGCTTGGCGTGAATCTCCGCCTCCACCTGCCGACGCGTCCACTGCGGGTTGCGCTCCGGGCCGAGCTGGACGGTGTCGGTGAGCAGGACGGTGCCCTCGCCGTCGACGTGGATGCCGCCGCCCTCGTTGACCAGCGTGGAGCTGAGCACCGGTACGCCGGCCAGGTCGGCAACGTGACCGGCGACCTTCGCGTCGTGCTCCCAGGTCGCCCAGTCCTGCGCGCCCCAGCCGTTGAACACCCAGTCCACTGCGGCCAGTTCGCCGCTCTCGTCGTCCGTGACGAAGGTCGGGCCGATGTCGCGCATCCAGGCGTCATCGAGTTCACGCTCAACGAGGTCGATGTCCGGGCCGAGCAGTTCGCGGGCGCCGGCCGACTGGCCGGGGCCGACGACCATGGTCACCGGTTCGTGGGCGCGTACGGCGCGGGCGACCGACGCCCAGGCGGCGCGGGCGGCGGCGAGTTCGTCCTCGTTGGAGAAGGTGACGTTGGGGCCGGGCCAGGCCATCCAGGTGCGTTCGTGCGGGGCCCACTCAGCGGGCATGCGGTAGGTCATGGCGGGTCCTTACAGGAAATAGAGGCGGTTGAGGGAGACCGAGTCGGCCGGTTCGGAGCGCAGCGGGTCGCCGTCGAGCGTGACGAGTCCGCTGTGTCCGTCGACCCCGACCTGTCCGATACGGGAGTTCAGGCGCAGGTCCGCCGGGCCGATGCCCCGCGTGCCGCGCACCGCGACCCGGCGCCGGCGGGTCGGCATCAGGTCGTTGCCCTGGTCCAGGGCGGCCTGGGCGACGAAGGCCACCGAGATGTCGGCCGGGGTGGCGCCGTACGCCCCGAACAGTGGTCCCAGGACCAGCGGTTCGCAGGTGTCGGTGGCCGCGTTCGGGTCACCGGTGACGCCGTACGCCGGGAAGCCCGACTTGAGCACCAGCTGCGGCTTCGCGCCGAAGTACTGGGGGCGCCACAGCACGATGTCGGCGAGCTTGCCCACCTCGATCGAGCCGATCTCGTGGGCCAGGCCGTGGGCGATGGCGGGGTTGATGGTGAGCTTCGCCATGTAGCGCAGGACGCGGGCGTTGTCGTCGTCCGGGCCGTCGCCGTCCATCGGGCCGAGCTCGGCCTTCATCTTCCCGGCCATCTGGAACGTACGGCGCACGGTCTCGCCCGCACGCCCCATGCCCTGCGCGTCCGACGAGGTGATGCCGATCGCGCCCAGGTCGTGGAGGACGTCCTCGGCGCCCATCGTCCCGGCGCGGATCCGGTCGCGGGCCATGGCGGCGTCGCCCGGCAGGTCCGTCTTCAGGTCGTGGACGGAGACGATCATCCCGTAGTGCTCCGCGACCGCGTCCCGCCCGAAGGGGAGGGTGGGGTTGGTGGACGAGCCGATGACGTTGGGGACGCCGGCCATCTTGAGGACGTTGGGTACGTGCCCGCCGCCGCAGCCCTCGATGTGGAAGGCGTGGATCGTACGGCCTTCGAGGACGGAGAGGGTGTCCTCGACCGACAGACACTCGTTCAGGCCGTCACTGTGCAGTGCGACCTGTACGTCCTGGTCCTCGGCGACCCGCAGCGCGGTGTCCAGAGCGCGGGTGTGCGCGCCCATGTCCTCGTGCACCTTGAATCCGGACGCGCCGCCCTCGGCCAGCGCCTCGACGAGGGGCGCGGCGTCGGAGGACGAACCGCGCGCCAGGAAGCCGATGTTGACCGGCCAGGCGTCGAACGCGCCGAAGGCGTGCCGCAGGGCCCACGGCGAGTTGACGCCGACGCCCCAGACCGGGCCGAACTCCTGACCGATGATCGTCGTCACGCCGGAGGAGAGCGAGGCCTCCATGATGCGCGGCGACAGCAGATGGACGTGGGCGTCCACGGCGCCGGCGGTGGCGATCAGCCCCTCCCCCGACACGATCGACGTACCGGTGCCGACGACGACGTCCACGCCGTCGAGGGTGTCCGGGTTGCCGGCCCGACCGATCGCGTGGATGCGGCCTTCCCTGATGCCGATCGAGACCTTGCGGATGCCCTGCGCGGCGTCGATCACCAGCACGTTGCTGATGACGACGTCGCAGGTGTCGCGGACGGCTGCGGCCTTGAGATGCAGCCCGTCGCGGGCGGTCTTGCCGAAGCCGGCCAGGAACTCGTCGCCGTGCTTCTGCGCGTCGGACTCGACACGCACCGTCAGCCCGCTGTCACCGAGGCGGACGCGGTCGCCGGCGCGGGGGCCGTGCACGGCGGCGTACTCCAGCGGATCGATGCTCATGCCTGTGCTCCTGACTCTGCTCCGAGATAACCGCAGGCCGCCGCCGCACGCAGGGCCTCTTCCTTCGCTCCTGGCGCGTCCAGCGGGCCGTCGACCAAGCCCGCGAAGCCGATCGCGATCCGGGCGCCGCCGATCGGGACGAGCCCGACCTCGGCCTCGCCGCCCGCGTCGAAGCGCACGGACGAGCCGGCCGGTACGCACAGCCGCATGCCGTACGCCGCCGCCCGGTCGAAGCGCAGACGCGGGTTCGCCTCGAAGAAGTGGAAGTGGGAGGTGACACTGACGGGCACGGTCGCGGTGTTGCGTACGGTCAGCCGCACCGCGGGCTCCTGCTCCGCGTCCGCGGGACCGGGCAACACCGCGCCCGGAGCGTCCCGGCCCAGCGTTCCACCGCCGATCGGCGACGCCACGACCGCGAGCCGCGAGCCGTCGTCGAAGACGGCCTCCACATGCACCTCGGTCACCACGTCGGCCACGCCGGGCAGCACGTCGTCGGGGCCGAGCACCGAACGCGCGGCCTCGATCGCCTCGGCGAGCCGCCGCCCGTCGCGGGCCGCCTCGCACACCGTGTCCGCGATCAGCGCGGTCGCCTCGGGCACATTGAGCCGCAGCCCACGGGCCCGGCGCGCCCGCGCCAGCTCGGCGGCTCCGAACAGCAGCAGCCGGTCGCGTTCCGTCGGGGTCAGTCGCACGCCGCCACACCTCCCAGGTTTAGAACTTCACTCTAACCACAAGCTTCATGGCCTGAAAACATTGACGTGCGGCCTAGGCCTAAGTCACATTGAACAGCACTCAAAACTTTTGTTGTCCGGCACACCGGGAGATCCATCCATGCCGATTGAACAGCGCGGCGTCGACACCATCCCCGACGAGGAGCGCACCAGCGGGCCGCGCGACCTCGTCTCCATCCTGCTCGGCTCCAACCTCTGCCTGGGCGTCATCGTCTTCGGCTGGCTGCCGCCGTCCTTCGGCCTCGGCCTGCTGCCCTCGGTGACCGCGATCGTCGTCGGCACGGCGGTCGGCATCGCGTTCACGGCGCCGCTGGCACTGATCTCGCTGCGTACGGCGACCAACCTCTCCACGTCCAGCGGCGCCCAGTTCGGCGTACGCGGACGGCTCGTCGGATCGGTCGTCGGCCTGCTGCTGTCGCTCGGCTACACCGCCCTCACGGTGTGGATCGGCGGCGACGTGATGGTGGGTGCCCTGTCCCGGCTCGTGGGGCTGCCCGACGACGGGGCCTCGCGCGCGGTGATGTACACCCTGCTGGCCCTGTGCACGGTGGTCGCCGCGGTCTACGGCTACCGCCTGCTGCTGCGCCTCAGCAAGGTGCTGTCCTTCGTCATGCTCGCCCTGCTGCTGCTCGGCGTCTTCGCGTACGCCGGCGACTTCACCGCGGCCGCGCCTCCGGACACCCCGTACCTGCTGGACTCCTTCTGGTCCACCTGGCTGCTCGCGGCCGTCGCCGCCGGGCTGAGCGGCCCGGTCGCCTTCATCACGCTGCTCGGTGACTACACGCGCTACATCTCGCCGCGCCGCCACAGCTCACGCAAAGTGCTCCGGGCAACGTGTCTGGGCCTGTTCCTCGGCCTGCTGGTGCCGCAGCTGTTCGGCACGTACACGGCGCTCGCCGCCCGCGCGGGGCTGGAGTACGCGGGACCGCTGGTCAGCGCCGCGCCCCTGTGGTACCTGGCGCCGCTGCTGCTGGCCGCGTCGGCGGGGTCCGTCGGCAACGCCGGGCTGATGCTCTACTCGATGGGCCTCGACTTGGACGCGATCATGCCGCGGACCACCCGCACCCGGGCCACGGTGGCGGCGGCCGGTGTGGCGACCGCGTTCGTCTTCGTCGGCTCCTTCGCCTGGGACGCGCAGTCCGCGATGACGTCCTTCGTCCTGCTGCTGACGGCGATCGGCACCCCGTGGGCCGTGATCTCGCTGATCGGGTACGTACGCTGCGGCGGTCAGTACGACGCGGAGGCCCTCCAGGTCTTCAACCGCCGCGCCAAGGGCGGCGTCTACTGGTACCGAGCGGGCTGGAACGTAGCGGCCACCGCGTCCTGGGCGCTGGGCGCGGGCGTCGGCCTCGCGGCGGTCTCCACCACGGTCTACCAGGGCCCACTGCTCACCCTCACCGGCGGCGTCGACTGCAGCTTCGTGCTCTCCGGCGTGGTGGGCGGGCTCGCGTACACGGTGGCGACGGCGAGGGCGGGCGTGAAGCCGGCGGCGGAGGTCCGCAGCCCGGCGTGAGTGGCACCAGCCTTGCCCGGTCGGCGGGTAACGGCCTGGTGCGCGATAGGGGACGGGCCCGCGACGCCGACTACGGCACCTCGCCGCGTTGGCGAAACGCCCTGATAGCTCCGCTATGAGGACGCTCCGCCGCCTTGCGATGCACCGCATCCGACGCCGCGGGCTGATCCGCCCCCTATCGCGCACCAGGCCGTATGGACAAAGTTCACCTTTGACGACAACGCCCGAAGGGGGTGCGGGGTCCGGGGCCCGGGGAGTGGCCGCGCGCTCAGCGGCCCCTCCCCCGCGCCCCCACCCGGCGTCACGCCAGTTGGTGCATCCAGCCGTGGATGTCGTCCCGCTTGCCCGTCTGGATGCCGAGCAGCGCCTCCCGCAGCTTCAACGTGACCTCGCCCGGCCGCCCGGCGGACTGCGTCCACTCGCCGCCCGCGGACTTGACCGTGCCGACCGGCGTGATGACCGCGGCCGTGCCGCAGGCGAACACCTCGGTCAGCGTGCCGTTCTCGGTGTCGCGCTTCCACTGGTCGATGGAGACGCGACCCTCCTCGGAGGTGTAGCCGAGGTCACCGGCGAGCCGCAGCAGCGAGTCACGGGTGATGCCCGCGAGCAGCGAGCCGGTCAGCTCCGGGGTCACGATCTTGTCGCCGTACACGAAGCACAGGTTCATGCCGCCCAGCTCCTCGACCCACTTGTGCTCGACCGCGTCGAGGTAGGCGACCTGGTCGCAGCCCTGCGCGGCGGCCTCGGCCTGGGCGAGCAGCGACGCGGCGTAGTTGCCGCCGGTCTTGGCGAAGCCGATGCCGCCGGGGACGGCGCGCACGTAGTTCTCGGACAGCCAGATGGAGACGGGCTTGACGCCGCCGGGGAAGTACGAGCCGGCGGGCGAGGCGATGACCAGGAAGAGGTACTCGTTGGCCGGCTTCACGCCGAGGCCGACCTCGTTCGCGATCATGAACGGGCGCAGGTACAGGGAGGATTCGCCGCCGTGCGCCGGAACCCACGCCTTGTCCTGCTGGACGAGTGCGTCACAGGCCTCGATGAACGTCTCGACCGGCAGTTCCGGCATGGCCAGGCGCCGCGCGGAGACCTGGAAGCGCTTGGCGTTCATGTCGGGTCGGAAGGTGGCGACCGAGCCGTCGGGACGCCGGTAGGCCTTGAGGCCCTCGAAGATCTCCTGCGCGTAGTGCAGGGTCATGTTGGCCGGGTCCATCGAAAGCGGCGCGTACGGCACGAGCTGAGCGTCGTGCCAGCCTCGGCCGTCCGTCCACCTGATGGTGACCATGTGGTCGGTGAAGTGCCGACCGAATCCGGGGTTGGCCATCATCGCTTCGCGCTCCGCGTCCGACAGCGGGTGCGCGGAGGGCTTGAGCTCGATCGTGGGCGTCGTCGTCATGAGTGCGTGTCCTTCACCGGTTGTGTGGGTGGACCGCGCTCACGCCTGAAGTAGGACGTCCGAGCTTCCCCTCATACCGCGGCCCCGCGTTCGATTATCGCGCGAAGGGGGGCGGGTATGAGAAGTGCCTCGGACGGCGGCTGCCCAAAAGGCGTGAAATGCGGTCCGGGTTCGATGGTCGCACCCGGCCGCGGCAAAGCACAGCCGCCGGGTGTCGGTGACCCGGCGGCTGTGGGAGGAGTCCGTCGGGTCAGCCCGCTACGCGTACCGCGAGGTCGTCGCCGATCTGGTCGGTCGTGCGGGTGGCGGCGCCGTCGCGCTCCGCGAGGTCGGCGGTGACCGCGTCCTCGATACGGAGGGCCTCCGCCTCGAAGCCGAGGTGGCGCAGGAGGAGGGCCACGGAGAGGATCGTGGCTGTCGGGTCGGCCTTGCCCTGGCCCGCGATGTCGGGCGCGGAGCCGTGCACCGGCTCGAACATCGACGGGAACGCGCCCGTCGGATTGATGTTGCCGGAGGCCGCCAGGCCGATGCCGCCGGTCACGGCAGCGGCGAGGTCGGTGAGGATGTCACCGAAGAGGTTGTCGGTGACGATGACGTCGAAGCGCTCGGGCTGCGTGACGAAGAAGATCGTCGCGGCGTCGACGTGCAGGTAGTCGGTGGTGACCTGGGGGTACTCCTGGCCGACCTTGTCGAAGATGTTCTTCCACATGTGGCCGGCGTAGACCAGGACGTTGTTCTTGTGCACCAGCGTCAGCTTCTTGCGCGGTCGGGCGTCGGCCCGCTCGTACGCGTCACGGACGACCCGCTCGACTCCGAACGCCGTGTTGAGGCTGACCTCGGTCGCGACCTCGTGCTCGGTGCCGGTGCGCAGCGAGCCGCCATTGCCGGTGTACGGGCCTTCGGTGCCCTCGCGCACGACGACGAAGTCGATGTCGGGGCGGCCGGCCAGCGGTGTCGCGGTGCCAGGCAGCAGCCTGGAGGGGCGCAGGTTGACGAAGTGGTCGAAGGCGAACCGCAGCTTGAGCAGCAGCCCCCGCTCCAGGACGCCGGACGGCACGGACGGGTCACCGATCGCGCCGAGCAGGATGGCGTCGTGCTGCTTGAGGGAGTCCAGCTCCGCGTCCGGGAGGGTCTCGCCGGTGCGGTGCCAGCGCTGGGCGCCGAGGTCGTACTCCTTGGTCTCCAGCTTCACATCCTGCGGGAGCACGGCTTCGAGGACCTTCAGGCCCTGGGCCACGACCTCCTGGCCGATACCGTCACCAGGGATCACTGCGAGATTGAGGCTGCGAGACATGCCGGCACCTTACTCCCGCGTCCCACCCTCTGACACCGTGCGTCCGCCATTCGGACTGCGCGGTAGGGGGCCAGGTCCTAGTGGCCGGTGGAACCGCCGTTGTCGCGGCGGTCGAGGGCCCGCTGGAGGGCCTCGGCCGCCTGTCGGCGGTCGGTGTCGGTGGTACGGGAGGTGCGGCGGACGCGTCGGGCGGTCTCGGCCATGATGATCGACTCCTGGAGATCACAGTGATTTCGAGGTGCCGGAATGGGCGGGGAGCGGGCGCCGCAGGGGTTACCTGCATCGGGCGCGGGCTCACGACCGCCGTTCGCTGATGGAGCGAGACGTTCGGCTTCTTCCAAGCTAAGCGAGAGTGGACGCCCTGTCTCCACAATTACTCGGACTTCCTACTATCTGAGACGCGATCTTGGCCGCCTGGGGGTCCCGTCGTGTCCGCTTCAGAGCAGATCGCCGTCGCGCCAGTCGAAGAACAGCGCGTCGGAGCGGTCCCCGAGCGCTCCCCCAGCCGCCGGTCGTATGTATGTAGAGCCCTCCTCCTCGGGCAGCGCCACGGCGCCGTCCGGGCCCAGCGCGGCGATCCGCCCCGGCCACACCGTCCACCCACGCTCCTGGTAGAGCGCGGCCCCGTCGTCGGACGCGGAGAGCGCACCGAGGGCGTACGCCCGGTCGACGACCCCTTCCAGCGCCTCCATCACCGCCCCGCCCAGCCCTTGTCTGCGGCGGTCGGCGCGTACGGCCACCCCTTCGACGTAACCCACCCGCAGCGAACGGCCGCGGCGCACGACGCGGCGCTGGACGACGCTGCCGTGTGCGGCGAGGCCCTGCCCGTCGTGGACGAGGGCATGGACGCCGCCCAGCGTGTGGTCCCAGTCGTCGTCGCTGAAGTCGCCGTCGAAGGCGGCGTCCAGCAGGGCGCGGATCTCCCGCAGCTCGTCGGGGGTGAGGTCACTCGTGTGGGCGGTACGCATCCGGGCGGCGGCCATCGGCTCAGTCATGCACCGCACTCTTCCAGCCCGGGTGCCGGACGGGCCCGTGCTTTACGGCCCGTCCGGCGGGCGTGATCAGTACACGTTCACGCCGTACGCGGAGAGGGCTTCGCGCACCGGCTGGTGGATGGCCGAGCCGTTGGTGCCGGTGCAGCCGGAGCTGCCCGAGTGGATGCCCAGGGCGACGCTGCCCGCGAAGTGGGCGCCGCCACTGTCGCCGCCGGCCGAGCAGGCGGTGGTGCGGACCATGCCGTAGACGGGTCCGTCGCCGTAGTTGACGGTGACGTTCACGGCGGTGACGGAGCCGCTCGTCACCTTGGTGGTGGACCCGCTCTTCTTCAGAGCCTGGCCAACCACGGCGTCGGCGGCGGAAGAGATGTCCTGGTAGCTGCCGTTGTAGAGGTTGACGTTTCCGGCGGGCGAGGAACCGTTGGTGTAGCGGACGATGCCGTAGTCGTTGGTCGGGAAGCTGGTGCCCTCCCGGACGCCGATCACCGAACCACCCGAGGTGGCAGACCAGTTGGCGGAAATGTTGGTGCAGTGGCCCGCGGTGACGAAGTAACGCGCGGTGCCTTTCGAGACGTTGAACGCGGCCGAGCAGCGCGAGCCGCCGCCGTAGATGGCGTCGCCGCCCGCCACCTCGCGCTTGAACGTACCCGGCACGCGCGAGACGCGCACCGCGCCGTCCTGCACGTCCGCGACCTTCCTCAGCCGGGCCATCTCCCGCTTGGACACGGACTGGTCGGCCTCGACGGAGACCTGGTTGGTCCGGGGGTCGATCCCCCATGACGTACCGGTGATCTTCGCCCCGGACTCCAGCGCCGCCATCGCCGCGTCCAGCCGCGCGGCGCTGCGCTTCACCCGCTGGGGCGTCGCCCCGGCCGCGCGGACCTGATCGGCGGCACGGTCGCTCGTGACCGTCACCGTGAGGCCGCCGGTGCGGTCGTCGATGTAGGTTCCGGCGGTGTCGTCGCCGAGCCGCTGGGTCAGCGCGGTGTTCAGGGCGTACGTCGCCGTGGCGTCGGGCGCGGGGGTGGGCGCGGCGCCGGCGGGGGATGCGCCGAGGCCGAGTGCGCCGACCACGAAGAGGGCGGACAGCGCTGCGTGCGCACGTGGGGTGCGTCTCATGGGGGAATCTCCTTAGTCCGGTTACCTGGGGGTGTCCCTGGTGCCACCGAAACAGGAATTTGACATGCCCATTGCCATCGCACAAGACCGCCTCCCCCCGGACGGACACCGGACGGACACCGGACGTATTTCGCCGCCGCTTCGGGGCACACGTACGCGGACTATGGAGGCGGACGTATGAACACACGAGCACTCACCCAACGCGGAAAGCGCACGGCACGGCAGGCGTCGGACAGTTCGGCCCTGGAGGCCGCGGCGCGCTGGGGGTTCGGCGCACGCGGGGTGCTCTACCTGCTGATCGGCGCGCTGGCGCTGGGCATCGCCTTCGGCAGCGGCGGCCAGGCGGACCGTGGCGGCGCGCTCGCGGAGGTGTCCAAGCAGCCGTTCGGTGCGGTGCTGCTCTGGGCCCTGGGCATCGGCCTGGCCGGCATGGCCCTGTGGCGGCTCTCCGAGGCCGTCTTCGGCGCGGCGGGCCCCGACGGAGACAAGACGGGCAAGCGTCTGCTGTCCCTGGCGCGCTTCGTCTTCTACGGCTTCGTCGCCTACTCGGTGCTGTCGTTCGCGGCCGGTTCCCAGGGCAGCGGAAGCGGATCGAGCGACGCCCAGTCCGAGGACGTCACGGCCAAGGCCATGGCACTCCCCGCCGGGCAGTGGATCGTCGGCATCGGCGGCCTGGTCATCGCGGGCGTCGGCCTGTGGATCGCGGCGCGGGCCGTGATGCGCAAGTACCACAAGCACCTGAATATGGGCCAGTTGAACGGGCGGACCCGGCAGGCCGTCGACGTGACGGGCGTGGGCGGCGGCGTCGCGCGCGGCGTGGTCTTCGCCGTGCTCGGCGGCTTCGCGGTCAAGGCGGCCGTCGACTACGAACCCGACAAGGCCAAGGGCATCGACGACA
This sequence comes from Streptomyces hypolithicus, assembly GCF_052934925.1. Lineage (NCBI taxonomy): Bacteria > Bacillati > Actinomycetota > Actinomycetes > Kitasatosporales > Streptomycetaceae > Streptomyces > Streptomyces hypolithicus. The sequence goes on from NZ_CM128811.1 coordinate 1,400,860, forward strand.
CCCTGCGCTCCCTCACCGAGACCCCGGCGGGGCCGTGGCTGCTGGTGCTGGTGGCCCTGGGGCTGGCGCTGTTCGGCCTGTTCTCCTTCGCGATGGCCCGCTGGCGCAAGATCTGACCCCACCCGCACGCCCCCACCCGTACCCGCACACGAAACCGCCCCCGTCGGCGTGGGGGGCCGGGACGGGGGCGGCGTTTCGGGGCGGGCGCCGGCGGGTGCGGGGCCCGCGGGCGGTCAGCCCTGGTGCGGGTACGTGTAGTCGGTCGGCGGGACCAGGGTCTCCTTGATGGCCCGGGTCAGGGTCCACCTCTGGAGGTTCTGCGGCGCGCCGGCCTTGTCGTTGGTGCCGGACGCGCGGCCGCCGCCGAAGGGCTGCTGGCCGACGACGGCGCCGGTCGACTTGTCGTTGATGTAGAAGTTGCCCGCGGCGTAGCGCAGCTTGTCCATCGTGTACGCCGCCGCCGCGCGGTCACCGGAGATGACGGCGCCGGTCAGGGCGTAGTCGGAAGCGGACTCCATCTGCTCCAGCATGGCGTCGTACTTCTCGTCCTCGTAGACGTGCACCGCGAGGATCGGGCCGAAGTACTCGGTCGTGAAGACCTCGTTCGCCGGGTCCGTGCACGCGATGACCGTCGGGCGCACGAAGTAGCCCACCGAGTCGTCGTACGAACCGCCCGCGACGATCGTGCACGTCGGGTCGGCGGCGGCGCGGTCGATCGCGGCCTTGTTCTTCGCGAAAGCGCGCTCGTCGATGACGGCGCCGATGAAGTTCGACAGGTCGGTGACGTCACCCATGGTGATCGAGTCGACCTCGGCCGCGAACTCCTCCTTGAAGCCGGAGTTCCAGATCGACGCCGGGACGTACGCACGCGAGGACGCGGAGCACTTCTGCCCCTGGAACTCGAACGAGCCACGGGTCATCGCCGTCTTGAGGATCGCGCGGTCGGCGCTCGGGTGCGCGACGACGAAGTCCTTGCCGCCGGTCTCGCCCACCAGACGCGGGTAGGTGCGGTACTTCGCGATGTTCTCGCCGACCGTCTTCCACAGGTACTGGAAGGTCGGGGTCGAGCCGGTGAAGTGGATCCCGGCCAGGTCGCGGTGGTTCAGCGCCACCTCGGAGACGGCGATGCCGTCGCCGGTGACCAGGTTGATGACGCCCTTGGGCAGCCCGGCCTCCTCCAGCAGCTGCATCAGCAGCACGGCGGCGTGGGTCTGCGTAGGGGACGGCTTCCACACGACGACGTTGCCCATCAGGGCCGGCGCGGTCGGCAGGTTGCCCGCGATGGCCGTGAAGTTGAACGGCGTGATCGCGTAGACGAAACCTTCCAACGGGCGGTGGTCCAGCCGGTTCCACACACCCGGGGAGTTCGCCGGCGGCTGCTCGGCGAGCAGGTCACGGGCGTACTTGACGTTGAAGCGCCAGAAGTCGATGAGTTCGCACGGGGTGTCGATCTCGGCCTGCTGGGCGGTCTTCGACTGGCCGAGCATCGTCGAGGCGGCGAGCGTCTCGCGCCACGGGCCGGACAGCAGCTCGGCGGCGCGCAGGATGATCGCGGCGCGGTCGTCGAACGACATCGCGCGCCACGCCGGAGCGGCGGCCAGCGCCGCGTCGACGGCGTCCTGCGCGTCCTGCCGGGTGGCATGGGCGGCGGTGCCGAGGACAGCCTTGTGGTTGTGCGGCTGTACGACGTCGAAGCGCTCGCCACCGCCCATCCGCTTCTCGCCGTTGATGGTCATCGGAAGGTCGACGGGGTTCTCCGCCAGCTCCTTCAGCTTGGCCGTAAGGCGCGCACGCTCCGGCGAACCGGGGGCGTAGGAGTGCACCGGTTCGTTGACCGGGGCGGGGACCTGGGTCACAGCGTCCATGGTTTCCGTAACTCCTTAGTTCTTGGTGATCATCGAGCGGACGAAGAAGAGCAGGTTGGCCGGCTTCTCGGCGAGGCGGCGCATGAAGTAGCCGTACCAGTCGGTGCCGTACGCGGTGTACACACGCATCCGGTGACCTTCGGCCGCGAGCCGGATGTGCTCCTCGCTGCGGATCCCGTACAGCATCTGGAACTCGTACTCGTCCAGTTTGCGCCCCGCCCGGCGGGCGAGATCCTGCGCGATGGCGATCAGGCGCGGGTCGTGGGACCCGATCATCGGGTAGCCGTCACCGTCCATCAGGATCTTCAGGATGCGGACGTACGCCCTGTCGATCTCGCCCTTGTCCTGGATCGCGACCAGGGCGGGCTCCTTGTACGCCCCCTTCACGATACGCACGCGGCTGCCGGCGGCGGCAAGCCTGCGGGCGTCGTCCTCGGTGCGGAAGAGGTACGCCTGGGTGACGCAGCCGGTCTGCGGGAAGTCCTTCCGAAGCTCCTCGTGGATGGCGAACATCGAGTCCAGGGTGGTGTGGTCCTCGGCGTCGAGGGTCACCGTGGTGCCGATCTCGGCGGCGGCCTCGACGACGGGGCGGACGTTGGCGAGCGCGAGCTCGTGCCCGCCGTCCAGCGCCTGCCCGAACATCGACAGCTTGACGGACATCTCGGCGCGGTCGCCCAGGCCGAGGCCCTTGAGGTGCTGGATCAGGTCCAGGTACGCGTCACGGGCGGCGTAGGCCTGCTCGCGGGTGGTGATGTCCTCGCCGACCACGTCCAGGGTGACTTCCAGCCCCTTGCCGGCGGCGTCCTGGACGATCGGGACGACCTGCTCGACCGTCTCACCGGCGATGAACCGGCCGACGACCTGCTTGGTGCCCGGGGCGGCCGACACGAAGCGGCGCATCTTGTCGCTGCGCGAGGCGGCGAGGATCACGGGACCCAGCACGGGGCACCTCCACGGAAAGGGCTCGAAGGGGGCCGACCCAGGAGAAACAACCTGAACGGCACGGATAACCACCGTGAAATCTAAGGATCACCCCGGTGCCGGACCATCGACAGCTGTCACGCATCCGTGTCCCGGCTCTCATACAAATGTCTGAGCGGGTGCGAGAATGGGCGAGTGAAAGGCGACTACCAGGACCTGGTCGACGAGATCTCCGCACTCCTTGGCGCCCCGGCGACGCTGGAGGACCGGGATTTCCGGCTGATCGCGTACGGCGCGCAGGACAGCGACACCGATGTCGACGCGACGACCCTGGACCCGGTCCGTACCCGCTCGATCCTCACCCGGCGCTCGACGGCCGAGGTGCGGGCGTGGTTCGAACGGTTCGGCATCACCGAGGCCGAAGGCCCCGTGCACATCCCCGCCGATCCGGCCGCCGGCGTACTGCGCGGCAGGCTCTGCCTCCCGGTGCGCCACCGGGGCACCGTCCACGGCTACGTCTGGCTGCTCGCCGGGGACTACGACCGGCCGGCGCCCGCCGTCGACGCGGCCATGGGGGTCTGCGCCCGCATCGGTTCCCTCCTCGCCGACGAGGCCCGCGCCCGCGCCGACCTGGGCCCCCACCTGGCCACCCTGCTCACCTCGGACTCCGCCGAGCGCCGGGCCGCGGCCCTGGCCGCGCTGGGCGAGGCGCTGGGCGGCGGTGGCCCGTACGCCGTCCTGTGCGTGGCCCCCTGGCCGGCCCCGCCCCCAGGCGTACGTACGGTCCCGGGCGCCGCCGCCCTCACCCTCCTCGCGGTGCCGGGCCCCGCCGGCCCCCGCCTCGCGGCCCTGCTCCGGCTACGCACCCACGCGGACCTCTCCCCCGCCCACCAGGCAGCCGCGACCCTGCTCACCACCCCGGGCCCGGTGGCCGGCATCAGCACCCCGCTCGCCACCCTGGACGACCTGCCCGCGGCCTGGCGCGAAGCCTCGGCGGCGGCCCGCGCGGCCCTGGCCCGGCCCCACCTCGGGCCGGTCGCGGAGTGGTCCGGCATCGGCCCGTACCGCCTGCTGGCCGCACTCCCGGACAGTGGCCCCGGCCACCCGGTCGACCCCGCCGTACGCCCCCTCCTCGAACCAGCGCACGCCGAACTCGCCCGCACCGCCGAGGCGTTCCTGGACTGCGCCGGCCAGGCGGGCCGCACGGCGAGCGCCCTGAACATCCACCGCCAGACGCTCTACTACCGCCTGTCCCGCGTCGAACAACTCACCGGCCTGGACCTCCACGAAGGCGAGGACCGCCTCCTGCTCCACATGTCCCTGAAAGCGGCCCGCCTGTGACCGCGAGTGCAGGATCCGCGACTTCGCTGACAATGAAGGCGCTCCACCGACGATGAATGAGCAAATCCGCGATCCGGTTCAGGCGGCTCGCGCGGCGATGGGTGACGTCGCTGACCGTGATGGCAGGCGGGGGGTTCGCCGTGTGTGGCGGCGGGTCACGAGCGACGTGGTGGCAGCCGCGATGCGTGGGCCACGAGGAACAGGAATAGTCCGCAGATGGCGACCAGGATCCAGCCCGGACGGGATGCGTGGGCCAGCCCCGCCGGGTCTGTACCGGCGACCAGTCCGCCGGCGATGGCGATGCCGACCGCAGAGCCGAACTGGCGTGCGGTGGACGTGATCGCTCCGGCCACGCCGGCACGGGTCGGAGGCAGTCCGCTCACTGCGGTGTTGGTGATCGGAGCGTTGGCGAACCCGAACCCGATGCCGATGAGTAGGTAGGCCAGCAGAAGCAGTGGCACGCTTGTGTGCTGGTCGAGCCTGACCAGGCAGAGTCCGCCTGCTGTCATGAAGCCCCCGGCCAGGACAAGCGGCGGCCGGGCTCCGACACGACCGACCAGCCAGCCGGACAGGGGTGCGCAGACGGTCGCTCCGGCAGCCATGGGCAAGGTCGCCATCCCGGCGGCCAGTGGCGTCCATCCCCGGGTGTGCTGCAGGTAGAAGGTGTTGAGCAGCAGCGTCACGTTCAGGGCGACGAAGACTGCCACGGCGCCCAGGACCGCACCGCTGAAAACCGGACTGCGGAAGAGTCGTGGATCCATCAGCGGCTCGCGTCGGCGGGACTCGACCCACACGAATCCGACCGCCGCCACGGAGGCGAACGCGTACGCGGAAAGCGCCGCGAGCGACGTCCAACCGATGCGCGGCCCCTCGATGAGGACGCCGACCGAGACCCCGATGACCGCTGTCAGCAGGGCCTGACCTGGCAGGTCGAGCCGCTGTGCCCGCTGCGCCCGGGACTCCGGCACGAACACCGAGCTGAGCACCAGGGCGACGACGATAACCGGCACGTTGACCCAGAACACCGACCGCCAGCCAAAGCCGGCGATGAGGGCGCCGCCCGTGACCGGGCCGACGGCCATGCTGAGCCCGAAGACCGACGCCCAGACCCCGATCGCCTGCGCTCGCTCCTTCGGGTCGGGCATCGCGTTCACCACGATCGCGAGTGCCACGGGACTGAGCATCGAGGCGCCGATTCCCTGGACCGCACGGGCCGCGGTGAGCGCGCCCACCGAAGGGGCGATTGCGCAGACCAGCGAGGCTGCGCCGAATACGACCAACCCGAACCGGAACACCCGTCGGCGTCCGAAGCGATCCGCCAGCGCACCGGAAAAGATCAGGAGACTGGCCAGGACCAGGGTGTAGGCGTCCACGGTCCATTCGAGCCCGCGAGTCCCGGCATCCAGGCCGCGCCCGATGGCCGGCAGGCCAACGTTGACGATGGTGGTGTCCAGACCCACCAGGAACATGCTCAGGCAGCAGACGGCAAGCACCGTCCAGCGCCTACGCGCGCTCAGAACGGGCTGCACATCGTGAGTCGTCGCGGTCACGGCCTACCTCTCAAGTCCGGGAACATCTGTGCGGCCATGCTCGGGCCGGACGACGACCACCGCCCAGCAGATTTGCGAAGACTGCAAAATGGACTCCATGGACAAGGAACTGGAGCAGATACTCGACGGCATCGGGCCCCGGCTGCGCGCGCTGCGCCGGGACCGTCGACTCACGCTGGAGGCGCTTGCCGCTACGACCGGGTTCTCGGTGAGCACGCTGTCTCGTCTCGAGTCAGGTAAACGGCGCCCGACCCTGGAGCTGCTCATCCCGCTCGCGCGTGCGCACCGCATCGCGCTCGACCAACTGGTGGCCGCGCCAGCCAGCGGTGACCCTCGGGTGCATCTCACGCCCTTGCGCAAAGGGCACGGCAACACCCTCGTGCCCCTGACGCAGTACCCAGGCAGGGTGCAGGTGTTCAAGCAGGTACTGGCTGCCCGCGAGCCGAAGCTGGTCACCCACGACGGCTACGAGTGGCTCTACGTCCTCGCAGGCGAGCTGCGACTCATTCTCGGAGAACACGAATCCACCCTCGGCCCCGGAGAAGTGGCCGAGTTCGACACCACCGAACCGCACTGGTTCGGTCCGGCGGGCACGAGCGCCGTGGAGATCCTTCACATGTTCGGGCCACGAGGCGACCGAGCAGTCGTCCGCGCGAGACCGCCTACGGCCGATCCCGCTCCGACGGCCAGCACAACCCCACCGTCAACAACGTCATGACCCGCCACAGTCAGCAAAACCGGTGATCAGCAAGACCATGGATACCTCACTCACTGTCACCGACTCTACCGAGGAGGAACCGCCGATTGCGCATCATCCACCGACACCGCCGCTGCTCGCCCAGCCCGGATTCCGGTGTTTCCGCAGGAGCCGGTGCTCACGAAGTCGCGGACCCTGGACCCTCGCCGGTACCTCAGAAGCTGTTGTCCAACTCCCGCTGGGCTCGGGGCGTCTGGCACGGCCGCTCGCAGCGGGAGTTGGACAACAGCTTCTCAGCCAGAACACACCTGTGCCCGGTGCGCGAGCGTCGCTCGTGCGCCGGGCACAGGTGTGAGAGAAGGCGGTCAGTCCGCGAGGTTGACGAAGCGGGCCGAGGCCGCGCCGATCTCCTCGGCGATCTCCGCGAGCACCGTCGGCGGGACGGTGTCGTCGACCGAGAGGACGACCAGCGCCTCGCCGCCCTGGTCCGCGCGGGAGACCTGCATGCCCGCGATGTTCAGACCGGCCTCGCCGAGGATCCGGCCGACCGTGCCGACGACGCCCGGGCGGTCCTGGTAGCGCAGGACGACCATGTGGTCGGCCAGCGTCAGGTCGATGTCGTGCTCGCCGACGCCGACGATCTTCTGAAGGTGCTTGGGGCCGGACAGCGTGCCGGAGACCGAGACCTCCTCGCCATCGGAGAGCGTGCCGCGTACGGTCACGACGTTCTTGTGGTCCGGGGACTCCGAGCTCGTGGTCAGGCGCACCTCCACGCCGCGCTCCTGCGCGAAGAGGGGGGCGTTGACGTAGGACACGGTCTCGTCGACGACGTCCTCGAACACGCCCTTGAGCGCGGAGAGTTCGAGCACCTTCACGTCGTGCTGCGTGATCTCGCCGTACACCTCGACGTCGAGGCGGACCGCGACCTCGCCCGCGAGCGCGGTGAACATCCGGCCGAGCTTCTCGGCCAGCGGCAGACCGGGGCGTACGTCCTCGGCGATGACACCGCCCTGGACGTTGACCGCGTCGGGTACGAGCTCACCGGCGAGCGCGAGGCGCACGGACTTGGCGACCGCGACGCCCGCCTTCTCCTGCGCCTCGTCGGTGGACGCGCCCAGGTGCGGCGTCGCGACGACCTGGTCGAACTCGAACAGCGGGGAGTCCGTGCAGGGCTCCTTCGCGTACACGTCCAGGCCGGCGCCCGCGACGCGGCCTTCCTTGAGCGCGGAGGCCAGCGCCGCCTCGTCGACGATCCCGCCGCGCGCGGCGTTGACGATGCGGACCTCGGGCTTGACCTTGTGGAGCGCCTCGTCGCCGATCAGGCCGAGCGTCTCGGGGGTCTTGGGGAGGTGCACGGTGATAAAGTCGGACACCGCGAGCAGCTCGTCGAGCGAGAGCAGCTTGACGCCCATCTGCGCGGCCCGCGCGGGCTGCACATAGGGGTCGTACGCGACGATCTTCATGCCGAACGCCGACATGCGCTGCGCGACCAGGACACCGATGCGGCCGAGGCCGACGACGCCCAGCGTCTTCTCGCTCAGCTCGACGCCGGTGTACTTGGAACGCTTCCACTCGCCGTTCTTGAGGGCGGTGTTGGCCTGGGGGATGTTGCGCGCGGTGGCCACGAGCAGGCCGCAGGCGAGCTCGGCGGCGGTGACGATGTTGGACGTCGGCGCGTTGACGACCATCACGCCGGCCTTGGTGGCGGCGGAGACGTCGACGTTGTCGAGGCCGACACCGGCACGGGCGACGACGCGCAGCTTCTTCGCGGCGGCGATGGCCTCGGCGTCGACCTTGGTGGCGGAGCGGACGAGAATCGCGTCCGCGTCGGCGATGGCCGGCAGCAGCTCTGCCCGGTCGGCGCCGTTGCAGTGCCGGATTTCGAAGTCCGGGCCCAGAGCGTCGACTGTGGCCGGCGACAGCTCTTCAGCGATGAGTACGACAGGTTTCGAGCTCACGTGAGTCCTCACTGGTCCTTTTGCGGACGGCCGTCCCGACGGCCGCAGGCGGTGGAGGGGCTAGCCGCGTGTGAGACGCACGACGCTGTGGGCCTGACGCGTGTATGTGTGGTCGAGTGTAGTGGCGCGAACGCCCTGGTCTTTCGCCTGAGCGGAAGGATCACCCGTCCGTGGCTGGACGTTCTGTCCAGGTGTGCGTGAGGGGCCGCGACGCACCGCAGCGGCCCCTCACACCGGAGGCTTAGACCGGCCGGTCTTACACCTCGTCGTTGTCGACCCAGCTCATGAGCTTGCGGAGCTCCTTGCCCGTGGTCTCCAGCAGGTGGTCGGAGTCGGCCTTCTTGTACTCGTTGTACTTCTTCAGACCGCCGTGGTACTCCGCCATCCACTCTTTGGCGAAGGTGCCGTCCTGAATCTCCGCCAGGACCTTCTTCATCTCGGCCTTGGTCTGGTCGGTGATGATGCGGGGGCCGGTGACGTAGTCGCCCCACTCGGCGGTCTCGGAGACCGACCAGCGCATCTTGTCCAGGCCGCCCTCGTACATGAGGTCCACGATCAGCTTCAGCTCGTGGAGGCACTCGAAGTACGCGATCTCCGGCTGGTAACCGGCCTCGGTCAGCGTCTCGAAGCCGGCCTTGACCAGGGCGGCCGTACCGCCGCAGAGCACCGCCTGCTCGCCGAACAGGTCGGTCTCGGTCTCCTCGGTGAAGGTCGTCTTGATGACGCCCGCACGGGTGCCGCCGATGCCCTTGGCGTACGACAGGGTGAGCTCGAACGCGTTGCCCGTCGCGTCCTGCTCGACGGCGGCGATGCACGGAACACCGCGGCCCTCCTCGTACTGGCGGCGCACGAGGTGGCCGGGGCCCTTCGGGGCGACCATGCAGACGTCGACGCCCTCGGGGACCTTGATGAAGCCGTAGCGGATGTTCAGGCCGTGGCCGAAGAACAGCGCGTCGCCGGCCTTGAGGTTGTCCTTGACGGACTCCTCGTAGACCTGGGCCTGCAGCGGGTCCGGGACGAGGATCATGATGACGTCGGCCTCGGCGGACGCCTCCGCCGGAGTCACGACGCGCAGACCCTGCTCCTCGGCCTTGGCCTTGGACTTGGAGCCCTCGTGCAGGCCGACCCGGACGTCGACACCCGAGTCGCGCAGCGACAGCGCGTGGGCGTGGCCCTGGCTGCCGTAGCCGAGAACCGCGACCTTGCGGCCCTGGATGATGGACAGGTCGGCGTCGGCGTCGTAGAACAGCTCGGCCACTGGGTTTCTCCTTGTGTGCGGGTTGTACGTCCCACCGTACGGCGGGGTGCGGAAAGTGAGTTGTGGGGTCTCGGTATGCGAACAGCCGGGCGCGTCGCGCGAACAGCCAGAACAGCCAGGTGAGGCTGTCGCAGCGGGGTCAGGCCGTCGCAGCCGGGTCAGGCCGTCGCAGCCGGGTCAGGCCGAGCGGTCCAGCGCCCGCAGGCTGCGGTCCGTGATGGACCGCGACCCGCGCCCTATGGCGATCGTCCCCGACTGGACGAGTTCCTTGATGCCGAACTGCTCCAGCATCTTGAGCATCGCTTCGAGCTTGTCCGCGCCGCCGGTCGCCTCGATCGTGACGGCCTCCGGGGAGACGTCGACGGTCTTGGCGCGGAAGAGCTGGACGATCTCGACGATCTGGGAGCGGGTCTCGTTGTCGGCCCGCACCTTCACCAGGACGAGCTCGCGCTGGATCGCGGCGCCGGGCTCGAGTTCGACGATCTTCAGTACGTTGACGAGCTTGTTCAGCTGCTTCGTGACCTGCTCCAGCGGCAGCGCCTCGATCACGTTCACCACGATCGTGATGCGCGAGATCTCGGGGTGCTCGGTGGTGCCCACCGCGAGGGAGTCGATGTTGAATCCGCGGCGGGAGAACAGGGCCGTGATCCGGGCGAGGACACCGGGCTTGTTCTCGACCAGGACGGAGAGGGTGTGCTTGGACATGGGATGGGTGTCTCTCTCTCGTCTGCTCAGTCGTCTTCGTTGTCGCCGAAGTCGGGGCGGACCCCGCGGGCGGCCATGACCTCGTCGTTGGAGGTGCCGGCGGCGACCATCGGGTACACCATGGCGTCCTCGTGGACGATGAAGTCGACCACGACCGGGCGGTCGTTGATGGAGTTGGCCTCGGCGATGACCTTGTCGAGGTCGGCCGGGTCCTCACAGCGGATCGCGTAGCAGCCCATGGCCTCGGACAGCTTGACGAAGTCCGGGACGCGCGTGCCCGAGCTCGGCTGCTTGCCGTCTGCTCCGGGGCCGCTGTGCAGCACGGTGTTGGAGTAGCGCTGGTTGTAGAAGAGGGTCTGCCACTGGCGGACCATCCCGAGCGCGCCGTTGTTGATGATGGCGACCTTGATCGGGATGTTGTTGAGCGCGCAGGTGGTCAGTTCCTGGTTGGTCATCTGGAAGCAGCCGTCGCCGTCGATGGCCCAGACCGTACGGTCCGGCATGCCGGCCTTGGCGCCCATGGCGGCCGGGACCGCGTACCCCATCGTCCCGGCGCCACCGGAGTTCAGCCAGGTCGCGGGCTGCTCGTACTGGATGAAGTGCGAGGCCCACATCTGGTGCTGGCCGACGCCCGCGGCGTAGATGGTGCCCTCCGGGGCGAGTTCACCGATGCGCTGGATGACCTGCTGGGGGGACAGCTGGCCGTTCTCCGGCAGGTCGTAGCCCAGCGGGTACGTGTCGCGCCAGCGGCTCAGGTCCTTCCACCAGGCGCTGTAGTCGCCCGTGTTGCCCTCGGTGTGCTCGGCCTGGACGGCCTGCACCAGGTCGGCGATGACCTCGCGGGCGTCACCGACGATCGGCACGTCCGCGGCGCGGTTCTTGCCGATCTCGGCCGGGTCGATGTCCGCGTGGACGATCTTGGCGTACGGCGCGAAGCTGTCCAGCTTGCCGGTGACGCGGTCGTCGAAGCGGGCTCCCAGGGCGACGATCAGGTCGGCCTTCTGCAGCGCGGTGACGGCTGTGACCGCACCGTGCATGCCCGGCATTCCCACGTGCAGCGGGTGGCTGTCGGGGAAGGAGCCCAGCGCCATCAGGGTGGTGGTGACGGGGGCGCCGGTGAGCTCGGCGAGGACCCTCAGCTCGGCTGTGGCGTTCGCCTTCATGACGCCGCCGCCGACGTACAGCACGGGCCGCTTGGCGGCCGTGATCAGCTTGGCGGCCTCACGGATCTGCTTGGCGTGCGGCTTGGTGACCGGGCGGTAGCCGGGCAGGTCCTGGCCGGGCGGCCAGCTGAAGGTGGTCTGCGCCTGGAGGGCGTCCTTGGCGATGTCGACCAGAACCGGGCCCGGGCGGCCGGTGGAGGCGATGTGGAAGGCCTCCGCGATGGTGCGCGGGATGTCCTCGGCCTTGGTGACCAGGAAGTTGTGCTTGGTGATCGGCATGGTGATGCCGACGATGTCCGCCTCCTGGAAGGCGTCGGTGCCGATCGCCTTGGAGGCGACCTGTCCGGTGATCGCGACCATGGGCACGGAGTCCATGTGGGCGTCGGCGATCGGCGTGACCAGGTTGGTGGCGCCGGGCCCCGAAGTCGCCATGCACACGCCGACCTTGCCGGTGGCCTGGGCGTAACCCGTGGCGGCGTGACCCGCGCCCTGCTCGTGGCGGACGAGGACGTGGCGGACCTTCGAGGAGTCCATCAGCGGGTCGTACGCGGGCAGGATCGCTCCGCCGGGGATACCGAACACCGTGTCGGCTCCCACTTCCTCGAGAGAGCGGATGAGCGACTGGGCGCCCGTCACGTGCTCGACGGTGGCGGCGTGGTGTCCGCCGTTGCGGGGTCGCGGTGTCGGATGGTGGGCCCCGGAGGCCTGCTCGGTCATCGGCATTCTCTTCTCGAAGCTGAGGGTTTTGCGAGGTTTTGGGGAGTGCCTGTGCAACAAAAAACCCCTCGTGCCGTGAGGCAGGCGAGGGGAGCGCGTCGGGTGCGGTCTGCGGGGCCATGGTGGTGTGCCCTGCTTCAGCCGACGCGCTTTCCAAGTACGAGAATTCGGGTGCGCATGACACTGACCCTCCCTCCGGAGCACGGCACCTGTCAAGCAGGTGGGACGGGCGTCTCACTATTTGAGCGCATTGGGGTACGTGTGAGCGACTCTTTTCCGTTCCCGCCCGCCTGACGCACGGGAAGGGATACCGGCGGTCCGCCCGCGAGGACGGGCAGCGCGATCCCGCCGGGCACCGGAAATTCGCCGCGAACCAGGGTTCGGCGCAGCCGGTACTCGTCGAGAGGTCCGGAGAACGCCATCCCCTGCCCGTGCGTGCACCCCATCGCGCGCAGGGCACTGACCTGTTCGGGCACGTCCACGCCGTCCGCCACGGACTGCATCCCCAGATCGCAGGCGATCCGCAGCAGCCCACTGGTGATCTTGTGCAGCCGGGCGGACTCGACGACGCCCTCGACCAGCCCGCGGTCCAGTTTGAGTACGTCGACGGGGAGCCGGCGCAGCGCGTTGATCGCGGCGTAACCGCTGCCGAAACCGTCGAGCGCGATCCGCACACCGAGCCTGCGCAGCGCCACCAGGCGGCGCTCCAGCTCTTCGAAGGAGATCCGAGGGTCACTGTCGGCCAGCTCGATCATCAGGGAGCCCGACGGGAGCCCGTGCCGCGTGAGCAGCGCCTCGATGGAGCCGAGCGGCAGGGACCTGTCCACCAGCCGGCGGGCCGAGAGACGCACAGCGACGGGTACTTCGTGGCCGGCGCGGTTGCGCTCCGCCGCCTGCTCGACGGCCTCTTCCAGCAGCCAGCGGCCCAGCTCGGCGGTGCGGCCGCCCTCCTGGGCCTCCGCGCTGTCGCCCACCCGCAGGAACTCGGCGGGGGTGAAGAGGATGCCCTGGGCGGACCGCCACCGGGCCTGGGCGGCGACCGAGGCGATCTGCCCGGTGGCGAGGCTGACGACGGGCTGGTGGAGCAGCGCGAACTCGCCGTCGTGCAGCGCGGTGCGCAGCCGGGTGGCGAGCTCCGTACTGCGGACCACTTCGGCCTGCATCTGGGGGGCGTACAGCTCGACCCGGTCCTTGCCTGCGGCCTTCGCGCGGTACATCGCGAGGTCGGCGTTGCGCATGAGGTCGGTGGGGGTGACTCCGGAGTCGGCGAAGGCGACGCCGATGGACGCGGCGACGCGCACCTCGTTGCCGCTGATCCGGTAGGGCTGGGAAAGCGTGAGCCGCAGCCGGTCGGCGATCTCGTGGACCTGGCATTCGCGGGCGGCCTGGTCGCGGGAGCCCTCGCCGACGATGAGGGCGGCGAACTCGTCGCCGCCGAGCCTCGCCGCGGTGTCGCCGTAGCGCACGGAGTCCTGGAGGCGGCGGGCCGCCTGGATCAGCAGCTCGTCGCCGGCCTGGTGGCCGAGGCGGTCGTTGACCCCTTTAAAGCCGTCCAGGTCGATGTACAGGACGGCCGTGCCCGGGTCGCCTGCCCGGCGCCCGCCGAGGGCGCCTTTGACCCGGGCGGTGAACAGGGCGCGATTGGGCAGGTCGGTGAGCGGGTCGTGTTCGGCGTTGTGCTGCAACTGGGCCTGGAGGCGGACCCGTTCGGTCACGTCCCGGCTGTTGAAGATCAGGCCGCCCTGGTGGCGGTTGACGGTGGACTCGACGTTGAGCCAGTCCCCCGTGCCGGATCTAAAGCGGCATTCGATGCGGGTGGTGGGCTCCTGGGCGGGCGGCGCCGCGAGGAAGCGGCGCACCTCGTGGACAACTCTGCCCAGGTCTTCGGGGTGGATGAGCGAGGCCAGTTCGGAGCCGATGAGCTCCTCGGCCTCGCGGCCGTAGACCCCGGAGGCGGCGGGGCTGACGTAGCGCAGTATGCCGGTGGGCGCGGCGATCATGATGACGTCGCTCGATCCCTGCACCAGTGAGCGGAAGTGGTTCTCCTTCTGGGCCAGTTCCTGGGTGAGGGAGATGTTGTCGAGGAGCATGATGCCCTGGCGGACGACCAGGGCGAGCACGACGGTGCAGCCGGTGAAGACCACCACGCGGTCCACCCGCCGGCCGTCGGTGACGTTGTAGAGGATCCCGAGGGTGCAGACGGCGGCCGCGAGGTACGGCGTCAGGGCGGCCAGCGAACCGCCGATGGGGCGGCTCGGACTGCGGCTGCCCCGACTGTGCGGAGCGCTCTCCCCCCATTGCCCCGCGCGGCGCGCGCCCCAGGGTGCGTACGCGAGGAGCAGCGAGCCCGCGAACCAGCCCGCGTCGAGGAGCTGGCCCGAGCGGTAGTTCTCGCGCAGCAGCGGTGAGGTGAAGAGCGCGTCGCACAGCACCGTCATGGCGAGGGCTGCGATGGCGGTGTTGATCGCCGTGCGGTTGGCGTTGGAGCGCCGGAAGTGCAGCGCGAGCACCATGCTGACGAGCGCGATGTCGAGCAGCGGATACGCGAGGGAGAGCGCCGCGTGGGCCACGCTCTCGCCCTGGAACTGGGCGGTGTGCGCGAGGGCGAGGCTCCAGGAGAGGGTGAGCAGGGAGCCGCCGATGAGCCAGGCGTCGAGGCCGAGACAGACCCAGCCGGCCCGGTTGACCGGGCGTTTGGCCAGGACGAGCAGGCCGACGATGGCGGGCGGTCCGAAGCAGAGGAAGAAGAAGTCGGCCAAGGACGGTGCCGGGACCGGGCGGTCCAGCACCACTTCGTACCAGCCCCAGGCGGCGTTCCCGCAGGCCGCCATGGCTGAGGAGACGGCGAAAAGGAGCCAGGCGGGGCGGAAGCAGCTGTCCCGCGCCCGGGCGTACAGGAAGCAGGAGACGGCGGCGATCAGGGCGGCCAGGGCGAGACCGAAGTCGCCCATGATCAGCGCGAGCCGCGGTGAGCCCCAGCCGAAGGCGGCCCCGGTGGCGTACCCCCCGCAGATCAGGGCGAGCAGCAGCTGCGAGACCAGGCCCGCTCCGCCGCCGGGCACCGGGCGCCGTACGAGCACGGCCGCGGGGGCGCTCACCGGGCCGCCCTCCTACGCGGGGCCGGATGCGCCGGCCCCGCCCCTGACCCCTGGCTGGCCGCTGACCCCGGCCTGACCCCTGATCCCTGCCTGGTGGCCCGATCGGGTGACGGCGGTCGCCGGTGGCCCCGCCGCGTCGGATCGTTGGTCCTGTGGCCGTGCATCGTCCGTCGCCCCCCTCACAGTCCAGTCGCTCCCGGCGCCGTGATACTGCGCGGCGCAGCCCCTTGGACCGGACGATACACCAGACTCGTCACTCTGGGACATAGTTCCTCTACTCTCCGTGACGACCAGCGACGATGTCGGCACGCGGAGCATTCGAGTGGATTCGGAGCGTGGTCATGAGCAGGTGTGAGCAGGGTGCGAGTGGCGGTCAGTCGGTGGTGAGGACGGCGTTCCTCAGTGGTTCTCCGGCGGCGAAGCGGGTCAGCTGGTCCGCCATCAGACGCTTTGCCCGCGGCATGAACGCCGAGGTGCTGCCGCCGACGTGCGGGCTGATGAGCACGCCTGGGGTGGTCCAGAGCGGGTGACCTGCGGGAAGCGGCTCCGGGTCGGTGACGTCCAGGGCCGCCCGCAGCCGGCCCGATTCGAGTTCGGCGATGAGGGCCTTGGTGTCGACGACGGGGCCGCGGGCGACGTTGACCATCAGCGATCCGTCCTTCATCCGGGACAGGAAGTCGGCGTTCACCAGGCCCTGGGTGGCCTCGGTCAACGGCGTGGAGAGGATCACGACGTCCGCGGAGGGCAGCAGCGCGGGGAGTTCGGCCAGTGGATGCACGGGGCCGCGCTCCGTTGTACGGGCGGAGCGCGCGACGCGCGCCACCCGCGCGCACTCGAAGGGTGTGAGCCGGTCCTCGATGGCCGCGCCGATGGAGCCGTACCCGACGATCAGGACGTTCTTGTCGGCGAGCGCGGGGTAGAAGCCGGCCCGCCATTCCTGCGCGTCCTGGCCCCGGACGAAGCCCGGAATCCCGCGCAGGGACGCGAGGATCAGCGCGAGCGTCAGTTCGGCGGTGCTGGCCTCGTGCACACCTCGGGCGTTGCACAGCCGTACGCCCGCGCGGAGATCCGGGAGGCCGGGCTGCACGTGGTCGATGCCGGCCGACAGCGTCTGCACGACGCGCACGGACGTCATCGCGGAGAACGGACGGGCAGCGATCTCGGGGCCCTTCATGTACGGGACGACATAGAAGGCGCAGTCGGCGGGATCGGCGGGATAGTCCTGGCCACCGTCCCAGAAGCGGTAGGTGAAGCCGTCGGGCAGGCCGACGATCTCGGCGGGCGGAACGGGGAGCCATATGTCTGCGGTCATGCTCTGGAGGCTATGCGAAGGGCGCGTATGCGCAGAGGTTGGACCGACCGGCAGCGGGGGAAGGCCGCACGACGGGTGATCGGGAACCTCTCGCGGGTCCGCGGTGTATGAGGTGTATGAGTAGGAGGAGCTGCTGTGAGGCGGCGACTGCCGGCCGTCGAAGGGATTCCCATGCAACGTCCAGCTGTGACAGCTCTTTTGACCACCTCCGTTCTCCTGCTCGTGGCGGGATGCTCCGGTGCGGACGACGAGCCCCGGGGCGGCCGGGAAAGTGCCGCGCCGGGCCAGTCGGCGCCGGGCGACGCGGCCGGAACGGGGTTCCGTGCGGAGCCGCCGCCGGCGAAGGGGTCGGCGAAGGTGACGGGCACCCTCACCGAGGGACTGAAGTCGCCCTGGGGGCTCGCCGCGCTGCCGGGCGGCGACCTGCTGGTCTCCTCGCGCGACGAGGCGACGATCACCCGGGTCGACAAGAACAGCGGCGAGAAGACCGAAATCGGCACCGTGCCGGGCGTCGCACCCGCCGGTGAAGGCGGCCTGATGGGCCTGGCCGTCTCGCCGTCCTTCGCCTCGGACGGCATGGTCTACGCGTACTTCACCACCGCGTCCGACAACCGCATCGCCCGCATGATGTACGACGAGAAGAAGCCTGCGGGACAGCAGCTGGGCGCACCCGATACGGTCCTGCGGGGCATCCCGAAGGGGACGATCCACAACGGCGGCCGGATCGCCTTCGGCCCGGACAAGATGCTGTACGCGGGTACGGGCGAGACGGGCGACACGGGGCTGGCGCAGGACAGGAAGTCGCTGGGCGGCAAGATCCTGCGGATGACTCCGGACGGGGAACCGGCGCAGGGCAATCCGGAGTCGGATTCGGTCGTCTATTCGTACGGACACCGCAATGTGCAGGGGCTGGCCTGGGACGGTGAGAAACGGCTGTGGGCGGCCGAGTTCGGCCAGGACACCTGGGACGAGCTCAATGAGATCCGCCCGGGCGCCAATTACGGCTGGCCCGAGGTGGAGGGCAAGGCCGGCCAGGAGGGCTTCGTCGACCCGGTGGCGCAGTGGAAGACATCGGAGGCCTCGCCGAGCGGCATCGCGTACGCCGAGGGCTCCGTCTGGATGGCGGGGCTGCGCGGCGAACGGCTGTGGCGGATCCCGCTGGACGGCGTGAAGCCGGTGGCCGACCCCGAGTCGTTCCTGGCGGAGAAGTACGGCCGGCTGCGCACCGTGGTGGCGGCGGGCGGCCACAAACTGTGGCTGGTGACGAGCGAGACGGACGACCGGGGCACGCCGCAGTCCGGCGACGACCGGATCCTGGACCTGGAGGTGCAGTAGGCCACGGGCCACGGCGCGGCGGCGCGGCGGCCCTGACCGGCAGGCGGCGGCGCCCGGCGCGGATGCACCGCACGGCGCGCGCGGGTCCACCGCAAGGCGCGCCGAGGGGCCACGCAGCGCCCGCGACGCGGACAGCCCAGCCACGCGCGACGCGCCGTGCCCGGCGTCTCAGTGCCGGCCGCGGCACGGCTGGCCGGCTCCGGTCAGCCGACTGCCTGGGCGGTCCGCGCGGCTGCTGCCTCGTCATGGATGTCGCTGAACAGTCGCAGCCGGTGGGCCACGGCTGCGGCCTCGCCCCGGCCGGAGACACCGAGCTTGGCAAGGATGTTGGACACATGGACACTCGCCGTCTTGGGCGAGATGTAGAGCTCTCCGGCGATCTGCCGGTTGCTGCGGCCCGCCGCCACCAGGCGCAGTACGTCCTGCTCGCGGGGGGTGAGACCGAGCGACGCAGCCGGGCTCACCTCCAGCTCCGGGACTTCGGGGGCCTGACACGCCGGGGTCTGGGTCAGCGGAAGCCGGGCGCGCTGGGCGAGTAGCGCGACGCTCTCCGCCAGGGGCCGGGCGTCCAGGTGCTCCGCCGTGGCCCGGACCAGACGCAGGAGGTCGGCGGCCCGGTCCCGTGCACCGCCGCCCGCCACTTCGCGCAGGCGCATCTCTGCCGACGGTCCGGGCGCCGAGGAGCGCGGCCGTTCGGCCCCGACCGCCCCGGTGCCGGCGCTTGAGCCGGGACCGGTCGCGGTGGAGGCCGCGAGCAGCGCCTCCGCCCAGCGCAGGCGAGCGCGCGCCAGGTCGTACGGGCGCTCCACCGTCTCGAACGCGGCGACGACCGCGGCCCAGTCGTCCGCCGTGTCGAGTGCCTCGGCCCGGCGCAGCTCGGCGTGGACCCACCTCGCGTACGCGTCCCAGAGCGGGGCGGGGGTGGCGAGGCGTCTCGCCCGGGTCCGGATCAGCTCCAGCGCCTCGGCCCGGCCGGCCTCCGCCGCGGGGAGCCCGCGGGTGTCGGCTTCGGCCACCGCCGCTTCGGCAAGCAGGGCCCAGGCGTAGCGGTGCGTGCCGAGGGGGAAGCCGGACTCCGCGGCCTGGGCGAATCCGGCGCGTACGTCCAGGATGCGGCCCTGGGCCGCCGCGAGGGTGAGCGCGATCCGGTGCACGGGGAGATCCTGCTGGGGCATGGGGTCGTGGCTGCCGTAATACGCCCGGGCGGCAGCCAGCTGTTGCTCCGCCTCCTCCAGCTCGCCGCGGGCACGAGCCACGTCGGCCCGTATCCAGGCGGCGGAGCCACGGGGCTTGGCGCTGGGCACGGAAGCACGTTCGATGCTGACGGCGTGCTCGACCGCTTCGCTCCAGCGCCCGAGGGAGACCAGCGATTCGGCGAGGTTGCCGCGGACCCAGGCCTCGTTCTCCGCGAGGCCGTACTTCTGGGAGTAGGCAACGCCCTCCTCTGCTATGCCGACTGCCTCCCGGGAGCGCCCGACCGCTTCCAGCTGGGAGGGGAGATTCACGTGGCTGCGGCCCGCCACCGTGGCGGGACCCTGCTCGACCGCCTGCTCCCTGACGGCGTTCAGCATGGTGAGGCCGTCCTCGATGTCCCCGGAGTCGACCATCAGGATGCCGAGGGTGATCCGGGCGGTGAGTTCGGTGTCCCCGGCGCCGACCATGCGGGCGTACTCCACGGCCTGTTCGGCCGCGACCAGGGTGTCGGGGCCCGGTTCGTGCAGCATGCCCCAGCCCGCGACCTGGGCGAGGACCTCGGCGTGGACGGCGGACGGCGGCAGCCCACGCACCAGGTCACGGGCCGCGGCGAGCTCGGCCCAGCCGTCGCCGCGCGACAAGTTCGACATCAACTTGCAGCGCTGGACCCAGAACCAGGCCTCGCGGAGCGGATCGCCCTCGCCCTCCAGCAGTCGCACGGCCTTCTTCGCGATCTTCAGTGCCCGTTCGCGCTCGCCTCCGAAACGGCCCGCCACGGTGGCTTCGGCCATGAGGTCGAGGTAACGCAGCGGCGTGGTGGCCGGGTCGCAGCCGCAGGGCGGGTACACCTCGGCGTAGTCGAGGGGGCGCAGGACGGAGCGGACGTCGGCGGGGGCGTCGTCCCACAGCTCCATCGCCCGCTCCAGCAGGTGCAGTTGCTCGGCGTACGCGTGCCGGCGGCGGGCCTCGACGGAGGCCTTCAGTACGGCGGGCAGCGCCTTGGCAGCGTCGTGCGCCGCGTACCAGTAGCTGGCCAGCCGGGTGGCGCGTTCGTCCGCGGGTACGAGCCAGGGGTCGGCCTCCAGCGCCTCGGCGTACCTCCGGTTGAGCCGGGACCGCTCCCCCGGCAGCAGGTCGTCGCTGAGCGCCTCGCGGACGAGCGAGTGGCGGAAGCGGTAGCCGTCGCCCTCGGGAGTGGCCAGCAGCAGGTTGGCCCCGACCGCGGCCCGCAGTGCCTCGATCAGGTCGTCCTCGGGGAGGCGGGCGACGGCGAGCAGCAGTGGGTAGTCGACGGTCGAGCCGCCCTCGGCCACGATCCTGGCGACCTTCTGGGCGTCGTCGGGGAGCGCTTCGACCCGCACGAGCAACACGTCGCGCAGGGAGTCGCTGAGGCCCGTGGTGCAGCCGGTGCCGATGCAGGAGGCCAGTTCCTCGACGAAGAACGCGTTGCCGTCGGAGCGGGTGAACACCTCTTCGAGCAGGGATGTTTCCGGTTCGGCGGCGAGAATTCCGGTGAGCTGGCGGTGCACTTCGAGGCGGTTGAAGCGGGACAGTTCGATCCGCTGGACCGTGCGGAGCCGGTCGAGTTCGGCGAGGAGGGGCCGCAACGGATGGCGGCGGTGGATGTCGTCGGAGCGGTAGGTGCCGACGACCACCAGCCGGCCGCGCCGCAGCGTGCGGAAGAGGTAGGCGAGCAGGTGGCGCGTGGACGTGTCCGCCCAGTGCAGGTCTTCCAGGGCGAGGACGAGTGGGCGCTCGACCGAGATCCGTTCCAGCAGGCGGACGGTGAGCTCGAAGAGGCGGGCCATGCCGTCCTCGGTGTGCCGGGCGTGCGTCGTCTCGCCCAGTTCCGGCAGCAGCCTGGCCAGTTCGCCCTCCTGGCCGGCGGCCGCGGCGGCGAACTCGTCGGGAAGCCGCCGCCGCAGGGCGCGCAGCGCGGTGGAGAACGGGGCGAACGGCAGCCCGTCGGCACCGATCTCCAGGCAGCCGCCCGCCACGACGACGGCCCCACGGTCGCAGGCCGCCGTGAAGAACTCCTCGGCGAGGCGCGTCTTGCCCACACCCGCCTCCCCGCCGACGAGCAACGCCTGCGGCTCGCCCGCGGTGGCGCGGGCGAGCGCATCGGTGAGCTGGGCCAATTCGGCCGCTCGGCCGACGAACACGGGGCTGACGGACCTGGTTTCCACATCGCTGAGCATCGCACAGGGGTCTGACAGTACGAGAGCCAATTTCGTGGCCCCCGGGGCCGGCGAGGCCACCGCGGTGGTCAGGCAGCCCGGGTGAACCGGCTGCGCAGGGAACTCACCGGCCCTTCCGGTGTGTTGCCACCGGAGTGGCGGCCGCCGTGACGGGCGGCCCGGCGCGCGGCGCGCCGGGCGGTGACGGCCTGCCGGGCGAGGCGCTCGGCGTCGGCGCGGCGGATCAGTTCGGCCGCGTGCTGCTTCTGGATCTCGAGCTCGAACACGGTGTTCTCCCGGGTGTGACGGTCTGGTGCGACCGTGGGTCGAAGTCGCTTTCCGCGATACTTCGACTCTCGCTTC
This sequence comes from Streptomyces hypolithicus, assembly GCF_052934925.1. Taxonomy (NCBI): domain Bacteria; kingdom Bacillati; phylum Actinomycetota; class Actinomycetes; order Kitasatosporales; family Streptomycetaceae; genus Streptomyces; species Streptomyces hypolithicus. The sequence continues at coordinate 1,422,514 of NZ_CM128811.1, forward strand.
CCAGGTGGCCCCGGCACATCGGGAGGGTGCCGCATCCTGACCGCGCGAAGGGCCTTAGGGACGTACGCGGATGTCTGCGTACGTCCCTAAGGCCCCGGCCGGGCTGCCTTACGTGTCCCGCTTACTGGCCCGCACCTGCGCCCGTTCCGGCGGGCGGTGTGGGCATCGAGGCGAAGAGGTCGAGGTACATGCCCGCGGACATGATCAGCCCGAGGACGCCGACGGCGACGCCCGCCCACGCGACGGAGCGGATCCAGCCGGCGTGGCGCACGGCGCCGGGCGTACCGAAGGCCGGACGGACCAGCACAACGGCGGCGACGAGGAGTGCGAGCAGCGCGAAGCCGCCGTTGATGAGGGCCGTCATGTGCCAGGCGTTGCCGTAGAGCGCTGCGACCTGGTCGGCCGGGCTGGCGCCCTGGGCGGTCCCCAGCTGGCCGATGAGCGTCTCGCGCTCGGCGGCGACGCGGCTGATCCAGGTACCGGTGAGGGCGGCGAGGCCGAGCACCGCGGACGCCACGGCACCGGCGCCGGACGCAACGCCGGAGGAGACCCGCGGGGCCTGATCGCCCGCGTCCGCGTGGACGCCGTCGTCCCCGGCGTGGGCGTCTGCGCCTGTCTCGGCGCCTGCGCCTGCGCCTGCCTCGGCGCCTGCGCCTGCGTCGGCGTCGGCGTGACGGCCGGCGCGCTCGTCCGTGACGCCCGGGCCGACGCCCTTGCTGATCTCTGCTGCGGCGACCTCGTCGCCCCGGTCGGGCTCGCCTGCGGCGGCGGCTGCTTCGTCGGACTTAGTACGGGGTGTGGCTGTCATGCTCCGCACGCTAGGCGTCGTTTCTGAGAGCTTTCTTAGACCGACCGGCAATTGGGGGGGGTGGGTGAAGGAGCGGTGTGGGGGTGCGTGCATCGCGAGGCGGAGGATTGAGGCATGGCGGAGCCAATGGGGTCTCCCCTGCTCGAGCGAAGCCGAGAGCTTGGGGAAGGTCGACGACAACGCGGGAGGGGGTCCCACCTGGCCCTTGAGGCCTTGGGGGCGTGCGTGCCCCCACACCGCGACGCCGCCCCCCAAGTGCCGGTCGGTCTTACGGCCTGGTGCGCGATAGGGGGCGGATCAGCCCGCGGCGTCGGATGCGGTGCATCGCAAAGCGGCGGAGCATCCTCATAGCGGAGCTATTAGGGAGTTTCGCCACCGCGGCGAGGTGCCGTAGCCGGCGTCGCGGGCCCGTCCCCTATCGCGCACCAGGCCGTTAACGCCCCTCGCGCCACTCACGCGCCAGCACCGACCAGACCTCCGTGTCATGCCGTACACCCCGGTACGGGTACCTCTCCCGCAGTACGCCGTCCCGTCGCATCCCGAGCCGCTGGGCGACCTTGATGCTGGCGGCGTTGGCGGAGGAGACCAGCCACTCGACGCGGTGGATGCCGCGTTCCTGGACCGCCCAGTCGATCAGTACCCGCGCCGCACGCGTGACCAGCCCGCGCCCCACCGCGGACTCCTCCAGCCAGCAGCCCACCTCACAAGTGCCCTGCGCGGCGTCGAAGATTCGGAAGAGCACCCCGCCGACCAGCGTGCCGTCGAGCCAGATGCCGAAGAGCCGGCCGCTGTCCGCCGCCTGCTTGTCGGCGTACGACTGGAGGAACGCCCGCGCCGAATCGAGGTCCGTGGCGGCGGCGCTCAGTCCGATGTACCGGTCGATCCAGCTGCGCCCGCGGTCGATGTGGGCGAGGTACTCCTCGGCCTGCCATGGCTCCAGCGGCCGCAGCTCGGCGTGGTCGTCCAGGGTTATCGCGAACATCCTGCTCCCCTACCGCCGGTCGGTCTAAGGCACGAGCTGAGGAGGCTCGGAGTCCTCCGGCTCGCTCGCCCGCTGCGCGTCGATCTTCGCACGTGCCGGAAGGGTCTCGGGAGCCTCGATGCTGATGCGCGGCAGCCACCGGTCGAGGCGGCGCGGCAGCCACCAGTTCGCGCCGCCCAGCATGTGCATCAGGGCGGGCACCAGGAGCGTACGGAGCACGAACGCGTCCAGCGCGACGGCCGCCGCGAGGGCGATGCCGAACATCGCGATGACGCGGTCACCGCTGAGCACGAAGGCGAGGAAGACGGCGATCATGATCACGGCTGCCGAGTTGATCACCCGGCTGGTCTCCGCGAGGCCGACCCGTACGGACCGCCTGTTGTCGCCGGTCTCCAGCCACTCCTCGTACATCCGGCTGACCAGGAAGACCTGGTAGTCCATGGACAGCCCGAAGAGCACCGAGACCATGATCACCGGCAGGAAGGGCTCGATCGGCCCGGAACTGCCGAGCCCCAGCAGTTCGCTGCCCCAGCCCCACTGGAAGACGGCCACGGCGACCCCGAAGGAGGAGGCGACGGCGAGCACGTTCATCAGCGCGGCCTTGAGGGGGATGCCGACACTGCGGAAGGCGAGCAGCAGCAGGGCGCAGCCGAGCGCGACCACCACGCCGACGAACAGCGGCAGCTTGTCGATGATGATCTCGGCGAAGTCGTCGTAGCCCGCGGTCACCCCGCCGACGTACACCTGCAGCGAGGTGCCCTGCTCGGCCTGCGGCAGGACGCTGTCGCGCAGCCGGTCCACGAGGTCGCTGGTGTCCTGCGACTGCGGCGACGACGTCGGTACGACGGTGAGGGCCGCGGTGTCGCCGCCGCTGCCGTACGCGACCGGGCCGACGGACGCGACGCCGTCGGCGGTGCGCAGGGTCTGTCCGAGGGCGTCCATGGCGGCGCGGTCGTCGGCGCCGTCGACCTCGGCGACCAGGACCAGCGGACCGTTGCTGCCGGGCCCGAATCCGTCGGAGATCAGGTCGTACGCCGCGCGGGTCGTCGAGGACTGCGGGTTGTTGCCCTGGTCGGAGGTGCCCAGGTGGAGGGAGAGCGTGGGCAGCGCGAGGAGCACCATGATGACGGCGGCCACCGCGCCGAGCAGTTTGGGGTGGCGTTCGACGAAGGCGGACCAGCGGGCCGCGAAACCGGTGGGCAACTCGGGCTGCGGACCGTGCTCGGCCAGCCGGCCGCGCTCGCGGCGGCTGAGCGCCTTCATGCCTATGAGAGAGAGCAGGGCGGGGAGCAGGGTCACCGAGGCGGCGACCGTGAGGACCACGGTGAGTGAGGCGGCGATCGCCACGCCGTTGAGGAAGGACAGACGCAGGATCAGCATGCCCAGCAGCGCGATGCAGACGGTGGCGCCGGCGAAGACGACGGCGCGGCCCGTGGTGGCGACCGCGTTGGCGGCCGCCTCGGGGACGGACAGGCCGCAGCGGAGCCCTCTGCGGTGCCGGGTGACGATGAACAGCGCGTAGTCGATGCCGACGCCGAGGCCGATGAGCATGCCGAGCATCGGGGCGAAGTCGGCGACGGTCATGAGGTGGCCGAGCAGCACTATGCCCGCGTACGCCGTGCCGACGCTGACCAGGGCCGTGGCGATGGGCAGCAGGCTCGCGGCCAGCGAACCGAAGGCGAGGAACAGGACGACGGCCGCGGCCACGACCCCGATGACCTCGCTGAGGTGCGCTCCGGGGGCCTCGGTGAGGGCGATCGCTGTGCCGCCGAGCTCCACCTGGAGCTCGCCGGTCTCGGCGGCCTTGGCTGTGTCGACCAGCGCCCGCGCCTGCGGTTCGCTGATGTCGTCGGACTGGTCGTCGAAGGTGACGACCGCGTAGGCGGTGTGCCCGTCGGCGCTGATCTGCGCGGCGCCGGCGCTGTCGTAAGGGCTGACGACGGTCGCGATGCCGGAGAGCTTCTCGACGGCGTCCAGCGTCCGTGTCATCGACTGCTCGACCCCGGACGCCTGGACGGTGCCGCGGCCCGCGGTGTGCCATACGACGGTGTTGCTGTCGCCGCCCCTGCCGTCGAATCCGGCGTCGAGGAGGGCGGTGGCACGGCCCGATTCGGTGCCGGGCACCTGGTAGTCGTTGGAGTACGACGATCCGGCGACGACTGCGGCGCCGCCGACTGTGCCGAGCGCGAGCAGCCACAGCAGGACTGAGGCGATCCGGTGCGAGATGCACCACCGTGCGATGGCTGCCAACAGACTTGCTCCCTGTGTGGTTCGTGGATCTTCACAGGGAACAACCCGCAAAGAACTCATGACCTACGCCCAGCCACTCTGACAGCCAAACCTAATCATTTGTCCCTTTCGTGTGCTTACTCACACGGGCTGGCGCGGAAACCGGGGACCGAAGCAGTGCATGAGGGTCCCGGCCGCCACGCGCCGGCCTGCCGGTCAGCCCGAGACGCTGGCGCGCCCGTTCTCCATGTGCCCCATGAGGCGCCGGCGGAAAGCGGCATCACCCGAAACGGTGATCTCCAGGTCGTACCAGCCGTGCGCGTCCGCCGCCGAGTGCACCACGGTGCGACTGCGGCCCGGCTTGACGGTGACTGCGCGGGGCCGACCGTCTTCGAGGTCGGCCTCGTCGGCGTACGCCAGGGTCCGCAGGGTGAAGGTGAGCGGTGCCTTCCCCCGGTTGGTGAGGGTGAGGTGCAGGTCCCGGTCGCGTGCGTCGACGTACGAGGAGACCTCTGCGGCGCCGGTGCGCGTACCGGCGAACTCGCGGCGGAATCCGTTCGGACCGGTGATCGTGAAGCGGTACGCGCCACCGGTGCCGGCCGGGTCACCGGTAAGGGGCACCGCCCATTGCGCCTTGCCCCTTACGTCCTTGTGCTGCGGCGCGGCGAACTCACCGGCGTACGGATACAGCGCGAAGTGGGCGCTCGCGCGTCCCGTGTTGCTGAGCGCGACCCGGAAGACGCCGTCCGCCACCTTCCCGTGCGCGTCCGGCTGGTACGGCAGCGGGCGCGCCGGCCGCGTCCCCTCCTCCTGTACGGGCAGGTGCTGTTCCGCCGGCGGTACGGGCCGCCAGCGCCCGGTGAACGGCGGGATCGCGCCGGGCCGCTCGACGTCGGGCAGGCGCCTGCCACGCCGGAAGTCGAACGCCGAGGTCAGATCGCCGGTGACGGCCCGTCGCCACGGCGTGATGTTCGGCTCCTCGATGCCCGTCCACTCCTCCAGGAAGCGGATCACGGACGTGTGGTCGAAGACCTCGGAGCAGACGTACCCGCCGACGGTCCACGGCGATACGACCAGCATCGGCACCCGGATACCGAGGCCGGTGGGCAGGCCCTGGTAGCGCTCGTCGGTGTGGTCGGCGGACGGAACCGGCGGCGGAACGTGATCGAAGAAGCCGTCGTTCTCGTCGTAGTTGATCAGCACGACGGTGTGCCGCCACACGTCGGGGTGCGCGCCGAGGGCGTCCAGCACCTGGTAGACGAGGGTCGCGGAGGCGATCGGCGACGACGAGCCGGGGTGCTCGGAGTCGATCGCGGAGGGCACCAGGTACGACACCTCGGGCAGCGTGCCGGCCTCGACGTCGGCCCGGAAGTCGTCCGCCAGGCTGCCGGTCTCACCACGCCGAATCCCGCGCTCGAACAGCGACCGCTCGGCGCCGGTCAGGTCGGCGACGCCCTCCTCCAGTGCGGCGAGCAGCCGGGCCCGCTCAGCGGAATCGTCGGTGTCGCGGACCCTCGCGTAGAAGGCCTCCATGTAGGTGAAGCCGCCGGGGGCCTTCGCGAGCGCCTTGCGGGCGATCTTCTTGAAGGAGGTGAAGAACTCGATGTTGTTGTCGGTGAAGTTCTCCCACTCCTGGTACGTCTTCCAGGACCGGCCGGCCTTCTCCAGCCGCTCGGCGTACGTGGGCCAGGGGTAACCGGGGTGGGTGCCCTCGGCGTACGCCGCGTTGGTGACGGCGCGGCTGCCGTCGGCCTCGAAGCCGGTCCAGCCGGACCACAGATGGTTGCGGTTCGGGCTCGTCGACGTATGGATCGAGGAGTGGTAGGCATCGCAGATGGTGAAGGTGTCCGCGAGCTCGTAGTGCAGGGGCAGGTCGCGGCGGTCGTAGTACGCCATGGTGGCGGCGGTCTTGGCCGACACCCAGCCGTCCATCCACCCGTCGCGCCATGCCTTGGCGCCGCCGCCCCAGGAGTGGTCGAGGTCCCCGATGTACTGGAGGTCCTTGCGCTGCGCCTCGGCGGCGTCCCGGACCGGGAAGGGCAGGACGGTGCGCAGCGGTCCCGGCTGCTCGAACACCGGCTTGCCGCCCGGCAGCTGAATGGCGTTGCGGTCGCCGAACCCGCGCACGCCCCGGAGCGTGCCGAAGTAGTGGTCGAAGGACCGGTTCTCCTGCATCAGGATCACCACGTGCTTGACCGCACGCATCCCGCCGGACGGCGGTTCGGCGGCGAGCGCGGCCTGAAGCGACGGCGGCAGCAGCGACCCCGCCGCGGCGGCGCCGAGCGCCCCTGAGCCGAGCGCGAGCATCCTTCTGCGCGAAATGTCCGATGACAAGTCCGACCTCCCAGTCGACGACCAATGGTTCGCCTGCGCTCCATTGAAGGGGTACGACGGGGACGCTAGTGAGCCGGGATGACGGCGAGAAGACCCAGTGCCGACTCAGCCGTGAACGTCCAAGGCGATCCACCGAAAGTCCAAGCGCTTTCCGGCCATGGCGTGAGCCTGCGCGAGTCGAGGCGTGAGGCGCGGCGCGAGTCGAGGCGCCGGCCTCACAGAAAGTGGAGGCCCGTCGGCGCGAGGATCAGCCGGGCCACCCTAGCCGTTCAGGCCTCCTGCGCCGCCTTGGCGAACTCGCACCACACGACCTTGCCGGGGTCACGCTCCCCCACCCCCCAGCAGTCCGCGAGCGCGGCGACCAACAGCAGCCCCCGCCCGGACTCGCCGTCCGGTTCACGGACCTTCGGGTGGCCGCCGCCGCTGTCGTGGACCTCGACGCGAAGGGGCCCCGGGCGCTCCAGATACAGATGCAGGCGAAAGCCCCGGCCGGGCGGGACGCCGTGGAGAAGCACGTTGGTGGCGAGCTCGCTCACGCACAGGAGTACGTCGCCCATACGCTCGTACACACCCCAGTCCGCGAGAGCCGTACGGGTGAACTCCCGCGCCAGCGGGACGGATCGGCGCTCGCGCCGGTAGAAAACCTCGCGGAAGAGGGGCAGTTGGTCGCTCATGGGGCCACTGTCTCGATCTGGGGCACTCCGGCCCCAGGAGTCGTTGCCGTACAAATTCTTTGTACGGCAACAGACTGGGTCGAGTACGACGCCGGGTGGGAATGCAGCTCTCATGCATCCGGCACCGAAGCGTTCCAAGAAGAAGACCCCCTCCTGGGAGGTCGTTGGCGCCCAGCTCAGCCACTACCGCAGCATGGCGGGTCTGACACAGCCCCAGCTCGCCCAGCGCGTCTGCATCCACCTGGAGACACCCGGGCTCCATCGAGCAGGGCCGCCGGCCACCGCCTCATGCGCGTCTTCGGCGTCTGCAGCGCGACCGCAACGAGATACGTCGCCGCCGCTCACCCGGACAAGAAGGCCGACCCGATCCAAGCCTGAAGGAGTTCTTACTGACGCCGCTGGCCAAGGACACAGAACTCGTTACCTTCGGGGTCTGCCAATACAACCCACGATTGATCACCCTGGCCAATATCAACACGCTGTGCGCCATGAGCCACCAGACGAGCCACCTCGGCGTCCTGGTCATCAGGCCTGAAGTCGAGATGCAGTCGGCTCTTAACCTTCTTGCTCTCATCAAGCCGGACGAAGTCCAACCCCGGCAGGCGATCCGGCTCCGGGCGGATCTCGAACTCCTCATCAGAGGAGTGGACCACAACCCAACCAAGAGCCGTAGCCCACCACTGCCCCAAGGCCACCGGATCTACCGAGTGAACAATTACCTGTTCCCATTCCAAGGTCATCCGCCGAGCTTAGACCTGCCAGGGCTTCGAAAACAGGTGTCGGAGTACGGACTTCTCTCCCCAGTTGCGTACGGATGAACGACCCCAGCCGTCAGGTGACGTTCATCCGTACGCGGCTGGGGACGTTCATGTGTACGCCGACAACAGGCACTGAACCCGTCGCACACTGCCCCCAACACGGGGGAGAGACCAGCGGGTTCTCGCCCAGACACACTCAGGAATAAGCGAACCCGTCGGTTTCAGTGTGCTCCAGCAGAAATGGGATGCTGCGATCACAGGCCCTCACCCCCGAGGAGAGCATGGGCCTGCTGGACGATCTGGCAGGAGAGTCATGACCCCCCGCAGCACTGAAGTGGTTCAAGTCCAGCTACAGCGGTGACGAAGGTGGCAACTGCCTCGAAGTCGCCTACGACTGGCGCAAGTCGAGCTACAGCGGCTCCGAGGGCGGTGCCTGCGTCGAGGTGGCCGCCCACCCCGCCGCAGTCCACATTCGCGACTCCAAGGTCACCGGCGGCCCGGTCCTGACCGTCGCCCCGGCCGCCTGGTCGGCCTTCGTCCCCTCGCCGCCTGACGGCCGACACGAAGAGGCGGCCCGCACCATGATCGGTGCGGGCCGCCTCTTTTCGTACGTACCTACGCAGTCGCTCGTCAGCCCTCGACGCCCAGCTTCTCCAAACTGTGCTCAACTATTCTTTCGGGGCAAGCCGCTCAAGAATCAGTTCCCGCACGCGCGCCGCGTCCGCCTGGCCCCGAGTCGCCTTCATGACCGCGCCGACCAGCGCTCCGGCCGCCGCGACCTTGCCGCTGCGGATCTTGTCCGCGATGCCGGCGTTGGCGGCGATGGCCTCGTCCACGGCGGTGCCGAGCGCGCCTTCGTCCGAGACGATCTTCAATCCGCGCTTCTCGACGACGTCGTCCGGGCCGCCCTCGCCCGCGAGGACGCCCTCGAAGACCTGGCGGGCCAGCTTGTCGTTGAGCGAGCCCTCCTTCACCAGCGCGGTGACGCGGGCGACCTGCTCCGGTGTGACCGGGAGCGACGCGAGGTCGCGGCCCGTCTCGTTGGCGTTACGGGCCAGCTCGCCCATCCACCACTTGCGCGCCGAGGCCGCGTCCGCACCGGCCTCGATGGTGGCGACGATCGGGTCGATCGCACCGGCGTTCAGGATCGACTGCATGTCGTGCTCGCCGACTCCCCACTCCTCGCGGAGGCGGTTGCGGCGCAGCCGCGGCAGCTCGGGGAGGCCCTTGCGGAGCTCCTCGACCCAGTCGCGCGCGGGGGCCACGGGCACCAGGTCCGGCTCCGGGAAGTACCGGTAGTCCTCGGCATTGTCCTTGATGCGGCCGGCCGTGGTGGAGCCGTCTTCCTCGTGGAAGTGCCGGGTCTCCTGCACGATCGTGCCCCCGGCGTCGAGGACGGCGGCGTGCCGCTGGATCTCGAAGCGGGCGGCGCGCTCCACCGAGCGAAGAGAGTTGACGTTCTTCGTCTCGGAGCGGGTGCCGAACTGCTCCCGGCCGTGCGGGCGCAGCGAGAGGTTCACGTCGCAGCGCATCTGGCCCTGCTCCATGCGCGCCTCGGAGACGCCGAGCGCCTTGATGAGTTCGCGGAGTTCGGCGACGTACGCCTTCGCGACCTCGGGGGCGCGCTCGCCGGCGCCCTCGATCGGCTTGGTGACGATCTCGATGAGCGGGATGCCGGCCCGGTTGTAGTCGAGCAGGGAGTGGGACGCGCCGTGGATACGTCCGGTGGCGCCTCCGACGTGCGTCGACTTGCCGGTGTCCTCCTCCATGTGGGCGCGCTCGATCTGCACACGGAAGATCTCGCCGTCCTCCAGCTGAACGTCCAGATAGCCGTTGAAGGCGATCGGCTCGTCGTACTGGGAGGTCTGGAAGTTCTTCGGCATGTCCGGATAGAAGTAGTTCTTCCGGGCGAATCGGCACCACTCGGCGATCTCGCAGTTCAGCGCGAGGCCGATCTTGATGGCCGACTCGACGCCGATCGCGTTGACGACGGGCAGCGAGCCGGGCAGACCGAGGCAGGTGGGGCACGTCTGCGAGTTGGCGTCCGCGCCCAGCTCCGTGGAGCAGCCGCAGAACATCTTCGTCTTTGTGCCGAGCTCGACATGGACCTCCAGGCCCATGACGGGGTCGTAGGCCGCGAGTGCGTCCTCGTACGACACCAGTTCAGTGACGGTCACGGTGAAACTTTCCCTCTCAGCCCAGCAGAACGTCGTCGTCGCCGAGCTTTTTCAGCTCGCGATAGAGCAGAGCGATGCCGGTGGCGATGGCGGCGGCGGAGATGACGGCGTCGACGAGCCGGAGCGTGTCGTTGTCCTTGCGGGCCATCCTGGCCTGCTTGACGACACCGATCGCACTGAACGCGGTGGTGCCGATCGACAGGTAGGTGGCGGGCTTGGACTTCTTGAAACCCTTGGCCTTGACAGTCATGGGACTCATAGCGACGGTGCCTCCTCAAGTAGCGGGTGGCCCCACTTTTCCACGAGGGCCGCTTCTACTGCAGCTCCTGCCCTGTAAAGCAGGTCGTCCTTCATCGCGGGGGCGATGATCTGCAGTCCGACCGGCAGGCCGTCCTCCGGTGCGAGACCGCACGGGAGGGACATGGCGGCGTTGCCGGCCAGGTTGGTCGGGATCGTGCACAGGTCCGCAAGATACATCGCCATCGGGTCGTCGGCGCGCTCGCCGATCGGGAAGGCGGTGGTGGGCGTGGTCGGCGAGACGATCACGTCGACCTGCTCGAAGGCCTTCTCGAAGTCGCGGGTGATCAGCGTGCGGACCTTCTGGGCGGATCCGTAGTAGGCGTCGTAGTAGCCGGAGCTGAGTGCGTACGTACCGAGAATGATCCGGCGCTTGACCTCGTCGCCGAAGCCGGCCTCACGGGTGAGGGCGGTGACCTCCTCGGCGGACTTCGTGCCGTCGTCGCCGATGCGCAGGCCGTAGCGCATGGCGTCGAAGCGGGCGAGGTTGGAGGAGCACTCCGAGGGCGCGATCAGGTAGTACGCGGAGAGGCCGAGGTCGAAGGACGGGCAGTCCAGCTCGACGATCTCGGCGCCGAGCTCCTTCATCAGCGCGACGGCTTCGTCGACGCGCTGCATGACGCCGGCCTGGTAGTGCTCGCCGCGGAACTGCTTGACGACGCCGACGCGCATGCCGGCGACGGAACCGTTGCGGGCGGCCTCGACGACCGGTGGGACCGGGGCGTCGATGGAGGTCGAGTCGAGCGGGTCGTGCCCGGCGATGACCTCGTGCAGCAGCGCGGCGTCCAGGACCGTACGGGCGCAGGGGCCGCCCTGGTCGAGCGAGGACGAGAACGCCACCATGCCGTAGCGGGAGACCGCGCCGTACGTCGGCTTGACGCCGACGGTGCCGGTGACGGCAGCGGGCTGGCGGATCGAGCCGCCGGTGTCCGTGCCGATGGCGAGGGGGGCCTCGTACGACGCGAGGGCGGCGGAGGAGCCGCCTCCGGAGCCGCCGGGGATCTTGGTGAGGTCCCAGGGGTTGCCGGTCGGGCCGTACGCGCTGTTCTCGGTGGAGGACCCCATGGCGAACTCGTCCATGTTGGTCTTGCCGAGGATGACGACGTCTGCTGCCTTGAGCTTCTTGGTCAGCGTGGCGTCGTACGGCGGGATCCAGCCTTCGAGGATCTTCGAGCCGACGGTCGTCGGGATGCCCTCGGTGGTGAAGATGTCCTTGAGCGCGAGCGGGACGCCGGCCAGCGGGCCGAGCTTCTCCCCGTTCGCCTTCTTCGCGTCGACGGCGCGGGCCTGGGCGAGCGCCCCCTCGCGGTCGACATGCAGGAAGGCGTGCACCTTCTCGTCGACGGCCTCGATACGGGCCAGGTGGGCCTCGGTGACCTCGACGGCGGTGAGCTCGCCGGACGCGATCTTCGCGGCGGTCTCGGCGGCGGTGAGCCTGATGATGTGGGTGTCGGTCATGGTGTTTAGTCCTCCCCCAGGATCTGCGGCACCTTGAAACGCCGCTGCTCCTGGGCAGGGGCCCCGGAGAGGGCCTGCTCCGGGGTGAGCGAGGGGCGGACCTCGTCCGCGCGCATGACGTTGGTCAGCGGCAGCGGGTGGGAGGTCGGCGGTACGTCTTGGTCGGCGACCTCGGAGACGCGGGCGACCGCGCCGATGATGTCGTCGAGCTGACCGGCGAAGTGATCGAGCTCTTCGCCCTTCAGCTCCAGACGCGCCAGCCGTGCGAGGTGGGCGACCTCCTCGCGCGTGATGCCAGGCATGCGGCGATCCTCAGGGGTGAGTGTGCGGGTTTTGGCCCAATCCTATGGGGCGGGGCGGGGTGCCGGGTCCGGGACCCCGGGGCCGGTGCTTATGGGTGCCCCCCGCGCGCGCCGCGGGCTGGGCGCACCCGCCGGGGCCGGGCATGGCCCGGGCTACTGGACCGGCTGGCCCGACGGGGACGCGTGCTTCGCCGCCTCCAGGGCCGCCGCAGCGAACCGGTCCAGGTCGTCCTGGCGGTGCCAGCCCCGCTCGCCCCGGGCCCGCAGCCACGCCGTCGCCTCGTCGGGCGGCATCGCGGCCGCCACCAGCCAGCCCTGCACCGCGTCGCACCCGAGGTCCCGCAGCCGCTCCCAGGTCTCGTCGTCCTCGACGCCCTCCGCCACGACCAGCAGGCCCAGCGAGTGCGCCAGGTCGACCGTGCACCGGACGATCTCCGCGTCCTCGTTGTCGACCGCGAGCCGGGCCACGAACGACCGGTCGATCTTGAGCTCGCTCACCGGGAGCCTGCGGAGGTGGACCAGCGAGGAGTAGCCCGTACCGAAGTCGTCCAGCGACATCTTCACGCCGTGGCCGGTCAGCCCGGCCAGCGTGTCCGCCGCCCGCTGCGGATCCTCCAGCAGCACGTGCTCCGTTATCTCCAGCTGGAGGGACCCGGCGGGGACCCCGTGCCGGGCGAGCCGCGCGGCGACCGCGCCGGCGAAGCCGGGGGTGTGCACGTCGCGCGGTGAGACGTTGACCGCCACCGGCACGTCCAAGCCCTGCGCCCGCCACCGCGCGACCTGCGCGAGCGCGCTCTCCAGGACGTACTCCGTGAGGTGCGGCATCAGTCCCGACGACTCGGCGATGGCGATGAACTCGTCCGGGGGGACCCGCCCCCGCTCGTGGTGCTCCCACCGCACCAGCGCTTCGAGGCCCGCGACCTGCCCGTCGAAGCGGACCTTGGGCTGGTAGTGCAGCTCGACCTCGCTCGCGTCCAGCGCCCGCCGCAGATCGGCCAACAGGCCAAGGCGGTCCGGCGTGTTGCTGTCCCGATTGGACTCGTAGACCTCCACGCCCGTACGGTCCCGCTTGGCCTGATACATCGCCACGTCCGCCCGCCGCAGCAGGCCCTCCGGGTCGAGCGCGTGGTCGGGGAAGACGGCGACGCCCGCGCTGGCCTCCAGGACGAGCGTCAGGCCGTCCAGGTCGAGCGGTGAGGAGAGTTCCGCCACCAGGTGCCGGGCGACCCGCTGGGCGCTGGTCGTGGAGTCGGCGGTCGGCAGAAGCACCGCGAACTCGTCGCCGCCGAGCCGCGCGGCCTCCGCCCCGCGCGGCAGGGCCAGCCGCAGCCGGTCCGCGATCTGGAGCAGCAGCCGGTCCCCCGCCAGATGCCCCAGCGTGTCATTGACGGCCCGGAAACGGTCGAGGTCGATCAGGACGAGGGCGGACCTGGCCCCGATGTTCTCCGCTTCTTCCAGCGCCGGCCTGGTTCGTTCCAACAGCCACTGCCGGTTGGGCAGTCCGGTCAACGGGTCCCGCAGCTGCTCCTCCGCGCGCGCCCTGGCGATCCACAGCGTGGAGTCCAGCGCGATCAGAGGTACCGCGAAGAGCGGCAGCAGCACCGGCAGTGCCACCGCGACCACGCACATCAGCGGGGCGATGCCGAGCAGCGCCACCGCGACCAGCGCCTGCCGGTACAAGGCCGTCCGGGCGACGGACGGCAGCCGTGCGCCGCGCGGCGCCAGCGCGTACCACAGCAGCATGCGGGTCAGGGCGATATACGCGGTGGCCGCCAGCACCAGCTCGGGGACCGCGTCGATCCCCCATTCCAGTGGATTCCACGGCCTCTCGATGGTCGGTACGTCGCCGAACCCGGCCAGCACGAGCGCCGCGGCGCCGATTCCAAGGATGTCCGCCGCGCCGTGCAGCAGCCCCTGCCGCCAGCGGTGCCTGCGCGCCACACCGACCAGGACCACGACGGCGAGACTGACGAGCCCGGCGGGCACCCAGCCGTAGAGCAGTAAGACGGCGAGGGTGAGCGCGGCGCCCGATCCGGTGCCGCCCCACCACCGGTCCCGGCCGAGGGCGACCAGGTGGCACACGATGATGCCGGTGAGCAGGGTGAGGGACCAGCCGACGGTCCCGTCGGGGAACAGTGCGCGGTGGCCGCTCAGGGCGGAGACGAACCCGGAGACCAGGACGAGGGCAGCCAGTGTGACGACGGCGGCGGGAAGCGTCCGCGGGGCGCCTGCCCACCGCCGCAGCCGTGAAGCCGGGTCGGCACTCTCGCTCGGTTTCATTCCGTCCCTCTCACAGCCGGCGGTGCCCGTGCGACGCGATGGTTCCGTTGTCCGTGCCATCACGACTGCGTTCCTTCCCCCGGCTCTTCCTGAGCAGGGGTACGCCATTGCAGCCGTGCACGACAGGCGCACGTCTCAACAGTAGGCCGCGGATGGCTCTCGCGGGCAGCGGTCCACCGCTGTTGCCCGAATGCGACCCAGCCACCCCGGTCCGTCTGCTATGCGCCGAACGGGTGGTCCGGCCGCGGTGGTTCACCCCTCTCACCGCCCCTTTCCCCGCCCCGCGCCACCCCTACTCCTCGGTGGGCACGGCCGCTTCCCGAGCCGCTTCGGGTCCCTCCGCCAGAAGAATGGCGAATCCGTCCTCGTCGAGGACAGGAACCTTCAATTGCATGGCCTTGTCGTACTTCGAACCGGGACTGTCACCGACCACAACGAATCCGGTCTTCTTCGAAACAGAACCGGTTACTTTCGCTCCGAGGGCCTGGAGCGCTTCTTTTGCGCCATCCCTGGTGAAACTCTGAAGGGTCCCGGTCACAACGACAGTGATCGCTTCCAGTGGGCGCGGCCCCTGCTCCTCACCGGCGCCCGCCTCCTCCGTCCGGACCCCGGCGGCCCGCCACTTACGCAGGATCTCCCGGTGCCAGTCCTCCGCGAACCACTGCTTGAGCGAGGCGGCGATGATCGGGCCGACCCCCTCGACGGCGGCCAGTTCCGCCTCCGTCGCCTGCTCGATCCGCTCCAGCGACCGGAACTCGCGGGCCAGCGCCTCGGCGGCGACGGGTCCGACATGCCGCACGGACAGCCCCGTGATGACCCGGGCCAGCGGCCGCTCCCTGGCCGCCGCGATGTTCTCCAGCATGGCCAGAGTGTTCTTCTTCGCCACCCCCTCCTGGTTGGCGAAGAAGGTGACGATCTTCTCCTCGCCCGTCTTCGGGTCCCGCTTGGGCAGACCCGAATCCTGGTCCAGGACATACGACTTGATGGGCAGCAGCTGCTCCAACTTCAGGTCGAACAGGTCGCCCTCGTCGCGCAGCGGCGGCTCGGCCGGTTCCAGCGGTCTGGTGAGCGCGGCCGCGGCGACATACCCGAAGTTCTCGATGTCAAGCGATTTCCGGCCGGCCAGGTAGAACAGCCGCTCCCTCAACTGGGCGGGGCAGGAGCGTGAGTTGGGGCAGCGGAGGTCGATGTCGGCCTCCTTCATCGGCCGCAGCACGGAGCCGCACTCCGGGCACTCGGACGGCATCACGAACTCCCGCTCGGTACCGTCCCGCAGGTCCACCACCGGCCCGAGGATCTCCGGGATGACGTCGCCTGCCTTGCGCAGCACGACAGTGTCCCCGATGCGTACCCCCTTGGCCTTCACCACTTCCTGGTTGTGCAGGGTGGCGAACTCGACCTCGGAGCCGGCGACGACGACCGGCTCCACCTGGGCGTACGGCGTCACCCGCCCGGTGCGGCCCACCCCGACGCGGATGTTCACCAGCTTGGTGTTGACCTCCTCCGGCGCGTACTTCCACGCGATGGCCCAGCGCGGCGCCCTGGAGGTCGATCCGAGCCGGCCCTGCAGCCGGATCTCGTCGAGCTTGACGACGACCCCGTCGATCTCGTGCTCCACCGAGTGCCGGTTCTCACCGAAGTGCGCGATGAACTCCCTTACGCCGGCCAGCCCTTCGCCGCCCGCGACGACCCGGTTGTGCTGCGCGGTCGGCAGGCCCCACTCGCGCAGCAGCTCGTACGCGTGCGACAGGCGGTCGATGTCGAAGCCCTCGCGGGCTCCGATACCGTGCACCACCATGTGCAGCGGGCGGCTCGCCGTGACCTTGGGGTCCTTCTGACGCAGCGAACCCGCCGCCGCGTTGCGCGGGTTGGCGAAGGGTTTGTCCTCCGCCGCCACCAGCCTGGCGTTCAGCTCCTGGAACTTCTCCATGGGGAAGAAGACCTCGCCGCGGATCTCGACCAGGTCGGGGATGTGGTCGCCCTTCAACCGCTCCGGGATGCCCGCGATCGTACGGACGTTGGGCGTGATGTCCTCACCGGTGCGCCCGTCCCCACGCGTCGCGGCCCGGGTCAGCCGGCCCTTCTCGTACGTCAGATTGACCGCGAGGCCGTCCACCTTCAGCTCGCACAGGAAGTGGTACGGGACGGCGCCCAGCTCGGCCGCGAGGCGGTCGCCCCAGGCCTTGAGCTCGTCGTCGTCGAAGGCGTTGTCGAGGGAGAGCATGCGTTCGCGGTGCTGGACCGCCGTGAAGTCCGTCTCGTACGCCCCCGCGACCTTCTGCGTCGGCGAGTCGGGCGTCCGCAGCTCGGCGTGCTCGTCCTCCAGCGCCGACAGCTCGCGCAGCAGCCGGTCGAACTCGGCGTCGCTGACGACCGGCTGGTCCTTCACGTAATAGCGGAAGCGGTGCTCCTCGACCTGCTCAGCAAGCTGTGCATGCCGCTCCCGTGCCTCCGCGGGTACCACCGCCCGCTGTTCGCCAGCCACCGTCTCGTCCTCCCGTTAACCCGACCCGACCTGAGTTCCGTCACTCAGGGTTGTCCGCGAGCGATCTCGCCGCCCGGGCGCAGTGCGCGAGCGCAGCGCGCGCGTACGCGGGAGAAGCCCCCGCGAGCCCGCACGACGGGGTGACCACCAAGGACTTCGCGAGAGTCCCCGGATTCAGCCCCAGCCTGCGCCACAGCGTCCTGACACCCATGACGCTACCTGCCGGGTCTGACAACGCCGTGTCGGCGGTGGGGACGATTCCGGCGAACAGCTGCGTGCCGCTCTCCACCGCCTCACCGATCGTCTCCTCGTCACGCTCGGTGAGCAGCGAGAAGTCGAAGGAGACACCTGCCGCGCCCGCCCGGCGCAGCAGCGCGAAGGGCACGTCCGGCGCGCAGGAGTGGATCACCACAGGACCGTCGTGGACCGCCATCACGTCCCGAAGGACGCCCTCGACGACCTGGCGGTCCACCGCCCGGTGGGTGCGGTATCCGCTCGCGGTCCTGACCTGCCCGCGCAGTACGGCCGTCAGGGACGGTTCGTCGAGCTGGAGCACGACCTGCGCGCCCGGCACCCGCCGCCGCACCTCCGCGAGATGCGCGCGCAGCCCCTCCGCGAGCGAGCCCGCGAGGTCGCGCACCGCGCCCGGGTCGCCGACCGCGGACTCGCCGCCGCGCAGTTCCAGGGCGGCCGCCAGCGTCCAGGGGCCGACGACCTGTACCTTCAGCGGCCCGGCGTACCCCTGGGTGAACTCCTCCAGGGCGTCGAGGTCCTCCCCCAGCCACGACCGCGCCCGCCGCGTGTCGCGGCCGGGCCGGTCGCTGAACCGCCAGCCACTGGGTTCCAGGTGCACGTACATCTCGACGAGCATCCCGGCGGTGCGTCCGATCATGTCGGCGCCGGGGCCGCGCGCGGGCAGCTCCGCGAGATACGGGAAGTCCTCGAACGACCCGGTGACGGCCCTGGCGGTCTCCCGCGCGTCCCCGCCGGGCATCGACCCGACGCCGGTTGCCGGGCCCCATACGAACGTGTCGGTGCGCTCGCTCATCGGCCCGGCCGCACGGTCAGGTCGTTGACCTCGGCGTCACGCGGCAGGTCGAGCGCCATGAGGATGGTCGTGGCGACCGACTCGGGGTCGATCCACCGGGCCGCGTCGTACTCCTTGCCCTCCTGGTGGTGGACTTTCTCCTGCATGGGACTGGCGGTGCGCCCCGGATAGACGGAGGTGACGCGCACCCCGTCGCCGTGCTCCTCGTGGCGCAGCGAGTCGGCGAGGGCCTTGAGCCCGTGCTTGCTGGCGGCGTACGCCCCCCATTCGGCATGCGCGGCGAGCCCGGCGCCCGAGTTGACGAAGACGACGTGGCCGTGGTCCAGGCGGAGTTGGGGCAGGAAGAGCCGGGTCAGCTCGGCGGGGGCGATCAGGTTGACGTTCAGCTGGCTGTGCCAGGCGCGCGTGCCGAGGTCACCGATCCGGCCGAGGTCGACGACGCCCGCGATGTGCAGCAGCGAGTCGACCCGCTCCGGCATCGGCTGGTGCGAGAAGGCCCAGGACAGCCGGTCCGGGTTGGAGAGGTCGCCGACGAGCGTACGGGCGCCGGGAAGGCCCGCCGCGAGCTGCTTGGCGCGGCCCGCGTCGCGGGCCATCAGGACGACGTCGTCGCCGCGCTCGTGCAGGCGGCGGGCGACGGCCGCGCCGATGCCCGAGCCCGCTCCGGTGATCACATGGGTAGCCATGGGGCCCATGCTCGCATCACTGCACGCCGGTGGACTCCTCCAGGTAGGCGAGTGCGGCGACGCCGTCCTCCGCGAAGAACACCAGGTCGGTGAGGGGAAGCGGCAGGAAGCCCTCCGCGTCCATCCGCTGGAACTGCTGCTTGAGGCCGTCGTAGAAGCCGGCCGTGTTCAGCAGCACCACCGGCTTGCTGTGCAGGCCGTGCTTCTTCAGCTCCAGGATCTCGGTGGCCTCGTCGAGTGTCCCGGTGCCGCCGACCATCACCACGACGGCGTCGGACTTGGCGAGGAGCGTCGCCTTTCGCTCGGCGAGGTTCTTGGTGATCACCATCTCGTCGGCGTTCTCCCGCGCCAAGCTGTGCAGGAACTCCACCGACACCCCCACCAGCCGCCCCCCGGACTCCTGCACCCCGTCCGCGACGACCTTCATCAGACCGGCCTCCGAGCCGCCCCAGACCAGGGTGTGGCCGCCCTTGCCGATCAGCTCGGCGAACTCGCGGGCGGGGCCGGTGTAGCGCTCGTCGAGGTCGGCGGCGGAAAGAAAGACGCAGATGTTCAATGCCATGGGAAGAGGCTACGGCGCACGCGTGCTGAAGTAGGAGACGGCGCCGTACCCCGCGCACACAACGAGGAGCGAGACCGATGACCGCAGGACATCGCATCACCGTCTAGCAGGGCGCCGAGCACGTGCGGGTCACGCACGGCGGGCAGGTACTGGCCGAGAGCCGCCGCCCGCTGCTGCTGCACGAGACGGGCCTGCCGGTGCGCCACTACCTTCCGCCGGACGACGTCAGGACCGACCTGCTGACGCCGTCCGACACGACCACCCACTGCCCTTTCAAGGGCGACGCCTCGTACTGGTCACTGCCGGACGCGGCGGACCTGGTGTGGGCGTACCCCGACCCGAAGCCGGAGGTGGCGGAGGTGAAGGACCACTTCTGCTTCTACGAGGTCGAAGTGGTTCGGTGATTTTTCGCCGGCAGCGATGAGTTCCGCGACGCGGCCCGGTCAGCACTCCATGAGCAATGTGATTTCAAGTGACGGCACTCAACTCGCCTACGAGCGTCACGGCGAAGGACCGGCATTGATCCTGGTCGGCGGTGCGTTCAGCACAGGCGCCACCGAGGCACTCCTGGCGGCGCGGCTCGCGCCCCACTTCGGTGTGGTGACGTACGACAGGCGGGGCCGCGGGGACAGTGGCGACACCGCGCCCTATGCGGTGACGCGCGAGGTCGAGGACCTGGCGGCCCTCGTGATGCGGGAGAGCGGTCCCGTCTGTGTGTACGGCATGTCGTCGGGCGGGGCGCTGGTCCTGGAGGCGGCGGCGAGCGGTGTGCCGTTCGAGCGGATCGCGGTGTACGAACCGCCGTTCACCGCCGTCGATCCGGCCGGCGGAGCGGCCAAGGCGCGGTACACCGCCCGCCTCGGTGAGCTGCTGGCCGCCGGGGACCGCTCGGGCGCGGTCGAGCTGTTCATGACCGTGGTGGGCACCCCGCCCGAGGTGATCGCGCAGATGCGTACGGCGCCGATGTGGCCGGGGCTGGAGGCGGTGGCGCACACGCTCGCCTACGACAACGCGGTGATGGGCGACGGGACGGTGCCGGCCGAGCGGCTGGCGTCGATCAGCCGGCCGGTGCTGGTGATCGAAGGCGGCGCCAGCCCGCCGGCGATGCGCGGGGCGGCCCGAACAGTCGCAGATGCCGTAGCCCGAGGCCGCCACCGCACCCTCACGGGCCAGGTCCACGACGTGTCACCGCAGGTACTGGCGCCGGTACTGCGGGAGTTCTTCGCGGCGTGAGCGGCGGGGGGGAGGAGGCCGCGGCCACCATTGGCCGGACATCTCCTCGATCCTCCCCAACTCTGACGCGCCGCTTACGGGTGACGAAGCTCGTGAACCGAAGATCGCTCGGTACTCGTTGCCCTGCAGCCTCTCGCGGCCCGGAAGCCACGGCCATCACGCCCCAGTCGGTGGATTGAGACATGGCCGTTCTGTGATCCCGAGCCCACCCCAGTAGCGTGGTCGCTCAGTTGTGCGACGAGCGGCGACGAACTACGGGGGCAGGCGTGAGCGCTGAGGCGTTGAGGGTGCGGCTGGCGGAGCTGGCGGCGGCCGAGCGGGGTGATCTCCGCGAGGTAGTGGGGGAGTTCCGGCGTAGTGAGGTGCTGGTGCCGGTGGTGGACGGCTCATTGCTGTCGGCGGAGGCCGGTGGCATCCGGTGGTTGTTCGTGTTCACGGATGATGCGGCGCTTGAAGCTTCCCCTTGATCGTGGACACCTGGAGACTGGGATCTGAGTGGTTCCAGAGGAAGTAGTGCCAGGTGGGAAGCAAGTACACGAAGCGGTACTCGGACGAGTACAAGCGGGACGCGATCGAGCTCGTGCGCTCGTCGGGGCGGACGGTGACCGATGTCGCCCGGCAGCTCGGCGTCAGTTCCGAGAGCCTGCGCGGCTGGGTCAAGAAGGCCAAGGCCGCCGAGGCCGGGGTGGCCACGACGGACTCGCCGGGGCTGTCTGCCGCGGATGCGGCGGAGCTGAAGCGGCTGCGGAAGCTGACCTTGGAACAGGCCAAAACGATCGAGATCCTAAAAAAAGCGACGGCTTTCTTCGCGAAGGAGAGCGATCGGTGAGTGCTATATGCCGGTTCATCCACGTGGAGAAGGCCAACTACACGATCGTCCTGCTGTGCCGGGTGATGAAGACGGCCCGCTCCTCCTACTACGCCTGGGTGGCGGGCATCGAGGCCCGCGAGAAGCGACGGCGGGCCGATGAGGCCCTGGCCCACGAGATGACTGTGATCCACATTTCGTCCCGGCGCACCTACGGGGCAATGCCGGGAAGCTTGGCTTGATCATCTCGTGTGGCTGTCGGGCTCCGCGGTGGTCGGCGGGGTTGTGTCGAGTGGGATGATTTCGATCCCGTATCCGGTGATTTTTGTGCTGCGGCTGGCCGGCCCGGCGGGTTTCGAGGGGAAGATGGAGCTGGGGCGTTTCACGGTCCGGGGGCAGACCCGCAGGCGTCGCTCGGCCGATCGCAGGTTCGCCAGCAGCGACGTGGTCATCTCGGCGAGGTGGGTGCCGATCCGCGCCGTGGTGCGGATCACGGTGTCCCGGGCGACGGTCAGGGCGACAGTGAAGGAGAGCCGGTCGGCATCGAGCCCGTGGCCGGCGGCGGTGGAACTGATCGTGCGGCGGATCGCCTGGTGGGTGACGAGATACGCCCAGATCTCCTGGTTGACCAGCGCGGGTGTCTTCGATCTCAGGACGGCGCGTGCCCCGCGCTGAGTGATCTTCAAGTCCCGGAATTCGAGCTCGGATTCCCACCGCTGGGAATACAGTGCGGCCAGTTCACCGGCGGGGAAGGCCGCAGGGTCGAGCAAGGTGGTGATGAGCCGGTAGGGCTCATGGCGTCGTGACCCGTCGGCGGCCTCGATGACGACCACCATCTCGATCACCCGGATCCGTACCGACCGGGGCCGCCCCGCCAGGGCTTTCGTGATGTTCTTGTGCGCGTGCCGGGTCGCGAGCCAGGAGCCGTCGGGCAGGACCTCGTCGGGGACCAGCCGCACCGCCGCCGAGATCCGCCACAACAGATCCGCCCCGCCGGCGGCGGCATCGACCCACAGCAGCCAGCCCGGGAATCCCCGGTCGGCCAGGACCAGCATCCCGGGGCGCATCCGGTCCAGCAGGCGCCGTGTCAGGTCCTGCTCACAGACCCGGCGGATGTCGAACGCCACCCCGAGCAGCGCCCGGGTCCCGCACTCGATCAGCGCGACCAGGCGGACCTGGGGGAACGCGGCGATCCGCCGCTGATTGCGGGTCCGGCCGAACACCGCGTTCACCGCGGTGTCGGCGACCTCGAGAAACGTGCCGTCCACCGAGGCCAGCCGAAGCCCCCGCCAGAACACCCCCGGCATCGCGACCGTGCCGACCGGCCCGGCGATCCGCTCGAACAGTAACCGGAACGGCTCCGGGCCCAGCGTGACGCGGCGCTGCCGCAGCGCCGAGGAGGAGACCAGCTGGCCCCGCGCGGCCAGCCGCGCCGTCCCACCGGCCAGCTTCGACAGCACCGACCGGTAGCCGTCTCTCGGGAACAGCGTCAACGCGAGCACGAAGAACACACACGTCACCGCGCAGAGTTTGCCGTCACTACGCCGGTCCCCGCGGCCGGAAGCCGCCAGCACATCCGTGACCATCCGCCGTGTCACAACCTGGCGCAACACACCCAGCTGCCCCGTCTGTCCCGCGCTCGCACGCGACGACCCCTCTATGCCAGACTCCCCAGACAACGAAGCTCCTGTTCCGAACAAGTCGATCGTGGTAGATCGCTCGTTCTACAGGAGCTTCGCTGCATCCAGCGCCCGCACACGAGATGATCAAGCCAAGCTTCCCGGCATTGACCTACGGGGTGCCGCGGATGACGGCCCAACTGCGCCGCCAGGGACGGTTAGTCAACCGCAAGCGGGTGGAGCGGATCATGCGCGAGCACGGCATCGCCGGGCACAGCCGCCGCACCGGGCGCCGCAGCCTGACCCGGCAGGACACCAAAGCCGCACCGGCCCCGGACCTGGTCGGCCGCGACTTCCACGCCACGCGCCCCGGCATCAGGATCGTCGGCGACATCACCTAATCCGGAGTTAAGAACGGTCCGGCGGCACGGGTAGTCAGGCGGACTGTTCGAGTGGTGTGGGCTGCGTGGGTACCGGACGGACGCCCACGACTCACCTGGCCTCGACGCCTCGAAGCAGATCGCGCGGCGTCAGGTGTCCCTCGCAGCCCACCAGAACGA
The DNA here is from genome assembly GCF_052934925.1 of Streptomyces hypolithicus. Classification (NCBI taxonomy): domain Bacteria; kingdom Bacillati; phylum Actinomycetota; class Actinomycetes; order Kitasatosporales; family Streptomycetaceae; genus Streptomyces; species Streptomyces hypolithicus. The sequence goes on from NZ_CM128811.1 coordinate 1,445,814, forward strand.
GGTGATGGTGTTGGTGCCCGCGGGTGCCGGACGGATGCCTAGACATCACCAGGCCCTGCGCCTGTATGTAGAGCGGCAACGCCCGGCACCTGCGGATGTCAACACCCAACCCTTGATCACTCGTTGGAGTTGGTGGTGCGAGCCCGCGCCACGGTGACCTCTCGTTAAGCCCGAGCTGATTCGAGCTCCCGCATAGACCGGGGCCCGTGGGGTGAGCTGGTGCCACGAACAGCTACTGAGGTGGCGGACCGGCCCCCGTGCTGAGTCCTGGGATTAGGTCGCTGCGTGGTTCCGCATGAGCTCGTGACCTGCCAAAACAGCTCTAAGGGGAGGACCGTCATGATCTACTGCGGCATCGACTGGGCCGAGCGCACGCACGACGTCGCGCTGGTCGACGACAGCGGCCAGTTACTGGCCAAGCGGCACATCACCGATGATGCCGCTGGCTACAAGATCCTGCTGGACCTGCTCGCCGAGTACGGCGACAGCGAGGAGAACCCGATCCCGGTCGCGATCGAGACGTCCCGCGGCCTGCTTGTCGCGGTGCTGCGGACTGGCAAACGGCAAGTCTTCGCGATCAACCCGATGGCCGCCGCCCGCTACCGCGACCGCACATCCGTCTCGCGCAAGAAGTCCGACCCCGGCGACGCCCTCGTCCTGGCGAACATCCTGCGTACCGACATGCACGCCCACCGGACGCTGCCCGACGACAGCAACCTCGGCCGTGCCATCGCCGTCCTCGCCCGCGCTCAGCAGGACTCACTCTGGAACCAGCAGCAGCTCTCCAACCAGCTCCGCTCCCTGCTGAGGGAGTACTACCCGGCCGCCCTGGCGGCCTTCGAGCCCTGGCGCAACGGGCTGTGCCGGCCGGAGGCCCGAGAACTCCTCAAGGCCGCCCCGACTCCGACCCGGGCCTCGCGGCTGACCCGCACGCAGTTGGAGGCCGCGCTCAAGCGGGCCGGCCGCAAGCGGGGCATCACTGCCGAGGCCGACCGGCTCCGTGACATCTTCCGCGGCGACTACGCTCATCAGCCGCCGCTGGTCGAAGACGCGCTGGGCAAGCAGATGCATGCACTCCTATTCCAGTTGGAGGCCGCCTGCACCGCGGCTGACGACCTCGCCAAGGCGGTCGAAGAGGCTTTCCCTCAGCACCCGGACGCTGAGATCATCCTCAGCTTCCCCGGCCTCGGCATCCAGCTCGGAGCCCGGGTGCTCGCCGAGATCGGAGACGACAAGACCCGCTTCGCGGACGCCCGAGGTCTGAAGGCATACGCCGGTGCCTCGCCCATCACCAGGGCCTCCGGCAAGAAGTCGAGCATCACCCGCCGGTGGGTGAAGAACGACCGACTCAACCACGCCGGCTACCTCTGGGCCTTCGCCTCCATCACCGCGTCACCCGGCGCCAAGGCCCACTACCGGCGCCGCCGCGACGACCACAACGACTGGCACGCAGCCGCCCAGCGCAACCTCTTCAACCGCATGCTCGGCCAGCTTTACTACTGCCTCCAGCACCACACCCTGTTCGACGAACACACCGCCTTCCCCACCCCACTCGCCGCAGCCGCTTGACACGTTGAGCGCCTGAGGTGTCTACATCCCCACCGCCGAGGGCTGGCTCTACCTCGCCGGCTGGCTGGACCTCGCGACGCGCGAGATCGTCGGCTACTCAATGGCCGATCACCATCGCGCCGACCTCGTCGTCGACGCCCTGGACATGGCCGCGAACCTGGGCCGCCTGGAACCCGGCTGCGTGATCCACTCCGACCGCGGATCCGAATACACCTCCGCTCAACTCCGCGCCAAGATAGAGCAATTGAGCGGTCGGCAAAGTATGGGGCGGACCGGAATCTGCTTCGACAACGCCGTGGCGGAAAGCTTCTGGGCCGTCCTCAAAGAGGAGATCGGCACCCGCTTCTGGCCCGACCGGGCCACCGCCCGCGCCGAGATCTTCACGTTCATCGAGACCTTCTACAACCGCCGCAGACTCCGCAAGCACATCACTTGGGGCTACCTCACGCCCCACGAGACGCGCCTGCGCTACCAGCAAGAACAGGCCCTCGCGGCATAACGGAACTGTGTCCATGATCACGGGGAAACTTCACTTCTTCGACTCACCCACGCAACTGGCCAACTTCAGGCGGCGGCTGGACTTGGTCGAACAGGTGGCGTTGAATCCGAGGGAAACGAGGGATCTCATCCTCGGCATCGCTAAAGAACTGTGAGAGGTACGGCCCTTGCCCGAGTTGAAGTGGCTCAAGTCGTCGTTCTCCGAGGCGTCCGGCAACGCCTGCGTCGAGGTCGCGGCTGCTGCCGCTGACGACATCGCGATCCGTGAGAGCGACTGCCCGGCCGTCATGGTGTCGACGACTCGGGCTGCCCTGTGCGCGCTCGTGAACCGGGTGAAGGCCGGGTACCTCGATCCTCCCCGGCTCTGACGCGCCGCTTACGCAACGCGGACGCGGACCTTTCCGCTAGGCCGCCGCAGGCGCTGGGGCCCGGTGCTGCGGGAGTTCTTCGCGGGGGAACTCACTGCTCCTGGCCCGCGGCCGGGTCTCCTTCGCCCAGGGCGAGCCACCACGTTCCGTCGTCGTGGACGAGGAGCAGTTGCTGGCGCCGGCCCGTCTTCTCGTACGTCAGCGTCACTTCGTTGAAGTACGGTACGACGCCCTCGCGCACCTCGGCAGTCACCTGCCCTCGCGCCCCGGCAGCGTACGTACGCACGAGCTTGCGCGCCTCCGGGTCAGGCCGGTCGTAGTCCGGACCGGCCAGCGCTGCGAGGCTTGCGACGTCCTCGGCCTTGAGCCGCTGGACGTACACCCTCACGAGCGTGTCGATGTCTTCCGCCGTCTCCGCCACGTCCCGGTACGCGGACTTCTCCGCCCGCACGGTGACGTCGACCGCCGGTGCATCGGCCAAGCCGTACGGCGGCCGGAACCAGACCGTCCAGACGCCGGCCACCGCCACGACAGCAGTGACGACCCCGCCCCTCACGAAATGCTTGCTCACGAGGCCCCCCTCACCCTTGATCGGAGTCAGAGTAGACGACGACAGGTTCAGGCGGCCGGGGCTTGCGGGAGCTCAGTGGCCCTGGCCTCAGACGGCGGCCGCCGCTGCCCGGCTCGTAGTCGCGATCGTCGCGGAGCCCACCACGCGCGTGCCGTCGTACAGGACGATCGCCTGGCCGGGGGCGATGCCCCGGACCGGCTCGGTGAAGGTGACCCGGAGCTCCGAGCCGTCGACCAGCTCCGCGGTCACCTCGGTCTCGCCGCCGTGTGCGCGCAGCTGGGCGGTGTACGTGCCGGGGCCTGCCGGGGCGTTGCCGCACCAGCGGGGCTTGATGGCGGTCAGGGCGGTGACGTCCAGGGCCTCTACGGGGCCCACCGTCACCGTGTTGTTCACCGGGGAGATGTCCAGGACGTAGCGCGGCTTGCCGTCCGGGGCCGGGTGGCCGATGCGCAGGCCCTTGCGCTGGCCGATGGTGAAGCCGAACGCGCCCTCGTGGGTGCCGACCTTGGTGCCGGACTCGTCGACGATGTCGCCCTCCGCCTTGCCTCCGAGGCGGTTCGCCAGGAAACCCTGGGTGTCGCCGTCCGCGATGAAGCAGATGTCGTGGCTGTCGGGCTTCTTCGCTACCGCGAGTCCCCGGCGCTCGGCCTCCGCGCGGATCTCGTCCTTGGTGGTGAGGGTGTCGCCGAGGGGGAACATCGCGTGGGCGAGCTGGCGCTCGTCGAGGACGCCGAGGACGTACGACTGGTCCTTGGCCATGTCGGACGCGCGGTGCAGCTCCCGCGTGCCGTCCTCCCGAAGCACGACCGTCGCGTAGTGGCCGGTGGCCACCGCGTCGAAGCCGAGGGCCAGCGCCTTGTCCAGCAGCGCCGCGAACTTGATCTTCTCGTTGCAGCGCAGGCAGGGGTTGGGGGTGCGGCCCGCCTCGTACTCCGCGACGAAGTCCTCGACGACGTCCTCGCGGAAACGCTCGGCCAGGTCCCAGACGTAGAAGGGGATGCCGATGACATCGGCGGCCCGGCGTGCGTCGCGCGAGTCCTCGATGGTGCAGCAGCCGCGCGCACCCGTGCGGAACGACTGCGGGTTCGCGGACAGGGCGAGGTGTACGCCGGTCACGTCGTGCCCGGCTTCGGCGGCACGGGCGGCGGCGACGGCGGAGTCGACCCCGCCGGACATGGCGGCGAGGACACGGAGGCGGCGCGGGGTCTCAGGCGGGGTCTCAGTCATAGCTCCACCAGGGTAGACGGAACCACTGACAGGGCCATAAGCGTTAACAGCCTCATGGGACACAAGAAGGCTGCGGGGCAGGGCGGGGTGAGCAGACGGGCTTTGCTCGTCGGGGGCGGCGTTGCCGTCGCGGGCGGTACGGCGGCCCTGTTCGGGGAGGAGTTGTCGCGGCTGTGGTGGCTCGTGCCGGGGGTGGACAAGCAGCGCGTGGACGGAGAGGTGGATCACACCGGCGCCCGGTGGGTGGCGGCGTCGGCGGCGAATCTGCGGACCGCCGACCGGCCGGCCGACTACACGATCGACCGGATCGTGATCCATGTGACGCAGGGCAGCTTCGCGACGGCCGTGAAGGTCTTCGAGGACCCGCTGCACGCGGCCGCGGCGCACTACATCGTGCGGGCGAAGGACGGCCACATCGCGCAGATGGCGCGGGAGCTGGACGTGGCGTACCACGCGGGAAACCGGTCGTACAACGAACGCAGCATCGGTATCGAGCACGAGGGGTTCGTGGACCGGCCGGAGGACTTCACGGACGTCATGTACCGGTCGTCGGCGCGCCTCGCGGCGGGGATCTGCCTGCGGTACGAGATACCGGCCGACCGGGAGCACATCATCGGCCACCATGAGGTGCCGGGGACGGACCATACGGACCCTGGGCCGCACTGGGACTGGGCGCGGTATCTGCGGCTTGTGCGGGGGGAGCTGGACGGGGTCCGGGCGTAGCGCGGGGCTCTGCCCCGAACCACGGTCCTCAAACGCCGGACGGGCTGGAAATGGCCGACCAGGGCCGGAGGGCCTGGCCCGCTAAACCAGCCCCGCCGAACGCGCCCGCTCCACCGCCGGGCCGATCGCCGCCGCCACCGCCGCCACGTCTTCCACCGTCGACGTGTGGCCCAGCGAGAAGCGCAGGGTGCCCCGGGCCAGGTCCGGGTCGGTTCCGGTGGCCAGCAGGACGTGGCTGGGCTGGGCGACGCCCGCCGTGCAGGCGGAGCCCGTGGAGCACTCGATGCCCTGCGCGTCGAGCAGCAGGAGCAGCGAGTCGCCCTCGCAGCCGGGGAAGGTGAAGTGCGCGTTGGCGGGCAGTCGGCCCGCCGGGGACGGGTCGCCGCCGAGGATCGCGCTGGGGACGGCGGTGCGTACCGCCTCGATCAGGTCGTCCCGCAGCCCGCCGATCTCGCGCGCGAACCACTCGCGCTGCCGGGCCGCCACCTGCCCCGCCACCGCGAACGCCGCTACGGCCGGTACGTCGAGGGTCCCGGAGCGCACGTGCCGCTCCTGGCCGCCGCCGTGTAGCACGGGCACGGGGGTGTACTCACGGCCGAGCAGCAGTGCGCCGATGCCGTACGGGCCGCCGATCTTGTGCCCGGACACGGTCATCGCGGCCAGCCCCGAGGCGCCGAAGTCCACCTCCAGCTGGCCGTACGCCTGCACCGCGTCGGCGTGCAGCGGTACGCCGAACTTTGCTGCGACGTCGGCCAGTTCACGGACCGGCATGACCGTGCCGATCTCGTTGTTGGCCCACATGACCGTAGCCAGGGCGACCGAGGACGGGTCGCTCGCGATGGCCTCGCGCAGCGCCGCCGGGTGCACCCGCCCGTAGGCGTCGACGGGAAGGTACTCCACCGTGGCGCCCTCGTGCTCGCCCAGCCAGTCGACGGCGTCGAGGACCGCGTGGTGCTCGACGGGGCTGGCCAGCACCCTGGTTCTGCGCGGGTCGGCGTCGCGCCGCGCCCAGTACAGGCCCTTGACGGCGAGGTTGTCGGCCTCGGTGCCGCCGGCGGTGAAGACGACCTCGCTGGGCCGGGCGCCGAGGGACTCGGCGAACGCCTCGCGAGCCTCCTCGACGGTGCGCCGCGCCCGTCGGCCGGCGGCATGCAGGGACGAGGCGTTGCCGGTGGCGGTCAGCTGGGCGGTCATCGCCCCGACCGCCTCCGGAAGCATCGGAGTGGTCGCGGCGTGGTCGAGGTAGGCCATGGTGGGCACGATTCTACGAGCCCGGTGGGCGCCCGACCGACCGGGCGGGGGCAGGTCAGCCGGCGAAGCTCCACGAGAGGGTGTCGTCTGCGGAGACCACCACGGCGAGGACGATCAGATCAGCGACGCCGAGCCCCAGGCCGAGCAGGGCGCGGCCGCGCCGCCCGGTGCCGCGCCACAGGGCGAGGCCGGCCAGGACGATGGCGGCCGGTCCGAGGAAGATGTTCATCACCAGGAGCCCCACCAGGCCCAGGACGAACGACGCGACCGCCATGCCGTTGGCGTCGCGCAGGCCGTTGGCGTCGCGCAGCCCGGTGGCGTCGCGCAGGCCGGTGCGGCGGCGTGCGGATGCGGTGAGTTCCATGACGTGTCAGCTCCTTCGGTCGGCGGATCGGCGGGCCATGCGCTCGCGGGCGGCGAAGACGAACAGCCAGGCGCCGATGGCCGCGGAGGCGATGAGCGTCACCGGGAGCGGAACGTGCGCCACCGGGCCCAGCGCGACCCCCAGCAGAAGCAGAGCCGCTACGAGGATGATCATGTAACACCTCTCAAGCTTAGGAGTACGACTGTTTACTGACTGCCCAGTCTAGAGTTCCCGTACACAGAGAACAGTTGTTTACTGAATGGCATGAGTCACACCGTCGGCGTCCGCCAGGCCCAGAAGCAGAAGACCCGCCAGTCCCTCATGGACGCGGCCCTCGTCCTGCTGGAGCACCAGAGCCTCAGCAGCCTCGGCCTGCGTGAGGTCACCCGCGCTGTCGGCATGGCCCCGACGGCGTTCTACCGGCACTTCCGGGACACGGCCGATCTCGGCGTCGCGCTGGTCGAGCAGTCATTGGGCGGCCTGCGCACGATGATCAGTGAGGCGCTGGCCGCGACCGGCGACAGCGAGGAGCGCATCGACACCGCCGTGAGCCTCATCTCCGGCCATGTGCGCGCGTTCCCCGCGCACATCCGCTTCATCGCGCGCGAACGCCACGGGGGCGTGGAACCGGTGCGCGCCGCGATCGGCGAGCAACTGCGGATGTTCGTCGAGGAGGTGGCGGCCGCGCTCGGCTCGGCGCCCGGCTTCGCGGGGTGGAGTGAGTACGACCTGAAGATGCTCGCGCACGTCTACGTCGACCACATGGTGATGACGGCCTCAGCCCTCCTGGAGGCGCGGGAGGAAGGGCCCGAACGGATCGATGCGGCCGCGGACGTGGCCCGCCGCCAGATGCGCCTGATCAGCCTCGGCCGCCGCCACTGGCTGGACTGAGGTCAGGTTCTACGCGCAGGGAAAGCAATTGGCGGGCGATGCCGGTCGACTTCCCTGCCTGGACGGCCACATCTGGAGGCCACGTCTGGACGGCCACGGATTCCTGGGGGATCACACGGTCCGCGAGCGCTTCTTGCGCTTCGGCTTCGTGCGCTCGTCGAGCTGGATTTCCCGCTCCGCGCCGGGGGTGCCTGCCGCGAGTTGGCGGCTGCGTTCTCTTTCCGCATTGAATTCCGCGCCGAGCAGGAGCGCCAGGTTCGTGATCCATAGCCAGACCAGGAACGCGATCATGCCGCCCAGCGCCCCGTACGTCTTGTTGTACGAGCCGAAGTTGGCCAGGTAGAAGGTGAAGGCCACAGAGGCTACGAGCCAGATGACCAACGCCAGCGCGGCACCGGGGACGACAGACTTCAGCCCGGCCAGCCGCGCGTTGGGCGAGGAGTAGTAGAGCACGGCGAAGATGAGGATGACCACGAGCAGCATCACCGGCCACTTGGCGATGTTCCAGGCCGTTACCGCCGCATCACCGACGCCGAGTGCCGAGCCCGCCTTCTTGGCCAGTGGACCGCTGACCACCAGGGCGATGAGCACCAGGGCCTGGAGGATGATGAGGACGAGGGTGACGAGCATCTGCAGGGGGCGCAGCTTGATGAAGGACCGGCCCTCCTCGACCTCGTAGATCGTGTTCGAGGCGCGCATGAAGGCGCCGACGTATCCGGAGGCGGTCCACAACGCGGCGGCGACGCCGACGATCAGCAGGATGCCTGCAGATCCCTTGTTGGAGGCCAGTCCTTCGATCGGCCCCTTGAAGGTGTCCACCGCTGAGGCCGGCCCGATAGAACTCACGAGATCGGTGGCCGTGTCGACGATCTTCTTCGGGTCCATGACCAGACCGACGAGCGCGAGCATCGCGATGAGCGCCGGAAAGACCGACAGCACCGCGAAGTAGGTGAGCGCGGCTGCCGCGTCGGAGAGGTTGTCCTCCTTGAATTCCGTCAGGGTGCGCTTCAGGGTCTGCCCCAGCCCGCCTTTCTGCGTGTGCGCGGGGCCCTCGGGGCGGTGACGGCCGGAAAACTTCTCGTGGTCTCCGGAGTCCCCTTTGTCCGGGGTTGGCTCTGACTCGGACATGAACACTCCTCATCTGCAGAAGGCACCACGTGCCAGGAACTCAACGAGTTCCGCGAACTCCGCATGCGCGTCCCCTGATGCGGCTGCGGTCCCGCCTCTCTCATTGTCTGCCTTCTCATCCAGCCCGCAATCCTTACGGCCTGGTGCGCGATAGGGGGCGGATCAGCCCGCGGCGTCGGATGCGGTACATCGCAAGGCGGCGGAGCGTCCTCATAGCGGAGCAATTAGGGCGTTTCGCCAACGCGGCGAGGTGCCGTAGTCGGCGTCGCGGGCCCGTCCCCTATCGCGCACCAGGCCGTGAGGCTGGCGAACGCCCTGGTGAACGGTGACGCCTAACCCGGCCGCAGCCCAGCTCACAACCACGTGGCTCCGGCATGCCGGTGAGACGTTCCGTACGCGCTCAGCCGCGCGGCGCCCGTGCCAGCTGCCGGGACTGCGCCACCAGGCGGTCCGCGCTGTCCCAGACCTCCGCGTCCTCCTCAAGGAAGCCGCCCGCGAGGTTACGGGTGGCGATGGCGACGCGCAGCGGACCCGGTGCGGGCCGGCAGCGGATGTGGGTGGTGAGTTCGACGGTCGGCGTCCAGCCCGTGAGGCCCAGCTCGAACGATGTCGGCGGCAGCGCGTCGACGGTCAGCAGCAGAGACAGCGGGTCGGCGTCGCGGCCGTCGGCGAGGCCGAACCAGCCGCGCATCTCGCCCAGGCCGGAGGGTGCGCCGACGGCCCAGCCGACGGTGGCGGGATCGAGCCGGATGTTCAGCCGCTCGGTGATGGCGGAGCTGCCGGGGATGGCGGCCGGCCCGGCCTCGGCGCCCAGGCAGTGCTCGTACGGCGGAATGGCGGGCGGCTTGGCCGTCGTGCGTACGTCGTCGGGCAGCGCGTCGAGGTCGCCGTAGGAGGCGAGGACGCGGATCCGCTCGACCTCGGTGCCGTCGTCCGCGTACTGGAAGAGGGAGGCCTGGCCGGTGGAGAGGCTGCGGCCGGCGCGGACGGTCTCGGTCCGGACCACGGCCCTGCCGGGCACGGACGGCGTCAGGTAGTGCGCGGAGACCGTGAACGGGTCGGGGTGCGGCAGGGCGTCGCCGAGGGCGCGGCCGAGCAGGGCGAGGAGGTAGCCGCCGTTTACGGCGTTGATGATCGTCCAGCCTGCGGAGAGCTCCGCGTCATAGACGCCCGGTTCGCGCAAGGAGAGGGACGTGTCGCGGTCGAACTCGCTGTCCCCGATGGATGCCTGTGCCATGGCATGCACGGTACACCGGCACATTACTAAGCGGTAGCTTCAGGTTGGTCCTCGGCTTTCGCTGAGCTGCGGTTCCAGGCGCGCGGCGCCCGCCAGTGGAAGTGCAGCGCCAGCAGCCGCAGCACGAAGGCGGTGACGACGGCGATCCCGCTGGTCCCCGCGTTCAGCAAGTCGAAGCGGATGCACAGGGCGACCATCGTGGCCCCGACGATGGCGGGGACGGCGTACAGGTCCCGGTCCCAGCGGAGCAGCGAGGGCACCTCGTTGGCGAGTACGTCGCGCAGTACGCCGCCGCCGACGGCCGTCGCCAGGCCGAGCGCGGCGGACGCGGTGAGGCCGAGCCCGTACTCGTACGCCTTGGTGGTGCCGGTGACGCAGAAGAGCCCGAGGCCGGCCGCGTCGAAGGCGTTGACGCCGCCCTGGATGCGTTCGACCTCGGGGTGCAGGAAGAAGACCAGGGCCGCCGCGACCAGCGGGGTGGTGAAGTACCCGAGGTCGGTGAAGGCGGCGGGCGGCACCGCGCCGATGATCAGGTCGCGGAACAGCCCCCCGCCCAGCGCGGTGACCTCGGCGAGCACCGCGATGCCGAATACGTCGAAGTTCTTGCGCACGGCGAGCAGGGCGCCGGAGATCGCGAAGACGAAGATCCCGACGAGGTCGAGTGCGTGCTGGACGGAGGGCGTGAAGAGTTCCTGGAACACCGGCCAATTGTGCAGCCTCCAGGACAGGCTCTACTCCTTACCGGTGCCCTCCGTGGTCTCCGTGCCCCCGGCGGCCGTGGTCCCCGCGCCCCCGGCCTCTGCGGTCCCCGTACCCCCGGCGCCCGTGGCCTCCGCGCGCAACACCGGCGGCCCGGCGGCCGGCTTCACGAGCGACGCCGGTGCCACGTCGACGACCGTGATCGCCTCGCGCGCCGTTGCCAGCACCGTGGATTCCGGCGCCTGGTCGGGCGCGTTCTCCGGGTGGTGGCACGCGACCTGGTGGCCGGTCTTCAGCGCGAGCAGCGGCGGCTCCTGCTTGGTGCAGATCTCGGTCGCCTTCCAGCACCGCGTGTGGAAGCGGCAGCCCGACGGCGGTGAGATCGGCGAGGGCACATCGCCCTTGAGCAGGATGCGCTCGCTCTTGACGCCGCGCCGCCGCGGGTCCGGCACCGGCACCGCGGACAGCAGCGCTTTGGTATAGGGGTGCATCGGGGACTCGTACAGCGCTTTGCGGTCGGCGAGTTCCACCATCTTGCCGAGGTACATCACCGCGATGCGGTCCGAGACGTGCCGGATGACGGACAGGTCGTGCGCGATGATCACGTACGTCAGGCCCAGCTCGTCCTGCAGGTCGTCGAGCAGGTTCACGACCTGCGCCTGGATCGACACGTCCAGCGCCGAGACCGGCTCGTCCGCCACCACCAGCTTCGGCTTCAGCGCGAGCGCGCGGGCGATGCCGATGCGCTGGCGCTGGCCGCCGGAGAACTCGTGCGGATAGCGGTTGTAGTGCTCGGGGCTGAGGCCCACCAGCTCCAGCAGCCGCTGGACCTCCCTCTTCACGCCGCCCTCGGGTGTCACGCCCTGGAGCTTGAACGGCGCGCTGACGATCGTGCCGACCGTGTGCCGCGGGTTCAGCGACGAGTACGGGTCCTGGAAGATCATCTGTACGTCGCGGCGCATCGGCCGCATGGCGGCGACTCCGAGGTGCGTGATGTCCTTGCCCTGGAACTCGATCCGCCCGCTGGTGGGTTCGAGCAGCCGGGTGATCAGCCGGCCCATGGTCGACTTGCCGCAGCCCGACTCACCGACGATGCCCAGCGTCTCGCCCTGGCGCACGTCGAAGTCGAGGCCGTCGACCGCCTTCACGGCGCCGGCCTGCCGCTGCAGCAGCCCCTTCCTGATGGGGAAGTGCTTGACCAGGCCGGAGACTTTCAGCAGCGGCTCGGGGGAAGAGGAAGCCTGCTCCGGGAGCGTCACGTCTTGATCCTTTGTCTCGCTCACAGCTTCGGCGCAATCTCTTCGGTCCAGATCCGCGTCCGTTCCTCCTGCGACATGTGGCAGGCGGAGTGGTGGCGGACGCCGACCTGGCGCAGTTCGGGCCGCTCGGTGCGGGTGATGCCGCCCTTGGGTACGTCGGCGTACGGGCAGCGCGGGTTGAAGGCGCAGCCGCTCGGGATGTTGATCAGGCTGGGCGGGGAACCCTTGACCGGGATGAGGCGCTCGGTCTGGTCGCGGTCGATGCGCGGCATCGATCCGAGCAGCCCCCAGGTGTAGGGGTGCTGGGGCTCGTAGAAGACCTTCTCGGCGGGGCCGCGCTCCACGCACCGGCCGCCGTACATCACCAGGATGTCGTCGGCCAGTTCGGCGACGACGCCGAGGTCGTGGGTGATGACGATGACGGCCGAGCCGAACTCCACCTGGAGGTCGCGGATCAGGTCCAGGATCTGGGCCTGCACCGTCACGTCCAGCGCGGTCGTCGGCTCGTCGGCGATCAGCAGCTCGGGGTTGTTGACCAGCGACATCGCGATCATCGCGCGCTGGCGCATGCCGCCGGAGAACTCGTGCGGGTAGCTGTCCACCCGCTTGGCCGGCTCGGGGATGCCGACCCGGTCGAGCATCTCCACGGCCCGCTTGCGGGCGGCCTTCTTGTCGACCTTGTGGTGGACCCGGTACGCCTCCACGATCTGATGGCCGATCGTGTAGTACGGGTGCAGGGCGGACAGCGGGTCCTGGAAGATCATCGCCATCTCGCGGCCGCGCAGCTTGCGCACCTCGTCGGGGTCGGCCGACAGCAGCTCGGTGCCGTTCAGCCAGACCTCGCCGGAGATCCGGGCCTTGCTGCGCCCGTACTGGCCCACCGTGTGCAGGCCCATGATGCCGAGCGAGGTCACCGACTTGCCGGACCCGGACTCGCCGACGATGCCGAGGGTCTTGCCCTTCTCCAGTTGGAAGGAGAGCCCGTCGACGGACTTGACGATGCCGTCGTCGGTCGGGAAGTGCACCTTGAGGTCACGGACTTCGAGGAAGGCGTCCGGGGGCGCGCTGCCGGCGCTCACGGGCTCGCCGACGGCGCCGGTCTTGGTCAGCTCGGTCACGAGAGCCTCACTCGGGGGTCGATCACTGCGTACAGAAGGTCCACGACGAGGTTCGCGATCACGATGCCGATGGCGGCGATGAGGGTGACGCCGATGATCAGGGGCAGGTCACGCTCGTTGATCGCCCGTACCGCTCCCTGGCCGAGCCCCGGCAGGTTGAACGTGGTCTCGGTGAGAACGGCGCCGCCGACCAGCGCGCCCAGGTCGAGACCGAGGACGGTGAGGACCGGGGTCATGGTGGAGCGCATGGCGTGCTTGCCGATGACGACCGGCTCCCGCAGACCCTTGGCGCGGGCGGTACGGATGTAGTCCTCGCCCAGGATCTCCAGCATGGTGGCGCGGGTGAGGCGGGCGTACATCGCGGCGTACAGGAAGGCGAGTGTCACCCAGGGCAGCAGCAGGCTCTCGAACCAGGCCGCCGGGTTCTCGGTGATGCCCTCGTAGTCGACGCTGATCCACTGCAGTCCGTAACTGAAGATCGCGAGCGAGACCAGGCCGGTGAAGTAGATGGGGAGGGAGACGCCGCCGAGCGCGATGCTCATGGCCGCGCGGTCCCACAGCGTGCCGCGCTTGAGGGCGGAGACCACACCGGTCGCCACACCGCCGACGACCCAGAGGAGACAGGCGCCGATCGCGAGCGAGACCGTGACGGGCAGCCGGTCCATCAGGATGGGCCAGATCTCCTGCTCGGTACGGAAGGAGTAACCGAAGCAGGGCGCCGAACAGCGGCTGACATCCACGCCGTTGGCATAGTCGCGGCCGACCACCAGTCCCTGGAGGAAGTTCCAGAACTGGACGAAGATGGGGTCGCTGAGTCCCATCTTCTGCCGGATGCCCTCAATGGCCTCCGGGTCGGCCTGTTTGCCGACGAAGAGCAGAGCGGGGTCGGTTCCCGTCAGCTTCGGGATCATGAAGAAGATGGCGAAGGTCGCGAGAACGACGACCATCAGCATCACTACGACGGCGAACAAGCGCCGGATGAGGTATGCGAACACTGTGCTCGGCCCGGCGGCGGCCCGGGGCCCCCTCAGTGGTGGGAGGGGGTTCCCGGGCCGCCGCACACGGCCATCACCTGCCCTTCGGGCTTATCGGGTCCGGTGACGGAGTCGGAGTCGGAGTCGGAGTCGGAGTCGGAGTCGGAGTCGGCGGATCATCACGCGGCGGATCATCGACTGGACGACGATGCCGACTACTTGACGACGCCGAGGGAGACGTAGTCGTAGCGGCCGCTGTAGGAATCGGCCGTGTAGACGTTGGTCAGGCGGCTGCTGCGCCACGTGATCGTCTTCTCGTACACGAAGGGCAGGTAGACGGCGCGGTCGGAGACCATGTGGTTGATCTCCTTGTAGATCTCACCGGCCTTGTCCGGGTCCGTCTCGGCGATCGCGTCGTCGAAGAGCTTGTTGATCTTCGGGTCGTCGGTCTCGCTGTTGTTGTAGTTGCCGGTCTCGACGATGAAGCGGCCGTCGACCAGCGGCTGGGAGAAGCCCTGACCGGTCGGGAAGTCGGGGCCCCAGCCGGAGACGATGATGCCGTAACCCTTGGACTTGACGACCTTGGGCGAGCCGTTGATGGAGCTGGACTGGGCGCCGTCGATCTGGTCGATCTGGGCGTCGATGCCGACCTTCTGCAGCGAGTTCTGCAGCGACTCAGCGGTGGCGACTTCCTGCGGCTTGTTGTTGCGCACCGAGATGGTGGTCTTGAAGCCGTTCGGCTTGCCGCACTTCTTCAGGGCTTCCTTGGCCTTGGCCACGTCACCCGTGGGGGTCTTGAGCGCACCGTACGGGTCGTAGCCGTCGGCGCCCTTGATGCTCGTGGGGAGCATGTTCGGGGCGATCTCACCGCCGGCCAGCGGGCCGCCGCGGGCGGTCTGCAGCGACTTCTTGTCGGCCGCGTAGATGACCGCCTTGCGGCACTCGATGTTGTCCATCGGCTTGACGGTCTCCGGGAAGACCGCGTAACGGATGAAGTTCGTCAGGCCGTTGTCGACGTTGCCCTTGTGCTTCTGGAGCGCCTCGGTACGACCGGACTGGGTCATGCCCGTCGCGTTGAGGTCGAGGTCGTAGTCACCCTTGATCAGGCGCTGGTCGATGTCGTCCGCGTTGGAGCTGATGGTGACCGTGATCTTGTCCGGAAGCGCCGGGCGGATCGGGTCGGACTCCTTCTTCCAGTTCTCGTTGCGCACCAGGGTGCCGCCCTTGCCGGGCGTGTACGACTCGAACTTGTACGGACCCGAGGAGACGGGCTTCAGCGCGTACTTGGCGCCGGTGTCCTTGGCCTGCGGGACCGGGGTGCTCGTCGGCAGCGCGAGGATCTGCTCGAAGTCACCGTTCGCCTTCGGCAGCTTGAAGATGATGGTCTTGTCGTCGGGCGTCTCGATGGCCTTCAGCCCGAGCTTGTCCTTCGACTTGTCCTTGTACGGGCCCTTGTACTCGCCCTTGGGGTCCAGGACCTGCTTCAGGTAGCCGGGACCGCCGGAGATGACGTCGGCGGCCCAGGTGCGCTCGATGCCGTACTTGATGTCCTTCGAGGTGATCGGCGAGCCGTCCTCGAAGGTCACGCCGTCGCGCAGGGTGTACGTGTACGTCTTGCCGTCGTCGGTGATCTTGGCCATGTCGGTGGCCAGGTCGGGCACCAGCGACGTGCTCTTCACGCCCGGCTTGGTGTCGTACGACACGAGCTGACGGGTGTAGAAGCGGGAGAAGTCCCAGGCGAAGCCGTAGTACATGCGCGCCGGGTCGAGCGAGTCGAAGTCCTGGGAGCCCGCGAACTTGAGCGTGCCGCCCTTCTTCGCCGACGCGTTGGCGATGCCCTTGGTCGCGGCGTTGAAGCCGGCGGCCTTGCCCTCACCGTCGTCCTTGGTGCCGCCGCCTCCACAGGCCGCGGTACCCAGCAGAGCCGCGACGACGAGAGCCGAGCCTGCGGCCAGCCTGCGCCTACTTGAGCTGTTGGTTGTCACGATCTCGCATCCTCCGTGAGAGTGGCGGTCCTGGTGCAGAACCGGTCCTTGGTGCTTGCCGCCCGACTGGTTGTCAGGTGGTTGTCAGGGGCGGGGGGTGTCGCTGTGGCCGAGCGGGTGATGTGGCCGCGCAGGTGATGTGGCCGAGCGGGGCGCGGTCAGCGTGATCCCTTGGGATCGAGGGCGTCACGCACTCCGTCACCGAAGAGGTTGAAGGCCAGCACGGTGATGAAGATCGCCAGACCCGGAATCACCATGAACATCGGGTCGCTCTCGTAGGTGCTCACCGCCTTGGAAAGCATCTGTCCCCAGGAGGCCGTCGGCGGCTTGACTCCCGCACCCAGGAAGCTCAGCGCCGCTTCCGTGAGGATGTTGGTGGGGATCATCAGCGTCGCGTAGACGGTGATGGGTGCCACCAGGTTGGGCAGCAGCTCCCGGAAGAGGATGTACGAGCGCCCGGCGCCGAGGCTGCGCGCCGCCTCGACGTACTCGCGCTCGCGCAGCGACAGCGTCTGGCCGCGCACGATCCGGCCGACGTACGGCCAGCCGAAGAAGCCGATCACGACGATCAGCGCACCGATCCGCACCCCGCTGCCCGTCACGCCGAACAGCTCGTTGGGCAGGACGGAGACCAGCGCGATGATGAACAGCAGCTGCGGGAAGGCGAGAAGAACATCCATCACCCGGCTGATCGCCGCGTCCACCCAGCCGCCGAAGTATCCGGCGATGACGCCGAAGACCGAGCCGAGCAGCACGGCGAACATCGCCGCGAGGAAAGCGACGAGCAGCGAGATCCGTGCGCCGTAGACGACGCGGCTGAACACGTCGCGCCCGTTGACCGGTTCGACGCCCAGCAGGAACTCCGAACTCATGCCGCCGAAGGAGCCGACGGGCGTGCCGAGCAGCGGGTCGATCTGGTCTTCGTGGAACTCGTTCGGCGGGTGTCCCAGGAGGCTGACGATCAGGGGCGCGAAGATCGCGACCAGGATCAGGAGCACCACGACGACGCCGCCGGCCAGCGCCACCTTGTCGCGCTTGAGCCGCACCCAGGCGATCTCCCAGGGCGAACGGCCTTCGATGGCTTTCGCCGGAACATCGGCCGCGACGTCAACGGCGGCGGTCTCGGCCGCGCTCGTGTCGTGCAGTGGTGCCGTCATCGTGGTGGGGACCCCTCTCGGCTCGACCGACTGTGGTCGGCCCGCGCCCGCCGCTGTAGCGGCTTCTCTCATCGCAGGTGCAGGTGGTGCGGTAGATGCGCAAAGTGCAGAAGGTGCTGAACGTGGTGCAGGTGCTGAACGTGTGCAGGTGCTGCGGGTGCTCAAAAAATGAAGGTGCTCGGACAGCCGCGGTTGGCACGGGGAACGCGGTTCGTGGCGGTCGTACGCCGGACCGGCGTTCCTTGTTGCCGGAGTCTTCAATGAGCTCGCGATCACCCGCCAGACCTGGCGGGGAATGGATGCGCAACCGTGATGTGGCCTGTGGGCTTCCGTTATCCGAACATCTTGATCGGCTCAGCGGACCACAAGCAGCGTTATGCCGCAGACCGGACAAGCCAGCCAACGGCCGTCATGAACCGCCGAATTGGGCTATCGGCACATCTGCCGACGGGTCAGGCCGCGTCGGATCGGGTCAGGTCAGGTCAGGTCAGGTCAGTAGCCGCGGGGCGCCGGATAGCCGTAACCGCCGCCGGGTGCGGCGGTGGAGGGTGCCGCCGGTGCGTGGGCCTCACGGTCGTAGAACGGCCGGGCGTTGGCGCGCAGCCACATGGACACCGGGTCGTACTCGTCGGACATCGCGACGGTGGACACCGGCAGCCCGTCGGGGACCACCCCGATCGACTGCTGCATCATGGCCCGCACGGCGTCGACCGACTGGGGGCTGGTGTCGTACAGATCGAGCCCGACGGCGAGGTACGGCGCGCCGAGCGCCGGCTGCACCCACGCCCGGCGCAGCGCGCGGACCGCCGGCGTACGGTGGGCGTGCTGCGCCAGCCGGGCGTAGAACTGGGGGATCTCGACGGCCGGTTCGGACATGCGCAGCGGTCCGGCCGGCATCCGGTCGAGTCCGGTGGCGATACGCCGCAGATCGAGCCACGGAATGCCGACGCCGCCGCCGGGCGCGTGCGGGTTGAGCCAGATGCCCCAGCGGTCGGGAAACAGCGCCCGCGCGATGTCCTGCCCGGTCACCACGTCGTACGCCCGGCTCCAGCCGCTGGCTGCGAGCTCCTGGGCGGAGGTCACGCACGGGGCGTAGCCGAGGCCGTCGACCTCCATGTTTCCGTACTGCGCGTCGGGGGATCCCGCCTGGCCGTGCCAGAGCAGCATCCAGACGTGGCCGCCGGCCGGGTCGGCGATGGCGCGCAGAAGCGCCTCGTACGCGTCGAAGCGCCCGGGCGTCACCTGGCGCAGCATGTGCTCGACCTGCCCGGCCGCGGCGGTGCCTGACGCGCTCACCCTGGGTTCCGCCCCTCTTCGATCCACGTGCCGGCCCAACCGGCCGGCCCGACCAACCGCCCCCGTGTGGCGAGGTCATCAAACCAGCTTAGACCGGCCGCACTGACACCGTCCTGACGCACACGTCAGGAGTCTGCGCGCTTGGCTGCGCGCTTCGCTGCGCGCGGCCGGTCGGCGCGGGTCAGGCGTGGCGCGTGTAGAACGGCCGTACCCTCTCCAGCATCCAGTCGGCGACCGGGTCCTGGGCGACGTCCAGCAGGACGAGGTTGACCGGCCAGGGCACCTGGACCCGGCCGAGGGCGCGGCCCAGCGCGTCCATCGGGGCGTTGCGGTCGGCGCCCTCCCAGGACGAGAGCTGTACGCCGACGAACAGCGTCGGGGACTCCCCCTCGATGCTCGCGAGCGCCCGCCGGGCGCTCGCCACCACCCGGCTCTCCTCGAACTCCCCCGCTGCGGCAGCGAGGAAGTCGACCGGCTCCTCCTGCCAGTCCGGCTCGAAGAGCCGCACCCGGCCTCCGCTCGCCGGCCCGTCCAGCGGCGTACGGCCGGCCCGGCACAACTCCGCGACGGCGGGCGGCGGCAGCGGCGCACCGACCGCGCCGTCCGGGTTCACGGCGATGCCGAGTTGCGGGGGCAGGCCGCGGGCGAAGTCCCGGGCGGGCGCCACTGTGAAGGACATGTGCGGCCCGGCGCACTGGCGGAGCTGCTGCTCGGAGCTGTACACGGGGACGTACGCCGCGCCGTGGATCTCGACGGTGGGCAGGTCGAGGCTCCGCGACTGGGGGCCGCCGCCGGAGGGCAGCGGCACCCACACCTGGCTGCGTCCCAGCACCTCGACGATGCGGCCGCCGGCGGCCGGGTTGCCGACGGAGGCGGCGAGCACCTCTTCGAGTTCGTTGCCGGGCCAGCCGTTGCCGCCGTGCGGGTGGCCAGGCCCGGGGAATTCTGGGTAATCCACGGGCCCGACCCTAGCGCTGTGCCCCACACCCCGGGGCTGCGCCCCCACACCCCCGGGGCTCCGCCCCGGACCCCGCTCCTCAATCGCCGGAGAGGCTGGCATTTTCCGGACCCGACCGGAAACCTCAGCCCAATCCCCGCGCTACGTCGAAAAGCCGATCGCCGCAAGCGCGCCGGCCGCGTCCCGGTCCAGCAGCACCGCCGCCCCGCACCCCACCGGCAGGACCCCCCGCTCCGCGTCCCGTACGAGCCGCCCCACCGCCCGCCGGTGCCGGGCGAAGGCGTACCCCGAGACCCCGCGTCCCCGCTCCTGCTGCCCAGCCCTGGCCACCTCCGGCGGCACGTCGAGCAGGACCAGGTGCAGCGCGGCCCCACGGCGCCTGGCGTCGCGGGCGAGCCAGTGCCGGACCCAGGCGAGCGTTCCGCAGTCGTGGACGACGACGCTCTCGCCGGAGCGCAGCGCCCTGCGCAGCCCGGCGTAGTGCGCGGCCCGTACGAGAGGCCGGTAGAGGGCGTACGGCAGCAGCCCCGGCATCCGCGCCGCCCACCGCTCCCGCACGTCCTGCGAGTCGATGCGCCGCACGCCCGCCGCCCCGGCCGTACGCCGGATCAGGGTGCTCTTGCCGCTGCCCGGCAGTCCGGACACGACGACCAGGTCCCCGGCCGCGAAGGCCAGGCTCCGCGGCCCGCGCCCCGCACACCCGCGCAGATCCCGCACCACCGGCGCGGCGACGCGCCCGGCGGCCTTGCCGACCGGCGCCTCCCCGGCCGGTACGCACTGCTGCGCCGCCACCGCTCCGTGCGCCGCGCCCGCGCCCGCGGTCGCCGCGTACACACCGGGCTGTTGCACCGTCATCGCTCTCCCCCTGTCGGGTGTCCCCCACCCTTTGCCCGGCCCTTTCCCACGAAGTGTAAAGAAAAGGTAATGCGCCACAAGCTGTTTGTGGATCTCTCCGGCCCTCCTCCGACCTGCCTCCGACCTGCCTCCGACCCTCCTCCGGCCTGACCCCAACCTTCCTCCCGCCCGCCGCCCACCGCCCCGCCGCCCGCCGCCCGCCGACGCGTGCAATGATGTGCGCGCCAACTGCATACCGGCCGCTTGAATCCGCGCGGGAGAGTCCGGAGCACAGCACCATGTGCCCCAGGACGCCGAAGGAGCAAGTTCCTCCCTTGAATCTCTCAGGCCCCGTACCGCGCGGGCGAGGCAGATCTGAAAAGCGGGCCGCTTCGTCGCGGCTCCACCCAAGGTGCAAGCCGGGACTCTCCCGGTGAACCTCTCAGGTTCCGATGACAGATGGGGAGGATTGTCCTCGCCCGTCTTGCCCTGCGCCCTGGGAGCACACCTATGAGCAATGTCCCCCGTCTCACCGCCCTCGATGCGCTGCATCGCTCGCTGGGCGCGACCATGACCGACTTCGCGGGCTGGGACATGCCGCTGCGCTATGCCAGCGAGCGCGACGAGCACAACGCCGTACGCACCCACGCGGGCCTCTTCGACCTCTCCCACATGGGTGAGATCACCGTCACAGGGCCGCAGGCCGTCGCTCTCCTGAACTACGCGCTGGTCGGCAACATCGGCACGGTCGGCCTCGGCCGCGCCCGCTACACCATGATCTGCCAGGAGGACGGCGGAATCCTGGACGACCTGATCGTCTACCGCCTGGACGACACCGAGGCCCCCGAATATCTGGTCGTCGCCAACGCCGGCAACGCCCAGACCGTGCTCGACGCGATCACCGCGCGCGCCGCGGGTTTCGACGCCGTCGTACGGGACGACCGTGACGCGTACGCCCTGATCGCCGTCCAGGGCCCCGAGTCCCCCGGCATCCTGAAGTCCGTCACCGACGCCGACCTCGACGGCCTGAAGTACTACGCGGGCCTGCCCGGCACCGTCGCCGGCGTCCCCGCGCTCATCGCCCGTACCGGCTACACCGGCGAGGACGGCTTCGAGCTCTTCGTCGCCCCTGCCGACGCCGAGACGCTCTGGCAGGCGCTGACGGAGGCCGGCAAGGATGTCGGCCTGGTCCCCGCCGGTCTGTCCTGCCGCGACACGCTGCGCCTGGAGGCGGGCATGCCGCTGTACGGGCACGAGCTGACCACCGCGCTGACACCGTTCGACGCGGGCCTCGGCCGGGTCGTGAAGTTCGAGAAGGACGGCGACTTCGTCGGCCGCGCCGCCCTGGAGGCCGCCGCCGGGCGCGCCGAGAACGCCCCGCCCCGCAAGCTGGTCGGCCTGGTCGCCGAGGGCCGCCGTGTCCCCCGCGCCGGTTTCCCCGTAGTGGCGGACGGCAAGGTGATCGGTGAGGTCACGTCCGGCGCCCCGTCCCCCACCCTCGGCAAGCCGATCGCCATGGCGTACGTCGACGCCGCGCACGCGGCGCCCGGCACGGCGGGTGTGGGCGTCGACATCCGCGGTACGCATGAGCCGTACGAGGTCGTCGCGCTGCCGTTCTACAAGCGCCAGAAGTGACGCCCCGCACACCTCGTACCCGTACACCTGGCACTCGTACACCTTCCCCGTTCACCAGCACTCCCCCGCGTACAGGAGAATTCAGGTCATGAGCAACCCCCAGCAGCTGCGTTACAGCAAGGAGCACGAGTGGCTGTCGACCGCCGAGGACGGCGTCGCGACGGTCGGCATCACGGAGTTCGCGGCCAGCGCGCTCGGTGACATCGTCTACGCCCAGCTCCCGGAGGTCGGCGACACGGTGACCGCGGGCGAGACCTGTGGGGAGCTGGAGTCGACCAAGTCGGTCAGCGACCTGTACTCCCCCGTGACGGGTGAGGTCACCGAGTCCAACCAGAACGTCGTGGACGACCCCGCGCTGGTGAACTCCGCCCCCTTCGAGGGCGGCTGGCTCTTCAAGGTGCGCGTCTCGGAGGAGCCGGCCGACCTGCTCTCCAACGACGAGTACATCGCCCTTACCTCCGGCAACTGAGACCTCGAACGGGACCGTGATGACGCTTCTCAACACTCCCCTGCATGAGCTCGACCCGGACGTCGCCGCCGCCGTCGACGCCGAGCTGCTCCGCCAGCAGTCCACCCTCGAAATGATCGCCTCGGAGAACTTCGCTCCGGTCGCGGTCATGGAGGCCCAGGGCTCCGTCCTCACCAACAAGTACGCCGAGGGTTACCCGGGCCGCCGCTACTACGGCGGCTGCGAGCACGTCGACGTCGTCGAGCAGATCGCGATCGACCGAGTGAAGGCGCTCTTCGGCGCCGAGCACGCGAACGTGCAGCCGCACTCGGGTGCGCAGGCCAACGCCGCCGCGATGTTCGCGCTGCTGAAGCCCGGCGACACGATCATGGGTCTGAACCTCGCGCACGGCGGACACCTGACCCACGGTATGAAGATCAACTTCTCCGGCAAGCTCTACAACGTGGTCCCGTACCACGTCGACGAGGAGTCGGGCGAGGTCGACATGGCCGAGGTGGAGCGCCTCGCCAAGGAGTCGCAGCCGAAGCTGATCATCGCGGGCTGGTCGGCGTACCCGCGTCAGCTGGACTTCGCCGCCTTCCGCAAGATCGCGGACGAGGTCGGCGCGTACCTCATGGTCGACATGGCGCACTTCGCCGGCCTGGTCGCGGCAGGCCTGCACCCCAACCCGGTGCCGCACGCCCATGTCGTCACCACGACCACGCACAAGACCCTCGGCGGTCCGCGCGGCGGAATCATCCTCTCCACCGCCGAACTCGCCAAGAAGATCAACTCGGCGGTCTTCCCCGGTCAGCAGGGCGGCCCGCTGGAGCACGTGATCGCCGCGAAGGCGGTCTCCTTCAAGGTGGCCGCCTCCGACGACTTCAAGGAGCGCCAGCAGCGCACCCTGGACGGCGCCCGCATCCTGGCCGAGCGCCTGGTGCAGCCGGATGTCACCGAGCACGGCGTGTCCGTCCTCACCGGCGGCACGGACGTCCACCTGGTCCTCGTCGACCTGCGAAACTCCGAGCTCGACGGCCAGCAGGCCGAGGACCGGCTGCACCAGCTCGGCATCACGGTCAACCGCAACGCCATCCCGAACGACCCGCGGCCGCCGATGGTCACCTCGGGCCTGCGGATCGGTACTCCGGCCCTGGCCACCCGCGGTTTCCAGACCGAGGACTTCACGGAGGTCGCGGACATCATCGCCGAGGCCCTGAAGCCGTCGTTCGACGCCGATGGCCTGTCCGCCCGGGTCACGGCCCTGGCCGGCAAGCACCCGCTCTACCCTGGCCTGAAGTAGTTTCGTACGAAACAGGCTGAACAGCTGAACAGCTGAACAACGGGGCGCCGCGCACACTGGACAGTGAGTGCGGCGCCCCGGCCCTTGTACCGCCTTGGTTTTCTGCACCACCCCGGCAGGCAGACAACGGCGTCTACCAACCCCTTAGGAGTTACCCCGTGGCCATCTCGGTCTTCGACCTGTTCTCGATCGGCATCGGCCCGTCCAGCTCCCACACGGTCGGTCCCATGCGCGCCGCCCGCCTCTTCGTGGGCCGCCTCAAGAACGACGGCCTGATGGCCCACACCACGGCGATACGGGCCGAACTATTCGGCTCGCTGGGCGCGACCGGCCACGGCCACGGCACCCCGAAGGCCGTCATCCTCGGCCTGGCGGGCCACTCCCCCAAGACCGTCGACGTCGAGACGGCCGACGCCGAGGTGGAGCGCATCCGCACGAGCGGACGCCTCAATTTGCTGGGCGCGCACGAGATCGATTTCGACGAGCCGACCCAGCTGATCCTGCACCGCCGCCGCTCCCTGCCGTACCACGCGAACGGCATGACCCTCTTCGCGTACGACGAGGCGGGCGCCCCTCTCCTGGAAAAGACCTACTACTCGGTCGGCGGCGGCTTCGTCGTCGACGAGGACGCCGTCGGTGAGGACCGCATCAAGCTCGACGACACGGTACTCAAGTACCCCTTCCGCACCGGCGACGAGCTGCTGCGCCTGTCACGCGAGACCGGTCTGTCGATTTCCTCGCTCATGCTGGAGAACGAACTGTCCTGGCGTACCGAGACGGAGATCCGCGAGGGCCTGCTGGAGATCTGGGGCGTCATGCAGGCCTGTGTGGCGCGCGGCATGTCCCGCGAGGGCATCCTCCCCGGCGGCCTCAAGGTCCGCCGCCGCGCCGCCCACACCGCCCGCCAGCTGCGCGCCGAGGGCGACGCGACGGCGCACGCGATGGAGTGGGTGACGCTCTACGCGATGGCGGTCAACGAGGAGAACGCGGCGGGCGGCCGCGTCGTCACCGCCCCGACCAACGGCGCGGCGGGCATCATCCCTGCGGTCCTGCACTTCTACACGAACTTCGTCGCGGCGAAGTACTCGGAGAGCGAAAAGCAGGACGGCGTCGTGCGCTTCCTGCTCGCGGCGGGCGCGATCGGCATGCTCTTCAAGGAGAACGCCTCCATCTCCGGCGCCGAGGTCGGCTGCCAGGGCGAGGTCGGCTCCGCATGCTCGATGGCGGCCGGCGCACTCGCCGAGGTACTGGGCGGCACCCCGGAGCAGGTCGAGAACGCGGCCGAGATCGGCATGGAACACAACCTGGGCCTGACCTGCGACCCGGTAGGCGGCCTCGTCCAGATTCCGTGCATCGAGCGCAACGGCATGGCGGCGGTCAAGGCCGTCACGGCGGCGAAGATGGCGATGCGCGGGGACGGCATCCACAAGGTGTCCCTGGACAAGGTCATCAAGACCATGAAGGAGACCGGCGCCGACATGAAGGTCAAGTACAAGGAGACGGCGCGGGGCGGGCTCGCGGTCAACGTCATCGAGTGCTGAGGGGACCGGCCCTGACCAGCGCGTTCCCCTTTCAGCGCTGTCAGGGCCTTCCCTGCTCAGGCCGCGAAAAGTCTCTGGAATCTTTCTCAGACAGATATGAAAGTCCTTGAAAAGTCCCTGGGATGTCCCAGGGGCGCCTCGCTCTTGGGGGCTGGGACGCGGCGGCTTCCGGGGTGACCAGGCGTCCACGACGTCACCTCAAGACGTGGCGTGCGGTCGGTGCACGTCGTCAGGAGTGAGAGCTACGCATTACGAGACCGTGAGCATTCGTGCTGCGCCGACGAGGTTGCCCTGCCGTCGGCGGAGGCCGCCTCCCGCAAGGACCTCCGCGCGGACACGGAGTGGCTCCCCCTGGTGGCCGACGCCTACGCCAACCGTGTTGGGCGTGTCGCCGACGACGGCCAGCCAGAACCAGTTGGAGCCTGAGAGCATGACCGACCCGACTCAGGATCCCCGCTTCCTCCAGGACCCCTATCCCGCTTACGCGGCCATGCGGTCCACGTGTCCGGTGCAGTCCGTGCCCGCCGGCTCCGGTGGGCACCCCAGCTACCTGGTCACCGGCTACGCGGAAGCCAGGGAAGCCCTCGGCGACGCTCGGCTCTCGAAGGACACGGCCGCCTTCTCCGCGGGCAAGGGGTCACGGCGTCGCCTGCACCCTGCGGTGGCTCACAACATGCTGGCCAGCGACCCGCCCCAGCACACCCGGCTGCGCAGGCTGGTGACCAAGGCGTTCACGACAGGGGCCGTCACGGAGCTGCGTCCGTTCATCGCCCGGGTCACCGACGAGCTGCTGGATCAGTGGCCCGTCGGCGAGCGGTTCGACTTCGTGGGCGGCCTGGCGGTACCGCTGCCGGTCATCGTGATCTGCGAGCTGCTCGGAGTTCCGGAGGGAGAACGGTCCGATGTCCAGCGCTGGTCCGGAGAGCTGTTCGCGGCGGGAAAGCCGGACGTCATCGACGCGGCCTCGCATTCGATGGCCGACTACATGACGGGCCTCATCGCAGCCAAGCGCCTGGAGCCCGGTAGCTCTCTTCTTGACCGGCTCATCTCGGCTCGCGACGAAGACGATCATCTGAGCGAGGAGGAGCTGGTCTCTCTGGCGGTGCTGCTGCTCGTGGCCGGACACGAGACCACCACCAACTTCCTCGGCAACGCGGCCCTGGCGCTGCTCCAGCGCCCGACCGAGCTGGATCGCCTTCGGGAGAATCCGGACGACGTCCCTGCCGTGCTGGACGAGCTGCTTCGGTTCGATTCCCCCGTCAGTACAGCTACCTTCCGGTTCACCACGGAAGCCGTCACGCTCGGCGGTACGGATATCCCGGCCGGTGTTCCGGTGCTGGTCGCTCTTGGAGCAGCCAATCGAGACCCGGAGCGGTTCCCGTCGCCGGACCTCCTCGACTTGGACCGGGACGCCGCTGCTCATCTCAGCTTCGGCCACGGCATCCACCGCTGTGTCGGCGCTCCCCTGGCCAAGGCCGAGGCGGAAATCGCCCTACGAGCGGTACTGATTCGGTTTCCCGGAATCCGGCTTGCCGCACCGTCTGATCGATTGGAGTGGCGGCGCACCCGTCTCGTCCGCGGGCTCGCATCGCTTCCCGTCCTGGTGTAGCCGCTCGGTGAAGCGCCCTCGTGTTCAGGGAGCACGCGTGGGCAGCCGCCGAGGCCGCCGACGAGTCCGAGGCGCGCGCCCTCGCCCAGGCGCAGGGTCGAGATCCTGTCCGAACGCACCCAAGGACCCGGCCTGCGCTCGCTGCGGTACCGGCTCGACGGCGGGGCCGAGACCACGGTCGCCGCCGCCGGGTCCGCCACCACCGTGCGCCTGACCGTCGCCGACGAAGGCAGCCACCGGCTGGACGTCGTCGCGGTCGACTAGGCGGGCAACGCGTCCGCGCCGACCGCGTACACCTTCCACGTGGGCACGGCGGGCCTGGTCTCTCCGCTGCCCGGCGAGGAGGCTGGTCACCGGGTGCCGCTCGCGGCCGCCGGACCCGGCGACCTGACCGGGGCCACCTTCCAGTACCGCCGCACCGACGCCGACGCCTGGTCCGACATCCCGGCCGCCGAGGTGAAGATGGCCTCGGGCGCGTCCGTGACCTGGGCCCGCGGCCGTCACCGGCGGCGCCCTGTCCGGCCTGGTGTGGGACACGGGCCGGCTCACCGCCGACGGCGACGTGCAGCTGAGGGTCCGCTTCGAGGGCGACGACGACCCCGCGCCGTCGGAACCGGTGACATTCGTCCTCAACCGGGTCGACGTGCTCACCGAGCCGGTGGCCCTGGAACGACGACCGGGACTGTTCGGACTCCACCGACTGGGACTGCGAGATGATCTTCACCGACATCAAACTGGCCGAGGATGCGCTCCCCGGCCTGGTGAAGACGTGGTGAGCCGGCGTTCCATGGCCGCCGGCGCCGCCGCCACCGCCCTGTGGGCCCTGAGCGCCTGCGGCAGCACCCCCGAGCCGTGCCGGCTGGTCGACGTCGTCCCCCGGCTCGGGGTGGTCTGGCAGGCGAAGGCGCTGCCGTACGGCGCGGATTCCACCTACCGCCTGTGCGCGGGGAAGCTCTGCGAGAGCGGGACCCCGCAGGTGTACCGCGAGCAGGTGCGCGTCACGCTGCCCCTGCCGGAGGGCTACGACGAGCGGCGCCCGGCGGTACGCCTGGAGTTGTCGGGCCCGCGGGACGCGCCGGAGCTGGTGGCCACCGGCACCGTCACCTTGCGTCCGGTGCGGGAGGGCTGTGACCAGGCTCTGACGGGCAGCCTGCGGCTCACCGCCGACGGCGCGCTGGAGGAGCCCGAGCGCTCCTGACGGAGCCGGGAACGACGGGAGCGGAAAGGGGACGGGTCCCCGGCCGGATGAGGCCGGGGGCCCGAGGACCCGCCGCACCCTGACGTGCCGGACCACCCGGCCTACCAGCAGATACTCACCGCCCTCACCGACGCCGGGCCAGCCGATGCGGGCCCGCGACCTGTGCCAGGCCCTCGACCTGCCGATCCTCCCGAAGAACACCGAAGGCATCCGGTCGAAGCTGAAACGCCTGGTCACACGGGGCATCCTCACCGAACCCGAACCCGGCCTGTTCACCCCGCCCCGCACCTGACCACCAGCCCACCCCGCCTACCGGGGCTCCTCACCCAACCCCAACCACGAAACCGGCATTACCTCGCGTACCGGACTCTGAAGCCTTCCTCCCGCAGCAGATCCCCGACTGTGTCCGCGCTCACCTTGTGTCCCTGGCGGGTGAACTCGGCCGTGAGCTTCCTGGTCGACTTCGTCGTCCAGCGCAACGGCGACATCGGATCCCCACGCATATCCGGCTCAACCAGTGCGAGCAGCTCCGACCGCAGCCCCGGATCAATATCCGCGGCTTTCTTCCGCCCGCCGCCAGGCCGGCGCACCCGTCCCAGCGGTTCCTCGCCGGCTTCCAACTCGCCCATGCCCTTACGCACCGTCGCCTCGCTGACCCCGGCCGCCCGTGCGACCGCCCGGATCCCGCCATGGCCCAGGATCCGGGCCTCGGCTCCCATCAACAGCCGCCGCTGCCGCTCGTCCAGATGCGGGAACAACACCCCTCGAACTTCACCGCGAGTTGACCACGAACCTCGTCACTGATGCGCATACCACACCAACGAGCCGAATCACGGGAAGCAACAGGTTGATTCTCTGCGAGCCTTACGCCCTCCCCCGCGATAGCGCGCGGGGGAGGGCGTAAGCCGTCCAGGGGGCACTTCCCAGTGGTAGCTGGGGGAGCTCGAGGACCGGGGGCCGGGGCGGAGCCCCGGTTACGGGAAGGGGCGGGGTGGGGGAAAAGCCCCGCAGGGCAACGCCTACGCGCCGCCGAGCTTCCGCTTCAACACCTTCTCGACCTTGGTCGGCTGGTCCTCCTGGCCCACGGCCCACAAGGACCGGACGTGGCCAAGGTGACGCGCCATGCACGCCTCCGCCCCCTCCGCATTGCCGGAGATCATCAGGTCAAGCAGCTCAATGTGCTCCTCGGCCGACGAAACAAGCTCGCCCCGCTCGTCCAACCGCGTCAACCCGTACAGACGAGACCGCTTCCGCAGGTCACCCACCGCCTCCACGAGCCGCTCGTTCCCGGCCAGCCCGAGCAGCGTGAGGTGGAACCGGCGGTCGGCCTCCAGGTAGCCGATCAGGTCGTGCTGACGGGCCGCGGCGACGATCTCCTCGGCGACCGGCCGCAGTTGCTCCAACTGCTCGGGCGTCGCCGTGCGGGCGACCCGGCCGACGGTCGGGACCTCGATGAGGGCCCGGATCTCCGTGTACTGGTCGAGGTCGCGCTCGTTCATCTCGGTGACTCGGAAGCCCTTGTTGCGGACCGGCTCCACCAGGCCCTCGCGGGCCAGGTCGAGCATGGCCTCGCGGACCGGGGTGGCGGAGATCCCGAAGTCGGCGGCGAGGGCCGGGGCGGAGTAGACGACTCCGGGGCGCAGTTCGCCGGCGATCAGCGCGGCACGCAGGGCGTGGCCGACCTGGTCACGCAGCCGCTCCTGTGCTGTGATCAGGTTGCGCTGCTTCAGGTCACCCATCACTGTTCCTCCGTCATCGCGCGGAGCACCAGCGTACAATGTCACGTTGCTTTCGCGGCCCGGAAGATCTCCGCAGCCACCGCGAGGTCCTGCCAGGCCATGCCGACGCCCTTGAAGAACCGGGGCCGCCCCGGCTCGGGCAGCAGCCGCCCCGTGACGAGGTCGGCGAGCGTCCCGGCGATGTCCGACAGCCGGTACGCGCCCTCGGCGACCGGGACCAGGAGGTCCCCGGCCTCGCGCTCGGCGGCCGCGCGGGCCTCCACGACGACGGTCGACCGGGTGACGAGCGCGGTGTCCGTCTCCCGGGCGTCCGGCTCGTGCGAGCCGACCGCGATCACCACCGCGTGATCGGAAACCGACCGCCCGTCGAAGAGCGGGGTACGGGCCGTGGTGCAGCAGATCACGAGGTCCGCCCCGGCCACCGCCTCAGGCCCGCCGACCCGCGCGTCCAGACCGAGGGTGCGGGCGTGGGCCGCCAGCGCCTCGGCCGGTTCCGGCCTGCGGCCGACCACCGTCAGCCGCTCCAGGGGGCGTTCGGCAAGGGCCGCGTCCAGGTGCCCGTACGCCTGCGGGCCGGTCCCGAACAGTACGAGGTGCGCGGCGTCCGGGGCCGCCAGCCGCCGGATCGCGACGGCGGACACCGCCGGGGTGCGCAGCACGGTGAGGGCGGGCCCGTCGAGCAGGGCGACGGGCATCAGCGTCGCGCCGTCCAGCAGGAGATAGCTGCCGGTGATGCGCGGCAGGCTGCGCCCCGGATTGGCCGGGGCCACCCCGGCGATCTTCGCTCCGGCGAAGTCCTCGTACGCGGCGGGCATCAGCAGCAACTCACCGGCGGCCACCGGGATGTTGCTGCGCGGCGGAGCGGTCTCGGGGTCCAGACCGGCCCGGAGGACCGCTTCCACGGCATCGGCCGCGTCGGCGGGGCCCAGCAGCCGGGCGATGTCGTCGGCGTCGAGGTGGAGCAGTGTCCCGGGCAGCGTCACAGCAGAAATCCCGTTCCCAGGGCGTCGTACGGATCGAGGAGGAAGCGGTGTTCCCCGGTGCGGTGTGCCGGGCCGGTGACCTCGGTGATGACGCCCTGCGGGTGATCGCCCGCCAGCCGGCCAAGGAAAACGGTACCGGCCACGGACTCGTGGCGCAGAGTGTCGCCGGGCCCCAGGAGGCCGTCGGCGGCCAGCAGGGCGAGCCGGGCGGAGGTGCCGGAGCCGCAGGGGGAACGGTCGACCTGGCCGTCGGCGAAGACGGTGATGTTGCGCTGGGCGGGCCCTGCGGAGGTGCGGGGCTGCTCCTCGTGGAGGATCACGCCGTAGACGCCGGACAGGCGGGGGTCGTACGGGTGCCGGGTGGCGGGCTCGTCGGCGAGGGCGGCCTGGATCTGCCGCCCGGCGGCCACCAGGCCGGGAAGGTCCTCGGGGATCACGGCCAGGCCGAGCTGTCCGGCGGCCACCGAGGCGTAGGCGCCGGAGTGCACGATGTCGGCCTCGACCGTGCCGAACCGGGTGCTGACGGAGACCTTGCGGGCGGCGATCCGGGCGGGGACGTTACGGAAGGTGACCGCGCTGGTGCGGCCTTCCACGCGGTGGACGGTGGCGGTGACCTGGCCCGACGGGACGTCGATCCGGACCTGCGCGGTGCCGTCGTCGGGGGCCGGGACCAGTCCGCTGTCGACGGCCCAGGCGCCTAGCGCCATCGTGCCGTGGCCGCAGGCGGTGGAGTAGCCGTCCTTGTGCCAGAGCAGGACGCCGAGGTGCGCCTCGGCATCGTCGGGCGGCACGAGGAAGCCGCCGTACATCCCCGCGTGCCCGCGCGGTTCCTGGACGACCAGGCGGCGGATCCGGTCGAGCGCCGCCCCGCCCCGGCCGAGCGCGATCGCCCGGCGCTCGGCGACGGAGTCGCCGGGTATCGGCGGCAGCCCGCCGGTGACAATCCGGAAGGGCTCCCCGGCGGAGTGGTAGTCGGTGGTCGCGATGGTGATCACTAGGGTCCTCCGGCGGATCGGCCTCCCCCGGTCCTCGTTTCAGCCTGTCCGGCGTTTGAGGACGAACGGGGTCTGAGGGCTTGCCCCCGGGAAGGGGCGGGGTGGGGGAAAGCCCCGCAGGGCACCCCGGCTTGCGACCTCACCCACGATTGTCAGCGGCGTCGCGGCCAATCGTGGGTGAAGTCGTTAGGGCTCGCAGAGAATCAACATGCGGATTTGGTCTTCGCCGAGGGCTGGCTGCCGTACTTGTCGAGGTGGGCGACCACATCCGTCGGGGTGCGGAGCCTGACGGTTGAGGGCGGGATAGCGTGGTCGGCCAGGAGGGGCCGGACTTCTTGGACGGCCCGGGTGAGCGTGCTGCCGGTGACGCCGAAGAGCCGGGCGAGCAGGTCATGGGTACCGATCTCGCGGTGGCAGAGGACGGTGGCCAGGATCCGGTCCGTATCGGAGAGCTTGTCCTTGGCGCCCGCGCCTCGCGCGCGGAGTCGCTCACCGCCCCGGCGTTCGTGGCGAATCCGCGCGCGCCGGTGTGACAGCACCGGGATCAACGAGTCGGCTAGAGTGTCCAGTTGCTCGATAGTCATGCCGCTGCTCGGCGGCGATCGCGGCGGCAGCTTCCGGTTCCGCCTCACGGTCGGGGGCCGGCTGGGATCGGCCAGGGTGGAGCGTGTAGTTCCAGTCGCCGTGGAAGCGGTGCCGGTTCATCGCCAGCGCGTCGATCTCGCGGTCGGTGACCTTCACGCCAGTGTCGTAGGTGCCCGGGTCGAGTTCGGCATGGACTTCAGTCCGTTGCGGGTGGTGGTGGTCGCGATGCTGTTCACGATGACTTCGTGGCTGGTGAGCGGCCTGCCGCGCCAGTTCATGCTGATGTGGGAGAACAGCCGGTGCTCGACCTTGTTCCATTTCGATGTCCCCGGCGGCAGGTGACACACGGTGATCGATAATCCGGTTTCGGTGGCCAGGGCGGCGAGTTCGCTCTTCCAGGTGCGGGTGCGGTAGCCGTTGGAGCCGCCCGCGTCGGCGGTGATCAGCAGACGGGTGGCGCGCGGGTAGCCGTGCTGGCCGCGGGCTTGCCACCACCGGCGGATCGAGGCGACTGCGAATGCGGCGGTGTCATGGTCGGTGCCGACGCTGACCCAGCCGGTGTTCGCGGCGACATCGTAGATCCCGTACGGGATCGCCTTGCCCGGCCCCTGCCGATCCAGGAAGTCGTGCGTCTTGACCATCACAGGCTCACCCCTGGGCCGCCACTGGCGTCCGGCGTTCTTGCAGTCGCCGACCAGTTCCTTCTTCTCGGTGTCCACGCTGATCACCGGGCCCTCGGCACCCATGTGGTCCTTGGCCTGCCCGTTGATGTAGCGGAACCGGGAGCCCCGGTCGCGGTGCTGTGCGCCTTCGATGGTCTTGGAGCTTCCTGGTCGACTTCGTCGTCCAGCGCAACGGCGACATCGGATCCCCACGCATATCCGGCTCAACCAGTGCGAGCAGCTCCGACCGCAGCCCCGGATCAATATCCGCGGCTTTCTTCCGCCCGCCGCCAGGCCGGCGCACCCGTCCCAGCGGTTCCTCGCCGGCTCCCAACTCGCCCATGCCCTTACGCACCGTCGCCTCGCTGACCCCGGCCGCCCGTGCGACCGCCCGGATCCCGCCATGGCCCAGGATCCGGGCCTCGGCTCCCATCAACAGCCGCCGCTGCCGCTCGTCCAGATGCGGGAACAACACCCCTCGAACTTCACCGCGAGTTGACCACGAACCTCGTCACTGATGCGCATACCACACCAACGAGCCGAATCACGGGAAGCAACAGGTTGATTCTCTGCGAGCCCTTAAGCCCTCCCCGTCGGCATGAGCGAATACGTACGCGTCGCGGTATAGAAGTCCAGCGCAACCGCGCCCTGCTCCCGCGACCCGTAGCTTGAAGCCTTCGCCCCGCCGAACGGCAAGTGGAAGTCGACCCCGCTGGAAGGCGCGTTGATCCGGATCATCCCGGTGTCCAGCCGGTCCAAGCCATAAAGCGCCGTGTCGAGATCCGCCGTGTGGACGGACGTGACCAGCCCGTGCGGCACCGAGTTGGCCAGCGTCACGGCCGCGTCGAGGTCGGCGGCGTGCAGCAGGACGGCCACCGGGCCGAACACCTCCTCGGCCAGCAGTGGATGGCCGTCGGGCACGTCCGTGACGAGGGTCGGCTCGACGTACCAGCCGGGCCCGTCGGGGGCGGAGCCCCCGGCCAGGACCCGGGTGCCCTCGCACGACTTGGTGACACGGTCACGCGCGGCCTCGGAGATGACGGGCCCGCAGGCGGCCGCGGGAATCGCGCGCAGCGCCTCCGTGAGGGCGGCGCGCAGCGGCTCCAGCGCCGCACCGACAGCGATCACCCGGCTGGTCGCGGTGCACTTCTGCCCGGCGTAACCGCTGATGGCGGCGGCGATGTCGGCGGCGGCCCGGGCGATGTCGGCGTCCGGCAGGACGATCGCGGCGTTGAGCCCGCCCATCTCGGCCTGTACGGGGATGCCGCGAGCGGTGGCCGCACGGACCACGGCGCCGCCGGTCGCGATGGAGCCGGTGAAGGAGACAACGTCGGCGGCCGAGACGACGGCGTTGCCCTCGGTCGCGGCGCCGGGGACGACGGTGAACACGCCGTCGGGGAGGATCCCGTCCAGCAGCTCGGCCAGCCGCAGTGCGCAGGCGGTGGCTTCGGGGGCGGGCTTGAGGACCACCGTGTTGCCGACCGCCAGTGCGGGCGCGGCCTTCCACACGGGGATCGCGAGGGGGAAGTTCCACGGGGTGACGAGCCCGGCGACGCCGTGCGGGCGGCGGCGGGTGAGCAGCAGCCCTGCTCCGGCGGCGGGCTCGTGGACGGCGCCTGACGCCTCGTAGGGCGCCTGCGCGTAGAAGCGGAGGATGGCGGCGGTACGGGCGCACTCGCCGCGTGCCTCGGCGGGCGGCTTGCCGACCTCACGGGTGATGAGCGCGGCCAGCTCGTCCGCCGCGTCCTCGACGGCGGCGACCGCCCGGGTGAGCGCGGCCGAGCGGGCGGCCGCCCCGGCGGCGAGCCAGCCGGGCTGGGCGGCACGCGCCCGGTCCACGGCCTCGGTGGCGGCGCGGGCGCCCGCTGCGGGGACCTCGGCGACGAGGTCGGCGGGGTCGGCCGGGTTGTGGGAAACGAAGGTGGTCACAGGAGGAACCCTCCGGGGAACGGGTCGGCCGGGTCGAGGAAGTACTGCGCGGTGCCGGTGATCCAGGCGCGTCCGGTGACGGTGGGGATCACGGCGGGCAGCCCCGCGACCGTGGTCTCCTCGGCGAGGCGGCCGGTGAAG
Source organism: Streptomyces hypolithicus (assembly GCF_052934925.1). Taxonomy (NCBI): domain Bacteria; kingdom Bacillati; phylum Actinomycetota; class Actinomycetes; order Kitasatosporales; family Streptomycetaceae; genus Streptomyces; species Streptomyces hypolithicus. The sequence continues at coordinate 1,480,689 of NZ_CM128811.1, forward strand.
GACGTGCCGATGAACGACTCGTTGACGAAGTCGGTGTGCAGCGGGAGCTCGCCCCGAGCGTGCAGCTGGGCCATGCGCGCGGAGGTGCCGGTGCCGCACGGGGAACGGTCGAACCAGCCGGGGTGGATGGCCATCGCGTGCTTCGACAGCGTCGCGTCGGAGCCGGGGGCGATCAGCTGGACGTGCTTGACGCTGTGGATGTCGGGGTTCTCCGGGTGGACGGGCCGCTCGGTGGCGTTGATGGCGTCCATGATGGCGAGTCCGGCCGCGAGGATGTCGTTCTTGCGCTCGCGGTCGAAGGGCAGGCCGAGGGCGTCCAGCGGCAGCATGGCGTAAAAGTTGCCGCCGTACGCCAGGTCGTAGGTGAGGGCGCCGAAACCGGGGACGTCGACCTTGCGGTCGAGGCCCACGGAGAACGCCGGGACGTTGGTGAGCGTGACGGCGGTGGCGGCACCGTCCTCGACCGACACGTCCACGGTGACCAGCCCGGCGGGGGTGTCGAGGCGGACGGTGGTGACGGGTTCGGTGACCGGCACCATGCCGGTCTCGACCAGGACCGTGGCGACGCCTATGGTGCCGTGGCCGCACATGGGGAGGTAGCCGGAGACCTCTATGTAGAGCACGCCGAAGTCCGCGTCGGGCCGGGTCGGCGGCTGCAGGATCGCGCCGCTCATGGAGGCGTGGCCGCGCGGCTCGTACATCAGCAGGGTGCGCACATGGTCGAGGTGTTCCTGGAAGTACAGGCGGCGCTCGGCCATGGTGGCGCCGGGAATCACGCCGATGCCGCCGGTGATGACGCGGGTCGGCATGCCCTCGGTGTGCGAATCCACGGCGTGGTAGATGTTCAGGCTGCGCAAGAGATCTCCCCTGGGGCGTGTGGGTTAAGCCCGTCCGGCCTCTGAGGACGAACCGGCGGCCGGACGGGCTTGGACAAGTTCTAGCCGAGGCCCTCAGCCAGTGCCTTCTCGGTGGCGGAGCGTACCGCCGCCTCGGTCTCCTCCGGCAGGGGGAAGCGCGGCGGGCGGACGGGGCCGCCGGGCCGCCCCGCGATGTCCATGGACAACTTGATGGCCTGCACGAACTCGGTCTTGGAGTCCCAGCGCAGGAGGGAGTGCAGCGCCTTGTAGAGCGGCCGCGCGGTGTCGAGGTCGCCGGAGACCGCCGACCGGTAGAGGGTGGCGCACGCTTCGGGGAGGGCGTTGGGGTAGCCCGCGATCCAGCCGACCGCGCCCGCGACGGCGAGCTCCAGCAGGACGTCGTCGGCGCCGATGAGGAGGTCGAGACCGGGGGCGAGCTCGGCGATCTCGTAGGCCCGGCGGACATCGCCGCTGAACTCCTTGACGGCCACGATGCTGCCGTCGTGGTGGAGCTGCGCGAGGAGCGACGGGACGAGGTCGACCTTGGTGTCGAAGGGATTGTTGTACGCCACGACGGGCATCCCGACCTGGGCGACGTCCGCGTAGTGCGCGCGGACCGCCGCGTGATCGGCACGGAAGGCGTTCGGTGGCAGCAGGAGGACGGAGCCCGCGCCCGCGTCGGCCGCCTGCTCGGTCCAGCGGCGGGCCTCGGCGCTTCCGTACGCGGCGACGCCGGGCATGACGCGGGCGCCGTCGCCCGCCGCCTCGACGGCGGTGCGCACAACGCGGGCGCGCTCGTCGTCGGTGAGGGTCTGGTACTCACCCAGGGACCCGTTGGGTACGACGCCGTCGCAGCCCGAGTCGATGAGCCAGCGGACGTGCTCGCCGTAGGCGTCGTAGTCCACCGAGAGGTCGTCGCGCAGGGGCAGGGTGGTGGCGACCATGATGCCGTGCCATGGCTGGTCGCGGGGCGGGGTGATGGGGGTCACGGTGGATCTCCTTGAGTGAGGTGTGACATTTTACTAGGGGTCGTGCGGGCCCCACAAGGGGTGAGGCTGGGGAACTAGCCCGTCCGGCGGTTGAGGACCGGGGTCCGGGGCGGAGCCCCAGTTACGGGAAGGGGCGGGGTGGGGGAATGCCCCCACAGGGCCACGGCCTAGCCGCCGAGCTCGGACAACGTGGACAGCGGGACCGGGCAGGACAGCGGGCGGCGGTCCGCCGCCGTTACGCCACCCGCCAGGCAGTCCACGGCGGGCCCGCACATCCGCCCCTGACACCACCCCATCCCGGCCCGGGTGAGCAGCTTCACGGACCGCGCATCACCCGCACCTAGCTCGTCGACCGCCTCCTGGATCCGCCCGACGGCGACCTCTTCGCAACGGCACACATCCGTGTCGTCCCGCAGCCACCCGGGCCAGCCGGGCCCCGGCCGGTGCGCGGCTCCCATGAGGTCGGCGAAGGCCCGCAGCCGAGTGCGGGCGCGGCGAAGCGCCACCACCCGGCGGCTGCGGTTGCAGCGGAAGTCGCCGAGCAGCGCGGCGGCGGCCGCGTTGGCCGCCAGCTCGCCCTCGATCATCGCGAGTTGCGCCCCGCCGATTCCGGCGGCCTCACCGGCCGCCCAGACGCCGGGCACCGACGACCGCTGGAAAGCGTCCAGTTCGAGTGCGTAGGTGCCGTCGGAGGTGCGCCGGGTGGCGCAGCCCAGACCGGTGGCGAGCTCCAGTTGCGGTACGAGGCCATGGCCCACGGCGAGCGCGTCGCAGGCGATGCGGCGTTCCGTTCCCGGCAGCGGGCGCCAGTCGTGGTCCAGGCGCGCGACGGTGACGGCGTCGACACGGTCGGTGCCGTGCGCCTCCACGACGGCGCTGCGCAGGTGGGACCGTACGCCGTGCCGCAGCAGGGCCGTGCCGTGGACCGCGCCTTCGGCCAGCTTGCCGGGGTTGGCGGCCAGCGCTTTGGGGGCGCGGGCGTAGGCCACGTATCCGGCGGCCTCGACGACGGCGGGGACCTTGGCGCCCGCCGCGGCCAGCGAGGCGGCGACGGCCAGCAGCAGGGGGCCGCTGCCCGCGACGACGATGCGTTGCCCCGGCAGGACGAGCCCGGACTTCAGCATCGCCTGGGCGCCGCCCGCGCCGACTACGCCGGGCAGCGTCCAGCCGGGGAACGGCAGTTGGCGTTCAAAGGAGCCGGTGGCCAGGAGCAGCGCGCGGGCCCGGACGACGGCGCGTCCCTGCCCGTCGGGGCCGGTGGCGGCGTGCAGCGTCCACATCTCGCCGGTCCGGCCGACGGTCCACACGTGGTGCTCGGCGAGATGGTCGGCCCGCCCTGTGCGCCCGTGCGCCCGGAGCCGTTCGGCGAGTCCGGCGAAGGCCGCCCAGTCGTGGTGCAGTGCCTCAGGGCGGGCGGCGCCGAGCTCCGGTGCGGGGTGCCGGTAGTACTGCCCGCCAGGAGCCGCACCCGCGTCGAGTACGGCGACGCTCAGCCCGAGATCGGCGGCGGCGACCGCTCCGGCGAGCCCGGCCGGCCCCGCCCCGACCACGGCGAGGTCATACAGCGAGTTCGGCACGGCCGTCGCCCTCCTGGGTGGTGACGCGGTCGCCCGGACGGGCCGGGACGAGGCAGGCGCGCTGGTTGGGGCGGCCGTTGACGGTGGCGAGGCAGTCGTAGCAGGACCCGATGCCGCAGAACGCTCCGCGCGGGCGGCCGTTGACCCGGGTGGTCCGCCAGGCGAGGATGCCCGCCGCCCAGAGCACGGCGGCGATGCTCTGGCCGGGCAGCGCGGGGAGGACGCGGTCGTCCATCGTGATCTCGAACGACGGCTCGGGCACGGCTCTGACCAGATCGGCTGGGGTACGCGGCACGGCAGGCTCCTCTCGGGGTGGATGTTCGGTTGCCCTGCGGGGCTATCCCCCGCCCTCCCCCAGCTACCGCTGGGAGGTGCCCCCTCCTTCCCGTAACCAGGGGCTCTGCCTCTGGACCCCGGTCCGCAGTTTCAGCCTGTCCGGCGTTTGAGGACAAGGGGGGTCTGGGGGCTCGCCCCCAGTTTCAGGAAGGGGCAGGGTGGGGGAAAGAACCCGCGTCAGCCGTCAGGACCGAACCGGTCGGGCCGGAACGGCGCGAGGTCGAGTTCGGGCGGCTCCCCCCGAATCGCAGCGGCCAGCAACAGCCCGGTCGCCGGAGCCAGCCCGATCCCCGCCCCTTCGTGACCGCACGCATGAAAGAACCCAGGGACCCGGGCGTCGGCCCCGATCGCGGGCAAGTGGTCCGGCAGGTAAGGCCGGAAGCCGTGATAGGCCCGCATCACGCGGACATCCGCGAGCATCGGGAAGAGCGCCGCAGCCTGCGCGGCGAGCCTGCTCAGCGCGTCGGTCGACAGCGTGCGGTCGAAGCCGACCCGCTCCCGACTGGCGCCGATAAGCACCGGCCCCGAGGGCGTGCCCTCGACGACGGCGGAAGTCTGGAGCGCGGCCGAGCCGCTGGCGACATCGGCGACGTAGTCGGCGGCGTAGACCTTGTGCCGGACCACGCGCGGCAGCGGTTCGGTGACCAGGACAAAGCCCCGGCGGGGCAGCACCGGCAGGCCCACCCCCGCGAGGCCCGCCAGCTGCCCTCCCCAGGTACCGGCCGCGTTGACCACGGCCGGGGCCAGCAGTGACTCGCCGCGAGCCGTGCGCACACCGCGCACCGCGCCGTCCGGGCCGATGAGTACGGCGGTGACCTCCTCGCCGAGACGCACCTGGGCGCCGTCACGGCGGGCGGCCCGCAGCAGATGCGCCGCTGCCAGAGCGGGTTGCACCTGGGCGTCCTGGGAGTATTGGAAGGCGCCCGCGAGGCCGGGCGCCAAGTGCGGCTCGAAGTCGTGCAACCGGTCCGCGGGGACCTCCCGCACCGTCACGCCCGCCGCCGCCTGCTTCGCGGCGAACGCCGCGAGCGCGCCCAGGCGGGCCTCGTCCGATGCGACGACGAGGCCGCCCTTGGGCTCGAACTCGATCTCCTGCGGGAGTTCACCGGAGAGCTCGCGCCAGAGTCGGGTGGACAGCAGCGCGAGGTCGAGCTCGGGGCCGGGCTCCTTGTCGGAGACCAGGAGATTGCCCTCTCCGGCGCCGGTGGTGCCGCCCGCGACGGGGCCGCGGTCGACGACGGCGACGGACAGTCCGGACCGGGTGGCGTAGTAGGCGCAGGCCGCGCCGACCACTCCGGACCCGACGATGACGGCATCCAGGGGGTGTCTCGTGGGCACGTCAGTAATATGTCACATTGCTTTTACGTTGCCAAGAGAAGCGGAAGCACCGCCTTCACGACAGCACCACCTCACGACAGCACCGCGATGCAGTCCAGCTCCACCAGCGCTCCTCGTCCCACAGCCGCACCACCCCCACCACCGCCATCGCCATCGCCATCGCCGGATACTCCCGCCCCGCCAGCTCCCGCCAGATTCCGCCGAGCTCGGGCGCGTGATCCCGGTACGCGGCGACGTCGGTGGTGTGCACGGTGATCCTGGCCAGGTCGGCGGGGCGTCCGCCGCAGGCGGCCAGCGCCCGTAGGAGGTTGCCCAGCGACCGCCGGAACTGCTCGGGGAGCGTGTCCCCGACGACCTTCCCGCCCTGGTCGAGCGCGGTCTGCCCGGCCAGGAACTGCCAGGTGGCAGTGTTCGCGGCGTATGCGACCGAGCGGGGGCGGGCCCTGATCGACCGTGAGTTGTACCTCGGCAAACACTGGGCCGGTGATACCGGACGCTGCGAGGCCGCCGGGGTGCCGCCGGGCGCCGCCGGTCCGTGGTCACCAAGCCCGAACTGGGCCGGCGCATGGTCGAGCGGGCGTTCCGGGCGAAGGTGCCGTTCGGGTGGGTGGCCGCCGACAGCGTCTACGGCGAGGACCGTAAACTCCGGGCCGCCCTGGAGCGCCGGGGCAAGGGTTACGTGATGGCGGTCGGCGTCGATGAGACCGTGTCGGTTCCCGGCATGGGGTCGATGCGGGTCGATCTGCTGGTTCCCCGGCTGCCGCTGGTCTTCGAGCGCCGCTCGTGCGGCCACGGGAGCAAGGGCGAGCGGTACTACGACTGGGCGCTGGCCGAGGCCTCCTGGCCCTCGGACGCCGGAGCGCCCCGCCAGGGGTGGACGTACCTGCTCCTGGTCCGCCGGTCGATCAACGATCCGGGCAGGCTCGCCTACTTCGCCGCATACGCCCGGACCTCCACCACGCTCACCACGTTGGTGCGGGTCGCGGGCTTGCGGTGGTCGGTGGAAGATTGTTTTGAGACCGCGAAATCAACACCGTTGCGTTTACGTCCGTGAGCGGTTCGAGAGTCCGTGTTCGAAGAACGTGACGGTGGTGGACGGTGTAGTTCTGACTGGTCGTGGGGTGTTGTCCGGCGTTCGGTCCGTACTGGTGGGGTTCTTGCGGGTGCGAGCCTTGACGCGGTGTCGGTGGCGGGCGGGGTGCAGGGCGTCGAGGACGGCCCGGCCGATGGTGCCGACGAGCTCGGCGGGTCCCGCCGGGGGCAGGATTGCGGTCGCGGTCGCGGTGGTGACGGTGTCGGCGGCGGTGGTCCGCAGGACGGTGAAGCTGATGCGGTTGCGGCGCCCGGTCTTCGAGGTGGTGCACTGCTTCTGGAAGGGGCAGTCGCGGCAGGTCAGAACACTGAAGGTGATGACGATGGCGTCGGTGCCGTGCTGTTTCACCGGGTTCCAGTGGGAACTGGTCTTCCCGGCGGGGCAGCGGACCTGGCGGGTCTTCCAGTTGATGGTGAAGGCGTTCTTGTCGAAGCCCTCGGCGGCCTTGGCCTGCGCGGAGCGGTCCAGGAGAACGGGGGTCACCATGCGGATGCCCTGCTTCAGGGCCTTGGTGATCAGGTCGGCCGACGGGAAACCGGAGTCGAGGCAGTGCTCGGCGGGCTTCACATCGCGCTCGGCGAGGTTCTTCTGGATCGGCGCGGTCGCCTTCACGTCGGGCACGGTCGCGTCGGTGGTGTACACGTCGGTGATCAGATTCGGCATCACCCCTGCCCCTTCTACGGCGTCGACGCTGGGGAGTGTGGTGCAGGTCTCCGTGAGGTGGATCTTGTATCCCATCCAGAACAGGTCATCGCCCTTGGCCGCCCACCGTGCGTCACGGTCGTAGGGGGAGACCAGGCGGAGTTGACCGGGCGGGACACCGTCGTCGGCGTCCCGCTTCCTGATCACCTGCCGTCCCCGCGTGTCGCTGCGGATGATGTAGGTCTGCACGAGGACCTGCCGCAGCAGGTGCACGGCCTCGATCTCCCGGATCCAGCCCGGGGCGTCCTCGGCCCAGACCGCCCGGCACAAGGCGAGGGCATCTGCCCGAAGACCTGGGCGAGACGGTCACGTCTGGTCTGCGAGGGCGGCATGCGCCAGCCGTCGACCCGCGGCCCGTACCGCTCGGCGAACTCAGTGACGTTGATCTGCCCGGCCAGCCAGACTGGACAGCACGCTGGCGTCGAATCCGGTGTCCGTCAGCTCCGCACCGAGCGCGTACTTCCAGTTGATCGCCCGCACCGCCATCGCCGCGGGCTGCCGCCGCGCGCGTATCTGACGGGCCGCCGCGTCAACGCGGCGCGGCGCCGCCTGCTGGCGGGGCAGCGGCCCGGGGACGCGGCCGTCGCATCGGGCTTCTACGACCAGTCGCACCTCACCCGGCACTTCGTGAAGCATGTGGGGACCACCCCGGGGCGCTACGTGCGGAAGCGCCCGGCCCCCGTGGTGAGCGGGGACCGGGCGCCGGATTGAGCCCATGGTCAGCGGCGCAGCGGGCCCTCACAGACGTAGTCGGAGGAGCCCGCCTGGCCGTTGGACCAGATGTCGACGGGGCTGAAGGAGCAGTTCATGTCCGCGAGGTTGTTACCGGCCGTGGCCGAGCGGTCGAGGATGAAGTAGTCGACGGTCTCGGACATGTCTTTGAAGACCTTGTCGGAGTTGTTGGAGTCGGTGAGGGTGGCCGTGATGCGGCCGGTGCAGGTGAAGCGGACCTTGTTGTTCCAGTCGGCGTTGTCGTTGCAGACCGGGGTGTAGGCGGTCGCGCTGGTGAACGCGCTCTTGACCTCGTCGGCGGTGGCGAACTTCAGGCTGCCGTTCGGGGTGAAGGTCGTGTTGGGGATGTAGAGGGAGTCGACCTTGGCGATCTGCGCGTCCAGGAAGGTGTCGTACTGCGCCTGGAAGGCGGTGTCCGCGCCGAGGCGGTTGCGCCAGGCGTCGAAGCCCGCCGGGTCGTTGGCGCGCAGGAAGCCGTACATGGTGCGCAGCTCGGAGGGGTGCTCGGCCCACAGGAACTCGAAGAACGTGCCCGCGTAGGAGTAGAAGCGGAAGCCGTCGCGGTCGTACTCGGCGTGCAGCAGCTCCTGGACGGACATGCGCGGGCCGCCGCCTGCCGTGTCGTTGATGATGCTGCGGACCAGCGACTTTCGCACGGCGATGCCGTTGTCGCGGGTGGCGCCGTCGAAGAACTCGGCGGTGCCCTCGTCCATGGCGGTGGTGCGGTCGTCGCGGTACCAGTCGCCCTGGCCGAAGGTGCCGGGGACGGCGAAGCGGCCGTTGAGGTAGTGGGTGTACTCGTGGCGGAAGAGCTCCTCGAGGGTGAGGGTCGACTCCTGCGCGGTGCGCTGGTACGTGTAGAAGGTGGCCCCCTTCTCGATGTAGATGCCGCCGTTGTTGGTCGGGTAGCCGGTCAGCAGCGGGTGGTAGACCTCGTAGTCGGAACGGGTCGCGTAAAGGTGGATGTTGAGGGTGGTGTTGGTGTCGCCCGCCAGCGGCTTGTCGCTGCCGATGACGCGGTGGAACTGCGTCTTGACGCGCTTGCTCGCGTAGTAGAGCTGGTCGACGGTCTCGCGCGACAGGGCGGTACGGACCTTGATGGCACCGTTGTCGTAGGTGAAGGTGTTGGTGAAGAGCTGGGCCTCGATCTGGGCCTTGCAGACGTTGAAGCGCTCGCACTCGCCGTAGTAGTTGAGCCAGCCGACGATACTCGCCCACGGGGCAGTGAACTTGCCGAAGTGGGTCTCGGTGAGGGTCAGCACGTCGCCGAGGTCGGTGATGATCGAGGCCTTGATGGCGTCGATCTCGCCGAAGCGGCCGTACTCGCCCATCGCGTCGCGTGCCGCCCAGGCGTTGGGCGTGCCCTTGAGGTGGCTGTACGTGGCGAAGACCCGGAAGGCCTTGCGGTACTCGGCGTCGGCGCCGGCCGCCGCGTGGAAGTCGTCGTCCGTGTTGCCGGGGTAGACGCCCAGGTAGTTGACGGACAGCGCGCCCAGCACGGCGGCGCCCCAGGCCGGGTCGGCGAAGGTGGCGGTGCCAGGGGCCATGGTGGCCAGCACCTTCTGGATCAGGCCGAGGTGGTGCTGGCGCAGGCCGGGGCCGCTGGCCGCGTACAGCGCCTCGCGCAGGGTGTAGCCGTTGGTGGGGGTGTTGCCGAAGGTGCGGGCGGCCTTGCCGAAGGCGGTGACCGCGGCGGTGACGGCGGCGGTCGTCGTCGCGTCGCTGGTGTCGATCTCGTCGCGCGAGTAGTCGTGGTACGCGACGGCGTGGAGGTACGTGAACATCTCGTACAGGTTGGTGGAGTTGGTGCCGCTGTGCTTCGGGGCGAGCTGCGTTATGCGCTTCGCCACGGCCTGGACGTGGGCGTCGGACATGACGGGCGCGAGGCGCGCGTCCCAGGTCCAGAGGATGTTCCTGAGGCAGCCGTCGACGGACACGGCGTAGGTGTCGGCGAGGAAGTTCGCGAACGCGGTGGGTGACAGCCCGGTGATCCCGTCGAGCGTACATGGGACGGTTCCGGCCAGGGCTCTTTGCGAGGGGGCCTGGTTGGTAACGGCCGGGACCTTGGCGCCCGGCTTGACGGACATGTCGCCGGGCACACGGCCGGTGACCAGCAGTCCGCCGCCAGGGGCGGGGGCCTGGGTGGGAGCGGTCTTGCTGGCCTCGGCGAGTCGCTCGACCTCGTCGAACGGGTTGGCCGTGGGCGTGTCCGTGGCACCGGCCCGGGGGCCCGCCTGGAACGTCGCCGGGACCTGCTGGGCGTCGATCCCGGCCGGGGCGGCCGGGGCGGACTGCGCGGCCTGGATCATCGGCAGGGTGAGCGAGGCCGACAGCGCGGCGACGAGCAGACCCTTGCGGACGGTACGGGTGTAAGACACCGAAGAACTCCCTATGGCTATAGGTGGGGTGGAGGTGGTGCGATGGGGTCGTGCGACCGTCGGGTTCAGATGACGGGTGCGGGCTCCGGGAAGTGGCAAGCGGCCTGCCGCAGGCCCGGGCCCGCGATCTGCAGCACCGGAGAGGTGGTGCGGCAGATGTCCTGCGCCTTGGGGCAGCGCGGGTGGAATGTGCAGCCCGACGGCGGGTTGGCCGGGCTGGGCGGGTCGCCGAGCAGCACGATGCGTTCGCGCCTGCGCTCGGCGGCCGGGTCGGGCAACGGGACCGCTGAGAGCAGCGCCCGCGTATAGGGGTGGGCCGGGGCCCCGTAGACCTCGGCCTTGTCGCCGATCTCCACGATCCGGCCGAGGTACATCACCGCGACGCGGTCGCAGACCCGCTTGACCACCGACAGGTCGTGGGCGATGAAGAGGTAGGCGAGGCCGAGTTCGTTCTGGAGGCGTTCCATCAGGTTGACGATCTGGGCCTGGATGGAGACGTCGAGGGCGGAGACCGGTTCGTCGGCGATGACCAGGCGCGGTCCGGTGGACAGCGAGCGGGCGATGCCGATGCGCTGGGCCTGGCCGCCGGAGAACTCGTGCGGGTAGCGGTCGAGGTGCTCGGGGATGAGGCCGACCAGCTCCATCAGCTCGGCGGCGCGCCTGCGGGCGTCCGCCACGCTGGTGCCCTGCACGAGCATCGGGTCGGAGATGATGCGGGCGACCGTCTGCCGAGGGTTGAGGGAGGAGTACGGGTCCTGGAACACCATCTGTATGTGGCGTCGTACCGGGCGCAGGCCGCGCGCGGGGAGGTGGCTGATGTCCTGGCCGTCGAAGGTGACGGACCCGGAGGTCGGCTCCAGCAGCCGGACCACGGCGCGGCCGGTGGTCGACTTCCCGCAGCCCGACTCCCCCACCAGGCCCAGCGTCTCCCCCGCCGCGATGTCGAAGCTGACCCCGTCCACGGCCCGTACCGGCGATCCGGCCCGTCCGGTACGGGTGCGGCGGCCGGGGAAGGTCTTGACCAGGTCGCGGACGGAGAGCAGCGGTGTCGCCTCAGGCGAGGGCCGGTCGATGGTCAGTGTTTCGGGGGTGGTCATCGCGCTCCTCCCTGGATGAGGCCGACGGGTGTCCCGGGCCGCGGGCGGGTGTCGTGCGGCGGGCGGGTGCCGGACCGCGGGCCAGTGCCGGACCGCACGCCGCTGCCGGACCGCGGGCCGCGCTGTGTCCTCGGTCGCCCTCGGCTGTCGCTGGGCGGCGGTCCCGGGACGGCGACGGGCGGCAGCTGGGCGGATGCGGGCGGCGTGCCGTGTCCGAGAGCGCGCGCCGCCGCGCCGAGGGCGGTCATCGCGGGCCTCCCGGGGTTGAGTCGACGGCTGCCGTCCCGACCGGGTGGTGGTCCCCCGGCGCTCCGCGCAACGGAAGGTGGCACGCCACCAGACGGCCGCCCGGGGCGCTGCCCTGGTCGCCGCCCGGGCCGGAGGCCAGGCCGTCGAAGGCGGGGCGCTGGTCCGTGCAGCGGGCGCGTTCGGCGGCGGTACCGGCGGCGGCCCGCGCGCAGCGCGGTGCGTACGCGCAGCCCGGCGCCGGGACGAGCAGCGACGGCGGGCTTCCAGGGATGGCCCGCAGCGGGGCGTCGTCCGCGTCGTCGAGGCGGGGCAGCGAGTCGAGCAGGCCGCGGGTGTAGGGGTGGGCGGGGCTGGTGAACAGCTCGTCCACGGGGGCCTGTTCGGCGGCCCGGCCGCCGTACATGACCAGCACCTCGTGGGCGACGCGGGCGACGACGCCCAGGTCGTGGGTAATCATGACGACGCCGAGGCCGCGGTCGGCCTGGATGCGGGCGATGAGTTCGAGGATCTGCGCCTGGACGGTGACGTCCAGGGCCGTGGTGGGTTCGTCGGCGATGAGCAGGTCGGGCTCGCAGGCCAGCGCCATGGCGATCATGACGCGCTGGCGCATGCCGCCGGAGAACTGGTGCGGGTAGTCGGTGACGCGCCGGGCGGGTTCGGGGATGCCGACCTCGCCGAGCATCTCGACGGCCCGGCGGCGGCCGACCGCGCGGCTCGCCTTGAAGTGCACGCGGTAGTGCTCGGCTATCTGCTCGCCGACGGTGTAGTAGGGGTGGAGGCTGGACAGCGGGTCCTGGAAGATCATCGCCATCTTCTGGCCGCGTAGCCGGTTCAGTTCCTTGTCCGGCAGGGCGGCGAGTTCCCGGCCGTCGAGGGATATCGACCCTGCGACGGCCGCGTCCCGGTGCAGGCCCATGACGGCCAGCGAGGTGACGGACTTGCCGGAGCCGGATTCGCCGACGATGCCCAGCGTGCGGCCCGCCTCGACGGTGAAGCCGATGCCGTCGACGGCCCGGACGGGGCCGGCGGGAGTGGTGAACGTGACCTGGAGGTCACGGACTTCGAGCAGGGGGTGCCGCTCGGCCATCAGTACCTCACTCTCGGATCGACGAAGGCGTAGAGCAGGTCGACGATCAGATTCGCGGCGACGATGAAGAAGGCGGCCAGCAGTGTGACGCCGAGGATGACCGGCTGGTCGGAGCGGACCAGGCCGTCGTAGAACAGCCGTCCCACGCCGGGGAGTCCGAAGATCGACTCGGTGATGACGGCTCCGGCGAGCAGGCCGCCGAGGTCCATGCCGAAGATGGTGAGGATGGGAGTCATCCCGGAGCGCAGCCCGTGCTTGACGACGACGGTGCGTTCCGGCATTCCCTTGGCGCGGGCGGTGCGGATGTACGGCTCGGCCATCGCCTCGATCATCGAACTGCGGCTCTGCCGGGCGTACATGGCGGCGTAGAGCAGGGCGAGCGCCACCCAGGGGAGGAGCAGGTTGGACGCCCAGCCGAGCGGGTCGGCGGTGAGGTCCACGTAGGAGGGGTACGGGAGCAGGCCCGCGATGCGGATGACGCCGTAGATGAGCAGCACCGAGGTGAAGTAGACCGGCAGCGAGGCGGCCGCGACCGCGCCGACCATCAGGGAGCGGTCGGTGAGGCTGTCCTTCTTCAGGGCGGCGGTGACGCCCGCGCCCAGGCCCAGCACCAGCCACAGGGCGGCGGCGCCGACGGCGAGGGAGGCGGAGACCGGGAGCCGGTCCATCAGGAGCTCCCAGACGGGCAGGGAGTTCTCGTACGAGTAGCCGAGGCAGGGGAAGCCGCACTGCAGCGCGTGCGGGCCCTCGCCGAGGGTGCGGCCGGCGAAGATGCCGGTGAGGAAGTCGCCGAACTGCCGCCAGATCGGCTGGTCGAGGCCCATATGCTGGCGGACCAGTTCGAGCCGTTCCGCGCTGCAGGTCTTGCCGCAGGCGGCCGCGGCCGGGTCGGCGGGCAGCACGTAGAAGATGGTGAAGGTGATGGCGGCGATGGCCAGGAGTACGCCGAGTACGCCGAGGAGACGGCGGGCCAGGTAGAGGATCACGTGCGGCCTCCCCGGGGGTCGAGGATGTCGCGCAGGGCGTCGCCGAGCAGGGTGAAGGCGAGCACGGCGAGGAAGAGGAAGACGCTGGGGATGATGAAGTACATCGGGTCTGTCTCGTAGAAGGCGACGCTCTCGGCGATCATCTGGCCCCACGAGGGGGTCGGTGGCCGGACGCCGACGCCCAGGTAGCTGAGGGCGGCTTCGGTGCTGATCATGCCGGGGATGAGCAGGGTGGTGTACGCGATGACGGGACCGGCGACGTTGGGCAGGATGTCCTTGGTGAGGATCCGCCAGGAGCCGGAGCCGCCGACCCGCGCGGCCTCGACGTATTCGCGGTGCTTGACCGAGAGCGTCTCGCCGCGCACGACGCGGGCGATGCCGGGCCAGCCGAAGACGCCGATGATGGCGGTCATCAGGAAGATCCGGTTGACGTCCTTGGCCACCGACATCATCGCGATCATGAAGATGAGGGACGGGAAGGACATGGTCAGGTCCATCAGGCGGCTGAGTACCGCGTCGACCCGGCCGCCGAAGTAGCCCGCCGCGATCCCCGCGGCGGTACCGGCGACGACCACCATCGCGGTGGCGCTGAAGGCGATGAGCAGCGAGACCTGCGCGCCGTGCACGACGCGGGCGAACAGGTCGCGCCCGGTGACGGGTTCGACGCCGAGCCAGTGGTCCGTACCGATCCCGCCGAACGAGCCGAGCGGCAGCCCGCCGAGGTACGGGTCGACGGCCGTCTTGTCGAACTCGTCGGGCGACCAGCCGCCGAGCGCGCTGAGCAGCGGCGCGGCGGCGGCCATCACGACGAGCAGGACGACGACGACCAGTCCGAAGCGGGCGGCGGGACGGCGCCGCAACTGGTGGAGTGCGAGCCGCCAGGGGCCCTGGCGGCTCGCCGTCGTGGCCGGTGCGGCCTCGACGGGAGGGAGAAGGGCGGTCATGGTCGTCCGGCCCCTCAGCCCTGGCTCTTGGACGGGTCCTTGAGGCCGATGACGGCGTAGTCGAGCTGTCCCGACCACACCGGGTGGCCGAAGGCTCCGGCGATGTTGGTGCCGACCAGGAGCGGCTTGCGCTCCAGGATCAGCGGTACGGAGGGGGACTTGGCCATAATCTGCGCGTCCAGCTCGATCCACGCCTGGTTGGCCTGGACGGGGTCGGACATCGCGGCGATCTCGTCCATGCGCTTCATCACGGCGTCGTCGCGGAACTGGGCGTAGTTGCCGGAGTTGTCCTTCTCCTTGATGGTGCGCCCGTCGAAGATGAAGGGGAGGAAGGTGGAGCCGGAGGGGTAGTCGGGGCACCAGCCGGCCATAACCATGTCGGGCGCGTTCTTGGTGTCGCCGACGGTGTCGTAGTACGCGGCCGGGTCGACGGTGTTGATGGTGACGTCGACGCCGACCCGCTTCAGGCCCTGCTGGATGGCCTCGGCCTTGGTCTTGTCGCCGGTGGAGACAGTGAAGGCGGCCTTCAATCCGCCGTCCTTGCCGGCCGACTTGAGCAGCTCCTTGGCCTTGTCGACATCGCCCGCCGGGGTGATCTTGAGGGTGTCGGCCTGCTTGGAGCCGGTGAGGGCGGGCGGCAGGTAGGCGGTGGCGATCTCGTTGAGCGCCGGGCCGCCGGACGCGGTGAGCAGCGACTCCTTGTCGACCGCGTACTGCATGGCCTCGCGGACCTTGGGGTCGTCGAACGGCGCCCGGGTGGTGTTGAGGTGCAGCATCTCGGTGCAGCCCTGGGACTCGGCGATCAGGCGCTGCTTGATGTCGGCCTTGGGCAGCACCTTGGGCGCGCTCTCGGGCCGCATGTCGGACCACTGGACGGCGGAGGCGTCGGGGCCCGTGCTGGCGATGATGCGGTCGTCGACCTGGCCGCCCTTGAGGCCCTGGACGAAGACGAACTTGTCCGGGTAGGCCTTGCGTACGGTGTCGCTGGCCGCGTCCCAGTGCTCGTTGCGGACCAGGACGAGCTTCTTGCCGCGGTCGTAGCTGTCGATCTTGTACGGGCCCGAGGAGAACGGTCGCGCGTCGTACTGCGCGCCCTTCTCCTTCGACTGCGGGACCGGCGCGAAGGTGGGCAGGGTGGCCGTGGAGCCGAACTCGGCGACCGCGCGCTTGAGCGTGAAGACGATGGTGAGCTCGTCGGGGGTCTGGATGGAGTCCAGGTGCTTGCCCTCGAGCGGGCCCTTGTAGCCCTCGGTGCCCGCGAGGTACTGGGCCGCGTAGTCGGGGCCGCCGGTGAGGTCGGGGGCGAAGGACCGCTCGACGTTGTACTTGATGTCCTTGGCGGTGATCGGCGTGCCGTCCTCGTACTTCATGCCCTTCTTGAGGGTGAAGGTCCACACCTTGCCGCCCTCGGTGGGCCTGCCCAGGTCGGTGGCGAGGTCGGGGACGATCTCACTGCCGCCCTTGCCCGGCTCGGCCTTGAAGGTGGTGAGGGTGCGGTAGAGGAGGCGGATGCCCAGGTCCATGTTGGGCATGGTCCAGTTGCGCGCCGGGTCGAGGTGGGCGAAGTCCTGGTTGGACAGGACGGTGAGGGTGCCGCCCTTGACCGGCTGGCCGCCGACGGTTTTGCCCGCCTGCTCGGAGATCGGGTTCTTCCCGCTGCTTTTGCCGTCGTTCTTGTCGTCGCCGCCGCAGCCGGAGAGGCCGAGGGTGAGGGACGCCGCCAGGGCGGTGGCGAGGGCGAGTTGGGTGCGCTTGGTCATAAGTAGTCACTCCGCTGAAGAACCGCGCTCTAAGATGTGACCCGTAACATAGTAATGTGAAATTGCACTGACAAGATGTCTGCGTCGCCGTTACCGACCCGTGTCCAAAGGAGCAGTCCAGGTGCCCGAGACCCCCCTTCCCGAGCGCTCTGTCCGACTCAATACGGGAAGTCATGATCTGCCCGTCTCCGCGGAGTTGGATGCCTTCATGGGCACCGGCTGGGCCGCCACCCCGCTGCCCGCCGACAGCCGCGTACCCGGCCACGACCGCACCCCGGCCCGCCGCGCGAAGCTGTCCGCCCGCTTCCCCGGCGAGCGACTCGTCGTCCCCGCCGGACAGCTCATGGTCCGTTCCAACGACTGCGACTACCGCTTCCGCCCGCACAGCGCGTACGCCTGGCTGACCAGCCTCACCGGCGAGGACCAGGTCGGCCACGTCCTCGTCATGGAGCCCGCGGGACCCGCAGGGCACGAGGCCGTCCTCTACCTGCGCCCGCGCTCCCCGCGCACGGGCGGGGAGTTCTACCGCGACCGGCGGTACGGCGAGTTCTGGGTCGGCCGCCGCCCCGACCTCGCCGAGGCCGAGCGGCTGACCGGCATCCGGTGCGAGCACCTGGACGGGTACGACACACTGCCACCCGGCCGCGACCCCTCCAACGACACTGAACTGGCCATCGCGCTCGCGGAGTTGCGTCTAGTGAAGGACGAGTGGGAGGTCGGGCAGCTCCAACTCGCCGTGGACCACACGATCAGCGGCTTCGAGGACGCGGTGCGGGCCCTCCCCCAGGCGCTGAGGCACGCGCGCGGCGAACGCTGGATCGAAGGCGCGTTCAACCTGCGCGCGCGCGCCGAGGGCAACGGCACCGGCTACGACACCATCGTCGCGTCGGGCGCCCACGCCTGCGTACTGCACTGGATACGCAACGATGGCGCGCTGGACCCGTCCCAGCTGCTGCTGCTCGACGCGGGTGTGGAGACCGACACCCTCTACACCGCCGACATCACCCGCACCCTGCCGCTGTCCGGCCGCTTCTCCCCCGTCCAGCGCCAGTTGTACGAGCTGGTCCTCGCCGCACAGGACGCGGGCATCGCGGCGCTCAAGCCGGGCGCGAGCTTCCGCGACTTCCACCGCGCGGGCATGCGGGTGATCGCCGAGGGCCTCGCCGACCTGGGCGTACTGAAGGACGCGGAGGGTGACTTCCACCGCCGCTACACGCTGTGCAGCAGCGGCCACATGCTCGGCCTGGACGTCCACGACTGCGCGAAGGCCCGCGCGGAGACGTACCTCGACGCCGCCCTGGAAGAGGGCCAGGTCCTCACCGTCGAACCGGGCCTCTACCTCCAGCCCGACGACGAGACGCTCCCCGTCGAGCTACGCGGCATCGGCATCCGCATTGAGGACGACCTGGTCATCACGTCCGACGGCGCGCGCTTGATGTCAGGCGCGCTGCCGCGTGACGTGGACGCCATCGAGACGTGGATGGGCGAGCTGCTCGCGCAGGACGGGGGCAGGCAAGCGCCGGACGGCTGTTCTTAGGGCTCGCAGAGAATCAACATGCGGATTTGGTCTTCGCCGAGGGCTGGCTGCCGTACTTGTCGAGGTGGGCGACCACATCCGTCGGGGTGCGGAGCCTGACGGTTGAGGGCGGGATAGCGTGGTCGGCCAGGAGGGGCCGGACTTCTTGGACGGCCCGGGTGAGCGTGCTGCCGGTGACGCCGAAGAGCCGGGCGAGCAGGTCATGGGTACCGATCTCGCGGTGGCAGAGGACGGTGGCCAGGATCCGGTCCGTATCGGAGAGCTTGTCCTTGGCGCCCGCGCCTCGCGCGCGGAGTCGCTCACCGCCCCGGCGTTCGTGGCGAATCCGCGCGCGCCGGTGTGACAGCACCGGGATCAACGAGTCGGCTAGAGTGTCCAGTTGCTCGATAGTCATGCCGCTGCTCGGCGGCGATCGCGGCGACAGCTTCCGGTTCCGCCTCACGGTCGGGGGCCGGCTGGGATCGGCCAGGGTGGAGCGTGTAGTTCCAGTCGCCGTGGAAGCGGTGCCGGTTCATCGCCAGCGCGTCGATCTCGCGGTCGGTGACCTTCACGCCAGTGTCGTAGGTGCCCGGGTCGAGTTCGGCATGGACTTCAGTCCGTTGCGGGTGGTGGTGGTCGCGATGCTGTTCACGATGACTTCGTGGCTGGTGAGCGGCCTGCCGCGCCAGTTCATGCTGATGTGGGAGAACAGCCGGTGCTCGACCTTGTTCCATTTCGATGTCCCCGGCGGCAGGTGACACACGGTGATCGATAATCCGGTTTCGGTGGCCAGGGCGGCGAGTTCGCTCTTCCAGGTGCGGGTGCGGTAGCCGTTGGAGCCGCCCGCGTCGGCGGTGATCAGCAGACGGGTGGCGCGCGGGTAGCCGTGCTGGCCGCGGGCTTGCCACCACCGGCGGATCGAGGCGACTGCGAATGCGGCGGTGTCATGGTCGGTGCCGACGCTGACCCAGCCGGTGTTCGCGGCGACATCGTAGATCCCGTACGGGATCGCCTTGCCCGGCCCCTGCCGATCCAGGAAGTCGTGCGTCTTGACCATCACAGGCTCACCCCTGGGCCGCCACTGGCGTCCGGCGTTCTTGCAGTCGCCGACCAGTTCCTCCTTCTCGGTGTCCACGCTGATCACCGGGCCCTCGGCACCCATGTGGTCCTTGGCCTGCCCGTTGATGTAGCGGAACTGGGAGCCCCGGTCGCGGTGCTGTGCGCCTTCGATGGTCTTGGCGTTGGCCTGCAGACTGAGAGTGCGGTACGCGACCTTATGCCCGGCTTGTCATCACTCGATGGGGTGACGTTGGGGCATCGTGGCCGGTCAAGCGTTCGGGATTCGTTTGGGTGGCGGGATGGGTGATCGCAAGCCGTACTCGAGTGCAACACCAGTGCGTTAAGCCTGTGACCTGCGGTGCAACCTGTCCAAGGAGGGACGTCGGGACCGGGAGGCGAGTCCGTTCTCCATGTACGTGATCTCTGTGTGAACGGTGTAGTGCCGGGCGCTCTGGGGGTGTTTGCCGGCGTTGGGGCCGTATTTGCTGGTCGAGTTCTTGATGCTGCGCGCCTTGACGCGGTGGCGCCGACGGGCGGGCCAGAGGGCGGCCAGGACGGCGGTGCCGATCGTGCCGACCAGGTCGATGTTCCCGGTGGTGATGCCGTGTCCGGTGATCACGGTGTCGGCGGCGGTCTGGAGCAGGATGGTGAAGCTGAGGCGGTCCATGTCCAGGCCGGGCCGGTGGGTGACGGCGTCGGAGGCGGCTCGGATGAGGGCCTGGTAGGTGGTGAGCAGGGCCCAGACCTCCTGGTCGATGCCGTCGATGCTGTGGGAGCGCAGGACCCGGCCGTCCAGCAGGCTCGCCTTGACCGAGAAATAGGTGGTCTCCACCTGCCACCTTTCGTGGTAGAGATCTACCAACTCGGCGGCGGGGTAGTGCTCGTGGTTCAGCAGGCTGGTGATCAGACGCCACTGTTCACGGCGTACGGTGCCGTCGTCCAGGGTGACGGTGATCCATGCTTCCACCACCCGCACCGTGAGCAACGAGTAGCCCCGGCCGGCCCGGTAGGGGCCGCTCAGCCGGGAGAGGTAGGAACCGTCGGGCAGGCGGCGCACGACGGTGGGGCAGCGCGAAGCACCCGAACGCACCAGGAACTGTGCTCCGGTATCCCGCACGCGTTCCAGCAGGTCACGGGCGTCGAAGCCGGCGTCGGCCAGTAGCAGCGCCGTGTCGTCCAGGACGTGCAACAGCCGGGCGGCATAGGTGGTCTCGCCGTCGCTCTCGGGGCCGAAGGCCGCGGCGAGTAGGGCCCGGGTGCCGCACTCGACGATCACCAGCAGCCGCAGCAGCGGGTAGCCGAACTCCATCTTCTCCCCGGCCCGCTTGGGGTAACGCCAGAGAGTCCGCTCGTCCTCGGGGACGTGCAGGCTGGTGCCGTCGATCGCGACGGTCCGCAGGCCCCGGTAGTACACGCCGGGCCGGCTCTTCTCGCCGACCGGCCCGGCCAGTATCTCGAACAACACCTTCAACGGGCGGGCACCCAGGCGACGTCGGGCCCGTGAGAGCGAGGAGACCGCCGGACGCGTGATGACCGAGGCGGGCAGATGTACGGTCAGCTTGCCCCACACCGCCCGGTAGGAGCAGTCCTCGAACAGTGCCAGCGCGAGCACGAAGTAGACCACCACCCGGGCCGGCAGCAGCCGTATCCGCTTCTCCCGAGCTCCGGTCTCGGTGAGAACGGCGTCCACAAGGTCGAAATCCACGACCTGGCTCAGCTCGCCCAGATGCCCCGGCGCGTGGACCCCCGATGCCATCTCCGCGGACGACGTGATGACAGACTGCTCCTGCAACGGGACTCCCGACGATCTTCGAGCTTGGTCGCAAGACGATCTATCAGGGGTCCCGTTCCTCATTCACACCGGGGTTGCATCGCAGGTCACAGGCTTAACGCACTGGTGTTGTACTCGAGTGATGTCTCCGACGAGCAGTGGGCGTTGGTCGAGCCCGTGATCAGCGCCTGGAAGGCCGGGCACCCGTCGGTCAGTGGCCACCAGGGCAGATATGCGATGCGGGAGATCGTGAACGCGATCCTGTACCAGAACCGCACCGGCTGCCAGTGGGACCTGTTGCTGCGCGCTCGCCGCGGCTCGTACATGCCGGTCAGTAGGCGGAGTCGACGTTGTCGATGGAGCCGTACTTGTCGGCGGCGTAGTTGGCAGCCGCGGTGATGTTGGCGACCGGGTCGGTCAGGTCCTGCGGCGTTCCGCTGACGTGGTAGGCGTCGAAGGTCGGCTGGATGACCTGGAGCAGGCCCTTGGACGGCGTGCCGTTCTGGGCGTTGACGTCCCAGTTGTTGGCTGCGTCGGGGTCGCCGCCGGACTCGCGGATGATGTTGCGGTGCAGGCCTTCGTAGCTGCCGGGGATGTCCTTGTCCTTCATGATGTCCAGGGACTCACGGATCCAGCCGTCGAGGTTGTCGGGGTAGCTGGAATCCTTGTCCGCCTTCTTGGGGAGCGTGTGGGCCTGCGCGGAGACCGCGGATGCCGAGTCCTTGGCCGCGGCCACGCCCTGAGGGGCCGGCTGGGCCGCCTGCGCGGGAGACGGAGCGAGCGTGAGGGCCGCTGCTGCGGCGCCGGTGGCGCAAAGGCTGCCGACCGAGAACTTACGCATCCTTGTGGCGCGGCTGACAAGGGTCCGGGACTGGGCGGGCATACGGATGAGACTCTCCATTCGATGGCTGCAAGGGGCGCCGCGGGAGCGGTCGGCTCACCGGGGCTCGAACCATCGTTAGCGGTGGTGGGAGATGTCCGCAATGACCCTGCATACTACGTTTCTACGTAGGAAAGGGCAGCCAAGAAGCGACAGAGCGGTGCGTAGGGCGGGTGGGGCGCGCACGGGCCCGTTGTCCGGGCGCCGTGGCGTACCTCCTACCGTGCTTCGTATGTGATCCGGGCCCTATGGGCGGGCTCACAGCCACACGGCACGGCGGCGGGGGTCGGCGGGTCAGTCGCGCGGCAGGAGAGTGCCGAGGGGGCCCAGGTCCAGGTTGAGGTCTTCGGGGCTCAGTCCGTGCTGGTCGCACAGTTCGCTCATGCGCTCGTCGAGCAGCATGAGCGTGGTGCCGATCTCGTCCACCTGGGCATCGGTGAGGTCGCCCTGCTCGACGCGGCGGATCGCCTGGCGTTCCATGAGCTGGCGCAGTAGCTCGACCACGGTGAGCACCAAGGTGACCAGGTCACGGCCCATCCGGTCCCGGTCGATGTCGAGTCGCGCGGTCGGGATCGGGGTCGTGGGTGCTGGTGCGATTGGGGACGGGGTTGGGGTTGTCACAGGGGTCCTCCGTCGGCCCACGGGGCGGGGACACGCTCGCCGACGGACGACAGCAGCACGTGCAGGGAGAGGCGTACCAGCGGGACGTCGGCGATCGCGATGACCAGGTCTCCGCTGATCACCACCCCGGTCGCCAGCAGGCGGTCCAGCAGGTCGACGAGCGGTACACCGATCGGCCCTGACAGCGGTCCGGGGGTGTCCCAGGGCACCACTTCACGCGCCATGTCTCACACCTCGCCGACGAAGGAGTACGGCACCCAGGGCCCCGAGATCTCGATCTGCGCCCCGGTCCGCCGGCCCAGGGTCTGCGCCAGGATCTCCAGGTCCCGGGCCCGCTGATCGGCCACGAGGTAGGTGGCGTTGAGGACTTGCGTACGTCCCTCCCCCGTCACCTCCCGGCCGTGGGGCCGGAGCCTGCGGGAGTCGGCGGCAAGGGCGCGGACTTCGGCGTCCACCTCTTCGGCGATGCGCAACGTGTCTTCGTGCTGTCGCTCCCAGCGCTGCTGGATGCCGCGCTTGCGCTCCAGGTACGCCAGCCCGGCGCCCGGAGCCGGGCGCGAGCGGTCGCGGGGCGCGGGGGGCGGGGCTGCGGCGTGTCGGCAGGGGTGCCGCGGGGGTCTGGGGTGGGGGCGTCCGGGGAGTTGGGGGCGTGGGCGGCGTACACCTTCACCCCCCATTCGGCGTGGTGCGCGATGCGCTGGAGGGCTGCGTCGAAACGGTTCGCCTCGGTGGTGAGAGCCTGGCAGGCCCGCTCGTCGCCCCGGTAGAGGGTGGCCAGCGGGAGCGGAACCGTGGGGCAGCGGGCGGCGGCCGCCGACACGACCTCGTGGTGGGCGCGGGCGCAGCGTTCGAGCTCCTCGACGTCCGACAGGCGCTCCTGCCACGCCTCGTCGGTGAAGTCGACGGCGGGTACGGCCTGCACGACTGCCGTCAGCCTCCCGAATCGCAGTGTGCGTACGGGCGCCTCCGCGAGGCCGGCCAGCTCCGCCACCGCTGCCGGATCGAGGCGGTGGCAGACGGCGAAGACGTAGGTGGCGAGGGCGTCGGGGTCGGGAGACACGGGGACGCGCTGGGTCATTTTCCTCGTTTCTCCTTGGTACGCGTGGCCGGCCGCGCGTCTTCGTCCGACCCGGATTCGAGCGCCTGCAGGCGCTCCCGCAGCTCGCGGTTCTCGTCCTGCAGGGCGCTGCGGTACGCGCGTGAGCTGAGCGCCGGGTCGGTCTCCCACCAGTCGATACCGGCCTTCTTCGCCGTGTCCACGGAGGAAACGAACAGGCGGAGCCGGATGGTCAGGAGCTCGATGTCGAGCAGGTCGATCTTGATGTCGCCCGCGATGACGATCCCCTTGTCGAGGACGCGTTCGAGGATGTCGGCGAGGTTGGTGGTCTGCGGTCCGGGGACGGGCTGGGTGTTCTGGCGGAAGTCGACATCAGTCACGTGGAGCCTCAGAGGCTGTCGGGTGGCCGGTTGATTACGCTGCGATGAGGTCCTCGGCGGTCTTGGCTCGGGCGGTCTTGCGGTGGGGTTCGTGGCTCCACCGGGAGGACTGCCCGGCGAGGCGGACGAGCATCAGGCGGATCATCGCCACCTTGATCATGGCCTCGGAGGTTGCGGTCAGTCGTTCGTAGTCCCGGGCCAGCCGGCGGTTTCGGACCAGCCAGCCGGATGGGTGGGCCGCGCAACGAGGTGCCCGTCGAGACGGGTCCTTTTCCGCGCGGCCTCCCGCCGAACCGGACATGACGGTTTCCCTGTCATCCGGCTCTCCAGTGATTACTGCGTGAGTGGTTTGACAGGCCGTTCTGCATGGATTCGGTCATGGCAAGTGTCGCAAGCCACAACCGTTTTGCGACGCCGTTGAAGCATGACGCGCGCCCAGTCAGAGGGCTGCCATCCGGCATGTGCGAGGTCGGCGAGCGCTCGGACATGGTGCACTTGCACATTGCCCTTACTTCCACAGATCTCGCACGTATCCGCCAGAAGTCTCGCGATGAGCTCCCTCTGCGGATAGTCCACTCGGACCGGCTCACGATCGGCGAGTTCCGCCGTCCGCTGACGTTGGAGTGGAATGCCACCGAACCGTGCAACCAGTGGTTTCCTGTTCTCTCGTTCGATGCGGGCCTCGAAAGCAACACGCGGCCCGTTCGGTGTCTCCAAGATGGTCTTGTGTTTCGCTGCCATCTTCGACACCGTTGAACGGTGCTTGCCAGCAAGGGTTTTGAGCATGGAGGTCTCCATGACCCATTGCAGACGATGCAGTCGGTATACATCACCGGCCAACAGGTAGTACTGGACAATTCCCCGGTAGACGGTTCCGAAGGTAGCGACAATTGCGTGGTCGTCGCTGTTCATCAGAGCCGGTTGCTTCGCGGGTTTTCCGTGAGCAAGGTAGGGGGAACATTTGGCCTTGATCACATCCAGCGGGACACGTAGCGCAATCTGTCCGTTGACCACACGGCGGCCGCGGGTGATTTTGCTGCTGTTCTGCTGGGTTGTGATCTCGTAGCCGAGGAACCGTGCCGCCTGGGTGCGGGCATGGGTAATCAGCGTCTTTTCCTGGGAGAGTTCCAGCTTGAGTTCTTCACGCAGGAACGTCGCCAGTCGCTGTTTGATTTCCTCGGCCTCGGCCTTCGGTCCGGTGAACCCGAGCAGGTGGTCGTCTGCGTAGCGCACATAGCGCAGCCGCCTGAATGCCGAATCGTCAGGATCGGCGCTTGGCAGGCTGTGCATCTGCTGACGCAGTCGGCGGGCCTCGACCCGATCACCGCGTCGGCGTGCTTTCGCCAACAGATTGGCCACCGCGAGATATTGCGGGTTACGAGCCCGGCGCTCTCCTCGGGTGTGTTCCGGAACCAGAACTCTCTCAACGAACTCGTCCAACTGGTGCAGGTAGATGTTGGACAGAACCGGGGAGGTCACTCCGCCTTGCGGTGCTCCGGAGAGCGTGGCTCCCCACCTCCAGTCCTCTACGTATCCGGCCGTCAGCATGTTCCGCACCAGCCGCAGGAACCGGTTGTCTCGGATCTTCTCCCCAAGAATCGAGAGCAGGACCTCATGGTCCAGACTTCCGAAGCAGTCGGCGATATCACCCTCGACAAACCAAGAGGTTCCGGTCCAGGTGTGAGCCACCTCGCGCAAGGCAGTGTGGCATCCCTTCCGGGGCCGGAACCCGTGGGAGTGGCCGGAGAACGTCGGCTCGTAATACGCTTCCAGCAGGAGGCGTACGACTTCGCCGACAAGTTTGTCCGACCACGTCGGCAATCCCAGTGGCCGCATTTTCCCATTCTTCTTGGGAATATTTACGCGTCGCACTGGACGGAATCGGTAACGCTCGTGGCGCATTGCATCAGTGATGCGTCCGATCTTCCGCTGGGACATGCCATCCACTGTTTCCTTCGTGACTCCGGGTGTCATCGCACCGTGGTTGGCGTAGATGCGCCCGTAAGCCAGTAGATACAACTGCGGGTTGAACATCTGTCGATACAGTTCGTCACACGGCAGGCCACGCCGGCCGCGCTCACGCAGGACACCCAGCACCGTTTCGGCGCTCTGCATTTCGCATACCTCCCGAGTCTCGGTGTCCGAATCACCTGGCCCCCTTCGCCCAATGCGGACGGCTTTCCCGTCCTCCTTGGCCGGTCGTTACTCCGGCGACTACTACGGGGCCTCCGTCGCCGTAGGACTCGCGTCCCGTAGGCGATCCCACGTTCGTCTCTGTCTGTACGTTCTAGCGCGACTTAGGCGTCCCATTCATCTCCTTGAATGCCCTCGCTGGGCATCGCTCCGTGCTCCGGAAGTGCACCGGGCAAGTATCGAACCCAGGGCAGAGCGCGGCGCCGGTTTCAGCCGTCTTTCCGGCGGATGGGAACTTGCATCTTCTGGAGATTGGGCTTCAAACAATCCAGTCTTCGCCATATCGCGCGGGCCGCCCAGCACACCGTCTCTGACAACTGAGCCCGGTCACTGGTTTTCTGACATGCTGTTGTCCCCTTCACCTTTCGGATCCAGGTAAGTCATTCGGCCCAGAAACCTCCTTCCGAGTTCCTCCCGGTTGAACCGGGGATACAAACAGAGCGCCTCGTGGCGCACAAACTTCGCTCTACGACCCAGCGGCGGGGCAGGACCTTGAAGCCCTTGACGTCGTCGGTCCGCTTCACGATCTCGACCACGATGCCCAACGCGTCCCGGGCCCATGAAAGCAGTGTGGAATCAACGGAGTTGGCGTATCCGCCATCGGCCCAGACCAGGCTGTTGGTGCGGAACGCCTTCGCGAGGCGGTCCAGGACGATGCGGCCTCCCGCCCGGTCCTGCACGGACGCGGAGGTGACCGCGACGACGAGCAGCAGGCCCATCGTGTCCACGATCACGTGCCTCTTGCGCCCTGTCGTTCGCTTGCCCGCATCGAACCCGCGGGCTTCGCCGCCCTCGCTGGTCTTGATCGACTGGGCGTCGATCACGGCGGCCGACGGCTCGGGATCGCGCCCGGCCCCGATCCGGACCTGGCGGCGGAGCTCGTCGTGGATGCGGTCCCAGGTGCCGTCCCGACGCCACTTGGCGAACCAGCGGTGCGCGGCATCCCAGGGCATCAAGTCGTGCGGGAGCATCCGCCACTGGCAGCCGGACCGCAGCACGTAGAAGATCGAGTCCAGCACCAGCCGGTCCCCGTACCTGCGTATCCCACCGCCTTTTCGCTGGTCAGGTACAGGAAGCAGGGGTTTGACGATGGCCCACATCGCATCGGTGAGACTGGACGGATAGCATGAGCCGCTGACGGCCCCGGAGTTGTCGCACGTATACACACCGCGTGATCATTCCGGGGCCTTCGTCATGCCTGACGACCGGAGTGACCGGTCACGCCCCGCTCACAACCGGCCACCCGACAGCCTCTCAGCCCTCTCTCTCGGCGTCAGCCTCTTCTTCGCCCTCGTCCTCCCAATCGCCTTCTTCCTCTTCGCCTTCCTCCTCTTCCTCCTCGGGTTCCTCGTCGTCCCCTTCCTCTTCCTCGCCCTCCTCCTCGACCTCGGAGTCTTCGCCCTCTTCGCCCTCGCCCTCCTCGCCCTCGCCCTCCTCAGCCTCTGCCGCCTCTTCCTCTTCCATCGCGTCCTCGTGCGTGACGGTCACCTCGCCGTCGCGGATTTCGCCGCGCCAGCCTTCCGCCTCTTCCTCTGTGAGGGTCACGAACCGCTGGAAGTGCTTGAAGTCCAGGCGCATGCGCCGCCCCTGGACGCGCCAGAGATTGCCCGTCTTCTCGAAGAATCCTGACGGGTAGTACTCGATGACCAGGACGATGCGGGTCAGCGTCGGCCCCAGCTCGTGGAAGCTGACCGCTCCGCGCGTGCTGCCCTTGGCACCCTCGGAGGTCCACACGATGCGGTCGTCGGGAATCTGCTCCTGGACCGTCGCCTTGAAGCTCCGGCTGGACGGCCCGATCTTGACCTTCCAGTCGCTGGCCATCTCGTCGCTCTTCGAGACGTCCCGGACGCCCTTGGCGAAGCTGCTGAAATTGTCGTACTGCGTCCAGTGGTCGTATGCCGTTCGCAGGGGCATACCCACGTCGAGTACCTCGACGATGTTCATGACCTTGCTGCCGCTGGACTTGCGCTTGCCCTTGCCGCCGCCCATGCCCACGGCGTCTTTGGCCTTGCCCACGACCTTGTCCTTGACGCCCTTCGCCTTCTCCGAGACGAACGCCTTCATCGGGGAGTCGCCCTGGAGCATGCGTTGGCCGATGGCCGGCAGCGAGCCGCCTTCCTGGGCGGAGTCTTTGAACTGGTCGGTGAGACCGGTCAGTTTGTCGCCCGCTTTCTCCGCGAGGCGCTCCGTCTGTGCGCCGAGGTAGCCCGTGACTTCCTGGCGGAGCCGGTCCAGTCCCGACGCCTGCCCCTCGGATTGTTCGTTCTTCGTCGTGTCAGCCATGACCGGCTACCTCCGGCGATTCGCGCGCTGGGACGTCTTCTTCGCCGCACTCTTCTTCGCCGGCGCCGACTTCTTCGCAGAGCTCTTCTTGGCCGGTGCGCTCTTCTTCGCCGGTGCGCTCTTCTTCGCCGGTGCGCTCTTCTTCGCCGGTGCGCTCTTCTTCGCCGGTGCCGACTTCTTCGCGGGTGCGCTCTTCTTCGCGGGTGCGCTCTTCTTCGCGGGTGCCGACTTCTTGGCCGGGGCACTCTTCTTGGCTGCGGCCTTCTTCGCCGGGGGCGACTTCTTGGCCGGGGAGGCGGCCTTCTTCCGGGCGTCGCTGCGGGGTGACGGCCGGCGGGCGGGCTCCCGGGAGCCCCTGCGCGGGCGTGGCTTCTCTTCCGGCTCCTCTTCTTCCCCCGGTTCTTCTTCCTCCGGTTCTTCCTCTTCCTCCGGCTCTTCCTCTTCCTCCGGCTCTTCTTCCTCCTCTTCCTCCTCCTCCGGCTCTTCCTCTTCCTCCTCCTCCGGCTCTTCCTCTTCCTCCTCCTCCGGCTCTTCCTCTTCCTCCGGCTCCTCCTCTTCCTCGTCCTCGAACTCCCCCTCCTCGTCCTCGCCCTCGCCCTCGTCCTCGTCCTCGTCGCGCTGCCCCAGGCGCGCCGTGCGGTCGCTGATGGCGTCCGCCAGCGAGCTCAGGCCCCGGTTGGCCGCTGCGGTGACCGCCTGGCGGCCCGCGCCGAGAACCTCGCCCTTCAACTGGTCCTGCAAATCCGCGAACTGCGAGATCTCGCCGAGCTTCTTCATCCCTTCGGCAGCGAGCTGACGTGGTTCGAGCCCGAAGCGCCGACCCGCCAGATACGTGGCCACGGTGATGGCCATTCGGCCCTTCTTCGTACGGCCCAGCACGTAGCCGCCGACGACCGCGACCGCGAGCGCCGCCTTTTGCTGATCATCCATGTCTGACTCACCTTCCAGCGTTGGGGTGCGAGGCCGACTCGTGCAGCCGGTCGAGCAGCCGTTCCTCTTCTCGCTCGAACTCTTCGAGCGTGATGTCTCCGTCTTCAAGTTCCTGGTTGAGCACAGCCAGTTGGGCGCGCAGCACCGCCGGGTCGTGCAGCTCGCGCTCAGCGGTGTCGTGGATCTTCTCCGCCACCCAGATGACTCCGCGGACCGGCGCCAGCGGAAGGGTGAGCAGTCCCGTGATCAGTCCCATCTCACGCTCCTGCGGCCGGTACGAGCTGGCCTTCGGCGGGGACGAAGCTGTAGCAGGGCAGCGGACCCGCCAGCCGCAGCTCGACGTGGTCGCGGTGCGCCGCACCGAATCGCCGCGCCGTCGTGCTGAACTTCTCGTGATCGGCCCGGTCGACGAGGAACGACACGTTCAGCGCGCACCCCTGGACCTCCGGCCCGTCGGCCACCGCCCGCGCCAGCGGCGTGAGCTCGCGCAGGGCCCGTTTCCCCGCGTCGGCGGCCCGGCGTGCGAGAGCCGCGGCGACCGCTTCGCCGAGCCGGAGGCTGGCCTCGTACCCAGGAGTACGGCGCACCGCCTCACGGAGCTTTCGGATGGTCGGCTCCTCGGCGACGAGGGCGGCGAGCGCTTTCTGCGCCGGAAGTGCTTTCACGTTGACCTCGAACCGGCCCTCCAGGTGCTCCAGGGCCGCGAGGTGGCGCACTTCGGCGCCGGCCAGCTGCTCACGTACGGTCTCCTCGTCCGGCGCGACCACGCCGAACCGCATGGGAAGGACCGGGCCGGCCTCGGCCAGGCGCATCAGCAGGTCCTGGTGCGCGAGCAGGTCGCGCCGCCGCGCACGCAACCGCTCGGGCGCGTCACTGACGACAGCGGACACCGGTCCCTGCCGGACCGTGCGCAGGGGAGCCGGCGGGTTGCCCACTCCGCTGCTGCCGCGCGGGAGCGGGGTGCCGGCCCGTACGACGGCGTAGACATACACACCGGCGTACGCACCGGCATGCACACCAGCGTTCGCACCGCTACCCGTACTCGTCACGGCTCACGCCTCCACGCGTCGGCGCCGACTGGCCTGGCTGCGGGAGGACGAAGAGGAAGAGGGCGCGCGGCGCTTCGGCCGTTCACGCTTCGGCTCCTCCTGCTCCTGCTCCTCCTCGTCGTAGTCCTCGGAGTCCTCGGAGTCCTCGGAATCGTCGTCGCCGCGACCGCCGACGGCCTTGCGCACGGTGTCACCGACGTTCTGCGCGGTCCGTTTCACCTTGCGCTTGCCGATGGACTTGGCAGCGCTGCCGCCGAGCAGTTCCGGGACGGTCGTACTGCCCGAGTCGCGCTCCAGGTCCAGCCGGTTGCAGGCCTCGGCGAACCGCAGGTAGGTGTCGACGCTCGCCACGACGATGCGCGCGTCGATCTTGAGGATCTCGATGCCGACCAGGGAGACCCTGACGAACACATCGATCACCATGCCCCGGTCAAGGATGAGTTCCAGCACGTCGTACAACGTGCCGGAGCGTGGCGGGCACGCGACAACCTCGTCGGAGTAGGTGGTCGTGGGCATGGGGGACGTCCTCTCAGCTGGTGGGCCACGCACTGTGGGCGGGCCCCGGCGCGCTACTCGTCGGCGGAGCCTCTTCGGTAGCGGCGGACCCTGCGGTATTCCTGCAGCTCGCCGTCCTCGTCGAGCAGCACCTCATAGGAGGCGAGGAGGCTCGTGGTGTCCGGGATCCGGGGCACTTCGAGGACGTCCACGACGACGCACCAGCCGTCCTCGTTGGGGCGTACGGCCGACACACCCTCCGAGGGGTGGCCGATCAGCCCCTCCAGCCCCTGGCAGGCGGACCGTGCGGCGTGCAGCGGCCCTCGCCCGGACGCCTGCCTGGATGCGGGGCGGCGGGCGGTCGACGTGGAAGAGGACCGGGACCGCGTGCGACGTTGTTCTGCCATGTGACCAAGTCGAGTCTGATGAGGATCGCCCGCGCCGCATCTTGAGCGGCTCCACCGGCGTAGCGTGGAGTTCATCCGGTTAACCCGGTGAGGGGACGGAGAGGGTGGTGAGGCGCCGATGTGCACCGAGCGTGGCCTCGACCCGCACACCACCCGTACGGCTCTGACCAGGCAGGCCGCGCGGTACGACGACCGGGCCGAGCGGGCGCGCTCCCGGGGGCGGTCCCGCAAGGCAGCGCGACTGCGGGCCGCGGCGGACCGCTGCCGGGCCTCCGCACAGCCGGCGGCCGACGGATCAGGGAGCGCCGGGGCGGCCCCCGGCCGGCGGACAGAAATGACATGAGTCTGACGCCGTGATCCGGATCCCGCGGATTCGGTACGGGCGCGTCTAGGGTCGGCATGCGGCGGTGCTCGCCGTTCGGCGAACCGCACTCTTAGAACCGCTCCGCGACCGCATTCCGTCAACCGCGTTCCGTAAATCGCGCAAGGACTCCGCATGGGTGACACCCACGGCAAAGACGAATCTCCCCCCGTTCCTCCCCCCGCGCCCGCCACCCCGCCGCCACGGACACGCGTGGCGGATCTGCTGCGCGAGGGTCCGCCCATCGGTCCGACGCGGCCGGGGTTTTGGCGCAGTCCCATCCGGGGGCCCTGGCTGACGTCGGTGCTCGGGACGGTTCTGCTCTTCGGGCTGCCGCTGCTGATGCTGACCGGGCTGCTCTCGTACGCCGCGTACAACCCGAATCTCGCGGGCAACGACCAGACGCCCCAGCGGGGATGGCTGGGCTTCTATCTCTTCTCCTGGCCCACCGAGCCGTCCTGGCTCTACCGCCTCAACCAGGGCGTCCACGTCACCGTCGGCATCGTGCTGATCCCGGTGCTGCTGGCGAAGCTGTGGTCGGTGATTCCGCGCCTCTTCGCCTGGCCGCCGGTCAGGTCCGCGAGCCAGGTGCTGGAGCGAGTGTCGCTGCTGCTGCTCGTCGGCGGTGTGCTGTTCGTCTTCGCCACCGGCGTGCTCAACGTCCAGCTGGACTACATCTTTCCCGGCTCGTTCTACGTCCTGCACTTCTACGGGTCCTGGGTGTTCATCGGCGCCTTCGTCGTACATGTCGCCTTCCGCATCCCCGTGGTGATGCGGACCCTGCGCGGCGGTGCGCTGCTGAGGGAACTGCGAACACCGGTCAGCCGTACGGAAGCCGAACCGCTCGACGAGACGGGCCTGGTGACTCCGGACCCTGCCCCGGCGACCATCTCCCGGCGGGGCGCGCTCGGCGTGGTGGGGGCGGGATCGGCGCTGCTGTTCGCGGTGACGGCGGGGCAGAGCATCGGCGGCCCGCTGCGCTACACGGCGCTGCTCGCCCCGCACGGCGAGGATCCGGGGCCGGGTCCGAACGGTTTCCAGATCAACAAGACCGCGGCGGGTGTGGGCATCAGGGCCCAGGACATCGGGCCCGACTGGCGGCTCGTCGTACGGGGCCCTGGCACCCGTCGGATCCTGTCGCGCGAGGAGGTTCTCGCGCTGCCGCAACACACCGCGTCGCTGCCGATCGCCTGCGTGGAGGGGTGGTCCACCGGCAACCAGGAGTGGAGCGGGGTACGGCTGTCCGACCTGGCGGCGCTCGCCGGCTTCGACGGCCCAGCGCCAGGTGTGTTCGTCGAGTCCGCGCAGCGCAGCGGAGCCTTCCGCTCGGCCATGCTGCGCGACAACCAGGTCCGCGACAGCCGGTCGCTGCTGGCGCTGCGGGTCAACGGGGCGGTGCTGTCGGCGGACCACGGGTACCCGGCGCGCGTCATCGTCCCGGCCAACCCAGGGGTCCACAACACCAAATGGGTCACCCGGCTGACTTTCGGAGAGGGCGCATGAGCGCGCGCATGAGCGGCTTCCGGGCGCGCTACGGGGCCTCGCCCCTGCATCTGCTGCTGACGCTGGGCTCGTTCGCCCTCACGGGGTACGCGGGCATCCGGCTGCTGGAAGGCAAGGAACCGTGGATGGTCGTGGTGTGGTTCGTCGGAGCGGCTCTCCTGCACGACCTCGTCCTGCTGCCCGTGTACGCGGTCATCGACCGCGCAGCGCAGAGCCTGCTGCGGGGCCGTCGCCCAGCGCGGGGGTGGATCAACTACGTCCGGGTGCCGGTCTTCCTGTCCGGCGTGCTGCTCCTGACGTACTTCCCGCTGATCCTGGGGCAGGTGGACAACTACACGAAGGACACCGGCCTGTCCGACGCCGGGTTCCTCCCGCGCTGGCTGCTCATCACCGCTGCCCTGTTCGGCGCCTCGGCCATCGTCCTGCTGGTCCGGACGGGGCTCTCGGGCGGCGCGGGCGCAGCGGCGCCACAGGAGCGCCGCGACCCCGAGTGACGAGGTCGGGTGCCCGCTCCGAGGAATCTGTGGGACCTCATACGGCAGACGCGGCGTCATGGGCGAGAGGACCGACGGGCGCCACCCGGGGACTTCGCCCACACCGGCTCGGCACGGCACGGCCGACGGCCGCCTGGGCCTCGGCCGCCAGCGCCCGGCGGCCGGACGGCGGCAGCGGGGCGTGCGGAGTGACGCGTACCGTCAGGTCGGCGGCGCCCGTCACGCGGCGCAGCGAGGTGAGGAAGTCCTCCTCGCCGAGGAAGGCCGCCACCGTACTGGGGGCGCCCCGCTGCTCGTAGCCGATCGTCACCGGCCGTACGGGCGCACCCGCGTCGACCGCCGCCTGGAACGTGGCCCGCCGGAACCGGCCGCCCGGTGCGGAGCACCAGGTGGTGGCCTGCGGGAAGACCAGGACGGACCGCCCGGCGCGCAGCGTCGTGGCCAGGTCCGCCACGGCGGCCGGCAGCGCCCGTACTCCTTCGCGGTCGATGAAGCGGGTGCCGACGCGCCGCGCCAGGGTGCCGACGACCGGCCACTGCCCGATCTCCCGCTTGGCGAGGAGCGTCACGGGCTCCACGGCGAGTACGGCGACGACATCGAGCCAGGAGACGTGGTTGGCCACGAGCAGTGTGCCGGGCCCGCCCGCCGACGCCGCCACGGTGAGTGGCTGCGGCCCGGCCTCCAGTCGTATGCCGAGGGCGCCGAGGATGCTGCGGGCCTGATCGCGCAGCGTCCCGGGGTCGGCGAGCCGACCGCCCAGGGACACACCCCGGCCGATGGCGTACGTCAGGGCGGCGCATCGGCGTACGGTCTCGGCGAGCGGGACCCTGGGGGCGGCATGGGTGGCACAGTCCGGCGCGCATCCGACGTCCACGGCCCAGGGGGTCACCGGGTCTCCCCCAGGAAGTAGCGGCGGTAGCGGTCGCCGAGGCGGTCCATGTCCAGCAGGACGAAGAAGTCGGCGACGTCGAACTCGGGGTCGTGGGCGGGCGCCCCGCACATCCAGGCGCCGAGCCTCAGGTAGCCGCGGAGCAGCGGCGGCAGGTCGGCGTAGCCGGGTTGCGCGGGCGGCGGCCCGGTGGGGGTCCATGGCCGGTGGGGGTGCACGCGCAGTTCGGGCGGGGCGGCGTGCTTCGACGTACCGAGGAGCCAGGCGCTGGACGCGGCCGCGCCACCGTCGGCGAGGGGTACGGAGGCGCAGCCGGCGAGGTAGCGGTGGCCGGAGAGCAGGACGTAGCGGGCCAGTGCGGACCACATCAGGTTGATCACGGCGCCGGAGCGGTGGTCGGGGTGTACGCAGGAGCGGCCCGTCTCGATCATGGCGGGACGCAGGCCGCCGAGGGCACCCAGGTCGAATTCGCTGTCGGAGTAGGACCGTTCGGCGCGTCCGGGCCGCAGCAGCCGGTAGGTGCCGACGACCTCTCCGGTGGCGCTTTCGGTGACGATGAGGTGGTCGACGAGGTCGTCGTACGCGTCCATGTCGTGGCCCGGCAGCGGCGAGTCGAGCCTGGCTCCCATCTCCTCACCGAAGACCCGGTACCGCAGGCGCTGCGCGGCCCGGATCTGGTCCACGGAGTCGGCGATGGAGGTGACGTAGGTCTGGGGGGGGTGGCCGCTGCGGGCGCGGTGGGGGCTGGAGTGATGGCTGTGATGGCTGTGGCTGCCGTGCCTGCTGTGGTTGCGGCTGCGGTTGTCGGGTGCATGAGGGCCGGACGCCGGATCGGACGGGTGAACTCCAGGGGCGGCCGGCCGGCTCGCCCGACAGGCGACACTCGGGTAATACTCCTGGGATGGCATCAAGCATTACGGGCATCCGGCGGGCGACCCCGCGGGACGCGAAGCGGCTCACCCGGCTCGTACGGACCTCGGGGGCGTACGAGGGGCACTACGCCCCGATGGTCGCCGGGTACCGGGTCGGCCCCGACTACATCGAGACGCACCGGGTCTTCGTGACCACCGGCGCCGACGGCCGGGTGCTCGGGTTCTACGCCCTGGTCCTCGACCCGCCGGAACTCGATCTGATGTTCGTGGCCGACTCCGCCCAGGGGCTCGGCATCGGCCGCCTGCTGATGGCCCACATGCTCGACGAGGCCCGTGGCGCGGGGCTCAGGGAAGTGCGTGTGGTCTCCCATCCGCCCGCCGAGGGCTTCTATCTCGGCGTGGGCGCGCGGCGCACAGGGACGCTCCTGGCGAGTCCGCCGGCGGTGATGTGGGACCGCCCCGAGCTCGTCATTGAGGTGTGCTGACCCGGTCGCGTCGCGGACCTGCCGCCATTCGGAGGACATCCGGGAACTGAGCGGGCGGCGCAAGCGTTGGCGGGGTGGGCAAAGAGATCGTCAAAGGGCGCGGCCCGCGCCGGATTGAGCAGGGATCTTCATGGGTGTCAGTCTCTCCAAGGGCGGCAACGTCTCGCTCTCCAAGGAAGCCCCTGGTCTGACCGCTGTCACGGTCGGCCTGGGCTGGGACGTACGCAGCACGACCGGGACCGACTTCGACCTCGACGCCAGCGCCCTGCTGGTAGATGTCAACAACAAGGTCGTGTCCGACCAGCACTTCGTCTTCTTCAACAACCTCAAGAGCCCCGACGGCTCCGTGGAGCACACCGGTGACAACCTCACCGGTGAGGGCGAGGGCGACGACGAGCAGATCAAGGTGGGCCTCTCCACGGTCCCCGCCGAGGTCGACAAGATCGTCTTCCCGGTGTCGATCCACGAGGGCGAGAGCCGCGGCCAGAGCTTCGGCCAGGTCCGCAACGCGTTCATCCGGGTCGTCAACCAGGCCGACAGCAACGAGCTCGCCCGTTACGACCTCTCCGAGGACGCCTCGACCGAGACCGCCATGGTCTTCGGCGAGCTCTACCGCAACGGCGCGGAGTGGAAGTTCCGCGCGGTAGGCCAGGGGTACGCCTCGGGCCTGCGCGGCATCGCGACGGACTTCGGCGTCAACATCTAGTACGCCATCCAAGTACGCCCCAGAGGCTGTCCGCGCCGTCGGGCGCGGGCAGCCCCCGGCGGCACCCAGGCAGGCCCCCGGCCGCCCTGCGTTGCCGAACTCACACCGCCCATCTTTATGCAACTTGTTGCACAACACATGCCGCGTGGACTACACATTGCGGCATGAGTCCGACGCCTGCGCCCTCCGCGTACCCGCACCTGCTGAGCCCCCTCGACCTGGGCTTCACAACCCTCCCCAACCGCGTGCTGATGGGTTCCATGCACGTCGGACTCGAAGAGGCCGAGCGCGGCTTCGAGCGGATGGCCGAGTTCTACGCGACCCGCGCCCGCGGCGGCGTCGGCCTCATGGTGACCGGCGGCATCGCCCCCAACGACCGCGGCCGCCCCTACCCCGGCGGCGCCAAGCTGACCACCCCCGAGGAAGCCGCGCAGCACCGGCAGGTGACCGACGCCGTACACCGTGAGGGCGGCAGGATCGCGATGCAGATCCTGCACTTCGGGCGGTACGCCCACCACCCCGACCTGGTCGCCCCCAGCGCCCTCCAGGCCCCCATCAGCCCGTTCACACCCAACGCCCTGACCGACGACGAGGTCGAGGAGACCATCGGGGACTTCGTGCGCACCGCGGCGCTCGCCAAGTCCGCCGGGTACGACGGCGTCGAGATCATGGGGTCAGAGGGCTACCTGATCAACGAGTTCATCGCCTCCCACACCAACCACCGCGAGGACCGGTGGGGCGGGTCGTACGAGAACCGAATCCGCTTCCCCATCGAGATCGTCCGCCGGGTGCGCGAGGAGGTCGGGGCCGACTTCATCCTCATCTACCGGCTCTCCATGCTGGACCTGGTCCCCGGCGGCTCCACACTCGACGAGGTGATCACCCTCGCCCGGCGGATCGAGGCAGCCGGAGCGACCATCATCAACACCGGCATCGGCTGGCACGAGGCCCGCATACCCACCATCGCGACCTCCGTGCCGCGCGGCGCGTACGCCTGGGTGACCAAGAAGGTCATGGGCTCGGTGTCCATTCCACTGGTGACCACAAACCGCATCAACACCCCCGAACTCGCCGAGGAACTCCTCGCCGACGGCTGCGCAGACCTGGTCTCGCTCGCCCGCCCCTTCCTCGCCGACCCCGACTTCGTCGCGAAGGCCCGCGCCGGGCGCGCCGACGCGATCAACACCTGCATCGGCTGCAACCAGGCCTGCCTCGACCACACTTTCAGCGGGCTGATCACCTCCTGCCTGGTCAACCCGCGCGCCTGTCACGAGACCGAGCTGGTCCTCTCCCCCACCCGCCGCTCCAAGCGTGTCGCCGTCGTCGGCGCCGGCCCGGCCGGGCTCGCCTGCGCGGTGACGGCGGCCGAACGCGGTCACACCGTGACGCTGTACGACGCCTCCGACGTGATCGGCGGCCAGCTGAACATCGCCCGCAGGGTCCCCGGCAAGGAGGAGTTCAACGAGACGCTGCGCTACTTCCGCAACCAGCTCGATGAGCACAGCGTCGAGCTGCGCCTGAGCACCCCCGTCACCGCCGAGTCCCTGGCCGCCGCCGGATTCGACGAGATCGTCCTCGCCACCGGCGTCACGCCACGGATCCCGGCGATCGAGGGCATCGACCACCGCAGCGTCATCAGCTACCTCGACCTCCTGCGCGACGACGCCAAGGCCGGCGACCGCGTCGCGGTCATCGGGGCCGGTGGCATCGGGTTCGACGTCGCCGAGTTTCTAACGGACACCGCCCTCACGGACACCGGCCTCAAGGACACCGGCGACGGCGCCGAGGAGAGCGCGAGCCTCAGCCCCGAGGTCTTCTTCCGCCAGTGGGGCGTCGACATGGACTACGGCTCGCGCGGCGGCCTGGGGCTCCCCGTCCGCCCGCCGCAGACCCGCACCGTGCACCTCGTCCAGCGCAAGGCCACCAAGGTCGGCGCGGGGCTGGGCAAGACCACCGGCTGGATCCACCGCACAGAGCTCAAGCACCGCGGCGTCACGATGGTCGCGGGCGCCACGTACGACCGGATCGACGACGCGGGCCTGCACGTGACGGTCGACGGCGAACAGCGGCTGATCCCCGTCGACACGATCGTCCTGTGCACCGGCCAGGAACCCCGCCGCGAGCTGTACGACGTACTGCTCGCGGCCGGACACCCGGTGCACCTCATCGGCGGTGCGGACGTGGCCGCCGAGCTGGACGCCAAGCGCGCGATTCGCCAGGGCACGGAACTCGCGGCCGCCCTCTGACCGGCGTACCGGCGCCCGCCCGACGTCCGGCCGTCCCACCCGCCCGTCGTCCCTAGGATGCGGTCATGTCCCTCCCGCACGCGATCCTCACCGCCCTGCTCGAAAAGCCGTCGTCGGGGCTGGAGCTGACGCGCCGCTTCGACAAGTCCATCGGCTACTTCTGGTCCGCCACGCATCAGCAGATCTACCGCGAGCTGGGCAAGCTGGAGGAGTCCGGTGCGATCCGCGCACTTGCCGCCCAGCAGGCGACGCGGGGGCAGAAGAAGGAGTACGAGGTCCTGGCGGCCGGGCGCGCGGAACTGGCCGCCTGGGTCGCGAAGATCGAGGACCCCAAGCCGATCCGCGACGCGCTGCTGCTGCGCCTGCGGGCGGCCGGAGTGGTGGGCACCCAGGGTCTGCGGGCCGAGGTGCTGCGCCATCTGGACCTGCACCGGGCCCAGTTGGCGGAGTACGCCGCCATCGAGCAGCGCGACTTCGGCGAGGGCAGGCGCAGCGAAAGCGACCGGCTGCGCCATCTCGTCCTGCGTGCCGGGATCGACCTGGAGAACTTCTGGCTGAGCTGGCTGGAGGCTGCGCGGTCGGAACTGGCGGACCTGGACGCGAACGCCGGGGGCCCGGAACCCGCCCCCTGAACAAGGGCGGGGGGCGCTTCCGGGCCCCCGGCGGCGGGCCGCGTCAGCCCTTGTTCTGGGCGTTCTGGGCCTTGTTCTGCGACGCCCAGAACTCGTCGAAGGTGAGCTTGCCGTCACCGTTGCCGTCGTGGGAGTTGATCACGGCCTGGGCCACCGTCTCGGTGACGTAGGGGTCACCCAGCTGCGCCATGACGCTCTTGTACTCCACCGCGGAGATCGCCCCGTCCCCGTTGACGTCGTACCGCTCAAAGGCCTTGCGCGCCGACTCGATGTCCGCCACTTGATCCACCCCTTCTGCTGCTGTCAGAACAGGCACAGATTATCGGCCCGCCGGGGCTGCCCCGACAGACGCCCGGTCCGGGGGTGATCTGCGCATGCCGGCCCGGCCGGCGTCAGCGGAAGATGCCGGTGTGGCCGAGCGAGTAGCGGCCCGGCTGCGGGTAGACGGCGAGGCCGTGCGGGCCGCCGCCGACCGGGATGCGGGCGAGCTGCTTGCCGGTGGCGGTGTCGATTGCGTACACCTCCGAGTCGTAACGCCCCGACAGCCACAGCACCTTGCCGTCCGCCGAGACACCGCCCATGTCGGGGCTGCCGCCCTCCGGCAGGTGCCACTTCTTGGTCAGCTTGTTCTTCGCGAAGTCGAAGACGGAGATCGATCCCTCGCCCCGGTTGGGTACGTACATCTCCTTGGAGTCGCGCGAGACATAGAGGCCGTGGCAGCCCTTGCCCGTGGGAAGCAGCCGGGGGGTGGTGAACTTCTTGCCGTCCAGGACCCACATGCCGTGCGCCATCATGTCGGCGATGTAGAAGGTCTTGCCGTCGGGCGAGATCTTCACGTCCTGCGGCATCGCACCCGCGAAGGGGAGCTTCTGCTGGCCGATGACCTCCATCTTCTCGGTGTCGACCTTGAGCAACTCGCCGGAGAACTCGCAGGAAACGATGAAGTACCGGCCGTCGGCCGAGAAGTCGGCGTGGTTGACGCCGTAGCAGGAGACCGGCACGGTCTTGACCCGGTCCATGGTGTGCGGGTCACGGAAGACCAGCTCGCGGTCCATCGACGCCATGACGACGGCGTACTTGCCGTTGGGCGTGAAGTAGAGGTTGTACGGGTCGTGCACCTCAACCGGCTTGCCCGCCTTGGCGTTGGCCGGGTTGATCGGGGTGAGGGTGTGGCCGCGGTTGTTGTTGACCCACAGGGTCTTCATGTCCCAGGACGGGACGACGTGCTGCGGCTGGATGCCGACCGGGATGGTCTCGATGACCTTGTACGTCTTGGGGTCGATGACCGACACGGTGTTGGAGTTGGTGTTGGGGACGTAGACGCGGGACGGGAAGTTCTTGACCACCGATGACAGCTTGTTCGGCCGGTCGGCGGCGTAGATGTCCTCGGGGTCGAGCACCGGCGGCATCCCGGGAAGCCCGGGCGCGGCGGTCTTCTTGGCCTTGGCGGGCGGCACGATGCCGTTGGT
The DNA here is from genome assembly GCF_052934925.1 of Streptomyces hypolithicus. NCBI lineage: Bacteria > Bacillati > Actinomycetota > Actinomycetes > Kitasatosporales > Streptomycetaceae > Streptomyces > Streptomyces hypolithicus. The sequence continues at coordinate 1,521,112 of NZ_CM128811.1, forward strand.
GCCGAGGGTCTCGGTGCGGTCCTTGTCGTCGGGGCCGCCGCAGCCCACGAGGGCGGCCAGCAGGACGCCGGCGAGCAGCGCGGTCGTACGTCGGATGATCGTCGTCATCGGGTCAGCAGCTCCGTGGTCGTCACCGCGCGCAGGCCGCGGCGGTCGAGTTCGTCGAGGAGGGCGGGCAGGGCGGCGACCGTGTCCCGGTAGCCGAAGTGCAGGCTCACCACCGATCCGTTGCGGATCTCCCCGGTGACCTTGCCGGTGACGGCCGGGGCGCCGGGTGAGGTGAAGTCGAGCGAGTCGACGTCGTACGACAGGACGTGCGGGTAGCCCGCCCGGCGGGCCAGCCGCTGGACGAGCGGGGTGGCGTACTGGGTGCGTGAGGGGCGGAACCAGGTGCCGATGGAACCGGTGAGGCGGCGCAGCCGGTCTGCGCAGCCGGCGATCTCGGCGTACGCCTCCCGCTCCCCCATGGCGGAGATGGTGAGGTGGCGCTGGGTGTGGTTGCCGAGGTCGTGGCCGCCGTCGAGGATCGCGCGGGCGAGGCCGGGCTGGGCGTCGAGCCAGCTGCCGACGGCGAGGACGGTGATCCGGGCCCCGGCCCGTCGCGCCTCGGCGAGCACGGCCTTCGCGGTGGCAGGGTCGCCCTGGCCGTGGAAGGTCAGGGCGACCCGGGGGCGGTCGCGGGGGCCGTGCGTGATCTGGACGGGGAGGCCGGCGAAGCGGCGGGCTTCGGGGGCCGGCGGCGGGGCCTCGGGGCGGCGCGGCGGGGCAGCGGAGGGGGCGGCGGCGGGCGGATCGGCGGACGGTGTGCTGCCGCCGCCGACGCAGCCGGTGGCGAGCATCCCGGCGGTGGCCGCGCCCGCGCGCAGCACACCGCGTCGGCATGTCGGAGTCACGCGCCCATTTAACGGGGCATACGACCTGAAAATAACGATTGAACCGATTCACCGCGTTTCCGAGTCGAGCGCACGGGCCAGCCTGCGGCGACAGCGGGCGATGAATCACCCATGAAATCTCATATCTATGCGGCGTTTACGAGGTGGGTGGCTTAGCTCACCTACGATTCATTTCCGGTACGACACGTTTAGCCCGAAAATGCACCGATAGAAACTTTTGGTTGCGGGCCCGCTGTCTGCCATAGTCGGAGCCACGACCCCCATTGACCCGGGCCAGGTCGTCTTCACAGTCGTCGTGGACACACCCCTTTCCGTCCGCAACGCTTCACTGAGCCCCCGAGGCGGCCGGATTCCGGCGCCGCAGGGGGCTTTCGTGTGTCAGCGGTCGGTGGTGCGGTCGCTGACCCGCATCTCGAACCAGGTGGTCTTACCGCGCGGCAGCAGATCAACGCCCCACCGGTCGGACAGTTTGTCCACGAGGTAGAGTCCGCGGCCGCTCGTGTCCATCTCATGCACCGGCATCAGGCAGGGCAGACCCCGCGACGGGTCGCGCACCTCGACCCTGATCCAGCCCCTGCGCCGCAGCATGCGCAGTCCGAAGATCCGGGCGCCGGTGTGCCGCACGGCGTTTCCCACCAGCTCCGAGACAAGCAGCACCGCGTGCTCGGTGGTCTGCGGCGGGAGCGCCCACTGGCGGAACACCACGCCGTGCACGAGCCGCCGGGCCGCCGCCGCCGACTCGGGCCGCGAGGGCAGCCGTACTTCTTCCTCGGTCGGGTTCCCGAACAACTCCAGCGCCTTCAAGGCCTGTTCGTCGTCGATGCCCTGCGACCACCGCGCCGCGGTCGCGCTCCCGCGCGGCCGCGGCTGCTCCACATCCTCCAGCCCCGCCATGCCCCCATCATGGCCGCCCCGAGGGCCGCCGGGGGCCGTTCCGGCGGAATGGTCACCCCGGAACAGCCCCCGACCGGACGACACTTGGGCATATGCCGGTGACGGCACGGGGGCCCTCGCACCCCCTGCGAGCTGCGATGACATACTGCGTGCGACTGATCACCCGGCGTTTGGGGCCAGACCGTCTTGAGGATGCCTTAAGGCTCTCTTGAGCCGCAACACTCCACTCGTCAGAGGAACTTGGCCTTGCCAGGTCCCTCGTCCACGAAGCTGCGCATGCCGCGCTCGCGGTCCTCGGTCGCGAAGAGCCCGGCGAACCAGTTGCGTTCGACGGTGAGACCCGTGTCCAGGTCCGTCTCCAGGCCCGCGTCGACGCACTCCTTCGCCGCGCGCAGCGCCAGCGCGGGCCCCTGGGCCAGCTTCGCCGCCCATGCGTGCGCCTGCTCGTACACCTCGGCCGCCGGGACGACCCGGTCGACGAGACCGATCGTCAGCGCCTCGTCGGCCTTCACCATCCGTCCGGTGAAAATCAGGTCCTTCGCCTTGGAAGGGCCGACCAGCCGGGCGAGCCGCTGGGTGCCGCCGGCGCCGGGGATCAGGCCGAGCAGGATCTCGGGCTGGCCGAGCTTGGCGTTGTCCGCGGCGATGCGGAAGTCGGCGCACAGGGCCAGCTCGCAGCCGCCGCCCAGGGCGTAGCCGGTCACGGCGGCGACCACGGGCTTGGGGATGCGCGCCACGGCGGTGAACGCGTCCTGCAGGCCCCGGGACCGTACGACCATCGCCGCGTGGTCCATCGCCTGCATCTCCTTGATGTCCGCGCCGGCCGCGAACACCTTCTCGCCGCCGTAGACGACCACGGCGCGCACGTCTTCGCGCCGGGTCGCCTCTTCGGCCAGTTCGCGCAGACGGTCCTGGGTGGCGACATCCAGGGCGTTCATCGGGGGGCGGGCGAGGCGGATGGTGCCGACGCCCTCAGAGACTTCGAGATTCACAGTCATACGTGCGAGGTTAGCCCTCGTTAACCCGCAAGGGGAGTGTCACTTCTTCCACTGCGACCAGGACATGTTCCAGCCGTTGAGACCGTTGTCCGGCTGGATCTGCTTGTCGTCGGAGTTCTTCACTACGACGACATCACCGATCATCGAGCTGTTGTAGAACCAGGCCGCCGGGAGCTTCTTGTCGTACCCGCCCCGCACGTCCCGCAGGCCCACGCACCCGTGGCTGACGTTCGCCGATCCGAACGTGCCGGCGCCGGCCCAGTAGTTGCCGTGGATGAAGGTGCCGGAGTTGGACAGCCGCATGGCGTGCGGCACGTCCTTGATGTCGTACTCGCCGCCGAAGCCCACGGTGGCGCCGTTCATGCGCGTCACCTTGTGCTTCTCGCTGATCACCATCTGCCCGTTGTACGTCGTCGTCGCCGGGGCGCCCGCGGTGATCGGGACGGTCTTGAGGACCTTGCCGTCGCGCTTGACCGTCATGGTCCTGGTCTTGGCGTCCACGACACTGACCTGGCTGCGGCCGACGGTGAACCGCACGGTCCTGCTCTGCTTGCCGTACACACCGGGGCGGCCCTCGACGCCGTCCAGGTCGAGCTTCAGGGTCACCTTGGTGCCCGCCGCCCAGTATTTCTCGGGCCGGAAGTCGAGGCGGTCGTTGCCGAACCAGTGCCCCTCGACCGGCACCGACGGCTCGGCCGTCACCCGGACGGCCCGCTCGACGGCGCCGGGTTCGGTGATGCCGCGGCTGAAGCGGAGCGAGACCGGCATGCCGACACCGACGGTCGAACCGTCCTCGGGCGTGAAGTAACTGACGAAGGTGTTCTTCGGCACGAGGGTGGTGAACGTGGTGTCCTTCGCCGACTCACGGCCCTCGGAGTCCTTCGCGACCGCGTGGACCCGGTACTTCGTCGCGGCGCCCAGGTGCTGCCGCGGCTCCCAGCCGGCTCCGTCCGCGGTGATCTTCCCCGCCACCTCGTTGCCCTTGGTGTCCTCGACCTCGACCGACGTCAGCCTGCCGTGGTCCGCGCTGATCTTCAGCGCCCCGCTGGTGGCGACGTTCTTCGCCTCGTGTTTCGGCGCTATCGTCACCACCGCCTGCGACGCCTTGCCGTCGGCCCGCGTCCCCGGCTGCTCCCCGCCCTTGCCGTCGCCGCCGGCGTCCCCGCTTCCGCCGCAGGCCGTCACCAGCAGCAGCGTCACCCCCAGCAGCGGCGCGAGCAGTTCGCGGCCCGCGCGACGGCTTGCGCGACGGCTGCCGCGCCCCGGTCCGCTCCCCCGGCGTACTCCGGCCCATGTGCCCGGTATCAGCTGCTTATTCACTTTGTCTTCTCCCCTCGCACGGCCTGGCCCCCGGCCATGGCCCGCACCCCTGCGCGCGCTCCCGCGTGCGCTGAGAAAAGGTAATCACACCGGGCGTGCCGCACGCCTCGGCGCGTTTGTCACCGTTCGGTCCCAAGTGGCACGCGTGCGCCCGGGCGGCGGCGCACGGGCGGCGCACGGGCCTTGCTGGTCAGCGACGGTTACCGGGAAGGCCCTGATCCCACCGCCATCCCAGCACCCCCGAGTGGGGGAAACGTGAGTACGACCTCCGTTGCGGGCAGAACAGGGGGAGGAGCCAGCGAGGGACGCCACGGCCGGGACGCCGTACGGCCTCAAGGATCCGCCGGTCCCACCGAGCCGCCGGGAGGCTTTCAGGTGTCCAGCGCACCCGAGCAGGAGGCAGTACAGGAACAGGACGTGGTGCGGGAAGTGGCGCGGGAGGCCGTGAGCGACGGCCCGCCCGCCCCCTCACCCGCACCGGCCGCGGCGCCACTCCACGCACCCGCCCACGCACCGGGCGCGGCCAACGGCCACCGCCCGGGCAGCGAGGCGGACAGGCCGCCCGTGTGGCCCGGGGCGCCGACCCCGCTGGGGGCGCGGTTCCGCGTCGGGCCCGACGGTGTGGCGGGCACCAACTTCGCGCTGTGGGCGGGCGGGGCGGAGGCCGTCGAGCTGTGCCTCTTCGACGAGGACGGCACCGAGACGCGCTGCCCGCTGACCGAGCTGACGCACGAGATCTGGCACGGCTTCGTACCGGGTGTGCGGGCCGGACAACGCTACGGCTTCCGCGTGCACGGCCGCTGGGACCCCTGGACGGGGGCCCGGTGGAACCACGCGAAGCTGCTCCTCGACCCGTACGCACGGGCCGTCGACGGCGCCCCCGGGAACGACTACAGCACGCTGCCCGCCGAGGTGTACGGGCACGTCAGGGACTGGCCGCAGCAGCAGATCGCCGACACGGTGCGCGACGACCGCGACTCGGCGCCGTACGTCCCCAAGGGGGTGGTCGTCCACGACGACGCGCCCGACGACGACTGGGTGGACGACCGGCGGCCCAAGACGCCGTGGGCCGACTCGGTCGTCTACGAGCTGCACGTGCGCGGCTTCACCAAACTGCACCCGGGCATCCCCGAGGAGCTGCGCGGCACCTATGCGGGGCTCGCGCACCCCGCGGCCGTCGAGCACCTCCAGCGGCTGGGGGTGACGGCGGTCGAGCTGCTGCCGGTGCATCAGTTCGCCCACGAGGACCACCTGCTGCGGCGCGGCCTGCGCAACTACTGGGGCTACAACTCCATCGGCTACTTCGCCCCGCACGCCGCCTACGCCGCGTCCGGTACGGCGGGCCAGCAGGTCGAGGAGTTCAAGCTCATGGTGCGGGCGCTGCACGCGGCCGGCATCGAGGTGATCCTCGACGTGGTCTACAACCACACGGCGGAGGCGAGCGAACTCGGCCCGATGCTGTCGCTGCGCGGCATCGACAACCGCGGCTACTACCGGCTCCAGGGCGACGCACGGCGATATGCGGACTACACGGGCTGCGGCAACACGCTGCACGTCGTGCAGCCGCACGTGCTGCGGCTCATCACGGACTCGCTCCGGTACTGGGTGACCGAGATGGGCGTGGACGGCTTCCGGTTCGACCTGGCGGCGGCGCTGGCCCGCTCGATGCACGACGTCGACATGCTGTCGCCGTTCCTCGCCGTGATCGCACAGGACCCGGTGCTGCGGCGCGTCAAGCTGATCGCGGAACCGTGGGACGTGGGCAACGGCGGCTACCAGGTCGGCGCCTTCCCGCCGCTGTGGACGGAGTGGAACGACCGCTACCGGGACGCCGTGCGGGACTTCTGGCGGGGCGCCCTGCCCGACGTACGGGACCTGGGGTACCGGCTTTCGGGGTCCAGCGACCTCTACGCGTGGGGCGGCAGGCGCCCGCAGGCCTCCGTCAACTTCATCACCGCGCACGACGGCTTCACGCTGCGCGACCTCGTGTCGTACGAGCAGAAGCACAACGCGGCGAACGGCGAGAGCAACCGGGACGGGACGAACGACAACCGGGCATGGAACTGCGGCGCCGAGGGCGAGAGTGACGACCCGGCGGTGAACGCGCTGCGCAGACAGCAGCTGCGGAACCTTCTGACGACGCTGCTGCTGTCGACGGGGGTGCCGATGCTGGTCGCGGGCGACGAGATGGGACGCACCCAGGGCGGCAACAACAACGCGTACTGCCAGGACAACGAGATCAGCTGGGTGGACTGGTCGCTCCTTGAGGACCCCGGCTGGCGGGAACTGGCAACCCTGACGTCGCGGCTGCTGGCTCTGCGGCACGCCCATCCGGTGCTGCGACGCCGGGCGTTCTTCTCCGGGCGGGCGCAGGCGGCGGACGGGCTGCGCGACCTGGCGTGGTTCACGCCGCGCGGCGAGGAGATGACGCCGCAGGACTGGTACGCGCCGGCCCCCACGCTGGGGCTCTATCTGTCGGGGCGCGACATTCCGGGGCGCGACGCGCGGGGGGAGAAGATCACGGACGACAGTTTCCTGGCCGTCCTGCACGCCGGGGACCGCCCGGCGAGTTTCCTGCTGCCGGGGCCGCCGTGGGCGGGGCGGTACGAACTGGTCGTCGACACCTCGCGGGAGAGCCAGGGGGCTCCGCCGGGCACTTCGCACCGCGGTGGGGCGGCCATCGCGGTGCCGGCGAGGTCGGTGCTGCTGCTGAGGGCGGTCTGACCGGGCGGCCCGGGTGGGCGGGAAGGCTGTGCGGTCGCACTGTGCGGTCCGACTGTGTGACAAGGCCGGAAAATCAGTGAGCGCTGTCAGTGGTGAACCGTACGCTCGTTCCTGATGACCGGAACACATGCACCCACCAAGGACCGATCGGCCGTACGTTCGCTGCTGCGCCTGTGGCCGTACGTACGCCCGGTGCGAACGCGTTGGTTCAGCGCGGCCGTTGTGGCCGTGCTGGCCTCCTGCCTGAGCCTGGTCATCCCGTTCGTCCTGAAGTGGATCGTGGACGGACCGGTGGCGGACGGCGACCCCGGCGGAGTATGGCTCGGCGCGCTGTATCTGCTGCTGCTCGGCATCACCGAGGCGGTGCTCTTCGGGTTCCGGCGGTGGCTGGTGGCGCGGCCGCTGGCCGGAGTCGAGGCGACGATGCGGGCCGATCTGTACCGGCACCTCCAGCGGCTGCCGGTGGCCTTCCATGACCGTTGGCCCTCGGGGCAGTTGCTGTCACGGGCGACCACCGACCTGATGATGCTGCGGATGTTCCTTGCGTTCCCGCTGACGTTCCTGCTGGTCAACGCGGTGACGATCCTGGTGGGGATGGTCATCCTGCTGCAACAGCGGTGGACGCTGGGGCTGGTGCTGCTGGCGCCGGTGATTCCGCTGGTCGCGCTGTGCTCGGTCTTCGAGGCGAAGTACGCGAGGGTGGCACGGCGTTCGCAGGACCAGGTCGGTGATCTGACCACCGTCGTCGAGGAGAGCGTGCTCGGCATCCGCGTCATCAAGGGCTTCGGCCGGCACCGCAGCCAGGCCGAGGCCTTCCGGGAGCTGTCCCTGACCCTGCGGGGCACCGAGCTGACCAAGGCCCGGCTGCTCGCGGGGATCTGGGCGGTGATCACGACCCTCCCGGAGCTGGCCATCGGCGCGGCGCTGGTGCTCGGTACGGTCCAGGTCGCCGACGGCGGGCTGTCCGCGGGCACGCTGGTGGCGTTCCTCTCGATTGCGCTGGCGCTGCGCTGGCCGGTGGAGTCGATCGGCTTCCTGCTCGCGATGAGCCAGGACGCGGCGACGGCGACCGACCGGTACTTCGAGGTGATGGACGCGCGCGAGGAGGGTGCGGACAGTGGCGGGCGGCCGGACACCGCGAAGTCCGCGGACGGCTCCCTCCCGCGCGGAATCGTCTTCGACGGGGTCGAGTTCCGGTACCCGGACGCGCCCGACGGGGCCACGCCTGTCCTCACCCGCGTCGACCTGCACATCCGGCCGGGCGAGACCTTGGCGCTCGTCGGGGCCACCGGCAGCGGCAAGACCACGCTGACCGCTCTCGTACCGCGACTGCACGAAGTCACGGCCGGACGCATCGCACTGGACGGCGAGGACATCACCGCGATGGAGCGCGAGCGGCTGCGGGAGCTGGTGTCGGTGGCCTTCGAGGAGCCGACGCTCTTCTCGGCGAGCGTCGGCGAGAACGTACTCATGGGCGCGGGCCCCAGCGCGGGCGAGGGGGAGCTGGGGCAGGCCCTGGACACGTCGCAGGCCGACTTCGTGCACCGGTTGCCCGAGGGAGCGGCCACGCAGGTCGGCGAGCAGGGGCTCACCCTGTCGGGCGGGCAGCGCCAACGTCTGGCGCTGGCCAGGGCGGTGGTGGGCAAGCCGCGGTTCCTGGTGCTCGACGATCCGCTGTCGGCGCTCGACGTGCACACGGAGGCGCTGGTGGAGGCGGCGCTGCGACGCGTTCTGGAGGACACCACCGCGCTCGTCGTGGCGCACCGGCCGTCCACCGTGCTGCTGGCCGACCGGGTCGCGCTGCTCTCCGGGGGCCGCATCGCCGCGGTCGGCACCCACCACGAACTGCTGCGGGACAGCGACGAGTACGCCTGGCTGATGTCAGGAGCCGGTGACAGGGAGCAGGAGGGGCAAGGCGCATGACAACCACCGTGGACGGCAGGTCCACCGCCGGCACGCCGCCGGAGCGGGGGCCGGAGCCGGAGCCGGACTTCGAGCCGGCCCCTCCTCCCGGCGACCGGGGCGGCGACCCCTTCGACCGCGACGCGCTGCCCGCCCCCAGGGGCGCCACGGCCGCGCTGCTGCGCTCACTGCTGCGGCCCCGGCGGGCCAGGGTGGGGTTCGCCGCGCTGGTCCTGCTGCTCCAGCAGTGCGCGGTGCAGGCGGGCCCGCTGCTCGTCGCGTACGCGATCGACCGGGGCGTACCGGCGCTGCGCCGCGACGACTTCGGCCCGCTGACCGTCGTCGCTGCCGCGTACGTCCTGTGCTCGGTGGGCGCCGGTGTCCTCCAGTACGCCTTCATCCGGATCTCTGCCCGCGTCAACCAGGACGTGCTGCTCGACCTGCGCGGCAGGATCTTCCGCCACGCGCAGGCGCTCAGTGTCGACTTCCACGAGCGGTTCACCTCCGGGCGGCTGATCTCCCGGTCGACGACGGACGTGGAGTCGCTGCGGGAGCTGCTCAGCGAGGGACTGCAGGAACTGATCGAGGTCGTTGTCTCGTCCGTCTTCATCTGCGCGCTGCTGCTGTATCTGGACGCCGGACTCGGCGGGCTCGCGGTGCTGTCGTTCGCACCGCTGTACTGGCTGATCCGCCGCTACCGCGCCCGGGTCTCCGTCATCTTCGGCGACCGCTCCACGGCGATCGCCGCCGTCATCGTGAAGTTCGCCGAAACGATGAACGGCATCAGGCCGGTGCGGGCGTTCCGGCGCGAGCGGGCCAACGAGGCGCAGTTCCGGGTGCTCAACCACCGCCACGAGCGGACCAACGGCGACAGCCTCCTGGAGATGGCCCAGTACGTCATCGGCTCGCGGCTGGTCGCCAACATCGCGGTCGCCGGCATTGTGCTGTGGGGCGCCTACCAGGTGGCCGACGCAAGCCTGGCGCTCGGCGTCCTGGCCGCCTCCGTGCTCTATCTGAGGCGGCTCTACGACCCGATCGACCGGCTCGGGATGTTCCTCAACTACTACCAGTCGGCGGCCGCTTCCCTGGAGAAGATCGCTGGCCTGCTCGCCCAGACCCCGGCCGTGCCCGAGCCCGCCGAACCGCGCGAGCTGCCCGCTGCCGACGGCGGCCGCCCCGGCCGCGAGGTCGTCTTCGACGACGTCAGCTTCGGCTACCGCACGGGCGGCGAAATCCTGCCCCGCTTCAGCCTGACCCTCCCGGCGGGCCACACCGTCGCCGTCGTGGGCTCGACGGGCGCGGGCAAGTCGACGCTCGCCAAGCTCCTCGCGCGCTTCTACGACCCGACCGGGGGCCGCGTCCTGCTCGACGGCACCGATCTGCGCGACCTCGCCGTACCGGAACTGCGGCGCGGGGTGGTGATGGTGACCCAGGAGGCGTTCCTGTTCTCCGGCAGCGTCGCAGAGAACATCGCCATCGGCCGCCCCGACGCTTCCCGCGAGGACATCGAGCGGGCCGCGAAGGCGATCGGCGCGCACGACTTCATCAACGGCCTGCCGGAGGGCTACGACACGGACGTACGCAAACGCGGCGGACGCATCTCGGCCGGCCAGCGCCAGCTGGTCGCCTTCGCCCGCGCCCTGCTCGCCGACCCGGCGGTGCTCATCCTCGACGAGGCGACCTCGTCCCTGGACATCCCCGGCGAGCGGGCGGTGCAGCGCGCGATGGACACGGTGCTGCGGGGCCGTACGGCGGTAGTGATCGCGCACCGGCTGTCGACGGTGGAGATCGCCGACCGGGTGCTGGTCATGGAAGCCGGCCGCATCGTCGAGGACGGCTCCCCCGCCGACCTCATCGCCGGCACGGGCCGCTTCGCGGACCTGCACCGGGCGTGGCGCGAGAGCCTGGTGTGAGCGCGAGGACAGGGCACGTGGTCGCACGTGGTCGTACCATCGGCTGCACCGAAACCGTCGCGGCCTACAGCAGACCCGCGTCGGCGCGCCTCGCCAGGTACTGCTCGAAGGTCACCGTGCCGACGGCGTGGCCGGGAGCCAGGTTTCCGCCCTGCTGGAACGCCCGCATCGTCTTGCCGGGCAGGCGCAGCGCCGCGATGCGGCGGTGGCGGCCCGCCGCGCGCAGGGTCGCTTCGGTGAGGTCGCGGGCGTCGCGTACCTCGGGGCCGCCCATGTCCGGTGCGCGGCCTGCCGGGGCGCCCTGGGCGAGTTCGGCGAGCCGGCCGGCGACCTCTGTCACCTCGACGGGCTGAACCCGCAGACCGGCCGGTACGAAGGTGACCGGCAGTCGGCGTTGGGCCAGTGTCATCGATGCCACCAGGTCGTGGAACTGGGTGGCGCGCAGGATCGTCCACGGCAGGCCGGAGGCTTCCAGAAGGCGCTCCGCCCGGAGTTTGGACCTGTAGTAGAAGAGCGGCACCCGGTCGACGCCGACAATCGAGATGTAGACAAGGTGCGGCGGGCTCCCGGTGGTGCCGGTCGCGCTCGTCGCGGCGGCGATGAGCCGTTCGGTCGTCGCCGTGTCGTTGCGCACGTTGGTGGCGCAGTGCACGATCACGGACGCTCCCCGCACCGCCGCCGCGAGCCCCTTGCCCGAGGCGAGGTCGCAGATCGCCCACGTGCACGGCCGGTCGTCCCTCGCCCGGCGGGCGCGGCGGCTCATGGCGCGTACGGGCACGCCGTCCGCCAGGAGCCGGTCCACCAGGGGGCGTCCCAGGGTGCCCGTGGCGCCGGTAACGAGAATCGGTCCGTCCATGGTGGTGGTCCCTCCGGAGCGCCGGTCGGCCGGCGCTCGATGCCGGCTGGTCCGCAGCATCATCGCGCTTCGGCGCCCACCAGCGTCGGAACTTCCCGGAGCAATCAAGGTGGCGCCCCGGTGAAGCGTCCGACTACCGAACATGACCTTTCGAGCAACGGACGATTTCCGGCCAACTTGTTGACGCGGTCCTGACAGAGCACCCGGTCTCCTGTCACTCTTCCCCCGTCTTCCCCAGTTCCGCGCTCCACCTTGCTCCGCAGCTCTGCCCGGGCCGCCGACCCAGCGGCCCGACACCCCCCCTTGCAGAAGGAGTTCGCGTGAGATCCACGCCCAGACGACGTGCCACCACGACCGGCGCGCTGCTCACCGCCGCAGCCCTGCTGACCGTCGGTGTACAGACCGGCATCGCATCGGCCGACGACGCCAGGACCGCCGCACCCGCCGCCGCGGCGGCCAAGCCCGATCCCGGCGCGCTGCCCGCCAAGCTCTCCCCCGCCCAGCGCGCGGAGTTGATACGCGAGGCCAACGCCACCAAGGCGGCCACCGCCAAGGAGCTCGGGCTCGGCGCCAAGGAGAAGCTCGCCGTACGCGATGTCGTCCAGGACCGCGACGGGACCACCCACACGCGGTACGAGCGTACGTACGCCGGCCTCCCCGTCCTCGGCGGCGACCTGATCGTCGCGCAGACGAAGGCGGGCAGGACCGAGGGCGTGACCAAGGCGTCCACGAAGGCGCTGAAGTCCATCGACACGAGCGCGGACATCACGGCCGCCACCGCCGAGAAGCAGGCGCTCGGCGCGGCCAGGGCCGAGGGCTCGAAGAAGACCGAGGCCGAGCGCGCCCCCCGCAAGGTGGTGTGGATGGGGCAGGGCACGCCCACCCTGGCGTACGAGACCGTGGTCGGCGGGCTCCAGCACGACGGGACGCCGAACGAGCTGCACGTCGTCACCGACGCCGCCACCGGCAAGAAGCTCTTCGAGTGGCAGGCCGTCCACAACGGCACCGGCAACACCCAGTACAGCGGCCAGGTGACGGTGGGCTCCGCCCCCTCGTACACCCTGACCGACACCGGGCGCGGCAACCACAAGACGTACAACCTCAACCGCGGCACGTCCGGCACCGGCACCCTCTTCTCGGGTCCCGACGACGTCTGGGGCGACGGCACCCCGCAGAACGCCGAGACCGCCGGCGCGGACGCCGCGTACGGCGCGGGTCTGACCTGGGACTACTTCAAGACGGTGCACGGGCGCTCCGGCATCCGCGGTGACGGCGTCGGCGCGTACTCCCGCGTCCACTACGGCAACGCGTACGTCAACGCCTTCTGGCAGGACTCCTGCTTCTGCATGACGTACGGCGACGGGGCCGGCAACACCAAGCCACTCACGTCGATCGATGTCGCCGCGCACGAGATGACGCACGGCATCACCTCCAACACCGCCGGCCTCGTCTACAGCGGCGAGTCGGGCGGCCTCAACGAGGCGACCTCCGACATCTTCGCCGCAGCCGTCGAGTTCAACGCCAACAACGCCACCGACAAGGGCGACTACCTGGTCGGCGAGAAGATCGACATCCGGGGCAACGGCACTCCGCTGCGCTACATGGACAAGCCGAGCAGGGACGGCTCGTCCAAGGACGCCTGGTACTCGGGCATCGGCAGCATCGACGTCCACTACTCCTCGGGCCCGGCCAACCACTGGTTCTACATGCTCTCCGAGGGCAGCGGCGCCAAGACCATCAACGGCGTCAGCTACGACTCGCCGACCTCCGACGGCCTGCCGGTGACCGGCATCGGCCGCGACAAGGCGGCGCAGATCTGGTTCAAGGCGCTCACCACCAAGTTCAACTCGCGCACCGACTACGCGGGGGCCCGCACCGGCACCGTCGCCGTCGCTACCGAGCTGTACGGGGCAGGCAGCGCCGAGGTCAAGGCCGTCGAGAACGCCTGGGCCGGCATCAACGTCGGCTCCCGTCCGGGCGGCGGCGGTGGCGGTACGTCGTTCGAGAACACCACCGACGTGGCCATTCCGGACAACGGCGCCGCGGTGACCTCGTCGGTCACCTCCACCAAGACGGCGCGGCACCCAGCGCCCTCAAGGTCGATGTGGACATCGTGCACACCTGGCGCGGTGACCTGGTCGTGGACCTGCTCGCCCCGGACGGGACCGCGTACCGGCTGAAGGGCTCCAGCTCCTCGGACTCGGCGGACAACGTCAAGGCGACCTACACCGTCGACGCGTCCTCCGAGACGGCGAACGGCGTCTGGAAGCTCAAGGTCCAGGACGTGGCCGCGCAGGACACCGGCTACATCAACAGCTTCAAGCTGACCTTCCCGTAAGGCTCCACGCACGCGCTGAACGCTGAGTGCCCCGGGGGAGATCCCCCGGGGCACTCAGCGTTCAGTCGCGCAGCGCGTTCAGCGCATCAGTACGCCCGCGCCTTCCCCCGTCGCCTCCGTCGGCAGCGCCACCAGACCCAGGTCGGCGTTGTGCGGCAGCAGGCGGTGGGCCGGCAGTATCCGGACCGTGTAGCCGAAGGGCCCGGTCCGGTCGAGGGCGAGTGGGCCCTCGTACATCCAACGGCCCTCCAGGTCCGGGCCGCCCGCCGGCTTCAGCGGGAAGTGCTGCGCCTCGCCGATCGCGTCGTCCGAGTCGACCCGGCCCGCGACGGCCTGCACCTCCACGTCGTCCGGCCGCAACTGCCCGAGGGCCACGCGCACCCGCAGGGTGAGCGTCGAGCCGAGTTCCGCCGTGCCGCCCACGGCGGTCGCCGCCACCGCCTCGACGTGGTCGACGGCGATCTGCGGCCAGGCGGCCCGCACCCGGGCCTTCCACCCGGCGAGTTCGCGGGCCGTCCCAGGGACCAGCGCGCGGTGCGCCTCGGCGGCCGGGGCGTACAGCCGCTCGACGTACTCCCGCACCATGCGCCCCGCCAGCACCTTGGGTCCGAGCGTGGTGAGGGTACGCCGCACCATGTCGATCCAGCGGTCGGGCAGTCCGCCCGGGCCGCGCTCGTAGAACCGTGGTGCGACGCGCTGCTCGATCAGCTCGTACAGCGCGTTCGCCTCCAGGTCGTCGCGCCGGTCCTCGTCGGTGGCGATGCCGTCGGCGGTCGGGATGGCCCAGCCGAAGTCCGGCTCGAACCACTCGTCCCACCAGCCGTCCAGCACCGACAGGTTGAGGCAGCCGTTGAGCGCCGCCTTCATCCCGCTGGTGCCGCACGCCTCCAGCGGGCGCAGCGGGTTGTTGAGCCACACGTCGCAGCCCGGGTAGAGCTTCTGCGCCATACCCATGCCGTAGTCGGGGAGGAAGACGATCCGGTGGCGCACCCGCGGGTCGTCCGCGAACCGCACCAGTTCCTGGACGAGACGCTTTCCGCCGTCGTCCGCCGGATGAGCCTTGCCCGCCACCACGATCTGGATCGGCCGGCTCGGGTGCAGCAGCAGCTCCATCAGCCGGTCGCGGTCGCGCAGCATCAGCGTGAGCCGCTTGTACGACGGGACGCGGCGGGCGAATCCGATGGTCAGGACGTCCGGGTCCATGACGTCGGAGATCCAGCCGAGTTCGGCGTCGGCGGCGCCGCGCTGGCGCCAGGACGCGCGCAGGCGCGACCGCACCTCCCCGACGAGCTGCTCGCGCAGGGTCCGCCGCAGGTCCCACAGCTCCGCGTCGGGGGCGTGGTCGACGTCCGCGACGCGGGCCACCTCGGGGGCGACCCAGGTCGGGGCGTGCACTCCGTTGGTGACGGAGGTGATCGGCACCTCCAGGGGATCGAATCCCGGCCAGAGCCCGGAGAACATCTCGCGGCTGACCGCGCCGTGCAGGGTGGAGACTCCGTTGGCACGCTGGGCGAGGCGCAGGCCCATGACGGCCATGTTGAAGAGATTCGGCTCGCCGCCCGGGTAGGTCTCCATGCCGAGCTGGAGGATGCGGCCCACGTCGACGCCCGGCAGCTCGCCGGACTCCCCGAAGTGGTGCGCGACCAGTTCGCGGTCGAAGCGGTCGATACCCGCCGGAACGGGGGTGTGCGTGGTGAAGACGGTGCCGGCCCGCACCGTCTCCAGCGCCGGGTCGAAGTCGACCCCGTCGCGGGCCAGCTCCCGGATCCGTTCGAGGCCGAGGAAGCCGGCGTGGCCCTCGTTGGTGTGGAAGACCTCCGGGTCGGGGTGCCCGGTCAGCCGGCAGTACGCGCGCACGGCCCGCACCCCGCCGATGCCGAGCAGCATCTCCTGGAGCAGACGGTGTTCGCTGCCGCCGCCGTAGAGCCGGTCGGTGACGTCGCGCTCCCCCGGCGCGTTGTCCTCGACGTCGGAGTCGAGCATCAGCAGCGGTACGCGCCCGACCTGGGCCTGCCAGATGTGGGCGCGCAGCGCCCGGCCGCCGGGCAGGGCGAGGGCGACCTGGCTGGGGGTGCCGTCGGCCTCCCGCAGCAGGGAGACGGGCAGTTCGTTGGGATCGAGTACGGGATAGTGCTCCTGCTGCCAGCCTTCCCTGGACAGACTCTGGCGGAAGTACCCGTGCCGGTAGAGAAGCCCGACACCGATGAGGGGCACGCCCAGGTCGCTGGCGGCCTTCAGGTGGTCCCCGGCGAGGATGCCGAGGCCGCCGGAGTACTGCGGGAGGGCGGCCGTGACTCCGAATTCGGGCGAGAAGTAGGCGACGGCTGCGGGCAGTTCGGGAGTGGGCGACTGGGACTGGTACCAGCGCCGGCCGCGCAGGTAGTCGTCCAGGTCGTCGGCGGCGGCGGTCAGCCTGTCCAGGAACCGCCGGTCCTGGGCCAGGCCGGCCAGCCTGCCGGCAGGCACGGTCCCGAGCAGCCGTACGGGATCACCCCCGCAGGCCGCCCAGCCTTCGGGGTCCACGGCCTCGAAGAGGTCGCGGGTGTCGGTATGCCAGGACCAGCGCAGGTTGCGGGCGAGGTCGCTGAGGGGTCGTAGGGGTTCGGGAAGAACGGGGCGCACGGTGAATCGACGAATGGCCTTCACGTGTTCCACCTTCGCAGGGGACGTACGAACCGGGGCGGACGCACGGCGGTGTGCGCCCGGCCTTTCCCTCCGACGGTAGTGCCGCTCCGCTGTTCGCCACCACGGCGCACGGCGGGCGCTGGGGATCGCTGGGGATGCCTGGGGGTCAGAGACGCCCGGCGCGCGCCGGTACGTCGTAGGGCGAGCCCAGGTTGACGGTGGCCGGATCGAACGCGCCGGTCGCCGCGTATCCGGCGGCTACGGCGGCCAGCTCGTGCGCCGGGAGCACGTCGCGGATGTCGGTGAATCCGCCGGGCGCCCGCTCGTGCGCCATGTTGATGACGACCTCGGGCCCGAGCCGCCGGTTGGCGCGCTGGAGTTCGGTCATCGCGGGCCTGCGCTCCGCCTCGTACGCCGCCAGCGCCTCGGCCGGGTCGGCGTGCAGGGCCATGGCGTGGGCGAGGGCGCGGGCGTCCACGACGGACTGGGTCGCGCCGTTGGAGCCGATGGGGTACATCGCGTGGGCGGCGTCGCCGATGAGCGTCGCCGCGCCGCGGCTCCAGCGCTCCAGCGGGTCGATGTCCACCATCGGGTACTCGAACGCGCAGTCGGCGGCCCGCAGCACTTCGGGGACGCTGACGCCGTCGAACTCCCAGCCCTCGTAGTGGTGGGCGAACTTGGCGAGGGGGACCGACCGGTTCCAGTCGCCGCGCGAGGCGTCGTCGATGGAGTCCGCCGGCATCGCGAGCGCCCAGTTGACCAGCACTTCGCCGGTGTCCGGGGCGGGTTCGGTCATCGGGTAGACGACGGCCTTCTGCCGGTCGGAGCCGGCGATGAACATGAACGTCCCCGCCCGCTCAGCCGGCATCCGGGAGACGCCGCGCCACACCAGCATGCCGTTCCACGGCGGCTCGCCGCCGCCGGGGTGCAACGCGGTGCGGACGGTGGAGCGGATGCCGTCGGCGCCGATGACGACATCGGGCTCCAGGGCGGTCCGCGCGCGGCTCCCGCCGTCGCGGTGCTCCAGGGCCACGCGCGCCCGGCCGTCCGGCAGCGGGGTCAGCCCGGCCACCCGTACCCCGCCGACGATCGCGCCGGCGCCGAGTCGTTCCCGTACCGCGTCTGCCAGGGCCAGTTGCAGGCCGGCGCGGTGGATGGAGAGCTGGGGCCAGCGGTAGCCCGCGCCGAGGCCGCGGGGCTCGCTGGAGACCAGGCCGCCGCGGTAGTGGTAGTACCGCAGTTCCCGGGTGCGTACGGCGTGCCGGTCGAGCACGCCGAGGAGACCGAGCGCGTCGAGTTCGCGTACCGCGTTGGGCATGATGTTCAGCCCGGCGCCGACCGGCTGGATCTCGCGCGCCGCCTCCACGACGGTGATCCGGTCGAAGCCGGCCGCGTGCAGGCTCAGGGCGGCGGTGAGCCCGGCTATGCCGCCGCCGGCGATGAGGATGTGGGTCATGCGGGGAGCCCCTTCGGACGTACGGGTGGACCGGACCGGGCCGGACTGGGCTGGACCGGGCTGGACTGGACTGGACACCGCTCAGGCGACAGGGGTGCGCGGCCGGGCGGTGGCCCCGCGCACCAGGGTCTCGTTGTCGCGCGTCAGGTCGAGGACGGAGCGCAGCAGCTCGATCGGGGCGCCGCCGGAGCCCACGTCGTAAAGCCGCACCTCTTCGCTGTACGCCTTGCGCGCGATGCCGAGGTGGCGCGCCCGGAACGTCTTGAGGATGCGCAGTACGCGGGCCAGCGAGACGGCGGAGGCCTTGACTTCGGCGGGCAGCCGGTCGGTGATCTCCCAGGCGACGGCGGCGCGCAGCTTGGTGACGGCCGAGATGCCGGTGCGGTGGCGTGCGTAGAAGTCGCGCCAGCCCGGCAGGCCGTACTGCACCGCGTCGGCGAGGAACTCGTCGTACTGCGGGCTGCTGTGGTCGCTCTGCCACAGCACCAGGTCGACGAGCCACAGCGGCACCTGGGCAGCGGCCGGGCCGAGGTAGTTGCGGCCCGCCACGTCGACCTCCTCGAAGTAGGGGCGCAGGGTCTGCGCGAAGAAGACCGGCGAGACGTTGGCGACGGTGAAGTCGATGGAGTCGACCATCGACTGAACATGCTGGGCCGTACGGTCGAGGGCGACGGCGAAACCGGGATCGTGCGGTTCGAGCCGGGCCAGTGCGCCGCAGGTGTCGAGGGAGGCGGCGAGGCTGGGGAAGACCATACGGACGGCGTCCTGGAGGTTGCCCTCCATCTCCTCGCCGGTGTACATGCGCTGGCGTACGCCCAGCGGGTTCCACGTCGTGTAGTGGTGCACGGTGTCGCGCGGCACCATGTCGGTGCGCTGGCCCAGAGCTTCCAGTACGGGCAGCGCCTCGGGGACGACGGACAGCGGTTCGGTGCCGTGGCGCTTGAGCGAGCCGAGGATCATGCCGAGGTCGCGCATCGCGGCGAGCGCTTCGACGACGTTCCAGTCGGCGACCCTGGCGGAGTCGGGCAGCAGGGCGCGCAAAGCGACGGTGAGGGCGGGCACGTCGGCGTCGCGGTTCATCGCGGGCAGGGCGACGAGCAGCGGATCGGCGGCGAGCGGGTCGGCGGCGCGTATCTCGGATATCCGGTAGCGCGGCTCGTAGCGCGGGTCGAGTCCGGGCGCGACAAGGTCGTACAGCGTCATGGGAGTGCCCCCCTCGGGCAGTTGATGCGGTGGATGCCATGCGGTGCGGCCGACGGCGTGGTTCCGCGGCGGTGAGGGTCCGTCGCGGAGGCGTGCGCGGTGCGGTGGTGCGGTCCGTGGTGGCGGCCCCGGATCGATCGCGGCGGGCGGTTCTTTGACGGCCGCCCTGCGGTGCCGGGCGGGCGGCGCCCCCTGTGCGCCGCCCGCCCGGACCTCAGGTCACGGCGCCGGTCACCCGCTCCTGGCTCGCGGACCCCACCGGCGAGGCCGGCAGGCGCAGCCGGGTCGACAGCAGCGCGGCGAGGCCGGCGAAGGCGGCGCCGACGAGCAGCGCCGCCCGGAACCCGGCGGTCTCGGCCGTGGCGGCGGAGCTTTGGGAGGCGTCCGTGACGGTGGTGGCGACGGCGACCAGGACGGCGAGGCCGAGGACCGAGCCGAACTGCTGGCTGGTGTTGATGAGCCCGGAGGCGAGCCCGGTCTCCTCGGGCGCCGCGTCGGCCGTCGCGGCGACGTTGGTGGTGACCATGACCAGCGGCAGGGCGACGCCGAGCACCAGGCTGGGGGCGAGGACGGTGGTGAAGAAGGTGCCGTCGGCCCGGAGCGCGAGGGCGAGCCAGGCCGTACCGGCGAACAGCAGCCCGAAGCCGAGCGTCGTCGTGGCGCGCAGGCCGAGGCGGGCGATGATGCGCCCGCTCTGCGGCGCGGTGGCGACGACGGCCAGCGACAGGGGCAGCAAGCCGAGCCCGCCGACCAGCGGGCCGTGGCCGATGACGCTCTGGAGATAGAGGCTGACCAGGAAGAACATCGGAAAGAGCGCCATCTGGGCGAGCGCGCTGAGCACGTTGGCGAGCCGCAGTGCGGGTCTGCGCAGTACGGCGGGCGGCACCAGCGGGCGGGCGATCCTGCCTTCGAGTACGGCGAAGGCGGCGAGCAGCAGCAGTCCGGCGCCGCCCGCGACGAGCGTGCGGGCGCTGGTCCAGCCCGCCTCGCCGGCGCCGACGAGGGCGTACGCGATCAGGCCGAGCCCGCCGGTGGCGGTGAGCGCGCCGCCGAGGTCGAAGCCGGGCTCGCCGGTGGCGGTGAGCGCGCCGCCGAGGTCGAAGCCGGGCTCGCCGGCGCGCGTACCGCCGTCGAGCAGGCGCAGGGCGAGGACGCCGAGCAGCAGGGCGACGAGCACGTTCAGCCAGAACGTGGAGCGCCAGCCCAGCAGGTCGGTGAGGACCCCGCCGAGCACGGTTCCGAGTACGCCCCCGAGTCCGCCCATCGCGGCGAACGCGCCGAGCGCCTTGTGCCGCCCCGGCCCGTCCGGGAAGAGGATCAGCAGCAGAGCGAACGCGGCCGCGGCGGCGAGCGCCGCGCCGACGCCCTGGACGGCGCGGGCGGCGATCAGCGCGCCGGCGCTCTGCGCGATCCCGCCGACGGCGGAGGCGGCCGCGAGCAGGGCGAGACCGGCGGTGAACAGCCGCCGGTGGCCGATGAGGTCGGCGGTGCGGCCGCCGAGCAGCAGCAGCCCGCCGAAGGTGATCAGGTACGCGTTGGCCACCCAGGACAGTCCCGCCGAGCCGGAGCCGAGGTCGTCACCGATCGAAGGCAGCGCGACGTTGATGATCGCGGTGTCCATGATGAGCAGCAGCTGGGTGGAGGCGAGCAGCGCGAGCGCGGCCTTGGGGGAACGCTCGGCGGAACGCTTGAGGGAACGTTTCACCGCTGCGCGCCGCCCGAGCCCAGCGTGTAGCCGTCCAGGCAGGCCCGGGCCAGCGACTCGCAGGCGCCGGTGTCGCCCTCCCAGGCCTGCTGCATCAGGTAGATGTGCGGGGCGCCGTGGTAGAAGCGCTCGTACTGCTCGTGGCGGCCCGCGAACTCCGAACCGAGCGCGTCCCAGGCCAGCTTCAGCAGCTTGATGCGGTCCTCGGCGGGGTGACCGGGCGAGCGGATGTACTTCCTCACCAGCGGCCCGAGCTCCGGGTGCAGCAGGTCGTCGGCGGAGGCGGGCAGCTGGATGACGCCGCCGCCCGCGAGCATCTTGATCTCCTGCACGGCCTGCGGGTAGAGCTCGCCGGCCATGATGCGCTGGGCGAAGGAGATCTCCTTGCCGGGCTTGACGCCCTCCCCGCCCTCGACGCTCTCGTACGACGCCTCCGCGGCCAGCACGAATGCCTTGGCCTGGGCGACCTTGCCCATGAGTCGGCCGATCGCCTGGGTCACGGGCGGCAGCGTGTAGGTGTTGTTGGCCTTGGTGATGAGGATCGCGAGGCCGGTGAGGAATTCCAGCTTCGTCCAGAAGCGGGTCGCGGCCTGGTGCACGAAGTTCACGTACGCCGGGGTCTGCCACCACATCTGGAAGCTCGCGTCGACGTTGCGGTACGCGAGGACGTTCTCCCACGGCACGAAGACGTCCTCGCAGACCAGCAGGGCGTCGTTCTCGTCGAAGCGGGAGGACAGCGGGTTGTCGAAGACGCTGCGCGCCTGGGCCTCGTACGAGGTGCGGGAGAGGAACTTCAGTCCCGGGGTGTCGATGGGGACGGAGAAGCAGACGGCGTGCTCGATGTCCTGCGGGGCGAGGGGTTCGATGGTGCCGACGATGACCTCGTTGCCGAAGACCGCGCCGGTGCCGATCATCTTGGCGCCGCGCACGACGATCCCGCCGTCGCGCTCGGCGACGACCCGCACCACCAGGTCGTCCTCCTCCTGCTCGGACGCGGACTTGGTTCGGTCTATCTGCGGGTTGGTGATGGTGAACGTCGGGTAGAGGTCGCCGTCGGCGAGGCGCCGGTGGTAGGCGAGGGCGTTCGGTGCTCCGTCGAAGGAGTCGGTGGTGAAGATCTGCGGCCGGGCGGCGAACCCGGCGGCGCCGCCGGCCATGTAGTCGGGCGTACGTCCGAGGAAGCCGAAGCTGGCCTCCGCCCACACCTTGTACGCCTTGCGCCGGGCGACCAGGTCGTCGTACGAACGCGGGATCGCGTAGGCCCGGTGGACGCCGGCGGAGGTGAGCACGGGGGTGTGCTCGGAGTTGTGCGCGAGGTCGAAGAGGTGGGCGATGGACCCGGCGGTGTTGCGGAACGCCGGGTGCCGGCTGACATCCTTGACCCGCTCGCCGTCGAGCCACACCTCTCGGCCGTCTCGCAGCGATTCCAGATAATCCTGACCGGACCTCGTCACACCTTCTCCTCATGCGGAACGGCAATGCCGCTGCCGAGCCTGTCCGCCCATAGGGCCGGCTGCAATGAACACCCGTCCAGCGGTCCTTATCAACCGGCCATACCCCCTGGCCACCGGCGCTTCGCCCCGGTCCCCGCTCCTCAATCGGCGCAGGACACGCCGCAGGACCCGCCTCAGGCCGGGCCCGCCGCATTGCGGTATTCGCCCGGTGTCGTGCCGAACCACTTGCGGAACGCCAGGTGGAAGCCGACCGAGCTCTGGTAGCCGACCCGCTGCGGCACCGCCGACTGAGCCACCGTCGTCTCGCCGAGCAGCCGCGCCGCCTCCTGCATGCGCCGCCCCGTCAGGTGCCGGGCCGGAGCGTCCCCGACGAGCTGGCGGAACGCGGCGGTGAAAGCGGACCGGGACATTCCGACCTCGCGGGCGAGCGACTCGATGGTCCACGGCTCCGCGAACCGGGTCGCGATGATCACCATGGCCCGGCTGATCCCGGAGTGGCGCAGGACCGGCAGCGCGGCCGGGTTGTCGGTCAGTTCGCGCAGCAGCGGCCGCAGCGCGAGGACCAGCGCCATCTCGAAGGCACGCAGGGTGATCAGCCGGTCGCCGGGCCCGACGGGCCGGTCCGGGGCGGCGAGCAGCCGCAGCGTGTCGCGCAGCAGCGGCTCGGCGGCGACCTGCGACCCGTCGAGGACCAGGGCCCAGGGCAGGGCCTTGTAGAGGCCGGTCGCGGCGCTGGCGTCGTAGTGCAGTCCCGCGCACAGCAGCCGGCTCTCCGGCCCGCCCCCTTCGATCCTGATCTCCCCGGACGTGCCGGGCTGCCGCTCGGGCAGCACCGCCCGCAGCGGTACGCCCTGACGCCCCGGCCTGTCGGAGAGGCGGTGCGCGATACCGGTCGGGAAGACGGCGAGGTCGCCCGCGTGGAGTTCGAGGGGCGTCTGGTCCTCGCCGCTGATCCAGCAGCCGCCCTCGACGATGTAGTGGAGTACGGCGCAACTCTGCTCGGCGTCGCCCTCGATGGCCCACGGGGCGCTCACGTGCCAGCGGCTGTCGAAGACGCCCGTCAGCCGCAGAGGCTTGAGCAGTTCGCTGAGCAGGTCGTCGCCATCGCGCTCGCCGCCTCGCCAGCCGTTGCTCTCCGCGCCTCGCTCGCCGTCTCGTTCCATGCCGTCCATTGGACGATCCCTCAACCCTCACCCCGGTTTGTTAATTGATCGGCCGAAGCCCCCGCCGCCAGCCTGGAAAGGCCGGTCACGGCGACAGCCTCACCCTATCGAAGGGCTCTACACACCCATGTCCGATCAGATGCCTATGCGCGTAGCCGTCGTGGGGGCGACCGGCTTTCAGGGCGGCGCCGTCGCCCGTCTGCTGGCCGAACGCAACCACCGCATCCGCACGCTGACCCGCAAGCCGGAGGCCGAGCGTCCCGACCTGTCCGGGGTCGCCTACGTCTCCGGCGACCTCGCGAACCGGGACGACGTACGCCACCTCTTCGAGAAGGCCACGCACGCCTCTGTGGTGATGCCGCTGGTGTACGACGCCGGGACGGTACGCACGTACGCGCAGAACATCGCCGCCGCGGCGCGCGAGTCAGGGGTGCGCAGGCTCGTCTACAACGCCAACACCCGGATCCCCAAGGCCGCCACCAACGTGGCGGCGTTCGAGACCCGGCGGCTGGCCGAGTCGGTGCTCCGCGAGGGCCTTCGGGAGAGCGATGTGGAACTGGTCGTGCTGCGGCCGCCGGTCTACCTCGACAACCTCTTCAGTCCCTGGAACGGCCCGGCCCTGGCGAAGCAGGGCGTCCTCGCGTACCCGCTGCCCGCCGACACCCGGGTGGCGTGGATCTCCCACCGGGACCTGGCCGAGGCGGTGTACGCGGCGCTCACCGTGGACGGCGTCGCGGGCCGCACGCTCGACATCGGCGGTGCGCAAAGTCTGACCGGCAGTGAGCTCGCGGAGAGCTTCGCGAAGGGGCTGGGCAGCGAGGTGCAGTACGTGGCGCTGCCGCCGCACGTCTTCGAGGACGGACTGGCGCAGGTCGTCGGCCCGGACGCGGCGGCCGGGGTGGCGGGCATCTACCACTACATGGCGAGCGGCGCGGGCCCCGACCTGATGACGGAGGACGACGGCACCTCGGCGGAGGCGCTGCGGGTGAAGCCGGCCCCCGTGGACGAGTGGGTGGCGCGTCAGCCGTGGCAGATCTGGTCCGACGAGGTCCCCACGGCTTCGTGACCCCCGGATCACATTGACACCGGCCCCGCCTCCTCCTCGGCGGGGCCGGTCTTTTTCGGCCCCGTGCTCTTGCACCTTCCTCACGCGGCCGAAGCCCCCCCGTCCCCGCCGCCCCGCACTTTTTGCAGCTTCATTACGCGGCAGTAGTGCTGCATACCCCGGAGGCAACCCCCGGACCCCCGGCCGAAGCCCCGTCCCCCGCCGCCCGCACTTTTTGCAGCTTCATTACGCGGCAGTAGTTAACAAAGCTGCGGATTGCGCACCCGAGATACGAGGGAAGGCTCCCTCGGTACGTCCCAAGTCGGCCCACCCGCCACCCGAGTGAACGTGGACAGGAGCGGTGATGCCCGCAGCCCGTCAGTCGCCAACGGAGCAGCTAAAAAGGACAGACCCCAAGAAAGCCCCCGAACGCGCGCCGCGCTCGCCCGCGGCCGCACAGCCCCCAGGTGAGCCAATGATCGGTCGCATCCCTGTCCTGGACGTACGTCCCGCCGTCGACTGCGGCAGAAGGCCCGCCAAGGCGGCGGCCGGTGAGGCTTTCGAGGTCACCGCCACCGTCTTCCGCGAGGGCCACGACGCCGTCGGCGCCAACGTCGTCCTGCGCGATCCGGCGGGCCGCGAGGGCCCCTGGACGCCGATGTACGAACTCGCGCCCGGCACCGACCGGTGGGGCGCCCGCGTCACGCCGGTCGCCGAGGGCCGCTGGACGTACGCCGTGGAGGCCTGGAGCGACCCGGTGGCGACCTGGCGCCACCACGCCGGGATCAAGATCCCGGCGGGCCAGGACATCGAAATGGTGCTCGCGGAGGGCGCCGCGCTGTACGAGCGCGCCGCGTCCGGCGTGCCCAAGAAGGACGGGCGTGAGGCCGTCCTGGCCGCCGTCGACGCACTGCGTGACACGAAGAAACCGGCCGCGGGCCGCCTCGCCGCCGCGCTGGAGCCGGAAGCGGACGCCGCGCTCGCCCGCCACCCGCTGCGTGAACTCCTCACGTCCTCGGACCCATTGCCGCTGCTCGTGGAGCGCGAGCGCGCGCTCTTCGGCTCCTGGTACGAGTTCTTCCCCCGCTCCGAGGGCGCCCGTACCGACAAGAAGGGCAGGCAGAAGGGGGGCACGTTCAAGACGGCCGCCGAGCGGCTGCCCGCCGTCGCCGCCATGGGCTTCGACGTGGTCTACCTGCCGCCCATCCACCCCATCGGCACCACACACCGCAAGGGCCCCAACAACACGCTGGCCGCCTCCGCCTCCGACGTCGGCGTGCCCTGGGCGATCGGCTCCCCCGCCGGCGGGCACGACGCGATCCACCCCGAGCTGGGCACCTTCGAGGACTTCGACGCCTTCGTCGCGCGCGCCCGCGACCTGCGCATGGAGATCGCGCTGGACTTCGCGCTCCAGTGCTCACCCGACCACCCCTGGGTCACCGAGCACCCCGAGTGGTTCCACCACCGGGCCGACGGTTCGATCGCGTACGCCGAGAACCCGCCGAAGAAGTACCAGGACATCTACCCGATCGCGTTCGACGCCGACATGCCGGGCCTGGTCACCGAGACGCTGCGGGTACTGCGGCTGTGGATGAGCCACGGTGTGCGGATCTTCCGGGTCGACAACCCGCATACCAAGCCGGTGGTCTTCTGGGAACGGGTCATCGCGGACATCAACGCCACCGACCCGGACATCATCTTCCTCGCCGAGGCCTTCACCCGCCCCGCCATGATGCACACCCTCGGCGCGGTCGGCTTCCAGCAGTCGTACACCTACTTCACCTGGCGCAATACCAAGCAGGAACTGACGGAGTACCTCACGGAACTCTCCGGCGAGGCGGCTTCGTACATGCGTCCGAACTTTTTCGTGAACACCCCGGACATCCTGCACGCCTACCTCCAGCAGGGCGGCCGGCCGGCCTTCGAGGCACGTGCCGTGCTGGCCGCGACGCTGGCGCCCTCCTGGGGTGTGTACGCCGGTTTCGAGCTGTGCGAGAACACCGCCGCGAAGCCGGGCAGCGAGGAGTACCTTGACTCCGAGAAGTACCAACTGCGGCCCCGCGACTGGGAGTCGGCCGAGCGCGAGGGCCTCACCATCGCACCGCTGATCACCACGCTCAACCGCGTCCGCCGCCGTCACCCCGCGCTTCAGCAGCTACGCGACCTGAACTTCCACCACGCCGACAACGACGCGGTGATCGCGTACTCGAAGCGTTCGGGTTCGAACATCGTTTTGGTGGTCGTCAACCTCGACCCGCACCACACCCAGGAGGCCACGGTCTCGTTGGACATGCCGGAACTCGGCCTCGACTGGCTTGATTCCGTCCCGGTGCGCGACGAGCTCACCGGTGAGACCTACCACTGGGGCAGGGCCAACTATGTGCGCCTCGAGCCGGGCCGTACGCCCGCGCACATCGTCGTCCTGCGACCGTCCCCGCCGATCGGAGGGTCACCCACATCATGATCGTCAACGAGCCCGTCCATGACACCTTCGAGGACACACCCGCCAAGGACCGCGACCCCGAGTGGTTCAAACGCGCCGTGTTCTACGAGGTCCTTGTCCGCTCCTTCCAGGACAGCAACGGAGACGGCGTAGGTGACCTCAAGGGCATCACCGCCAAGCTGGACTATCTCCAGTGGCTGGGAGTCGACTGCCTCTGGCTGCCGCCGTTCTTCAAGTCACCGCTGCGCGACGGCGGTTACGACGTTTCGGACTACACGTCCGTGCTGCCCGAGTTCGGCGACCTCGCCGACTTCGTGGAGTTCGTCGACGCCGCCCACCAGCGCGGCATGCGCGTGATCATCGACTTCGTCATGAACCACACGAGCGACCAGCATCCGTGGTTCCAGGAGTCGCGGTCCGATCCGGACGGCCCGTACGGCGACTACTACGTCTGGGCCGACGACGACAAGCAGTACCAGGATGCCCGGATCATCTTCGTCGACACCGAGACGTCCAACTGGACCTTCGACCCGGTCCGCAAGCAGTACTTCTGGCACCGCTTCTTCTCACACCAGCCGGACCTCAACTACGAGAACCCGGCCGTGCAGGAAGAGATGATCTCGGCGCTGCGCTTCTGGCTGGACCTGGGCATCGACGGCTTCCGTCTCGACGCCGTGCCCTACCTCTACCAGGAGGAGGGCACGAACTGCGAGAACCTGCCGCGCACCCACGAGTTCCTCAAGCGGGTGCGGGCCGAGATCGTCGCCTCGTACCCGGACACGGTGATCCTCGCCGAGGCCAACCAGTGGCCGGAAGACGTCGTCGACTACTTCGGCGACTTCGAGACCGGCGGCGACGAGTGCCACATGGCGTTCCACTTCCCGGTGATGCCGCGCATCTTCATGGCGGTGCGCCGCGAGTCGCGCTACCCGGTCTCGGAAGTCCTGGCCAAGACCCCGGCGATCCCCTCCAACTGCCAGTGGGGCATCTTCCTGCGCAACCACGACGAGCTGACGCTCGAAATGGTCACCGACGAAGAGCGCGACTACATGTACGCGGAGTACGCCAAGGACCCGCGGATGCGGGCCAACATCGGCATCCGGCGGCGGCTCGCCCCGCTGCTCGACAACGACCGCAACCAGATCGAGCTGTTCACGGCTCTGCTGCTCTCCCTGCCCGGATCGCCGATCCTGTACTACGGCGACGAGATCGGCATGGGCGACAACATCTGGCTTGGCGACCGGGACGCCGTACGCACACCCATGCAGTGGACGCCCGACCGCAACGCGGGCTTCTCGTCCTGCGATCCCGGCCGGCTCTTCCTGCCGACGATCATGGACCCGGTCTACGGCTACCAGGTGACCAACGTAGAGGCGGCGATGACCTCGCCGTCCTCGCTGCTGCACTGGACCCGGCGGATGATCGAGATCCGCAAGCAGAACCCGGCCTTCGGACTCGGCTCGTACACCGAGCTGCCGTCGTCCAACCCGGCGGTGATCGCGTTCCTCCGCGAGGCCCCCCGAACCAGGGACGGAGAGGACGATCTGGTGCTGTGCGTCCACAACTTCTCGCGGTTCCCGCAGCCGACGGAACTTGATCTCCAGACCTTCAACGGAAGGCATCCGGTCGAACTGATCGGTGGGGTGCGATTCCCCGCCATCGGCGAATGGCCGTATCTGCTGACCCTCGCAGGTCACGGGTTCTACTGGTTCCGGCTCCGCAAGGACGCCACCCCGCTCGCGGCCAAGCGCGCCTGAAGTGCCTTCTGCGGCGGGGCGGTTTCTCCCGCCCCGCCCTGGGCACTCGACTCGTCACATGGGGTCCGTACGGACCATCCCCGCCCCGACACTCCCCGCGTCGGCGCCGGGAGAGAACCCCACGCACCGCCCGGACAGCTACGGTCGCAATCCGGGACACCCTGCGCATCCTGTGGTGTGCCCGGGGAAAGGACGCGATGCCATGTCGGAGGCTGCATCCATCCGGAGTACGGCCGCCCGCCGCTCCAGTCCTCCAGCACCACCCGCGGCGCTGCTCCCCTCGCTGGCGCCACTGCTACACGAATGGCTGCCGAGGCAGCGCTGGTTCGCGGGCAAGGGACGCCCCGTCACCGGTTTCACACTGATCGCCGCCACGGAACTGCTGCCTGTCCGGGGCGATCCGGAGGACGGTGCCACGGGCGCTCCCGGCCTGCTCCATCTGCTGCTCGGCGTGCGGCAGCCCGTCGTGCCCAGGCACGGCCCGCCCACGGCGCCGCCACCCGTCGACTGCTACCAACTACTGGTCGGCGTAAGGGGCATGCTGCCCACGCGGCTCGCGCCGGCGCTGATCGGCCACGTCCAAGAGGGTCCGCTGGCCGGCCGCAGCGTCTACGACGCGCTGCTCGACCCGCAACTCGCCGGCCTGCTGCTGGAACGATTGCGCAGCCCCGGCACGGCGGGGGCGTTGCGCTTCGACCGCGCTCCCTCGGTCAGCATCCCGGCCGGGCTCACACCGAGGCTGCTGGGCGCCGAACAGTCCAACTCATCTCTGGTCTACGGAGATT
Organism: Streptomyces hypolithicus; assembly: GCF_052934925.1. Taxonomy (NCBI): domain Bacteria; kingdom Bacillati; phylum Actinomycetota; class Actinomycetes; order Kitasatosporales; family Streptomycetaceae; genus Streptomyces; species Streptomyces hypolithicus. Next base: position 1,550,586 of record NZ_CM128811.1, read on the forward strand.
CGTTTATCCTGAAGGTCTTCCGCCGGGTCAGTGCCGGGGCCAACCCCGACCTGGAACTGCCTCTCGCACTCGCCCGCACGGGCTGTGAGCGGGTGCCCGCACCGGTCGCCTGGTACGAGGCCATGAACCCCGACGGCGGAGACGATCCGTACACGCTCGGCGTCCTCCAGCCCTTCCTGCACGGCTCCGAGGACGGCTGGCAGCGCGCACTGCGGTCGCTGGCCGTCGGCAGCGACTTCACCGACGACGCGCAGGCGCTCGGCCGGGCCACGGCCGAGGTGCACACGGCGCTCGCCGCCGCCCTGCCGACGCAGTCGCTGCGCCGGCAGCAGACGGAGCGCCTGGCCGAGGCCATGACGGAGCGCCTCGACGCGGCAGCGCAGGCCGTGCCCGCCCTGGTCCCGTACGCCCCGGCGCTGCGCACCGCGTTCGAGGCGTTCGCGGCGCTGGGCCGGGCGGGGCGGGTGTGGCCGGCCCAGCGGGTCCACGGCGATCTGCACCTGGGGCAGACGCTGCGGGCGCCGGGCGGCGAGTGGTCGGTCATCGACTTCGAGGGCGAGCCCTCGCGGCCGCTAACGGAGCGGCGCCGCCCCCAGCCGGTCGTACGGGACGTGGCGGGCATGCTGCGTTCCTTCGACTACGCCGCCCGCTCGCTTCCCCAAGCTCCCGACTCCGCTCGACCGGGGGAGGCCCCGTCGCGGTGGGACGCCGACTGGGCTACGCGCTGCCGGGACGCGTTCTGCACCGGATACGCGAAGGCGTCGGGCGCCGACCCGCGGGACGAACCGGAGCTGCTGCGGGCGTACGAGACCGACAAGGCGGTGTACGAGGTGCTGTACGAGGCCAGCCACCGCCCGGACTGGCTCCCGGTGCCACTTGCCGCGGTCCGGCGCCTGGCCGGCGAGCCCCCTTCCCCCGCCGCGTGACCCGACCTGATCCGCCCCGCCCCGCGACGACCCGCCCAACCCGACCCGCCCCGCGACGACCCGCCCAACCCGACCCGCCCCGCGACGACACGACCACGACCCACCGAGGCCCATTCCATGACCTCCAGGACCCGCACATGAACCAGCTCACGCTGCTGCACGCCTGCATCGCGGCCGTCCAGCGGCGGCCATGGCCGACGGCGGCGCCGCGTCACGCGGCCGCCGCCCGGCCCATGCCCGCGCCCCTGCCCTCACCTTCGCCCTTGTCGAAGGCGCGGTTGAGCCCTGCTTCTCCCTTCCACCGGCACCGACCGGACCCTCCCGAGGAGGCCGTACCCGTGACCCCCCGTCCGCCGTCCCGCAAGTCTTCCGCTTCCCCGAACGCGCCCGGGGCGCCCGCGCCCATGAGCCCCCCGGAGGCGGCGCAGACCCCGACGCTGCCGGAGCCGACGCAGTCCCCGGAGCCGCAGACGGCCGCTGCTGAGGCGGCCGGGGCGCCGCAGCCGCGCAAGAAGGCGGCGAAGGCGGTGAAAGCAGTGAAGGCGGCCAAGCCGGCGAAGAAGAACGAACCCGCCAAGGCGCCGCAGCCGCGCAAGGCCACGAAGGCCGCGGCGACCGCTGCGGCAGCCACACCCGCAACCCAGCGCGCCACCGCCACAGCCACGCCCCCCGCAGCCGCCACGACCCCCGCCCCCGCGCCCGCCCCCAAGGAGACCCGGGCCCGCCGCACCGCGAAGAAGGCCGAGCCCGCGAAGCCCCAGCCCGGCCCCTTCGCGGTCGGCGGCGGCGACCGGGACCGGCTGCTGGCCGGCGGGCACCACGACCCGCACGGCGTGCTCGGCGCGCACCCCGGACCCGACGGCGGTGTGCTGACCCGGGCGCTGCGCCCGTTCGCGAAGGCCGTCACGGTGCTGGCAGAGGGCACGCGCACCCCGCTGCACGATGACGGCGACGGCTTCTTCTCGGGCCTGCTGCCCCTGGACGACGTACCGCAGTACACGCTCCTGGTCACCTACGACGACAACGAGCTGGAGGTGCAGGACCCGTACCGCTTCCTGCCGGCCCTCGGCGACGTCGACCTGTACCTCATCGGCGAGGGCCGCCACGAGGAGCTGTGGCAGGCGCTCGGTTCCCAGCCGATGGTCCACCAGGGCGTCACCGGCACCCGGTTCACCGTCTGGGCGCCGAACGCGCAAGGGGTGCGCGTCGCGGCCGACTTCAACTTCTGGGACGGCCGCGGGTTCCCGATGCGCTCCCTCGGGTCGTCGGGAATCTGGGAGCTGTTCGTGCCGGGCGTCGGCGAGGGGGCGCTCTACAAGTACGAGATCATGCGCCCGGACGGCGGCCACACCATGCGCGCCGACCCGATGGCCCGCCGCACCGAGGTGCCGCCCGCGACCGCGTCGATCGTGACGGCTTCGCACCATGTGTGGCGCGACCAGGAGTGGATGGGCCGGCGCGGCGACCGCCCGGTCCACGAGGCCCCGTTCTCGGTCTACGAGGTCCACCTCGGCTCCTGGCGTCCGGGCCTGACATACCGCCAGCTCGCCGAGCAGCTGCCGGCGTACGTCTCCGACCTCGGCTTCACCCACGTGGAGCTGATGCCCGTCGCCGAGCACCCCTTCGGCGGCTCGTGGGGCTACCAGGTCACCGGCCTGTACGCGCCGACGTCCCGCATGGGCACGCCCGACGACTTCCGGTACCTGGTCGACGCGCTGCACCGGGCCGGCATCGGCGTGATCGTCGACTGGGTGCCCGCGCACTTCCCGAAGGACGACTGGGCGCTGGCCAGGTTCGACGGGCGGACACTGTACGAGCACGAGGACCCGCTGCGCGCCGAGCACCCCGACTGGGGCACGCTCGAATTCGACTACGGGCGCCCGGAGGTGCGTAACTTCCTGGTCGCCAACGCCACGTACTGGTGCGAGGAGTTCCACATCGACGGGCTGCGCGTCGACGCGGTCGCCTCGATGCTCTACCTCGACTACTCGCGCGAGCACGGCCAGTGGTCGCCGAACCAGTACGGGGGCCGGGAGAACCTCGACGCGGTGGCGTTCCTCCAGGAGATGAACGCCACCGTCTACCGCCGCAATCCCGGTGTGGTGACGATCGCCGAGGAGTCCACCGCCTGGGACGGCGTCACCCGGCCCACCGACGGCGGGGGCCTCGGCTTCGGCCTGAAGTGGAACATGGGGTGGATGCACGACTCGCTGGAGTACGTCAGCAAGGAGCCGGTGCACCGCAAGTACCACCACAACGAGATGACCTTCTCGATGGTGTACGCGTACAGCGAGAACTACGTGCTGCCGATCTCGCACGACGAGGTGGTGCACGGCAAGCGGGCGCTGGTCAGCAAGATGCCGGGCGACTGGTGGCAGCAGCGCGCCAACCACCGGGCGTACCTCGGCTTCATGTGGGCACACCCCGGCAAGCAACTGCTTTTCATGGGGCAGGAGTTCGCGCAGGGCGCGGAGTGGTCGGAGGGGCACGGCCCCGACTGGTGGCTGCTCGACCCGGCGTACTCGGCGGAGCCGGACCACCGGGGTGTGCGTGACCTGGTACGCGACCTCAACCAGACGTACACGGCGACGCCCGCCCTGTGGGAGCGGGACACCGTGCCGGAGGGCTTCGCGTGGGTGGCGGGCGACGCGGCGGAGGACAACGTCTTCGCGTTCCTGCGCTTCGACGCGCAGAGCGGACCGCTGCTGGCGGTGTCCAACTTCTCGCCGGTCGTACGGCACGAGTACCGGCTCGGCGTCCCGGACCTCGCCCCGGCCTGGATGGAGGTCCTGAACACCGACGCGGCCCGCTACGGCGGCAGCGACGTGCACAACCCGGAGCCGCTCAAGCCGGAACCGGCCGGGGCGCACGGACAACGCTCCAGTCTCCAGCTGACCCTGCCGCCGCTGGCGACGGTGTGGTTCAAGCCGGCCTGACCGGGGCCGGGGTCCGCCGCCCAAGCAGGGCGGCGGACCCCTCTCCCCCGGTCAGATCACGTCTTCGAGCTCCTGCAGCAGCTTCCGCTTGGCACGCGCGCCGACCATCTGCTTCACCGGCTCACCGTCCCGGAAGACCAGGAGTGTCGGCATGGACAGCACGCCGTACCGCGCCATCGTCTCGGGATTCTTGTCCACGTCGAGCTGCACGACCTTGAGCCGGGCAGCCTCCTCCCGGGCGACCTCGCTCAATACGGGCGCGAGCTGGCGGCACGGGCCGCACCAGTCGGCTGTGAACTCCACCAGAACCGGGAGCCCGGCCCTGATCACGTCCTCCTCGAAGCTCGCGTCCGTGACCGCGTCCACTCCCATGGCCTGCACCATCGCCACCACTCCTCAGTTCGTCAGTTCACAGCGCGGCTCGGGCCCGCCGGGCACCGCCGCACCGGCTTCGAGTTCGGCACGGGCCAGTTGGGCGCCGACCTGGGCCCGCACTGCCCCGAGCTCACCGATCAGCGTGTCCAGGTCGGCCACCTTGCGCCGGTAGATTTCCAGCGAGGCGGGACAGGAGTCCCCCGCCGGGTGCCCGGCCCGCAGGCACTCCACGAAGGGCCGGGTGTCCTCCAGCTCGAACCCGAAGTCCTGCAGGGTCCGGATCTGCTGGAGGAGCCGCAGGTCGTCTTCGTCGTACGTGCGATAACCGTTGACCGCACGCCGGGCGGGCAGCAGCCCGCGGGACTCGTAGTACCGCAGCGCCCGCGCGGTGGTCCCTGCCCGCTCAGCCAGCTCGCCGATTCGCATGCCCCGACGGTAAGCCTTGACGCCGACGTCAAGGCAACATCGAGCTGCCCCGGCCTTCAGAGGCTGTTGTCTTCTCTGCGTCGCGGGGCTCCGGCAGGTAATGGGCCGGGCCTTCCTTCGGCGTCTCGGCGTGGTCGTCGACCAGGGTTCGTTCGTCGAACGGGACGCGGCCGGCCAGGACTTCGGTGACGCGGTCCTTGTCGATCTCCTTGGTCCACGTGCCGACGAGCACCGTCGCCACCGCGTTGCCCGCGAAGTTCGTCAGGGCGCGCGCCTCGCTCATGAAGCGGTCGATGCCGACGATCAGCCCGACGCCGTCGACCAGTTCGGGGCGGTGCGACTGGAGACCGCCGGCCAGGGTGGCCAGGCCCGCGCCCGTGACGCCCGCCGCGCCCTTCGAGGCGATGACCATGAAGACCAGCAGGGAGATCTGCTGGCTCACAGAGAGCGGGTCGCCCATCGCCTCGGCGACGAAGAGCGAGGCCATGGTCAAGTAGATCGCCGTACCGTCGAGGTTGAAGGAGTAGCCCGTCGGGACGGTGATGCCGACGACCGGCTTGCTGACACCCAGGTGCTCCATCTTCGCGATCAGCCGGGGCAGCGCCGACTCGGACGACGATGTCGACAGGATCAGCAGGAATTCGCGGCCGAGGTACTTCAGGAGGGAGAGGAGGTTGACGCCCGCGACGAGCTTCAGGATCGTGCCGAGTACGACGAAGACGAAGAGCGCGCAGGTGATGTAGAAGCCGATCATGATGACCGCGAGGGACTTCAGCGCGTCGACGCCCGTCTCGCCGACCACCGCGGCGATCGCGCCGAAGGCGCCCACCGGCGCCGCCCACATGATCATGGCGAGCACGCGGAAGACGAGGCGCTGGATGTGTCCGATGCCGCGGATGACCGGTTCGCCCGCCCTGCCCATGGCCTGCAGCGCGAAGCCCACCAGGAGTGCGATGAGCAGGGTCTGGAGGACCTCGCCCTCCGTGAAGGCGGACACCAGGGTCGTCGGGATGATCCCCAGCAGGAAGTCCACGGTCGACTCGCTCGCACCTTCCGCCTGCTCGGCGCCCGCGCTGCGGGTGGCCTCGGTCAGGTCGAGGCCGGCGCCCGGCTCCAGCAGGTTGCCGACGAGCAGGCCGATGGCGAGCGCGACGGTCGACATGACGAGGAAGTAACCGAGCGCGAGCCCGCCCACCGCGCCGACCTTGGCCGCCTTGCGGACCGAGCCGACGCCCAGCACGATCGTGCAGAAGATGATCGGCGAGATCATCATCTTGATCAGGTTGACGAAGCCGGTGCCCAGTGGCTTGAGTTCGACGGCCACGCCGGGGGCCGCGAAGCCCACGATGACGCCGAGCACGACCGCGCCGATGACGGCGAGATACAGATAGTGCGTGCGATCCCGTCTGGCGGCCTTCGTCGCCTCGCCCTTTGCCATGCCCTCTACCACGGGGTTCCTCCTCGTTCGTGCTGCGGTGCCCATGTCCCGATGGGTCCCGGCGACTATCCATCACGCTGTGACACCCGTCACCGTTACGTGCATTTCGTTCACGGGATTTCGGCCACACACTTGCGCCATGCGCATTCCCCGCCCACGCGGTCTGCCTCGCAGCCTGGCCGGGCAGCTCTTCGCGATGCAGGTCGTACTCGTGGCGGTGATCGTCGTCGGGTGCGCGGTCTTCGCGTACGTGTCCGACCGGGCCCAAGCGGAGGAGACCGCGCGCCGGCAGGCCTTCGCGACCGCCACCGCCGTGGCGAAGTCACCGGCCGTGGTCGAGGCGGCCCGCTCGGAGGACCCGACGGCGGCCCTCCAGCCCTACGCCGAGTCCCTGCACAAGGAGACCGGCGTCGACTTCGTCGTGATCATGGCACCGGACGGCACCCGGTGGACGCACCCGGAACCGGCCGAGATCGGCCGGACGTACCTGGGACACACCGGCCCGGCACTGGAGGGCCGTACGTTCGACGAGACGTACACGGGGACACTGGGGCGGTCGGTGCGGGTGGTGGCGCCGGTGCGGGACGGGGCCCGGATCACGGGGCTCGTCAGCGCCGGGATCACCGTGGAGCGGATCAGCGCGCAGATTCGGCAGCAGGTGGCGGCCCTTCTCGGCGTCGCATCGGGCGCGCTCGTCCTGGGCGGCCTCGGTACGTACGTCATCAACGCCCGTCTGCGGCGGCACACGCACGGCATGAACGCCGCCGAGCTAGGCCGCATGCACGACTACCACCAGGCCGCGCTGTACGCCGTACGCGAGGGGCTGCTGATGCTCGACGGACAGCGGCGCATCGCGCTGATCAACGACGCCGGGCGCGAACTGCTGGGCCTCGGGCCCGACGCGGTGGGCCGCCCGGTGGCCGACATGGACCTGCCGGGGCCGCTCACGGCGGCGCTCATGGCGACCGGCCCGCGCGTCGACGAGGTGCACCTGACCGCGGACCGGGTGATCGTCGTGAGCAGCGGGCCGGTGAGCGGCGGAGAGCGGCGCGGTACGGTCGTGACCTTGCGCGACCACACCGAACTCCAGGCGCTGTCGGGTGAGTTGGACTCAGAACGCGGCTTCACGCAGGCGCTGCGCGCGCAGGCTCACGAGGCGGCGAACCGCCTGCACACGGTCGTGTCACTGATCGAGCTCGACCGCGCGGACGAGGCGGTGGAGTTCGCCACCGCGGAGCTGGAGCTGGCCCAGGCGCTGACCGACCGGGTCGTCGGCGCGGTCGGCGAGCCGGTACTGGCCGCGCTGCTCCTCGGCAAGGCGGCGCAGGCGAACGAGCGAGGCGTGACGCTCGTACTCGACGAGGACAGCCGGATCGACGACGGGGTGCTGCCGGGGGCGCTGGGCGCGCGCGATCTGGTGACGATCCTGGGGAATCTGGTCGACAACGCGGTGGACGCGGCGCAGGGCAGTAAAGGCGCCCGCGTGACGGTGACGGCCCGCGCCCACGACGGTGGCGACAGCGGCGGCGGCGAACTGCTGCTGCGGGTCACCGACACGGGCCCGGGGGTGGCGGCGGAGTCGGCCGACGCGGTGTTCGCGCACGGCTGGTCGACGAAGAGCGCGGGCCGGGGCCTGGGCCTGGCCCTGGTCCGCCAGGCGGTGCACCGGGGCGGTGGGACGATCGCGCTGGGCGCGGCGGCCGGCGGCGGCGCGGAGTTCACGGTGCGGGTTCCGCTGGGTGCGGGCGCGGGGGTGCGGACATGACCCCGGCGCACGGGGCTCCGCTCCGGACCCCGCTCCTCAGGCGCCGGAGGGGCCGGAACATCCAGCCCGTCCGGCGCTTGAGGACACGCCCGGAGGGCGTCCGGGGTCTGGGGCTTGCCCCAGTTTCGGGAAGGGGCGGGGTGGGGAACGAGCACGCCGCGGGCGACCCGCACCCCCAGGGGGCGACCCCATGACGGCACCCCCCATCCGCGTCCTCGTCGTCGAAGACGACCCCGTCGCCGCAGACGCCCACGCCCTGTACGTCGCCCGGGTCCCCGGCTTCACCGTCTCCGCCGTGGCCCACTCCCGCGCGGAGGCGGCCCGCGCGCTCGACCGCGCCCCGGTCGACCTCCTCCTGCTCGACCTGTACCTCCCGGACGGACACGGCCTCGCGCTCGTACGTTCGCTGCGCGGCGCCGGTCACAGCGCCGACGTCATCGCCGTCACCTCCGCCCGCGACCTGGCCGTCGTGCGCGAAGGCGTCTCGCTCGGGGTCGTCCAGTACGTACTGAAGCCGTTCACCTTCGCCACCCTGCGCGACCGCCTCACCCGTTACGCCGAGTTCCGCGCCGCCGCCGGTGAGGCCAGCGGCCAGGACGAGGTGGACCGGGCGCTCGGCGCGCTGCGCTCCCCGCGGCCCGCCGCACTGCCCAAGGGACTGAGCGCCCCGACGCTGGAGGCGGTGACCCGTAGCCTGCGCGACTCCCCCGGCGGCGCCACCGCCGCGGCGGCCGCAGCCACGGTCGGGATCTCGCGCATCACCGCCCGCCGCTACCTTGAGCACCTGGTCACCACAGGCCGCGCCGAGCGCAGTCCGCAGTACGGTCAGATCGGCCGCCCGGAACTGCACTACCGGTGGGTCACCTCGGTGTAAGAAGAGCGGCGGCGCGAAAGTAGGACGTTCCTACGATTTGTGATCTTGGGGGAACGCACCGTAGTCGCCGGGCTGCCGGACTACATACGGTGTGCCCGTGCACCCCTCTCCGCCTTTCAACGCCCCCGCCGCCCGCCGACTGCGCGAAGCGCTCGGCATGGCGCCCGGCCATGTCGCCTACGGGCTGCGCGCCCAGTACGGCCTGAATGTCGGCCCGGACCTGGTAGTGGCCTGGGAGCGCGGCCTGCGCGCGCCCGGCACCCAGGAGCTCACCGCGCTGGCCGGGGTGCTGTGGTGCTCGCTGGCCGACCTGCTCGCCGCCCCGGCCTCGCTGCGCGAGCACCGGATCTCCCGGAGCCTGTCGGCGCAGGATCTGGCGCGGCTGGTGGGCCTGGACATGAACTCGTACCAGCAGATGGAGGACGCGGGCCGCTGGCGCGGCACCGAACGGCAGTCCGCGTCGCTGGCCGAGGTGCTGGGCCTGACCCCGGAGGAGTTCGTGACGGCGTCGGGCCGCAACGACGAACTGGCCGAGGTCCTGCGCAGCGCGGTGACGACACGCTGGCAGGCGTACGTACGACCGGTGGCCAAGCTGGTGCCTGTGCCGCGGCGCCGCCTGGACGACGTACTCCAGCGGCTGCACGGCGACTACCAGTCGCGGATGGTCTCGACGCTCAGCTGGAGCGGCAGCGAGACCGGGGACGGGGCGGCGGGCCGGGAGTTCCTGGACGACATCGTCGGCCGCTTCTGGCTGCTGGCCCGCTGAGCGCCCGCCCGCCCTTGCCCTCGCCCCCCTGCGCCCCTGCGCTCAGAAGACCGACTCGGCCTCGTACATCCGCTCCTCCGGCACCGTCTTCAGCTCCTCGACGCTCTCCGCCAGCGGCACCATCGTGATCCGGGTGCCGGTCAGCGCCGCCATCTTGCCGAAGTCGCCCCGGTGCACCGCCTCCACCGCGTGCCAGCCGAAGCGGGTGGCGAGCACCCTGTCGTACGCCGTCGGGGTGCCGCCGCGCTGGACGTGGCCTAGGATGACCGGGCGGGCCTCCTTGCCGAGCCGCCTCTCCAGCTCGATCGCGAGCCGCGTGCCGATGCCCGTGAAGCGCTCGTGCCCGAACTGGTCGATGAGGCCCTTCTCGTACGGCATGGAGCCCTCGGCCGGACGCGCACCCTCCGCGACGCACACCACGGCGAACTTCTTGCCGCGCGCGAAGCGTTCCTCGACCATCTTGACCAGGTCGTCCACCGCGAAGGGGCGCTCCGGCAGGCAGATGCCGTGCGCGCCGCCCGCCATGCCCGACTCCAGGGCGATCCAGCCCGCGTGCCGCCCCATCACCTCGACGACCATGACCCGCTGGTGCGACTCGGCGGTGGTCTTCAGGCGGTCTATGGCCTCGGTGGCGACGCCGACGGCCGTGTCGAACCCGAAGGTGCGGTCGGTGCCGTTGATGTCGTTGTCGATGGTCTTCGGTACGCCGACCACCGGCATCCCCGCGTCCGACAGCATCCGGGACGCGGTGAGCGTGCCCTCGCCGCCGATCGGGATGAGGGCGTCGATGCCGGAGCGCTCCGACAACTCGTGCCAGTTCTCGGCCGCTTCGCGCAGCCGGTTGCGCTCCAGGCGCGCGGAGCCGAGGATCGTACCGCCGCGGGCGAGGATGCCGCTGACGGCGTCGAGGTCGAGCGGGCGGTAGTGGCCGTCGAGCAGGCCCTTGAATCCGTCTTCGAAGCCGATGACTTCGTCGCCGTGCTCCGCCACGGCCCGGTGCACAACCGACCGGATCACTGCGTTCAGGCCGGGGCAGTCTCCGCCTGCGGTGAGAACTCCGATACGCATCGTGATCTGTCTCCTGCTCGGTAGTGGTACATGTGAGCCGGATTCCGATTCTTCCACGGGCCGCGCCGGCTTCGCGCTCCCGGCAGCTCAGGCTCCCGGCGATCCGGCCGCCACGCCGGTGCGCCGGGACGCGGGGGCGCCAGCACGCGGGGGCGCCGGGGCCCAGTACGAGCCCTCCAGGACGCCTCACCCGGCGGGCGCCTTACCCATCCGCGCAGGTATTGTCAAGAGGGTAATCCACGGGTAATCCACCCCAACTGGACGGAGACCACGCGTGACGCGCAGCGTGTACGTGACCGGGATCGACCGGGGAGACGGCCGGCAGGTCATCGAACTGGGAGTCATGGAACTCCTGACGCGCCAGGTAGACCGGGTGGGTGTCTTCCGCCCCCTGGTGCACGACGGGCCGGACCGGCTCTTCGACCTGCTGCGCGCCCGCTACCGGCTGTCCCAGGACCCCGCGTCCGGGTATGGCATGGACTACCACGAGGCGTCGGTCATCCAGGCCGAGCAGGGCACCGATGAGCTGGTCTCCCGGATCGTCGAGCGCTTCCTCAAGGTGGCGCGGGACTACGAGGTCGTCCTCGTCCTCGGCACGGACTTCGCCGCCACCCAGCTCCCCGACGAACTCGCCCTCAACGCCCGCCTCGCCAACGAGTTCGGCGCCTCGGTGATCCCGGTGGTCGGTGGCAGGAAGCAGCTCGCCGAGTCGGTGCGCGCCGAGACCCGCAACGCCTACCGGGCGTACGAGGCCCTGGGCTGCGATGTGCTCGCAGTGGCCGTCAACCGGGTCGCCCCGATGGACCGTGCACAGATCGCCGAGCGCCTGGAGACCCGCCTCCCCGTCCCCTGCTACGTGCTGCCCGACGAGCCCGCGCTGTCCGCCCCCACCGTCGCCCAGATCACCCAGGCCCTGGGCGGCACGGTGGTGCTCGGCGACGAAGCGGGCCTCGCGCGCGACGCGCTGGACTTCGTTTTCGGCGGCGCGATGCTGCCGAACTTCCTGAACGCCCTGACCCCCGGCTGCCTCGTCGTCACCCCCGGCGACCGCGCCGATCTGGTGGTGGGGGCACTGGCCGCGCACAGCGCCGGGACCCCGCCCATAGCCGGCGTCGTACTCACCCTCGACGAGCGCCCCGGCGACGAGGTGCTCACCCTGGCCGCGCGCCTCGCGCCCGGCACCCCCGTGATCTCGGTGGCCGGCGGCTCCTTCCCCACCGCGGGTGAGCTCTTCGCCCTGGAGGGCAAGCTGAACGCGGCCACCCCCCGCAAGGCGGAGACCGCGCTCGGCCTCTTCGAGCGGTACGTCGACACCGCCGACCTGCTGGCCCGGATGGCGGTGGCCCGCAGCGGCCGCGTCACGCCGATGATGTTCGAGCACGACCTCCTGGAGCAGGCCCGCGCCGACCGGCGCCGCGTCGTGCTGCCCGAGGGCGCCGAGGAGCGCGTACTGCGCGCGGCCGACGTACTGCTGCGGCGCGACGTGTGCGACCTGACGCTGCTCGGCGATGTCGACGTACTGCGCAAGAAGGCCGCCGACCTGGGCATCGACCTGACCCGGACGCAGCTCATCGACCCGCAGACCTCGGAGCTGCGGGCCCGCTTCGCCGAGTCGTACGCGAGGCTCCGCGCCCACAAGGGCGTCAGCGTCGAGCTGGCGCACGACGTGGTGGCCGACGCCAACTACTTCGGCACGATGATGGTCCACGAGGGCCTGGCCGACGGCATGGTGTCCGGATCGGTGCACTCCACGGCCGCGACCATCCGTCCCGCCTTCGAGATCATCAAGACCAAGAAGGACGCGAAGATCGTCTCCTCGGTCTTCTTCATGCTGCTCGCCGACCGGGTGCTGGTGTACGGCGACTGCGCGGTCAATCCGGACCCGGACGCCGTCCAGCTCGCGGACATCGCCGTCCAGTCGGCGGGCACGGCCGCGAAGTTCGGCGTCACGCCCCGGCTGGCGATGCTCTCGTACTCCACGGGCAGCTCGGGCTCGGGCGCCGACGTCGACAAGGTCCGCGAGGCCACCGAGCTGGTGCGGGGCAGCCGCCCCGACCTGCTGGTCGAGGGTCCGATCCAGTACGACGCGGCCGTCGAGCCGTCGGTCGCCGCCACCAAGCTGCCCGGCTCCGAGGTCGCGGGCCAGGCGACGGTGCTGATCTTCCCCGACCTGAACACCGGCAACAACACCTACAAGGCCGTGCAGCGCTCGGCCGGCGCCGTGGCGGTGGGCCCGGTCCTCCAGGGCCTGAACAAGCCGGTCAACGACCTGTCGCGCGGCGCCCTGGTGCAGGACATCGTCAACACGGTCGCCATCACCGCGATCCAGGCACAGGGCGGGACCGAATGAACGCCCACTCGCCCACCTCCTCGACTGCAGAAAGCCCCGCACCCGTGACTGCTGCCACGCGCGTCCTCGTCCTCAACTCCGGTTCCTCTTCGGTGAAGTATCAACTCCTCGACATGAGCGACAGCTCGCGCCTGGCGGCCGGTCTGGTCGAGCGGATCGGCGAGGAGACCTCGCGCCTGGTGCACACCCCGCTCGCCCACGGCACCGACCGGCGCGAGCACACCGCGCCGATCGCCGACCACGAGGCCGCGCTGAAAGCCGTCGCCGAGGAGCTGTCCCGGGACGGACTCGGCCTCGACTCGCCGGAACTGGCGGCGATCGGCCACCGGGTGGTGCACGGCGGCCTGAGGTTCTCCGCGCCGACCGTGATCGACGACGAGGTTCTGGCGGAGATCGAGCGGCTCGTGCCGGTCGCCCCGCTGCACAACCCGGCGAACATCACCGGCATCCGCACCGCCCGGGCGCTGCGCCCCGACCTGCCGCAGGTCGCCGTCTTCGACACCGCGTTCCACACCACGATTCCGGAGTCCGCCGCCCGCTACGCCATCGACGTCGAGACCGCCGACGCGCACCGCATCCGCCGCTACGGCTTCCACGGCACGTCGCACGCGTTCGTCTCCCGCGAGACGGCGAAGCTGCTCGGCAAGGACCCGTCGGATGTCAACGTCATCGTGCTGCACCTCGGCAACGGCGCCTCGGCGTCCGCGGTCCGGGGCGGGGAGTGCGTCGAGACCTCGATGGGCCTGACCCCCTTGGAGGGGCTGGTCATGGGTACGCGCTCCGGTGACATCGACCCTGCGGTGGTTTTCCACCTCAAGCGGGTGGCGAAAATGACCGACGACGAGATCGACGTACTGCTGAACAAGAAGAGCGGACTCATCGGACTGTGCGGCGACAACGACATGCGGGAGATCCGCCGCCGCATTGACGAGGGCGACCGGCAGGCGCTGCTCGCCTTCGAGATCTACATCCACCGGCTCAAGAAATACATCGGCGCTTACTACGCCGTTCTGGGGCGGGTCGACGCGGTGGTGTTCACCGCGGGCGTGGGCGAGAACGCGGCGCCCGTGCGGGCGGCCGCGATCACCGGCCTGGAGGAGCTGGGCCTGGCGGTGGACGCGGATCTCAACGCGGTACGGGCGGACTCGGCGCGGCTGATCTCGCCCGGATACGCCCGGGTCGCGGTGGCCGTCGTACCCACGGACGAGGAGCTGGAAATCGCCCGCCAGACCTATGCGTTGGTTCTCTCCTGAGCGGCGCCCCGCCCATTTGTACATTCCACCAGACGGAATATTCCGCAGGGAAACAAACCGATAGGATCCGCCTCATGCGCCGTTCCAAAATCGTATGCACACTGGGCCCCGCCGTCGACTCGTATGAGCAGCTGAAAGCGCTCATCGAGGCCGGTATGAACGTGGCCCGATTCAACATGAGCCACGGAACCCACGCGGAGCACGAGGAGCGGTACGTCCGCGTCCGCAAGGCCGCCGAGGACACCGGCCACGCGGTCGGCGTGCTCGCCGATCTCCAGGGCCCCAAGATCCGACTCGAAACATTCGCCGAGGGCCCCGTCGAGCTGGTCCGCGGCGACGAGTTCATCATCACCGCCGAGGACGTCCCCGGAGACAAATCCATCTGCGGCACCACGTACAAGGGCCTGCCCGGTGACGTCACCAAGGGCGACCCGATCCTGATCAACGACGGCAACGTCGAGCTCAAGGTCACCTCCGTCGAGGGCCCCCAGGTCCACACCATCGTCATTGAGGGCGGTGTGATCTCCGACCACAAGGGCATCAACCTGCCCGGCGCGGCGGTCAACGTCCCGGCCCTGTCCGAGAAGGACATCGACGACCTGCGCTTCGCGCTCCGGATGGGCTGCGACCTGGTCGCCCTGTCCTTCGTGCGCGACGCCGAAGACGTCAAGGACGTCCACAAGGTGATGGACGAGGTGGGCCGCCGGGTCCCCGTCATCGCCAAGGTCGAGAAGCCGCAGGCCGTCGAGCACATGGAGGGCGTCGTCGCGGCGTTCGACGGTGTGATGGTGGCGCGCGGCGACCTGGCCGTCGAGTACCCGCTCGAAAAAGTCCCGATGGTGCAGAAGCGGCTCATCGAGCTGTGCCGCCGCAACGCCAAGCCGGTGATTGTCGCGACCCAGATGATGGAGTCGATGATCACCAACTCCCGCCCCACGCGCGCCGAGGCGTCCGACGTCGCCAACGCGATCCTGGACGGGGCCGACGCGGTCATGCTGTCGGCGGAGTCCTCGGTCGGGGCGTACCCGATCGAGACGGTCAAGACGATGTCGAAGATCGTCGTGGCGGCCGAGGAGGAACTCCTCTCCAAGGGCCTCCAGCCGCTGGTCCCCGGCAAGAAGCCGCGTACCCAGGGCGGTTCGGTGGCCCGCGCCGCCGCCGAGATCGCCGACTTCCTGAACGGCAAGGCGCTGGTCGCCTTCACCAAGTCCGGCGACACGGCCCGCCGCCTCTCCCGCTACCGCGCGGCCCAGCCGATCCTGGCCTTCACCACCGAGTCCGGCACCCGCAACCAGCTCACCCTGAGCTGGGGCGTCGAGTCCTTCGTGGTCCCGCACGTCGACAACACCGACGCGATGGTCGACCTGGTCGACGCGGAGCTCCTCAAGCTCCAGCGCTACAACAACGGTGACACGATGGTCATCACCGCGGGCTCGCCCCCCGGCGTCCCCGGCACCACGAACATGGTCCGGGTCCACCACCTGGGCGGCGAACACGCCTGACGCGTACGTCATTGCCGGCCCCGTGGGCCGCACCCGTGGGCCGCACCCTCCGCACGGGGGTGCGGCCCACACCCACATCTCACGCCGCCCCCAGGGCGCACATGGCCCACACCGTCTTGCGTACGGCCGCTCGGCCACACCCCACCCCAGCGCGAGTGCCTGTACGAGCACCATGCCGCGCCCGCTCTCAAAGTCGTCGGCGGGCATGCAGGGGCGCGGCGACGGACGGCGGTCGGCGCAGGCGTCGGAGACCTCGATACGCAGGGCGGCGGGCCGGCCGGGCACCACTGCGACGCACAGCAGGAAGTCCCGGCCGGGCGTCCGACAGTGCGCGACCGCGTTGGCGGCGAGCTCGGAGACGACGAGCGCGGCGACGTCGACGGCGTCAGGGGCGCATCCCCATTCACCGAGCTGCTGGGCGGCGGTGACACGGGCGAGATGGGCACCTCGGCGGGTGGAACTGAAGAGCTGGGTGAACTCACGCTTCGGCTCGGCAATTCGCTCGGTCATGGGACCAGCATCGGTGCGTACGGCTACGATCACCAGGAGTAACAGTTTTCGGGGAACGAGAGCGAAAACGGGGGCAAAGGTGCCCGCACCAAAGGAACTTGACCCGACCACTTCTCTGACCGCCCTGCACGGCGCGAAGCTGCGCAAGCTGCGCCTGCGCGCGGGGTGGACCCAGCGGGAGCTGGGCGACAAGATCCCGATCGCCCACAGCCGCATCGCCCAGTTCGAACTCGGCAACGAAACACCGCCGAAGAACATCTCCGACGCGCTGGACGCCGTAGTGGGCGCGGACGGCGACCTGTCCGACCTGTGGGCGCACGTGAAGCGGACGCCGATTCCGGACTGGGCGCGGAAGTACCTGACCTCGGAGCCACAGGCCAGCAAGATCCTGAAGTACATGGCGCACACCGTGCCCGGCCTCCTCTCACTCCCCTGGTTGGCCTGCGTAAGGAGTGTCAGCGCCGGGCGAGTCTGCGCTCGCCGCCGGCGCCGCTTTCGTACGGAAGGTCGTAGTGCGTGAAGATCGCTGCCTCGTCCTCGGCAGGCAACACCCCACTCGTCCGCCCTGCGGCGCGGCGAGGAGAGGGGAGAAACATGGGCGTGCCCGCATCCTCGGCAAGGATGCGGGCACGTCGGTGACGCGGCTCCCGGATGGGTACGTGGGTTCAGCTGTTGGGGCCGGTGTAGAAGTTGTGCAGGCCCGGGACCTTGAGGGTGCCGCCGAACTGGCCGGCCTGGGTCACCGTGACGTCCGTGAACATGGCGATCGGTACGTTCAGCGGCGGCGGGGTCTCGGGACTGAACGTGATCGGGATGAGGCCGAAGAGGTTGCCCTTCAGCTTCTCCGTGTACATGGTGACCGTGCCTTCGCGCAGCGTCGAGGTGGAACCTTTTGAAGCCCGCACGTGAGCTGTGGTGCCGTTCGGGCCGACGACCTTCTGATGGAGGTCCTTGATGTCGGTTTCCCTGGTGGTGAACTTCAGGACCTTCTTGATCTTGCCGCTGCCGGTCCTGACCTCGACGATGCCCTTGTAGTCGAGCCCGCGCAGGGTGAGCTTCGAGCTCTCCAGGATCCACGGGTCGTCCGGCAGGTCCGGGATGCCCTGTTCCAGGTCGGCGGCGGCGAGCGCCTCCGGGGCGGCGGTCGGGCAGGGGAAGGGCTTCTTGCCGCCGGCGTCGTCGGCCGGGTCGTCGGCCTTGCCTTCGGCGGCGTCGTCCGCGGCGCCGTCCGCCGCGTCGTCAGCGGCGCCCTTGGCGTCGTCGTCCAACTCCTCGACCGTCGCGCCCGCCTTGTCCGCCGCTTCCCTGATGGCGTCCTTGGTCCTGTCGGCGGGCTTGTCGGCGGGCTCGTCGGCAGGCTTGCCCGCCGTGTCGCCCGCCGGGTTGTCGGCGGGGTCCTCAGCCTTGTCGGACGTGTCCATGTCCGGCTTGGCGGTCGAGGTCTCGCTGTCTGAGGGGTCCGGCTCGGGGGACAACGTCTCCTTGTCCGGGCCGTCGAGGAGGTCCTTGACCGCGTCGCCCACACCCAGCGGATCGAGCGGGTTCTTCGTCTCGCTCTCGCTCGGCGACGGCTCCGGGTCGGCGGTACGGCCCGCCTCCGGCTCCTTGGTGGGCTCGGTCGCCGGCTCCGTCGTCGGCTCGGTGGCCGGCTCGGAACTGCTCTCGTCCGCCGAAGGCGTCTCGTCCGGCTCCGGCGTCTCGGCCGGGGTGTCCGGCGTGGCGCTCGGGCTCTCGGTGGGCGACGGGGAGGTGCCCGAGGACGGGATGTCCGAGGGTTCGGGCGACTTCGACGCGGAAGCGTCCGGTTCGGGCGTGTCCGAGCGGGTTACGCAGGGGCCCGGCGCGAAGGGGTTCGTCACCTGATCGTCGGCGAGCGCCAGCTTCGGGGTGAGCCCCATCCCAACGAACACCGCCGTCGGCATCGCGGCCAGGGCCATCGCCTTGCCCGCGGGTATCTGCAGCTTCGTCAGGAGCGACTTCTTGGGGGCCGCGTGGCGCGGACCGATTCTTTCGCGGGTCCGGTCGCCCCGGGCCGCAGTCAGCTCCGCCTCGTCACCCCGCACTGTTCCTCCCGCCGTTGGCGTCAACAGATGTGTCGGTTGCGTACGTGCCGCCCTCTTCGTACGGGGCGTGCGGTGTGTGGGGATCGGCGTGGGGACCGGCGTACGGCTCCGCGTGCCGATCCGCGTCCCGGCCGGCGTACGGCTCGGCGCCCACGGGCGGGTTCTGGCCGGCCGCGTCCGGACTGGCCGACACCCAGGAGATGGACAGGGCTCCGCCGATCAGCGCCATCAGGAAGCCGACCATGAAGCCGCCCAGATTGGACACGGGGATCGACACGAGGGCCAGCAGAATCGACGCGACACCCGCGAACACCCGGACGATGTGGTGGTACCACATCGTCAGACCGAGCGTGACGAGCAGTACGCCGATGATCAGCGACCCCGCTCCCGCAGTGGTGGCCATGGCCATCGTGAGGTGGCCGATCTTGATTTCGGCGTACGGAAGCCACGCGATCGGCACGCCGCCCAAAATGGTGAGCAGGCCCGCCCAGAACGGCCGGCCGCCCCGCCAGGCACGGAAACGCAGCCGCCAGTAGTGGACATCGCGGCTCGGGACCGAGGACTCGGCGCTCATGGAAAACAGCTCCCTGGAACCGGTGTTGCTGTGCAGAGATGAGGGAGAGGGAGCGGGCGGGACAGCGTGTCACGCGCCCCGCCCGCAGAGGGAGTGCTTAGTAGCACTCCTTGACGCCCTTGTGCAGCTTCATGCTCAGACCACTGAGCTTGAAAGTGCCGGCCGTGGTGGCCCAGGCCTTCTGCTTCACGTTGGTCAGCACAGCCGAGTCGGCCTGCTGCGAGAAGCCGTACGGGTTGGCCCGCGTGCCCGGCTGGATACCCGGACCCTTGGTGGCCTTGCCCGCCGCCACACCGATGTCGATGTTCTTGAACGTGGCGTCGGCGCCGAGCTCCTCGACATCCAGGTACAGGTTCTCGGCCTTGACCGGAGTACCGCCCCCACCAGCGGTCAGCTGGAGGGAGATGTTGCCGAAGATCGGGACGTTGGGCGTCACGACCGACTGGCACATCTTGGTGATCTCGGCGGTCTTGAACGCCGACACGGCGACCGGGTGGGCAGCCTTGTTGCCCTCAAGGTCGGTGCCTTCGGCCATTCCGCCGTACTGGAAGAAGCCCTTACCCGCAAGCTTCTCCGCGCTGACCTTGAAGCTCTGGCCGGAAACGCTGAACGACGCCGCCAGCGCACCCTGTGCCAGGGCGACGCCTATCGCGGCCGTCGCGGCCACGCTGGGCACCATGACGACGGCGAACCGCTTCCATCTGGTACCGCCACGAACTGCAGACTCCATGACTTTCCTCCTTCTCGGACGTACATCTCCAGGACGGGCGTCAGCCCGCAGTGGGATGGGAGAAGTGCTACGTCCTCGGGAAGGGGAGCGCCCGTATCGGAGGCGCGAACGACATCCGAAACACCGGCGATCACCCCCGAGCGACAACCACTGGCCACGCATTCGCGCAACCTGCTGGACAGGCACCGCCGTTCGGCAGAGACCCCCCTGTCCACGACCGGCGTCAACGGACACCGGCCCACTCGGTGGGGACCCAGGGGACCGCGGCACCGAATGGCTGTCGGGCTGGTGCGGTGTTGGACCGAGCGAGGCCGATCGTGGTGCATTCACCGCCGGGGCACAAGGGGGTTCGTTACTCGCTAGTAACGGGCCGATAACCGAAGCGCGACCGCCCGGCATCGGGGTGCCACATACGGTGCCGCCACGTGATCGGAAAAAAGCTGTGATTGCCGCCCAGAAAAGGGCAGATGGGCTCGATTGGCTTACTGCAAGTAACAGCGGCCGCCATTACCAAGTTTTGGTAAAGGGCGGCCGCCTCGTGTCACTGAGTCGCCAAATCTACGGTGACGCCCCGTGGTGTCCCCAGGGGCGTCACCGGTCAGAACAGCACCCTCGCCAGGGCAGTACGCGCCGACGCCACCCGGGGGTCGTCGCCACCGATCACCTCGAAGAGCTCAAGGAGCCGCACCCGCGCGGCATTACGGTCGTCACCGGCTGTACGGCGCACCGTGTCGACCAGACGCCCGAAGGCGTCCTCGACATGTCCGCCGACCAGATCCAGGTCGGCCGCGGCGATCTGCGCGGCAACATCGGCCGGGCTCTCGGCAGCCGCCTTGTGGACCTGCTGCGGATCAACACCCTGGACGCGCGCGAGCAGTTCGGCCTGCGCGAGCCCGAGGGTGGCCTCGGTGTTGCCGGGGTCGTCGGCCAGTACGTTCTTGTACGCCTGGGCCGCACCGCCGAAGTCGTTGGCATCCAGCGCCCGTACGGCCGCTTCGAGCAACGCGTCGTACGGCCCCGGAGGCTCCTCGGCGTCGTCACCGACACCGACGCCGACGCCGTCACCGGCGCCCGGCTCAGGGGCGACGGCGATGCCGGTCAGGCCGAAGCGCTCCTCCGCGACCTGCACGAGCTGGTCCAGCGTCTCGCGGATCTGCGACTCGGGGGCAGCGCCCTGGAAGAGGGGCAGCGCCTGTCCGGCGACCACCGCGAAGACCGCCGGAATCCCCTGGATCCCGAACTGCTGCATCAGCATCTGGTTGGCGTCGACGTCCACCTTGGCGAGGACGAAACGGCCGTTGTACTGGACGGCGAGGCGCTCGAGAAGCGGGCCGAGCTGCTTGCACGGCTCGCACCATTCGGCCCAGAAGTCGATGACGACCGGGACTTCGGCGGAGCGCTGGAGTACATCGAGCTCAAAACCGGCCTCGTCGACATCGATCACCAGGCTCGACGGGGCCACGGCCGCGCCGCCGCCACCGTCTCCGGAGGCTTCGGAGCGCGCCTGCTCCGCCTTCTGCCGGGCTTCGCCGGCCGCCTTCACCGCGGCGAGGTCGACGACGCCACTCATGGACATGTTCCTAGGCTGCATGCGTACATCCTCCCCCTTTCGCGCGCGGTAGAGAAAAGCCGGTCGCCCGTCCGGCGGTCCCGCTGGATTGCGGGGCGTACGGAGGGCACGGCCCAAGTTCGTTCACGGCCCCGAGGGGCCGGTGTTCGGCGCGGGGTCCCCACCCTGCGCCGGCGGCTGTCGCGCGGTTGTCGCTCAGTGACCGCTCTTTCGCTACGGGTCGTAGCGTAACTGGAAGGCCCGCGCTCCCGGCCGCCGGATTCCGTGATCTCCCTCACGGTGGCGCCGCACCTACTGGCCGGTATGGTCACGCCATGCCCCCCAGCATCACGCCCCCCGCCCCCGCCCCTCCCTCCCGCACCGGCCGTCCGCGCAACGCCGAGGCCGACGCGGCGATCCTGGAGGCGACCCGGGCGGCGCTGGTGGAACTGGGCTGGTCGAAGCTGTCCATGGGCGATGTGGCGAACAGGGCCGGGGTCGCGAAGACCACGCTGTACCGGCGCTGGGCGAGCAAGAACGAACTGGTCGTCGACGCGGTGGCCGTCCTCTTCGACGAGCTGCAACTGCCGGACCGGGGAAGCCTGGTGGCCGACATCGAGGGTGTGGTGCTGCAGTTCGCGGCGCTGCTGGGGCGGCCCGAGACGAAGACGGCGCTGATGGCCGTGGTCGCGGAGTCGACGCGGGACGAGGCGCTTGGCGCGCGGATCCGCTCCGCGATCGTCGACCGCCAGAAGCGGCTGGTGCTGCTGGGGCGGGAGCGTGCGCAGGCCCGCGGCGAGCTGCCGTACGAGGAGGATCCCGCGCAGGCGGCCCGTAACGCGGACCTGATCTTCGACGTCATCGC
Source organism: Streptomyces hypolithicus (assembly GCF_052934925.1). NCBI lineage: Bacteria > Bacillati > Actinomycetota > Actinomycetes > Kitasatosporales > Streptomycetaceae > Streptomyces > Streptomyces hypolithicus. Next base: position 1,572,556 of record NZ_CM128811.1, read on the forward strand.
GGGCGCGGTCGTCCACCGGGCGCTGGTGAGCGCGGAACCGGTGGACGCGCAGTGGGCGAGCAGCTTCTCGGCCCTGCTGGTGAGCGGCCTGACGGCGAGCCCGGGGCCGGGCATCACCGGTTCGTAGGAGGGGCGGGCGCCGGCGCGAGAGGATGTCCCTGTGATTAACCGCATCAGCACGCTGATCTCGGTCCTCAGCCTCATCCCCGCCGCGCTCCTCCTCCTCTTCGGCGTCCGCGAGTACCGGGCGGGAGGGTCCGTCGCGTGGGTCGGGTTCGGGGCTCTCCTCATACTCAGCGGCGTAGTCGTGCTCATCCGGGACATCCGCGCGCTGCGCAGGACGCAGGCGCGCACCACGTAGACGTACGGGTAGACGCAGGGGTGGCCCGGCCGAATGCAACCGGGCCACCCCTGCGCCACGCCATCCTCTCGGGATCAGAACCCCGGCGGCTCCGTGTAGACCCCCCACTCGTCCCGCAGTACGCCGCAGATCTCGCCCAGCGTCGCTTCCGCCCGTACCGCAGTGAGCATCGGCTCGATCATGTTCGAGCCGTCGCGCGCCGAGGCCAGCATCGCTGCCAGCGACTCCCGCACCTTCGTCTCGTCGCGGGCCGCCTTGCGGTCGGTCAGTGTGCTGACCTGTACGCGCTCCACCTCGTGGCTGACGCGCAGGATCTCCAGGTCGCCCGTCACCGAGCCGTGCAGGCAGTTCACGCCGACGACCCGCTTGTCGCCCTTCTCCACCGACCGCTGGTACTGGAACGCCGACTCCGCGATCTCGCCGGTGAACCAGCCGTCCTCGATCCCGCGCAGGATGCCGGACGTGATGGGCCCGATCGGGTGCCGGCCGTCGGGGTGCGCCCGCAGGCCGCGCTCCCTTATCTGGTCGAAGATCTTCTCCGCGTCGGCCTCGATACGGTCCGTCAGCTGCTCGATGTACCAGGAGCCGCCCAGCGGGTCCGCCACGTTGGCGACGCCCGTCTCCTCCATCAGCACCTGCTGGGTACGCAGCGCGATCTCCGCCGCCTGCTCGCTCGGCAGGGCCAGCGTCTCGTCCAGGGCGTTGGTGTGCAGGGAGTTGGTACCGCCGAGGACTGCCGCCAGGGCCTCCACCGCCGTACGCACCACGTTGTTGTACGGCTGCTGCGCGGTCAGCGAGACGCCGGCGGTCTGGGTGTGGAAGCGCAGCCACTGCGCCTTGTCCGTCTGCGCGCCGTACTCCTCCTTCATCCACCGCGCCCAGATCCTGCGCGCCGCGCGGAACTTGGCGATCTCCTCGAAGAAGTCGACGTGCGCGTCGAAGAAGAAGGACAGGCCGGGCGCGAAGGTGTCGACGTCCAGGCCCCGGCTGAGGCCCAGCTCGACGTATCCGAAACCGTCCGCGAGCGTGTACGCCAACTCCTGCGCGGCCGTCGCTCCCGCCTCGCGGATGTGGTAGCCGGAGACCGACAGCGGCTTGTACGCGGGGATGGAGCTCGCGCAGTGCTCCATGAGGTCGCCGATCAGACGCAGGTGCGGCTCGGGCTGGAAGAGCCACTCCTTCTGCGCGATGTACTCCTTGAAGATGTCGGTCTGGAGCGTGCCGTTCAGCACGGCGGGGTCGATGCCCTGGCGCTCCGCCGCGACGAGGTACATGCAGAAGACGGGGACGGCCGGGCCGCTGATCGTCATCGACGTGGTGACGTCACCGAGGGGGATGTCCTTGAAGAGGACCTCCATGTCGGCGGCGGAGTCGATGGCGACACCGCAGTGCCCGACCTCGCCGAGCGCCTTCGGCTCGTCCGAGTCGCGGCCCATCAGGGTCGGCATGTCGAAGGCGACGGACAGCCCGCCGCCGCCGTTGGCCAGGATCATCTTGTAGCGCTCGTTGGTCTGCTCGGCATTGCCGAAGCCGGCGAACTGCCGAATGGTCCAGGTGCGGCCGCGGTAGCCGGTCGCGTACAGCCCACGCGTGAAGGGGTACTCCCCCGGCCAGCCGATCCGCTCGAATCCCTCGTACGTGTCGCCGGGCCGCGGCCCGTACACGGGGTCCACGGAGTCTCCGGAGAGCGTGGTGAAGTCCGCGTCTCGCTTGCGGGCCTTGTCGTAGCGGGCCTGCCAGCGGCGGCGGCCTTCCTCGATCGCTTCAGCGTCCATACCTCGAATTTACTAGGACGTCCTAGTAAATGTCGATGGCTGACCGCCACGAGCATCCTCGCGGCGGTGTGGGCCTCGGGGCAGCCCTAAAGACCGACCGTCACCGGGCGGGCGTCCGTGATCAGCGAGCGGGCCTCGCGGGTGACCTTCGGCTCGACAAAGAAGGAGGCGAAGGGGATGCAGCCGGCCGCCAGCACCCACAGCAGCTTGCCGAACGGCCACTTCGCCTTGCTGCCGAGATCGAAGGCGAAGACGACGTAGATGATGAACAACACACCGTGGATCTGCGAGATCAGCATGGTGTCGCCGACGTCGAATCCGTACTTCGCGACGATCGCCGCGGTGAACACCAGCAGCCAGACGGCGGTGATGTACGCCATCACCCGGTATCGGGACAGCACATTCGACTTCATGGCGTCGAGCCTAACGGGGCACAAGGGGCGATATTCGCGCGGGTCACCCGCCCGGCGTCACCCCTGCTATTTATCGTCGAAATCGCGCGCGGCCACCCGCAGCGGCCGCATCATCGCGAAGATCTCGCCGCACTCCTCCGCGTCGTACGCGCCGAGCCCGAAGTCCATCGCCATCAGGTCCCGCGTCGCCGCCTCCACCACCTCGCGGCCCACTTCGGTGATCGACGCGAGCGTGCCCCGGCCGTCGTTCGGGTTCGGGCGCTTGTCGACCAGGCCGGATCTCACCAGGCGGTCGACGGTGTTCGTCACCGATGTCGGGTGGACCATCAGCCGCTCGCCGATCTTGGACATCGGCAGCTCGCCCTCCTTGGAGAAGGTGAGCAGCACCAGCGCCTCGTAACGCGCGAAGGTCAGCCCGTACGGCTTGACGACGGCGTCGACCTCGGCGAGCAGGATCTGGTGCGCCCGCATGATCGAGGTGATCGCGGCCATCGAGGGGACGGGTCCCCAGCGCTGCTGCCAGAGCTCGTCGGCTCTGGAGATGGGATCGAAGGGGAGGCTGAGCGGCTTCGGCACGCCGTCGACCCTACCGGCCGGTCATATCGTGAACATCACCGTCTCGCACTTCGGTCCCGCCGCCGCCCCCGCGAGTGCCCCCGCCGGTGTCGCACAGCGGTACGAGGTGATCGTTATGCAACGATTGCCCGGTTCGTACCCGCCCAGTCGATCCGTTCAAGGGGGCTGGATGTCCGGCCGCATGCCGACCCGTACGCTCACCGCCGCAGTGGTCGCGGCCCTGCTCGCGCTCGCCTCCGCGGGCTGCTCATCCGGCAGCTCCGGGCCGGAGGCGGGCACGCCGGGGCGGGGGGAAGAGCCCGCCGCCGCGGCGAGCGAGGCCGGGGCCCGGGTCGGCAACGCGTCGCCGTTCTGGGTGGACCCGGAAAGCGACGCCGCCCGCCAGGTCGCGACCTGGGAGGAGCAGGGGCGCGGCGCGGACGCCGAGGAGCTGCGGCGTATCGCCGACCGGCCCGTCGCCGACTGGCCGGACGCCGACGACCCCGCGCCCGCCATCAAGAGCGCGGTGAAGGGTGCGGCGGGCGACGGCAAGACCGTGGTACTCGTCGCGTACAACATTCCGCACCGTGACTGCGGCCAGCACTCCGCCGGCGGGGCCGCCGACGCCGGCGCGTACCGCAACTGGATCGATACGTTCGCGGCGAGCATCGGTGACGCCCCGGCCATCGTGGTCCTGGAGCCGGACGCGGTGGCGCACATCGTCGACGGCTGCACCCCGCCGGAGAATCACGACGAGCGCACCGCGCTGCTCTCCGAGGCCGTCGACCGGCTGAAGCGCCAGCCGAAGACGAAGGTGTACCTGGACGCCGGGAATCCGGCCTGGATCGACGACCCGGCCAAGCTCGTCGAGCCGCTCAAGCGGTCGGGAGTCGACCGGGCCGACGGCATCTCGCTCAATGTCTCCAACTTCGAGAAGGACGAGACGGTCCGGGCGTTCGGCGGCACGCTGTCAGGGCTGCTGGGCGGCGCCCACTACGTGATCGACAGCAGCCGCAACGGCAACGGCCCGTTGTCCGGCGGCCGCCGGGACGCGTGGTGCAATCCGCCGGACCGCGCCCTCGGTACGCCGCCCAGCGACCGCGCCCAGGACCCGCTGCTCGACGCGTTCCTGTGGATCAAGCGCCCCGGCGACTCCGACGGCCAGTGCCGGGGCGGCCCGGCGGCGGGCACCTGGTGGCCGGACTACGCCCTGGGCCTGGCCCGCCGCGCGAAGTCGTAACGGAGACCGCGCCGGAGGGGCCTCACTCACCCACGTGGATCCACTTCGCCTTCGACGGCGTCCCCTGCACGTCCGTGACGAAGAGCATGTAGTAGCCGGGCGGCACCAGCGACTTGTCGTCCGGCACCTCGAACGTCACCTTGCCCTTGCCCTTCTTCACGCCCAGCTCGATCGAACGCTGCTCCACGTCCGTGGTGTGGGTGACCGCGCTCGGCCGCATCAGCCGGGCCCGTTCGATCCGCTCCGGGTGCTTGGTCTCGTACGTAGCCCGCCCGTTCGCCGCCAGCTCGCGCGGACCCGCCCCCAGCACCGGACGCATCGCCGTGTCCCGGAAGAGGTACGGCGGCGTGTAGATCTCCATGCGCTGCTCGAACTTGCCGAGCTTGGTGTTGTCCTTGTCTCCGAAGAGCGAGTCCGAGCCGAACGTGACGACCCGCCCGTCGGGCAGGAGCAGCGCCTCGGAGTGGTAGTTGCGGCCCACCGTCGGCGCGGCGGCTTCCTTGAAGGCGTTGGTCTTGGGGTCGTAGAACTGCGCCTTGAGGACGTTACTGGCGCCGCGCCCGCGATAGTCCCTGGAGCCGCCGCTGGTGAAGACCGAGTCGTCCGGCATGATGACGCTGTTCAAGTACCTTGTGCCTTGCGGGAGTTCGGGGCCCGTCTTGAACGCGGGGCTCTTCTCGTTCAGGTCGATGATCGCCGTACGCCCGGTCGCCTTGTCGGACTCGCCGACTCCGCCGCCGCCGAGGATCATCACCTTCTGGTCCTGGGCCGGCGGCAGCACCAGGGAGGCCGAGGTCTCGGTCTGGTCCTTGTCGCTGAGCCCGTCGACCTTCTTGAAGGTGTTCTTCTCCAGGTCCCAGATGCCCGGCTCACGGCCCTTGTCGGCCGGGCCGTAGCCGGCGTTCGAACCGGGGTAGAAGATCTTGTTGCCCTTGGTGAGGAAGAGCGCGGGGTACGTCGGGAAGTACCGGAAGGGCGCCTTCGACCACTTCTTCGTCTTCGGGTTGTAGTACTCGTTGTCGCCCGGCAGGATCGCGCCGACGTCGTCGAGACCGGAGACGGCGAGCACCCTGCCGTCTTCGAGCGTCACCAGCGTCGGGTACCAGCGGGCCTCCTTCATCGGGTCGACCGGGATGTACTTCTCGGCCTTCGGGTCGAATTCGTACGCCGCCTTGATCCCCTGGAAGTCCTGCTTGTCCATGGTGAGGCCCGCCGCGATGCCGTACGCGTTGTCGGCGTCCTTGCCGGTCAGCCCCTCGATCTCGTACTGCGCGGACTCCTTGACGATGGACTGCTGCCCCTCCTTGGCGGCCTCGACGAAGACCCGCGTCTCGGAGGCGGTGACCTTCGTCTTCCAGGGCAGCATGCGCCCGCTCTTGGCGTACGAGACCTTGAAGCCGCGCTTGGCCTTCGGCACGGTCACATCGAACTTCGAGACGTACACGACGCCCGACGGCGAGCGGAAACGGGTGCCCTTCTTGAACGTGATGGGCTTGTCGGGGTTCTCGTTCTTCACCCGCATCCCGCCGCCGGCCCGCATGACCTCGTCGCCGAGCACCTCGTAGCGGGCGGTGCCGCCGGCCACCAGCAGCCGCCCGTCGGGGAGCTGCGCGTGACCGGCGCAGAAGAAGTCCTCGGGGGTCGGCACCAGCTCGAACGAGTCGTCCGCCGGGTCCCACAGGACGGTGTCGAAGGACCCTTCGTCGAACTTGGCCTGCTCGTTGCCGGAGCCCGCGATGATCAGCACCTTGCCGGTGTGCAGCAGCGCCGCGTGGATCGCGTTCGTCCGGTACTTCTCGGGGATGTCGACCGTGTTCCACGATCCGTACTCCGCCTTGTAGGCGGGCTGGGCGATCTTGTACGCGTGGTACTTCTCCTCGGCGAAAGAGAGCGCGGCCGGGGCGTTGAGCCCGGCGAGCACCACGACCGCGCCGCTGCCCAGCAGCGTCTTCTTGAACTTCTTCGTCGGCCGGTAAGCCATGGATCAGTTCCCTCCGGTCGTCGTGACGAGCGCGGGCTCCGGCTCCTCGCCCGGTGCGGCGCTGCTGGGCCTGCCGACCGGCGCCGTCTCCCTGGCGGCGGCCCGCTCCCGCAGCAGGGTGAAGCACCACACAGCGACCGGGGACAGCGCGATGACCAGAGCGAGCACCGCCCAGGTGCGCATCGCCGCGTGGGTGTGACCGAAGTGGAAGGAAGCCGCGAAGGAGCTGACGAGGACCGCCACCCAGAACAGGTGGATGCGGAACGTCATGAGCCGGTCGGGGCTCGCCTGGCCGCCCTTGGGGGTGACCACGAACCTGCCACGGGTACGCAGCACGGCCGAGCCCAGCGACTTGGCGTAGATCGGCGCGCAGAGCGCGGACATCGCCATGCCGGCGAGCCCGCCGGAGCCCTCCGGTTCGTGCGGCGAGACGTTGTGTCGCCGGTTCCACAGGTACAGCCCGATCTGGAGCGCCGCCGCGTCGCTGTAGAGCATCAGCCAGACTGACGAGGACACCTGGGTGCCGGACGCCCCGAACCACAGGAACAGCACGCAGCTGAGGATGCCGAGCAGCCAGTTGACGGCGGTCATCGGGTAGTAGACGAGCATCAGGGTGTACGTGAGGAGCCGGCCGGGCGGCACCCGGAAGGGCGCCTTCCAGTACTGCTTGAACAGCGTCTCGTACGTCCCGCGCGACCAGCGCAGCTGCTGGGTGAAGAAGTCAGTCCAGGAGGCGGGCCCCTCACCGACGGCCAGCACATCGGGGGTGTAGACGGACCGCCAGAAACGCCCGGTCCTCGGGTTGCGCCTGCGGTGCAGCTCGAAGCCGGTGGCCATGTCCTCGGTGATCGAGTCGTACAGGCCGCCGACCTGCCTGAGGGCGCTCACTCGCACGACGTTGTTGGTGCCGACGAACATGGGGGCGCCGTAGCGGTTGCCGGCCCGCTGGATCAGGGCGTGGAAGAGGAACTGCTGCGACTCGGCGGCCTTGGTGACGCAGGACTCGTAGTTCCCGTACACCTGCGGCCCGACGACGAAGGCGATGTCGGGGTCACGGAAGTAACCGAGCATCCGCTCCAGGAAGTTGACGAGCGGCACGTGGTCGGTGTCGACGGAGGCGAAGAAGTCGTACCCGTTGCCGTGCATGGCGAGCCAGGCGTTGTAGTTGCCGTGCTTGGTCTTCGCCCGGTGCGGGCCCTTGTTGGTGTTCCACTCCGGGATGCCGCGCCGGGTGAAGTGCCGTACCCCGAGTTCCGCGCAGAGCGCCTTCGCGTGCTCGTCGTCGCCCTCGTCGAGGAGCCACACGTCGAGCAGCCCGTCGTGACGCAGCCGCACCGCGCCCTGCAGAGTGGCCCGCACCATCGGAAGCGGTTCCTTGCCGGGAACGTACGTCGTCAGGAACGCGACCCTGGTCCCGGGTTCGGGCTTCACCGGTACGGGGTCCCTGGCGACCATCGTGGCGTGCGCGATCGACACCACGTTGACCAGCATGAAGAACATGATCAGACCGATGGCGGCCAGCATCACCATGTCGAGGTGGACCAGCCAGCGGTCGCCGCCCTCACGCTCGGTCCAGTGAGTGGGCCATACGAGGTAGACGAGCAGGAGAGCCGACAGCACCGGGGCGAGCGTCATCAGCAGCACGGCCCGTATTCGGTGTGGTTCCTGGGCCATCAGGCTCCGGTACTGCACCCGGTACGCGGCGGAGCCCGGCTCCGTCAGCGGCCCGGCGAGCCGGCTGTGGGTGTCGTAGTCGTAGCCTTCCGGCCGCACAGTGCCTCCAGAAGTCGAGAGCGTCCCGATACCCCTACCAAAAGGGACATTTGGCGGCGTGTCGAACCAAGGGCGTCCGAGCGGGCGTTTTTTGCGATTCGGCCCGCACCATCCGGCCCGCGCCTGATCCGGGCCGCGCACGACGGAGCTGACGAAGCCGACGAAGCCCCCGACCACAGTGGCCGGGGGCTTCGTCATGAAGGCTGTGAAGCGGGGTCGTGTCGTAGAGCGGGATCAGGCGCTCAGATGGCGCTCGACGGTGTCGACCTTGGAGGTCAGCCCGTCGGTGACTCCAGGCCGGATGTCGGCCTTGAGCACCAGCGACACCCGCGGGGCGCGGGCCTCGACTGCGGCGACGGCGCGCTTGACGACGTCCATGACCTCGTCCCACTCGCCCTCGATGGAGGTGAACATCGCGTCGGTGCGGTTGGGCAGCCCGGACTCGCGGACCACGCGGACCGCGTCGGCGACGTACTCACCGACATCCTCGCCCACGCCCAGGGGGCTGACGGAGAAGGCTACGATCATGCGCCGACCACACCCTGCTTGCGGGCACGGCCCGCGATGACGGCGTCCTCGGCCTCGCGCACCAGGCGGCGGTCGGCGAAGAAGCCGCCGGTTGGCAGGACGGACATCAGGAAGTAGAAGGCGGCGGTCTTCAGCGGCCACTTCGTACGGTTCCAGGCGTCGAGCCAGAACAGGACGTACAGGACGAAGAGCAGCCCGTGGATCGCGCCCATAACGGGGACCGCGTTGAATTCCGTGGTGCGCTTGAGCACCGAGCAGACGAGCAGCAGCAGGAACGAGACCGCCTCGGGTGCGGACACCAGGCGGAGGCGGCGGAGAGCGGAAGCGGTCTTGATGTCCACGGAGGGGCAACCTTCGTCGTCGCGGGAGCTGATTCCCGATCTTGTGAATGTCCGCACAAGCTCGGAGGGCCATTGTGGCAGTTCGCCTCGCGGCCCCTTTATCAGGGTCCTGGGCCGGGTTACCGTGTGTGACGTGGCTCAGTTCCGACTGCAAGGCAGCAAGGTGCTCGCCGTCGACATGTCCGGCGACGCCGTCAAGGCGAAGAACGGCTCGATGGTCGCGTACGACGGCCAGATGGCCTTCAAGAAGATGTCCGGCGGCGGTGAGGGCATGCGCGGCTTCCCTAACGGTCCCCTCCGCCAATGCTGGACTCAATCGCCAGCGGTCGCAGGGTGACCTTGATTTCGACGGGGTCGGGCCGCCAGGCCGGCGCTCCTGGTTCGTCTTTCAGCAGATCCATCGCCGCATCCCAGGCGCCAGAGGCTCGCCACCGGTTCGCCTGCGTCTGGAGCGAGGCGGGATTACCGTACTCGCCGGGCAGATCCTTGAAGCGCACCCCTGTGCGCGCCTTGAGTAGCAGCGCTTCGAGCGTCGGCCGCTTGGGAGCGGCGTCACTGCGCCCCTTCAGCAGCGGCTCGACTCTCCGCCACGCATCGTCGGTCAGTTCGGGTACGAGGCGCTCGCGGGTCGTGAACCAGTCAGTGATCCGACAGGCGACGCCCTGGCGCCTGGGTGCGCAGCGCACGACCTCCGCCCGAAGCTCCAGCAACTGGAGCAGCTCCGCCCGCAGCTCGGGCGTGAGGCCGCCCAGGTCGGTACGAGCAGCTTCGGCCAGGCGCTCGAAGTCCTGGGCTCGACGTGACGCATCTTCGCCGTCGCGCTGCCACGCGACGGCCTCGCCGCGCAGCTTCTCCAGACCCATCAGGTCTTCGTTCAAGGGGCGGATGGCCGCCTCCGCGGCGGCCTCCACCTCCGCGTCACCGAGCCCGCGCGCGGCGGCCTGCCGGGCCGCGACCGCAATGGTCGCGTTAAGCACCTGGGCCTGTTCAGCGATCTGCTGATCAAGCTGAGCGATGCGACTGACGTGGTCGACGTGCTCGCCGGCCCTGGCCCCGATCCAATCCTGAGCCATAGCCTTCAGGCGATCGGCGTCAGCGAGCAGTTCGACCAGGTCTCGCCATACGCTCCCTTCGATGGCGTCAACGTCCAGGGCTGGACACGTACAGCCGCTATCGGAGCCGGCGAACCTCTCCTCCCGCCCCCTGCATCGGTAGTCACTGCCGTAGTGGCGGCGTTTGTGGCCGCGGTAGACGCTGCCGCACGGACTGGTCAGGAGCCCGGAGAGGATGTAAACTCTGCCGTTGCTCCGCGGCCGCTTGGGGGCGGGTTCAGCAGCGTGACGCAGCTCCTGCGCTTCTGCCTTCTCGAAGACCTTCGGCAGCTTGATGATGACCTGCTCGCCGAAGATGAGAGAGCCGTCCGGCCGGCGGGCCGCGTCCTTGCCGCGCCAGATGATGCGGCTGTTCAGTGTCGCTTCGCTGAGCATGACTCGGCGCGCATTCTTACCTGTCCACTGCTTGCCCGTGCGGGTAAGTTGGCCTTCGGCGTTCCAGGCAAGGGCCACTGTCCGCCAGTTGCGCTTGGCCAAGTAGACCTCGCGTCCGCGGCGTAGTGCCTTCACCTCCTTCTCGCAGACGATGTACCGGCCGTCTGCGACGGCCCACCCGAAGGGGATGGTGCCTCCGGGGTACAGACCGTCCTCGGCCTTCTCCTGAATGCCGCCCTGGGTACGCTTGCGGATCGCTCGCGCTCTTTCTCCGCGTAGCTGGCCGCGTCGCGCATGCGCGCTCGGCCCTCGTCGGTGGAGTTATCGAAGTCCCCGTCCACGACGGCGACATACACACCGAGGTCTTCCAGGTCCCAGACCCAGCGCCAGAAGGCGCGGCCGGTGCGGCCGATGGCCCGCCCTTCGTTGACTACCACCATGTCGAAGGGGCGGGGCGTCTTTACCGAGTCGGCCATGAGGCGCTGAAGGTCGGGGCGCTCGTGCGCCTCAAGGCTCCCGCTCAGGCCATCGTCGGCGTAGGTGCCGACGTGCTTCCATCCCTTTTTGGCGATGTACTGGCGATGTACTTGCGAGTGTTCTTGCCGGTGTAGGTGATGCCGTAGCCCTTGGCCTGCTCCTCTGTGGACACTCGGAGGTAGTCCACAGCACGCAGTGTGTCGACGCGTACGGCCCTGCCCGCGGTCTTGATCGCGGACATGAGAGTCTTGGTCATGTCAGTCCTTTCGTGACTGGCCAGACCCCGGGGCGTTGGCGCGCTGCCGGGGTCACCCATGCGGGCACGATCTTACGCTGAGGGATTGTCAGCGCGTGGACTGAACAGGATCTCCAGCACGCGCCGGTAAGCTGCCGGGTCGGGCTGCTCATCGCGACGCCAGGCGATGTTGATCTCTGGCTTCGGGTCGTCCTTGAAGTGCTCGCGCAGCCACGCACGGGCAAGTTCGTCGCGGCGTCCAACGGCCCGGTGGTCTTCATGGAGCCGCCGATCCGGGTGGACCCGCAGGCGCTGGTCGGCTGGGCGGAATCCGGACACTGACCGGTGCCGGCGGGACGTCGGGCGAGGAGCACCAGTTCGAGTTCATGGGGGCCGGTACGGTGCTGCTCCAGTCCACCGAGGCCCTCATGCCCGAGCAGGCCACAGGGGCGACCCCGGACCAGCGGGGGGTGCCGGGCGGCCACGGAGGCGGTCAGGGGCAGCCGGGCGCGGCACCGCGCCTTCCCGGTCAGCTGGGGGACCTCCAGCGTCGCTTCGGGCTGTGAGCGGTAGTCTGCGGAGTGTGACGTCGAACGCCTGCACCCCTGCGCCCGGAATCCCTGTTACGTACGTCACGCGGCGCAACTTTGTCCAATATTCAACTTCTTAGGTAGAATCCATACATGGAGACCGAGACGGCCACCCCCTGGCTGACCGATGCGGAGCAGTGCGCCTGGCGCACCTATCTGGATGCCAACCGGCTGCTGACGCACCAGCTCGAACGAGACCTTCAGCCGTTCGGGCTGACGATCAACGACTACGAGATCCTGGTCAACCTCTCCGAGGCGGACGAGCGGCGGCTGCGCATGAGCGACCTCGCGGCGGCGACTCTTCAGTCCAAGAGCAGACTCTCGCACCAGATCACCCGCATGGAGAGCGCGGGACTGGTCCGCAGGGCGAACTGCGAGTCCGACCGCCGCGGTCTGTACGCCGTACTCACCGACCAGGGCAGCGACACCATGAAGCAGGTCGCCCCGCACCACGTGGAGTCCGTACGCCGGCACTTCATCGGCCTGCTGTCCCCCGAAGCGCTCGCCGGTATCCAGGCCTCCCTCACCCCCGTGGTCGAGCAACTGCGCGGCTGCCGCGGCAAGGCCTGACCCGCGCGAGGAGAGCACCGCCGCGCTTTCCTCGCACCGCACCGTCAAGGCCCACCGCACCGTCAAGGCCCACCCGCAGCGGGCAGGCGCAGCTCGAACAGGGCCCCACCCAGGCCCCCCTCAGTCACACTCAGCGTTCCCCCGTGCCGTCGCGCCACATCGCGGGCGATGGCGAGTCCGAGCCCCGCGCCACCCTCGTCGCGGCTGCGGGCGTCGTCCAGCCGCACGAACCGCTCGAAGATCCGCTCCCGCTCCGCCGGGGGCACCCCACCGCCGTCGTCGCTCACCTCCAGCACCACCGCGCCGCTCTCGCCCCGCACCCGGACCTCGACCGCGCTTCTCCCGTGCCGCTGGGCGTTGTCGAGCAGGTTGCCGAGCACGCGCGCGAGCTGCCCCCGCGATCCGGCCACGTCGTACGACCCCTGCGCCAGCACGCTCACGGGCAGGCCGTCGCTGCGCTGCGAGACCTCTTCGCGTACCAGCGCACCCAGATCCACCCGCGCGTGCCCGGGCCGCTCCCCCGCGTCGAGCCGGGCGAGCAGCAGCAGGTCGGCGGCCAGGGCCTGCAGCCGTACGGTGTCCCCGACCGCGCCGTCCAGGTCCAGCAACTCCGGGTGGGCCGCGCCCACTTCGAGCTGTGTCCGCAGCGAGGCAATGGGGCTGCGCAGCTCATGGGAGGCGTCGGCGACGAACCGCCGCTGCCGCTCGACGGACGCCTCCAGCGCGGCCAGCGTCTCGTTGGTGGTGACGGCCAGTCGCGCCACCTCGTCATGGGCGTCGGGCTCGGGCACCCGCCGGGACAGGTCCTCGGAGGCGGTGATCGCGGCCATCTCCCGCCGGATCCCCTCCACCGGCCGCAGCGCCCGCCGTGTCACGAGCCACGTCACCCCGCCCACCACGACGAGCAGCAGCGGCAGCCCTATCAGCATGGCCTCGCCCACCGTGCCGACGGCGCTCTGCTCGGCGGCCAGCGGGGCACCGACGTACACCCGCACACTCTGCCCGTCCGGCGACGTGGCCTCCACGGAGGCGAAGCGGTAGTCGCCGCGCTCCCCCTCGACGGTCGCACTCCCCGACATCAACTCGGCATCGTCGTCCGACACTTCACCCCGCCCCGGACCATCCCCATCCCCACCCGCCGGCCGCTCGGCCACCGCGGCGGCCCGCACATCGGGACTGCCCGTTCCGTCGATCGCCTCCAGATCCTCGCTCACCGCCAGGACCCGCCCGCTCTCGCCCACCACCTGGGCCGGCAGGTCGTCGGGCAGCTCCAGATCCCGGTACGCCCGCCCCAGAGCCACCTGCGAGGCGACCTCCCGGGACCCCACTTCGGCCTGCAGCCCGGCCTGGTCGATGAGGTTGGACCGCAGGGCCAGCAGCACGGCGAGCCCCGCGGCGACGAGCGCGACGGCGACCACCACGGTCGCCCCCAGCGCCGCCCGCGCCCGTACGGAACCGAAGAGCCGCCTCATCCCCTCACCAGCCGGTACCCGGCGCCGCGCACCGTCTGAATCCGCCCGGCGCCGAGTTTCCTGCGCAGAGCGCTGACGTACACCTCGACGATGTTGGGGTCACCGTCGTACGCGAAGTCCCACACGTGCTCCAGGATCTGCGCCTTGCTGACCACGTCACCGGCCCGCACGGCGAACTGCTCCAGCACGGCGAACTCCTTTACGGTGAGCAGGATTTCGTCCTCCCCCACATGCACCCGCCGACTGCCGGTGTCCATCCGCAGCTCCCCCACCTCGACCACCGGCGAAGCCCCGGCGCCGCGGCGGCGCAGCAGCGCCTTGACCCGGGCGACGAGCACGACGTACGAGAACGGCTTCGTCAGATAGTCGTCGGCGCCGGTGTCGAGCCCCTCCGCCTCGTCGTACTCCCCGTCCTTCGCCGTCAGCATCAGGATCGGCACGTCGTTCCCGGCGGCGCGCAGAGCGGCGCACACCCGGTAGCCGTTCATGCCGGGCAGCATGATGTCGAGGAGCACGAGATCGTACGAACCCTCCCCGGCCCGGTGCAGCCCTTCGAGCCCGTCGTGCACCACGTCCACGGCGAATCCCTCGGCGGTGAGCCCCTTGGCGAGGGCCGTCGCGAGCCGCCTCTCGTCCTCCACGATCAACAAGCGCATGCGCCCAGGTTCCCAAACCGGACCTGAAGACGCCTTCAGCACCCTTCAGGTCCGCTTCAGCATGTCCCCGGCACGGTGGTCCATGTCGAACCGAACCACTCGGGAGGAACCACCATGAAGCGCAAGCTCGTCATCGCGACCACCGCCGCGGCCCTGCTCGTCGGGACCGGCGCCACGGCGTTCGCCACCACCGACGACGCGAAGCCGGCAACGCAGGCGACCACGCTCGACAAGGCGACGGCAGCGGCGGCCAAGTCGGTCCCGGGCACGGTCGCCGGCGCCGAACTCGACGACGGCCAGGTCTGGGAGGTCGACGTCTACGGCAAGGACGCCAAGTGGCACGAAGTAGACGTGAACGCCACAAAGGCCGAGGCACGTCTCTCCGACGACGGGGACCGCGCCCCGAAGGCGACGAAGGTCGACATCAACGAGGCCGCCGCGGCGGCGCTCAAGACGCGTCCGGGGACTCTGACGTCGATCGAACTCGACGACGACGAGGGCACGGGTGCGTGGGAGGCGGAGATCCGGGGCAAGGACGGCAGGGAGCACGAGCTCAAGGTCGACGCAACGTCGGCGAAGGTGACGCCGACCCACGACGACGACTGACCACCCGGCCACCCGCGCGGTTCGTCCACCGGCGCAGGGGGCGGGGCGCGCAGGGGGTGGTGTTCGGGACGTAGAGCGTGATTTGTGGCGCTGAACGCCGGTTTCGCGACGCAACCCCGCTACGCGCCTAAATCATGCAGTCCCGAATACCGCCCCCGGAGCGCCCCGCCCCCGGCACCCCCACCCCCGCAAGCCGGCACCGGCACCCGCACCCACCCCCGGCAGCCGGCACCGGCACCCCGCGTCCAAGACCCGCCTACCCCTCCGTCAGCCCCGCCACCAACTCGTCCGCCGCCGCATAAGGATCCAGCTCCCCCGCCACGATCCGCTCCGCCAACGCCCCCAGCCGCCTGTCACCGCGCAGGTCAGCGATGCGCTCCCGCAAAGCCGTGACAGCGATCGTCTCCACCTCGTGCGCCGCCCGCTTCGCCCGGCGCTGCGCCAGTACGCCGCACTCCTCCATCCACGCCCGGTGCTTCTCCAGCGCCTCGACGACCTCGTCGATCCCCTCGCCCCGCGCAGCCACGGTCTTCACGATGGGCGGCCGCCAGCCCCCCGGCCCCCGGGACTCCCCGAGGCCCAGCATGTGGTTCAGCTCCCGCGCGGTGGCGTCGGCGCCGTCCCGGTCCGCCTTGTTCACGACGTACACGTCACCGATCTCCAGGATCCCCGCCTTCGCGGCCTGAATCCCGTCGCCCATCCCCGGCGCCAGCAGCACCACGGACGTGTCCGCCTGCGAGGCGATCTCCACCTCCGACTGCCCGACCCCGACCGTCTCGACCAGCACCACATCGCACCCGGCCGCGTCCAGCACCCGAATCGCCTGCGGCGCGGCCCACGCGAGACCGCCCAGATGCCCGCGGGTGGCCATCGACCTGATGTACACGCCGGGATCCGACGCGTGGTCGGACATCCGCACCCGGTCCCCCAGCAGCGCACCCCCGCTGAACGGCGACGACGGGTCCACCGCCAGCACGCCGACACGCTTCCCGGCCCGCCGGTACGCGGACACGAGCGCCGACGTAGAAGTCGACTTGCCGACACCGGGCGACCCCGTCAGCCCGACCACGTATGCACCGCCCGTCAGCGGGGCCAACGCCGCCATGACCTCGCGCAGCTGCGGGGACGCCCCCTCGACCAGTGAGATCAGCCGGGCAACGGCACGCGGCCGGCCCTCTCGTGCCTGAGCCACCAGCTCGGGGACGTCCTGCATCACAACTCCGCTCCTAGAAGATGTACGCACCTGCGTACAACGGGGTTACTTGCCCGCGACCTTGATGATCAGCGCATCGCCCTGACCGCCGCCGCCGCACAGCGCAGCCGCCCCGACCCCGCCGCCCCGGCGCTTCAGCTCCAGCGCGAGGTGCAGCACCACACGAGCCCCGGACATCCCGATCGGGTGGCCGAGAGCGATCGCGCCGCCGTTGACGTTCACCTTTTCCGGGGACACCCCGAGGTCCTTGATCGACTGCACGGCGACAGCCGCGAACGCCTCGTTGATCTCGACGAGGTCGAGGTCGTCCACCCCGATGCCCTCCTTGCCCAGCGCGTGCGTGATCGCGTTGGACGGCTGCGACTGCAGCGAGTTGTCGGGCCCGGCGACGTTCCCGTGCGCCCCGATCTCGGCGATCCACTCCAATCCGAGCTCTTCGGCCTTCGCCTTGCTCATCACCACGACCGCCGCGGCGCCGTCCGAGATCTGCGAGGCGGTGCCCGCGGTGATCGTCCCGTCCTTGGTGAAGGCGGGCCGCAGCTTGCCGAGCGACTCGGCCGTCGTCTCCGCCCGGATCCCCTCGTCCTTCGAGAAGACGACGGGCTCACCCTTGCGCTGCGGGATCTCGACGGGCGTGATCTCCGCGTCGAAGAGGCCGTTCTTCTGGGCCGCGGCGGCCCGCTGGTGCGACTGCGCGGCGAACTCG
Source organism: Streptomyces hypolithicus (assembly GCF_052934925.1). Taxonomy (NCBI): domain Bacteria; kingdom Bacillati; phylum Actinomycetota; class Actinomycetes; order Kitasatosporales; family Streptomycetaceae; genus Streptomyces; species Streptomyces hypolithicus. The sequence goes on from NZ_CM128811.1 coordinate 1,589,535, forward strand.
TCCTGCGGGCCGCGGGCGATCCCGAGCCGGGTGTTGTGCTTCTCGGTGGACTCGCCCATCGCGATGTTCTCGAAGGCGTCGGTCAGCCCGTCGTGGGCCATCGAGTCGAGCATCTCGATCGCGCCGTACTTGAAGCCCTCACGGGACTTCGGCAGCACGTGCGGGGCGTTCGTCATGGACTCCTGGCCGCCGGCCACCACCACGTCGAACTCGCCCGCGCGGATCAGCTGATCGGCCAGCGCGATCGCGTCGAGCCCCGACAGGCAGACCTTGTTGATGGTCAGAGCCGGCACGTTCATGGGAATCCCGGCCTTGACGGCCGCCTGCCGGGCGGGGATCTGCCCGGCCCCGGCCTGCAGGACCTGTCCCATGATCACGTACTGGACCTGGTCCCCGGCGATACCGGCCCGCTCCAGGGCGGCCTTGATCGCGAACCCGCCGAGGTCCGCGGCGGAGAAGGACTTCAGCGAGCCGAGCAGCCGGCCCATGGGCGTACGGGCACCCGCGACGATGACGGACGTAGTGCGGTTCGTTCCAGGCATGAGGCACGGCCCCTTGGGATGAGGAGTGAACGACGGTTTACCTCAATGTACTGAGCGGTACCGGCCCGGTCACCGGGCAGCAAGTGTGATCGCGCGCACGTTGCGTAACCACCGCCCTCCGCGCTGCACTGGTCCCATGCTGACGCGAATCGACCACATCGGGATCGCCTGTTTCGACCTCGACAAGACCATCGAGTTCTACCGCTCGACCTACGGCTTCCAAGTGTTCCACTCGGAGGTCAATGAGGAGCAGGGCGTCCGGGAGGCCATGCTCAAGATCAACGAGACGTCGGACGGCGGTGCCACCTACCTCCAGCTCCTGGAGCCCACCCGCGAGGACTCCGCGGTCGGAAAGTGGCTGGCCAAGAACGGGGAGGGCGTCCACCACATCGCCTTCGGCACCCCGGACGTGGACGCCGACGCGGCGGACATCCGGGGCAAGGGCGTACGGGTGCTGTACGACGAGCCGCGCATCGGCTCGATGGGCTCCCGGATCACGTTCCTCCACCCCAAGGACTGCCACGGCGTACTGACCGAACTCGTCACGTCCGCCTCCGCCTCCGGTTCCGCCCCCACTTCCCCCGAGGAGCACTGACCTCCGCATTCCACGGCCGGTAGAGTGGGCGATTCCGGCTCCGGGACCGGACCGGGGCCTGCGACCCATGCCTCACCGTCGATCTGACACCATTCCCCCCGGGGGCCGCCCGATGTCAGGGTGGTGCTTGTTCGGAGAGTTCGGAAGAGTTGCGACCAGGGGACGGATGGGACCGCACCGTGCGGGGCTACGAACGCCAGGAGAGCCAACAGCACGCTGAGACCGATCATCTCTCGCGGTTCGAAGCCGAGATGGACCGGCTGAAGACGGAGCGGGAGAAGGCGGTTCAGCACGCCGAGGATCTCGGCTACCAGGTCGAGGTGCTGCGCGCCAAGCTCCACGAGGCGCGCCGCAACCTCGCGTCCCGTCCTGCCTACGATGCCGCCGACATCGGCTACCAGGCCGAACAACTGCTGCGCAACGCCCAGATCCAGGCCGAGCAACTGCGCACCGACGCCGAACGCGAACTGCGCGACGCCCGGGCGCAGACGCAGCGCATCCTCCAGGAGCACGCCGAGCACCAGTCCCGGCTCCAGGCCGAGTTGCACTCGGAGGCGGTCACCCGCCGCCAGCGGCTCGACCAGGAGCTGTCCGAACGCCGGCAGACCGTAGAGGCGCACGTCAACGAGAACGTGGCGTGGGCGGAGCAACTGCGGGCCCGTACCGAGGCACAGGCCCGCAGGCTCCTGGAGGAGTCCCGCGCGGAGGCCGAGCAGTCCCTGGCCGCCGCCCGCGCCGAGACCGAGCGGGTCACCCAGGAGGCCCGCCAGCGCCTCGGCTCCGAGGCGGAGAACGCCCGCAGCGAGGCCGAAGCGATTCTGCTGCGCGCCCGCAAGGACGCCGAGCGCCTGCTGAACGCCGCCTCCACGCAGGCGCAGGAGGCCACCACCCACGCCGAGCGGCTGCGTACGTCGACGACCGCCGAGTCCGACCAGGCACGCCGCCAGGCCACCGAGCTGAGCCGCGCCGCCGAGCAGCGGATACAGGAGGCCGAGACCGCGCTGCGCGAGGCGCGCGCCGAGGCCGAGAAGGTCCTCACCGAGGCGAAGGACTCTGCGGCGAAGCAGCTGGCGACGGCGGAGTCCGTCAACGAGCAGCGCACCCGTACGGCCAAGTCCGAGATCGCCCGCCTCGTCGCGGAGGCCACGAAGGACTCCGAGGCGCTGAAGACGGAGGCCGAGCAGGCCCGCGCCGACGCCGCCGCCGAGGCGGAGCGGCTGGTGACCGAGGCCGGCGAGAAGGCGCGTACGGTCGCGGCCGAGGATTCGGCGGCGCAGCTCGCCAAGGCGGCCCGCAGCGCCGAAGAGGTGCTGACGAAGGCGTCCGACGACGCCAAGGAGACCACCCGCAAGGCGTCCGAGGAGGCCGAGCGGATCCGCCGGGAGGCCCAGGCGGAGATCGACCGGCTGCGCAGCGAGGCGGCGGAGCAGGCCGACCAGCTCAAGGGCGCGGCCAAGGACGACACCAAGGAGTACCGGGCCAAGACGGTCGAGCTGCAGGAGGAGGCGCGCAGGCTGCGCGGCGAGGCCGAGCAGCTGCGGGCCGAGGCGGCCGCGGAGGGCGAGCGGATCCGCGGCGAGGCACGCCGCGAGGCCGTGCAGCAGATCGAGGAGGCGGCCAGGACCGCCGAGGAGCTGCTGACCAAGGCCAGGAACGACGCCGACGAGCTGCGTACGTCCGCGAGCGCCGAGAGCGAGCGGGTCAGGGGCGAGGCGATCGAGCGGGTCACGTCGCTGCGCAAGCAGGCCGAGGAGACCCTGGAGCGCACCCGGTCCGAGGCCGACCAGCTGCGCACGGAGGCCGAGGAGCAGGCCGGGCGCATCGCCGCCGACGCCGAGGAGGCGGCCGGCGCGCTGCGCGAGGAGTCCGAGCGGGGCATCACGGCCCGTCAGGCCGAGGCGGCCGAGAACCTCAGCAGGCTGCGCACCGAGGCCGAGCAGCGCGTCGCCGCCGCCGAGCAGGTGCTGGGCGAGGCCAGGAGCGAGGCGCAGCGACTGCGCCGGGAGGCCGGCGAGGAGATCGACCGGCTCAGGAACGAGGCGTCGGAGCGGGTACGTACGCTCCAGGGGCAGGCGGAGTCGGAGGCCGAGCGGCTGCGCGACGAGGCGGCCGCCGACGCCTCGCGGTCGCGCGCCGAGGGTGAGGCCGTCGCCGTTCGGCTGCGCAGTGAGGCTTCGAACGAGGCGGAGCGGCTAAAGGCGGAGGCGCAGGACAGCGCGGACCGGATGCGCGCGGAGGCAGCGGCCGCCGCGGAGCGGGTGGGCGCCGAGGCCGCGGAGGCGCTGGCCGCCGCCCAGGAGGAGGCCGCGAGGCGCCGCCGGGAGGCGGAGGAGACGCTGGCCGGGGCGCGCGAGGAGGCCGAGCGGGAGCGTGCGGCGGCCCGCGAGCAGGGCGAGGAGCTGCTGGCTTCCGCCCGCAAGCGGGTCGAGGACGCGCAGGCCGAGGCGCAGCGTCTGGTCCAGGAGGCGGACTACCGGGCGACGGAGCTGGTCGCGGCCGCCGAGCAGACGGCGCAGCAGGTACGGGACGCCGTGGCCGGGATGAACGAGCAGGCCGAGCAGGAGATCGCCGGGATGCGGTCGGCCGCCGAGCATGTGGCGGAGCGTACGAAGTCCGAGGCGCAGGAGGAGGCGGACCGGGTCCGCGCCGACGCGTACGCGGAGCGGGAGCGGGCGTCGCAGGACGCGGGCCTGCTGCGCCGCACCGCGCAGGAGGAGACGGACGCGGCGAAGACGCTGGCGGCGCGCACGGTCGGGGACGCCATCGCCGAGGCGGAGCGGCTGCGTACCGACTCCTCGGAGCAGGCCCAGCGGATGCGTACGGAGGCCTCCGACGCGCTGGCTTCGGCCGACCAGGACGCGGCCCGTTCGCGCGCCGAGGCCCGTGAGGACGCCAACCGGATCCGTAACGAGGCTGCGGCTCAGGCGGACCGGCTGATCGGTGAGGCGACGGGCGAGGCGGAGCGGATGGCGGCCGAGGCCGTGCAGTCGCTGACGGCGGCCGGCCAGGACGCGACGCGGATCAGGTCCGAGGCCGAGCAGGTCAAGGCGGACGGCGAAGCAGGCGCGGAGCGGCTGCGCGCCGAGGCGCGCGGGGAGAGCGAGCGGGTTCTCGACGAGGCGCGCCGGGCCGCGGACAAGCGGCGCGGTGACGCGGCGGCCCAGGCCGACCAGCTGGTGTCGGAGGCGAGCGGCGAGGCCGAGCGGCTGCGCGCGGAGGCCGCCGAGACGGTGGGCTCGGCCCAGCAGGCCGCGGAACGCATCAGGTCGGAGTCGCAGAAGGTACGGGCGGAGGCCGAGAGCGCGGCGGACAAGATGCGTACCGACGCCCGCGAGGAGGCGGACCGGCTGCTCGACGAGGCCCGTCAGGCGGCGTCCAAGCGGCGCGGCGACGCGGCCGGGCAGGCCGACCAGCTGATGGCCAAGGCCCAGGAGGAGGCGCTGCTGACCGCGACCCGGGCCGAGGAGCAGTCGGACACGATGGTCGGGGCGGCCCGCAAGGAGGCCGAGCGTCTCGTCGCGGAGTCCACGGTCGAGGGCAACACCCTGGTCGAGAAGGCCCGTACGGACGCCGACGAGCTGCTGGTCGGGGCGCGCCGGGACGCGACCGCCATAAGGGAGCGGGCGGAAGAGCTGCGGGCTCGCCTGGAGAGCGAGATCGAGGAGATGCACGAGCGGGCCCGCCGGGAGACGTCCGAGCAGATGCGGACGGCGGGCGAGCGCGTCGACAAGCTGATGAAGGCGGCCACGGAGCAGCAGGCCGAGGCCGAGGCGAAGTCCAAGGAGATGGTCTCCGAGGCGAGTTCGGAGGCCGCCAAGGTCCGTATCGCCGCGGTCAGGAAGGCCGAGGCGCTGCTCAAGGAGGCCGGACAGCGGAAGGCCGAGCTGGTAAAGGAGGCCGAGCGGACGCACGCCGAGGCGGAGGCCGAGGCCACGCGCATGGTCGAGGAGGGCCGACGCGAACTCGATGTGCTCGTACGCCGCCGTGAGGACATCCAGGCCGAGATTTCCCGTGTTCAGGACGTACTTGAGGCGCTGGAATCCTTCGAGGCGCCGACGGCCGGCGGCAAAGTGGCATCGAACAGCGGCCCTGGGGCAGGGTCGGTCAAGGCGGCCGCGACAGCGGGCGCAACTCGTTCGGGTGGCAAGTCATCCGAGGGTTAGCCACTCAAAAGGGGTGTCATTCTCCAGACCAAACCGGCATTGGCTCGATGACACGCCGCCCTGGCCCCTAGGATTCCCCCTAACACCTCACCGGTCTCATTCGACAGGAACCCCATGAGCGACCCTTCCTCCCCGTTCGGCTTCGAGCTCGTGCGACGTGGTTACGACCGCGGTCAGGTGGACGACCGCATTACCAAACTCGTCGCCGACCGTGACAGTGCACTTGCCCGAATCACTGCTCTGGAAAAGCGCATCGAGGAACTCCACCTCGAGACGCAGAACGCCCAGGCCCAGGTCAGCGACGCAGAGCCGTCGTACGCCGGTCTCGGTGCGCGCGTCGAGAAGATCCTCCGCCTCGCCGAGGAGGAGGCCAAAGACCTGCGCGAGGAGGCCCGCCGCGCCTCCGAGCAGCACCGCGAGCTCGCCGAGTCCGCCGCCCAGCAGGTGCGCAACGACGCCGAGTCGTTCGCCTCGGAGCGCAAGGCGAAGGCCGACGACGAAGGCGTCCGTATCGTCGAGAAGGCCAAGGGTGACGCCTCGACGCTGCGCAGCGAGGCCCAGAAGGACGCGCAGCAGAAGCGCGAGGAGGCCGACGCCCTCTTCGAGGAGACCCGCGCCAAGGCCGCCCAGGCCGCCGCGGACTTCGAGACGAACCTGGCCAAGCGCCGCGAGCAGTCGGAGCGCGACCTGGCTTCGCGTCAGGCGAAGGCCGAGAAGCGCCTGGCGGAGATCGAGCACCGCGCCGAGCAGCTGCGCCTGGAGGCCGAGAAGCTGCGTACGGACGCGGAGCGCCGCGCCCGTCAGACGGTGGAGACCGCGCAGCGCCAGGCGGAGGACATCGTGGCCGACGCGAACGCGAAGGCCGACCGGATCCGCAGCGAATCGGAGCGCGAGCTGGCGGCGCTCACCAACCGCCGCGACTCGATCAACGCTCAGCTGACCAACGTCCGCGAGATGCTGGCCACGCTGACCGGTGCGGCCGTCGCCGCCGCCGGTGCGCCGGCCGACGACGAGCCGATCTCACGCGGGGTGCCCGCGCAGCAGACCCGCTAGTCGTTACGCGGTTCGCTCACGCGGTTCGCTACGCAGCCCGAAGCCCCTCGCCATTCCGGTGGCGGGGGGCTTCGCGCGCCCCTAGCCTGGCCGTCATGCTGCATTCGCGAGGTGGATCCCAGTGATCGAGCTAACGGGGCTGACGAAGCGTTACGGCGAGAAGGTGGCCGTCGACCATCTGACCTTTACCGTAAGGCCGGGCATCGTGACCGGCTTCCTGGGCCCGAACGGGGCCGGCAAGTCGACGACCATGCGGATGCTGCTGGGCCTGGACACGCCGACGGCGGGCGACGTCCGCATCGACGGGAAGCACTACACCGACCTCAAGGACCCCCTGAAGTACATCGGCGCGCTCCTGGACGCCAAGGCGATGCACGGCGGCCGCAGCGCGTACAACCACCTGCTGTGCCTGGCCCAGAGCAACGGCATCCCGAGCAGCCGGGTCTCCGAGGTCCTCGACACGGTCGGCCTGACGTCGGTCGCGAAGAAGCGCGCGAAGGGGTTCTCGCTGGGCATGGGCCAGCGCCTGGGCATCGCGGGCGCGCTGCTGGGCGACCCCGAGATCCTGATGTTCGACGAGCCGGTGAACGGGCTCGACCCCGAGGGCATCCACTGGATCCGCAATCTGATGAAGACGCTGGCGGGCCAGGGCCGTACCATCTTCGTCTCCTCTCACCTGATGAGCGAAATGGCGCTCACCGCCGACCACTTGGTCGTCATCGGCCAGGGCAAGCTGATGGCCGACACCTCGATGGCCGGTTTCATCCGGGAGAACTCCCGCAGTTACGTACGCCTGCGCTCCCCGCAGCAGGAACAGTTGCGCGATGTCCTGCACGCGGCCGGGATCACGCCGGTCAACGGCAAGGGCGGCGCTATGGAGGTGGACGGGGCGTCCTCGGACCAGCTCGGGGAGCTCGCGGCCCGCGCCGGGCTGGTCCTCCATGAGCTGAGTCCCCAGCAGGCGTCCCTGGAGGATGCGTTCATGCAGCTGACCGCGGAGTCCGTCGAGTACCACGCCCATTCGAACGGCGAGGTGACGCGGCCGCCGGAGGCCGGGGCGCCGCCGGGGGCGGGCTGGGGAGCAGGCTGGGACACCGGTGCGAAGCAGCAGCGGAAGGGGGCCTGAGCCATGGCGGTCACGCAGGTGCTCAAGTCGGAATGGACCAAGATCAAATCAGTGCAGTCCACGGTCTGGACGCTGGGACTGGCGGCGGTCGTGACGATCGGTCTCGGCGTACTCATCAGTATTCTCGCGAAGAACGAATTCAAGAATCTGAACGCGGAGGACAAGCTCACCTTCGACGCGACGTTCGTGAGTTTCGCGGGAACGACGCTCGGTCAGCTCGCGATGATCGTTTTCGGTGTGCTCGTGGTGTCGAACGAATACAGCACCGGAATGATCCGCACCTCGCTCGCGGCGGTTCCGCAGCGCGGTTCGTTCCTCATCAGCAAGATCGCCATTGCCACGGTGCTCGCTCTCGTGGTGGGAATGGTGACGAGTTTCGCCTCCTTCTTCCTCGGCCAGGCGATGCTGGGCGACCTGCGGGCGAACATCGGCGATCCTGGGGTGCTGCGCGCGGTGATCGGCGGCGGTCTCTACATGACGCTGATCGCCATGTTCTCGATGGGTGTCGCCACGATGCTGCGCAGCCCGATGCTCGCGCTCGGCATTCTGATGCCGCTCTTCTTCCTGCTCGCGCCGATCCTGGGGAACGTCTCGGCGACCAAGAAGATCGGCCAGTACCTGCCCGACCAGGCGGGCAGCAAGATCATGCAGGTGGTGCCGCCACTGGACGACGCCGCGCCCTACGGTCCCTGGGGCGGCCTGCTGATCATGACCGTCTGGGTCGCGGCGGCGCTCGTCGGCGGCTACGTACTGCTCAAGAAGCGGGACGCTTAGGACGTGCCCTGGGGGCGGTCTCCGGGGCACGTCCTGGGACCGGCCGCCGGGGCCTCTCCCTCGTTGTCCCCTGCTGGGCGGAACCGTCAGCGTCTGGTTATCCTCCTAACCCTTACGGGGGCGCGTTCCGCCATGCGGTCAGGGCCCCGACGAGACCACCTGTCGATGGGGCTGCACAATGATCGAGGCAGTCGGCCTGACGAAGCGCTACGGCGCCAAGACGGCCGTGTACAACCTTTCCTTCCAGGTACGCCCGGGCACGGTGACCGGCTTCCTGGGCCCCAACGGCTCCGGCAAGTCCACGACGATGCGCATGATCCTCGGGCTCGACGAGCCCACCTCGGGTCATGTCACCATCGGCGGCCACCCGTTCCGTGCGCTCCCCAACGCCCCCCGCCAGGTCGGCGCGCTCCTCGACGCCAAGGCCGTGCACGGCGGCCGCAGTGCGCGTAATCACCTGCTGTCGCTGGCCCAGCTGTCCGGCATCCCCGCTCAGCGCGTCGACGAGGTGCTGGGGGTCGTCGGCCTCCAGGACGTCGCCAGGCGGCGCTCCAACGGCTTCTCGCTGGGCATGGGGCAGCGCCTGGGCATCGCGGCGGCGCTGCTGGGCGATCCGCAGGTGCTGCTCTTCGACGAGCCGGTCAACGGCCTCGACCCCGAGGGCATCCTGTGGGTCCGCAACCTGATGAGGACGCTGGCCGCCGAGGGCCGTACGGTCTTCGTCTCCAGCCACCTCATGAGCGAGATGGCGCTCACCGCCGAGCACCTGATCGTGATCGGGCGCGGCCAGCTACTCGCGGACATGAGCGTCCGGGCCTTCATCTCGGCGAACTCGGCGGACTTCGCCCGCGTGCGTACGCCGCAGACCGAGCCCCAGCAGCGCGAGAAGCTGTCGTCCGTACTGACCGAGGCGGGCGGGCAGGTCATGCCCGAGCAGGACGGGTCGATGCGCGTCACCGGGCTGCCGCTGCCGCGGATCAGCGACCTCGCGCACGAGGCCGACGTACGGCTGTGGGAACTCTCCCCGCACCAGGCCTCGCTGGAGGAGGCGTACATGCGGATGACGCAGGGCGCGGTCGACTACCGCTCGACGGCCGACCAGCTCGCCGGCTTCGAGCAGCCGCGGCAGCCTCCCGTCGGACCCGGCGGTTACGCCCCGGCCGGGCCGGCCATGGCCGCTCAGCAGGGCTGGTACGCTCCGCCGCCGCCGCAGGCGGGCGGCCTGCCCTTCGGCGGCGCCCCGGGGGCGGGGCAGGCACCGCTGCCGGCCGAGAACCCGTACGCGACGGCACCGGGCGCACCGGCGGCACCGCAGGTCCCGGCGGCACCGCCCGCGCCCGGCGGTCCCGCAGCTCCCGCCTCGCAGGCACCGGCAGCACCGCCCGCGCCCGCGGCTGCTCCCGACCCCGCCGCCCCCGACCTGACCAAGAGCGACAGCCCCGAGGACGCCCGATGACGACCCCGTACCAGCAGCAGGCCCCGCAGGCCCCGCAGCACTACCAGCCGCAGCCGCAGGGCGTCGCCTCGTACGTCTCGCCGATCCCGGTGCGCAAGGCGACGCTCGGGGACGCCCTCGCCTCGGAGTGGACGAAGATCCGGTCGGTGCGCTCCACGATGTGGACGCTCGGTGTGATGATCGTGCTCGTCCTCGGCATCGGACTGATCACGGCCGTCGGTGTCAGCTCGTCGGGCGCGAACCTCGACGGCACCCCCACCCTCAGCCTCGGCTTCTTCGGCGTACTGCTCGGCAGCATCCCGGTGATCACGCTCGGCGTGATGACCGTCGCGTCCGAGTACGGCACGGGCATGATCCGTACCACTCTCACCGCCTGCCCGAGCCGCGCCCGGGTGCTCACAGCGAAGGCGATCGTCTTCTTCGGGGTGGCCTTCCTGATCACGGTGGTCACCACGTCGATCGTCGCCGCCATCCAGAGCGCCATGGTGGACGGCGCCACGCCCACCGGCGGGGACTGGATGCGCGCGACCGTCGGCATCAGCCTCTACGTCGCGACGCTCGGCCTGCTGTCGCTGGCCGTGGGCTCACTCATCCGTCACTCGGCGGGAGCGATCACCATCATGATCGGTGTGGTGCTGCTGCCGCTGGTGCTGGCGCTGTTCATGTTCTCCGAGGCGCTCAGCGACGTGCAGAAGGCGCTCTTCGAGTACTCGATCCCCAACCAGCTCGGCGTGTTCTATGACGCCGCGGTCACCGAATCGGGGCCGTCCGGCTGGGACCCGCTGTGGATTCTGGCGGGTGTCACGGCCGTGACGCTCGGCGGCGCCTTCCTCGCGCTGAACAAGCGGGACGTGTAGGCGAGCCGTCCGTCAGTGACGCGGGGCGTTACGGGACCGCTGCACCCGGGAGGTGCGGCGGTCCCGCGCGTTCCAGCACGCCTTGTGCCAGTGCCTGCGGTCGTCGATGCCGCCGAACTCCGACCAGGCCACCAGATGCGGTACCCCGGACGGGATCTCCTGGTCACAGCCCGGGCAGCGGTAGCGTTTGCCGGCCGCGCTCGCACCGGCGACGTGGCGCACCGACCACTCCTCGCCTTGCCACGATTCGGTGCTCTGCAGCCCGAACCTGTCTCCCGCCATGCCGCTCTGGGGCTCGGTCGGGCTCTCGCCGCCCTTGGGGCGGTTACGACGCGGGGACACCTGGAACCTCACGGGTCGGACGAGACGGGATGGGACGGACCGGCCGGCCCGACTCACTTCCCGCACAAGCCTAGGGCCATTCGGCGGGGGTACGGGTACCGCATCGCCCGGGTCAGCGCCACCCTCCGGCACCGGCTTACCGGAAAATCGCAACAATTTCGCGAGTGCCCGTGCCTTTGGCACGTGTCAGACGTTGTTGCCAGTTAGAAGCTGTTGTCCAACTCCCGCTGGATCAGCTCGGGGCGTCTGGTGCGGTCGATCGCATGGCGCCGGAGTGTCCTCATAGCGGAGCTATTAGGACATTGCGGCAACGCTGCGAGCGGCCGCACCAGACGCCCCGAGCCCAGCGGGAGTTGGACAACAGCTTCTAAGGGGGATGCCGCGTCGGCCGCAAGGAGGCAATAGGCGATGCGAGTCGGAACGTTTGTACTGGCGGCCCAGTTCCCGGGCCAGGGCCAGGGGGAGGCACTGCACAGAGCGGTGCGTTCCGCCGAGGTCGCCGAGGAGTGCGGGCTGGACTCCGTCTGGCTGGCGGAGCACCACTTCGTGCCGTACGGCACGTGCCCGTCCGCGGTCACGCTGGCCGCGCTGCTGCTCGGCCGCACCCGGCGGATCCGGGTGGGGACGGCGGTCAGCGTCCTGCCGACCGCGCACCCGGTCGCGCTCGGCGAGCAGGCGGCGCTGCTGCACCTCACCTCGGGCGGGCGGTTCACGCTCGGGGTGGGACGGGGCGGGCCTTGGGTGGACCTGGAGGTCTTCGGACAGGGCCTGTCGGCGTACGAACAAGGGTTCCCCGAGTCCCTGGATCTGCTGCTGCGCTGGCTGCGCGAACCACGCGTCGAAGCGCGGGGCGAGCGGTTCAACTTCCGCGAAGTCGCCGTCGTACCACGGCCGGACGAGTGGGCGGCCGGCTGGGCGGACGACCGGGCGGGCAAGACGCGCGGAGGAAGCGACGGGCCCGAGGTCGTGGTCGCCTGCACCTCACCCAAGAGCGTGCGGCTGGCCGCCGAGCGCGGGCTGCCGATGCTGCTCGGCATGCACTGCGGCGACGAGGACAAGGCGGAGATGGTGTCCCTGTGGCGAACGCACGCGCGCGCGGCGGGACACGACCCGCACACCATCGCGCGGGCCGGCCATGTCTCGGCCGGAGTGGCGCAGATCGCGGACACGACGGCCGAAGCGACGGAGACGCTGACGAAGGCGATGCCCGGCTGGCTGAAGCAGGGGCTCGACGCCCATGTGACGGTCGACGGCAGGCAGCGCGCGATGCGGGACCCGGTGGCGTACACGGAGATACTGAGCGAGCTGCACCCGGTCGGACCGCCGCGGCTGGCCGCCGACCGACTGGCAGCCACGGCGGAACGGACCGGCATCACGCGCTTCGCGCTGCTCGTCGAAGGATCAGGTGACCTCGCGGCCACCGAGGAGAACGTACGGCGGCTGGGGGGCGAAGTGCTGCCCCTGCTGTCCTGACTGCTGCTGAGCTGCTGCCGCCCGACACCAGTTGCGGCTTCGCGGTGCGGAGCGGCAGCACGACGTCAGCAGTCCCGCAGTACCGGCGACTGGTTGAGCAACTGGCCCCTGATCGAGGTGAAGCGGTCGTGCCGCTCGTCCGAGGAGGAGTCCAGCGGGAACACCGCTACGCGGTGACAGTTCTGGAATGCAAGACGTACGCCGAAGTGCCGCTGCAGCGCACCGCGAATCGCGTCACTCGCGAGTGCTCGCAGCAGCTGACCACGTGCCTGCTCGTCCGGCGGCGGCGTCTGGTTGTCGGCGAACTCGCCACCGTCGACCTTCAGCTGGGCCACCAAAGAGCTGATCATCCCCCATGCATAGGGCAGGGAGGTCCGGACGCAGTCGACGAAAGCCGCTTCGTCGACATCGCCTCGCTCGGCCTGTTCCAACAGTGCCGGTGAGACGTCGAGCGACATGGGTTCTCCTCTCGCGACCCCGGAAACGGGGCCTTACGGGCAGGGAAGGCGGACGACGACGCAGAGTGCACGCACGACGACCTCCTGCATCCACGGTAAGCGCGCGGCTGGGCCCACACCAGGAGAATGCGCACACAACCAGCCAACAACGAACGGGGTGTTAATGGGCGAATCGCGTAGACCACGCTCGTCGAGTAGCGTTGCGCCCCATGCGTCTCGTCATTGCCCGCTGCTCCGTCGACTACGCGGGCCGGCTCACCGCCCACTTGCCCTCCGCTCCCCGTCTGATCCTGGTGAAGGCGGACGGCAGCGTCTCGATCCACGCGGACGACAGGGCGTACAAACCGCTCAATTGGATGTCGCCGCCGTGCTCCCTCAAGGAGGGCTCCGGCGACGAGGCCGACGTCTGGACGGTCATCAACAAGGCGGGCGAGAAACTGATCATCACCATGGAGGAAGTCCTCCATGACTCGTCGCACGAACTGGGCGTGGACCCCGGGCTCATCAAGGACGGCGTGGAAGCGCACCTGCAGGAGCTGCTGGCCGACCGCATCGACATCCTCGGCGAGGGCTACTCACTGATTCGCCGCGAGTACCCGACCGCCATCGGGCCGGTGGACATCCTGTGCCGGGACGCTGACGGTGCGACGGTGGCGGTCGAACTGAAGCGGCGCGGCGACATCGACGGCGTAGAGCAGCTGACGCGCTACCTCGAACTCCTCAACCGGGATCCGCACCTGGCGCCGGTCAAGGGCGTTTTCGCGGCGCAGGAGATCAAGCCGCAGGCGCGGGTGCTGGCGACCGACCGGGGGATCGGGTGCGTCGTCCTCGACTACAACGCGATGCGCGGCATCGAGGACGACAAACTCCGCCTCTTCTGACCCCCGAAGCTCCGCCCTCGGTCGTCAATCGCCGGACGGGCTGACAATGGCAGCCCGTCCGGCGATTGAGGACGCCCGAAGGGCGTCCGGGGTCTGGGGCGGAGCCCCAGAGCGGGAAGGGGCGGGGTGGGGAAAGAGAGGCCGTTCCACCGCCCCCGCGCTACATGACCGCGCTCGACGGCGACGCAGCGCCCTCCCCCGACGGCCCGGGCGCACTCGACGTGACCGTCGCGTCCTCCGACTCGGCCTTGTCCCGCAGCTCCGGGTCCGGGTCCGGGTCCGGGTCCGGGTCCGGGGAAGTCGTCGTCGGGGAAGGCGAAGCCGGAACACTCGGCGTCGGAGACGACGGAGACGGCGGCGGCGAAGTCGTTTTCGAAGGCGACGGCGGCTTCGGGCTCGACGGGGGCGTCGACCCGCCCGGCGGCGACGGCTCGTCCGGGCTCGGCGGCGGCTTGCTGCCCGGCGTCGACGGGGAGCTGTCGTCCTCCGACGGCTTCGCGCTCGTCGACGGATCGGCCGGCGCCGCGCCGCCACCGTTGCGCCCCGGCTGGGGGCGGGCCGACGTGCCGGGCGGAGGCACATCCGGGTCGCCGGGGGGTTCGGCGGAGCCCCGGGTCGGCTCGTCGTCGGGCAAGCCGCCCTGCTTGTCGTCCTCGTTGGCGGACTGCTCCGGCCGGACCTTGTTCGGCGTCTGTTCGCCGTCCGAGGCCGCCCCGAGCGTCACCACGGTGCCGAGCACGGCGACCAGCAGCGCCCCCGCACCCGCCGCCAGCACATTGCGCCGCGCACCACGAAGCACGGCCGGGCGGCCTCCCGCACCGCCCCCGGCACCCCCACCGGGGCGGGCCCCCGCCGAGCGGTGCGCGTCCAACCCGCCGTCCTCGAAGGCCGGTTCACCCCGCGGCGGCAGCCCCAGCGGAACGGCCCCCGCGGCTACACCCCCCGGCCGCGACGCCGACTCCTCGTAGCGAGCCGCGGGTATCTCCTCACCGGACGGCGTACGTCCGCCAAGGACGAGCCCGCCCGCGAGCCCCGCCCCGACGGCGCCGGACCGGTCCTCGACCAGCGCCAGCGCCCTGCGTCCCGCCACCGTGCCGCTCTTGTCGGCCACCGCGCCGCGCATCGCGACCGATGCCTCCAGCTCGGCGCGGGCGCGGTCCAGATTGCCGGTGCAGAGCGCGAGTACGCCCAACTCGTGGTGGAAGTAGGCCTCCTCGGCGACCTCGCCCGCGCTGCGCGCCGCTTCGAGCCCGGCGCGCAGCATCCGCTCCCACGCCCCCCAGCACATCGCGGCCGCGAAGGCGGGCGCGGCCGTACGGGCCAGCAGCACCGCGGCGCTCGGATGTCCCGCCTCCGTCCCCCGCACCAGCGCCCCCAGCGCGGCGAGCATCGCCTCGGCCTCCGCGGCGACCCGCTCCGGCGCTACGGACGGGTGCCCGGCCCACCAGGCGTAGTGCTGCGCGGCGGTGTGCGCCCGCTCGGTCACGTCGTCGGCGAACCCCGCGCCCCCCAGCTGGGCGGCCACACCCGCCGCCAGCCGGTAGTGCGACCCGACCGGCGAGAGCAGACCACAGCTCATGAGCTCGCCGAGCGCCGCGTCCGCGTGCGTGTCCCCAGCAAGCGCCGGCAGGTGCGCCTGGTGCGGCACCTCGCCGTCGAGCGCGATGGCGAACTGCAGGGTGGCCCGGGCGGACTCGCTCAGCCGGGAGGCGAGCAGCGCCGCGGGCGCCGCGCCCTCACCGAGCGACGGCAGCGGTACGTCGTGACCGTCGTGCCCGTCGTCCGCTGCGAAGGGCACGTCGACGGGCGCGTCGAAGGACTGCTCAATGGAGTTCTCGTACTCGTCGAAGGCCTTGGGGTCGGCCCGCAGCCGGTCGCGCTGGCGCAGCAGCGCCCCTGCCTGGACGAAGCGCAGCGGCAGGCCCTCGGACTCGAACCACAGGTCGCCCGCCCAGTTCGCCTCGTCCTCGGTGAGCGGCCGGTCCACCATCTGCTCCAGCAGCTCCAGGCTGGTGCTGCGGCCCAGGCCACCGAGGACGGCCTCCTCGACGTGAGACTCGGGCGAGGGCGCGGCGACGCCGGGAGTCGCGGCGAACAGGAACGCGCACTCGGGGGTGGCTTCGAGCAGCTCGTCCAGCGAGGCGCCGCCGAACTCCAGGTCGTCGAGGACGACGACAGCGCCGATGCCGCGGACCTTCTCCAGCAGTCCCGCCCGGTCGGGGCGGCGCAGCGGGGAGCTGTAGACGGCGGCGAAGAGGTCGTGGAGCAGTTCGTCGGACGTACGGTGACTTCCGCTGAGCCGTACGACTCCGTCCGGGGCAAGCCCGGCGCAGTCGCGGGCGACGGCATCCAGCACGGCCGTACGACCGGACCCGGACGGTCCGCTCAGGCGCACCGAGCGCCCGCGCGCGAGCAGTCGCACCAGGCGCTCGCGCATCTCCTGGCGTTCGAGCAGGGGACGCTCGGGCAGGGCGGGGCCGGGCGGTATGGGCGGCCTGGTGTCGCGCAGCAGGTCCGCTCGGTCCTCGGCGCTGTGCTTGACGGGCTGTTCGGGCCGCTCGCCGGGCGGGCAGGCTTCGATCTCGCTCCCGTCGACGGGGTTGACGGTGAGCAGGAAGTCGCCCGTGACGACCTGCACCGTGCGGGCGATGGCCGGTGCGGACGATGCACCGCCGCTCCCGCCACTGCCCTGGCCGAGGGCGGCCGGCGTCAGGGCGTCGCGGGGCGGGCGGGGCGGGCGGCCCGCTGCGTCGGCGGCGGTCGTGGCGTCGGCGGCCCTGGCGTCCGGGGTGTCGCGGGTGGCGCTCTCGCCGTACGGGTCGGTGTCGTGGCCGTAGTCTTCCGGTCCCCGGTTCATCGGGTCCATGGTCCAAGCCCCTCAGATGCGTTGCGTGCGGATGCCCCTCCCGGCCTTTCACACGCTCGCTGTCGCTTCTGGTCCGGTGCCCGCCGTACTCGGGTTACTCAATCGGTGGGCGAGCCGAACCCTAGACCTTCGCACCGTAGCGGGGAACATGCGGGGTGCCGCCCGCCCGGGACGTCACGGTCGGGTGAGGATTGTGCGTCGTCGTACGCCCTGCGCCACTTCGCCCCACGCGTCCCGCCGGCTCGGCCGCCCGGTCGTGCTCCGGGCGGCCGGCCGGTCAGACGCGGGGCAGCGACTCGGCCGCGATCCCGCCCTCGATCGCGAGGATGCGGTGCAGCCGGGTCGCCACCAGCAGGCGCTGCATCTGGGGCGGCACCCCGCGCAGCACGAGTCTGCGTCCGGCGCGCCCGGCCCGCCGGTGGGCGCCCATGATCACGCCCAGGCCGGTGGCGTCCCAGGAATCCAGCTCGGTCAGGTCCAGCACTAGATCGCCGACTCCGTCGTCGACGGCCGCGTGCAGGACCGTGCGGGCGTCCGCCGCGCTGCAGACGTCGAGGCGGCCCCCGACGACCAGCTCGACGTGGTCGCCCCTGATGTACATATGCGCTCCCCGAGAGTGCGTCAGTTCTTCTCCGTGGCCAACTGTCCTGCTTCCTTGCACCAACTGACTGCCGCACGGGCAAGGAAGTTGCCGTCTGTAAGCGAACCGATACCGAATTCACCCCTGAGGGTGAAGACAAGCTGACACAGCATCAGTGCTTGTAGAACCCTTGCCCGCTCTTGCGGCCGATGTCACCCGCGTCAACCATCCGGCGCATCAGCTCCGGCGGCGCGAACTTCTCGTCCTGCGACTCCGTGTAGATGTTGCTCGTCGCGTGCAGCAGGATGTCGACGCCGGTCAGGTCGGCGGTGGCGAGCGGGCCCATCGCGTGACCGAAGCCCAGCTTGCAGGCGATGTCGATGTCCTCGGCGGACGCGACGCCCGACTCGTAGAGCTTCGCGGCCTCGACGACGAGCGCCGAGATCAGGCGGGTGGTGACGAAGCCCGCCACGTCCCGGTTGACGACGATGCAGGTCTTGCCGACGGACTCGGCGAACCGGCGGGTGACGGCGAGGGTTTCGTCGCTGGTCTTGTAGCCGCGTACGAGCTCGCAGAGCTGCATCATCGGTACGGGCGAGAAGAAGTGCGCGCCGACGACCCGCTCCGGACGCTCCGTCACCGCGGCGATCTTGGTGATCGGGATGGCGGAGGTGTTGGAGGCGAGGACCGCGTCGTCCCGGACGAGCTTGTCGAGCGTACGGAAGATCTCGTGCTTGATCTCCAGCTTCTCGAAGACCGCTTCGACAACGATATCGGCGTCGGCCACCGCGTCGAGGTCCGTCGTCGTGGTGATCCGGCCGAGCGCGGCCTCCGCGTCCGCGGCGTCGAGCTTCCCCTTGGCCACGAACCTGTCGTACGAGGTCTTGATGCCGTCGCGGCCACGGGTGAGCGCGGCGTCGGTGACATCGCGCAGCACGACGTCCCAGCCCGCCTGCGCCGAGACCTGCGCGATTCCGGACCCCATGAGTCCGGCCCCGATGACGGCGAGCTTCCCTGCCACTGCGACACCCCTTGAATTCTTGGCCTCAACGCCTGTTCGCCACAGGCTCTCCGGCGGAGATTAGCGTCCGTGAGGGGCCGGGGGACGGGGAAGAGATACGCGTCACGTCTCGGATGACGGACATCACACTGTCACGTGCCCGCTGCTGCTGCGGGCCGGGTCGTCGCTAGGCTCGGGGCCATGGTCAATCTGACGCGCATCTACACCCGTACCGGCGACCAGGGCACCACCGCCCTGGGGGACATGAGCCGCACCGCCAAGACCGATCTGCGGATCTCGGCGTACGCCGACGCCAATGAGGCGAACGCCGTCATCGGGACGGCGGTCGCGCTCGGGCAGCTCGACGAGGAGGTCGTGAAGGTACTCGTCCGGGTCCAGAACGACCTGTTCGACGTGGGCGCGGATCTGTCGACGCCGGTGGTCGTGGACGCCGCGCTGCTAGAAAAAATGGCCCCGCCGCTGCGCGTCGAGCAGTCGTACATCGACAAGCTGGAGGCGGACTGCGACCGCTTCCTTGAGCAGTTGGACAAGCTGCGCAGCTTCATCCTGCCGGGCGGTACACCGGGGGCGGCGCTGCTGCACCAGGCGTGCACGGTCGTACGGCGCGCGGAGCGGTCGACGTGGTCGGCGTTCGAGGTGCACGGGGAGGTCATGAACCCGCTGACGGCGACGTATCTGAACCGGCTGTCCGACCTGCTGTTCATCCTGGCCCGGATGGCCAACAAGGATGTCGGCGACGTCCTGTGGGTGCCGGGCGGCGACCGCTGAGGAGCGTCATGTCGGGGCGGGGCGGGTGGGGGAACAGCCCCGGTCGGCGGCACCCGCACCCGCCCCCGCCCGCGCGTCAGCGCTCCACCCGCGTCGGCTCCGCCGCCACCGGCTCACGCTTCGGGAAGACCGTGTACGCACCGGCGATGGCCAGGTTGATGCCGATCACGATGAGCATCTTCGCCTGCCAGTCCCGCAGCGACCCCACGTCCCCCTCGCCCCCGACGTACCAGACCGCCGCCTGGAGCAACCCCGCCGCGACCGCCGCGGCGAGGATCCACCGCCCCGCGGTCTTCCACTCGTGCACCGCCCGCGCCGCCCCGTACTTCGGCGGCCGCACCGGCGCAGGACCGCCCGCGTAACGGTGTGCGACCCGGGCATCCACCCACTTGATGGTGCGGTGCCCCAGCGCCACCGTGAAGCCGATGCAGACCGCCGCCAGGCCGTGCTTCCAGTCCGGCTCGGCGCCGTTCTTCAGGTCGACCGCCGTGACGACCAGCAGCAGCACCTCCAGCAGCGGCTCCATCAGCAGTACCGCCGCTCCGGCGCGCGGCATCTTCGCCAGGTAACGCAGGGCCAGTCCCCCGGCCAGCAGCACCCAGAAGCCGATTTCGCAGACGACGATCAACGCGACGATCACGGCGCGCTCCTCCCGTTCCGCCGGACGTTCAGCCAGACGCTCCCAGCCTCCCGCGCCGCGCACCGGCAGGCGTCGTCACCAGTGACGAACCCGCGCTGCATCCTTCGATGTATCCCCGGCTCACCCCGCACGGGGAGGACGAGGCGATCCGCAGCGTGTTGGATGGGCCGAGTGACCAGGTCCCTCCGGCCCCACCGCGACGACGTCCTCATCGCGGTGAGCGGCCTGCTCGGCGGCGCACTGATGTGGGGCCTCGGGCTGCACACCACCGCCCTGCGCGATCTGCTGCCCTCGTGGACGACGCTCGTGCCGCTGACCGTGATGGCGTCCCTCGAACTGCTGCGCCGCAGTCACCCGCGCACCGGGGCGCTCGCCGGCACGGCCGCCGTGATCGCGGACCAGTTCACCTGGGGCAACGTGGCCACCGTCATCATGTACACGGATCTGATGTACGCCGCCGTCGTGTACGGAACACCCGCTTCCGCCCGCCGGATCCCGGTCGCCACCGGCCTGCTCACCGTCGCCGTGACGATCGCCTCGCTGGCCTGGCTCCGGGAGCCCGAGGCGCTGCTCATCGGCGTCGTCACCGGCTTGGTGACGTTCTTCCCCGCCATCACCGGCGCCACCCTGCGCAACCACCGCGAGGCCGCCGTGGCGGCCAGGCTGCGCGCCGAGCAGACCGCGCTGCTCGCCGAGATCGACCGGGGTCAGGCGGTCATGGCCGAGCGGGCCCGGATGGCGCGCGAACTGCACGACATGGTCGCGAACCACCTCTCCGCCATCGCCATCCACTCCACGGCCGCGCTGTCCATCAACAAGCCGCAGGCCTCGGCCGACGCCCTCGCCGTCATCCGCGAGAACAGCGTCCAGGGCCTCGCCGAGATGCGCCGGCTGATCGGCCTGCTCCGTGACACCGGCGGCGACCAGCTACCGGCCGTCGCCCCGCAACTCAACGGGGTCGACGCCCTCCTCGGGCAGGTCAGGACCGTCGGCGCCGACAGCGGGCTGACCTGCGTGCTCGACGACCGGCGCGAGCCCGGC
Source organism: Streptomyces hypolithicus (assembly GCF_052934925.1). Classification (NCBI taxonomy): domain Bacteria; kingdom Bacillati; phylum Actinomycetota; class Actinomycetes; order Kitasatosporales; family Streptomycetaceae; genus Streptomyces; species Streptomyces hypolithicus. The sequence continues at coordinate 1,610,171 of NZ_CM128811.1, forward strand.
CGGCGGCTGCCGGCGCCGGTGGAGATGGCGGCGTACCGGATCGTGCAGGAGTCCCTCACCAACGCCCTCAAGCACGCCTCCCCCGGCGCGGTCACCGTCACGCTCACGCACCAGGACCAAACCCTGACCGTCCTGGTGACCAGCCCGTACGGCGAGCGCCCCGGCCCGCGCGCCCCCGGCTCGGGGGCCGGTCTGGTCGGGATGCGGGAGCGCGTGACGCTGCTGGAGGGGGCGCTGGAAGCGGGCCCTGTCACCGCGGCGAACGGCACGAAGATCTGGCAGGTGCGGGCCCAACTGCCCGCGGAGAACGACGATACGGAGCTGTCCGCATGACGATTCGGGTGCTGGTCGCCGAAGACCAGTCCGCCGTACGGGCCGGACTGGTGCTGATCCTGGGCAGCGCCGAGGACATCGAGGTGGTGGGCGAGGCCGGGGACGGCGAGGCCGCCGTCCGCCTCGCCCGCGCACTGCGCCCGGACCTGGTGCTGATGGACGTGCAGATGCCGCGCCTGGACGGGGTGTCGGCGACCCGGCAGGTGGTGGCCGAGCAGCTCGCCGATGTGCTGGTGCTGACCACGTTCGACCTCGACGAGTACGTCTTCGGGGCCTTGCGGGCGGGCGCGGCGGGATTCCTGCTGAAGAACACCGACGCGCAGGACCTGCTCGCGGCGGTACGTACCGTGGCGCGCGGCGAGGGCCTGATCGCGCCCGCCGTCACCCGCCGGCTGATCGCGGAGTTCGCGGCGCCCGCGCCCGTCCGATCACCGGACGCTCCCGATCCCGCGGTGCTCGACGCGCTGACCCGGCGCGAGCGGGAAGTTCTGTCGTGCCTGGGCGAGGGGCTGTCGAACGCGGAGATCGCGCTGCGCCTGAGCATGGCGGAGGCCACGGTGAAAACGCACGTGAGCCGCCTGCTGGGCAAGCTGGAGCTGCGCAGTCGCGTACAAGCAGCGGTGCTCGCACAGGAGTTGGGTGTCTGACCAACCGGCGGCCATCACGAAAACTCCTCTGGTCCAGACCTCTTGACGGTTGGTCCAGACCTTTCTACGCTCACCGCACCGCAGTGGTGAGCGTGGCATGGCGAAGCACGCTCACCACTGAGGCGCAGGTCCTATCCCCGTTCACCGCCGGACCTCTTCTCTCGGGAGCACCCTTGAGTTCAACGACCCCCCTCCGTCAGCGCCTCAGAACCAGAGCGGCAGCCGGACTCACCGCGCTCGTCGTCCCCCTCGCCGCCATGGTCGGCCTGGCGTCCCCCGCGCAGGCCGCCGAGTCGGCGACCGCCTCGTACACCAAGGTCTCCGACTGGGGCACCGGCTTCGAGGGCAAGTGGACGGTGAAGAACACCGGCACCACCACCCTCAGCACCTGGACCGTGGAGTGGGACTTCCCGTCCGGTACGTCCGTCACCTCGGCCTGGGACGCGGACGTCACCAACTCCGCCAACCACTGGACCGCCAAGAACAAGAGCTGGGGCGGCAACCTCGCCCCGGGCGCCAGCGCCTCCTTCGGCTTCAACGGCGCCGGCCCCGGCTCCCCCAGCGGCTGCAAGCTCAACGGCGCTTCCTGCGACGGCGGTTCGGTACCCGGCGACACCCCGCCCAGCGCGCCCGGCACCCCGTCCGCGAGCAGCATCACCGACACCTCGGTGAAGCTGACCTGGGCGGCCGCGACCGACGACAAGGGCGTCAAGAACTACGACGTGCTGCGTGACGGCGCGAAGGTCGCGACGGTCACCACCCCGTCGTACACCGACAGCGGCCTGACCAAGGGCACCGACTACTCGTACACGGTCCAGGCCCGCGACACCGCCGACCAGAAGGGCCCGGTCAGCGGCGCCCGCGCGGTCAAGACCACTGGCGGCGGCACCGACCCGACGCCCAGTCCGGGCGACCAGGTCAAGCTGGGCTACTTCACGGAGTGGGGCGTCTACGGACGCAACTACCACGTGAAGAACCTGGACACCTCGGGCTCCGCCGGCAAGATCACGCACATCAACTACTCGTTCGGCAACGTCCAGGGTGGCAAGTGCACCATGGGCGACAGCTTCGCGGCGATCGACAAGGCGTACACCGCCGACCAGAGCGTCGACGGCAAGGCCGACACGTGGGACCAGCCGCTGCGCGGCAACTTCAACCAGCTGCGCAAGCTCAAGGCGAAGCACCCGAACATCAAGGTGCTGTGGTCGTTCGGCGGCTGGACCTGGTCCGGCGGTTTCGGTGACGCCGTCAAGGACCCGGCCGCGTTCGCCGACTCCTGCTACAAGCTGGTGGAGGACCCGCGCTGGGCCGACGTCTTCGACGGTATCGACCTGGACTGGGAGTACCCGAACGCCTGCGGTCTGTCCTGCGACACCAGCGGCCCGGCCGCCTTCAAGACCATGATGCAGGCGATGCGCGCCAAGTTCGGTACGAACAACCTCGTCACCGCCGCCATCACGGCGGACGGCTCGGCCGGCGGCAAGATCGACGCCACCGACTACGCCGGGGCGGCCGCGTACTCCGACTGGTACAACGTGATGACGTACGACTTCTTCGGCGCCTGGGCCAAGAACGGCCCGACGGCCCCGCACTCCCCGCTCACCTCGTACACCGGCATCCCGCAGGAGGGCTTCAACTCGGCCGCGGCCATCGCCAAGCTCAAGGCGAAGGGCGTGCCCGCCAAGAAGCTCCTGCTCGGCATCGGGTTCTACGGCCGCGGCTGGACGGGCGTGACGCAGAAGGAGCCGGGCGGCACGGCGACCGGCCCCGCCGCCGGTGCGTACGAGTCCGGCATCGAGGACTACAAGGTTCTCAAGGGCAAGTGCCCCGCCAACGGCACCGTCGCGGGCACGGCGTACGCCCACTGCGGCACCGACTGGTGGAGCTACGACACCCCGGCGACCATCGGCTCGAAGATGAGCTGGGCGAAGGGGCAGGGCCTGGGAGGCGCGTTCTTCTGGGAGTTCAGCGGTGACACCGCCAACGGCGAACTGGTGAGCGCGATCGACAGCGGTCTGAAGTAAAGAAGGCCGGAAACAGTCGGGGGGACGGGCCATCGCCCGTCCCCCCGACTGTTTCCGCGCCACTTTCACGCACTTCCACGCCAGCTTCTGTGCCGGCTTCTACGCCACGTTGACGCGCTGGCCCGGAGGCGCGGCCTCCAGCCAGGCCAGGAATCCGGTGAGAGCGTCCTCGCTCATCGCCAGCTCCAGTCGCGTCCCGCGGTGCACACAGCCGAGGATGCAGGCGTCGTCCAGCAGCGCCAGCTCCGCCTCGCCCTCGGGCATGCGGCGCGAAAGCACCTCGATGGCCGAGCGTTCCAGGACGCGGCGCGGGCGGGGGGCGTAGGAGAACACGCGGAACCAGTCGACGCGGTCGCCGCTGTAGCGGGCGACGCCGTACACCCAGCCCCTGCCCGAGTGGTCGGACTTCTCGGGGACGTCCCAGCGGACACAGCAGACGAAGGTTCCGCCGGAGCGCTGGATCAGCCGCCGGCGGAGCCAGAAGACGAAGAGTCCCACCAGTACCAGCGCGATTACCGAGCCGCTCACGAGCAGAGCGAGGAACATCTCCACCGACCTCCTCGCATCATCCGGTACCAGTGACAGAACAGAAGTTGCAGCTGTATCGCCTCAGCCGCGACCCGCCCTGGAGTATCCAGTACGGACCGCGGCTGAGGTCAAACTCGTGGTTGTGGGACTCAGTGTCCCGCAACCGCGCGCAGTCGGACGTCGGCACGGCGCTCGGCGGCGGCGTCGGTCTCCGCCTTCGCCCGCTCCAGCGCCCGCTCGGCACGGGCACGGTCGATCTCGTCGGCCAGCTCCGCGATCTCCGCGAGCAGAGAAAGCTTGTTGTCGGCGAACGAGATGAACCCGCCGTGGACCGCGGCGACGACGGTGCCGCCGTCGCTCGTACGGATCGTCACCGGGCCCGATTCCAGCACACCAAGGAGCGGCTGGTGACCGGGCATGACGCCGATGTCGCCGGACGTGGTGCGCGCGACGACCAGGGAGGCCTCGCCGGACCAGACGTTACGGTCCGCCGCGACCAGCTCGACGTGCAGCTCAGCAGCCAAGGTGGCTCCTCGGGTCACCACCCGGCGGTTGAGCCGGGTGTTGGGTCAATTCTAAGGGCGAGAGGAGAGGGGCGGGACGTACCCGCCCCTCTCCGACGAGTCAGGTGTGTCACGTGGGGCCACGTGGGGCCGCGTGACTCACGCGACTCACGTGATTCAGGAGACGCCGAGCTCCTTGGCGTTGGCCTTGAGGTCCTCAATGCCACCGCACATGAAGAACGCCTGCTCGGGGAAGTGGTCGTAGTCGCCGTCGCAGATCGCGTTGAACGCGGTGATCGACTCGTCGAGCGGTACGTCCGAACCGTCCACGCCGGTGAACTGCTTGGCGACGTGGGTGTTCTGCGACAGGAAGCGCTCGACGCGACGGGCGCGGTGGACAACGAGCTTGTCCTCTTCGCCCAGCTCGTCGATACCGAGGATCGCGATGATGTCCTGGAGGTCCTTGTACTTCTGGAGGATCCCCTTGACGCGCATCGCTGCCGCGTAGTGCTCCGCCGCGATGTAACGCGGGTCCAGGATGCGGGACGTCGAGTCCAGCGGGTCGACCGCCGGGTAGATGCCCTTCTCCGAGATCGGGCGCGACAGAACGGTCGTCGCGTCCAGGTGGGCGAAGGTGGTCGCCGGCGCCGGGTCGGTCAGGTCGTCCGCGGGGACGTAGATCGCCTGCATCGAGGTGATCGAGTGACCGCGGGTCGACGTGATGCGCTCCTGCAGGAGACCCATCTCGTCAGCCAGGTTCGGCTGGTATCCCACTGCGGACGGCATACGGCCGAGCAGCGTGGAGACCTCGGAGCCGGCCTGGGTGTAACGGAAGATGTTGTCGATGAAGAAGAGCACGTCCTGCTTCTGCACATCGCGGAAGTACTCCGCCATGGTCAGACCCGAGAGCGCGACGCGAAGACGCGTGCCCGGCGGCTCGTCCATCTGGCCGAAGACAAGCGCCGTCTTGTCGATGACGCCCGACTCGGCCATTTCCTCGATGAGGTCGTTGCCCTCGCGGGTACGCTCACCGACGCCCGCGAACACCGACACACCGTCGTGGTTGTTGGCGACGCGGTAGATCATTTCCTGGATCAGAACGGTCTTGCCGACACCGGCACCACCGAACAGACCGATCTTTCCACCCTTGACGTACGGGGTGAGAAGGTCGATGACCTTGACGCCGGTCTCGAACATCTCGGTCTTCGACTCGAGCTGGTCGAACGACGGGGCCTTGCGGTGGATGGGCCACCGCTCGGTCACCTCGGCGTTGGCCTCCGGCTTGTTCAGGATCTCGCCAAGGGTGTTGAACACCTTGCCCTTGGTGATCTCGCCGACCGGCACCGTGATGCCTTCGCCGGTGTTTGTCACCGGGGCCTGGCGGACCAGACCGTCGGTGGGCTGCATCGAGATCGCGCGGACCAGGCCGTCACCCAGGTGCAGGGCGACTTCAAGGGTCAGCTTCTTGATCTTGCCGTTCTCGGCCGGGTCTGCGACCTGGACGGTGAGGGCGTTGTAGATCTCCGGCATGGCGTCGACGGGGAACTCCACGTCGACGACCGGGCCGATGACCCGGGCGACGCGGCCCGTGGCAGCGGCCGTCTCAACAGTGGTCGTCATTACTTGTCACTCCCCGCGTTCGCGTCGGCGAGGGCACTGGAGCCACCGACGATCTCGCTGATTTCCTGGGTGATTTCGGCCTGGCGGGCCGCGTTGGCAAGCCGGGAGAGGCTCTTGATGAGATCCCCGGCGTTGTCGGTCGCCGACTTCATCGCGCGACGGCGGGCAGCGTGCTCGGAAGCGGCGGCCTGCAGCAGTGCGTTGTAGATACGGCTCTCGACGTAGCGCGGCAGCAGAGCGTCGAGGACGTCCTCCGCCGACGGCTCGAAGTCGAACAGCGGAAGGATTTCGCCCTTCGTCCCCGACTCCTCGGCAGCGTCCTCAAGGCTGAGCGGCAGCATCCGGTTCTCCACCGGGTTCTGCGTCATCATCGAGACGAACTCGGTGAAGATGATGTGGATCTCGTCCACACCACCCTCGGCCGTGTCCTTCTCGATGGCCTCGATCAGCGGCGCGGCGACGTACTTCGCGTCCGCGTACGTCGGGCTGTCGGTGAAGCCTGACCACGACTCCGCGACCTTGCGCTCGCGGAAGTTGTAGTAGGCGGCACCCTTACGGCCGACGATGTACGTGTCGACGTCCTTGCCCTCGGTGCGGAGCCGCTCCGTCAGCCGCTCCGCCGCCTTGATGGCGTTCGAGGAGTAGCCGCCGGCCAGACCGCGGTCGCTCGTGATGAGCAGAACAGCGGCCCGGGTCGGCGTCTCGACCTCGGTGGTCAGGGCGTGCTTGGTGGTGGAGCCGGTCGCCACCGCGGTCACCGCACGGGTGAGCTCGGTCGCGTACGGCGTCGATGCCGTCACCTGGCGCTGCGCCTTGACGATGCGCGAGGCGGCGATCATCTCCATCGCCTTGGTGATCTTCTTGGTCGCGGTGACGGATCGGATGCGACGCTTGTAGACCCGGAGCTGGGCTCCCATGAGTCAGGTCCCTTCCGTCGTCACTTGGAGACGCTGACGGCCGGCGCGTCCTCGCCCAGGAGCTTGCCGTCCGAGGTCTCGAACTGACGCTTGAAGCCGGCGATGGCGTCCCCGACCGACTGCAGCGTGTCGTCCGACATCTTGCCGCCCTCGGCGATGCTGGTCAGCAGCTCCTTGCGCTCACGGCGCAGGTGCTCCAGCAGCTCGCTCTCGAAGCGGCGGATGTCCTCGACCGGGACGTCGTCCATCTTGCCGGTGGTGCCGGCCCAGACGGAGACGACCTGCTCCTCGACGGGGTACGGGTTGTACTGCGGCTGCTTCAGCAGCTCGACCATGCGCTTGCCGCGCTCCAGCGACGCCTTGGAGGCCGCGTCCAGGTCGGAACCGAAGGCGGCGAACGCCTCCAGCTCGCGATACTGGGCGAGGTCCACGCGCAGTCGGCCGGAAACCTGCTTCATGGCCTTGTGCTGGGCGGAGCCACCGACACGCGAGACCGAGATACCGACGTTCAGCGCCGGGCGCTGGCCCGCGTTGAACAGGTCGGACTCCAGGAAGCACTGGCCGTCGGTGATGGAGATGACGTTGGTCGGGATGAAGGCCGACACGTCGTTCGCCTTGGTCTCGACGATCGGCAGACCGGTCATCGAACCGGCGCCCATGTCGTCGGAGAGCTTGGCGCAGCGCTCCAGCAGACGCGAGTGCAGGTAGAAGACGTCGCCCGGGTAGGCCTCGCGGCCCGGCGGACGGCGCAGCAGCAGCGACACGGCGCGGTAGGCGTCGGCCTGCTTCGACAGGTCGTCGAAGATGATCAGGACGTGCTTGCCGGCGTACATCCAGTGCTGGCCGATGGCCGAACCGGTGTACGGCGCCAGGTACTTGAAGCCGGCCGGGTCGGACGCCGGGGCGGCGACGATCGTCGTGTACTCGAGCGCGCCGGCGTCTTCCAGGGCGCCGCGAACGGACGCGATGGTCGACCCCTTCTGGCCGATGGCGACGTAGATGCAGCGCACCTGCTTGTTCACGTCGCCCGAGCGCCAGTTGTCGCGCTGGTTGATGATCGTGTCGACGGCCAGAGCGGTCTTGCCAGTCTGACGGTCACCAATGATCAGCTGACGCTGGCCACGGCCGATCGGCACCATCGCGTCGACGGCCTTGTAGCCGGTCTGCATCGGCTCGTGGACCGACTTGCGGACCATGACGCCGGGGGCCTGCAGCTCGAGGGCGCGGCGGCTGTCGGTCGCGATCTCGCCGAGACCGTCGATCGGGTTGCCGAGCGGGTCGACGACGCGGCCGAGGTAACCCTCGCCGACGCCGACGGAGAGCACCTCACCGGTGCGCTGCACCGGCTGGCCCTCCTCGATGCCGCTGAACTCGCCGAGGACGATCGCACCGATCTCCCGCTCCTCAAGGTTGAGGGCGAGGCCGAGGGTGCCGTCCTCGAACTTCAGCAGCTCGTTCGCCATGGCCGAGGGAAGACCCTCGACCTTCGCGATGCCGTCGCCGGCAACGCTTACCGTTCCGACCTCCTCGCGCGAGGCCGCGTCCGGCTGGTACGACTGGACAAAGTTCTCCAGCGCGTCCCGGATCTCCTCCGGCCGGATCGTGAGCTCCGCCATCTGGGTTCCCTGCTCTCCTTGTTGGGCCCGAAGTTCTTGGGGGTCTGGGGGCCGACCCCCAGGAATCTTCTGCATTCTCTGCACGGCCCAACCGGGCCGCTGGTGATGCGTGTGCGTGTTCAGTTGCTGGCTGGTGCTGCCTGTTGCTGGCTGGTCAGCCGGCCATGCGGCGGGTCGCCTCTTCGAGGCGGTCCGCGATGGTCCCGTTGATGACCTCGTCGCCGACGCGCACCTGGATCCCGCCGAGGACCGTGGGGTCCACGTCGAGGTTGAGGTGCATCTGGCGACCGTAGAGCTTCGCCAGTGCGCCACCGAGACGCTGCTTCTGCAGCTCCGTGAGCGGCACCGCCGACGTGACCACCGCGACCATGCGGTCCCGGCGCTCCGCGGCGAGCACGGACAGGGACTCGAGTCCCGCCTCCAGGCTACGTCCACGGGCGTGCGTCACAAGACGCACGATGATGCGCTCGGTCACAGCGTTGGCCTTGCCGCCGAGCAGGTTGCGCAGCAGCGTGCTCTTGGCGGAGGCCGTGGCCTTCCGGTCGGTCAGTGCGGCCCGCAGCTCGGTGCTGGACGTGACGATCCGGCCGAACCGGAACAGCTCGTCCTCGACGTCGTCGAGCGCACCGGCCTGCTGGGCGGCGGTGAGGTCGGCGGTGTCCGCCAGCTCCTCCACCGCGTCCACCAGGTCACGGGACTGCGACCAGCGGGAGCGGACCATGCCGGAAACCAGGTCAGCGGCCTCGCCGCCCACCTGACCGCTCAGCAGTCGCGCGGCAAGCTCGGCCTTGGCCTCGCCGGCCTGCGCCGGGTCGGTCAGGACCCGACGCAGCGACACCTCGCGGTCGAGCAGCGCGGTGACGGCGGCCAGTTCGCCCGCGAGCTTCGCCGCGTCGACCGACGTGTTGTCGATCAGCGCGTCGAGACGCTCACGTGCGGCAGCCAGTGCCTCGCGGCTCGCTCCGTTCATCGCGCGGCCTCGGCCTTCTCCTCGAGCTCGCCGAGGAAACGGTCGATCGTGCGGCTCTGCCGGGCGTGGTCCTCAAGGGACTCGCCGACGAGCTTGCCGGCCAGGTCGGTGGCGAGCTTGCCCACGTCCTGGCGCAGCGACAGTGCGGCCTGCTTGCGGTCCGCCTCGATCTGGGTGTGGCCGGCGGCGATGATTTCCTCGCGCTGGCGCTGACCCTCTGCGCGAAGTTCTTCCTTCAGCACAGTGCCCTGTTCCAGCGCCTCCTGGCGCAGGCGGGCGGCCTCGTGGCGGGCCTCGGCGAGCTGAGCCTTGTACTGCTCAAGCACGCTCTGGGCTTCGGTCTGAGCTGCATCGGCCTTCTCGATACCGCCCTCGATCGCCTCACGACGCTCGTCCAGGACCTTGTTGATGGCCGGGAGGAGCTTCTTTGCGAGGAAGAAGAAGACGATGGCGAAGGCGATCAGCCCGACGACGAACTCGGGGCCGGGCGGGACGAGGGGATTCTGCTCCTCGGTCGCCGCCAAAACCAGCGCGTTCACATCAATGCCTTTCGTCGAAAAGAGCTGTTCGTAGCGATACGTCAGCTGCCGTAGACGAACGGCATGACGATGCCGATCAGGGCGAGCGCCTCACAGAAGGCGAAGCCGAGAATCTGGTTGGCGCGGATCAGGCCGGCAGCCTCGGGCTGACGGGCCAGCGCCTGGGTGCCGTTACCGAAGATGATGCCGACGCCGACGCCGGGGCCGATGGCGGCGAGACCGTAGCCGATGGAGCCGAGGGCCTTGAGGTCGCCGGACACGGCGGCGAGGTTCGTGAGAGCAGCGGACATGCCGGTTCTTCCTTCTCTTTCACGGACCGGTGGGGGTTGGCCACCGGACATCTATGGGGTGGGTGGGGCGGGGCTCAGTGGTGCTTGGCGAGCGCGCCCTGGATGTAGGTGCAGGCCAGGAGTACGAAGACGTACGCCTGCACAAGCTGCACGAAGAGCTCGAAGACGATCATGACCATGGTCATGACGAACGAGACGCCGGCGGCGGGGATCATCCAGCTGTTCAGCAGGTACCAGCTGGAGACGGTGAACATCACCAGCAGGAGGTGACCGGCGAACATGTTCGCGAACAGTCGAACCATGTGCGTGAACGGCCGGACGAGGACGTTGGAGAAGAACTCGATGACGACGACGAGCGGCAGAACCGCGCCGAGCGACTTGTCGTAACCGGAGACGTTCTTCAGGCCGCCGATGAATCCGTGCCTGCGGAAAGTCAGCGACATCCAGAGCACGTAGACGATGAGCGCCAGCGCGGCCGGGAAGGCGATGATCGAGCTCACCGGGAACTGCATGAGCGGGATGACCGACCAGATGTTCATGATCCAGATGAAGAAGAACAGTGACACCATCAGTGGCACGTACTTCTCACCCTCCCTCTTGCCGAGGGTCTCGTAGACGATGCCGCGGCGTACGAAGTCGTAGCCCGCCTCACCGATCATCTGAAGCTTGCCCGGCACGAGCTTGGGCTTGCTGAACGCCGCCCAGAAGAAGCCGACGACCAGCACGGTCGAGATGAGCGCCAGAAGCATCGGCTTGTTGAACTCGTAGCCACCGACGGTGAACATCGGCTTGAAGAGAAAGGAGTGCAGGCCCGGGGCCGGGAATCCACAGCCGTTGTCGGCGAGGATGCGGCAGCTCCAATCGAAGGCGAGCGTCGTCTTTTCAGCACTCACCGCGGGCTCCTTCAGCGTGGCGCATAGGTACGGCAACCTCGTTGTGTCGGCGCGGCAAGCGGCCGCGGTTCGGCACTGGACTGGTGTAACGGATGTGGGGGCGGCTGTCAGGCGTTGAGCCTCGCGTTGGAACAGGCGTCAGCTCGGATGCCCGCGCCCGCAGTGCCGCAGTTGGCACCGGACGATAGCAGGATCCCGAACGCGCCTTTATACCGGCCCTACCCTTCATGACGAAGACCCCGAGTTCTTGGGCTTCCGCGTCTCGGAGGGCTCCGGTTCCACGTAAAGAATCTTGGCCTTCATGTGCGCACGCGCCTGAGCGGCGATCCACACGAGCGTGGTAGCGACCAAAGTGATCGCGAACGCCTTGGGGTTGAACAGGGTGGTGTCCTTGAACAGCGCCACGAAGACGAACAGCAGCAGCAGTTGGGTGGTGTAGAGCATCAGCCCCATCGCCTGGAACAGCTGCGGCAGCGACTTCGCGGTCCGCTGGAGCACAACGAGCCCCACCCCCATGAAGAGGATCACCACCAGCGTCGCGACGACGGCCCCGAGCGCACCCTCGCCGCCCGCGACCACAGCACTGACAACGGCGGCGATCGCGCCGGCGGCAGCGGTGGGTACGGCGGTCTGGAGAAGGCTCCGGACGTCGTTGGACGGCATGGCGGCAGCTCCGCTTGTTGGTGGGGGGCAGTAGGTGTCGTCATGGACGAGCGTAGGCCGGGACGGAGGTGTTACCTCGTGCCCGAAGGACCGTCGTACCGGTGCCCTTCGGCCCTGTCGCCGGGTCTCGTGAACGGTATCACAAACTATTTGATGAGGTCTTTACCAACCGGGTGTGCTGACTGTCACACATGAGAGTGACCCCGCCCGTCTGTGCGCGACAGGGTGGCCCTTTGTCTGGTATTGGGCGTGAAGCGCCAATTCGTCAGCGGGGCGTGCCGGCCTTGCGTCGCTCGGGGAAGCGCGAACGGGGACCGATCGCGGTCGCTCCGTTGACGCCGGCCTGTCCCATCCGCACGGGTGTGCGGTCCTCGGGCTCCGTACGCTCGTGCGCCTCGTCGGCCTCCTCCGCCTCCCGCGAGGCGGCCCCGGACGGCTGTGCGGCGCGGTGGCGCCTGCGGTAACGCGGCGGGAGGAAGGACTCCGCCCAGCGCGGGGCCCGCGGGGTGAAGCGCGGGAGGAGGAGCAGGACCAGGCCGACCGCGCTCAGCGCGACGATGCCCAGCAGGATCCACATGCTGGCCGAGTTCACGGAGTACGCGACGGCGCCGAAGGCGATCAGGGCCGACCAGAAGTACATGATCAGCACGGCCCGGCTGTGCGAGTGGCCGATCTCCAGCAGGCGGTGATGCAGGTGTCCGCGGTCGGCAGCGAACGGCGACTTGCCCTGCCAGGTACGCCGCACGATCGCCAGCAGCAGGTCCGCCACCGGGATCGCGATGATCGACAGCGGCAGCAGCAGCGGGATGAAGACCGGCAGCATCGCGTGCGTGGCCTCGCGGGTGCTGCCGCCCCCCACGAAGAGCCTCATCGCGTCGGGGTCCACCTGGCCGGTGACCGAGATCGCGCCGGCCGCCAGCACCAGGCCGATCAGCATCGATCCCGAGTCGCCCATGAAGATTCTGGCCGGGTGCATGTTGTGCGGCAGGAAGCCCAGACACATGCCCATGAGGATCGCGGCGAAGAGGGTGGCGGGGGCGGCCTCCTCGATGCCGTACCCGTACCAGATCCGGTACGCATACATGAAGAACGCGCCCGACGCGATGCACACCATGCCCGCGGCGAGCCCGTCGAGGCCGTCCACGAAGTTGACCGCGTTGATGGTGATGACGACGAGCGCGACCGTGAGCAGGTTTCCCTGCCAGGCGGTCACCGACACCTGGCCGACGCCGGGCACGGGGAGCCACAGGATCGTCAGTCCCTGCATGACCATGACGCCGGCGGCGATGAACTGGCCGCCCAGCTTGATCAGCGCGTCGATCTCGAACTTGTCGTCCAGTACGCCGATGAGCCAGATCACCGCGGCGCCGGACAGCAGCGCCCTCGGCTCGTTCGACAGCTCGAAGGCGCTGTGCAGATTCTGCGAGTGGTCCGCGACCAGCAGACCGGCGCACAGCCCGCCGAACATCGCGATGCCACCGAGCCGGGGTGTCGGCTCCCGGTGCACGTCACGGGCTCGGATCTCGGGCATGGCACCGGTCGCGATGGCGAACTTCCGCACCGGTCCCGTCAGCAGATAGGTCACTGCCGCCGTGACACAGAGCGTCAGCAGATATTCACGCACAGGCTGCCCCACAGGTATTGCCGACCATCTCAGCCCCACACCCTAGCTTTGCGACTACACGCTAGAGGACATACGGGTACCCGAGATGGTTGCACGACGCGCGCTCAGGCCGCGCGCTCAGGCGGGACGAGGCGGGAATTGCGACGTGAGACCGCGCACCTTGCCGGCCGCACCGCCGTCCTCACGGAGCGCCAGCGCGAAGATCTCCGCGATCCGCTCCATCTCCCGCTCCCCCATGCCCTGGGTGGTGACGGCCGCCGCACCCAGGCGGATGCCGCGCTCGTCGCCGTACGGCAGGGCGCAGGTGTCCAGGACCACGCCGGCAGCCGCCAGCAGGCCGCGGGCCGCGCGGCCCTCCAGGCCCAGGGGGGCGGGGTCGGCGGTGATCAGGTGGGTGTCGGTGCCACCGGTGGTGACAGTCAGGCCCCGGGCGGCCAGTCCGTCGGCGAGCGCGCGGGCGTTGGTCACGACCTGATGGGCGTACGTCGCGAAAGCGGGCGTCGCCGCCTCACCGAACGCGACCGCCTTCGCCGCGACCGTGTGCATCTGGGCGCCGCCCTGTGTGAAGGGGAAGACAGCCCGGTCGATGCGCTCGGCGAGGTCCGCGCCGCACAGCAGCATGCCGCCGCGCGGGCCACGCAGCACCTTGTGCGTGGTGGCGCACACGACGTCGGCGTACGGGACCGGGCTGGGCGCCGCTCCCCCGGCGATCAGGCCCATGGGGTGGGCGGTGTCCGCGATGAGGTAGGCGCCGGTCTCGTCGGCGATCTCGCGGAAGTGGGCGTAGTCGGGGTGCCGGGGATAGGCGATGGAGCCGACGACGATGGCCCGGGGGCGGTGCGTACGCGCGAGAAGGCGCACCTGGTCGTAGTCGATGAGGCCGGTGTCGGGGTCGACGCCGTATCCGATGAAGTCGAACCAGCGGCCGGAGAAGTTCGCCGGGGAGCCGTGCGTGAGGTGCCCGCCGTACGGGAGCCCCATGGCCAGCACGGTGTCGCCGGGCCGCAGCAGGGCGGCGTACGCGGCGAGGACGGCGGCCGAGCCGGAGTGCGGCTGGACGTTGGCGTGCTCGGCGCCGAAGAGGGCCATGGCCCGCTCGACGGCGATGCGTTCGGCCACGTCGACGAGCTCGCAGCCGCCGTGGTGGCGGGCGCCGGGGTAGCCCTCGGCGTACTTGTTGGCGAGCGGGGAGCCGAGGACGGCGAGGACGGCGGGCGAGGTGAAGTTCTCGGCGGCGATCAGCTGGAGGCCGGTGGCCTGGCGCCGCGCCTCGCCGAGGACGACATCGGCGATCTCCGGGTCCTGGCGGCGCAGCGCGTCGAAGCCGGGGGGTGCGGCGGCGGGTGCGGCGGCGGGTGCGGTGCTGACCGGCATGGCTGGCTCCGGGCCTGGCGAAGGGGTGGTGCGGCCCCTCCAATGTAGGACGGCCCCCGCCGACCCGCCCGGCGGAGGAGGGCCGATTCTTTCCCCACCCCACCCCGCCCCTTCCCGAAAGTCCTCAATCGCCGGACGGGCATTTTTTCGCCGGGCCGGATGCGCACGTGCGGAACGTCGCCCTCAACGCAAGGCACATCGGCCCGTCCGGCGTTTGAGGACCGGGGTCCGGGGCGACGCCGTTCAGGGGCGGCGGGCAGCCGGGGTGCCCGTCAGGGCTGTGACGACCGGGTCCAGTGCCGTGTGGATCTCGTCCCCGACGGACCGGAAGAAAGTGATCGGCGCCCCGTACGGGTCGTACACCTCGTCCGCCTCGACGCTCGGGGCGAGCAGCCACCCCCGCAGCGCCGCCGCCGCCCGTACCAGCGCCCGCGCCCGCTCCACCACCCCGTCCTGGACGGGATCCGGCAGCGTCGCCGGGTCGATGGCCCGTACGAGCCGGGTGAACTCCTTCAGCGTGAAGGTACGCAGACCCGCCGAGTGGCCCATCGAGATGACCTGCGCCCGGTGGTCCCGCGTCGCGGTGAGGACGAGGTCGGCACGGATGACGTGCTCGTCGAGCAGCTCGCGCCCGGTGAAACCGGCCGCGTCCGCGCCGAAGTCGGCGAGGACCGCGGCCGCGTTGGCCTCCATGGGCGCACCCTCGTGCCCCCAGGTGCCCGCGCTCTCCACGACGAGGCCGCAGGCGAGCCGCTCGCCGAGGCGGTCCGTCAGGGCATGGCGGGTCAGCCGCTCGGTGATCGGCGAGCGGCAGACGTTGCCGGTGCTGACGTGGAGGATACGGAAGGTGTCGCTCGTACTGCCTTCGGCTATGCCACGCCCGTCAAGGGCGGTCAACTGGCCACCTCGAGGTCGGGTACGACCTTGCGCAGTTCCTCGGCGTCGAGCGCGCCGGCCCGCAGCAGGACCGGGACCTTGCCCGTGACGTCGACGATCGACGACGGGACGATGCCGGGGGTGGGGCCGCCGTCGAGGTACACGGAGACGGAGTCGCCGAGCATTTCCTGGGCGGCGTCGCAGTCCTCGGGCGCGGGGTGTCCCGTGAGGTTGGCGCTGGACACGGCCATCGGGCCGAACTCGGTGAGCAGTTCGATGGCGACGGGGTGCAGCGGCATCCGGACGGCGACGGTGCCGCGGGTCTCGCCCAGGTCCCACTGGAGGGACGGCTGGTGCCGTGCGACGAGGGTCAGGGCGCCGGGCCAGAACGCGTCGACGAGCTCCCAGGCCTGCTCGGAGAAGTCGGTGACCAGGCCGTGCAGGGTGTTCGGGGAGCCGATGAGGACGGGCGTGGGCATGTTGCGGCCCCGGCCCTTGGCCTCCAGGAGGTCGCCGACCGCCTCGGAGCTGAAGGCGTCGGCCCCGATGCCGTAGACCGTGTCGGTCGGCAGGACGACCAGCTCGCCGCGACGGACGGCGGCCGCGGCTTCGCGCAGACCGGTCTTACGGTCGGTCGCGTCGTTGCAGTCGTATCGCCGTGCCATTTAACGGGCCTCCTCGTGCGGGAACTGGATGCTACGGCCGGCGGTCACGGCATGGCCTTGCGGGCGGTCGCGAAGCGGGGCCGGTTGTTCAGGTCGGGGTGGTCGGCCGCGTCGGCCCAGCCCCGCTCCTCGGTGAAGATCCACGGCACCTGACCGCCCTGCGTGTCGGCGTGCTCGATGACGACGACGCCGCCGGGGCGCAGCAGGCGGTGGGCGGTGCGTTCGATGTGGCGGATCAGGTCGAGGCCGTCCTCGCCGGAGAAGAGAGCCATCTGCGGGTCGTGGTCGCGGGCCTCGGGTGCGACGTACTCCCACTCGGTGAGTGGGATGTACGGCGGGTTGGAGACGACGAGGTCGACCTGGCCGTCGAGCCGGGGCAGCGCGGTCCGTGCGTCGCCCTGGTGGACGGTGACACGCGAGCCCTCGGCGTTCTTACGGGTCCACTTGAGGGCGTCGTCGGACAGCTCCACCCCGTGCACGCGGGCGCGCGGCACCTCTTGCGCCATGGCGAGCGCGATGGCGCCGGAGCCGGTGCACAGGTCGACGATGAGCGGCTCGACGACGTCCATGGCGCGTACGGCGTCTATCGCCCAGCCGACGACCGATTCGGTCTCGGGGCGGGGCACGAAGACGCCGGGGCCGACCTGGAGCTCCAGGAAGCGGAAGAAGGCGCGTCCGGTGATGTGCTGCAGGGGTTCGCGGGCCTCGCGGCGGGCGATCGTCTCCCAGTAGCGGGCGTCGAAGTCGACGTCCTTGACGTTGTGCAGCTCTCCCCGCTTGACGCCGTGCACGAACGCGGCGAGCTCCTCCGCGTCGAAGCGCGGTGAGGGCACGCCGGCGTCGGCCAGCCGCTGGGTGGCCTGAGCCACCTCGGCGAGCAGCAGATTCATCCCGGTCCTCCGGCTTGCAGGGGTGTTACTGGGTGTTCTGGCTTTATCCGGCTTTACTGCGCGGCCGCGAGCTTGGCAGCGGAGTCGGCGTCGACACAGGCCTGGATCACGGCGTCCAGGTCGCCGTCGAGCACCTGGTCCAAGTTGTACGCCTTGAAGCCGACTCGGTGGTCCGAGATCCGGTTTTCCGGGAAGTTGTACGTACGGATCTTCTCCGAGCGGTCAACCGTGCGGACCTGGCTGCGGCGTACGTCGGAGGCTTCCTGCTCGGCGGCTTCCTGGGCGGCGGCGAGCAGCCGCGAGCGCAGGATGCGCATGGCCTGCTCCTTGTTCTGGAGCTGGCTCTTCTCGTTCTGGCAGGAGGCGACGACACCGGTCGGCAGGTGTGTGATGCGTACGGCGGAGTCGGTGGTGTTGACGGACTGGCCGCCGGGGCCCGACGAGCGGTAGACGTCGATGCGCAGGTCGTTGGCGTGGATCTCGACCTCGACCTCCTCGGCCTCGGGCGTGACGAGCACGCCGGCCGCGGAGGTGTGGATACGACCCTGGGACTCGGTGGAGGGCACGCGCTGCACGCGGTGCACGCCGCCCTCGTACTTCAGCCGCGCCCAGACGCCCTGCCCGGGCTCGGTCGCGCCGTTGCCGCCCTTGGTCTTCACCGCGACCTGGACGTCCTTGTAGCCGCCCAGCTCGGACTCGGTGGCGTCGATGATCTCGGTCTTCCAGCCGACGCGCTCGGCGTAGCGCAGGTACATGCGCAGTAGGTCGCCGGCGAACAGGGCCGACTCGTCGCCGCCCGCGCCCGCCTTGACCTCCAGGATGACGTCCTTGTCGTCACTGGGGTCGCGCGGAACCAGGAGCAGCCGGAGCTTCTCGGTGATCTCGTCGAGCTGCTTGGCGAGGACCTTGGCCTCGGCTGCGAAGTCCGGGTCGTCGTGGGCGAATTCGCGGGCCGTCTCGATGTCCTCGCCGGTCTGCTTCCAGGCCCGGTAGGTGCCGATGATCGGGGTCAGTTCGGCGTAGCGCTTGTTCAGCTTGCGCGCGTTCGCCTGGTCGGCGTGGACCGAGGGGTCGGCCAGCTTCTTCTCAAGATCGGCGTGCTCGCCGATCAGGTCCTCGACCGCCTCGAACATCTTCGGGCTCCTGGGTTGGGTCAAACGAAGTCAAACGAAAGAAACATGCACCCGTGCGTCACGGCAGCGTGTGCGTCACGACAAAGCGCCGGTCCTCCCCGCCCCTGTACGGAGCGGCCGAGGACCGGCGCAGTGGCTCGCTACTTCGCGGCGGAGCCGGCCTTGCCGAAGCGGGCCTCGAAGCGGGCCACACGGCCACCGGTGTCGAGGATCTTCTGCTTGCCCGTGTAGAACGGGTGGCACTCGGAGCAGACCTCGGCACGGACGGTGCCGCTGGAGATGGTGCTACGGGTGGTGAACGAGGCACCGCAGGTGCAGCTGACCTGGGTCTCGAAGTACTCGGGGTGGATTTCGCGCTTCAAGGTGTCTCCTAGTTTCGGGAGGGCGCCGGGTCGCACGGACGGATTGCGCGTGCGTGAACCGGAGCCGACGTACCAGTCTGCCAGCACTGGGCGTATCTCCCAAAACCGGGGACGGGGCGAAACTATTCCCCGGCCGTTCCCCGGCCGTTCCCGGCTGTGTCGCAGTGTCTCAGCCGCTGCCGACGACCTTGCCCGCGTCGCCCTTGTCCCCCGCGGAGTCCTTGGTCGCCGAGGCCGGTATCGGCTTGTCCTGGCGCAGCGCGGCCCAGACCTGGCGGCCGGCGCCCTTGAGCGGGAGTACGCGGTTGGGGTCGGCCGGGTCGTACTGCACCGGCAGCGTCACCATCTTCATGTTCCCCGGGCCGATGTCGCTCAGCCCGCGCGCGAAGCCGGCGAGATCGTTGACGGAGGCCAGGTCGGAGTCGGTGGTGACGGTGCGGGTGGCGGTGTTGGCGATGTCGTACAGCTTCTTGGGGTCGCTGAAGACGCCGACGTCCTTGACCTGCTTGATCAGAGCCTTGATGAATGCCTGCTGGAGCTGGATGCGGCCGAGGTCACTCCCGTCGCCGACGCTCTTGCGGGTGCGTACGAGACCGAGCGACTGCTCGCCGTCGAGGGTGTGCGTGCCGGGCTTCAGGTCGAGGTGGCTCTTGTCGTCGCTGATGGCCTGCTTGGTGGTGATCTCCACCCCGCCCAGGTCGTCGATGAGCTTCTTGAAGCCGGTGAAGTCGACCTCGACGTAGTGATCCATGCGGATGCCGGACAGCTTCTCGACGGTCTTGACGGCGCAGGCCGGGCCGCCCGCCTGGTACGCGGTGTTGAACATCCGGTGGGTGCCGCCCGGGTCGGTGGGGCCGCCGCTGTCCGATGCGCAGGAGGGGCGGGTGACGAGGGTGTCGCGCGGTATCGAGACGACGCTGGCCTTCTTGTGGCCCTTGTACACGTGCACGACCATCGCGGTGTCGGAGCGGGCACCGCCCTCGTCCGTTCCGTACTTGGCGTTGTCGCCGGAGCGGGAGTCGGAGCCGAGGACGAGGATGTCCTGGGAGCCGTTGTCGACGTCGTCGGGACGATCGGTGCCGAGCTGGGTGTTGATGTCAACGCCCTGGAGATTGCCGTTGAGGTGGAAGTAGACGTAACCGAGTCCGGTGCCGCCGAGCAGCACCACGCCCGCGGCGGCCCACGCGGTGACGGTCGCCGTCCTGGCGCGGCCGGTGGGCGCCTTCCGGCGCCTGCCGGTCCCCCGTATTCGGCCACTCCTGCTCTGCTCGGTCATGTTCTCTTCAGCCCCGATCGGTTTCGGTCTCCTGCCGTGCTGGACGACGGATCAGCGAGAAGGGTTGCACAACGCCCTGCGGCCCCTGCTGGGGGCAGGGGCCGCAGGGCGGGCTCGGGGGGTCCGGGCGGGTGGCTCGGAGTCCCGCCTCTCACCAGGGTTTTCAGCCGAAGATGTTGTACTGCTGCCAGCCGGGGCCGATCTTGACTCGTGTGGCGAAGATCTCCGACGAGGCCTTGCCGGTGCCGGGATAGAGGTAGAGCGTGCCGCCGGGCGTACGGGCGAGGTAGTCGGCCCTGCCGTCGCCGGTGACGTCACCGGCCGCGTCGAAGGCGTTGTACCCGCTCCACGTCCGCACCTTCTGCTTGGCGGCGAATGCGCCGCTGCCGGCCTTGCCCGTGCCCTTGTAGAGGAACATCTCGGAGGTGCCGGACTTGCGGGTGATCAGGTCGGCCTTGCCGTCACCGGTGAAGTCGCCGTTGCCGCGGACCGAGTTGAACTGGCTCCAGCCCGTGCCGACTTTGACGCGGGTCGAGAAGGTGCCGTTCCCCTTGCCCGGGTAGATCCACAGCGTGCCGCCGGAATCGACCGACAGCAGGTCGGGCAGGGCGTCGCCGGTGACGTCGCCGGGCACCACGATCTGACGGCGGGAGCTCCACCCGGACGCGATCCGGTTCTCGGCCCACGTTTCGGTGGACGGCACCCAGTGCAGCCACCAGACGTCGCCGCCGGTCGTGCGGATGACGATGTCCTCGTAACCGTCGCGGTTCAGGTCGGTCTGCAGGATCACATTGGCGCCGCCGAAGTCGCCCCAGGCCTCGCGCGCCGCGAACGACGTGCCCTTGGAGGTGTACTGGTAAAGGGTGCCGCCGGAGCTCTTTCGGGCGAAGACGTCGGAGCGGTGGTCGCCGGTCAGGTTGGTGTCGTCGACGCGCGGGACGACGGATCCGGCGTACGAGCTGACCTTGGCGTAAACGCTGTAGGCGCCGCGCTCCACGCAGTCCTCGATGCCCCAGGAGACGACGCCGACGATCCTGCCGCCGACGACCAGGGGGCCGCCCGAGTCACCGTTGCAGGCGCTCTTCGTGTCCTGCTGGCCGTTTGCGGGCTCGCCCGCGCACACCATGTGGCCCTTGACGAACTCGCCGCCGAGCTGCCAGTTGCGGCAGGTGGTGTCGGAGTTGATGGGCAGGGTCGCCTTGCGCAGGGTCGGCGAGAGGTCGTAGCTGGTGGAGCTGGTGCGGCCCCAGCCGTAGACGGTGGCCTGCGTCCCCGGCTTGTACGACGTGATGTCGTCCGACTTCGTGATGTTGATCGGCTTGGCCTTGACCGGCTCGGCCAGGGTCAGCACCGCGATGTCGTTGTCGAGCGTGAAGTCGCTGTACGACGGGTGGTTCCACTGCCGGTGGACGCCGGTCAGGGTGCCGCCGTGGCCCGGAGTGTCCGCCAGCTTCTCCGTGCCTGTGACGACGACGCCCCGGTTCTTCCAGTCGGCGCCCTTGACGCAGTGCGCGGCGGTGAGAATCTTCGTCGGGGCGATGACGGCGCCGCCGCAGAAGAACGAGTTGTCGCCGTCGTCCAGGAAGAGCTGCGCCATCCACGGTGCCGAGGCGATGGTCGTCGAGACACCGCCGATGATCTTCGGGTCGATCCTCCCGCCCGCCGAGAATTTCGACGCCGCGGCCGGCTGCTCGGCCGTCTTGGCGGCGGACGCCAGGCGAGCCCGCAGCTCGGCCTGCGACGGCGTGCTGACGGCCGGCTCGGCCTTCGGCGTCGGCAGTGGCACCGCGGCGTTGGCCGGTGCCATCAGCATCGTGCCGGCCACCGCTGCCACCAGGGTGACGGCTGCGGCCGGCACGGCTTAGCGCATGCGGCGGCGGTGCTTCCCGCTCTGCTTGCCAGAGATCACTCGGGACTCCCGTTCAGAGGTCAGTAAGAGCGCCCCAAATGGATCCCCCCACCTGCGGCCGCATGATCGTACGGCCGACTCCCCTGCTCAAGCGGCCACTTGTGACCAATTCGTGAACACAACTTGGCAACATCCGTACGCAGGCCGGTCTTGGGCCGACCGGCAATTGGGGGCCGCGTACAAAAAAAAGCCGCCCCGTCACTTTCGTGACGGGGCGGCCAAGTTGGCGCTGCGGCGGTCAGTCGTTGCCGTTGCCGGACGACGGGGTCGTCTTGGCGATCTGCATCAGGAACTCGGCGTTCGACTTGGTCTGCTTCATCTTGTCCAGCAGCAGCTCGATCGCCTGCTGCGAGTCGAGCGCGTGCAGCACCCGGCGCAGCTTCCAGACGATGGCGAGCTCTTCCGCGTTGAGGAGGATCTCCTCCTTGCGGGTGCCGGACGGGTCGACGTCGACAGCCGGGAAGATGCGCTTGTCGGCGAGTCTGCGGTCGAGCTTGAGCTCCATGTTGCCGGTGCCCTTGAACTCCTCGAAGATCACCTCGTCCATGCGCGAGCCGGTCTCGACGAGCGCGGTGGCCAGGATGGTCAGCGAGCCGCCGTCCTCGATGTTGCGCGCCGCACCGAAGAAGCGCTTCGGCGGGTAGAGCGCGGTCGAGTCGACACCACCGGACAGGATGCGCCCGGAGGCCGGGGCCGCGAGGTTGTACGCACGGCCCAGACGGGTGATGGAGTCCAGCAGTAGGACCACGTCGTGACCCAGCTCGACGAGACGCTTCGCGCGCTCGACGGCCAGTTCGGCGACGGTGGTGTGGTCCTCGGCCGGGCGGTCGAAGGTCGAGGAGATGACCTCGCCCTTCACCGACCGCTGCATGTCGGTGACCTCTTCCGGACGCTCGTCGACCAGGACGACCATCAGGTGGCACTCGGGGTTGTTGATTGTGATCGCGTTGGCGATCGCCTGCATGATCATGGTCTTGCCGGTCTTCGGCGGGGCCACGATCAGTCCGCGCTGGCCCTTGCCGATCGGCGCGACGAGGTCGATGATCCGGGTCGTCAGGACGCCCGGGTCGGTCTCCAGGCGCAGCCTGTCCTGCGGGTACAGCGGCGTCAGCTTGTTGAACTCCGGGCGCCCGCGACCGGAATCGGCCGCCATGCCGTTGGAAGAGTCCAGCCGTACGAGCGCGTTGAACTTCTCGCGGCGCTCGCCGTCCTTGGGCTGGCGGACGGCGCCGGTGACATGGTCACCCTTGCGCAGACCGTTCTTGCGGACCTGGGCCAGCGACACGTACACGTCGTTGGGGCCCGGCAGGTAGCCGGAGGTCCGGATGAACGCGTAGTTGTCGAGGATGTCCAGGATGCCCGCGACCGGGATCAGGACGTCGTCGTCGGAGACCGGCGGGGCGTCGCTGCCGAAGTCGTCGCGGCCACGACGGCCACGGCGGTCGCGGTAGCGGCCACGGCGGCCACGGCGGCCACCATCGAAGTCGTCGTCGTCCTGGGGGCCGGTGTTCTGGCCGCCCTGACCGCCTTGGTTGCCCTGGTTGCCCTGGCGCTGCTGGCGCTGACCGGCCTGGTCGTCGCCCTTGCCACGGTCACGGCGCTCGCCGCGGTCCTGGCGGTCACTGCGGTCACTGCGGTCGCGCTGCTCACCGCGCTCGCCTCGGTCGCGCTGGGTGCCGCGCTCGCGGCGGTCGCCGCGCTGGCCGCGCTCGGGGCGGTCACCCCTGCGCCCCTCGACGCTCTCCTGCGCGGGCGCTCCCGCCGCGGCCTCGGCCTTCGCGGCCTCCGGCTGCGGGTCCGTCTTGACCGCGGCCGGGGCCTCGGTCCTCACCTCGGTGGCGACAGCCGTCTCGGGGCTGCCCGCCTGGGCGGTCGCACGGCGCCGACGGCGCTCGCCGGCCGGCTGGTCGTCGCTGGCAGGCTGACCGGGAATGTCGATCTGCTGCTGGGCGGCGGCCTTCTCGGCGACGGGCGCGGCGGCCGGGGCCGCGGCGGTGTCGTCGTCTCCGGTACGTGCCTTGGAGGTGGCGCGGCGCTTCGGCTTGGTCTCGGCGGTGGAGCCGGCGGTGTCGGCGCTCTTCGCCGGGGCTGAGCCTCCGGCTTGCGTCTCCTTGATGACCTCGACCAGCTGGCTCTTGCGCATCCGCGCGGTGCCTTTGATCCCGAGGCCGGACGCGACCTGCTGCAGCTCGGCCAGAACCATGCCGTCGAGGCCGGTGCCGGAGCGGCGGCGCCGTGCGGCACTACCAGTGGCAGCACCTGCGGCGGGCGCGGCGTTGTCGACATTGTTGTCGGCAGTCACGCCCATCAGATCGGTGGTGTCGCTCACGAAGGGTCCTTCCCTGGAGCGGACGTCGGCCTGTCTGGCTCGGCGACCGGTTGTGCTGTCCGACTGCGGTCTTGGCAACCGTGCCGGGGCGGTGGTCCGCCGGGTAACGGCGGAAGAATGAAGAACGTGCTGGGGGTCCGGCTCATGCCGGTTCCGGAGCGGGCTCGAAACTGCTCAGGCAGGCTGCTCAGGCAGTTGGGGAGGCTCCCGGAAGAAGGGTGGTCCCGAACGGGGACACGATGCACCGCGCCACAAAGACGTCGGATGCAGACTTGAGATTAACACTACCGGATCCAACAAATATTCCCCCTCTCGTTCACCCGCAATCGCGTGTTACTGAGAACCCAGCGGCAGAACGCTCGCCCCCATGGCGTCGAGAGCCAGCCGGTTCGCCGCCCACCCCTCGCCCGCCAGCCGCGCGACCTTGTCGGCCGCACTGTCCTCGACCAGAGCGAGCACCGTGGGGCCCGCCCCGGAGACCACCGCGGGGACGCCGTCCGCGCGGAGCCGGTTGACCAGAGCCAGGCTTTCCGGCATCGCCGGGGCCCGGTAGTCCTGGTGGAGCCGGTCCTCGGTCGCCGCGAGCAGTAGCTCGGGGCGCCTGGTCAGCGCCTCCATGAGCAGCGCGGCGCGACCCGCGTTGGCCGCGGCGTCCACATGGGGGACGGTGCGCGGCAGCAGCCCGCGGGCAGTCTCGGTCAGCACGGGCCTTCCGGGTACGAAGACCACCGGAACGATGGAATCCGCCGGGTCCATCCTGATGGCCCTGGCCGCGCCCCCCTCGGTCCAGGCGAGGGTGAATCCGCCGAGCAGGCAGGCGGCCACGTTGTCGGGGTGGCCCTCGATCTCGGTCGCCAGCTCCAGCAGCGCCGCGTCGTCGAGGCGTGCGTCGCCGCCGGTCGTGACGGCGCGGGCGCCGACGATGCCGGCGCAGATGGCGGCGGACGAGGAGCCCAGGCCACGGCCGTGCGGGATGCGGTTGGCGCAGACGACCTCCAGACCGCGCGGCTGTCCGCCGAGCAGGTCGAAGGCGATGCGCAGCGACCGTACGAGCAGGTGGCTCTCGTCGCGGGGCAGGGTCTGCTCGCCCTCACCCGCGATGTCGACGTGCAGCCCGGAGTCGGCGACCCGGACGACCACGTCGTCGTAGAGCCCCAGCGACAGGCCCAGGGCATCGAAGCCGGGACCGAGATTGGCGCTGGTGGCGGGGACGCGCACCCTTACGGCGGCGGCGCGGAAGGCGGGACCGGCCATCGCTCGACGACTCTCCTTGGGACTACTGCGGGACTGCGGGACTGCGCGGTTTCAATGAAGTACGAACACCCGATGGCCACGACGGCAACAGCACCGCGGCATATGCGGCGGGGCGGGTTCATTACAGCCTATCGAAGGATGGTTCCGCGACGACATAGGGCGCACAGGAGGCGCACGATGCGTGTCGCGAGCCATCCTGTGCGTCCATTTCCCGCATTACGGGGCTTTACACCCTGGGGCAGGGCTGCGTGTGACTACGCGAGCCCGAGGCGCTCAGCGGCGGTGGCGGCGTCCACGGGGACCGTGACGGGCTGCGGCGCTCCGGCCACCGCCCAGTCCGGGTCCTTCAGGCCGTTGCCGGTCACCGTGCACACGATCTTCTGTCCGGGGTCGACCTTGCCTTCGTCGGCCGCCTTGAGCAGTCCGGCGACACTGGCCGCCGAGGCGGGCTCGACGAAGACGCCCTCCTGGGAAGCCAACAAGCGGTAGGCGGACAGAATCTGACGGTCCGTCACCTCGTCGATGAAGCCGCCGGACTCGTCCCGCGCGTCGAGGGCGTACTGCCAGGAAGCGGGGTTGCCAATGCGAATCGCGGTGGCGACGGTGTGCGGGTCCTTGACGATCTCGCCACGCACGATCGGCGCCGAGCCTGAGGCCTGGAAGCCCCACATCCGGGGGGTGTGCGTGGCGATGCCGTCGGCCGCGTATTCGCGGTAGCCGCGCCAGTACGCCGTGATGTTGCCGGCGTTGCCCACGGGCAGGACGTGGATGTCCGGGGCGTCACCGAGCGCGTCGACGATCTCGAAGGCCGCGGTCTTCTGGCCCTCGATACGGACCGGGTTGACCGAATTGACCAGCGCCACCGGGTAGTTGTCGGACAGACTGCGGGCCAGCGTCAGGCAGTCGTCGAAGTTTCCGTCGACCTGGAGGATCTTGGCGCCGTGAACCAGCGCCTGGCCCATCTTGCCGAGCGCGATCTTGCCCTGCGGCACGAGAACGGCGCAGACCATGCCCGCCCGTACCGCATAGGCGGCCGCGGACGCCGACGTGTTGCCGGTGGAGGCGCAGATGACGGCCTTCGCGCCCTCCTCCTTGGCGCGGGTGATCGCCATGGTCATGCCGCGGTCCTTGAAGGACCCGGTGGGGTTGGCGCCCTCGACCTTGAGGTGCACCTCGCAGCCCGTGCGCTCGGAGAGGACCTGCGCCGGGACGAGCGGCGTGCCGCCCTCACGGAGTGTGACGACGGGCGTGGCCGCCGTCACCGGGAGACGGTCCCGGTACTCCTCGATGATGCCGCGCCACTGGTGGGTGCCGTTGGTGGTCATGGGTCCCTTACTCCCCTTCAACACGCATGATGCTCGCGACACCGCGCACGGTGTCGAGCTTGCGCAGCGCATCGACGGTCCCCGAAAGGGCTGCGTCGGGCGCGCGGTGGGTGACGACGACGAGGGATGCCTCGCCGCTTCCGTCCTGTCGGACTTGCTGGCGCACCGTGTCGATGGACACGGCGTGCTCGGCGAAGACCGTCGCGACCTGGGCGAGTACGCCCGGCTTGTCGGCCACGTCGAGACTGATGTGGTACCGCGTGACGACCTCGCCCATCGGGCTGACAGGCAGCTGGGTGTACGCCGACTCGCCGGGTCCCGTGGTCGCGGCGACCAGGTTCCGGCAGACGGCGACGAGGTCGCCCAGTACGGCGGAGGCGGTGGGCGAGCCGCCGGCGCCGGGGCCGTAGAACATCAGCTGCCCGGCCGCCTCGGCCTCGATGAACACCGCGTTGTACGCCTCACGGACCGAGGCCAGCGGGTGGGTCAGCGGGATCATCGCGGGGTGGACACGCGCGGTGACGGACTTGCCGTCGGCGGCGCGCTCGCAGATCGCGAGGAGCTTCACGGTGCAGCCCATGCGCTTCGCGGACGCAATGTCGGCGGCGGTGACCTCGGTGAGGCCCTCGCGGTGCACGTCGCCGATGCGCACCCGGGTGTGGAAGGCGATACCGGCCAGGATGGCCGCCTTCGCGGCGGCGTCGAAGCCCTCCACGTCGGCGGTGGGGTCGGCTTCGGCGTACCCGAGGGCGGTGGCCTCGTCGAGCGCCTCGGAATATCCGGCGCCGCTCGTGTCCATCCGGTCGAGGATGAAGTTGGTGGTGCCGTTGACGATGCCGAGCACGCGGTTGACCTTGTCCCCTGCGAGGGACTCGCGCAGCGGCCGTACCAGCGGAATCGCGCCGGCCACGGCGGCCTCGTAGTACAGGTCCCGGCCGTGCTCCTCGGCGGCGGCGTGCAGGGCCGCGCCGTCCTCGGCGAGCAGCGCCTTGTTCGCGGAGACGACCGAGGCGCCGTGCTCGAAGGCGCTGGTGATCAGGGTGCGGGCCGGCTCGATGCCGCCGATGACCTCGACCACCACGTCGATGTCGCCTCGTTTGACCAGGGCCGTCGCGTCGGTGGTGATCAGCGCCGGGTCGATGCCCTCACGGACCTTCGCGGGGCGGCGCACGGCGACCCCGGCCAGCTCGACCGGGGCGCCGATGCGGGCGGCGAGGTCGTCGGCGTGCGTCGTCATGATGCGCGCCACCTCTGAGCCGACCACACCACAGCCCAGCAGCGCCACCTTCAGCGGACGCGTACGCATCATCCGACCTCGATTCCTGTTCTTGCTTGAGTGTGAACCAGTCTCACTCACCGGACGGGAGTTTCTGCCTTCGGTCCAGATTGCGAGACATGTATTTCATCAGCCGACATCAAGTCGCAGAAGATCTTCCTCCGTCTCGCGCCGGACGATCACCCGTGCCTGCCCCTCGCCGACGGCCACGACGGGCGGCCGCAGCGCGTGGTTGTAGTTGCTGGCCATCGAGCGGCAGTACGCACCCGTGGCGGGCACCGCGATCAGGTCGCCGGGGGCGAGGTCGGCGGGCAGGAAGGCGTCCCGGACGACGATGTCGCCGCTCTCGCAGTGCTTGCCGACGACGCGGGCCAGCATCGGTTCGGCGGCGGAGGTCCGCGAGACGAGGGCGACGCTGTACTCGGCGTCGTAGAGGGCGGTACGAATGTTGTCGGACATGCCGCCGTCGACACTGACGTACGTCCGCAGCCCAGCCAGCGGCTTGATGGTGCCGACCTCGTACAGCGTGAAGGCGGTCGGTCCGACGATGGCGCGGCCCGGCTCGACGGAGATGCGGGGGGTGCGCAGCCCGTGCGCCTCGCATTCGCGGGTGACGATCTCGGTGAGCGCCTTGGCGATCTCCCCCGGCTCGCTGGGGTCGTCCTCGGAGGTGTACGCGATGCCGAGGCCGCCGCCGAGGTCGATCTCGGGCAGCTCGACGCCGTGCTCGTCGCGCACTTCGGCGAGCAGCTGGACGACGCGCCGGGCGGACACTTCGAAACCCGCCATGTCGAAGATCTGCGACCCGATGTGCGAGTGGATGCCGATGAGCTCCAGCCCGTCGAGCCTCAGCGCCCGCCGGACGGCCTCGGCGGCCTCCCCGCCGGCGAGGGCGATGCCGAACTTCTGGTCCTCGTGGGCGGTGGCGATGAACTCGTGCGTGTGGGCCTCGACGCCGACGGTCACCCGGATCTGCACCCGCTGGCGCTTGCCGAGGCCCTGCGCGATGTGCGCGACGCGGACGATCTCCTGGAACGAGTCGAGGACGATGCGCCCGACACCGACGCGCACGGCGCGCTCGATCTCCTCGGACGACTTGTTGTTGCCGTGGAAGGCGATGCGCTCGGCGGGCATGCCGGCGTCGAGGGCGGTGGACAGCTCCCCGCCGGAGCAGACATCCAGATTCAGCCCCTCCTCCCGCAGCCAGCGCACAACGGCACGGCTCAGGAACGCCTTGCCCGCGTAGAACACATCCGCGTCCCGGCCGAAGGCGTCGGCCCAGGACCGGCAGCGGGCGCGGAAGTCGGCCTCGTCGAGGAAGTACGCGGGCGTGCCGAACTCCTCGGCGAGCCGGGTCACTTCGATCCCGCCGACGGTGGCCACACCGTCGTCATTGCGCCGTACGGTCCGCGCCCAGACCTTTTCGTCGAGGGCGTTGAGGTCGGCGGGCGGGGCGGAGTAGTGGCCCTCGGGGAAGACGTCGGCGTGACGGGGCCCGGCGGGGTGTGCGGAACGGCTCATGGTCCTTCTGTCTCTCTCACAGATGTTCGGGTGCGCTGATGCCGAGGAGGGACAGGCCGCCGGCGAGCACCGTCCCGGCGGCCTCGGCGAGGGCCAGCCGGGAGCGGTGGGCGACCGAGGGTTTCTCGTCGCCGAGGGGCAGGACGGTGTGCTGGAACGCCAGGAACGCGTCGGCGGTGACTTCGAGGTGCCGGGCCAGCCGGTCGGGAGCCTCGCGGCGGGCGGCGGTGGCGAGGACGCCGGGGTACGAGCCGAGCGCGGCCAACAGGGCGGCCGAAGGGGCGGGGCCACCCGCCCCCCTGTCTCCCCCGCCCCCCATGTCCCCGTAGGCACGGGTGAAGCCCAGGTGGTCCGCGCCGCGGGTGAGGGCACAGGCCCGGGCGTGGGCGTACCGGATACGGAAGAGAGGGTTGCTCGCGCGCTGGGCGAGCAGGTCGTCGTCGAAGCGTGGGCGGTCATGGGCCACGGGCCGCAGCATCGCCCAGCGGGCGGCGTCGGGGCCGAAGCGGCGCAGGAGCTCGCGGGCGGGGACACCGGCGGGGACGGGGCGTGCGCCTGACGTGGGGTACTCGGCCGGGGGCAGCGCCATGGGCGGCACCATGTCCAGCGCCTGGCCGTCGGTCTCGACCCCCAGCGCGGCCCAGTCGGGGTCGACGGCCACGAGGGGAGCGCCCTCCACCCGTACGTACCGTACGTCGGCGCCCTGCGACCGCAGAATCCTGCCGACGACCTGGGCGACGACGGCAGCCCGGATCTCGGCGGGATGGATCTCGGCGGGGCGGTCGAGCGGCCGGACCTGCCCGGCGAGGGCGTCCCCGTACCCGAAGCGGCTCCCCTGCTCCAGCACGTCACGTGCGAGCCCGTACTGCGCGGTCGCATCCAGGGTGATGTTGAGGAACCCGGGGCCGGTGATCTCGACGGCGGCGATCCCGGGGCTCTGGGCAAGGCCCTTGCGGAGCGTCTCGGCGATCTGGAGCGCCGGGACACCGGCGTCGCGGGCGAGACGCATCGCCACGTTGGTCGCGTAGTCCCCGCGCCCACCCGGCCGCGACCGCTCGACCTGCACCCGTTCGGGCACGGCCGCCCGCAGCCCGCCCTCCTCGACGGCGCGGCGCACGGAGCGCAGCACGGTGCGCGAGAGATCGGCGGGGGTCACGGGACAAGCGTATGGGAGGAGGGGGGCACTTCCGCGACCCGGTTTCGCGATGTGGTCAGCCCGGTCAGCCGACCGTACGCCCCGCCTGCCCGGCTTGATGCCTGCCGTCGGCGGACGGCGGGGCCTCCCTGAGCATCAACTCCCGTACGATCCTGACCAGCTCGGCCGGCTCGAACGGCTTGGGGAGAAAGGCGTCGACACCGGCGGCGAACCCGGCGTCCACATCGGCCCGCGTACAGGCACTGACGATCGCGACGGGCAGATGCGCGGTCCGCGGATCGTCACGCAGCCGAGCGGCGGTCCGCAACCCGTCGAGGCGCGGCATCACGACGTCCAGCGTGATCACGTCGGGCCGGACGCCGTGCACGATGTCCAGGCACTCGACACCGTCAGCCGCGGTCACCACCTCGAAGCCCTCCAGCTCGAGGTTGACCCTGATCAGCTGCCGGATGACCTTGTTGTCGTCCACAACAAGCACGCGGCCGGACACGCCTGGCACAACTCGAGAGTAGGTTGCCCCCCGCCACCGCGTCCGGCTTTTCCCCACTTCTCCCCCGCGCGGGGGACGCGGTTCCGGTGCGTGAGGGCCGCGCGGGGGCCGATTGAACTGTTCCTGGACACCCGTCAGGAGCTGGTAGTGTTCAACCCGTCGCCGCTCACCGCGGCGGTACGCCCCCGTAGCTCAGGGGATAGAGCAACGGCCTCCGGAGCCGTGTGCGCAGGTTCGAATCCTGCCGGGGGCACTCCGGAACAAGGCTCTGACCAGCAGAAATGCCGGTCAGGGCCTTTCTTGTGCGTACCAAGACGCGTGCGGCCAGGTTGGCCATGTGCAGCTGACTGCCATCAGGGCTCTGCCCAGGGGTGTTTGGGAAGCCGGCGTGGGACAGTTGCGCATTCCCCGTCCCACGCACAGCCCGGGTCTTGCTTGCTGCTGGACATGCGTGGGACGAACGGCCCCTGCGCTCCGTGTGCTGACGGCGTCGCCCGGCGAGGCCAGGTGAACGCGGCAAGCCGCCGCTTCCATGGCATTGGCACGCGCGAAATCTGATGCCTCTCCCTGGAGTTCCATTGCCCCGCCTACCGGGGGCATCGCGGGTAGGATAAGCAGCATGAGTGACCCTACTAGCAAGTACTCGATCACCATGCCGCGAGACATCGCGGAAGCCGCCCGGGCCCGCAGCGGCCCCTCGGGCCTGTCCGCCTACGTGACCGCCGCCGTCGCCCGCCAGATCGAACGCGACAATCTCAACGAACTCGTTCAGGTTGCCGAGGCCGAGCACGGGCCCGTCACCGACGAGGAAATCCAGTCTCTGCGCGACCAGCTTCACCAGGCCCGCCAGGAGCAGACGCACAGCGGGGCTGACGCCGCGTGAGCCGTTCGCCCGCAACCCCCGGCGGCACCCTCGTCCTCGACAGCGAAGGGCTGGCAAAGGCAGTCCTGCGCGACCGCACAGTCACCGGCTGGCTCGCGCTCGCGCGTGCCGACGACCTACGGGTCATCACATCCGCGGCCACGCTGGTGGAAGTGGTCCATCCCGGCATCAACCGCCCCGCCCTGGAATGGACTCTGTCCCGCCTGGTCGTCGAACCGGTCACCGAGCCGATCTCCCGCCATGCCGCCGCCCTCCTCGCCGATGCCGGCCTGCACGGCCACAAGTACGCCATCGACGCCATGCTCAGCGCCACAGCTCTCGCCGCCCCCGGACCGGTTACGGTGCTCACCTCCGATCCCGCTGACCTCACCGGCCTGTGCGGGAGACGCGTCACCGTCATCAAGGTCTGACCGCCGCCGGCCGAAGGGCGTCCGGGCGCCGGTCTCGTGGGCGGAGATCAGGCCGTGCGGCGCTCGTCGGGGAGGGGTAGGGGCTCGTGATGATGCCAGAGTAGGTGGCGGTCGCCTCGGCGGAGTTCCGCGTCTCCCCACTCCAGGCGCATGACGCCCCTGTCCATCGAGCAGGCGTACGCCAGGAGCACCAGGCCGGTGTCCGGGGCGAGTTGGTTCAAGTCAGCGTGCATCTCGGCCTCCTGGAGCTCCACCAGGCCCAGGTCCAGTTCGCCCTGCGTGGGCTCCGGACCGTGTCGCCGTATCAGGTCGGCACGCAGCCCCACGGCGCGGCGCAGTCGGGCGACAGTCACGGGTACGTCGGCCTTGGCGTAACGAATCGGATAGAGGACGTGGCCTGCCACCACCATCACGGTTCGTGCCTGGAGACGTACCGCGGTGGCGCCGGGAAGGTCGGCCAGGCCTGTCGCCAGCTCTTCGTACTGGACCGCGTGGAGCCCGTGACCGTACGCCTCCAGCGTTTGGGTGTGCACTCCCTGATGGCCCTCACGTGCGCGAGCGTGGGCGCGGACCATGCACTGCGGTATCACTCTTGCCAGTGTGGCCGCCAAGTCTCCGAAGGTGCTTCGCGACCACTGCGAGGCCGAGTTCGGGATGTGGTGCATCGACGTCATCGTTGTTCCCCCTGGTACGTGCGCCGGAGCGCGGTCGGAGGCGGCTGCCAGAGACTGAGAGTGACTGGCAGCCAGGCTGCCGCCCAGGGTGCACGCACGGTGCAGCGGCGCACATGGCGGCGCGCGATCGGCGCGGCGATCCGTACGGCGGGGCGAAAGCGGGCCGGCCTGGCACTCGGTGGAGTGCCGGGCCGGTCGCGGGGAGGGGGACGGAGGAGCGGGGGTCAGGTGGTGGCTGTGGCCGGGTCGCTTACGCCGGGGGTGCCGGTTTCCACGTGGCCGGCGAAGCGGCGAAGGAAGGTGGAGCCGGATGTCACCGAAACGTCGTACCAGCGCTTCGTGGTGAGCAGGTTCACCGTGTGGGTGACGGCGGCGCCGGGGCGGACCGTGAAGGTTTGCGGGGCGCCGCCGTAGGTGTTGGTGACCATGAGGTGGGCGTCTCTGGTGCCGCGGTTGGTCAGCTTCAGGTCGAGGTTGCCCGTGGTCGCGTTGTGGCGGGCCGTCGCCTCGGGGCCGGCCGTTTTGCCGGGGCTCCTGAAGGTGCGCAGGAAGCCGTTCGGGCCGTGGACCGTGAGGTGGTGGGCGCCCTGGGAGTACGAGGAGTTCCAGGTGTCGGTGAGCGACTTGCCCGCCTCCACGGTGTACGTCCAGGGGGCGTCCGTACGGTTCGCCGAGGTGACGTAGAACTGCGCCCCGGCGCCTGTCCCCGGGCTGAAGGTGAGTGCGATGCGGCCGTCGGAGGTGTTGGCGGCGCCGTCGACGTACGGGGCGTACGGCAGCGGGCGGGCCGGGCGGGAGCCGGGCTCCTGCTTGGGGAGGCTGCCGGTGGCGGGCGGGGTGGGGCGGTAGTCGGGGTGGCGCTCGCGGTCCGGGGGCTCGTACGCCGCCGTGTCGGGCAGGTCGACCGGGCGGGTGTCGGCCGCGTTGAAGTCGAACGCCGAGGTCAGGTCGCCGCAGATCGCTCGGCGCCACGACGAGATGTTCGGCTCGCGTACCCCGAAGCGCTGCTCCATGAAGCGGAGGATCGAGGTGTGGTCGAAGGTCTCGGAGCAGACGTAACCGCCGGTGCTCCAGGGGGAGACGACGAGCATCGGAACGCGCGGGCCGAGGCCGTAGTTGCCTGCGGCGTACGCGGATCCGCCGGCGTACAGCTCGGTGGAGACGTCCACCGTCGACTTGCCCTGTGCGGCGGAAGCCGGCGGGTACGGGGGGACGACGTGGTCGAAGAAGCCGTCGTTCTCGTCGTACGTGATGAACAGGGCCGTACGGGACCACACCTCGGGGTTGGAGGTGAGCGCGTCCAGCATCTGCGCGATGTACCAGGCGCCGTAGTTGGAGGGGAAGTTGGAGTGCTCTGTGAAGGCCTCCGGAGCGGCGACCCACGAGATCTGCGGCAGCCTGCCCGCCTTGACGTCGGCCCTCAGCTCGTCGAAGTAGCCGTCGCCGGCCGCCACGTCCGTGCCGGTGCGTGCCTTGTCGTAGAGGGGGTCGCCGGGCTTGGCGTTGCGGTACTGGTTGAAGTAGAGGAGGGAGTTGTCGCCGTAGTTGCCCCGGTAGGCGTCGCCTATCCAGCCCCAGTGACCGGCCGCGTCCAGCCCGTCGCCGGTGTCCTGGTAGATCTTCCAGGAGATCCCGGCCTTTTCGAGCCTTTCGGGGTACGTCGTCCAGCCGTAGCCCTGCTCCTCGTTGCCGAGGACCGGGCCGCCGCCCGTGCCGTCGTTGCCGGTGTACCCGCTCCACATGTAGTAGCGGTTGGGGTCGGTGGCGCCGATGAACGAGCAGTGGTACGCGTCGCAGACGGTGAACTTGTCGGCGAGCGCGTAGTGGAACGGGATGTCCTCGCGCGTCAGGTACGCCATCGTCGTTGGCGTCTTGGCCGGCACCCACTGGTCGTACTTGCCGTTGTTGTACGCCTTGTGGCCGCCCGCCCAGTCGTGGTTGAGACCTTGGAGGAACTGCATGCCCAGGTCGTCGGCCGTGGGGTGGAACGGCAGCGTTTCCTTCTTGTTCCCGTCCGCCTGGTGCCAGACCGGCTTGCCGCTGGGCAGCGTCACCGGGCGCGGGTCACCGAAGCCGCGTACGCCCTTCATCGCGCCGAAGTAGTGGTCGAAGGAACGGTTCTCCTGCATCAGTACGACGATGTGGTCGACGTCCTGGATCGTCCCGGAGCGGCGGCTTGCGGGGATGGCGGCGGCCCGATCGATGCTGCTCGACAGGGCGGCGAAGCCCGCGGTCGCGCCCGCGATCTGAAAGAAGCGCCTGCGGTTGATTTCACGCATGAGTGTGCGGCCTCTTGGGGTGTGGGGGAACGGAGGAGCGAACTGAATGTTCCAAGAGGACCGAGCGGAAGGGAAGGGGCGGTGACGCGGGCGTGAAAGCTGGCGGTCCACGTCGCCAACTCGCCAGGCGGACCCGTCAGGCGGGCTCGTCGGACGGACTCGTCGGACGGACTCGTCAGGCGGACTCGTCAGGCGGACTTGTCAGGCGGAGGTGCGCTTCTTCTGTGCGGTGGTCTTGGCCGGGGCCTTTTTGGCTGCCGCCTTCTTGCTTGGCGCCGTCTTTCTGGCTGTCGACTTCTTGCCACGCGCGGTCGACTGCTTGTCGGTCGCCTGCTTGCCCGTGGTCTTCTTCGCAGCGCCGGTCTTCTTGGCCGTGCCCTTGCTTCCGGCCGTCTTCTTCACCGGTTCACCTCCCCCGATGTGCGTGACGTCCGCGACCTCGCCGTCCGCGCCGCCCTCGCCCCGCGACTCCTTCGCCGCCCTGACGCTGCTTTCCAGCGCGGCCATCAGGTCGATGACCTGACCGCCACCTCCCTTGGCCGGCGCCGCCGACTCCGTGGCGCCCCCGGCGCCTGAGGCCTTGGCCGCGAGCATCTCCTCGACCGCCTCGCGGTAGTCGTCGTGCAGGGAGTCGAGGTCGACCTCGCCGAGGGTGTTCATCAGAGCGTCCGCCAGGTCGAGTTCGGCGTCACGGACCTTCACCTCGGTGTCCGGCGCCACCCCTTCGGGCGTACGGATCTCGTCCGGCCAGAGCAGGCCGTGCATCGCGATCACGTCGTCCACCACCCGCAGCATGCCCAGCCGCTCGCGGCCCCGGAGCGCGAACTTGGCCAGGGCGACCTTCTCGCTGCGCTTGAGCGCCTCACGCAGCAGCGTGTACGGCTTGGCGGCGGGGACACCGTTCGCGGACAGGTAGTACGCCGCGTCCATCTGGAGCGGGTCGATCGAGGCCGCGGGTACGAACGCGACGATCTCGATCGTCTTCGCCGTGGGCAGCGGGAGGGAGGCCAGGTCGTCGTCCGTGATGGGCATGATCGCGCCGTCGGCCTCCTCGTACCCCTTGCCGATCTCGGAGGACGGGACCTCCTCGCCGTCGACCTCGCAGACCTTGCGGTAGCGGATCCGGCCGCCGTCGGCGGTGTGGATCTGCCGGAAGGAGATGGAGTGGTTCTCGGTGGCGTTCACCAGTTTGATCGGGATGCTGACCAGCCCGAAGGAGATGGCGCCGTTCCAGATGGATCGCACGTTTCGTCCCCTTGCATTGCTTAGGTAGTGTTTTGCGGTCCTTAAGTGGGATTCTCATCTTATGTCGCCCATTACCGAGGTGGCTGGGCGGCGCCTGACCCTCAGCAATCTGGAGAAGATCGTGTACCCGGCCACCGGAACCACCAAGGGCGAGGTGCTGCACTACTACGCCACGGCCGCCGGCGTACTGCTCCCCCATCTGCGCGAGCGGCCCATCTCCTTCCTGCGCTACCCGGACGGCCCCGACGGGCAGCTCTTCTTCACCAAGAATCCGCCCCTGGGTACGCCCGCATGGGTGGAGACGGCGAAGGTCTCGCGCACCGAGGGGGAGGTGGCCCGCCAGGTGCTCGTACAGGACCTGCCGACGCTGATCTGGGCGGCAAACCTGATGGTGGAGTTCCACACGCCGCAGTGGACGGCCGCCGCGCCCGGCGTCGCCGACCGGCTGGTCCTGGACCTCGACCCGGGGGCGCCCGCGACCGTCGCGGAGTGCTGCGAGGTCGCACTGTGGCTGCGGGAGCGGCTCGCGGCCGACGGAATCGAGGCGTACGCGAAGACGTCCGGTTCCAAGGGGCTGCATCTGCTCGCGCCGCTGGAACCGACGCCGTCGAAGGACGTGTCGGCGTACGCGAAAGGGCTCGCGGTGGAGGCGGCGGCCGAACTCGGGGGGCTGGTGGTGCACCGGATGACCCGGGCGCTGCGGCCGGGAAAGGTCTTTGTCGACTTCAGCCAGAACGCCGCCGCCAAGACGACGGCCGCCCCCTACACCCTGCGGGCCCGGCAGGAGCCGACCGTATCGGCTCCGGTGACCTGGGAGGAGGTGGCGGCCGGACGGGCGATTGCGGGGCGGCTGGTGTTCCTGGCGGGCGACATGGGCGTACGGCTGGAGCGGTACGGCGACCTGCTCGGCCCGCTGCTCGATGCGGGCCGGGCGCGGCCGCTGCCGCAGCCGGGGAGGTGACCGGCGTGGGCGAGGAGCAGCGGACGCCCCCACTGACGCCGCAACTCGTGGTGGAGCCGCCCGTGCGGGTGATGCGGCCTCGGCCGGCCGCCGCGATTCCGGCGGCGAACGGGCTCGCGGGCGGGGTGCAGTACAGCGTCAAGCTGGACGGATACCGGTGCGTGGCGTTCGCTCGCGGGCCCGCTTCCGCCGTGTTGCAGTCGCGGTCCGGGCGGGACATGGCCCGCGACTTCCCGGACATCGCGGCGGCGGTCGCCGCGCTGCCGGCCGGGCTGGTGCTCGACGGGGAGGTGTGTGCGTGGGTGGGGGGCGCCTTCGACTTCGGCAAGCTGATGCGGCCGCACGCGGCGCGGGTGGCGGGTGGGGTGGTGGTGGCGTACGTGGTCTTCGACGTGCTCGCGGTCCCCGGTCGCGACGTACGCGAACTGCCGCTCGACCGACGGTGGGAGCTGCTGGGGGCCGCGCTGCAGGGTGCGGGCCCGCAGGTGCAGAAGGTACTCGCGACGACCGACCACGAGCAGGCGCTGCTCTGGTACGACGCGCTGGTGCCACTGGGGGTGGAGGGGCTGGTGTGCAAGGGGCTGGCCTCGCGGTACCGGCCGCGGGAGAGCAAGTCCTGGCTGAAGGTGCGGCACGCGGACACCCTTGACGCGGTGGTCGTCGGCTACACGGGCAGTGCGCGGCGGCCGCGTGCGCTGGTGCTGGTCCTGCCGGGCGACGACGGCGACGCCAGCGACGGCGACGGCGATCCGGTGCTGTCGAGCCCCCTGTCACCGGCCGTGCGGGTGCAGGCCCGGGACGCGCTGGCGGGGGCGGAGGAAGGCGCGGAGCACGCCGTGGGCGCGGACGCCGGGGAGGGGCGGATCGTCGCGGTCGGGCTCGGCGAGGTGGCGTACCGGCGGGTGGCGGCGGGCCTGCTGGCCGAGGTACGCCGCAACGCCGGCCGGGGCGGTACGTCCACGGTGCAGCGCCTGCGGTACGCGGACGGGTGAGCGATACGCCGTGAGGCCGAGCGGTGAGCGGTGACCCGCTTACCAGGGCTGACGCGACCGGGCCGACCCGGCATCCTGGTCTTGGTGCAGACTCGACAGCAGTGCACGGACCATTCACGGAGGGGACCACAAATGATTATCTTTGGCAGCAAGGGCTACCTCTACCAGCTCGCGATGCTGACGCTGGTGTGCGGGAACTGCGGCAATCCCGCCGCGCACACGCTCAAGAAGCGCGTCAGCAAGTTCACGCTGTTCTTCGTACCGCTGTTCGCGTTCTCGACGAAGTACTCGACGCAGTGCACCTTCTGCGGCGCCGAGCATCCCGTGGGCAAGGAGCAGGCGGACCAGCTCCAGGCGCAGGCTCAGGCGGCACCGGGCAGCCAGGGCGGGCAGTCGGCCCCCGGGTACCACGGCGAGGGGCTCCACCACTGACCCCAGCCGCACCGCAGGCACCAGTAACGCCAGCAGCGCCACCGGCGCCACTAACACCGGCCGCCCGGTCTTGAGGTTGTATGTCTTCATGGCCGGTCCCACCCCCCACGCAGCCTCGCCGCTGCCGGCAGCAGCACGCCTGCTGTCGGCGCTGACCGCACTGACGGCACTGACGGCACTCACCGTGCTGGCGGGCTGCGCCGACCCGGGCGAGCTGGAGAACGCCGGGGCCACCCCGGCCGCCGTCGGTCCCACCCGCCTGTGGCCGGACCGTACGCCCGCGTCGGTGCCCCCGCTGGACTACGGCGAGGGCGAGACCGAGAAGGTCAAGGGCATCAAGGTGGCGGGCGGCGACGTACGCCGGGTGAAGCCGCTCGATGTCGTACGGGCAGAGGTCGCCGCACACCCGGACGGGTACAGCGGGGCCGACGGCAGCCACAAGGACACCGCCGCCAGGCTCCGCGCGTGCGACTCACGGCCGAAGGCGTGTCCCGTACTCCAGGCGTACTACCGGGACCTGACCGGGGACGGCGAGGACGAGCTGATCCTCGGTGTCACGCTGCCGAAGGGGCAGCTCGTGGTCCGCTGCTACCAGGCCAGGGGCGGCGGCCTGACCCGGATCATGGACTCGTCGGACGCCGTGATCGGCGTGTCACTGGCAGGCCGGAACCTGATCATCCGGGCGCCGTCGAACATCGCGGGATACGAGTACCGGACCTCCTGGTCCTGGGACGGCCGTCAGCGCGCCATGCTCCCCACCAGCGACGAGATCCTGCGGGTCGGCCGCGAGGGCGGGCCCACGGCGGCCGCTCCCGGCGGTGGCTCTTGAGGCCGCCCCGGCTGCCGGCCTGGGCCGGGCGGCTGACGTGGAAGGCAGCGGCCTTCATCACCGTGATGTGCTGCGCGCTCGCCGCGCTGCTCGGCACGCTGGTGCATGTCGCGGTGACCCACCAGACGATCGGCGAAGCCCGCGAGAAGGCACTGGCCCGCCTCGACGAGGCGACCCGGGCGTACGAAGCGGGCGACCCGCTCCCGCCGGGCACCTCCATCGACCCGGCCGGGCTGCCCGAGGCGCTGCGTGACCTCGCCCTCTCGGGCCGGCGCGGCACCCTCGTCAGCGACTACGCCGACCGCCCCACCATGTGGGCGGCCGCCCCCGCCGACGGGCGCGCGATGGCCGCCGAGATCGACTACAGCCAGGGCGAACGTACGATCACCGGCCTGGACCGGGCCATCGTCGGGTCGTCCTTCCTCGCCATTTCCGCGACCCTGCTCGTCGGCGTCCTCGCCGTCACCCGGGTGACGCGGCGGCTGCACCAGACCGCCGGGGTGGCCCGCCGCATCAGCGCGGGCGACCTCGACGCCCGCGTCAACGACCCACGGGCCGACCGGCGCAGGCGGCCCCAGGACGAGGTGGCCACGGTCGCCGGGGCGCTGGACACGATGGCGGCGACGCTCCAGGGCAAGCTCGAAAGCGAGCGGCGGTTCACCGCGGATGTGGCGCACGAACTGCGCACGCCGCTGACCGGGCTGCACGCGGCGGCCGAACTGCTGCCGGAGGGGCGGCCGACCCAGCTCGTCCAGGACCGGGTGCGGGCCATGCGGCTGCTGACCGAGGACCTGCTGGAGATCTCCCGGCTGGACGCCGGCAGCGAGCAGATCAGCCCGGACGTGCACCGGCTCGGCCGACTGGCGGAGCGCGTAGTGCGCGTATCGGGGACGGCGACGCAGGTGCGGATCGTGCGGGACGCCTGGGTGGAGACCGACCGGCGGCGGCTGGAGCGGGTGCTGGGCAACCTGATCGGCAACGCGCACCAGCACGGCCTGCCGCCGGTCGTCCTGACCGTGGACGGCCCCGTGGTGTCGGTGCTCGACCACGGCGAGGGCTACCCCGCCTACCTGGTGGCGCACGGTCCCCAGCGCTTCCGGACCGAGCCGCGCGCCGGCGGCAAGGGGCACGGTCTCGGGCTGACCATCGCCGTGGGTCAGGCGGCGGCGATCGGCGCCGAGTTGGCCTTCTCGAACGGGCCGGACGCGGGGGCGGTGGCGACGCTGACG
Source organism: Streptomyces hypolithicus (assembly GCF_052934925.1). Lineage (NCBI taxonomy): Bacteria > Bacillati > Actinomycetota > Actinomycetes > Kitasatosporales > Streptomycetaceae > Streptomyces > Streptomyces hypolithicus. Next base: position 1,651,108 of record NZ_CM128811.1, read on the forward strand.
CTGCCGGAGGTGGCGGCGGGCGATCCCGGTGAACTCGACGCACCCTCGAATGGCGGCGCGCACACGGGGTGACGACTTGCGTGTGTTAAGTGATGAAATTAGCGTGAATCGGGCGAGTCGAGAACCGGATTCTGACTGCCCGTCCGACAGGGGCGGCGGCGCCGACCGGAATCCCCTCACCGCCCTTCGCCGCGGCGAAGGCCTCTCCCGCCTCAGGAGGCAGCATGTCCCCGCACCCTCGGTCCCCGTTCAACAGGTTCGGGGTGTACGTCGCCGCCGGCGCCGTCGCCGCCCTCGCCGCCGCCGGCCCCGCGGTCGCCTCTTCGGACCCCGTCCCGCCGACGGCCGGGACGTACGACGCCGAGATGTACGACAACGAGTCGTACGACCACGAGGTGTACGACCACGAGGTGTACGACCACGAGGCCCGCGACGCCGAGGCCCGCGACGCCGCTCCCTACGGCAGCTACGACACCACGAAGGCGAGCCCGTTCAAGGGCAGAGTCATCGCCAGGTCCGGCCTCCTGCTGCGCGACCGGCCCACCCGCAGCAGCAAGGTCATCGGCAAGAAGCCCTACGGAGCGAAGGTCAACATCTTCTGCAAGACCCGCGGCGACAACGTCGACGGCAACAACCGCTGGTACCTCCTGAGCAACGGCACCTGGGCCTGGGGCTCCGCGAAGTACATCGAGAACATCGGCACCTCCCCGCGCTGGTGCTGACGCACTGACAGCCCGCCCCTCAGCGCACTGCTCCTTCACGCACCGCTCACCCCCGGGGACCCCGGCCACGCCGCGGCGGCCTCCCCGGGAGTGAGCAGCAGCCATGCCCGGCACCCACGGCGTAACCCATTACATATACGGACATTCAGCCTGCCCGCTTGCTACGTTGCCGGACATGACCGCAACGACGGTGGACACGCCACCGCCCGACGTACGCCTCCCCAAGCGGCGCGGCGTCGAGCTCTCGCTCCTCGTGTGCGCCGTCCTGATCGCCGTGTACGGCTACATCGACGTCGGTCTCACCAGGAACGGCACGGTCCCGCCGGACGCCGCGGGTTACGGCGCCGGCCTCGGTGTCCTCGCGCTCCTCGCCCACCTCGCCGTCCGCTTCCGCGCCCCGTACGCCGACCCGCTGGTGCTGCCCATCGCGGTACTGCTCAACGGCCTGGGTCTGGTGCTGATCTACCGGCTCGACCTGGAGACCCCCAAGGACCAGGCGGCCCCCACGCAGCTCATCTGGTCCACCCTCGGCGTGGCGCTGTTCATCGGTGTGGTGACGCTGCTGCGCGACCACCGCGTCCTGCAGCGGTACGCGTACCTGTCGGTCGCCGCCGCCCTGGTCCTGATGATCGTGCCGATCTTCTTCCCCGCGGTGAACGGCGCGAAGATCTGGATCCTGATCGGCGGCCTGTCCTTCCAGCCCGGCGAGTTCGCGAAGATCCTGCTGGCTGTCTTCTTCGCCGCCTACCTGGCGGCCAACCGGGGCGCCCTCGCGCACACCGGCCGGCAGATCTGGAAGCTGCAGCTGCCCACCGGGCGTGTGCTGGGCCCGATCGTCGCGATCTGGCTGCTCAGCGTCGGCGTGCTCGTGCTGGAGCGCGATCTCGGCACCTCGCTGCTCTTCTTCGGACTCTTCGTGATCATGCTGTACGTCGCGACGGGCCGCACCGGCTGGATCGTGGTGGGCCTGCTGCTGGCGGGGGTGGGCGCTTTCGCCGTGGGGTCGTTCGAACCGCACGTCCACGGCCGCGTCGAGGACTGGCTGGACCCGTTCGCGTCCATCGACGCCGGGCGTGGCCCCGGCCAGCTCGCCCAGTCGCTGTTCGCCTTCGCGGCCGGCGGCACCCTCGGTACCGGGCTCGGCGCCGGCAAGTCGATCCTCATCGGGTTCGCCGCGAAGTCCGACTTCATCCTGGCGACGGCGGGCGAGGAACTCGGGCTGTCCGGCCTCACCGCGATCTTCCTGCTGTACGCCCTGCTGGTCGCACGCGGCTACCGGGCCGGCCTGTCCCTGCGCGACCCGTTCGGGCGACTGCTGGCGATCGGCCTCGCCTCGATCGTCGCGCTCCAGGTGTTCGTCATCGCGGGTGGCGTGATGGGCCTGATCCCGCTGACCGGCATGGCGATGCCCTTCCTCGCGCAGGGCGGCTCGTCCGTCGTCACCAACTGGGTCATCGTGGCCCTGCTGATCCGGGTCAGCGACTCGGCCCGCAGACCGGGCCCCGAGCACGTCGAACCCGGTGTCATCGCGACCATCGCGGAGGACGCCAAGTGATCCGCTACATCCGCAGGGCGGCCGCCCTGTGTCTGCTGCTGCTCGTCGCACTGCTGGTGAACGCGGCCCGCATCCAGGTCCTCCAGGCCCAGTCGCTCGACAACAATCCGGCCAACCGCCGCGCCACGATCGTCCGTTACACGCAGGCCCGCGGGGACATCCTCGTCGACGGGAGGCCGGTCACCGGGTCCCGGGACAGCGGGCAGCAACTGCGCTACGAAAGAACCTATCTGCAGGGCCCGTTGTACGCGCCGGTCACCGGCTACGCCTCCCAGACGTATGGCACGGCGTTCCTTGAGAACACCGAGGACGCCGTGCTCTCCGGAACGGACCCCATGCTCGCCCCGCTCCCCCTGTGGAACGAGATCACCCGCTCGCAGCAGCCTGGCGGGGACGTCGTGACGACCATCGAGGGGGCGGTCCAGCGGGCGGCGTACGGGCGGCTCGACGGCCGGCGGGGTGCGGTCGCCGCGATCGAACCGTCGACGGGCAGGATCCTGGCGCTGGTGAGCAGCCCTTCGTACGATCCCCAGCTCCTGTCGGGCACCGGCGGGAAGGTCGCCGACGCCTGGGCGCGGCTGAACGGCGCCGCGAGCCAGCCGATGCTCAACCGGGCGATCCGGCAGACGTACCCGCCCGGCTCCGCGTTCAAGATCGTGACGGCGGCGGCGGCGCTCGACTCGGGGGTGGTGACGGATCCGGGCGCCCCGACGAGGACACCCGACCCCTACGTTCTGCCGGGCACCAGCACCACGCTGCCCAACGAGGTGAGCGGGTGCCGCAACGCGTCGCTGGAGTTCGCGATCCGGTTCTCGTGCAACACGGTGATGGCGAACCTGGGCGTCAAGGTGGGGATGGAGGGGATGCTGGAGGCGGTGCGGAGGTTCGGGTTCAACGACGACGGGCTGAAGGTCCCCTTCCGGGTCTCCGGGAGCAACTTCGACCTCAGCATGACGCCCGACCAGCTCGCGCTGTCCTCCATCGGGCAGTACGACACGAGGGCGACGCCGCTCCAGATGGCGATGGTGGCCGCGGCGGTCGCCAACGGCGGTGATCTCAAGGCTCCGTATCTGGTCGACAAGTCGACGCAGTCGGACGGTGACGTCGTCGAGCGGAACGGCTCGCGGACCCTCCACCAGGCGATGAACCCGGTCACCGCGACGCAGTTGCAGCGGATGATGGTCGACGCCGTCCGCAAGGGCACGGGCTCGAACGCGGCGATCCCGGGCGCGAGGGTCGGCGGCAAGACGGGCACGGCGCAGAACGGCATCGGCAACGCGGGCAAACCGTACGCCTGGTTCATCTCCTGGGCGCAGAAGAAGGGCGAGAGCCAGCCGGCGGTCGCGGTCGCCGTGGTGGTGGAGGACGCGTCGGCGGACCGCGGCGATATCAGCGGCGGCGGCAGCGCGGCGCCGGTCGCCCGGGCGGTCATGGAGGCGGCGCTGGAGCGCTGATGGCGGTGGCATCGGGGCGCTGGATCGTCTCGCTGGGCGAAACGGCGGGGACCGGCGCCGCGCCGCCGCCTACCGTGCGCCCATGACGACTGCATCCGCCCCCGCACACGAGACCCCCGTGTACGAGCTTGCCCAGGTGAACATCTCGCGGCTCAGATTCCGGCTGGACTCGGCGGAGTTGAAGGACTTCGTGGACGCCCTCGACCCGGTCAACGCGATGGCCGAGGAAGCCGACGGCTTCATATGGCGGCTGAGGACTCCGGCCGGGAACGCGACGGACGTGCCGGTGTTCGGGGACGACTGGCTGATCGTGAACCTCTCGGTGTGGCGCGACACCAATGCCCTGACCGCCTTCATGTACCAGGGGCAGCACCGTGAACTGCTCGGCAGGCGCGGTGAGTGGTTCGAGCGGGTGAAGGAGGCGATGACGGCGCTGTGGTGGGTCGAGGCCGGGCACCGCCCGACGGTGGAGGAGGCCGAGAAGGCGCTCCTCCACCTGCGGGAGCACGGTGCGACGCCCGACGTTTTCACGCTGCGCACCTCCTTCCCCGCGCCGGGCGGGGGCTGATTCAGCCGGCCGCCGCCGGCTCGTCAGCCGTACGCGCTGTGTCCGCCGCGCCCGCCGCGATCGCCGCGTCTATCTCGGCGAGGCGCTCCCGCTCCTCTGCCTCGAAGCGCTGCTGGTCGAGGGCTTCCGCTATCTCCTCGTCCTGGGTCATGAGGAGGTCCAGGCTGGAGTTCCCCATCTCGAAGACGCCCATGTCGACGTACGCCTGCTGAAGACGCGGGCCCCACAGGCCGATGTCCTTCACGCACGGCACGATGCGGCTGAAAAGCAGCTTGCGGAAGAGGTGGAGGAATTCGTTGTTCTCGGAGAGTTCCTCCGCCTCCTGCCGGGGGATGCCGAAGTTCTGCAGGACTTCGACCCCGCGCAGCCGGTCGCGCATCAAGTAGCAGCCCTCGATGACGAATTCCTCGCGCTCGCGGAGCTCCGCGTCGGACAGCTGCTTGTAGTAGTCGCGCAGGGCCATGCGCCCGAAGGCCACATGACGGGCCTCGTCCTGCATGACGTACGCGAGGATCTGCTTGGGCAGCGGCTTGTCGGTGGTGTCGCGGATCATGCCGAACGCGGCGAGGGCCAGGCCCTCGATGAGAACCTGCATGCCCAGGTACGGCATGTCCCAGCGGGAGTCGCGCAGGGTGTCGCCCAGCAGGCTCTGCAGGCTGTCGTTGACCGGGTAGAGCATCCCGATCTTGTCGTGCAGGAAGCGGCTGTAGATCTCCGCGTGCCGGGCCTCGTCCATCGTCTGCGTCGCGGAGTACAGCTTCGCGTCCAGGTCGGGCACGGACTCGACGATCCGCGCCGCGCACACCATCGCGCCCTGCTCGCCGTGCAGGAACTGGCTGAACTGCCAGGAGGAGTAGTGCCGGCGCAGCTCGCCCTTGTCCCTCTCGGTCATCTTCGCCCAGTGGCGGGTGCCGTGCAGGCTGAGCGCCTCGTCGGGGCTGCCGAGCGGGTCGTACGGGTCGACTTCCAGGCCCCAGTCGATGCGGGTGGCGCCGTCCCACTGCTTATCCTTGCCCTTCTGGTAGAGCGCCAGGAGGCGGGCCCGGCCTTCGTCGTACTCCCAGGTGAAACGGGCCGAGCCGGTGGCCGGCACCTCCCAGAGCGGGGCGGACGGGGCGTTCGTGTAGAGCTCGTGCGTCGACACTGACGACTCCCTCTCGGTGGTCCCTCTCGGTGGTTCCTCGTGGTGGCGTTTGCCGCCGTCTTCCTTGGCAGGGAAGCCAGTTGGCAGAGTCACACGGTGATAGACGACCGGTCAACAAGTCGTGCGCGAGGGATTGACTCGCTTACTGACAGGCAGTCTCATAAGAGTTGCGTGCGGCCGCCGCGGCCGCGGCCACCGCCGTACCCCCGCTCCATCTCTGCCGAATCCCTTCCGTATCCCTGCCGTATCCCTGCCGTATCCCTGCCGTATCCCCTGTGACCCGTGAGGTGCCCCCGCGATGACGACAGTGACCGAACGCGACGTACTCAGGGACGCACTCGGCCTGCTCAAGGACCGTGAGCAGGTCGCCGAGCGCCTGTTGGAGTCGTCCGCCAAGCACTCCTTCGACCCCGACACCGAACTCGACTGGGCCGCGCCGCTGGAGGAGGGCAAGTGGTTCTGGCCGCCTGAGCTCGTATCGCTCTACGACACTCCCCTGTGGCGGAAGATGTCCGAGGAGCAGCGCATGGAACTGGCCAGGCACGAGGCGGCCTCGCTGGCCTCCCTCGGCATCTGGTTCGAGATCATCCTGATGCAGCTGCTGGTCAGGCACATCTACGACAAGTCTGTGACCAGCAACCACGTGCGGTACGCGCTCACCGAGATCGCCGATGAGTGCCGGCACTCGATGATGTTCGCGAAGATGATCCAGAAGGGCGGGGCGCCCGCGTACCCCGTGCCGCGGCTCTACCACAATCTGGCGCGGCTCCTGAAGACCGTCTCGACGACGCCCGGTTCGTTCGCGGCGACACTGCTCGGCGAGGAGATTCTCGACTGGATGCAGCGCCTGACCTTCCCGGACGAGCGCGTCCAGACGCTGGTGCGCGGCGTGACGCGTATCCATGTGGTCGAGGAGGCGCGTCATGTCCGGTACGCCCGCGAGGAGTTGCGCCGCCAGATGGTGACGGCACCGGCATGGGAGCGCGAGCTCACCCGGGTCAGCTGCGGTGAGGCGGCACGGGTCTTCTCGACGTGTTTCGTGAACCCGCAGGTGTACGAGAACGTCGGGCTCGACCGCCGCGAGGCAGTCGCCCAGGTCAAGGTGAGCGGTCACCGCGCGGAGGTCATGCAGAACGGCGCCCGGCGGCTCACCGACTTCCTGGACGACATCGGAGTGCTGCAGGGCGTCGGACGCAGGCTCTGGAAGAGCTCGGGGCTGCTTGCCTGACGGTGGAGCGGGGGCCGGGGTAGGGCACAGGCTGGGGCACGGGCTGGGAGACTGGTCCGGTGAGAAGCGAGAACACGCCCTTCGTGGGCGGCCCCCTGGACGGGCGGGTGCTGCCGGTCCTCGTCGGGCCGACCGGGCACCCGCCGAAGTGGTATGAGGTGCCGGTGCCGGACGACGGAGGCGGCCCGCCGACGGTGTACGCCTACCTGCGCGTCGCCGCCGGCCACACCAGGCGGCTGGGGCTCCAGCGGGGGTGGCGGTACGAGTACGCCCCGGACGGGCGTGACCGTCACCGGCCGAGATGGCCCTGGTCGAAGCCGGACAGCACCCCATAACGGCCTGGTGCGCGATAGGGGGCGGATCAGCCCGCGGCGTCGGATGCGGTGCATCGCAAGGCGGCGGAGCGTCCTCATAGCGGAGCTATTAGGGGGTGTCCGACAATTCCCCGTGGGTCAAGGAGCGGCGTCCGGTGCGTGCGATCGCAAGGCGCCGGACAGTCCTCGTAGCGGAGCTACCAGGGCTTTTCGGCAACGCTGCCAGCGTGCGTGCCGGACGCCGCGGGGAATCGTCAGACACCCCCTCGCGCACCAGGCCGTAAGATCGGCGGTTGTGCCGGGCGTGGCCGCCGTGACCTGAGGAGCGGCCCGGCCCCGCCACGGGAACCACGGGGGGGTGCGCTGTGGAAGCGCTGCGTCAGGACGATCCGCGCCGCATCGGGCCGTACGCCGTGCTGGGGCGGCTGCGGGAGACTGCCGGCGCCGTGCAGTTCGTGGCGCGACAGGGCGACGATGCCGCTGCCGCTGCCCGCAACGGGGCTCACGACGGCGCTCTGTTCGTGGTGGCTGTGGCGCGGCCCGAGCTGGCCGGGCTGCCCGCGTTCCGCCGACGTTTCAAGGCCGAGGCACAGCTCGCCGAACGGCTGGCCGGGGGCTGGGTGCAGGCGACGCTGGATTCGTGCGCCGAGGGACCGGAGCTGTGGACGGCGAGCGCGTACGTGCCCGCGCTGGCCCTGGGCGAGGCCGTGGCGCTTGCCGGACCACTGCCCGAGCGAGCGGTGCGCGTACTCGGTGCAGCCCTCGCCGAGACCCTGTCCCGGGTGCACGCGACCGGTGCGGTACTGCACGGCCTCGCCGCCGACACCGTGCTGCTGGCCGCGGACGGGCCACGCCTTACGGCGTTCGGCGCGCTCGGCGCGGCCGCGACCGCCGAAGCGGGTCCTGAGGGTCAGCTGTCGGTGCGTCTCGGCTACCTGACCCCGGAGCAGCTGGCGGGCGAGGAACCCGGTCCCGCGTCCGACATCTTCGTGCTGGGGCTGCTGCTGGCATACGCAGCGACGGGGGCGACGCCGCTGGCGGCGGGGCCGCAGGGGGCGGCGGCCGCGGCCGAACGGATCGCGCGGGACGAACCTGAACTCGGCTCCGTCCCGCAGGAGTTGCGGGCGCTGGTGGGGCGCTGCCTGGCCAAGTCGCCCGGGGACCGGCCAGGGCCGGGGGCGGTGGCGGCGGAGCTGGCGCTGGAGGGGGCGGCGCGGATGGCCCGCGGCGGCTGGCTGCCGGGGCGGGTGACGTGGGCGCTGGAGTCGCAGGAGCGGGCGGTGGCGGTTTCTCCCGCACCCGACCAGGCCGACGCCGCCGACGTCGGGAGTGGGGTGACCCGGCGTCTGCGCCGGCCCCGGCCCGCCGCGCAGCCCCCCGCCCCGCTCCCGCCCACCTCCACACTCACGCTCGCCCGAGTCCCCGCTCCCCCGCAGCCCGCGCTACCCGCCTTGCCCGCCCTGCCCGCTTTGCCGGGCCCCCCCGCGCTCCCCGGCCCGCCCGCCGCCGCCTCCCTCGGCCCCCGCCGCCCCGCCGCGAGTCGGCGGGAGCTGTTCGCCGGGGTCGCCGCCGGGGTGGCCGGGATCGTGCTCGGCGGTGCTGGCGCGCTGGCGCTGACCGGCGGCGGAGCCGACCAGGAGCGGGCCCCGGAAGCCAGGTCCGGCGTACGCCGGAAGTCGGTCGCCGGGGTCGCACCCGATCCGCTCTGGCACTACCGGCACCGCGTCCAACTCACCGGCGACACCCCGCCCGCCCGCGTCTGGCGCGACCGGGTGCTGCTGATCCCGGGCAAGGAGCTGACCACCGGAGTGGATCTGCGTACGGGCGCCCGCCTGTGGGAGCAGGAGGCGGCCGGCACGTCGTACGCCCCCGAGGCCGCCGACGCCGACCACTGCTTCGTCATCACCCGCGACGACTTCGTGTGGCTGTCCGCCAAGGACGGGCGGATCGCGCACCGGGAACCGTACCGGCCCCTGCTGGCCGAGGGGGGCAAGGACAAGGGGGGCGAGGTCACCCTCGGCCCGAAGGTGGGCGCCGACCGGCACGTCGTCTGGTTCACCGGACGCGTCGAGCCGCCACGCGGCGCGAAGAAGAAGGAAGCGGCCGGCCGTACGTACCTCTTCGCCTACGACACGGCTGCCCGCAAGCAGCTCTGGCGGTCCGAGCTGCCCGGCGCCCGCCCGGGCTCCACACCCCGCTACACCGCCGTCGGCATCCGACCCGACGCCCTGCTCCTGCGCCAGGACTCGGACTCCGTGACGGCGGCGGAGAAAAAGAAGGCCAAGGGCAGGTCGGCGTATCTTCTCGTCGACCGCAAGAGCGGCCGGACGCTGTCACGCAGGTACTTCCCCGGCGTCCGACCGGGGGCGGGCACGACGGACGACCCCTCGGGACGGCTGTACGCGGCGGTGGACGGCGACCTGCAGGCGTTCGACACCCGCACCGGCCAAGCGCTCTGGCGGCTCAAGAACACCTCCCGACGCGGCGACGAGGCCCCCTACGGCTTCGGACGCGGCGCCGTGAGCGGCAGGACGCTGTACGTCCCCGGCGACGACAACGAGGTGTACGCCGTCGACACCGCCACCGGCGCGGCGCGATGGCGGCGCGACACCGAGTACCCGTTCCGGACCACGCCTTCGGTCGTCCTCAGCAGCACCGGCCGCACGGTGCTGGCGGTCAACTCGGTGCAGGTCACCGCGATCGGCGCGCGCGACGGGCGGCGGCTGTGGAAGTTCCAGGACGCCGGCATCCCCGCCCCGGGCGCACGGGAGACCGAGGCCTCCTACCAGACACAGACGTACGGCACCTCGGTGGCGCTGTGGCGTGGCAGCAACTTTTACGCGCTTCCGCTCGCCTGACGGGCAGCCACCGCGAGCGCGCGCCACGCCGGGGGTTCTCCGGATCGGCCCGCCACGGGTGATGGTGTTGGACCAACCCGACCAGTCACCGACTCATGGCGGCGACAGCACTGCACATCATCACCTGAAGGCCGGACCCGCTCGGCCCGCAACCGGAGGTGATGACGTGTCAGGCAGGCTCAGACTCTCCCAGTCCGTCTGTACGGTGGCCCTGGCCGCCGCCACAGTGCTCGCGGCGCTACCGGCACCGTCCCTCGCGGTTCCGGGCGCTCCCGTCCCGTCACCTCCCGCGACCGCCGCCGCCGATGGCGATGGTGATGGTGATGGCGATGGCGATGGCGCCCCGGCCGCCGACCACGCAGACTCAACCACCGAGCCCTCCTCCGATCCAGCCACCGACGGCGAGCCGGGGATCGCCGAGCTGCTGACGGAGCTCCAGAAGCTGTACCAGCGGGCCGAAGAGGCCGGTGAGGCGTACAAAGCGACGGAGGAGTCCGTCAAGGAGCAGCTCGGCGAAGTGAAGAAGGTGACCGCGGGACTGTCGAAGGCCCGGGACGCGCTCGCCGAGAGCCGGAGCGCGGCTGGGCAGCTGGCGCGCGAGCAGTACCAGGGCAGGACCGAACTCTCCTCCTACCTGCGGCTGCTGCTGTCGCGGGACCCGCAGACCGCGCTCGCCCAGGGCCACGTGCTCCAGCGGGCCGCCGCCGACCGGGCGGAGTCGATCGCGCGGCTGGCGGGCGGTGAGCGGCGGGCGGGTCAGCTGGCGACGCGGGAGCGGCGCGCGCTCGAACGGCGGCAGGTCCTCGCCGCGCAGCAGAGGAAGCAACGCGACACGGTCACCGCACGGCTGCGGGAGGTCGAGGAGATGCTGGCGTCGCTGACAGCGGACCAGCTCGCGGACCTGGCGCGGCTGGAGCAGCAGAACACCGAGGGCGCACAGCGCGACCTGCTCACCTCCGGGGCACTCGGCAGCCCCGGCTCCGCGCCGACGCGGGCGCCGTCGCGGCTGGGGGGCCAGGCGGTGGCGTACGCCGTCCGGCAGATCGGGAAGCCGTACGTGTGGGGGGCGGAGGGGCCCGGGTCCTTCGACTGCTCGGGGCTCACCTCGCGGGCGTGGGCGCAAGCGGGCCGGGAGATCCCACGGACGAGCCAGGAGCAGTGGCGGCAGCTGCCGAAGGTGTCGTTGCGGGCGCTGCGGCCGGGCGACCTGGTGGTGTACTTCCCCAAGGCGACGCATGTGGCGATCTACCTGGGCGAGGGGCTGGTCGTGCAGGCCCCGCGGCCCGGAGCGCGAGTGAAGGTCTCGCCGATCGCGGCGAATCCGCTGCTGGGCGCGGTCCGCCCCGACCCGCTGCAGGGGCCGCTGGCGTTCTACACCCCGCCGAAGCTGCCACGCGGGGCACAGGACGGGGCGGACGCGGGGTACGGGGCGGAGGGAGCGCCGGGGGCGGAGCCGGGGGCGTGAGCCGGGGGCGTGAGCCGGGGGCGTGAGCCGGGGGCGTGAGCCGGGGGCGTGAGCCGGGGGCGTGAGCTTGCGCCCACGCGCCCCGGGCCCCTGCTGCCGGCCGGTCCTAGACGGCGGCCTCGGCCAGGTACGCGTTCGTCTTCTCCGGATCGTAGAAGAAGTTCTCGAAGTCCGCCGGGTTGTCGAAGCCGTTCGCGAACCGGTTCGCGACCGGCGGCAGCGAGCCGGCCGCGCCGATCAGGTTCAGGACGTGCTCCGGGGGGACGCCCAGCATCGCGTTCGTCCACTTGGTGACGTGCTGCGCGGTGTCCCAGTAGCGGTCGAAGGTGGACCGCATCCACGCCTCGTCGAAGGCCGCGTCACCGTGCGAGGTGATGGATTCGAGGTACGAAGCGGCGCACTTGGCAGCCGAGTTGGAGCCCTGGCCCGTCACCGGGTCGTTGGCGACGACCACGTCCGCCACGCCCAGGACCAGGCCGCCGCCGGGCAGCCGGCCGACGGGGTTGCGGACCGTGGGGGCGTACTGCCCGGCCAGTGTCCCGTTCGCGTCCGTCAGCTCGACCTTCGTCGCGCGGGCGTACTCCCACGGCAGGAACTTCTCCATCAGCTCCAGCGTGAGTGACAGGTGCTCGGAGGGGTCCTTGACGCCCTTGAACGCGTCCACGGGACCACCCGGGACGCCCTCCCAGAAGAGGATGTCCGCGCGGCCCGAGATGGTGAGGGTCGGCATCACGAACAGCTCGCCGACGCCCGGGACCAGGTTGCAGCGAACCGCGTCGAAGTCCGGGTGCTCGGGGCGCGGGCCGAGCCCGTGGACGTACGCGACGGCCAGGGCGCGCTGCGGGGCGTCGTACGGCGAACGGGACGCGTCGCGGCCGAACATCGAGACCAGCTCGCCCTTGCCCGCCGACACCATGACCAGGTCGTACGTGCGCGAGAAGTAGTCGAGGTCGGAGACGGCCGCGCCGTGGATGACGAGCTGACCGCCGCGCTGCGCGAACGTCTCCATCCAGCCCGCCATCTTCACGCGCTGGTCGACGGACTGGGCGTAACCGTCCAGCTTGCCGACCCAGTCGACGGCGCGGGAGGAGTCCGGTGCGGCGACGGACACGCCGACGCCCTGGATGCGCGGCGCCTGCGACTCCCAGAAGTTGATCTGCAGGTCGCGCTCGTGCTGGAGGGCGGTGTCGAACATGCACTGTGTGGACATGACCCGGCCGGACCGGATCTCGTCCGCCGTGCGGTTCGACATCAGGGTGACCTCGTACCCGCGGGTCTGGAGGCCGAGGGCGAGCTGGAGCCCGGACTGGCCGGCTCCGACGATGAGTATCTTCCGCATGGCGGGTTCTCCGTTTGCGTAGCTGTTCGGGGGTACGGCGCCAGGGCCTGTCCAGTGGATCAGGGTCGGGCAGCGACCCCGGCGATGATCCGCCGGACAGGCCCTAGTCAGGCGTGACGGCGAGCGCGTGGCCGACGAGGGCGAGCAGCGACTCGACCACCGTGATCCGGTTGCGCGCGTCCATGATCACAACCGGTACCCGCGGGGGTACGGTCAGGGCTTCCCTGACGTCCTCGGCCTCGTAGGCCGCCGTTCCCTCGAAGTGGTTGACGGCGACGATGTACGGCAGCCCGCAGCTCTCGAAGTAGTCGAGCGCGGGGAAACAGTCGGACAGGCGCCGGGTGTCGGCCATGACGATCGCGCCGATCGCGCCGCGCACCAGGTCGTCCCACATGAACCAGAAACGCTGCTGGCCGGGCGTACCGAAGACGTACAGCACGAGGTCGTCGTCGAGGGTGACGCGGCCGAAGTCCATGGCGACGGTCGTGCTGATCTTGTCGGGTGTGGAGGAGAGGTCGTCGGTCTCCTCGCTCGCCGTGGTCATCAGCGCTTCGGTCTTGAGCGGGGTGATCTCGGAGACCGAACCGACGAAGGTCGTCTTGCCGACGCCGAAGCCGCCCGCGACCACGATCTTCGTGGCTATGGGGGCCCGGGTGCGGTCGGTCTGCCAGGCCTGAGCGCCCTCGTCCGCCTCGGACGGCAGAGCGGGCTCGGACGGCAGAGCAGGTTCGGACGGCAGAGCAGGTTCGGACGGCAGAGCAGGTTCGGACGGCAGAGCGGGTTCGGACGGCGGGACCTGGGGGGCCTGCGGCCGGGCCGGCGCCTCGGGCGGGGCTGCGTGCCCGGTGGTACGGGCAGGGAAGGTCTCAGAGACGGCGGAGTCCACCAAGCACCCTTTCGAGCAAAGCGCGGTTGGGCTGGCCCGGGGCGTGCCCGGTCCCGTACACACGGATCTTTCCCTGGTCGGCGAGGTCGCTGAGCAGCACGCGGACCACGCCGAGCGGCATCTTCAGCAGCGCGGAGACCTCGGCGACCGTGCGCATGCGGCGGCACAGTTCGACGATGGCGCGCATCTCCGGCATGACGCGGGTCTGCAGCCCGCCGTTGGTCAGTTCGCGTCGCTCCTCGGGTGCGTCGAGCGCCGCGACGAAGGTCTCGACGAGCAGGACGTGTGTGAAACGGGTGCGGCCGCCGGTGAGCGAGTACGGGCGTACGCGAGCGGGCCTGCGGCCTTCGCCGCGTACGGGAAGTTTGGCGGTGAGGGACGGGCTCACTGGGCGCTCTCCATCGATTTGCGCAGCTCGCTGCGGAGTTCGGGGGTGAGGACGTGGCCGGCCCGGCCGACGAAGAGCGCCATGTGGTACGCCACGACGCTCATGTCGCAGTCCGGCGCGCCGTGCACGCCGAGCAGGGAGCCGTCGCTGATCGCCGAGATGAAGACGCTGCCCGCCTCCATCGCGATCATCGTCTGCTTGACGTCGCCGCTGTCCATGAGTTTCGCCGCGCCCTGGGTGAGGCTGGCGACGCCGGAGACGATGGTCGCCAGGTCTGCGCTGGAACCCTTCGGGCCGTCGCTGCGGGCGGGCGAGTGTTCGGCCGGGCCGAGGTTTCGCTCGGGGTCGGAGGACAGCAGGAGCAGCCCGTCGGACGACACGACGGCGACCGAGAGGAGTCCCGGCACCTCTTCGACGAGATTGCTCAACAGCCAATGGAGATTACGGGCCTGGCTACTCAGCCCGAACGTGCTGGACGCAGTCAACTGCGTGCCTCCTCAACGGTGTCCCCCTCGGTCTCTGGACGGTCCCCGCTGCCTGCGTTGTCTGCGTGGTCTGCGTTGCGCGTGCTGCCTGAGCCGCCGTCCGAGCGGTCCGAGCCGTCTGCGAGCTCTGCTTCTACGTCGCGACGGCCCTTGACGGAGCCCTGGTGGAAGCCGCCGAGCCTGCGACGCAGCGCCTCGGCGTCGACGCTGCCCGAGTGCTCCTTGGCCTGCTCGGGGCCCGACTGCACGATCTTGGGGGTCCGCTTGGGCAGCCCCTTGTCGGTGACGGGCTCCACCTCGGTCCGCGCGAGGACGGCCGGGTCGGCGGCTCCGGCTGCTCCAACCGCCCCGCCGCCGGGTTCGGCCGGGGCCTCGGCGGGCTGCCTGGGCAGGCGCATGGTGCGGGTCGGCTCGTCGAGCGGTGCGTCGTCGGCCGGCGCCACGGTGTTCGAAGCCACGGCGTCCGCGTGCCCGTCTGCGGCCCGCTCATGCGTGTCGGGGCCGATGTCGTACGGCCCGGGCTTCCCGGCCTCGGCGCGCAGCGTCCGCTCGGCCGCGACGACCAGCGGATCCGGCCCGGCGTCCGGTGCCCCGCGACCCGGCAGCGCGTTGGAGTTGGCCTCGGCCACCGACCCCGGCAGGTTCAGCGTGGGCGCGTCCCCGGCCACCAGCACCGGCGGCGGAGTGGCGTTGGGCGGCGCGGACGGCAGCAGCGCGTCGGGCAGGACGACGACCGCGGCGACCCCGCCCTGCTTCTGCTCCCGCAGCGTCACCCGTACGCCGTGGCGCGCGGCCAGCAGCGCCGCGACGTGCAGGCCGATGCCGCCGTCGGCGCCGTCCCCCGGCTCGTACGATGCGGGGTCGCCGAGCCGGGCGTTCAGCTCGGTGACGCGCTCCGAGGCCATGCCGATGCCCTCGTCCTGCACCGAGAGCATGACTTCGCCGCTCTCCAACAGCCAACCGGAGAGCTGCACCTGGGCGTCCGGCGGGGAGAAGGAGGTCGCGTTCTCCAGCAGCTCCGCGAGCAGGTGGCTGAGGTCGTTGGCGGCGAAACCCGCGATCTGGGCGTGCGGCGGGATCGACTGGATGGCCACCCGCTCGTACCGCTCGATCTCGCTGACGGCCGCCCGCAGTACGTCGACGAGCGGCACCGGGCCCTGCTGGCCCTGACCGTGCTCGGTTCCGGCGAGGACCAGCAGGTTCTCACCGTGGCGGCGTATGACGGTCGCCATGTGGTCGAGCTTGAAGAGGGTCGACAGGCGCTCGGGGTCCTGCTCCCGCTCCTCCAGGCTCTCGATGACACCGAGCTGGCGCTCGACGACGCTGAGCGTGCGCAGGGAGAGGTTGACGAAGGTGGAGTGGACGGCGTGGCGCATCCGCTCCAGCTGGGCGGCCGACTCGGCGACGCGCGCCTGGAGTTCGGCGCGTTCAGCGGCGAGTGTCTCGCGCTGGCCGATCAGGTGCGTACGGTCACCGGCGAGCTTGCGGGCGCGGGCACCGGCCTCGGCGAGCCTGCCGTGCAGCGTGTTGAGGGACCGTACGACCTGGGCGAACTCGTCGTTGCGGCCGGTGAAGCGGACCGGCTCCGGCGGCTCGGGTGCCTCGCCGCCCGCGGTCTGCGGTTCGGCGGCCAGCCGGGCGGCGCCGAGCCGCAGTACGGCCAGCGGGCGGGTGAGGGTGCGGGCGACGGCGGTGCTGACGCCGACGGCGAACAGCAGGCAGGCGCCCGCGACGGCGATGCGGATCTCCAGCGCCGTGACGTCGTCGTCGCGCAGCTGCGAGAGCCGCTGGACCTGCGCGGAGCCGAGGGAGGACTCGACGCCACGCATCAGGTCGATACGCGCGGAGAGCGCCGCCTCGGCCTTCGCGGGATCGGTCCTGCGCTCGGAGTCGGAGAGCGTCGGCTGGTCGGTGAGGCGCGCGAGGTACTGCTCGGCAGTCCTGACCTCGTGGCCGGTGACGGTGGCCCGGAGCGACTCACGGGCGGCCGATCCCGCTGCCTGGTCGAAGTCGGCGAGCGCGGCGAGTTCGCGCACCCGGGAACGCTGGGCGGCGGCGCCCAGCTCATCGCGCGCGCGGGCGTCCGGGGAGTCAGGGTCCTCCTCGACGGGGACGAGGAGCCCGGTGACGGGGTCGACGCGGCTGCCGGGGTTCTCGCGCGGCACGGACAGCGCGGCGAGCAGCAGTCCGCGGGTCGCGGCGGCCTGCTCGACGGCGTGACCGAGCGCGAGGGGTGCCCGGGTGGCCTGGGCGGCGCGCGGCGGCGTCCTGTCGGCCAGCTCACCGGACAGGTCCTGGAGCTTCTCGATCGCCCCGGTGTACGCCTTGTGGGCCTCCAGCGGGGTGCCCTTGCCGGTCAGGGCGGCGCGGCGGATGCCGGGGATCGCGGCGAGGTCGCGGCGCAGTGCCGCCGGGGCGACGGCCTCGATCTCGTCCATCTGCCGGTCGACACGGGCGCTGCGGCTCTCCGAGAGCCCCTTGCCGTCGCCGCTGCCCTTGCCGCCGCGTCCGGCCGCGATGTACGCGGTGACGTCGTCGCGTTCGTCGGCGAGGGAGTGGGCGAGGGTGACCGCCTGCCGGTTCAGCTCGGCGAGGGTGACCAGGCGCTGGGACTCGGAGAGTTCCGAGGACGCGCTGAGGACGGCGGGCGCACCCGCGGCGAGCACGGTGACGCCGACGGCGGCCACTCCGGCGACGAGCCGGCTGCGTACTCGGACAGCCCGTCCGGCCTGGCCTGCCTGCCTGGCCTGCCCGGTCGCTTCGGCCCCCTCGGTCCGCTCGCCGTTACCGCTACCGCTGCCGCCCCGAGGCCGCTTTTTCTGCACCGGTGCTCGCATTCTTGTTCTTGCTTGACTCGTCTGCTCACGTGGCCGAGGTGACGACTGGTCACCTGAACGAGCGCCTCGCCCCCAACGGCCCCTGAATGGCTTCTGACCATTCCAGCGCTTTTGGGAAGAAGACGCGCATCACCAGCTCCGCCACCCGAACGAGTGAACAGCACTTCGGAGTTGGCGAACAACTTCCGATACGGCCCGCCCGAGGACCTCGCGGCCACCGGCTGGAAGTTCCGCCCGGGCTTTGGCAGGATGTGCCCCCGCAGCGTCACGGAGTGTGTCATTTCACCCATAAACCCGGCCTCTCGGCTGCTGGTACGGGCCAACTCGACCGCACCGGGGCGCCGTCGGACGGCCGTGCGGACGCCGTGCGGATCCCGTGCAGACTTGGCCCCATGCGCACCGAAGTGGCCACGGCCCCCGGCGACCCCGAACGCCCCAATGAGGACTGGGCGTCCGTCGCCCTGCCTGCCGACGGCCAGGGCGGAACGCTCGTACTACTGGACGGGGTGACACCGCCGGCGGGTGGCGACGGGTGCGTGCACACGGTCAGCTGGTTCACGGCGAGGCTGGGCGGCGCACTGATCGAATTGTCCGCTTCGCGGCGGGATGTGACGCTCGGCGAGATCCTGGCGCAGGCCATCGCCCGGACCGCCGACGCACACCGATCGACGTGTGACCTTTCTCACGTTCGCACACCTCAGGCAACCGTCGTCCTGGCGCGTTGGGGCGCGGAGGCGGTCGAGCACCTCGTGCTGTCGGACTCCGCACTGCTCCTGGAGTCCCCCGAGGGCGCGGTGCGCGCGGTGCTCGACGACCGACTCGATCTGATCCCGCGCGAGACGCTGTCCTCCCTCGCGGCGACGGACGCCCTGCGCAACGCCGAGGGCGGCTTCTTCACCGCGGCGGCGGATCCGGCCGTGGCTGCGCGGGCCGTGACGGGGTCGACCGCGCGGTCGGACGTACGGGCGCTGGCGGCGCTGAGCGACGGGGCGACGCGGTGGGTGGACATGTTCGCGGCGGGCGACTGGGCGGACTGCGTGGGCGTGCTGCGCAAGGAGGGGGCACGGGGGCTCATCGAGCGCGTCCGGTCGCTGGAGGCGGATGGGGGTGTGGGGGCGGCGCCGCTGCTTCGGCGCTGGAAGCGCCACGATGACGCAGCGGTGGTCTGGGCGGAGCTTTGAGCGGGCGGCGCCTGGAGCGGGGGCGCGGTGAGCGGGGGGCGGGGAGCGGGGAGCGGGGAGCGGGGGCGCGGCTGCCCTGCGGGGCTGTTCCCCTGCCCGCCCCTTCCCGAACCGGGGCAAGCCCCGGGCCCCGGACGCTCCGCGGGCGTGTCCTCAATCTCCCCCATGGCCTGAGGGGCACGGGAGGGGCCCCCTCGACGAGCTTGAAGTGGCCCACATCGCGGGGTTGGGGGCGGCGCCCCCCCGAAAGGGCCGGCGTCAGCCCTCCGCCCGCGTGTTCAGCTGGTGCAGCAGCCGCGCCAGTTCCGCCACTTCGCCCCGGTCCCAGCCCGCCAGCTTCCGCCTGTACCGCGCCCGCCGGGCATCCCGCACCTGCCGGAAGCGCGCCCGGCCCTCCCCCGTGAGCGCCACGAGCGACGCGCGACCGTCCGCCGGGTCCGGCTCCCGTACCACCAGGCCGAGTTCCTCCAGCGCGCGCAGTTGCCGGCTCATCGTCGCCTTGCCGACGCCGAACCACGCCGCCAGCTCCGTCGCCCGCTGCCGGTCCACCTCGTCGAGCCGTACGAGCAGTCCGTACGCCGCCGGTTCCAGCTCCGGGTGCACCTCGCGCGCCATGTCTCCGGAGGAGGCGCGGGCCCGGCGCAGAAACAGCGCCAGTTCACGCTCCAGAGCGAGAAATTCGTGGTCCACGCTCTCCGCTTCCGGGGCGCACGCGTCGTCCGCCCGTCTGCTTGCGTGCACGTCAGGAGTCATCTCGCCAGTATTTCAGCCGCGCGCCCTCCCCCACGCCGCCCTACGCCGCCACCGGCACCGCCACCTCCGCCGGGGCCAGCGCGATCTCCAGGACCTGGCGGACGTCGGTCACCGGGTGGATCTCCAGCTTGTCGAGGATCTCGTCCGGTACGTCGTCCAGGTCGGCCTCGTTCCGCTTCGGGATCACGACCGTCGTCGTACCCGCCCGGTGGGCCGCGAGCAGCTTCTGCTTCAGCCCGCCGATCGGCAGGACGCGCCCGGTCAGGGACACCTCGCCCGTCATCGCCACGTCCGTACGCACCTGCCTGCCGGACAGGAGTGAGGCGAGCGCCGTCGTCATCGTGATGCCGGCGCTCGGGCCGTCCTTGGGGACCGCACCCGCGGGGAAGTGGATGTGTACGCCCCGGTCCTTGAGGTCCGCTACCGGAAGCTCCAGTTCCGCTCCGTGCGAGCGCAGGAACGAGAGCGCGATCTGGGCGGACTCCTTCATGACGTCGCCGAGCTGGCCCGTGAGCGTCAGCCCCGCTCCGCCCGTCTCCTCGTCGGCCAGTGACGCCTCGACGAACAGCACGTCACCGCCCGCGCCCGTGACCGCGAGCCCGGTGGCCACGCCCGGCACCGCCGTGCGGCGCTCGGCCGGGTCCTGAGCGGACTCGGGAACGTGGTGCGGCCTTCCGATCAGCCCGCGCAGATCCTGGTCCCCGACCGTGAACGGCAGCTTCCGCTCGCCCAGTTCGTGCTCGGCGGCCACCTTGCGCAGCAGGCGCGCCACGGAACGCTCCAGGTTCCGTACGCCCGCCTCCCGGGTGTACTCGCCGGCGAGCTTGCGCAGCGCCGAGTCGTCCAGGGTCACCTCACCGGGCTCCAGGCCGGCCCGCTCCAGCTGGCGCGGCAGCAGGTGGTCGCGGGCGATGACGACCTTCTCGTCCTCGGTGTAGCCGTCGAGCCGCACCAGTTCCATGCGGTCGAGCAGCGCCTCCGGGATGGCTTCCAGGACGTTCGCGGTGGCGAGGAAGACGACGTCGCTCAGGTCGAGTTCGACCTCCAGGTAGTGGTCGCGGAAGGTGTGGTTCTGCGCGGGGTCGAGGACTTCGAGCAGCGCTGCGGCCGGGTCGCCGCGGAAGTCGGAGCCGACCTTGTCGATCTCGTCGAGCAGGACGACGGGGTTCATCGACCCGGCTTCCTTGATCGCGCGCACGATGCGTCCCGGCAGGGCGCCGACGTACGTACGCCGGTGTCCGCGGATCTCCGCCTCGTCGCGTACGCCGCCGAGCGCGACCCGTACGAACTCGCGGCCCATCGCGTGCGCGACGGACTGGCCGAGCGAGGTCTTTCCGACACCGGGCGGCCCGACCAGGGCCAGCACCGCGCCGCCGCGACGGCCGCCGACGACACCGAGGCCGCGGCCCGCGCGGCGCTTGCGCACCGCGAGGTACTCGGTGATGCGCTCCTTCACGTCGTCCAGGCCCGCGTGCTCGGCGTCCAGGACGGCCTTGGCGCCCCGGATGTCGTACTGGTCCTCGGTCCTTTCGTTCCAGGGCAGTTCGAGCACGGTGTCGAGCCAGGTGCGAATCCACGACCCCTCGGGCGACTGGTCGGAGGACCGCTCCAGCTTGTCGACCTCCTTGAGTGCGGCCTCGCGCACCTTCTCGGGGAGGTCGGCGGCCTCGACGCGGGTGCGGTAGTCGTCGGACTCGTCCTCGGCGCCGTCCTGGCCGTTGATCTCCCGCAGTTCCTTGCGTACGGCGTCGAGCTGGCGGCGCAGCAGGAACTCCCGCTGCTGCTTGTCCACGCCGTCCTGCACGTCCTTGGCGATGGACTCGGCCACGTCCTGCTCCGCCAGGTGCTCACTCAGCCACTTCACGGCGAGTCCCAGTCGGACCACCGGGTCAGCGGTCTCCAGGAGTTCCACCTTCTGCCCGGTGGTGAGGAAGGGCGAGTACCCGGAGTTGTCGGCGAGGGCGGAGACGCCGTCGATCTGCTGCACGCGGTCCACGACCTGCCAGGCCCCCCGCTTCTTGAGCCAGCTGGTGGCCAGCGCCTTGTACTCCCTGACCAGCTCGGCGACCGAGCCCGGAAGCGGGTCGGGCAGCGTCTCCTCGACGCGGGTGCCCTCGACCCAGAGCGCGGCCCCGGGGCCGGTGGTGCCGGCCCCGATCCTGACCCGGCTCCGGCCGCGGATCAGGGCGCCGGGGTCGCCGTCGGAGAGCCGCCCGACCTGTTCGACGGTGCCGAGGACGCCGGTGGCGGCGTACGTACCGTCGATGCGCGGAACGAGCAGGACCTCCGGCTTGTTGCCACCGGAACGGACGGCGGCCTGAGCGGCCTCCACCGCGGCACGCACGTCAGCGTCGGACAGGTCCAGGGGCACCACCATTCCCGGCAGCACTACCTCGTCGTCGAGCGGCAGCACGGGCAGGGTGAGCGGGTGGGACGTCGATGCCATGATCTCCCCTTCGGCAGTCAAGTTGAGCTATGTGGACTCAATGCTTGTGAGCGACCGAATGTTCCCGGCGCGGGCGCGTACGGCGTTCGCTGTGAGCGATCACCGTTCGGGAGGGTGAAGCGGCGAGGTGGCGGGGGCGGCGGGCGGTGCGGGGGCGGCGGAAAATCGCTGGGCAGCACGGGGCGGGACACAGTCGTCCCATGAGCAACAAGGGGCTGGAGCGGGACGGCACGATCGCGCGTGAGGGTGCGCTGGATCGCGTGCCACCGGCGTTCGCCTCTGTCGTGGACGCCGCCCGCGCCCGGATCGCAGCCGCTTTCGGTGGCGCGGACGGAAGCCGGCTGCACAGTGCGTACCTCTACGGCAGCGTCCCGCGCGGTACCGCCGACCCCGGAGTCTCCGACCTCGACCTGTTGATCGCCCTCCACGACGAACCCGACGACGCCGACCGCGCCGGCGCGAGGTCCATCGAAGCGGCGCTGGACGGAGCCTTCCCGCAGATCGACGGCGTCGGCATCCTGCTGCTCAGCGCGCGGAGCGCCCTCAGCGAACTGGAACGCCACGATCTCGGGTTCTTCGTCGCCTGCCTGTGCACTCCCCTGCTCGGTGACGACTTGGCCGGGCAGCTCCCCCGCTACCGCCCCACCTCGCTGCTCGCCCGCGAGACGAACGGCGACCTGGCCCTGCTCCTCCCCGGCTGGCGCGCCCGGGCCGCCGAGGCGGCGACGGCCGACGCCCGGCGGTCACTCGGCCGGCGAGTGGGACGCCGGCTCGTGCGCACGGGTTTCACCCTGGTCATGCCCCGCTGGGGCGGCTGGACGAGCGACCTCGACGAGTCGGCAGAGGTGTTCGGCCGCTACTACCCGGCGCGCTTCGAGCAGATGCGTCTCGCCGCAGCCGTCGGCCGCGCCCCGGCCGCGGACCCGGCGGCATTCGACCTCGACCGCGACCTGCTCATCGAGGACTTGGGTCCCTGGCTCGCAGCGGAGTACACGGCCGTGCACGGCGAGAAGGCGCCGCGCGCGTGACGCTCACCTCGGCCCAGACCGCCGCCCTGGCGCACGTCCGGAGCACGGCCCTGCGCGCCACGCGGTCGGCCGACGACGTGGGTGCGGTACGCCGGGACGCCCGGATCACCCTCAATTTCCATCCGGACCGGTTGCTGGCCGACGGCCGGACCGTCGCGGAGTGCCTGGCCGCGGACGGCCGTTACCGCAGCCAGTACGAGACGGGCCTGGCCGGCATCAGAGCGTCCTCGTCGCCGCCGACGGCTCGTACACCGTGGTGTCCCGCGGCAAGCAGGCACGCACGGGCCGGATGAAGCCGGCCGAGCTCCGCGCTCTTCGCGAGGCGCTGGCCGCGGCGGATTTCGCGAAGATCCCCCGTGTCACCCTGCGCGAGCAGCCGATACCCGACGGACTCACCACCGCGGTGGTCCACGACGGCCACGAGGCGGTGACCGACGGTTCGCGGCGGGTGCCCGCGCTGGACCGCATCATCACCGCGCTGCCCCGGCCGCTGCCGTAGCGGCCGACCCTTGCCCGCCACGGCAGGGGTCGCTTCTGGGGGCGACTCCCCTGGGGCGCACCGGAGAACGGGCAACTGCGGTCGCGGGTAGCCCGTCAGGGGCTTCCCGGCGAAAAGCCGGGGGTCCGCGGGCCCCGGCGCCGCGAAGATGGCCGGGACGATCGAAGTCCGACTGTGCGGCAACGCCGCTCCCGGAGGTTTCCGCCTTGGTTACGACCGCATCGCCGGCCCCGTACGCGCTCGCCCCCGACTGTCCCGGCGCCGTCACCGTCGACCGGCGTGAGGGAGGGCCGTACGGGGAAGTCGTGCTGCGTCGGCGGGGTGGGCACTTCGAGATCATCGCCAACGGCTGTTTCCTGATGGACACATCCGACGGCCGATCCGAGCGCCATCTGGTCGACGCCGCCCTCGCCGCCCTCCCCGCCGGCCGTCGAGCACCCGCCCTCCTCGTCGGCGGCCTCGGCGTCGGGTTCTCGCTCGCCCGCGCCGCCTCGCAGCCCCGGTGGGGGCGGATCGCGGTGGTCGAGCGGGAGCAGGCGATCATCGACTGGCACCGCGAAGGGCCGCTGGCGGCGATCTCCGGCGACGCGCTCGCCGATCCGCGATGCGAGATCATTCACACCGATCTGGTGGATTACCTGCGGGAAAACCGGATCGGAAGGCACCGCGGCGCGGTTGGTACGGACCATGGCGCGTGTACTACGTACGACGCGCTCTGCCTCGACATCGACAACGGGCCGGACTGGACCGTGACCGACGACAACCGCAATCTCTACTCCCCCCAAGGGCTCGCGGCCTGCAGGAGCCGGCTCGCACCCGGCGGAATCCTCGCCGTCTGGTCGGCGCGGCCCTCGGCGGCTTTCGAGGACGCGTTGCGGAATGCCGGATTCAACTCGGTTAAGACCGAAGAGATCCAAGTTGCCCGGGGCGTTCCCGACGTGGTTCATCTCGCGGTCGGCCCTGCGTAGCCGGGACGCTGTCCGGGCATCTACGCTGCTGCTCTATACGTGGGATCTAGCAGAGAAACTCCCAGGGGCGGGGCAATGGAGCA
Source organism: Streptomyces hypolithicus (assembly GCF_052934925.1). Taxonomy (NCBI): domain Bacteria; kingdom Bacillati; phylum Actinomycetota; class Actinomycetes; order Kitasatosporales; family Streptomycetaceae; genus Streptomyces; species Streptomyces hypolithicus. The sequence continues at coordinate 1,675,309 of NZ_CM128811.1, forward strand.
GACACACACCAGCCACAACGGCCTCGCGGCCACTCCGGGCGCCCAGCGCCGGGTGCTGGTCGTCGAGGACGACGCGACGATTGTCGACGCCATTGCAGCGCGACTGCGTGCCGAGGGCTTTCAGGTGCAGACAGCCGTCGACGGGCCCGCCGCGGTGGACGCCGCCGAGGCGTGGCAGCCCGATCTGATGGTGCTCGACATCATGCTGCCGGGCTTCGACGGCCTGGAGGTCTGCCGCCGGGTGCAGGCGCAGCGGCCCGTGCCGGTGCTCATGCTGACCGCGCGCGACGACGAGACCGACATGCTGGTCGGGCTCGGCGTGGGCGCCGACGACTACATGACCAAGCCGTTCTCCATGCGCGAGCTCGCCGCCCGGGTGCATGTCCTGCTGCGCCGGGTGGAGCGGGCCACGCTCGCCGCCTCGACGCCGCGCAGCGGCATCCTGCGGCTCGGCGAGCTGGAGATCGACCACGCGCAGCGCCGGGTGCGCGTACGCAATGACGACGTACACCTCACGCCCACCGAGTTCGACCTGCTGGTGTGCCTCGCGAACACACCGCGCGCGGTGCTCTCGCGCGAGCAGCTGCTCGCCGAGGTGTGGGACTGGGCGGACGCGTCGGGCACCAGGACCGTCGACAGTCACATCAAGGCGTTGCGCCGCAAGATCGGCGCCGAGCGGATCCGGACCGTGCACGGCGTGGGGTACGCGCTGGAGACCCCACCGGCATGACGCGGCAGGGCAACGGGCTGCGCCCCTTCTCGATCAAGACCAAACTCGGCGCCCTCGTTGTCGTCTCGGTCTTCATCACCACGGGGCTGATCCTGGTGGCGCTGCGCACCAAGACGGAGCTGCGCTTCATCACGGTCTTCTCGGTCATCGCGTCGATGCTGATCACTCAGTTCGTGGCCCACAACCTGACCTCGCCGCTGGGTGAGATGACGACGGTGGCCAAGGCCATCGCGCACGGCGACTACACCCGGCGGGTCAGCGGTGCGGACCGCCGGGACGAGCTGGGTGACCTCGCCGCCACGGTCAACCGCATGGCCGACGATCTGGAGGCGGTGGACCGCCACCGCAAGGAGCTGGTCGCCAACGTCTCGCACGAGCTGAGGACCCCGATCGCGGGGCTGAGAGCGGTGCTGGAGAACGTGGTGGACGGGGTGTCCGCCGCCGACCCCGAGACCATGCGTACGGCTCTGAAGCAGACGGAGCGGCTCGGCAGGCTCGTCGAGACGCTGCTGGACCTGTCCAGGCTGGACAACGGCGTCGTACCGCTGCGGGCGCACCGCTTCGAGGTGTGGCCGTACCTCTCGGGCGTGCTCAAGGAAGCGAACGTCATCGCCTCGCAGCGCGGTCTGGCGTCCGGCTCCGGCAGCCATACGCGCACCGACGTGCATCTGCACCTGGACGTGTCGCCGCCGGAGCTGACCGCGCACGCCGACATCGAGCGGCTCCACCAGGTCGTCGCCAACCTCCTCGACAACGCGGTCAAGCACAGCCCGCCGCACGGCCGCGTCACCGTGCGCGCCCGGCGCGGCCCGCAGCCGGACAGCCTGGACCTGGAGGTGCTGGACGAGGGGCCCGGCATCCCGGAGTCGGAGTGGCACCGGGTCTTCGAGCGGTTCAACCGCGGCAGCCTGCCGGCGCCGCACGGCCCCGGCAGCGACGGCGGTACGGGCCTGGGCCTCGCCATCGCCCGGTGGGCGGTGGATCTGCACGGCGGGCGGATCGGGGTGGCCGAATCCACGCGTGGTTGCCGGATTCAGGTCACCCTTCCGGGAAGCCGCCGGCCCGGCGGTTGACGTAGGGTTCGAAGCGGAAGGGCACGTTCTGCGTGTCCTCCAGTGGGGGTACGGTCCGAGGTGGCCGTAACCTCGGTCTGTCCTGCGCGGACCGCAGCGGAACCAGGTGTGTTTCCCGCCATTGTGAGCGCCGAAACCAGCGCTCCGATGTGACTTACGTGACGTAACGCCCGCCCGGCCTGCACCTCTCGGCCGGGGAGGCGTAGCCTTTATTTCCGCTGTCCATCACCTTGCGAAGCGGAAGAGGGCGGTTAACGCCGTGTCGTCTCAGTCCCCCAGTAGCTCGAGCATCTCGACCGACCAAAACGGGCAGGGCAAGAACCCTGCCGCCGCGTTCGGTCCCAATGAGTGGCTCGTCGACGAGATCTACCAGCAGTACCTCCAGGACCCGAACTCGGTCGACCGTGCCTGGTGGGACTTCTTCGCCGACTACAAGCCCGGTACCACTCCCACCGCGGAGAAGACCGCCTCGGACCCCACCGAGGCCGCCGACTCCACCGAGGCCGCCGCCGCACCCCAGACCGCACCGGCCCCTGCCGCGCCCGCCGCCCCTGCGGCGAAGCCCGCGGCGGACGAGCCGGCCACACCGGCCCCCCGGGCCGCACCGGCGCAGGCCCCGGCCGCCGCCAAGCCCGCCGCCACCGCTCCGGCCGCCGCACAGCCGGCCGGCGCGAAGGCCCAGGACCCGGCCCCGGCCAAGGCACCGGCCCCGGCCGAGTCCAAGGCGCCGGCCCCGGCCAAGGCCGACTCCAAGGCAGCGGCGCCCAAGACCGCGGCGCCGAAGGGCGAGCCCGCGAAGGAAGCCCCCGCGGGTCCCGAGTTCGTGACGCTGCGCGGCCCGTCCGCGGCCGTCGCCAAGAACATGAACGCCTCCCTGGAGCTGCCCACGGCCACGTCCGTGCGCGCCGTCCCGGTGAAGCTGCTGTTCGACAACCGCATCGTCATCAACAACCACCTCAAGCGCGCCCGCGGCGGGAAGGTCTCCTTCACGCACCTCATCGGGTTCGCGATGGTGCAGGCCCTCAAGGCCATGCCGTCGATGAACTACTCCTTCGCGGAGAAGGACGGCAAGCCGACCCTCGTCAAGCCGGCCCACGTCAACCTGGGCCTGGCCATCGACCTGGTGAAGCCCAACGGCGACCGCCAGCTGGTCGTCGCGGCCATCAAGAAGGCCGAGACGCTCAACTTCTTCGAGTTCTGGCAGGCGTACGAGGACATCGTCCGCCGCGCCCGCTCGAACAAGCTGACGATGGACGACTTCACCGGCGTCACCGCGTCGCTGACCAACCCCGGCGGCATCGGCACCGTCCACTCCGTGCCCCGCCTGATGCCCGGACAGGGCCTCATCATGGGCGTCGGCGCGATGGACTACCCGGCCGAGTTCCAGGGCACCTCGCAGGACACCCTGAACAAGCTGGGCATCTCGAAGGTCATGACCCTGACCTCGACGTACGACCACCGGGTCATCCAGGGCGCAGCCTCCGGCGAGTTCCTGCGGGTTCTCGCCAACATGCTCCTCGGCGAGAGCGGGTTCTACGACGACATCTTCGAGGCGCTGCGGATCCCGTACGAGCCGGTCCGCTGGCTCAAGGACATCGACGTCTCCCACGAGGACGACGTCACCAAGGCCGCCCGCGTCTTCGAGCTGATCCACTCCTACCGGGTCCGCGGCCACGTCATGGCCGACACCGACCCGCTGGAGTACAAGCAGCGCAAGCACCCCGACCTGGACATCAACGAGCACGGCCTCACCCTGTGGGACCTGGAGCGCGAGTTCGCGGTCGGCGGGTTCGCCGGCAAGACGATGATGAAGCTCCGCGACATCCTCGGTGTGCTGCGCGACAGTTACGTCCGTACCGTCGGCGTCGAGTTCATGCACATCCAGGACCCGAAGCAGCGCAAGTGGATCCAGGACCGCGTGGAGCGCCCGCACGCCAAGCCCGAGCGCGAGGAGCAGCTGCGCATCCTGCGGCGGCTGAACGCCGCGGAGGCGTTCGAGACGTTCCTGCAGACGAAGTACGTCGGCCAGAAGCGCTTCTCGCTGGAGGGCGGCGAGTCCGTCATCCCGCTGCTCGACGCGGTCATCGACTCGGCCGCCGAGTCGCGCCTGGACGAGGTCGTCATCGGCATGGCCCACCGCGGCCGGCTGAACGTGCTGGCGAACATCGTCGGCAAGTCGTACGCCCAGATCTTCCGGGAGTTCGAGGGCAACCTCGACCCGAAGTCGATGCACGGCTCCGGCGACGTGAAGTACCACATGGGCGCCAACGGCACCTTCACCGGTCTCGACGGCGAGCAGATCAAGGTCTCACTGGTCGCCAACCCTTCGCACCTGGAGGCGGTCGACCCGGTCCTGGAGGGTGTCGCCCGCGCCAAGCAGGACGTCATCAACAAGGGCGGCACGGACTTCACGGTCCTGCCCGTCGCCCTGCACGGCGACGCGGCCTTCGCCGGCCAGGGCGTCGTAGCCGAGACGCTCAACATGTCGCAGCTGCGCGGCTACCGCACCGGCGGCACGGTCCACATCGTCATCAACAACCAGGTCGGCTTCACCGCCGGCCCGGAGTCGTCGCGTTCCTCGATGTACGCGACCGACGTGGCCCGCATGATCGAGGCGCCGATCTTCCATGTGAACGGTGACGACCCGGAGGCCGTGGTCCGCACCGCGCGGCTCGCCTTCGAGTTCCGCCAGACGTTCAACAAGGACGTCGTCATCGACCTCATCTGCTACCGCCGCCGCGGTCACAACGAGGGCGACAACCCGCAGTTCACCAACCCGCAGATGTACACCCTGATCGACGTCAAGCGTTCGGTGCGCAAGCTCTACACCGAGTCGCTGATCGGTCGCGGCGACATCACGCTGGAAGAGGCGGAGCAGGCGCTCCAGGACTTCCAGGGCCAGCTGGAGAAGGTCTTCGCGGAGGTCCGCGAGGCCACCTCGCAGCCGACGCCGGCCCATGTCCCGGACGCCCAGGCCGAGTTCCCGGTGACCGTCACCACGGCGGTCTCCCAGGAGATCGTCAAGCGCATCGCCGAGTCCCAGGTCAACATCCCCGACACCGTGACCGTCCACCCCCGCCTGATGCCGCAGATGCAGCGCCGGGCGGCCTCGGTCGAGGACGGGTCGATCGACTGGGGCATGGGCGAGACGCTGGCCATCGGTTCACTGCTGATGGAGGGCATCCCGGTCCGGCTCTCCGGCCAGGACACCCGCCGCGGCACGTTCGGCCAGCGCCACGCGGTGCTGGTCGACCAGGAGAGCGGCGAGGACTACACCCCGCTGCTGTACCTCTCGGAGGACCAGGCCCGCTACAACGTCTACGACTCGCTGCTCTCGGAATACGCCTGCATGGGCTTCGAGTACGGCTACTCGCTGGCCCGCCCCGAGTCGCTGGTCATGTGGGAGGCCCAGTTCGGTGACTTCGTCAACGGCGCGCAGACCGTCGTCGACGAGTTCATCTCCTCGGCCGAGCAGAAGTGGGGCCAGACGTCGGGCGTCACCCTGCTGCTGCCGCACGGTTACGAGGGCCAGGGACCGGACCACTCGTCCGCCCGCCCGGAGCGCTTCCTCCAGATGTGCGCGCAGGACAACATGACGGTCGCCATGCCGACCCTGCCGTCGAACTACTTCCACCTGCTGCGCTGGCAGGTCCACAACCCGCACCACAAGCCGCTCATCATCTTCACCCCGAAGTCGATGCTGCGTCTGAAGGCGGCGGCGTCCAAGGCGGAGGAGTTCACCACCGGCGGGTTCCGCCCGGTGATCGGCGATGCGTCGGTCGACCCGGCCGCCGTCCGCAAGGTCGTGTTCTGCGCCGGAAAGGTCTACTACGACCTGGAGGCCGAGCGGACCAAGCGCGGCGACACGCAAACGGCGATCATCCGCCTGGAGCGCCTCTACCCGCTGCCGGGCAAGGAGCTCCAGGCCGAGATCGCGAAGTACCCGAACGCCGAGAAGTACCTGTGGACGCAGGAAGAGCCAGCGAACCAGGGTGCGTGGCCGTTCATCGCGCTCAACCTGATCGACCACCTCGATCTGGCGGTCGGCGCCGACGTCCCGCACGGCGAGCGGCTGCGGCGCATCTCCCGTCCGCACGGCTCATCCCCGGCGGTCGGCTCGGCCAAGCGCCACCAGGCGGAGCAGCAGCAGCTGATGAACGAGGTCTTCGAGGCCTGATCAGCGCCCCATCCCGCAGGGCCACATTCCCGCAGGGCCCGGCACCGCAGCGATGCGGTGCCGGGCCCTGCGGCGTACGTACGGAGAGTCAGCCCAGGTAGGCCTCGAAGTCCCAGTACGGGCGGTTGCGCTGGCGCGCGGACAGGGGGTGCGGGTGCTGGGCTCCGAAGATGCGGGTCAGGGTGAGCAGGGCGTCCGACTCCACCTTGTCGGCCTCCTCGTGTTCCCGCAGGCCCCGCAGATCGGCGGCGAGCGCGACCTCGCCGGTCGTCACACCGCCCTGCCACGTGATGCCGACTGCGCGCTCTCCCCTCCACACGGCTGCCTCCCCCCTTCCCACGACGTGTGCGCAGGTCAGCACCCATCCGGGGGCGATGAAGAAGCGATCACCTTGCCGGACTGGGCCGACAGCTCGATGCCGAAGGTCACCACCACCTCGGCCGGCGCCGGTGGTCGCAACCCCGGCGCGCAGGGACGCACCACGCCCCGTACAACATCGGTCAGTCCACCCGCCATCGACACGACGCGGTCACCGATTCCGGTGTCCCGGAAACCGCGGCCCCGGTCGAGCTCCTCCACCTCACTGGCCCTGGCCCAGACGACGGTCACGTCGTCGAACCGCACCTGTGCGATCTCATTGGCCACAGCGTCCCGCGCTCCCCCACGCGATGATGATGAAGGCTAACGGCCTGGTGCACGGTACGAGCGCGAGGTACTCGGGGAACATCGGTGCGCGATCCGCGCCTATCCTGGCTGGGAACCAACGTCGGCCCACGGTCGGCCCGTCCCACGGAGCGACACCTTGTATTTCACCGATCGCGGCATCGAGGAGCTGGAGAAGCGGCGGGGCGAGGAGGAGGTCACCTTCGAGTGGCTCGCCGAGCAGCTGCGTATCTTCGTCGACCTCAACCCGGACTTCGAGGTCCCGGTCGAGCGCCTCGCGACGTGGCTGGCCCGGCTGGACGACGACGACGAGGACGCCGTCGACGACCACGCGTAGGTACGACGAGCGGCGCGCCCCGCGCGGGTACGACGGGCGGCGCCCTTTTCAGCCACCCCGTCAGGCGTGCCCCGCCCGCACCCGGTCGTACGCGAGCCCCAGCGCACCCTGCGCCATCAGCACCCCGCCCGCGAACGCCCAGCCTCCGTTACGCCGCCGCAGGCCCCACGCGGCGAGCGGCACCCCGGCCGCCAGCTGGGCGGCGAACAGCAGGCGCGCCCTCGGCCCGCGCACCCAGGGGCCGATGGGGCTGCCCTCCACCACGTCGAGTTCGGCGCGGACCGCGTCCCGCCAGCCCGACCACTCGACGGTCTCCGTGCCGGTACGAACCCGGGCCGCCTCGCGCAGCCGGTCGGCCGGCTCGCCCGGGGTCAGGCCCGCGGGCAGCGTGAGGCCGCTGCCGGACAGGACGGCGACCAGACCGAGCAGCCGGGCACGGGCATCCGCGTCGGCGTCCGGACGGGTGAGCGCCGCCAGCGACTCCATTTCGAGCACGGGGTCGAGGCCCAGGCGGAGCGCGAACGTACGCATCGCCTCGTCCTCGCCGAGCGGGGTGCCGTCCGCCAGCCATTCGTAGCCGACCTGGCGGCGGAAGCCGGACGCCAGCGTGAAGCCGGCCCGGTCGGCGTCCCACCACAGGGCGAGAACCGGCCAGGTCACGCCGACGGTCAGCGCGGTGGCCCAGCCGGCCAGGACACGGTCGACCGGTTCGCCGCCGTGCAGCCACGGTTTACCTTCGGGTACAAGCACGCTCCAGCGCCCCGGTGAGTCACCACGACCGCCGTCGGCCGGGGTCAGCAGGAGCCGTTCGCGCAGCAGATGGGCCGCAGGCCGCACCGCCTCGGGATCGGCCCCGCACAGCAGCAGCGCCCCGACGGGACCGGAACCGGAACCAGAGCCGGGTATGGATGTCGCGTTCATGCCTTCACGCTAGGACATTTCGTCCCACTTCGATCGATGAGCGGGTGGGCTTGACTTCATCACTCCGCGATATATCGTGAATAGGAACGGACGCGATATGTTGCGTTCAGTGAAGCCCAACGGGACCGGCAGAACAGGCCGGACGGGGAGACGGGGAGGACAGCATGACCGAATGGTCCGTGACTGAGCCGCAGAAGCTCAGCTTCGAGGAGCCGGTGACGGCGCTCAACGTGCGCATCGTCGGCGGGACAGTCAACGTGGTCGGCGCCGACGAGGGCCCTGCCCGGCTCGAAGTGACAGGGATCGAGGGCCCCCCGCTGACCGTGACCCAGCAGGACGGCACCCTCACCGTCACATACGACGACCTGGACTGGCGGGGCTTCCTCAAGTGGCTCGCCCCCAACGGCCGCGCCCGCAGCGCCGTCGTCTCCCTGACGGTCCCCGCCGACGCGTCCGTCAAGGTCGGGGTGGTCGGCGCGGGCGCCTTCGTCTCCGGAATCCGGGGGCGTACGGACGTGCGCGGCGTGGACGGCGACACCACGCTCGTCGGCCTGTCAGGCGCCGTCCGCGCCGAGACGGTCACCGGCAACCTGGAGGCGCAGGCCGTCACCGGCGACCTCCGCTTCCACACCGTCTCCGGCGACCTGACGGTCATCGAGGGGGCGGGGTCCGCGGTGAAGGCCGACTCGGTGACCGGAGACATGGTCATCGACCTGGACCGTGCCGGGGAGCCCACCGACATCACCCTGAATTCGGTCTCGGGCGCGGTCGCGATCCGGCTGCCGCACCCGGCCGATGCCCAGGTGGAGGCGAACACGGCGAGCGGCTCGGTCTCCAACGCTTTCGACGACCTTCGCGTCAGCGGCCAGTGGGGCGCCAAGAAGATCACCGGCACGCTCGGCGCCGGCCGCGGCCGGCTTCGTGCGACGACCGTGTCCGGCTCGGTCGCGCTCCTCCGCCGCCCACTGGCCGAGGACGCCACACCCGCCGACACCACACCCGGCGACGGCGCCGCCCCGGCCGACAAGAAGGTGCTCTGACATGCCTCCCGTCTTCGCCCATGGCCGTCTGCGCCTGTACCTGCTCAAGCTGCTCGACGAGGCACCGCGCCACGGTTACGAAGTGATCCGGCTCCTGGAGGAACGTTTCCAGGGCCTGTACGCCCCCTCCGCCGGCACCGTCTACCCGCGCCTCGCCAAGCTGGAGGCCGAGGGCCTGGTCACGCACGCAACCGAGGGCGGCCGCAAGGTCTACTCGATCACCGACGCCGGCCGGGCGGAACTCGCGGGCCGCGGCGGCGAGCTGGCGGACCTGGAGCTGGAGATCCGCGAGTCGGTCTCCGAACTGGCCGCCGAGATACGCGACGACGTACGGGGCGCGGCGGGCCGACTGCGGCGCGAGATGCGGTCGCAGGCGGAAGCGGCGAGCGAGCCGCGGCAGCAGGCGCGGGCCGCGCAGTCCGCGGGCGGCGGTGCCTGGGACACCGGCGCGTTCGGCGACAGCGAGACGTGGCGCACGGCCAAGGAGGAGCTGCGCAAGGCGAAGCTGGAGTGGAAGGAGCAGGCCCGCCGCGCGAAGGACGAGAGCCGCCGCGCCCGCGAGGACGCCGACCAGGCCCGCCGCCAGGCTCAGGAGGCCAAGGAGGCCCAGGAGAACGCGCGCGAGCAGATGCAGCGGGTCGCGCAGCGGATGCAGGAGCAGGTCCAGACCCACTTCGCGCGGGGCGACTGGCCCAAGGGGGTGCGGGAGGGGCTTGCGGAGATCACGAAGGAGTTCGGCTTCTTCGGCCGCGCGCAGCCGCCCCAGGAGAAGCCCGAGGTCAAGGTGGAGCGCACGGACACGCCTACAGAGCCCCAGTGGGCACAGGAACCCACGTCGGGCAACCCGGCCCGCGACCTGGACCGCCTGCTTGACCGCTTCCGCGACGACATCCGCGACGCGGCGCGCGACCGGGGCGTAACGGAGGCCCAACTCCACGAAACCCGCCGCCACCTTTCCAGGACAGCAACCCATATCGCAACAATCCTCCGCCCCCCAAGCCCGTAACCGACCCGGGGGAGCCAAGCGCCAGCCCCCGGGACTGGCGCTGCGCCGCTGGCGCATCTCAAGCCCGTCCGGCCCCGTGCTTCTTGTGGACGGCCTGCCGGCTCACACCCAGCTCGGCCGCGATCTCCTGCCACGACCAGCCCTTGGCGCGAGCACTCCTCACTTGCACCGCTTCGAGCTGCTCCAGCAGCTGTCGCAGCGCGGCGACAGCGCACAGCCCGACCCTGGGGTCGTGATCACCCGCGCGCTCGGCGAGATCCGTTGCATCGGTCATGTCTGTCAACCTACGTTGACAGGCCCCAATCGTCAACCATGGTTGACATGAGAAGGGCTGACCACCGCAGACACCCGCACCCCCGCCCGCGCATGGATCCGCCCGCCCCCCACCCACGCCGCCCCGGTCACCCGCACCCGCCAGTCACGGGCGTGCGACGGCAGCGACAGCTCGGTGACGCCGCCCCGGGAAGCGGCGACGTACGACAAGCGATAGGTCCGCCCCACCGGGTCGTACGACTCCGAACGCACCCGCCCCGCCACCACCGAGGCATAAGGCGCCGCCGTCTGCCCCTTGTTCGTACGGAACTCCCCCGCCCCGTCGACCGCGCAGTAGCCACCGCCGTAGCACCACACATAGCCCGCCCAGCCGGAGCTGTAGCGGTTCATGGACGCCAGCGCCTCGCGGTAGAAACGGCCCATGTTCGGGAGCGAGTTGTTGAGCGGCCCCCACTCCCCCACGACCACCGGGACACGGTGCTTCCTCGGGTACGCCGTGACGGCCGCCTCGTAGGACTCGATCCAGCCCGCCGACGGGTCGTAGTCCGCTCCCGCCTCCATCGCCGTGTTGTAGAAGTGCGGGGCGTACACGACCTTCGGGTCCTTGATCTTCCCGAGTCCGGTCGGCACCCCCTCCCCCACGATCGGCGTAGGCTCGACGAACACCCAGTTGCCGCCGTCCACTGAACGCACCGCGTCCGCCAGCCGGTTGTGCATCGGCGTGATCTGGTCGCGCTCGATGCGCCGGGCGGCCGTAGGCAGGTCCTCGCCCTCCCTCAGTTCCCCCATCGGCTCATTGATCAGGTCGTACCCGAAAACGGCCGGATGGTCCCCGAAGCGGTCCGCGAGGACCCGCCACATCGCCGCCTGTGCACGCTGAAGATCCCGGTCCACGTACAGATGCGTGAAGGCCCGCTGCACGGCCGGCTGGAAGTATTCCGAGAACCAGTCGTCGGGGTTCGGTGTGAACGGCAGCCCGTCGGTACGCGTGGCCCACTCCGGGATGCCCCGGTGCCCGAACGCCGGGCCGAAGACGTCCTGGTGGGCGTCGATCAGCACCTGGATGTCGTACCGCTCCGCCCAGCCCAGAATCCGCTCGATCTTACGGAGGTACGTCGCGCTGTACTGCCCGCGCCGGGGCTCCAGGTCGTCCCAGAAGACCAGCAGCCGGGCGAAGTTGAACCCCTTGGCCCGCATGTCGCGGAAGTGCTTCTCGGTGATGGCGGACAGCGCCTTGTCGCCGCGGTTCGCCTTGTCCTCGACGCTCCAGCCGCGCAGCGTCAGGACCCGCCCGCGGTCGTCAGTGAGCCGCGGGATCCCGTCACCACCACCGCCTTGGGACTCACGCGTGCTCGCGGCCGGGGTCAGGACCCCGGCCGCGAGCACGACCGTAGAGACAACCGCACGCACCATCCGGACAGTTCGCACGGAGACCCACCCTCCAGCACCACTCGTCGTCGCGTGTCGGAGAGCACATCAGCACAACTGACGATCCATCAAGAGGGCGTCAGCACGATCTTCCCGAAGAGGTCGCCGCCTGCCATCCGTTCGAAGCCGTCACGGGCCCGGTCCAGCGGCATGACCTCGTCGATGACGGGCCGTACCCCCGCCGTCGCGCAGAAGGACAGCAGGTCCTCCAGCTCATCCCTGGAACCCATCGTCGAGCCGACGACCTTGAGCTCCAGGAAGAAGATCCGGTTCAGCTCGGTGGACGGCGGGTTGGGGCCGCTGGTCGCTCCTGAGATGACCAGTGTTCCGCCGGGCCGCAGCGACTTCACCGAGTGCGACCAGGTGGCGGCGCCGACGGTCTCGATCACGGCGTCCACCCGCTGCGGCAGCCGCGCGCCCGGCTCGAAGGCCTCCACCGCGCCCAGTTCGACGGCCCGCTTCCGCTTGGCCTCGTCACGGCTGGTGGCGTACACGCGCAGGCCGGCCGCCTTGCCGAGCACGATCGCGGCGGTCGCCACACCGCCGCCCGCGCCCTGGACGAGGACCGCGTCGCCGGGCCGCACACCGGCGTTGGTGAAGAGCATCCGGTACGCCGTGAGCCAGGCCGTCGGCAGGCACGCGGCCTCGGCGAAGGACAGCTCCTTCGGCTTCGGCAGCACGTTCCACACCGGGACGGTGACCTGCTCGGCGAAGGTGCCCTGGTACTTCTCCGTCAGGATCGAGCGCTTCTCGCGCGGCCCGACGCCGTGCCCGCTCTCGCCGATGACGGAGTGCACGACGACCTCGTTGCCCTCGGCGTCGATCCCGGCGGCATCGCAGCCGAGAATCATCGGCAGCGCCTCGTCGCGGATTCCGACACCGCGCAGCGACCAGAGGTCGTGATGGTTGAGGGAGGCGGCCTTGACGTTCACCGTCGTCCAGCCGGGACGTACCTCGGGCGCCGGGCGCTCGCCCAGCTCAAGGCCGTTGAGCGGCTGGTCACGGTCGATGCGGGCGGCGTAGGCAGCGAACATGACCATGACGATAGGGCGGGCGGGTGCCCGGCGGAACCACGCATTGGTGTGACACGCGTCCCGCTTGGAGCGCGGCGCACCCCACCAGAAACCGCACGGGCCGCGCCGCACTCCTCAGGAGCGCCGCACGGCCCGTACAGGTAAAGCGAGGAACCACCTATCGCCGCGCCACGCCCTCCGCGCGCGCGGCGGCGGCGACGGCCGCCGTCACCGCCGGCGCGACCCGCTCGTCGAACGGCGACGGGATCACGTAATCCGCGGCCAGCGCGTCCCCGACGACATCCGCCAGTGCGGTCGCCGCCGCGATCTTCATGCCCTCGGTGATACGGGAGGCCCGCACCTGGAGGGCTCCGGCGAAGATGCCCGGGAAGGCCAGCACGTTGTTGATCTGGTTCGGGTAGTCGCTGCGCCCGGTCGCGACGACCGCCGCGTACTTGTGCGCAACATCCGGGTGGACCTCGGGGTTCGGGTTGGCCATGGCGAAGACGAAGGCGCCGGGCGCCATCGAGGCGACCGCGGGCTCCGGGACCGTACCGCCCGAGACGCCGATGAAGACGTCGGCGCCCGCCAGCGCGCTCTCCAGGGAGCCGCTGAGCCCCGCCCTGTTCGTGATCTGCGCCAGCTCCCGCTTGACGTCCGTCAGGTCGTCGCGGTCCTGGCTGACCACACCCTTGCGGTCGGCGACGGCCACGTCACCGATGCCGGCCGCCAGCAGGAACTTCGCGATGGCGACCCCGGCCGCGCCCGCGCCGGAGATGACGGCGCGCAAGTCGTTGAGCGTACGGCCGGTGAGCCTGGCCGCGTTGCGCAGTGCGGCCAGGGTGACCACGGCCGTGCCGTGCTGGTCGTCGTGGAAGACCGGAATGTCCAGCGCTTCCTGGAGCCGGCGCTCGATCTCGAAGCAGCGCGGCGCGGAGATGTCCTCCAGGTTCACGCCGCCGAAGGACGGCGCGAGGCGCACGACGGTCTCGATGATCTCGTCCGTGTCGGTCGTCGCGAGCGCGATCGGCACCGCGTCGACGCCGCCGAACTGCTTGAACAGGATCGCCTTGCCCTCCATGACGGGGAGCGAGGCCTCCGGTCCGATGTCACCGAGGCCGAGGACGGCCGTACCGTCCGTCACGACGGCCACGACGTTGGCCTTCCAGGTGTAGTCGTTCACCAGGTCGGGCTGGTCCGCGATCGCGCTGCACACCTTGGCGACGCCCGGCGTGTACGCAAGAGACAGGTCGTCCTTGTCCCGCACCGGAACGGTCGCCTGGATGGCCATCTTGCCGCCACGGTGCAGGGCGAACGCCGGATCGAAGGGCTCCTCCGGAGCACTCTCCGTAGTACTGCTGTCGCTGCGAGGATTGACGATCTCCGCTGACATTTCTTTTTACCCCTTAAGTCTTCATCAGTTGAGGGTGGCCGCTCCTGGTTGAGGAGGGGTGGGCGGGCACCGCGTACGTTCCCTGCGCCGGACGGTTGGGCCGTCCCGGCAGAGAAGGAGGTACGTACGCGCGGACGCGCCGCACACGCGCCCTGAGCCCCGGATGAGGGGTGTAGGTGTCTTTACTACCGGACCGACGGCGTCTCCGACGAGCCAATACCGTCTACGTGACACGACTCATACGCGCATTTCTGGACAAGTCCGTTTGGCTGCATCGATCGCTCCCACATGGCGAGATGGACCGGAGATTTTCCGGCCGGAACGGCAGGTCCCAGCAGATGATCCGGTCTTGATGTACCGGCCTGCTGGGATTCGGGGGTGACCCGTTACCCGATTTTGACATGCCTGACCCCCTGAATGGGCTAGTCCGAATGGCAAGATGCCGTAATCACGCAAGGTCGCCACACTGGAAAGTGTGTACCCGACCGTTCGGCCACTCCCCCACCCCGCCGGAGGAACGAACCATGACCGCAAGCACCACCCGTCGTACGACCGCCAAGAAGTCCCGGATTGCCGCGGTCGGCGCGATCGCGGTCGCGGGCACCCTGCTGCTGACCGCCTGCGGCGACCAGACCAGCGGCGGCGGCACGAAGGAGGGCGGCGAGTCCTCGACGGCCGCGCTCGCCGGCAAGCTGCCGAAGAAGTACCAGGACGCAGGTGTGATCAAGGTCGGCACTGACGCCGCGTACGCCCCGATGGAGTTCGAGGAGGGCGGCAAGATCGTCGGCATCGACCCCGACATCGCCGCGGCCCTCGGCAAGGAGCTCGGCGTCAAGTTCGAGTTCACCAGCGGCACCTTCGACGGCCTGATCACGTCCCTGAACACCGGTCGCCAGGACATCGTCATGTCGGCCATGAGCGACACCAAGGCCCGCCAGGAGGGCCTGGACGACAAGGGCAAGAAGGCCGGCAAGGGCGTCGACTTCGTCGACTACTTCAACTCGGGCGTCTCGCTGCTGGTCAAGAAGGGCAACCCGGAGAACATCAAGTCCCTGGACGACCTGTGCGGCGAGAAGGTCGCTGTCCAGCGCGGCACGATCTACGAGGACACGTTCAAGGAACAGGCCAAGAAGTGCGGCAAGAAGAAGCTTGAGATCGCGCCGTTCGACACCGACGCCGAGGCCCAGACCCGCGTGAAGCTCGGTGCCGCAGTCGCCGACCTCAACGACTACCCGGTCGCCGCGCACATCGCGAAGACCGCGGGCGGCGGCAAGGACTTCGAGGTCGCGGGCGGCCAGACCGACGCAGGCCCCTTCGGCATCGCGGTGAACAAGGACAACACCGAGCTGCGTGACGCGATCAAGGAAGCCCTGGACGCGATCATCAAGAACGGCGAGTACGAGAAGGTCCTGGAGAAGTGGGACGTCAAGAACAGCGCCGTCACCGAGGCGACCATCAACGCCGGCAAGTAAGTCCCGGCGTCCTCGCCTCAAGCGTTTCACTGAAGGGCAGTCACAGTGACTGACAAGTTCGACAAGGCGCCCGCCGACGAGCCCCCCGAGGACTCGGCGGCCGCCAAGGTGGCAGCCAACAGCGCTCCCCCCGAGCAGATCAAGGCCATCCCGATCCGCCACTGGGGCCGCTGGGTCTCCGGCGTGATCGTGATCGCGGCGCTCGGCATGCTCGTCTACGCGTTCTCGCAGGGCAACGTCCGATGGGACACGGTCGGAGAGTTCATTTTCGACGACCGGATCCTGGCCGGAATGGGCCGCACGCTGCTGATCAGCGTGCTGTCGATGCTCATCGGCCTCGTACTGGGCGTCGTCTTCGCGGTCATGCGACTGTCGAAGAACCCTGTCACCGGCGCGGTGGCCTGGCTGTATATCTGGTTCTTCCGCGGTACCCCGGTGTTCGTGCAGCTGCTGCTGTGGTTCAACCTCGCCCTGATCTTCCCGATCCTGAACATCGGGTTCTACAAGGACGAGATGGTCGACGTCATGACCCCGTTCATGGTGGCCCTCCTGGGGCTCGGCCTGAACGAGGGTGCCTACATGGCCGAGATCGTCCGGGCCGGCATCCAGTCGGTCGACGAGGGACAGACCGAGGCTGCGCACGCCCTGGGCATGAAGAACACCAAGACCATGCGCCGCGTGGTCCTGCCGCAGGCGATGCGGGTGATCGTGCCGCCGACCGGCAACGAGTTCATCAACCTGCTCAAGACGTCGTCCCTGGTGGCGGTCGTGACATTCGTGGACCTGACGCGAGCCGCGCAGAACATCGGCTCCACCTCGTTCGCCGTCATGGAGATGCTGCTCGTGGCCTCCGTCTGGTACCTGGCCCTGACCAGCGTGTTCAGCGTCGGCCAGTACTACCTTGAGCGCCGTTACGCACGAGGTTCGCTGCGCCAGCTGGCGCCGACACCATGGCAGAAAGTCAAGGTCAACTTGATGTCTCTCAGCAGCCCCAGGGGAGGACAGTCCACATGACTCCCATGGTGAAAGCCGAGGGCGTACACAAGTCCTACGGCGCAGCCCACATCCTCAAGGGCATCGACCTCGAAGTCGCCCCGCGTGAGGTGTTCTGTCTGGTCGGCCCGTCCGGCTCCGGCAAGTCCACCTTCCTGCGGTGCATCAACCACCTGGAGCAGATCAACGCCGGCCGGCTCTCGGTTGACGGCCGCCTGGTGGGTTACCGCGAGAAGGGCGACAAGCTCTACGAGCTGAAGGACGGCGAGGTCGCGGCACACCGCCGGGACATCGGCATGGTCTTCCAGCGCTTCAACCTCTTCCCGCACATGACAGCGCTCGGCAATGTCATGGAAGCGCCGATTCAGGTCAAGGGCGAGACCAAGGCAGTCGCCAGGGAGCGCGCCGAGCGTCTGCTCGACCGCGTAGGCCTGGGTGACAAGGCCGGCAACTACCCGTCGCAGCTCTCCGGCGGCCAGCAGCAGCGCGTTGCGATCGCCCGTGCGCTCGCGATGGAGCCGAAGCTGATGCTCTTCGACGAGCCGACGTCGGCGCTCGACCCCGAGCTGGTGGGCGACGTACTCGATGTCATGCGCGGTCTCGCCGAGGACGGCATGACGATGATCGTCGTCACCCACGAGATGGGCTTCGCCCGCGAGGTCGGCGACGCGCTGGTCTTCATGGACGACGGCGTGGTGGTCGAGTCGGGCAGCCCGCGTGAGGTCCTGACCAACCCGCAGCACGACCGCACCAAGGCGTTCCTGTCCAAGGTGCTTTAGCAGGTACGTGCTCTAGCGGGAAGGTGCTCTTTGCCTTCTTGCAGGTACGTCAGAGGGCGGTACGGACTCCGAGTCGGGGTCCGTACCGCCCTCTTCGTATCTCCCGGCGGCAGCGGCTACTTCAGCGCCAGCACCACCGCGTCCGACGGCGAGCGCCACACCGTCCGCGCTTCCCCGAAGCCGCCGGCCTCGCGCAGCGTGCGCGCGTGCCACTCGGCCGACGGGGTCTCGCCGTCCGCGTGCTCGCCGTAGATCTCGTACCGCTCAGCGGTCGGCCCGGCGAGTACGGGGTCCTTGGCGGCCAGGGCCCACCAGTCGGTCCAGTCGAGAGCGCCCTGGGCCCTGGCGCGGTCCATGTGGGCGTGGCGGTGGACGCTTTCGGCGGCGTCGATGCGCGGGGTGGCTTCGTCCTTCATCCGGTCCGCGTTCATGAAAACGCCGTCCGGGCGCACCAGGCCGCCGAGCTGCCCGTACAGGGTGGTGAGTGCGTCGTTGCGCAGCCAGTGCCGGGCGGTGGAGGTGAGAACGGCGTCGTACGACGTGTGGGGCAGCGCGGCAGTCCACTGCGGGTCCTTCAGATCAGCCGTCACGAAGGTGACCCGCTCGTCCCCGTCGAAGTACCCGCGGGCGATGGCGAGCAGCGCCGGGTCGAGATCGACGCCGGTGCTGGTGGCCTCCGGGAACCGCTTCAGCAGCCGGTCCGTGATACTTCCCGTACCGCACGCCAGATCCAGCACCCTCGGCCGGGGGCCGACCAGGGCTTCGACCTCCCCCATAGCCTTAAGGGTGCCTTAAGGGCATGGGGGGACCCCCACCCAGCATCACCCGGAACCGCTCCTCGCGGTCCGGCATGTACCACTCCTGCTGCCGGTCCCAGCTCTCCTGCCAGTCCGCCCAATAGGACCCTGCCGCCGTCCCCGTCCCCACCATCGTCTTCGTCTCCGTCATCCTCACGAGCTCCGCACCGTTACGTAATACCCTGGAAGCGCGACCAGCTGTTACGCATACCCTAGACCGCCCCCGTAAGGACCACAAGTGGAACTGGCCTATTACTCGGACTACGCCGTGCGCCTGGTCAACACCGAGGAGCCGGCCCGCAACAAGGACTCGCTCACCTCTGTGGAGGCGGTCCGCGCCCTCTTCGGCGGTAACGCGTCGGCGGGCCGCCGCGCCACGGACGCGGACGTCACGCGCTTTCGTTCGGTACGGGCCCGCCTGCGCGCGATCTTCGAGGCGGC
The DNA here is from genome assembly GCF_052934925.1 of Streptomyces hypolithicus. Lineage (NCBI taxonomy): Bacteria > Bacillati > Actinomycetota > Actinomycetes > Kitasatosporales > Streptomycetaceae > Streptomyces > Streptomyces hypolithicus. The sequence continues at coordinate 1,693,845 of NZ_CM128811.1, forward strand.
GGACCGGGGCGACCAGACGCTCGCCGTGGACCTGCTGAACTCGCTCCTGCTGGAGTTCCCGGTCAGTCCGCAGGTCTCCGGCCACGAGCTGCGCAAGGAGGACGGCCGCCCGGACTGGCACATGCACCTCGCCGACCACCCTTCGAACGCGACTGCCGGTTACGCCGCGATCGCCTCGATGGGGCTGGCGTTCCACCTCACGGAGCACGGCGCGGACCGCCTCGGCCTGTGCCAGGCGGCGCCGTGCCGCAACGCCTATCTGGACACCTCGACGAACCGCTCGCGCCGCTACTGCTCCGACCGCTGCGCGACCCGCGCCAACGTCGCCGCCTATCGTGCACGCAAGCGCCTGGAGACGGACCGGCCGGCCGTCACGGGGCGTACGGCGGACACCAGCCAGGACGCCACCACCCCAGGGGAGCGCTGACGCCCCGCCGTGATCGGCCGGTAGCGCGCGCGCACCCGCGCCAGCACCAGATCGGCCGGCACCACCCCGAAGGCCCGGCTGTCGACGACCTCGGCTCCGGAGTTGTCGCCGAGCACCCACCAGCCGCTGCCCCGTCGCTCGATCAGCCGCTTCACGATGAGCAGGTCCTGCTGCAACGGGTGACGCAGCACGGCCACATGCCCCGGCTTGAGCCCCGCCCCGTACTGCACCAGCAGCTGATCGCCGTGGCGCAGCGTCGGCACCATGGAAGGGCCCGTCACCTCGGCGAACCCGAACATCGCCGTGGTTTCCCGCCCCTGATCCACCATCCAGCACCTCCCGGTCCGATCCTCCACCAGCCCCATCGTCACCCTGGACTTTTGACCTAAGCCCACGGGGGCACCCGCCAATTCGCCTCTCTCACGGAGTAATGTCGCACCTGAGAAGACGATCACGAGGAAGGAAGCTCTTACATGCTCTCCCGACTGTTTGCCCCCAAGGTCAAGGTCAGCGCACACTGTGACCTGCCCTGCGGCGTGTACGACCCGGCTCAGGCCCGCATCGAGGCCGAGTCGGTCAAGGGCGTCCAGGAGAAGATGCAGGGCAACGACGACGCGCACTTCCAGGCTCGCGCCACGGTCATCAAGGAGGAGCGCGCGGAGCTCGCCAAGCACCACGTCTCGGTGCTCTGGAGCGACTACTTCAAGCCCCCGCACTTCGAGAAGTACCCCGAGCTGCACCAGCTCGTCAACGACACCCTCAAGTCCCTGAGCGCCGCCAAGGGCTCCAAGGACCCGGCGACCGGCCAGAAGGCGCTGGACTACATCGCCCAGATCGACAAGATCTTCTGGGAGACCAAGCAGGCTTGATCTCTGACTAGGCCGTCTGACCTGCGGTTTCGCTGGTCATGTCGCCTACCTGTCCGCACCCGGTCCGCAGGCCGCCGAGAACGGCGTCCATCACGGACCGGGTGCGGTCTTCTTCGCCCGGCCACATGTGCGCGTAGATCCGCAGCGTGATCACGGCGGACGCGTGCCCGAGGACCAGCTGCACCTGTTTGACGCTCGCCCCACCGCCGATGAGCGCGGAGGCGTAGAAGTGCCGCAGATCGTGGGTCACCAAGTGCGGCAGCTGGACGGGCTTGCGGCCCTCGCTCTCCGCCGTCTTGTTTTCCACCGCCTGGAGTGCCTTGCGGGGCGCAACCCTGACCCGGCCAGTACGACGATCGCGACGCGGATGTACGGCGGCATGGCGTCGGACATCGCCTCGACCTGCGCAATGGTGGGCGGCCGATCTCCTCGTCGGTCACCGGCGGGAGGGGGATCCGCTTGCAAGGGCTCGCGGCTATCACCTTGTCCCCTACGGCGGCCGCCGTGACCCGGACCAAGACCTCGTAGACGTTGCGCACGCTGCCGGGCCCGAGTTGCTCGGAGAGCCCCTTGAACAGGGCCTGGATGTGAGTCCGCCGCAGGGACACCATCGTGTACGGGCCAAGCGCGGGTATCAGGTGCACTCGTAGGGCGAGCACTGTCGGTGATCCGGGTGCCGGCCTCGCCGGCAATCTGCTCGGCCTCCCACTTCGTCGCGTACTTCTCGAAGGAGATCTTGCCGGCGCGCGGGTCGACGTACTGCCCCGTGACGACGCTGGCCGTGACCTCGTCGAGCCAGCGCTGGGCGTCGAGCTTGCGGTCGAAGTGGCGGGCGTGCTCCTTGCCGTCGAGGTCGCGGTAGCGAGCCCGCCACTTGCCGTTGGGGCGCTTCTGAACGTTGGCCAAGTCTGTTCTCCCTGTCGTCGGTCAGTGGTGGTAGCCGCCGTCTTCGATGTACTCGGTGAGGGCGCGGGCGTCGCGTTCTTCGCCCATGAGGCGGAGGCACTGCTGGTGGATGGCCCGCAAGCTGTCGGGGTGGGCCCGGATGTGCTCGGCCGTCGCGACGACGGCCTGGTGGAGACGGTCCTGGGCGTCGCGGGACTCGTAGAACGCCTCGACGGCCTCTTGGACCAGCCGTCGTCCGTCCACGTCAATGCCTTCGAGAGGCGGGGACATGAGCTCTTCGAGGGGCAGCTCGAGGTCGGCACCGCTGACCCCGGTCGATGCCCTCGCCACGCCTCGTGGCGAGGGCATCGACGCTTTTGGCCCCGGTTCGCGTCAGGCAGCTTCGGTTTCGCTCGGAGTAGCCGGTGCAGCAGTCCGCACAGCGAGCAACCGCCTGGCCCACGCTCGGGCCTCGGCCAGGTGATCAGCCTGGAGCCCGGCACGGGGGTCAGGTTGGATCAGGAGGGTCGCCACGCCGCGGGTGGTGCGCTCTGTGGCCCAGTCGTGGTCGAGGCTGGTGAAGTCGTCGTCGATCCAGATGGCTGGTGCTTCGCCGAGCCAGGTGTCGACGTGATCGCGCTTCCAGAGATAGCCGTTGGGGTGGCTGGTGGTGATCTGCGGGCGGGGCAGGTCCACGTACGGCCAGGTGGGGAGGTCGAGGAGGGGGCCGATGAGGGTGGTGGCGTCCTGCCTCCAGCTGGTGCACCAGACGGGGGTGACCAGGCCGGTACGGATCACCTCCATGAGCAGGCGGCCGTGGGCGGGGTCGAGCCAGACGGTGACCGGGTTGTCTGCGCTGCGGCCGGCGGGGACGACGTCGTGGCGAGCGTGTGTGGCCGGGGTGGTCCCGCCGGCCTCAGGGAAGGGTATGAGGACGCCGTCGACGTCGAGGAGCAGGTAGGGCAGGCGCATCGGTCCTCCAGAGTGAGCCGGGGCGAGGGCGGCTGTCAGAGCTTGCGGGCGCGGATCAGCAGGGTGGTGGGCCAGTGGCCCATGCGGGAGTCGTGGAACTCCTGGGCCGAGGTGAGCCAGAAGCCCGCGTTGCTGAGGTGCCTCTCCCAGCGATCCGTATCGAACTCCCAACGGGCGATGGGCAGTCGCGTGCGGTCGGGGAGAGTGACGAAGTCGCGGCGAGGCCGGTCGTCGCCGGAGGGGCTTCGGCCGCCGCGCTGCGGGTGGGGGACGGAGAAGGCGAGCATCCGACCGGGCTTGAGGTGCGCCGCGATGGCTGGCAGCAGGAGCTCTGGGGCGACGAGTCCGACAGCGCCGAAGACGGAGTAAATCGCGTCGAACTGCTCGTCGGAGGCTTGCAGGTAGTGCAGGGCGTGGCCGGCGACGAAGGTGAGGTTGTTCAGCCGTCCGTAGTGGGAGCGGGCTCGGCGGACCTGCAGACCGACCAGGTCGACGCCGGCGACGTGGGCGCCGTGGCGGGTGGCCAGGTGAGCGGCGTTGTGACCGGGGCCGCAGCCGAGCTCCACCACCCGCTTGCCGCGCGGGTCCGCGCCGAGAATCTCTGCACTGGGTCCTTGGCCGGGCCGGGTGGTCCACTCCATCCGCGCGGGTGCGGACAACGGTTCGGCGAGTCCGACGGCGGTGCGCTGGACGGCGTGGACGTGCCACGGGGAAGCCTGGGCGAGCACGTCAGATCTCCAGGAGGTGGAGGACGTCGGTGAGGTGGCGGCGGACGGCCTTGATGTAGGCGGGGTCGGTAGACGGGTCGTCGATCCAACGGATGGACTGCTCCATGAACCACTCGACCGCCCACATACGGTGCCAGCCAGGGCCCAGTTCTCGGCGGTGAGCCCGCCGCGCGGGGCGAGGGCGTCGGGGGTGCCGCCGGCGGTGACGTACTGCTCCAGGAAGACGCGCAGACGTACGGGGTGTGGGGCCTCGATGGTGCCGTGCCAGCTGGCGAGGTCGAGCAGGCCGGGGCCGGTGAAGGCGCGGGCGAAGTCGAGCAGCCGCCAGCCTCCCTGCTGTCCGATGTGGAGGCTGGTGGGGTGGAACTCGGAGTGCACCCAGCCGAAGGGCGCCTTCGTCGCTCCGGCCGAGCGGGCCTCGGCGGCCCGGGCGATCCGGTCGAGCGCGTCCTCAACGTCGTCCGTGTCCCGCCACCGCTCGGCCTTGCGAAGCCGTCCTCCTCGTCCAGGTCGAAGACGACGGAGGTGGCGGCGGGGAAGAACCAGCAGGGGCCGACGTTGGAGATGTGTCCGTCCAGCTCGACCTTGTTGAGCGCCATGAGCGTGGCCGCCTCGCGGAGCATCCTCAAGTGCTCGGCGGTGATCTGCGGGAGGCCGAGGCCGGCCAGGTGCTTGTCGCGGAACAGGTAGGCGTACACCTCGTACGCGGTGGTCAGCACGCGGGCCGCGTCCGAAGTGGACTCGCTGTGCTGCTTGATGAAGTCGAGCGCGAGCTGCTCGACCGCGCTCTCGGTCGTCTCGTCCACGTCCAGGAGCTGGGCCTTGACCAGCTCCCAGTCGGCAACGAGCCACGTGTTCGACTCGAAGCGGAAGAAGTACTCGGCCGGGTCGATCGTGATGCGCCGGCCGTCGACCTGGATGCCGGGCAGGCGGCTCCAGCGCGGGTCGAACGCCTCGGGCAGTTCGACCGTGATGGCCGTGGTGTCGATGGTGGTCACCGTGTCTCCGTCTCTGTTCGGCCGGGTCCGGGCATAGAAATGCCCGAACCCGGTTTGGGTGTACGGAACTTCGGGGTGCCGCCCGGACCAAGGGGGAGCCTGGTTCACGTTTGCGCCGTTCCGGGCGGCTGCTGATAAGTGAACCGGTGGTCACGCTCGGTGGGTACGGTGGAGGGCAGTTGAAGCGGTATACGCGGTTTACAGCTCCGGAGGCGATCGTGGCGGCGCAGAGAGAAGCCAACTCCCGCCTGCGTGATGTCATCGACGCGGTCGGCTGCACCTATGAGGCTCTCGCCAGGGACGTGGGGCGCATCGCCGCCGAGAACGGCGAGATCCTCCAGACCAACAAGTCGGCCATCTCCCACTGGGTGAACGGCACCCGCGCCCCTTCGGGCCGGGTAGGTCAGTACCTGTCCGAGGCCCTGTCCCGCCGAGCGGGACGCACGGTCACCCAGACCGAGATCGGCCTCCGCGCAGCCGACGCCGAAGAGCCGACGGAATCCGATCCCGTTCTCGCCGTCACCGACCTCGGACGCGCCGACGTCGAGCGCCGCCGCTTCCTCGCCATCGCGGTCTTCACCACGGCCGGCGTCGCGATGCCGCTCGGCTACGACCACGAGGCCACCGCCCGCATGCTCCGTGCCCGCACCGGCGCATCCATGATCGGCGTAGAGGACGTGAACGTCGTACGACAGATCACCACGGCCTTCAGCGCCGCAGACGAGCGCCTCGGCGGCGGCCACGGCCTGACCACGGTCACCGCCTACCTCGCCGACGCAGCCGCACCCATGCTCCGCGCCCGCTTCCCTACCGAACCCTTACGCCGGGCAGCCTTCGGAGCCGTAGCCGAACTCGCCTACCTCGCAGGCTGGAAGCACCACGACCTGGGTCAGGAGGGAGCCGCCCAGCGCTACTACCAGGTCGGCTACCAACTCGCCTGCGAAGCCGACCCTCACGGCCACGCCGCCTGGATGATGCGGGCCCTTGCCCACCAGGCCCTCAGCCTCAAGCAGCCCCACCACTGCATCGATCTCGCCGAAGCCGCCCTCGCCCGAGGCGCCGACCACATAGACGGCCAGACCGAAGCCCTTCTCCACATCACCCACGCCCGCGCCTACGCCGCCGTTAACGAGCACCCCTTGGCCGCACGTGCCCTACTCGCCGCCGAAGACGCGCTCCTACGTGACGACGCCCCCCAACCCAGCTACTCCCGCGTCAGCGGCCCCGCCGCCGGCACCGTGGCGAGCCACACCGCTCGCACTCTGACCGATCTCGCCGATCACGTCGGCACCGAGCAGCAGCATCGCGACGCCCTCACCCGCTGGGACCCGAAGAAGTACAAGCGCGTCCACGCCCTTACCCACGCCGACCTCGGCGACAGCCTCGCCGCGCAGGCCCGCGCCGACGAGGCCGTCGCCGCATGGGCACAGGCGCTGGTCCTCATGGAGGGCATGACCTCCGACCGCACCCGCAAGGCGATCACCTCAATCCGCTCCACCCTCGCGGTCTACCAGCGGCGCAAAGTGCCCGGCGCCGCGGATCTCGCCCGGCGCGCGCGAAACCCTCGCCTAACATGCCCGACAACCAGTCCGACGAAGGGACCCGCGTGACCCAGCAGTCCGACGACCAGCCGAAGGCCCTCAAGCCGGCGCTCGATTCGATGACCCTGCTGGTCGCCGCAGTCATCGTCCATGACAAGGTCACCAACCGCGTCGTCCTCCTCCAGCGCAGCGAGAACGCCAAGTTCGCCCAGGGCATGTGGGACCTGCCGGTCGGCAAGAGTGAGCCCGGCGAGCCCATCACCGAGACCGCGGTCCGCGAGCTCTACGAAGAGACCGGCCTCACGGTAAAGCCCGAGTCCCTCAAGGTCGCCCACATCATCCACGGCGCCTGGGGCGTCGAAGCCCCCAATGGCTTCCTCACCGTCGTCTTCGCCACCCACGAATGGGCCGGCAAACCCGAGAACCGCGAACCCCGCAAGCACGCCCAGGTCCGCTGGGTTGACGCCGATGCCATTCCCGAGGAGTTCGTGGAGACCACCTCAAGCGCCCTCCACCGGTACCTCGCGGAAGGCCCGGAGATCTCCCTCGACGGCTGGCAATAGAGGCACCGATCGCGTCCCAATCGATTACCCAGGCAGGCCCTTCGCGATTCGCGCTCGGAGCGGAGCGGAGCGCTCCAAGTTAGTGAATCCCGAGGGTGCGTCAGTGCAGGCAGTTGATTCGGTCCCCGACCTCACTCAAGTGTTGCATGATCCTCTCACTCACACACCATCTCTCATTCGATTCACCCAACCAGGCATCAGGGGAAGGCTTGACAAAGCGAGTTCGACGACAGCACACCGTCTCCAAGTTCTACTTGAACGGCTTCGCAGATGACGCGGGACGAATTCGCCGAATCTCCCTTCCCGGCGCGCCCTCGCCCGTTCTTTCGACCGGCGACGCGAGCGTCATCAAAGATTTCTACACGGTGACGCTTCCCGATGGCTCCCTGTCGGACTTCTTCGAGAAAGCCTTCAGTAAGATCGAAGGCTCTGCCGCTGAGGCACTGAAGCTCGTCCTGTCCGGGACCTGGCCGATCCAAGGCGAACATCGAGAATCTTTCGCCACGTGGGTTGCCCTACAGCACCTAAGGGCGGAGCAGGTACGGCATAATCAGAGCAACCATAACGCCGAAATGATCCGACTCCTCGTCGGAGTCTCCGGGAAAGAGGCGCTGCGCTCACGTATTCAGGACGCCGACGCACGGGTCGTATCCGATGAGGAGCTGGACACTGAGTGGCGTGACCTAACTAAACCGGGTGGGCCGGATATGGCCGCCGATACCAACGACCACATCCGGCTAATGATGAACCTCCTGCCCAGCACCTCTGCATACCTCAAGGACTGCCAGTGGACGCTGTACAAATTCACCCGTCGCTCCATCATCACATCCGACCACCCGGTCTCACTTGCCGTCGCTTCTGATTATCCTGCATGGCAGGGAGTAGGTATTTTCACGGCCGACCTATTCTTGGTTCCGCTCAGCCGTCGCCACGCCCTCACGATTCAACCGAAAAACGTCCGAGAGGGAATTAATATCCCTGACTTCACCGTTTCGGGATCGACGAAGATCGCACGAAGTGTCAACCAGGAAACAGCCATGGGAGCCCGAAAACACATATACCAGCATCCTGAGGACTCGCCGCTGCAAGGAATTTATCTTCCCCAGCCTGCGACACGTGACCTTCCTTCGATGTCCAACGCTGACGGACTCATTCGTGAAGAGGGCCTCTTCACAAATATTCCGGAAGCGAGTCTGCGAGCCATGTCGGGGGCGGCCCCTCCAGGAGAGCGGGGAAATGGAATGACCATCGACGACCTGCCTTGGCCGATCCCGGGACGCCGCCAACCAGCTGTTGACCGGTGAGACCATCGAACGCCAGAGGATGGGATTCCCCCGGTCGCTCGCGGTCCCACGCCAGTCCGCACACAGTCCGCAGGACACCCGATCACGACCATCGCGCCCCATCGCCAGCAATCAGTAAAAGGCCAGGTCAGCGCCCCGCAGAGAAGATCTCCGCAGGTCACCGACCCGGCCCATTACTAGGGAGACCAAGCAGGCCTGACCGCCTGCACTGCGGTTGTCGTCCCCGCAGACGTTCCCGCCTGTCCGCACCCGGCCCGTTCGGACTGCCTCCGCGCAGTCCGTGACGGGCCGGGTGCGGTCGTCTGTGAACCACGGCTGTCCCCGCCGTCCCGGCCGTCCCGCTGTCCCCGCTGTCCCCGCTGTCCCGGCTGTCACTGGATCCGTCACTCAAACAGCACGCACAGGAGGTGGGGCGCGGCCAGGGGGCACCTAACGGGAAGCGGGAGACCACGCGGCGGGGGAGGAGGGCGGCAGGCCATGCAACCCGAGTACGCCGACGCGCTGCTGCACGCGCTGTTCACCGAGCCCCCGATCGGCCTGCACGTCCTCGACCCACGACTGCGCATCCTGCGGTTCAACTCCGCCGCGCCCGGCGCGCAGGGGCTCAGCCCGCGGGACGCTCTGGGCCGTACCTGGCGGGACCTGGGGTTCGTGGCCCCAGATGTGGAGCGCCGCATCTGCACCAGGCCGAGGAGGACGACGAGGGCGGTCGGGGGCTCTTCCTGGTGGCCCAGTTCGCCGAGGACTGGGGCACCCGGCGCACCGGGCAGGGCAAGACCATCTGAACGGAGCAGACGCTCGGCTGACAGGCGCGGTGCCAACTGCGCCCCGCCGTCGCGGCGCCGCGCCGCTGTCTCAGGAGGTGAGTTCCTGCTCCAGCCAAGTCTTGCCGCGGGTGCGAGGGGTGAGGCGTACGCCGGTGAGCAGCGGGGCCATGCGTTCGGCCTCGACCCGTACCGCCGCCTCCGCGTCGGGGCCCACGTCCTCCAGGAAGCGGCAGACGATCTCCCCGGCGGAGTCCTGCGCCCAGCCACCGACGATCCGGCCGTCCCACCACACGGAGGGCCCGATGTTGCCGACGTTGTCGAAGAGACGGGAGGCGTGCGCGCCGAGGTACCAGTTACGCTCGTGCCAGCCCATCGGGGTCGAGTCGAGGGCGGGCAGCAGAGCGGCCCACGGCTCGGGGGCGGGCGTCGGTTCGAGATCGTCCGGGAGCAGGAAGCCGGTCGACGAGACTGACGACGCACCCTCCCCGGCCTCTGCGCCCTCTGCGACCTCCAGATCGACTTCGACGGCGCGCAGTTCGGCCAGGACGCGCTTGACCTGGGTCTTGGTCCACCCCGTCCACCAGCGCAGGTCGTCGGCGGTGCCGGGACCGAACGTGCGCAGCCAGCGCCGGGCCAGCTCGGTCTCCGCCTCGCGGGTGTCGAGATCGGCCAGGCCGTCCGGGCACCACCGGGTCAGCGGTGACCAGCGGTACTGGTGGGACGTCCACGATCCGCGCGGCCTGCCCCGTACCGCCAGACCCTCGGCGGCGAGCAGAAGCAGCAGCCGGCTGGCCACCTTCTGACGGCCTTCGTGCTTCTTGCCCCGGGACAGGACCAGCTCGGTACCCAACCGGGGGTCGGACGCCGCCAGTTCCGCGGCCGTCAGTTCGCCGCCGGCCTCCAGGGCCTCGATCGCGGCCTGTTCGGCTCCCGCGAGCCACTCGGTGGCTGCGGCACCCGTGGCGACCTCTGCCTCGGCCAGGAAGTCCAACAGCTTGCGGCGTTCTCGTACCGCCACCGCCCGTGAGCAGACCGCCTGGATGACCGGCGCCACGTCCAGGGACGTCACGAACACGGTGCGGCGCATGCCGAGCAGCCGCAGCAGCGAGCGGTCGTCGTACAGCGCGCGTTCGACGTCACCGACGGTGCCCGACTTCATCCGCAGCAGAGCGCCGAGATGGACGGACGACGGATCGGTCCCGTGCAGGGCCACCAGGTCGCGGGCGACCACCACCGGATCGTCGGCCCTGGCCTCCACCGCCAGCCGGTGGCGCATGGCCAGGCGTGCTCTGCGTTCGGCCGTCGTCACCGGCATGCGCGTCCCCATGGGCAGGGACCTTACACCGACCGGCAATTGGGGTGCGGCGTCGCGGTGTTGGGCCACGCACCTCGCCGCGTTGTCGTCAATCAGTTTGACTCCGCCATGCCTCAATCCTCCGCCTTGCGATGCACGCACCCCCACACCGCTCCTTCACCCACCTCCCAATTGCCGGTCGGTGTTAGCGGAGCAAGTGGGCGTAGCTGTGCGGATTCTCGTTCAGGAATTCGGCGAAGGTGGTCGCCGGGCGGCCGGTGAGGCGGGGCACGGCGTCGGAGACGGTGGCCAGTTCACCGTTCGCCATGGCCGCGTACGACGTCACCCAGCCCTCGACCTCCCACGGCTCGGCCCCGTACTCCGCACGTGAGGCGTACGCCTCCTCGCGTGTCTCGGGCAGGTACACGACGCCGCGCCCCGCGGCCCGGCCCAGCTCGTGCGCGATCTCGGCGAGCGAGAGGGCCCGGGGTCCGGTGAGGTCGTACGTGGCGCCGGCGTGGACGGCGTGGTCCTCGGTGAGGAGTACGGCGGCTGCCGCGTCCGCGATGTCCTCGTGCGCTACGGCCGAGACACGCCCTTCCCCGGCCGGGCCGCGGATCAGACCGTCCTTGCCGGTCATGGCGGGGAAGGCTGCCTGGTAGAAGCTGTCGCGCAGGAAGGTGTGGGCCACGCCGGTGGAGCGGATGTGCTGCTCGGTGTGCCAGTGGTCGCGGCCGAAGGTGAACGTCGCGTCGGGGGATGCGCCGAGGAACGACACGTACACGATCCGCTGAATGCCGGCCTCGACGGCCGCGTCCACGGCGGTCCTGTGCTCGTGTACCCGGTCGGCGCTCTCGTGCGCGGAGACCAGGAAGAGCGTCCCGGCACCGTCCAGCGCGGCGCGCATCGCGTCGACGTCGCCGTACGCGGCGGGCGGCGCCTTGACCGCGCCGGGGAGGTCGGGCAGCCGGGCGGCGCTGCGGCCGATCAGCCGCTGGGCGACACCGGCGCCGGCGAGCAGCCGTGCGACACGGCCGCCGATCTGTCCGCTCGCTCCGGTGACGGCGAAGGCGGGGGCTGGGGACATGGGGTTCCTTCTCTGGTGCTCGGGTGCGCGGGTGCCCGGGCTGCTCGGGTGCGCGGGTGCCCGGGCTGCTCGGGTGCGCGGGTCGGGCTGCTCTGGTGCTCGGCGCTCGGGGGTCTCGGGTGTTCGGGTGTTTTGGCGTGGGCAGGGGCGGACGTTTTCAGCGTCAAGCGGGCGCGGACCTGCCGCATTCCTCTGTACGCCCATCCGGGCACGCCGTCACGCCACCGCGCACCCCGCCGGCAGGGCACTCTCGTTGCGCAGGAGCCACTGCCGGTATCCGGACGCGCGCATCGCCGCCTCGCGGTACGCCGCCTCCAGGTCTGCGTACACCCCGTCCACCTCGTCGAACCCCGGCCGCCACACGAGCAGCAGCCGTACGGCGAGCGGGTCGCCGCTCAAGGGGCGGATCGCCATGTCGTCGCGCGGGCCCGAGGTCGGCTGGCACGGTGCGACGGCCTCCCCGATCACGATCAGGGACATCGCGGTGTGGTAGTCCCCGCACAGAACGGGCGGATCGAGGCCCGCCGCGGCGAACAGGCGCCGTACACCGTCCCATTCGCCGTCCACCGTCGGGTCGATCATCCACCGGTCGCCGGCCAGGTCCGCCAGCTCCACCACCGGCCTGGCAGCGGCCGGGTGGTCCCGTGACATCGCGATGAACTGGGGCTCCCGCTCCACCAGCACCCGCCGGTGCAGGCCCTCCGGCACACGCAGCGGGGAGCCCTCCACCTCGTGCACGAACGCGACATCGAGCTGCCCTGCGGCGAGCATCCGCAGCAGCGCGGCGGCCGACACGTCGACGTGCAGCGAGGTGTCGGTCTCCGGCAGCCTGGTACGGAGCCTGCGCAGCCACCCCCCGATGACGCGGCTCGCGGTGGCGCCGATGCGCAGCTGAGAGCCGTCCCCGGTACGTGCTGCCGCCGCCCGGGTGTCGGCGACCAGCGCGTTCATCTGCTCGATCAGCGGACGCGCCCTGCTCAGCACCGCGTGCCCCAGCGGGGTGGGCCGGCAGCCGGTGCGGCCGCGGGAGAAGAGTTCCGCGCCCAGCGAGTGCTCGATGCGGCGCAGTTGCGTGGTCAGGGAGGGCTGGCTCATCCCGAGCGTGCGTGCCGCCTTGTGCAGGCTGCCGGCGTCGGCGATGGCGCACAGGGCGCGAAGGTGCCTGACCTCAAGCTCCATGTGCCGACCATAGGACGGCCCCTTGCGCCACACCAGACGCCGTAAGCGCGGGAATCCCCCCTGTTTCCGGAGCAGTCGGACGTTGGACACCGGACGGTCCTCACCGGGGTGATGCGCTCGTGCTATCGCCCTTTGGCATCATCCGCTCGGGGCTCGCGAGCCCGACACTCTCCCCTACCGACCTGTTTGACATGGACCGGACGAGTAGGAGCCCCCCACATGAGACACACCCGCAGCATGCTCACCGCCGCTCTCGGCCTCGGCCTCGCGGCCGCGACCCTCGGTGCCACCCCGGCGACGGCGGCCCCCCACGACGCCGCCGCAGACGCACCAAGGGCCGGAGTGCAGCTCAGGTACGCCTCCCCCGACGCGTACGAGGCGTCCAAGGAGAACGCGGCAGCCAACAAGGCGTTCTTCCAGGCCGTGCAGAAGTCGGTCGCGGAGAAGCGAGCGGCGAATCCCGGGGCCGCGGCCGTCACCGTCGTCTACTCGGCGGCGAACGCGCCCAGTTTCCGGACCCAGATAGCCCGCAGCACGCAGATCTGGAACAGCTCCGTCATCAACGTGAGACTCCAGGAGGGCTCGAACCCGGACTTCACCTACCACGAGGGCAACGACTCCCGTGGTTCGTACGCCAGCACCAACGGCCACGGAAGGGGCTTCATCTTCCTCGACTACGCACAGAACCAGCGCTACAACTCGACGCGCGTCACCGCCCACGAGACCGGTCACGTGCTCGGTCTGCCGGACCACTACTCGGGCCCGTGCAGCGAGCTGATGTCCGGCGGCGGCCCCGGCACCTCGTGCCAGAACGCCAACCCGGACCAGCGTGAGCGCAGCCGCGTGAACCAGCTCTGGCAGAACGGCTTCGTCCCCGCGTCCTGACGCGGGAGAGCCCCGCTCGCACCCGAGTGGGCGCCGGGCGGGCTCGCAGTGAGCCCTGCGAACCCGCCCGGCGCACGTCCTTGCCCCGTCCGGCGCCCGCCCTACGCCGGGCTGCGTTCCAGACCGGCGGCGTACCCCGGCGCCCTCTGTCCGGCACCTGAGCGCAGGATCCACGGCCCGAGCATTGCGACCAGGCTGTCTTCGCCCGCGTCCCCGCCGCTGCCCGCACCGTCGGCCGACTCGCGCCCGTCGGACATCCCCCGTAGATACGCCCCCTCCGGGAGGCGCTGCTGGATCGCGGCCAGGGCATGGCCGAAGTCCCGCTCGGCGCGCCGCGACTCGTACGCCGCGCCGTCGAAGTGCAGGGTCAGTGCCAGGTGTTCACGGTCGATGGTCCCATCGGGCAGCGGCCGGCCGAGAGCGAGCAGGCAGCTGAGGGTGGCCTGGCGCACCCGGCCGTCGGCGTCGTCCACCGGCACAGGGATGTCCCACTCGAGTACGCAGTCGCACAGCGCTCCGTCCGAGAGGGTGTACCGGGCCCCGTCCGACGGCATCCCGGCGACCGGTGCGAGGGCGTTGAAGTGGTCACCCTCGAAGTCGAATTCCCTGATACGGGTGCGCAGCCGCCGCCCGTTCACCGTGAAGGTGACGGCGACCGAACCTTCACGGTCGCGGTACCAGCCGGCCCATGGCTCTTCCATCATGGCCCGGACTGTAGCCCGTGCGCATCCCGTCCTCGAACGGCCCCTCGATCAGGCCTCCTTGCCGTCAGATCTTCTTGGTGTAGGTGAGGACGACCGCACCGTTGTCGTACGTCCGGGTCGAGTCGAGCGCGAAGTTGAAGACGCCGAACTCGGCGGAGAACACTGGCACTCCCGAGCCGATGACGACCGGATAGACCTTGAGGACCAGTTCGTCGATCTCCTCCAGCAACTGCGCTGCCAGGTTCCCTCCGCCCGCGAGGTAGATCCCGAGGCCGTCCTGCTGCTTGAGTTCGCGGACCTTCGCGGCGACATCACCGGAGATGATCTCGACGTCCGGGTCGAGCGAGGGGCTGATGCTGCGGGAGACGACGTACTGGCGCAGGTGCTTGTACGGGCTGGTGACGCCGATCTCCAGGGCCGGGTCATAGGTGGCCCGGCCCTGGACAACCGTGTCGAAGTGCTTGTTCTCCACGCTGTCGACGCCCAGGTGCCGGCGCACGTGGGTCGGCAGGCAGTCCGGGTACTCGCCGATGAGGAAGTCCTTCAGGTACGACTCGCCCATCGGGTAGAAGTCGATGGCGCCGTCGGGTGCCGCGATGAAGCCGTCGATGGATATCCCGACGTAGTACGTGAGCTTGCGCAAACTGATCCTTTGATCGACAGACGGGAGGGAAGAGACGCGGGCACGGCAGGGATCGCAGCCCCGCACCTCAACCACTACGTCCATAGTGCTCCACCCATAGTGGTAGCGCAAGCCCCTTTCCGCCTGAGCTACTGGACCACCGGCTCGCGCCACATGGGCCACATGTGAGGACCGTCGGGCAGGTCCACCGTCCGGCCGGTAAAGGCGAATCCGAGCCGCTCGTACAGCTTGCCGCTGCGCGCGCTGCTCGCCTCCAGGTACGCGGGTACGCCGTCCCGGTCGCAGCGTTCGAGAACCGGCGCGATCAGGGCGGCGCCGAGTCCCTCCCCCTGACGGTCCGGGGAGACCGCGATCAGCATCAGATACTCGTGCGCCCGGTCGTGCGGGTGGACTTCGCCCGTCATCCGGCTGATCTGCTCGGCGCGTTCATTGTCCCGGCCGGCTGCCTCCCTCAGCCGGACCGGAGTGTCGTCGTCCGGCGGGGGCGGCCCCGCCGGCACCTGCAGCCACAGGGCGGTGGCCGACCCGTCCTCGGTGACATCGACCCGCCCCTCACTGAGGGCCATGTCGAGGAAGACGCCGAGAAACGTGCCGTGCATGCGGCCCCGGTGCGCACGGTCGGGGAATACCCAACTGCTCACGGGATCGTCTATGAAAGCAGCGTCCAGCAGCCGCACCAGCGCCTCGCGGTCGCTCTTCCCCGCCTGGCGTATCTCCATGCCCATGGTCCGGCCTCTCTCCCAGGATCATCTGAACTCAACGCTGCGATCCTAGAGTTGATACCGACGAACGCCCGGCGGCCCCTTCGATCTCCCCTCGCTCCCCTCGGGTGACCCCCTCGCGTGCCCCCTCGGGCGCGCGGCTTCCGCCCCCTCCTCCCCCCTGGTCAGGGGTGCTTCAGCGTGTTCTGCGGGTGACGAATTCAGCCAGCGCGAGCAGGTCCCCCGCCGCCGCAGGGTCGGGCACCACGCGCGCGAGGTGGTCCACCGCCCTGGCCATCCGGTCCGCCGCCTGCCCCTGCGCCCAGTCCCGGCCTCCCGCCCGGTCGACGGCATCGGCCGCACGCAGCACGGCTGCCCCGTCCAGCGGCCCGCCGTAGAGCGCGGCGAGTTCGGCGGCGGCTCGGGTGCCCGAAGTCAGCGCCGCCACCACCGGCAGCGACTTCTTGTGCGCGGCGAGGTCCGCGCCCGCCGGTTTGCCCGTGTGGTAAGGGTCGCCCCAGATCCCGATGAGGTCGTCGATGAGCTGGAACGCCAGGCCGGCCTCCCGCCCGAAGGCGTCCATGGCAGCCACCTCCTCGTCGCCCGCACCCGCGTAGAGCGCCCCCAGCGCACAGGCACAGCCCAGCAGAGCCCCGGTCTTGGCCTCGGCCATGGCCAGGCACTCGTCCAGCGACACCTCGTCGGGCCCGCGGCTCTCGAACGCACAGTCCGCCTGCTGCCCCGCACACAGCTCGACCACACAGGCCGCCAGCCGCGCCGCCGCCCGGGCCGCAGCCGGATGCGGATCTTCGGCGAGCAGCCGCAGCGACAGGGCGCACATCGCGTCCCCCGCCACGATCGCGTCGGGGACACCGAAGACCGCCCAGGCCGTGGGGCGGCCCCGTCGGGTTGGGTCCTCGTCGATGACGTCGTCGTGGAGCAGCGTGAAGTTGTGCGCGAGCTCCACGGCCGCCGCCGCCCGCACCACCGCGTACGGCTCCGCGCCGAGCGCCTGGGCCGCGGCGAGGACCAGGGCAGGTCTGATCGCCTTGCCCGACCGACCCGCGGCGGCGGTGCCGTCGGCCTGTTCCCAGCCGAAGTGATACATCGCGATCCTGCGCAGAAATCCGGGCAGACTCTCTACCGCCGAGCGCAGTTGCGGATCGACGGCAGTGCGGGTGCGTTCGAGGAGGGTCGCCGCCTCGTGCCCCTCGGGCGCGGCGGCCTCCGTTCTGGTCATGGTCACGGTCGCTTCCTCCAGCGGTGCTTGCACGGCGCCCCCGGGGACGGGGGCACGAACCGCCCGGGCCGCCCCGTCCCGGAGGCAGCGCCCCCGGGACGGGCGCCCTGCGGGCGAGTGCCGGGACGGGCTCCCGGGATCAGCGCCACCTGCCGATCTCGACGTTCTCCAGCACACCCAGCGCGTCCGGCACCAGCACCGCCGCCGAGTAGTACGCCGTGACGAGGTACGAGATGATCGCCTGCTCGTCGATGCCCATGAAACGCACCGACAGGCTCGGCTCGATCTCGTCCGGGATGCCGCTCTGCTGGAGCCCGACGACGCCCTGCTCGGCCTCGCCCGTACGCATGCAGATGATCGAGGTGGTACGGGCGTCGCTCACCGGGATCTTGTTGCACGGGAAGATCGGGACGCCGCGCCAGGACGGCACCCGGCTGCCGCCGATCTCGACGCTCTCCGGGTACAGACCGCGCTTGTTGCACTCGCGTCCGAAGGCGGCGATGGCCCGCGGATGGGCGAGGAAGAGCTTCGAGCCCCGCCGGCGCGACAGCAGCTCGTCCATGTCGTCCGGGCCTGGCACCCCGTCGTGCGGCTGGAAACGCTGGGCGTAGTCGCAGTTGTTGAGCAGGCCGAACTCGCGGTGGTTGATGAGTTCGTGCTCCTGGCGCTCACGCAGCGCCTCGACCGTGAGCCGCAACTGCTGCTCGGTCTGGTTCATCGGCTGGTTGTAGAGGTCGGCCACCCGGCTGTGGACCTTCAGCACGGTTTGCGCGACGCTCAGTTCGTACTCGCGGGGCGCCGCGTCGTAGTCGACGTAGGTGTGCGGGACGACGGCCTCACCCATGTGGCCCGCGGACAGGTCGATGGGGGCCTCGCCGAACCTGTTGGTGCGCTGGCGGGGCAGCGACCGTAGCCGGGCGAGATGCTCACTCAGGGGCTCCGCCCGGTCTGCCAGGGTGAGCACGTCCTGGCGGGACAGCATCAGCACGGTGCACGCGGTGGCGGCACGGGCCGTGTAGCCCCACGTTCCGTCCTCCTCGACGAGCGCCTGGTCGCCGAAGTACGACCCGTCGGCGAGGACGCCGAGCACCGATTCGTTGCCGTAAGGCCCCTCCCCGAGCTTCTCCACCCGGCCGTGCGCGAGCAGGTAGACCGTGTCGGCGGTGTCTCCGGCGGCTGCCAGCACTTCACCCGCCGCGAACTCCCGTTGCGCGCACCGCTGCGCCAGCTCGCCGAGCACCGCCTCGTCGCCGAAGGTGCGCAGCGCGGGCAGCTCGCACAGCTCGGCGGGGATGACCTGGACCCGGTCCCCGGTCTGCACGAACGTCACGCGCCCGTCACCCACCGAGTAGCTGAGCCTGCGGTTCACCCGGTAGGTGCCGCCCTGGACTTGGACCCACGGCAGCATGCGCAACAGCCACCGCGAGGTGATTTCCTGCATCTGCGGGGCGGACTTGGTGGTGGTTGCCAAGTTCCGCGCGGCAGCCGTACCGAGACTCTGCTGCGGTTGTGCCTGCTCTTCGCGGATCTCGGAACCTGCCTCGACCGACATCTGACTCCCTCTCAATCATGAGCTGACCTGCACCAAACAGCTTTCCAGCACGGGGAGTCGTTGCGCCATTACACAAATGAGTGTGACTGGATCACCGGCGCGCGGGGCATGCCGCACGAATTCGCGGGTGTGAACCGGTCGTTCTGGCCGTCGTGTGCGGGTAGAAGCTACTCAAGTGGTACGAGACGATCCGTATCCCACGTAAGGAGGAGGCCATGGCCTCACCCATGTCCGCGGGCAGGTTCCTCGAGATGCTGAGAGACGAGGGCATCAACGTCATCCAGGTCGGCGACTGGCGTACGCACAACCGCAATCACAAGGGCCCCTGGGGACCCGTGCACGGAGTGATGATCCACCACACCGTCACCAAGGGCACCGCCAACACCGTCCGTATCTGCCGTGACGGCTACGCGGGCCTGCCGGGACCCCTCTGCCACGGCGTGATCGCCAAGAACGGTTCCGTCCACCTGGTCGGCTACGGACGCGCCAATCACGCCGGTCTGGGCGACGACGACGTGCTGCGGGCCGTCATCGCCGAACGGGCGCTGCCGCGGGACAACGAGTCCAACACGGACGGAAACCGGCACTTCTACGGCTTCGAGTGCGAGAACCTCGGCGACGGCAAGGACCCCTGGCCCGACGCGCAGCTCGAAGCGATCGAGCGGGCGTCGGCGGCGATCTGCCGCCACCACGGGTGGAACTCCCGGTCCGTCATCGGCCACCTCGAATGGCAGCCCGGCAAGATCGACCCGCGCGGATTCTCGATGAACACCATGCGGGGGCGCATCCAGGGCCGCCTCAGCTGACCCGCGTGGTCACAATGGGGGCATGATCCGGCCCCCCGTAGCGCTCGACCTCGCCCATCTGCGGCCGCGGCTGCCGTCGCCGCTGTCGCCGGCCGAGGACGAGCGCTTCGCCCGCCGAGGCGTGCGGCTGCTGCTCAAGCGGGACGATCGAATCCACCCGGATCTGCCCGGGAACAAGTGGCGCAAGCTGGCCCCGAATCTGGCCCGGGCGCACGGCCGTACGGTGCTCACGTTCGGCGGCGCGTACTCCAATCACCTGCGCGCCACAGCCGCGGCGGGCCGGCTGCTGGGCTTCCCCACCATTGGCGTCGTACGGGGCGACGAGCTGGCCGGGCGTCCCCTGAATCCCTCCCTGGCCCGCTGTGCGGCGGACGGCATGCGGCTGCACTTCGTGGACCGGGCGACGTACCGCGCGAAGGGCGACCCGCAGGTGCTGGCCGGGATCCTGGATGCGGTGGATCCGGCCCGCCCCGCCGCCCATGACACGCCCGCCGGGTGTCCGGGGCGCGGGGCGGCGGGGAGCGTCTACGTCGTCCCCGAAGGCGGCAGCAACGCGCTCGCCGCGCACGGCTGCGTCGAGCTCGGGCGCGAGCTGCGCGGAGCGGCCGACGTCGTCGGCGTCGCCTGCGGGACCGGTGGGACGCTCGCCGGGCTCGCGGCGGGCCTCGCACCGGGGCAGCGAGCCATCGGCTTCCCGGTACTCAGGGGCGGCTTCCTGGGCGACGAGATACGCGCGCTCCAGTGGGAGGCATTCGGCGGCCCGGCCGGCGACTGGTTTCTGGACGAACGTTTCCACTGCGGCGGCTACGCCCGCACGACCCCGCAGCTCGAAGCGTTCGCGGCGGACTTCGAGGACCGGCACCAGCTGCCGGTGGAGCGGCTCTACGTCGCCAAGATGCTGTACGGGCTGACCACCCTCGCCGCCGAGGGTGCCTTCCCGCCCGGCAGCACCGTCGCCGCCGTCATCACCGGTCAGCCGGAATCCGCGCGGTAGGCCGCCGCCTCCTCCAGGTCCAGCCTGCGCATCAGGGTGCGCAGCATCTCGTCGTCGATACGCCGCTGGTCGCGCAGTTCCACGAAGACCGTCCGCTCAGCGGCGATCACCTCCCCCGCCAGCCGCCGGTAGGTGTCGTCCGCCGATTCCCCGGTGTCCTCGTTGACGGCGCCGAGCCGTTCCCACACGGCGTTCCTGCGCCTCTCCAGAACGTTGCGGAGCCGGTCGGCCAGCGGCTGGGGCAGTGCGTTGCCCGGATCGGCCAAGAGCGCTTCGAGGCGTTCTTCGGCAGCCGCCGAAGCCTCGCTCTGGGCCTGCGCCTCGGCGAGCGTCTCGGCGTACACATCACGCTTCGGCAGCTTCAGGAGACGGATCAGCGGTGCGAGCGTGAGCCCCTGCACGACCAGGGTGGCGATCACCGTCGTGAACGTGAGGAAGAGCACCAGGTTGCGTGCGGGGAACGCCTCGTCGTCTCCGACGGTCAGCGGGATGGAGAACGCGATGGCCAGCGAGACCACGCCCCGCATGCCGGCCCACCCGACGACCAGGGGCGAGGCCCAGCCGACGGCCGGTTCCCGGGTGCGGATGCGCTGCGACAGGATCCGCGGCAGGTACGTCGCGGGGAACACCCACACGAACCGCGCCACCACGACGGCCGCGAACACCGCGACCGCGTACCAGAGCGCCTGCCCGATCCCGTAGGGACCGAGTCCGCGCAGTACGTAGGGCAGTTGAAGTCCGATAAGCGCGAAGACGGCGGACCCGAGAACGAACGCGACCATCTGCCAGACGGCGTGCTCCTGGATCCTGGTGGCGAAATCGACCTGCCAGGAGCGATGCCCCAGATAGAGCGCCACGACCACCACGGCGAGCACCCCCGAAGCGTGCACGTGCTCGGCGGCGGCGTACGCGACGAAAGGGATCAGCAGCGACAGCGTGTTCTGCAGCAGTGGCTCCCTGAGGTGCGTACGCAGCCAGTGCAGCGGCACCATCAGCAGCAGCCCCACGCCGACCCCACCGATCGCCGCCACCGCGAACTCGCCGATCCCGCCCATCCAGCTGGCGCCCTCGCCCGCGGCGGCCGCGAGGGCGACCTTGAAGGCGGTGATGGCCGTGGCGTCGTTCACCAGGGACTCGCCCTGGAGGATCGCCGTGATGCGTGGCGGCAGCCCCAGCCTGCGTGCGATGGAGGTCGCGGCCACGGCGTCCGGCGGCGCGATCACCGCTCCCAGGACCAGCGCCGACGTCAGCCCGAGCCCCGGGACGACGAGATACGCGAAGTAGCCCACGACCACCGTCGCGAACAGCACGTAGCCGACGGACAGGAGCGCGACCGGCCTGACGTTCGCCCGCAGGTCCAGGTACGAGCTGTCCACCGCCGCCGTGTAGAGCAACGGCGGCAGCAGCAGCGGCAGCACGATGTCCGGGTCCAGGGTGTAGTCGGGGGCAGCCGGGATGTACGTCGCCGCGAGCCCGGCGGCGACCAGCAGCAGCGGTGGGGGCACCGGGGTTCTCCGGGCGATTCCCGCGACGGCCGCGCTCCCCGCGACCAGGACCAGCAGTGGCAATGCGTCCATCGGTTGGTGCCGCCCCACATCCGCTCGTACGTCGTAACCTGGCCAGCATGAACGAGTGCCCGCACCTGGCCGAGCTGCCGCGCCCCCAGCCGGCCCCGCAGAGCGACACCTGCCGGGAGTGCCTGACGGCCGGGAGTCATCCCGTACAGCTGCGGCTGTGCCTGGTCTGCGGCCACGTGGGGTGCTGCGACTCCTCGCCGCACCAGCACGCCTCCCAGCACTTCAAGGAGACGGGCCATCCGGTGCTGCGCAGCTTCGAGCCCGGGGACCACTGGCGCTGGTGCTTCGTGGACGGTTCGATCGTCTGACGCCTGGGTACGTCAACCCGGCGCCGGTTCTTTGCAATTGGGCGCCGCAGACCCCTAGCCACTGTGCGTACTCATATGCTTACCATGAGTGACGGCGCGGACGGGGGCCCCGGCGACACGGCAGAATGGATCGCGATAGCGTCACCGGCGAAGTACGTACCGCGTGGCCTCGGGGGGCAAACCCTCCCTGGCCCCCGAAAGAGCTTGTGCCACCTTGGAGGTGAGGGTGTCCCAGATCGCAGGTGAGCCCGGGACCCAGGACTTCGTGGAAGTCCGACTGCCCGCTGCAGGTGCCTATCTGTCCGTGCTGCGTACGGCCACGGCCGGACTCGCGGCGCGCTTGGACTTCACCCTCGACGAGATCGAGGATCTGCGCATCGCAGTCGACGAAGCCTGCGCGATCCTGCTTCAGCAGGCCGTGCCCGGCTCCGTCCTCAGCTGTGTCTTCCGGCTCGTGGACGACGCACTCGACGTCACGGTCTCGGCCCCCACCACCGACGGGCGGGCGCCGGAGCGTGACACCTTCGCCTGGACGGTGCTGTCGGCGCTTGCCGGCAAGGTGGACTCGACGGTCGCCGAGGACCGTACGGTCACCATCAGCCTGTACAAACAGCGCGGCGCGGGACCCGGGCCGGCGTGAGGAACGGGGACGGGCCGGTGCGCAAGGAGAAGCTCAGCACGCAGGCGCCGAAGGGGCGCGCGGTTCCGGCCGAGCCGGCGCCCGCACCTTCCGGCATCCCAGACCAGCACGCCCGGCCGCACCCCGTCGACGCCGAAGGGGCGGCGGCCGGCCGGGTCGGCCCCCCGGCCGGGGGGCCGACCGGGAATTCGGTGGACGGCCCGGGGGGCACGGTGGCGGCGGAGCAGGCAGAGCGGGCAGAGCGGGCGGGCCATATGAGCGAGCACGGACAGCACTCCCGGGAACACGGACGTCACGATCCGCACGACCGCAGCGGTGCGCGCGCTCTCTTCGTCGAGCTGCGCGAACTGCCGGACGGATCGGGCGAGAAGGCTGAGCTGCGCAACCGGCTGGTGCGCATGCACCTACCCCTGGTGGAGCACCTCGCCCGGCGCTTCCGCAACCGCGGCGAGCCGCTGGACGACCTCACCCAGGTCGCCACGATCGGCCTGATCAAGTCGGTGGACCGGTTCGATCCGGAGCGCGGTGTCGAGTTCTCGACATACGCCACCCCGACCGTGGTCGGCGAGATCAAGCGGCACTTCCGCGACAAGGGCTGGGCGGTCCGGGTTCCCAGGCGTCTGCAGGAGCTGCGCCTGTCGCTGACGACGGCCACGGCCGAGCTCTCCCAGCAGCACGGCCGGTCGCCGACCGTGCACGAGCTGGCCGAACGGCTCGGCATCTCGGAGGAAGAGATCCTGGAGGGCCTGGAGTCCGCCAACGCGTACAGCACGCTGTCGCTGGACGTGCCGGACACCGACGACGACTCCCCGGCCGTCGCGGACACCCTGGGCTCCGAGGACGAGGCACTGGAGGGCGTCGAGTACCGGGAGTCGCTGAAGCCACTCCTGGAAGGCCTGCCGCCGCGCGAGAAGCGGATCCTGCTGTTGCGCTTCTTCGGCAACATGACGCAGTCGCAGATCGCGCAGGAGGTCGGCATCTCCCAGATGCACGTCTCCCGGCTGCTGGCCCGCACCCTCGCCCAGCTCCGCGAACGGCTCCTGGTCGAGGAGTAGGCGCGGAGTGGCCGAGGGCTGGGAGTACGACGTATGCGGACCCTGCGGCGTCAGGGGGACTGAGCGCCGCGGGCGCCGCGGATGCCCAGGGCCCGCGTCGTCTCCGGATTGACCAGCAGGACCAGTGCGGCCACCGCCACCACCGCGAGCGCGATGCCGGCCGGGATCAGCAGCGAACCCTGCGAGCGCAGCAGCGTCCAGGCCACCGGCAGCGCCATGATCTGCGTGATGATGGCGGGTCCGCGGCTCCAGGCGCGGCGCCCGAGGAGCCCGCGCGAGGCGGCCAGCGGCAGGACTGCCAGGGCGATCAGCGTCAGGCCGCCCATCTCCGCCTGTTCCGGCTTGTCGGGGCTGCCGAGCAGGCCCATCACGAGCATGTACACGCCTCCGACGACGAGGGCAAGCCCCTCCAGCGCGGCAAGCGCCGCGGCTGCGGTCAGCCGGGCGGGGCGGGGGCCGGCTGCGGCTTCGGGAGTCTGCTCAGTGCTCACCCTTGCAGCGTAACGGGCGACCGATGCGGGCCGGGTACAGCCCTGGTACCCCTGGCGGCGCTCCGCCGCCCTGGGGGACACCCCCTTCACTCCCGGCCGGTAACCTGCTGCGCATGCGCGCACTTCTCGTGGTCAATCCGGCAGCTACCACCACCAGTGCACGCACCCGCGATGTCCTGATTCATGCCCTTGCCAGCGAAATGAAGCTGGAAGTCGTGACCACCGAGTACCGCGGGCACGCCCGTGACCTCGGCCGCCGGGCCGCCGACAGCGAGGACATCGAGCTGGTCGTGGCGCTGGGCGGCGACGGCACCGTGAACGAGGTCGTCAACGGACTGCTGCACAACGGCCCCGACCCGGAGAGCCTGCCGCGCCTCGCCGTGGTCCCGGGCGGCTCCACGAACGTCTTCGCCCGCGCCCTCGGCCTGCCCAACGACGCCGTGGAAGCGACCGGCGCCATCCTGGACGCGCTGAGCACGCGCAGTGAGCGGACCGTGGGGCTCGGACTGGCAGCGGGTACCCCCGGCACGGCGGACGAATCGGTTCCGTCCCGCTGGTTCACGTTCTGCGCCGGCTTCGGCTTCGACGCCGGAGTGATCGGCCGGGTCGAACAGCAAAGAGAGCGCGGAAAGCGCTCGACGCACGCCCTCTACGTGCGCCAGGTGGTACGGCAGTTCCTGACTGAACCGCACCGCCGGCACGGAATAATCACGCTGGAACGGCCCGACCGGGCCCCCGTGGAAGATCTCGTGCTGTCCATAGTCTGCAACACGTCCCCCTGGACCTACCTGGGGAATCGGCCGATGTACGCGTCCCCCGACGCCTCTTTCGACACGGCCCTCGACGTGCTCGGACTGAGCAGGTTGTCCACCGCCGCCGTGGCCCGTTACGCGACCCAGTTGCTGACGTCCACGCCGGAGCGCGGGCCGCACGGCAAGCACGCGGTGACGCTGCACGACCTGACCGACTTCACCTTGCATTCGAAGGCGCCCCTGCCCTTTCAGATGGACGGTGACCACCTGGGGCTGCGTACGAGCGTGACGTTCACAGGCGTTCGCCGTGCACTGCGTGTGATTGTGTGAGTGGAAGGGCCGAAAGTCCTTTAACTCGAACGTACGGACTGGGGTACACCCCATGGAAGTACGGCTGTGACCTACCCGACACCGAGGAATCAAAAAAAACTTTCCGGAAGGGGTTGTATCCGCAGCCCAGGTTTGGGAATCTCTACATGGCGATCGGGACGGCCCGCAAAACCGGCCTCCACTGAAAGTCAGAACCCCTCCACATACACAGGACCCACACCAGGCAACTGGCAGTCGGCCCTTCACTTGCGGGGGGATTCGTGAAAGCGTTCACATTCACAAGCAACCCGCACGTAATACCAAGGAGAGGTAGCAGCCATGGACTGGCGTCACAACGCCGTTTGTCGTGAGGAAGACCCGGAGCTGTTCTTCCCCATCGGCAACACCGGTCCTGCGCTGCTGCAGATCGAGGAAGCCAAGGCCGTCTGCCGCCGCTGCCCCGTCATGGAGCAGTGCCTGCAGTGGGCGCTCGAGTCCGGCCAGGACTCCGGCGTCTGGGGTGGCCTCAGCGAGGACGAGCGCCGCGCGATGAAGCGCCGCGCCGCCCGCAACCGGGCGCGCAACGCGACCGCCTGAACCACCCCGCACACAGCCTGAGCTTGGCGGCGCGTACAGAGAGTACGCACCACCCGCCCCCGAGCCGCAGCGCGCAGTACCCCCGATGCGCACAGCAACGTGAGCTTTGAGCCCCGGACCGTACCCACGGTCCGGGGCTCGCTGCTTTGCTCAGCTTCCGTCAGGCGCACGTCACAGGGGCGGTTCACGGGCGCAAGTCACAGGGGGCGGGGCACAGAGGCGGGGCATAGGCGAGGCCCCTGCTCTACTTGGCGGCCCGTACCGGCACGTCGAGCACCACGCGGGTGCCGCCGTCGGGTCCCGGCACCATGTCGAACGTTCCCCCCAACTCGCCTTCCACCAGAGTCCGTACGATCTGGAGTCCCAGATTCCCGGCCCGCTTGGGGTCGAACCCGGCGGGCAGCCCGCACCCGTCGTCCTGGACGGTGATGAGCAGCCGGCTGTCCCTGCGCTCGCCCCCGCGCACCGCTCCCACCTCGACCGATCCACGCTCCCCCGGTGCGAAGGCGTGCTCCAGCGCGTTCTGCAGCACCTCGGTGAGAACCATCGCGAGCGGGGTGGCGACCTCGGCGTCGAGGATGCCGAAGCGCCCCGTACGACGGCAGTCGACCCCGCCCGGCGAGATTTCCGCGACCATCGCGATGACCCGGTCGGCGATCTCGTCGAACTCGACCCGTTCGTCGAGGTTCTGCGACAGCGTCTCGTGGACGATCGCGATGGAGCCGACCCGGCGCACCGCCTCGTTCAGCGCCTCGCGGCCCTGCTCCGAGTCCATCCGGCGGGACTGGAGGCGCAGCAGCGCCGCCACGGTCTGGAGGTTGTTCTTCACCCGGTGGTGGATCTCCCGGATGGTGGCGTCCTTGGTGATCAACTCGCGCTCGCGGCGGCGCAGTTCCGTGACGTCGCGGCACAGGACGAGCGAGCCGATCCGGGTTCCCTTGGGCTTGAGCGGGATCGCGCGCAGCTGGATCACCCCGCTGTTGCCCTCGACTTCGGTCTCGCGCGGGGCGTAGCCGCTGGCCAGTTTGACCAGGGCTTCGTCCACCGGACCGCGGGAGGGGGCGAGTTCGGCGGTGGCCTGGCCGAGGTGGTGACCGACGAGGTCGGACGCGAGGCCGAGGCGATGGTAGGCGGAGAGTGCGTTCGGCGACGCGTACTGGACGATGCCGTCCGCGTCGAGCCGGATCAGCCCGTCGCCGGCCCGCGGCGAAGCATCCATGTCGACTTGTTGACCGGGGAAGGGGAAGGACCCGGCTGCGATCATCTGGGCCAGGTCGGAGGCGCTCTGGAGGTACGTCAGCTCCAGGCGGCTGGGGGTGCGTACCGTCAGCAGGTTCGTGTTGCGGGCGATGACGCCGAGTACGCGCCCTTCGCGGCGGACCGGAATGGACTCCACCCGGACCGGAACCTCCTCGCGCCACTCCGGGTCGCCCTCGCGCACGATCCGGCCCTCGTCGAGGGCGGCGTCGAGGAGGGGGCGGCGGCCGCGCGGGACGAGGTGGCCGACCATGTCGTCCTGATACGAGGTCGGGCCGGTGTTGGGCCGCATCTGCGCGACCGAGACGTATCGCGTCCCGTCCAGGGTGGGGACCCACAGGACGAGGTCGGCGAAGGAGAGGTCGGAGAGCAGCTGCCACTCCGAGACCAGCAGGTGAAGCCACTCGAGGTCGGTGTCACTCAGAGCGGTGTGCTGGCGGACTAGATCGTTCATGGAGGGCACGTGTGCGAGCGTACCCGCCGGTCGGGGCCACGGGACCCCATGGCCGCGGCGCCTGGGCGGGACCCTCAGCCCGCCCGGCACCGCAGCCCGGAGCTGCTGCGGCCGGCGGGTGTGCGGTCCCGCGCGGCCGACGGGAGGCCCGGCGCAGTCAGGGCAGAGTGCGCCGGCGCCTCGTTCCACCCTCCTGTGCGGGGAGGGCGGAGGCTTTACCTGTTCATTGTGGACTAGACCATTCTGCCGTGTCCATGGATGCGCCGTACAAAGTTGCCCTACCCGGAAAGTCTCCCGGAGTTTCCCGAAGTGACGTTCCACGAGTCTCGGACGACCATGAGAATCAGGGCGCGCCTCTGCTAGATTGGTCTATACCACATCGCGGCTCCCCCTCCAGATCGGCAGGCTCAGCGTGGAAGTTGTCATCGTTCCGGACGCCACAGCAGGCGGCGAGCTCATCGCGGCGGGTATCGGAGATCTGCTGAGCCGCAAGCCCGGCGCGCTGCTGGGCGTGGCCACCGGTTCGTCCCCGCTTCCCATCTACGAGGCGCTCACGGCCAGGGTCAGGGCAGGCGTCGTCGACGCGTCACGGGCCCTGATCTGTCAGCTCGACGAGTACGTGGGCCTGCCCGCAGGGCACCCCGAGTCGTACCGCTCCGTCGTCCTGCGTGAGGTCGTCGAGCCGCTCGGTCTGACCGAGGCGTCCTTCATGGGCCCGGACGGCTCCGCCGAGGACATCCAGGGCGCCTGCGAGGCGTACGACCGGGCACTCGGCGAGGCCGGCGGCGTGGACCTCCAGCTGCTCGGCATCGGCACCGACGGGCACATCGGTTTCAACGAGCCGTGCTCCTCGCTCGCCTCCCGCACCCGGATCAAGACGCTCACCGAGCAGACCCGCGTCGACAACGCGCGGTTCTTCGACAACGACATCGACCAGGTACCCCACCACGTCATCACCCAGGGCATCGGCACCATCCTGGAGGCCCGCCACCTGGTGCTGCTGGCCACCGGCGAGGGCAAGGCCGAGGCCGTGGCGCACACCGTCGAGGGGCCGGTCGCCGCGCTGGTGCCCGCTTCCGCGTTGCAGCTGCACCCGCACGTGACCGTCGTCGTCGACGAGGCGGCCGCGTCCAAGCTGAAGCTGGGCGACTACTTCCGCGCCACATACGCGGCCAAGCCGACCTGGCAGGGCCTGTAGAGGCTGCCTGTCACACGGCCAAGGGCCGAGGACCCCCGGCCGGGGGTCCTCGGCCCTTATCTCGGCCCTTCCCGGTACGTCAGACGCCTGCGACGACCTCGGCTGCCGCCCGGCCGCACACCCGCGCGGCGCCGTGCGTGGCGATGTACAGGCCTGCGCGCAGCTGCGCCTGGGGCACGCCCATCTCCACCACGACCGTGTCCGGCCGGGCGGCGATCAGCTTCTCCACGGCGAGGGCCATCCACGGATGGCGATGGGCATCGCGCACCACCGCGACGATCCGGCGCTCCTGCGCGGCGTCGAGCACCCGCTCGGGCGCGCAGTCCTGGCTGCTGTACGTGCCCGTCCCGGTGCCGGGCAGCAGGCGCTCCAGCTCGGCGGCCACCCCCCAGGGCGTCTCGTCACCGACAGCGATGTTCGCGACGGGGGTGAAGGCGGCGACGTACGGGGCCGAGGTGACGGGCGCGAAGTCGGGCCCGCGGGTGACGCGCAGCGCCCGGCGGGCGGCCACCAGGCCGATACCGGAGCCGGGCGCGGTCCCCTCCTGTGCAGCCGCGCCCGGCCCCGAAGCCCCCCGGGGCCCCCGCGTCTGCTGCGTCCAGCCCGCCAGCGCGCGCACCCGCGCGGCCGCGTCGGCCAGCCGCTCCTGCGGCAGTACGCCGTCCCGCACGGCCGCGACGAGCGCGTCGCGCAGCCGCAGCACGGTCTCGTCGTCCGCCAGCCCGCCGCCGACACAGATCGCGTCGGCGCCGGCGGCGATCGCCAGGACACTGCCGCGCTCGATGCCGTACGTCGCGGAGATGGCCTGCATCTCCATGCCGTCGGTGATGATCAGCCCGTCGTAGCCGAGTTCTTCGCGCAGCAGACCGGTGAGGATCCGCGGGCTCAGCGTGGCCGGACGGGCCGGGTCGAGCGCAGGCAGCAGGATATGCGCGCTCATGACAGATTTGGAGCCCGCCGCGATCGCCGCCTTGAAAGGCACCAGTTCACGGGCGTGCAGTGTGTCCAAGCCCACGTCGATGCGGGGCATCGCGTGGTGCGAGTCGACGGCCGTGTCGCCGTGACCCGGGAAATGCTTGGTGCATGCGGCCACCCCGGAGGCCTGGAGACCTTCGACGTACGCCGCGGTGTGCCGGGCCACGAGCTGCGGGTCGGCGCCGAAGGAACGTACACCGATCACCGGATTGCCCGGATCGGAGTTGACGTCGGCGGACGGCGCCCAGTTGAGGTTGACGCCGCATTCGGCCAGCCTGCGGCCGAGTTCGCGGGCGACATCCCTGGTCAGGTCGGTGTCGTCGACGGCGCCGAGCGCGAGGTTGCCGGGGAAGGAGGAGCCGCCCCGGACCTCCAGACGGGTCACGTCACCGCCCTCCTCGTCGATCGCCACGAGCACGTCGTCCCGCTCGGCGCGCAATTGGGCGGTCAGCGCGGCCAGTTGCGCCGGTGAGGCGATGTTGCGGCCGAAGAGACCGACGGAGGTGAGGCCTTCGCCGACCCGGCGGAGCAGCCAGTCGGGGGCGGTGGTGCCGGTGAAACCGGGCTGGAGGACGGCGAGCGCGTCGCGTGTCAGCGTGTCGTTGTGCAGAGCGAAAGTGGTCATGGAGGCGCGTTATCCCTTCACTGCACCGGCGGTCATGCCGCCGACGGCCCGTCGCTGGAGGAAGAGGAAGACGATGAGAACGGGGAGGGCGAACAGGGAGGACGCGGCCATGGTCGCGCCCCAGTCGCTGCCGAACGCCGTCTGGAATTCGGTGAGCCAGAGCGTCAGCGTCTGCGCTTCCTTGTCCTTGTTGAGGATCAGGACCATGGCGAATTCATTCCAAGCCGTGATGAATCCGAACAGCGAGGTGGACATCAGTCCCGGCGCGAGCAGCGGGAAGATCACCTTGATGAATGCCTGGCCTCGGTTGCACCCGTCGATCAGGGCCGCTTCCTCCAGTTCCACCGGGACGGCGGCGATGAAGCCGCGCAGGGTCCAGATGGTGAAGGGCAGGACCATGACGAAGTAGATCGCGGTGAGCAGCGGGATGCTGTTGAGCATGGCGCCGTCGCGGGCGATCAGATACATCACGATGACCATGACTTCCCAGGGAGCCATCTGCGCCATCATCACGGCCAGCACCAGGCCCTTGCGACCCCGGAACCTCATGCGGGCGATCGCGAAGCTGGCGGCCAGGGCCACGACGAGGGCGAGCAGCACCGCGCCGATGGTGACCGTGAAGCTGTTGACGACATACGTCCAGAACAGGTCGA
This sequence comes from Streptomyces hypolithicus, assembly GCF_052934925.1. Lineage (NCBI taxonomy): Bacteria > Bacillati > Actinomycetota > Actinomycetes > Kitasatosporales > Streptomycetaceae > Streptomyces > Streptomyces hypolithicus. The sequence continues at coordinate 1,724,875 of NZ_CM128811.1, forward strand.
CGCCCGTCGCTTTGGTGTAGTTGTCCAGGGTCGGCGTGAAGAGGAAGACGGGGTCCTTGGAGAGGATTTCGCTCTGCGGCTTCAGCGAGGACGAGAACATCCAGTAGACGGGGAAGAGGAAGACGGCCGCCAGCGCGAGCGCCAGGACGTTCTTGCCGATGACGGCCGGCCGCAGCGGCCGCTTGGTGTGGCTCGAACCAAAGGACATGTTGCTCACTGCTCCTCCTCCTGCTTCAGGATCAGACGGAAGTAGAAGGACATGATGGCGACGAGCATCACGATGGTCAGTACCGAGATCGCCGCGGCGACGCCGTAGTGGAACTGGCCCTGGCCCTCGATGTAGGCGAAGACCGGGAGGGTCTCGGAACTGCGGTCGGGGCCGCCGGCGTTCATCGCGTACACCTGCGTGAAGGCCTTGAAGACCCAGATGATCTCGAGGAACGTGGTGATCAGGAAGAACGGCTTCAAGCTGGGGAAGACGACGGCCCAGAAGGTCTGCCAGCCGCTCGCGCCGTCCATCCGCGCTGCCTCATAGAGTTCGTTGCCGATGGTCGTCAGGCCCGCGTACATGTTGAGCGCGACGAACGGGATCGATCCCCAGACGACCAGAACGGTGACGATGGTGAGGGTCGCCATGCCGGTCTCGAACCAGTTGTGCTGCTCGTAACCGGAGAAGCCGATGACTCGCATGATCCAGTTGGCGATGCCGAACTGCTCGTCGAAGAGCCACTGAAAGACCGTGACGGCGGCAACGATCGGCATGGCCCAGGCGGTGACGAGGGCGACCGACAGCACCAGGCGCATCTTCTTGCCGAGGCGATTGAGCAGGATGCCGATCAGCGAGCCGATGCCCATGATCAGCACCACGTTGGCTGTGGTGAACAGAAGGCTTCGCAGGACGACGGTCCAGAACTCGGAGTCCGTCAGCAGGCCGGTGTAGTTGTCGAAGCCTGCCCACACGGTTTCCCGGGTGATCAGTTCCCTGCGGCCGAGCTCCTGGAAGGAGAGGACCAGGTTGCGGACGAGCGGGTAGAGCAACAGCACCGCGCCGCAGATGACGGCCGGTGCCACCAGCAGGTACGGGATCAGCCCGGCGGGCAGTGATCGCCTGCCACGAGGAGGCTGCGGGGCTTTCCTGGATCCGGAGGCGGGCGGCGGAGTCTGGGACTTCCCGGCCGCGTCTTGGGGGGCGTCCTCCAGTACGGAGGCCGCCACTCCCTGGGAGTGCACGGTCATGGGCTTCTTCCTCGCGGTTCGGGCACCCGCACCGGGCGGGCCTGCGGCCCACCCGGGACCGCCGTAACGGCATGACCTGGCGGCGCGGCCGGCGACGGGATGGCCGCCGGCCGCACGACCGGGTGCGACTACTGCTGGTTGACGCGCTCGGTGATGACCTTGTCGGCCGCTTCGCCGGCCTTCTTCGGGTCCTCACCCTTCAGGACCTTCGTCATGTAGTCCTTGATCGGGTTCGGCTCGGTCTCGACGTTCGCCCAGCCCGGCGTGACCGGGGTGACCTTGCCGACGGAGGCGGACTGCGCCATGGCCTCGGCGAAGGAACCGGCTTCGGGCTTGAACTGCGCGGCGTCGTTGTTCGGAAGCAGCGCGCCGGCCGTGGCCTCGGCGTACTTCGTCATCTGGTCCTTGCCTGCGGCGAGCGCCAGCCACTCCTTGGCGAGGTCCTTGTTCTGGGAGCGCTCGGTGACGGCGAGGTTGGAGCCACCGAGGAAGACGCTGCCCGGCTTGTCGGCAGTCTTGCCCGGGATCGGGAAGTAGCCGAAGTCGGCCTTGTCCCCTGCCTTCTCGATGGCGGCGATCGCACCGCCGGCCTCCCAGCCGAGGCCGATCCAGGACGCGACGCCGCCCTTGGGAACGATGTCGGTGGACTGCTGCGGCGTCGCCTCGTCCTTGTCCTTGGGGGCAGTGGAGAACGACTGCAGCTTCTTGTAGAAGTTCATCGCCGACGCGGCCTGCGGGGTCGACAGAGTGCCCTTCCACTTGTCGCCGTCCGCCGCCGCCAGGTCGCCGCCCTCGTCCCAGACGAGTCCTGCGTAGACGTACCAGCTCTGCCCCGGGAGGTAGAGCGGCTGGATCTTGCTGTCCGACTTCTTGATCTTCTCAAGCCCGGCGACCCACTCGTCGCGTGTCGTCGGCGGCTTGACACCGGCCTTCTTGAAGATCTTCTTGTCGTAGATGACCGCACGGTTCGCGGCGTACCACGGAGCGGCGTAGAGCTTGCCGTCGAGCTCGGCGGAAGGGATCATCCCCTTGTTCCAGCCGTCGTAGCCCAAGTCGGCCTTGTCATCGGAGAGGTCAGCGAGCCCGCCGGTCACGGCGTAGCCGGCGGTCTGTGTGTTACCGAGTTCCACGACGTCCGGCGGGGTGTCCTCGGAGAGCGCGGTGGTGAGCTTCTCCTGGATGCCGTTCCACTGCTGCTTCTCGACCTTGACCTTGACGCCCGGGTGCTTGGCCTTGAACTCCTTGTTGACGCCGGCCATCCACTCGTCGGGAGCCGAGCCGTCCATCACCCACACCGTGACCGACTTCGCTCCGCCGGAGGCGTTGCTCTTGCCTCCGCCGTCGTCCGAACCGCACGCGGCAATGCTGACCATCATGCCCGCGACGCCTATCGCCGCGATGAGCTTGCGCTTCACGCCATCACTCCTCAGGGATGCCTGCAACCCCCTGCCCACCGCCAAGACTTACGCCGATGTACTGCCCGGGGCCGGGTTCTGGTCTTTAATGGTTTAGACCAGTACCGGGAGCTTGGCCTAGACCTTTAGGGGTGTCAAGGGTGTATAAGAAGGGCTCTCGCGTCCGTTATCGGACCGACACCTGAGTAAGGGCGACGACCCGCGACAAGGCCGTGCCACCATGTGAGCCGCGACAGTCGGAGGAGCCGGTGACGGCAACAGCACAGAAGTCGGGAAGGCGGGCCATGGCCACGGACGGGGGCGGCACGGAAGCCGAGGGCGGAGCGGCGGCGACCCGTACCGCGCGCGTGCCCAAGTACTACCGGCTCAAGCGGCATTTGCTGGAGATGACCGAAACCCTGCCGCCGGGCACCCCCGTACCGCCGGAGCGGACGCTGGCCGCCGAGTTCGACACCTCGCGTACGACTGTGCGCCAGGCCCTCCAGGAGCTCGTCGTCGAGGGTCGGCTGGAGCGCATCCAGGGCAAGGGCACCTTCGTGGCCAAGCCGAAGGTCTCCCAGGCGCTGCAACTCACCTCGTACACCGAGGACATGCGGGCACAGGGCCTGGAGCCCACCTCGCAGCTCCTCGACATCGGTTACGTCACGGCCGACGACACCCTCGCCGGGCTGCTCGACATCACGACCGGCGGACGGGTTCTGCGGATCGAGCGGCTGCGGCTCGCGAGCGGCGAGCCGATGGCGATCGAGACCACGCACCTGTCGGCGAAGCGCTTCCCTGCGCTGCGTCGCTCGCTGGTCAAGTACACCTCCCTCTACACGGCGCTGGCCGAGGTGTACGACGTACGCCTGGCCGAGGCCGAGGAGACCATCGAGACGTCGCTCGCCACCCCGCGCGAGGCGGGGCTGCTGGGCACGGACGTGGGTCTGCCGATGCTGATGCTCTCCCGCCACTCGATCGACAGGAACGGCGAGCCGGTGGAGTGGGTGCGGTCGGTGTACCGCGGCGACCGCTACAAGTTCGTGGCGAACTTGAAGCGGCCGACGGACTGAGGCGGCGGCGAGCCACGGGCGGCCGGGGGTCCGGGGGTTGCCCCCGGGACAGCACAGCGTGGCGAACTTGAAGCGGCCGACGGACTGAGGCGGCGGCGAGCCACGGGCGGCCGGGGGTCCGGGGGTTGCCCCCGGGACAGCACAGCGTGGCGAACTTGAAGCGGCCGACGGACTGAGGCGGCCGACGGACTAGTCGGCGGTCCGAGTCGGCGCGGCGATTTGGGTGCTCGGCTAACTAATCGTCAGCGGGATGGTACGGCCCTGACCTGCGGTGGTCGTGCCGTGTCCGTACCGATATGCGGACAGGGGGTTACGGACGGCGGTCACAGCACCTAGATTTCGCGCACGTTACGAGAAAGATCGCGCGAGGGGACGGATCGTCATGCCGGAATCGCCAGCACCAGCGCAGGAACAGGGACGACGGGGAGCGTTGTCCCCGAAGTCCATCGCAATCTGGGGCTCGGTAGCCCTCGTCAGCGCCATCGGATGGTCCGTACTCGCCCTGTCGCGCGGGGAAGAGATCTCCGCCGCCTGGATGCTGGCGGCAGCCCTCGGTTCGTACGCCATCGCGTACCGCTTCTACTCGCGGTTCATCGCGCACCGCGTCCTGAAGGTCGACAAGAACCGCGCCACACCCGCCGAGCGGCTCGACAACGGTGTCGACTTCCACCCGACCGACCGCCGCGTCCTGTTCGGGCACCACTTCGCCGCCGTCGCGGGCGCCGGACCCCTGGTCGGACCCGTACTCGCGGCGCAGATGGGCTACTTGCCCGGCACCATATGGATCATCGTCGGCGTCATCTTCGCCGGCGCCGTCCAGGACATGGTCACGCTGTTCTTCTCCACGCGCCGCAACGGCCGTTCGCTCGGCCAGATGGCGCGGGACGAGATCGGCCCGTTCGGCGGTGCGGCGGCCCTCGTCGCCGTGTTCGCCATCATGATCATCCTGCTCGCGGTGCTCGCCCTGGTCATCGTGAACGCGCTCGCGCACTCGCCGTGGGGCGTCTTCTCCATCGGCATGACGATCCCGATCGCCCTCTTCATGGGCGTCTACCTGCGCGTACTGCGTCCCGGCAGGGTCAGCGAGGTGTCGGCCATCGGCGTCGCGCTGCTGCTGCTCGCCATCGTCTCAGGCGGCTGGGTCGCGGAGTCGTCGTGGGCCGACACGTTCACGCTGGAGCCGGGCACGCTCGTCATCTGGATGATCGTGTACGGCTTCCTCGCCTCCGTACTGCCCGTGTGGCTGCTGCTGGCGCCGCGTGACTACCTCTCGACCTTCATGAAGGTCGGCACGATCGCACTGCTCGCCGTCGGTGTATTCATCGCCCTGCCGACGATGAAGATGCCCGCGGTCACCGACTTCGCGACCAGCGGCGCCGGACCGGTCTTCGCCGGCTCGATGTTCCCGTTCGTCTTCATTACCATCGCCTGCGGCGCGCTCTCCGGCTTCCACGCCCTGGTCTCCTCGGGAACCACCCCGAAGATGGTCCAGAAGGAGACGCAGATCCGGATGATCGGTTATGGCGCCATGCTGACCGAGTCGTTCGTCGCGATCATGGCGATGATCACCGCCTGCATCATCGACCCCGGCCTGTACTTCGCGATCAACTCGCCCGCCGGTGTGATCGGCGACAACGTCCAGGCCGCGTCGGAGGCCGTCACCAACCTCGGCTTCTCCATCTCCCCCGAGGCACTGACCCAGGCGGCCAAGGACGTCGAGGAGCAGAGCCTGCTGTCGCGCACCGGTGGCGCGCCGACGTTCGCGCTCGGCATGGCGGAGATCTTCTCCGCGGTGATCGGCGGCGCCGGCCTGAAGGCGTTCTGGTACCACTTCGCGATCATGTTCGAGGCGCTGTTCATCCTCACCACGGTGGACGCCGGCACCCGCGTCGGGCGCTTCATGCTTCAGGACATGCTGGGCAACGTCTACAAGCCGTTCCGCCAGGTCAGCTGGAAGCCGGGCGTCTGGTTCGCCAGCGCGGTCGTCGTCGGCGGCTGGGGCTACTTCCTGTGGGTCGGCGTGCACGACCCGCTCGGCGGCATCAACCAGCTCTTCCCGCTGTTCGGCATCGCCAACCAGCTGCTGGCGGCCGTCGCGCTCGCCGTCTGCACCACGCTGCTCGTCAAGTCCGGCCGCCTGAAGTGGGCCTGGGTCACCGCGATCCCGCTCGCCTGGGACGCGGCGGTCACGCTCACCGCGAGCTGGCAGAAGATCTTCTCGGACGACGTGAGGGTCGGCTTCTTCGCCCAGCGCGACAAGTACCAGACGGGCATCGACGCGGGCCAGGTCCTGCCGCCCGCCAAGTCCATGGACGACATGCGGACCGTCGTCACCAACTCCACGGTCGACGGCGTGCTGTGCGCGCTCTTCGCGATCCTGATCGTGGTGGTGCTCGTCGACGCGGCCCGCGTGTGCGTCAAGGCGGTCCGCGACCCGCAGAGCGTGGAGCTCCACGAGTCCGAGTACGTCGAGTCCAAGATCGTCGCACCCGCGTCGATCATCGCCACCAAGGAGGAGAAGGCCGAGCTGGTCGCAGCCGGCGTCGGCTCCGAGGGCGGCGTCCGCAAGGAAGGCGCCCAGGTCGGAGCGGGGAAGCCGGAATGACCGGGCCGGATGTACGCCGGGCGGTCGGCCGGATCCGCTGGTACGTCCGCGAGCTGACCGGCGAGGCGGCGTACGACCGCTACGTGGCGCACGCGAGGTCGCACGACCCCGGTGCTTCGGTGATGACCCGCCGCGACTTCGAACGCAGCCGCACAGACGCCCGAGAGGCAGACCCCCGCGAGGGCTTCCGCTGCTGCTGAGAGCCGCACGCACGGGCCGCCGCGTCCCCTTCGGGGTGCGGCGGCCCGTCGCCGTCAGCGCACCCACTCCTTCAGTGCTTCGGTTTCCAGCGTGATTTCCACCGGGCCCGGCAGCGCCAGGGGCTTCCCGAAGGGGACGGTGCGCGCGTTCTCGTACCGGACGCCGTCGGGCTCGCTGTAGACGGTCGCCTCGCAGGTATCACGGTCGATCAGCAGGTAGACCGGAATGCCGGTCTCGGCGTAGGCACGCGGCTTTGCCATCCGGTCGCGCTGGTCGGTGTCGGTGTCGTAAGACGTGACCTCGACAACCATCAGCACGGAATCTGGATCGGCCCAGTCGCCCTGGCCGACGAAGGCGCCGCTGGGCGCGAGCGAACCGTCAGGCCGGGTGCGGCCCTTCCGGTACGCCTGCACCTTCAACCGTTCCTGGGCGGTGAGCAGGAGTGAGTCCTGTCTCGCCGGCACGCCCCGAACGGTCTTGGGCGCACTGGTCCTCCGCTTTCGCGTCCCGGGTGGCGACGCATATCGTGTATGCGGTCCGTCCCGGGCGGGCGGAATCCCTACGACCTGGCCATGTGGGTGTGACCAGAGGCGACGGGGAGGCCCCGAGCCATCTCTCTGGTGAAACGGGGGCCCCGACTGCTGACGCCACACCCCGCGTCCCAGATCGCACCGAGAACGTCACGCACCCCCCACCGGACACACCCGCAGAACGTCACACCGTCCACCCCATCGTGTTCATGTTCGCTAAAACCATGTGCTCGCCCAGCAGTTGTGAACCCCTGATCGGGATAGAGCCACAGCTCGGGCTGCGACTGCAGACAGATACGCGTCAGCCACTCGATGATCCGCCCGTGGTCCCCGTCCGGCACGACCCTGCTCCTCAGCCTCCCGTCGATGAGCTCCAGCCGCACGCCCTCAGTCGTGCGGGCCAGTATGCGGGTGGCCTCGTCGAACTCTTCGGGGAGCAGGTGGGGCCGGTCGGTGATCGCTGTCATGGGGCGTACCTCCTTTGTGTTCACGACGATAGCGGAGCGCTGTGACAGCGGCAGTCACTCTTCCCGCGCGACACAACATGTGGGGGCTGCATCATCCAACCGCCCCCACATGTATGCTCAACCTCGCTGTCGCCGCAGGGGAATCCGGTGCGAATCCGGAACTGTCCCGCAACGGTGTGATCGGTGCGCTTTTGCGCACCCCGGAGTCCGAGGACCTGCCGACGGCGTATCCGATTCGACCGAATCGGATACCGACACGTCCGGGCCTCGCGGTTGGGCCGATGGATGCGACGCGGTGTGCCGCCCCCCAAGGGGCGAGGTGTGCCCGTACGTCCCCCTCTCCCCCCGCCGGCCCCGAGCCGAGCGAGGAGAGCACCCCGTGACCATCGCGCCAGCCGATCCGGCAACTGCCACGGATTCGACGGAGGCGGCCGAGCCGTCGGGCGGTCCCGGCACCGTACTGCTGCGGACCCTCACCGACCTCACCGCCGACCTCCCCGACACCGACCCCGGCCGAGTCGCCGCGGCCGCCCTGCGCGGCCGCAACGCCGCTTCCGACGCGGCGGAGTTGCGGGGGCTGGCGACCGACGCCGCCGCCGGCCTGATCTCCGAGGACCCGGCGTACTCCCGGCTCGCGGCCCGCCTCCTGGCTCGTACGATCCGCGACGAGGCGGCGACACAGGGCGTGCGTACCTTCTCCGACTCGGTCGCCGTCGGGCACCGCGAGGGCCTGATCGCCGACCACACAGCCGGCTTCGTGGCCGCCCACGCGGCCCGCCTGGACGCGCTGATCGACGCCTCCGGTGACGACCGGTTCGGCTATTTCGGCCTGCGCACGGTCTACAGCCGCTACCTCCTGCGCCACCCCATCACGCGTCAGGTCATCGAGACGCCGCAGCACTTCATGCTCCGCGTCGCCTCGGGCCTGGCCAAGGACGACTCCGCCACGGCCGCCGACGAGGTCGCCGCGCTGTACCGGCTGATGAGCCGCCTCGACTACCTCCCGTCGTCGCCGACGCTCTTCAACTCCGGTACGCGCCACCCCCAGATGTCCTCCTGCTACCTGCTGGACTCGCCGCTCGACGAGCTCGACTCGATCTACGGCCGCTACCACGAGGTCGCCCGCCTCTCCAAGCACGCGGGTGGCATCGGACTCTCGTACTCACGCATCCGCGCCCGGGGCTCGCTGATCCGGGGCACGAACGGCCACTCCAACGGCATCGTGCCGTTCCTGCGCACGCTCGACTCGTCGGTGGCCGCCGTCAACCAGGGCGGCCGGCGCAAGGGCGCGGCCTGCGTCTACCTGGAGACCTGGCACGCGGACATCGAGGAGTTCCTGGAGCTGCGCGACAACACGGGCGAGGAGGCGCGGCGTACGCACAACCTGAACCTCGCGCACTGGATCCCCGACGAGTTCATGCGCCGCGTCGACGCGGACGCCGACTGGTCGCTGTTCTCGCCCTCCGACGTGCCCGAGCTGGTCGACCTGTGGGGCGACGCCTTCGACACGGCGTACCGCAAGGCGGAGGCGGACGGGCTGGCCCGTACGACGATTCCCGCGCGCCAGCTCTACGGTCGGATGATGCGCACCCTGGCGCAGACCGGCAACGGCTGGATGACCTTCAAGGACGCGTCGAACCGTACGGCGAACCAAACGGCGGAGCCGGGCTCCGTGGTTCACTCCTCCAACCTCTGCACCGAGATCCTGGAGGTCACGGACGACGGCGAGACGGCTGTCTGCAACCTCGGTTCCGTCAACCTCGGTGCGTTCGTTCTCGGGAACGGCGAAATCGACTGGGAGCGCCTGGACGAGACCGTCCGTACCGCGGTCACCTTCCTCGACCGGGTCGTCGACATCAACTTCTACCCGACCGAGCAGGCCGGCCGCTCGAACGCCAAGTGGCGCCCGGTGGGCCTGGGCGCGATGGGCCTCCAGGACGTCTTCTTCAAACTGCGGCTGCCCTTCGACTCTGCCGAGGCCCGCGACCTGTCCACGAAGATCGCCGAGCGCATCATGCTCGCCGCCTACGAGGCGTCCTGCGCCCTCGCCGAGGCCGAAGGCCCGCTGCCCGCCTGGGAGAAGACCCGCGCGGCCCGCGGCGTCCTGCACCCCGACCACTACGGCGTCGAGGTCAGCTGGCCGGAGCGGTGGGACGCGCTGCGCGCCCGTATCGCCAGGACCGGCATGCGCAACTCCCTGCTGCTCGCGATCGCGCCGACGGCGACCATCGCGTCCATCGCGGGCGTGTACGAGTGCATCGAGCCGCAGGTCTCCAACCTCTTCAAGCGCGAGACGCTCAGCGGTGAGTTCCTGCAGGTCAACGCCTATCTGGTGGAGGACCTGAAGAAGCTCGGCGTCTGGGACGCCCAGTCCCGCGAGGCGCTGCGCGAGGCGAGCGGCTCGGTGCAGGGCTTCAGCTGGATCCCCCAGGAAGTACGGGCGCTGTACCGCACGGCGTGGGAGATCCCGCAGCGCGGCCTGATCGACATGGCCGCCGCCCGCACGCCGTACCTCGACCAGTCCCAGTCGCTGAACCTCTTCCTGGAGACGCCGACCATCGGGAAGCTCAGCTCGATGTACGCCTACGCCTGGAAGAAGGGGCTCAAGACGACGTACTACCTGCGCTCGCGCCCCGCCACCCGCATCGCGCGCGCGGCCGGCTCCGGCGCGTCGGCGGGCGCGACCATCCCCGTACAGCAGGCCCCCGCAGCGCCCGCCGTCGCTCCCGTCACTTCCGTCACTCCCGACGCGGACGCGATCGCCTGCTCCCTTGAAAACCCCGAGTCCTGCGAGGCCTGCCAGTAATGAGTTCCACCGACAAGAACCTGCTCGACCCGGGCTTCGAGCTGACGCTGCGTCCCATGCGCTATCCGGACTTCTACGAGCGCTACCGGGACGCGATCAAGAACACCTGGACCGTCGAGGAAGTCGATCTCCACTCCGACGTCACCGACCTCGCCAAGCTCTCACCCGGTGAGCAGCACATGATCGGACGGCTGGTCGCGTTCTTCGCGACGGGCGACTCGATCGTCTCCAACAACCTGGTGCTGACCCTCTACAAGCACATCAACTCCCCCGAGGCGCGCCTGTATCTCTCGCGCCAGCTCTTCGAGGAGGCCGTGCACGTCCAGTTCTACTTGACGCTGCTCGACACCTATCTCCCCAACCCGGACGACCGGGCGGCGGCGTTCGACGCGGTCGAGGAGATCCCGTCGATCCGCGAGAAGGCCCAGTTCTGCTTCAAGTGGATGGACTCGGTCGAGAAGATCGACCGCCTGGAGTCGAAGGCCGACCGCCGCCGTTTCCTGCTCAACCTGATCTGCTTCGCGGCCTGCATCGAGGGGCTGTTCTTCTACGGAGCGTTCGCGTACGTCTACTGGTTCCGTTCCCGGGGCCTGCTGCACGGCCTGGCGACCGGCACCAACTGGGTGTTCCGCGACGAGACGATGCACATGAACTTCGCGTTCGAGGTCGTGGACACCGTCCGCAAGGAGGAGCCCGAGCTGTTCGACGAGGCTCTCCAGCAGCAGGTCACCGACATGCTGAGGGAGGCGGTGGAGGCGGAGCTGCAGTTCGGCCGCGACCTTTGCGGTGAGGGTCTGCCCGGCATGAACACCGAGTCGATGCGCGAGTACCTCCAGTGCGTCGCCGACCAGCGCCTGGAGCGCCTCGGTTTCCCCGCGGTGTACGGCTCACAGAACCCGTTCTCGTTCATGGAGCTTCAGGGCGTCCAGGAGCTGACGAACTTCTTCGAGCGCCGCCCGTCGGCCTACCAGGTCGCGGTCGAGGGTTCGGTCGCCTTCGACGACGACTTCTAGAAGACGGCGACTCTAGTGCCCCTCGCGGCGCTAGTGCCGCGACCGGCAATGTTTGCCCCACAAGGAGCGTCGTCCAGTGCGTGCGATCGCAAGGCGGCCGGAAGCCCTTGGATGGGGTCCCCCCTGCTCGAACGAAGTCGAGCGCTTGGGGAAGGAGCTACCAGGGCTTTCGGTCAACGCGGCGAGCGTGCGTGCTGGACGACGCGACGGGGCAAAGCTTGCCGAGAGGGCCACTGGAAGCCGTACCCGGCTGCCGGCGTCGTCGCGCCGGCGGCCGGGGGCGCGGCGTAACCGGGTACGGAGGGCCAGCGGACGCTAGCAGCCGCTCGTCGCCACGGACCGCGTCGCCGGCCGCCGGCCGGACGCGCTGCGCACCGTGCCGGTCGGGCGCGGGCGGGGGTTCTCAGCCTCACGGAGTTGCCGGTCGATCCGGCGGTCCCTGGCGTGACCGATGAAGGACGGGAGGGTGAGGAGGACGAAGACGACGATGACCGCGAGGTAGTTCGTGAAGGTTTCCATGGCTTCACTGTGGTCGCCCCGGCCTGAAAAAGTCAGTGGCAGGACTGTCATGGAACATCGAATTACTGCCATACTGGCCCCATGCTGAAGAATGTGGCCGTGGCCCTGGTCGACGGCGTCAACCCCTTCGAACTCGGCGTCCTGTGCGAAGTGTTCGGCATCGACCGGAGCGATCAGGGGCTCCCGGTGTACGACTTCGCCGTGTGCGCCATGGAACCGGGCCCGCTCGCCGCCCGCTCCGGCGCGTTCTCCATCTCCGTACCGCACGGTCTCGACCGGCTGGAGAGCGCCGATCTCATCGGCATCCCGGCCGACCAGCACTGCGAGGCCCGCGTCTACCCGGAGCCGATGCTCGACGCGCTGCGCCGGGCCGTGGACCGCGGCGCCCGCGTGCTGAGCGTCTGCTCGGGGGCGTTCGTACTCGGCGCCGCGGGGCTGCTGGACGGGCGCAGGTGCACGACCCACTGGCGGCACGCGGCGGAGCTGGCCCGCCGCTACCCGCGCGCGCGGGTCGAACCCGATGTGCTGTACGTCGACGAGGGCTCGGTCGTCACCTCGGCGGGCACCGCCGCCGGGATCGACGCCTGCCTGCATCTCGTACGTGAGGAACACGGGCCGGAGGTGGCCAACACCATCGCCCGCCGCATGGTGGTCCCTCCGCACCGCGACGGCGGCCAGGCGCAGTACATCCAGCGCCCCCTCGCCCACGCGCGCTGTGACACGGTGGGTGAGGTGCTGGCCTGGATGGAGCGGCACCTGGACCAGGAGCAGACCGTGGAACAGCTCGCCGAGCGGGCCCACATGTCGCCGCGGACGTTCGCGCGGCGCTTCCTCCAGGAGACCGGCACGACGCCCTACCGCTGGCTGCTGCGGCAGCGGGTGCTGCTCGCGCAGGAACTGCTGGAAGCAACGGACGACACCGTGGACACGATCGCCGGCCGCGCCGGATTCGGGAACGCGGCGGCGCTGCGTCATCAGTTCGTACGGTCACTGGGGACCACGCCCAATGCCTACCGGCGAACGTTCCGGGGACCGGCACTGGCCGCGTAGCGACCGTGCCGGTCCCCGGAACGATGCGCGTGCGTCAGGAGACGCCGCAGCTGGACGCCGACCAGAAGCGGCTGGAGCGGTGGTCCAGGTGCGTGTGGTCGCTGTGGCCGGGGTAGCCCGGGCCGAGGATGCCGTTGAAGCCGTGGTTACGGGCCTGCTTGGCCAGGGTGCACAGGGAGTGCGGACTGACGCCGAGGTCCGCCGCGTCGCCGTACAGGTGGCGGCTGCTCGACGCACCGCCGACCGCGTCGTTGCAGGCATGCGAGCGGAAGCCGCTGGTGACCCTGATCGGCTGGTCGCCCAGCGCGTGCCGCAGCGCCTCCAGCTTCCACATGGTGCGCAGGGCGTTGGACTTCGCGGTGGACGCGCTCACCGCCCCGCCCGCCCAGGAGGTGTTGCAGTTGTTGAGCTCGCCATAGGTGAAGTGGATGGGCGTGCAGTCGTCGTCCTGGAGATCGTAGAGCTTGCTGAACACGGCGGATCCGGCGACGCCGTCGGAGCTGAGTCCGTACGCGGACTGGAAGCGCTGCACGGCGGCGGTCGTCGCCGGTCCGTAGTCGCCGTCGACGGCCAGGACCGAGCCGTATCCGGGGTAGCCGCCGAGTCGTATCTGGAGCTGGGTGACGTCGGCGCCGTTCGCGCCCTGGGAGAGGGTGCGGGACCAGGTGTAGCAGCCGTCGGCCTGCGCAGGGCCGGCGGTGGCGACCGTACCGGCCAAGGCGGCAACCATGAGCATGACAATGCTGAGCACGGTTCTCGTCGTACGTCGGAGCATCGGACCTCCATACCGAGGAGCGGGGGTACACCCGAGACTGTCGGGCCCGGCGAGCCGCGTCAACAGGGTCGCGACCAGGGCCATTTGTCCAACCAATGGCGGCGTGAACGCGAAGAGGACCCGAACCGGCGAACCGGTTGCGGGCCCTCTCCGGGGGCGTACGCGAAATCAGTCGTAGGGGACGGTCAGCCGTACAGGCCGTCAGCGGTACAGGCCGCTCAGTCGTTCGGCACGGTCTCGTAACGCGCCGTGCCCTCCGCCATCTGCTTCAGCGCGTCCTTGCGGTCGCGCTTGGTGAGGCGGTCGATGTACAGGTAGCCGTACAGGTGGTCCGTCTCGTGCTGGAGGCACCGCGCGAAGTAGCCGCTGCCGCGGACCTTGATCGCGTTGCCCTCGGCGTCCCGGCCGTGCACCACCGCGTAGTCGGGGCGGCCCAGTTCGGCGTACGCCGTCGGAACGGACAGGCAGCCCTCGTTGGCCTCGTCGAGGTTGCGCTGGTCCTGCGGCAGCTCCTCCAGGACGGGGTTGCAGACCACGCCGACGTGGCGCACGCCGTCGTCGTCCATGCAGTCGTAGACGAAGACCTTGAGGTCGACACCGATCTGGTTGGCGGCGAGACCGACCCCCTCGGCGGCCCGCTGGCTGGCGAACATGTCGTCGACGAGAGCGGCGAGCTTGTCGTCGAACTCCGTGACGTCTTTGCACTCCTTGTGGAGGACGGGGTTCCCCACGACGGTGATGGGGCGGGCGGTGCCGCGTTCGCGGTGGGCCTGCTCGCGCTCGTCCGTGTTCTCCGTGTCCACGACGAACCCGTCGTTGATGACCTGCTGGTCCGTCTCCTGCTGCGACATGTCCGCCGTACGCCTTCCTCAAAGCCGAGAAACCCGAAACCCAGAACCCGGAATTACCGAGTCGGATGCCGGTACAGCCTACGGGGCCCGGTCAGCAGACTTCTTCGAGATCCCGCCACTCACGGCTGTCCGGGCTGTCGGCCACCCATCCGTCGAGCAGCCCTCGCACCAGCCCGGCGGGCGCCGCGAGGCCGCACTCGCGCTCGGGAAGCCACAGTTCCCCGGCTCCGGCCGTGCGGTGGCCGAGCGGGCCGGGGTGACCCGGCTCGCTGTGGTCGTGCGGGTCGAGGTGCTCGCCGTCGCCCTCGTCGCTCGGCATCTGCGACTCGGAGCAGGACCGGCAGAGCAGCCGTACGGACGACGACCAGTCCTCGGCCGCGAAGCCCGCGTCGGCGGCCAGCCGCTCCAGGGCGTCCCGGTCGGCCTCGGTCGCGGCCTCCAGCAGCACCACCCAGGTGGGGACGGGTGACGGCGCCCACAGCTCGATCTCGTCGAAGACCGGGAAGGACGGGCCGGCGGCGGTCACCCGCTCGCCGTGCGGCACACCGTCGTGCAGGACGACCTCGCCCCAGCGCCGCCCGGACGACGGCAGCGGAATCGACAGGACCTCCATCCGGGCCGGGTCGAGCCTGCGGCCCCACACCACCTCTGCCTCGCCCTCCGGCGACAGACGCACGGCGGCGCTGCCCAGCTCCATGCCCAGCGGCTCACCGCTCTCCGTCGGCTCGCCCGGCACCTTCAGGCCGTACGCCTGCCAGGCACGGCGGGCCAGCGGCCAGTCCTGGAGGGCGGTGGCGGCGATGCCGACGTTCCACCAGTCGGGGGCGCCGGTCTCCCGGTCCAGGAGCGCGACGGCGCGCAGGCCGGCGGACCTGGCCTGCTCCCAGTCGTGCCGGAACTTGTGCAGCAGCGCGAGGTTGAACCAGGACTCGGACAGCCAGGGTTCGAGGTCCGCCGCGCGCGTCAGCAGCGCCCCCGCATCCTCGTACCGACCGTCGCCGATCAGCGTGAACGCGCGGTCGGTGGCCTGCCGCCACGAGGCGGATGGCCGATGCCGTACCTTCCCGAAGATCTTCACGATTCCCGCCTGTCCCGCCTGCCGGTCGCTGAAGGTCAGTGCCCCCGGACACCCTCGTCTTCCTCTTCTTCGCATCCAACCATGCCGGGTCACAGGGCCGCTCATTACCCATGGGTTACCCAGGTGGGGAGGGGGTCAGACCGCCTCGGGACAGGACACGCGCCAGAGATTCCACGACCTCGCTCTGATAGTCGCGGCCGGTGCCCAGGCGCAGCTGTTCCAGGGCGGCGAGCGGTCCGCCCAGCCCCCCACCGCTTTCCCCGGTGAAATCGTCGTATGCGTTGACGGTGCGGACGATCCGGGCGGACAGCGGCTGCTCCCGGTACGGGTCCGCCTGCCGCTCCACGACCACGGCGACGGCGACGGGCACCCCGCTCTGGCGCACGACGGCACCGCTCAGCAGGGCGATACGGCGCTGCTCAGCGGGCGCCAGCGAGGCGGTGGCCCCGGCCGGGACCGGGTCGACGAGGGACAGCTGCCCGATGTCGTGCATCAGGGCGGCGTACTCCAGCACAGTCAGATCGGGCTCCGACAGCCCCAGCTCACGCCCGACGGCCCGGCTGAGCTCGGCCACCCGCCGCGAGTGACCGGGAGCCGTGCAGCCGGCGATCTCGGTCGCGCGGGCCAGCGAGGCGATGGTCTGGCGGTACGTCGCACGGACGGCGGCGTAGCGGCGGAACGACAGCTGGGTGAGCAGCAGCGGCACACAGAACACCGGAAGCGCCCACAGCCCGGCCACGGCGACCCCGAGCGCCATGACGATCCCGGTGGCACAGACGGCCGACCCGATGCCGGGCAGCGCCCGCAGCTCGTCGCGGAGCAGCGGCCCGTACGGATGGCCCGTACGCGCCCGGGCCACGGCGGCTGCGAGTACGGCGTCGCACAGCGCGGTCAGCACGAGTAGCAGAAGCAGGAAGACGGCGTGGTACGGGCCGTGGCCGATCCGCTGTCCCCACAGGCCGGAGTTGTAAAGCGGCTGGAAACAGACGGCGGCGAAGGCGACGGTGAGGACGCGGCGGGCGACGTGGTCGAAGGCGGGCCGGTGACCGGTGGCGAGGTGCGGGGCAGCGCCGGTGAGGGCGGCCGCGACGACGACGGCGACGACCTGGAGGACACCGTGGGTGGTGGGCTGCCCGGCGTTATGCCCGAGCAGGGCGTAGGCGAGGGCGCCCGCGGCACCGAGCGGGGCGGGCTCGCGCCCGGTGGCCGTCGCGGCGGCGCTGCCCCGCACGCCCCATCGGGCGAGTTCGCCGACGGCGACAAGGCCGGCGAAGGCGAGGGCAACGCGGGGTTCGGTGACGCCGTGCCAGAGGGTGTGGGCGAGGGCGTACACAGTGAGCGCGGCGGAGGCGCCGTACACGAGGGCGACGGCCGGCGCCGGCGGCCCCACCCCGCCCCGGCTCATCATGCCGCGCGCCCCGCCGCCGGCGCGCGGACCGCTGCGCGGTGGGGCTGAACGGTGCCGCGAGCGGCGATATCCAGCCCGTCCGGCGTCCAGGGTCTGGGGCTTGCCCCAGCCGCGCTCCTCACGGGGGACCCCCCACCACCCGCGACCGCGAGACGGCGGCGGCGACCGCGGCCGCGACCGGGTCACGATCCGCCCGAGGAACCGGGGCCTGCTCCTCGTCCGCCGTCACGGCCGCCTGACGCCACCCGTGCCGCGACAAGGCCCTCACCATCGCCGCCACCATCCGCGGATCGAGCTGCGTCCCCGCGCACCGCTCCAGCTCGCGCACCGCCGCGTCGACCGGCCGCGCCCGCCGGTAGGACCGGGTGGACGTCATCGCGTCGAAGGCGTCCGCCACGGCGACGACCCGCGCGAACTCCGGGATCCGGTCACCCGCGAGTCCATAGGGATAGCCGCTTCCGTCGAGCCGCTCGTGATGGTGCAGGATCGCGGACCGCGCCTCCCCGAGGAAGCCGATGCCCCGCACCATCTCGTGCCCGTACTCCGGGTGCAGCTCGATGACGCGCCGCTCCTCGGGCGTCAGCGGCCCGTCCTTGCGCAGCAGCCGCGTCGGCACGCCGAGCTTGCCGACGTCGTGCAGGATCCCGGCGAAACGCAGGGCCTCGACGCGGTCCTCGGCCATGCCGAGTTCGCGGGCGATCATCACGGACGCGCGGCCGACCCGCTCGCTGTGCCCGCGCGTGTACCGGTCCTTGATGTCGACGGCCTGTACCAGGGCCCGGATGGTCGCCTGGTGGGCGGCCCGCTCACGGTGGTACTGCGCGAAGACCCAGCAGGAGATGTACACGGGCAGCAGCACGAACAGCGCGGCGGCCGCCCCGTACGCGCTGCGCCACAGGACGGCCATCATCAGCCCGGCGAGCCCCTGCACACAGTGCGGGGCCAGCGAGCGCAGCAGCAGGCCGCGGAACGCGGTGCGCGGCGGCAGCCGTTCGGCGGTGGCGAGGATGCCACCGTCCAGTGTGGTCAGGACCAGGCAGAAAGCGAGGACGGCGGCCCCGGCGGGCAGCAGCGCGTACGGAAAATCGGGCGCCGCCACCCCACCGCCCCCGCCTCCACCGCCTGCGCCGCCGCCCAGCGCCGCACGCCCGTCCAGCAAGGTGCAGACGTGCGCGGCGGCGCAGGCGGCGAGTGCGAGCTGGGCGGCCCGCCACACCCGTCGCACCACGTGCGGGCCCCGCTCGACATGGCCGACGAGCGCGGCGGGCACGGCGACGAGCGCGGCGGCCGGGGGCGGCAGCAGGAGTACGGCGGCGAACAACACGGGGAAGAAGGAGCCGGAGCCCACCCGTACCGCGCTGACGAGAAACGGCCGCCGGCCGAGCAGTTCGCAGGCCGCGTAGAGCGCGGCAAGCTGGGCGGCGATGCCCCAGGAGACTCCGGCGCCGGCCCGCAGAGCTGGGAGCGCACAACAGAGGGCCGCGAGCAGCGCACACAGGATGTACGTCCGCGCCGGTAGGGGTAGGGCTCTCACCAGCCTCGCTCCTGCTGTCCCGGGTCACCCGACAATGAGTGCGCCAGGCTAGCGAGTTGAGCGAAGCGAGAGGCGGCGAAGTAGCCGATTAGCACCTTCGAGTGATAATCGGCCAAACCTCACACAGCCTGCCTCACCCCACGGGGCGGCTACGCCTCCTTGGCGCCGGCCGGAAGGTCGGCGGTGGTCGTCGCCGTCACGTCCTGGTCGGGCACGGCCTGCCCCGAGCGGATCAGATCGATGCGCCCCATGACCTTGGCCCGCAGATCGGCCGGTACGTCGTCGCTGCCGCAGCAGCGCTTCACCAGCTTCTTCACGGCCTGCTCCAGGCCGTACTTCTCCAGGCACGGGGAGCACTCCTCGAAGTGGACCTCGAACTTGGTGCAGTCACTGTCCGGCATCTCGTGGTCGAGGAACTCGTAAAGATGGTCCAGGACTTCCGAGCAGTCCGTCTCGTGCGGCTCTCCGCAGCTCATGAGCCAGAGCCCTTCCGGTCGTTCGGCTCTCCGGCGCCCGCCGGGACGAGCCCGCGCTCACGCGCGTAGTCCTCCAGCATGCCGCGCAATTGACGGCGGCCCCGGTGCAGCCGGGACATGACCGTACCGATGGGTGTTCCCATGATGTCCGCGATCTCCTTGTACGCAAAGCCCTCCACGTCCGCGAGATAGACCGCGATGCGGAACTCCTCGGGGATCGCCTGCAACGCGGACTTGACGTCCGAGTCGGGCAGGTGGTCGAGCGCCTGCGACTCCGCGGAGCGCAGACCGGTCGACATGTGCGACTCGGCGCGCGCGAGCTGCCAGTCCTCGATCTCCTCGGCGCCGCTGCGCTGGGGTTCGCGCTGCTTCTTGCGGTACGTGTTGATGAAGGTGTTCGTCAGAATGCGGTAGAGCCACGCCTTGAGGTTCGTACCCTCACGGAACTGGTGGAAGGACCCGTACGCCTTGGCGTACGTCTCCTGCACCAGGTCCTCCGCGTCGGCCGGATTACGCGTCATACGCAGCGCGGCCGAGTACATCTGGTCGAGGAAGCCCAGCGCGTCGCGCTCGAAACGCGCGTTGCGCTCGGCGGTCGTCTCGTCCGCCGCCTGGCCGTCGTCGGTCCCTGTGTCGGTCCCAGTGACCGGACCCACCTCCTCCAACGCCGTGTCGGGACCGAATGCGGACCCGCTCGAATCGGAGGATAGACGACGATCCGACCCGGCCGCCGCCCGACGGGTGGCGGTCTTGGCCGCGGTGAGCACCGTCCATTCCAGGTCAGCGGTGTTCGAGCGGCGCGGGCAGATGGTCGAACCCATGCGACGGACTCCCTCTCCACGTACATGCTGCGTATGTCGACGCCTGCGACAACAGCCGTCCGGCGCTCGGCATTCCCGCGTCACCACGGCACCGTCACGCCAGCCCGTCGATCCAGCGTCCGACCGCGCCCGTGATCACTTCGACCACCTGTTCCTCGGAGATCCCGGCCTTCTTCGGCACAGCGAAACCGTGATCGCCGTACGCCACCTCCACGAGGTCGTACGCCCCGCCGGGGAACTCCGCGGGCTTCCCGAAGGGATCGTTCGCGCCCTGTACGACCAGAGTGGGGACCCCGGCGTCCAGCAGCTCGCGCGCGCGGGACTTCTCGGGCCTGCCCGGGGGGTGCAGCGGGAAGCTCAGCGCCAGCACGGCGTGCGCACCGAGTTCGCGCGCCGTACGGCACGCGACGCGCGCCCCCGCGCTGCGTCCGCCCGAGATGACCGGCAGCCCCGGCTTCTCCAGCGCCGGCCAGACTCCGCGCCAGCCGGCGTCCAGGGTCTTCGGCGCCGGGGCCACCTTCTTCCCCGCCACCCGCCAGGGCTGCTCGACCAGAGCGACAGTGACCCCGCGCGCGGGCAGCGCGGCGGCGAGCCCCTGGAGGTCCCGTGCACCGATGCCAGCGCCGGCGCCGTGGCTCACGGCCAGCACGATCCGCGCCTGCTCCGGCCCGGCCCAGGTGATGCGCGCCGGGCCGGCTTCCGTCTCCACGATCTCGCTCTGCGTCACGCGCCCCATCCTGCACGCCGAGGCGTCAGAACAGCGTCTCCTCCTCCGGCGCCGCCAGTTCCTCCAGCAGTTCGGGCCCGTTGTTGCGGACGTTGCTCACCGCGGTGCCCACCGGGTAGGCCCGCATGAGCCCGGGCGGCGGCGGCGCCAGCAGGGGCCGTACGTCCTCCACATCCGTACGCGCCGGATCCAGCCAGGCGTCCCACCGGTCCGGCGTGAGCATCAGCGGCATCCGGGGGTGGATGTCGGCAAGCGCCCCGGGCCCGGCGGCCGGGGCGACCGCGAGCGGCGACGTCTCCGCCTCGGTGGTGATCACCGAACACGTCACCCACCACGCCTGCGGGTGGTCGTCGGGCAGCGTCCCGTCGCGCCAGAACTCGTAGACCCCGGCCAACGCCATGACCGAGCCGTCCGCCGGGGTCACGAAGTACGGCTGCTTGCGCGGCCGCTTCTTCCTCCCCTGCTCCTCCAGCTGCCGCTCGTCGGCGCCGGTGACCCACTCGTAGTAGCCGTCGGCCGGAACGAGGCAGCGCCGCGCGGCGAACGGCCGCCGGAACGACGGCTTCTCGTGCACCGTCTCCGCCCGCGCGTTGATCATCCGCGCCCCGCCCTCGGGCGACCTGGCGAACGAGGGCACGAGACCCCACTTCAGCTTCCGCAGCTGGCGAACCGGACGCCGGTCCGCCGCGTCCTTCACCGGACGCTCCAGAACCACGTGGACCTCCTTTGTCGGAGCCACGTTCCAGTCCGGGGCCAGCGCCTCCTCCGGCTCCCACTTCTGTACCTCGAAGAGCCCGACGAGGTCCTCGGGCCTCCGGCTCGCTGCATACCGTCCGCACATAAGTGCCACACTGCCACGACTGCCCAGACCTCAAGGAGCCGCCCGGACAATGGACAGCACCCATTTCGGCGACCTGTGGGACCGCGTGTTCGGTACGCAGCCCGACCCCGACCAGTGGCTCGTGATCGCCACGGCGCTCCCCGCGCTCGCCGTCGTCGTCCCGCACGTCCTGTGGCGGCTTTCGCGCAACGCCATCACGATCGCCCACGAGGGCGGCCACGGTCTGATCGCCCTGCTCACGGGCCGCAGTCTCGACGGCATCCGCCTGCACTCGGACACCAGTGGCCTGACTGTCAGCCGGGGCAAGCCGACCGGGGTCGGCATGATCCTGACCGCCGCCGCCGGCTACACCGCGCCGCCCCTCCTCGGTCTCGGCGGCGCCTGGCTGCTCGCCGCGAACCACATCACGCTGTTCCTGTGGATAGCGACGGCCCTGCTGCTCATGATGCTGGTGATGATCCGCAACGCGTACGGCGCCCTGACCGTGATCGTGACTGGCGCCGCGTTCCTCCTGGTGTCCTGGCTGACGACCGCGCAGGTGCAGGCCGTCTTCGCGTACGCCGCCGTCTGGTTCATGCTCCTGGGTGGTGTCCGTCCCGCCTTCGAGCTCCAGTCCAAGCGCCGCCACGGCGGGGCCCCCGACTCCGACGCAGACCAGCTCTCACGCCTGACGCACGTACCCCCGGCCCTGTGGCTGTTCCTCTTCCACACCGTCTCACTCTGCTCGCTGATCGGCGGCGGCCGCTGGCTGCTCGGGCTCTGAGCAACACCCACCTCACGGCAACATTGGGTTACGCCCCGGTTTCGCCGCATTTGATCAAGATCCGGATTCGCTGCCAACCACTAAAGTGAAGGCCATGACCGAAAGCACCGTGCACCCCGCCCTCTGGCCCGCTCCGCGCGCGGGCGAAGCCGTCGACGCGACCGTCACCGTGCCCGGATCGAAATCGGTCACCAACCGTGGCCTCGTCCTGGCCGCCCTCGCCGCCGAACCCGGCTGGCTGCGTCTGCCGCTGCGCTCCCGCGACACCCTGCTGATGGCCGAGGCGCTGCGCGCGCTGGGCGTCGGCATCGAGGAAACCGTCTCGTCCAGCTCCGTCGCCACGGACGATGCGGGCGTCACGGGCGAGGCATGGCGCGTGATCCCCGCCGGGCTGCACGGCCCGGCCACCGTCGACGTCGGCAACGCCGGCACCGTGATGCGCTTCCTGCCGCCGGTGGCCGCCCTCGCCGACGGTCCGGTGCGTTTCGACGGGGACCCGCGTTCGTACGAGCGCCCACTCGGCGCCGTCATCGGCGCGCTGCGCACGCTGGGCGCCCGTATCGACGACGACGGCCGCGGCGCACTCCCCCTCACCGTGCACGGCGGTGGCGCGCTGGACGGTGGGCCGGTGGAGATCGACGCGTCCTCGTCCTCGCAGTTCGTGAGCGCGCTCCTGCTGTCCGCGCCGCGCTTCAACCAGGGCGTGGAGGTACGCCACACCGGAACCGTGCTGCCCTCCATGCCGCACATCCGGATGACCGTCGACATGCTGCGCGCTGTGGGCGCGCAGGTGGACACCCCGGAGTCCGGCGGCGAGCCGAACGTCTGGCGGGTCACCCCCGGCGCCATGCTCGGCCGCGACCTGACCGTCGAGCCCGACCTGTCCAACGCCCAGCCGTTCCTCGCCGCCGCCCTGATCACCGGCGGCCGCGTCACCATCCCCGACTGGCCGGAGCACACCACGCAGCCCGGCGACGCGCTGCGTGAGATCTTCACCGAGATGGGCGGTTCCTGCGAACTCACCGAGCGGGGCCTGACCTTCACCGGCACCGGCACCGTCCGTGGCATCGACGCCGACCTGGGCGACGTCGGTGAGCTGACCCCCGGCATCGCGGCCGTCGCCGCCCTGGCCGACTCCGAGTCCGTGCTGCGCGGCGTGGCACATCTGCGGCTGCACGAGACCGACCGGCTCGCGGCACTCACCCGGGAGATCAACGCGCTGGGCGGCGATGTCACCGAGACCGAGGACGGCCTGCGCATCCGCCCCCGCCGGCTGCACGGCGGGATCTTCCACACGTACGACGACCACCGGATGGCGACTGCCGGCGCGGTGCTCGGGCTCGCGGTGAAGGACGTACAGATCGAGAACGTGGCGACCACCGCCAAGACGCTGCCCGACTTCCCGCAGATGTGGACCGCAATGCTCGACGGAAACTGACGGGCCGACGACATGCGCCGCTACGGCAAGAACCCCGACGAGGACGACATCCGGATCCGCCCGAACCGCAAGGGCAACCGGCCTCGCACGCACACCCGCCCCAAGCACGAGGACGCGGTCGAGGGCTTCGTGCTGACCGTCGACCGGGGCCGCATCACCTGCCTCGTCGAGGACCGTTCGGTCACCGCGATGAAGGCCCGCGAGCTGGGCCGCAAGTCCGTCGTGGTCGGCGACAAGGTCGCCATCGTCGGCGACCTGACCGGCGACAAGGACACCCTGGCCCGCATCGTCCGGGTCGAACCGCGCGGCTCGGTGCTGCGCCGGACCGCCGACGACGACGACCCGTTCGAGCGGGTCGTCGTCGCCAACGCCGACCAGCTGGCGATCGTCACGGCTCTGGCCGACCCCGAGCCGCGGCCGCGCATGATCGACCGGTGCCTGGTGGCGGCGTACGACGCGGGGCTCGCACCCCTCCTGGTGCTGACCAAGTCGGACCTGGCGTCGGCGGAGCCGCTGCTGGAGACCTACCGGCCGCTCGGGGTGCCGTACATCGTGACCAGCCGCGAGGAGCTGGAGAGCGGGGCGGCGACCGAGCTGGTGCGCGAACACCTCGACAATCACGTCACGGCGTTCGTCGGGCACTCCGGCGTCGGGAAGACGACGCTGGTCAACACCCTCGTACCGGAGGAGCGGCGGCGTACGACCGGGCATGTCAACGCCGTCACCGGCCGCGGCCGGCACACCACCACGTCGGCGCTCGCCCTGCCGCTCACCGACGCCCCGGGCTGGGTGATCGACACCCCCGGTGTGCGCTCCTTCGGCCTGCATCACGTCGATCCCTCGCGGGTGATCCTCGCCTTCCCCGACCTGGAGCCGGGGACGGAGCAGTGCCCACGGGGCTGCAGCCACGACGAGGCGGAGTGCGCGCTCGACCAGTGGGCGGCCGACGGTCACGCGGACCCCACCAGGCTGGATTCGCTGCGGCGGCTGCTCGCGACCCGGGAGCGACGCGAGGGCGACTGACCAGCCGCGCCGCGTTTACCCGTACCCACCGCCGGTAAGGGCATAATCGCACCAAGTGCGACGAAGCAGTCACCGACGCGGGAGGAACCGACCATGGCGTGGCTGCTTGTGGTGGTGGCAGGACTGCTGGAGACGGGTTTCGCGGTGTGCCTGAAGCTGTCCCACGGCTTCACAAGGCTGTGGCCCACGGTGGCTTTCTGCGCCTTCGCGCTGGGCAGCTTCGGCCTGCTGACCCTGGCGCTGCGCAAGCTAGACGTCGGCCCGGCCTACGCGGTGTGGACGGGCATCGGGGCAGCCGGCACCGCCATCTACGGGATGATCTTCCTGGACGACGTCGTTTCGACGCTGAAACTGGTCTCGATCTCCCTGGTGATCGTCGGGGTCATCGGTCTCCAGCTCTCGGGCTCGGCCAGCTGAGCCCGCGCGTGCCGCCGTTGCCGCCGGCGCTGCCACGGCCATCGCTGCCGCGGCCTCCGATGACGCTGTGCAGCAGCCGTACGAAATCCTCCCCGGACCCGGTGGGCGCGACGACGTACGACAGCGCGAGGCGCACCGCCAGCTCGCAGCGGTGCCCGAGGTCCGCGGCCTCCTCGCTCGTACGCGCCCCAGCCTGCGCCCGCCTGCACACGGTGGCGGCCAGCTCGCCGGGGGCCGGCGCACCGGCGTCGGCGCGCCGCTGGGCCGGCACCGGTGACACCGCGATGTCGAGGGCGAACCGGGCCGGGTGCGGTGCGGGCAGATCCTCTCCCCAGCAGCCGGTGAGCAGCGCGCGCACGAGCGCGTTGCTGCGGGCGGCGGCCACGGTCCACTCGGCGACGGACACCAGCCGGTCGTCGAAACCCGCTGCCGGGTCGGTCAGGGCCCGGTCCACGCCCGCGAGATAGCCGTCGGCCGCCCGGCGCACCAGGGCGCGGGCGAGGCCGTCCTTGCTGCCGAACTCGTTGTAGAGGGTCTGCCGGGACACCGCGGCCGCGGCGGCCACGTCAACCATCCGCACTCCGGGCCACGGCCGGCCCGCGAGCGCGGTGGAGGCAGCTTCCAACAAGGCTTCTCGCGCGGTGGCCACTGCGTTGCCTCCCGGGTGTTTTCCCGGGCCGTACCGGTGCACGGCTGCTCGGCTCTCAGAGTTGACGCACCGCGGGGCGCTGTCAATGGCACAGGCGACAGAGGCAGGACGGCAGGGGCGCGGGACGACAGGGGCAGAGGACGGCAGGGGCAGGGGACCACGGCCGCAGGGCGAGACGGTGTGGTTTGCGGAGAACGTGCTCGATACTGTTCGGTCATGCCCGACTATCACGATGATCTGCGCTTTGCCCATGGCCTCGCGGACGCCGCCGACGCCACGACGATGGAACGCTTCAAGGCCCTGGACCTCAAGGTCGAGACCAAACCGGACATGACACCGGTGACCGA
This sequence comes from Streptomyces hypolithicus, assembly GCF_052934925.1. NCBI lineage: Bacteria > Bacillati > Actinomycetota > Actinomycetes > Kitasatosporales > Streptomycetaceae > Streptomyces > Streptomyces hypolithicus. The sequence continues at coordinate 1,750,917 of NZ_CM128811.1, forward strand.
GGCCGACAAGGCCGCCGAGGAGCTGATCCGCAGCCACCTGCACCGCGGCAGGCCGCGTGACGCCGTGCTGGGCGAGGAGTACGGGCTCCAGGGCACGGGCCCGCGACGATGGGTGATCGACCCGATCGACGGCACCAAGAACTACGTGCGCGGGGTGCCGGTCTGGGCGACGCTGATCTCGCTCATGGAGGCCGGCGAGAACGGCTTCCAGCCCGTGATGGGCGTCGTGTCGGCGCCCGCGCTGGGCCGCCGCTGGTGGGCGGCGAAGGGCGGCGGCGCGTACACCGGGCGCAGTCTCACGTCGGCGACGCGCCTGCACGTCTCCAAGGTCGACACGATCGCGAACGCTTCCTTCGCGTACTCCTCGCTCGGCGGCTGGGAGGAGCAGGGCAGGCTCAACGGCTTCATGGATCTGACGCGCGACTGCTGGCGTACGCGCGGATACGGCGACTTCTGGCCGTACATGATGGTCGCCGAAGGATCGGTGGACATCTGTGCGGAGCCGGAGCTCTCCCTGTGGGACATGGCCGCCAATACGATCATCGTCCAGGAGGCGGGCGGCGTCTTCACCGGCCTCGACGGGACGACGGGCCCGCACAGCGGCAACGCGGCGGCCTCCAACGGCCTGCTGCACGAGGAGATGCTGGGCTACCTCCACGGATGACCTGACCGCCCGGCCGACCGGCGCCGCACGTCCTCTTGATGCCGCCCGCAGAGGGTGCGACCCTGAGAGTCCCCCCACTTGTGAACTTGTGAATCGGTTCTCATGGGACCGCTTCACGAAGGAGGTGGCTCCGCCCATGCTGGTCCGTGACGCCATGAGTACGGTGGTCCTCACCATCGGCCCCACCCACACCCTCCGCCAGGCCGCCCGGCTGATGGCGGAGCGCCGCGTCGGGGCGGCGGTCGTCCTCGACACCGACGCCGACGGGCTCGGCATCCTGACCGAACGCGACATCCTCATCTCGGTCGGGTCGGGCCAGGACCCCGACCTGGAGACCGCCGGCACCCACACCACCACCGATGTCGTCTTCGCCGCACCCTCGTGGACGCTGGAGGACGCGGCGGAGGCCATGGCACACGGAGGCTTCCGCCATCTCGTCGTTCTGGACGGCAACGGCCCCGTGGGCGTGGTCTCCGTACGCGACATCATCCGCTGCTGGGCACCGAGCCGCAGGCACCCCACCGCCCTGGTGGGATGAGCACGCCAGAGGGCCGGACTCCCCTCGGGGAATCCGGCCCTCTGCCTGCGACAAGCGGTCCGAACTAGGCGCGCAGGGCCTGGACGGCGGCGTCCAGCCGCTTGCCGAAGTCTCCGTCGGCCTGACGGAAGTTGTTGACGGCACGCTCCGCGATGTCGTCGCGCGAGACCTTGGAGATGAACTGGGCCAGGTTGTCGACGAGGCGGCCCTTCTCGTCCTCGGACATCAGGCGGTAGAGGTTGCCCGCCTGCACGAAGTCGTTGTCCTCGGCGTGCAGCGGCGCCTCGTGGTTGCCCGTGGCGCCCGTGACCGGGGTGGACTGCCACAGCGGCTTGTCCGTCTGGAACGGGCCGCCGAAGCTGTTGGGCTCGTAGTTCTTGGTGCCCCGGTGCCGACCGTCGTACAGGGCGCCGTCACGCGAGTTCGTCCGCGCCTCGGTCGCGTGCGGGCGGTTCACCGGCAGGTGGTCGGCGTTGATGCCGACGCGGTAGCGGTGGGCGTCGCCGTAAGCGAAGAGACGGCCCTGGAGCATCTTGTCGGGCGACGGTCCGACACCCGGCACGAAGTGCGCGGGCGAGAAGATCGACTGCTCGACCTCCGCGAAGATGTTCTCCGGGTTGCGGTTGAGCTCCAGCTTGCCGATGTCGATCGGCGGGTAGTCCTCGTGCGGCCAGACCTTGGTCAGGTCGAACGGGTTGAAGCGGTACGTCGCCGCCTCGGCCGCCGGCATGATCTGCACCTGCACCGTCCAGGACGGGAAGTCACCGCGCTCGATCGACTCCCTCAGATCGCGCTGATGACTGTCCGGGTCCATGCCCGAGAGCTGGTTGGCCTCGTCGGTGGTGAGGTTCTTGATGCCCTGGTCGGTCTTGAAGTGGTACTTGACCCAGAAGACCTCGCCGGCCTCGTTGTTCCACTGGAACGTGTGCGAGCCGTAGCCGTTCATGTGGCGCAGCGTCGCCGGGATACCGCGGTCACCGAACAGCCAGGTCACCTGGTGCGTCGACTCGGGGCTCAGTCCCCAGAAGTCCCACACGTTGTCGGCTTCCTGCGAGCCCGTGTACGGGTCGCGCTTCTGCGTGTGGATGAAGTCGGGAAACTTGATGGCGTCCTTGATGAAGAAGACGGGGGTGTTGTTTCCGACCAGGTCGTAGTTCCCCTCCTCCGTGTAGAACTTCAGCGCGAAGCCGCGCGGGTCGCGCACGGCGTCGGCCGAGCCGAGGTTGCCCGCGACCGTCGAGAAGCGGAGGAAGGTTTCCGTCTCCTTGCCGACCTCGGAGAGGAACTTGGCACGCGTCCACTGCGACACGTCGCGGGTCAGGGTGAAGGTGCCGTAAGCCCCGGCGCCACGCGCGTGCACGATGCGCTCCGGGATGCGCTCGCGGTTGAAGTGGGCGAGCTTCTCCAGCAGCGCCTGGTCCTGGACCAGTACCGGACCGCCGACGCCCGCAGTCTCGCTGTTCTGGTTGTCGGCCACCGGTGCCCCGGCCTCCGTGGTGAGCGGTCCCTGCGTCACGTGCGCCTCCTGCGTCATACCTGCGAGTCCTGTCGCTTGGCGTTTGCCGTTCCCGATCCTACAATGGACCTTGTCTAAGTCAAGCAGGCATCCAAAGTCACACCCGTTCGGGACCTGGGTCCCCTCACTGTTAGGCTGGCCCGCATGAGTGACCTGTTGGAACGACTGCGCGGACGCGGCTGGCGGATGACCGCTCAGCGGCGTGTCGTGGCCGAAGTCCTTGACGGGGACCACATCCACCTGACTGCCGACGAGGTGCACGCCAGGGCCGTGGCGAGGCTGCCCGAGATCTCGCGCGCGACCGTATACAACACGCTGGGCGAGATGGTGTCCCTCGGCGAGGTCCTGGAGGTCTCCACGGACCGCCGCGCCAAGCGGTACGACCCGAACGCGCACCGCCCGCACCACCACCTGGTGTGCGCGCAGTGCGGCGCCATCCGTGACGTGCACCCGCTGGGCAATCCACTCACGGACCTGCCTGACTCCGAGCGCTTCGGCTTCACCGTCTCGGACGTCGAGGTCACCTACCGGGGCACGTGCCCCAACTGCGCCTCGGCCTGACACCTCGCACGCAAGGGCCCGGCACCGCGGTGCCGGGCTTTTCCGCACCCGGGTGGACTCATGTGAAGTGGACTCACGTGCAGTGGACTCACATGAACACGACGAAGGCCCGGAACTCTTTCGAGTTCCGGGCCTTCGGCTACCTCTTCAGTAGCGGGGACAGGATTTGAACCTGCGACCTCTGGGTTATGAGCCCAGCGAGCTACCGAGCTGCTCCACCCCGCGTCGGTAAACCTGACTGTACGTGGACCCACCCGACCAGCGCAAATCAGTTCCCCCGGCTGCCCCGAGGCCGCCCGCACGGCCGCCCCCACGACCGTCACGGCGCTGCCCCCGGCTACGCCGTGAGCTCCTGGTGCAGGGCCTCACGCAGCCGCGCCGCCCGCTCCGCGACCTCGGCGGGGCCCAGCTCCACCGCCCGGACGCACCAGCGCTCGCCCTCGTCCAGCTCCCCGTGGCGGGCGGCGAGCAGCGCGAGGCGCAGCGCGGCCCGGCCGTGGCCCGCGTGCGCGGCGCGCGACCACCACAGGGCGGCCTCCGGCTCGCTGCCCTCACGAGCCAGGAGCAGCCCGAGGTTGAACGCGCCGTTGCGGCTGCCCGCCTCGGCTGCTTCCCGGTACCAGCGCGCCGCGCCGTCCAGGTCGCCGCGGCCGGCCGCGAGCATGCCGACGCGCACCTGGGCACGGCGGTGACCCTGCTCGGCGGCGCGCTCGTACCACTCCTCGCACTCGGTCTTCTCGGACAGCGTCTCCCCCAGCGCGGGCTGCCCGGCCATCGGCTCCCGGCGGTCGAGCAGCGTGGCGAGCCGGAAGGCGGCCTCGGCGTTGCCACTGGCCGCAGCGCAGCGCAGGTGGGGCTCGGCGTCCTGTTCCTCGCCGTAGCGCAGCAGGGCGATGCCGACCTGGAGCGCAGCCTCGGTGTGCCCGGCGGCGGCCGCGCGCTCGTACCAGACGAAGGCCGTGCGGTCGTCGTCGCGGCCGGCGTACAGGATGCCGAGGTTGAACGCGGCGTCGACGCTGCCCGCCTCGGCTGCCTTGGAGAACCAGGGCTCCGCGCCGGCCGCGTCACCGCCTTGGAGCAGCAGGACGGCGAGCGCGTTGGCGGCCTCGCGGTGGCCCGCGTAGGCGGCGCGGCGGTACCACTGGTCGGCCTGTGCGGTGCGCCCCTGCGCGGCGCAGAGCAGCCCGAGGTTGTACGCCCCGTTGACATCACCGGCGTCCAGGGCGGCCCGGTACCAGCGCTCGGCTGTCTGCTGCTCGCCGCGCGCCGCGTGCAGGGCGCCCAGCGCGTTGCCGGCGTTGCCGTCGCCGTCCTGGGCGGCCCGCAGCCACCACACGGCGGCGCTCTCCTCGTCACCGGCGTCGCGCAGCAGGAAGCCCAGAGCACAGGCGGCGCGCGCCTCGCCGTCCTTGGCGGAGGTCAGGTACCAGCGCCCGGCCTCCTTGAGTTCGCCGCGCTCCTCCAGGATGGCCCCGAGGTGCAGGGCGGCGCGCCGGTGGCCGCGCGCGGCGGCCTGCCGGTACCACTGTTCCGCCTCGACGGCGGGATCCGGCTCCCCGGCGCCGGTCCCGGCGTGCCGGGTGCCGGTGGCAGGGCCGACGGGGCCGACCCGGTGGGTGCCGGTGGGGGCCGCCTTGGCGCCTCCCAGCCTGGAACCTGTGCCGACGCCCGTGCCGAGGGATGTACCCATGCCCGTATCGGTCCCAGCACGGGCGCCGGGGCCGCAGTGGCGGGGGCCCGTGCCGAAGTCGAGCCGGTCGATACCCATGCCGGTGTCGGTGTCGGTGCCGCGACCGGTGCCCGCCCTGCCACCCGACGCGTCGGTGCCGAGAGCGAACGCGGTCAGGGGGTGACGCGTACCCCTGCCGGCTCCGGTGAGACTCCCCGCGTTGCGGACCGCGTTCGGCCCGCCCACACCCGCGCGGCGTCCCGCGCCAGCCCCGCCGCGCGCGTCCGTGCCGCGCGGGACGGCCTCTGAGTCGTCCGCACCGACCCGCCTCCGCGCGGCGGCGCGGCGGTCCAGCGCGCGGGCCAGGCGGTACGCCGCTTCCCTGTGGCCCTGCTCCGCGGCCGCGCGCAGCCAGCGCTCGGCGCCCACGTCACCGCGGTGTTCCAGCAGGTCGGCGAGGGCGTAGGCCCCCAGTGCGTGCCCCTGCTCGGCGGACTGGCGCAGCCAGTACTCGGCCGCCGGCTCGTCGCCCCGCTCGCGGTAGTGACGGCCCAACGCGTGCCCGGCGGCCGCGGACCCGGCCACGGCCGCGATGCGCCACCAGCCGGCCGCCTCGTCGGCGTACCCGCGCTGGTGGAGCAGTACACCCAGGTTGTTCGCGGCGGCCCGGTCGCCGTCCGCGGTCGCGGCACGCAGATACGGCTCCGCACCGTCGAGATCACCACGGCGCAGCAGCAGGGATCCGAGCACGCTCATGGCCTCGGTGTCGCCGCTCTCCGCAGCGCTCCGATGCCGCGCCTCGGACTCGGCGGTGTCCACGGCTTCAACATCGTCGGCCTGATGTCGCTGCACAAACCGCCCTGTCTCCAACAGAGTTGTCCTGTCCCCCATAAAAACCATCGTCGCACCACCCGCAACCCGCGTACACCTGGTATACCGCAGCCCGTGAGGTCACTTCAGCGTTTTGTCGACATGCCCACAGAGAGACACATCAAACGCTTCAGCGCCAACTCCACCCGCCAGGACGACACTTCGGACGCCCGCGCGGACGCCTGGACATACGACGAGGGCCCGGATCTCTTTCGAGATCCGGGCCCTCGTCTTCTTCTTCAGTAGCGGGGACAGGATTTGAACCTGCGACCTCTGGGTTATGAGCCCAGCGAGCTACCGAGCTGCTCCACCCCGCGCCGTTGTGTTCAAACAGTACCACGGCGCGGGGACGTCCCAGCTCAGCCGCCCTTCTGGTCGCCCTTCTCGCCCTCGCCCTCGGGCTTCGCGTCGCTGCCGGGCTTCGCGTCGCTGCCGGGCTTCGGCTGCGTGCCGGCCTTCTCCTCCGCGTCGGCAGCCCGCTGAAGCGCGTCCTGGAGCCTCTGCTGTGCCTTGTCGTAGGCAGTCCAGTCCGGCTTCTTCAGCGCCTCCTCGCCGTCCTCGTACGCCTTCTGGGCGTCCTCGATCGCCTCCTGCAGCGACCCGTCGCCCGCTGGGGGCGGCGGGGTGGTGGTGTCACCCTCGTCCTCACGCGGTGGCGGGGTCTCGCCCTCCTCGCCGAAGACAGCGTTCAACGCCTCGCCCAGCGAATCCTTGAAGACGGTCTCCTTGCCGTACGAGACGGCCACCTTCTTCAAGAGCGGGTAGGCGTTGTTGCCCTGGGCGTACACCGGCTCGACGTAGAGGAAGCCGTCGTTCAGCGGGATTGTCAGCAGGTTGCCGTACTCGATGTCGGAGTTGGCGCCCTTGAGGTTCCTGACGAACTCGGCGACCTCGCTGTTGCTGTTGAGCCGGTTCTGCACCTGCTGAGGTCCCGGTACGTCCCCGGTGACTCTCAGGAGCCTTATCGTGCCGTAGTCCTTGCTCGACGCGTCGGCGTCCACCGCCATGAACGCCCCCAGGTTGGGACGGCCGTTGGGCGTGAAGGTCGTCGTGAGCGAGAACTTCCGGCTCTGCTCCTGCGGCATTTTCAGGCTCAGGTAGTACGGCGGCACCGAGCTCTGCTCGCCGGTCGTCGGGTCGTCCGGCACCTGCCACGCGTCACTGCCGCTGTAGAACTGCGACGGGTTCTCGACGTGGTAGCGGGTCAGCAGCTCGCGCTGCACCTTGAACAGGTCCTGCGGGTAGCGCAGGTGGTCCATCAGGGCCGGGGTGATGTCGCCCTTGGGCTTCACCGTGTCAGGGAACGCCTTCATCCAGGTCTTGAGGACCGGGTCCTCGGTGTCCCACTGGTACAGGTTGACCGTGCCGTCGTACGCGTCGACGGTGGCCTTCACCGAGTTGCGGATGTAGTTGACCTGGTTCTGCTGGGCCACCACCGCACGCTGGTCGTCGCTCCGCGAAAGCGAGTCGGCCGTCGTGTCGCCGAGCGTCGTACGCGAGGCGTAGGGATAGCCGTTGGTGGTGGTGTACGCGTCGACGATCCACTGGATGCGGCCGTCGACGACCGCCGGGTAAGCGTCGCCGTCGAGGGACAGCCAGGGCGCGACCGCCTCGACGCGCTCCTTGGGCGTGCGGTTGTAGAGGATCCGCGAGCCCTCGCCGATGGCTCCCGAGTAGAGGATCTGCGGCTCGCTGAACGCCGCGGCATACGCGGCACGGTTCAGCGGGCTCGACAGATTGACCCCGCTCTTGCCCTGGTAGCTGGTGGTCTTGGTGGGCTCGCCGTTCTTCTCGTAGTCGAGCTCCTTCTGCGGACCGCCGACGATCGAGTACTGCTCCGTCTTCTCGCCGTAGTAGATCCGCTGCTCGTACTCACCGAGGGTGCCCTTGGTCGGCAGGCCGGACTGGGTGAAGTCCGGGGCGCCCTCGGTGTCCGGCCTGACCGCGGTGCCCTTGGCTGCGACGGCGCCGTATCCGTGGGTGTATGTGAAGTGGTCGTTGATCCAGTTGCGCTTGGGGATGCCCCTGAGGTCGAGCTCGCGGAGCCCGACGACCGTGTCCTGGCCCTTGTACCGGTCCACATCCAGCGTCTCGGGGAACTGGTAGTACTTCCGCTCCTGCTGGAGCTGCTGGAACGTCGGCGGTACGACGTTCGGGTCGATCACCCGGTAACTGGCCGCAGCGTCCGCGGCCTTGCGCAGCTGCGAGTCGTCCTTGACGTCGCCGACACCGCGGTAGTCGTCCACCTTCGCGTCATCGATGTCGTAGGCCTTGCGCGTCGCATCGATGTTCTTCTTGATGTACGGCGCTTCCTTGGCCTGCTCGTTCGGCTGGACCTGGAACTTCTGCACGATCGCCGGGTAGAGCCCGCCGATGAGGATCGCCGAGAGCACCATCAGGCCGAAGCCGATCACCGGCAGCTGCCAGGTGCGGCGCCACAGTGTCGCGAAGAACAGCAGCGCGCAGATGACGGCGATGCAGAAGAGGATCGTCTTCGCCGGCAGGTAGGCGTTCGCGTCGACGTACCGCAGACCGGCCCAGTTTCCCGTCGCCTTGAAGTCGCTGGACTTCACCGCGAGCCCGTACCGGTCGAGCCAGTACGCGACCGCCTTGAGCGCCACGAAGACACCGAGCAGCACCGACAGGTGGCCGGTCGCCGCCCCGGTGGCCCTGGTGCCCGGACTGGTGATCCTCAGGCCGCCGTACAGGTAGTGCACGAGAGCGGCGGCGATCAGGGACAGCACGGCGGCCGCGAAGCCGAAGCCGAGCAGGAAGCGGTACCAGGGCAGGTCGAACGCGTAGAACGCCACGTCCATCTGGAACTGCGGGTCCTTCTCCCCGAAGGACACACCGTTGACCCACATGAGCCAGGTGCGCCACTGCCCGGAAGCCGACGCTCCGGCGATCAGCCCGACCAGAGCGGTGACCGCGAGGAGCACCCACTTCTTGTACGGGGCGATGCCCATCCGGTAGCGGTCGAGGTTCTGCTGCTCCAGGGACATCGCGCTCAGCGGCGGCCTGAGCCGGTGCGCGAGCCAGATATTGACGCCGACGGCCGAGGCCATCAGCAACCCGAAGACGGCGAAGAGCCCGATCTTGGTCCACAGGGTGGTGGTGAAAACTGAGGAGTATTTGACCGAGCGGTACCAGAGCCAGTCTGTCCAGAACCCGGCGAACATGACGAACGCCATGGCCAGGACGGCCAGGACGCCCAATGTCATGAGCAGGGTCCGGGCACGCCTGGACGGCCGGCCGACTCTGATCCGTGGCCCGGTGGGGCCTCCGCCGCGGTCCGGCATCTGGAAAGCCAAGGTGCGCACCTCGAAAGTTCGCTGTCGTAGAAGCAGGCTCCGCGATCGTAGAGCCCACTTGTGCAACTTACTGAAGCTTTACTCAGTTCCCGCTTTCGGGTCCCAAGGAGGCAGGATGTCGACCATGTCCAACGTTTCCCCCTCCGGGCCCCCCATGGCCGCGAGCCCGCTCACCCGAGCCGTGCTCGAAATCGACGACTACACCTCCGTGCTCGGCTGGGACCAGCCGGCCAGACTGTTCGCCTTGGTCGACACCGCTCAGCTGCGTGTCCAGGAGCCCGGCCTGGCGGCCCAGCTCGGTCTCGCCGACGGCGAATCGACGGCAGCTCTCACCCCGGTCGAGCAGGACGAGATCCCCTCGGGGACCGCGCTCGACGAGTTCCTGGCCACGATCGCCTGGCCCGACGCGGTGGTCGGCTGCGCGTTGACCGTGGAACGCCTGATGCTGCCGCCGTCAGCCGAGGCGTCCGTACCCGACGGGCTCGACGAGTCCGAGCTGGCGAATTGGGTGGCAGCGCACCCCGACCGTCAGGAGGTCCGCATGACGGTGGCTGTACTGCGCGACGGGGTACGGGAGTCCGCGCTGCGGCTCCGGGAGAAGGACTCACCCACCGAGGTGCTCACCGGTGGGTCGCTGGTTCCCGGCCTCGCCGAGGCCCTGTCCGCGACCTTCGAGGCGTAACGGCCTCCCCCACGATACGGAGCGGGCTCCCGCCGCTCGCTGATCCACTCCCTATCGTGGGGGAGGCCGTAAGTCCGACCGGCAGGAGGAGGGGAACGGCGTCGCAGCCCCTCCCCGGGGCGCGGCCGTCGTCAGCCCGTCGTGCACTGCGGCACGGCGGCCGTGTCTCCCTTGCTGATCTTCTCCAGCGACTTCTTCGCGTCGTCGATGGTCTCGACCTTCACCAGGGTGAGGCCGTCCGGGACGTCCGAGGCGGCGGACGCGCAGTTGGCGCTGGGGGTCAGGAAGTACTCGGCGCCCGCGTTGCGGGCGCCGACGGTCTTCATCTCGATGCCGCCGATCGGCCCGACCTTGCCGTCCTCGTCGATCGTGCCGGTGCCGGCCACGAACTTTCCGCCGGTCAGGTCGCCGGGGGTGAGCTTGTCGACGAGGCCGAGAGAGAACATCAGGCCCGCGCTGGGTCCGCCGACGTCCGCCAGCTTGATGTCGATGCCGAAGGGGAACGTGTTGTCCGGGCCGGCCTGGATGCCGACGATGGCACGGTCGCCCTCCGGGGCCTTCTGCGTGGTGATCGCGATGTCCTCGCTGCCCACGGGCTCCTTGCCCGCCTTCTCCGCCGCGGCCGCGTCCTTGGCCGGGACGATCGTGAAGACGACCTTCTCCGTGGGCTTGTGCCGGGTGACGAGCTTCGCGACGTCCTTGGGGTCCTTGACCGGCGTACCGTCCACGGCCTTGATGACGTCACCCGCGTGCAGCTTGCCCTCGGAAGGGCTCTTCTTCAGAACGGTCGAGACCACGACGCGGGTCTTCACGCGAATGCCCAGCTCCCGCAGCGCGGCGGTTTTGGCACTCTCCTGGGACTGGCTGAACTCCTCGGCGTTCTCCTGCGTGGACTGTTCCTCGGTCTTGCCGTCCGGGTAGAGCGTGTCGTGCGGCACGACCACACTGTCGTGCGCGAGCCAGCCGTAGACCGCCTCGACGAGGTTCATCCTGTAGTCCGCACCGGTGACTCTGACCGTCGTCATATTGAGATGGCCGGCGGTGGGGTACGTCTTGCGACTGGAGATCTGCAGTACGGCTTCTCCGTCGGCCTCACCCAGGGTGTTCACCGTCGGGCCGGGAGACATCTCCGCGTACGGGACTTTGATGAATACGCCCGCGCACAGCAGCGCGATCAGGATGAGGGTGGAGGCGAGCATCGTCGCTGTGCGGCGTGGCATGGAACGACAGTACGGGACTGGCCTGCCCGTGCACCCCTGGGGCCAGTCCGTACGGGGCCACGGCGGGCGCGGGCGTCCGGTCGGGGCCGCTCCACGCGATCAAGCGGAGTCGGTGCCGGTGTCGGACTTCTCCATCGCTTCACGGAAGCGTGCGTAGCCGGCGAGTTCCGAGACGTCGCCGCTTGTTCGGTTACGGGTGGCCCAGCTTCCCCATATCGCGGCACCCAGTGCAGCGAAGAGGGGTATGAGCAACCACGCGAGTGCCGCCATTTCGATCTCCCGACCCCAGGACCGAACCGCAACCGGCCGATCAGCAGATTAGCCACCAGTCAGTCCAACGCTCGTGGCAGGGGGGTGGTTACGCAAATCAGCGGGCGGCGCACAGCCCCTGCGCGGCCCCTACGCGCCGACCCATTCCTCGACGCCGTCGGAGAAGGTCTGGTGCTTCCAGATCGGCACTTCGTGCTTCAGGTCGTCGATCAGGCGGCGGCAGGCCTCGAAAGCCTCGCCCCGGTGGGGGCAGGAGACCGCCACGACGACGGCGAGGTCACCGACTTCCAGGTCACCCACACGATGGACGGCCGCCAGCGCGCGCACGGGGAAGTCGGCAGCGACCTTTTCGGCCACTCGGCGTAGTTCGTCCTGGGCTGACGGGTGGCAGGAGTAGCCGAGCCTGTCGACATCGGTGCCGCCGTCGTGGTTGCGCACCGTGCCGACGAACAGCGCTGTGCCGCCCGCGGCGTCGTCCCCCACGGCTCTGAAGATCTCGTCGACGGAGAGCGGGGTGTCGCGGATCGCCAGCAGCCGGATGGGGTCCTGTGCCGCCTGCTCGCCCGGGTGAGAGTACGTGCCTGCCATGCCGCCCATGGTGCCGTACCGCACCGACATCGCGGAATTGCCCATTCGACCGGCAGTACGGGCCACCGGTATGGAGGGTCCTACATGCGGCCGCGCGCCTTGCGTACGCGACGCACCAGGGCGGCCGTGCCCAGCAACGCCACCGTGGCTCCCGCGGCGCCCGCCGCCGTGGCGTCCTTGCGGCCGAGACGGCGACCCGCGACGGTGTGCCGGCCGGCGACCTCCTCCAGCAGCTCTCCGAGGACCTCCTCGTTGGTCCAGCGAGGCCGCCAGCCCGCGTCGTGGAGCCTGCTGACGCTCACCACCCAGGGGTGCATCGTGTACGCGAGGTCTCCCGCCGGCGACGGCGTGAGGCCGATGCGGTGCAGTCGGGCCGCGGCGCCCAGGGCGACGGCGGACGGCAACTCCATGCGGCGGATGCCGCTGAGCTCTTCGACCTCCTCCTGCTCCAGCCAGCCGTCGCAACCGACCGCGAGCTCACCTTCGACCTTCTCCAGAGCGGCGTACTCCAGTGCGCTGACCAGGTCCTCGACGTGGCAGAACTGCCAGGTGGGGCGGGAGCCGGTGACGACCAGGAGGCGCGGCGACTCGAAGTACCGGGTGAGCGCGGTGTCCGTACCGCCGACCAGCACGGCCGGCCTGACCACGGTCACGTTCAATCCTGGGTGCGCGCGGGGGGCCCGTCGCCCAAGGCGCTCGATCTCCAGCAGGTCGCCCACGCCCGCGGCCTCCGCGGTGGCGCGCAGCTCCGCGTCCTCGGACAGGGGGATGTCGTTGTCGGGCAGCGCTCCGTAGACCGTCGCCGAGGTGCACAGGACGACCCGGTGGACACCAGCGGCCGCGGCCGCGGTCAGTACCGTCTGGGTGCCCCGCACGTTGTACGCCGTACGGGCAGCGGGGTCCGACTCCAGGTCGAGGTCGAGTGCGAGGTGCACCACGACGTCGGCGCCGCGCAGTTTTTCCGCGATCGCCGGGTCACGGACGTCGAGAATGTGCCACTGCGCCTCGCTCACCTCGCCCCGGCGCTCATCGATGGCGACGACCTTCTTGATCTCCTCGGACGCTGCGAGACGCTGGGTGAGCAGCGCTCCGATGCCCGAGGCGGCGCCCGTGATCGCGACTACGGGACCACGGAGGTTCGAGGTTGGATGGTTTCGCCTCTGGCGAACTTCGGCATCGCGCGCTGCGCGAACCTGCGGATCTGGGGAACTCACCGGGCGTCTCCAGCGGTTGTCTTCAGTACGTACACGCCGTGGCGCGTGCGTACCAGGTGGCGTCCATCCTGCCGCAGGCGGTGAGTCGGCGGAGCACCGAGCCCTTCGCGGGTCGCGGTGTCTACGCTGGGTGGTGATGTCGGGCAGCTGCCGTCGGCCTGAGCCGGCGGCCCAACGAGCCGAGGAAACCCGTGAGTGACACCCCATTCGGATTCGGCCCTCCGCCGGAGGAGCCGGAGGACGGCGACGACGGCAAGAAGAAGGGCGGCGAGGGCGGTGGCCACAGCGGCCAGAATCCGGCGAACCCGTTCGGCGGGTTCGGCGGTCTGCCGGGCGGTGCCGGTGGCGCGGGCGGAGACAATCCGTTCGCCGCGATGTTCGGTTCACTGAACCCGAACGATCTTGGTGCGGCCTTCCAGCAGCTCGGGCAGATGCTCAGCTACGAGGGCGGGCCCGTGAACTGGGACATGGCCAAGGACATCGCGCGTCAGACGGTGGCGCAGGGCACCGCCGACGGCACGAAGGATTCCAGCGTGAGTCCCGGCGAGCGGTCCGCGGTCGAGGAGGCGGTGCGCCTGGCCGACCACTGGCTGGACGGTGCGACCTCGCTGCCCTCCGGGGCGTCCACGTCGGTGGCGTGGAGCCGCGCGGAGTGGGTCGAGGCGACCCTGCCCGCGTGGAAGCAGCTGGTCGACCCGGTCGCCGAGAGAGTCGGCGCGGCCATGGGCGACGTACTGCCCGAGGAGATGCAGGCCATGGCGGGCCCGCTGCTCGGGATGATGCGGTCGATGGGCGGCGCGATGTTCGGTCAGCAGATCGGGCAGGCGGTGGGCGTGCTGGCGGGCGAGGTGGTCGGTTCGACCGACATCGGCCTGCCGCTGGGCCCCGCCGGCAAGGCAGCCCTGCTGCCGCTGAACATCGAGGCTTTCGGCAAGGACCTGGGCGTCGACAAGGACGAGGTGCGGCTGTATCTGGCGCTGCGCGAGGCCGCCCACCAGCGTCTGTTCGCACATGTGCCGTGGCTGCGCTCGCACCTGTTCGGCGCGGTCGAGGGGTACGCCCGCGGGATCGAGGTCGACACCTCGAAGCTGGAGGACGTCGTCGGACAGCTCGACCCGTCGCACCCGGAGCAGCTGCAGGAAGCGCTCCAGCAGGGCATGTTCCAGCCGGAGGACACCCCGGCGCAGAAGGCGGCGCTGGCCCGGCTGGAGACCGCGCTGGCGCTGGTCGAGGGCTGGGTGGACGCCGTCGTGCACGAGGCGGCCAAGCCCAGGCTCACGTCGGCCGACGCGCTGCGTGAGACGCTGCGCAGGCGCCGGGCGTCCGGAGGCCCGGCCGAGCAGACGTTCGCGACGCTCATCGGTCTTGAGCTGCGCCCGCGCCGGCTGCGGGACGCCGCGCGACTGTGGGCCTCCCTCACCGACGCGCGTGGCCTGGACGGGCGCGACGCCCTGTGGGAGCACCCTGACATGCTGCCGACGGCCGAGGACCTGGACGACCCGGACGGGTTCGTGCACCGCGAGCACCTGGACTTCTCCGAGATCGACAAGATGCTCGGCGAGGCGGCGGGCGGCGGTGCTCAGAAGCCGAACCTGACGAAGGACGAGGAGCAGGGCGGCCCCAAGAGCCCCGAGAGCCCCGAGACACCCGACGACGAGGGTGACGCCGACAAGTGAGCCTGCACGACGACGCGGTCCTCGTGCTGAAGAGCTACGAGGACCAGGAAGACCTGCGTCAGACCTACCTGGACCACTTGGCGGCGTACCCGGACGGGATGTGGAAGGCCTGCGCGGCCGGGCACCTGACGGCGAGCGCCCTGGTGATCGATCCGGAGCGGGAGCGTGTCCTGCTGACGCTGCACCGAAAGCTCAACATGTGGCTGCAGATGGGCGGTCACTGCGAGCCGGGCGACGCGACGCTGGCGGCGGCGGCGCTGCGCGAGGCCACCGAGGAGTCCGGCGTCCCCGGGCTCACGCTGCTGCCGGTCGGGCCGGTGCGGCTCGACCGGCACGCGATCCCCGCGCCCTGCCACTGGCACCTGGACGTGCAGTACGCGGCGCTGGCCCCGGCCGGTGCGCGGGCGGCGATCAGCGACGAGTCGCTGGACCTGCGCTGGTTCGCGTACGACGAGGTGGCCGGCGTCGCCGACGCCTCGGTCGTGCGGCTGCTGGAGCGTACGCGCGCGGCGCTGTAGTCGTAGGGACCGGCTGGACCTGCTGAAACGGGCGGGGGCAGGCTCATGTGAGCCTGCCCCCCGCCCGTCTTTGCGCAGCGGTCAGTTCCAGGCGTTGTTCTGGTTCTGGGCATGGGCACCTTGCTGGCCCACCCCGAACTGGGCGGCGGCGCCCTGCCCGATCTGCGCGTCCTGCGGCGGCATCACCTCGCTGGGCTGCACCAGTGCGAAGCCCTGCCCGAGGAAATTGAGTTCCCAGCCCTCACCGGTGTTGCCGCGACGGCGGCGGATGTTCGACGAGTGTGTCTGGGCCTGCATCTGTACGCGCAGGGAGCTGGACCAGGCGACGATCGCGTCGGCGTCGGCGTTGACGTACTTCTCCGGCGTGACCTGAAGCATCAGAGGCTGGCCAGACGTCATCAGGGCCACTTTGCCCTGCCCGGAGATATTGAGCTGGTACTTGCCGGTCCCGGAGATGCCGTACTGGCTGTCCACCGCGATGACTTCGGTGTGCAGCGAGGAGTCGAGCGCGAGGACATAGGCGCTGTCCACGGTCATGCCCTCGCGGTCGACGTCGACGAGGTGAACGTACTGCGCGAGGTTGGCGAGGTAGACCGTCCCCTGTCCCGAGCAGCGCATCAGGTCGAGTCCCTCACCGGTGTTGGCGCGGGCGCGCCGCCGACCGTGCGACTGGTGCTCGCCGTCGAATTCCATCAGACCCTGGTACGCGACCATGGCGCCCTTGCGGGCGAGGACATCGTCGCCGCCGGTCAGCGCGACCCGCAGGAGCTGCGGGTTCTGCACGGTGTACCGGTCCTGGGACTGCTGTTCGGTGTGACTGAAAAGCGGGCTCTGCATAATGTGTTCTCGCTCCCCCTCAGCCCCGGATCCGCAGGCGGTCGGTGCTGTCCTCGCTCGGCTGTACGACGACGATTCCCTCGCCGGAGAAGGCCATCTGGTACGCCTCTCCGCTGCCCCGGCCGACCAGGGCCGACGCCTTGAAGCTGCGCTTGCCCTTTACCTTGAGGTTCGGGGACCAGGCCACCAGGGCGTCCGGGTCGACGTACGTCTCGTCCTCGCCGCGACCGCTCTCAACCACGATCGGGGTGCCCCGCGAGGTCAGGGCGACCCAGCCGGTGCCGGCGATCTCGACGTTCCACAGCCCTTGCCCGGCGAACTTCGCCAGGCCCTTGATCTTCTCCACACCCCACTGAAGCTGCGCGTCGAAGGCGAGCAGGTTGCTGCCGTTGACGGAGAGCGAGTCGTTGTTGAGGTTGATGACGACGACGTCAGCGCCGTAGTCGGCGAGATACAGCAGGCCGTCACCGGAACACTTCATTATCGGTGCGCCTTCGCCGGTGACCCACTGGGCGGCGACCTGGCGAGCCGCCGGCGGATTCGGTTCGTACTGGACGAAGCCTTCGTATGCCACCACCGAGCCGGTGCGCGCGTACAGCTCGTGGCCGGTGGCCATGGCGACCTTGAGCATCGCGCGCCCGTGGTTCTCCATGCGGGCGGCGGTCGGGGTCGGGGCGAAGCCCGCGAGTTGCTGATTCATGACGGGCTCCCTCAGACCTCGTAGGGCTGGACGACGATGAAGTTGCCGGGAGCGCCCCGGAACTGCAGGTTGACGGTCTCTCCGCTGTGGCCCGGGTAGGCGTTACGGCGCAGACGCACCTGGCTGGAGAGGATCACTTGGGACGCCGAGGACCAGGCGACCACGGCGTTGGCGTCGGCGAAGGTCGTCGGCGTGACCGGCAGGACCACCGGGATGCCGTTCGTCTTCACCACGACCGTTCCAGTGCCCTGGAACTGCATGGTGAACAGGGCGCCACCGGGGATTCCATGGCCCTCGATGCGGCGGATCTCGTACTGGAGCGACTCGTCGAACGCGAGAACGTTCTCGGCGGAGACGCAGATGCCGTCGCCTTGCAGCTCTATGGGGTGCAGATTCGCGCCGTTCTCCGCGAGGAAGACCTGACCGCGTCCCGAGCAGCGCATGAGCTGCATTTCCTGGCCGGTCGCATCGCCCACCAGGCGGCCGGCGAAGCCCGCGCCCTTGTAGCTGAAGTCGACCTTGCCCTGGTACATCACCATGCTGCCCTGACGGGCGAGGACCGGGGTGCCTCCCAAGCCGAGTTCGACGCGCATGAGCTGCTGGTTCTGCGGGGTCCAGCGCTGCCCGGCGGCCGTCTCGCGGTACGGCTGGAGGGCGGCCGTGAGTCCGGCGCCGCCCGGTGGGGAACCTTGCGGCACGCCCTGAGCCACGCCGACCTGCGGCACGCCCCCTTGCGGCTGTCCGTACGGGGCGGGCTGTCCGTACGGGGCGGGCTGTCCGTACCCACCCGGCGCGCCCGGAGGCTGGGCCTGGCCGAACTGCGGCTGGGGCGGCTGCCCGTACGGCGACGCGGGGGCCGACGGTACGGCGCCACCCTGCTGCGGCATGGGCGCGGGCGCCGCGACCGCCGGGGCCCCGTGCATCTGGGGGGCGGCGTACTGCCCCGGAATGGGCCCGCCGAGCTGAGCGGGGCCGCCCGGCGGAGGCGCGGGGGCCTGAGTGGGGGCCTGAGTGGGGGCCTGAGTGGGGGCTGAGGCTGTGGGCGCCCCGAAGGACGGCGCCGGCTGCGCCGCCTGGGGCGGTGCGGCGAAGGACGGCGCGGCCACGGCCTGCGGCTGGGCGGCCGGCTCTTCCTCGGCCACCTCCCCGCCGAAGTTCTTCAGCAGCGCGTCCAGTCCGCCGTCGAAGCCCTGGCCCACTGCGGCGAAGCGCCACACGTCCTTGAGGTAGAAGTCGCCCAGCATCACCGCACGCTCGGTGGTGAACTCCGATCCGGTGAAGGCGTACCTGACGACCTCTTCGCCGCCGGCGACAATCCGGATGTAGCCGGGCCCCACCTGCGACATCTGCCCCGCGCCGTCAAGGGTCGCGGTGAACGACAGCTTGTGGATGCTCGCCGGAATGCGGTCCAGCGTGACGCGGAACGACTCGGTGTCGCCTGCCTGCGCGCCGAGTTGCTGAATGGACTCCTCGGGCGACTTGGGCTGGTTGAAGAAGATGAAGTAGCGGTCGTCGGAGAGCTGTTCATTGACATCGAGCCCGAAACAGCTGATGTCGAAGGTCAGTCCGGGTCCCGCGATCTGCACACCTACGTACAGATCCGTTCCCGCTGTGAGGTCACTGATCTTGGCCTTGTGGCCGCGTTGGAATTCCCTGGCCATGCGTAACGACCGTCCCCCGTCCCGAGGTGAATGCGTTGCGTCAGGCTAGCCGCTCGCGCCGACATCCGGCCAAGTCGGTACACACTTCGGTACAGAATCACCGCGCGTCATTCGGGGCGCGCCGCACCGGGAAGGTGTGGCAAGCGGTCCGCGGCAACCACTCCTTCGAGGTAACCGCGGGCTCGCTCGGTGCGCGGGTACGCCTCCAGCAGCCGCCAGAAGCGCGGGCCGTGACCGGGGACGAGCAGGTGCGCGAGTTCGTGGACGAGTACGTAGTCGACAACGTACTCCGGCATGCCCTGAAGGCGGTGCGAGAGACGAATGCTGCCTTCGGCCGGGGTGCACGAGCCCCAACGGGTGTTCTGGTTGGTCACCCAGCGCACCGAGGCGGGGCGGGCTCTGCCGTCGAAGTACTGGGCCGACAGCCGGCCGGCGCGCTCGGCGAGCTCCGCGTCGCCGAAGATGCGTTTGCTCTCCTGGGCGGCGAGCTTGTCGAGCATCACGGTCACCCAGCGTTGCTCCTCCGCCTTGGACATGCGGTCGGGGATGAGCACGATCGTGCGGTCGCCCTCCCGGTAAGCGGAGACCGTCCGGCTGCGACGGGCGCTCCTGCGGACCTCGACAGCGCTCGGTCTCGAACCGCGAGGCGGCGTGTTCGGCGCACTGTTCAGGGGGTCGGCGGGCACGCCATGACGTTACCCGCTGTCAGGGGCGGAAGTCCCGCCTCAGGATGGTCCGAACGCGATCCGCTGCCGAGATGCTGCGATTGCCGCGCACACTCTCGCCTCGGCCGGTACGACGATCGCCACCCACCTGTGGATAACTTCCCGCGCCGGGTTGGCGCACCGGGCATGGTGAGTTCCGAGAGCGCATCGAGCGCGCAACAGAGCTACCGACGGGGGACGGCGATATGCATCCGATGGTGAAGCCCGCGCTGCGGCGAGCGTGGCGGGACCGGCAGACCGTTCAGTTCGGCATGACATCCGCGCACGCGGTGACGGTGGGGCCGGTGGACACGGCGACGGGCAGTTTCCTGGGGCTCCTCGACGGCACGAGGGGCCTTCCTCTCCTACGCGACGAGGCACGGGCGATGGGGCTGCCTGACGGGCGGGCGGACGAACTCGTCACACGACTGACCGCGGCAGGGTTGATCGACGACGCGACGGCGGGCGGCCCCGGTGCGCAGGCCATGCGCAGCCGCGCCGAGGTCTTCGACCGGCTCCGACCCGACCTGGCGTCGCTCTCTGTGGTGCACGCCGAGCCGGGCGGCGGGGCCGGGCGGCTGGCGGCACGGCGTGCGATAAGAGTTCAGGTGCGGGGCGCTGGGCGGGTCGGCGCGACGATCGCGTCGGTCCTGGCGGCAGGGGGCGTCGGACGCGTCGAGGTGCTGGACGGCGGGCGGGTGGAGCTCTGGGACGCAGGTCCGGGCGGGCTACCGGCGGAGTCGGCAGGTGAACGGCGCGATGTGGCGGCCCGGCAGCTGGTGCGGCGGGCCGCCCCCGGCCGGCCTCCGCGGGCGGCCGAGCCCGAGTCTGCGAGCTTCGGAGCGGGGAGCGAGCCACCGCTGTCGCTCGTGGTTGTGGCCCCCAGAGACGGCTCGGCTGCGTACGCGCCCGATCCGGCCGCGGCGGAGCCCTGGTTGCGCTCCGGTACGCCGCACATCTATGCGGGGGTCGTCGAGGCGACGGGGGTCGTGGGACCGCTGGTGCTGCCCGGCGGGAGCGCGTGCGCGGGCTGCCTGGCGCTTCAGTACACGGAGCGGGACCCGGCATGGCTGCGGATGCTGGCGCAGTGGCGCTCGGGGCGGGGCAGACACGTATCGGCTTGCGACATCGGTCTGGCGACCGCGGTGGCCGGACTGGCCGCGGCGCATGCGCTGTCGTTCCTGGACGGTGAGCTGCCTGCCACAACGGGGGTGCGATGGGAGGTCTCGATGCCGCTGCTGGAGTGGCGGCAGGAACGGATCCCACCACACCGCGACTGTGTCTGCGGTGCACGCGGACTGCGTGAGGGGGAGTGCGCCTCGGGCGCCGGGGAGCCACAGGACACAATGGCCGGGTGACCGTCGTAGGCGGCACGGCTGTCTGGGATTTGGAGGGGCGCATGTCTGATCTTCCCCGGAAGGCGGTCACCCGTACCGCCAAGCTGGCGGCACTGCCACTGGGCTTCGCGGGCCGGGCCACTTGGGGCCTGGGCAAACGGATCGGTGGCAAGTCGGCGGAGATAGTCGGCCGCGAACTTCAGCAGCGGACCGCCGAGCAGCTGTTCAAAGTGCTCGGCGAGCTCAAGGGCGGTGCGATGAAGTTCGGGCAGGCCATGTCCGTCTTCGAATCCGCCCTTCCGGAGGAGGTCGCGGGCCCGTACCGGGCAGCGCTGACCAAGCTCCAGGAGGCGGCGCCCCCCATGCCGACCCGCACGGTGCACTCGGTGCTGGAGGAGCGACTGGGCGAGGAGTGGCGAGAGCTGTTCCTTGAGTTCGACGACAAGCCGTCCGCCGCCGCATCGATTGGCCAGGTGCACCGGGGCGTATGGCACGACGGGCGCAAGGTGGCCGTCAAGGTGCAGTACCCCGGAGCCGGCGAGGCCCTGCTTTCGGACCTGAACCAGCTGAGCAGATTCGCCCGGCTGCTCGGTCCGCTGGTTCCCGGGATGGACATCAAGCCGCTCATCACCGAGTTGCGCGACCGGGTCTCGGAAGAGCTGGACTACGAACTGGAGGCCGAGGCTCAGCGGGAGCACGCGCGCGAGTTCGCGGACGACCCCGATGTGCTGGTGCCCGACGTTGTGCACCAAAGCGACCAGGTGCTGGTCACCGAGTGGATCGACGGGATACCGCTGGCCGATGTGATCGCGGACGGTACGACGGAGCAGCGCGACCGGGCGGGCCAGCTGCTGGCCCGGTTCCTGTTCTCGGGCCCGGCCCGTACGGGCCTGCTGCACGCGGACCCGCACCCGGGCAACTTCCGTCTGCTGGCTCCGCACGACAATGACGGCTCGGAATCAGCGGAGGGGGCCCCGTCGCGGTGGCGGCT
Organism: Streptomyces hypolithicus; assembly: GCF_052934925.1. Taxonomy (NCBI): domain Bacteria; kingdom Bacillati; phylum Actinomycetota; class Actinomycetes; order Kitasatosporales; family Streptomycetaceae; genus Streptomyces; species Streptomyces hypolithicus. The sequence continues at coordinate 1,772,444 of NZ_CM128811.1, forward strand.
GGGGGTGCTGGACTTCGGCACCGTGGACCGGCTGCCCGGCGGACTGCCCGCGACCATCGGCGAGTCGCTGCGGATGACCATCGAGGGCCAGGCCGACGGCGTGTACGAGCTGCTGCGCGACGAAGGCTTCGTGAAGGAGGCCATCGACCTCGACCCGGACGCGATGCTGGAGTACCTGCTGCCGATCATCGAGCCCGCGCAGGCGGAGGAGTTCACGTTCACCCGGGGCTGGATGCGCCAGCAGGCGGCGCGGATCGGCGATATCCGTTCCCCCGCACATCAGTTGGGCAAGCAGCTCAATCTGCCGCCGGCCTACCTGCTCATACACCGGGTGACCCTGAGCACCATCGGTGTGCTGTGCCAGCTGGGTGCGACGGTGCGGCTGCGGCACGAGTTGGAGGAGTGGCTGCCGGGGTTCCTCGCCGAGGAGCAGGTCGGCGCTCCCGAGAAGGAGCAGGACGAGGTTGCAGACGAGATGCCGGGGGCGTAGCGGTGCTGCTCACCACCAGGATGAATCGAGTCTGCCTTCGATCGATCTGATGTTGGCGCGCGAACAGTCGTCGCAGAAGTACTGACGGCTGCCGTTCTCCACCGAGCAGGTCCAGGTCAGCGGAGTGCTCTCGCTCTCGGAGTACTTGCCGCAGCGGGAGCACACGACGGCGGCGGCACCCGGCCGGGAGGGGTGAGGAGTCTGCTCGTGGTTCCGGGGGGCTTCCCGGGGAGAACTCGGCACCCCGTGACGATATCGCCGCTCCGGCGGGCGGGACGGTAGAACGCACAGCGGGGGCCGGTCTGTTCGAACCGGCCCCCGCTGTGTGCTGACTACGTCTTACGACCTCCCCCACGATCGGGAACCCGCTCACTCTCGTGGGGGAGGTCGTTACTGCATGACCGCCATGGCGAGGGCGCGGCGGGCGCGCAGGGACACGCGCTCGGCGCGGCGCTGCATCCGCCGGGCGGCGACCAGGCGCACGGCCTGGTGTTCCGCCTCGGCTTCACGCCGGCGTTCTTGCATATGAGCCCGGGCCAGGGCTTCTGGGATGAGTTGCATCTCGCGGTTCCTGTTCTGACGCGAGTCGTTCGCGCCGGTGGTGGTCACGTCTGGGTTGGCGGAGCCGGAGGGCTCGCTGGGCAGAGAGTTCATTGGGGCCTGGTTCTTGGGATCGTGCGTGTGGGGGCGGTCGATGGTTCCGATGACGTTCATGCCGCGACCGGGTTCTTGCGGGGGCGCCCACGCGGGCGCTTGCGGGCAACCACGACACCCTGGACGAAGAGCTCGCCGCCCCAGACGCCCCAAGGCTCGCGGCGCTCCTTGGCGCCGGCGAGGCAAGCCTCGACCAGCGGGCAGGTCCGGCAGAGCGACTTGGCGTACTCGACGTCGGCCGGGGTCTCGGCGAAGAAGACCTCCGGGTCGTACGAGCGGCAGGGAACGGGCACGCCGAGGTTCTCGATGGCGTCGTCGAGCGCGGTGAGCGCGGTGAGGGGGGTCAAGGCGGGGTCCTCCGTGAGACCGGGCGGGGTGATCGCTGGGGAAGGCGGTACGGACGGGGCGTGCGTTTCGATGTGCACGGTTGTTGATTCCTCGTCGAGTAGTTCCGGCCGGTCGGCCGGGTGGCGGTTGCTGTCCCGAGGCCCCTTCGCCCTGTCTCTCCCGTTCGGGACAAACAGAAGGGCCGCGGATCCCTGGTGGGGTTCCGCGGCCCTGAAGGCGCCTGCCTGATCCTGGATCAGGCTGGATCACTCCAGGGTTCGAGCCCACGGAAGGCCCACATCGTGTGGTGCTGCGTCGTCGTCTGCTTCTTGAATCCGGCACCGGCCGCCGCAAAGGCATAGGCCTTGGCCCGTGCCGCTGCTACTGCTGCTTCCGGCGCCTCGGTCGGTCGCTCATTACGCGCCAGAACGGGAAGGCCCAGGAGGGACACAAGGCCGGCGGCGGAAATGCTGGACATACCGGTGCCACGGGGCGAGGAGCCGAGCGGGCAGATGGCGACAACCGAGCGATCGGTCATTTTGGTGGGGTTCATGAAGCTGGTCACTGGGCTCGCCTCCTCTCGGCGTCTCGGGGACCTGATGGCCGAAGCCGGTCCCAACATATTCGGATAAGTACAGCACGGAGTCAGGGCTTCAGAGAAGTCGCTGTTCCCGTGGTGAAGAACCTATGGGGCTTGCCGGGGCATGCGCAAACTATTTTCTCGACGAGTTTGCATCAGTCGTCCCCGCCGAGTCCCACAAGCTCCTGACCAGCACAGAGGGCCAGCACATCGGCTCCGAAACGCCCCAGCTTGCGGGCGCCGACGCCCGAGATCATGGCAAGTTCTCCCGGCTCGTCAGGCACCGCCTCGGCGATCGCCATCAGCGTCTTGTCCGTGAAGACGCAGTAGGGGGGCTGGCCGAGCTGCTGTGCTTGGCCCGCGCGCCAGTCGCGAAGCCGCTGGTACAAAGCTTCGTCCATGTCGGAGGGACAGTCCTCGCAGCGCATGAGCTTCACTTCACCGGCGTCGGTGAGGGTCTTGCCGCACACACGGCACATGGCCGAAGTGCGTCGCCTGCGCCTGGCCCCGCCGACCGGGCTGCCGCCGGCCCGCTCGCCCCCGCCCGCGCCACCGACCGCGCCTGCGCCGCCGGTGGACCGGCTGCCCGGTACCGAGGAGCCTGGCCGCAGTCCGCTGAGGAACCGGGTCGGGCGCCGGGAGGCCCGGCCGCCGGGCGAACGGGAGAGCGCCCAGGACAGGGCAAGGTGCTGCCGGGCACGCGTGACTCCGACGTACAGCAGGCGTCGCTCCTCCTCGACCTGCTCGTCGGTCTTGGCGAAGCTGATCGGCATCATGCCCTCGGTGAGCCCGACCAGGAACACGGCGTCCCACTCCAGGCCCTTGGCCGAGTGCAGCGAGGCGAGAGTGACGCCCTGAACGGTCGGCGCATGCTGGGCGGCTGCGCGCTCGTCGAGTTCGGTGATCAGATCGGCCAGCGTCGCGGCCGGGCGGGACTTGGCGAAGTCCTCGGCGAGGCCGACCAGTGAGGCCAGCGACTCCCACTGGTCCCGTACGGCGCCGGAGCCCGCCGGGGGCTGTGTGGTCCAGCCGTTGCCGCTGAGTACGGCGCGGGTCTGGGACGGCAGGTCCACGATGTCGTCGAGCAGCGGATCGTTGTCCCCGAAGCGGGCGGCGCTGCGCAGGCCCGCGATGGCCTTGCGCACCTCCTGGCGCTCGAAGAACCGCTCCGCGCCGCGGAGCTGGTACGGGACCCCGGCGTCGCCCAGGGCCTGCTCGTACACCTCCGACTGGGCGTTGATCCGGTACAGCACGGCGATCTCGCCGGCCGAGACACCGGCGGCGATCAGACCACGGATGCGCCGGGCGGTGCCCTCGGCCTCGGCCGGCTCGTCCGCGTACTCCGCGTAGACGGGCTCGGGGCCGGGCTCGCGCTGGGAGACCAGCTCCAGGCGATGCTCGGCGGCCCGGCCGCGCGCCTGCCCAAGCAGGCCGTTGGCCAGGTGGACGACCTGCGGCGTCGAGCGGTAGTCGCGGATCAGCTTCACCACGGTGGCGTCCGGGTGCTGGGTGCGGAAGTTCAGCAGGTGGTCGGGGGTGGCGCCGGTGAAGGAGTAGATCGTCTGGCTGGCGTCGCCGACGACGCACAGGCTCTGCCGGTCACCCAGCCACAGTTCGAGGAGCCGCTGCTGTAGGGGGCTGACGTCCTGGTACTCGTCGACCACGAAGTGCTGGTACTGGCTGCGCACGAGGTCGGCGATGTCGTGTCGGTCCTGGAGGATGCCGACGGTGAGCAGCAGCACATCCTCGAAGTCGATCACGGATCGATCGCGCTTGAGCTGCTCGTACATCGCGTAGATCTGGGAGATCTCCGCCGGATCCCTGGGAGTGTCACGGCCGGTCTTGTGCGCTGCGGCCGGATAGTCCGCGGGAACGGTCTGAGTCACTTTGGCCCACTCGATCTCGCCGGCCACGTCCCGCAGCTCATTGCGGTCGAGGCGGACGCGACAGCGCGCGGCGGCCTCGGCGACCAGCTGCACTTTCCGCTCCACGAGCCGGGGCAGATCACCACCGACTGCTTTCGGCCAGAAGTACTGGAGCTGACGCAACGCGGCGGAGTGGAATGTCCGCGCCTGCACACCGCCGGCGCCGAGCTGGCGGAGCCGCCCGCGCATCTCGCCGGCGGCGCGGTTGGTGAAGGTGACGGCAAGCACACTGGCGGGCTGCAGTATTCCGGCGCGCACGCCGTACGCGATGCGGTGGGTGATGGCTCGCGTCTTGCCGGTGCCCGCTCCTGCCAGCACACACACCGGGCCGCGCAGGGCCGTCGCGACGGCCCGCTGCTCGGGATCGAGCCCGTCGAGCACAGCGTCCGCCGAGTCCGGGGCCTGTGAGAAGAGAGAGGAGTGCGTTGCTGCTGTCACCCCGCCATGCTGCCAGGTCTGCCGTGACTGATGCGTCGGCTCGTCCACAGGGTGCGGGCACTCGTCGTACTAATACGCGTCGCACGCGTACGGGAATGGTGGTGGGGTCTCGTACGTTCGTCTCACTGGGAGTACGGATCCCCAGCGAACCAGAGGACCAGAGGAGCGCAACGACATGCCGGGCACTGTGACGATGTACAGCACTACGTGGTGCGGCTACTGCCGTCGGCTCAAGAGCCAGATGGACCGCGAGGGAATCGCGTACACCGAGATCAACATCGAGCACGACGCGGAGTCCGCCGCCTTCGTCGAGAAGGCGAACGGCGGAAACCAGACAGTCCCCACCGTTCTGGTGATCCCTGCCTCCGGTGAGCAGTCGGTCATGACGAACCCGAGCCTCGCCCAGGTGAAGCAGGCGCTGGCCGTCTGATCCGGCACTCCGAAGCTACAGACCCCCGAGCTGCGGCCCGGGGGTCTTGCGCTGTCACGGGGCGCGGGGGTCTTGCGCTGTCACGGGGCGCGGGAGTCTTGCGCTGTCACGGAGCCCGGGAGTCTTGCGCTGTCACGGGTACCTGCGGTCGCGGCTACGGATTGTGCAGCGGCTTCGGCAGCGCCTTGCCGTACCAGAGCTCCACCAGGCGGGACGCGATGGAGATGCCGGACGGCGACAGGATCTCGCCGGACTCGATCGCGGTTCGCAGGTCGTCCCTGGAGAACCAGCGCGCCTCTTCGATCTCCTCGCCGTCGACGTTGATCTCCGAGGACGTAGCGCGGGCCATGAAGCCCAGCATGAGGCTGGACGGGAACGGCCATGGCTGGCTGGCCACGTACTCGACCTGACCGACAGTGATGCCGGCCTCTTCGAAGACCTCTCGGGCCACCGACTGCTCGATCGATTCGCCGGGCTCGACGAAACCGGCGAGCGTCGAGAACCGGCCCTCCGGCCAGTGCACCTGGCGGCCGAGAAGCGCGCGGTCCTCCTCGTCGGTGACGAGCATGATCACAGCAGGGTCGGTGCGCGGGTAGTGCTCGGCGCCGCACGCCTGGCAGCGGCGGATGTGACCGGCCGCCGCGATGACGCTGCGCTCGCCGCAGCGCGAACAGAAGCGGTGCAGCCGCTGCCAGTTCTCCAGTGCCACCGCGTGGACCATCAGTCCGGCGTCGCGCGGTCCCAGCAGGAGGCCCGCCTCGCGGAGGCCCGCGGGGCGCGCGGACTGGTCCATGCGGCCGGGCAGGGCGTCCTTCTGGAGCGCGAAGTAACTGACGCCGTCCTCGTCCGTACCGAGGAAATAGCGGTGCGTCTCGGTGACCGGGGCCTCGAAGGCCGGGGTCATCACGAGTTCGGTGCGCCCGTCCGGGGTGTCGTCGATCAGGACCTGGCCGCCGGAGACGACAAAGACGCGGGTCGTGGGGTGGCTCCAGGCGGCGGCGAGCCAGGCCTCGTCGAGACGGTGGTTCGCCGCGCGGTCGATGCCGCTCGGGGCGGTGAGCCCGATCGCCCGCTCCGCGGTCAGGTCCGTGTGGTCGGTCGAGGTGCTCACAGGTGCTTCCTACTCCCCCTGGTGGATTCGGACGTTCTCCGGCAGGCCCGGATCATTCAGGTGGTGCCGGTGGTGCCGGTGGTCGAAGTGCTTGACGTCGTGGTGGCGGGGCGCCAGTGCGCTGCCAGGTCTCCCCACAGATAGGCGGTGGCTTCCACACCCTTGAGAAGCAGGTCGATCTCGATCTTCTCGTTGGGCGCGTGCCAGCCGTCGGACGGGACGGAGATGCCAAGGAAGAGAACAGGTGCGCCGAGTACGTCCTGCAGGTCGGCCGCGGGACCCGAGCCGCCCTCCCGCGTGAAGCGGATCTCCTGGCCGAAGGCGCGGCCCATCGCCCGTACGACGGACTGCAGCGCGGGGTGGTCCAGGGGCGTCAGGCAGGGGCGGGTGGCGGCGCCGAAAGTGATCTCGTGGCGGATCCCGGCCGGGACGCGGGACGCGATCCAGTCCCGTACGGACTGCTCGATCTTGTCCGGCTCCTGGCCCGCGACCAGGCGGAAGGACAGCTTCAGGCGGGCGGACGACGGAACGATCGTCTTGCCCCCGGGGCCCTGGTAGCCGCCGCCGATGCCGTTCACCTCGGCGGTCGGGCGGGCCCAGACGCGCTCCAGGGTTGTGTGGCCGGTCTCCCCCGAGGTGGCGCGGGACTTGGCCGTTCGCAGCCACTGGGCCTCGTCGAACGGGAGCGAGGCGAACAGCTCGCGCTCGCGGTCCGTGAGGGGCACGACGCCGTCGTAGAAGCCGGGGATCGTGATGTGCTCGTTCTCGTCGTGGAGTGCCGCGACGAGGCGGGCGGCGACGGTGGCCGGGTTGGGGACGGCGCCGCCGAAGGACCCGGAGTGGATGTCCTGGTCGGGCCCGTACAAGTCGATCTCGCAGTCGGCCACGCCGCGCATACCCGTGCAGACGGTCGGGGTGTCCTCGGACCACATGCCGGTGTCGGAGACGATCACCGCGTCGGCGGCCAGGCGGGACGCGCGCTCTTCGACGAGGGCCCGGAAGTTCGGGGATCCGGACTCCTCCTCGCCCTCAATGAGGAGTTTGAGGTTCACGGCGGGGGCGGTGCGGCCGGTGGCGGCGAGGTGGGCGCGTACCCCAAGGGTGTGGAAGAACACCTGGCCCTTGTCGTCGGCGGCCCCACGTGCGTAGAGCCGGCCGCCTGCGGTCTCGGGTTCGAAGGGGTCGGTGTGCCAGCCGTCCTCGCGGGCCGCGGGCTGCACGTCGTGGTGTCCGTAGACGAGGACCGTGGGGGCTGCCGGGTCGCCGCTCGGCCACTCGGCGAAGACGGCGGGGGCGCCGTCCGTGGGCCAGATCTCGGTGACCGGAAAGCCGGTCTCGCTGAGCTTCTCGGACAGCCATTCCGCGCTGCGCCGTACGTCCGCCGCGTGGGCGGGCTGGGCCGACACGGACGGGATGCGCAGCCAGTCGGCGAGGTCGCCAAGGAAGGTGGCGCGGTGCGTGTCGATGTACGTACGGACGACGCTGTCCGGGGTGTCGCTCATGCCCCTGAGCCTATCCGGCCGCCGAACCGGGCTCGTCCAGCAGGATCCGCTCGAGCTCTGCGCGGCCGGGGAGGCGGGCGGGGTGCGCGATCTCGCCGGTGCGGACGTAGAGGAAGGCCGCCGCGACGGAGTCGAGCGGCAGGTCGTGCTGTTCGGCCCAGGCGAGCCGGTAGATCGCGAGCTGCAGGGGGTCGGCGGTGTGGTGGCGGGTGGTCTTCCAGTCGATGATCTCGTACGTGCCGGTGTCCTCGTCGCGGTACACGGCGTCGATACGGCCACGGATGACGCGGCCCGCGAGGGTGAGATGGAACGGCTCCTCGATGCGGTACGGGGTGCGGCGGGCGTACGGCGTGCGCTCGAACGCCTCCTTGAGCGCGGCCAGGTCGCGCTCGTCCGCGATGTCAGTCTCCCTCTCCTCGCCGCCAGGCAGCTCGTCGGGGCCGAGCATGGGCAGCGGCAGCTCCTCGAAGCGGCTCTCCACCCAGGCGTGGAAGCGGGTGCCGCGCCTGGCGGCCGGCTGGGGCGGGCGGGGCATGGGCCTGGCGAGCTCCTGCGCGAAGCCGTCCGGGTCGGCGGCGAGGCGCAGCAGCTGCGAGGCGGTGAGGGAGGGCGGCACGGCTACGTCGCGGGTGGTGGCGCGGGCACGACGGAGCTCCCCGGCGAGGGCGTCCAGGTCACGGTCCCAGGACGCGATGGCGCGGGCCTCCTCGGGGGGGAGGGCGGAGTCTGGGTAGCCCGGATCTTCCGGGAACCGTGCAGCAGACCCCCCTGCCTCGCGCCCGCCGGACACGACCGGGTCCGTCGGGTGGGGGCGCCCAGGCTCGATGCCGTGGCCCGGGGTGCCGGGAGCGGACTGGTCGTGCTGGTCGTGCTGGTCGTGCTGGTCGTGCTGAGCGGACTGGTCGTGCTGGGGCACAGACGCTGCGATCTCCGCAGGCTCGGGTTGCGGGTGCGTACGGGGTCCGGGTACGGCGCCGCGAGCCTCCTCGGCGGCGGAGCTGTCCGGGGCCGCCGCGGGGCGTTCCGTGAGCAGGGCCTCCCAGTCCGCGGGGTCGGCGTCCAGGACTTCGCCGACCTCTTCCTCGAAGTCCGCCTCCAGGGGCTCAGCGTCGGCCGGAGCCGTCGCCAGGGACTTGAGGTGGGCCATGACCGTCTCCGCGGCCCGGCGGCGACGGGCGAGCGAGGTCGCGTCCAAGGGCAGCGGCCAGGCGTGGTCTGCTGCCGCTTTGTGCAGGGACGGGTTCTGCGCGTCCGGCTCCGGCTCGTCGGCCCAGGCCTCGATCTCGCCGAGCCCCGCCTCGCAGTGTTCGTACAGCGCTGCCAGGAAGCCGGAGGGGCCGCGCGGTTTCTTCTGCGTCGGGCCCCACCAGTGGCCCGAGCCGAGGAGAAGCGAGCGGGGGCGCGTGAAGGTGACGTAACCGAGGCGGAGTTCCTCGGTGTGCTGGTGGGCCTTCATGTCGTCCTTGAACGCCTTCATGCCCTTGGCGTCCCACTCCCCCACATCCGGGAGTGTCTTCGCGTCGCCGCGCAGCGCGTGCGGCAGGACTTTGGCCTGCGAGGTCCAGGACTCGCGGGACTGCTCGCTCGGGAAATGGCCGGCGACCAGACCGGGCGCCGCCACCACGTCCCACTCCAGGCCCTTGGACTTGTGTGCGGTCAGGACCTTGACGGTGTTCTCGCCGCCGGGCAGGGCGTTGTCCAGGCCCTTCTCGTACTGGGCCGCCGTACGCAGGAAGGCGAGGAAGGCCAGCAGGTTCGTCTCGCCGTCGAGCGCGGCGAAGCCCGCCGCAGTGTCCAGGAAGTTGCCCAGCGTCTCGCGTCGGCGGGCGGCCAGGGCGTGCGGTGAGGCGGACAGTTCCACTTCGAGGCCCGTGGTGGCAAGTACCCGGTGGAGCACGTCCATGAGCGGGTCCGCGAGGGAGCGGCGCAGGTCGCGCAGCTCGGTGGCCAGGCGGGCGAAGCGGACCCGGGCGTCTGCCGAGAAGGGCAGGCCGTCGTCCGGGCCGCCGCCCGATTCGAGGAACGTGTCGAGGGCGTCCGCCAGGGAAATGACCTCCGCCGGGTCCACCCCCTCGACGGCTTCGGCCAGCCTCCCGTCGGGGTCGGCGTCCGGGTCGGCGCCGCTCGCGCGGTGGACGAGCAGCCGTGCCCGGCGCCCGAGCAGCGCCAGGTCGCGCGGGCCAATGCGCCATCGGGGGCCGGTGAGGAGGCGTACGAGCGAGGCGTTCGCACCCGGGTCCTGAAGGACTTCGCAGACCGCGACGAGGTCGGCGACCTCCGGGAGGTGGAGCAGCCCGGACAGGCCGACCACCTCGACCGGGACCTCGCGGGCCACGAGAGCACCCTGGATCTCGGCGAAGTCGCCCGCCGTTCGGCACAGGACGGCGATCTCACCGGGCTCCTTGCCGGTGCGCACCAGGTGGGCGATCGAATCGGCGAGCCAGCCGATTTCCTCGGCGTGGGTGGGCAGCAGGGCGCAGCGGACCATGCCGTCGCGCTCCGCGCCGGGCGCCGGGCGCAGCGCTTCGACGCCTTCGTGCATGGCGCGCAGCTCGGTGGCGAGGCCGTTGGCGAGGTCGAGGAGGCGACCGCCGCTGCGGCGGTTCTCGCTGAGCGAGAAGCGGGCCGCCGGGCTCCCGTCGGCGTATGGAAAGTGCGCGGGGAAGTCGTCGAGGTTAGCGACGGAGGCGCCGCGCCAGCCGTAGATGGCCTGGCAGGGGTCGCCGACGGCCGTCACCGCGTGCCCGGTGCCGCCGCCGAAGAGGCCGGAGAGCAGGAGACGCTGGGCGACCGAGGTGTCCTGGTACTCGTCGAGCAGCACCACCCTGAACTGGTCGCGCAGGATCCGGCCGGCCTCGTCGCTGGTGAGCGCGAGCTCGGCGGAGAGGGCGATCTGGTCGCCGAAGTCGAGGAGGTCGCGGCTGCGTTTCGCCTCTCGGTAGCGGGTGGTGAGGTCGAGCAGTTCCAGGCGGCCCGCGGCGGCCTCGGGGACCTTGCGCAGGTCTGCGTTGGAGAGCTTGACGGACGCGAGCGTACGCAGGAGTCCGGCGTCGTACGACGCGAGACTCGCGGGTTTCACCAGGTGCTCGGCCAGCTCGGCGTCCAGCGCGAGAAGGTCGCTGACCAGGGACGGGAACGATTTGGTGAGGGCCGGGTAGGGGCCTGGCGCCTCGCGGAGGACGCGGGCGGCGAGCTGGTAGCGGGTGGCGTCGGCGAGGAGGCGGGCGGTCGGTTCGAGCCCGATGCGCAGGCCGTGGTCGGTGAGGAGCTGCCCGGCGAAGGCGTGGTACGTCGAGATCCTGGGCTCGCCGGGCGGGTTGTCCGGGTCGATGGCGTCGGGGTCGGTCACCCCGGCGCGCACCAGCGCCTTGCGGACGCGTTCGGCGAGCTCGCCGGCGGCCTTGTTGGTGAAGGTCAGGCCGAGCACCTGCTCGGGGGCGACCCGGCCGGTGCCGACCAGCCACACCACGCGGGCTGCCATGACGGTCGTCTTGCCCGAGCCGGCTCCGGCCACGATGACCTGCGGGGCAGGCGGTGCGGTGATGCACGCCATCTGCTCCGGGGTGAACGGAATGCCGAGGAGCTCTTTGAGCTGCTCGGGGTCGGTGATTCGAGCTGACACCCCAGAGAGGCTAACGGGCCCCACTGACAACGGCGGCCGGCTCCCGTTCCGGCTGCCGGGGATGTAGCGGCCCGGGTCCTCGACGATGTGGCGGCCGCGCTACTCGACGATGTGGCGGCCCTCAGGCTGTGCGCTGCAGGACGACCGGAACGCGCAGTGCGTGCAGTGCTGCCCGGTCGCCGGGCTGAAGCGTTCGTCGAGGACGCGGCCGGCCGCGGTGGCGAGCAGGTCGCCGACCCACTCTCCGGCGAGCGGCTGCTGTGCCTGCGTCCTGGGAAGCGCCTCCCCTCCCTCCTTCTTGGCCGCCGCTTGCCGCAGGTGCACGAGTTCGGCGCCACCCGGCTCGGGGCGCGCTCCCCCGAACGCCTCGTCGACCGCGCCTTCCCGTACGGCGAGCTGGTAGACCGCGAGCTGCGGGTGGTGGGCGACCTCCTCACGCGTGGGCGACACCTTTCCGGTCTTGAAGTCGACGACGTAGGCCCGTCCTTCGGTGTCCTTCTCGACGCGGTCCATCGAGCCGCGGATACGCACTTCGTACGATCCGCCCGCTTGGAGGGTCACGTCGAAGTCGTGCTCGGTGGCGACCGGGGTACGCCCTCCCCGGTCCATGACGTGCCATTGGAGGAAGCGTTCCAGGGCGACCCGCGCGTGTTCCTTCTCCTGCTGCGACTTCCAGGGCGCGTCGAAAGCGAGGGCGTCCCAGACCGAGTCGAGGCGTTCCATCAGCACGGCGAGATCTGCGGGTGTACGGCCGGACGCGACCTCGTCGGCCAGGACGTGCACGACGTTGCCGAAGCCCTGGGCGGCGGTCGCGGGAGCGTCCGCTTTGACCTCGCGTCCCAGGAACCACTGGAGTGAGCAGGTGTTCGCGAGCTGGTCCAGTGCGCTTCCTGAGAGCGCCACTGGCTGCTCGTGGTCGCGCAGCGGAACGCCGCTGTGCGTCGGCTCGTACAGGCCCCACCAGCGGTACGGATGTGCGGAGGGCACCAGCGGCTGTCCGTCGCCGTCCGCCAGCGCTGCCAGGCGGGCCAGCCTGCGGGCGGCGGCGTCGCGCAGTGCGGGGGTGGCTGCCGGGTCGACGGTGGTGGCGCGCAGTTCGGCCACGAGCGCGGCCACGGCCAGGGGACGGCGTGGGCGGCCGGTGACGTCCTTGGGTTCGACGCCCAGCTCGCTGAGGAAACGGGACGGCTGGTCGCCGTCGTCGGCGGGTGCCTTGACGGCGGTGACGACGAGGCGGTCGCGGGCACGGGTAGCGGCGACGTAGAAGAGGCGTCGTTCCTCGGCGAGGAGCGCGCCCGGGGTGAGAGGTTCGGCGAGTCCGTCACGGCCGATCCTGTCCGCCTCCAGAAGCGAACCGCGGCGGCGCAGGTCGGGCCACAGGCCCTCCTGTACGCCCGCGACGACGACGAGGCTCCATTCGAGGCCCTTGGAGCGGTGCGCGGTCATCAGGCGTACGGCGTCGGGGCGCACCACGCGCTTGCTGAGGGTGTCGGCAGCGATGTCCTGGGCTTCGAGTTCTTCGAGGAAGTTGAGGGCGCCGCGGCCGCCGGAGCGCTCCTCGGCCCGTGCCGCGGTGTCGAAGAGCGCGCAGACGGCGTCGAGGTCGCGGTCCGCGTTGCGCCCGGCAGCGCCGCCGCGCAGGGCGGCCCGCTCCAGGCGCTGAGGCCAGGGGGTGCCGTCCCACAGTTCCCACAGTGCCTCTTCGGCGGTGCCGCCCGCTTCCAGGAGTGCGCGGGTCCGGCCGAGGAGCGCCCCGAGGCGCTGGGCGCCGCGGGCGTACGCCGGGTCGTGCGTGGTCAGGCGCTCGGGCTCGGCCAGCGCGCGGGCCAGCAACTCGTCGGACGGCGCGGGGAGGCGGTTGCCCGCCGCACGCTCCTCGTCGCGCAGGGCGCGGCCGAGGCGGCGGAGGTCGGCGGTGTCCATGCCGGCGAGGGGCGAGGCCAGCAGTTCGGCGGCGGCGTCAGTGCGGAGCCAGGCGGCGCCGGGGTTGTCCGGGCCGGCCGCCGGGGCTGTCACTGCCTGGGCGACCGCTCGCAACGCCGTCAGGAGGGGCGTCACCGCCGGCTCATGGCGCAGGGGGACGTCGTCGCCGTCGATCTCCAGGGGGACGCCGGCCGAGGTCAGGGCGCGGCGTACGACCGGTATGGTGCGGCCGCCGGCGCGCACCAGTACCGCCATCTCGTTCCACGGCACGCCCTCCTCCAGATGGGCGCGACGCAGGATGTCCGCGATGTTGTCGAGTTCCGTGCCCGCTGTCGGGTACGTGAAGACTTCCGCGTCCCCCCCGTCCCTGACCGGGTTCAGGTCGCGGTGCGCCCGTACCTTCTCGGCCGGCAGGCGCGTCAGCGGCATCCTGCGCGTCAGCTGCCTGGTGGCACCGAGGAGGCGTTCTCCGGAACGGCGCGACGTGGTCAGCACCTCCACCGGGGAAGGCTTTTGGTCCGTTCCCGGGAACGTGTCGGGGAAGTCGAGGATGCCGCCCACGTCCGCACCGCGGAACGCGTAGATCGACTGGTCCGGGTCACCGAAAGCGACCAGGGTGCGGCCGGACCCGGCCAGCGCGCGCAGCAGACGGACCTGCGCCGGGTCGGTGTCCTGGTACTCGTCCACGAAGACCGCGTCGTACTGCGCGCTGAGCCTGCCCGTCGTCTGCGCCCGCTCCGCGAGCAGCACCGCGCGGTGCACGAGTTCGGCGTAGTCCAGGACACCCTGCATGTCGAGTACGTCGAGGTACTCGGCCAGGAAAGCCGCCGCTGCCTGCCAGTCGGGCCGTCCCGTACGCCGGGCGAAGGCCCCCAGGGAGTCCGGTCCGAGCCCGAGTTCGCGGCTGCGCGCCAGCACTGCGCGGACCTCGTCGGCGAAGCCGCGTGTCGTCAGACAGGCGCGCAGCTCGTCCGGCCAGCGGACGCCGGAGGGGAGTCCGGTGCGTTCCAGGTCGACATGGCCGGCCAGCAGGTCGCGGACCGCCACGTCCTGTTCGGGGCCCGACAGCAGCCGCAGTGGCTCGCTGAAGAGGTCACTGTCCTGATGGGCGCGGACCAGTGCGTAGCAAAAGGAGTGGAACGTCGTCGCCTGCGGCCCCTGCGCGCCGCCGAGCCTCAGCGCCATCCGGTCGCGCAGTTCCACTGCGGCCTTGCGGCTGAAGGTGAGCACCAGGATGCGCGCGGGGTCGGCGCCCTTGGCGACGCGGGCGGCGACGGCCTCGACCAGCGTCGTCGACTTGCCGGTGCCCGGCCCCGCGAGGACCAGCAGCGGGCCGCCCGCATGGTCAACCACAGCGCGCTGCTGTGCGTCCAGGAGAGGGGGGTCCACAGGACCGGGCGGAGTACGCACAAGGCGGTACGCGCCCGGGGTCCGCGGCCGCGCCTGACGGCGCGGCGGGTTCCAGGAGGAACCTGGGGGTGTGGAGGAACTCACGTGGATCGCCGGTCCTGGTGGGTGTACGGGTTGTCCTGCTCTGCCGCGCACGGGGGCGCGGGGGCCGCGGGACGAGTGAATGAGCGGTCGAACGGAAGACCGGGTCGAGCGGAAGAGCGGGTCGGACGGAAGAGCGGGTCGGACGGGTGAACGGGTCGGACGGGTGAACGGGACGAGCGGACGAACGGGACGAGGTGGATGCGGGATGAGCGGTATGACGCGCGTGCGGCGCGCTGACGACGCTACGCCAGTGGGCGGCGGGGACGCAGCGAGTCCGGCTGGTACCCCGTGCGCGGCCCCGCCCGATGCCCCGTGCGCTCCTCGCGCCGCCCGCCGGGTCGCCGCATGGCGGAAGCTGTCAGGTGTGAGCGGTGTGAGGTTGTGCACATGTATCCGCGGGTCCGCCGTCCCACCGTGCCCGCTTCATGTCGAGGCGCGGCGCACTGGTCCCGGACCGCCGGGAGATGCGCAGGGGAGTGCCCTCCGCCCGGTAGTGCCCCAGCGCGCGCAGCTCGCTCCCCGGCAGCAGTACGCCGTCGGAGCGCACCACGCGCCACCACGGCGCGGCGCCGCCGTAGAGCGCCATGACGCGCCCCACCTGGCGGGGTCCGCCCTCCTCCAGCCACTCGGCGACGTCTCCGTACGTCAGCACCCGGCCGGGCGGGATCGCCTCCGCCACCTCCAGCACGCGCTCGGCGTACTCGGGGAGTCCGGGGACGTGCTGCTCGTCGCTCATCCGGCCCATCCTGCACCACGGCACCGACAGCGGCGGCTGCTCCACGGGGCGTACCCAAAACACCGCACGCCCCCGCAATGCACCCTGATGCCCCCCTCTTTCTTCCGGCCATGCCACCATCATCCGGGCGGTGACTGGTGATACGAGATCAAGAAGAGACGACGAAGGAGCAGGGCGTGCAGCCTCCCCCGGCGGCGAGCACCTCTGGCGCCGAGTCACGCTCTGACACGCCCGAGGAGCGCGGGGACGGCCCTGGAACACCCGACCGCGTGTCCGGCGACGAACCGTTGCTCTCCGCGCGCGTGCACCGTCCTTCCGACCTGTTGCGGCTGCTCGTCGGCGTGCTCGGCATCATCTGCGTGCTGGGCATCGCGGCCTTCGCCCACGGCACGGCCTCCGGCCTCGAGCAGGACATCAGCAAGGGCACGGGACAGACCCCCGACGTATTCATCAAACTGGCCGGGCTCGTCTCCAGCATCGCCGTGCTGATCCTGCCGGTCGCCTTCGCGATCGAGCGGCTGGTCAAACGGGACGGGCTGCGCATCGCCGACGGCGTCCTCGCGGCCGTGCTCGCTCACGGCGTCGCTCTCGCCACCGACCTGTGGGTCTCCGAGGCCGCACCCGACACGATCAGAGAGGCCCTCACCCAGTCCACCGCGAACGGCGACCTGACCGATCCCGTGCACGGTTATCTGGCGCCTGTCATCGCCTACATGACCGCGGTGGGGATGGCCCGCAGGCCCCGGTGGCGGGTGGCTCTGTGGGCGGTGCTGCTGCTCAACTCGTTCGCGGTTCTCGTGGGCCGCCAGACCACACCGTTCTCGATCATCGTCACGGTGCTGATCGGCTGGACCGTCGCCTACGGGACGCTGTACGCCGTCGGCTCCCCGAACGTAAGGCCCACCGGCCAGACCCTCCTCGCCGGACTGCGGCACGTCGGTTTCCGTCCCGTGACCGCCATGCGCGCGGAGGACTCCCCCGACTCCGCGGAACAGGGCGACCGGGGGCGGCGCTACCTCGTAGCGCTGGAGGAGGGTTCGCCCCTCGACGTCACCGTCGTCGACCGCGAGCAGCAGGCGCAGGGGTTCTTCTACCGGGTGTGGCGCCAGGTGACCTTGCGGGGCATCACCCAGCGGCGCTCGATCCAGTCGCTGCGCCAGGCTCTGGAGCAGGAGGCGCTGCTCGCGTACGCGGCCATCGCCGCCGGCGCGAACGCCCCGAAGCTGATCGCCACCTCCGAGCTCGGCCCCGACGCCGTGATGCTCGTGTACGAGCACCTGGGTGGCCGCTCGCTGGATTCGCTACCGGACGACGAGATCACCGACGAGCTGCTGCGCGGCAGCTGGCGCCAGGTGAAGGCGCTCCAGTCGCGTCGCATCGCGCACCGCAGACTCGTCGGCGACGCGATCTTGGTGGATCGTTCCGGCAGGGTGATCGTCACGGATCTGCGCGGCGGTGAGATCGCCGCAGGCGACGTCGTCCTGCGCATGGACGTCGCGCAGCTCCTCACCACGCTCGGGCTGCGCGCGGGAGCGGAGCGGGCTGTGGCCTCCGCCGTGGACGTCATGGGCCCCGACGCGGTCGCCGACAGCCTGCCGCTGCTCCAGCCGATCGCGCTCAGCCGCTCCACCCGCGCCACGCTGCGCAAGCTCGCCCGTGAACGCTCGCAGCGCGAGCGCGAGGCGGTCATCGACGCGTCCCACGACGCGAAGGCGGCCCAGCCCGACGAGGAGTGCGCCACCGCCACCGAGGCCGCCGCAGCGGGCCGCAAGGCGGTACGCGCGGAGAAGAAGGCGGAGAAGGAAGCCATCGACGAGGCGATCGAGGAGGCGCGCGAGGAGGACCTGCTGACGCAGATCCGCCACGAGGTGCTGCTCATCCGCCCGCAGGCGCCTGTCGAGCCCGCCCGCCTGGAGCGCATCAAGGCACGCACCCTGGTGAGTCTGATCGCGGGTGCGTTCGCCGCGTACTTCCTGGTCTCGACGCTTCTCCAGAACCCTCTTAATGAAGCCATCGCACAGGCGCAGTGGAGCTGGGTCGGGGTGGCCGCACTGTTCTCCGCACTGAGTTATCCGGCCGCTGCGATGAGCCTGCTCGGGTTCGTTCCCGAGAAGGTGTCGTTCTGGCGCACGGTGCAGGCGCAGGTGGCAGGTTCGTTCGTGAAGCTGGTCGCGCCCGCCGCGATCGGCGGAGTGGCCCTGAACACTCGCTTCCTCCAGCGTGCCGGGGTACGTCCGGGGCTCGCGGTGGCCAGTGTCGGCGCCTCGCAGCTCTTCGGTCTCGGGAGCCATATCGCGCTGCTGCTGGTCTTCGGCTATGTGACCGGCACCGAAAGGACGCCTTCGGTCTCCCCGTCCAGGACGGTGATCGCCGGTCTGCTGACCGCGGCGGTCCTGGCGATGGTCGTGACAGCGGTGCCGTTCCTGCGCAAGTTCGTGGTCACCCGGGTGCGGTCACTGTTCGCGGGTGTCGTGCCGCGCATGCTCGACGTACTCCAGCGCCCCAAAAAGCTGGTCACCGGCATCGGCGGGATGCTGCTGCTGACGGCCGTGTTCGTGATGTGCCTGGACGCCTCGATCCGCGCGTTCGGCGGTGAGAGCGACACACAGCTGAGCTACGCGACCGTGGCAGTGGTCTTCCTGACGGCCAACGCGCTCGGTTCCGCGGTGCCGACGCCCGGTGGCATCGGCGCGGTCGAGGGTGCGCTCATCGCCGCGCTGTCGGTCGCGGGACTGGACACCCAGATCGCTACCCCGGCGGTGCTGCTGTACCGGCTGCTGACGTTCTGGCTGCCGGTGCTGCCCGGCTGGCTGTGCTTCAACCACCTGACCCGCAAGGGCGAGCTCTAGCAGGCCGGCGGGGCCCGGCAGGTCGGTCACGCCGAGCGGACGGCCTCTCGAATGGCGCTCCCGAGGCGCACGCTCCGGCGCCCCGGCACACGATGGAACCATGCCGACTTCCGCCACCCTGCGCGCCACGGCCGCTCTCTCCGCAGTCCTTCTCGTGTCCCTCGCCGGCTGTTCCGACAGCGCCCCCAACGACGAAGACGCGAACGCGAACGCGGCACAGGAGCTCGCCGCCCAGAAACTGGACTGGAAGGCCTGTCCCGCCCCGTCCGCCGCGGAGGGCGGCGGCGCCTCGCCCTCCCCCCTGGCCGGCGGCACTACCTGGCAGTGCGCGTACATGGACGTCCCGCGCGACTACGACGAGCCAGGTGGCGAGACGATCGAGCTGGCGCTGATCCGCGCGAAGGCCCGCGACACGGACCGGCGCATCGGCTCCCTGATCTTCAACTTCGGCGGCCCGGGTGGCTCCGGCGTCACCGGTCTGCCGTCGTTCGGGGGCGATTTCGAGCGGCTGCGCTCGCGCTACGACCTGGTGAGCTTCGACCCGCGGGGCGTCGGCCGCAGCGTGGGCGTCCAGTGTCTGGACGACAAGCAGCTCGACGCGTACTACGCCGAGGACAGCACCCCGGACGACGAAGCCGAGGAGGACGTCTTCGCGGACGGACTCGTCACGTACGCCGACGCCTGCAAGGAGAACTCGGGCGACGAACTTCCGTACGTCGGCACCACCAACGCCGCCCGCGACATGGACCTGATGCGCCAGGTGCTCGGCGACGACAAGCTGTACTACTTCGGGATCTCGTACGGTACCGAACTGGGCGGCGTATACGCACACCTGTTCCCCAAGAAGGTCGGCCGGGCCGTCTTCGACGCCGTCGTCGACCCCACCGAGCCCTCGGAGGAGAGCCTGCTCGGCCAGGCCGAGGGTTTCCAGCGCGCGCTCGACAACTTCGCCAAGGACTGCGTCGACCGCGGCGACGAGTGCCCGCTGCCCGGCGCCACCGTGAAGGAGATCGAGGACTTCGTCGTCGACCTGCTCAAGAAGCTCGACAAGAAGCCGATCAAGGGCATCGGCGACCGGGAGCTGACCCAGACCCACGCCACCAGTGGCATCGCCCAGACGCTGTACTCCCGGGAGTACTGGCCGTACCTGGAGCAGGGCCTTGACGAGGCGGACGGCGGCAACGGCGAGCTTCTGCTGACGCTTTCCGACTCCCTCAACGGCCGCAACCCCGACGGCTCGTACAGCAACATCGGAGCGGCCAACGCGGCCATCAACTGCGTCGACACCAAGGCGCGCACCGACATGGCGCAGACCAAGGCGAGGCTGCCCGAGTTCCGCAAGGTCTCGCCCGTCTTCGGCGACTACCTTGGCTGGGGTCTGATGGGCTGCTCGAAGTGGCCGGTGCCCGGCGAGTGGGAAACCCCGGATGTCAGCGCACCCGGCTCGGCACCCATCCTCGTCGTCGGCACCACCGGCGACCCGGCTACGCCGTTCGAGGGCGCGAAGAAGATGGCCGACGAACTGGGCAAGGGCGTAGGCGTCGAGCTGACGTTCGAAGGCGAGGGCCACGGCGCATATAACGGCGGTGACAAGTGCGTCCAGCGCGCCGTGAACGCGTATCTGCTGGACGGCAAGATTCCGGCCGACGGGACAGTCTGCGGATAGCCCGGGCCGGGCTGTCAGGCGGACTGCCGAAGCCGCTGCCGACCGATACGGACCGCTCACTCACCGGGACGCGAAGGGCCGTTACGGCACGGCGCACGACGCCCAGCGCGCCACATCCTGCGCGGACTCCGGGCGACGGGTGGGCGCCGACGAGCACGAGACCCCCGAGGTCGCCCCGACGGGCGCGGCTCCTGGCCATCGGCGGCACGGGCGTCTCGGCCACGCCGTACGAGGATTCGGTGCGGATAGTCGAGGAGCTGGGCGAGGGAGTGGGCGTGCAGATCACCTACGGGGGCGGCGGCCACGGCGCGCGCCTCACGGGCAACGCCTGCAGAACCGTCGCGGTCGACCCGTACTTCCTCGACGGCGAAGTCCCGTCGAACGACACGAGCTGCCGTAGCGCACTCGTTCGTAACGCCGCTCGCGCGGATCGGGGCCGCTCTACCGGCGTGTACGCGCCATGGGCCCGCGGACCGCTGTCACAGTGACACACATCCCGAATGTCCGATTTGCGTTAATCAGGGAGAGTGGTCGTGGCACACGTACATGTGATCCTCAATCAGAAGGGTGGCGTGGGCAAATCCACGCTGGCCGTCAACCTCGCCGCCGTCACAGCCGATGTGCTCGGTGCCGGCCGCGAGGGCGAGCAGTCGCCGGTCGTCGCTGTGTCGATCGACCCGCAGGGCTCCGCAGTCTGGTGGTCGGAACGAGTGGGCGACGGGCTGCCGTTCGACTTCGTACAGGCGCATGATGACCTCGACGGGCTGACCGCGCTCCCCCGCATCCCGTCCGCCCAGCACGTCTTCGTCGACACTCCGGGCTGGCTGGACCTCGCGGAGACCGACGCCGAGGACCCGCTCGGCAAGGGCGCCGCGGCCGACGCGCTGCGCGCCGTGCTCGACAGCGCGCACGACGTGATCGTGCCGATCGAGCCCGAGCCCCTCGGTTTCCAGCCCACGCAGCGCACGATCGAGCGGGTCGTGAAACCGCGCGGACTGCCGTTCCGCGTGGTCATCAACAACTGGGACCCGCGTGACGGCAAAGCGGACCTGGACCAGACCCGGGCGTTCGTCGAAGCGCAGGGCTGGCCGCTCGCCCGCACCGTCGTCCGCCACTACAAGCTGCACACCCGCGCCTCGGCCGACGGTCTTGTCGTCACGCAGTACGGCGCCAACCGGGTCGCACTCCAGGCCCGCGAGGACTTCTTCCGACTGGCCCTCGAGGTCGGCCTCGCGGTGATCCCGGCGCCCGCGGGACCCAGGCGTCCGCGCCGCAGGAGCAAGAAGGCGGTGGCACGCTGATGGGACGCCGCATCGACCTCGCGACTCTCCTCACACAGGACACCCAGGGCACCCAAGGTACCCAAGGCCCAGACTCGACCAAGGCCACGGTCACGGCCACGGCCACCACCGCGGCCCCGGCCGCGACCTCCGGCTCAGCCCCGGCCCCGCGCACCGAACGCGATACGTACCAGCTGACCGTCCCTCTCTCGGACCTTGCCGAGAACCCCGACAACCCGCGCCGCGAGCTGCGCGACCTCGACGGCCTGGCCGGGACGGTGCGCGAGCGCGGGGTGCTCCAGGCACTGGGCGTCGTCTCCCGCAGCGCGTTCCTCGCCGCCCATCCCCAGCACGAGGAGGCGGTGGGCAGCGCCCCCTACGTCGTACTGCACGGCCACCGCAGGCTCGCGGCGGCCAAGCTCGCAGGGCTGCACGAAGTACCGGTCCTGGTACGCGAGGACGCAACCCGCACCGACGAAGACGCACTCATCGAGAACGTCCAGCGCGACGATCTCACCGAGCTGGAACAGGCGCAGGCCATCCAGGGCCTGATCACCTCGTATGGCTACTCGCAGCGCCAGGTGGCCGCCCGCATCGGCAAGACCCAGGGCTTCGTCTCACAACGGCTGTCGCTGATGAAGCTCCGCGAGGATCTTCAGGAGGCGCTGGCCGACGGCCGGGTCTCGGTCGAGGACGCCCGCCGGATCGCCCGGCTGCCGCACGATCAGCAGCAGCTGCCGGGCAGCACAGAGGCAGCGCTCGCACCCGTACCCAAGGCGCGCCGCCGCGATTACGGTGTAATCACCCTCGACAGCCGGGGCACGCCGGAGGAACTGGTCGAGGCGCTGCGCCGCAACCTTTCACCCGCGGCGCTCGAAAGAGTGGCCGAGCTGCTGGCCGGGGGCCGCTGACCGGACCGGACCGCGCGAAGGGGCCGACCCGCCACAGCTGTGGCGGGTCGGCCCCTTCGCGCATTCGACAAGCCCAATGCGGCAAGCCCTAGTAGATCGGCTTCTCCGGCTCGATCTGGTGGACCCAGCCGATGACTCCGCCGCCGACGTGCACCGCGTCCGCGAAGCCCGCGGACTTCAGCACCGCGAGGACCTCAGCGCTGCGGACACCCGTCTTGCAGTGCAGGACGATGCGCTTGTCCTGCGGCAGGTCCTGGAGGGCGGTGCCCATCAGGAACTCGTTCTTCGGGATCAGCTTGGCGCCCGGGATCGAGACGATCTCGTACTCGTTGACCTCACGGACGTCGATGATCTCGATCTTCTCGTCGGCGTCGATCCACTCCTTGAGCTGCTTGGGAGTGATCGTCGAGCCGAGCGCCGCCTCCTGGGCCTCTTCGGACACGACGCCGCAGAAGGCCTCGTAGTCGATGAGCTCGGTGACGGTCGGGTTCTCTCCGCAGACCGCACAGTCGGGGTCCTTGCGGACCTTGACCTGGCGGTACTGCATCTCCAGGGCGTCGTAAATCATCAGGCGCCCGACCAGCGCGTCACCCACGCCGGTAAGAACCTTGATCGCTTCGGTGACCTGAATCGACCCGATGGACGCGCAGAGCACACCCAGCACGCCGCCCTCCGCGCAGGACGGGACCATGCCGGGCGGCGGGGGCTCGGGGTAGAGGCAGCGGTAGCAGGGCCCGTGCTCGGACCAGAACACGGATGCCTGGCCGTCGAAGCGGTAGATCGAGCCCCAGACATATGGCTTGTTCAGCAGCACGCACGCGTCGTTGACCAGGTAGCGGGTCGCGAAGTTGTCGGTGCCGTCGACGATCAGGTCGTACTGGGAGAAGATCTCCATCACGTTCTCGGCTTCGAGCCGCTCTTCGTGCAGGACGACGTTCACGTACGGGTTGATCCCGAGGACCGAGTCACGGGCCGACTCGGCCTTCGAGCGGCCGATGTCGGCCTGACTGTGAATGATCTGGCGCTGCAGGTTCGACTCGTCGACCTCGTCGAACTCCACGATGCCGAGGGTGCCGACGCCGGCCGCCGCGAGGTACATCAGCGCGGGCGAACCGAGGCCACCGGCGCCCACGGCGAGCACCTTGGCGTTCTTCAGCCGCTTCTGCCCGTCCATCCCGACATCCGGGATGATCAGGTGGCGGGAGTACCTGCGAACCTCGTCGACGGTGAGCTCCGAAGCGGGCTCGACCAGGGGTGGCAGCGACACGGGGACTCCGTAGGTCGGTCAATCAGTACGGTTGTTCTCCGCGTAACACTGCCACGCCCCTCCTCATTCCGAGACACCCGGTCCGATCCGCGAGACGATTTCGTCCCAGTAGCCGGGCAGCGCCTCAAATGGATCGGTATGTCCGTCGCGGTCGCTGTGGTCGGTGAGGAACACCGTCCCCGCGCCCTGCCACCGGGCGATCCGCACCGCCTCGTCCAGATGCGTGCGCGGCAGGCCGTGCACGAGGTGACAGAAGCGCTCCGGCGGGTAGTCCGCGGTCCACTCGGCCACTTGTGACCAGCGGTAGTCCGTCCACGGACCGGAGAACGTCACCAGCTGGTCGGCGGTCTCGGCGTAGCCCGGGTGGGGGTGTGTGCCGTGGCCGAGCACCAGATGGGCGTCGCCCTCGCTAAGCCCCGACAGGCTGCCGCACAGCCGCCGCACCTCGGACAGATGTGACCGCTCTGTGGGACAGCGGTCCAGATAGAAGCCGTCCACCCGGTACCAGTCACGGAACCGGTGTGCGTCGGAGAGCAGTTCCGCGAAGGCCCTCGCCCCGTACGCCACATCGAGCCGGCCGAGGACCCACACACCCGCGTTGCGCAGTCGGCCCGCGGCCTCCAGGCACTGCGGGTCGGGGCGGGCACCGGGACCGTTGGCGACGTTGAGCGCCACCCAGTGCAGTGGCGTACCCGGACGGGTGAGCTCGCCCCATTCGACGGGTGCGACGAGAGGGTGCGCGTAGCCGGGTACGCCGAAGCCCATGCGGTCGGCGGCGGTGGCCGCCGACTGCGGCCGTGGCGTGGTCAGATGCGACATGCCGCCTCCATCCAGATGTCGGCGAGCGACTCCTCCAGGGCGATCCGCGGACGCCACCCCAGCCGGTCGCGGGCGGTGCGTACGTCCGCCTGCTGCCAGCTGCCGCAGCCGTCCGGGTAGGGGTACGGGGTCCCTGCGTGCTCGGGCGCCATCTCGCTGCGGGGGGCGCCCACCGAGGCGAGTACGCCGCCCACTCCGCCGTTGCGGGCCACCGCCGCGGCGGTCGGCGGGGCGTATCCGGACGGGGCGTCGAGTTCGTGGAGGGCGCCGCCGTAGCCCGCGACCCTGGCCAGGACGGCGGCGGCGTCGCGCAGCCGGACCGCGCGGCCGGTGCCGATGTTGACGGCGCCCTGCGCGGCGGAGAGCGAGGCGGCGTGCACGGCGCGTGCCACGTCGCGCACGTCGACGAAGTCGCGCTGCACACCGAGGCCGCTGAGCTTGAGCTCGCCGTCCCCCGACTGCATCGCGCGCCGCATGGCCTCGGCGAGCCGGCCGAGCGGGGAGCCCGCCGGCGTACCGGGACCGACCGGGGAGAAGACCCGGAGCACGACGGCGTCGAGCCCGGAGCCGAGCACCAGTTCGGTGGCGGCGAGCTTGCTCACGCCATACGGGCCGCCGGGGCGGGGTACCGCGTCCTCGGCGGTCGACGAACCGTGCTGCGAGGGCCCGTACTCGGCGGCGCACCCCAGCTGTACGAGCCGCGCCCCGCAGCCGCTGCGGCGCAGGGCCTCGCAGACGGTGGCGACGGCGACGGTGTTGTGCCGGGTCAGGTCGCGGGCGCCGCCCCGAGTGGCTCCGGCGCAGTTGATGACGACCCCGGGGTGGACGGCGTCCAGGAAGCGCGTCAGCGCGCCGGGGCTGCCGGAGGCGAGGTCGAACCGTACGTCGGCGTCGTCGCCGCGTCCGAGGGCGGTCAGTTGGACGGCGGGGTCGGCGAGCAAGCGGTCGGCGACGAACCGGCCGAGATAGCCGTTGGCACCCAGCAGCAGCACCCTCATAGTGCGTCCCCTCGGTGCCGACCGGCGGAAGTTGGGGGTTGGGGGGTCATGGTCACGTTCTCCTTCGGGGATGTTGCGGTGAGTGCTGCGGTGTACGCCCGCGGCGTCGGCTCCGCGGGAGGTTCTGGGGCCCTTCGGACCTCACTGATGGCCGGACCTCACTGATAGCCGGACCTCGATGGCCGAAGCTCACTGACAGCCGGGCCGGGCCCCGTGCGCGGAGGAACGGGAGAGGGCGGCGGTGGCGTGGACGAACAGGCCGAGGGCGGCCACGGCGCAGGTGACGGCGCCCGCGCCGCCAGCCTCGACGAGGACCGCTACGAGTGCCTCGACGGGCCCGGCGAGGAAGCCGCAGCCGGGCAGGCGAGCCACCAGTAGCACCCCAAGTGCGCCTACCTGTAAGGCAGTTGCCGCCAGGAGGCCGGCGCGGGCAGGTTCGGGGAAGCCGTGGACGGCGAGCAGCCTGGCGATGAAGAGCAGGGCGCCGAGGGCGACACCGCCCGCGAGGGCGGCCCCCGCTCCCCCGCCGACCACGCCGCCGGCCGCGAGACGCAGACACAGGAGTACGGCCACGAACAGTCCGGTGACTCCTGCCAGCAGCGGCCTCAGGGCGCCTGCGAACTCCTCGGTGCCGCGGCTCGTGGCGAGTTTGCGGCGCCCCCGCACGGCGAAGAGGTGGGCACACCAGGTGGCGGGGGCCAGGGCGGCGGCGAGGGCCACCGCGGTCGCTGCGGCTGTGACCGCTGCCCAGGGCGCCTGGGGGCCACCCTGGACGAGCCGGCCGAGCAGTACGTCACCGAACACGGCGTATGCGAGCAGCCAAGCCACGGCCAGCCGTGCGGTCGGCGACGTACGCCCCTCCACGCGCAGGGGGCCGTGCCGCAGGCATACGGCGAGTGCGACAGCGACGACGACGACGCCCGCGGCAGCGACGGCCGCCCGCGCCTCACCCGCGGTGAGTTCGAGCCCGGCTGCGGTCAGCGCGCAGGCGGCGCCCGGCAGCAGCGCGTACGCCGTGCGCGCGGGGCGTACGAGGCGTACGGACGACTTGTACGCCGGGGGCTCGCCGGCCGGGCCGCCGGTGTGGCCGGCGTTCCCCGACTCCCCCACGCGGGGCACCCGCGCGTAGAGCTCCTCGGCGAGCGCGAAGACATCGCGGTGGCGGAAGCGCGCGGCGGTCCTGTCGGTCACCCCGTGCGCCTCCAGCCCGGCGGCGATCTCCAGCGGATCGACGGCCCGTTCGCACAGCTCCCGGTGCCGGTGCATGAGCGCGCGCACGGGGTCGGCGGGGCCACGCCGCGCCGGGGCGGAGCCGGCCCGTCCGTCTCCGGACGGCGTCGGGGCAGCGACGGCGGCCGGGGGCGCGGCAACACCCGCGTACCGGCTTGCGGCAGTCGCACCCCCGCGGCCCTTACCCTGCGCCGACCCGGTCCCCAGGTCCCACGGGGCGTCGTCCCAGCCCCCCGGGCTGTCGGGCGTGCGGGGCGCGTCCGCCGCCTGACCGGCGGCGCCGAGGGCCTCGGTGGAGGTGGTGTCCAGCGCGGGGCCGCCGGGGGCGGCCGGCGTACGGGATGCGCTCATGGCATGCCTCCTGCGCTGACGGTTGCGGTGGAAGTGGCGGCGGAAGTCACGGTGGAAGTGGCGGTGGAAGTGGCGGTGGAAGTCGTGGCCATATGCGTTGGGGCAGATGCCCGGGGTCTCGCAGGGTCCGCTCGGTGGCACGGTCGGTTGCACGGCTCAGGAGGCATCGCGGCCTCCCGGCCCCCGGTTCGAGCCGACGCCAACCCGCGCCGCCGACCCACCCGCCCCATCCGCCCAGCCGGGCACAGACGGCCCGGCGCGGCCCGAAGACCCCCCGGAAAGAGCTACCGACGCGGACGCGATCCCCGATACGCCCCGCGCACCACCGCGCGCCCAGGCCCCCCGCACGTGCGCCTCGGCCGGGTGTGCGAAGGGCAGCGGTACGCCGTCGGCGCCGAGCGCTTCACGGCGTACCGGGCAGTGCGAGATCAGCTCCAGGTAGATGCCACGAAATGCCGCGAGGTTCTGCTCGACGGTGAACAGTTCGAGCGCCCGCGCCCGCGCCGCCGCGCCCAGCCGTTCGCGCCGCTGCCGGTCGCGCAGCAGGGCCACACAGGCATCGGCCAGGGCGCGCGGGTTGCGCGGCGGGACCACCAGGCCCGTACCCCCGATGACTTCGACGACCGCCCCCACGTCCGTCGAAACGGTGGCGCGTCCGCAGAACATCGCTTCGACCAGGCTGACCGGGAAGCCCTCGACGACGCTGGACAGCACGACCACGCTGCCCGCCGCATACACCTCGGCCAGATCCGGCGCCTCGGGGCCGCCGACCTCCTCGAAGGAGACGGGATTGTCGCCGACGGCGTGTGCGTCGGCCGCCTCGTCAGGGAAGAGCTGG
Source organism: Streptomyces hypolithicus (assembly GCF_052934925.1). NCBI lineage: Bacteria > Bacillati > Actinomycetota > Actinomycetes > Kitasatosporales > Streptomycetaceae > Streptomyces > Streptomyces hypolithicus. Next base: position 1,799,885 of record NZ_CM128811.1, read on the forward strand.
GCCGCGAGCCCCTTGCAGTGGGCGAGGTACGCCGCCGCGCCTGCTCCCTGACCCTGGGCGCTGTGGACGACACGGAGCCGGGCCGTCGGCTCCTCCTTGCGTACGCCCGCGAACGCGTGCAGCAGCGAGATCAGGTCCTTCGCGGGCTCGACGCGGCCCACCCAGACCAGCGTGGGCGCAGCGTCACCGCCGCCGCGCCGCTCCCCCACCGGCCCGTCCGCCCACTCCCCCACCGCGGCGAACCGGCTGCCGTCCATGCCGGGGTAGACCGTCCGCAGCTTGGCGCGGTCGGCGCCGCACCGCTCCTGCCACCGCCGGGCGTGTGTATTGCCGGGGGTGATGAGGGTGGCCTGCTCGTACACCTCGGCAGCGAGCCTGCCGTGGAAGGCGGCGGTCAGCGCCCGAACCGGCGCGCTGCGGGGCGTGTCCCCGGTGGCCAGGTAGTGGGCGCGCAGTTGTACGCCGTACTCGGTGACCAGCAGCGGAACCCCGAAGAAGCGTTTGGCCAGCAGCCCGGGCAGAGCGGCGGACCCGCCCGAAGCGGCGTGGCACAGGTCGACGGCGCCGAGGCTCTCCTCGTCGTACCAGTCGAGGGACAGCGGCCGCAGGGCGCGCTCCAGCAGGTCGACGAAGTCGAGGTAGTCGGGCACGGTGGCAGCGTGCACCGCGCGGTTCGCGCCGCGCGCCCGGCAGGCGGATTCCAGGGCGCGTACGGCGATTTCGGAGCGGAGGGCGGCATGCAGACCACCGCGCTCCCGGGCCAGCTCGGCGAGTCCGTACAGGCCGGCGGCGAAATCCTCGCTCGGACCGCCGCTGCCAGCCTCGCCCGCAGCACCCGCACCGCCCGCAGCGCCCCCGTCACCCCGGTCGCCTCCGCCGCCCCCGCCCGGCGCGCAGATCGCGGCGGTCAGCTCCCTGAAGTGCGCTGCGAAGCGACGCCGTTCGCGCCTGCCGTACGTGCTGCCGTCGTCTTCCGGTGCCCACAGCGGCGCGGTACGCACGCGCTGCACCTGGGGCGGCAGCGGAATCCAGCCCTGCGCCTCCTGGCCCGCACTGCGGCTCAGGGCGTAGATGTCGAACTCGTGCTGGGCGAGCCCCCGCACGAGCCGGTCGCACCAGAGCCTGAATTCACCTGTCGCATACGGGTAGCCACCCTCCGTGAGCAGTCCGATCCGCACGAGTACACCCCCGATCTCCCTTGTCGGCGGCCGCCGTTGGTCCGGCGACTCGCAGCGGACCGACCGTATGCGGACATGACGGCGGTGCGACGGACGGTTGTCCATCGCACCACCAGAAGGGGTGAACACGCGTAACTTTCGCCCCCCTGTAGCGTTCTGTCGCGCTACAGGGCCTTTGCGTTACGGAGAGTCAAGCTGCGGCCAGCAACCTGCGGGCCTCAACGACCGGGAAATACCCACGGATTGGGCTTGCACTTGATCCCGGCGATGTCCAGCGACTTGGTCTGCTGCTGCATGATCGGCGCGAGCGCGCCCGGCGTCTCGCAGTTCTTGTGCCCGTGCCCGAGGCGGTGTCCGACCTCGTGGTTGATGAGCATCTGCCGGTAGGCGAACATTTTTTCCTTACCGAACGACTCCGCGCCCTGCGCCCACCGGTAAGCGTTGATCATGATGCGTTCGGTCGCCGCCGAATCGCACGAGACGTTCCCGGAGAGCGTGTCCAGACCGGACTTCGCGCACCACACTCCCGTGGTCCCGGGGCTCGCGAGCGTGATGACGAAGTCGGCGCGGCCCGATGAGATCCGCTCGAACGTCTTGGCGCCGTTGTGTGCCCAGCTCCGGTCGTCGTTGAGGGTTTCCTGGACCGCGCGGGCGAAGAGCGCGCCGTCGAGGCCGAGCCCCTTCTCGACATCCACCCGGTAGGAGAACTTCTGCCCGCGGCCGGGCGCCTTGTCGAAGCCGCCGATCGCCTCGAAGTCGCCGTCGGCCGTCAGTTTCGGGTCGACCGCGTACGTCCTGGCCATCGCCTGCGTGTACGTCGAAGGGGCCGCGCCCGCCTGACGGGACGGCGTGGGCCGGGCGTCGGAACGCGACGCGTCGCTCTCGGCGGTGCTGCGACCCCCGGCGGCCGGGGCCGAGGCCGTGTCCTGGTCGCCGCCCTGCACGACCTGCCCGGCCACGACGACAGCGAGCACCGTCGTCACCGCGGCCGCGACGATCCCCGTGAAGGAGCGGGCCCTGCCCGTCTTGGCCGGAGGCCCGTCGTCTCCGGGACCGCCGGGTCCGCCCGGACCGTCAGTTCCGTTCGGACCGTCCTCGCCCGGAACAACGGCCCCCGGGCGGTGTACGTCGCGGTCGCGACCGGCATCGACCGGCCGACCGTTGCCGGTCTTGGTGCTGCACGCGCCGGACTCGTCGAACCCGTCGAACACGTCGCACCCGTCCGGCCTGTCGGGGTGGTCGAAGGCCTCGACGAATTCCTGCCGGGGCCCCGGAATGCGCGCGCCGCCCGAGAAACGCCCCGGCTCGCACTGCTCGGGGTGCCCGCCGCGCACCTGCGGCACCCCGCGAGCCGGAGTGCCGCCGTACTGCTGATCCCGCTCGGGGCGACCGTGGGGCGGTTGCGCCTGATACGTCTGCTGTGGCTCGCGTGACCGCCCCGCCTGCTGGGACACCGGCACCGCCGTGTCCGCGCCGCGCGTGCGGCGCCCGTCTCCCGCGTCCGCCCGTGCAGCGCTGCTCTCGCCCGGTGCCTGCGGACCTGGGGCCTTGGCGGCCCCCTTTGCTGCGGGGCCTCGGCGACTGTGACGTCCCACGCGCCGGATCAGCTCCTACCGCTGTCATCGATCAGTTCCCGGACGGCCGCGGCGACCGTCTCGGGGTATTCCATCATCGCCACGTGCCCGGCGTCGGGCAGCGTCAGCAGCCGCGCACCGTGGAACGCCGTCGCCGCCCTGCGCGCCATACGGTACGACACCAGCTGATCCCGCCCTCCGTACACCAGCAGTGTCGGCGCGAGCACCCGCTCCGCCTGCCGCCACAGACCGTGCTGTCCCCCCAGTGTGTACGCATTGACGATGCCCCGCGCCGAACGCGTCATGGCGTCCCAGAAATGAGGCAGTTGCAACCGCCGCTCCATCTCCTCCACCGCATGCTGCAACGCCTCGGGCGACACCGAGTCCGGATCGCCGTAACACAGCGCCGTCACGCCGAGGGTGCGCTGCTCCGCCGTCCAGTCCTTGCTGAGCCGGGCGAACAGCGAGGCGACGCCCGGCACCGCGAGCAGCCCGGTCGGCACGGCCGAGCGCTGCACCCGGAACTCCGGGAGTGCGGGCGAGACCAGCGTGAGGGTACGCACCAGGTCGGGCCTGGCGGCGGCGACCCGGGTGGCGACGGCGCCGCCCAACGAGTTCCCGAAGAGGTGCACGGGACCGCGCCCGCCGGCGTCGAGCAGACGGATGCACGCGCGCGCGTGGCCGGTGATCGAGTAGTTGCCGTCGTCGGGCGGCGGCGAGTCGCCGAAGCCGGGCAGGTCGACCGCCTCGCCGTCGACGTGGGTGTCGAGCAGCTGCATCAACGCCGACCAGTTCTGCGAGGACCCACCGAGGCCGTGTACGTACAGAGCGGGCGCGAGTCCCGTACGCGCCGGGGGCCGGGCACGCACATTGAGCGTCAGTCCCGGCAGCGCCACCGAACGCAGCTTCTCCCCGGCGGCGACCCGCACGGCGCTGACCCGGGGCACCGGGGCGGCGACGACGCTGGATCCGGGCAGTTCGGTCGAAGACATGCGGCAATGTTACGAGACGATCACGCGCTGGATCGTGTGTTCGCCGTCACAGATCTACCCTCGGAGCATGGGGCACGCGAGCCCGTCCCCAGATTTCCCGGAATCCCCACACAGGGAGCCACGATGCCAGTCGATCCCACCGACCCGGACACCTTCGAAGAGGAAGCGCCCCTGGACGGAGACTTCGAACCCGGCGCGCTCGAAGAGGACGCCACCGAAGCGGACGCGGCCGAACAGCGCACGCAGTGGCAGCAACGTCACGACGCCCCGCTGACCGGCATCGATCCCGGCGCCGCGAACGAGGCGGACGCCGCCGAGCAGGCCCGCGTCGTCGCCCTCGACGAAGACGACTACCGATGACCGGTCGGCCTTCCCACGCCGTCCGGTCCGTGAAATTCTGCGTCCGCACCGCGCACAGCCGGGTTACCCAAAAGTACGATGGCGGGCGCGGCGCACCCGGCGCACGGAACGGCCGTGCTGTTGAAGGGCCGCGACACTGAAAGACATGGGAGGCGGCGTGACAGCCACCGAGCAGACAGAGGCGGCACGCCCAAGGGGCACGCGCCTGCCCCGCCGAGCCCGACGCAATCAGCTCCTGGGCGCGGCGCAGGAGGTCTTTGTCGCACAGGGGTACCACGCGGCGGCGATGGACGACATCGCCGAGCGCGCGGGGGTGAGCAAGCCCGTCCTCTACCAGCACTTCCCGGGCAAGCTGGAGCTTTACCTCGCGCTTTTGGACCAGCACTGCGAGTCGCTGCTCCAGTCGGTGCGCACGGCCCTCGCCTCGACGACGGACAACAAGCTGCGCGTGGCGGCGACGATGGACGCCTATTTCGCGTACGTGCAGGACGAGGGCGGCGCGTTCCGACTCGTCTTCGAGTCGGACCTGACGAACGAGCCCGCCGTGCGTGAGCGCGTCGACCGGGTCTCGCTCCAGTGCGCCGAGGCGATCAGTGAGGTGATCGCCGAGGACACCGGCCTGTCCAAGGACGAGTCGATGCTGCTGGCCGTCGGGCTCGGCGGGGTGTCGCAGGTGGTCGCCCGCTACTGGCTCTCCAGTGGCAGCACCATTCCGCGCGACACGGCGGTGCAGCTGCTCACGTCGCTCGCCTGGCGTGGCATCGCGGGCTTCCCGCTGCACGGCACCGAGCACGACCGCCCGGCAGGCGAGATCTGACGAGGTGCTGTCGAGGGGCTGACGAGGCGGTGTTCCCGGGTTCCCGGACCGTGTTCGCTGCGGGCGTGCGGCGTCGGCGCGATCGGTGTCCCCTCACCGGGCTAATGTGTGCTGCGTACGGCGCGGCGAGCGTCGCACCGAAGCACCGACCGTCGGAGGGACATAGCCGTGGAGGTCAAGATCGGCGTGCAGCACGCACCCCGGGAGATCGTTCTGGAGAGCGGGCAGTCCGCCGAGGAGGTCGAGCGCGCGGTATCCGACGCGCTGGCCGGCAAGGCGCAGCTGCTCAGCCTGAAGGACGACAAGGGCCGTACGGTCCTCGTTCCCGCTGACCGCATCGCCTACGTGGAGATCGGTGAGCCGGCGACGCGCAGGGTGGGCTTCGGCGCACTCTAGGCGTCGGCGGCACAGGTAACACCACAGATGGAACCGGCCCGGTGGGAGATCCCACCGGGCCGGTCCCATCTGTGGGTTCCATCTGCCGGTTCCCTCTGTGGGCGCATGGTTGCGTGCCGGGAGGCGGGGGTAGGACGGGCTACGACCCATTTGCACCCGAGCTGCGCGGGAGGACACCAAGTGATCTGGGAAGCTCTCGGCTCCATTGCCCTCGGCCTCGCCCTTGCCTGGGCGGCCGACCACCGGCTCGCCGACCGGCTGCCTTCACGACAGCGGGTTCTGACGGCCGGTCCACTCGCTGCGCTCTTCGGGGCGTACGTGACACATGTCGCACTGGGCCCCGGGCATGTCGTCGCGACGCTGATCGGTGCGGTGTCGGTGGCAGCGGTGCTGCTCTCGCTTCTCATCCGCCCCAGGGGCCGCATCCATCGCCCCTCGGCGGCGTAACGGCCTGGTGCGCGATAGGGGACGGGCCCGCGACGCCGGCTACGGCACCTCGCCGCGTTGGCGAAACGCCCTGATAGCTCCGCTATGAGGACGCTCCGCCGCCTTGCGATACGCCGCGGGCTTGATCCGCCCCCTATCGCGCACCAGGCCGTAAGGGCAGCCAAGCCGCCCCGGCGTCAGGCCGCGAGGCCCAGCGCCGCCATCCTCTTGGTGTGCGCCTCGGTGATCCGCGAGAACATCCGCCCGACCTCGGCCAGGTCGAAGCCGTCCGCGACGCCGCCCACAAGCATCGTGGAGAGCGCGTCCCGGTCCGCGACGACCCGCTGTGCCTGCGACAGCGCCTCACCCATCAGCCTGCGCGCCCACAGCGCCAGCCGGCCGCCGCAGCGCGGATCCGCCTCGATCGCGGCGCGCACCTTCTCCACGGCGAAGTTCCCGTGGCCTGTGTCGTCGAGCACACCGAGCACCAGCCCACGGGTGTCGGAGTCCAGGCGGGCCGCGACCTCGCGGTAGAAGTCGCTGGCGATCGAGTCGCCGACGTACGCCTTGACCAGGCCCTCCAGCCAGTCCGACGGCGCGGTCTGGCGGTGGAAGTCGTCCAGCGCCTTCGCGAAGGGCTCCATCGCGGCGGTCGGCTCCTCGTCGATGGCCGCCAGCCGGTCGCGCAGCTGCTCGAAGTGGTGGAACTCCGCCGACGCCATGTGCGCCAGCTCGGCCTTGTCGCCGAGCGTCGGCGCAAGTTTGGCGTCCTCGGCGAGGCGCTCGAAGGCTGCCAGCTCTCCGTAGGCGAGCGCGCCCAGCAGATCCACGACGGCGGCGCGGTAGTCGGGCTCGGCGGACGCCGTGTCCCAGTCCTGGGCGGCGATGCCGGTCCTGGGGGTTTCTTCGGGGGCAGTGGCGTTGTCAGGCGTCTCCATGAAGCGCACAATAGCCCGCTCGCCCGGGGACGTAAGGGCCTGGTCGGGCACCCCTGTCACACCGATCCGGGGAATCGTCCCAACACACATGCGCGATTCCGGGGTACAGTGGTAATGCGCCTGCAGAGTACTCGGGTATATCCGGGGTATGTGCGGCGCGATTGAATGAGGATGCCCGGTCGGTGGCCCGATCGGCTCCGACCTGACAGCCCTCCACGCGGGGCGTACCAAGGCGTACGACCGCAAGATGAGGGACCCCCTCAGCGGCATGAGCGCTTGAGCGACGGCACGTGGTCCCGCGCCACCCGGCCCATCAGCGGCCGGACGAGAAACAGGCACGGTACGACCCCCTTCGTTCGCGTCGCGTCGCGTCTCACAGAAGAGGCAGCACCCTGACTACGTTCCGAGAGCTCGGCATCCTGCCCGAGACCGCCGAGGCCCTTGAGGCCGTCGGCATCATGTCCCCCTTTCCGATCCAGGAGATGACGCTCCCCGTCGCGCTTTCCGGCAGCGACGTCATCGGCCAGGCCAAGACCGGCACCGGCAAGACGCTCGGCTTCGGCCTGCCCCTGCTGGAGCGCGTCACCGTCACGGCCGACGTGGAAGCCGGGCGCGCCAAGGCCGACAAGCTCACCGAGGCTCCGCAGGCGCTCGTCGTCGTACCCACCCGTGAGCTGTGCCAGCAGGTCACCAACGACCTGCTGACCGCCGGCAAGGTCCGCAACGTCCGCGTCCTCGCCATCTACGGCGGCCGGGCGTACGAGCCGCAGGTCGAGGCGCTCAAGAAGGGTGTCGACATCATCGTCGGCACGCCGGGGCGGTTGCTCGACCTCGCCGGCCAGAAGAAGCTCGACCTTTCGCATGTGCGGTCGCTCGTCCTCGACGAGGCCGACGAGATGCTCGACCTGGGCTTCCTGCCCGACGTCGAGAAGATCATGAACATGCTGCCGCCGAAGCGCCAGACCATGCTGTTCTCGGCGACCATGCCGGGCGCCGTCATCGGTCTTGCCCGCCGGTACATGTCACAGCCGACGCACATCAGCGCCACGTCGCCCGACGACTCGGGCGCCACCGTCGCCAACATCACGCAGCACGTCTTCCGTGCGCACTCCATGGACAAGCCCGAGCTCGTCTCCCGCATCCTTCAGGCCGACGGCCGTGGGCTGGCGATGATCTTCTGCCGTACGAAGCGGACGGCGGCGGACATCGCCGAGCAGCTGGAGCGGCGTGGCTTCGCCTCGGGCGCGGTGCACGGTGACCTTGGGCAGGGGGCGCGTGAGCAGGCGCTGCGGGCGTTCCGCAACGGCAAGGTCGATGTGCTCGTCTGTACCGATGTCGCCGCTCGTGGAATCGATGTCGAGGGCGTGACGCACGTCATCAACTACCAGTCGCCCGAGGACGAGAAGACGTACCTGCACCGCGTCGGCCGTACCGGTCGCGCGGGGGCCAAGGGTATTGCCGTCACGCTGGTCGACTGGGACGACATTCCCCGCTGGAAGCTCATCAACAAGGCGCTGGATCTGCCGTTCGACGAGCCCGAGGAGACGTACTCCACTTCGTCTCACCTGTACGAGATCCTGAGCATCCCCGCCGGTACGAAGGGGATACTGCCCCGGGCCGACCGGACGCGTGCGGGTCTTCGGGCCGAGGAGGTCGAAGACCTCGGCGAGACCGGCGGGCGCGGGCGCAAGGGTTCCGCGGCTTCTGCGGGTGCGGCGGCTTCTGCCGGTGCGGCGGCGGGGCCTGCGGCTGCGGCTGCGGAGGAGCGGCCGGCTCGGACGCGGGCGCCTCGGCAGCGGCGGCGTATGCGCAACGGGGCGCCGGTGGGTGCGGACGAGACTGCGGCTGCGGCCGTGACGTCGGGTGCGGAGGCGCCGGTTCAGGCTGAGGCGTCGGCCGAGGCTGCGGCGGAGGTGCGTGCGCCTCGGCGGCGGCGGCGGACGCGGACCAAGGCTTCGCAGCCGGACAGCTGATTGACGCTGGTTTCCTTCCGGCCCGGTCCCGCGTCGCGGGGCCGGGCCGGCGGCGTTCCCGCCGGCGGGCGTGGGTGCGTAGGCAGGGGTTACGGCCTGGTGCGCGATAGGGGACGGGCCCGCGACGCCGGCTACGGCACCTCGCCGCGTTGGCGAAACTCCTTAATAGCTCCGCTATGAGGACGCTCCGCCGCCTTGCGATGCACCGCATCCGACGCCGCGGGCTGATCCGCCCCCTATCGCGCACCAGGCCGTTAGCCTCTGGGCATGAGTCGGCCGCCCACCTTCAGTCCGCCACCCGGCACCCAGCCCATCGCTCTGGACACGGCGCGGGGTGTGTTCGCCGCCCTCGAAGCCGAGCCGCGAGGGGAGCGGCGGGGTACCGCGCTGCTGCTGCCCGGATACACCGGGAGCAAAGAGGACTTCATCGCGATGCTCCGCCCGTTGGCGGACGCCGGTTATCGCGCAGTCGCCGTGGATGGGCGCGGGCAGTACGAGTCGGACGGGCCCCTGCGGCAGGAGGCCTACGCGCGGGAGGAGTTGGCCCGCGATGTGCTGGCGCAGGCGGAGAGCGCCGGGGCGCCGGTGCATCTGGTCGGGCACTCGCTCGGGGGGCAGATCGCCCGGGCCGCCGTTCTGCTCGACGCCGGGCCGTTCGTTTCGTTGACGCTCATGTCGTCCGGGCCGGCCGAAGTGTCCGATGCGCAGCGGGAGAAGATCGGGCTGCTGACCGAGGCGCTTGGCATCATGACGATGGGGCGGGTGTGGGAGGCCATGCAGGCTTTCGATCCGCCGGAGGACACCGACCTCGACGGCGCCTCGCTGCGAGCGCGTTGGTTGCGACACAGCCCGGCTCAACTCGTCGCAACTGGCGAGCAGTTGAGGAGTGAGCCGGATCGCGTGGGTGAACTGGCCGCGCTTGCGCTGCCAGTTCATGTGGTGTCGGGGGCGGTGGACGACACATGGCCGGTGCCGTTGCTGGATTCGATGGCCGAGCGGCTGGGCGCCCGGCGGTCGGTGATCGAAGGTGCCCAGCATTCCCCGAACACCGACCGGCCGTTGGAGACCGTGAAGGCGCTGGTGGGGTTCTGGGAGGGCTTGGCCCCATAGGCCTGGTTCAGAAGACCGCGTCGGTCTCAGTACTGGGCCTGGAGGTGCTGCCAGAAGCCGTCGCGCAGGGCCCGGCGGAGGTCCGCGTGGCCGCGCAGGGAGCGCTGGAGGAGGCGTTCGGCCTCGACGAGGAGCTCCTGGTCCACCGAACCCGGCAGATAGGGGTGGCTCGGCAGCAGGTCGGCCAGCGAGTCGCGGCCACGGGCACCCAGCCACGTCGCCGCGATCTGCGCGCCGATGAAGCGGACGTCTTCGCGGGTGGGGCGGGGGGCGCCCTCGTTCTCGTACGTCGTCACCGGGCGCCGTGTGACGTACGGCTTGCAGAAGTCGAGGTCGAAGGTGCGCTGGCTGTCGACCTCCCACAGGAGCGGTTCCGCCTGGTTGCGGCCCTCGCCCGCTTCGATGCCCCACAGGTGGACGCGCGCGCCGTAGCCCTGGGCGGCCTCGACCGCGGAGACCAGGTCCTCGTCGCCGCCCACGAGCGCCGCGTCGCTGATCGCGCGGTGGCGGGCGAGTGATTCCAGGTCGGTGCGGATCAGGGAGTCGACGCCCTTCTGCTGGTTGTTGGCGTTGAGGTTGCCGAGGCGCACCTTGACGTCGGGCAGCTCCGCGATCGACTGCTGCTCGGTGGTGTGGATGCGGCGCCTGGCCCCGTCGTACCAGTAGACGCGCAGGAGCCGGCTGTCGGCGAAGATCTTGCGGGCCATGTCGATGAAGGCCTCGATGATCCCCTCAGCGTCGAGGTCGAAGGACCTGCGGTCCTCGGTTCCCGTGACGAGGAGACCGGCCGCCGCGTACACGTATCCGGCGTCGACGAAGATCGCGTGGGTGGAAGGGGTCTTCGCCACCTCGACGAGCATCCGCTGGAGGAGGTCGTTGGTGCGGCCCAGGCGGGCTTCGATCCTGGCGATGTCGGTGAGGCCCGAAGGCTGTGCGTCGTCCATACGGATGCCATTGTCCGTGGCGTGACGGGGCGGGCACAACCGGTCCGACTTCAGCGAGTATTTACGGCCTGGTCCCCTATCGCGGACCAGGCCGTTAGCCAGTCGAAAATTTTCCTTAGCTTAGGGAATGATTTGCGGGTGCAGCCCGTTGAACGAGAGACAGACACACCAGTTCTCCACCAGGAGGATCAGACGAAGGGAGAAGCCTTGCGCTTCGAAATCATGCGCCTGGACGACGTCGACGGCTCCGCCGTTGACCGCACCGTCGTGGACGCCGCCTCCGTCAACCGGATGGTGCAGCAGGCCGCCGCCGTCGGCCGACGCATCTACATCCGCCCGGCCGAAAGCTCGGCCGTGTAGGGGTCAGTGAGATGCCCCCGCACCCGGTGTGCGGGGGCATCAGTGTGTCAGGAGCCCTGGATCACCTGGGTGACGCCGTTGATGATCTGCTGCACCGCGATCGCGGACAGCATCATGCCCGCCAGCCGCGTCACCAGAACGACGCCGCCATCCCTGATGACGCGGATGATCAGCAGCGAGTAGCGCATGGTCAGCCACAGGACGACGTGCATCGCCACGATCGCGGCCCAGACGGAGACCTGCATGGTCGCCGTCTCGGCGTGCTGGACGGCCAGGATCACGGAGACGATCGCACCCGGACCCGCGAGCAGCGGCATGCCCAGGGGTACCAGGGCGACGTTGACGTCCTTGGTCTGCGTCGGCTCATCGGTCTTGCCGGTGAGGAGGTCGAGCGCGATCAGCAGGAGCAGCAGGCCACCCGCGATCATCAGGGCCGGGACCGACACGTGCAGGTAGTCGAGGATCTGCTGGCCGAGGAGGCCGAAGACCGCGATCACGCCGAACGCGACGGCGACGGCCTGCCAGGCCATCCGGCGCTGCACCTTGGCGGGTCGGCCCGAGGTCAGGGCGAGGAAGATCGGGGTGATCCCCGGGGGGTCCATAATCACGAAAAGCGTGAGAAAGAGGGATCCGAAAACGGCGAAGTCGAGCACAGTGTGGCCTTGCGAGAAGAGGGGTCGTACGGAGGGCAGGCGGCGTTACGGGCGGCGTCCGCCCGCGCCCGGCACCGGGAACGCACCGGTCGCGCGTCGGGTGATCTCGCCGTAGATCTCGGGGTCGGTGGTGAACTCGCCGAGCCGTACGGCCTTGCGGCTGCCGTGGTAGTCGCTGGATCCGGTGGGCAGCAGGGAGAGGTCCCCCGCGAGGGCGCGCAGGCGGGCGCGGGTGGGGCCGTCGTGGTCCATGTGGTCGATCTCGATGCCGTCGAGGCCCGCAGCGGCGAGTTCCCCGATCGCGCGCTCCGGGACGGTCTCGCCCCGCTTGGAGGCACCGGGGTGCGCGAAGACGGCGACGCCTCCTGCCGCCTTGACCAGGCGGATCGCGTCGAACGGATCGAGCTCGTGCTTGTCGACGTACGCCCGTCCGCCGTTGGCCAGCCAGTCGGGCGTGAAGGCGTCGGAGACCGTCTCGACGACGCCGAGTTCCATCAGGGCGGACGCGATGTGCGGGCGGCCGACCGAGCCGTCGCCGGCGATACGGGCCACCTGGTCCCACTCGATCGGTACGCCCAGCGCCCGGAGCTTGACGACCATGGCCTGCGCCCGGGGCACCCGGTCGTCACGCACCAGCTCGCGTTCGCGCGCCAGCTCGGGCTCGTCCGGGTCGAAGAGGTACGCCAGCATGTGCAGGCCGATGCCGTCGAGGCGGCAGGAGAGCTCGGCGCCTGTCACCAGCGTCAGGCCCTCGGGAAGCGCGGCGAGCGCCTCGGGGTGGCCGCGCGTCGAGTCGTGGTCGGTGAGCGCCACGACGTCGAGTCCGGCCGCGGCGGCGGCCCGCACCAGCTCGGCGGGGGTGTCCGTGCCGTCCGATGCCGTGGAGTGGGTGTGCAGGTCGATGCGCACGCTGCTTGACTCCGGGGCTCGGCGGGACGGGGATCGGTCCAGGATAACGGGGAATCGAACTTGTCCGGTTCAGAACCCGCGGCGCCGCTCCCCTGCTGCCGGTCCGGTACTGCCGCTCCACTGCTGCCGGTCCCCTACTGCCGGTCCGGTTCAGGACAGGATCCGCGGGGACAGCGCGCCGCACGGCACAAGGTCCACTTCGGCGCCCGCCTCGCGCAGATCCGTCAGGACCAGTTCGTCGTACATCAGCAGGCCGGTCTGTTCCGGCCAGACGATCGCCCACAGCCACAGCCCGCGGGCCTCGCCCGCGAAGACCGCCCGGTCGGCCGGGGCGGCGGCGACATGCCACAGCGGCGTGGGCCGGCCGGCCGCGTGGACCTTGGCCTGCGGCGGTTTGTCCACGCTGATGTACGTCCCGGGGTCGGGGCCGTCCACGCCCGCGTAGCGCGCACCGAGGCCGACACCCAGCTCCTCGGCCACCAGGATCAGTTCTCCGAGGCCCCCGAGCGGACCGGGGCCCGAGCAGGCCACGGCGACCGAGCGGGCGCCGCCGCGATCATCGCCCGCGCAGGCCACGCCGGTGTAGAGCCAGCCGACGGGCAGCGGCCACGGCATCCACACCGGGACTTTGGCGCGCTTCACCGCGACCGTGAGGGCCTCGACGCTGGGCGGGATCACCGGTTGCAGCGGGTGCACGGTGCCGTGCAGGTCGCACTGCCAGGCGTCGGCGAACAGACCGGGCGCCCTGACCCGGCCACCGCACTTCGGGCAACTGGGTTCGCCCCTCATAGGGCTCCACGGTCCTCCCCGGCCGTCCCCGCGTCAAGGACGATCACCCGTCCGGTGTGCGCCTGACCTGAGCAATGTAAGTGTAGTTTGCAGTTATTAGCATCTCTAACTTATTCTGTGCCCTCCTCGCCGGCCTCGCCCTGGTCGTCGTCTTCGCCGCCCTGTCCGGCACCTCCGGATCGGTCGGCGAACTCGTCGGCTTCCGGGCCGGCTGGGGGCTGGGCAACGCGCTCTTCGTCTCGACCGCGCTCGCCGTCATCGTCGGCGCCGCGGCCGGCGGCAGCGCGGCCGCGATCCTGCTGTACGAGTCGGCGCTCGGCCTCGGCATGGCCTGCGGCCCGCTGCTGGGCGCGGTGCTCGGCAACGCGAGCTGGCGCTACCCCTTCTTCGGCACGGCCGCACTGATGGCCGTCGGTTTCATCGCCATCGCCGTCTTCCTGAAGGAACAGCCCACACCGGCCCGCAAGACATCGATTCTCGATCCGGTCAAGGCACTCGGACACAGCGGGCTCGCCTCCGTCGCGGCGTCCGCGTTCTTCTACAACTACGCGTTCTTCACGGTGCTGGCCTTCACCCCGTTCGTGCTGGACATGACGCCGTACACGTCGGGCGCGGTCTTCTTCGCCTGGGGCCTGCTGCTCGCCGTCTTCTCGGTGCTCGTCGCCCCGCGCCTGCAGCAGCGCCTCGGCTCCCTCAAGGTGCTCGGCGGCTCACTGCTGCTGCTCGCAGCCGACCTGCTGGTCCTCGGGTACGGGAACCACACGGTGGCCGTGGTCGCCACGATCGTCTCGGGTGCCTTCATCGGCATGAACAACACCGTCTACACCGAGCTCGCCCTGGGTGTCTCGGACGCCCCGCGCCCGGTCGCCAGCGCCGACTACAACTTCGTGCGCTGGTTCGCCGCGGCCGCCGCGCCCTTCCTCGCCCCGAAGATCGAGGAGTGGAGCGACATCCACATCCCGTTCGTGGTGGCCGCCGTCGCCGCGCTCGCCGGGGCCCTCGTCGTAGGGGTGCGGCGTACGTCGCTGGTCCACCGGGCCGAGGAGCTGGAGCCCGTCCACGCCACCGAGGACGGGGTCTCCGCCTTCGCCAACTGACGTCGGGCTCAGTCCAGGGGCACGGACACGCGCAGCGGGTCGCGCAGGTCCGTGCCGTGCGCGAGCCAGCGTTCCTGGAGTTCCTGCGCGCCCTTGACCCGCTTGAACGCCGCCTCGTTCGGCGTCATGGGCAGCAGTGGCAGGAAGCACACGGGGTCCATGGGAGCGTCCAGCTCCAGGTCCTCGATCAGACCGCCGGACTCCGCGACCAGTACGGAGCTGTACGGCGCCCCCGGCCACAGCGGCTCCCCCACGTCCAGCGACGCCCCCGAGGCCACGATCACGCCCTCGACCTGCGGGGACGCGGCGAGGACCGCGAGCGGGCGCAGCACCTTGTCGGTGTCGGCCGCCCCGGCCCTTACGGACAGCACCAGTTCGGCGCGGGGCCCCTTCACCGGGTCGGCGAGGGCCGCGGTCGGGTCGGCCATCGGCTGGGCCGACATGCCGAGTGTGGCGTAGCGCACGACGTCGCCGTCGACGAAACGCAGTACCTCCATGCGGTCCGTACCGAGGAACGTGACCGCGGCGCGCGCGTCCGGTTCGCCCAGCGTCGTACGCAACCGGGCTTCGACCAGCGCAAGAACATCTCCCATGCCGTGAGCATAGGACGCGTACGGATGGCGCAAAGAGAGCGCTTGACACACCGGTGGGCTGATAGTCTTGGCCGCTGGTCAGGGCAGCACGCAGAAGCGTGGCTTTCGAGCCCCGACATCACGTCGTCCCCCACGGGGGACCGGCCGGAGGAGGTGGGGCTGCGATGGATCGAAGTCGTCCCGGCAGTACCAACCGCTCTTTCGCACCGTCAGTGTTCCCCGGGGCCTGAAGCCCTTCGTACCCGGCCGCCAACCGGTGAAACCTCAGGGGATCACGGCATTTCGCACGACGGAAGAGCACTTCGTTTTTGCCTGATCCGTGTCTGAGCGAACGCCGTCACCGCGTCCCCGCGGTGCCGCCCGCTTTGCCGACGTACGCGCCCCGTCGTTGTGGCCCGCACGTCTCCATTCCGGGCAGTGCCACGCCCCGCAGGACGGCTTCTCCGTGAAGGAGCCTGCCATGTCGATGATCCGTGACCTGCGCGCAGCGGTCCGTCCGTCCCTGCGCAAGAGCAGCGCCGCGTACAGCAGCTACGACCCCACCCGTGACCCGTCCGCGAGCAGCGCGGTCGTCGACTGCGCGGTCTACCGCAACGGACGCCGGCTCAAGGACTCGGAGTCGCTGACCCCGCACCAGGCGATGACCCGCGTCCGGGAGGGCGGCGGCTTCGCCTGGATCGGTCTGCACGAGCCGACCGAGGCCGAGTTCGCCGGTATCGCCGCCGAGTTCGGGCTGCACCCGCTGGCCGTCGAGGACGCCGTGCACGCGCATCAGCGGCCCAAGCTGGAGCGGTACGACGAGACCCTCTTCACCGTCTTCAAGACGATCCACTACGTCGACCACACCGAACTGACCGCCACCAGCGAGGTCGTGGAGACCGGTGAGGTGATGTGCTTCACCGGCAAGGACTTCGTCATCACCGTGCGGCACGGCGGCAAGGGCTCCCTGCGTGCCCTGCGCCACCGGCTTGAGGACGACCCGGAGTTGCTCGCCAAGGGGCCGTCGGCGGTGCTGCACTCGATCTCCGACCATGTCGTCGACGGGTACATCGCGGTCGCCGCGGCCGTCCAGGACGACATCGACGAGGTCGAGATCGATGTCTTCTCGGCGCCCGCCAAGGGGAGCTCGCGGGGCTCGGACCCGGGGCGGATCTATCAGCTCAAGCGTGAGGTGCTGGAGTTCAAGCGGGCGGTCGCGCCGCTGCTGCGGCCGATGCAGCAGCTCAGTGAGCGGCCGATGCGGCTCATCGACCCGGACATCCAGAACTACTTCCGTGACGTCGCCGACCACCTCGCGCGGGTGCACGAAGAGGTCGTGGGATTCGACGAATTGCTGAACTCCATCCTCCAGGCCAATCTCGCGCAGGCGACCGTCGCCCAGAACGAGGACATGCGCAAGATCACGTCCTGGGCGGCGATCATCGCCGTACCAACGATGATCTGTGGTGTCTACGGCATGAACTTCGACCACATGCCCGAATTGAAATGGCGTTACGGCTATCCGCTGGTCCTCGCGAGCATCGTCGTCGTCTGTGTCAGCATCCACCGCACGCTCAAGCGGAACGGCTGGCTCTGACGACGAGCGCCAGCCCGGCCATGATCACCAGCAGGGCGGGGTAAGCGCCCAGGGGCGGCTGCTGCCCAAGCCAGAGCGCCGCGATCAGGGCGGCGCCCGGCGTCTCCAGCAGGATCGCGGTCGAGGTGACGGAGGGGCCGAGGGTGCTCACGACGCGGTTGAGCAGGGAGTGCCCGAGGAGCTGGGCGGAGGCGGTGAGCGCGGCGAGCATCAGCCAGGTCGTGGCGTCGTATCCGCCGAGCTCGGCGCCCGAGGCCAGGCAGGTCACCAGCAGGACCAGCGCGGTCGTCGAGTAGCAGACGAAGGTGTACGCCGTGGTGCTCACCGTGCGCCGCACCTCGGCCCCGAGCAGCACGTAGCCGGCGGCCGCCATGCCACCGCCGAGCGCCAGCGCGTCACCGGCGAGGGCGCGGGGGGACAGCGTCAGGTCGACGCCGGTCAGGATGACGACGCCGACGACGGCCAGCATGGTGCCCGCCCACACCGTGCGGGGCGGGCGGTGGCCCCGCATGCGCAGCAGGAGAGTCGTCCAGATGGGTGTGGTGGTGCACAGCGCGGTGGAGGAGGCGACCGAGGTCATCCGCAGGCTGGGCAGCCAGAGCCCGAAGTGCAGGGCGAGCAGGGCCCCGGCGGCGACGGCGAGCAGCAGCGGCCTGCGGCCGATGCGGCGCAGCTCGGTGCGGTGCCTCAGCAGCGCCACCGGCGCCAGCACGCCGACCGCCATGGCGTTGCGCCAGAACGCGATGGCGAGCGCGGGGGCGGCGGTCGCGGCGATGAGCGGCGCTGAGAACGACACGGCGGCGACGGCGACGCCGAGCAGCACGAGGTCGATGCGGGGCGCGGCGTGCAGGCCGGGGTGCGGGGGCGGCGCGGCGATGGGGCTGGTTTCGCCGTCCGTGCGGCGGCGGGCTGTTGCGGGCACCCGCTCAATGTAAGGCCCGTACGCCGGTTATGGAACTGTCATTCTCGGGCGGCGCGCGCGGGGCCTACCCTTTGGCCATGACGGCCATCACGCAGACCTCTCCCGGCTCCTCTTGTGACGCCCTGCTCGACCGGGCGCTGGTCGAGGAAGCCACCAAGAAGTCCGGGCTCATCTGGGTGCGGGGCACGGGCCCCGCCAGGACGCTGTGGCATGTGTGGCACGAGGGCGCGGCATACGTCGTCGGGGACGGGCCGGGAGAGCAGCCCTTCCCCGGGCTGGCCGACGGCGGGAGCGCGGAAGTCACCGTACGCAGCAAGGACAAGGGCGGCCGGCTCGTCGCCTGGACGGCGGCGGTCACCGAGCTGGCGGCGGGGTCCGAGGCGTGGGAGGCGGCAGTGGCCGAGCTCAAGGGCAAGCGCCTGAACGCGCCGGACGGGGAGCGGATGACGGAGCGGTGGGGGCGGGAGTGCCGGGTGGTGCGGCTGGCTCCGCGTGCGGTGACGACGTCGCTGCCGGACGGGTCGCTGGCCGCGGCCCCGCTGCCCACGCCGGCCACGACCCGCCGGCCGGCCCCGGCGGCGCTCCCCCGTCTATTGCTGAAGCGTGGCCGCAAGCGGTAGCGCTCGGGGCTCCGCCCTCCGCCCCGGACCGCGCCCCCGCCCCGCCCCGCCGGACACTCAACCGCCAGAAGACCTCGGCAACTGCCCGCCGTAGTCCACCGTCTCGTCCTTGCCCGGCGCCCGCAGCGCGAACTCCTCGTCCCAGTCGGCCAGCCGCACCACCCCCGCGCCCCCCGCCCTCTCCAGCTTCAGCGGATACGGCGTACCGAGCAGCGAGACCGCGAGGCTGCCGCCCGCGCCCTTGCCCCCGGTGACCTCGATCGTGCGGACGCCGCCGACCTCGGCGCGCTCGCCCTTGCCCAGCTCACCGTGCAGCCCCAGCAGGCCGTCGAGGAGGACGTTCATCTCCGTGAATCCACGCAGCTGACCGTACGACGCGTCGCCGTCCGGGACCTTGACGTACTTGTCCTCCAGCTTGCCCGCCGCCGTCTCGTCGGACTTCGTCGGCTCGGCCTCGTGGTCCCAGAAGTCGGCCCCGGCCTTCATGAAGAGCGCGTCGCCGATGCGCAGCAGCTCGAACTCGCTGCCCTTGGACGTCACGGAGCCCGCGGCGCCGTCCTCCTTGAGCCGCATGTCGAGCTTGTACGAGCGCCCCTTGCTGACCACGGTGCCCGACAGCCGCACCGCCTGCGCCCCGCGCGCCGCACCCAGCGCCTTGGCCTCGATGGCCTTGGCGGAGAGCTTCCCCACGCCGTTCGTCCCCCGGTCCGGATCGGGTGGCGGCGGCTCCTCACCGCACGCGGTGAGCGCCGCGGTCAGCCCGACGCACACGACGCCGAGCAGGGCGGCCCGGCGGGCTCGGGCGGCCGGGGGAAATGCAGTCACAAGCGCACTGCCTCTCATACGGGTGTCCGGGGTGGCAGCAGGCAGCGTACCTGTGCCTTCCGGGCCGCCCGGCAGAGAGCCGTCCGGACGTCCCATGGCGGCGGCCCGGACCGGCACGGGCTAGCCTGAACCCGTTGTCGGCCGCTGTTTGCTCACGAATTGCTCACGAAAAGTAAGGCGCATCCCATGGCCTCAGGCGCCCCCCGGGTCTTCGTCTCGCACCTAGCGGGCGTCGCCGTGTTCGACCCCGGCGGCGACCAGGTGGGCCGGGTGCGCGACCTGGTGGCGATGCTACGGGTGGGAAACAGGCCGCCGCGACTGCTCGGCCTGGTCGTGGAGGTGGTGAGCCGGCGGCGCATCTTCCTGCCCATGACGCGCGTGACGGGCGTCGAGTCGGGACAGGTCATCACGACCGGCGTGGTCAACATGCGCCGCTTCGAGCAGCGCCCCACCGAACGCCTGGTCCTCGGCGAACTCCTGGACCGCCGGGTGCGCCTGACGGGCAGCGACGAGGAGGTCACCGTCCTCGACGTGTCGGTGTCGCAGCTGCCCGCCCGCCGCGACTGGGAGATCGACAAGGTCTTCGTACGCAAGGGCAAGAGCGGCGCGCTGCGGCGCCGCGGGGAGACCCTGACCGTGGAGTGGTCAGCGGTCAGCGGCTTCTCGCTGGAGGAGCACGGCCAGGGCGCGGAGAGCCTGCTGGCCACCTTCGAGCAGCTGCGCCCGGCCGACCTCGCGAACGCGCTGCACCATCTGACGCCCAAGCGCCGCGCCGAAGTGGCCGCGGCGCTGGACGACGACCGGCTGGCCGACGTACTCGAAGAGCTGCCCGACGACGATCAGGTGGAGATCCTCAGCAAGCTCAAGGAGGAGCGGGCCGCCGACGTGCTGGAGGCGATGGACCCGGACGACGCCGCCGACCTGCTCTCCGAGCTGCCCGAGGAGGACAAGGAGCGGCTGCTGGCGCTGATGAGGCCGGACGACGCGGCCGATGTGCGGCGGCTGCTGTCGTACGAGGAGCGGACGGCCGGCGGCCTGATGACGACTGAGCCGATCGTGCTGCGGCCGGACGCCACGGTCGCGGACGCGCTGGCCCGCGTACGACAGCAGGACCTGTCCCCCGCGCTGGCCGCGCAGGTGTACGTGTGCCGGCCGCCCGACGAGACGCCGACCGGCAAGTACCTCGGGATGGTCCACTTCCAGCGGATGCTGCGGGAGCCGCCCGGCACGCTCGTCGGCTCGGTCGTGGAGTCCGACCTGCCGCCGCTGTCGCCGGGCACCGCGCTGCCGACCCTGACCAGCTACCTCGCGGCGTACAACCTGGTCGCCGCCCCGGTAGTGGACGCGGGCGGCTCGCTGCTCGGCGCGGTGACCGTCGACGACGTGCTCGACCACCTGCTGCCCGACGACTGGCGCGAGACGGAGTTCCACGAGCGGCCCGGCCCGCACGAGCTGGAACACGGCGCCGAGCAAGAACAGGGTGCCGAGCAGGGTCCGGAGCGGGAAGGGGAGGGCGTCCGTGGGCAGTGACAAGGGGATCGAGACGCGCGAGCGCGGCCGGACCGCGACGGGCTCCAGCGCCCTGCCGCGCGGCTCGCGCACCCGCCTGGACCAGCCGCGCGCCGCGCGCAAACGGCTGCTGCCGGAGTACGACCCGGAGGCGTTCGGCCGGTTCTCGGAGCGGATCGCGCGCTTCCTGGGGACGGGGCGCTTCATCGTCTGGATGACGCTGATCATCATCCTGTGGGTGCTCTGGAACATCTTCGCGCCCGTGGGCATGCGCTGGGACGAGTACCCGTTCATCTTCCTGACCCTGATGCTGTCCCTCCAGGCGTCGTATGCCGCCCCGTTGATCCTGCTCGCGCAGAACCGCCAGGACGACCGGGACCGCGTCACACACGAGCAGGACCGCAAGCAGAACGAGCGGTCCATCGCGGACACGGAGTACCTGACGCGGGAGATCGCCGCGCTGCGGATAGGCCTCGGCGAGGTCGCCACCCGGGACTGGATCCGCTCCGAACTCGAGGACGTCATGAAGGAGATGGCGAAGGAACTTCAGGAGCGGCGGCCCCTCTTCCCGCACGAGCCCGTTCAGCCCGTTCCCGGGCGTGACGAAGGCGACCGCTGACGGGGCTTCCCCGGTGCGGGAGTGCGCGCCGTACCATCGACGGTATGGCTATGGAAGACGCGGTGCGCGAAGCACTGGCGACGGTGAACGACCCCGAAATCCACCGACCGATCACTGAACTCGGCATGGTCAAATCGGTCGAGATCGGGGCGGACGGCGCGGTTGCCGTCGCGGTCTATCTCACCGTCTCCGGCTGCCCGATGCGCGAGACCATCACCAACAACGTGCGTGCGGCGGTCGAGCGCGTCGAGGGTGTGACAAGCGTCTCCGTCGAGCTCGACGTGATGAGCGACGAACAGCGCAAGGAACTCGCGGGCGCCCTGCGCGGCGGCACCCCTGAGCGTGAGGTGCCGTTCGCCCAGCCGGGATCACTGACCCGGGTCTATGCGGTGGCCTCGGGCAAGGGCGGTGTCGGCAAGTCCTCGGTGACGGTCAACCTGGCCGCCGCGATGGCCGCCGACGGACTCAAGGTCGGCGTCGTCGACGCGGACATCTACGGGCACAGCGTGCCGCGCATGCTCGGCGCGGACGGCCGCCCCACCCAGGTCGAGAACATGATCATGCCGCCGTCGGCGCACGGCGTGAAGGTCATCTCCATCGGCATGTTCACCCCGGGCAACGCCCCGGTGGTGTGGCGCGGACCGATGCTGCACCGCGCGCTGCAGCAGTTCCTCGCGGACGTGTACTGGGGCGACCTCGACGTGCTGCTGCTCGACCTGCCGCCGGGGACCGGCGACATCGCGATCTCGGTGGCGCAGCTGGTGCCGAACGCCGAGATCCTGGTCGTCACGACGCCGCAGCAGGCCGCGGCCGAGGTCGCGGAGCGGGCCGGCTCCATCGCCGTGCAGACCCACCAGAAGATCGTCGGTGTCGTCGAGAACATGTCGGGCCTGCCCTGCCCGCACTGCGACGAGATGGTCGATATCTTCGGCTCGGGCGGTGGCCAGCGGGTCGCCGACGGGCTGACGAAGACCACCGGCGCGGCCGTCCCGGTGCTGGGCTCCATCCCCATCGACGTACGGCTGCGGGAGGGCGGCGACGAGGGCAAGCCCGTCGTGCTCACCGACCCGGATTCCCCGGCCGGGGCGGCGCTGCGCTCGATCGCGGGCAAGCTGGGCGGCCGGGCACGCGGCCTGTCGGGCATGTCGCTGGGCATCACCCCGCGCAACAAGTTCTGAGCTGAGCTGAGGCCGGGGCCGCATGACGCGGGGCCGCCGCTCTTGTCGAGCGGCGGCCCCGCGTCATGCGGCCCCGCGTCATGCGTTCCCCGCGTCGTGCGGCCCCGCTCAGTCGTGGGCGTACGACCTGATGTCCTCGATCACCGAGAAGCCCAGCCCGTACGCACTCATCCCCCGCCCGTACGCCCCCAGGTGCACCCCGGACGCGGTGGAGCCGGCGAGCACCCAGCCGAACTCGGACTCCCGGTAATGGAACGGCGTGGGGACGCCGTCCACCGGCAGCGACAGCTGCGACCAGTGGGGCCCGGACAGGTCGTCGGCCAGGTCGAACGCGGCTTCCGTCTGCTGGTCCAGCCAGTTGTCGCGCAGGGTGTGGTCGAGGTGCGCGGGCCAAGTGGCCGAGAGCAGACCTGACCCGGCGAGCCAGGCGGCGGAGGACACCGACGTGGCCTCCAGTACGCCCGTACCGTCGCCGGTGCGTCGCACCGGGCTGCTGGCGACGGTGACGACCGCCGCGAAACGTTCGGCGTCCTGACGGCCGTTGCCGTCCTCGACAGCGGGCCTTATCGTCGGCTCCTCGCCGTGCCCCGTGGCCCCGTGCTGCACCGTGCCGTCGGCAGCGGTGGCGACCTGCATCAGCCAGCGAGGCCCGGTGAAAGCCTCGTCAAGCCCGTACCAGGGGAAGGATGCGCGCAGATAGCCGTCGACCGTACGCCGGGCTGCGGGCACCCCCTCCGCTGTGGATGTGCTGGGCGTCAGGGATGCTCCCTGCGCTCCGACCCGACTTGTGGTCTCCATCTGTCCGGCCGCCTCCTGAGATCTGTGGCGTCCGGGGCGGCCCGCCCCCCTCGGGCGTCCTGGCACCCGGACAGATGGAGCTTAGCCACCTTGATGCGGCTCGTACGGAAGGGCGGGCCTCAGGTGGCGTCCGCGTCGAATGGCGGGCGCTCGCCGGCGGCGGGCGTTTCGCTCTTCTTGCGCAGGTCGGGGGCGCCGGCGGAGTCCTTGGAAAGGTCGGGCTTGGCGGCCTGTCCGCTGTCGCGGCCGTGGACGGCGTCGGCGACCTCGGCCATCTCGCTCTTGAGGTCGAAACTGCTGCGGATCTCCTTGAGCCCCAAGTCGTCGTTGTCCATCAGCTGCTTGCGGACAAAGGTCTTGGGGTTCAGGTCCTCGAAATCGAAGTCCTTGAATTCGGGGCCCAGTTCGGAGCGGATGTCGTGCTTCGCGCTCTCCGAGAACTCGCGGATCTTGCGGATCATCGCGGACGCGTCCTGGATGAGCTTCGGCAGCTTGTCGGGACCGAAGACGAGCACGGCGAGAACCACGAGCGTCACGATCTCGAGTGCGCCTATGTCAGTGAACACCTTGTCGCTCCTTGGCTCTCCGCGCCCGCGGTTCGGGTGTGTCTCCCCGCCGCGGGCAGAGGACCGGTCCGGGCCCCGTCCACGGTACCCGGCCAATCTGTCCGGGCGGTACCTTCACGTGACACTCATGCGGCGGCCCCCGGCCCTGTCAGGGGCCGTCCGCCGAGCCGAGGGTCACCGTGACGGCCCGCTCCTTGCCGGCCCGCACCACGGTCAGCTCCAGGCGGTCGCCGGGGCGGTGGGAGCGGATCTTCACGATCAGCTCCTGGCCGTTGAGCACCTTCTGACCGTCGACCTCGGTGATAACGTCCCGCGGCTCGATCCCGGCCCTGGCTCCGGGACCGCCGGGCGTCACCGGCGGACCGTCCGCGCCCTTGCTGCCGACGCGGGCGCCGTCGCCGGTGAACTGCATGTCGAGGGTCACTCCGATGACCGGGTGGGTGGCTCGACCGGTGTTGATCAGCTCTTCGGCGACGCGCTTGCCCTGGTTGACGGGGATGGCGAAGCCCAGGCCGATGCTGCCGCTCTGGCTGTCTTCGAGACCCGCGCCGCCGTCCGCCGCGCGTATCGCGCTGTTGATGCCGATGACACGGGCCTGCGCGTCGAGCAGCGGGCCACCGGAGTTGCCGGGGTTTATCGGGGCGTCGGTCTGGAGCGCGTTCACATAACTGACGTCGCTGCCGTCGCCCTTCTCGCCGCCTGCGGTGATGGGGCGTTCCTTGGCGCTGATGATTCCGGACGTCACGGTGTTCTGGAGGTCGAACGGTGCGCCGATGGCGACCACTGGGTCACCGACCCGGACATTCTCCGAGTTGCCCAGGGGCAGTGGCTTGAGTCCGTCGACACCCAGCACCCGGACGACCGCGAGGTCGTAACCGCTGTCCTTGCCGATGATCTCGGCCTTGGCGGTCTGGCCGCCGCTGAATGTGACGGTGATCGTGCCGCTCGCTCCGGCGGGGTCCACCACATGGTTGTTGGTGAGGATGTGGCCCTTGGCGTCGAGCACGAAGCCGGTGCCCGTGCCCTGCTCACCGGCGCCGTTGACATGCAGGGTGACGACGGACGGCAGGGCGCGGGCGGCGATGCCCGCGACGCTGTCGGGGGCCCGGCCCTTGCCGTCGTCCTGCTGCGCCTGGGGCAGCTCGACGCGGGTGATGCCGCCGTAGCGTTCCGTGTACGCCCCGATGCCTCCGCCGACGCCTCCGGCGACCAGCGCGATCAGCAGAGCCCCCGCGAGCAGTGCGCCCCTGCGGCCCTTTCTCTTCCGGCCGCCTCCCCCGCCGTCCGCCGGGTCTCCGTGGTGGACCAGAGGCTGCTGGGGCGCGCCCCAGGGGTCGTACTGGAGCCAGTGGGAAGGCTGAGGCCCCGCAGGCTGGGGCTGGGGCTGGGGCAGGGGCTGGGGCTGGGGCTGCAGGGGCGGTGGTGGTGGCGCGGTGAACCCGGCGCCGTCCCCGCCGACGGGCGCACCGGGGGGTACGAACGTGCCCTGCGGCGGCGTCGGCACCGGCCGCTGCACGGGCGGCGCGGGTGCCCAGGGCCCCGGGCCGCCGTAGGGCGGGGTGGCGTAAGGATCCGGAGCATGCAGCGGCTCCGGACGCGCCTGCACTGCCGCGGGCTCGGGGCCTTGGGCTGCCGCCGGGGCCTGGGGGGCCGCAGGCGCGTCGGCGACTTCGGTGGCGGCCACTTCGGTGGCGGCCGGCTGCACCTCGGCCTCGGCTTCCGGGGCGTCCGGTGTCCGGCGGACCGGCGCTGGACGACTCCACCACTTCGCCTTCGGCCCGGTGGGCCTGCCCTCGTCCATGCTCTCCCCGCAACCCACGAGCACGCCCTCGGGCGGTGCCAATTCGTTGTTCCGCGCCCCGGATTAAGGCGCCACACCCAGGATTCAACCAGCCTCAGCGCGAAACGGGCAGCCCGGAAGACGACGTGGCCGCAAGCTGGAGCGGCGAAGGCGGCACCGTCAGTGCCGGACCGCGGTCGGTCACGGAGCTGAGCGACAGCAGGGACGCCGACGGGCGTATGAGCGGCAACGGGACCTGGCTGGAGAGCGGAGGCGCCGGGAAGGGCCGGCTGAGCGCGACGCCCTGCGCTCCGCCACGGGCCGCTCCGGGCGAAACGAACGCGGGCGGGACGGCAGCGGTGCCGACCTCGGAGCCCGGCCGCGCCGGGCGCTTCCCGGAGGCGGCGAGGAGGCTCTGCCCGGAGCCGCGGCGGCGCGTGGTGTCCGAAGCCGCGGCGCTCGGTCCGGCGGTACGCAGCGGCGTGACGTTGTTGCCCGTACCCGAACCTCTGCCGGCCGGATCGCCCGCCGAGCCGACGGGCACGGCGCCGCCGAGCGCGAACGCGGCGAGCGAAACGGCGCTGGCCGCCGCGAAGGCCAGCCGCCGGGTGCGCCCGCCGGAGCGCTCCGCCTCCGCGCGGCGCACGTCATGGACGCGGAAACCGCCGGTGTGCCCGGTGGCCGGCGCGTACGCGAAATCGAAAGTGCCGGAAGACCTGCCGTCCGAGGCTCCGGTGCCGAACACACCCTGCCCGAAGCCGCCCTGGCCGAACGGCCGCGCGTCGTCGTTGCCGTCCGTGCCGGAGCCGCCACCCGGCAGCCCCTGAAGACGTGCGAGCAGGCCCTCCGAAGGCGGCGGGGGTGCGGAGGTGGAGAAGACGCTTTTCAGGCGGCGCTGGGCGTCGGCTTCGGCCTTGCACTTGGTACACGTGGCCAAATGCGACAGGACGCGCTCGCGGACGTCATGACTCAGCTCGCCGTCCACCAGGGCGGCCAGCCGGTCCCCCAGGTGCTGCTCGGCAGAGGTGGGCCGGGTGCCATTCACTCGACTCCGCCCTCTCCGCCGGAAGCAGGTCCACCGAGCCCCACCGTCGCAAGCGAGCGCTGCTCGGCACGGGCCTGCGGGGAGCGGTGCTTGAGCGCCTTACGCAGGTGGGAGCGGCCCCGGTGGATCCGGCTGCGCACGGTCCCGAGCTTGACGCCGAGCGTGGCGGCGATCTCCTCGTACGACAGGCCCTCAATGTCGCAGAGCACGACGGCGGCACGGAACTCCGGCGCGAGAGTGTCCAGCGCCTGCTGCACATCCGCGTCGAAGTGGGTGTCGTTGAAGACCTGCTGTGGGGAAGGCTCGCGGCTGGGCAGCCGCTCGGCCGCGTCGTCGCCGAGCGCGTCGAAACGGATGCGCTGCTTGCGGCGGACCATGTCCAGGAAGAGATTGGTGGTGATCCGGTGCAGCCAGCCCTCGAACGTACCCGGTGTGTACGTCGAGAGGGAACGGAAGACACGGACGAAGACCTCTTGGGTGAGGTCCTCGGCGTCGTGCTGATTTCCGGTCAGGCGGTAGGCAAGGCGGTAGACGCGACCACTGTGCGTGCTGACGATCTCCTCCCAGGTGGGAGGTGTCCACGCCTGGGATTCCGCATCGGAGGCGAAAGTCGCAGTCTGTGCGGGATGGGCGGCGGAACCTGCGCGGTCAGCAGTGTCGGTCACGGATTTCGGCTCACCCGACGACCTGAGAAAGCGCCGCAGCACTCCTCCCCGATCCACAGGCGCAGCCGCACCTCCCCTATCGGCTCTGGTGGTGTCCAGCGGAGCCCCTACCATAGCCACCTCGCCCGTTAGCTCCGGATAAGCATCTTTACGTGAATTTGGAACCCGCATACGGTCCTGATCCATGTCTCCCCCCGTCCTCTCCTAACGCCCGGTCCCATCTGCGGGTTCCCGACGTCAGCGGATACAGTCACGGTTGCGCCAACTACGGGGACAGGAGAGGGCCATTACCGCCAACCGGCAGACGAGCTGGGCGTTCGCCGACGCCTATGTCGCCGAGGACGACGCCTTGCGGTGGGCCCGTGACCGGTCCCGGGAGGCAGGACTGCCCTCGGTGTCACCCGGAACGGGCGCCGCGCTGCGGCTTCTCGCCGCCACCGCGGATGCCAAGGCGGTGGCGGAAATCGGCACGGGCACGGGCGTGTCCGGCATCTGCCTGCTGGGCGGCATGCGGCCCGACGGCGTACTGACCACGGTGGACCCGGAACCGGAGCGCCAGCAGTTCGCCCGCGAGGCGTTCCGGGCGGCCGGCTTCGCCGCGAACCGGGCCCGCTTCATTCCGGGGCACGCCCTCGACGTACTGCCGCGCCTCGCGGACGGCGGGTACGACCTCGTCTTCTGCGACGGCGACCGGCTGGAGAGCCTGGACTATCTCGCTGAATCGTTGCGCCTGCTGCGGCCCGGCGGAATCGTGGTGTTCGAAGGCGTCTTCGCGGACGGCCGCACGGTCGACTCCGCGGCGCAGCCGGCCGAGGTGCTGAAGCTTCGGGAGCTGCTGCGAGAGGTAAGGGAGAGCCGGCGGCTGGTGCCCACGCTGCTACCGGTCGGTGACGGGCTGCTCTGCGCGGTCGTGCGCGGCTGAGCCCGCCCGTACGCGTACGGGCGGGCTCGCCTTCGGGGCCGGACACACCACTGCCCCGGCGCACAGCGTGCGTACCGGGGCAGTGGAGAAAATCGGGCGTTCCGCTTCTTAGCCGACGACCTTCTTCAGAGCGTCGCCGAGCGCATCGGCCTCATCCGGAGTCAGCTCGACAACAAGTCGACCGCCGCCTTCGAGCGGAACGCGCATGACGATGCCCCGCCCCTCCTTGGTCACCTCGAGCGGGCCGTCGCCCGTCCGCGGCTTCATGGCCGCCATGCTCGTTCCCCTTCCTGAAACCAGCTCATCGCAGCCGGCGGCCCCAATAGAGGTGCTGTGTCACCGGCATCGAACACATTGCTTCCAGGCCATTATCCCGCATCGCAGGACCCAATGACCAACATCAGTCGGCATCGC
The DNA here is from genome assembly GCF_052934925.1 of Streptomyces hypolithicus. Classification (NCBI taxonomy): domain Bacteria; kingdom Bacillati; phylum Actinomycetota; class Actinomycetes; order Kitasatosporales; family Streptomycetaceae; genus Streptomyces; species Streptomyces hypolithicus. Next base: position 1,828,433 of record NZ_CM128811.1, read on the forward strand.
TTGTGCAACGCGCGATCTCAAAACCACCCAATTCGGCGTTCCGCCTGCGATACTTCGCCGCCGCCGGGCACCCGGGACCCTCACTTTGTTAGACGCAGGTCACATGTGCAGCCCTGGTGATCTCCGCCATGCTGGGCACGACATGCCTGCCCGAGCCGCAAAAGGGGACCTGACGATGGCCGACACCGTGCTCTACGAGGTGACCGAAGGACTCGCGACGATCACCATCAATCGTCCCGAGGCCATGAACGCCATGAACATCGAGGCCAAGGTCGCCTTGAGGGACGCTGTGCAGGCCGCTGGGGCCGATCCCGCGGTGCGGGCGGTGCTGCTGACGGCCACCGGCCGGGCGTTCTGCGTGGGCCAGGACCTCAAGGAGCACACCGCGCTGCTGGCCGCCGACCGCGAGGCGGGCACCGGCGACACCATGAGCACCGTGCGCGAGCACTACAACCCGATCGTGCGGGCCCTCACTGGTATGCCGAAGCCCGTCGTCGCCGGGGTCAACGGTGTCGCGGCGGGCGCGGGCGCCGGCTTCGCGCTCGCCGCCGACTACCGGGTCGTCGCCGATACGGCCGCGTTCAACACGTCGTTCGCGGGCGTCGCCCTGACCGCCGACTCGGGCGTCTCCTGGACGCTGCCGCGCCTGATCGGCCAGAGCCGCGCCTCCGACCTGCTGCTCTTCCCGCGCTCGCTGTCCGCGCAGGAGGCCTTCGACCTGGGGATCGCCAACAAGCTCGTACCCGCCGCCGACCTCGCCGCCGAGGCCGCCGCCGTCGCACGCACCCTTGCCGACGGGCCCACCCTGGCCTACGCGGCGCTCAAGGAGTCCCTCGCGTACGGGGCGGGCCACAGCCTGGCGGAAACCCTGGAGAAAGAGGATGAACTCCAGTCGAAGGCGGGCGGGTCCGCGGACCACGCCATCGCGGTCCAGGCGTTCATCGCCAAGGAGAAGCCGAAGTATCTGGGTCGCTAGGTATCTGGGCCGCTAGTGCTACCGCGCGTTAGTCCTGCTGGGGTGGTTGGAGCCATGCGGAGGGGTCGCTGAGGTACAGCCCGCAGGCGCAATCGAGGGCTTCTTCGGGGGTGCCCTCGGGGCTGCCGGAGGGCAGGAGGGAGTCTTCGTAGGCGTTGCTGCTGCCCAGGTGGATGGCGAAGTCCCACAGGTCGGGCGTGCCGAGGTAGCGCAGGCGGAACAGGGGTGCGGGTTCGTCCTCGCCGGGCAGGGTGGCGGCCGCGTAGACGAACTGGCCCCGCCAGCGCACCGTCAGGTCGGTCAGCTGCGGCCAGCGGGTCGCGGCGTGGTCGCGCAGTCGGGAGGCGACGGCGAGCTTGGTGAACTCCGGTACGGGTTTGGCGGGCATGGTGCCCAGGGTGGCCGATACCCTGCCCGCTTGTCATGATCGACCGGCGGTGGGGAGCGGTGGCGGTGGGGGTGCCCAGCCCGTGGCAGGTCACACTCGGCGGGGCGGAGCGGGTGGCACTGGAGGCGGTCGCCCGCAAGGCGACCGCCCAGGCCCGCCAGGTGCAGCGCGCCCGCATCGTCCTGGCCGCCGCCGACGGCACGAGCAACGAGGCGATCGCCGACGACCTTCGGTGCGGCGTGGACACCGTGCGGCGGTGGCGCAGGCGCTGGTGCGAGCAGGGCATGGACGGCCTGGCCGACCGCAAACGCTCGGGCCGCCCGCGGAGGTACACGCCCGAGGACCGGTTGCGGATCGTGGCCACGGTGACTTCCCAGCGTCCCGAGGGCGACTCGCAGTGGACCCAGGCCGGCATCGCCACCTTCCTGTCCGACACCGGGATCTCCCGATCCCAGGTCGGACGGATCCTGCGGGACCTGGACCTCAAGCCACACCGGGTGCGCGGCTGGCTGACCCGCCCGCAGGACCCGGCGTTCTTCACCCGCGCGGCGGAGGTCTGCGACCTGTACCGGCACTGCCCCGCCAACTCGGTGGTGATCAGTGTGGACGAGAAGACCGCGATGGGTGCCCGCTCGCGCCGCCACCCCACCGTCCCGCCCGCGCCCGGCCGTGCGGAACGGGTGGAGTTCGAGTACCGCCGCCACGGCACCGCCTCGATCACCGCCGCGCTCAATGTGCACACCGGCGAGGTGATCACCGAGGAGCTGCCCCGCAACGACTCCAAGCACTTCATCCGCTTCCTGCACCGCCTGGACACCTGGATCAACAAGGAACTGACGATCCACCTGGTGATCGACAACGGCTCCTCGCACACCTCCAAGGCCACCCGGGCCTGGCTCAAGGTCCATCCCCGGTTCGTGGTCCACCACACGCCCAAGCACGCTTCGTGGTTGAACCAGGTGGAGATCTTCTTCTCGATCCTCGGTCGTCGGCTCATCCGGCGCGGCGAGTTCAACTCCCGCCAGAACCTCCTCGACCGCATCGACGGCTTCACCATCGCGTACAACGAGGACGCTCACCCGTTCCGCTGGACCTACGACGGCAGCCCACTCAAAGCGGCGTGAAAGCACTCAGCGATCACTGCCGCGCGTTCACCGCGGCGGTGATGACACCGAGGGCGGAACGCGGGGTCTTGCCAAGCAGTTTGGCGAGATCGTTCTCGGTGCCGCCCATGAAACCCCCCGCGATCGCGGAGAAGGTGCCCACAAGCATCGGGACCTGGAAGGCGGCCGCTCCAGAGGCAGCGATCGATGCGCGAGCCTGGGCCAGGGTGCCCGGCTCGAAGGAGACGGAGGTCCCGGTAGCCTCGGCGACGAGCCGAGCGAGGTCGTCGCCGCCGATCGCCTGCTCCCCGACCAGCTCGTAGGACCGTCCCACGTGCGAGGGCACGTCGGTGACAACCCGTACGGCAGCGTCGGCCAGATCCTCGCGAGCCACTGCGGCCAGCCGCCCATCCCCCAGCGGAACGGTGAGCTTACCGCCGGGGTCCGTGACGGCGAACATCGCAAGCAGCTCCGCGTAGAGGCCGTTGCGCAGGATCGTCCAGCGCGTGGTGCCCCTCATCAGCCTGAGCTCGGTCCAGCGGTGGGGCAGCGCATAGGTCAGATGATCCCCTGCGGCGGAAAGGCTGGTGTAGACGATGTGCTCGACCCCGACCTTCTCCGCCGCCTCGATTGCCGCGCCGTGACGTGCGATGACCACGTCGTCCTCGCCGTACCCGGCCGAGATGAGCAAGAGCGTGTCGACGCCGGCGAAGCCGTCCCTCAAGGAAGTCGGATCGTCGAAGTCGATGCGCCTCACCGGTACCCCTGCCGGAATGTTCTGCGGAGTCCGCGTGCCGACCACCACGTCGTCACGCCCAGCCAGACGCTCAACGACGAGCTTCCCCAGGCCACCCGTGGCACCGGTGACAAGGATCATCGGTTCATCCCCTCGCTAGTGGTTCTCTTCGGTAACTGACACCATCATCGATAACCGGAGAACATTTCGTAAGGAGGCACTTCAATGTCAGTGGGGCACATGGCAGTAACCACAGTTCCTGTGGTCTCCTGCGGCCAGGAACACGAGGACTGCGGAATCCGCGACGTCCTCGACCGGGTCGGGGACAAGTGGTCGGTCCTGGTGATCGTCGAACTGGCCCAGGGAGTACGCCGATTCAGCCAGCTCCAACGCGCGATCTCCGGCATCTCCCAACGGATGCTCACCTTGACCGTCCGCCGCCTGGAGCGCGACGGCCTGGTCTCCAGAACCGTCCACCCCGAGGTCCCGCCCCGGGTCGAGTACGAGTTGACCCCGATGGGCCACAGCCTCACTTTCCTGGTCAAGTCGCTCGCCGACTGGTCAGCCGACCACCGCGAAGCCATCGCGGCATCCCGCCAACGCTGGGATGCCGCCAACACAGCTCCATGACCCCCGCAGGACTTCCAGGCGGTAGCACTAGCTTGAGATTTAACCTCGCCGCTCGAACACGACCGCAAGTCGGCTTCACGGAACCAGCATGCGCACCGTTTGTCCCGACTTGCTTAGATTTCCGACTGTGCCGCGGAGCCTGCTCGTGCGGCAGGAAGGGCTGGTCGGAGCTGTTCGAATCCGGAGGTTAAATCTCAAGCTAGGACACCGCTGGACATCGCTGGGACACCGCGAGGACAGGCTTGGTCAGCTCCTGCCGCGCGCCAGGCACTGCTCCAGGTGGTCGTCGACCAGGCCGCACGCCTGCATCAGGGCGTACGCCGTCGTCGGGCCGACGAAACGGATGCCGCGCTTCTTGAGGGCCTTGGACAGGGCGAGGGACTCCGGGGTGATCGCCGGGACGTCCGAGATCGCCCGTGGGGCCGGGCGCGTCGCGGGGTCCGGTGCGTACGACCAGATCACCGAGTCGAGCTCGCCGGCCCGCCAGCCGGCGAGCGTCCTCGCGTTGGCGAGCGTCGCGTCGATCTTGGCGCGGTTGCGGATGATGCCAGGGTCGGCGATCAGACGCTCGGCGTCCGCGTCGGTGAAACCGGCCACCGACGCGATCTTGAAATCGGCGAAGGCGGTACGGAAGCCCTCGCGCCGGCGCAGGATCGTCAGCCAGGACAGACCGGACTGGAACGCCTCCAGGCACAGGCGTTCGTAGAGCGCGTCGTCGCCGTGGAGCGGGCGGCCCCACTCCGTGTCGTGGTAGGCGACGTACTCCTCGGCGGCGAGGCCCCACGGGCAGCGCAGGCCCCCGTCGGGCCCGGGCATCACTCCGAGGCCGGCCGCCGTCATGACGGGGGCCCCTCACCCGGGACGCCGGGTGCCTCCGGCGCGCCCCGGCCGGGCTTGAAGAGGTCCGTGCCGCCGACCGCTCCGGCCTGGGCCCCGGCCAGCGCCGCCTCCAGCTCTGCGATCCGCGCGTCCCGCTCGGCCAGCTCCGCGCCGAGCCTGCCGAGCACGTCGTCGACATCGCCCATGCGGTAGCCACGGGGAGCCATCGGCAGGCGCAGCGCCTCGACATCCGCGCGCCCCACCGGGCGCGCCACCGCCAGCGGGTCCACCAGCGTCTGCGGCGCGGCCTCCGGCAGGACTCCCCCGCTGTCGCTGCCGCCTCCGCCGACCACGGCGAAGGTGACCGCGGCGACCACCACGACCATCGCCACCACCAAGAACAAGAACACGAGCGTCTCCCCGGCCACGCGCAAAGCGGAATCTGTCCAGCTCCGATCGTGCCATGCGGCGCTGACAGTTAAGGTCGCAGGCGACCTATGCGAGGAGGAAACACGGTGCTCAGGCTGGGACGGCGCGAGTTCGGAGCGCATGAGCCGGTGATCATGGCGATCGTGAACCGGACCCCCGACTCGTTCTACGACCAGGGCGCGACGTTCCGCGACGAGCCCGCGCTCGCCCGGGTCGAGCAGGCGGTGTCGGACGGGGCCGCCATCGTCGACATCGGTGGCGTGAAAGCCGGCCCAGGGGAGGACGTGAGCGCCGCGGAGGAGGCCCGCCGCACGGTCGGTTTCGTGGCCGAGGTGCGCAGGCGCCACCCCGATGTGGTGATCAGCGTCGACACCTGGCGCAGCGAAGTGGGCGAGGCGGTCTGCGAGGCGGGGGCGGACCTGCTGAACGACGCCTGGGGCGGCGTCGACCCCCGGCTGGCGGAGGTCGCCGCGCGCCACGACGTGGGCCTGGTCTGTACGCATGCGGGGCGCGCGGAGCCGCGGACCCGGCCGCACCGGATCGCGTACGACGACGTCATGGCGGACATCCTCGACGTCACCGTCGGCCTGGCGGAGCGCGCCCACAAACTCGGGGTCCGGCGCGACGCGATCCTGATCGACCCCGGGCACGACTTCGGCAAGAACACCCGGCACAGCCTGGAGGCGACACGGCGGCTGGGCGAGATGGTCGAGACGGGGTGGCCGGTGCTGGTCTCGCTGTCCAACAAGGACTTCGTCGGCGAGACGCTGGACCGGCCGGTGAAGGAGCGGCTTGTCGGGACGCTGGCGACGACGGCGGTCTCCGCGTGGCTGGGGGCGCGGGTGTACCGGGTGCACGAGGTCGCCGAGACGCGGCAGGTGCTGGACATGGTGGCGTCGATCGCCGGGCACCGTCCGCCGGCGGTGGCGCGGCGGGGGCTGGCGTAGCCGGGGGCGGGCGCGGTGCGGCGGGGGTGCGCTCGGGGCTCCGCCCCAGACCCTGCTCCTCAAACGCCGGCGGGCTGGATGTGCCGAAAGCGGCACATCCAGCCCGCCGGGGGCGCTAGGTCCTGTCTGGAGTCCGAATCATGAGTTCGGTAGATCGCCTGCGCACAGGGGCTCGGTCTTGATAGGGCATCAGTCATGGCGCGAGGCGATCTCAACGACGAGCAGTGGACTCTGATCGAACCCCATCTCCCTATGGCTCAATGCCGGGAAGCTTGGCTTGATCATCTCGTGTGCGGGCGCTGGATGCAGCGAAGCTCCTGTAGAACGAGCGATCTACCACGATCGACTTGTTCGGAACAGGAGCTTCGTTGTCTGGGGAGTCTGGCATAGAGGGGTCGTCGCGTGCGAGCGCGGGACAGACGGGGCAGCTGGGTGTGTTGCGCCAGGTTGTGACACGGCGGATGGTCACGGATGTGCTGGCGGCTTCCGGCCGCGGGGACCGGCGTAGTGACGGCAAACTCTGCGCGGTGACGTGTGTGTTCTTCGTGCTCGCGTTGACGCTGTTCCCGAGAGACGGCTACCGGTCGGTGCTGTCGAAGCTGGCCGGTGGGACGGCGCGGCTGGCCGCGCGGGGCCAGCTGGTCTCCTCCTCGGCGCTGCGGCAGCGCCGCGTCACGCTGGGCCCGGAGCCGTTCCGGTTACTGTTCGAGCGGATCGCCGGGCCGGTCGGCACGGTCGCGATGCCGGGGGTGTTCTGGCGGGGGCTTCGGCTGGCCTCGGTGGACGGCACGTTTCTCGAGGTCGCCGACACCGCGGTGAACGCGGTGTTCGGCCGGACCCGCAATCAGCGGCGGATCGCCGCGTTCCCCCAGGTCCGCCTGGTCGCGCTGATCGAGTGCGGGACCCGGGCGCTGCTCGGGGTGGCGTTCGACATCCGCCGGGTCTGTGAGCAGGACCTGACACGGCGCCTGCTGGACCGGATGCGCCCCGGGATGCTGGTCCTGGCCGACCGGGGATTCCCGGGCTGGCTGCTGTGGGTCGATGCCGCCGCCGGCGGGGCGGATCTGTTGTGGCGGATCTCGGCGGCGGTGCGGCTGGTCCCCGACGAGGTCCTGCCCGACGGCTCCTGGCTCGCGACCCGGCACGCGCACAAGAACATCACGAAAGCCCTGGCGGGGCGGCCCCGGTCGGTACGGATCCGGGTGATCGAGATGGTGGTCGTCATCGAGGCCGCCGACGGGTCACGACGCCATGAGCCCTACCGGCTCATCACCACCTTGCTCGACCCTGCGGCCTTCCCCGCCGGTGAACTGGCCGCACTGTATTCCCAGCGGTGGGAATCCGAGCTCGAATTCCGGGACTTGAAGATCACTCAGCGCGGGGCACGCGCCGTCCTGAGATCGAAGACACCCGCGCTGTCAACCAGGAGATCTGGGCGTATCTCGTCACCCACCAGGCGATCCGCCGCACGATCAGTTCCACCGCCGCCGGCCACGGGCTCGATGCCGACCGGCTCTCCTTCACTGTCGCCCTGACCGTCGCCCGGGACACCGTGATCCGCACCACGGCGCGGATCGGCACCCACCTCGCCGAGATGACCACGTCGCTGCTGGCGAACCTGCGATCGGCCGAGCGACGCCTGCGGGTCTGCCCCCGGACCGTGAAACGCCCCAGCTCCATCTTCCCCTCGAAACCCGCCGGGCCGGCCAGCCGCAGCACAAAAATCACCGGATACGGGATCGAAATCATCCCACTCGACACAACCCCGCCGACCACCGCGGAGCCCGACAGCCACACGAGATGATCAAGCCAAGCTTCCCGGCATTGCCCTATGGCTGAGGTCGGTCCTATCCCCGACCTGCGGAAACATTTCAATGCGGTGATGTGGCGATTCCGCACGGGCAGCCCTTGGCGCGACCTGCCGACCGAGTTCGGGCCCTGGCAGAGTGCGTACGACCGCTTCCGAATCTGGGCGAGGCAGGGCGTCTTCCAGTACCTGATGGAGGCGGTGATCGCTGAGGCCGCCGCCCGCGGCCAGACCGATATGGGTCTGGTCAGCGTGGACTCCGCGACCGCCCGGGCCCACCACCACGCTGCCGGGATGGCCCTGGACCCGGAACAGTTGGCGGCCCTGGAGGCTGCTGTCGAGTCCGAAAAGGGGGCGGCACAAAGGGACAAAAGCTGCAGGACGGACAGGTCGAGGACGAAGCACGCGCCGAGCGGCGACGGGTCCGCCGACGACACCGGGCCCGCTTGAAAGGCGCTGAACTGGGACGTTCCCGGGGCGGACTGACCAGCAAGATCCATGTGGCGGCCGACCGGCGGTGCCGCCCACTGGCCTTCGTGCTCACGCCCGGACAGGCCGGCGACAGCCCACAGTTCACCCCGGTGCTGGAGCGGGTCAAGATGCGCGGTCCCCTCGGGCGCCCCCGGACCAGGCCGGACGCCGTGGCTGCGGACAAGGCGTACTCATCTCGGCGCAACCGCCACTATCTGCGGCAACGCGGGATTCGGGCGGTGATCCCGGAGAAGGTCGACCAGGCCGCGAACCGCAAGAAGCGCGGCAGCGCCGGAGGTCGGCCGGTTTCCCACGACGCGGAGCTGTACAAGGAGCGCAATACCGTGGAGCGGTGCATCAACCGGCTGCGGAATTGGCGCGGCATCGCGTTCCGCTTCGACAAGACTCCAGAGAGCTACGAGGCCGGCCTGCATCTATGTGGTGCGATGCTCTGGCTCCGCAGCATCGCACCACATTCATGATTCGGACTCCAGACAGGACCTAGTGCCGCTCCCCGGCAAGCTTTGCCCCGTCGCGCCGCCCAGCACGCACGCTCGCTGCATTGGCCAAAAGCCCTGGTAGCTCCTCCCCCAAGGCCTTAAGGGCCAGGGGCCCCCTCCAAGGACTCCCGGCCGCCTTGCGATCGCACGCACTGGACGACGCTCCTTATGGGGCAAACATTGCCGGTCGCGGCACTAGATGCCCGATTCCTTCGAGACCAGGGACACCGCTTCCTCCACGTCGTCCGTGACGTGGAACAGCGTCAGGTCGTGCTCCGACGCCTTGCCCTGGGCGATCACCGTGTTCCGCAGCCAGTCGACCAGGCCGCCCCAGTACTCCGTACCGAAGAGCACGATCGGGAAGCGGGTCACCTTGCGGGTCTGGACGAGGGTCAGGGCCTCGAAGAGCTCGTCCAGGGTGCCGAGGCCGCCCGGCAGGACCACGAAGCCGTGCGCGTACTTCACGAACATGATCTTGCGGACAAAGAAGTAGCGGAAGTTCACGCCGATGTCGACGTGCGGGTTGAGCCCCTGCTCGAACGGCAGCTCGATCCCGAGGCCGACCGAGACGCCCTTGGCCTCCCGCGCCCCCTTGTTCGCGGCCTCCATCGCCCCGGGCCCCCCGCCCGTGATCACGGCGAAGCCGGCGTCGACCAGGGCCCTGCCGAGCTCCACGCCCTTCTCGTACTCGGGTGAGCCCGGCGGCGTACGAGCCGAGCCGAAGACACTGATGGCGGGCGGCAGTTCGGCGAGCGCGCCGAAGCCGTCCACCAGCTCGGACTGCATCCGCATGACCCGCCAGGGGTCGGTGTGCACCCACCCGGAGTCACCCTCGGAGTCCAGCAGTCGCTGGTCCGTCGTGCCCGGCTGGATCTGCTCGCGGCGGCGCACCACGGGGCCCAGACGCCTCTCCTCCGGTGCCTGCTCCTCTTCAGGAAACGTCATGCCGTGCTCCTTCCGCTGCCGAACCTGGTCGGACCAGCGTAGGTCCACAGACGTGACGAAAAGTGAAATTCAGGCGGTCAGCCAAGCGTGAAGTCGTTCCTCACAGTGCGTGATGCGCTCGACGGCGACGTGCTCGTCCCGCTTGTGCGCGTACAGCGGGTCGGCCGGCCCGTAGTTGACCGCCGGAACGCCGAGCGCGCTGAAGCGCGAGACGTCCGTCCAGCCGAACTTGGGCTTCGCCGTGCCGCCCACCGCCGCCATGAAGGCCGCCGCGGCCGGGTGCGACAGGCCCGGCAGGGCCGCCGGCGAGTGGTCGTCCACGACGAACTCCGTCACGCCGCAGCCGGCGAAGACCTCGCGCACATGCGCCACGGCCTCGGCCTCACTGCGGTCGGGGGCGTACCGGAAGTTGACCGCCACGGTGCAGGCATCGGGGATCACGTTGCCGGCGACTCCGCCCTCGATACGCACGGCGTTGAGCCCCTCGCGGTACTCCAGGCCGTCGATCACCGGCCGGCGCGGTTCGTACGCCGCGAGCGCCGCCAGGATCGGCGCTGCCGCGTGGATCGCGTTGGAGCCCATCCAGCCGCGCGCCGAGTGGGCCCGCTCACCCGCCGTGCGCAGCAGCACCCGCAGCGTGCCCTGACAGCCGCCCTCGACCTGGGCGTCGGACGGTTCGAGGAGGACGGCGAAGTCGCCCTCCAGCCAGTCGGGGTGGGCTTCGGCGACGTGTCCGAGGCCGTTGAGGTGGGCGGCGACCTCTTCGTTGTCGTAGAAGACGAAGGTCAGGTCCCGGTTGGGTGCGGGGACGGTCGCGGCGATACGCAGCTGAACCGCGACCCCGGACTTCATGTCGCTCGTCCCGCAGCCCCACAGCACGCCGTTCTCGTCGAGCCTGGACGGCACGTTGCCGGCGATCGGGACGGTGTCGATGTGACCGGCCAGGATGATCCGCTCGGGGCGCCCCAGGTTCGTACGGGCGACCACGTTGTTGCCGTGCCGGTCGACGGTGAGGTGGGGGAGCGCGCGCAGGGCCTGCTCGATGGCGTCGGCGAGCGGCTTCTCGTTGCCGCTCTCCGACGGGAAGTCGACGAGACGGGCGGTCAGCGCGGGGGCGTCCAGAGTGAGATCGAGCGGTGTTTCGTCCATGCCCCGAGCCTAACGGCCGCGTCCGCAGAGGGTCGTACGGCCGGGTGGGAGGCCCTCCGAAGCCTGGCTGTCGGACCTCTCCAGTACCTTGGGCAACGTGCCTGAGTCGACCACTTCCACAACTCGCGGCCGCCCACTGCGCATCGCAGCGGGCCTCGTCGTGCTGCTGGCGCTGGCCGGGTATCTGGTGGCGCAGTACGTGACGGGCGGCGGCGGAGCGCCGCGGTGCGCGGTGCGTTCGGCGGAGGGCGACGGGGAGACGTACGAGATCAGCCCCGAGCAGGCCGTCAACGCGGCCACGATCTCCGCCGTCGGCACCTCGCGCGGTCTGCCGGAGCGGGCGGTGACCATCGCGCTCGCGACCGCGCTCCAGGAATCCGCGCTGCGCAACATCACGCACGGCGACCGTGACTCGCTGGGCCTCTTCCAGCAGCGCCCCTCACAGGGCTGGGGCACCGAGAAGCAGATCCTGGACCCCGGATACTCGGCGACGAAGTTCTACGAGCGCCTGGAGAAGGTGCCCGGCTACTCGCGGCTGCCGCTCACGGTCGCCGCGCAGCGCGTCCAGCGCAGTGGCTTCCCGCAGGCGTACGCCAAACACGAGCCGGACGCGGCGCTGCTGGCCGCCGCGCTCACCGGGCGGGCGGCGGCGTCGCTGACGTGTGCGGCACCCCGGGGCGCGGAGTCGGGCAAGCCGGCCGACGTACGGGCCGCGCTGGCACGCGACTTCGGGTCCGAGGTGCTGGGCGGGGCGCGGGCCGAGGGGTCCGCGGACGGTGCTGCGGGGCGCGGCTCGGCGGGCGCGGCGGACCCCAAGTCGCAGCTCGGCGCCCCCGCGGCGACGACGGTGACCGTGCCCGTACCCGCCCGCGCGGCGGGTCGCGGCGGGGCCGCAGGGGATCGGCGGGGCTGGGAGCTGGCGCACTGGGCGGTCGCCCATGCGTCGGAGCTGCGCATAGAGCGGGTCGCCTACGCGGGCAAGGTGTGGTCGGCCGGGGATTCCGGCGAGAAATGGCAGCCGGAAAGCGTACGAAAAGGCTCCGGAGCCGACACCGGAGCGGTCCGGATCACCACCGCACAATAGTGCGGATGGTCACCCGAAAGCAGTAAGCAAGGCGTCTTTCGCCGGGTGCGGCGGTCGAACTCGCGCACGCATTCTCCGGTAGCCCCGCTTTTCCGCATTTTCCTTGCGGGCAAAGGGAACCGGCGGCCCTGCGCCACCCCCCGCCGCAGATCATTTGCCCGGATTCCTCCTGAGCCGATAATGCGACGCATTACCAACTCTTTGCCTTGGCTCACCGCAACCTCTCCCTCCCTTCGAGCTGTTGTCATGGCGTCTGACCGTCGGACCGAAAGTCCTCGTCAGCCTCGTGATTCTCGTCATTCTCGTCAACGTATTCCCGCTAAGGAGCACAATGTCCCTCCCCCTGACCCGTCGGATCGCCCGCGCCGCACTTCTCATCGCGGCCGGCGCAGCCCCTGTGGTCGGTGCGGCCGGCTCCGCGAGCGCCGCCGGCCTGCCCGCGGCCACGGACCTGGCCGGCGTGAGCGCCCTGGACGGCGCAAGTCTCGGTGACGCCGTCGACGGAGCGGCGCAGAAGACCACGAACATGGCCGGCGACAGCGGCAGCAAGGCTGTCAAGAAGGCCGTCCCGACCGCGGGCAAGACCGTCGGCAAGGCCGGCAAGACGGCCACCCCCGCCGCCCAGAAGGCCGCCGGCGATGTCGCGGGCACCGCCGGGGAAGTCGTGGGCGAGACCACCTCGACCGCGTCCGGCAGCGGCCTGCCGGCCAAGGGCGGCCTGCCCACCGACTCGCTGCCCACGGACTCGCTGCCCACCGCGGGCGGCGGCCTGCCGCTGAACGGGCTTCCGCTCGGCTAGTCCGTACCCAGAGCTGAGGGGGCCCCGGGGAGCACGAACTCCCCGGGCCCCTTCGTCGCGTATACCGCCCGTCGTGTTTGGCCGCCCGCTCAGCCGCCGAGGCGCTCGACCGCCGCCGCGACGCGCTCGTCGGTGGCCGTGAACGCCACCCGTACGAAGCGGTCCCCCGCCGGGCCGTAGAAGTCGCCCGGCGCCACCAGGATGCCCAGGTCCGCGAGGTGGGCCACGGTCTGCCAGCACGGCTCGTCGCGCGTCGCCCACAGGTAGAGGCTCGCCTCACTGTGCTCGATCCGGAAACCGTGCCCCTCCAGCGCGCCGCGCAGCGCCGCTCGCCGGGCCGCGTACCGCTCGCGCTGCTCGGCCACGTGCGCGTCGTCCCCGAGCGCCGCCACCGTCGCCGCCTGCACCGGCCCCGGCGTCATCATGCCGCCGTGCTTGCGGATCAGCAGCAGGTCGGCGAGGACGTCCTCGTCGCCCGCGAGGAACGCGGCCCGGTAGCCGGCCAGGTTGGAACGCTTGGACAGCGAGTGGACGGCGACGATTCCCTCGTACGTACCGCCGCAGACATCGGGGTGCAGTACCGAAACGGGCTCGGCCTCCCAGCCCAGCTCCAGGTAGCACTCGTCGCTGAACACCAGCACACCGTGCTCGCGCGCCCACGCCACGATCCGGGTCAGCTCGTCCTTGGCCAGCACCCGGCCCGTCGGGTTCGACGGCGAGTTGAGCCAGAGCAGCTTGAGGCGCGCGGGGTCGAGGTCGGTGGTCGGATCGTCGTACGCGACCGGCTCGGCGCCCGCCAGCCGTGCGCCCACCTCATACGTCGGGTACGCGAGCCGGGGGTACGCGACCTGGTCCCCCGCCCCCAGCCCCAGCTGGGTCGGCAGCCAGGCCACCAGCTCCTTCGAACCGACCACCGGCAGGACGTTGCGGTGCGCCACCCCCCGCGCACCCAGCCGCCGCTCCACCCAGCCCGTCAGCGCGTCCCGCAGCGCCGCCGTGCCCCACACCGTCGGATAGCCCGGCGAGTCCGCGGCCGCGACGAGTGCCTGGCGGATCAGCTCGGGAACCGGGTCGACGGGCGTGCCGACGGACAGGTCCACGATGCCGTCCGGGTGGGCGGCCGCGGTCGCTTTGTACGGCTCCAGCTTGTCCCAGGGGAAGACGGGCAGACGGTCAGTGACTGCGGACACGGTGGATCGCTTTCTCGTGCTCGTACGGGCTCTGGAAACGCCTCGGTCCCGTACAGCGATGAGGCCGTACGGGACCGGGGCGGCGCACTTGCCTCGCCGCTTACGGCCTGGTGCGCTATCGCGCACCAGGCCGTTACTGGTTCTGCGGCGGCAGCGCTGCGATGAAGGGGTGGTCGCGCTCGATCAGGCCGAGCTTGGAAGCACCACCGGGAGAGCCGAGCTCGTCGAAGAAATCGACGTTCGCCTTGTAGTAGTCCTTCCACTCCTCCGGGGTGTCGTCCTCGTAGAAGATGGCCTCAACCGGGCAGACCGGCTCACAGGCACCACAGTCGACGCATTCGTCCGGGTGGATGTACAAGGACCGGGAGCCCTCGTAGATGCAGTCGACCGGGCACTCCTCGATGCACGCCTTGTCCTTGACGTCGACACAAGGCTGCGCGATGACGTAGGTCACGCTGTCGTTCCTCCTCGATAGGGCGCGGCGGGCCGATCTGCGGCTCCGTCGCGTGGCGCGCGGGAGCGCGGCGTCGTCGATGCCCGCCTCTAGTATCTCCGTTCCCGGGCACGATCCGAACAGGAGGGGCGGACAGAGCTGTGGAATTCACTACCGGCGGACGGCTTGAGGTCCGTATTGCGCCTTCCGACGTGGGCAAACGTGTATCAGTCAGGCGTCTCGACGAAGCCGGGGCTCCCGGCGCGAAGTTCACCGACACGGTCGGTGTTCTCACATCCTGGGACGACGGTGTGCTGTCGATCACACGACGCGGCGGTGAGTCGGTCCGTATCGACGAATCCGCCCTGGTCGCCGGCAAGGTCGTCCCCGCCGCTCCGGCGCGGCGGCGCGGTCCCGCGGCGGACTTCGCGGAGCTTGCTCAGGCCTGCGCACGCGCCTGGCAGCCGCTGGAGAGCGAGCCGCTCGGCCAGTGGCAGCTGCGGGCCGCCGGCGGCTTCACCCGGCGCGCCAACTCTGCGCTGCCCCTCGGCGATCCCGGGATGCCGGTCGGCGCGGCGCTGGGGCGGGTACGTGAGTGGTACGCGGCGCGCGGGCTTCCCCCGTACATCCAGGTGTCCACCGGGGCCGAGGGCACGCAGGAACGTCTCGTCGCCGAGCTGGAGCGGCTCGCATGGACGCGCGAAGTCAGCGCGGAGGTACGGATCGCCGCGCTCGCACCGATCGGGGACCTGGACGCGGACACCTCGCGGGTACGTCTCGACCGGACCTGCGACGCGGCCTGGCTCGCCCGCTACCAGCGTTCCGCCGAGCCGGCCGTCCACGTCCTGAAGGTGCTCGGGGCCGGGCCCTCCGTGTGGTTCGCGTCCGTTCCGGGCGACGGGGAGGTGCCCGCGGCGATCGGGCGGTGCGTGGTGGACGGGCGGTGGGCCGGGTTCATGGCCGTCGAGGTCGACCCTGCCCAGCGGCGCCGGGGCCTGGCCTCCGCCGTCATGACGGCGCTCGCCCGGCAGGCACTGGACGAGGGGGCCTCCGCGGCGTGGCTCCAGGTCGAGTCGGACAACGAGGCGGCGCGGGCCCTGTACGACCGGATGGGCTTCACCACCCACCACAGCTACCACCACTTCCGACCGGCCTAGGCGGTACGAGACGCATGCGACCCACCGAATCCGAGCGGCGCCGACGGTTCGCCGAGGAAGCCCGCTCCGAGCGGCCCGACCTCGCGCTGCTGTGCCTTCTGGTGGGGGCGGAGGGGGACGCTTCGCTGGACGAGGCCGGGATGGACGCGGTCGAGATCGAACTCGACCGGCTGGCGGGGCTCCTGCCGTTCGGGCCCGGCGGGGCGCGGGGGTGGGCCGACGCGGTGTCCCGGCTGCTGGGGGCGCAGTGCGGGTTCGGGGGGACGCCGGGCGACTATCAGCGGCTGGAGTCCTCGCTGCTGCACGAGGTGCTGCGGCGGCGGCGCGGCCTGCCGATCCTGCTGTCCGTGGTGTGGATCGAGGTCGCGCGGCGGGCGGGGGCGCCGGTGTACGGGGTCGCGCTGCCGGGGCACTTCGTGGTGGGCTTCGGGGCGGCGGGCTCCGGGGCGGCCGAGGACCAGGTGCTGGTAGACCCCTTCGACGGGGGGCGGCTGTTGACGGGGGCGGATGCGGAGTTGCTGGTGGCGGGGGCCACGGGGGTGCCGCTGGACCGTTCGATGCTGGGGCCGGCGGATCCGCTGGAGATCGTGCTGCGAATCCTGAACAACATCCGGGCGTGGGCGGCGGCGCGGCCGGAGCGTACCGACGTACAGCTGTGGGCGGTGGAGCTGTCACTGCTGCTGCCGGCGCATCCGGCGCGGCTGCGGTACGAACGCGGGCAGCTGCTGGCGCAGCGGGGGGACTTCCTGGGCGGGGCGGCGGAGATGGAGGCGTACGCGGAGATCCTGGCGGAGGCGGAGCCTGCTGCGGCGGAGTCGGTGCGGAGGCGGGCGGGAGCGGCGCGGGCCCGCCTGAACTGAGCGGGCGCCTTGAGCGGCGGGCTGCGAGTGGCTGGGCCCGGTGGGGGGCGGGCCCTGGGTGGCCCAGGTGCCGGGGGCGGGCCCGGTGTGGGCCCCGGTGGGGTGGCGGGGCGGGCCCGGTGGGGTGGCGGGGCGGGCCCGGTGGGGGTGGCGGGGGCGGGCCGCTACGGGGGCGGTATTCGGGACTGCATGATTTAGGCGCGATCCGGGGGCACGGAAGGCGACGCCCACTCCCTGCGCCACACATCACGCTCTACGTCCCGAACACCACCCCCTCCGCGACCCACCCCCTCACGCCGGTGGACACGTGCGGGACACGGAGCTGCC
The DNA here is from genome assembly GCF_052934925.1 of Streptomyces hypolithicus. NCBI lineage: Bacteria > Bacillati > Actinomycetota > Actinomycetes > Kitasatosporales > Streptomycetaceae > Streptomyces > Streptomyces hypolithicus. The sequence goes on from NZ_CM128811.1 coordinate 1,845,183, forward strand.
CGGGCAGAGGTGCTACTCGCCAGTGCGGCGGCGTCCGCCCGGGCGGGGGCCGGGCTGCTCCCGCCCCCGCGGGGGCCGTTCATCGCGCCGCAGCCGTGCGGGCGGGACCCGCAGGAAAACCCCGGCCCGTCAGTTCGGGTTGAGGCTGATCTCCTGGATGCGGTCCGCCGGGGTCTTGCCCAGGAGTGCGGGGCGCATCGCCTGGGCTACGTCGTCCGCCGTCACGGGGTACTTGTTGCCGTCGCCCTTGGTGATCTCGACGCCGTCGAACACCCCCTCCAGGAGCTGCTCGATCGCCGGCTTGTTGTAGACATCCACCAGGCGGCCGTCGATCGGCTTCATCGAGAGGATCTTCGGCAGTGACCTCTCCGGGCCGAACTGGATCTGCTTGCCGCCCGCCTTGATCGTGATCAGACCGGACATGGCCGGTGTGGCGAACTCCGCCATGGCGCGGTCGAGTTCGACCTGGCCGATCGACGGTTCCTTGACGACGACGGGGAGTTCGACCGTGTTCGGCCTGCCCGTTTCCACCTGGGCGCGGTACGCGTCCTTGACCGAGATCATGGACCGGGCCACGTCGAGCTGCTTGCCCGCCTTGCCGGGTACGGCGACCGCCTTGCCGGGTACGAACTTGATCGTGCCCTCGCCGGCCGTGCCCGAGTTGCCGGCCAGGTCCGCCAGCGCGACGCTCAGCTTCTCCTCGTCGACGGGGATGACGGGTTCGGCGACCCGCTCACGGCCGAAGAGGGAGCCGATCACCGAGACGGGGTTGTAATCGCTGCCCGCCGCGCCCCGCACGGTTTCCTGGCTGTCCAGGGTGAGGCCCGCGTTGGACGGCGGAAGCTCTGTCTGCTTGCCGTCGACGGTGAGCACGAGCGGCGCCGCGGCCCGCTTACCGAAGGCCGCGTCGAGCTTGCCGGCCGCCTCCTCCCGGGTGCCCCCGCCGATGTCGACGCCCAGGACCGTGGTGCCCTTGGGTACGTCGGAGTGGTTCATCAGGAGCCCCGCACCGTAGGCGACACCCACGAGGCCCACCACACCCACCGAGGCCAGGACCAGCTTGGAGCGGCCCTGCTTGGCGGAGGGGCGGGAGGTGGTGGCGGGGGGTGTGGTGGGGGTGGCAGGCGCGGCCGTGCGGTCGTCCGGGTGCGGGATCGGGGTGGTGGCGAAGGGGGAGGGCCGGCCCGCCGACGGGACCACGGGAACGCCGCTGGTGAGCGTGTCACCGGAGACGTTGCCGCCCGCCGGGGCGCCGGGCGCCGGGGTCTGCGGGGTCAGTACCGCCGTGTCGTCGGACATCCGGGGCGGGACGGGAGCGCCGGAGGCGCCCGGCGGACGTACGCCATCGGCCGGGCGGGGCCCGGCGAGGGGCCGCGCGGACGGGGCGTCGGCGGCCACCGGGCCGCCGCGGTAGGGCGAACCCGCCGGGGCAGGCGCGTCGTCGAGCGTGGGGCCGGGGTAGGCAGCGGCGGCGGAGGCGCCAGGGCCCGCGAAGGGCGAGCTGCCGGTCACGGGGCCCGTCGTGGGACCGGAAGGACCCGCGGCACCCACTGGACCGGCGGTGCGGCGCGGCAGCGGTGGCTCGGCCCCGCCCTGCGGGGTTTCCGGCGTGAAGTACGGGAGGTCGGGGCGGTCGCCGCCCGGCGCCGGGGCGGATGGGGCAGCCGAGGCCGCGACGGGACCCGGTGACGACTTGCGCGGGGCGAACCAGTCGCTGGCCGGCGGCAGGTCCTCCCCCGGCCCGGTCTCGGTCCGCTGCGCTGCCGCAGGCGCGGCGGGCGGCGCGTCGCGCTTCGGCTCGGGCGGGCGGGGGGGGCTTCCGGTGTGCTCGCCCTCCCCGGCGGGGCGTCCGACACGCGGGCCCGCGGAAGGCGCGGAGGCGCGGGCGGACGGCGTGGCGGCCGAGGTGGGTGATGACGGCGGATCGACGTCACCCATGGGCGTACGCATGACGACCGGCGGGATCGGCCGCGACCCGGGAATGTTGATCCGGATGCGCGTGGTCAGCGTGGTCTCGGTCCTGGGCTCGTCCGGTTCCACCGGCGTCTCCTCCGGAGCGTCCTGCGCGGGATGCGGCGACGGATACTGGCGGGATCCGTACGGCGGCGTGCCCGAGGGGTACGCGGCTCCGCCACGCCCCTGGGGGCCGGAGGACGAACTGTCAGTTTCACGACTCAAGGCAGGTTCTCCCGGTTAGCTCCGCTCGCCCGCTCTTACCTGGTACTGCGGGCGGCTCGGCGGCGCGCACCACCATACTGGCCGAGGCCGAAAGGCGCCCCGTACCCCGGCCCGCGGGGCTCCGGCGGCTGCTCGGGCGCGTCGCACGAGCGGTCGATTCGCGACGAATTCACGGTCTGTTCACGGACTCAAGTGGTGCGTCATTTGCCAAGTCGGGCGCTCCCCATGGCCGGTTGGGGAAGCGACAGCACCGTGGCACAGATCACAGCGATGCCCATGCCGCCCAGCATGTAGGCGTACGAGATACCGGTTCCGCCGATGAGCAGGTCGCCTTCGGGGCGGCTGACGGTCATCGCGATGACGGCGACGAGCCAGCCGGTTGCGGCCGCGCCGACACCGGACTTGGCGCCCATCGCGGACATGCCGCCGTAGAAGGCGGCCGCCGTGGCGAGCAGCGCGAGCAGCAGGCCGCCGGGCGCCCACGCCGCGTGCACGAGTACGCCCGCCGCGCCGGCGAGTGCGCCGATGAGGACGAGGAGGGCGTACGCGGCCACGCGCGCCGGGGTCACGGCGTGACTCCGGCGAAGAGGTCGCTCTCGCGGCCGTCGGCGGGGTTGTCGCCGCGTTCGCCGCGGGCCAGCTCGTAGAACTCCGTGGTGAGGATGGGCTGTCCCAGATTGTTGGAGAGTGCGAAGAAGGCGCCGTCGACGGCGACCTGGGTGGCATGGGCGCGCATCGCGTCGGTCTTCGCGGTGGCGTACGCCGTACCGTCGATCTCCGTGGTGATCTCCGCGCCGTCGACCACGCCGGGGATGTCGTCCACCGCGCCGGCGGCGGGGAAGTCCGTGGTGGCGCGCAGCCGTGCGAAGCCGTCCTCGGCGAAGGCACGCTCGACCCGGTTCCAGTAGATCTTGGCGATGGTGTGCGGTGCGCCGAGGTCGCGGCGGAACTCGGCGTAGGACGCCAGCTCCGCGGCGCGCATCGCCACCCGGTGGGCCTGGATGTGGTCCGGGTGGCCGTAGCCGCCGTTCGGGTCGTAGGTGACCAGGACCTGCGGGCGTAGGGAACGGATCACCTCGACGAGGTACGCCGCCGCCTCGTCCACCGGCGTGCGCCAGAAGGCGTTTTCGCGGCGGTTCTGGTCGGTGCCCATCATCCCGGAGTCGCGGAACCGGCCGGGGCCGCCGAGGAAGCGGTGGTCGGTGACCCCCAGTTCCCGCATCGCGGCCCTCAGTTCGGCGATGCGATGGGCGCCGAGGGTGTCGTCGCGGTCGGCCGTCAGGTGGGCGAGGGCGGGCGGGATGACCTCGCCCTCTTCGCCGAGGGTGCAGGTCACCAGGGTGACCTGGGCGCCCTCGGCGGCGTACTTGGCCATGGTGGCGCCGTTGTTGATCGACTCGTCGTCCGGGTGCGCGTGCACCAGAAGCAGACGACGGGCAGGGTGGTCCGTCATGGGGACCACCCTACGAGGCTCCGCTCAGAACTTGATGCCGCCGAGCATCCCTGCCACGTTCGTGGTCAGTTCGTTGATCGTCGGGGCGACGGACGAGCTCGCGAGGTAGAAGCCGAGCAGGACGCAGACCACCGCATGTCCGGCTTTCAGGCCCGACTTCCTGACCATCAGGATGACGATGATCGCCAACAGCACTACCGCCGAAATCGAGAGTGCCACGGCGGTTCACCTCCACTTGTTCCGGCCGGATCAGGCATGGATCGGGCATGACGTCAGTCGCCGGCGGGTTCATACCCACCAAGCGCTACGGATCATAACTATCCGTGCCTACGCATTGTTCGGTGCACAGCAGCACGAGGGGCGCATGGGAGGGGGCGCCCCCGGGCCGGGGCGGTAGCTTCGGGCGCATGATGTCGCAGCAGCTCTCCTTCCCCCGGCAGCACGCCAGGACCCAGCGGTTCACCCTCGGGGCGCCGCGCGCGTTCACGGTGTCGCCGGACGGGACCCGTGTGGTGTTCCTCCGCTCCTCATCGGGCACCGACCGGGCCAACAAGCTCTGGGTGCTCGGCCTGGAGGGGGGCGCGCGGGAGCGCATCGCCGCGGACCCCGCCGAGCTGCTCGGGGGCGCGGCGGAACGGCTGTCCGCGCGGGAGCGGGCCCGCCGTGAGCGCAGCCGCGAGGGGGCGGCGGGGATCGTCTCGTACGCCGTGGACGCGGCCGTCGAGCTGGCGGTGTTCGCCCTGTCGGGGCGGCTGTTCGCGGCCGAGCTGCGGGCCGGCAGCGCGCGGGAGCTGCCCGCGGCCGGGCCGGTTCTCGACCCGCGCCCCTCGCCGGACGGGCGGCAGGTGGCGTACGTCGCCGGGGGCGCCCTGCGGGTGATCGGCGCGGAGGGCGACGGGGACCGGGTGCTCGCCGAGCCGGAGGACGCGCACACGACGTACGGGCTCGCGGAGTTCGTCGCGGCGGAGGAGATGTCCCGCTCGCGCGGCTTCTGGTGGTCGCCCGCCTCGGACCGCCTGCTGGTCGCCCGCGCGGACGACGCCGCCGTGGGCCGCTGGTGGATCGCGGACCCGGCGCATCCGGAGCGCGAGCCGGAGCGGGTGGCGTACCCGGCGGCGGGGACGCCCAACGCCGAGGTGCGGCTCTTCGTGTACGGGCTGGACGGGGCCCGCACCGAGGTGGTGTGGGACCGCGCCCGGTATCCGTATCTGGCGCGGGTCCACTGGTCGGACGCGGGGGCACCGCTGCTGCTGGTCCAGGCGCGCGATCAGCGCAGCCAGTTGCACCTGGCGGTGGACACGGAGTCCGGGGCCACCCGGATGGTCCACGTGGACGAGGACCCGGTATGGCTGGATCTTTTCGACGGGGTCCCGGTCTGGGCGCCGGACGGGCGACTCGTACGGATCGCGGACGAGGGCGGGGCGCGGGTGCTGGCCGTGGGCGACCGCGCGCTGACGGGCCCGCAGTTGCAGGTGCGGGCGGTGCTGGACGTATCGGACGGTGACGTGCTGATTTCGGCGTCGGCGGGCGCGGAGGCGGCCGAGGCGCAGACCGGAGAGGTGCACGTCTACCGGGTCAACGAGCTGGGCGTGGAGCGGCTTTCGGAGGGCCCCGGGGTGCACACGGCGGTCCGGGCGGGCGGGGTGACGGTGCTGGCGTCGGCGCGGCCGGAAAGCAGCGGCACGGTGGTTCGGGTACTGCGGGACGGCAAGGGTGAGGCGGAGGTCGCGTCGTACGCCGATCAACCGGTGCTGCGGGCGCGGGTGCGGCTCACCGAGGGGGGCGCGCGGCGGATCCCGTGCGCCGTCCTGCTCCCCTCGACGTACACGGAAGGGGACGGGCCGCTTCCGGTGCTGATGGACCCGTACGGCGGGCCGCACGGTGCGCGCGTGGTCGCCGCGCACAACGCCCACCTCACCTCGCAGTGGTTCGCCGACCAGGGCTTCGCGGTGGTCGTCGCCGACGGTCGTGGCACCCCCGGCCGCTCCCCCGGCTGGGAGAAGGCGGTCAGGGACGACCTCACGCTGACGCTCGACGACCAGATCGAGGCGTTGCGGGGGCTGGCGGCGGACTTTCCGCTGGACCTCGGGCGGGTGGCGATCCGCGGCTGGTCGTACGGCGGCTACCTGGCGGCCCTCGCGGTGCTGCGCCGGCCGGACGTCTTCCATGCGGGCATCGCGGGTGCGCCGGTCACCGACTGGCGGCTGTACGACACGCACTACACGGAGCGCTACCTGGGTGATCCGGGGGCGCGGCCGCAGGTGTACGCGGCGAACTCGCTGGTCACCGACGAGGGGTTGTCCGGGGCTGCCGAAGTCGGTCCGTATCGGCCGCTGATGGTCGTGCACGGCCTGGCCGACGACAACGTGGTGATGGCGCACACGCTGCGGCTCTCGTCGGCGCTGCTGGCGGCGGGGCGGCCGCACGAGGTGCTGCCGTTGTCCGGGGTGACGCACATGACGCCGCAGGAGCAGGTCGCGGAGAACCTGCTGCTGCTCCAGGTGGACTTCCTGAAGCGGTCGCTGGGGTTGGGTTAGCGGGCTCCCGGGGCGTCCTTCGGGCGCGGCGCCGGGTCCGAGGGGCCCGGATCCGAGGGGCCCGGCTACGGGCCCGCCCCCTCCGCCGGCACCACCCGCTTCTCCTCCGCGAAGTGGCACGCCGAGTCGTGCGCCGCCGGTCCCCGCGTATCCCGGAACTCCGCCGGCACCGCCAGCAACGGCACCTCCAGCGCGCACCGGTCCCGCGCCTTCCAGCACCGGGTGCGGAACCGGCACCCCGACGGAATGTTCGCCGGCGACGGTACGTCGCCCGACAGCAGAATCCGCTCCCGGTGCTCCCGCGCCTGCGGATCCGGCACCGGGACCGCCGACAGCAGCGCCTGGGTGTACGGGTGCGTCGGGTGGTCGTAGATCTCCGCGTCCCTGCCGGTCTCGACGATCCGCCCCAGGTACATCACCGCGACCCGGTCGGAGATGTGCCGCACGATCGACAGGTCGTGCGCGATGAAGAGGTAACTCAGACCGAACTCGCTCTGCAGCTTGTCCAGCAGGTTGATGACCTGCGCCTGGACCGACACGTCGAGCGCCGACACGGGCTCGTCCGCCACGATGATCTCCGGCTGGAGCGCGAGGCCGCGCGCGATGCCGATCCGCTGCCGCTGCCCGCCGCTGAACTGGTGCGGGTAGCGGTTGATGTACTCCGGGTTGAGCCCGACGACGTCCAGCAGCTCCTGGACCTTCCGGCGGCGGTCGCCCTTCGGCGCCACCTCCGGATGGATGTCGTACGGCTCCCCGATGATGTCGCCCACCGTCATACGGGGGTTGAGCGAGGTGTACGGGTCCTGGAACACCATCTGGATGTTGCGCCGGACCGCCTTCAGCGCGCGCCCGGACAGCTTGGTGATGTCCTGACCCTTGTACCGGATCGACCCGGACGTCGGACGCTCCAGGTGCACCAGCATCTTGGCGAGGGTGGACTTCCCGCAGCCCGACTCCCCCACCACGCCCAGCGTCTCGCCCGCCGCCAGGTCGAGATCGACGCCGTCGACCGCCCGGACCGTGCCCACCTGCTTCTTGAACAGGACGCCCTGGGTGAGCGGGTAGTGCTTGTGCAGGTCGCGCACCTGAAGAATCGGCTCAGCCACGGAGCGCCTCCTGCCAGAAGTGGCACGCGCTTCCGCGTTCCTCGGACACCTCGTACAGCGGCGGTTCCTCGCTGCGGCACACGTCCCGGGCCAGCGGGCAGCGCGGGTTGAAGGCGCAGCCCGGCGGGATGTGCATCAGGTTCGGTGGCAGGCCCTTGATCGCGTACAGCTCCTGCCCCTTCTGGTCGAGGCGCGGGATCGACGCCAGCAGGCCCTTGGTGTACGGGTGGGCCGGTGCCCGGTAGATCTCGTGCACCGGGGAGGTCTCGACGATCCGCCCCGCGTACATGACCGCGATCTTGTCGGCGACGTCCGCGACGACGCCCAGGTCGTGGGTGATCAGGATCAGCCCCATGCCGAGCTCGCGCTGCAACTCCGCGAGCAGGTCCATGACCTGCGCCTGTACGGTCACGTCGAGCGCGGTCGTGGGTTCGTCCGCGATGATCAGCGAGGGCTCCAGGGCCAGCGCCATCGCGATCATGATGCGCTGGCGCATACCGCCGGAGAACTGGTGCGGGTACTGCCCCACCCGCTCCTTGGCCGCCGGGATGCGCACCCGGTCCATCAGCTCGACGGCTTTCACCTTGGCGTCCTTGCGGGACATCCCCTGGTGGACGACGAACATCTCGCCGAGCTGTGCGCCCACGCTCAGCACGGGGTTCAGCGAGGACAGCGCGTCCTGGAAGATCATGGCCATCTCGCGGCCCCTGACCTTCCGGCGCTCGTCCTCCCCCAGCTTCAGCAGATCGCGGCCCTGGAAGAGGATCTCGCCGCCGGTGATCTTCCCGGGCGGCATGTCGAGGATCCCCATGACCGCCTGCGCGGTGACGGACTTCCCGGACCCCGACTCGCCGAGCACCGCCAGCGTCTCGCCCTCCGCCACCGAGTAGGTGACCCCGTTGACGGCTCTGGCGACCCCGTCGCGCATCCGGAACTCCACGTGCAGATCGCGCACTTCGAGCAGCGCCGCCGAGGCGGGCGTGGCGGGACCGGCCGGCGTGGCGGGCGTGGCGGGCGTGACGGGCGTCGCGGGCATCCGGGCTCCTCAGCGCAGCTTGGGGTCGAGGGCGTCGCGTACCGCGTCGCCGAGCATGATGAAGGCCAGCACCGTGATCGCCAGCGCGCCCGCCGGCCAGAGCAGCATGTGGGGTGCGTTGCGGATGTTCGGGGACGCCGCCGAGATGTCGATGCCCCAGGACACCGCGGGGGGCTTCAGGCCGACGCCGAGGTAGGAGAGGGTCGCCTCCAGCGCGATGTACGTACCCAGGGCGATCGTCGCCACGACGATGACCGGGGCGATGGCGTTGGGCGTGACGTGCCGCAGCAGCATCCGCGCGTTGCTCGCGCCGAGCGCCCGCGCCGCCTGCACGTAGTCGTTCTGCTTGGCCGTGATGACAGAGCCGCGCGCGATGCGGGCGATCTGCGGCCAGCCCAGCAGCACGATGAACCCGATCACCGGCCAGACCGTGGTGCTGGTGACGACCGACAGGAAGACGAGGCCGCCGAGGACGACGGGGATGCCGAAGAAGACGTCGGTGATCCGGGACAGCAGGGCGTCCCAGCCGCCCCCGAAGAACCCGGCGAGCCCGCCGAGGATGCTGCCGATCAGGGCCACCCCGAGCGTGGAACAGACGCCGACCGTCACCGAGGTCCTGGCGCCGTACACGGTCCGGGTGTAGACGTCGCAGCCCTGGCCGTCGAAGCCGAAGGGGTGGCCGGGCTGGGAGCCCTCCTGTGCCTTGGCCAGATCGCACTGGAGCGGGTTGCCGCTCGCGATCAGTGAGGGCCACAGGGAGATCACCACGAGGAAGGCGATGACGAGCCCGGAGACGAGGAAGACGGGGTTGCGGCGCAGATCGTGCCAGGCGTCGGACCACAGGCTGCGCGGCTTGTTCGCCGGCCCGGTGCCCTGTGGGCCGCCCGGCGTCCCCGCCGCGCCCTCGATCGCCTCCCCCTCCTGCATCGCGAGGTCAATCGCACCGCCGGCGCCGGCCGCGGAGATCGCTTCGTCCGGTTCATGGCGGGGCTCAGGCATACCGGATCCTCGGGTCGAGTACGGCGTACAAGAGGTCGACGACCAGGTTCGCCAGCAGGAAGACCAGCACCAGGACCGTGACGAAGCCGACGACGGTCTGGGAGCTCTGGCGGACGATGCCCTGGTAGAGCTGGTATCCGACCCCGTGGATGTTGAAGATCCGCTCGGTGACGATGGCGCCGCCCATCAGTGCGCCCACGTCGGTCCCGATGAAGGTGACGACGGGGATCAGCGAGTTGCGCAGCAGATGGCGCGAGACCACCCGGCGCCTGGGCAGGCCCTTGGCGACGGCGGTGCGGACGTAGTCGGCGCGGCGGTTCTCGGCGACGGAGGTCCTGGTGAGGCGGGTGACGTACGCCAGCGAGACCGAGGCCAGGACCAGGCCGGGGATCAGCAGTTCGTCGATCGTGGCCTGGGGCGAGACGGCCGGTTTGATGAGCCCCCACTTCACTCCGAGCAGCAGCTGGAGCAGCAGGCCGGTGACGAAGGTGGGGATCGAGATCACCACGAGCGTCAGCAGCAGCACCCCGGTGTCGACGGGGCGGCCGCGGCGCAGGCCGGTGAGCACGCCCAGGGTGATGCCGATGACGATCTCGAAGACGATGGCGACGAGGGTGAGCCGGATGGTGACGGGGAACGCGGTCGCCATCAGCTCGGTGACTTCCTGGCCGTTGAAGGCGGTGCCGAAGTCGCCGGTGAAGACGTTGCCCATGTACGTCAGGTACTGCTGCCACACCGGCTTGTCGAGGCCGAAATCGGCGCGCAGCTGAGCCGCGGTGGAGGGGGCGCACTGCCGGTCGCCGCACAGGCCCGCGATGGGGTCGCCCATCACGTTCACCATCAGGAAGATCAGCAGGGTGGCGCCGAAGAAGACCGGGATCATCTGCAGCAGACGCCGGATCACATAGCGTCCCATGAGGGCTCCGTCCGGTTCCGGGGGTCGTAATGTCTCGGGGGAAGCGCGGGGACCCGGCGCGCCGGGGTACGCCGGACCGACCGCCTCTTCGCCGTGTCAGCTTCTCGCCGTGTCAGCCGACCTTGATCTCGCCGTAGACGGGCACGCTGAACGGGTTCAGCTCCACGTTGCTGATCCGGTCCGAGTGGCCTGCGCTGCCGTTCTGGTACCAGAGCGGGATGGCGGCCATCTCGTCGCGTACGACCTCTTCGGCCTGCTGAAACTTCTCGACGGCCCGGGCGGGGTCTTCCTCGGCGTTGGCGGCGTTGACCAGCTTGTCGAACTTCTCGCTGGTCCACTTGCCGTCGTTGGACGAGGCGTTGGTGTAGTACAGCGGCTCCAGGAAGTTCTGGATCAGCGGGTAGTCCATCTGCCAGCCGGCCCGGAAGGGACCCGACATCTTGAGCTGGGTGATCTGGTTGCGGTAGTCGGCGAAGGTGCCGACGGGGTTGCCGGTGCAGGCCCTGTCCTGGTCCAGGGCGTTGTTGATGCTGTTGCAGACGGCGTCGATCCACTCCTTGTGGGAGCCGGTGTCCGCGTTGTACGTGATCGTCATCGTGCCGCCGGGGATCCCGCCGCCCTCCTTGACCAGCTTCTTCGCCTCGGCCGCGTTGAACTCGCAGGCCTCGCCGCACAGCGAGTCGTCGAAGCCGCCGTCCTTGCCGAGGACGGGGGAGGTCCAGTCCTTGGCGGGGGTGCGGGTCTTCTGGAAGATCGTGTCGGTGATCTGTTCCCGGTTGATCGCCATGGACAGCCCCTTGCGGACCTTCTCCACGCCGTCCGCGTCCCACTTCTTGTCGTAGAAGGGGAAGGAGAGGGTCTGGATGATGCCGGCCGGGGTGTTGATGTACCGGTCACCGAGGTCGGCCTGCACGTTCTTCAGCTGCGAGGCGGGCACGTCGTCGACGAGGTCGAGGTTTCCGGCGGTGAGGTCGGTGTAGGCGGTGTTGTTGTCGGTGTAGACCTTCAGATCCACCCCTTCGTTACGCGCCTTGTCCGGCCCCGGGTACTCCTTCCAGGTGCGCAGGCTCATCTGGGAGCCCTTGGCGTAGGAGTCGACGGTGTACGGGCCGTTGCCGACCGGCTTGGACAGCCAGGCGTCGTGGTCGTCGAAGAAGGCCCTGGGCAGCGGGGCGAAGGCGGCGTAACCGAGGGTCTCGGGCCAGGTGGAGAACTTCTGTGTCAGCTTCACGGTGAAGGTCTTGTCGTCCTTGACCTTGAGCCCCGACATGGTCTCGGCGGTGGCCTTGCCCTCCTCCGGGTGGACGTCCTCGTACCCCTCGATGTAGCCGAAGAAGTAGGCGTTCTTCTGGTTGTTCTTCAGGGCGGCGCCGTAGTTCCAGGCGTCGACGAAGGACTTGGCGGTGACCTTCTCGCCGTTGCTGAACGTCCAGTCCTTCAGCGTGACGGTGAAGTTCCGCGAGTCCGTGGTGTCGATCTTCTCGGCCACCCAGTCCTGGGCCTCGCCGGTCTTCGGGTCGTACCGCTTGAGGCCGCGGAAGACCATGTCGAGGACCTTGCCGCCCTGCACCTCGTTGGTGTTGGCGGGCTCCAGCGGGTTCTGCGGGTCGCCCCACGACGAACTGACCACCCCCGCCGTGCCACTGCCACCACCGTCGTCGCTCCCGCCGCACGCCGTCGCCGCGAGCGCGACGGCTACGGCACCTGCGGCCCACTTGACCTGCGTGGCTCCGCGCATGGGGATCCCTCCTGGGGTCCTTGAGGTCTCACGTAGCACCCATAGCACCCCGAACGGGCATGCAACGCACGCCGACCGCACCCGTCCGCGCGCGCACATCGAAACCGACCGCGTCGACGACTACCCCCCGGGCACCGTGACCGTCGACATCGACGACGAGCGAATCGACGACTGACGCGCGAGGGAAGGCGTCGGCGCCGAACTCAGCAGCCGCCCAAGCAAGACGCTCGGCCGGGAAACCCCAGCCGAGCGTCGGTCTGAACCCGTCGGGGCTCAAGGGTGAGGCAGCTACACCGCGTGCACGACGTTCTTCTCCTCGGCGAAGTGGCACGCCGACTCGTGCGCCGCCGGGGTGTCCGAGGACTTGAAACGCTCGGGGATCGCCAGCAGCGGGATCTCCTCCGCGCACTTGTCCTGCGCCTTCCAGCAGCGCGTACGGAAACGGCAGCCCGACGGCGGGTTCGCCGGGGACGGCACGTCGCCGGTGAGGATGATCCGCTCGCGGCCCTCGCGGGCCTCCGGGTCGGGGACCGGGACCGCCGACAGCAGCGCCTGGGTGTAGGGGTGCGTCGGGTGGTCGTAGATCTCCGCGTCCGTACCGATCTCGGCCATCTTGCCGAGGTACATGACGCCGACCCGGTCCGAGATGTGCCGGACGATCGACAGGTCGTGCGCGATGAAGAGGTAGGACAGGTTGAACTCGTCCTGGAGCTTCTCCATCAGGTTGATGACCTGGGCCTGGACGGAGACGTCCAGCGCCGACACCGGCTCGTCGCAGATGATGATCTCCGGCTGGAGCGCGAGGCCGCGCGCGATGCCGATCCGCTGCCGCTGCCCGCCGGAGAACTGGTGCGGGTAGCGGTTGATGTACTCCGGGTTGAGCCCGACGACGTCCAGCAGCTCCTGGACCTTCCGGCGGCGGTCGCCCTTCGGCGCCACCTCCGGATGGATGTCGTACGGCTCCCCGATGATGTCGCCCACCGTCATACGGGGGTTGAGCGAGGTGTACGGGTCCTGGAACACCATCTGGATGTTGCGCCGGACCGCCTTCAGCGCGCGCCCGGACAGCTTGGTGATGTCCTGACCCTTGTAGAAGACCTCGCCGGCCGTCGCCGTCTCCAGCGTCATCAGCAGCTTGGCGACGGTGGACTTGCCACAGCCGGACTCGCCGACGATGCCGAGCGTCTCGCCCTGGTAGAGGTCGAAGGAGATGCCGTCGACCGCCCGGACCGCGCCGACCTGCTTCTTGAACAGGATGCCCTGGGTCAGCGGAAAGTGCTTGACCAGGTTGCGGACCTGGAGGATCGGTTCCCCGCGCTCCACCGGCGCCTCGATCGCGGCGACGGCCTCCTGGGTGGTGGAGGCGTCGAAGGTCTCGACGGCGGTGACGTTGGGGGTCGCGTCCAGGGCCTCGCCGTTCTTGCTGAGGTCAGCCATGGATCTGCTCCTTCCAGAAGTGGCACGCGCTGCCGCGGCCCGGCAGTTCGCCGCCGTCCCGCTCCGTGACGGGCAGCAGGGCCGGGATGTCCGTACGGCAGATGTCCTGCGCCTTCGGGCAGCGCGGGTTGAAGGCACAACCGGACGGGACCCTCAGCAGGTTGGGCGGCAGGCCCTTGATCGCGTAGAGCTCTTGGCCCTTCTGGTCCAGGCGCGGGATCGAGTCCAGCAGACCACGCGTGTACGGGTGCGCGGGGCGCTTGTACAGCTCGTGGACCGGGGCGGTCTCGACGATCCGGCCCGCGTACATGACCGCGATCTTGTCCGCGACGTCGGCGACCACGCCGAGGTCGTGGGTGATCAGGATCAGGCCCATGTTGTACTCGCGCTGAAGCTCCGCGAGCAGGTCCATGACCTGCGCCTGCACGGTCACGTCGAGCGCCGTGGTCGGCTCGTCCGCGATGATCAGGTCGGGCTCCAGGGCCAGCGCCATCGCGATCATGATGCGCTGGCGCATACCGCCGGAGAACTGGTGCGCGTAGTCGTCGACCCGCTCCTTCGCCGCCGGGATACGCACCCGGTCCATCAGGCCGATGGCCTTGGCCTTGGCGTCCTTCTTGGACAGGCCCTGGTGGACGCGGAACATCTCCGCGAGCTGGTAGCCCACGGTGAGCACGGGGTTGAGGGAGGACAGCGCGTCCTGGAAGATCATGGCGATCTTCTGGCCGCGGATCTTGCGCCGCTCCTCGTACCCCATGGTCAGCATGTCCTCGCCGCGGAAGAGGATCTCTCCCTGCGGGATACGGCCGGGCGGCATGTCGAGGATGCCCATGATGGCCTGCGCCGTCACGGACTTGCCGGAGCCGGACTCGCCGAGGACGGCGAGGGTCTCGCCGGCCGAGACGCTGTAGTTGACGCCGTTGACGGCCTTGACGACGCCGTCGCGGGTCTTGAACTCCACGTGCAGGTCACGGACGTCGAGCAGCGGTCCGCTGCTGTCGACCGAACCTCGGGGGGCGGGAACATCCGCCGTCTTGTCGATGATCGTCATGTACGTACGCCTCCCTCAGCGCAGCTTGGGGTCGAGGGCGTTGCGTACCGCATCGCCGAGCATGATGAAGGCCAGGACCGTGATCGACACGAAGATCGACGGGATGATCAGGACGAACGGCTCGTTGCGCAGCTGCTCCTGGCCCGACGAGATGTCCACACCCCACGAGACGGTCGGCGCCTCCAGGCCGATGCCCAGGAAGGACAGCGTGGCCTCGGCCGAGATGTAGCCGCCGAGCGCGATGGTGGCGACCACGATCACCGGGGCCATCGCGTTGGGGAGGATGTGCCGGAGCAGGATGCGGGTGGTGGAGGCGCCGAGCGCCTTCGCCGCCATCACGTAGTCGGCCTGCTTGATGGTGATCACCGAGCCGCGGGCGACTCGGGCGATCTGGGTCCAGCCCAGGAACGCGAGCGCGAGGATCACGACCCACACCTGACGGTCCTCGAAGGAGGTCAGGACCACCATCGCGCCGAGGATGAAGGGGATGCCGAAGAAGATGTCCGTGACGCGGGACATCACGGAGTCGAACCAGCCGCCGAAGTAGCCGGCGAGCATGCCGGTGATCGTTCCGACGATCGTGACGAGCAGCGTCACGACGACGCCCACCGTGATCGAGGCGCGGGCGCCGTAGATGACGCGGGCGTAGACGGAACGGCCCTGGACGTCGTAACCGAACCAGTCCTCGGCGAAGAAGTTGCCCCAGTTGGGCCGCTGCAGGTAGTGCTTGGCCAGGTCCGCGTACCGGGGGTCGGCGCTGGTGAACAGGCCCGGGAAGACGGTCATGGTCAGCAGCAGCGCGATCAGGATCGCCGAGATCAAGAAGAGCGGGTTGCGGCGCAGGTCGTGCCAGGCGTCGGACCACAGGCTGCGCGGCTTCTCGGCCTTGGAGACGTTGGCGGCCTTGGCCTGGGCGTCTGCGGCCTTCGCCGGGTCGTCCATGACGGTTGCTTCGAGCGCGTCAGGCATAACGGATCCTCGGGTCCAGGACCGCGTAGAGCAGGTCGACGAGCAGGCTGGCGGCCAGATAGACGACCACGATGAGGGTGACGATGCCGACCACGGTGGAGCCCTCGCGCGACTTCAGCGCCTGGAAGACGGCGTAGCCGACGCCCTGGACGTTGAAGATGCCCTCGGTGACGACCGCGCCGCCCATCAGGGCACCGATGTCCGTGCCGAGGAAGGTGACCACGGGGATCATGGAGTTGCGCATCAGGTGGACGCCGATGATGCGGCGGCGGGGCAGGCCCTTCGCCACCGCGGTGCGCATGTAGTCGGACCGCAGGTTCTCCGCGATCGCCGTACGGGTCAGCCGGGCGACGTAGGCCAGGGAGAGTGAACCGAGGACGACTGCGGGCAGGATCAGCTCCTGCGAATCGGCCACCGCGCTCACATTGGGTTCGACCCAGCCCAGGCTGTGGGCGAAGAAGTACTGGGCGAGAAAGCCGAGTACGAAGGAAGGCACGGAGATCAGCAGGAGCGTCAGCACCAGCAGTCCCCGGTCCCTGAAGGTGTCGGCCTTCAGACCGGCGAAGATGCCGAGGGAGATGCCGACGACCGCCGTGAAGACGAACGCGAACAGCGCCAGCCGGATGGTGATCGGGAACGCGTCCGCGATCACGTCGGCGACCGGGCGCTGGGTGGCGATCTGGGTGCCGAAGTCGCCCTGGAACAGACCGATCAGGTAGTTCCAGTACTGCTGCCAGATCGGCAGATCGAGCCCGAGGTCCTTCTTGACCGCGGCGATCTGCGCGGGATTCACGGCCTGCTCGCCGGCGAGCGCGCGCACGGGGTCGCCGGGCAGGGCGTACATCATCATAAAGACCAGCAAGGTTGACCCGATGAAGACCGGGATCATCTGGAGCAGTCGCCGCGCGACATAACGCCCCATGTTTGCCTCCGTGTGGATAACTGCGGGACGGGGGCCGCTCCCTGATCGAGGGAGCGGCCCCCGTGCCTACCGCCGGTGCGGTGGCGGGTACAGACCGAGTGGGGGGTGGTCCGCGGGCGGACTACTTGGTGGTGACGCCCGTGATCTCGAAGTCGCCGTGGAAGTCGACCTCCACGTTGTTGACGGACTTGGAGTGCCCACCGTTGATGCGGTACTCCCACAGCGGGATGGCCGGCATCTTCTCGACGAGGAGGTTCTCGGCCTCCTGGTAGAGCTTGATGGACTCTTCCAACGACTTGGCGTTGTCGCCCTTCTTGAACGCGGCGTCAACCTCCTTGTCGGAGAAGCGGCCGTTGTTCGCCTCGGCGGTGGTGCCGTACAGCTCCCGCATGAAGTTGACGTTCAGCGGGTAGTCGGCCACCCAGCCACCACGGTAGAAGGACTTGACCTGGTCGTTGTCACGTGCCTCCAGGTCGGTCTGGAAGTCCGGCTTCGCGTCCGGGAGGCAGTCGACCCCGGTGGTGTTGCGGATGGACTCGCAGACCGCGGTCACCCACTCCTTGTGGCCACCGTCGGCGTTGTACTGGATGAAGATCTTGTTGCCGGGGACGCCGCCGCCCTCTTCGACCAGAGCCTTGGCCTTCTTCGCGTCGAACGTGAAGATCTCGGTGTCGAGGGCCTGGTTGCCCTGGACGCCCTTCGGCGTGAAGCTCGTCGCGGGCGTACGCGTGTTGTTGAGCACCGTCTTGGTGATCGTGTCGCGGTCGATGCCCATCGACAGACCCTGGATGACCTTCGGGTCGATGTCCTTGAAGGTCTTGCTGTAGAAGGTCGGGACGAGCGACTGGATCGCCGCGTACTCCTGCTCGATCGCGCGGTCGCCCAGGTCCGACTTGAGCTTCGGCAGGTCCTTCGGACCGACCTGGCGGATCATGTCGAGGTTGCCGGACAGGAGGTCCTGGTACGCGGCCTCGACGGTCGCGTAGTTCTTGAAGAGGACACCCTTGTTCTTGGCCTTGTTCGGACCGGTGTAGTCCGGGTTGGCCTTGACCTGGATCTTCTTCTTGCGGTCCCACTTCTCGAAGACGTAGGGGCCGTTGCCGACGGGCTTCAGGCCGAAGGCCTTCGGGTCGTCGTGGAACGACTTGGGCAGCGGGGCCCAAGTGGCGTAGCCGAGCTTGTAGTTGAAGTACGGAACCGGCTTCGAGAGCTCGATCGTGAAGGTGTGGTCGTCCACGGCCTTGAGGCCGGACATCGCGTCAGCCTTGGGGTCTCCCTTGGCCGGGGCGACGTCTTCGTAGCCCTTGATGTCCTCGAACCAGAACGAGTTCTGCTGCTTGTTCTTGATGTTCGCGGCCCAGTTCCAGGCCTTGATGTAGGACTCGGAAGTGACGTCCTCGCCGTTGTGGAACTTCCAGCCCTTCTTGAGCTTGACCGTCCACGTCTTGGAGTCGGTGGTCTCCACCGACTCGGCGTTCGTGTAGACGATCTCGCCCTTGGAGTCGAAGTCCAGCAGCTGGGTGAAGAGCGACTGGACGACGTAGCTGCCGAGCGACTCGTTCGTGTCGGACGGGACGAGCAGCTTCTGCGGCTCACCGACGTCGATCGAGACATAGCCCGCGGGCTTGCCCTTCTCCGTCGACTTGGCGTCTTCGTTGCCGCTGTCGCTGCCGCCACATGCCGTCGCAGCCAGAGCCACGACTATCGCACCTGCGACCCACTTGGCGCTGTTGGCACCGCGCATGGGTTCCTCCTCATGAGTCCACTGATCACTACAAGAGGGGTACGCAGACGGTCGCCGACACCCCTGACGGCAACGAGTCGCATGTACCCCGAGTGTGCTCGTGAGTCGCACTCCCCACAGTGCTTGACCCATTGACCCGAGCTCAATGGAGCCAACTATTGAGTAACACCGGGCCGTAAACCACACCTAAAGGGTCTCGTTTTGACAACATCGACCGGGCAGACCTGCCCGAAATCCGGACAAAATGAGCCCAGACAGACACCCGCGAAACGGACTGTTAACCCAGCTTCCGGAGAGCGCCGGCCGATATCCGGACACCTGCTGTGCGAAATGCACTTGACTGCGAAGATCACAGGTGTCACCAGCCCCGGCTCCTTCCGGTGGTGACATCCGGACACGGCGAAGGCCGGCACCCAACCCCGCAAGGGGTGAAGGGAACCGGCCTCGGCCGAGCTGACCGACCAGACGGCCAGTACTCCAGCCTGACTAGCGCTTGGCGCGCGACGCGGTGCGGCCGCGCTCCTTCTGGTCCAGGACGACCTTGCGGATACGCACGGTCTCCGGGGTCACCTCGATGCACTCGTCGTCGCGGCAGAACTCCAGCGACTGCTCCAGCGAGAGCTTGCGAGCCGGCACCACGTTCTCCGTGTTGTCGGCGGCAGCCGCACGCATGTTGGTGAGCTTCTTCTCCTTGGTGATGTTCACGTCCATGTCGTCGGAACGCGAGTTCTCACCAATGATCATGCCCTCGTAGACCTCGGTGCCGGCCTCCAGGAAGATGACACCCCGCTCCTGCAGGTTGATCATCGCGAACGGCGTCACGGAGCCCGAACGGTCCGCCACCAGCGAGCCGTTGTTACGGGTGCGCAGCTCGCCGAACCACGGCTCGTGGCCCTCGAAGATGGAGTGCGCGATGCCCGTACCGCGGGTCTGCGTCAGGAACTCCGTACGGAAGCCGATGAGGCCACGCGACGGGACGATCCACTCCATGCGGATCCAGCCCGAACCGTGGTTCGTCATGGTCTCCATGCGGCCCTTACGGGTCGCCATCAGCTGCGTGATGGCGCCGAGGTGCTCCTCGGGGGAGTCGATCGTCATGCGCTCGATCGGCTCGTACGTCTTGCCGTCGACCTGCTTGGTGACAACGACGGGCTTGCCGACGGTCAGCTCGAAGCCCTCACGGCGCATCTGCTCGACCAGGATGGCCAGCGCGAGCTCACCGCGGCCCTGGACCTCCCAGGCGTCGGGGCGCTCGGTGTCGAGGACGCGGAGCGAGACGTTTCCGATGAGCTCCCTGTCCAGGCGGTCCTTCACCTGGCGGGCGGTGACCTTGTGGCCCTTGCCGCCCTTGCCGACCAGCGGCGAGGTGTTCGTACCGATGGTCATGGAGATCGCGGGCTCGTCGACGGTGATGAGCGGGAGCGCGATCGGGTTCTCGGGGTCGGCGAGGGTCTCACCGATCATGATGTCCGGGAATCCGGCGACCGCGCAGATGTCGCCCGGTCCTGCCTTCTCGGCCGGCTTGCGGGTGAGCGCCTCGGTCATCATCAGCTCGGTGATGCGGACGTTGGACTGCGTGCCGTCACGCTTGATCCAGGTGACGGTCTGGCCCTTGCGCAGCTCGCCCTGCTCGACGCGGCACAGCGCGATACGGCCGAGGAAGTTGTCGGCGTCCAGGTTGGTGACGTGCGCCTGGAGCGGGGCCGACTCGTCGTACTGCGGGGCCGGGACGTGGTCCAGGATCGTGGAGAAGAACGGCTCCAGGTTCTGGCTGTCCTGCGGGACCGTGCCGTTCTCCGGCTTGGTCAGCGAGGCGACGCCGTCACGGGCGCAGGCGTAGACGATCGGGAACTCG
The DNA here is from genome assembly GCF_052934925.1 of Streptomyces hypolithicus. NCBI lineage: Bacteria > Bacillati > Actinomycetota > Actinomycetes > Kitasatosporales > Streptomycetaceae > Streptomyces > Streptomyces hypolithicus. The sequence goes on from NZ_CM128811.1 coordinate 1,865,124, forward strand.
ATCTGCTCCTCGTCCGCGTCCAGGTCCAGGAACAGGTCGTACGTCTCGTTGACGACCTCGTCGATCCGGGAGTCGGGGCGGTCCGTCTTGTTGATGCACAGGATGACGGGCATCCGGGCCTGCAGGGCCTTGCGGAGCACGAAACGCGTCTGCGGCAGCGGGCCCTCGGAGGCGTCGACGAGCAGCACGACCGCGTCGACCATCGACAGGCCGCGCTCGACCTCACCACCGAAGTCGGCGTGGCCGGGGGTGTCGATGATGTTGATCGTGATGACGTCGCCGCCGGCCTTCGGGTGGTACTTCACGGCCGTGTTCTTGGCCAGGATCGTGATGCCCTTCTCACGCTCCAGGTCGTTCGAGTCCATCATGCGATCGTCGAGGTGCTCGGCGGCGTGCGCGGCGAAGGCGCCGGCCTGCTTGAGCATGGCGTCGACCAGAGTGGTCTTGCCGTGGTCGACGTGGGCGACGATGGCTACGTTACGGATGTCGTGGCGCGTGGGCATGGGTGACTTGCGCTTCTCTCGATCGTGGGATCGGGCGTCGTATTCGGTTCGTTCCTCATACGCCCGCCGGGCGGACGCGCCACGGCTACCCCCCATGGTACGGGCCCGGACAACCCGGCGTCGGCCGGTGGGTGCTTGTGGGGGTGGGTGAGGGGGCAGGGCCACGGGTCAATGGGTGTACGCAAGCTTGCCCGCCGGGGGCTCCGGCGGGCAAGGGACTTGAGGCAATTCTGAGGGTTGTGACCTGCTACTTCTTCTTTACGGGGCCCCCGCGGCCCCGGCCCGCTTGAAGCCGATGTCCTGGTAGCGCGGGGTCGCGAAGCCGAAGGCGCCCGCGTTGGCGATGGACGGCTTGGCCGCGACCACCTCGGGGCGCTGGTAGAGCGGGATGGATCCGGCCGCGGCCCAGATCCGGGCGTCGGCCCGCTTCACCAGGTCACGCGCCACCTTGTCGTCCAGCTCGGCCATTGCCTGGTCGAAGAGCTGGTCGATGTGGTCGGTGCCCACCCGGGTGTAGTTCTGCTCGACCAGCAGCGATCCGTCGGCGGCCGGCTCCGGCTTGGCGAAGATCGGGCGGGCGTCGGTGGCCGGGTAGGCCGTGGCCGGCCAGGAGTACAGGGCGAGGTCGTAGTCGCCCGAGGCGATGTGGTCCTTGAAGTAGCTGGCGTCGGCGACCTTGATGATGTCCGCCCGTACGCCGATCCCCTCCAGCATCTGCGCGATCTTGGTGCCGACGGCGCGCAGCGACTCCGAGCCAGGCCCTGACGGAAGGACGAAGCGCAGGGTCAGCTCCTTGCCGTTCTTGGTCAGTGGGCCGCGCGGGGCGACGGCCGGGGCGGGCGCGGCGGTCCCGCGCGGGGCGTAGGCGCCGGCGACGCCGCTCTTCTCCTGCGTGACCTCGGGCTTCTTCTGCGTGACCTCGGGCCCGGTCTGACCGTGGTCCGTGAAGTACGCCTGCAGGCGCAGGGGGCGGCGGTCCTGGCGGTCGGCCAACGGCGGCGGGGCGAGAATGTAGGTGCCGGGGTCCAGGGCGGGGGCGCGGTCGCCCGGTTTCGGGTCGGTGTCGTCCTCGTCGCCCACGATGTACATGCCGTCGTCGGCTTCGCTTTCCGTGTTCTTCTTCTTTTCCGCCGGCTTCTCCGACTCACCGGACTCACCGGACTCACCGGACTCACCGGACTCACCCGACGCACCCGGCTCACCCGGCTCACCCGATGCCCCCGGCTTCCCCGACGCCTGCGGCTCGCTGCCGGCCTTCGTGCCGTCCTCCGTCCGCCCCGACGCGCCGCCCCGTGTCCAGCCCGCGTCCGCGAGGAGCGCCTGCGCGGCCTGGGTGTCCTGGTCGCCGAGCGCACCGCTGCTGTCGGAGTAGGCCTCCTGGCCGGCCAGTGCCAGATGGCTGCCCAGCGGCTGGGCGGGCAGGCCCAGCGGCTTCAGTACGACCTCCGCGAGCTCCTTGCGGTCGAGCGCGCGGGCCACCGCGCGGCGCACCCGGGCGTCGGTGAGCGGGCCCGAGGTGCCGTTCAGGGCGAGCTGCGTGTAGGCCGGTTCGAGGGACTTGCGAATGTCGAAGCCGCGCAGGGCGGACTGCTCCACGGCGTACTTCGTGACCGCAGCGCGGGTCTTCTCGCGGGCCTCCTGCTCGGCCTCGGCCTCCTCCTCGGACGAGCCGTTGGCGACGGCCCAGGATCTGAGCGCGGAGGCGGGGGTGATCGCCCCGCCGGGGCCGTGGTTCAGCGGCTGCCCGGCCGCGCCGCCGTCCCGGTCGGCGAGGGCGACCCGGTCCGCGGTACCGCGCCCGATGTCGGCGAGGTCGAGTTCACCGGCTGCGAGTGCGGCGGTGCGCTTGTCGCGGGCCATGGTGCGAAAGACGAGCGTGTCGAGCTTGGCGGGCTCCCCCCACCAGCGGGGATTGCGTACGAGCGTCGCCGTGCCGCCCGGCCGGTCCAGCTCCTTGAGCGTGAAGGGCCCGGCCGTCACGGCGAGCTTGCCCCGCGCCCCGTCGTTGAACGTGTCGGGCTTGCCCATCACGTCCTTGGGGTAGAGCGGCGTGAACAGCGAGCGCCAGTCCGCGTAGGGCTTGCCGAAGGTGACCCTGACCTCCAGGTCGTTGGCGCCGCGCTCGATCTTCTCGACCCGCTCGTAGCCGGCGTTGCGGGCCGTCCAGTACGCGGAGTCCCGGCCGCTCAGCGCCCGCCACTGCGCCACGAAGTCGGCGGCCCCGATCCCCCGGCCGTCGCTCCAGACGGCCTTCTGGTTGAGCTTGTAGAGCACCACCTGCCGGGGCTCGCGCTCGACGATCTCGGCGGACTCCAGGTAGTCCGGGTTGCGCTGCGGGCGGCCGCGGTCGTCGAGGGTGAAGAGCGAGGGCAGTACGGCGCCCGCGATCCGTGTGGTCGAGGCGTCCGCGTCGGCCTGGAAGGCGTTGAGGGTGGCGGGCGTCGTGTCGACGGCCCAGCGCATGGTGCCACCGTCGGCGAGCCGTTCGCGGGCGGCCGGAGCGATGTCCTGGGGGGCTGCCAGCGCCCGCACCGTGTCGTCGTCGTCCGACGTGCATCCGGCCAGCAGCGGCACCGCGAGGACCCCCGCGGTGACGAGCGCGAGGCAGCGGACGAGCCGGGTTCGCTCGGGCCTGCGGGATGCCGTCCCGCCTGGGACGCCGACGTGGAACATGGCTGGTACCTCCGGGGCCGGCCCGGCCCACCCCCTGCCGGGATGGGCCTGGTTTTTCGCTTTTGGCGGCATATGCAGCTGATCACATCTACTGCTCTTCAAATGAAAGGGACCTCGCGCGTGAGCCGTCGGCGACACGGCGGGGCGCCCCCTCAAACCCACCCGTGCGGCCCATCACAGCCGGAATAGCGGGGGCCCCCGCCGCGCTGCATCTGACATGTGGAACGGTGACGCACTCGATCTGGACGCCTACTTGGCCCACCTCGGATACGACGGGGACCGCGCACCCACCCTTCGGACGCTGCGCGCGCTGCATCGCGCGCACGTGCTGTCGGTGCGCTGGGAGAACCTGGAGGCGCTGCTGCGGGGCGACGTACCGCTCGACCTGGCCACACTCCAGAGCAAGCTGGTCGGCAACCCGCGCGGCGGCTACTGCTTCGAACACGCGATGCTGTACGCCGCCGCCCTGGAGCGGCTCGGCTTCCGGTTCTTCGCGGTGCTGGGGCGGGTCCGGATGGGCGCGCCCAAACTGCTGCCCACCACGCACGCGATGATGATCGTCGAGTTCGACGACGGCCGGCGTTGGCTGAGCGACATCGGCTTCGGCGCGAGCCCGCTGGAGCCGATCGAGCTGACGGACGGCGCCGAGACCTCGGACGGGGTGTGGGCGTACCGGCTGCGCAGCGGCGAGGTCACGCCGGGGGCCGAGGGGTGGACGCTCTACCAGCCGGCCGGCGAGGGCGGCAGTCACGACACCGGGGACGGGTGGATGGCGCGGCACACCTTCACCCTGGACCCGCAGTACCCGGTCGACTTCCGGATGGCGAACCACTTCATCGCCACGAGCCCGAATTCCCCCTTCAGCACCCGCCCCTTCCTCCAGCGCGTCCACCCCGACCGCCTGCATGTCCTGGACAACCGCACGCTGACAACGATCCGACCGGGCCGGGCCGGCACACCGGGCCCGCCGGAGGTGCGGGAGCTGAAGGCGGCGGAGGTGCCGAAGGTCATCGCGGACGTGTTCGGTGTCGAGCTCACCCCTGCGGACGCGGGACTGCTGGTCGCGAAACTGACCGACTGACGCCCGCCAGTTGACCTCAAGTCCGCTTCAGGTTCTAGCGTTCGGTGTACGCCCCGGGCCACACCGGCCGACGGGAACCGCGTCGTCCCGACCAGATACCGGAGGCACCCCGTGAGCATGGAAGTCACCGCGTGGACATCGATGCACAGTGCGATGACCGCTCAGCAGGACCGCAGGCCCTTCTCCCGGGCCACCCTGCGCCGTATCGCCGCCTTCGCGCGGCCGCACCGCCGGCAGCTCTACCGCTTCCTGCTGCTCAGCGTGGTCACCGCCCTGCTCGCGGTGGCCACGCCGCTGCTGGCCGGCCGGGTCGTCGACGCGATCGTGCAGGGCAGGGACACCGGTACGGTCACCCGGCTCGCGCTGCTGATCGCCGGCATCGCGGTCGCCGAGGCGGCGCTCGGTCTGGTCACGCGCTGGCTGTCGGCGACGCTCGGCGAGGGGCTGATCCTCGATCTGCGCACCGCGGTCTTCGACCATGTGCAGCGGATGCCGGTCGCCTTCTTCACCCGTACCCGCACCGGGGCACTGGTCAGCCGGCTCAACAACGACGTCATCGGCGCGCAGCGGGCCTTCAGCAACACCCTCTCCGGTGTCGTCTCCAACTTCGTCACCTTGCTGCTTACGCTCGTCGTGATGCTCAGCATCTCCTGGCAGATCACCCTGCTCGCCCTGGTCCTGCTGCCGGTCTTCGTCATCCCCGCCCGCCGGATGGGCGCCCGCATGGCGGGGCTGCAGCGCGAGGCCGCCAACCACAACGCGGCCATGGGCACGCAGATGACGGAACGCTTCTCCGCACCCGGCGCGACCCTCGTCAAACTCTTCGGGCGGCCCGCCGAGGAGTCCGCCGAGTTCGCCGCCCGTGCGCGCCGGGTGCGCGACATCGGCATCCGTACCGCGATGGCGCAGTCCGTCTTCATCACCGCTCTCACCCTGGTCTCCGCGCTGGCGCTCGCCCTGGTCTACGGATTCGGCGGCTACTACGCGCTGCGCGGCAGCCTGGACGCGGGCGCCGTCGTCGCCCTCGCCCTGCTCCTCACCCGTCTCTACGCCCCGCTGACTGCGCTGGCCGGTGCCCGCGTCGAGGTGATGAGCGCCCTGGTGAGTTTCGAGCGGGTTTTCGAGATCCTCGACCTGAAGCCGCTGATCGCCGACAAGCCGGACGCCCGCCGGGTGCCGGACGGGCCGGTGTCCGTGGAATTCGACGGGGTCCGCTTCGGCTACCCCTCCGCCGACAAGGTCTCCCTCGCCTCCCTCGAAGACGTCGCCACCCTCGACTCCCGCGGCGGCACACAGGTGCTGCACGATGTCAGCTTCCGTGCCGAACCCGGCCGGATGGTCGCGCTGGTCGGCTCGTCGGGCGCGGGCAAGTCCACGATCGCGCAGCTCCTGCCGCGGCTGTACGACGCCGACACCGGTTCCGTACGGCTGAACGGCGTCGACGTACGCGACCTCGCCGCGGACTCGATCCGCGCGACGGTCGGCATGGTCACCCAGGACGGCCACCTCTTCCACGAATCCGTCCGCGCCAACCTGCTGCTCGCCCGGCCCGACGCCACCGAGGACGACGTCTGGGACGCCCTGCGACGGGCCCGCCTGGAGGAGCTGGTGGCGTCACTGCCCGACGGCCTGGACACCGTGGTGGGCGAGCGGGGCTACCGGCTGTCCGGCGGCGAACGGCAGCGCCTGACCATCGCCCGGCTGCTGCTGGCGCGCCAGCGGGTCGTCATCCTCGACGAGGCGACCGCCCACCTCGACTCGACCTCCGAGGCGGCCGTCCAGGAAGCCCTCACGGAGGCCCTGGCGGGCCGCACCGCCGTCGTGATCGCCCACCGGCTGTCGACCGTACGGGCCGCCGATCTGATCCTGGTCGTCGAGGACGGCCGGATCGCCGAACGCGGTACGCACGCGGAACTGCTGGCCACGGGCGGCCGTTACGAGGAGCTGTACCGCACCCAGTTCGAACGCCGGGGCGCGCAGGAGGCAGCAGCGAGCTCGTCCGGAGTTTGAGGCTGTGAGGGCTGTGAGGCCTTTGAGGACACGGCCGCGGGCGTCCGGTCGCGCACCCCCACACTGGGACATAGCCTCACGAACGTGACGCGAACAGCCGCCCGGCTCCTCCTCGCCGCACTGGCCGCGGCCTGCTGCCTCGCGCTGCCCGGCCCGCAGGGCACAGGCACCCGGGCGGCCCACGCCGACGACCCTCTGCGGCTGTCGAGCGACAGCCAGGTCACCGACCGGGTGGACGCGCTCGGCGCCCGCACGAACGACGTGGAGACCGCGCTCGACCGGCTCTACGACGACCGGCGCGTCCAGCTGTTCGTCGCGTACGTCCGGGACTTCTCCGGCAGGTCCCCGCAGGGCTGGGCCGACGCCACCGCCGAGCGCAGCGGGCTCGGACGGGACGACGTGCTGCTGGCCGTCGCCACCGGTGACCGCCAGTACGCCTACTCCGTCGACCAGGACGCGCGGCTGTCCGACGCCGCGCTCGCCGACGTCGCCAGGACCGCGATCGAGCCCGCCCTGCGGGAGAACGACTGGGCGGGCGCGGCCGTCGGCGCGGCGAACGGTTACAACGCAGTGCTCGTCGGAGACCCGGTGCCCACGCCGACCATCACCCCCGGCGTCGCCGACCCGGGCGGCAGCGGCAGCGGTGGCGGTGGCGACCTGCTGCTGCCGGTGGTCGCGGTCGGCGCGGCCGGGGTGCTGGCGGCGTACGCCTACACCCGCCGCAAGCGGCGCGCCGCCACCCGCACCACGCCCGGCGGGCCCGGCGTCGGCTCCCCCGCCGCTCCGCCGCCGGCCCCGCCACCGACCCCGCTGCCCGAGCTCGACTCCCGGGCCAAGCGGGAGCTGGTGGAGGCGGACGACGCGATCCGCACCAGCGAGGAGGAACTGGGCTTCGCCTCCGCCCAGTTCGGCGAGGAAGCGGCCCGCCCCTTCGAGGACGCCCTCAGCTACGCCAAGAACGAACTGGGCGCCGCCTTCCGCGTCCGCCAGCAACTCGACGACGCCTACCCGGAGGACGACACGACCCGGCGCCGCATGCTGGACGAGATCGTGGCCCGCTGCGAGCAGGCGAACGCCCGGCTCGACGCCGAGTCCGAGTCGTTCGACCGGCTGCGAGCCCTGGAGAAGAACGCCCCGCAGGCGCTGGCCGCCGCCGAGACCGCGTTCCGCGAGCTGAGCGGGCGTACCCACACGGCGGAGGCGACCCTGACCGCCCTGCGGTCGCGGTACGCCGACTCCGCCACGGCGCCCGTCGCCGGTCACGCCACGCAGGCCGAGGACCGGCTGCTCTTCGCGTCCGGGAGCCTCGACCGGGCCAGGGAGGCGGTCGCGGCGGGCGAGACGGGGAAGGCGGCGGTGTTCGTACGGGCCGTGGAGGGCGCCGTCGGCCAGGCGGCGACGCTCGTCGACGCGGTCGACCGGCGCGCCCGCGAACTCGCGGAGGCGGCGGGCGGGCTCGCAGGCGCGCTGACGGAGACCGAGACGGACCTGGCCGACGCACTCGGCCTGCTGGCGGGGTTGAAAGACGCGGTGGGCAGCGGCGGCGTCTCGACGGCCGACCTCCAGGGCCGTATCGCGCGCGCCCGGACGGTGGTCGCCGACGTACGCCAGGAGGAGCAGTCCGGGCGGTACGACCCGATCGACGCCCTGCGCCGGGTCGAGGAGGCCGACGCGGTGCTCGACGAGGCGCTCGCGGGGGCCCGGCAGCGGGAGGCTTCGGGGCAGCGGGCCCGCGCCCTGCTCAGCCAGGCCACCCTCACGGCGCGGGCGACGATCGGGGCGGCGGCGGACTACATCACCACCCACCGGGGCGCGGTCGGCAGCGAGGCCCGTACCCGGCTCGCGGAGGCACAGCGCCACCTCGAACAGTCGGCGGCCGCCGAGCCGTCCGACGCCCCGGCCGCGCTCGCCGAGGCCCAGCAGGCGGACGCGCTGGCCCGCCAGGCGCAGAGCCTGGCCGAACAGGACGTACGCGGCTACGGCGGATACGGGGACCAGCGCGGCGGCGGCATGGGCGGCGGAGGGGGCGGCCTGAACGGGGCCGTCCTCGGCGGCATCATCCTCGGCGGTCTGCTGGGCGGCGGAGGCGGCCGGGGCGGGGGGTTCGGCGGCGGCTTCGGCGGAGGCATGGGCGGCGGAGGCATGGGCGGCGGCGGCTTCGGCGGCGGTCCCGGCAGCTTCGGCGGCGGCGGCACGCGGGGCCGCAGGGGAGGCGGCGGCCGCTTCTGACCCCCCGCCCCCCGTACCAGCGACTGCGTACACCACTCACCCAAGGAGACACGGCATGACCAAGCAGACCATCCTCGGCCGCGTGACCCAGCTCGCGAAGGCCAACATCAACGCTCTCATCGACCAGGCCGAGGACCCGCAGAAGATGCTGGACCAGCTGATCCGCGACTACTCGAACAACATCACCGAGGCCGAGGAGGCCGTCGCGTCGACCATCGGCAACCTGCGGCTGCTGGAGCTGGACCACAAGGAGGATGTCGAGGCGGCCGGCGAGTGGGGCGGCAAGGCGCTCGCCGCCAGTAAGAAGGCCGATCAGCTGCGCGCGGCGGGGTCGGCCGCCGAGGCGGACACCTTCGACGGCCTGGCCAAGGTCGCCCTGCAGCGCCAGCTCCAGTCCGAGAAGGAGGCGAAGACGTCCGGGCCGGTCATCGCCGCGCAGACGGAGGTCGTCGACAAGCTGAAGGCCGGTCTGGTCCAGATGAAGGCGAAGCTTGTCGAGCTGACCTCCAAGCGCGACGAGCTGGTGGCCCGCGCCAAGTCCGCACAGGCACAGAACCAGATGATGGACGCCGTCAAGAACATCAACGTCCTGGACCCGACGAGCGAGCTCAGCCGGTTCGAGGACAAGGTGCGCCGCGAGGAGGCCCGGGCGATGGGCAAGCAGGAGCTGGCCGCCTCGTCGCTGGACGCCCAGTTCGAGCAGCTGGACAGCCTGGACGACGGCGCGGAGATCACGGCGAGGCTGGCCGCGATGAAGGCCACAGCCTGAGGTCACAGCCTGAGGCCACGGCCTGACGGTCGCCTGCCGCCGTACTGCGTCAGCACCAGAACGTGCGTCAGAACAGGCTCAGCAGCTGGTCGGCGGTCAGCTCGCCCTGCGCCACCTGTCCGTTCGGCAGGGCGAGTTCGAACCAGACCGTCTTCCCGCGAGGGGTACGCCGTGACCCCCACGCGGCGCTGAGCAGTCCCACCAGCTGCAGCCCGCGCCCGCCCTCGTCTGTCTCACGGGCGCGGCGGCGCCTCGGCTGCACCAGGCCGGAGTCCCAGACCTCGCACACCAGGGTCCGGTCCAGCAGCAACCGCAGCCGAATCTCCCCCTCGCCGTACCGCAACGCGTTGGTGACCAGCTCGCTGACCAGCAGCTCCGTGGTGTCCACCAGGTCTTCGAGGCCCCAGGACAGCAGCTGTCCGCGCGCCAGTTCGCGCGCCCGGCCGACCGAGCGCGGTTCGCGCGGCAGCGACCAGTCGCCGACCGATCCGGCGGGCAGCCCCTGGATGCGGGCCAGCAGCAGGGCGATGTCGTCCTCGCCGTGCCGGGTGTCGAGGGTGCTCAGGACGTGGTCGCAGACGTCTTCCAGGGGGCGCACCGGGTCGGCGAGGGCCGCCCGGAAGGCCAGCAGCCCCTCGTCGAGCGGCTGGTCCCGGGACTCGACGAGCCCGTCCGTGTAGAGCGCGAGCAGGGCGCCCTCGGGCACTTCGACCTCGACCTCCTCGAAGGGTTCCCCACCGACGCCAAGCGGCATGCCCGGCGGTACGTCGAGGAGCAGCGCCTCCTCGCCGGGTTCGACCAGGATGGGCGGCAGGTGGCCGGCGTTGGCGAACGTACAGCGGCGGGTGACCGGGTCGTAGACGGCGTAGACGCAGGTCGCGAGATAGACCTCCGAGAGGTCGGCCTCGCGGGCCTTGTGCGCGGCGCGGGAGGCGTGCTGTGCGCCGCTGGGGGTGCCGAGGCCGCGGGCGATCTCGTCGAGCGCGGACAGGACTTCGGCGGGCTCCAGGTCGAGGAGCGCCAACGTCCTCACCGCGGTGCGCAGTTCGCCCATGGCGACGGCGGCGCGCAGACCGCGGCCCATGACGTCGCCGACGACCAGCGCCGTGCGGTGGCCGGGCAGTTCGATGACGTCGAACCAGTCGCCGCCGACCTCGGTCGCCGTGTTGCCGGGCAGGTAGCGGCACGCGATGTCCAGTCCGGCGGCCTCGGGGTCTCCGGGCGGCAGCAGGCTGCGCTGGAGGATGAGGGCGCGTTCGTGTTCGCGCCGGTAGAGGCGGGCGTTGTCGATGCAGACGGCGGCGCGGGCGGCGAGTTCGGTGGCCAGGGCCCGGTCGCGGTCTCCGAAGGGTTCGCTGCCCTTGGCGCGGGAGAACTGGGCCAGCCCGACGACGGTGTCGTGGGCGACCATCGGCACGGCGAGCGTGGTGTGGACGAGGCTGCCGTCCTCGCCGGACACGACCTGGAGGCGGGCGGTGCGCAGGGCGCTCGCGCAGGGCGAGTTGAAGGGGTAGCGGTGTACGTCGCCTACCTCGACAGGGCCCGGTTCATCGCCGTCGCCGTCGGCTTCGGCGTCGGCGAGACGGCCCGGCGCGGTCAGCGGCCCGTCGGACACGGCGCTGGCGAACGCGACGCGGCGCAGCTCGGCGCTGGCGTCGGCTCGGCCGGGCGGCGCTTCGTCACCGGCGAGGAGGCCCTGGTAGAGGTCGACGGACGCGAGGTCGCAGAAGCCGGGGACGGCCACGTCGAGGAGTTCGCGGGCAGTGGTCTCCAGGTCAAGGGAGTTGCCGATACGAGCGCCGGCCTCGTTCAGCAGCGCGAGGTTGCGGCGGGCGTCGGCGGCGTCCCGGGCGGCGACCTGGCGGCGGGTCACATCCGTGGCGAGCCCGGCGACGCCGATGGGCCGGCCCGATCCGCTGTGCACCCGGTAGAGGTTGACCGACCAGTGCCTGGGCCCCGGCTCGGTGGGCGTCGTACCGACGATCTGCATGTCGGTGACGGACTCCCCCGTGGCCAGAACCCGCTTGAGGGCAGCGGTCAACCGGTCGGCCTCGGGGCGCGGGAGGAAGTCGTGCACGGTCCGGCCGCGGTGGTCCTCCGCGCCGCCGCCGAAGACGGTGGCGAAGCGCTTGTTGGCGCGCTGGACGGTGAGGTCCGTACCGAACAGCAGGAATCCGAAGGGAGATTGGCCGAAAATGGCCTGCGAGGAGGCCAGGTCGGTCTCAATCCGGCGCAGCGCGCGGACGTCCACGACGATGCACAGCGCGGCTCGTCCGCCGTCGGCGGTGGTGCTGGGCATCACGTAGATCTCGGCGATCCCGTGCGCACCGTCGCGCTCGGGCATCCGGAAGGGGACGAGGCCCGTCCACTCCCTGCCGTCGAGGATCTCCGCGACCCGGCGGTGTCCGCGCAACCGCAGCTCGGCAGGCAGGAACGCCTCGACCGGGTCCTTGCCCACGACATCGTGCGCGACCAGGCCGAACAGCTCTTCGGCACGCCGACTCCACTGCTCCACCAGTCCGCCGGGGCCGATCGAGAACGAGGCGACTCTGATGTAGTCGTAGATCGAACCGGGCGCGCTGCTCTGCCACGTCACGTCGCCCGTTGCCGCTGGTATCTCTTTCACACGACCGTCCCCTCCAGCTCCACGCACCGGACCGGTCCTGCCCGCAGTATTCAGCACTACGGTCACAACCCGCACGGCGTTCACGATCACAGCACGGTCTCGTTCCTTTTCGGCCGGGAAGGAAGTCCGCCGGGTGATCGTTGTCCCTTCACTCTTCTAACCAGGGAGAGCCAGCTCGAACCACACCGTCTTGCCCGTTCTGCCATGACGCGTACCCCACCGCCGGGCCGTGCAGGCGACGAGCTGGAGACCGCGTCCTCCCTCGTCATCGGGGCCGGCGGGGGGCCGCTCCCGGGGCGGATCGGGAAGCGGGTCCGACACCTCGACCAGGAGGACGGGGCGTACGCCGGGCGGGCTCTCCGAATTTTCGGGGCTTGCGGGGTTTGCGGGGCTCGCGGGGCGGACGAGGACGAGGCGGACGCCGATCGGCCCGGACGCGTACCGTACGGAATTGGTCACCAGCTCGCTGACCAGCAACACCGTCACATCACCGACCGCGTCGAGGAGTCCCCAGGCGCGCAGGGCGTCGCGCACCGCGTGGCGGGCGGTTCGGGCGACACCGGGCTCGGCGGGGAACGTCCACTCGGCGCAGTCGCCGTCGGTGTCGATCACGCCGACCACATCCCAGATCCCGTCCCAGCAGACGACCCACGCCCACGCCCATTTTCGAGGGGTTAATCAGCACATACCCCATATGCGTGCCGGACTATCCCGGTCTCGGCACGAAGCGTCCCGCGACCGTAATTCGCAGACGGCAATCCGCAGACCGTAATCCACATCCGCGCGCGTCAGCGGTGATTTTCTTCAAGGGGGCGACCGCATGCGCCACTTCGTGACGGCGCCCGCGGGGCGGGGGCGGCAGGGCAGGGGCGGCGGCAGCAGCCGCAGCGACAGCGGCGGCTCAGACCAGCCGGCCGGCCGCCCTCAGGTCGTCGAAGAGCAGCTGATCCACCGGCGGCACCAGGGGGCGGTCCGCGTACGAGAACCAGGCGGTCTCCTCGATCTCGCTGCTCGCGGCCAGCTCCCCCCGGTACTCCCCGGTGTAGCAGCTCATGCGCACCACGGCCCCGTCCGGGAGGCCGGGCGCCGCCGCCTCGTACGTCCCGACGTGCGCCACGGTGTCCGGATCGAGGAGCACCGTCAGCTCCTCCTCGATCTCGCGCACCAGCGTCTGCAGGTCGCTCTCCGCGCCCTCGCGCTTTCCGCCCGGGATGTAGAAGACGTCCTTACCGCGTGGGCGGGCGCACAGGATGCGGCCGTCCTCGATGCGCACCCAGGCCACCGTGTCGATCAGCACAGAAAGTCCTGTTTTCGCTCGCCGAACCCGTCGGTCCGGACCCTACCCGGCCCTACTGGGCGGCGTTCTGTCCGATGCGCTCGACCCAGTAGAGCTGCTTGTGACCGCGGCCGTCGAGGCCGTCGGCGATCTTCTGGGCCTCTACTCTGGTGGCGTACCTGCCGACGCGGTATCGGTGGCCGCTGTCGTCCTGCCGTATGACCTGCCACGGGAGCACAGCGCCGCTGTCATTCATCGTGCGCCTCCGTCCGCCGGTGCACTCGCCTCTAAGGATCTCCGGGAAACCGCAATCCGCATATGCCCGAGCGTACGCCTGACCTTTACTCAGCGCATACGCATTTACACAAAGAGGTATGCATCCAGCCATACCGAAGGGGGCGCACTCCGAAGAGCACGCCCCCCTGTTCCCCCCAGCCGCCCGGCAGTTGAGGCCGACCGGCTAACGGCCTGGTGCGCGATAGGGGGCGGATCGGCCCGCGGCGTCGGATGCGGTGCATCGCAAGGCGGCGGAGCGTCCTCATAGCGGAGCTATTAGGGCGTTTCGCCAACGCGGCGAGGTGCCGTAGCCGACGCCGCGGGCCCGTCCCCTATCGCGCACCAGGCCGTAAGACCGTCCGGCAATTGGGGGGGTGGGTGAAGGAGCGGTGTTGGGGTGCGTGCATCGCAAAGCGGAGGATTGAGGCATGGCGGAGCCATGGTGAGCGACGACAACGCGGCGAGGTGCGTGCCCCAACACCGCGACGCCCCCCCAATTGCCGGACGGTCTAAGCCCCGAGACGCCCCCGGACTCACTTCACCGGCAGGTGGTAGGCGACCCGGTACCGGTCGGCCGGGACCACCACATCGGCCGTCTCGACCGCCCGCCCCGACGCGTAGTACGTCCGCTCGATGACCAGGACCGCATGGCCCGGTACGCCGCCCAGCCTGAGTAACTCCTCCGCGAGGCCGGGGCGGGCGCCGACCTCCTCCACGACGTTGTCCACCACGATGTCGATGGCGGCCATCCGCTCGACGACTCCGCAGCCGGCCAGCGGGCCCTCCTCGGGCAGCATCACCGGCGTACGCCCGGTGACAGCCAGGGGCTCCCAGGAGGTGGAGATCATCATCGCCTCACCCGCGTCCCGGAAGACGTACCGCGTGCGCATCACGCGGTCGCCCTCCTGAATGCCGAGCCGCTTGGCGATATCCGCGGCGGCCTCCTCCTGCTCGCTGGCGGACTCCCAGGTGCCGCGCGCCCCCGCCTCCGACTGCTCCTGGCGGAACGGGGTCGAGGGGCCGCCGGGTCCCCGGTGCCCGGCCCGCGAGATTCGGCGCGGGACGAGCTGTTCGCGTACGTACGTGCCCGAGCCCGATCGGCCCTCGACCAGACCCTCGGCCATCAGGACCTTGCGCGCCTCCAGGGCGACCGTGTCGGAGACGCCGTACTCCTCGCGGATGCGGGCCTGCGAGGGCAGCCGGGTGTGGGGTGGCAGGGAACCGTTGGCGATCTTCTGCCTCAGATCGCCCGCGACGCGCAGATAGGCCGGCTGCTCACCGAATGTCACTGGCCACTCCCATCAGGTTGACAGACAGCAACAGCTTGGCAACCGTGGGTTGTTGACCGCAAGCACAGGCCAAAGTCTCACCCGAAGTGATGACTTGTCTTTACGCAGCCCTTACCCCGGGTATAGGGCCGTCCCGGACACCCTCGGTCCCGGCCGCCTTCGGCCCGGTCTCCGCTCCCCGCACGCCCGTCCGACGACTTAGCGTCAGACCGCACCCCCAACAGCAGGAGGCGGCCACCGAAGCAGCCGCCTCCGCTCTCACTCATTCACTTGTTCAGCCTGCCGGTCGGGGTCAGAACTGAAGCGCCCAGGAGTCGATCCTGCCGACGTCCTGCGCCGCGTTGTCACTGACCCGCAGCTTCCACGTCCCGTTCGCCGCCTCCGACGAGGCGTTGACCGTGTACGTGGTGTTGATGTTGTCGCTGCTGCCGCCCGTGCCGTAGCCCTTGAGCGTGTACGCGGTGCCGTCGGGCGCGATCAGGTCGACCTTGAGGTCACCGATGTACGTGTGCTTTATGTCGACCGGCACGCTCAGCGCCGACGGGGCGTTGCCGCTCACGCCGCTGACGGTGACCGGCGACTCCACGGTGGCGTTGTCGCTGATCGTGTAGTCGGTCAGGTTCTCGAACCTCTTGCCGGGCGGCGGCGTGGTGCCGCCGGAGCCGACGTACAGCAGGCGGTTCGGCGAGCCGCTGCCCGGTCCGGTCACGACGCCCGTGGTGGCGGCCGAGGTGAGCGCGGAGGAGACCTGGGCGGGGGTGGCGGTGCGGTTGTTCGCCAAGTACAGCGCGGCCGCGCCCGCGACGTGCGGCGAGGCCATCGACGTACCGGAGATGGAGTTCGTCGCCGAGTCGCTGGTGCTCCAGGCCGAGGTGATGGACGATCCCGGCGCGAAGATGTCCAGGATGCTGCCGTAGTTGGAGTAGCTGGCCTTGGCGTCGCTGCTGGTGGTGGCACCGACCGTGATCGCCTCGCTCACCCGTGCGGGCGACTTGGTGGAGGCGTCGGTGGACTCGTTGCCCGCGGCCACCGCGTAGGTGATGCCGGAGGCTATGGAGTTGCGTACGGCGGTGTCCAGCGCCGCGTCGGCGCCGCCGCCGAGGCTCATGTTCGCGACGGCCGGCTTGACCGCGTTCTGCGTCACCCAGTCGATGCCGGCGACGACCTGGGCGGTGGTGCCGGAGCCCTGGTTGTTCAGCACGCGCACGCCGACGACCTTGGCCTTCTTCGCCACGCCGTACGCCCCGCCCGCGACCGTACCGGCGACGTGCGTGCCGTGGCCGTGGCCGTCCTGCGCGGTGTTGTCGTTGTCGATGGCGTCGTAGCCGTAGGAGGCGCGGCCGCCGAAGTCGCTGTGGGTGATGCGTACGCCGGTGTCGATGACGTACGCCGTCACACCCTCACCTGCGGGGTCCGGGTAGGTGTAGCTCTGGTTGAGCGGCAGGGCCTTCTGGTCGATACGGTCCAGGCCCCACGACGGCGGGTTGGGCTGGGTCCCGCTGACGGTGAAGGTGCGGTTCTGCACGACGGAGTCGACGGCCGGATCCGCGGCGAACTTCTTCGCCTGCGCCTCGGACAGCTCGACGGCGTACCCGTTCAGGGCAGCCCTGTACGTCTTCTTGATCTTGGCGCCGTACTCCTTGGCCAGCGCCTTGCCCTCGGCCGAACCGGCGTCGGCCGCCGACTCGTCGAGGGTCACGATGTAGCTGCCCGCGATGGTTCCGGGGGCTCCGGCGTTCAGGATCCGGCCCTCGGCGGCGTCCGCCGCGGTGGCCGGGAGGGCGGAGGCGGCGCCGAGCGCGAGGGCTACGACGGCGGTGGCACTGATGGTGGCAAGTCTTCGCCGGGAACTACGCAACACGGACATGTGAGGGGTCCTCCTCATAGGCGGTGCGCTGATGGGGGGCCGACCGACAGGGGCATGACAAAGCAGCACTTCGGGGACTGTGCTGTGGCTCACACCTTGCTGCCAGGCGAAAGATTGGCGCATCCATAGGAATCCCACAAGAGTGCGGACCGGCCTGCCGCATCGCCGCAATGTGTCGGCCACACAACTGACATGAGCCCGCGTCATAAGCCACCGCCTACGCCCTGGGGTCATGACGACTCCCGAGCCCCGGACCACGTTTTTCTGCCCGGCGGACGGCACGCGCGCCGCCCCGGAATCCCTGGCCTGGTGCTGCCCGGCCTGCGGCGGGCCGTGGGACCTCGACTTCACGCCGGCCGCGCCCGTACCGCTGAAGTCCCTGGCGGGCCGGGTCAATTCACTGTGGCGCTACGCCGAAGCGCTGCCGTTCGGCGGCGCCGCGACGCCCTCCCCGCTCTCCCTCGGCGAGGGCCGCACCCCGCTCGTCGCCCTCAGCGGATCCGTTTCGGCCAAACTCGATTTCCTGATGCCGACACTGTCCTTCAAGGACCGCGGCGCGGTCATGCTCGCCGAACTCGCCCGCCGACTCGGCCCCGACCGGGTGTCCCGCGCCATCGCGGACAGCAGCGGCAACGCGGGCACGGCGATCGCGGCGTACTGCGCACGCGCGGGACTGCCGTGCACGGTGTACGCACCCGAGGCGACCTCCCCGAAGAAGACCGAGCAGATCCGCACGCACGGCGCGCACCTGACCGTGGTCCCCGGCGACCGCGAGGCCACGGCCGCGGCGGCCCGCGCGGCGGCGGCGGAGCCTGGCACTATGCGAGCCACGTCCACAACCGTTCCTGGGCGGTGAGCAGGAGTGAGTCCTGTCTCGCCGGCCCGCCCCGAACGGTCTTGGGCGCACTGGTCCTCCGCTTTCGCGTCCCGGGTGGCGACGCATACCGTGTATGCGGTCCGTCCCGGGCGGGCGGAATCCCTACGACCTGGCCATGTGGGTGTGACCAGAGGCGACGGGGAGGCCCCGAGCCATCTCTCTGGTGAAACGGGGGCCCCGACTGCTGACGCCACACCCCGCGTCCCAGATCGCACCGAGAACGTCACGCACCCCCCACCGGACACACCCGCAGAACGTCACACCGTCCACCCCATCGTGTTCATGTTCGCTAAAACCATGTGCTCGCCCAGCAGTTGTGAACCCCGTCTTCCTGCACGGCACGAAGACCTACGATACGAACTGTGCGAGGACCTCGGCGGCCGCCTCCCGGACGCGGTCGTGGTCCCGGTCGACACCGGCACGCTGCTGGGCGGCGCTGCGGGCGACACCACCTCCGGCCGACCACACCGTCGTGGTGCCGCTGTGCGGTGCGGGAGCCAGAACAGGGATCGCCATTTTGTGAGAAAATGGAACATAGTACCACACCGAGCAGGAGGTGGATCATGGGGCAGCCACGTGAGGTCATGGATCGGCTCACCGAGGCGTTCACCACGACCAAGGACGTCAAGGCCGTCATGGAGTGCTTCGCCCAGGACGCCGTCGCCGTCACGCCGGACGTAGGGGAGATCCGGGGGCGGGAGGCCATCGGCGAGTACTTCGGGCAGATGATTGACGCGGTGCCGGACGGCGCGTACGAGCCGGTGACCAAGTTCGAATCGGGCAGCACGGCCATCGACGAGGGGTTCTTCAGCGGAAAGAACACCGGGCCGATGGTTCTGCCATCCGGGGAGCGCCTGGAACCGACACAGCGGGAAGTCAAGATCAGGGGCTGCGACTTCGCCGCCGTCCACGACGGGCAGATCGTCAGTTACCGGCTGTACTTCGACCAGTTGGACTTCTACGGGCAGCTGGGTCTCATGCCGGACATGCCGTCCTGAGAAGCACAACCGCGCGTGCCACAACCGCGCGTGCCTGGGGTTCGACGGGCGCAGCCGCCGCCCGCCGTCCCCGGCGCAGCCCGCTGCCCGGACCTCAGCGTCCCTTGCGGGCCACGTAGTAGACGTTGAGGATGTCGCCCTCCACCTCGCGCACCTCGACTTGGCCGAATCCCGCCTCCGCCAGCATCCGCAGCGCCGTCTGCCGCCCCCACACCGTGCCGAGGCCCGCGCCGCCCTCACCGAGCGAGACGGTCATACAGTAGAAGACGGAGAAGGCGTAGAGCGTGGGGCCGAGCGGATGGTCGATGTTCTCCTCCAGCTTGCTGGAGGCGGCGATGTCACCCATCAGGAAGACCCCGTCGTCCCGCAGCGCCCCGGCGACGGCCGACAGGGTGAGCGCGGGGCGGGCCAGGTCGTGGATGACGTCGAAGGCGGTGATCAGGTCGTACGTACGGGTCAGTTCGGCGGTGTCCGTCACCTCGAAGCGGGCGTTGTCCAGGCCCAGCAGCAACGCCTCCTCGCGCGCCGCCGCGATGCCCTTCTCGGAGATGTCGACGCCGAGGAACCGGCTCGCGGGGAAGGCCGCGGCCAGCAGGTTGACCGCGTGCCCCTGGCCGGTGCCGATGTCCAGGGCGTCGATGCCGGTGCTCAGCCGCTCGGTGAGACCCGGCGCGAGCGGAATGATCGCGTCGACCAGGGCGGCGTCGTACACCCGCGCCGTCTCCTCGGCCTGGAGCTCCTGGAACCGCGGATAGGCGTCGTACGGGACGCCGCCGCCCCGTCGGAACGCGTCGAGCACCTTGTCCTCGACGCCGCCCAGCAGAGCGAGGTCCTGCATGAACGACGCCATGTTGTCGGGCCCGGCGGCCCGGACGACGGAGGCGGCGTGCTCGGGCGGCAGCAGGTACGTGCTCGTGGCCGGGTCGTACTCCACGACCCGGCCCACCGTCATCCCGCCGAGCCATTCCCTCACGTACCGCTCATCGAGGCGGGCGGCCGCGGCGATCTCGGCGCTGGTCGACGGCGGCAGGCCGGACATGACGTCGAAGAGCCCGGTGCGGTGGCCGAGACTGCACAGGTAACCCAGACAGGAGTCGTTGAGCACCTGCGTCATGCGCTCCGCGAACTGCGCCTGCCGCGCACGGTCCAGCGCCTGCTCAGTCATCGCGACCTCCTGAGCCCCGAGGGATGTCCCGCCCGGCGTCCCGACCGTCCCGGCGTACTGCCCCCGCCCTTCGATGCTACGCCGCCGGAACGCTGCGGGCAGCGCGCACCGAAGAGGCAACTGCTGGCCGGGTACGGTCAGTCGTCAATCCGGTCAAGGACGTCGGCGAGGTCCACGAACTTGAAGCCGGTCCCCTCGCGGTCGCCGTCCGTGGGGGTGGCGTGGCCGTCCTGGACGACGAGCAGGCCGTGGGGGTACTTCGCGCCCAGCGGGGCGTTGAGGACCGCCGCGCCGTCGGATTCCTCGGCGCCGTCGATGGCGCGGGTGGCGGTGACGCGGAAGCCGCCCTCGTACTCGTTGGCGTCCCCGACCTCGCGGTCGTACGCGGCGAAGGTGTCATCGCCCTGGCTGGAGGCGAGCAGGTAGCCGTCGCCCCCCGGCTCGGTCAGCAGGGTCAGACCCTCGACGTCGGCCGCCAGCCGCTTGCCGCCATAGCCGCGGTCGGCGCCCGCGGCGCACTCCTCGGTCTCCTCGTCGTACGTGCCGGGGACCCCGTACTCGCGCACCTTGTCCATCAGCTTCGGGACGCCCGTGAGGTCGGCGCGCAGGCGCCAGATGCCGACGCCCTCCTGCCCGGCGTAGAGCGTGCCGTTCTCCGGGTCGGCGACCATGCCCTCGACCTGCGGCAGCTCGCCCGGCTCGCCGCACGGTGTCCAAGAGGCGCC
The DNA here is from genome assembly GCF_052934925.1 of Streptomyces hypolithicus. Taxonomy (NCBI): domain Bacteria; kingdom Bacillati; phylum Actinomycetota; class Actinomycetes; order Kitasatosporales; family Streptomycetaceae; genus Streptomyces; species Streptomyces hypolithicus. The sequence goes on from NZ_CM128811.1 coordinate 1,885,488, forward strand.
GCTCGGGAGGCGGAAGGCGGACGGCAGATCCAGGGTGCGGACCTTGCGGTAGGTGACGGTGCCGGCGCGGGTGGGGATCAGCTCCAGCAGGGCGATGCTGGTGCGCTCGCGGCGGCTGACCAGGGCGTACGAGCGACCGGACGCGGGGTCGGTCCAGGTGGCCAGGCCGTAGGCGGTGCGCTGCTCGTTGATCTCGTCCTGGCCCGCGGAGAAGACGGGCGGGGCCTGCGGGGCGGTGACGTCGACGAGCGGGCCACCGGGGCGGCCGGGGGCGATGCGGTGGATACGGAGGCGGTCGTGACCGCGGTCGCTGGTGACGGCGACGTCCGCGCGGCCGGACACCAGGCGCAGGCGGTGCACGAGGTCGACGTTGTTGAACCGGCCGGGGGCGTCCTCGGGCCCGGCGGCGGGGGGCGCGGCGATCGTCTGGACCTGGCGGGCGTCGAGGTCGTACACCCGCAGGCCGCCCTCCTTGGCGGTGGCGATGACCAGACTGCGGCCGGGATCGGCGGCGTTGCGCCAGATCGCTGGGTCGTCGGCGTTGGCGCTGCCGCCCGCCTCGTCGTCGTACAGCGTGGCCGTCTCGGCCCGCGGGGTGACGGCGGGCAGAGAGGCGGAGCCGCGGCCCTGCGCGGGCCCGGCCGCGAGCGCGGCGAGCGCGGCGGCCAGGACGGTGACGGTGACGACGGCGGAACGGGCGGGGCGGTGGGGCCTGTGCACAGCGAAGTCCTCACTGTCGGGAACATGGCAACAGCCGTGCGTGAGCGTGCAGTTGCCGAGCGACCGCCTCCGGTACGGCGGGCGCTGTGCGCGTGATGCATGGGTGAACGGTCCGCGCCCGTTCGATCGGATGCCCCTGCGCCACGCGCTTGCCCGGCGCGGGGCACCTGGGCTCCGCCGCACGACGCGCCCTCGGGACGGGCGCAATCGTGGGCGGGGCGGGGCTGGAGGACGAGGCTGAGGAACGGGTGCTGGATCTCGTTGCAGGACAGTGGAATTGAGGTCCTGCGGGCGGGGATGGTGGGCGTGCTCGGCGGCTCGGGTGGCGGCGGGGAAGGCGTGGGCGAGCATGGCCAGGGCGTCGACGCGGAACCGGCCGGCGTCGTCTGTCCCACTGCGCGGCAGGTACAGCTCCCGGTCGATGGCCGCATACCCGCGGCAGGTCGCGTAGGCGAGGTAGACCCCGACCTGGGAATTCTCGATCCGACCGGCGGTGCCGATGTACTGTGCCAGGCTGCCGTGCCTGGTCTGTGCCACCTCACGCGCTATCGGCGGCTACTGGAGCGTACGGGGACCGCGGCAACCGCGTTCGGCACCGCTCAGTGGCGGTCCTGTTCGAAGGTCCGGAGCAGGTCTGCCGCGACGCTCACCGCGATCGTGGCGGGTTCCTTGCCGGTGATCTCGGTCATTCCGATCGGTGTCTCGATCCGGTCGATGGTGGCGGCGTCGTGGCCGCCCTCGGTGGCCAGGCGGTGCCGGAACCGCGCCCATTTGGCGGCCGAGCCGATCAATCCGATCGAGCCGAGATCGGTGGTGCGCAAGGCAGCGTCGCACAGTGCGGCGTCCTCGGCATGATCATGGGTCATGATCAGGATGTGGGTGCCGGGTGCTAGCTCCTCGAGCACCTCCTCCGGGAGCAGCGGTGTGTGGTGCACGTGGATCTGCGCCACCGCATCCGCGAGCACGCCGAGCCGTTCGTCAGTGAGTACGTCGGGGCGGGTATCGATCAGGTGCAGATCGAGGTTGTGGCGGGCCAGGATACGTGCCAGCTCCAACCCGACGTGCCCGACGCCGAAGATCGCCACCGCTGGGACCACCGGCAGCGGTTCGAGCAGTACGGTGACGGCTCCGCCGCAGCATTGCACGCCGTGTCGGTTGGTGACCTTGTCGTTGAGGGCGAACTCCATCAGCTCCGGCTCCGGATCGGGCATGCCGATCAGCTCGCGGGCCCGATCGATCGCGACGGCCTCGATGTTGCCGCCGCCGATCGAACCCCAGGTCTCGGTCCGTCCCACAACGAGTTTGGCACCGGCCCGGCGGGGCGCGTGGCCGCGCACGGTCGCGACGGTCACCAGCGCGCCGGCTTCCCGGCGGGCTCGCAACCGCGCGACCGCGGCCACCCAGGTCATGTCAGGCATTGCTCAAAGCGCTTGTGGTGGTGCGGATCTCGCTGCCGTTGCTCTGCACGTCGCTTCTGCGGGTTGCTTCGATGGCCCAGTACACCGCCTCCGGCGTCGCGGGGGAGGCGAGTTCCACGCTGACTCCGGCGGGCCCGAATGCAGCGGCGGCCTGCCGCAGCGCTTCTCGCACCGAGAACGCCAGCATCAGCGGAGGCTCACCCACGGCCTTGGACCCGTACACCGAGCCCTCTTCGGTGGCGTTCTCCATCAGCGTGACGTTGAACTCCTCGGGCATCTCCGAGAAGCTCGGCAGCTTGTACGTACTCGCGGCCTGGGTCAGCAGCCGGCCGCGGTTCGGCCCGTCGCCGGTGTCCCAGCGCATGTCCTCGAGCGTCAGCCAGCCCGCGCCCTGCACGAAACCGCCCTCGACCTGACCGATGTCGATCATCGGGGACAGGCTGTCGCCGACATCGTGCACGATGTCCACCCGCCGGATGCGGTACGCGCCGGTGAAGCCGTCCACCTCCACCTCGGCCGCGGCGGCGCCATAGGAGAAGTACTTGAACGGCGAACCCTGGAACGTCTTCGCGTCCCAGTGCAGACCCTCGGTCCGGTAGAAACCGGCCGCCGACAACTGAACTCGCTGGAAGTAGGCGGTGCGCACCAGGTCGTCCCAGCCCAGCTCCTTGTCGCTGCCGAGGGAGCGCGCGACGCCCTCGACGATGCGCACGTCCGAGGCGTTCGCACCCAGCTGGGTGCCGGCCACCTGAAGCAGCCGCTCGCGCAACTGCTCGCAGGCGTTCTTCACCGCCGCACCGTTGAGATCCGCCCCGGAACTGGCGGCGGTGGCAGAGGTGTTGGGCACCTTGTCGGTACGCGTCGGGGCCAGCCGCACCTTGTGCAGCGGGATGCCCAGCGTGGTCGCGGCCACCTGCAGCATCTTGGTGTGCAGGCCCTGGCCCATCTCGGTACCGCCGTGGTTGATCAGGACAGAGCCGTCCTTGTAGATCAGCACCAGCGCGCCGGCCTGGTTGAAGGCGGTGAGGTTGAACGAGATGCCGAACTTGATGCCCGTGAGCGCGAGCGCCCGCTTGGTGTTCGGGTGCGCGGCGTTGAAGGCCGCGATCTCACGCTTCCGATCGGCGATGCCCACGTTGTCCTTGACCTGCTGCCAGACGGCAGAGATCCGCTCGGGATGACCGACCGGCTGTCCGTACGGCGTCGAGTGGCCCTGCCGATAGAAGTTGCGCTCCCGCAACTCCATCGGATCCAGGCCGAGCAGCGGCGCGCACCGGCCCATGATGTCCTCGATGACCAGCATGCCCTGCGGTCCGCCGAAGCCACGGAAGGCGGTGTTGGAGACCTTGTTGGTCTTGGCGATGCGACCGGCGATGCGCGCGTTGGGAATCCAGTACGTGTTGTCGATGTGGCACAGCGCGCGGGCCACCACCGGCTCGGACAGGTCCAGGCTCCAGCCGCCGTCGGCGGTCAGGGTGGCTTCCAGGGCCTGGATGCGGCCGTCGGAGTCGAAGCCGATCTTCCACGTGGCGTGGAACCCGTGCCGCTTGCCGGACATGGTCAGGTCCTGAGTCCGGTTGAGCCGCAGCCGGACCGGCCGACCGGTCAGTTTGGCACCGAGCGCGGCGATGGCCGCGAACCCGTGCGGCTGCATCTCCTTGCCGCCGAAGCCGCCGCCCATCCGCAGGCACTGCACGGTCACCTCGTGACTGTGCAGGCCGAGCACGTGCGCGACGATTTCCTGTGTCTCCGACGGGTGCTGGGTGCTGCTCTGGATGAACACCTGCCCGGCCTCGTCGATATGGGCCAGCGCCGCGTGCGTCTCGAGATAGAAGTGTTCCTGGTCGGAGAACTGGAACTCGCCGGTGAAGACGTGCGCGGAGTCGGCGAAGCCAGCGTCGACGTCGCCGGTCAGCATCATGGGCTTGGCGCCGTGAAAACTGTTGGCCGCGATCGCGTCCTGCAGCGTGACCAGGGAGGGCTGTTCGTCGAGTTCCACCTCGACGGCCGCCGCACCCAGCCGGGCCGCCTCCAGGGTCTCGCCCAGCACCCAGGCGACCGCGTGGCCGTAGAACATGACCTCGTCGGGGAACAGCGGCTCGTCGTGCTTCATGCCGGCATCGTTGACGCCGGGCACGTCGGCAACGGTCAGCACGCGGACCACACCGGGCACGGCGAGCGCGGGCTCGGTGCGCAGCGCGGTGACCCTGCCGTGGGCCTTCATGACCTGGACCGGGTGGGCGTGCAGCACGTCCTTGGTGCGGTAGACCAGGTCGTCGGTGTAGAGCGCGGTGCCGGTGACATGCAGGCTCGCGCTCTCGTGCGGCATCGAAACGCCGACGACAGGCTTTTCGGGGCGCTCGGACAAATGACTCATGACGACACCGCCTCGGTGGTTTGTGCGTACAGCTTGAGCAGGCTCTGGCCGAGCATCGCGGAGCGGTAGCCGGCGCTGGCGCGGTGATCGTTCATCGGTGTGCCCTGGGCCTGCAGCACCTGGGCTGCGGCCTCGACGGTCTCCGCCGTCCATGCGTTGCCTTCCAGGGCCGCCTCGGCGGCGAGGGCGCGGATCGGGGTGGCGGCCACGCCGCCCAGGCCGATGCGTGCCTTGCGGACGATCCCGTCCTCGATGTCGAGCGCAAAAGCGACCGCCACGCTGGAGATGTCGTCGAAGCGCCGCTTGGCGATCTTGTGGAAGGCCGTGACGGGCGACAGCGGCAGCGGGATGCGCACCGCGCGGATCAGCTCGCCGGGGCGGCGCACGCTCTGCCGGTAGCCGGTGAAGTAGTCGGCCAGCGGGACCTCGCGCTCACCGTCGGCATCGGCGAGCACCAGCGACGCCTCCAGCGCGAGCAGCACCGGCGGGCTGTCACCGATGGGGGAGCCGGTACCCAGGTTGCCGCCGATGGTCGCGCTGTTGCGGATGAGCCGCGATGCGAACTGCGGGAACAGCTCTGCCAGCAGCGGGACGCTGCCGTCGAGGCGGCGTTCGATCTCGGTGAGCGTCTGTGCCGCGCCGATCTCGACGTAGTCGGATTCGACTCGCAGCTCCCGCAGTTCGGGCAGTCGGTCGACCGCGACCACGCAATTCGCCCGGCGGGAACGGATATTCACCTCCACGCCCCAGTCGGTGCTTCCGGCGACCACCACCGCGTCGGGCCGCTCGCGCAGCAGCCGCACCGCTTCGGCCAGGGTGCCCGGCCGCAGGAACGCGCTGTCGCCCTGGGTGTATTCGGTGGCAACCGGTTCGGGCGGGGACTGATCGCGACGCTGTGCCAGGGGGTCGTCCTCGGTGGGCGTACCGACGGCGTACGCGGCATCGCGAATCGGGCGATAACCGGTGCAGCGGCACAGGTTTCCGCTCAGCGAGTGCAGATCGAAACCGTTCGGACCGTGCTCGGAGTCGGTGCTGTCGGCCGATTCCGCGTGCGCGCAGCGGTCGGGTCGGTAGTACTCGGAGGCCATGCTGCAGATGAACCCCGGTGTGCAGTAACCGCATTGGGAGCCGCCGCGGACCGCCATCTCCTCCTGCACCGGGTGCAGCGTGGGCGGCATGCCGGGTTCACCGGCGGTGGCGAGACCTTCGGAGGTGATGATCTCCTGACCGTCGAGCGCCGCGACCGGGACCAGGCAGGCGTTGACCGCCACCCAGTCAGTGGGCTTGTTCACCCCGGGACGGGCCACCAGCACCGAACAGGCGCCGCATTCACCCTCGGCGCAGCCCTCCTTGGTGCCGGTGAGGCCACGCTCGCGCAGAAAATCCAGCACCGTGGTGTGGGGCGCGGCCGGTGAAATCGGTATTTCTTTCTCATTGACCGTGATCCGCGCCGCTACCATGGCACATCCTCATTTCGGTGCGCGGTCGATCTGATTGTCCTAGTCGCCATTTCAGGAGCTTTCTATTTCGGTGGCGCAGCTCGAGAATCCAGAGCGCAAATCAGCACGCAACGACGTGCCGCAGGCGCTTACAGAGATGGGAAGGTGCCGGGGCCGCAATCGGGCACTCCGGAAAAGGGGGCTACTCAGCAGCCGTGTGCTACACGACCCGGAACCCAGGCGGTCCGCTGAGCGAGGCGATGCAGGTCGGAGATGGTCAACATCCGAGTTCGCCTCCTTTCAACGGTTCACGGGTCGGGTGCTCGAAATTACGTTGCCGCGGGCCCATCGGTCAAGCCGACGCACGGAAATCAGTAACAATATACATGAATCTGGACAAACCGATCAGATGCTCGGCGGTGTTTCTCACGGTAATGCAGTTCTCCTCTTCCTGCACGCAGTGCAGGCGCAGTAGCGCATACTGGCGCTGCACGCCGACCGTGGTGCTGCTCTTGCTGATATCGCCGGTTTCGTCGACTACCAGCACGCCACGCGGACCGCATCGGCGTCCCACTTGGCCCCCGCCAGCAGGTGCTACAGGCCATCGGGGGGTGGCATGCCAGGCGTGCTCGGCCAGCGTCAGCAGTTCTTGCGCGGCGGGCCCGACAGCAACCCCAGCACGAGCTCCCTCAAGGGGAAGGGCAGCGCGGACGATCATCTGCCGGCGGCTGTCAGAGTCCATCGACGGCGGCCTGTCAGGGTGTCCACCTTCGGCGAGCACGCCGGTGCTGCGCGACGGACTCGCTGGGAGCCATGGCTGCGATGTGGCCGAGAGCCAACGACTTCCCATTCGGCCGACACGACCGCGACCCCATCCAGCCACCCGACAGCCACGAAGATCACGATCTACGGCTGGAGTAACTAGTACTCCAGCCGGACTTCTTCATTTGCGCTGGTCAACGGCTTGGGGGTGGGAAGTGTAGCGGGCTCGCATGGCAGTGGGCGGAACCCAAGATGGGTTCCGCCCACTGCTGGGAGTTCAGGTCTTACTTCCTTTTACGGGCCTGCGCGACTCCGACTATGACGAAAACCAGGATGACAATTCCACCCAACAGCCAGAGAGGAATACCATCAAGCCCCTTGTAGGCCAGTACGGCCGAATCAGCGGGTGATCGCACGAGAGCTCCTTAGTTGGGTGCAGAACCAGAGGTTCCTGATTTAGCTTGTGGCGTCTTCGTAGGCCGCATCTGTGGCCTCACCGACTGCCATTCCACCGACAGCGCAGGGGATTGCTCCCGCTCCGCCGGTTACGTAGGTGCAGCCGGCGGTGAAGGCCTTGTCGGCAGCGAAGCTGATCGCCGTCCCAGCAGCGGCTTTGTAATCTCCTGTTGCCAGCTGGCCGACGAATTCACCAGCAGCGGCGGCGTCCCCGGCCTTACCGACGGTGTCCATCACCCCGCCAAGGCTGAGCGTGCCTTGCGGGTCGATGCGGTTGACGGGGTCACCCTCGGCGTAGAGGTAGGGGTTTTGTTCCTGGCCGGAGGGGTCGGGGGTGGTGAAGCGGCCGATGTTGGGGTCGTAGTAGCGGGCCGCGTAGTGGTAGAGGCCGGTGGGGTCCTGGTAGCCGCCGGCAAACCGGTAGGGCTGGGGCACCTGCTCGTTGGTGGTGGTGTGCTGTACGCCGCGGGGGCTGTAGGCGTACGTGTTGACCTTCGTGCCGGCCTCGTCGGCCAGGGCGACGACGCTGCCGAGTGCGTCGGTCAAGTAGTAGTAGTTCTTCCCCCCGCGGGTCATGGAGTTCAGCGTGCCCCCGGGCTCCCGGTTAAATCCTGAGTCCACCCCGGCCGTGCTCGCTGCAGACAGGCCGAGGGGCCCGTTGTGGAAGAACGTGTCGCCCAGCTTGATGCGCTCGGACTGGTCGGTGGAGCCGTACTGGCCGGCATACGTCTTGCTGCCGACGGTGATGGAGGTCATCTGGGAGTAGTCGGTCCACTTCACCCCCGTGCGCGTGCCCTCCGGTGTGGAGGCGCCGGCGGTTTCGTTGCCGATCTTGTCGTAGGACCAGTTGGTGGTGGAGCCGTCCTTCGCGGTGATCTGCTGGGCGTCGTTGACGGTGTAGGTGGTGCCGCGGGGGCAGCCCTTGTCGACGCCCTGGGAAGTGAGGTTGCCGGCCAGGTCGTAGCAGTACTGCCACGACGAGTTGAGAGTGGCGCCCTTGTTCTCGGCCGCGTAGGAGAAACGCCCGGCACTGTCGTAGCTGTAGGTGGTCTTGGTGCCCGCGACCGTGTTGGTGGTGGTGCGGATCTTTCCGCCGTCGTTGCCGTCGTCCCTGGCGTAGGTGTAGGCGAGGTCGATCAGGGTGCCCTTGGGGCTGGTGGCCTTGATCTTCTCCGGGCGGCCCGACTTGTCCGGAGTGACCTCCTGGACGGTGCTGCCAGGATAGGTCGTCTTGGTGCGGACGTCGTTGTTGTTGTACTCGTAGACGGTGACCTTGCCCTTGGGGTCCTTGAACTCCTTGAGCTTGTTGACCTTGTTCCAGGTGTAGTCGGTCAGGCCGGCCGGGTCCTGGTAGGTGTCGACATTGCCGGCGGGAGTGTAGGTCAGGGTCGTCTGTGATCCGTCCTGCAGGGTGCGGATCGTCTCGCGGGAGAGCGGGTCGAACTTGTACTCCACTACCCCGGTGCCGTCCGAGCGCTGGCGCAGGTTGCCGTCGCCGTCGTAGGCGTAGGTGACGGTGGCGTAGTTGGTGGAGTCGACCTTGGTGACGCGGTCGCGGTTGTCATAGGTGTAGATGACGGTGATGCCGCGTGCGTCCTTGACCGTCGCGGGGCGGCCGAGGTCGTCGTACGTGTAGGTGGTCGTGCCCAGGGGTGCGGGGGCTTTGACGGTCTTCAGGTTGCCCTTGGCGTCGTAGGTGAAGGTGGTGTACACCGACTTCGTCGACATCATCTTGGTGGTCACCTTGCACCGCTGGCCCTCGAAACCACCGCACGTGGCAGTGGCGGGGTTGTAGTCGAAGGTCTGGTTGCCGCCGCCGGTGCCGGTCACCGCGACGGATTTGGTGTTGCCCGCGGTGTCGTAGGTGTAGTCGGTCTTCTCGTCGTCCGCCGTCGTCGTCGACTTCGGCAGATCCGCACCCGCGATCGTCTGGTACCCCGTCATAGTGGCGGTGGCACCGGTGGGCAGCTTCGAGGAAGTGGGGTTGCTGCGTCCGTCCCACCCGTAGGTGGTGACGTTGCCGCCCACACCCCCGGTCCCCATCGCGTCGGCGGCCGTCTCGACATTGCGGTTCGCGTCGAACGTCTTCGAGCGGGAGTGGTCCAGAGCGTCGGTGATCTCCTTCACCTGGCCGTCGCCGTCGTGTTCGTACTTGGTGGCCTGCTGCTCGGGGTCGGTGACCGTGGTCGTGCCGGCCGCCGAGGGGGTGGAGGCGGAGTACTTGTAGGTCCAGGTGGGGCCGGTGTGGCCGGAGCCGTTGAAGTCGGTAGCCCGCAGCATCGAGGTGACGCGGTTCTGGTCGTCGTAGGTGAAGACCGTCACCCGACCCTCCGGGGTCGTGATCTTCGTCAGGCGGCGCGAGGAGTCGTACCCGAGCTGCGTGGCCTTGCCCTCGGTGTCCGTCGTCTTGGCGAGGTCGCCGGACGGGTTGAGGTCGAAGACGGCGGTGCGGCCGGTGTGGTCCTTGGCCTGCCACTGCGAGGCGTTGGTCTTCAGCAGATCCACCCAACGCCCGGAGCGGGTCTCGGTGAGCTTGAACCCCTTGTGCTCACCACCCTCGTCATGCTGGGTGACCGTGATGGTGCCGTCGTTCTTGTCCGTGACCTTCGTCAGCGTGCCGCCGGCGTTGTAGGTGTCCTTGGAGCCTGACTTGCGGTCGGTCAGCGTGTACGTGCCGTCCGCGTTCTTCTTCAGATCCTTGGAGTAGCCCTTCGGGGTGGTGAATGCGCCGTTGGACTCCTTCGTGAAACGGACGGCCGTCCCGGTGGCGTCGTAGATGACGACCTCGGAGGTAAAGATCTCCGCGTAGCGCTCGTACTCCTGCCACCACCGCTGGGACACCTTGCCCCACGGGGCGTCCAAGGAGTTGTACGTCCGTGCCAGGCGCAGCGTCTGCCCCACGCCCGCGATGTCGAAGTCGGTCGCGGCCAGCATCAGGTTGCCGTTGGAGTAATTGACCCGCGCCACCAACGAGTCAGTGATCCGGAAGTCGGAGATCTGGTGCCAGGGCACCGCCCCCTGCCCCTCGGGCACGTAGGTCAGCGGTGCGACGGACGAGCGGGCCGCGGCCGTACCAGCCTTCTCCGGAACCGGAGTGCGGGCGCGTTCCTTCTGCGCCTCGCGCCACGCCGCCACCTCTTCGGATGCGGGCTCTTGGGCTTCGGCGGGTACCGGCTTATTGGAGCCGACCTTCACCTCCGGCATCTGCGTCTTGGGCCCACCCGGCCCCCACGCGGAGACAGGCGCCGGGTCCTTCGCCGGAGCGGCGAGAGCGGGCAGTGCGGAAACACCGAGCGCGACCACCACCAGGGCGGCGGTCAAAGAACTTCTGCCAGATATACGGACACGCCGAAACGGCACGCCGGAAGCGCGCGAAACCATGCAATCCCCCCACGGGACACAAGAGACACAGCGACCGCTACGGCCACCGGAGACTCACACGCTGCCACGGGGCCTTCACACGACACGAACGAGTTCTCGGCCCGAAAACCGTAAACGTGCCAGAACCAGCCGAACTCATTGACCGGTATGCCCAAGAATGCCAGACACCGAGCATCAATTGTCCTGCGGTAACTGTTCAACCACCGAACAAGAGAGTGGCCGAGAACCGCTCACGGATCTGCCCTGGTCTCGCCATCGAACTGACGGCCCGTCAAGGTCGGGCAGAGAGACTCCGCGAAGGAATGACTCGCCCACGGCGACAAGGACGGGCCGGACCGGACAGCGACACCCGTCGCCGGGCGATCGCCGCAGAGGCCCTGGGCCGTGTGGTGTCGGACGCCCTCACGCCCAGAGGACTTGGTGATCGAGGGCTGGGACTCGACGACTGGCTGACCCCCGAGACCCTGTACGCCCAGATCTGCGACTCCGTGCGCGGGCAGGTACATCTCTTCTCCGCCACCGATGAGATTCTGACAACCGCCCCGCACGACGCGGACCGAACCTGGTTCGCGCCGGAGGACATCCAGCTCGTCATCCAGGTGGTCTCGCCCGAGTCCGCCCACCGCGACCGCACAGTCAGGCTGCGCAAATACGCCGAGGCGGGAATCCGGCACTACTGGTGCATCGAGGACGAGAACACCGTCCCTCCCGTCCACGACTATGAGCTTGACGCCCCGACCGGCTCGTACGCGCCAGCCGGGATCTACCGCCACGCGCTACGGCGGCCCCTTCCGTTCGAGATCAGCCTGGATCTCGACAAACTCGCACCGGGCCGGCCTGGCTGACGCCGCGTACGACACCGGGCGACATTGAAGCGGAATGTCCATCGCAGAGCCGCGACCTGCGGAAACGTTGATTCCGAGGGGCCCATCCCAGCACGTTCCCAACACGGGAGAGGTATCCCAGCACCGCGAGCCCGTCCACCACTCCTCGGTCAGTAGTGATAGCGAGCGGCGAGGATGATGATCTCTTTGTCGGCGACCAGATAGACGAGGCGGTGTTCGTCATCGATCCGCCGCGACCAAGCTCCCGGCAAGTGGTACTTAAGCGGCTCGGGCTTGCCGATTCCCGATAACGGGTCGCGCTTGACGTCCTCGATGAGCTTGTTGATCCGAGCGAGCATCTTGCGGTCGTTCTTGAGCCAGGACGTGTAGTCCTCCCAGCCCTGATCCTCGAAGACGAGTCTCACGCGGCACCCGAGCCAGGATCGATCAGCTCACGCTCCGAGACATTGATGTGGGACAACGCGTTCTCGTACGCCTTGAGCAGACGGCGCGCGTTCACCGGCGAGCGCAGCAGATAGGACCCCTCCCGCAAAGCGGCAAAGTCCTCGGCCGAGATGAGAACGGCGTTCCCGTGCTTCGAGACGATCTCGACTGCGTCGTGATCCTCGTTGACCTTTTTGATCAACGGAAAGAGATCCTTGCGGGCCTCGCTCGCGGTAATGGACATGCCTCGACCCCCTTCAGTGAGTGGTACGAGATAACGTACCACTTTGGGCCCCCCTGGGCGCGGGGTCCAGCTGGCGAGGGGGCAGGAATCCCAGCACCATCCCAGCACGGAAACGCCCCAGGGGCCGCCCCCTGGTGGAGCCGAACCCGTCTGAGCTGCAAGTTCGCCAGGCCGTCAACGTGGTGTTGTTACATCCGCTCACACGTTGAAGCGGAATGCCTGCGCGCCGATCCTGACCTGCGACGGAGCCCCATGCGAACCTCTGACCAGGCATTTCACCGTTCGGTTGCGTTGGCCTGCGACGGTCGCTTTCGAGTGTCCTGCGGACTGCCTGCGGACTGAGGAGGCAGCCGGGACCACTCTGTCACCGGTTCGGCGGAACGCTTTCAGTGAGTTCCTGATGGGCATCCATGACGTCACCCACATGCAGCGTGGTGACCTCGTCCTGAGACGGGAGCCCAGAGCTGCCATGCAGGTCGAAGACCCGCAGGTAGCAGGTTGGCCTGGGCGGTCAGGTCAATGTCGAGGTCGGCCGGCGCGGAACCCACCACCGCCGTCGCCAGCCCGAGCGGGGTGTTGCCGACGCCGACGGTGGCGGTCACCGTGTTGGTGGCGGTGTCGATCTCTTCGCCCTCGCCCCCGCACCAGCGACAGCTACCTGAGCAGAGGACGCCGGAGCCCCGAGCGGGCACGACGTGCGAGGCCGACCCTCAGCGATGTCGTTCGGGCCGCGCCGATTTCAGGCCGGTATCGTCGCCAGTCGCCGTACACCGGGGGCGCGAGCCGGTACGGGGTTGCCGCGCCCCCGCTGCGTCGGACGCCATGCGGCGCGGCAGGATCTACGGCGACGTCAGCGTCCGATCCCGACAGCGGAGAGAGAGTTCCGTGGCTTGCGAAACCAGTCCTCAGATGTCAGCTGAGCTCTCGAGGCGGGCGGGCCACTATGCCGCTGCTGTCGCCGGGCGCCTCCTGGAAGCGGGTCTGCCGGTGACCGGGATTCACAGTTGCGGCCCCTGGCGCGACACGGAGGGCGAGTACCTCGACGTCGAGGCCGGCATCTCGTTCACTCAGGCATTCCAGGATCAGCATGGCGGAGGCGACTGCGGGCTTCACTGGGCGGGCACGTCCGGCTGGTGTCTCTACACCGCCGACAGAGAGGAGCGGTTTCTGTCCGGCGCCCGGTGGCCCCAGGCCAGCCTGCTTCCCGAGCCCCAGCTCGTCGCGGCCTTCGTCGACGCCTTCCGTCTCGATCCGGCCGGGGCGGGCAGCAGCGATCAGCCGTACTACCGTCAGGAGGGTCAGGACCTCCCGATGCTGCTGGAGAGTCTGGCCTCCTACCTTCCCGCCCAGCCCTGCCTGTTCGAGGAACCCCAGATCCGTTTCGCCGAGCTTCACAGGCGTGCCTATGAAAGCCGCATACACCGGGCGCTGGTCTCCTGCGCCTCCGACTCTTTGACGCATCTGTACCTTCGCCAGGGCGAGCTCTCAGCCCTCTTGCACATCTTGGAGTACGCCGAAAGCAGCAACCCCAGCGCCCTCAACCGGCTGCTGGCGGCCGACCTCTGCGCCCGCGCGGGTCGGTCCGCCGAGGCCGCGGAGACACACAAGGGTGCCCTCCAGGAAGCGGACCACCGCAGACAAGACTTTTGACACAAGCTACTGAAGTTGAAAGGGTGATGTCGGAGGAAAAAATGGCCGCTGTGGGCACGAGAGGCCGGCCCGTCGGCAGGCACTCCGGGAAGGGCCGCCGGCACTCACCACTCGAAGGACTTCCACTCCTGTCGGGGGATGTAGCCCTCCGTGGCGTCCCAGCAACGGTCGGCCCTCCCTCGCCCGGTGGCGTCAGATGGCGTCGTCCTGCCAGGACGGTGTCTCCTCCCGGCCGGCTGCGAAGCCGGCGTCGACGACCGCCAGGTCCGCGTCCGTGACGGCCCGCGCCCGGCGCATCGTGAGCATCAGCCATGCCACGGCCGCCAGTGCCAGGAAGGCCCAGACGGCGGCGGAGGCGGTGGCGGCGGCGTGCGTGGGGCAGCCGCCGCTCGGGAGCGCCCGGCCGCCCCGGTAGTTGGGCGCGGCGCACTGCGCGGCTGCAAGATCCGGCGTCACCAGCACGAAGGCCGTCGCGAGGAGCGGGGCGAACAGGGCGAGAGGCCGGGCGGTGCGGGATCGTGTCACGACGGGACTCCTTGTTCGGGACGGGCCGGATGGACGTTCGGACGCATCGGGAAGCCCTTCAACTCCATGACGTGTTCGCACTGTTGGGCCAGCGGTGCGGCCAACAGGCGCAACTGGGCCTGCTGGAGGCGGATCAGGTGGCGCAGCCCGGCGGTGCCGTCGCGCTGCCACACCCGCAGTTCGAGCAGCAGGCGACGGCGCGGGGACAGCAACAGCTCGGACTCGGCGGGTGTCACGGCGGGGGCGCCGCCCGCAGTCTCGACCGGCAGAGCCGCGCGTAGCTCGGCCGCTTGGTCGCGCAGACCCCGCCGCAGAAGCAGGACACAGACGACCACGAACGGGCCTGTGGCGAGCAGAGTGACCAGCGGCACGCCCAGTAGCACCCCGAGCACCGCGTCGTCGGCGAACAGGTCCTTGCGCCACCGGTCGAGCAGCGGCATGGCCGTGTCGAGCAGGAAGTGGCCGCCGAATGCGGCGAGAAGGCCTCCCGCGCACGCGGTGACCCGATCCCGGCGGGTGGTGGCCCTCACCGCCGTGCCGAACCCGGCCCCCGCCAGCGCGGTGAAGGCGGTGTGCACGGTCAGCAGCCCTACGACCTGGCGGGTCCAGAACTGGGCGGCTGCTTGGCCGGGTTCGATCTCCGCCACATAGCGGACGGATTCGGTGAGGTTGAAGCCGATGCCCACGGCGGCTCCGAGCACCAGTCCGGGCACCAGCCCGTCGGCGTACCGTCGGAAGACGAGGACGAGCAGGGCGACGCCGGCCGCCTTGCCCAGTTCGGCGAAGAGGTCCGCATTGAGCGCGGACAGTGTCAGGAGCGTGCGGATCGAGCCGCGCGGGTGCTGGAAGTCCATGAGGTATCCGCCCGCGTACCAGGCGAACCACATCGCCATGACGATCGCGAATCCGGCTCCCACCAGCGCGCCCCAGCCGAAGGCAACCAGCGTCAGGCGGGCGGGCAGCCGTAGGTACAGCTGGGCGCGGTGCACGATCAAAAGCGCGACGCCGGAGGTCGGCAGGCACAGTAACGCGGTCAGCGGGGCACCGGAGAGAGCATCGAGCGCCATCACGGTGTACGGCAGCAGCAGCACGGCCAGGACGGCAGCCCGGCAGGCGCGCACGACGTGCACCCAGCCGGAGCGGTGCGCGGCGTACAGCACCGGGGTGAGCAGCAGGGCGATGCCCCAGCCCGTGTACAGCAACACTCGGGTTAGCTTCAACGCGGGCGGCTGGGGCAGCAGATAGATCCGCATCCACGGCAGCGGTGAGTGGATCTCCGGCGCGGCCCAGTACAGCACCTGTGCCATGGCGAAGGCTGCGGAAAGCACGAGAGCGATGGCCAGGGCGATCCGCCAGGGGCGCCGGAAGGTGTCCCGAGGGGTCTGCGGGGGTGGCGGCGGTAGCGTCATCGGGTGCCTCCGAACGGGGTGGAACCGGAGGGTGCTGTGGGAAAGTCCGACGGCAGCTCGGTGGGGAAGTCCGACGGTAGAGCGGTCGGAAAGTCCGACGGTAGGTAGGTCGGAAAGTCCGATGGCAGAGCGGTGGGGAAGTCCGACGGCAAGCTGGTTGGGAAATCGGAAGGCAGTGGGAGCGTGCCGGGCCGCGAAGGCATGGTGGGCATCTTCTCCGGCAGCGGTACTGGCGAGTCGGTGGTGAACCCGGCGAGGGCGCCGAGCCCGAGCGCCACCGCACCGAGTACGCCGACGGCGGCCATGAGCCGGATGTGCGGGCGCTGAGGCGGGCCGGAGGGCTCCGGCGATCCGGGCGGTTGAGGGCCGGGGTGGGTCATCGGGGCCTCCGAGTACGGGACGGGACGCGCGGGCCCGAAACGGCCGCGCGGCGCAGAGGGCTGGCGGAACCGGCGGCGCCCAGGCGACGTCTGCGCCACCACAGCAACCCCGCCACCGGCACCAGCAGCGCGGGCAGCACGCGGAGGGCAAGGGCGGTAGCGGACAGCGCCCCATCCGCTGCATCCAGGCCCGCGGCCTGTCGGGGCGTGGGCGCGCCGAGCCAGATCGAATCGCCCGCGCCGGGCACGTCGGAGGCGTGCAGCGAGCGCTCCACGTTCGCGGCGAACGCCGCCGCCGGAGCGTCGCGCAGCGGCACCGTGCTCAGGTCCACACCCCCGTAGGTGTAGGTGGTGACGTAGTCCGCGTTGCCCTGACTGGTGCGCCGGGTGAGCTTGAACTCGCCCTTGGTGTAAGACTTCACGTACTCGTCGAAGGTGTCGGTGGGCTTCCAGGACGTTTTGCCTGGCCAGGCTCTCGCGTCTCCCCGGTCGACCAGGGCGCCGTACGTGGTGTGCCGGGTGCGGCTCAGGTTTCGGTACCACTCGGCGGCCACCCGGGCCAGGTAGACGCGGCGCAGGTCGGCGTAGTCCGTGTCGGTGTTGATGGCCCTCTTCAGCGCGGGCAGCACCAGAGCGCGGTACACCTGCTCGTTGTGCTCCTCAGTGGCCGCGTCCTGGCGTGGGCAACTCTGCCCACGCGTCACGCCACGGGACTTGAGGTACTGGGTATCCATCTTTACGTCGAGCGGCGCGTCGAGAATGTACAGCTTGTCGCCGTCCTGGTGGACGGAGGCGGGCGCGGGCACGATCCAGGTGCGGAACGACAGGCACTGCCCCTTGACGCGGTTCCACAGCTCCTTGCCGGCCCCGGTGTCGGGATGGATCAGCGTGCCAACGGTCTTCTTCATCCGTAAATCGGCCTGGAGCAGCACGCGGCCGGCGTCGGTGGAACCGAGCCGGGCATCGACGATGCGGTCGGGCTCGTCAGGATTGAGATTGACCCAGAAGTCCCTGGGGCGGAGCGACAGCCACACGAAGAAGGCGTCCGAGCTGAGGGTGGCAGCGTCCATTCCGGTACTGGTGCGCGCGTCTCCGCGCAGTGGGTCGCGGCCCGCTTCGAAGGAGTACTGCAGGCCGCTGCCGTCCCCCGGGTCCGCCAGGTAGCGCAGTTCCATCGTAGTGAAGTCGATGCCGCCGGGCGCCGTGGAGGGGCCGGAAAGGGTCTGCCCCAGGCCGGTGGACGTGGCGGCGTCACCGCCCGCCGGGGAAGATTCGCCCGCGCTCTCGTCACAGGGTCCAGCACCCCGGAACGCCGCGAGGCTCATCGGGGCAGAGGCCGGCGGGCAGGGCTTGCCGATCGGGTCGAGGGGGTGAGCGAAGAGCCGGAGGGCCGCGCTCGCCGTGGAGTTCGGGTGCTCTGTGTCGAGTTTCTTGACGGCATCCAGCCCCAGCTCGATCTGTTGCCTCGCGACGGCGGCACGGGTCCGTCTCAGGTCGGTGAACTTCTCCTTGGTCCGCCGTGTCTCCTCCGCGCGCCACTTCGGGCTCTGGTCGATCCGTTTCCCGACGGCGGCGAGCTGGCGCTGCTGTTCCGTCGTCTCCCCGACGGACAAGCCGTAGCGCCAGGCGAAGTAGGTCGGCATGCCCGGCGGGTAGAGGCCCGCGCACAGCGCGCACTGCTGTCGCTCCGAGGCACCGAACACCCGAGCGCTCGGAGGTATCCCGTAGTCCTGGAGGTGACGCTTGATGACGGCCTCCGAATGCTCTCGCGGAACGACCTTCGAGGAGGTCGCCTCCTCCTGTTCAGGAAGGTTCAGCGCGCTCACGGCCAGCAGCTGGGTTACTCCGTCGCCGCGCAGCTTGGCCTCGACGGCCCGGGGCAAGAAGGACGCCACCGAGTCGAGCCAGACGACAGAGTTCCGCCAGTAGGCGTGGTCGGCGGAAGCGGCAGCCCGTTCCGTCAGCATCCTCGTCATCGTCTGGCTGGGCAGGCCGACCGGATTGATCAGCTCGACGGCACCGTTGCGGTACGCGTTGAACGCCTCGTCGCGATCGGTCTCCAGCCTTCGGTGAAAGTCGAGGCGCATGTCCACGATCGGCAGCAGCAGCGGGTGGAACAGCAGGTTCTTGCCCTGGTACCGCTTGTCTTTGGACAGGTCCGTTCCCGTGGCCGAGCCCGGTGGGCGTGGGTCGTTCCCCGGGGATGTGGGCGTGGGCTTTGGCTCAGCGGCCGCGGCGGCCGAGACGCCCGGCACCGCGCCCCCGCCGGCCAGCATTGTGACAACCAGCCCCAACGCCGCCGCGCCGCGTCCCAGGCGTCGCCCGAGGTACAGTCGCATGCCGTTCCTTCCACCGTGCCGTCGGCACGGGCGCCTCGTCGTGTGTGGTCCTGCCCCCCCCGGTGACCCCCCGGCATCCCGGGAGGGGGCAACCAAGATCCTCGCCGAGTGGATTCCGGACTGTCGTTGGCGCCATGCGCACACTGGTTGGCGTGGAACGCACTTCCACTTCACCCGCCACTGCAGTTGGCTGAGTCCCCGGATCCCCTCACCATCGCCGGAGCAGGCATGCATCCCATCGTCTTCGACACCGTCGAGGTCCCCGTAGCCGAAAGGCCCGCCGCATGGGTTGAGACGATGGCACTGGCCCAGGTCACCCAGCGGGTGAAGTTCCTGGAGACAGCACGGTTCAGTGCCCGGATGGAGATCATGCCGCTGGGCGTGGGACAGTTGTCGACGCTCTCGTACGCCTCGCTCGTCGCACAGCGCACACCGCGACTTGTGCGCCAGTCGGACCCGGAGATGTACCACGTGGCCGTGGCCACGGGCGGCGAGATCGGCATCGCGCAGAACCGGCAGAGTTCCCTGCTGTGCCGAGGCGACATGGGATTCTTCGACAGCTCGCGCCCCTTCGACACCCAGGCGGGCGAAACACCCGGGCAGGCGCTCCTGTTCCAGTTCCCCAAGAGCCTGTTGCGGTTGCCGCACGAGCGGTTCACCGCGCTGTGCGGCCTGTCGCGGCCATGGACGCAGGGGGTGGGGCGGTTGTTCGGACAGTTTCTGGTGGAACTCTCACAGCAGTACCCGCACTGCACCCCGCAGCAGGCGGCGCGCCTCGGGGCAACGGCGGTAGATCTGCTGACGGCGGTCCTGGCCCAGGAGGACGACGCGCCCCGGGACGGGGACGGCGAGTCTCAGCAGCAGGGCACGTTCCTGAAGATGAGCGCGTTCGTCACCGAGCATCTGGCCGACCCGGACCTGGGCCCCGAGGCGCTGGCCAGCGCGCACCATGTCTCGCTGCGCAATATGCACCGGGTCTTCCAGGACAACGGCACCACGCCGCGCACCTTCATCCGCGAGCAGCGCTTGGATCGGTGCCGCAGGGATCTGGCCGATCCGGCATTGCGTCATCTGACGATCCACGCGATCGCCACGCGCTGGGGCTACCCCCAACCGCACGCGTTCGCCCGCGCGTTCCGGGCCGCCACGGGGATGTCGGCCAGCGAATACCGGGCCTTGCACGCAGCGCCTCTAGCGCGGGGATCCTGAGCTTCATCAACACGACTGCTCGTTGAGCTTGACTCTGTCAGGGATCTTTGGTTTTCCAGTGCGGCAGCATGATCACCGGGCATGCTCGGGCCGTTCCGTAGACCGATGCAGTCATCGAGGTGCCCGCTGTCTCTCCGCCCCCGCCGCGGTACGACGGCGATATGGGTGAGACCGCCTCGACTGGGCTGTGGTGATTTCGCCGACTGGTACCCGGGCGACGGGCGCCCAGTTGGCCACCGTCTGTGTGCTGCAGTTCCTGCTCGGCCTGTCGGACCGGCAGGCGGCCGAGGCGGGCGCTGCCGCATCGACTTCACATGCTCAAACGCGTCGCCCGGCTGATGCGCTGCTGCGGGATCGCCGGGGTGCACCAGCGCAAAAAGGTCCCACCACCGTCTCCGCGCCCGACGCGGTCCCGTTGCCGACCCTACTCGAACGCGACTTCACCGCACCGCACCGAACCAGAAGTACGTAGGGGACATAATCTATCTCCCGGCGGGAGACGGCCAGATCCTGTACCTGGCAACGGTATTGAACCTGTGCTCCGAGCGCCTGCTGGGATGGTCGATCGCCGACGCCCTCAAGGCCGCTGCCGGCACACGGGAGGGAGCTTCCCGTATCGGCCGGGGGGCATCGACCGCCTCACGACCGCCGACGCCGGCGAATGGCCCCGACATCACCCAATCAAATTCAGTAACGGCCTGGTGCGCGATAGGGGGCGGATCAGCCCGCGGCGTCGGATGCGGTGCATCGCAAGGCGGCGGAGCGTCCTCATAGCGGAGCTATTAGGAGTTTCGCCAACGCGGCGAGGTGCCGTAGCCGGCGTCGCGGGCCCGTCCCCTATCGCGCACCAGGCCGTAAGCGAAGAGGCAAAACGCGCCGGTCAGCTGCCGGCTCTCCGTGCCCCTCGGCAGCTCTCTGCCCAGGTAATCCCTCTCGGCCCGCCGGCGAGGGCGGAGCGTGTCAAGGTCGCCCGGGGGCCGGCCCCGGGCGGCTCGGGGTATCCGCGGGGGCGGGAAAACCCCACCCGCAGCGTCCAACGACCGGAGCCATCCGGTTTCCGGCCGGGTCACCTATGTGCGCGCCCTCTCAGGGGCCAGAACAGTGGTCGGGGTCAGCCGCAGAACACCGGAAACGGTGTCCAAAGGGGTGGAAGAATCGTTCTGACGAATGTGACGGATGATCATTGGACGGACTCAAGCCGCAGCGCACCGGCTGGCAGCGGCAAGCGCAGAGCGGGTGCTCGTCTTCCGGAACAAGCGCACCGGGGGCCTTCCCGCAGCCCGGCACACCCCCGTGGGCAGACCTCCGAAGAAGCCGCGAACCGGACTACACCTCTGTACAGTCGGCTCGCCGAGGAATGGGCAGCCCGCGGCGCCACCGTCCCCTGCCGCCCCGACCCGCTGTGGCAGCGTCTAGCCTCTCCCGAACACTTCAGGCACGAGACGGAAAACACGTTGCGCCAGCTCCACCTGGCAGGGGAGGCCCCGTGGAAGGCGCAGCCGAGTCGGTTCGACTGAAGGCACCTAACGGCCTGGTGTAACAGGGTTGCTTTGGCACCCTCCCCACCGCCCGGACCCACGCCGCACCCTTGCCAACCTGGGAAGTCGATCACGACCACACCCCGGCCTCCTCCCCTGCCTCTGAAGGGGCGGCCGCTCACGTCTACGAACTCCCCCACGCCGACCGGCCGCCCTGAGTACCAGGTACTCACCGCCTTCCCGGCCACCTCATCCCCCCGGCACCGCTCAGCCCAGCTGCCAATCAGGGCTGGTGTCCGGTGGTGTCCCCGCCTGGGTCGTCGGCAAACGCCACCGCAGCGGCCGTGCGTTTGCCGACCGGCTCGCGGTGCACAGCGGCCCTGCCCGAGTACGGCAGCCGCAGCGAGAACAGATAGTTCCGCGTCGGCACCCCGCTCGACCGGATGGCGAACCCGCTCCCGCAGTGGGGTAGCTTGCTTTTTCGTGCTCGCCAGAAAAGTCGTGTCACCGGGTACGTACTGGGGCGAGCACGATACTGGGAAGGGCACCCCCATGCGGGACAGCGGAACGGACGGGCTAGGTGAGGCACTGGCCGCGGCGGAGGCCGCGCCGCCGGTGGAGTCCGTCGACGTCGTAGCCGCAACTTTGCGAAGACAGCTCGGGGCCCGGTCGGTGTCGTTCCTGATCACCGACTTCACCGGCACCTCCGTCGTCCGCCTGGGCACCGCGGACGACATCGACCTGGAGCGTCCCGCAGATCCGATCGCCGTCTCCGGCACCGTCTACGACAAAGTGATCCGGACTCAACGACCGCACGTGGAGCCCAAAGGGGGCGGTGCCTGGACTCGGGTGATCGCGCCGGTCACCAATCGCGGGGACGCGCTCGGGCTGCTGGAGCTCTATCTGCCCCACCACCCCGGCCCGGACACCCTGCTGAAAATCGGCCGGAGCGCCCACGCCCTGGCATATATCATCATCGCGAACCGGCCCTTCACCGACCTGTACCAGTGGGGCCGGCGCACCACCCCGCTGAGTCTGGCCGCCGAGATCCAGCACCGGCTGCTGCCCACGTCGCTGGCCTGCGAAGCCGCCCAGTTCGCGGTCGCCGGCGCCTTGGAACCGGCCGAGTTCGTCGGCGGCGACACCTTCGACTACGTCATAGACCGCGACCACGTCCAACTGTCAGTCACCGACGCCATGGGCCACGACGTGGACGCCGCCCTCCTCGCCACCCTCCTCGTCGGCGCCCTGCGCCGCGCCCGCAGGCAGGGAGCCGACCTCGCCGAACAAGCACAGATGGCCGACCAGGCCATGGCCGAGCACAGCGGCGGCCGCTACGTCACCGGACAACTGCTGCGTATCAGCCTGCACGACGGTCGAACCGAGTTCGTCAACGCCGGCCACCCCTGGCCCCTGCGTCTGCGCGGGGGAAAGGTCGAGGAGATCGTGCCGACCATCGACATGCCCTTCGGTTTCCTGGCCCCGCACACCTACACGGTCCAGCGCTTGGACCTGCAGGCAGGGGACCGGCTGATCATGCTCACCGACGGGATGCTGGAGCGCAGCGCCGCGGACCTCGATCTGCCTGCCCTCATCGAGAACACTCAGGACTTGCACCCCCGGGAGGCCGCCCGTGTCCTGATCGAGCACGTCGTTCATGCCCATGACGGGCTCCTGCAGGATGACGCCACCGTGATGTGCCTGGACTGGTACGGCACTGAGTCCACCCGCCGCGACGCCGACCACGGCGCTGACCTCACCGAAGCCTCCCCCACGGTCGGACAGCAAACCGCACCCCCGGAGCCTGCAGACCCTCGAAGTTGAAGTCGCCCTTGGCCAGGATCATCCCGGCGCCGGAGTCCGCGCCGGGCCCGGAGACCAACTCGACGCGGATGCATGCCGACTTGCTCCCCTCGGACCAGCTACCAGACTGGGATTACAGAAGTCGCCGAATGGTGGGAAATCCAACTGCCCGTACGTGGGGAAATCTTGGTGGCCCGCCCGCAGGCACCCCCAGCGGCTCCAGGGACAAGACCTCAGCGCCCTCCTGCCCGGTAGCGCCCCCTCTGAAGGCAGCCGGATGGTCGGCAAATAGAATCGACCTCATGTCGAAGCCTGACGCGCTGCTTGTTGACGTTGCCGCCCTGGTGGAGTCCGGGCACAGCAATCAGATGTCTCTGACCGTGGTCGCCAGCGGTGCTGTCATCACCGGGCGGCTGGCTCCCGAAGCCGTCTGGAGGCAGCGGGTGTCAGAGGTTCTGGCGAACTCGGCCCGCCTGAGCGATTTCTCCGCCGTGTTCACCACTGCGACGCGCGAGGAAGGGCCGCCCACGCATCTGCATTTCCATGTGGCGCGGATTCTGCAGGGCGAGGTGGGAATCCCGGAGACGGGAGGGATGTACCGCGTGGCGCTCGAGGACGTCAGTGCCTGGACCATGGGCGACTTCAGCTACTCCGACCACTGACCCACTGCCGCGCCAAGGAACCCGGGCACGCGGTGAGGGTCCGACCGGCGCATTCCGGTCGGACCCTCAGCGTTGCTTTGACGGCGGCTCTCGCCTGCCTGTCGGTCAGGCTGCCGCAGGGGCGCCGAGCATCGCGGAAGCCTGTTGCATCGGGTTGAGAACCCGTGTGGGCGCGGCGGCCTGGGGAAGTTCGCGGCAGGTGAAGCCGAGCTGGGTCATGGCCCGCAGGACTTCGCCGGCGCTGAAGTCGCGGCGGTCCTGGCGTGTGACGACCTGGCCGACCTGTTTGACGGGGTAGGTACGTCGGCCGATGATCACGGACTCGCCACAAGCCTGCTCGGGCCGGATGCCCTTCATCGATTCCAGGACGCCGCTCTTGGTGAGGTCGAACGGGAAGCGGGCGATGACACAGCGCATGATGCCTCACAGGGAGAAGAACGAGGGGGGATGGTTCTGCCGCGGGTGAGGCGGTTCAGCGGGCAAGAGCGAGGGCGAGGATGCCCAAGGCGCTGCCGTGTTCGTCGACCACAGGCAGGGCATCGACCTGGCGGTAGCGCATCGCGTGCTCGGCTTCGGCCATGGTGGTCACGGGCGAGGTGAACGGCCCTTGATCGCGGAGAATGTCCCGTAGCTGGACCCGGTCCGTGTACGCGGAGCTGTCACGGACTGTGGTGAGCTGGGCCTGGGTGACCAGTCCGGTACACAGGCCGCTGTCGTCGCAGACGAGCAGGTGCCCGGTGCGGGCACTGGCCATGACGGACAGGGCCACCTCGACGGTCATGTCGTCACAGACCTGCGGTCCGGCGGTGTCCATGGCGTCGGCCACCGTCCGGTGCAGGGGGGTGGCATTCGTCGAGCGGGGCCGCATCTGAACCAGCGTCAAAAGGTGCCTCCTGCATGAGTGGGTCAACTTCCGGATCACGAAGTTCTTACGGCCTGGCGCGCGATAGGGGGCGGATCAGCCCGCGGCGTCGGATGCGGTGCATCGCAAGGCGGCGGAGCGTCCTCATAGGAGCTATTAGGGCGTTTCGCCAACGCGGCGAGGTGCCGTAGCCGGCGTCGCGAGCCCGTCCCCTATCGCGCACCAGGCCGTTAGGCCGCCGCGTCGAAGGAGGACTGCCGCACGGTCACGCGCCGGGCCGCCGAAGCGGGGCTCCGCCGGCCGCGTGAGGACGTACTGCGCTGACGGCGCTCGGCCACCGGGGCGGTGATCGTCACGGGGATCCCGGAGGGGGTCTGCGCGCCGGTGATCCGGCTGAGTGCCTCCTCGCCCGAGCGGACCTGGGTGGTCTGCGGCACGATGCCGGCGGCGGTCATGAGACGGGTCATGTCACGGCGCTGGTTGGGGGTGACCAGGGTGACGACGCTGCCGGACTCGCCGGCGCGCGCGGTGCGGCCACCGCGGTGAAGGTAGTCCTTGTGGTCGGTCGGCGGGTCGACGTTGACGACGAGATCGAGGTTGTCGACGTGGATGCCGCGGGCGGCGACGTTCGTGGCCACGAGCACGGTGACGTGCCCGGTCTTGAACTGGGCCAGGGTCCGGGTGCGCTGCGGCTGTGACTTGCCGCCGTGCAGGGCGGCGGCCCGGACACCGCTGTTGAGCAGGTCCTGCGTCAGTCGGTCGACGGCGTGCTTGGTGTCCAGGAACATGATCACCCGGCCCTCGCGCGCCGCGATCTGCGTCGTCGTCCGGTGCTTGTCGGCGCCGTGGACGTGCAGCACGTGATGCTCCATCGTGGTGACCGCGCCTGCGGACGGGTCGACGGAGTGGACTACCGGGTCGGTGAGGTAGCGGCGGACCAGGCGGTCGACGTTGCGGTCCAGGGTGGCGGAGAACAGCATTCGCTGGCCCTCGGGGCGGACCTGGTCCAGGAGCGCGGTGACCTGGGGCATGAAGCCCATGTCGGCCATCTGATCGGCCTCGTCCAGGACGGTGATCGCGACCTGGTTCAGTCGGCAGTCACCGCGGTCGATGAGGTCCTTGAGCCGGCCCGGCGTCGCGACGACGACCTCGGCGCCACCACGCAGCACATTGGCCTGCCTGCCGATAGACATTCCGCCGACGACCGTGGCCAGGCGCAGTTTCACCGAGCGGGCGTAGGGGGTGAGTGCGTCGGTCACCTGCTGGGCCAGCTCACGCGTCGGCACGAGGATCAGAGCCAGCGGCTGGCGAGGCTCGGCGCGCTGTCCGGCGGTGCGGGCCAGCAGGGCCAGGCCGAAGGCGAGTGTCTTGCCGGACCCGGTGCGTCCACGCCCCAGGGCATCGCGGCCCGCGAGGGTGTTGGGCAGGGTCGCGCCCTGGATCGGGAACGGGACGCTCACGCCTTGCGCGGTCAGCGCCGCCAGCAGCTGCCCCGGCATGTCGAGGTCGGCGAACGCCTGGACCGCGGGCAGCGCGGGAGTGATCGTCTGCGGCAGGGCGAACTCGCCCTGCACCGCTGCGGGCCGCCGGCCCTGGCCGCCCGAGCGGCTCGGACCCCCTGAACGGCTCGGGGCGGACGAGCCGAAGCGACCGCCCCGCCTCGAACCGGCGCTGGAGCCGAAAGCGGGGCCGTCGGTACGGCTGCGGCTGGAGGAACGGCTGTTCGTACGCGTGGGGTTCATCGAGAACCTTCCTTGATACGCGGCACGCACCAAGGAATTCCCGCAACGGAAAAGCAGTGCAGGGAATCACAAGAACGGGCCGAATGGAATGCGAAAAAGAATCTGGCTTGCAGTGAATCCAGCGTGGGGCGCAAGGGACGAAATGGGTGACGTCATGCGGACGTGAAATCCCGGACGTCGACCGGTTGCAGCTCCGAAGAGGCGCGGATCCCAGGGGGAAAGGGATAAGGGCGGTGTTCAGGTGACACCGCTGCGCGAAATGCCCGTAGCTGGGGCCCGCACCCCGAGGGGTGCGGGCCCAGCTACGAAGTGCGCGTCAGCGTCAGGCGAGAACGATGTTCTCGGCCGTCGGGCCCTTCTGGCCCTGCGCGATGTCGAAGGTGACCTTCTGGCCTTCGAGCAGCTCACGGAAGCCCTGAGCGGCGATGTTCGAGAAGTGGGCGAACACGTCAGCGCCCCCACCGTCCTGCTCGATGAATCCGAAACCCTTGGCCGCGTTGAACCACTTCACGGTGCCTGACGCCACGATATATCTCCTCTAGGGCAGTACGCCGGGACCCGCGATGCACGGATACCGGGTCGCCGCGATGATGCCCCATCCGGAAAAAGACCGGCAATACGAAAAAGCTTCCAGTGGCCGGGAAATACCGGCGAAGACGCTTGAAGTTTTGGGAACCACAACTGCAACTGAGATCGACAGTAGCATGAGGTAGCGGCCCATGGGCGGTACATAACTCCCCTCTGCTAGTTGCCATAAAAACACTCCCCGCACTGCGCGTTGAACCCTCACCTCACGGTCATAGATATTGCCCCACCCGGAGCGCAGCGTTTCAGTAGGAGCGGTCGCCGCTCACAGCCCGGAGGGCACAGCTATTCCGGGTGGCGCCGCCCTGCCCATGGGGTCCGACGCCGGCCCGTGCGCCGGTCTCGACACAGATCAGGGCCGCGCAGCAGTTGCTGCGCGGCCCTGGCCACATTTCGCCCAAGATCCGGCCACCGTCGACTGAAGGCCGGCGCCCGCTGTTGGCGTGAACAGTCGGGGACCTGCCGGGGGCAGCCGTACGCTCCGAGCGCGGGCGGGAAGGTCAGGCGGGGTTGATGTTCTCGGCCTGGGGGCCCTTCTGGCCCTGGGTGACATCGAACGTCACGGCTTGGCCTTCCTGGAGCTCACGGAAGCCCGAGGAGTTGATCGCGGAGTAATGGGCGAATCGTCCGGGCCGCCGCCGTCCTGGGCGATGAAGCCGAAGCCCTTCTCCGCGTTGAACCACTTCACAGTTCCCGTAGCCATGTCTCATGCCTTCCAGCCGATGTGAAGCCTCCGCAACGTGCGGAAGGCGGAGGTGATCGCCCTGGTTCCTGCGGCACAGCACAGCAGAACGCCCACGCCGAAGACGTGGGCGAATGGGAACTTTCGAACCATGACAGTTGACGCAGACGCTATACGGCCGCACGCTCTGTCACCAGAGGAAACGACCCACGCGTCAAACCCTCAAAAGGGTGTGCGGGGACCCGCCGGCACCCAGCGGGCGCACTGCCTCAGGCCACGGGCGGACCGGACGATGCGGCGGCGCGGTGGTGTTCGGCGTTGATGCGCTGGGCTTCTTCGAGCTGGTCCTCGAGGATGACGATGCGGCAGGCGGCCTCGATGGGGGTGCCAGCGTCGACCAGTTCGCGCGCGCGGGCGGCGATGCGCAGCTGGTAGCGGGAGTAGCGTCGATGGCCGCCCGCAGAGCGCAGCGGCGTGATGAGGCGGGCTTCGCCGATGGCGCGCAGGAAGCCCTGGGTGGTGCCGAGCATCTCGGCGGCCCGACCCATGGTGTAGGCGGGATAGTCGTCGTCATCGAGACGGCCGAACGAGTCGTCTGCTGTCACTTGCACCTCTCTGTGGAACGCGTGGAGGGGCCCTGGTGCCATGTGGCACCAGGGCCCCGAAGGAACTGCTACACCATCTGCCGACCCTGATCCTGCGTCGGCCTTCTGTTTCCGCAGACCCGACCTGAACGGCGTCGGGGATACGGGGATCGCGGTTGCTTGACCGGAGACCACCTCACTATCGATGTCCTGCGGTACCCGGGCCCAAGACTTTCACCCGGGCGATCCTGATGGTGCTCAACTCCTCCGTTCTTTCCCTCTGGATGAACTACTTACCAAGCGGGAACTGCGTACTGCTGATACTGCGAACTGCTGGTGGCCCTCAACAGCGCCACTCTTCGGCAGCCAGCCCCGTCGCCCGTCCTGCATCTGCTCTGGCTTAGAACCCCACTGCCGAACCTCCCGGCACGCGCGCCCGCAACAGCCGACGCCTTTACCGAGGAACCATTATCAACCGCACTGCTGATACTGCGAACTGCCCTTACCGAACTGCACCTGCGGTACTGCTCACGGCGGCCCCTGATCACTGCTGGCCACCCGGTCCGGTCGTCAGCCCCGTCGCCGTCCTGCAACCGCTCTGGCTTCGAAACTCCACCACCGCACCGTCCTGCGCACTGCACTTGCGGGTACTTCTGCCCGGCAGTTCATCTCTGCCGGGCCCTGCTCGATCTCGGCTACGAGAGAAACCATAACCACCCCACCACCCAATGTCTACACCAGCCGACATAGATTTCCGCGCGTCAGGCAGAGAGACAGTCGACATCAGCCGTAGAGGGGGCAAGCGGCGGTTCCACTCCAGCCGGGGGCACCCGCTCCGAGCAGTGCCGATACGCAGCCTCTACGCCGCGAACACCACAGCTTCCCGTCCGACTGCATGGATGACCGGCCGGGCACGTTTCGCAGCCGGGGCGTCATGCGGTTAACGCGCCGCGGGCCGGGGCACAAGCACCGGGCAGACAGGACCCGGCATTCCGGCATTGACGACCCAGAGACCAGGGTGACCTGATGGACACGATGAGCGTCAACGTCGCACCCGTCCGCTCCGCGACATCCGTCGCCGACGCACGCGAGAGGGCCCGGGATTTCCTCGACGGCCTCGCACAACCCACGATCGCAGCCGAGGCTGCCGACACCGTGGTCCTCGTCGTTTCTGAGCTCGTCACCAACGCCCTGCGCCACGGCGCCGGTACCTGCACCCTGGACCTGACCGCCCACCCGGACAGCATCGAGGTAGCCGTGCATGACAGCAGTCCGCAGGCGCCACGCATGCGCACTCCCGACCTGAACGGGGGCACCGGAGGATTCGGCTGGCCCATGGTCAACCGCCTCGCCCGCGCCACTGCGGTTACCCCCCGGCCGTCCGGCGGGAAGACCGTAAGCGCCCTTCTCGCCCTGTAGCGCAAAGGCACATGCGCCGGCCGACGTGACGGGTGGCCTCCCCGAGATCGATCTCGCATATGGCCGCTGTACCGATGCGCCCCGAGGCCGGAATCAGCGAACCCGGGGCCACCTAGCTAGGCCGCAAACCCACAGGTCAGCCCGCCCCCATAACAGGTTCAATAATTGCCACGCACTCCACGTGCGAGGTAATAGAGAACGGGCTATCAGAGCCGAGATCACCCAGGGGCATTGCAAGATCGAGATCTGTCCGGGTTCGTCAAGTGAGGCCGAGGGCTCGTAGGGGTCGGTGGTAGTCGCGGCCGGTGTGGCGGAGGGCGGCGGCGATGTTGGTCTGGCCGTCCTGGCGGAAGACGCTGATGGCAAGGTTGCGCAGGCTGGCCATGGTGCGGGGCAGGGTGCCGGTGCGGATCTTGGAGTCGTCCTCGCGGAACGTTCGGTCGCGCACGTGGTGGAGGAGGTTCTCGATGCCCCAGTGGCCTCTGATCCAGGTGGCGAGCTCGATGCAGGTGGCGTCGAAGGGGCTCAGGCTGGTGATCAGGTAGACGCGCTCGATGGTCAGCTTGCCGGTGTTCATCTCGCGGCGCCAGCGCACGACTTGGATCGCCTGGCGGGCGCCGGGGTAGTCGATGTGGGCGAACGCGGCGGCCTTCAGCCGGCGGATCTCGTCGCGGTGGTGGGCGTGGTCGCGGGTGCGGTGTCCGAGCGGAATGTCCTTCCAGGGCAACTTCCTGACCTTCGCGTGCAGACCTGGATGGTTCTTCTTCACGACGGCCACGTAGTGGGCGCCGCGGCCGGTCAGATAGGCCCCGTGATCGTGCTGGGTGTGCAGGGCGTCTGCGGTCACCACCGTGTTGTCCAGATCGAGACCGTCCAGCAGAGGTGCGAAGGAGGGGATCTCGTTGCTTTTGGAGGCGACCTGCCGCTGGGCGAGGACCACGCCGTGGTGCTCCATCGCGGCCAGCAACTGGATCGCCGCGGCCGTTGCGGTTCGCGATCCGCGGACCACCTTGCCGTCAACCGCGATGGCCCGCCGCACCGGCCGCTTCTCCTCCGTCGACGGCGGAGGATCCGCTCTGGCCTGCAGGTATGCGCTGATCGCCGCGTCCAGCGCGTCACCGTCGATGCGTTGCAACAGACGACGCACCGTGGCGGCGTGCGGCACCGGCCGCAGCCCCGTGAACGGGTCGAGGCCGAAACCGAGGACGTCCAGCACCTGCTGCGGGGCATCCGTGATCCATTCGCTGATCGCGATGAGCGACCGGGCGCCGGTCAACACTGCCGCGACAGCGGCGCAGAGCAACGAGAGGGCCGGATACCGACGCCCCCGCGCATCACGGGGATCAGCGACAAGAATCAAGAATCGGCGCAGGTCAGCGATGTCACCCGGGGCAAGAGGAGCAGACTGGGAGCCCAGTTGCTCCAGGGCGGTGGGGATGGGCGATGATATTCGGGCAGGCACGGTCTCGCTCGGTTCTCATGGGTCTCGACAACCACATGATCACCGGCCCCGTGCCTGCTCTGCTGTCCGGACCCCTCTGCCGCACACCGGACATGACGCCACGTCACCCATGATCCCGGCGAACCGGACCAACCTCGACTATGCAATGCCCCTGCGAGATCACCAATCACCATTCTCTGCTCCAACCTCGATCCTTCCGCGGTGATCGTTGCCTCGTAGGGTGATCACTTCGCCCCGTTTGTCCCCGCTGTTCGCGGTCAGGGTCTTCGCGTGTCGCTGCGGCTGCGCCGGGTTCCACGGTCCCGGGGTGGTGCGGGGCTCTCCTTCCTGGTCTTCGTCGGGGCGGGTCTGTTCGTCAGGTGACGGTGGTCAGGCCAGTCAGGCGCTGCCAGGCCAGGACGAACGCTTCTGCCCAGGGCCAGTCGGGGGCGAGGCGGAGGTGCCGGCGGCGGGCATGGGCGGCGAGACGGGCGGGCAGGTGGTAGATCCGAAACCGCATGGTGTCGGGTTCGGCGTCGGCCAGGCCGTCCTGGTCGTGCAGGGCGAGGAGGCGGAGCCAGGCGTCGAGGTCGGCGGCGAGGTTCGCGGCGAGCATCCAGCCCTGGTTCGTGGTGAAGGATTTCGAGGGCAGGTTGTGCAGCCCCATCGCTTTGTTCGTGCGGACCCGGTCCTCGACGACGGCGTGGTGCCGGTGCAGAGCGTCCAGCCACTGTGCCTGGTGGGAGCCGGGGATCCGGGTCATCTTGCGGATGTTGGTGGCGATGATCGAGTACTTGAAGCCGGTCTTCTTCTCGAAGTCGGTCAGGTTCGCGAGGTGGCGGCTGGAGGGCTTGACCCGGCGGGCGATCAGCCTCAGTCCCTTGTCCCAGCCCTCGCGTGCGCTCAGGCCGCTCAACTCCGCGACCCCGTAGTCCTCCTGGAGGGTGCCGTCCTGGTTCAGGGAGACCTCCCAGGCCGTCTCGGGCAGGCGGGCGATGGCCTGCTCGTCGAGGTCGGTGATGGTCCAGCCGGTGGTGAAACGGACCGTGCGCCGACGGGTGTTCAAGCCGATGAGGTGCTCATGCAGGCCGTGTGTGGCGCCGGCGCCGTCGACGCGGATCAGGAGTTTCGCGGCCGAGGAGCCAGGGATCTGGGCGAGCGCGTCGGCCAGGACCGTGAGGTGGTCGGCGACCGTGTTGCTGCCGGCGTTGCCCGGCCGCAACAGCATCGCCAGGCACTCGGACGTGTTCGCGCACCAGGCGGCCAGCGGATGGAACCCGAAAGTCTTCTTCCAGGTCGCCCGCGCCCGCTCCTTCTTCGAGGCAGCCGTGATGATCGTGGCGTCCATATCCACGATCACCCAGTTGTGCAGGCGTTTTCCGGCGACGGTGAGCCAAGGGAAGCCGCCGGGCCGCAGGGCCAGCCACGACCACACCATCCGGCGGACCCGTGCCCGGGCGCGGGCGATCGCCGCGAGCCGGTCGGCATCGCACAGGTCCAGGGTGCGGTACACAGTGGAGTCCGAGACGCCCGGGCCGGTCATCCGCTCGTGATGCAGGGCGAGTTGTTCGGCCTCCGCCACGCTCCGGGCGCCCAGCGCGATCGATATCGCCAGCTGGACGAACACCACCGCCCGATCCCGCCACCCCGGCCCGCCCACCGGGAACACCCCAGCCAGCGCCTCCGTCAGCCCCGACCGGTCCGCCAGCCGCCGCAGCAGCACCACCCCGGCATGCCCGACCAGCCCCTTCCCGTCAGCCCCCACGACCAGGCCCCGGTCCCACCCTGTACGCTCGCTCACCAGAAAGGTGTCCTGATTCTTGCAACCGATGCTTCCTCGACAGTCGCAT
The DNA here is from genome assembly GCF_052934925.1 of Streptomyces hypolithicus. NCBI lineage: Bacteria > Bacillati > Actinomycetota > Actinomycetes > Kitasatosporales > Streptomycetaceae > Streptomyces > Streptomyces hypolithicus. Next base: position 1,918,173 of record NZ_CM128811.1, read on the forward strand.
CCTCGCAGGTCAGGACACCTTTTCTGCTACCCGGCCGTCAGGCCGGGCAATTCCGCTGAATGGTCAGGGTCAGGGCGGGGTGGCGGGGCTGACCCGCGCGGGACTGGCGGAACTGTGGTGGGGGGCGGGCAACCGGCGCGAGTCGGAGAGCCGCCGGATGCTCGCGGCTCTGGACGCGGAGACCTCGCTGCTGCCCTCGGATGTCCGCGTACTGGTCGGCGGACGCCACTACAACAGGGAACCCGGATACAGCCCGCTCGAACCGTATGACGAAGTCGCCTGGCAGGGGCTGGCCGACGCGTGCCGAAAGATCATCAAGGAGTCGTGGACGGCACACAAGGCGGCCCTGGCCGAGGCGGAAACCGGCCGCGACCCGTACGTGAACGGCTGGACGCGCGAGAACATCTGCTGGCAGATGCTCCGCACCGGGCCGGCCACGGTCGAGGATCTGGGCAAGCCGCTCGGCCTGTCGCGGGAACAGTCCCGATACCGGATCGGACGCGACCTCAGCCGCCATATCAAGCCGGCGCGCGAGGCATTGTTCCCCGGCCCCCGGGTGATGATCGCCTACCAGTTGCTGTTCGGTGTCTACACCGGGATCGTGCCCGACGGCATTGACGACCTGGGGATCAAGGACCTGGACTGGGCCGGGAAGCACACGGTGCTGGTGCGCTACCTCAAGGGACGCACCACGCACGAGAGCCTGACGCTGTCCGCCAAGGCTGTACGGCTGCTGGAGCGCTGGCTGGACTATTCCGCGCCGATGAGAGAGCACTGCCCGCCCGAGATGCGTGATGGGCTGTGGCTGCGGTTCGAACCCTCCGGCGCGGGGCCGCACGCAGTGGGCCCGTGGCGGGTTTCGCGCGCCTACAAGAGCACGGTGACCGAGTGGATACGCGCTCAGGGGGTCGTCGACGCGAAGGGCGCCCCGATCCGGGTGCACCGGCAGGTCATCCGCACCACCTTCGAATCGCATCGCGACCGTGCGACATGGTTCGGCAGCAGCCGGGCGACCATCGACCCCAATCACACCCCCGCGGTGGAGGGGGATCACTACCTGTCCGCCACGACCGAGGCCCAGCAGAATGCGCTCGAGGAGATCGTGGCGCAGGCCCAGGGCGACCTGCTCCGCAAGAGCCGGCCGCCGATGGTGCTGACCGAAGAGCAGATCGCCGACCTCGCCGAGCAGTTTCCCCAGCTGGTCAGCGAGTTGGAGCTGGACGAAGCGGCGATCGCCGAGCTCGTCAGCGGTCAGCGCGATGTGTTCGTCGCTTCATGCGCCGACCCACTGGCCGGGCTGCACGGGCCGAAGGGCAAGCCGTGCCCCGCGCGCCCCTGGGTCTGTCTGCTGTGCCCGCTGGCGCTGTTCGCCCCGGGGCACGCGGCGAACCTGCTGCGAATGAAGGCGTTCTTCGCCCGGCAGTGGCAGCAGCTCCCCGCCGCCCAGTTCATGGCCGTCTTCGGCCACTACGCCCAGCGGATCGAGGAGGTCTTGGACAAGTACGACCCCGCCCAGCTCGCCCGGGCGGCCTCCGCGGTCGCCGACACCGACGACGAGATCCCGCTGCTGCCCGAGGAGAGCACCCGATGAGTGAACCGACCCTGCCCACTTCCCGGTCTGCCGTGGCCCTCCGCTCGTTCTTCGCAGGCGCGGACCTGTGCGAGTTGGCGGGCTTCGCGCTGCCCGCCGGGGCGCCCCGTTCGGTATTCGAGGACGATATTTGGGACTTCACGCAGGTCATCGGGATTCCCGCGTACGTGGCGATGTGTGCCAGGCGCCTCGACTTCTCCGGGATCATCAACCCGCGGTTCAAGACGGTCGCGAAGGAGTACGCCGCGGCGATGATGACTCCCGGGCATGAAGCTGTCCGCGTCCTGCCGCATGCGAACCGGACGGTCAAGGCCATCAACAGCTTCTACGCGGAGATGCTCGAGCTGGTCCGCTGGCTCAACTGGCTGACCTCGCATGGCGTGAGTTCCCTTCAGGAGGTCACCGACCATCACTGCAAGTCCTTCGCCCAGTACCGGGCCACCCATCGGCCAGGCGGTAAGAAGACGCGCTACCGCGAGAGCGTCCACCACCAGGTTGTCCTGGTGATCCTGGGCCTTGTGCGGTACGGCGAGGTGTTCACCACCGACCGCTACCGCGAGGGGCTGCGACCGTTCAATGGGCAGTCCGCCGGCTCGGCCGTCGGCACGAACAACAGCAACAAGGAGAACAAGATCCAGCCGGTGGCGGCGGAGGTCTTCCAGCCGCTGCTGGCCGCCGCGCTTTACCTGGTACAGACCCTGGCACCGCCCCTCCTGATGGAGAGGGCGAGGAAGCGGACGCAGGATGCGGTCACGGCGGCCCTGCCCCGGGGCCGATTGGACCTCGCCGCGATGGAGGACGTCCTGCGGCGTCATATCGCCGAGAACCGCCCGCTCGACCGTCTTCCCAGCAGCGCGAAGAAGCGGCCCCGGGACCAGGACGACCCCTTGGCCCAGGTCAACTTCTATGCGCTGGCCTACGAGTCGGGCTCGGGGGCCTTCGACCACGAGGTGCTCCCGCTGATACGTCCGGCCCTTGAACAGGCCCTTCAAGTGGTCGGAGTGGAAGAGCCGTTCTGCCGTGACGCCGCCCTGGTGGAGGGAGCTGACGGCCAGGGCCATGTCCGCTGGTCGCGTCCGCTCGGTGAGCGGGACTTCCGTACGCTCGCCGGGGTGGTGAAGACCGCATCTCACCTGGTCATCGTCGCGTTGTCCGGGATGCGCCATAGCGAGCTGCGGGAGATGAACGTCGGCTGCCGCGTTCCCACGGTGGAGGTCGGCCCGGGGCTGGCGCGCTACAAGCTGGCCAGCCGCGTCGTCAAAGCAAAGCCCCTGGGCGGGGTCGCGGACGAATGGGTCGTGGTCAAGGAGGCGTATCAAGCGGCGGAAGTCGCCGAACAACTCCTGGGCCCTGACGCCGAGATCGGTGATCCACTGCTCTCCGGCCCCTTGGACAGGACGCGCTTCGCCACGTTTCGACGGTGGGTGAACAGCGCGGCCGGACAGGCACTGGGGCTTGCCGCGATTCCCGCCGGACCGGCAACGCTGAGGATGCTCCGCCGCACACTCGCCTTGGAGATCGCCTATCGGCCAGGCGGCCTCCTGGCCGCAAAAGTGCAGCTCAAGCACTTGTCAGTCGTCACAACGGAGGGCTATGCGGCTCGCCCGGGAGGGGCCCAGTCCAAGTTCCTCGCCGAGGTCAACGCGGAGGAAAGCGAGCGCAACCAAGACCTCATTCTGGCCGAGTACCGACGCTACCAGGACGGGCAGCTTCCCTCGGGCCCCGGCGCCCGCGACCTGATGGACTTCTTCGCCAGTGTCGACGGGCAGCTCATCCGCGCGGCCACCGAGGACCCCAGCGTCGTCGAAAGTGATCAAGAGGTCCGCTCACTGCTGGCATCACGAGCAGACGTACTGCACCTGGGGGTGGCGAACTACTGCTGGTTCATCGACCCCTCCAAGGCCCTGTGCCTGAAATTGGCCGGCACACCGCACGCGACGAAGCCCCTCGCGGGTCTGTGTGACTCCTCGCGCTGCCCGCAGGCGACCCATCATCCCTGCCACCGCCCGGTCTGGGCCGACAGCGCCAGCACGAAGCAGACGTTCATCAAGTCCATCGGCCGTGGCCACAAGACCGAGCAGGCCCGCCTCCAAGCCGATCTGAACCGGGATTTGAAGGTCCTGGCCGAGATCGACGCCACTGCGTGAACGGAGAATCGACACCATGGCACGTATCAGCGCCGAAACCCGGGTCCGCAACGAACAGGCTGTCCGGGCCGCGATGGACCGCCTCCTCAAGGGCGAGCTGCCGCCCGGCGGCAGTACCGACCTCAAGACCCTGGCCACCGAAGCCGGGGTCACCCGCACCGCGTTCTACCCGAAGAAGAACCGTGACGGCACCACCCGCCCTGGGCCCTACCAGCACCTCGCCGAGGAGTTCGAGCGGCGCCTCGCGGCTCTGCAGGAGGCCGGCGAGGTCATCGACCCACGGGCCGCGCAGATCGAACGGCTCAAGGCCCAGGTCGCCGAGCTCAAGGAACGGGTCACCAAGCGGGACGAAGCCCTAGCCGAGCTCACCGCGTTCAAGACGCTCGCCATCTCCCGGATCGCGGCCCAGCACGACGAGATCGAGCGGGTGCGGGAACAGGCGGCAGCCCTCGGCAACGTCCGCCGCCTGCCTGCCGCCCGCAGTAGTACGGCGCCATACGAATCGTGCAGCTGACCGACAGCATTGAGAATGCGGCCCGACCTCGAACCCCGCGCCCTGTTCCCCGGCGGACCCGCCGCCTGAGCGCCCGGCGGAGCGATGCGGCCTGCCCGCGGCAGACGCCAAGCACCGACCGCCGACTGTAGCCCGGTCAGAGCTCCCCGCTCAGGCAGCGTCGTGCACCATTCGAACCTCTGTGTGGCTGGCGTAGGCGGTGGTGGCGCCGTTGACCTGCTCGTCCAGCACGAGATATGCCCCGGCGGAAGACCCGGCAGGTCCACCTCCAGCACCGTGGCCGGGGCAGGTGATCCGATAAAGCTGCCGCAGGAACGGGGGTGACGAACCTTGTGAGCCATCGCCGCATTTCAAAGGCACACCCGCGCTTGTTCTGCCGGCGGCAGAACACCGGCCTGACCGGGCTCGACGATCACTACAGTCCAGTCTCATGACGACGATTACAACGCGCACCGTCGAGTACCCGGCCGACGGTCTGACAATGATCGGGCACCTCGCGCTCCCGGCCGGAGTCGAACGCCGGCCCGCGGTGCTGCTCGGGCCAGAGGGCATGGGGCTCAGCGACGTCGAGCGCCGCCGGGCCGATGCTCTCGCCGAGCTGGGATACGTGGCGCTGGCCTTCGACCTTCACGGCGGGCGCTATTTGGGCGACCCCGAGGAGATGCTGGCCCGTTGCATGCCGCTGCTCGCCGACCCCGACCGGATGCGGGGCATCGGCCACGCGGCGCTCGGCGTGTTGCGCGCCGAACCGCGGACCGACCCCAGCCGGATCGCCGCCGTCGGCTACGGAACCGGGGGCGCCGTCGCGCTCGAACTCGGGCGCGACGGCGTCAACCTGCGCGCGATCGGGACAGTCAACGCGACTACCACGGGCCGACCGGGCGAGGCAGCGCGCATTCGCTGCCCGGTGTGGGCGGGGGTCGGTTCGGAAGACCCGATCATGCCGCCCGCGCAACGGGACGCGTTCACCGCCGAGATGCAGGCCGCGGGCGTCGACTGGCGCCTCGTGGTCTACGGCGGCGCCTTGCACGCCTTCCACCACCCGCCGGTCGACCACCCCGTGGTCCCCGGCGTCGGCTACCACCCACGGCACGCGCAGCGAGCCTGGCGCGACGTCATCGACCTGCTCGCCGAGTGCCTGGCCGTAACGGAGTGATCCGGTCAGCAACCGCGATTCCGGGCCGCGAGCCAGGCCGGTCGACCGCCACCGGCTCCGGTTTGTGGGACATCGCCGCAGCTCAAAATTATGACGAGGTGCTCTGCGAGAGGGTTCCCACTCGGCGGCGGGAACCGGCTCCGCACCCCACGCCAGCCCCCAACGAGACGTGACATCCGCCACAGGCAACAGCCAGAAAAGGGACAACATGGCTCGCTGGAACGCGACACGCACCGAAGCCCGGCCCTGATGTAAAGCGACACGACCTGCGGGGGACACGGCCTCTGCTGACACAACGGCCCGGGTGGCTGGAGCAGCGCCCTGGGAGTGCTCGGCGTGCGGGACATCGGCCTGGAATGGGACGAGTGGGCCTGCAAAACCCGTACGGCTGCAGGACAGTTGACCCTCCGAACCGACGTGGCGATGTATCCGGCCTGGCCCTTCATCGGCCGGACACGCGGGCTGATCGCCTCCCCTCCGTGCCAGGCGTGGAGCATGGCCGGCAAACGCCTCGGCCTGGTGGACCAGCCGCTCGTGCACGAGGCCGTCGAGAATCTCGCCGCAGGACGCGACCCCCGCGAACGCCTTCTCGCCGCCTGCCGCGACGAACGCTCCCTGCTCGCGGCCGAGCCGATGCGCTACCTCCACGCCCTGAACACGGTCGGCGAGCCCGAGTGGGTCGCCATGGAGGAGGTCCCGGACGTCCTGCCCTTGTGGAAGCACTACGCGGCCGTACTACGCCGCTGGGGCTTCTCCGTGTGGACGGGCATTCTCAACGCCGCCGACTACGGAGTACCCCAGACGAGAAGGCGGGCGATCCTGCTCGCCTCGCGAGTCCGCACTGCCCAGCCACCCGCACCCACCCATGTCCAAGTCGGCGAGCCTGAATCCCTGTTCGGCCCGGGCCGCGCCCATTGGGTCAGCATGGCCGAGGCCCTGGGATGGGGCGCCACCGACCGGCCCGTTCCCACCGTCTGCGCCGGCGGCGGACCCGGCGGCGGACCAGAACCGTTCCCCTCTGGCTCCCGCAAGACCTTGTCGGACGCCCGTGAGCGCGGGACCTGGACCCCGCGGCCGGACGGGGTCGTCCCGCAGTCCCGCCGCGAAGGCGCGGGATGGGCGGCCCGGCACGGCACCCGCGAGAACCGTGCCGCAAGCGCTCCGGCGCCGACCTTCACCGCCGAGGCGCACCGGTGGTCCTGGTCCCTGCGCAGCAACAACCAGGCCAACGCCACCGTTCGCCCGGTCTCCGAGCCGGCCGGGACTCTGTTCTTCGGACACCGCGCGAACGAATGCACCTGGATCGCCGAACCTCCCTCCTCCTAGAGGGAGAACGCGGTGTCGGCGCCCGTCCCGGAGCCGATCCGCATCACCGCCCGCGAGGCCGGCCTGCTGCAGACCTTCCCGGCCGACTACCCCTGGGCCGGGAACAAGGGCCAGCAGTTCTCGCAGATCGGCAATGCCGTACCCCCGTTGCTCGCGGCCCATCTCCTCGCCCCGCACGTGAACATTCCCCTCAATCCCGACGACTTCACTCTGGCCGCTTGATGCCGCACACCCCCGAACCCGACGAGGACGACCTCGACGCGATCCCGCCGCCGCACCCGGTGTTCCACGTCGAGCAGGCCCTCCTCGGCGCTCTCCTGCTCGAACCACAGCGCCTTCACGACGTGACCGGGATCGGCCCCGACGCGTTCTCCACCGCCGCACACGCCGCCCTGTTCGCCGCGATCCGGTCCCTGCCAGCCCCCGACCCGGCCGAGCACGCCAAGAACACGAAGTGGCTCGACGCCGTGCTCACCGCCGCCCGCAAGGAGGCGCGCGTCCTGTCCGCGCCCTACCTGCACGCCTTGATCCAGGTCTGCCCCTGGACCCGGCACGCGCCCGCGTACGCAGGGATGGTCGGGGCTGAGCACGCCCGGCGCCGTCTGTTCGCCGCCGCCCAACGCCTCATGCACACCGCTCGGGACACCTCGCTCCCGCAGCGCGTCGCCACCGCCCTCGATGAGGCCGACGCCCTCGCCACCGTGGTGGACGACATCGCCGCCCGGTTCCCTCCGCACGCCGGCTCCCTGCCCCGCACCTGTGTTCCTCCACCGCTCACGACCCACGACGAGGAAGCGGTCGACGAGGAGCGGCTGCTGCTCGCGACCGCGACGGCGTACTCCAGCGGTATCGAGCAGATGCGGTGGCTGGCCCCCGGCGACTTCACGCACCCGCTGCACGCCGGGCTGTGGCAGTGCTGAACACCCTGATCCGCCGCGGCACGCCCGTCGACCCCGTAACCGTCCTCTGGGAAGCCCAGCACCGCGGCCTCCTGGGCAGAGGGACCGACCCGCGAGAGCTGCTGGAAATGCTCGCCGGACCGGTCGGCTCCCCGGAGCACTGGGGCGAGCGCGTCCTGCAGCGCTCCGTCCTCGCCACCGCTCACCACACCGGCCAGGGCATCGAGGCGTTCGCCCAGGACCCGGCCACCACGCCCTACCAGCTCGTCGTCGTCGGCAGCCGCCGCGCGCTCGCCGACCTGTCGGCCGCCCGCACTCGGTGGCAGCACGCCACCTCCTCCTCACCTGCGCCAGCCCTCCGGCCCGGTCGCCCCAAGTCCGCGAGAGCCACGGCCGTACCCCGGGCCGGACCGCCGCGAACCACAGCTCCGCCCGCCGCGCGCACCTCCCGCTGACCCGCACCCGCCGTTCGTCGGCCCCTCACGGCCCGGCGAACGGCAGAAGAGAGCCACCCTTCGTGACGACACTCTCCATCCACGCGCACGTCCGCCTCGACACGCACCCCACCCACTCCAGTGCCGTGACCGCCGCCCTGACCGGCCCCCAGGCCCACATCGCGCACCTGGCTCTGGAGGCCGACGGCTGGGAAGTGGTGGCGGAGAACACCCTCGTGCTGGTCCGCATCGACAGCGAGGAGCCCTACTGGGCGCAGCAGGCCGTCGACGCCCTGAACGCCGAGGGGATCACTACCGAGATCACCTCCGGGCTGCGCGAGGCGATAGACGAAGAATGGACCTGGGCCAACTATCCGATGCCCTGGTGCACCCGCAGCGAGATCCGTGAGGTCTCCAACGAGGCCCAGAAGATCCATGACGACATCCGCCACGGCCACCTCCTGATCCACGCCCATGCCGAGGACGGCCACACCACCGTCGCGGTCGGCACGTACCTCAACGGAGGCAAGAGCGTCTACCTCCACGGCGAGGACTACCTGCGACAGGTCGCCGATACCTTCGACTCGCCCGCCCAGGCCCTGGTCACCTTCGAGAAGGTCCACGGCGCGGCCATGCGCCCCGGACCCGGCGCCCCTGACCGACACCGAGCGCGCCGCCGCCCAGGCGCGAACCTCACTCGCCACAAGGTACCGGCGAGCGATCACGCTGCTGCGTAGCTCGCGCGGAACAGATCCTGCGCACGCTCCACGTCCCTCGACTTGCGGAGCTGCACCTCCAAGTCGCCCGTCCCGTGGTGGCCGAGCCCGGACACGTCCCGAGTGAACCCGGGAACGAGATCGACGTGCTTCGGGTCGACCTTCAGGTAGACCAGCAGTTTGGTCTTCTGCGGCGGGCAGAGGCAGGCGAAGTTCCGCAGCCGCTGATACGCCCGGTACTGCTTGCGCTCAACGCGGTTCACGCCGCCCCCGAGACCGAGCAGCGCCTCGTCCACCGCGTTCGCCAGCTCGACCATCGACGCACCCTGCACGTCGGCTGCCGCTAGTCCCGTATTTCGCGGGTCGCTGATTCGGCTGGAGAGCGGGGCCGGGCAGTGTCCGGCACGGGCCTGTCAACGTTGGTCCGGGTGTGTCGATGACTTCCCGGTCCCCGCGGCCACGGACGGAACGCCCCCGTATGGAGTGCGTGATCGAGTCCGTGGTGACCAAGCGTTTGGGCGCTCTGCCCGTCGCTGCCGAGTTTCTGCGCCGGCTGGATGTTGCGGGGATCGTCGATGCCCTTTGCCCGCCCGATCCCCGGGCGGAGCTGACACACGGCCAGGTGATCGAGGTGCTGGTGGCCAACCCGGAGCTGGCCCGCCAGGCCGCGGCCGCCCGCGGCGAAAGCAAGGGCCGGAAGACCCTCCGCTCCCGCTGGACGCTCGCCCGGTGAGCCGTACGCGGCCGCGCCGGGGGACGACCACCGGGGAGTCGTCGCCCGGCGCGCGGCTGCGGGAGCTCGATGAGAACTGCACGATGCGGCGATGAGTTTTCCCGGCCCTGCCGGTCTACCGTTCGTCAAGTGATCAGAAAGCGCGAAGCAGGAGGAGCGGCATGAGCCAGTTGCTGCGGGTCCAGAACTTCACCGTCTCGAGCGACGGGTTCGGCGCCGGCGAGGGCCAGAGCCTCGAGAAGCCGTTCGGCCATGCCGATCCGGGGAACATGTTCGCCTGGGCCATTGCCACCGACCACCCACCCATCAACCGCTCCGAACCCGGTGGCAGCCGAGGTCTCGACGACTACATCACCCGGGACTACGCCCGCAACATCGGCGCCGAGATCATGGGCCGCAACAAGTTCGGGCCGCAGCGCGGGCCCTGGCAGGACCACGAGTGGCAGGGGTGGTGGGGTGACGAGCCCCCGTTCCACACGCCGGTGTTCGTCATGACGCACCACAAGCGCCCGTCGTTCACGCTCTCCGACACCACGTTCCACTTCGTCGACGGCGACCCGGCCGCGGTGCTCGCCCAGGCGAAGGAGGCGGCGCAGGGCCAGGACGTCCGGCTTGGCGGTGGGGCCACGATCATCCGGCAGTTCCTCGATGCCGACCTCGTCGACACCCTGCATGTGGTGGTCGTGCCGACGAAGCTCGGCTCCGGGGCCCGGCTGTGGGAGTCCTCCGATGAGCTGCTCGACCGGTTCCACCAGGACGTCGTGCCCAGCCCGAGCGGCGTGACGCACCACCTGTTCTGGCGGAAGTGAGGCCGGACCAGCCAGCCGACGCGGGTTCCGTCACCGGCGCCCGCGGCATGGCCGCCGCCCAGCGGCGTGCTAGCCCCAATACCAGTGACTTAAGAGTCCCGGACGGGTGGGACTTGGAGCGGTGGGTTGATCGGGGCGGTCTTGTAGTGCGGGGCGATGGCTACTGCGTCGGTTGGATCGAGGGTGGGCTGGGGCCAGAGCTGGTGCTTGGCGCGTTTGACGCCGAAGTTGGACATTTTGCGTTTGACGACGCGGGGATGGGACCGTCGGCGGCGCTTGGGTAGCAGGTGGCGGGCTATCTCGTGGAGTCCGTCCGTGAGTGCTGCGGCCATGCGCTCAGGGGGAAAAGGCCGCCTGCGCGGTGACTTGGCGTGGGGCGAGGCGGAGAGTGCGGGTGAAGGAGAGCCGGTCGGTATCCGTGTCGATGCCTTCGGCGGCGGTGTGCATGAGCTGGCGGATCGCGTGGTGGACGAGCAGGTGGCCCCAGACCTCCTGCTCAACGCCGTCGGGCGAACGGGAACGCAGGACCTGGGCGGGGCCGCGCTGGTGTGTCTTGAGTTCATCCAGCGTGGTCTCGATCTCCCAACGCTCGTTGTAAAGGGCCGCCAACTCCGTTGCAGGCGCCGCTTCATGGTCGAGGATGGTGGTGATCAGCCGGTACGGGGCGTCGCGCTGCGGGCGGCCCGGGTCGTCCAGGGTGTACTCGATGACACGCACGATGGTCGCGTCGGCGCGCTTGCGGTCGCCCGCAGCGGCGATGTCGGACAGATAGGACCCGTCGGGCAGCTCCTGGCGCACGGGCAGCACCGCGTTGGACTTGATGCGCCACAGCAGATCCGCACCGCCGGCCGATGCCGCACGCCACTGCACCAGGCCGGCGAAGCCCCGGTCGGCCATCAGCAGGTCACCCACCCCGAGGGCCTCGAACAGTTCCGCTGCCAGGACCGACTCGGCCGTTGTGAACGGTCCAAGGGCTGCGTGAGTGATCGCGTGGGTGCCGCACTCGGCCAGGGCCACCACCCGCACCTGCGGGAACGCGGACCGCTCCCCCCGGTGGGTCTTCGGGCGGCCGAACCGCGCGTCGTTCTCCGCACTGTCCGGCACATCGAACGTGGTCCCGTCGACCGCCATCAGACGCCAACTCCCGTACCAGGCACCAGGTGTAGCCCGCGTGGCGACAGGCCCGGCAGACTGCTCGAACAGCGCCTTGAGCGGTTCCGGTCCAAGCTTGACCCGCGCCCGGGAGATCGCGGCGGTGGTGGGCACCTGCCACGAACCCGACCAGCGCCGCGCCCATGCCAGCCCCTCCGTGAGCATCCGGGCCACCTCTTCGTACCCCTGCCCGGAGAACAGACACATCGCCAGCACGAAGTACACCACCACCCGCGGCGGCAGCAGCCGCTGACGCTGCCCGGACCGCCCGCTCTCCTCCACGATCCGATCCACCAGCTCCGGCGGAAACGACCGCGTCAGCAACCCGATCGCGATCCGGTCCGACAACCGCTCATCCGTCTCAGACTTAACCTGCCCAGGGCGTGGCATCCCGGCACCTCCTGAACAGGCACCCTACCAGCGACAAACCTTAAGTCACTGGTATTGAGGCTAGTGCGACCGCCTGCCGACGCGCACGGCGGGGTGCCTGCGCCCCGCCACTCACGGACGCCACGGTCTCAAGGCCAAACAGGTCGCTGCCGAAGAGTCGGTAGCGGACCAGGTCGATCGACCTCCGGTGCTCGCGTACGGCGTGAACGTCGTAGCGCGTGAAGTCGCCGGCGATACAGATCAGACGCGGTCCGCTCCACAGCACCTGGGACGCGGCCGTAGCCCCGAGCCGGTCGCGGACCAGGTGCTCGAACTCCGCCCGGTGGTCCATCAGCCACGAGAGATAGAACAACCCCTGGTTGATGGCGCCCGCGTCGACGCCCCGCTTGTACTCCACGATGACCGGCGACCCGTTCTCGTCCAGGCCAAGCGAGTCGATCCGGCCCCCGTGGACCGGCCCCGTGCCGTACTCGCTCGCCAGGAAACGGACGCCCAGCAGCGTCTCCATGTGCGCCTCGACGAGGCCCTGCACATCCGCCTCGACCTCAGCAAGACGCGGCGTGACCTCGGTCACGCCGCTTTTCGTCGTGCGGAACAGCTTCAGGCCCGACACCTTCCCCTCCTCGATTCGGAGATCAAGAACGTCGGGCAGGTGCGGATTTGTTTCCGCGAGGGCCTTCGGAGCCGTGAAGAAGTTGTGAGCGCAGGTCACTCGTCGGTACCCGATCCCCCCTCTTGCGAAGCTGCGGCCCACGAACCAGCACGGGAGCCTCACCGGCATCCCAGCACGATCCCAGCACGGTAGGGGTGAGCAGGGGTGATGAGAGGTGACGAGGGGTCAGATCTCCCAGCACCATCCCAGCACGGGAAAAAGCTAGGGGCCCGACCCCGGAGAGTCGGACCCCTTCTGACCTGCATGTTTGCCAGATCAGCGACGTGGTGGTAAGTCACCCACTACACGTTGAAGCGGAACTCCACCACGTCGCCGTCCTGCATGACGTAGTCCTTGCCCTCCATGCGGGCCTTGCCCTTGGCGCGGGCCTCGGTGACCGAGCCGGTTTCGACGAGGTCGGCGAAGGAGATGACCTCGGCCTTGATGAAGCCCTTCTGGAAGTCGGTGTGGATCACACCGGCCGCCTCGGGGGCCGTCGCGCCCTTCTTGATGGTCCAGGCGCGGGTTTCCTTGGGGCCTGCCGTCAGGTACGTCTGGAGGCCGAGGGTGGCGAAGCCGACGCGGCCGAGGGTGGCGAGGCCGGGTTCTTCCTGACCCATCGACTGGAGGAGTTCCAGGGCCTCGTCGTCGTCGAGCTCGATCAGCTCGGACTCGATCTTCGCGTTGAGGAAGATCGCCTCGGCGGGGGCGACGAGTGCGCGCTGTTCGTTCTTGAAGTCCTCGTCGACCAGCTCGTCCTCGTCGACGTTGAAGACGTACAGGAAGGGCTTGGTGGTGAGCAGGTGCAGCTCGTGGAGCAGGCGGCCCTTTTCGGTGGCGGCGGTGATGCCGGCCGCGAAGAGGGTGGTCCCCGCCTCAAGGATCTTCTGCGCCTCTTCGACCGCGGCCAGGACCGCGACCTTCTCCTTCTGGAGGCGGGACTCCTTCGTCAGGCGCGGGACGGCCTTCTCGACGGACTGCAGGTCCGCGAGGATCAGCTCGGTGTTGATCGTCTCGATGTCGTCCTTGGGCGAGACCTTGCCGTCGACGTGGACCACGTTCTCATCCTTGAAGGCACGGATGACCTGGCAGATCGCGTCGGACTCGCGGATGTTCGCCAGGAACTTGTTGCCCAGACCCTCGCCCTCGGACGCGCCGCGGACGATGCCGGCGATGTCGACGAAGTCGACGGTCGCGGGGAGGATCTTCTGGGAGCTGAAGATCCCCGCCAGGGTGGCCAGGCGCGGGTCGGGTACGCCGACGACGCCGACGTTCGGCTCGATGGTGGCGAACGGGTAGTTGGCCGCCAGCACGTCGTTCTTGGTCAGGGCGTTGAACAGGGTCGACTTGCCGACATTCGGCAGGCCGACGATTCCGATCGTGAGCGACACGTTGGCGACTTCCTGGAGTGAGGACTGGCCCGGGAGTGGACCGATCGCCCAGTTTACGGGCGCGGCCGAGGGCGCCGACGACGGGAGGGACAGAGGGCGGGGTACGGGCGGCGCATCGAACGCCAGGCCAAGGTCGACCAAAACGCGTGTCCTGCGCCCGATTCGTCCCTCCTTGCGACCTACGTTGTCCGGGTGGAGCAACACAGGACACGTCCCCCTCGTCACCAGCAACGGTCGCAGACCCCCCTCCTGCGGACCCCCCTGCTCCCGCCGGGCGCCCGCACCGACACGCGCACCGAGGCGGCGACCGCCCAACGCGTGGCGGCGGAGCCGGCACGGTCCGTACCCCCCGTCGTCCTGGCGCTACGGCGGCTGCCCAATCCGCGCCTGACCGGGCTCGGCAGCGGGCTGTTCGCCTCGGCCGTGATGCTGGTACTCGGGTGCCTGGACCAGCTCCTCCTCGACGGCTCACCACTGGTGTACGGGCTGCTGTTCCTGCCGGTCAGCGCCGTGACCGCACTGTGGGTGCGGCCTGCGGACCTGGTGACCGCCCCGATCGCCGTGCCGATCGCGTTCGCGGCCGGGCTGGTGCCGATCGCCGGGGGCGCGAACGGGTTCGGCAGCCGCGTCATGGCGCTCGTGACCGGTCTCGCCGTGCACGCGGGCTGGCTGTACGGCGGGACGCTCGTAGCCGGCCTCATCACGACCGTACGCAAGGTGCGTCTGATGACCCGGCGCCCGGCACAGGCCGCCGCCCGGCACACGGCCCGGCAGCACACCGCTCGGCAGCACACGGCCGAGCAGCACACCGCCCAGCAGCACACGGCCAGCAGGGGCGGTGCGAGGGCCAAAGCGCGCTGATCAGCGGCCCTCATGGTCCGGACACAGCCCCCGACACAGCCCTGACGCGGCCCCGACGCGGACAGCCCGTAGCTAGTGCCCCTCACGGCACGAGGGGGTGTCTGACAATTCCCCGTGGGTCAAGGAGCGGCGTCCGGTGCGTGCGATCGCAAGGCGCCGGACAGTCCTCGTAGCGGAGCTACCAGGGCTTTTCGGCAACGCTGCGAGCGTGCGTGCCGGACGCCGCGACGCCGCGGGGAATCGTCAGACACCCCCTAGTTTGAGATTTAACCTCCGGATTCGAACAGCTCCGGCCAGCCCTTCCTGCCGCACGAGCAGGCCCCGCAGCACAGTCGGAAATCTAAGCAAGTCGGGACAAACGGTGCACATGCTGGTTCCGTGAAGCCGACTTGCGGTCGTGTTCGAGCGGCGAGGTAAAATCTCAAGCTAGGAGCCGGCCGCCGCCGCCATGGCCGCGCCCACGATCCCCGCGTTGTTCTGCAGCTGCGCCGGGACGACCTCGGCCCGGATGCCCTGGAGCAGCGGGATGAACTTGTCCGCCTTGCGGCTGACCCCGCCTCCGATGATGAACAGCTCAGGCGAGAACAGCATCTCGACGTGCGCCAGGTACTTCTGCACGCGGTGCGCCCAGTGTTCCCATGACAGGTCGCCGTCGTCCTTGGCCTTCGTCGAGGCGTGCTTCTCCGCGTCGTGACCGTGCAGCTCCAGGTGGCCGAGTTCGGTGTTGGGCACGAGCTGGCCGTCGAGGAAGAGCGCGCTGCCGATGCCCGTACCGAAGGTGAGCAGGAAGACCGTGCCCTTGCGGCCGGCGCCCGCGCCGAAGGTCATCTCGGCGATGCCCGCCGCGTCGGCGTCATTGAGCACCGTGACCGGCAGGCCCAGACGGTCGCCGAGCAGGGCGCGGGCGTCGGTGTCGATCCAGGCCTTGTCGACGTTGGCCGCGGTGCGGGTGACGCCGTCCGTGACCACGCCCGGGAAGGTGATACCGACCCTGCCGCTCCAGCCGAAGTGCTGGACGACCTCCTGGACGACCCCGGCGATGTCGTCCGGCGTCGCCGGGTGCGGGGTCAGCACCTTGTGCCGCGGTTCGGCCAGGGCGCCGCGCTCCAGGTCCACGGGTGCGCCTTTGATGCCGGATCCGCCGATGTCCACTCCGAAGACGTTCATGGACACAACGTTACGGGGTGGCGCTGACAGTGACCCCAGAAAGTCACTCTCCGGCGAGCTCCGCCGCCTCCGCGCGCAGGTCTCGCCGCAGCTCCTTGGGCAGCGAGAAGATGATCGACTCGTCGGCGGTCTTGACCGTCTCGACGTCGCCGTAACCCCGCTCGGCCAGCCACTCCAGTACGCCGTCCACCAGCACGTCCGGCACCGAGGCGCCGGAGGTGAGACCGACCGTGGTGACGCCCGTCAGCCAGCTCTCGTCGATCTCGTCAGCGAAGTCCACCAGGTGCGCCGCGGGGGCGCCCGCGTCCAGGGCGACCTCGACCATGCGAATCGAGTTGGAGGAGTTCTTCGAGCCGACGACGATGACGAGTTCGGCGTCCTCGGCCAGCTTCTTCACCGCGATCTGGCGGTTCTGCGTGGCGTAGCAGATGTCGTCGCTGGGCGGGGAAAGGAGGTTTGGGAACTTCTCCTTGAGGGCGTCCACGGTCTCCATGGTCTCGTCGACCGACAGCGTGGTCTGGGAGAGCCAGACGACCTTCGACTCGTCGCGCACCGAGACGTTCGCGACGTCCTCGGGACCGTCGACCAGGGTGATGTGGTCGGGGGCCTCGCCGCTGGTGCCGATGACTTCCTCGTGGCCCTCGTGGCCGATCAGGAGGATGTCGTAGTCCTCCTTGGCGAACCGGACCGCTTCCTTGTGGACCTTGGTGACCAGCGGGCAGGTCGCGTCGATCGTCGCGAGCTTGCGCTCGGCGGCCTCCGCGTGGACGGTCGGGGCCACGCCGTGCGCCGAGAACATGACGATCGATCCTTCGGGGACCTCCGCCGTGACGTCGACGAAGATCGCGCCCTTCTTCTCCAGGGTCTGTACGACGTATTTGTTGTGGACGATCTCGTGGCGGACGTAGATCGGCGCGCCGTACTGCTCCAGGGCCTTCTCCACGGCGATCACGGCACGGTCCACACCCGCGCAGTAGCCACGGGGTGCGGCGAGCAGGACACGACGGGCGGCAGTAGCAGTCATGTTCACCATCGTAAGGGCCGTGCCCCGCGCCTCGCGGAACACGGCCGTGGTCAAGACTGGACGCCTGGCCGAGGAGTACTGCGTACGGAGGCGCGATGACCGCACCCAGCGACGACACCGACGACACCACGGTGGGCCTGCGGCGAAGTCTCGGGTTCCGCGATCTTGTCGTGTACGGCCTGCTCTTCATCGCCCCCATGGCCCCCGTGGGCGTCTTCGGCACGCTCGACGCCAAGTCGCACGGCGCGGTGGCCCTCGTCTACGTGGTCGCGACGGGGGCGATGGCGTTCACCGCGTTCAGTTACGCCCAGATGGTGCGGGTGGTCCCCCAGGCGGGTTCGGTCTTCGCGTACGCCCGCAAGGCGCTCGGCGAGGGGCCCGGGTTCATCGCCGGGTGGATGGCGATGCTGGACTACGTACTGATCCCGGCGGTCGCCTATCTGTTCTCCGGCATCGCGATGCACGCGCTCGTGCCGTCCGTTTCGCAGTGGGTGTGGACGGCGATCGCGGTCGCGTTGACGACGGGCCTGAACATGTGGGGTGTACGGGCGGCCGCGCGCGTGGGCTTCGCCGTGCTGGCCGTGGAGATCGTGGTGCTGCTGGTGTTCGTGGTGGCAGCGGTCGTGGTGCTGGCGCAGGACGGGCCCGCGCGGGGCCGGCTGTCGCCGCTGAGCGGTGACGGCTCGCTGGGCGCGTTCTCGTTTTCGGCGGTCCTGGGTGCGGTGTCGGTGGCGGTGCTGTCGTACCTCGGGTTCGACGCGATCGCCTCGTTCGCGGAGGAGGTGACGGGGGGCTCGGCGAAGGTGGCGCGGGCCGTGCTGTTCTGCCTGGCGCTCGCCGGGTTGCTGTTCGTGGCTCAGACGTATCTGGCAGCGCTGCTGCAGCCCGTCCCGGCGGCGGAGCTGGCCGCCGATCCGGGCAAGCAGGGGACGGCCTTCTACGACGCGGTGGATGCCGGTGTCGGGACGTGGCTGCACGACCTGGTGGCGGTGAGCAAAGCCATCGGGGCGGCGTTCGCGGCGCTGGCCGGGCAGGCGGCGGCGGGGCGGCTGCTGTACGCGATGGCGCGGGAGCGGCGGCTGCCGCGCCTGCTGGCGCGGGTCGACGCCTCGTCGGGCGTACCGCGGACCGCGCTGGGCGTGGCGGCCGTGGTGACGCTGGTGGCGGCGGTCTGGGCCTCGCGGCGCGACGACGGCCTGGACCTCCTGGTGTCGGTCGTGAACGTCGGGGCGCTGACGGCGTTCGTGCTGCTGCACGCGTCCGTGGTGAGCTGGTTCGCCGTACTGCACAAGGAAGGGCCGCCGGTGTGGTGGCGGCATGTGCTGATGCCGGTGCTGGGCGCGGTCGTGGTGATCGCGGTGATCGCCGAGGCGTCCGGGACGGCTCAGGTCGTGGGCGCGGTGTGGCTGGCGGTGGGCCTGGCGGTACTGACTGCGCAACGCCGGCGCCGAGGCGGGCCGTGATGTCAGTGCCAGGCCCTAGCCTTCGCACATGGCTTTGAATACGTCTGCGGAAGCTCCACTGCCGGTCGGTGAGGTCTCGCGCCTCATCGGCGGGTGGATCGACCGGCTCGGGGCGGTGTGGGTCGAGGGGCAGATCACGCAGCTGTCGCGCAGACCCGGCGCCGGGGTCGTGTTCCTGACGCTGCGCGACCCTTCGCACGACATCTCGGTGGGCGTGACGTGCTTCCGCCAGGTCTTCGACCCGATCGCGGACGTGGTGGCGGAGGGCGCCCGGGTCGTGGTGCGCGCGAAGCCCGAGTGGTACGCGCCGCGCGGGCAGCTGTCGCTGCGCGCGACGGAGATGAGGCCGGTGGGTATCGGCGAGCTGCTCGCGAGGCTGGAGCAGCTGAAGAGGACGCTGGCGGGCGAGGGGCTGTTCGCGCTCGACCGCAAGCGGCCTCTGCCGTTTCTGCCGCAGCGCATCGGCCTGGTCACGGGCCGCGCGTCGGCGGCCGAGCGGGACGTCCTGGAGAACGCCAGGCGGCGCTGGCCGGCGGTGCGCTTCGAGGTCCGCAACGTCGCGGTGCAGGGGGTGAACGCGGTGGCGCAGGTCGTCCAGGCAGTCAAGGAGCTCGACGAGCTGCCGGACGTGGACGTGATCATCGTGGCGCGGGGCGGCGGCAGCGTCGAGGATCTGCTGCCGTTCTCGGACGAGCAGCTGGTCAGGACGGTGTTCGGGTGTCGTACGCCGGTGGTGTCGGCGATCGGGCACGAGCCGGACTCGCCGCTGCTGGACCTGGTGGCCGACCTGCGGGCGTCGACGCCGACGGACGCGGCGAAGAAGGTGGTGCCGGACGTCGGCGAGGAGCTGGACCGGGTCCAGCTGCTGCGCGACCGTGCGCTGCGGACCGTGCAGGGTCTGCTGGACCGCGAGGAGCGCGGGCTGGCGCATGCGCTGGCCAGACCCGTGATGGAGCGGCCGCAGCGGATGGTGGAGGACCGGGAGGCGGAGGTCGACGCGCTGGTGGCCCGCAGCCGCCGCACCCTGGGCCACCTGCTGGACCGCGCGGATTCGGAGCTGTCGCACACCCGGGCGCGGGTGGTGGCCCTGTCCCCGGCGGCCACGCTGGAGCGCGGATACGCGGTGCTCCAGCGGGGCGACGGAGCCGTGGTCCGCTCCCCCGGCGAGGTCGCGCCCGGGGACGCGCTGCGGGCGCGGGTCGCGGCGGGCGAGTTCGCGGTCCGGGTCGCCGAGTGACCGTAGGGACGCGCACCGATCGTACGCACGCCGTTCGTACGCACACTTTCCGTACGCGCACCTTTCGTACGCACACATAGGGTGGATCGCATGGCCGAGACGGACGAAACCGCGGTGACGCTCGGATACGAGCAGGCCCGGGACGAGCTGATCGATGTCGTACGGCGCCTGGAGGCGGGCGGTACGACGTTGGAGGAGTCGCTCGCGCTCTGGGAGCGCGGCGAGGAGCTGGCGAAGGTCTGCCGGCGCTGGCTGGAGGGGGCCAGGGCGCGGCTGGACGCGTCGCTGGCGGACGAGAGCTGACGGGTTCACCGGGATCGATCGGCAGCAGTCGCTGTGCAGCGGATCACCACGCGCCGGATTTAGTTGAAGATTCACATAACTTCCCTTACGGTGGGGTCATCGCTTGAATCCCCCCGCACGTCCGGAAGGTAAGCCCGCATGTCTCTCGTACTTGACCCCGCCGCCCAGGACCTCCTCTTCCGCGAGGCCCGCACCGCGAACACCTTCACCGACGAGCCGGTGACGGACGAGCAGGTCCAGGCGATCTACGACCTGGTCAAGTTCGGCCCGACCGCGTTCAACCAGTCGCCGCTGCGCGTCGTCCTCGTCCGCTCCCCCGAGGCCCGCGAGCGGCTGGTCGGGCACATGGCCGAGGGCAACCGCCCGAAGACCGCCACCGCCCCGCTGGTCGCGATCCTCGCCGCCGACAACGAGTTCCACGAGGAGCTGCCGGCCCTCCTCCCGCACTTCCCGCAGGCCAAGAACGTCTTCTTCTCGGAGCGCCCCGTCCGCGAGGTGTCCGCCGGTGTCAACGCCGCACTCCAGGCCGCCTATTTCATCGTCGGCGTGCGCGCCGCCGGCCTGGCCGCCGGCCCGATGACGGGCTTCGACTTCGCCGGTGTCCAGAAGGAGTTCCTGGACGGCGACCACACGCCGCTGATGGTCGTCAACATCGGCAAGCCGGGCGACGACGCCTGGTTCGCCCGCTCGCCGCGCCTCGCCTACGACGAGGTCATCACCACGGTCTGAGCCGTCACCACGGCCCGGCAGCCGAACGTGTGGAAGGCGCCGCCCCCGACGGGTGCGGCGCCTTCCACACGTTCCCGATCACGTTCAGGACTTCTTGGCCTCGGCCTCCAGCGCCTCGGCCATCTCCGTCAGCCGCTCCTGCGACCCCGTCCCCGTGATCACCGTCGTCGTGCCCTCGTCCCGGAGCACCAGGGCGTCGTACTTCGGGCCCTTCCAGCGCTGCCAGGTCTGCGCTCCGACCTGCTGCGTCGTGTCGGTCTTCGTCGCCTGCTGGCTGACCGCGTGGATGAACTTCTCGGCCGGCCGGGTCGACTGCTCGACCGCGACGTACTCCCGCTCGGGGTCGAGGAAGCCCAGGTGCCAGGCGTCGCCGCCGGTGCGCTCGTACGAGACCGAGGTCGCCTTCCACGTCTTGGGGAGGCCCTCCGGCGCCATCACCGGGTACGGGGCGGCCCGTCGCGCGGTGATGAGCTCGACGCGGTAGTCGACCGCCTTGACCGGGTCGGCGTTCTCGTCGTGCGGGATGAACAGATAGACACTCCCGGCGACGGCGCCGATCAACGCCATCGACAGCACCATGTCCCGGACCGTCTGCTTGCCTTTCATACCTGCCACCCCCCCATCGTCCCCCATGTCGCAGCGCGACCCGCACGAGGGGCGACTCATCCGATATGCCGCTCATACGTGACCCGCTCTGCTCATTTTGTCGACGTACGGATAGAGTCGGCAGCACCCTCTTTACTCCGGCCGTCGCCGTACAGAAAGGTGCGCTCCGATGACCGAGCACCATCTTCCGTCTCAGCTCGAGGTCTCTCCCGAGGCCCCCGACCGCAACCTGGCCCTGGAGCTCGTGCGGGTCACCGAGGCCGCCGCCATGGCCGCCGGGCGGTGGGTCGGCCGCGGTGACAAGATCGGCGCGGACGGCGCAGCGGTGAAGGCCATGCGGACACTCGTCTCGACCGTGTCGATGAACGGCATCGTCGTCATCGGTGAAGGCGAGAAGGACGAAGCCCCGATGCTCTTCAACGGGGAGCACGTCGGCGACGGCACCGGGGCCGAGGTCGACATCGCCGTCGACCCGATCGACGGCACCACGCTCAACGCCAAGGGCATGCCGAACGCCATCGCCGTGCTCGCCGCCGCCGACCGCGGCACCATGTTCGACCCGTCCGCGGTCTTCTACATGGACAAGCTCGTCACCGGCCCCGAGGCCGCCGACTTCGTCGACATCAACGCCCCCGTCTCGGTCAACATCCGCCGGGTCGCCAAGGCGAAGAACTCGACCCCCGACGACGTCACCGTGGTCATCCTCGACCGCCCCCGGCACGAGGGCATCGTCAAGGAGATCCGCGAGACGGGCGCCCGCATCAAGTTCATCTCCGACGGCGACGTCGCGGGTTCGGTCATGGCGGTGCGCGAAGGCACCGGCGTCGACCTGCTCATGGGCATCGGCGGTACGCCTGAGGGCATCATCTCGGCCTGCGCCATAAAGTGCCTGGGCGGCACGATCCAGGGCAAACTGTGGCCCAAGGACGACGCCGAGCGTCAGCGCGCGCTCGACGCGGGCCACGACCTCGACCGCGTACTGCACACGAACGACCTGGTCAGCGGCGACAACGTGTTCTTCGTCGCCACCGGAATCACGGACGGCGAACTGCTGCGCGGTGTCCGCTACCGCGCCGAGACCGCCACCACACAGTCCCTGGTGATGCGCTCCAAGTCGGGCACGATCCGCCAGATCGACTCGACGCACCGCCTCTCGAAGCTGCGCGCGTACAGCGCCATCGACTTCGACCGCGCGAAGTAGCAGCGGCAACGAGTACGAGGCGGCGCCCCACGCTCGTGGGGTGCCGCCTCGTACTCGTTCTCGGCCCCGTACGGCGGGGTCAGCCGGCTGCGGCGATCTGGTCCGTCTGCGCGGCCTGGCCCAGCTCCATCTCACGGCGCCTGCGCCGGGCCAGCACCACCCGGCGCTCGGCCGCCGTCAGGCCGCCCCAGACGCCGTACGGCTCGGGCTGGAGCAGCGCGTGCTCCCGGCACTCGACCATCACGGGGCATCGTGCGCAGACCCGCTTCGCCGATTCCTCCCGCGCCAGCCGCGCGGCCGTCGGCTCCTTCGACGGGGCGAAGAACAGGCCGGCTTCGTCCCGGCGGCACACCGCCTCCGTGTGCCAGGGGCCGGCCTGCTCCCGCGCCGGCGCACGCTGTGGCGGGACGGCGGCGACCTGCAGGGACTGATGCGGCGAAGGCAGCACGGTCTACTCCTGACGACGGCTTCGGGAGCGAGCAGCGATGCAGCAGTCCCTACCCGCTGTGCGTAGGCCTATGCACAGAGTTCCCATGCGCATCCGTGCGCCGGTCGTGCGCCCGCCCTACGACTGACGTACGAGTCACGTATGACCGACGCACGCCTCGGCGCCCGGTTCAGTGCCCGAGGTGTTTGCGCATGCGGTCCTGGAGGTCCGCGATCCGCTTGCCGCGCTTGGGCTTGGCCTCGATGTTGCCGAAGACCGAGTAACCGTTGACCACCACGACCGGGGCCTCGGGGTCGCTCGCCTCCAGGGTGTTCACCTCGAAGTTCCCGAAGATCCCGGTGCCGCTGCCGCGCAGCGTGATGTTCTCGGGGACGCGCACCTCGACATTGCCGAAGATCGAGGTCGCGTTGATCACGGTCAGCCGCTGTCCGAAGAGCGCCTCGGTGAGGTCGATCTCGACGCTGCCGAAGAGCGCGAAGGCGTTCGTCCGGCGGCCGATGCGCCACCGGCCCTTGCGCGTCGAGCTGCTGAAGACGGCGACCAGGTTCTCAGCCGAGACCGGCCCCGAGCCCGCGTCCGGGTCGTACGCCGCCGAGGCCGGCTCTCGCCTGGGGCCGCCGCCGGACCCGGGCAGGTCCTGGACGAGCGGCTCCAGCTCGGCGACGGTCTTGGCGCGGTAGACCGAGTCGATGCGCTCCGAGTGCTCCTCGGCCGTCAGCCGGCCCTCGGCCATGGCTTCGCGCAGGATGTCCGCGATCCGGTCACGGTCCGCGTCGGACGCACGGATGGCGGGCTCGGCGGGCACCGCGGGGGCGGTCGGCTGCTGGGGGTGACCGCGGCCGGGGGCCGCTGAGTGCTTCTTTTCGAGGTCCACCACCCCAGCGTACCCAAACGCGATAGATCGCGACTAGGGGCTGCGGGCTGCGGGCTGCGGGCTGCAACTGAGCCTTACCTCACAGACCGGGCTCTCCCCCGGCGTCTTACGCTGGTGGGCGCGCTGCGCCAATGGAGGCCAGTCGCCGTCTGCCGAGTGAGGAATGGCCGTAATGCCAGAATTTGCGTACTCCGATCTGCTCCCGCTGGGAGAGGACACCACGCCGTACCGCCTGGTGACGGCCGACGGTGTCGCCACCTTCGAGGCGGACGGCCGTACGTTCCTCAAGGTCGACCCCGCGGCGCTGCGCACCCTCGCCGCCGAGGCGATGCACGACATCTCGCATTACCTGCGGCCCGCGCATCTCGCCCAGCTGCGCCGGATCATCGACGACCCCGACGCGTCGTCCAACGACAAGTTCGTCGCCCTCGACCTGCTGAAGAACGCGAACATCGCGGCGGCCGGCGTGCTGCCGATGTGCCAGGACACCGGCACGGCGATCGTCATGGGCAAGCGCGGCCAGAACGTCCTCACGGAAGGCCGCGACGAGGAAGCTCTGTCGCACGGCATCTTCGACGCGTACACCCAGCTCAACCTGCGCTACTCGCAGATGGCCCCGCTGAACATGTGGGAGGAGAAGAACACCGGCTCGAACCTGCCCGCGCAGATCGAGCTGTACGCGACCGACGGCGGCGCCTACAAGTTCCTCTTCATGGCGAAGGGCGGCGGCTCGGCCAACAAGTCCTTCCTCTACCAGGAGACGAAGGCGGTCCTCAACGAGGCCTCCATGATGAAGTTCCTGGAGGAGAAGATCCGCTCGCTCGGCACGGCCGCGTGCCCGCCGTACCACCTGGCGATCGTGGTCGGCGGCACCTCGGCCGAGTTCGCGCTGAAGACCGCGAAGTACGCCTCCGCGCACTACCTCGACGAGCTGCCCGCCGAGGGCTCGCCCACCGGCCACGGCTTCCGCGACAAGGAGCTGGAGGAGAAGGTCTTCGAGCTGACGCAGAAGATCGGCATCGGCGCGCAGTTCGGCGGCAAGTACTTCTGCCACGACGTGCGCGTGGTGCGGCTGCCTCGGCACGGGGCCTCGCTGCCGGTGGCGATCGCGGTGTCCTGCTCGGCGGACCGGCAGGCGGTCGCCAAGATCACCGCCGAGGGTGTCTTCCTGGAGCAGCTGGAGACGGACCCGGCGCGGTTCCTGCCGGACACGACGGACGAACACCTCGGCGAATCGGCCGACGCCGGTGACGTCGTACGCGTCGACCTGAACCGGCCGATGGACGAGGTCCTCGCCGAGCTCACCAAGTACCCGGTCAAGACCCGGCTCTCGCTCACCGGCCCGCTCGTCGTCGCCCGCGACATCGCGCACGCGAAGATCAAGGAGCGGCTGGACGCGGGCGAGGACATGCCGCAGTACCTGAAGAACCACCCGGTGTACTACGCGGGCCCGGCCAAGACCCCGGAGGGTTACGCGTCCGGGTCCTTCGGGCCGACGACGGCGGGGCGGATGGACTCCTACGTCGAGCAGTTCCAGGCGGCGGGCGGTTCCAAGGTCATGCTCGCCAAGGGCAACCGCAGCAAGCAGGTCACCGACGCGTGCGGCGCGCACGGCGGTTTCTACCTCGGGTCGATCGGGGGGCCGGCGGCGCGGCTCGCGCAGGACTGCATCAAGAAGGTCGAGGTCGTCGAGTACGAGGAGCTGGGCATGGAGGCGGTCTGGCGGATCGAGGTGGAGGACTTCCCGGCGTTCATCGTGGTCGACGACAAGGGCAACGACTTCTTCACCGAGCCGGCCCCGGCCCCGACGTTCACGTCGATCCCGGTGCGGGGCCCGGGGCTGGTTTAGCGGGGCGGCTCGGCGCGTGCGGGGCTCCAACCCCCGGACCCCGCTCCTCAAGCGCCGGAGGGGCCGGAGACTGCCGCAAGCGGCACGTCCAGCCCTACGGGCGGTAATCCAGCCCGTCCGGCGATTGAGGACACGCCCGAAGGGCGTCCGGGATCCGGGGCGGAGCCCCATGGGCAGCAGCTTCTAGGCGAAGCGTTGGTTCGGCGCGTCCGTACACGGCTGGAGACGGAGCGGGTCCTTCGGCGCGGCCAGGGTCGCGCAGAGCCCCGTCGCAGCCGCGGGGCGAATCGTCGCGCCGTCGCGCACGAACCGCTGGTTCGCCGCGCCCGAGCAGTTCCACAGAACCAGGCCCACGCCCGCCCTGTAGTCCCCGCCCGGCACGTCCAGGCAGCGGTCCTGCGTCAGCTCGGTGTGCAGCGACTTGCGCACGCTGTCGTGCCACCAGCCCTGGTTGCGCCCGCCGTTGCAGTCCCAGCCGCCCGCTTTGGTGCCGTTACGCGTGACCGAGTCCGGTACGTCGACGCAGCTGCCGGTGGCCTCGTTGCGCAGTGGCTCGAACACGTCGTCCCAGGCGAGTGCCTCCAGCACCGGCTTGCCCGTGCTCGCCGGGTCGGCGCAACTGGCCTCGCGCCGCCCCGAGTCGTACAGCTGGGTGAGGCAGGACGCGAAGGCGCCGTGGCCCTTGGCGTTGGGGTGGAAGGACTGCCGTACCGAGTTGGCGTCCGGCGGGAAGGGGTTGGTGAGGTCGACGTAAAGACCGCGGGCCCAGCTGTCGTCCATGCAGACCTCGTGGCCGTGGAAGAGGCGGGAGTTGTCGAGGTAGGTGGCCCCGGTGGTCGCCGCCGCCGCGCGCATGCCGCGCTCGAAGGCCGGGACTGCGCTGTTGCGGCCCCAGACGGTGTCGGCGTCGTAGCCGAGACCGCCGCAGATCAGCTTGCCGGGGAAGCCCGGGTTGTCGCGGAAGTCGGGGCCGATGGGGCTCGGGTAGCCCATCACGACGAGTTTGTAGTCGCCGTCGGCGTACCCCGCGCCGCGCATCGTGGTGCGCAGGTCCCGCACGGTCTGCTCGACCTTGGGGACCAGCGCGTCGACGCGCGCCTGCCAGCCGCCTGCGTACTTCGGCTCGCACGGGCCCTGGAGGAGGATGTAGCGGGTGACGCAGTCCGTCATGACCGGGCCGAACTGCAGGTCGTCGTTGGCGCCGGCGACCAGCAGGACCATCTTGATCCGGGTGTTGCGGGCCTTGATCGCCAGGTTGTCGCTCTGCACGAGTTCGTCGGCGTACTGCTTGCTGCCGCCGATCCGGATGTTTCCGGTGTACGCGCCCGAGCACGAGACGTTGTACGTGACGTCGGCGGCGATGCCGGTGCGGTGGATCGCGGAGTCCGGCGAGCGGTGGCACCAGTTGTCGGGGCCGTTCGTGCCGGGTTCGTAGGTGCCGACTCCCTCACCGGAGATCTCACTGTCGCCGAGCGAGATCAGCCCGCTCTTGCGCTGGTCCATCGGCCGTTCGGCAGGGTCACCATAGAGCTTGGCCGCCTCGGCCGCGCGGACCGCTTCCAGTTCGGCCGGCAGGGGGGTGGATACGGTGCCCCTCGCCGCCGGTGGTCTCGGCGAATCGGCCGCCGCGGCGGGGCCGGTGACCGTCAGGCCTGCGACGGCCACCGCCAGTGCGGCGGCGGCCGCGACTGTGGAGCGGAGTCTGAGTCGTGTGCGCTGCATTGCGCCTCCCCGGGTTGTTGGTACCACCGGTATTTACTGGCCAGTAGGCGACTTGGGAATACGCAGAACAAGACAACTGCTCAACTTTTCACGAGCACGAGGAGGTACGTGACCATGACGACCGACGACAGCCACCGCGTCGAGCACGACTCGATGGGTGAGGTACGCGTGCCCGCCCACGCCAAGTGGCGGGCGCAGACCCAGCGTGCGGTGGAGAACTTCCCCGTCTCCGGGCAGCGCCTGGAGCGCGCGCACATCGAGGCCCTGGCCCGGATCAAGGCGGCCGCGGCCCAGGTCAACGCCGAACTCGGCGTACTCGACCAGGAGATCGCGCAGGCCGTCCGGGAAGCGGCGGACGAGGTCGCGCGGGGGCGCTGGGACGAGCACTTCCCGGTCGACGTCTTCCAGACCGGCTCCGGCACGTCCTCCAACATGAACATGAACGAGGTCGTCGCCACTTTGGCCACCGAGCGCCTCGGCAGCCCCGTCCACCCCAACGACCACGTCAACGCCTCGCAGTCGTCCAACGACGTCTTCCCTTCGTCCATCCACATCGCGGCGACCGCCGCCGTCACCGGCGACCTGATCCCGGCCCTCGACCACCTCGCCGCCGCCCTGGAGCGCAAGTCCGGCGAGTTCGCGGACGTCGTCAAGTCGGGTCGTACGCACCTGATGGACGCCACCCCCGTCACCCTGGGCCAGGAGTTCGGCGGCTACGCGGCGGCCGTCAGGTACGGCGTCGAGCGCCTGCGTGCCTCCCTGCCCCGCCTGGCAGAACTCCCCCTCGGCGGTACGGCCGTGGGCACCGGCATCAACACCCCACCGGGCTTCTCGGCCGCCGTCATCGCCGAGGTCGCCCGCACCACCGGCCTGCCGCTCACCGAGGCGCGCGACCACTTCGAGGCGCAGGGCGCGCGGGACGGTCTCGTCGAGACGTCCGGCCAGCTCCGTACGATCGCGGTCTCCCTGACCAAGATCTGCAACGACCTGCGCTGGATGGCGTCGGGGCCGCGCACAGGATTGGCCGAGATCAGCCTTCCCGACCTTCAGCCCGGCTCGTCGATCATGCCCGGAAAGGTCAATCCGGTCATTCCGGAAGCCGTGCTGATGGTCGCCGCTCAGGTCACGGGCAACGACACGACGGTCGCGGTGGCCGGCGCAGCGGGCAACTTCGAGCTGAACGTCATGCTCCCGGTGATCGGCAAGAATCTGCTGGAGTCCGTGCGGCTGCTCGCCAACGCGTCCCGGCTGCTGGCCGACCGTGCGATCGACGGGATCACGGCGAACGCCGAACGGGCCCGCGAGTACGCCGAGTCGTCGCCGTCCGTTGTCACCCCGCTCAACAAGTACATCGGCTACGAAGAGGCCGCGAAGGTCGTCAAGAAGTCGCTGGCCGAGCGCCGTACCATCCGCGAAGTCGTGCTGGATTCCGGGTACGTCGAGCGGGGCGACCTCACCGAGGCGCAGCTCGACGAGGCGCTGGACGTGCTGCGCATGACGCGTCCCTGAATCCGCCCGTCCGCCGCCACCCTAAGATCTGCTCATGACAGACACGGCGGGTGGTGCGGGCGGGGCGGGCGGGGCGCGTTGGGCGCCGGGGGACCACATCCTGTGGCGGTACCGCGAGAACGCGTCCGACCGGATCCACATCTGCCGTCCGGTCACGGTGGTCAGCGACACCGACGAACTCCTCGCGGTGTGGATGGCACCGGGCACCCAGTGCGTGCGCCCGGTGCTCGCCGACGGGACGCCCGTGCACGAGGAGCCCCTCGCGACCCGGTACACGGCCCCGCGCACCACGACCACCTCGCGCTGGTGGGGTGCGGGCGTGCTGAAACTGGCGCGGCCGGACGAGCCGTGGTCGGTGTGGCTGTTCTGGGAGCGCGGCTGGCGGTTCAAGAACTGGTACGTGAACCTGGAGGAGCCGCTGGCCCGCTGGTCGGGCGGGGTCGACTCCGAGGACCACTTCCTGGACATCGCCGTGCACCCCGACCGGGCCTGGCAGTGGCTGGACGAGGACGAGTTCGAGCAGGCCCGCCGGGTGGGACTGCTGAACGCCGCCCAGGTCCGGCACGTACAGGAGGCGGGGCGCGCGGCGGTCGAGCTGATCACCGCGTGGGGGACACCGTTCCGCGACGGCTGGGAGCACTGGCGGCCCGACCCGCGGTGGGGTGTGCCCCGGCTGCCCGAGGACTGGGACCGCGCTCCGGTGCCTCCGCCGGCTCCGTCGGCCGCTCGGGCTGCTCCGGCCGCTCCCGTCGCCCCGGCTGCTCGGGCTGCTCCGGCTGCTCGGGCTGCTCAGTCGACGGAGGCATCGTCGGATCATGTGGCTCCGTGAGACCCTTGATACACCCCCATGGGTCAAACGTAGGATCGTCCTCCGCAAGACAGTGGCCCCTGCAAGCAGTAGCAATCAGTAGCCGCAGAGCTCAAACTGACCGTATGTCACTTCAGGGGGGTGGAGCCGTGCCCGAATGCAGATCTGCCAAGTTCGGGGGCCGCCGCCTTGTCGAGACCGCCCGCAGAGCGGGTATATCGCCACACAAAGCGATTACATCGCGTCAGCTCCCCGGACGGACGGAACCCCACGCGTGACGGAGCACCAGTCCACCTCGCACGAAGTCAGCCAGCCCCTGGCCGCCCGGCCGCACGAGCGCACCCGGCCGCGGCAGGAGCAGGCGCCCGCCGCGGTGCCCGGCCCGGCGTCCTCGGCCTCGCCCGCCCCCGCCACCGGCGGGGGGATCCCGGAGCCGGCCGGGGCGGCGAGGGGTGAGGGGGACCGGCTGCGTTTCGTGGGGGCGGCGACCCGGCGGATCGCGCGTGGCATCGACCTGGACGAGATCGTGCTCGGCCTGTGCCGGGCGTCCGTACCGACCTTCACCGACGCGATCCTCGTCTATCTCCGCGACCCGCTGCCGGTCGGCGACGAGCGTCCCGCCGTGCCGTTCATGCTGCGGCTGCGCCGCACGGACCGGCTGCGTTCAGCCGACGAGGGCGCGGAGGAGCTGGACATCCAGCCCGACCCGCTGCCCGCGCCCCAGCTGTGCGAGGTGCGCAACGGCGGGGCGCTGGCTGAGGTCCTGCGGGGCGTACGTCCGGTGTTCGGCGACACGCCGTCCGCGCGGGAGGCGCTGGCCGAGCTGCTGGGCGAGGCCATGGCCCTGCCCGGCGGGCAGCGCGCGGTCCTCGCGCCGCTGCGGGGGCGGCGCCGGGTGATCGGCGCCGCCGTCTTCCTGCGCCGCCCCGAGCGCCCCGCGTTCGAGGCGAACGATCTGCTGGTGGCCGCGCAGCTGGCGACGCACACGGCGCTGGGCATCGACAAGGCGGTGCTGTACGGCCGTGAGGCATACATCGCCGACGAGCTCCAGCGCACGATGCTGCCCGATTCGCTGCCCCAGCCCACCGGCGTCAAGCTGGCCTCCCGCTATCTGCCGGCCGCCGAGACGGCCCGTGTCGGCGGCGACTGGTACGACGCGATCCCACTGCCGGGCAGCCGCGTCGCGCTGGTCGTCGGCGATGTCATGGGCCACTCCATGACCTCCGCCGCGATCATGGGACAGCTGCGGACGACGGCGCAGACCCTGGCCGGTCTCGACCTGCCCCCGCAGGAGGTGCTGCACCACCTCGACGAGCAGGCGCAGCGCCTGGGCTCGGACCGCATGGCGACGTGCCTGTACGCCGTGTACGACCCGGTCTCGCACCGGATCACCATCGCCAACGCGGGGCACCCGCCGCCCATACTGCTGCACCTGGGCGGGCGCGCGGAGGTGCTGCGGGTGCCGCCGGGCGCTCCCATCGGGGTGGGCGGGGTCGACTTCGAGGCCGTCGAGCTGGACGCCCCGGCGGGTGCCACGCTGCTGCTCTACACCGATGGCCTGGTGGAGTCGCGGCTACGGGACGTGTGGACGGGCATCGAGCTGCTGCGGGAGCGGCTGGCCGCCACCGCGCAGCTGACGGGCCCCGACCATTCGCCGCCGCTGGAGGCGCTCTGCGACGACGTGCTCGACATGCTCGGGCCCGGCGACCGGGACGACGACATCGCGCTGCTGGCCGCCCGCTTCGATGGGATCGCCCCGAGCGATGTCGCGTACTGGTTCCTGGAGCCGGAGGAGCAGGCGCCGGGGCGGGCCCGCAGGCTGGCCCGGCGGGCGCTGACCCGCTGGGGGCTGGAGGAGCTGAGCGATTCGGTGGAGCTGCTGGTCAGCGAGGTGGTGACCAATGCGGTGCGGTACGCCGAGCGGCCGGTGACGCTGCGGTTGCTGCGTACGGACGTACTGCGCTGCGAGGTCGGCGACGATTCGCCGCAGCTGCCGCGACAGCGGCGGGCGCGCGAGACCGACGAGGGCGGGCGCGGGCTCTTCCTGGTGAACCGGCTGGCCAGACGGTGGGGCGCGACGCGGCTGTCGTCCGGCAAGGTGGTCTGGTTCGAGATCGCTACTCATACCTGAGACTGTGCGGGGAGGGGGACTAGAATTGGACTCGGTCCAAGTGTGGCGGTGTTGCCGACAGCTCGTCGGCGGAGTTGACTGCACTGATGGACAGTGCACCGATAGGCACTGCACCGATGGACCGAACGACCTGACAGCTCCATATACCTCAGGCGGCACCCTCACCCCGGGAGGACACTCGTGTCCGAAGCACACCCGAAGGCTGCATTCACCACCAACAACGCCGGCATCCCGGTGGAGAGCGACGAGCATTCGCTCACCGTCGGGCGCGACGGGCCGATCCTGCTGCAGGACCACTACCTCATCGAGAAGATGGCCCAGTTCAACCGCGAACGGGTCCCCGAGCGGGTGGTCCACGCCAAGGGTTCCGGTGCGTACGGCACCTTCGAAGTAACCAACGATGTCAGTCAGTTCACCAAGGCCGACCTGTTCCAGCCGGGCAAACGGACCGAAATGCTGGCGCGTTTCTCCACGGTCGCGGGTGAGCAGGGCTCGCCGGACACCTGGCGCGACCCGCGCGGCTTCGCACTCAAGTTCTACACCGAGCAGGGCAACTACGACCTGGTCGGCAACAACACACCGGTCTTCTTCGTACGCGACACGATCAAGTTCCAGGACTTCATCCGGTCGCAGAAGCGCCACCCGGCCACCGGGCTGCGCAGCAACGACATGCAGTGGGACTTCTGGACCCTCTCCCCCGAGTCGGCGCACCAGGTCACCTGGCTGATGGGCGACCGGGGTGTCCCGAAGACGTACCGGCACATGAACGGCTACAGCTCCCACACCTACATGTGGATCAACGGGGGCGGCGAGCGGTTCTGGGTGAAGTACCACTTCAAGACCGACCAGGGCATCGAGTACCTCACCCAGGCGGAGGCGGACGAGCTGGCCGGTTCGGACGCGGACAAGCACCGCCGCGACCTGTACGAGTCGATCGAGTCAGGGAACGCGCCGTCGTGGACCCTCAAGGTCCAGGTCATGCCGTTCGAGGACGCGGCCGACTACCGGTTCAATCCGTTCGATCTCACCAAGGTGTGGCCGCACGGCGACTACCCGCTGATCGATGTCGGCCGGATGACGCTGGACAAGAACCCCGAGGACTACTTCATCCACATCGAGCAGGCCGCGTTCGAGCCGTCGAACATGGTCCCCGGCATCGGCCCGTCGCCGGACAAGATGCTGCTCGGCCGGCTGTTCTCGTACCCCGACACCCACCGGTACCGGATCGGCCCGAACTACGCGCAGCTGCCGCCGAACCGGCCGCGTTCGCCGGTGAACTCGTACGCCAAGGACGGCCCGATGCGGTACGTGGCGTCGAACGCGTCGATGCCCTACGCCCCGAATTCGTACGGCGGCCCGGCGGCCGACTTCGGGCGCTTCGGCGACCCGGCCGGCTGGGAGGCCACCGGCGAGCTGGTGCGCGAGGCGACCAAGCCGCACGCCGAGGACGACGACTTCGTCCAGCCGGGCACGATGGTCCGCGAGGTGCTCGACGACGCGGCGCGTGAGCGGCTCGCGTCGAACGTCAGCGGGCATCTGCTGGACGCCGTGAGCAGGCCGGTGCTCGACCGGGCGCTCCAGTACTGGCGCAATGTCGACAAGGCGCTCGGCGACCGCATCGCCACCAAGGTCAACGGCGGCTGAGCCGACTGCCGCCCTGCCTGTACATGCTTGTGGCGGACACCTTCGGGTGTCCGCCACAAGCATGTACAGGGCCGCCGGCCCTGGTGGGTCAGGGGCGGGGGCGGGGGCGGCGCGGTGGCCGCTCTTCGCCGCCGATGCTGCCCTGGGTGGTACCGGCATCGGTGCCGCCGTCGGAGCCGGAGCCGCCGTCCGTGCCACCGTCGGCCCCACCGTCCGCGCCACCGTCCGCGCCACCGTCCGCGCCGCCGTCGCCCCCGCCGATCAGGCCGTCGTCCGGCGGGCTGGCCGAGTCGCTCGGGTCGGCCGACTCACTGGGCGGTGTCTCGCTCGGGGGCGGGCTGGACGAGGACGGCGGGGGCGAGGTCGGGGTGGTCGGCGGGGCGCTGGGGGTGGTGGGGGTCTCGGTCGGCGCACGGCTCGGCTCGGGGGCCTTGGTCGGCGGCGGCGTGTAGACGTCGTCCTGGTCGATCTCCAGGTCGAAGTCGGCGTCGGAGCCGTTACCGAGGGCGCCCAGAGTGTAGTCAGCCCAGATCCTCGCGGGGAAGCCGCCGCCGTTAGCGCGGCCGGCGTTCGCAGTACCGGCCAGGGAGACCTGCTTGCCGCCGTCCCGCGGCGGCGCCTCACCGAAGAGGGCGACCGCGGTGGAGATCTCCGGGGTGTAGCCCACGAACCAGGCGGATCGGTTCTTCTCCGAGGTGCCGGTCTTGCCGGCCGCGTTGTAGTTGGGGCTGTTCGCCTCAAAGCCCGTGCCGCTCTTCACGACGCCGGTGAGCACCTTGGTCACGCTGTCCGCCGTCGAACGGCTGACGACCTGCTCACCGGCCGGCTTCGGCAGGTCGACCCGGCCGTTGGGGCGGTCCTTGTGCTCGGCGGACTTCACGATGGTCGGGGTGACCTTCTTGCCGTGGTTGTCGAGCGTGGCGTAGACGCTCGCCATGTCCATCGTGCTGGCGCCCATCACGCCCAGCGACATCGCGGGACGCTCGTCGAAGCCGCCCTTGTCAGCCATGCCCATGCTCAGCGCAGTCTCCTTGACGCGGCCGGGGCCGACGTCCACGAGCATTTGCGCGAAGACGGAGTTGACCGACTTGTTCATGGCCGTCTGGACGGGGATGGGGCCGTAGCTCTTGCCCAGGTCGTTCTGCGGATTGAACGGCGTGGGGCTGCCCTCGACGGGGCGCTTGCTGGTGCCGTCGTAGATCGTGCTGGGCGTGATCGGCGTGCCGTCCTGGGTCTTCGCGTTGCTGTCCAGCGCCGACGCCAGAACGACCGGCTTGAACGTCGAGGCCGGCTGGTAGTCGGAGCGGGTGGCGTTGGACGTCCAGTGCTTGGTGGCGTCCTCACCGCCGTACATCGCGACGACCTCACCGGTCTTCGGGTCGACCGAGGTGGCGCCGGCCTGGAGGGTCGCGTCGACCTTGTTCTTCTTGCGGTCGAGCTTGGACTCCAGCTGGCGGTCGACCGCCTTCTCCAGCGCCTCTTGGCGCTTCTTGTCGATGTTGAGCGTGATCGTCCAGCCGCCGGCGTCGATGTCGGACTTGCTGACGCCCCGCTTCTCCAGCTCGGCCGCGGCGGCCTCGGCCATGTAGCCGGCCTGCCCCTCCATGCCGGCGGCGGCCTTGGGGCTCTGCGGCTTCCTGAACTTCAGCGCGGCGCGCTCACCCTGGTCCAGCTCGCCCATCTCGACCATGTTGTCGAGTACGTAGCCGAAGCGCTCCACCACCAGCTTCTTGCCGGTCGGGCCGGCGGACGCCCAGTCGTACTGACTGGGGGCCTGGAGCAGCGCCGCGAGGTAGGCGCCCTGCTCGACGGTCAGCTTCTTCGCGTCGACGCCGTAGTAGGCCTGGGCGGCGGCCTGGATGCCGTAGGCGCCGCGGCCGAAGTAGCTGGTGTTGAGGTAGCCGGCCAGGATCTCCGACTTGTCGTCCTGGCGGTCCACCTTGATCGAGATCACCAGCTCCTTCAGCTTGCGGCTGATGGTCTGGTCCTGGGTGAGGTAGTAGTTCTTGACGTACTGCTGGGTGATGGTGGAGCCACCCTGCTTGCCCTTGCCGGTGACGGTGTTCAGCAGGCCGCGGGCGGTGCCCTTGAAGTCGACGCCGGAGTCCTCGTAGAAGTTCTGGTTCTCGGCGGCGACGAAGGCGGTCTGGACGTCCCCGGGTATCTTGTCCAGCTCGACTATCTCGCGGTTGACCTTGCCGCTGCGGGCCATGATCTCGCCGTCGCTGTACTTGTAGACGTTGCTCTGCAGCTTCGCCTGCTTGTTGGCCTCGGGCACGGGCACCCAGATGTACAGCGCCACGAACACGCCCATGAGGACCAGGCAGAGCCCGAAGAAGGCGCCCAGCACTTTGCGCCAGGAGAAGAAGCGGCGTCTGCCTCCCGCCTTCTTCGCCCGGCGCGCACCACGCTTCCGGTCCTGTCGTGCTTCTGCTCGGCCCATCGCTGCGCAACTCCGCTCATCGAGCCCCCGGACATCAGCTCCGAAAGCTAACACCGCACCTGCGGACAAAGGGCTGCCGATCCGGTCTTTTCCGTACGTGAGAATCAGCACCCGCCTCTCTGGAACCGACTCCCGAGAGGGCCCGAGGGTTGCGAGCAGGCTCGCACGGGTTTACGGTTCTCAAGAAAGTGATATCATTTT
Source organism: Streptomyces hypolithicus (assembly GCF_052934925.1). NCBI lineage: Bacteria > Bacillati > Actinomycetota > Actinomycetes > Kitasatosporales > Streptomycetaceae > Streptomyces > Streptomyces hypolithicus. The sequence continues at coordinate 1,954,303 of NZ_CM128811.1, forward strand.
GCTAGACGGTACGAGCCGACTGGAGACCGCACCGAACCGTGCGTGACCAGCACCGATACGGGGGACCACCATGCGCAGCACCAGCACTACCGGCACCAGCAACACCGCCGGCACCACCGGCACCGCACCGCCGACCGATCTGCCCGAGATGCCCGCCCCGCGGGTCCGCGAGAGCGCCGCGCACAGCATCGCGGGCGGCCTCGCCCTGCTGCTCGGCCTCCTCGGTCTGCTCGCGGGGGCCGGACTGATCGCCACCGGGGCGACGTTCACCTCGACCGGGCCGAAGGTGGCCCTGATCGTCGCCGGCATCGTTCTCGCGTTCGCCGCCTTCCTGGCGATGTGCGGCCTCAACATGGTCGCGCCGGGCGAGGCCAGGGTCGTCCAGCTCTTCGGCCGCTACCGGGGCACGATCCGCACCGACGGCCTGCGCTGGGTCAACCCGCTGACGACCCGCTCCAAGATCTCGACCCGGATCCGCAACCACGAGACCGCGGTGCTCAAGGTCAACGACGCGTACGGCAACCCGATCGAGCTGGCCGCCGTCGTGGTGTGGAAGGTGGAGGACACCGCGCAGGCGACGTTCGAGGTGGACGACTTCCTGGAGTTCGTGGCCACGCAGACCGAGGCGGCGGTGCGCCACATCGCGATCGAGTACCCGTACGACGCCCATGAGGAGGACGGCCTGTCGCTGCGGGGCAACGCCGAGGAGATCACCGAGAAGCTGGCGGTCGAGCTGCACGCGCGGGTGGAGGCGGCGGGCGTCCACATCATCGAGTCCCGCTTCACGCACCTCGCGTACGCCCCCGAGATCGCGTCGGCGATGCTGCAGCGGCAGCAGGCCGGGGCGGTGGTCGCGGCCCGCAAGCAGATCGTCGAGGGCGCGGTCGGAATGGTCGAGATGGCGCTGCACCGGATCGCCGAGCAGGACATCGTCGAACTCGACCCGGACCGCAAGGCGGCGATGGTCAGCAACCTGATGGTGGTGCTGTGCGGCGACCGGGCCGCGCAGCCGGTCCTCAACACGGGCACGCTCTACCAGTGACGGACGACGCGCGGCCGCCGGAGCCGGGGCAGCCTCGGCAGCAGCGAAAACAGGTGCTGCTGAGGCTGGATCCCGCGGTGCACGAGGCGCTGGCCCGGTGGGCGGCGGAGGAGCTGCGCAGCGCGAACTCGCAGATCGAGTACGTACTGCGCCGGGCGCTGGCCGAGAACGGCCGCCTCCCCGGCGCCGCCGGCCCGATCCCGCGCCGGGGGCGGCCCCCGAAGCCACCCGGCAACTCAAGCCCGTCCGGCGTTTGAGGACACGCCCGCAGGGCGTCCGGGGGCCTGGGGGCCTGGGGGCCTGCCCCCAGTTTCGGGAAGGGGCGGGCAGGCGAAAGCCCGCCGCACCCCTCACGCCGCCCCGGCCACCACCCGCACAGGCAACCGCCTCATCGCCTCGCGCAGGGACTGGGCGAAGGACTCGAACTCGCTCTGCCGCGCCGCCCCCGTCCGCACCGCCAGCGCCACCCGGCGCGACGGCGCGGGGTCCGCGAAGTACCCGGTCACCAACTGGTCGTTGCGTTCCGTCTCCACCTTCACCGCCGTCCGCGGCAGCAGCGTCACGCCGAGCCCGCCCGCGACCAGCTGCACCAGCGTCGACAGCCCGGCGGCGGTCGTCGTCACGGGCGCGCCCTCGGTGCGGCCCGCCTCACGGCAGATGTCCAGCGCCTGGTCGCGCAAGCAGTGGCCCTCGTCGAGCAGCAGCAGATGCAGCTCGCCCAGCGTCTCGCGCGCGATGTCCTCGCGCCCGCCCAGCCAGTGACCCCGCGGTGTGACCAGTACGAAGTCCTCGTCGAACAGGGGGATTTCGGCCACCCCCGGCATCCCCAGCGGCACCGCGAGCAGCAGCAGGTCGAGGCGCCCCGCGGCGAGCCCCTCCAGCAGCGATGACGTCTGCTCCTCGTGCACCTGGAGGTCCAGTTCCGGATACCGCTCGTGTACGAGGGTGAGCACCGTCGGCAGCAGATACGGCGCCACCGTCGGGATCACCCCCAGCCTGAGCACCCCGGTGAAGGGCGCCCGTACCGCCTCCGCCTCCTCCAGCAGCTCCCCCACCGCTTCCAGCACCGCCCTGGCCCGCACCGCGAGGCGCTCGCCGGCCGGTGACAGCAGTACTTTGCGCGTCGTACGCTCGACGAGCTGCACCTCCAGCGTGTCCTCCAGGGCGGACACCGCGCCCGAGAGCGCCGGCTGGCTCATTCCGATCGCGGCGGCCGCGTCCCTGAAGTGCAGATGTTCGGCCACTGCCGCGAAGGCGCGCAGCTGCGCCAGGCTCGGCTGCCTGGCCCGGTTGGTCACGGCCACTGATAGGCACCTCCGATCGAATCAAGCCAGTCTAGCTATTTCTGCGATCAATACGTGCTGTGTCACTGTGGGGATCCGTCCAACCCCCAGGAAACTCCCGTAACGGAATTTCCCACAATGCAAGGAGAGCGCGTGCTCACTGTTGGTGACCAGTTCCCCACGTACGACCTCACTGCCTGCGTTTCCCTGGAGACCGGTAACGAGTTCGAACAGATCCACCACAAGTCCTTCGAGGGCAAGTGGCGTGTGGTCTTCGCGTGGCCGAAGGACTTCACCTTCGTCTGCCCCACCGAGATCGCCGCCTTCGGCAAGCTGAACGACGAGTTCGCCGACCGTGACGCGCAGATCCTCGGCTTCTCCGGTGACTCCGAGTTCGTGCACCACGCCTGGCGCAAGGACCACCCGGACCTGACCGACCTGCCGTTCCCGATGCTGGCCGACTCGAAGCACGAGCTCATGCGTGACCTCGGCATCGAGGGCGAGGACGGCTTCGCGCAGCGCGCCGTCTTCATCGTCGACCCGAACAACGAGATCCAGTTCACGATGGTGACCGCCGGCTCCGTGGGCCGTAACCCCAAGGAGGTCCTGCGGGTCCTCGACGCCCTGCAGACCGACGAGCTGTGCCCCTGCAACTGGACCAAGGGCGAGAACACCCTCGACCCGGTCGCGCTGCTGGCCGGTGAGTGACCCATGGCCCTCGACGAGCTGAAGTCCGCCGTACCGGACTACGCAAAGGACCTGCGCCTGAACCTCGGCTCGGTCATCGGCAACAGTGACCTCCCGCAGCAGCAGCTGTGGGGCACCGTCCTGGCCTGCGCGATCGCCTCGCGCTCGCCGAAGGTGCTGCGTGAACTGGAGCCCGAGGCGAAGGCCAACCTGTCCGCGGAGGCGTACACCGCCGCCAAGTCCGCTGCCGCGGTCATGGCGATGAACAACGTCTTCTACCGCACGCGCCACCTGCTCTCCGACCCGGAGTACGGGACGCTGCGCGCCGGCCTGCGGATGAACGTCATCGGCAACCCGGGCGTCGAGAAGGTCGACTTCGAGCTGTGGTCGCTCGCGGTCTCCGCGATCAACGGCTGCGGCCAGTGCCTGGACTCGCACGAGCAGGTCCTGCGCAAGGCGGGTGTCGAGCGCGACACCATTCAGGAAGCGTTCAAGATCGCCGCTGTGATCCAGGCGGTCGGCGTGACCCTCGACTCCGAGGCCGTTCTGGCCGAGTAGTCAGCAGTACGTACGAAGGGAGGGCCCGGCAGACGCGATGTCTGCCGGGCCCTCCCTTCGTACGTACCCGCGTCTCAGCGCTTGAGCGCGGCCATGAGATCGCGGATGTCCTCGGCCATGAGGGACGGCAGCGCCGAGAGGTCCGGCTGGGGTGGTTCCTCGTCGGTCTGGTCCTCGCCCCCGTTGGATTCGGTCCCGGGGGTGACCTTGATCTCCAGCACCGCGCCCCCGTCCAGGACCTTCAGCGTCGGGCCTTCGTATTCGGCGGCCGGGGGGATGAGCAGCGCCCTGTCTCCCAGCCCAGGGACTTCCTGCGGCTGGGGAGACAGCGCGTTTCCCCAGTCGGGGCGGCTGGCGAGGGCCTCGAACTCCGGCTCCGGGTCGGCCTTTTTGTGCAGTTCCGCCGCCAGCTGGACTTCGTAGGTCACCATCCACCCCTTCTTCGGGGGCTTCGTCGGCACGAAGCTCACGGTGCAGGTGGCCGTGTCCAGAGCGGCGTGCTCAGTGGTCACCTCGAACGGCTCGTACGACCGCGACCGCTTCCCCAGGCTCAGCCCCAGCGCCGCCAGTTCGGCCTTCTCGCACAGCCCCTCCCCGACCGTGTACCCCCGCGTGTCCACCCCCGGTTCCGAGCCGGCCGCGTACAGCCCGCCCGCCCACAGCGCCGAGGCGCACAGGGCGCCGCCGGCCGCCCACAGCCACGGCCGGCGGCCGCGCGGCGACGAAGGTGCCCGCTCGCCGGTCAGGGTCTCGGGCGGCTCCCCGATGGGAAGGCCCCCCACCAGCTCCGGCTCGGAGATCACTCCCCGCCCGCCGGGCGCTCCACCGGCGCGCCGGCCACAGGGGCAACCGACGCCGTCGTCACCGCCGTCTTGGTGACCACTGTCTGCTGTACCGGAGCGGCCCGCATGGCCGTCTCCTCGCTGTACCGGCGCAGGTAGCCGACCACCGTATTGATCACCGCCACCAGCGGCACCGCGACCACCGCGCCGCCGATCCCGGCGACCAGCCCGCCCACCGCGACGGCGAGGACGACGGCCAGCGGATGGACGCGCACCGCGCGACCGAGGATGAAGGGCTGCAGCACGTGTCCTTCCAGCTGCTGCACCGCGAGTACGACGATCACCACCAGCAGCGCCGTGCCCACGCCCTGGGTGACGAGCGCGACGACCACGGCCAGCGCCCCCGACACCACGGCGCCGACCAGCGGGATGAAGGCGAACAGGAAGATGAACACCGCGAGCGGCACAGCGAGCGGCACTTCGAGGAAGTACAGGCCGAGGCCGATGAAGATCGCGTCGATCATGGCGACGATCACCGTGCCCCGCACGTACGCCGTGAGGGTGCGCCACGCGCGCGGCCCGGCGCCCGCGACACCGGGGCGGGCCTGGGCGGGCACCAGCTTGAGCGTCCAGTGCCAGATGCGCTTGCCGTCGTACAGCAGGAAGAGCGTCGAGAACATCGCGAGCAGCATCCCGGTCAGCACCTCGACGACGACCGTGACGCCCTGGAGGCCCGCCGAGGTGATGGATTCGGTGTTGGTGCCGACCGCGTCGCTCAGGTTATCCGCGAGGTCGTTGATCTGCGACTCGGTCACATGGAACGGGCTGTTGAGCAGCCAGCGCTTGAGCTCCTCGATGCCGTCCTTGACCCGCTCGGAGAGGATGTCGGCGTTCTCCATGACCTGCCACACCACGAACCAGCCGACCAGGCCCATGATGACGAAGCCGAGGACCGCTGTGACGGCGGTGGCCAGGGGGCGCGGCAGTCCCAGCCGCCGCAGCCGCGCGACGGTCGGCTGGAGCATCGCGGTGACCAGCAGGGCCGCGACGAAGGCGAGGACCACCAGCTGTACGGCGCTGATCACCTTCATCAGCACCCAGAGCGTGCCCGCCAGTACGAGCAGCCGCCAGCCGGCCTCGGCGGCGACCCGCACGCCCCACGGCACGGCGGCCGCCGGGTCGGGCCTGGCGGAGACGGCCGGGGCGTAGTCGGGCGGCGCGGGAACGTGGTCCGGGGAGCCGTTGGGCTGACCGCCGTCGTGCCCCGTGCGGCCGTGCGGGCCGTCGTGGCTGTCCTCGTCGTCGGCCCGGCGCTCGTTCAACCGAGCTCCTATTCGGGTCAGTCCGGCGCCCATCCGGCCGAGCAAACCACCCCCCTCAGACTGCGGCTGCTGCTCCGGCTGCGAGTGTGGCTGCGCCTCTGGTGACATGTCGCTCTCTCTTCTGCCCTGTCGGCCTCCCCCGGGGAGACGTCGCATCCGACCGTACACGCCGCAAAGCCCCTCGCCGTAGGACGGCGAAGGGCTCTGAGCGGTTGTGCGTACGGCTGGTACTAGTACCAGTTGTTGGCCTGCCAGAACGACCAGGCGCCGCACGGGCTGCCGTAACGCTCGTCCATGTAGCTGAGGCCCCACTTGATCTGGGTGGCCGGGTTCGTCTGCCAGTCGGCGCCCGCGGACGACATCTTGGAGCCGGGCAGCGCCTGGACGAGACCGTAGGCACCCGAAGACGGGTTGCTCGCCCGGTAGTTCCACGTGGACTCGTGGTTCACGATGTTGCTGAAGCACTGGAACTGGTCGCCGGGGACCATCTGCCGCGCCATCGCCTGGACCTCGGCGACGGAGTACGAGCTCTGCGGAGAGAAGCTCGACGCGTCACGCTTCGCGGAGCGGCTGACGGCGGCCTTCTGCTCCGCCTCGCGCTCCTTGGCCTCTTCTGCGGCCTTGGCTTTCTCTTCGGCTGCCTCTTCGGCTGCCTTCTTCTCGGCCTCGACCTTGGCCTCGACCTTGGCCTCGGCCGATTCCTTCTTGGCCTTGGCGTCCTTGGCGGCCTGAATACGGGCCGATTCCTCCGCGGACTTCTTCGCGGTCGCGTCCGCTGCAAAGGCCTGTGCGTCGGCCTGCTGCGTCAGGGACGCGGTCTGCACCTGGGCCTGCTGGCCGGCAGGGATGTCTGCGAGGAGCGTCGTGTCGGCTGCGGTCGCCTCGAACGTGTCGTTCGAGGGCTGAGTGTCGCCCGAGGCGACGCCCACAACGGCGCCGACAGTGGTGACCGCGGTAGCCGAAGCCACGGCGAATCCCCGGACCGAAATCCGGCTCACACGGTTTCCTTCCAGCAGTGCCCGCTCGGGTGACCTCGCGGACGCAATCGTGCCCCTGGCGCTGGCCTCCCCCCATTGCTGGGTCTCGGGAGGCACGGACCCGGTGGGCAACTCCTTTGCGGGAGCGCCGCGTAGTGACTCGGGCGGCATACGGCGACGGCTGTTGAGTTGTGTGGTGCTGCACCTTGCGTGGTGCGGGTGTGCCGTATGCGGGGCCTGACGGAAGCAAGACTCTGCCGGAAGCGGACGCCGGGAAGCAATTCTGCGTTGCGTGGGAAAGCTCACATGCCCTTTACACCACCCGTTTTGGGGAATCCTATGTGCAGCACGGCGCCGCCCGGCTAGAATCTTGCGCTTCGCCGGGCGGCGCCAACTGCCTTTCACCCGCTAAGGGGTGATGCGTCTCGGAGCTGTCAAAGCTCCCAGAACTCCCAGAGCTCCCAGAGCTCCCAGAGCTCCCAGAGCCCCTAGACCTCTCAGCGGGCTACATCCTCCAGCATTTCGGTCACGAGCGCCGCGATCTGCGAACGCTCCGAGCGGGTGAGGGTGACGTGCGCGAACAGCGGATGGCCCTTCAACTTCTCGACGACGGCGACCACTCCGTCGTACCGGCCCACCCTGAGGTTGTCGCGCTGCGCGACATCGTGGGTCAGAACGACCCGCGAATTCGCCCCGATGCGGGACAGAACGGTCAACAGGACGTTCCGTTCCAGCGACTGGGCCTCGTCCACGATGACGAACGCGTCGTGCAGCGAGCGGCCCCGGATGTGCGTCAGCGGCAGCACTTCGAGCATGCCGCGCCCCAGCACCTCCTCGATCACCTCGCGGCCCGCCACGGCCGACAGCGTGTCGAAGACCGCCTGCGCCCAGGGGCTCATCTTCTCGGACTCGGAGCCGGGCAGATAGCCGAGCTCCTGCCCGCCCACGGCGTACAGCGGCCGGAAGACCATCACCTTCTTGTGCTGCTGGCGCTCCAGCACCGCCTCAAGCCCCGCGCAGAGCGCCAGCGCCGACTTGCCGGTGCCGGCCCGGCCACCCATCGAGACGATGCCGACCTCGGGGTCGAGGAGCAAGTCGAGCGCGATGCGCTGCTCGGCACTGCGCCCGTGGATGCCGAACGCCTCGCGGTCGCCGCGTACGAGTTTGACCATGCCGTCGGCGGTGACCCGGCCGAGCGCCTTGCCGCGCTCCGACTGGATCACCAGACCGGTGTGGACGGGCATGTCGGCCGCCGCCGGTTCGTACACCGTCTCCTCGGTGTAGAGCAGGTCGACCTGCTCGGCGGTCAGTTGCAGATCCGCCATGCCGGTCCAGCCGGAGTCGGTGATGGCGAGCTCGGCGCGGTACTCCTCGGCGAGCAGGCCGACCGACGATGCCTTGATCCGCAGCGGCAGATCCTTCGACACGACGGTCACGTCGAAGCCCTCGGCCTGGAGATTGCGTGCGACCGCGAGGATCCGGGAGTCGTTGTCCCCCAATCGATAGCCGGCCGGGAGCACGCCGGGATCGGAGTGGTTGAGCTCGACACGGAGCGTGCCGCCCAGCTCGCCCATGGGGATGGGCGCGTCGAGCCGGCCGTACCTGACGCGGCAGTCGTCGAGCAGGCGCAGGGCCTGCCTGGCGAAGTAGCCGAGTTCCGGATGGTGCCTTTTGGCCTCCAACTCCGTGACCACGACGATCGGCAGCACAACCTCGTGCTCGTCGAAGCGGGACATGGCGTTCGGGTCGGCCAGCAGGACGCTGGTGTCGAGAACGTAAGTGCGCCTGTCGGGCATGCGGCGCTTGTTGCTGGTCACCACGGAAGGACAGACCCCCTCGGCTGAGGTAGGGGTGCGACGGCGTCGCGGGCGTTGGGGCCGGGCTCGGGCCACCATGCGAGGGCCGAACTCCGGCCCTGTGCCTCGTCCACGCTCAGCGCGTGGTCGTCCTGGTGCAAAGGGCCTCCCGGGCGAGCGGACCTGCCGCTCACTGAGATACGGCGTCCGTGGACCGGACGTCGACCTGGAAGGGGTATTCCCTCGAACACGCGCCGCCATGCCATGGCATATGACACCTCGTGGACCGGGAGCGCGCCGGTAGTGCGCCCGGGGGCCGTTCCGGTGCCCGCGCGCGGGCACCGGCCGCGGCCGTCAGGCCTGGTACGGCCCGGCCGTCAGGCCCCGTAGCGCCGGTGCCGGGCCGCGTAGTCGCGCAGGGCGCGCAGGAAGTCGACCTTGCGGAAAGCGGGCCAGAAGACTTCGCAGAAGTAGTACTCCGAGTGGGCGCTCTGCCACAGCATGAAGCCGGAGAGCCGCTGCTCACCGCTCGTGCGGATCACCAGGTCCGGGTCGGGCTGGCCGCGCGTGTAGAGATGCTCGGAGATGTGTTCGACGTCGACGATCTCGGCGACCTCCTCAAGCGAGGTCCCCCTCTCCGCGTGCTCCAGCAGCAGCGAACGCACCGCGTCGGCGATCTCCTGGCGGCCTCCGTAGCCCACGGCGACGTTGACGAGTATTCCGTCGTTGCCGTTCGTGGCCTGCTCGGCCTCCTTGAGTACGGACTGGGTACGGGCGGGCAGCACGTCCGGCGTCCCGACGTGGTGCACCCGCCAGCGGCCGTCGGCGGCGAGGTCGCGCACCGCACCCTCGATGATGCCGAGCAGCGGCGTCAGCTCCGCCTCGGGGCGATCCAGGTTCTCGGTGGACAGCATCCAGAGCGTCACGACCTCGACGTCCGTCTCGGCGCACCAGCCGAGCAGCTCCTGGATCTTGCTGGCACCCGCCTTGTGGCCCTGCTCCGTGGTGCCGCCCGATGCCTTCGCCCAGCGCCGGTTGCCGTCGAGGATGACCCCGATGTGCTTGGGCACCTGGTCGTGATCGAGGCGGCCTTCCACCCTGCGTGCGTAGAGCCTGTACACCAGGTCGCGCAGGTTCACTGGGTCTCACCTCATGGCATCGTGCGGGTCGGTCGTCCCCCGGGGCCGGTCGGCACGCGCGGTGGTTCCCTCCGTACACGTGCAGGCCCGAAGCTGACACACTACTGGGCGGGCGCCTCAGGCACCCAACCCGGTCTGTCACAAGTCCTGTCACAAGTCCGTGATAAGCAGGGGAATGTGACTGATTCCTCCTCCTACCGCGCCGCCGACGACCGCTACGACTCCATGGAGTACCGGCGCACCGGCCGCAGCGGACTGAAGCTGCCCGCGATCTCTCTCGGCCTCTGGCACAACTTCGGCGACGACAAGGCGCTCGACGCGCAGCGCGCGATCCTGCGCCGCGCGTTCGACCTCGGCGTCACCCACTTCGACCTCGCCAACAACTACGGCCCGCCCGCCGGGTCGGCCGAGCTGAACTTCGGCAAGCTCTTCGCGCAGGACTTCGCGCCGTACCGCGACGAGCTGGTCATCTCCACCAAGGCCGGCTACCTGATGCACCCCGGCCCGTACGGCGAGTGGGGCTCGCGCAAGTACCTGCTGTCCTCGCTGGACGCGTCCCTGGCACGGATGGGGCTCGACTACGTCGACGTCTTCTACTCGCACCGCTTCGACCCGGAGACCCCGCTCGAGGAGACGATGGGCGCGCTGGCGTCCGCCGTGCAGCAGGGCAAGGCGCTGTACGCCGGCGTCTCCTCGTACAACGCGGAGCAGACCGCCGAGGCGGCCGCGCTGCTCAAGGAGATGGGCGTACCGGCGCTGATCCACCAGCCCTCGTACTCGATGATCAACCGCTGGACCGAGGACGACGGCCTGCTGGACACCCTGGAGACGGCGGGCATGGGCTGCATCTCCTTCGTGCCGCTGGCGCAGGGACTGCTCACCGGGAAGTACCTGAAGGGCATCCCGGAGGGCTCGCGGGCCACGCAGGGCAAGTCGCTGGACCCGGGCCTGCTGTCGGATGAGGTCGTGCGGCGCCTGGGCGGGCTGAACGACATCGCGCAGCGGCGCGGACAGTCGCTGGCGCAGCTGGCGCTGTCGTGGGTGCTGCGCGACCCGCGGATGACGTCGGCGCTGATCGGGGCGTCGAGCGTGCGGCAGTTGGACGAGAACGTCGCGGCGCTGGGCGCGCCGGCCCTGACCGAAGCGGAGCTGAAGGAGATCGACACCTTCGCGGTGGACACCGAGGGGACGAACATCTGGGCCGGTCGGGGCTGACTTCGGCTGGGCCTGCTCCGGGCGGCTCGGGCCTGCTCCGGCTGAGCCGACTCGGGCCTGGCCGGGCCCGGCAGCATCGCCCGGCAGCATCCGGACAAAAAAACGGGCCGGTCCGTGGGGGGATACGGACCGGCCCGAGGGGGGGTTTCCACCATAACCCTTCGTGAGGGGTGCTGGGAGCCACGCCGTGCCGAAAGTCGCCACCAATTTTCCGAGCGGACCGACGCGAGGGCCCCTCGGCCCAGTCGCCCCTAAGGAAAACGCTCCTGGACGGGGGGCCAACCGTCCCCCTCAAGAGCTAATCGTGTGACCGGAGCCAACTTGACGCTCCGCTTACGAAAGACCGCGCCAGGCAATGTCGGGGCCGGCATCGGGCGGGGTCGGTCGGGGTCGGTCGGGCGAGAACGCGCTGCTTGGCGGGGCCGCACGAGCCCCGCGGGAGCAGGAGGTCCGGCGTCAGAACCGCAGGGCCGCCGCCACCCCCTGCGCCTCGCCCAAAGCCTCGTCCGGAACGAAGACGACCTCGCCGTCGGCCGAGAGGACCGTCTCCACGAGGGAGTCGACGATGTCCTCCTCCACACCCTCCTCGGCGCCCGGCTGCCCGGCCCCGGCGGTCCCGGCGATCCCCGCAGCCCCAGCAGCGGCCGTACCGACCGCGCCCGCCTCCCGCGCCTCCCCCCCGTCCAGCAGGGTGAGCGTCGCGCGTTCGGCGCCCTCGACCGTTTCCGGGCGGGCCGTCACCCGCAGCCCCTCCTCGACGACGAGCAACGCCACCCGACCCTCGCCCGCCGCCTGCCAGGCGTCCTGCACGCCCGCGGCGTACCGCCGACCGCTGCGCGCCTCGTCGAGCCCGCGCATCGCCCGCGCCGTGTCCGCCTCCGCGAGCGCGGTGCGGGCGGTGGCCAGCTGCGCGGCCATCTCGGGCGGGGTGGTGTTCAGTAGCCCGCCCACCTCCAGCTCGGCGGCGAACGCCTGCCCGTGGCGGCTGATCTCGCGATACGTCGCGATCTGCTCACGCAGCCCGACAAGGATCACCGGCAGATCCTTCTCGGACTGGAGCAGCGGGGTGAGTTTCCTGTCGGCCTCCGCGAGCATGTTCCGGAAGTCCTGGCTGACGGCGTGGCCGCCGTCGCGGTGGGGTGTGCGGTCGCGCTCCACGCCGGAGGTGATGACCGGGAAACCGGTGTCCCGCTCCTCGGCCACCTGCTCGCCGCGCCCCCGCCACAGCCGCACCTCACCGTTGCTCAGCACGAGCGCCAGGTAGGGCCCCCGGCGCGCCGCGGAGGCGACGAGATTGCGGGTGAGGTACGTCGTGTTGATCACGACGCGCTCCGGTACGGACGCCCCGACCAGGAAGGTCTGGTTCTCGTCGGCGGAGGCGAAGATGAGGAGGCCGTCGCGGAAGTGCTCGGCGTCGACACCGTCGGATGCCGCGGCCAGCTGCTCGGCCACCGCGGCCGCCTGGTCCTTGGAGACCTCGGGGTCGTCGGCGAGCCGTCTGTTGGCCTCGGCGAGCAGATTACGCAGCCGGATGAGGTCCTGCTGGTTCTCCGGCCGGTGGCGGTGCGTGGGCAGTGTGAGCGACACGGCCGGGTAGGTGCGGGGCTTGCGCAGTTCGGCGAGCAGTTCCGGGGTGGGGCGAGTCGGCTGCGTCATTCAGGCGCTCCTGGCTGGCGGCTGCGGCGGTGGGTCGCGGTGGGCGTGGCGGTGGGCCATGGCGGGATGGGTACGGGACGGGTACGGGCACACACATGCATCTCATGGCAATTTCTCACGATTGCCCCTTCGGCGCGCGCGGTCGTACGCCCGACTCGGACCGGCCGGTCTCACGCACCGGAAACCGCTGCGCCGCCCAGCAGCAGACCCAGGAACGCCCCGGCGATCATGAAGGGGCCGAACGGGATCGCGGTCCTGCGTCCCGCGCGCCGCAGGATCATCAGCCCGACGCCGTACGCCGCCCCGAGGAGGAAGCCTGCGAAGGCCCCGGCGAAGAACACGGTCCACCCGTACCAGCCGAGGGCAGTGCCCAGCGCGACGGCGAGTTTGACGTCGCCGAAACCCATGCCGTTCGGGTTGATCAGAAAGAGAATGAAGTAGCCGCCGCCGAGGCCGAGGCCACCGAGCAGCGCGTTGGGCCACGATCCGCCGCCGCCGGGCAGCAGGGCTGCGAGGCCGAGCAGGGCGGCGGTCGCTGCGGCGAGCGGCAGGGTCAGTACGTCGGGCAGCCGGTGCACCCGCCGGTCCACGGCCGCGAGCAGCACGGCGAACGGCGCGAGCAGCACCCACACCGCGAGCTCGGGCCTGCCCCCGGTCGCGGCGGCGAGCAGGGCGCAGGACACGGCGGTGACGACGGGGAGGACCGGGCCGGCGGAGTACGCGCCGGGGCCGGGCGGGACCGAACCACGGACCGGCGCGACGGCCGCCGCACCCACCAGCGCCGCGCAGTCGCCGCACCGTACGGCGCCGATCCATCCCCGCGCGGGCCCGGCGAAGGGATGCCCGGCAGGGCAGGCCACCCGCCACGCCTCTCCCGGCTCCACGGCGAGCCGATACGCGGCGCGCGGCACGAACACTCCGGCACCGCCGCCCCAGAGGACGGCGGCCACGATCAGAAGCAACGGCGGCGTGGCGTACACAGTTTGGAGCCTAGAGGTGGGCGGGCGGCGCTGTCTGCGTTACCCACAGGGGGGCCTGTCCGCAGGGGGCTGCTCTGCATGCAAGGCGCTGCCAGACGGCAGGAGTTGCGTGGTCAGGTCCAGCTCGCCCACCCGTTGATCGCCGCTCATCTCCCCCGTCGGGTGGAAGCCGAGGCCGAGGTAGAAGCCTTCGGGGCCGTTGTCGCCCGTCGCCCAGGAGGTGGTGAGGCGGGTGCCGCCACGGCGGCGGATCTCGGCGGCCACGGACTCGACCGCGAAGCGGCCGTAGCCGCGGCCCTGTTCGCCGGATGCGATGTTCAGGCGCCACAGGCCCGAGCGGATATCGGTGCCGTCGCCGGTGAAGTCGATGTCCAGGAAGGCCATCAGGAAGCCGACGGGCCGCTCGCCGTCGAGTATGAGGCGGGGCCAGGCCGTTTCGGGCGACACGTACGCCTCGGCGAGGGACTTCACGACCGGCGCGACCGCGTGCTCCTGGTCGGGCCGGACCATGAGCGCGATAGCGGCCTCGAAATTGGCGGAAGTGATCTTCTCCAGGCGCAGCGAGTTCGTCGCGCCCGCCGTGCCCGCCGCCCCGCCCTCACCGTTCGGCATGCGCCGCCCGCCTCTCCCGCAGTACGGCCGCCACCCGCACGCACCACTCACGGTGCTCCCGCTCCAGCGCCAAGCCACGCAGGCAGGTCAGGTACGGGCCGATCCGGTCGCCGCGCCGCAGAAACTCGTCCTCCTCCAGTTCGGCGCGCAGCGTGCGCAACAGGTTGCCGAAGAGCTCGGTCTTGGCCTCGGCGACCGACGCACGCTCCTCCAGCTGTTCGATCAGCGGTCTGGTGTCGAGCGAGTCGGCCGCCTGCACCTTGACCAGCAGGTCGTCGCGGATGAAGGACGGTTTCGAGGCGGCGGAGGCGAAGGTCTCAAGCTCGGCGAGACCGGCGTCGGTGACGCGGAACAAGCGCTTGTTCGGCCGGCTCTCCTGCACCACTTCCGTCCCCGCGACCAGCCCTTCCTGCTCCAGCTTGGCCAGCTCGGCGTAGAGCTGCTGAGGCAGGGCGTGCCAGAAGTTCGCGACGCCGATATCGAAGGCCTTGGCCAGCTGGTACCCGCTGTACCCGCCGCCCTCGCCACCCCCAGCGCCATCGCCCTCGCGCTCCCCGCCGAGCAGCGCGGCCAGCACCGCGTGTCGCAGCGCCATGGTCGACCCCCTTCCTTTTCGACGACTCCCGTAGCAGCATCGCAGCATAGTCAAGAAACTGACTACTCATGCTGATGACTACTGACCGGAACGGCAGGGCGCACCCCATGACCACCGCACACACACCCGCTCCCACCACCCAACGCTTCCGCGCCGCAGTGGAGCAGGGGGATCTGGCCGCACTCGGCGCGCTGTTCACGGACGACATCCGCCTCAACAGCCCCGTCAAGTTCCGCCCCTTCGAGGGCAAACCGATGGTGATGGGCCTCCTCGGCGTACTCCTGCGCACCTTCGAGGACTTCCGCTATGTCGGCGAATTCGGTGGCACAGCCCAGACCGGCACCGAGGCGACGGAGACGAAGGAGGCGGGTGGCGGCCAGGGCGACGACCCCTCCGCCGTCCTGGTCTTCCGTGCCGTCGTGAACGGCAGGTCGATCCACGGCATCGACCTGCTGCACTTCGACGAGGACGGCCTGATCAAGGAGTTCACGGTGATGGTGCGGCCACTGTCGGCGGTCCAGGCGTTGGGCGAAGCGGTACTGGCGGGCCTGGTGGCCGACGGCCTCGCACCCGCCACCACACCCGCCCCCGCCACACCACCGCCACCGCCACCGCCACCGCCACCGGGGCAGCACGGACCACGAACCGTCCAGGCGCAGGCCCTTACACGGCCTGGTCTCGCACGAGCTGAACCTCGACGAAGCCCCTTCGGCGTACGAGCACTTCGACGCCCGCGACGACGGCTGGACCAAGGTCGTCCTGCACCCGAACGGCTCCGGCTGACGCGGCGGGGCGAGGCTGGGCCGGTTCCGGGCAGCTCCGGGGTCGTGGACCTCACCGACTGGTAGCCAGTCCGCCGCTCGGTGAGCGCGCCAGAGGGACGCCAAGGCGGGCTGACCACCGGTGCCTGAACTACGGCTGAGCGGGGCGGTGGAAGAGGGCCGTCCAGAGGAAGGGTTCGCCGAACAGCGGGGATTCGGGCGGCTCGTCGCGCATGCGGCGCAGTTCGACCTCCGCCAGGTCGGCGAAGATCGAGCGCAGCTCTTCGGCCGTGTACGCGAGGCCGCCGTCGAGGCGGCCTTGGCCGTAGAGATCCGCGTCGGGGAGCGTCGAGCCCATTTCGCCGACCGCGAAGCAGGTGAGGGCGAAGTGGCCGCCGGGGGCGAGGGTGCGGTCGAGGAGGGCCAGGTAGCTGATACGGCGGTGGGGCGGCAGATGGTGGAAGCAGCCGGAGTCGTGGATCAAGTCGTACGGGCCGCTCAGCACGCCGGTCGCGGCGAGAGCGAAGGCGTCGCCGCAGTGGAAGTCGACCTCCGCGCCCGCCACCGTCCCCACCTCACGCGCCCGGTCCCCCGCCCAGGCGAGGGCTCCAGGCGACAGGTCGACGGCGTCCACCTCGAAGCCCAGGGAGGCCAGGTAGAGCGAGTTGCGCCCCGCGCCGCAGCCGAGGTCGAGTGCACGGCCCGGGGTGACGAGGCCTCGGTCGACGTACGACGCGAGGCTCTCGTCCGGCTTCGCCACGAAGAACGGCACCGGCTTCGAGCGGTCCGCGTAGAACTCGTCCCACCAGGAGGCGGCGCCGGTCGTCCAGCGGTCCGCCTCCGGGGCGAACAGGTTGTCCATGAGGTCGAGTACGTCGTCGACAGTACGGATGCTGCGGTTCATCAAGCCCCCTTCCCAGTACGGTAATTCTAGCCGCGAGGGCACCAAAATCCCAGGTCAGGAAGCATCCACGAGCCGTGCAGCAACCCGTGCGGGAAAACGCCGACGGGCGCCTGATGGCTTGCGGGAGGGCGGCCGTCCCCGCGCCCCCACGTTCGTGGGTACGCCGCCGCCGGCGCCCCTGCCGAATGCCGGTACGAGTGCGGTCTGGCGCACGCCAGGCGACTTTCTGAGCGCTTTCGCGAGCGGTCGCGTCCCGTCCCGGTCAGCGGGGCAGAACGACCCAGGACCTGACCCCGCGCTGCGGCGGGCGGGCGTCTCCGACGCCCCAAGAGCCGCCCCAGTCGTCCACCACGGCGGCGAGCAGCCACAGTGTGCGTCGACGGCGTTCGTCGCAGAGGCTCACGGCGTCGGGGTCGGCGTGGCGGGGGTGCTGGTCCCACACGACCAGGCGCAGCGCGTTGTCGCGGTGGCGGAGGGAGAGGTACACGTCCTCGCCGGGGGTCAGTTTGGCTGCTGTGGCAACGAGTTCGGTCACGGCGAGAGCGGCGGGCGGCCCGAAGCGGGTGAGGGCGTGGGCGTACAGCGCGGAATTGATCGCGTTACGGACGATGGCGGCGCTGCGGGGTACGCCGGGCACGGTCAGGCTCAGCCCGAGCCCGTCGTCCGGTCGCCGGTTCAGGTACGGGCCACCGCCGGGCCGAGGACCGGCGCTGGCGACTGGGCACAGCGGGCTGCAGAGGTACGGGGGCATCGTCGACTCCCTGGATGAGGGGGGTGGATGGGCGGACGCTCACGCGGTCCTACGCGTTCGTGTGGTGACGTGACGAGTGGTGGCCTGTCTCCCTGACGCGGGCCCGCCCCTCCCAGGGAAGGAGAGTGCGGGCAGGACCGCGCGATGCACTTCAACTCATCTGCGTGAGCAATGCGTTACTAACCGTAGAGCACGGAGTGGCCAATTGGCCACCGAACTCCACACTTCGGTGCACCTGGTGCCGTGCCAGGCCGACGCACGGCAAACTGCACTTAACGCACACGGAAGGAGCGCCATGCCGCCAAGGACTTCCCCAACCGAACTCCAGAGGCGTCTGGGAAGCGAGTTGAAGAAGATGCGTACCTCGGCAGACGTCTCCGCCGAGACCGCAGCCGGTCTCCTTGGCGTCGACCGTTCCAAGATCTCCAACATTGAGCTCGGCACACGAACCATCAGTGAAGAGCGGCTGCGCACCCTCGCCTGCAACTGCGACTGCGCCGACGAGAAGTACATCGACGCACTGGTCAAGATGGCCCAGCCGCGTAACCGCGGCTGGTGGGAGCGCTACCGGGGGAGACTGCCCGCCGGACTCCTGGACATTGCCGAACTGGAGGCGGACGCACACCGCATACGGTCGGCCCATTCGGTGCACATCCCGGGGGTTCTGCAGACGAGCGACCACGCCCGCGCGGTCTTCCGCGCCGTCGTCCCGCCGCTGCCACAACACGAGACCGCACTGCGCCTTGCCCACCGCATCGAGCGGCAGCAGATCCTCGGCGGCGAGAACCCCACCGAGTACTTCGGCGTCGTACACGAGGCCGCTCTGCGCATGCAGTTCGGCGGACGGAAGGTGGCACGCGCTCAGCTCGACAACCTGCTCACCGGGTCCGAACGGGAGCACATCACTCTGGTGGTGATCCCATTCGAGGCCGGGGCCTTTCCGGGCGCCGGCCAGACCGTCAACTACGCGGAGGGCCCGGTGCCCCAACTCGACACCGTCCAGATGGACAGCACACACGGGCCCGAGTTCCTCTATGGCGAAGCCCAACTGGCGAAGTACCGTGCACATTTCGACTGGATGGAGCGCATCGCCCTGACGCCCGAGCGATCGCGGGACTTCATCCACGAAATCGCGCGTCACCTTTGAGGAGAGATTCCGTGCCGGATATCGCATGGCAAGAACCGTTTTGCGGCGAGGGAGCGAGCTGCTTCCGTCTCGGAACGGACACCGAGGGCAACGGCTACATCGCCGTACTCGGCCAGGAGGGCCACTACCTCACCGACAGCCACGAGGCCCTGCGCAACATGATCCGAGACATCAAGGCCGGCAAGGCCGACCACCTGCTGTAGGACCCGCTCCCCAGCCGCGCTCCGGCCCTCGCGCCTGCTCCCTTCGAGGGCCGAGCCGGCGTCGGCTCCGAAGCTCCAGCGCTTCCCCCGGGCAGGCGTCATCGTGGCTGAGAGAAGCATCGCTCGCATACGGAACCGAACATCGAGCCGAGACGTCAGTAACACCGCGGGTTACCGTCTGAGCATGGGAACCGTCCGATTTTCGGTCAGCATGCCCGCCGAGATCCGCGACCAGATCAAGGAGCACGCCGCTCGTGCCGGTCTGGACGTGTCCACCTTCCTGAGCATCGCCGCGTGCGCTCAGATGGATCAGCAGGACAGAGTAAGGCGGATCTTCGAGCCGTTCGAGAAGGCGCGATCCGAGGCAGAGGCCGAGGCTGCCTCGCAGCCCGGAACTGATACCTGGACCGACCACCTCGCGCCAACCCCTGAGGAGCAGGCCGAGGTGGATGCGATCCTCGGCCGGGGCACACGCCATGAGGCCGGAGCTTGAGTGTCACCATTTGTGGCACGGGCATGCTGATGGCGCTGGTCAACCAGGACCGCGGAGCGCGCGCACTGCACGCCGGGTTCATCGCCGCCAGAGGGCCGTTCCAATCGCTCCGGGCCGCCCTGCACTGACACATATCGGCGCGGCAGCGCTTCCCCCGAAGAAGCGGCCCGACCTCGTAGACGCCCTGGCTGTACTACTGGCCAAGCACGCCGGTGGCACAGTTCTCACGTCCGACCGTGACGACATCAAGGCATACGCCGCGACTCTGTCGGGCTGTGACATTGAGGCGGTCGCCGTGTGACCGCCAGCCTGCGGTGCTTCAGAAGCCCGGCTCGCGGGGCGGTCAACTCTGGTCACCCGGGGCTTGAGCTGGAACCTGAGTCGGCGTCGGGCGCTTCGCCGCGGGGGAACGAGACCTCGACGCGGCGGTTCTTCTTGCGGCCCTCTTCCGAGTCGTTGTCGGCGATCGGGTAGTCCTCGCTGTAGCCGCGGATCTCGAAGGTGATGCTGGAGTTGAGCGACTTGTTCAACTCCTGCTGCACGGCGTCCGCCCGCTTCTTGGACAACACCTTTCCGTGCTCGTACGAGCCGAGGTCGTCGGTGAAACCGAAGACGCGGATCTTGGTTGCCTTCTGAGCCAGGATCTCCTCTGCGATCCCCTTGATGCGGCCGGCCGCTTCGGCGTTGAGCTTCGCGCTGTCCTTTCCGAAGAGGACTTCGGCCTGCAACGCGAACTTCACGTCGGAGTTGGTGTCCTCGCGGCGCTCTTCGCCGCCGAGGTCTTCGACTACGGACTTGATGTCGATTACGCGGGCGGGGGCGAGGGTGCCGCCGTCCGCCAGTTTCAATCCGGGTGAGTTGCCGTCCACCTCTGGGGGCGGCGATGACGTCGTACTGCCGGGGGGCGCGCTGGGCGAGGGCTCGGCGTGGACGCCCGTCACGGACAGGCCCGTCATGAGCACCGCCGTCGCGAGGGTGGCCTTGGCGAAGTGTGCTGGGCGACTTCGGGAGAGGGTGAAGGGCATGGGGTCACTCGCCATCGGAGACCTCAACCGCCACCGGAGGCATGTCGGCGATCTGAAAGTCGACCTGCGTGGTCCCGGCCGGGGGCGCCGGGAACTGGGCATACCAAGGCTTCTCCTCATCCGACTTGAAGCCCCCAGTAAATTTGGTGCACAGGCAACGACCATCAGTGTCACGAAGAACGAGGTACTTCTTCTTTCCCCTCTTATCCACGAGGTAGGCGCCTGCCAAGGAAGCCGAGTTCCCAGAGAGCTCTTTCTCATCACCCTTCCAATAGGCGGGATTCCAGAATTTCCCCTTGCCGTTCTTCACTTTTCCAGCAACGGTTAGGAATCCACCTTCGTCCCGGGTGGCCGAATTGATGACGAGTTTGGCGTTGTCACCACCGCCGGTCACTTCAGCCAGGACCGATTCCTCTGCAGGCGCCTGTGGCTCCTCGCTGTTCGATTTGTCGTCGCCTTCCTCGCCCTTGCCCGTGGAACTAGAAGACGAACCCGCACTGGGCTTCTCACTCTCACCCTCGCCCCCACCACAACCAGCCACCGTGAGGGCCAAGCCAGTCGTGATCGCCACCGCGGTCAGTGCCCTTCGGGCCTTCATGGTGTGCCGCATGCTCATCAGTAACTCTTCCTTTTCTTTACGGTCGCTCGTCACTCGGCCAGATGAACAGAGAACAGGTCTCTAGCCTCAGGTGCATTTTCCATCTCGTCGAGCGGGGTCGTCGGATCAATCTCCCAGTGACCGCTACCCTTGCAGTCGATCTCGATTAGCTCTTGCGACTCGCTCCCAGGGGAGACCGCGCAGCGAGGCTCAATTACAGCCGTCGCGTCTGCATTCACCCGCCTACTCTCCGTACCGGGAATGACGGAGTCACCGACAGTGAACCGGGTCTTGATCGTGGCCTTGAAGGCGGGATAGCCGTCAACTTCGGTCGGCACCACCGCGCCTTCCACATCCGAGTCGTTCCGAGCCGCAAGTTCGTCCGCTGCGGCCTGGTACTCCGCATCCGGGTATTCCTCCTCGGCCATGAGCCACTTGAGCCAAGCCGCCGGGTCCGCCAGAGCGTCGTAGAAGCCATCGGTCAACTCATCCCGTACCTCCTGGGCAGCCGCAAGGGCAGCTGCGTCGGCGGCGGACTGACCGCTGTTCCGCGCAGCTGCGGCCTGCGCGAAGGCGAAGTAAGCGAACGCAAGAAAGAGCAGACCCCCTACCACCACGACGTACATGGGAAGGGTCTGCCCTCGGTCCTGCCGGAACCCGACGATCATCAGCCTCCGGTGATGTCGTCGACTGCGTCGCCGATCGCCTCCGAGATCGTGGTGTCCAGGTCCAACCCCCGCACCGCCACCACGATCAGCGCGATCACCACGACCAAGCCCGCGTACTCCACGACGCTCGCGCCGTCGTCCGCGCGCTTCTGCATGCGCGTCACGACCGTGTTCCGCCAGTGGTTGATCGTGAGCTGCGCCTTCGTGGCGGTCTTGAGCGTGATGTTCTTCGACATGGGTGACCCCTCCGACTTCGGTCGACCTGCACCCGGCCGACACGTGCGTCTCGCTTTCGACGCGGCCAGCGTATGGGCGGCAGACGGAACCGGTGAAGGGCCCCAGGGCCCAATTCCGGGCCCAGAGCCGCAGTTGGCGGCATACCGCGGTTCGTCGCGCTCCGGCCTCAGCCATGACCGATCGCCCTCCTCGCCGAGCCCAGCCACAGGGCGATCGCTTCGCTCCTGCTCGCGCTGTGAAGTTTCGCGAAGATGCGGTTGATGTGGTTCTTGACGGTCTTCTCGCTGATGAAGCAGGTGGCGGCGATCTGCTGGTTGCTCATACCGGTCGCAATGAGGTCCATGACCTCCACCTCCCTCGTACTCAGTCCGAAATCTGCCACGTTGTTCGTTCTGTGCGGCGTGCGCTGCCGGTTCGTTGAATACTGTGCCATGACAGATTGCATGTGCGAAGGCCTTTCTTCCGAACGCCCCGAATCCGAGACATCTGGCCCGGCATTGCCCTCCCGCGGAGTATGTGCACTCGCATCGTGGGTGGCTGGAGGGCCAGGGATCCGGTCGCCGACCACCGCGTATCGTTCACCCAGACCCTCGGGAAGCCCCGGCCTAGCTGCCGTGCCGCGCATGTGGGCCAGCAGTACGTCCTGCGCCGACGCCGTGAAGTGCGCCCGGCCCGCCTGGACATCCCGTACGGCCGCCAACAGCTGATCGGCGGTGAACTCGCCGTGCACCAAGTAGCCGCCCGCGCCCAGCCGTAGCGCCTCGTGCACGATCTCGCTCTCCCTGCTGTACGTCAGCATCATCACCGGCGCCACCTGAACCAGGTACGGCAGCGCCGAGATGCCGTCGACCCCCGGCATCCGGACATCGAGCAGCACGACGTCCGGGCGATGGTGCCGTACCGCCACCAGGGCCTGCTGGCCGTCCGCCGCGTCCGCCACCACGTCGATGTCGTCCCGGCCGCCGAGGAGAGCCGTGAGGCCGGCCCGTACGACCGGATTGTCGTCGGCGATCACCACCCGCAGGATGGTTGCGGCAGGTGGGGGCAGTGGGTCCGGCAACGAGCCGTGCATGCCTTCGTCCGGCATGGGTGCGGCCTCCTCTCCGTGATGTGGCACGACTGTCGAATGGTCAGTCAGTTCAGCTTCGGGGGCATAGGGGCGGGTGCGCCAGGGTCATGGCCGCCGCCGAATAGCTCGACCGGCAGTTCCAGACGTACTTCCGTGCCTCCCGCGCTGCGCCCCCGTCCGATGCTGATCCGGGCGCCGATGCCCGCCGCTCGCTCGACCATGCCCACCAGGCCGAAGTGCCCGGCCTTGCGCAGGCCGGCGAGGCTGATGCCGGGTGGGAGTCCGCAGCCGTTGTCCAGGACGCTGACCAGCAGCGTTCCTCCGGCCTCGGCCGTGCGGCCGACTTCCACAGTGACGCGGGTGGCGTGGCTGTGCCGGTGGCTGTTCTCCATCGCTTCGGACGCGATGGTCAGGATGTGGCGCGCCACGGCGTACTGAACTGGTGGGAGCGGGGGGCGCCCCGCGCGAGCGCCGTCCAGCACCCGGAGTCCTGTCTCGATGCCGGTGCGCGCCCCGAAGTCGGCCAAGCGGAGCGACAGTTCGGCCCCCAGGTCCACGCCCCCTGCCTCAAAGTCCGCCTGCCTGCGCAGGTCCGAGAGGATCTCGCGGGACTCGGCCGCCGCGCGCCGCGCCGCGCGGGCGACCATGCCTGCCTGGTTCCTCACCGTGAGCGGGTCCATGCGGTCGGCGGACTCGGCCAGGCCTTCCGCCGCCAGGGCGACGCCGTGCAGCGTCTTGGCGACCGAGTCGTGCATCTCCCGTGCCAGACGGGCGCGTTCGCCCTCCACCGCGTCCGCGACCGCGAGCCGCGCGTTCGCCTCGGACAGCGCCCGGGTGGCCGTGCCGAACTGGAACATCAGGTTTCGAAGGGTTACGCCGATGATTCCGGCCGCCACGCAGAAGCCGCTGATCAGGAGCGTGCCCGCCGGCCCGGCGACGCGGTCCGCCCAAGCGCTGTACGCGGCCGCCAGGAGCAGGATCTGGATGGCGGTGAAGATGCCCGCTCCCCGCCAGCCGTACAGCAGGCCGGCCAGCAGCGGCGTACAGACGGCGGCGTAGCCGAGGGCGGAGTCGGGCGAGGCCGTGAGCAGCAGAACGGAGCCGAAGACGAGGTCTACGCCCATCAGCGTCCGGTACTTGATCAGCAGCGGCCCCAGGAGTTCCCAGTCCCGGAGTACGGCGTACGAGCCCACGAAGCTGAAGACGACGGCTCCGCCGACCAGCCAGCCGCCGACCTGCCCCTCAACCCTGGCGAGGGCGAAGGGCGTGCCGAGCGCGATCATGGCGAGGCGGAATCCGAAGACCTGTCGGCACAGGGCCTGCAGGGCGTTGATCTGGATGGGGATGCTCGGCGCGGGCACGTCGTCGGCGAGGGCGGAGGCGGCGGAGGAGGCGGCGGCAGGGGGGTCCGCGGCTCTCGCTAATGGACGGGGGTGGGGCACGCGGCCGTGGTCGCCCAGCCGGATCGTCGAGAGGGCCATGGCAGTCCGTCAGTCGCCGAAGACCGAGCCGAAGTCGGTCTCCGACCCCAGGAACATGTTGGTCACGATGAGGAGCAGCGTGGCCGGGACCATGAAGGCGAGCGTGACGACGGTGGTCTTGGGGATCGCTTTGGCGGCGCGTCGCCGGGAGTTCTGGGCGTCGGTGCGGCGCATGTCGTTCGCGATCTGGATGAGGGTGTCGGCGATCGGGGCACCGAGTTCCTCGCCCTGCTGGAGGGCGGAGACGAACTGGGAGACCTGTTCGGATTCGTTGCGCCTGCGGAGTTCGTCGAAGGCCTGGCGGCGGCTGACGCCCATGTCCATCTGGCGCAGGGTGATGCGCAGCTCGTCGGCCCACGGGCCTTCGTACTTCTCCGCCACCCGGTCGAGCGCCTGGCGGAAGCCGAGGCCCGCGCTGACGACGACGGCGAGGACGTCGAGGAAGTCGGGAAGCGTGCGCTCGATGACGTCCTTGCGTTCGCGGATGGCCTGCCAGATGGTGACGTCGGCGGCGAACCACCCGTACGCGACACAGAAGACGGCGAAGAGCGGCAGGTCGGCCAGCAGGAGGACGAGGGCCGACAGGCCGCCGAAGGCTCCGTACACCGCGCGTCGGGCGGCGTAACGGTCGACGGTCAGGCCGCCCGGGTTGCCGGCCATGTCGATCTTCCGGCGCTTCTTGTCGACGAGCTTCGGTCCCATGGCGCGCAGAACGGCCGGTGCGAAACGCATGCCGAGACGGTCGACGGCCGATTCGGCGCCGGAGACGCGTGAGGCGCCGATCTCCAGGGCGACGGCCAGGTCGCTGGGGATCTTGGCTTCGGCGCGGTACATCTTGATGCCCTGGAAGGCGCCCGCGACGCTCAGGGCGACCGCCAGTGCGAGTAGCAGTCCCATGCCGGTACCTCCTCTTCGGGTTCGGACTCTTCGGTTCGGGGTGTCGCCCCGGTCAGGTCAGACGTCGATCTTGCCGAGGCGGCGCATCACGAGGAAGCCGAGGGCATAGAGCCCTATGGCCACGATGACGATGATCTGGCCTACGGGATTGCTGGTCATCCGGGCCATGGAGCCCGGCGTGACGGAGTTGAGCATGATCATCGCGCCGAGTCCGAGCAGCGGGATCGTGTACGCGGTGGCGTTCACCTCGGAGAGCATGGTGCGGACCTCGCGTCGGGTCTCCTTGCGCTCCTCCAGCGTCTCGGTGAGGTTGCGGAGCGAGCCGACGACGGTGCCGCCCGCCCGGTTGGAGAGGACCAGCGTGGTGACGAGGACGACGAGTTCGCGGGACGGCAGGCGTTCGGCGAGCTCGCCGAGTGCGTCGTCGATGGACCGGCCGACCGCCAGCTGGTTGGCGACACCCGCCAGTTCCTCGCCCGCCGGCGCTTCCAGCTCCTCGGCCGCCATGCTCAGTGCGGTACGGAGGGCGAGTCCTGCGGCGGTGGCGTTGGCGAGGATGCGGGAGAGGTCGGGCAGCTGGTTGATGAACGCCTCGATCCGCTTCTGCCGCTGCCAGTTGAGGAAGGCGCTGCCTCCCCAGACGGCGACGAGACCGGCGACGGGCCCGAAGAAGGGGGCGAGCACGGAGGAGGCGATCAGCCACAGCGCGGCCACTCCCACGACCAGGTAGACGAGGAATTCCCCCGCGCTGAGGTCGAGTCCGGTGGCCGAGAGCCGCCGGTGGATCTTCTTGCCGAGCGCCGTCCCGCGGAGTCGGCGGTCGACGCCGGCGAAGCGCCGGGACCGGCCCATCGGGTGGGGCCCGGTGATCGCCAGCCGTTCGACCAGGGCGGCGCGCTGGGCCCTGCCCGAGACGTACGTGTGGAGTCCGGCGACGCCGAGGGCGCCGCAGAGCAGGGTGCCGCCGATCGCCAGCATTGCGGGACTGTTCATGTCGTACCTACTGGGCCTCTCGGAGGTAGAGCGGGTCTCTGTCGTGCGTGACGCCGAAGGCGGGTGGGAGCGGTTCGTTCGCGAGGTGGAGGCGGTCGGCCAGCCGCCGGGGCAGGCCGAGGTGTTCGAAGCGGCCGTGGACCAGCCGGTCCGCGCTCATGGGCTGGGCGAGGAAGCGGGAGACGGACGTGATCTGGAACGGTTCACGTCCGTGCGACACGAGGACCGCGATCTCGCTGATCTTGCGGGAGCCGTCGGCCGTGCGGGACAGCTGGACGATGACGTCGACGGCGCTGTTGATCTGGTCCCTGAGCGCTTCGAAGGGGATCTCGACCTCCGACATGGAGCCGAGGGTCTGGAGGCGCATCAGGGCGTCCTCGGCGCTGTTGGCGTGGACGGTGGCGAGTGAACCGTCGTGGCCGGTGGACATCGCCTGGAGCATGTCGAGCGTTTCGCCGCCGCGGACCTCACCGACGATGATGCGGTCGGGGCGCATGCGCAGGGAGTTGCGTACGAGGTCGCGGATGGTGATCTGGCCCTTGCCCTCGACGTTGGCCGGCCGCGTCTCCAGCCGTACGACATGGGCCTGCTGGAGCTGGAGCTCGGCGGCGTCCTCGACGGTGATGATGCGCTCGTGGTCGGGGATCAGGCCCGACAGTGCGTTGAGCAGCGTCGTCTTTCCGGAGCCGGTGCCCCCGGAAACGATGATGTTGAAGCGGGCGCGTACCAGGGCCGACAACAGCATCAGCATCTGCTCGTCGAGGGTGCCGAGGGCTATCAGCTCCTGGAGCCGGTACGCGCGCGGGAAGCGGCGGATGGTGAGGGTGGGGCCGGTGAGGGACAGCGGCGGGATGATGACGTTGACGCGCTCACCGGACGGGAGGCGGGCGTCGACCATCGGGTTCGACTCGTCGACGCGGCGGTTGACGGTCGAGACGATGCGTTCGATGGTCTGCATCAGCTGCTCGTTGGACGCGAAGCGCATGGGGAGCTGTTCGACGCGGCCGGCCCGTTCGACGAAGATCGAGTCGGGGCCGTTCACCATGATTTCGGTGATGGACGCGTCTTCGAGGAGCGGTTCGAGTACGCCGAGGCCGAGGGCCTCGTCGACGACTCGGCGGATCAGCTGGGAGCGCTCGGCGGTGGAGAGGACGGGGCCTTCGCGGCTGATGATGTGGGCGAGTACGCGCTCCAGGCGGGCCCGCCGCTCACCGGCCGCGAGCGAGGACATCTCCGCGAGGTCGATCTCCTCCAGGAGTTTCGTCCGGTACGTGGCGACCAGGTGGCCGTCCTCCCGTCCCCCGGTGTGCTCGTCGGGGGCGGTGATGCGTGCCCGCAGACTCATCGGTTGGCTCCTCGCTCTTGCGGATCGCGCGGTACGGGCGGTACGGGCGGTACGGGCGGTACGGGCGGTACGGGCGGTACAGGCGGTACAGGCGGTACGGGCGGTACAGGCGGTACAGGCGGTACAGGCGGTACAGGCGGTACAGGCGGTACAGGCGGTACAGGCGGGGGTTTTCCCCTACCCGCCCCTTCCCGAAGTCCTCAATCGCCGGACGGGCTGGGGGTGTGCGGCGGGGGTTGGGTGGTGCGACTAGTCGGCCGGCATCGTGACCGACCGCTCGACCTTCCCGAAATCCGGGATGCCGGGGACGAGTGAGGGGATCGAGACGGTCGCGGTCATGGTGACGGTGTCCCCAGCGGGGCCGGGCTCGATCGAGGTACGGGTGGCCATCCAGCCGCTCATCGCGGCCTTGCCGGTCGCCACGCCCTGGCCGGCCAGCTCGTCCTGCGCCTCCGTACGGGCGGCGGCCCTCGCCGCGGTGCCCGCCTGGGACGCGGCGTAACCGACGATGCCGAGCTGGATGCCGGCCATGGCGACCAGCAGGAGGATGGGCAGGAAGCCGGTGAACTCCAGCATGGCCGCGCCGCGTTCGCGGTGCGCCGGGCCGCATGCGCGGGCGCGGACGCGGACGCCCACGCGGGCGCGGGCGCGGGCGCGGATCATCGTCCGGCGCGCCGTCTCCTTGCTCCGAGGTCTCATTTCCCGTCCCCCTCCCTCGCCGCACCCGCAGTGCCGTCCACCGTCCACGGGAAGTTGCCCGCCCCGGGGAACAGGATCGGCGTGCTGAGCCCGACCTTCGCCTGCCAGAGATTGCCTTCCGGCGCGCAGGTGATCTCCGCGCCCCCGCCCCACGACGACGGCAGGTGTTCCCGCGCCGCCGTCTCACACTCCGCCTGGCCACCGCCGGTCGTCGCTGCCGCCGTCGCCGCGCGGGCCCCCTCGTCGGCGGCGTTGCCCGCCAGGGTGAACGTGTAGCCGAACAGCACGGCCTGCCACATCGCGATCATGACGAAGATGATGAGCGGGGCCATGCCGGCCAGTTCGACCGTGACCGCGCCCCGGTCATCGCCCATGCCCCTGCCCCTGCCCCGTACTCCGATCGCTCCCCGGTCGCCCCTGAGCTTCCCGACACCCCTTACGCCGCCTTTGCCTCCCGCGCCCTCCGCCACCTTCACCAGGCCGAGCTCGCCCGCGAGCGCCCACAGGGCCTGCTTGACCGTGCTCCGGCTGTCCAGGTCCTGCATGCGGCCGGAGTCGGTCGCCGACTGCAACTCCTTGAAGTTGGCCGGGATCGCGGCCCGCGCCGTCTTCGTACCCGTGATCCGCTCCACCAGCGGCGGCTGGATCTCGGTGTTGCGGGTGTGGCGGTTGACGACGGTGGTCGTTTCCTCCGCCTTGCGGATCTGGAGGCGGTCCCACATCCGCACCATGCGCTTCGCCGCCCGGACCGCCACCACGTCGGGGGTGACGATCAGCAGCGCCCGGTCGGCCATTTCGACGGCCGCCGCGTTCGCACTGTTCATCTGTGTGCCGCAGTCGACGACGACGACCTCGTAGCGATTGCGCAGCGCGCTGACCACCTGCCGCGCGACCCGGTCGGTGACCTCCTCGCCCCGCTCGCCCTCGGCCGGTGCGAGCAGCAGACCGATGCCGGTGGGATGGACGAAGACGGCGTCCTGGAGGACCCGTGGCGAGATGTCGGCGATGCCCGCCAGGTCGACGATCGAGCGCCGGAACTGCACGTCCAGGTACGACGCCACATCCCCCGACTGGAGGTCGAGGTCGACCAGCGCCACGGTGCGCCCCGACGCCTGTGCCGCCAGCGACAGTTGCACCGCGGCCACCGTGGCTCCCACGCCGCCCTTCGCCCCGGTGACGGTGACCACCGTTCCACCGGGGCCGGTGAAGACGTCCGCGCCCGCGCCGAGGTGGCGGCGTACACCAATGGACCAGGCGGCGGCGCCCTGAACGCGGGCCGCGAGTTCCTCGTATCCCATGGGGAGACCGATGAGGCCGCGGGCTCCCGAGTCCATCGCCGCGGTGAAGAGGCCGGGTCCCGCGTCGGCGGTGATGAGGACGACACCGACGGCCGGGAAGCGGAGGGCGACCTCCCTGATCAGTTCGAGCGGGGGTACGGGGCCGATGCGCTCGTGGACCAGGACCACCTCGGGCAGCTCGTCGAGCGATTCGCCCGCCAGCCGGGCGAGGGTGTCGAGGAGCGCCGTCGAGTCGGTGACGGGTGCGGCCGGTTCGGCGTCGGGGAGCTGGCTGAGGAGGGTGATGATGGCGCGGGCGGCATCAGGATCGCCGACCGCCGGGAGGATACGAGTCGTCATACGCCGGTCCTCACTTGTCCCCGTCGAGGGTGTACTCGCGGTCGCCCGGAGTAATCCTGGTGTCGCTGCCTTCGGCCACCAGAGCCAGCCGCACGTGCTCGGCGAACGACTCCGCGTAGGCCACGCGCTGGGCGTCGAGCGTGTTCAGAGCGAAGGTGATGGGCACTGCTTCGGTGGCGTCGCGCCGACGCTCGTTGCCGCCCGGCTCCAGCGCGGTGATCTTGCCGACGTCGATGACGCGAGCGCCTGCCACGATGACCGTGGACTTGTTCGGCTTGCTCTTGTCGGCGGCCTCGAACGTGGCGTAGATGTTGACTCTGGAACCGGGGTTGATCTTGCCCGCCACCCCGGTCGCCGCATCGATCATGATGGCGATCTCCTGCTCCCCCGCCCCCAGTTCGGGTTTCGCCACGATCATGTCGCTCTGCAACAGCGAGCCCTTCCGCAGCTGCGTCACGGCGATCTTGCCGCGTACCTCGGACAGGTCGGTCACCGCATTGACCGAAAGCCACCGCTTCGGCATCGAAATCTTCTCGAACTGGCCCGCGTCCAGCTGCTTGTACGGCGCCACGTCGTCCTTCAGCCGGTACGCCGCGACCTCCGGGCCCACCTTCGAGTTCACATCTCTGATCACCGAAAGCACGCCGGCGAACGCACCGAAGGCGCAGAG
The DNA here is from genome assembly GCF_052934925.1 of Streptomyces hypolithicus. NCBI lineage: Bacteria > Bacillati > Actinomycetota > Actinomycetes > Kitasatosporales > Streptomycetaceae > Streptomyces > Streptomyces hypolithicus. The sequence goes on from NZ_CM128811.1 coordinate 1,984,525, forward strand.
AACCGACAGGAGCAGCAGGACTATGCCGCGACGCTGACGTGAGTTCATGGGGACGGACAACCTCGTTCAGGAACATCGGATCTACGGACAGTGACGGACAGTGAGCGGGGTGGTGCACCTCTTGTGCTGCTGTTGTGCTGCTGTCGTGCTCCCTCAGGGACATCGTGCCCCGCGCGGCCCTACTGCGACCCCCGGTTCAGGACACCGATCGCGCGGGGCCGGTCCTCGGGTGGTGGCGCGAGGGGCGCCGAGCAGAAGCCGCAGCGGTCGCCGATGAGTTCGACCCCGCACCAATGGCACTGCTCACGCCGTACCGACGCGACCAGTTGGTACAGCACCGAGATGTCGGGCAGGTAGGCCGCGAATTCGATCATCTTCTGCGTCCCCCACCACCGCGGCGAATCGGCGGGCAGCGCGGTTTCGTGGACGGCCTGGACCTGCCAGGCGGGGGCGAGGGTGCCCGTAACCCAGTCGGAGACGAGTGCGCCGCCCGCGACCATGAGCCGGGTGGAGAACTCCGGCCCTGTGAGCCCCGGTTGCGCCTCCGCGCCCGCCCGGCCGCCGATTTTGATCAACTGTGTTCTCGGCTGGGTCAGTACGGCGAACTGCGACCCGGGAACCCACGACTTCGCATGCGACTTCAGGCTCACCGGCACCCGGTCCAGCTTCGTCACCGAGTTGAGCAGCGCGCCCGCGTAGATGTAGTGCGACAGCAGCCGGGCGGCGGACGCGACGACCCCGGGGCTGAAGTCGCAGATCGACAACTGCCGTAACTGGCGTACGAGTACGGCGACCCCCAGCGGCGGCAGGTCCAGTTTCAGCAGCGCGAGGCGGTCGGTCTCCAGCATCGAGCGGATGCTGCGCAGCCGCTGCTCGTGGGCTGCGGGGATCGACGCGGGGTAGACGGCGACGACGTAACCGTGCCGCTCCAGCAGCACGCTCATGTCGACGAGCGCGGCTTCGAGCGGCTGATCGCCCGGGGCCGGAAGCAGGGCGGCCGTCGGGGTCTGCTGGTCGGTGGGCGCGAGCACCAGGTCGGCGCTGGTGACGGCTATCGCGGTCGGCACGTTGGTTTCCCCGTTCACTCCGTACACCGCTGATCCCGGCGTGCGCAGATCGATGCTGCTCCGTCGTGCTGCACGAGCACTTTATCCACGGCCTCCCTGGTGGAGAACACTTTTCCTCTTTCTTGTACGCCTTCACACATACGGGCACCCATAAGGGTCTTGGCATGGCGTGCATGGGGTGCGAGCCGCGCGCGTAAGCAAGCTGCTGATGCGTGAACTCTTGACAACCGCATTGGTCTGGACCAGCTTTACGTCAACGGTGGCCACCGTTCCGCAGCACCTCCATTCCCCCACCTCTCCCCCACCGGAGGCACCAAGTGGACCGCACCACGCTCGCGGGCGCCCGCAGACGAAGTTGGCTCGGCGGGACCCTGGCGCTCGTCGTCGGGTCCGGGCTCGCGCTGGTCGGCGGAGCCGGCACCGCGCAGGCCGCCGATCTGAACGTCGCCAAGAACGCAGGTTTCGAGTCCGGGCTCAGCAACTGGACTTGTACGGCCGGCAGCGGTGCCACCGTTCCTTCCCCCGCCCACGGTGGCGCCGCTGCCCTCAAGGCCACTCCCGCCGGGCAGGACAACGCCCGCTGTTCGCAGACCGTCGCCGTCAAGCCCGGTGCGGCGTACCAGCTCAGCGCCTGGGTGCAGGGCGGTTACACCTACCTCGGCGCGAGCGGCACCGGTACCACCGATGTGTCGACCTGGACGCCCGACTCGTCCGGCTGGAAGCAGCTCACCACCAGCTTCAAGGCCGGCCCCTCGACGACATCCGTGACGGTCTACACCCACGGCTGGTACGGCCAGAGCGCCTACTACGTCGACGACGTCTCGGTCTTCGGCCCCGACGGCGGTGGCGGCACCGACCCGGAGCCGGGCATCCCGTCCGCGCCCGCCGGACTGACGGTCGGCGCCACCACGCCGTCATCGATCGCGCTGTCCTGGTCGGGCGTCAGCGGCTCGACGGGATACAACGTCTATCGCGGGGGTACGAAGGTCCAGTCCGTGACCGGGACCTCGGCGACCGTCGCCGGGCTGGCCGCGGACACGGCGTACGACTTCCAGGTCACCGCGACCAACGCGGCCGGGGAGTCCCCGAAGTCCGCGACCGTCAGAGGCCGGACCGCCCCCGGCGGCGGCGACCCAGGCCCCGGCCCCGGTCCCGGCGTCCCCAAGCACGCGCTGACCGGGTACTGGCAGAACTTCAACAACGGCGCGACGGTGCAGAAGCTGCGGGACGTGCAGGCGCAGTACGACATCATCGCCGTGTCCTTCGCGGACTCGACCGCCACACCGGGCCAGATCGTCTTCAACCTCGACCCGGCGGTGGGCTACGGAGGCGTCTCCGACTTCAAGGCGGACATCGCGGCGAAGAAGGCAGCCGGCAAGTCCGTGATCATCTCGGTCGGCGGCGAGAAGGGCAACGTCACGATCAACAGTGACGCCTCCGCGACGGCCTTCGCCAACAGCGCATACGCCCTGATGCAGGAGTACGGCTTCAGCGGCGTCGACATCGACCTCGAACACGGCATCAACTCGACCTACCTGACGAAGGCACTGCGGCAGCTGTCCGCGAAGGCCGGGTCGTCGATGGTGCTCACGATGGCGCCGCAGACCATCGACATGCAGTCGACGGGCACGGAGTACTTCAAGACGGCGCTGGCCGTGAAGGACATCCTCACCGTCGTCAACATGCAGTACTACAACAGCGGTTCGATGCTCGGCTGCGACGGCAAGGTCTACTCGCAGGGCTCGGTGGACTTCCTCACCGCGCTCGCCTGCATCCAGCTGGAGGGCGGCCTGGCCCCGAGCCAGGTGGGCCTCGGCGTACCGGCGTCGACGCGGGGCGCGGGCAGCGGGTACGTCGACCCGTCCGTGGTCAAGAACGCGCTGGACTGCCTGACGCGCGGGACCGGCTGCGGGTCGTTCAAGCCGTCGAAGACCTACCCGGGCCTGCGGGGCGCGATGACCTGGTCCACCAACTGGGACGCGACGGCCGGCAACGCCTGGTCCAACGCGGTCGGCCCACACGTCCACAACCTCCCGTAACCCGGCGCCCCGGCACGCCGCGCTCCCCCGGCGTGCGGCGCTGCCGGGGCGGTGGCGGTGGTGGCCGTCCGGGCGTCAGGCGGCTCGGGTCTGGCGGGCCTGGCGGCGGTAGCCGCCGGGGGCCAGGCCGTACTCGCGTTTGAAGGCCTTGGCGAAGGCGAATTCGGAGCCGTATCCGGACCGCGCGGCGACGGTGGTCAGCGGGGTGTCGGACTCGCGCAGGAGCCGGGCCGCGGTCGTCATCCGCCAGCGGGTCAGATAGGCCATGGGCGGCTCCCCGACCAGCGCCCCGAACCGCCGGGCGAAGGCGGCGCGGGAGAGCCCGGCCCGCTCCGCCAGCGACTCGACGGTCCACTTCGCCGCGGGGTCGTCGTGGATGGCCGCCAGTGCGGGCGCGACCGCCGAGTCACCGAGCGCGGCGGCCCAGCCCCGCGCGGCCGCCGGGGGCTGGTCCTCCAACCAGGCGCGCAGGACGTAGATCAGCAGCGAGTCGATCAGGGTGGGGACGATGCCGTCCGATCCGATGCGCGGGTTCTCCAGCTCCGCGCCGAGCAGTTGGACGGCGGCGCTCAGTTCGGGGTGGGAGCCGTGTCGCGTCCGCAGATGGATGATCTCGGGCAGCTGCTGTACGAGTGGATGCGGCCGGCCTTGGTCCAGGTGGTAGTTGCCGCACAGCAGGCTGGTCAGGGGACCGTCGCCGCCCAGCGTGACCGTGCCGATCGGCGACCCCGGACGAAACTGCTCGATCTTCTCCACCTCGGCCGGTGTGGACGGGTGGTCGGCGAGGATGTGACCCCGGCCGTCGCGTAGGAAGACCACATCACCCGGGCTCAGGGCCACCGGCTCCACAGGGGCGGGGGCGTCGTCCAGGGGCACCAGCCAGCACGTCCCGTACAGCACCACATGGAAGCCCGCCCCTGCGACGGGCGGAAGCCGAAGCCCCCAGGGGGCGCGGCCGTCGGTGCGGACGGACGTCGGCAGACCCGTCCGCATCGAGCTCAGCGCCTCGGTCAGGATGTCCACGCTCTCACCCTACGGTCAGCACGACCTTGCCCTGCACCTGCCCGGAGCCGACCAGTTCGTGCGCCTTGCCCGCCTCTTCGAGCGGGAACGTCTGCTGTACGTGGGGCCGGATCCGCCCCGCGTCGATCAGCTCGGTGATCGCCTCCAGCGACGCGTAGTCGGGCTCGACCAGAACCCCCGCGAAGTGCCGGCCCGCCGCCTCGACCTCGGCCGCCAGCTCCTGGCTCCAGTGCTCCATGATGCTGACCAGCGTGCCGCCCGGTCGCAGCACGCTCAGGGATTGCAAACCCTGGGCGTTCGAGTCGAAGACGATGTCGAGATCGCGCACCGCCTCCGTGAAGTCGGTGACCCGGTAGTCGATCACCTCGTCCGCCCCGAGGCCCCGTACGAAATCGTGCCGCGGCTCACTCGCCAGCCCGATCACGTACGCCCCGCGCGCCTTCGCGATCTGCACGGCGAAGTGCCCGACGCCCCCGGCGGCGCGGTGGATCAGCACCCGGTCGCCGGCCTTCACCCGCGCCGCGTCCACCAGTCCCTGCCAAGCCGTCAGCGCGGCCAGCGGCACGGCGGCGGCCTGCACGTGGTCGAGCGAGGCGGGTTTGCGGGCGACCTGCCGGGAGGGTGCGGCGACGTACTCCGCGTACCCGGTCGCGGCACGCGGGAAGAACGGCATCCCGTAGACCTCGTCCCCGACCTTGAACCGGGCCCCCGGGGCGGCCTCCTCCACCACGCCGGAGATGTCCCAGCCCACCCCGAAACGCGGCTCGCCCAGCAGCGGATAGTCCCCCGACCTGACGCCGACGTCCACGGGGTTCACCCCACTCGCCCGGACCCGGATGAGCACTTCGGCGCCGAGTGGTTCGGGCCGGTCGATCTCGACGGTCTCCAGGACCTCGGGGCCGCCGAAGGAATTCTGGACAACGGCACGCATGGGAACTCTCCGTTTTGGCTCGGGTGCCGATCGGGTGTCGATCGGGTCGATGCCCTGAACGTTACGGAGATCGAACGAGCTGGGTAATGGTCTGCCGTCTCGAAAACATGTCCCATCGTCTTCCGCCCGAATGCTCCGAGCCGGGCCTGCCGCCCGCTCACAAGCATCTGTGCGCGCTACCAGAGCAGTTCACGCACCTGCTGCACGCACAGGACGACGAACAGCAGGCCGGCCGCCGTCAGCATCACGTTGCTGAGGATGCCGTTGCGCCATTCCGGCGGCGTACGTGAGGAGTTCAGCAGCCACACCAGGGTGAGTGCCAGGAACGGCATGAAGAAGGCGCCGAGTACGCCGTACGCCACCACCAGGCCGAACGGCTGGTCCAGCCACAGCAGGGCCATCGGCGGGAACGTCAGCCACAGCAGGTAGACGCGGAACCACGTCGAGCGTTCCTTCACGCCCGCGGCGACCTCCCCGACCGTGCCCTCGTCCACCGGGGCGCCCTTGCGGTCGCGCTGCAGGCGCTCGACGAAGTCGGCGAACATCAGGCTCACGCCGTGCCATACGCCGATGAGCGAGGTGAACGAGGTGGCGAAGAAGCCGACCAGGAAGAGCTTCGCGGTCGCCGCGCCGTAACGGTCCTCCAGGATCGCGCCCAGGTCGATCAGGCCGCGGTCGCCCTTGGTGAGGGCGAGTTGCGAGGAGTGCAGCAGTTCGGCGCCGACGATCAGCATGGCGACGACGAACATGCCGGTGGTGATGTAGGCGACGCGGTTGTCGAGCCGCATCACCTTCATCCAGGTCGAGTCGGTCCAGCCCTTGGCGTTGACCCAGTAGCCGTACGCCGCCATGGTGATCGTGCCGCCCACGCCGCCGATCAGGCCCAGGGTGTAGAGGAGCGAGCCGTCCGGGAGTACGGGGACCAGGCCGGCGAAGGACGCGCCGACGTCGGGGCCGACGCGGGCGGCGACGTACACGACCACGACGAACATCACGCCGATCAGGACCGTCATGACCTTCTCGAAGACGGCGTACTGGTTGAACCAGACGAAGACCAGGCCGATCAGGCCCATGATGATCGCCCACGTCTTGAGGTTCGGTCCGTCCGGGAAGAGCGCGACGATCGGGAGCGCGGAGGACGACATCGCGGTCGCGCCGTAGACGAAGCCCCAGACGACGACGTAGATCGCGAAGTAGACGGTCGTCCACCGGCCGAGGCTGCGCCAGCCCTCGAAGAGGGTGCGGCCGGTGGCGAGGTGCCAGCGGCCGGCGGCCTCGGCGAGGGAGATCTTCACGACGCAGCCGATGACGGCCGCCCACATCAGGGTGTAGCCGAACTTGCTGCCCGCGATCAGCGTCGCGACGAGGTCGCCCGCGCCGACGCCGGTGGCCGCCACGACGATGCCGGGGCCGATGTACTTCCAACTGGACTTGCGGGGCGAGGTGTTGCGGCTGCCTGTCGCGCTTGCCTCGTGCTCTGCCGTGCCTGCCATCCGCCGCGTCCTCCCGCTCGTCCCCGAAAGTGATCCACTTCACCAAAGCGGGGCGGGGGGAATCGCGCAAGGGGGCGACGATGGCCGAACGCAGCCTCTTGACCGGGCCATGCCATGCCCCCACCATGTGGCCAGCACCCGCACTCCATGCGTCGCACTGAGCACGACCCCCACACTCCCCACCCAGGAGACAGCATGCGACTTCGCATACGCGGCAGAGGGCCCGCCACCTTCGCGGCCCTCGTCGCGCTCGCCGTGGCAGCGCCCCTCACCGCCGGCGCGACCGTGGCCGGGGCGGATCCCGCCCCCGCCGCCACCACGGAAGAAGTGATCAGGCAGTACGAGATCCACGGTCCGGCCACCGCCGCCGCCCGTACCGCCGTCGCCGCCACCGGAGTCTCGGTGGACGAGGCCGACGACCACGCGGTCGTCGTCAGCGCCAACTCCGCGCAGTTGAAGACGTTGAAGGCCCTCGGATACGCCCCCAGGGCGCTGCCGAAGCCGCCCGCCCGAACGGGGGGAGAAGCGGTCGAGCCGTTCGACTTCCCTTCCGCCGACTCGCGCTATCACAACTACGCCGAGATGAACACGGAGATCGACCAGCGGCTCCAGCAGTACCCGAACCTCATGAGCAAGCGCGTCATCGGCAAGACGTACCAGGGACGCGACCTCATCGCCATCAAGATCAGCGACAACGTGGCGACCGACGAGAACGAGCCCGAGGTGCTCTTCACCCACCACCAGCACGCCCGTGAGCACCTGACCGTCGAGATGGCCCTGTATCTGCTGCGCGAACTCGGCGCGGGCTACGGCTCCGACTCCCGGATCACGAACGTCGTCAACAACCGCGAGATCTGGATCGTGCCGGACCTCAACCCGGACGGCGGCGAGTACGACATCGCCTCCGGCTCGTACCGAAGCTGGCGCAAGAACCGGCAGCCCAACTCCGGTTCGTCGTACGTCGGCACGGACATGAACCGCAACTGGAACTACAAGTGGGGCTGCTGCGGCGGCTCTTCGGGCTCCACCAGCTCCGACACGTACCGCGGCCGGGCCGCCGAGTCCGCCCCCGAGGTGAAGGTCGTCGCCGACTTCGTCCGCTCCAGGATCGTCGGCGGCAAGCAGCAGATCAAGGCGGGTATCGACTTCCACACGTACAGCGAGCTGGTGCTGTGGCCGTACGGCTACACCAACGCGGACACGGCGCCCGGGCTGACGCAGGACGACCGGAACGCCTTCGCCGCAGTCGGGCAGAAGATGGCGGCCAGCAACGGCTACACCGCCGAGCAGTCGAGCGACCTCTACATCACGGACGGGTCGATCGACGACTGGCTGTGGGGCAACCAGAAAATCTTCGGCTACACGTTCGAGCTGTATCCGCGCAGTGCCTCCGGCGGCGGCTTCTACCCGGCCGACGAGGTGATCGAGCGCGAGACGAGCCGCAACCGGGACGCGGTGCTCCAGCTGCTGGAGAACGCGGACTGCATGTACCGGTCGATCGGCAAGGAGCAGCAGTACTGCGGCGCGGGGACGCGCTAACCGGCGCGGCCGGCTAGGTAGAAACCGAGGACGGGTGCGAGCTCCACGAACCATTCGTGGAGCTTCGCCTGGTTCCGGGCGGTCACCGTGCCCTCGTAGAACCGGCCGTCGGGGAGCACCACGGCCACCATCAGGACCAGTCCCTGCGGGCCCTGCTTGTAGTGCACGGTCTGGATGTCGCGCCAGGGGAAATCGAGGGTCGCGCCGTTGGACTCCAGCGAAACCCCCTCGGCGTCGACCACGACGGCGTTACGCCGGTCCGCCGCCAGGAAGTCGGGGTACGGAGCAGGGCCGGGCGCGGGGGCGTACGGAGCCTGCGGTGCGTACGGCTGCGGCGGGACCTGCGGGGCGTACGGCTGCTGCGGCTGCGCCGGGGCGGAAGCGGGGGGCGCTGGGGCGAAGGCCGGGGGCGAGGGGCCGAAGCCTTGCGGGGGCGGCGGGTACGCGCCCGGCGCCGCGCCACCCTGGTGTCCGGTCTGTTCGTCCATGCGTTTAATTATGGCAAGGGCGTGAAGGTCGGCCCAGGGCGGCCAGGGCGTCGATCTCCATGAGCAGGCCCCTTCGCCGGATCAGCCGACGGGTCACCGCTGTCGATCGTGGATCAGCACATCAAGCAGCAAGACCGTCCGACCTGCGGGGCAAATTCCACAGAGATCCCTACCCCTGGGTGATCGTCGCGGAGGAGGCGCATGTCGCACACGCCGCCGTAGGGACCGCGGCCGGGTTCTTCATCACGGCGGAACCCAGAGTTTCCTTGACCACGCACAACCAGAAGCTGCACCGGCTCGCCGGGCAGAATCGGCGTACTCCGTCCTCATGCGACTGGACGGCTCGCGGTGACATTCAGCCGGCATCGCGAGCCTGTCCCCTATCGCGCACCAGGCTGTTACGACGCTACCGTTCCTGGGCGGTGAGCAGGAGTGAGTCCTGTCTCGCCGGCACGCCCCGAACGGTCTTGGGCGCACTGGTCCTCCGCTTTCGCGTCCCGGGTGGCGACGCATATCGTGTGTGCGGTCCGTCCCGGGCGGGCGGAATCCCTACGACCTGGCCATGTGGGTGTGACCAGAGGCGACGGGGAGGCCCCGAGCCATCTCTCTGGTGAAACGGGGGCCCCGACTGCTGACGCCACACCCCGCGTCCCAGATCGCACCGAGAACGTCACGCACCCCCGCCCGACACACCCGCAGAACGTCACACCGTCCACCCCATCGTGTTCATGTTCGCTAAAATCATGTGCTCGCCCAGCAGTTGTGAACCCCCTGAGGAGGCTCCCATGGCCGACGGCAACCCGGTCGGACGACTCGCGAACGAGCGCGTGGACCACCGCTTCAAGGGGCTCCCGCCGGACGCCGAGGGGCTGACGGTGGGTGAGCTGGCGGCGGAGCGGCGCAACCTCTTCACGGGTGGGTTCACCACCCCGGTGCTCGCGCTGTCCGCCGAGTCGGTGGAGCACAATCTCGCGCTCCTGGAGACGTACGCCGAGCGGCACGGGCTCGCCTTCGCCCCGCACGGCAAGACGTCCATGTCGCCGCAGCTCTTCGAACGGCAGCTGGAGCGGGGCGCGTGGGGCATCACGGCGGCGGTGCCGCATCAGGTGCGGGTCTACCGCGCGTACGGCATCCGGCGGATCTTCCTCGCGAACGAGGTCGTCGACGCGGCGGCGCTGCGGTGGCTGGGCGCCGAGCTGGACGCCGACCCCGACTTCCGGTGCGTCTGTTACGTCGACTCCGTGCGCGGGGTGGCGCTGATGGACGAGGCGCTGCGGGGGCGGGGCCACGTAACCCCGCGTCCGCTGGATGTGGTCGTCGAGCTGGGCGCGGGTGAGGGGGCCCGTACCGGCGCGCGTACGACCTCCGACTGCGCGGCGGTCGCGGACGCGGTGGCGGCCACGGCGACGCTGCGGCTGGTAGGCGTGGCGGGGTACGAGGGCGAGGTGCCGGCGGCGGATGGCGATTCGGTGCGGGCGTGGCTGCGTGAACTGGTCGCGCTGGCGGTGGAGTTCGACAAGGCGGGGCGTTTCGCCGGGGCCGGTGAGGTGGTGGTGAGCGCGGGCGGGAGCGCGTGGTTCGACGCGGTGGCTGAGGTGTTCGCCCAGATTCCGGAGCTGTCGCTGCCGGTGTTGAAGCTGCTGCGGTCGGGGGCGTACGTGTCGCACGACGACGGACAGTACCGGCGCCTCACGCCGTTCAACCGGGTGCCGGAAGAGGGTGCGCTGCAGCCGGCGTTCCGGCTGTGGGCGCAGGTGGTGTCGCGGCCGACGCCCGAGCAGGCGTTCCTCAACGCGGGCAAGCGGGACGCGGCGTACGACTTGGATCTCCCGGAGGCGCGGGCCGTGCGGTCCGCACGCGACGGCTCGACCCGCCCGGCGACCGGTGTCACCGTCACCGGCCTGTCGGACCAGCACGGCTGGGTGCGGACGGAGCCGGGGGTTGACCTTGAGGTCGGTGACTGGGTGGGGCTCGGGTTGTCGCACCCGTGCACGTCGTTCGACAAGTGGCAGTTGATTCCGCTCGTGGAGGCGGATGGGACGGTCACGGATTACATCCGTACGTTTTTTTAGTGGCACGGCCTTTTCGCGGCGCAGCCCACCAGTGGCGCAGCCCACCAGTGGCGCAGCCTTCCAGTGGCGCAGCCTTCCAGTGGCGCAGCGAGAGGAGCGCACACGTGGACCTCGTCCTCCGTGACGTCCACCTGATCGACGGCACCGGCAGCCCCGCCCACCGGGCCGATGTCGCCCTCACCGACGGCCGCATCGCCGCCGTCCACCGGGAAGGCGACGGCCCGCGCCTCAGCGCGCGCCGCACGCTGCGGGCGGACGGCCTCGCTCTCGCGCCCGGGTTCATCGACATGCACGCCCACAGCGACCTCGCCCTTCTCCGCGACCCCGACCACAGCGCCAAGGCCGCCCAGGGCGTGACCCTCGAAGTCCTGGGCCAGGACGGGCTGTCGTACGCGCCCGTCGACGACCGCACCCTCGCCGAGGTCCGTGCCGCCATCGCCGGCTGGAACGGCGGTGCGCCCGGGGATACGAGCGTCGACTTCGACTGGCGGACCGTCGGCGGGTATCTCGACCGCCTCGACCGCCAGGGCATCGCCGTCAACGCCGCGTATCTCGTCCCGCAGGGCACGGTCCGGATGTACGCCGCCGGGTGGGACGACCGGCCTGTCACCGACGCCGAGCTGACCCGCATGAAGCAGCTCGTCGCCGAGGGCATGGAGCAGGGCGCCGTCGGCATGTCGTCCGGCCTCACCTACACCCCCGGCATGTACGCGAGCGACGGTGAACTCACCGAGCTGTGCCGCGTCGTGGCCCGCTACGACGGCTACTACTGCCCCCACCACCGCAGTTACGGCGCCGGCGCCCTCGCCGCGTACGAGGACGTGGTCGCCCTCAGCCGGGAGGCGGGCTGCGCGCTGCACCTCGCCCACGCCACCATGAACTTCGGCGTCAACGAGGGCCGGGCGCCCGAGCTGCTCGCCCTCCTGGACCGCGCCATCGTCGGCGGCGCGGACATCTCGCTGGACAGCTATCCGTACACGCCCGGCTGTACGACGCTCGTCGCGCTGCTGCCCGGCTGGGCGGGCGAGGGCGGCCCGGCGGCGGTGCTCGCGCGGCTGCGGGACGACGCGGCCGCCGAGCGGATCCGGCATCACATGGAGGTGACCGGCGCGGACGGCTGCCACGGGGTGCCCGTCGACTGGGACACCATCGAGGTCTCCGGGGTCGGCGACCCCGGTCTGGCCGGCTTCGTGGGCCGGACCGTCGCGCGGTCCGCCGCGCTGCGCGGCGAGGCGCCGTGGACCACCGCGCGCCGGCTGCTCATCGACGACCGTCTCGGCTCGACGATCCTGCAGCACGTCGGCCACGAGGAGAACGTACGGGCGATCATGCGCCACCGGGTCCACACCGGCGGCTCCGACGGCATCCTGCAGGGCGACAAGCCGCACCCACGGGCGTACGGCACCTTCCCGCACTTCCTGGGCCATTACGCCCGCGACCTGGGCGTACTCACGCTCGAAGAGGCGGTTGCCCACCTCACCTCCCGCCCTGCCGCCCGGCTGCGGCTGCCCGACCGGGGCTGGTGCGGGAGGGCTACCGGGCGGATCTGGTGCTGTTCGACCCGGAGACGGTGTCGGCGGGGTCGACGTTCGCGTCGCCGCGGACCTTGCCCGTCGGCATTCCGTACGTCCTCATCGACGGCAGGTTCGTGATGGCGGACGGCCGGCGCACGGACGTGCTGGCGGGGCGGTCGGTCCGCCGTACCGCTTCCAGGACCTCCGGCTGAGCGTCCGGGGCCTCCACCTGAGCGTCCGGCCCGGCGCGCCACAGCAGCAGGCCCAGCGCGCACACCACTCCCGCCAGCAGGAAGCCGTACCCGGGGGTGCTGCCCGAAGGGTGCGTCACGAAGACCAGGGCGGCGGACAGGACGGCGAGGACGCGGCCGAGCCGGCCGTTCCAGGCGGTGGCGGCGATCGCGGCGACGCCCCACAGCAGGTACCAGGGCTGCACCATCGGCGACAGCACGACCAGGGCCAGCAGCGCCACCCCCAGGGCGTGCACCGGGGGCAGGGGCCGGGGCCCGTGCCAGGGGTGCATCCTGCGCAGGGCCGCCAGGGCGGCGTAACCGATCAGGGCGAGCGCGAGGGCGAGGCCGAGGGTCTGCACGGCGGTCTTGACCACGTCCGGGTCCCAGCCGGCGAGCCGTTGCGTCAGCCGTCCGGCGCCCAGCCCGAGGTCGCTGGAGACGGACAGCGCGGTGTGGATGTTCCCGGCGACGCTCTGCGTACGCAGCCAGCCGAAGCCGGTGCCGCCGACGACGGTCGCGGCGGCGGCGAGGGCCCCGGCCACCAGGGCGGGTACGGCGGCCCCGCGCAGCACGCGCCGGGCGAGCGGCCCCGAGGTGGCGCGCACCACCAGTACGCCCACGAAGAGCAGCGCTACGGCGGCCGGCGACTTGACCATCGCCGCGAGGGTGATGAGCGCGCTGCCGGCGACCCACCGGCCGCGCAGCGCGCACACCGCGCCGGACAGCATCAGGGCGATCATCAGGCCGTCGTTGTGCGTGCCGCCGACGACATGGATCAGCGTCAGCGGGTTGAGTACCCCGAGCCACAGCGCGCCGGTCCGGCTCGCCCCGCACGCGCCGGCGATCCGCAGCGTCGCCCAGGCGGTGAGGGCGAGCGCGGCGAGGGCTATGACCCGCATGCCGAGCACGGCGGGCACGATCTGCCCGCCGGTGACCCACACGACCGCCTTCGCGAGGATCATGAAGACGGGACCGTACGGGGCGGGGGTGTCGGTCCAGTGCGCGCCGACGCTCGCGGCGGCGTCGGCGCCCAGTTCGCCCGGACCCAGCACCGAGGGGCCCGACGTGTAGACGTCGTGGCCTTCGAGGGCCATCGCGCCCTGGGCGATGTAGCTGTAGACGTCGGCGCTGTGCAGCGGCGGGGCGAGCACCAGCGGCGCCGCCCACCACACGAGTGTGACGACGGCCGCGCGGACCCCGCCCGCCGCACCCCGCGCGACAAGCCGCCCGTAGCGCCCCCAGGCCACGACCAGCAGCGTCAGCCCCAGGTACGCGAGGACGGCGGCGGCCACGGTGACGGCCGGCCCCTGCGGGACCCAGATCCCCCAGGGGTCGCGGGCCGGCAGTCTCCCGGCGCCCATACCGCCCACGGCCACGGCGACCGCACCGATCGCCCCCAGCCGGCGGCATCCGACAGCACTCAACGCCCACATGACGAGCCAACTTATCCGAGGTGCCCGAACGGGCGGCCACGGCGGGATGGTCATTGCGTGCGTGGCCTAAAACACGGAGCGGGCGTGGAGGCGCGCCCGTAAGGTGGCGGACATGCAGGTGATCCAGTCGACGAAGCTCGCAAACGTCTGTTACGAAATCCGCGGCCCCGTGCTCGAGGAGGCGATGCGGCTCGAAGCGGCGGGTCAACGCATCCTCAAGCTGAACACCGGCAACCCGGCGGCGTTCGGGTTCGAGTGCCCGCCCGAGATCCTGGAGGACATCCTCCGCAACCTCGCCGGCGCGCACGGGTACGGCGACGCGAAGGGCCTGCTGGCGGCGCGGCGCGCGGTGATGCAGCACTACCAGACCAAGGGCATCGAGCTGGACGTCGAGGACGTCTACATCGGCAACGGCGTCTCCGAGCTGATCCAGATGTCGATGCAGGCGCTGCTCGACGACGGCGACGAGGTCCTCGTGCCCGCGCCGGACTATCCGCTGTGGACCGCGTCGGTCTCGCTGGCCGGCGGCACGGCGGTGCACTACCGGTGCGACGAGCAGGCCGACTGGATGCCGGACCTCGCCGACGTCGAGCGCAAGATCACCGACCGCACCAAGGCCCTCGTCATCATCAACCCGAACAACCCGACGGGTGCGGTGTACGGCGACGAGATGCTGCGGGGCCTGACCGAGATCGCCCGCCGTCACAATCTGATCGTCTGCTCCGACGAGATCTACGACCGGATCCTGTACGACGGCGCCACGCACACCCCGACCGCCGCCATCGCCCCCGACCTGCTGACGCTCACCTTCAACGGGCTCTCGAAGAACTACCGGGTCGCCGGTTACCGCAGCGGCTGGCTGGCGGTCTGCGGCCCCAAGGCACATGCCTCGTCGTACATCGAGGGGCTGACGGTCCTCGCCAACATGCGGCTGTGCGCGAACATGCCCTCCCAGCACGCGGTGGCCACCGCGCTCGGCGGGCGGCAGTCGATCGAGGACCTGGTGCTGCCGGGCGGCCGGATCCTGGAGCAGCGGAACACGGCGTACGACCTGCTCACCCAGATCCCGGGCGTGACCTGTGTGAAGCCGAAGGGCGCGCTGTATCTCTTCCCGCGGCTCGACCCGAAGGTCTACAAGATCAAGGACGACCGGGAGATGGTCCTCGACCTGCTGCGGACCGAGAAGATCATGGTCGTGCAGGGTACGGGCTTCAACTGGCCCGAACCGGACCACTTCCGCATCGTGACCCTGCCCGCGGTGGAGGAGCTGGCGGACGCGGTGACGCGGATCGGGAACTTCCTGGACGGCTACGGGCAGCCGTAGCCGGTTGCGCCTGTGCACCCGACCGGGCGCGAACAGGCCGCGACTCGGCTCAACTTTAGACAGAATCCAATGTAGAGTGGTCTCCTGACCCTGGGGCAGGAGGCCATTCCCATGTACGAGCCGATCCGTAGCAAATCGGTGCACCGTATGGCCGTCGAAGCCGACCGGGCCGACTTCCCGCACCGTTCGCGTGAGGAGGAGCTGGACATCCAGCTCGCCGGACACCTCTCGGCGCTGCTCGCCGTCACCGACGAGCTCGGCCTCGGCGAGGCGGCCGAGCGCATCGCCGGCCAGGTGGCCCGGCTGCGCGGTGGCGTCCCGGTGCGGCAGGGCGGACCGGGACAGGGTCCACTGGCCGCGCTGCACAGCCGCGCCCACGAGATCGCGGGCCGCACCCTGGTCGTCGCCGCCTCGCGCGCCGACACGGCGGTCGCGATTCTCGCCGCAGAGCGCATGGACGCCCACGCGGCGGCGCTCCAGGACGCGCGCCTCGTCGGAGCCTGACGGCTCCCCCTCAGCGGCCCCGGCCCGCGTGCCGCCTCGGCGCCCGGGCCGGGCGCCACGCCCGTCGCGCACGTGAAACAACCCGCGTGAAACAGCACCCGTGAGAGACAGCACCCGCGGAACAACCCCCGAAGCCGTGAGGGGGCTTCGGGGGTTGTGGCGCGGTCAGGCTGATGTCAGGACAGCCGGCCCGGCCGCGGAGTTCAGCGGGTCAGCGACGTCAGCCCAGGCGCTTGACCAGCGCGTGGTACTCGTCCCACAGCTCCTTCGGGGCGTGGTCGCCGAAGGTGTTCAGGTGCTCGGGGACCAGCGCCGCCTCCTCGCGCCAGACCTCCTTGTCGACCGTGAGCAGGAAGTCCAGCTCGGCCTCGGACAGGTCCAGGCCGTCCGTGTCGAGTGCGCCCTTCGCCGGCAGGATGCCGATGGGGGTCTCGACGCCCTCGGCCTTGCCCTCCAGGCGCTCGACGATCCACTTGAGGACGCGGCTGTTCTCACCGAAGCCGGGCCACACGAACTTGCCCGCCTCGTTCTTGCGGAACCAGTTCACGTAGTAGATCTTCGGGAGCTTCGACTGGTCGGCCTTGTCGGCGCCGACCTTGACCCAGTGGCCCATGTAGTCGCCCATGTTGTAGCCGCAGAACGGCAGCATGGCGAACGGGTCGCGGCGCAGCTCACCGACCTTGCCCTCGGCGGCGGCGGTCTTCTCGGAGGCGACGTTCGCACCGAGGAAGACGCCGTGCTGCCAGTTGAAGGACTCGGTCACCAGCGGCACGGCGGTGGCGCGGCGGCCGCCGAAGAGGATCGCGGAGATCGGTACGCCCTTGGGGTCCTCCCACTCGGGCGCGATGATCGGGCACTGGCCGGCCGGGACGGTGAAGCGGGCGTTCGGATGGGCGGCCGGGGTGCCTGACTCGGGGGTCCAGTCGTTGCCCTTCCAGTCCGTGAGGTGCGCGGGCGCCTCCTCGGTCATGCCCTCCCACCACACGTCGTTGTCGTCGGTCAGCGCGACGTTGGTGAAGACGGAGTTGCCCCACATGGTCTTCATGGCGTTGGCGTTGGTGTGCTCGCCGGTGCCGGGCGCGACGCCGAAGAACCCGGCCTCGGGGTTGATCGCGTACAGCTGACCGTCCTCGCCGAACCGCATCCACGCGATGTCGTCGCCGATGGTCTCGACGGTCCAGCCGGAGATCGTGGGCTCCAGCATGGCGAGGTTGGTCTTGCCGCAGGCGCTCGGGAACGCGGCGGCGACGTACTTCGACTCACCCTGCGGGGGCGTGAGCTTCAGGATGAGCATGTGCTCGGCCAGCCAGCCCTCGTCGCGCGCCATGACGGAAGCGATGCGCAGGGCATAGCACTTCTTGCCGAGCAGGGCGTTGCCGCCGTAACCCGAGCCGAAGGACCAGATCTCGCGGTCCTCGGGGAAGTGCGAGATGTACTTCGTGGAGTTGCACGGCCACGGCACGTCGGCCTGGCCGTCTTCCAGCGGCGCGCCCAGCGTGTGGACGGCCTTGACGAAGAAGCCGTCGGTGCCGAGCTCGTCGAGGACGGCCTGGCCCATGCGGGTCATGGTGCGCATGGAGACGGCGACGTACGCCGAGTCGGTGATCTCGACGCCGATGGCGGAGAGCGGCGAGCCGACCGGGCCCATGCAGAACGGAACGACGTACATCGTGCGGCCGCGCATCGAGCCGCGGAAGACGCCCTTCTCGCCGGCGAACAGCTCCCGCATCTCCGCGGGAGCCTTCCAGTGGTTCGTCGGGCCCGCGTCCTCCTCCTTCGCGGAGCAGATGAAGGTGCGGTCCTCGACGCGCGCGACGTCGCTGGGGTCGGAGGCGGCGTAGTAGGAGTTCGGGCGCTTGACCGGGTCCAGCTTCTTGAACGTGCCCTTGGCGACGAGCTCCTCGGCAAGCCTGTCGTACTCGGCCTCCGAGCCGTCGCACCACACGATGCGGTCCGGCTCGGTGAGGGCTGCGATCTCGTCGACCCAGGAGATCAGCTCCTGGTGGTTCGTCGGAAGGGTGGTGGGAGCCGCGTTGTCGCGCGCCACGATTGCTCCTAAGTGAGGGTTTTTGTAGGTGTATGCCCCGTGGGGGCCGCGACCCGGACGCTTCACGGTGTTGAATCTTTGGCGCTCATCCGGTGCCGACCGCACTCATTTGATCATCCGACCCCCGCGCCCATATGTCCAGGGGGCCGCACACGTGAGCATCGCCACTCATCCCGGCCATACCTGGCCGTAACCTACGGTTGCGTAGGTAGGATGCCGTATATGACCTTTCCCGAGTCCTCCGATCAGCTCACGAACGCCGAGAGCCCCGGGCGGGGGCCGGTCGAGATCGACCTGCCGGACCCGGTCAAGCCGAAACTGCGGGGCTGGCTGCACGCGGGAATGTTCCCCGCCGTCGTCGTCGCCGGGCTGGTGCTCATCGCCCTGGCCGACTCGACCCGCGCCCGGGTGGCCTGCGCGATCTACGTCGTCACGGCCTGCCTGCTCTTCGGGATCAGCGCCGTCTACCACCGCGGCACCTGGGGCCCGCGCGGCGAAGCCGTGCTGCGCCGGCTGGACCACGCGAACATCTTCCTGATCATCGCGGGTACCTACACGCCCCTCACGATGCTGCTGCTCCCCGACTCCACCGGGCGCACCCTGCTGTGGGCGGTCTGGGCGGCCGCCCTGGCCGGGATCGCCTTCCGGGTCTTCTGGGTCGGCGCCCCGCGCTGGCTCTACACCCCCTGCTACATCGCGATGGGCTGGGCGGCGGTGTTCTTCCTGCCGGACTTCATGCGGGCCGGCGGTATCGCCGTGCTGGTCCTGGTGATCGCCGGCGGTCTGCTCTACAGCGCGGGAGGCGTCATCTACGGCCTCAAGCGCCCGAACCCCTCACCCCGCTGGTTCGGCTTCCACGAGGTCTTCCACTCGCTGACACTGGCCGCCTTCATCACCCACTACGTCGGCATCTCACTGGTCGCCTACCGGGCGTGACAGTGGCAGGCACGGCCGCCAGGGACGCTGGGCACGCAGGACGGCGCTCCGGACCTCGGCCGACCGAGGTCCGGAGCGCCGCGTTAGCCCGTCGGCGGCGTCAGCGCCGGCGGAAATCTCCCTTCCCGCAGGCCGTGCCGTCCTTGTCGCGGTCCAGGCCGTGCCGGTCGCGGCGGACATCCATCGGGCCGTGGCCCTTCGACTTCAGCCACTGGCAGCGGTCGGCGGCGGGCACCTTCGCCGGGAACGTCCACGGCACGCAGGTGCTCACCTCGCCGTAGGCGTGGTCGCAGCCGTCGTACCCCTCGGGCATCGTCACGCCCGCCTTGGCCTTGCCCTGCGGCTTCCCGTGGTCACCGAGACCGCCATGGTCGCCGTGACCACCGTGACCGCCCGGCGCCGCCGGGGTGCCCGGCGCCTTCGGTGCGGCGGCCAGTTCGTCGGCGTAACGCTGCACGCGCTGCGCCGCGACCTGCCCCTGCGGGCCGACCCGTACCCACTTCGACACCGACGGCACGCCCTTCGCGTCCACGACGGACAACATGTACCAGCCGGGCGGCGCCAGGTTGGGGTTGCTGGTGAGGCTGAGGTCGATGATGTCGCCGTTGACGGTCATCGGCAGGTCGACCAGGCGCTGGTTCGGGTCGGAGGAGTGCGTGACGGCGGCCGGGCGGATCAGGGACGCCTTGACCACCGGCTTGTCGACGGTGATGCGCTGCGCGGCGCCGTACGCCCACTTCTGCGTGGCCACCGACGTGATCCGTGGGCGGGCGCCCTTGAAGAAGTACGGCGGTTTGTAGACCGAGACCCGCCGGTCGAAGGAGCCGTCGCCCGGGTTGTCGCCGACGCTCAGCACCCGTCCGTCGGCCAACAGCGTGGACGAGGAGTGGTACGTGCGCGGCACCGGGTCGGCGGCCAGACCCGGCTGGAAGGTGTTGGTCGCCGGGTCGTACATCGACGCCCCGAAGACCGGGTCCTCGCGATAGGTGTGCAGCGCGCCGCCGGTCTCCAGGACCTTGCCGTCGGGGAGGATCACCGTCGACAGGTAGACCTTCCCCTCGGCGCCCTTCTGCCAGGAGCCGTCGGCGTACCGGCCCTGCGGCAGGTCGGGCCCGGCGACGTACTTTGGGGAGGCCGCCTTCAGGTCGATCAGGTCGACGAGGCGGTGCGCGTCGGGCGACACGGTGTGGTTGCCGCCGCCGGCCGTGAGCACCTTCTGGTCCTGGGCGGGGGGCAGCAGCAGCGACGCGGACTGGTCGCGTTCGTCCTTCTTGCGCAGTCCGGGTACGTCGGTGATCGTGCCCTTGTCGTAGTCGTAGACGGAGGCGCCGGTTCCGGGCAGGCCGGGGCCGAAGGTGTGACTGCCGCTGTAGAAGAGGCGGCCGTCCTGGAGCAGGATCATCGCCGGGTACAGGCCCCAGAAGGACCAGGCCTGCTTGGACTCGCCCATCGGGAGCCACTTGTTCTGGGCGTAGCTGAAGCGCTCGTTGACGACGGTGCCCGCCGCGTCCTCGCCGAGGCCGCCGAGGGATACGACGTCGCCGTTGCCCATCGCGGTCGCGGAGGGGTACCAGTGGCCGGCCAGCATGTCGTTGACCTTGATGTACTTGTTGACCTTCGGGTCGAAGACGTAGCTGGTCTTCAGGCCCTTGTAGCCGACCGTGCCGTCCTCGGACGCGTAGTCTTTGTTGCCCCCGACCACCAGCACCCGGCCGTCCGGGAGCTGGACATGCCCGGCGCAGAAGAAGTCCTCGGGCGTCGGAATATTCGTATACGTGTGGGTGGCGGGGTTGAAGAGCGTGGACTTGAACGTCCCGGCGGCGAACGCGTCCCGGTCGTTGCCGGAGCCGGCGATCAGCAGGACCCTTCCGGTGTGCAGCAGCACCGAGTGGACGGCGCGCACCGGAGCGGCAGCCGTCTGCACGCTCCATTCGCCCTTGCACTCACGGCCCTTGCCCTCGCAGGGGTCGGCGGGCGGCTCGGGCACCACGGTCGCGTCGGCCATCGCGTAGTCGTCGGTGGTGAGCGAGCCGACGCCGTAGAGCGCGGCGCCCCAGGTGATCTGGTCGGTGTTCGCGGGGACGACGGGGGTACGGACCTCGGTGCGGGCGTACGCCGCCGACTGCGGCAGGGTGTTGAGGTCGGTCCAGAAGACCCAGCCGGCCGTCTTGTCGTGGCGGAACAGCGTCATCGTCACATCGGGCGTCGTCGACTTGTACCAGAGCGACAGGTCGTACTGGTGGCCCTCGGTGACCTGCGGCGCGCAGGCGTTCTCCAGCATCATCGCCTTGCGGTCGCCACCGGCGCGGCGGGTGAGGTCGATGCGCAGGGCGTTCGCTCCGGCGTGCGCGTCGTCCGTCACGGTGTACGTGAAGTCGTTGTCGCCCCAGCCGGACTTCTCGAAGCACTCGGGGAACTCGCCCTGTGCGCCGAGGGTTTCGAGTCCGGGGTTGGATATCAGGTTGGGTGCGGCGCTAGCGGGCGGGGCGTCGAGCGGCGCGAGTCCGAAGCCGGCCACCAGGAGCGCGAGTCCGGTCAGGGCCAGACGCGTCCTGCCGCGCCGGGCCGCTCTGCGGTAAGAGGTCATCCCTCCCCCTTCTTGGGCTTGTCGACCTTCTTGGGCTTGTCGACCTTGAGAATGTCGATCCGGCCCTCGCCCTCCCCGAAGCTCGCGACCGGATGGCTGTGCCGGAACACGTTCCGCAGGGTGGGCAGGTTGGCCTGCTCGCCGCGCAGGGCGGGCGTGGACACGACGTAGTCGATGTCCTTCCAGCCGCCCGGCAGCGTCCTGACGACCGCCGGGTCCTGGTCTAGCTTGTAGTGCCAGATCGCGCCGGTGCCCGGCCGGTATCCGGCCTCGACGGCGTCCAGCCACAGCACCCCGTCGGTGACCACGCGCATACGTTCGCGGTCAACCACCGGTGTCTCGCGCAGCCAGCGGGAGGCCGAGTGGTAGACGCCGTTGTCGTCGCCGAACACCGTGGCGCGGTCCTCGCGGTACCAGTGCGGCGCCACGACCACGGCTGCGACCGCCACGGCGACGACGGCGGCCCCCGGCCGCACCGCCCAGGGCCGGCGCGGGAGCAGCGCGATCCCGGCGCACACCAGCCCGGTGACGGTGAGCGCGAGGAACGGCAGCAGCTGGGCGACGTACATCTGCGGCAGGTAGCCGCCGGGGCGCAGGGCGACGAGGGCCAGCACCAGGACGGCGAGGGCCACGGGTCGCAGGCGGCGTACGGCGAGGGCGATCACGGCGGCGGCTCCGCCGGCGAGCAGCAGATACGGGTCGCGCGAGAGCCAGTCCAGGATCAGGGTGTTGGCGTCGGTGCCGTCCTCGAAAACCGAACCGCTGCCCTCGCGGCCGCCGAGCTGGAACTTCAGCGTGCCGAGCAGCGAGACATGGTCGGCGCCCGGCACCAGTTCGCCCTTGAGCGTCGCGTACAGCGGATAGAAGAGACCGGTGAGTACGAGACCCGAGCCGAAGCCGGCGAAGGAGAAGGTGCGCGTCCTGGGATGACTGCCGTGCCACAGCGTCACCAGCAGGACGGGCAGCAGGACCGCGATCGTCTCCTTGGAGAGGACCGCGAGCGCGAAGGCGCCGCCCGCGGCGATGTGGTGCCACAGGTGGCGGCGCGGGGAGAGGGCGAGTGCGAAGGCCGCGAGGGCCCAGACGACCGCGAAGTTGTCGAGATAGATCTGCCGGTGCAGGGTCACCGCGAGCGGCGAGAGCCCGTACAGCAGCGTGGCGAACGCGGCGCCGGGGCGGGCGAGACCGATCCGGCGGGCCAGGACGAAGACGAGCACGGCTCCCGTGGCGACGACGGGGAGCATGGCGACGCGGCCCTGGACGAACGTCGGCAGGTCGGGGAAGAGCCAGGCGGGCAGCCAGGAGAGCCCGGCCAGCTGTATCCAGCCGAACGGCGGGTGGTCGTACCAGTAGGTGTAGTGGGCGAGGTCGCCGTTCCGCACGGCCCAGGCCTGGGCGAGGTAGGTACCCTCGTCGTCATTGGGGAATGGGAAGTTCCCTATGTTCCAGGCGCGCAGGAAGACGATCAAAATCAATAGCGGCGCCACCCAGGCGAAATCGCGCAGAAACGAAGGCTTGTTCGGCTTTTCCGGAACTCTGTGCGATGCGTGCGTGGCGTGAAGAGGTCGTAAATCTGGCCGGTTTCGAGTATCGGCGCGCAGCACAGCGTTACTCATGCAGATCCCCCACCCTGAAGATCCCCCTGGTCTGCACTGCCAAGGGTCCGACCCCCCGGACCCAGGCGTGCGGCAGCAGCATGGCACATGTGAAGGCGCCGCATAAGAAGAACCCGCAATTCCGCTTGCATCAACGGCCGGCGCACGCCCACCCGGATTTCGCGCCGTTGCCGCGCAAAACAACGACCTGCTAGCTTCCCCGCGGGGAGAAAAACACCGCACCATCTTCGAGACCGAATGACCTAGGGGGGAATTCGTGGTCTCCGCTGTCCTTTTGGTGGACTCGCTCATACTCATGGCCACCGCCGGCGTCACACTCTGGTGGATGGTTCACGCCTGGCGTACGCCGGAGACGCTGGAATCGACCGCCTTCGCCGAGCCCGACGGGCACCACGGGGTGTCCTTCTCGCTGCTCGTACCGGCCAGGCACGAGGAAACGGTGCTGCGGCACACCGTCGAGCAGATGCTGAAGATCGACCATCCCGGCTTCGAGATCGTGCTGATCGTCGGCCACGACGACCCCGGCACCGCCGCCATCGCCCACCAACTGGCCTCCGAACACCCGCACATGGTGCAGACGGTGGTGGACCACCACGAGACCAAGAACAAGCCGCGCGCGCTCAACACCGCGCTGCCGTACGCCAAGGGCGAGGTCGTCGGCGTCTTCGACGCGGAGGACATCGTCCACCCCGAGCTGCTGAGCCACGTCGACTTCGCCTTCCGGCGCGACGACGCGGACGTGGTGCAGGGCGGCGTACAACTCGTCAACTTCGACACCAGCTGGTACAGCCTGCGCAACTGCCTGGAGTACTTCTTCTGGTTCCGCAGCCGGCTGCACCTGCACGCCCGCAAGGGCTTCATCCCGCTCGGCGGCAACACCGTCTTCGTCCGCGCCGCGCTGCTGCGCGAGACCGGCGGCTGGGACGGCGACTGCCTCGCCGAGGACTGTGACCTGGGCGTACGCCTGTCCTCGCGCGGCGCCAAGGTCGTCGTCGCCTACCACGCGGCGCTCGTCACCCGCGAGGAGACACCCGACACGCTCGTCGCGCTCTTCAAGCAGCGCACCCGCTGGAACCAGGGCTTCCTGCAAGTCCTGCGCAAGGGCGAATGGCGCGGACTCCCGGGCCGGCGCCAGCGCCTCCTCGCCCGCTACACCCTCTCCACGCCCTTCCTCCAGGCCGCCACCGGCATCATGATCCCGCTGGGCCTGCTGCTGGCCTGGCTCGGCGGCGTATCCCTGCCGATCGCACTCATCGCGTGGCTGCCGATGGTGCCGATGGTCGCGATGACGGTCTTCGAGGCGGTCGCGCTGCACGACTTCGGCCGCGAGTACGGCTTCCGGATCGGCCCGTGGCAGTACGTGAAGCTGACCGTCATGGGCCCGGTGTACGCCGTCGTACTCGCCGGGGCGGCGCTGCGGGCGGTGTGGCGCGAGTACACGGGCCGCCGGGACTGGGAACTGACGTCGCACATCGGCGCCCACCTCACCACGCCGCCCGCCCGGCAGGAGGCGCGGTGACAGCGCTGCGCCACCTGGTGACGCTGCGCACCTCGGACCCGCGGGCGCGGGTCGTGCTTCGGCCTGATCGGGCTCTCCGGCTTCGTACCGAACCTGGCGCTGCTGTGGCTACTGAGCAGCGGGCGGCGGTCTTCGTGGCGTGGGCGGGTCTGGGGCCCGTCCTCGCGACGGCTCTGGCCATGGTCGTGGTCTTCGCCGGCCGCTTCCTCCTGGTGGACCGCTGGCTGTACCGAAGCCGAGCGCAACCCCTGGCACACGCTGCCCCGGCCCCCACGGCCTGACGCCGCCACGGCGGGGTCCCAAAGCCGGGGCTCCGCCCCGGACCCCGCCCCTCAAACGCCGGAGGGGCAAATACGCACACCCCGCCCAGCGTCCCGAGGTGCCAGGAGGAGACGCGCCGGGGCGCTCCCCGCAGGGCGCCGAACACAACCCGCCCGCACAAACCGACCCCGCCGAACGTTCGGCACCCGAGGAGACGCCCCGGCACGTCACCGACCCCAAAACCCCGACCCGCGACCCGGCCCCCGCGCACAGCCCCCGCGCCCGCTCAGCCCCCCGCCTCCCCCAGCCGCTCCCGCAGCACCCCCGCCTCAAGCGTCGGCGCATCGCACACGAAGTGACGGCAGACATACGCCCCCGCCCCCCGCTCCGCCAGCAGCGGGAACTCCGCACTCCCCGCCTCACCCACGGCAACCACCGCCCCCGGCGCGGTCGCCAGCAGCGCGACCCGGTGCAGCTCCCTCATCAGCGAGTCGTCCGGGCCGGCCCCCACCACGGCCACCTCACGCGGTCCGTCCAGCGCCGCCTCCGCCACCGCGAGCCCCCACCCGATGAACCTCGGCGCGCGCGGCCCGAGCGCCTTCACGACGCCCAACGCCCCTTCCGCCGCGCCCCGGTGCGCCTCCGAGCCCGTGTGCGCGGCGTACGAGAGCAGCGCCCCCGCCGCCGCCGTCCACCCCGATGGCGTCGCGTTGTCCGTCGGGTCCTGCGGGCGCCGGATCAGCTTCTCCGCGTCGTGCGCGGTGTCGTACAGCGCCCCGCCCTCCCCCACGAACTGGTCGAGCACGATGTCCAGCAGGAATCCCGCGAACTCCAGCCACACGCCCTCGCCCGTCACCGCCGCCAGCGCGAGGAAGCCCTCGGCCACGTTCGCGTAGTCCTCCAGGACCCCCGCGTTGGCGCCCACCCGCCCGTCCCGCGAGGTACGGGCGAGCCGGGCCGTGTCGTCCATGTGCAGCCGTACCAGCAGGTCGGCGGCTTCCGTCGCCCGCTCCACCAGGTCCGGCCGGTCGAAGTACGCCCCCACCTCCGCCAGCGCGGCGATCGCGAGCCCGTTCCACGAGGCGACCACCTTGTCGTCCCGCCCGGGCCGCGACCGCGCACCACGCGCCGCCAGCAGCCGCGCCCGCACATCCGCCACCCGCGCGGCATCATGCTCCCCCACCTGCTCAACCGCCTGCTCCCCCGCCTCCGCCCCCTCGGGAAGCTGAAGCACGGACGCCCCCTCCTCGAACGTCCCCTCCACCGTCACCCCGAAGAGCCGCGCCGCGAACTCCGCGTCCCGCTCCCCCAGCACCTCACGCAGTTGCTCGGGCGTCCATACGTAGTACGCGCCCTCCACGTGCCTGCCCGTGCCGTCATCGCTGTCCGCATCCAGCGCAGACGCGAATCCACCCTCGGGCGTACGGAGTTCGCTCACCAGGAAGTCGGCGGTCTCGAGCGCCACCCGCCGCGCGAGATCCGACCCCGTGGCCCGCCACAGATGGGCGTAAACCCGACACAGCAGCGCATTGTCGTAAAGCATCTTCTCGAAGTGCGGCACGACCCAGTCGCGGTCGACGGAGTACCGCGCGAATCCGCCCGCGAGCTGATCGTAGATACCGCCGCGCGCCATCGCCTCGCAGGAATCCGCGGCCATCTGCAGGGCGCCCTCGGACCCGGTACGGGCGTGGTGCCGCAGCAGGAACTCCAGCACCATGGACGGCGGGAACTTCGGCGCCGCACCGAATCCGGCCCGCGTGGAGTCGTAGTCCCGGGTGAGCCCGAGCAGCGCCTGCGCGAGCTCTTCCTCCCCCGGCAACTCCGGCGCCCCGAAGGCGAGCGACCGCTCCCCCAGCTCCCGCACGATCTTCCCGGCGACCTCGGCCACCTCGTCCCGCCGCTCGTCCCAGGCAACCCGCACGCCCTCCAGTACCTGCCCGAAGGACGGCATGCCGTGCCGGGGCTCGGGCGGGAAGTACGTACCGAAGTAGAACGGTTCCGCGTCGGCGGTCAGGAACACCGTCATGGGCCACCCACCGTGCCCGGTGGCGGCCTGCACGGCCTCCATGTAGACGGCGTCGACGTCCGGCCGCTCCTCACGGTCGACCTTGATGTTGACGAAGTGCTCATTGAGGTAGGCCGCGGTGGACCCGTCCTCGAACGATTCGTGCGCCATCACATGGCACCAGTGACAACTCGAGTAACCGACGCTGAGCAGCACCGGCACCCCCCGCTCCCGCGCCTGTGCGAACGCGTCTGGCGACCACGGCCACCAGTCGACCGGGTTGTCGGCGTGCTGGAGCAGGTACGGAGAGGTCTCATGGGCCAGTCGATTCGGCATACCCCAATCCTCGCGCACCCGGCCAAGTCCCGCCCATACCCCACCGGGGCAGCGCGGCGCCGGAACCCGACCGAGCCCGACCGGCGCCCCGACCCGCGCCCTCAGGCCTCGAACGCCTGGGCCACGGCGAGGCTGTCCTCGTAGACGTGGTGCCGGGTGATCAGGCCGTCTTCGACGGTCAGATGCAGCGCAAACCTGGCACGGTACGCACGTCCGGTGAGCCGGGCGGTCTGGCGGATCTCACCGAGGACCACCGCGTCGCTCCCGTCGACGAGGATCCGTTCGATCTCGGTCGCCGCCCGCTCCGGAACGTGGTGCTCGGCCAGCTCGCGGAAATGGCCGGCCACCTCGGCCCGGGTGGACCGGTGCCGGATCCACGGTGTGGCGGCGCGGCCGTGCTCCGCCTCCGGCCAGTCGAGCTTCCAGTCGCCGCGCTCGGCGTACAGCTCGGCAATGCGCTCGGGCTCGCCCTCGCCGATCCTGCGCAGCAACTTCCCGATGGCAGCACGGGTGTTCGTGGGCTCGGATGCCGTGAACATGACCACTCCTCCGCTCCGGCCCGCGCCCCTGCGGCGCGAGCGGACCGCCACCGCAGCCGACGGCGACCGGCCGGAAGGGGCGATTGACCCCAGGGTAAGGGGAGGGGGCCGCGGACCCTTGACGCGAAACGCCAGCCCTCACATACTGGCGGCCAAATCGATTTGGCCGAATCGATGTGGTCCCCCGTCCAGGGCCGGATCTCGGCTGAAACCGGAGCGAGCCGAACGGAGCTCGAACGTGTCCAGTCCCCGCCCCCGTCCCCACCCCCGCCCCACGCAGACCACCCCACAGCCCCGCACCACCGCGGCGCCCGCCCCGCACCCCGTCGACGAGTCCCGCCCGTTCGGCAGGATTCTGCTCTTCGGCGTGCAGCACGTCCTCGTGATGGCCGCGACCCCCATCTCGGCGATCTTCCTGATGAGCGCCACGCTCCGACTCGACCCCGGCCTGACCGTCAACCTGCTCTCGGCCGCCTTCGTGCTGTCAGGGGCCGGGTCCCTGATCCAGTCGCTGGGGCCGTGGAAGTTCGGGCC
Organism: Streptomyces hypolithicus; assembly: GCF_052934925.1. Classification (NCBI taxonomy): domain Bacteria; kingdom Bacillati; phylum Actinomycetota; class Actinomycetes; order Kitasatosporales; family Streptomycetaceae; genus Streptomyces; species Streptomyces hypolithicus. Next base: position 2,012,565 of record NZ_CM128811.1, read on the forward strand.
CAGGCTGCCCTTCGTCATGCTGCCCGGCGGCGCGCCGCTGATCCTCTTCCTCGCGATCGCCGAGCAGCACGGCCTCAGGACCGCGAGCGGCGCGGTGATTCTCACGGCCGTCTTCTACTTCGTCGTCCTGCCCGTCTTCTCGCGGCTGCTCAGGTTCTTCCCCGCCCTCGTCATCGGCACGATGATCGTGATCGTCGGCGTCAACCTGGTGAAGGTCGGCGCGGTACTCGTCACCGGCCGGCCCGGCGAGCCCGGCTTCGCCGACACCACCAATCTGATGCTGGGCATGGCGACGATCGGCTTCACCGTCGTGTTCTACCTGCTGTTCAGCGGCGTACTGCGACAACTCGCCGTCATGCTGGGTCTCCTGGCGGGCACCGCCCTCGCCTTCGTGCTGGGCGGCGTCGACTTCGGCCGCGCCGCCGAGGGCGGGCTGCTCAACGTGCCGCAGCTGATGCCCTTCGGTTCACCGCAGTTCAGCCTGGTCGCCGCGCTGCCGCTGATGCTCTACAGCCTTGCCTCGATGGCCGAGGCCACCGGTCAGACGGTCATCAACGCGGAGGCCGTCGGCAAGCGGATCGACCAGCGCGCCGACGTACCCAAGACCATCCGCGGCGACGCGGTCACGTCTCTCTTCGGTGGCTTCTTCGGGATGCCGCTGATGGTGACCAGCGGCGAGAACATCGGCATCGTCAAGGTGACGGGCGTACGCAGCCGGTACGTGACGGCCGTCGCCGGCGTCGTACTCATCGCCATCGGGTTCATGGCGCCCGTCACCCGCGCCATCAGCGTGGTCCCGTCGGCCGTCGTGGGCGGCACGGCCATGGTCGTCTTCGCGGTGATCACCGTGCTGGGGGTGCAGATGCTGGGGCGGTCGGACCTCGACCGGCATACCAGCACGTTCATCTGCGCGGTCGCCCTGGCCCTCGGGCTGCTCCCCATCCTGATCCCCGGCGTGTACGGAGGCTTCCCGCCGAACGTCCGCATCCTGCTGGAAAGCGGCGTCGCCGTGGGCGCGTTCGTCGCCGCCGTCCTCAACATCCTCTTCCACCACGTGCGTCCACGGCTCACCCGCCCCCGGCCCGCGACCGCCGAACCGGCCACCGAACCGGCCACCGGCCAGTCCCCCGAGTCCGACGCCACCCCGCATGCCTGAGCACCCGCAGGGCCCGCACGAAATGAGCGCGATGACCAGCCCGAACCCCAGCCTGACCCCCAACCCAAACCCCGGCCCGACCCCCGCCCCCAACCCCGGCCCGCGCCCCGATCCGACCCCCGACCGCCTCGCCGGCACCGCACCGCGGCTCCTGATACCCGACGCGGTCCTGACCCCCGACGGCCTGATGGACGGCCACGCGGTGGTCGTGTCCGGCGGTGCCTTCGTCGCGGTCGCGGCCGCCGACGAGCTGGAGCGTACGTACCCCCTCCTCGCACCGGTCCGGCTGCCGGGACACGTCCTGCTGCCCGGATTCGTCGACTCCCATCACCACCTCACCCAGAGCTTCGGCTCCGCGCTCGCCTTCGGGGAGCCCTCGGAGATCTTCCGGCGGGTGTGGGTGCCCCTGGAGGAGGCGCTGGACGAGGAATCGGCGTACGTCGCCGCCAAGCTCGCCGCGCTGGAGTCGCTGCGCGGCGGATTCACCACCGTCACCGACGCGGGCACCCGCGCCGATGTGGACGTGGAAGTCGTGGCCTCGGCGGCGCGCGACGCCGGAATCCGCTGCGTGCTCGGGCTGGTCTGCAACGACATCGACACCACAGGCGACGATCCCGCCCCCAGGGCGGAGAAACACCTGGCCCGCTACGACACCGACGCCCTGATCCATCCGTCCCTCGCCATCTCCATCCCGGAGGCGGCGACGGCGGACACCCTGCGCCGCACCGCCCGGCTGGCCGCCGAAGCAAGGGCGGTCGTACAGATCCATGTCAACGAGCACCTGGCCGGCGTCGAGCGCTCGCTCGTGCGGCACGGTCGTCGCCCCCTGGAGTACCTGCACGAAGTCGGCGCCCTGGGGCCGCAGTTGCTCGCCGCGCACGCCACCCTGCTCACCCCCCGCGAGCTGACGCTCCTCGCCGACACCGGGACGGCCGTCAGCTACAACCCGGTCGCCAGCGCCTGGAAGGGCAACGCCGTGGCCCCCGCGACCGCCATGGCCGAGCGCGGCATCCGGTTCGGCATCGGTACGGACGGCACCCGCGGCGACGGCTTCCGGCTGGCCGAGGCCGCCGAGTTCGCGCAGCGCATCGCGTACGGCATGGCGACCGGCGACTCCTCGTGCGGCGGCGGCTGGACCTGGCTGGAGCACGCGAGCCGGGGCGGCGCCGACGCGGTGGGCCTGGGCTCTCGTACGGGTGTGATCGCCGAGGGGGCCGCCGCCGACTTCCTGCTCGTCGACGTCCGTACGCCCGAGACACAGCTGTCCTGGGACCTGCCGTGGGAACTGCTGCGGCGGGGCAACCGCGACCAGATCAGCGCCGTGTTCGTCGCCGGGCGGCTGCGCCTGTGGCGTGGCTGGCCGACCGACTGGGACGGCAGGGCGCTGGTGCGGCGCGCCGCCGAGACGGCCCGGGAGGTGGTGGCGCGGGCCCCCGTCACCCGCGTGCACCCCACCTCGATGGACGCCCGGCGGGCGGCACGGTGAGCCCGGAGACGGTGGCGGTCCTCGCGGTGACGGTGGCGGTCGCGGCGTTCGTCCAGGGCAGCAGCGGCCTGGGCTTCGCGCTGATCGTCGCGCCGGTGGCGGGACTCGTCGACCCCGGTCTGCTCCCGGTGTTCGTACTGGCGTCGATGATCCCGCTGAATCTGTACGTCGCCTGGCGCGAGCGCGCCGCCATCGACCTGCGCGGCGCGGGCTGGATCACGGCGGCGCGCCTGGCCGCCACACCGGCGGGGCTCGCGCTGCTCTGGGTGATCCCGGACCGCAGACTCGGCCTGTTCGTGGGCGCGGCGACCGTGCTGGCGGCGGTGGTGAGCCTGGCGGCGCCGGCGTTCACGCCGGGGCGGGCGGCGTATCTGGGCGCCGGGGTGGTGACCGGACTGACGGAGACCGCGACGGGGGTGGGCGGTCCGCCGCTCGCGCTGGTCTACCAGCACCGACCGCCCGCCGAGCTGCGCTCCACGGTCGCGGTGTGCTTCCTGGTGGGTGAAGTCGCCTCGCTCGCCCTGCTGTTCGCCACCGGACAGGGCGGCGGGGCCGAGCTGGAATGGGCGTTGTACCTGCTGCCCGCACTGGCCGTCGGGGCGTGGCTGAGCCGGCTGGTCCACCAACGGGTGGACGCCCGCCGGATGCGCCTGTTCGTACTCGGCTTCGCCCTCGTGTCGGGGGCGGTGCTCATGCTGGGGCCGTGACCCGCAGGGAGGAGGCGCGGGGGATCACCCGGGGCATGGGCGCCGGCTCGGCGGGAGCACCGGTCGTCGTGGCGCCCCGCAAGCGGGCGAGCAGCAGTTCCACGGCGTCGTACGCGGCCCGGTCCAGGTGCAGGTCGACGGCGGTGAGCGGGGGCTCGCACGTCCTGGCCCGCAGCCCGTCGTACCGCGTGACGACCATGACGTCATCGGGGATCCTGCGGCCGCTGCCGAGGATCGCGCGTACGGCGCCGACCGCGAAGGCGTCCACGAGCGCGCACACGGCGTCGGTTCCGGGGTGGGCGGCCAGCAGGGCGGCGCAGGTGTCGTATCCGGCCTGCTCGCCGCCCTCCTCGGGCGCGGTCCGGACGACGGGCTGCCAGCCGTGCCGGGCGGCGGCGCGCTCGTAGGCGGCGCGGGCGTCGACGGCGGAGTGGCGGGAACCGGCGCCGATGATCAGGGCCGGGTGGCGGGCGCCCTGTTCGCGCAGATGCGTGAGCAGCAGTTCGGCGACCAGCGAGCCGTGCAGGTCGACGTACGGAGCGTCCTCGTCGGGCGATACGGGCCGGCCGAGCGCCACATACGGCAGGCCGCGCTCGCGCAGCTGGGTGGCCGCCGCGTCGTCGACGTCGGGCTCGACGACGATGGCGCCGTCGATGTCGACGGAGTACAGCGCGGAGGCCGACTGGACGGGCGGGACGAGGACGAGCGCGTAGTCGTGTACGAGCGCCCGCTCGGCGGCGGCAGCGGCCACTTCCATGTAGAACCCGAGGCGGGAGGCTCCGCCGGCGACCGCGAAGGGCATCGAGGAGGCGAGGGCGATGGCCTTGGCCTGGCCACGGCGGAGCCGCTGGGCGCGAAGGTTCGGCCGGTAGCCCAGCTCGGCGGCGACTCTCTTGATCCGCTCGCGGGTCCGGGGGTCGACCTTGCCGAGCCCGTTCAGTGCGTGCGAGACGGTCGTACGCGACACCTCGGCGGCCTTGGCGACGTCGGCGATCGTCGGCGGCCGGGCGCCGGAACCGGGACCGGAAGGGGGCATGGGTGCGGCTCTCCTCGCTCGCTGCGGATGTCGTGTCTGTGACCGTTGGCTGTTGAACGTTGCCCGTTGACCGTCCCCATCCTCGCTGACGCGGCCGCCAAGAAGCTCCCCGGCAGATCGCCGGACCGGCCGGATCAGCCGGACCAGCCGGACCAGGACGAAACCTTGGGGCCGACTCTCTCGCGCTGACGCGCGTCAAGAAGGACACTTGACCCGCGAATCGTTGCTTGCGGAGGGGGACGCATATGCGGGACAGCCACCGGGCCGAGGTCGAGCGGCTGTTGGTACGGGCCGTCGAGGAGCAGGCGCGGCGGGCCGGCGGGCGCCTGGACGCGAACGCGCTGCTGGCGCGCGGCCGGGCGGAGCTGGACGCGATGGCGGCGGGCGCCGGCGAGGAGTACGCGGCGTACGTCGCCGCCCTCGACGAGGCCCAGGTGGGCCAGGAGTCGCTGGCGCAGCGGTTCAGCGGAGCCGACCTGTCAACCCCGTTGCTGGTGGCGGCAGTTGCCGCCGTCGCCGCGTTCGGCTCCGACCTGGCTCTCGGTACGTCCCCGGGCACCGCGCTCGGCGTCGGCGCCGTCGTCGCGGTCGCCGGGGCCGCCGCCACCGTCGCCAAGGTCACCGCCGCGCACTGGCCGGCGGCGCACCGCAGGGCCGGGGCACTGTCCCAGCCGGGCGGGCCCGAGCAGTTGCGGCTGCAGTGGCTGACGGCGCTGGAGGTGCGGGGGATACGGCCGTTCCTGGACCAGCAGCAGGTGCTGCTGGCCGCCACCCGTACCCCGTCGGCGAAGAAGACGACCGTCGTCGGTCAGCTGCGCGGTGCCGACCGCAGCCAGGCGGCGCGCAGGCGCTCCGTACTGGAGCAGTCGTTCGGGCATCTGCCGGAGCCCGACGGGCCGTTCGCGGGGCGGCGGGCCGCGATGTCGCAGATCGCGCAGTGGGTGCACGCGGCGCGGGCGAGCACCGAGACGCGGCCCACGGTGGTGGTGCTGCACGGGGCGCCGGGTTCGGGGCGTACGACGCTGGCGGTGCGGGCGGCGCATCACCTCAAGGACCAGTTCCGGGGCGCGTGCGTGGTGGATCTGCGCGGCGACTCGGCCGGCGAGGGGCCGCTGTCGACGCGCGAGGCGCTGCTGCATCTGCTGAACCGGCTGGGCGCGCCGCGCGAGCAGCTGCTGTTCCGGGAGCGCGCCTCGCAGGAGCAGCAGCTCCGCCGCCTCACCGAGCTGTACCACCAGCACCTGACGGGGCTGCCGGTGACGGTGGTGCTCGACGACGCCTCCGACGCCGCTCAGGTCCGCACGCTGCTCCCCGAACGCTCGGACTCACTGGTCCTGGTGACGGCGCGCGGCCCCCTGAACCTCCCCGCGGACATCCCGGCGTGGGTGCACCACGTACCGGTGGACGCACTGGACGCGGCGGGCGCGGAGGAGCTGCTGCGGGATTCGGCGCAGGAGAAGGAGGGGAAGGAGGCGCCGTACGACGCGGAGGCGGCCGGCCGGATCACCCAGCTGTGCGGCGGTCTGCCGCTCGCCCTGCGGATCGCCGGATCCTCGCTCGGTCCGCGCACCTCCCGCGCGCTGATCGCCGACCTGGAGGCGTACGGCCCCGTCGAGCCGGTGGAGCGCACGCTGTGGCTGCGCTACACCGACCAGCCCGACGCCGGCCGGCGCCTGCTGCGCCGCCTCGCGCTCGCCGGGCGGGCGAGCCTGGGGGCGGCCGCGGCGGCGGCGCTGCTGGCCACCGACGAGCAGGAGGCGGGGCGGCTACTGGTGGCCCTGTCGCGTTCCGGGCTCATCGACCATGTGCGGGGCAGCCGCTACCGGCTGCACGATCTGGTACGGGCCTTCGCGCACGCCCGCCTCCTCGACGAGGAGGAGCCGGCGGACCGCGCCGCTGCGCAGGAGCGCCTCATCCGCAACTACGGCGAACTGGCCGACTCGGTGATCCGCCTGGTCGACGGCAAGACATCGACCCGCGCCGGCACCTCCTTCACGTCGAACGCGGTCGGCGGGCACGGCTTCACCTCGCTCGACGCGGCGCTGCGCTGGCTGGACGACGAGTCGAGCTTCATCACGGCGGCGCTGCGCCAGGCCGAGGGCGTCGACCAGCAGGCCGTACTGAACCTCCTGGGCGCGCTGTGCGACTACTGCCTGCTGCGCGGCGACCTCTACCGGCTCGGCGAGATCAGCGAGCTGACGCAGGCCGTCGGCCAGGGCCTGCTGGTCCGGTCGGTGCAGTGGCGCACGGGCATCGCGGCCCGTCAGCTCGGGGAGCTCGACAAGGCCCGTACCACGCTCTCCTCGGTCGTCGACCTCTACCGGGAGGCCCACCACGACGCGGGCGCCGCGCGCGCCCTGTGCTCGCTCGGCATCACGCTGCACCACCAGGGCAACCTCACGGACGCGGCGGCGAAGCTGCGTGAGGCGCTGGGGCTCCAGGCCGGGGACGTACTGGCCGCCGACCGCGCGTGGACGCTGCACGCACTGGCGGCGGTGGAGCGCGACCGGGCGAACCTGGCCGCTGCCCTGGCCCATCTCGACACGGCGCTGGCGCTGCACCGCGAGAGCGAGAGCCTGCACGGCCAGGCGTGGGCGCACTTCCAGCTGGGCCAGGTGTGCCTGCGGATGGGCGACGTACCGCGCGCGGAGGACGAGCTGCGCGAGGCCCTCGACCTCTACGGCCGCACCCGCGACGGGCGCGGCGAGGCGTGGGCCCTGACGCAGCTGGCCCGGGCCCGCCTGGTCGACGGCGACCCGTCCCCTGCCGTCGATCAGCTGCGCCAGGCGTTGTCGCGCCACCGCGAGGCGGAGGACGCGCGGGGCGAGGCGTGGACGCTGTACTACCTCGGGCAGGCGCTGGAGGAGCGCGGCGACCGGGACCAGGCGGTGCGGGAGCTGGAGCGGGCGCGCGGCATGTTCTCGCGCATGCGGGACGTGTACGGGCTGGCCTGCGCCCGCCACCACTCGGGCCGCGTGACCCGCGACCAGCGTGCGGCGCAGACCGGCAACCTCCGCAACAGCGGCTTCGCCCGGCAGCTGCTGGTCGACGCCCGCGCGGATTTCCGGCGTATCGGGGTCGCTCACGGGGAGGCGTGGACGTGCCTGGAGCTGGCGATCGTCGACGCGGGCAACAACCGGCCGGGCCCGGCTCTGGAGCTGTGCGACGAGGCGATCCGCCTCTTCACGTCGTACGCCGACGAGCGCGGCGCGGACTGGGCGCGCTTCCTGCGGTGCACGCTGCTGCCGTTCGGTTCGCCTGGCGGCTCGGAGATCGGCACGGCGGTGGCCCAGGAGGAACTCTCCCAGCTGCTCGACGCGACCCACCCGGCGCGCGACGGCAAGCTGGAGGACTGTGCGGAGGCGTACTGCGTGATCCTGGAGCGGGGCGTGAACCTGGCGGAGGGCTGGCAGGCGTGGCGCCTGAGCATGATCCCGAACCGCCACGCGCGCGAGGTGATGGGAGTCCCGGTGGCCACGACGGACGGGCTGGATTCGCCTCGCGGAGGCGCATCCAGCCCGTCGAGGGGGCCCCTCCCATGCCCTTGAGGCTATGGGGGAGTTTGAGGACAAGCCCGAAGGGCGTCCGGGGCCCAAGGTCTGGGGGGGGAGGGGTCTGGGGGCCCGCCCCCAGTTCCGGGAAGGGGCGGGTAGGGGACAGCGCCGCAGGCACCCGCCCGCCACGCACCCGCACCCCCCACCCGCACCCGCACCCGCACCCGCACCTGCACCCGCACCCGGAGCCGAACCGCCCGCCCCGCCCCACACCCGCCCGCTACGCGCCCTTCGCGGACCCGCCGGGCGACTCCCCCGCCGAGCCGGGGGGCACGGACCCCGGCGCCGATCCCGCCACCGACCCCGGCGCCGAGACGGACGCCCGCTCCGCCCCCGGAGCCGGCTGCTCCTCGAAGTTGACCCGCCCCATGTGCCGGTTCATGGACTTCATCAGCATCCACACGCCAACCGCCAGCGCCGCGAACACCAGGAACCCGAGCACCCCCGGGGTCACCTTGTTCTTGTCGAACTGGTCCGCGGCGAGCGGCACGATCGTCGTCATTGCCAGGGTTACGTTCACATCAGGCATTGTCGCGGATGCCCGCAAACAGGTCGCTCTCGGGGAGGGACGTATCGACGAGCGACTTCGCGAGCTCGTACTCCTCCGTCGGCCAGACCTCCCGCTGGATGTCCATCGGGACGCGGAACCAGCCCCCCTCGGGATCGATCTGCGTGGCGTGCGCGATCAGCGCCTTGTCGCGGATCTCGAAGAACTCCCCGCACGGAACATGCGTGGTCAGCGTCCGCTCCGCCCGCTGGAACTCCTTCCAGCGCTCCAGCCACTCGCCGTACGGCGACTCCAGGCCGCGCTCGATGAGCGCCTCGTGGAGCGCGACCGTACGCGGCCGGTTGAAGCCCTGGTTGTAGTAGAGCTTCGCGGGCTGGAAGGCCGGCCCGAACTCCGCCTCGGGGAACTTCTCGGTGTCCGCGGCCCCGTCGAAAGCCACCATCGAGATCGTGTGGGTCATGATGTGGTCGGGGTGCGGGTAGCCGCCGTTCTCGTCGTACGTCGTGATGACCTGCGGCCGGAACGAGCGGATCGACCGCACCAGCGCGCCCGCCGCCTCATCGACGTCCGCCAGCGCGAAGCAGCCCTGCGGCAGCGGCGGCAGCGGGTCGCCCTCGGGAAGACCCGAGTCGACGAAGCCCAGCCACTCCTGCCCCACACCGAGGATCTCGCGAGCCTCGTCCATCTCCTTCCGCCGTACCTCGTGGATGTTGTCCTCGATGTACTTGTCGCCCTGGAGCTTCGGATTGAGGATGGAGCCGCGCTCGCCTCCCGTGCAGGTCACGACCAGCACGTCCACCCCCTCGGACACATACTTGGCCATGGTCGCCGCACCCTTGCTCGACTCGTCGTCGGGGTGGGCGTGAACGGCCATCAGTCGCAGCTGCTCAGTCAAGACTCGTTCCTCAGTTATTCGGCGCGATAAGCGGCTTCTATAGTGACCGAATCGGGGGCCGGAAAATTCCGTGGCCCCCGCCCCAGGAGGAACGATCATGACCGCGGTACGCCAGGACCTTCCCGAGGGCCGCTACGGCCGTTCGGCGGACGCGCGCGCGGACCGCAAGCTCAAGATCGTGGGCTCGGTGCTGGGCGCCGGTCTGCTCGCGATGGTCGCCTGGTTCGGCTACGACTACGTCACCGGACAGCGGATCAGCGCCGAGGTGATCAAGTTCGACACGGTGTCGGACACCGAGGTCAAAGTGCACCTCGAAGTACGCAAGGATGCCTCCGCGACCGGCACCTGCACCCTGCGTTCCCTGGCGGAGAGCGGCGCCGAGGTGGGCCGCAAGGACGTCCGTATCGACGACACGGACTCCGGCCGCATCGACGAGATCTACACGATCCGTACGACGTCCAGGGCGACCAGCACTGAGCTGACAGGCTGTACCGCGGACGGCGGTTCATAGGCCTGACCTGCATTGATGCGTTCCTGACGGTGTTAGTCCTCCCCCCGGGGCGCCTGAATTGTTAGGCTCGTGGTTTCGCCCGCCCGTCGAGGCACATGCTTCTGGGTAGGGCGATGCTGTTTATTGACCAGTACCGACGAGGAGCACCTGTGACCCAGACCAGCGAGAGCGTCACCTGGCTGACCCAGGAGGCGCACGACCAGCTCAGGGCCGAGCTGGATTACCTGTCGGGTCCCGCACGCACGGAGATCGCCGGCAAGATCGCGGCTGCCCGCGAAGAGGGGGACCTGCGCGAGAACGGCGGGTACCACGCCGCCAAGGAGGAGCAGGGCAAGCAGGAGCTCCGTGTGCGCCAGCTGACCCAGCTCCTGGAGAACGCGAAGGTCGGCGAGGCCCCCACCGCCAGCGGCGTCGTGGCGCCCGGCACGGTCGTCAAGATCGCCTTCGACGGCGACGAGGACGACACCATGACGTTCCTGCTCGCATCCCGCGAGTACGCGAGCGCCGACATCGAGACGTACTCCCCGCAGTCCCCGCTGGGCACCGGCGTGAACGGTAAGAAGGTCGGCGAGGACGCGCAGTACGAGCTGCCGAACGGCAAGAAGGCCTCGGTGAAGATCCTCGAAGCCACCCCGTACCGGGGCTGAGCCACCGGCTCGCCCGCCGCACGCACCCAGGAGGCCTCCGCCCGCCCGCCGGCGAGCGGAGGCCTCCTGCCGTCACTGCCGCCTCCGGGCTCCCACGCGACGCATGATCCGCAGAAGCCGGCGCAGATCATGACGTCCGTCTCCGCGCGGGGGATGACGTCGCGCACGCCAGAAGAGTAGCGGCGACGGTATACCCACGGGCATACTCGATGGATGGACGACACCAGCGTCAAGATCGACAAGGAGACCCGGGACCGCTTCAAGGCGCTCGCCGGGGGCAAGCCCCTCAAGGAGTACCTCGCCGAACTGGCGAAGAGGGAGGAGCACGAGCGGGCTCTCAACACAGCGACCGCCGCATTCCGCCGCGTCATCGAGCCCGGCGTCCTGGATCGGTTCGACGCCGACTTCGGCGGAATCCCGCCGGCGACAGCGCACGAGACCCCCCAGGCGGCCTGAGCCTGTGGAGCTGCTCGTCGACTACCGATGGCTCCTGGCCCGCCAGGAAGACATCCTCCGCACGGACCTCACCGTCAACGACCTCTCCGTTCTCGTCGGCATGGCCGCCCGCCACAGAGTCGACCCGCCGCGGCTCGACCAGAGCCACCCGGATGCCTTCTGGCGGGCAGCCGTGTTCCTGGAGGAGTGCGTCCTGCTGCGCCCCCTCCCCGCGCGGAGCGAAGCGTATGGGTACGGCGTCGCCATTGCGTACCTGGAGGCCTCTGGTGAACGCGTCGACACGACGTACGAACCATGGCGCGACTTGATCAACGAGATCCGCGCGCTGCGCCTGGACTCGTACGGCATCGCCGAGCGTATTCGGTCGTTGCGGACCAGCCCGTAAGAGACCGAACGGGCCTGCACTCTGGTGCGTCCGCAGCCGGGCTTCCGGTGGCGGCGTTAAGCGGTGGTGGCCCCCCTCTTCGACTCCGGGGGGCCACCGTGCTGTGCACAGTGCTACCCGAGTCAGGAGCCGGGCGTTAGGCCCTGAACTCGCCGACGCGCGCGCTGTTCACGAAGGTGTGCCAGGACGCGCGCGGGACGACCAGTGCAGGCCCCTGCTTGTCCTTGGAGTCACGGATGCCAACCTGACTGGTCAGATCCGCAATCTCGACGCACGACCCGCCCGTGTCGTTGCTGTAGGAGGACTTGAACCAAGCGGACTCTTCGGCCACGTCAGGGGCCGTCAGGTTTGTATTGATGGCTACTTCCACTCTCGTGCTAGTTGTTGCAGAAACCCGGCTGTTCGAGCCGGAGGCAGGGCGCTGTCGCGCATGGCGTCGAAGCGGCGGATGTTCCGCTGCACTTCCTGCCGCTCATCGGTGACGCTGATGGTGCTCGGCATGTCGACCTGCACAACGGGGTCGAGGGCCTCGGAGAAGTCGAGAATCGCGAAGTTGCTCTCCGAGCGGTACGTGACCACGTCGTGGGCCAAGATCTGAACGGTCACATTGTCCAGCGCCCCCAGTTCCACGATCTCGTCGTACTGCCCACGCATGACCTCCGGGCCTCCGACCATGCGTCGGACGGCGGTCTCGTCCATGATGACCCGGAGTTCGAGGGGATCGTCGGAACGGGTGATCAGCTCCTTCCGTTCGAGCCTGAGTCGGACGTTCTGGTCGATGTACTCCGTCGTCGTCTCTTCCACGGGCTTGGCCGTCTGATACAGCGCCCGCGCATACGCTTCCGTCTGGAAGAGGCCGAAGACGAAGTTGGGCTGGAAGGCCTTCATCACTGTGGCGTCTTGCTCCAGCCCGCGATACGTCGGCATCTTCGACGGCATGAACGCCTTGTACGGCGTCCACGGCTCCTTGCTCAGCGACTCACGATGCAGCTGGAGAAGAGTCTCCAGATCCTCCCGCGGGAGACCGGGGTCCAGATGGTCGATGAGCGCTTCGAGGTCGCCCACCCGGGGCAGGTCGTTCTCCCCAATTTCCACGCGCGCGAGCTTCGTGTGGGAGAAACCCAGCTCCTTCGCAACTTCCTGAAGCGTGAAACTCCGCTTCTCGCGGAGCTTCCGCAGCTCCTTACCGAGCTCCCTGCGCCGGAACGTCGCTCCGCGCTTCGCTGCCACCTTGCCGCCCTCTCCCCACTCTGTTGGTGCTCGACGTGCACTCTGTCCGGTTCCGGCGTGAGCCGTGTACCTGAGTGTGCCACCGCCTGCACCCCTCTGAACAAGACCTTGTTAGTGATTTGGCACTTGCCAATTTTCTAACATGTGCCGTTGAGCTTGCACAGTAACTCTCACATGCATCACGGTAGTTGAGCTAAGCAAGCCGTGACGGACAAGTAGGCAATTGTCGCGTACCAGAGCGAGAACGCCCTCCCGTCGCTCCCGCCGTACAGCACGCACGGAGGACCCGGCATGACCCCGACTGCGACCATCGCGCGGACCGCGCCCAGCACTTACCCAGGCGCCTTCGTGCGTACGGGACTTGAGGTGTCGATTGCCCGTATCGGAAACGCTTCGGCCGGCTCCATAGCAGCCGAAGACGCCCCTCGGCCGCGGCAGTTCCGGCGCATCGTCCGAGCCGTGTTGAGGCACTGGGGTCAGGCGTCCCTCACTGCCTCAGCCGAACTGCTCGCCACCGAGCTGCTGACCAACGCGCTCCAGCACGGGCGAGGCCCAGCAGTCGGGGTGCGCATGTTCCTCACTGCCAGCCACCTCGTCATCGAGGTTGCCGACGGATCCCCGGAACTGCCCGTGCCACGCAACGCCTCCTCGGACGACGAGGACGGCCGCGGCCTCCTCCTCGTCGACGCCATCGCCGAAGCCTGGGGAGTCAGCCCCGACGGCACGACGACCTGGTGCTCACTCACCCTCTCGTGAAGGACCGATGCCCATGCTCGGCATCACCACCCCCTAGAACCCCGTGCCACCGGCGGCTTCGTTCCCCCACGGACGCCAGCGGGCACGGTCTGACTCCCCGCTGCCGGGGCCGAGTGAGCCCCGGCAGCGGGGACGACTCACCCCACGGAGAGAGCCCGCTCATGGCGAAGCTGCTAATCCTCAGTGCTTTCGGCGCCCTCATCGGCGCCACCCTCGTGTACTCCACGCGCTCACCTGTCCCGGAAGCTCCGATAGCTCGACTGCAGCGCGCCGAAGACCTCGGATTCGCTGAGCTGTGCAGGCAGGCGACGGCATGAGGGCGGCCCGACTGCCTCCTCACCTTGAGGTCGACCTCGACGAGTGGCGCCCCTGGCACGACAACTCGTGCCGCCTCCCCGTCAATCAGGACACCCGGCTCAACGCGATTCGCCACAGCTTCTATGAGGAGGCCATCGCTGGGCGAGCAGAACAGGGACGGCAGATCCGGGTCACCACATACGTACTGGCGTCACGTGGCGTGGACGTGGAAGGCACGCACCACGCGCTGACCGAGCACGCGCAGCGCATGGATTGGCGGCTCGGCGGGCTGAGGTTCACCGACAAGTATGTAAGCCGCCCGGACGACGCACGCCCAGCGTTCAACGAAGCCTGCCGCTACGCCGCCGCCGGCTTCGTCGACGGCATCCTCACCCCGGACCGCGCCGCGCTCACGCCCAGCGATGAGGCCTACGAGGCGTACCTGCGCTGGTTGCACGACCGGCTGTCATTCGTCGCCTTCCTGCCGACGACATCCCAAAGACTTCCCAGCTCCAGCACGCCCATCGGCCTGCGGAGCAGGGATGGCCAGGAATCATCCAAGCGGAGTAGCTGTCCGGCTACGCTCCGCCCGATGGCGCCTGGGCGGCACCACCACATCCGCAACATCCGTGCGAATCAATGGAGTTGAAGACATGGCTCTCATCACTGACCCGAGCACCACGCAGGTACGCCCGCAGACGCCGAAGTCGACGACGTCCGACGGCTTCGAGCTGGACGTCGCCCTGCTGGAGGTGGGCGACGCTGCGGCGCTGACCAACCTGACCGACGACGGGTGCGGCTCCACCTGCGGCGCCTGCACCACCAACGTCGCCTGACCCAAGGCCCTGCTAGGCCCTATTCGGGCCGGTGCCGTCGCGCCCCAGCGGGGCGGCGGCACCGGCCGCCCCTTCGTCCACGGAGGTAATGGTGGCTGCTTCGCCCCCAGCGTTCAGAACTAGCCGCACCGCGCTCGTACGTGCAGTCGCCCGGCCGGCGCTGCAAGTTCCTCCGTTCCCCGATCTCGATGGCCGTTCCCTCGATGGGACAGCCGGCCGTATCGCGTGGCTCCGCGCAGTACGGGAGAACGCCGACGTCGCTGAAGCCCTGCTGCATGCCAGTCCGGGCCTCGCCGCGCAGGTGCAGGCCGTGTGCACGGCGGAGGAACCCGCGGCGCGTGATGTTCGGCGCACAACATTATCCGTGGCCCGCTACCTGCTGCGGGCGGAGAACCGCGCCACCCCGTTCGGCCTGTTCGCCGGGGTGACCACCGCGGCGTTCGGGCCTCAGGCCGGTGCGAAGTGGGGCGCCGGGCACGTCGCGGTCGTCCGCGCGGGCGCGCAGTGGCTGACAGCGGTCGTGGAACGGCTGGAGAGCTGCCCAGAACTGCTGGAACGCCTGCCCGTGGTCGTCAACAACACCGTGACGAGCCGCGGTGACCGGTTGGTCGTGCCGTACCAGCCGCACAGCCAGGCCGGCAGAACCCGCGCGGTGGAAGCGTCCCTGGCCCTGACAGGCCCCGTGAAGGCGGTGCTCACCGCGACCCGGGCCCCGCTTCGGGTTGCCGCGCTCACCAGCAAGATCCTGGCCGAGTTCCCCGCGGCCGGCCCCGGGAAGGTCAGCCGGCTGCTGGTGCAGCTGGTCCAACGGCGTGTGCTGATCACGAGCCTGCAAGCACCGAGCACCGAGACCGACGCCCTGGGCCACCTGTTGCACGAGCTCGCCGCCGTCGAAGCCGAAGGCGTCGCCCCGATCGCCGAGACCGTACGCGAGTTGCACGCGATCCGGGCCGGGCTGCAGGAGTGCACCACGCGCGACGGCAGGGCCCGTGTGGCGTCGCAGATGCGTGCTCTCGAGCCGGAAGTGAGCCGGCACCCCCTCGCGCTCGACCTGCGGCTGGACGCGCAGCTCGTCCTGCCGCCAGAGGTCGCCCGCGAGATCGAGCGCACCGCCTTGGTCCTCGCCCGGGTGAGCGCCATGCCGCACGGAACCGTTGCCTGGCGCGCATACCACCAGCGGTTCTACGAGCGGTACGGAATCGGCACGATGGTGCCGCTGCAAGAGGTCGTCGCGGACAGCGGCGTCGGGTACCCCGACGGCTATCCCGGGACCGTGCCCGGCGAGCGTCGCCCCCGACTCTCCACCCGGGACGAGACGCTCGTGCGGCTGGCGCAAGCGGCCGTACTCGACGGCCGCGACGAGGTGGTACTGGACAACGAGCTGGTCTCGGCTCTGGATCGTGGGCCCGAGCATCCTCGGGTGCCGCCGCACCTCGAAGTCGGCGTCCGGGTGCACGCCTGCAGCGTCGAGGACCTGCAGCGTGGACGGTTCCGGCTGGAGGTCGTGAGCGTGTCCCGCGGGGCCGGTGTCTCCACGGGCCGTTTCCTCAGCGTGCTGGCCCCCGACGACCGCGACGCCCTTGCCGCGGAACTGGCTGACCTGCCTGCCGCCGACAGCAATACCGTGGCCGCACAGCTCTCCTTTCCGCCGTTGCTGCCCGAGAGCGCCCACGTCACCCGAACCCCGCGCCTGCTGCCCACCGTCATCAGCCTGCAGGAGCACCGCTCCCCCGACTACGACGTGCTGACCGTCGAGGACCTGGCGGTGGCCTGTGACGGCCGCCGCATGTACCTGGCCGTCCCCGAGCGCGGCCACCGTGTCGAGGCCGTGGGGATGCACGCGTTGAACCTGCGCACCCACACGCCGCCGCTGGTGCGTTTCCTCACCGAGCTCTCCCGCGCCCAGTGTGCGCAGGTCACCGCGTTCGACTGGGGCGCCGCGGCGACGATGCCGTTCCTGCCCCGCCTGCGGTGCGGGCGCACGGTGCTCGCCTCGGCCCACTGGCGACTGGAAGCGTCCGAGTTGCCCGGCGGCACCAGCCCCCGGGCGGAGTGGGACGCCGCCTTCGCCGCGTGGCGCAGCCGTCGCCGCCTGCCGCAGCGGGTATGCCTTGTTGAGGATGACCGGCGCCTGGCCCTCGACCTGGATGAGACAGGACACCGGACCCTGCTGAGCGAGCATCTCGACCGGGCTGGTGTGGCGGTGCTCACCGAGGCTGCGGCGCCGGACGCGTACGGCTGGTGCGGCGGCCGCCCACACGAGATTGTTGTGCCGCTCAAGGCCACCCGGCCGCCGAGATGGCCGGCCCTGCCCGATCCCACTCCGTCCCGGACTCTCGCCCAGGAGCAGATGCAGACCCCGGCGGTCTCGTCGGTGCTGCTGGCCGCCTTGTACGGAGACCTCCGGCGGCAGGACACCGTGCTCTCCCAGCACGTGCCCGACCTGCTCGAACGGCTCGGCGGACCGCCGTGGTGGTTCATCCGCTTCCGCGACCCCGACCAGCACCTGCGCCTGCGCATCGACCTCCCGGACCCCGCGGCGTTCTCCGAGACAGCCCGCACGGTGAGCATGTGGGCCGGTGAGCTGCGCGGCGCGGGGCTGCTGGCTGAACTGCGCTACCCCACGAGCTTCCGGGAGATGGGGCGTTGGGGCTCCGGCGCGGCCTGGGAAGCGGCCGAAGAGGTGTTCCGCGCGGACTCGCGCGCGATCCTGGCCCAGCTCTCCCAACCGTGTCGCCCGCACCAGCGCACGCTGGTGGCCGCGCACACAGTCGCCATCGCCTCCGCGTTCCTCGGCAGCACGGAGGCAGCAATGCGCTGGCTGATCGACCACGTCCCGCCCACCGCCCCCGGGCCGGTTCCCCGCCCGCAGTTCGCCGAAGCTGTCCGTGTCGCCGACCCCCGCAGCGGCTGGGCGGCGCTGCGCCGGACACCGGGCGGGGAGGCCATCGTGTCGGCGTGGACCGACCGCGCCGCGGCGCTCGCTGCTTACCAGCTGCACCTGCCGAGCCCGGACACCCAGGGCATCGATGTCGACGACGTCCTGACGTCCCTGCTCCACGTCCATTTCGTGCGCGCCGTTGCCGTGAACTTCCCCGAGGAGGAAGCCTGTCTCTACCTTGCACGCGCCGCAGCCTTGGCCTGGACCGCCCGCACCACCGGGAAAGCATCATGATCGCCCACGCGACCCTCGCCCTGGTCGACGCCGTCGCTGACCGCCTCGCCCACCCCGGCACGGCGCCCATCGGGCCCCGGGCAACAGACTGGCGCCGGCAGTCCCTCGCCCACGGCCTGCCCGGAATCGCGCTGCTGCACATCGAACGGGCCGCCACGGACATGGGCCCTTGGCAGCGCGCTCACGACTGGCTCGCCGCCGCCTCCCGGGAGCCGTTCACCAGCGGGGCCGACAGCCACCTGTTCTACGGGGCGCCCGCCTTCGCTCATGCCCTGGCCTGCGCCTCCGACCACCTGCCCGGCTCCTACCAACGCGCTCTGGACACCATGGACCGCCAGCTGGCCGCCGATGTCTGCCGCCGCATCGGGACCGCTCACCGCCGCATCGACGCCGGACGCCTCCCGGCGCTCTCGGAGTTCGACACGATCCGCGGTCTGGTCGGCTACGGCGCCTATCTCTTGCGCCGCAACCCGCACAGCAGCGCCGTGCGAACTGTCCTCGACTACTGCGTACGCCTCACCGAACCGGTCACCCACGACGGCGAAACCCTGCCGGGATGGTGGACCGGCACCGGTCCATCGGGCCGTCCGGACTACCGGTTCCCCGGCGGCCACGCCAACACGGGCGTCGCGCACGGCATCGGCGGTGTGCTCGCGCTGGTGTCCCTCGCCGCCCGGCACGGCGCCCGCGCGGACGGCCACCACGAGGCGCTGCGCACGATCCTGGCGTGGTTGGACCGCTGGCAGGAGCAGGCGGGGAGCGGCCCGGCCTGGCCGTACTGGGTCACCCGGGACGAACTGCGCACTGGCCGACTCGCCCCTTCCGCCCCACGCCGGCCGTCGTGGTGCTACGGCACCGTCGGCCTGGCGCGCGCCCAGCAACTCGCCGCGCTCGCCCTCGGCGACACCGGCCGGCAGGTTGAAGCGGAGAACGCGCTCGTGGCCGCCCTCACCGATCCCGCTCAGCTCAAGGCGACCACGGACATCGGCCTGTGCCACGGCTTCGCAGGGCTCGCCCACGTCGCCACCCGCGCGGCAGCCGACGCGCACCCGTCGACTGCCGGGCAGCTCAGGGCCGTGATCCCCGCGCTCCTGGCCGCCGTCCACCCTCCTGGCACCGACCCAGCACAGGCAGCTACCGCGTTCCTGGAGGACGCGGATCGGGGCCCCGGGCTGCTCGACGGCGCTGCCGGCGTCGCCGTTGCCCTGATCGCGCCCAGCACCGCCGCGCCGCCCCGTTCCGCCTGGGACGCCTGTCTGCTCATCGCCTGACCTCCCCCGACCGAAGGACTCCGGATGCCCCCTGACCGCTGGCACCAGCACAGCATCGTCTTCCCCGACCGCGAGACGGCCCAAGAGGTCATCGCCGACCGCCTCGGCCCGACTCTGTTCGCCGCGGAAACCGGAGGGCAGCTCACCGGCTGGTGGTTCATGAGCAAGCAGCCCTGGCCGCTGCGGTACCGCACCGGCGGCCCGCCCTCCCCCATCGTCGAGAGGCAGCTCAGCGACCTCGTCGACGAAGGCAGGGTCGTGGAGTGGCTGCCCCGTATCTACGAGCCCGAGACCTTCACCTTCGGTGGCGAAGAGGCGATGGCCGCCGCGCACGACCTCTTCGCCCACGACAGCCGCCACCTGCTCACCTACCAGCCCGGCCCCGGACACCTGGGCCGCCGGGAGACCGCCGTCCTCCTGATGAGCACGTTGATGCGGGCGGCCGGCCTGGACTGGTACGAGCAAGGCGACGTGTGGGCGAAGGTCGCCGACCTGCGCCCGGCCACCGACCCGCTTCCCGCCGAGCGTGCAGCCGCCCAAGCCCCGGCCATACAGGCGCTGATGACAACCGACGCCCACAGCTTGTGCCGCCCGGACGGCCCGCTCGACGGACACGGCGAATGGGTGACCGCGTTCGAACGGACCGGGGCGGCCCTCGCGCGACTCGCCCACGGCAGCCTCACCCGGGGTCTGCGGGCCATCATCACCCACCACGCCATCTTCCACGCCAACCGCGCAGGTCTCCGGATGTCCGACCAAAGCGCCCTGTCCACACTCGCACGAAAGGCAGTCATGGGAACGAGTGACAACACCGCGTCAGCGGCTGGAGAGACCCCCGAAACCGATAGCCTCAGCGCGGTGAACACCGACACCATCGCCACACCCGACGCCGTCGCCGAACGCCTGCGCAACGCCCTGGTCGACCAGATCCGTGCGGACGGGCACGCCCGCACGCCCGCCGTCGAAACTGCTCTGCGCACCGTGCCCCGCCACAAGTTCGTGCCCGACGTGTCGCTCGATGAGGCCTACGCCAACGCGCCGGTGAGCATCAAGTACGACACCGACGGAACGTCGATCTCCTGCGCCTCCCAGCCGGACGTCGTCGCCCTCATGCTGGACCAGATCGAGGCCCAGCCCGGCGAGCGAATCCTCGAGCTCGGCGCGGGCACCGGCTACAACGCCGGTCTGCTCGCCCACCTGGTCGGCGAGAGCGGAAGCGTCACCACCATCGACGTCGACGACGACATCGTGGAGGGCGCCCGCGCGCACCTCGCCGCGGCCGGCTTCACCAACGTTGTGGCACTCATTCGCGACGGAGCCGTCGGCCACGCAGAGGGAGCACCGTACGACCGGATCATTGCCACCGTCGGCGCGCACGGCGTGCCGCATGCCTGGCTGCAGCAGCTCGCCCCCAGCGGCCGGCTCGTGGTCCCCCAGCGCCTCAAGGGCAGCGTGTCCCGCTCGATCGCCTACGAGCAGCGCGACGGCCGATGGGTGTCTCTCGACAGCGAGATGAACACGTTCATGCCGCTCAGGAGGGGCATCGCCGACGATGACCGTCGCGTCGTCCCGCTCAGCACGGACGGCACCGTTCGGCTCCAGGCTCCCGCCGGGCAGCACATCGACGCCGACGCTTTGGCCGGTGTCCTCGACCAGCCGCGCACCGAAGAGTGGACCGGCGTGACGGTCCGTGCGATGGAGTCGCCGGAGTGGATGGAGCTGTTCGTCACCTGCTCCCTACCGTCCGGCCTGATCCGGATGCTTTTTCCGAAGGCCGCGAAGGGCACAGTGCTCACCGAGGACCCCTACCCCTCATCAACCGCGGCCGTCGACAAGGGCGCCGTCACCTACCTCGCCCGCCGACTGTCCGACCAGAAGACACCCCAAGGCGGGAAGCTCTGGGAGTTCGGCGTCATCGGCCACGGCCCCGGCAGCGACGAACTGGCCGCGCGGGTCGCGAAAGCGATCCGCACCTGGGACCGCGAATACCGCGGCCGTGAGGCGACGTTCGAGATCCAGCCCCTCGACGCGCCGCCGATCGAGCAGCGCCCCGGCCTGTTCGCACTCGACACCCCGCTGAACCGCATCGTCGTCGACTGGCAGTGACGCCCCGCGCGTAACAGACGCCGCCCGTCGGCCGCGCGGTCGGCGGGCAGCGCCGTTTCCTCACCCCTTCACTACCGTCCCGGGGGGACCCATGGACCAATGCCGGGAAGCTTGGCTTGATCATCTCGTGTGGCTGTCGGGCTCCGCGGTGGTCGGCGGGGTTGTGTCGAGTGGGATGATTTCGATCCCGTATCCGGTGATTTTTGTGCTGCGGCTGGCCGGCCCGGCGGGTTTCGAGGGGAAGATGGAGCTGGGGCGTTTCACGGTCCGGGGGCAGACCCGCAGGCGTCGCTCGGCCGATCGCAGGTTCGCCAGCAGCGACGTGGTCATCTCGGCGAGGTGGGTGCCGATCCGCGCCGTGGTGCGGATCACGGTGTCCCGGGCGACGGTCAGGGCGACAGTGAAGGAGAGCCGGTCGGCATCGAGCCCGTGGCCGGCGGCGGTGGAACTGATCGTGCGGCGGATCGCCTGGTGGGTGACGAGATACGCCCAGATCTCCTGGTTGACAGCGCGGGTGTCTTCGATCTCAGGACGGCGCGTGCCCCGCGCTGAGTGATCTTCAAGTCCCGGAATTCGAGCTCGGATTCCCACCGCTGGGAATACAGTGCGGCCAGTTCACCGGCGGGGAAGGCCGCAGGGTCGAGCAAGGTGGTGATGAGCCGGTAGGGCTCATGGCGTCGTGACCCGTCGGCGGCCTCGATGACGACCACCATCTCGATCACCCGGATCCGTACCGACCGGGGCCGCCCCGCCAGGGCTTTCGTGATGTTCTTGTGCGCGTGCCGGGTCGCGAGCCAGGAGCCGTCGGGCAGGACCTCGTCGGGGACCAGCCGCACCGCCGCCGAGATCCGCCACAACAGATCCGCCCCGCCGGCGGCGGCATCGACCCACAGCAGCCAGCCCGGGAATCCCCGGTCGGCCAGGACCAGCATCCCGGGGCGCATCCGGTCCAGCAGGCGCCGTGTCAGGTCCTGCTCACAGACCCGGCGGATGTCGAACGCCACCCCGAGCAGCGCCCGGGTCCCGCACTCGATCAGCGCGACCAGGCGGACCTGGGGGAACGCGGCGATCCGCCGCTGATTGCGGGTCCGGCCGAACACCGCGTTCACCGCGGTGTCGGCGACCTCGAGAAACGTGCCGTCCACCGAGGCCAGCCGAAGCCCCCGCCAGAACACCCCCGGCATCGCGACCGTGCCGACCGGCCCGGCGATCCGCTCGAACAGTAACCGGAACGGCTCCGGGCCCAGCGTGACGCGGCGCTGCCGCAGCGCCGAGGAGGAGACCAGCTGGCCCCGCGCGGCCAGCCGCGCCGTCCCACCGGCCAGCTTCGACAGCACCGACCGGTAGCCGTCTCTCGGGAACAGCGTCAACGCGAGCACGAAGAACACACACGTCACCGCGCAGAGTTTGCCGTCACTACGCCGGTCCCCGCGGCCGGAAGCCGCCAGCACATCCGTGACCATCCGCCGTGTCACAACCTGGCGCAACACACCCAGCTGCCCCGTCTGTCCCGCGCTCGCACGCGACGACCCCTCTATGCCAGACTCCCCAGACAACGAAGCTCCTGTTCCGAACAAGTCGATCGTGGTAGATCGCTCGTTCTACAGGAGCTTCGCTGCATCCAGCGCCCGCACACGAGATGATCAAGCCAAGCTTCCCGGCATTGACCCATGGACCCGCACGGACCCATAGCCAAGCGCTTCCCGCTCGTCGCCCGATTCCGGCCCGCATGCCTGCCCCTCCCGGATCGGGTGCGCGCCCTCGTCACGCTGGCCGACACCGCGGCGTCGCAGCACGACCAAGGGCAGGCCTCGGCCGTCTACAACCAATCCGCCCTCATCGCCTCCGACCTCGGCCTACCCGACGTCGCGCGCGAGATGTGCCACCAGCACGCCGCCGCCTACCTGCACGCCTGCCCCCTGACCGCCATGAGCGCGATCCGCGGACTGGAGCCCGTCGTCAACCTCGCCCGCCTGCAGATCCGAGCCGGCCACCCCGACAACGGCCGCCAACGGCTTCTCGACCTGTACGAAGCCGTTGGCGCGGGCGCGGCCGCCGAGTTCGAGGGCATCGCCGTGCCGGCCGACCTCACTGGGGACGAGGCGCACCGCGAAGAGGTCCGCGCGTGGCTGTGGCGCGTCCTGCTTGCCGACGGCGCCCGCACCCTCACCACCACGGGCCGATGGGCCCAAGCGCTGGCCCACATCGAGCAGCACCGCGGTGTCGGCAAACGGATGCTCGACGGCCGCCAGGTCGCCGTTCTCGCCGCCCTCACGGCGGGAGACACCCGGCACGCCGCGGACCTCCTCGCCGAAACGGCGCCCGGTGACCCGTGGGAGCAAGCCGTCACCGTCTGCCTGACAACCCTGTGCCGTCGTGAAGCCGGCCAGCCGGTCGATGAGCACCTGCAGGACCTGGTAGCGATCTACGTCGAGCGCAAGGCCGAGCGCGGCATGACCGTCTTCGACATCCGGCTCGGCCTCACGGTCCTGGACGCCATCGGCTACCCCGACAGCCCAGCCTCGCGCCGCGTCGTCGCGGAGCTTCACCGCCGGACGGTGGACGCCAACGATGGATACGCCGCGCGCGAGAGCCTGGCGGATGTCCTCTTCGTCGAGCTCGCAACGGACCGGCAGGTGCAGGATTGCCGTGATCTGGTGCGTGCCTGTGCGCTCGGGGCGGAGTTCGTTCCTGACGGGCCGTACAACGACTTGGTAGCCGCTCTGCGCACCAGCGACCGCGTCATCCGAGAAAGCCTCTGTCGCCGCCAAATCCCGCTGTCGCCGCTTCCCTGATGCCATCCGGGCCACCGGAGCGAGCCACCCGCCCCCGTCACCTGGCGGGGCCGGCGTGGATCAGCGGGCGGGGGAACGGGCGAGGCGGAAGCCGACGTCGTCGACCTGGTAGGCGGGATGGCTGCGGCGGCGGGCCGAGGCCCGGCAGCTCCAGTGTTCGTCGAACCAGCCGCCGCCGCGCAGCACCCGGTAGGTGCCGTAGACCTCGGCGTCGTAGATGTCCCAGCACCAATCCCAGACGTTGCCGAGCATGTCGTGCAGGCCCCACGGGTTGGGCGCCTTGCCGCCCACGTCGTGGATGCGCTCGCCGGAGTTGCCCCGGTACCAGGCGATCTCGTCGAGCGCCCCGTAGCGCGGCCCCGTCGTACCGGCGCGGCAGGCGTGCTCCCACTCCGCTTCGGTGGGGAGCCGGTATCCGTCGGCCGACGCGTCCCACTCGATGCCTTCGGCTTCCGCCTGAACGTCGTAAGCGGGTGTGAACCCGTCACGCTCGGACAGGGCGTTGCAGAAGCGGACCGCGTCCCACCAGGAGACGCCCTCGACGGGGAGCCGGTCGCCGTGGGCGGTGCTGGGCCGTTGGCCGGTGAGCTGCGCGTACAGCGCCTGCGTGACCGGGAACGGCGCGAGGTGGTAGGGCGCGAGCTCGACCGACCAGGAGCGCTGCGTCCGCCGGTCCGACAGCATTACCTGCCCCGGCGGGACAGCGATCAGGTCGTCTGCTGCGCTCACGGCTTCCATGGGCAGGTGATCCTACCGGCGCCCCGGGGGGCGCGCCCCAGGGACCCGAGAGCCCCCGGCCGGAGGTCCGGTCGGGGGCTATCGGCGACTGGCAGGGGACCGGTCGGGGCCGTGGGTGCGGCCGCCGGTGCGGGAGGTGACGGGTGGTCAGGTCAGGCCGTTGCCGAGCGGTACTTGCGGACGGCCAGGGTGCGGAAGACCACGATGATCAGGACCGACCAGAGCAGCGAGGCCCAGATCGGGTGCTGCATCGGCCAGGCGTCTGCGGCCTGGAAGCCCGGCGGCAGATTGCCGAACAGCTCCCGGCAGGCCTGCACGGTGGCGCTGAACGGATTCCACTCGGCGACGTGTTGGAGGAACCCCGGCATCTTGCTGGCGTCGACGAAGGCGTTCGAGATGAACGTCAGCGGGAACAGCCAGATCAGCCCACCGGAGGTCGCCGCCTCCGGAGTACGGACCGTGAGTCCGATCAGGGCGCCGATCCAGGAGAACGCGTATCCCAGCAGAAGCAGCAGACCGAAGCCGACCAGCACCTTGCCGATGTTCTCGTGGGTGCGCCAGCCGATGATCAGCGCGACGACGGCCAGCACGACCAGGGTGAGGGCGGTCTGCACCAGGTCCGCGAGCGTACGTCCCGTGAGGACCGCGCCGCGCGCCATGGGCAGCGACCTGAACCGGTCGATGAGGCCCTTGTGCATGTCGTCCGCGATGCCCGCGCCCGCGCCCGCCGTGGCGAAGGTGACGGTCTGGGCGAAGATGCCGGCCATCAGGTACTCACGGTAGTCCGCGGTACTGGTGCTGCCGCCGACCTGGATCGAGCCGCCGAAGACGTAGGTGAACAGCACCACGAACATGATCGGCTGGATGAGCCCGAAGATGATCATTTCGGGGATCCGCATCATACGGATCAGATTCCGCTTGGCCACGACGAGCGAGTCGGTGACCGACTGGCTGATGCCGCCGCGCGCCTGCGGGGCGCGGGGGCCCGGGTGCACGGTGTCCGTCACTGCGCTCACTTGGCGGCCTCCGCTGCTTCTTCGGCGGCTTGTGCCGCGTGACCCGTCAGAGAGATGAAGACGTCGTCGAGGGTGGGCCTGCGCAGGCCGATGTCGTCGATCCCGACGCCCCGCGCGTCCAGTTCCCGGATGACCTCGGCGAGCAGCTTGGCGCCGCCGGTGACCGGGACGGTGATCTTGCGGGTGTGCTGCTCGGTCTTGCTCAGGCCCTTGCCGAAGCCGCGCAGGACCTCCTCGGCCACGGTGAGGTGATCGCGCTCGTGCACGACGAGCTCGACGCGCTCGCCTCCCGTCTGTGCCTTGAGCTGGTCGGAGGTGCCGCGGGCGATGACCCGGCCATGGTCGATGACGCAGATGTCGTGGGCCAGGTGATCGGCCTCTTCGAGGTACTGGGTGGTGAGCAGCAGCGTCGTACCGCCCGCCACCAGCTCCTGGATGACCTCCCACAGCTCCTGGCGGTTTCGCGGGTCGAGTCCGGTGGTCGGCTCGTCCATGAACATCACGGGCGGGCTGACGACCAGCGCGGCCGCGAGGTCGAGGCGGCGGCGCATGCCGCCGGAGTAGGTCTTGGCGGTGCGGTCAGCGGCGTCGGTGAGGTGGAAGCGCTCCAGCAGCTCCTCGGCGCGGGCCTTCGCCGCCTTGGCGGAGATCTGGTAGAGCCTGCCGACCATCTGGAGGTTCTCACGACCGGTGAGGTACTCGTCGACGGCGGCGAACTGGCCGGAGAGGCCGATCGACCGGCGCACTTCGTTGGGGTGCTTGAGTACGTCGATCCCGGCGACGACCGCCTTGCCGCTGTCGGGCCGCAGCAGGGTGGTCAGTACGCGCACGGCGGTGGTCTTGCCCGCGCCGTTCGGACCGAGCAGTCCCAGGACGGTGCCTTCCGGCACATCGAGATCGACTCCGTCGAGAGCCTTGACGTCGCCGAAGGTTTTCACCAGGCCTTCGGCGTGGATGGCGCCTGGCATAAGGGGTCCCCCATGGTTTGGGTGTGTCCTACGCGAACTTTAATTTTCACCGGGATCCGCCGCTCGGTGAAACGGATTTACGCGAGACACACAGTAACGCGATGTATCGCGTTACGGGAAGGGATTCGGGAAACCCTTCAGGGCCCTCAGACCATCACCGTGTATCCCGACTCCCGCAGCGCCGACCTGACCTCCGTGCAGTGCTCGGGGCCCTTCGTCTCCAGGTGCAGCTCCACCTCCACCTCGGTCAGTCCGAGCCGCGGATCGGTCCGTACGTGACCCACATCGAGCACGTTGGCGTCCACCACCGACAGCACCCCCAGGAGCGTCGCCAGCGCCCCCGGACGGTCGGACAGGCGCAGCCGCAGCGACAGGTAGCGGCCCGCGGCGGCCATGCCGTGGCGCAGGATGCGCTGCATCAGCAGCGGGTCGACGTTGCCGCCCGACAGCACCGCCACGACCGGACCCTCGAACGACTCGGGCCTGCTCAGCAGCGCCGCGACCGAGCTCGCGCCGGCCGGCTCCACGACCATCTTGGCCCGCTCCAGGCAGAGCAGCAGCGCACTCGCCAGCTCGTCCTCGGTGACGGTGACGACCCCGTCGAGCAGCTGATTGATGATCGCGAAGGGTATGTCGCCGGGCCGCCCCACCTTGATGCCGTCCGCCATCGTCTGCATCGCCGTCTCCAGCGTCACCGGCCGTCCGGCCGCCAGCGACGGCGGGTAGCCGGCCGCGTTCTGCGCCTGTACGCCGATGATCCGCACGTCGGGGCGCAGCGCCTTCACCGCGATCGCGATGCCCGCCGCGAGCCCGCCGCCGCCCACGCCGACGACGATCGTCCGTACCTCGGGGCACTGCTCCAGGATCTCCAGGCCGAGCGTGCCCTGGCCGGCGACGATGTCCGGGTGGTCGAAGGGGTGGATGAAGACCGCGCCCGTCTCGTCGGCGTACCGCTGCGCGGCGGCCAGCGTCTCGTCCACCACCTGTCCGTGCATGCGTACGTCCGCGCCGTAGTCGCGGGTCGCCGCGATCTTCGGCAGCGGAGCCCCGACCGGCATGAACACCGTGGAACGCACGCCGAGCAGGGAGGAGGCGAGCGCGACGCCCTGCGCGTGGTTGCCGGCGCTGGCGGCCACGACGCCCGCCGCGCGCTCCTCCGGGGACAGGCCGGCGATACGTACGTACGCACCCCGCAGCTTGAACGAGCCGGTCCGCTGGAGGTTCTCGCACTTCAGCAGGACCGGGCCCCCCACCAGCTGCGACAGGTAGCGGCTGCCCTCCATCGCCGTGCACCTGGCGACACCGGAGAGCATTTTCTGCGCCCCCCGTATGTCGTCGAGGATCAGGGTGCGCAGGGGGTCGGGCGTACTGAAGCTCATGTCAGCAAGTCTGGCAGCTCGGGGGTGGCGCGACGGCCGGGGCGGGAGCCCGTTCCACCGTTGCCCACCGTTCCCGACCGTTTCTCGCAGCGCCGGTACGCACCCGCTGCCACCCGCGTACTCTGTCCCCCACCAAACCGACCACCGCACGAAGAGAGCCCCCAGCCATGCCCACCTCCCAGGACATGACGACTGATCCGGACACCGGCCTCCTCGATGCCCTCCAGCACCAGGTGGCCGTCTTCGCCCGCCGCGCCGAACAGACCAGGCTCGGCGGCGTCGGGCAGGTCCGCAACTCCATGGACCGCGCGGCGTATCTGCTGCTCAACCGGCTCGACCAGGAAGGCCCGATGGGCGTCAAGGCGCTCGCGGCGGGCATGGGGATCGACTCCTCGACGGTGACCCGGCAGGTCGCGCCGCTCGTCGACACGGGGCTGGTCAAGCGCACGTCGCATCCGGAGGACGGCCGGGCGGTCGTGCTCCAGCTGTCGCCGCGCGGGCAGGCGCGACTGAACGAGGTACGGTCCTCGCGCCGCGAGCTGATGGCGCAGGTGACGGACGGCTGGAGCCCGGAGGAACGCGACTCCTTCTGCACGCTCCTCACGCGCTTCAACGGCGCCCTCTCGGCGCGTCAGAGCGCGGCGGCGGCGGAGACCGGCGCGGAGGCGGGTGCGGAGGACGCTTCCGAGGTGGCGCCGACCTCTTGACCCCGGGCCCGTTCTTGGCCTGATATGAGGGCGTGCGAGAGCGGCAGGCAGCGACGAACCGCCGCAGGGCCCGTGAGTTCGAGGCGTTCGTGGCGGGCGCGGCAGGGCGGCTGCTGCATGCCGCGACGCTGCTGACGGCCGAGCCGCCGTACGACAACTCCGGCGCGCGGCGGCTGCTGACGGCGGCGCTCTCCCGCACGTACGCGGACTGGGACCGGCTGCGGGGCGAGGATCCGTACGACCGCACCCGCCAGGAACTGGCCTTGCGGTACGCGCGCGGAGCGTGGCGCCGGGGGTGGGGGTGGGAGCGCCGATGGCCTCGGCCGCGGCGTGGGCCGGGCGCCGGGGACAGGTGCGGGGTGCTGGCGCGGCTGACACCGCAGGAACGGCTGATTCTCGTTCTGCGCCTGTACGAGGGCGTGGCCGAAGAGCAGACGGCGGCACAGATCGGGCTGCCGGCGGAGCGGGTCCGGGCGATCTGTTCGCGCGCGATCGCGGTGATGCGCAGCGGTGAGCGGCGTGCGGGGGCGGCGTCCGGAACCGGGGCCGGATCCGGGACGGCGGCGGCGTCTGGAACCGGGGCCGGGTCCGGGACGGCGTCGGGGCGCCATGAGCCGTGTCGACCGCAAGCAGGACGAGGTGCGGCGCCTGCTGGAGGGGCCCCACCCGCCGGTCCCCGCAGACCTCGCCGTACGCGCCGCCGAGCGCGGGGCCCGGCTGCTGCGGCGCCGCCTTGCCGTACGGCGGGTGCTGTGGGTGCTGGCCGCGCTGGCGGTGGTGGCGTTCGCGCTGTGGGCGGGGGCGGCGGAGCCGTGGCGGGTGCCGCCGTCGGATGTGGCGCCGCCGCTGGAGGGCTGGTAGGCGGCGCCTGCCGCTTTGCCCTGATCTACGCTGGTAGGGGGGCCGTGCACACGAGCCGAGGAGATCGTCATGACCCGGAGAGTGGCCGACTGCCGGAAGGCGCCCAGCGTGAGCAACTGCAGCCTGAGGATCGCCGGCGAGGAAGAGGAAGTCGTACGCGCGGCCGCCGAGCACGCGGTGTCCGTCCACGAGCACGAGGACACCCCGGAGCTTCGCCAGATGGTCCGGGAGTCCATGGACGACGAGAAGCCGGGGATCTGATTCGCCTGGTCTCGCGCGCCGGCCCGGACGCCCGGCGCGGAGCGGGCGCCCTGGAACCGGAACCAGGCGCTGGAGCTGCCCGCCGATGCGGCGCCGTCTCCTCGGGTGCCGAAGGGACAAAGCCGACTGGATCCCACAGCCCGTACAGGCTGCCCCAGGCGGGAAACGCCCCGGCCCTCCGTCCCGGCGGCGGGAGGGGGCCGGGGCGTTGGGAGGGGGCCGGGGCGTCCCCCGGGGCGCGGCGGTCAGCCCAGCATCTGCTTCAGGTCCGCCAGGAGGTCGTCCGCCGACTCGATCCCCACCGAGACCCGCACCAGGTCCGCCGGAACCTCCAGCGCCGACCCCGCCACCGACGCGTGCGTCATCCGGCCGGGGTGTTCGATCAGCGACTCCACGCCGCCCAGCGACTCACCGAGCGTGAACAGCTTCGCCCGGTTGCAGACTTCGACCGCCGCCTCCTCGCCGCCCTCGACGCGGAACGACACCATGCCGCCGAACGCCTTCATCTGCTTGGCGGCGATCTCGTGACCGGGGTGCTCGGGCAGACCCGGGTAGAGGACCTGGGTGACGCGCGCGTGACGGGTCAGCATGTCGGCGACGCGGGTCGCGTTCTCGCTGTGCCGGTCCATCCGTACCGCCAGCGTCTTGATCCCGCGCAGCACCAGCCACGCGTCGAACGGCCCGGCCACCGCGCCCATCGCGTTCTGGTGGTACGCCAGCTCCTCGCCCAGCGCCGTGTCGCTCACGATCAGCGCGCCGCCGACGACGTCGGAGTGCCCGCCCATGTACTTCGTCGTGGAGTGCACGACGACGTCCGCGCCGAGCGCCAGCGGCTGCTGGAGGTAGGGGCTGGCGAAGGTGTTGTCGACGACCAGACGCACCCCGGCCGCCCGCGCGACACCCGCGAGCGCCGCGATGTCGCTGATGCCGAGCAGCGGGTTGGAGGGGGTCTCGACCCAGATCACCTTGGTCTTCGGGGTGAGGGCGGCCCGTACCGCCGCCGGGTCGGACGTGTCCGCCACCGAGAACTCGACGCCCCACCGGGAGACGACCTTGGCGAAGAGCCGGAAGGTGCCGCCGTAGGCGTCGTTGGGGATGACCACGTGGTCGCCGGGGCTCAGCAGGGTCCGCAGCAGGCAGTCCTCCGCCGCCAGCCCGGACGCGAAGGCCAGCCCGCGGCTGCCGCCTTCCAGCGCCGCGAGGTTCTCCTCCAGGGCGGTGCGTGTCGGGTTGGCGCTGCGGCTGTACTCGTAGCCGCCGCGCAGTCCGCCCACGCCGTCCTGCTTGTACGTGGACACCTGGTAGATCGGCGGGACGACCGCGCCCGTGAGAGGGTCCGCGGTGTTCCCGGCGTGGATCGCGAGGGTCTCGAAACTGTGCTGGTCGCTCATGGGACCCGAGCGTAGTTCGTTCCCGCCCCCGGCCCGTCCCGGTTGTGCCGGCGTCCGGGACAATGGAGCCATGGAGATTCTCTGGTTCCTGATCGCGCTGTGCATCCTGGCGGCGGTCATCGGTCCCGTCGTCCTGCGCAGGCGCGCCGGCGGCATCCGTCTGGTCGCGCCCGGCTCCCCCGACGCCGCCGACCCCGCCGACTACGGCTTCGTACGCCAGGAGCTGCTCGACGTACGGATGCCGGGCCCGGACCAGGACCTGGAGGACGTACTGGAAGTGGTGCAGCGCTCGCAGGAGTGGCAGGCCGCGGCGCAGCTGCTCGCCGGGACACCCAAGGACGGCGAGGTGCGCTGGCAGCGTGTGCAGGCCTTCGCCGGGGCCGCGTCCCTGGAGCTGGCGCAGCGGCCCGGCGAGGGCGGGCGCTGGCTGCGGGCGTGGCGCGCCGAGTCGCCGAAGGACGCGGGCGGGGCGCAGGTGCACGCGGAGTTCCTGGTGCAGCAGGCGTGGCGCACGTCGACACCGGGGACCGACGACTTCCGGATCATCCTGGAGGAGGCCCGCACGGTGTGCGCCGAGGCGACGCTGCTCGCGCCGGGCGACCCCGTCCCGTACCTCACCGAACTGGCAGTGGCCCGCGGACTGGCCTACCCGGAGCCGGAGTTCGACCAGCTGTGGGCGAAGGTCATCGACCGCGCCCCGACCCACATGGGCGCCCACCTCGCCGCGCTCAGCTACCGCAGCGAGAACTGGCACGGATCACGCGCGTACGCCGACGCCTTCGCGACCGCGGCCGCCGCCCGCGCCCCGCAGGGCTCACTGCTCGCCGCGCTTCCGCTCTTCGCGGTGTACGAGCACCTGCCCGAGGTCAACCTGGTGGGCGGCTTCTACCAGAGCGCGGTGGTGACCAAGGCGATGGAGGGCGCGCTGTACGCGGTGCACGCCGCCCGCGCCGACGACCCGATGCTCGCGCACGTACGCCACCTGCTGATCCTCTTCCTGGTCCGCGCCGAACGCTGGTCCGAGGCCATGCACCAACTCCGCCACGTCGACGGCCACGTCGGCGCCCTGCCCTGGACCCACAGCCCCGACCCGGCGGCCGACTACGCGGTCTACCGGGCGCTCGCGGTCGCCGGGTACGAGGCGAACGGCGGCAGCCCGGCGACGCTGCCGGGCTGAGGCGCTGCGCGAGCGTATCCGCACCGGACACCGCCTCGACACTGACCGGACCCTGACCGCACCCTGACGGGATACCGGGAGCCCGGCGCGGAATCCCTGGCCGCCCTCGTGCGTTGAACGTGAGGCGTACATCGTCCCAGAGGAGAGCCCGCATGATCTTCGGCCGTACCCCCCAGCTCCCCACCCCCGAACAGGCCCTGAAGGGCCGCTCCACCCCCGAGTTCGAGGTCCCGTCCCGGCACACGGTCCTGGGCAATCCCCTGGTGGGCCCGTATCCCGAAGGCCTGGAGACGGCGGACTTCGGGATGGGCTGTTTCTGGGGCGCGGAGCGTAAGTACTGGCAGACGGAGGGCGTGTGGACGACGCTCGTGGGCTACCAGGGCGGCCACACGGAAAACCCCGCGTACGAGGAGGCCTGCTCGGGCCTGACCGGGCACACGGAGGCGGTGCGCGTCGTCTTCGACCCGTCGGCCGTCTCGTACGAACAGCTGCTCAGGGTCTTCTGGGAAAGCCACAACCCGACGCAGGGCTTCCGCCAGGGCAACGACGTCGGCACGCAGTACCGCTCGGCGATCTACACGCACTCCCCCGCCCAGGCGGCAGCGGCGGAGGCGTCCCGCGAGGCGTACCAGAAGGTCCTCACAGCCTCGGGCCACGCCACGATCACCACGGAAATCCTCCCGGCGGACGGCCGCCCCTTCTGGCCTGCGGAGCCGTACCACCAGCAGTACCTCGACAAGAACCCCGCAGGCTACTGCGGCATCGGCGGGACGGGCGTCTCCTGCCCCATCGGCGTCGCGAAGGCCGATGGCTGAACCCCTCTCGCCGACTGTGACGGCGACGCTGCACGCGCTGCTTGCCGGTCCCGATCCGGTGAGCAGCGCTCTGCGCGCCCAGATCCATCCCGCACGCGCAGATGACGGGCCGATGTCGATGCGGCTGTGCGACGGTCGATCTGACCGTGGACCGCACGGTGGTCCAGCCGTCCCCGGCGCACGGTAATCCGGCTGCGGACGCCTGGTATTCCGTACCGGAGGACGCCGGGGTGATGGTCTTCACCACGGCCGGTTATCTCTCGCTCCTGGAGGTCTACTCGGCGTCCAGCGAGCCGATCACCACATGGCCCCCAACTGTGAAGCGTGGCCCGTTGGGGCTTGCGAAGCCGTACCCTCGCGCGGATGCCCGTGAGATCTTCCAGGGCGATCCCGCGCGAGGTGCGTGTCGCCTCAGCCACGATCTTCTTCGCGATCTTGTGATTGATGTCCTTCGCCCGCCGCGCTTCCTTGCGGCGCCTGCGCTGCGCGCGGCGCTTGGCAGACTTGGTGTTCTTCTTCTGCAACTTGGTGCGCAGCTTCCGGTCCCGTACCCGCAGGCGGTTCAGTTGCCGTCCGGCCATGATCTGACCGTCCGAGGTCGTAGCGATGTTCACGATCCCCAGGTCCACACCCAGGAAGTCCACCGGATCGGTGTTCAGCTGGGCTTCGGGAACCTCACAGGTGGCGATCAGGAACCAGGCGCCGTCCCGGCACAGCAGGTCCGGCTCACCCCTGCGGTACAAGGCGAGCGTCTTCAGCTGGTCCGGGCTGCCGGTGAACGCGACGCCCTTGATCCGGCCGCTGGTGGTCCAGCTGGAGGCGGTGCCCGCATCCAGCTGCCAGGACAGCATGCGGTCGTCATACGGCTGCGCCGACCCGGCCCGGAACCCGACCGGCTTCTGCGTGGCCCGGCGGTACCGCTTCGAGCCTGGCTTGCCGAGGTTCCCGGCCCGCAGGTTCGCCCGCAGGGTGGCGTAGGCATGGCTGGTTCGAGCTGCGGCCGCTCACCGAGGACAGCGCGGACGTCGTCGAGCTCGGGTACCGGCTCGCGAAGGAAGCGTGGGGAAAGGGGTACGCCACCGAAGGTTCGCGCGCGCTGATCCACCAGGCCTTCGCCGGCTTCGGCTCGCGGCGGGTCACCGCGAACACCATGCACGTGAACACGCGTTCGCGGCGCGTGATGGAAAGGGCGGGACTCCACTTCGTACGCCGCTGGTACGGGGACTGGCCCGAGGGCTCCATCGAGGGCGCCGAGCACGGAGAAGTCGAGTACGCGCTGACGCGGGACCAGTGGCGTGCGGCTGCGGCAGCGGCTGCGGGCCCGGTGTCCCCGGGCCCGCAGCCGCTCAGTCAGCCGTAGCGAGGGCGCTCATCCGCGCCGCGGTCTGCTCCGGGCCCGCCGTCAGATGGTCGCCGCGTCGATCACGAACCGGTAGCGCACGTCGCTCGCCTGGACCCGCTCGTACGCCTCGTTGATCTGGTCGGCGCGGATCAGTTCGATGTCGGCGCCCAGCCCGTGCTGCGCGCAGAAGTCGAGCATTTCCTGCGTCTCGGGGATGCCGCCGATCATCGAACCGGCCAGCGTCTTGCGGCCGCCGATCAGGGAGAACATGCTGAGCGAGTTCGGCTCCTCCGGCGCCCCCACGTTCACGAACGCCCCGTCCGTCTTCACGAGGCTCATGTACGCGTCCATGTCGAGCGGCGCGGAAACCGTCGAGACGACCAGGTCGAAGCTGCCGGTCAGCTCCTCGAACGTCTTCGGGTCGCTCGTCGCGTAGTAGTGGTCGGCGCCGAACCGCAGGCCGTCCTCCTGCTTGCGCAGGCTCTGGCTGAGTACGGTCACCTCGGCGCCCAGGGCGTGGGCGATCTTGACGCCCATGTGGCCGAGGCCGCCGAGCCCGACGATCGCGACCCTCTTGCCGGGGCCGGCGTGCCAGTGGACGAGCGGCGAGTAGAGCGTGATGCCGGCGCACAGCAGGGGCGCGGCCACGTCGAGGGAGATGCCCTCGGGGATGCGCAGGGTGTAGTTCTCGTCCACGACGATGTGCGTGGAGTAGCCGCCGTAGGTCGGCTCGCCGTTCTTGTCGAGGGCGTTGTACGTGCCGGTCATGCCCTGCTCGCAGAACTGCTCCAGGCCCTGCTCGCAGTACGTGCACTCGCGGCACGAGTCGACGAAGCACCCGACGCCGACCCGGTCGCCGACGGCGTGCTTGGTCACGCCGGCGCCTGCCTCGGTGACGACACCGGCGATCTCGTGGCCGGGGACCATGGGGAAGATGCCCTCGCCCCAGCCGTCCTTGGCCTGGTGGATGTCGGAGTGGCAGATTCCGGCGTACTTGATCTCGATCAGGACGTCGTGCTCGCCCACCTGACGCCGGGGCACGGAGATCTTCTCCAGCGGGGCGTTGGCGGCGGGCGCGGCGTAAGCGGCAACAGAAGTGGTCATGGCTTCGAGCCTGCCCGGTTCGGACCGATTCACCCACCCCCTGGCCCTGGTGTTCGAGCGCCGCCGGTCAGGGCTGATAGGGCGGTGCTTCGCCCCAGCCCCAGCGGGGGAAACTCGGGGTCGTCCGGCAGGCCCGTCTCGTCGGCGGCGTCCACCAGCAGGGACACCCAGCGGTGGCGCGCCCGGGGGCCGGTCAGGGTGCGCGGGGTGAACGAGGCCGCCCTGAGATTCGTATGAGTCCGTACGAGAGCGGGGGGCGCGGGGCGGGGGAACGGCGACGGGCGCCACCCCGCGTGGTGCGGGGTGGCGCCCGGAAGGGAGTTGGCGGCGTGGGATCAGACGGCGGAGCCGGCCTTCCACTGTGCCCAGTCCATGTTCCAGCCGTTGAGGCCGTTGTCCGGCTTGATGGTCTTGTCCGGGGAGTTCTTGACGATGACCACGTCGCCGACCAGCGAGTTGTTGAAGAACCACGCGCCGGGCTGCTTGGGGTCGTTGGCGCCCTTGGCGTCGTTCAGACCGACACAGCCGTGGCTGGTGTTGGCGCTGCCGAAGATCGAGTCGTCGCCCCAGTAGTTGCCGTGGATGAACGTGCCCGACGTGGACAGCCGCATGGCGTGCGGCACGTCCTTGATGTCGTACTCGCCCTTGCCGTCGTCGTCGGTGAAGCCGACCGTCGCACCGTTCATCCGGGTCTCCGTGAACTTCTCGGAGATCACCATCTGACCGTTGTACGTCGGGTTGTCGGGCGCGCCCGCCGAGATCGGGATCGTCTTGACGGTCTTGCCGTCCTGCGTGACGGTCATCGTCTTCGTCTTGGCGTCGACGGTGCTGACTCGGTTTCGGCCGACGGTGAAGGTGACGGTCTTGTCCTGGACGCCGTACTTCCCTTCGGCGCCCTCGACGCCGTCGAGCTCCAGCTTCAGGGTGACCGTGGAGCCGCCCTGCCAGTAGTCCTCCGGGCGGAAGTCCAGCCGCTGGGAGTTGAACCAGTGGCCGACGACTTCCTGGCCGCTGCTCGACGACACCTTGATGCCGCCCTGGACGGCCGCCTTGTCGGTGATCGCCTTGTCGAAGTTGATCGACACGGGCATGCCGACGCCGACCTTCGAGCCGTCCTCGGGGGTGAAGTTCCCGATGAAGCTGTTGTCGGGCGAGACGGTGGTGAAGGAGCTGTTCTCGTGCGCCTTACGGCCTTCAGAGTCGGCCGCCGTCACCGAGATCTTGTACGTCGTCGAGCGCTCCAGCTGCCCGTCCGGCTTCCAGCTCTTGCCGTCGGATGTGAGGGTGCCCGCGACCTCCTCGCCGGCCGACGAAGTCATGGTGACCTTGGTCAGCTTGCCTTCGGTGACGGTGACCTTGGTGCCGCTGTTGATGCTGACGTTGTCGGCGCCGCCCTTGGGGGTGATCGCTATTCGCGCCTTGGAGGTCTCCTTGGCCGCCGCCTCGTCGACGTCCGACTGCGGCCTCTTCGTGCTCTCGGCACTGGCCCCGGAGCCGGACTTCTCGCCGAAGTCCGCGCCGCCGCACGCCGAAAGCACCAAAGCCCCGCCAAGCAGTGCGGACACGGCGGTAAGGCGCCTGCGCCGCTTGCTGTCCGTCATCACACGCTTCTCCATCGTCGCCGATTCGCCACACACATCCCCGGCAGGGTCCGCCGGGCAGCGTTACCCTGCCACTGCCCACAACGCCCCCACCGGCGCGTTCGTTCCGCATCCGGGGGCAATGTGGGGAACACCACTGACAGACGCGGCCGCGCCGCCGCTGGTTGCGGCGGGGGCGTGCTGTCGTGAGCCGACCTTCCGGCCGACCCTCGGGCCGACGTTCCGGAGAACGCTACGCGAGGTGCCCGTCATCTTCCGCATCGTCCAGGTCATGGACGCACTGCCTTCGTAACGCCTTCCCCGGCAGGGACCGGGCATGTGTACGTTCCAGTCCGCCTGGATCCGAAGAAATCAGAACAATCAGCCCACAAGGCCGGCCCACGGCCCCCGCGACTTTCCTGCGGGCCGCTGCGTTCATTAGCATCGGGACACACGGCCAATTCCCGGTTGCCTCAAGGGGGATCGATTACGTGTCCGCACGCCGACCGCTGCTGACCGCCACCGCCGCGGGCGCACTCCTGTGTGCCCTGTGGTTCGTACCGTCCGCCAACGCCACGGCGGATAACGAGTCCGCGCCCCAGGCGCCCGCCTCGGCCCCGGCCGTGAGAGAGCAAGCGCCCGCGCGGGACGCCTCCCAGGGGCTCGTGCTCGCCGACACCGGCAGCGTGGACACCACCCCGTATCTGATCGGCGGCACGGCGTTCCTCGGTGCGGGCGCCGGTTTCGTGGCGTACTCCATGCGAAGGACCGTGCGCCCCGTCTGACGCACGGCCCTCCCCGTTACGCGTGACCCGTTACGCCAGCGGTCCGGTCACCGGCTCGACGGCCTCGACGAGCCTGCCCGCCCGTACGAACGTGTCGGCGGCGGCCAGATCGGGTGCCAGGAAGCGGTCGGGCCCCGGCCCCTCTACGCCCGCCGCCCGCACGGCCTTGATGACGGCCTGCGAGGCGGGCGCGGGCGTGAGCCCGTGGCGCAGCTCGATGCCGCGGGTGGCGGCGTACAGCTCGACGGCGATGATCCGCGTCAGGTTGTCGATGGTGGTTCGGAGCTTGCGCGCGGCCGACCAGCCCATCGAGACGTGGTCCTCCTGCATCGCCGAGGACGGAATCGAGTCGACGGAGGCCGGGGCGGCGAGCCGCTTCATCTCGCTGACCAGGGCGGCCTGCGTGTACTGAGCGATCATGAGCCCGGAGTCGACACCCGCGTCGTCCGCGAGGAAGGGCGGCAGCCCGTGGGACCGGTTCTTGTCGAGCAGCCGGTCGGTGCGGCGCTCGCAGATGGAGCCGAGGTCGGCGGCGGCGATAGCGAGGAAGTCGAGTACGTACGCGACCGGCGCCCCGTGGAAGTTGCCGTTGGACTCGACGCGCCCGTCGGGCAGGACGACCGGGTTGTCGACGGCGGCGGCCAGTTCCCGCTCGGCGACGGTCAGCGCGTACGTGAGGGTGTCCCGGCCCGCGCCGGCCACCTGCGGGGCGCAGCGCACCGAGTAGGCGTCCTGGACGCGGGGGGCGTCGTCCTGGTGGTGGCCGGTGAGGCCGGAACCGGCGAGAACGCGCAGCATGTTGTCGGCCGAAGCGCCCTGGCCGGGGTGGGGCCGTATGGCGTGCAGGTCGGGTGCGAGCACCTTGTCGGTGCCGAGCAGGGCTTCGAGGCTGAGGGCGGCGGTGATGTCGGCGGAGGTGTAGAGCCGCTGGAGGTCGCCGATCGCCATGATCAGCATGCCGAGCATGCCGTCGGTGCCGTTGAGGAGGGCCAGGCCCTCCTTCTCGCGCAGCTCGACGGGTGCGATGCCGTGGGCGGCGAGCAGCTCGCCGGCCGGGCGGACGGTTCCGTCGGGGCCCTCTGCGTCGCCTTCGCCCATCAGGGCGAGCGCGCAGTGGCTGAGCGGGGCGAGGTCGCCGGAGCAGCCGAGCGATCCGTACTCGTGCACGACGGGGGTGATCCCGGCGTTGAGCAGGTCGGCCATGGTCTGCGCGACCTGGGGGCGTACGCCGGTGTGACCGGAGGCGACGGTCTTCAGCCGCAGGAACATCAGTGCGCGTACGACCTCGCGCTCGACGTGCGGACCCATCCCGGCGGCGTGTGACCGGACGATGTTGCGCTGCAACTGGGCGCGCAGATCTTGGCTGATGTGCCGGGAGGCGAGGGCGCCGAAGCCGGTCGAGACGCCGTAGACGGGCTCAGGCTTGGCGGCCAGCGCGTCGACGATCTCGCGGGATGCGGCGAGGGCGGCGAGGGCGTCTGCGGAGAGTTCGACCCTGGCGTTGCGGCGGGCTACGGCGATGACGTCCGCTGCGGTCGTCCCGGACGTCCCCAGCACGACTGTGTGCATATCCATATTCAGAACCCTACGGACTGAATCCCTTCCTGTCACCACCGGACGCCACCTGGACCCCTTACCGGGGCGCACCTTCACACCGGGTTCCGCCCCGGACCCCCGCTGCTCGAACGCCGGAGGGGCTGGATCTCACCGCGCACACCTGGCCCCGCCTACCCCTCCGGCCGCCGGCCCCGGAACTGCCGGCGGTCGTGCGGCGCGGCCGGCGGCGTGTCGGCGAGCCGGACCACCGCCCCGTCGCGCCCGGCCACCACCGGATTCGGCGAACGCGCGGCCTTCGCCCGGTACTGCGCCGCGTCGGCGAGCCGGAACAGCCGCCGGGCCGTCCGCACCGGCCCGATGGGGTCGCCCGTCGAGGCGACCCCGCACGCGACGCCCTCCCCGAGCTCCATCTCCCCCGCCCGTACGCACAGCTGCTCCGCGACCCGCACCACCGCGTCCGACCCCGGACCCACCGTGAGCAGGCAGAACTCGTCGCCCCCCAGCCGGGCCGCCAGCGCCCCCGGCAGCATCGCCCCGCACACGGAAAGCACCGAGCCGAAACGTTCAAGCAGACGGTCGCCCACCGCATGGCCCAGCGTGTCGTTGACCCGCTTGAGGCCGTTCACGTCACAGACCACCAGGCTGACGACCGCCCCGGACGCGCGGTGCCGCTCGACCGCCTCATCGAGCCCCATGTCGACGGCGCGCCGGTTGGCCAGCCCCGTCAGCGGATCGGTGAACGCGAGCTTGCTGATCTCCTCAAGCCGTTCCATCTGCGCGATGCCCGCCGCCACGACGGAAGCCAGCACCGTCGCGAAGTGCGCGTCGGACCGCCCGAAGACCGGCGCGCCGGCCGGGCGCGCGACGTACAGCTCGCCCCATGCCCGTCCGCGCAGCACGATCGGCGCCACGACGCAGGACCCGCGCCCCCGCCGCCGCAGCGCCGCCACCCGCTGATGGCAGCACCCGGCCGAGCCCGGCGGGCCCCCGGGACCGGCCGAACCGGCCGAACCCCCCGCCACCCCCTCCGCCGTCTCCACCCAGGCGTTCGGCCCGCCCCCGCCCGCCCACTTCTCGTGCAGGAACTCGGCGATCTCCGGGAACTGGTGGACGGGATACGTCTCCGCCTCGGGGAACTCCTCCTCGCCCGGCGCCAGTGCCCCCGCGTTGACGAGCACCCGCAGCTGCCCCAGCTCGCGCTCCCACACCGAAACCGCCGCGAAGGTGCCACCCAGGGCCTCGCTCACGCCCAGCGCGGCCGCCCTCCAGGACTCGCGTGCGGTGTGCGCCGCCGCCATCGCCTGCGCCAGCGTCACGACGGCCCGCAGCCGCGCATCCTCACCCATCTCCCCAGCTTAGGGAGTTTTGTGCCGGTTTGAACCTTTAGAGCGACCGGCAAACAGGGGGCGGCGTCGCGGGGTCTGGCACGCATATCCGCCGGTCGCTCTTACGGCCTGGTGCGCGATAAGGGGACGGGCCCGCGGCGTCGGCTACGGCACCTCGCCGCGTTGGCGAAACGCCCTACTAGCTCCGCTATGAGGACGCTCCGCTGCCTTGCGATGCACCGCATCCGACGCCGCGGGCTGATCCGCCCCCTATCGCGCACCAGGCCCTTATTCGCCCGGCCACTGAGGCGTGCGCTTCTCGTTGAACGCCGCCACACCCTCCGCCCGGTCGCCCGAGAAGGCCACCGAACGCCAGGCCGCGTCCTCGACCTCCAGGCCCGCCCGCAGGTCGAGGCCGTGCCCGAGCCGCATCGCCCGCTTCGCCGCCCGCAGGCCCACCGGCGAGTTCGCGGCGATGCGTGCGGCCAGCTCCAGCGCCTCCTCGCGGTCCCGCCCCGCCTCCACCAGCCGGTCCACCAGCCCGAGCTCCGCCGCCTCAGCCGCCTCGACCCGTCGCGCCGTGAACACCAGCTCCGCCGCCCGCGCCGCCCCGACCCTGCGCGGCAGCAACTGCGTACCGCCGCCGCCGGGAATGACGCCGACCGACACCTCGGGCAGCCCGACCACCGCCGTACGGTCGGCCACGATCAGGTCGCAGGCCAGCGCCAGCTCGAAGCCGCCGCCCAGCGCGAAGCCGTGCACGGCGGCGACGGTCGGCATCGGCAGCTCCAGTACGCCGGTGTACGCCGCCCGGGCGACCGGGCGCTGACGTACCAGCTCGGCGTCGGTGAAGGAGTTGCGCTCCTTGAGGTCGGCGCCCACGCAGAAGGCCCGCTCATGGCTGGAGGTGACCACCGTGACGCGCACCTGCGGGTCCGCGCCGAGCGCGTCGCAGGCGGCCGCGAGGGAGCGGGCCATGTCGGTGGAGACGGCGTTCATCGCCTTGGGCCGGTCAAGGACCAGCTCGGCGACGTACCCGCGCCTGCGTACGCCGACGAACTCCCCGAATCTCTGCTGCTCCTGCTGTTCCTGCTGCCCGCTCATGGCTGCGCCCCTCCCGGTTAACGTTCGTTACCGGAGGGAGCTTAGACGACCGGCAATTGGGGGGGGCGGTCTTACGGCCTGGTGCGCCTGGTCAGGAGCCATGGTTCGACCGTGCCGAGTCCGCGCACGGGGCGCTGCCACATCGGCTGGAGTCCGAAGCGGTACGAGGGGGCTTCCACGCCCTCCTTCTCGGCCTTCTCCGCCTCGGCCGCCGCCTCCGACCCCGAGACCGGCGCGTCCCCGGTCCGCGACAGCTCCTCAGCGAACGCCCCGTCCACCATGACGGCGTCCTTCGGGGCTATCGAGGTGAGCCTGCTGGCCAGGTTCACGGTCGTACCGAACACATCGCCCATGCGGGTGGTGACCGTGCCGAACGCGATGCCGACGCGCAGCGCCGGCATCGTCTGGTCGGGCCCCAGCGTCTCGATGAGCCGCAGCGCGATCTCGCCGGCCGTACCGGCGTCGTCCGCCGCGTAGAGGACTTCGTCGCCGAGGGTCTTGATGAGCCGGCCGCCGTGGGCCGCCACGAGGTCGGCGCAGGTCGTCTCGAACGCCTCGACCAGCTCGCCCAGCTCCTCCTCCTCCAGGCGGCGCGTCAGCCGGGTGAATCCGACGAGGTCCGCGAAGCCGACCGCGAGCCGCCGGTCGACCATCTCGTCGTCGTCGGCGGCCTGGACGACCCGTCCGGTGGCGGCGGCGAGCTGACGGCGCCAGACGTAACGCAGGAACTCCTCCAGCTCGGGCAGGAGCAGCTCGACCAGCGGATACGTGACTTCCGTCCGGGTCATGCCGGGTTCCGGCGGCTCGGTCAGGCCCTCCAGGAAGGAATCGATCTGCCATTCCGCCAGCCGGGCGGTGGTCTGCCCGGTGGACCGTGCGACCTGCACCGCCATCGGCTCGCTGAGCAGCCCCGCCTCGACGAGACCGGCGAGCCGGCGCAGGGCGAGAACGTCGGCCTCGGTCAGGGCCTTGGCCTGGCCGATGTCGGCGAAGCCCATGGCCCGCCAGAACCGGGACGCGAGGTCCATGGAGACGCCTGCGGTGCGGGCGGCCTGGAAGGGGGTGTAGCGGCGCTCAGCGCCGAGGATCAGCTGCTCCAGGCGGATGGCGAGCGGGTCGTCGGTCGGTTCGGCGGTGTGGTCGACGGCGTGGTGGGGGGTCGGGTACGGCGAGGGCTCCACCGCCGACGGCACGCCCTCCTCCGAGCCGTCCGCCCGCAGCAC
Organism: Streptomyces hypolithicus; assembly: GCF_052934925.1. Lineage (NCBI taxonomy): Bacteria > Bacillati > Actinomycetota > Actinomycetes > Kitasatosporales > Streptomycetaceae > Streptomyces > Streptomyces hypolithicus. Next base: position 2,055,705 of record NZ_CM128811.1, read on the forward strand.
GCCCTGCCCGGGAGGCCGCCCGGCCGGCCCGGCCCCTGCACCGGCCTCGGACCCGGCACCGGCTGCCTCGGTCCCGCCGTCGCGGGCGCCCTGCGGCTCTGTGGTCACGTCGCCCCCGTCATCTGTTGCGGCAGCCGGGCCCGTGTCACGCGAGTCGCCGCCCCCGGCGTCCGGGCCCCCAGCGTCCGGGCCCCCGGCGCCCGGCGCACCCGCTTCGGCGCCCGAGCCGGACGGTGCACCCACCGACAACCCCTCACCCGCGCCGGAGGCGAACGGCGCACCCGAGGAGGACCCCGCGTCGTCGACGGTCACGTACCGCCTCCTGCCCGTTCTGCCCGTTCCCTGCGCACTCGCACTGCTCTGTGGCCTGCCGATCGTCTATCGCATGATCCTTCGCGGATCGCCTCAACGATACGACAGGTGTGCCCTACCTCACTCCCCCGTCCCGTGCGTCGCCTCTGGACCCGGCTCGGGTCGCAGGTGTACGACGTCACCCGCCCCGACCGGCTGCTGCACCCCGTCCGCCGTTGCCAGCACCAGCCGCCCGTCGCCGTCGAGGGCGACCGCTTCGCCGGTCACCGACCGCCCGCCGGGCAGCTCGGCGCGCACGCTGCGGCCGAGCGTGGCGCAGCCGGCGGCGTACGTCTCCTGGAGGCGGCTCGCCGCGGGATCGCCGCCGGCCGCGCGCCAGTCGCCGTACCACTGGGCGAGGGAGCGCAGTACGGCGCGCAGCAGCGGGTCGCGGTCCGTGGAGACGGCCCCGGCGAGCGCCAGGGACCCCGCTCCGGGCACCGGCAGTTCCGCCTCGTTCAGCGTGACGTTGATGCCGATGCCGACGACGACGCCGTCCCCGGCCCGCTCGGCGAGGATCCCGCCCGCTTTGCGTTCCTCGGCACCGACGGTCACCAGCAGGTCGTTGGGCCACTTGAGCGCTGTGTCGACGCCGGCGGAGCGGGACAGTCCGCTCGCGACCGAGACTCCGGCGAGCAGCGGCAGCCAGCCCCAGCGCTCCACGGGCACCTCGGTGGGCTTGAGCAGTACGGAGAAGAACAGCCCGGAGCGTGCGGGCGCCGACCAGCGCCGGTCCAGGCGCCCGCGGCCCTCGGTCTGTTCCTCGGCGACCAGCACGGCGCCTTCGGGCAGGTCGGCGGCGCGGGCGGCCAGGTCGGTGTTGGTCGAGCCGGTGGCGGCGACGACATCCAGGGAGGTCCACAGACCGTCGGGGCGCACGAGCGCGCGGCGCAGCCCTGAGGCGTTGAGCGGGGGCCGGTCGAGGTCGGACCAGCGGTGGCCTGAGGCATCGGGAGGCGTCATGCAACCCAGCGTAGGTGTGGCAAACGACGCACTGCCAAGCGCCACACGCGCCGATACGCTACGGGTCAGTAGCCGTCCGCTGAACAGGCAGGGAGCCGCATCCCGATGTCCGAGCCCGAGTGCGCCAAGCCCGATGTAAACAGTCACACCACCGCGGGCAAGATCGCGGATCTGCAGCACCGTATCGACGAAGCAACGCATGCCGGCTCCGCGCGCGCGGTCGAAAAGCAGCACGCCAAGGGCAAGTTGACGGCCCGGGAGCGGATCGAACTGCTCATGGACGACGGGTCCTTCGTGGAGCTCGACGAGTTCGCCCGGCATCGCTCGACGAACTTCGGCATCGAGAAGAACCGCCCGTACGGCGACGGTGTCGTGACGGGTTACGGCACCGTCGACGGCCGTCCCGTCTGCGTGTACTCGCAGGACTTCACGATCTTCGGCGGGTCGCTCGGCGAGGTGTACGGCGAGAAGATCGTCAAGGTCATGGACTTCGCGCTGAAGACCGGCTGCCCCGTCATCGGCATCAACGACGGCGGCGGTGCGCGCATCCAGGAGGGCGTCGTCGCGCTCGGCCTGTTCGCCGAGATCTTCCGCCGCAACGTCCACGCGTCGGGCGTCGTACCGCAGATCTCGCTGATCGTCGGGCCGTGCGCGGGCGGCGCGGTGTACTCGCCCGCGATCACCGACTTCACGGTGATGGTCGACCAGACCTCGCACATGTTCATCACCGGACCCGACGTCATCAAGACGGTCACCGGCGAGGACGTGGGCTTCGAGGAGCTGGGCGGCGCGCGCACCCACAACACGACGTCGGGCGTCGCGCATCACATGGCGGGCGACGAGAAGGACGCGATCGAGTACGTCAAGTCCCTTCTGTCGTACCTGCCTTCGAACAATCTCAGCGAGGCGCCGGCCTTCCCCGAGGAAGCCGACCTGGAGATCTCGGAGGGGGACCGCGAGCTGGACGTCCTGATCCCGGACAGCGCCAACCAGCCGTACGACATGCACAAGGCCATCGAGCACGTGCTGGACGACGGCGAGTTCCTGGAGACCCAGGCCCTGTTCGCGCCGAACATCGTCACCGGCTTCGGGCGGGTCGAAGGCCATCCGGTGGGCATCGTCGCCAATCAGCCGATGCAGTTCGCCGGTTGTCTGGACATCAACGCCTCGGAGAAGGCGGCGCGGTTCGTCCGCACCTGCGACGCGTTCAACGTGCCGGTGCTGACCTTCGTGGACGTGCCGGGCTTCCTGCCGGGCGTGGACCAGGAGTACGGCGGCATCATCCGGCGCGGCGCCAAGCTGATCTACGCGTACGCCGAGGCGACGGTCCCCCTCATCACCGTCATCACGCGCAAGGCGTTCGGCGGGGCCTACGACGTCATGGGCTCCAAGCACCTGGGCGCCGACCTGAACCTGGCGTGGCCGACCGCGCAGATCGCGGTGATGGGGGCGCAGGGCGCGGTGAACATCTTGCACCGGCGCACGATCGCCGCCTCGGACGACCCGGAGGCGACCCGCGCCGGGCTGATCGCGGACTACGAGGACACGCTGCTGAACCCGTACGTCGCCGCCGAGCGCGGTTACGTCGACGCGGTGATCATGCCGTCGGAGACGCGCCGCCACATCGTGCGCGGGCTGCGTCAGCTGCGCAGCAAGCGGGAATCCCTCCCGCCGAAGAAGCACGGCAACATCCCGCTCTAGAGAGGCCGCTGACGATGATCAAGGTCGTACGGGGCAACCCGACCCCGGAGGAACTGGCCGCCGCGCTCGCGGTGGTCCGGGCACGCGCCGCGGCGGCGGCCGGTTCGCCGTCCGGCGCGGACCAGCCGCCCGCCGCCGCCTGGTCCGACCCGGCGCGGGTGGCCCGGCACCGGCTGCCGCAGCCGTCTGCGACGGCGTGGGGCCGGACGTACTGGCCGGGCTAGTGCCGCGACCGGCAATGTTTGCCCCACAAGGAGCGTCGTCCAGTGCGTGCGATCGCAAGGCGGCCGGAAGCCCTTGGATGGGGTCTCCCCTGCTCGAACGAAGTCGAGCGCTTGGGGGAGGAGCTACCAGGGTTTTCGGCCAACGCAGCGAGCGTGCGTGCTGGACGACGCGACGGGGCAAAGCTTGCCGGGAGCGGCACTGGAAGCCGTAAGCCGCGCTTGCGCACGTGAAGGCCGGCCCCGTAGACGCGTCGAAGCGTTTACGGGGGCCGGCCTTCGGCGTGCCGAAGCCCGCCGGTCTCAGCAGGAAGCCGGGCGCAGGGCGGCGCGGAACCAGGCGTCGGTGGCGCCGAGGTTGGGGTCCGGGGGGCCCGACGGCGGGGTGACCACTTCGGCTGCCAACTGCCAGTAGCCGTCGATGCGGGGGTCGGCGGAAAGCCGGCCGCTCAGGTGGTGGCGGAAGAGGGGGGTGTCCCGTCCTCCGGACGCGCAGGCGTGTGCGGCCACGAAGCAGTCCAGCGCCTCACCCTGGTGCGGTGCCCGCCCGGCCCGCATCTCGGCCGACGCCAGCGCGTGGGCTTCGCGCAGGCCGTCGTAGAGGATGGCGGGACGGTAGCCCTGGTCGGGCTGGTGCGCCGCCGGCCGGCAGTGACCGGCGCCGGGGGAAACACCGGAGACGAAGGCGTGCAGCCGGGCGAAGGCCAGCACCTGGGCGGGGGTCGGATCCGCGGGCGGCTGCGGAACCGTCTCGTCGGTGATCGCCGAGACCAGCCGGGCCGGGAGCCGCGCGGGCAGCCAGCGCCGCCAGAAGCGCACCGCCGCGTCGGTGCTGGGCGGGGCGGCACCCCGGAGGAGCACGCCGACCAGGCGCAGTCGGTCGGCGCGTTCCTCCGGGGTGCAGTTCTGGAGCAGCTGGAGGGCGGCCTCCCGCCAGCGCAGGGCGGTCAGCCGCGAGCCGAGCTCCCGCAGTTGTCCCGCTACGACGTCCTCCAGCGTGTCCTCCCGGTCGAGGACCCTGCGCACCTCCGGGACGGGCAGGTCGAGGGAGCGCAGCGAGCGGATCAGGCGGAGCCGCTCGATCGCCTCGGGGCCGTATCTGCGGTGGCCACCGCTGCTGCGGGCGGCCTCGGGCAGCAGGCCGCGGTCGGAGTAGAAGCGGACCGTCTTGACGGTGACGCCCGCGTGCTCGGCGAGCTCTCCGATGCTCAACATGCCGTCGGGGGACAAGGCTTGAACCTCCCTCAGGGGGAGTTCCTACGGTACCGGCAGGCGATACAAGGAGGCGATCATGACAACGTTCGTGCTGGTGCCGGGACCCTACTGCGGCAGCTGGGTGTGGGAGGACGTGGCCGGCCGGCTGCGGGAGTCGGGATCCGAGGTGCACACGGCGACGCTCACGGGCTTCGGCGACCGTCGCGACGAGGCGGGTCCCCAAACGGACTTGGAAACGCACATCGAGGATCTGGTGGAGCTGATCGACAAGGTGGAAGCGCCGGAGGTGGTGATCGTCGGCCACTGCTACAGCATTCACCCGGTGATGGGCGCCGCCGACCGGCGCCCGGAGCGGTTCGCCCGGGTCGTCTGCGTGGACGGAGGCATGCCCCAGGACGGCCGGTCGGCACTCGACGCGCTGCCCGACCATCTCCGCGAACCGCTGCTGCACCGGATCGAGCAGGCCGGAGACGACTGGCGGCTGCCCCCGCCGCCGCACGAGGACTGGGCCTCCTGGGGCAGCGTGGACGGTGTCCCCCCGGACACACTGACACGGCTGGTCCGCCTCGCCGCGCCCCAGCCGCTGGCCACGATCACCCAGCCGGTCCGGCTGTCGGGAGCGGCGGACGGGCTCCCGTTGACGGGCGTCTTCTGCACCGCCAACGGCATGCGCATCGCCATGGCCCAGGAGGCGGTGGCGTCGGGCGAACCCCAGTTCCAGTCGCTCGCCGACCCCCGGGCGAGCTTCTTCGAACTCGACACCGGTCACTGGCCGATGCTCTCCTCCCCCGACGAACTGGCCGACGTACTGCTCCAGGCCGCCGCCGGTGAAGGCACCAGACTGATCGCCTGACCGGACACCCCCTGAAGGGCTTCGGCCTCAGAGGGCTTCGGCGACTGTCCGCGCCATCAGCCGGTAGCCCGCGTCGTTGGGGTGCAGCGCGTCGCCGTGGTCGTACGCCGGGTTCAGTCGGTCATGGTCCGCCGGGTCGGCGAGCGCCTTGTCGAAGTCGGCGTACGCGTCGAACTCACCCGATGTACGGATCCAGTGATTGACCTCGTCGCTGACCTCCGCCGCGTGCTCGCCCCAGTGGTCGGAGCCCTTGAGCGGGAGGAGGGTGGCGCCGACGACCCTGAGGCCCTTGGCGTGGGCGGCGCGGATCAGTACGCGGTAGCCGGCGATGAGTTCGGCGGCGGAGACGACGGGTGCCGGCTTGTAGGTGGGCTGGCCCTCGGCCTCGCTGAAGCCGATGTCGTTGAGACCTTCCAGGACGACAACCGTGGATGCGCCTGGCTGGTCCAGGACATCACGGGCGAAGCGCGCGGTGGCGCGTTCGCCGTACCAGGCCGAGTCGTTGAGGACGAGGTTGCCGCCGATGCCCTGGTTGACGACCGGGCGGCCGGTGCTTTCGGCGAGGGCGTCGGAGTAACGGCGATCGGTGCCCGGGGTCGATCCGAAGCCGTCGGTGATGGAGTCGCCGAAGACGACGATCCCGTTCTGTTTCGTACGCCGCTCGGAGCTCACCTCGACGCCGGACAGGTAGTACCAGGAGGGGGTGGAGTCTTTGAACGCCTTCCCGGACGTGTCGGCGCGGTGGTCGCCGTCGGCGCGGTAGGTGTCGGCCCACGCCTGGGAGTGGAAGGTGGATGGCCCCGTGGTGCCGGCGAGATAGAGGGTGACGGTGACGGACTCCAGCCGCCGCAGCGGCAGTAGGGATGCGTCACTGCGCAGCTCACCGCGTGCGGGGATCACGGCGGAGCGCTTACCGGAGAAGGTGAGGTGGCGAACGCTGCCCGGCTCGACGGCGGCGCTCTTCGCCGTACGGGCGACGGTGGCGCCGGTAATGGTGAGCGGCGACGTGCCGTAGGTATTGGAAACGCGGATACGGGCCTGCTCACCGGCGGCGGTGACACGGACCACCTGGCGGACGGTCTGCCGGGAGAAGCCCTCCTGCGACCAGTTGGGCGTGAATCCGGTGCTGGGAATCTGGGGGGACGCGCCCCAGGCGGCGGTCCAGCGGGTGGGGTGCGACGCGGCGGACGGCTGCGCAACGCCGAGCGGACTGAGGGCGAGGATGGCGGCGACGGTCGGGGCGACGCTACGGCGGACGCGCTTGGTGTTCATCGAGCAGGCTCTCCCTAATGGGAACTTGGTTCCGTTAAGATGGGGGAGACCGTAGCAGAGTGGGAGCTTCTAATGGAACAGATTTCCCGTTTGGAAGGCGTATCGCGAAATCCCCCCGGGTCCGTGCGACCCGGCGGGCGCACAGCCAAGGTCCGCGCCGCCGTGCTCGAAGCGACCCGGGAGGCGCTGGTCGAGGGCGGTTTCCACGGCCTGAACCTGGACCGGGTCGCGGCGGACGCGGGGGTCGGCAAGACGACGGTGTACCGACGATGGGGTTCGACGGCCGGCCTGCTCGCCGACCTGCTGCGTGACATGGCCGAGCAGTCAGTGGCGGCCGCCGACACCGGCTCCCTGGCGGGCGACCTGCTGGCCAACGCCCGCCTCGTACACAAGACCCTGACCGACGCACGGATGGGCCCCGTGTTCCAGGCGGTCATCGCGGCGGCGGCATGCGACGAGGAGTGCGCGATCGCGCTTCGCGGGTTCTACGCGACGCGCATCCGGGAGTGGACGCCGTGCGTGGAGCGGGCGGTGCGGCGGGGCGAGGTGCCGGACGGGACGGACGCGGGCGAAGTGATCCGGGCGGTGTCGGCGCCGCTCTACTACCGCTTCGCGGTGAGCCGTGAGGAGATGCGCGAGGCGGACGCGGCCCGGGCGGCGGAAGCGGCGGTCGCGGCGGCCGGGGCGGGGTGCTTCGCGGCGCTGTGATTAGTCCGTTGGTACTGGGCCGGCTGAGTACAGGTACTCAGGCGGGAGCGGGGTTCGGGCCGCAGGATCGAAGGCATGCTGTGGTCCGACCCCGAGGACAAACCTCCGAAAGAGCTGCGCGAGACGGAGGCGATGCTCCGCCGCGCGGGCCTGCTGCTGGCGGTGGCAATGGTGGTGGCGATGCTGGTGGTGGGTATCCACTAAATCCCCGCCGTGCCATACGGGTGGTACCATGCGTGGCATGATAAAGACGACGGTGTACCTTCCCGAAGAGCTTGAGCTCCGGCTGGACGCCGAGTCGGCAGCCACGGGAGTCAGCAAGGCCGAGCTCATCCGCCGGGGCATCGCCCAGCTGCTCGACAACTCGTCCCGCCCCAAGAGCAGCCGGCCTCTGCCCGCATTCAGGAGTGGCCGCCTGGTCACCGCGGAAGAGATGGACGACGCCATCTACGAGCACATCAAGGAGAGGTCTGCCCGCCGATGATCGTCGTGGCGGACACCTCTGCCCTCTTCGCCGCCTTCGACATGGAGCATCCCCAGTACGTCGAGGCATCCACCGTCATGAACGACGAGACTCTCGCCATCTCGCCGCTGGTCGTCACCGAACTCGACCATCTCGTTCACCGCGACTTCGGTTTCCCGCAGGCACTCCTCGTCATGGAAGCGCTCAACGGGCGCCTCATGGACGGCCAGTACAAACTCCCCCCGCTGCACCCCGTGGACCTCGTAGCGGCGCACGAGGTGCGACAGAAGTACGAAGGTCTGCGGCTGGACCTGGCCGACGCCGTCGGCGTGGTCCTGGCCGACCGGTTCCGCACCGACCGGATCTTCACCCTCGATCAGCGCGACTTCCGGGCCATCACGCCCCTGACCAAGGGCTTCGACGCCTTCCGGATCCTGCCCCTCGACGCCTGACCCGTCCTGGGCGCCCTCGTACGATGTACCGCATGACTGATCCGCGCCGCCGACTCGTGCTCGCCTCCGCCTCGCCCGCCCGCCTCGCACTGCTGCGGCAGGCCGGGCTCGCGCCCGAGGTGATCGTCAGCGGTGTCGACGAGGACGCCGTCGACGCCCCTACGCCGGGTGAGCTCGCGCTCGTGCTCGCGGAGGCGAAGGCCGCTGCCGTCGCTGCCCGGCCGGAGGCCGCCGCCGCCCTGGTCGTGGGCTGCGACTCCGTGCTGGAGCTGGACGGCGAGGCGCTGGGCAAGCCGCGTGACGCCGAGGACGCGCTCGCGCGGTGGAAGGCCATGCGAGGCAGGTCGGGTGTGCTGCAGACCGGGCATTGCGTGATCGACACCGCGAACGGGCTGCGCGCGAGTGCCACCGCGTCCACCGTGGTGCGGTTCGGGGAGCCGACGGACGCCGAGGTCGCGGCGTATGTCGCCAGCGGTGAACCTCTCTACGTCGCCGGGGCGTTCACCCTCGACGGGCGCTCCGCACCGTTCATCGACGGCATCGACGGCGACCCCGGAAACGTCATCGGGCTGTCGCTGCCGCTGCTGCGCCGGCTGCTGGGCGAGGTGGGGACGCCGATCACCGAGCTGTGGGTTTGACGTCCCGCAGGGTCTCGCCCAGCACCGCGACGCCTTCGCCGATCGCGCCGGGCGCCGTCGCGGCGTAACCGAGGAGCAGGCCGGGGTGACCCGGCAGTTGGCGGTGCCAGGAGAGGGGCTGGAGCTTCACGCCGCGCTCCAGCGCCGCCGCCGCGAAGGCGATGTCCGAAAGGTCCGCCCGCTCGAAGGTGACCACCAGGTGCAGCCCCGCCGCCGCACCGTGCACCACCGCCCCCGGCAGGTGCTCCGCGACAGCCGCGATCATCGCGTCCCGGCGCCGGCGGTGACGTCCGCGCAGCAGCCGCAAGTGGCGTTCCATCTCACCGGACCGCATCAGCCGGGCCAGCACCAGCTGCGGCAGCACCGCGTTGCCGAGGTCCGCGTAACGCTTGGCGTCTGCCAGCGCGTCCCGGTACTTCGGCGGCGCCAGCATCCAGCCCAGCCGCAGCGCGGGAGCGAGGAGCTTCGACACGCTCCCTACGTAGCAGACCCGCTCGGGGAGCAGTGAGCGCAGGGCCGGCACGGGTGGGCGGTCGTAGCGGTGCTCCGCGTCGTAGTCGTCCTCGACGATCAGCCCGCCCTGCGCCGCCCACCGCATCAGCTCCCGGCGTCGTACGCCGCCGAGCACCACGCCGGTCGGGAACTGGTGGGCCGGGGTCAGCAGCACGGCCGGCGCGCCGGTGGCGCGGAGCGCGTCCACCCGTACGCCGTGGGTGTCGACCGGGACCGGTGGAGTCTCCAGCCGGCGGTTGTGCAGGTGCTGGCGGGCCCCCAGCGAACCGGGGTCTTCGACTGCGATGGCGCAGACCCCGTCGTCGCGCAGCACCTGCGCCAGCAGACCGAGGCCCTGGGCCGTTCCCGACGTGATGAGAACCTCCGCGGCGTCCACCCTGATCCCGCGGTTGCGGGCCAGCCAGTTCGCGACGGCGCGTCGCAACTCGGGTGCGCCGCGCGGATCTCCGTATCCGAGGTCGGACGCCGAGAGGTCTTTCAGTACGGCGCGTTCCGCACGGAGCCACGCCGCACGCGGGAAGGTGGCCAGATCGGGCAGGCCGGGCGACAGATCGATGCGGGCGGGCGCCGCGCGCAGGGCGTCGAAGACCCCCGGGCCGGGCGGCGTTACGTCGAACACCGCGCCGGGGTGAGGGGTGGGAGTGGGGGGATTGGCGGGAGCGGCAGAAGTGGCAGGAGTGACCGGGGCAGCCACCACCACGGTCCCGGCCCGCCCGTGGCCCGCGATGTGGCCGTCCTCGGTCAGGCGCTGGTACGCCTCGGTCACCACCCCTCGCGACACGCGGAGTTCGGCCGCGAGCACCCGCGTCGCCGGCAACCTACTGCCCACCGGAAGGCTGCCGTCCGCGATGCCGGCTCGCATGCGCTCGGCCAGCCAGTCGGACAGTCCGCGGGCCGGCGCCTCGCCGATGCTGAGCTGGAGGAAGTCCGCGCCGGGAGACGTACTTATGGACCGGTCGGTGGCGCCGCCTTTGGACCTGTTCATGAGTCCATTGTGACCCCAGAGTGAGGGCATGAGTACGGAATTCCTCCTCACCTCGTTGATCGTGGTGGCCACTCCCGGCACCGGAATGCTCTACACGATGGCGGCCGGGCTCTCGCGCGGGGCGCGCGCGAGCGCCGTCGCCGCGGTCGGCTGCACGCTGGGCATCATTCCGCACCTGGTGGCGGCGATCACCGGCCTCGCGGCGCTGCCGCACACCAGTGCCATGGCATTCCAGATCCTCAAGTACCTGGGTGTCGCCTATCTCCTCTACATGGCCTGGAGCATTCTGCGGAACAAGGACGCTCTCACCGTGGAGAAGGAATCCGAACCGCGTTCGGTGGCGCGGGTGATCACCTCCGGGGTGCTGATCAACATTCTCAACCCCAAACTCACGATCTTCTTCTTCGCGTTCCTCCCGCAGTTCGTGACGGCGGGTGAGCCGCATTCCGTTCTGCGCATGGTCGAGTTGAGCGCGGCATTCATGCTGATGACGCTCGTCGTCTTCGCCGCGTACGGGGTTTTCGCCGCCGCGATGAGGCGCCACGTCCTGTCCCGTCCCCGTGTACTGACCGGTCTCCGCAGGGCCTTCGCAGGCGCTTTCGCGGCCCTGGGTGCCCGGCTTGCGTTGCTCTGACCGACTGGCCCACGAAAGAGACCCGATGAAATTTCAGCACGCTCAGCAGATCTGGGACGACTTCCCCGAACTCGTTCCCGGGGTTCTCTTCGCCGACGGAATCACCAAGGACGCGGCGGTCGACCGTACGGTCGAAAAGTACAACGCCGCCGCGGAGTCCCGGCTGGCGCTCGCCCCGGAAGGAGAAATGGATGAGATTCAGGCCTGGCGCCGGACGTTTTCCCGAATGGGACTCAGGCCGACCCAGTACCGCTGCGCCTCGGAATCGCTTCTTCGGCGGTTCCGGAAAGAGCGGTCACTGCCCCGGATTCATCCGCTGATCGACCTCTGCAACGCCGTGTCGCTCGCCTTCGCGATTCCGGTCGGGGTATTCGACCTTTCCGCGATCTCGGGGGACCTGGAGGTCCGTCGGGCGACGGGCGACGAGGAGTACCTGACGTTCTCCGGCGGTACGGAGAACCCTGTCCCGGGTGAAGTCGTCTTCGCCGACGAGTCGGGGCAGGCCCACTCCCGGCGCTGGACCAACCGGCAGAGCGGTGCGTCCGCCGTGCGGGAGACAACAAGCCGGGTGCTGATCATCTCCGAGGCGATGCACGAGTCGGCCCCAGCGGACATGCGGCGGCTCATGGCCGCGCTCGCCGAGGAACTGAGCACGCTGTGGGCCGTGGACTGTGAATCCGCGATTCTGAGCGCCGGTTCGCCCCGGTTCGCGTGCTGATACGGCCCCTCAGGCCGGCGCCGGGGTGCCGTTTTCCGGGCCGGGCGGCGGGGTGTCCGTCACCGGCGCGCGCCCGTCGCGGGCTCCGTACGCGATGAGCGACAGCACGATCAGGCCGAGTGCACCCATCATCAGCGCGAACGCCGCCCAGCCGACCAGACCGACCGCCAGCGCCCCGAGTACCCCGTGCACCACCGCGCACGCGGTGAGCATGATCCGGGGCAGGCGGCCGGGTGCGCGGTCCGTAAGGGCGGCGCGCAGCAAGAAGACGCCGCAGGCCAGGAGGTAGAGGCCGAAGACCGCGCCCATCACCCAGGTCGAGGTGGACATCACGTCGGGGTCCAGGCCGGCGAGGGACATCGACTGGTTGTCGACGACCTTGCCGAGGATCCAGTTGACGAACACGATGCCGGCGGCTTCGGCGAACAACACGGCCCCAGCCACGGCGGCTATAGGTCTCCGGGCCACGGCGCCCCACCCTCTTCCCTGCTGTTACCCCTGGTACGCGACGACCCTTCAGACGCTACTAATGAGTAACGCCTGGGGACAAGGGGGCGGACGTGACTGGTGCGGGCCGGGGCGGGGCCTCGGGCGGCGCCGGGTGCGGACGGGTGCGGACGGGTGCGGACGGGTGCGGACGGCAAAGAATCATTCGGTCATTCGTAGGGAATCCACAAAGAATGCCGGGGTGCCGCTGGGCACCCGGACAGAGACCTGCGCCACACCCGAGGGCTACTGTGCGGTGGGAGAACTCGTCGTACCGTGGTGCGACAAGGGAATTCGCCACTCGCGCGAGCCTCGAGTCACGCTCCGTGTGGGCAAGCTCACCATTGGGGACGGGTCGTAGGGCCGTGTCAGGAGTCCCTAAGACCGCCCGGCAGTAGGGGAGCGGGGGGAGGAGCGGGGTCTGGTGCGTGCGGCTGCAAGGCGGAGGATTGAGTCAACGCGGAGCGTTGATGATTGACGACAACGCCGGAGGGGGTCCCCCCCTGGCCCTTAAGGCCTTGGGGGCGTGCGTGCCAGACCCCGCGATGCCGCTCCCCTACTGCCGGTCGGTCTAAACTCAGCTTGTTTCAAGGAGGGAGCCATCGTGCGCAAGGTGCTGATCGCCAACCGAGGCGAAATCGCTGTCCGCGTTGCCCGGGCCTGCCGGGACGCCGGGATCGCGAGCGTTGCCGTCTACGCCGATCCGGACCGGGACGCCATTCACGTCCGCGCGGCCGACGAGGCGTTCGCGTTGGGCGGTGACACCCCGGCCGCCAGCTACCTGGACATGGCCAAGGTGCTCCAGGCCGCCGCGGACTCGGGGGCCGACGCCATCCACCCCGGCTACGGATTCCTTTCCGAGAACGCCGACTTCGCCCAGGCCGTCCTCGACGCCGGTCTCACCTGGATCGGCCCCCCGCCCCAGGCCATCCGCGACCTCGGCGACAAGGTCGCCGCCCGCCACATCGCCCAGCGCGCCGGCGCGCCGCTGGTCGCCGGCACCCCCGACCCGGTGTCGGGTGCCGATGAGGTGGTGGCGTTCGCGAAGGCCAACGGGCTGCCCATCGCCATCAAGGCGGCCTTCGGCGGCGGCGGACGCGGCCTGAAGGTCGCGAGGACGCTCGAAGAGGTCCCCGAGCTCTACGACTCCGCCGTGCGTGAGGCCGTCGCCGCGTTCGGGCGCGGCGAGTGCTTCGTCGAGCGCTACCTCGACCAGCCCCGCCACGTCGAAACCCAGTGCCTGGCCGACACCCACGGCAACGTCGTGGTCGTCTCCACCCGTGACTGCTCGCTCCAGCGGCGCCACCAGAAGCTGGTGGAAGAGGCCCCGGCCCCGTTCCTGTCCGACGCGCAGAACGCGCAGCTGTACACGGCGTCCAAGGCGATCCTCAAGGAAGCCGGCTATGTCGGCGCCGGAACTGTCGAGTTTCTCGTCGGCAAGGACGGCACCATCAGCTTCCTGGAGGTCAACACCCGCCTCCAGGTCGAGCACCCCGTCACCGAAGAGGTCACCGGCATCGACCTCGTGCGGGAGATGTTCCGCATCGCCGACGGCGAAGCGCTCGGTTACGACGACCCGGCGGTGCGCGGGCACTCCTTCGAGTTCCGCATCAACGGCGAGGACCCCGGCCGTGGCTTCCTCCCCGCCCCCGGCACCGTCACCACCTTCGCCCCGCCGACCGGGCCCGGCGTGCGCCTGGACGCCGGCGTCGAGACCGGCAGCGTCATCGGCCCCGCCTGGGACTCCCTGCTCGCCAAACTGATCGTCACCGGCGCCACCCGTGAGCAGGCCCTCCAGCGCGCCGCCCGCGCCCTGGCGGAGTTCAACGTGGAGGGCATGGCGACCGCCATCCCCTTCCACCGCGCGGTCGTCGCCGACCCCGCCTTCACATCGGACCCGTTCACGGTCCACACCCGGTGGATCGAGACCGAGTTCGCCAACACCATCGCCCCTTACGCGGCCCCCGGCACGGACGAGGACGACGACGAGTCCGGTCGCGAGACGATCGTCGTCGAGGTCGGCGGCAAGCGCCTGGAAGTCTCCCTGCCGTCCTCGCTCGGCATGACGCTGGCCCGTACCGGGCTGGCCGCGGGTGCCAAGCCCAAGCGCCGGGCCGCGAAGAAGTCCGGCCCGGCCGCCTCCGGCGACACCCTGGCCTCCCCCATGCAGGGCACCATCGTCAAGATCGCGGTCGAGGAGGGCCAGGAGGTCAAGGAAGGCGACCTCGTCGTCGTCCTTGAGGCCATGAAAATGGAACAGCCCCTCAACGCCCACCGCGCCGGCACCATCAAGGGCCTGGCCGCCGAAGTCGGCGCGTCGGTGACCTCCGGAGCGGCGATCTGCGAGATCAAGGACTGACCGTCCGGCCGTACGAGAGCCGAGGGCCCCGCCGATCGATCGACAGATCCGGCGGGGCCCTCGGCTTTCGGTGGCATCCTGAAGGCGAGAGCGGGAGAGAGGCGAGGGTCATGGCGGCGAGCAGTGCACAGACACCGGCGGTACGTCCCATGCGCGCCGACGCCCGCCGCAACTACGAGCGCGTGCTCGCCGAGGCCCGTACCGCCTTCTCCGAGCACGGCACGAGCGCCTCGCTCGAAGATGTGGCTCGCCGCGCCGGAGTGGGGATCGGCACGCTCTACCGGCACTTCCCCACCCGGCACGCACTGATGAGCGCGGTCTTCCAGGGCGCCGTCGACGAGCTCCTCGCACACGCGCGGGAACTGGCCGACAGCGAGCAGCCGTGCTCGGCACTCGTCACGTGGCTGCGCGACATCATCACTCATGCGGGTGAGTACCGGGGGCTCGCCCGCGAACTCATGTCGGCCTCACGCGACGGCAGTTCGGCCCTCGCGCGGTGCAGTACGCCGATGAACGCGGCCGGTGAGCGGCTGCTCGTACGGGCTCAGGAGAGCGGCGCGGTCAGGCCGGACGTGTCCGTCGGGGACCTGATGCAGCTGACCAACGCCATCGCCCTGGCCGCCGAGCAGGCTCCGGACGACCCGGAGTTGGCCGACCGCCTGCTGACGCTCACCCTGAAGGGCCTGCGGACGGAGCGCTAGTGCTACCGCGCGTTAGTCCTGCTGGGGTGGTTGGAGCCATGCGGAGGGGTCGCTGAGGTACAGCCCGCAGGCGCAATCGAGGGCTTCTTCGGGGGTGCCCTCGGGGCTGCCGGAGGGCAGGAGGGAGTCTTCGTAGGCGTTGCTGCTGCCCAGGTGGATGGCGAAGTCCCACAGGTCGGGCGTGCCGAGGTAGCGCAGGCGGAACAGGGGTGCGGGTTCGTCCTCGCCGGGCAGGGTGGCGGCCGCGTAGACGAACTGGCCCCGCCAGCGCACCGTCAGGTCGGTCAGCTGCGGCCAGCGGGTCGCGGCGTGGTCGCGCAGTCGGGAGGCGACGGCGAGCTTGGTGAACTCCGGTACGGGTTTGGCGGGCATGGTGCCCAGGGTGGCCGATACCCTGCCCGCTTGTCATGATCGACCGGCGGTGGGGAGCGGTGGCGGTGGGGGTGCCCAGCCCGTGGCAGGTCACACTCGGCGGGGCGGAGCGGGTGGCACTGGAGGCGGTCGCCCGCAAGGCGACCGCCCAGGCCCGCCAGGTGCAGCGCGCCCGCATCGTCCTGGCCGCCGCCGACGGCACGAGCAACGAGGCGATCGCCGACGACCTTCGGTGCGGCGTGGACACCGTGCGGCGGTGGCGCAGGCGCTGGTGCGAGCAGGGCATGGACGGCCTGGCCGACCGCAAACGCTCGGGCCGCCCGCGGAGGTACACGCCCGAGGACCGGTTGCGGATCGTGGCCACGGTGACTTCCCAGCGTCCCGAGGGCGACTCGCAGTGGACCCAGGCCGGCATCGCCACCTTCCTGTCCGACACCGGGATCTCCCGATCCCAGGTCGGACGGATCCTGCGGGACCTGGACCTCAAGCCACACCGGGTGCGCGGCTGGCTGACCCGCCCGCAGGACCCGGCGTTCTTCACCCGCGCGGCGGAGGTCTGCGACCTGTACCGGCACTGCCCCGCCAACTCGGTGGTGATCAGTGTGGACGAGAAGACCGCGATGGGTGCCCGCTCGCGCCGCCACCCCACCGTCCCGCCCGCGCCCGGCCGTGCGGAACGGGTGGAGTTCGAGTACCGCCGCCACGGCACCGCCTCGATCACCGCCGCGCTCAATGTGCACACCGGCGAGGTGATCACCGAGGAGCTGCCCCGCAACGACTCCAAGCACTTCATCCGCTTCCTGCACCGCCTGGACACCTGGATCAACAAGGAACTGACGATCCACCTGGTGATCGACAACGGCTCCTCGCACACCTCCAAGGCCACCCGGGCCTGGCTCAAGGTCCATCCCCGGTTCGTGGTCCACCACACGCCCAAGCACGCTTCGTGGTTGAACCAGGTGGAGATCTTCTTCTCGATCCTCGGTCGTCGGCTCATCCGGCGCGGCGAGTTCAACTCCCGCCAGAACCTCCTCGACCGCATCGACGGCTTCACCATCGCGTACAACGAGGACGCTCACCCGTTCCGCTGGACCTACGACGGCAGCCCACTCAAAGCGGCGTGAAAGCACTCAGCGATCACTGCCGCGCGTTCACCGCGGCGGTGATGACACCGAGGGCGGAACGCGGGGTCTTGCCAAGCAGTTTGGCGAGATCGTTCTCGGTGCCGCCCATGAAACCCCCCGCGATCGCGGAGAAGGTGCCCACAAGCATCGGGACCTGGAAGGCGGCCGCTCCAGAGGCAGCGATCGATGCGCGAGCCTGGGCCAGGGTGCCCGGCTCGAAGGAGACGGAGGTCCCGGTAGCCTCGGCGACGAGCCGAGCGAGGTCGTCGCCGCCGATCGCCTGCTCCCCGACCAGCTCGTAGGACCGTCCCACGTGCGAGGGCACGTCGGTGACAACCCGTACGGCAGCGTCGGCCAGATCCTCGCGAGCCACTGCGGCCAGCCGCCCATCCCCCAGCGGAACGGTGAGCTTACCGCCGGGGTCCGTGACGGCGAACATCGCAAGCAGCTCCGCGTAGAGGCCGTTGCGCAGGATCGTCCAGCGCGTGGTGCCCCTCATCAGCCTGAGCTCGGTCCAGCGGTGGGGCAGCGCATAGGTCAGATGATCCCCTGCGGCGGAAAGGCTGGTGTAGACGATGTGCTCGACCCCGACCTTCTCCGCCGCCTCGATTGCCGCGCCGTGACGTGCGATGACCACGTCGTCCTCGCCGTACCCGGCCGAGATGAGCAAGAGCGTGTCGACGCCGGCGAAGCCGTCCCTCAAGGAAGTCGGATCGTCGAAGTCGATGCGCCTCACCGGTACCCCTGCCGGAATGTTCTGCGGAGTCCGCGTGCCGACCACCACGTCGTCACGCCCAGCCAGACGCTCAACGACGAGCTTCCCCAGGCCACCCGTGGCACCGGTGACAAGGATCATCGGTTCATCCCCTCGCTAGTGGTTCTCTTCGGTAACTGACACCATCATCGATAACCGGAGAACATTTCGTAAGGAGGCACTTCAATGTCAGTGGGGCACATGGCAGTAACCACAGTTCCTGTGGTCTCCTGCGGCCAGGAACACGAGGACTGCGGAATCCGCGACGTCCTCGACCGGGTCGGGGACAAGTGGTCGGTCCTGGTGATCGTCGAACTGGCCCAGGGAGTACGCCGATTCAGCCAGCTCCAACGCGCGATCTCCGGCATCTCCCAACGGATGCTCACCTTGACCGTCCGCCGCCTGGAGCGCGACGGCCTGGTCTCCAGAACCGTCCACCCCGAGGTCCCGCCCCGGGTCGAGTACGAGTTGACCCCGATGGGCCACAGCCTCACTTTCCTGGTCAAGTCGCTCGCCGACTGGTCAGCCGACCACCGCGAAGCCATCGCGGCATCCCGCCAACGCTGGGATGCCGCCAACACAGCTCCATGACCCCCGCAGGACTTCCAGGCGGTAGCACTAGTGCCGCGACCGGCAATGTGGACCAGGCACCGAACTCCGCCGGCATCTCCCGCCACTGCCCACCCGTCCGGAACCGCCAGATCACGCCCTCGAACTGCTGTCGCAGCCGCTCGGGGTACGGGCCGTATTCGCCGATCGGCAGATACGGCTCGATGAACGCCCACTCCGGGTCCGTCAGTTGCACACGCGTCACGCAAGACGGTCTACCGGATCCGGCCCTGCCGCGAAGGCACATCCCGCAAATTGATCACGACTCAATACGCTCCCTAGGCGCCATCCGGAGCGTGAGTGTGGTGTAGTCGATGGTGCCGCGGTAGTGCGCGGCCGGTACGCCGTCTACCTGCTCCTGGCCGATCTTCGTGATCTGGCGCATCGCGGCTACCTGCTGGAGTACGTGCTCGGGATCGTTCAGCGGCGCGCGGAGCACATAGTGGGCCTCGGCTTTGTCGCGACGTATAGACCCCCAGCCGTCGCCCACGCCCTGAACACCCTTCACGTAGGCGTTGCCGTTGGCGAAGATCTCATCGATGTGGGCAGCGCCGAGGTCCACCGCGAGGTGCCCCTTATCCCCGGCCAGGTCGAAGCTGCCAGTGATGTCCATGGTGTAGGTCTTGCTTTTGTCCCCCAGCATGTGTCAACGGACGTGAACTTCTGACCGACTCTGGTGCTCAGTGATGTCGACGCCCTGGAAGGGGCCTTGGACAATCTTGTCGGGTGGGTGATGACCACGAGGAAGTCGTCGCCGTCTCCGGTCCCGGCGGCAACATGCCCGCCGGGACCGGGTGCCGCGGCGCCTCGGTGGCGCGCTTTCAGGAATCCTCGTCGGCTCGGTCTTCGGGGGACCGCTCTTCGAGAATTCCGACGAGGGCCGAGGCGACGAGGGCGACGGCGCGGTCGTCGTCGTCGTCGGCCAGTTGGCGCAGGACCTCCTGCGCGGTGGTTCCCGCGAGCTCGACCAGCGCCTGGGTGAGGCGGATCCGCGTCGCGGAGTCCGCGGTGGGCGCGGCGAGTTCGTCGACCAGGGCGGTCGTGATCCGGTCCGCGCACCCGGGGTCCTGGGACAGCGTTCCCAGAACCTCCGCCGCGTCCACGTCGTTGGAGCCCTCGACCACCATGCCGACGAGTGTGGGCACGGCCGCGGCCACCCCATGCCTGCCCAGAGCCAGAGCGGCGTGCCTGCGCACCGTCGTGTCCGGGTCCCCGAGGGCGTCCGCGAGCACCGCGGTCGCACCCGGAGCCTCGGGCATCTCGGCGATCGCCAGCACCGCGCGCCGCCGGATGTCGACGTCCTCCGAGTGCGCGCCGGCGTCCAGCGCCGCCACGCCATCGCCGCCCGATCGGGCGAGCGCCCAGCGCAGGGCGCCTGCGACGTGGGGGTCGGATTCGGCCAGGACCGCCCCGGCCAGCAGCTCGGCGGGAACCGACACGCCCTCCGACCGGGCCAGGACGGCCTGCTGCCTGCGCGCGGCGCTGGTCGAGTTGAGTTCCCGCATGAGTTCGACGATGCGCAGGACGCCCTGCCAGCCGGTGGGCGCCGACGCATCGACCGCACGGAGCCGCTCGAGCAGCTCCTGTTCCCGCGCCAGGCGGTCCTCCGTCCACCGGATGAGGTCGCTGACCAAGGCGGACGGCGTGAAGGCCGGGTCCTCCAGCGCGCGCCCGATCTGCTTGAGCGAGAGCCCGAGGGACCGCAGGCTCTCCACGTGGAAGATCCTGCGGACGTCCTCGGCGGAGTACTCGCGGTAGCCGCCGACGGTGCGGCCCGTCGGCCGCACCAGCCCCAGGGCGTCGTAGTGCCGGAGCATCCGGGTGCTCACCCCGGAGTGGCGGGCCACATCACCGATCAGCAATCCGCGGCCTCCGAAGCCTCTGCGGCCTTGGCAGCCTCCGTCGACTCGGTCGTCTCCGTGGGCTCGGCGGTCTCCGAGGTCTCGGTGCCTGCCGCCGCGGCCGCGGCGGCGGCAGCAGCAGCTCGTTCCGGGCCGAGTCTGACCAAGCGCTTCGCCGCTTCGACGGCCGCGTCGAAACCGGTCTCCGGGTTCTGCCGGAGTAGCTCGGTGGCACGGGCGTGCGTGGCCACCACCGGGTCGGGATTCTCCGCGGCCTCCTCCAGGGCGGGCTTGATCACGTCGCCGAGGTCGACGAAGGCCCGGCTCAGGCTCAGTTGCACGCTGCGGTCGCCGCGGCCGAGTTGCAGAACCAGTTCGTCGACCAGGTCTTTCTCCTCGTCCTCGGGCACGAGGACGACCGCGACGCGCCACGCGGTCCGCGCGACCCCGTCGTCGGCGTCGCGCAGCATGTCGCGGGTGATCCAGGCCCACGTGCTCTTGTCGTTGATCTTGGAGAGCGTGTGCAGCGCCTGGCTGCGGGCCTGGGTGCGCTCGGAGTCGAGCTCCTGGCGGATCCGGGGCAGGGTGATCTCCGGCGAGAGGCGGAGAAGCGCCCAGGACAGCATGTCGCGTACGAAGAAATCCGGCTCGAGCGCGCACCGCTCGACGAGCGTCTCCAGGAACACGGGGTCGGGGTTCGAGCCGACCGCCAGGGCCGCCTGAAGCCGGACCGACGAGTCCTCGGCGCCCAGGGCGTTGGCCACGCGGGTGTTCTGCGGGGTTACGTTGGTCGTGTTGATCGGGACCACCTCCTGCGCCCAAGTAGAAACGTTATCACCGTGTCAAGGTCAAGCCCGTGACCGGCGAATCGGGAAATCCGCTGGTCACGGGCTCCACCCGGGCGCGCCAAGGACGGTGGGTGACCGTACCGGGCACCATGGGTGAGTACGTGGGAGACCGAGCGGGCACCGGACACCCGGCTGCCTCGTACCGGTCAGGAGCTCCGGCGCGCGAGCACCCGGTACGTGTTGGACAGGCCGCGACCGCCCCCGATCGGCGCGGAGACCCGGTCCACCAGGTAGGCCAGCGCGAGCACCGGGACGCTCGCGTTGAAAGCGATCTTGCGCAGCAGCGCGCGGGCACGTGACGGCGGGGCCGGTCGCCACGCCAGATCCTCGCCGCCGATCAGCGCCGCGTTGATCGCCAGGACCGCGGCGCTGACGACGTCCCGCCCCGTTGTGCGGTTCGGCCCGCTGTTCGGGTGCGCTGGTCCACCCGTTCCTTCGTCCTTCGGCTTTCCCGTTTGACGTCCGCTTCGGTGGCCTTGATGGAGGGTGCGGCCCAGCGGGCCCATCTCGCCGGGTCCTCCGTGGCCCACAGCGCAATGTCGAGATAGAAGGAACGGACGGCCAGCAGCTCGTGCTTCACGGCCAGGCGGGGCAGTTCCACGGTCTTCTTACTGCGCGGTCCATGCCAATGCGCCGGAATCCCACGCCTCGGCGAGCGGCACCATGTGGTCGATGTCGAGCCCCGAGGGCCCCTCAATCTGGCGCAGCCGTAGGTCTGCCTACCCCCGGCGTCAGCAGCCCGTCTTTCGAGTTGTGCCGTTAGCCGTCTGTGCGGTTCGGCCACAAAGAAGCAGCGGAGTGATTGATTCCGCAATCATATTCGCATCGTGTGCCCTGGATCACCATGATCAGGAAGCGCCATATTTCATGTGTGATCATGAAGGTTCGCACCTGAGGTGTCGAGCATCAGAGAAACCATTTCCTGGGGGTACACGTGCGTAAGTTTCACGCACTCACTGCGGCCGTTGCCGGTTTGACCGTCGGCATCGTTTTCGCTTCGTCCGCATCGGCTGATTCAGATTTCTCCGCGAGCGAGACGACGGCTGTCGCTTTCGCGGATGCCGGCAAGGAGCCTGAAAAGGTCGCAGAGGGCGACATGCAGGCCATGCGCTGGGGTTCCTTCCTGAAGAAGGCGGCCGGATCTGCGGCCGGCAGTGCAGCATACGACTATGTGAAGGCTTCCAATGCCATTCCGCAGAGGAAGGGGAAGGCTTTCAGGCGGGGCGACGCAGGCATTGATTTCGAGAACGACATAGACATGTCACGCTCGTTCGACTAGTCGACAGCTATTAGCGTCGGTGGCGGGCGCGTTATTCGCGCCCGCCACATGGGGAAGATGAGCAATAGTGACGGAAGACTTCGCGAGCCGGTCTCTTGCAAACTGGAGCAGAGGCCGACGCTCAGCTCTGTCTTTGATTGGTTTCCTGGTAGCGACTGCAGTTCTGTTTCATTTCAGCATGACGGCACTGCACCACACTCCTTTTAATCCGATTCGCGAACAGCACGACAATAAGATTCGTGCATACATGACGCCGTACTTCCAACAGGACTGGCATCTCTTCGCTCCGGAACCGGTGACGGAGGATTCTGGGTTTCTGATCCGCGCCAAGCGGTCGCTACCGGATGGGGCTGTGGCGACCACCAGGTGGGTGGACGTCACTACGCCACACATAGACAAGTTGCATCGTCAGCGCTTCTGGCCGTCCCGTGTCGAGCGCCTGGCCCCCGCCGTGCGCCAGCGACTTGAGGGCTGGCGCGACCCTCAGCTCGATGAGCTGCGCCGCGAGAAACCGCCCGTGAAGGGCACCGAGAATGCGGCTGCCAAGGCGGAGCTTGTACCTCCCCTCGCGCCGAGTGAGCTCGAAGGACGCGACAGCGCACTCCTCTACGTGCGGGCGCTAGCGAGCACAGAGGCAACCGCACTGTGGGGCGAGGGCTTCCGCTCTGTGCAGGTGCGCATAGTAATAAACAAGTACCCGAGGTTTTCCGAGCGCGAAGTCCGGGCCAATAGAGGAAAGGTTTCCTACTATGACCTTGCCTGGATGAAGCCACTGAGGGTGGCACGATGAATCTGCATGTTATGCGCACAAGAATGCACACGGCGGCATGCCGCACACAGATGCGCTTCTATGCCCGGCTCGATGACCTCAGTTTGAATCGCCGCGCTCTCATCGGGAGCTCACTCGCGCGCATAATTCTGGGTGGGCTCGGCTTCTACCTATATGCCCGAGACTACATGGAGCGGGCATATCTGTGGGGCCCTGCCGGATCGTGGCCCTGGCAAAATTTCGCCGGCGCAGAAGAAGGAATATCCCTCTACGCCGTCAGCAGGTCAAATGCATGGTTCGAGATAATTTTCCACCTGGGCATGCTGGCAGCTCTGCTGTTCATGTTGGGTTGGAAAACCCGGGCCATGAACATCCTGCACTACGTTTTCCTGTGGTCACTGCATCAGAGGAACCCTGTCTTGCTCGATGGCGGTGACAATATCACGGTCATCGTCCTGGTGTTTTTCGTCTTCATCGACTCTGGATCCCGTTTTTCGCTGGACGCTCGCAGTAGGAAGAGAGAGTCCTTCGAGGACCAGCAGTCGTTGCGCTACAGGGCTGCTTCGCTTCTTCATAACGCCGGTATCCTGTCCGTGATCCTGCAGATCTGCACCGTCTACCTGGTGTCAGGAATGTATAAAGTGCAGGGAGAGCGGTGGCAGAACGGCACCGCACTTTACTACATCCTCAGGGTGAATGAATTCGGATGGCCTGGTGTGAACCGGTTCATTTACGAGAGCGCAACCTTGGTGGTAGCGATCACGTACGCAACCGTGTTCTTCCAGCTCGCATTCGCATTCCTCCTGCTGAACCGACGCTGGCGCCTTTTCGCGGTGGCCGGCGGTATCCTCATGCACCTGGGAATCGCCTTCCACATGGCTGGTCTTATCAGCTTCTCCCTCACCGTGGTGGCAGTTGAACTGGTCATCATGGGAGATGCGCACTACCTCCGCCTGATCAGAGCAGCGCAACACCTCCGTGGTCAGCCAGAAGCGCTGGAATCGAAGACAGAGTGCACCCCCGCACCGCCGCCTGCGGAAGTCACAGGCGAAGCCGAGGCGCTTCTGCCGTCGCATTCGCCCATCCTCGCCTCCAAGTGAGAAGCGGCCACTTGCTGCTGCACGACGCAGTAACGAGTCCAGTGCCGTCGATCACCGCGCTTCGCACCAGGATGCTGATCGTGGCACTACTGCTCACCATCTGTGCGGGTGCGGGAAGCCAGATGGCCCCCGCACCCGCCCGGCTGGGAAGCGCCATGACAGGTGACAGGAACCTGGCGGCCCAAGTACGTGAGGCTGCGGGCGACGGCCGCGGCTACCGGGGGCTGTCAGTAGCCGTCGTGGATCGCGGCAGCCTGAGGTTCGCCGGGCTGGGTGACTCAGGCAACGCCGCACACAGCGACATCGACGCATCAACTGTGTTCGAGGCTGGCAGCATCGGCAAACCCATGACCGGCATGCTCCTGGCCGAACTCGAGGACCGGAAGATCTTGGACCTCGCTACCTCCCTGGAACAGCTGATCCCCGAGGGCCGTTTCTCCGATCCAGCAGTCGCCAGTGCCACTCTGGAAGACCTCGCCACCCATCGCGCCGGCCTGGAGAAGATGCCCCCAGGTCTGAGGATGACCGCCCGGAACGCGGAACTGGTGCTCCTCGGGCAAGATCCCTACCGCGGCCTGAGCGAGCGAGATGTGCTCCGCGCGGCCGAAACCGCCTCTGCTGGAAGCCCCGGAACCTACAGCTACTCCAACCTTGGCATGGCCCTCGCCGGCTACATGGCAACGCGCCGCACTGGTCTGCCATACACGGAGCTGCTCACCACGAACATCTTCGAACCGCTCAAGATGCGGGACACGCGCGTCATGCGCATCAACGACCCCATTCCTTCGAACGTCGCCCGCGGTCAGCAGGCCACCGGCCCGTCCACAGCGCACTGGTACGCCTCGGGATACACCCCGGCAGGTGACATCTGGACGACCGGACGAGACCTCGGACTCTTCCTCCGTGCTGTCATCCAGAAGACAGCGCCCGGAGCTCGCGCCGCCGCGCCCACCCACGACGCGGAGCCCGGAGGCCGAACCGGTCTGGGCTGGCACACCAGCACAATCAGCGGACGCAACATCACTTGGCAGAACGGAGCAACGGGCGGGTTCACCTCATACATCGGCTACGACCGCACCACCCAAATGGGCGTCGTCGTGCTGTCGAACACCGACCGCTCCGTAGACGTCATCGCCCAGCGACTACTCGGCCTGCCGGCATCCCACCCCCCGACCCGCATCACCCCTGCCGTGGGCACCGTGATGGGCTCCCTCGGTGCTCCCGCCCCTTTACTGGCGGTCAACCTGCGCCACAGCGCCACCCCCAGGGTCCGACTGCGCACGCTCATGTGCGTCCACGCCTCCTTCGGCGCAGTCGCGCTCTGGCTCACATGGCGTCTGGGCGATTGGCTGACTGTTCCTCCCGTGCTGTGGGCCCTTGGCGCCGGAGCGCTGATGTGGGGTCTCTTCTCCGCCATCGGCAGGACCGGCAACCCGTGCACAACTGCGGAAGGGGTGCAGGCCGGCACGGTCATCCGGGTGGCGTCTCGAGCCGCCGCAGCATGGGCTGGAAGTCTGGCCGCGCTGCTCACCCAGCTGTGAGACGTCGCGATGAGCGACCTCCGCACCCGTGCAGTAGAAGTCGCCATACCGTGGCGCATTCAAGAGAGCGAGCCATGAAGACAAGCCAGCCAACTCTGTTGTTCGACGGCGACTGCGGGTTTTGTAGCAGAACAATGGAGCTTGCCCGACGCAGGATCCAACCACGCGTGCGATTCACCCCGTGGCAGTCCGCCGACCTCGCCGCTATGGGCGTCACGGAACAGAGAGCCGACCGTGAGGTTCTCTGGATCAATGCCGGGAAGCTTGGCTTGATCATCTCGTGTGCGGGCGCTGGATGCAGCGAAGCTCCTGTAGAACGAGCGATCTACCACGATCGACTTGTTCGGAACAGGAGCTTCGTTGTCTGGGGAGTCTGGCATAGAGGGGTCGTCGCGTGCGAGCGCGGGACAGACGGGGCAGCTGGGTGTGTTGCGCCAGGTTGTGACACGGCGGATGGTCACGGATGTGCTGGCGGCTTCCGGCCGCGGGGACCGGCGTAGTGACGGCAAACTCTGCGCGGTGACGTGTGTGTTCTTCGTGCTCGCGTTGACGCTGTTCCCGAGAGACGGCTACCGGTCGGTGCTGTCGAAGCTGGCCGGTGGGACGGCGCGGCTGGCCGCGCGGGGCCAGCTGGTCTCCTCCTCGGCGCTGCGGCAGCGCCGCGTCACGCTGGGCCCGGAGCCGTTCCGGTTACTGTTCGAGCGGATCGCCGGGCCGGTCGGCACGGTCGCGATGCCGGGGGTGTTCTGGCGGGGGCTTCGGCTGGCCTCGGTGGACGGCACGTTTCTCGAGGTCGCCGACACCGCGGTGAACGCGGTGTTCGGCCGGACCCGCAATCAGCGGCGGATCGCCGCGTTCCCCCAGGTCCGCCTGGTCGCGCTGATCGAGTGCGGGACCCGGGCGCTGCTCGGGGTGGCGTTCGACATCCGCCGGGTCTGTGAGCAGGACCTGACACGGCGCCTGCTGGACCGGATGCGCCCCGGGATGCTGGTCCTGGCCGACCGGGGATTCCCGGGCTGGCTGCTGTGGGTCGATGCCGCCGCCGGCGGGGCGGATCTGTTGTGGCGGATCTCGGCGGCGGTGCGGCTGGTCCCCGACGAGGTCCTGCCCGACGGCTCCTGGCTCGCGACCCGGCACGCGCACAAGAACATCACGAAAGCCCTGGCGGGGCGGCCCCGGTCGGTACGGATCCGGGTGATCGAGATGGTGGTCGTCATCGAGGCCGCCGACGGGTCACGACGCCATGAGCCCTACCGGCTCATCACCACCTTGCTCGACCCTGCGGCCTTCCCCGCCGGTGAACTGGCCGCACTGTATTCCCAGCGGTGGGAATCCGAGCTCGAATTCCGGGACTTGAAGATCACTCAGCGCGGGGCACGCGCCGTCCTGAGATCGAAGACACCCGCGCTGGTCAACCAGGAGATCTGGGCGTATCTCGTCACCCACCAGGCGATCCGCCGCACGATCAGTTCCACCGCCGCCGGCCACGGGCTCGATGCCGACCGGCTCTCCTTCACTGTCGCCCTGACCGTCGCCCGGGACACCGTGATCCGCACCACGGCGCGGATCGGCACCCACCTCGCCGAGATGACCACGTCGCTGCTGGCGAACCTGCGATCGGCCGAGCGACGCCTGCGGGTCTGCCCCCGGACCGTGAAACGCCCCAGCTCCATCTTCCCCTCGAAACCCGCCGGGCCGGCCAGCCGCAGCACAAAAATCACCGGATACGGGATCGAAATCATCCCACTCGACACAACCCCGCCGACCACCGCGGAGCCCGACAGCCACACGAGATGATCAAGCCAAGCTTCCCGGCATTGTTCTCTGGATCAGTCCGGACAGCGGAAGGATCTACGGCGGGCCGCGCGCACTGGCCGCCTTGCTGAAGAGCGGGCGGCGGCGCTGGAAGTGGCTCGGCACCGCCCTCACCATCCCGCCCGTCAGCTGGGCCGCACGCGGTGTGTACCGGACCATCGCGAGAAACCGGCACCGCCTGCCCGGCGGCACAACCGCCTGCTCGCTCCCAGCCCACATGCGAAACACACGCCGTTCCCCCTGAAGGCAGGCCCCTCTCCGACGAATCCTCGCGGCTTCGCGAGAACTGCCGCGGTTTGCAGCCGGCGAATGTGCTCTGCCGACCCCAGCCCTGCAATTCGCCTGTGTAGCCTGCCCCGGCAGTTTTGCAGGCGCTCCAGCCCAGGCGTACTGCGGATGCGCTACTGCGCGACTCCGTCACTGACGACCCGGCCTTCAGCAGCAACGGCCGCAGCGGCCGTTCCCCTGGGGACGTTCCGCGCGTCTGCCGAGGCGAATCGAGGAACGACGCCGACCGCTGCGCAGCTGAGCAACGTGCCGCCGATCGCTTCCCGTGCAAAGGTGCGGTACGGGGATCACGCCGGGGCGTCTCCACCCCGGCGGCGGTCTCAACTGCTCTTTCTGGCTCCGCTGGAAGCATGGCCCCTCATGCGGGCAATGGCAGTTGCTCCACCCCCCGCGGCGAACACGATTGCAGTGACGCCATACACCGCCCGCAGCCAAGTGGGGCGTTCGTCACCAGAGAAAGCAAGAAATGCGAACCACAGCGTTCCCAGCAAGTACCCCAGTATCTGGACAGCCGGCGAAACCTGACTCGCGCCTGAACGGTTGGTCACTGACACATCTCCCCGCTGATCTGATCTTAGGTGTTGATCTTCGCAGACCGCTCAGGCACTGCCGTAGTCGGGCCCCAAGCTGACTACGGCAGTGCCGCCGCAGCAGTTGAGCCCTCTGCGCCGGGCAGCACCCCAGCCGAGCCCACCGGCGCGATAGCAAAGAGGGTGTTTCGACGTCGTCGGTGGTGCGGGCGGTGAACTGGCCGCGATAGCTCGCGGCCATCGAGTCCAAGCTGAACGGTGAGTCACAGATGGCTCTGGATTCACACGCCGAGGACCCCTGCCAGAGCGGTGCCGGTGCTAGGGCGTGTATTTGGTCGTGATCAAGGAGCGGGTTGAGTGAGGTCCCTGATCCAGATCATTGAGGCGCGGAGGTGGAGGCCAGCGAGGTAGCTCCCCGGGCTCTTGTCGTAGCGGGTGGCAATGCCTCGCCACGCCTTCATCCTGCTGATCGCGCGCTCGACGGTGTTCCGTTCTTTGTAGAGCTCGATGTCGTGGCTCACAGGTCTTCCGCCCCCGCTGCCCTTCTTCTTCCGGTGGGCGGCCGGGTCCTTCTTCTCCGGGATGACCGCCTTGATGTGGCGTTTGCGCTGGTAGGTGCGGTTGCCGCGGGACGAGTACGCCTTGTCTCCGGCGACCGCGCCGGGCCGGGTGCGGGGACGGCCGACAGGCCCACACACCCGGACCTTCTTCAGGACGGGGATGAACTGTGGGCTGTCGGCGGCCTGTCCCGCAGTCAGGACGAATGCCAGCGGGCGGCACTTCCGGTCAGCGGCGAGGTGAACCTTGCTGGTCTGCCCGCCCCTGGAGCGGATGAGCAGAGCGGCCTTCAGCCGGAGTTTTCGCCGACGTCTGATGCGTCGTCGCTCTTCCCGCCCGTGATCTGTTTCGGTGTCCTGCCCGCCTTGTTCTTCGAGACTGCCCCCTTTGACCTGGCCTTCTCTTCCTCGGTAGCGGCCTTCT
Organism: Streptomyces hypolithicus; assembly: GCF_052934925.1. Classification (NCBI taxonomy): domain Bacteria; kingdom Bacillati; phylum Actinomycetota; class Actinomycetes; order Kitasatosporales; family Streptomycetaceae; genus Streptomyces; species Streptomyces hypolithicus. The sequence goes on from NZ_CM128811.1 coordinate 2,084,789, forward strand.
CCAGGGCGGCCACAGGTGCATCCCGGCCACGTCGTGGTGGGCCCGGGCAGTGGTGGAGTCCACGCTGACCAGCGATAGGTCTACCTGGCCCCGCTTCGCGGCTTCCGCGATCAGCCCTTCCAGCAGGGCCTCGAAAACGCCGGTGTCGCGCCATTGCCGGAAGCGGTTGTGGACGGTGGACCAGGCACCGAACTCCGCCGGCATCTCCCGCCACTGCCCACCCGTCCGGAACCGCCAGATCACGCCCTCGAACTGCTGTCGCAGCCGCTCGGGGTACGGGCCGTATTCGCCGATCGGCAGATACGGCTCGATGAACGCCCACTCCGGGTCCGTCAGTTGCACACGCGTCACGCAAGACGGTCTACCGGATCCGGCCCTGCCGCGAAGGCACATCCCGCAAATTGATCACGACTCAATACGCTCCCTAGCTCCGAACAGGCCCCCGTCAGCCCCCCGCCCCCACCCCCGCCCGTCTCAGCGGCGGCGCAGGTCCGCGACGCGGGCGCGCTCGGACGGCGTCGTCTGCTGCTGGTCCACCAGGGATCCCGCGCTGCGCAGTTGCGCCCCGGAGCCCCCCGGGTGCGTACGGCGCTGGCCGGGCAGAGGCATGTCCCGGCGCGGCCCGCGGCCCTGGGGTACGGGGTCGCTCCCGGAGCCGTGGGCCCCGGCGCCCGCGACGGCGATCTGCACGCCCTGGTCGGCCAGCGCCTGCAGTTCGGTCGCGGCGCGGTCGTCGTGCGGTGGCGGCTCGTCGGTGACCAGGCGCGTGATCACGTCGGTCGGGACCGTCTGGAACATGGTGTCGCTGCCCAGCTTCGTGTGGTCCGCGAGGACCACCACCTCGGCCGCGGCCTGCACGAGCGCACGGTCGACGCTCGCCGACAGCATGTTGGACGTCGACAGGCCGCGCTCGGCGGTCAGCCCGCTCCCGGAGAGGAACGCCCGGGAGACCCGCAGGCCCTGGAGGGACTGCTCGGCACCGCTGCCGACCAGCCCGTAGTTCGACCCGCGCAGTGTCCCGCCGGTCATGACGACTTCGACGCGGTTGGCATGCGCCAACGCCTGTGCCACCAGCAGGGAGTTGGTGACGACGGTCAGGCCGGGCACCCGGGCGAGCCGGCGGGCCAGCTCCTGGGTGGTCGTCCCGGCGCCGACGACGATGGCTTCGCCCTCTTCGACGAGTCCCGCGGCGAGGTCGGCGATGGCCGTCTTCTCCGCGGTCGCGAGATGGGATTTCTGCGGAAAGCCGGACTCCCGCGTAAAACCGCCCGGCAATACCGCACCGCCGTGCCGGCGGTCGAGGAGTCCTTCTGCCTCCAGTGCCCGCACGTCCCGCCGTACGGTCACTTCGGAGGTCTGGACGACACGGGCGAGCTCACGGAGCGATACTGCCCCGTTGGCGCGCACCATTTCGAGGATCAATTGGCGACGTTCTGCAGCGAACACGAAACTGACAGTAATGCCACCGGTCGATACTTTTCAGCAGTATGCACCGAATAACAGAAGTTGCCCACAGGTGACGACAGTGTGTGATAGAGGGCGACTTGAGAGAGGCATCACCTAACCTGCGGGGAGACCGGCCGCTCGAAGAGAGTCTCCAGCACCACCGTGGCCTGCGTCCCGCTGACCCCGTTGATCGCGTAGATCCGGCGCAATACGTCCTGTAGCTGCTCGGTAGTCGCGGTCCTGACCTTCACCAGCACCGATGCACTGCCGGCAATGACGTGCGCGGTCGATTATCAACACGGCTTCGCGCGGAGGCATCTGGCGCGCCTTGTCGCCTCGTGCAGATGACTCCCGCACACAGGCGACGACTGACCGCGTGGGCCTGGGGGACGCGTTCGCGCCTCCCCGGCGCTGCTCGTCCTACCCCTCGCCCGCGGTCTTGCGGGTGTGGAGCTGCCGGGCGACCTCGGCGATCGAACCCGACAGGGACGGGTAGACCGTGAAGGCGTTCGCGATCTGTTCCACCGTCAGGTTGTTGTCGACCGCGATCGAGATCGGGTGGATCAGTTCACTCGCGCGCGGGGCGACGACGCAGCCGCCGACGACGATGCCGGTACCGGGCCGGCAGAAGATCTTGACGAAGCCGTCGCGGATGCCCTGCATCTTGGCGCGCGGGTTGCGCAGCAGCGGCAGCTTCACCGAGCGCGCGTCGATCTTGCCCGCGTCCACGTCGGCCTGGGTGTAGCCGACGGTGGCGATCTCCGGGTCGGTGAAGACGTTCGAGGAGACCGTCTTGAGGTTCAGCGGCGTGACCGCGTCGCCCAGGAAGTGGTACATCGCGATGCGGCCCTGCATGGCCGCGACGGACGCCAGCGCGAACACCCCGGTCACGTCGCCGGCGGCGTACACGCCCGGCGCGCTGGTGCGGGAGACCCTGTCGGTCCAGATGTGCCCGGAGTCCTTCAGCCGTACGCCGGACTCCTCCAGGCCCATGCCCGCGGAGTTCGGGATGGCGCCGACGGCCATCAGGCAGTGCGAGCCGGTGATGACGCGCCCGTCGGAGAGTGTCACCTCCACCCGGTCGCCGACCCGCTTGGCGGACTCGGCGCGGGAGCGGGCCATGACGTTCATACCGCGGCGCCGGAACACGTCCTCCAGGACGGCGGCGGCGTCCGGGTCCTCGCCGGGGAGCACTCGGTCCCGGGAGGAGACGAGGGTGACGCGCGAGCCGAGCGCCTGGTACGCGCCGGCGAACTCGGCGCCGGTCACGCCGGAGCCGACCACGATGAGCTCATCGGGCAGCTCGTCGAGGTCGTACACCTGCGTCCAGTTCAGGATCCGCTCGCCGTCGGGCAGCGCGTCGGGGATCTCTCGCGGGTGACCGCCCGTGGCGATCAGCACCGCGTCGGCCGTCAGCCGCTCCTCGGCGCCGTCCGCGTACGTGACGACGACGGTGCGCGAGCCGTCGGAGCCCTGCTGGCCCTCCAGCCGGCCGCGGCCGCGCAGCACACGGGCCCCCGCCCGGGTGACGGACGCGGTGATGTCGTGGGACTGCGCGAGAGCGAGGCGCTTCACCCGGCGGTTGACCTTGCCCAGGTCGACGCCGACCACGCGGGCCGCCTGTTCGATGTGCGGCGTGTCGTCGGCCACGATGATGCCCAACTCCTCGTACGAAGAGTCGAAGGTCGTCATCACTTCGGCGGTGGCGATCAGCGTCTTGGACGGTACGCAGTCGGTGAGCACCGACGCCCCGCCCAGACCGTCGCGGTCGACGACGGTCACCTCCGCGCCGAGCTGGGCGCCCACCAGGGCCGCCTCGTATCCGCCGGGTCCACCACCGATGATCACGATCCGGGTCACGAAAAAGTCCGCCTCGCATTGTCAATCCCGGCCCGCCTGCCCGCTCGGCCGGGGATCCGGGGATCGCCCGGGGGGAATGCAGTACGTACTCCATTCTCCCGCACGCTTCAAGGTGCTTCGTCCCGGGGCCTCCATCCGGGCCCATGCCGTCGGTTGCCCCACCGCGCGAGCCCCTCCCGTACCCTCAACCTCATGTCGCTCTACGCCGCGTACGCCGGCAACCTCGACGCGCGGCTGATGACGCGCCGCGCCCCGCACTCACCGCTGCGCGGCACCGGCTGGCTGAACGGCTGGCGGCTGACCTTCGGCGGGGAGTCGATGGGCTGGGAGGGTGCGCTCGCCACGATCGTGGAGGCGCCGCGGTCCCAGGTCTTCGTCGCCCTCTACGACATCGCTCCGATGGACGAGGACTCCATGGACCGCTGGGAGGGTGTCGGACTCGACATCTACCGGCGCATGCGGGTGCGCGTGCACACCCTGGAGGGCGAGGAGCCGGTCTGGCTGTACGTCCTGAACGGGTACGAGGGCGGCCTGCCATCCGCCCGCTACCTGGGCGAACTCGCCGACGCGGCCGAATCGGCCGGGGCCCCGCACGACTACGTCATGGAACTGCGCAAGCGCCCCTGCTGAGACCGGCGCCAGGCCGCTTGTGCGATCCCCCAAAGCAACAATGTGAACAACGTCGGCAGTGACATCTACGCGCGTAGGGCGTAAGCGGTTACCCTCGTCCGCGTGAACGCATCTGTTATTCCTGCCCCCGCCGACGGAACCGCCGACCCCCACGCGGCCGCAGACGCCGCCGCCGCGCGCCTGCGCGAGCTGACCGGCGCCGAGACCCACGACGTCGCCCTCGTGATGGGGTCGGGCTGGGTGCCGGCCGCCGAGGCGCTCGGCGCGCCCGAGCACGAGTTCGCCGTCACCGAACTGCCGGGCTTCCCGCCGCCGGCCGTCGCCGGACACGCGGGCACGGTCCGCTCGTACAAGATCGGAGACAAGCGCGCGCTGGTCTTCCTCGGCCGTACGCACTACTACGAGGGCCGCGGCGTCGCCGCCGTCTCGCACGGCGTGCGCACCGCGGTGGCGGCCGGCTGCAAGACCATCGTCCTGACGAACGGCTGCGGCGGCCTGCGCGCGGGCATGCGCCCCGGCCAGCCGGTCCTGATCAGCGACCACATCAACCTGACGGCCACCTCGCCGATCATCGGCGCGAACTTCGTCGACCTGACGGACCTGTACTCGCCGCGGCTGCGCGCGCTGTGCAAGGAGGTGGACGCGACGCTGGAGGAAGGCGTGTACGTCCAGTTCCCCGGCCCGCACTACGAGACGCCGGCCGAGATCAACATGGTCCGCGTCATGGGCGGCGACCTGGTCGGCATGTCCACGGTGCTTGAGGCGATCGCCGCGCGTGAGGCGGGCGCGGAGGTGCTCGGCATCTCGCTGGTCACGAACCTGGCGGCGGGGCTTTCGGGGGAGCCGCTGAACCACGAGGAGGTCCTGCAGGCGGGCCGCGACTCGGCCACCCGCATGGGCTCGCTCCTGGCCCAGGTCCTGAACCGGATCTAGCCCGTGCCGGGGCGTTTTCCCCCACCCGCCCCTTCCCGAAACTGGGGGCATGCCCCCAGACCCCGGACGCCCTCCAGGCGTGTCCTCAATCGCCGGACGGGCTGAGATGCGCCGGGCGCCGCCCGGGACTCGCCGCCCCGGGAAATTCCAGCCCGTCGAGGGGGCCCCTCCCCTATCCCTAAGGCTATGGGGGAGTTTGAGGACCGAGGTCTGGGGCGGAGCCCCAGTTTCGGGAAGGGGCGGGTAGGGGACAGCTCCGCGCAGCGGCCCACCGGCCCGGGTACCCGTAACCCCCAGCCACCCCGCACCGCACCCGCACCGCACCCGCAGAAAGGCGGACACACCGTGCAGCAGGATCTGATCGCGCGCGCCAAGGCCTGGCTGGCCGAGGACCCGGACAGCGACACCCGGGACGAGCTCGGCAAGCTCATCGACGCCGAGGACGTGGCCGAGCTCACCGCACGGTTCGCCGGCACCCTCCAGTTCGGCACAGCCGGCCTCCGCGGCGAACTCGGCGCGGGCCCGATGCGCATGAACCGCGCCGTCGTCATCCGCGCCGCCGCCGGCCTCGCCGCGTACCTCAGGGCGAAGGGCGAGACCGACGGCCTCGTCGTCATCGGCTACGACGCCCGCCACAAGAGCGCCGACTTCGCCCGCGACACCGCAGCCGTCATGACCGGCGCCGGTCTGCGCGCCGCCCTCCTGCCGCGCCCGCTGCCCACCCCCGTCCTGGCGTTCGCCATAAGGCACCTGGGCGCCGTCGCCGGCGTCGAGGTCACCGCGAGCCACAACCCGCCGCGGGACAACGGCTACAAGGTCTACCTCGGCGACGGCTCGCAGATCGTGCCGCCGGCCGACGCCGAGATCGCCGCCGCGATCGACGCGGTGACCTCCCTCGACGCCGTACCGCGCCCCGAGGACGGCTGGTTCACGCTCGACGAGGAGGTCCTGGAGGCCTACCTCGCGCGTACGGACAAGGTCTTGAGCCCGGGGTCCCCCCGCACCGCCCGAGTCGTCTACACGGCCATGCACGGCGTCGGCAAGGACGTCCTGACGGCCGCCTGGGCCCGCGCCGGGTTCCCCGAGCCTGTCCTGGTCGCCGAACAGGCCGAGCCCGACCCGGACTTCCCCACCGTCGCCTTCCCCAACCCGGAGGAGCCGGGGGCCATGGACCTGGCCTTCGCCACCGCCCGCAGCGCGGTACCCGACCTGATCGTCGCCAACGACCCCGACGCGGACCGCTGCGCCGTCGCCGTGCCGGACGCGGACGACGCCACCGGGTGGCGCATGCTGCGCGGCGACGAGGTGGGCGCCCTGCTCGCCGCACACCTCGTGCGCAAGGGGGTGTCCGGTAAGAACAGCACCTTCGCCGAGTCGATCGTCTCGTCGTCGCTGCTCGGCCGGATCGCCGCCGCCGCGGGGCTCGCGTACGAGGAGACTCTGACCGGTTTCAAGTGGATCGCCCGTGTCGAGGGCCTGCGCTACGGCTACGAGGAGGCGCTCGGCTACTGCGTCGACCCCGAGGGCGTACGCGACAAGGACGGCATCACGGCGGCCCTGCTCGTCACCGAGCTCGCGTCCGAGCTGAAAGAGCAGGGCCGCACGCTCGTCGACCTGCTCGACGACCTCGCCGTCGAGCACGGTCTGCACGCCACCGATCAGCTGTCGGTCCGCGTCGAGGACCTCACGGTCATCGCCGACGCGATGCGCCGCCTGCGCGAGCAGCCGCCGACCGCCCTCGGGGGTCTCACCGTCACGTCCGCGGAGGACCTGACGCGGGGTACGGCCACGCTCCCGCCGACCGACGGGCTGCGCTACTACCTGGACGGCGAGGTGAAGGCCCGCGTGATCGTGCGCCCGAGCGGCACCGAGCCGAAGCTGAAGTGCTACCTGGAGACCGTCGTGCCCGTCGCGGACGCGAGCGGGCTCCTGGCGGCCAAGGAGCGGGCCGGCGGCATCCTCGCCGCGCTCAAGCACGACCTGTCGGCCGCGGCGGGCATCTGAGCCGCCACGCAGGCCACGCACCGGCCAAGCCCCCGCTCATGCCTGCGCTCATGCCTGTGCTCACGGGCCGGCGTATATCGCACCCCCGATACGTCAGCCCGTGACCAGCAGAACGACGACCGCGACCACACCCACCACGCACGGCGCGATGATCTCGTACGCCCAGCGGACGGCCGGCGCGCCCTGCGCCGCCGGGCGCGCCGCGCACCGCTCGGCCTGCTCGCGCAGGTCGTCGACGGTCTGGTCGGCCGGCGCCCGGCGTGCCCGCGCGTCGGTGACGTCGGCGGTCACGGATGTCCTGCCGTACGGGTCGTCGTGCGCCTGCGTCGCCTGCCTGCGGGCGGCCCGCTTGCGCTGGCGCAGCGAGACGGGGACGGCCCACAGCTGGTACTTCCTGCCGCCCGCCAGCACCTCGCTGGAGTAGCCCGACCGTACGCCGTCGACCGCACCCCACGGCAGCGTGATCGTGCGGAAGGGGTTGCGGATCCGCAGCCGGTCGTCGTTGGTGAACACGGCCGGCCGCAGCGAGAAGGCCACCACCAGCGGCACCACGAACAGCAGCCCCGCCACCGCCGCCCAGGGCGTGCGGCCCTGCCCGCGTACCAGCGCGTCGACGCCGATCCACCCGGCGAGCGCGAGCACCAGGACACCGCCGACGATCGCGGCGGACGACCGGAAGACCCGGTCGGCGTACGCCGGCGTGGGCGTCGGCTCGGGGGGCGGGCCGGACCGGCCGGGGGTGCTTGTCATACGGCCGATTCTGCCTCACGTCACACCCGCGGAACGGGGCTGGGGCTGTACAGGCCGCTACGCGCGTAGATATGCTCATCTGGTGACCATGCCCACCTCTGCACCCGCATTCGCCGACGTGACCACGTCCGACGGTGCGCTGCGCCGCTTCCTGCACGGGCTGCCCGGCGTAGACACCGTCGGCCTCGAAGCGCGCGCCGCCTCCCTCGGTACCCGTTCGATCAAGACCACCTCGAAGGCGTACGCCATCGATCTGGCCATCTCGATGATCGACCTGACCACGCTCGAAGGCGCGGACACCCCGGGCAAGGTCCGGGCGCTCTGCGCCAAGGGCGCCAACCCCGACCCGACCGACCGTACGACGCCGAAGGTCGCCGCGATCTGCGTCTATCCGGACATGGCGGCCACCGCCAAGGAGGCGCTGTCCGGTACGGGCATCAAGGTCGCCTCCGTCGCGACCGCCTTCCCGGCGGGCCGCGCCGCGCTGCCGGTGAAGCTCGCGGACGTCCGCGACGCCGTGGCCGCCGGGGCGGACGAGATCGACATGGTGATCGACCGGGGGGCGTTCCTGTCCGGGCACTACCTCAAGGTCTACGAGGAGATCGTGGCCGTGAAGGCCGAGTGCGGGGACAAGGCCCGCCTGAAGGTCATCTTCGAGACCGGCGAGCTGGCGACGTACGACAACATCCGCCGGGCCTCCTGGCTCGGCATGCTGGCGGGCGCGGACTTCATCAAGACCTCCACCGGCAAGGTGAGCGTGAACGCCACCCCGCCGAACACTCTGCTGATGCTGGAAGCCGTACGCGACTTCCGGGTGCAGACTGGAGTGCAGATCGGCGTGAAGCCGGCGGGCGGCATCCGCAGCACGAAGGACGCGATCAAGTTCCTGGTGCTGGTCAACGAGACCGCCGGTGCGGACTGGCTCAGCAACGAGTGGTTCCGCTTCGGCGCCTCCTCGCTGCTGAACGACCTGCTGATGCAGCGGCAGAAGCTGAGCACCGGCCGTTACTCCGGTCCCGACTACGTGACGGTGGACTGATCACCATGGCATCCCTGTTTGAGTACGCACCCGCTCCCGAGTCCCGCTCGGTCGTGGACATCGCCCCCTCCTACGGCCTGTTCATCGACGGCGAGTTCGCCGAGGCCGCCGACGGCAAGGTCTTCAAGACCGTCTCGCCGTCCAGCGAGGAGGTCCTCTCCGAGGTCGCCCGCGCGGGCGCCGAGGACGTCGACCGGGCCGTGAAGGCCGCCCGCAGGGCGTTCGAGAAGTGGTCCGCGCTGCCTGGCGCCGAGCGCGCGAAGTACCTCTTCCGTATCGCGCGGATCATCCAGGAGCGCTCGCGCGAGCTGGCCGTCCTGGAGACCCTCGACAACGGCAAGCCGATCAAGGAGACCCGCGACGCGGACCTCCCGCTGGTCGCCGCGCACTTCTTCTACTACGCGGGCTGGGCCGACAAGCTCGACCACGCCGGGTACGGCGCCGACCCGCGGCCGCTGGGCGTCGCGGGCCAGGTCATTCCCTGGAACTTCCCGCTGCTGATGCTCGCGTGGAAGATCGCCCCGGCTCTCGCGACGGGCAACACCGTCGTCCTCAAGCCCGCCGAGACGACCCCGCTGTCCGCCCTGTTCTTCGCCGACATCTGCCGCCAGGCCGGTCTGCCCAAGGGCGTCGTCAACATCCTTCCCGGTTACGGGGACGCGGGCGCCGCACTCGTCGAGCACCCGGACGTCAACAAGGTGGCCTTCACCGGCTCCACCGGGGTCGGCCGGGCGATCGCCAAGCAGGTCGCCGGCACGTCGAAGAAGGTCACCCTGGAGCTGGGCGGCAAGGGCGCGAACATCGTCTTCGACGACGCCCCCATCGACCAGGCCGTCGAGGGAATCGTCACCGGCATCTTCTTCAACCAGGGCCAGGTCTGCTGCGCCGGATCCCGCCTGCTGGTCCAGGAGTCGATCCAGGACGAGCTGCTGGACAGCCTCAAGCGCAGGCTCGGCACGCTGCGCCTGGGCGACCCGCTGGACAAGAACACCGACATCGGCGCGATCAACTCCGCCGAGCAGCTCTCCCGTATCACCACCCTCGTCGAGGCCGGCGAGTCGGAGGGTGCCGAGCGCTGGTCCGTACCGTGTCAACTACCCTCCTCCGGCTACTGGTTCGCGCCGACCCTCTTCACGAACGTCACGCAGGCGCACACGGTCGCGCGCGACGAGATCTTCGGCCCGGTGCTGTCGGTGCTGTCCTTCCGCACGCCCGACGAGGCTGTCGCCAAGGCCAACAACAGCCAGTACGGCCTGTCGGCGGGCATCTGGACGGAGAAGGGCTCGCGCATCCTCGCGGTCGCGGGCAAGCTCCGCGCGGGTGTCGTGTGGGCCAACACCTTCAACAAGTTCGACCCGACCTCGCCCTTCGGCGGCTACAAGGAATCGGGGTACGGCCGCGAGGGCGGCCGCCACGGCCTGGAGGCGTACCTCAATGTCTGACCGCCTGACTGTCTTCAAGACCTACAAGCTGTACGTCGGGGGCAAGTTCCCCCGCTCCGAGAGCGGCCGGGTGTACGAAGTGACGACGGGAACATCAGCCGCCGGCGTGGCGGGCAAGGGTAAGGGCAAGTGGCTGGCCAACGCCCCCCTGGCCTCCCGCAAGGACGCCCGGGACGCGGTCGTCGCGGCCCGCAAGGCGTTCGGCGGCTGGTCGGGCGCCACGGCGTACAACCGGGGCCAGGTCCTCTACCGCGTCGCGGAGATGCTGGAGGGCCGCAAGGACCAGTTCGTGCGTGAGGTGGCGGACGCCGAGGGACTGTCGAAGTCCAAGGCGGCGGCCGTCGTCGACGCGGCGGTCGACCGGTGGGTCTGGTACGCGGGCTGGACCGACAAGATCGGCCAGCTGGTGGGCGGCGCGAACCCGGTCGCGGGCCCGTACTTCAACCTCTCCACTCCCGAGCCGACGGGCGTCGTCACCGTCCTCGCGCCGCAGGAGTCGTCGTTCCTCGGGCTGGTCTCCGTGCTCGCGCCGGTGATCGCCACCGGCAACACCGCGGTCGTCGTCGCCTCGGAGAAGTCGCCGCTCCCGGCGCTCTCCCTGGGCGAGGTGCTGGCCACGTCCGACCTGCCGGGCGGAGTCGTCAACATCCTGACCGGGCGTACGCAGGAGATCGCGGCCCCGCTCGCATCGCACCAGGACGTCAACGCGATCGACCTCACGGGCGCGGGCGCCGATCTGGCTCTCGACCTGGAGATCGCGGCGGCGGACAACCTCAAGCGGGTCCTGCGTCCACAGCCTGTGGACGACTGGACGGCCGACCCGGGCACGCACCGGCTGACGGCCTTCCTCGAAACGAAGACGGTCTGGCACCCCACGGGGTCGCTGGGCGCGTCCGGCTCCGCGTACTGACGCGCGGCGCGGGGGCTCGTACCCGTCGCAGGGCCGGGTACGGGCCCCCGCATCCCGCGTTGCGGGTCAGCCGGGCAGCAGGTCGGTCACGGCGCCCAGCAGGGGCAGCTCCTGGACCGCCCCGCCGTCGGTGAGCGGCGCGGTCACCATCCCGGTACTGACCGGCTTGAAATCCGCGACCTGTGTGCCCAGGCCGTTGTCGAGCGGGTTCACCCCCGTGCCGGCCAGCGGGTTCGGCCGGATGTCCTTGACCGGCGCGAGCACACCGGCGGTCGTGTATCCGAGCGCGGCGCTCACGCCCCGGCCCGTCGCCGCCAGATCGACCTTCTCCAGCGGGTTGTCGACACTTGCCTGACTGGCCTGACCGGTCCGGCCGGCCTGCTGCGGCTCGTCCTGCGCCGCCGCCTGGGCCGCCCCACCGCCCGCGCTGAGCGCCGCACCGGCCGCGGTGACGGCCAGACCTACGCGCAGCAGTGCGCTCCGCTGGGACTTGGGACCTGCGTGACGTGCCATGGGATTCCCGCCTGAGTGAGTAAGCATGAGCACACGCAACGTAGTGGGCATGTGATGCTCGATACCAACCACTCCCCAGTGGGGTCACCCTCACGGATGAATGGCGCACAATTGTTCTCCGTGAGCTCATCTCCCATATCCACGCGCGTCGTTTTGCTCGCGGGGCCCTCCGGTTCCGGAAAGTCGTCGCTCGCCGCGCGCACGGGCCTGCCGGTGCTGCGCCTCGACGACTTCTACAAGGAGGGCGACGACCCGACGCTCCCGCAGGTGACGGGGAGCGCGGACATCGACTGGGACTCCCCGCTGTCCTGGGACGCGGACGCGGCGGTCGCGGCGATCGAGGAGCTGTGCCGTACGGGGCGTACGACCGTGCCCGTGTACGACATCGCCACCAGCGCGCGCGTGGGCAGGGAGGCACTCGACATCGAGCGCACCCCGCTGTTCGTCGCCGAGGGGATCTTCGCGGCGGACATCGTGACGCGCTGCCAGGAGTTGGACCTGCTCGCCGACGCGCTCTGTCTGCGCGGCCGTCCCGCGACGACGTTCCGGCGAAGACTGCTGCGTGACCTGACCGAGGGCCGCAAGTCGGTCCCGTTCCTGCTGCGCCGGGGCTGGCGCCTGATGCGCGCCGAACGCGGCATCGTGGCCCGGCAGTCGGCGCTGGGCGCACACCCCTGCGGCAAGGCGGAGGCCCTGGGCCGCCTCGCGGCCGCAGCCGCCGGCCGCCACCGCACCCGCGCCGCCCGCGAGACGGCGTAACGACTCGGGGATCGGCCCCGGACGCCATCTTCCGGACAACCCCCGGGCCTCTCTTCGCGCAACGGAGGCCGGGACATGCGGCGGGGCCGGACAGGCCCCCCCGGCCTGTCCGGCCCCGCCGCGTTTCCCCCGGACCGCCGTCTCCCCCGAGACCGCGGCCCCCCCGTGACGACCTCTCCCCCGATACGGAGCGGGCTCCCTATCGTGGGAGAGGTCACAACCTTCAGGCCACCAGCTCGCCGAAGGACTCCTCCTCGTCACGGTCGAAGCTGAGGACCTCGTCCTCGCGCAGTCGGCGCAGCGAGCGCCAGATGCTGCTCTTGACCGTGCCGACACTGATGTCGAGGATGTCGGCGATCTCCGGGTCGGTGCGGCCCTCGTAGTAGCGCAGGACCAGCATCGTCCGCTGGAGTTCCGGCAGCCGGGCGAGCGCCTGCCAGAGCACGGCGCGCAGCTCGGTGCCGCGCATCGCGTCCGTGTCGTTCGCCGTCTCCGGCAGTTCCTCGGTCGGGTACTCGTTGAGCTTGCGCCGGCGCCAGGCGCTGATGTGCAGGTTCGTCATCGTGCGGCGCAGGTAGCCGCCGACGGCCGCCTTGTCGCTGATCCTGTCCCAGGCGCGGTACGTCGAGAAGAGGGCGCTCTGCAGCAGGTCCTCCGCCTCGAAGCGGTCGCCGGTCAGGTGGTAGGCGGTCGCGTACAGGGAGGCTCGGCGCGCCTGGACGTAGGCGGTGAACTCCGCCTCCGAGCCGGCCGGCCGCTCCCCCGTGACCTCCGCGGCCACGTGCATGGTCTGCGCGCGCTGGCGCCCGGTGCCGTGCGCACACCCCCGGCCGCCCCCTTCGGCCCCGGACTTCGCGGAGTTCCTCACGACGTCGTGGAGACGCGTGACAACTGCGCTGGAGTTGGTGCTGTGCAGTGCGTTCATCTCGCGCCCCCCGTCGGTGGAGTCCGTTGCGGTCCCTGTGCCATTGAGCTTGCCAAGGCAGTTTCATCGCGGTGTCCGCCGACTGTCACAGCCCTGTCACAGGGACGGGGGTGCCCCAAAGGTCGAACTGCACCGCCCCCATGGGCCAGAATGACCTCTGTGCCTTTCCTGTTGCTGATCGAGGACGACGACGCCATCCGCACGGCCCTCGAACTCTCGCTGTCACGCCAGGGCCACCGTGTGGCCACCGCGGCGACGGGCGAGGACGGCCTGATGCTGCTGCGCGAGCAGCGGCCGGACCTGATCGTGCTGGACGTGATGCTGCCCGGCATCGACGGGTTCGAGGTGTGCCGGCGCATCCGTCGGACGGACCAGCTGCCGATCATCCTGCTGACCGCGCGCAGCGACGACATCGACGTGGTCGTGGGCCTGGAGTCGGGCGCCGACGACTACGTCGTGAAGCCGGTCCAGGGGCGGGTTCTCGACGCCCGGATCCGCGCGGTGCTGCGGCGCGGCGAGCGGGAGGCCAACGACGCGGCGGTGTTCGGCAGTGTGGTCATCGACCGGGCAGCGATGACGGTCACCAAGGACGGCGAGGATCTGCAGCTCACGCCGACCGAGTTGCGGCTGCTGCTGGAGCTGAGCCGCAGACCCGGACAGGCCTTGTCGCGGCAGCAGTTGCTGCGGCTGGTGTGGGAGCACGACTACCTCGGCGACTCCCGGCTGGTCGACGCGTGCGTGCAGCGGCTGCGGGCCAAGGTCGAGGACGTACCGTCGTCGCCGACCCTCATCCGCACGGTCCGGGGTGTCGGCTACCGGCTGGACTCGCCTTCGTGACCGAGGCCCCCCGAAGGGCGCTGCTGGCGGGGCTGCGCTGGACCAGTCTGCGGCTGCGGCTCGTGGTCGTCTTCGCGCTGGTGGCGCTGACCGCCGCCGTCTCGGCCTCGGGCATCGCGTACTGGCTCAACCGCGAGGCGGTGCTGACCCGCACCCAGGACTCGGCGCTCAACGACTTCCGCCAGCAGATGCAAATCCGGGCGGCCACGCTCCCGTTGCGGCCCACGCAGCCCGAACTCCAGGCCGCGGCGGCACAGATGGCGGCGGCCGGCAACCCCGGTTACAGCGTGCTGCTGGTGGACGAGCGGGGGGCGGGAAAGCCGGTCGTCGGGAGCGCAGACATCCATGGCACCGGCGGCGTCGGCGTAGGCGTAGGCGCCTTCACGCTGGACGACGTACCCGAGGAACTTCAGGAGGCGGTGGGCCGCCGGCTGGAGATCACCGAGGCGAACGAGTTCCCGTACCACCTCTACTGGCAGCGGATCAGTCCGGACGAGAAGCCGTTCCTGGTGGCGGGCACGAAGGTGATCGGCGGCGGGCCGACCGGGTACATGCTGACGTCGCTGGAGCAGGAGCGCGCCGACCTGAACTCGCTTGCCTGGTCGCTGGCCATCGCCACCGGGCTCGCCCTGCTGGGCTCAGCGCTGCTGGCGCAGGCGGCGGCCACGACCGTACTCAAACCCGTGCAGCGGCTCGGTGACGCGGCGCGGCGGCTCGGCGAGGGGAAGCTCGACACGCGGCTGCGGGTGTCGGGGACGGACGAACTGGCTGACCTGTCACGGACGTTCAACCGGACCGCCGAGTCGCTGGAGAAGAAGGTCGCGGACATGAGCGCGCGCGAGGAGTCGAGCCGCCGCTTCGTCGCCGACATGTCGCACGAGCTGCGCACGCCGCTGACCGCGATCACGGCCGTCGCGGAGATCCTGGAGGAGGAGGCGGACAGCCTCGATCCGATGATCGCGCCCGCCGTGCATCTGGTGGTGAGCGAGACGCGCCGGCTGAACGACCTGGTGGAAAACCTGATGGAGGTGACCCGCTTCGACGCGGGTACGGCCCGGCTCGTCCTCGACGACGTCGATGTCGCCGACCAGGTGACGGCCTGCATCGACGCCCGGGCCTGGCTGGACGCGGTGGACCTCGACGCCGAGCGCGGCATCGTGGCGCGCCTGGACCCACGCCGCCTGGACGTCATCCTGGCCAACCTCATCGGGAACGCGCTCAAGCACGGCGGCTCTCCGGTGCGGGTCTCGGTGCGGCCCGTGGGCGACGAGCTGATCATCGAGGTGGCGGACCACGGCCCTGGCATCCCCGAGGACGTACTGCCGCACGTCTTCGACCGCTTCTACAAGGCGAGCGCGTCGCGGCCGCGGTCGGAGGGCAGCGGGCTGGGGCTGTCCATCGCCATGGAGAACGCGCACATTCACGGCGGCGACATCACCGCGGCCAACGCCGAGGACGGCGGCGCGGTGTTCGTGCTGCGGCTGCCGCTCGACGTGTCGCGCTCCGCCGACGGGGACGACCCCGACGGCGGGGGCGCTGACCGTGTGCGCGGGGAGGGGGACGAATGCGGGGACGAGTGACGGTGCACGGCAGGCCGGCCCGGATCGTCGCGGTCGCCGCCGTGTGCGTCGCACTCGCGGCGGCGCTGGGCGGTTGCGGCATCAGGACCACGTCGGTGCCGGTGGACGCGGGCGCGGCCCCGTCCCGAGTGCCGTGCGAGCTGTCGCCGCGGGCCTCCGATGACACCGCGGCCTCGCCGTCGCCCGGCCTTCCGCTCCAGGTGTACCTGGTCTGCGGTGCGCAGCTGGTGTCGGTCGACCGGTCGGTGCGCATCCCCGAGGAGAAGCTGATGTCGGACCGGCTGCGGGTCGCGCAGACGCTCCTCGACGAACTCCAGCTGTCCCCTTCGGCGGACGAGAAGCAGGCCGGTTTCACCACGGACGTACGGGACACGCTGGCCGTTTCCGCGGCACGCAGGGGCGACCCGAAGGGCACGCTGAGGCTCAGCAGCCCGCCCGAGGACCTGCCGACCCATGCGCTGGCGCAGATCGTCTGCACGTACGCCGACAACGGTGCGGGGGCGGGTCCTGACCGGACGGTGGTGCTGGGCGGGCCGGCCGACACCCCGCCGCGCGGCTACCAGTGCACGGCGGCGCTCAAGGCCCGGCCGGAGTCGGTGCCGACGCTCGGCGAGCCAGTGCCGGGAGGGGCACCAGGACCGGTCGGTATAGGTCACACCGGCCCTGTGGGCGGAACCGATCCGGCGGGTGGGGGCGTCTAGGGGGTCGTGCGCCATGGTTCGGACGGCAGCGCCGTCATCCTTCGCTTCCGCGTGACGGGAGGTTTCCTCCTGCTCGCGCATCTGCTGTTCGTCGGGCTGCTGACGCTGCGGCCCCTGGACGTCCCGTGGGTGACCGCACCGAACTTCCAGCCGCTGGCCGGCATCAAGGCGGACCTGGCGCTGGGCCCCGCCCTCGCGGCCCGCCGTATCTGCGAGGGGCTGCTGCTGCTGGCGCCGCTGGGTGTGCTGCTGCCGATGGCGGGGGGCAGGCTCTTCGTCTCGCGGGTGGGCTCGCTCGCCCGTACGGCGGCGGCGGGAGCGCTCTGCTCGCTGGGGATCGAGCTGCTGCAGACCGGGGTGTCCGGGCAGGTCGTCGACGTGGACTCGGTCCTGCTGAACACGGCCGGGGTCGCCCTGGCGCACCTGTCGTGCGTTCCCGTGTGGCGGGGGCGGCTGCGCCGCCGGCAGCAGAGGTACGTGAGCGCGGGGGCGGGCCTGTCGGCACGTGCCGAGGCGTCTCAGGGGGCTACCCCGACGATTCCCAGGGTCGGTATCGCCCCGTAGAGCGATGCTTTGAGCGGGTTGCCGGGAGCACTATGGAGACATCGGAAGGCACACCGGACGTGACCTCCGCAGCAGTTCGCGAGGAGCCCGCCATGACCGCCCTTGTCCGCCCCCGTAACGGCCGAATGATCGGCGGAGTGTGCGCTGCGCTGGCACGGCGCTTCAACACCTCCGCGAACACGATGCGGGTGATCTTCGTCGTCTCCTGCCTGCTGCCGGGACCGCAGTTTCTGCTGTACCTGGCGCTGTGGGTGTTCCTGCCGGACGAGAAGAGCGCGAACACGGCCTGGTAGCAGCCGGTACGCGCCGGTACGCACAGACCCGTCCGCACGAGCCCCCTACGCACAGCCCCGTACGCAGGAAGAAGTGCCCGAGGGGCGCGCACCGGAACGGTTTCCGGTGCGCGCCCCTCGGCGCGTGCTGCGGCGCTGCGACCGGTCAGCGCCCGATGCCGTCCAGGGCGCCGGCGGGCAGGCCGCCGAGCAGGCCGCGGAGCGGGTCGGCGCTCTTGGACCCCTTGCGGGAGTTGTTGCCGTCGGTTCCCTTGCGGTGCCCGGTGGGGAGCACCTGGTTCAGGGTCTCGCCGGCCGGGAGCTTGCCGACGATCTCCTGCATGGGCAGCGCCGAGGTGACGCCGGTCAGTGTGGAGGTGGCCTCGGGGAGGGCCGGGGCGGTGGCAGCGGAGGCGCTGCCGGCGGAGGCGGCGGCGAAGGCGGCGCCGAGAGCGGCGGCACCGAGAGTCTTGGCAGCAGACTGCTTCATCAGGAAAACGTCCTTGCGGAGGGTTCGGGGAACGTGAGCGGCTCTGCAAGCTAGCCACCGCCGGACTCCGCCGCAAACACCCGAAAGCGGCCGGGTGCCTGTGTTCCCGGCCGCTCGGCGTGCGGTGTCCTCAGCCCCCGTACGAGGAAGAACCGCTGGTCGCGGCGGTCTGCCGGAACAGCCATTCGGATTTCAGCTCGGCGTATCCGGGCTTGATCACGTCATTGATCATGGCAAGGCGTTCATCGAAAGGAATGAATGCTGATTTCATCGCATTGACTGTGAACCACTGCATGTCGTCGAGCGTGTAGCCGAACGCCTCGATCAGGTGCTCGAACTCCCGGCTCATGCTGGTGCCGCTCATCAGCCGGTTGTCGGTGTTCACCGTGGCCCGGAAGTGCAGCTTGCGCAGCAGCCCGATGGGGTGGGCGGCGTACGAGTCGGCCGCGCCCGTCTGGAGGTTGGACGTCGGGCACATCTCCAGCGGGATGCGCTTGTCCCGTACGTACGCGGCCAGGCGGCCGAGCTGCACGCCGCCGTCGTCCGCGACCTCGATGTCGTCGATGATGCGTACGCCGTGACCGAGCCGGTCCGCGCCGCACCACTGGAGCGCCTGCCAGATCGACGGCAGGCCGAAGGCCTCGCCCGCGTGGATCGTGAAGTGGTTGTTCTCGCGCTTGAGGTACTCGAAGGCGTCGAGGTGGCGGGTGGGCGGGAAGCCCGCCTCGGCGCCCGCGATGTCGAAGCCGGTGACGCCCTGGTCGCGGTAGCTGTTGGCGAGTTCGGCGATCTCCAGGGCGCGGGCGGCGTGGCGCATCGCGGTCAGCAGGGCGCCGACCCTGATGCGGTGGCCGTTCGCCTTCGCGCGGCGCTCGCCCTCGCGGAAGCCCTCGTTGACGGCCTCGACGACCTCTTCGAGGGTCAGGCCGCCTTCGAGGTGCTGCTCGGGCGCGTAACGGATCTCCGCGTAGACGACGCCGTCCTCGGCGAGGTCCTCGGCGCACTCGGCCGCGACGCGGATCAAGGCGTCCCTCGTCTGCATGACAGCGCAGGTGTGCGCGAAGGTCTCCAGATAGCGTTCCAGCGAACCGGAGTCGGCGGCCTCGCGGAACCAGATGCCGAGCTTGTCGGCGTCCGTCTCGGGGAGGGCGTCATAGCCGGCCTCGCGGGCGAGCTCGATGATCGTGCCGGGCCGCAGGCCACCGTCGAGGTGGTCGTGGAGCAGCACCTTCGGGGCGCGGCGGACCTGGTCCGCGGTGGGCGTGTTGAGGGTCTCGCTCGTCATCTGGGCACTCTAGTGCCTACGCGCGTAGATCGCTCGCGGGGACCTGCCTGTCGATACGTAACAGTGACCGTGCGGACGGGTGGAGTACATCTGGGCTTCTGAGAGTGTTCTGTCATGGCGCAGCAAGCAATTCCGCTTTCGGGGCCGGCCCGCCCGGCCCGGTTGGGCCGGCCGGTCGGAGCGGCCGCGGGCGACGGAGCGACGGTGAGCGGCGTGGTGCTGCTACTTCCCGCGGGCGAGCCGAGGTCGGCGCGCGGGCCGTCCCCCCTGTCGTACGCCGCCGTACGGCCGCTGGTGCGCGGCCTGGCCGGCGCGGGGCGGGCCCACGGGCTCGTCGCGCACGTCGTGCGGTACCGGGGGCGCGGCTGGAACGGCCCGGACGCGCGGCTGGCCGCGGACGCGGTGTGGGCGGCGGACGAGGTCGTACGGCGCTACGGCGACGTACCGGTGTGCCTGGCGGGGGTGGACATGGGCGGGCGGGCGGCGCTGCACGCGGCGGGCCATCCGGCCGTCAACTCCGTGCTGGCGGTGGCGCCGTGGCTGCCGGACGACGACGTCGCGGTGGCGCAGGAGCCGGTGAAGCAGCTGGTGGGGCGGCACGTGCTGATCGTGCACGGGACGAATGACGAGCGTACGGATCCGGAGCTGTCGTACCGGCTGGCGGAGCGGGCGAAGAAGGTCAACCGGGACACGTGCCGCTTCGAGGTGCACTCGGACGGGCACGCGCTGCGCCAGCACCGGCCGGAGGTGCTGGCGCTGGCGGCGGACTTCGTGCTGGGTTCGCTGTTCGGGCGGGGGTACGCGCGGCCGGTCGCGGACGCGTTCGCGGCGCCGCCGCCGCTGGGCTTGCGCATGCCGCTGGCCTCCGGCTTCGGGCGCTCGCTCCAGCGGTAGGTCGTGTTTCAGAAGTCCCGTCTGTCTCGCGCGGCCTGGCAAGCACGCTCGCCGCGTTGCCGAAATGCCCTAGGGGCAGCTCCGCTACGAGACCATCCCGGCGCGTTGCGACCGCACGCACCAGACCACGCGAGACCCGCCCTCCGGGCGGACGACGCTACTTCTAAAACACTCCCGAGCCGCGACGCCGGACGCCCTTCGGGGGCTGCCGGGGTCCCGGGGCGGAGCCCCGGCTCACGCGCCCCGCGCGACCTCGGCGACCCAGCCGTACGGCAGCTCACCGCCGTCCAGCGTGATCGCCTCAACGGTCCCCGTATCCGGATCGATGTCCGCCCGTACGCCGTCGCCCTCGTACAGGGGGTAGCCGGACGCTCCGGTGCCCCCGGTCGCGACCACCGCCGCCCTGCGCAGGGTGGAACCGTGGTCCGGATGGCCCTCCGCGTCCGCCGCCCGCGGCTTGATCTCCACCGTGAAGCGGTCGGGGTGGTCTGCGGCCGGGCCGGGGTGAGAAGCAGTCATGGCTCCGACGCTAACGCGGCGCACCCCTGACGCACACCCCCCACACCCACGACGCGCGGCCCACCCCACGACGCACGCGCGCTCCACACCCACGACGCGCGCCCCACTCCCCCCTCTGCCAGGGTCGGGGGCATGATCCGTCTGGTCCGCGCCGGCGCCGCGGGCTGGTCCGCCGTCCTGCCCCTGCTGGCCGTCGTCCTGCTCGTGTTCACCTGGGGCAGGTCCGTGCCAGGGCCGGTGGTCGCGCTGCTCGCGTGTTTCCTCGCCGGCGCGGTGCTGGCCGCCGTACACCACGCCGAGGTGGTGGCCCACCGGGTAGGTGAGCCGTTCGGGTCGCTCGTGCTCGCCGTGGCCGTGACTATCATCGAGGTGGCGCTGATCGTCACCCTCATGGCCGACGGCGGCGACAACAGCAGCTCCCTGGCCAGGGACACCGTCTTCGCCGCGGTGATGATCACCTGCAACGGCATCGTCGGCACGTCCCTGCTCGTCGGCTCGCTCAAGCGCAAGGTCGCCGTGTTCAACGCGGAGGGCACCGGCGCGGCGTTCGCCACCGTCACGACACTCGCCGGGCTGAGCCTCGCCCTGCCCACGTTCACCACCAGCGCTCCCGGCCCGGAGTTCAGCCCTGCCCAGCTCGTCTTCGCGGCGTTCGCGGCGGTCTTCCTCTACGGCCTCTTCGTGATGACGCAGACCTGGCGGCACCGCGACTACTTCCTCCCGATGAACACCCAGGGCAGGGTGATCGACGCGGAGGACCACGCCGACCCCCCGTCCCGGCGGGTGGCGCAGACCAGCCTCGCGCTGCTCGGCGTCTCGCTCGTCGCGGTGGTCGGCCTGGCGAAGGGCGTGTCCCCGACGATCGAGGCAGGCGTCGAAGCGGCGGGCCTTCCCGCGTCCGTCGTGGGTGTGGTGATCGCGCTGCTCGTGCTGCTCCCCGAGTCGATCGCCGCGGTACGGGCGGCACGCCGCGACCGGGTGCAGACCAGCCTCAACCTGGCGCTCGGCTCGGCCATGGCCAGCATCGGGCTGACCATTCCGGCGGTCGCCGTGGCGTCGGTGTGGATGGACGGACCGCTGTTGCTGGGCCTGGGCGCGAGCCACATGGTGCTGCTGGCGCTCACGGTGGCGGTCGGCACGCTGACGATCGTGCCGGGCCGCGCGACGCCCCTGCAGGGCGGTGTGCACCTGGCGCTGATGGCGGCGTACATCGTGCTCGCCATCAGCCCCTGAGCCACCTCGCTGACGCACCTCGCTGACCCGCGTCCCCGACCCGCCTCCCTGACGCACCTCACTGACCCACCTCACTCCGGCAGCAGCCGGCCCCTGCGGGACAGCAGGAAGCGCTTGAAGGCCGCCACCGGCGGGGTGTCCGGGTGCCCGTCCAGCCAGGCGACGCCGATCTCGCGTACGGCGCGCGGCGCGGTCACCGTCAGCTCCCGCACCCCGGGCCTGGCCACCGCGGGCGGCGGCAGCAGGGCCACGCCGAGGCCCGCCGCGACCAGCCCGCGCAGGGTCTCCGCCTCCTCGCCCTCGAAGGCGATGCGCGGCCTGAAGCCCGCCTCGGCGCACAGGTCGTCGGTGATACGCCGCAGTCCGTAGCCGGGTTCCAAGGTCACGAACGTCTCGTCGGCGGCCTCGGCGAGCCGCACCCGCTTGCGGTCGGCGAGGCGGTGGTCGTCCGGGACGACCAGGCGCAGCCGCTGCTCGTCGAGACGGCGGGCCACCAGGTCGGGGGCGTCGGGGACCGGCGAGGTCAGGCAGAGGTCGAGGTCGCCGGCGCGCAGCCGCTCGATCCGGCTTCGCCGTAGTTCTGAACGAGTTGGAACCGTACCCGCGGATGGTCGGCGCGGAAGGCGCGGATGAGGGCGGGCACGGTCTCGGAGCCCATGGTGTGCAGGAAGCCGAAAGCGACCTTGCCGGTGGCGGGGTCGGCGTCGGCCCGTACCGAGTCGGCGGCTCGTTCGACCTCGGCCAGCGCGCGCTCGACGGTGGTGAGGAAGGTCCGGCCGGCGGGGGTGAGGGCGACGGTGCGGCCCTTGCGGGCGAAGAGGGCGACACCGAGGTCCTCCTCCAGTCTGACCATGGCGCGGGAGAGGGTCGACTGGGGGACGCCCAACTCGTGGGCGGCGCGGGTGACGTGTTCGTGGCGGGCGACCGCCGCGAACTGCGCGAGGCGCGGGGCCAGTACCTGCTGGATGTCTTCTTCGTAACTGCTCGGTGACAGGCGGGGCCGTGAGCTCGGGTTATGCACCATGGGATTGATTATCCGCAGTTTGTGCATTGGACGCATGACTCGGTGTTGCTTACGTTCGACGCATGCCTTCCGCCAGTACCAAGGCGTCCACCACCCACGTGGGCGCCGACGCCGTTGACCCCGACCACGCCGACACCCGTCTCGCCCCCTCCTCCCCCGGCTACCGCCGGATAAGTTCCGCGCTGTTCGTCGCCGGGCTCGCGACCTTCGCCCTGCTCTACTCCACGCAGGCCCTGCTGCCCCTCGTATCGCACGACTTCGGTGCGAGCGCGAGCGCCGCCAGCTGGACGGTGTCGGCTGCGACCGGGGCGCTCGCCCTGTTCGTACTGCCGCTCAGCGCCCTCTCCGAGCGCTTCGGCCGCAGCCGGATGATGACCGTGTCGCTGGCCGTCGCCGTGCTGGTGGGCCTGCTGGTGCCGTTCGCTCCGTCGCTGGAGTGGCTGGTGGCGCTGCGCGCCGTGCAGGGTGCGGCACTCGCCGGAATCCCGGCCTCCGCGATGGCGTATCTCGCGGAGGAGGTACGGCCGAAGGCGCTGGTCGCCGCGATCGGCCTGTTCGTCGCGGGCAACTCCATCGGCGGGATGAGCGGCCGCATCGTCACCGGCTGGGCCGCCCAGCTGTGGGGCTGGCGGGCGGCGCTCGCCGCGGTCGGCCTGCTGGCGGCGGTGTGCGCGGTCGTGTTCTGGCTGATGCTGCCGAAGGCACGGCACTTCACGCCGGGTTCGCTCGACCCGCGGGCCCTTGGGCGCACGGTGCGCGGCCACCTGGCCGACCCGCTGCTGCTGCGGCTGTACGCGATCGGCGCCCTGTTCATGACGGTCTTCGGCGCGGTCTACACCGTGATCGGCTACCGCCTGGTCGAGGCCCCGTTCAGCCTGCCGCAGGGCGTCGTCGGATCGATCTTCCTGGTCTACCTGGTCGGTACGGTCTCCTCCGCGGCCGCCGGAAAGCTGGTGGCCCGCACGGGCCGCCGGGGCGCGCTGTACCTCGCGGTGACGACGACCGCGGCCGGTCTGCTGCTGTCGCTGGCGGACTCGCTGGGCGGCGTCCTCGGGGGCCTCGTCCTGATCACCGCCGGGTTCTTCGCCGGGCACGCCGTGGCGTCTTCCTCGGTCAGCCGTACGGCGAAGACAGGCCGGGCACAGGCCTCGGCGCTCTACCAGTCGGCGTACTACCTCGGCAGCAGCGCCGGCGGCACCCTCGGCGCGGTCGCCTTCCACGCCGGCGGCTGGTCCGGGACGGTCCTGCTGGGCCTCGTCGCGACGCTGGGCGTCGTGTCGATCACACTGTACGGGACCCGGGTGGCCCGCGGGGAGCAGCGGCAGCTCACGGCGCTGCGGACGCGGAGCGCCGCGCGGGGCTGAGCGCGCGCGGTGGCGCTGCTTCTCCCCGGTCGGCCACGATTGTCAGTGGGGTCCGGTAACTTCCGAAGAGCTGGTGCCAACGGCGGCGAGTGGGGTGGACCCGATGAGTGATGTCGTGACGACGCAGAACCTGGATTCCCGGCTGGAACAGCACCGGACGGAGCTGACCGGCTACTGCTACCGCATGCTGGGGTCCGCCTTCGAGGCCGACGACGCCGTGCAGGACACGATGGTCAGGGCCTGGCGGAGCTTCGAGAAGTTCGAGGGCCGCTCGTCACTACGCTCGTGGCTCTACCGCATCGCGACGAACGTGTGCCTGGACATGCTGAACGCGGGCAACCGCAGGGCCCGCCCCATGGACCTGACCGCCGCGACGCCGGTGGCGCAGGCGGCGCTCAACTCCCGCCCCGAAGTGACCTGGCTGGAGCCGGTGCCGGACGGCCGGGTGCTGCCGTCGGTCGCCGACCCGGCGGAGACGGCCGTTGCGCGCGAGAGCGTGCGGCTCGCTTTCGTGGCCGCCCTCCAGCACCTGCCGCCGAAGCAGCGGGCGGTGCTGATCCTGCGCGAGGTGCTGGCCTGGAAGGCGAGCGAGGTCGCCGAGCTGCTGGAGACGACGGTGGCCTCGGTCAACAGCGCGCTCCAGCGGGCCCGCGCGACGATCGCCGAGCACGGCTCGCTGGAGACGGACACCGCCGACCCGCTGGACGAGGAGCAGCAGAAGCTCCTGGAGCGGTACGTCGCCGCGTTCGAGGGGTACGACATGGCCGCCCTGACGGCGCTGCTCCACGAGGACGCGACGCTGTCCATGCCGCCGTACGACCTGTGGCTCCAGGGGCACGACGACATCGTCGGCTGGATGCTCGGCGTGGGCGAGGTCTGCCGGGGCTCGAAGCTGTTGCCCGTCGTGGCGAACGGCACGCCGGCGTTCGCCCACTACCACCCGAGCCCGTCCGGCGACGGGTACGAGCCGTGGGCGCTCATGGTCATCGAGATCGTCGACGGCCGGGTCAGCGGGATCACCTCCTTCCTGGACACCAAGCGCTGGTTTCCGCTCTTCGACCTGCCGGCGCACTTGGAAAAGGGGTAGGGGAGCCGCCCGGCGCTCACCCGCGTTATCCACACTATTGAGCCGTTCGTGGGTTGCGACCCCGGCTGCAATGGCGTGAGCGGTGGGTGCATGGGAGGACGTTTTTGCTTTCGACCGTTACCGCCCATCGGTTCCCGCGTTGAAGAAACGTGAAGGCCGCAAGCCCTGCGGTCGACCTCTTCATCTCGCAAGGAGAAATGATGTCGCATATCGCGAAGGCAGCCGCCGTCCTCGTCGGCACCGGTGCCATCCTGGCCGGCGGCGCCGGCATGGCCATCGCTGACGCCGAAGCGCAAGGCGTCGCCGCCAACTCGCCCGGTGTCCTCTCGGGCAACCTGGTTCAGGTTCCGATTCACGTCCCGATCAACGTGTGCGGCAACACCGTGAACGTGATCGCGTTCCTGAACCCCGCGTTCGGCAACACCTGCGTGAACGACTCGAGCGACCACTACAACAAGCACTACTACGAGAAGAACGACAAGCACGACGACAAGCACGGCGACAAGCACGGCGACAAGCACGACGGTGGCTACGGCCGCTAAGTCCGGCCCCACCCACTGCGGCCTCCCCAACACCCCCGGGGAGGCCGCAGTCATGTCCGGCGCCGGACGGGAGTCACCGGACTCGGATCGAGGTGGGCGCGCGGCAGGCTTGACGTGCCATAGGAGCGTACGGACAGAGCAACGCCGCCACCCCCGTTCTGTACGGCTGGGCAGGCTGGGACCACCGCGAGCAGGGGTACGCGCTCGACGCGTATATCTGCCCCCGTCCCTCGCGGGGCTGCTGGAACTCCAGGCCGCCCTGGCTGGACTATTGGCACCACGAGTTCGACGCGAACTTCGGCTCCTCCCCCGCCGCGTACTTCCGGGGCGACCGCCAGATGATCCAGGGCGAACACGGCCTCAAAGACGACAACCTGCGCGCCTGGCGCCCGGTCCCCGCCATGAAGGGTGCCAAGAAGAAGAAGTCCGCGCACGAAGACGCCGACGGCCCCCGTTGATCAGTCGCTGGTCAGCGGGAGCTGTCTCGTGAACCGGCGCCTCAGGCGCGCAGCTCACCGTCCTTCACAGCGGACACGAACGACGTCCAACCGCTTGCCGCGAACGTCAGCACCGGACCGTTCGGGCTCTTGCTGTCGCGGACAGGGACGACGTCGATGAAGCCGTCAGAAACCTCAACGCACTGGCCGCCATCGGAGTTGCTGTAACTGCTCTTACGCCAAACGGCAACGCTCAGGTCGATGGATCGCACGGGACTTCCTCCAACAAGCGCAGGATGTGCTGACGCGACTCGCCTGGGGACAGCGCCAAGTCGCGCACCGAATCGTACATTTGCTGAAGCTCCTCAACCTGGCGAGACGCCTCAAGCAGGCTGCCGTGGCTTGCACTCTCCACGTACGCCACCGTACGCCCCTCGGCGACGCGCAGGAACATCACGTCGGTACTCGACAAGCTGTGCGCACCAGCACAGTGCGGCAACACCTGCACGACGACCTTCGGCCTGCCGGCCATCTCGAGCAGATGCTTCAACTGCTCCCGCCACGCAGCCGCCTCCCGAAGCGGCGTACACAGCACCGTCTCCGAAAGGATCGAGCGGAAATGGGGTGCGCTCTCGCCTTCAAGCAGATCGCGCCGCGTGAGCCAAGCTTTCACCTGCTCGTCAATCTCCTCGCCCTTGAGGCGCCCAGCCGCAAGCACTTCCCGCGCATACGCCTCCGTCTGCAACACCCCAGGCAGTACACCCACCGCGAAGTGCCACAGGCTCGTCGCCTCCGCCTCCAGCGCCATATACCGCCGGTACCGCTCCCGGAACTGCGTCTGGTCGCTCACCGCCAGCTCCCACAAGGCCAACAGCAGCCCCGGCGTCCCGTAGTGGTGGTCCAGCGCCTGGACCACCTCCGGCCCGCCCAGCGTCTCGCCCTTCTCCATCTTGCCGAACAACGACCAGTCCCAGCCCAGCCGTTCACCGACCTGCCGCAGACTCTCGCCCCGCCCGGTGCGCAGGAGCCGCAGCTCCTCCGCGAACCGCGCGCGTGCTTCCCTGCTGCGGCCCGTGACCACTCGCCTCGTCGGCATCGCGCCCTCCGTGGAACGTGTGGAACATCCGTCACCCGCCTGGGAAGCACCACCCACCCTTGGTGTGCCGCGCCCCCCGGCCAGGCCATTTCCGTAACGACCCTCTCACGCACGGTAATTCAGGCCGCGCGACCAAGAGGGCGAATCCGCCCAAGAACAACCGAAGGAAGACGCCATGACACCCAAGCCGCCCCTCCCCCGCAGGACACCGCGGCACACCTCCGCCCGTACGGCCACCGCTCCCGCCGCCCCGGCCGGACAGGCCGGACGGGCCGGACGGGCCGGGGACGCCAAGATCCAGGAGGCCATGGACGCCCGCGACGCCCTCGCCACCGCCCTCTCCCGGGCCGACGTCCCTACGCGTACAAGAAGCGCCCGCTCTCGGCCCGTGCCCTGCGGGACGCGGAACTGGCGCCCCTGATCGTCAGCATCTACCGGGACAACTACAGCGTCCCAGGTGAAGCGGGGGTAGTGGGGCTTCCCCTTGATCGTGGACACCTGGAGACTGGGCTGCCGAGACTCCGGCGTTACGTCCGCCGACCCTGGTCGATCTGGACGACGGGGGAGTCCCAGGTCGCTGACCTGTGACTTCGTGCACGAGTGGATGGCGGTCTCAAGGCCTGATCAGATGCTGGGCAGCGTCGTCGCCAGCGACTGGAACCAGGCGCCGTGGGAGAACGGCTCGGGCGGGCCGACCTCCATGCCGAGTTCGGCGGCAGCCAGGGCGTAGTCGCCCTCGTCCAGGGGGAGGGCGAGCAGCTCGTGGAGTTCGCCCACGAGGCGTGCGACCAGTTGGGGGTCGGTGGTGGCAGCGTAGTCGGCGACGGCGGCGTCGTGGTCGGGGAACTCGTCGACGATGTCCTGCGAGAACCAGCCACCGAGCAGTTGCGCGGTTTCCGGGAAGCGCATATGCCACTCCCAGTGAGTCTTCGGGGACGACGGTTTCGGAACGTCGCCTTCCTCGATGCTCTTCTTCAGGTGGTCGGCCAGCACCATCAGCCAGTCGCCGACCTCCGACTCGGGAATCCCGGTGTCCGGGATCGCGTAGAACTCGCCCAGGCCTTGCCGGATGCGGCCCGGCGGGTTGCGGCTGTACTCCCGCAGCTGGCGCTCCGCCTCCGCGATGGCCGAGGGTCGGGTGTGCCAGGTGTGCCGGAGGTACGCGTCCAGCGCGTGGCTGCGCCGCTTGGGGGTGTCGTCGGCCGGCTGCCCCAGGTACCCGCGCATCACCTGGTCCAGCTCGCCGTACCGGCGGTCGTGTTCGAGGGGCTTCATGGACATGTGCGTGCGGCCCCTACAGGTAGAACGGAACAGTCGTGCGGACGACGAACCCGTGCGGGCTCCCCGGCTCGCGGCGCAGCACCACACGCGCCGCGCGGACATCGGCGGGCCCGCGGCCCGCCAACAGCTCGGCTTCCAGCTGGACCCGGCCCACGGGCTCCTCGCGGGACGGCCAGGCAGCCTCGATCGTGAGGCGGGCCCGGGTGCCCTGGGCGAGCCAGCGATGGATGACCTGCTCGTTGGCGGTCACCACCTGCTGGGTGGCCCACTGGGCGGTCTCCCGGTCGGGATAGGAAGCGGAACGGGTCAGCACGCGGGCATCCTCTCAAATCACCTGGTCAGAAGCTGCGCTCGTACGGGTCGGCGGCCGGATCAGTAGTCGGCGAAGTTCCAGAACAGGCCGACCTCGGTGTCCGTGACGATAGCGAGGCCGCTGTCCTCCGTGTAGACGCTCAGCGGGTTGTACGACCGGCTCGACGTCGTGAAGTCCAGGGTGCCGCGCGCGGTGTCGGGCTTGTAGACGTTGGTGTGATAGGTGGCCTCGTCCCCGTAACGCGCGAGGATCGTGCGCGCCATCGTCCGCAATTCGTCCGGGGATTCGGCGAAGTACTGGAGGTTGGACAGCGTGCAACCCTCCTCGGTGAGGGCGAGGAGCAGGTTCTCGGCGCTGTCCCGGTCGATTCTCTGGAGGCGCGGCGCGACGTACTCCGGGGGGTGGACGGCGAAGGGGTACGTGGGGAACCCCGCGCGCTCCGGATCCTCAGCCGCGTCGTCGACGTGGGCCCAGCCCCGCGGGTCCGGGAGCCGGGCCATCACGGCGAGGACGTCGAGCGTCCAGTCCTCGTGGCGGCGCGGTCCGGTGGCGATGTACGCGTACGCGTCCTCGTACAGGTGACGTACCGCGGCGTCCCAGGACGACTGGTCGACGGACGGCATATGATGCGGGCCTTTCTCGGGGCTTTAGAGGGTCTGCGTGTTCTGGGGCCTGTAGGGCATCGACGTCATGACCGTGAACGGCGGGTTGCGGCTGCTGTCGTATTTGAGGCGTGCCTCGATGCCGTTCACGGAGTACGCCTTGGCGTCAGGCCCCCCCCCTGTTTGTACCCGGACATTGGGTCGTTCGGGTCCACGGGCTGCTTGCTCACACTGCGGCCGGAGGTTTCGCCGTTCGGCGCGGTCGACTGGAACTTCTCGACCTTCCCCTCCTCCGGCGGTGGCGGGCCCTTGATCCATGCCTCGATGGCGGCCTTGTTCTTGTTGAGGGTGTACTCGGTCAGTTCCTCCGCCCGCTGGTAGCAGGCCGAGGAGCTGTTGGGCAACGGCTTGCCGTACGGCCAGGTCTGGGTCGGGCCGCCCGACTGCTGGTCGCGCAGGCGCTGCGCGAGCTGCTCGTCCGTCTTGCCGACGTGCTTGTCCAGCGTGTGGCCGTTCGCCATGTACTCGTTCGCGGCGAGGTTCAGGTCGTACGTGCCGTTCGAGTCGACCTTCAGCCAGACCTGCGAGCCCCTGACTCCTCCAGGGCCCGCGTGCCGAAGCCGTGAGCGCGCGCGACGCCGGCCTCGAACTTGGGGGCGCTCAGGTGCGCCTCGTCCAGCGGCTCCTTCAGCGCCTCCATACGGGTGGTCAGGCCTCCCAAGATGCCGGTGTACTTGTCGACGATCCCGTTCAGCCTGCCCGTGTCGATGTTCAGCACCGTCTTGACGTCGAACGACAGGATCAGGCCCGCACCCTTGCCGATCACGGACGTGACGGCGCCGAGGACGCTCTTGGGGTCCTTGGGTTTGGCGAGGTCTTCGATGATCTCCTTGGCGGCCTTCCACATGGCGCGGTGGAGCTCGTCCTCGACGTCGCGGTTCAGGTCGACGGCGGCCTCCGCGTACTCGCGAAGGATGGTGGCAATGTCGTCGGCCGTGTCCTTCAGCACGGCCATCACCGGCTCGCTGCCCGAGGGAACCCGCGGCTGGCCCTGGCCGGCGCCGACCGTCTGACCCCACTGGTAGCCGTGGAACGACCGCCCCCATCGCGGCCACAATGGAGACGTTCATCCAGCTGTGGCACAGGGAGTTGAGGTAGTGCTGCTGCGGGAAGGGGTGGACGTCCGCCACCCTTCCGACCCGGAACACGTTCTTACACAACGGCTGGAGGACGTCCCGGACGATTTCGGGGATGCCCTCCATCAGGCCGCGCAGGAAATCGTCGCCCCCGTCGTCGTCGCCCCACTTGATATCGGGTATCGAGCCGAAGTTCGGGGGCCTGTCGATGACCGCGGGCCGCGGGCGCTGCTCGGCCGTCTTCCCCGGCTTGGGGTGGGCCGACACGTCAGCCCTGGTGTAGGCGTTGGCCGTCTCGGTGAACCCGACCGCTACACCGCCAACGCTGAGCACGGACCGGCCCCAGACCTCCAGCCAGCGATTGCCGATCTTCCTGTACGCCTGGGCGAACTTCTGGGCCTCGGTGCCGGCGCCCCCTGCGTCGGGGTACTTACCCAGCTCCTCCAGAAGCTTGTTGGCACCGCGTACCAGGAACTCCTGTTGCACGGCGACCCGGCCGGAGACCGACCAGAGGTCACTCGGCTTGACGTCGATGGTGCCGTTACCGCCCAGCGACTGAGCGGGTGCGGGAGGGCCGGCCATCAGGCGCCGCCTCCCCAGCCTTCGAGTACGGACCTGTTGGCCGCGGCGTAATTGAGGTGCCCCTTGACCACGACCTCGTGAAGCCAGGCCTGGGTGGCTTTGAGGTCGTCGGCGGAGCGCCCCCACTTGTCCAGCTCGTCGATGAAAGCCTCACGGGCCTCGCCGTCCCAGCTCAGTACGGCTTTGGTGGCCCGCTCGTACAGCGTGTCCAGCTTCTCGTTGAGGGTACGGAGGATGGCCTCCAGATCCCCCGAAAGGCGCTGCAGGGTGGCGAAATCGACGGTGATCCGGTCTTCGTCCGGCATGGTGCTGATACACGTCATCGGAGTTGAAGAAACTCGCGGACGATCTGGATGACATGCAGGAGTATCTTGGCAAACAGGTCAAACGCATGGACGAGGTTGTCGACAGCATCGAGGTCGGCTGGCGCGGTCGCACCGCCAAGGCCTACCGAGCTCTCCATCGTGACGCCGCGCAGGATGCCGTTCGCATCCAGCAGACCATGCAACTGCTCGCGCTGGGGGTCCGTTTGAGCGAAGACGGCTTCACGAAGCAGGAACTCGAGACCCTCGACCAGTTCCGCAGCGTCCAAGTTGACGTCGGCATCGAGGGAGCCGCCGACGCCCTTTCCACGCCGGCGGCTGCGCCCACCCCGCCAGCACCCCGCAGTCGCCTGAACGATTTTTGACGCATAGTCAGTGTGAAGGCCGAGACGATCTCGGTGACCATGACGCTCCCACCGGTTCCATACCTGAATGTCTGTCCATGCCACACGTGGCGCACGCGCCCGTGAGCGCTCTCAGTCACCAAACAGCAAGTACGTGACTATGCCAGGAACCCGCCCGGCCGCCGTGTACGTCACCTCCTGGGCGAGTTCTACGCCCTCCTGGACGCCGGGTTGTCTCCGGCCGACGGGGGCCATGGCGTCATCGGGCGTACTCCCTCGAAGAATCCTGATCTAGCTGTTCCGATTCGGTCGTCGGGTGCTTTCGGGTCCGTCGGCCGATGAAAAACGCGATGCCCCGCCAGACAGGTGTGGGCGGGGCATCTGTCACTCCTGATTAGTCGTACCGGTAAAGGTTCTGGTGTCCGAGGAGCTTCGCCGGGGGCACATTCCACGGGGGCATCGGCTCGTGGACGCTGTAGACCCGCCCTCGCTGCGGATCGGACGCGCGCAGCCGGCGGCCCGGCAGGTAGCCGGACCTGGGGTGGGCCTGCTGCCAGCGGTCCCAGAGCAGGTCCATGAATGCGTGGTGGAGCCAGAACACCGGGTCGTTGGGCGAGGTTCCGCCCAACATCGTCCCGCCGATCCACCGGTGGACCCGGTTGTGGTTGCCCCACCGCTCGCCGCCCTGGACGCCCCAGCCCTCGCTCTTGTTGCGGAAGCCCGTGGCCGCCGTCCCGTCCCAGGGGGCCGCGTCGTAGACCGGGTCGCCCAGCGCATGCGCCACGTCGCGTGCCGTGGGCAGTGAGATCGGGGCGGACGGACGCCCGAGGTTACGGGCGAGGAACCCCCCGGTGGTGACACTTTCCCGGAGGCTCCAGTTGCCGGTCGACCAGGCGAAGGGGCCCGTCATCACCTGACGGTCGCGGGCCCGCCCGTTGCCTCCGAGGAAGTCCTCCGCCCACAGGGACGCGGCCGGGCTGTTGTCCTTCGTCCAGTCCCAGTACGGGACGGACACCCCGGCGTCCACGGCCTGAAGGGCGCGCTCGAATTCCAGGAGATACTTGCGGTGCCAGGGGAAGAACGACGGCGTCATGTGGCTGACCCGTGGCCCGCTGTCGCCGTCGGAGACGAAGTACTCGGCGTGCACGGTGACGAACTCGTCGTACCTGCCGGAGCGTTTGAGCTCCAGGATCGCGCTCACCAGGCGCTTCTTCTCCGTACGGGTGAGATTGCGCTGATTCTTTCGGATGTGCACCGCCGAGGTTCCTCCCGGTTCAGAGGCTGTGCGAGGGGGACGCCGACAGCTGGGCGTCGCCCAGCTCGTCGACCGCCGCACGTGCCACGGCGAGCAGTGTCGGGAACGACTCGTAATGGTTGACCAGGCTCAGATAGGTGCCGTCGGCGCGCCGCATGACGTGCAGCGGTCTGCCGTCGATACGCACCTCGGCGTTCACCGCCGTCGCGACGGACATCGCCCCGCCGTAACGCCTGTGCCGGTGGCGGGCAGCCACCGGCATCCGGCCGTTCGCGGCCCCCTGGATGTGCCGGCCGCGGTACGTCTCGGCGAACCTCTCTGTCGCCGCGCCCCGGGCGGGCTCCCGGCCCGGCGTCGCGGGTGCGGTGTCCGGCCGCTTGCCCAGGATCGGTGCGAGCGCCGCCGCGGTGCCCGCGATCACGCCCGCGGTGAACGCGGCCCGCAACGCGACGCGACGGGTGAGGAAGCCATCCAGGAGGTGTCCGGTCGCGGTGTTCCTTCGTCTGATCAGGCCCATGCCGTATGCCTCTCACCTCGGCCCGCTGTTGCCGTGTGCACTTGCTTCGCTGGGCACAACGAGGCTGCGGCGAAATAGTTCTCGTGGCGGGCGTTGGCGCAGAGTTCTGCAAAGTTCCCCTGTCTGCGCCAAAGGCGGCAGAACTGAGATGAACGGATATGAAAGGAAATATCGAGGAAGTACACAAAGATGGGGGTATGACGAACCCGACGCGGACCCCTGCACCGCACACCCGGCCCACCCAGCAGACCCGGCCCACCCAGCACACCAGGCCCACCCTGCGGGCGCAGAACGCCGATCTCGCCGATCCGGCCTTCTGGCAACTGCCGCGTGCCGAAAGACTGAAGGCCTTCGCCCTGCTGCGCGGGCTCGACGCTCCCGTCCACTTCACGGACCGCACCCCGCAGGGCTTCTACGCGCTCGTCAAACACGCCGACGTACTGGAGGCCAGCCGGCAGCCGCGTCAGTTCGCGAGCGCCCCCGGCGTCACCACCCCGGAACCGGCCGCCTGGGCCAAGGCCGTCTTCGGGAACTCCATGGTCAACATGGACGGCCCCGAGCACGCCACGATGCGCCGCATCGTCTCGCGCGCCTTCACCCCGCGCCTGCTCGCCGCAGCGGAGGAGGACATCCGCGCCGTCGCCCGGCGCGTGGTCGACGAGATGATCACCGAACGGCCCGGCGACTTCGTGCCGTCGGTCGCTTCGCGCATGCCGTTCGAGGTCATCTGCAATCTGATGGGTATCCCGGAGCGTTACCGCCCGGAGATCGCCGACCGCGTCAACCACGCCTCGGAGAACGTGGGCGTCAAACGCGGCGTACGCGCGCGGCTGAGGGTGCCGGGGCGCGGACTGCGGGCGCTGGCCCATATGCAGCTCGTCATGGCGAAGCTCGCCCGTGACCGCCGTCGCAACCCCACCGACGACCTCGTCTCGGCGCTCGTCCGCGCGGACATCGACGGCCAGGCACTCTCCTCCCGCCAGCTCGGCGCGTTCTTCTCGCTGCTGCTGGTCGCGGGAGTGGAGACGACGCGCAACGCCATCTCCCACGGGCTGACGCTGCTGACCGAACACCCGGAGCAGCGGGCACTGCTGGAGTCCGACTTCGAGCGGTACGCCGACGGAGCGGTGGACGAGATCGTCCGCCACTCGACGCCGATCATCCAGTTCCGCCGTACGGTCGCGGCCGAATGCGTGCTGGGCGGGCGCGAGTTCCGGCCCGGCGAGAAGGTGGTGCTCTTCTACGCCTCGGCCAATCGCGACGAAGCGGTGTTCACGGACCCCGACGTCTTCGACATCACCCGCGATCCCAATCCGCATCTCGGGTACGGCGGAGGCGGGCCCCACTACTGCCTGGGGGCACATCTGGCCCGGCAGGAGATGAAGGTCCTTTTCCACGAACTGCTCACCAGGCCACGGGGGCTGCGCGCGACCGGCCTTCCCGAGCTGGTCGACTCGAACTTCGACAACCGCGTCCGGACGCTGCCCTTCACCTTTGGCATGTCCTGAAGCTTGACCAGAAGCCTGGCCAGAAGCCTGACGGAATCGGGCTTCTTTCACCCGAAAGGCCGAGTTGGAGGCGGCCCGTATCGCCAATGGCCTACTGACGAGCATTCAGAGATCTCATTAATAGGACTTTCTGCCTAGTGTCGGTCGTGTCGGAATGAACGATCGACCTCAGGAGGAGTCATGTCCGGACGGCGCCGTCTCACCGGCACCTGCATCGGGACGGTTGCCATAAGCCTCGTGGTCGCCGGTGGTTTTCTCGGGCAGGGTGCGGCGGCCACCGCCGTGCCCGGCGAGGCCTCTGATCCGACTCCGTCCGCGTCGCCCAGACCGTCCGCGTCGCCGTCGGCCGGCAGTACGCAGCGGCCGGCGACCCGGCCCGTGCCGCTTCCCGCCGCCACCGCCACCCAGGCCCCGCAGGGCGGCGTCGGCGCGTACCTCCATTACGGTCCGGCGGGCGTGCGGCGGATGGCCGCCCTGTCCAAGTGGCTGGGTGGCGCGGAACTGACCGTCGGTCACACCTACCTGCCAGGAGACCTCTGGGTGAACATCGAGGGCCGCCCCGGGTTCCTGCGCAGCTGGGCCGACTGGCGGCGCGGCGCGGACAACCGGATGTTCGTGCTCAACGTGCCGATGCTGGAGCGCAACGAGAGCCGCCTGTCCGACGGCGAGGTCCGCGGCCTGCTGCGGGCCGGGGCGGCGGGCCGCTTCGACCAGCACTTCCAGAAGCTGGCCACCCGCCTCGTCGACCTGGGCGTGCCGGACACGGTGATCGTCCTCGGCTGGGAGATGAACGGCACGACGTACACGCATCGCTGCGGGCCCGACCCGGCGGCCTGGAAAACGTACTGGAAGCGGATCGTCACGACCATGCGGTCCGTGCCGGGCCAGAAGTTCCGCTTCGACTTCGCGCCGAACCGCGGCCGGGACGCGGTGCCGTGGACCGAGTGCTACCCCGGGGACGATGTCGTGGACATCATCGGCATGGACTCCTACGACCAGCCGCCCGGCCAGACCTTCGACGAGCACGTGTCGGATCCGTACGGGCTCCAGAAACAGGTCGACTTCGCTGCCGAGCACAACAAGGCGATCTCGTATCCGGAGTGGGGGCTGTTCCGCAACGGCGACAACCCCGAGTACATGCGCCGCATGCTCGACTGGATGGACCAGCACAGGCCGCTCTACCAGACCATCACCGACTACTGCCCGCACGGTGTGTGGCAGTGCGACGACAACCCCCGGTCGTCGCGGGTCTTCCGGTCGAAGCTGTACGGGGCGCAGGCGCCGAAGCCGACGCCCACGACCCCGCCGGTGCCCCCGACCCCGACCCCGCCCACCAAGCCCACTCCGCCCGACAACAGCCGGTGGTGCGTCCCCATGGAACTGGGCGAGTGGCTCAACCAGTGGATGTCGGACTTCAAGTTGTGCGTGAAGCTCCGGCCGTCGAAGGACTGGCCGTCGCCCTGACCACACCGTCCGCCCGCCAGCTGTTCAGCCGGTCCCGCCAGTCACGCGCGGCGGGGAACCGTGTGCTCACGGTCTCGGCGGCCCGGTCCCGCATGGTCACCTGCGACTCGCGCAAGCGCAGCAGGGGCTCCATGCCGGACCGGGCCAGCAGCAACCGCTGGTTGGTGACGGTCTCGGGCCGCCAGTGGTTCTTGTACGGCTCCGCCCCGCGCAGCAGGCTCAGCACACCGCGGCCCGAAGCCGCGGCCAGCTCCGCCTCCTGGCGCAGCAGCATCGTCGCCACGTCCACCTTCTTCTCCCGCAGCCCCGGATCGGCCCCGTACAGGTAGCCGCCGGACAGGAGGCCGGACTGCAGGGTCATGCTCACGGCCACCACCTTCTCGTCCAGCCGGAACTCGGTGACCGCCGCGTCGCCGTCGCGCAGCATCCGCCGGGTCGCCCGCACCAGGTGCTCGGCGAAGCGCGGCCGCAGGTGCTCGACCGTGACGCCACGGCCGCGCCACTGGAGTTCGTGCAGGTGCAGCAACCGGCCTACAGCGCCCGGCAGCTCGTGCTCGCGCACCACACGGCCCTCGATGTTCAGCGCGTCGATCTTGCGAAGCTTGGCGCGGACGCGCTGGGCCCTGCTGCTCTGCATCCGCCCGACGAGGGCGTCCATCGGTTCGGCGGGCAGCTCCATGCAGACGGAGTCGGTGAGGCGGCGCCGGGTGCCGGTCCAGTTCTCGTACAACTCCTCGGCGGCGGCGCCCGGCCGTACCTCCCGCAGGTCTACGACGGTCTGGCGTGCGGCCCGGTCGAGTCCGCGCTCCAGCGCCGCGATCGCACTGGCGCGGTCGTCGTCGTCGACGAGGACGTCGAAGAAGTCGGAGATCGCGCCCCCCATGGGGACGAGCAGCGGCATCGGGCGGTGTACGAGCATCAGTGGCGCCGCGCCGATCAGCCGGCCGTGGCGGCGGACCAGGACGACGCGGAGCCGGCCGGCCGTACCGTAGGAGAGCCACCAGGAGTGCAGCCAGGCGTGGCTCTGGAACGGTGTGGACGCGGCGCAGCGGCGGTGCAGCGCGTCCCATGCGCCGCGCAGCGCGGCGAACCGATGGGGGTCGCGGCACAGGGTGACGACGATGCCCCGCTGATCTGTGGCCTTCGTGCCCATCACACCAGCTCCCGCTCGGCGTTGACGGACGCGGCGGCGGACGCCGACGCGGGTGCGGCCGCGGGCCCCGGAACGGTGGCGGAGCCGGCCGTCCGGGTGCGCCTCGGGCGTACGAGCAGGACCAGGCCGCCGATCAGGCAGCCCGTGGACAGGCCCACGGCCGCGCTGATCGGGACGGACGGGGAAGCGGGCTCGGTCGGCGGGATGGCCTGTGAGAAGACGAGCAGCTTGACGCCGGTGTTCTTCGAGACGCTGTTGCTGCTGACGAAGACGGCGTCGGCGACGGCGTTGGCGATGTCCGCGGCCTCGGCGGGCCGGGTGGCGGTGCCGGTGATCGCGATCATCGGCGAGTCCGGTGACGTCTCGGCCTGCACCCGCTCACGCAGCCGCGCCGGCGCGATGCCCGCCGCCACGCGCGCGTACGCGAGGGTGGAGTCGGTGGTGGTGAGGCGGCCGTAGGCCTGAGCGTAGCCGAGCGCCGCGGTGGGCTCGGTGCCCTTGGTGGGGGTGGCGACGACGTAACTGGTGGCCGCGTACTGGGGCGTGGTGAGGGCGCCGTACGACAGCCCGCAGGCCGTGCCGAGGAGCGCGCACAGGGGCAGGGGCCACCAGGCGGGGAGCGGGCGGCGCTTCGCCCGGAACTTCGCGAGGAGCCGCAGAGGGTGATGCACGAGGAAATTCACGAGGAGCCTTTTCGGGAACCTCACGCGAAGCCGGCTGATCCGTCCGGGGGCGGCGGGCTTCTCCTCGGGCGACTCGGGGGACTCGGGCTTCTGACCGGGCTTCTGCTCGAGCTTCTGCTCGGGTGGCTTGTTCAGCTTGCTCGGCGGCCTCCGCTTGTTCGGCTTGCTCGGCTCGGTCGGCTTGTTCGGCTCGGTCGGCGCTGTCGGCTCGGTCATCGGCGTGCTCTCTTGATCGGGGGTGCGGGAAGGGTGGCGAGGGCCCCGGCGTAGACGTCCATGAGGCGGTCGCTGCTGCGGGCGATGTCGTAGTGGGCGACGGCCGGGGGTGGGACGCGGCGGTTTGCTGCGGCGTCGGGGCCCGGCGGCCGGTGCTGTTCCTGCCGGAGGCGCACGTGCGTGGCGAGTTCGGCGGCGTCGCCGCTGACCCGGGTGGCGCCCGGTGCGAGGCCCGCCGGCAGGTCGTCGACGGCGGGACACCCGGTGTGCAGTACGGGCAGCCCGGCGGCCAGCGCCTCGACGACCGCCAGCCCGAACGCCTCGTCGCGGGACGTCGAGACGAACACGTCCATGGCGCTGAGCAGCGCTGGGATCGCCGGCGGGCCGTCCGGGACGCCCGCGCTCGTGCACTCGCCGAGGAAGCGGATGCGGTGGGCGGCTCCGAGGCGGGCCGCGAGGGTGCGCAGGCGTTGCGCCTCGGGCCCGTCGCCCGCCAGCAGGAGCCACACGTCGGGCAGCGCCGCTACCGCGCGCACCAGCACGTCGAAGCGCTTGCCGGGGACGAGCCGGCCCACTCCCCCGGCCACGAAGGCGTCCTCGGGCACCCCGAGGCGGGCGCGCGCCGCGAGCCGGGCGTCGTGATCGAAGCGGAAGCGGCCCGCGTCGATGCCGTTCGGTACGACGTGGATGCGCGCGGCGGGGACACCCCAGTCGCGCAGCCGCTCCGCGACTGTGGCCGACACCGCCACGGTCGCGGAGCCGAGCCGTTCGGTGCCCAGGTACAGCGCCCTGGCGCCCCGGGTCAGCGGGCGGCCCTCGATCTCGGCCTTCCCGAGCGAGTGCTCCGTCGCGACGGTGGCCCGTACCCCGGCCAGCCGTGCGGCGATCCGCCCGTACACGCAGGCGCGGTAGAGGTGCGTGTGGACGAGGTCGTACTTCCCGCGCCGGATGAGGCGGGTCAGGGCCGGCAGCGCGGCCAGATCCCGGTTCCCCTTCATCCCCAGGTGGGTGACGCGTACGCCGTCCGCGCGCAGGCCGTCGGCGACCGCGCCCGGGTTGGTCAGCGTCACAACGTCGCACCGCACCGGCAGGTGGCCGAGCAGCAACCGCAGTTGCTGCTCGGCCCCGCCGGTCCCGAGGCCGGTGATGATGTGCAGCGCCCTCATCGGCGGGCGCCGGACGCGTGGGCCGCCGACCGGCAGGCAGAGCGGAACCGCCGGTGCTTCGCCCACAGGCGGACGTCACGGTCGGCGTGGCTGATGTGCGTGCGGGGCAGGGCGTACTGCCCGAGGAGCGGGCCCGGATCGATCGCGAAGCCGTACGTGTAGCCCGCGTCGCGCACGGCGTCGGTGGCGCGCCGGTCGACGAGACCGTACGGGTAACAGAAGCCTTCCGGGGCGGTGCCGGTGATGTCCCGGATCAGGCGGCGGCTGCGGTGGGTCTCCTGCCGCAGCATCGCGTCCGACATGGTCGTCAGGCTCTGGTGGTACATGCCGTGCGAGCCGATCTGCATGCCCGCGCGGGCCACCGCCCGCAGGTCCGCCTCCGTCATCAGCGGCCTGCGCGGGCCGAGCGGGTCCCATTCGTTGGAGCCGCCGAGCCGGCCGGGCAGGACGAAGACCGTGGCGGTGCACGCGTGCCGCTGGAGCACCGGCAGCGCCTCGTGCAGGAAGTCGGTGTACCCGTCGTCGAAGGTCAGCCCGACCAGGCCGTGGGAGCGGCCGTCCGCGTGCGCGCGCATCAGGGTGCCGACGTCGACCCCGGTGAGTCTTCGGCGGCGCAGCCAGCCCAGCTGGTGGTCGAGGCGGTCGCGGGCGACGGTGATGCCGTACGGGTCGTCGGTCGGGTCCCCCACCGCGTGGTACATCAGGATCCACGGCTGGGACGGCCGGTTGTCGTGGGAGGGGTGGGCGCAGTGGGATGCGGGTCGGGGGGCGGGGCGTTCGGCGTTGCGGGTCGCCGTGTCAGCGGCCATGTTTGAACCTCTGTCGGGTGAGAGCCAGCAGGTGAACGACTTCAGGAGCTCTTACTGCGAGTCCGGTGAGGACGAATGTGGTGGGAACGAGAGCGCAGCCGACGGCCAGGCTCAGGAAGGGGTCGGCGATCGCCGGGCCCGCCGTCCATCCGGCGGCGGCGGCGGCCGCGGCGGCGGCGGCCAGCCGGGCGAGGGTCGCGCTGACGGCCCGGACCTGGATGGAGACCACCCGTGAGCCGAGGCCGCACAGGAGCAGCAGCGCCGCCGTGCTGACGCCGATGGCGTTGGCGGCGGCGATGCCGTGGACACCGAAGGGGACGACCAGGGCGGCGCCGGCGGCCGTGGTCACCAGCAGGCCTGTGCCCATGGCTGCGACCGGGTACCAGGTGGGCCGACCGGTGGAGAAGAACGGCCGGCTCAGGGCGCCGACCAGGCAGTGGCCGAGGAGGCCGGCGGCGTAGACGCGCATGACGGTGGCGGTGGTGGCGGTGTCCTGGGCGTCGAACGCGCCGCGCTCGAAGAGGGCTTCGATGATCTGCGGGGCGTATCCGAGGACGGCGGCGGTGCCCAGCAGGACGACCAGGCCGGCCAGTCCCAGATCGCGTTCCACCCTGCGCCTCGCTCCCTCCTTGTCCCCTTCGGCCATGGCGCGGGCGACCAGGGGATACGTGACCGTGCAGATCATCAGGGACAGCACCATCGGCATCTGCGCGACCTTCTGCGCGTAGTTCAGATGGGAGATGGCGCCTGCGGGGAGGGACGACGCGAGGAAGCGTTCCACCAGGACCTGGGACTGGCGGCTGACCGCGAAGAGGACGACCGGGGCGAGGACGGCTGCGCCTAGCAGGGGGGCGGTGGGGGTTCTCCGGGGGAGGTGGGGGGCGCGGGGGTGGGTGCGGAGGTTGGTGGGGGTTGGGGTGGGGGTTGGAGTACGGGTTGTGCTGGTCAGGCGCAGGAACGTGGGTAGTTGCGTCAGGGCCATGAGGAGGCTGCCCACGGCCACTCCGGCGGCGGCCGCGCGTACGCCCCACAGGGAGTGCAGGGTGAGCATCGTGACGATGATGCCGAGGTTGTACGCGACGTAGACGCCGGCCGGCAGGAGGAACTTGCGGTGCGCGCGCAGGGCGGCGCTGAAGTAGCCCGCGATGCCGAAGGTGAGGACCGTGACGGCGGTCAGGCGGGTGCAGTCGACGGCCAGTTGGGGGTTGCTGAAGCCGGGGGCGAGGATGCGTACGACCCAGGGGGCGCCGATGATCAGGGCCGCCGCCACGGTGGTCAGGACGGTGAAGAGGCGGGGCAGGGTGGCGCGGACCAGGGTGCGGACGGCGTCGTCCTGCTTGTGGGCCGCGCGGGCGGCCAGGGCGTGGCTGAACGCGGGGACCAGCAGCAGGGCCATCGCGTCCTCGATGAGCAGCGTGGACGCCATTTCGGGCACGGTCCAGGCGATCAGGAACGCGTCGCTCTCGGCGCTCGCGCCGAAGAGGTGGGCGATGGTCTGGTCACGGACCAGGCCCAGCAGGGCGCCGGCCGCGGTGAGGCCCGCGGTGACGGCTGCGGCGCGGGCCAGGAAGCGGCCCAGCTTGGGCGGAGCGGGAGTTGGGGCTTCGGGGGGAAGCGGGGCGCGGGGCTTCGGGGTCGGTGCCGTGCCGGGGCGTCTCCTCGGGCGCCGAACGTCCGGGGCGTCGGATAGTTCGGCGGTGTTGTGTTCGACGCCCTGCGGGGAGCGCCCCGACACGTCCCCTCCCGGCACCTCCGGACGCGAGGCCGGGGGTGCGGGGTTCGGGGTCGGGACGCGTGAGGCGGTGTTGTCGGTCATCCGGTGGTCGTCCTGTCGGCCAGGGCCCACCAGGCCGCCAGGCCCAGCACTACGCCGGTCAGCACCGTGGAGGGGCCGCCGATGTCGGCGTACAGGAAGTCGACCGTCAGCCAGATCATGAGGCCGGTGGCTGTCAGGGCGCAGTCCTTGTTGGTGGTTCGGGGGAGTTTGCGGAGCGCGCAGAGGATGATCGCCGACCAGGCGGTCGCGAAGGCGGTGAGGCCGATCAGGCCCTGCTCGCTGAGGATCAGGAGGTACATGTTGTGGGGGGAGAGCAGTGGTTGCTTCTGGAACGAGCGGCCCGCGCCTGCGGTGTCGCTGCCGGCGGACAGGGCGATGGACGCGTGGCCGTCGCGGTGGGCGGGGAAGCCCTTGAGGCCGACTCCGGTGGCCGGCTCCTCGCGCCACATGCTCTCCGCCGCCGTCCACATCGTGTAGCGGTCGGTGACGGACTGGTCGGGGGCTTTGGTCACTTCGGTGATGCTGGTGAGGCGCTGGGAGATCATTTCGGAGCCGATGCCGAAGCCGCCGACCAGGACGACCGCGATCGCGGTGAGGGCGGTCAGGGCGGTGAGGGCCTGGCGCAGGCCGGTGAGCAGGATGATGGCGAGTGCGGCGATTGCCGTGGCGATCCATGCCCCTCGGCTGAAGGAGAGGGCCAGGGGGACGAGGAGGGCCGCCGCTGTGGCGGTGGCGCAGGGGCGGAGCCAGGTGGGGGCGCCCTCTGGGGGGCGCAGGGCCAGGGCGGTGGCGGCCAGGACGCCGTACGCGACGACGGTGGACATGCCCATCACGTCGGTGGGGCCGAAGGTGCCGACGGCCCGGATGTCCTCGCCCATGTATGACGCCCCGGTGCCGGTGGCGTACTGGTAGACGCCTGTGGCGCCCTGGAAGAGGGCGAGAGCGATCAGGGAGATCGTGATGATTCTGAAGTCGCGGGCGTTGCGGAGCAGCACCACGACCGCCGTGGGGACGAGGACGAAGACCTGGAGGTAGCGGACGTATCCGGGGAGGCCCGCCGTGGGGTCGGAGGCCGTGATCGTCGCGATGGCGACGGCGAGGGCCGGCGCGCCGAGGATCAGTGCGGCGGCCGGTCGGAG
Source organism: Streptomyces hypolithicus (assembly GCF_052934925.1). Lineage (NCBI taxonomy): Bacteria > Bacillati > Actinomycetota > Actinomycetes > Kitasatosporales > Streptomycetaceae > Streptomyces > Streptomyces hypolithicus. The sequence goes on from NZ_CM128811.1 coordinate 2,128,193, forward strand.
TGGGCGGTGGCGCTGGTGGAGTACGCGGGCGAGGGCGAAGGTGACCAGGACGCCGGAGGCCAGGTCCGCGGGGGTGGCGGACTCCCCCTGGACGGGGGCCGCGAGCAGCAGCACGGTCGCGATGAGGGGCAGCAGCGGCCACCAGTCGCGCGGCCGTACGCGGACGTGCAACGCGGTGGTCGTCAGGACGGTCATGCTCAGCTGCCTCCGAGCCGGAACAGGGAAGTGGCGGTGCGCGTGAGGATGCACACGTCCTGCCACAGCGACCAGGTCTCGATGTAGTGGTTGTCGAAGCGGGCGCGGTCCTCGATCGAGGTGTCGCCGCGCAGCCCGTTGACCTGGGCCAGCCCTGTGATGCCGACGGGCATCCGGTGGCGGGCCTGGTAGCCGGGGTAGGTGTCGCTGAACTGCGTGACGAAGTACGGGCGTTCGGGGCGGGGCCCGACCAGGCTCATGTCGCCGCGCAGTACGTTCCAGAGCTGGGGAAGCTCGTCGAGGGACGTGCGTCGCAGGAGGTTGCCCGTGGCGCTCATGCGGCGGTCCAGGGCCACGCTCCAGCGGGTGGCGGACTCGTGCTCGTTCGCCGGGCGCAGCGTGCGGAACTTGAGCAGGGTGAAGGGCCGGCCGCCGCGGCCGATGCGCTCCTGGCGGAAGATGACGCCGGGGCCGTCGGAGAGGCGTACCGCCAGGGCGCACGCCAGCATCACGGGCATCGCCGCGAGGAGCGCCAGGGCGGCCAGGGCCGCGTCCATGGCCCGCTTGGCGACGCGGGCGAAGGGGCGGTGCGGCGTTGTCCGGAGCGGGCGTACGGCGAATCCCCAGAGGTGGTCGGGGTGGGCCGGGTCGTGGGGCTGGGAGCTGCCTGCGAGCCAGAGCCGGCAGTCGTGCTCGGCCAGCAGCGCGACGAGGGCGGCGCCTTCGGGGCCCTCGGGCGGGTGGGTGAAGACGGCGTGGCGCACGGAGTTCTGGATGACCGCGCGGGTGACGTCCTCATGGGTGGGGAGGACCGGCAGTTGGGCGGTGGCCGGGGCGGGGCCCACGTGGCCGACGGGGCGCAGGCCGTACTCGGCGCGTTCCTGGAGGGCGGCCGTGATCTGCTGGGCCGCCGGGCCCGCGCCCACCATGAGTGCGGACTGCGGGCGTTTGGTGGCGGATCTGCGGCGGGCGCTGTGGACGAGGCCCCGGGCAGCGCAGCCGAGCAGGGTCTGGGCGGCCACGGCGCCGGCCAGGGCCGGCAGGCCGAGGGCGAGGTGGGGGGCGTACGCCGCGAGGGCCTCGGCGGTGGCGTACCACTGGAGCAGGGCGAGCAGGAGCAGGGAGGGCAGCTCGGCGAGCGCCGACGGGGACAGGACCGGGCGGTAGAGACCGCGCCCGGTGTGCAGCACCAGCAGGGCCGCGGCGAGCGGGACGAAGGTGGCGGCGGGCCAGGTCGACGGGATCAGGGCGAGGGCGAGGGCCGTGGCGAGGAGGTCGGCTGCGACCAGCGCCGCGAGGGGGCCGCGGCGGCGGATGCGTCGGGAGGCGAGGGGGGCGGGCCGGCGGGTGGCCCGCCGTCTGGGGGGATGGAGTGAGGGGGTCCGTACGGCTGTGTCGGGCGCGAATGCACTCTCCGTCGTCATCGCTGGGTGCGCTTCCTCGTCAGGGGTCGGGGTCGGCAGAGAAGTTCCCGGTAGAGGCCGGAGACGGCCGCGGCGGTCGTCGTCACGTCGCAGGCCGACCGGGTGTGGGTCTGCGCCCCCCGGCCCAGGGCATCCCTGAGCCGGGGGGCGGTCAGCAGGGCGGTGAGCGCCGCTGCGAGGGCGGGTGGGTTCTCGGGGGGTACGAGGCAGTGGGCTTCGTGGCCGGGTGGCAGGCTCTCCCTGGCCCCGCTCACGTCGGTCAGCACCGCGGGTCTGCCGCAGGCCATGGCTTCGAGTGGGGCGAGGGCCATGCCCTCCCAGCGGGACGGGAGTACGGCCAGGTCGGCGGCGTACAGCCACGGTCGGGTGTCCTGGGCGGCCCCGGCGAACAGCACGCCGGGGCCCGCGAGTCCGGTCAGCCGGGCGCGGTCGGGGCCGTCGCCGACCAGGACGAGGCGGGCGCCGGGGACGGCGGCGGTGACCCGGGGCCAGGCTTCCAGGAGTACGTCCTGGCCCTTTTGGCGGCACAGCCGGCCGACGCAGACCACCAGGGGGGCTCCGGTGGGCAGAGCGGACAGCAGCGGCAGCGCGGCGCGGGCGGGCGCGCGGCTCGCGCCGTCGTCGGGGCGGAAGTGGCGCAGGTCGATGCCGTTGCGGATCACCGACCAGCGGGCGGCGATGCCGGCCTCCTGCCCCGCTCGGCGCTCGGTCTCGCTGACGCACAGCGTGCGGGCGCTCCACCGGGCGCCGTAACGCTCCCAGGTGAGGGCGAGCTGGGCCTCTCGGCCGCGTACCGCGTCGAAGGACCAGGCGTGCGGCTGGAAGACGGTCGGGACCCGTCCGCGTACGGCGAGCCTGCCGGCGAGCCCGGCCTTCGCGCTGTGGGCGTGCACGACGTGGGGGCGGGCCTGGCGGATCAGCCGGGCGGCGGACATGACTTCCCCGGCCAGGCCGGGCCCCGGCGCGCGGACGGCGGACCAGGTGTGGACGCGCGCACCGGCCTCTGCGGCCTGGGACGCCAGCGGCCCGCCGGGCGGGCAGGCGACGACGGTGCGCAGACCCTCGGCGGTCTGGGCCCTGACAAGGTCGGTGACAACGCGTGCGACTCCCCCCTCAACCGGCTGAACGAGGTGAAATACCGTCAGTTGGCTCTGATCGGTCCAGCGTCTTTGCAGCACGTGCGGCTCTCTTCGTACGTGGAGAACTGACCGAGAAAGCGACCGCGAATATCGGGCTTCGATTCATGAGACAAAATCAGGTGTGCACCTTGTCAGAAAGCCAGTTGGAAAATCAGGCAGAACGCGCCGGTACGACCATTCGGAGCCCGCGTCCGTACGGCCCAGCCCCGGCGGTGGCATGCCTGATCGGCCGTCTTCCGTTACCGCCGAAATACCCCATCGAGTGAGCGCGTCGAAATGATTACTTTTCAGTAGGGGGCCGCCGGATGGGCTAAAGGGAGTCGGCCAGGCCTACGAGGCGCAGGAGCAGCAGGAGGTCCTGGCGGGTGCCGTTCAGACGAATGCGACCGCCGGCTCTGCGGGCGGTGAGGCGCAGGCGGGCGACGGCGTCGACGGCGGTGAGATCGGGGTCGGTCAGGCCGCGGACGTCACAGATCACCTCGGTGACCCCGGTGCCGTACATCAGGTCGTCGAGGGCGTCGCACAGCCCCGGCACGTCGGCAGGTCTCACCCGGCCGGCGATGACGAGAACGGTCGGCATCGTGGCATTCACATGGGGGAGACCGGGTGCGGGGCAGGAACTCATCGGTGGACGCCCGGACACAGCCGAGCGGGGCCGGTGGAATCCACCGGCCCCGCTCGTCGTGCGTGCTGCTCAGGGTCAGGCGATGCGGCCCAGCACGATGGGGTTCGGGACGAACTCCGTGTCCTCGGCGGCGGTCAGGACGCCGCCGTCCAGGGCTTCGAGGGCGTACTCGAACTTCTCCGGCGTGTCGGTGTGCAGCGTCATCAGGCGCTGGCCCGCGGTGATCCGGTCGCCCGGCTTGGCGTGCAGCTCGATGCCCGCGCCGGCCTGCACCTGGTCCTCCTTGCGCGCCCGGCCCGCGCCGAGGCGCCAGGCCGCCACGCCGACCGCGTAGGCGTCGAGGGTGGTGAGGACGCCGGACGACGAGGCGTGCACGACGTGCTGCTCGCGGGCGCGGGGCAGGGCCGCGTCCGGGTCGCCGCCCTGGGCCGCGATCATGCGGCGCCAGACGTCCATCGCGGAGCCGTCGGCGAGCGCCTTCGCCGGGTCTGCGTCGGGCAGGCCGGCCGCGTCGAGCATCTCGCGGGCGAGCGCCAGGGTCAGGTCGACGACGTCCTGGGGGCCGCCGCCCGCCAGCACCTCGACGGATTCGCGGACCTCCAGCGCGTTGCCGGCGGTCAGGCCGAGGGGGGTGGACATGTCGGTGAGGAGCGCCACCGTGCGTACGCCGCTGTCGGTGCCGAGGCCGACCATGGTGGCGGCCAGCTCGCGGGCGTCCTCGATGGTCTTCATGAAGGCGCCGGAGCCGACCTTGACGTCCAGGACGAGCGAGCCCGTACCCTCCGCGATCTTCTTCGACATGATCGAGGAGGCGATCAGCGGGATCGCCTCGACCGTGCCAGTGACGTCGCGCAGCGCGTACAGCTTCTTGTCCGCCGGGGCGAGCCCGTCGCCCGCCGCGCAGATGACCGCGCCGGTGGTGTCGAGGACGTGCAGCATCTCCTCGTTGGAGAGCGCGGCGCGCCAGCCGGGGATCGACTCCAGCTTGTCGAGCGTGCCGCCGGTGTGGCCTAGGCCCCGGCCGGAGAGCTGTGGCACGGCCGCGCCGCAGGCGGCGACCAGGGGCGCGAGCGGCAGCGTGATCTTGTCGCCGACGCCTCCCGTGGAGTGCTTGTCGGAGGTCGGGCGGCCGAGCGAGGCAAAGTTCATCCGCTCGCCGGAGGCGATCATCGCGGCGGTCCAGCGGGCGATCTCGACCCGGTTCATGCCGTTGAGCAGGATCGCCATGGCCAGGGCCGACATCTGCTCGTCCGCGACCTCGCCGCGGGTGTAGGCGTCGATGACCCAGTCGATCTGCTCGGGGCTCAGTTCGCCCTTGTCGCGCTTGGTGCGGATGACGGAGATGACGTCCATGGGGTTCAGGTTCCTTCCTGGGGGCCGCGTGCCAGATGCTGCGGCCCGAAGGCGTCGGGGAGCATGTCGGCGAGGGTACGGATGCCCGCGGCCGTGTCGAGCAAAAGGGCGGGGCCCCCGAACTCGTACAGCAGCTGGCGGCAGCGGCCGCACGGCATCAGGGTCCCGCCCTGTCCGTCGACGCAGGTGAAGTGGGTCAGGCGGCCGCCGCCGGTGGCGTTCAGCTGCGAGACGAGGCCGCATTCGGCGCACAGGGAGAGGCCGTACGACGCGTTCTCGACGTTGCAGCCGGTGACGGTGCGGCCGTCGTCGACGAGGGCCGCGGCGCCGACCGGGAAACCCGAATAGGGCGCGTACGCGAAGGACATCGCCTCGCGTGCCGCCTTGCGCAGGGCCTCCCAGTCGGCGTGGTCCGCGGCGCCGGTCATTTGCCCTGGCCCTTGCGGTACCGCATACCGTCCGCCTTCGGCATCCGCAGGCGCTGCGCGGAGAGTGAGAGCACCAGCAGGGTGACGACGTACGGAGTGGCGCTCACGAACTCGGTGGGCACCGTGTCCGAGCCGAGGAACCAGACGAGTACGGCTGCGGCGATCACCGCGCTGACGGCGGCCTGCAGATAGCTCTTGCGGTAGACCTTCCACAGCGCGAGACCGGCCAGCAGGACCACCAGGAGCAGGAGCAGCGCGTGCACGGACTGACCGCCGGCCCGCAGTTGCAGGGCGTCGGCGAAGCCGAACAGGCCGGCGCCCATCGCGAGGCCGCCGGGACGCCAGTTGCCGAAGATCATCGCGGCGAGACCGATGTATCCGCGGCCGCCGGTCTGGCCCTCGTTGTAGATGTGCGAGGTGACCAGGGCGAGGAACGCGCCGCCCAGACCCGCCAGGCCGCCGGAGATGATGACGGCGATGTACTTGTACGTGTAGACGTTGACGCCCAGCGACTCCGCGGCGACCGGGTTCTCACCGCAGGAGCGCAGCCGCAGACCGAAGGTCGTCTTCCACAGCACCCAGAACGTGCCGGCGAAGAGGAGCACGGCCACGATCGTCAGCAGCGACAGGTTGGTGACGAGGCCGCCGAGGATGCCCGCCAGGTCCGAGACGAGGAACCAGTGGTGTTTCTCGATCGAGGCGAGCCAGTCGGAGAGACCTGGCACGGTGATCGAGGTGATGTCCTCGGCCGGCGGGGACTGCTTGGGGCTGCCGCCGCGTGCGGCCGCCTCACCGGAGTTGAACCACAGCTTGGCGAAGTAGGTGGTGACACCGACCGCCAGGATGTTGATCGCGATGCCCGAGATGATGTGGTCGACGCCGAAGGTGACCGTGGCGACCGCGTGCAGCAGGCCGCCGAACATGCCGCCCAGGATTCCGGCGAGCACGCCGATCCACGGGTCGGTCTGCCAGCCGGCCCAGGCACCGAAGAAGGTGCCCAGGATCATCATGCCTTCGAGGCCGATGTTGACCACGCCGGCCCGCTCGGCCCACAGGCCGCCGAGGCCGGCGAGCCCGATCGGTACCGCCATGGACAGGGCGGCGCTGATCTGGCCCGCCCCGGTGAGGTCCTCGGCGCCGGTCACGGCGCGCACCGCGGACAGGGCGATCAGGCCCGCCGCGATGATCAGCAGAATGACGGGGAAGGACAGGCGGGTGCGGCCGCCCTTGCCGCCGGACGCCTTCGGGGCGGCGGGCGGCGGGGTCGAAGTCGCCGTGGCGCTCACGCCGACACCTCCTGCTGGTCGGAGTTACGGGCCTGGTCGGCGAGCTTCTCGCCGACCTGCCGCTGCTGACGCTTGAGGCCGTAGCGGCGTACGACTTCGTATGCGATGACGACGCACAGGACGATCACGCCCTGGATGACGCCGACGATTTCCTTGTCGTAGCCCTCGAATTCGAGCTTGCCGGTGCCACGCTCCAGGAAGGCCCAGAGCACCGCGCCCAGCGCGATGCCGACGGGGTGGTTGCGGCCGAGGAGGGCGATGGCGATACCGGTGAAGCCGATACCGAGCGGGAAGTCGCCGCTGTACTCGAAGGAGTCGTTGAGCAGGGTCGGCATGCCGATCAGGCCGGCCATGGCGCCGGAGATCAGCATGGAGGTGACGACCATCTTCTTCACGTTCACACCGCTGGCCTCGGCCGCGGAGCCGGACATGCCGACCGTGCGGAGGTCGTAGCCGAACCGGGTGCGCGAGAGCGTGAACCAGTACGCGACGCCGGCGACGACGGCGACGACGATGAAGCCCCAGATCGGGGTGGGCGTGGTCGGGAACTCGAAGAAGCGGGAGGACTCGGGGATCGGGTCCGTGGAGATCTTCGTACCGGCCTCGTCGAGGCGGCCGAGGCGGCCGACCTGGAGGAGGTATCCGATGATCGCGGTGGCGATCGCGTTCAGCATGATGGTCGAGACGACCTCGCTGACGCCGCGGGTCACCTTGAGAAGACCGGCGATTCCGGCCCACATGGCACCGACGATCATGGCGGTGAGGATGATCAGCGGGATCTGCAGGAAGCCGGGCAGCGTCAGGGCGCCGCCGACCGCGGCGGCGAAGAAGGCCGCGAGGCGGTACTGGCCGTCGACGCCGATGTTGAACAGGTTCATCCGGAAGCCGATGGCCACCGCGAGACCTGCCAGGTAGTACGTCGTGCCCTTGTTGAGGATGTAGACCTGGCTGTCGGACTTCAGGCCGTAATCGAACATGATGCCGAAGGCGTTGAACGGCTCCTTGCCGGTCGCCGCCAGCACCAGGGCGGTCACCAGGAACGCGACGACGATCGCGAGAACAGGGGCCGCGAGCCCCAGGAGCAGCCGCTCCTTGTCGAACTTCTTCATCGGTCCTCTCCCCCGTCTGCGGGGTCAGTTGCGCCGTTGGCGCCGGCCGGCGCTTCGAGGTGACCGGAAGCCGCGCCGGTCATGGCCGAGCCCAGCTCCTCGGGGGTGATGGTGGCAGGGTCGGCGTCGGCAACGAGACGGCCCCGGTACATGACACGCAGGGCGTCGGACAGCCCGATCAGCTCGTCCAGGTCCGCCGAGATCAGCAGCACCGCCAGGCCCTCCCGGCGCGCCGCGCGGATCTGGTCCCAGATCTGCGCCTGGGCACCGACGTCCACGCCCCGGGTGGGGTGCGCGGCGATCAGCAGCCTGGGGTTGTGGCTCATCTCCCGGCCGACGATCAGCTTCTGCTGGTTGCCGCCGGACAGGGACGCGGCCGTGACCTCGATGCCGGGGGTACGGACGTCGTACTCGTGCACGATCCGCTCGGTGTCGGCGCGGGCCGCCTTGAGGTCAAGGAACGCGCCCTTGCTGTTGGGGCGTTCGGTGACGTGACCGAGAATCCGGTTCTCCCACAGCGGTGCTTCGAGCAGCAGGCCGTGGCGGTGGCGGTCCTCGGGGATGACGGCCATGCCGTCCTCCCGGCGCTTGCGCGTCGGGACGTGCGAGATGTCCTCGGTGCCCAGGGTCAGCACGCCGCCGTCCAGGGTCCGCATGCCCATGATGGCCTCGACCAGCTCCGACTGGCCGTTGCCCTCGACGCCCGCGATACCCAGCACCTCACCCTGGTGGATGGTGAAGCTGATGCCGTCGAGCACCGCGCGTACGACGCCGTCGGGGTCGGTCGCGGTCAGCGTCAGGCCCTCGGCCCGGAGCATCGGCACGTCGGTGACGGTCGACTCGCGGGTCTCCGGGGAAGGGAGTTCGCTGCCGACCATCAGCTCGGCTAGCTGCTTGGTGGTGACCGTCCTCGGGTCGGCGCTGCCGACCGTCGTACCGCGCCGGATGACCGTGATCTCGTCGGCGACCGACAGCACCTCGCCCAGCTTGTGGGAGATGAAGATGACGGTCAGGCCCTCGGCCTTCAGCTCGCGGAGGTTGTCGAAGAGCGCGTCGACCTCCTGCGGGACCAGAACGGCGGTCGGCTCGTCGAGGATCAGGATGCGGGCGCCGCGGTAGAGGACCTTCAGGATCTCGACGCGCTGGCGGTCGGCGACGCCGAGGTCCTCGACGTACGCGTCCGGGCGCACGTTCAGGCCGTACGCGTCGGAGATCTCCTTGATCTTCGCCCGGGCCCTGTCGCCGATGCCGTACAGCTTCTCCGAACCGAGGACGACGTTCTCGAGGACGGTGAGGTAGTCGGCGAGCATGAAGTGCTGGTGGACCATGCCGATGCCGCGGGCGATGGCGTCGCCCGGGTTGTTGAACGAGACCTGCTCGCCGTCCACCGCGATGGTGCCCTCGTCCGGCTTCTGCATGCCGTAAAGGATCTTCATCAAAGTGGACTTGCCCGCGCCGTTCTCGCCGACGAGGGCGTGGACGGTGCCGCGGCGCACGGTGATGTCGATGTCGTGGTTGGCCACGACTCCGGGGAATCGCTTGGTGATGCCGCGGAGCTCTACGGCATGGGGACTGCTGGACGCTTTGATGGCGCACTCTCCTAGGCAGGAGCGGGCAGGAGCGGGGGGCGGCGGTGGCGATGGGGGCCGGTGGTGGTGCGGGTGGCGGTGGTGCGGGCGGGTGGCGGTGGTGGCGAAAGTTACCGTGCCGGGCGGCGCGCTACGCGCGTAGCGCCACCAAAATACTGGACTGCCCGAGGCAGTACGTGAGTCGGGGCCCGCAGGAGTGGTGGCAGCCACCCTGCGGGCCCCGTCAACGAGCCGGTCAGGTCGTGGTCTTGACCTTGATGCCGCCGTCGACGATCTTCTTCTTCGCGGCGTCGATCTTGTCCTGGATGTCCTTGAGGTGGCCACCCGTCGTCGTCAGCGAGACGCCGTCCTTGGCCAGCGAGTAGGAGTTCACGCCGGTCAGCGGCTTGCCGTCCTGGACGGACTTGGACAGCTCGTAGACACCGGTGTCGACGTTCTTGACCACGGAGGTCATGATCGACTCGGCGTACTTGGAGAGCGCCGGGTCCTTCGCCTGGTCGGAGTCGACGCCGATGGCCCAGGCGCCCTTCTGCGCGGCCACGGCCTCGATCGCGCCGGCACCGGAGCCGCCCGCCGCCGTGTAGATGACGTCGATGCCCTTGTCGAGCATGCCCTTGGCCGCCGCGCGGCCCTTGTCCGGGCTGCCGAAGCCGGAGAGGTCCGAGCCGGTGGTCAGGTACTGGATCTGAACGGAGGCCTTGGGGTCGGTCTCCTTGACACCCTGCTCGAAGCCCGCGGCGAACTTCTTGATCAGCGGCAGGTCGACGCCGCCGATGAAGCCGATCTTGCCGTCCTTGGACTTCAGCGCCGCCGCGACACCGGCGAGGTAGGAGCCCTGCTCCTCGGTGAAGACGATGCTGTCGACGTTCTTGGCCTCGGAGACCGAGTCGACCAGACCGAAGTTGGTGTCCGGGAACTTGGCGGCGACCTTGTCGACCGCGTCCTTGTACGCGAAGCCGACGGCGATGACGGGGTTGTAGCCGCCCTCGGCGAGCGACGCGAGGCGGGTCTCGCGGTCGGCGGGGGTCTCCCCGGTCTTGGCGGTGAGCTCCTTGGTCTCGGCGTCGAACTCGGCCTTCGCCTTGTCCAGGCCGCGGGCCGCGGAGTCGTTGAACGAGTTGTCGCCACGGCCGCCGACGTCGTACGCCATGCCGATCTTGAGCTGGTCCTTGTCGGTACCGGTGCCCCCGGTGGACGACTCACCGCATGCGGTGGTGGTGAAAGCGAGGGCCGCGGCGATGACGCCCGCGGCGGTGATCTGAGATACCCGGCGCAAGAGGAGGGTCCCTTCGTGACTGACCGAAAGCGCCTCTTCCGGCGCTGGTTTCGCGGCGATCGTAACGCGCGTAGATGTCAGTTAAGGACGTGTTCATCAGTCGTTATCGGATCGTCGCGAAGAGCGCGAGACTGGCGCACACATTGCCCATACTTGCATAAATCGGTCACGCGCGGGCGGATCCGCACCCTTTCGGTGCGCTCCGTCCCAGCCGTGGTTACGAAGGGTGGCCGTCGAGTAGCGCGGCGGCAGTGAAGAGCTCGACGCCGGCCTCGATCGCGGCCTCGTCCACGTCGAAATCACCCCGGTGCAGATCGCGCCTCGCGGTGTCACCGGGAGTACGGACGCCCAGGCGGGCCATCGCGCCGGGGACGTGCTCCAGGTACCAGGAGAAGTCCTCGCCGCCGAGGCTCTGCTCGGTGTCCTCGATCGCGTACGGTCCGCGCCTGGCGGCCATGGCGGCGGCGAGCAGCTCCGTGACGGTGTGCTCGTTGACGACCGGGGGCACGCCGCGGATGTAGTTGATCTCGGACTTGGCGCCGTGCATCGTCGCGACCTCGTCGATCGCGGCGTGCACCAGGTCCGGGGCTTCGCGCCAGGCCTGGAGGTCCAGGCAGCGGACGGTGCCGGACAGCTCTGCGCGCTGCGGGATGACGTTGCAGGCGTGGCCGGACTCGATGCGGCCCCAGGTGACGGCGAGGCCCGCACGGGCGTCGACGCGGCGGGCGATCAGCGCCGGGACGTCGGTGGCGACCCTGGCCACGGCCGTCACCAGGTCCGTGGTCAGGTGCGGGCGCGCGGTGTGGCCGCCGGGGCCGTCCAGCGAAACCTCCAGGCGGTCACAGGCCGAGGTGATCGGGCCGGCACTCAGGCCGATGCGGCCCGCGTCGACCTTGGGGTCGCAGTGCACCGCGATGATCTTGCCTACGCCGTTCAGCGCGCCGGCCGCGATGGCGTCGGCCGCGCCGCCGGGCAGCACCTCCTCCGCGGGCTGGAAGAGCAGCCGCACGGGCCGGCGCAGCACACCCTGCCGGTGCAGTTCGGCCAGGACCAGGCCGGCGCCGAGGACGACGGCGGTGTGCACGTCGTGACCGCAGGCGTGCGCCCGGTCCGGGACGGTGGAGCGGTAGGGCACGCCGACCTTGGTGTCCGGGATGGGCAGCGCGTCGATGTCGGCGCGCATCGCCAGGAAGGGGCGTCCGGCCAACGGGTCCGACGGGTCCGCCGGGTCCGCCGGGTCCGCCGTGGTGTCCGTGCCGATGTCGCAGATCAGGCCGGTGCCGCCGGGCAGCACGCGGGGCGCGAGGCCGGCCTGTTCGAGGCGGGTCCTGAGCGCGGCGGTGGTGCGGAACTCCTGGTTGCCGAGCTCGGGGTGCATGTGCATGTCCCGGCGGAAGGCGATCAGTTCGACGCGCAGGGCCTCGGGCAGAGTGCCGGGCAGCGGGACCATACCGGGCAGTTCTGCTTCTTCTGTCGCACAGGAGATCAGCTGGTTCACCTTTGAAAGAGTAGGCCCCTTCGGTGGCCAACTCACTGGCGATCAACAAAAATTCAGCCGCATAGGGGAAAGAAATCCGGGCGCCGCGCGCTTGACCGGTACGTGGGGTGGGTAAGCTGCTCCGCTCTCACCCCTCCCCCGGCCTGGCGTTTTGTCCGCCTGGTGGGTTGCCGCCGGGGGCGCGCTGACGCGTTCACAACAAGGGCCGCACGCGTGCGCAAGGTCACTTTGTAACAAAAGCGACATTCCGGCCGGATGGGCGGCGCTCCCGCTCGGCCGCGCCCGCCTCAGCCGATGGCCGGAAGGCGCTGCACGTCCCGGGCGGTCGTAGTGACGCCCGACAGGAAGCCCTGGGCGCGCGGTGAGGCCGTGTCCCGGAGCCACTGGGGGTCCACGTCGCACACCGCGACCTTGACGCCTGTGCCCGCGAGGGCGAGCGGCAGGGTGTGCACGACGGTCGAGGGGAAGCTGAGGATCGTACGGCCGATGGGGCCGCGCCGGGCGATCAGTTCCAGCGGCAGGTCGGGGCGGACGATCTCCAGGCCCGTCTCGACGGCGAGGCGGTGCAGCTTGCCGGAGCTCTCGCGGCGGTGCGCGAAGTAGCGGGTGGCCCCGTGGGCGCGGGCCAGGGCGATGACCGCCTCGACGTACCGGTCGGGGTCGACGACACCGGTCTCGACCAGCGAGGTCCCGACCAGGTCGGCGCCCCGGGTGATGCGGGGTGGGCCGAACCGGGCCCGGGTCCAGCCGAAGTCGTTGGCGGTGACGGTGACCCCGGGTGCGTCCTCCAGCGGCATCGAGGTGAAGACCTCGACGGCGCGGGTGCGTGACGGCGTGAGGCGGCGGCGGGCGGCCGACGAGACGGGTCCGAAGGCGAGGTCGCGAGCCCCCCGGCGGCCGCCGCGCCGGTGCCAGCGCACCAGGCGTTCGCCGCCCGTGAGCTGGGCGATGAACTCCATGGTGGCCGTGCCGTCGTCGACGACGACCAGGTCCCGGGCGCGCGTGATCGTCAGCAGCAGCTGTACGTACCGGGAGAACGGGTCGCCGATCACTATGCGGCGCGCCCGCCGCAGCGGGGACGCCAGACCGGCGACGGTCCGCAGGGGCGCCGCCGCCCCGCCACGGGCCTCCTCCCACCGCACCCGCATGCCTTCGCCGCGGGCGAGTTCCGCCATGCGCCGCAGCTGGCCGCGGGTCATGGGGTCGGTGGGTGACAGGACGACGACCGTGAGGTCGCGCGCCCTGAGCTCTGCCTTCGTATGAGCCCACTCCAGGACGTTCAGGAGCTGGACCGGGCTCTCGACGAAGGCGAGAGTGTCGGGGGCCTCGGTGGCGGGGGTGCCGTTCACGGCGACTTCGACCGTCTCTCCGTCAAGACCGTCAGGTCCGTCAGACTGCCGCGGGCTCGCGGTCGGTGCCCTCGGCGACGACGCCCGCGACCCGGCGGAGCTTCTTCATCGGGCCGAGCTCGGACTCGTACACCTTCTTGACGCCGTCACCGAGGGAGGCCTCGATGGTGCGGATGTCGCGGACCAGGCGGGTCAGGCCGCCCGGCTCGACGGACGCGGCCTGGTCGGAGCCCCACATGGCGCGGTCGAGCGTGATGTGGCGCTCGATGAAGGCGGCGCCGAGCGCGACGGCGGCCAGCGTGGTCTGCAGGCCGGTCTCGTGGCCGCTGTAGCCGATCGGCACGTTCGGGAACTCGGCCTGGAGGGTGTTGATCACCCGGAGGTTGAGCTCCTCGGCCTTGGCCGGGTACGTCGACGTGGCGTGGCAGAGCAGGATGTTGTCGCTGCCCAGCACCTCGACGGCGTGGCGGATCTGCTTCGGCGTGGACATGCCGGTGGAGAGGATGACCGTGCGGCCGGTGGCGCGCAGCGCGCGCAGCAGCTCGTCGTCCGTGAGGGAGGCGGAGGCCACCTTGTGGGCGGGGATGTCGAACTTCTCCAGGAAGGCGACGGCCTCGGTGTCCCACGGGGAGGCGAACCAGTCGATGCCGCGCTTCTTGCAGTACTCGTCGATGGCGCGGTACTCGTCCTCGCCGAACTCGACGCGGTGGCGGTAGTCGATGTACGTCATCCGGCCCCAGGGGGTGTCGCGCTCGATGTCCCACTGGTCGCGCGGGGTGCAGATCTCCGGGGTGCGCTTCTGGAACTTGACCGCGTCGCAGCCGGCGTCGGCGGCGGCGTCGATGAGCGCGAAGGCGTTCTCGATGTCGCCGTTGTGGTTGATGCCGATCTCGCCCGTGACGTAGACGGGGTGGCCGGGGCCAGCGGTCTTCGAACCGAGGGTGCGGATACGGGAGTTGGTGCTCATGTGGCTCATTTCCTTACCGGTGGGGGTGAGTTACGGAGTGGGGGTGACAGTTGTGGCAGGGGTGGCGGCGGTGACCTGTGCCGGCGCAGCGGGCACGTCGGCCCTGCTGAGGGACGGCCCGAGGATCCAGGCGGCGATCTCGCGGATCGCGCCCTCGCCGCCGGGGATCGTCGTCACGGCGCGCGCCGCCGCACGCACCGTGTCGTGAGCGTTGGCGACCGCCACCGGCCAGCCCACAAGGGCCAGGCAGGCCAGGTCGTTCACGTCGTTGCCGGCGTAGAGCACCCGCTCGGGCGCCACACCCTGCTCCTCGCACCACTGCTTGAGTGCGAGGTCCTTGCGGTCGATGCCGTGGAGTACGGGGATGCGCAGTTTGCGCGCCCGTGCGGCGACGACCTGGTTCTCTTCCGTGGACAGGATCAGCAGCTTGAGCCCCGCGTTGCGCAGGGCGGCGATGCCGAGCCCGTCGCCGCGGTGGACGGCGACAAGCTCGCGTCCCTCGGAGTCGATCAGCACCCGGTCGTCCGTCTGGGTGCCGTCGAAGTCGATGACGACCGCGTCGAGGTCGTCGCGGGTCGGCAGTGCGCCGCTCGCGTCCTGCGGGTCCGCCCCGTCGAGGAGCGGCGCGAGGGCGCGGGCGCGGGCCAGGTCGTGCGGGTCGTCGATCTCCAGCACGCGGGCCGGGTCGGTACGTACCAGCGCGGTCCGTCCGAAGAAGCGGTGGCCTGCCTTGCGGAACCCGGCGGCGTCCATGGCGTACGCGGCGCCGGTCTCCAGGAAGTCCTGCGGCCGGTCCTGGCGGCGGGGGCGGACGGCCTTGTCGTGGTTGACGCCGACGGCGGCGCCGGTCCCGGGCTCCTCCCGCCACACGAAGCCGTGGAAGGCGGCCACCGTGTGCGCCGTGTCCGCCCCGTCCTGCACCACCGCGGCGCAGACGCCCTCGACGTCGCCGCTGGTCAGGAACGGGCTCGTGCACTGCACCAGCAGCACCACGTCGACGACCGCGCCGTGCAGCGCCTCATGGGTGTCCAGGGCGTGCAGCACGGCCGCCTCGCTGGTCGCCGTGTCCCCGGCGATGTCGGCGGGGCGCAGCGCGACCTCCGCGCCGGCCCCGCGGGCCGCGGCGGCGATCGCCGGGTCGTCCGTGGAGACCACGACGTCCGTGACGTGCCCGGCGCCCAGGCAGGCGCGGACGGCGCGCGCCACGAGCGCCGTGCCGCCCACGGCGGCGAGGTTCTTCGCCGGTACGCCCTTGGATCCGCCGCGGGCGGGGATCACGGCGAGGACGCGGGGTGCGGTCGATGCGTGCGATGCGTCGGTGCCGGTCTGCGGCTGGCTGCTCATAGTTCTCCCATGCGGCGGATGACGGGGGCCACGCGCTGCACCCCGTGGCGGTACGCGCCGCGCGCCGCCTCCCGTACGGCGTCGCGCAGGACGCGGCGTACGCCGGTGACGTCGGCGGTGGCGCCCGCGCCGTCGAGGCGGTGGCGGGCAAGGACGCCGGGGAGGTAGCCCGGCGCGGTGGTGGCGGTGTAGTACGGGGCCAGGGGCGGCAGGCCGGGGCGCTCCAGGAGCGCGGTGACCCGCTTGCGTACGGCGTCGAAGGCCGTGTCGTACGCGCCGTCCGCGGCCACGCCCTGGCGGGCCAGCCACTCCTCGTCGGGCACCGGCCGGTGGCCGGCGTCCAGCTGGTCCCAGGAGGCGAGGCACCCGGAGCCGAGGAAGTGGTGGTTGCCGAGGACCTCGCGCACGCCCAGGTCGGTGAGGACGGCCGTCGGGATGCGGCGGTGCAGGGACTCCAGGGCGGCCGTCGAGCTGACCGTGACCAGCAGGTCGGTGCGGTCCAGGACGTCGCCCATGTGTCCGTACACAAGGCGGAAGTTGGGGGGCGTGCCGCCTTCGATGCGGGCGGCGAGCTTCTGGTAGGGCAGTTCCTCGATGTGCGTGGTGTGTTCGCCCGGCCTGCTGCGGAGCTTGAGGAGCACCTCGCGGCCGGGGTGCAGCGTGGCGTGCTGGACCAGGCGGCGCAGCAGGTAGGCGCGGTCGGCGCGGGACTGCGGCACGGAGGGCTGGACGGCGAAGACGACGGTGCCCGTCTCCGTCCCCGTCTCCGTCCCCGTCTCCGTCCCCGTCTCCGTCTCCGTCCCCGTGTAGGGGTCGCCGCCGAGGAACGGCAGCGCGGCCTCCGTCACGGCCGAGGCGTCGGCGCCCACGCCTTCGTACACCTCGCGGAAGCGCTCCGCGTCGTGCAGGGAGTTCGCGATGACGATGTCAGCGCCGTGGCGCAGCAGCAGCCCGTCGGCGAGCTTCTCGTACACGACACCGACGTAGCCGGTGCCGACGACGGGCCGGCGGGCGGTGTCCGGCCACAGGGGCGCGAGGCCGTGCAGCATCGCCTGTACGGCGCCGCCGACGAGGGCGAGCAGGACGACGTCGTACGCCTCGTGCTCGACTTCGCCGATGAACTGAGCGGCGGTCACCTCGCGCACACCGTCGACCGGCACGCCGACCTCGGCGAGCTGGCGCGGTGTGGGGGTGGCCCGGCCGCGCAGCAGGAATCCGCTGAGTTCGGCGTCCGGCGCGATACGGCGGGCGGTGAGCGCCCCCCATTTCCATCGCGTGTCGGAATCGGCGATCACGGCGATCCGTAGGGCTTTGCTGGTACTTGCTTGCACATCGACGAAGCTAGGGACGCTTTCCGATGCACGGCCCAACTCAGGAGCAACAAAGGGTTAACAGCGCATCGACGATCAGGGTCGGGGCCCGGTAAACAGCCGGGTTAACCGTTCCGCCATTCTTCGTTCACCCACCATCTCTCCGCCGGTCGCAACGAATGCCGGAGCAGCGCCTAGCGTCGAACGGGTGGTCAAGCTCTCCGTCGTCGTGCCGTTCTTCAACGTGCAGACATACGCCCCAGACACCCTTCGAAGTCTCCGTGCGAACGCGCGTGACGACTTCGAATTCATCCTCGTCGACGACTGTTCGACCGACGGAACCCCGGACATCCTCCGGCGCGCGGAGCGTGAACTCCCGGGGGCGGTACTCATCAGACATGAACGCAACGGTGGTCTGGCCACCGCCCGGAACACCGGCCTCGACGCGGCGCGCGGCGAGTACCTGACGTTCCTGGACGGTGACGACTGGCTGGCCGCCGGTCACTACCCGCGCCTGCTCGCCGCCATGGAGGACCTGGGCTGCGACTTCGTGCGCACCGACCACGTGCAGTGCACGGGCCGCGCGCGTACGGTCCACCGCGTCCCGCACGGCCGGCGCGGCGTCGTCATGTCACCGCGCGAGGCGATCCTGCCCGCCAGCCGTTCCACCTCGGTCGACTACGCCTTCGCCTGGGCCGGCATGTACCACCGCAGGCTCGCCGACCGTGGCCTGCTGCACTTCACGGACGGCCTGCGCACCGCCGAGGACCGGCCGTGGATCTGGCGGCTGCACCGGGAGGCCGAGAGCTTCGCGGCGCTCGGCATGCTGGGCACCTTCTACCGGCGGGGCGTCGCCTCGTCGCTGACGCAGATCGGCGACGTACGGCAGCTGGACTTCATCCGCGCGTTCGACCAGGTCATCGAGGAAACGGCGAAGGACCGCGACGCCGGGCTGCTGCTGCCGAAGGCGGTACGCACGTACTGCGCCATCATTTCCCACCATCTGGGAAGCATCGAAAGGTTCGAAGCCCCCGTGGCGAGGAAATTGCGGAGCATGAGCGCGGCGGCCCTCAAACGAATGCCGCAGGACGTCCTGAAGGACGCGCTCGACTCGATGGACGTGAAGCGCGCCGGGCGGCTGCGCAGGCTGCGGAACTTTCCAGTGTCCGGGTCTGGGTCCGCCTCCGGGTCCGCGCCCGCGTCGGAGGTCGCTGCCTGATGGCCACCACGCAGATCTTCTTCGCCTCCACCCTGTACGGCGCCGCCACCCTGGCCGCCGCCATCGACAGCGACTGCTTCGGACCCGGCCGCCGGCTGCTGCTGGTCAGCAACAACGCCATGACCCCCGAGACGACCCCCGCACTCGACGAGATGCCCGGCTTCGACCGGCTGCGGAGCCGCTTCGACCGGGTGCTGTCCTGGAACGAGACCATCGCGCCCTTCCACCCCGGGGCGTGGTCGCCGCGCGCCGACGACGTTCCGCTGTGGGAGCGCCATCTGCGGCTGCTGTGGGGGCTCGGCGACGACACGGTGGAACTGTTCGTCGAGTCCATCCAGGTCAACCCGGCCCTGGCGCTCGCCGAGCTGTTCCCGGACGCGCCCGTCGAGGTGTACGCCGACGGGCTGATGAGCTACGGCCCCACCCGCAACAAGCTGCACCCGCTGGTCGGTACGCGCGTACGCCGCCTGCTCCACCTGGACCTGGTCCCCGGTCTCGCACCGCTCCTCCTCGGCGAGTTCGACGTGCCGGCGGAGCTGGTGCCGACCGAGGCCTTCCTGAAGGTGCTCGCCGAAGTCGGCGACGCACAGACGGATGTGCCGCTGCCGGACCTGCCCGCGAACAGCGCGCTGCTGCTCGGCCAGTACCTGTCGGCGCTCTCCATCCTCACGCCCGAGGAGGAGGAGGACCTGCACGTGACGATGGTGCGCGGAGCCGTGAAGCGCGGCCACCGGTCCATCGTCTTCAAGCCGCACCCGACCGCGCCGGCCCGCTGGGCGCGCCTGGTCGAGCAGGAGGCCGAGCAGCTCGGCGTCGAACTGACTGTGGTGGACGAGCCGTTGCTGGCCGAGGTGCTGTACCAGCGGTCCCGCCCGGCGCTGGTCGTCGGCTGCTTCTCGACGGCGCTGATGACGGCGAGCACCTTCTACGGCATCCCCGTCGCCCGCACCGGCACGGACGCGCTCCTGGAGCGCCTGACCCCGTACCAGAACAGCAACCGCGTCCCGGTCACGATCGTCGACGCGCTCGTTCCCGACCTCACCGACGACACCGACGACACCGCGAGCAGCCCGCCGGCCCTGGCGGACCTGGCTGGCCTGCTCCAGGCGGTCGGCTTCGCGATGCAGTCGCAGATCCGCCCCGATCTGCGGCCGGCCGCCGAGCGGTATCTCGCCGACCACCTGAACTCGGGTGTGATGCGGTACTTCAAGCGCCGCCGGCTCACCTCGCTCGGGCTGCCGGGCGGGATCCCGGCGCGGCTGGCGTTCCTGCCGCGGAACGCCGCGGTGCGCCGGATCGTGCGCCGGGCCCGGCGTCTGAAGCGGGTCGCACGGCGATGAGGTCACCCGAAGCCCCGGCCACCCGGCCCCGCGCGCCGGGGGCCGCGCCCGAGCTGACGGCCGCGCCCGAGCTGGCAGCCTCACCCGGCCTGACGGCTGCGCCCGGCGCGACCCCTGCGCCCGGCCCGACCGCGGCCCCCGGCCCGACGCGGGCGCCGAAGCCCCGGCTGCGCGCCCTGGACGGGCTGCGGCTGCTGGCCGCCCTGATGGTCGCCGCGTACCACTACGGCGGCCGGGGAGGCGAGATCAGCGGGGCGTGGGGCAGCTCGCCGAAGGTCCAGTTCCCCACCCTGCACGAGTGGTTCGCGTACGGCTGCCTCGGCGTGCAGATCTTCTTCGTCATCAGCGGCTTCGTGATCTGCATGAGCGGCTGGGGCAGGCCCCTGCGCTCCTTCTTCGCCTCACGCGTGTCCCGGCTCTTCCCCGCCTACTGGGCCGCCGTCGTGCTGGTGACGCTCGTCTTCGCACTGCCCGGCGTCGCCTACGAAGCGGTCTCACCCAGCGACGCGCTCGTGAACATGACGATGCTCCAGCAGCCCCTCGGCGCGGACCGGGTGCTCGGCGTGTGCTGGACCCTGTGGGCGGAGCTGCGCTTCTACGCCCTGTTCGCGCTGTGCGTGGTACTGCCCGGCGCCACCCGCGCCCGCGTCGTGCTGTTCTGCGCGGTGTGGACGCTGGCGGCCGTCGTCGCGGACGCGGCGGGGCAGCCGCTGCTCGACATCGTCCTGATGCCGGAGTACGCCCCCTTCTTCATCGGCGGCATGGGGCTCTACCTGCTGCACCGGAACCGCCGGGACGCCACCGCGTGGGGCATCGTGGTGGTCAGCTGGCTGCTCGGCCAGCACTACACGGTCGCCACGCTGTGGCACCGGCCGGACCCGTCGTTCTTCTCGCAGCGCTCGTCCCTGGTGATCATCGCGATCGTCACGGCCGGTTTCCTGCTGGTCGGCGCCGTCGCGCTCGGCCACTTCCGGTGGGCCCACTGGCGCTGGCTGACCGTGGCCGGCGCCCTGACGTACCCGTTCTACCTGGTGCACGAGCGCCTGGGCTGGGTGTCGGTCGACCTCCTGCACCAACGCCTCGGACTGCCGTCGTACGCCACCCTGGGGCTCACCATCGCCCTGATGCTGCTCCTGGCCTGGCTGCTGCACCGCTACGTCGAGAAGTGGCTGACACCGCTGATCCGCCGATCCCTGGCCACACCGACGCGCTGACCACAGACCCGCGTGTTGAACACCGGGATCCACGACGTACTCCGCCCAGACCGTCTTGCCGATGGGCGCACGCGGGTTGACGCCCCAGCGCGTGGCCAGCACTTCCACCAGGAGCAGTCCGCGGCCCGATTCGTCGTCGGGAGACACAGCCGGCGAGCTGGTCGGGGGATGATCGGGGCAGGCGTCCGAGACCTCGATGCGGATCGTGCGCGCCCCTTCCTCCATAGCGAGGCGGAGCTGGAAGTCGCGCCCGGGCACGCGGCCATGGCGTACGGCATTGGCCGCGAGCTCCGCCACCAGCAGCGAGACGGTGCATGACGTGTCCGACGCGGGCGTGAATCCCCACTCGTCCATGCGCCGCACGGCGAGCCGCCGGGCGAGCCGCGCCCCTCGGGGCGAGGAGGTGAACTGGGCGAGAAGTACGTCAGGTACGTCGCGCGTCGTCGCGGCGACTTCCGCAGCCCGCTTGGGGTCCTCGTCCGGCGTGGTCATCGTCTTCAGCACTGTTCCGTCCATCCCAGTCCGTCGATCCTTCGCACGACACTTCCGGTGCATGAGTCGTGACGTTCTGCTCTCAAGAGTCGTCCCACAGCCCTACGCTCGAAAGGTGAGGAAGCCTTACCTTTCAGCCCGTAAGGAACGGAAGTGACGCCTTGGCCAAAGAGATTGACCCCAAGTCATCGATGGCAGCGCTGTTCGGTTCACGGGTCCGCAGACTCCGTACGGCCGCCGGGCTGACCCAGGCCGAACTGGGCGAGAAGACACACGTGGTGAGCACCCGGATCACCCAGATCGAACGGTCCTCCGGCGCCAAGCCGACGCTTGAGCTGGCGCGTGCGCTCGACACCGTTCTCGGCGCGGACAACCTGCTGGTCGACCTGTGGCCGTACGTCTACCGCGAGACGTTCCCAGACTGGTCGCGGGCGTTCATGGCGCACTCGGCGCGCGCCGAGTCGATCGGTGAGTACGCGGCGCATGTGGTGCCCGGTCTGTTGCAGACCGCGGACTACGCGCGGGCTGTTCTGAGCGTCGGGCGGTCGCACCGGAACGGGGAGCAGTTGGAGGAGCGGCTCGCCGCCCGGCTGGGGCGCCAGGAAAGGCTCCGTTCGCCCGATCGTCCCGACCTGTGGGTAGTCCTGGACGAGGCGGTGTTACGGCGTCCGATCGGTGGAGGGGATGTCATGCGGGGGCAGATGACCCGGTTGCTGGAGGCCGCCGCCGACCCCTGGATCACCGTGCAGGTACTGCCGTTCGACCAGGGCGAGCACAACGGTCTGGGCGGGGCCCTGACCGTTCTCACGCTGCCGGACAGCTCGGAAGTCGCGTACATGGAGGGCGCCGACTACGGCCAACTCATCGAGGAGCCAGACCGCGTCAGGCATTACTCGGTGATTTACGATCGGCTGCGGGCGGCAGCGCTGCCCCCGCTCATGTCGCTCGACATGATCCGATCCTTGATGGAGGGGAACCACCGTGGAGCGAGTGTCCCGTCTCGATCTGCACGGCGCCGACTGGCGCAAGAGCAGCTACAGCAATCAGGAGGGCGGCAACTGCGTGGAGGTGGCGGGCGGATTCCCCGGCGTCGTGCCGGTCCGTGACAGCAAGGCCCCTCAGGGCCCCTCGCTGGCCTTCCCATTGGCGTCCTGGACAGCTTTCATCGGGGAGTTGAAGGCCGACCACCGCATCTGAGCCCGCCGGGAACCGGTCGGCGCCGGTTCCCAGGTCCCACCGGATCCTCGTACGCGGGGGCCCGGTGGGCCGCGTACCTCCTAAAGGACTGGAGAGAAAGAACTACCTGCCCCCCTCCCCTCCCCCACGTCACCCGCACGGGTGACTGGCTTGCGGGCACGGGATGCGGGCGGTTACGTTCGCCGCGACAACCGCAAACATGAAGACGGCCCCCGGCCGGGACTGCAATCCCGATCGAGGGCCTGACCGATCAGGAAGAAGCACCTTCCCGATGGCTGAACCGCATTCTAACGCGCGCTCGCGCGCCGACGCCGGGGCTCCGACCTCCGGCGTGATCCACGTACGTACCCGTCTCACCGCCAACTTCACCGTGATCGCCAATGCCCTGGCGCAGCGGCCCGGAAGCGCGGTCACGGTCGGCGTCGCGACGTACATCCTCTCGCTGCCGGACGGTGCGCCCGTGAGCATCGCCGCGCTGTGCGAGCACTTCACCGAGGGCGAGATCCTGATCTCCCGGGCGCTCAAGGACCTGGAGCGGGCGGGCTACTTGGAGCGACGCCGCGAGCGCGGGCCCGGCGGGCTCATCCGTACGCGAACCTGCTTCCACGACGTACCGATTCGGGAGCTGGCCGCTCTGGCGCGTCCGAGCAGGCCCACGGGAGACGCGGCACCCGCACCGGCACAAGCACTCCGACCGGAAGCCGCCCCGAGCCCCGAGCCCGAGCCGGCGCCCGCCCGTCCGCAGACGGAGGAAACTCCGCCCGCGCCCGCGCCCGCGTCCCCATCCGCACCGGCACCCGCACCCGCACCCGCACCCTCGTCCTCGTCCTCGCTCGCCGAAGCCGACCCACAGGCCGTCGTCATCCTCGCCTCGCTGCGTATCGCCGATCCACGGCTGATCCTGTCCCGGCGGGACGTGACCGAGCTCGCTCCGGCCGTCGCGCAGTGGCTCGCGGAAGGCGTCGGGCCCGCGCAGATCACGCGCGCGCTCACCAGCGGGCTCCCGGACCACTTCCGGACGCGCCCGGCCCGCATCCTGGCCTACCGGCTCAGCGAACCGCCCATCGCCACGCCCACGCGCACCCCCACGCCCCGCACGTCGGCCGCCCTCCCATGGCAGACGTGCGACGGCGGCTGCGAACGCGCCTTCCGCGCAACGGCCCCCGGCCACTGCCGCGACTGCTCACCCGACAACGCCATGCCCAGCGCCGACACGGCGTGACTTTTTTGTAGTTCCGTAGTTAGTAGAAGTACAGAACTACAAAACTCGCACAGATCCCGCACGGCCTGGAGGCATGCCATGCCGCGTCCCCGCGTCGCTCATCTTCCGAAGCCGTCCGCCATGTACGACCGCGAAGTGGAGTGGAGCGACCTCGTGGCGTTCGCCACCCACGAGGGCCCGGGAGCAACCCTGGGTGTCGTATCCGGACGTCGTCGCCAGGGGAAGACCTTCCTTCTCGACTCGCTCTGCCAAGCCGCCGGAGGGTTCTACTTCCAGGCGGTGGAGTCCACCGAGGCCGTCTCGCTGCACGAGCTCGGCGTGGCCCTCGGCCGACACCGCGGAAGCAGCCCACTCAAACTGGTGAGTTGGCAGGACGCCGTTGACGAGCTGCTGGCCCTGGGGGCCGATCGCCCGCTGCCCGTGGTCATCGACGAGTTCCCGTACCTGGCGCGTCAGAACAACGCCCTGCCGTCCATCATCCAGGCCGCTTACGGCCCGCGCCGCCCGGAACGCCTCGCCTCGCAGGCCCGGCTTCTCCTGTGCGGCAGCGCGATTTCCTTCATGGGCAACCTGCTCTCGGGCCCGGCCCCGCTGCGTGGGCGCGCCGCGCTCGACATGGTCGTACATTCGCTGGACTTCCGTCAGGCCGCCGAGTTCTGGGGCATCGACGACCTGCGGCTCGCCGCACTCACGCACGCCGTGGTGGGCGGCACCCCGGCGTACCGGGACTTCGTGTACGGGGACGCACCCGAGTCCCTCGCCGACTTCGAGCCCTGGGTCGCCCGGTCCGTACTCAACCCGAGCAGTGCCCTTTTCCGTGAGGCGCGGTACCTCATCGCGGAAGAGCCCGACATGCGCGACCGCGCTCTGTACACCGCGGTCCTCACCGCCATCGCCTCCGGCAACCACACCCGGGGCGGCATCACCAACTACGTGGGACGAGCCGCGACCGACCTCACCCATGTGCTCAAGGTCCTGGAGGACTGCGGACTGGTGCGCATCGAACCTGACGCGTTCCGCAAGAACCGCAACACCTATCGGATCGCGGAACCCCTCCTCACCTTCCACCACGCGGTGATGCTTCCGGCTCTCGCCCATATCGAGCGGCGCCGCCCCGAGATCGCCTGGCAGCAGAACAAGCGGCAGTTCGAATGCACGGTACTCGGCCACCACTTCGAGGTGATGTGCCGCGAGTGGGTCACCGCCTTCGCCGCCCCCGAGACCTTCGGCGGACTCCCCGCAGAGGTACGCAGCGGTGTGGTCGCTGATCCCGGCGGCCGCACGTCCCACGAGGTGGACATCGTGGTCCACGGCATCATCGGGCAGGACCCGGGGATCCTGCTCTCCATCGGTGAGGTCAAGTGGCACCGGGAGATGGGCCTACGGGACCTCGACCGGCTCCGGCACATCCTCACGCTGCTCGAATCCCGGGGAACAGACATCAGCCACGCCCGTCCGGCGTGCTACAGCGGGGGCGGTTTCACCCCCGAGTTGCGGGACGCCGAGAAACGGGGCGAGGTGATTCTCGTCGGCCTCGACCGCCTCTACCGGGGCGACTGACTCCGCCTCCCGCCGGACAGCCCCCTCCGTCAGCCGTCAGCCGTCGCCATCGCCGTCGAGCAGGCGGTCCACCCACAGCTCCATACCGACCCCGACCGATTCCGGCACGGGGACGGACGAGCCTCGCTTGAACGGCGTACGGGTCCGGTAGGAGCCGCCCCGGGGGTCGGTATACAGCAGGACCTCGTCATGCCTGCGGTCAACGACAACGTAGACAGGGATCCCGGCCTGCGCGTAGCAGCCGACCTTGGGCCCCAGGTCGTCGGACCAGTTGGAGGATGTCACCTCAAGCACCATGCGAAAGACGTGGGGCGCGTAGCAGTTCCTCTGGATGTGGACGTTCCGGAAGTCCGCATCGACGACGGAGAAATCAGGGACCGCGTAGTCCTCCGGGCCCGTGGGCAACCACAAGCCAATGGCCTGCACGTACCTGCACCCCGCTTGTCGCGCCCCGGCTTTGGCGAACTCCATGATGAGCCAGGTCAACGTCTCAGCATGCGCTCCGTCGGCCGGGGGCGTTGCGGTGAGCCTCCCGTGGAGAATCTCCACCCGATAACCGGCGCGGGAAAGCTGATCGTCCGCCTCGGTGAGCGCCATCCTGTGCTGCCGTGCGGCCACGACACTCTCCTTCTGTGCACTCGCTGTCCAAGAGCGTAGCCAGGGCCACCGACAATCCGGCCGGGATCACTCGTCCGATGGACGCCCTGACAGCAGCGCGCGTGTCACCGAGGAGGGACGGCCCCTCCAGGCGACGACCACCGCCGCCTGGCGGCCCTGCGCGCGGAGATCCATGCCGCCACTGAGGCACGCGGCCCCGCAGGAGCGGATCAGACGCTGCTGACCGACAGCTTCGCCGCGAAGCCCAGGAACAGCGCTCCCGCCGCCGACGTGGCCCCCGCCGACAGGCGCCTGCGGCGGCGGAAGGCCGCGGCGAGGCGGGTGCCGCCGAAGATCAGGGCGGAGAGGTAGAGCACGCTGGCGAGCTGGGCGAAGGTGCCGAGCAGGACGAAGGACAGCGCGGGGTGGGCGTACGCCGGGTCGACGAACTGCACGAAGAAGGAGATGAAGAAGAGGATCGCCTTCGGGTTGAGCAGGCTGATCACCAGGGCCCGGCGGTACGGGCGCTCGGCGACCGGGGTGAGCGGTTCGGCGGGCGTGTCCGCCGTGATCTCGTGCCGGGTGCGCCACATCGACCACGCCGCCCGCAGCATCCCGATCGCGAGCCACGTCAGATAGCCGGCGCCCGCGTACTTCACGATCCCGAAGAGCAGCGGGTTCGCCTGGAGCAGCGAGGCCACGCCGGCCGCGGAGAGCACCATCAGCACCGCGTCGCCGCACCACACGCCGGCGGCGGCCGTGTAGCCGGTGCGTATGCCGCGGCGGGCGGCGACGGACAGCACGTAGAGCGAGTTCGGACCCGGCAGGAGAATGATCAGGACGAGGCCGACGAGATAGGTCGGCAGATCAGTGACACCCAACATGTGCGGAGTCTCGCATGGGCGTGCGACATTCTGCGCACGCGTTTCGCATCCGCGGGCGACTGCGGCACTGTCAGTCCGCGTCGCCGTCGAGGAGCCGGTCCACGGAGATCTCCATGTCCATCCCCACCGTTTCCGGCACACGGCGTCCTGGGCAGCCTCAGAACGCGTCCGCCGGGACGTACGTCCCCCACACCTCGCGCAGCGCGTCGCAGACCTCGCCGACCGTGGCCCGCGCCCTCAGCGCGTCCTTCATCGGGTAGAGGACGTTGTCCGTGCCGCGCGCCGCCCGCTTCAGCTCCGCCAGCGCCGCGTCCACCGCTCCCTGGTCGCGCTCCGCGCGCAGCTTCGCGAGGCGGTCCGCCTGCTGGGCCTCGATCGCGGGGTCGACGCGCAGCGGCTCGTACGGTTCCTCCGTGTCCAGCTGGAACCTGTTCACCCCGACCACGACCCGCTCGCCGCTGTCCGTCTCCAGGGCCACCCGGTAGGCGCTGCGCTCGATCTCGCTCTTCTGGAAGCCGCGTTCGATCGCGGCGACCGCGCCCCCCATGTCCTCGACCCGCGTCATCAGGTCGAGGGCGGCGGCCTCGACGTCGTCGGTCATCTTCTCGACGACGTACGACCCGGCGAAGGGGTCGACGGTGGCCGTCACGTCGGTCTCGTACGCGAGGACCTGCTGGGTGCGCAGGGCGAGGCGGGCGCTCTTGTCGGTGGGCAGCGCGATCGCCTCGTCGAAGCTGTTGGTGTGCAGGGACTGGGTACCGCCGAGGACGGCCGCCAGGCCCTGGACGGCGACGCGCACCAGGTTGACCTCGGGCTGCTGGGCCGTGAGCTGGACACCGGCGGTCTGCGTGTGGAAGCGCAGCATCAGCGACTTGGGGTCCTTCGCGCCGAACTCGTCGCGCATGACCTTCGCCCAGATCCGGCGCGCGGCACGGAACTTGGCGACCTCTTCGAGGATCGTCGTACGGGAGACGAAGAAGAAGGAGAGGCGCGGCGCGAAGTCGTCGACGTCCATCCCGGCGGCGACGGCGGTGCGGACGTACTCGATGCCGTCGGCGAGCGTGAACGCGATCTCCTGCGCGGGCGAGGCCCCCGCCTCGGCCATGTGGTAGCCGGAGATCGAGATGGTGTTCCACTTGGGGATCTCGGCCCGGCAGTACTTGAAGATGTCCGCGATCAGGCGCAGGGACGGCTTGGGCGGGAAGATGTACGTTCCGCGCGCGATGTATTCCTTCAGTACGTCGTTCTGGATGGTGCCGGTGAGCTGTGCGGCCGGTACGCCCTGCTCCTCGCCCACCAGTTGGTACATCAGCAGGAGGAGAGCGGCGGGCGCGTTGATCGTCATCGACGTGGAGACCTCGTCCAGCGGGATGCCGCCGAGCAGGACCCGCATGTCGTCCACGGAGTCGATGGCGACGCCGACCTTGCCGACCTCGCCGCTCGCGATCGCCGCGTCGCTGTCGTGGCCCATCTGGGTGGGCAGGTCGAAGGCGACGGACAGCCCCGTCGTGCCGTTGGCGATCAGCTGCTTGTAGCGGGCGTTGGACTCGGTGGCGGTGCCGAAGCCCGCGTACTGGCGCATGGTCCAGGGACGGCCGGTGTACATCGACGGGTACACACCGCGCGTGAAGGGGTACGCGCCGGGCTCGCCCAGCTTCTCCCGACTGTCCCAGCCCTCCAGGGCGTCAGGCCCGTAGACGGGTTCGATGGGCAGTCCCGACTCCGACTCGCGCGCCATTGCTGTACCTCCGGCGTCCGGCCCGCAGACCGGTGAGTGCGTGCTGATTCTCGCGACGGAGTGTAGTCGCGAGGGCGCGGCGGGGGGAGAGCCGTCGGCTGGGGCCTTGCTCACCATGTCGCTCCTCCCCCATGATGCGGGGGCTTTCGCAACCGGGCACAGCGGGAATCAGTCTTAGGTGACGGGACCGAGGAGACGGGACCGCAGGAGACGTACCTCAGGGGACGTACCTCAGGGACGGGACTAGGAAACGGGGGGCGCACATGCACCGTACGAAGAACCGGAACACCGGGCTCGGGCCCATACGCACAGCCCTGGCGACGGCCGCCGTGGTGGCCGTCACGGCGGGTTGCACGGCGCAGGCGGCCGGGGCGGGAGCCGCGCCGGGCAGCAGGGCCGGTGGGAATGGCGCGGCGTCCGCCGCCGCGCCCGCGCACAACCCACCGGCGCAGACCCCCGCGGGCGCGTCGCAGGCGGTGGCCCCCAAGCGGTCGGCGCGGGCCGCCGAGCCGGCGTCGGCCGCGGACGACAAGGCCCGGCAGCCCGAGCCGTCGGCCACGGAACCGTCCGCCACGGAGCCGTCCGTCGCTGAGCCGTCCGGCGCTGGGGTGTCCGCCACTGAGCCGTCCGCCACCGGGGCGCCGTCAACCGGGGCGCCCGCACCCAGAACGCTGCTCGCGAGCGGCGACGTCGGCGCCCGGGTGCGCGAACTCCAGGCGCGGCTCCGCCAGATCGCACACTTCGACCGCACCCCCACCGGGAAC
This sequence comes from Streptomyces hypolithicus, assembly GCF_052934925.1. Taxonomy (NCBI): domain Bacteria; kingdom Bacillati; phylum Actinomycetota; class Actinomycetes; order Kitasatosporales; family Streptomycetaceae; genus Streptomyces; species Streptomyces hypolithicus. The sequence continues at coordinate 2,157,312 of NZ_CM128811.1, forward strand.
TACGGCCCGGTCACCTCGGCGGCCGTCTCCTCGTTCCAGGGCAAGCGCGGCCTGCCCCGTACGGGCACGACGGACACCGTCACCTGGGACAGGCTCCTCGGGATGACGAAGAAGCCGACCCGCGCCGAGCTGTATCCGACGGCCGCCAAGCCGGTCGCCAAGCCGGACCCGCGCTGTATGAAGGGCCGGGTGCTGTGCATCAGCAAGACCAGCCGGACGCTGTCGTGGATGGTCGAGGGGCGGGTCGTCTCGGCGATGGATGTGCGGCTCGGGTCGCAGTACACGCCTACGCGTGAGGGGACGTTCGAGGTGTACTGGAAGTCCCGGCACCACGTTTCGACGCTCTACGACACCCCCATGCCGTACGCCCTGTTCTTCAGCGGCGGCCAGGCCGTCCACTACTCCTCGGACTTCGCGGCGCGCGGCTACAACGGGGCGTCGCACGGGTGCGTCAACGTCCGGGACGAGGGGAAGATCGCGAGTCTGTTCGCGCAGGTCCGCAACGGCGACAAGGTCGTCATCTACTGGTGACGCCGGCGTGGAGCGGGTGTGCTGCGGGTGGTGAAGCGGGTGATGAGCGGCGCGGGCGGGACCGGGGGAACGTGTCCCGCCCGCGCCTTGTGCGCGGAGCCGAAGGTACGGGGGGAACCCCGGCTCGTCGCGCTGCCGATGACCAGTCGGCTCACTCTGTACTGCGCCATCCGCTCGAAAAACGTCACACCGGTGTGAGCGGCAGGGGAAAGGCGCAGGTCAGCTCGGGTGGGCCGGTGAGCGCCGGTGCCGCTGGGGGCGGTCAGGCCGGGGGCGACTGGCAGGGGCGACTGGCGGGGGCGGTCAGGCCGGGGGCGGCTGGCGGGTGAAGGAGAGCGGCGGCACCGGGCGGTCGAATCCGCCGGGGGCACCTTGGCTTCCGGCGCTGCCGGCGGGCTTGGCGTCCCCGAGCCCGTCCCCGTCGTCTCCGCCGCCGTCGCCGCTACGGTCGTCCCCGCCGTCGTCGTCGCGCTGCCCGCCGCCGCCGTCGTCCCCGCCGTCGTCCCCGCCGCCGTTGCCGCCCCGGTCTTCGCTGCCGCCGCCCTTGCCGTCGTCGTCGGCGCGGTCTGGGCGGTCCAGCAGGCGGGCGCAGAAGCGCTCGACGCGCTCGGCGCCACCGGCCGCGACCTCCAGGCGGCGCTTGCTTTCGGGGGTGAGGCGCCCGGCGCGGTAGTCCTGGCAGGCCTGGGCCATCGTGCGGGCCCATGTGCCGGATCCCGCGCCGCCGTTGCCCGTACCCTGCGAGGCTTCGCCGGTCTGGCCGGGGTCGGTGGTGGGTGCGCCGGCGCTCGGGCCGGTGGAGGACGCGGGCGTGCCGCCGCTGTCGCCGTCGCCGTTCCCCCGGCCCGGTGTCTCGTCCCCGCCGTCGGGAGTGCCGGTGGCGCCCGGCGAAGTCTCGGCGGGGCCAGGTGTCCCGGTGGGCGCCTCGGGGGTCGAGGGCGGCGCGGTGGCGGCAGCCGAGACGGAGGCCGCGGGCGCGGGGTCGGCGTTTCGCCCGAAGGGGCCCGGCAGGACGCCCGAGCCCGCAGCGACGGCGACGCCGCCGATGGTGACACCGGCGAGCGCGGCTGCCAGCCCGAAACGCACGGGGCGCCCCCAACGGGAGGGTGCGGGCGCCGCCCGGTGTCCCATCCGTACCGTCGAGACGGAATCCGTCGTCCCGGTCCCCGCCCCCGCCCCCGCCGCCCTGCGGAAGGCCATCAACGCGGCTGTCTCGCCCGGGAGTTCAGCGTTGACGGGTTCTGCGGCACGGGCCGCCCCGTCCAGTGCGGCCGACAGACGTGCGGCCCGGGCGCGTGCCTGGTCGCCGACGGGACTAACGGGCTCGCCGCGCAGCAGGCGCTCCGCCGCGTCCATGTCGAGCCACTCGTCACGCTCGTCGGCCATCACATGTCCTTCTGCGTCTGCACACGCGAATGCGTCACACCGAGGGACCTCACCCGCCCCGGCCGCGGCCCCCGCTGAGGGGGTACGGCGTCGAGTTCGGAACGCTCACCGGCCGGGCCCGCCACCGTATCGCCGCCGAGGTCGACGCCGAGGTCGGCGTCAGCGTAGGAGCCCAGGCCGGCGTCGGCGTCGGCGTCCGGAGCGTTCAACAGCTCGGCCAGCCGCTTGAGACCGCGGTGCGCGGCGGTGCGCACGGCACCGGGCCGCTTGCCGAGGGTCTGGGCGGCGCTCTTGGCGTCGAGCCCGACGACGACCCTCAGCACGACGGCCTCGGCCTGGTCCTGGGGAAGCTGGGCGATGAGGGCGAAGGTGTCGCCCGTAGCAAGGGCTTCCATCGCTTCGTCCGCGGTGTCGGCGGACGCGGGCTTGGAGGTGAGCTCGCTCTCGTCGCCGCCGACGGCCGGGCGCCTGCCGCGCATCCGGATGTGATCCAGGGAACGATTACGTGCGATTCGGGCAGCCCAGCCCCTGAACCGGTCGGCGTCCCCGCTGAACCGGGAGAGGTCGCGGGCTATCTGGAGCCACGACTCGGAGGCGACGTCCTCGGCCTCGGGGTCGCCCACCAGCGTTCGTATGTAGCCCAACAGTCGCGGGTGCACGGCGCGGTACACAGTCCGGAAGGCGTCTTCGTCCCCGTCCTGTGCCGCGAGCACCGCGGCGGTCAGCTCCGCGTCGTCCCCCAGCACTCCCTCAACCTGTCCCGAATCGCAGCTGGTCACTGCCGCGCAACCCAGCGCGAGTGTGCACGCTACGACGTTTCGAGGGGCCGCGTCCATGTCCTGTACAACGCGCAACTGTTTGCTGACAGAGAGCGGTGTGACAGAAAACGCATGCACGGCGCTGAGAGAGGTACGGGCCACCATTCGGTCCGTACGAACGACGACCGGGGCCTCTCCTGTGGGGGGTGGCGGCCCCGGTCGTCTTTCAACAGTGAGACCGCGTGACCGCGAGAGCCTTACCGGTGAGTGACCCACTCACCGCCCACGCACCCCACCCCACCCCGCCCTTGCCCTTGCCCTTGCCCTTGCCCATGCCCATGCCCTTGCCCATGGGCCGGCCCCTGATCCGGCCCCGTGCCGGCCTCAGGACTCTTCGCGACCTTCGCGGACCCCTTCGCGGACCCCTTCCCCGCCGCGCCAGCCCCGGCCTCCGCTCCCCCACCCGCGCCGACTCCGTCCGCATCACGCAGCACCCCCTCGCAGTACGCCTCCACGCTCACGCCCTGCCGAGCCGCATCCGCCGCCAGCCGCTCGAAAGCCGCACCGCGCTCCACGCCCCCACGCCCGCGGGATGCCAGGTGGACGCGGCAGTGCGCCAAGTCGTCCTTGCGCCCCGACCTCGGCGGCAGCGGCCCCTGCGAAGGCACCACCGCAGGCCCGGAGGAAGTCACGTCGGCCGACGAACGGCGCCGCTCCGCGCTCTCTGCCTCCCCCCGCTCCCCACCGGCCGTCGACGCCGACGCCGACGCACTGCTGCCCGGCCTCACCACGCCCCCGCCCGAACCACCACCCGACGCGCCGTCACCACCCGCGAACGGCGCCGGAAGCGCCCCCGTCCCCGCCGCCAGCGCCACCCCGCCCAGCGTCACCGTCGCAGCAAGCGAGGCGAACGTCACGCGAACCGGCACACCACGCCAACGCCGCGACCGCGCCGGCCGCCAGTCGTCACGCCGCCGCGCCCGCCACCAACGCCCCGGCGGCACATGCGCCCCCGAGTCCCGCGCCTCCCGAAAAGCGGCCAGCGCAGCCGGTGACGGGGCGTCGGCCTCGCCAGGGCGTCGTACTGCAGCCAGTCGTACGGCAGCCAGCAGAGCCGCCTCTGCTTCCGTCTCCGGCTCCACCGCTCCGCGCCCGCGTCGATCCCGTGTCATGTCTCGTCCTTCAGCGTGCGCGGCGGCCCAGACGTCACCGCACCAGGCCCGGCTCCCCGGGCCCCCGGGGCCCCCCGGCCCAACTGTTCCGCCAGCCGCTTCAGCCCGCGGTACGCCGACGTACGCACGGCCCCGCCCCTCTTCCCCAGCACCCGTGCCGCCGCCGGCCCGTCGAGCCCGACGACCACCCGCAGCAGCACCGCCTCCGCCTGATCGCGCGGCAGCCCGGCGATCATTTCCAGCGCCTGCCAGGTCGACAGCGCCTCAAGCGCGTCACGGGCGGTGTCGTGGCGACCGGGCAACTCCAGCACATCCTGCTCGATCAGCGACGTCAGCGGTCTTCTCTTCACCTTCCGCAAGTGGTCCAGCGCCCGGTGACGTCCGATCGTCGCCGTCCACCCCCGAAACCCCGCCCCGTCACCGCGAAACCGCCCCAGGTCCCGCGCGATCTCCAGCCAGGCCTCCGACGTCACGTCCTCGGCGTCCTCACCCACCAGCCCCCGCACGTACCCGAGCAGCCCGGGGTGCACGAGCCGGTACGCCACGGCGAACCCGTCCTCGTCCCCCTGCTGGGCCCGCTCGACGGCAACGCCCAGCTCCGCGTCGTGCGCCTGCGCACGCCGCTGCTCCCCGCCCCTGACCACACGTTCCTCTTCGCACTGACGCTGCACTGGTCACCGTGCCCATGCCCCCGGGGAGTTGGATCTCCCTCTTGACTCTGCGCCCCGGGACACAGAAACGTCACAGCTCCCGCGCACCCCTTGCCACACACGCCTCCGACCTTCTGCGCCTCCTCACATCAGGCGCAGGCCCGTCGTGCCCGACCGTGCATCAGCAGGTAGAACCGCTGCACCGACTCCTCCGAGCCACCGCTCTCGAACCGGTTGACGACCTTCCCCAGCGGATTCCACACCCGCCCGTCCGGCATCCGCACCCCGACCGTCTGGCGGAACAACTCCCGCTCCGCCGCACCGAAGTCCACCCAACGGCCGCCCGCCCGCCGGACGATGACCTCACCGGTGTACGCCCCAAGCCCCTGGAGCACGGCGTCGATCTGCGCCCGCTCCGGCGCGTTGCGGCGCAGCCCGTCGACGACGAGGTCCACGAGCCGCAGGCTGGCCACGGAGTAGTCGAGCGGCAACCGGTTGCGCGCGGTGAGCTCCGTGACGAACTCGGCGACGTACTCCCGCATGCCGGACGCACCGGGCAGCGCCGACTGCCCGGCCCCCACCGGAACTTCCGCATCCGCCATATCCCCCACGTCCCTTACGTCCCCCACGTCCCCCACGTCCTCCCGGCTCGACCGATCCACGCCTTCCACTTACCAAGCGAAAAGAGCCTCGGGAACATCACGCGCCACACCCTGTGATCGTTCTCATGCACACGATCCAGCCGAATGCGTCAATCCCGTACAACCATTCCGGCCGCTCGCACATCCCGATCGATCTGAACGACGAGGCCTGCAAGAGGCCGCACGACACCCGGGCACGACCACCAAGAGGGACAGCGCGAACGCGGCCTACGAGGGGGCAGATTCGCTCCCGCACCCGGACCGAAACCCCCGACCGTCCGCGAGGTCACCTCCTGGATCATGACCCACCCTGAACATCTTGGAGACGACAAGACGGCCATGCTGCGTCTCCTGCGAGACCGCGACACGAACCTCGACCGGCTCACCCTCCACGTCAGAGGGTTCGCCACGATGATGACCGGCCTTCACGGCGATCGCCTCGACACATGGATAACCACCGTCGAACAGGACACCTTGATACCCCTGGCCTCCTTCGCCCGCAACCTCCGCCGCGACATAGACGCCGTACGCAACGGACTCTCCCTGCCGCACAATTCTGGCGCCGTCGAGGGCAACGTCAACCGGCTGAAGATGCTCAAACGCCAGATGTTCGGCCGTGCCGGACTCGATCTCCTTCGCAAACGCGTCCTGCTCACCCGGTGATCAGCAGCCACCGGATCACAAGATCGTCGACAGAACCCGGATCTTCACGTGCACGGCGTCGATGAAGACGACCGGGTAGACCGGATCCAGCGGCCTCGTGCGCCATTCCGCCATGGACTCCAACGCCTTGTCGGTGATGGTGGAGATGGTCTCCTTCGTGGTCGTCATCCCGTACGTCTCGGCGAGATGGGCGACGATCTCCCCGGAGGTCAGGCCCTTCGCGGTCAGCGACAGGACCAGCTCGTCCAGCGCGCCGGTCCGGCGGGCATACCGGGGAAGCAGCCGGGGGCTGAAGGTTCCCAGCCGGTCCCGTGGCACCTGGACGGTGACAGCGCCGACCTCGGTCATCACCTTCTTGCTCCGGTAGCCGTTGCGCATGTTCCCGCCCGAGCGTGACCCGCGCCCGCCGGTCCGGCCGGCCCCGTCGGCCAGGTGCTGGTCCATCTCTGCCTCCAGAGCGGCCTGCATCAGATGCTGGGCCAGCTCGGGCAGCAGCCCGCCCTCGCCCATCAGCCGCAGCCCGCCCGCGCCGACCTTCTCGGCCGCGAGCGCGGCCAGCTCCTCCAGCAGCTCGCTGGACAGACCGTTCTCCGATACCGGCATACGCTTCACGTCGGCACCCTGAGCGCTGTCATCAGCCACAGCAAGCGACACGCCGCCAGAGGTCTCGATCAGGTGATCAGTCGTCGTACCCATCAGGCAACTCCTTCGGGGAAGTTCACACCTGATTCATGACACTCCCGCGGAGCGGGACGGAGCTGGCCCCGAATGGCAAGGAAGTGGGTACGTGTTCACCACGCCGCAGGGCAGACCGATCGACCCGACCAACCTCACCCGCACCTTCACCACGCTCCTCCGCAAGGCCGACCTCCGCCGCATCCGCTTCCACGACCTCCGGCACTCGACCGCCACCCTCCTCCTGGAACAGGGCGTCGAACTCGTCGTGATCAAGGAACTACTCGGCCACGCCCACATTGGCGTCCGCCGGGGTCTACGCCCACGTACGACTCCGCCTCCAACGCCAAGCCATCGACACCCTGGGCCACGCTCTCGACCAAGACGACGAGGATCCTGACGCCCCGCCGACAGCAGCCGTCGTCCGCTGACGTTGCCGTCAGCGCTGCCGTCAAACACCCCAGAAGCCCCGCCGGAACGAAATCCGGCGGGGCTTCTTGCGAACCCGGAAGGGAGCGATTCGCCGCTACGCAAAGACGAAGGGCGTCACGCAGAGAGGAGAATTTATCGTGACGCCCGGCCTACCAGACCGACCCGCCTCCGTCAGAGCTTGTGGATTACCACGACTCATCGCCCGTCAGAACGATCACTACCTCATCAGGCTCATCTGTGCCGTCTCCGTAGACGTCGACTCGATTTTCTGCGTTCGGAACTGGAATCAGCAACCTCACCGATTCATTCGGATCCGAAATTTCAAGAGACGCCTGAGGGAGTATCAATTTTCCCGAGTACACAAGGATTTTGCCGCTCGGCTCGTACGGCCCTTGTACACATTGGACTGACGCTGGACCACTGGCAGTTTGCTGAACCGAGATGAACAAGGAGTCCGTACCACCGTGAACAACATCGGCCGCAGGGTCCCAGCTTTCATGCGTGTCGACGCTCTCGGGTGCGGCAGCAACAACGAGGCCGTGCGCAAATCTCGTCGTACACGAGGCGAAGAGCATCATTGAATCCACCTACTGTCACGGTTTCCACACCGGGAAGTCATAATACTCCTTGAGTAGCGTGCGCACGATCCCGCCCTGCTGCTTGGAACATGCCTTGCAGTGCGGATACAGAGTCCACGGACCGTTGAGAGAGAGCTTATTCGGCGGATTATGGTCACCAGTCCAGTGACCGTCCTTGTACCCCGATTTGGCCGCCCCGCATGAGGCGCAGCCATTTCGGTCACCGAACTCGTTCATCATCCGCTGCTCGTGAGCCACCAGTGTCACCACGTTCAGCGGTCACTCCCTCTGCTTTCTGGCCCTTAATGGCAGGCCCAAGAGTCACATTGCAGAGCGTGTTTTCGTTGACGTTGTGCACGAGTACCGGCGTGGCCCCCTGCCAGCGCATAGTACGTGTGGACGCCGGCGACGGTGAGGTTGTGGACGCGTTCGCTGCGGTGGCTGTTGTCGATCGCGGTGATCTGGATCCAGGTGCCCGATGAGGTCTGGAGCCACATGCCCGGCTTGAGCTGCTGGGCCTTGACCCACTTGCCCGCGTCGGGGAGCCAGAACAGGTGCGCCGAGGTCGAGGTGATCTCGCCCGGCTTGGCCGTGCCGCCCTTGCCGTCGGGGTCGACGGTGAGGGTGACCAGGTGCTTGTCGCTCTTGTGGTGGCGGGTCAGCCATCGACACCCTCAACGACGCGTTCACCCCGACGGACGACAGCCCTGACGATCCACCGGCCGCAGCAGTCGCCGCTGACGTTTGCCGTCAGCGTCGCCCGTCAAAACGCCAAAGGCCCCCTCCGCAACAGCATTGCGGAGGGGGCCTTCAGTTAATCAACTGAAGGAATCGATCCGTCAGCTCCGTATAGCCTAATTACGCCGAGCCCAATAGAGCGAACCGCAAGAGGCTAGCCGCGCAAGGAACTCGTCAAACGACTGAGCCACCCGCCGAGGAATGCGGTCTTCATCGATGTACGCGACGGCAGGTTCACCCTCGGGGCCACACCCGGAATAGTCGAGCATTACGGTGTCATGGCCAGCGGAAGGCGTATCGCAAATCACTACACCGATTTCTGGATACTCCCACTCGGCGATCAAGTACGAGCTTCCCCTACCAGATGACGAGTCGATTCCCCAGACTCCGCCGATTCCTCGAATCCCACTGATCTCGAAATGATCGTCAGCCCAGGACGTCGGAAAAGGCGTGGGGTAGCAACGGTTTCGCGGGGTTCCTCCGTTCCGCAGGAGTAGCACCTCAACATAGGCGCGGGGCAGGCACACGCCGAGGTCCTCCTCCGCTCGACGGATCATGTCACTGTCGAGCGGAGGCCCGGTGTAGTAGTCGCTATCTTCGAATAGCTCTGCCATCAGAAACCTCCGGTATGCCCGGTATCGGCATGGGCTTGCCTCTGAATGAGCTGCATAAGTCCGGGATCTTGATGATGGTGCCACGTGTAGCCGGTCGGGGTCGAAGGCAGCCCTGCCGCTTGATTGGCTAGCCTGAAGTCCTTCGAGCGACTACCGGTGAGCTGAATACGAACATCTGACACCTGCGGGTGGCGCCATGCAGAGAAGTCGGGGAATCCATTCCCGTCGAATGGAACGCTCGTCTTCGGATGGGCACCTCCAGCAAGCTTGCCGTTCCGAACCTTCGGCACCGCACCATTGGCGCAATCACATGTTGTCGGGTGGCTTGGGACAGCTCCGCCGCAATTGTGGACCAGGACCGGCGTCGATCCCGCCAGCGCATAGTACGTGTGGACGCCGGCGACCGTGAGGTTGTGGACTCGTTCGCTGCGGTGACTGTCGTCGATCGCGGTGATCTGGATCCAGGTGCCCGTTGAGGTCTGGAGCCACATGCCCGGCTCGAGCTGCTGGGCCTTGACCCACTTGCCCGCGTCGGGGAGCCAGAACAGGTGCGCCGAGGTCGAGGTGATCTCGCCCGGCTTGGCCGTGCCGCCCTTGCCGTCGGGGTCGACGGTGAGGGTGACCAGGTGCTTGTCGCTCTTGTGGTTGCGGGTGTCCGTGACCTCGCGAGCCCTGGTGTCGCCCGTCTCCGGGTCGGTGGCCAGGACCTGCTCGCCGACGTCGAGGTCCTCGATGTTCTTCGTGGACCCGTCCGCCATCACCACCCGCGTGCCCGGCACGAAGCTGTTCCTGCAGCTTGGTGCCGTCTGAGGCTGAGCAGCCGGCTTGGCCGCCGGTGCGTCCTTCGGTGCGGCAGGTGCGGCGGGTGCCGCCTTCGCGGTGTCGGTCGCCGTGTCGGCGGCCTTCGCCGTGTCGGCCACGTTGTCCGCGGCCTTGGCGCTGTCGGAGATCGCGTCGACCGCGTTGACCGTCTTGGACGCCAGCCGCGCCCCGGTCGCGACACCGCCCGCGAACGGGATCATGCCCGCCGCGGAGATGCCGGCGTCGACCCAGTTGCCCTCGGCCGCGTACCAGATGGCGTTCGCACCGTCGGCGACCTCACCGATCACCGGAACCTGACCCGCGACGTCGAGCACCGCGTGTCCGATGTCCGAGATCGAGATGTCCACGCCGAACAGGTGGCCGTCCAACTCCACGAAAGCGATCGGATTACCGCCCGCGAACGCATACCGGTTGCCCGTGTACGGGTCGCTGCCCAGCGTCATGTCCGCCAGCGCGCCGTTGTACATGTCCCGCGTCAGGAACCTGTTCAGACCCGGGTCGTAGTTGCGGAACCCCATGTCGTACGTACCCGACGCCGCGTCGTAGCGCTTGCCGTTGTACCGGTACTCGTTGTAGGGCTCCGCCGCCGGGTTCTGGGCATCCGGCTTGTCCGCACCCGTGAAGAGTTTCGACTCGTCCGAACCGTACGCGGTGTAGCCGTACGTCGCCCGGGTCGTGCCGTCGTCCTTCGTGATCGCCTCCACATCACCCTTGGGGTGATAGGTGAACTGCGAGTGCTCCTTACTGCCGTCGTCCTTGTGCTTGATCTGTGTCAGTTGCTGACCCCACGGCGACCACTGATACGACTTCGTCGCCTTGCCCGCGACCTCCTCCCGCAGGACCTTGCTGTCCATGCCCAGATAGGTGAAGGCCGTGGTCTTGCCGTTCGTCCCCGACGTGGCCTGCGACTGCGTGCGGTCGAAAGCGTCGTAGACGTACGAGGTCGTCTTCGCCGAACCACCGCTGCCGGCGGTGTGCTTGGCCATCCGGTCGAAGCCGTCGTAGGTGTACTTCTCCTGCGTCGACCCGTTGGAGGACACGGTGTCCAGGCGGCCCAGCGGGTCGTAGTTGTACGTCGCCGCCACCCCGCCCGAGGTGTTCTTCAGCAGGCGGTTGCGGTCGTACGTCGAGGACGTGGTGACCCCGCCGACCGTCTGGTTGACCACGTTGGAGTTGGCGTCGTACTGGTACGACTCCGTCCCCGCCCCGTCGCCGGTCTTGGTGACCTTCCTGATGCGGTCCTGCGGGTCGTACTCGAAGGACGACACCGTGTCCAGGTACGCCGAGGAGTCGTCGGCGTTCATGAGCTTCGCGGTGTCCTTGGAGCGGTTCCCGTTCGGGTCGTACTCCAGGTCGTGCCGGGCGACCACCGCTCCGGCCGACGTCTTCTCCAGCACCGACTTGGCCGGTCCGTCGAGGAAGTAGGTGAAGTCGACGGTGTTGCCGTTCGCCTTCGTCTGCTTCAGCGGCTGGTTCCGGTCGGTGTAGGTCTGGGTGAAGACCTGCTGGCTGCCGGCCGTCGGCGAATCGGCGTTGGTGACCTTCGAGATCTTGTCCCGGATGTCGTACTCGATCTTCGACCAGGTCAGATCGTGCGTGGAACTGGTGATGTTGCCGTTGACGTCGTAGTCCAGCGCGGTCGTGTTCTTGACCGTGCTGCCCGACTTCTCCTCCACCTTCGACAGCTGGTTCAGCCCGTCGTAGGCAATGGCGTAGCCGTCGATCTTCGCGCCCGCGGCGAGGTCCTTGACCTCCACCAGGTTGGCGTTCGTGTCGTAGCGGTAGGTGAAGTCCTTCTTCTCGTTGTCGGTCTCGCCCGTGTTCGAACGGACCAGCTTCACCGCGTCGGCGATCACCGTGCCGTTCGCCGCGTCCGTCAACGTGATCTTCTGGGCCGCGGCCTCCGTGAAGGAGTACGACCCGAGCGAGATCCACTCACCGGAGCGCGTCGACTGGTTGACCGTCTTGGTCACATCGCCCGTGGCGTGGGTGACCTTGAAGGAGGCGTCCGAAGCCGCGCCCGTCACGTCACCGTGCCGGACGAAGACCTCGTACGAACCGTTCTGCGGAATGTTGAGCTGCCACACGAACTGCGCGGTGCCGTCGCCCCTGGCGTGCGTACGGACGTCGTAGCCCCACTGGCCGGTCGCCTGGGACGCCCCCCAGCTGCCTTGCGTCGCCGTGTTGTTGACATCCGTGGAGTCGACGAGCGCCACCTGCTTGCCCACCGGAACGCCGTCGTCAGAACGTGCCTTCTGGTTGCCCGACGGGAAGAAGTCCCAGGTCATCGTGCGCTGAGAGGAACCGCCGGCCGAGCTCAGCGTGTTCTTCGTCTGCTGGCCGAGATCGTTGTAGTCGTACGTCGTCGAGATGTCGAACGCATCCGTAGACGACTTCGTCCAGCCGTTGTCGAAGTAGGTGTACTTCGTGTCGTTGCGAACGGTCTGGCCCTGCGACGGCGGTGCGGACAGCCGCTCCAGCTGGCCGACCTCGTCATAGAAGTAGAACGTCCTGTCCGGGCTCCCGGAGTCGCCGTCGCCGGCCTTGAAGGGGCTCAGCTGCTCCTTGACCCGGTTCAGCTCGTCGTACTTCGACTCGGCGACATGGTCCGCGGCATCGCCGGTGGTCTCGACGCCGCGCGGGCTGATGACCTTGGTCTGATTCCCGACCTGGTCGTACTCGAACTTGGTCGCCCGGTACGTGATCGCACCGGAGCCGTCCTTCGAGTGCGGCACCTTCTGCTCGGTGAGCGCACCGCGCTCGTCGTACGTCAGGAGTGTCTTGTTGTTCTCCGCGTCCGTGGTGGAGAGAGTGAGTGAGTCCTTGTCGAAGGTGGTCGAAGCGGTCTTGCCCGCAGCGTCCGTGACCGAGAACGGCCGGTGGTTCAGGTCGTAATCGGCCTTGACCGTGAAGTCGTCCGGATCCGCCGAGGCGTTCTTCCTCGGATCGATCATCTTCACGACGTTGCCGACGTTGTCGTACACCGAGACCGCGGTGTCACCCTTGGCGTTGGTGGCACGCGTCGGCTGGTAGATCTCGTCGTACGCCATCCTGGTGGTGTACGAACCGGGCGCCGCCCCGGCCTCGTTGCCCTTCGGCTCCGTCACCGACAGGACGTTGCCGACCTTGTCGTAGGTGCGGGTCGTCTTGCGTCCGGGGGCTCCGGCCTCGTCACCCGGCGCGATCGATTCGGTGATCTGGTCGGTGGGGTCGAAGACCGATGTCGATACCGCGCCCGAGGGCGAGGTGACCTTGGTGACGTTGTCGTTGGCGTCGTAGACGGGCGCGGGGACGGTGATGAACTGGCTGTCCGCCGCGCTCTTGGGCGCCTTCTGCTCCTTCGGCCGGCCGAAGGTGTCGTACGCCTGGGTCGTCTTCGCGGCCTTGGCGTTCACCGCCTCACGGACCTGGCCCCGCTCGTCGTAGACGTACGTCGAAGCCTTGCCCAGCGCGTCCGTGATGGTCGCCGGGTAGCCCGTCGGGCCGAAGGCGCTGTTGGTGGTCGGGTTGCCGTTGGCGTCAATCGCCTTGGTCAGCTGACCGTAGGAGTTGTACTCGTACTTGGTGGTGTAGTCGTCGGCCGTGGTGGTGGCGACGCCCTTGGGGTCAGTGACCGACTTGAGGTTGCCGAAGGTGTCGTAGCCGAACTGGTGGGTGCGGCCCTCGGGGGAGGTCTTCCTGAAGATGTCGGCCGAGTAGCCGTCGGCGCGGGTCTGGTACTCGTACCTGGCGGCGTTGGCCGGGAACGTGCCCGGGGCGCAGTCCGAGGACGGCGGCACGCCCGCCTTGTTGTTCTCGGCGTCGCGCTGCCAGAGCGGGTAGCCGGTCTTCTGGTCGTAGCAGTAGGCGGTCTTGGCGCCGTTGGCTTCTTCGAGGTAGGTGACGTTGTTGTCCGCGTCCCAGCTCATCTTGGTCGGCTGGGATTTGGCGTTGGTGATCTGGACCGGGCGGCCGAAGTCGTCGGTCACGTAGTCCGTTGGGTGGCTCTCCGCGTCGGTGAGCTTGGTGTCGGTGAACTTGGTGTTCGCCGTGTTCGGCTTGTACGCGAAGTCGGTGGCGAAGTTCCTGCGATCGGTGATCGTCTGGGTCCACCAGTGGTACTTCGGGTCGTCGCCCTCCTTTGGGTAGTAGTACGCCAGGCCGGTCGCGTTGCCCCTGGGGTCGGTGGCCTTGACCAGCTTGACGTTCTTGTTGCCCTGGGTGGCGTCGTAGGTGAACTTGAAGACCTTGGGCGCACCGTTCGTGGAGCCGTCGCCGTCGGTGAACTGACCGAGCAGGCCCTTCTCGGTGTAGTAGAAGGAGATCTTGCGGCCCGAGATGTCCGTCATGGACTTCACGTGGTCGTAGATCTTGGAGTTGGTCAGCCTGGATCCGGAGACCTTGGCGCCCGCGTCGTCGATGTACTCGTAGGTGGCGTCACCCTTGCCGAAGTACTCGACGGTGAGGGTCCTGCGATCGGCCGGGTCGGTGATGTACTTGAGGAACTTGGTCGGCTTGTTGTTGGATTTGCGCTCTTCGTAGGTGTAGGTCTGCGTGTTGCCGTTCCTGTCGACGGCGGACGTCATGTAGCCGTCGCAGCCGAAGAGGAAGCGGGTGCCGTCCGGTCGCGTGAGCGTCCAGGCGTCGGGGATCGGGTCCTTGTTCGGCGTGCAGTCCAGGCCGGTCTTGGACGTGACCTTGTAGTGGACGCCGGCCGGGGCCTTCCAGCTGCCGTCCGGCTGCTTGCGGAAGACGTGCGTCGTACCGTCGCCGTCCGGGAGTCTGATCTCGGTGGGGTCCGGCTTGGGGTGGAAGTCCAGCGGTGCGCCGAGCCGGGTCGGGCCGGCGAGCTGGCCGGACCAGCCGTGGCCGAGGACGGTGTCCGAGGTGTCCTGGGTGTTGTACGCCAGGCGCGCGAAGGTGTTCAGCCCACGGCCCGGGTTGTTGAACGCGTTGTACGACCAGACGCTGTTGCCGGACGCCGTGTTGTTCATCAGCGACGAGCCGGCGCCGGTGTTCTTGCCCGCGTACGAGTAGAACTTCTCCAGGCCCAGCTGGTTGGAGGTCGGGTCCTCCACCGCCACGTTCTGCTTCAGCGACGGGATGCCGCCCGTGCCCGCCGACAGCCAGGTGCCGTCCGCGATCTTGCGTACGTCCCAGCCCAGCACGTAGTCGTTGCGCTTGTTCCCCGAGTCGGCGTTGATCGGGGTCTTGACCTGCGCCTTGATGGTCGCGGACTTGCCCGGCAGCAGCGCCGGGATCGCGGTCGAGAGCTGGTTGCCGCCGTTAGTGACGTCCGTGCCGTCGGGCAGCTTCCAGGTGTACGACATCTGCCGCTCACCGGCCGCCCACGCGGCACTGGTGGTGTTGGTGACCGTCATGTCCACCGTGTAGGTGGAGTTCGGGGTCATCCGCGCCGGGGTCTGCGGCGCGTAGTACGTGTCCTCGGTCGTCGAGTCGACGTAGATGACGCGCAGCAGCGGGCCGAGCTGGTAGTCGGAGGTCTCCGAGGCCAGGAACAGGGTGCGTTCCTGGGGGCCGGTGGTGGCCTCGTCCTTGAGCTTGACCAGGGCGCCCCGGTTGTTGGCGGGGGTCTTCACCCAGGACTGGGTGAGGCTGGTGGCGTCCCACCAGTGGCGGCCGACCTCGTCGGTGATCTGCGGGACGGTGTCGGAGACGGTCGCCGAGAAGTCGCCGCCGGGCGCCGTCCACGGGGTGGCGGTTGCGGCGTTGTTCCAGGTGGCGGAGGTTTCGGTGAACGCCTTGTTCAGGCCGTGGAGTTCGTAGACTGCGCCGTTGGTGGTGCTGCTGGTCTCCGCGCCCCACAGGTAGAGCTTGCTCTCCAGCACGGTGGCGCTGGTGGGGATGTCAGTGGTGGAGAACTTCAGCGCCGTGCGGGTCTTGCCGTACGTACCGGAGTTGTTGCCGACGCTCAGCCACTTCTGGCCCACACCGAAGGACTGGATGGTGTCCTGGTTGGTGGTGGGCTGCTGGGAGGAGAGCGTGGTGTCCGTGACCCCCGATGTGCCCTGGACGAGCTTCATGGTGCGGCCGGCCTTGGGGATGCCGACGGTGCGGGTCGGGGACCCGAGCACCTCGCCCGTCTTGGTCTTGACCGCGAGCTGGTAGTAGTACGACTTGCCGATCTCCGCCGAGCTGGTGTCGGGGGTCGGCACCGCGGTGGTGTCGGTGTACGTCGTCGCCGTGTCGTCGATCGGGGCGATCAGTGTGGCGGCGGACGGGGTGAACACCTGCTGCGTGGAACGGTGCAGCTGGTACTCGGCGATGTCGTCGGAGGGGCTGCCCGTGGTGTTGGTGTACTTCGGCCAGGACAGCTCCGGGCCGGTGGAGTGCACCACGGTCGGCGAGTTCAGCGCGGTGCCCACCTTGCCGTACGTCACCGTCAGGCGCGGGATCGTCGAGGTCTCCCCGCCGTACGTGCTGCCGTCGCCCGCCTCGTAGCGCGGACCACCGGTCGGCGCGGTGGAGGTCTCGTCGACGGCCTTGATGACGAAGCCATGGTTCGTCGCGGTGCCGGACACCCACTTCTGGACCGTGTCGGCGACCCGGAAGTTGTGCCACTGGTTGTACTCGCCGACGTCCTTGCGGATCTGCGCCGGGTTCACCAGACGGATCGCGTCCGCGGCGGTCCGCTTCGTGGAGTCGCCGGTGTCACCGAGGACTATCTTGCCCGCGTTGCCCTTGGAGAAGTCGAGCTGGCTGGTGCCCAGCGGCTTCCATCCGGCCGTACCGGTCTGGTTGACGGTGTACGTCGTGGTGCCCTCGCCGGAGGTCACCGTGTACGGGGCTGCCGCGGTCGCGTCAGCGAGGCCCGGAGTGCGGACCTCGACCCGGTAGTCGGCCGTGTCCGCGATGCGCGGCTGCCAGGTGTAGGACTCGCCTGTCGCGGTGTTCTTGTTGTACGCGTAGTCGTCGTTGACGGCCGCGCCACCGGTGGTGCTGCCCTTGGGCCACTCACCGACCGCCGCGGTGCCCGCGTCCCCGTCGTCGAGCTGCACGGTGCTGGCGGACTGCTCGCCGGCCAGCGCACTGGTGTTGGACCAGGTGGCCGTCGCCTCGTCCCAGGCGCCGGTGGCCCGGCGGGCTTCCATGTCCACGTCGTTGGCGTTGGTGGTGTGGGACTGGTCGAAGTACATGCTCAGCTGAGCGGCGTCGACCTTCACACCCGCCGGGATCTCGGTCAGCGGGAACTTGACCAGCGACCGGGAGATGCCGGTGTCGGTCTTGCCCGCCGACAGCTTCCACGTGGAGTTGAAGTTCACCCCGGGCTGGTCGGACACGACCATCACGTCCTGCGACGCCGACGGCGACGGCGCGACCGTGATCGTCGGGTCGATCACCACCGGATACTGGCGCTCCTCGGCCGCCAGCCACTTCGCGTCCGGGGTGAGCGTGAGCTTCCAGCTCTTCCCGTCGCGGGAGCGCGCCAGCTTCTGGGTGACCTTGGTGGAGTACGTACCACCGGTCGGCGACAGCTTGTCCTTCTTGGCGTCCGTCATGTACGGCGCCGGAATGACCAGGACAGGGGTGCCCGGGGCCTCGCCGAACAGGGCGATCGAGCCGTCCTTGCGCGCCTTCGGTATCAGCCCCTCGGTGTCCAGGGTGAAGACGTACGAGGCGGGCTTGCCCGGAGCCTCGTCCAGGACGATGTTCTCCTTGACCCGGCCGCGGCCCACCTCGTATTCGAGGTCAGCGCCGGCCACCGCGTCCTTGTACGTGACCGTGTCGCCCTTGGCCGTCGGTCGGAGTTCCTTGGCGTGTGCCTTGGCGTCCGCAAGCCCCAGGCTGACGGAACCGCCGTCCGGCGCCTCGAACCGCAGCAGCTTCTTCGCGTCCGAACCGAACCAGCTGCGCCCGGTGTTGGCGGTGTTGGCGAAGTCGAAGCCCTTGGTCTTCGTGGCGCGGACCGTGGTGTCGATCTGTTTCCAGGACTTCCCGGCCCTGTACGAGACGGGGACGGCCGCCAACTCCGCCTCCACCCGGCCGTCCGACATCTCCCAGAAGCGGGCCTGGGCGGTGCGCCGGTCGGTCAGCTCCTTGACCCGCTCGGCCTTCGGGAGCTTCTTGCCCTTCGGCAGCTTCTCCCGGCTGGGTATTTCCAGCTTTCCGCCGACCGGCGGCTTGGCCCGTTCCCTTTCTTCGCCATCGTCCGAGAACCAGCCCTTTACCGTATCGACAACGCCTTCGCCGTCGCCTTCCTTGGATGCCGGGGCGGCGTAAGCCACCTGCGGTAGCGCAGTACCTGCGACCGCCGACACCACAAGGCAGGAGATGAATCTCCCCAGCCTTACTTTCACAATGGCCTTTCTGGGGCGGCCCTTTCGGAAGAAAATGGGCACGCCAATTATGCCGACCCGAAATTTCGGGCCGACAGAGGGGTGAACATGCGTCACCCCTGGCCAGGGGCGTGGTGATGTCTAGTCAGGCTGGCCGGACCGCGTCAACTCTGCGGACATTCAGGGACGAAAGGCGGTCGACATGGTGGTCGGTTCGCCCCTTTCTTCCGGTCGCTCGCGCTACTGTTCCGTCCTGGTGTATAACCGCCCGGTTCGACTTCAGCCCACCCACCGAAAGCCGGGCTCCGCCATGCCAGTCAGCGAATCCTCAGAAATAGCAGAACCGGAAACCAAGGGCCTCCAGCAGGTGAATGAAAGCGGTGAGCGGGACTCCGGCGGGCGTCAGGGAGTGGCCATTGCGGCTGCTGTGCTGCTGGCATGCGGTGGTCTCGTCGGATACGGCATGTTCACCACCGAGGAGAAGACCGCACCCCGCGCTGTCCCGACGGCCGAGGTGACGTACGAGGTCACGGGCGAGGGCACCGTCGAGATCTCCTACCTCGCCCGCAGCGAGTCCGGCTCCGCGACGGTCGTCAAGGACGCCTCCCTGCCGTGGAAGAAGTCCGTCCAGGTCCCCTTGGGCAAGGACCCGACCGTGGCCATCGTCCTCGGCGACCAGGGCGGTCAGGCGGCCTGCACGCTCGCCGTCCGGGGGGCGCACGTTCAGCGTGCCACCGCCAGCGGCACATACGGCCGCGCCACCTGCAGCGGCCAACTCCCCCGGCCTTGACCCACGCCGGTCTCCCACCCGTACGGCCCACCCGCGTTCCCCGTCCGAGTCCGAGTCCGAGTCCGAGCCCGAGCCCGCGCCCGAGTTCAAGTGCAAGTTCAAGGAGTACGCACGTGCGCACCGCGTCACGACAGATGCTGGTCACCTCGGCGGTCCTGAGCGTCCTCGCGCTCACAGCCGGATGCGGCACAGCAGACCCGCAGAACACCGCAGTGGCGGCGGACGCCACCGCCCCGCCGGGAGGGGGAGCGGCAGAGACCGGGGGCGGGGCCCGGACCGGCGGCAAGGGCGCCTCCGCGTCGCCGTCCGCCTCCGCGTCGCCGTCCGCCTCCGCGTCGCCGTCCGGCCCGTCAGCCTCCGCCTCTGCCTCCGCGTCCGCCTCCGCGTCCACGAGCGGCTCGGCGACCCCCTCGGCCACCGCGACCGGCGCCGCCGCGACGAAGGCGGCGCCCGCCGCAGGTGCCGGCGCTGCGGCGCCCGCTGGGTCGGACGACAAGGGCGCGGCGCCCCCGAAGCCCGACTTTCCCGTCCCTGTCGACGTCGGCAACGCCACCCAGCTCATCACCGTCAAGGCCAGCGGCTCGTACGCGACGGTGACCGCCTGGGCGAAGGGGTCCGCCGGATGGAAAGCCCAGTTCAGCACCTCGGCAGGGCGCGTCGGCTCCAACGGCGTCACCGACGGCGCCACCCGCAGGCAGAGCACCTACACCACACCCACCGGCACCTACACCATGACTGAGGGGTTCGGGGTCGAAGCGGGCGGCACGGCCATGCCGTACACCGTCGTGGGCAGCACGCACTGGTGGGTCCAGGACCCCGAGTCGAAGTACTACAACCAGATGCACACCGAAGCGGGCGCCGACTTCCCGCTCACCGAATCCGGCGAACGCGGCAGCGAGCGCCTGATCAATTACCCGACCCAGTACGCCAAGGCCCTCGTCATCAACTTCAACCGGTGGCCCGCCGTGCCCGGCCGGGGGGCGGGCATCTTCCTCCACGTCAACGGCAGCGGCGCCACCGCCGGCTGCGTGTCCGTGCCGCGCGCGACCATGGACCGGATCATGGGCTGGGTCACACCGGCCGGCCACCCGCGCATCGCCATCGGCTGACCACGCGCCCGGCCTCCGGTGTGACGTTTGAGGAGGGCGGGGCGCTGGGTACCACGGTACGCCTCTGTGGGAGGCGGACCCCAAATGAACTCTTTTAAGGGGTACGGGATTTGAGTCCGCGTAAGTCGCATGCCTACAGGCCGCTGAGCATGAAGCGCCGCGCCTGGCTGACTGTCGGGGCCGTCGTGCTCGGGGGCGCCGGGGTGGTCACGGTCGCCGTGGCCAACCCCGAAGCGGACCCGGCGCAGGACGGGCTGAAGCCGCGCAAGGCCAAGGTGCACTCGCTCACCTTCAAGGGGAGCGGCAGCGAGAAGCGGGACGTGGCGCGCACCGGCACCGAGCCGTTCTCGCTCGTCGGTGTCACCTGGGCCGACCCGGACGCGGAGATCGACGGCAAGGCGGAGGTGCGTACGCGCGACCGCGAGACCGGCGAGTGGGGCGACTGGCTGGAGGTGCACCTCGACCAGCACCTCGCCGAGGAGCGCGACGCAGAGGCCAAGCTGCCCGGTATGTCCGAGCCGCTGTGGGTCGGGCCGTCCGACGCCGTGGAGGGGCGGGTGCTGCGCGCGGACGGTACGTCGAGTGCCGGGCTGCCCAAGGGGCTCGAACTGACCCTGGTGGACCCAGGCGTCACGGCCAAGGAGGCCAAGGCGCCGGGTGCGGACGCGCAGTCGGCGGCGTTTTCGGTCGACGAGAGCGCGACGCCGACGACGCAGCCGACGCCGGACGAGAGCGTTACGGCGAGCGAAACCGCGTCCTCCACGCCGACGCCCACGGACACCGCCACCGAGTCCGCGAGCGCCACGCCGACGGACACGGCGCCCCCGACGGACACGGCGACCCCCACGGGCACGCCGACCACCACCCCGTCACCGACGCCTACGCCGACGCCGACCGTGCCGACCGCGCCTCCGTCCACCGTGACCCGGCCGCCGATGACGCCGCGTACGAGCTGGGGCCCGGACAAGTCGCTGGCCGCGAACTACAGCGACCCGGAGTACATCGAGAAGGTCCAGGCCGTCTTCGTCCACCACACGGTCGACTCGAACAACTACAGCTGCTCCGAGTCCCCCGCGATGGTCCGCGCGATCTACGCGTACCAGGTGACGCCGCGCGCTGGTTACGAGGGCTGGAAGGACATCGGTTACAACTTCCTCGTCGACAAGTGCGGCCGGATCTTCGAGGGCCGTGAGGGCGGCGCCGACCTGCCCGTCCTGGGCGCGCACACGTACGGCTTCAACTCGTACTCCACGGGCGTGGCACTGCTCGGCAATTTCGAGACGGCCAAGCCCACTCAGCCCGCCCTGGACTCGGTCGCGCGCGTCGCCGCGTGGAAGCTCGGGCAGTACGGCGTCAGCGCCACCGGCACGGTCACGCTGACGGCGGCCGCCGACACGGGCAAGTACAAGACCGGCGAGAAGGCCACGCTGAACACCATCTCCGGTCACCGCGACGGCTTCGCCACCATCTGCCCCGGCGCGACTCTCTACAGCAAGCTGCCGGCGATCCGTAAGTTCGCCTCGGGCGCGGGCCGCAACTCCGCGATCCCGACGACCGACTTCAACCGTGACGGCATCACCGACCTCGTCGTCGGTACGCCCAAGGTCGCGAGCAGCGACGGCAGCGTCCACATCCTGCCCGGCGGCTCGGACGGCCCCGTCGCCGCAGCGCGGCGCACCCTGAACCAGGGCAGCCCCGGCGTGCCCGGCACCTCCGAGAGCGACGACCGGTTCGGCTCCTCGTCGGCGTACGGCGACCTGAACGGCGACGGTTTCGCGGACCTGATCGTCGGGGCGCCCGGCGAGAACGGTGCGACCGGGCAGGCCAACACCGGTTCCGTGACCGCTCTGTACGGCCCCGGGTTCGCCTCCGGCAAGTCGTACTGGACCCCCTCGTCCACCCGTACGGCCAGTGAGGCGCTCGGTACGGCCGTCGCGTCCGGCGACTTCAACGCCGACGGCATGTCGGACGTCTTCTCCGTCGCACCGGGCGCGCCGGGCCGCTGGTACGCCTGGGACTCCGCGTCCGGGGCGGCCAAGAGCGACTACCTGAACACGGCGACGTCGTACACCACCGCCGTCTCCTACGCCGCGGCCACGAGCGGCGACTTCAACCGTGACGGTTACGCGGACGTGGCGGTCTCCTTCCGCGACACGGCGGGCAAGGGCCGCGTGCTGTGGCTGAAGGGCTCCTCCACCGGCCTGCAGCGGGTCGACATGCTGCCGACGCCCGGCGGCCGTTCGCTGGCCTCGGGCGACCTCAACGGCGACGGCTACACCGACCTCGCCGTCGGACAGCCGTCCGCCACCGAGTCGGGTCACACCGCCAAGGGCGGCGCCGTCACCGCGGTCTTCGGTTCGTCGGCGGGCCTGACGTCGGCCGGAACCAAGACCGTGCACCAGGACACGACCAGTGTTCCCGGCACCGGCGAGACGGGCGACGACATGGGCGCTTCCGTCTCGGTCGGCGACGTCGACCTCGACGGGTACGCCGACATCCTCACCGGCCTGCCCGGCGAGAACCTGACCCGCAGCGACGTCTCGTACGTCAACGCCGGTGCGACCCTGCTGCTGCGCTCCACGTCGACCGGTCCGACCGGCACGGGCGCCGCGACCTACTCGCAGGACACCTCGGGCGTCCCGGGCGCGGCCGAGACCGAAGACCGCTTCGGCTCCGCGGTCTCGCTGACCGACCTGTCGGGTTACGGCCGGGCGGACCTGGCGATCGGCGCGGACGGCGAGGACAGCGGCAACGGCACCGTCCTGCAGCTCGACAACAGCAGCACGTCGAGCGTCGTCACCAGCTCCGGCGTCTACTACGGCACCACAGCCCTGGGCACACCGGCGGCGGCGGCCGTCGGCAAGGTGCTCAACCCGTAACCGCGCCGCGCCCCGCGCATGCTGCCGGGGCTCTCCCCCAGGAGGGCCCCGGTGTCAGCCCCGGATGCGGGCCCGGCGTGATGCCGCGGCCCGCAGTACGCGTTTGCCCTCGTTGGAGAGCTGCAGGGCGTGATTGAGGCCGCCGCCGGAGTCCTCGGCGAGCATGTCGAGGAGCTGACACTGGCGGCGCAGCTCGCCCGCGGTGAGGGGGCTGATACCGGCGGTCTCGCCGGCGCGGTAGGCCTTGACGCGGGCCGGGTGGCTGCCGGGCGGCACCCCGTCGAGCCGCAGATGGACCTCCAGCACCGCGGCCGAGCAGTTCTCGGCCCAGTCGCGCATCTCCGGCCCGTGGTAGGCGGTGGGGACGGCGGCGGCCATGCGCAGGGCGAACCCGGCCAGCTCGCCGGGGGCCGCGCCGGCGACCCGCTCGACGACGGCCGCGACCCGGCGCAGCCGGCCGAGCCAGGCGTCGCCGCCCTCGACGGCGACCCATAGCGGCCTGAGCGCCTCGTCGGTGTCGAGGCCGATACGGTCGGCGCCCTCGACGTACTCCAGCAGGGGCAGGCTGCGGTCCAGGCAGGCCACCGCACTCGCGGCCAGGCTCCGTTCGTCCGCGCGGTCGATCAGTTCCACCAGGGTCACGGTGCCTCCTCGGCACTGCACGGCCCGCTGGATGCGGACCCTCTCCCTACCGACTGCGTACCGCTACCCGATTACGTCACAGCCCGGCCGGTCCGGGAACCGTGGGAACAGCTCCCCGGCCACCGGATCGGCCTCTTCGGTGGTCAGCCGGTCTTCTCGGCCAGTGCCTCGAAGTCGGCCCAGTCCTGCTCGGGGGTGCGGGGGTCCCACACCTTCTGGGCGAGGGCGTGCAGCGGCATGCGGATGCCGTCGGCCACCTGCTCCGTCGTCTGGGCGTTCGCGAGGTCGCCCCAGACGGCGAGACGGCCGCCCAGGATCTGGTCGGAGTACCGCGCGGGCACCGGGGTGGTGCCGCGCAGGACCAGCGGGGTCCAGTCCTCGTAGATACGGCGGCCCGTCGGGTAAGTGAAGGTCTGCGGTTCGCCGAGCACGTAGTAGAGGTACTCGTCGTTGAGGTTGACGAGCTTGCGGCCCTCGGCCAGGTACTCCTCGGGCTCCCGGGCGCCGATCTCCTTGCCGGTCCAGTACTCGACCTCGCGGTCCTTGTCCGCGTCGACGACGCCGCCGGCGTGCAGGCCGTCGTTCCACGCCTTGAGGCTCTTGCCGTGCGGGCGCAGGGTCTCGGCGCGGTCGTTGAGCCAGCCGGTGGCCAGGTCCTGGATCGTCGCGCCGGAACCGTGCCTGCGGACCGCCGCGCGGGCGAGGCCGGGGTAGGAGGCGCCCGGGTCGCGCTTCATCAGCGCCTGGTACTCGTCGCCGCCGAGGTGCCAGTACTGGCCGGGGAAGAGGTCGGCGTACTCGCTGAGCAGCTCGTCGACGATCTTCGCCGACTCGGGGTTGGCGATGTCCACGGCGCCGGGCGCGGCCACGCCCGCGGTGTCGCGCAGCTGGAGCGCGGGGTGGGCGCGGGTGACGGCGCCGAGGTGGCCGGGCGAGTCGATCTCGGGGATCACCTCGATGTGGCGGCTCTCGGCCAGCTTCACGATCCGCCGGACCTCGGCCTTGGTGAGGTGGTCGTCGGACACGACCTCGGGGTGGCTGTCCGAGGCGATACGGAAGGCCTGGTCGTCGGAGAAGTGCAGGCCGAGCTGGTTGAGCTTGAGGTCGCCCATCTCGCGGATGCGGTTCTCGATCCACTCGGCGCTGAAATGCTTGCGCGCGATGTCGAGCATCAGTCCGCGCTGCGGCTTGGCGGGCTTGTCGCGCACGACGCCCTCCGCGAGTCGGCCGTCGGACTTCAGGGCCTGCTTGACGGTGCGGGTGCCGTAGAAGACGCCGGCCTCGTCGGCGCCGGTGACGCGGACCCGGCCGTCACGGACGGTGAGGGTGTACGACTCGGGGGCGCCGCCGGGCTTCAGGGCGAGCTCGATGTCACCGGAGCGGCCGGCCTCGGCTCCCGCGTATCCCCGCTTCAGCTCCTTGGCCAGGAGCATTCCCTCGTCGCCGAGGGCGCGGCGGTCGTCCTTGGCCACGACGACGCGGGTGGAGCTGCCGGGCTGCCAGCCGGGGCCGGACGCGGCGTCGTACTCCTTGACGGAGGGGATGGCGCCGGGAGCCTTGGTCGGGCCGGGCTGCGCCTTGGGGGCCCTGGGTGCCTTGGTTGCCTTGGGTGCGGCGGTCGCCGGGGCGGCGGGTCCGGACGGGGCTTCGGGGGCGGCGGGCTTGGCGGGCGCCGATGGTGTGGACGGCGCGAGAGTGGCTATGAGCGGGAGGGACAGCGAGAAGGCGGCCACGGCCAGCGGGCCACGTATTTGCGACATCATTGGATGAATAATCCTCAATCACCCCCTCAGGCGTCCACTGATTGTGTTCAAACTCTCCCGTACGGGTGACATTCACGCACCTGTCGAACACCTTGCGCAGCGCCCTCGGTAGCGTGGCGGCGCACCGGGCCCCCAGGCACCGCACCGCACGCCCCACCCTGCTCGCAGGTCCCATTCGAGGAGCTCCCGCTGACCAGCGCATCCCACGCCGGCCCCCCGAAGCGCCCGCCGACCCTGCACCCCACGTCGCCGCCCGGCCGTGCGCTGCCGCCGCCCGGCCGCGCACCCCTGCCGCAGCAGCACCGGGGGCAGACGGGCGCCGGGCTCGCCCGCTTCAACGCGCTGCCCGCCGCCACAGCCGAGACCGCGCTGCTCGCCTGCTGCGACAGCTACCGCTGGGCCCGGCGCATCGCCGACCACCGGCCCTACCCGGACCTCGACGCGCTGCTCGCCGCCGCCGACGAGGCGGCGTACGACCTGTCCTGCGACGAGATCTCCGGCGCCCTGACCGGTGAAACCTCCGCGCACCTCGGCGCGGGCGCCCCCGCCACCGCGCACACCGCACTGCGGGCCGCGCACGCGGCGTACGAGAGCGGCTTCGGCCACGCCTTCCTGATCTGCCTGGACGGCTTCGCCGCCGAGGAGCACCTCGACCAGATACTGGCCGCGATCAGGTCCCGGCTGGGCAACGAACCGGACGAGGAGCGGGCGGTCGCGGCCGACGAACTGCGCAGGCTGGCGCGCGGACGGCTCGCCCGTCTCGTATCCGATCCGCCGAAAGAGTCGGATTACCGGTCGAATAGGGACCAAGCAGGCCAGACCTGCCGTCCGGACCGGCCCGATAGCCCGTCCGTGGCTGTTTGACCGCCTGTTTGATCACACCTGCGGACCCCGCGTGAACGAACCGACAACTCGTCGCTACGATGGCCGGGGCCGGTGGACCGTACCCGGCCGGGCCAGACCGACAAACAGAAGCCGGCATGGCCCCAATCCCCGCTCCCGGAGGGTTTTTCCGTGCCGGCTGGAACGCTGTACCGCGGCCGGGAAGGTATGTGGTCCTGGGTGGCTCATCGAGTCACCGGCGTCCTCATTTTCTTCTTCCTGTTCGTCCATGTCCTCGACACCGCTCTCGTCCGCGTCTCTCCCGAGGCGTACGACGCTGTCGTGGCAACCTACAAGACCCCGCTCGTGGCGCTGCTCGAGTACGGCCTTGTCGCCGCCATTCTCTTCCACGCGCTGAACGGCCTGCGGGTCATCGCCGTGGACTTCTGGTCCAAGGGCCCGCGGTACCAGAAGCAGATGCTCTGGACCGTCATGGGCATCTGGGTCGTGCTGATGGCCGGGGCGCTCTACCCCGTGCTCGGCCACGCCGTACGCGAAGTCTTCGGGAGCTGACACAGATGTCTGAGACCACCACTTCCGCTGTCGGGCCGGTGGAGAGCGAGAGCCTCTACAGCGTCGACAATCCGGCTCCGCTCATCGAGCCGCCCCGCACCCGCACCAAGAAGACGCCGAAGACGACCCGCGGCAATTTCGAGCTGTACGGCTGGCTGTTCATGCGGCTGTCCGGCATCGTGCTGGTCGTCCTGGTCCTCGGCCACCTGCTGATCCAGCTCGTGCTGGACGGCGGCGTGTCCAAGATCGGATTCGCCTTCGTGGCCGGCCGCTGGGCGTCGCCGTTCTGGCAGGTCTGGGACCTCGCCATGCTGTGGCTCGCGATGCTGCACGGCGGCAACGGCCTGCGTACCGTCATCAACGACTACGCGGAGCGGCCCACGACCCGCTTCTGGCTGAAGAACCTGCTGTACACCGCCACGGTGTTCACCGTCCTTCTGGGCACGCTGGTGATCTTCACCTTCGACCCGAACATCCGCTAGGCGCGGGGCTGAGGTAATCCATGAAGATTCACAAGTACGACACCGTCATCGTCGGCGCCGGTGGCGCGGGCATGCGCGCGGCCATCGAGTCGACGAAGCGCAGCCGCACCGCCGTGCTGACGAAGCTCTACCCCACCCGGTCCCACACGGGCGCCGCGCAGGGCGGCATGGCCGCCGCGCTGGCGAACGTGGAGGAGGACAACTGGGAGTGGCACACCTTCGACACGATCAAGGGCGGCGACTACCTGGTCGACCAGGACGCCGCCGAGATCCTGGCGAAGGAGGCCATCGACTCGGTCCTCGACCTGGAGAAGATGGGCCTGCCGTTCAACCGCACCCCGGACGGCACCATCGACCAGCGCCGCTTCGGCGGTCACTCCCGCAACCACGGTGAGGCCCCGGTCCGCCGGTCCTGCTACGCCTCGGACCGCACCGGCCACATGATCCTCCAGACGCTGTACCAGAACTGCGTCAAGGAGGGTGTGGAGTTCTTCAACGAGTTCTACGTCCTCGACCTGCTGATGGCCGACGTCGACGGCGTCAAGAAGTCGGCGGGCGTCGTCGCGTACGAACTGGCGACCGGCGAGATCCACGTCTTCCAGGCGAAGGCCGTCATCTTCGCCTCCGGCGGCACCGGCAAGTTCTTCAAGGTGACGTCGAACGCGCACACCCTGACCGGTGACGGCCAGGCCGCGGCGTACCGCCGTGGGCTGCCGCTGGAGGACATGGAGTTCTTCCAGTTCCACCCGACGGGCATCTGGCGCATGGGCATCCTGCTGACGGAGGGCGCCCGCGGTGAGGGCGGCATCCTCCGCAACAAGGACGGCGAGCGCTTCATGGAGAAGTACGCGCCGGTCATGAAGGACCTCGCGTCCCGTGACGTCGTATCGCGCTCCATCTACACGGAGATCCGCGAGGGGCGCGGCTGCGGCCCCGAGGGCGACCACGTCTTCCTCGACCTCACGCACCTGCCGCCGGAGCAGCTCGACGCCAAGCTCCCGGACATCACCGAGTTCGCGCGTACGTACCTGGGCATCGAGCCGTACACCGACCCGATCCCGATCCAGCCGACCGCGCACTACGCCATGGGCGGCATCCCGACGAACGTCGCCGGTGAGGTCCTCCGCGACAACACCACGGTCGTTCCCGGCCTGTACGCCGCCGGTGAGGTCGCCTGCGTGTCGGTGCACGGCGCCAACCGTCTGGGCACCAACTCGCTGCTCGACATCAACGTCTTCGGCAAGCGCGCCGGCATCGCCGCCGCGGAGTACAGCGCGAAGGCCGAGTACGTCGAGCTGCCCGAGAACCCGGCGTCGCTCGTCGTCGAGCAGGTCGAGCGCCTGCGCAGCAACACCGGCCGCGAGCGGGTCCACGACCTGCGCCGGGAGCTGCAGGAGACGATGGACGCCAACGTGATGGTGTTCCGCACCGAGCAGACGATCAAGACGGCGGTCGAGAAGATCGGCGAGCTGCGCGCGCGGTACAAGAACGTGTCCGTGCAGGACAAGGGCAAGCGGTTCAACACCGACCTGCTGGAGGCCATCGAGCTGGGCAACCTGCTCGACCTGGCCGAGGTCATGGCCGTGTCCGCCCTGGCGCGCAAGGAGTCCCGCGGCGGTCACTACCGCGAGGACTTCCCGAACCGCGACGACGTCAACTTCATGCGCCACACCATGGCGTACCGCGAGGTCGGCGACGACGGCACCGAGTCGATCCGTCTCGACTACAAGCCGGTCGTCGTGACCCGCTACCAGCCGATGGAGCGTAAGTACTGATGGCTACTCCGACGATGGACAAGGTCGAGGCCGCGTCCGCGCCCTCGCCGTACATCACGGTCACTTTCCGGATCCGCCGCTTCAACCCCGAGGTCTCGGCCGAGGCCCAGTGGCAGGACTTCCAGATCGAGATCGACCCGAAGGAGCGGGTGCTCGACGGTCTCCACAAGATCAAGTGGGAGACCGACGGCACGCTGACCTTCCGCCGCTCGTGCGCGCACGGCATCTGTGGCTCCGACGCGATGCGGATCAACGGCAAGAACAGGCTCGCCTGCAAGACGCTGATCAAGGACATCAACCCGGAGAAGCCGATCACAGTCGAGGCCATAAAGGGCCTCACGGTCCTCAAGGACCTCGTGGTCGACATGGACCCGTTCTTCCAGGCGTACCGCGATGTCATGCCGTTCCTGATCACGAACGGGAACGAGCCGACGCGTGAGCGGCTGCAGAGCTCCGAGGACCGCGAGCGGTTCGACGACACCACCAAGTGCATCCTGTGCGCCGCGTGCACGTCCTCGTGCCCGGTGTTCTGGAACGACGGCCAGTACTTCGGCCCGGCGGCGATCGTCAACGCGCACCGCTTCATCTTCGACAGCCGTGACGAGGGTGGCGAGCAGCGCCTCGAAATCCTCAACGACAAGGACGGCGTGTGGCGTTGCCGCACGACCTTCAACTGCACGGACGCGTGCCCGCGTGGCATCGAGGTCACGAAGGCGATCCAGGAAGTCAAGCGCGCGCTGATCACGCGCCGCTTCTAGGGTCCCTCTGCGCCTGCGTCGTTTCGGCGTTTCGGCGTACGCGCGCGACAGGCCCCGCCGTCCCGGTTGTTCCGGGCGGCGGGGCTTTCGCGTACCCGGGGTGGCCGGGCGGCCCCTTGTGCCAGGATTGCCTGAAATTCAGCGGCATGACAGGCGGGCCGAGGGGAGCACGGGGATCATGAGCGAGCAGCATCCGAATCCGTACGCGGCGGACGGTGACCCGAACGGGAACTACCAGTGGGGCCCGGCGCAGGGTTACGGCTACCCGCACGGCGGTTACGGCTACCCGTACGGCGCCCCGGTGCCGTACGCCGGGCCGCCGCCGGGTGGCGTCGGGGGCGCGCCGCTGATGCACATCGGCGACATCACCGTCACCGGCGACTCGGTCATCACGCCGTCCGGCACGATGCCGCTGCGGGGCGCGATCTGGACCGCCACCGACATGTCCCGCACCGACGAGAAGATTCCGACGGTCGCGATCGTGCTGGCCGTCGTCTTCTCCGTCGCGTGTCTGCTGGGGCTGCTGTTCCTCCTGATGAAGGAGAAAGTGACGACGGGGTACATCCAGATCACCGTCACCAGCGGCGGCCGGCACCACTCGACGATGATCCCGGCCATCGGCCCGCAGACATTCCCGATGGTCATGGGCCAGATCAACTACCTGCGTTCGCTGAGCAGCATGTAGGGACGGCGCCCAAGCACCTGGGACCGCGCACTTGAACACGTTCAAAAGAGGGTCTAGAGTCATGACCGTCAGCTTTTGAACACGTTCAAGAGAGAGGTGGGGCATGGACCTCACTGTGGTCACGTACGTCGTCTACCTCCTGATCAGCGTGGCGCTCACCGTGTGGGTGGCCCGGACGCTGGGGCGGAACGGCAAGATCTTTCTCGCCGACGTACTCCAGGGGAACGAGAAGCTCGCCGACGCCGTCAACCATCTGCTGGTGGTCGGCTTCTATCTGGTCAACCTGGGCTTCGTCGCCCTCTACCTGAAGGCGGCCGACACGGTCAGCGAGGCCCGCGGCCTCTTCGAGGTGCTGTCGGTGAAGATCGGCGTCGTGCTGCTCGTGCTCGGCGTGATGCACCTCGGCAACGTCTTCGTCCTCAACAAGATCCGCCGCCGCGGCGTGATGGAGCGCGAGCAGGTCCCGCCGGTCGGCCCCCAGGGCTGGACGCCTCCGCAGGGCTGGACGCCCCCGTCGGCCGCCGGCCCCGCCGGGGCGTGAGCGCGATGAGCGCGCCGTCCGTAGCGGTCAGGTCTCTCACCGTCCTGTACGACTCCCAGTGCTTGCTCTGCCTCCACCTGCGGGGCTGGCTGGCGCGGCAACGACAGCTCGTACCGCTGGAACTGATCCCCGCCGGTTCGCCCGAGGCACAGCTGCGGTATCCGGCGCTCGACCACGGCCGTACGCTGCGGGAGATCACCGTCATCGGCGACCGGGGCCAGATATACGCGGGCCCCGCGGCCTGGATCGTCTGCCTGTGGGCGCTGGCCGAGCACCGGCCGAAGGCGCACTGGCTGGCCACCCCGGGCGGGCAGCCGTTCGTACGGGGCACGATGCTCGCGGCGGCCAAGTACCGCGCTGCGACCGGCAGCGCGGGAACGGCGCCCTGCGACGTGCAGTGCGCCGTACCCCGTTAGGCTCGGGCACCGTGACTGCAGCGAAGACCCCGGCCGATCCCAAGCCCCCGGCCGACCCGAAGGCCCCCAAGAGCGAGCAGACCCGCACGCTGATCCTCGAGACCGCGCTCCGGCTGTTCCAGGAGCGCGGTTACGACAAGACGACGATGCGGGCCATCGCCCAGGAGGCGGGGGTCTCGACCGGGAACGCGTACTACTACTTCGGCTCGAAGGAGCACCTCGTCCAGGGTTTCTACGACCGCATCGCCGCCGAGCACGCGGCGGCGGTGGAGCCGGTGCTCGCGGCCGAGAAGGACCTGGCGGCGCGGATCAGCGGGGTGCTGCTGGCCTGGCTGGGCGTGGCGGCGCCGTACCACCGTTTCGCCGCCCAGTTCTTCAAGAACGCGGCCGATCCGGAGAGCCCGCTCAGCCCCTTCTCGACAGACTCCGCGCCGGCGCGGGAGGCGGCCATCGCGATCCAGAAGCGGGCACTGGACGGCTCCACGACGAAGGCCGATCCCGAACTGGCTGCGGAGTTGCCGCAGTTGATGTGGCTGCTACAGATGGGCCTGGTGCTGTTCTGGGTGTACGACCGCTCGGACGGCTGCGCGCGCAGCCACCGCCTGGTCGAGCGCGTGGCACCACTGGCGGCGCGGGCGATCGCACTCTCCCGCTTCCGCCTGCTGCGACCGCTGGTGCGGCAACTGCACGAACTGCTGGTGGACTTCATGCCGGACGCCACGACGGGACCTGGCGGCCGCGCCTGAGGTGCGGCATCGGTCTAGGGGTGTCTGACAATTCCCCGTGGGTCAAGGAGCGGCGTCCGGTGCGTGCGATCGTAAGGCGCCGGACAGTCCTCGTAGCGGAGCTACTAGGGCTTTTCGGCAACGCTGCGAGCGTGCGTGCCGGACGCCGCGACGCCGCGGGGAATCGTCAGACACCCCCTTAAGCCTGGCGGGAAGCCAGTTCCACGATCGTGATGTCGGACTCCGCGCCCACCCGCACCGGCGGGCCCCACGCGCCCGCCCCACGCGAGACGTACAGCTGGGTGTCGCCGTACCGCTCAAGACCCGCCAGGGTCGGGTTCGCCTGGGCTGCGACGAGGTTGCCGGGCCACAGCTGGCCGCCGTGGGTGTGCCCGGACAGCTGGAGGTCCACGCCGTGGCGCACCGCGTCGTGGATCACCACGGGCTGGTGCGCGAGCAGGACGGACGCGCGGGTACGGTCCCGGGCGCCCAGCGCCCGTGCGAAGTCGGGGCCCTGGCCCTCGCTCTCGCCCGCGATGTCGTTCACCCCGGCGAGGTCGAAGCCGGCGATCTCGACGCGGTCGTTCTCCAGCGGGCGCAGGCCGAGCTCCCGTACGTGCTCGACCCACTCCTCGGCGCCGGAGAAGTACTCGTGATTGCCCGTCACGAAGTACGCCCCGTGGCGTGATCTGATCCGCGCCAGCGGCTCGGCCGCCCGGCCGAGGTCGGCCACGCTGCCGTCGACGAGGTCGCCGACCACGGCCACCAGGTCCGGCTGCGCGGAGTTGATCGTGTCGACGATCCGCTGGGTGTGGGCGCGGCCGAGGATCGGGCCGAGGTGTACGTCGCTGACCACCGCGATCCGGAACCCGTGCGCCCCGCGCGGCAGCTTGGCCAGCGGCACCCGGACCCGCTTGAGCCGCGGGCCGCGCATTACCCCGTAGGTGCCGTACCCCACCGTGCCGAGCGCGGCGACGGCCGCCCCGGCGCCCACCACCCGGGACACGAACAGGCGCCGCGACACGTCGGAGGGCGCAGCGGGGGCGGGCGCGGAGGTCGCCGTCACGGTGTCCGTGCCGCCGCCAGGCGTCGGCGCAGCGGCAGCGGCGGTGCCCGCGTCTCCGGCGGTCGGCTGAGGCGCAGCCGCCTGGGCCGGCGCCCCCTCGGCCGGGTCCCCGCCGGCAGCCGTACCCGCCGCCGCGCGCCGCTCCAGCCACCGCCGCAGCAGCGGCCGTACCGCTTCGCCCACCACCAGCGCCATCACCAGGTACATCAGCACCGCCAGCCACAGGTACCCCGGCCACGCCACGACCTGCTGCACCCAGAACGGCGCACCGGCCCGAGCCGAGACCAGCGCGGCCACCATCAGCAGCGGCAGCGTCACCAGCACCACCGTGCCGGTCCGCCGCAGGGCGCCGCCGCGGGCGGTGGTGTCGCGGACGAGCCGGCGCCACACGTACCAGTGCGCGACGGACAGCAGCGCGAGAACCGACAGGGCGACAAAAGCGAAGACCACGACCACGGTTATCCCTGGCTCCGCTCACGTCGCAGGGCCCGCACTCCACGGAACCCGATCACTCCAATAGCCGTCCCCAGAAGAAAGGACGTCACGGCTAGCAGAAGATGCACCCAGAAGTACGTGGTCGGGTCACCGGCGTCGTCGAACGCGAGCCCGCTGCCGTCCTTCCACAGGTTCTTGACGAAGGTGACCCAGATGAACAGGCTCCATACCCCGAAGGCGAGCAGGAACCAGGAGACGGGACGGCTGAGCTTCATGGGCCCAGTATCGCCGCCCCCCGCAGGCCCCCGCCGACCGGGGGCCGGGCTGCTGCGGGGCGCCCCGTCCGGGGGCGGGCCGCTCCCGGAGGGACGGCTCAGGGCCGCCCCCTCCGGGTGCGCACCCCTGTTCACTCCCTGTACGTTCTTGATCGTGTCAGCCGCTAAAAGGACCGCCGCCGAAAAGACCGCCGTTAACGAGACCGCCGTTAACGAAACCGTCGTCAAAAGGACCGCCGTCAGGAAGACCGCGCTGACGGTCCTCTCCGCCGTGCTGCTCCCCGCACTCATCGCCCTGCCCGCGCACGCGGCGACCGGTGCGGCGGCCCCGGAGGACAAGGCGGGGGCCAAGCAGCCGCAGCCTCCCGCCCAGATGTCCACGGTCGGCGGCACGCAGCTCGGGCGGCCCGGTACACAGGTGAAGCTCGGCAAGGGCGCCCCCGTCCTGCCCAAACGGCTGAGCGGGCGGTCCTGGATCGTCACGGACGCCGAATCGGGCGACGTACTCGCGGCGCACAACGCGCACTGGCGGCTGCCCCCCGCGTCGACCCTGAAGATGCTGTTCGCCGACACGGTGCTGCCGAAACTGGACAAGTCGCAGGTCCACAAGGTGGCCGAGGAGGAGCTGGCCAGGGTGGGCGCGGGCAGCAGCCTCGTCGGCATCAAGGAGGACCACACCTACTCCGTGCACGACCTGTGGCTCGGCGTCTTCCTGCGCTCGGGCAACGACGCCGTGCACGTCCTGTCGGAGATGAACGGCGGGCTGACGAAGACCGTCAAGGACATGCAGACGCACGCCGAGGAGCTCCAGGCGCTGGACACCCACGTCGTCTCACCCGACGGGTACGACGCGAAGCACCAGGTCAGCAGCGCGTATGACCTGACGCTGATCGCCCGCAGCGGCATGCAGAAGAAGGAGTTCCGGGAGTACGCCGCGACGGCGTACGCCAAGTTCCCCGGCGGCGAGGACGGGAAGAAGCGCGAGAGCTTCGAGATCCAGAACACCAACCGGCTGCTGACGGGCGCCTGGGGCGTCGAGCCGTACAAGGGCATCGCGGGCATCAAGAACGGCAGCACGACCCACGCGGGTTCGACGTTCACCGGTGTCGCTCAGCGCGGCGAGCGGGTGCTGCTGGTCACGGTCATGAACCCGTCCGCGGACGAGGGGCACGCCGTCTACAAGGAAGCCGCCCGCCTGCTCGACTGGGGATTCGAGGCGTCCGGGAAGGTGACCCCGATCGGAGTCCTGGTGCCGCCGAAGTCCGCCAAGACCGGCAAGGGTGCGCCGCCGTCCCACGACATCGAGGCGCCGGGGGCCGGCGAGGGCGCGGCCGCGAAGAAGCAGCCGACAGCCCTCGCCTCCGCCGACGACGGATCGAGCGGCGCGGGCGTCGCCCTGGCCGTCGCCGGCGGTGCGCTGGTGGTGCTGGCCGGATCAGCGGTCCTGGTCAACCGCCGGTGGCCACTGCCTTCCCTGGGGCGGCGCCGCCCGCGCCGCTGAGCGGATTCTCAGCGGAGGAGGCGGAGGAGGAGGAGGCGGAGGAGGAGGAGGACGAGTCCTCGGTGCGGATGCCGTCGTCGCGTTCGTCGTCGTGGCGCGTCGCCGTCCAGGCGGCGCAGAACAGCAGCAGCTTCGACGTGAAGTTGATCCACAGCAGCAGCGCGATGGGGATGCCGAACGCCCCGTACATGCTCTTCGCGGCGACGTCCTTCATGTAGCTGCCGAGCAGCAGCTTGAGCAGCTCGAAGCCGACCGCGCCGATGATCGCCGCGGTGATCAGGCGGTGCCGGGCCGGTTTCACCCCGGGGAGCAGGGTCAGGACGTACAGGAGGATGAGGAAGTCCGCGCCGGCCGCCAGGGCGAGCGCGGCGACCTGCAGCAGCACACCGCCGACGCCGCTGCCGGAGATGCCGATGCGCTCGGCCGTCCAGCCGATGGCCGTCGAGCCGATCGAGGAGGCGGCCCACGAGGCCAGGCCGACCGCGCCGAGGCCCAGCAGGATGCCGGCGTCCTGGAGCTTGCGCAGGACGATGTTGCCCTCGTCCAGGTCGTCCATGTCCCAGACGGCCCGAAGGCACTCACGCATCGAGCCGACCCACCCGATGCCGGTGAACAGCAGCAGGGCGCCGGCGACGAGGCCGATGGCGCCGGCGTTCTGCACCAGGGAATCGATGTTCAGCTGCTCCGAGATGCCCGGCACCTGCTCGGCGAGCTTGTCCTGCAGGTCCTTGAGCTGCCGGTCCGAGAGCATGGCCGCGCCGACCACAGCGGCCACGGTGATCAGCGGGAAGATCGCCAGAAAACTGATGAAGGTGACCGCGGCGGCGAGCCGCGTCCAGTGGGTGCGGTCGAGTGTTTCGTACGTACGCCAGGCGTGAGTGACCATCAGCCGCGTGAACAGCGGCCCGACCACGGGCAGTTTCTTCAGCCAGTCCATGGGGTGCGCCTACCCTCCGTGCGGCTGACCATGAAAACACCGTCGGTCACCCGTTCCGCTCAGCACACTGGCGTTTCTTTCAAAAAGGACGTTTAGGGACGATACGTTCGCTCCTTGACCGTGCACGAGCCGACCCGGCACGCCCCGCCCGCCCGCCCGCCCCCAGGAGCACATTCCCATGACGGACGCCTCCGCCCTCCCGCACTCCCTCCTCGTCCTCGGCGGCACCTCCGAGATCGGCCTGGCCACCGCCCGCCGCCTGATCGCCCGCCGCGTCCGTACGGTCTGGCTCGCCGGACGCCCGTCGCCCGCCCTGGACGCCGAGGCCGCCGCCCTGCGCACCCTGGGCGCGGACGTCCGTACGGTCGTCTTCGACGCGCTTGACCCCGCGTCGCACGAGGCCGCCCTCGGCAAGGTCTTCGCGGAGGGACCCGTCGACATGGTGCTGATGGCCTTCGGCGTGCTCGGCGACCAGGCGCACGACGAGCAGGATCCGCTCGCGGCGGTACGGATCGCGCAGACCAACTACACGGGCGCCGTCTCCGCCGGCCTGGTGTGCGCGCGGGCGCTCCAGGGGCAGGGCCACGGCTCCCTGGTCGTGCTGTCGTCGGTCGCGGGCGAGCGTGCCCGCCGCGCCGATTTCATCTACGGGTCGAGCAAAGCCGGCCTGGACGCCTTCACCCAGGGACTCGCCGACGCGATGTACGGGACGGGCGTGCACGTGATGCTCGTACGCCCCGGATTCGTGCGCTCGAAGATGACGGCGGGCCGGGCGCCGCGCCCGCCGGCGACCACGCCGGGCGTGGTGGCCACGGCGATCGAGAGCGGGCTGCGGCGCCGGGCGGAGACGGTGTGGGTGCCGGGGGCGCTGCGCGCCTTCATGGCCGCCGTACGCCACCTTCCGCGCCCGCTGTACCGGCGCCTGCCGCTGTGACCGGGCCGGTGCTGTGAGCGGGCTGCCCCGCGGGGAACCGCCGGTGGGGTCAGCGGCGCAGGGACGGCGTGGCCGGGGTGGTCACGGGTGAGTTCTGCGCGGGTACGGCGCCGCGCGAACCGCCGCCGAACGCGTACTCCCGGAGCTTGCGCCACACCCCGTCCGGCCCCTGCTCGTAGAGCGCGAACCCGGCGCAGGCCCACTGGGCCTCGTACTCGGACAGCTCCGCGTACGCCCGGTCCATGCCCTCTTCCGAGATGCCGTGCGCGACCGTGACGTGCGGGTGGTACGGGAACTGCAGCTCGCGCACGAGCGGCCCCGACGTGTCCCTGACCCGCTTCTGCAGCCAGGAGCAGGCCGCCGCGCCCTCGACGACCTGCACGAAGACGACCGGGGACAGCGGCCGGAAGGTGCCCGTGCCGGACAGCCGCATCGGGAAGGGCCGCCCCGACGAGGCGATCGCCGTGAGGTGCGCCTCGACGGCCGGCAGCAGGGCCGCGTCCACCTCGGTCGGAGGCAGGAGGGTGACATGCGTGGGGATGCCGTGCGCGGCAGGATCCCCGAAGCTCACGCGCCGCTCCTGGAGCAGGCTGCCGTACGGCTCCGGGACCGCGATCGAAACGCCGAGCGTTACGGTCCCCACGTCGTTCTCCTCCGTCGTCCGGTACATCCTGTGACGCAGCCTGTGTGCTGCCTGTGCGGTACTGCCTGTGTGCAGTGTGGCGGGCGGGGCGCCCCCGTGACCAGAGTCCTAGGTCCGGGACCTGTCAGTGCTTGGCCGGAAGCAGGCCGATTTTCTCGTAGGCCTGGGCGAGGGACTCCGCGGCGACCGTGCGGGCCTTCTCGGCTCCCTTGGCCAGGATCGAGTCCAGCGTCTCGGGGTCCCCCAGATATTCCTGGGTGCGGGTCCTGAACGGCGTGACGAACTCCACCATCACCTCGGCCAGGTCCGTCTTGAGCGCGCCGTACATCTTGCCCTCGTACTTCTGCTCCAGCTCGGCGATGGTCGCACCGGTGAGCGTGGAGTAGATGGAGAGCAGGTTACTGACGCCCGGCTTCGCGACGGCGTCATAGCGGATCACGGTGTCGGTGTCGGTGACCGCGCTCTTGACCTTCTTGGCGGTCACCTTGGGCTCTTCCAGCAGGTTGACCAGGCCCTTCGGCGTCGACGCCGACTTGCTCATCTTGATCGCCGGGTCCTGGAGATCGAAGATCTTGCCGGTCTCCTTGAGGATGTAGGGCGCCGGGACGGTGAACGTCTCGCCGAACCGGCCGTTGAACCGCTCCGCGAGGTCACGGGTCAGCTCGATGTGCTGACGCTGGTCCTCACCGACGGGAACCTGGTCGGCCTGGTAGAGCAGGATGTCGGCGACCTGCAGGATCGGGTACGTGAAGAGGCCGACGGTGGCACGGTCGGAACCCTGCCGGGCGGACTTGTCCTTGAACTGCGTCATACGGGAGGCCTCGCCGAACCCGGTGAGGCAGTTCATCAGCCAGCCGAGCTGGGCGTGCTCGGGCACGTGGCTCTGCACGAAGAGCGTGCAGCGGTCCGGGTCGAGCCCGGCGGCCAGCAGCTGGGCGACGGCGAGCCGGGTATTGGCCCGCAGCTCGGCGGGGTCCTGGGGAACGGTGATCGCGTGCAGGTCAACGACCATGTAGAAGGCGTCGTGGGTTTCCTGCAGGGCGACCCACTGGCGCACGGCGCCGAGGTAGTTGCCGAGGTGGAACGAGCCCGCGGTGGGCTGGATGCCGGAGAGCACACGAGGACGATCAGAGGCCATGGGCCCATTCTCTCAGGTGCGGAACGCAACTCGGTTCTCCGGTGCGCACGGGCCCGCCCGTGGCGCCGGCCCGTGGCGCGCCGGGGCGTGGCGCCGGGGCGTGGCGCGCCGGGCGGGCCCGAGACCTCAGCGACGGCGTCGGCCTCAGACCGGCCGGCAAACCGCATGTTTCTGCGTCTGGCATGCGAGCGACGATAGAAAGGGGCAGCATCCCTGCTCAGCACCGGATGAACTCGTCTCGACGATCGGAGACCCCGTGTCGACCACCTCGCACACTTCGCGCACCTCGGGCACCTCGCGCACCGAAGCTGCCATCTCTTCCGCCGAGACGCACAGCGCGCACAACTACCACCCGCTGCCCCTGGTCGTCGCGTCGGCGGACGGCGCGTGGATGACCGACATCGAGGGACGCCGCTTCCTCGACATGCTCGCCGGGTACTCCGCACTCAACTTCGGCCACCGAAACCGCCGGCTGATCGACGCCGCCAAGGCGCAGCTGGACAGGGTCACGCTGACTTCCCGGGCCTTCCACCACGACCGGTTCGCCGAGTTCGCCACCGCGCTCGCCGACCTCTGCGGCATGGAGATGGTGCTGCCGATGAACACCGGGGCGGAAGCGGTGGAGACCGCCGTGAAGACCGCCCGCAAGTGGGGCTACCAGGTCAAGGGTGTACCGGACGGCCGGGCCAAGATCGTGGTGGCGGGCAACAACTTCCACGGCCGTACGACGACCATCGTGAGCTTCTCGACGGACACGGAGGCACGCGCCGACTTCGGCCCGTACACCCCCGGCTTCGAGATCGTGCCGTACGGCGACCTGACGGCGCTGCGGGCGGCGGTCACCGAGAACACAGTGGCGGTACTGCTGGAGCCGATCCAGGGCGAGGCGGGCGTCCTGGTGCCGCCGGCCGGATACCTGGCGGGCGTACGGGAGTTGACGCGCGAGCGGAACGTTCTCTTCATCGCCGACGAGATCCAGTCCGGGCTCGGGCGCACCGGCAGGACCTTCGCCTGCGAACACGAGGGCGTCGTCCCCGACATGTACGTCCTCGGCAAGGCGCTGGGCGGGGGCGTCGTGCCGGTGTCCGCGGTGGTGTCGTCGGCGGACGTACTGGGCGTGTACCGGCCGGGCGAGCACGGTTCGACGTTCGGCGGGAACCCGCTGGCCTGCGCGGTGGCGCTGGAGGTCATCGCGATGCTGCGCACCGGGGAGTTCCAGCAGCGCGCGACCGAGCTGGGCGACCACCTGCACCAGCAGCTCGGGCTGTTGGTGGGCGGCGGCGCGGTGGAGGCGGTACGCGGCCGGGGGCTGTGGGCGGGCATCGACATCGCCCCGGCGATCGGCACCGGCCGGCAGATCTCGGAGCGGCTGATGGACCGGGGCGTACTGGTCAAGGACACCCACGGCTCGACGATCCGGATCGCACCGCCGCTGGTGATCAGCAAGGAGGACCTGGACTGGGGGCTCGACCAGCTCGCCGCGGTACTGGCCGAGTAGCGGCCCACGGTCCGGCTCACACGGTCCGGCTCACACCGTGCGGCTCAGAGGATCACGTGCGGGATGAAGCGGGCGTACTCGTCCGTGATCAGGCCCGACGACTCCCGGATGCCGAGCCCCGCCGCCTCGTTCTCGACGACCCACGCGCCAAGCACCACGCGGTTGCCGTCGAAGTCGGGCAGCGGGGCCAACTCCTGGTAGCAGAAGGCCTGTTCGCCCGCTTCCGGAGACGGCCGCGTGCCCGGCTCGTGGATCGTGACGCCCGCCCCCTCGCGGCCCAGCAGGGGCTTGGCGACGTAACCGGGCCCGCCCGCGGCGGCGAGTTCGCGCGGGCCGTCGAGATAGGCGGCGAGCAGGTTCGGGTGGCCGGGGTAGAGCTCCCACAGGATCGCCAGCAGCGCCTTGTTGGAGAGCAGCATCTTCCAGGCCGGCTCGATCCAGCAGGTGGTGCCGGTGCCGCCGCCGTTGTCCAGGGTGTTGATCACGTGCGGGCCGAAGCGGTCCGTGGTCAGCCACTCCCACGGGTAGAGCTTGAAGCAGCTGCGGATGAAGCGCAGCCTGGTGTCGACGAAGCGGCCCGAGAGCCGGTCCCAGCCGATCTGCTCGACGGACAGCGCCTCGGTGTCGAGGCCGGCCTGCTGGGCGGTCTCGCGCAGGTACGCGACCGTCATCAGGTCCTCGCCCAGCTCGTCGCCCTCGGAGTGCACGAAGTGCACCGGGCCGGGCGGCAGCAGCGGGGCCTGGCGCTTCCACGCGTCGACCAGCCGCTCGTGCAGGGAGTTCCACTGGTCGGCGCCCGGGAAGCGCTCCTCCATCCAGAACCACTGCGGGCTCGCGGCCTCCACCAGCGAGGTGGGGGTGTCGGCGTTGTACTCCAGCATCTTGGCCGGGCCCGTGCCGTCGTAGCGCAGATCGAACCGGCCGTAGATGGACGGGAGTTCGGCGCGCCGCCGCCACGACGAGGCCACCCGCGCGGCCAGCCGCGCGTCGGTGATGCCGAGGTCGGCGAAACGGTCGTGCTCGA
Source organism: Streptomyces hypolithicus (assembly GCF_052934925.1). Taxonomy (NCBI): domain Bacteria; kingdom Bacillati; phylum Actinomycetota; class Actinomycetes; order Kitasatosporales; family Streptomycetaceae; genus Streptomyces; species Streptomyces hypolithicus. The sequence goes on from NZ_CM128811.1 coordinate 2,198,659, forward strand.
CGATGTGCTCGGCGGCGGCCAGGCACATGGTGTGCAGTTCCTCGACGACGTCCTCCATCGCCTCGACCTCGGGCAGCGAGAACTCGTAGTACGCGCTCTCGTCCCAGTACGGGCGCAGGGACCCGTCGGGGTAGCGGGTCAGCGGGTAGACGCAGCCCTGCTCCTCGACGGTCTGCTGCCAGCCGGGGCGGGGCTCGATCGTGTGTCGCTTCACGGGCCGGGTGTCAGCCGCCGCTGGAGCCGGACGAGCCGAAGCCGCCGGTGTCGACCGCGGACTTGTCGAAGCTGCCGCCCTTGGCCTTGCCGCTGCCGACGCTGCCGCCGTAGTAGTACCTGCCGCTGCCGTTGTCGTCGCACTCGCGCTCGGGCAGCACCTTCTTGGTGGTCCGGTCGACGCACCGCTTGTCGGGCTCGGAGCCGCACGCGGTGAGTGTCGCCGCGAGCACTCCCATGCCGCCGAGCAGCACCGTGCCCGACCTCAGTCTGCGCCGCCGTCGTTCCGTCATGTCCCGCCCTCTTCCCCGTCGTACGTCGCACGTCGCACGTCGCACGTCGCACGTCGTACAAAATGTCTCGCCCCACCGTCCGGACAGACTAGATGCCCCGTTTCCGCCGCCGGAACCCGGTGCGCGATCTCCGCGCACCTAGAGTCGGTTTGTGATTGTCGGGATGTTTTGCGCGCTCTGTTCGGCGGTCTGTGTCGGTACGGCCTCCGTGCTCCAGGCCGTCGCGGTCCGCGCCGCGCAGCCCGGCACGGGCAGCGGGGTCGACGTAACGCTTGTGCTGCACGCTCTGCGGCAGTGGCGGTACGTCGCCGGGCTCGCCCTCGACGGACTCGGCTTCGCGCTCCAGATCGTCGCGCTGCTCGTCATCCCCATCTACACGGTCGAGGCCACGCAGGCTGCGAGCCTCGCCGTGACGGCGGTGGTCGCGGCGCGCGTGCTCGGCGTACGGCTCAAGGGGAGGGAGTGGGGCGCGGTGGCCGTGGTGTGCGTGGGACTGGCGGTGCTCGGGCTCTCCTCCGGGGAGCAGGGCGCGCGCAACGGCCCTCCCGCCCTGCCGTACGCGCTGCTCGGCGTGGTGGGCGTGGTGCTGCTCGCCGCGGCGGTGGCGGGGCGGCTGCGCGATCCGGTGCGGTCGCTGGTCCTGGGGGTGGGGGCGGGCACGGGCTTCGGGGTGGTGTCGGTCTCGGTGCGGCTGATCGACGACCTGTCCCCGGCGGCGCTGGTCGCCGACCCGGCGTCGTACGCGCTGCTGCTGGGGGGCGGGACGGCGTTCCTGCTGCTGGCGTCCGCGTTCCGGCGGGGCTCGGTGACGACGGCGACGGCGGGCATGGTCGTCGGCGAGACGATCGGCCCGGCCCTGGCCGGCGTCATCTGGCTCGGCGACCGCACCCGCGACGGCCTGGCGGGGATGGCGGTGGCGGGCTTCGTGATCGCGGTGACGGGCGCACTGGCCCTGGCCCGCTTCGGCGAGGCACCGGTGGCTCCGGCGGCGGCGGACGACGAGCCCGCGAGCCCGTCCGGCGGCTGAGGACCGGGCCGGCCCTACGCTGAGCCCCGGTCCTGTGCGTTCGCGTTCCTATGCGGTCCTGCGCGCCCGCCGCCGCGCCCCCGCGTCACGCTCCACCGTCCACCGTCCACCGTCCACCCGCATCCTGCTCGGGTGTTCCAGTGGTAGCCGAGCGGCGTGGTCCCTATGCTCGGAAACGTGGCTGAACTTTCCCCAGAGGTACGCACGCTGCTCACGGGCCGGAACATGGCCCACGTCGCGACGCTGATGCGTGACGGCGCACCACACGTCTCACCGGTGTGGATCGCCATCGAGGGGGACCGCCTGGCGATCTTCTCCGCGCAGGAGAATCTCAAGCTCAGGAACATGCGCCGGGACGGGCGGGTGGCCATCTCCGTATGCGACGAACACAACCCGTACCGCAGCGCGGTGATCCGCGGCCGGGTGGCCGCCGAGATCGAGGGCGATGAGGCGATCTCGATCATGGATCGAATCAGCAACCGCTACGTCGGCAGCGACTTCCCCATGCGGACAGCGATCGTGTCCCTCATCGAGCCCGAACGCGTGCTCTTCCAGGACCTCCCCTTCAAGCACCCGACGGAGCACTGACGCGGCTTGCTGTCGCGCTGTCGCGGCAACGCCGCACACAGCGCGTCCACGCTGGCGGTCCGGCCTACTGGCGCACGAGAGCAATCAGCTGCCAGACCAGTACGGCGTGCGCAAGAATGCACATACCCCACACCCCTGACAACGCCCCTGAGGCCCGCGCCCCATGGCCGAACACCGTGGCCCATCCGGCTGCCACCATGACGGCGGACACGGCGCAGAGAATCCAGGAAATGACAAGCCACGGTGTGGAGAGCTCCGTGAGAAGTCGGATCACGGCAAGGGGCGCAAGCGTCAGCAGAGGCAGGGCCCATGTCCCTTCGGTGTCAGCGCGGGGGGACTTGGTATCGGTCATCTCTAACTCCGGATGAGGAATCGCTGATCGGCTTCGTCGGTGCATCGTTCCTCAATCGCTGCGGCGCCCACCAGGGTGTCGTTGTCCACCAGCCGACACATCTGTATCCCTGATGGCGAGCGGCGATGCTATGCGGTTGCCCCGCGCCGGTTGGCTCCCGCCGCAGTGAGGAGAGCGACAGCTTCGGGATGCGGGCCGGCGATCGCCCAATCCAGGGGGGAATAGCCCGTGCCGTGATCTTCACGAACGCTCGGATCCGCGCCGTGCGCCAACAGTTCCCGCACCGTTTCGGTGTGCCCCCAGCATGCGGCTCCGCACAGGGGCGTGCCTTCGCCGCCGTGTCCGCTCTCGGTGTCCGGGCAGGCCCCGGCCACCAGGAGCAGGCGGGCGATCTCGGCTTCGCCGTTCACGGATGCCGTATACAGAGGGGTGGTGCCCTCGCTGTCCGCTCGCTCCGGGTCGGCCCCAGCCCGAAGAAGCGCCTTCACACGGGTAGTTTCGCCCAGCAAAGCCGCTGTGACGAGGTGCCGGGAGAGCTTCTTCCGCTGCCGATGGTTCATGGGTGCCGAGGTTAGCGACCGGTTGCGTGGCGGGGCCAGCGTTCGCCACGTAGCGAACACTGAAACGGCTTGCTGTCGCGCTGTCACAGCAGCGCCGCGCGCAGCGCGTCCGGCGTTCCCGCCCAGGAGCTGTCCGGAGTGGCTGGAATGGCACTCTTGACGGGGCGTCGTGCACTCGTGAGGGTCTCCCGGTAGAAGCCCATGCAACCGCATGGCCTGGGAGGCCACTGTGTCGCTACGGTTCATCGCGAAGGACCCGAACACGGACGGGGCGAACTGCCCAACGGTCTGGGTCGACGAGGAACGGCAGGAGATCGTGTTGCACGGGTGGAGGGCTGACGAGGGCACGCAGGCCGAGTGCCTGCTGTCCGGCTCCATCCCTGACAGTGAGGCCGTCGTGCGGCTGCCGCTGCGTATGGCCGCTGCCATCCGGGAGGCTTGCGATGCCGCAGACGGCACCGCCGTTCGCTGAGCTACTTGGCAACTGTCTTAGCTCCGCAGTGCATTTGGAGATGCGGGACCACTACGACGACCCCGACGAAGCGCCGCGAGTAGCAGCATGGAAGGCGGGATACCGTCCGGACCCGGACAACCGGGCGACGTGGTGGCGCCCGTGGCTCGACATGGTGGCGGAGTCGGCCGGCCGGGGTGTCGAGTTCCGCCGGGCCCGGATCGTATCCGAACCCGTGAGCGAGTACACCCGCTACCTGTACGACGGCACCTTTGCGAACGTGGCTGAACCGTTCCGGGTTCGGTAGAGGCTCTAGATTGTGGCTTTGACCTGCGGTTCTTGCGAGTTTTGGTAGTGGATGGCTTCGTATTCGGAGGGTGGGACGTGGCCTATCTCACCGTGGAGTCGACGATGGTTGTACCAGTCGACGTACTCGGCGGTGGCCAGCTCGACGTCGCTCAGGGCTTTCCAGGGCCGCTGCGGCTTGATGAGTTCGGTTTTGTAGAGCCCGATGGTCGATTCCATCAGGGCGTTGTCGAGGGCGTCTCCGACGGTGCCGATGGACGCGGCGATCTGTTCGGCGGCCAGGTGGGTGGCGAGACGGAAGCTGGTGTATTGGGCGGATTCAACCGGTCGTCGCAACACCTTGATCGTGGAGGTGTCCGATGGGACGGCCGACTGGGTGGACGACGGCGGTAACAGGGCGCCCGGCGATGCGATCGCCGGGCAGACCGCCGATTCGTCGGGATGTGGAGCGTGTCTTCTGGAAGAAGATTGCTGAGGGGCTGACCAGTGAGGATGCGGCGATCGCGTGCGGCGTGTCGGGGCCCGTGGGAACTCGGTGGTTCCGGGAACGTGGCGGGATGCCGTCGATCCAGATTGGCCCGGTGTCGGGCAGGTATCTCTCCTTCGAAGAGCGTGAAGAGATCGCTCTGCTGAAGGCTCAGGACGCCGGGGTCCGGGAGATCGCCCGCAGGCTGGGCAGGACCCCTTCGACGATTTCGCGGGAACTGCGGCGCAACGCCGCCACCCGCAATGGACAGCTCGCCTACCGGGCGTCGATCGCGCAGTGGAAGGCCGAACTGGCCGCGCAGCGGCCGAAACTGTCCAAGCTGGCCGGCAACGAGCGGCTGCACGAGTACGTCCAGGACCGCCTGGCCGGAGAGATCCGCTACCAGGACGGTGCACCTGCGCCGGGGCCCGCGGTATCGCGGTGGAAGGGACGGAACAAGCCGAGGCGTCAGGACCGCCGTTGGGCCACATCGTGGAGCCCACAGCAGATATCCAACCGGCTGAGGGTCGACTTCCCCGATGATGAGTCCATGCGTATCTCGCACGAGGCGGTCTACCAGGCGCTCTACGTCCAGGGCCGCGGCGGGCTGAAGCGTGAACTCGTCGCCTGCCTGCGTACCGGCCGAGCCCTACGAGTGCCCCGGGCCCGCACCGCTGGCCGGGGGAAGAAATTCGTCACCGAGGAGGTGCTGATCAGTCAGCGGCCGGCTGAGGTGGAGGACCGGGCGGTCCCCGGTCACTGGGAGGGCGACCTCATCATCGGCCTGAACAGCTCCGCGATCGGCACCCTGGTGGAACGCAGCAGCAGGTTCACGATGCTGTTGCACCTGCCGCCGATGCCCGGCCACGGCGGCCCACGGACCAAGAACGGCCCCGCGCTTGCCGGTCACGGAGCCGAGGCCGTACGTGCAGCCCTCGCGGAAGTGATCGTCGACCTTCCCTCCCAGCTCCGCAAGTCCCTTACCTGGGACCAGGGTTCGGAACTGGCGCAGCACGCCCTGCTCCGCATCGACACAGGTCTGGAGATCTACTTCGCCGACCCGCACAGCCCCTGGCAGCGCGGAACCAATGAGAATACCAACGGCCTGCTACGGCAGTACTTCCCGAAGGGCACCGACCTCAGCAGGCACACCCGCGAAGACCTCGCCGCCGTCGCCGCCGCCCTTAACAGCAGACCTCGCAAGACCCTTGGCTGGAGGACCCCAGCCGAGACTCTCGACAGTCACCTACTATCGACACAAAGCGGAAGTGTTGCGACGACTCCTTGAACCCAAGTTGAGATCCGGCATCGGAATGATGTATCAACTCCCTTGCGGTAACGGGGTTTCCGGACCGGTCGCGTTGCCACAGACCCATTTCCAGTGCGGACAGCACCAGCGGGGTCTGCTTGTTCGTCGCTGCGGACCAGCCGACGATCCGGCGGGAGTAGGTGTCGACGAGGAACGCGACGTAGACGGTGCCGGACCAGGTGGCCACGTAGGTGAAGTCCGCGACCCACACCCGGTTGGGAGCACTGGCCACGAACTGCCGGCTGAGCCGGTCCGGGGCACGCTCGGCTTCTTTGTCCGCCACCGTGGTGACGACTTTCTTCCCTCGCACCGCCCCCACCAGACCTTCGGCCTTCATCAGCCGCTCGACGGTGCACCGGGCCACCTGATGGCCCCGGCGTTTGAGCTCGGCCCAGATTTTGCGGGCTCCGTAGACGCTGTAGTTGTCCCGGTAGATACTGACGATCAGCGGCGCGAGTTCCGCGTCCCGCAGGGCGCGGGCCGACACGGGACGTTTCTTGTACGCGTAGTAGGTGGACGGGTGGATGCTGCAGTCGTGCTCGGTGAGCGTCCTGCAGATCGGCTCGACTCCGCCGAAGCGGTCCCGGTACTCGTCGATGAACGCTACGAGCGTGTGTGTGGCCGGTCGAGCTCGGCCGCGAAGAAACTCGCTGCGGCCTTCAGGATGTCGTTCGCCCGCTTCAGCTCGGCGACCTCCTTCTTGAGGGCCTTGAGCTGGGCGGATTCCTCCGTCGTGGTCCCGTTCCGGGCGCCGGCGTCGACCTCGGCCTGCCGCACCCAGTTCCGCAGGGACTCAGGCCCGATGTCGAGCTTCGCGCCGATCGAGCGGATCGCCGCGGACTCCGTCTTGTACTGATCACGAGTCTCCAGGACCAGACGCACGGCCCGCTCCTTGAGCTCCTTCGGGTATTGCTTCGCCATAACGGACTCGATCCTTCCAAAAGATCGAGCCTCGATCAAACCCGGAACGGTTCATGTCCTCCACGGACGCACAGAAATGGACCATACCCGTGGGCTACTCACCACGTAGCGCCGACGAAAAACCACAACACCGGTTGCGCGCCAGAGCACACGCCCATGCCACCATCACCGCGCAGAACCACGACGAACACCGCACCGGCCGTCGCCCGCCCCGCGCGCGACGGCGGCTGCGCGGTGGCCCGCTCGGGGCGGCCCGCCAGGTAGCAGAAGGCGATGACGAGAAGGTCGCCGCGCTGGCCATCTGTGTGGCACACAAGGACCGCCCGGGCGCCGGGGGCGCTGGGCGCTGACGATACTGGGTGTCTTCGGCTTCCTGTTCTGGCTCAACCACGCCTGACCGGCCCAGCCCGACAACGCTGGACACCATGATCGTCTGCCCGTTGGCGGGGCCGGCCCCGGCGTACTTTCTGCCGCCGTACGCTTGCGGCATGGCTGAGCATCTGGGCGACCGACTGGGCCGTCTGCGCCGACTGGCTGACCTCACGCAGGAAGGCTTGGCGGAACGGTCCCGGGTATCCGTTGACGTGATTCGGAAGCTGGAGCAGAAGCGCAAGCACAGTGCGCGCCTGCCGACACTGCATGATCTAGCGCGCGGGCTGGGCGTTGAGCTGACGGCCCTCCTGGGTGACCCGCCTGGGGTTCCGTCCAACGGTGACGCCGACCCGCCTCAGTTGGTCGCTGTGCGGCGCGCGATCATGCCTCCGATGTTCGCTCCGCCTCCTGAGCCGAACGGCGTTGAGCGGCTATCCCTGCGGTTGCTGCGACGTGAGATCTCTGACGGCTGGACGCTGTACCACAACGCCGACTTCGGCCGCCTCATGGACGTACTGCCGGGCATCATCTCGGACGCCCGCCTACTTGCTGCTGTGGGAAATGGCCGTCAACTAGCCTCTGGGCAAGCCGCGTTGGGGAAGGCTCTACAACTGGGCGGGCACCTTGCTATCCGGCTGGGGAAGACGGACCTGGCCCTGTCCGCTCTGGAGCGCGCCATGCTTGCTGCCGATCAGTCCTCCGACCCGCTGCTAGCTCCCATGGTCAGCAACTCCGTTGCGTGGAACTACCAGCGCCAGAATCGGCTGGCCGATGCTGAGCGGCTGGCGGTCCATGCCGCCGATGGCGTCGAGCAGGAGCACGGACGGACTGCTGAGGGAGTGCGTGTCTGGGGCGGGCTGATCATGTCAGCGGCGACGAGTGCAGCTCGGAGCGGCGACTACGACACGGCCAACGACATGATGCAGACGGCGGAGGACGCGACCGGCCGTCTGCGGCAACTTCCACCACCGGCAGACGGCAAGATGGTGTCGGTGTTCAGCCGCTCGTCCGTGCGCATTGAACGGGTCCGCCTGGCCGTCCAACACGCCCGTCCCGAAGAGGCGTTGACGCTCGCTCGGGGAATGCGACTGAGCGCCGACACGCCCCCGTCGTGGCGCACATGGCTGCTGCTGGACGTAGCACGCGCTCACGCAGACATCGGAAACGCTGAGGGAGCGGTCAAGGCCCTTGAGTCTCTACGGCGGGTGGCTCCGGGCTGGATGCGGCATCACACGCTGGCCGTATCCATCGTGAGCGATCTGTGGGACGGGCCGAAACGCCCGCCGGGGCTTCGCAAGATCGCCGAGTTCCTGGGCGTCGCCACTCCTTAGCGTGACGAAAGTAGGACGCTCCGTCCCTGTAGTTGCCCCGCTCCTGACGAGATGGTCTAGGAGTCACTGAGGCGGCGAAGGGATGAGCGACCATGCGCAGCGAAGCCAGGGCTGAACTGGCCCGACGCATTGCGGAGCACGGGCACAACGGCCGGCTGCTCGTCCGTTCCGAACCGTTGTCCGACGTCGCTGAGGGGGCGGACCTTCCGCCAGGTTCCATGGCCTATCCGCCGTGCGAGTGCCCCCAACATCGTGATCGGAACCCCGACCGGATGCCCGCAGACGCCTCGTTGAGCGTCAGAGTGGCTGAAGCCAATCGGCGGAGTCGTGAGGGGCGGGATTGAGCCGCCGTCGCCCGCCTCGCGCGCGACGGCGGCTGCGCGGTAGCCGGGTCCGGTCGGCCTTGTCGTACGTCGTGACGAAGAGCAGCTTCGCCGGCCGTCGACGGCGCGGGCCGCGGCCGCAACTCGCGGGTGGACTGGCATGATTTCGTAGGTTCGGCCTTCGGTTCCAAGCAAAAACGCGGGGGTGGGTTCCGAGTGAGGCCGCACCCCCTGGGCATCCTCCTGGCGAACGGTGCTGGCATCGTACGAGTCATGGGAGCAGCAGGAACGACACCGGAACCGGAAACCCCAACGCAGAGCGGCCGCATGTCGCTGCTTGAGGCAGCGTGGCGCTATCAGACGGATGAGATCTGCCCGGAAGACCTGCCGATGATCGCTGCCGAGGCGATCGCGGCCGGGCTGGACACCCCGACACTGTGCGAGCTTGCCGGTTGGCCACGCAACGCGGATGTCCGCGATATCCGCGATGCGTTTGAGCAGGCACTCTCCGAGTCTGAAATCGCGTTGCCCGGTCCCGGCCTGGCACGACGCTACGCTCTGCGCCGGCTGGCGGCGAAGCTCGTCGATGGGGAAATCGCTCCCGCCGAATTGGCATCGGACGACTGGTGGGAGACGGAGGTCGAAACCGCGGAGGAGCGATCGTTCGTGTCGCTGATCCCGCAGTGCGGGTGCTGCATCGAGTACACGTTGGGGTCCAACCAGCGGACGTGGGCGGCCAAGCTGCGGATCGCCGCGCTCGCCCTCACGTCGTCTCCGCAGATCGGCCCCGTACGTGACGTATGAGCGCGGTGAGCCCGGCCGGGGCGGCCGAGAGGACCTGGTCCGGTTCATCGCTCTCGCGGAGGCGGATGACGCCCCCTGCGGCAGCGAGCTCCACGCAGGTGTCGCCATCACCTCCACCGGAGAAGGACGACTTCTGCCAGCGAATTGGGGCGGTCACGGCTGCCCCGTCCGTACGTGACGAATCAGTGCCGCGAGCTCAGACCGGGTCACCGACAGGACCTGGGCCGGTTCGTCACTCTCGCGGAGCAGCAACGTGCTGTTCTCACAGGCTAGTTCCACGCACTCGTTCCCGTCGGCGCCGCCGGAGAACGAAGACTTCTGCCACTGGATCATGTCTCACAGTTCCTTCGTCAGGCGGTGGATGTAGTCCCGCGACTGGGCGGATTCAAGGGAAGCCGACTCCACCTTACGGAAAAGCGTTCGCATGGACTGCAGTTGGGCCGCCGCATCGAGGAACGCGGTGCCGTACGGCGTGTCCCTCTGGAGGGTGTCCAGCGCGGGCACACGCCCACCCGCGTACAGCAGCGACGAACTCGCCCCGGCGAAACCGTCCACGTCGAACGGGATCACGCGCACAGTGATGTTCGGCCTCTCCGATTGGCTCAGAATTTCCTGAAGTTGAGCGCGGGCAACTTGTCGATCCGCGACGCGTGTGCGCAGCACAGACTCATGCAGCACTGCCCCGTACGGGGCCGCCCCCTCCCGAGCGAGGGCCGCCTTGCGGAGCCTGCGATGCTCCACCCTCGGTTCCAGCTCGCTCTCAGGGAGTTCCGGGCGCCAGTACGCGAACACTGCACGCGCGTAGTCCTCGGTCTGGAGCAGCCCTGGGACGTGAGCAGTACCGATCACCTGGAGGAACGTTGCATGATGCTCCAACTCCGCCAAGTCCAAGAACGAGGGAGGCAGTACGCCCCGGTACTCATCCCACCATCCGCGCGTGCGGTCGATCGCCATGGCCACCAGGGCATCGATCAACACCGTGTCCGCACATGCATAGTGAGCCGCGAGCCTACGTACACGCTCTTCGCTGACCCCGGCGTTGCCCGCCTCGATCTGGCTCATCTGGGCCGGGCTCGACCCCAGGAGCCCTGCCGCCTCACTGGATGACATGCCTGCCGCTTCCCGCAGTTTGCGCAACTCGGCACCGAGGCGCACCTGACGGACAGTTGGCTGACTTCTTGCCGGCATGAAGCCGTCACCGCCCCAACAGCTCTGATTTCGGACGAGGTTAGCCCGCCCCGTTCGGGTGTCAGATTACGCCCACGACTTGCCCCGGCGAAATATTTAGCCGTACCGTCAGTGACGCGACGCACACGCTGCGATCACCGGGACCCCGGAAGCGCACCGCACCGCCATGCCATGGCGGCCGCGACACTGCCACCGCCCACAGGTTGCCGCACCAGCCAACCCGCCTCACTCCAAACGGAGTTACCGCATGCCGAATTCGCTGGAGTACCGCGACACCGAGTCCTGGCAGTACACCCTCCACATCCCCCACGACGCCCGCGCCGTCACCATCTGCCGCCACACCCTGCGCCTGATCCTCAACGCGCACGGCCTGCCCCACCTCGCCGAGGCCGCCGAGCTGCTCGCCACCGAGCTGATGACCAACGCCGTACGGCATACCAAGGGCCCGGCCGCGCTCCGCCTGCGGTGGGCGGACAGGGTGCTCCGTATCGGCGCCTGGGACACGGACCCCACACCACCCGAGCCGCCCGCGCGGGCCGCCGCCGTGGACGCCGAACAGGGCCGGGGCCTCGACCTTGTCCGGACCTGCGCCGACAGCTGGGGCTGGTACCCACTTGCCACCACCGACGACACCGGCAAGTACGTCTGGTGCGAATGCGCGCCGCTTGAGCAGGGGCCGGCCACCGCACGCTCGCGCCGCCTTCGAGCCCGGTAGAGGCCCGTGGCAATGGGCGGGCGGTTGTCGGGGCCTGGATCGTGGATGGTGTCGGACAGCAGGACGTCGAATCCGTGCTCGTTCAGCAGCTTCTCCCACACGGATGTGTCCAGGACCCAGCGCTGCATGGTGCCGACGCTGCCGTCGGAATGGCGGGTGAAAATGTCAGCCGGTCGGCATTCGGTCTCGGGCGGATCCCCGGTCCGGTAGTGGGCGAGCGTGGAGAACACCATTAGCCCGCCAGGCCGCAGTGCCGCCGCGACGGCCGGGAGCAGCGACGTCGATACAGCCCGTGTGCCGGCTCAGACAGGCAGCGCTGTCATCGGAATCGGATCCGGCCAACCGCCTTCCGTTGCTCACGCCTCACTAGTCCGCCGTTTCACAGGGGTCACAGCGGGGTGGGCTTCCCTGGGGCCTTGCCTGCTGGACTGTCGGATACCGGCCAGGTCTCGGGTAGGTACTTGTCCCGTGATCTCACGCTGTGCCTATGGTGGCCACCGTGTTTCCGGCAGCCCCTGACCAGACTGCCGAAGTAGCACGCCAACAACCATCGGGGGACGACGTCGTCATGGGGAAGCACATCGTAGGACCGCGATACCCGCTTTTCATCGCACGCTGACTTGATCTCGTCGTGTGTCAAACGAGCCCGGCGCACCTGATGCGAGGTACGACCTCTCCTTGCGCGTTCCTGCCCAAGTTGTCGTCGCAAAAGCGTGCCTGAACCACGTCCAACGAGCTTAAGCGCCACGGCTTCGGCCTGCCCAGTTCCACCCAGCACCCACAACACCGCCGAGGGAGGGCCCCTGCATTGGCCGACGAAATGGCCCGGCAGGCGCAGGAGTCGTCATCCACCCGTCGCTCCCGTTTCGCCGGCAGAAGACCGCGGCCTTCCGGTGACACTGGCATGATGAAACGAATCCTGCCTGCGCTCGTCCTTGCTGCTGCCGTCCTCATATCAGGATGCGGCGCAGACGATGAGACTCCGTGGACGCGCGATCCGACCACACCGGCCCCCCCGAGCACCACCGCTTCTCCTGTCCCGGCGGCCACCGAGCTGGCCGACCGCTACCGCAAGGCCGGCGGAGACAACGACGTCTACGGCATCCGCCACGCGAAGAACAAGGACGGCTCCCTCGAGCTGACCGTGTGGACCCGCAAGAAGACCGGCTACGAGCCCTTCGACGACTTCGCCACCAACTTGGCGTCCTTCCTGGCCGGAGAGGGCGTCCGCCTCGACCAGGGCTACGTACTCAACGTGTACGGCCCTGACGGAACCCGGCTGCACAACTACGACACCACACCGGAGAACAACTCGTGATACGCAAACCGTTAGCCAATCTCCTGCTCGCGACCGCCTCGGCCACCGCGCTAATCTTCACCAGCGCCGGGGCAACGCAGGCCGACGAGCCCACTCCTGAGCCATCGGTCACGGCGCCGCCGGCGGTAGAGGAGGCGGTCAACCCGGTGATCGCCGAATACGACGGGCGGAAGATCAACCTCGCCGAGTCGTGGGAGGGGGCGGACAGCTGCACCGAGCTCCCCAACGGGGAGGTCCACTGCTACGACTCGGACGAGGAAGCGCTGGCCGACCCCGAGCTGCCCGCCGAGAGTCGCAAGGAGACGTTGAAGGCCGCCTCGGCGCGCTCGGCCTCAGCGCCGCCCAGGGGGTGCGTAGCCGACTACTGGTGCCTGTACATGGACACCGGCTACGGGGGCAGGCTGCTCCGGCTGTCCAGCGACGGCAAGAAGGATCTCAACGAGTGGGGTTGCCGCGACAAGCTGGGTTCCGTGTACTACTGGGTCGGGCGTTGGGCGCTCAACTACGGAAACGCGAAGATCACCGACTACCGGTCGTGGCCGGTCGAAGACCGCGTCAGGGGCCTCAACGCTCCCGCTGACTACCGAAACTTCGGAGATCTCGCCTATCCCGGTGGCGGAAACTGGAACAACAAGGTCGACATCTTCGAAGTCCGGCGCTACTAGTCTCGCAGAGGCGACCCGGTGCTCGCACACCTGCGCGGGCCCGTTGACCCGTACGCTCCCCGTACTCAGAGGGCCGGTCTGACCGGCCCCGTCTGATCGGGTCCGCGCCGGAACACGCGGGCCTCGCCGGGACATACGCAACAGCAAGCACCTCAGGCATCGAATGCTCACAGCGCCACGGTGAATCGCACCCTGTGCGGAAGTAGAAGAGACGGACGGCGCGCGTCCCCCTCCACTCGTTCTCTGCGAGTGCCCGATCCAACCAGCCGGCTTGTAGTGCTGTTGCAACGCACTCGTCTGGCTGGACTCAGCCACAGAGTGGCCACCTTGCAAGCACGGCGATCAGCGGGCTGCGCGCCATTCCAGCAACAACCAGGAGAGCTGTTATGAACCGCACAGTCATGCGTCTGTCCACGCTCGCTGCGGCGTCCATCGCCTGCAGCAGCATCACGATGTCGCAGTCCGCGAGCGCAGCTGAGTCATGCGCAGCGGCGTCCCGCAACATACGAGTTATCGACCTTCCTGGGCTCAAGCCGGACACCCAGGTTGGTGCCGATGTCTGCGCCGCCCCGTCCTCCGACGGTAAAGTACGTGCTGACGTCACGCTCAACTGGGGCATCTTGGACGACCAGGTGCAGGACGCCGGCAAGCGATTCACGTCGTTCAAGGTAACCAGTCGACTGGAGAGCCGCCTGACCTCGTCCGGTGCCGACAAGGTTGTTGCGAGCACCACTTGTGACCTCACGGACGAGCTCAACCAGAGTTATGCCAAGGCTACGGGCCTGAGGTGCTCTTCGCCCGCTGCTGCTTTCAACCCGGATCTGTACTGGTCGGGTGACGCGACCGTCGTCTACGACGTCGAGGGAGATGGCAGGGGCGCCATCACATGGCAGCTTGCTGGTTCTCCGGTCGTCAGCTGAGCAAGGCGAGTTGGCTCTGGCCTGTTCCTCCTTTTGGCTGGAATGGGCCAAGGCCTCTGTAACTGTGAGGAACCGGCGGCTGCCTGGGCATTACTGTTGTTCTCTTATCCGTCTTTCTTTCATATGGGAGAAAGGCGCGTAACCGTCGGTCACGTCAAGTCCGCGTACGGCAGGTGGGATTAGCTAGGGGCCGCTTCTCCCAGAGGCCTTCCTTCGCTCAAGTTCTTGGCTGATTGCGGAACGCGAAGGCTGTGTGAACCGGGTTTCTAGGATCTGAGCCCTCCCGCGATCTGAATTCTCCAGCTAACCAGGGACTTATTCCAAAACCAATGTTAAAGGAGTGTGCGCCGATGGCTGATCCAGCGGTTGTGCGAGCACAGAGGTTCATCAACACCACGCACGAAAGCGTTGACGGTATCCCGCACGTCGACGAGAACGGCCAGACAAGCTGGAACGTTATGTACGCTCTTACCCGTGCCCTCCAGTACGAGCTCGGCATCACCACGCTGTCCAACAGCTTCGGTCCCGGCACCCTGAACACGCTGGGCTCGAAGTATCCCGCAATCACCGGCTCCACTTCTGCCCCGAAGAACATCATCCGGATCATTCAGTCCGCCCTCTACTGCAAGGGCTACGACGGCGGCGAACTCGGTGATGTCGACGACGGCAGGTACACAGCCCGTGTCGCCGCCGCCGTCAAGAAGCTCAAGGCAGACATGGGCGTCGCCGGTGTCTACCAGGGGGACAGCCTGACCCCGAAGGTGTTCAAGGGCCTGCTGAATATGGACCCCTATGTGGTCGTCAGCGGCGGCAGCGGTGAGATACGCAGGATTTAGCAGTGGATGAACAGCAAGTACGTCAGCCGACGCGACTTTTTCATTCTCCCCTCCGACGGCCACCATTCCCGGACCGTGTCACAGGCCATGCTGCTGGCGGTCCAGTATGAACTGGGCATGGCCGACGGGGTAGCCAATGGAGTCTTCGGGCCCAGCACACAGACCGGACTCAAGAACCACACGCTTACGAATGGCCAATCGGGCGTGTGGGTCCGGCTGTTCTCCGCCGCCATGATCCTCAACCAACGTAGTGGGACGGCCTTCACCGATACCTACGATATGAACCTCGCCGTCAGAGTGAGCGACTTCCAGGCTTTCGCCAAGCTCCCGACCACGGCAAACGGAGACTTCCAAACCTGGGCCTCCCTCCTGGTCTCCTACGGCGACCAGGCGCGGAAGGGCGAGGCGTGCGATGGGGTCACGAAGATCACCCCGGCACGCGCCATGACACTGAAGGCCCAGGGCATCAAGTACATCGGCCGCTACCTCACCAACCCCAGCGCTATATTCCTGCCGGAGAAGGCGATTCAGCCGGGGGAACTTCAGACGATCGCCGACCATGGCCTTCGCTGCTTCCCCATTTACCAGACCTACGGCCGCGATGCCTCCGGCTTCAACTATGCCGCTGGGCGGTCAGCCGGCTACGCGGCGGCCAACGCAGCCATAGACCACGGATTCAAGGCGGGTACGCGGATCTTCTTCGCCGTCGACTTTGACGCGCTTGACCAGGACGTCACCAACAACGTCCTGCCTCACTTCAAAGGCATCGTGGACGCTATAGCCGATGACGGGAATCGCTTCAAGATCGGCGTGTACGGTCCGCGGAACGTCTGCACTCGCGCCGCCGAAGCCGGACACTCGACAGCCTCATTCGTCTCCGACATGTCCTCAGGATTCTCAGGCAATTACGGCTACGCACTGCCCGCAGACTGGGCCTATGACCAAATCGTCACCCGCACCGTTGGCACCGGCGACGGTGCCATCGAGATCGACAACAACATCGCCTCTGGCCGTGACACCGGGCAGAACTCCTTCAACAAGCCCCGCGGCATTCTCCCAGACCTCTTCTTCGACAACAGCTTCCTGACCGCTTTGAAGAGCGACATCAGCAAGTACATGCAGGCGATCGGATTTCCGGACGAAGGAGGCAACCGAATATTCACGCACACTCAGTGCTTCGAGACGATCATGTCTCACGATGTCCTGATCACCCAGCTGTCAAACACATACAAGATGCGCAAGGCGCTGATCCAGACATCCGCATACTGGGAGATGCGCCACTACGATCTCCTCGACCAAGGCGTCGACCATCAGGTCGCGTCGTACCACCTGAACGGTATCGGCGCAGTGAAGGACTCCTCCACCGGTATTGCCCAGATCAGCGGAGCAGTCGGCATCCGCGCGTGGAACCACTGCATAAACAAGGGTTACGTGTCCGGAAAAATCCTCGACCCCGTCAAGGACGCGGACATCTGGGCTGTGTGGCAAAAGGTAAACAAGGACAACGCGTACAGCCTTCAGACCGTTCCAGTGATCCACCTATGGGGCACGGACGGCAAGCCCGGCGGAAACAACCCGCCAAACGGCGAGGAGATCATGCGCAGTATGCGCCTGGACTACACGGAAAAGGAGATCTTCGAGGTCCTGCGCCGCTACCAGGGGTGGGGAGTGCTACCCAACGGCGAAACGGTGGAGCAACACGCGACTAGACGCCTAGCCCTGTACCAGATCTTCGAGAAGTACAACGGACTCGTGCGGAACAAGTGAGCAGGATGATCGCATCTGACCAACTCGGGGGGGGACACAGCACGCTCGCCCTACTGCTGATCAGCTTGGTCGGGCTTATCACTGCACCCAGCCTCGCCGTTTACGGCTTTTCCCGCCTGGCTCAGCAAGGCATCACGCGTGCGGGTCTTAGGGCCGTTCTCCAAAGTCTCGCCGCCCTCGGCGCTTCCGCTGCTATTGCCACGTACGTCTGGGGCGTAGGGCACCTACTAGTGCTGGACGACATGGACGCGAACCAGGCTTGCAAAGACGCGGTAGGGCAAGCATCCGCGGCGGACATCGACGGGTACAGAGCAAGCTACGTTCCGTTGCGCCTGGGCTGCCACGTTGCGAACGACGGTACGTACGCCGCCGGTGTCCCCGATTACGTGAACCCTGCTGTGCTGGGAATATCACTGACCGCCGTCGTACTCGCCATTCTCGCGGGTCTCGCGCCGGAGCACCGAGCGAGAGACAACGCCAAGAGAGGGAAATCTAGTTGAACACTTGGGACATCTCACGCCGCACGGTCCTCGCGCGCACGGCAGTTATAACTGGCGCTGCTATAGCCGCCTCGTTACCCGCCTCATTCCTGTTGTCGTCCCCCGCTTATGCCGCAGGATCGGACCCGACCCCAGCAGAAGTTCGTGAGGCCGTAAGGAGGGCGCAGGCACGTACCAGGCGGGTGATGACGGGCAAATTGTCAGGCAATGGATGGGAGATGGAACGAGTGTCCGATGACGGCGGCAATATCTACACCCGCCCCGTCCCTGGCACTCCCCTCGGCGGCATCCAAGT
Organism: Streptomyces hypolithicus; assembly: GCF_052934925.1. Lineage (NCBI taxonomy): Bacteria > Bacillati > Actinomycetota > Actinomycetes > Kitasatosporales > Streptomycetaceae > Streptomyces > Streptomyces hypolithicus. Next base: position 2,216,179 of record NZ_CM128811.1, read on the forward strand.
CCGCATGGGCGCTGCCGAGACCGTCCTCGTCCACCTCATCCGTCGCTTCCACTACGAGATCGACTCTCTGCGCAAGGGCGACGTCATCGGCTGGCGCAGCCCTGGCAACGTACGCAAGGGGCTGCCGGAGTCCAACCAAGCATCCGGAACGGCCGTACAGATTCGTCCCGGGCACTACCCCCACGGCGGCAAGGGTGGCTATTTCCCCCATCAGTTGACCGTGATCCGTGACGTCCTCGCTGAGTTGAACGGTGTCATCCGCTGGGGAGGCGACGACACCAAGCCGGACGAAGCCCTGTTCTACATCGATGTACGCCCAGACGACCAACGTCTGCGTGAGGTCTTGACCAAGCTCCTGGGCTGGCAAGTAGAGCCGGGCAAGGGCGCCGGCTCCCCGGTGGACGTACTCTCCGACACGCGTAGTAGCGCGGCCAAGACTCTAGAACGTCGCCAACGACGATCCTGACCGAGAAGGCACCTGGAAGGGTGGATGGACATGGAGAGGACCGCCTGACCCGCGTTTCCGCATGTCAGGCGGCCTGACACTCCCCCGCACAGCGGGGGAATATCAGGTCTGCGGGTCGCGGACTTTGGGGAGGGTCCAGCCCAGGGTCTGCTTGAACAGCTGCCCCGGAGAAGTACCAGTCATGGATGTGAGGTTCCCCGCTGCGCGGGCTCAGCGCATTCCGGGCAGGCGACGCAGCTCGCTGACCTTCATCAACCGAGCAAGAAGGAGGTATCCCAGAGCTGTTGTGAGCGCCCCGGCAGCCAATGCGACGGCGGTAGGCCACGTCCCGCTTCCCAGCCCGGCGCATCCACGCGCTGCGGCCCAGCCCAGCCCTGCGGCTGGACCCGCGGCGCACAGCAGTTTCACGTAGGTGCGGCGGAGGCTTCCGTCGTCGATGCGGCCCCCGAGCCTCCTGCGCAGCAGGTACGCGGTGAGTGTGAGGCCGGCCAGGTAGGAGAGGGTATAGGCCCCGGCCATGCCGACCACGGCCCAGCGGGCGGGCAGCAGCTGATGACAGACCGTGGCCAGGACGATGTTCACCCCCGCGATCCAGGCGGCCATGAAGAAGGGAGTGCGCGTGTCCTCGAAGGCGTAGAAGCCGCGCAGCAGCAGGTACTGGGCGGAGAACGGAATGAGCCCAAGCCCGAAAGCCTGCAGCATGTACCCCAGCGGGCGGGCCGAGGCGGCATCCGCTGCTCCATGAGCGAACAGCAGTGACGAGATCTGCGGCCCCAGGGCGAGGAAGAGGAAGGAGGCGGGCACGATGACCACGCCGCTGATCCGCAGCACCCGGGAGAGGTCGGCGCGCAGATCCGGAATGCGCCCCTCGGCGGCAGCCCGGCTCATGCGCGGCAGCAGCGCCGTCACCAGGGACACCGTCACGATCGACTGCGGCAGCATCCAGATGGTCTGCGCGTAGGTGTAGGCGGAGTAGCCCGCGCCGGCCTGGGGCAGCTCTTGGTCGGCGGCGTTGGCATAGTTCGTGACCACCGTCAGAGCGACCTGGTTGGCCAGGACGAACAGCAGCGTCCACTTCGCCGCGTGGACGCTTTTGCCCAGGCCGGTGCCGCGCCAATCGAACCGCGGCCGGAACCGGAAACCTGCTGCTCCCGCGAACGGGATCAGCGCCAGCGCCTGCAGGGCGATGCCCGCCGTCGTCCCGATCCCCAGCAATTGCACCTGAGCCGTGGTGATGTCCTCCACCTGGTCGGGGACCGTCATCAGGCCCAGGTAGGCAGCGAACATGCCGACCAGTACGACATTGTTCAGCACTGGGGTCCACATCATCGCGCCGAACTTCTCGCGGGCGTTCAGGACCTGTCCGTAGATGCTGAACAGGCCGTAGAAGAAGATCTGCGGCAGTAGGAACCGGGCGAAGGTAACCGTCAGCTCGAACGCCTCGTGACTTTCCGGGGCGTCCCGCATGTACAGGCTCACGATCTGCGGCGCCGCCCACACCGCCAGCGCCGTACCCACGCCCAGCACACCCACCACGAGCGTTACCAGACGCTGCTCGTAAGCACGCCCGCCATCAGGCTGCGTCGTCCTGGCTCGCACCAGCTGCGGCACCAGCACGGCGTTGAGCGCGCCACCGATCAACAGCGTGTACAAGCTCGTCGGTACCGTGTTCGCCGTGTTGTACGTACTGGCCAGCAGGCCCGTTCCCAGCGCTGCGGCCTGCAGTACCTGACGGATCAGCCCGGTCGCCCGTGACACCACCGTGCCAAAAGCCATCAGCAAGGACGAACGGGCCAACCCGCCCTTGTCCTTCTTCCGCCGGGCGGCATGCCGCCCCCTTACCTGCTGCTCCTGCGGCATGGTCTGCGCCGTGGAGTTCGCCCCCTCCAACATGCCGTCAACCTATGCCCCCAAGGTTCCACGGCCCCAATCGCCCGCGTCACCCAGCAGCGCTCACGCTCCCGGGGCAACGCAGAACGCGCTCCGCAGCGCCGAGTTCACGGCGTTCCGGAGCGCGTTCGGGTGGTGAGCCGGGGCTCACCGAGGGGTTACTTCTTCGGCATCCAGGGCTTCCACGTCGACTCGTTCGCGCCGACCCACTTCTCCGCCGCCGCCTCCGGCGACATCTTCTCGTCGGCGATCATCAGGGCGACCTCGTTCTGCTGCTCGGTCGTCCAGTTGAAGTTCTTCAGGAACTCCGCCGCCTTGCCGCCCTTCTTGGCGAAGTCCGCGTTGAAGAACTTCTGCAGCGGCGTGTTCGGGTAGGCGCAGTCGACCTTCTTCGGGTCGTCCGCGCAGCCCTCCTTGAAGGCCGGCAGCTTGACCTCGACCATCTCGATCTCGGCGTTCAGCCACTGCGGGGTCCACCAGTACGTCAGGAACGGCTTCTTCGCCTTGGCGTACTTCTTCATGGCTGTGATCTGGCTGGCCTCGGAACCGGAGTAGTTCGTCTTGAGGTTCAGGTCCAGGTTCTTGATGATCGCGTCGTCGTTGGTGACGTAGTCGGGCGAGCCTTCGAGGATCTCGCCCTTGTCGCCGCTCTCCGCGGTCTTGAACTCGTCGGCGTACTTGTTGAGGTTCTTCCAGTCCGTGACATCCGGGTGCTTGTCCGCGAAGTACTTCGGTACGTACCAGCCGATGTGCCCGGTGACACCGAGGTCGCCGCCCTTGACGACGGTCTTCTTGGTGTCGACGTACTGCTTCTCCTCCTTGGGGTGGCCCCAGTCCTCCATGACCGCGTCGATGTCACCCTTCGACATCGCGTCCCACGCGAGGACCTCGCCCATCTGCTGGGTCTTGACCTTGTAGCCGAGTTCCTTCTCCAGCAGGTGCGCGGCGACGGCCGTGTTGGCCTGGGCGCCGACCCACGAGGGGACGGTCAGCTTGACGGTCTTGCCGCCGCCGCCGGCGTCGTTGCTCTCGTTGGTCTTGGCGGCGCCGCAGGCGCTGAGGGCGAGCAGGCCGAGGGCTGCGGCGGAAGCGGTGGCGGTGCGGAGTATTCGCTTGTTCATGCTCATGGCGGGGGTGTCTCTCTTCTGTGGCAGGGAGTAAGAGGTACGGGAGGAGGGTCAGCTGTCACCGCGGCCGCGCGAGCGGCCCACGCCGGGCTGGGTGAGGCGGTCCAGGACGAGTCCGAGGCAGACGATCGCTGCGCCGGCCGTCATGCCGACGCCCATCTCGCCGCGCGAGAGGCCCTTGACCACGTCGTATCCGAGCGCGCCACCACCGACGAGGCCGCCGACGACGACCACGGCGAGCACCAGGACGACTCCCTGGTTGACGGCGAGCTGCAGCGCGGGCCGGGCCAGCGGCAGCTGAACCTGGAGGAGCTGTTGGCGGGAGCCGGCGCCCATGGAGCGGGAGGCCTCCAGCGCGGACGGGTCGACGTCCCTGATGCCCTGGGTGGTGATACGTACGACCGCGGGCAGCGCGTACACGACGGCCGCGATGATCGCGGACGCGCGGGTGACGCCGAACAGGGCGACCACGGGGATCAGGTACACGAACTGCGGCATGGTCTGCATCGCGTCGAGGAGGGGCCGCATCCACCGCTCGACGCGTCCGGCGCGGGCCGCCGCGATGCCGAGCGCGAAGCCCAGCAGCAGCGTCACGAACAGCGCCGCGATCACCTGGGAGAGTGTGTCGAGCGACCTGGTCCATACGCCGAGAACGCCGATGGCGCCCATCGCGAGCGTCGAGGTGAGCGCGGTCACCCACGACCCGACCAGCCAGGCCAGCGCTCCCACGATCAGCAGCAGCGACCACCAGGGCAGCCACAGCAGACCGTCCCGCAGCGGGTTGAGGACCCACAGGGTGAACTGCTCCGACCACACCTCGGTGCCGCCGAGCACGGGAATGCCGGAGGCGAGGTGCTCGGTGATCCACTCCTGTGCCCTGTTGACGGGCGTGGAGATGTCGTACGTCCAGGCCTCCGGCCAGCTCTGCGTCAGCAGCGCCCGTCCGGCCACGGCGACGACCGCGGTGCCGGCGGCGACCAGCGCCCAGGCGCTCCACCCGTGCAGCAGCGGGGAGCCGCCCGGCACGGTCGCGCCGATGCGCTCACCGGCCGCGGCGGTCGTACGGTCGAGCCAGACCGCGATCAGCACGATCGGGATGCCGGCTGCGAGCGCCTTGCCGACGTCGACGGTCGACAGCGCCGAGTAGACCTCTTCGCCGAGACCGCCGGCGCCGACGAGCGCCGCGATGACGACCATGGAGAGCGCCATCATGATCGTCTGGTTGAGGCCGAGCAGCATTTCCTTGCGGGCGAGCGGCAGCCGCGCCGTCCACAGCCGCTGCCGGCCGCTGGCGCCCATCGAGGCCGAGGCCTCCAGTACGCCGGCGTCGGCGCCGCGCAGGCCGAGCGCCGTGAGGCGGGCCATGGGCGGGGCGGCGTAGATGACGGTGCAGAAGAGCGCGGCGGGCGTACCGGTGCCGAAGACCAGCACGAAGGGGAGCAGGTACGCGAACGCCGGCATGACCTGCATGGTGTCGAGCACCGGGCGCAGCATGCGGTGGAAGCGGTCGGAGAGCCCGGCGGCGAGCCCGAGGAGGATGCCGAGCAGGGAGGCGCAGGTGACCGCGACGACCATCAGCGCGATGGTGAGGAGGGTGGCGTCCCACATGCCGAGCATCCCGCACACGGCGAAGACGAGGACCGCGATGCCCGCCGTCTTCGCGCCGCGCCGGTCGAGTCCGGCGGCGCGCCAGGCGAAGAGCACCGCCATGGCGGCGAAGCCGGCCCAGCCGAGGGCGTCGAGGCCGGTGTAGACGGTGTTGACGGCGTCGGTGGCGGTGTTGGCGAGGTGCAGGAGGAAGTAGAGGAAGAGGGGGTGGGTGTCGCGATTGTCGATGACCCACTCGTTGACGTCGTCGAGGGGACCCGACACGTCGACGGTCAGGTTCGCCGGCCAACTGCCGCCGCCCCACAGGGCGATGCCGAGCGGCACGAGCACGAACGCGACGACGGCGAGCGGCAGCAGCTTGCGGCCGGCCCCGTGCCGTACGGCTGCCAGGAGCCGTACGGCTGCCAGGCCCCGGCCGCGCCCGGCAGGCCCCTTCGCGGGCTCCTTCACGGGCCCCATGGCGGGCTGTTTCGCCGGCCTCTCGGCGGGCTCCTTCACGTGCGTACTGACGGCCGCCGTCATGCGGCGACCGCCTTGGCGTGGGCGGGGTCGATGCCCGCGACAACGGCGAGCAGCGACTGGTGGTCGACGACGCCGACGCAGCGGCCGCCCTCCATGACGCGGGCGGGCTCGCCGGTGCGGGCGACGGCCTCGATGGCCTCGGAGACGGTGGCGTCGGGGGAGACGGACGCGCCGGTCTCGGCCTCGCCGATGTCGGCGGGCCGCATGGCGGTGCGTACGGTCATGACCTGCTCGCGCGGTACGTCACGTACGAAGTCGCGCACGTAGTCGTCGGCGGGCGCGCCGACGATCTCCTCGGGGGTGCCGAGCTGCACGATCCGCCCGTCGCGCATCAGCGCGATCCGGTCGCCGAGCCGCAGCGCCTCGCTGAGGTCGTGGGTGATGAAGACCATGGTGCGGCCCTCTTCGCGGTGCAGGCGGATGACTTCTTCCTGCATGTCGCGGCGGATCAGCGGGTCGAGGGCGCTGAACGGCTCGTCGAAGAGCAGCACTTCGGGGTCGACGGCGAGCGCGCGGGCCAGGCCGACGCGCTGCTGCTGTCCGCCGGAGAGCTGGCCGGGACGGCGTTCCTCCATGCCCGCGAGGCCGACCTTCTCGACGACCTCGGCGGCCTTGGCGCGGCGTGCGGCGCGGCCCATGCCCTGGATTTCCAGGCCGTAGGCGACGTTGTCGATGACGGAGCGGTGCGGCAGCAGGCCGAAGTGCTGGAAGACCATGGAGGCGCGGTGGCGGCGCAGTTCACGCAGCCGCGCCTTGTCCATGGACAGCACGTCCTCGCCGTCGATGGCGATGGCGCCGGAGGTGGGCTCGATGAGCCGGGTCAGGCAGCGTACGAGGGTCGACTTGCCGGAGCCGGAGAGCCCCATGACGACGAAGACCTCGTTCTTGTGCACGTCGAAGGAGACGTCCCGCACGGCGGCGGTGCACCCGGTCCGGGCGCGCAGCTCTTCGGCGGACAGCTCGGCGTACTCCTGGTTGGCCGGTATGCGGTCGGCTTTGGGCCCGAATACCTTCCACAGGTTCTTTACGGAGAAGACCGGTTCGGCGGCGTTCGTCTTGTTATCGGTTTCGGTCATCACGCATCACCTCCCGGTGCGTTGGTTGCGGCAAGCAGTTCGGCGCACTTCTCCCCGACCATCAGGACGCCGATCATCGGGTTCACGGCCGGCATGGTGGGGAAGACGGATGCGTCGGCGATACGGATGCCTTCGAGGCCCCGGATTTTCAGATCGGGTGCCACGACGGCCTGTTCGTCATCGGCGGCGCCCATCCGGCAGGTCCCCGCCGGGTGGTACACGGTGTGGGCGACCTTGCGGGCGTACTCGCTGATGTCCGCGTCGGACGTCACCTCGGGCCCGGGGCACACCTCGCGCTTCAGCCACTTCGCGAGCGGCTCGGCCTTGGCGATCTCGCGGGCGATGCGAATGCCGTCGACGAGGGTGCGGCCGTCGTAGTCGTCCTCGTCCGTGAAGTACCGGAAATCGAGCGACGGCTTGACGGCCGGATCGGCGCTGGTCAGGAAGAGACGGCCGCGGCTGCGCGGCTTGGGGATGTTCGGCGTCATCGACACACCGTGCTCGGGGCGCTCATAGCCGAGGCGCTCCGGGTTGTCGGTGAACGGGATCTGGTAGAAGTGGAACATCAGGTCGGGCCCCGCGCTCTCCGGGTCCCTGCGCACGAACAACCCCGCGTCCGAGTCCATCGCCGAGTTCTCCGGGATCGGCCCGTCCGTCTCCCAGACGATGACCGACTCGGGGTGGTCGAGCAGGTTCTCTCCGACGCCGGGCAGGTCGAGCGCCACGGGAATCCCGAGCGCTTCGAGGTCGGCCTTCGGGCCGATGCCGGAATGCATCAGCAGCCGGGGGGTGTCGACGGCGCCCGCGCAGACGATCACTTCGCGGCTCGCCTCGACGAGGATCTCCTCGCCGTCCTTGGTACGCACGTGCACGCCGGTCGCCCGCACCCCGTCGAGCTGAAGCTTGTACGCCCAGCTCTCCAGCATGATGTGCAGGTTCGGCCTGTCCAGGAACGGGTGCAGGTACGCCACCGAGGCGGACGAGCGCTTGTTGCTCTCGGGGTGGTAGGCGAGGTCGAAGAAACCGACCCCCTCGTGGAACGGCTGCCGGTTGAAGCCTTCGACGCGGGGTACGCCGATGGCTTCCTGGGCGGCGTCGACGAAGTCGCGGGCGATCGCGTTCCGGTCTTTCTCGTCGACCGGGACGATGTTGTTGCGCAGCTTGTGGAAGTACGGCCCCATGGCCGCGGCGTCCCACCCATCGGCGCCGGCGGCGGCCCACTCGTCCCAGTCGGACGGCAGCGGCTGGAAGGCGATGAGGGTGTTGTGCGAGGAGCAGCCGCCGAGGACGCGGGCGCGGCTGTGCCGGATGTGGGAGTTGCCGCGTGGCTGCTCGGTGGTGGGGTAGTCGTAGTCCAGCTCCCCGCCGAGCAGGCCCATCCAGCGGCGCAGCGTCAGTACTTCGGGGCGGTCGACATCGGACGGACCGCCCTCGATGACGGCGACGCGCACGGACGGGTCCTCGGTGAGCCGGGAGGCGATCACCGAACCTGCGGTGCCGCCCCCGACGACGACGTAGTCGTATACGGGCATGGGGTCTTACTCCTCTTGTCGTGCTGCCAGGTGCTTTCTCAACGCGTGGGTCGGACTGCCGCAAGCGGCGCTCATCAGCCCGTCCGGCGCCTCAGGACCGGGGTCTGGGGCGGAGCCCCAGCCAGGGCCCTCAGCCCGCGAACCACCGCACCGGCCGCGGCGCCAGATTCTGGTAAACGTGCTTCGCTTCGCGATACTCCGCGAGCCCCGCCGGGCCCAGCTCCCGCCCGATGCCCGACTTCCCGAACCCGCCCCACTCAGCCTGCGGCAGATAGGGATGGAAGTCGTTGATCCAGACCGTGCCGTGCCGCAGCCGTCCCGCCACCCGCCGGGCCCGCCCCGCGTCGGCCGTCCAGACCCCGCCGGCCAGCCCGTACTCGGTATCGTTGGCGAGGGCCACGGCCTCGTCCTCGGTGCGGAAGGTCTCCACCGTGAGCACCGGCCCGAAGACTTCTTCCCGTACGACCCGCATCTCGCGATGGCACTCGTCGAGCACGGTCGGCGCGTAGAAGTACCCGCCCTCCGGCCGTACGTCGCTCACCTCGGGCCGGGCTCCGCCGGTGCGCAGCACCGCGCCCTCCTCCAGCGCGGAGGCGACGTACATCTCGGTCTTCGCCAGCTGCTGCGCGGAGACGAGCGGCCCGCACTCCACCCCGTCCTCGGTGCCCCGCCCGAGCCGGATCCTGCCGGCCCTGCGCGCGAGCTCGGCAACGAACCGCTCCCGCACCGACTCCTCGATGATCAGCCGGGAGCCGGCCGAGCAGACCTGCCCGCTGTGGATGAACGCGGCGTTCAGGGCCTGGTCGACGGCGGTGTCGAAGCCGTCATCGGTGGCGCAGGCGTCGGCGAAGACGACGTTGGGGTTCTTGCCGCCGAGCTCCAGCGCGACCTTCTTGACGGTGACGGCGGCGGCCTGCATGACCTTCGTACCGCTGGCGAGGCCGCCCGTGAACGACACGAGGTCGACATCGGGGTGTTCGGACATCCGCGCGCCGACCGGGTCGCCCGCGCCGGTGACCAGGTTGGCGACACCGGCCGGAAGGCCCGCTTCCGCCAGCAGCCCGATGAGCGCGACCGTCGTCAGCGGAGTGATCTCACTCGGCTTGATCACAAAGGTGTTGCCCGCGGCCAGGGCCGGAGCGATCTTCCAACTCGCCTGCAACAGAGGGTAGTTCCAGGGTGCGATGAGCGCACAGACACCGACGGGCTCGTGTACGACGACGCTGTGGATCTCCGGCGAACCGGCGTCGACGACCCGCCCGCCGCTCTCACCCACGACCAGGTCGGCGAAGTACCGGAAGGCGTCGCTCACGCAGTCGACGTCGACCCGGCCCTCTTCCAGCGTCTTGCCCGCGTCGCGGCTCTCCAGGAGCCCGATCTCCTCGCGGTCCCGCTGGAGCAGGTCGGCGACGCGGCGCAGCAGGGCCGCGCGCTCGGCGACGGGAGTACGGGGCCACTCGCCGGAGTCGAAGGCCGTACGTGCGGCCGCCACGGCGTCATCGACGTCCGCGGCACCGCCCTCGGCGACGACGGCGAAGGGCTGGGCATCCGCGGGGTCGATGATCTCGCGTGTGGCGCCGGAAGCGGCTGCTTGCCACTTCCCGCCCACATGGATGGTCTGATGTGCCGACACGTCGCGTTTTGCCTTCCGTTCCCGAAATATTTACCGCCGGTTTGGAACCAGCGATCTGAAGCCCTCCCCCTAAGGACGGGAACCATGCGCAATACGTGGCCGAAAGTGCGCAGCATCACGACCGTAATAGAGCAGAAGCGGTCAAAAGATGTCACCCAGCGTGAAGTGCCTCGCCCGCCTCTCGTTTCACCCTCCCAGCAGCGCACCGACCGCGGCCACGGCGGCGGCGCCCGACGCCAGGACCTCCACGCTCGGGCCCGCCGCCGTGAGCGCGTCACGCAGCCGGGCGAGCCGGCCGGGCGCGGCCCGGCCTTCGGCCTCGATCTCCTCCTCGGTGGAGACGAGCTCCGCGTCCAAGACGGTCGTGGTGTCGGTGGCGATGAGCCGGTCCAGGTCCGCCCTGAGCTGCCGCACGGCGGCGAGCAGCTCCTCCTGGGCGGGGTCGCGGGCCGGGACACCGGTGTTGTTGTTCGTGTTGCTGACGGTGTTGCCGCTGCCGATGCCGACGGCGCTGTTGTGCACGGTCCCGAGCTGGACCGAAGGCTGCGGCTGCGGCGGCTGGTGCTGGTGCTGGTGCTGCTCAGGCGTTCCCACGGCGTACTCCCCCATCGCCGGCACTGCTGCCGTTGTTGTTGGTGGTGGTGATCCTGTTCCCGTCACCCACACCAATGGCACTTCCCTGCGCGGAGTCGATGAAGACCCCGCCGCTCCCGACGTTCACGATCTTCTGCTCGAACTCGTCGGTCTGCCATCCCGCGTCGCGCAGCGCCAGCCGCACCCCACCGGCCACCCGGTCCTGGATGCTCTTCAGGTAGCGGTTGACGTCCATGTCCTGGAAGAGCGAGGCGTCCCACTCGGAGCCGAGCTCCCGGACCGACCGCGCGGGGCCGTCGGGCAGCGCGCCGGCGTTACCGCCGGTGAGCAGCTTCCAGCCACTGCCGGCGCCACGCCCGAGCGTCGCGAGCGCGTCCCCGAGCGAGCGGGGGGTGTGTGCGATCGCCCAGACGGCCTTGCCGAACCAGTGGTTGTTGCGGTGCCGGTGGGCGATCCGGTCGGCCTCCTGGAACGACTGCCGCACGGGCAGCAGCACGTGGGGGGCGACCTCAAGCATGAGCATCCCGCCCTGGGTGTGCACCCGTACGAAGACCGTCACCACGACCTCCTCGCTCCAGCCGCCCACCCGGATCCGCAGGAAGTGCCGGCGGCTCTCCCCGCCCTCCTCCACGGACCCGCTCCGGTGCGCCTCGTATCCCTGGGCGTCGTACGGCGCCTGATCCCTGCGTAGCAGCGCGTAGGCGGGCAGGAAGACGCACTCGTCGGTCTGCAACTCGCGCAGCCGGTCGCGCACGGCGGCGGCGAGCCGCGGCGAGCCGTGCGGCGAGGGGATGCGCAGCGCCTCCACGAGGGGGACGATCCGGCCGAGGATCGTCGCGTTGTCGAGGGGCTCGGGTGTGGCGTCCTTGCGGGGGCGCAGCTCGACGGCCAGGTTCCAGGGCCGGTACGGAGCACCGGCGCCGCAGAAGGGGTCGTTGGCGTTGTACATCACCAGCGGGGCGTGCTGCTCCACCTTGATGCGCCGCTTCAGCCGGTCCAGGCGATGACCGGACGCGCGCTCGGCGGGGTCGGCGGCATGGTTGGGGAACCGCTGCGGGGACAGATCGCCAGTGAGGATCCGCGCGAAGTACTCGCGCTGCGAGGCGACGACGGCGACGAGGACGCCGAGCAGGGCCAGGGCTCCCCAGGCGGTGCCGGGCGTCGCGTGGGGCAGGCTGTCTTGCAGGGGCCCGATGACGCCCGTATCGAAGAGATCCGGCTCACCCGCTCCGTACCCTGCGCCGTACCCTCCGGCGTCACCGTACTGATCACCCTCGTCGTCCCCGGCGAAAGCGGCGAAGGCGAGCCCCAGGAGAACCCCGGCCAGCAGGTAGCGCCCGCCCCAGCGCAGCGCGAACGCCGGAATGACCCGCGCCGGGGGCGCCTGACGACGGCTGCCGCGGACCCACCCGGCGATGCTGAGCAGAACGCACGGCACGACCAGCGCGAAGAACGCGCCCCCGGTCAGCAGAATGGCGAACACCCACAGCGCCAGCACCCCGCCGGCCCAGCCCAGTTCGCTGCGCCGCGCCCGCAGCGCGTGGGCGAGGACGCGGGCGGCGTCGAAACCGTACGACGGGGCGGCGATGCGCTCCTCGTGTACGTACAGCTCGTCGATGACGGCGTCCCGGAAGCCCTCGTCGAGGTAAACCCCGGCACACAACAGCCGGCTCGCCTCACTGGCGGCGGGCGCCACCGGGGCTCTCCCGCGCAGATCGTCCTGTCCGCCGGGCTGGGCGGGTAAAGCAGTTTGGGTCATCGTGGCCCCTTGACTGAGCGAACTTGCATGCGAACAGGGCAAGTTGATGAGTGAAGGGGTGACATCCTAGACCCAACGGCTACGCTTCCGCGGCGCTCATGAGGTGAACCTCCCCACCGCTTGCCGGCCACTGCCTCAACTTTCGGAGATTGCCTCACTGGGGTCGTCCCGGACCATGAGTCCCGCCACCCACAGCGGCATCAGCCAGTGCACCACGAGCACGGGGGCGATCAGCCCCTCGGCCGGTACGTCGCCGAACCAGCCGGCCGCGCCCGCCCCTAGGACCGCGATCAGCAGCAGCCCGGTGGTCAGCCGGTGCGCGCGTGCGCGGGCGCGGTCGCGCTCGGCGAGCTGGCGCTCGTCGAGGACCCGGCCGCGGAGTTCGAGCAGCCCGCGCGTGGCGCTGTTGATCACGCCGGTCGCCACGCACCACGGCAACAGCAGCGCGAGCGTGGCGACCAGGGCCCACATCTGCCGGTCCCCGAAGACCACGGTGTTCCAGCACACCACGGAAGCGACGGTCATAGCGACGTGCGCACCGACGACGATGCGGCGGCGCGCGGCGGTGGCGTGGAAGGCCGACCCCTCTTCCCGGTTCATCAACGCGAACATGCGCTGGTCGTGGCCAGTACCCATCACTACTTCCTCCCGTAGACCTCGTCGGTGAGCGGCCGGAACGGCCGGAGGGAGAACATCGCCTCCACCGGCAGCGCGAAGAACTCGGCGATCTTCAGGGCGAGATCGAGGCTCGGGTTGTACTGCCCCCGCTCGATGTAACCGATGGTCTGATAGTGCGCCCCGACCGCCTCGGCCAGCGCCTGACGCGAGACGCCGCGCTCGGCCCGGACCATCGCCAGCCTATTGTGTACCTGCTCGCTCATGTATAAGAAGTACTACATTCTAGCGGAGAAGCACAACGCCCCGGCGCGGGCCAGCAAGTCCACTCACTGAGCCTTTTCCAACCAGCCGATGGGACAGGCCGGTTGTGGTACCGATCCGCGATCGATCTGTCCAGCCGCACGTTGCGGCACCTGTCCGGGAGCCTCCGGGCCCGTTCAAGGCCGTCCTCGCAACTGCGTACCGCTACCTAAACAGCGAGACGCAGAAGGAATCCCTCTGAGGGCGTGCTCGGCCATCTCACGGATTCTTCGGGAAACGCCCTAGCCATCCCTACTCTCCAGTCGCACTGTCGTAGATGCCGCTCACCGCTCCGGGCACCGCTACCGCGAGCAGAGGTCCCTTCGACCACCACGAGAGGGGATCGAGCGTTTCATCGGCGCGGATGGCTTGCTGCAGGGCTGGGAGGCTTCGCAGGCCACCTGTCGGCTTGCACTACGGAAACGCTAACCAGCCGGTTACAGGGGACCGCGCAGGGGGCCTTCCCGTACACGAAACCTTCACCCACCGCACAAAGCGCTGTGGGGCACTACATGGCGTAGTGCCCCACAGCGACAGTGCTCGTGCGCGTACGGATCAGATGAGGCCCAGCTCGCGGACCGCGTCGCGCTCCTCGCCCAGCTCGCGCACCGACGCGTCGATGCGGGTGCGGGAGAACTCGTTGATGTCCAGGCCCTGGACGATCTCGTACTTGCCGTTCTTCGTGGTGACCGGGAAGGACGAGATGAGGCCCTCGGGGACGCCGTACGAGCCGTCCGACGGGATACCCATCGACATCCAGTCGCCGTCCGCCGTGCCGTTGACCCACGTGTGGACGTGGTCGATGGCGGCGTTGGCGGCCGAGGCGGCCGAGGACGCGCCGCGGGCCTCGATGATGGCCGCGCCGCGCTTGGCGACGGTCGGGATGAAGGTGTCGGCGAGCCACTGCTCGTCGTTGACGACCTCGGCGGCGTTCTTGCCGGCGATCTCCGCGTGGAAGATGTCCGGGTACTGGGTCGCCGAGTGGTTGCCCCAGATCGTGAGGCGCTTGATGTCGGAGACCGTGGAACCGGTCTTCTTCGCGAGCTGCGACAGCGCTCGGTTGTGGTCCAGGCGGGTCATCGCGGTGAACCGCTCGGCCGGTACGTCCGGGGCCGCGGCCTGCGCGATGAGGGCGTTGGTGTTGGCCGGGTTGCCGACGACGAGGACCTTGATGTCGTCCGCGGCGTTGTCGTTGATGGCCTTGCCCTGCGGCTTGAAGATGCCGCCGTTGGCGGACAGCAGGTCGCCGCGCTCCATGCCCTTGGTACGGGGGCGGGCGCCGACGAGGAGGGCGACGTTCGCGCCGTCGAAGCCGACGTTGGGGTCGTCGGTGATCTCGATGCCCCGCAGCAACGGGAAGGCGCAGTCGTCGAGCTCCATGGCGGTGCCCTCGGCGGCCTTCAGGCCCTGCGGGATCTCCAGGAGACGCAGCTTGACCGGCACATCCGCGCCGAGCAGGTGGCCGGAGGCGATGCGGAAGAGCAGCGCGTAACCGATCTGGCCGGCCGCGCCGGTGACGGTGACATTCACGGGAGTGCGGGTCATGGCGATCTCCGTAAGACAGCTGGCGGTGGGGCGTCCCTGCCCCTACTTGCTGGATGTCCCGCCACGTCCCGACATACGAATCTTGACGTGAAGAGATATCCGGCGGTCAGGCTATCGGACCCCGGCACCGCCGGTCTCCCGACCCCGTGTGGTGCCGCGCACATGCCGCGTACTTCGGGGCGTGCCGCGGGGGCGCAGATGCGGGGGCGTGCAACGCGCGTCGGGAGTGCACCGCGGCCGGGAACCGCAACGGCCGCCCGCGCAGGGGGGGGAAGCGCGAGCGGCCGTCCGCCGGGTTACGTACACCCGTGGGGGGGGGGGGGGGGGGGGGGGGGGGGGGGGGGGGGGGGACGACATCCGCCTGCCCCGTCGGGGCGCAGTCATTCCTCCCACTTCTCGAATGCGTGAAGCCAGACGTCAGTTCCCGGCAACGGTGTCCCACCCGCCGCGGCCCGTCCCCGCCTACCGCACGGTGAAGCGGACCGCGGCCTCCAGGAACGGGATCTCCAGCCACGGTTCGGGCTGCGCCATCAGTGCGAGCAGCACGATGACGGTGCCGAGCAGGCTGTACGTCACCATGTCGGTGAAGCGGGAGCGTACGGCGAGCATGCCCACAGACGGGATCACCCGGCGCAGCACGGCGCCCGCGATGAGGGCGAGCCCGATGAGCAGCGTGCCGATGCGCAGGCCGATCCCGAACGCGTCGACGGCGACGAGCAGCAGCCCGGTTCCGGTCGCGCCGAGCACGGTCAGGAACGGCCACTGCCGGACGGGGGCTGCGGCGTCCCCGGAGGCGGCGCGGCCGCCACCCTCGGGGCGGGCGGTGTCACGCGTGAACAGGGGGAAGCGCCGCGTGGTGCGCACGGGGCCCTCGGGGCTCGGGGCGCTGACGGCGCCTTTCGCCTCGGGCTCCTGCTCCTGCCCGGCCTCGGTCTCGGGCCCGGCGTCAGGCTCCTGCCCGGCGCCGGGTTCGGGTTCGTCCGTGCCGTGTGCGGTCGGAGCATCCCGCTCCTTGTCGCCGTCCGCGGCGGCCCGATCGCTTGGACTCGTACCAGCACCCATGGTGGCGCTTCCTTCCCGCTTACCGGTCAGCTCGCGTCGACGCCGGCGGCGCGTTCCGCCGCCTCGACAACGTTGACCAGCAGCTGTGCGCGGGTCATCGGCCCGACGCCGCCCGGGTTCGGGGCGACCCAGCCGGCCACCTCGGTGACGCCCGGGTGGACATCGCCGACGATCTTGCCATGCTCGTCCCGGCTGACGCCGACGTCGAGGACGGCCGCGCCCGGCTTCACGTCCTCGGCCTTGATCAGGTGCGGCACGCCGGCGGCGGCGACGATGATGTCCGCCTGCCTGAGGTGCGCGGACAGGTCACGCGTGCCGGTGTGGCACTGGGTGACGGTCGCGTTCTCGGACTTGCGGGTCAGCACCAGCGGCATGGGGCGGCCGATGGTGATGCCGCGGCCGACGACCACGACGTTCGCGCCGTTGATCTCCACACCGTGGTGGCGGAGCAGCTGGACGATCCCGAACGGCGTACACGGCAGCGGGCCGGTCTCACCGATGACGAGCTTGCCGAGGCTCATCGGGTGCAGGCCGTCGGCGTCCTTGTCGGGGTCCATGAGGGCCAGCACGCGGTTGGTGTCGATGCCCTTGGGGAGGGGGAGTTGGACGATGTAACCCGTGCACTCGGGGTTCTCGTTCAGCTCGCGCACCACCGCCTCGATCTCCTCCTGGGAGGCGGTCGCGGGCAGTTCGCGCTGGATCGACGCGATGCCGACCTGGGCGCAGTCGCGGTGCTTGCCCGCGACGTACCAGGTGCTGCCGGGGTCGTCACCGACCAGCAGCGTGCCCAGCCCGGGAACGACGCCCTTGGCTTGGAGGTCCGCCACGCGGGCGGTCAGGTCGGACTTGATCGCGGCTGCGGTGGCCTTGCCATCGAGAATCTGGGCAGTCATGCCCCCATCCTCGCGGATGGACCCGCCCCGGTTCCAATCCCACGTTCCATCCCGGCTCCCATCCGGCTCCCATCCGGTTCCCATCAGGCCGCAGAGGTTGCACTTGCACAACAGCTGCGTATCCGACTGGACAAAAATGGTGACCACCTACAACGATGATCCGCGCAGTACCGCGGGCAATGCCGGGGGGCGGACCGCTTGTCAGTTCCACTTTCCTCCGCGCGGACCGCGCCGTCCCCGCACATCCAACGGAGGAACTTCGCAATGAGCTTCGGCGACCCCAACAACCCGTACGGCCAGCAGCCCCAGCAGCCGCCGCAGGGCCAGCCCGGTTACGGCTACCCGCAGCAGGCCCCCCAGGGCGTCCCGCCGCAGCAGGGCCAGCAGCCCGGTTACGGCTACCCGCAGGCCCCGCCCGTCCAGCAGCCGGGCCAGCCCTACGGTGCGTACCCGCAGCAGCAGCCGGGCCAGGCGCCCTACGGCGCCATGCCCGAGTTCGCTCACTGGGGCCTGCGGTTCCTCGGCCTTCTGATCGACGGCCTCGTCCTCATGGTTCCGTACATCCTGGTCATCGCCGGCAGTGCCATGGGTGACTCCACCGGCGCGATCCTCTCGATCATCGGTTTCCTCGCCGTGACCGCCGTGGCGATCTGGCAGTTGATCAAGGAGGGCAAGACCGGCCAGACCATTGGCAAGAAGGCCATGAACATCCGCCTGCTCCGCGAGGCCGACGGCCAGCCGCTCGGCGTGGGCATGGCGTTCGTCCGCCGCCTCGCCCACTTCCTCGACAGCATCGCGTGCTACATCGGGTGGCTGTGGCCGCTGTGGGACGAGAAGAAGCAGACGTTCGCGGACAAGGTCTGCTCCTCGGTGGTCGTCAAGTCCCACTGACCTGAGCCCTGAGAACGACGAAGGCCGCAACCCCCATCGGGGTTGCGGCCTCTCGCATGCCCGCTCGCTTCAGTGGAAGAAGTGGCGCGTGCCCGTGAAGTACATCGTCACGCCCGCCTTCTTCGCTGCCTCCACGACCAGCTCGTCGCGGACCGAACCGCCCGGCTGCACCACGGCCTTGATGCCGACGGCCAGCAGGATCTCCAGCCCATCCGGGAACGGGAAGAACGCGTCCGAGGCGGCGTACGCCCCCCGCGCCCGCTCCTCGCCCGCGCGCTCCACCGCGAGCTTCGCGGAGTCCACCCGGTTGACCTGCCCCATGCCGACGCCGACCGACGCGCCGCCCTTGGCGAGCAGGATCGCGTTGGACTTGACGGCGCGGCAGGCACGCCAGGCGAACGCCAGCTCTGCGAGGTCGGCCCGCGACAGGGCGTCGCCGGCCGCGAGCGTCCAGGTCGACGGGTCGTCGCCCTCGGCCTGCAGACGGTCGGTCACCTGAAGCAGCGCACCACCATCGATGGCCTTGACCTCGACGCGGTCGGACGGGGCGTCGGGACAGGTCAGCACGCGGATGTTCTTCTTGCGGGCCAGCACCTCCACCGCGCCGTCCTCATAGCCCGGCGCCACGACGACCTCGGTGAAGACCTCGGCGACCTGCTCGGCCATCGCCACGGAGACCGGGCGGTTGACGGCGATCACACCGCCGAACGCGGACAGCGGGTCGCAGGCGTGCGCCTTGCGGTGCGCCTCGGCGACGTCCTCGCCGACCGCGATGCCGCACGGGTTGGCGTGCTTGATGATCGCGACACACGGCTCGCTCTGGTCGTACGCCGCCCGGCGCGCGGCCTCGGTGTCCGTGAAGTTGTTGTACGACATCTCCTTGCCGTGCAGCTGCTCCGCCTCGGCCAGGCCGCCCGAGCCCGAGGTGTAGAGGGCGGCGGGCTGATGCGGGTTCTCGCCGTACCGCAGAACGCTCTTGCGCTCGTACGTCGCACCGAGGAAGTCCGGGAAGCCGCTGTCGTCGGCAGCCGCGTAGTCGCCGGCGAACCAGGAGGCGACTGCCACGTCGTACGCCGCCGTGTGCTGGAAGGCCTCGCCCGCGAGCCGCTTGCGCGTCGCCAGGTCGAAGCCGCCGTCCTTGACCGCGCCCAGCACGTCGGCGTACCGCTCGGGGCTGGTGACCACGGCGACCGACGGGTGGTTCTTCGCGGCGGCGCGGACCATCGACGGGCCGCCGATGTCGATCTGCTCGACGCACTCGTCGGGGGTCGCGCCGGAGGCGACGGTCTCCTTGAACGGGTAGAGGTTCACGACCACGAGATCGAAGGGCTCGACGCCCAGCTCCGCGAGCTGCTCGCGGTGCGAGTCGAGCCGCAGGTCGGCGAGGATGCCGGCGTGCACGCGCGGGTGCAGGGTCTTGACCCGGCCGTCCAGGCACTCGGGGAAGCCGGTCAGCTCCTCGACCTTGGTCACCGGGACACCGGCCGCGGCGATCCTCCCGGCCGTCGAGCCGGTGGAGACGAGCGTGACACCCGCCTCGTGCAGGCCGCGGGCCAGCTCCTCAAGATCCGTCTTGTCGTAGACGCTGACCAACGCGCGGCGGATCGGCCGCTTCGTACCTTCGGCGGTCACTGGATAACTACCTTCCGTCCCTCAATGTGAAAGCCGTTACGGGCCAGACGCCCCACGACATCGACGAGCAGCCGTCGCTCGACTTCCTTGATGCGCTCATGCAGAGCGGCGCCACCGTCTTCGTAGTCCCCGTCCCGGACCTCGACCACGCCCTGCGCGATGATCGGCCCGGTGTCGACGCCGTCGTCGACGAAGTGGACCGTGCACCCGGTGACCTTGGCGCCGTACGCCAGTGCGTCGCGCACTCCGTGGGCGCCGGGAAAGCTGGGCAGCAGGGCGGGGTGCGTATTGACGAAACGCCCCCCGAACCGGGCCAGGAACTCCTTGCCCACGATCTTCATGAACCCGGCCGAGACGACCAGATCCGGCGCGTACGCCCCCGTGGCCTCGGCCAGCGCGGTGTCCCAATCCTCGCGGGTGGCGTGGTCCTTGACCCGGCAGACGAAGGTCGCCAGCCCGGCACGCTCGGCGCGCTCCAGCCCCGCGATGCCGTCCCGGTCGGCGCCCACGGCGACGATCTGCGCCCCGTACGCGGCGGGATCGGTGCCGATCTCGTCGATCAGGGCCTGGAGATTGGTGCCGGACCCGGAGACCAGGACGACGATGCGGGCCGGTGTGCGGCGGGCGGGGGGCGGGGAGGCCACGGCGGGTCTCTTTCTCGCGGGTTCTGGCGGGTTCTCGCGACTTCTCACGGCGGGTGCGGCTTGTGCGGTCGTACGAATGAATCGAGCCCCCCGATACGGGGAACTCTACGAAGGCGCCGACCGTCGGCAACGATACCGGCACACCGAGCAGCCCCCACGGCAAGGGTGGGGGGCCGGGAGGTAGCGTCAGGGGACAGGTTCCGTCTCCGGGCGGCGACAACCCGTCTCCGGACGGGATACAGACAACACAAGACCCGCTCCGCACAGGGTCTGAGGGGAAGACGTTCACCAGATGACGCACCGACGCCGCCGCGCGGCTCTCCGCCTCGCGCAGTCCGAGACGTATGCCGGACAGCCGGGTGCTCAGTGGCTGCTGCGGGAACGCAAGTCTTCGTCGACCCCGCCGCCCTCGTCGCCACAGGACGACGACAACCCGTTCGCGCCGCCCCCCGAGGGGCAGCCCGACCAGCCGTGGCAGCCGCGCAAACCGGCCAACGGCGATGGAAACGACGACGACGGCGACCAGTCCGACGCACCCCAGCCCGCCAAGGGCCGATGGAGCCCGCGCCAGCCGGGCCACCAGAGCGGCGGCTTCGGGGGCGGGCGCCAGAACAGCCCCGCGAAGCAGGGCGGCCAGGGGGGCGGCAACGGCCCCGGTCTGCGCTGGGACCCCAAGGACCCGACGCAGCGGCGCGCACGCTACGCGCTGCTCTCCGGCATGTGGGCGTTCTTCTTCTCCCTCTTCGATCTCCCGGAGCTCGCGCTGCTGCTGGGGGTGCTGGCCGTGTACTGGGGCATCAGCTCGCTGCGGGCCAAACCGGACGCGCGTCAGGACCCGACGAGCCCCACCCCGGCCACGCCCGCGCCCGGCCCCTCGAAGCAGCAGACGACGGCGGCGGTAAGCGGGCTGGTGACGGCTGGGCTGGCACTGGCGATCGTGGCGACGACGTTCACCGTGCAGTTGGTGTACCGGGACTACTACACGTGCGTGCAGGACTCGCTGACGCAGTCCGCGCAGGTGTCGTGCAACGACCTGCTGCCGGAGACGCTGCGCCCGGTCTTCGGCGTAAAGGAGTAGCGCCCCAGTCCCGGCCCTCAATCCGCGGACGGGCTCAAGCTCAAACCGAGCCCGTCCGTGGCCGCGCCGCCGCCGAGTCCGGGTCGCTGGAGGCATCGGCCGCCGGATCCGGGTCACCGGGTTCGTCGGCCGCCCGCTCCCCGGCCCCACCCGTGACGTTCGCGTCCACAGTCGCACCTCCAGCCTCCCTCGGACCGGCGACAGGCAGATCGGGGTGATCGGAACCCTCAACGATGCTGGCCATCAGACCACCAGACGCCTCTCTGATCGCGGCCCAGCGCACTTCGCGCGCACCACTCTCGTGCCAGTCCGAGAACAGGTCACCGGGAACGGACCCGGCCGCCGGCGGCAGCCCATCAGTGTCGGGAACAGCATCGCCACGCCCACGCCAAGGCCACCGCCACCTCCCCCGCTGCGTACGCTCCCCCGCCGCCACCCCTTCGCCCGGCGTCCGGCGCCAGGCCCAGGACAGACCACTCAACACCCGTCGGCGGGCTCGCAGCCGCCAGGCCCGCAAGGCCAGCGCCCCCGGCACCCCCAGAGCCACCATCCACGCCAGCGCGGCACCACCGGTACGCCACCACACCGGCCCGAACTCCGACAGCGCACCCACACCCAGCGCCCCACCGGCCGGCAGCGTCAGTACCGTCAGCGCTCCCGCGCACCCCACGCCTCCCAGGGCAGCCGTCAGGGCGGTTTCCTTCGCGCCCCACGCTTCGTCCCGTAGGGCGAAGGCGGGCGCGGCCGCTCGTACGGTGAACCACGCGACCCCCACCGCCCCCGCCACCGGCACCACCAGCACCACCCAGGAGATGGGCGTCCCCCCGCCCACCGGCAGCGCCGCGAGCAGCGGAAAGTGCGGCAGGGCCGGGGCGCCGGCGGCGGCCAGCGGCGTCGCCGTCGCGCCCGCACCGAGCGCGAACCCGGGGCCAAGACCGTAAGCGGCGCCCCACACCGCGGCGTTCGGCGCGAGCACCAGCCCCAGCAGGAGCACCGCGAACCGACCCGACCATGCCCCCGCGAGCTGCGAGAAGGCTCCGTGCGCCGACCCGGCGTGCCACACCAGCGACCCCAGCGCCAGCAGCACACCCCCCGCCAGCAGCGCCACGACCCCCGCCCCGGCCGCCGCGAGCGCGACGCGGAACCGGGGGCGCACAACAGCCCGCCGCACGCCCCCCGGCACCCAGCCCGGCAACGGCCCGCGCGGACGCCCGTTCGCCGTCCACACTCCCGCCCCCGCCGCCGACACCACCACGAGCGGCATCCACAGGGCCGCGCTCAGCAGCTCGCCCCGCAGCGCCCCCCGGGACACGTACAGCAGCGCGGCAGCACCTACGAATAGGTACCCACCCGCGACTCCCACGAAGGCCGCCCGCGAAGACGGCGGCACCTGCCCCTCCCCATCACCGTCCCCGTCGGGCTCCAGCGCGTCCCGGGCGGCCCGGTGCGTGAGCCACAGGGGCAGCACCATCAGCAGCATCGGCGTCACTCCGACCGGCGCGGGCACGCCGGACAGCGTGTCGTACCGGACGAGTTCCGCTCCATGGGCCAGCAGCCACAGCCCGGCCGCGACGTTCAGCGCCCCGCCGAGCCCGCTGTCGCGGTACGGGGAACTGATCCACAGCGCGAGCGCCAGGACGGTGAGCGAGCCGAGGCCGAGCCCGGCGGCGATCACCCCGCGGACGAAGCAGGCGGCGCGTACCGAAGACCGTCGGCGATCGTTGTCTTGAGTCACGCCCGCCATGCTGCCAACGACACGCGCTTATCCCGCGTAACAGGCGAATGACAGCCGTGTCGCTCAATATACGTTTATGTACTTTTTTGCCTTGTGTAGCGCTGCGGGGAGACCCGCATGAGACAGAGCACGGACCCCACCCCGTCCGCGACCCTGCCCTCCGCCAAGGAGCGCCGCAGGCTGCGCGAGGCGAAATCACTGACCCGGGCACAGGTCGCGGCCGCCGTGGGCGTCACGCGCGAGACGGTCAGATCGTGGGAGCAGGGCCGCAGCCACCCCAAGGGCCGCAAGCGCCAGGCGTACGCGGCCCTGTTGGCCGGACCCGACACCGCGTCGCCGGCCGAGGTGCCGGGAGGGGACGCGCCGGGGCGCTCCCCGCAGGGCGTCGAACGCAACGAGCCCGAACAAGGCGACCCGCCGAACGTTCGGCGCCCGAGGAGACGCCGCGGCGCGGCACCGACCCCAACGCCCCCGCAATCGCCCGCACCTGCGCTCCCCACCGCACCCACGGACGCCGCGCCAGCCGAACCCACCCCACATGAGCCCACACCCCCGGACTCCACACCCCCGGACCCCACCTCGCGCCCCCTGACCCCCGCCCAGGCTTTCGACGCCCTGTACGCCCAAGCCGCCCCCGCCATGCAACGCCAGGCGTACCTCCTCACCGGCCGCCGCCGCGTCTCCCGCGAGGCCGTGGAGCACGCCTTCCACCTCGCGTGGCAGCGCTGGCCCGAGGTAGCCACCGACCGCGACCCCGCCGGCTGGATCCGGGCGGCGGCGTACGAGTACGCGATGTCCCCCTGGCACCGCCTGCGCCGCGTCCGCAAGCGCCCCGACGAGCCGCCGGTCGACCCCGGCCGCAGAGCACTGCTCGACGCACTGCTTGCCCTGCCGCCCATGCACCGCCGCACCGTCCTCCTCTACGACGGCCTCGGCCTGGACCTCCCCGAGACCGCCGCCGAGACGGAGGCGAGCACCCCCGCCGCCGCCCGCCGCCTACTCAACGCGCGCGCGACGCTTGCGCGGTGCCTGCCGGAGCTGGCCAGGGCCGGCACCGTCGCCGAGCAGTCCGCCGTACTCCACGAACGGCTTGCCCAGCTGGCGGAGGCGAGCCCGAACACCAGGTTGCGCCCGGCCCGCGCCGTACGGACGGGCAGTGAGCGCAAAACCCGCTTCTGGACGCGGTCGGCGATGATGTTCACCGCCCTGATCGTGGGCGCGACCTCGTTCACCGTGGTCACCGCCCCGACGCGGTACATCCCGGAGCTCGCTCCCGGCGAAGCCGTCGGCGGCGTCCCGGTGCGCGGCGGCCCCCCGGCGCTCACCCCCGAGGACGAGGAGCTGCACGCGATGCTGCGCGCGCAGCCGATGGCCGGCCCCGGCCGCCTTCTCCCGGTGGCCCGCTGACCGAACGCGGGCGGGCCCGTAGCCCCTGGCCAGGGGATACGGGCCCGCCCGTAGCTACGCGGCTGCGCGGAACGCAACTACGCCCGCAACTACAACTAGCCCGCCAGAATCGCGCGCGCCAGCTCGGCCGTCTCGGTCGGCGTCTTGCCGACCTTGACGCCCGCGGCCTCAAGGGCCTCCTTCTTGGCCTGCGCGGTGCCGGAGGAACCCGACACGATCGCACCGGCGTGACCCATCGTCTTGCCCTCGGGGGCGGTGAAGCCCGCGACGTAACCGACGACCGGCTTCGTCACGTTCTTCGCGATGTAGTCCGCGGCACGCTCCTCGGCGTCGCCGCCGATCTCGCCGATCATGACGATCAGGTCGGTGTCGGCGTCGGCCTCGAACGCGGCGAGGGCGTCGATGTGCGTCGTACCGATGACCGGGTCGCCACCGATGCCGACGGCGGACGAGAAGCCGATGTCACGGAGCTCGTACATCATCTGGTAGGTCAGCGTGCCCGACTTCGACACGAGACCGATGCGGCCCGGCTTGGTGATGTCGCCCGGGATGATGCCGGCGTTGGACTGTCCCGGGGTGATGAGACCGGGGCAGTTCGGGCCGATGATCCGGGTCTTGTTGCCCTTCGCGCCGGCGTACGCCCAGAAGGCGGCCGAGTCGTGGACGGCGATGCCCTCGGTGATCACGACGGCGAGCGGGATCTCGGCGTCGATCGCCTCGACGACGGCGGCCTTCGCGAAGGCCGGCGGCACGAAGAGGACGGACACGTCGGCGCCGGTCTTCTCCATCGCTTCCTTGACGGAGCCGAAGACCGCAACCTCATTGCCGTCGAAGTCGACCGACGTGCCGGCCTTGCGGGGGTTCACGCCACCGACGATGTTGGTGCCATCGGCCAGCATGAGCTTGGTGTGCTTCATGCCCGTGGCGCCGGTCATCCCCTGGACGATGACCTTGCTGTCCTTGGTGAGGAAGATAGCCATGGTGTTGGAGTCCCTCGTCCTTTACTTCGCAGCCGCGGCGAGCTCGGCGGCCTTGTCGGCCGCGCCGTCCATGGTGTCCACGCGCCGCACGAGCGGGTGGTTGGCGTCGGAAAGGATCTTGCGACCCAGCTCCGCGTTGTTGCCGTCGAGACGCACGACGAGCGGCTTCTCGACCTTCTCGCCCTTCGACTTGAGCAGCTCCAGGGCCTGAACGATGCCGTTGGCGACCTCGTCGCAGGCGGTGATGCCGCCGAAGACGTTGACGAAGACGGACTTGACGTCCGGGTCGCCGAGGATGATCTCCAGGCCGTTCGCCATGACCTCGGCGGACGCGCCGCCACCGATGTCGAGGAAGTTGGCGGGCTTCACGTTGCCGTGCGCCTCACCGGCGTACGCGACGACGTCCAGGGTCGACATGACCAGGCCGGCGCCGTTGCCGATGATGCCGACCTCGCCGTCGAGCTTGACGTAGTTGAGGTTCTTGGCCTTGGCGGCAGCCTCGAGCGGGTTGGCTGCGGCCTTGTCCTCGAGCGCCTCGTGGCCGGGCTGGCGGAAGTCGGCGTTCTCGTCGAGAGAGACCTTGCCGTCCAGCGCGATGATGCGGCCGTCGGCGAGCTTCGCGAGCGGGTTGACCTCGACGAGGAGCGCGTCCTCGGCGACGAAGGTGTCCCACAGGGTCACGAGGACCTCGGCGACACCCTCGGCGACCTCGGCCGGGAACTTCGCCAGGGCGACGATCTCGCGGGCCTTCTCGATGGTGACGCCGTCGTTGGCGTTGACCGGGACCTTCGCGAGGGCCTCGGGGGTCTTCTCCGCGACCTCCTCGATGTCCATGCCGCCCTGGACGGACGCCATGGCGAGGAATGTGCGGTTCGTACGGTCGAGGAGGTACGAGACGTAGTACTCCTCGGCGATCTCCGGCGCGGTCTCGGCGATCATCACCTTGTGGACCGTGTGGCCCTTGATGTCCATCCCGAGGATGTCCGTCGAACGGGCGACGGCCTCGTCCGGGGTGGCGGCGAGCTTGATGCCGCCTGCCTTGCCGCGGCCGCCGACCTTCACCTGCGCCTTGACGACCGACTTGCCGCCCAGCCGCTCAGTGGCCTCGCGCGCCGCCTCAGGCGTTTCGATGACTTCACCGGCCAGCACCGGTACACCGTGCTTGGCGAAGAGGTCCCTCGCCTGGTACTCGAACAGGTCCACGCGCGTCCGTCCCTTTTCTGGTGATCGCGGTTCGTTGCGTTGTCTCCAATGGGCGTGCCGCGGAGGGCAACGTGACGGCGCTGTCACAAGGGAGGCGTACACGGTGTCCGGTACGCGGCATGTCCGTCCCGCAGGTTATCCCCGTGGGCCACAGGTCCCTAAATCGCAGATCACACCTGAGCGGTGATACCTGTCACAGATCGCACGCATGGCGGCGCTGTCGGTGGAGACGGCGCCGGCCCGCGGAGCAGGGGCAGGGCAGGAGCAGGGGCAGGGGCAGGGGCAGGGGCAGGGGCAGGGGCAGGGGCAGGGGCAGGGGCAGCAGGGGAACGACTGGGCGATGCCCGCACGCGTCTTCCAGGGTGACCCGAGCCTGGGGCTACGGATGAGCCGCCATGTCCGGTATGGGCAGTGGCCGTTTCTCGATCGCGGCCGCCATCACCTCCGGGAAGAGGTCGGGCGTACAGGCGAAGGCCGGCGCGCCGAGTGCCGCGAGCGCCGCCGCGTGCTCACGGTCGTACGCCGGGCCGCCTTCGTCGGAGAGGGCGAGCAGGGCGACGAACTGCACGCCGGCCGCCTTCATCGCGGCGACCCGCTTGAGCATCTCGTCACGTATCCCGCCTTCGTAGAGGTCGCTGATCAGGACGACCACGGTGTCGGCGGGGCGGGTGATCTGCGACTGGCAGTAGGCGAGGGCGCGGTTGATGTCCGTACCGCCGCCGAGCTGCGTGCCGAAGAGGACGTCGACGGGGTCGTCCAACTGGTCGGTGAGATCGACGACGGCGGTGTCGAAGACGACGAGCCGGGTGTTGATCGAGCGCATCGAGGCGAGGACCGCGCCGAAGACGGACGCGTAGACGACGGATGCGGCCATCGACCCGGACTGGTCGATGCACAGGACGACATCCTTCTTCACGGACTGCGACGCCCGCCCGTACCCGACGAGCCGTTCGGGCACGACGGTCCGGTACTCGGGAAGGTAGTTCTTGAGGTTGGCCCGGATGGTGCGGTCCCAGTCGATGTCCCGGTGGCGGGGGCGGTTGACGCGGGCGCTGCGGTCGAGGGCGCCGGTCAGGGTGGCCCGGGTACGGGTGGCCAGGCGCTTCTCCAGGTCCAGGACCACCTTGCGCACGACGGCGCGCGCCGTCTCCCGTGTCGTCTCGGGCATCACCTTGTTGAGCGAGAGCAGCGTCCCGACAAGGTGGACGTCCGCTTCGACGGCCTCCAGCATCTCGGGTTCCAGGAGCAGTGCCGACAGCCCGAGGCGTTCGATCGCGTCGCGCTGCATGACCTGCACCACCGAACTGGGGAAGTACCGGCGGATGTCGCCGAGCCAGCGCGCCACGGACGGGGCGGAGGCGCCGAGTCCGGCCGAGCGCGGGCCCGAACGGTCCCCGGTGCCGCGGCCGCCGGCGCCGTACAGCGCGCCCAGTGCACCGTCCATGGCAGCGTCCTGCCCGCTCAGCGCGCACCCGGTCCCGTCTGCGGCTTCGCCTCCGAGCACCAGCCGCCACCGCCGAAGGCGCTCTTCGCCTGATCCCGCACCGCTCGTGTTCATCGGGCCTCCCCCACCAGGTCGTTGTCTTCCGCTGCTTCTGGTTCTTCCGCTTCTTCCGCCGGCGTCCCCAGCAGAAGCCGCAGGACCGGCAGCACCCCGTCGGCGCGCTCCGCGTCGAGTCCCGGCCCGAACCCGGGCGCTCCGGGGATCTCCACCGGCCCAGCCGCTCCAGCCCTCCGAGCCGTGGCGGGCCCGCGCCGGACCAGCTCGCCCAGCGAGCGCCGCACCCCCGGTTCGTACGCCGAGAAGGTGCGCCTCAGCAGCGGGAGTACGTCGGTGAACGCCTCGGCCGGGACATCCGTCAGCCACGTGTCCACGAGCCCGCGCAGGCGTTCGTCGTGCACGAGCAGCAGCCCGCCCCCCGCGGCTCCGCCGACGAATCCCTCGATCCACGCGGCGGCGTCGGCCGGCGCAGCGCCGGGCGAGAGAGCGAGCCCCATCAGCCGCGCCGCTGCCTCTTCCGTGAGCCGCCCGTCGTCCAGCAGCAGGCGCGCCGCCCGGCCGCGGATCACCCCGGCCACACTGTCCCGCCCGGCGAGCCTGCGCAGGACCTCGGTCCACCTCCCGCGCAGGTCTGCGCGGTGGTCCGGCGCCGCCCCGGCCAGCAGGCCGATCGCTGTGTTTACGGCGTCGAGGTGGCGGCGCATGTCCGCAGCCCCGTCCGCGTCGAGGCCGGTGCAGGCGGGTGGCAGACCGACGCAGATCCGCTCGGCGAGACCGGCCGCGACCTCGCTGAGCGCCGCCGTGTCGGTGCCGCGCACGTCGCCGTAGCGCAGGGAGCGGGCGAGCGCGGGCAGGGCCTGGGCGAGGTGCCCGACATCGGCGTCCAGCGCGGCCCGGTCGGCGAGCGCCCGCATCACGACCGGTAGGGCGTCGGTGAGTTCGGCCAGCAGGCACCGTTCGGCGAGGGCGGTGACATCGGCGAGCACCGTGGCGGAAACGGCCTGGGTCTCGGCTTTGGCGGTGGCCGCGGACAGCACCGTGGTGCCCCAAATCCCGGCCTCGGCGACCCGCACCGCCAGTTCTGGCTCCCAGCGCAGCCGCCAGCTCTCCCGGAACGTCCCCGTACTCCCCCGGGTCCCGGCCGGCTCGCCCCAGCCGATGGACAGCAGCCGCAGCCGGTGCAGCAGTCTGCTGCGCGCCGCGTCGGTGTCCTTGCGCAGGTCCAGTTCCAGCTCCCGGTCCTGCGGCTCCGCTCTGAGCCGCAGCGTGCGCTGGGTGCGGGTCAGGTCGCGTTGTAGCGGAACGGCGGGCGCGGCGTCGGGGACCTGCCCGAGCACGTCACCGACCACGAGCCGGTCGTGCACCAGGGAGAGGGGTACGTCGGAGCCTTCGCACATCACGGCGCGCACGGCGTCCATGGTCTCGGTGAGCCCGGCGAGGGGGCGGCCGCGCATGACGGCGAGGGTTTCGGCGAGCCGGACCGCCTCGATCACATGGGCGGAGGACACCATCCGGTCCTCTTCCCTCAGCAGCCCGGCGACCCTGGTCATCCAGCGCTCGACGGGCCGGTCCCGCGCGCCGAACAGGTGCCCGTACCAGCCGGGCGAATCGATGCCTGCGCCGTATCCGCTGCGGCGGGCGAGCCTGCGGTGGGTCCAGGGCACCCAGGTCATTTCGGTCCTGACCTTGGGCAGCCCCTTGAGGAGCGCCCGGTCGGCGGTGGCGGTCGCGGACTTCTCGCCGAGTGCCGGCAGGTGCCATGCGCCGCAGACGACGGCGAAGTCGCCGCCGAACTCCTTGCGGGCCGCGCGGATCCGCAGCCGCATGTACGCCTCGCGGACCGGGTCGCGGGGGTGGCCCCCGTCTCCGTACGCCTCTCGCAACGCGCCCATGGCCTCGGCGAGGGCCCGGAACGGTGCGAACGGGTCGGCGCCCGCACCGCGGTGCTCTACGACGTCCTCCCACCACCGCTCCGGATCGTCGTACCCGGCGGTATCCGCCAGCACGCCGACCGGGTCGACGGCCGCCTCCAAGCCGGGCTCTGGCGCCCCCTCCGGGTCGTCCGTCAGCAGGTCGTCCGTCAGCGCCAGTGAGTGCGCCGCCGGCAGGTCGATGAAGCGGACCGGCACGTCGTGGGCGAGGGCCCAGCGGATGGCGACCCACTCCGGGGAGAACTCGGCCAGCGGCCAGAAAGCGGCCCGCCGGGGGTCGTCGGTGACGTGCGCGAGGAGCGCCACCGGCGGGCGCATGTCGTCGTCGGCCGCGAGCGGCAGCAGCGCGTCGGCCTCGGGCGGCCCCTCGACGAGTACGGCGCGGGGCCGCGCCGCGTCGAGAGCCGCGCGCACGGCGCGGGCGGAGCCGGGCCCGTGGTGGCGCACACCGAGCAGCAGAGGCCCGGGAGGCACGGTTGCGGGTGATGTCATCCCGTCACCTCCCGGCAGGCGCGGTAGAAGTCCTTCCAGCCGTCCCGCTCGCGGACGACCGTCTCCAGGTACTCCTGCCAGATCACCCGGTCGGCCGCCGGGTCGCGGACGACCGCGCCGAGGATGCCCGCCGCCACGTCGCCGGAACGCAGCACACCGTCCCCGAAGTGCGCGGCGAGAGCGAGCCCACCGGTGACGACGGAGATCGCCTCGGCCGTGGACAGCGTCCCCGAGGGAGACTTGACCTTCGTACGGCCGTCGGCGGTGACGCCGTCGCGCAGCTCACGGAAGACGGTGACGACGCGCCGGATCTCCTCGAAGCCGTCGGGGGCGGCAGGCAGGTCGAGGGAGCGCCCGATCTGGTCGACGCGACGCGCCACGATGTCGACCTCGGCGTCGGCGCTCTCGGGCAGCGGCAGCACGACGGTGTTGAACCGACGGCGCAGCGCGCTGGAGAGGTCGTTGACCCCGCGGTCGCGGTCGTTGGCGGTCGCGATGAGGTTGAACCCGCGGACGGCCTGTTGTTCCTGCCCGAGTTCGGGGATGGGCAGGGTCTTCTCCGACAGGATCGTGATCAGGGTGTCCTGCACGTCGGCCGGGATGCGGGTGAGTTCTTCGACCCGTGCGGTCATGCCGTCGGCCATGGCGCGCATGACGGGGCTGGGGACGAGCGCTTCGCGGCTTGGCCCGTGGGCGAGCAGGCGGGCGTAGTTCCAGCCGTAGCGGATGGCCTCTTCCGGGGTGCCGGCCGTGCCCTGCACGAGCAGGGTCGAGTCGCCGCTGACGGCGGCGGCGAGGTGCTCGGAGACCCAGGTCTTCGCGGTGCCGGGGACGCCGAGCAGCAGCAGCGCCCGGTCGGTGGCGAGGGTGGTGACGGCGACTTCGACGATCCGGCGCGGCCCCACGTACTTGGGGGTGATCACGGTGCCGTCCGGCAGCGTCCCGCCGAGCAGGTAGGTGGCCACGGCCCACGGGGAGAGCTTCCAACGGGTGGGCCGCGGCCGGTCGTCGGCCACGGCCAGCGCCTTCAGTTCGTCGGCGAACGCGTCCTCGGCGTGCGGCCGCAGGGCCTCGCCGGTGTCCGCGTTCGCGACGGCTTCGTTGGTTTCGGGCACGGTCATGGGATCCCCCTCCAGATGTCCCGGATGTGGGTTCCACCGTGCACCACGCCACTGACAATGGGCCTCAGCCGCAGGTCAGGGCACGTATGGCGGGCTGCGGAAGCTACTGCGCGATCGGCGAGACCGCGACGCAGCCGCCGCTCATGGCCTTCTCGCCGGTCGCTTCCTTGATCGTCTTGCCCTTGTAGACGACCTTGCAGGTCAGGTCCGCGGCGTCCGCGATGCTGATCGGGCTGACGACCGGCGGCATGATGCCGCGCAGCGTGACCGTCTTCTTCCACGGCAGGTCGGGCTTCTTCGCGGACACCATCTTCGGTTCCAGCGCGGTGCCCTCGCCGGCCGCGTACTCGATGGACTCGATGTTCTTGCCGGTGACCTCGTAGGTGACTTCGTACGTCTCGTTGACGGCCTTGTCGACCTGCTTGACGCTCTCGTCCTTGGCGGCTTCGGTCATCTCGGAGCAGGCTCCGAGGCCGAAGGTGAGGCCGGCGGCGGCGGCTGTGCAAAGGACGGTGCGGACCATGCGGTTCATGTGGGATCCCCCCGGATCTGAGTGTGTGGAGATCGCACCCAATCGCAAAGCCGAAGTAAAGTCAAATGGTGAACAGTTCGGGCGAATCCGCAGGCCGGAGCCGATTGTCAGTGGTGGCCCGTAGCGTCTTGTGCATGAATCAGCAGGGGGTGCGCCGGACGGTGGAACAGGTGCTGGGTTTGGCTCCTGACGCCGCGTCACGCAAAGCGGGAAGCAGGCTCGCCGTGGCCGGGCCGTGGTCGGGCGCAGGGTGGTCGGGCGCAGAGTGCGGCGGGTCGGGGGCGGTGTGGGGTCTATGCAAAGGCAGCGGCAGTACGCCGTATCGGACGGTAGTCGACCTGGCGGGCACCGTCCCTGCCTACAAGTGCAGTTGTCCGAGCCGGAAGTTCCCGTGCAAACACGCGTTGGCGCTGCTGCTGCTCTGGGCGGGGGACGATCCGGCCGTGCAGGACGCGGCGCAGCCGCCGGACTGGGCCGAAGCCTGGCTGGAGGCACGCCGGGAGCAGGCCGCGGCGAAGACCGAGCACGGGAAGAGCGCGGAGCGCCGGGAAGGGCCCGGCGGCTCCGCGAAAGCGGCCGGGTCCGAGGCGACGAGGCGAAGGGCTGAGCAACGGGCTGAGCGGATCACGGCGGGCGCCACCGAGCTGGAGCAGCGCCTGACCGACCTCCTGCGGGGTGGCCTGGCCGCCGCCGAACAGGCGGGGTACGGGCTGTGGGAGGAGACGGCCAGGCGCATGGTCGACGCCCAGGCTCCCGGACTGGCGGCTCGGGCGCGGGAGTTGGGTGCGATACCCGCTTCGGGGCCAGGGTGGCCGGTGCGGCTGCTGGAGGAGTGCGCGCTGCTGCATCTGCTGGACTCGGCCTGGCTGGCCCGCGACCGCCTCCCGGAGCCCCTGGCGGCGACCGTGCGTACGCGCGTCGGGCTCACCGCGCCCGCCGCGGGACCACCGCTCCGGGACCGCTGGCTGGTGCTCGCCCAGTACGACACCCAGGACGGCAAACTTCTCACGCGCCGCATCTGGCTGTACGGACGGGAGTCGGGGCGCACCGCCCTGGTGCTGTCCTTCGGCGTCGCCGGCCGGGCTCCCGACGCGGCCCTGCCCGCTGGGCTGCTCCTCGAAGCGGAGCTCACCTTCCATCCCGGGGCCGCGCAGCTCAGGGCCGACGTCGGTGCGCAGTTCGCGGCGCCGGTCGCGATCGACGCCGCTCCGCCGGGCCTCGGCGCCACCGAGGCGCTCCGTGCGTACGGCGTGGCCCTGCGGGACGATCCGTGGCTGGACTCCTGGCCGGTGACGCTGAGCCGCGTCATACCGGTCCCCGCCGACGGAACCTGGCAACTGGCGGACGAGAAAGGCGATTTCGCTCTTCCGGTCGACCCCGCCGCCCAGGCCCGACCCGGCCTGTGGAAGCTGGCCGCCCTGTCCGGCGGCGGGCCCGTCACGGTCTTCGGCGAGTTGCGCCACCGCGGCTTCACCCCGCTGACCGCCTGGTCCGACGGCTCTGCCGAGACCATCCCGCTCGTCGAAACCTGACCGCACGGAGGGCCCCGATGACCCGCACAGCAACCACGACGTCCGACGCCGAACCGGCCGCCAGGGAAGAAGCCTCCTGGGAGGCACTCGTCACCACCGCTCTCCTCGGCACCGACCGCCGCGCACTGCCCCCCGGGGCCGGGACTCCCGGGGCCGAGGCGCCGGGGGCCGGGACGCCCGGCAAGGAGGCCCCGGCCGCGCTGCTCGACGCCGCCGCGCTCCAGACCGTACGCCGCAGGGCGGGCCTCCTCCCCGCCCGCGCGGCCGGGCGCCCCGAGCCCGCCCCGCACGATCCGCGCCCCGAGCTGCCCACGGCCGCCCGCCGCAGGCTCGCCCAGCTCCTGGCCGGGCGCCCGCCCGCCGGCAGCGGGGGCCGGCGGGGGGCCGCACCGGATCTGACCGAACTCCTCCCGCAGTGGCTCGCCGCCGCGAACGAGCGGGGGTTCCAGGCTCCGCCGGCCCTGCTGCCCGCTCTGCTGGACGCCGCCCGCGCCCGCACCGATCTGCGGCCGGGGGCCCTGACCTTCGCCGGGCCGCGTGGCCTGTGGCTGGCGGGGCTCAACACCGACTGGCGGTTCGCGCTGCGCGGCGGGTCGGGCGGCGCCGCACTGCCCGACCCCGGCGACACCGACGGCGTACGGCGTCTGTGGGAGGAGGGCCTGTTCGCCGAGCGCGTCGGCCTGCTCGCGGCCGTACGGGCCCACGCACCGCACGCGGCGCTGACCCTGCTCGCCGGCACCTGGTCCACGGAGCGGGCCGAGGACCGGCTGATGTTCCTCGACTCGCTGCGCACCGGCCTCTCGGACACCGACGAGCCCTTCCTGGAGCAAGCCCTGTCCGACCGCAGCCGCAACGTACGGGCCACCGCCGCCGAGCTGCTCTCGGCGCTGCCAGGATCAGCGCTGGCCGTGCGGATGGCCGCCCGCGCCACCACGTGCGTCAGCCTCGACCGCTCCGGGCGCCCCGCCGGGGGTGGCGAGCGCATATCCGTCGAGGCCCCGCACGAATGCGACGCGGACATGCAGCGCGACGGCGTGACCCCGGCCCCTCCGGCCGGGCGCGGCGAGCGGTCCTGGTGGCTGGGACAGCTGGTCGAATCCACCCCGCTGCATGCCTGGCCGCAGCGGCTCGGCGGGCGTTCGCCGGAGGAGATCTTGGCCCTGCCCGTGGCCGACGGCTGGCAGGAGGAACTGCACGCCGCCTGGTGCCGTGCGGCGGTGCGCCAGCGCGACGCGGCCTGGTCCCGCGCCCTCCTCGGGGTCCCGTCCGCACCGCTGGCCACCGGCTCCGGTACGTCGTCGCTGGGCGAACGCGCGAAGCTGCTGGCCGGCCTGTCGGACGGCGAACGGGCTGAGTGGGTGGCGGAGTTCATTGCGGCGCACGGACTGTCCGAGGCGTTTCAGCTGCTCGGGGCGTGCGTGGTGCCGTGGTCGGAGGCGCTCGGCCGCGCGGTGGTCGACGCCCTCGACATCGCGCGGGACGCAGGGAGTTACCCCTGGAGCTTCAGCGGAGTCATGGGGCTCGCGGAACGGTGCCTCGACCCCGGCGAGGCGGACCGGCTGGAGATCCTCACGACCACGCCGGACGAACCGGAGAACGCGTCGCCCGGCGTGGGCGGGTACTGGTCGGAAGCGTTCCAGCGGCTCGTCGGGACTCTGCGTCTGCGTGCCGCGATGCGGTGGGAACTGGCGCCGTCGTAACGTCGGGACGTCGCGACCCCCGACGCCGGCCCGCGGGCGTGTCCGCAATCGCCGGGCGGGCTGGAGATCCAGCCGATCCGGCGTTCGAGGAGCGGGGTCCGGGGCGGGGCCCCGACCGACTCGGCGACCTACGCCTGTGCCGCCTGGCGGACATGCGTGTTGACCCAGTCCACGATGGCATGCGTCGTCGCACCCGGCGTGAAGATCTCCGCGACGCCCTTCTCCTTCAGCGGTGCGATGTCCGCCTCCGGGATGATGCCGCCGCCGAAGACCTTGATGTCCTCCGCGTCGCGCTGCTTGAGCAACTCGATGACCTTCACGAAGAGCGTGTTGTGCGCGCCCGACAGGATGGACAGCCCGATCGCGTCGGCGTCCTCCTGAATGGCGGTGTCCACGATCTGCTCGGGCGTCTGGTGCAGCCCGGTGTAGATGACCTCCATACCGGCGTCGCGCAGAGCCCGCGCGATGACTTTCGCGCCGCGATCGTGGCCGTCGAGCCCCGGCTTGGCGACGACCACGCGGATCGGCCCGGTCACACCCATCACTGCCTCCATGTACCGACTGCGCCGTCATCCGGCACGCGCCCCGCACCGGAAAGAGCGGGGAAGTGAACGAACGTTATCTACAGCATCGCGCAACCGGCCGTTTCGCGGTGGACGGGGAGGGGGAAATCACACGTGGGACATGTTCACTATGCGCCGTTCCTGCCTTTTGGGGCGTGTCGAGCGACGCACAGGGGAGCCGACGGGAAGCGCCCGGCGCCCCAGAGGGCACACGGGGGACAGAGCCGCCACCGGCGTGTCGTTCAGGAGGTCGGCCATGAGGGTCCTGCCCTTCCCTTTCCCCCCACGCCTACGCCGTCCAGTACTGCCGTCCGCGCCGTCCGCGCTCCTGAGGGCCACCGCCCTGGAGCTGGCCATCCTCGCCGGGCACCTCGTTCTCTACCCGTCGGGCATGGCACAGGAACGCCGCCCCACGCGCCCCGCCCTCTCCACGGACCCCGCCCGCACCACTCTGCCGGGGCCCGCCCACGATCCGGATCCCCTGCCGGTGACCGGCGCGGAGCACCTGCCCGTCGTACTGCTCCACGGATTCGTCGACAACCGGTCCGTCTTCGTCCTGCTGCGGCGTTCCCTGGCCCGGCACGGTTGGCGCCACCTGGAATCCCTCAACTACTCCCCGCTGACCTGCGACATCCGCACCGCCGCCGAGCTGCTCGGCCGCCATGTGGAGGAGATCTGCGAACGGACCGGACACGCCAGGCTCGACATGGTCGGCCACAGCCTCGGCGGCCTGATTGCCCGCTACTACGTACAGCGGCTCGGCGGCGACGCACGCGTACGCACCCTGGTCACCCTCGGCACACCACACTCCGGCACCACCGTCGCCCCACCCATGAGCGCGCACCCCATCGTGCGGCAGATGCGACCGGGTTCCGATGTGATCGAGGAGTTGCGGGAGCCCGCCCCGTCCTGCCGTACCCGGTTCGTGAGTTTCTGGAGCGACCTCGACCAGCTGATGCTGCCCGTCGAAACGGCGTGCGTCAGCCACCCCGACCTGATCGCGGAGAACGTGCGGGTGACGGGAATCGGGCACCTCGCACTGCCCGTTCACCCGGCGGTCGCCGCAGGCATCCGGCAGGCGCTCGAAACGCAGGACACATCGGAGGGCGCGTCCGGCGCCGCTTCCGTCGCCTGATTCCCGCCCCAAACCCCAACAGCAGTCGAACAGATGTCGAACGTAGAGCCAAAGCTGTGCCCGCCGTCCGCCGAAAGGCGGCCGAATGCCCGTTTCGGGAATACTCAGAACCCGGCAAAGATTGTGGCCGTCGCTTACCGCCGGGTACAGTCGCGGCCACTGCTTTGCCTCTGGGGCCCCCTTCCCGGGACCCCAGCCCCCACAGGTTCTGATTGTCGAGGCGAGAGAGAAGTTGGTGGACGACCAGCACGCCCACGCCGGGTACGACGGCTACTCCACCGGCAGCTTCGACGCCGATCCCCTCTTCGGAACGCTCCCTACCCAGGGGAGCAACTTCGAAGCAGGCCACAGCGGTCAGTACGAGACCACTTGGTGGGACTCGACCGGCGCGCAGCACCACGTCGGTTACGACGCTTACGGCACCCAGCAGTTCGACGGCTCCGGGGCATGGCCCCAGGCCGACCATCAGGCCGCAGCGGACATCCCGGCCCAGACCACCGCCCAGTGGGACTCCAATACCTGGAGTCGGACAGGGCAGTTCGGCACCGGGGCGTACGAAACCAGCCAGTTCGCCCAGGCCGTCGATGCCACCGGTCAGTGGAGCACGGCACCGTTCCAGGATACCGGCGCCTACGACACCACCGCCTGGAACACCGCTCACGCCGACGGCCACACCGCCATGTACGACGCCACGGGATACGGGACCGGCGCGTACGACAGTGTCGCGTCACAGCAAGTCACCTACGGCACCGTCGAGTTCCCGTCCGCCGCCGACCTGCACGGCACACCGGTGGCGTACGAGCCGCACCAGCACGCCTATAGCCCGGATCTCGAACCCGAGCAGCACTTCGAACCCGAATCCGAACCCGAGCAGGACCTGGCTCCGGAACCCGATCTCACCCCCACCCCCACCGCCATTGCCACGGCCGCAGCCGCGACAGCCACGTCGCCGGTGGCCGTCCCCGTCGCCCGACGCGGCGCCGCAGGTCGCGGTGGCCGGCGCCGCACCCCCGCCAAGCGCTCGGCCCTCCTCACCGTGGCCGTCCCCTCCGCCTGCGTGATGGGCGTCGCCGGTATCGCCGCCGCCTCGGTCACCGGCGGCGGAGCCCCCCCCGAGGAGAAGAAGGACACCACCACCACGGCGTCGGCCGCCGACACCGGCTCCATCAAGGCCGTGGCCGTCAACAACAAGCTGGACACCCAGCTCGCGAACCTCACCGAGGACGCCGACGACTTCGCGGACCGCGCCAGCCGCACCCAGGAGCGCATCGACCTCCAGGCCCGCCAGGCGGCGGAGAAGAAGCGCAAGGCCGAGGAGGCCGCCCGCAAGGAGGCCGCCCGCCCCAAGTTCGCCGTGCCGGTCGAACAGCGCGGCCTCAGCGCCTACTACGGGCAGGCCGGCGTCAACTGGATGTCCGTGCACTCCGGCATCGACTTCCCCGTCTCGTACGGCACACCGGTGATGGCCGCGACCGACGGCACCGTCCGCACGCAGTACAACAGCGCCTACGGAAACATGGCCATAGTGACGGCCGCGGACGGCACCGAGACCTGGTACTGCCACCTCAGCAGCATCAAGATTCGTTCGGGCCCCGTCCAGGCCGGCGACGTCATCGCGTACGCCGGAAACTCGGGCAACTCCACCGGCCCGCACCTCCACTTCGAGGTGCGCCCCGGTGGCGGGTCGGCGATCGACCCCCTGCAGTGGCTGCGCAATCAGGGCCTCAACCCGACGTAACCCGGCCCGACCCGAGCAGCCCCGCGCCGCGCCGCCCCCGTCTAGAGTTTCTGGACCGGCGCGTACCTCAGCAGCAGCTTCTTCGGCCGCTCGTCGCCGAAGTCGATCGTCGCCTGCGCGTCCGCCCCCGTCCCGGTCACCGTCATCACGGTGCCGAGCCCGAACTGGTCGTGCGTGACCCGGTCCCCCACCGTCAGTGCGATCACCGGCTTGTCCGACGTCCGCCGCGTCGCGAACCCGGAGGCGCCGCCGCCCCCGTTCCGGGACCGCGACGACGAGAGCGAGGCCGACAACGACGAAGCAACACCCGACACCGGCCCCGCCGGGGCCTGCGCACCTTTGCGCTTCCAGGTCAGATGCGTCTCCGGGATCTCCTCCAGGAACCGCGACGGCGGGTTGTACGAAGGCTGCCCCCACGCGCTGCGCATCGTCGCCCGCGTCAGATACAGCCGCTCGCGGGCGCGCGTGATGCCGACGTACGCGAGCCGGCGCTCCTCCTCCAGCTCCTTGGTCTGGCCGAGCGCGCGCATGTGCGGGAAGACGCCGTCCTCCATCCCGGTCAGGAACACCACGGGAAACTCGAGCCCCTTGGCGGTGTGCAGCGTCATCAGCGTGATGACCCCCGACCCGCCCTCGTCGTCGTCGTCGGGAATCTGATCCGAGTCGGCGACCAGCGCCACCTTCTCCAGGAACTCGGCCAGCGTTCCCGGCTCGGTCTCCTGCCGGTCCTGCTCGAACTCCAGGGCCACGGACGCCAGCTCCTGAAGGTTCTCGACGCGCGTCTCGTCCTGCGGATCGGTCGAGGCCTGCAGCTCGGCGAGATAACCGGTCCGCTCCATGACCGCCTCCAGCACCGTGGCCGGTCCGGCGCCCGACTCGACGATCGTACGCAGCTCCTCCATGAGCGTGTTGAAACGCTTCACGGCGTTCGCTGAGCGGGCCGCCATGCCGTACGCCTCGTCCACGCGCCGCAGCGCCTGCGGGAAACTGATCTTCTCGCGCATCGACAGCGCGTCGATCATCGCCTCCGCGCGGTCACCGATGCCCCTCTTCGGTACGTTCAGAATGCGGCGCAGCGGGACGGTGTCCTCGGGGTTCGCCAGGACGCGCAGGTACGCGAGCACATCCCTGACCTCCTTGCGCTCGTAGAAGCGCACACCGCCGACGACCTTGTAGGGCAGGCCGACGCGGATGAAGATCTCTTCGAAGACACGGGACTGGGCGTTCGTACGGTAGAAGATCGCGACGTTGCCGGCCTTGGCGTTACCGGCGTCGGTGAGCCGGTCGATCTCCTCGGCGACGAACTGCGCCTCGTCGTGCTCGGTGTCCGCGACATAACCGGTGATCTGCGCGCCGGTCCCGGCGTCCGTCCAGAGGTTCTTCGGGCGGCGGTTCTCGTTGCGCTCGATGACGGCGTTGGCCGCGGTGAGGATGGTCTGGGTGGAGCGGTAGTTCTGCTCCAGCATGATCGTCTTTGCTTGCGGGTAGTCCTCCTCGAACTGGAGGATGTTGCGGATGGTGGCACCGCGGAACGCGTAGATCGACTGGTCCGCGTCACCCACGACGCACAGCTCGCCCGGCGCCCGGTCCTCACCCGAGGGCCCCACCAGTTCGCGCACGAGTGTGTACTGAGCGTGGTTGGTGTCCTGGTACTCGTCGACCATGACGTGGCGAAAACGCATCCGGTAGTGCTCGGCGACATCCGGGAACGCCTGGAGCAGGTGCACCGTGGTCATGATGATGTCGTCGAAGTCCAGGGCGTTGGCCTCGCGCAGCCGCGCCTGGTACAGCCCGTACGCCTGGGCCAGGGTTTTCTCGAAGCCGTCGGCCGCCTGGCCGGCGAAGGTCTCTTCGTCTATCAGCTCGTTCTTCAGGTTCGAGACCTTGGCGCTGAACGCCTTCGGCGGGAAGCGCTTCGGGTCGAGGTCCAGGTCACGGCAGACGAGCGCCATCAGACGCTTGGAGTCGGCGGCGTCGTAGATCGAGAACGACGACGTGAAGCCGAGCTTCTTCGACTCGCGGCGCAGGATCCGCACGCACGCACTGTGGAAGGTGGAGACCCACATGGCGGCCGCACGCGGTCCGACGAGTTCCTCGACGCGCTCCTTCATCTCGCCGGCGGCCTTGTTGGTGAAGGTGATCGCGAGGATCTGGCCGGGGTGCACCCCCCGCTTGGCCAGCAGGTACGCGATCCGGTGGGTCAGCACCCTGGTCTTGCCGGAGCCCGCGCCGGCCACGATGAGCAGAGGCGAGCCCGAGTGCACGACGGCCTGGCGCTGTTCGGCGTTGAGCCCGTCGAGCAGCGCGGCGGCGTCCACGGCGGGACGCGGGGCGCCGTCCCGGTAGTACGCGTCCCTGGGCGGCGGGGGGCCGTCGAAGACACCGCCGAAGAGGTCGTGCGGAACCTCCTCCGGGGCGTGGTCCTCGGGGGGCGGCGGGGCCGCTGCCTCGGCGGGCTGGAGATCGGTCAGGAAGCTGTCGTCAAAGAGGCTGCTCATCGTCTACCAAGCTTAGGCGGGACCACCGACAGGCCGGCCCCGGATTGCCGTCTTCCCGCGGTCGTACGGGCGCCCGGCCGCCACGCGGACCCAGTACGCCGCTTCCGCGCCGGCCCGCCCCTCACCCCCACCTGTGACCTTGGCCACTTCGCACCTCTCGGCGGGAGGCCGTTCGGCCGCCCGGCAGGTCGCATTAGTGAAGCGGTAAACCTCTTCGGCAAAGGTCACGAAAATGTATCGGGCATATCGGCCATCAGGCTTCCCAGCGGCCAACGGAGTTGGCTAGCGTTCCCACTCGGGCGGCTCGTACCCCAACCGGCGAACGGCGCCGGACCGGGCGGCCCACGCCGAATCCGGCCTGCCCACGGGCAGTTCGGAACCGGGGACCCACGCGCACCACCTGGGGTGAATCGGTCCGCTGTCCCAAGGACCGTAGGGCACCTTCCGTTCCGCCCGAACCCGACAGCTAACCCGGTAGGCGGTCCACGGAAGGAGATGCCGGCCTTGGCCTCGCATCGCAAGCCGCGTACCCGGGTACGCACCACCGCTCCCGCCCTCGGGGTCACGACCGCGGCGCTCGCGTCCGTCGGCCTGCTCGCCCAGAGCGCCGGCGCGGCACCGGCCGCGCCCGCCGCACCCAAGCCGACCGTCGAGGAAGTACAGAAGAAGGTCGACGACCTCTACCGCCAGGCCGGCACCGCCACCCAGAAGTACAACCAGGCGAAGGAAGCCACCGAGCAGCAGCGGAAGTCGGTGGAGGGACTGCTCGACGCGGTCGCGCAGCGCACCGAGAGGCTGAACGAGGCCCGGCGCAAGCTCGGCAACTACGCGGCGGCGCAGTACCGGTCGGGGTCGGTCACCCCGACCGCCGCGCTGCTGCTCGCGGACAGCCCGCAGGCGTACTTCGACCAGAACCGGCTGATGGATCGGATGACCGAGCGTCAGCAGACGGACGTCCGCGACTTCGAGACGCGGCAGGCCGAGGCGTCGAAGAAGCGGGCCGAGGCGACGCGCGGCCTGGAGAAGCTGACCGAGTCGCAGTCCTCCCTCAAGGCGTCCAAGCAGGATGTCCAGCGCAAGCTCGGCGAGGCGCGTGGGCTGCTGTCCCGGCTGACCGCCGAGGAGAAGGCACGGCTGGCGGCGCTGGAGAAGGAGCGGGAGGCGGAGGCCAAGCGGAAGGCCGAAGCCAAGGCGAAGGCGGAAGCCGAGGCGGAAGCCGAGCGGCAGCGCACGCAGCAGGAGCAGGAGCAACAGCGGGAGGAAGAGGCCCGGCAAGACGAACCGACCCCCTCCGCCCCGGGCACCACCCCCGGAACCGGAAAGCCCCCCGCCACCACCCCGGACCCGGGCTCCGGCTCCGGCGCCGGCCTCGGCTCCGGTGACGCATACTCCGCCAAGGCCGAGAAGGTGCTCGCCTTCGCCCGCGCACAGATCGGCAAGCCGTACGTCTGGGGCGCGGCGGGGCCCAGCTCGTACGACTGCTCCGGCCTGACCCAGGGCGCCTGGAAGGCCGCCGGCGTCAGTCTCCCGCGCACCACCTGGGACCAGGTGAAGGTCGGCAGCCGCGTCCCGACCGACGACCTCAAGCCGGGTGACCTGGTCTTCTTC
Organism: Streptomyces hypolithicus; assembly: GCF_052934925.1. NCBI lineage: Bacteria > Bacillati > Actinomycetota > Actinomycetes > Kitasatosporales > Streptomycetaceae > Streptomyces > Streptomyces hypolithicus. The sequence goes on from NZ_CM128811.1 coordinate 2,258,725, forward strand.
TACGACGACATCAGCCACGTCGGCATATACATCGGCGGCGGCAAGATGATCCACGCGCCGAAGCCCGGCGCGAACGTCCGCGAGGAGTCGATCTACTACATGCCGATCTACGGTAGCGTCCGCCCCGCGTAGCGCCCGCGCTACGCGACCTGTGCGGCCGCCCGCTCACGCACCGCCGTGGCGGGCGGCTTCGGCGCTCGACCCGAAGCCCGTCCCAGCCCGGCCAGCCCGGCCAGCCCGGCCAGCCCGGCCAGCCCGGCCATAGCAGGCTCTGCCCGTCTGGTTCCGGTGGTTCCGGTTGCTCCGCCGCATCGGTCACGGAAGAGCGGAATGCTGCATTCCGGCGCGGCTTCGCCTCTCATCGGCGATCACAGAAGCACCTATTTCTGCCACTGTCGGTCATTCCCACTCGGCCCCGTGACGCGCAGGTTTAGCGTCCTCCCCCAGGTGACCGACTCCCCACCGCCGCCCCTCCCCGGAGCAGCAGTCGGCCGCCACCGCCGGGAATCCGGCGGCGGGCCGCCCCCCGTGCGGTCCGCCGCCGGACTGCGACGCGGCCGACGTACAGGACGGAAGGACGTGGACGCCCTCGTGGCCACGCACCGAAGGCCCAAGCAGCGCATGCTGGGCGGCGGCACCGGCCGCACCGCCGCCACCCTCGCGCTCGCCGGAGCCGCGAGCGCCACGGCGTTCGACGGCGGCGCGCACGCGGAACCCGCGCTGACGACCGCCCAGGTGAAGGCGAAGGTCGACCGGCTCTACCACGACGCCGAGGTCGCCACCGAGAAGTACAACGGCGTGAAGGAAAAGTCCGGGCGCACGAGCGAGTCGCTGGACGCCCTGCGCGACGAAGCCGCGCGCCGGACCGACCGCCTCAACAGCGCCCGCAACGCGCTGGGCTCACTCGCCGCGGCCCAGTACCGCACCGGCGCCGTCGACCCCGCCGTGCAGGTCGCGCTGTCCTCGGACCCGGACCAGTACCTGGAACGTGCCGCGATCGCCGACCGGGCCGGCGACCGGCAGGCGGCCGCCGTGACCGGCATCCGGCGCGAGCTCGGCGAGATCGCGCAACTGCGCGCCGAAGGGGACGGCCACCTGGCGCGGCTGAAAGCCCAGCAGCGGGAGTTACGTACGCACAAGGCGCGCATCCAGGACAAGATCGGTGAGGCGCAGACCCTGCTGTCCCGCCTCACCGCGCGGGAGCGGGCCCAGTACGCCGACCAGGACGGCCACGGCGGCGCCACTGCCCCCCGGGCCGACCGAGCGAACCGCGACGCACCGCCCATGGGCGACGCCCCGAGCATTGGCCACGCCCCACGCATGGGCGACGCCCCGGCCCCCAACGCCCGCGCCGCGCAGGCGGTTTCCTTCGCGTACGGCGCCATCGGCAAGCCCTACGTCTGGGGCGCGACCGGCCCCTCCGCCTTCGACTGCTCCGGGCTCACCCAGGCGGCCTGGAAGGCGGCGGGCGTCTCCCTGCCCCGTACGACGTACACGCAGATCAACGCGGGCCGGCGGGTCTCACGCGCCGACCTCGCACCCGGCGACCTGCTCTTCTTCTACTCCGGCATCAGCCACGTCGGCCTCTACATCGGCGACGGCCAGATGATCCACGCCCCCCGCCCCGGCGCCCCCGTGCGGGTGGCGCCGATCGACCAGATGCCGTTCGCGGGGGCGACACGGCCTGCGTAGGCACGGCCGGGCGGGGTATGCGACGTACACAACACTCGTAAGCACCGTGAACCGTGACGGAGGACCGACATGCCGGGCATCATCAACCGGATCAAGCAGTACGCACGCAGCCCGCAGGGGCGCCGGACGATCGCGCAGGGACGCCAGGCCGCGTCCGACCCGAGAAGGCGCAGCCAGGCGAAGCAGCTGCTGAGCCGTCTGCGGGGTGGCCGCAGGCACTGAACTCCCTGTTCCGGGTCACTCGCCGTCGGCGGGGACCACCCGGTCGACGAGCTGAATGATCACGCCGTAATGATCACGCCGTTGGGATCGGTGACCTGGAACAGCCGCTCTCCCCAGGGCGCTTGACGTCCGTCAGACCAACCGCCGCGCCGTCGCCCACCGCGTCAGCTCGTGGCGGTTGGAGAGCTGGAGCTTGCGCAAGACCGCCGAGACATGGGACTCGACCGTCTTCACCGAGATGAAGAGCTGCTTCGCGATCTCCTTGTACGCGTACCCCCGCGCGATCAGCCGCAGCACCTCCCGCTCCCGCTGCGTCAGCCGGTCCAAGTCCTCGTCGACCGGCGGCGCGTCCGTCGACGCGAACGCGTCGAGTACGAAGCCCGCCAGGCGCGGCGAGAACACCGCGTCGCCGTCCTGCACGCGGAAGACCGAGTCGACGAGGTCCTTACCCGTGATCGTCTTCGTCACGTAGCCTCGCGCGCCCCCGCGGATCACGCCGATCACGTCCTCCGCCGCGTCCGACACCGACAGCGCCAGGAAACGCACCGGCTTCTCCGCCGCGCCCATCAGCGGCGCGCACCGGCGCAGCACCTCGACGCCGCCACCGCCCGGTAGGTGGACATCGAGCAGCACGACCTCGGGGCGGGTCGCCGTGATGACCGTGACCGCCTGGTCGACGTCGGCGGCCTCGCCGACCACCTCGACGCCCGTCGTGTCGGTCTGGCCGATCTCCGCCTGCACTCCGGTACGGAACATCCGGTGGTCGTCCACCAGCACCACACGTACCCGCCTTGTCACAGGCTCCTCAACACCGGTCTCGGTCATGCGTCCGCCGCCCTCTCCATCTCAAGCTCGACTTCCGTGCCCCCGTCGGGCGCGGAACGCAGCCTCGCCGTGCCGCCGTTGCGCTGCATACGGCCGATGATCGATTCTCGTACGCCCATACGGTCGCCCGGCACCGCGTCCAGATCGAACCCCGGCCCCCGGTCCCGTACGGACACGAAGACCGTGCGGCCCTCGACCTCCGCGTACACCTGCACCGCCCCGCCCTCGCCACCGTACTTGGCGGCGTTGACCATTGCCTCGCGAGCGGCCTGCATCTGTGCGGTCAGTTTGTCGTCCAGCGGGCAGTCGCCGACCACGACGACCTCCAGCGGCACGCCGTGCTTGTCCTCGACCTCGGCCGCCGCCCGCTTGACCGCCTCCGCGAGCGTGTCGGGCTCCTCGGACTCGTCCTTGCCGGTGCCCTCCGGCTTGTAGAGCCAGTTGCGCAGCTCGCGCTCCTGGGCGCGGGCGAGGCGGCGTACCTCGCCCGGGTCCTCCGCGTTGCGCTGAATCAGCGTCAGGGTGTGCAGCACGGAATCGTGGACGTGGGCCGCGACCTCGGCGCGTTCCTGCGCACGGATGCGCATGAGGCGCTCCTCGGACAGGTCCTGCGTCATGCGTACGAGCCAGGGCCCGGCCAGCAGCGTGATGCCGGCGACGACCGCCACCGCCGCCGTCAGTACGTTGCCGAGCTGCGCCGCCGATCCGCGTACCACCAGGAATACCGCCAGACCGGTGCCAACCAGCGCCGCGCCCGCCAGGCCACGCGCGATCTGCAGCATGCGGCGGCGGCGGCCGATCTCCATCCAGTGGGCGCGTCGCGCGTTGTCGGCCTGGCGCCATACGAGGACGACGCCGAGGCCGATGAGCAGCGCCGGCCAGACGTACTGCCCGGCCTCGCCGCCCACCTCGACGTTGGTGACGAAGGTGACGGAGCCGATGAGCAGCGCGAACAGGGCGAAGACCTGGCCCTTGTCGGGTTTGCGGAGCCTGCGCCGGCCGTCCGGGGTGGTCTCGAACGCCGAGCGCGGCGCGTCCACGCCACCCACCCCGAGCGGGACCACGAACCAGAAGACGGCGTACAGCAGCGCGCCCAGGCCGTCGGAGAGGAACAGCGCGAAGAACGCGATCCGTACCCACACGACCGGCAGCCCCAGATGCCCGGCGAGCCCACGCGCGACCCCGCCGAGCATCCGGCCTTCGGCGCTGCGGTAGAGCTTGCGCTGCTGCGGCTCCTCCGGTTCGGGCGTGCGGGAGCCCGCGGGTCGGCGGGGCGTGGCGACTGGCATGCTCCGATCGTCACATGTACGGGACGGCCCCGGCATCAGGGTCGGTCCCCTACTTGCCCCTACTTCCGCCCTCTGCTTCCCCGGGCTTCCCCCCGGCCGGCTCGTACGGGAAGCGAGCGACGAAGCGGCGCTGCCAGGGGGTCTCCACGGCGCGCGGCGCGTAGTGCTCGCGTACGTACGCGACCGCCTCCCGGCGGGGCACCCCGTCCAGTACGGCGAGGCAGGCCAGCGCCGTGCCCGTGCGGCCCTGCCCGCCGGCGCACGCGATCTCGACGCGCTCGCCGCCGGCGCGCGCCCAGGCCACGCGCAGCGCCTCCAGGGCGCCCGCACGGTCGGACGGCAGCCAAAAGTCCGGCCAGCGAAGCCAGCGGGCATCCCAGGGCACGGTGGGCGGCGGGTGGCCCAGCAGGTACAGCGCGAAGGCCGGCGTCGGCCCGGCCGGGAGGGGGCGGCGGAGCCCCCGGCCGCGAACGAGCCGGCCCGAGGGCAGACGCAGTACGCCGGGCGCCGTGGGCTCCCAGGTCTGGGGCTCGGGCTCGGGCTCAGGCTCAGGCTTGATCACGGATCGAGCGTAGGGGGCGGGCAGCGAGGAAATCAGGGATTGTCCAGGGTAGGTGCCGGTCCCGTCGCGGGGCGGCGCCCGTCACCATGGACCCATGACGCAAGCGCAGCAGGCCCCCGCGGCCACCGACGCCGACCCCGACCGGCCGCCGCTGCGCCGCATCAAGCGGCACAAGGTCGTGGGCGGCGTGTGCGGCGGGCTCGGGCGGCATTTCGATCTCGACCCGGTGATCTTCCGGATCGTGCTCGGCGTGCTGGCCGTCACCGGCGGTGCCGGACTGATCTTCTACGGCTTCGCGTGGCTGTTCATCCCCCTCGACGACGAGGAGGAGAACGAGGCGCGCCGCCTGCTGACCGGCCGCGTCGAGGGGGCCACGCTCATCGCCGTACTCCTCGCCCTCGTCGGCTGCGGCCTCTTCCTGTCCATGCTGAACAACGGTTCCGTGCTGGGCTTCGCCGTCATGCTGTCCATCGCCCTGGCCGGCGCGACCTACTGGTCCAAGCGCCGCCGCCTCGCGGACCCCGAGACCGGCCCCGCCGACCCGGTGGCCGCGCAGGCCGTCGCCGTGGCGCCGCCCGAGACGCAGGCTCCGCCGGTGCCCGGCGCGCCGTCGTGGTGGCGGGACCCGATCGTCAAGGACGGCACGACGGGCCCGGTCGCCGCGGGCTATCTCTGGGGGCCGGAGAGCGCGAGGGGCAGCGAGCTCGCGGACCTGCCCCCCACCGCCCCCGGCCACCCGGCCCCGCAGCCGCCACGGCCCGACCCCGCGACGCGCGGCCCGCGCGGCATCGGTGGCCGGGTGTTCCTGCTGGCCGTCCTCGCGGGCGGGCTCGGCACCGGCCTGCCGTGGGGCGCGCAGCCGCTCGGCACCAGCCTCCAGATCGGCCTGGCCTGCGCGCTCGCCGTGTTCGGCTTCGGCATCGCGCTGGGCGCCTTCCTGGGGCGTACGGGCGTGGGCACGACTCTGCTCGCGGTGGTCACCGCGCTGCTGCTGGCCGGGGCGGCCGCGCTGCCCAAGCAGATCTCCACGGACTGGATGCGTACGGATTGGCGGCCCGCCACCGCGTCGGCCGTGCGCCCCGGCTACGCACTCGGTTCCGGCGTCGGCACGCTGGATCTCAGCCGGGTCCGCCCGCCCGCCGGTGAGACGGTGGCCACGGCGGCCGAGGTCGGCGCCGGGCGGCTCAAGGTCGTCGTACCGAGGGGAGCGACCGTCGAGGTGAACCTGGAAGTGGGCGTCGGCGACCTCCAGCTGCCGGGTGAGAAGCGTCAGGATTTCGACGTCAGGACCAGCCAGGAGCGGCAGCAGACGCTGAAGCCGCCGAAGAGCAGCAAACCGGCCGGGACGTTCGACCTGCGTCTGACGGTCGGCCTCGGACAGCTGGAGGTGGCCCGTGCCGCGAAGTGAGAACCACCCACGGAGCCCGGCCGGCGCGCGAGCCCCGGAGGAGGCCCGGGCCGGCGGCGAGCGGCGGCGCCGGTTCCGGCACGAGTTCCGGCCGGGCAAGCTGATCGCCGGCCTCGTCCTGCTGGGCACGGCCGGTGCGTACGCGGCGGACGCGGCGGGCGGCCGGCAGATTCCGGCGTACATCGGCCTGCCCGTCGTCCTGTGCGGCCTGCTGCTGGCGGGCACCGCGAGCTGGATCGCCTACAGCGTGCGCCGCCGGCGCGCCGCGACGGCCGCGTCCAGGGAGAAGACGGCGGCCCCCGCGAGCACCAGCGGCAGCCAGGCGACGAGGTAGGCGAGGTCGTTGCCGTAGTAGTACGGGTCGCTGGCCCAGCTCACGGTCAGCCACAGGCTCAGCGAGATCAGCGCCCCGCCGAGCGCGGCGATCCGTGCCAGCAGCCCCAGGAGTGTCCCGATGCCGACGGCGATCTCACCGCAGGCGATGGCGTAGCCGAAGCCCTCGGGGTTCTTCAGGGCGAGGTCGACGAGAGCGGGGATCGCCGAGGTGTCGCGGACGCCGCGCATCATCTCGCCGATCGACCCCGGGCCGGTCGCCGCGAGGAAGCCGCTGTCGGTGAGCTTGTCGAGGCCCGCGTAGACGAAGGTGACCCCGAGAAAGATCCGCAACGGCAGCAGCGCGTAGCGGCTCGCCGTCGCGCGCAGGCCACCGCGGCCACCGGGCCCCTCATCCACTCCCCTGCCCACGCGCCCGGCCGTGCCGCCGGTGTGCCCGCCGTTCCGATACCCGTGCGTCATGGTCAGGTCCCGCCTCTCCTAAGGCTCGAAGCGCCCGTACGGCGCAGGGACGATTCTCCTCGCGCCTCGCGCAGAGGGATACGTGCGGCGCGGTGATCGGTCTCAACGAACCGTTCGGTCGATTCGGTCCGTTCGGTCCGTTCAACCCCTTCGGTCCGTTCAGCCAGTTCAGCCCGTTCAGTCCGTGACGTCGATCGTGACCGGTTCGCTCTCCGCGCCCGCCGCCGTCACGACCCGCACCTCGACCCGGCCCGGCTCGACCTCCACCGGCACGGGCACGGTCAGCACGGTGTCGGTCGGGTTGGCGAAGCCGCCGGGCACCGGGATGAGCGGCACATGTACGTGGACCGTCCCGATCCGCACGACCATCCGGGCCAGCCGGTCCGGGGTGCCGGCACCGGGGGGCACGAAACCCGCACCCCGGATCTCGACGTCGTCGCCGGTGCGGACGGGGGCGTCCAGATCGCCCGCCTCCCTGGCCCGTACGACCGACAGGACCACCGGACGGCCGCCCTCCGCGTACTTTCCCGTGAAGTACGTCGCCGCCGAGACCGCCACCAGCAGGGCCAGGCCCCACGGCAGGTCGGGCAGCTGCTCGGGCCGCCGGGCGAGGCGTACTGCGGCGAAGACCACGGCTACGCCGCTCACCAGGACGTACTGCACGTCCGCGAAGGTGGCGCGGCCGGCGTCGTCGGTGAGCAGGTCGGCGGCGCGGGGGCGGTCGGCCCGTACCTTCTGCAGGCGCTGCGTGCGGACACGCACGGTCACCACGTGGCGTACGACGACGGCGATCGCGCATGTCAGCGCGAGCACGGTCAGCATGCCGGCGGCACGGGCCAGTTCGAGGCCGGCGATCAGAGCATCGCGGTCGGTGTGGTCGGAGGCGCCGGCCAGCTGGACCGCGATCACCAGCACCGAGAAGACGACGAGCAGCACCCAGCTCGCGGCGACGGCGCGCGAGGTCGACAGGCGGTTGTCCTCGCCGATCAGCGGGGCGAGGAGGCCGCCGCGGGACCGGTGCGCACGGGCGGCGACGGTCAGCAGAGCGGCGGTGACGAGCGCGGCGACGAGTCCGGCCGTACGAGCCACGGTCCAGCCGGCGCCGATGGCGGTGAGGGCTTCGGCGAGCAGGAGGACCAGCACCCCGCCCCACACGACGAACAGCGTGACGCGCCAAACCAGTTGGAACCACGCTTCGCCGGCCTCGCGGCTGCGTTCGGCGACGGCGCGGGCGGACCGGGTCAGCTCGTCCGACACCCACTGGCGGGAGGCGCCGGTGGAGTGCGCGACGGCTGCGGGCAGCCCTTCGCCGGCCGCCAGGCCGTCCCGCCTGGCGAGGAAGGCGGCGACCGCGCGGCGGTGCCCCTCGCGGGCGCCGTGCGGGCACTGACCGCAGGTACAGCTCCCGTCACCGCCACCGTGCGTGCTCTGACTTGCCTCGTGCACAGCCACGGAAGATGCCGCCCTCTCGAAACCGGTGAAGGGAACTTCCCTCCGGTACAAGGAAATTGTGCCGTATGAAGAACGGGCCGCGGCGCACAGGGCAGGCGGGCCGGGCGAGCCATACCTGCCCCGCCGGCACCCCTACGCGAGCAGCTCCGGCTCGGCGCGGCTGATCCGGCGCCACAGCGGCTGGTGGTTGCGGCGTGCCGGGAACGCGCGAGCAGCATCGGGGTGGAGGTGCCACCCTCGGCATCATGCGTAGCGCGCTGTGCCGGAGCCGGTGCAGGGTCCAGCCGTCCAGGTCCTCGATGCCCTCCGGGGAGGCGAGCGGGCTGGCCAGCAGCCGGGTGTTCTCCTCGAAGATCTTCTCGGCTCGGCGGTAGGAGAGCCGGGCCCGGCCCGGCCCCGGGCACACGTCCAGCGTCGCCGTCCCGGCCGGGGCCCTGCGACCGGTGAGCAACAGCGGGCCGCGGGTGCGGCCGGCGATCAAGCGGGGCAGCAGCTGAGCCGTGAGTTGCGTGTTGGCCTCGTCGATCGGCGTGAACCTGGGCCCGACCTCACCTACGCCCGCTCACTGGCTGCTTCGGCGTTGCGGATGGCGTGGGCTGCGTTGATGAGTCCGATGTGGCTGAAGGCCTGGGGGAAGTTTCCGAGGGCTTCGCCGGTTCGGGTGTCGACTTCTTCGGGGAGGAGCCCGACGTCGTTGGCGTAGGCGAGGGCGTCTTCGAAGACCTGGCGGGCACGTGGGGCCTGGCCGGTCAGGGCGAGGGCCTGGGCGAGCCAGAACGTGCACAGCAGGAAGGTGCCCTCTTCCTGGTCGATGTCGTCCTGGAGGTAGCGCCGTACCAGGCCGCGGGGATCGGTCAGGTGCCGGGCGATCGCCTCGACGGTGGAGCGCACACGGGAGTCGTCGCCGGGCAGGAAGCCGATCAGGGGCAGGATCAGCGCGGAGGCGTCGAGCCGGTCGCTGCCGAACGACTGGGTGAACGCTCCAGCTTGCTGGTTCCAGCCCTGGTTCTCGATGCCGTCGCGGATCTGTTCGCGGATGCGCTTCCAGTCGGTGACACGGTCCTGGGCCGCCAGGGCGGGGGCGAGGTCGATGGCGCGGTCAAGGGCGGCCCAGCACATGAGTTTGGAGTGCAGGAAGTGGCGGCTCGGTCCGCGTCCCTCCCAGATGCCCTGGTCGGGGTCGGTCCAGCGGTGGGCGGCTGCTTCGGCGCACTGGCGCAGGAAGGACCGGACGGGCGGGTCGAGCGGCACGTCGTGCGGCAGGGTCTGGTGGGCCGCGTCCAGGAGCTCGCCGTAGACGTCGAGCTGGCGCTGGCGCCAGGCGTCGTTGCCCACTCGCACCGGGGCGCTGCCGCGCCAGCCGGTCAGGTGCGGCAGCACGCGTTCGCTCAGGTCTCGCTCTCCGCCGATGCCGTACATGACCTGGAGGTCGACGCCCCGTTCCAACTGGGTCGCGGCGGCCTGGGCGAGGAAGGCGAAGAAGTTGTTCTTCTCGTGTTTGCAGGTGGCGGTGGCGAGGGCCTGCAGGGTGAGGCTGGCGTCGCGTACCCAGGTGTAGCGGTAGTCCCAGTTGCGGGTGCCGCCGATGCTCTCGGGCAGGGAGGTGGTGGCCGCGGCGACGATGGCTCCGGTCGGCACGTAGGTCAAGGCGCGCAGTACGCGCCCGCTGTGGCGGACCTGTTCCTGCCAGGGGCCGGTGTAAGCGCCGTGGAGGGTGGACCAGGAACGCCAGCCCGCGCCGGTGTCGCCCAGCCGACGGTGGACGCGGCGGCTGGGCCAGGGCTTGGGATCCGGCTCCCACGCCGGCGTCGCGCTCAGCGCGAGGTCGAGGCGATCCCCGGCCCGAAGGGTGACCTCGCCGTGGGCCGTGGATCCCGCCACCCGCAAGGTGACGTCGGTGGACAGCATCAGGGCGTGAGTCCCCCCGCGCGCCATGAGACCGCCGTGCACTGGCGTCATGACCGGTCGGATCAGACCGAACTCCGGGCGCGGGGCGTATTCGATGGCGATGTCCAGCTGTCCGTCTGTGCAGGTGATCTGTCGCAGTACGGATCCCGGGGAGGATTTCCCCATCGCGTGGCCGCGCTCGCGTTTGCCCAGCGCCAGCGCGTCGAGCAGCACCGCCGTCCCGCTGGGCGTACGGAAGGTCGTCTCCAGGACCAGGGTCTGCGGCAGGTAACGGCGGCTCACCTCGGCCGGCCCGCTGGGGCGGATCGACCAGTGGCCCGCCTCCTGGTCCAGCAGCCGCGCGAAGACCGCCGGGTCGTCGAAGCGCGGGAAGCACAGCCAGTCCACCGACCCGCCGCCACTCACCAGCGCCGCTGACCGACAGTCCGAGAGTACGGCGTAGTCGCCGATGGGTCGCTCGCTCACGTAGGCGCTCCCCTTCCCCGGCTCAGCCTCGCCCCCGCAGGGACCGATGCCGCCGACCGCTCTGGTGATAGTCCGTGATCCATGATGTGCCCCCGGACCTGGTCGCCGGTGCGTGACACGAGCGAGCCGGGGCCCGTGTCGTCGGCGGGCGGTGGATCCGGCGCAGGCCCACCGAGAGGAGGACGCCGCCATGTCTCCTCACCAGTGCACCCGCCCGCCCGCCTGTCCCCAGGTGAGCCATCCGACTCGCCGGTCGAAGTCCCCGCGTCGCTAGGCCCGTACTTCGCGGGTGGCTGATTCGGATGGATCGGGCGTCTGGATGGTGTCCGGTCCGGGGCTGGAGCGTTGAATGGGTCTGTCGATGACTTCCCGGTCCCCGCGGCCACGGTTTCAACGTCCACGCATGGAGTGCGTGGTCAGTTCCGTGGTGGAGAAGCGTCTGGGCGCTCTGCCTGTCGCGGCCGAGTTTCTGCGACGGCTGGACGTGGCCGGGATCGTCGACGAGCTGTGTCCGGGGCGCGAGATCGCGCACCTGACGCACGGCCAGGTGATCGAGATGCTGGTCGCGAACCGGCTGACCCGAAAGTACGGGGCCAGGGTCCTGCGGGGCAGGGACTCATCTACTCCTCGATGGCCCCGCCGATACGCCGAAGATGCCGCCGGAAGGTGTACGACGGATCGGCAGCGAGCCGCGCCAGGTAGTCGTCGAAGGCCGTCTGCTGGCGCAACGTCTCACCTGCCCGGATCTTGCGGGCCTGTTCCCGCTCGGTCTGCCAGATCTGGTGCGCCGTCGCGAGCACCTCCTCGGCACGCTCGGCGGCGACGAACAACACGCCGTCGTCGTCGCCGAAGACAATGTCATCGGCGCTCACCAGGTGCGGCCCGAACTGCGCAGTGGCCAGCGCCTCCGGCTCTCGCTCGTCCAGCCGCACCGGGCCGGGCGGGTAGCTGCCGTAGCTGAACACCGGAAGACCGATCTCCGCCAGCTCCGGCGTGTCGCGGTGCAGCCCCCACACCACGAGGCCCGCCAGCCCTGCCGCCTCGGCCTCCAGTACCGCCAGGTCGCCGACACATGCCTCGTCCCACCGCCCGCCGTTGTCGATGACCAGTACGTCACCCTGCTCGGCCCGGCCGAACGCCTCCAGGAACACGTCCACGCTGCCGTAGTGCCGTGTCGGCAGCGCGCGTCCCGCGATCCGGTGTCCGGGGACGACCGCGCCGATGCCGGGCGGTGCGGCGCGCAGCGGCACGTCGCTGCGCACGCACGCATCGGCCACCAGCGGCGTGGACAAGTCGGCGAAAGCCTTCAGCATGCCGTTCTCCCTCGTCATCGTCGATCTCCCGCACCGTCAGGCGATCCGTCACCGGCCCAGTCTCAGCCACCGCGCGCGTTCGGAGAAGCGCCCCGGCCGATCAGCCTGACCTGAATGGCTCACCCGCGAAGTACGGGCCTGGGCTTGGCCTAGGCCCTCACCCGCGGCATCGTCGCCGCACCGGATCTTGCCCCCGGGCAGAAGCGGCATACTCAGGACAAAGATCGGCACGCGGTGATATGAGAAGCCCTCACGGCCAGCGACACCGAGCGAAGCACGGGCTTCCAACGACCAAAGATCAAGAACTGGCGCCCTTTGTGCTTGTCTGGGTCATGCCCCTCACCCAGTAGCAGTCGGTGTGCTCCAGGTCCCGCGCGGTGATGTGCCCCGAGACCCCTTCCTCGTACCAGTACCGCCCGAAGAGCCTGAGCGCCCCGGCCAGCCGCTCCTTGCGGTACCGGCGCTCCTCGGCGACGGTCGCGTGCGTGGGCGGCATCGCGAAGTGGAGCCGTTCGACGGGTACGGGCGCAGGCGCGGGAGTGTCGTTCACGGGGCGGAAGTTACCGCGCGGTAAGGCAGGTGAACAGTGGTGTGCCCGCCTGTTCCCTTTCCGGCCTACAGCTCGTCGATCCCGGTCAGGTCGATGTCGAGGGTGAAGGGGACCGTCAGCTTCAGCTGGTTGTGATGGATGCCCACCAGGCCGTAGGCCTTGGTCGCCGGGTCGAGTTCGTAGACGTACACGACCGGACGCCCGTCGTCGCCGCGCTCCACTCGCCAGAAGTGCGCGATGCCGCCCTGGGCGTAGATCTGCGGCTTGCGCTCACGATCGCGCTTCTCGGAGTCGGGTGACACCACCTCAACGGCGAGGAGCACGTCCTTGGCCTGGTAGTGCGTCTCCTCCGAGTCGGTCACCGCGTCGGCGCGGATCACCGTCACGTCGGGCTCGGGGCCCTGTCGCTTGTCGACGACGACGGTCATCTCCCGCCGCACCCGGAGGTCCTTGGGGACGCCCCCGCGCAAGCCTGTCTCCAGCAGGAACATCGCCAGAGTATGGAAACTCCTCTGCGGGCTCACGAAAACCAGGCTCCCGTCGATCAGCTCGGTGTGCGGCGGGAGGTCGGGCAGCGTCAGCAGGTCGTCCACGGTGTAGCCGTCCTGCGGCGGCACCGGCCACGAGATCTCGGTGGGCAGTGGCTCAGCGGTCATGGTTCCTCCCATGGACGGGATTCTCGGGCCTGCGGCCAGCGTACCGAGCGGATACGACAACGCCGCCGCCCAAACGAATGAGCGGCGGCGTCGGCGTCGACCCTGCGGTCAGGGCTGGACCGGTCGGTCGGTCCTACTCCCACTCGATCGTGCCCGGCGGCTTGCTCGTCACGTCGAGCACCACGCGGTTCACGTCCGCCACCTCGTTGGTGATGCGGGTCGAGATCTTCGCCAGTACGTCGTACGGCATCCGCGTCCAGTCCGCCGTCATCGCGTCCTCGGACGACACCGGGCGCAGCACAATGGGGTGTCCGTACGTCCGGCCGTCGCCCTGGACGCCCACGGACCGTACGTCCGCGAGCAGCACCACCGGGCACTGCCAGATGTCGCGGTCCAGACCGGCCGCGGTCAGCTCCTCGCGGGCGATCGCGTCGGCGTCGCGCAGCAGGTCCAGGCGCTCCTTGGTGACCTCGCCGACGATGCGGATGCCGAGGCCGGGGCCGGGGAAGGGCTGGCGGTGGACGATCTCGTCGGGGAGGCCCAGCTCCTGGCCGACCATCCGGACCTCGTCCTTGAACAGCTGACGCAGCGGCTCGACGAGCTGGAACTCGATGTCGTCGGGGAGGCCGCCCACATTGTGGTGGGACTTGATGTTCGCCGTGCCGGTGCCGCCGCCGGACTCGACGACGTCCGGGTAGAGCGTGCCCTGCACGAGGAACGCGACATCCTCGCCATCCGCGCCGGCGTCCGCGACGATCTCCGCCTGGGCCTGCTCGAAGACGCGGATGAACTCGCGACCGATGATCTTCCGCTTCTGCTCGGGGTCGGAGACCCCGGCGAGGGCGTTCAGGAAGCGGTCCTGCGCGTCGACGACCTTCAGCTGTACGCCGGTGGCCGCGACGAAATCCTTCTCGACCTGCTCGGTCTCGCCCTTGCGCATCAGCCCGTGGTCGACGTACACGCAGGTCAGCTGGTGACCGATGGCCTTCTGTACGAGGGCTGCCGCGACGGCGGAGTCCACGCCGCCGGACAGACCGCAGATGGCGCGCTTGGTGCCGACCTGCGCGCGGATCGAGGCGATCTGCTCCTCGACGACGTTGTGCGTCGTCCAGTCGGGCGTGATGCCCGCGCCGCGGTAGAGGAAGTGTTCCAGGACCTGCTGACCGTGCGTGGAGTGCATCACCTCGGGGTGGTACTGCACGCCGTACAGCTTCTTCTCGTCGTTCTCGAAGGCGGCGACCGGAACGACGCCCGTGGACGCGGTGACGGTGAAGCCCTCGGGGGCGGCCGAGCAGGCGTCGCCGTGGGACATCCACACCGACTGCTCCTCGGGGGTGCCCTCGAAGAGCGTGGAGCCCGACTTGGAGACGGTGAGCGCCGTACGCCCGTACTCGCGCGCACCGTTGTCGTCGACCGTGCCGCCGAGCGTCGTCGCCATCAGCTGGAAGCCGTAGCACATGCCGAAGACCGGGACCCCGGCCTCGAAGATCTCACGGTCGAGGCTCGGCGCACCCTCGGCGTACACCGACGACGGGCCGCCCGAGAGAATGATCGCCTTGGGGTTCTTGGCCAGCATTTCCGCCACCGGCATGGTGCTCGGGACGATCTCGCTGTAGACCCGGGCCTCACGGACACGGCGGGCGATGAGCTGGGCGTACTGCGCGCCGAAGTCGACAACGAGTACGGCGTCGGGGGCGGCGGGGGGCACTGCTGGCACGGGGCGGCCTTCCGGCGGTGAAGGGGTGGTCGGTGTTGTCGATTCTACCGGGGACAGCGCTCCCCTCTTGTCTCACCATCCGAACCCGGCATCCGTCCCGGCGGCGCGGCGGACCATACTGGGGTCGTGCACAAGCAGCTGAGCTTCCTCTTTACCTATGGCACCCGGTCCGACCGGTGCTGTGGGTTCGATGGTTCAGCTGCTTAGCCACTGACAAGCGACTTCACAGGCGCCCCGGGCCGACAAGGCCCGGGGCGCTCTGTCGTTTCCGGGCCCGGTCGCCGCCCGGCCGCCCGGGGAGCCGTACCCCTACAGACAGACGCAGGAGTTACGGACATGAGCATGGCCACCACCACGGACACGACCGGCGGGGACACGACCGGTGCGGGCAGGACCGGCGCGGACAGGACCGGCGCCCGCACCGACGAGGCCGCGGGTCTGATCGGCAACGCCCGGGAACGCATCGACTCGCTCGACGACAGGATCATCGGCTTGATCCAGGAACGGATGGCCGTGTCGGCCGTCATCCAGGAGGCTCGCATGACCTCGGGCGGGCGCCGGGTGAACCTGTCCCGCGAGATGGAGGTGCTCGGCCACTTCAGGGACGCGCTCGGGAAGCCGGGGACGGCGCTGGCGATGACGATGCTGGAGCTGTGCCGGGGCCGTATCTGAGGCCGCCGCCGACCGGGCGCCGCCTCCGGCCCGGCGCCGGACCTGAGTTCGGGCGCGTCCTCACCCGTACGGCGCGTGACCGGGGCCCGCGTGACCTCGTTGGTCCGGGTGTCCGCACCAGCCAGGCGCGGGCGCGCAGGAACGCGGGCGCGCAGGAAAGAGAACCACGCGCGGCTCCGCCGGGGCGTGCGGCGTACTGCAGGTGCGTCGTGGGACCTCGTCCCGGCGCACGTGACCGGTCGGCAGGGGACAGCAGCCCGGTCACCCAAGGCGGTCGGTTCCGGGGACGCCCGGAACCGACCGGCCGTGCCCCCGGCCGCACGGCATCGGCCGGAGCCCGCTCCGACTCCCCCTGACTCCCCCCGCCCACCCCACGAACCAGCGGCGCACCCCCCGGCGCCGCCCCTCCGGCTCCGGCGCCGCCCTGACGCCGGAGCCGACGGCCGGGCCCCGCGGACGCGCATGCGTTCCGCGGGGCCCTTCGCTGTGCCCGGGCAAGGAACAGCGGACCACCTCGTGACGCACATCACACGAGAAGCCCATAAGGTTCTGGGCAACCCTTTACGTCCTTCACAGGTCATCCATGCGAACAACGGCCACCCGTGCACCCCCATTCCACGGCGGGCTCTCACATCTCGTGCCGCAGGTCGTGCGGCACGCCAGACTTTCTGAGGTCTACATGAAGCTTCGCCGCGCTATGGCCCTTGCGGCCGCGACCGCCGTCATAGCCCCGGCCGCGCTGGTCGCCGCGCCCGCCGCGTACGCCGAGGTCGACGCCACGGCTCAGACCGCCTCGGGCTCCACCAGCGACACCCTCACGACGGACCCGGGCGAGGAGACCGACCCGGACGGCGAGACGGACCCGGCGACCGGCCCCGGCGGTAACACCGACGCGGACACGGACACAGACCCGGACGGCGAGACCGACCCGGACACGGACCCCGGCGCTAACACCGACACGGACACAGACCCCGACGGCGAGACCGACCCGGCCACCGGCCCCGGCGCTAACACCGACACGGACACAGACCCGGACGGCGAGACCGACCCCGACGGTGAGACGGACCCGGCGACCGGCCCCGGCGGCAAGACCGACACGGACAAAGACCCGGACGGCGAGACCGCCCCGGACACGGACCCCGACGGCAAGACCGACCCGTCGGACGGCGAGACCGACCCCATCGAGTTCGAGCCGTGCGAGCCGGTGATGGACGAGGACGGCGACGTGATCGACGCCGCCTCCGCCCTGAAGATGGAGATCAGCGGCCTGCCCGGCAAGATCGTCGCGGGCAGCGGCTGGCACAACTTCACGATGGCCGCCTCGAACCCCACCGACAAGGCGCTCGGCGAGGTCCGCTGGATCGCGTTCGTGGACAACTACTCGGAGAGCGACAACGAGAGCGACTGGCTGAGCGCCCACGCCGACGTCGAGTACCTCGACCAGGTCAGCAAGACCTGGAAGTCCATCGAGAGCGAAGAGTTCATCGGCAAGACCGAGCTCGGCGCGAAGGATGTCGTCGACATCCAGCTGCGCGTGAACGTCGACGCGAAGGCCCCGGCCGGCGACAGCTTCGCCATCGGTTTCGGCGCGTACCTCGACGCCGAGGAAGAGTGCTACCGCTCGTCGCTCGCCTTCTGGGAGTTCAGCGTCCTCGCGCCGGGCAGCGGCAACGAGAAGCCGGGCAAGCCCAAGCCGGTCGAGCCGCCGGTCGAGAAGCCCGCGCCCAGCCCCAAGGAGCCGCAGGGCGGCGCCGAGGAGATCCCGGTGACCGGCAGCCTCGCCGAGACCGGTTCGTCGTCCGCGATGCCGATGTTCGCCCTCGCGGGTGGCGCCGCCGTCGCGCTCGGCGTCGGTGCGATGTTCGTCGTACGCCGCCGCAAGGCAGGTTCCGAGGCCTGACCTCGGCGTGAACGACCCGGTGACGCGCTGCGTGACACACGCTGCGTGACACACCGGTAGAGCCGGCAAGAGGGGCTGCACTCGGAGGGGGGTGCAGCCCCTTTTGCCTGCCCGGTTCACTTCTTGGACGGGACCGCCGGCATCCCCAGGAACGGCAGGTTCAGCGCGCCGAAGGCATCCGCCGGGACCGCCGGGGACTTCGGCGTGACCGGGGCGAGCCGCCGGTACGCCGTGCCCTGGGCCGGCCGCTGGTCGTCCTCGCCCTTGTTGGGCCAGAACGACATGGCCCGCTCCGCCTGCGCGGTGATCGTCAGCGACGGGTTGACGCCGAGGTTCGCGGAGACCGCCGAACCGTCGACCACCGAGATGTCCGGGTGCCCGTACAGCCGGTGGTACGGGTCGATGACACCCTGCTCGGGCGAGGCCCCGATCGGGCAGCCGCCGAGGAAGTGCGCGGTCAGCGGCGTGCCCATCAGCTCGCCGACGTTGCTGCCGGGGAAGCCGTTGATCTCGTCCGCGAGGACCGAGGCGGCGCGCGTCGCCTCGGGAATCTGCTTCGGGTTGGGGGCTCCGTGGCCCTGGCGGGCGGTGAGCAGGCCCTTGCCGATGCCGCTCGGCTTGCGGTACGTCGTCAGGGAGTTGTCCAGCGACTGCATGACCAGGCCGATGATCGTCTTCTCCGACCAGCGGTGGTTGGACAGCGACCTGGCGGTCATCACCGGGTGCCTGACGACGTTGCCGAGCCAGCCCAGGGCGCGGGGGAACTTCTCGGCGTACGGCACCTGGAGGATGGACATCACGCCCATCGCGTTGGATCCCTTTCCATACCGCACCGGCTCGATGTGGGTGTGGTCGTCGGGGTGGATCGAGGACGTGATGGCGACGCCCCGGGTGAAGTCGGCCTTCGCGCCGTGCTTCTTGCGGTAGCGGCGGTCGGTGGTCTGCGAGCCGACGAGGGCCTCGGAGTTGGTACGGGTCAGCTCGCCGAGCCGCGCAGAGACACGGGGCAGATCGCCGCGGTCCTTCATGGCGTGCAGCAGAGTCTGCGTGCCGTACGTACCAGCGGCGACGACGACGTGGCGGGCGCGCAGAACGCGGGGCGCGGTCCTGCGGCGGGCGTCGGTGGGGACGGTGGCGACGCGGCAGCCGCCTTCGGGGTGCTCAGCGAGACCGACGACGGAGGTCATGGGGTGGACGACGGCGCCGGCCTGTTCGGCGAGGTGGAGGTAGTTCTCGTTGAGGGTGTTCTTCGCGCCGTGCCGGCAGCCGGTCATGCACTCGCCGCATTCGGCGCACGCCCTGCGGGGCGGGCCCGCGCCCCCGAAGTACGGGTCGGGAACTTCCTCGCCGGGCCGGGCCGTTGAACGGCCGTCGGCATCCTTGCCGTCGCCGTAGAAGACACCGACCGGTGCCATGTGGAAGCTGCCGCCCACCCCCATGGCCTCGGCCGCCGCCTTCAGGTGGACGTCGGACGCCGTCATGGTCGGGTTCAGGCGCACCCCGAGCATGCGTTTGGCCTGGTCGTAGTAGGGGGTGAGTTCGTCCTGCCAGTCGGTGATGCCCGCCCACTGCTGGTCCTGGAAGAAGGGAGCGGGGGGCACGTACAGCGTGTTGGCGTAGTTGAGGGAGCCGCCCCCCACACCCGCGCCGGCCAGCACCATGACGTTGCCGAGCAGGTGGACGCGCTGGATGCCGTAGAGGCCGAGCGCGGGCGCCCACAGGTAGTTCTTGATGTCCCAGGACGTCTTGGGCAGCGTCTCGCGCGTGAAGCGGCGCCCCGCTTCCAGGACGCCGACCCGGTAGCCCTTCTCCGTCAGGCGCAGCGCGGACACCGAGCCGCCGAAGCCGGATCCGACGACGATTACGTCGTAGTCGTACGCGTCGTGTGACATGTCAGGTGACATGGGTTCTCCTCGTCGAGAATCTGCCGGCGTCGCGGTTCGGGGGTCGCGGTTCAGGGGGCGCGGTTCGGGGCCGCGGTTCAGGGGGCGCGGTTCAGCGGAAACGCAGCATTTTGAGGGCCTTCAGGCTGGCGCTCATGAACGCCGCGTGCTTCTCGTCGTCCATGCCGAAGGACGGCGCCATCGGGACCAGGCGCTGGTGGGCGATGGTCTGGGCCTCGGTGAACTTCAGGATGCCCTCGGAGCCGTGCCTGCGCCCGAGCCCGGAGTCCTTCATGCCGCCCATCGGCGCCTGGGCGCTGCCGTACGCGGGTGCGAAGCCCTCGTTAATGTTGACCGTGCCGGTGCGCAGCCGGGCGGCCACGGCGTGTCCGCGCTTCGCGTCCTTGGTCCAGACGCTCGAATTGAGGCCGTACGACGTGGCGTTGGCCTGCTCGACGACGTCGTCCTCGTCGGTGAACCGGTAGATGGAGACGACCGGGCCGAAGGTCTCCTCGGCGCACACCGCCATCGGCGCCTCGACCCCGTCGAGGATGGTCGGCTCGAAGAAGAGCGGGCCGATGTCGGGGCGGGCGACGCCGCCCGCGACGAGCGTGGCGCCCTTCGCGACGGCCTCCTCGACGTGCCGACGTACGTTCTCCAGCTGGCGCTCGCCGACGAGCGAGCCCATGTCGGCGCCGTACGACAGCGAGGCGCCGAGCCGCATCGCCCTCGTGCGGGCGGCGAACCGCGCCACGAAGTCGTCGGCGATCGAGGCGTGGACGTACAGCCGTTCGATGGAGATGCACAGCTGCCCGGCGGAGGAGAAGCAGGCGCGGACGGCGCCCGCCGCCGCCTTCTCGACGTCGGCGTCCTTCAGGACCAGCATCGCGTTCTTGCCGCCGAGTTCGAGCGAGACCCCGACGAGGCGGGCCGCGGCACCCTGGGCGACCTCTCGGCCGGTACGGGTGGAGCCGGTGAACGACACGAAGTCGGCGTGCCGTACGACCTCGGGGCCGACGACCGGCCCCTCCCCGAGGACCACCTGGAAGACCTCGGCGGGCAGCCCGGCCTCGATGAGGAGGTCACGGGCCCACAGGGCGCTCAGCGCGGTCTCGGTGTCGGGTTTCATCACCACCGCGTTGCCGGCGACGAACGCGGGCAGCGCGTCGCCGACCGACAGCTCGAAGGGGTAGTTCCAGGGGGCGATCTGGCCGACGACCCCGCGCGGCTGGCGCAGTTCGGTGACCTTCGTCAGGACGGGGATCACACCGGTGTGCCGCTTGGGTCCGAGATAGGAAGGGGCCTTGCGCCCGTAGTGGCGGGCGCTGACGGCAACGGCCATGAGCTCTTCGTGCGCGTGCAGGCGGGCCTTGCCCGTCTCCAGCTGGATGAGGTCGAGGATCTCGGCCTGGCGCTCCAGCACCAGGTCGTGGAAGCGCAGCAGGACGGCGGCGCGCCGCCGGACGGGCGTGGCCGCCCAGGCGGGCTGGGCGGCGCGGGCCCGCTCGAAGGCCGTGGCCACGTCCTCGGGGGTGGACTCGGGCAGATCCGCCAGCTTCTCCCCGGTGAAGGGCGTGTGGTTGGCGGTACGGCCGGAGCCGACCACACCGCGCGTCAGCTGGGCGACCACTTCGGGGGTGACCACGTCGGCCGCGGTGCGCGCGGCGGCGGGGGTGGCGGCGAGCGGGTTCGTGCCCAGGTGTGTACCGGGAGCGGCTGCGGGTGCCTGCGAGTCCGTCATGAGGGCGAGAGTAGGCCCCTCAGCACCCTTTTGGTACCCGCCAGTAACAGCTTTTCACCGGACAGGCACCACCCTGCTCCACCACGCCAGTGGTCACTGGCGCATAACCCCTGATCAGCGGCTTGTCCCGAAGCGCTGCTCAGCTCGACACCCGGTACGCCTTCGTCGCCTGTTCGTAGATCTCGGTGATCCGGTCGCGCTCGGACTCCGGACCGATCACCTGGACCACGTGATACCGGTCGCCGACGATCATGGCGAGATTGCGTACGTACACATCGCGCCCGCTGCTGTCCTGCCAGGTGAACTGGCCCTCCGCCATGGCCTGCCGGCCGACGTCGATGCGGCGCAGACCGTTCTGGGTGGACCAGGTGGAGTCCCTGACGGGCTGCAGCTCGCGCTCCTTCTGCAGCTGGTAGTCCATCGGATCACTGCCCTGTTCCGCGACGGAGTCCCGGCCGGGCACGATCAGCAGCTCGACGCCGTCGCCGCGGTAACGCACCTGTCCGGCGTCATTGACGGGCCGACGCTCCCAGTCCTTGTCGACGGCGACCTGGAAGCCCTCGGGGTCCTTGCGGATCTCGTACCCCTTTGCCACATCGGTGGCCGGGACGGAGGTCTGCGGCTGCTGGGAGCCGGGCGTCTCGCGCGGAGCGTCCTTGGTCGACGGCGGCTCGGACGCGCTGCCGCTGGAAGGCCGGGGCGTCTTGGGGGCGGCGGTGCTCCGGCCGTCGCCGGCGTTCTGCGCGTCGCTTTCGCTGCCGCCCTGCTGGCCGGCCTTCGGCATGACGACCAGGGCGTAGGCGAGCGCGGCGGCCAGGCCGAGGAGGATGACCAGCAGGAGCGTACGTCCGAGGGAGCGGGGGCCGCCTCGCTGCTTCGGCTCGATCCGCGGCTCCTTGATCCGCGGCTCACGGGGCGGCCGCGGCTCCCGGACCGGCTTGACGCTGCCCCTGGCCTTCTTGTGCCGGTGGCGTCCTTGTGCGTCGGCGTGTCCAGCGCGGCGCCTGCGGACCAGCTCGCCCCGGCGGCGAACGATCGGAAGCCGCGTGGCGTCCGGGGACGGCAGCGGTACGACGTCGGCGCCGG
Source organism: Streptomyces hypolithicus (assembly GCF_052934925.1). Lineage (NCBI taxonomy): Bacteria > Bacillati > Actinomycetota > Actinomycetes > Kitasatosporales > Streptomycetaceae > Streptomyces > Streptomyces hypolithicus. The sequence continues at coordinate 2,280,861 of NZ_CM128811.1, forward strand.
CGTCCGGCTCGGGCGCGGAGCGCACCAGGGACCGGAGCCAGCCGCGCAACTCCTCGAAGTCGGGCCGCTCGGTGGGGTCCTGGCGCAGCAGCGACTCGACGACGGGCCGCAGCGGTCCGCATTCCTCCGCGAAGGCGGGGGGCTCGGCGCAGACGAGCTGCACCAGCTCTATGGCGCTCTGCTCGGGGTAGGGCGCGTGGCCCTGCACCGTACGGAAGAGGAGCGCGCCCAGGGCCCAGAGGTCGGTCGAAGGGCCGATCGGGGGCGCCAGTTGCCAGTTGCCGTGAACGGATCCGGCCTGCTCCGGGGCCCAGCGCTCGGTGACAGGGCCGACGAGAGCGATCCGCGCCTGCCGGGCGCGCTCGGCGGCGAGCGGCGTGGCGGGGCCGCGGTAAGCGGGCACCTGCCCCCCGGCCACCACCTCGTCCCAGCTGCGGGCGGGGCCGGTGTCCTGGGCAGCCTGTTGCTGCGGGTGCTGCTGTGGCAGGCGCGCCGCCTGTTGCTGGGGGTGTGGCTGAGTTCCGGCGTACGGGCGGGTGCCGTGGTCCTGGCCGCGGCGCAGGCCGTCGGCACGCATCGCGTCGCCGGCGCCGGCCCGCTGCACGGCGCCGTGCCAGGAGTCGGGGGGTGCGGTGCCGGAATCGACGCCGGTGTCCGGGTCGGCGTCGGCGTCGGCGTCCACGTCGATGTACGGGCTGATCGCGCGCGGGCCGCCGGACGACGGGCGCGGTGCGAGGCGCTGCCCCGGAAGCGGACCTGCGCCGCCGGGTCCCTCCGCGCCGGCCCGGGCCGCCGCGCGGGCGCCCGCACGGTACGCCGCGATGGCTCCGGCGCGCGCGGCACGCACCTCGGCGGCGGCGTTCGCGCCACCCGCCGGCAGCGCGCCCTGCGGCCGGCCACCGGCGCCTCCGCCCTCCGGGGAGCCCTGCGAACCACCCGGGACCGGTGCTCCGTACGCCCGATGCGCGGCGTCCGCCGCGGGCGAGCCCCCGCGCTGTCCGGGCAGAGCGTCAGCGCCGTACCGGGCTGCGCCGTCCCAGTCGGCGTCCCATCCGCCGTCTGCCTGAGCCTCGCCCGCCTCCGCCTCGGCCCCCGCCGGCTCGGCCGGGGCCGGCACGGGGGCGTACCCGCAGAGTGCCTCTTCGGCGGCTCCGGCCGCGAGCCCGGTCAGGACGATGCGGCCGTCGTCGCAGACGAGCACCGTGCGCACGGTGATGTTCCGATGGGTCCAGCCGTGCGCGTGCAGCACGCGCAGGGCGGTCAGCACGTCGGAGCCGATCTCGGCGGCCCGGTAGGGGGTCAGGGGCCGCTCGGCGAGGAGCGCCGCCAGGGGCCGCGCCGCCACCAGTTCGCTCACTATCCACAGCGAGCCGCCTTCGGCGAACACGTCGAAGACCTGGTCGAGCCTCGGATGGTCGGGGATCTGCGCCGCCGCCTGCGCCGCCTCGACGGCCCGCCGCACGGCGGGGTCGGCCGGCCGCCGCGTCGCACGCCCGCCGGCCCTGCCGCCTTCACCGTCCAGGAACTCGGCGTCCACGACCTCGGGTAACGGCACCTGCCGTACCAGGACTTCCTGACCGCTGTACGTGTCAAAGGCCCGCGTCTCGACCAGTTCGTACGCGTCGGAAGGAGGCAGGGGAAGGCGATAGCGGTCGGCGAGCACCCGTCCCGCGTAATCGTCCACGACGCCTCCCCGGAGCGCGCTGTGTTCCGGCCGGTCCCGGAGACCGAACCGAAACGTCAATTCCGGTCATTCGGCGACAGCTTGCGGCTGCGTACTGTCCCGTCACTCTCACGATACGTGCCCGCGGCGGGTCCCCGGGGGCGAACGTGGCGAACACCCCACGGGCGCGCGCCGCCGGGTGCGCGCCCGTGGGGTCCCGTGGGGTTCAGGACGAACGCGGCTTGAACGTCTTGAAGAAGGAGTCCAGTGTCGGCTTGGCGTCGGACCAGTTCTCCGCGCGCGCGGTGTACAGGATTCCGTAGCCGAGTTTCGCGTTGACGACGAAGCCGCGGTCGACGGAACGGAAACCCTGGCCGTCCTCGTTGAACGTGAACTCCCAGTCCGCGGCGGGCCAGCCGCGGTAGTCGACCGCCGCTATCTTGACGCGCTTGTAGCCGTCACGCCGCATGAAGGTCTCCTGGCTGATCCAGTCGGCCACCGGGTTGTCCTTGGGTGACGCCGTCCAGCCCACCAGCAGCCGCTGGTCGTCCGGCCCGGAGAAACGTGCGCCCGCGCTGCCGGTCTTCTCGAACTTCCAGCCCTCGGGAAGGCCTATGGAGAAGCCCTGTTCGTCCCGGTACTCGGTGGTCTTGAGGTCGTCGCCGCCCTTGCCGCCCCCGCCGTCGGAGACGTCGTCGGACGACGAGTCGTCGTCGCCGGGATCGCCGGAAGGCTCGCCGCCCTTGCCGCCCGCGCCGGGGGACGCGCCGTCGTCCGGCGAAGTCCCCGGCGACTCCGGCTTCTTCGCGTCCTTGTCGGCGCCCTGACCGGCGTTCTTGCCGTCGCCGCCGGCCGTCGCCCCACTCGAAGCCGACGGGCCGTCCTTGCCCCGCGTGCCCTCGTCCCCGCCGCCCAGCGCGATGGCGAGCACCGTGCCCAGCACGGCGAGCGCGGCGACGACCGCCACGATCACCAGCGTGCGGCGCGGTACGACGTCGGTGAGCGAAGCCCGCTCCGGCGGCCTGGTTCCCGCCGGACCCGCCGGACCGGCGGTCCCGTCCGCCGACCGCTGCGTCTGCTGCTGCCTGGCCACCTGCGCGGCCACCGTCGCGTTGCGTACGGATTTCAGCGCGCCCCGCGCCCGCTCGCCCGCGGTCGGCCCCGGCTCGGACCCGCCGCCGCTCGCGGCCGTCCCGGCGTCCTCGCCGGGCGCCGGCGGAATCGGCACCACCCGCGTCGCCTGCGGCGACGGCTCGGGCTCGGCAGGCTCGTCGGGCAGGTTGACGACTTCGTTGAGAAGCGCGCGCGCCCCCGCCTCGTCCAGCCGCTGGTCCGGGTCCTTCGCCAGCAGACCGTAGATGACCTCTTCCAGGGGGCCCGCGTTCTTGGGCGGGTCGAGCGGCTCGGTCATCACCGCCGTCAGCGTCGCGATCGCCGAGCCCTTGTCGTACGGGGGGATGCCCTCCACCGACGCGTACAGCAGGCCGCCCAGCGACCACAGGTCGGCGGCGGGTCCCGGCTTGTGACCGCGCGCCCGCTCGGGCGAGATGTAGGAGGGTGCGCCCACGAGCATGCCGGTCGAGGTGATCGACGGGTCGCCCTCGACCTGGGCGATGCCGAAGTCGGTCAGCACGACCCGGCCGTCCTCGGCGATCAGGACGTTGGACGGCTTCACATCGCGGTGCAGGATGCCCTCGCGGTGCGCGGAGCGCAGCACGTCCAGGATCGCGAGCCCGACCTCCGCGGCGCGGCGCGGCGCCAGCAGCCCGTCCTCGCGCAGGGCGTCGGCGAGCGACTTGCCCTCGACGAGCTCCATGACGATCCACGGGCGGTCGTCCTCGTCCACGACGTCGTAGACCGTCACGGCCCCGTTGTTGCGGATCCGGGCAATCGCCTTCGCCTCACGCAGGGTCCGCGTGATGAGCCGGCGCTTCTCCTCGTCGTCGATGCTGGTGGGAAAGCGCAGTTCCTTCACGGCCACGGTGCGGCCGAGCGTCTCGTCGACGGCCCGCCAGACCGTGCCCATGCCACCCCGACCGAGCACCTCTCCGAGCCGGTACCGCCCAGCGAGAAGACGTCCCTCGGTGTCCTTGGACTGCTCCGCCTCCGACATGCGTCCCCTCTGCGATCCCTGATCTTCGCCCGCGACCCGCGATGGCTGCGTTCCAGGGTGATGCAGTAACCCGCCCTGGCAGAGCCATCATTGTCCCTCACCGCACGACCATCCGGCCTCCCGGGTCACCACCCCCTTTCCACACCACGGACAAAATGGACCCCGCCCAGGTCACAGCAGTGCGGGAGGGACTTCTCCCAACCTGCGAGCGGTAGAAAGGAGTTCGAAGTCCCCGTGCGCAGTCACTGCGGCGGCGCGATGTCCGGCGCCCCCAGCCGGGCCGCGTCGGCCGTCAGGTCGTCGGGCTGGCGCTGTGACTCCCGTTCGGCCTCAACCCGCTTCTTGTAGTGCTCGACCTCCCTCTCGATCTGGTCCTTGCCCCAGCCGAGCACCGGGGCCATCAGTTCCGCGCACTCCCGCGCGCTGTGCGCTCCCCGGTCGAAGGTCTCGATGGAGATGCGCGTACGCCGCGTGAGTACGTCGTCGAGGTGGCGCGCCCCCTCGTGCGAGGCGGCGTACACCACCTCGGCCCGCAGGTAGTCGTCGGCGGCGCCCAGCGGCTCCCCCAGGGACGCGTCTTCGGCGATCAGGTCGAGGACTTCCTCGGACAGCGCGCCGTACCGGTTCAACAGGTGTTCGATACGCGCCACATGAAGTCCCGTGCGTGCGGCGATCCGGGCCCGCGCGTTCCACAGCGCCCGGTATCCCACGGCCCCGGCGAGCGGCACGTCCTCCGTGACGCACTCGGCCACCCGCTGGTCGAGCCCGTGCACCGCCTCGTCCACGGCGTCCTTCGCCATCACGCGGTACGTCGTGTACTTGCCGCCGGCCACAACGACGAGCCCCGGCACCGGATGCGCCACCGTGTGCTCGCGGGAGAGCTTGCTGGTGGCGTCGGACTCCCCGGCCAGCAGCGGCCGCAGGCCGGCGTACACGCCCTGCACGTCGTCGCGCGTCAACGGCACCGCCAGCACCGAGTTCACATGCTCCAGCAGGTAGTCGATGTCCGCGCTGGACGCCGCCGGATGGGCCTTGTCCAGGTCCCAGTCGGTGTCGGTCGTGCCGACGATCCAGTGCCGTCCCCAGGGAATGACGAACAGCACGGACTTCTCGGTGCGCAGGATCAGGCCCGTACTCGAATGGATGCGGTCCTTGGGCACCACCAGATGGATGCCCTTGGACGCCCGCACATGGAACTGGCCGCGCTCGGCGATCAGCCCCTGCGTGTCGTCCGTCCACACCCCGGTGGCGTTGACGACCTGCTTGGCGCGTACCTCGTACTCCCCGCCGCCCTCGATATCCCGTACCCGCGCCCCCACGACCCGCTCGCCCTCGCGCAGGAAGCCGATCACCCTGGCCCGGTTGGCGACGTGGGCGCCGTACTGCGAGGCCGTACGCACCAGCTCCGTCACGTGCCGGGCGTCGTCCACCTGGGCGTCGTAGTACTGCAACGCGCCGACCAGCGCGTCCTTCTTCAGCGCGGGCGCGATGCGCAGGGCCCGCTTGCGGGTGAGGTGGCGGTGCAGGGGCAGGCCGCGCCCGTGCCCGGAGGACACCGACATCGCGTCGTAGAGCGCCACACCGGATCCGGCGTAGAAACGCTCCCACCCCTTGTGCTGGAGCGGGTAGAGGAACGGCACCGGCTTCACCAGATGCGGCGCCAGCCGCTCCAGCAGCAGCCCACGCTCCTTCAGCGCCTCCCGTACGAGCGCGAAGTCGAGCATCTCCAGGTAGCGCAGTCCGCCGTGGATCAGCTTGCTCGACCGGCTCGACGTGCCCGAGGCCCAGTCCCTCGCCTCCACCAGCCCGGTCGCGAGCCCGCGCGTGACGGCGTCGAGGGCCGTCCCCGCACCGACCACTCCGGCGCCCACGACGAGCACGTCCAGTTCACGCTCGGCCATCGCCGCGAGCGCCTCGGCGCGCTCGGCGGGTCCCAGTGTCGCTGTCCTCACTGCTGCCTCCCGTTGTGGATCGGGTGGATCGGGTGGTTCTCAGGTGCATCGGGCGTCTCAGGTGCATCGGGCGTCTCACGTACATCGGGTGGTTCTCAGGCGGATCTGGACCCGGGGATCACAAGCCCACCCCCACGATTGTGTCCGCGCGCCCCGACTTCAGCCACCGCCTGTGGACAACACTCCCGCGTCACAGCCTCGCCCAATGCCGCACAACGGTCATATTTACGCTTAGTCTGACATTGTGCTCGCCCGAACTGTCCACAGGGCTTGCGCTCTGCTTCCCCTCCGGCTATTGGGAAGGACGGCCCACCGCCATGCCCGCAGATCTCGCCGTCATCGGACTCGGTCACCTGGGCCTGCCCCTCGCCCAGGCCGCCGTCGCCGCCGGCATCACCACCATCGGCCACGACCCCGACCCGCGCCGCCTGGCGGACCTCGGCGCCGGGCGCGTCCCCGGCGGTGACGGCTCGCTCACCGCCGCCGACCTGCGCCGCATGCTTGCCCGAGGCTTCCGCACCGCCACCGCCCCCGCCGAACTGGGCCGGGTCCGTACTGCGGTCATCTGTGCCCCCACCCCGCTCGGCGCCGACCGTACGCTCGACCTGAGCGGCGTCGGCGACGCGGCCAGGGCCCTGGCCGCGCAACTGCGCCCGCACACCACGGTGCTGCTCGAATCCGCCGCGTACCCCGGCACCACCGAAGAATTCCTGCGCCCCATCCTCGAAGAGGGCTCCGGCCTTCGGGCCGGCCGCGACTTCCACCTCGCCTACTCCCCCAGCCGGGTGGACCCCGGCAGCCGGGGCCACGATTACGCCCACACCCCGCAGGTCATCGGCGGCCTCACCCCCGCCTGCACCGAGTCGGCCGCCGCGTTCTACGCGCGCCTCACCGACAAGGTGGTCCGGGCCCGCGGACCACGCGAGGCCGAGACCGTCGGCGTACTCGAAACCAACTACCGCCATGTGAACATCGCACTGGTCAACGAGATGGCCGTGCTCTGCCACGACCTCGGTGTCGACCTCTGGGACGTCATCCGCTGCGCCGAGACCAAACCGTTCGGCTTCCAGGCGTTCCGGCCAGGCCCGGGGGTCGGCGGCCACGGCGTACCCGTCGACCCCGCCCACGTCCCGCACAGCGGCCGCACCCCGGGGCATCCGCTGCGTATGGTCGGCCTGGCCCAGGAGATCAACGGGCGCATGCCGCAGTACGTCATCCAGCGCTGCGCCACGCTCCTCAACGAGCACGGCAAATCGGCCCGGGGCGCCCGCGTCCTGCTCCTCGGTGTCACGTACAAGCCGGACCTGGCCGACCAGCAGGGCTCCCCCGCCGAGGAGATCGCCGGCCGGCTGATGGACCTGGGCGCCCAGGTCGGCTACCACGACCCGCACGTCCCCGCCTGGCGGGTGCGCGACGCGCCGGTGCCGCGCGTCGACTCGCTCTACGAGGCGGCCGCCAACGCCGACCTGACGGTCCTGCTGCAGAACCACCGCACGTACGACCTCCAGGCCCTCGCGGTCAAGGCCCAGTTGCTCCTCGACACCCGGGGCGCATCCCCGACGGGCGCCACGCACCGCCTCTGAGCGCCCGGAGGCGACCAGAGGCGGCCAGCAGCAGGAGTGGCGGTCAGCGCTTGTGCTCGGACGGGGAGACCGTAACCTCGACGCGCTGGAACTCCTTCAGCTCGCTGTAGCCCGTCGTCGCCATCGAGCGGCGCAGGGCGCCGAAGAGGTTCATCGAGCCGTCCGGGGTGTGCGACGGGCCGAGGAGGATTTCCTCCGTCGTGCCGACCGCGCCCAGGTCCATCCGCTTTCCGCGCGGCACGTCCTCGTGGACGGCCTCCATGCCCCAGTGGTGTCCACGGCCCGGCGCGTCCGTCGCGCGCGCAAGCGGGGAGCCCATCATCACGGCGTCCGCGCCGCAGGCGACGGCCTTCGGGATGTCGCCGGACCAGCCCACGCCGCCGTCCGCGATGACGTGCACGTACCGGCCGCCGGACTCGTCCATGTAGTCGCGGCGGGCGGCGGCCACATCGGCGACCGCGGTCGCCATCGGGACCTGGATGCCCAGCACGTTGCGCGTGGTGTGCGCGGCGCCGCCGCCGAAGCCGACGAGGACACCGGCCGCGCCCGTACGCATCAGGTGCAGCGCGGCGGTGTACGTGGCGCAGCCGCCGACGATGACGGGCACATCGAGCTCGTAGATGAACTGCTTGAGGTTCAGCGGTTCGGCGGCGCCCGACACGTGCTCGGCGGAGACGGTCGTACCGCGGATCACGAAGATGTCGACACCGGCGTCCACGACGGCCTTGGAGAACTCGGCCGTACGCTGCGGCGACAGCGCGGCGGCGGTGACGACACCCGAGTCGCGCACCTCCTTGATGCGCTGCCCGATCAGGTCCGCCTGGATGGGGGCGGCGTAGATCTCCTGGAGGCGGCGGGTGGCGGCGTCGTTGTCGAGTTCGGCGATCTCCTGGAGCAGCGGCTCCGGGTCCTCGTACCGCGTCCACAGGCCTTCGAGGTTCAGTACGCCCAGGCCGCCCAGCTCGCCGATACGGATGGCGGTCTGCGGCGAGACGACGGAGTCCATCGGAGCGGCCAGGAAGGGCAGCTCGAAACGATAGGCGTCGATCTGCCAGGCGATCGAGACCTCCTTCGGGTCCCGGGTGCGCCGGCTCGGCACGATGGCGATGTCGTCGAACGCGTACGCCCTGCGGCCGCGCTTGCCGCGCCCGATCTCGATCTCAGTCACGTGTGTGGCCTTTCCCTCTTGGTGTGCCGTGCCAGTATCCCCGACACACGGCGCAGGGGCGGCTCCGGGAAAGGTCCGGGGCCGCCCCTGCGCGCGATGTGTCTGTTATTCCCGCTGTTACTTCCTGCTGTAGTTCGGCGCCTCGACCGTCATCTGGATGTCGTGCGGGTGGCTCTCCTTGAGGCCCGCCGAGGTGATCCGGACGAACCGGCCGTTCTGCTGAAGCTCCGCGATGGTGCGTCCGCCGACGTAGAACATCGACTGGCGCAGACCGCCGGCGAGCTGGTGCACGACGGCGGACAACGGGCCGCGGTAGGGCACCTGTCCCTCAATGCCCTCGGGCACGAGCTTGTCGTCGGCGCCGACACCCTCCTGGAAGTACCGGTCCTTGGAGTACGACTTGGCCTGGCCGCGGGACTGCATGGCGCCCAGCGAGCCCATGCCGCGGTACGACTTGAACTGCTTGCCGTTGATGAACAGCAGCTCGCCCGGCGACTCCTCGCAGCCCGCGAGCAGCGAGCCGAGCATCACGGTGTCCGCGCCAGCGACGAGTGCCTTCGCGATGTCGCCGCTGTACTGGAGGCCGCCGTCGCCGATGACCGGCACGCCGGCCGCCTTCGCGGCGAGCGACGCCTCGTAGATCGCGGTGACCTGCGGGACGCCGATGCCGGCGACGACCCGGGTGGTGCAGATGGAGCCGGGGCCGACGCCGACCTTGATGCCGTCGCAGCCGGCGTCGATGAGCGCCTGGGCGCCGTCGCGGGTGGCGACGTTGCCGCCGATGACGTCGACTCCGGCGGCGTTCGACTTGATCTTGGAGACCATGTCGCCGACGAGCCTCGAGTGACCGTGGGCGGTGTCGACGACGATGAAGTCGACGCCCGCCTCGATGAGTGCCTGGGCGCGCTCGTACGCGTCACCGGCGACGCCCACTGCGGCGCCGACGAGCAGCCGGCCCTCGGCGTCCTTTGCCGCGTTCGGGTACTTCTCGGCCTTGACGAAGTCCTTGACCGTGATGAGGCCCTTGATCATGCCCGCGTCGTCGACCAGCGGAAGCTTCTCGATCTTGTGGCGGCGCAGCAGCTCGACCGCGTCGACGCGGGAGATACCGACCTTGCCCGTGACCAGCGGCATCGGTGTCATGATCTCGCGCACCTGGCGGGCGCGGTCCGTCTCGAAGGCCATGTCGCGGTTGGTGACGATGCCGAGCAGCTTGCCCGCCTGGTCGGTCACCGGCACGCCGCTGATGCGGAACTTGGCGCACAGCTCGTCGGCCTCGCCCAGCGTGGTGTCCGGGCGCACGGTGATCGGGTCGGTGACCATGCCGGACTCGGAGCGTTTGACGAGGTCGACCTGGTTGGCCTGGCCGGCGATCGAGAGGTTGCGGTGCAGCACGCCGACGCCGCCCTGGCGGGCCATGGCGATGGCCATGCGCGCCTCGGTGACCTTGTCCATCGCGGCGGACAGCAGGGGTACGTTCACCCGGACGTTCCTCGAGATGTACGAGGAGGTGTCGATCTGATCGGGGGCCATGTCCGACGCGCCGGGAAGCAGCAGCACGTCGTCGTAGGTCAGCCCGAGCATCGCGAACTTCTCGGGCACTCCATCGACGTTGGCAGTCATGACACCTTCCCAAATGGTCTTGCTCGGCGCGGATGTCCATGCTAACGGGAACCCGAGGTGTCAAATTCCACGAGCAAGATCACCGGCTGGGTTCGTACGTTCATACGTTCACACGGCTCGGCCCGCGCCCGGGGCTGTCCGCGGCCGGGTCACTGCCCGGCGAGGGCGCGCAGCCGGCTGAGCGCGCGATGCTGCGCGACCCGGACCGCGCCGGGGGACATGCCGAGCATCTGCCCGGTCTCCTCGGCGGTGAGTCCGACGGCGACCCGGAGCACCAGCAGCTCGCGCTGGGCCTGCGGAAGATTGGCCAGAAGTTTCTTGGCCCACTCGGCGTCGCTGCTGAGCAGGGCGCGCTCCTCGGGGCCGAGTGAGTCGTCGGGCCGCTCGGGCATCTCGTCGGACGGCACGGCGGTCGAGCCGGGGTAGCGCATGGCGGCGCGCTGGAGGTCGGCGACCTTGTGGGCGGCGATGGCGAAGACGAAGGCTTCGAAGGGCCTGCCGGTGTCCTTGTAGCGGGGCAGCGCCATCAGGACGGCGACGCAGACTTCCTGTGCGAGGTCCTCCACGAAGTGGCGGGCGTCACCGGGGAGCCGGCTCAGCCGGGTGCGGCAGTAGCGCAGGGCCAGCGGGTGCACTCGGGCGAGCAGGTCGTGGGTGGCCTGCGTGTCCCCATCGACCGCACGGCGGACGAGGGCACCGATCAGCGTCGTCTCGTCGTCCCGCCCCGGCCCCGTCGAGCCGTCGAGCCTCGGCCCGGAATCGTCCGCGCCGCTCCGTCCGTAGTTGTGCACCGAAGCGTTGCGGGCAGGTACGCCGGAGGTCATCTCCTGAGCCCTCCCCTCCCGCTCGACCGAATCCTCCCTGAGGAACTCCACCCCTCAAGGATGCGGCATCGGCGGCGGAACGCGGCACAGGCGTGCGTCACCCCGTCCGCCCGGCGGCGGACGGGGTGTGTGGCACCCGCACGGCGGAGCACCGGACAGCTCCTATCGGACCAGGCCCCAGCGGAATCCGAGCGCGACCGCGTGCGCCCGGTCCGAGGCGCCGAGCTTCTTGAAGAGCCGCCGGGCATGGGTCTTGACCGTGTCCTCGGAGAGGAACAGCTCACGGCCGATCTCCGCGTTGGAGCGGCCGTGACTCATGCCCTCCAGCACCTGGATCTCACGCGCAGTGAGCGTCGGCGCCGCACCCATCTCCGCCGACCTGAGCCGGCGCGGGGCGAGCCGCCAGGTCGGGTCGGCGAGCGCCTGGGTCACGGTCGCCCGCAGCTCGGCGCGCGAGGCGTCCTTGTGCAGGTAGCCGCGGGCGCCGGCGGCGACCGCGAGCGCGACGCCGTCGAGGTCCTCGGCGACCGTGAGCATGATGATCCGGGCGCCCGGATCGGCCGAGAGCAGCCTGCGCACGGTCTCGACGCCGCCCAGTCCGGGCATGCGTACGTCCATCAGAATCAGGTCCGAGCGGTCGGCGCCCCAGCGGCGGAGGACTTCCTCACCGTTGGCCGCTGTCGTCACACGCTCGACGCCGGGCACGGTCGCGACCGCGCGGCGGAGCGCCTCTCGGGCAAGCGGGGAGTCGTCGCAGACGAGGACGGATGTCATGGCCGCCCTCCGCAGCTGATGCGCGTCACCTTGAGCCTCCAGGCTGGTACATATTTCGTCACCTGTGCGATTGACGCTCTCGGACAGATGCCCGATCGCTTATTCCTTCAACCGCCTCGCACTCTCAACGACGGTCACTCGAAAGAGTTACGGGTCCGCGCGATGGGTTCGGCACTCTATGTAAGCGTCCGGTTGCAGAGAAGCGCATCCCAGGGTGCCATGTCAGGTAGGTAAAGCTATGCCCCATTTAGCGGCTTTTCTTCCGTTTTGCTGGTGTCTGTGGCTAGATTCGCAATGAGTCATATTTACATCTACTTACACAAGTGGATGCCGCCTCACGGTCCAGTCGCCACTCTCGATGCAATCGATGCAAGGGGACAAGCAATGGCAGATTTCTCCCGCCTTCCCGGACCCAACGCCGATCTGTGGGACTGGCAGCTCCTCGCAGCCTGCCGCGGGGTGGACAGCTCGCTCTTCTTCCACCCGGAGGGTGAGCGGGGCGCGGCACGGAGCGCGCGCGAGAACTCGGCTAAGGAGGTCTGCATGAGGTGCCCGGTACGCGCGGAGTGCGCGGCTCACGCGCTTGCGGTGCGTGAGCCCTACGGAGTGTGGGGCGGGCTGACAGAGGACGAGCGCGAAGAGCTGATGGGCCGCGCGCGCAACCGCCTCATCTCGGCCTCGTCGGGGCCCCCGGCCCCACCGGCCCCCTGAAAGGAAACGTTTCTGCATTCAGGCAGCCCCGTCGGCTCCCACGACTCCCGCCTCCCACGCCGCTCCCCCCGCCGCCCCGCTCCCCCGCCGCCTCACTCCCCCCGCTCCTGCGGCTCAGCGCGCGGCGGCCAGTGCGAGCTGGTCGAGCGTGGCCGCCACCGCCGGGACCTGAGCCAGGTCGGGCAGCGTCAGGGCCACGATCTCGCGCCGCACCGCGGGCTCCAGCGGCACGGTGCACGCACCCTTCGGACGTACGGACTCCATGGCCAGGCCAGGCAGGACCGCGACCCCGAGGCCGGCCCCGACCAGGCCGATCACGGCCGGGTAGTCGTCGGTCGCGAAATCGATCCGGGGCGCGAAGCCCGCACTCTCGCACACCTCGACCAGTTGCCTCCGGCAGCGCGGGCAGCCCGCGATCCACGGCTCGTCGGCCAGTTCCCCGATGCCGACCTGCCCCGCCCCGGCGAGCCGGTGGCTCTCGGGGACCAGGGCGACCAGGCGGTCACTGAGCAGCGGGCGTACGACGAGATCGCTCCAGTCCTCGGTGCTGCCGCCGGGGCCGTAGCGGAAGGCCAGGGCCACGTCGCAGTCGCCCTCGCGCAGCATCTCGACCGAGCGCGGGGGCTCGGCGTCGACCAGCGACACCCGGGTGCCGGGGTGGGCGGCGCGCAGGGCGGCCAGCGCTGTGGGCACCAGGGTGGAGCTGCCGCTGGGAAAGGACACCAGGCGCACCCGCCCGGCGCGCAGTCCGGCGATGGCGGCGATCTCCTCCTCGGCGGCGGTGAGCCCGGAGAGGATGCCCACGGCGTGCCGGACCAGGGCCTCGCCGGCCTGGGTGAGGCGCATTTCGCGGCCGGTACGGATGAGCAGCGGTGTGCCGGCCGACAGTTCCAGGGCCTTCATCTGCTGGCTGACGGCGGGCTGGGTGCAGCCGAGTTCGCGTGCGGCGGCGGAGAACGAACCGGTGGCGGCCACGGCGCGCAGGACACGGAGATGACGGGCTTCGATCACCCTTGAAGCATAAGCGAGGCTTGGGCTGAACGGCGATTTGCGCGAAGCGGCTTTGGGACGCCGGGGGGTGGAGAGGACGAGGGGGCTGGTCGTCGACAAGGAGTCGAGAAGGAGTCGAGAAAGGAGCAACGGGCCGGGAAGCCTGACGGCGGGGCGGTCCACGCGGGGCACTAACGTGCCGCATATGACGACTGCACTGATTACTGGAGCGACAGCAGGCATCGGCGCCGCCTTCGCGCGGCGCCTCGCCACAGACGGGCACAACCTGGTGCTGGTGGCGCGCGACACCAAGCGGCTGCACGAGCAGGCGACGGAACTCCACGACCTGCACGGCATCGAGGCGGAGGTGCTGACGGCCGATCTGTCCCAGGAGGTGGGCATCGCGGCCGTGGAGGCGCGGCTCGGGGACGTCAGACACCCGGTGGACCTGCTGGTGAACAACGCCGGGTTCGGCAACAAGGGGCGCTTCCTGGAGGTGTCCATGGCCGACGAGCTGACGATGCTGAAGGTGCACTGCGAGGCCGTTCTGCGGCTCACGGCGGCGGCCACCGCGGGCATGAAGGAGCGGGGGCGCGGCGGCGTCGTGAACGTGGCGTCGGTCGCGGCGTTCGTACCGCGTGGGACGTACGGCGCCTCCAAGGCGTGGGTCGTGCAGTTCACGCAGGGCGCGGCGCGGGACCTCGCGGGCAGCGGGGTGCGGCTGATGGCGCTGTGCCCCGGGTTCGTACGGACGGAGTTCCACGAGCGGGCCGGGATGGGGACGGACAACATCCCGGGGTGGATGTGGCTGGACGCGGACAAGCTGGTGGCGGCGGCCATGGGTGACCTGGCGCGGGGGAAGACGCTGTCGGTTCCGGACCCGCGGTACAAGGTGCTGATGGGCGCGGTGAAGCTCGCGCCACGCGGCCTGCTCGGCGGGCTCACGTCCAGGACGGGCCGCAAGTACGGGCCTCAGTAGCGGCGCTGTCGGTCCTCCTGGCCGTCCGGGTCCAGACGCAGCGGGACGGCGGGCCGTTCGCCCAGTTCGGCGATTTCGCTCTTGACTTCGGTCATGGCTGGTTCAAGGATCACGGCCAACGCAACGTCGCCGCCTGTTCAGGAGCCCTGCCGTGAGCCGCAGTTGGAACAGAACGTCCCATGTCGTAGTCGGCGCCGCGACCGCCCTGGCCGTCCGCACGGCCGGGGCGGCGGACGTCGCGGCGCTGGGTGACCCGGCCGTCTCCCTCCAGCGGCACCGGAAGGACGGCCGCACCGCCGGAGGCGTCAAGTGACCCAAGAGGGTGCCGAGTTCTCCATGCGTTCCCCCATGCACCACACCACTGACAATCGCCGCGCGCGCCGCCCCGCGCTCCTCCTCGCCATGGCGCCGGGCGTCGCCGATCGTCTGCTCACCGGCCGCCACCGCGCCCGCCTCGCCGAACTCGCCCGCACCGACCCCTACCTGGTCGCACACGACCTCACCGCCCCCGGGCCGCCCGTGGCAGCGGCCCTGGCCGAGGCCGAGGTGCTGTTCACCTGCTGGGGCGCCACCCCCCTCACCGCCGACGTCCTCGACGCCGCCCCTCACCTGCGCGCGGTCGTGCACGCGGCGGGCTCCGTCAAGCACCACATCACGCAGGCCTGCTGGGACCGCGGAATCGCGGTGACCTCGGCCGCCGCGGCCAACGCCCTGCCGGTGGCGGAGTACACGCTCGCCGCGATTCTCTTCGCCGGTAAACGCGTCCTGCACACCGCCGCCCGCTACCGCGCCCTGCGCACCGACCACGACTGGCACAGCGAACTCCACGGCGCCGGCAACCACCGGCGTACCGTGGGCATTATCGGCGCCTCCCGCATCGGCCGCCGGGTCATCGGCCTGCTCGGCCCCTTCGACCTGGACGTCCTGCTGTACGACCCCTACGTCACGGCGCCGGAAGCGGCCGCGCTCGGCGTCGGGCTCGCGTCCCTGGACGAGCTGTGCGCGCGGAGCTCGGTCGTGTCGGTGCACGCCCCGCAGCTCCCCGCGACCCACCACCTGATCGGCGCCCGCCAGCTGGCCGCGATGCCTGCCGGGGCGACCCTGGTCAACACCGCCCGGGGCTCCCTCGTCGACGAGAGCGCGCTGCTGCCGGAGCTCGTCTCCGGCCGCCTGAACGCCGTACTCGATGTGACGGACCCCGAGATCCCGCCCCTGGACTCGCCGCTGTACGAGCTGCCGAACGTCCTCCTGACGCCGCACATCGCGGGCTCCCTCGGCGACGAGCTGCACCGCATGGCGGATCAGTGCCTGGACGAGCTGGAGCGGTACGCCGCAGGGCTGCCCTTCGCGGATCCGGTCCATCCGACGGCCCTGCACCACTCGGCCTGAGCACACGAGCGCGCGAGCCCACGAGAGCACGAGAGCACGAGAGCACGTGAGCACGAGCGCGCACAGGGCCGCTGAAACGCCGATGCCCGGCACCCCCGAGGGGGCGCCGGGCATCGTACGTACTGACGTGACGAAGCGTCAGTGGGAGTGGCCGTGGCCGCCGTGACCGGCGGCCGCCTCGTCATCGGCCGGCTTCTCGACGACCAGGGTCTCGGTCGTGAGCAGCAGCGACGCGATGGACGCGGCGTTCTCCAGCGCGGAGCGGGTGACCTTGACCGGGTCCAGGACGCCGGCCTTGACCAGGTCGCCGTACTCGCCCGTCGCGGCGTTGAAGCCGTGACCCTTGTCGAGCTCGCTCACCTTGGCGGTGATGACGTAGCCCTCCAGGCCGGCGTTCTCGGCGATCCAGCGCAGCGGCTCGACGACGGCGCGGCGCACGACCGCGACACCCGTGGCCTCGTCGCCGGTCTTGCCGAGGTTGCCCTCAAGGACCTTGGCGGCGTGCACCAGAGCGGAGCCACCACCGGAGACGATGCCCTCCTCGACCGCGGCGCGGGTCGCGGAGATAGCGTCCTCCAGACGGTGCTTCTTCTCCTTCAGCTCCACCTCGGTGGCGGCGCCGACCTTGATCACGCACACGCCGCCAGCCAGCTTCGCGAGGCGCTCCTGGAGCTTCTCGCGGTCCCAGTCGGAGTCCGTGGACTCGATCTCGGCCTTGATCTGGTTGACGCGGCCGACGACCTCGGCGGAGTCGCCGCCGCCGTCGACGATGGTGGTGTCGTCCTTGGTGACGGTCACGCGGCGGGCGGAGCCCAGCACGTCAAGACCGGCCTGGTCGAGCTTGAGGCCGACCTCCTCGGCGATGACGGTCGCACCCGTGAGGGTGGCGATGTCGCCGAGCATGGCCTTGCGGCGGTCACCGAAGCCGGGGGCCTTGACGGCCACCGCGTTGAACGTGCCACGGATCTTGTTGACGACCAGGGTCGACAGGGCCTCGCCCTCGACGTCCTCGGCGATGATCAGCAGCGGCTTGGAGCCACCCGCCTGGATGACCTTCTCCAGGAGGGGGAGCATGTCCTGGATCGAGCCGATCTTGCCCTGGTGGATCAGGATGTACGGGTCGTCGAGGACGGCCTCCATACGCTCCTGGTCGGTCACCATGTACGGCGACAGGTAGCCCTTGTCGAAGGCCATGCCCTCGGTGAATTCCAGCTCCAGGCCGAAGGTGTTGGACTCCTCGACGGTGATGACACCGTCCTTGCCGACCTTGTCCATCGCCTCGGCGATGAGCTCGCCGACCTGCGGGTCCTGGGCGGAGAGCCCGGCCACGGCGGCGATGTCGGACTTGTCTTCGATCGGGCGGGCCGTCGCGAGGAGCTCCTCGGAGACAGCCTTGACCGCGGCGTCGATGCCCTTCTTCAGGGCGGCCGGGGAGGCGCCCGCGGCGACGTTGCGCAGACCCTCGCGGACCAGCGCCTGGGCCAGCACGGTGGCGGTGGTGGTGCCGTCACCCGCGATGTCGTTGGTCTTGGTCGCCACCTCCTTCACCAGCTGCGCGCCCAGGTTCTCGTACGGGTCGTCGAGCTCGACCTCACGCGCGATCGTGACGCCGTCGTTGGTGATGGTGGGGGCACCGAACTTCTTGTCGATGACGACGTTGCGGCCCTTGGGGCCGATCGTCACCTTGACCGTGTCGGCAAGCTTGTTGACGCCGCGCTCGAGGGCGCGACGGGCGTCCTCGTCGAACTTCAGAATCTTCGCCATGGAGCTTCTCTGTCCTCTCAAACGAAATGCGCCCCGGGCCGCCCGGCAATCGCAGGGGGCCAGGGGCGCAGATCAATACAAACTTCGGGCGAACTACTTCTCGATGATCGCGAGCACGTCGCGAGCCGAGAGGACGAGGTACTCCTCGCCGCTGTACTTCACCTCGGTGCCGCCGTACTTGCTGTAGAGCACGACATTGCCGACGGATACGTCGAGCGGCAGGCGCTCACCGTTCTCGAAGCGGCCCGGGCCCACGGCCAGGACGACGCCCTCCTGGGGCTTCTCCTTGGCGGTGTCCGGAATGACCAGGCCAGAGGCCGTGGTCTGCTCGGCGTCGAGCGGCTGGACCACAATGCGGTCCTCGAGCGGCTTGATGGCAACCTTGGAGCTGGTGGTCGTCACGGTCCGGTCTCCCCCTTCGGAGATCTCACGGGGTTAACTGATGTTGGGGTGGCGCCAGGTGGATCCGTCGTCGCGGGAGCCGGACCTGCCAGTCGCACTGTTGGCACTCACCAGTGGAGAGTGCCAACGCCGACACTATGACGCGGTTAGCACTCGGTCAAGCGGAGTGCCAATTCTGCGCGGCCGAACGGGTGGCGTACGGCCAAGACGTTCGGCACCTCAGAGGTAGTCGTCCAGCCGCGCGACCGCGAAGCCCTGCTCCTGGACGCGGCGCAGCAGGCGCGACGTCATCTCGGTGATCGTCTCCCCCGCCGGCTCCCGGGGTCCGCGAAAGTGCGCCCGCACGATGTCGCCGGGGCGCAGCCGGTCGCCCTCGACGTACCGCAGGCCGTCGATCCGCATCGTGGCGCCCCACAGCACCACCGCGTCGGCCTCGCAGTCCCCCGCGGCCCGCAGCGTCTGGTTGTCGTACGCACCGTACGGCGGCCGGAAGAGCCGGGGCCGGGCGCCGAAGCGGGCCTCCAGGCGGTCCTGCTGGCCGCAGATCTGGGCGCGCTGGCCGGCGTAAGGGAGGCTGGGCAGGTAGGCGTGGCTGACGGTGTGGTTCTGCACCGCGCTGCGGCCGCCGGCGGCCCGGCGCAGCCGGTCGAAGTGGTCGTAGCCGGGCGAGGCGAGGCTGTCGGTGAGGAACATGCTGATCGGCAGCTTCAGTTCGTCGACCATGCGCACGAAGGCGGGGTCGCGCTCGGCCCCGTCGTCGAAGGTGAGGAAGACGACCTTGTCGCGGGTCGGTACGCGGTCCACGACGAGACCCCGCGCGGGTTTACGTACGGGAGGCGCCGGCGCCGGAAGGGGCGGCGCGGCCAGGCCCCAGCGCGCGTACGCCCCGGCGGGGGCGGGGGCCGGTGCGGGGGCCGTCACACCGGGGGCGGGGGCCGTCACACGGGGAGCGCCGGGCACTGCGGGCGCGCCGGGAGCGCCGGGCACTGCGGGCGCGCTCGGGAGGCCGCCCGCCGGGGCCACACTGCGTACCGCCTTGCGCCCCAGCCGCTCGATCGGTTCCACGGACTGCGCGCACCCGGTCAGCCCCACCGCGCCGGCCGCCAGCAGCCCGGCCAGCAGCCGGTGCGCACGCCTCACAGATAGTCCTCCAGCTTGGCCACGGCGTACCCCTTGCCGGTGATCGTCTTCATGACCCGCCGGATCATGTCCGGCATGGATCCCGTCCAGTCCCCGCGCCCGCGGAAATGGGTGAGGATGATGTCGCCGGGATGCAGGTCGCGGTCCCACTCCCGCCACTCCATGCGGTCCGGGAACGCCTCGGACGCCCACAGTGGCACGGCCGTCACACCGCACGACTGGGCGGCGCGCAGGGTGTCGGCGTTGTAGTTGCCGTACGGCGGCCGGAAGAGCCGGGGGCGTTTGCCGTACCGCTTCTCGATGATGTCCTGCATGCCGCAGATCTCGCGCTTCTGCCGGGTGTAGGAAAGGCCGGGCATGTAGCGGTGGTTGAGGGTGTGGTTGTGCAGCGCGACGCCGCGCGCCTGCATGCTCTCGAAGTAGGCGTAGTTGTCGCGGACCACGTAGTCGCTGAGGAACGCGCTGTAGGGGATGCCCAGCTCGGTCATCATCCGCAGCAGCGCCGGGTCCTTCTCCGCGCCGTCGTCCATCGTCAGGAAGACGACCCGTTCCTTGACGGGCACGGTGGTGAAGACCGGCGGCAGCCCGGGGCCGGCCTCGAAGCCCTTGCGGGTGGTGATCTTCGGCTTCACCTTCGGCGGCGCGGGCGCGACGAGCGGTGTCTGCACCAGCCCCCACCGCTTGGCGGCGGCGACGCGCGCGGTCTGTGCGCTCCGGAGCCGCTCCGCGTACACCGCCAGGGAACGGGCCGGACCGGCCTGGTACTCCTGCGGCTGGCCGGGGGCGGGCGCGGGCGGGGCGGCCTGCCCGTCGCGCCCCGGCGGGCCGGTGCCCTCGGCGGCGCAGCCGGACCCGATCGCGGCGGCGAGAAGCACGGCCAGCACCACACGTACAGGCCGCCCCCTCCCCCGAATCATTTCTTCCTTTTGTCGTACTAGTTGCATGGCGCTGGATCCTGTCAGCGCCCGGCGCCTGCGCCGGGCAGACACCGCGACCGTGCGCTCCCGGTCCCTCGCCTGGCCCACAATTGACCGGGTGAACGGTCTAGACGCCCCTGACGCCCCCGACGCTGACGCCCCCGACGCCCCGGCATCCCCCGACGCCCTGGCGTCCTTCGCCGCCCTGCGCACCGACGACGGCCTCGCCCTGCTGACCGCGCTCCGCGACCACGACCCCGCCGACGAGCTGGCCACCGCGACCCGGCTGCGCCGTGACCATCCGGCGGCCCTGGTCTCGGCGGCGCTCGGGCAGGCCAGGCTGCGGCAGCGGGCGGTGGCGAAGTTCGGCGCCGAGGACGCGTACCGGATGTTCTTCACGCCCCACGGCGTCGAGCAGGCCACCCGGACCTCGGTGGCGGCGTACCGCGGCGAGCGCTTCGCGGCGCTGGGCGTACGGAGTGTGGCCGACCTGTGCTGCGGCATCGGGGGCGACGCGATCGCGCTGGCCCGCGCCGGGATCTCCGTCCTGGCCGTCGACCGCGACCCGCTCACCGCGGAGACGGCCCGCGCGAACGCCGCCGCGCTCGGCCTGTCCGCTCTGATCGAGGTCCGGTGCGCCGACGTCTCGGACGTCGACACGTCCCCCTACGACGCGGTGTTCGTCGACCCGGCCCGGCGCGGCGGCCGGGGCCGGATCTTCGACCCGGAGGCGTACTCGCCGCCGCTGTCCTGGGCGATCGAGGCCGCCCGTACGTCCGCTCACGCCGCCCTCAAGATCGCGCCTGGCGTCCCGCACGAGGCGGTCCCCGACGACGCGGAGGCCGAGTGGATCTCGGACGGCGGCGACGTGAAGGAGGCGGTGCTGTGGTTCGGTACGACGCCCGGTGCCGTCCGCGCCACCCTGCTGCCCGGCCCGCACACCGTCCTCGGCACCGGCCTGCCGGATCCGGAGCCCGGCCCGGTGGGCCGCTACCTCTACGAGCCGGACGGCGCCGTCATCCGCTCGCACCTGGTGGCCGAAGTGGCGCAGCAGGTGGGCGGGCGGCTGATCGACGAGACGATCGCGTACGTCACGGCGGACGAGCTGCGCCCGACGCCGTACGCGACTGCGTACGAGATCAGCGACGTCCTGCCGTTCAGCCTCAAGCGGCTGAAGGCGCTGCTGCGCGAGCGGGGGGTCGGGGTCCTGACGGTGAAGAAGCGGGGGTCGGCGGTGGAGCCGGAGGAGCTGCGCCGCCGCATGAAGCTCTCCGGCCGGGCGTCGGCGACGGTCTTCCTCACCCGTGTCGCGGGCGCCCCGACGATGCTGCTGGGACAGCCGGCGCGGCAGCCGTAGCGGCGGGCCGGCGCGGCCCGCGGGCCGCGGCGGCGGGGCGCCAGGTGGCGACCAGGGCGACGGCGAGCAGGAGTTCGGCGATGTCACCGCCGTAGTACATGATCTCCGCGCCGCCCTGGACCTCGGCCACGGGTGCCGTTACGTCGATGAGGAATCCGCCGTACATGAGCTGCGAGATCGTGGCGTGCGCGGCGATCGCGACACCGAGGACGACCAGCCGGGGCACCACACCCGGCCGGGCCGGCGCGGGGTCGGGCCCGGCGACGGCCCAGGCGAACAGACAGCCCGAGAGCAGGAAGTGCGCGTGCAGCGGCCAGTGCGCACCCGGCTGGGCGGCCAGGGCGTCGTAGAGCGGCGTGAGGTAGAGGACGCCGAGGCTGCCGACGCTCAGCGCCAGCGCGGTGACGGGATGGGCGAGCGGGCGCAGCGGCCGGCTCCGCAGGGCGCGCGAGAACCTTCGGGCGCGGCGGGCGGGAAGGGTGCGCAGCAGGAGGGTGACCGGCGCGCCGAGCACCAGGGCGAGCGGCGCGTACATGCCGATCAGCAAGTGCTGGAGCATGTGCCCGCGGAAGTCGCCGTGCGCGTACGGGGCCACGGGCGGCAGCAGCGCGAGGGCGAGGAGAGCGATCCCGGCCAGGAAGAAGCCCGTACGCCACCAGCTCCAGCCGGCCCGGGGGTTGCGGCGACGCGCACGGGCGGCGAGCAGCAGGTAACAGGCGCCCGTCACGGCGAGTGCGGCCGCGGGCAGCAGGACACCGACGGGGGTGCCGTCGTCGGGGTGGTGCTCCGGGTGCTCCGTCATGCGCCGCGCGGGGCGGGTCGCCGGGAGGTGTCACCCTGGGGGTCGAAGGGGCGTCCGCCCCGCTGGAGCAGCAGGCCGACGGCGACGAGTGCGGCGCCGAGCAGGAGGAAGCCCAGGTCCCACCAGAGCTGCTGCGGTCCCGCGTAGACGTGGTGAATGCCCATGATGTGGTGGTCCAGGACCCCCTCGACCAGGTTGAACAGCCCCCAGCCGACCAGGATCCAGCCCCACAGCACCCGCGAGGTCCACACCCGGCGCCTGTGGTGGGTCACGCGGGAGTAGAGGATGCCGAGGCCCGCCAGGACGGCCAGCCAGCAGACCGTGTGGAACACGCCGTCCCAGACCGTGTTCATCTCCAGCCCGGAGACGGTGTCGGCCGGGTAGTACTTCACCCCGATCCGGTCGTGATCGGTACTGGTCAGCATGTGGTGCCACTGGAGCAGCTGGTGCAGGGCGATGCCGTCGGCGAAACCGCCGAGGCCCACCCCCAGCACGATCCCGGGCAGCCGCAGACCGCGCGGGCGCTCGCCCACGTCGGGCCCCGCGTGGGCTCCGCTCGTACCGACGGGGGTCATCTCGTCCTCCAGGCCTCGTCACTGCGGCACACGGGTCGATGCCGTGCAGTGCGGTCTTCCCGGGCCCGGTCCCGCCTACTCGGGGCGGTGGTCGGAAATGCCGTCAATTGGCCGATTCGGTACGGGTGTGGCGGGGCGTGGCGCCCGAGCACGATGTCCTGCCAGAGCACACCGGTGAAGGCCACGAACTTGCCCCCGGCGAGGGTGACGTGATGCCCTGTCGTCTCCACGAGGCCCGTGTTGCCCATCGGCCGAAAGCCATGCGCCCGCAGGGTTCCCTAGGAACCGCCGGGGCCGACCTCGACCGACTCGAAGCGCCAGCGGTGGACCGCCCGCGCGATCAGGTGCTCCTCGGGTTCCGGCAGCTCCGGCAGGTCCGCGTCGTACGCCGCCTCCCACCACGTCAGTACGAGCACCCGGTCCTGCGGCGCCCGGAAGATCTCCCGCCGCACCGGTTCGGCCGCCAGCACCCCGGCCTGCGCCCGCGCCCACTCCAGCAGCTCGGCGCCCCACCCGTCGGCGGCGCGGGCCTCCCACATCAGTGCGACGGTCATGAGTAGAGGTTGTCCTTACTGGTCTCGTGCACATGATCGTGATCGTGATCGTGATCGTGCGAGTGCCCCGGCACATGAGGTTCCGTCACCGGCAGCGAGGAGTCCGCCGACAGGTCCCAGTCCGACGCCGCCCGCCCGCGCGCCACCATCTCCGCGCCGAGCGCCGCCACCATCGCCCCGTTGTCCGTGCACAGCCCCGGGCGCGGCACGCGCAGCTGGATGCCGGCCCGCTCGCACCGCTCCTGCGCGAGCGCCCGCAGCCGCGAGTTGGCGGCGACGCCGCCGCCGATCATCAGGTGGTCGACGCCCTCGTCCTTGCACGCCCGCACGGCCTTGCGCGTCAGCACGTCCACGACGGCCTCCTGGAACGAAGCCGCGACATCGCGCACCGGCACCTCCTCGCCCGCGCTGCGCCTGGCCTCGATCCAGCGCGCCACCGACGTCTTGAGCCCGGAGAAGGAGAAGTCGTACGCCGCGTCGCGCGGCCCGGTCAGGCCGCGCGGGAACGCGATCGCCTTCGGGTCGCCCTCCTTCGCGAGCCGGTCGATGACGGGACCGCCGGGGAAACCCAGGTTCAACACCCGGGCGATCTTGTCGAAGGCCTCGCCCGCGGCGTCGTCGATGGTCGCGCCCATCGGCCGTACGTCGCTGGTGATGTCGGGGGCGAGCAGCAGCGACGAGTGCCCGCCGCTGACCAGCAGGGCCATGGTGGGTTCGGGCAGCGGCCCGTGCTCCAGCTGGTCGACGCAGATGTGCGAGGCCAGGTGGTTCACGCCGTACAGCGGCTTGCCGAGCGCGTACGCATACGCCTTCGCCGCCGACACACCCACCAGCAGCGCCCCGGCGAGCCCAGGGCCGGCCGTCACGGCGATGCCGTCCAGGTCCGAGGCGGCGACCCCGGCCTCCTTCAGCGCGCGCTCGATCGTCGGAACCATCGCCTCCAGGTGCGCCCGTGAGGCGACCTCAGGGACGACGCCGCCGAAGCGGGCGTGCTCGTCGACGCTGGAGGCGATCGAGTCGGCGAGCAGCGTCGTACCGCGCACGATGCCGACGCCCGTCTCGTCGCAGGAGGTCTCGATGCCGAGGACGAGCGGTTCGTCAGCCATGGTGAATCTCGGTTTCTGGTACGGGTGTGCCGGGGTTTTCCGGGTCGGTCGTCAGTCGCATCACGAGCGCGTCGATGTTGCCGGGCTGGTAGTAGCCGCGCCGGAAGCCGATCGGCTCGAAGCCGAAGCGTTCGTACAGCTTCTGCGCGCGCGTGTTGTCGACCCGCACTTCGAGCAGCACCTCGGCGCACTCGAACGCCGTCGCGTGCGCCAGCAGGTCGGTGAGCAGCCGCGCCCCGAGCCCGGTGCCCCACTGCGGCTGCTCGACAGCGATGGTCTGTACGTCGCCGAGCCCGGCCACCGCGGCCAGTCCGGCGTACCCGACGAGCCTGCCGTCCTCCTCGGCCACCACATAGCGGCGGGTCGCCCCCGGTCCGCGCGCGTGGGCGAGCTCCGACCAGAACATGCCGGGCGACCAGGCGTCGTCGGGGAACAGCTGCCGCTCCAGCGTCAGCACCGCGTCGATGTCCCACCAGCGCATCTCGCGCAGCACGGCGGTCACTTCGGGGTGACCACCTTGTAGTTCTTCGGCACCTGCGCGTCGGGCCTGCGCAGATACAGCGGCAGCGGGGCCAGGAAGGACTCCCCCGCCGCGAGCTTCTCGGCGGCCAGCGCCGCCAGCGCGCCCGCCGACTGGTGCTCGGGGGCGCGGGCGTCCGGGAAGGCGCCGGGGTAGAGCAGCGCGCCTGCGCCGACCACGGGAAGCCCGGCCAGCTGCCCGGCCACCTCGTCGGGCCGGTCGACCGCGGGCTCCGAGACCCGGGTGCGGGCGTCGTCGTACCGCGCCCAGTAGACCTCCTTGCGGCGCGCGTCGGTGGCCACGGCGAACGGGCCGGTCAGCCCGGAGGCGTACGCGAGACCGTCCAGCGTGCACAGCCCGTGTACCGGCACCCCCAGGACGAGACCGAAGGTCTCCGCCGTCGCGAGACCGACGCGCAGTCCGGTGTACGGGCCCGGGCCGACGCCCACGACGACACCGGTCACGGCGTCGAGTTTCAGGCCGGCCCCGGTCAGGAGCCGGTCGACGGCGGGCAGCAGCAGCTCCCCGTGCCGGCGCGCGTCGACCTCACCGGCCTCGGCGACGACGCGCTGACCGTCGTGGAGGGCGACGGTGACGGCGGGGGTGGCGGTATCAACGGCGAGCAGGAGCACGCAAACAGCCTACGGCCCGCGCGGGACGAGCATGGCGCCCCGCCCCCGCTGCTACCGTCGCCACGAATGCGACAGAACCGCACAATCCGCGCACGCAAAGGGGTGGAGCAGGGTGGCAAGGAGAAGCTCGACAATCGTGGCCGGGCTCACCGCCGGGGCGCTGGCGGCGATCGGCCTCCTCGCCCACCAGGCGGCGTCGAACGCCCCCTCCCCCGCGCAGCTCGCCCGGCCAGGTACGTACCCCTCCACCCAGGCGGCGGCCCGGCCCGAGGCGGCGGACAAGCAGCGGGACCCGCTCGCACTGCCCGCCAAGTCCGGCAAGGGCACGCGGGTCGTCTACGCTCTGGGCGGCCGGCGGGTGTGGCTGGTGGACGAGCAGGGCAGGCCCACCCGCACGTTCGCGGTCATGCCGAGCACGGTCAGCCCGCAGCCGGGCACCTACGCGGTGACGTCGCGCTCGGGAAGCATCACCGGATCGGACGGTGTGCGGATCGAGCACGTCGTGCGGTTCGCGAACGTCGACGACGTGTCGATCGGATTCAGCGCGGCGGTCGACGGCTCGATGCCGCAACCGGACCCGAAGGCGAAGACCGGCGGCGTCCGCATGGCGCGCGCCGACGGCAACGCGATGTGGCGCTTCGCGACGGTCCGCGCGCAGGTAGTCGTCGTCCGCTAGTGCCGCGACCGGCATTGTTTGCCCCATAAGGAGCGTCGTCCAGTGCGTGCGATCGCAAGGCGGCCGGAAGTCCTTGGATGGGGTCTCCCCTGATCGAACGAAGTTGAGCGCTTGGGGAAGGAGCTACCAGGGCTTTTGGCCAACGCGGCGAGCGTGCGTGCTGGACGGTGCGACGGGGCAAAGCTTGCCGGTCGCGGCACTAGAGACCCTCGCGCTGGTGCGCGCGATCCTCGACGGCCGCCTCGGCCCGCTCCTGCGCCCGGCCCGGTGGTGTGGAGACCGCCGACGCCGCCGCACACGAGGCCAGCAGATCGCGCATGGTCACGGGCTGGGTCGCTTCGCGCTCTGTTGCCGGCATGGATGCCTCCTGGGCTCCGGGGGCAGGCATAGTTAGGTAAACCTAACCAGCCCTCGGTACCATGTGACCACGCCCGAGCTCACCGGCGCAACATCTTGCCGACGTCTTGTCGGAAAGTACGGCTCTCAGGCCCCCAGCGCGGCCAGGTCCGCCCCGGCCCAGCGCGCCCCGGTCCCCCGTAGCGTCACCTCCCGCACGTCGTCGTCGGTCTCGCCCACGGCACGGTGGATGATCACATGCAGCCGGTCGTCGGACAGCTCCTCGACCTTGCCGTCGCCCCACTCGACCACCACCACGGAGTCCGGCAACGACACGTCGAGGTCGAGGTCCTCCATCTCGTCGAGCCCGCCCCCCAGCCGGTACGCGTCCACATGCACCAGCGCGGGACCACCGGTCAGCGACGGGTGGACGCGGGCGATGACGAACGTCGGCGACGTCACGGCGCCGCGCACCCCGAGCCCCTCGCCGAGGCCGCGCGTCAGCGTCGTCTTGCCGGCGCCGAGCTCCCCGGTCAGCATCACGAGATCGCCGGGGCGCAGCACGGCGGCGATCCGCCGCCCCAGCGCCTGCATCAGGTCGGGCGAGTGAACGACAAGGACGGCCGAGGTGACATCAGCCGCCGGGCTGTGCGGTGCTTCCATGCTTCCCGAGGTTAGCGGCTGCCGGTACGGCGCCCACGCGGGCCAGCAGGTCGGCGAGCCGGTCGTTGACCAGCTCGGGATGCTCCAGCATCACCAGGTGCCCGGCGTCCGGGACGATCACCAGCTCGGCGTCCGGCAGCATGCCCGCGATGCCCTCGCTGTGCTCGCTCGGCGTCACCAGGTCGTGGTCACCCGCCAGGACGAGCACCGGCACCTCCGCGAAGATCTCCAGCGCCTCCGCCTTGTCGTGATCGGTGAACGCCGGGTAGAACTCGGCGACCACGTCGATCGGCGTCGCCTCGATCAGCCGCTCGGCGAACCGGGAAACGGCCGGGTCCACCTCCACCGAGCCGAACGAGTAGCGCTTGATGAGCCCGGCGAAGAGATCCGCCGTGGCACGCCGCCCCCGCTCGACGATCTCCGCCTGCGACCCCAGGGCCCGCAGCACCCTCGGCAGCACCCGGCGCACGGCGTTCACCCCGGCGACCGGCAGACCGAAGTTGACCTCGCCGAGCTTGCCCGACGACGTACCGACGAACACCGCGCCGACCACGCGCTCGCGGATCAGCTCGGGGAACTGGTCGGCCAGCGCCATCATCGTCATGCCGCCCATCGAGTGCCCCACCAGCACCAGCGGCCCCTCGGGCGCCGCAGCGTCAACGACGGCCTTCAGGTCCCGCCCCAGCTGCTCGATGTCGACCGCGACCCCGCGCTCCTGCGCCGCCCCGCGCGCGGAACGCCCGTGGCTGCGCTGGTCCCAGTGGACCGTACGCACCACACCGCGCAGGGCCGCCCGCTGGAAGTGCCAGGAGTCCTGGCTCAGACAGAACCCGTGGCTGAACACCACGGTGACCGGGGCCGGGGTCCTGCGACCGAACAGCCGGCGCCGCCGGGGAGCCGAGGCGGCGCCGTCCGGCTCGACCTCGTCCACCTCGTAGTAGATCTCCGTACCGTCGTCCGAGGGAGCCCGCCCAGGCATGCCGCGCAGCGCGCCGTACGGCCCGGCCGAGTCCAGGGCGAGCCGCGCCTTCTTTCGCATGCCGCGCCCCACGGTCAGCCGCTCTATGGCCACGCCCGCGGCCGCGCCGGCCGCCACCACGCCTACTGCCGCTCCGGCCACACCCGCCCGGCGCCAGTTGCCGGCCGCGGCGGCCGCGGCCTCGGCCGCGCTGATCTCGCTCACGGTGCCGATCTCCTAGCTCTCGGGGTCCTCATGCACATAGACACGTGGTACCCGCGAACCGATGCGGGTCACAATCTCGTACGCGATCGTGTCCGCCGCCTGCGCCCAGTCCTCGGCGGTCGGCTCGCCCCGGTCGCCGGGGCCGAACAGCACGGCACGGGCGCCGGGCTCCACCGGGTCAGCGCCCAGGTCCACCACGAACTGGTCCATCGCGATCCGCCCCGCCACCCGGCGCCACTTCCCGCCGACCAGCACCGGGCCGGTACCGGACGCGTGGCGCGGGACGCCGTCCGCGTACCCCAGCGGGATGAGCCCCAGGCTCGTCTCCTCACCGGTCACGTAATGGTGCCCGTAGCTGACACCGTGGCCCGGCGGGACCTGTTTGACCAGCGCCACGGACGCGGCGAGCGTCATCACGGGCCGCAGCCCGAAGTCGGCGGGCGTCCCCAGCTGCGGACTGGGCGAAACGCCGTACATCGCGATGCCCGTCCGTACGAGATCGAAGTGCGCCTCCGGCAGGGTCAGCGTCGCCGGGGAGTTGGCGATGTGCCGCACCTCGGGTTCGACACCGGCCTTCTCGGCGTACGCCACCATGTCCCGGAATACAGCCAGTTGACGTGCGATCGAGGGGTGCCCGGGCTCGTCCGCGCACGCGAAGTGCGACCAGAGCCCGGTCACGGTGACCAGCCCCTTCGCGTCCAGGGCCTCCCGTACCAGCTCCGGCCAGTCCGCGGGCTGGCATCCGTTGCGCCCGAGCCCGGTGTCGGCCTTGAGCTGCACCCTGGCCGGCCGGCCGGCCGCGCGCGCCGCCTCGACGACCTCGCGCAGCGCCCACATCCCGCTCACCGACACGTCGACGCCGGCCTCGACCGCCGCACCCCAGGGCCCTCCGGGCGTCCACAGCCAGCACATCATCGGGCCGTCGAACCCTTCGGCGCGCAACGCCAGCGCCTCTTCGGGGGTCGCGGTCCCCAGCCAGGTCGCCCCGGCCTCCAGGGCGGCCCGGGCGCAGCGCGCCGCGCCGTGGCCGTACGCGTCCGACTTCACGACGGCCATCAGCCGGGCATGCGGCGCACGGGCACGCAGAGCCCGCACGTTGGCCCGCAGGGCGGCCAGGTCGATCTCGGCGCGGGCGCGCATCGGGTTCTGAGTCATCGCGGTCATCGCGCCCAGTGTCTCAGAGCGAGGTCGCCCGCCGACGCGGGATACGTGCGGTGTCCGGCCCCGCGCGCACGAGCCGGCGTGAGGGCGGGGCGCAGGGGGCGGTGTCCGAACCCGCACGCACGAACCGACGTGAAGTGGCGGAGCGCCCAGAGCGCGGCATCCGAACCCGCACGCACGAACCAACGTGAGGGGGCGGGGCGCGCAGGGGGTGGTGTTCGGGACGTAGAGCGTGATTTGTGGCGCTGAACGCCGGCCACGCGACGCAACCCCGCTACGCGCCTAAATCATGCAGTCCCGAATACCGCCCCCGGAGCGCCCCGCCCCCGCCCCACAGCCGCCCGGCGTCAACCCGCGACCCCGCCCCACAACGGGCCCGGCGTCAACCCCCGACCCCGGTAACCCCCCGCCAAGCCCCCCGCACCGCCTCCGCCACATCGAGCGCACCCACCGGCGCACCCCCCACGCCGCCCGCCGCACCCGCAACGCCCAGCGCGCCCGCACCCGGCCCGCCCGCCGCCAGCCGACCCGCCAGCCCGTGCACATACGCCGCCACCGACCCCGCGTCCACCGCCCCCAGCCCCGCCGCGAGCAACGCCCCCGCCAGCCCCGACAGCACATCCCCGCTCCCCGCGGTGGCCAGCCACGGCGTCCCCGTGGGATTCACCCGCACCGGCCGCCGCGCGAACCCCGCACCCCCCGCCGGCGCCACCAGCGTCGTGGAGCCCTTGAGCAGCACCGCAGCCCCGTACAGCGCCGCCAGCTCCCGCGCGGCCACCAGCCGCCCCGCCTCCACCTCCTCGCGCGCCACCCCGAGCAGCGCGGCCGCCTCCCCCGCGTGCGGCGTCAGCAGCGTCGGCGCCTCCCGTCCCCGTACCGCCGCCGGATCGAGCGGACGCAGCCCGTCCGCGTCGACCAGCACCGCAACGTCGGACGCCAGTACGTCGCCCAGCACCTGGTCCGCCCGGTCACCCAGCCCGGGCCCGACCACCCACGCCTGCACCCGCCCCGCGTCCGACGGCGGCCCCGCGTGCACCAGCGTCTCGGGGAAGCGGGCGATCACCGCGTCCGCACCGGGTCCCACGAACCGCACCGCGCCCGCCCCGCCCCGCATCGCCCCGGCGACGGTGAGGACGGCCGCCCCGGGGTAGCGCTGCGACCCGGCAACGACGCCCACGACCCCGCGCCGGTACTTGTCGGACTCCGCCCCCGGCGCCGGCAGCAGCGCCGCCACATCCGCGTGCTGCAACGCTTCGACGTCCGCGTCGACGGGCAGGTCGAGCCCGAGCCCGATGAGCCGCAACGCCCCCACGTACTCCCGGCCGGGGTCGATCAGCAGACCCGGCTTGTACGTGCCGAAGGTGACCGTCACATCGGCGCGCACACACTGCCCCCGCACCTCGCCCCCGTCCGCCTCGACCCCGCTCGGCAGATCCACGGCGACGACCACCGCCCCGGAGTCCCGCGCAGCCCGCGCCCACGGCACGGCGGCCTCGCGCAGTCCGCCGCGCCCGCCGATCCCGGTGATCCCGTCGACCACCAGATCCGCCCGGGCCAGGACCCCGTGCGGGTCACCGTCACCGTCACCGCCACCGGCACTCACCACGGACGCCCCCGCCCCCCGCGCCGCCGCGAGCCCGCCCGCGTGCGCCCGCTCCGCGTCGAGCAGCACCGCCGTGACGCCCGCCCCGCGCCGGGCAAGCCGCGCCCCCGCGTACAGCGCGTCGCCGCCGTTCGCGCCGCTGCCCACGAGCAGCACGACCCGTGACCCGTACACCCGTCCGAGCAGCCCCGCGCAGACCGACGCGAGCCCGGCCGCGGCGCGCTGCATGAGCGCGCCCTCGGGGAGCCGGGCCATCAGCTCCCGCTCGGCGGTCCGCACGGTCTCGACCCCATACGCCGCACGCATCAGTGATCAGTACCCCTTCATCCTTCGGCGATGACGACGGCGGAAGCGATCCCCGCGTCGTGGCTGAGCGACACGTGCCAGGACCGCACACCGAGCGCCTCCGCCCGGGCCAGTACCGTCCCGCTCACCCGTAGCCTCGGCTGCCCGCTCTCCTCGACGTACACCTCGGCGTCCGTCCAGAGCAGCCCGGCCGGCGCGCCGAGCGCCTTGGCGAGGGCTTCCTTGGCGGCGAACCGGGCGGCGAGGGAGGCGGCCCCGCGCCGCTCCCCGCTCGGCAGGTTCAGCTCCTGCTTCAGGAAGAGCCGTCCGGCCAGCTGGGGCGTGCGTTCCAGGGAGGCCCGGAAGCGGTCGATCTCGGCGACGTCGATGCCGACCCCGATGATCATTCGACGGTCACCGACTTGGCGAGGTTGCGCGGCTGGTCGACCTCGTTGCCGCGCGCCGTGGCCAGCTCGCAGGCGAAGACCTGCAGGGGCACGGTCGCGACGAGCGGCTGCAGCAGCGTCGGCGTGGCCGGGATCCACACCAGGTGGTCGGCGTACGGGGCCACCGCCTCGTCGCCTTCCTCCGCGATCACGATGGTCCGTGCCCCGCGCGCCCGGATCTCCTGGATGTTGGAGACGATCTTGTCGTGGAGTACGGACCGGCCACGCGGCGACGGCACGACGACGACCACGGGCAGGTCTTCCTCGATGAGGGCGATGGGCCCGTGCTTCAGCTCGCCCGCGGCGAAGCCCTCCGCGTGCATGTAGGCGAGTTCCTTGAGTTTGAGCGCGCCTTCCAGGGCCACCGGGTAGCCCACGTGACGGCCGAGGAAGAGGACCGTGTCCTTGCCCGCCAGCGCGAGGGAGCGGGCGAGCTCGCGCACCGGCTCCATGGTCTCCAGGACCCGTTCGACCGCCCCGGAGATGGCGGACAGCTCGCGCACGACGTCGCGCACCTCGTCGCCCCATTTGGTCCCGCGCACCTGGGCGAGATACAGGGCGACCAGGTAGCAGGCGACCAGCTGGGTCAGGAACGCCTTGGTGGACGCGACGGCGACCTCGGGTCCGGCATGGGTGTAGAGGACGGCGTCCGACTCGCGGGGGATGGTCGAGCCGTTCGTGTTGCAGATGGCGAGGACCTTCGCGCCCTGCTCCCGCGCGTGCCGCAGCGCCATCAGCGTGTCCATGGTCTCGCCGGACTGCGAAATCGCTATGACGAGGGTCCGGCCGTCCAGGATGGGGTCGCGGTAGCGGAACTCGCTCGCCAGCTCCGTCTCGCAGGGAATCCGCGTCCAGTGCTCGATGGCGAGCTTCGCGATCATCCCCGCGTGATAGGCCGTCCCGCAGGCGACGATGACGACCTTGTCGACCTCCCGCAGAGCGGACGGTTCGATCCGTACCTCGTCGAGGGTCAGCGACCCGCTCGCGTTGATCCGCCCCAGCAGCGTGTCGGCGACCGCCTTCGGCTGCTCGGCGATCTCCTTGAGCATGAAGTAGTCGTAGCCGCCCTTCTCGGCCGCCGAGGCGTCCCAGTCGATGTGGTACGACCGTGCCTCGCCCGGCGCCCCGTCGAAGTCGGTGACGGCGACCGAGATGCCGCAGGCGCCCCCGCCCGCGCCGTCCCGCCGCAGCTCGACGACCTGGTCCTGCCCGAGCTCGATGGCCGCCCGGGTGTGCGCGATGAACGCGGCCACGTCGGACGCGAGAAACGCCTCACCTTCCCCCACGCCCACCACCAGCGGCGAGTTCCGGCGCGCGCCGACCACCACGTCCGGCTCGTCCGCGTGCACGGCGACCAGCGTGAACGCGCCTTCGAGCCGCCGGCAGACCTGCCGCATCGCGTCGGCCAGGTCCCCGCAGGAGGAGAAGGACTCGGCGAGCAGATGCGCCACGACCTCGGTGTCCGTCTCGGAGGCCGGCTCGTGGCCGCGCTCGACGAGTTCGGCGCGCAGCGCGGCGAAGTTCTCGATGATCCCGTTGTGTACGACGGCCACCCGCCCGGCGTTGTCCAGATGCGGATGCGCGTTGGCGTCGGTCGGCCCGCCGTGCGTGGCCCACCGGGTATGACCGATCCCGGTGGTTCCGGCCGGCAGTGGCCGCCCCACCAGTTCCTTCTCCAGATTGACCAGCTTGCCCGCCTTCTTCGCCGCGGCCAGCCCACCGTCCGCCAGCACGGCCACGCCTGACGAGTCGTAGCCCCGGTATTCGAGCCGCTTCAGCCCTGCGATGACGACATCCTGCGCCGACTGCCCGCCGACGTACCCCACGATTCCGCACATGTCGGCAGCCTACGGGCCGGACAGGCTCTGAGGCCGACAGCACCGCACGTGACCGAGCACACCACCCACGACAGCCCAGGACCCCCGACAATGGCCCTGTGATCACTTCGCCGCCACGAAGCACCTACCGCCGGGCCGACGCCTCGCCGTACCTGGACCTCACCCGGGCGGAGTGGAGTGCCCTGCGCGAGAAGACCCCGCTGCCGCTCACTGCGCAGGAACTGGAGCAGCTACGCGGTCTGGGTGACGTCATCGACCTCGACGAGGTACGGGACGTCTACCTCCCGCTGTCGCGGCTGCTCAATCTGTACGTCCAGGCGACCTCGGGGCTGCGCGGCGCGCTGAACACCTTCCTCGGCGACGCCGGAGGCAGCGGTCACGGCTCGCAGCGCGGCACCCCCTTCGTCATAGGGGTCGCCGGCAGCGTCGCCGTGGGGAAGTCCACCGTGGCCCGGCTCCTACAGGCGCTGCTCGCCCGCTGGCCGGAGCACCCGCGCGTCGAGCTGGTGACCACCGACGGCTTCCTGCTCCCCATGAAGGAGCTCCAGGCGCGCGGTCTCACGGCCAGGAAGGGCTTCCCCGAGTCGTACGACCGGCGGGCCCTCACCCGCTTCGTCGCCGACATCAAGGCCGGCAAGGACGAGGTCACCGCGCCCGTCTACTCCCACCTGATCTACGACATCGTGCCCGGCGAGCGCCTCACGGTCCGGCGCCCCGACATCCTGATCGTCGAGGGCCTGAACGTCCTCCAGCCGGCGCTGCCCGGCAA
The DNA here is from genome assembly GCF_052934925.1 of Streptomyces hypolithicus. Taxonomy (NCBI): domain Bacteria; kingdom Bacillati; phylum Actinomycetota; class Actinomycetes; order Kitasatosporales; family Streptomycetaceae; genus Streptomyces; species Streptomyces hypolithicus. The sequence continues at coordinate 2,315,359 of NZ_CM128811.1, forward strand.
GGACGGCCGCACCCGGGTGGGCCTCGCCGACTACTTCGACTTCAGTGTGTACGTCGACGCACGCGCCGAGGACATCGAGACCTGGTACCTGGGCCGGTTCCGGAAACTGCGCGAGACGGCGTTCCAGAACCCGTTCTCGTACTTCACGAAGTACACCCAGGTCTCGGAGGAAGAGGCGATGGAGTACGCCCGTACGATGTGGCGGACCATCAACAAGCCCAACCTGCTGGAGAACGTCGCCCCGACGCGCGGCCGCGCCACGCTGGTCCTGCGCAAGGGCCCGGACCACAAGGTCCAGCGGCTGTCGCTCCGCAAACTCTGAGGGGTACGTCCCGTGCTTCACCTGCACCTGATCGTTCCGGCGGACCTCACCGACGACGTCGTACACACGATCGAGAAGACGGTCGGCACGACGCACCTCGCCGTCGTCCAGGGGGCGGCCCGCAACCCGTCCGGCGACGTCGTGATGTGCGATGTGGCGCGGGAGGCGGGCGACGGTCTGATCAGCAGCCTGCGTGACCTCGGCATCGACGAGAGCGGCTCGATCGCCGTCGAGAACATCGACCTGTCGCTCTCCACCCGCGCCGACCAGGCCGAGGAGGACGCCCCGGGTGAGGGCGCGGACGCGGTGCTGTGGGAGCAGCTGGTGGACGCGACTCACGAGGAGTCGACGCTGTCGTTCGCCTACATCGCGTTCCTGTCGCTGGCGACGATGATCGCGGCCTGCGGTGTGATCCTCGACAACGCGATCCTGATCGTGGGCGCCATGGCGGTGGGCCCGGAGTTCGGCCCGCTGGCCGGTTTCTGCACGGCGCTGGTGCGCCGGGCGCCGCGGCTGGCCTGGCGTTCGTTCATGGCGCTGATCGTGGGCTTCGCGGTGGCGATGGTGGTGACGGTGGCGTTCAGCCTCTTCATGGACGCGACCGGCCTGTTCACCGAGGAGAAACTGAACGCGGACCGCCCGAACACGGGCTTCATCTACGCGCCGGACTGGTTCTCGTTCGTCGTCGCCGTACTGGCGGGCGCAGCCGGCATGCTCTCACTCACCTCGGCCAAGTCGGGCGCCCTGGTCGGCGTGGCCATCTCGGTGACGACCGTCCCGGCGGCGGCGAACGCCGCTGTGGCGCTGAGCTACGGCGACGCGGGCCAGACCTGGCGCTCGACCGAACAGCTTCTGCTGAACCTGCTGGGCCTCGTCATCGCCGGTACGCTCACGCTGCTCGCCCAGAAGTACCTCTGGACCAAGCAGCGCGAACGCACAGCGAACAAACTGGCCTAACCCAGAGCCGACTTCACCACATCGGCGAGCCGTCCGGCCACCGACTTGGCCTGGTCGATGTCGGCCGCCTCGACCATGACCCGCACCAGCGGCTCGGTGCCCGAGGACCGCAGCAGCACCCGTCCGGTGGCGCCCAGTTCACGCTCGGCGTCGGCGACGGCGGCGGCCAGCTCGGCGGACGTGGTGACGCGTGACTTGTCGACGTCGGGCACGTTGATGAGGATCTGCGGCAGCCGGCTCATGACCCCCGCGAGGTCGGCGAGCGTACGCCCGGTCGCGGCCACCCGCGCGGCCAGCATCAGCCCGGTGAGGGTGCCGTCGCCCGTGGTGGCGTGGTCCAGCACGATCACGTGCCCCGACTGCTCGCCGCCGAGCGCGTACCCCTCGGCCTTCATCGACTCCAGTACGTACCGGTCGCCGACGGCGGTCTGCACCAGCTCGATGCCCTCGCGCTCCATGGCCAGCTTGAAGCCGAGGTTCGACATCACGGTGCCGACGACGGTGTTCCCGCGCAGCTGCCCGCTCTCGCGCATGGCGAGGGCGAGTACGGCGAGGATCTGGTCCCCGTCGACCTCTTCGCCCCGCGCGTCCACGGCCAGGCACCGGTCGGCGTCGCCGTCGTGCGCGATACCGAGGTCCGCGCCGTGCTCGACGACGGCGGCCCTCAGCAGCTCCAGGTGCGTGGAGCCGCACCCGTCGTTGATGTTGAGCCCGTCGGGGTCCGCGCCGATGGTGACGATCTGCGCGCCGGCCCGTGTGAACGCCTCCGGCGACACGCGGGAAGCGGCGCCGTGTGCCTCGTCGAGCACGACCTTCACACCGTCGAGCCGGTTCGGCAGCACACCGAGCAGGTGCGCGATGTACTGGTCGAAGCCCGCGTCGTAGTCGGTCACCCGGCCGACACCTGCGCCGGTCGGGCGCGCCCACGGCTCGCCGCTGCGGTGCTGGTCGTACACGGCCTCGATGCGGATCTCCAGCTCGTCGGCGAGCTTGTGCCCGCCGCGCGCGAAGAACTTGATGCCGTTGTCCGGCATCGCGTTGTGACTGGCGGACAGCATGACGCCGAGATCGGCGCCGAGCGCACTGGTCAGATACGCGACGGCGGGCGTGGGCAGCACCCCCACACGCAGCACATCCACCCCGGCACTCGCCAGGCCCGCCACGACGGCGGCCTCCAGAAACTCCCCGGACGCGCGCGGGTCCCGCCCGACCACGGCGGTCGGCCGATGTCCTTCAAAGGTCCCCGCTTCGGCGAGCACATGCGCCGCCGCGACCGACAGACCGAGCGTCAGCTCAGCCGTCAGGTCCGCGTTGGCGACACCGCGCACACCGTCAGTGCCGAAGAGTCGTCCCACTGGTGTCCTCCGAAAATGCTTCGAAAATGCAAGGTCTAGTGCGCCTTACGCCGTTATACGCCCGGCCTGACGATAAACGAACGCCCCGGCGGCACAGAGTGTGCCGCCGGGGCGAACGTAATGAAGCAGGCGAGCAGGCGGATTAGCGCTTGCTGTACTGCGGCGCCTTGCGGGCCTTCTTGAGACCGGCCTTCTTGCGCTCGACCGCACGGTCGTCGCGCGAGAGGAAGCCGGCCTTCTTCAGCGTGGCGCGGTTGTTGTCCACGTCGGCCTCGTTCAGCGCGCGGGCGACACCGAGACGGAGCGCACCGGCCTGACCGGAGACGCCGCCACCCGCGATGCGGGCGATGACGTCGTAGCGGCCGTCGAGCTCGAGCACCTTGAAGGGCTCGTTGACTTCCTGCTGGTGAACCTTGTTCGGGAAGTAGTCCTCGAGCGTACGCCCGTTGATCTTCCACTTGCCGGTGCCCGGAACGATCCGGACGCGGGCGATGGCGTTCTTGCGACGGCCCAGGCCGGCCGCGGGCTGCGGGTCGCCGAAGCGGCCCGCCATCGACTCGGAGGTGTACTCGCCCTCGACGGGCACCTCGGACTCGAACGTCGTCACCTCGGCGAAGGTTTCTTCGGGCTCGGTGCCCTCAGTGCCCTCGGCGGACGTCGTTTCAACAGTGGTCTCGGCCACGATTCTCCTCAGATTTCTTTCGTTCTTAGGGGGTGTGGCCGGAACTACTGCGCGACCTGGGTGATCTCGAACGGCACCGGCTGCTGGGCAGCGTGCGGGTGCTCGGGGCCTGCGTAGATCTTGAGCTTCGAGAGCACCTGACGGCCCAGGGTGTTCTTGGGGATCATGCCCTTGATGGCCTTCTCGACGGCCTTCTCGGGGCTCTTCGCCAGCAGCTCGTCGTAACGCACGGAGCGGAGACCGCCCGGGAAGCCGGAGTGGCGGTACGCCATCTTCTGGGTCTTCTTGTTGCCGGAGAGGTGGACCTTCTCGGCGTTGACGATGATGACGAAGTCGCCCATGTCCATGTGCGGGGCGTAAATCGCCTTGTGCTTGCCCCGCAGGAGGGTGGCGGCAGTCGTCGCCAGACGGCCCAGGACGATGTCCTGCGCGTCGATGATGTGCCACTGGCGCGTGACATCGCCGGGCTTGGGGCTGTACGTACGCACGGTCGTAGCCTTCGCTTCTTCAGTGAGTGGAGGTCCTGACAGGACCACCCGGACGATCACGACAGCCTTGGCAGCATTCGGGGACGCAACCCGTCTGCTCGCCGCTGGTCATCGGCCAGGGTGGACCGGCGTAAGGGCCTCTCGCGTGAGAACGACCAAGCCAATACGCATAACAAACTGGGAGCTTACCCGCCCTCCCCCACACGGGTCAAAACGCGCCCGCATCCCCTCTCCAGCCCGTCCGGCGTTTGAGGACCGGGCCTGGTGCGGAGCCCCGGTTCCTCCAGCCCGTCCGGCGTTTGAGGACCGGGGTCCGGGGCGGAGCCCCGGTTTCGGGAAGGGGCGGGTAGGGGAACAGGCCCGCCGCAGGCGCCCCACCCGCACCCGGCGCACCGCACCCCGCACCGCAGCCGCACCCACCCCCCGCCACCCCCTACCGCACCCGCTCCACCCGGCGCTCGTCCCACACCGGCTCCGCAGACTCCCGCACCACCCCGTCCGACCCGAACACCAGATACCGGTCGAAGGACTTCGCGAACCACCGGTCGTGCGTCACGGCCAGCACCGTCCCGTCGTACACCTCCAGCCCGTCCTGCAAGGCCTCGGCAGACTCCAGGTCAAGGTTGTCCGTGGGCTCGTCGAGCAACAGCGCCGTCGTCCCCGACAGCTCCAGCAGCAGAATCTGGAACCGCGCCTGCTGCCCCCCGGACAGCTTCTCGAACAGCTGGTCCCCCTGCCGCTCCAGCTCGTAGCGCCGCAGCACGGACATCGCCCCGCCCCGGTCCTTCGCGTGCTCCGTCCACAGGATGTCGACCAGCGTCCGCCCGAGCAGCTCCGGATGCGCGTGCGTCTGCGCGAAGTGCCCCGGCACCACCCGCGCGCCGAGCTTCCACGCCCCCTTGTGGGCCACGTCGTCGCCCGCCAGCAGCCGCAGGAAGTGCGACTTCCCCGACCCGTTCGACCCGAGTACCGCGACCCGCTCCCCGTAGTAGATCTCCAGGTCGAAGGGCTTCATCAACCCGACCAGCTCAAGCCCCTCGCACACCACCGCCCGGACCCCGGTCCGCCCGCCCCGCAGCCGCATCCTGATGTCCTGCTCCCGCGGCGGCTCCGGCGGCGGTCCGGCGTCCTCGAACTTCCGCAGCCGGGTCTGGGCGGCCGCGTACCGCGACGCCAGCTCATGGCTGATGGAAGCCGCCTGGCGAAGGTTCAGCACCAGCTTCTTCAGCTGCGCGTGCTTCTCCTCCCAGCGCCGCTTCAGCTCCTCGAAGCGCGCGAACCGTTCCTTGCGAGCCTCGTGATACGTGTCGAACCCGCCGCCGTGGACCCAGACGTCCGACCCACCGATCCCGGGCTCGACGCTCACGATCTTCTCCGCGGCCCGCGACAACAGCTCCCGGTCATGGCTGACGAAGAGCACCGTCTTCCGGGTCTCCTTGAGCCGCCCCTCCAGCCACCGCTTCCCCGGCACGTCCAGATAGTTGTCCGGCTCGTCCAGCAGCAGCACCTCGTCCGGCCCCCGCAGCAGCGCCTCCAGCACCAGCCGCTTCTGCTCACCCCCGCTGAGCGTCCGGACCTCACGCCACTGCGCCTTCTCGTACGGCACCCCGAGCCCGGCCATGGTGCACATGTCCCACAGCGTCTCCGCCTCGTACCCGCGCGCCTCCGCCCAGTCGCTCAGCGCCTGCGCGTAAGACATCTGCGCGGCCTCGTCGTCCCGCGTCAGAATGGCCTCCTCGGCGGCGTCCACCGCCGCGGCCGCCTCGCGGATACGCGGCTGCGCGACCGAAACCAGCAGGTCCCGCACCGTCCGCTCGTCCCTTACCGAGCCCACGAACTGCGGCATCACGCCCAGCCCGCCGCTGACCGTCACCGTCCCGCCGTGCGGCTGGAGCTCGCCGGCGATCAGCCGGAGCAGCGTCGTCTTTCCGGCCCCGTTCGCGCCCACCAGCGCGACGACAGCCCCCTCGCCCACCCGGAACGAGGCGTCGCCGAGCAGCACACGTCCGTCCGGCAGGTAGTACTCCACGTGCGCGGCCTCAAGATGTCCCATGTTCCGATTCTGACCGCCGTCCGCCCCATCGCCCAACCGGATTAGGATGCCGGGCATGAGCTTTGGGCAAGGGGGGCCCTCCTGGGACGGCCCCGACCGACAGCAGAACCCTCAGGATCCGTACGGCAACGACCCCTACGGCAGCGGCGCGGACCGCTACGGCTCCCAGTCGGCACCGGACACACCGGACTGGGCGGCGCTCGCCGAAGCCTCCGCCTCCCGCAACCGCCGCAAGAGGTGGCTGTACGTCGGCGGCGGCATACTCGCGACCGCGGTGGTCGGTGCGATCGTCGCCACGGCGGTCGTCACGACGAACGGCAACAACACCGGCACGGACACGCCCTCATCGGCGAGCGAACTCCCGACCCCCGAGACGCTGCCCACCGAGAGCGCTCAGCCCGGCCCCTCGTTCTCCTCGCAGGCGCCGCCGCCCCCCGCCAACCCGCGGGACTTCATCTCCAGCGCGAAGAAGGACACGGCGCCGCTGAGCGCCGACACCCTCTACCCCGGCAAGAAACTGACGATGGGCGGCCGCGGTTACGCCAAGGGCGCCACGGACCGCACCACCAGCTGCTCCGCCGCCACCCAGGGCGCCCTCGGCTCCGTACTCGCAGCCAACGGCTGCGACCAGGTCATCCGCGCGACGTACGCCAAGAGCGGCGTCGCCGTCACCGTCGGAGTGGCGGTCTTCGACACCGCCGCGCAAGCCCAGAAGGCCAAGCAGCAGGCGACCGGCGGCCTCGCGTCTCTCTCCGGCGGCGGCGTCCCGACGTTCTGCCGCAGCGGATCGGTGTGCCGCAAGACCACCAACGCCTATGGCCGGTATGCCTACTTCACGGTCAGCGGCTTCACGAGCGGCAAGAACGTGACCGCAGCCGACAAGGGCGTCTTCACCATCGGCGACGACCTGGCCGAGTTCACGTTCCGTCAGATCCACCACCGCGGCAGGATCCAGGCGTCAGCAGCAGCCACCGCCGCCGCCGGCTCCTGAGCCGGGCAGCGTCCGCATGTTGCGGGCCACCCGGGCCCGGTCCGCGAGCAACTCGTCGGCGGGGTAGCCGACTTCCTCCAGGGTGAGGCCGTGCGGGCGTACGACATGGACCGACGAGTCCCGTACGCCCGCCGCCAGCACCTTCCCGGGCCAGTCCGCGTCCCGGTGCCCGTCCCCCACGAACAGCATCGCGCCCACCAGCGAGCGCACCATGTTGTGGCAGAACGCGTCGGCGCGCACGGTCGCCGTGATGATCCCGTCGGCCCCGCGCTCCCAGCTCAGCTGCTGGAGGGTACGGATGGTCGTCGCGCCTTCGCGCTTCTTGCAGTACGCCGCGAAATCGTGCTCGCCGACCAGCCGCTCGGCCGCCCGGTTCATGGCGTCGACGTTCAACTCCCAGTCGTGCCACAGCACATGACCGCGCAGCAGCGGGTCGACGCCGCCGGGGCTGTCCGTCACGCGGTACGCGTAGCGCCGCCACACGGCCGCGAACCTGGCGTTGAACCCCGCGGGCGCCTCGGCCACCTTCCAGACCCGCACATCGTGCGGCAGCCGCCCCGCGAGCCGGCGCAGCAGCTTGTCCCGGTGCTCGGCCCACACGTCATCGGGCAGGTCGACGTGCGCGACCTGCCCACGCGCGTGCACGCCCGAGTCGGTGCGCCCGGCGACGGTCAGCTCGTAAGTCCGCGTCGCCCGCGTCACCGTTCGCAGCGCCGACTCCAGCTCACCCTGGACGGTGCGCCGCTCGGTCTGCTTCGCCCACCCGGAGAAGTCCCTGCCGTCGTACGAAAGGTCCAGCCGCACCCGTACGAACCCGGGCGCCGCACCCTCGATGTCCTCGCTCACCCACGCATCCTCTCAAGCAAACAGAACGGGCCCGCACCGCCCCGAAGGGTGATGCGGGCCCGCGGAGTCAGAACGCTCAGGCGTCCTTGGACTCGCTCTTGGCCTCGGCGGCCGGAGCGTCGTCCTTGGCAGCCTCGTCCTTGGCGGACTCGTCCGTGGCGGACTCGTCCTTCTTGGCTGCGTCTTCCTTGACCGCACGCTTCGTCGCGGCCTCGGCCTCACCGGTGGCCGCCTGCGCCACGGTCAGGGCCTCGACGAGCTCGATGACCGCCATCGGGGCGTTGTCGCCACGACGGTTGCCGATCTTCGTGATGCGGGTGTAACCACCGGGGCGGTTCTCGTAGCGCGGAGCGATCTCGGTGAACAGCGTGTGCACGATGCTCTTGTCCGTGATCGTCTGCAGCACGAGGCGACGGTTGTGGATGTCGCCCCTCTTCGCCTTGGTGACCAGACGCTCGGCGACCGGACGCAGGCGGCGGGCCTTGGCCTCGGTCGTCGTGATGCGGCCGTGCTCGAACAGCGACTTCGCCAGGTTGGCGAGAAGCAGACGCTCGTGCGCGGCGCTGCCGCCCAGACGGGCACCCTTTGCGGGACGCGGCATGGTAATTCTCCTAGTGTCTGCACCGGCCGTATCAGGTACCGGTGTCAGTTCCCGCGAGGCGGACGCCCCACAGAAGTTCCGATCAGTACTGCTTCGATCAGTACTGCTTCGATCAGTACTGCTCGGTCTCCACGAAACCGGCGTCCGCGTCGTCGTCCGCGCCGAACGCGTCGGCCGCGGCAGTCGGGTCGAATCCGGGCGGGCTGTCCTTGAGGGCCAGGCCCATGCCGGCCAGCTTCGCCTTGACCTCGTCGATCGACTTCGCGCCGAAGTTGCGGATGTCGAGCAGGTCCGCCTCGGAGCGCGCCACGAGCTCACCCACGGAGTGGATGCCCTCACGCTTGAGGCAGTTGTACGAACGAACGGTGAGCTCCAGCTCCTCGATCGGCAGCGCCAGATCGGCGGCGAGCGCCGCGTCCGTCGGCGACGGGCCCATGTCGATGCCCTCGGCGTCGATGTTGAGCTCGCGCGCCAGACCGAACAGCTCGACCAGCGTCTTACCGGCGGACGCCATGGCGTCACGCGGCCGCATGGCCTGCTTGGTCTCGACGTCGACGATCAGCTTGTCGAAGTCGGTGCGCTGCTCGACACGGGTCGCCTCGACCTTGTACGTGACCTTGAGCACCGGGGAGTAGATGGAGTCGACCGGGATACGGCCGATCTCCTGGCCCACCTGCTTGTTCTGCACGGCGGAGACGTAGCCGCGACCGCGCTCGACGGTCAGCTCCATCTCCAGCTTGCCCTTGCCGTTGAGCGTGGCGAGCACCAGGTCGGGGTTGTGCACCTCGACGCCGGCCGGCGGGGCGATGTCGGCAGCGGTCACCAGGCCGGGGCCCTGCTTGCGCAGGTACATCACGACCGGCTCGTCGTGCTCCGAGGAGACGACCAGCTGCTTGATGTTGAGGATGAGGTCGGTGACGTCCTCCTTGACGCCCGGCACGGTGGTGAACTCGTGCAGGACTCCGTCGACCCGGATGCTGGTGACAGCGGCACCGGGGATCGAGGAGAGGAGCGTACGGCGGAGGGAGTTGCCGAGGGTGTAACCGAAGCCCGGCTCAAGGGGCTCGATCACGAACCGCGAGCGGTACTCGTCGACGACCTCTTCGGTCAGCGACGGACGCTGAGCGATAAGCATGAGTAATGCCTCTCAGTCTTGGCACCCACTATTTGATGCCAACTGCTACAAGGGTACGGGCGGCACGGCCCGAAGGACCGTACCGCCCGAGTACAACGCGTGCGGAGCGAAGGTCGGTCTTCACTCCCCGCGCACTGCAACAACCAGATCAGACGCGGCGACGCTTGGGCGGCCGGCATCCATGCTGCGACATGTGGGGGATAACCCCCACACCCCCAGCCGGAAACCCGCGCCGCTTCGGCCGTCCGCGACCAGACGCGTGAGCGTCAGACGCGGCGACGCTTGGGCGGCCGGCATCCATTGTGCGGGGTGGGCGTGACGTCCTGGATCGAGCCGACCTCAAGGCCGGTGGCCTGGAGGGAGCGGATCGCGGTCTCACGGCCGGAGCCGGGACCCTTGACGAAGACGTCGACCTTGCGCATGCCGTGCTCCTGCGCGCGACGGGCGGCCGACTCGGCGGCCATCTGCGCGGCGAAGGGGGTGGACTTGCGCGAGCCCTTGAAGCCGACGTGGCCGGCGGAGGCCCAGGAGATCACGTTGCCCGAGGGGTCCGTGATCGAAACGATGGTGTTGTTGAACGTGCTCTTGATGTGCGCGTGGCCGTGAGCGACGTTCTTCTTTTCCTTGCGACGCACCTTCTTGGCTGCGCCCTGACGTCCCTTGGGGGGCATGTCTTAACTCCAGATGGAGAGGGGGAGGTGATCGGTCCTACAGCGAAGACCGCTGGTGAGCGTCCTGCTGAGGACTACTTCTTGCCCGGCTTCTTCTTACCGGCGATCGCGCGACGCGGGCCCTTGCGGGTACGCGCGTTGGTGCTCGTGCGCTGGCCGTGAACCGGCAGGCCGCGGCGGTGACGCAGGCCCTGGTAGCAGCCGATCTCGACCTTGCGGCGGATGTCGGCCTGCACCTCGCGACGGAGGTCACCCTCAGTCTTGAAGTTGACGTCCACGTACTCGCGGATCTTGACGAGGTCTTCCTCGGCAAGGTCGCGAACGCGCGTGTCGGGGCTCACGCCGGTAGCGGCGAGAGTCTCCTGGGCACGGGTGCGACCGATGCCGAAGACGTAGGTAAGGGCGACCTCGATACGCTTTTCGCGCGGGAGGTCAACGCCTTCAAGGCGTGCCATTCATGGCTCCTGTTTGCTCGGAGGTCTTCCGCAGAACCGCTCCGTGGCCGCCGTTCTCCCAGTAGAGAGGTACGGACCAGGTCCCCGGCCTCCGCCGGAGGTGTCAGCACCCGAGGGTGCTGGGTTCTGCGTAATTACGTATGTACGTGCGTCGCGCGAAGTTCTGCGAGATGCAGGGGGTCGTGCGTCAGCCCTGGCGCTGCTTGTGGCGCAGGTTGTCGCAGATGACCATGACCCGGCCGTGACGGCGGATCACCTTGCACTTGTCGCAGATCTTCTTGACGCTCGGCTTGACCTTCATGAAAGTGAGGTTCTCCGGGTCAGTGCCACCACCCCGAGGGGCAGCGGCAAGTAAAGATCTACTTATAACGGTAGACGATCCGGCCACGCGTCAGGTCGTACGGAGAAAGCTCCACCACGACCCGGTCATCCGGGAGGATGCGGATGTAGTGCATACGCATCTTGCCGCTGATGTGCGCTAGGACCTTGTGACCGTTCTGAAGTTCCACCTTGAACATTGCGTTCGGGAGGGACTCGATCACGGTGCCCTCGATTTCGATGGCACCTTGCTTCTTGGCCACGCTTCGCCCTTCGAATCGGCTACCTTGATCGACTCTCGCATCCGCATGCAGACATACGGATACACGCGAGCCGACGAGTCAGTCTACGTCAGGCCCCCGGAAAAGACGAATCCGGGGAGTTTGCCCAACTGTCAAGATCATTAAGCGGCAGAGCCGGCGGCTCTCAGCCCAGCGGGTCCGGCGCCGTCGTGACGCCGTACTCCGCCAGCTTCCCCTTGCCGCAGTCCGGCGAGGTGAGGACCAGCGGGCCCTCCTCGGTCAGCGCGATCGAGTGCTCCCAGTGCGAGGACCAGGTCGCGTCGGTCGTGATGACGGTCCAGTTGTCCTCAAGGACGTCCGTGTGCGCCGTGCCGAGGCTCACCATCGGCTCGATCGCCAGGCAGAACCCGGGAACCAGCTTCGGCCCCTTGCCGCGCTTGCGCGAGACGTAGTTCAGGACGTGCGGGTCCATGTGCATCTCGGAGCCGATGCCGTGCCCGCCGTAGTCCTCGATGATCCCGTACTTGCCCGTCGCCGGGCGCGGCTGGCGGCGGATGTACGACTCGATCGCCTTCGAGATGTCGACGAGCCGGTTGCCCAGCTTCATCGCGGCGAGCCCGGCCCACATCGACTCCTCGGTCACCCGGGACAGCTCGACCAGTTCGGGAGCGTGCCCCGTACCCACGAAGGCGGTGTACGCCGCGTCGCCGTGCCAGCCGTCGATGATCGCGCCGGCGTCGATCGAGATGATGTCGCCGTCCTTCAGTACCGTCTTCTCGTCGGGGATGCCGTGCACCACGACCTCGTTCACCGACGTGCAGATCGTGGCGGGAAAGCCGCCGTACCCCAGAAAGTTCGACTTCGCACCGTGCTCCGCGAGCACCTTGCGGGACACCTCGTCGAGGTCCCTCGTGGTGGCGCCGGGCACCGCCGCCTCGCGCGTGGCCGCGTGCACGGCGGCGACGACCAGCCCCGCCTCACGCATCTTCGCGATCTGCTCGGGGGTCTTGATCTCCACCATGAGTGTGCCTTCCACAATCGCTGTCACTACCTGCCCAACAGTACGGCCGCGGCGTCTCTCGGACACCGCGGCCGCAACCGTCGTAACGCTCGTTCGGTCAGCCCTCGTAGGAGGACTTCTTCAGGGCTTCCATCGCCCGCAGGGTCACTTCGTCGACCTTGCCCAGCGCGGAGATGGTGACCACCAGGCCCTGGCCCTTGTAGTGGTCGATGATCGGCTCGGTCTCGCTGTGGTAGACCTCCAGCCGGCGCCGCACCGTTTCTTCGGTGTCGTCGCCGCGCTGGTAGAGCTCGCCGCCGCAGACGTCACAGACGCCGTCCTTCCGGGGCGGGCTGTACGTCACGTGGAACACGTGGCTCGAATCGTTGCGGCAGATGCGGCGGCCCGCGATCCGCTTCACGACCTCGTCCTCGGGGACTTCCAGGTCCAGTACGGCGTCCAGCTTCTGGCCGTCGGCCTTCAGCGCCTCGTCGAGCGCCTCCGCCTGGGAGACGTTGCGGGGGAAGCCGTCCAGCAGGAAGCCTCCGACAGCGTCGGACTCGGCCATGCGGTCCTTGGCCATCCCGATGGTGACCTCGTCCGGCACCAGGTTCCCTGCGTCCATGAACGCCTTCGCCTGCTTGCCGAGGGCCGTGCCCTGACTGATGTTGGCGCGGAAGAGGTCGCCCGTGGAGATGTGCGGGATCGACAGGTTCTTGGCAAGGAAAGCGGCCTGCGTTCCCTTGCCGGCACCGGGCGGCCCGACGAGGACGATTCGCATCAGCGGAGGAACCCTTCGTAATTGCGCTGCTGGAGCTGGCTCTCGATCTGCTTCACGGTCTCCAGACCCACACCCACGATAATGAGGATGCTTGTCCCGCCGAAGGGGAAGTCCTGGTTCGCGCCGAAGCCCGCCAACGCCATAGTCGGCACAAGAGCGATCAGACCCAGATACAGCGAGCCCGGCCAAGTGATCCGGTTGAGCACGTAGCTCAGGTACTCAGCGGTAGGCCGACCTGCCCGGATACCCGGGATGAAGCCACCATACTTCTTCATGTTGTCCGCCACCTCGTCGGGGTTGAACGAGATGGACACATAGAAGAAGGCGAAGAACACGATCAGCAGGAAGTACACCGCGATATAGATCGGCTCGCCGTCGACGAAGTGCAGCTGAACCCACCTCGCCCAGCCGGAGTTGGCTCCGCCACCGCTGAACTGCACGATGAGGTTCGGGATGTAGAGCAGCGACGAGGCGAAGATGACCGGGATCACACCGGCCTGGTTGACCTTCAGCGGGATGTACGTGGACGTACCGCCATAGGACTTCCGGCCGATCATGCGCTTCGCGTACTGCACCGGGATCCGGCGCTGCGCCTGTTCGACGAAGACCACCAGTCCGACCATCGCGAAGCCGACGAGCATCACCACGCCGAACTCGATCCAGCCGTCGGCCAGATCACCCTTCTTCTTGATGGTCCACAGGGCACCGGGGAAGCCGGCGGCGATCGAGATGAACATCAGGATCGACATGCCGTTGCCGATGCCGCGGTCCGTCACCAGCTCACCGAGCCACATGACCATCGCCGTACCGGCGGTCATCGTCACCACCATGACGATGGTGGTGAAGATGGACTTGTCGGGAACGATGTCGGCCGCCGCGGGGCAGCCGCTGAACAGCGCGCCGTTGCGGGCGGTGGCCACCAGACCCGTGCCCTGGAGGATGGCGAGCGCCACCGTCAGGTACCGGGTGTATTGGGTGATCTTCGCCGTGCCGGTCTGGCCCTCCTTCTTGAGGGCCTCCAGGCGCGGAATCACCACCGTCAGCAGCTGGAGGATGATGCTCGCCGTGATGTACGGCATGATGCCGAGCGCGAAGACCGTGATCTGAAGCAGCGCACCACCGCTGAACAGATTCGCCAGGCCAAGGAGGTTGTTGCCCGACTGAGCCTGGTCCACGCAGAACTGCACGCTCTTGTAGCTGACTCCGGGGACCGGGATATGAGCCCCGAGCCGGTACAGCACAATGATGGCGAGCGTAAAGAGCAGCTTCTTGCGCAGGTCGGGCGTCTTGAACGCCCGGGCGAACGCGGTGAGCACGGTGCCTCCTGCGACCCCCGCGCTATGCGTCAGAGGTGACGGTCTTGAGGATCGACGAATACGAATCGGTCTTGAGCATGAGGCCGCGCGCGCGGGCACACCCCGCCGCAGCCAACAGTCCACGCCACCTTACCCGTCACTGCACACATCACGGAACGACCATCATGGGCCCCTCAGGGCGGATGTTTCGCCCCAGAAGCCACTTAGCGGGCAACCGGGCCGTGCCGACCCCGCCGTAACGGCCCGCTCACGGAGCGCCGATACGGCGTGAGGCCCGTCCGGGCCCACCACGCGAAGGCCGAACTCCGGTGCGGCGCGCTCCTGTCGGGGCCCCGCGGACGCACAAAAGCCTGGTTGGCCGGTCACCGCTGAGCGGTGACCGGCCAACCAGGCTTCATGCTGTCAGTCGAACTCAGATGAGCTCGGTGACGGTGCCGCCTGCGGCAGCGATCTTCTCCTTGGCGGAGCCGGAGACGGCGTCAACCGTCACCGTCAGCTTCACGGAGATCTCGCCGGCGCCGAGCACCTTGACGAGCTGGTTCTTACGAACCGCACCCTTGGCGACCAGGTCGGCCACCGTGACCTCTCCACCCTGCGGGTAGAGGTCGGCGAGCTTGTCCAGGTTCACGACCTGGTACTCGGTGCGGAACGGGTTCTTGAAGCCCTTGAGCTTCGGCAGACGCATGTGGAGGGGCATCTGCCCGCCCTCGAAGCGCTGCGGAACCTGGTAACGGGCCTTCGTGCCCTTGGTACCACGACCTGCGGTCTTACCCTTGGACGCCTCACCACGACCCACACGGGTCTTGGCGGTCTTGGCGCCCGGGGCGGGCCGGAGGTTGTGGACCTTCAGCGGGTTGTTCTCCGCCATGTCAGTCGACCTCCTCAACCGTCACGAGGTGGCGGACGGTCTTCACCATGCCGCGGAACTCGGGGCGGTCCTCCTTGACAACCACGTCGTTCAGGCGCTTGAGCCCGAGCGAACGCAGGGTGTCGCGGTGGTTCTGCTTGCTGCCGATGTACGACTTCGTCTGCGTGATCTGGAGACGGGCCATTACGCACCCGCTCCCGCACGCGCACGGAGCAGGGCCGCGGGGGCCACGTCCTCGAGGGGCAGACCACGGCGAGCCGCGATCTCCTCGGGACGCTGCAGACCCTTGAGGGCCGTCACAGTCGCGTGGACGATGTTGATCGGGTTCGACGAACCGAGCGACTTCGACAGGATGTCGTGAACGCCGGCGCACTCGAGCACGGCTCGCACCGGGCCACCGGCGATAACGCCGGTACCGGGGGAAGCCGGCTTGAGCAGGACGACGCCCGCAGCCTTCTCGCCCTGAATCGGGTGAGGGATGGTGCCCTGGATGCGCGGAACCTTGAAGAAGGACTTCTTCGCCTCTTCAACGCCCTTGGCAATGGCCGCGGGAACTTCCTTGGCCTTGCCGTATCCGACGCCTACAGTGCCGTCACCGTCGCCCACCACGACGAGCGCGGTGAAGCTGAAGCGGCGACCACCCTTAACAACCTTGGCGACACGGTTGATCGCGACTACGCGCTCAACGTAAGCGGTCTTCTCGGCGGCAGCGCCACCGTCGCGACCCTTCCGGTCCCGCCGCTCGCCGCCACCGGCACCGCTTCCGCGGCGCTGGGGTCCAGCCATTGGATTTACCTCTCTCTGTTACGTCCGTTAGTCCCGGAACCGGGGCTTAGAACTTCAGCCCGGCTTCGCGGGCGGCGTCAGCCAGAGCGGCAATGCGCCCGGCGTACCTGTTGCCACCACGGTCGAACACGACGGCCTCGACGCCGGCAGCCTTGGCACGCTCGGCGACAAGTGCGCCGACCTGCTGGGCCTGGGCGCTCTTGTCGGCCTCGCCACCGCGGATCGAGGCGTCCAGGGTCGACGCCGACGCGAGCGTGTGGCCCGCGATGTCGTCGATGACCTGCGCGACGATGTTGCGGTTGGAGCGCGTCACGACCAGGCGAGGACGCTCCGGCGTACCGGAGACGTGCTTGCGGACGCGGATGTGGCGGCGCTTGATGGCAGCGCGCTTGTACGCGTCACCCTTGGCGATCTTTACACCGTATGCCATGGCTTACTTACCCGCCTTTCCAACCTTGCGGCGGATAACCTCGCCGGCGTACTTGACGCCCTTGGCCTTGTACGGGTCGGGCTTCCGCAGCTTGCGGATGTTAGCGGCGACCTCGCCGACCTTCTGCTTGTCGATGCCCTCGACGCTGAGCTTCGTGGGCGACTCGACCTTGAAGGAGATGCCCTCGGGGGCCTCAACGACGATCGGGTGGCTGTAGCCCAGGGCGAACTCCAGGTTGGAGCCCTTCGCCTGGACGCGGTAACCGACACCGCTGATCTCGAGCGCCTTGGTGTAACCCGCGGTCACGCCGGTGATCATGTTCGCCACCAGCGTGCGGGACAGGCCGTGGAGGGCCTTGTTCTGACGCTCGTCGTTCGGGCGGGTGACGCTGAGCACGCCGTCCTCGCCCTTGGTGACCTCGATGGGGGCGGCGACGGTGTGCGAGAGGGAACCCTTGGGGCCCTTCACCGCGACCGTGCGGCCATCGATGGTGACGTCCACACCGGCGGGAACCTGGATGGGGAGCTTGCCGATTCGCGACATTAGCTTTTCCTCCGTTCCCGACTACCAGACGTAGGCGAGGACTTCCCCACCTACGCCCTTCTTGCCTGCCTGCTGGCCGGTCAGGAGACCGTGGGACGTGGAGATAACCGCCACGCCCAGGCCGCCGAGGACCTTCGGCAGGTTGGTGGACTTCGCGTACACGCGCAGACCCGGCTTCGAAATCCGCTTGATGCCCGCGATGGAGCGCTCACGGTTCGGGCCGAACTTCAGCTCGAGGACGAGGGACTTGCCGACTTCGGCGTCCTCGACCTTCCAGCCAGTGATGAAGCCCTCCTGCTGGAGGATCTCCGCGATGTGCGACTTGATCTTGCTGTGCGGCATAGCCACGGTGTCGTGGTACGCCGAGTTCGCGTTACGCAGACGAGTCAGCATGTCCGCGATCGGATCAGTCATGGTCATGAATTGGCCTTCGGCCTCTCTCGCCGGGGTTTCCTGTATGCGCCATCCCTCTCCCCACTCAGTGGCGGGACGGGTGCGGTGCGGGGACCTACGGCGTAGTAAGTCGATTAGGGCGGCAAGCGCCCAACCCCCCTAGCCTACGGCATTCGGGGCTGGGCTCCTGCCGACCAGATACTTACCGAGAGCTTCTGGAAATCCGTACGCCCGAGGGCGGTACTGGACTACCAGGAGCTCTTGGTCACGCCCGGCAGCTCGCCACGGTGAGCCATCTCACGAAGGCACACGCGGCACAGGCCGAACTTGCGGTAGACGGAGTGCGGCCGGCCGCAGCGCTGGCAACGCGTGTACGCGCGCACAGCGAACTTCGGCTTGCGGGCCGCCTTAGCGATCAGGGACTTCTTCGCCACGGTCAGTTCTCCTTGAACGGGAAGCCGAGGTGACGAAGGAGGGCACGACCCTCGTCGTCGTTGGTCGCCGTGGTGACCACGGTGATGTCCATGCCCCGGACCCGGTCGATCTTGTCCTGGTCGATCTCGTGGAACATGACCTGCTCCGTGAGACCGAAGGTGTAGTTGCCACGGCCGTCGAACTGCTTCGGCGACAGACCGCGGAAGTCACGGATACGCGGCAGCGCGAGCGACAGCGTACGGTCCAGGAACTCCCACATGCGGTCACCGCGGAGGGTGACGTGGCAGCCGATCGGCTGACCCTCGCGCAGCTTGAACTGCGCGATGGACTTCCGGGCCTTGGTGACGGCCGGCTTCTGGCCGGTGATCGTGGTGAGGTCGCGAATCGCGCCGTCGATCAGCTTGGAGTCGCGGGCGGCGTCGCCCACACCCATGTTGACCACGATCTTGACGAGGCCGGGGATCTGCATGACGTTCTCGTACGAGAACTCTTCACGCAGCTTGCCCGCGATCTCCTCGCGGTAGCGCAGCTTGAGGCGCGGTGCGGTGGTGGTAGTCATCAGATGTCCTCACCGGTCCGCTTGGCAACGCGGATCTTGTTGCCCTCGTCGTCAAAGCGGTAGCCGACGCGGGTAACGACCTTCTTGCCGTCCAACTCCACGACCAGCTGAACGTTGCTGACGTGGACCGGAGCCTCGGTCGTCACAATGCCACCGGTCTGCGAACCGCGAGCGGTCTGACCGGCCTTGGTGTGCTTCTTGACCCGGTTGACACCCTCGACGAGGACGCGGTTCTCACGGGGCATGGCCACGATGACCTTGCCCTGCTTGCCCTTGTCCTTACCGGTGATGACCTGAACCAGGTCGCCCTTCTTGATCTTCATGCTTACAGCACCTCCGGCGCGAGCGAGATGATCTTCATGAACTTCTTCTCGCGCAGCTCACGGCCCACCGGGCCGAAGATACGGGTGCCACGAGGGTCGCCGTCGTTCTTGAGAATGACAGCGGCGTTCTCGTCGAAGCGGATGTACGAGCCGTCCTGGCGGCGGCGCTCCTTGACGGTGCGAACGATGACCGCCTTGACGACGTCACCCTTCTTCACGTTGCCGCCGGGGATCGCGTCCTTGACGGTGGCGACGATGACGTCGCCGATGCCCGCGTAGCGGCGACCCGAGCCACCGAGAACACGGATGGTGAGAATTTCCTTCGCACCCGTGTTGTCGGCGACGCGCAGTCGCGACTCCTGCTGGATCACGTCTATCTCCTGATCGTCTGCCGGTTCCCGGCAGGGGCACCTGAGTGCCCCTGCCGAGCCTGGCGGAACTGCCCTGAAGGAGACCCTTCAGGGATTGTTACTTGGCCTTCTCGAGGATCTCGACGATGCGCCAGCGCTTGCTCGCCGACAGCGGACGCGTCTCCATGATGATGACGCGGTCGCCGACACCGGCTGCGTTGGACTCGTCGTGAGCCTTGAGCTTGTTCGTACGGCGGATGACCTTGCCGTACAGCGCGTGCTTGACGCGGTCCTCGACAGCGACGACGACGGTCTTGTCCATCTTGTCGCTGACGACCAGACCCTCACGGGTCTTGCGGAATCCGCGCTGCTCAGTCGTCTCAGTCATATTCTTCTCGCTCATCAGGCGCTCTCCACCGTCTCGATGCCCAGCTCGCGCTCGCGCATCAGGGTGTAGATCCGGGCGATGTCCTTACGGACGGACTTGAGCCGGCCGTGGTTCTCGAGCTGTCCGGTCGCCGCCTGGAAGCGGAGATTGAACAGTTCTTCCTTGGCCTCACGGAGCTTCGCGACGAGATCCTCGTCGTTCAGCTCACGCAGCTCGGTCGCCTTGATACCGGCCGCCATCACGACTCACCTGCCTCGCGCCGAACAATCCGGCACTTCATCGGAAGCTTGTGAGCAGCGCGGGTGAGCGCCTCACGAGCAATCTTCTCGTTCGGGTAGGACAGCTCGAACATGACCCGACCCGGGTGCACGTTCGCGATCCACCACTCCGGAGAACCCTTACCGGAACCCATGCGGGTCTCGGCAGGCTTCTTCGTCAGGGGGCGGTCCGGGTAGATGTTGATCCAGACCTTGCCGCCACGCTTGATGTGGCGGGTCATCGCGATACGAGCAGCCTCGATCTGGCGGTTCGTCACGTACGCCGGGGTCAGCGCCTGGATGCCGTACTCGCCGAATGCGACCTCAGTGCCACCCTTCGCCATACCGCGGCGCTTGGGGTGGTGCTGCTTGCGGTGCTTGACCCTACGAGGGATCAGCATTTCGGTCAGGCCTCCGTTCCGGTGCTCTCAGCCGGAGCAGCGGCGGCGGGAGCGTCGGCCTTGGGGGCCTCGGCTGCCGGTGCGCCCTGCTGCGGCTTGCGGCCGCGGCCGCCACGCTCGCCACCACCACGACCACCACGGCCACCGGCCGGACGGTCGGCCGCGCCGCCACCACGGGCCGGGCGGTTACCCGCACGGGCCGCGGCGTTCTCGGCACGGACCTCGGCGATGTTCTTGACATCGCCCTTGTAGATCCAGACCTTCACACCGATGCGGCCGAAGGTGGTCTTGGCCTCGAAGAAGCCGTAGTCCACGTTCGCGCGCAGCGTGTGCAGCGGCACACGGCCCTCGCGGTAGAACTCGGACCGGGACATCTCGGCGCCGCCGAGACGGCCACCACACTGGATCTTGATGCCCTTGGCGCCGGCCTTCATCGTGCCCTGCATGCTCTTACGCATGGCGCGACGGAAGGAGACGCGGGAGGAGAGCTGCTCGGCAACGGCCTGGGCAACCAGCTGAGCGTCCATCTCGGGGTTCTTGACCTCGAGGATGTTCAGCTGGACCTGCTTGCCCGTGAGCTTCTCGAGGTCGCCGCGGATGCGGTCGGCCTCGGCGCCACGGCGGCCGATGACGATGCCCGGACGAGCGGTGTGGATGTCCACACGCACGCGGTCACGGGTGCGCTCGATCTCCACCTTCGAGATGCCGGCGCGCTCCATGCCGGACGTCATCATCCTGCGGATGGCGACGTCTTCCTTGACGTAGTCCTTGTACAGCTTGTCGGCGTACCAGCGGGACTTGAAGTCCGTGGTGATGCCGAGCCGGAACCCGTGCGGGTTTACCTTCTGGCCCATTACCGGGAACCTTCCTTGCTGCTGACGACCACGGTGATGTGGCTGGTCCGCTTGCGGATCCGGTAGGCACGACCCTGGGCACGCGGACGGAACCGCTTCAGGGTCGGGCCCTCGTCGACGTACGCCTCGCTGATGACCAGCGAGGAGGCGTCCGTGTGGTCGTAGTTGTGTGCAGCGTTGGCAATGGCGCTGTCAAGCACCTTGCCGACCGGCACGCTCGCGGCCTGCGCGGCGAAACGCAGGACCGCCTGAGCCTCCGTGGCATCCATGCCACGGATAAGGTCCACCACGCGGCGGGCCTTCATGGGCGTGACGCGGATGTACCGCGCCTGGGCCCTGGCTTCCATGGTTGTCCCTTCGGTGTCGTTCATAGTCATCGCACCCCGCCTTAGCGGCGCTTCGACTTGCGGTCGTCCTTGACGTGGCCGCGGAAGGTGCGGGTCGGCGCAAACTCGCCGAGCTTGTGGCCGACCATCGACTCGGTGACGAACACCGGGACGTGAATCTTGCCGTTGTGCACCGCGATGGTGTGACCCAGCATGCCGGGAATGATCATCGAGCGCCGGGACCAGGTCTTGATGACGTTCTTGGTGCCTGCCTCGTTCTGTACGTCCACCTTCTTGATGAGGTGTCCGTCGACGAAGGGCCCCTTCTTGAGACTGCGCGGCATCTAAACCCGCTCCTAGCGCTTCTTGTTCGACTTGCGGCGGCGGACGATGTACTTGCTCGATGCCTTCTTCGGCGAGCGAGTACGACCTTCCTTCTGACCCCACGGGCTGACCGGGTGACGACCACCGGAAGTCTTGCCCTCGCCACCACCGTGCGGGTGGTCAACGGGGTTCATCGCGACACCACGGACGGTCGGGCGGACGCCCTTCCAGCGCATGCGGCCGGCCTTGCCCCAGTTGATGTTCGACTGCTCGGCGTTGCCGACCTCGCCAATCGTGGCGCGGCAGCGGGCGTCGACCAGCCGGATCTCACCGGACGGCATACGAAGGTGGGCCATCGTGCCCTCCTTCGCCAGCAGCTGCACGGAGGCGCCCGCAGAACGGGCGAACTTCGCGCCGCCGCCGGGCCGCAGCTCGATGGCGTGGATGGTCGTACCGACCGGGATGTTGCGCAGCGCCAGGTTGTTGCCGGGCTTGATGTCGGCCGCGGGGCCGTTCTCAATCCGGTCACCCTGCGTGAGTCCACGCGGTGCGATGATGTAGCGCTTCTCGCCGTCTGCGTAGTGCAGAAGCGCGATGCGCGCGGTGCGGTTCGGGTCGTACTCGATGTGCGCGACCTTGGCCGGCACGCCGTCCTTGTCGTGACGACGGAAGTCGATCACGCGGTAGGCGCGCTTGTGTCCGCCACCCTGGTGGCGAACGGTGATCCGACCGGCGTTGTTACGGCCGCCCTTGCTATGCAGGGGGCGGACCAGCGACTTCTCCGGCGTGGACCGCGTGATCTCGACAAAGTCGGCGACGGAGGAGCCACGGCGGCCCGGCGTCGTCGGCTTGTACTTGCGGATTCCCATTTCTCAGTCCTCGTCCGATTCCGGACGACTCGACCTCCGTCAGGAGGTCGGGCCGCCGAAGATGTCGATACGGTCGCCCTCGGCGAGGGTCACAATGGCGCGCTTCGTGTCGGAGCGCTTGCCGAAGCCGGTCTTGGTGCGCTTGCGCTTGCCCTGCCGGTTGATCGTGTTGACCCCGGTGACCTTGACCGAGAAGACCGCTTCCACGGCCTGCTTGATCTGGGTCTTGTTGGAGCCGGGCGCGACGATGAACGTGTACTTGTTCTCGTCGAGCAGCGCGTAGCTCTTCTCGGACACAACCGGCTTGACGAGAACGTCACGCGGGTCCGTGAAGGTCTTGCTGGTTACGGTCGCCTCAGCCATCAGACGTCGCTCCCTTCGGTCTCATCGGCCTTGTTGGGGCCAGACACGAAGGACTCGAAGGCGGCCTTGGTGAAGACCACGTCGTCGGAGACGAGCACGTCGTACGTGTTCAGCTGGCCCGGCTCCAGGAGGTGCACCTGGGGCAGGTTGCGGGCGGACAGCCACGCGGCCTCGTCCGAACGCTCGGCGACCAGGAGCACGTGCTTGCGCTCGCTGACCTTGCCCAGCAGGGACTTGGCGGCCTTCGTGGATGCCGCACCCTCGACCACGCCGGAGACGACGTGGATGCGAGCGTTGCGGGCCCGGTCGGTGAGGGCACCGCGCAGAGCGGCGGCCTTCATCTTCTTGGGCGTGCGCTGCGAGTAGTCACGCGGCTGCGGGCCGTGTACGACGCCACCGCCGGCGAACTGCGGGGCGCGGGTCGAACCCTGACGGGCGCGGCCGGTGCCCTTCTGGCGGTACGGCTTCCTGCCGCCACCACGGACTTCGCCGCGACGCTTGGTCTTGTGCGTGCCCTGACGGGCAGCAGCCAGCTGTGCGACGACGACCTGGTGGATCAGCGGAATGCTGACCTTGGCGTCGAAGATCTCCGCAGGGAGCTCGACCGTCCCGGTCTTGTCGCCTGC
Source organism: Streptomyces hypolithicus (assembly GCF_052934925.1). Taxonomy (NCBI): domain Bacteria; kingdom Bacillati; phylum Actinomycetota; class Actinomycetes; order Kitasatosporales; family Streptomycetaceae; genus Streptomyces; species Streptomyces hypolithicus. Next base: position 2,338,667 of record NZ_CM128811.1, read on the forward strand.
CGGCGAAAGGATGTCAATGGTGCTCATCGGTTCCTCAAACCCCCTTGGCCGCGGTGCGGACCAGGACGAGGCCACCGTTGGGGCCGGGGACGGCGCCCTTGATGAGCAGCAGGCCCTTCTCGGCGTCAACGGCGTGGACGGTCAGGTTCTGGGTGGTGACCCGCTCGTTGCCCATACGACCCGCCATGCGCATGCCCTTGAAGACACGGCCGGGGGTGGCACAGCCACCGATGGAACCAGGCTTGCGGTGCACGCGGTGGGCACCGTGGGACGCCTTACCACCGGCGAAGTTGTGACGCTTCATGACACCGGCGAAGCCCTTGCCCTTGCTCTTGCCCGTGACGTCGACCTTGACGCCGGACTCGAACACCTCGGCAGTGATCTCCTGGCCGAGCGTGTACTCGCTGGCGGCGGAGGTACGGAGCTCCACCAGGTGGCGGCGCGGGGTCACGTCGGCCTTGGCGAAGTGGCCCTTGAGGGGCTTGTTCACCTTGCGAGGGTCGATCTCGCCGAAGGCGATCTGGACCGACTCGTAGCCGTCGGAGTCATTCGTGCGGACCTGGGTCACGACATTAGGCCCGGCCTTGACGACGGTCACCGGGACAATCCGGTTGTTCTCGTCCCAGACCTGGGTCATGCCGAGCTTCTCGCCCAGGATGCCCTTAATCTGCTTAGCCATCTTTCCCGCGCCTCTCAGAGCTTGATCTCGATGTCAACGCCGGCCGGAAGGTCCAGGCGCATCAGCGAGTCAACGGTCTTGGGAGTGGGGTCGAGGATGTCGATGAGGCGCTTGTGCGTGCGCATCTCGAAGTGCTCGCGAGAATCCTTGTACTTGTGCGGCGACTTGATGACGCAGTACACGTTCTTCTCTGTGGGCAGCGGCACCGGGCCTGCGACCGACGCACCAGTGCGAGTCACCGTCTCGACGATCTTCTTCGCCGAAGAGTCGATGACCTCGTGGTCGTAGGCCTTGAGCCGGATGCGGATCTTCTGTCCCGCCATGGCTACCTAGTAGTCCTGTTCTCTCTTAACGCTCTGGGACCCGCGGGCGGCTGGTGTCAGCACGATCCTTCTCCGACCCACGCGGTCGGGTGTGTCGCATCCTCGTCACATAGGAATCCCGAAGGTTTTCCCTGCGACAGGGGATGCGGTCCGCGACCGCAAGCCGGGGGAAGACCGCATCTCACGCTCAATGCGCCCACCGGGTGCCTGGTAGTCAGCCCCGCTCACGCTTCCCGAAAGATTCCCGTACGTCCGCCCCAGCGCTACCCGGAGGGGCAGTTGGAGCGACGAGTACTGTGGGACTTGCTTCCGGTCCTCCCGACGAGAGGCGCGCAGCATCGGCACTCAACCGAGCAACCCCGACAGTCTGCCATACGGGGCACAGCCCGCGCCAATCGGGCGCAAGAGATTACCCCGTGTGTGACGGAGGTCAAACCCGGCACCCGCCGGACGCACGCCGGGGCCCCTTCCGGCGATTGGCCACCACCCGCCCGGGTGAATATGCCCCGGACGCCCTGCAGCTCCCCCACGGTCCCCCTACGGTCCGTCTCATGGTCAGCTCATCCCATGAGGCGATGCACCGCATCTTCCAGGAGGAACCGGGTGTCTTCACCCGCACCTTCCGGGCGCTCGGGCTTCCCTTCGACGACCCGGTCGCCGTCTCCCTGCTCCCGACCGATCTCACCGAGACCAGGCCGCTGGAGCGCCGCCTGGACACCCTGCTGCGCTTCGACACCGCCGACCCGGGAGCCAGCTTCCTCCTGGCGGTGGAAGCCCAGGGCAAAAAGGACCCGGGAAAGCCCGCGAGCTGGGCGTACTACCTGGCCCACCTCTACGCCAAGTACAACGTCCCGCCGGTACTCCTCGTCGTATGCCAGGACAAGAACACCGCGGCCTGGGCCGCCGAACCGGTCGACATCGGCCCTCCCCAGTGGCCGGCCCTGACGATGCGCCCCCTGGTACTCGGCCCCCACAACGTCCCCACCATCACCGACCCCGCCACGGCCATCCGCGACATCCCCCTCGCCACATTCTCCGCGATTACACACGGCAAGGACCCGGACGCCGCTGCCATACTGAAAGCGCTGGCCGCCGCCCTGAAGACCGTGGACGAAGAGACCGCGGGCATCTTCATCGAAATCACCGAACTAGGCCTGGGCACCACCCCGGCTGCTCAGATCTGGAGGAACCTGATGAGCGTCGACCTCTCCTTCTTCCGCTCGGAAACCGCCCAGCGCCTGCGCAGTGAAGGCGAGGCCACGGGCGAGGCCAGGGGCGAGGCCAGGGGTGAGGCCAAGGGCCTGGCCAAGAGCATCGTGGTGCTGCTCACCCAGCGCGGAATCGACGTCCCCGACGACACCCGCGATCGCATCACCACCTGCACCGACCTCGACACCCTCGGCACCTGGTTCACCCGAGCCGTCACCGCCACATCAGCCGAGGAACTCTTCGCCGAGCCCGAGGGCGCCTGATGGCCGTCGACCCCTCCTTCTTCCGCTCGGAAACCGCCCAACGGGTGCGCAGCGAGACACGGGCGGAAGACATCCTGCTGCTACTCGCCCAGCGCGGGATCGAGACCTCGGACACCGACCGCGACCGCATCTCCTCGTGCACCGACCTCGACACGCTTCGCACCTGGCTCACCCGCGCCATCACCGTCAGCTCAACCGAGGCACTCTTCGCCGAGCCCGAGGGAGCCTGATGGCCGTGCCCCTCTGGTTCTTCCGCTCGATGACCGCCGAGCGGCTGCGGGCCGAGGGTCGATGGCACGGCCGGGCGAAGATCCGGCGGGAACGCCTCATGGAGATGCTCGCGTATCGCGGTATCGAACTTTCCGACGAGGCCCGCGAACGCGTTACCGCCTGCACCGACCCATGCCTCCTCAGGACCTGGTTCCTCCGCGCCGTCACCGCAACCTCGGCCGAGGAGCTCTTCGCGGACGAGTAACTAGAGCCTCTTCTTGGACGAACGTCAGCAGAGGAGCCGGCCGCTGCTCGAAGAGCGCCTGCCGGGCCATGCGGGCTGCTACTAAACGTTCAAGCTGATCCTCGCTGCAGGACGGGCGCCGAAGGCCGAACAGGGCGCGGGCGTACTCCTCCGTCTGCAACAAGCCGTGCACAACGGTATTGCCGTATGCGCCAAGCTCTCCAGCCTCACCCTCCAGCTTCGCCAGGTCCCGCACCTTCTTCGGATACCTGGCCTCCTCCACGTCCCTCTTCATCGCGGAGATCTTCCCGCCCGCCCCCAGCGCCTCGTCCGCCCGCTCCAGGTACTCCGGCTTGGGGATGCGCCGGCAGCGTTCCACCGCGGAGACCATCTCCTCGCCGTACCCGATCGCCGCCCCGAACTCGACCTGTCGCAGACCCGCCGCCTCGCGCCACAGCTTGAGCTGGCGGCTGACCGCCTTGATCACCGCACTGGAGTCGTCCTCCAGACCGGTGTCCCAACCGGGGCCGTCCGCCCCGTCCGTCGTGTAGTCCGGTACCGTCGCCGCCCATACCGACACCCACCTCCGCCGCGCCTGCGCGTCCGACGCCCTAGTACGAGCCGGACAGCACCGACGCCCGACCCGGACAGTCACCGTCCGTATGCGCGTCGTCGCTGTTCAGCGTAGATGCGTCACGCCACGCTGAGTGATGTGAATCGAGAAATCACCCAACCCCGCGCCGGAACCCGGCAGTACGCCGTCCAGCTCTCCGCCACCCGCCGGGGCGCCCGGCTCGCCCGACTGCTCGCGACGGAGCAACTGCGGTTCTGGGGACTGCCGTTGGAGGACGCCGCCCAGGTCGTCGCCGAGCTCGCCACGAACGCCACGACGCACGGCCGCGTGCAGGGGCGGGATTTTTGTCTCACCCTCACCGCCACGGCCACCGGCAGGCTCCGCATCGAGGTGACCGACGCGCGCGGCGACCGGCTTCCGACCGTGCGGGAGCCCGGCGACGGAGAGTCGGGGCGCGGGCTGCTACTCGTCGACGCGCTCGCCGAGCGCTGGGGGGTCACGCACGGGCCGCCGCCCCGCAAGACGGTCTGGGCCGAGCTCGGTTTCGTACCGTGGCTCATTCCATGGGGAGTGCCTGGAGGTCCTGGAAACCCACCTCGGCCCGCTCTCCGACAGCACCTACGGTTCAATGCCGGGAAGCTTGGCTTGATCATCTCGTGTGGCTGTCGGGCTCCGCGGTGGTCGGCGGGGTTGTGTCGAGTGGGATGATTTCGATCCCGTATCCGGTGATTTTTGTGCTGCGGCTGGCCGGCCCGGCGGGTTTCGAGGGGAAGATGGAGCTGGGGCGTTTCACGGTCCGGGGGCAGACCCGCAGGCGTCGCTCGGCCGATCGCAGGTTCGCCAGCAGCGACGTGGTCATCTCGGCGAGGTGGGTGCCGATCCGCGCCGTGGTGCGGATCACGGTGTCCCGGGCGACGGTCAGGGCGACAGTGAAGGAGAGCCGGTCGGCATCGAGCCCGTGGCCGGCGGCGGTGGAACTGATCGTGCGGCGGATCGCCTGGTGGGTGACGAGATACGCCCAGATCTCCTGGTTGACCAGCGCGGGTGTCTTCGATCTCAGGACGGCGCGTGCCCCGCGCTGAGTGATCTTCAAGTCCCGGAATTCGAGCTCGGATTCCCACCGCTGGGAATACAGTGCGGCCAGTTCACCGGCGGGGAAGGCCGCAGGGTCGAGCAAGGTGGTGATGAGCCGGTAGGGCTCATGGCGTCGTGACCCGTCGGCGGCCTCGATGACGACCACCATCTCGATCACCCGGATCCGTACCGACCGGGGCCGCCCCGCCAGGGCTTTCGTGATGTTCTTGTGCGCGTGCCGGGTCGCGAGCCAGGAGCCGTCGGGCAGGACCTCGTCGGGGACCAGCCGCACCGCCGCCGAGATCCGCCACAACAGATCCGCCCCGCCGGCGGCGGCATCGACCCACAGCAGCCAGCCCGGGAATCCCCGGTCGGCCAGGACCAGCATCCCGGGGCGCATCCGGTCCAGCAGGCGCCGTGTCAGGTCCTGCTCACAGACCCGGCGGATGTCGAACGCCACCCCGAGCAGCGCCCGGGTCCCGCACTCGATCAGCGCGACCAGGCGGACCTGGGGGAACGCGGCGATCCGCCGCTGATTGCGGGTCCGGCCGAACACCGCGTTCACCGCGGTGTCGGCGACCTCGAGAAACGTGCCGTCCACCGAGGCCAGCCGAAGCCCCCGCCAGAACACCCCCGGCATCGCGACCGTGCCGACCGGCCCGGCGATCCGCTCGAACAGTAACCGGAACGGCTCCGGGCCCAGCGTGACGCGGCGCTGCCGCAGCGCCGAGGAGGAGACCAGCTGGCCCCGCGCGGCCAGCCGCGCCGTCCCACCGGCCAGCTTCGACAGCACCGACCGGTAGCCGTCTCTCGGGAACAGCGTCAACGCGAGCACGAAGAACACACACGTCACCGCGCAGAGTTTGCCGTCACTACGCCGGTCCCCGCGGCCGGAAGCCGCCAGCACATCCGTGACCATCCGCCGTGTCACAACCTGGCGCAACACACCCAGCTGCCCCGTCTGTCCCGCGCTCGCACGCGACGACCCCTCTATGCCAGACTCCCCAGACAACGAAGCTCCTGTTCCGAACAAGTCGATCGTGGTAGATCGCTCGTTCTACAGGAGCTTCGCTGCATCCAGCGCCCGCACACGAGATGATCAAGCCAAGCTTCCCGGCATTGACCTACGGTTACCGGCGCATCCACGCCCAGCTGCACCGCTGGGGCATCACCGCAGGCCTGGAGCTGGTCCGTCGCCTCATGCGTGAACTGGGCCTTGAGCCCTGCCAGCCGAAGCCGAGACGTTTCGGCCTCACCCAGGGCACACCCGGGTCCGGTGCCGGACCTCGTCGGCCGCAACTTCACCGCCCAAGCGCCCGGGGAAAAGCTTGTCGGAGATATTACCTACATACCGACAGGTGAGGGCTGGCTATATCTTGCTACGGTTATCGACTGCTGTACCAAGGAAGTCATCGGCTACGCGATGGACGACCATTACCAGACCCCTTTGATATCCCGGGCCATCCACAACGCGGCGCGTAACAGGAAGCTGGCCAAGGGGGCGATCTCCACTCCGATCGCGGAAGCAACTACATGTCACACGAATTCGGGACGACACTGGACCGGTACGGCCTATGCAGATCCGCCGACCGTACCGGGATCTGCTTCGACAACGCCATGGCCGAATCGTTCTTCGGGACCCTGAAGAACGAACGCGTCTCCCGGGTCACGTACTTGACTCGCGAGGCCGCCCGCCAGGACATCACCCGGTACATCGAATTCTGGTACAACCACAAACGCCTTCACTCGACCGTGGGCAACCGTCCGCCGCGCGAAGTCCACGCCGAGTATCAGAAGTTGCGATTCGCCGCGTGAGATAAACGGCCAGATGCCTGTCCGGAAAACGCGAGGCCCCTCAGACCCGGCGGAGGAGCTCGCCCACCTGCTGCACGAAGCCATCGAAACGGAAAGAAGCGACGGACCCTCGCTTCCGGGCCCCGATGAGCTGCCGCTCACTGAAAGCGCCGGCGTTCCTCTCGCGGGTCTGTCCGAGATCACCGCCGAGCTCGCGCCTCTGCGCCCCGCCCCCTCCCGGCGCCGCCGCGCGGCGCGGAAGAAGAGACGCGCGACGGGGGTCCTGCGGACGGCGAGTTTCTTCCTCGCCGCGCTCGCCGCTGTCGTGGTGTCCATGGTGTGCGTCTTCGGCGGCATGGTCGCCTACGACCCCCTGCGCCACCTCGCCAAGTACCGCACATCCGCAGGCGCGGTCGGGTGGTGGCCGCTGCTGGCGTACGGGCCGTGAACGGTCGCCTCACTGTCGATCCTGCGCGCCGCCCTTTACCGGCGCCGCGCAGCCCACTCCTGGGCCATCGTGCTGCTGTTCTCGACCTTTTCTATGCTCCTGCGCGTAGCTCAGGCACCGCGCACTCCCGTTGACGCGGCGACTGCTGCGCTTCCCTCGCTGGCCGCCCTGGCCTGCTTCCAGCAGCTGGTCCGGCAAATCACCCTCACCCGACCGCCTCGCCAGGCCAACCCCCGCCACCGCGACCGCAAGGCACCGCCCCCGCGCCCACCGCATCACACCCGCACCGCGCCCTGACCAGCTCGGCTGCGGACTGCCTCAGGGCCGATGGGCCGCAATTCCCGAATGGCACGGAAATCAGACGTACTGGCCACGTATTGAACATGGAGACGGCCCCGCACCGAGGTCTCGGGCGACCCCATCCAGTCACGGCCGCGGCCGCCCGGCCCTCCGAAGGAGGGTGACACATCGGCGTGTTGTGCTCAAAATGGCGCAAACATGGCTTAGCTTCGAGCTTGTACGGGTTCCACCCATCACTGATCACGTCGATTCTGACGGAAGTGGAGATGTTGTGCGCAAGCTTCGCAACGCCGCCCTGGTAGCTGCCATGCTCGGGAGTTTCAGCATGCTTGGGGCCGGTGTCGCCACGGCCGCCGACTCCTACGGCGACCGGGACGGCAAGGGCAAGGACACCAACGTGGTCGAGTGCGAGCAGCGGTCCCGTGTCGGCGATGACACGTTCCAGCTCGGCCTCGTCAACCTCGCGACCGGGCCCATCACCCTCCTCGGCAGCGGCCCGGCGACCGCGGTCTCGGTCCAGCAGATCTGCAGTGGCGAGGACACCCTGGCCAGGAATGGTGCCGTCGCCGAGACGGGACCGGGACTTGACCTCGGCCTTCTCTAACGACGCGAGACGCCTACCGGCGCTCGCCGACGAGCGAGAAACGGGCGTACCCGTTGAGCTCGGCCGGCTTGGGCAGCAGCGTGAACAACTGCTGTACGCCCCCCTGGGGGCCATGATGTCTAGGCCGTGGTTGCTTAAATCGCACAAGGGCGCTTTCCGGTCCTGTCGCAATTAGTTCACGCAAGACGCTCGGCTGGTGACTGCCAGCCGAGCGTCTTGCGTGAACGGCTGTTGTGTACGGCCGCGCCAGCGCCCAGGCGCTCCCGGGCGAGAGCGGCATAACTGGTTACACCGGCTGCCGCAGCAGGCCGCCGCCATAGGTCCAGGTCGCGAGCGCGCTCGGGCCGATCACCAGGCACCGCTGCCGGCCGCCTGCGTGAACAAGCTCTGCCAGGCCCACTGCAACAGCTGGCGACGGCAAAGGCTCCGACGAGGTGGCCAGTTCACGTTCGACGAGTGGCTCGACGCATACAGCGTCGGGCCGTTCCCCTCCCCGCCTGAATGCGTGGCGGGCGGATGCTGGAACCGGTGCATGCACAAGCGGTCTCGCATTTGCACCTACCACCAGCGCCGCTGGCTTGAGGCTGGCCACAAAGGGGACCGCCGACACTCCTGACCTCCGCCGCCGCCGGGCGGCGGAGGAGCCGCCAGTGCTGACCGCGGCCCAGCTCTCAAGGGACTCCGTGGTGAGCGCGATCAGCTTCGAGCCGCCATGCGGCACCAGCTCGACCGGATCGGCAACCGAAAGCTGACCGAACGGATCACCGAACTCACCGGAGCCAACAGGAACCTCGAACGCGAACTGGCCCAGCTCCGACCCTTCGCCGATCACGTCCAGGAACTTGAACGAGATCTGGCCGTAGCCCGCACGAGCCTGCGTCAGATGATTCGAGACCGCAATCAGCAGAAGCCGACCTGAAAGCAGACCGCCCGCCATCGGTTGACCTATACGTTGACGGCCCTGACCTCACGTCCCTCGCCCGTCCAACTGTCCTGTCGCAATGAATGTTGAGCGTTCTCACTGAACCTTGTTGACCGGCAGGTTCGTCTCATCGAAGTTTGAGCGGCGAATGTGGCTGGTGTCCGGTCTCAGCCGGGTTGGCGGAGTCTCAGCTGTCACAGCCGGTGCCTGGCGGATTCCCGGGGTGCATGGCTACCGTCGCCCGTTTTTACCCTTCGATATGGATTGGGTCTCATCTGATCTGGCGTGTCTCATCCGAAGCGTTCCCGGTCCGAGGCCGGCGTCGTCAGGACTGTTGCCAGGACCCTGGCCGGGGCTGTCGACAGCGTTCCGTGCGCCACGGTCACGGCGCCGCCACCAACCTGGTTGATGACCGGGCGGTGGCATTGCGTCGGGGTATCCGCCACCGCCACTTTCCTCCTCGTTGTCGGGGACGCAACGGCACTCTTGGGAACGGATGATCAGACCGTGTCCTGGGCGCGGGTGGTGATCCGGCCGGCTGCTTCGAGTCGGGACAGGCGGTTGAGCTCTCGGTCGGCCCAGCGTCGGACCCGGTCGGGTTCCAGCGGGGCGCCGTGGCCGACGTGGAGTCTGGTGGGGTTGAGGGCGAGCATTTCGCGGAGGCTGGTGAGGTTGCGCTGCGGGTCGTCGTGGAAGGGCGGATTGGCCGGCTTGCCGGGGATGAGGCCCATGAAGGAGTTGGCCACCAGGTCGCCGGCGACGAGGTCTCCGTCGTCGGTGAGGACGGAGATCGATCCGGCGGTGTGTCCGGGGGTGGGCATGATGCGGGCTGCGAGCCCGAAGTCCTCCAGGGCAGTCTCGCCGCGGATCAGGATATCGGGTTCGAGGGGTTCGGCCTGGGCGTGCAGGTCTTTACTCCTGTCCATGAGGCGGCCCATCGGGCCGGTGGGCAGGTACGGTTCGCGGACCCGGCCGGTGCGGTACGGCCCGAGGTCGGCGACGTGGCCGGCGACGGGCGCGCCGGTGAGGCGGTGCAGTTCGGCGGCGGAGCCGAAGTGGTCGATGTGCCCGTGGGTGATGACGATCAGTGAGACGTCGCGGGGGTCCACGCCGTGCTCGGTGATCCGGTCGTAGATCTTCTGGCCGCTGCCGGGTGTCCCGGCGTCGACGATCACGGGCCGTCGGCCCAGGATCAGGTAGGCGTTGATGCCCGTTCGGCCCATGACCGGAATGGGGATGACCTTCGTACGGGACATGGCGTCCTCCGTGGGGTGATGGGCGGCTGCTGCCGGTGTGGGCATGCCGGGGATCCGCCGGGCTACCGGTGGATGGTGTGCGGGCGGGTCGGGATTAGCGGAATCGGCGCCGGTATTCGGCGGGAGTGGTCCCCAGTCGGCGCTGGAAGGAGCGGTGCAAGGTCTCCACCGAGCCGAGGCCGCTGGCCGCGGCGATCTCCGGCAGGCTCTGGTCGCTCTCCTCCAGCAGGCGGCGGGCGGATTCGAGGCGGGCGGATTCCACGTAGGCGGCCGGCGTGCCGGCGGTGCGCAGGCGGAAGATCCGGGAGAAGTGGCGCACGCTCAGGTGCAGCCGTGCGGCCAGCGTTTCGGCGGTGAGGTCTTCGGTGAGGTGGTCGGCGATCCACACGCGCAGGTCGTCGATCCGGTCGCCCGACGTGGCTGGAGCGGAGAGCAGAACGCTGAATTGGCTCTGCCCGCCGGAACGCTTGACGTACATGACCATCATTCGGGCGGTGTCCAGGGCGAGGGCCTGGCCGTGGTCCTCGGCGACCATGGCCAGCGCCATGTCCATCCCCGAGGTGACACCGGCACAGGTCCACACGCTCCCGGATCGGATGAAGATCGGGTCCGGATCGACGGTGACCTGCGGGTGGTCGGCGGCAAGCCGTGCGGCGGTGAGCCAGTGGGTCGTGGCGGACAGGCCGTCCAGCAGGCCCGCTGCGGCCAGCAGGTGCGCTCCCGCGCAGATCGACCCGATCCTGTGCGCCTGGGGCGCCGCTTCCCGCAGCCAGTTGGTGACCATGCTGTCGATCACCGGCTCCACGCCGTCGCCGACCAGGTTGACCGCGCCCGCCACGAGCAGGGTGTCGACCCGGCCGTGCAGCTCGTCGAGGGCCAGATCAGCCAGCAGCCGGACACCGCTGGAGGTGGCCACCGGTCCGCCGTCGGCTGTCGCGATCTGGACGAGATAGCCGGGGCGGACGGTGCCGGCGACCCGTGTAGCGACCGAGAACACCTCGGCCGGGCCGGTGACGTCGAGCAGTTCGACACCTGGGAAGGCGACGATGACGACTTTGTGCGGTGCGGGCATGTGCTGATCATTTCGCCCCACAGCGGTGGCTGCAATGACGAGGTTCTGTCAGATCCGGCCATCCATGTGCTGCAAGGCTCCAGGACGGACGTCACCTTGCAGTGCGGGAGGCACTCTTCGAGGACAGAGAGTGGAGCGCAGCCGGTCACCTCGGATACCCGCCAGTCAGTGGAATGTGTCGCCAGGTGCACCCTGGGAACCGACGAGCACCGGCTCGTCTACAAACTGGTCGAGGACGAGATCCGCATCGCGGCCTGCCGATACCACTACGGCCGCTGACGCCCCGAGTCGGATACCGCGCGACCCGGCGGCCCCGCTGCTCAGCGCCGCCCGCGTCAGTCTGCGTCGTACACCTGCCGACCCGTGAATCCGGTGACCGCGTGACCTTCAAATCGGTCGCGTGCGACGCCGCGGCGCGCACGCGGCGCGCACGCGGCGCGCACGCGGCGCGCAGATCAAGTCGGCGGGTGGGCGGGCAACCTCGTGAGGCGATCCTCCGTCTAGTTGACCGCGGCCCCGATCGTGAGCGGGTCCGCCGGCTTGAGTGATCTACGGGGAATGAACGCGGCGCCGACACGGACCGCTGCGGGGGAAGCGGACGGAGCGGACCTTGACCAGCACGAACGACGGCGAAAGCCTGCCCGCGCGCCGTGCGCGGAACGCCGTTTCCGAGGGCTTCCGGTTGGGGCTCGGCAGGCGCGCACTGATCGCCTCGGCCGCCGCCGTCGCCGCCGGGCTCGCGGTCAGCTCGTGCTCGGTGCCCGACACTCCGCGCCGCACGGGCCCTGTCTCCGATCCGCTGCCCGGCCAGCGGATCGCCCGCTCCCGCCGGGCGCTGCTGATGCAGATCCTGGCGCACCCCGACGACGACCTGTACTTCATGAACCCGGACGCGCAGCGCACGCTGGACGCCGGTGTCCCCCTGGTCTGCGTGTACGTGACCGCCGGCGAGGCGAACGGCGTCAACCGCATACCCGGCGCGGGCCCCCAGCCCGCCGACCCGGCGGCGTACTCCTCCGCCCGCCACCAGGGACTGCGCCAGGCGTACGCCGCCCTGCTCGGCCTCCCCCGCTTCGCCCGCTGGCAGAAGTCCGTCACCACCCTCGGCGGGGGCCGCAGGGCCGAGCTCAACACACTCACCCACGGCGCCCGCAGAGTCGAGCTGGTCTTCCTCAACCTGGCGATGCACACCACGCGGGGCCGACTGGGGCTGCCCAGCCTGTGGGCCGCCAGGGGACTCTCGCTGCGGACCGTGGTGGCGGCCGACTCGCCGCTGCAGAAGGCTGGTTCGTACGACCACGACGGGCTCGTCGACGTACTCGCGGGGCTGCTGGAGCGCTACCGTCCCACGGCCGTGCACACCCTCGACCCGGACCCCGACATCCAGCACAGCGACGAGGCGACCCGGCGCCGCGACAGCGAGCAGCCCGGCTATTCCGACCACGCGGACCACACCGCGGCCGCCTCCTTCGCCTGGGCCGCGATGATCCGGTGGGTGGCCGCCGCCACCAGCGGCGGCGGCGGCGTACCGCCGTTCGTCACGACGGCGTACCGCGGCTACTACAACCGGCACTGGCCGAAGAACCTCCCCGCCGACGTACTCGGGGAGAAGGCCGAGCACCTCCTCCCGTACGGCGGCAGCCCGGACTGGGCCTGCGGGAACGCGGCGGGCTGCGGCGACTACAACGTCGGCCGCGGCCGTCCCCTCACCAACCGCAAGGGCTGGGTCCGTTCCACCCACTACCGCTACCCGGGCGCCCGCCAGGTCGTCGCCACGGACCCCGACGGACGGCTCACGGTGTTCAGCGTGCTGGGCCTGCGGGTCGCCCGCCGACACGAGACGGCTCCCGGGAGCGGTATGTGGGGCTCGCCGGACGATCTCGGCGGCGGACCGCTCGCACCGGCGCTCGGCGCGGCGACGCTGGGCGACGGCCGGCAGCTCCTCTTCGGGCTGCGCTTCGCCGCGCTGACCGGCCGCGGCGGCGCCGACGCGCGCGAGATAGTGCTGCTCGAACAGCGCACGCCCGGTGGGGAGTTCGGCGCCTGGAGGGGCCTCGGGAACCCGGAGAAGCGGGACGACCGGGGCCGGCGCATCGGCTCACCGGTGGCGGTGGCGGACCCGGACGGCCGGGTCCATCTCTTCGTACGGAACGCGGACCGCGGCATCAGTACGCGCGTGCGGAGCGGCGCCGGCCGCTGGGACGCGTGGCGCGACCTCGGCGGCGGCGAGATCCAGGACGGCCTGAGCACGATTCTCGACGGCAGGGGCCGGGTCCATGTCTTCGCGGCGGGCCGGGCGACCGTGCACCACTGGGCACAGGACGCTCCCGGCGCGCCCGTGGGCCCCCGCCCCGGCACCGGACTGCCCACCCCTGGCGGCGCCCCCACGGCGATCCCCGCGCCGGACGGCGGGATCGACCTGGTGTACCGCCGCCCCGCCACGGCCCGCCTGACGACCGCCCGGGTGGGCGGCCGCAGCCCGGCGCGGCTGCGCTTCAACGGTTACGGCGCGGTGGGAGCCGCGTCCGCGCCGAGCGGCCCCGTCCTGCTGGGCCGCGACCGCAGGGGCCGGGTCCAGCTGCTGACCGGTGGGCGGCTGATACGGCGCAGGGGGGCCTCGGCGTCCCTGGAGGGCGCCACCGTGCACCTCACCTCGGACGGCCCCGTGGTCGTGGGGCTCGGTCCGGACGCCCTGCCCTGGACCTGGCGGCCCTGAGTTTTCGAGGGGCGCAGTTCATGGGGCGCTGTTCTTGAGGGTTGATCTCACCACCAGAGAGGACCCCCGCTGTGACTGCCACCCCCTTGTCCGGTCCCGCCCTGCTGCCCACCCGTATGTACTTCACCACCGGCACGGGCCGCCACCGGTTCGAAAACTGCAGGCCCACGACCTGATGTACATGGAGGCCGGCCTGGGGCACGTCAACCGCGTCCAGGTCTCCAGCCGGGTCCCGCCCGGCTACACCCTGCTCTCCCGCGACGAGGGAGGGAAGCTGCTGCAGGACGGCCAGATCCTGTTCGCCATCCAGGCACTGGCGGAGACCGACCAGCCGGGCGCCCGGATCGCGGCAGCCGTCGGCATCGCCGTGCCGGAGGCCGGCGGCGTGGGCTGCGTCGCGGAGGTGCACGAAGCCGACTCCTCCGGCAAGGACGCCCAGCAGGCCGAGGACAAGGCCGTCCGGATGGCGCTGACCGCTATGTATGGCACTCGAACTGGGTGACCACCTGCCGGCCGTGTCCGGTGCGCGCGTCGCTTTCGGGACGGACGCGGGAATGTTTCCGCACGCCGAGGGCTGGCGGGAGTTCCTGACGATGGTGGAGAACGGTTTCACCCCCCGGGCGGCTCTGCGCGCCGCTACCAGGGACGCGGCCGATCTGGTGGCCAGGCCCGACCTGGGCCACATCGCACCCGGCGCCACCGCCGACCTGGTCGCCGTACCGGGTGACCCGTTCGACGACATCGCCGTCATGGGAGGCCTGGACTTCGTCATGCAGGGGGCCGAATCCGCCGGGACCCCGGCGGAGTCCGCTCGTAGCAGAACTGTCGGCGCAGGGCAGAGCTGTCCGCGTGCGTCGGCCGGCGCACGGCTGTTCGCGCAGGGACTGTCCGCGCAGGGGCTATCCGCGCAGGGGCTGTCCGCCACAGCAGAAAGGGCCCCGGCACCGCCGCGAACGGCGGGCCGGGGCCCTTCTTGGTGCTCTGCGATCAGCTCGGCAGGAGCTACCAGGTCAAACCACCGAACTACTTGGTGATCTTGGTGACCTGGCCGGCGCCCACAGTCCGGCCACCCTCACGGATGGCGAACTTGAGGCCCTCCTCCATGGCGACCGGCTGGATCAGGTTGACGGTCATGATGGTGTTGTCACCCGGCATGACCATCTCGGTGCCCTCGGGGAGGGTCACGACGCCCGTTACGTCCGTGGTACGGAAGTAGAACTGCGGGCGGTAGTTGTTGAAGAAGGGGGTGTGACGACCACCCTCGTCCTTCGACAGGATGTAGGCCTGGGCCTCGAACTCGGTGTGCGGCGTGACCGAACCGGGCTTGATGATGACCTGGCCGCGCTCGACGTCCTCGCGCTTGATGCCACGCAGGAGCAGACCGACGTTCTCACCGGCCTGGCCCTCGTCGAGCAGCTTGCGGAACATCTCGATGCCCGTGACCGTGGTGGTGGTCTTGGTCTCCTTGATGCCCACGATGTCAACAGTCTCGTTGACCTTGAGGATGCCGCGCTCGATACGACCGGTGACGACCGTGCCACGACCGGTGATCGTGAAGACGTCCTCGATCGGCATCAGGAACGGCTTGTCGACGTCGCGCTCGGGCTGCGGGACCGACTCGTCGACGGCCTTCATCAGGTCGAGGACGGTCTGGCCCCACTCCTTGTCGCCCTCAAGAGCCTTGAGCGCCGAGACCTTGACGACCGGAAGGTCGTCGCCCGGGAACTCGTACTCGGAGAGGAGCTCGCGAACCTCGAGCTCGACGAGCTCCAGGATCTCCTCGTCGTCCACCATGTCGGCCTTGTTCAGCGCGACAACGATGTAGGGGACGCCGACCTGGCGGGCCAGGAGCACGTGCTCCTTGGTCTGCGGCATCGGGCCGTCGGTGGCGGCGACCACGAGGATGGCGCCGTCCATCTGCGCCGCACCCGTGATCATGTTCTTGATGTAGTCCGCGTGCCCGGGGCAGTCGACGTGCGCGTAGTGACGCGACTCCGTCTGGTACTCGACGTGCGCGATCGAGATCGTGATACCGCGCTGGCGCTCCTCGGGAGCCTTGTCGATCTGATCGAAGGCCGAGGCCTCGTTCAGGTCGGGGAACGCGTCGTGCAGCACCTTGGTAATGGCGGCCGTAAGGGTCGTCTTACCGTGGTCAATGTGACCGATGGTGCCGATGTTGACGTGCGGCTTAGTCCGCTCGAACTTTGCCTTCGCCACTTGGTCCTCCTGCGGAGTGGTTCTGTACGCCTTGCTTCATCGGCGCCAGGTGATCTTTGCTGGGGTGCCGACCGCCGGGGTTTCCCCCACGGGTCGCGGGGAAACCCCCGGCGGTCGGGTCAAGCCTAAAGCGTCAACTCGGGGGAGCTACTCGCCCTTGGCCTTCGCGATGATCTCCTCGGCGACGTTCCGCGGAACCTCGGCGTAGGAGTCGAACTGCATCGAGTAGCTTGCGCGACCCGAGGTCTTGCTGCGGAGGTCTCCGACGTAGCCGAACATCTCCGAGAGGGGCACGAGGCCCTTCACGACGCGAGCGCCGCTGCGCTCCTCCATGGCCTGGATCTGGCCACGGCGGGAGTTGAGGTCGCCGATGACATCGCCCATGTAGTCCTCGGGCGTGGTGACCTCGACGGCCATCATCGGCTCGAGGAGAACCGGAGAGGCCTTGCGGGCACCCTCCTTGAACGCCTGCGAACCGGCGATCTTGAAGGCGAGCTCGGACGAGTCGACCTCGTGGTAACCACCGTCGAGAAGGGTGACGCGGACGCCGACCATCTCGTAGCCGGCCAGGATGCCGAACTGCATGGCTTCCTGCGCACCCGCGTCCACCGACGGGATGTACTCCCGGGGGATGCGGCCACCGGTGACCTTGTTGACGAACTCGTACGACGCGTCGCCGCCCTCGATGGGCTCCATCGCGATCTGCACCTTCGCGAACTGGCCGGTACCACCAGTCTGCTTCTTGTGCGTGTAGTCGATACGCTCGACGGTCTTGCGGATCGTCTCGCGGTACGCGACCTGCGGCTTGCCGACGTTCGCCTCGACGCGGAACTCGCGCCTCATGCGGTCGACAAGCACCTCGAGGTGAAGCTCGCCCATACCACCGATGATGGTCTGGCCGGTCTCCTCGTCGGAGTGCACCTGGAAGGAGGGGTCCTCCTCCGAGAGGCGCTGGATGGCGACACCCAGCTTCTCCTGGTCACCCTTGGACTTGGGCTCGATGGCGACCTGAATGACCGGCGCCGGGAAGTCCATGGACTCCAGGATGACCGGCTTCTTGTCGTCGCACAACGTCTCACCGGTGGTGGTCTGCTTCAGACCCATGACGGCGACGATGTCACCGGCACCCACCGAGGGGATCTCCTCACGCTTGTTCGCGTGCATCCGGTAGATCTTGCCGATGCGCTCCTTCTTGCCCTTGACCGAGTTCAGCACCGCGGTGCCGGCCTCAAGGCGACCGGAGTAGATCCGGACGAAGGTGAGCTTGCCGAGGTGCGGGTCACTCGCGATCTTGAAAGCAAGACCGGAGAACGGCTCGTCGTCGGACGGCAGGCGCTTGACGACCGTCTCCGGGTCCTTGACGTCGTGGCCCTCAATGGCCTCGACGTCCAGGGGAGAAGGCAGGTAGCGCACAACGGCGTCGAGCAGGGGCTGGACGCCCTTGTTCTTGAACGCCGTACCGCAGAACACCGGGGAGACGGTGACCGAGTCGGCGCTGCCCTTGGAGGCCAGGGTGATGCGACGGATCGCGGCGTGCAGCTGGTCCTCGGTGGGCTCCTCGCCCTCGAGGTACAGCTCCATCATCGCGTCGTCATGCTCCGAAACAGCCTCAAGGAGCTTGCCGCGCCATTCGTCGGCAGCCTCGGTGTGGGTGTCCGGGATGTCGACGACGTCGTACATCTCGCCCTTGGTCGCCTCGGCGGACCAGACAAAGGCCTTCATCGTCACGAGGTCGACGACGCCCTTGAAGTCGCCCTCGGCGCCGATCGGGAGCTGCATGACCAGCGGAACCGCACCGAGGCGGTCGACGATCATGTCGACGCAGCGGTGGAACTCGGCGCCCGTACGGTCGAGCTTGTTGACGAAGCAGATACGCGGCACGCCGTAGCGGTCCGCCTGACGCCAGACGGTCTCGGACTGGGGCTCGACGCCCGCGACGCCGTCGAACACGGTGACAGCGCCGTCGAGGACGCGGAGCGAACGCTCCACCTCGACGGTGAAGTCGACGTGACCCGGGGTGTCGATGATGTTGATCGTGTGATCAACCTCATTGAGCGGCCAGTGGCAGGTCGTCGCGGCAGACGTGATCGTGATGCCGCGCTCCTGCTCCTGCTCCATCCAGTCCATCGTGGCAGCGCCGTCGTGGACTTCACCGATCTTGTAGCTCACACCGGTGTAGAAGAGGATCCGCTCGGTGGTCGTCGTCTTGCCCGCGTCGATGTGGGCCATGATCCCAATGTTGCGGACCTTGGCCAGGTCAAGCGAAGTGGTGGCCATAAGGCTCAATCTTCTCTCGGTCTCGATGGGGAAAGCGACTACCAGCGGTAGTGCGCGAAGGCCTTGTTGGACTCGGCCATCTTGTGGGTGTCCTCACGCTTCTTGACGGCAGCACCAAGACCGTTCGAGGCGTCGAGCAGCTCGTTCATGAGGCGCTCGGTCATGGTCTTCTCACGGCGGGCGCGGGAGTAACCAACGACCCAGCGCAGCGCGAGGGTGCCAGCGCGACCGGGCTTGACCTCGATCGGCACCTGGTACGTCGCGCCACCGACACGGCGGGACTTGACCTCGAGCGAGGGCTTGACGTTCTCAAGCGCGCGCTTCAGCGTGATGACCGGGTCGTTGCCGGTCTTCTCGCGGAGGCCTTCCATGGCGCCGTAGACGATGCGCTCGGCGGTGGAACGCTTGCCGTCAAGCAGAATCTTGTTGATCAGCGACGTCACAAGAGGAGAGCTGTAGACCGGGTCAATGATGACCGGGCGCTTCGGGGCGGGGCCCTTACGAGGCATTCTTACTTCTCCTTCTTGGCGCCGTAGCGGCTGCGGGCCTGCTTGCGGTTCTTGACACCCTGGGTGTCGAGCGAACCGCGGATGATCTTGTAACGAACACCCGGCAGGTCCTTCACACGGCCACCGCGCACGAGCACGATCGAGTGCTCCTGCAGGTTGTGTCCCTCACCCGGGATGTAAGCAGTGACTTCGATCCCGCTGGTCAGACGCACACGCGCGACCTTACGCAGGGCCGAGTTCGGCTTCTTCGGGGTGGTCGTGAACACACGCGTGCAGACGCCGCGACGCTGAGGGGAACCCTCAAGTGCGGGCGTCTTGTTCTTCTCGACCTTGTCCTGTCGGCCCTTGCGGACCAGCTGCTGGATCGTAGGCACTACTTCTCCGGTTTCTGTGTGCCGATCACTGTGAAACTAACCTGGAACACCTCCGACCCACGCGGTCGGGTGTGTCGAACACTGGACGCCTCCGCGAAAGCGGAGAAGACGCAGGTTGCGGTGTGTTGTTGCCTGGCTCTCACCGAACGGACATAAGCACGCACGGGAGCCCAGACACACCCCAGGCACAAGGTTTGACTGTACCTACCTCACCGACTCCGGTCAAAACAAGTGCCCACGCCCACCACCGGGCCGCCGCTGCCGCCTCATCAGGGGCGATCGCGGCGGCCGGGCCGGTGCATGGCCAAGCGGGGGATGGCCGGCGCCCTGGAGTTCCGGTTCTTCGCCACCAGTCCGGTGCCCGCCGATGCGGGCGGGTCGGCCGTACCCGGCGAACCGGCGGCGCCGTCGCGGCCGCGCGTCACACTCGCGCTTCCAGACTCCGGCGCGAGCGCCGGTTCCTCCGACCCCGAGTCGGCCGACTGCGCCTGAGGCTCTGGGGTCGAGTCCTGGGGGAAGGGGATGACGGCGGCCTGGCCGGGGGTTCGGCCGACGAGTCTCAGCCTGCGGGTCTGGGCTATGCGGCGCGCCTGTTCAAGAGCGGGCTCGTACTGGTCGGCGGCGTCCCGCCAGCCGCTCGCGTACGCCAGGAGCTCGCGCCGGTCCATCTCCGTACGTAAGAGGAAAGCGACATCCTCGGGGGGTGCCGCTCCAGATACTCGCCCAGGGTTGCCGGGAGGGCCGGGAGGCCGTCCGCTAGTTCGGGCAGACCAAGAGAGGCGCTGCGTGCCTTCGGCACGCCGGGCGGTGCCGGGGGTCCTCGCCCCGGGAGCCGCCCGCCGATCGGGCGCGCGTTTCGCCCTCGACCATGCACGGCTCGCTTTCGTGTCCCATCCTCGCCTCGAATGGCATTCAGCCTGCATGAGTCGGGGACAGGCCCCAAAATCATACTGGCCGGTCAGCTCCGGGCGTTGGTCAGCCCTTTCTGGCGTCCTTCACGGCCGAGGCTCCGCCCACGGACCCGCCCCGCGCGGATGTCGCCCGCTCGGGCCGTACGTCCGTCCCGGTCGGCAGGAACTGACCTGCGACCTTGATGAACTTGTCCCACTGATCGGCAGGGACGCCGAGACCCGCAGCGGCCTCTTCCAGCGTGAGCCGATGAGCCGACGACCCGGTGTCGGACGAGCTGTCCTGGAGTTCTGACAGCGGCAGGTCCTCCTCGGAGAGCCGGCCGGAGCGGATCAGCATCTCCCGCACCGGGACCCTCAGCACGTGCGCGAGCCGACGGGTCGTCTCCAGGTCCGGCATGATCTGGCCCTGCAGCAGCCGGGTGATGGCGGCACGGTGTACGCCCGCTTCGGATCTGCTCCGCCACTACGGCGTGGACCTGCTCGAGCTGGATGCTCACCAGCAACCTGGCCGCCGATCTCGACGCCTGGCTGAGACTCCTGACCCTCCACGACCAGCCGGACCTGGCCGACGCCGAGCCGGACACGATGCGCTTCCGCCTCTACCACGTACCAGCCCGGCTCGCCCATCACGCCCGCCGCCGTCACCTGCGCATCGAGCGAACCTGGCCCTGGGCCGAGGCGTTCACGACCAGCTGGAGACGGATCAACGATCTGGCGGCCGTCACCTGACGACCGCACCCCGCACCGACGCACACCGAGAGGAGGACAACCCGCGCTCTCCGGGCCCGTGGAACCCGGCGCACCCCGCAGCGACACGCGACGGCCCACCCTCACGCAGCAGAGGACATTCCGCGCGAACTACCCAGCCACCCAACGACCAGACCTCACCGAAGAATCGAGGCCAATGGTGGCCCCGAGGCGAGGAACGGGAACTTTTCGATCCCCAGAAGGTACGCGCCACGCGTTACCGATACCGGGGAACAGCTATCCCGAGCCCCTGGCTGACGGCCTGATGATGGAAACCGGAAGCCCACAGACGGGACTTGTGGAGAGCCCGTTGCGGTGAGAACCGCACGGCTGGTTCGGAGAGCGGTCTGGGGAAACGGACTGGCGTGAACACCAGCACCGCACCTCGGGGCCACCACTGGCCGTCGCAGTAGCGGCGGCGTAGGTCCTTCCACGTGATCCGGCGGTGTTTGCGCCGCAGCCAACCGATGACCCGCCGCCATGTGTAGTGGCTGAGGTATCGGAAGGTGTCATGCGACACGCCGGGGTGGAAGTACTCGCACCACCCCCGGAGCATCCGGTTTGGGTGCGGGTCTCTCGAGGGTGCCTCGTTGGGGTGATTCGCCTGGGTTCGGGGGTGGTTGGAGGTTGGGGGGCGGGGCTCGTAGCGTCCGCGGTTGAAGTCCCGCTGTGGGGCATGGCGTTGAGCTTGGGGAGCGGGATGCGTCGACGCGTCGGGCATCGCCGAGAGCCTGCCGTGGGCGGCGGGCGCCGTCGCCGCCGCCGGCGCCCTCAGCCGCGTGATGGCGCTCGGCTCCGTACAGCGCATGCTCCCGAAGTCTCTACGCACCGGCCCGGACGCCGACCCCCAGCTGATGGCTCTCCTCAACGAACACCGGACGCGCGAATGAGCGATCCCGCACACAGCGACCCGGCCGCCGTCGCACTGGAACTCGAACGCCTGCGCGGCACGGTCGAGGTGGGTTTCGCCCGAGTGGACGGCTCGCTCGCGCTGCTGGTACCGCGCAGTGACCAGAGCGATCGTCAGCTCGCGGAGCACGAGACACGGCTCGACACACTGGAACGGGCCCGCTGGCCCCTCCCCAGCCTGGCCGCGGTGACCGCCGCGGCCGGCGTGTTCCTGTCCCTCTGGCAGCTCTCCACCAGACAGGCGACGCCGGTGGGGAAACGCCGCAGGGCGGTCACCCCGTACGAAACGGGGTGACCGCCCTGCGGTTGCGACATGCGCCTTACTGGTTGTACGGACCGTAGTCGTAGTCCTCCAGCGGGACGGCCTGGCCGGAGCCGGTGCCGAACGGCGAGTAGTCGATGTCGTCGTAGCCGACGGCCGAGTACATCGCGGCCTTGGCCTCCTCGGTGGGCTCCACCCGGATGTTGCGGTAGCGGGCAAGGCCCGTACCGGCCGGGATGAGCTTACCGATGATGACGTTCTCCTTGAGGCCGATCAGGGAGTCGGACTTGGCGTTGATGGCCGCGTCCGTCAGAACCCTGGTCGTCTCCTGGAAGGACGCCGCCGACAGCCACGACTCGGTCGCCAGCGAGGCCTTGGTGATACCCATCAGCTGCGGACGGCCGGAGGCCGGGTGGCCGCCTTCCGTGACCACACGACGGTTCTCGCCCTCGAAGCGGCCGCGCTCGACGAGCTCGCCCGGAAGCAGCTCGGCGTCGCCCGACTCGATGATCGTCACGCGGCGCAGCATCTGCCGGATGATGATCTCGATGTGCTTGTCGTGGATCGACACGCCCTGGCTGTTGTAGACCTTCTGGACTTCGCCGACCAGGTGGACCTGGACCGCGCGCTGACCAAGGATGCGCAGCACGTCGTGCGGGTTGGTGGCACCCACGGTGAGCTTCTGGCCCACCTCGACGTGGTCGCCGTCGGCCACGAGCAGACGGGCACGCTTGGAGATCGGGAACGCCGTCTCCTCGCTGCCGTCGTCCGGGGTGACGACGAGCTTCTTGGTCTTCTCGGTCTCCTCGATACGGACGCGGCCGAGCGCCTCCGAGATCGGGGCGACACCCTTGGGCGTACGGGCCTCGAAGAGCTCGACGACACGGGGCAGACCCTGGGTGATGTCGTCACCGGCCACACCACCGGTGTGGAAGGTACGCATCGTCAGCTGGGTGCCGGGCTCACCGATGGACTGGGCGGCGATGATGCCGACCGCCTCACCGATGTCGACCAGCTTGCCGGTGGCGAGCGAACGTCCGTAGCAGAAGGCACAGGTGCCGACCGCGGACTCGCAGGTCAGGACCGAACGGGTCTTGACCTCCTCGACGCCGTGCATGACCAGCTGGTCGATGAGCACGTCACCGAGGTCGACGTTGGCCGGCGCGATGACCTTGCCGTCGATGACGACGTCCTCGGCGAGCATGCGTGCGTACACGCTGGTCTCGACGTCGTCCGTCTTGCGCAGGACACCGTCGGCGCCCTTCGACGCGATCTTCAGCTTGAGGCCGCGGTCCGTGCCGCAGTCCTCCTCGCGGATGATCACGTCCTGCGAGACGTCCACCAGACGACGGGTCAGGTAACCCGAGTCGGCGGTACGCAGGGCGGTGTCGGCGAGACCCTTACGGGCACCGTGGGTGGAGATGAAGTACTCCAGCACGGACAGACCCTCACGGAACGACGCCTTGATGGGACGCGGAATCGTCTCGTTCTTGGCGTTCGACACCAGACCACGCATACCGGCGATCTGACGCATCTGCATCATGTTTCCTCGGGCACCCGAGTCAACCATCATGAAGATGGGGTTCGTCTTGGGGAAGTTCGCGTTCATCGCCTCGGCAACCTCGTTGGTCGCCTTGGTCCAGATCGCGATGAGCTCCTGAGTGCGCTCTTCCTTGGTGATGAGACCGCGCTCGTACTGCTTCTGGACCTTCTCGTCCTGCGCCTCGTAGCCCTTGACGATGGCCTTCTTGGCCTCGGGCACGACGACGTCGGAGATGGCCACGGTGACGCCCGAGCGAGTCGCCCAGTGGAAACCGGCCGCCTTCAGGTTGTCGAGCGTCGCCGCCACGATCACCTTGGGGTAGCGCTCCGCCAGGTCGTTGACGATCTCGGAGAGCTGCTTCTTGCCCACCGAGTAGTCGACGAACGGGTAGTCCTCGGGCAGCAGCTCGTTGAAGAGCGCGCGGCCCAGCGTCGTACGCAGCCGGAAGGTGTCGCCCTGCTGGTACTCCCGCTCGCCGACGACGTCGTCCCCGGCCTCGGCGACCGGCGGAGTCCAGCCGCGCGGCGGGATGGTGCCCACCGGGAAGCGGATGTCGACCTTCGCCTGGAGCGAGAGCTCCCGGTTGTCGAACGCCATGGTCGCCTCGGCGGTCGAGCCGAAGGACCGGCCCTCACCGATGACCTTGCGCTCTTCCTCGTCGGTCGTGAGGAAGAAGAGACCGAGCACCATGTCCTGGGTCGGCATGGTGACGGGGCGGCCGTCGGCCGGCTTCAGGATGTTGTTCGAGGACAGCATCAGGATGCGGGCCTCGGCCTGCGCCTCCGCGGAGAGCGGCAGGTGCACGGCCATCTGGTCACCGTCGAAGTCCGCGTTGAACGCGGTGCAGACGAGCGGGTGGATCTGGATGGCCTTGCCCTCGACCAGCTGCGGCTCGAAGGCCTGGATGCCGAGGCGGTGCAGCGTCGGCGCACGGTTCAGCAGAACCGGGTGCTCGGCGATGACCTCTTCGAGTACGTCGTAGACGACCGTGCGGCCGCGCTCGACCATGCGCTTCGCCGACTTGATGTTCTGCGCGTGGTTCAGGTCCACCAGGCGCTTCATCACGAACGGCTTGAAGAGCTCCAGCGCCATGGCCTTGGGCAGGCCGCACTGGTGCAGCTTCAGCTGCGGGCCGACGACGATCACGGAACGCGCGGAGTAGTCCACACGCTTGCCGAGAAGGTTCTGACGGAAACGGCCCTGCTTGCCCTTGAGCATGTCGCTCAGGGACTTCAGCGGGCGGTTGCCGGGGCCGGTGACCGGGCGGCCGCGGCGGCCGTTGTCGAACAGCGCGTCGACGGCCTCCTGCAGCATCCGCTTCTCGTTGTTCACGATGATCTCGGGGGCACCGAGGTCAAGGAGACGCTTGAGGCGGTTGTTGCGGTTGATCACACGGCGGTACAGGTCGTTCAGGTCGGAGGTCGCGAAGCGGCCACCGTCCAGCTGCACCATCGGACGCAGGTCCGGCGGGATGACCGGGACGCAGTCCAGGACCATGCCCTTGGGGCTGTTGCTGGTCTGCAGGAACGCCGAGACGACCTTGAGGCGCTTGAGCGCACGGGTCTTCTTCTGGCCCTTGCCGCTACGGATGATCTCGCGAAGCCGCTCGGCCTCTTCGTTCAGGTCGAACGTCTCCAGGCGCTTCTGCAGAGCAGCGGCGCCCATCGAGCCGTCGAAGTACGTACCGAAACGGTCGCGCAGCTCGCGGTAGAGCAGCTCGTCGCCCTCGAGGTCCTGGACCTTGAGGTTCTTGAAGCGGCTCCACACCTCGTCGAGACGGTCGATCTCGCGCTGCGCACGGTCGCGCAGCTGCTTCATCTCACGCTCGGCGCCTTCGCGCACCTTGCGGCGTACGTCGGCCTTGGCGCCCTCGGCCTCAAGCTCGGCCAGGTCGGTCTCAAGCTTCTTGGCGCGGGCTTCGAGGTCGGAGTCGCGGCGGTTCTCGACCTGCTGACGCTCGACGGAGACATGCGCCTCCAGCGAGGGCAGGTCGCGCGTACGGCGCTCCTCGTCCACGAACGTGATCATGTACGCGGCGAAGTAGATGACCTTCTCAAGGTCCTTCGGCGCGAGGTCCAGCAGGTAGCCGAGGCGCGAGGGGACGCCCTTGAAGTACCAGATGTGGGTAACGGGAGCGGCAAGCTCGATGTGGCCCATCCGCTCACGACGCACCTTGGCGCGAGTGACCTCGACGCCGCAGCGCTCGCAGATGATGCCCTTGAAGCGGACACGCTTGTACTTGCCGCAGTAGCACTCCCAGTCCCGGGTCGGACCGAAGATCTTCTCGCAGAAGAGTCCGTCCTTCTCGGGCTTGAGCGTGCGGTAGTTGATGGTCTCCGGCTTCTTGACTTCGCCGTGCGACCAGGTCCGGATGTGGTCCGCGGTGGCAAGGCCGATCCGCAGCTCGTCGAAGAAGTTGACGTCGAGCACTTGTCGTCAATCCCTCTTTCAGGGTCGATTGTCAAACATGGTCTGAACGGTCCTGGGCGGCCGGGACTCCACAGGTGGAGTCCCGGCCAGGCCCGTCAGACCTCTTCGACGCTGCTCGGCTCGCGCCGGGACAGGTCGATACCGAGCTCCTCCGCTGCGCGGAAGACGTCCTCGTCCGTGTCGCGCATCTCGATGGACATGCCGTCCGATGACAGCACCTCCACGTTGAGGCAGAGCGACTGCATTTCCTTGATGAGCACCTTGAAGGACTCGGGAATGCCCGGCTCGGGGATGTTCTCGCCCTTGACGATGGCCTCGTAGACCTTCACGCGGCCGGTCACGTCGTCGGACTTGATCGTCAGGAGCTCCTGGAGGGCGTATGCGGCGCCGTAAGCCTCAAGGGCCCACACCTCCATCTCACCGAATCGCTGACCACCGAACTGCGCCTTACCACCCAGCGGCTGCTGCGTGATCATGGAGTACGGGCCGGTCGAACGGGCGTGGAGCTTGTCGTCGACCAGGTGGTGCAGCTTGAGGATGTACATGTACCCGACCGAGACCGGTTCCGGGAACGGCTCGCCGGAGCGGCCGTCGAACAGGTTGGCCTTGCCCGAGGGCTGGACCATCCGGTTGCCGTCGCGGTTGGGGATCGTGGACTCGAAGAGACCGGAGATCTCGTCCTCGCGCGCGCCGTCGAAGACCGGGGTGGCGACGTTGGTGCCGGCGGCGACCTCGTCGGCACCGATGACCTTCAGGCGCTCCATCCAGTCCTCGCTGCCCTCGACCTTCCAGCCCTGACTGGCGAGCCAGCCCAGGTGGATTTCGAGGACCTGTCCCGGGTTCATTCGGGACGGGACACCCAGCGGGTTGAGGATGATGTCGACCGGGGTGCCGTCCTCCATGAACGGCATGTCCTCGATCGGCAGGATCTTCGAGATGACGCCCTTGTTGCCGTGGCGGCCGGCGAGCTTGTCACCATCGGTGATCTTGCGCTTCTGCGCGACGTACACGCGAACCAGCTGGTTCACGCCCGGCGGCAGCTCGTCGCCCTCTTCGCGGTCGAAGACGCGGACGCCGATGATCTTGCCGACCTCGCCGTGCGGCACCTTCAGTGAGGTGTCGCGCACCTCGCGCGCCTTCTCACCGAAGATCGCGCGCAGCAGGCGCTCTTCCGGCGTCAGCTCGGTCTCGCCCTTGGGAGTGACCTTGCCGACGAGGATGTCACCGGCGACGACCTCGGCACCGATACGGATGATGCCGCGCTCGTCGAGGTCCGCGAGGACCTCTTCGGAGACGTTCGGGATGTCCCGGGTGATCTCCTCCGGGCCGAGCTTGGTGTCACGGGCGTCGACCTCGTGCTCCTCGATGTGGATCGAGGAGAGGACGTCGTCCTGCACGAGGCGCTGCGACAGGATGATCGCGTCCTCGTAGTTGTGACCCTCCCACGGCATGAACGCCACGAGCAGGTTCTTACCGAGGGCCATCTCACCCTGCTGGGTGGCCGGACCGTCGGCGAGGACCTGCCCCTCGACGACCCGCGAGCCCTCGTCCACGACAACCTTCTGGTTGACCGAGGTGCCCTGGTTGGAGCGGGAGAACTTGGCGATGCGGTACGTGTTGTACGTGCCGTCGTCGTTGGTGACGGTGATGTAGTCCGCGGAGACCTCCTGGACCACACCGTCCTTCTCCGCCTTGATGACGTCACCGGCGTCGACCGCGCAGCGGTACTCCATGCCGGTGCCGACGAGCGGCGCCTCCGAGGTGATCAGCGGCACGGCCTGACGCATCATGTTCGCGCCCATGAGCGCGCGGTTCGCGTCGTCGTGCTCGAGGAACGGGATCATCGCGGTCGCGACCGACACCATCTGGCGCGGCGAGACGTCCATGTAGTCGACGTCGTCGCCCGGGATGTAGTCGATCTCCCCGCCACGGCGGCGGACCAGCACGCGGGACTCTTCGAAGCGCATGTCCTCGGAGAGCGTGGCGTTGGCCTGCGCGATGACGAAGCGGTCCTCTTCGTCAGCCGTCAGGTAGTCGACGTCGTCCGTGACGAAGCCCTCGACGACCTTGCGGTACGGCGTCTCGACGAAGCCGAACGCGTTGACGCGGCCGTACGAGGCGAGCGAACCGATCAGACCGATGTTCGGGCCTTCGGGCGTCTCGATCGGGCACATGCGTCCGTAGTGGGACGGGTGCACGTCACGGACCTCGAAGCCGGCCCGCTCACGGGAGAGACCACCCGGGCCAAGTGCCGACAGACGGCGCTTGTGGGTGAGACCCGACAGCGGGTTGTTCTGGTCCATGAACTGCGACAGCTGGCTGGTGCCGAAGAACTCCTTGATGGAGGCGACGACCGGCCGGATGTTGATCAGGGTCTGCGGCGTGATCGCCTCGACGTCCTGGGTCGTCATGCGCTCACGCACGACGCGCTCCATACGAGCCAGACCCGTGCGGACCTGGTTCTGGATGAGCTCGCCGACGTTACGCAGACGACGGTTGCCGAAGTGGTCGATGTCGTCGGTCTCGACGACGATGTTCCGGCCCGACTCGCCTACCGTCTCGACCTCGCCGGCGTGCAGCCGGACCAGGTACTTGATGGTGGCGATGATGTCCTTGCTGGTGAGGACACCCGCGTTCAGCGGCTCGTCCGCGCCGAGCTTCTTGTTCACCTTGTAGCGGCCGACCTTCGCGAGGTCGTAGCGCTTCGGGTTGAAGTAGAGGTTCTCGAGCAGCGTCTGAGCGGCCTCACGCGTGGGCGGCTCGCCCGGGCGCAGCTTGCGGTAGATGTCGAGCAGCGCGTCGTCCTGGCCCTGGGTGTGGTCCTTCTCCAGGGTGGCGCGCATGGACTCGTACTCGCCGAACTCCTCCAGGATCTGCTCGGTCGTCCAACCGAGAGCCTTGAGGAGGACGGTGACGGACTGCTTGCGCTTGCGGTCGATGCGGACACCGACCATGTCGCGCTTGTCGATCTCCATCTCCAGCCACGCACCCCGGGACGGGATGATCTTGGAGGAGAAGATGTCCTTGTCGGACGTCTTGTCGATGGAGGAGTCGAAGTAGACACCCGGCGAGCGGACCAGCTGCGACACGACGACACGCTCGGTGCCGTTGATGACGAAGGTGCCCTTGTTGGTCATGAGCGGGAAGTCGCCCATGAAGACCGTCTGGGACTTGATCTCGCCGGTCTCGTTGTTGGTGAACTCGGCCGTGACGAAGAGGGGAGCCGCGAACGTGAAGTCGCGCTCCTTGCACTCGTCGATCGAGTTCTTGGGGGGCTCGAACCGGTGGTCGCGGAACGTCAGCGACATCGACCCGGAGAAGTCCTCGATCGGCGAGATCTCTTCGAAGATCTCTTCCAGACCAGACTTGGTGGGGACGTCCTGTCCGCTCTCGAGAGCGGCCTCGACGCGACCCTTCCAAGCGGCATTGCCGAGCAGCCAGTCAAAGCTCTCGGTCTGCAGCGCAAGAAGGTTGGGAACCTCGAGGGGCTCCTTGATTTTTGCAAAGGAGATGCGCAGCGGGGCGGTGCTGGCGCCGTTGTTCGTATTGGAGGTCGAGGCGTTGCGCGAGGCGGCCAAGAGGGGGTCCTTCCGAGGGCTCGGACTCACTACGCGCGTACCAGTCCCATGATGGACACGACGGCAGAATTTCCCTGATCAGGGAGGCTCAGTCATCAATGCTCAATCACGGGCATGCCCCTGGTGACGGGCAGGAGGCAGCTAACAGGCAGCGCAAAGGGTCAGTGTAGCCACTTGGCCCACTGATGTCCAGAGCGGGTTCTTCGAGACCCTCGCTGTACTCAACTCCTGCGGAAAGCCACGCGCTGTATGCGCATATCAGTACTGCCCTCTACGCCGCCGATCCATGCCTCGGATCCGGATCGGTTGAACGACGACGTCCTGAGAATTGCGCGCCTCGTGCGGTTCGTCAAGGCCCCCTCGCCCTCCACTGCGATCGTCGCTGGCCACAGCGCCGTGAAGCGCGTGGCCACTCGCGGGCGTACGGCGAAGATCACGATACTCGTCACCGTGCGAAGAGCAAGGCAGGCGTCCGGGAACGCCCAAGGGCGACCACCCGAATGGGTGATCGCCCTTGGAACGAGGACAGCTGAGTCAGAGACTCAGTGAAGTCACTTGACCTCGACGCCGGCGCCGGCGCCCTTGAGGGACTCGGCAGCCTTCTCGGCGGCCTCCTTGGTGACCTTCTCGAGGACCGGCTTCGGAGCGCCGTCGACGAGGTCCTTGGCCTCCTTCAGACCCAGCGAGGTCAGCTCACGCACGACCTTGATGACCTGGATCTTCTTGTCGCCGGC
This sequence comes from Streptomyces hypolithicus, assembly GCF_052934925.1. Taxonomy (NCBI): domain Bacteria; kingdom Bacillati; phylum Actinomycetota; class Actinomycetes; order Kitasatosporales; family Streptomycetaceae; genus Streptomyces; species Streptomyces hypolithicus. The sequence continues at coordinate 2,368,846 of NZ_CM128811.1, forward strand.
ACCCGTGAGGATGACGTCGAACTCGTCCTGCTCCTCGACGGCCTCGGCGGCGGCAGCGCCACCACCGGCGGCGGCAGCGGCGACCGGGGCCGCAGCGGTGACGTCGAACTTCTCTTCGAAGGCCTTCACGAACTCGGAGAGCTCGATGAGGGTCATCGTCTCGAACTGACCGAGCAGGTCGTCCTGGCTGAGCTTCGCCATGATGGGCGATCCTTCCACTAAATCGGCAGGTGCCGGATGTATATAACGGCGGGCGTAACGGCCCGCTGCGACCGGCGCCCTAGCGGGCGTCGATCAGTGCGCGAGCCGAATTACTCGGCACCGCCCTGCTCGGCCTGCTTGGCACGAAGCGCCTCCGCGGTGCGGACGAACTTCGAGGGAAGCGCCTGGAAGAGCGCGGCAGTCTGGGACTGCTTGCCCTTCATGGCGCCCGCCAGCTTGGCGAGCAGAACCTCGCGGGACTCGAGGTCCGCGAGCTTCTTGATCTCATCAGCGGTCAGCGCCTTACCGTCAAGGACACCGCCCTTGATGATGAGGTTCGGGTTCTCCTTGGCGAAGTCACGAAGACCCTTCGCCGACTCCACCGGGTCACCGGTGATGAAGGCAACCGCCGTCGGACCACTGAAGTGGTCGTCCAGCGAAGTGATCCCGGCCTCGTTGGCCGCAATCTTGGTCAGCGTGTTCTTCACCACGGCGTACTGGGCGTTCTCACCGAGCGAACGACGCAGCGTCTTGAGCTGCGACACGGTGAGACCCCGGTACTCGGTCAGCACGGCGGCGTTCGAGCTACGGAACTTGTCCGTGAGCTCGGCCACCGCGGCAGCCTTGTCGGGCCTTGCCATAGAGCGTCGGCCTCCTTCCGGGTGATGAGGACCGCTCAGAAGGGGCTGAGAAATACGAAACGCCCCGGCGCAGGCGCACGGGGCACAGCTCGACCGGAACGAGTCCGGGAACTTTCCACGACACCTGCGCAGGTCGTCCGCTCTCAGCGGATCCTTCGGCCACCGCACCTTCTGACGAAGGCACAGCAACGACCAGCGGTCTTTGGCTTCCTCGGAAGAGTACGCGAACGGCACTGAGACAAGCAAATCGGGCCCCGCGCCTCCGAAAAGGAGGTACGGGGCCCGATTCAGCCACTCTGTGAGCCGTCAGGCTCAACCCGGTCAGACAGCTGCCGGGTCCTCCTCGACGAGGAGGTTGCGGGTGCGGTTGGAGTCCAGCGGGATGCCGGGGCCCATCGTGGTGGCCAGGGCGGCCTTCCTGATGTAGCGGCCCTTGGCGGCGGACGGCTTGAGGCGGAGGATCTCCTCGAGCGCGGCCGCGTAGTTCTCGACCAGCTTCGTCTCGTCGAAGGAGACCTTGCCGATGATGAAGTGCAGGTTCGAGTGCTTGTCGACGCGGAACTCGATCTTGCCGCCCTTGATGTCCGTGACAGCCTTCGCCACGTCCGGGGTGACCGTTCCGGTCTTCGGGTTCGGCATCAGGCCACGCGGACCGAGCACGCGGCCCAGGCGGCCGACCTTGCCCATGAGGTCCGGGGTGGCGACGACGGCGTCGAAGTCCAGACGGCCCTTCGCGACCTCGTCGATGAGTTCGTCGGAGCCGACGATGTCGGCGCCCGCGGCCTCCGCGGCCGCAGCACGGTCACCGGTCGCGAAGACCAGGACCCGGGCGGTCTTGCCGGTGCCGTGCGGCAGGTTCACGGTGCCGCGGACCATCTGGTCGGCCTTGCGCGGGTCGACACCCAGACGCATGGCGACCTCGACGGTGCCGTCGAACTTCGTGGAAGAGGTGTCCTTGGCGATACGGACGGCCTCGAGGGGGGCGTACAGGCGCTCCCGGTCGATCTTGGCGTCCGCGCTGCGGAAGTTCTTGCTGCGCTTCACTACTGCTCCTGTGGTGTGGAAGTGGAGTCGTGGTGCGGACCAGCGCTTGGTCCTACCACTGAGGGCGGTATCCGATATCCGGCTACCGCCGGGTGACGGGGACTGTCAGCCCTCGACCGTGATGCCCATGGAACGGGCGGTGCCGGCGATGATCTTGTCCGCGGCTTCGAGGTCGTTGGCGTTCAGGTCGGGGAGCTTGACCGTCGAGATCTCGCGCACCTGAGCGGCGGTGAGCTTCGCGACCTTGGTCTTGTGGGGCTCGCCCGATCCCTTGTCCACACCTGCGGCCTTGAGGATCAGCTTGGCGGCCGGCGGGGTCTTCGTCACGAAGGTGAAGGAGCGGTCGTCGTAGACCGTGATCTCCACCGGCACGACCATGCCACGCTGCGACTCGGTCGCGGCGTTGTAGGCCTTGCAGAACTCCATGATGTTGACGCCGTGCTGGCCCAGCGCGGGGCCGACCGGCGGAGCCGGATTGGCCGCGCCGGCGTTGATCTGGAGCTTGATAAGCCCCGTGACCTTCTTCTTCTTGGGAGGCATTGCTCTCTCCGGGTCCTAGTGAGAGTTTCCAGCCACCCGTCCGATCATCCGGACGGAGGCATACCGCACCACGATAACGGGTACCGCGGTACAGCTAAAAACCGAGCAGGTCAGACCGGCTGCGAGAGCCGGTCTGACCTGTTCGGAAGCTGAATTCCAGAGAAGATCAGTTCTTCTGGATCTGGTCGAAGCTGAGCTCGACCGGGGTCTCGCGGCCGAAGATCTCGACGAGGCCCTTGACCTTCTTCGAGTCGGCGTTGATCTCGTTGATCGTCGCCTGGAGGGTCGCGAAGGGGCCGTCGGTGACGGTGACCGAGTCGCCGACCTCGAAGTCCAGAACCTGGACCTCCATCTTGCGGCTGGGCGCCGGCTTGCCCTCGGCCTCCGCGGCCTCGCGGGCGGCCTTCTCCTCGGCCTCCGGGGCGAGCATCTTGACGATCTCGTCCAGCGTCAGCGGGTACGGGTCGTAGGCGTTGCCCACGAAGCCGGTGACGCCGGGGGTGTTGCGGACGACGCCCCAGGACTCGTTCGTGAGGTCCATGCGGACCAGGACGTAACCGGGAAGCTTGTTCTGGCGGACGTTCTTGCGCTCGCCGTTCTTGATCTGGACGATCTCTTCCTCGGGCACTTCGGCCTGGTAGACGAACTCCTCGACGTTCAGCGAGACAGCGCGCTGCTCCAGGTTCGCCTTCACGCGCTTCTCGTACCCGGCGTAGGTGTGGATGACGTACCACTCACCGGGCAGGGTGCGGAGCTCCTCGCGGAGGGCGGCGGTCGGGTCGAAGGGCTCGGCGGGGGCCTCTCGGCCTCGTCCGCGGCGGCGTCTTCGCCGGCAGCGTCCTCGGCCGCGTCTTCCTCAGCCGCGTCTTCCTCAGCCGCGTCTTCCTCAGCCGCGTCTTCCTCAGCGGCCGCCTCGGCCTCGGCCTCGTCGGCGTCCTCGGTGACGGCAGCGTCCGCGCCCGGGTCCTCGGCGACGATCTCGATGGCGGGCTCGACGTGCATGGCGGACTCTTCGGCCGCCTCGCCCGCAGCGGCGTCAGCAGCTTCCGCCTGGTCCTCGTCGGCCGCCTCGACGATGTCGAGCTGGTCCTCGGAGGACTCGAGGCTTTCGCTCGGCTCGACGGCGTCGTTCAGGTTCGGGTCAGACACGGTGGCTGCTTCTTCCTGGATACAAAGGGGTGGAACATGCGAAAGGGGCGCCGACTGGGCGCCCTACGCGGGATCAGCCGAAGACGTACTTGACGGCTCGGGAGAAGCCCATGTCGATCACGGTCACGATGCCGATCATGACGACGACGAACACAATCACCACGGTGGTGTACGTCGTCAACTGGCTGCGCGACGGCCAGACGACCTTGCGCAGCTCGGCGACGATCTGGCGGTAGAAAAGCGCGAGACGGCCCAGCGGGCCCTTCTTGCCGCGCTTGCCGCCCTTGCGGGACTTCTTCGAGTCCGACGTCTCGTCCTGGGCATCAGGCATGTCGATGGAGCCCACGGCGTCCGTCACGCTTCTCACCTGATTCCGGGTCGTGACCGTGCCGCGCCCGGTGGAGCCGCACGGCGGTGCATTGAAGTACGTACATGCGCACACAATCTGGCGAAGATGTGTGTAGCAGGGCCGGAGGGACTTGAACCCCCAACCGCTGGTTTTGGAGACCAGTGCTCTACCAATTGAGCTACGACCCTTTGTGGTTCCCCCAACCTACCGCATCCGACCGGGTGCACGGAGTGCGCACGGTGGTGAGCCGCTGAGGGGCCAACGACGAGTGAGTGTACGTGGTCAGCGCCCCGGCGTCGAACAGATACCCCCGGCGCGCTTCCTGTCCACTCTTCGACATCCGTGCGTCCGCGGGTTTCCCGTCTGGGACGATGGGCCGCATGAGCTCTGCAACTCCTCCCTCCGAGCGCCGGGTCTCAGCCCGAATCGGCGCGATTTCCGAGTCCGCGACCCTTGCCGTGGACGCCAAGGCGAAGGCCCTGAAGGCCGCAGGACGGCCGGTCATCGGCTTCGGTGCCGGCGAGCCCGACTTCCCGACGCCCGACTACATCGTCGAGGCCGCGATCGAGGCCTGCCGCAATCCGAAGTACCACCGCTACACGCCGGCCGGCGGGCTCCCCGAGCTCAAGACCGCGATCGCCGCGAAGACGCTGCGCGACTCCGGTTATGAGGTGGACGCCTCCCAGATCCTGGTCACCAACGGCGGCAAGCAGGCCATCTACGAAGCCTTCGCCGCGATCCTGGACCCGGGCGACGAGGTCATCGTCCCGGCGCCGTACTGGACGACGTACCCCGAGTCGATCCGTCTCGCCGGGGGCGTCCCGGTCGACGTCGTCGCGGACGAGACCACGGGCTACCGGGTCTCCGTCGAGCAGCTGGAGGCGGCCCGTACCGAGAAGACCAAGGTCGTCCTCTTCGTCTCACCGTCCAACCCGACCGGCGCCGTCTACAGCGCGGCCGACGCCGAGGCGATCGGCCGCTGGGCCGTGGAGCACGGGCTGTGGGTGCTGACCGACGAGATCTACGAACACCTGGTGTACGGGGACGCCAAGTTCACCTCGCTGCCGACGCTGGTGCCGGAGCTCCGCGACAAGTGCATCGTCGTCAACGGCGTGGCCAAGACGTACGCGATGACCGGCTGGCGGGTGGGGTGGCTCATCGCGCCCAAGGACGTCGTCAAGGCCGCCACGAACCTCCAGTCGCACGCCACGTCCAACGTGTCGAACGTGGCGCAGATCGCCGCCCTGGCCGCCGTCTCCGGGAACCTCGACGCCGTGGCCGAGATGCGCTCCGCCTTCGACCGGCGCCGGCAGACCATCGTGCGGATGCTGAGCGAGATCGACGGCGTGGTGTGCCCGACGCCGGAGGGCGCGTTCTACGCGTACCCGTCGGTGAAGGGGCTGCTCGGCAAGGAGATCCGCGGCAGGCGCCCTGCGACCTCCGTGGAGCTGGCTGCGCTGATCCTGGAGGAGGCCGAGGTGGCGGTCGTACCGGGCGAGGCCTTCGGTACGCCGGGCTACCTGCGGCTTTCGTACGCGCTGGGCGACGAAGACCTCGTCGAGGGCGTCTCGCGCATCCAGAAGTTGCTGGCGGAGGCCCGGGACTGAGCTAGAACGCGTGCGTGACGGGCTCCCGGCGGCTGCCGGGGGCCCGTTTCTGCGTTCGGTGCGCTACTCGTTCGAGAAAAGGAGCTTCCGGGCGGCCCGTGCGTGCGGCAGGATCTTGGGATGTTGAGTGTTCGCGATGTCCGACTGCTGCCGAAGGCCCATCTGCATCTGCACTTCACCGGGTCGATGCGGCCCGGGACGCTGCTTGAGCTGGCCGACAAGTACGGCGTACACCTGCCCGAGGCGCTGACCAGCGGGGAACCGCCGAAGCTGCGGGCGACCGACGAGCGCGGCTGGTTCCGCTTCCAGCGGCTGTACGACGCCGCGCGGTCGTGTCTGCGGGAGCCCGACGACATCCGGCGGCTCGTGCGGGAGGCCGCGGAGGAGGACGTCAGGGACGGCTCCGGGTGGCTGGAGATCCAGGTCGACCCGACGTCGTACGCCCCGCTGCTCGGCGGTCTGATTCCGGCGCTGGAGATCATCCTGGACGCGGTGGACAGCGCGTCGCGCGAGACCGGGCTCGGGATGCGGGTCGTGGTCGCGGCGAACCGGATGAAGCATCCGCTGGACGCGCGCACGCTGGCCCGGCTGGCCGTGCGGTACGCGGACCGCGGCGTCGTCGGCTTCGGGCTCTCCAACGATGAGCGCAGGGGCATGGCCAGGGACTTCGACCGCGCGTTCGCCATCGCGCGGGAGGGCGGGCTGCTCGCGGCGCCGCACGGCGGGGAGCTGACCGGGCCGGCTTCCGTGCGGGACTGCCTGGACGATCTGCGGGCCACCCGGATCGGGCACGGCGTACGGGCGGCCGAGGACCCGCGGCTGCTGCGCAAGCTCGCGGAGCGGGGGGTGACCTGCGAGGTGTGTCCGGCCTCGAATGTGGCGCTCGGTGTGTACGAGAAGCCGGAGGACGTACCGCTGCGGACGCTGTACGACGCCGGGGTGCCGATGGCGCTGGGCGCGGACGATCCGCTGCTGTTCGGGTCGCGGCTGGCGGACCAGTACGAGCTGGTGCGCCGCCACCACGCGTTCACGGACGCCGAACTGGCCGAGCTGGCACGGCAGTCGGTGCGGGGGTCGGCCGCGCCGGACGACGTACAGGCGAAACTGCTCGCCGGCGTGGACCACTGGCTGGCCAGCTGATTCCACCCAGCGCGGTGCGGAGGGCGCGCGACGCCTGCTGGTGGTCAGCGCGGCGCCGCTGGGTGCGGTGGCGGACTCGGCGACGGACTGGACGTCGGCGCGTCCGCCGAAGCTTGCGAACCGGCCGGTGACGGGTACGTACCGAACGGCAGTCGGCGGCAATTCGCGCAGTGGCCGCGCCATCGGTCGGGCGGACGTGGCGCACGCGATGCTGTCGATGATCTCGGACCCGGCGACGGTGAAGCGGGGCGTGGGGGTCGCGTACTGACGCCGGGGGCGCGGCGGTTCGGCCTCGCGCACGCGCCCACGGCACCCCTAAACGCTGACGCCCACCGTCACCGGCTCATTCACCAGCGTCACCCCAAATGCCACTCGCACGCCCGCGACGACCTCCCGCGCGAGCGCCAGGAGGTCCTCCGTCGTCGCCTCGCCCCGGTTCGTGAGGGCCAGCGTGTGTTTGGTGGAGATGCGTGCCGGACCCGAGCCGTACCCCTTCGTGAAGCCCGCCTTGTCGATCAGCCATGCCGCCGATGTCTTCGTTCCGCCGTTGTCGGCGGGGAAGGCCGGCGGCGTGACATCCGCGCCGAGCCGCTCCTGGGCGCGCGCCAGGAAGGCGGCGTACTCCTCGGTCGACAGGATGGGGTTGGTGAAGAAGGAGCCCGCCGACCACGTGTCGTGGTCCTCGGGGTCCAGCACCATGCCCTTGCCGGCCCGCAGCGCGAGCACCGTCTCGCGGGCCGCCGCCAGCGGCACGCGGTCGCCCGCGAGGACGCCCAGGGCGCGTGCGGTCTCGGAGTACTTGACCGGCGCTGACATCCCGCCCGCGTCCTCCAGCTCGAAGCGGACGCGCAGCACGACGTATCGCTCGGGGTGCTGCTTGAAGCGGCTGTGCCGGTACGAGAACGCGCACTCGGCCGCGGGAACGGTCAGCGTCCGGCGCTCGCGGCGGTCGTACGCCACGACTTCGGTGATCACGCCGGACACTTCCTGGCCGTACGCCCCCACGTTCTGAATCGGCGTGGCGCCGGCCGAGCCGGGGATCCCGGCGAGGCACTCGATGCCTGCGAGGCCGGCTTCGACGGTGCGGGCGACGGCGTCGGTCCAGACCTCGCCGGCGGCAAGCTCCAGGCGCGTGCCGTCGAGGTGGAACCCGGCGGTCGCGATGCGCAGGGCGGTGCCTTCGAAGCCCTTGTCGCCGATGACCAGGTTGCTTCCGCCGCCGATGACGAGCAGCGGGGTGCCCGCCTCGTCGGCCTCGCGGACGGCTGCGATCACCTCGTCGTCGGTGGTGGCCGTGACCAGGCGGGTCGCGGGGCCGCCGAGCCGGAAGGTGGTCAGGGGGGCGAGGGGGGCGTCGTGGAGTTCCTGCACGGGGACAAGCGTACGGGGCGCCTCCGACAATGGGAGGCCCCCCGTACGGCGACCGGGGATCACGGGTCAGTGGACGAGCTGCTTCTCGTGGTCCTCCTCCGGAGCGCCCTCCGGCGTGGTGAGCCCCGGCGGGATGAGCAGGCCCACCACCGCCGCCAGCCCCACGGCCGCGGCGCCGATCCACAGGGCGGGAAGCAGGCCGTCGGTGAAGGCGTCGGGGGTTTCGAAGCCGCCCTGGGCCGCGAACACCGAGCCCATCACGGCCACACCGAGGGCGCCGCCGACTTCGCGCAGCGCGTTGTTGGCCCCGGAGGCAATGCCCTGCTCGGCGGTGCGGACGCTGGACATGACCAGGCTGGCGGCGGGCGCGAAGTACAGCGCCATGCCGATGCCGCTGAGGATCAGCCCGGGGAGCTGGGCGGCATACGAGACGTCCGGGCCGAGTACAGCCGCGAAGTACGCGAGGCCCACGGCCTGGAGCGCGAGGCCGGCGACGACGACCGGACGGCCGCCGATGCGGTCGGAGAGGTAACCGGCGAAGGGCGCGACGACCAGCGGCACGGCGGTCCAGGGGAGCATGCGCAGGCCGGCCTCGGTGGGCGAGTAGCCGAGGACGTTCTGCAGGAACTGGCTGAGCAGGAAGATCGAGCCGAACATGCCCAGGAACATCAGCAGGCTCGCCACGTTGATGCCGAAGAACGCGCGGTCACGGAAGAGCCGCATGGGGAGCATGGGGTTCTTGGCCCTGATGCCGTGGTGGATGAAGGCGCCGATGAGCCCGCCGCCCGCGATCAGTCCGGTGAGGATCGGGGCGCTCCCCCAGCCGTCCGCCTGCCCGTTGACCAGGGCGTACACGATGCCGAAGAGGCCGCCGCTGACGAGCAGGGTGCCACGGACGTCGAGCCTGGCGTCCGGTGCGTACGACTCGGCCAGGTGAAGCCGGGAGAGCGGCAGGAGCGCCAGGCCGATGGGTACGTTCAGCCAGAAGATCCACTGCCAGGAGATGTGCTCGGTGAGGCTGCCGCCGATGAGCGGGCCGCTGGCCACCGCGAGTCCGCCGACGGCGCTGAAGATGCCCAGTGCCACGCCCCGGCGCTCCGCGGGGACGGCGGCGACGAGCAGGGTGAGGGTGAGCGGCATCATGATCGCGGCGCCGACGCCCTGCACGGCTCGGGCGGCGATCAGGGAGTCGATGCCGGGTGCGAGGGCGGCGGCGGCCGAAGCGCCGGTGAAGATCACCATGCCGATCATCAGGAGCCTGCGGCGGCCGAAGCGGTCGCCGAGGGCGGCGCCCAGCATCAGCAGGACGGCGAAGGTCAGGGTGTACGCGCTGACCGTCCACTCCAGGTCTTCGATGCCGCCGCCGAGGTCCTCGCGGATGGACGGGAGGGCCGTGGTGACGACGAGGTTGTCGAGTGCCGCCATGAATTCGGCGGTGCTGGTGATGACGAGCGCCCAGATGACAGCCGCGCGTCCGGCGGTTTTCTGTTGCATACTTCCCCCTGCGATTAGTTATTGATCACTAACTTGCCTGGACAGAAAGCACTCACGCTGGACGCGATCCATGCCGTGCCTACCTCGCCTGCTCCCGCAGCTGCGATACCGGAACCGTGGACAGGGCGAAGCCGGACCACACCCGATGGCCGACCGGGAAGCCGAGCGAGGCGAGGACGTTGATCAGCATCCCGTAGGAAACGAAAGCCGTCGTCTCGTCCGCGTCCGCACCGAGCAGCTGGTGGGACGAATCCCAGAGCGCTTCCCACTCGGCCCGGATCGACTCGCCGAACTCGTGGTCACCGGCGGCCTCGGCCGCGGACACGGCGACGTACATCTGCATCTGGAGCAGCAGCCGGTCGGGGTCGTCGGCGAGCAGCTGGCGGTAGGCCGCCGCCATGGCCAGGTGCGCGTCCTCGGGCAAAACCTCGCGCGCGGCGTCGGCCATGGCCTGCCGGGTCTCGGTCAGGCAGCGGGTGGCGGCGGCGAGGAAGAGCTCCTGCTTGTTCTTGAACAGCCGGAAGAGATACGGCTGCGAGACCCCTACCCGCTTGGCGATCGCCTCTGTGGAGGTGCCGTTGTAGCCGCCGCGGGCGAACTCTGTCATCGCCGCGCGGATGACGCTCTCACGTCGCTCGTCTGCGCTCATCCGGACCATAATTCGAAGTTAGTGGTCAATAACTAACTTGTCAACGGACGACGTGCGCGGGTCGACGGCGGTAACGGCCTGGTGCGCGATAGGGGGCGGATCAGCCCGCGGCGTCGGATGCGGTGCATCGCAAGGCGGCGGAGCGTCCTCATAGCGGAGCTATTAGGGGGTGTCCGACAATTCCCCGTGGGTCAAGGAGCGGCGTCCGGTGCGTGCGATCGCAAGGCGCCGGACAGTCCTCGTAGCGGAGCTACCAGGGCTTTTCGGCAACGCTGCGAGCGTGCGTGCCGGACGCCGCGACGCCGCGCGGAATTGTCAGACACCCCCTAGCTAGGGCATTTCGCCAACGCAGCGAGGTGCCGTAGCCGGCGTCGCGGGCCCGTCCCCTATCGCGCACCAGGCCGTAAGAGGCACCCGCCCTTGCGGAAGCCCCTTACGCGCCGAAAGGCTCGTGCCTTTGTCAGGCGAGCTGGACGACCGCGCGGGCCATGCCCAGCACCTTCTGTCCCGCGCTCGTCGCCATCAGGTCCACCCGGACCCTGTTGTCGTCCAGCAGCATGGCGACCTTGGCGCCGACCTCGATCAGCGCGCCCTGCTCGTTGTTCGGTACGACGACGGGCCTGGTGAAACGCACGCCGTACTCGACGACCGCGGCCGGGTCGCCCGTCCAGTCGGTGACCACGCGGATCGCCTCGGCCATGGTGAACATGCCGTGCGCGATCACGTCCGGCAGCCCGACCCCGGTGGCGAACGCCTCGTTCCAGTGGATCGGGTTGAAGTCACCGGACGCACCCGCGTACCGCACGAGCGTTTCACGCGTCACGGGAAAGGACTGCGCCGGCAGCTCGGTGCCGACCTCGACGTCCGTGTAGGAGATCTTCGCCGTCATCACGCCTCCTCGGCCCGGCGCGCGACGAGCTTCGTCCACGCCGTCACCACATGCTCGCCGGTCTCGTCGTGGACCTCACCGCGGATGTCCACGATCTCGTTGCCCGCCATCGACTTGACCGCCTCTATGGTCGAGGTGACCGACAGCCGGTCCCCCGCACGCACCGGTCGCCGATAGGCGAACTTCTGGTCACCGTGCACCACGCGGCTGTAGTCCAGACCCAGTTGCGGGTCCTGAACGACCTGTCCCGCCGCCTTGAAGGTGATGGCGAAGACGAAGGTCGGCGGCGCGATCACATCGGGGTGGCCGAGCGCCTTGGCGGCTTCCGGATCGATGTACGCGGGATTCGCGTCGCCCACGGCCTCGGCGAACTCGCGGATCTTCTCCCGGCCGACCTCGTACGGTGCGGTGGGCGGATAGGCCCGCCCGACGAAGGACTGGTCGAGCGCCATGGACTCGTACCTCCTGATGCATGAGGCTTGGGGCTTGATGCCTTGCCTGATGAATGGAACGGTCCGGCCGCAGCAGCCGGCCGGACAAACGACACGAGGCCGCCCCCGAAGTGGGGACGGCCTCGCATACGAGCCTGTTTTTAGCGCGTTTCGCGGTGCGCGGTGTGCGAGTTGCAGCGCGGGCAGTGCTTCTTCATCTCAAGACGGTCCGGGTTGTTACGCCGGTTCTTCTTGGTGATGTAGTTCCGCTCCTTGCACTCCACGCAGGCCAGCGTGATCTTCGGGCGGACGTCGGTGGCAGCCACGTGAGTGCTCCTTGGACGGACGGATGAACGGATGAACGCATAACAGAGTAGCCGATCGAAGGACCGACCCAACAATCGGCTACCGTGTGTAGCGGTGACCGGACTTGAACCGGTGACACAGCGATTATGAGCCGCTTGCTCTACCGACTGAGCTACACCGCTTTGATGGCGGATCCCCCCGTCCGAGGACGGGGGTCACCGATCACCAGAGCCCCAATACGGAATCGAACCGTAGACCTTCTCCTTACCATGGAGACGCTCTACCGACTGAGCTATTGGGGCGAGCGATGAAGACATTACACGCTCGCCCACCGATCGCCCAAATCCGTTTCGCGGGCGCATACCCGGGCAGCGGCACCCCGGTCCCAGGCGCCGCTCAGAGCCCACTCGTACCCCGCCCGTAACCCCACTCGTACGCCACTCGTGCCCACACCGGTATGACTATTTCGCTCCTCCTCGAAGGCTGGTTTACGGCGCCCTAGGCTCGTCTCACGCTGCGTGATTTTGATCTTGCGCCCCGAGCCGCACAGCCCCACCAGGCCGCACAGCCAGGCCGCTCAGCCCCACCAGGAGCCCGATGTCCGACAGCCACCCGCAGTCGCCCCACCCGTCCGGCGGCAGCTCGGGGAACAGTGAGGGCGCTCAGGGCGCCGACGGCCAGGCACTCCTGCTCTGCGGCGCACGCCTCACCGACGGCCGCATCGTGGACGTCCGGCTCAGCGGCGGGCGCATCGAGGCCGTCGGCACCATCGGCAGCCTCCCCGCCGCGGGTGCGCGCGTGGACCTCGGCGGTCACCTGCTGCTGCCGGCCCCGGCCGAACCCCACGCGCACAGCGACACCGCTCTCACCGCCGACGCGGGCGGCCCTGTCCCGTACGGCGCCGAGGATGTCCAGCGGCGCACCACCGAGGCGGCGTTGCTGCAGCTGGGGCACGGTGCGACGGCGCTGCGTTCGCACGTACGGATCGGGGACGTGCAGGGGCTGACTTCCATGGAGGCGGTTCTGCAGGCGCGTCGTTCACTGCGCGGGCTGGCCGACCTGACCGCCGTCGCCGTGCCCCGGCTGCTCACCGGTCTCGCCGGCGCCGAGGGCCTGGCTATGCTCCGGGACGCCCTGAAGATGGGCGCCGGGGCGGTGGGCGGCTGCCCGGATCTCGACCCCGACCCGGCCGGCTACACCGAGGCGGTGCTGGAGGTCGCCGCCGAGCACGGCTGCCCAGTGGACCTTCATACGGAGGGTGACGATCCGGCCCGGCTCGCGCGGCTCGCGGCGATGGCCGCCGGGCTGCGCCCCGGGGTCACCCTCGGCCCGTGCGCCGGCCTCTCCCGGCTGCCGCTGGACGCCGTGAGGCGCGCCGCCGGCCAGCTGGCGGCGGCAGGGGTGAGCGTGGTGTGCCTGCCGCAGGGCGACTGCGCCGCGGTGGAGCGGCGCGGCGCGGGCCCGGCCCCGGTGCGGCTGCTGCGGGCGGCCGGGGTGCGGGTGGCGGCGGGCAGCGGGGCGCTGCGGGACGTGGCGAACCCGGTGGGGCGCGGGGACCCTCTGGAGGCGGCGTACCTGCTGGCCTCGCAGGGTGGGATGCGGGCCACGGAGGCGTACGCGGCGGTTAGTTCGGTGGCACGGGCAGCGATGGGGCTGCCGGAGGTGCGGGTCGAGGCGGGCTTCCCGGCCGAGCTGCTCGCCGTACGCGGGGAGCGCATCGAGGGGGTGCTGTCCCTGGCGTACAGCCGGGTGGTCGTGCACCGGGGGCGCGTGGTGGCGCGTACGAGCGCGGTGCGTGAGTACTGCGATTCGGCGGCCGCCGTGGCACTCGATCTGCCCCGGCAGGGGCGGAGCGGGGGCGGGCCCTGAGGGCGGCCGGGGCCGGGCTCCGGAGGCGGGGTTCGGAGGCGGGGTTCGGAGGCGGGCTCCGGAGGCCGCTTCGCAGCGTGCGGGATGGGGCGGCGTGCGGGCACGGGGCGGCGTACGGTCGAAGACATGCGCATTGTCATCGCAGGTGGACATGGTCAGATCGCGTTGCGGCTTGAGCGGTTGCTCGCCGCGCGCGGATACGGGGTCGCTGGCATCATCCGTGATGCCGCGCAGAGCGAGGATCTGAGGGCGGCGGGCGCCGAACCGGTCGTGCTGGACCTGGAATCGGCTTCCGTCGAGCAGGTTGCCGAGGTGCTGGAAGGGGCCGACGCCGTCGTCTTCGCGGCAGGCGCGGGGCCGGGCAGCACCACGGAGCGCAAGGAGACGGTGGACCGGGGCGCGGCCATGCTCATGGCGGACGCCGCCGAACGGTCGGGCGTACGCCGCTTCCTCGTCGTGTCGTCGATGGGCGCCGATGCCGCGCATGCGGGCGACGAGGTCTTCGACCTGTATCTGCGCGCCAAGGGCGCGGCGGACGAGGCGGTACGGTCCCGGGTCGGCCTGGGCTGGACGATTCTGCGGCCTGGCAGCCTGACGAACGACGCGGGCACGGGGCTGGTGCATCTCGGCGCTTCGACGGGGCGCGGCGCTGTGGCGCGCGACGACGTGGCGGCCGTCCTGGCCGAGCTGCTGGAGACGCCGTCGACGGCGGGGCTGACGCTGGAGCTGATCGGCGGCTCGGTGCCGGTCACGGTCGCCGTGAAGGACGTCGCCGGCAACTGAGCGGGGATGGCGTGCGGGTGACGGGCCGTCCGAGGGCGGGCCGTCCGGGGGGCACCGGCCGTCCCGGGAAACGCGAAAAACCCCTTCCGGATCACATCTCTGCGATCCGGAAGGGGTTTCCCTGCCTGTGGCGGCGCCAGGATTCGAACCTGGGAAGGCTAAGCCGGCGGATTTACAGTCCGCTCCCATTGGCCACTCGGGCACACCGCCATGGGATGTCGCCTTGGTACGCCCCGCCTGGGCGGCGTTGTTCCGTGGCAACGACGTAAACGATACCTGATGCCCGGGGGTGCTCCGCCACCGGATTGATCAGCGCTGGGAGGGGACGCGGGTGGCTAGGCTTTGCGGGAGCGGCCCGTAAGCCCCGGCCGCTCCACCGCCCAGTGAGGCACCCGACACCGACACCCCGTCCCCCGATGACAAGGAGCCACAGGACATGGCCGACTCCAGTTTCGACATCGTCTCCAAGGTCGAGCGGCAGGAGGTCGACAACGCCCTCAACCAGGCCGCCAAGGAGATCTCGCAGCGCTACGACTTCAAGAACGTCGGCGCCTCGATCGATTGGTCCGGCGAGAAGATCCTGATGCAGGCCAACTCGGAGGAGCGGGTCAAGGCGATCCTCGACGTCTTCGAGACCAAGCTGATCAAGCGCGGGATCTCGCTCAAGGTGCTGGACGCCGGCGAGCCGCAGCTGTCCGGCAAGGAGTACAAGATCTTCGCCTCCATCGAGGAGGGCATCTCCCAGGACAACGCCAAGAAGGTCGCGAAGATCATCCGCGATGAGGGCCCCAAGGGCGTCAAGGCGCAGGTCCAGGGCGACGAGCTGCGAGTCAGCTCGAAGAGCCGCGACGACCTGCAGGCCGTGCAGGCGCTGCTGAAGGGCAAGGACTTCGACTTCGCGCTGCAGTACGTGAACTACCGCTGATCAAGTGATCTGACCTGTACGGGCGTCGCCAGGCGGACTGCACAGGGCACGACGGGGGCACAACGCCGAGGACGGCCTCGACGGCGGCCCCCGTTGTGTCCTCCTCGTCACGTCACGTGCGATCAGCCGCCGCGCCGGACGGGCTCGCGGTCTGGTTGGGGAAGACCAGCCGTGCTGTGCGCCGGCGCGGCTTCCGCGGCGCGGTCCGGTCCTCGATCTTCACCCCGGGCGCGGGAAGCCGCTCAAGGTGCGCGGCGAGCGCGTCCACCGCAGCCGCGCCCGGCGGTAGCGTCTGCGGCCACACCAGACCCATCGACCCCCGGTGACCTCGTGAGCGCACAGCCCGCACAGCCCGCACAGCCCGTGATCGACACGCACGTCATCCTGCGCGACGGCGACAAGATCTTGCTTTCCCAGCGCGGCGGACCGTACGGCCACGGCCGATGGCACGCTCCGTCGGGAAAGCTCGACGGCGGTGAGACTCTCACTGTCGGCGCCGCGCGCGAGCTGCGCGAGGAGACCGGCGTTCGCGTCGACCCCGAGCACCTGCGGCTCGTACACACCGTGCACCACAAGCAGTCTGCGGACATCGAGCGCATCGGCTTCTTCTTCGAGGCCACCGAGTGGCAGGGCGAACCCGAGAACCGTGAGCCCGAGAAGTGCCTCGGCCTCTCCTGGTTCACCGTGCTCGAGCTGCCCGAGGACCTCATCGAGTACCCCGCAGCCGGCCTGTACGGCTACCTCGACGGCGGTCGCCCGCTCACCTTGCACGGGTGGCAGTAGCCACGCCGCGCCCGCCGTCATGTCCGAATTCCGCCAGCTCCGGCGGGCGCGGCGGCGCAGACTCGTCGTGACGATGACGATGAGAACGAGAACGAGGACGAGAACGAGGACGAGGACGAGGACGAGGGAAGGTACGGGCCATGACCGTCTACACGACCATGGACAGCCCGCTGGGTGAGCTGCTGCTGGCGGGCGAGGAGTCCGCGACCGCCGTGGGCGGCACGGCGCTGGCCTCGCTGTCGGTGCGGGGCCAGAAGGGCGGGGTCGCCGTCGAGGACGTGCCGGGCGGATGGCGGCGTACGACCGCGGCCTTCGAGGAGATCGAGCGGCAGGTACGGGCGTACTTCGCCGGGCAGTTGACGCGCTTCGACGTGGAGTACACCTCCGGCGTGGGTACGGAGTTCCAGCGGCGGGTGTGGGCCGCGCTGGAGGGTGTTCCGTACGGCAGCACGACGTCGTACGGGAAGCTTGCCGAGGGGATCGGGGTGTCGCGGGCCGGGGTGCGGGCGCTGGGGACGGCAATCGGGCGCAATCCGCTGCTCGTGGTGCGGCCGTGTCACCGGGTAATTGGGGCGGACGGGTCGCTGGCGGGGTACGCGGGCGGCCTGGAGCGCAAGCGGCGGCTGCTGGAGCTCGAGGGCGGCGGGGCGTTGGGGTGAGCGGGCTGTTTCCGCTTCCGCGGGAGCGGGCCGAGATCGCGCCGGGGGCGGTGCATGTGCCGGGCTGGCTGTCGGTGGCCTCGCAGCGGGAGCTGGTGGAGGCGTGCCGGGAGTGGGCGCGGGGGCCGGTGCCGATCCGGCGGACCCGGCTGCCGAACGGCGGGGTGATGTCGGTGCGGACGGTGTGCGTGGGGTGGCACTGGCAGCCGTACCGGTACACGCGTACGGCCGGGGATGTGAACGGGCCGCGGGTCGCCGCGTTTCCCGAGTGGCTGACGGGGTTGGGGCGGCGGGCGCTGGTGGCGGCGTACGAAGATGACGGGGCGGGGGTCGGTGGGACGGGCGTCGGTGGGACGGGCGTCGGTGGGGCGGGGGTCGGTGGGACGGGGGTCGGTGGGGCGGGGGTCGGTGGGACGGGCGTCGGTGGTGGAGCGGCTGTCGGTGGGGCGGGGGTCGGTGGGGCGGCGGGTGAGTACGCGCCGGACACCGCGCTCGTCAACTTCTACGCCGGCGACGCGAAGATGGGAATGCACCAGGACAAGGACGAGAAGTCCTCGGCGCCCGTGGTGTCGCTGAGCATTGGCGACAGCTGTGTCTTCCGCTTCGGCAACTCGCAGAGCCGGGGGCGGCCGTACACGGATGTGGAGCTGGGGTCCGGGGATCTGTTCGTGTTCGGCGGGCCTTCGCGCTTCGCGTACCACGGCGTACCGAAGGTGTTGCCGGGGACGGGTGATCCGGCGACCGGGATGGCGGGCGGGCGGTTGAACATCACGCTGCGGGAGACCGGGCTGAGGGAGTCGGGTCCGGGCTGACCTCCGGCCGGCGATGCTCCCTAGCTTGAGATTTAACCTCCGGATTCGAACAGCTCCGACCAGCCCTTACTGCCGCACGAGCAGGCTCCGCAGCACAGTCGGAAATCTAAGCAAGTCGGGACAAACGGTGCGCATGCTGGTTCCGTGAAGCCGACTTGCGGTCGTGTTCGAGCGGCGAGGTTAAATCTCAAGCTAGCGGGAGCGGGAGTGGCCGAAAAGGATGCGGTAGACGATCAGGAGGGCGAGCGCGCCGCCGATCGCCGCGACCCAGGTGGCCCCGTCGTAGAACTCATTGGCCACCGGACGGTCGAGATAGCGCGCCGAGCCCCAGCCGCCGATGAACGCGCCCGCGACACCGATGAGTGTGGTGCCGATGATGCCGCCGGGTCGCGTCCGGGCAGCAGGATCTTGGCGACGGCGCCGGCGAGAAGCCCGAGAACGATCCAGCTGATGATGCCCATGGAGTGAATCTGCCTTTCCTGTGGTCGGGTAAACCACAGGACGCAGCGGGGGCGTGGGGCGGTTGCCCGAGGTCAGTAGGGTGCGGCGCATGACACAGGAACCGGGGCGCTGCTGCTGGCGGCGGTGGTGGTGGTGGTGGTGGTGGTGGCGTGAGGTGCGCTTCGGGGTCGGTGCCGTGCCGGGGCGTCTCCTCGGGTGCCGAACGTTCGGCTACGTCGAGTTGTTCGGGGTGTTTGCGTTCGACACCCTGCGGGGAGCGCCCCGGCACGGCCCCTCCCGGCGACTCCCTCGGGACGCGGGCCGGGCGTTTGGCGGGGGCGAAGCCTGCTCGGCATCCTGCCGGGAGCGCACCGGCACGGTCCCTCCCGGCACCTCGGAGCGCGGAGCGGTCAGCGGGTTGCGAATGGCTGGTCCGTGGGGACGATTTCTCGGCCCAGGGGGAGCAGTGAGAGCGGGATCATCTTGAAGTTGGCGATGCCGAACGGGATGCCGATGATCGTGATGCACAGCGTGATGCCCGTGACGATGTGACTCAGCGCCAGCCACCAGCCCGCCAGGACCAGCCACAGGACGTTGCCGACCATGGAGGCCGCTCCCGCGTCGTGGCGCTCCGTGGCGGCGTAGCCGAACGGCCAGAGTGCGTAGCGGCCGATGCGGAACGCGGCCACGCCGAAGGGGATGCCGATGATGGTGACGCACAGGAGCAGGCCCGCGAGCATGTAGCCGAGGAAGAGCCAGAAGCCGCTGAGGACCAGCCAGATGACGTTGAGGATTGTCTTCACGGGCGGTGACCTGCCATCTGTTCGAGTCGTGCGATGCGCTCCGACATGGGCGGGTGGGTGGAGAACAGCTTGGACGCTCCCCTGCCCGGGCCGAAGGGGTTCGCGATCATCATATGGCTCGCGGTTTCGATACGGGGCTCCGGTGGGAGGGGCAGCTGCTTCGTACCCGCGTCGAGTTTGCGCAGGGCGCTGGCGAGGGCGAGGGGGTCGCCAGTGAGCTGCGCGCCGGACGCGTCCGCCTGGTATTCGCGGGACCGGCTTACCGCCAGTTGGATGACGGAAGCGGCGAGTGGGCCCAGGATCATGATGAGCAGCATCCCGAAGATGCCGGGGCCCTCGTCGTCGTTGGACCGGCCGATGGGGATCAGCCAGGCGAAGTTGACCAGGAACATGATCACCGAGGCCAGGGCGCCGGCGACTGACGAGATCAGGATGTCGCGGTTGTAGACATGGCTGAGCTCGTGGCCGATGACTCCGCGCAGCTCGCGTTCGTCCAGGAGACGCAGGATGCCGTCGGTGCAGCAGACCGCCGCGTTGCGGGGGTTCCGGCCGGTCGCGAACGCGTTGGGGGCCTGGGTGGGCGAGATGTACAGGCGCGGCATCGGCTGGCGGGCTTGCGTGGAGAGGTCGCGGACCATGCGGTACAGCTGGGGCGCCTCGAATTCACTCACGGGGCGGGCCCGCATGGCGCGCAGGGCCAGCTTGTCGCTGTTCCAGTACGCGTAGGCGTTGGTGGCGAGGGCTACGCAGACCGCGACGATCAGGCCCGTACGGCCGAACAAGCTGCCGATGACGATGATGAGTGCGGACAGTCCCCCGAGGAGTACGGCGGTCCTCAGCCCGTTGTGCCGGCGGTGCACGGCGCGCCCTCCAAATGGTGCGGCAGGGGAACCCCTTGCTGTGGGGGGGTGCTTCCACATCCAGTGGACCCTCCCTTACTGGTCAACGCCGAGCGAGGGGGGCTAGTTCCCTTGTGCCGCGGGCCGCATGTTGGGCCATGCGGTTACTGGAAGAGGTTGCCCGTCGCGAAGCGCAGGACCAGTTGCGGGGCGCCGGACAGCACGATGGCGGTGATCGCGGTGAGGGCGATGGCGAGCGTGACCGGGGCGGGGACGGCGTGGGGGGAGGTTTCGCCCTCGGGGGCGCGGAAGAGGACCGCGGTCCATTGGAGGTAGTAGTAGAGGGCGATCACGACGTTCACCGCCATGACCACGGCCAGCCAGCCGAGTCCCGCGTCCACTGCCG
This sequence comes from Streptomyces hypolithicus, assembly GCF_052934925.1. NCBI lineage: Bacteria > Bacillati > Actinomycetota > Actinomycetes > Kitasatosporales > Streptomycetaceae > Streptomyces > Streptomyces hypolithicus. The sequence goes on from NZ_CM128811.1 coordinate 2,388,977, forward strand.
CGGAGAAGACGGTCACCTTCGCGAAGAGACCGACGATGCCGGGCGGCAGACCCGCGAGACACAGCAGGAAGAAGCCGAGCGCGAGGGCGGCCAGGGGGCGCGTCGCGTAGAGGCCGCGGTAGTCGGCGATCCGGTTCAGCGGGTGCGTACGGGCGACCAGGGCGGCGACGGCGAAGGCGCCGAGGTTCACCACGGCGTACATGAGGGCGTACGCGACGGTGGAGCCGATCTGGTCGTCGCTGGAGTACGCGGCGGCCGCGATCGGGACCAGGAGGTAGCCGGCCTGTCCGACCGAGGACCAGGCGAGGAGCCGGACCGCACTGTACGCGCGCGTGGGCGACTGGCGGAGGGCTGCCAGGTTGCCGACCGTCATGGTGAGCGCGGCCAGGACCGCGAGCGCGGGGCCCCACACGTCGGCGTACGACGGGAACGCGACGACGGTGACGAGGATGAGGCCCGTGAAGCCGACCGCCTTGCCGATCACGGAGAGGTACGCGGCGACGGGCAGGGGGGCTCCGACGTAGGTGTCGGGGACCCAGAAGTGGAAGGGCACCGCGGCCGTCTTGAAGGCGAACCCGACGAGGGTCAGGGCGACACCCGCCTGGGCGAGCGTGTCCAGGCGCGCGGGTACGTCGTCCAGGCGGACGGCGATCTCGGTGAGGTGCAGGGTGCCGGTCGTCGCGTAGACGAAGCTGACGCCGAGCAGCATGACCGCGGTCGCGGTGACGGAGGACAGGAAGAACTTCAGGGCGGCCTCGGAGGAGAGGCGGTCGCCGCGCCGCAGGCCGACGAGGGCGAAGGCCGGCAGGGAGGCGACTTCGAGTGCGACGACGAGAGTCGCGAGGTCGCGGGAGGCGGGGAGGAGGGCGGCCCCTGCCGCTGATGAGAGCAGCAGGAACCAGTATTCGCCCGCGGGCAGCTTGTCCTTGGCCGTCTCGGTCAGCGAGAGCAGCGCGGTCAGCAGTGCGCCGCCCAGCACCAGGAACTGGATGACGAGGGTGAAGTGGTCGGCCGTGTAGCTGCAGACCTGCGCGTCGGAGTTCAGGCAGAAGGTGGTGCGGTCGCCCGCGCGCAGCGGGAGGAGGGTGAGCAACGCGGCGGCCAGGCCTGCGATGGAGAGGAGGCCCAGGAGGTGCTTCTTGCGTTCGGGCAGGAAGAGGTCGGCGACCAGGGCGGTCAGGGCGACCACTGCCGTGATCGTCGGAGGTGCGATCGCGAGCCAGTCGACGGACTGGACGAGGCTGGCGCTTTCGGCCACGGTCACGACTTGCCTCCTGCGAGGAGCTTCTGCACGGCCGGGTCGGTGAGGCCGAGGAGGACAGCGGGCCACAGGCCGGCGAGGACGGTGAGGGCGACGAGCGGGGTCCAGGCGACGGCTTCGTAGCCCTGGATGTCGGCGATCGGCCGGGCGGTGTCCTGCGGTACGCCCATGCAGACTCGGCGTACGACGACGAGCAGGTACGCGGCGGTGAGCAGGGTGCCGAGGCCGGCGATGGCCATGAAGGTGAGGAAGGCGGGGCGGCTGAGGCCTTCGGCCGGGTCGAAGGCTCCGAACATGGTGAGCATCTCGCCCCAGAAACCGGCGAGTCCGGGCAGTCCGAGGGAGGCGACCGCGGCAAAGGCGAGGAGGGCGCCGAGGCGGGGGGCGCGGCCGTAGAGCGCCGCGCCGGTGGCGCCGGCGAGGGTGTCGAGGTCGGCGGTGCCGTAGCGGTCCTTGAGGGCGCCGACCAGGAAGAACAGCAGTCCGGTAATCAGGCCGTGGGCGATGTTCGCGAAGAGGGCGCCGTTGACTCCGGTGGGGGTCATCGATGCGATGCCGAGGAGTACGAAGCCCATGTGGCCCACGGAGGAGTAGGCGATCAGGCGCTTGAGGTCGCCCTTGGCGCCGTTGCGGGCCAGGGCGAGGCAGGCCAGGGAGCCGTAGATGATGCCGACGACCGCGAGGGCGGCCAGGTAGGGCGCGAAGGTGCGCATGCCGTCGGGGGCGATGGGCAGGGCGATGCGTACGAACCCGTACGTGCCCATCTTCAGCAGGACGCCGGCGAGGAGGACCGATCCGACGGTGGGGGCGGCGGTGTGGGCGTCCGGGAGCCAGCTGTGCAGGGGCCACATCGGGGTCTTCACGGCGAGCCCGATGCCGATCGCCAGAACGGCGATGACCTGCGCGGATGCGGTCAGGCCACGGCCGTTGTCAGTGGCGAGTGCCACCATGTCGAATGTGCCCGATTTCAGGCCGATGAGGAGGAGACCGAGGAGCATGACGACGGAGCCGAGCAGTGTGTAGAGGATGAACTTCCAGGCCGCGGCGCGGCGTTGTTCGCCGCCCCAGCGCGCGATCAGGAAGTACATCGGGATGAGGACCATCTCGAACGCCAGGAAGAACAGCAGGAGATCGAGGACGGCGAAGGTGGCGAGGGTGCCGGACTCCAGGACGAGAAGGAGCGCGACGAATGCTTTCGGGGACGGGCCCGTCGGCATCTTGAAGTAGCTGTAGAGCGCGCAGAGGAAGGTCAGCAGCGCGCTCAGCACGAGGAGGGGGAGCGAGATGCCGTCGATGCCGAGATGGATCCTGACGTCGAGCGCCGGGATCCAGCTGATGTCGGTCGTGGCCTGCATTGTTGCCGGGTTGTCGTGGTGGAAGCCGACGGTGAGGGCGAGCGCGGCGAGCAGGACGGCGCCGGTGACGACGACGCCGTGGCGGAGCACGGCCTGGTCGGGGGTCTTGCCCTTGAGTCCGGGCGGGGCCGGGAGGAGAGCGGCGGCGGCGCCGGCGAGCGGGGCGATGACGATGAACGCCAGGAGGAACTGCATCACGGACGGGCTGATATCGATCACGGCTCACGCTCCGACGGCGGCGACGATGACGGCGGCGATCGCCAGGACGACTGAGCCGGCTAGCAGTGCGCTGAGGTAGGTCTGCACGTTGCCGGTCTGGGCGCGGCGCACTCCCGCGCCGAGCAGGCGCGGGAGTGCGCCGGCGCCGCGTACGTAGGTGTCGACGACCTCACGGTCCAGGAACCGGACGAGTTCGGCGGCGGCCAGGACGGGGCGTACGAACAGGGCGTGGTAGACCGCGTCGAGGTGGAAGCCGGCAGCCGCGTGGCGGTGCAGCGGGCCCAGCAGGAGGCGGCCGGGGTCGGCGGGGTCGGGAGCCGAGGCGATGTCGCCGTAGGCGGGGGTGTGGGAGGCGATGGCTTCCGCCTCGGAGGCGGCCGGGCCGTCCTCGGGGTGGGCGGCCACCGCTCCCATCGGGGGGCGGGCGGCCAGGGCGGTGGTGTGGCGCCAGGCCGCGTAGGTGACCAGACCGCCGACGACGGCGACCCCCGTACCGAGGACGGCGGTGGTGAGTGTCGGGGTGAGGGCGTGGCCGTCGAACCAGTCGGCGAGGTAACCGACGGTGAGGCCGAGGCCGAGTGAGGGGACGGCGAGGAACCACAGCACGCCGTTCATGACGAGCGGCTCCCTGGATGGGGCCGGGGCGGCGGGTCCGCTCCCCCGGAAGGCCAGCAGCCACAGCCGGGTGGCGTACGCCGCGGTGAGGAGGGCGGTGAGCAGGCCGGCGACGAGCACGGTCAGGCCGGCCCCGGAGGGGACGCCCTCGGTGTCGCCGAGGGTGGCGTGTTCGGCGGCGACGAGGACAGCTTCCTTGGAGAAGAAGCCGGCGAAGGGCGGGATCGCGGCGAGCGCGAACAGGGCGATGCTCATCGTCCAGTACGCGTCCGGGATGCGCTTGGCGAGGCCGCCCATGCGGGACATGGCGGCCAGCGAGTTGGTGCCGGCCGCATGGATGATCACGCCGGCCCCGAGGAAGAGGAGCGCCTTGAAAGCGCCGTGCGAGATGAGGTGGAAGACGGCGGCGCCGCGGTCGGCGACGGCCAGGGCGGCCGTCATGTAGCCGAGCTGACCGATCGTCGAATAGGCGAGGACGCGCTTGATGTCGTCCTGGGCCAGGGCGGCGAGCGCCGAGCCGACCATCGTGACCGCGGCCATCACGGCGAGGACGGTCAAGGCCGCCGCGGAGGCGGCGAAGACGGGGAGGAGGCGGGCCACGAAGTACACACCGGCGGCGACCATCGTCGCGGCGTGGATGAGGGCGGAGACGGGCGTGGGGCCCGCCATCGCGTCGGGTAGCCAGGTGTGCAGCGGGAACTGGGCGGACTTGCCGGCCACCCCGGCGAGCAGCAGCAGCGCGATGAGCGTCGGGTGGTCGAGGCCGCCGGAGGCGACGGCGCCAAGGACGCCAGTGATACGGAACGTACCGGCGTCGGCGGCGAGGGCGAACAGGCCGAACAGGAAGGGGACATCACCGAGCTTGGTGATCAGGAAGGCCTTGAGGGAGGCGGCGCGCGCCTGGGGCGTCTCCCAGTAGTGGCCGACCAGGAAGTACGAGCAGATGCCCATGATCTCCCAGCCCACCAGCAGCACCATCAGGTCGCCGGAGTAGACGACGAGCAGCATGGCGGAGGTGAAGAGGGACACCAGGGCCGCGTACGAGGGGTAGCGCGGGTCGTCGCGGAGGTAGCCCGTCGAGTAGAGCTGCACGCACGTCGCGACGACGCCGACCAGCACGGCGACGAGGACCGCGAAGCCGTCGAGGTGCAGGGCGAGATCGATGGGGACCGAGCCGGTGGGGGTGAGCCGAGTCGAGGCGTCGACCGGCTCGCCGCCGCCCTGGCGCACGGCGACGACGACGGCCAGCGCGGCGGCGGCCACGGTCGGCAGGACCGCGAGGGGGCGGACGAACCCGGGGGCCGTGCGGCCCAGCAGCAGGCCGGCCACGGCGGCCAGAAAGGGCAGGAGGGGAACGAGTACGGCGAGGGTCGTGGTCGTCACGCGGTGGCCTCGGCCTTCTGCGCCGCCGGGGCGGGAACTGCGGTGTTGTCGTCGTCGGCCCGGCCCTCGGCGGTGTCACGCAGCTTGTCGATGTCCGAGCTTCCGCGGTTGCGGTAGACCATCAGGACGATCGCCAGCCCGATACCGATCTCCGCCGCGGCGATGGCGATGGTGAAGAGGGTGAGTGCCTGGCCGGCGTGGAGGGCGTCGCGGAGCCAGACGTCGAAGGCGACCAGGTTGAGGTTGACGGCGTTGAGCATCAGCTCGACGGACATCAGGACCAGGATCGCGTTGCGGCGCGCGAGCACTCCGTACAGCCCGGTGCAGAAGAGGAGGGCGGCGAGCACGGCGGGGTAGGCGAGGTGCATCAGCGCTGCTCCCTGTCGTTGGCACGCTTGTCACGCTTGTTCTCGGTGTCGCTCTTGCGGGAGAGGACGATGGCGCCGACGAGAGCGGCGAGCAGCAGCACCGAGAGCGCCTCGAAGGGCAGCACCCAGTGCTGGAAGAGGAACTCGCCCGTCATCCGGGTGGAGCCCTGGGCCGGCCCGTCCAGGTCGATCCAGGTGGTGCGGAACGCGTCCACGACCACCCAGACGAGCGCGGCGGCCGCGGCGACGGCGACGGTGAGCGCGGCCCAGCGGTTGGCCGAGTCGGCGTCCGGTGAGCGGCCGATGGGGGCCTTGGTGAGCATCAGGCCGAAAAGGAGGAGGACGACCACGGAACCGACGTAGATCAGTACCTGTACCCAGGCGATGAACTCGGCCGTCAGCAGGAGGTATTCGACGGCGAGGCCGCCGAGCGCCATGACCAGCCAGAGTGCGGCGTGCACCAGCTGCTTGGTCGTGACCGTGACGACGGCCGCGCCGAGGGTGGCGACGCCGACGAGGAGGAACGCGATCTCGACGCCGGTCGGGGAGAGGAATCCGGGGCCCGCGGCTGCGGCTGCGGTTGCGGCGAAGGCGCTCATTCACCGGCCTCCGGATCCTGCTGCTCGGTGGGCTGCTGCGGGGATGCCTGCGCCTGCGGGGCCTGTTCCTGCGGGGCCTGTTCCTGCGGAGCCTGGGCCTGCGGAGCCTGGGCCTGCGGGGTGGCCTGTTCCTGCGCGGCCTGTTGCTGCGCGGCGGCGAGCTTGTCGGCGGCCTTGCGGGCCGCCGCGATCTCCTTCGGCTCCTCCGCGCCCGGATCCAGCGCGGGTGGCGCCGGCACCGTCCACATCCACTCGCGGAGCTTGTCCCGTTCGTGGGTGAGTTCGTGGATGTCGGTCTCGGCGTACTCGAACTCCGGTGACCAGAAGAGCGCGTCGAAGGGGCAGACCTCGATGCAGATGCCGCAGTACATGCAGAGCGCGAAGTCGATCGCGAAGCGGTCGAGGACGTTGCGGCTGCGCTCACGCCCACCGGGGACGGCGGCCGGCACCGTCTCCTTGTGCGAGTCGATGTAGATGCACCAGTCGGGGCACTCGCGGGCGCAGAGCATGCAGACGGTGCAGTTCTCCTCGAACAGGCCGATCACCCCGCGCGAGCGGGGCGGGAGTTCGGGCTGGACGTCGGGGTACTGCGCGGTGACGGTTTTCTTCGTCATCGTGCGGAGTGTGACGGCCAGGCCCTTGGCGAGGCCGGAGCCGGGGATCGGAGGCATTACTGGATCGCCACCTTCACGATGCCGGTGAGCGCGATCTGCGCGAGAGCGAGCGGGATGAGTACGGTCCAGGCGAGCTTCTGGAGCTGGTCCTCGCGCAGCCGCGGGTAGGTCACGCGCAGCCAGATGACGCCGAAGGCGAGGACCGCGGTCTTGAGGAGCGTCCACACCCAGCCGAGGCCGTCGGCGCCCCACGGGCCGTGCCAGCCGCCGAGGAAGAGGACGGTGGTCAGACCGCACAGGACGACGATTCCGGCGTACTCCGCGAGTAGGAACAGCGCGAAGCGCAGGCCCGTGTACTCGGTGTACGCACCGAAGATGATCTCCGAGTCGGCGACCGGCATGTCGAACGGGGGGCGCTGCAGCTCGGCGAGTCCGGCGACGAAGAAGACGAGGGCGCCGACGATCTGCCAGGGCAGCCACCACCACTCGAAGGCGTCCAGGATGCCGGTCAGGGAGACGGTGCCGGCCGCCATCGCCACGGAGGCGGCGGCGAGCAGCATCGGCAGTTCGTAGGCGAGCAGCTGCGCGGCGGTGCGCAGGCCGCCGAGGAGGGAGAACTTGTTGGCCGAGGCCCAGCCGGCCATGAGCGAGCCGAGCACGCCGACGCCCATGACCGCGAGCACGAAGAAGATGCCCGCGTCGACGACCTGGCCGACCGCGCCCTCACCGGGGCCGATCGGGATGGCCACGAGCACCAAGAGGTACGGGAGGAGTGCTACGGCGGGGGCGAGCTGGAAGATCCGGCGGTCGGCGTTGGCCGGGACGATGTCTTCCTTCTGGGCGAACTTGACTCCGTCCGCGACGAGTTGCGCCCAGCCGTGGAAGCCGCCGGCGTACATCGGTCCGAGGCGGCCCTGCATGTGAGCCATGACCTTGTGCTCGGTCTGGCCCACGACGAGCGGGAGCACCAGGAACACGGCGAAGACGATGAGCAGCCGGAGGGCGACATCGAGTACGTCGTTCACGCGTCGTCGCTCCCTCGGTCTTCGTCGGCGGCGTTCTTGTCCGCGGCGTTCTTGTCCGCGGCGTTCTTGTCCGCGGCGTTCTTGTCCGCGGCGTTCTTGTCGGCGGAGCCCTTGTCCGCGGAGCCCTTGTCAGCGGGGCCCGCCTCTGCGGAGTCTGCGTCCTCGAACGCGGGACGCGGGTTGTGCCAGGGCGCGTCCGCGCTGCCGGCCGGCCCCGAGGCGGGCGCGCCGTCCTCGGGCGCGTTCCCCGAAGCGGCGGTGGGCTCGGGCGGCCGGGCCGCCGGGCGTTCCGGGGTCACGGCGGGGGCTCGGGGCGGGGTGGGTGGGGGCGGGGGCGGGGAAGGTGGGGGCGTCGGGTCCTGGGACTGGGCGGCCGAACCCTCTGTGACGCTGCGGGCCCGGCGGGGTGGGCGGTCCGCGCCGGCCGCGCCCACGCGCGGGGTGCGGGCCGGGCGGGACGGGGCCGGCGGGAGCTGGCCCTTCAGGGGACCCCACTCGTTCGGGTCCGGTACGCCCGGCGGCAGCATCTGGCGACGCTTGGGCCCACCGTGCGCCGCGCCCGCCGCAGGCTCCCCCGGCTCCTTGGCCCCCGGCCACGCCTTCGCGACCCGCGCCGCCAGGACGAAGTCCTTGCGCAGCGGGTGACCCTCGAAGCCCTCCGGCAGGAGCAGCGGCACCAGGTGCGGGTGGTCCGTGAAGTCGACGCCGAACATCTCGTGCGTCTCGCGTTCGTGCCACGCCGCGCCCGCGTAGATCTCCACGGCGGTGGGCAGGACGGGCGCCGAGTGCGGGACCGTCGTACGGACGAGGAGGCGGCGCACCGTACGGCCTCCGAGGGCCACGACGTGGGCGCAGACGCGGAAGCCCGTGCCCGGCTCGTCGACCGCGCTCAGCCAGTCGAAGTAGGTGCAGCCGAGCTTGTCGCGCGCGATCTCCAGCGCCGCGATCCACCCGCCGGCCGGGACGTCGACGGTCAGCAGGTCGTAGCCGCGCTCGGCCGTCGCTTCGGCGCCGAAGATCTCGGTGACGGCGTCGGGCAGGCTGTCGTAGGCGTTGCCGCTCACTTCTCACCCTCCCCCTGAGGCGACGCCGGAGACGGAGACGACGCGGGAGCCGGAGGGGCCGGAGGTGCGATCAGGCCGCTCTGCAGCGCCGCCTTGGAGGCCGGCCGCCCGTGACCGTAGCGCTCGCTCAGCGACTCGCGGGCGATCTTCTCCTGCAGCTTGAGGATGCCCTGCAGCAGCGCCTCGGGCCGCGGCGGGCAGCCCGGTACGTACACGTCGACCGGGATGATCTGGTCGACGCCCTTCGTCACGGAGTACGAGTCCCAGTACGGCCCGCCGCAGTTGGAGCAGGCGCCGAAGGAGATGACGTATTTCGGCTCGGGCATCTGCTCGTACAGCCGCTTCACGGCCGGGGCCATCTTGTCCGTCACCGTGCCGGATACGACCATCAGGTCGGCCTGGCGAGGACCGGGCGCGAAGGGGATCACACCGAGCCGGATGAAGTCGTGCCGGGCCATCGACGCCGCGATGAACTCGATCGCGCAGCAGGCGAGACCGAAGTTGAAGACCCACAGGCTGTAGCGGCGGCCCCAGTTGAGGACCACCTTCATGGGTTCGGGCGCGAGGCGGGACAGTACTCCCAGACGCTGCGGCCCGGGAAGCGCCGGCTCGGGGAGATCGACGGGGGCAGGGGTCACGTCCATTCGAGGACGCCCTTCTTCCATGCGTACAGCAGTCCCACGGCCAGGAAGCCGAGGAAGATGAACATTTCGACCAGCGTCGTCGCACCGTATGCGGGCTCCGCGAAGACCGTCGCCCACGGGAACAGGAAAATCGAGTCGACGGCGAAGATCACGTACAGGAACGCGTACACGTAGTAGCGGACCTGTGTGTGCGCCCACCCCTCGCCGACCGGGTCGACGCCGCACTCGTACGTCAGCAGCTTCTCCGGCGTCGGCACCGCCGGGCGCAGCAGTCGCCCGGCCCCGAAGGCCACGGCGACGAAGAGCACGCCGACGGCCGCCAGCAGTCCGACGACCGAGTAACTCTGGAAGTACCCGTCCGCGAGAACAGTGGTTTCCGGCACGTCCGCCCCTCGCTCCCTGACCTCGTTGCACCCTGTTCGACGATCTGTACGCACGGGAGTCTAGGCCCTGGTAAATGCCGGGTAAGCAGCCGCGTCACACCACGGGGTGGGGTTATCCCCACTTCCTCCCACCGAGGCACCCCATGGCATCCGCGCCCCGGCCCCGGCAGGCTTGGCGCCCATGACCGCCAGCACCAGCGAGCTCCACCCCGGCCGGCACCCCGACCGGCAGCCCGGACCGCACCCCGATCCCCTCGCCGATCATGACCGGCCGGAGCCCGTCCGCTTTCCGTACGGGCCCGCCACCTGGAAGGAGATCGCACAGCTCCTCCTCAATCTTCCCGCGGCCCTGGCCGGCTTCGTACTGACCGTCGTTGTCCTGGTCGTCGGGTGCGGCCTGTCGGTCACGGTGATCGGCCTGCCGCTGCTGGCCGCGGGCCTGCTCGGCGTGCGCGCCATGGGCCGGGTCGAGCGGGCGCGGGCCCGGGCACTGCTCGGTGTGTACGTCGACGAGCCGAGCCCGGCCACCGCCGGACTGCGGCCGGGCGCACACGGCTTCTTCCCCTGGCTGTGGGCGAGCCTGACGGACCCGGTGGGGTGGCGGGCGGCGCTGTACGCGGTGGTCCGGCTGCCCTGGGGTGTGCTCACCTTCACGGTAACTCTGACCGGGCTGTTCGTGCTGTGGCCGGTGCTGCCGTACCTGGTGCGGGCGATGACCAACGCGGACCGGGCCATGGTGCGCGGCCTACTGTGCCCCTCGGACGAGCTGGAGCGGCGGATCGAGGAGCTGGAGTCGGACCGGGGCGTGGTCGTCGACACGGCGGCGGCGGATCTGCGGCGTATCGAACGCGACCTGCACGACGGGGCACAGGCCCGGCTCGTCGCGCTCGCCATGGGACTCGGTATGGCGAAGGAGAAGCTGACCGGCGACCTCAGGGACCCGGCCGCGGCCGCGGCCATGGTCGACGAGGCGCACGGCGAGGTGAAACTCGCGCTGCAGGAACTGCGCGACCTGGCGCGCGGCATTCACCCGGCGGTGCTGACCGACCGGGGCCTGGACGCGGCCCTGTCGTCCATCGCGTCCCGCTGCACCGCCCCCGTACGCGTCACCGTCGATCTGGCCGCGCGCCCGGCGGAGGCGATCGAGGGCATCGCGTACTTCACGGTCTCCGAACTGCTCCAGAACATCAGCAAGCACAGTGGCGCCCGGTCCGCCGCCGTCGACGTGTGGCGCTCCGGGCAGCGGCTGCTCATCCAGGTGCGGGACGATGGGCGCGGTGGGGCGCGGCTGGACGGCGGCACCGGCATGGCCGGGTTGGCCGACCGGCTCGGCGCGGTGGACGGGCTCTTCGTCCTCGACTCCCCCGCCGGCGGGCCCACGACGGTCTCGGCCGAGCTGCCGTGGCGCGACCGCGACGCCGGTCGCGACGCCGACCGCGAGAGGACCGGGGTGGGGGAAACCCCCGCTCGCAAACGGTGACGGCCCTCATGGCCCGCGCCCGGACTGCGCAGCATTCTTGAACTGCGCAAACGCACCACCACCCCTCACCACCGGCGACTCACCAGCGACCCACCAGCAGAAACGGACGGCAGCGATGGCCACGGAGTACGCACCGCAGACCCGGGATCAGTGGGAGCGCCATACCCGCCCTCCCCGGAGGCACCTCCTGCCGCCCGCACTGCGCGCGCCCGTCGAGGGCCGCATGTGGCGGGAGTTCTGCTACCTGCTGCTCAGCCTGCCGATCAGCGTGGTGCTCTTCACCTTCGCGGTCACCATGACCTCGATCGGCATGGGACTGCTCATCACCTTCCTCGGCGTACCGGTGCTGGCGGCGGCCCTGGCCGGCTGCCGCGGCCTCGGCGCGGTCGAACGGGCCCGTGCCCGGGCGCTGCTCAAGCTGGACGTGCCGGCCCCCGCGCCCGTACGGGGCAAGCCGGGCGGCGGCCCGATGTCGTGGATCGGCGCGACGTTGAAGAGCGGGGCGTCCTGGCGTCATCTGCTGTACGCCGTCCTGCACATGCCGTGGGCCGTCTTCGCCTTCGTCCTCTCGCTGACGCTGTGGTCGTACGGCTGGGCGATGCTCACGTATCCGCTGTGGCAGTGGGTCTTTCCCACCTACGCGGGCATCGACGGCATCCAGCTGTACGGCGACTCGACGCGCAACGTCTACCTCGACAACCCCGTCGAACTGGCCGTGACCAGCGGGTTCGGGCTGGTGCTGACCCTCGCGACCCCGTGGGTCGTGCGCGGCCTGGTGACCGTGGACCGGGTGATGGTGGCCGGGCTGCTCGGCCCGTCCCGGCTGGCTTCTCGCGTCTCTGAGCTGGAGTCGGACCGTGGCGTCGTCGCCGACACCGCGGCGGCGGATCTGCGGCGGATCGAACGCGATCTGCATGACGGGGCGCAGGCCCGGCTCGTCGCGCTCGCCATGGACCTGGGGCTGGCCAAGGAGAAGCTGACCGGCGACTTCAAGGACCCGGACGCGGCGGCGCGCATGGTGGACGAGGCGCACGGCGAGGTGAAGATCGCGTTGCAGGAACTGCGTGACCTGGCCCGGGGCATCCATCCGGCCGTCCTGACCGACCGCGGCCTGGACGCGGCCCTGTCGGCGGTTGCCTCCCGGTGCACGGTGCCGGTGCACGTCGAGGTGGACCTCCCGACGCGGCCGGCGCCCGCCATCGAGGGCATCGCGTACTTCACGGTCTCCGAACTGCTCCAGAACATCAGCAAGCACGCCCACGCGTCCCGCGCCACGATCGACGTGTGGGAGACGGGCGGCCGGCTGATGCTCCAGGTCGGCGACGACGGCCGGGGCGGCGCCGAGGCCGCGGGGGGCTCGGGACTGGCCGGCCTGGCGGAGCGGCTGGACGCGGTCGACGGCATCCTGGTGGTCGACTCCCCTGCCGGCGGACCCACCACGGTCACCGCGGAGCTGCCCTGGCGCGGCTGATCGGCCGCCAGGTGCCGCCCGGTTTCGCCCCCGCCGGGTGGTGCTCCTGCAGGGGCGCTGCCGCGCGCTTGCTCCCGTACGCCACTGTTGACGGGCATTGCCCCTGCCCCGGTGCGGATGCTGGGATGATGCTGGGTGGCGACAGGCAACGGCGGGCGACGAGGGTGGGGAGCAGTCAATTGCTGGGGGAACAAGGGCCGGTGGAGAACAGGGTGCGCGTGGTCATCGCCGAGGATTCGGTGCTGCTCCGGGAGGGCCTGACCCGGCTTCTGAGGGACCTCGGACACGAGGTGGTGGCGGGCGTCGGGGACGCGGAAGCCCTGATCAGGACGGTGCGTGACCTGGCGGCCGAAAACGCGCTGCCGGACGTCGTGGTGGCGGACGTACGGATGCCGCCGACCCACACCGACGAGGGCGTGCGCGCCGCGGTGCGGCTGCGCAAGGACCATCCCGGGATCGGAGTGCTGGTGCTGTCGCAGTACGTCGAGGAGCGGTACGCGACCGAGTTGCTGGCCGGGTCGAGCCGGGGCGTCGGCTATCTGCTGAAGGACCGGGTGGCCGAGGTACGCGAGTTCGTGGACGCCGTGGTGCGGGTGGCGCACGGCGGGACGGCGCTGGATCCCGAGGTCGTCGCGCAGTTGCTCGGGCGCAGCCGGAAGCAGGATGTTCTCGCCGGACTGACACCGCGTGAGCGGGAGGTCCTGGGCCTGATGGCCGAGGGACGGACGAACTCGGCGGTGGCCAGGCAACTGGTCGTCAGCGACGGCGCGGTCGAGAAGCACGTCAGCAACATCTTCATGAAACTCGGGCTCTCGCCCAGCGACGGGGACCACCGTCGGGTGCTGGCGGTGCTGACGCATCTGAACTCATGACGGTTTTGAACTCCTGAACGGTTCTGAACTCGTGAACGGCCATCTCAAATCGCGGTCGATCCTGCGATCGGTCCGGGGAAGGACACCCTTACCGACGTAGGGTGGACATCGGGGCCACCGGTAGCCCGGCCGGTCCCGAGCAGCCGCCTTCAGGGAGGTCCAGTTCAGTGACCAGCCAGGTCAGTAGCCCGGCCGAGCAGGCCGACGGATCCGATGGTGCCGACGACGCGAAGGACGCGGTCGTCGGAGAACAACGCAGCACGCCGCAGCGGAAAGCCGCCGGGAAAGAAGTCCGCCGTCTCGACCGGGTGATTATCCGGTTCGCGGGTGACTCGGGTGACGGGATGCAGCTGACGGGGGACCGTTTCACGTCGGAGACGGCCTCGTTCGGCAACGACCTCTCGACGCTGCCCAACTTCCCCGCCGAGATCCGCGCCCCGGCCGGCACCCTGCCCGGTGTCTCCAGTTTCCAGCTGCACTTCGCCGACCACGACATCCTCACCCCCGGCGACGCGCCGAATGTGCTGGTCGCGATGAACCCGGCCGCGTTGAAGGCCAACATCGCCGACGTGCCGCCCGGGGCGGACATCATCGTCAACACCGATGAGTTCACCAAACGCCCCATGGCGAAGGTCGGCTATGCCACCTCTCCGCTGGAGGACGGCTCACTGGAGGCGTACCGCGTCCACCCGGTGCCGCTGACGACGATGACGATCGAGGCGCTGAAGGAGTTCGGGCTCTCCCGCAAGGAGGCCGAACGCAGCAAGAACATGTTCGCGCTGGGGCTGCTGTCCTGGATGTATCACCGGCCGACCGAGAGCACCGAAGCGTTCCTGCGCACCAAGTTCGCGAAGAAGCCACAGATCGCCGAGGCGAACGTGGCCGCGTTCCGGGCCGGCTGGAACTTCGGCGAGACCACCGAGGACTTCGCGGTCTCCTACGAAGTCGCCCCGGCCACCCATGCCTTCCCCGCCGGCACCTACCGCAACATCTCCGGCAACCTCGCCCTGTCATACGGCCTTGTCGCGGCCTCCCAGCAAGCAGACCTGCCGCTCTACCTGGGCTCCTACCCGATCACCCCGGCCTCCGACATCCTCCACGAGCTGTCGAAGCACAAGAACTTCGGTGTGCGCACCTTCCAGGCCGAAGACGAGATCGCCGCCATCGGCGCGGCTCTCGGCGCGGCGTTCGGCGGACAGCTCGCGGTGACGACGACGTCGGGTCCTGGGGTGGCTCTGAAGTCGGAGACGATCGGGCTGGCCGTCTCGCTGGAGCTGCCGCTGCTGGTCGTCGCGATCCAGCGCGGCGGGCCCTCCACCGGCCTGCCGACGAAGACCGAGCAGGCCGACCTGCTGCAGGCCATGTTCGGCAGGAACGGTGAGGCGCCGGTCCCGATCGTCGCCCCCAAGACCCCCGCCGACTGTTTCGACGCGGCCCTGGACGCGACCCGGATCGCCCTGACCTACCGGACACCGGTCTTCCTGCTCTCCGACGGTTACCTCGCCAACGGCTCCGAACCCTGGCGCATCCCGGACGTCGGTGAACTCCCCGACCTGCGAGTGCAGTTCGCCACTGGCCCCAACCACACTCTGGCCGACGGCACCGACGTCTTCTGGCCGTACAAGCGCGACCCGCACACCCTCGCCCGCCCCTGGGCCGTCCCCGGCACGCCGGGCCTTGAGCACCGTATCGGCGGTATCGAGAAGCAGGACGGCACGGGCAACATCTCCTACGACCCGGCCAACCACGACTTCATGGTCCGCACCCGCCAGGCCAAGATCGACGGCATCGAAGTCCCCGACCTGGACGTCGACGACCCGGCCGGGGCGCGGACGCTGGTGCTGGGCTGGGGGTCGACGTACGGGCCCATCACCGCCGCCGTACGCCGCCTCCGCGGCGCCGGGACTCCCATCGCACAGGCCCATCTGCGCCACCTCAACCCCTTCCCCCGCAACCTCGGTGACGTGCTGGGGCGTTACGACACGGTGGTGGTGCCGGAAATGAACCTCGGCCAGCTCGCCACCCTGCTGCGGGCGAAGTACCTGGTCGACGCCCACTCGTACACCCAGGTCAACGGCATGCCGTTCAAGGCCGAGCAGCTCGCCACGGCTCTCAAGGAGGCCATCCATGGCTGAGGCACTCTCACTGGTCCCCAAGGCCGAGGCCGCGCAGTCGATAAAGGACTTCAAGTCCGATCAGGAAGTGCGCTGGTGCCCCGGCTGCGGCGACTACGCCGTCCTCGCCGCCGTGCAGGGTTTCATGCCCGAACTCGGCCTCGCCAAAGAGAACATCGTCTTCGTCTCCGGCATCGGCTGCTCCTCCCGCTTCCCGTACTACATGAACACGTACGGGATGCACTCCATCCACGGCCGCGCCCCCGCCATCGCCACCGGCCTCGCCACCAGCCGACGCGACCTCTCCGTCTGGGTCGTCACCGGCGACGGCGACGCCCTCTCCATCGGCGGCAACCACCTGATCCACGCACTGCGCCGCAACGTGAACCTGAAGATCCTCCTCTTCAACAACCGGATCTACGGCCTCACCAAGGGCCAGTACTCCCCCACCTCCGAACTCGGCAAGATCACCAAATCCACGCCGATGGGGTCCCTCGACGCCCCCTTCAACCCGGTGTCGCTCGCCATCGGTGCCGAGGCGTCCTTCGTCGCCCGCACCATCGACTCCGACCGCAAACACCTCACCGACGTCCTGCGCCAAGCCGCCGACCACCCCGGCACCGCACTCGTCGAGATCTACCAGAACTGCAACATCTTCAACGACGGTGCCTTCGAAGCGCTCAAGGACAAGGAGCGGGCCCAGGAAGCCGTCATCCGGCTGGAGCACGGGCAGCCGATCCGCTTCGGGGCCGACGGAGCGAAGGGCGTCGTACGCGACCCCGCAACCGGGGACCTCAAGGTGGTGAGCGTCACCGAGGACAACCAGTCCCAGATCCTCGTCCACGACGCCCACGCGACGAGCCCCACCACCGCCTTCGCCCTCTCCCGCCTCGCGGACCCGGACACCCTCCACCACACCCCCATCGGCGTCCTGCGCAGCATTCACCGTCCCGTCTACGACACCCTCATGGCCGACCAGCTCGACACCGCCGTCGAACGGGACGGCAAGGGCGACCTGAGCGCCCTCCTCGCAGGCAGGGACACCTGGACCGTCGTCGGCTGAGCGCCCTGCCGGGTGTCCCGCTGATCCTGCTGGCCCGCTGATCCCGCCGCCTGTCATGACCGTCACGTAATACGGGCATGACAGGCGGGTCCTGTCGGCGCTACCGTCAGCAGGTCGGTGCGCGCGGTCAGGAGGGCCAGTGAAGTCGGTCAACGAACAGCGGTCGGGGTTGCTGTACGGCATCGGCGCCTACGGATTGTGGGGGCTCGTCCCCCTCTTCTGGCCGCTCCTCAAGCCCGCGGGCGCCATGGAGATCCTCGCCCACCGCATGGTCTGGTCGCTGGCCGTCGTCGGCATCGTGCTGCTCGCGGTGCGCCGGTGGGCATGGATCGGTGAGCTGATACGCCAGCCCCGCAGGCTGGGGCTCATCGCGCTCGCCGCGACCGTCATCACCGTCAACTGGGGCCTCTACATCTGGGCGGTCAACAACGGCCAGGTGGTCGAGGCCTCCCTCGGCTACTTCATCAACCCGCTCGTCACCATCGCCATGGGCGTTCTGCTGCTGAAGGAGCGTCTGCGGCCCGCCCAGTGGCTGGCGGTCGGCGTCGGCTTCGCCGCCGTGCTCGTGCTGGCCGTCGGGTACGGGCGGCCGCCCTGGATCTCCCTGGTGCTGGCGTTCTCGTTCGCGACGTACGGCCTGATCAAGAAGAAGGTCAACCTCGGCGGGGTCGAGTCGCTGGCAGCCGAGACCGCGATCCAGTTCCTGCCCGCGCTGGGCTTTCTGCTCTGGATCGGTTCGCAGGACACCGCCACCTTCGGCGCCGAGGGCCCGGGGCATGCGGCGCTGCTCGCCGCGACGGGCATCGTGACCGCCGTGCCGCTGGTCTGCTTCGGTGCGGCGGCGATCCGGGTGCCACTGTCGACGCTGGGGCTCTTGCAGTACCTGGCCCCGGTGTTCCAGTTCGGACTGGGAGTCGTGTACTTCCACGAGGCGATGCCGCCGGAGCGCTGGGCCGGGTTCTCGCTGGTCTGGGCGGCGCTGGCGCTGCTGACGGGTGATGCGCTGCGCACCGCGCGGCGAGGGCGGGCGCAGGCGCTGCGGCTGGCGGCAGTCGCTGCCGAGGCGGCGCCGGGTCCCGCTTCCGTGCCCGCGGCCAAACCCGACGCGAAGCTCGACGCGCAGGCCGGCGGGCAAGCCGGCGGGCAAGCCGACCCGAAGCCCGCGCCCACCCCGGCTCCGTAACACCCGAGAACCCCGAGCCGGCCGTGCGCACCGCCGCGGCGTGTTCGTTGCGGGCGCGGCCGGCAGCCACTATCAGTGGGTGCATGACACTGCACTGGAAGCTCGTCATCGACGCCGGCGACCCGCACGCCCAGGCCGACTTCTGGGCCGAGGCTCTCGGCTACGACGTGGAGGACAACAGCGTCCACATCGAGCGGCTCCTCGGTTTCGGCGTCGTACCGCCCGCGGCGGCGGTGGATTTCCACGGCCGCCGCGCCTGGCGCGATCTCGTCGCCGTCCGGCATCCGGACGACGCGTACGACAAGGAGACGGGGACGGGGCTCGGCCGCCGGATCCTCTTCCAGCGCGTACCCGAGGCCAAGACCGTCAAGAACCGGCTGCACATCGACGTGCACTCGGAGCCCGGCGCCCGGGAGAGCGAGGTGGAGCGCCTTGAGGCGCTGGGGGCGAGCGTGCAGCACCGCGCGAAGGAGCCCGGGGGCGAGTGGGTGATCATGACGGACCCCGAGGGCAACGAGTTCTGCGTCCACTGAGGCCCCCGCCGCTCTCCCGGAAGTCTCCGGCATGCGAACACCGTTGTCCGGTTTCCGCTCTTGACGCAGACTCAAAATCTCACTGACCATGCAGCACGCACAGCGCAGCTCAGCACAGACAGCACAGCACAGCACCACCAGCTCCAGCGCCCCGGGCCGCAGCAAGCGTCCCGGGGCGTCCCGCACGTTCCGTCTGTCCCCGAACGGAATCCCGGAGCCCCCACATGAGACTCACCGGCAACTCGTCCCTCTCCCGACGCACGGCCGCAGCCGTCGCCCTCGCCCTCGCCGGCCTGGTCGCCGCCACCGCCCCGTCCGCGACGGCCGCCCCGTCCGCGGCGCTCGCCGCGCCCGACATACCCGTCGCCAACGTCAAGGCGCACCTCACCCAGCTCCAGTCGATATCCAGCGCCAACGGCGGCAACCGCGCCCACGGCCGCCCCGGCTACAAGGCGTCCGTCGACTACGTGAAGGCCAAGCTCGACGCCGCCGGCTTCACCACCACCGTCACGCAGTTCACCGCGAGTGGCGCAACCGGCTACAACCTGATCGCCGACTGGCCGGGCGGCGACCCGAACCAGATACTCATGGCCGGCGCCCACCTCGACTCGGTCAGCTCCGGCCCCGGCATCAACGACAACGGGTCGGGCTCCGCCGCCGTCCTGGAGACAGCTTTGGCCGTTTCCCGCGCGCAGCTCAAGCCCACAAAGCATCTGCGCTTCGGCTGGTGGGGCGCGGAGGAGCTGGGACTGGTCGGCTCGAAGGCGTACGTCAACAGCCTGCCGTCGACCGAGCGCTCCAAGTTCTCCGGGTACCTCAACTTCGACATGATCGGCTCGCCGAACCCCGGCTACTTCGTCTACGACGACGACCCGGCCATCGAGCAGACCTTCAAGGACTTCTACGCGGGCCTCGGCGTCCCCACCGAGATCGAGACCGAGGGCGACGGCCGCTCGGACCACGCGAGTTTCAAGAACGTCGGCATACCGGTGGGCGGCCTCTTCACCGGCGCAAGCCGCACGAAGTCCAGCGCCCAGGCCCAGAAGTGGGGCGGCACGGCCGGCCAGGCCTTCGACCGCTGCTACCACTCGTCCTGCGACACCACGGCGAACATCAACGACACCGCCCTGGACCGCAACAGTGACGCCGTCGCCCACGCCGTGTGGACGCTGGGCACCGAGGGCTCCGTACCGCCCGGCGGCACGGTGTTCGAGAACCCCGCCGATGTCGCCGTCCCGGACAACGGTGCGGCGGTCACCTCGACGGTCACCGTGTCCGGTCGTACGGGCAACGCCCCGGCCACGCTCAAGGTGGGCGTCGACATCAAGCACACCTGGCGCGGCGACCTGGTCGTCGACCTGCTGGCGCCGGACGGTACGGCGTACCTGCTGAAGAGCTCCAGCAGCAACGACTCGGCCGACAACGTGATCGCCACCTACACGGTGAACGCGTCGAGCGAGGTGGCCAACGGCGCCTGGAAGCTCAGGGTCCAGGACATCGCGGCGCAGGACACCGGCTACATCGACAGCTGGAAGCTCACCTTCTGACACCCCTCACGGGGCGGCCCGGCCACGGCGGTGGCCGGGCCGTCTCGGATCGAGGCTCTCAGATCAGCGCTCTCAGACTGCGGCCCCGTCAGGCGGTGATGTCCTTCGTGGCGAAACGGGCCCACGCGCGGGGTCCGAGGAATCCGAAACGCTGCCGGCGGGCACCGTGAGGTCGAGGCCGTCGACGGCGAGCTGCCCGCCGCGGAAACGCTTGGTGAGCGCGCGTGTGCTGATGACGCTCTCTTCCACGGCGGCCAGCTCCTCCATCCCTGCCTACCTGCCTACTTGGCCGCGGCGTCGGCCGCCCGGACCAGAGCGTCCTGGGTGACCGCGCCGACGTACACCTTGCCGTCGTCCGTCATCAGGGCGTTGACCAGGCGCGTCTTGAAGACGGTGCCCTCGCCGAACGAGCCGGACACCTTGTCGCCGAGCGCGCCGAGGAACTGCTGCGCCTCGGGCGGTACGTCGCCCGACTTCGGCGCCCCGGAACCGGCACTCGCCGGGGAGGAGATCTCGGCGACCGATGTCCAGCCCTCACCGATGACGTTGAGGCCCTCGAAGTCCTTGAGGTCCTCGGGCGCCTTGCCCTTGAAGTCCTTCAGCTCCTTCTCGTGGGCTTTCTTCTCCGCCTTCTCCGCGTCGCCCTCGGTCACCTTCGTGCCCTTGGGCGGGGTGAAGGCGAAGGTGTCCGCGGACGGCTTCGAGAAGTCGACCTTGGTGAAGCCCGCGTCGACGGCGGCCTTGCCGCCGCTGCTCGGGGTGAGGGTGAACTTGAGCGGTACGCCGTGCTCGGCGTCGACCGCGATACGGATCGCCCCGACCGTGGAGCCGGACTGCTTGGGCTTGATCAGCAGCTGGTACGCGTCCCGGCCGGCCACCTGCGCCGTACCGTCGACGGTCACCGATGTGGTGTCGTCCGCGGCCTTCAGCGCCTCTTCGGCCAGCGCCTTGGGGGTCGTCGGGACCCCTTCGGACACATCGTGGCCGTCGGAGTCCTTGCCCTTGGCGGGCGCCTCGCCCTTCGTGTGGAACGCCTCGTTCGAGGCGCTGTCGTACGCCCACACCTCGCCGCCGTTGCGGATGAGGCTGTACTCGGCGGCGTCGTCCATGATCGACACCCGCTGCCTGTCAGGACCGTCGGCCGCGACCCGCAGGGTGTGGGTGCCCGAGGCGAGCTCCAGCAGCTTGGCCTGCGGATCGGCGGCGGAACCTTCGCCGTCGCCCTCACCCTTCGGCAGCAGGCTCTCGGCCATGCCGCCGAGCGCCGGGATGCCCAGGTCCGTGTTGATCTTCATGGTGCCGGAGAGCTGCTGCGTGTCCGACGCGGCGATCTTCTCGACCAGCTGCTGCGCGGTGATCTTCGGCAGTTCGGGGTCGCCGGAATCGGCGAGCGCCGGGACCAGCCCGATGGTCGCCGCCGCCACCCCCGCCACCGCGAGCGGGACGATGTAGCGGGCGGCCTTCCGGCGGCCCGGTACGTCGTCCGTGGCCTCGTCGGTGGTCTGTGCCCTGTCGTTCGGTGCCATGTGTTCCCTACCTCCGTGGTCGGCGGCCGTCTCCCGTTGCACTCGTCCACCCCGCGCCGCCATTCTCACCCGAATTGGTGGGGAGTGGTGTTTTCCATCTGACCAAATGCGCGGCCGTGAATCGTCAGCCCCCGGGATCAACTCCGTCTACTGCTCCGGGATGACATACGGCAACGGCGCCTCCCCCTGCGGTCAGGGGAGACGCCGCCACGAAGTCAGGGGCACCCAGGCCCGCCCGCCCTACCCGGCGCGGTGCACCACCGCGTCGCACAGCTCCTCCAGAGCCGCCTTCGCGTAGCACTCGGGCAGCGGTGCCAACGTGGCCCGCGCCTCCTGTGCGTACCGAACGGTGTCGCGCCGCGCCTGCTCCAGCGCCGGGTGCGCGCGCAGCCGCCGCAGCACCTCGGCGTGCCGGGTGTCGTCGCTGAGGTCCCCGTCGAGCAGCTCGCACAGTTCCAGGTCGTCCGGGCGGCCGTGCTCGGTGGCCTGCGCGCGCAGCAGCAGCACGGGCAGCGTGGCCACGCCCTCGCGCAGGTCGGTGCCGGGCGTCTTCCCGGACTCGTGGCTGTCGCTGGCGATGTCGAGTACGTCGTCGGCGAGCTGGAAGGCGGTGCCCAGGCGCTCGCCGTACTGCGTGAGGATGTCGACGACGCTCTCCTCGGCGCCCGCCATCATCGCCCCGAAACGTCCGGAGACGGCGATCAGCGAGCCGGTCTTGCCGGCGATGACGTCCAGGTAGTGGCCGACCGGCTCCTGGTCCTCACGCGGCCCGGCGGTCTCCAGGATCTGGCCCGTGACCAGACGCTCGAAGGCCTCGGCCTGGATGCGTACGGCCTCCGGCCCGAGGTCGGCCAGGATGTGCGACGCCCGTGCGAAGAGGAAGTCGCCGGTCAGGACGGCGACGGAGTTGCCCCAGCTGGCATTGGCGCTGGCGACTCCGCGGCGTACGTCCGCCTCGTCCATCACGTCATCGTGGTAGAGCGTCGCCAGGTGCGTGAGCTCCACGACCACGGCCGACGGCACGATGCCGGGTGCGTGGGGGTCGCCGAACTGCGCGGCGAGCATCACCAGCAGCGGCCGGAACCGCTTACCGCCCGCCCTGACCAGATGCTGGGCGGCCTCCGTGATGAAGGGGACCTCGCTCTTGGTCGCGTCGAGCAGACCCTCCTCGACAGCTGCCAGCCCGGACTGGACATCGGTCTCAAGAGCCTGGTCCCGCACGCTCAGTCCGAACGGCCCGACGACGGTCACGAGGGTCACTCCTGTCTGCTGACGATCACACGGATTGTCGATGTGTCGCTGTCTTCACTCAACTCAGCGTATCCGGTCGCGTTTCGATCACTGTGAGCGCCTGCCCGTCGCCCCGCGCACAGTCCGTAGGGCCCATGTATGTTCTGGATCAGCTGATACGACCAGGAGTAAGCCTTTTGTCCCGCACCGTGTCCGACCCGCAGCCCGACGAGCCGGCCGAGCCCGTGGAGGACGGCCCGCCGCCAAGCTCGTACGACGACATATCGCACCCCGTGTACTTCGGCGTCAACGGCGCGGTCGCGGTCGCCGCCGGCCTCGTCGTCGTCCTGATGGCGCCCTGGCTGCGCCGCACCATGCACCCCGTCCACTGAGGCGTTCCCCGAGGCCTTCCCTGAGGTGGCTCATGCAGATCCGCACCGCTTCCGACCTTCCGTACCGCACGACGCACGAGGACGTACGGATTCCGCTTCCCGACGGGACGCGGCTGTACGCCCGCGTCTGGCGCCCGGAGACCGACGAGCCCGTACCGGCGCTGCTCGAGTACCTGCCGTACCGCCTCAGCGACTGGACGGCGCCGCGCGACTGGCAGCGCCACCCCTGGTACGCGGGGCACGGCTACGCCTCGGTGCGGGTGGATGTGCGCGGGCACGGCAACAGCGAGGGCATGCCGGGCGACGAGTACGACGCCACCGAACTGGCCGACGGGGTCGCGGTCGTGCACTGGCTCGCCGAGCAGCCCTGGTGCACCGGCAAGGTCGGCATGTTCGGCATCTCCTGGGGCGGCTTCAACTCCCTCCAGATCGCGGCGCTCGCGCCCGAGCCGCTCAAGGCGGTCGTCACGGTCTGCTCATCGGACGACCGCTATGACAACGACGTGCACTACATGGGTGGTTCCGTACTCGCCGTGGACATGCACGCCTGGGCGGCGACGATGCTCGCCTACGTGTGCCGCCCGCCGGACCCCGCGCAGGTGGGCGACGCCTGGCGGCAGATGTGGCTCGACCGCCTGGAGGCCGTCGACCCCTTCATCCACACCTGGCTCGCGCACCAGACCCGCGACGAGTACTGGAAGCACGGCAGCGTCTGCGAGGACTACGGCGCGATCAACGCGGCGGTGCTCGCGGTGGGCGGCTGGCACGACCCGTACCGGGACACCGTCCTGCGGCTCGTCGAACACCTCGACCCGACCCGGGTCCGCGGCCTGATCGGCCCGTGGTCGCACCAGTACCCCGACCGCGGACTGCCCCCGGGCCCCGCGATCGGCTTCCTCCAGGAGACCCTGCGCTGGTGGGACCACTGGCTCAAGGGCGACGAGCGCACCGGCGTCATGGCCGAGCCGCTCCTGCGCTCCTGGATCAGCGACTCGCACCCCCCGAAGACGGTGTACGACGAGTTGCCCGGCCGGTGGGCGGGAGACCCGGCGTGGCCGTCCCCCCACGTCACCGCGGCGGCGTACGCCCTCCAGGGGCCACCGCTCGATGTCGACTCCCCGATGCAGACGGGCATGGACGCGGGGCGCTACTTCCCCTTCGGCAACGACGCGGATCTGCCGCCCGACCAGCGGGACGAGGACGCGAAGTCGGCGAGCTTCGAGTTCCCGGTGGGGGAAGCGCCCATCGAGATCCTGGGCCGCCCCGCGGTCCGGCTGCGACTGCGGATGGACGTGCCGTACGGCCAGGCCGTCGCCCGCCTCTGCGACGTAGCCCCGGACGGCTCGTCGACCCTGGTCACCCGGGGCGTGCTCAACCTCGCGGCGCGGGGCGGCCGGGAGCGGGCCGAGGCGTGGCCGCCGGGCGCGACCGAGGACGTCAGCTTCCAGCTGAACGGCATCGGCCACAGCTTCGCGCCGGGCCACCGCATCCGCCTCTCCGTCTCGTCGGCGTACTGGCCGTGGATCTGGCCGGCGAGCGGCTCGGCGGGCTTCACGCTGGACCCGGCGGGCAGCGCCCTGGAACTCCCGGTCCGCGCCCCTACCGGGGAGGCCAACGCTGCCGGGGCCGCGATCACCTTCGAGGCGCCGGAACAGTCCGAACCCCTCGGCGTCACCTTCCCCGCCGACCCCGCGGGGCAGCGGCCGGAACGGGTGATCGTCCGCGATGTGGCCGCCGGGGAATGGCGGATGGAGGTCGACCCCCGGTACGGGGGGACGAGGATCTACCCGGACGGGCTGGAGCTCACCGAGGAAGCGGTGGAGACGTACACGATCAACGAGACGGACCCGCACAGCGCCCACACCCGCTCGGACTGGCGGATCAGGCTGCACCGGCCGGACCGCGACTGGGACGTGGAGATCGAGACGCGCTCCGATATCAGCTGCGACGCGGCCGACTTCATCACGTCGAACGAGGTCACCTGCCGGGAGGGCGGCGAAACGGTTTTCCACCGCACCTGGGAAAAGCGCATCCCGCGCGCGACGGGCTGACGGGAACGGAGATCCGGACAGATCCGAAGGGAGATCCGGAGGGAGATCCGGAGGGAGATCCGAACGAAGATCCTCTCCCCTGCCCCCATTTCCGGCATAGGGCACTCTTTGGGCACTGCCCTCGCAGGCGACACCCACGTAACGTGTTCCTCTCACGACGTGGAAAGCGAGGCAGCACCCATGCCCGAGCAGAGCCCGCTCGACCTTGCCGAGGACGATCTCTTCGGCCCGCACAACCTGCCTTACGGTGTCTTCTCGACCGCGGACGAGCCGGAGCGGCGCCGGGTCGGGGTCCGTATCGGCGGCCATGTGCTGGACGTCGGGGCGGCGGCCCTCACCCTGGGCTCGCCGTACGCCGCGCTGCTCGCCCAGCCCACCCTCAACCCGCTGCTGTCCGCCGGGCGCACCGCGTGGCGGGACGTGCGCCGCGCGCTCACCGCCTGGGTCACGAGCCCGGCGCACCGCGCCGACATAGAGCCCCTGCTGCACCCCGTGTCCGTCGTCACCCTGCATCTCCCGTACGAGATCGCGGACTACGTCGACTTCTACGCCTCCGAGCACCACGCCACCAACGTGGGCCGGATCTTCCGCCCCGACGGCGACGCGCTGACGCCCAACTGGAAGCACCTGCCGATCGGCTACCACGGCCGGTCCGGCACGGTCGTCGTGTCCGGCACGGAGGTGGTACGCCCCAGCGGCCAGCGCAAGGCACCGGCGGACCCGGCCCCCGTCTTCGGCCCGTCGGTCAAGCTCGACATCGAGGCGGAGGTCGGCTTCGTGGTCGGCACACCGTCCACGCACGGCACGCCGGTCCCGCTCGCGGACTACCGGGACCACGTCTTCGGCCTGTTCCTCCTCAACGACTGGTCGGCGCGGGACATCCAGGCCTGGGAGTACGTGCCCCTCGGCCCCTTCCTCGGCAAGTCCTTCGCCACCTCGGTGTCGGCGTGGGTGACGCCGCTGGAGGCCATGGACGCGGCCCAAGTGGCGCCCCCGGCGCGCGACTTCCCCCTCCTGCCCTATCTGGACGACTCCGGGGAGGAGGAGCCGGGCGGCTACGACGTGCGCATCGAGGTGAGGATCAACGGCGAGGTGGTCTCCGAGCCGCCCTTCTCCTCCATGTACTGGACGGCCGCCCAGCAGCTCGCCCAGATGACGGCGAACGGCGCGTCCCTGCGCACCGGCGACGTCTTCGGCTCGGGCACGGTGAGCGGCCCCGAGGTGAACCAGCGCGGCTCCCTTCTGGAGCTCACCTGGAACGGCCGCGACGCGCTCGAACTCCCCACCGGGAAGCGGACGTTCCTGGAGGACGGCGACGAGGTGACGATGACGGCGTGGGCGCCGGGCCCGGACGGCACGCGCGTCGGCCTGGGTGAGGTCCGAGGCCGCATCACCCCGGCACGCTGACCCCCCGCCGCTGCGCGGCGCCTTCTCCCCGACCCGCCCCTTCCCGAAGTGACATTGCGCGGCTCCGCCGCGTGGGGGGCTCCGCCCCAGACCCCGCTCCTCAATCGCCGGAGAGGCTGAGTTTTCAGCCCGTCCGGCGATTGTGGACAACGCCCGCAGGGCGTCCGGCGGGCCGGGGGCTTACGGCCTGGTGCGCGGCCGTTACCCCCGTTCGGGAAGGGGCGGGTCGGGGAAGGCCCCGCGCAGTGGCTAATCCTCCGGTGGCTCCGCGCCCCAGTCCCACTCCGGGTCGCCCCCGCGGCCAAAATCCCCGGCCTGAGCCGGCGGGGCCGATCCCGGGGCCGGGGTCTCCGCCACAGCCGGGGTGTCCACCGGAGCCGGGGTCTCCGCCACAGCCGGGGTCTCCACCGGAGCCGGGGTCTCCGCCACAGCCGGGGTCTCCACCGGAGCCGGGGTCTCCGCCACAGCCGGGGTCTCCACCGGAGCCGGGGTCTCCGCCACAGCCGGGGTCTCCACCGGAGCCGGGGTCTCCGCCACAGCCGGGGTCTCCACCGGAGCCGGGGTGTCCACCGGGGCCGGGATCTCCGGCGCGCCCGCGTCAAACCCCGCCAGCACCCCCAGCACCCCCTCCCCGTACGTAGCCAGCTTCTTCTCGCCGAGCCCGGCGATGCCACCCAGCTCCGCCACCGACCCAGGCCGCACCGAAGCGACCTCCCGCAGCGTCGCGTCGTGGAAGATCACGTATGCCGGTACGCCCTGCTCCCGCGCCTGCTCCGCACGCCACGCCCGCAGCGCTTCGAAGACCGGCACCGCCTCCGCCGGCAGATCCGCGTTCGCGGCGGACGCCTTCGCCTTGCGCTCCCCTTTCGCGGAGCGGGCGGCGGCGGCCGGCTCTGCCTCCTTGCGCAACCGCACCTCACGCTCCCGGCTGAGCACCGACGCACTCGCGTCGGTCATCACCAGCGTGCCGTACTCCCCCTCGACCGCCAGCAGCCCCTGCGCCAGCAACTGCCTTACCACGCCCCGCCATTCCGTCTCGGCCAGCTCCTCACCGATGCCGAACACCGACAGCTGGTCGTGGTCGAACTGGATCACCTTGGCGGTCTTGCGACCCAGCAGAATGTCGACGATCTGACCGGCCCCGAACTTCTGCCTGCGCTCCCGCTGCAACCGCACCACCGTCGACAGCACCTTCTGCGCCGGCACCGTCCCGTCCCACGTCTCCGGCGGGGTCAGGCACGTGTCGCAGTTGCCGCAGGACGCCGCAGCGCCCACCGCGTCAAGATCTTGACCGAAGTACGCCAGCAACTGCGCCCGCCGGCACCCGGCCGTCTCGCACAGCGCGAGCATCGCGTCGAGATGGGACGCCGCGCGCCGCCGGAACGCCTCGTCACCCTCCCCGCTCTGCAGCATCTTGCGCTGCTGTACGACGTCCTGGAGGCCGTACGCCATCCACGCTGTCGACGGCAGCCCGTCGCGGCCGGCCCGGCCGGTCTCCTGGTAGTACCCCTCGACCGACTTCGGCAGGTCCAGGTGGGCGACGAAGCGCACGTCCGGCTTGTCGATGCCCATGCCGAAGGCGATCGTCGCCACGACGACCAGGCCCTCCTCCCGCAGGAAGCGCGACTGGTGCGCGGCGCGCGTCCTCCCGTCGAGCCCCGCGTGGTACGGCACGGCCGTGATGCCGTTGTTGCAGAGGAACTCCGCCGTCTTGTCCACGGAATTGCGCGACAGGCAGTAGACGATCCCCGCGTCTCCGGCGTGCTCGTCGCGCAGGAAGGACAGCAGCTGCTTCTTCGGGTCGGCCTTGCCCACGATCCGGTACTGGATGTTCGGCCGGTCGAAGCTCGCCACGAAGTGCCGGGCGTCCGGCATCCCCAGCCGCTGGGTGATCTCCCGGTGGGTGGCATCCGTGGCCGTCGCCGTCAACGCGATGCGCGGCACGTCCGGCCACCGCTCGCCCAGCACGGACAGCGTCAGATAGTCCGGCCGGAAATCGTGCCCCCACTGGGCGACGCAGTGCGCCTCGTCGATGGCGAACACCGAGATCTTGGCCCGGCCGAGCAGGTCGAGCGTGGCGTCCAGCCGCAGCCGCTCCGGCGCCAGATAGAGCAGGTCGAGCTCCCCGGCGAGGAGGTCCGCCTCCATCGCGCGCCGCTCGCCGAAGCCCTGCGTGGAGTTGATGAACCCGGCCCGCACGCCCAGCGCCCGCAGCGCGTCGACCTGGTCCTGCATCAGCGCGATGAGCGGGGAGATCACAATGCCCGTACCCGGCCTGACCAGCGCGGGGATCTGGTAGCACAGCGACTTTCCGCCGCCGGTCGGCATCAGCACGACGGCGTCGCCGCCACCCACCACATGCTCGATGACCGCACCCTGCTCGCCGCGGAACGCCTCGTACCCGAAAACGCGGTGCAGCGTCTCAAGCGCGTCGCTCCGTGTCACCTCGCCGGTCTCGACCATGCCGTCCGTCCCGTTCATCGCTCTGTCCCCCGTACGTACCGTGCCCGGTATCCCACGATAGGGGCCTCCACTGACACACCTGACCCAAAGCAGCCGCCCGGCACCCCCTGGGAGGGGGAACACCGGGCGGCAGCGGACCGCAGACGATCATGGGATGTCAGCGGGCGAAGACTGCCGCCTGCCCCGCCAGGTCCAGGAAGTACTGCGGTGCGACGCCGAGCACCAGCGTCACCACGACGCCCGCCCCGATCGCCGCCGTCGTCAGCGCCGACGGCACGGCGACCGTGGGTCCGTCCGCCTTCGGCTCGCTGAAGAACATCAGGACGATCACCCGGATGTAGAAGAAGGCGGCGATGGCCGACGAGATCACACCGACCACGACCAGCGCACCGGCCCCGCCCTCCGCCGCCGCCTTGAAGACCGCGAACTTTCCGGTGAAGCCGGAGGTCAGCGGGATACCGGCGAAGGCCAGCAGGAACACCGCGAAGACTGCGGCCACCAGCGGCGAGCGCCGCCCCAGCCCCGCCCATTTCGACAGGTGCGTCGCCTCGCCGCCCGCGTCGCGCACCAGCGTGACCACCGCGAAGGCGCCGATCGTCACGAAGGAGTACGCCAGCAGGTAGAAGAGGACGGACGAGATGCCCTCGGGCCTCGTCGCGATCACTCCGGCCAGGATGAAGCCGGCGTGCGCGATCGACGAGTACGCGAGCAGCCGCTTGATGTCGGTCTGGGTGATCGCGACGATCGCGCCGCCCAGCATCGTGATGATCGCTACGGCCCACATCACCGGACGCCAGTCCCAGAGCAGGCCCGGCAGCACGACGTACAGCAGCCGCAGCATCGCCCCGAAGGCGGCCACCTTGGTCGCGGCCGCCATGAAACCGGTGACGGGGGTGGGCGCGCCCTGGTAGACGTCCGGCGTCCACATGTGGAACGGAACCGCACCGACCTTGAAGAGCAGGCCGGTGAGGATCATCGCCCCGCCGATGAGCAGCAGCACGTCGTTGCCCATGGTGTCGGCGAGCGCGGGGTCGATCTGCTTGACCGTGCCGTCGACGACGCCGGCGATCTTCGCGTACGAGACGGAGCCGGCGTACCCGTACATGAGGGCGATCCCGAAGAGCAGGAACGCAGACGAGAAGGCGCCGAGGAGGAAGTACTTCACCGCGGCTTCCTGCGACATCAGCCGCTTGCGGCGGGCGACGGCACACAGCAGGTACAGCGGGAGCGAGAAGACTTCCAGGGCCACGAACAGCGTCAGCAGGTCGTTGGCCGCGGGGAAGACGAGCATGCCCGCGATGGCGAAGAGTACGAGCGGGAAGACCTCCGTGGTGGTGAAACCGGCCTTGACCGCCGCCTTCTCGCTGTCGCTTCCCGGTACGGACGCGGCCTGTGCGGCGAAGGAGTCGAGGCGGTTGCCGTGCGCGTCCGGGTCGAGCCTTCGCTCGGCGAAGGTGAACACGGCGACCAGCGAGGCCAGCAGGATCGTGCCCTGGAGGAACAGCGCCGGGCCGTCCACCGCGATGGCGCCCTCCGCCGCGATCTTCGCCTTGGTGGTGCCGTACCCGGCCGCCGCGAGCCCCACGACCGCCGCGAAGGCGGCGGCGATGGCGACGACCGACAGGAACAGCTGGGTGTAGTACCGCGCCCTGCGCGGCACGAAGGCCTCCACGAGCACGCCGAGCACAGCCGCGCCGACCACGATGAGCGTCGGTGCCAGCTGGGCGTACTCGATGTGGGGGGCGGTGAAACCGTCGGCGCCGGGCGCCGCGACCGTCGTCCACAGGCTGTGGACAGCTGATGCGCTCACTGTGCAGCCTCCACGGGCTCCGGGTTGGTCTTCTTTACGTCCGAAATGGTGCTCGTCACCGCCGGATCGACGATCTCGGTCAGCGGCTTCGGGTACACACCCAGGAAGACCAGCAACGCGATCAGCGGCAGGACCACCACCAGCTCACGGACCTTGAGATCCGGCATGCCCTGAACGGATGCCTTGACCGGTCCCGTCATGGTGCGCTGGTAGAGCACCAGCACGTAGACGGCGGCGAGCACGATGCCCGAGGTAGCGATGACGCCCACCACCGGATACGCGTCGAACACCCCGACCAGGACCAGGAATTCGCTCACGAACGGCGCCAATCCGGGCAGCGACAGTGTCGCCAGACCGCCGATCAGGAAAGTTCCGGCGAGCACCGGGGCCACCTTCTGCACCCCGCCGTAGTCCTCGATGAGCCGCGAGCCGCGCCGCGAGATCAGGAAGCCGGCCACCAGCATCAGCGCGGCCGTCGAGATCCCGTGGTTGACCATGTAGAGCGTCGCGCCGGACTGGCTTTGGGTGTTCAGCGCGAAGATGCCCAGGATGATGAAGCCGAAGTGCGAGATCGAGGCGTACGCGATCAGGCGCTTGATGTCGCGCTGGCCGACAGCGAGCAGCGCGCCGTAGATGATGCTGATCAGTGCGAGCACCAGGATCACCGGGGTCGCCCACTCGCTGGCGTTCGGGAAGAGCTGGAGGCAAAAACGCAGCATCGCGAAGGTGCCGACCTTGTCGACGACCGCCGTGATCAGCACGGCGACGGGTGTCGTGGCCTCCCCCATCGCGTTCGGCAGCCAGGTGTGCAGCGGCCACAGCGGCGCCTTCACCGCGAAGGCGAAGAAGAAGCCGAGGAACAGCAGCCGCTCGGTGGTGGTCGACATCTCTAGCGGCTTCTCGGCGATCTCGGTGAGCGAGAACGTCCCGCCGACGACGTACAGCCCGATGACCGCGGCCAGCATGATCAGGCCGCCGACGAGGTTGTAGAGGAGGAACTTCACCGCGGCGTACGAGCGCTGCGCCGCCGCCTTCTCGTCACTTCCGGCATGCGCCCGGTCCCCGAAGCCGCCGATGAGGAAGTACATCGGGATGAGCATGGCTTCGAAGAGGATGTAGAAGAGGAAGACGTCGGTGGCCTCGAAGGAGAGGATCACCATCGCCTCGACGGCCAGGATCAGGGCGAAGAAGCCCTGGGTCGGCCGCCAGCGGGACGACTTCGGTTCACTGGGGGCAGGATCGGCGTCGTGCCAGCCCGCCAGGATGACGAACGGGATCAGCAGGGCGGTCAGCGCGATCAGCGCGACCCCGATCCCGTCCACACCCAGTTCGTAGCGGACCCCGAAGTCCGCGATCCACGGCCGGGATTCGGTGAGCTGATAGCGGTCGCCGCCCGGTTCGAAGCGTACGACGACGATCGCGGCCAGCACGAGCGTGGTGAGGGAGAAGAACAGCGCCAGCCACTTGGCGGCGGTGCGGCGCGCGGCGGGCACGGCGGCGGTCAGGACCGCGCCGACCGCCGGGAGCACCGCCGTCGCGGTGAGCAGTGGGAAAGACATCGTGATCAGACCGCCCTCATCAGCAGGGTCGCGGCAATGAGGATCGCCGTACCGCCGAACATCGAGACCGCGTACGAGCGGGCGTAGCCGTTCTGCAGCTTGCGCAGCCGGCCGGAGAGCCCGCCGACCGAGGCCGCCGTTCCGTTGACCACGCCGTCGACCAGGGTGTGGTCGACGTACACCAGCGAGCGGGTGAGGTGCTCGCCGCCGCGGACCAGGACCACGTGGTTGAAGTCGTCCTGGAGGAGATCGCGCCGGGCCGCGCGGGTCACCAGCGAGCCGCGCGGAGCGACGACCGGGACGGGCCTGCGCCCGTACTGGAGGTACGCCGCGGCGACTCCGGCCAGCAGGACGACGACCGTAAGCCCGGTGATCACCGGCACGCTGATCGGCGGGTGCGGGTGCTCGAACCGCGTCACCGGCTCCAGCCAGTTCACGAACCGGTCGCCGATGCTGAAGAAGCCCCCCGCGAACACCGAGCCGAAGGCGAACACGATCATCGGGATCGTCATCGACCTGGGCGACTCGTGCGGGTGCGGGTCGTTGCCCTCCGCGTCCGGCTGCCAGCGCTTGTCCCCGAAGAACGTCATCAGCATCACGCGCGTCATGTAGTACGCCGTGAGGCCCGCGCCCAGCAGTGTCACCGTGCCGAGGATCCAGCCCTGGGCGCCGCCGGAGGCGAAGGCCGCCTCAATGATCTTGTCCTTGGAGAAGAACCCGGACAGTCCGGGGAAGCCGATGATCGCCAGATAGCCGAGCCCGAAGGTCACGAAGGTCACCGGCATGTACTTCCGCAGGCCGCCGTACTTCCTCATGTCGACCTCGTCGTTCATGCCGTGCATGACCGATCCGGCGCCGAGGAAGAGGCCCGCCTTGAAGAAGCCGTGCGTCACCAGGTGCATGATCGCGAAGGCGTAGCCGATCGGGCCGAGGCCGGCCGCGAGGATCATGTAGCCGATCTGCGACATCGTCGACCCGGCCAGGGCCTTCTTGATGTCGTCCTTGGCGCAACCGACGATCGCACCGAAGAGCAGCGTCACCGCGCCCACGACCACAACCGCGAGCTGCGCGTCGGGAGCGGCGTCGAATACCGCCCCGGAGCGGGTGATCAGGTACACGCCCGCAGTCACCATGGTGGCGGCGTGGATGAGGGCCGAGACCGGGGTCGGGCCCTCCATAGCGTCACCGAGCCAGGACTGGAGCGGCACCTGGGCGGACTTGCCGCAGGCCGCCAGCAGCAGCATCAGGCCGATGCCGGTCAGCGTGGCCTGGCTCGCCCCGCCGTCCTGCGCCTGCGACAGGACGGGGTCGAAGGCGAAGGTCCCGAAGGTCGTGAACATCAGCATGATCGCGATGGACAGCCCCACATCGCCGACGCGGTTGACGATGAAGGCCTTCTTGGCCGCCGTCGCCGCGCTCGGCTTGTGCTGCCAGAACCCGATGAGCAGGTACGACGCCAGGCCGACGCCCTCCCACCCGAAGTACAGCAGCAGGTAGTTGTCGGCGAGGACCAGCAGCAGCATCGCCGCGAGGAACAGGTTCAGGTAGCCGAAGAAGCGCCTCCGACGCTCGTCGTGCTCCATGTAGCCGACCGAGTAGATGTGGATCAGCGTGCCCACACCCGTGATCAGCAGGACGAACGTCATCGACAACTGGTCGAGCTGGAAGGCGATGTCGGCCTGGAAGTCCCCGACGGGCACCCAGCTGAACAGGTGCTGGCGCATGGTCCGCGCCTCGACGTCGTACCCCAGCATGGCGCTGAACAGCACCACGCCGATCACGAACGAGGCCGCCGCGAGCAGCGTGCCGAGCCAGTGGCCCACCCGGTCGAGCCGGCGCCCGCCGCACAGCAGGACCACCGCTCCGAGCAAGGGCGCTGCGACGAGCAGCGCAATCAAGTTCTCCACGATTCTTGCGACCCCTTACAGCTTCATCAGGCTGGCGTCGTCGACCGAGGCCGAGTGGCGGGACCGGAACAGCGACACGATGATCGCGAGCCCCACCACGACCTCGGCTGCGGCGACGACCATCGTGAAGAACGCGATGATCTGCCCGTCGAGATTGCCGTGCATGCGGGAGAAGGCGACGAATGCGAGGTTGCAGGCGTTGAGCATCAGCTCGACGCACATGAAGACCACGATCGCGTTCCGCCGGATCAGCACCCCGGCGGCGCCGATGGTGAACAACAGCGCCGCTAGATACAGATAGTTGACCGGGTTCACTTCGTGACCTCCGATTCGTCCTGGTCACGGCCCAGCCGCTCCTCGGAGCGCTGCTCCAGCGCCTTGAGGTCGGCCAGCGCCTGGTGCGACACATCCCGGATCTGGCCACGCTCACGCAGTGTCCTCATGACCGTGAGCTCGGCCGGCGTGCCGTCGGGCAGCAGTCCCGCGATGTCCACCGCGTTGTGCCGGGCGTAGACGCCGGGTGCGGGCAGCGGCGGCAGGTGCTTGCCGCGTACGCGCTCCTGGGACATCTCCCGCTGCGTCTTCGCGCGCTCGGTGCGCTCCTTGTGCGTGAGCACCATCGCGCCGACGGTCGCCGTGATGAGCAGGGCGCCGGTGAGCTCGAAGGCGAAGACGTACTTGGTGAAGATGAGTTCGGCCAGGCCCTCGACGTTCCCGCCGGCGGCGGAGTTGGCCTTGCCGAGACCGTTGAAGGTGGACAGCGACGCCTGGCCGATGCCCGCGATCAGCAGGACGCCGAAGCCGAGTCCGCAGCCCGCGGCCAGCCACCGCTGGCCCTTGAGGGTCTCCTTCAGGGAGTCCGCGGCCGTGACGCCGACCAGCATCACCACGAAGAGGAACAGCATCATGATCGCGCCGGTGTAGACGACGATCTGGACCACGCCGAGGAAGTACGCGCCGTTGGCGAGGTAGAAGACCGCCAGGATGATCATGGTTGCGGCCAGGCACAGCGCGCTGTGCACCGCCCGCCTCATCAAGACGGTGCACAGCGCGCCGATGACGGCGACCGTGCCGAGCACCCAGAACTGCACGGCCTCACCGGTCGAAGCGGCGGAAACGGCGAGCGTGTTCATCCCTCCACCACCCTCTTCGACGCGGGCTCGTCCTCGCCGAACGTGGACGCGGCCTCCTGCGGCCGCTCACCCTTGCTGAGCGCCACCTGACGCTCCGTGCCGGGCGCCGCCTCGGTGACCAGCCCCCGGTAGTAGTCCTGCTCGTCCGTGCCGGGGAAGATCGAGTGCGGTGACTCGACCATGCCTTCCTCCAGGCCGGCCAGCAGCTGCTCCTTGGTGTAGATCAGCGACTCGCGGCTGCTGTCGGCCAGTTCGAAGTCGTTCGTCATCGTCAGCGCGCGGGTGGGGCACGCCTCGATGCACAACCCGCACAGAATGCAGCGGGCGTAGTTGATCTGGTAGACGCGGCCGTACCGCTCACCCGGGGAGTAGCGCTCCTCCTCCGTGTTGTCCGCGCCCTCCACATAGATCGCGTCGGCCGGACAGGCCCAGGCGCACAGCTCGCACCCGATGCACTTCTCCAGCCCGTCGGGATGCCGGTTGAGCTGGTGCCTGCCGTGGAAGCGCGGCGCCGTCGTCTTCTGCTGCTCCGGATACTGCTCGGTCAGCCGCTTCTTGAACATGGCCTTGAAGGTCACGCCGAAGCCGGCCACCGGGTTTTGGAACTCAGGCACGGTCGGCCTCCTCTCCGTCACTCTTAGTGTCCGGCCCACCACTGACAATCAGCTCACGCGGGTGGCGTGAGCGCCTGCGCGGCACCGGCGGCAACTCCTGTCCGGGCAGCGGCGGCACCGGGAATCCACCGGCCATCGGGTCGAACCCGGCCGGTTCCTCGGCCTCCCGCTCCGCCCTCTCCTGCTTGTCGCGCTTGTCGCGGAAGATGTCGGCGACGAAGGACAGCAGCAGGATCGCGAGGATCGCCCCGGCGACGTACAGCACGACGCTCTGGAACTCCATGTTCTCGTTGCGCATCGCGCGGACCGTGGCGACCAGCATCAGCCACACCACCGAGACCGGGATCAGGACCTTCCAGCCCAGCTTCATCAGCTGGTCGTACCGCACGCGTGGCAGCGTGCCGCGCAGCCAGATGAAGAAGAACAGCAGCAGCTGGACCTTGACGACGAACCAGAGCAGCGGCCACCAACCGTGGTTCGCGCCCTCCCAGAAAGTACTGATCGGGTACGGGGCCCGCCAGCCGCCCAGGAAGAGGGTGACCGAGACCGCCGAGACGGTGACCATGTTGACGTACTCGGCGAGCATGAACAGCGCGAACTTGATCGACGAGTACTCGGTGTTGAAGCCGCCGACCAGGTCGCCCTCGGACTCCGGCATGTCGAAGGGGGCGCGGTTCGTCTCGCCCACCATCGTGACGACGTAGATGATGAAGGACACCGGCAGCAGGATGATGAACCAGCGGTCCTCCTGCGCCTCCACGATCGCCGAGGTCGACATCGACCCGGAGTAGAGGAAGACGGACGCGAAGGCCGCGCCCATCGCGATCTCGTACGAGATCATCTGCGCGCACGAGCGCAGACCGCCGAGCAGCGGATACGTCGACCCGGACGACCAGCCCGCGAGCACGATGCCGTAGATGCCGACGGAGGCGACCGCGAGGATGTAGAGCATCGCGATCGGCAGGTCGGTCAGCTGCATCGTGGTGCGCTGCCCGAAGATCGAGACCTCGTTGCCGGCCGGGCCGAACGGGATCACCGCGATCGCCATGAACGCCGGGATCGCAGCGATGACGGGGGCCAGGACGTAGACGACCTTGTCCGCCCGCTTGACGATCACGTCTTCCTTGAGCATCAGCTTGATGCCGTCGGCGAGCGACTGGAGCATGCCCCAGGGGCCGTGCCGGTTGGGGCCGATGCGCAGCTGCATCCAGGCGACGACCTTGCGCTCCCACACGATGGAGAACAGCACGGTGATCATCAGGAACGCGAAGCAGAAGACGGCCTTGACGGCGACGAGCCACCAGGGGTCGCGGCCGAACATGGACAGGTCCTCGGCTGCCAGCACGCTCTGCTGGGCCTGCGCGATATGGACGAGGGCACTCACGCTCGCACCTCCGGTGCGTCGGTGGCGGCGGCGGCCGTCGCCGGGCCGATGCGGACGACCTGCCCGGGAACCGCGCCGGTGTCGGTGGCGACGCCGCCGCCCGTCGAGTTGAGCGGCAGCCACACCACCCGGTCCGGCATGGCGGTCACCCGCAGCGGCAGCTGGACCGTCCCGGCCGGGCCGGTGACGGCGAGCAGGTCGCCGTCCTTGACGCCCGTGCCGGCCGCGGTGACCGCGGAGAGCCGGGCGACCGCCGCGTGCCGGGTACCGGCGAGGGCCTCGTCCCCGTCCTGGAGACGGCCCTGGTCGAGCAGCAGCCGGTGGCCGGCCAGCACGACCTCGCCGTCACCGGGCCGCGGCAGCGGCTGGGCCGGCTCGGCCGGGTCGGTGGCGTGCGCCCCGCTCCACACGCCGAGGCGGTCCAACTCGCGGCGCACGGCCCGTACGTCAGGAAGAGCCAGATGCACGTCCAGTGCGTCGGCCAGCATGTGCAGCACCCGGGTGTCCGTGGGCGCCAGCGTGCGCGCCATCTGGTCGGGCTTGAGCGCGGCCTCGAACATCCGGGCCCTGCCCTCCCAGTTGAGGAAGGTACCGGGCTTCTCGGCCACGGCGGCGACCGGAAGGACGACATCCGCCCGGTCGGTCACCTCGCTGGGGCGCAGCTCCAGCGAGACCAGGAAACCGGTCTGGTCGAGAGCCGCCCGCGCCCGCGCCGGGTCGGGCAGGTCCGCCACCTCGACGCCCGCGACGACGAGGGCGGCCAGCTCGCCGGTGGCGGCGGCCTCCAGGATCTGACCGGTGTCGCGCCCGTGACGGCCCGGCAGTTCGGCCACACCCCACGCCGCCGCGACCTCCTCCCGCGCGCGCGGGTCGGTCGCCGGGCGGCCGCCAGGCAGCAGCGACGGCAGCGCGCCCGCCTCCACGGCGCCGCGCTCACCGGCCCGCCGGGCGATCCACACCAGGGACGCGCCGGTCGCGGTGGCCGCCCGTACGGCGGCGGTGTACGCGCCGGGTACGGCCGCCAGCCGCTCCCCGACCACGATCACCGCCCCCTCGCCGCGCAGCGCTTCGGCGGCCGCGTCACCGCTGCCGTCCAGCGCGGTGCGCCCGGCGAGGGCGTCGAGCCATTCCGGTTCGGTGCCGGGCACGGCGGGAAGCAGCGTGCCGCCCGCCTTGGTCAGGCCGCGGGTGGCGTGCGTGGCCAGCGCGAAGGTGCGCTGGCCGTGCTTCCGGTTGGCCTTGCGCAGCCGCAGGAAGACGCCGGGCGCCTCCTCCTCGGCCTCGATGCCGACGAGGAGCACCGCGGGCGCTTTCTCCAGCGCCGTGTACGTGACGCCCGTGCCGTCGAGGTCGCGTCCGCGTCCGGCGACCCGGGACGCGAGGAAGTCGGCCTCCTCGCCGCTGTGGACGCGCGCGCGGAAGTCGATGTCGTTGGTGTCGAGTGCGATACGGGCGAACTTGGCGTACGCGTAGGAGTCCTCGACGGTGAGCCGGCCGCCGGTCAGCACCCCCGCCCTCCCGCGCGCCGCCGCCAGCCCCATGGCCGCCGCCTCAAGCGCCTCGGGCCAGCTCGCCGGCTCCAGTACGCCCGCCTCATTGCGTACCAGCGGAGTGGTGAGCCGGTCGGGACGCTGCGCGTAGCGGAAGCCGAAGCGGCCCTTGTCGCAGACCCACTCCTCGTTGACCTCGGGGTCCTCGGCGGCCATGCGCCGCATGACCTTGCCGCGCCGGTGGTCGGTGCGGGTCGCGCAGCCGCCCGCGCAGTGCTCGCAGACCGACGGCGACGACACAAGGTCGAAGGGCCGCGACCGGAAGCGGTACGCCGCCGAAGTCAGCGCGCCCACCGGGCAGATCTGGATGGTGTTCCCGGAGAAGTACGACTCGAAGGGGTCGCCCTCACCGGTGCCGACCTGCTGCAGGGCGCCGCGCTCCAGCAGCTCGATCATCGGGTCGCCGGCGATCTGGTTGGAGAAGCGGGTGCAGCGCGCGCACAGCACGCACCGCTCGCGGTCCAGCAGCACCTGCGTGGAGATCGGCACGGGCTTCTCGAACGTCCGCTTCCTGCCCTCGAAGCGCGACTCCGAGTCGCCGTGCGACATCGCCTGGTTCTGCAGGGGGCACTCGCCGCCCTTGTCGCAGACCGGGCAGTCCAGCGGGTGGTTGATCAGCAGCAGCTCCATCACTCCGCGCTGCGCCTTGTCGGCGACCGGCGAGGTGATCTGCGACTTGACGACCATGCCGTCGGTGCAGGTGATGGTGCAGGACGCCATGGGCTTGCGCTGGCCCTCGACCTCGACGATGCACTGACGGCAGGCGCCGGCCGGGTCGAGGAGCGGGTGGTCGCAGAAGCGCGGGATCTCGATACCGAGCAGCTCGGCGGCCCGGATGACCAGCGTCCCCTTGGGGACGGAGATCGGGATGCCGTCGATGGTCAGCGACACGAGATCCTCGGGCGGCAGCGCCGCCTCGCCGCCCCCGGAGGGAGAACTTGTCGTGACGGTCATGCGTTCACCTCCGTGGTGCGGGCGGTCCGGTCGGCCCACAGGGTCGACTTGGCCGGGTCGAAGGGGCAGCCCTTGCCGGTGATGTGCTGCTCGTACTCCTCACGGAAGTACTTGAGCGAGGAGAAGATCGGGGACGCGGCGCCGTCGCCGAGCGCGCAGAACGACTTCCCGTTGATGTTGTCGGCGATGTCGTTCAGCTTGTCGAGGTCGGACATCTGTCCCTTGCCGGCTTCGATGTCGCGCAGCAGCTGCACCAGCCAGTAGGTGCCTTCGCGGCACGGGGTGCACTTGCCGCAGGACTCGTGGGCGTAGAACTCGGTCCACCGGGTCACGGCCCGCACCACGCACGTCGTCTCGTCGAAGCACTGGAGCGCCTTGGTGCCGAGCATCGACCCGGCGGCGCCCACGCCTTCGTAGTCCAGCGGGACGTCGAGGTGTTCGTCGGTGAACATCGGGGTCGAGGAGCCGCCCGGCGTCCAGAACTTCAGCCGGTGTCCGGCCCGCATGCCGCCGCTCATGTCGAGGAGCTGGCGCAGCGTGATGCCGAGCGGGGCTTCGTACTGGCCGGGCGTGGTGACGTGGCCGCTGAGCGAGTACAGCGTGAAGCCGGGCGACTTCTCGCTGCCCATCGACCGGAACCAGTCCTTGCCCCTGTTCAGGATCGCGGGAACCGACGCGATGGACTCGACGTTGTTCACAACAGTCGGACACGCGTAAAGACCCGCGACGGCAGGGAAGGGGGGACGGAGCCGGGGCTGACCGCGCCGGCCTTCCAGCGAGTCGAGCAGTGCGGTCTCTTCACCGCAGATGTACGCGCCCGCCCCCGCGTGCACGGTGAGTTCGAGGTCGAGTCCGCTGCCCAGGATGTTCTCGCCGAGGTAGCCGGCCGCGTATGCCTCCCGTACGGCCTCGTGCAGCCTGCGCAGTACGGGGACGACTTCACCGCGCAGGTAGATGAACGCGTGGCTCGACCGGATCGCGTAACAGGCGATCACGATCCCCTCAATGAGGGAATGCGGGTTCGCGAAGAGGAGCGGGATGTCCTTGCAGGTCCCCGGCTCCGACTCGTCGGCGTTGACAACAAGATAGTGCGGCTTGCCGTCGCCCTGCGGGATGAACTGCCACTTCATGCCGGTGGGGAAGCCCGCCCCGCCGCGCCCGCGCAGGCCGGAGTCCTTGACGTACGCGATGAGGTCGTCCGGCGCCATGGCGAGGGCCTTGCGCAGGCCTTCGTACCCCTCGTGCCGGTGGTAGGTCTCCAGCGTCCAGGAGTCGGGCTGGTCCCAGAAGGCCGACAGGACGGGTGAGAGCAGCTTTTCGGGGCTGGTCTCGTTGATCTCGGCTGCCAAGGTCATCACTTCCCCTCCTCGGTGACCGGTCCGGCCGGGTTCTGCGGGTCGGAGGCCGCGGTCTTCTGAGGCGCGTCGTGTGCGCTGAGCCCGATCTCCGGTTCGCTGTCGCGCGGCGGCTGTCCGCCGCGCTGGGTGACGACCCGCTTGGGCGCGGCCTCGCCCTTCGCGAGGCGCAGGCCCACCAGCGACGCGTTGCCCGCGCCGCCGGAGGCGTGTACGGCGCCGGGGCGCTGGTCCGGGAAGCCGGCCAGGATGCGGGCCGTCTCCTTGTACGAGCACAGGGGGGCGCCGCGCGTCGGGGTCACCTGCTCGCCGGCCCGCAGGTCGTCGACGAGCTGCTTGGCGGAGTCGACGGTCTGGTTGTCGAAGAACTCCCAGTTGACCATCACGACCGGCGCGAAGTCGCAGGCCGCGTTGCACTCGATGTGCTCCAGGGTGACCTTGCCGTCGTCGGTGGTCTCGCCGTGGCCGACGTCCAGGTGCTCTCGGAGCGCGTCGTAGATCGCGTCGCCGCCCATCACCGCGCACAGCGTGTTGGTGCAGACCCCGACCTGGTAGTCGCCGGAGGGCTTCCGCCGGTACATCGAGTAGAAGGTCGAGACGGCGGTGACCTCGGCGGTGGTCAGGCCCAGCGACTCGGCGCAGAACCGGACGCCGGTGCGGGTGACATGCCCCTCCTCGGACTGCACGAGGTGCAGCAGCGGGAGCAGGGCGGACCTGCTGTCGGGGTAGCGGGCGATCACCTCTTTGGCGTCCGCGTCGAGCCGGGCGCGTACGTCGGCCGGGTAGTCGGGAGCGGGGAGCTGCGGCATCCCCAGACTCACCTCTGGCTTTGCTGGTGTGGCTGTCACCGGTCGACGCCTCCCATCACGGGGTCGATGGATGCGACGGCGACGATGACGTCGGCGACCTGGCCGCCCTCGCACATCGCCGCCATGGCCTGCAGATTGGTGAAGGACGGGTCGCGGAAGTGGACCCGGTAGGGGCGGGTGCCGCCGTCGGAGACGACGTGCACGCCGAGCTCGCCCTTGGGCGATTCGACCGCGGTGTAGGTCTGCCCCGCCGGGACCCGGAAGCCCTCGGTCACCAGCTTGAAGTGGTGGATCAGGGCCTCCATGGAGGTGCCCATGATCTTCTTGATGTGGTCGAGCGAGTTCCCCAGGCCGTCGGGGCCGAGCGCGAGCTGGGCGGGCCAGGCGATCTTCTTGTCGGCGACCATGACCTCGCCGGGCTCCCTGAGCCGGTCCAGGCACTGCTCGACGATCCGCAGGGACTGTCGCATCTCCTCAAGCCGGATCAGGAAGCGGCCGTAGGAGTCGCAGGTGTCGGCGGTGGGGACGTCGAACTCGTACGTCTCGTAACCGCAGTAGGGGTCGGTCTTGCGCAGGTCGTGCGGCAGGCCGGCGGAGCGCAGGACGGGCCCGGTCGCGCCGAGCGCCATGCAGCCGGTGAGGTCCAGGTAGCCGACGTCCTGCATGCGGGCCTTGAAGATGGGGTTGCCGGTGGCGAGCTTGTCGTACTCCGGCAGGTTCTTCCT
Organism: Streptomyces hypolithicus; assembly: GCF_052934925.1. Lineage (NCBI taxonomy): Bacteria > Bacillati > Actinomycetota > Actinomycetes > Kitasatosporales > Streptomycetaceae > Streptomyces > Streptomyces hypolithicus. The sequence goes on from NZ_CM128811.1 coordinate 2,431,639, forward strand.
CAGGTTCTTCACCAGCTCGCGCAGCTGGTCCATCGCGCCTGGGGGCAGGTCCTGGGCGAGGCCACCGGGGCGGATGAACGCGTGGTTCATCCGCAGGCCGGTGATCAGCTCGAAGACATCGAGAATCAGTTCACGATCACGGAAACCGTAGATCATGATCGTCGTCGCGCCCAGCTCCATACCGCCGGTGGCGATGCACACCAGGTGCGAGGAGAGCCGGTTGAGCTCCATCAGCAGGACGCGGATGGCGGTCGCCCGGTCGGGGATCTGCTCCTCGATGCCGAGGAGCTTCTCGACGCCCAGGCAGTACGCCGTCTCGTTGAAGAACGGCGTCAGGTAGTCCATGCGCGTCACGAAGGTCGTGCCCTGCGTCCAGTTCCGGTATTCGAGGTTCTTCTCGATCCCGGTGTGCAGGTAGCCGATGCCGCAGCGGGCCTCGGTGACCGTCTCGCCGTCGATTTCGAGGATGAGCCGGAGCACGCCGTGCGTGGACGGGTGCTGCGGGCCCATGTTGACGATGATGCGCTCGTCGTCGGACTTGGTGGCGGCCTGGACGACCTCGTCCCAGTCGCCGCCGGTGACGGTGTAGACGGGTCCTTCGGTGGTCTCTCGCGCAGAGGCGGATGGGGTGTTCACGAGTACGACCTCCGCTGGTCCGGAGCCGGGATCCGGGCGCCCTTGTACTCGACGGGGATGCCGCCGAGGGGATAGTCCTTGCGCTGCGGGAAGCCCTGCCAGTCGTCCGGCATCATGATCCGGGTGAGGGCGGGGTGCCCGTCGAAGACGAGACCGAAGAAGTCGTACGTCTCGCGCTCGTGCCAGTCGTTGGTCGGGTAGACCGCGACCAGCGACGGGACGTGCGGGTCACTGTCCGGGGCGCTGACTTCCAGGCGCACGAGCCGGCCGTGGGTCAGCGAGCGCAGGTGGTAGACCGCGTGCAGCTCCCGGCCCTTGTCCTCCAGGAAGTGGACGCCGCTCACCCCCGTGCACAGCTCGAAGCGCAGCGCGGGGTCGTCCCGCAGGGTCCGCGCCACCTGTACCAGGTGCTCGCGCGCGATGTGGAAGGTGAGCTCGCCGCGGTCGACGACGGTCTTCTCGATGGCGTTGGCCGGGAGGAGGTCCTGCTCCTCCAGCGCGCCTTCGAGCTCGTCGGCCACCTCGTCGAACCAGCCGCCGTACGGACGCGGGGTGGCCCCGGGCAGGGTCACGGTTCGTACGAGACCGCCGTAGCCGCTCGTGTCGCCGCTGCTGCCGGCGCCGAACATGCCCTTGCGCGTACGGATGACCTCGCCGGTGTCGTCGCGCTGGGCGGGCAGGTCCCTCTCGTTGCGCTGCTCGTCGTCGCTCACCGCAGCAGCCCCTTCATCTCGATGGTGGGGAGCGCCTTGAGGGCCGCTTCCTCCGCCTCGCGGGCCGCCTCTTCCTGATTCACTCCGAGCTTGGAGTTCTGGATCTTGTGATGGAGCTTGAGGATCGCGTCCATCAGCATCTCGGGGCGGGGCGGACAACCGGGCAAATAGATGTCAACAGGGACAATGTGATCAACGCCCTGCACAATGGCGTAGTTGTTGAACATTCCGCCTGAAGAGGCGCACACGCCCATGGAGATGACCCACTTGGGGTTCGGCATCTGGTCATAGACCTGCCGCAGCACCGGCGCCATCTTCTGGCTGACCCGGCCCGCGACGATCATCAGGTCGGCCTGCCGCGGCGAGCCACGGAAGACCTCCATGCCGAAGCGCGCCAGATCGTAACGGCCCGCGCCCGTCGTCATCATCTCGATGGCGCAGCAGGCGAGGCCGAAGGTCGCGGGGAAGACGGAGGATTTCCGCACCCAGCCCGCGGCCTGTTCGACGGTGGTCAGCAGAAAGCCGCTGGGCAGCTTCTCTTCGAGTCCCATTGGTGACTCCTCAGCCCCTCAGTCCCATTCCAGGCCGCCGCGCCGCCACACGTACGCGTAGGCAACGAAGACGGTGAGCACGAAGAGCAGCATCTCGACGAGCCCGAAAAGCCCCAGGGCGTCAAAGGAGACGGCCCAGGGGTAGAGGAAGACGATCTCGATGTCGAAGACGATGAAGAGCATCGCCGTCAGGTAGTACTTGATGGGGAAGCGGCCGCCGCCGGCGGGCGTGGGTGTCGGCTCGATGCCGCACTCGTACGCTTCAAGTTTTGCCCGGTTGTAGCGCTTTGGGCCGACAAGCGTGGCCATGACCACGGAGAAGATCGCAAAGCCTGCCCCGAGGGCGCCGAGCACGAGGATGGGCGCGTAGGCATTCACGCTCCTCGCTCCTTCCAGTCGTCCTTGACCGTTGGACCGCACGGGGCTTGCGCTTTCTCCGCCTCTCCACCACCTTCACCACGCGAAGATCGTGCATATGTGAGGCAGTTCACAAGCCCGGCTGCCTCGCATCCTATGCCTGTCGGTCTGTGATCTGCGACACGGGGTCGTTACCGCCTTTGTGATCTCCACCACCAGGCGAAGGATCATGAAGTCGCATGAGCGGTGATCTTTGCACGCGAAGCGCCCGAGTGATTACGAGACGTGACAAGCGCAGGTGTTACCGCTGGTCGGGAGGGGTGTCCCGCTATCAAGGCACACCCCTCGCGGGCAAATTGGCGGTGAAACGGCTTCGGGTGATAGAGCGCGCGACGGACGGTCTGCCGGGGGGTGTCGTGCAGGCGGGCGGAGGCGGGCGGCGACAGGTGCGCGCATTCACGAGCGCGACCGGGGCGCGAATCACCGCCCGGATCGCCACGGAACATCCGCGGATCACTCCTTGATCACTGCTTCAGCACTTCTTGATCACCCCTTGATCGCCCCGGAGATGGCAGCGCCGTCGCGCCCGAGACCCTCCGGCGACCCAGAGGTTGCCGATCTGTGACCTGTGCCACTCGGCCAGGACGGCGCGGAAAGCGGGCTTGGCCAACGGTGCGAACGGATGGTAGGCGCCGGTCAATTCGGGCGTATTGCTGAAACCCCGTGATCACAGCGCTGATCACGGATGCCCGTATTGCCCGTTACGGCGCCAATAAGGCCCGGCAGAAGTCCGATTCGAGCCGTCGCGGGGCAACTGTGGCGCACCCCACCTTTCTTGAAGGGAACCCTGAACCCCTGATAGCGGTTGTCCCATGCCCAACACCGCTCACATACCCAGCCACCGGAAACCCCGTCGCAGCGCCTCGAAGGTCGCGCTCCGTGCCGGAGTTGCCGGCAGCGTCCTCAGCACCCTCGCGGTGGCCGGTGCTGCCGGGCCGGCGAATGCCGAGCCGGTGACCTCGACCATCGAGATGCCCACCATCACGGCAGAACTGGCGACCAGCGTCGCCGTCTCCGCCGAGGCCACCCAGCAGGTCGCGCACGCCTACGATCTCCAGGCCCAGCAGGACCAGGCCGCCGAAACGGCAGCGAAGGCCGCCAAGAAGGACAAGGCGGACGCCGAACGCAAGGCGGAAGCCACGCGCAAGGCCGAAGAGGCCGCGCAGAAGAAGGCCGCCGAGGCCGCTGAGGAAGCGGCCGCCAAGAAGGAGCGCGCCTCGCGCACCGCAGAGCGTACGACGCTCAGCGCCTCCTCCAACGACTCCGGCGCCTCCGACTCGGCGTCGGCCTCGGCCTCGTCCTCCTCCTCGTCCTCCTCCTCGCCCTCCTCCTCGCCCTCCTCCTCCTCGTCCTCCTCCGCCGCCACCGGCAGCGCGGCCTCCGTCGTGGCCTTCGCGCGCGCCCAGGTCGGCGACGCTTACGTCATGGGCAGCACCGGGCCCAACTCCTGGGACTGCTCGGGCCTCATGCAGGCCGCGTTCCGCCAGGCCGGCATCGACCTCCCGCGCGTCTCGGGTGCCCAGTCGAGCCAAGGCACCTCCGTCTCGGTCGACAGCCTCCAGCCGGGCGACATCCTCTACTGGGGCGGTCGCAGCGACTCGTACCACGTGGCGGTCTACGTGGGCGGCGGCAAGTACGTCGGCGCGCAGAACCCGAGCACCGGCGTCGTCGAGCGCTCGCTCGACTGGGACCGCCCGGACGGCGCGGTCCGCGTGCTCTGAGCGACTAACTTCTCGTACGGCGAAGGGCCGTCCATTCCCGGGTGGGAACGGACGGCCCTTCGCCGCGCCCCCGTCCTCGGCGTTTCGGGTCAACTGCGGTGGACGCGCACTCTCGCACTTCCCAGCAGACCGGCGGACCGCGAGGTCCCGTCTTCCCCTGGGGGACAGATGCAGACGCCCCTCGTCGCCTGGGTCACCGTGCGCACGCAGGAGATGCGCCACGCACCGCCGGTCGTCACCGGTCGAACTCTTCGATCAGCACAGGATATTGCTCTCCGCCGTGTCCAGCCGCGATCGCGCGGTCGGCCATCGCCTTGATCAACTTCGGCAGTTCGGCGTTCACACCCACTGCCTCGCTCTCCTCGATCAGGTGCTCCATCGCCCGCGCATCAGTCTCCAAGGCAGACACCTCTGCCGGGAAGGAGCCGCTGTCGATCTGCTCGGCATACCCAGGCAGCCATTCGGCCACACCGGCAGCGATCTGCTGCGCGAACGGTGCATACGTCGCGGCGTCGACACCGGCCGTCCTGAGCATGGCAGTGCCCTGGAGCCACGCGTTGAGGACGCTCCACATCATGGCCAGGCCGGCCACGTCGTACAGCGACGCCAGCCCATGATCCGCCCCCAGGTAGGTGACGGTGCCGAGCGCGCCGAGTGTCGACTTGTGCGCCTCGAAGTCCGCCTGCGGCCCGCTGTGCAGAATCACCGCCTCAGCGGTGCCGATTGTCGACGGGATGGCCATGATGGCGCCGTCCAGGTAGCGGGCGCCGCGCTGCTCGGCCCATCGGGCGGCTTCCCTGGCCTGGGCCGAGCTCCCCGAGGTCATGTTGAGCAACATCGTGCCGTCCAGCTCGACATCGTTCGCGCCGAGCAGCTCGTGCATGGCCGGGTAGTCGGTGACGCAGATGATCGTCAGAGAACCTGCCTTGAGCGCGTCGCCCAGCGTCGGCGCCAGGCGTGCACCCTCGGCCACCAGCTGGTCGGCTTTGGAGGACGTACGATTCCACACGGTTGTGCGATGCCCGGCTTTCAGGAACGCGCCGGCGAGTGCCTGGCCCATCAGTCCGAGTCCGATGACTGTCACGGGTGTTTCGGGGCTGTTGTTCATGGCAACATCGTCAACGTTGATACCGGTATGAAGGTCAAGTGAGGTTTCGATGCGGATCGGGGAACTGAGTCGTCGGACGGGCGTCAACACCCACCAGTTGCGCTACTACGGGGCCCAGGGCCTGCTGGAGGCAGACCGCGGCGCGAACGGTTACCGCGAGTACGACGAAAACGCCGTGCTGCGGGTGAAGCAGATCCGGCACCTGCTTGGTGCCGGTTTGTCTTCCGAGGACATCGCGTACCTGCTGCCCTGTGCGCTCGGAGAGGCCCCAGAGCTTCCCGGGTGTCCCGAGTTGCTGGCCGCGATGCGGTCGCGGCTGCAGCGACTGAACGATCAGATAGACAGGCTCGCTCAATCCCGCGACGCTCTCGCCGACTACATTGATGCGGCCGGGCGAACGGGCAGCGAGACCTATCCACCCTTTGACGATGCCGACCTGGAGCCCGTCCCCGCCTAACCTCGATTGTTCATGAAGGGTCCGTCAGCAAGCTGACGGACCCTTCATGAACAATCGAGGTTAGTGCTCTACGACCTGGAGGTGGACACCACGCACACCGAGTCGCTGGAGTGTGCGCGGATCATCGCAGCCCGCGTCAAGTGATCGCACGGGCCGATCGCCCGCCTCTACTGCCCCTGATACGGGGGCTGCTGGGCGTACGGGTTCTGCTGGAGCGGCGGGTGCTGCGGGGCCTGGCCCGGCGGCGGCGTGGCCGGGTAGTGCGGCTGCTGGCCCGGCTGCGGCGGCATCGGCGGGTACTGCGCCTGGTTCGGGTGGCTCATGGGTGGGGCGGGGGCCCAGCCGGCCGGGGCGGTCGGCGCTGCGTTGTTGTTGCGGCGGCGGTGCGTCGCGACCAGTGCCACGATGCCCACGACCAGCGCCACGACGACTACCAGTGCGATGACGCTTACGATGGCCAGCATCCCTCAACCTTCCCGCAACCACGGCGGCGCCGTGCTCCCGTGCCCAGCGCCCTGATGTACCCATCGGGAAGCCTACGGGGTCGGCTCGGGGGTGGTGGCCTTTGTCGTGGGCGCGGTCACTCGACAAGGGTGAACCAGACGGACTTGGACCGGGCCGACCGGCCGCCGTGCGCGGTAGCCCCCCAGCGGGCGGCGAGGCACTCCACGAGGACGAGCCCCCGGCCGTGTTCATCCTGTTCCGGATGCCCGGTGAGTGCGGCAACACGGCGATCGGGCCTGGGCGGAGACCCGGGCTCGTCGTCCGTCACGTACACGGTCACTTGCCTCCTGTTGACCGTGATGTCCACCCGGACCAGCCGCGAGCGCGTGTGGCAGTGCGCGTTGGTCACGACCTCGCTCACGCACAGGCGTGCGTCGTCGACGAGCGCCGGGTGCCCGGTGGCGCGCAGCAGCGCCCCGACGAAGTCCCGCACGATCTTGGGAGCGGTGGGGGTGTTGGGCGCGACGAGCTGATAGCGCTCGCCTCGCTGGGGGAGGTAGGGGGTGGGGGGTAAGGGGGACATTACGGAGGTCATATGGAGGTCTCCCTACGCGAGCCGGTTTCAGCCGTGCAGTGTTGTTCGTGGCCCGTGGCAATGGCCGGCCGTACGCCACCAACTGGCTTACGGTCTGCTGCACTTCGGGCCTGTGAACAGGTGACGTCGTGTCACCGGAACGATAGGGTGCATACACGCCCCGGAGCAAGGTTGACCCCGCAATTCACCCGGTCGAGTGGACCGCTGACTCGAATACGCGCAAGACTGTGCGCAGACAGGGGAAGGTGACATGCCGCCGAGGGACAACCCGACCGCACGCCAGGCACGCTTGGGTGGTGAGCTGAGGAAGCTGCGCGACCGCGCGGGCAGGACCGCACGCGAAGCCGCCGGGCTGATCTCGACCGACCAGGCCAAGATCAGCCACATAGAAGCGGGCCGGACCGGCATCGGCGAGGACCGGATCCGCCGCCTGGCCAGCTTCTACGCCTGCGACGACACAGCCCTGATCGAGGCGCTCTGCGCCATCTCACGGGAGCACCGCGGCCAGTTCTGGTGGGACGAATACCGGGGTGTACTCGCCCCCGGCTTCCTGAACATTGCCGAACTGGAACACCATGCGCGCTACATCCGCTGCCTCCAGTCCGTCACGCTTCCAGGCCTGCTCCAGACAGAGGGGTACGCACGGGCACTGTTCGACGGATTGCTCCCCGAGCTTCCCGACGACGAGGTAGAAGCGAGAGTGGAGCACCGCATGCGCAGGCAAACCGTTCTCGACCGCGATGAGCCGCCGGAATTCGAGGTCATCGTGCACGAGGCCGCGCTGCGGATGCGGGTAGGCGGGCGCAAGATCGCGCGCGATCAGCTGGTGCATGTGCTGGAGGCGGCAGATCGGCAGGGCGTGACGGTTCGGGTGATTCCGTTCGCCAGCGATCAGTTCGTCGACATCACCCAAACCGTGCTGTACGCGGGAGGCGTGGTGCCTTCACTGGACACCGTGCACATCGATACGCCGTTCCACGGCCTCTACCTGGATGCCGAAGCGGACCTCCACAGATACCGGATGCAGCTCGACGTGGCGCAGCAGGCGTCGCTGGCGCCCGAGGAGTCGCGCAGCTTCATTCACCACATCGCGCGAGACATGTGAGAATCCGCAGCATGAACGCAGCAATTGAGTGGCAGAAGTCCTCCTTCTCCGGCACCGGGGAGCAGTGCGTCGAGATCGCGGAGCATGCCGGCGAGATCCTGATGCGCGAGAGTGATGACCCGAACGCGGTCACCGCCACGAGCCGGACCAAGTTCGCTGCGTTCATCCAGGGTGTCAAAGCAGGCGAGTTCGACCACTTCGCCCAGTAGCCCCTTTGCCGCACCACCCGCGAGAGCCCTCCACCCATGCCGGTAGGGGGCTTTGCGCATACCTGAGGGCATGCATGCCCCGGAGCATGCTTGCGCCTGGGGTGCAAGTGACGCTACCGTCACCGTACGTCGTCAACCCGGCCCGACTTCACTGCCGGACCGCGCCCTCGACGCCGTAACTCCCCCTGCTCACAAGCCTGTTGAGGCAGACCTGAAACCGCCCTCGGGGAGGCGGCACCCGCAACGCTGCGATCGGACGGTCGACCATGCGTACACCTCACGCCCCCGCAGACACCCGCCTCGAACGCGACTTCCGGTTCGAAGTGCTCCGGTACGGGCCCGCGACAGACTTCGTCCCCGAACCGGTCGACCTCCGCATCCTGGCCAACCCCCGCGAGGCCATCCGCGTCATCCGCATCCAGCTCCGCGCGAGCCACGTCCTCGGGCTCACCCCGCACGAGACGTCCCGAGCCCTCTACTGGGCCGAACAGGGCGGCTGGGTGCAGGCACTCGCCTCCCTGCACCGCGGCGACCCATGCGGATTCGTGCTCATGCTCCGCCGTGGCCGGCACATCGAGTGGCACGTACGCCCGGTGACGTACGTATCGCTCCAACCCGCCCCCCACGCCCGAGACGGAGCACTCCCGTACAGCAGCAAGCCCTGCACGCCGCACTGAGCGGTCAGTCGTCCTTCGCCGGGCAGGGGGCCGGGCCGGGCTCAGGAGTTGGGCGCGACCTTCGACAGGCCGTTGATGATGCGGTCCATCGCGTCGCCACCCGTCGGATCCGTCAGGTTGGCGAGCATCTTCAGGGTGAACTTCATCAGCACCGGGTGCGTCAGACCGCGCTGGGTGGCGATCTTCATGACCTTCGGGTTGCCGATGAGTTTCACGAACGCACGGCCGAGCGTGTAGTAGCCGCCGTACGTGTCCTTGAGGATTTTCGGGTAGTTGTGGAGGGCCAGTTCGCGCTGCGCGTCGGTCGCGCGGGCATGCGCCTGGACGATGACGTCCGCGGCGATCTGACCCGACTCCATGGCGTACGCGATGCCCTCACCGTTGAACGGGTTCACCAGGCCGCCCGCGTCACCGACCAGCAGCAGGCCCTTGGTGTAGTGCGGCTGGCGGTTGAAGGCCATGGGGAGCGCGGCGCCGCGGATCGGCATCGTCATGTTGTCCGGGGTGTAGCCCCAGTCCTCCGGCATCGACGCACACCACGCCTTGAGGATCTCGCGCCAGTCCAGCTCCTTGAACGCCTTGGACGAGTTCAGGATGCCCAGGCCGACGTTTGACGTGCCGTCGCCCATGCCGAAGATCCAGCCGTAGCCGGGGAGCAGCCGCTCCTGCGGGCCGCGGCGGTCCCACAGCTCCAGCCAGGACTCCAGGTAGTCGTCGTCGTGGCGGGGCGAGGTGAAGTACGTACGGACGGCCACGCCCATCGGGCGGTCCTCGCGGCGGTGCAGACCCATGGCGAGCGACAGGCGGGTGGAGTTGCCGTCGGCGGCGACGACGAGGGGCGCGTGGAAGGTGGCCGGGGTCTTCTCCTCGCCGAGCTTGGCGTGGACGCCGGTGATCCGGCCCGTACGCTCGTCGACGATCGGGGCGCCGACGTTGCAGCGCTCGTGGAGGCGGGCGCCGGCCTTCTGGGCCTGGCGGGCGAGCTGCTCGTCGAAGTCGTCGCGCTTACGGACCAGGCCGTAGTCGGGGTACGAGGCGAGGTCCGGCCAGTCGAGCTGGAGGCGGACGCCGCCGCCGATGATGCGCAGGCCCTTGTTGCGGAGCCAGCCGGCCTCTTCGGAGATGTCGATGCCCATGGACACGAGCTGCTTGGTGGCGCGGGGGGTGAGGCCGTCACCGCAGACTTTCTCGCGCGGGAACGCGGTCTTTTCGAGCAGCAGGACGTCGAGGCCTGCCTTCGCCAGGTAGTAGGCGGTGGTGGAGCCGGCGGGTCCGGCCCCGACGACGATCACATCTGCGCTGTGCTCGGAGAGGGGCTCGGTCACGGCGGGATCTCCCGAAGACTCGATATCGCGTGCCGTGGGGCACAGGTCAAGGGCAGTCTAGGGGGGTGCACCGACCGTCCGACCGAAGGGTTGCCCCTGTGACAAAGCCGTCCCCCGCCCCCGCCCCTCGGCTGCGGGTGCCCACCGAGGAGGACGCCCTGGCCTGGCACCGGGTCTTCGACCACCCGGAGGTCATGGAGTTCCACGGCGGTGCGTCGGCGGAGCTGTCCGCGTACGACGAGTTGACCGCACGGCAGCGCAGACACGATGCCGAGCACGGCTTCTGCCTGTGGACGATGTTGGACGAGGGCGGGCAGGTCCTGGGCTTCACGGGCGCCCAGCCCTGGCCGCACACGTCGTTCGGACCCGTCGGTCAGATCGAGATCGGGTGGCGGCTGGGGCGGGCGTACTGGGGCAGGGGTTACGTGACCGCGGCCGCGTGGACGGCCCTGGAGCGGCTGCGGGCGGCGGGTGTGCCGGAGGTGGTGGCGATGGTCAACTCCCGCAACGAGAGGTCGGTCGCGGTAACGCGGCGGCTGGGGATGGAGCTGGCTGAGACGTACACGACGCCGAAGTCCGAGCAGACGGCTTATTGCTTCCGGCTCAAGCTCTGACGGCTGCCTGGCTCTACTGGTTCTGACGGCTCTGGCTTCGGCCTCGGAAGCTGTTGGCCTACTGGCATGCCCCGGCCTTGCGGTGCAGAATCGAGTCAGCTGACGTCGGGGGGCGCTGATGGGTCGGGCACTGCGGGTGGGGATTCCCGTTCTTCTCTTGGGTCTCGCGCTTTGGTACGCCTCGTACCTCACCACGATCATGGTCTGGGAACTACGGAAGATCTTCTTCTGGCTGGCCGTGCCGCTGCTGGCCTTCGCCCTAGCCGCACTGCCGCGGCTGGTGGTGAAGCGGCTCCGGGGGAAGAGGCATGACGCGGGCGAGGGAAACGCGGCGGCGGCCCTCGGATGCTTGGGCGCCGTCCTCGGGCTGGGGATCACGGTCTGGTGGCTGGTGTACGGCGCGTACCTCCAGGACCGCGCGTACATGGACAACGTGCAGATCGTGACCGGGCCGGTGCCCGAGCTGACAGCCAGAGCGCCCTACCTGGTCGGTGAGGCACAGGCCGCCCCGCACCTGGGCGATGTCACCGGCGAGATCTCCGACATCACGTACCTGCCCGACTCGGACAGGTTCGCGACCCTGGTCGAACGGCGTGGCTGGTTGTCCGGGTACGAAGTCGGCCTCGTGCAGGACATCCCGCTCGGCGGTAACAGCCGTAACCAGCAGCGCTGTTCGTTCGACGTGGAGGCGGCGGACGCACGGATCGGCGGCTGGTTCAACCACAACCTCGGCCGGAAGATCTCGGCCCAGCAGCGCGGGGTACGTTTCGAGGCCGACGACGCCTACGTGACCTGCTCGGGCGACGCACCGATCGTGGTCGTCCCCCTCAAGCGCCAGACCGGGCTCCTGGTGGTGACCGAACGACCCGCCGGACTCGCGCTCTACAACGGGCGAACCGGAAAGCTCACGATCACCACCGACACCGCCGCTGTACCCGGCCCGTCCTATCCGATGAGCATCGCGGCCCGGCAGCGGGAAGGCACGGCCGCGGTCGGCAGCTTCACCGACTGGTGGTTCGAGCGCAGCGGTTGGGACGCGTCCGAAGACGGTGCCAATGAGGGAAACGAGTCGGAGTTCACCCTGCGGTACCGCGAAGCGATCGGGCGCAGCGCGTACGTCACCCCCCTTACGCCGCAGGGGGAGGCCAGCTCCGTCGTGGCCGTGTCGACGGTGCCGACCCGGCATCAGGGCAGCGGGCTCGCCCCGATGACCGTCCACCGGCTCATTCCGACGTGGTCGTCACCGAAGGCACTCGTCGCATTGATCAAGGCCGAGTACCGGGACGCCTGCTGCTACAACGGCGACACGGTGTTCGAGGTCGTTCCCACTGGCGGCAGCACCTGGACGGCCACCGTCGGCAGCGAGCAGAACATCCGGTACCGGGTGGAGGGCAGAGGCCAGGTCGCCGGCCGTGAGGCGACCTGCCTGAAGACTGCCGACGGAGCGCTCATCCGGTGTGCGTACGCAACGCCCGGCTCGCCGGAGGAACAGGAACTCAAACGCAAGGAGCAGGAGAAACAGAAACAGAAAGAAAAACAGAAGGGCGAGAGCGCAACGCCCCGCCGAGATGGCGGCGACCTCGGTGCGTACACCGCCGAGGAACTCGCCGAACTGCAACGCCGCGTGTCCGATGAGGTCGTCCGCCGGCTCAAGAAGGACGGCGAGGTGCCGTAGCCGGCGTCGCGGGCCCGTCCCCCATCGCGCACCAGGCCGTAAGGGGTCCCGGCGACCACGTGCGCCCGGCTCAGTCGAGGGTCCAGGTGGCCAGGGCCGTGTCGAAGGTCTGCCGGGCGTACTGCCAGTCCCGGTCCCTGGCCTTCGTGTAGATCGAGTAGTCCGTGCCGTTCACGGCGATGTAGCCCTGGTCGACGGCGTGGACGGTCTCGCCGGTCTGCTTGTCGGTGTACGTGAACTCCCAGATGGCACCCGGCAGGCCTTGGAAGGTGTTGCGCTCCAGACGCAGCCGTTGGTAGTCGCGCTGCTTGGTGCGGCCGTTCTCCTCCAGGGTGAGGAAGTTGTCGTAGGAGGAGGCGTACGGGGCGTTCGGAACGACGCCGACGAGCAGGTGCTCCATGCCGGTGGAGCCGGCGTACGTGATCTGGCCGCGCTCGGCGTTCGTACGCGACCAGAGCTCCGGCACGGCCAGGGAGAAGCCGGCGGGGTCGGTCACGGTCCGGAAACCGGGGTCGCTGGGTGGGGTGCTTGGGGTCTCGGGAGTGGGCGGTGCGGGGGTCTGCGACGGGGCCGGCTTCTGCGTCGGCGCGGGCGTCGTCGGCGTGGCTGAGGTCGCGGGCGAGGCCGGAGTGGTGGGGCGGTCGGTCGTGGGTACGGCGGGCTTGTCGTCCTGCGTCCGGCTGGTGGTGGCTTCGTCGCCGTCGTCCTTGAGCAGCAGCACGCCGGCGGTGGCGCCGCCGCCGATGACGACGGCTGCGGCGAGGGTGCCGGCCCAGAGGAGGACGGGCCGCCGGTTCCGGGGTGCGGAGGCGGGACCTCCAGGTACGGCGGGTCCGGCGGGTCCGGCGGGTCCGGCGGGTCCGGCGGGTCCGGCGGGAGGATGCACCGGGGCGTACGTCGGGGGGTGCGCGGTGGGCTGCGGCGGGCGTGCGGGCGCGGTGGACGTCTCCATCGCGTCCAGCGGTACGGCGTCGGGCGTGGGCGGGACGTACTCCGGCTCCGGCCGTTCGTACCCGCACCGCATGCAGTAGCGGGCGTCGTCGGGTGCCGGGGTTGCGCAATTCGGGCAGTGCGACGGCATGGGGGCTCCGTGGGGCGCGGGGTGAACTGGGCGTGAAGGCCGGTTTCGTCTGAACTGACTCATCTTCCCGCCAGGGAGGTTCCCGTCAACTCGGTTCGGGAAAACGGGGCTTCGGGCGAATTCGGGCCGTCCGGCGTTTGAGGCCCGGGGCAGGGGCGGAGCCGCGGTACGGGAAGGGCGGGGTGGGGCAAGGCCCCCGCACGGGGGTCGGGGCCGCGCCGGGCCGTCTCCTCGGGTGCCGAACGTGCGGCCAAACCGGTTCGCAAAGCCAGGACTGTGTTCGACACCCTGCGGGGAGCGACCTGACACGTCCCCTCCCGCCACAGCGAAAGGCGAAGCGGGGTCAACAGCGCCCCGTTCCGGGCCGGGGCCCCCGGGCACCTTCAGCCCGTCCGGCGCAAGCGAGCCAACGGGGCAAACCCAGCCCGTCCGGCGTTTGGGGACGGTCCGGGGCGGAGCCCCGTGCAGAGCGCGGCCCCCGCCCCGCCACCCGCAGCCGCACAGACCGCGCGCGGGTCAGAAGACCGAGAGGCCCGTCAGGGTGGTGAAGTGGTCCAGGGCCGCCACACCCGCGACCGAGTTGCCCCGCGCGTCCAGCCCCGGACTCCACACGCACAGCGTGCACCGCCCCGGCACCACCGCCACGATTCCGCCGCCCACCCCGCTCTTGCCCGGCAGCCCGACCCGGTGGGCGAATTCGCCGGCCGCGTCGTACGTCCCGCACGTCAGCATCACTGCGTTGATCTGCTTCGCCTCGCTGCGCGTCAGCAGCCGCGAGCCGTCGGCGCGCAGCCCGTGGCGGGCCAGGAAGCGCGCCGCCAGGGCCAGGTCGGCGCAGCTCATCTCGATCGCGCACTGCCAGAAGTAGTGGTCGAGGAGAGTCGGGACGGGATTGGTGATGTTGCCGTACGACGCCATGAAGTGCGCCAGCGCCGCGTTGCGGTCACCGTGCGCCGTCTCCGAGTCGGCGACCTCCTGGTCGAAGGTCAGCTCCGGGTTGCCGCTCTCCTCCCGCAGGAACTCCAGCAGTTCACTGCTCGCGTCGCCGGTCAGCGTCTGGAGGCGGTCGGTGACGACGAGCGCGCCCGCGTTGATGAACGGGTTGCGCGGGATGCCGTTCTCGTACTCCAGCTGGACCAGGGAGTTGAACGGGTTGCCGGACGGCTCGCGGCCGACGTGGGCCCACAGGTCGTCGGCGCCCGCCGCGAGCACCAGGGCGAGCGTGAAGACCTTGGTGATGGACTGGGTGGAGAAGGGACGCCGCCAGTCCCCAACCCCGTACACCTTGCCGTCCACGTCCGCGATGGCCATGCCGAAGCGGTACGGGTCCACCGCCGCCAGCGCCGGGATGTACTCGGCGGGGCGCCCGCTGCCGAGCTGCGGTGCGACCTCCGCCGCGACCCGCTCCAGGACCGCCTGGTAGTCCACGACGCCCGCCCTTCCTACTGGGGCTTGGTGCCGCGGTGCAGCGCGACGACCCCGCCTGTCAGGTTCCGCCAGGCGACGTTCGCCCAGCCCGCCTTCTGGAGCCTGGCTGCCAGGGCGGGCTGGTCCGGCCACTCGCGGACCGACTCGGCGAGATAGACGTACGCCTCGGGGTTGGACGAGACGACCCGCGCGACCGGCGGGAGCGCCTTCATCAGGTACTCCAGGTAGACCGTCCGGAACGGCGTCCACGTCGGCTGCGAGAACTCGCAGATCACGACCCGCCCACCCGGTTTCGTCACCCGGTACAGCTCGCGCAGCGCCTGGTCGGTGTCCTGCACGTTGCGCAGTCCGAAGGAGATCGTGACGGCGTCGAAGGTCCCGTCCCTGAAGGGCAGTTTCGTCGCGTCGCCCGCCGTGAAGGGCAGGTACGCGTGGCGCTTCTTGCCCTCCTTGAGCATGCCGAGCGAGAAGTCGCACGGCACGACGAACGCCCCGGTCGCGGCGAACGGCATCGACGAGGTCGCCGTACCGGCGGCCAGGTCGAGCACCTTCTGGCCCGGCCGGGCGTCCACGGCGGCGGCGACGGCCTTGCGCCAGAGCCTGCTCTGCCCGAGCGAGATCACGTCGTTGGTGACGTCGTAGTTCGCGGCGACGCGGTCGAACATCGAGGCGACTTCATGCGGCTGCTTGTCCAGGGATGCGCGGGTCATGCTCCGTATTCAAGCAGTACGTACCGAGGCGGCCGGCGCGGCCCGACGGGTCACACCCGGCCGCGGAAGACCAGCCGCCCGTCCAGGACCGTGACCAGACACCGCCCGTCGTCCGCGAACACGGCGAAGTCAGCGGCCCCGTCGGCCCCGGAATCGGTGGCGAGGGCCCGGCGCGGCTCCCGCGCCCCCGCGTACTGGCGGATGCCGGACCGCTCGACCGCCGCACGCACCTCGGGCCGGGCGAACGGCCCGGCGAGCACGGTCGTGCCGCACGCCAGCAGCCGCTGCACCCCGCGCCGGGCACTCGCGCCCCATCGGGCGGGCGTCATGCCGAGCGCGTCGAGGGCGGGGCCGGCCAGCGGCTCGGTGCCGAGGGCGTCGGCCTCGCGGGGGTCGGGCCAGTAGGCTGCTTCGAGCAGCGCGACGGCGTCGGGCTCGCAGCGGCCCGGCGTCAGCACACCGGCCCACTCGCGGACGCGTACCCGGTCGCCGTGGGCGGCGTACAGCTCCGCGTACAACTCCTCGTACGGCCCGATCGCGGCGAGGCGCCGCCCGTCCACGACGACGGCGTGCCCGGCGTCGGGGCGCCCGCCGGGCACCCGGACGACGCCGCCGAGCGGCCGGTGAAGGGTCAGCACTAGCTCGCGCTGAGGATCTTCAGCTCGGGGTGCGCGGTGCCGCCCTCGATGGCCGTCGACGAGAGGTGCGAGACGGCGTGGTCGTCGACCGGGTCGTTCGCCGGGTCGTCGTGCACCACGATGTGCTCGTACGTCGTGGTGCGCTGCGCGGGCACCCGCCCCGACCTGCGGATGAGGTCGATGATCTCCATCCGGTTCGACCGGTGCTTGGCGCCGGCCGAGGACACGACGTTCTCCTCCAGCATGATCGAGCCGAGGTCGTCCGCGCCGTAGTGCAGCGACAGCTGGCCGACCTCCTTGCCGGTCGTCAGCCAGGAGCCCTGGATGTGCGCGACGTTGTCGAGGAAGAGCCGCGCGATGGCGATGAGCCGCAGGTACTCGAAGAGCGTGGCCTGCGTCTGCCCCTTCAGCGCGTTGTTCTGCGGCTGGTAGGTGTACGGGATGAAGGCCCGGAAGCCGCCCGTCCGGTCCTGCACGTCGCGGATCATGCGCAGGTGCTCGATGCGCTCGGCGTTGGTCTCGCCCGTACCCATGAGCATCGTCGACGTCGACTCGACGCCGATCCGGTGCGCCAGCTCCATGATCTCCAGCCAGCGCTCGCCGGACTCCTTGAGCGGCGCGATGGCCTTGCGCGGCCGCTCGGGCAGCAGCTCGGCACCGGCGCCCGCGAAGGAGTCGAGGCCGGCGGCGTGGATGCGGCGGATCGCGTCCTCGGCACTGACGCCGGAGATCCGGGCCATGTGCTCGACCTCGGAGGCGCCCAGCGAGTGGATCACCAGCTGGGGGTACGCGGCCTTGATCGCCGCGAAGTGCTCCTCGTAGTACTCCACGCCGTAGTCCGGGTGGTGCCCGCCCTGGAACATGATCTGCGTGCCGCCGAGCTCCACGGTCTCCGCGCAGCGGCGCAGGATGTCGTCGAGGTCGCGAGTCCACACCTTGTCACTCTTGGGCGCGGCGTAGAAGGCACAGAACTTGCACGCGGTGACGCACGAGTTCGTGTAGTTGATGTTGCGCTCGATGATGTACGTCGCGATGTGCTCGGTCCCGGCGTACCGGCGACGGCGCACTGCGTCCGCGGCCTGGCCCAGCGCGTGCAGCGGAGCGTGGCGGTAGAGGTCGAGCGCTTCCTCGGGGGTGATCCGCCCACCCTCCGCGGCACGGTCGAGGACGGACTGCCTGTCGGCGTTCTCGGTCACCGGGTTGTACCTTTCGGCGGGGGTCTGGACGGACTGATTCAGCCTACGCCAGCGGGTCGGGTGACCTTCGGGCGCCCGGTTGACGCGGCGTTGGCGGGTAGGAGTGCATCGCAGTACGCTCGCCGCATGGCCGACACAGCACGCGTCACCATCACGCTCCCTGCCAAGCAGGTCGAAGCGCTCAAGCAGATCACGGACAACGTCTCGGGGTACGTCGCGGATGCCGTCGCCCGGCAGCTCCGGCGGGAGTTCGTCGCACAGGAATTGGCGCGCTATCAGGAGGAGTACGGCGCGTTCACCGTAGAGGAGCTGGCGCAGGCCGACGCGGAGATTTTCGGCACGTCCGAGTCGAAGGACACCGCCCAGGCGGAGACGGCATGACCATGCATTTCTCCACCGTCGTCCTCGACAGTGAGGGTCTGTCGGGATGGGTTTCCCGCGACCGCAAGGTATCCGCCCAGATCTTGCGGCTCCAGGAACTGGGTGCCGATCTGGCGATCAGTGCGGCCACCATCATCGAGGTCACTCACGCCAGGGCGGACATGGCGCGACTGAACTGGTTGCTCTCCGGCATCAAGATCGAACCGCTCACTGAGCAGGCATCCCGCGCCGCCGCCAAACTCCTCAGGGACGCGAACCTGCACGGCCACAAGTACGCCATCGACGCAATGGTCGCCGAGGCCGCCCTCCGCCAGCAGGGCCCGGTCGCCATGCTGACCTCGGACACCGAAGACATGCGCAAACTCTGCGGCGGCGGCGTGCACCTCGTCCGGGTGTGACCGGGGTTCAGCCGAGGAGTTCGACCGTGACGTCCGCCGGATAGCCGGTCGTCGGGCCGGTGCGGCGGGCGAACTCCCGTACACCCGCCAGCTGGTCGGGACCGAAGCGGAAGTCCAGCGTCGTGAAGTAGCGCTCCAGCAGCTCCGCGTCGAAGGCCTCCCAGCGGGCGGCCTGTTCGGCGACCTGCCCGACCTCCTCCAGGGACAGGTCGCGGGAGGCCAGGAACGCCTCGTGGACCTTCTTCACCACGTCCGGCTCGCGCGCCAGGTAGTCCCTGCGCGCCGCCCACACCGCGAAGACGAACGGCAGCCCCGTCCACTCCTTCCACATCGCGCCGAGGTCGTGGACCTCAAGACCGAGCCGGGGCGCGTCGTGCAGGGCCGCTCGCAGCGCCGCGTCGCCGATGAGTACGGCCGCGTCCGCCTCCCGCATCATCAGGCCGAGGTCCGGCGGACACGTGTAGTAGTCGGGCTGTACGCCGTACTGCTCGGCGAGCAGCAGCTCCGCGAGGCGCACCGACGTACGCGAGGTCGAACCGAGCGCGACCCGGGCCTTGTCGAGCCGCTCCAGCGGCACCTGGGAAACGATCACGCACGACATGACGGGGCCGTCGCAGCCGACGGCGAGGTCGGGGAAGGCGACGAGTTCGTCGGCGTGGCGCAGGAACTCCACGAGGGTGACGGGCGCGATGTCGAGATCGCCGCGCACCAGTTGCTCGCTGAGCCGCTCAGGGGTGTCCTTGGACAGCTCGAAGTCGAGAAGCGCTCCGGTACGGGCCAGCCCCCAGTAAAGGGGCAGGCAGTTCAGGAACTGGATGTGGCCGACACGTGGCCGGCTGCGACGGTGGTCGGCAGCAGTTGAATTGTCCACATCGCGAGGCTAGACCCTGCGGGACGGGCAGCCCGACGGCGGGGGCGGCGGGAGCGCGGGGTGGGCTGGGGGGGGGCTGCTCGGGCCGTCCGCCCGGCTCCTGCCCGCCTCCGTCCCGCCTCCGTCCCGCCTCCGTCCCGGCTCCGCCCTGGGGCTCCGTCCTGGCTCGATCCTGGCTGCATCCCGGCGACCTGGCGGCACCCTGCGGGCGTCTCCTGCCGAGGCTTCAAGGTGACCTCCAGGTGACCTCCAAAAGGCCCCCACAAGGCTCCCGTCAGGCATTCGTCAAACTTCCGGGTGACGTGATCTTTCCCTCTACCGCTCCCCGGAAGGTGCGTGCTACGCTCGCCGCAAGTTGCAGTTTGGTTTCCCTTGCAGTACAGAGCCTGCGGAGAATGTGACGCCGCAGGCTTTTGTAGTTTTCAGACTTCTTGCAGGTTCTGGAGCAGGGCAACCCTTTGGCCCAAGGAGGGCTTTATGGCTACCGGAACCGTGAAGTGGTTCAACGCTGAAAAGGGCTTCGGCTTCATCGCCCAGGACGGCGGCGGCCCGGATGTCTTCGTCCACTACTCCGCGATCAACGCGTCTGGTTTCCGCTCGCTTGAGGAGAACCAGGTCGTGAACTTCGACGTCACGCAGGGCCCGAAGGGCCCGCAGGCGGAGAACGTCATCCCGGCCTAGTTGCGCCCGGGCCGACCGGATCGCGGTCGGAAGTAGCAGTACCCAAGGAGCCCCGTCCCCGCAGGGAACGGGGCTCCTGCCTTTGCGCGTACGGCGGGCTGCGCCGAAAGGATCACCTCGCCCGCGTCCTGACTCCCGGCTGCGTCGTTGATATCCGGGGTCAGCGAAACCGGGATTCCCGATCAGTTCCGTACCTACCGGTCAGTCACTACCGCCTCGGCCGACGACCCCAGCTCCGTCGCAACGTTGGGAGAGTCGTATGAGCCGTATCAGTACGAGTCACATTCAGAACCGGAAGCGGAACCGGAGCCTGAGCCGGAACAGAGTCGCGGCCCCCCTCGCAGCCCTCGCCGCGCTCGCCGTCACCGGTGCCGCCGGCCCCTCGGCGACAGGGCAGGGTCTCGGCCCGGCAGCGCCGCCCGCTGCCGCCCCCGTCGGCGCGCCCGGTGACATCGTCAGCTCCGTGCCGACGTCCTTCCGGGCCATGCCCGGCCGGCCCACCGGCACCGAGGCCTGGCACATCACCTACCGTTCCACCACCGCCAAGGGCGAGCCCAACGTCGTGTCCGGCACCGTCATCGTGCCCACCGACGGCCGGACGGGGCCGCGGCCGCTCGTCTCGTACGCCGTCGGGACCGTCGGGCTCGCCGACGACTGCGCGCCGAGCGCCGGGTTCCCCAGGGGCACCACCGCCGAGGGCGACCTCATTCACCAGGCGCTCATGCGCGGTTGGGCCGTCGCCGTGACGGACTACGAAGGCCTCGGGACCCCGGGTGACCACACGTACACCGTCGGGCGCGCCGAGGGCCAGGCCGTCCTCGACGCCGCCCGGGCCGCCCTCCGCCATCCGGAAGCCGGCCGGGCCGGACTGAGCGACGCGTCGCCCGTCGGGCTCATGGGGTACTCGCAGGGCGGCCAGGCCTCCAGCTGGGCCGCCGAGCTGCACGCGTCGTACGCCCCCGAGTTGGCGGTCAAGGGCACGGCGACCGGCGGCGTGGCCGCCGACCTGCTCAAGGTCGCCGACTTCAACGACGGCAACATCGGGGCCGGGCTCATCCTCATGGCCGCCATCGGACAGCAGACGGCGTTTCCCGAGCTGCAGCTCGACACGTACCTCAACGCCAAGGGCCGCACGTACGTCGACTTCATGAAGAGGAACTGCGTCGCCGTCGACACCGTCGCAGGGCTCTTCCAGCGCATCTCCGACGTCACCGTCAAGAACCCCCTGCGACAGCCCGACTGGAAGCGGCGGCTGGGCGAATCGAACGTCGGCACGCGCGCCCCCGACCACCCGGTCTACCTCTACCACGGCGGCCTCGACGAGCTGATCCCCTACTCCGTCGGCAAGAAGCTGCGCGCCGACTGGTGCGGTAGAGGCGTGAAGGTGCAGTGGCGCCCGCACCCGCTGCTCAGTCACGTCGGCGGAGTGACCGTGGGTGCGCCGCCGGCGATGGACTGGCTCGACGACCGGCTCGCGGGGAAGGCGACGCGGGGCAACTGCTGAGACGTCGGCCGGTTCGTACGCCCGCGACCCGTCCACCCGCACCGGGGCGGGTCCGGTTGCGGGCCTTCTCCGCCGGTCGGGCATCTCGACCAGGAGCTGACCCTTCAGTAACCTTACTGAGAAGTAAGGTTACGATGCCGTAGGGGGCCCGGGACCATGGCCGATGACACTCTTCCTTTCGCCTTCGCCCGCAGGCGGAGCATCTCGGCCGACGCGCCGCTCCCCGCGACCCGCCTGACCCGGCCCGGCGTACGGATCGACCACGGACACCTCGCGGCGTACGCCCGCGTCTGCGGCTTCTCCGGCACGGCGCCGCTCCCCCTCACGTATCCGCACGTGCTCGCCTTCCCGCTGGCGCTGCGCGTCATGGCGCGCCGCGCGTTCCCGCTGCCGCTGACCGGGCTGGTGCACACGAGCATCACGATCACCCGCCACCGCGCGCTGTACCCGGACGACCGGCCCGAACTGACGGTGTACGCCGAGAAGCTGAGCCCGCACCGGCGCGGGACCGAGGTCACTATGGTCACCCAGGCGCGGTTGGAGGGCCCCGTGGTCTGGGAGTCGCGCAGTACGTACCTGGCCCGGCACCGCACCGACACGGGCCACGCCGGCCACCCCGCCCACACCGGCCTCACCGGCCTCACCGGCCTCACCGGCACCGACGCGCCCCGCACCAGCCCCGCCGAACCCGCGGCCCCGCTGCCCGCCGTCGCCACCTGGGACCTGTCGGGCAACCTGGGCCGCCGCTACGGCCTCGCGTCCGGCGACCTCAATCCCATCCACCTGCACCCGCTGACGGCGAAGCCGTTCGGCTTCCCCCGCACCGTCGCCCACGGCATGTGGACCTTCGCCCGCTGCGTCGCCGAGCTGCGGCCCGCCGACGCGGCGTACGTACGGACCGACTTCAGGGCGCCGGTGCTGCTCCCCGCGACCGTCACCTACGCGGCCACCCGCACGGCCGCCGGCGACGACTTCGAGCTGCGCGGCGAGGACGGCCGCGTCCACCTCAGGGGCGGCGTACGGGCCGACCCCACGCCGTCACAGCCGACGTGAGGGTGCCGATGAGGGCGAGCGTGAGGGCGAGGGTGCCCAGCGCCGCCCGCCCATGAGGTTCTCCAGGCCCGCCCACGCGAAGTTCATCAGCGTCGCCGCCGTCTCCTTCGCCGAGACGCCAGGCGTGCCGTTCCCCCACCCGGCCAGCGACTCGGCGGCTCCGACCAGCGCGTGGGCGAGACCGGACACCTCCTGGTCGGCGAGTTCGGAGTCGCAGTCCGCCTCGCGTGCGGCGGCCCCGATCAGGTGGGTCACGAACGCGACGAGGCCCTCACGCATCGCGGCGACCTCGGCGGCGAACGGCTCGCCGTGCGTACGGGCCTGGTGGTGCAGCACCGCCCATCCGTCCGGGTGCTGCGCGACATGCGTGAAGAACGCCCGCAGCCCGTCCCACAGCTGGCGGTCGGCCGGAACACCGGGCTCGATCCCGGCCCGTACCGCAGCGACGAGCGCCCCGGCCTCGCGCCGGATGCAGGCGGTGAACAGCTCTTCCTTGGAATTGAGGTAGAGGTAGACGAGGGGCTTGGAGACCCCGGCCAGTTCGGAGATCTCGTCCATCGACGCGGCACGGTAGCCCCGCTGCCCGAAGGTCTGCACCGCGGCGTCCATCATCTGCCGCTCGCGCACGGCACGCGGCATCCGCTTGCCCTTCCCAGCACCCACCACCCAGATCCCTCCACCCAGCGCCATCGCGCGCCACCGAGCGCTTACCGGCAAGTAAGCCTACGATGCCCGCCACGACCACGACGGCAAGTGCCCCCGGACGCATAGCGTTCGGGGGCACTTCGACGAGACAGGTTCACGGATTCACGGATTCACGGACACGGTTGACGGTTACGCGGCGACCGGAATCGCGTCCTTCTGCTCGACACGCGCCTCGGGGGCGTCGTACTCGTCGATCGGGGAAGCCGAGGCCGAGTTGTACGCGTCGTGGTCGAGGATCTTCTCGCGGGAGGCGACGATCACCGGGATGAGCGCCTGGCCCGCGACGTTCGTAGCCGTGCGCATCATGTCCAGGATCGGGTCGATCGCCAGCAGCAGGCCGACGCCCTCCAGCGGGAGACCGAGGGTGGACAGGGTCAGCGTCAGCATGACCGTCGCGCCCGTCAGGCCGGCGGTGGCCGCCGAGCCGACGACCGACACGAAGGCGATCAGCAGGTAGTCCTGGATGCCCAGCTGTACGTCGAAGATCTGCGCGATGAAGATCGCGGCGAGCGCCGGGTAGATCGCGGCGCAGCCGTCCATCTTGGTCGTGGCGCCGAACGGCACGGCGAAGGACGCGTACTCCTTCGGCACACCGAGGCGCTCGGTGACCCGCTGGGTGACCGGCATGGTGCCGACGGAGGAGCGGGAGACGAAGGCGAGCTGGATGGCCGGCCAGGCGCCCTTGAAGAACTGGACGGGGTTGACCTTGGCGACCGTGGCGAGCAGCAGCGGGTAGACGCCGAACAGCACCAGGGCGCAGCCGATGTAGACGTCCGCGGTGAACGTCGCGTACTTGCTGATCAGGTCCCAGCCGTAGTCGGCGATGGCGAAGCCGATGAGGCCGACGGTGCCGATCGGGGCGAGGCGGATGACCCACCACAGGGCCTTCTGGAGCAGTTCCAGAACGGAGTTGCTGAGCTTGAGGATCGGCTCGGCCTTCTCACCGAGCTGGAGCGCGGCGATACCGGCGACGGCGGCCATGAAGACGATCTGGAGCACGTTCAGCTCGGTGAACGGCGTGATGACGTCGGTCGGCACGATGCCGGTCAGGAAGTCGATCCAGGTGCCGGAGCCCTCGGGCTTCTTGCCGTCCTTCGGGGTGAGGCCGGTGCCCGCGCCCGGGTTGGTGAGCAGGCCGATGGCGAGGCCGATGGCGACCGCGATCAGCGACGTGATCATGAACCAGAGCAGGGTGCGGGAGGCGAGCCTGGCGGCGTTGTTGACCTTGCGCAGGTTGGTGATCGAGACCAGGATCGCGAAGAAGACGAGCGGTGCGACGGCCAGCTTCAGCAGCTGGATGAAGATGTCGCCGACCTGCTCAAGGGTGGCCTTGAGCCAGCTGATGTCCTGGCTGCGGGCGAGCCAGCCGAGCAGGACACCCAGCACGAGGCCCGCGATGATCTGGGCCCAGAACGGGAACTTGTCGGATATCCGGAAGCGGGGCTTCTGCTTCTGGGGCGCACTGTCGGGCGCGGTCGCGGAGTTCGCGGACACGGACACACTCCGTTGATGGCGTACGGGCGTACGGGGATACGGGACGGGGGTGCGGCGGCCTTGAGCTGCGCGTACTGCGCTTACTGCGCGTGGTGCAAGAGCTGGGGGCTTCGCCGCTGCGTGATGTCGCTTCAGATGTCAGATGTGGCGGCGACAGGCCGCGGACATGCAGCGGCAGAGATCGACGTGCAGGCGCGCCACGAGCGGGACGCTCATGCCAGTGGAGTGCGCGGCTGCTGTCTTCATGCAGAACACGTTAACACTTGTACTTTGAGAACATCAAAGGTCTTCTTTGGGTCCGATCCCGCCGTGAACCGCCGGGAATACGCGAACACCCCAGTCCGCGACGGGTGTCGGGAGCCGGGGTGGCGAGGGAGCGGGTGAAGTGTGACGTACCTTACGCGGCCCTTATCGGACCAGGCCGTCCTCCTGGCTGCGGTTCGAGTCGAGCCGGGTCTTCGCGTGGTCCACGCGCTCGACGATCCGCTCGGACATCGCGTCACGGTCCTTGCGCAGCAGGACGAAGCTGAGCGGCGCGGAGACGACGATGGCGAGCATGAGCACCCAGAGCAGATTCGAGTTGCCGAGGCCCGCCGGGAGGACGCCGAAGTGGACCAGGCCCCAGACAGCGAAGAAGCAGCTGACGAAAATACTCAGGCGCCGCGCGGTGTAGCGAAGCGCCGCGTGCTTGGTGCTCACAGGGGGACCTTCTTCTCAGCGGCAACCTAAAGGGTCACCACCAGTCAAGCACAGGGGTCCGACACGCCGTCGCGGCCCCCGCAGTCAACGGTTTCCGCCCTGGTCAGGGCTTGATCGCAAGCAGGTGAAGCGGCAGCAGCATGATGACGTCGTCGCGGTCGTCGCCAGGGCCGACCCGGATCGCGCCGGGCACCCGGCCGACCTCCTTGTAGCCGCAGCGTTCGTAGAAGCGGTCGGCGCCGGTGCCGCCGCGGCAGGTGAGCCGTATCGCCTCGATGCCGTCCGAGGCCCGCGCCCCGTCGGCCGCCGCGGCCATCAGGTCGCGCCCGTAGCCCTTGCCCTGGTGGCGGGGGTGGACCATCACCGAGTAGAGCCAGAGCCAGTGGGTCATCAGCCGGTGCGAGTTGTACGCGAGGAACGCGGTCGCGGCGACCGCTCCCTCGGCGTCGTAGCCCACCAGGAGCCGCATCCGCCCCTCGGCGATCGCCGCGAGGCGCTTGAGCAGTTCCGGCCGTACGTCGCCGGGCGTCACCGGCGGCACGAAGCCGACGGCGCCGCCGGCGTTGGACACGTCGGTCCACAGCAGGGCGATGCCGTCGGTCAGGGTGCGGTCGACCGGCGGGTCGAGTTCGAACGTCAGAGACATGAGGGGCGGGTCAGATCCGCATCGCCTGCGGCGCCTCGCGGCGGTCCGCGTCCGGGCCCGGGTACTCGCGGATGATCTCGTACCGGGTGTTGCGCTCCACCGGGCGGAAGCCCGCGTCGCGGATCAGCTCCAGCAGGTCCTCCCGGCCGAGCTTGTTCGGCGTGCCGTAGTTGTCCGCGTCGTGCGTGATCTTGTACTCGACGACCGAGCCGTCCATGTCGTCCGCACCGTGCTGGAGCGCGAGCTGCGAGGTCTGCACGCCGTGCATGACCCAGAAGACCTTGACGTGCGGAACGTTGTCGAAGAGCAGCCGGGAGACCGCGAAGGTCTTCAGCACGTCGGCGCCGCTCGCCATCGTCGTCCGCGCCTGGAGACGGTTGCGGATCTTGCCGTCCTTCATGTCCTCGAAGTCGTGCTGGTAGCGCAGCGGGATGAAGACCTGGAAACCGCCGGTCTCGTCCTGGAGCTCACGCAGCCGCAGCACGTGGTCCACGCGGTGGCGCGGCTCCTCGATGTGCCCGTACAGCATCGTCGACGGGGTCTTCAGTCCCTTCTCGTGCGCGAGGCGGTGGATGCGCGACCAGTCCTCCCAGTGGGTGCGGTGGTCGACGATGTGCTGGCGGATCTCCCAGTCGAAGATCTCCGCGCCGCCACCTGTCAGCGACTCCAGACCCGCCTCGATCAGCTCGTCGAGGATGTCCGATGCGGACATGCCCGAGATCGTCTCGAAGTGATGGATCTCGGTGGCCGTGAAGGCCTTCAGCGAGACGTTCGGCAGTGCCTTCTTGAGCTCGCTGAGGGAGCGCGGGTAGTAGCGCCACGGCAGGTTGGGGTGGAGCCCGTTGACGATGTGCAGCTCGGTGAGGTTGTCGTTCTCCATCGCCTTGGCGAGCTTGACGGCTTCCTCGATGCGCATCGTGTACGCGTCCTTCTCGCCCGGCTTGCGCTGGAACGAGCAGTACGCGCACGACGCGGTGCACACGTTCGTCATGTTGAGGTGACGGTTGACGTTGAAGTGGACGACGTCGCCGTTCTTGCGCGTACGCACCTCGTGGGCGAGCCCGCCCAGCCAGGCCAGGTCGTCGGACGCGTACAGAGCGATGCCGTCCTCGCGGGTCAGCCGCTCACCCGCCCGCACCTTCTGCTCCAGCTCGCGCTTGAGTCCCGCGTCCACGGCCGCCTCCACATGTCTAGGCAAAACAGGCTCCGACCACGGTACGCCTAGCCTTCTTCGGGCAGATCCCCGACCCGGTTCTCCCACTTCGTGGAGAGGATGATCGTGGTACGGGTGCGCGAGACGCCCCGGGTTCCGGACAGCCGGCGGATCGTCTTCTCCAGATCGTCCACGTCGCCCGCCCTGACCTTGAGCATGTACGAGTCGTCGCCGGCGATGAACCAGCAGTCCTCGATCTCGGCGAGATCACGCAGCCGGCGCGCGACGTCCTCGTGGTCGGCGGCGTCGGAGAGCGAGATGCCGATCAGGGCGGTGACGCCGAGGCCGAGCGACTTGGAGTCGACGGTCGCGCGGTAGCCGGTGATCACGCCGGCCGCCTCAAGACGGTTGATGCGATCGGTCACGCTCGGACCGGAGAGCCCGACGAGCCGGCCGAGTTCGGCGTAGGAGGCCCTGCCGTTCTCCCTGAGGGCCTGGATGAGCTGCCTGTCCACGGCGTCCATATGCCTGAAGCCTTCCATTGTTCAGCGATACCGCAAGTTTACGTATAGAATCTAAGGCGTGCAGGGTCGACTCCCTGCAAATCTTTCAAAAATTCACAAACGATCCTTCAGGAGTGATCCTCACCGTGTACACGATCGAGATGGCCTACGCCCACATGCGCTCGCTGCAGGAGCTGGCCAACCGCTCGCGTGCCCACCAGCCCGCCGCCGCACACCGCGTGGACAAGACCCGCACCCTGCGCACGAAGCACGCGAAGAAGCGCTAGCCCCTCCCGGCCACTAGCCCTCGTCCCTGCGGGAGCCACCCAGCTCTCCCTCCCAGCGGCGGTACAGGCTGTGCGGCACCCGCGCCGCGTCCAGCACCCGCCCGGCGACGAAGTCCACCAGATCCTGGATGTGCGTCGCCCCCGCGTAGAACGCCGGAGAGGCGGGCAGCACCACGGCGCCCGCCTCGTCCAGCGCCACCATGTGCCGCAGCGTCTGACCACTCAGCGGCGTCTCGCGCACCGCGACCACGAGCGGCCGGCGCTCCTTGAGCGTCACGCTCGCCACCCGCTGCAACAGATCCTTCGACAGGCCCAGCGCCACGCCGGCCACGCTCGCCGTCGACGCCGGAACGATCAACATCCCCTTGGCGGGGTACGAACCCGACGACGGCCCGGCCGCCAGGTCCCCCGCCGCCCAGTACCGTACGTCGCTCACGTCGGGCACGAAGGTGTCCGGCTTACCGTCCGCGCCGCGCGCGAGCCAGCTGCGCAGGTCCTGCCGCCAGTGCGCGTCGCGGAACGCGATGCCCGTCTCGTCGAGCAGCGTCAGCCGCGAGGCCCGGCTGACCACCAGGTCCACGCTCTCGCCCGCGTCCAGCAGCCCGCGCAGCACGGCCGCGGCGTACGGCGTTCCCGACGCGCCGGAGACGCCCACGACCCAGGGACGCCGGGGCCGGCTCCCGCGCGGCCGCGGCTGGGGCTGGGGGGCCGTCCGGGGCGACGGCTGCTGACTGTGTGCATGTCCTGACTCCACGCGCCCGAGCCTATCCGGGCGGCTCGGGGCGGAACGGAGTCAGGTGCCCCGGACGTTGCACGAACAGAGCCGTTACTCGCGGCCGTACTTGCGTCAGGGGGCGCCATGTCACTGGACAGCACACCGCAGAGCCGGGGAGACCGGGCGAAGACCGCCGCCGCGGTGATGCTGGGCTGGGTGGCCCTGCTGTGGATCCTGGAGGCGCTGGACCAGGCGACGGGCGCCCTCGACACGTACGGGCTGAGCCCCCGTGACATCGACGAGCTGCGGGACGTCCTGCCGATGTCGTTCATGCACCACGGCTTCGGCCACCTCGCCTCCAACACCGTCCCGCTGCTGATCCTCGGCTTTCTCGGCGCCTTCAGCGGGATACGCCGGTTCGGCGCCGTCATCCTCACGATCATGCTGGGCAGCGGCCTCGGCGTCTGGCTGACCGCCCCCGACTACTCCAACACGGCGGGCGCGTCGGGCGTCGTCTTCGGCCTCTTCGGCTACCTGCTGGTCCGCGGGTTCGTCGACCGCAACGCGGTCGACGTCGTGATCGGCCTCGTCGTCGCCGCGGTCTACGGCTCGATCCTGTGGGGCGTGCTCCCGGCCGACACGGCCGTCAGCTGGCAGGGTCACCTCTTCGGACTCATCGGCGGTGTGCTCGCCGCGTTCACCTTCCGCCGGCGGACGCCCGTGATACCCGCGGCGCCCGCCGCGCCGCCCTACATGCGGTGAGGGCTCATACCGTGCGGCTCACGTCGTGAGCTTCGTGTGAGATTCGTACCGCGTGCGGTTCATATCGTGAGTCCGCGCACCAGGAGGTCCAGGAGCGCGCAGACGAACAAGGCGATGCCGATGAAGCCGTTGACCGAGAAGAACGCCCGGTTCAGGCGGGACAGGTCGTGCGGCTTGACGATCGTGTGCTCGTAGAGGAACGCCCCGGTCACGATCACCAGACCGGTCCAGAAGAACACGCCCGCGCCGGTGGCCAGCGCGTACCAGACGAGGAGGACGGTCGTCACCGCGTGGCAGCCCCGCGCGCCGTACAGCGCGGCCGGGACGCCGAAGCGTGCCGGTACGGACTTCACGCCCTCGGCGCGGTCCGCCTGGACGTCCTGGCTGCCGAAGATCAGGTCGAAGCCGCCGATCCAGATGCCGACCGCCAGGCCGAGGATCACCGCGTCCCACGACCACGTGCCGGTGATCGCGAGCCACGCGCCGACCGGGCCGATCGCCTGGGCGAAGCCGAGGATCGCGTGCGGGAAGTTCGTGAAGCGCTTCCCGTACGGGTAGACCACCATCGGGATCACCGCGATCGGGGCCAGCGCCAGGCACAGCGGGTTCAGCGCCGCCGCAGCGCCGAGGAAGATCACGACGGCGATCAGGGCGCCCGCCCAGGCCGACTTGACCGAGACCGCGCCGGTGACCAGCTCGCGGCCGGCGGTGCGGGGGTTGCGGGCGTCCAGCTCGCGGTCGATGATCCGGTTGCACGCCATCGCGAACGTACGCAGGCCGACCATGGCGATCGTGACCAGCAGCAGCTTGCCCCAGTGGATGTTCCCGTCCAGCCGGAACATCGCGGTGAGCGCGGCGATGTAGGCGAAGGGCAGCGCGAAGACCGAGTGCTCGATCATCACCAGGCGCAGGAAGCCCCTGGTCCTGCCGGGTTGCGGTACGGAGGTCGCCGCGCTGGCGCTCACAGTCCGTATTCCTTCCAGCGGCGCGTCACCCGATCGGATGTCCCCGGGTCGGACTCGACCATGTTCGGCCAGCCGCCGTCCCGGGTGTAGCCCTCCTCGGGCAGCTTCTTCGTCGCGTCGATGCCGGCTTTGCCGCCCCAGAACTGCTGGTACGAGGCGTGGTCGAGATGGTCGACCGGGCCCTCGACCACGGTGAGGTCGCGGGAGTAGTCGACATTGCCGAGCGCCCGCCAGGCCACCTCGTGGTAGTTGTGCACGTCGCAGTCCTTGTCGACCACGATGATCAGCTTCTCCAGCGAGAGCATGTGCGCGCCCCAGATGGCGTGCATCACCTTCTGCGCGTGCTTCGGGTACTTCTTGTCGATCGCCACGATGACGCAGTTGTGGAAGCCGCCCGCCTCGGGCAGGTGGTAGTCCACGATGTCCGGGACGATGATCTTGAGGAGCGGAAGGAAGAAGCTCTCCGTCGCCCTCCCCAGCGGACCGTCCTCCGTCGGCGGGCGGCCGACCACGATCGACTGGAGCAGGGGCCGCTCGCGCATCGTGATCGTGTCGATCGTCAGCGCCGGGAAGTCCTCCTGGGGCGTGTAGAAACCGGTGTGGTCGCCGAACGGCCCCTCGGGCAGCATCTTGCCCGGCTCCAGCCAGCCTTCGAGGACCACCTCGGCGTGCGCCGGGACCTGGAGCGGGACGGTTTTGCAGTCGACCATCTCGATGCGCCTGCCCTGCAGGAAACCGGCGAAGAGGTACTCGTCGATGTCTCCGGGGAGCGGGGCGGTGGAGGCGTACGTCACGGCCGGTGGGGCGCCGAAGGCGATCGCCACCGGGAGCCGCTCGCCGCGGCGGGCCGCGACGGCGTAGTGGTTGCGGCTGTCCTTGTGGATCTGCCAGTGCATGCCGATGGTGCGGCGGTCATGGCGCTGGAGGCGGTACAGGCCGAGGTTCCTGATGCCCGTCTCCGGGTCCTTGGTGTGCGTCAGCCCCAGGTTGAAGAACGAGCCGCCGTCCTCCGGCCAGGTGAAGAGCGCCGGGAGCTTGTCCAGGTCCACGTCTTCGCCGGTGAGGACGACCTCCTGGACGGGCGCCGCGCCGGACTTGATCTTCTTCGGCGGGACGTGCGCCATCGAGGTGAGCTTGCCGAAGGCCTCGCGTACGCCGACGAAGCCCTGCGGGAGTTCGGGCTTGAGGAGGCCGCCGATCTTGTCCCTGATGT
This sequence comes from Streptomyces hypolithicus, assembly GCF_052934925.1. NCBI lineage: Bacteria > Bacillati > Actinomycetota > Actinomycetes > Kitasatosporales > Streptomycetaceae > Streptomyces > Streptomyces hypolithicus. Next base: position 2,462,969 of record NZ_CM128811.1, read on the forward strand.
CGTCGTACGACTTCAGGCCGAGAGACTTCAGGAGGCGGCGGTCCGTACCGAACACGTTCATCGCCAGGGGCATCGACGAGCCCTTGACGTTCTCGAAGAGCAGTGCGGGGCCACCGGCCTTGTTCACCCGGTCGACGATCTCTCCGACCTCCAGGTACGGATCGACTTCGGCCTTGATGCGCTTGAGGTCGCCCTCGCGCTCCAGCGCCCGGAGCAGGGAGCGAAGATCGTCGTAAGCCATGCGGTCCAGTATCCGGTACGCACTACCCTGGGCCCGTCACCGGGGCTGTTCACGGCCCCTCGCGGTCCGTGCTCTGGGGGCTCCTCTTCATGATCAGGTATCTGCCGTTCCTGCTGGTTCTGGCGCTGTGGATCTACGCCTTCATCGACTGCCTGAACACGCCGGAGGACGAGGTCCGCCACCTGCCCAAGGTGGTGTGGGTGATCATCGTGCTGCTGTTCGGCGAAGTGCTGATTGGGCCGGTGGCGTGGCTTGCGGTGGGGAAGGTGCGGAAGGCGCGTGGCGCGGGCGGTGGGGTGTCGGGAGCGGGAGCGGGTGCGGGTTCGGGTTCGGCCGGGTCGGGGCGCAGGCGTGGGGGCTCTTGGGTCGCGCCTGACGACAATCCGGATTTCCTGAAGTCCATCAAGGACGAGGCCGGGCTGCGGGAGCGGGAAGCGGATCTGCGGCGGCGGGAGGAAGAGCTCAAGCGGCGCGAGGAGGAGTCCGGGCCGGAGGATTCCGGGTCGCCCAAGGGGTGAGGTGCGGTGCGGTGCGGCGGCGTGCCGTGCGGCGGCGTCCTTGGCCGGGGCGCTGGGGTCGGTGCCGCGCCGGGGCGTCTCCTCGGGCGTCGAACGTTCGGGTAGGTCGGGTTGTTCGGGGTGGTTGCGTTCGACGCCCTGCGGGGAGCACCCCGCCGCGTCCCCTCCCGGCAACGCCAGTTGTCCGGCGGCGCTCGTCTCCCCGGGCGCCGGCGTCGATGCCGCGGGATGGTTGCGCTCGACGCCCTGCGGGGAGCACCCCGCCGCGTCCCCTCCCGGCAACGCCAGATGTCCGGCGGCGCTCGTCTCCCCGGGCGCCGGCGTCGCCCCGACGCGCCCCTCCTGGCAACGCCCGGTTGTCCGGCGCGTTGTTCGAAAACCCGTGCACACGTCAACTTACGGAACGTAAGGTTGAGTTGACGTAGCGACAGGAGTGCCGGGGGGTGCTGTGGACAGAGAGCTGTTCGGCCGCGAGGCGATACTGGACGGTCTCGTGCCCCGGCTCGTCGGTCTGCCGGCCCACGGATTCCAGAAGGTGCCCTTCGAGCATCGGGACGATCTGCCCGCGGTGGTGCTGGTGGGTGGGCGCGGGATGGGCAAGACCGCCGTACTGAAGCAGCTGCACCGGGGGTACCGGCAGCGCACGCCGATCGCGTTGCTCGACTGTGAAAGCGCGCAGTTCGGTGAGTCCCAGTCGCCCGTCACCGAGGCGCTCGCCGAGCTCGGTGAGCAGCTTGCGCCCGCCGTGCACGGGGCGGGGGCAGTTACCTTCCCGCGGCTCGGCGCGGGGTTGCTCGCTGTGGCCAGTCTGGGGTGGCGGCCGCACGACGACGAGAACATCGTGGCCCAGGGGCTGCGGTTGGGGCTGCTGGTGGAGCCCGGGTCGCGGTGGCGCAATCAGACGCGTAACTGGCTGACGAAAATCGTGGCGAAGTTCGCCGGGATGGCTTCGGGGGTGCCTGGGCTCGACGTGGTGGTGGAGACCACCGTCGAGTCGCTGCTGAACGACCTGTTCAACCGGGGGCAGCGCGCCAGTGCCGAGTGGTACGGCGGATACCCGGGGGCCGGCGGGCAGGCCAAGCGGGGGCTGACGCTGCTGGCGCTGCACTTCCGGCGGGGCAGCGAGCATCGTGTGCGGGCGGAGCGGCATCTGGTGGGGGCGCTGCGGGCCGATCTGGACGCCGCGTACCAGGGGATGGGACGGCTGCGGCGCGTCGGACGGCCGGTGGTACTGCTGGACAACGCGCACGCGCCGCTCGGGCGGCGGCTCGTCGAGCCCGTGCTGCGGGATCGCGCGGACGGACAGCGCGACCATGTGGTCCTGGTCGCCGCTGTGCGGGGGTACGACCATCCCGCCCTGCGTCACGCCGCACGCCGGACCCTGCCGGAAGTGCGGCACGAGCTGGGGTGGCAGCGGGGGCGCGAGGTCGCATCGGGGGCCGTGGCGGTGGAGCTGACGGCGCTCGACGCGGAGCATGTCCGCAGAGTGTTCGACCGCAGCGATCCGCGTCAGCTGACCCGCCCGCGGCTGGCGCGGGGTGTGCACCGGCTCACGGGCGGGCGGCCCGTGGGGGTCGATCTGCTGGCCCGGGCCGCCGGGCAGGACGAGCACCCGGACCGGTTCACCCCCGCCTCGCTGCTCGGCGCCCGGGTCGCTTTGCGCGAGGACCGCGACGGGCGGGCGGTGGCCGAGGAGTTGCTCGGGCGGTTGGTGCCCGACTCCCGGCTGGACTGGCTCACCGTGCTCGCCCCCGCGCACGACGTACCGTCCGCCGAGGCCCTGGCCGCGTCCCGGCTGCCGGGCGACGACGGGCGTACGGGACTGGCCGCCGTACGGGATGTGCGGACGCTGCTCGCCGACGAGCACTGGGCTTCGGGCGACGGGGCGTTGGTGGGCGATGTGTTCCTGCGGACGCTGCTGCTGCACCGGTTGCGGCACGGGGACGACGACTTCGCCCGGTGGCGGGCCGTGCACGAGACGCTCCGGGACTTCTACCGGGACCGCGACCGGCCGAAGCGGCTGCACCATGAGCTGGCGCTCGGCGAGACCGAGGGCGCGGTGACGTATCTGCGGGAGACGTTCGCGGGATCCGATGCGCGTGTCTGGCTCGACGAGTTGCGCTTCATCGCGTCCGCGCCGCACTTCGACGACCCTGATGTACGGGGGTCCGTGGCGCTGGGGCGGACGGGTTCCGCGGGAGGCGGGGACCCCGTACTGCACGCCCGGATCCGGCGGCTGCTGTTCGCCGTGTGGCAGCTCAGCGATCCGTTGGCCCTTCCGGATGACGAGGTGACCGACAAGATGGGGTACGAGCTGGGGCTCCTGTCGGAGCTGCACAGTTCAGGCAACGAAGTCCTCTGGCAGGCGTCCCGCTCCTGGCCGCAGGCCGTGCGCGAGTGGCGTCCCCTGACGGTCGCGGGAGGCGGGTCATGAGGGACTGGTTACGCGGACTCTTCTGGTTCACGCCGTTGCGCAAGGGGCTCACGGTGCTGCTGGTGCTCGCGGTGGTGGTGGGGCTGGGGTACGGCGGCTACCGCATCGCCAACCCCGACCTGTCCTGCGCCGAGGGCGTCGCCCGGCCCGAGGAGGGTGGGGAGTGCGTGGGTGTTTCGGGGGACGGCTATGACTTCGAGGTCGAGGCGCTGAGCAAGGTGGCCGCGGCCATCGCGCGGGAGAACGGGTGGCTGAAGGCCGGGACGTACGCGACGGTGGCCGTGATGCTGCCGCTCACCTCCACGGACAGCGGGATGCGCACCAAGATCCTGCACGAGGTGCAGGGCGCCTATCTGCAGCAGTACGCCGCCAATCACGACTCCAACGAGCAGGTGCCCGGAATCCGGCTGGTGCTCGCCAACACCGGCAAGGGCAACGCACATTGGCGTACGACGGTGAGCATGCTCAAGGGCATGGTGCAGGGCCCCGCGCGGCTGCGGGCCGTCTCCGGCGTCGCGACCAGCAGCGCCGAGACCAAGGCAGCCGTCAAGGAGCTGACCGGCGCCGGCATTCCGGTGATCGGCACCACCATCACCGCCGACGACATCGCCAACGGGCCCGGCGGCGACCCCTACCCCGGCCTGGCACGCGTCTCCCCCACCAACCTCGACGAGGCCCGCGCCATCGCCCAGTTCGGCAAGGTGGACGCCAGGAAGGCGGTACTGGTCCAGGACACCCGGCCGCGCGATCACTACACGTCCACGCTGCGGCGGGCCTTCGCGGGTCTGCTGCGGGACGCGCCGTACGAGCCGCAGCTCTTCACGTCCCCGCCCGACCCCACCGAGGAGGGCGCCACCGCCAACACCTTCCGGCAGATCACCCTGCTGCTGTGCGACACCCGCGCCGACACGGTGTTCTTCGCCGGACGCCACACCCAGCTGCGGCAGTTCGTCAATGCCCTGGGCCGGCGCGGCTGCCAGGACCGGGCGTTCACCGTGCTCACCGGCGACGAGGGGTCCTACCTCGGCGCGGACACCCGGCTCGACAAGAAGGCCCTGGCACGGAAGGTCGGTGTCCGGTACGCCTCGCTGGCACACCCCGACGCCTGGAACGGCCCGAAGGCCCCGGCGACGGGCGGGTCCCCGGCGGCGTACCGGACCTTCACCGATCTGCTGGTACGGGCGGCGGGAGGGGACATGGGCCCGATCGGCGAGACCTCGCTGACGGACGGGCAGGCGATCATCGCGTACGACGCCATGGCCACCGCCGTGCACGGGATCCGCGAGGCCACGGTGGAGGGCGCCCCGGTGCCCGCGATCGGCGATGTCGTCACCCAGTGGCCGCAGGTGAAGGGGTCGCTGAAGGTGGAGGGCGCGAGCGGCTGGATCTGCCTGGACAACCACGGGAACCCGTACAACAAGGCGGTCCCGATCGTGGAACTCGCCCGCGACGGCAGCCAGCGGTTCGTCGAGGTCGCCTGGCCCGAGGGAAAGCCCCCGGCCAAGGACTGCCTCCCACCGGCCGGCTCGTAGCGGTCAGTCCCTGGGCCAGCCCGCCGTATCGACAGCGATGTCCGTGCCAGGAAGGGTGAAGGGCGTACCGAAGGCGTACGTGGCGGCGCGCGCACCGTCGTACGCCCCGTCCTTGGGCGCGTGGTGGACGTGCGCGAAGCCCGTCTTCGGGTCGACGATCACATAGGTCGGCACCTCGGCCGCCGCATAGACAGCCAGTTTGGCGTCGTAGTCGTCGCGGCGGCTGCTCGCCGAGACGACCTCGACAACCAGCTGGACATCGCGGTAGCCGTGCCTGCCCCGCTCGTCCTCGCCCGCCCCCTCGGCGATCAGAGCCACGTCGGGGGCGAAGCCGTTGAGTGCGCCGGGGAAGTCGATGCGGACATCCCACAGAATGTTGGCGTCGCGGCCGAGAGCGTCCTCCAGAGACCGGGTGAACAGCCGGATGATCGTGGAGTGGGCCTTGCGCTGTGGGTTCAGGACGATCTCCCCCTCGATGATCTCCGCCCGGTACCCCGCGGGCACGTTCATGGCGTCGATGAGGGCGAACATCTCGTCCAGCACGGCGGTGTCCAGTGCGGTGGCCATCTCGCCTCCCTTGCCGTCGCCTGCGAGTCTACGGGCGGGGCCGGAACCTCACACGCCCGCGTACGAGTGCTTGCCGGTCAGGACGATGTTCACGCCGTAGTAGTTCCACAGCCAGCAGGTGAACGCGAACAGCGCCAGGTACGCGGCCTTGCGGCCCTTCCAGCCCGCCGTCGCGCGTGCGTGCAGGTAGCAGGCGTACGCGACCCAGGTGATGAAGGACCAGACCTCCTTGGGGTCCCAGCCCCAGTAGCGGCCCCACGCGTCGCCCGCCCAGATCGCGCCGGCGATGATCGTGAACGTCCACAGCGGGAAGACGGCGGCGTTCACCCGGTACGCGAACTTGTCGAGCGAGGCGGCGGACGGGAGGCGCTCCAGGACGGAGGAGGCGAAGGTGCCCGGCCTGCCGCCCGCGGCGAGCTTCGCCTCGTAGGAGTCGCGGAAGAGGTAGAGCAGCGTGCCGACCGCGCCGAGGTAGAACACCGCGCCGCAGAAGATCGCGGTGGAGACGTGGATCCACAGCCAGTACGAGTCGAGCGCGGGGACCAGCTGGTCGCTGTCGGTGTAGAGCCAGGTGGTGGCGACGCCGAGGTCCAGCAGGACGGTGGTGACCAGCGGCAGACCGGCCCAGCGGACGTTCTTCTTCGCCGCCAGGAACGCCAGGTACACGCCGACGACCACCGTGGAGAAGGTGATCGAGAACTCGTACATGTTGCCCCAGGGCGCCCGCTGCACCGACAGGGCGCGGGCCAGCACGCCCCCCGCCTCGACGAGGAACGCGAGGACGGTGAGCGACACGGCGACGCGCCCGTACAGGTCGCCTTTCTCGGTGCCGCCCGCGGCCCCCGGCCCGTCCGGGACGTCGCGGGTGCCGGCGGCTGAGCGGGTGACGACCTTGGGGTGGTCGATCACGGCGGTGGAGCCGCCCGCGCGCACCGTCACCGCCGGGGCCGGCGCGGCCTTCGCCGGGGCGCCGTCGGCGGTCAGCGCGGCGGCCGTGCGGCCGACCTTGCTGCGGCTGCCGAAGACCCACTCGGCGATGTGGGCGAAGAAGGCCAAGGTGTAGACGGCCATCGACGAATAGATCAGCACATTGCTGATGTTGGCGAGGTTCTCGTTGGTTGCGGCCGCGAGATTCACGCGCGCGCTCCTTCGACCGGTTCGGCAGGTTCTGCGGGATCTGCGGGTTCGTGGGGATCAGGTGCCGTCGGCGCCTGTGCGTGGAGGGTTGCGGCCAGGTCGGCCAGTTCCTCGGGGAGCTTCGAGGACTCCGTGCGGCCGAGTCCCGCCATCTCGACGATGGTGACGCCGTCCTGGCCCCGTACCGCCCGGACCCAGATCCGGCGGCGCTGGATGAACAGCGACCCGGCGAGGCCCGCAATCGCGGCGATCGCACCGGCCAGCGCGGGCACGTTGCCGGGCTGCTGCGAGATCGAGAACGTCGCCCACTCCTTGACGCCCTTCTCGAACGTGATCGAGCCAGCCCCGCCCGGCAGCTTCATGGTCTCGCCCGGCAGCATCCGCTGCTTGAGGTCGGCGCCCTGACCGTCCTTGAACGCCTTCATCTTGCGCTTGTCGAGCTGGTAGACGTTCTGCGGCAGACCCGCGTCCACACCGAGGCTGCCGTGGTACGCGTTGAGCGCGAGGACGGGGAAGTCGAGACCCGGGTACTGGGAGAGCATCGTGCCCTTGCCCGCGCCCGCGAACGTCGGCACGAAGAACGCCTGGAAGCCCAGCTGCTCCTTCTCGCCGGCCTTGTTCCGGTAGCCGTCCATCACCTTGATCGCGCCGGACGAGGTGACGTTGGAGTCCATCGGCAGCAGCGGGACCGCGCCCGAGTAGACCGTCTTGCCGCTGCCGTCCCTGACGGTGACGACGGGGGCGTAGCCGTGGCCGATGAGGTGCACCTTGGAGCCGTCGACCTCCAGCGGATCGTTGACCTCGATCCTGGCCTTCTTCTCGGCGCCGTCCGCCCCCTCGGCGTACGTCACATGGGCCTCGTAGACGCGGGGCGTGCCGCGCTGGGAGCCCTCGCGCTCGTACGTGCCGACGAACTTGTCCAGCGTGAAGCTGAACGGCGCCAGGTCGTGGTCCTTGTCGAAGAGCGACCCGGACTTGAAGTCGTCGTACTGCGTGAGCGTGTTCGCGAAGCCGCCGCCCTGGACGATCAGCTTGCCGCCCTCGGACTTGAAGAGCTGTCCGGCGGCGAAGGACACCAGCATCACGATCAGCGCGATGTGGAAGATCAGGTTGCCGGCCTCGCGCAGGTAGCCCTTCTCGGCCGCGACCGCGTAGGAGGGGGCCCCTCCCTGCTCGAGCGAAGCCGAGAGCTTGGGGGAGTGCGCCCGGAACCTGCGGTGCTTCAGCAGGGCGAGAGCGAGCTCGCGGACCTCTTCGGGGTCGCTGTCCGTACGCCAGGTCGTGTACGCCGGAAGGCGCGTCAGGCGGCCCGGCGCGCCCGGCGGGCGGCTGCGGAGCTGGCCGACGAACTGCCAGGTGCGGGGCACGATGCAGCCGATGAGGGAGACGAACAGCAGGATGTAGATCGCGGAGAACCACACCGAGCTGTAGACGTCGAAGAGCCCGAGGTCGTCGTAGATCGGCGCGAGCGTCTCGTGGGCCGCCCGGAATTCGGCGACCTTCGTCTCGTCGACGCCGGTCTGCGGGATCAGCGAGCCGGGGATCGCGCCCAGCGACAGCAGGAAGAGCAGGATCAGCGCGACCCGCATCGAGGTCAGCTGCCGCCAGAACCAGCGCACCCAGCCCGAGGTCTCCCGCCAGGCCCAGGCGATCCGGCCGGCCGCGCCGGGCTTCATCACGCCGCCGAAGGAGCCGGGGACCGCCCGCTCCTGGGGGGCGGTGGACAGCTGCGCGCCGGCCTCGCCGAGCTCGTGCTCGTCGGCGGCTGCGCCCGCGGTGGTCGCCTCGTCCGTCTCGGTCTTGCTCATGGAAGTCAGATCCCCACCGTGAAGCCGTTGGACCAGCCCTGCATCTCCTGGACCAGGCCGCTCCAGACACCTGTCATGAGCAGCACGCCAGTCGTGATCATCATCAGTCCGCCGATCCGCATCACCCAGGCGTAGTGCTTCTTGACCCAGCCGAACGCGCCGAGCGCCCGCCGGAACGCCACTGCGGCGATCACGAACGGCACGCCGAGACCGAGGCAGTACGCGACCGTCAGTATCGCCCCGCGTCCCGCGCTCGCCTCGGTGAAGGCGAGCGTCTGGACGGCCGCGAGCGTCGGGCCGATGCACGGCGCCCAGCCGATGCCGAAGAGCGCACCGAGCACGGGCGCGCCCACCAGACCTGCCACCGGCCTCTTGTGGAAGCGGAATTCGCGCTGCGTGAGCCAGGGCATCAGCCCCATGAAGAAGACGCCCATCAGGATCATCAGAGCGCCGAGCACCTTGGAGAGCAGCGCCTGGTGCGCTTGGAGTGTCGAGCCGAAGTAGCCGAAGAGTGCCCCGGTGGAGACGAAGACGGCGGTGAAGCCGAGCACGAAGAGCGAGGCGCCCGCGACCATCCGGCCTCGCCTGGCCTCCGCGAGGTCGGTGCCGCTGATCCCGGTGACGTACGAAAGGTAGCCGGGCACGAGGGGCAGCACGCACGGCGAGAAGAACGAGACCAGACCCCCGAGGACGGCGATCGGCAGGGCGAGAATCAGCGCACCACTGAGAACCGTCGGGTTCGGGTCGGTGATCGCGGCGGCGAGAACGCTCACTCGGTCACTTCTCCGCGATCAGCGGGTCGATCATCTGGTGCAGCTTCTGGGCGTTGAGAGCGCTCAGCGAGCGGGCCGCGATTTTGCCTTCACGGTCGATCACGATCGTCGACGGAATGGCCTGCGGATTCAGGCTGCCCTTGGGGAAGCGCAGAACGAGCTTGCCGATCGGGTCGTAGAAGCTCGGATAGGTGATGCCCTGCTCCTTTTCGAAGGTGACCGCGGGCCCCCTGGAGTCGTCGCGGGTGTTGATCCCGACGAACTCGACCCCCTTGTCCTTGGTCTCCTCGGACACCTTCGCGAAATGCGGCGCCTCGGCCCGGCAGGGCGTGCACCACGAGCCCCAGACGTTCAGGACGACGACCTTGCCCTTGAAGTCGTCGGTGTCGAGCTTCTTGCCGTCGAGGGTTTCGCCGTCGAGTTTCGGGGCGTCCTGCCGATCGCCCTTGGCGACGGTGGAGATCCCGCCCTTGGCGGTCACGAACTTGGCGCCGCCGGAGCCCGACGACGTGGCGCCGTCGCCTCCGCACGCCGTCAGCGCGAGTGCGCCGACGACCGCTACGGCGGCCGGGACCAGGGCCCGGCGGGTGCGGTTCGAGCGGCGGCGGGGGGCGCGTCCAATGCTCATGTGAAAAGTTTCGCATGGGCGTTCCAGGGATCTTGCGCGCCCCCCATGGTGCCCGTAAAGCCCCTTGTCAAGAGCTCTTAAGGAATGACTTCCAGCCGTCGGCCGGGGACTGGCCGACCTGGAGCGTACGGAGCTTGGCGAGCACCTTCGGGTCCTGCACGTCGAGCCAGTCGCAGAACTGCCGGAACGACACCAGGCGTACGTCCTTCTTCCCCGCCATGCCCTTGAGCGCCTCCTCGACGGCGTCCATGTAGATGCCGCCGTTCCACTGCTCGAAGTGGTTGCCTATGAAGAAGGGCGCGCGATTGCTCTCGTACGCCCGCCGGAAACCGGAGAGGTAGGCCTCGGTGGCCTGCTTCTGCCAGCCCGGGTAGCGGGACGGCATGCCGTTGGTCGAATTCTTCGACTGGTTGGCGAGGATGTTGTAGTCCATCGAGAGCACCTCGAAGGAATGGCCGGGGAACGGCATCGCCTGCAGCGGAAGGTCCCACAGGCCGCCCCGCTTGACCGGCCACATCTGGTGGCCGCCGGGCGAGCTGGCGTCGTAGCGCCAGCCGAGCTTCTTCGCGGTGGGCAGCAGCTTGTCCTGGCCGAGGAGGCAGGGGGTGCGGCTGCCGACGATCTCCTTCTCGTAGTCGAAGGGCAGCGGGTCGAGGTCGCTCCAGCCGCTGTGGGTCTTCCACTCGGTGACGAACTTCTTGGCCTGGGCGGTCTCGCTCTCCCACTGGGCGGGGGTCCAGTTGCCGACGCTGCCGGAGCCAACGCAGAAGTGGCCGTTGAAGTGGGTGCCTATCTCGTGGCCTTCGAGCCAGGCCTGGCGGACGTACTTCAGCGTGTCCTTGATGTGCCCGTCGGTGAGGTAACCGATGTGGGAGGCGCCGACGGGATTGTTCGGCGGCTTGTAGAGGCTCTTCTTCGACTCGGGGAGGAGGTAGAGCCCGGAGAGGAAGAAGGTCATCGCCGCGTCGTGGTCCTCGGCGAGTTTGAGGAAGCGCGGGAAGAGGCCGTTGCCGACCTCGCCCGCGCCGTCCCAGGAGAAGATCACGAACTGCGGCGGGGTCTGTCCGGGCTGGAGCGGGACGGGCTTGTCCGGCTGGTTCGGCTGCTTTCCGGTGTCGGCCGTCGAGCCGTCACCTATCAGCTTCCCGCCGGGCCCCGCCGCGCTCGGCGAGGGGGAGCCCCCAGGACCGCCGCCCTTGCCGGAGCCGCCATCGCCGGGGCCGCCGGAACCCGCGGGATCGGAGGAGCCGCAGCCGGCGATGCCGGCCGCGGCCGCCGCTCCGAGTCCCAGGCCCAGCAGACCCCTACGACTGATGTCCCGCATACCGTCACCATCCACACTCGCTGTTGCCGTCCGCGCCCGCGTCCTTGCGAAGCAGACATCGGGTGAGAGGCGGAGACAAGGAGCTGGGTTCCGATTTCCGGGCACATTTTCATCGGAGATGACCACTGATGGCCGATAAATGACCGGATTTTACGCGCCGAATGCCTTCGCTTTGCCCTTACCCGGCTTGGCACCGGCCAGCAGATGCTCCGGTACGAGATCGCGGGCCGGCTCCGAGTAGCCCACCGACACGATCTTGTCGCCCTGGAAGGTGAAGCTCGTCAGCGAGGCGAGCGTGCACTGCCGCTTGCGCGGGTCGTGCCACAGCCGCCTGCGCTCGGCGAAGCTGCGCACGGTCCAGATCGGCAGCTGGTGGCTGACCGCGACCGCCTCGTGGCCGCGGGCAGCGTCGCGCGCGGCGCCCAGGGCGCCCATCATCCGTACGACCTGCTCGATGTACGGCTCGCCCCACGACGGCTGGAAGGGATTCGTCAGGTGCTTCCAGTTGGCGGGCTTGCGCAGCGCCCCGTCGCCGACCCCGAAGGTCTTGCCCTCGAAGACGTTGCCCGCCTCGATCAGCCGCTCGTCGGTGACCAGCTCCAGCCCGTGCACCTTGGCGACCGGCGCCGCCGTCTCCTGGGCGCGCTCCAGCGGGGAGGAGACGACATGGGTGATGTCGCGCCCCTCCAGGTGCTCGGCGACCCGGTCGGCCATCTGCCGGCCGAGCTCGGAGAGGTGGTAGCCGGACCGGCGCCCGTAGAGCACTCCGTCCGGGTTGTGCACCTCACCGTGGCGCACCAGGTGAACGACCGTCGTCTCGCTCATGCCGTGGCCTCGGTCGCTCATGCCGTGGCCTCGGCGGCGGCGCGGGCGGCGGCGGGCAGCGCGGCGGCGATGCGCTCGACGGCCCGCTCGTCGTGGGCCGTGGAGACGAACCACGACTCGAAGGCCGACGGGGGCAGGTACACGCCGTCGGCGAGCATCGAGTGGAAGAAGGCGTTGTAGCGGAAGGCTTCCTGCCGCTTCGCGTCGTCGTAGTCGCGGACGGTGCTCTCGGTGAAGAACACCGAGAACATGTTGCTCGCGCTCTGCAGCCGGTGCGCCACCCCCTCCTTGCCGAACGCCCCGGTGACCAGCGCCCGGATCTCCTGCGACACCGCGTCGATCTTCGCGTACGCCGCGTCGTCGAGCAGCCGCAGCTGGGCGAGGCCCGCGGCGGTGGCAACCGGGTTCCCCGACAGCGTGCCCGCCTGGTAGACGGGACCGGCCGGCGCGAGGTGCGCCATGACGTCCTGACGTCCGCCGAAGGCCGCCGCCGGGAAGCCGCCGCCCATGACCTTGCCGAAGGTCATGAGGTCGGGGGCGACGCCGTCGATGCCGTACCAGCCGGCCTTCGACGTACGGAAACCGGTCATGACCTCGTCGGAGATGTACAGCGCGCCGTTCTCCGCGCACGCCTCCCTGAGGCCGGCGTTGAAGCCGTCGTGCGGCGGTACGACGCCCATGTTGCCGGGCGAGGCCTCCGTGATCACGCACGCGATCTCGCCGGGGTGCGCGGCGAAGGCGGCGCGTACGGCGTCGAGGTCGTTGTACGGCAGCACGATCGTGTCGCCGGCCTGCGCGCCCGTCACACCGGGGGTGTCCGGCAGCGCGAACGTCGCGAGGCCGGAGCCCGCGGCGGCGAGCAGCGCGTCCACGTGCCCGTGGTAGCAACCGGCGAACTTCACGACCTTCGCCCGGCCGGTGAAACCGCGGGCCAGACGGATGGCCGACATGGTCGCCTCGGTGCCGCTGGAGACCAGCCGCACCTGCTCGACCGGGGCGATCCTGGCGACGATCTCCTCGGCGAGCGCGACCTCGCCCTCACCGGGCGTACCGAACGAGGTGCCGCGGGAGACGGCCTCCTGCACGGCGGCGACGACCTCGGGGTGGGAATGGCCGAGGATCATCGGTCCCCACGAGCACACGAGGTCGACGTACTCACGACCGTCGGCATCCGTGAGGTACGGACCGGAACCGGACACCATGAACCGGGGCGTACCGCCCACGGCACGAAAGGCGCGGACCGGCGAGTTCACGCCGCCTGGCGTCACGAGGGACGCGCGGTCGAACAGCGTCTGCGAAACTGGGGCTTCGTATGAATACGGCACTTTGGTCCTGATCTGCGATTCGGGAGTCGAGGGGCCGGCACCGAGGATTGTGGCCGCCGGTGAGCGAGAGGCGCGGCTTCCTCGTATTACGACTGGGCGTCAGTCCTCACGCGTCTGCGAAACTGGGGCGTCATAGGGGAAGCTCACACAAGCCATGGTGTCAGAGGCTGTCGACGGTCTTGCGGACAGGTGTTTCACCGCGCGGTCGTGGGGGAGGTCACTGACACGATGATCGGGTTGCGCGGCTGTGGCCGCGAGTGGTCGGGTGGAGATATGCATCGCGGTGGCGGAGTGGGCGAGGGGACCGACGACCTGGGTCCCGAGCGGGGCCAGCGCGGTCGGCACCGGCGACAGCAGCGGGAGCGCGAAGCGGCGTCGGAGGACAGGGGAAACAGGAGTGGCCGGGTGGGGGTGACCTACAAGTACTTCGGCGCTCCCAACGGGGCGACGGCGGCCCGCGTACCCATCTCGATGCGGCCGGAGGAGCTGGGCGGCGACGAGCTCGGCATGGGCGGCATGTTCACCAAGATCAAACCGGAGACGGTGGCCGCGATGGTCCTCACCGGCATCGAAGGCATACCCCTGCACAAGGTCCCCCCGCTGGAACTGGTCGTCCTCCACCCCGACTACGCGGTGGTCAAACTCCCCATGACGGTCGTCGACCCGCTGCGCGGCATCGGCGAGGAGTCGGTGGGCGCGGCGGCCTTCATCTGGTCCACCGTCCCCGACCGCGGCGGCCCGCGCGACGCGTTCAACGTCTACCAACTGCTGCACGAGTGGCAGGACTTCTCGCACCGCCTGCACGAGGCGGGCCACCAGCCGTACTGCCTGGTCTGGCCGTGAGCGGGGCGGGTGCGGGCTTGGTCTGGCCCTGAGCCGGGCGGGGCCGCCGCCGCGGTCACCCAGATGCGGCTGCCTCGTGCCGATGCAACGGGCATCGACTCGAAGGAGGCCCTGCCGTGGGCGACCCACCGGCCCCAGCTGGACGACCTGTACCGCACCCCGATGCCGGAACCCGGGGCCAGAATGCACCCATGAAGCCGAACGTACGCCTGGAGCCCTGGTCGGACGGCGATCTGGAGTTGCTCCGGCGCTCCAACGCCCCGGAGATGATGGAGCACGTCGGGGGCCCGGAGACCGACGAGCAGGTCCTGGCCCGGCACACGCGCTACGTCAACCGCGACGGCTCGCACAGCGGCCGGATGTTCCGCATCACCCTGCTGCCCGGCGGTGAGCCGGTCGGCACCATCGGGTTCTGGAACCAGACCTGGCGCGGCGAGCTGGTATTCGAGACGGGCTGGAGCGTGCTCCCCGCGTACCAGGGTCGCGGCATCGCCGCCGCGGCCACCGCGGCGACCATCGACCTCGTACGCGCCGACGGCACCCACCGCCACCTGCACGCGTTCCCCTCGGTCGACAACCCCGCGTCGAACGCCGTGTGCCGGAAGGCGGGCTTCACCCTCACCGGCCCCTGCGACTTCGAGTTCCCGCCCGGCAACATCATGCGCTGCAACGACTGGCGCCTGGACCTCACCTCCTGACCCCGAAAGCCCCGGAATGCCGTGGATATGGCGCGCTCCCCGGTGGCATGCTGGCGGCGTGAACGGACCGGAGATCCACATCAGCTTCGACCCAGAGCTGCACCTCTTCGTCACCGCGCGGCGGCGCGGCGAACGCACGCCGCTGACCACCGACGGCGCCTCGACGCTCGGCCACGCCGTCGAATCGCTCGGCGTCCCGCTCACCGAAGCGGGCCGGCTGCTCGTCGACGGCCACGAGGTCCCCGTCTCGCACATCCCGGCGGCGGGCGAGAACGTCGACGTACGGGCAGTGCGACGGCCGCAGCGGGTCCCCGGGGCGCCGCTGCGCTTCCTCCTCGACGTACACCTCGGCACGCTGGCGCGACGGCTGCGGCTGCTCGGCGTCGACACGGCGTACTTCAGCGAGGACATCGGCGACCCGGCCCTCGCCACCCACTCGGCGCGCGAACAGCGCGTCCTGCTCTCGCGCGACCGGGGGCTGCTGCGGCGCCGCGAACTGTGGGCCGGTGCGTACGTCTACAGCGACCGCCCCGAGATGCAACTCGACGACGTACTCAGCCGTTTCGCCCCCGCCCTCACCCCCTGGACGCGCTGCATCGCGTGCAACGGCGAGCTGGCACAGGCCACGAAGGAATCGGTGGCCGGGCTCCTGGAAGACGGCACGGAGCGTTCGTACGACGTCTTCGCGCAGTGCACGGCGTGCCTGCGCCCGTACTGGAAGGGCGCACACCACGCGAGCCTCCAGGCCATCGTCGACGACGTCCTGCGCACCCACGCTCCGACGCGGCCCGCCTCCGCTCGCTAGTGCCGCTCCCGGCAGGCTATGCCGGGAGCGGCACTAGCCTGTGCCCATGATTACGTCCACGCCTGCGCCCATCGCCGTCGTCACCGGAGCGAGCAGCGGAATCGGCGCCGCCACCGCCCGCCAACTGGCCGCCGCCGGCTACCGCGTCGTCCTCACCGCCCGCCGCAAGGACCGCATCGAGGCACTGGAGGCGGAACTCAGCGCCGCCGGGCACCAGGCGACGGCGTACGCCCTGGACGTCACCGACCGCGCGGCGGTCGACGAGTTCGCCAGCGCCTTCCGCGCCCTCGCCGTCCTCGTGAACAACGCCGGCGGCGCGCTCGGCGCCGACCCCGTCGCCACCAGCGACCCGGCCGACTGGCGCCAGATGTACGAGACCAACGTCATCGGCACCCTGAACATCACCCAGGCCCTGCTCCCCGCCCTCACCGCGAGCGGCGACGGCACGGTGGTCATCCTCTCCTCGACCGCGGGCCTCGGCGCGTACGAGAACGGCGGCGGCTACGTCGCGGCCAAGCACGGCGAGCACATCCTGGCCGAGACCCTGCGCCTGGAAATCGTCGGCACCCCGGTCCGCGTCATCGAGATCGCCCCCGGCATGGTCAAGACCGACGAGTTCGCCCTGACCCGCTTCGGCGGCGACACCGAGAAGGCCGCCAAGGTCTACGCCGGCGTGGCCGCTCCGCTCACCGCCGACGACGTGGCCGACACCATCACCTGGGCCGTCACCCGCCCCAGCCACGTCAACATCGACCTCCTGGTGGTACGCCCCCGGGCCCAGGCGTCCAACACCAAGGTCCACCGCGAACTGTGAGCCCCAGAGCGACCGGCACATGGGGGGGCGAGGGCTCATCATGTTGCGCATGCGCATGTCAAATACGGCCCGCAGGCTGCTTCCGGTGACCGCTGCGACCGCCGGACTTCTGATGCTCACCGCCACGACCTCCGCACAGGCGGAGCCGACCGTACCGGAACACGCCGTCATCGTCTGTGACAGCGCGAGCCTGTACGCCAACTACGACAGCGCCAAGGGCCCCGTGGGCTTCAAACGAACCCTGGAGCGCGGCAACAGGGTCGGCCACACCCGAGGCGCGCACCCCGTCTACAACGGCTGGGCGGCCACCTTCGACTTCGGCCCCAACGACTGGGGCTACGTCCGCCAGGAATGCCTCGGCGGCTTCGGATCCTGGTAATCCCCGTAACCCCCACAAACCCCCAAGTAAGGAGTGCAAGGGTGAATCGCTTCGTCGGCCGGGCCGCCTGGGCCCTGGGTCTCGCGGTCGCGGCAACCTGCATCACCGCGGTGCCCGCACAGGCCGCCAACGGTACGGTCGGACAGCGCGAAACCGTCTGCGCCGATGACCTCTTCGTCCGCGTCACCGCGCCGCACGGCGCGTGGATGGGCACGCTGTACCGGAACCAGACGTTCCTCGTCGAGAAGGTGAACGGCGACTGGGTCTACGGCTTCGCCAACGGCAACGTGAACCGCCGAGGCTGGGTACAGAACGGCTGGTTCTGCTGACCTGACCGCACCGGGCCCCCCGCCCGCAAGCCCGCACGCACGGGTACGCCGCCAAGCATCTCGACCGGCGTACCCCGACAACCAGCAGACGGAGGGCCCCGGCAACCACAACCGGAGCCCTCCGCCCACCACCAGCCCGCACACCATCAGTCGTCAGGGATGGTCGTATCGCACGCACTTGAGCGGTTTGGCGTTCACGTCGTCGAGGCAGACGACGACCTGCGCGGCCCCACCGGGAACATCCGCGGGGACCGGGAAATCGATCTGCTTCACCCCGTCGCACAGCGTGCTGGTGCTCCTGGAGTCCAGCGGATGGCCAGCAGCATCGTACGTACCGACCCACACCCGGCGGCAGCCGCTGGCGGCTGCCGCTGGCGGCGAGGGCCCGGTACGTTCCTGCGATACCGACCGACCGGTTGTACCAGGTCAGGGTGCCACGAACGTAGGTAGCCCCGTACGTGACGTCGACAGCGCTGGTCGGGTAGGCGACGGCAGCCGCCGGTGCCGCCGCGGCGGCCGGTGCGGTGAGCGCCGCGGACGCGGCGAAGACCGCCGCTGCGGTGAGGGTGAGGGCGGAACGGCGCGGTAACACCATGAGTCTCCCCTTTGGTTACGAACGTGCGGATACCACCGCCCAGTACAGCAGCCGGCTGACGGGGACCGCAGCCGTCAACGCCGAGATGGCCTGATTGCGGTCACGGCGTTCAGCTCATCGGGAGTACTGCCGGTCCTGGCCGTCGGCCACTCGGGTCCGCGACGTATGGGACCGACCAGGCGTCAGCCCTTCACGCAGACGACCTGCTTCAGCTTCTCGACCACCTCGACCAAGTCCTTCTGTAGGTCGATCACCTGCTCGATCGGCTTGTACGCGGCCGGGATCTCATCGACCACCCCGGAGTCCTTCCGGCACTCCACACCCCGCGTCTGCTCTTCGAGATCGCGGGCCGAGAAGCGGCGCTTCGCGGCGTTGCGGCTCATACGCCGGCCGGCACCGTGGGAGGCCGAGTTGAAGGCCGCCGTGTTACCCAGGCCCTTGACGATGTACGTGCCCGTGGCCATCGAACCGGGGATGATTCCGTAGTCGCCTGAGCCGGCCCGGATGGCGCCCTTGCGTGTCACCAACAGGTCCATGCCGTCGTAGCGCTCCTCGGCGACGTAGTTGTGGTGACAGCTGATCTCGTGTTCGAAGGTGACCCTGGCCTTCTTGAACTCCCGGCGGATCACGTCCTTGAGCAGCCCCATCATGATCGCGCGGTTGTGCTTCGCGTACTCCTGCGCCCAGTAGAGGTCATTTCGGTACGCCGCCATCTGCGGAGTGTCCGAGACGAAGACCGCCAGGTCACGGTCGACCAGCCCCTGGTTGTGCGACAGCTTCTGCGCCACACCGATATGGAACTCGGCCAGCTCCTTGCCGATGTTCCGTGAGCCGGAATGCAGCGTCAGCCAGACCGAGCCCTGGGAGTCGACGCTGACTTCGAGGTGGTGGTTGCCCCCGCCGAGCGTGCCCATCTGCTGCGTGGCACGTCCCTGCCGGAACTTCACCGCTTCCGCGACCCCCTCGAACCGTCCCCAGAAGTCGTCCCACCCCGCCGTCGGGAACCCGTGCAGCCGGGCCGGGTCGACCGGGGTGTCGTGCATTCCGCGCCCGACCGGGATCGCCTGCTCGATCTTCGACCTCAGGCCGGAAAGATCACCCGGAAGGTCGTTCGCCGTCAGAGACGTTTTCACGGCGGACATGCCGCAGCCGATGTCCACACCGACCGCCGCAGGGCACACCGCTCCGTGCATCGCGATCACGGAGCCAACCGTGGCCCCTTTGCCGTAGTGGACGTCCGGCATGACGGCGAGGCCCTTGATCCAGGGCAGGGTGGCCACGTTCTGGAGCTGCTGCATCGCGCCGCTCTCGACCGTCGCCGGGTCGGCCCACATCCGAATGGGAACCTTCGCACCCGGCACCTCTACATACGACATAACCCCTCAATTCCCCCGAATGACAGAAAACGCAAAACTGGCACCTAGTACCGCGAAAGAGAAAGCGAACAGGCATCTTGGCCAGTGCGTGCGATACACATTGTGTCCACCGGCCGCCACCGCGCGGCAACCGCATTTCTGATCGAAGGGGGCCTGGGACCGTGCAGCGAAAGGTGCTCGTACCTGGCGTCGCGCTCCTCGCAGTGCTCGCCGCCGGCTGCACCGGTGACTCAGGTGCCGAAGATTCCGCCGGCGACGCCAAAGCGGGGGAAACCACCACGGCGAACGTCGCCCCCGGCAGGTACCGCACGCTCCGTGAGCCGTGCGGCGCCGTCGACCGGGGCATCCTGCGCGACATGCTGCCGGGGGTCGCCACGCTCCCCGAGGAGCGCCAGGAGCAGGCGTACGCCGGTACCGCCGAGGTCACGTACGACACGGACCGGCGCGTCGGCTGCCGCTGGAAGGCGGACTCCCCGGACTCCTCGCACAGCCTCGTCGTCGACTTCGAGCGGGTCGTCTCGTACGACTCCGGGGTCAGCGACGACGACCGCGCGAAGGAGGTGTTCGCGCGGCAGGAGACCGTGGCGGACCTTCCGTCCCCCTCCGAGTCCCCGGAAGAGACAGAGAGCACGGGGGAGACCGGGAAGACAGAAGTCACCCAGGACGCCGAGAACGCCGAGAACGGGGGCGGCGCGGCGAGCGAGGACCCGAGCTCCTCCCCCGCCACCGACGACGGCGCGAGCGACGCCCCGCCCGGCGGCGCCGACGACGCGGCCACCACCCCCGGCTCCCCCGCCGGCACCGGCCCCGAGGCCGCCGAAGGGCTCCAGCCCCGCACGCTCCCCGGCCTGGGCGAGGCCGCGTTCCTCGACGACAGCATCGACCGCTCCGGGTCCACCGCTCAGCGTCGTACCGTGAACGTGGTGTTCCGTACCTCCAACGTCATCGTGACGGTCCGGTACGCCGCCCAGCCCGCCCTCACCACCGAGGCCCCCGACAGCAAGGAACTGCAGGAGAAGGCGCAGGCCCTGGCCCGCAAGCTCGCCGAGCAGTTCAGCGACTAGTCCCATGAGCGAAGGAACCATGCACCGATCAGCCCCGCGACTCTCTCGCATACTCGCCTGCGCAGCCGTCCCGGTGATGCTCGTCGCCGCCGGCTGCTCCTCGGACTCCGACGGCGCCAAGAAGGCATCGGCGTCGGCCAGTGCCAAGCCGTCGGTGTCGGCGGAGCCGTCCGTCCAGCCGGCGGCCTTCTCGGAGCTGCCCGAGCCGTGCAAGGCGGTCAAGCAGAAGACGGTCGACTCGCTCGTACCGGAGGCGAAGGACAAGTCCGGCAGCGCCGACAAGTCGAACGACATCTCCACGCGCGGCGGCTGCTCCTGGAACGGCCTGGACAGCAAAGGTGTCGACGGGTCCCAGTACCGCTGGCTCTCGGTGTCCTTCATGCGGTACGAGTCCGACCAGTCCCGCGGCGCCGGAGACAAGCTCGCCGGGGAGTACTACGCGAAGCAGGTCGGGGCCGCGAAGGCGACGGAGAGCGCGAAGAAGGTCAACACCGGCGCGGCCGAGGGCATCGGCGACGAGGCGACGGCGATCGCCTACGACCTGCGCAAGACGGACGCGGACTTCAAGTACGCAACGATCGTGGCGCGTACGGAGAACGTCGTCGCCACCGTGATCTACAACGGCGCCGGTTACCAGGGCGCCAAGTCGCCAGACGGCGAAGAGCTGCTGAAGGACGTCAAGCAGGCGGCCAAGGAGGCCGTGGCCTCGGTCACCGCGGCGAACAAGTAGCCGCGGCAACAGCCTCTCAGAGCGCAGCACAAAGCGGAACAGAGCGTCAGATTCCCGGCGCGATACGGAGCCCGGTCCTCCCCTTGGAGGCCGGGCTCCGCCCGTACCCGCGTCACAACGCCCGCACACATGTGCCAGGCTGACCCCGCCAAGTCCGACGTAACGGGAGGGGATCGCGGGTGGCCGCGATGCAGCTGACACGCACGCACCGCATATTGATCGGTGTCGTCGTCACCGGAGCGGTGTTCATCGCCGCGATCGGTTTCGCGGGTTCGTACGCCGCCGTGCGCGAGCTCGCGGAGGACAAGGGCTTCGGGGACTTCTCGCTGGTCTTCCCGATCGGCATCGACGCCGGCATCTGTGTCCTGCTGGCCCTGGACCTGCTGCTGACGTGGATGCGGATCCCGTTCCCGCTGCTGCGTCAGACGGCGTGGCTGCTGACGGCCGCGACGATCGCGTTCAACGGCGCGGCGTCCTGGCCCGATCCGCTGGGCGTCGGCATGCATGCCGTGATCCCGATCCTGTTCGTCGTCTCGGTCGAGGCGGCGCGCCACGCGGTCGGGCGGATCGCCGACATCACGGCGGACAAACACATGGAGGGCGTACGCCTGACCCGCTGGCTGCTCTCGCCGCTGCCGACGTTCAAGCTGTGGCGGCGGATGAAGCTGTGGGAACTGCGGTCGTACGAGCAGGTCATCAAGCTGGAGCAGGACCGGCTGATCTACCAGGCGCGTCTCCAGGCCCGGTACGGGCGCAGCTGGCGCCGCAAGGCCCCGGTGGAGTCGCTGATGCCGCTGCGGCTGGCGAAGTACGGCGTCCCGCTCGCCGACACGGCCCCGGCGGGCCTGGCCGCGGCCGGCATCGAACCGGCGCTGCTGCCGCCGGAACTGGAGCGCGAGCGCGAGCGCGAGCGCGAGCCGGTGGTGCGGCCGCTGGAGGCGCAGGAGCCCCAGGGGCCGCGGGCACTGCCGGCCCAGCAGCCCCAGGCCCAGGTCCAGCCCCAGGTCCAGCCCCAGCAGCAGGTCCAGCCCCAGGCCGAGCCCCAGCAGCAGGCCCGGCCCCAGCCGCACCCGGAGCACGCGGAAGCCCCGCAGCCCCAGCAGTCGCCCCCCGGCGCGCTCCCGCAGGAGGAGGGCCCCGGCGCGCATGAGAGCCCGTGGTTCGCGGCGCCGCAGGTCACGCAGGAGGCCGCCGACAGGGCCTACGACCCGACGTACGACCCCGCCCCCGTGCGGGTCCCGTCGGGCCCCGGCCGCACCCGCCCCCTGGGCGGCATCCCCGGTCAGCGCACCGAGCAGCCCCCGGCGGAGCACGAGGACCGGCAGTACGTGGACCCGCAGGACCCGCAGTACGTGGACCCGGTCTACGCCGACCCGCAGTACGCCGACCCGGAAGAGCCCCCCGAGGAGCGCTACTACGGCGCGTTCCGCAAGTACGTCAGCGAGAACAACATCTTCCCGACGGCCCGAGAGCTCGGCACCTATCTGCAGGATCTGGGTACCGAGCCCCCGACCCCCGGCGAGCTGACGGACTACACCAAGCGGTTCGAGATCCGCTACCAGCAGGAGCTGGACGCAGAGCACATCGCCTGACCAAGCCGGTGATCAAGCACGCGATCAAGCCCGTGATCGAGCCAATGGTCAAGCCCGTTTCCTACGCGCCGACTCGCCCCACACCGCCAGCGCTGCCCCGACCACGGCGAGGACCAGATAGCCCGCGGTCGGGATGTCCCACCACTTCTGCAACAGCCCCCAGGGCCCGTCTCCGACGATGCTTCCGATGACTCCGAGTGCGCCTTGAATCCCGACGACCCAGCCGATGAGTGCGACGACTTCTTTCATACCTCCACGTTCCCCTCCGGCACCCGCCACATCGTCCTGCCCCAGACCGAACCCGCACTACCACGAAGTGTGCAGTCCCATCCAGCCCGTCCAGCACTTCAGGACCCGGGGCGGGCAGGGGAGAAACCCCCACCCGCCCCCGGCGAAGCCCTACGCCCCCAGCAGCGTCCGCACCCGGTCCGCCCCCACCGCGAGCAGCAGCGTAGGCAGCCGCGGCCCGGTGTCCCGGCCGACCAGCAGCCGGTAGAGCAGCGCGAAGAACGCCCGCTGCGCGACCTTCAGCTCCGGCGTCGGCTTGGCGTCCGGCTCCAGGCCCGCCATCATCTTCGGCACGCCGTAGACCAGCGTCGTGAGCCCGTCCAGCGACCAGTGCGCGTCGAGCCCTTCGAGCAGCCGCCGCAGCGACTCGCGGCCGGCGTCGTCGAGCGAGCCCAGGATCTCCTTGTCGGGCTCGCCGCGCACGACCGTGCGCTGCTCGGCCGGCACCTGCGTGGTGATCCAGTTCTCCGCACGGTCCAGCCGGGGCCGCACCTCGTCCAGCGACGTGACGGGGTTCTCGGGGTCCAGCTCGCTCAGGATCCGCAGCGCCTGGTCCTCGTGCCCGGCCGTGATGTCCGCCACCGAAGCGAGCGTCCGGTACGACAACGGCCGCGGCGTGCGCGGCAGTTCACCGGCGGCCGTCCCGATCGCCCGCGCGTGCGCGGCGGCGTCGGCAGGCAGCACATTGCCCTCCGCGACCTTCTTCCCCAGCGAGTCCCACTCGTCGTAGAGCCGCTGGATCTCCTGGTCAAAGGCGATCTTGAAGGACTGGTTGGGCCGCCGCCGCGCGTACAGCCAGCGCAGCAGCGGCGCCTCCATGATCTTCAGCGCGTCGGCAGGCGTCGGTACGCCGCCCTTCGACGACGACATCTTCGCCATGCCGCTGATGCCCACGAAGGCGTACATCGGTCCGATCGGCTGCACCCCGTCGAAGACCTCGCGCACGATCTGCCCGCCGACGACGAACGACGAGCCGGGCGAGGAGTGGTCGACGCCGCTGGGCTCGAAGATCACGCCTTCGTACGCCCAGCGCATCGGCCAGTCGACCTTCCAGACCAGCTTGCCGCCGTTGAACTCGCTGAGCAGCACGGTCTCGCAGTGGCCGCAGGCGCAGACGTACGACAGCTCGGTGCTCTCGTCGTCGTACGCCGTGACCGTCGTGAGGTCCTTGCCGCAGACGGTGCAGTACGGCTTGTACGGGAAGTACCCCGCGCCGCCGCCACTGCCGTCGTCCTCGTCGGCCGCGCCGGACCCCTCGACGGCCTCCTGCTCGGCCGCGTCGACCGGCTTCTGCTGCGGCTTCTTGCCCTTGACCTGCTGCTGCGGGACCTGCTGCGAGTCCTTCTTCGTCCGGTACCGGTCGAGTACGGCGTCGATGTCGCCCCGGTGCCTCATCGCGTGCAGGATCTGCTCGCGGTAGACCCCGGAGGTGTACTGCTCGGTCTGGCTGATCCCGTCGTACTCGACGCCGAGCTCGGCGAGCGCGTCCGTCATGGCCGCCTTGAAGTGCTCGGACCAGTTCGGGTACCCCGACCCGGCCGGTGCGGGCACCGCGGTCAGCGGCTTGCCGATGTGCTCGGCCCACGACGGGTCGACGCCTTCTACGCCCGCGGGGACCTTGCGGTAGCGGTCGTAGTCGTCCCAGGAGATGAGGTGGCGCACCTCGTACCCGCGCCGCCGGACCTCGTCCGCGACCAGGTGCGGGGTCATGACCTCGCGGAGGTTGCCCAGGTGGATCGGGCCGGAGGGTGACAGTCCGGACGCGACGACGACAGGTTTCCCAGGCGCACGTCGCTCCGACTCGGCGATGACATCGTCCGCGAAGCGGGAGACCCAGTCGGTCTCTGTGCTGCTCTGAGCCACGATCGGCACGTCCTTCTTTCACTTGATTACGGGCGGATAGCCGGCACAGGCATTCTCCCAGACGGAGCGACTCCGTCCGAGGTTGCCCGGAGCTTCCCCGCCCTGAATGAATACAGGACGCCCCGCCCCCACCCCACATGAAATACTCGGCTGCACCTTCAACTTTCCTCTCAACAGGAACGGCAGCTCATGGCCTCGGTCCATTCCCTCGCTTCGACCGTCAATCAGCGCGTCGCGCAGGCCCTGTCGGCAGCCCTGCCGGACGCCGGCGCCGCCGACCCGCTGCTGCGACGAAGCGACCGGGCCGACTTCCAGGCGAACGGGATCCTGGCGCTCGCCAAGCAGGCCAAGGCCAACCCGCGCGAGCTGGCCACCCAGGTCGTCGCCGCGCTGCCCGCCGGCGACGAGCAGGTGATCAAGGAGGTCGAGGTCTCGGGCCCCGGCTTCCTGAACATCACGCTCACCGACCGGGCGATCATCGAGACCCTCGCCGCCCGCGCGGCAGACGCCGACGGCCGTCTCGGCGTGCCGCGGGCCGAGCAGCCCGGCACCACGGTGATCGACTACGCGCAGCCGAACGTCGCCAAGGAGATGCACGTAGGCCACCTCCGCTCCGCCGTGATCGGCGCCGCGATGGTCGAGATCCTGGAGTTCGCGGGCGAGAAGGTCGTACGCCGCCACCACATCGGCGACTGGGGCACCCAGTTCGGCATGCTCATCCAGTACCTGAACGAGCACCCGCACGAGCTGGACCACAACGCGGCAGCCGCTGAGGACGGCGAGGCCGCCATGTCCTCCCTCAACCGCCTCTACAAGGCTTCCCGGGTCGTCTTCGAAACCGACGAGGACTTCAAGGCCCGCTCGCGGGACCGCGTGGTGGCTCTCCAGGCGGGGGAGCCGGAAACCCTCGCGCTGTGGCAGCGGTTCGTCGACGAGTCGAAGGTCTACTTCTTCTCGGTGTTCGACAAGCTCGACATGGAGATCAAGGACGCGGACATCGTCGGCGAGTCCGCCTACAACGCCATGCTCGAAGAGACCTGCCGCATCCTGGAGGAGTCGGGCGTAGCCGTCCGCTCCGACGGCGCGCTGTGCGTGTTCTTCGACGACGTGTTGGGCCCGGACGGCAAACCGTCCCCGCTGATCGTCAAGAAGTCGAACGGCGGCTACGGCTACGCGGCCACCGACCTCTCCGCGATCCGCGACCGCGTGCAGAAGCTCGGCGCGAACACGCTGGTGTACGTCGTGGACGCCCGCCAGGCCCTGCACTTCAAGATGGTCTTCGAGACCGCCCGCCGGGCCGGCTGGCTGAACGACGAGGTGCACGCCGTGCAGCTCGCCTTCGGCACGGTCCTCGGCAAGGACGGCAAGCCGTTCAAGACCCGTGAGGGCGAGACGGTGCGGCTGGTCGACCTCCTCGACGAGGCGACCGACCGCGCGTCGGTCGTCGTACGGGAGAAGGACACCAGGGGTGAGCTGACCGACGAGGAGATCGCCGAGCGGGGCACGCAGGTCGGCATCGGCGCGATCAAGTACGCCGACCTGTCGACATCCGCGTCCCGCGACTACAAGTTCGACCTCGACCAGATGGTCTCCTTGCACGGCGACACCTCGGTCTACCTCCAGTACGCGTACGCCCGTATCCAGTCGATCCTCCGCATGGCCGGCGAGCGCAGGCCGACGGCCCACCCTGAGCTCGAACTGGCCCCGGCAGAACGCGCCCTGGGCCTGCATCTGGACCAGTTCGGGGAGACGCTGGCGGAGGTGGCCACGTCGTACGAGCCGCACAAGCTGGCGGCGTACCTCTACCAACTGGCGTCCCGCTACACGACGTTCTACGACCAGTGCCCGGTCATCAAGCCCAAGCCGGCCCCCGAAGTCGCCGAGAACCGCCTCTTCCTCTGCGACCTGACAGCCCGCACCCTGCACCAGGGCATGGCGCTGTTGGGCATCCGCACGCCCGAGCGCCTCTGATCACGCGGTTACGTTTCGTCCGTCGTGCCCGGCCAGCCGCTAGGTCAGCGGGTACGACGGACGGCCGGCCGCCTCGTCGATCTCGCCGTGCGCCTTCCGCAACAGCTGCGACGACAGGTCCATGAGCGCCCGCGCGCCCGCGATCTCCTCACCGACCCGCAACTGCTCCGCGTCGGACGGGTGCCGGCTGGCGTACCCGTGCCCCCGGTACTCCGTGCCGTCGCCGAGCCGCACCATCGCGGCCGCCCTCGTCCTGCCGTGGTCCTCGCGGAACTCCATCTCGACGTGCCATCCGACGAGTGTCTGCATGGCAGATCACCTCCAGCGCTCTCACTCCCAGAGTGCGCCGCCGGACCACTGATCGCCACCGCACTCCCAGGGTCACGGAGCGGACGGGCTCGCGCGGCCGGTGGAGCCGCTCAGGAACCAGCGGCGAACTCGCACCACACGATCTTCCCGGGATCCCGCTCCCCGACCCCCCACCCATCGGCCAACGCCGCGACCAGCAACAACCACTACCGCTCGATGACGAACCATCCCGGCAGCACAGCGTCCTTCGCTTTGTCTCCGGGGGCGAGTTGGTCGGCGTAGCCTGCCTCGGTCCACAGCATCTCCTTGAACTGCTCGACCGTCAGCCGTCCCAGCCACGGTCCACCGGCCGGACAGAACACCACCTCGCAGGCCACGCAGTAGTGCGCCGGGAGCCACAGCTGATCGGCGCGCGGTTGACCGGCCTGCTCGGCGGCCTTCTCCCGGCTGTCGCCGCGGACGACGGCGATGGTTGCCGCGAAGGCCAGCACCGCGAGGACCGCGCCCCCAAGGGTGTGGAGCGGCTTGCCCTGCTCCATCCCCATGTACGCGAGGGCACCGCCGTCCCCAGGCTGATGACCAGGCCCTCGATGAAGTGCAGACACCCGTCGCCGCTCTTCTCGGGCCCCTTCGCCAGCCGGGTGGACAGGTCCTTGCGCGTGGCGCCCTTGCCGGTACGTGCCTGGGCGACCGTCCGCACGTCGGCGCTTCCGCAGCCGCAGATCACCGGGACAGGCGACTGTATGGGATCAGTTGTCATGGGCGAAGAGGCTATCCGTGGGCTATCCCGTTGGCAGCCGGGCCATCCCCCGGCGGCGCGTCACAACCCCCGCGCGACCTCCGTCGCCCAGTAGGTGAGGATCATGTTCGCGCCGGCCCGCTTGATGCCCACCAGCGACTCCAGGATCGCCTTCTCGCGGTCGATCCAGCCCCGCTGCGCCGCCGCCTCGATCATCGCGTACTCGCCACTGATCTGGTACGCCGCCACCGGTACGTCCGCCGCCTCCGCGACCTTCGCCAGCACGTCCAGGTACGGTCCCGCCGGCTTGACCATCACCATGTCGGCGCCCTGCTCCAGGTCGAGCGCCAGCTCGCGCATGGACTCGCGCAGGTTCGCCGGGTCCTGCTGGTACGTCTTGCGGTCGCCGGTCAGCGACGAACCGACGGCCTCGCGGAAGGGGCCGTAGAAGGCGGACGAGTACTTGGCCGTGTAGGCCAGCACCGACACGTCCTCCTTGCCGATCGTGTCCAGCGCATCGCGGATGACGCCGACCTGGCCGTCCATCATCCCGCTCGGACCGACCACGTGCGCGCCCGCGTCCGCCTGGACCTGCGCCATCTCGGCGTACCGCTCCAGCGTCGCGTCGTTGTCCACGCGCCCGTCGCCGTCCAGCACACCGCAGTGGCCGTGGTCGGTGTACTCGTCCAGGCACAAGTCGGACATGATCACCAGGTCGTCGCCGACCTCGGCCCGCACCGCCCGCAGCGCGACCTGCAGGATGCCGTCCGGGTCGGTGCCGGCCGTGCCGACGGCGTCCTTCTTCTCCTCCTCGGGCACGCCGAACAGCATGATCCCCGCGACACCCGCGTCGACCGCCTCGACGGCCGCCTTACGCAGGGTGTCGAGCGTGTGCTGCTGTACGCCCGGCATGGCCTCGATGGCCACGGGCGCGCCGATGCCTTCCCTTACGAACGCCGGAAGGATCAGATCAGCCGGATGCAGCCGGGTCTCGGCGACCATGCGGCGCATGGCGGGGGTGGTACGCAGCCGGCGGGGCCGGGCCCCGGGGAAGGATCCATACACAGTCATACCAAATACGCTACGCCGCCCCGAGGACCCCTTTTACCGGCACCCCGTCGGCACCCCCGTCGGCCCGCGCGCCGGCACCCGCGTCCGCCCGCCGCGCATGCGAACGGGGGCGGAGCTTTACGCCCCGCCCCCGCCCCCGCCGTCCCTATGCAGGTCGCCTAAGTGGTGGTCCGCCGCCGTCGCGCCCCCGGCCGGCGCTCGCTCGGCCGTGTCACGTGCTCGCCCGCCGCGAGCGCCGAGCGCCGGCGCTGCGCGCCGAACTCCGCCAGCGCCTCCGCCAGCTTGTGCACCGACGGCTCCGGCGAGAGAACGTCGACCCGCAGGCCGTGCTCCTCCGCCGTCTTGGCCGTCGCGGGGCCGATGCAGGCGATCACCGTCACGTTGTGCGGCTTGCCCGCGATCCCGACCAGATTCCGGACCGTGCTCGACGACGTGAACAGCACCGCGTCGAAACCGCCACCCTTGATCGCCTCCCGCGTGTCCGCCGGCGGCGGCGACGCCCGTACGGTCCGGTATGCCGTGACGTCGTCGACCTCCCAGCCCAGCTCGATCAGCCCGGCGACCAGCGTCTCCGTGGCGATGTCGGCGCGCGGCAGGAAGACCCGGTCGATCGGGTCGAAGACCGGGTCGTACGGCGGCCAGTCCTCCAGCAGCCCGGCCGCCGACTGCTCGCCGCTCGGTACGAGGTCCGGCTTCACGCCGAACTCCACCAGCGACGCCGCCGTCTGCTCGCCCACCGCGGCGACCTTGATGCCCGCGAAGGCGCGCGCGTCGAGCCCGTACTCCTCGAACTTCTCCCGGACGGCCTTCACGGCGTTCACGCTCGTGAAAGCGATCCATTCGTAGCGGCCGGTGACGAGCCCCTTGACCGCCCGCTCCATCTGCTGCGGCGTGCGGGGCGGCTCCACGGCGATCGTCGGAACCTCGTGCGGCACCGCGCCGTACGATCTGAGCTGGTCGGAGAGCGACGCCGCCTGCTCCTTCGTCCGCGGAACCAGCACCCGCCACCCGAAGAGCGGCTTCGACTCGAACCACGACAACTGCTCACGCCGAGCAGCGGCGCTGCGCTCGCCGACCACGGCTATGACGGGCTGGTGGCCCTCCGGCGACGGCAGCACCTTCGCCTGCTTGAGAACCTGGGCGACTGTGCCGAGCGTCGCGTTCCAGGTGCGCTGGCGGGTCGTCGTACCGGCGACCGTGACGGACATCGGGGTGTCCGGCTTGCGGCCGGCCGAGACCAGCTCGCTCGCCGCCGCCGCGACGGACTCCAGCGTCGTGGAGACCACGGCCGTGGCGTCGCTCTGGCCGAGCTCCGACCAGCAGCGGTCGTCGGCGGTGCGGGCGTCCACGAAGCGGACATCGGCGCCCCGCCCGTCGCGCAGCGGCACACCGGCGTACGCCGGTACGCCGACGGCCGACGCGACGCCGGGCACGACCTCGAAGGGGATGCCCTCGGCGGCGCAGGCGAGCATCTCGTCGCCCGCGTTGCCGTCGAGTCCGGGGTCTCCTGCGACCGCACGGACGACCCGCCTGCCGCCCCTCGCGGCCTCCATGACAAGATTGAGAGCGTCCCGGATCGCGGGGATACCGGCGGCAGTTGACGCATCGTCAACAACCGTCAGCTGCGGCGTGCTCACGCCCGCCGCCGCATGCGAGCGTACGACGTCGAGCACGGGCGGCTCGGCGACCAGCACGTCCGCGCTCGCGAGCGCCTCGACGGCGCGCAGCGTCAGCAGACCGGGATCACCGGGTCCGGCGCCGAGGAAGGTGACGTGCCCGAGTGCGGAGAACGCCGAAGGTACAGAGGTGGTGGGGCTCATTGTGCTCGCTCCCCCATAAGACCGGCCGCACCCTTCGCGAGCATCTCGGAGGCGAGTTCGCGTCCGAGAGTCATCGCGTCGTTGTGCGACGTGGGTACGGGACCGGTGGTGGACAGCTGCACCAGCTCGGAGCCGTCGGTGGTACCGACGACGCCGCGCAGGCGCATTTCTTTGACAACCTGTCCGTCGGCCAGCAGGTCGGCCAGTGCACCCACAGGTGCGCTGCAGCCGGCCTCCAGGGCGGCGAGCAGGGATCGCTCGGCGGTCACGGCGGCCCGCGTGTGCGGGTCGTCGAGCTCGGCGAGCGCGGCGGCGAGGTCGACGCTCGTGGCGGCGCACTCCACTGCCAGGGCCCCCTGACCGGGGGCGGGCAGGACCAGGTCGACCGCGAGGAACTCGGTCACTTCCTCGGTCCTGCCGATGCGGTTGAGGCCGGCGGCGGCCAGGACCACCGCATCCAGTTCCCCGCTCCGTACATATCCGACACGCGTGTCGATGTTGCCGCGGATCGGCACCATCTCGATGTCGAGTCCGTGGACGCGCGCGTACGCGTTGAGCTGCGCCATGCGGCGCGGCGAGCCGGTGCCCACCCGGGACCCGGGGGGCAGCTCGGCGAAAGTGAGGCCGTCGCGTGCGACGAGCACGTCACGCGGATCCTCCCGCTTCGGCACGGCGGCCAGCGTCAGGTCGTCCGGCTGGGAGGTCGGAAGATCCTTGAGCGAGTGGACGGCGAAGTCCACCTCGCCCCTCAGCAGCGCGTCGCGCAGCGCGGTGACGAAGACGCCCGTGCCACCGATCTGCGCGAGGTGCTCGCGCGAGGTGTCGCCGTACGTCGTGATCTCCACCAGTTCGACGGGCCGCCCCGTGATCCGGCGCACCGCGTCGGCCACCTGGCCGGACTGGGCCATGGCGAGCTTGCTGCGCCGGGTGCCCAGCTTCAAGGCGGTGGTGCTCGCGGCTGTGGTGCTCGCGGCTGTGGTGTTCAGCCCAGTGTTGTTGCCCAAGGCATTCGTCATGCCCGCCCTCTATTCCCACCGTCGGCGGTGTCGTTCAGGTCGGCCCTGCTGACGGCGGCGACCGTCTGCGGGTCGAGGTCGAAGAGTTCACGCAGCGCGTCGGCGTACCCGGCGCCGCCGGGCTCGCCCGCGAGCTGCTTGACCCGCACGGTGGGCGCGTGCAGGAGCTTGTCGACGACGCGGCGCACGGTCTGCGTGATCTCCGCGCGCTGTTTGTCGTTCAGTCCGGGGAGCCGGCCTTCGAGCCGGGTGACCTCGTTGGTCACCACGTCGGCGGCCATGCTGCGCAGGGCGACGACGGTCGGCGTGATCTGTGCGGCCCGCTGGGCGGCGCCGAAGGCGGCCACCTCGTCGGACACGATGGTCCGTACCCGGTCCACGTCGGCGGCCATCGGAGCGTCGGCGGAGGCTTCCGCGAGCGACTCGATGTCCACGAGGCGTATGCCGTCGAGGCGGTGCACCGCGCCGTCGATATCGCGGGGCATCGCGAGGTCGAGGAGCGCGAGCCGCACCGGTGCGCCGGGACGTGCGCCGCCCTGCTCACGGTTGCGCCCCTGCCCCTGCACGACGGCGCCGGCTGCGGCGCTCGCCTCGGCCCAGGCACCGATATCGGCCCAGGCGCCGTGCTGCTCCACCGACTCCGCGTCGACGGACTCGGCCTGCCGGGCTCCGGGCACGGCAGCCGCCGCGCCGGCCGTACCCGGACCCTGCGGAGCCGGGGGCTCCGCCAGGTCCAGGCCCAGGCCGAGCGCCCCGGCGACCTGCTCCGCGGTGAGGACCAGGCCGGTCGCGCCGGTGCAGGAGACGACGACGTCGACTCGTGTCAGCTCGCGGGCCACCTCGGCCATCGGTACGGCGCGTGCGGCGCCGCCGGCCAGGTTCAGGATCTCCGCCAGCCGCTCCGCGCGCGCCTGCGTGCGGTTCGCGACGACGACCTCGGCCACCCCGGTACGTACGAGCGTGGCCGCGGCCAGCGAGGACATGGAGCCGGCGCCGATCACCAGCGTCCGCTTGCCCGCCGCCCAGGCGGCGACCGGAGCACCGGCGGCGAGCTGTTCGAGGCCGAAGGTGACGAGCGACTGCCCGGCCCGGTCGATGCCGGTCTCGGAGTGCGCCCGCTTGCCGACGCGCAGCGCCTGCTGGAAGAGGTCGTTGATGAGCCGGCCCGCGGTGTGCAGTTCCTGCCCCAGCGCGAGCGCGTCCTTGATCTGGCCGAGGATCTGCCCCTCGCCGACGACCATCGAGTCCAGCCCGCACGCCACCGAGAACAGGTGGTGAACGGCCCGGTCCTCGTAGTGCACATAGAGATAAGGGGTGAGCTCTTCGAGCCCCACGCCACTGTGCTGCGCCAGCAGCGTGGACAGCTCGGCGACACCGGCGTGGAACTTGTCCACGTCGGCGTACAGCTCGATGCGGTTGCACGTGGCGAGTACGGCGGCCTCGACCGCGGGCTCCGAGGCGAGCGTGTCCTGGAGCAGCTTCGCCTGCGTTTCGGCGGCCAGCGACGCCCGCTCCAGCACGCTGACGGGGGCGCTGCGGTGGCTCAGCCCGACGACCAGAAGGCTCATGCCGGCATCACGGCGGGGACATCCCCGTCGGGTCCCTTCCTGCTCGCGGCCGTTCCGGCGCGCAGCGGCGGCGCCGCCACGTCGGCGGCCGCGGAGGCGGCGGCGTCTTCGCCGGCCTTGCGCTGCTCGTGGAAGGCGAGGATCTGCAGCTCGATGGAGAGGTCGACCTTGCGCACGTCGACCCCTTCCGGCACAGACAGCACGGTCGGCGCGAAGTTCAGGATCGAGGTCACGCCGGCGGCGATGAGCCGCTCGCTGACCTGCTGGGCGGCGCCGGCGGGAGTGGCGATGACACCGATGTGCACGCCGTTGTCGTCGATGATCTTCTCAAGATCATCGGTGTGCTGCACGGGCATCCCGGCAACCGGCTTTCCGGCCATCGCGGGGTCGGCGTCTATCAGCGCGGCCACCCGGAAACCGCGGGAGGCGAACCCGCCGTAGTTGGCGAGCGCGGCGCCGAGGTTGCCGATGCCGACGATGACGACCGGCCAGTCCTGGGTCAGCCCGAGCTCGCGGGAGATCTGGTAGACGAGGTACTCGACGTCGTACCCGACGCCCCTGGTCCCGTAGGAACCGAGGTAGGAGAAGTCCTTGCGCAGCTTCGCGGAGTTGACCCCGGCGGCCGCGGCCAGTTCCTCGGAGGAGACCGTGGGGACCGAGCGCTCGGAGAGCGCGGTCAGGGCACGCAGATACAGCGGAAGGCGGGCAACCGTGGCCTCGGGAATGCCTCGGCTACGGGTCGCCGGTCGGTGATTTCGGCCAGTTGCCACGGTGCTCCTGCGGGATGAGCGGGGCTGCAGGCGGCCGTATGTCCCAGGACCGCCCCGTCCCCTGCAGGCTATGCCTTTGTGAACGCGTGCACAAAGATGGTGTCCGTTTTGTCCGTCCAAAGTGACCGGGGTCACGCAGACATCTCGCCCGACACCGGAACCGAGCACCAGGCCGCCTCGTTGAAGATCTTTCGGGGGCAAAGCCGCACACACTCCTCACGTCCACGCCCCCGAGATTTCAGAATGCCCGGCAAATGGGGGGCGGGCGCTCCAAATCGCCCATGATGGTAGCCGGATTCGGTCAGCCGCCGAGCACCTTGCGCAGTCTCGCGGCGTCCACCCGCCAGAAGGTGTGCTGTTCGCCGTCGACCAGCACCACCGGAATCTGCTCCCAGTAGGCCCGGTTCAGCTCCTCGTCCCGCGTGATGTCCTTCTCCTCCCAGGGCACCCCGAGCGCCCCGCACACCTCACTGACCACCGCGCGGGCGTCGTCGCACAGATGGCAGCCCGGTTTCCCGACCAGCGTGACCAATCGCTCGTCGGGCTTCGGCCTGGTACGTCGCAGCAAGGGGCTCATGCCGCCATTCTGTCCCGGGCGGCGCCCGCCCCTTTCGCCCCCGTGACTCCCGCGCCCGTCAGAGTTCACGCCGCGGCATCCCGCCGGGTCGGGCGGGGCCGAACAGACTGGCTATGCTCACGACATGGCCGCACTGGGATGGCTCACCCCTCGTAGGCGCTCCGCGACCGCGCGCAGCGTGCTGGCGGGAGAGGCAGCAGCCGAGGCAGCACGCACGACGTCGCTGGCGCAGCAGCAGCTGGAGGAACTCGAGGCGGCACGGCCCGGCGGGCCCGCGCCAGGGGGGCCCGCGTTCCCTGTGGTCGGCGACGTCAGGGCCGCCGCCTTCTTCGATCTCGACAACACCGTGATGCAGGGCGCCGCGATCTTCCACTTCGGCCGCGGCCTGTACAAGCGGAAGTTCTTCCAGCGCCATGAGCTGGCCCGGTTCGCCTGGCAGCAGACGTGGTTCCGGCTGGCCGGGGTCGAGGACCCCGAGCACATGCAGGACGCCCGGGACAGCGCGCTGTCGATCGTCAAGGGCCACCGCGTCTCCGAGCTGATGTCCATCGGCGAGGAGATCTATGACGAGTACATGGCCGAGCGCATCTGGCCGGGCACCCAGGCCCTGGCCCAGGCCCATCTCGACGCCGGACAGAAGGTGTGGCTGGTGACCGCCGCCCCGGTGGAGACCGCGACGATCATCGCCCGCCGGCTCGGCCTGACCGGCGCGCTGGGCACGGTCGCGGAGTCCGTGGCCGGCGTATATACGGGCAAGCTCGTCGGCGAGCCCCTGCACGGCCCCGCGAAGGCGGAGGCGGTGCGCGCCCTGGCCACCGTCGAGGGGCTGGAGCTGGACCGCTGCGCGGCGTACAGCGACTCGCACAACGACATCCCGATGCTCTCGCTGGTCGGCCATCCGTACGCGATCAACCCCGACGCGAAGCTCCGGAAGTACGCCACGGCCCGCGAATGGCGGCTGCGCGACTACCGGACCGGCCGCAAGGCGGCGAAGGTCGGCATCCCGGCGGCCGCCGGAGTCGGCGCCATCGCCGGCGGCACCGCGGCCGCGATGGCCCTGCACCGCCGCCGCCGCTGACGGCCTCCCCGCGCGGACACCCGCCCGGACACCCCCGGGCGATACCGGGAACCCGGGGTTCTACCCCGCCCGCGCTCCGGCCAGTCCGGGCAACCTCACTCGTACACAACGCATCCAGCAATCACGCAGATTACGAAGCAATTCGATCAACAAGTGGTCACAATGTGCGACTTGATTCGCCGCATAGACGTAACAGAAGCGACGGAATCGGTGATTTAAGCAACTGGGTGTAGCGCTGCCTGTACGAAGCGTTATTCTCCTCAGACGCATACCGGACCCCACCCGTCAGCACGACGAGTGACCGGTCTAGCACTGAACGTGTTGGAAGCTCTGCCTCTGGGAGTCCCGTGTACCCACACGTCGGGGTTGACGCCTCGGGCCTGGCTACGCTGCGCGCAACGGTCGTGGACCGCTTGCGCGGCTTCGTCCCCACCGCGTACGCCGTCCCCGCCCTCGCCACCCCTGCACTTGTCGGCCCCTGCTACGCCCTGGCCGACGGCGGTGCGGCGGTCGCCAGACGCAGCCGCGGCGCCGGCTCGGCCACCGGCACGTCCACCCACCGCCGGCCCAGCGCCGACAGCGACAGCGCACGCATGATGGACCTCGTCGAACGCGCCCAGGCCGGCGAGGCCGATGCGTTCGGCCGCCTCTACGACCAGTACAGCGACACGGTCTACCGCTACATCTACTACCGCGTCGGAGGGAAGGCGACCGCGGAGGACCTGACGAGCGAGACGTTTCTGCGCGCGCTGCGCCGCATCTCCACCTTCACCTGGCAGGGACGCGATTTCGGCGCCTGGCTGGTCACTATCGCGCGCAACCTGGTCGCCGACCACTTCAAATCGAGTCGATTCCGTCTCGAAGTGACCACCGGCGAAATGCTCGACGCCAACGAGGTCGAGCGCAGCCCGGAGGACTCCGTCCTCGAATCCCTCTCCAACGCGGCGCTGCTGGAAGCGGTCCGCAAGCTCAACCCGCAGCAGCAGGAGTGCGTGACCCTGCGCTTCCTGCAAGGGCTCTCGGTCGCCGAGACGGCCCGCGCGATGGGCAAGAACGAAGGCGCGATCAAGACCCTGCAGTACCGGGCCGTACGCACGCTGGCCAGACTCCTGCCCGACGATGCCCGCTGACCGGCCGGCCACCGCGCACAGGCGGCTCCGACTCACCTTCCGTAACGCCTCCATGACGTTGTGGTCCGATCATCCTTCGCGCGTAACCCAAGTGCCGCGCCGCTCGTTGTGCGGGATGCAGGCTCCCTGCGGTCACGTCATGCCCACAGCCACTCACTCGATCGTGTGGACGTGTTCATGGCGTGCAACCTTCCGGACCCCCAGGGGAGTCGATCGTCATGACGAGAGGAGGTGCCGCCCGTGATCGCGAACGTATCGGCGCACCGGCGGGCGAACGCCTTCGCCCAGGCTCTGGAGGCGCAGACGCCCCAGGGCACGGCGGCAGATCAGCCCGAAGAAACGGCCGAAGGGCCGGAGTCGACAAGGCTCCTGGCCCTGGCGAACGGTCTCGGCGAGCTGCCGTCACCGGAGTTGGACCCCGAGGTCAAAGTCGTCCAGCGGGCCCAGCTCATCGCCGCAATGGAAGCCATGGTCGCCGACAACGGCGCCCCGGCGGGCCCTACGGTGCCCGAGCAGCGGACCGGCAGGGGCGCCCACCGGGCATCCCCGCTCCGGAAGCTGCGCCCGCGCTCCCGCTGGTCGAAGGGCATCGCTGCGGGCGGGCTCACCGTCGGCGTGGCCGCAGGAGCCTTCAGCGGAGTGGCCGCTGCGAGTTCCGACGCCCTGCCAGGTGATTCGCTGTACGGGCTGAAGCGCGGCATGGAAGACGTGAAGCTCGGCATGGCCGGCGACGACGCCGACCGCGGCGAGCTCTACCTCGACCAGGCGTCGACCCGCCTCCAGGAGGCCCGCCGCCTCATGGAGCGTGGCCGGGTCGCCGACCTGGACCACGAACAGCTCGGCGAGGTCAGACGCACGCTGAGCGGAATGACCCACGACGCGGGCGAGGGCCACCGTCTGCTCAGCAGGGCATACGCACGTGACGGCTCGATCGGCTCGATGCAGACCCTGTCGTCGTTCGCCGCCTCCCACCGCGAGGCCTGGAGCAGCCTGCGCGACCGGCTGCCGGTGCAGCTGGCGGACGTCGGCAAACAAGTGAGCTCGGTCTTCGCCGCCATAGACGAAGAAGTCGCACCGCTCGAATCCCTGCTCCCCGCCACCCCGGAGCCCAAGCGGCCACCCCCGCGTCCCGGCTCCACCCAGGACCGTACGGGCACACCGGACACGGACCGCCCCGCGCCCTCCAGCACCACCTCATCGGGCGGACGTACGGGCAACGAGCGCAAGCCGGACACCCCCACGGCTCCCGACAGCACCCCCAGGGACGACGGCGGCCTGCTCGACGGCAACCCGGGCGACCTGCTCGACCCGCCGCCCGCCGACACCACCCCGTCGGCGCCGCCTTCCGACGAGAAGCGCAACAGCGCACCACCGGTCCCGGACGTCACCGTCCCGCCGCTGCTCCCCGGCATCCTGCCGGGCCTGGGCATCGACGGACAGGACGCGCCGTAACCGCTGGTCAGCCGAAAGGGGGTGGGTCCGGTCTCCGTGGAGACCGGACCCACCCCCTTTTCGCCGTTCCGCCGCTTCGGCGCTCTAGAAGAACACCGACCGCCGCTGCACGAGCAGCTTGTACAGCGTGTGCTGGATCTGCTCCCGCACCTGATCCGTCAGGTTGAACATCAGCATCGGATCCTCGGCCGCCTCAGCCGGATATCCCGCCGTGGGAATCGGCTCACCAAACTGAATCGTCCACTTCGTCGGCAGCGGCAGGGCCCCCAACGGCCCCAGCCACGGGAAGGTCGGCGTGATCGGGAAGTACGGGAATCCCAGCACCCGCGCCACGGTCCGCGCGTTCCCGATCATGGGGTAGATCTCCTCCGCCCCCACGATCGAGCAGGGCACGATCGGCGCCCCCGCGCGCAACGCCGTGGAGACGAACCCGCCCCGCCCGAACCGCTGCAGCTTGTACCGCTCGCTGAACGGCTTCCCGATCCCCTTGAAGCCCTCCGGCATCACCCCGACGACCTCGCCCCGGCGCAGCAGCTCCTCCGCGTCCTCCGCGCAGGCCAGCGTGTGCCCGGCCTTCCGCGCCAGTTCGTTGACGACCGGCAGCATGAACACCAAGTCGGCCGCGAGCAGCCTCAGATGGCGCCCGGCCGGATGGTTGTTGTGCACCGCGGCCTGGAGCATCAGCCCGTCCAGCGGCAGCGTCCCCGAGTGGTTGGCGACGATGAGCGCCCCGCCCTGCGACGGGATGTTCTCGACACCCTTGACCTCGACCCGGAAGTACTTCTCGTACAACGGCCTGATCATCGACATCAGGACCTTGTCGGTGAGCTCCTCGTCGTACCCGAACTCGTCGACCTCGTAGTCCCCGGTGAGCCGCCGCCGCAGGAAGGCAAGCCCGCCCGCGATCCGCCGGTCCCAGCCGCCCCCGCCGCCCGGCTCCGGCGCCGCGTCCCGCGAGCCCGCCAGGGACTGCGCCGCCGCATCCTCCAGGGCCGCGTGCTGCTCCGGTACGGGCGCGAGCGCGGCCCCGTTGCGGCCCTGGGGCCGCTTCGCCTTGGGCTCCTTCGCCGCGCCCCCACCGGCCGCGGGAGCCTGCTTCGGGTGGGGCCGGGCCCGCCTCGCCCTGGGGTCGTCGCCGAACGGGATGACCTTGGCATCGGCCATGTCAGGTGCGCTCCTTGCTGACGAGGGTGGAGAGCCGGTCGACGCCACGGGCCAGAGTCTCCGGCGGGAGCAGCCCCGCGCCCCGGCTGCGCGCGAAGTCCGAGAAGGCCTCCGCCGTCGTGTAGCGGGGGTGGAAGCCCAGTGTCTCGCGCATCTGCGTGGTCCTGACGACCCGGCCGTGTGTCAACAGCCGGATCTGCTCGGGCGAGAAGTCGCTCAGCCCGACGGTCCGCAGCGCCGACCCGACCCAGGTCACGGCGGGCAGGAGCAGCGGCACGGTCGGCCGGCCCAGCCGGCGTGAGCACTGCGACAGCGTCAGCACGCCGTCGCCGGCCACATTGAAGGTCCCGCTGTTCATCGTGGCCCGCCGCGGGTCGAGCGAGGCGATCAGCAGAACGTCGATCACGTCGTCCTCGTGCAAGAACTGCAGCCGCGGGTCGTACCCGAAGACGGTGGGCAGCACGGGCAGCGAGAAGTAGTCGGCCAGCGGCGAGTCGGCGCAGGGACCGAGGATGTTGGCGAAGCGCAGCACGCACACCGCGACATCGGGCCGGCGGCGGGCGAAGCCGCGTACGTACCCCTCGACCTCGACGGCGTCCTTCGCGAAGCCGCCGCTCGCCAGCGACTTCGCCGACGTGGTCTCGGTGAAGACCGCGGGATCGCGTGGCGCGGACCCGTACACGCTGGTGCTGGACTTCACGACGAGCCGCTGCACGGTCGGCGACTTCTGGCACGCGCCGAGCAGCTGCATGGTGCCGATGACGTTGGTCTCCTTGACCGACGTACGGCTGCCGCCGGTGCCCAGCGGCGTGCCGGTGACGTCCAGGTGCACCACGGTGTCGACACTGTGCTCGGCGAGGACCCGCGCGATCGCGGGCTGGCGGATGTCCGCCCGGACGAAGTCCGCGCCACCCAGCTGGTGCGGCGGCTCCACGGCGTCCACGCCGATCACCCGCTCCACGGCCGGGTCCCGCTGAATACGCCGCACGAACCGGCCGCCCAGCGGCCGGGCCACACCTGTGACGAGCACGACCTTGCCCAAGATCAGCGCCTTCCCCTAGGACTCCCCTGGCGCCACCGTAGCGGTTGGACGTTGCCCTGTGATGACCGCAGGGCACCCGAAGTGACAGCAGGCACGCACGGAGTATCGCGGACAGAACGCACCGCAGCCCTCCCACCATGACGGTGGAAGGGCTGCGATTTTCACGTACAGCTGCCGCTTACTTCTTGTTGCGACGCTGAACGCGGGTGCGCTTGAGCAGCTTGCGGTGCTTCTTCTTGGCCATCCGCTTGCGCCGCTTCTTGATAACAGAGCCCACGACTACCCTCGCTCACTTCTCTTCACTCGGTGCGGGGCGTCTGGGCCCACACGACCTACGAGGGGCCAGCCTACCCGCCACCGGGAGAGGGACGTAATCCGAGGGCATCGTCAGGCCGATTCCACCCCCACCAAGGACTCCCGGAGGTACTCGTGAACCGCTTGCTCCGGAACCCGGAAGGACCTGCCCACCCGGATCGCCGGCAGATGACCGCTGTGCACCAAGCGGTACACGGTCATCTTCGACACTCGCATGACCGCGGCGACTTCCGCCACGGTAAGGAACCTGACCTCGTTGAGAGGCCTCTCGCTGCCAGCAGCCATGACCCACCTGTACCTTCCGCACCCGACGCGCACCGGCTTCCCCTCCGGTGACTCTTCGTCGTTGTGCGCTCACTCCCCAGACTAGGGGCGGGTGGTACGAGTGGGGAAGAGGAGCAGCGATCGGGCGCCTACCGTGACAGACACGCCCGATTGAGCACATAGCGAGTGAGGGGCCGGTAGTAATGGGACCGCACGGCGTCGTCAAGCGGAACGGCCACGGACACCCGGCCCTCGGCCTCCCCGACGAACAGCGCCGGGTCGTTGGTGTCGGCCAGCCCGATGGCCTCGATGCCGAGCTGACCTGCACCGCAGACCCATCCGTGGTCCCCGACGACGAGCCCGGGAAACGGCCCGGACGACTCGTGCGCCGCGGCGAGCGCGACCCGTACCGGGAGCGGGGAATGGCTGTGTGCGCCGGTCTCACTCGCCGGGCCGTGCGCGCCGGGTTCGCGCACCAGCGCGACGCCCTGTACGTAGTCCAGCCGGTACGTACGTACGCCGAACCGGGTCGTTATGTCGACACGTCTCCCCTGCGCGGGGGTGAGAACAGGACACCCGGCCGCCGACAGGGCGTCTGCCAGGGCGGCGTAGAAACCGAGCAGCCGGTGCGGATGCCCGGTCCCGAACAGCACCGGCAGCTGCCGCGCGGCCGCCTCACCGAGCCGATGCGCGAACGCCTCCAGCGCGGCCAGGGTCCGCTCGGGGTCGATCACATCGGGCCCCGACACGCAGGCGGGATCCCCGGACACGCCGCACTTCTCGGCCATCAGATCCATGACGTCACGCGCGCCCCACGCCCACTCGGGATCGAGGCCGAGCAGCACGCGAGGGTCCCGGGCGGCGAACAGCCGGTAGCTGCGCAGGCTTTCCTCCCGCGAGGTGGCCACGGGCCCGGCCAGCCGGGCGGCCAACAGATGCGCGCGAAGGGCGCCGGTACTCAACACCCTCCCGATGCTCGCGCACCGCCCTGCCCTTTTCTTCAAAAGCCGGGTGACACCCCACACTTGGCGTAACGGCCTGGTGCGCGATAGTGGGCGGATCAGCCCGCGGCGTCGGATGCGGTGCATCGCAAGGCGGCGGGGCGTCCTCATAGCGGAGCTATGAGGGGGTGTCTGACAACGGGCGAGGTGCCGTAGCCGGCGTGGCGGGCCCGTCCCCTATCGCGCACCAGGCCGTAACCACTGCCCTCAAGCGCCGGACAGGCCGCGA
Organism: Streptomyces hypolithicus; assembly: GCF_052934925.1. NCBI lineage: Bacteria > Bacillati > Actinomycetota > Actinomycetes > Kitasatosporales > Streptomycetaceae > Streptomyces > Streptomyces hypolithicus. The sequence continues at coordinate 2,504,973 of NZ_CM128811.1, forward strand.
GAGCCGCTACGCCAGCAGCCCCCGCAACGGGAACACCGCCCGCCGAGTCGCCCGCACCGCCTGGTCCAGCCGGTCCGCCGGGTCGTACCCCGCGTCCCACTCCTTCCAGGCCGGCGCGCGCCCGTCCGTCATCCGCCCCGGCCCCAACTGCCTGGTCCGCGCGTACACTTCGTCCCGCCAGGTCGCCGGAATGACCGACTCCGGCTCGATCGGCCGGTGCGCCGCGATCCCCACCAGGTGCGTCCAGGACCGCGGTACGACATCGACCACCGCATAGCCCCCGCCCCCGAGCGCCACCCAGGCCCCGCCCTCCACGTACTCGTGGGCGAGGTCGTGGCAGGCCGCCTGCACCGCCCGCTGGGCGTCCAGCGACACGGCAAGGTGCGCCAGCGGATCCTCGAAGTGCGTGTCCGCCCCGTGCTGCGTCACCAGTACCTGAGGCCGGAAATCCGCCAGGAGCTCCGGTACGACCGCGTGGAACGCGCGCAGCCACCCCGCGTCCCCGGTCCCCGCCGGCAGCGCCACATTCACGGCCCCGCCCTCACCCGCGCCGGCGCCGCCGGTCTCCTCCGGCCACCCGGTGCCGGGGAACAGCGTCCGCGGATGCTCATGCAGTGACACCGTCAGAACCCGCGGGTCGTCCCAGAACGCCGCCTGCACCCCGTCTCCGTGGTGCACGTCCACATCGACGTACGCGACCCGCTCCGCCCCCAACTCCAGCAGCCGCGCGATCGCGAGCGCCGCGTCGTTGTAGATGCAGAACCCCGCCGCACTTCCCGGCATCGCGTGATGCAGCCCGCCGGCGAAGTTCACCGCGTGCGCGGCCTCCCCCCGCCAGACCGCCTCGGCGGCGCCTACCGACTGCCCGGCGATGAGCGCCGAGGCCTCGTGCATCCCGTGGAACGCGGGGTCGTCGACGGTCCCCAGCCCGTACGCCTGGTCCGCGCTGCGGGGACTGGTCGAAGCCGCTCGTACCGCCGTCACATAGTCCTCGCGGTGCACCAGCCGCAGCGTCGAGTCCCCGGCGGCCGGGGCCGCGACGACGTCCACTTCCCGGTCGAGGCCGTACGCCCGCACCAGCCCCATGGTCAGCGCGAGCCTGACCGGGTCCATCGGATGGCTCGCCCCGAAGTCGTAACCGGTTACCGCGTCATCCCACATCAACCGCGCGCGCCCGCTCATGCCCGCCACCGTATCGGTCCGCCCCGGACGCGAAAGACGGGGCGTAGGGGCGTACGGGCGTCACCACATCAGCATTACTGCGTCACCACATCAGACCCAGCGAGCGCATCAGAAGCTGTTGTCCAACTCCCGCTGGATCAGCTCGGGGCGTCTGGTGCGGTCGATCGCAAGGCGCCGGAGTGTCCTCATAGCGGAGCTATTAGGACATTTCGGCAACGCCGCGAGCGGCCGTGCCAGACGCCCCGAGCCCAGCGGGAGTTGGACAACAGCTTCTCAGGCCAGCAGCCCCCGGAGCTGCCCCAGCTCGGTGAAGTACCCCGTCGCCCCGACCAGCTTGGCGGCCGGCGTCATGGCGGTGAAGCCGTACACGTCCATTCCCGCTTCCCTGGCCGCCTGCACACCGAGCACGCTGTCCTCGACGACGACGCACCGCTCCGCCGGTACGCCCATCTGTTCCGCGGCGTAGAGGAACAGGTCCGGCGCCGGCTTGCCCCGCCCGACATCCTGCGAGCTGAAGATCCAGCTGTCCTCGAACCACTCGTCGAGCCCGGTCTTCAGGTGCCCGACCCGGATCCGCTCATGGCTCCCGGACGAGGCGAGACAGTACGCCGCCCCGTCCGCGACCAGCGCCCCCAGCATGTCCTCGACTCCGGACATCGGCTTCAGGTCCCGCTCGAACGCGGCGAAGACACGGGCGTGCAGCGTCTTGTCGAAGTCCTCGGGCAGCCGCTGCCCGGTCCTCTCCAGCACGAGGTCGTGGATCCGGTGCACGGCGGCACCCATGTAGTCACGGAGCGAGTCGTCGTACGAGGTGGGGTGCCCCAGCTCGCTCAGGTAGCCGGCGAGGATCGTGTTGGAGATCGGCTCGCTGTCCACGAGGACGCCGTCATTGTCGAAGATGATGAGGTCGTAGCGCATGCCCCGACCTTAAACGCAAAAAAGCCCCGGCCCCCGGACATAAGTCCGGGGGCCGGGGCCCAAAAATTGTTCGGCGGCGTCCTACTCTCCCACAGGGTCCCCCCTGCAGTACCATCGGCGCTGAAAGGCTTAGCTTCCGGGTTCGAAATGTAACCGGGCGTTTCCCTAACGCTATGACCACCGAAACACTATGAAGTTGCACAAACCGGTGACAGCACAGTTCGTTACTTCAGAACTAACACAGTGGACGCGAGCAACTGAGGACAAGCCCTCGGCCTATTAGTACCAGTCAGCTCCACCCGTTACCGGGCTTCCACATCTGGCCTATCAACCCAGTCGTCTACTGGGAGCCTTAACCAATCTAGTTGGTGGGAATACTCATCTCGAAGCAGGCTTCCCGCTTAGATGCTTTCAGCGGTTATCCTTTCCGAACGTAGCCAACCAGCCATGCCCTTGGCAGGACAACTGGCACACCAGAGGTTCGTCCGTCCCGGTCCTCTCGTACTAGGGACAGCCCTTCTCAATATTCCTACGCGCGCAGAGGATAGGGACCGAACTGTCTCACGACGTTCTAAACCCAGCTCGCGTACCGCTTTAATGGGCGAACAGCCCAACCCTTGGGACCGACTCCAGCCCCAGGATGCGACGAGCCGACATCGAGGTGCCAAACCATCCCGTCGATATGGACTCTTGGGGAAGATCAGCCTGTTATCCCCGGGGTACCTTTTATCCGTTGAGCGACAGCGCTTCCACAAGCCACTGCCGGATCACTAGTCCCGACTTTCGTCCCTGCTCGACCCGTCGGTCTCACAGTCAAGCTCCCTTGTGCACTTACACTCAACACCTGATTGCCAACCAGGCTGAGGGAACCTTTGGGCGCCTCCGTTACTCTTTAGGAGGCAACCGCCCCAGTTAAACTACCCATCAGACACTGTCCCTGATCCGGATCACGGACCGAGGTTAGACATCCAGCACGACCAGAGTGGTATTTCAAGATTGACTCCACACACACTGGCGTGCATGCTTCACAGTCTCCCACCTATCCTACACAAGCCGAACCGAACACCAATATCAAACTGTAGTAAAGGTCCCGGGGTCTTTCCGTCCTTCTGCGCGAAACGAGCATCTTTACTCGTAGTGCAATTTCACCGGGCCTATGGTTGAGACAGTCGAGAAGTCGTTACGCCATTCGTGCAGGTCGGAACTTACCCGACAAGGAATTTCGCTACCTTAGGATGGTTATAGTTACCACCGCCGTTTACTGGCGCTTAAGTTCTCAGCTTCGCCATGACGAATCATGACTAACCGGTCCCCTTAACGTTCCAGCACCGGGCAGGCGTCAGTCCGTATACATCGCCTTACGGCTTCGCACGGACCTGTGTTTTTAGTAAACAGTCGCTTCTCGCTGGTCTCTGCGGCCACCCCCAGCTCACGGAGTAAATCCGATCACCAGTGATGGCCCCCCTTCTCCCGAAGTTACGGGGGCATTTTGCCGAGTTCCTTAACCATAGTTCACCCGAACGCCTCGGTATTCTCTACCTGACCACCTGAGTCGGTTTAGGGTACGGGCCGCCATGAAACTCGCTAGAGGCTTTTCTCGACAGCATAGGATCATCCACTTCACCACAATCGGCTCGGCATCAGGTCTCAGACTATATGCACGACGGATTTACCTACCGTGCGTCCTACACCCTTACCCCGGGACAACCACCGCCCGGGCTGGACTACCTTCCTGCGTCACCCCATCGCTTACCTACTACCGCATTGGGCCGGCGGCTCCACCACTCCCCTTTGCCCGAAGGCTCCAGGGCGGCTTCACGGCCTTAGCATCAACGGATTCGATACTGGGCGTTTCAAAGCGGGTACCGGAATATCAACCGGTTGTCCATCGACTACGCCTGTCGGCCTCGCCTTAGGTCCCGACTTACCCTGGGCAGATCAGCTTGACCCAGGAACCCTTAGTCAATCGGCGCACACGTTTCTCACGTGTGTATCGCTACTCATGCCTGCATTCTCACTCGTGAACCGTCCACAACTCGCTTCCGCGGCTGCTTCACCCGGCACACGACGCTCCCCTACCCATCCACACTCCCGTTGGGGATATATGTGTGAATGACACGACTTCGGCGGTACGCTTGAGCCCCGCTACATTGTCGGCGCGGAATCACTTGACCAGTGAGCTATTACGCACTCTTTCAAGGGTGGCTGCTTCTAAGCCAACCTCCTGGTTGTCTCTGCGACTCCACATCCTTTCCCACTTAGCGTACGCTTAGGGGCCTTAGTCGATGCTCTGGGCTGTTTCCCTCTCGACCATGGAGCTTATCCCCCACAGTCTCACTGCCGCGCTCTCACTTACCGGCATTCGGAGTTTGGCTAAGGTCAGTAACCCGGTAGGGCCCATCGCCTATCCAGTGCTCTACCTCCGGCAAGAAACACACGACGCTGCACCTAAATGCATTTCGGGGAGAACCAGCTATCACGGAGTTTGATTGGCCTTTCACCCCTAACCACAGGTCATCCCCCAGGTTTTCAACCCTGGTGGGTTCGGTCCTCCACGAAGTCTTACCTCCGCTTCAACCTGCCCATGGCTAGATCACTCCGCTTCGGGTCTAGAGCGTGCAACTCATGCGCCCTATTCGGACTCGCTTTCGCTACGGCTTCCCCACACGGGTTAACCTCGCTACACACCGCTAACTCGCAGGCTCATTCTTCAAAAGGCACGCAGTCACGACGCACTGAGTAAACTCAATGCGCGACGCTCCCACGGCTTGTAGGCACACGGTTTCAGGTACTATTTCACTCCGCTCCCGCGGTACTTTTCACCATTCCCTCACGGTACTATCCGCTATCGGTCACCAGGGAATATTTAGGCTTAACGGGTGGTCCCGCCAGATTCACACGGGATTTCTCGGGCCCCGTGCTACTTGGGTGTTGCACAAGCAAGCCGTTGATGTTTCAGCTACGGGGGTCTTACCCTCTACGCCGGACCTTTCGCATGTCCTTCGCCTACACCAACGGTTTCTGACTCGCCCAACAGCCGGCAGACTGTTGAAGTGCAATCCCACAACCCCGTATGCGCAACCCCTGCCGGGTATCACACGCATACGGTTTGGCCTCATCCGGTTTCGCTCGCCACTACTCCCGGAATCACGGTTGTTTTCTCTTCCTGCGGGTACTGAGATGTTTCACTTCCCCGCGTTCCCTCCACATACCCTATGTGTTCAGGTATGGGTGACAGCCCATGACGACTGCCGGGTTTCCCCATTCGGAAACCCCCGGATCAAAGCCTGGTTGACGGCTCCCCGGGGACTATCGTGGCCTCCCACGTCCTTCATCGGTTCCTGGTGCCAAGGCATCCACCGTGCGCCCTTAAAAACTTGCCCACAGATGCTCGCGTCCACTGTGCAGTTCTCAAGCAACGACCAGCCACCCATCACCCCGCTCCGAAGAACGAGTGCACTGGGGCCGGCATCGCGAAGATAAGGACCGAAGTCCGTACCCTCAGATACCCAACAGCGTGCCCGACCCGGCCAATCCAGACTGTGTTCCACGCCGAAGCAGTACTAACAGTCCCAACCAACCGTGCCGAATAGTCAACGTTCCACCCATGAGCAACCAGCACCGGACGTTCGCCGATGAACTGGCCTCTGACCAAACCGAAGCCTGGTAAGAAGTGCTCCTTAGAAAGGAGGTGATCCAGCCGCACCTTCCGGTACGGCTACCTTGTTACGACTTCGTCCCAATCGCCAGTCCCACCTTCGACAGCTCCCTCCCACAAGGGGTTGGGCCACCGGCTTCGGGTGTTACCGACTTTCGTGACGTGACGGGCGGTGTGTACAAGGCCCGGGAACGTATTCACCGCAGCAATGCTGATCTGCGATTACTAGCAACTCCGACTTCATGGGGTCGAGTTGCAGACCCCAATCCGAACTGAGACCGGCTTTTTGAGATTCGCTCCGCCTCACGGCATCGCAGCTCATTGTACCGGCCATTGTAGCACGTGTGCAGCCCAAGACATAAGGGGCATGATGACTTGACGTCGTCCCCACCTTCCTCCGAGTTGACCCCGGCGGTCTCCTGTGAGTCCCCATCACCCCGAAGGGCATGCTGGCAACACAGGACAAGGGTTGCGCTCGTTGCGGGACTTAACCCAACATCTCACGACACGAGCTGACGACAGCCATGCACCACCTGTATACCGACCACAAGGGGGCACCTATCTCTAGGTGTTTCCGGTATATGTCAAGCCTTGGTAAGGTTCTTCGCGTTGCGTCGAATTAAGCCACATGCTCCGCTGCTTGTGCGGGCCCCCGTCAATTCCTTTGAGTTTTAGCCTTGCGGCCGTACTCCCCAGGCGGGGAACTTAATGCGTTAGCTGCGGCACCGACGACGTGGAATGTCGCCAACACCTAGTTCCCAACGTTTACGGCGTGGACTACCAGGGTATCTAATCCTGTTCGCTCCCCACGCTTTCGCTCCTCAGCGTCAGTAATGGCCCAGAGATCCGCCTTCGCCACCGGTGTTCCTCCTGATATCTGCGCATTTCACCGCTACACCAGGAATTCCGATCTCCCCTACCACACTCTAGCCTGCCCGTATCGAATGCAGACCCGGGGTTAAGCCCCGGGCTTTCACATCCGACGTGACAAGCCGCCTACGAGCTCTTTACGCCCAATAATTCCGGACAACGCTTGCGCCCTACGTATTACCGCGGCTGCTGGCACGTAGTTAGCCGGCGCTTCTTCTGCAGGTACCGTCACGTCCGGGAAAACCCAGTCGCTTCTTCCCTGCTGAAAGAGGTTTACAACCCGAAGGCCGTCATCCCTCACGCGGCGTCGCTGCATCAGGCTTTCGCCCATTGTGCAATATTCCCCACTGCTGCCTCCCGTAGGAGTCTGGGCCGTGTCTCAGTCCCAGTGTGGCCGGTCGCCCTCTCAGGCCGGCTACCCGTCGTCGCCTTGGTAGGCCATTACCCCACCAACAAGCTGATAGGCCGCGGGCTCATCCTTCACCGCCGGAGCTTTTAACCCCTCCCCATGCAGGGAAGAGTGTTATCCGGTATTAGACCCCGTTTCCAGGGCTTGTCCCAGAGTGAAGGGCAGATTGCCCACGTGTTACTCACCCGTTCGCCACTAATCCACCCCGAAGGGCTTCATCGTTCGACTTGCATGTGTTAAGCACGCCGCCAGCGTTCGTCCTGAGCCAGGATCAAACTCTCCATGAATGTTTGCTCGTAATCGAGCTCACACACACTTAGAGCGGAACAGATCGGGCCGGAATATGGCCCGCTGTCCTCAGCGTCCTCGCTGTGTTCGCCTGACCACCACAAGGGCGGCCAGGACTTTTCAAAGGAACCACCAACCCACCAGAGGCGGGCCGGGGTATCAACATATCTGGCGTTGACTTTTGGCACGCTGTTGAGTTCTCAAGGAACGGACGCTTCCTTTGTACTCACCCTCGCGGGCTTTCCTCCGGGCTATCGTTCGGTACTTCGTGTTTCCGACTCTATCAGACGCTTTCGCGTCCGACTTCCTCGGCGCTTTCCAGTTCTTCGCTTTCGCGTTTCCCTTTCCGGCGTTTCCAACTCTATCAGGCTCTTTCGAGCCCGACTCCCAGTCAGCGGGTTTCGTCTTCCCGACCGTTGGGCCGTTCCGACGAGTGAGACTTTAGCGGAATCCTTGCTCCCGAGCTAATCGGGGTCGCGTCCTTTTCGAACGCGGATTCCTCATTTCGCAAACACGCACAAAAGTGCGACGACAGCTGTCGTTCTCTTCAGTGGGTGTTGCGCAATGGCCGTCCGGGGACCGACCGGGGTCGGTGCTCACGTCGGACAACTCGGAGAACACTACGGAGGGGGCAATGCCCTGTCAACCGGGGCCGGCACTAGGGCTTCGGGGTGGCTCGGGGCCGACCTCGCCGAATCGGGACAGGGCCAGGGTTCCGCCCACCGCCAGGATCACGCCGGTCAGGGCCAGCCAGCCCATACCAGCCCTGACCTGGTCCCCCAGCATCAGCACGCCGACGAGTCCGGGGCCCAGTACCTCCGCCACCGTGCCGGCAGCTGTCGCCGCCGTCACCGAACCGCGCTGCACCGCCAACGCGTAACTGACGTAGCCGCCGATACCGCCGATGACCAGGGCGTACGTAGCCGGGTCGGTGAGTACGGCAGCGATGTCGGTGGCGTTCATGATGCGGACGGCCAGGCTGGTCACGCCGAATCCGACGCCCGACAGCAGCCCGAGCGCCACCGCCGTCCAGTCGCCCTTCGACCGTGCCAGCACGGCGGTGAGCAGCAGCGCCACCACGGGCGTGGCGAGCAGCACGACGCGAAAGAGGGGGGCGGGCGGTGTGTGGCCCTGCTCGCCCGAACCGACGGCGAGCAGACCGAGGCCCGCCACCACGGTGACGACCACTACGCCGTCACGCGGTCGCGCCCGGACGCCGAGCAGCCACACCGCGCCGACGGCCGTGACGGCGAGACTCGCATTGGTCACCGCTTGGACGACGAACAGCGGCAGGCTGCGCAGCGCGACGATGCTGCACACGAACCCGACGACATCCAGTCCGGCGCCGAGCACGAAGAGCGGTGACCTGGCGAGCCTGGTCAGCAGGCGCAGGGTCACCCGGTCCTCGCGTGGTGCCTCGCGGGCGCCGTGTGCCTGCAGGACCGAAGCCAGTCCGAAGCAGAGTGTCGCGCCGAACGCTACGACGAGTCCGACCAGCATGCCTTCCCCCTCGTCGGAGCGTCGCTCAGATGCGCCGCCTGGAGAACCCGGCGCCGAGCAGCACGAACCACACACCGACCGCCAGCAGGTGGATTCGCTGCGGAACGCCCTGCCAGCCCGGCACGCCGAGCAGCGGCCCGACCGTCGCCAGCGAGCTCAGCAGCGCACAGCCCAGCACCCATGGCCCCCAGCGGCGCACGGGAATCAGTCCGTGCGGCGGTCGCCCCCGAGCGGGCCGCCCCTCACGTGCCGCGAGGCTGAGCAGCACCATGGAGGCGAAGAGCGTGAAGTGGACCAGCGCGCTGGTCACCGTGTGAGAGGGGTGGACTGCCTGACAGTCGAGTTGGACCGAGGGTGCGCACCGCATCGGCAGCGCCACATCGGTCACCGAGAACAGGCCGAAAGAGGCGAGCGCCCACAGCCCGGCGGAACCGGTCCGGCCGCCCAGGGCGTGGTCGGGTGTCCACCTGCGGGCCCCGGACAGTGCGCACAGGGCCCCCGCGGTGACCAGGACGGCGCAGACGACTTCGACTCCGCCGAACAGCGACCGGTAGGGCTGGTCGGCGGCGTATAGCTCGCTCACGTACGAGTGCCTGGGGTCGAGCCCCGTGGGCAGTACGAATTCGAGGACCCAGCTGTTGTAGATCACCCCCGCGGCCGCCAGTGCCGCCCCCGCCCACCAGAGATGCCCCCGGGCCGGCCCGTCGAGTCGTGGGGACGGACGTGAGCGCCGTCGCGGCCTGGGCAGGCGGGCAGTCTCGGCGGGGGCCGGCACGAGGGTAGCCCCGTCGCGCTCAGTGTTCCTGGTCACGGCACCGCTATAGCCGCCCCGGCGACCGGGGAGACCGCGCTTCCCGATATGTGACCCGTTCGGATGTACGACTTCACCGCTGGGCGAAGTGTGGTGGCGCGGCCTGGCCCAGCCGAGGCCTAGCCGTTGCCCGACGCCAGCTCTCGGCTGCGGTCGCGGGCCGCTTCGAGGGCGGCGATCAGGGCGGCTCGTACGCCGTGGTTCTCCAGCTCCCTGATCGCGTTGATGGTCGTGCCGGCGGGCGACGTGACCGCCTCGCGGAGCTTGACGGGGTGTTCGCCGCTGTCGCGGAGCATCACGGCGGCGCCGATCGCGGCCTGGACGATCAGGTCGTGGGCCTGGGCGCGCGGCAGGCCGAGCAGGATGCCGGCGTCGGTCATGGCCTCTACGAGGTAGTAGAAGTACGCCGGGCCCGAGCCGGAGAGGGCGGTGGCCGCGTCCTGCTGGGACTCGGGGACGCGGACGGTCTTGCCTACGCCGCCGAAGATCTCCTCGGTGTGGCGGAGATGGTCGGCGGTGGCGTGGCTGCCGGCCGAGATGACGGACATGGCCTCGTCGACGAGGGCGGGGGTGTTCGTCATGACGCGGACGACGGGGGTGTTGGGGGCGAGGCGCTCTTCGAAGTACGCGGTGGGGATTCCGGCAGCACCGCTGATGACCAGGCGGTCTGCGGGGACGTGCGGGGCGAGCTCGTCGAGGAGCTTGCCCATGTCCTGCGGCTTGACCGTGAGGATCAGGGTGTCGGCGCGCTTGGCGGCCTCGGCGTTGGTCACCGCCTCGACGCCGTAGCGGGTGCGGAGCTCTTCGGCGCGGTCGGAGCGGCGGGCGGTTACCAGGAGGTCGGCGGGGCGCCGGCCGCCGCGGATCATGCCGCTGAGCAGGGCCTCGCCGATCTTTCCGGTGCCGAGGACTGCGACTGTCTGGGTCATGCGGTTCACCTCGCCGGTGGGGCTGCTGGGGTGCTCTGTTGTCCGGGGACATCTTCGCACCGGGGGTGCGGGGGCAGCGCCGGTGTCCGCGGGGTGGTCAGGGGGTTGCTGTGTGGTCAGGGGGTTCGGCGGCGGAGGGTGACCGCCCCGAGGGCCAGGACCAGCAGGGCGCAGGACGCGACGACGACGGCGTCCCGGACGAAGGTGGCCGTCACGTCGGTGTGGCGCAGCACCTCGGTCATGCCGTCCACGGCGTACGACATGGGCAGGACGTTCGAGATCGCCTCCAGGACCGGCTGCATGGCGTCGCGCGGGGTGAACAGGCCGCACAGCAGGAGCTGCGGGAAGATCACCGCCGGCATGAACTGGACCGCCTGGAACTCGGACGACGCGAAGGCCGAGACGAACAGGCCGAGCGCGGTGCCGAGCAGGGCGTCCAGCAGCGCGATCAGGAGGAGCAGCCACGGGGAGCCGACGACGTCCAGGCCGAGCAGCCACAGGGAGAGGCCGGTGGCCAGGGCGGACTGCACGATGGCGAGGACGCCGAAGGCGAGGGCGTAACCCGCGATCAGGTCGCCCTTGCCCAGGGGCATGGCAAGGAGGCGTTCGAGGGTGCCGGATGTGCGTTCGCGCAGGGTGGCGATGGAGGTCACCAGGAACATCGTGATCAGCGGGAAGATGCCGAGCAGCGACGCGCCGATCGAGTCGAAGGTCTCCGGTGAAGCGTCGAAGACGAACCGCAGCAACGTGATCATCACCACCGGGATCAGGAGCAGGAGCGCGATCGTGCGGGGGTCGTGGCGCAGTTGGGCCAGGACGCGGGCGGCGGTGGCGAGGGTGCGGGATGCGTTCATCGGGGCTGCTCCTGGCGGGAGTTGGCGTCGTCCACAAGGTGGAGGAAGGCCTCTTCGACGGTGGCGGTGTGCGTACGGGCGCGGAGCGCGTCGGGGGTGTCCTCGGCGAGGATCTCGCCCTCGCGCATGAGGAGCAGGCGGTGGCAGCGCTCCGCCTCGTCCATCACGTGCGAGGAGATGAGGAGGGTGGCTCCGCGGTCTGCCAGGGTGTGGAAGAGGTTCCACAGGTCGCGGCGCAGGACCGGGTCGAGGCCGACGGTCGGTTCGTCGAGTACGAGGAGTTCGGGCGTACCGAGCAGTGCCACGGCGAGTGAGACGCGGCTTCGCTGGCCACCGGAGAGGTTGCCGGCCAGGGCGGACTCGTGCGAGGCGAGGTCTACGTCGGTGATGGCCCGGGTGACAGCCTCGTGGCGGGCTTCGCGGTGGGTGCGGCCGGGGTGGAGGACGGCGGCGAAGTAGTCGAGGTTCTGGCGGACGGTGAGGTCGTCGTAGACGGCGGGGGCCTGGGTGACGTAGCCGATGCGGGAGCGCAGGGCGGCGTGGCCCGCCGGGTGGCCGAGGACGTCGAGGGTGCCGGTGACTCTGGCCTGGGTGCCGGCTACGGCGCGTATGAGCGTGGTCTTGCCGCAGCCGGACGGGCCGAGGAGGCCGGTGATGCGGCCTCGGGGGACTACGAAGTCGAGGCCGCGGAGGACGACGGTGCGGGGGCCGCGTACGACGGTCAGGGCGCGGGCGGTGATGGCTGCGCGCGCTGTGGGAGTGGGGGGCTCGTCGACATAATTCATCATGCGTTGAATATGCTCCTGGGCGGGGCGGGCGTCAAGGAGGTGCGGCCGCGGGGTCGGGCCCCGGCGGGGGTGTTGGGGTGCCGGGGGCCGGGCGGGGCCGGCGGGGGCGGGCCGCTACGGGGGCGGCATTCGGGACTGCATGATTTAGGCGCACTCGGGGTTTTTGGAGTACGACGCCCACGCTTACGACCTGGTGCGCGATAGGGGACGGGCCCGCGACGCCGACTACGGCACCTCGCCGCGCTGGCGAAACGTCCTGATAGCTCCGCTATGAGGACGCTCCGCCGCCTTGCGATGCACCGCATCCGACGCCGCGGGCCGATCCGCCCCCTATCGCGCACCAGCCCGTTAGCCCACAAATCACGCTCTACGTCGCGAACGCCACCCCCTACGCGACCCGCCCCCTCACGCCGGTGGACACGTGCACCTGCCGTGAGCCCCGGGGCAGCGCCAAGAGCGCGGGCCTGGAGTGTGCAGGCCCGGGTACGGGCAGGTGTCGGCACCACCCGTGGGGGCGTCCCCGGCACGCCGTCCAAAGCCAAAGGGTTGCGTCGCCTGCCGGCGTTGTGGGCGTGTGGGGCCGTGCCCCTGAGTGGGGTCAACGAGGCGGCTTGGTCGGGGGGTTCGGGGTGTGACGCACGCCGGAACGGCGGGAGGGGGTCGAGGCCGTAGGGAGGTGCGTTCGGGACGTAGAGCGTGATTTGTGGCGCAGGTTGCCGGGCCACCATCAACGCTGCGGCGTCGCGCCTAAATCATGCAGTCCCGAATGCGCCTCCCGTAGGCCTCTGCCCCCGGCCCATAACTGCCGGCCTCGGGCCCCCGCCGGGCCCCCCGCCCCCGGCCCGGGAACCGGCCCGGGAACCGGCCCGGAACCGCCCAGGCAGACGGTCAGCGGCGCTTCCGGCGGCGGGCTGCCGGGTTGCCGGTGCGGGTGCCTCGGCGGCGTTCGTACTGGGCAATGGCCGCGTCGTACTCGGTGCGGTGCAGCTTTTCGCCGGGCGCCTCGGTCAGTGAGCGGAAGAAGTAGGCGAGGAGTACGCCGACGAAGCCGATGCTCTTCAGGCTGCGCAGAGAGGCCTCCGCGGCCGGGTCGGGGCGGCGTGCGAAGCCCTCCCACGTGCGGCGGAAGGCGATCGCGCTGCAGATGGCGAACATGGCGACGACCAGGATGTTGACGAAGCCGCCGACCTCCGCGATCGCCAGGCCCTGGTAGGCGAAGCGCAGCACGAGGCAACCGGCCGCCGCCGCTGCCAGCGACCCGGCGGCGACCCCGGCCCGGCGCCACCCATAGCCGCTGCCGTGGCCCACCCAGGTCGTGCCGAAGAACCGGATGGGTTCGGGCCGCGGACCGGTGGGGGTGGGGGCTGCCAGGGACGGGGTGCCTTCGGGGTTCTCGCTCACGGGGTCGATTATCCCCGGGAGCGGGACGTGCGGGTCAGGAGCAGCGCCCGGCGACGTACCCGTCGCTGCCCGTGTTGATGTACGCGTCCGAGACGAACTGGCCGTTACCGATGTTCGACCAGAGGTTCGTCGTGCCGTACGGGCCGGACTCGGTCGTCCCCGGGCACTGGCAGTTGATCGGCACCCGCGCGCCGTACGGCAGCGTCTTGACGATCCGGTAGGTCGTGCCGGGGCCGCTGCGTACGTTCACCCGGTACCCGGGAGCCACCGGATAGTGCGCTGCGCCCGCCCCCGCGGCCGCCGCTCCGGCGCTCTGCACGTGTGGTTCCGCTTCTCCTACGGCCATGAGGCCCTCCCCCGTCGATGTTCGTTGCGCGTACGCCGCGCAGGCTAGCAAGCGGCACCGGCATCGCACGCACCATCGACTAGGCTCCGCTCGTCGCGCTTGCGGACGAACACACGGGGGTGGGGCGATGCCGCCGCTGCGCGGTACCGGGAGGGGACCGGAAGCGGAGCATCCGGAATACGCCGGGGACTACCGGCTCGAATCGGTGCTCGGCTCCGGCGGGATGGGTGTGGTGCACCTGGCCATGTCCGCGTCCGGGCTGCGTCTCGCCGTCAAGGTCGTGCACGCCGACCTTGCGGAGGATCCCGAGTTCAGGGCCCGTTTCCGGCAGGAGGTCGCAGCCGCCCGGCGGGTGAGTGGCGCGTTCACCGCCCCGGTCGTGGACGCCGACACGGATGCGGCGCGCCCCTGGATGGCCACCCTGTACATCGAGGGCCACACCCTTGCCGAACGCGTCAAGCGGAACGGTCCACTGCCCGCCGAGGAGTTGCTGAGGCTCGGTGCGGGACTCGCCGAGTCGTTGCGGGACATCCACCGCGCCGGTGTGGTGCACCGCGATCTCAAGCCGAGCAATGTGCTGCTGGCGGCGGACGGGCCCAAGGTCATCGACTTCGGCATCTCGCGGCCCTCGGACAGTGATCTGCGGACGGAGACCGGCAAGCTGATCGGGACGCCGCCGTTCATGGCGCCCGAACAGTTCCAGCGCCCGCGCGAGGTGGGGCCCGCCGCGGATGTGTTCGCGATGGGGTCCGTGCTGGTTCACGCGGCGACCGGCAGCGGCCCCTTCGACTCGGACAGCCCGTACATCGTGGCCTACCAGGTGGTGCACGACGAGCCGGACCTGGCGGGCGTTCCGCCGGCCTTGGCACCGCTGGTCGGCCGCTGCCTCGCCAAGGAGCCCGCCGACCGGCCGACGCCGGACGCGCTGATGGCCGAGCTGAGGTCGGCGGCGTACCGGACGGGCGAGGACACCCGAGCGTTCGTACCGGTGCAGCGGATCGCGGAACCGGGCGACGACCCTGGTCGGCCTCCCCGGGCGCGTCGGGCGGTGTTCACCCTGGTCGGCGTGGTCTTGACCTCGCTGGCCGTCGGCGGAGTTCTCGGCGTACGTGCCGTGGGGGACGGCGCGGGGACCGTCGCCGCCGCGCCGGGGCCGAAGGGCGGGAGTGAGAGCGGGAGCGGCTCCGGTGAGGAGGTGCGTCCCTGGAGCGTGACGCTGCGGACCGGACGGGGCGCCAGCGCGCCCGCTTGTGCGTACGCCGACCGCGCCCTCTACTGCGGCGCCGCCGGCGTCACGGCCGCCCGGCTGCGGCCGGCCGACGGCAGGGTCGACTGGTCGCAGAAGCGGACCGGAGCACTCCGGTCCGGCGTGGACGACAGCGTCCCCGTCCTGTCGGGCAGGCTCCTGCATGTCGTGGTCCCTGGCGGTGAGCGGTTGGAGGCTCTCGATCCGGTGTCCGGTGCGCGACGCTGGGGCGTTGATCTTTCCGAGCGTCCGACCGTCGTTCATACGGAGAGGTCGGTGCTCCTCGTGTCCGTCGACGGAACCGTCGAGGCCCTCGACAGCGCCACCGGCAAGGTGCGCTGGACGGGGCGGCGCTGGGGTGGCGGTGCCCAGTGGGTGACCTCGCCAGACGGAGCCGGCCCGGTCTTCGCGGTCTCCGCGTCGCCCGACGGTACGTCGACCAGCGTCGCCGCCGTCGACCCGGACAGCGGCAGTCGGCTGTGGGAGCAGCGGCTGGGCGGCGGCATCCTCAGCCCGGTCGGCGCCTCGGCCACCGACGCTGGTTCGGGCGGCACCCGGGCCGACCTGTTCCTGCTGGCCTCGGACACCGACGGCCTCACCCATGCGGTCGTCCGGCTCGACACCGCCACACGCACCGCCCGCCGTGTCCCGCTGGTCGCGCCGGTGGACCAGGCGCAGGCCTCGGTGAGCGGGGACACGGCGTACGTCTTCGGGGTGAACGGGTCACTGGCGGCCGTCGACACGCGCCGCACCGGGGGTGCGGCGGACGCCGAGCGGTGGCGGCTGGAGACCTCGGTCAGTCGCGCGTCGCGCCCGGTCGCCACCGGGGACCGCGTCTATCTGTCGGCGGCGGACGGCCGGCTGCTGGCCGTGGGGGCGTCGGACGGGCGGCTGCTGGGGCAGACCGAACCGCGTATGGGCGACGGGCGGTACACCTTCACGGCCACGCTTCCCGCACCCGTGCCGGCCGGGCGCAGGGTGTTCGCGACCGCGCCGGACGGGTCGGTGTTCGCGGTGGACGCGCAGGACCCGGCGCGCTGGTGAGGCGGCCGGGTCGTGAGTGCGATCGGCCCGCGCGAGGCCGGTCAGCCCAGCTTCGACACGTCCCGCACCGCGCCCTTGTCCGCGCTGGTCGCCATCGCGGCGTAGGCGCGCAGCGCGGCCGACACCTTGCGCTCGCGGTTCTTCGGGGCGTACACCCCGGCGAGTGCTTCGCGGCGGGCCGCCAGCGTCTCGTCCGCGACGAGCAGGTCGACCGTGCGGCCGGGGATGTCGATGCGGATACGGTCGCCGTCCTCGACCAGCGCGATCGTGCCGCCGGACGCCGCCTCCGGTGAGGCGTGGCCGATGGACAGGCCCGACGTACCGCCCGAGAAGCGGCCGTCGGTGATCAGCGCGCAGGACTTGCCCAGGCCGCGGCCCTTGAGGAACGACGTCGGGTAGAGCATCTCCTGCATGCCGGGGCCGCCCTTGGGGCCCTCGTAGCGGATGACGACGACATCGCCCTCCTTGATCTCCTTGCGGAGGATCTTGTCGACGGCCTCGTCCTGGGACTCGCAGACGACCGCCGGGCCCTCGAACGTCCAGATCGATTCGTCGACACCGGCCGTCTTCACGACGCAGCCGTCGACCGCGAGGTTGCCCTTGAGGACCGCGAGGCCGCCGTCCTTGGAGTACGCGTGCTCCACGTCGTGAATGCAGCCGCCGGCCGCGTCCAGGTCGAGGCTGTCCCAGCGCTCGGACTGCGAGAAGGCAGTGGCCGAGCGGACACAGCCGGGCGCCGCGTGCCACAGTTCGACGGCCTCGGCGGACGGTGAACCGCCGCGCACGTCCCAGGTCTTGAGCCATTCGGCGAGCGAGTCGGCGTGGACGGAGTGCACGTCGTCGTTGAGCATGCCGCCCCGGTGCAGCTCGCCGAGGATGGCGGGGATGCCGCCGGCGCGGTGCACGTCCTCCATGTAGTACGTGCCGCCGGGGGCGACGTTCGGCGCGACTTTCGCCAGGCAGGGCACGCGGCGGGAGATGGCGTCCATCTCCGGGAGCCCGAAGTCGAGTCCGGCCTCCTGTGCGGCGGCCAGCAGGTGCAGGATCGTGTTGGTGGAGCCGCCCATCGCGATGTCGAGGGCCATGGCGTTCTCGAACGCGGCGCGGGTGGCGATGTTGCGGGGCAGGACGGAGTCGTCGTCCTGCTCGTAGTGGCGCTTGGCGATCTCGACGACCGTGCGGCCCGCGTTCTCGTACAGCGCCCTGCGGGCGGTGTGCGTGGCGAGGACCGAGCCGTTGCCGGGGAGGGCGAGGCCGATGGCTTCGGCGAGGCAGTTCATCGAGTTGGCGGTGAACATGCCGGAGCAGCTGCCGCAGGTCGGACAGGCGTTCTCCTCGATACGGAGGATGTCCTCGTCCGAGATCTTGTCGTTGACGGCGTCCGAGATCGCGTCGACCAGGTCGAGGCTGCGGACCGTGCCGTCGACGAGGGTGGCCTTACCGGCCTCCATCGGGCCACCGGAGACGAAGACGGTGGGGATGTTGAGGCGCAGCGCGGCCATCAGCATGCCGGGCGTGATCTTGTCGCAGTTGGAGATGCAGATCAGCGCGTCCGCGCAGTGCGCCTCGACCATGTACTCGACGCTGTCCGCGATCAGGTCGCGGGAGGGCAGGGAGTACAGCATGCCGCCGTGGCCCATCGCGATGCCGTCGTCGACGGCGATCGTGTTGAACTCGCGGGGCACCGCGCCCGCCGCCAGGATCGCGTCGCTGACGATGCGGCCGACCGGGGCGAGGTGGGTGTGGCCGGGGACGAACTCGGTGAAGGAGTTGGCGACCGCGACGATCGGCTTGCCGATGTCCGCGCTCGCTACGCCCGACGCTCGCATAAGGGCGCGCGCGCCCGCCATGTTGCGGCCGTGGGTGACTGTGCGGGACCTCAGCTCGGGCATCGTCGCTTGCTCCTTTGGGCAGAAGGGACTCCGGTCAAGGGACTTCCCTTCGAGCGTACGCCTCGGATCCACGATCCGGACAGTGCGTCCGCAATGCGGGACGGGCTGCTCAGCCTTCGGTCACGCTTGCGTGAGGTAGCGCTGAAGCGTCGGGGCCACCAGCTCGATAATGCGCTCCGGATCCGCCGAAGCCAGCGGCTCCGCCTTGATCACGTACCGCAGAATCACGATGCCGACCATGTGCGAGGCGGCGAGCTCCGCCCGGAAGGTCGGATCGGGCACGTCAAGATCCCCGGCCACCCGCTCCAGCAGCCGGCGCAGCACGAAAGTCCGCAGCACCTTCGCCGCCGCGTCGTTCGTCAGCGCGGACCGGACGACGGCGAGCAGCGGGGCCCTGGTCGCGGGGTTCTCCCATACGCCGATGAAGTAGCGGGCCAGCCGCTCGCCGATACCGTCCTTGCCCGTGGCCAGCACGGCGGGGAGATCCAGCACGGGCTCGAAGGACATCTCGATGGCCGCGGCGAAGACATCGTCCTTCGTACCGAAGTAGTGATGGACGAGGGCGGCGTCGACGCCTGCCGCCTTCGCGATGCCGCGCATGGACGCCTTGTCGTAGCCGCGCTCGGCGAATTCACCGCGGGCGGCCTGCAGGATCCGCTCGCGGGCGCCCGGACCGGCGTCCTCGGGGGACCGGCGGGGACGGCCGCGGCGGCGGGGGGCCGGGGCGGCCGACTCGGAGCCGGGGCCCTCGCCGCTCACTGGTGCGTCGCTCACTGGTGCGACACCTGGGACGCCAGGTGCAACCGGGTGAACGCCAGGGCCTCCGCGAGGTCGGCCTCGCGTTCGGCGGACGACATCGCGCGCCGCGTGTTGACCTCAATGACGACGTGGCCGTCGAAGCCGCTCAGCGCGAGCCGCTCCAGGAGCTCCGCGCACGGCTGGTTTCCGCGTCCCGGCACCAGGTGCTCGTCCTTCGCCGACCCCTTGCCGTCCGCGAGGTGCACGTGGCCCAGCCGGTCGCCCATCCGGTCGACCATGGCCATCGTGTCGGTTCGGGCGGTCGCGGTGTGGGACAGGTCGACGGTGAAGTGCCGGTAGTCGTCCTTGGTCACGTCCCACTCGGGGGCATACGCCAGCATCTCGCGGTCCTTGTAACGCCAGGGGTACATGTTCTCGACTGCGAAACGGACGGCCGTCTCGTCGGCCATCCGCCAGATCCCGGTCACGAAGTCCCGGGCGTACTGACGCTGCCAGCGGAATGGCGGGTGGACGACCACGGTCGACGCCCCGAGCTTCTCCGCGGCCGCCTGCGCCCGCTGGAGCTTGCTCCACGGATCGGTGGACCACACCCGCTGTGTGATGAGCAGACAGGGGGCGTGGATGGCCAGGACGGGGACACCGTGGTAGTCGGAGAGTCTGCGCAGCGCCTCGATGTCCTGGCTGACGGGATCCGTCCACACCATGACCTCGACCCCGTCGTAGCCGAGGCGCGCGGCGATCTCGAAGGCCGTCGCCGTCGACTCCGGGTACACGGACGCCGTGGACAGCGCGACCTTCGCATCCGGGATGCGCACCACTGGTTCTGCCACGAGGGACAGCGTACGGGCCGCTCCCCGGTGGGCGTCAGGTGGGAGTCAGCCGGTCGGCAGGTGGTCCAGGCGGCGCAGGATGACGCCCTCGCGCAGCGCCCACGGGCAGATCTCCAGCGCGTCCACCTCGAAGAGGTCCATCGCCCCCTCCGCGACCAGCGCGCCTGCCAGCAGCTGCCCGGCGCGGCCGTCCGAGACGCCCGGCAGGCCGGCGCGCTGGGTGACGGGCATGGCGGCGAGCTTGGGCACCCACTCCTCCAACGATCTGCGACTGAGATCACGCTGCACGTACAGCCCTTCGGTGGAGCGGGCCGCGCCCGCTATGCGGGCCAGCTGTTTGAAGGTCTTGGACGTGCCCACCACGTGGTCGGGCCTGCCGAAGCGGCTGAACTCGCCGACCGTACGGGCGATCTGAGCCCGTACATGACGACGCAGCGCCTTCACGTCCTGCGGGTCGGGCGGGTCGCCGGGGAGCCAGCCGGCCGTGAGGCGGCCCGCTCCGAGCGGCAGCGAGACGGCGGCGTCGGGTTCCTCGTCCATGCCGTACGCGATCTCCAGCGAGCCGCCGCCGATGTCGAGCACCAGCAGCTTGCCCGCCGACCAGCCGAACCAGCGGCGCGCGGCGAGGAAGGTCAGCCGCGCCTCCTCAGCGCCGGTAAGCACCTGGAGCGCCACGCCGGTCTCGCTGTGGACCCGGGCCAGGACCTCATCGGCGTTGGACGCCTCGCGCACGGCGGAGGTCGCGAACGGCAGGACGTCCTCGCAGCCCTTGTCCTCGGCCGCCTGGAGCGCGCCGGCGACCGTGGCCACCAGGCGCTCTACGCCCTCGGCGCCTATGGCACCGTCCGTGTCGAGGAGCCCGGCGAGCCGCAGGTCGGCCTTGTGCGAGTGGGCGGGCAGGGGGCGGGCGCCGTGGTGCGCGTCGACAACCAGCAGATGAACTGTGTTCGAACCCACGTCGAGGACTCCGAGTCTCATAGGCGGAACGCTACTGCGGCGTCGCGCTTACCCTTGCCAGCGTGTCGAAGACGAAAAAGGCGAAGTCGGGCAAAGCCGCGAAGCAGCCCACCACCGGGAAGCAGCCGAGCACCGGGAAGCAGAGCAAGCAGGCCCCCGCTCCTGCGGCCGCGCCGGAACAGGACGAGAAGGGTGGGCTGGACTTCGCACGCGCGTGGGTGGAGTTCCCCGACCCCGCGGACGACGAGCAGGTCTTCCGCTGCGACCTGACGTGGCTCACCTCACGCTGGAGCTGCATCTTCGGCAGTGGCTGCCAGGGCATCCAGGTGGGCCGCGCGGACGACGGGTGCTGCACGCTGGGCGCACACTTCTCGGACGAGGACGACGAGAAGCGCGTGGCCGGCCATGTGGCGCGCCTCACCCCGGAGCTGTGGCAGTTCCACGACGTCGGTACGGCCTCCGGGTGGACGCAGACCGACGACGACGGCGAACGCCAGACGCGCCGCTGGGACGGCTCGTGCATCTTCCAGAACCGCCCCGGCTTCGCGGGCGGCGCGGGGTGCTCGCTGCACATTCTGGCGCTGCGGGAGGGCAAGGAGCCGCTGGAGACGAAGCCGGACGTGTGCTGGCAGCTGCCGATCCGGCGTACGTACGACTGGATCGAGCGCCCCGACGACACGCGGGTCCTGCAGATCTCGATCGGCGAGTACGACCGACGCGGGTGGGGGCCCGGGGGCCACGACCTGCACTGGTGGTGCACGTCGGCGACGTCGGCGCACGGGGCGGGTGATCCGGTGTACGTGTCGTACCGGCCGGAGCTCACCGAACTGATGGGGGCGGCAGGGTACGCGCGCCTGGCGGAGCTGTGCGAGGAGCGGGAGGCGGCGCTGCTCCCCATGGCCCCGCACCCGGCGGACCCCGCGGGGCGGTAGTTGGTACTCCGCCCCGGACCGGTCACGGGCGGCGCCGATGCCGACGCGGAGCTGGTGGCGCGGGCCGAGCGCCCGCTCCTCGGACGCCGGCCCCCGCGCTACGAAGGTGACGGGCTTCCGGCCGTGGGGCTCGGGTCCGGGGACGGCGGTGGCGGCGTCGGGTCGGTCGGGCTCGGATCCGGAGACGGCGGTGGCGGCGTCGGATCCGGCGGGGTCGGGCCCGGCGAGGGCGGCGGCGTCGGATCGGGCGACGGGGGCGGCGGCGTCGGACGGGACGGCACCGGCGGCGGCGCGGGACGCCCGTGCCCCCGTACCGCGATCACCGCACCCGACGGATCGACCCCGATCCGCGCCCGCCACGCACCGGCCGGCTCCCGCTCATGGTCCACGGACACGTACACCGTGACCGAACCGCCCGCTTCGAGGGTGCCCGACGACTGGCTCAGGTAGAGCCAGGACGCGTTCGTCCGCGCCGCCCACGACACCCGTCCGCCGCCGGCCGCGCGCAGCGTGACGACGGTGGTACTGCCTGCCGACCTCGCCTCGACCAGCAGCCGGCCGGGTCCGGACTGCTCCGGGCCGCCGTCGCCCGGCATCGACGTACCACCGCTGACGACCTCGACCGACACGTCCGACGACCGGCCGCCCGGGGTCGAGCGGGGGCCTGGGGCGGTGCGGGCGTCGCCCGTGTTCTCGTACGCGTCGTAGCCCGGGCCCCCGGCGCCGCCGGCGGCGCCGGGCAACTCGCCCCGGAGGTCCTCGGGGGCGTCCGCCTCGCTCGCCGTGACCGACGCGCCGCCCTCGCTCTCGCCGGTGAGCGGGGCTCCCCGGTACGCAGCCCAGAGCGCGAAGACCGGTGCGGCGACGACCGTCGCGACGACCGTCGTCGTCACGGCTCGGGTACGCAGCCGGTCCCGCCGCGCCGCGTGGTCCTTGGGGTCCAGCGGGAAACCGTCCCGGTCGAAGCGGGGTACGGCCCCCCGCGCCCGCGGGACGTTGGCCATGGCCGAGTACGCCGCCTGCCTCGGCGCCCCGACGAGGGGCAGCGCGGCCGGCGCGGCGCCCGTCCCCGGCCACGGGCCGCCCGCGCCGGCCCGCTCGGCGCAGCGGCGGCAGTGCGGGCAGTCGTCCACGTGCCGTACGAGCTCGCGGCGCAGGGCCGCGCCGAGCAGCACCTCGCTGTCGCCGGTCAACCGGGCGACGATGGGGCAGCTGCCGCTCTCGACGACGGCCAGTGCGGCCCGGGTGCGCTCCACCTCGCAGGCGGCGGCGGCCAGCAGTTCGCGGGCGGCGGGGTAGTCCATGCCCAGTACGGCGGCGACTTCGCGAGGGCCCAGGCGGTGGCGTACGGCGAGTTCCAGCGCGTCCCGCTGCTCCGGGGTGGTGCCGGCCGCCTCGGGCCAGGCGAGATGGGCCAGTTCGCCCCGGCGGCGCTCGGCCAGCTCGTCGGGTACGGGTACGGGTACAGCCGTGGCAGGCCGGCCCGCTCCATGGGCCCCGCCCGCGTGCGCCCCTGTCCCGCGTGCTCCTGCCCCGCGCGCCGCTCCCGCGTGCGCCCCCTGTCTGCGCCGTTTCTGCTCCGCCAGCCGGCGCAGGCAGGCCCACCGCGCCAGCGCGTACAGCCATGCCTTGCGCTCCGGCTCGCGGGAGGGGCAACGCCCGCGATGGCGCTCGGAGATGGCGAGCACGTGACCGAGCACCGCCGTCGCCGCGTCGTGGTCGCACAGCACGGACAGGCAGTAGGTGAACAGGCCGTCCAGGTACGGCTCGCACCGCGGCGCGGGGGTCTGCGCAGAGGTCTGCGCGGGGGTCTGCACGAGCGTCGGCGCGAGCGGGGTCCGGGGCGCACGACTCTGCGCCCGGTGTGCGCCGGTGGTGTGCGGGGGCTCCAGCCTGCTGCTTGTCACCTGGCGACCGTAGGCAAACGAGGCACGCACCTTGGTACCCCTTGAGCACATTTAACCCGTACGGGTGAACAGATCCCTCGAAAGGGGTCAGGAATCAGCGGTTCCGGACATGTGGAACCAGCGGTTCCGGATACCCGGAGCCGTTGTCGTACCCGACCTGTACGGTCACCACCATGGCTGCCCGTACATCTCGTTCATCCGCGAAGGACCGTCCGGCCCACCGCTGCACCGAATGCGGCTGGACGACCGCCAAGTGGCTCGGCCGTTGCCCCGAATGCCAGGCCTGGGGGACGATCGCGGAGACGGGCACGCCCGCCGTACGGACCACAGCGGCCGGCCGGGTCAGCTCGGCCGCCCTCCCCATCGGCCAGGTCGACGGGCGCACCGCGGCCGCCCGCTCCACCGGCGTCGACGAGCTGGACCGGGTCCTCGGCGGCGGTCTTGTGCCCGGCGCCGTGGTGCTGCTGGCCGGCGAGCCCGGCGTCGGCAAGTCGACGCTGCTGCTGGACGTGGCGGCCAAAGCGGCGAGCGACGACCACCGCACGTTGTATGTGACGGCCGAGGAGTCGGCGAGCCAGGTGCGCCTGCGTGCCGACCGGATCCGCGCGCTCAGCGATCACCTCTATCTCGCGGCCGAGACCGACCTGTCCGCGGTCCTCGGCCACCTGGACGCGGTCAAGCCGTCCCTGCTGGTCCTCGACTCCGTGCAGACCGTCGCCTCGCCGGAGATCGACGGAGCGCCGGGCGGCATGGCTCAGGTGCGCGAAGTCGCGGGCGCGCTCATCCGGGCCTCCAAGGATCGCGGCATGTCGACGCTGCTGGTGGGCCATGTCACCAAGGACGGCGCCATCGCGGGCCCGCGCCTGCTGGAGCACCTGGTCGACGTGGTGCTGTCCTTCGAGGGCGACCGGCACGCACGGCTGCGGCTCGTACGAGGCGTCAAGAACCGGTACGGCGCGACCGACGAGGTCGGCTGCTTCGAGCTGCACGACGAGGGCATCACCGGCCTGGCCGATCCCTCGGGCCTGTTCCTCACCCGGCGTGCGGAAGCAGTCCCCGGTACCTGTCTGACCGTCACCCTCGAAGGCCGCCGGCCGCTGGTCGCCGAGGTCCAGGCGCTCACCGTCGACTCACAGATCCCGTCCCCCAGGCGCACCACGTCGGGTCTGGAGACGTCGCGGGTGTCGATGATGCTGGCGGTGCTGGAGCAGCGCGGACGTATCACCGCGCTCGGCAAAAGGGACATCTACAGCGCCACGGTGGGCGGCGTGAAGCTCACCGAGCCGGCCGCCGACCTCGCGGTCGCACTCGCGCTGGCCAGCGCGGCCAGCGACACCCCGCTGCCGAAGAACCTGGTGGCGATCGGCGAAGTGGGCCTGGCCGGCGAGGTCCGAAGGGTCACCGGCGTGCAGCGCCGGCTGGCCGAGGCACACCGTCTGGGCTTCACGCACGCGCTGGTTCCCGGCGATCCGGGGAAGGTTCCGGCGGGCATGAAGGTGACCGAGGTCGCGGACATCGGCGAGGCCCTGAGAGTCCTCCCGCGCCGCTCTCGCGCACAGGCCCCCCAGGTCGAGGAACAGCGCCGGTAGACTTTGCCCTGGTCTCGCCCATCCGTACGAGTACGCGAGGCGAAGTTCAGTGCCTCAAGGGCACCGCAACCCCGTGACCGGAGGAGTGCAGTGGCAGCCATCGACCGGGCAGCATCCGGAAAGTCCGGCCAAGGCTCAGGCACCGAAGCCCTGATGCGCGCCTCGCTGAGCGCTGTCGCGCCAGGCAAGGGGCTGCGTGACGGCCTGGAGCGCATCCTGCGCGGCAACACCGGCGGCCTCATCGTCCTCGGTATGGACAAAACAGTCGAATCCATGTGCACCGGTGGATTCGTCCTGGATGTGGAGTTCACCGCGACCCGCCTCCGTGAGCTGTGCAAGCTCGACGGGGCGCTCATCCTCGACAAGGACATCACCAAGATCCTACGGGCCGGGGTGCAACTGGTCCCGGACGCCTCCATCCCCACCGAGGAGACCGGCACGCGCCACCGCACGGCGGACCGCGTCTCCAAGCAGTGCAACTTCCCCGTCGTATCGGTCTCCCAGTCGATGCGCCTGATCGCGCTGTACGTCGACGGGGAGCGCCGGGTCCTGGAGGAGTCGGCGACGATCCTGTCCCGCGCGAACCAGGCGCTGGCCACCCTGGAACGCTACAAGCTCCGCCTCGACGAGGTCGCGGGCACGCTGTCCGCGCTGGAGATCGAGGACCTGGTGACGGTCCGCGACGTGACGGCGGTGGCGCAGCGCCTGGAGATGGTGCGCCGTATCGCCACCGAGATCGCCGAATACGTGGTGGAGCTGGGCACCGACGGACGGCTTCTGTCGCTCCAGCTCGACGAGTTGATCGCGGGCGTCGAACCGGAGCGCGAACTGGTCGTACGGGACTACGTTCCGGAGCCGACGGCGAAGCGTTCGCGCACGGTCGACGAAGCGCTGACCGATCTGGACGCGCTGCCCCACACCGAGCTCCTCGAACTGCCGGTCGTGGCACGGGCGCTGGGCTACAGCGGCTCACCTGAGACACTGGACGCCGCGGTCTCACCGCGTGGGTACCGGCTGCTGGCGAAGGTTCCGCGGCTGCCGGGCGCCATCATCGAGCGGCTCGTCGAGCACTTCGGCGGTCTGCAGAAGCTGCTCGCCGCGAGCGTCGACGACCTCCAGACGGTCGACGGCGTCGGCGAGGCGCGGGCCCGCTCGGTGCGCGAGGGCCTGTCACGGCTGGCCGAGTCGTCGATCCTGGAACGTTACGTCTGACGCGCCCGCCGCAGTGAACGGGCCGGTCGCGCCGGCCCGTTCCGCTCTCAGTCGTCCTTCAGTGTGAACGTGGCCGGGGACTTCGCGCCGGGCAGCTCCAGCAGGTAGGTCCCCTCGGACACGGTGCCGGCGGACGGCGTCGCGCACTTCGGTGCGCTCTCCTTGCGGTTCCACTCGACGGTGCGCGTGACGCTGCTGTGCGCGGGGACGCGCAGCAGCAGACTGCCGGGCCCGCGCGGGCAGTCCTCGGAGGCCCACACCGTGTTGTTGTCGTCGTCGGTGATCGTCAGCACGGAGACCTTCGGGCCGAAGTCCATCTTGCAGGCCGCGCCGGAGGTGTTCTCCGCGATCAGCTCGAACCTGGGCTTCTCACCGGACTCGTACTCGTTCTTCACGCTGCGCAGGGTCAGTTCGATGCTCGCCGCTACGCAGTTGGGCAGGCTGGACCCGGCCGGAACGCGCTGACCGGCGCCCCGGCCGCCGCTCCCGATGATGCTGCTGTCGCTGCCGCTGTCGTCACCCGACCCGCTGCCACCGTCGGCGCCGCCGTTTCCGGCCCCGCCGTCCGCGCCGTCGCCGCCCGCGTCCGTACCACCGGCGTCCGCGCCACCGTCACCGCTGCCGCCGCCGTCGGCGCCCGCGCTCCCAGCGGTGGCGCCCGATTCGTCGCGGCCGCCCGGATCCTCGGTGATGGCAGGGCCCGACGAACCGGGGCCCGGGGTGATCGTGGACGGCGCCGGGGTGGCCCCCCGGGCTCCGTCGCCCCCGCTGCCGTCGCCACCACCGGACATGACGGCCCATAGGATCATCAGCGCGAGCAACGCCACCAAGGACAGCGCGACTGCCCTCCGGCGCCAGTAAATGGAGGAGGGAAGCGGCCCGACTGGATTGCGCATAGATCCCACGGCGCAAACTGTACGAGAGATCGGCGCCAACTCCCGCCCCACCCGCCGTCCGCACCCAACTTTTCACGATCATCATCCCGGCCGCCCGCCACGCCCTGACACCCCGGCCGTCTTCGCGCCCCGCCGTCTTCGCGCCCTGTCCGTCTTCGCGCCCCGCCGTCTTCGCACACCGAGCCTCGCCCGGCCGCGCGGAGAAACGTGTCAGGATCGGTGGTGCCATGACTGCGACAAGTGACTCCACCACCGCCACCGCCCTCCACTCCCCCGTCATCGCGTGGTTCGACACCCACGCCCGCGACCTCCCCTGGCGCCGGCCCGAAGCCGGGGCCTGGGGTGTGATGGTCAGCGAGTTCATGCTTCAGCAGACGCCGGTCAGCCGGGCTCTGCCGGTGTACGAGCAATGGATGGCCCGCTGGCCCCGCCCCGCCGACCTGGCCGCCGACTCGCCCGGCGAAGCGGTGCGGGCCTGGGGCCGGCTCGGGTATCCGCGGCGTGCGCTGCGGCTGCACGGGGCGGCCGTGGCGATAACGGAGCGGCACGGCGGCGACGTACCGAGCGAGCACGCCCAGCTGCTGTCGCTGCCCGGGATCGGCGAATACACGGCGGCGGCTGTCGCCTCCTTCGCGTACGGGCAGCGGCACGCCGTCCTCGACACGAACGTCCGGCGCGTGTTCGCCCGCACCGTCACCGGCGTCCAGTACCCGCCGAACGCCACCACCGCCGCCGAACGCAAGCTCGCCCGTTCGCTGCTGCCCGACGACCAGGCGCGCGCGGCGCGCTGGGCCGCCGCCTCGATGGAGCTCGGCGCCCTCGTGTGCACCGCGAAGAGCCCCGACTGCGAGCGCTGCCCGGTCGCCCAGCACTGTGCGTGGCGGCTCGCGGGGATGCCGGCGCACGACGGGCCGCCGCGGCGCGGTCAGACGTACGCCGGTACGGACCGCCAGGTGCGCGGCCGGCTGCTCGCCGTGCTCAGGGACGCCGTGACGCCCGTCGCGCAGAGCGCGCTCGACGCGGTGTGGGACGAGCCGGTGCAGCGCGCGCGGGCACTGGACGGGCTCGTCGCGGACGGGCTGGTGGAGCCCCTGGAGAACGGCGTCTACCGGCTCCCGCACGCCTGATCCCGGCGTCGTTACACAACCGATGGACAGCCGTGCGTTTGCCGAGGGCTGACCCGCACAGTGCCGTGACAACCCCTCCGTAGCGTCCTGGACGTAAGCGGGACACGGGGTTTGGCAGGGGACGGAGGCGGTTCGAAATGGCGCACGGCGAGGTGCTCGGGTTCGAAGAGTACGTACGCACTCGGCAGGACGCGCTGTTGCGGAGCGCCAGGCGCCTGGTCCCCGACCCGGTGGACGCCCAGGACCTTCTCCAGACCGCGCTGGTGCGTACGTACGGCCGGTGGGACTGCATCGCCGACAAGTCGCTGGCCGACGCCTACCTGCGCCGCGTCATGATCAACACTCGTACGGAGTGGTGGCGCGCCCGCAAGCTCGAAGAGGTTCCGACCGAGCAACTGCCCGACGCGAGTGTCGAGGACGGCGCGGACCAGCGCGCCGACCGTGCCCTGCTGATGGACATACTCGGCGTACTGGCTCCCAAGCAGCGCAGTGTCGTGGTCCTGCGACACTGGGAGCAGATGAGCACCGAGGAGACAGCCCAGGCCCTGGGCATGTCCGCGGGTACGGTCAAGAGCACGCTGCACCGGGCGCTGGCCCGTCTCCGGCAGGAACTGGAGAGCCGCGAGCTGGACGCGTACGCCCTCGACCGTGCGGAGCTGGGTGACGAACGGGGGATGGAGCGGTGCGCCTAGGCAGGGGCGGCAGGTTCACACCGGCGGCGACCGGCACTGCGGTGGCCGGTGTCGCCGTCGTCTGTCTGGCCGTGGTGGCGTGCGACGCGGGCGGTACGGGGGCCCGCGACGCCGGCCCCGCCAGGACGGACCCGGTGGTCGGGGCGGCGCCCTCGGCCCGCCCGGCCACTCAGCCGAGTGCCGGGCGGGTCGACCCGGTGGCGCTTCTCCGGGGCGACCCGAAGGTCAGCGACACGGTCAAGCGGGACCTGAAGCCGTGCGTCGAGGACGAGTACCCGGTGGACACGTCGTACGGCAAGGTGACCGGCGGGGCCGCCAACGACGTCGTGGTGAACGTGATGACCTGCGAGGACGCGGTGGGCATCGGGACGTATGTCTACCGCGAGAACGGGGACGCGTACGAGAACGTCTTCGCGGCCGAGTCGCCCGCGGTCTACGCGGAGATCGACCGGGGCGACCTGGTGCTGACCAAGCCGGTGTACGGGAAGAACGACTCGATGGCGTACCCGTCCGGTGAGGAAGTCATCACCTACCGCTGGTCGGACAGCAAGTTCAGCATCTACGACCAGGTGCACAACGACTTCAGCCGTGCGATCGGCGGGGACGGCGCGGACGGTGGGGCGGGCGGCGAGACGGAGGACTCCGAGCCGGCTCCGAGCGACCGGTCCGAAGACTGATCCGAAGACCGAGTGAACAGCCTGAGCGCACGACCGAACCGAGTGGACAGAGAGCAGCGGATGGCCGAGACACACGTCCTGTTCGTGGAGGACGACGACGTCATCCGCGAGGCAACCCAGCTCGCGCTGGAACGCGACGGCTTCACCGTCACGGCGATGCCCGACGGGCTCTCGGGGCTTGAGGCGTTCCGCAGTGACCGCCCGGACATCGCGCTGCTCGATGTGATGGTGCCGGGGCTGGACGGGGTGAGCCTGTGCCGTCGTATCCGCGACGAGTCGACGGTGCCGGTGATCATGCTGTCGGCGCGGGCCGACTCGATCGATGTCGTCCTGGGCCTGGAGGCCGGGGCCGACGACTATGTGACGAAACCCTTCGACGGCGCGGTGCTCGTGGCCCGTATCCGCGCGGTGCTGCGGCGCTTCGGGCACGCGGGCGGTCCTGGGGGCGGGTCGCCCGGCGAGCGCGAGGGGCCGGACGGCGGGGTGCTCGTCTTCGGCGACCTGGAGATCGACACCGACGGCATGGAGGTACGCAGGGGCGGCGCCCCGGTCGGCCTGACGCCGACCGAGATGCGGCTGCTGCTGGAGTTCTCGTCCACGCCGGGCACGGTCCTGTCGCGCGACAAGCTGATGGAACGGGTCTGGGACTACGGGTGGGGCGGGGACACCCGGGTCGTCGACGTCCACGTACAGCGGCTGCGCACGAAGATCGGCCAGGACCGGATCGAGACGGTCCGGGGCTTCGGTTACAAGCTGAAGGCCTAGCCCATGCGCCCAGCCCTGCGCACCGGCGTCCGCTGGAAGATCAGCATCGCGATCGCCGCGGTCGGTGCCCTCATCGCCGTCACCCTGAGTCTCGTCGTGCACAACGCGGCCCGCGTCTCCATGCTCGACAACGCCCGCGACGTACA
This sequence comes from Streptomyces hypolithicus, assembly GCF_052934925.1. Classification (NCBI taxonomy): domain Bacteria; kingdom Bacillati; phylum Actinomycetota; class Actinomycetes; order Kitasatosporales; family Streptomycetaceae; genus Streptomyces; species Streptomyces hypolithicus. The sequence continues at coordinate 2,535,598 of NZ_CM128811.1, forward strand.
GATAGAGCGGCTCCAGTTCGCCCAACGCTGGTACGAGTCCTCGCGCGAGCCCAAGTTCGGCACCAAGCTCAACGACCCCACCCTGCCCCTTGAGCTCAAGTCGAGCATGGACAACGGCCGCCGCGCGACCTACGTCACGGACGGCCGGGGCGGGGTCCCCGACGTGTGGGCGGCGGCCCCCCTCGGCAACGGGGACGTCCTGTCGCTGCACACCCGTTTCACCGACCGCAGCGCGACGATCATGAACGATCTGGACCGGGCCCTGGTGATCGGCTCGGTCTCGGTCGTCTTCGGCGGTTGCGCCCTCGGCGTGCTGATCGGCGGCCAGCTGTCCCGACGGCTGCGCCAGGCGGCGACCGCGGCGGGCAAGGTCGCGCAGGGCAATACGCAGGTACGCGTGCGGGACGCGGTCGGCGGTGTCGTACGCGACGAGACGGACGAGCTGGCGGGCGCCGTCGACGCCATGGCAGACGCCCTCCAGGCCCGGCTCGAAGCGGAGCGCCGGGTCACCGCGGACATCGCCCACGAACTGCGTACCCCGGTGACCGGTCTCCTCACTGCGGCGGAGCTGCTGCCGCCCGGCCGCCCCACGGAGCTCGTACGGGACCGGGCGCAGGCGCTGCGCACCCTCGTCGAGGACGTGCTGGAGGTGGCACGGCTGGACAGCGCGGCGGAGCGGGCCGAGCTCCAGGAGATAGCGCTCGGGGAGTTCGTCAGCCGCCGGGTCGCGCTGCTCGACCCGGACACGGTGGTGCAGGTCGTCCACGAGTCGTGGGTGAATACCGACCCGCGCCGCCTGGAGCGGATCCTCGGCAACCTCCTCGGCAACGCGGCCAAGCACGGCAGGGCGCCGTTCGAGGTCACCGTCGAGGGGCGGGTCCTGCGCATCCGCGACCACGGGCCGGGATTCCCGGAGGCGCTGCTCAAGGAGGGGCCGAGCCGGTTCCGAACGGGCAGCAGCGACCGGGCCGGCCGTGGGCACGGACTGGGCCTGACGATCGCCGCCGGCCAGGCCCGCGTCCTCGGGGCGCGGCTCACCTTCCGCAACGCGCACCGGGACGGCGGGGCGATAGCGGTGCTGTGGCTGCCGGAGCACGCGCCGACCGCGACCGGCAGCTTCCCGGCCGTGCGGCTCTCCGAGCACACTCCTTGATCCGAGCACACTCCTTGAGGCGTCAGCAGGCCCAGTCCTTGCCCAGGTCGAGGTCCCCTTCTTCCCGCGCCTGGGTGAACGAGAACCAGTTCCCCGAGTCGTCACGGAAGATCGCCTCCGTGCCGTACGGGCGCTCCTGCGGCGCCTGGAGGAACTCCACCCCGCGCGCCTTGAGCGTCGCGTAGTCGGCGTGGATGTCGTCGGTGGCCAGCACCCCCGCGCCCAGCACCCCCTTCGCAACCAGCCTCTTGATCGCTTCGGCGGATTCCGGGTCCATGGCGGGCGCCCCCGGAACCATGAGCGTCAGCTCGACGTCCGGCTGGTCCTTCGCGCCGACGGTCAGCCAGCGCATCCCGCCTTCGCCCATCGTCATGTCCGTACGGACATCGAAGCCGAGCTTCTCGGTGTAGAACTCCTTGGCCCGTTCCTGGTCCAGGACCCAGACCGTGCAGATGGCGATTCCCTTGATCACGGGAGTGCTCCTATGACGTGGTGCGTGAGGTGGTACGTCCGGTGTGCCGGTGCTCACCGCCGCCCTGCCACCGTAGGCAGCGGACGCTCCATCGTGCTTCTTCAGAGTTGCGCTTCTTCGGCATCGCGCTCCGCCGCAGGGAAGCCCCCGGCCCAGAGCATCGCGTAGCACCCGGGTATCAGTGCCGCCCGGCGCCCGGCGTGCCTGGTGCGGTACAGGCTCGGCGAGCACCCGGTCTGCTTCTTGAAGCGTGCCGAGAAGGTGCCGAGGCTGGCGAAGCCGACCAGCGCGCATATCTCGGTCACCGAAAGATTCGCCGTGCGCAGCATCTCCTCGGCGCGCTCGATGCGGCGGCGAGACAGGTACTGGCCGGGCGTATCGCCGTACACCGCCTTGAAGGCGCGGATGAAGTGGTACCGCGAATAGCCGGCGTGCGCGGACACCGCGTCCAGGTCGAGCGGCTCGGCCCAGTCGCGGTCCATCGCGTCCTTGGCGCGGCGCAGCTGACGCAGGTGAGACAGGTGAGCCGTCGCGCCGGTCGTCGTGGTGTCCATGTCCTCGATGCTGACACGCGGCACTGACAACGGGCGGCCCCTGGTGAGCCGGGTGGGCACGACGAAGGCGACCCCGGGAGCAGCGCGGAGCTGCTCTCGGGGTCGCCTTCGGTTCGGTTTTCGAGCCGCTCAGGGGTCGGGCGTCAGAGGCTGACGCCCTCGGAGCGCAGGAACGACACGGGGTTGATCGCGGTGCCGTAGTTCGGCGTCGTGCGGATCTCGAAGTGCAGGTGCGGGCCGCTGGAGTTACCGGTGTTGCCGGAGAGGGCTATGCGCTCGCCGGACTTGACCTTCTCGCCGGGCGTCACCTCAAGCTTCGAGAGGTGTGCGTACTGCGAGTACGTGTTGTTGTCGTGCTTGACGACGATCGCGTTGCCGTACGCCGGACCGTCACCGCCGCCGTTCGGGCCGGCCTTCACGACGGTGCCGCCGTGCACGGCCGAGACCGGGGTGCCGACGGGCACGGCGAAGTCCTGGCCGGAGTGCTTGCTGGCCCACATGCCGCCGCCCTTGCCGTACGTCGCGCTGAGCGAGTACTTCTGGACGGGCTGCTTCCAGGCGGACTTCTTGGCCTGCTCGGCCTGCTTGGCCTTCTTCGCCTTCGCGGTGGCGGCCTTCTTCGCGTCGGCCTTCTTCGCGCCGTCGGCGGCCTTGGCCTGAACCTCGGCCTGCTTCTGGACGGCTGCTGCGGGGGACCCGTCGGCGGCGAACGCCACGCCCGCCGTACCGAGCATCATCGTCGCGCCGAGCCCGGCGGCCACGACGGCGTTGCGACGGGTGCGGACGGACGAGGTGCGGGCTCGGGAGAACATGTCGCGCTTCTGCATACGGGGGCAAACCTCCGGGAGATGAATGAACCCGGCACAGCGCCGGGCTTGCTCCACCTTGGTAACCCGAACCCCCGCCTGACCCAAAACCCCCCATCTACTACCAGAAGCCGTATTGAGAACATCAACTGTCAGACCCTTGACGACTCCCACATCTCTCTGCCGAAGTCGAAAAAATAACCTGCGTCACACCGGTTTAAGCCCATACCAGACCAGACCAAAACACCCATGCGCCCAGCACTGGGCGTATTTCCGGCCGCGGGGCCGAAGGTCCTTCCCCCTGATGCCCGAAGGTCCTGCGCCCGTCGCGCAACACCTCCACTATTCCGACTCGTAGGCCTCCCCGAGCCTGTGCGCCTTGTCACCGCGAGACCCCCGGACAGGCTGATCCAAAGGACAGCGACCCACTCCGCGGCACCCCGGCTCCCCAACTCAGCCGCTCGCCGCTTCTGCGCTCAACCACTCGCCGCACCCGGTCTCGCGCGTCCTTCCCTCCGCCGCCCCCGTCCGGGATGCTCCTGTGCCATGAGTAGACCCGCGATGCGCCAACAGCGCCGAGCCCGCCTCACCCGCACCCTGGTCTGGCCCGTGGCACTCGGCCTCGCCTGCACACTCACCTGGAGCTCACCCGCCGGAGCCGGCCCCTCCGAAGCCGCCCTCAAGGACGCCGGCCTGAAAAGCGCCATCGACAGGATCCTTACCGACCCCCGGCTCGACGGCGGCGCCGCGAGCGTCGTGGTCGCCGACGCCGCGACCGGCAAAACCCTCTACCAGCGGGCCGGCGCCGACCGCCTCATGCCGGCCTCCAACACCAAGCTGCCCACCTCGGTCGCCGCCATGGCCCTGCTCGGCCCCGACTACCGCTACCGCACGGACGCCCTGTCCACCGGCAGCCGCAAAGGCTCCGTACTCCGCGGCGACCTCTACCTCCGCGGCACCGGCGATCCCACCACCCTCGCCGAGGACTACGAGCGACTGGCCGCGACGGTCGCACAGTCGGGCGTAAAGAAGGTCACCGGCCGCCTGATCGCCGATGACACCCGCTTCGACACCCAGCGCCTCGGCCGCTCCTGGGCGGCCGATGACGAATCGGCGTACTACTCCGCCCAGATCTCGGCGCTCACCCTCGCCCCGGACACCGACTACGACTCCGGCTCGGTCGTCGTCGAGGTGTCCCCCGGCGCCGCACCGGGCAAGGCGCCCCGGGCGACCCTCACTCCACGTACCGACTACGTCGACATCGACGTCAGCTCCGCCACCACGGTCGCCGCCGGGCAGCCTGACACCCTGGCCGTCGAGCGGGAGCACGGCTCGAACAGCATCAAGGTCACCGGCAGCATCCCCGTCGGGGCGGCCGCCACCAAGGAGTGGATCAGCGTCTGGGAGCCGACCGGTTACGCCGCCGCCGTGTTCGCCGACGCCCTGGCCGCCCACGGCGTACGCGTCACCGGCCCGACCCGCCTGGGCGTCCCCACGCCGAAGAACGCCAAGCCCCTCGCCACCCACAGCTCGATGCCCCTGAAGGAGCTGATGCGCCCCTTCATGAAGCTGTCGAACAACATGCACGCCGAGGCCCTCACCAAGACCATCGGATACGAGACGGCCGGCCGGGGCACCTGGACCGCCGGCCTCGCCGCCATCGCCACCCACCTCACCGAGCGGGGAGTGGACGCGGCCACCCTGCGCCAAGTGGACGGCTCCGGCTTGTCCCGGATGAACAACATCCCGGCCGGCCAGCTCGTCAAGCTCCTTCTTTCCGTACGCGGCGAGCCCTGGTACGCCGCCTGGTACGCCTCCCTGCCCGTCGCCTGCGCCCCGGACCGCCCCACCGGCGGCACGCTCCGCTCCCGCATGTGCGACACGCCCGCCGCCCTGAACGCCCGTGCCAAGACGGGTTCCCTGACCGGCGCCTCCGCGCTGTCCGGCTACGTCACGGACGCGGGCGGCCGCGAGCTGGTCTACGGCATCGTGCTCAACAACTACCTGGCCGCGTCGGTCAAGAGCATCGAGGACGCCATCGTGGTCACCCTGGCCTCCTCGTCGCCGGCCGACACCGTCCTCAGACTCCCCCGCACCTCCCGAACCGCCACCCCCGGCGCCGACCTCGAATGCTCCTGGCGCAAACCGGCACTGTGCTGATCGCTGTGCCGGCCGTTGTACGGATCGCTGCGCCGACTGCTGGGCCCGCCCGCGCCGGGAGCGTCGCAAGCCGCAAAAGGGGCTGCCCCGGAACCAGTGAATGGTCCGGGGCAGCCCCTGTGCGCGCTCAGGTCGCGAGTCGCCTGAGCGTTACGCGTCCTTCGACATGTTCGGGCCACTGCTCGGGCCCGCCGCCTGCTCGATCGGGGGGACGTCGGGCAGCGCCGACTTCTCCTCGCCGCGGAAGGTGAACTTCTTCGCGTCACCCTCGCCCTCGATGCCGACGACCACGATGTGACCGGGACGCAGCTCGCCGAAGAGGATCTTCTCCGACAGGTTGTCCTCGATCTCCCGCTGGATCGTCCGGCGCAGCGGCCGGGCGCCCATGACCGGGTCGTAGCCCTTCTTCGCGAGCAGCGACTTGGCTTCCGAGCTCAGCTCGATGCCCATGTCGCGGTCCTTCAGGCGCTCGTCCACCTTGGCCAGCATGAGGTCGACGATCTGGATGATGTCTTCCTCGGTGAGCTGGTGGAAGACGACCGTGTCGTCGACACGGTTGAGGAACTCGGGGCGGAAGTGCTGCTTGAGCTCTTCGTTGACCTTGTTCTTCATCCGCTCGTAGTTGGTCTGAACGTCGCCCTGGGCGGCGAAGCCCAGGTTGAAGCCCTTGGAGATGTCCCTGGTCCCGAGGTTGGTCGTCATGATGATGACCGTGTTCTTGAAGTCCACGACCCGGCCCTGGGAGTCGGTCAGGCGACCGTCTTCCAGAATCTGGAGCAGGGAATTGAAGATATCGGGGTGGGCCTTCTCGACCTCGTCGAAGAGAACGACGGAGAACGGCTTGCGGCGCACCTTCTCGGTGAGCTGTCCGCCCTCTTCGTATCCCACGTAACCGGGGGGAGAACCGAAGAGACGGGAAACCGTGTGCTTCTCGCTGAACTCCGACATGTCGAGGGAGATCAACGCGTCCTCGTCGCCGAAGAGGAATTCGGCGAGCGTCTTGGAGAGCTCGGTCTTACCGACACCGGACGGGCCGGCGAAGATGAACGAGCCACCGGGGCGCTTCGGGTCCTTCAGACCGGCTCGCGTACGGCGGATCGCCTTCGAGAGGGCCCTGATGGCGTCCCTCTGGCCGATGACGCGCTTGTGCAGCTCGTCCTCCATGCGCAGCAGGCGGGAAGACTCTTCCTCGGTGAGCTTGAAGACCGGGATGCCCGTGGCCGTGGCCAGGACCTCCGCGATCAGTTCCTCGTCCACCTCGGCGACGACGTCCATGTCGCCGGCCTTCCACTCCTTCTCGCGCTTGGTCTTGGCCGCGAGGAGCTGCTTCTCCTTGTCGCGCAGAGAGGCCGCCTTCTCGAAGTCCTGCGAGTCGATCGCGGACTCCTTGTCCCTGCGGACGCCGGCGATCTTCTCGTCGAACTCGCGGAGGTCCGGCGGTGCGGTCATCCGGCGGATGCGCATCCGGGAACCGGCCTCGTCGATCAGGTCGATCGCCTTGTCCGGCAGGAAGCGGTCCGAGATGTAGCGGTCGGCCAGGGTGGCCGCCGCGACCAGCGCCGCGTCCGTGATGGACACGCGGTGGTGCGCCTCGTAACGGTCGCGCAGGCCCTTGAGGATCTCGATCGTGTGGGGGAGGGAAGGCTCCGCCACCTGGATCGGCTGGAAGCGGCGCTCAAGAGCCGCGTCCTTCTCGAGGTGCTTGCGGTACTCGTCGAGGGTCGTCGCACCGATGGTCTGGAGCTCACCGCGGGCGAGCATCGGCTTCAGGATCGAAGCCGCATCGATCGCGCCCTCGGCGGCGCCCGCACCCACCAGGGTGTGGAGCTCGTCGATGAACAGGATGATGTCGCCGCGGGTGCGGATCTCCTTCAGGACCTTCTTCAGGCGCTCCTCGAAGTCACCGCGGTAGCGGGAACCGGCGACGAGCGCGCCGAGGTCGAGGGTGTAGAGGTGCTTGTCCTTGAGGGTCTCGGGCACCTCGCCCTTGACGATGGCCTGGGCCAGGCCCTCGACGACCGCCGTCTTTCCGACGCCGGGCTCACCGATGAGGACCGGGTTGTTCTTGGTACGACGGGACAGCACCTGCATGACCCGCTCGATCTCCTTCTCGCGCCCGATGACCGGGTCGAGCTTGGATTCGCGGGCAGCCTGCGTCAGGTTGCGGCCGAACTGGTCCAGGACGAGGGAGGTCGAGGGCGTGCCCTCGGCCGGGCCGCCGGCAGCGGCGGTCTCCTTGCCCTGGTAGCCGGAGAGCAGCTGGATGACCTGCTGCCGCACCCGGTTCAGGTCGGCGCCCAGCTTCACGAGGACCTGGGCGGCGACGCCCTCACCCTCGCGGATCAGGCCGAGCAGGATGTGCTCGGTGCCGATGTAGTTGTGGCCGAGCTGGAGGGCCTCGCGGAGCGACAGCTCCAGGACCTTCTTGGCACGGGGAGTGAAGGGGATGTGACCGGACGGGGCCTGCTGCCCCTGACCGATGATCTCCTCCACCTGCTGCCGAACCGCCTCGAGCGAAATCCCGAGGCTCTCCAGGGCCTTAGCGGCGACACCCTCACCCTCGTGGATCAGGCCCAGGAGGATGTGCTCGGTGCCGATGTAGTTGTGGTTGAGCATCCGGGCTTCTTCCTGAGCCAGGACGACAACCCGCCGCGCGCGGTCGGTGAACCTCTCGAACATCGTTAATCGCTCCTCAGAGCGGTCGGTCAGTGAGGGGTCGGTCCCCTCCCAGTCCTTCCGCATGCTAGTCCCGTAGGACGGGACAGCTCATTCCAACTGCCGACATCCGTCCGGATCACCCCCGCCTCCGCGGGGAATCGTGCTGCCGAACAGCCGACACATGCTCCAACCTGATGGTGCGAGACGATGTTCCCGCAGGCCAAGCAGATACCCGTTCATCCACTACGCCGATGGCGAACGCGAGACGGCCCGGCGAGCGTGTCGCCCCTCCCCACTAGGAATGTCTTACCCGTAAGCGCTGACACTCCATGCGGCGAACACCGGGTTCCCTCAGCTACGGGCGAACATCCTTGCGCCGCCGAACGTCTCCGCACGCCCCACCAATGCCGACACTGAGCGATCAAGCAGAGACACAGCGTAACTCTTGCGTCCCTCGCGCGGTTGGTACCGGACATGACGCCCATGGTCCCGTCTCCGCGCGCCCCGCTGCCACCAGCCCCGCTGCCGGCCGAGAACGGCATCGCGCAGTGGTACGAGAACGAGCTCGGCTGGGCCACCTCCGGGGACCGCCCGGTGCGGCTCCTGGCCGGGCTGCGCTTCGACGTGCTGGAGCTGCCCGCGGACGCGGGTTTCGCCGTACTGCGGCGTCACACGGGGCTCACGGGGCCCGTCGCACTCATGGGGCGGCGGATGCGGCTGCTGGTGGCGGCGGGCAGCGCGGACGAGCTGCCGGGGCTGCTCGACTGGCTGGAATGGGGCGGGGTCGCCCTCGACCTGCGGGCACTCGGCGCGGGGCGGCGGATGACCGCCCCCTCACCGCCCCGCCGGCCCGGCTCGCAGGGGGCCGCCATCTGGCTGCGACCCCCCGAACCGCGGCACGAGGTGGAGCCGACACTTCCGGCTCTCGCCGGACTCGGGTGCCGTGGGGAAACACCCGATCTCGTACGACTCGTGGCTACGGCGGCAACGGAATGCCACCGGGCCCGCCTGTCGCGTGCGAATTCCGCTCAAGCGAATGCTCAGCCGTTGGCCTTCTCGTAGGCCTCACGGATGTCGGCCGGGACGCGACCGCGGTCATTCACGCTGTAACCGTTCGACTTGGCCCACTTGCGGATCTCGGCCGTGTTCTGGTTGCCGACCGCAGCGACGCGCGCCTTGCCGCGGCCCGAAGCGGCGCGGCCACCGGTGCGCCGACCGCCCTTGGCGTACGGGTCGAGCAGACCGCGGAGCTTGTCCGCGTTCGCGGTGGTGAGGTCGATCTCGTAGGTCTTGCCATCCAGAGCGAACGTGACTGTCTCGTCCGCCTCGCCACCGTCGAGGTCATCGACAAGAAGGACCTGAACCTTCTGCGCCACCGGATTTCCTTTCATCGAAAATGCAGTACGCGGAAAGGAAACCGCTTTTCCCTGGAAAACACAAACCCTCGGGCGAGGTTCAGTACCTCAAGAAGACGGGAAACGTGCGCGTATCGGACATAGGGCTCCGCCTGCTTCTGACGGCCCTTCTGCCGATCACAGGTGCAGAAGCATCCGGCTGTTGCCCAAGGTGTTCGGCTTCACTCGTTCGAGACCGAGGAACTCCGCCACGCCCTCGTCATAGGAACGCAGCAGCTCGCTGTAGACATCTCCGTCGACCGGCGTCTCTCCGATCTCCACGAAGCCGTGCTTGATGAAGAAGTCGACTTCGAAGGTGAGGCAGAAAACCTTCCGCACCCCGAGCCAGCGGGCGGTCTGGAGCAGCTTGTCCAGCACGTGATGACCGACTCCGGCGCCCTTGAAGGCCGGATCGACTGCGAGAGTTCGTACTTCCGCGAGGTCTTCCCACATCACGTGCAGCGCCCCGCAGCCGACCACCGCCGCGTCCTCGTCGCGTTCGGCGACCCAGAACTCCTGGATGTCCTCGTAAAGCGTCACGTTCGCTTTGTCGAGCAGGATGCGCTTGCTCGCGTACGTGTCCACAAGCCGGCGTACGGATGGCACATCACTGGTCCTCGCCCGCCGGAGTGTGATGGCTTTTTCCGCGGCATTGCGATGGGGCACAGGCTCTGAGGGCATACCGGGACGCTATCGCTCCGGGGGCTCGGTGTTCTCGGCGCCCTCCGCGCCCGCTGCGCCCTCGGCTTCCACCGCGCCCGCTGCGTTTCCCGCGCTTTCGGCGTCCTGCGCGGGCGAATCGGTGCCCACTACGCGCATCGCGTCCTGGAGAGCGGCGCGCTGCTGCGTCGACATCATCCCGAAGAACGCGACGAGGGCCGCCGCGGGGTTGTCACTCGTGGACCAGGCTTCGTTCATCAGTGCGGCCGAGTAGGCGGCCCGAGTGGAGACCGACGTATACCGATAGGCGCGACCCTCGACTTCCCTGCGCACCCAGCCCTTCTGATGGAGATTGTCCAATACGGTCATCACCGTGGTGTAGGCGATGGGCCGTTCCTTCTGAAGGTCTTCGAGGACTTCCCGGACGGTGACCGGTCGGTTCCACTGCCACACGCGGGTCATCACCGCGTCTTCCAGCTCTCCCAATTGGCGAGGCACAGCGCCACCATAGTGGGAGATTTCGGTTACGGCAGGTTGCCCGGGCAGCGAAAAGGGCGTACAGCCCCTAAAGGAGCCGCACCCCCTCATGGAGCCGTACGCCCGCGCCGGTCGGGTCAGACGCTGCCGGGGCGGGGCGCCGCCCCTGCCTGCCGGGCTGCCTCGGCGCGCGCCAGCGTGGCATCGACGGCCGCGTCTTCCTTGGTCTTGTTGGAACCGCCCTGCGACTTGATGATCGTCCTGACCAGGGCGATGAAGAACGCGGCCATCACCACGGGGGGCAGGAGCGCGGAAACGTAGTCCATGCCGCCCAGAGTAGCTACCCCGCCGCCCGTCGCTCGTGCGGGGGCTCGGGGCGTTTGCGGGGCGGGAAGACCTCCGACGGCTTCGGCATCGGGCGCTCGGTCGGCTCGCGCCGCGGCGCCGGCGCCGGGGCTCCGGGCCTCGCCGGGCCCTCGGCAGCATTCACGCCGGCTCCGCGCGCGGCGGCACGCCCGCCGGGGATGCCCAGCAGCCGCGTGCGCGGCTCGGGCGCAGCGGTGCGGCCGGCCAGCCGCGCCCGTACCGACTGCTCGGCGATGGCGCGACAGCGGTCCAGGAGCGCTGCGGCGGCCGGGGTGGTGCGCAGAGTGCGCAGCGCCACCAGGTCGTCGGGGATCGGCTGATAGCCGGCGGCCAGGGCGTCCCGGAGCAGCCCCAGATAGCCGCCGGCGGCCGCGGGCAGCGCGTCGCGGTAGCGGGCGAGGTCGGCGAGGAGGAACGTACGCAGGCGGCCCGCCTCGCGGACCGCCTCGTCCAGGGAGCCGGCGAGACGCACGCAGGCCTGGACGTCGTCGTCGGACAGTGACGCGGGATGGAGGGCGATGGCGAGGGCGCGGCGGAGCACACGCAGCTCGTCCGCGCCGAACGCCATGCCGCCACGAGATCCGTATGGCGTGGGCATGCGGCGACAATAAGCAGTAAACAGACTAAATCTGCTTATTTGATGTATGGCGGCGCGGCGGGCAGAACAATTCCGGCCGCCCGCCTGCGCATCACGTCCGGGAGACGTTCCGCTCATACACCAGGCGCAGGCCGATGAGGGTCAGCCACGGCTCGTGCTCGTCGATCTCCGAGGACTCGCCAAGAATGATCGGCGCCAGGCCGCCCGTCGCGATGACGGTCACGTCGTCCGGGTCGCCGTCCGGGCCGACCAGCTCGCGCGCCATGCGCCGGGTGACCCCGTCGACCTGGCCCGCGAAGCCGTAGATGATGCCGGCCTGCATGGCCTCGACGGTGTTCTTGCCGATGACGCTGCGCGGCCGGGCCAGTTCGATCTTGCGGAGCTGGGCGCCCTTGACGCCGAGCGCCTCCACCGAGATCTCGATGCCCGGGGCGATGACGCCGCCCGTGTACTCGCCGCGCGCGGAGACGGCGTCGAAGGTCGTGGCCGTACCGAAGTCGACGACGACGGCGGGCCCGCCGTAGAGCTCGACGGCGGCGACCGCGTTGATGATGCGGTCCGCGCCGACCTCCTTGGGGTTGTCCATCAGGATCGGCACGCCCGTCTTGATGCCCGGCTCGACGAGCACGGCGGGCACGTCGCCGTAGTAGCGGCGGGTCACCTCGCGCAGCTCGTGCAGGACGGACGGGACGGTGGCGCAGATCGCGATGCCCTCGATGCCGTCGCCCAGTTCGTCACCGAGGAGCGGGTGCATGCCCATCAGGCCCTGCAGGAGTACGGCGAGTTCGTCGGCGGTGCGGCGCGCGTCGGTGGAGATGCGCCAGTGCTCGACGATCTCCTCCCCGTCGAACAGGCCCAGGACGGTGTGGGTGTTGCCGACGTCGATGGTGAGCAGCATGGGTTACTTCGCCTCACGCAGGTCGAGGCCGATGTCGAGGATCGGCGAGGAGTGCGTGAGCGCGCCGACGGCAAGGTAGTCGACGCCGGTGGCGGCGTACGCGCGGGCGTTCTCCAGGGTGAGGCGGCCCGACGATTCCAGGGCGGCGCGGCCGTTCACCAGAGCCACGGCCTCGGCGGTCTGCTCCGGGGTGAAGTTGTCCAGGAGGATCAGGTCGGCGCCCGCCTCCAGGACTTCGGTGACCTGGGCGAGGGTGTCGGCCTCGACCTCGATGGCGAGGTCCGGGAACTGCTTTCGTACGAGCGTGAACGCCTCGGCCACGCCGCCCGCCGCGACCACGTGGTTGTCCTTGACGAGCGCCGCGTCCGAGAGGGACATGCGGTGGTTGACCCCGCCGCCGCAGCGCACCGCGAACTTCTCCAGGGACCGCAGCCCCGGCGTCGTCTTGCGGGTGTCCCGGACCTTGGCGCCGGTGCCTTCGAGCGCGTCCGCCCACGCGCGCGTGGCGGTCGCGATGCCCGACAGGCGGCACAGCAGGTTGAGTGCGCTGCGCTCGCCGGTGAGCAGGTCGCGGGTGCGGGTGGTGACGCTGATGAGCGGCTGCCCGGCCGTGACGCGGTCGCCGTCCTCGACGTGCCGTTCGACCTCGAACTCGTCGGTGCAGACGATGGACAGGACGGCCTCCGCGACGCGCAGACCGGCGACGGTGCCCGCCTCGCGGGCGGTGAAGTCGCCGGTGGCGACGGCGTCCTCGGGGACGGTCGCGACGGTCGTGACGTCCGGGCCGTCGGCCAGGTCCTCGGCGAGGGCGACGTTCGCGATGTCCTCGACCTCGGCGGGGTCCAGGCCCGCGGCGACCAGTAGTTGCGCGAGGTCGGGGTCGAGGCCGCACTCGGAGGTGTCGAGTTCGTACGTCTCCTCGCCGCCGCAGCCGCAGGAGTCGCCGCAGCCGCCGGACACGGTGGGCAGAAGCTCGGGGTGGTCGGGCGTGCTCACGGTTACTGCTCCCTCTGGATTTCTACGGGCGTGCGGGCGGGAAGGATGCGGACTCGGTGCGGTGCACGACAAGGGTGCGGCCGGGGGTGAGCCGTACGACGAGGTGGCGGCGCCAGGAATCGTCGTCGCGGTCGGGGCGGTCCTCGCGCCAGTGGCAGCCGCGGGTCTCCTCGCGGGCGCGGGCGGCGGCGACCAGCACGCGCGAGACGAGCAGCAGGTTGGTGGCCTCCCATGCCTCCACACCGGGCACTGTGTCTTTGGGGTCTTCGGGAGCTTGGGGCACTTGGGGCGCTTGCGTGTCTTCGCGGTCCTCCGCCGCCTCGACGGCCGCGCTGCGGTACAGCACTTCCAGGGCGTCCGCGGCGTGTTCGAGGCTGGCCGCGGACCGGAGCACCCCGGCGCCCGCCGTCATGATCCGCTGGATGCCGATGCGGGTCGCGGGGTCGAGGAGCGGGTCCGGTGTCTCTTCGCTGGGCACGGCGGGCCCCGGGGTGGCGGAGGTCGCCGCGATGTCCTCGGCGATGCGTTCCGCGAAGACCAGGCCCTCCAGGAGGGAGTTGGACGCCAAGCGGTTCGCGCCGTGCACGCCGGTGCAGGCGACCTCACCGCAGGCGTACAGGCCGGGGACGGTCGTACGGCCGCGCAGGTCCGTCCGTACCCCGCCGGACGCGTAGTGCGCGGCGGGCGCGACCGGAATGGGTTCGGTGACGGGGTCGATGCCGTGGGAGCGGCAGGCCGCGAGGATGGTGGGGAAGCGGGTCTCCCACATCTCGGCGCCGAAGTGCCGGGCGTCCAGGTACATGTGCTCGGCGCCCTGTTCGCGCATGCGCCGCATGATGCCCTTGGCGACGATGTCGCGCGGGGCGAGCTCGGCCAGCTCGTGCTGCCCGAGCATGAAGCGGACGCCGTCGGCGTCGACGAGGTGGGCGCCCTCGCCCCGTACCGCCTCGGAGACCAGCGGCTGCTGGCCCTCCGCGTCGGCGCCGAGGAAGAGCACCGTGGGGTGGAACTGGACGAATTCGAGGTCGGAGACCTCCGCGCCGGCGCGCAGCGCGAGTGCGACGCCGTCGCCCGTGGACACGGACGGGTTGGTGGTGGCCGAGAAGACCTGGCCCATGCCGCCGGTGGCGAGGACGACCGCGGGGGCGAGGACCGCGCCGACGCCGTCGTGCTGCCCCTCCCCCATGACATGCAGGGTGACACCTGCAGTACGGCCGTCGGCGTCCGAGAGCAGGTCCAGGACCAGGGCGTTCTCGATCGTACGCAGCGAGGCCGATCGCACCGCTTCGACCAGCGCGCGGGAGATCTCGGCGCCCGTCGCGTCGCCGCCCGCGTGCGCGATGCGGCGGCGGTGGTGGCCGCCTTCGCGGGTGAGCTGGATGACGCCCGACCCCGGGTCGGTGTCGAACTGGGCGCCGGTGTCCATCAGGCGGCGTACGGCGTCAGGGCCCTCGGTGACCAGGGCGCGCACGGCCTCTTCGTCGCACAGGCCGGCGCCCGCGACGAGCGTGTCGTCGAGGTGCTGCTCGGGGGTGTCGCCTTCGCCGAGGGCGGCCGCTATGCCGCCCTGCGCCCAGCGGGTGGAGCCGTCGTCGAGGCGGGCCTTGGTGACGACGACGGTGCGCAGACCCGCGGCGGTGCAGCGCAGTGCGGCCGTGAGGCCTGCGACGCCGGAGCCGACGACCACGACGTCGGCTTCGATGGACCAGCCGGGGGCGGGGGCGTTCAGCCGTATACCGGTGCGGGTCATGCCTGGGCTCCCTGCTCGCCGGCCCGGCCGGCGAGCGGGGCGCCGGCGAAGATCAGCGGGATGTTGTCGATCAGGCGCGTGGCGCCGGTCCTGGCGGCGACCGCGAGGACGGCGTCGCCGCGGTAGGTGTCGGGGACCTCGGTGAAGTCGGACGGGTCCACCAGGGCGAGGTAGTCGACGCGCAGCGGGGGGACGGCGTGGGCGGCCTCGTCCAAGACGGCGGCCGCCGCGGCGCGGACCGCTGCGGGGCCGCTGAGACCCGCCTGGCCGGCCTGCTCGACGGCGTGCGCGTCGGCTGCCGCGCGGGCCTCGCCGACGGCGGCGAGGGCTGCCGCGCGCGCCGGATGCGGCGCGCTCCGGGCGCTCGCGCGGGCGTGCAGGGCCTCCTGGGCGGCGAGGCGGTCACGTCCGGCGAACAGCGCGCGGGACAGGGCGAGCGCGGTGGTCCGTTCGGCCGGCGAGAGGTAGCGGTTGCGGCTGGACAGGGCCAGACCGTCGGCCTCGCGGACCGTCTCCACCCCGGCGATCTCCACGGGGAAGTTCAGGTCGGCGGCCATGCGGCGGATCAGGGCGAGCTGCTGCGCGTCCTTCTGGCCGAAGAAGGCCGCGTCCGGTCCTGTGATGTGCAGCAGCTTGGCGACGACGGTCAGCATGCCGTCGAAGTGGCCGGGCCGGGACGCGCCTTCGAGGCGCTCCCCCATCGGTCCCGCGTTGATACGGACCTGCGGTGCGCCGCCGGGGTAGACCTCGTCGGCGGACGGGGCGAACACGACGCTCGCACCGGCCTGTTCGGCGAGGACGAGATCCGCTTCGAGGGTGCGGGGGTAGCGGTCGAGGTCTTCGCCGGCCCCGAACTGCAGCGGGTTGACGAAGAGGGTGACGACGACGAACCCCTCGGGGCCGACGTGCGCGCGGGCGGCGCGGATCAGCGACGCGTGGCCCTGGTGCAGGGCGCCCATGGTCATGACGACGGCGCTGCGGCCCGGGCCGCCGTCGCGGTCGAGCACGCGACGCAGATCGTCGCGGGTGGGGACGAGTGCGAAGGGGGCGGCGCTCACCGGTCGTCTCCCCCGCCGGTGACGGCGGACCGGTCGGAAAGAACCCCCAGCAGCACCTCGGCCAGCTCCGGCTTGAGCAGGCCGTGCGCGAGGGCGCGGTCCGCCGTCGTACGGGCCATGGCGAGGTATCCCGCGACTGCCTGCGGCGCGTGCTTGCGCAGCTCAGCGACGTGCGCCGCGACCGTACCCGCGTCGCCGCGGGCGACGGGGCCGGTGAGCGCGGCGTCGCCGGAACGCAGCGCGTTGTCGAGGGCGGCTCCGAGCAGCGGGCCCAGCATCCGGTCCGGGGCCTCGACGCCTGCGGCGCGGAGCAGCTCCATCGACTGGGCGACGAGGGTGACCAGGTGGTTCGAGCCGAGAGCGAGGGCCGCGTGGTAAAGCGGACGGGACTCTTCCGCGATCCATTCGGGCTCGCCTCCCATCTCGATGACCAGGGCCTCGGCGGCGAGACGGAGCTCCTGGGGCGCGGTGACGCCGAAGGAACAGCCGGCCAGCCGCTGCACGTCGACGGAGGTGCCGGCGAACGTCATCGCGGGGTGCAGCGCGAGCGGCAGCGCGCCGGCGCGCAGGGCGGGGTCGAGGACCTTGGCCCCGTACCGCCCGGAGGTGTGCACGATCAGCTGTCCCGGACGGACGGCGCCGGTCTCCGCGAGCCCTTCGACCAGGCCCGGCAGGGCGTCGTCGGGGACGGTGAGGAGGACGAGTTCCGCCCTGGCCATGACTTCTGCGGGGGTGACCAGGGGGACGTCGGGCAGGAGAGCGGCGGCCCGGCGTACGGACGCGTCCGACACACCTGAGACGGCGACCGGCCGGTGTCCCGCGAGCCCCAGCGCGGCGGCGAGCGCGGGGCCGACCCTGCCGGCTCCGACGACGCCGACAGTGAGGCGGGCGGGGCGGTCCCTGACGTCCAGGGGCTCATGTGGTGCGTTCACGTTCACGCGGGGACGGCCTTCCGTTCCAGTCCGCGGGGGGTACCGGACGATTTCTCGTCATGCTACGCCAGCGGTTGCCCGGGCCGCGTCGTTGTCCACAGGGGGCGGGTGGGGGCGGGCGCGGCGCTGAGGGGCTTGGCTGGGGTTACGGCCTGGTGCGCGATAGGGGGCGGATCGGCCCGCGGCGTCGGATGCGGTGCATCGCAAGGCGGCGGAGCGTCCTCATAGCGGAGCTATCAGGGAGTTTCGCCAACGCGGCGAGGTGCCGTAGCCGGCGTCGCGGGCCCGGCCCCTATCGCGCACCAGGCCGTTACTTGTCGATGTCGCCGACGACGAAGAAGAGCGAGCCGAGGATCGCGACCATGTCGGCGACCAGCGTGCCGGGCAGCAGTTCGGTGAGCGCCTGGATGTTGTTGAACGACGCGGAGCGCAGCTTGAGGCGGTACGGCGTCTTCTCGCCCTTCGAGACGAGGTAGTAGCCGTTGATCCCGAGGGGGTTCTCGGTCCAGGCGTACGTGTGGCCCTCCGGGGCCTTCAGCACCTTCGGCAGGCGCTGGTTGATCGGGCCGGGGGCCAGGCCGGCCATCCGGTCCAGGCACGCGTCCGCCAGGTCCAGCGCGTTGTGTGTCTGGTCGAGGAGGATCTCGAAGCGGGCCAGGCAGTCGCCCTCGGTCCTGGTGGCGACCTTGAGGGTGTCCTGGAGCTCTCCGTAGGCGAGGTACGGCTCGTCGCGCCGCAGGTCGAAGTCGACACCGGAGGCGCGGGCGATGGGGCCGCTCACGCCGTACGCGTGCACGGCCTCGGGAGACAGCACGCCCACGTCGCGGGTGCGGCCGCGGAAGATCTCGTTGCCGATGACCAGGTCGTCGTACACGTCCATCCGGGAGCGGACCGACGCCACGGCGTCGCGGGCCCGGCCGAGCCAGCCGGCCGGGAGGTCCTCCTTGAGGCCGCCGACGCGGTTGAACATGTAGTGCATGCGGCCGCCGGAGACTTCCTCCATGACGGTCTGCAGCTCCTCGCGCTCACGGAACGCGTAGAAGACCGGAGTGATCCCGCCGAGTTCGAGGGGGTAGGAGCCGAGGAACATCAGGTGGTTGAGCACCCGGTTCAGCTCGGCGAGGAGCGTACGGGTCCACACGGCACGCTCCGGGACCTCCATGCCGAGCATGCGCTCGACGGCCATGACGACGCCGAGCTCGTTGGAGAAGGCGGAGAGCCAGTCGTGGCGGTTGGCGAGCATCACGATCTGGCGGTAGTCGCGGGCCTCGAAGAGCTTTTCCGCACCCCGGTGCATGTAGCCGATGACGGGCTCGGCGTGCTGGATGCGCTCACCGTCGAGCACGAGCCTGAGGCGGAGGACGCCGTGGGTGGAGGGGTGCTGGGGGCCGATGTTGAGCACCATGTCGGTGCTCTCGGCCGCGCCGCCGATTCCGACCGTGGTCTGCGTCATGGGGCCAGTATCCACCGGGGGTGCGGTGGGGTGGTGGCGCGGGTGGGGCACAGTCCCGCCCGGCTCCGGCCCGCCGAGCGGAGCCCGGCGGGCGGCGGAGCCTGCCAGGTCACGGTCGCGCCAGGTCACCGTCGCGCGGGTTGCGTCAGCCAGGTGAAGTCGCCCAGGCCGCCCCGTGACGTCAGCTCCGCCGCCTCACCCGCCGCCGCCAGCGCGCGTACGTACGCCGACGGATCCGCCGTGGCCTGCGACAGCGGGGGCCGGGCCGACGCCACGCCAAGGCGGTGCAGGGCCTCGCGCTGCGTCAGCAGCTCCGCGCCCTGCAACGCGCACGCGTCCAGCGCGACGTGCGAGGTGAGGTCGCAGGTGCCGTCCGGGACCGGGCGTACCTCCCGGCCCGCCCGGAACCCCGTCAGCGTGCCGAACGGCGGCCGCGCCGCCCACGCATGCGCGTAGTCGACGGCCACCGCCAGCCCCGCGTCCAGCGTCCCCACCGCCGCCGCCCACGCCGCGTCGCGCGGGTGGCCGATCTCCGCCCGCAGCCCCGGCTCGCCGGACAGCGGCCACCAGCGCGCGAGCCACTGTGCGTCCGCGCCGGTCACCGGGTCGCCGAGGCGCTCCTCGCCGTCCCGGCGCCGTACCAGGACGTACCGGGCGACGCCGTCCGCGTCCGTCTCTGCGATGTCCAGCGGCACGTTGTCCAGCCACTCGTTGGCGAACAGCAGCCCCGTGACCCGGGGCGGGGGCTCGCTAAACCACTCGATGCGGTGGTCCAGTCCCGCCGGGCGGGGCGCGCGTTCCACGGCGTACGCCCGCACGCGCGCCGCCCGCTCCGGATCCCGCGCCGCGAGGGCCGCCAGTACCGCCGTCAGCAGCTCACCCCGCCCCGCTCCGACGTCGACCAGCGCCAGGGCCCGCGGCCGACCGAGCGACTCGTCCACCTCTGCGAGCAGGCGGGCGACTGCCCCGGCGAACAGGGCCGACGCATGCACTGACGTGCGGAAATGGCCCCGGGGGCCGGGCCCGCCGGGACGTACGTAGAAGCCATCGGCGCCGTACAGCGCCTGCTCAGTCGCCTCCTGCCACCCCTGCCACTCATCCGTCACGGCACCAAGTCTCCACCTTGGGGAGTAGGCTCCGGCCCACCGGATCGCCCCTCCGGTTGACCCCTGCGCCTATTCGGTTTCCCTACTCTGGGTTACGTGCAACGCCTCTACGACTTCATCCGCAGGCACCCGACGAGCGTCGACAGCTTCTGGGCTGTGCTGCTCTTCGGGTTCTCCATGCTGTGGGTCGTCCAGGCGCCGATGGGGACTGTGCCGCGCATCGCCGCCGTCCCGGTCGTCACGCTGCTGTGCCTCGTGGTGGCGCTGCGCCGCCGGAGTGCTCAGAAAATGCTGCTGCTGGCCATCCTGATGGGGCTCGCCCAACTCGCGTTCGACGTGGAGCTCAACCCGGCCGACTGGGCCATGCTCGTCATCATCTACACGATCGCGGCCAGCGACGGCCCCCGCTGGATTTCCCGGGTCGCCCTGTTCGGCGGCCTGAGCGCGGCCACACTCGCGCAACTGCGCTGGCCCAACGAGCCCAACAGCTCGGTCCTCACCGCGATCTTCTTCGCCGTCATCCTCACCCTGCCGTTCGCACTGGCATGGGTCCTCGGCGACTCGATGCGCACCCGCCGTGCGTACTTCGCCGAGCTGGAGGAGCGGGCCGCGCGGCTGGAGAAGGAGCGCGAGGCGCAGTCGAAGGTGGCGGTCGCCGCCGAACGGGCCCGTATCGCCCGCGAGCTGCACGACGTCGTCGCGCACAACGTCTCCGTGATGGTGGTGCAGGCGGACGGCGCCGCGTACGTCATGGACGCCTCGCCCGACCAGGCCAAGCAGGCGCTGGAGACGATCTCCACGACCGGGCGCCAGGCGCTCGCCGAGATGCGGCGCCTTCTCGGCGTCCTGCGGACCGGTGAGCACCAGGAGAGCGGCGAGTACGTGCCGCAGCCCGACGTCGAGCAGATCGAGGATCTCGTCGAGCAGGTGCGGACCGCCGGGCTGACGGTCGACTTCAAGGTCGAGGGCACCGCGCGGCCGCTGCCCAGCGGGGTGGAGCTCACGGCGTACCGCATCGTGCAGGAAGCCCTCACCAACACGCGCAAGCACGGCGGCCCCGAGGCGGGCGCCAGCGTGCGGCTCGTCTACTTCGACGACGGGCTCGGGCTGCTGGTCGAGGACGACGGCCGGGGCGCGGCGCACGAGTTGTACGAGGACGGCGGGGCGGACGGGCGGGGGCACGGACTCATCGGCATGCGCGAGCGCGTCGGTATGGTCGGCGGGACGCTGGACGCGGGGCCGCGGCCCGGCGGCGGCTTCCGGATCAGCGCACTGCTGCCCCTCAAACCGGCCCACTGACCCAGCGGCCCAGTACGTACGGCGTCACACACCGCACCACACACCGCACGACACAGACGAAAGGTCTCCCCACTCCATGTCCATCCGCGTGATGCTCGTAGACGACCAGGCACTGCTGCGCACCGGCTTCCGGATGGTCCTGGCCGCCCAGCCGGACATGGACGTCGTCGCGGAGGCCGGCGACGGGGTGGAGGCGATCGAGGTCCTGCGCTCGACCGCCGTGGACGTCGTCCTGATGGACGTAAGGATGCCGAAGCTGGACGGCGTCGAGGCGACGCGGCGCATCTGCGCGGCCCCGGACGCGCCGAAGGTGATCATCCTGACCACCTTCGACCTGGACGAGTACGCCTTCTCCGGGCTGAAGGCCGGGGCCGGCGGCTTCATGCTGAAGGACGTGCCGCCCGCCGAGCTGCTGGCGGCCATCCGCTCGGTGCACAGCGGCGACGCGGTCGTGGCGCCCTCGACGACCCGGCGGCTGCTCGACCGCTTCGCGCCGATGCTGCCGAACACGGGCAAGGAGACGCGAGCCGTGGACACGGCGGTGGCGCGGCTGACGGAGCGCGAGCGGGAGGTGATGCTGCTCGTGGCGCAGGGGCTGTCGAACGGTGAGATCGCCGCGCGGCTGGTGCTGTCGGAGGCCACGGTCAAGACGCACGTGGGACGCATCCTGACCAAGCTCGATCTGCGCGACCGCGTCCAGGTCGTGGTCCTGGCGTACGAATCCGGGCTGGTCCGCGCGGGCGGGTCCGCAAGCCCGTCCGGCTCTTGAGGGCACGCCCGCAGGGCGCACGCGCCCGTACTACGAGATCGCGCTGCGCAGCTCCACAACGTTCAGCTGCTCCGTCTCGTCGTGGACCGTCAGGTCGATGACCTGGCCCACCGCCCGGGATGATGCCGGCGCGTCGACCAGCCATGCGGCCGCAAGCGCCTCCTGCCCGACCACGTCCGCCAGATCCTCGTCCTGGACGGCTTCCATCGCCGCGGCGGCCGCCTTCTGGGTGCCGAAGAAGTCGAAGCCCCCCTCGGCACGAGAGGCCCGCCGGCCGCGGGCGGCGGCGGCGTAGGGAACGACCGCGGAGGCGGCCGCGAGGGGACGCGGGACGAGGGCGGACGACGGGCGCACGTGCTCCGGGGACGAATCCCGCGAAGATTCGGCTTCAGCTCCGGCGGCCGCCTCGTGATTCCCCTCCGGCTCCTCCGCCCCCCGCGCCTGCCCCTGCCCCTGCGCCTGCCCCTGCGGCTTTGGCTGTGGCTGCCCTTGTACCTGCCGCGCTCTGCGCGATTCCTGCTGCGCCGCATTGCGCGTCAGCTTGTCCAGCGCCATGGCCGCCCGCAGATACGCGGACGGCGTGGGCGTACTGCCCGCCGCCGGCAGCGCCTTCGCGGACGCCGACGCCTTGATGGCCAACAGCCGCCGGCCCTCCAGCGCGCTGGCCCGCTCGGTCTCCGCGGTCGCGTACCGTCGCAGCAGGGCCGCGTGCTCGCCGCGCAGCGCGGCCAGTTCGACCCGCTTGCCGCGCAGCTTCGCGTCCAGCTTGGCCCGTAGCTCGCGCGACTCGTCGAGGTCGGACTCCAGGTCGGCTATGCGCTCCTCGGCCTTCCACTCGTCGCCCGCCCGCGCCCGCGTCAGCTCGGCGACTCTGCGGCCCGCCGAACGGTCCCACCCGCGCATGAGCACCGCGCCGGTGACCGCTGCCGCCGCAGCCGCGGCGACCAGGCCGCGCAGCACCATCGGTTCGGCGAACAACCAGGCACCGGCGGCGCAGAGAAGTGACGCGCCGGCGACCGCGGAAGGCGGCAGGAGCCTGTGCAGGGGTGGCGAATGGCGATGGCGTCCACGTGGCATGGCCTGAAATTTACCGTGCGTAGGCGGCGGATGGGGAGCCGCCCGGGCAATCTGTTCCCGGGCGGTTACCCAATTCGTCGCCCTGGCTACTTCTTGAGCAGCCCCTTCGACTCCAGATACTCCTTCGCGGCCTCAGCCGGCTTCACCCGCTCCGAGTCGATCTTGCGATTCAGCTCGACCAGATCATCGGTCGTCAGCACCTTGGTGAGCTTGCCGAGAGCCTCCTCGACCCCCGGATCTCCCGCGTCCTTCGCATTGACCACCGGCAGTACGTTGTCGGCGTTCTGGAGCTTCTTGTCGTCCTCCAGGAGTACGAGCCCGAAGCTCTCCAGCGTCGCGTCCGTGGTCGTCGTCAGCACCAGCTGGTCGTCGCCGTCCTTGACCGCCTGCTTGGACTGCGGCGTCCCCACGCCCTTGGGGTCGATCCCTGTGACGTCGATCCCGTACTTCTTCTTCAGGCCCGGGGCGCAGAAGGGCCGGACCTCGCACTCGTCGCCCGCGGCGATCTTCACCTTGAGCTTCGACCTGCCGAGGTCGGAGAGGGACTTGAGGTTGTTCTTCTCGGCGTATTCCTTGCTCACCGCGAACGCGTTCTGGTCGACTGCCTCGCCGGCCGGCAGCGGCTTGAGCCCGCGCGGCTCCGCGAGTTCCTGAAGCGCCGTGAAGGTGGCGTTCACATCGCTGGAAGCGACCGGGTTCTTCTCGGGGGCCGTGGGACCGTTCGCCTTGGCGTTGAGGAATTCGGCAAGTGTCGCGGCGTATTCCGGTACGACGTCTATCTCGCCCTTCTCCAGGGCGGGTTCGTACAGTTCGCGGTTCTCCACCGTCTTGACGGAGGTGCCGTATCCCGCGTCGTCGAGGAGCTGCACATACAGCTCGGCCAGCACCTTCGACTCGGTGAATCCGGCCGAACCGACCACCAGCGAGGCCTTCTTGTCACCGCCCTTGCTCTGGTCCTGACCGCCCGACTTGTCCTTCTCCAGGCTTTCACCGCCGCACGCGGCGAGGGCGCCGGCCAGTGCGATCACGGTCACTGCCGCACCGGCGGTGCGCAAGGTCCTGCTCATGAGGTTCACCATCCAGAAGAGGAAGAGGAAAGAGGCAAAAAGAATAGGGAGATGGTCAGGCGGTCTTGTGCGTCGCACCGCGCCGCCGCATCGGGTCGAGCAGCCGGTTCGCCGCCACCAGCGCCCCCTCCACCAGCAGCGCCAGAACAGCGACGAGCAGCGCGCCCGCCACCACCTGCGGCGTGTTGTACGTGTTGAAGCCGGCGGTGATGATCCGGCCGAGGCCGCCCTCCCCCGCCATCGCGGCGAGCGTGGCCGTGGCGACGACCTGCACGGCCGCCGACCTGAGCCCGGCCATGACCATCGGGTACGCGAGGGGCAGTTCGACCCGCACGAACAGCTGCCACCCGGACATCCCCATCCCGCGCGCCGCCTCCACCACCGCCCGGTCCACCTCACGCATACCGATGTACGCGTTGGTCAGCAGCGGCGGCACGGCGAACAGCACCAGCGCGATGATCGTCGGGAGGTCACCCTGCCTGCCCAGCGGGGTGAGTGTCAGCAGGATCAGCACCGCGAGGGTGGGAATCGCACGGCCGGCGTTCGAGATGTTGACCGCGAGCGCCCCTCCCCTGCCGAGGTGGCCCAGCCAGAGCGCGAGCGGCAGCGCGATCAGGCACGACAGCAGCAGACACACGCCGCTGAAGTACAGGTGCTCCCCGAGCCGGTTCCAGACGCCGCTGTCGCCCTGCCAGTTGGCGCCGGTCGCAAGCCACGTGAAGGCATCCGCGATCGCTCCCATGGATCAACCGACCTTCGCGATACGGGCCGTACGGCCGGAACGGGCCGCCGCACGGCGGGTACGTATTCGGGCGGCGCCCGGGCCGGCCGCCGCCCGCGTCCACGGAGTCAGCAACCGCTGCACACCCAGCAGCAGCAGGTCAGCCACGACGGCGAGCAGCACGCAGATCACCGAGGCGGTGAGCACCTGCGCCTTGAAGAGGGAGTCGAGGCCGTCGACGATCAGGGTCCCCAGGCCGCCGTACCCCACGATCGCGCCGACCGTCGTCAGGGCGACCGTCGACACCGTGGCGATCCGCACCCCGGCCAGCAGGGCGGGCAGCGCCAGTGGCAGTTCGACCTCCCACAGCAGCCGGCCGCGTCCGTACCCCATACCCACCGCGGCTTCCCGGGCCTCGGCGGGCACCGCTTCGAGCCCCGCGAGGATATTGCGCACGAGAACGGTCAGGGAGTAGAGCACGAGGCCCGTGACCACCACGGCGGCGGAGAGACCGAAGACCGGCAGCAGCAGGGAGAACATCGCCAGTGAAGGGATGGTGTAGAGCACGGTGGTCAGCCCGAGGACCGGCCCGGCGAACCTGGCCCGCCCCCCGTCCCGCCCCCTCGCGAGGACCGCCAGCGGGAAGGCGATCAGCAGCCCGAGCAGCACGGACACCACGGTGATCCACACATGCTGCAGGGTCGCGTCGGTCAACTCCTGGCCGCGGGAGCGGACGTACTCCCCGCAGATCCAGTCATTCGCCGTCAGACAGCTCTGGCCGCTCATGCCGCCCACCTCCCCCCACGCCCCGAACTTATGTCTCACGACCCTATCCTCGGCCACTGACAATCACCCAAGCCCGCCACATTCCAGCAACATGGCCTTCCTACGGCACCGGCCACGATGGGGAATCATGATCCGTTTCGAGCACGTCACCAAGCGGTACGCCGACGGCACCACCGCCGTCGACGACCTCTCCTTCGAAGTCGCCGAGGGCGAACTGGTCACGCTGGTCGGGCCGTCCGGCTGCGGAAAGACCACGACCATGAAAATGGTGAACCGGCTGATCGAACCGACCAGCGGCCGGATATTCCTCAACGGCGAGGACATATCGACCATCGACCCGGTCCAGCTCCGCCGCCGTATCGGCTACGTCATCCAGCAGGTCGGCCTCTTCCCGCACAAGACGGTCCTGGACAACACCGCGACCGTCCCCCACCTCCTCGGCGTCAAGCGCGCCACCGCCCGCGCCCGTGCCGCCGAGCTGCTGGACCTGGTCGGTCTCGACCCGTCCGTATACGGCGAGCGCTACCCCGAGCAGCTCTCCGGCGGCCAGCGCCAACGCGTCGGCGTGGCCAGGGCGCTGGCCGCGGACCCGCCCGTCCTGCTGATGGACGAACCGTTCGGCGCGGTCGACCCGGTGGTCCGTGAACATCTGCAGAACGAGTTCCTGCGACTCCAGTCCCAGGTGCGCAAGACCGTGCTGTTCGTCACCCATGACATCGAGGAAGCCGTCCGGCTCGGCGACCGCATCGCCGTCTACGGGCAGGGCACGATCGAGCAGTTCGATGCCCCCACCGCCGTGCTCGGCGCCCCCGCCACCCCCTACGTCGCGGACTTCGTCGGCGCCGACCGGGGCCTCAAGCGCCTCTCCGTCACCCCCATCGAGCCCGGGGACCTGGAGCAGCCGCCGGTCGTCCACCTCGACGACCCGGTCAAGAAGGCAGCCGCGGAACTGGCGGCGGGCGGAGCCCGTTGGGCCGTCGTCCTGGACAGAGAAGACGATCTGCACGGCTGGATCTCCGCCGACCAGGTCACCGGCGCGAACGGAACGGTACGCGAGCACGCCCGCCGCATGGAGGCCTGGCTGCCCGTCGGCGCCTCCCTCAAGCAGGCCTTCGCCACGATGCTCCAGCACGACGCGGGCTGGATCGCGGTCATCGACAAGGACAGCGCCGGACGCTTCCTCGGAGTCCTCACCCCGGCCCTGCTGCACGAGGCGCTGCGCCGGTCCATCGACGCGGACGCGCAGGCCGTGTCCCGTACCGAAGTGGAAGTGGAATCCGTCAGTTCGCCGTGAGCCGACCGCTGATCCACTGCAGGGTGGCCGGTATCTCGCGCCGCCAGGTGCCGTAGTTGTGGCCGCCGGTGTCGAGCGTGATCGAGGAGACCCGGGCCGGCGGCCGCACCTTGTCGATGAACTTAAGGGTGTCCTGGAGGTTGCCCTCGCCTTCCCGGGAACTGGTCACCAGAAACGACGTTTTCGGGCCTTTCGCCACCCCGGCGGCCGGCCTCATGTGGTCCAGGCTCCACAACAGGTCGGCCCGGTTGCGTTCATGCCGGTCGCCGTGGAAGAGGTCGCCGGTCGTCGCGTCCTCGGCTGCCTTGTAGTACGCCGAGAGACCCGCCCCCGCACTGAAGGCCTTCGGGTGGTGGAGGGCGAACTTCAGGGCGCAGTACCCGCCGGTGGAGTTGCCGACCAGTCCCCAGTTACGGGCCTTCGTACCCACCCGGTAGGACCGCGCCACCGCCTTCGGGAGGTCCTTGGCGAAGAACGTCTCGGTCTGCGGTCCACCGGGAACGTCCACGCATTCGGTGTCCCGCGGCGGCGCGACGCTCGGCCGCATCATGACCAGGATCATCGGCCGCATCTTTCCCGCGGCCACCTGCTTGTGCGCCGTCCTCGGATAGCGCAGCCCCTTGAGCAGGTTCTCGGCGGTGCCCGGATATCCGGTGAGGACCAGGGCCACCGGAAACCTCCTGTCGGCGTACCTCGGCTGGAAGTACTCGGGCGGCAGGTAGACGTACGCCTTGCTCTGAATCTTCGAGCGCTCACCCCGGACGACGACCTTGTGTATCTGGCCCCCCACCACCGGCTCGGTGCCGCCGTCGACGTCGACCCCCTGCTTGTCGACGACCTCGAGGTCCCTGGCGGGCGCCGAGTGGTCCACGACCACACCCGGTTCCGTCTCCTGACCGAACAGGTCGGACCAGGACCCGTAGAACAGGAAGGACTTGTTGGCAGCGAGCCCCACCGATGCGAAGATCAGCAGCTGCGTGGCGAGGAGCAGGCCGACGCGGCCCAGCACGGCGCGCAGCCCGCGGCCGGCCAGGCGCGCCCAGAGCACAACCGTGGCGACGAACAGCGCCACTGCAACAATGACGGCGAGCGCCAGAACCGTATTGCTGGTGAGACCCATGATGACGTGAGCGCCTTCTACGTGTACGGCCGGAGAATATCCGGGGAGGGAGTGAACCGGCCCCCCTGATGCGCCGTCCTTAAGAGAGCAAATCGTCCGGCTGCCAGGCCTCGGAGAGCTCGTCTCTCGCGGAGCCACGGGAAGCGATGTCCAACAGGCTAGATGGGAATGATTCCGGGCCGGTTCCGGCCGGCACACCGAGAGCGACGGGACGGCCGGGACTGACCGGACGGCCGGGACTGACGGAACGGCCGGGACTGACCGGATTGACGGAACGGACGACGGAGCGGATGAGCCGCACAACGGGGCACAAGAGCCGTATGACGGCAATACGCGGGACCCACCGGACACCGAGGCTGCTGAGAGGGCTGCGCCCCGAGGCCGTGCCCTCCCTGGTCGGCACCGCCTGCGCTCTCGTCGGGCTGCTCGACATCGCCGCCGGCGTCTTCCCGCGCTTCCGGCACAGCCGGATGCACGCAATCGCCGAGGTACTTCCCGGCGCGCTCGGCCCGTTCGCCGCCGCGCTCGCCATCAGCGCGGGCGCCCTGCTGCTGCTCCTGGCGCACGGCCTCAAGCGCCACAAACGCCGGGCCTGGCGCGCCGCCGTCGTCCTGCTCCCCGCGGGCGCCGTGGCGCAGTTCACCTACCGCAACTCGATCGTCGGCGTGCTGATCTCGGTGGCGCTGCTCGCCCTGCTGCTGCGCCACCGCGACCAGTTCGCGGCCCTGCCCGACCCGCGCAGCCGCTGGACGGCGCTCGCGAACTTCATACTGCTCGGCGCCGGGTCCCTGGGGCTCGGTCTAGTCATCGTCAGCTCGCACCCGGGGCGGGTCGTCGGCGACCCGAGCGTCGCCGAGCGTCTGGAGCACGTCCTGTACGGGCTGTTCGGCTTCGAGGGCCCTGTCGCCTACGCCGGCCGGGTCTCCTGGACCGTCGGCTACTCGCTGGGCGCCCTCGGCCTGCTCACCGCCGTCACCACCATCTACCTGGCCCTGCGCCCCGAGCACCCCACCGCCCGCCTCACCCGCGACGACGACCGACGGCTGCGCGAGCTGCTGTCCCGGCACGGCGGCCGCGACTCGCTCGGCCACTTCGCGCTGCGCGGCGACAAGGCCGTCGTGTTCTCGCCCAGCGGCAAGGCTGCCGTCACCTACCGCGTCGTGTCCGGGGTGATGCTCGCCAGCGGCGATCCCATCGGCGATGTGGAGGCCTGGCCCGGCGCCATAGAGCGCTTCATGGACGAGGCCAAGGCCCACTCGTGGACCCCCGCGGTGATGGGGTGCAGCGAGACCGGCGGCGAAGTGTGGACCCGCGAGACGGGCCTCGACGCACTGGAGCTCGGCGACGAAGCGGTGGTGCACGTGCCGGATTTCACCCTCGCCGGGCGGGCGATGCGCAACGTGCGCCAGATGGTTGGGCGCATCGAGCGGGGCGGTTACGAAACCCGCGTACGCCGCGTCCGTGACCTGAGCGAAGGCGAACTGGAGCGCATCCGGCGGGCCGCCGCGGACTGGCGCGGCACCGACACCGAGCGCGGTTTCTCCATGGCGCTCGGCCGCATCGGCGCGCCCGGCGACGAGGACTGCGTGATCGCCACGGCCCACAAGGCGGATGCGCAGGAGGGGGCGTACGGCGATCTGAAGGCTGTACTCCACTTCGTCCCCTGGGGCGGCGACGGCATGTCCCTGGACCTGATGCGCCGCGACCGTCTTGCCGATCCCGGCATGAACGAGCTGCTGATCGTCGCCGCGCTCCAGGCCGCACCCCGGCTGGGTGTGGACCGGGTCTCGCTCAACTTCGCGATGTTCCGCTCCGCGCTGGCGCGCGGCGAGAAGATCGGCGCCGGACCGGTGCTCAGGCTCTGGCGGGGGCTGCTGGTCTTCGCCTCGCGCTGGTTCCAGATCGAGTCGTTGTACAAGTTCAACGCCAAGTTCCAGCCCCGCTGGGAGCCCCGCTTCGTGGTCTTCCGCACCTCCCGCGACCTGCCGCGCATCGGCCTCGCCGCGATGCGGGCCGAGGGGTTCGTCACGGCCGTGTTGCCCCGCCCCTTCACCCGCCGGGCGAGGCCCGCGCAGCCGCGTCCCTGCGCGCACCCCGCGCGGCTACGGATGGGCGAGGCCGACCGCTCGGTCGCATAGCGTCCGGCGGATCAGCCGACGCTGATCGCGATCTTGCCGCGGGTGTGGCCCTCCATGCTGAGCCGCATCGCGTCGGCGGCCTTCTCCAGCGGGAAGACCGCCGCCACCTCGACGGACAGCGCGCCGCGCTCGGCCAGCTCGGTGAGCGCCGTCAGGTCGGCCGTGTCGGGGCGCACGAAGAGGTAGCTGCCGCCGAGCTCGGCGACCGCCGGGTCCGCGATGGAGGCCAGCCGGCCGCCGGGGGCGAGCAGCGCGGGCGAGATCTGGAGCGCGTCGCCGCCGACGAGGTCGAGCACGGCGTCGACACCGTCGGGGGCCAGCGCCCGGACGCGGTCGGCCAGGCCCTCGCCGTACGTCAGGGGTGTGGCGCCCAGCGCCTCCAGGGACGGGTGGTTGCGCTCGCTCGCCGTGCCGATGACCCGCACACCGAAGGCGCGCGCGATCTGCACCGCGAACAGGCCGACACCGCCGGCCGCCGCGTGCACCAGCAGCGTCTCACCGTCGGTGATCTTCAGGGGGCCGACGAGTGCCTGATACGCGGTGAGACCGGCCAGCGGCAACCCCGCGGCCTGCTCGAACGTCAGGTTGGCCGGCTTGCGCGCCAGGGTGCGCACCGGCGCGGCGACGTACTCGGCGAAGGTGCCGCGCGAGACGAAGTCCTCCCGTACGTACCCGATGACCTCGTCGCCCGGTGCGAACTCGCTCACGCTGGGGCCCACCTTCTCGACGACGCCGGCGACGTCCCAGCCGGGGACGACGGGGAAGACCGCGTCGAGCACGGAGTCGAGGTAGCCGGCCTGGATCTTCCAGTCGACGGGATTGACGGCCGCCGCCCTGACCCGGACCAGGACGCCGTCGGGGCCGAGCTTGGGCTGCGGCACGTCGCCGTACGCGAGGTCGTCGGGGCTGCCGTAGCTGCGGTAGGTGATGGCCTTCATGGTGTTACTCCTGAGGGAGGCGACAGCGGTACGTGGCGATCTCAACACGTGGCGATCTCAACTACGTGGCGATCTCAACCAATAAATGGACCGTAGACCTCAATGTTTGAGATAGTCAAGCTTTACGCGATAAGCTGATCGTATGGCAGAGACCGTCGGGACACCCCCCACCACCACTCAGCTCCTGGAGCGGCTCGCCGATTCCTTCAGCAGCTACTACGGCGACTTCACCCTCGCCGCCGCCGAGGCCGGCCTCACCGCCAGCCAGGCCAAGACCCTCGGCGTACTGCGCGCCTCCCCCACCCCGATGCGCGCCCTCGCCACCACCCTGGCCTGCGACGCGTCCAACATCACGGGGATCGTCGACCGGCTGGAGAAGCGCGCTCTGGTACGCCGCGAAGTCAGCGCCACCGACCGCCGCGTCAAGAACGTCGTGCTCACCACCGGCGGCGAGGAGATCATCGACACCATCCGGGCCCGTATGCACGCGACCCACGACGCACTCGACGCCCTCAGCGAGCACGACCGCGCCACTCTCTACGAACTGCTCGGCCGCGCGTTCAGCGGTCGGTGCGGCAGCGCCTGACGCCTAGGCTGGGCGCATGAGTACGTTGCGTGCGCGTGGCCGGATCGAGGGTCTGCCGGACTGGGACCGCTGTGCGGTGATGGGGGTCGTCAATGTGACACCCGACTCCTTCTCCGACGGGGGTCGCTGGTTCGACACGACCGCGGCCGTCAAGCGCGGCCTGGAGTTGGCCGCGGAAGGGGCCGACCTGATCGACGTCGGAGGCGAGTCCACCCGCCCCGGCGCCTCCCGCGTCGACGCCGACGAGGAGCTGAGGCGGGTGATTCCCGTGGTGCGCGGCCTCGCCTCCGAGGGCGTCACCGTCTCCGTGGACACCATGCGGGCCGCCGTCGCCGAGCAGGCCGTCGCGGCCGGCGCGGCCCTGGTAAACGACGTCAGCGGCGGCCTCGCAGACCCCCGCATGATCGCCGCCGTGGCAGCTGTCGGAGCACCTTTCGTGGTCATGCACTGGCGGGGCTTCAGCGAGCAGATGAACAGCCGCGCGGTCTACGCCGATGTGGTCGGGGAGGTCGTCCGCGAGCTGCGCGACCGGATGGACGCCGTCGTCGCGGGCGGCGTCGCACCCGAGCGGATCATCATCGACCCCGGCCTCGGCTTCGCCAAACAGGCGGCCCACGACCTGGCACTGGTGGCCCGTCTCGACGCACTGCACTCCCTCGGCCGCCCCCTTCTGGTGGCCGCCTCCCGCAAGCGGTTCCTCGGCCACGTTCTCGCCGCGTCGGCCGGCGAGGGCGCCACGCCGCCGCCCGCCCGCGAGCGGGACGCCGCCACCGCGGCCGTCTCCGCCATCGCCGCCCACGAAGGCGCCTGGGCGGTGCGCGTCCACGAGGTACGGGCCACCGCCGACGCCGTCCGCGTCGCCAGAGCCGTCGAAGGAGCCCTGTGAGCGCCGCGCGCACCGACGCCGAACAGGTCGAACTGGCCAACACCGCGTTCTACGAGACCGTGGAGCGCGGCGATTTCGAACAGCTGTCGTCCCTCTGGCTGGACGACGAGATCTCCTGCGTCCACCCCGGATGGCCGGTCCTGTCGGGGCGCGGGGAAGTGCTCCGCTCGTACGCCGTGATCATGGCGAACACCGAGTACATCCAGTTCTTCCTCACGGATGTGAAGGTCACGGTCCTCGGTGACACCGCCCTCGTCGTCTGCACGGAGAACACCCTCAGCGGCGGCCCTGCCGAGGAGGCCGGCGAGCTGGGGCCGCTGGTCGGGCAGCTGATCGTGGCCACCAACGTGTTCCGGCGCACCGAGGACGGCTGGAAACTGTGGTCGCACCACGGGTCCCCCGTGCTGACCGAATCCGGTGACGACGAGGACGACGAGACACCCGCCTGAGTGGGTAAGGGCCCGTGGAAGGTTCGGGTCCGGAAGGCTTGGGTATGGGCGGCTACCAGCCCCGTGGGCTTTCGTCCAGGGGCCCCGTGGGCACGCGATGTCGGTGCCCGCAGGTAGATTCGGGTGAGGGTGACATGCCGACCGCACAGGGCAGTGGCCCTTGTTCTCTCTACGACAGCAGGAGTGATTCGCGTGGATCGTGTCGCGCTGCGCGGCCTCAAGGCCCGTGGGCACCACGGGGTCTTCCCCAGGGAGCGTGAGGAAGGCCAGACCTTCATCGTGGACCTGGTTCTCGGCCTCGACACCCGCCCCGCCGCGGCTGACGACGACCTGGCGAAGACCGTGCACTACGGCGTCGTGGCGGAGGAGGTCGTGGACGTGGTCCAGGGCGACCCGGTCGACCTGATCGAGACACTCGCCGAGCGCATCGCCCAGCAGTGCCTCAAGCACGACGGCGTGAAGGAGGTCGAGGTCTGCGTCCACAAACCGGACGCCCCGATCACCGTGCCCTTCGACGACGTGACCATCACCATCACCCGGAGCCGCGTATGAACCCGACACAGAGCGACCCGACCGTGCAGCCGGTGCCCGCCTCCGTGGTGGAACAGGTGGACGCCGCGGACTTCACTCTGTCCAATCCGAAACGCGCCGTGATCTCGCTGGGCTCCAACCTGGGCAACCGCCTGGAGACCATCCAGGGCGCCATCGACGCACTGGAAGACACCCCCGGCCTGCGGGTCAAGTCCGTCTCCCCGGTGTACGAAACGGAGCCCTGGGGCGTCGACCCCGCCTCCCAGCCGTCGTACTTCAACGCGGTCGTCGTGGTGAAGACCACGCTGCCGCCGTCCTCTCTGCTGGAGCGCGGCCAGGCCATCGAAGAGGCCTTCGACCGGGTACGCGAGGAGCGCTGGGGCCCGCGCACCATCGACGTGGACATCGTGGCGTACGCCGACGTGGTGTCCGACGATCCGCTGCTCACCCTCCCCCACCCGCGCGCCCACGAGCGGGCCTTCGTGCTCGCCCCGTGGCGCGACGTGGACCCGGAGGCGCAGCTGCCCGGCCGCGGCCCGGTGGCGGGCCTACTGGACGGGGTCGGCGCCGACGGCGTACTGCCGCGCCCCGACCTGGAACTCCGGCTGCCGGAGTAGTCGTTAGGCTGGCGGACCGTCACACATGGATGTGGCACGGATGTGGACATGGATGTGACGAATCCACGTGACCGGATGTGAGGGGCGCTCTCGGTGAAGCAACTGCGGCTCGGGGTACTGGCCGGTCTCTTCGCCGTGGCGGGAGTCCTGTCCTGGGGCGCCGCCCGGCTCTGGAACACGGTCGACACCCTGCCGAGCGTGCCGCTGGCGGCCCCCGTGGTACTGGCGGCGATCGCTGCCGTACTCCTGGCGACCGCCCTGTCGATCCGGGCCCGGCTGCGCGCCCAGCGCGAGCGCCGGCCCGGCGCGAAGGGTGTCGAGCCGCTGATGGCGGCCCGCGCGGTGGTCTTCGGCCAGGCCAGTGCGCTGGTCGCGTCGCTGGTCTGCGGGATGTACGGCGGGGTGGGCGTCTACTTGCTGATGAACAGCCTCGACATCCCCACCCGCCGGGACCAGGCCATCTACGCGGGCCTGGCCGTCCTGGCGGGCGCGGCGGTGGTCGCGGCGGCGATCTTCCTGGAACGGGTCTGCAAGCTCCCCGACGACGAGGACACCGGCGCCGCCCCCGCGGCCTGACCCCTGCCGGATCAGCTGTGCTCAGCTCAGCGCAGCCAGCACAGCTCAGCCGGCTCAGCGAGACATGATCAGGGTCATCGCCTCGTTGCGTGTCGCCGAGTCCCTCAGCTGGCCTCGCACCGCCGATGTGATCGTCTTGGCGCCGGGCTTGCGGATACCGCGCATCGACATGCACATGTGCTCGCACTCGATGACCACGATCACCCCGCGCGGCTCCAGGATCTCCATCAGAGATTCGGCGACCTGCGTGGTGAGCCGTTCCTGCACCTGCGGGCGGCGGGCGAACACGTCGACGAGACGCGCCAGCTTGGACAGCCCCGTGATCTTGCCACTGGTGGCGGGGATGTACCCGACGTGCGCCACTCCGCGGAACGGAACCAGGTGGTGTTCACAGGTACTGAACACTTCGATGTCCTTCACCAGGACCATCTCGTCGTGCCCCAGGTCGAACGTCGTCGTCAGCACGTCCTCGGGCTGCTGTCGCAGACCGGAGAATATTTCCTGGTACGCCCGGGCCACCCGTCCCGGCGTCTCCCGCAGCCCCTCCCGGTCCGGATCCTCGCCGACCGCGATGAGGAGCTCGCGTATGGCGTTCTCGGCTCGCTTCTCGTCGAACTCGCCGATGGAGCCCTCGCCGTCCAGCGTCACCGGGTCGGTCATCAGTGCCTCGTTCCTGTGCTTCACGTGCGCAGACGCGCGGGCGTACGAAAAAACGCCGCGTCCCCCAGATTAAACCTGGGGGACGCGGCATCCATTCCGGGCCCCGTGGGCCCCGGTGTTCAGCTCTCGGGGCGCTCCTCGGGGATCGCCTCGGTGGCCGGCTTGTCCAGCGGACCGGCCGTCACCGTGGGAGTCGCACCGATGGCGGTGGTGGCGCCATTGGTGAGAGACAGCTCCTTCGGCGAGAGCACCGGCGGCCGCGTGGACGGCGTGCGGCGGGAAGAACCGGTCCATGCGGGGCGGGCCGGGCGCTTCACGATCGGGCTGAAGATCTCGGCGATCTCCTCCTTGTTCAGTGTCTCCCTCTCCAGGAGGGCCAGAACCAGGTTGTCGAGGACGTCACGGTTCTCGACGAGGATCTCCCACGCCTCGTTGTGCGCGGTCTCGATGAGCTTCTTGACCTCTTCGTCGACGAGCGCGGCGACCTCTTCCGAGTAGTCGCGCTGGTGACCCATGTCACGGCCGAGGAACGGCTCGGCGCCGTCCTGGCCGAACTTGATCGCGCCGAGACGCTCGGTCATGCCGTACTGCGTGACCATCGCGCGGGCCGTGGTGGTGGCCTTTTCGATGTCGTTCGAGGCGCCCGTGGTCGGGTCGTGGAACACCAGTTCCTCGGCCGCACGGCCGCCCATCATGTAGGCGAGCTGGTCCAGCATCTCGTTGCGCGTGGTCGAGTACTTGTCCTCGTCCGGGAGCACCATCGTGTAACCGAGGGCACGCCCGCGGGACAGGATGGTGACCTTGTGCACCGGGTCGCTGTTCGGGGAGGCCGCCGCGACCAGGGCGTGTCCGCCCTCGTGGTACGCGGTGATCTTCTTTTCCTTCTCGCTCATGATCCGGGTCCGCTTCTGCGGTCCGGCCACGACACGGTCAATCGCCTCGTCCAAGGAGTGGTTGTCGACCAGCTTCTTGTCGCTGCGAGCGGTCAGCAGCGCCGCCTCGTTCAGTACGTTCGCCAGGTCGGCACCGGTGAAGCCCGGCGTACGACGGGCGACGGCCCGCAGGTCGACCTCCGGCGTGACCGGCTTGCCCTTGGCGTGCACCTTGAGGATTTCGAGGCGGCCCAGCAGGTCCGGGCGGTCGACGGCGATCTGCCGGTCGAACCGGCCCGGGCGCAGCAGCGCCGGGTCGAGGATGTCCGGCCGGTTGGTGGCGGCGATCAGGATGACGCCGCCCTTCACGTCGAAGCCGTCCATCTCGACGAGCAGCTGGTTGAGGGTCTGCTCGCGCTCGTCGTGACCGCCGCCCATGCCGGCGCCGCGGTGGCGGCCGACTGCGTCGATCTCGTCGACGAAGACGATCGCCGGGGCGTTCGCCTTGGCCTGCTCGAAGAGATCACGGACCCGCGAGGCACCGACACCGACGAACATCTCGACGAAGTCAGAACCGGAGATCGAGTAGAACGGGACACCGGCCTCACCCGCGACAGCACGGGCGAGCAGCGTCTTTCCCGTACCGGGCGGGCCGTACAGCAGCACACCCTTGGGGATCTTGGCGCCGACGGCCTGGAACTTCGCCGGCTCCTGGAGGAACTCCTTGATCTCGTGGAGCTCCTCGACCGCCTCGTCGGCCCCCGCCACATCGGTGAACGTCGTTTTCGGGGTGTCCTTGGTGATCAGCTTGGCCTTGGACTTCCCGAACTGCATGACCCGGGAGCCGCCGCCCTGCATCTGATTCATCAGGAACAGGAAGACGACCACGATCAGGACGAAGGGAAGCAGGGAGAGCAGAATCCCGACGAAGGCGTTCTGCTTGGTGGGGGAGACCGTGTAGCCCTTGTCGATGTCCCCGCTGTCGAACTTCGACTGCAGCTTGTTGGCGAGCGCGACGCCCTGGTCGCCGATGTAGCTCGCCTGGATTTTGCTGCTGTCCTTGACCTTCTGGCCGTCCTTCAGCTCAACCTTGATGACTTGTTCGTCACCGGTCGTCAGCTTGGCCTGCTTGACCTGGTTCTTGTCGATCGACTGGACGACCTCGGCGGTGTCCACCGTCTTGTAGCCGCCGGACGAGCCGACAACCTGCATCAGCACGACCACGGCGAGGACGGCCAGCACGATCCACATGACCGGCCCACGGAAGTATCGCTTCACGTCCATCCATACGGGGCGGATATCGCCCCGTCCCTCCTGCCCGTAGGTAAATGCTGCTGTTTAAAAAGACTGTTCTTCGGACGGTACCCCAGCATTGTCACCCGTGACCGCAGGGGACGACCGGCGAACCTGCCTTCCCCTGCTCCAACGGCGGGCAGCGGGCGGAGGTTCCCGGCGAACGCCCGTGCCGGTCTCAGCCGCCGTAGACGTGCGGCGCGAGGGTGCCGACGAAGGGCAGATTCCGGTACTTCTCGGCGTAATCAAGGCCGTATCCCACGACGAACTCATTGGGAATGTCGAAGCCGACCCACCGCACGTCGAGCTTGACCTTCGCCGCGTCCGGCTTGCGCAGCAGCGTGCAGACCTTCAGGGACGCGGGCTCACGCGATCCGAGGTTGGACAGCAGCCAGGAGAGAGTCAGGCCCGAGTCGATGATGTCCTCGACGATCAGGACGTGCTTGCCCTTGATGTCGGTGTCGAGGTCCTTGAGGATGCGGACCACGCCGGAGGACTGGGTGCCGGCGCCGTAGGACGAGACCGCCATCCAGTCCATCGTGACGGGGGTGGACAGGGCACGCGCCAGGTCCGCCATGACCATCACCGCGCCCTTGAGGACGCCGACGATGAGCAGGTCCTTGCCCGCGTACTCCGCATCGATCTGCCCGGCCAGCTCGGCCAGCTTGGCGTCGATTTCTTCCTTGGTGATGAGCACCGACTTGAGGTCGGTGCCCATGTCCTTCTCGTCCACCGGGGTCACTTTCGTAGTGCTTCAGCGCGTCAGCCCTGCCGGATGACCAGTCTGCCACCCTGCCGCCGCGCCTCCACCCGGCCGGGGAGGTTGATGACACCTTGCCCGCGCCAGCCGGTGATCAGCCGGTCGACCTCCTCGACGTGCCGCGCGAAGAGGGACCCGGCCGGCGAGCCCGCCTTGATGGCCGCCCGGCGCAGGACGCGGCGGCGTACGGCCGGAGGCAGGGCGTAGAGCTTGGCGCACTCCAGCTGCCCGGAGTCGTCGCGTACGGACGCGTCCGCCTCGGCGGCCCAGTCGTCGAGAGCGTCGGCGTCGTCTCGGGAGAGCTGGGCCGTCCTGGCCAGCGCCTCGACGACTCCTTTGCCGAGCGCCTTCTCCAGGGCCGGAAGGCCTTCGTGACGCAGCCGCGAGCGGGTGTAGGCGGGGTCGGTGTTGTGCGGGTCGTCCCAGACGGGCAGCGACTGCTCCATGCACGCCTTGCGGGCCGTCTGCCGGTCGATGTGCAGGAAAGGCCTGCGGTAGCGCCCCGCGCCGGTCACGGCGGCCATGCCGGACAGCGAGCGGATGCCGGAGCCGCGGGCGAGGCCGAGCAGGACCGTCTCCGCCTGGTCGTCGCGGGTGTGGCCGAGGAGTACGGCCGCGGCGCCGTGGCGCTCGGCGGCGGCGTCCAGCGCGGCGTACCGGGCGTCGCGGGCGGCCGCTTCGGGGCCGCCGCCGCGTCCGACGGTCACCGCGACGGTCTCGACGGGGTCCAGGCGCAGCGCGGCGAGTCGGCTCGCGACCTCCGCGGCGCGGGCCGGCGAGCCTTCCTGGAGTCCGTGGTCGACGGTGACGCCGCCGGCCCGGACGCCGAGCTTGGGCGCCTCGAAGGCGAGGGCGGAGGCGAGCGCCATGGAGTCGGCGCCGCCGGAACAGGCGACGAGCACGAGCGGCGCCGACGGCGACGGCTCGTACGTGCCGGATGCAGCCGGTGCGCCGGTGGTGCCGGTGGTGGCGGGGCCGGTGATGCCCGCGGTGCTGAGGGTGCGTGCGGGGATGTCGTTGAGTACGTCGTGGAGTACGCGGCGGACCGCCAGGCGTATCGCTGCGACCGCAGGATGGGGACCCATGTCCGGTGCCCTTCGGTGAAGTTGGGGTGCCTCGGGAGAATGAAGCCAGTCACTCAGAGTGCGTCGATGGTGACAGAGCCGGGCCGTTCTCCGAGCATTGCACGCCTACCGGGGGCGCACGGTCCCTCGGATGGGTGATGCTGAGCCCCTTTGGGGGCGCCCCAGGGCCCCCTGATGCATTCTCCGGCAGTCCGGCCGCGCCCGGGCTACGAGTCCGCCTTGCGGTGCACCCGCGCGACCCAGTCCGCCGGTTTGGCGATCTCCGCCTTGGTGGGGAGCGTGTTCGGAGAGGTCCAGACCCGGTTGAAGCCGTCCATACCGGCCTCCTCCACCACAGCTCGCACGAAACGCTCGCCGTCCCGGTACTGGCGGAGCTTGGCGTCCAGGCCGAGCAGTTTGCGCAGCGCGAGGTCGAGCCGGCTGGCACCGCGGGCCCTGCGCTGCTGGAACTTCTCGCGGATCTCGGCGACCGACGGCACCACGTCGGGGCCCACGCCGTCCATGACGAAGTCCGCGTGGCCTTCGAGGAGCGACATGACGGCCGTCAGCCGGCCCAGGATCTCGCGCTGGGCCGGCGTCTGGACGATCTCGACGAGGCTGCGGCCGCCGTCCTCGCCCGCCTCGCCCTCGGGGCGGCCGCCGGCCAGCGACTGGGCGGCCTCGCGCAGCCGCTCCAGGACCGTCATCGGGTCCACCTCGGTCTCGCCGAGGAACGACTGGATCTCGCCCTCCAGGTGGTCGCGCAGCCAGGGCACGGCCGTGAACTGGGTGCGGTGGGTCTCCTCGTGCAGGCAGACCCAGAGCCGGAAGTCGTGCGGGTCGACTTCGAGTTCCCGCTCGACGTGCACGATGTTCGGGGCGACGAGCAGCAGCCGCCCACCGCCGGTGCCGGCGGGAAGTTCGCGGGAGGGCGGGGCGAATGTCTCGTACTGGCCGAGTACCCGTGAGGCGAGGAAGGACAACAGCATGCCGACCTCGACGCCGGTCACCTTGCCGCCGACCGCGCCGAGCACGGCGTTGCCGGGGCCCTGTCCCCTGCGGTCCTGCATCTTGTCGAGCAGCGGCCGCAGGAGCTCCCTGAATCCGGCGACGTTCGCCCTGACCCAGCCGGCCCGGTCGACGACGAGGACCGGGGTGTCCTGCGGTTCGTGCCCGTCGGGGATCATCCGGGTGAAGGCCCGGACGTGCTCCTCCGCGGCCTTGGCGTGCCGCCGGAGTTCGGCCACGACGGCGCGCGCCTCCTCCCGGCTCACGTCGGGGCCCGGCCTCACCAGTCGGGTCGCGGTCGCCACCGCGAGGTTCCAGTCGACCATCTCCGCACCACCGATGCTCGTCATGCGTCAACCGTACGTTGTCGACGCCGTGGGCGGTGAGGTGTTGTGCTCCACCCGTACCCGTGAACTTCTGATCCCCGCCGCGCCCTACGTGCGTCCCGGGCGGCCCCCGATGGGCTCGCAGCCGCAGTTGGCAAGGGTGGCGGCGAGCCTGTCGAGGGCCGACTGGGCGTCGCCGCGGCCGGTCGTGCCCGAGGTCAGGAAGGCGAAGGACAGCAGTCGGCCGTCCGCGTCGACCACCGTTCCGGCCAAGGTATTCACGCCGGTGAGGGTGCCGGTCTTGGCGCGGACCATGCCCGTACCGGGCGAGTCCTGGGCGTAACGGCTCCTCAGGGTGCCGCTGAAACCGGCCACCGGGAGGCCCGTGAGGACCGGCCGCAGCCCGGGGCGGGCCGGGTCGGCGGCGCGGGCGAGGAGGCCGGACAGCAGGGCGGCCGAAGCCCTGTCCTTGCGGTCGAGGCCGCTGCCGTCAGCGAAGCGGGCCCCGGACAACGGCAGTTCGAGCTTCTTCAGACGCAGCTTCACCGCGCGGCCCGCACCGTCGAAACTGGCCGGCTGTCCCGAGGCGAGAGCGGTCTGGCGGGCCAGCGCCTCGGCCAGGTCGTTGTCGCTGTGGGTCAGGGTGCGCTCGACGAGGGCGGACAGGGGCGCGGAGAGCGCCCGAGCGACGGGCTCGGCACTGTCGGGCCCCTTCGAGGGGGCCGGGGCGCGCCTGGTCTCGATACCGCGCTCGCGCAGCATCGCCGCGAAGGCGCGGGCGGTGTCGCCGGCCGGGTCGGTGCTGCGCGGTGCGGGTCCGTACTGGGAGCCGTCCAGCCGGCCTTCCTCGATCATCAGGGGGCTGACGGGGCTGATGTTCTCGTTGGGGCCGATGGGGTGAAGGTCCGGCCCCGAGTACAGCGAGGTGTCGTACGAGAGCACGGTCTTGTCGGCGCCGCGGTCGCGCAGTACCCGCGCCGTGTCGTCCGCCAGCGAGCCCAGGGCGTCCCGGTCCAGCGTCGGGTCGCCGCCGCCGACCAGCACGGTCGCTCCGCCGTCGGGGGTGGCGGTGACGGTGGTGGCGATGCGGTGGCCGGGCCCGAGTGCGGAGAGCGCGGCAAGTGTCGTGGCGATCTTGATGGTGGAGGCAGGCGTCATGCCCGTGCGGTCGCCCTTCCCGTACACCTGGGCGCCCGTCGCGGTGTCGACGACCGATGCCGTACGGACCGTGCCGAGCGCCGGGTCGCGCAGCAGCGGTTCGAGGGCGTCGGCGAGAGCGCGCTCGGCCGGCGGCGGTACGGGCTCGCCCAGCGCGGCGAGCACGCTGGGGGCGGGCTCGGGGGTGTCGCGCGCCGGGGACTGGTGATGTGCGCCACCCGTTCCCGCCTGGGCCGCGGCCAGGGAACGCTCGGCCGTACGCTGACCGGAGTCCCAAGGACCTGCCGCGGTTGCCGCCCCGGCCGAGAGGGCGAGACCGACCACGGCCGCGCCCGTCGTGAGCTGCCACGTTTTCCGTTCCGGCACCGCGGACCAGCCCCTTTCGCGATCACACACCTGCGTGAGGGACACTTAACCACTGCGTGTTGCCGCGAGCATGGCACCCTGGGGCCGGCCCGCCTGCCGAATCGGCCGGGGGGCCCGGGGACTCCCCCGGAGACAGATGCGACAGACGCAGCCCCACTCGTAATATGTGTTGATCATGGAGGAGTCACCCGTGGAGTTCGACGTCACCATCGAGATCCCGAAGGGTTCGCGGAACAAGTACGAGGTGGACCACGAGACCGGTCGGATCCGCCTGGACCGTCGACTCTTCACTTCCACGTCCTACCCGGCGGACTACGGCTTCGTCGAGAACACCCTCGGCGAGGACGGCGACCCGCTGGACGCGCTCGTGCTGCTGGACGAGCCGACGTTCCCGGGCTGTGTTATCAAGTGCCGCGCGATCGGCATGTTCCGGATGACGGACGAGGCCGGCGGCGACGACAAGCTGCTGTGCGTCCCCGCCTCGGACCCGCGGGTCGAGCACCTGCGCGACATCCACCACGTGTCGGAGTTCGACCGCCTGGAGATCCAGCACTTCTTCGAGGTCTACAAGGACCTGGAGCCGGGCAAGTCCGTCGAGGGCGCCGACTGGGTCGGCCGCACCGAGGCCGAGGCCGAGGTCGAGGCTTCCTACAAGCGCCTGCAGGCGCAGGGCGGCAGCCACTGACGAGCCCCCGGCCTCCCCTGACATCACGGCGGGCGGTGCACCCCAACGGGGGTCGCACCGCCCGCCGTGTGCTGGGGCGCGTGCTGGGCCGGCGCCGTGCGGCGCGCGAGCGGAGGGTGTCGCTCCGCATACTGGGCACTGGTCGCACAACGCTGTGTTGCACAAAGCTGTACGGGATCAAGGAATGGAAGCGAGGCGAGCGGTGGCGGAGCCGAAGCGCGGCGGCAGCGGGGCCGACAACGAAGGCCCCGAGGACCGCAAGCCGCAGTCGGACGAGGCTCGGAGCGCCTTCGCACCACCGCCCGGAATGGGTCAGCCGGAGCCGGCCGAGGAGGACAGCCCGACCTCCGAGTTCGCCGTGCCGGAAGGGCTGACCACCGGCGAGTACCCCATCCCGCAGGACGTGTCGGCCTTTGACACCCCGAGCACCTACAACGCCCGGCAGGCCCCGCCCGCCTTCACCCCTGCCCACGGCGTGCCCCTGGTCGGGCTGACCAAGGAGGCGCCCTGGCAGGACCGGATGCGTACGCTGCTGCGCATGCCGGTCGGGGACCGGCCGGTGCCGGAGCCGGTGCAGCGCCACGACGAAGCGGGTCCCGCCGTGCCGCGCGTGCTCGACCTGACGCTGCGTATCGGGGAGTTGCTGCTCGCGGGCGGCGAGGGGGCCGAGGACGTCGAGGCGGCGATGTTCGGGGTCAGCCGGGCGTACGGGCTCGACCGCTGCGAGCCGAACGTCACCTTCACGCTGCTGTCGATCTCGCACCAGCCCTCGCTGGTGGACGACCCGGTGACGGCGAGCAGGACCGTACGCCGCCGGGGCACCGACTACACCCGGCTGGCGGCGGTCTACCACCTCATCGACGACATCACATCGCCGGACACCGACGTCACGCTGGAAGAGGCGTACCGCACGCTCGCGGAGATGCGGCGAAACCGCCACCCGTATCCGGGCTGGGCGCTGACGGGGGCCAGCGGGCTACTGGCCGGCGCGGCTTCCGTGCTGGTCGGCGGTGGTCCCGTGGTGTTCCTGGCGGCCGCGATCGGCGCGATGCTCGGCGACCGGCTGGCGTGGCTGTGCGCGGGGCGCGGGCTGCCGGAGTTCTACCAGTTCGTGGTCGCTGCGATGCCGCCCGCCGCCATAGGGGTGGCACTGACGCTCGCACCGCAGACGACGCTGTGGGACGCGCGTCCCTCCGCCGTCATCACCGGTGGCCTGTTCGCGCTGCTGCCGGGGCGGGCCCTGGTGGCGGGGGTGCAGGACGGTCTGACGGGTTACTACATCACCGCGTCGGCGCGGCTGCTCGAAGTGATGTACTTCTTCATCGCGATCGTCATCGGCGTGCTGATCGTGCTCTACCTGGGCGTACAGCTCAACGCCGAGCTGCAGCCCAGTGCCGCGCTGGAGAACACCATGCGTCCGGTGACGCAGATCCTGGCGTCGATGCTGCTCAGTTTCGCGTTCGCGATCCTGCTCCAGCAGGAGCGGAACACCGTGCTGATGGTGACGCTGAACGGCGGCGTGGCCTGGCTCGTGTACGGCGCGATGCACGATGTCGGCCAGATCTCCCAGGTGGCCGCGACGGCGGTCGCCGCCGGCCTGGTCGGGCTGTTCGGGCAGCTCTTCTCGCGCTACCAGTACGCCTCCGCGCTGCCGTACGTCACGGCGGCGATCGGTCCGCTGCTGCCGGGCTCCGCGACGTACTTCGGTCTGCTGGGCATCGCCCAGAACGACCTGAACTCCGGGCTCGCCTCCCTGTCGAAGGCGGCGGCCCTGTCGCTGGCGATCGCCATCGGGGTGAATCTGGGTGGCGAGATCTCCCGGCTGTTCCTGAAGATGCCGAGTATGGGGCGGGGCGCGAGCCGCCGCGCGGCCAAGCGGACGC
The DNA here is from genome assembly GCF_052934925.1 of Streptomyces hypolithicus. Classification (NCBI taxonomy): domain Bacteria; kingdom Bacillati; phylum Actinomycetota; class Actinomycetes; order Kitasatosporales; family Streptomycetaceae; genus Streptomyces; species Streptomyces hypolithicus. The sequence continues at coordinate 2,580,018 of NZ_CM128811.1, forward strand.
GCGGCTTCTAGTGCCGCGACCGGCAATGTTTGCCCCATAAGGAGCGTCGTCCAGTGCCTGCGATCGCAAGGCGGCCGGAAGTCCTTGGATGGGGTCTCCCCTGCTCGAACGAAGTCGAGAGCTTGGGGAAGGAGCTACCAGGGCTTTCGGCCAACGCAGCGAGCGTGCGTGCTGGACGACGCGACGGGGCAAAGCTCGCCGGGAGCGGCACTAGCTCATACGGCCCGTACGATCCGAGCCCAGCGGGTCAGCGCCTGGCGTGGCGGCCGCGCTGACCCGGGGGCGTCCCTTCGGACTGGCCGACGGGACCCTCGGCGGCGGCCTTCTTGTTCTTGCTGCGGGCCCGCAGGTACTCGATGACGATCGGGATCACCGAGACCAGCACGATCAGAAGCAGGATCGGCTCGATGTTGTCGCGGACGAACTTGATCTTTCCGAGGGAGGCGCCGAGCAGCGTGACGCCCACTCCCCAGAGCAGACCGCCGATGATGTTGAACATGATGAACGAGCGGTAGTTCATCTTGCTGACGCCCGCGATGATCGGCGTGAAGGTCCGCACGATGGGCACGAAGCGGGCCAGGACCAGCGACTTCGGACCGTACTTCTCGAAGAAGTCGTGCGCCTTCTCGACGTTCTCCTGCTTGAAGAACCTGGAGTCGGGACGGTTGAAGAGGGAGGGCCCGACCTTGCGGCCGAAGAGATAGCCGACCTGGTCGCCGATGATCGCCGCGAGCGCGACCAGGGTGCAGACCAGCCACAGCGGAGTGTCCAGCACGCCGGTGGTCACGAGCAGACCGGTGGTGAACAGCAGCGAGTCGCCCGGCAGGAAGAAGCCGATCAGCAGTCCGGACTCGGCGAAGACGATGACCAGGAGGCCGATCAGGCCGAACTGCTCAAGCAGATAGTTCGGCTCCAGCCAGCTCGGTCCGAGCGCAAGCGTATTCACGGGTACCGGGGCTCCAGGGTGGGGTCGACTGTCTGGTCTGTCTGCGGGGGGCCGCAGCCCAAAGCTACAACGTGGCCGCGGCCCCCTTGGTTCCAGTCCTGGTTCCGGTCGCCCCTCGCGCGATCCCGCGGGCCGGTCAGCTGCGGTGAACCGCGTTGGCCAGGATCGCGTCGTGCAGATACCGGGCCGCGTCGGGGGCGCAGCTGTTCGTAGTGACGGGTGAACCGCTCGTCGGTCACATAGAGGTCCGCCAGCCCGCAGTGGATCTCATAGGTGCAGTCGTAGAACCAGCGGACGATCTGGCTCCGGTGCTCCTCGGCGAGCTCCATCGCCTGCTCACTCTCGGCCGGAGCGCCGGATTCCATGAGCGCGGCGAGCCTGCGGCCCCACCCCTCGCTCTCCTCCTTGTAGCGCAGCCAGTCCTGCTTGGTGTACGACGCCGAACGGCGCTGCGATTCGGCGTAGGCGTCGGTGCGGCCCCAGCGGCGCCCGGCCTCCTCCTCGTACGCCTGCGGATCGTGGTCGCCGAAGACCTCGAACTTCTCCTCGGGTGTGAGGCTGATGCCCATCTTCTGTGCCTCCAAGGCGGTTTCGACGGCGGCGGCCATCTCCTGCAGTCGCGCGATGCGGCCGGACAGCAGTCCGTGCTGGCGCCGCAGGTGCTCGCGCGGGTCGGTGCCCGGGTCGTCCAGGAGAGCCGCCACCTCGTCGAGCGGGAAGCCGAGCTCCCGGTAGAACAGGATCTGCTGCAGCCGGTCGAGGTCGGCGTCGTCGTAGCGCCGGTGACCGGCATGGCTGCGCCCGCCCGGCGAGAGCAGCCCGATCTCGTCGTAGTGATGCAGCGTGCGCACCGTCACTGAGGCGAATCCCGCGACCTGTCCCACGGAGTAGCTCATGGTCTGCCCGCTCCTTCTTCTCGGTACGCACCTCAGCCTGAGCCCTCACGTGACGTGAGGTGCAAGCCCGAATTCCCGACACGCTATGCACTGCTATGTCCACTTATGGTGAGCGCATGGCACTTCACCAAGGCCCGACGGAGCGGCACCGCAAGCTGGCCCTCAACCCCTTCTACGGCGCGGCCGACCCGGTCGCGGGCATGGAGTCCGCCCCGCCCAGGCACCAGCTGCCCGAGGGGCCCATGCCGCCCGCGACGGCGTACCAGCTGGTGCACGACGAGCTGATGCTCGACGGGAACTCCCGGCTCAACCTGGCCACGTTCGTCACCACCTGGATGGAGCCCGAGGCGGCGGTGCTGATGGGCGAGTGCCGGGACAAGAACATGATCGACAAGGACGAGTACCCGCGCACCGCCGAGCTGGAGCGGCGCTGCGTCGCGATGCTCGCCGGCCTGTGGAACGCGCCGGACCCGGCGGCGTCCGTCGGCTGCTCCACGACCGGGTCCAGCGAGGCGTGCATGCTCGCCGGGATGGCCCTCAAAAGGCGCTGGGCGGGCCGCAACGCGTCCCGCTACCCCGGCCAGGCCCGGCCGAACCTGGTGATGGGCGTCAACGTCCAGGTCTGCTGGGACAAGTTCTGCACCTTCTGGGAGGTCGAGGCTCGCACGGTGCCGATGGAGGGGGACCGTTTCCATCTCGATCCGCAGGCCGCCGCCGCGCTCTGCGACGAGAACACCATCGGCGTGGTGGCGGTGCTCGGCTCCACCTTCGACGGGTCGTACGAACCCGTGGCCGAGATCTGCGCGGCCCTGGACGAGCTCCAGGCGCGCACGGGCCTCGACGTTCCCGTTCATGTGGACGGGGCTTCCGGCGCGATGATCGCTCCCTTCCTCGACGAGGACCTCGTCTGGGACTTCCGGCTGCCGAGGGTCTCCTCCATCAACACCTCCGGGCACAAGTACGGCCTGGTCTACCCGGGGGTGGGGTGGGCGCTGTGGCGCTCGCCGGCCGAACTCCCGGAAGAGCTGGTCTTCCGGGTCAACTACCTGGGCGGTGACATGCCGACCTTCGCCCTCAACTTCTCCCGGCCCGGGGCGCAGGTGGTGGCGCAGTACTACACCTTCCTGCGGCTCGGCCGGGACGGGTACCGGGCGGTGCAGCAGGCGTCGCGGGACGTGGCGCGGGGGCTCGCCGCGCGGATCGAGGCGATGGGTGACTTCCGGATGCTGACCCGCGGCGAGGAGCTGCCGGTGATCGCCTTCACCACGGCCGACGGGGTGACGAACTTCGACGTCTTCGACGTGTCCCGGCGGTTGCGCGAACGCGGGTGGCTGGTGCCGGCGTACGTCTTCCCCGAGAACCGGCAGGACCTGTCCGTGCTGCGGATCGTCTGCCGCAACGGCTTCTCCTCCGACCTGGCGGAGCTGCTGGTGGAGAGCTTCGAACAGGTCCTGCCCGAACTGCGCGCCCAGGCGGGACCGGCCACCCGGGACACGTCCGCCGCGACCGGCTTCCATCACTGACCGGCGCGCGCCCCGGCGGCCCGGGGGCTCAGTGGCCCGGGGGCTCAGTGGCCCGGAGGCCCGGAGGCCCGGAGGCCCGGGTCTCAGAGGCTCAGTGGCTCAGTGGCTCAGTGGCTCAATGGCTCAGCCGCCCGAACCGCCGTACCGCCAGCGGAAAGAACACCGCCACCAGCACCACCGGCCACACCACCGCCAGCAGGCCCGCGTGTTCGGCCGGCCAGCCGGTGCCGGCCGCCGCCGGGTTGCCGAAGAGGTCGCGTACCGCCGTGGCCGTGGCCGACAGCGGGTTCCACCCGACGACCGCGGCGAGCCAGCCCGGCATCGAGTCCGGCGAGGCGAAGGCGTTGGAGAGGAACCCGACCGGCCACACCAGGATCTGCACCGCCTGGACCATCTCCGGCTTGCCCGCGACCATTGCCAGCTGGATGCCGATCCACAGCATCGCGAAGCGCAGCAGCAGCAACAGGCCGACAGCCCCCAGGAAGGCGAGCGCGCCGCCGTGCCAGCGCCAGCCGACCGCGTACCCCACCACGATCATGACCAGCAGCCCGGCCGCCGACTGGAGCATGTCCGCGACGGCGCGTCCCACCAGCACCGCGCCCGAGGCCATCGGCATGGAGCGGAACCGGTCGATCACCCCCTTGTTCAGATCCTGGGTGACCGCGAGCATCGTCGCCTCCAGCCCGAAGGCCATGGTCAGCGCGAGCATGCCCGGCACCAGGAAGTCGACGTAATCGCCCGAGACGCCCTTGCCGCCGCCGACCAGGAACCCGAACATCAGCAGCAGCATCACCGGGAAGACCAGGCCGACGACGACCTGCACCGGCCGGCGCGCCCAGTGCGCGAGTTCGCGCCGCGTCATCGTCCAGGAATCGCTGACCGCCCATCCGACCGTACTCATACCCCCACCTCCTGGGTGTCCTTCGTGAGACGCAGGAACACTTCGTCGAGCGTTGGCCTGCGCAGGACGATGTCCTCCGCCTCGATGCCGGCGGCCTCCAGGGCACGTACGAGCCCGGCGAGGGCCGTCATCCGGTCCGTGACCGGCGCGCTGAGCCGCCGCCGGTCGTCGTCGCGCTCCGCGCCCGGGCCCATCAGGACGGCCGCCGCGCCGAGTTGGCGCCCGTCGCGCAGTACCACGTCGATCCGGTCGCCGCCGACCTCGGCCTTCAGCGAGTCCGGTGTGCCCTCCGCGATGGACCTGCCCCCGTCAACCACCGTGATCCGGTCGGCCAGCTGATCGGCCTCCTCCAGGTACTGCGTGGTGAGCAGTACGGTCGTGCCGCCGCCGGCCAGGGACCGCACCGCGCTCCACACCTCGGCGCGGCCGCGCGGGTCGAGGCCGGTGGTCGGTTCGTCCAGGAACAGCACCTGCGGGTCGGTGATCAGTGACGCCGCCAGGTCGAGCCGGCGCCGCATGCCGCCGCTGTACTGCCGGACCGCCTTGCGGCCCGTGTCGGCGAGCCCGAACCGCTCCAGCAGCTCGTCCGCCCGCGCGCCCGCCCGGCGCGCCCCCAGGTGATGGAGGCGGCCGAACATCTCCAGGTTCTGCCGACCGCCCAGCTCCTCATCCACCGCCGCGTGCTGCCCCAGCAACCCGATGTGCCGCCGCACCCGTGCGGCCTGCGTCCGTACGTCGTACCCCGCGACCTCGGCCCGACCCGCGTCGTGCCGCAGCAGGGTGGCCAGGATGCGCACGATCGTGGTCTTGCCCGCACCGTTGGGGCCCAGCACGCCGTGCACCGTGCCACGCCCCACCACCAGGTCGAGCCCGCCCAGCGCCCGCTTCTGCCCGTACCGCTTCTCTACTCCCTCGACGACGATCGCCGCTTCGGCGTCAGTCAATGCTCTCTCCTCCCACCTTGTAGTCAAACTTGACTACAAGCGCAAAGGTAAAGCACTCCGACTCATTCGTCAAACTTGATTAGCTGGCGTAGGGATTCTCTTCGCCCTCGGCGAGCACGCCCACGAAGGGGTCGCCCTCGCCGGAGAACGTGTACGCGCCGCCCTCGATCCGCGCGATCAGGCCGCGCGTCCACTCGACACCCGTGTCTGCCGAGTGGACCCACAGGTTCATAATCTCGCCGATGTGGCCGATCGACTCGGGCCCGTCCTCAGGCGTGTAGTAGTCGGTGACCGACGTGCGCCACGACTGGAGGCCGCGCACCCGCTCCTTGAGCAGCTCGACCGCCTCCGCCCGGTCCAGGTCGACGATGAAGCCGATGCCCGCCGACAGCACGTCCAGCTTCTGGTCGTACGTCTTCACGGCCTCCCGAAGCAGCCCGAAATACTCCGCGGTCCCCTGCTCCGTCATCTCGTACTCGGTACGCGGCGGGCCGCCGGCCGTGCTCGGCGCGATCTCGTGGGCGTGCAGCAGCCCCTGCTTGGCCATCTGCTTGAGCGCGTGGTAGATCGACCCTGGCTTGGCGTTGGACCACTCGTGGGCGCCCCAGAACTCCAGGTCGTTGCGCACCTGATAGCCGTGCGCGCGCCCGTGCTGACGCACGGCGCCGAGGACCAGCAGCCGGATCGCTGACATCGTGAACCCTTCCCGCCTACTCAATTTTGACTAGAGTAGCCGGTCGGGTACCTGCGCGGTCCGCGAGGCGAGGGCAGCCGTCCTCAGAACGGGAACTTCGTCCGTCCGTGCTGCACCGAGATCCACTTCTGCGTGGTGAAGGCCTCCACCGCCGAGTCACCGTTCAGCCGCCCCAGCCCCGAGAGCTTCTCGCCGCCGAACGCCACTTGCGGCTCGTCGTGCACGGTCGAGTCGTTGACGTGCATCATTCCCGTCTCGACGCGCTGGGCGAACCGCACACCCCGCTCCAGGTTCGCCGTGTGGACGGCCCCGCTCAGCCCGTACTGGCTGTCGTTGGCGATACGCAGCGCCTCTTCCTCGCCGTCGAAGGGCAGCAGCAGCACCACGGGGCCGAAGATCTCCTGGGACAGGATCGAGGAGTCGGCCGGCAGCCCGCTCAGTACGGTCGGCTCGACGAGGTTGCCGCGCGTAGACCCCCGCACGAGCGCCGTCGCGCCCTCGGCGAGCGCCTGCTCCACCAGGCCCGTCAGCGCTTCCGCCTGGAAGGCGTTGATGACCGGGCCGATGTGGGTCCGCGAGTCGGCCGGGTCGCCGGTCACCAGGGTGCGTACCTTCGCGACGAACTTCGCTGTGAACTCGGCTTCGACGGTCCGGTCCACCAGCACCCGGTTGGCCGCCATGCAGACCTGGCCCTGATAGACGAAGCGGCTGAAGACGGCGGCTTCGACGGCGTAGTCGATGTCCGCGTCGTCGAGCACGACCAGCGCGCTGTTGCCACTCAGCTCCAGGACCGACCGCTTGAACTGACCGGCGGCGACTGCGGCGACATGCCGCCCCACCTTGTCGGAGCCGGCGAAGGAGATCACCTTCGGCACCCGGTGCTCTATCAGCGCGTCACCGATCTCCGCGATGTCCGTGACCAGCACGTTGAGCAGCCCGGCCGGGAGGCCCGCGTCCTCGAAGATCTTCGCGATCAGCCCGCCGCCGACGACCGGGGTGTTCTGGTTGGGCTTGATCACCACGGCGTTGCCGAGCGCGAGAGCCGGGGCGACCGACTTGAGCGTCACCAGGAAGGGGAAGTTGAAGGGGCTGATGACCCCGACGACGCCCACCGGCAGCCGGTAGACACGATTCTCCTTGCCCTGCACGGGCGAGGGCAGGATGGTCCCCTGGGCCCGCAGGGCGGTCTGCATCGCCTCGCGCAGGAACTCCTGGGCGAGGCGGACCTCGTACGCCGCCTTCACCCGCGTACCGCCGAGCTCGTCGATGATCGCCTCGACGATCTCGTCCTCGCGGTCCTGAGTGATCCGCAGGGCACGCTCGATCACGTCCCTGCGCCGGTACGCGCTCACCGCCGCCCACGCCGGCTGGGCGCGCTCGGCCGCCAGGTAGGCCTGGTCGACCTCGTCCACCGACGCCACCGTGATCGCGGCGAGCTTCTCCCCGTCGTACGGGTTGAAGTCGATGATGTCCCACGAGCCGCTGCCGGTCCGCCACTCGCCGTCGATGTACTGATGGGCCAGGTCGGTGAAGAAGGACATGCGATCCCTTACTGCAAGGCGTACAGGTGCAGACTCCTGATGAGACGTCATGGTACGTGGGCCCTAGCTGAGTTGGAGCAGACCGCGGAGAACGTCCCGGGACTCCGCCGGACTCGGGCTGTCCTTCTGCAGGCGCGCCATCACGTTCTCGTACTGCGCGACCTCCTCGCGCTTGTCCAGATACAGCGCGCTGGTCAGCTGCTCCAGGTACACGAGGTCGGACAGATCCGACTCGGGGAACCGAAGCACGGTGAACGCGCCACTCTCCCCCGCGTGGCCGCCGAAGCTGAACGGCATCACCTGAAGCGTGACATTGGGCTGCTCCGACACCTCTATGAGGTGCTGCAACTGCCCACGCATCACGGCCCGGTCGCCGTACGGACGGCGCAGGGCGGCCTCGTCGAGTACGGCGTGCAGATGCGGCGCGCGCTCCGACACGAGCACCTTCTGGCGCTCCAGGCGCAGCGCGACCCTGCGGTCGATCTCGGCGGCCGAGGCGTGCGGCATGCCACGGGAGACGACCGCGTGCGCGTAGCTCTCCGTCTGCAACAGCCCGTGCACGAACTGGACTTCGTAGATCCGGATGAGGGAGGCGGCACCTTCGAGGCCGATGTACGTCTGGAACCAGCCCGGCAGCACATCGCCGAAGCTGTGCCACCAGCCGGCCACGTTGGCCTCCCGCGCGAGCCCCAGCAGGGAGTCGCGCTCCGTGCCGTCCGTGACGCCGTACAGCGTCAGCAGATCCTCGACGTCCCTGGCCTTGAAGCTCACCCGTCCCAACTCCATGCGGCTGATCTTCGATTCGGATGCTCGGATCGAGTAGCCGGCCGCTTCGCGGGTGACACCACGCGACTCACGCAACCGCCTGAGCTGGGATCCCAGCAGGATGCGCCGCACCACAGAGCCGCTCGACTCGCCTGCGGTCACTTCTCCGGCCCTCCCCTGTACGACAGTTCAGAAGCGGAGCGTCTCCCCCCGGGGCCCCAGGAGCCGCAGTCTGCCATTAAAACGCTCCGCTTCGTACTCACCCGATTACGGAGATGGCAGGAGAGTGCGAGGCGCCGAAAGAGGCCTCGGGAAAAAATGGTGCACTACCGTCACAGGGTGGGACAGGATCGGCGCGTGCACGTGCATCTGCCCTTGCATCTGCTCCGCGCATTCGGAAGCATGGTCCGCGCACACCTGCATGCTCTTCTGTGCTGACGCTGTTTTGTGCTGGCTGCTTTGTGCTGACGCTGTACTACCGCCGTATCGCAACGACCGCGAATCCCGGGAGTGCCTCGCATGGGGATGAATGGATCGACCATGCTCGAGCCGTTACGGCAGGGCCTTCCACCCATCGACCCCGCAGCGGTCTCCAGCTCCGCCTCATGCGCCCTGCCTCCGCGGTACGAAGCGGTGCGCGGAGCACGGCAGTTCACCCAGGCGACGCTGACCCAGTGGGAGCTCGGCGACTGCTTCGACGACGTTGCCCTGGTCGTCTCCGAGCTCGTCACCAACGCGTTGCGGCACGCGCTGCCGTCCGACACCCCGCGCGCCAACGAGCAGGATCCTCCCGTCCGGCTGCACCTGATGCGCTGGACCTCGCGCCTGGTGTGTGCCGTACGCGACCCCAGCCACGAGAGCCCGGTGGCGGGCGAGAGCGACGACTTCTCGGCGGAGTCGGGCCGTGGGCTGTTCCTGGTGGACTCGTTCAGCGACAGCTGGGGGTGGCACCCGCTCGCGGGGACGCTGAGCGGCAAGGTGGTGTGGGCGCTGTTCCGGCTCCCGCCTGCGGAGGCGTAGTACGCGTACTGCGCCTCCGCAGGCGGGGCCGTGTACTGCTGCCAGCCGGGCCGCGTTGCGCTGCCACCCGGCCCGCGTACTGCCGTCACCCGGGGCCGCGTACTGCCGTCAGCCGCCGGTCAGGTGGTCGAACTCGCCGTCCTTGACGCCCAGCAGCATCGCCTCGATCTCCGCAGGCGTGTACACCAGCGCGGGCCCGTCGGGATGCCGCGAATTGCGCACCGCCACATTCCCTCCCGGCAATTTGGCGAACTCCACGCAGGAGCCCTGCGAGTTGCTGCGCCTGCTCTTCTGCCAGACCACACCGTGAAGCTCTGTGGCCGCCATGCCGTTGTACGCGTGGTGCACAGGTCGCTCCCGGAAAGTGCAGATGTCAACTGCCCCGGATCATAGCTTTGTTCACTTGCTGATGCATGGGCAGATGCACGTGCACGCCGGGTGCCGTCCCGGTTACAGACATCCCGATCAGCGCGGCGCGTACGGCAGCAGGGCCATCTCCCTGGCGTTTTTCACCGCCCGCGCCAGCTGCCGCTGCTGACGGGCCGAGACCCTTGTCACACGCCGGCTGCGGATCTTCCCCCGGTCCGAAATGAACTTCCGCAGCAGATCGGTGTCCTTGTGGTCAATGTACGTAATCTTCGCCTCGTCCAGCGGATTAGGACGGGGCTTGAGGGGCTTACGCCCGTCATTACCTCGGGATGTACGGGGCATCAGGCCTCCAGAAGAGAATCGAAAGCGGGCGGCAGACGCTTCCACGCGTCACGCCCCGCCGCGTATTCGGCGTCGGTCAGCAAGCAGGATTCGAGGAGCGCTTCAAGCCCGTCACGGTCGAGTCCGGGCGAGGTGAACACCAGGTGCTGGCAGCAGTCCCCGTGCTCGGGGTGCCAGTCGAGCGCGGCCGCCGCCCTGCGTACGGGCGGGACCATCTCCCACGCCGCGTCCGGCAGCGACGCCAGCCACGGCCCCGCGCTCTCCACGCACAGCGCGCCGCCCGCCGCGTCCCACGCCATCAGGGTGTCCGGGCGGTCGGCCAGCCAGAAACGGCCCCGGCTGCGGGCCGCGGCGCACGTCAGGTCCTCCAGCGCCTCGTACAGCCGCTCCGGGTGGAACGGACGGTCCCGGTGCCACACCAGCGTGCCGACCCCGTTCTCCTGCGCCTCCTGCGGAAGCAGTGCGCACGCCGGGTGCTGGCGGGCCGCCGCTGCCTCGAGGTCGAAGCCCGCGAAGGCCGCCTCCGCCAGGGCCCCGGTCGGCCCACCGGGGGACGCCCGGACCCGGCGGGCCGTCGGATGCAGCTGCGCGAGCAGCGCCTCGTCCTGCTCGTCCGCCTCGTCGCTGTCGACCACCACGAGGACGGGGGCGTACTCCAGCTGGCGCACCCAGGTGTCTGCGACCGTGCGCTGGTCGGTCGCGGCGGCGGCCAGTCCTGCCTCGGCCAGGTCGTCGCCGCAGCCGAGGCAGGGCAGCAGCAGCGCGGGATCGACGGCCGTGATGACGGCCGTCAGATCGAGTACGTCGCCGCCGTGCGCGACCACGACCTCGGCCATCGCCTTGGGCTCGACCGAGTCCCACAGCTCGACCACCGCGAGCCGGGTGAGGCCGCCGTCGGCCAGCCGTTCCAGCTCGGGGACGAGGTCCTCGCGCAGCGCGCAGCAGGCGCAGTCGTTGACCAGCGGGGCATCGCCGGACGCGGTCTCGCCGCTCGCGTCGCGGACCGTGCGCCGCACTGTTCCCGCGGCGGCCGTCGACAGGTCGTGGTGCACGGCGACGCTGCCGGGCACCGTGCGCAGCAGTTGCTCGACGACCTCCTTGCGGGCGTCGGAGTGCAGGCCGCCGACGATGGCGACGGGCAGCTTGGGGTGGCCGCCGCTCACTGGAGCGGCGCCTTGCTCGCCCCGTAGCGGCGCTCGAAGCGCTCCACTCGGCCTGCCGTGTCCAGGACGCGCGCGGTGCCCGTGTAGAAGGGGTGGCTCTGCGAGGAGATCTCGACGTCGACCACGGCGTACGTCCGACCGTCCTCCCACTCCACCGTCTTGTCACTGGTCATCGTGGAACGGGTGAGGAAGGCGAAGCCGCCGGCCTTGTCGCGGAAGACGACCGGGGCGTACGGGGGGTGGATCGCGGGCTGCATGCTGGATGCCCCTTTCTTTGCTGTGTTCTTCGCTGTGGGCGTTCAGCGTTCTTCGCGGAAGTCGACGTGCCGGCGCAGCACCGGGTCGAACTTGCGGAGGGTCATGCGGTCGGGGTTGTTGCGGCGGTTCTTGCGGGTCACGTAGGTGTAGCCGGTTCCGGCGGTGGACCTGATCTTGATGATCGGGCGGAGTTCGTTGCGGGCCATGTGGGGAGTATATGGAAATGGTTCTCGTTTTCAAGTGGCGCTCATGGCTGTCCGCTGTCCGTGGTCCATGGAGGAGCGCCGCTGGGCTGCCCGGTCAGGGGGCCAGGGGGTGGTGGGGGCGCACGTGGGCCTTGTTGGCCGCCGCCGTGCCCTGGTCCCAGCCCATCTGGTCGGTCGCGCCGCGCAGGCGGGTGGTCGTCGTCTGCGGGAACATGCGGTCCGCGCGGTCCTCCACTGCCACGTCACGCGCCGCGAGCACCGGCAGCAGTGCGCTGCCGGCCTCTTCCGTGACGTGCTCGGTGGCCTCCGAGAGGCGCTGGCCGATGCGGCTGGCGTACGCCGTGAGGAACGTCTGGCGGAACGTCTTCGTGCGCCGCCGGCCCGCCGCGCGCTGGGCCGCCTCCGCCCGGGTCATCGCGGCCGAGCACTGGAGCAGGAGCGAGGTGTAGAGCAACTCGACCGCTTCCAGGTCGGGTTCGAAGCCGACCACCGTGGTGAAGCCGAAGCTGCCGTTCCAGACGGCTCGGCAGCGGTTCGCTGTGGCGGCGGCGTCCAGCAGGATCGCCTTGGCCGTCTCGTACGGGGCGTCGACGCCGATCCGGCAGGCGGACGGGGTGGTGTCCGAGTCGCCGCGGGCGGCGAGCAGCGCCTCGTCGATGCTGTGGCGCGCCATCAGCTCCTGCGCCTTGCCGGTGAGCGCCTCCGCCTCGTCCGGGTAGTCGGTCGCCTCGGCCTTGGCGAGCAGGGCCCGGATGCGGGTGAGCATGCGCGGCTCGCCGGGCGTGGGCAGGTGGTGGCGTACGTCCGTGCCCGGGGGCGGGGCCACGGACTCGATCGCGGGGATGCGCACGAGGACGCGGAACAGTTCGAGGAGGGCTGTGGCGAGCGAGAAACGGTCCGCCTTCTCGCGGCGGGTGAGTGCGTCGGCGTAGCGCTCGTCGCTGTCCCACCAGGCTGTGGTCGCCCGCAGGTCGCGCAGCTGGGCTTCCCAGCGTGGTGTGTGGCGCGGGTAGCGGCGGTTCTCGGCGGCGATCAGGTCGGCGGCGATGCGGATGTGCCGCTCGTCGAGGTCGCGGCGTACGAGACGGATCAGGTCGGCGGGCTGCCAGCCGCGCTCCCAGGCCTGGCGTACGTACTCCTCGCCCCGGCGCAGCAGTTCACGGCCGGCCTCGGGCCAGGGGGCGGCGGCGAGGAGTGAGGCGCCCAGGTCGAGACCGGCGTCGCCTTCGGCGTACACCGCCGCGGATATGGCTTTCTCGACCTGCTGCATGTCCGCAATGGTGACAGGCGTCAGGGAAGGAGTACCAGTTTGCCTCCCGCGTGACCCGACTCGCTCTGCTCCTGCGCCTCGGCCGCCTGCGCGAGTGGGTAGGCGCGCGACGGTGGCTTGCACCGGTGCTCCTTCTCGGCCGTGGTCGCCGGTCGGTGCCGATCCTGCCCGTCACGGCGGCGGCCCGCCTGCGGAGCGCGGCCGTTGTCAGCGGCCGTTGTCAGGCGCCGTTGTCAGTGGTGGGTGCCAGACTCGGATCCATGAGTGATCGCTGGGCCGTCGCCGCTGCCGACGGGGGTGGGGCGCTGCTCGTGCCGCTGGGGCCCGGCGGCCGGCCGGCCGGTGAGGTGCGGGCGGAACCGGACCTCGTGGCGGCGGTCGGGTCCCGGCCCGAGGTGGGGAGGTGGGTGTGGCGGTCGACTGCCGAGATGTACCCCCGGCTGCTCGCCGGCGGGGTGCGCGTGGAGCGGTGTTACGACGTGGAGGACGCGGAATCGCTGCTTCTGGGCCACGAGGGGCGCCACGGCGAGCCGCGCTCGGCGGCCGCCGCCTGGGCCAGGCTGCACGGCCGGCCCGTACCCCCCGATCCGCCGCAGCGGGCCGCCGAGCCCGGTTCGCAGTCCTCGCTGTTCGAGCCGCAGCCGACGCCGGTGCCCTTCGACGGCCTGCTGGAGGTGTACGCCGATCAGCAGCGCAGGCACGGCGCCGCCGAGCACCCCGACCGGATGCGGTTGCTGACCGCCGCCGAGTCGGCCGGGATGCTGGTGGCCGCCGAGATGAACGGGGCGGGGCTGCCCTGGCGGGCCGACGTGCACCGGGCGGTCCTGGAGGAACTGCTCGGCGAACGGTACGCGGGCGGCGGCGAGCCGCGCCGGATGGCGGAGCTGGCGGACGCGGTGTCGGCCGCGTTCGGGCGGCGGGTGCGGCCCGAGCTGCCCGCGGACGTGATCAAGGCGTTCGCGGTGGCCGGGATCAAGGTGAGGTCGACGCGGCGGTGGGAGCTGGCGGAGGTCGACCATCCGGCGGTGGAGCCGCTGATCGCGTACAAGAAGCTCTACCGGATCTACACGGCGCACGGATGGGGCTGGCTCCAGGACTGGGTGCGCGGCGGGCGCTTCCGACCGCAGTACCTGCCGGGCGGGACGATCACCGGGCGGTGGGTCACCAACGGCGGCGGCGCGCTCCAGATCCCGAAGGTGATCCGGCGGGCGGTGATCGCCGACCCGGGGTGGCGGCTCGTGGTCGCGGACGCGGATCAGATGGAACCGCGGGTCCTGGCGGCGATCTCGCGCGATCCGGGGCTGATGGAGGTGGCCGGGCACCCCGGCGACCTTTACAAGGCGGTGTCCGACCGGGCCTTCGCCGGTGACCGCGACATGGCGAAGATCGCCGTCCTCGGCGCGGTGTACGGGCAGACCTCCGGGGACGGCCTGAAGAACCTCGCCGCGCTGCGAAGACGGTTCCCGCACGCGGTCGCGTATGTGGACGACGCGGCGCGTGCGGGTGAGGAGAAGCGGCTCGTACGGACCTGGCTGGGCCGGACCTGCCCACCGGCGGCGGGTTCCGGCGACGACGGGGAAGCGGGCCTGCCGCAGGAGGGGGACGGGGAGCGGGAGGGCGGGTGGGGGTTCACTCCGGGGTACGCGTCGACGAACGCCCGCGCGCGGGGCCGTTTCACCCGCAACTTCGTGGTGCAGGGCAGCGCCGCCGACTGGGCGCTGCTGATGCTGGCGGCGCTGCGCCAGTCGCTCAGGGCGGCGGATCTGCGGGCGGATCTGGTCTTCTTCCAGCACGACGAGGTGATCGTGCACTGCCCCGAGGCGGAGGCCCCGGCGGTCGCGGAGGCGATCCGCGCGGCGGGCGATCTGGCGGGGCGTATCGCCTTCGGTGACACGCCCGTGCGGTTCCCGTTCAGCACCGCGATCGTGGAGTGCTACGCCGACGCCAAGTGACGCCCGGTTTCACCTGTACGGCCGCTCATGAGTCGGCCGCCCCTGGGTATTGGCCCGGCATGAACGCACTCCAGCTCATGAGCCCCACGGCCGCGAGTGACCTGGTCATCGGCATCGGACCGTTCGTGGCGGGTCTGATCGTGACGGCCGCCTTGATCACCGCCGTCTGGTTGGGCATCCGCGTACGCAGGCGCGAGCCCGCCCCTCCCCGGCCCGACGAGCACCCGCACCGCCCGACCGGCTCGGGCCCGCCGGAGGTCCTGGAGCACCGGGAGCCCGACGAGATGCCCAGGGACGGCGGCCGCCTCACCCCGCACGAGCTGCACCACAGCGGCAACGCCTCCGGCAGGGCGAAGACCGACAGCGAGGGCGATCCGGAGGACCCGGAGAAGCGGGAGCCGTGGAGCGGCAATTCCGGCGGCGCGTTCGGCAGTGGCGGCCCCGGCCGCTGAGCCGCGCAAATGATGCGCTTCCCGCCGCCCCGTGCGTAGCTGGGCGGTGAGGAAGAAGGAGACGCGTCATGGCCGACCGCTCAGGGCTCCCGATGCCGGTGCCCGACCACACGACCGGTGCCGGCGGACTGGTCGTTCCGTACGGCCCCGCTCACGACGTGCCGGTGCTGGCCGTCTACGAAGACCCCCGCTGCCCTTACTGCGCGGACATGGAACGCACCGCGGGCCCCACGGTCCGCGCCCTCGCCGACGACGGCCGGCTGAGCATCGACTACCACTTCGCCGCCTTCCTGGACTGCATGCTCGGCGGGCGGGGCTCGAAGCTCGCCCTGGCCGCGCTCGGCGCGGCCGTCAACGAAGGCCAGGCCGAGTTCAAGGCACTGCACGAGGCGCTGTACGCGAACCAGCCCGCCGAGAGCGACGACGCGTACGGCGACACAGCGAACCTGCTGGCGGTCGCCAGGACCGTCCCCGGTCTCACCTCCGACGCGTTCAGGCAGGCTGTGGTGGACGGCACCTACCTCCCGTGGGCCACGGCGGTGGCCGACTCCTTCGGCAGCAGCGGCGTACGCGGCACCCCTTCCCTGCGGCTGAACGGCCGCTCGGTGCACGCCTTCACCAAGGAGGGGCGAATGCTCTCGGGCCCCGAGGTGGCCCGGCAGATCGAGGAAGCACTCGCGGTGCCGTAGCTGTCGGTGGCTGTGGGCGGCTGTCAGTGGCAGAAGGGCTGCCGTGACTGGACGTTGACGTCGGCGCGCGATTGTCAGTGGTGGGTGACAGGCTGAAATCACAGGCTGAATTCACTGGCTGAGTCCACAGCGCATCTTCGAGAGGAAGCGTCATGATCACCACCGACTTCGTGCCCGGCTCACCGTGCTGGATCGACATCGGCGCCCAGGATGTCCCCGCTGCCGCCGCGTTCTACGGCTCGGTGTTCGACTGGGAGTTCCAGCCGTACGAACCTGACGGGTCGGAGCCCGCCGACGCCCCCGAAGCGGGCCAGTACGGCACCTTCAAGCTGGGCGGCAAGACCATCGCCGGAATCGGCCTGCTCACCGAGGAGGGCGCCCGCCCGGCCTGGATGATCTACTTCAGCACCGCCGACGCCGACGCCGCGGCCGCGACCGTCGAGGCGTCCGGCGGCAAGGTGCGGGTCCCACCGATGGACGCGGGCGGCGAGGGCCGGATGGCGCAGTTCACCGATCCGCAGGGCGGCCAGTTCGCCGTCTGGCAGCCGCTGACCGATCCGGGCATGGGCGCCGTGGACCAGCCCGGCACCCTGTGCTGGATCGAGCTCGCCACCACTGATGCGGCCGCCGCCAAGGAGTTCTACGACGGCCTGTTCCGCTGGCAGATCCAGGACATGGAGATGCCGGGCGGTGGCGGGGTCTACTCGATGATCACGCCGCCGGGTCTCGCCCCGGAGCGCATGCACGGCGGCATCATGGAGCTGCCGGCCGACGCGTTCGCCCTGACCGGCGGCCTCCCGTACTGGCACCCGGTGTTCCAAGTCGCGGACTGCGACACCACCGTCGCCAAGGTCACCAAGAACGGCGGCAGCCTGCGCGTGGGTCCGGAGGACGCGGAAGGGGTGGGACGGATGGCCGTGTGCCTCGACCCGTCCGACGCGGAGTTCGTGGTGCTGACCCCGACGCCCGGAGCCACCGGGGGCTGACGGGGCCGGGCGCGAGGGCCTCCAGGTCTAGGGGGTGTCTGACAATTCCCCGCGGCGTCGCGACGCCCGGCACGCACGCTCGCAGCGTTGCC
This sequence comes from Streptomyces hypolithicus, assembly GCF_052934925.1. Taxonomy (NCBI): domain Bacteria; kingdom Bacillati; phylum Actinomycetota; class Actinomycetes; order Kitasatosporales; family Streptomycetaceae; genus Streptomyces; species Streptomyces hypolithicus. Next base: position 2,597,027 of record NZ_CM128811.1, read on the forward strand.
GAAAAGCCCCAGTAGCTCCGCTGCGAGGACTGTCCGGCGCCTTGCGATCGCACGCACCGGACGCCGCTCCTTGACCCACGGGGAATTGTCAGACACCCCCTAGCTTGAGATTTAACCTCGCCGCTCGAACACGACCGCAAGTCGGCTTCACGGAACCAGCATGCGCACCGTTTGTCCCGACTTGCTTAGATTTCCGACTGTGCTGCGGAGCCTGCTCGTGCGGCAGGAAGGGCTGGTCGGAGCTGTTCGAATCCGGAGGTTAAATCTCAAGCTAGCGCGCGATGATGCCGACGACCACGAGATTGAGCCTCTCCAGGTTCTCGTCGTCGACGGACTTCGTGAGGCCGCACTCGCGTCGCTCTCCACCGCTTGCATGTACAGCGTGGCCGTCGCCATTCCGGTGAACAGGATCAGCGGCATCAGTACGCCCGACAGCTCCCCGGCGCGTCGGCGCGTCGGCGCGTCGGCGCGTCGGCGCAGAGTACGTACGGTCAGGTAACCGCTCGCGCCGGCCAGGACTTCGGCCGGGCGGCCCAGCCGACCCAGCAGGGCGCGCAGCAGCGCCGGTGAGAACACGGCGCAGCCCGCCGCCAGTGCGATCGCACCGTACGCCGCCGGGGCCATCGCCATCGGGTCCGTGCCATCCATGGTGAGGGTGGTGAGCACGGCGCCGCCGCCGACGGCGAGCGCACCGTATCCGGCGAGTGCCCGGCCCCGGCCACCGGTGGCGCGTCCGCCGGCGGCCGCCTGCGGCTTGGCGGCACGGCGGACGGCGAGGAAGGCGGCGCCCATCGGGGCGAGGAGTGCGATGCCCACACCGGAGGTGAGCGCGATGGGGCCGAACGCGCACTCGACGCTCTCGGCGACCTGACCGCTGCGCTGGAACATCCGCAGCAGGGCCCGTCCGGCGAGCATCGCGAGAACGATCGCGAGGAGTGCGCCGGCCAGGCCGACCAGGGCCGCTTCTCCGACGATCATCCGCTTGACCTGTGCCGGAGTCGCACCAGTGGAGCGCAACAGCCCTGGGGGTGCACCTGGGGACACCGTCTTCGACCAGCCGCGTGCACCCTCGTGCAGCCGAATGCTTGATTCTGTTCGCAACGCCCTTCCTGCGAGCACCTATTGACATGCATCGGGCGCTCCCGCGAGAGTCGTCCCCGCCAGTGATGCCGGTCACGCAACTAGGAGCGTTGTCGCCATGCCTGAAATCCCCGCAGTCTCACGCCGTTTGGTCCTCGGAGGAACGCTGGCCACCGGAGCGCTCGCGGCCGGGATCGGATCGGCCTCGGGCGCGGCAGCGGCGCCGGCGCCCGCAGCCGCTGCCGCCGCTTCACCGCTCGCCGCGCCGCCGGGCCGCAAGCCCGGCCAGAAGTCGATGGTCAACGTGGCCTTCGCGCCGTACAAGACCGTGCGCGTCGGCGTGATCGGGCTCGGCAACCGGGGTTCGGGCATGACCACCGGGTGGTCCGTGGTCCCCGGCTGTGTCGTGACGGCCGTCTGCGACATACGCGCCGACCGGGCGAAGCGCACCGCCGACCAGCTCGTCGCCAAGGGCAAGCCGCGCCCCGCCGAGTTCGGCGGCTCGGCCGGCTCGTACAAGGAGATGCTGGAGCGCGACGACATCGACCTCGTGTACATCGCGACGCCCTGGGAATTCCACTACGAGCAGGGCAAGGCGGCGCTGCTGTCCGGCCGGCACGCCGTCGTGGAACTGCCGATAGCCACCGAACTGAGCCAGCTGTGGGACCTGGTCGACACGTCGGAGCGCACCCGCAACAACCTGATGCTCGCCGAGAACTGCAGTTACGGCCGCAACGAGCTGGCCATGCTGAAAATGGCGCACGAGGGCCTCTTCGGCGACATCACCAACGGCCACGGCGGCTACCTGCACGACCTGCGCGAGCTGCTCTTCTCGAACACGTACTACACCGACTCGTGGCGCCGCCTCTGGCACACCCGCAGCACCGCGTCCTTCTACGCCATGCACGGGCTGGCCCCGATCGCCGCGGCCATGGACATCAACCGCGGCGACCGGATGACGACGCTCAAGGCGACGGCGACCGCGCCGAAGGGGCTCGCCGACTACCGGGAGCGGTTCGTCCCGAGGTCGCACCCGTCGTGGAACGAGACGTACATCAACGGCGACCTGGTCAGCTGCTCGATCGAGACGGCCAAGGGCCGCATGATCCGGGCCGAGCACGATGTGAGCTCGCCCCGGCCGTACAGCCGGATCAACACCATCGCGGGCAGCCGCGGCATCTTCGAGGACTACGCGGGCACGTCGTCGACGGGCGGTCGGGTCTACGTCGAGCCGGACCACAGCGGGCACTCCTGGCGCGACTTCGACACTTACCGCAAGGAGTTCGACCACTGGCTGTGGAAGAAGATCGGCGACGACGCCGCGAACAACGGGGGCCACGGCGGCATGGACTACGTCCTGCAGTGGCGCACGGTGCAGCTGATGCGGGCGGGACTGGTCCCGGACATCGACGTGTACGACTCGGCGGCCTGGTGCGCGCCCGTCCCCCTGAGTGTCATGTCCCTGGAAAACAAGGGCGGTCCGGTCGCGGTGCCGGACTTCACGCGCGGCGCGTGGGTGAACCTGCGCCCCGGCCTCGACTCGCGCAGCAGTGAGATGCCGCCGGTCGCGTAGGTACGTACGTCCTCCCGTCCATCGCGCGTCCAGCGTCCCTTTCGAAGGAGCAGGCAGTGAGACCAGTCCGACTGATCAGTCCGCTCAGATCCATGGCCGTGGCGGTCGCGGCCACGATCGCGCTCGTCCCCGCCGCGCAGACAGCGGTGGCCGCGCCCGAGATCACGTCCGAGACCGCGTCCGAGACCGCGTCCTATGCGGTGACCGAGGCGGTGACCGAGGTGAGCGTCGCAGCGGTCGATCTCGACGGTCCGGCGATCCGGGAGGTGAAGGTCACCGTCAAGAACGCGGGCCCCCAGCGCCTGCGTTCACTGAAGGTCTCGTTCGCGGGGCCGGTGGGCTGGGCGGTCCAGCCGTCCGTTCGCAGTCTGGACGGGTCGTTCGCGGCAGGCGCGTCGGCCGCTGCGACGTTCCAGGTCCAAGTCCCCGAGCAGCGGCCCGGTTTCGTGATCCGTACGTTCAAGGCGACCGCGACGTACAAGGGCGGCGACGGCAAGGGCGCGGCGACCGGCACCCGTACCGAGCGCAGCGGATCGCCGCAGGCGAATCTGGCCGCGGCATACAACAACGTGGCGATCACCGACGAGTCCGCCACGAAGGCCGGGAACTACGACGGCGGCGGCAACAGCTTCTCGGCGCAGAAACTCGCCGCCGTCGGCCTGACGCCGGGCTCCACAGTCAACGCGCTGGGCGCCGAACTGACCTGGCCCGACGTGCCGGCCGGCACCAGGGACAACGTGTCGAGCGCCGGACAGGCCGTGGCGCTGAGCGGCAAGGGCGGCAAGCTGGTGTTCCTCGGCTCGGGCGTCACCAGCGGCGCCACCGGCAGTGCCACCGTGCACTACACCGACGGAAGCTCCAGCAGCGGCTCGTTCGGCTTCCCCAACTGGTCGTTCGACCCGGTCACGGCCCACGGTGCGACGCTCGTCGCATCGACCGACGGCCGAAACCGCCAGGACGGGTACGGCAACGCCACCGTGAAGTACAGCGTCTTCGCCCACTCGGTGCCGCTCGACACAGCCAAGACCGTCGATTTCGTGGTGCTGCCGTCGAACGCCAACGTCCACATCTTCGACATGGCGATCGCTCCCTGACCCGCGACCGCGTGGGGGCGGGCGTGTGAGGCGGGCGTGGGGGCGGTCGGCAGCGGGGGCCGCGGGACGCTCAGACGGTGACCACCTTGATCCCGGCGTCAGTGAGTCGGCCGGCCGCCTCCGCGGAAATCGCGGAGTCGGTCACCACGACGTCGATGCGGTCGAGGCCGCAGATCCGGGCGAAGGCGCGCTTGCCCATCTTGGAGGAGTCCGTGACGACGACGACCCGGTGCGCGCGTTCGGCGAACAGCCGGCTGACGCTCGCCTCGTCCTCCTGATGCGCCATCACACCCAGGTCGGGATCGAGGCCGTCGACTCCGAGGATGACGACATCCAGCACCACTTCGTTGAGCACGCCCATGGTCAGAGGCCCGACCAGCTCGTACGTCTGGGGCCTGGCCACCCCGCCGGTGACCACGATCTTGATCTGCGGGCGGACGGCGAGCTCGCTCGCGATGTTGAGCGCGTTGGTCACCACGGTGAGAACGGGGCCGGTGCCACCGGCGGCCGAGCCCCGCAGCCCGCTACCGGTCCTCAGCGCCAGGGCGCGGGCGACCTCCGTCGTGGTCGTGCCTCCGTTGAGCCCCACCACGTCGCCGTCGGCCACCAAATCGGCCACGGCGGCCGCGATCCGCTGCTTCTCGGACGCGTGCCGCGACGACTTGTAGCGCAGGGGCAGCTCGTACGACACCCCGTGGGCGATCGCGCCGCCGCGGGTCCGCACGAGCATCTGCTGCTCCGCGAGCTCGTCGAGGTCCCTGCGGATGGTGGCCGCGGAGACCTCCAGGGTGGTGGCGGCCTCCTCGACCTCCAGCCTGCCCTCGGCGGCCAGCAGCTCCAGCAGCGCGCTCCACCGCTCATGTTTGGACATGGGCTGATGGTAACGCGCAGCTACGACACGCCCCCAAAGTCCACGAATCCCTACAAGCCTGCCTGGACTGCGAGTTCTGCTTCAGGGATACTGCGCGAGACGTCAGAAGAGCGCTCGAATGTGCTTGCAGAAGCCAGCTTGTGAGCAAGTTCAATCATCTGGGGGTATGACCCATGCCTGTGTCCGCCGCGGATTCCTCCCGCACCAGCTCCCACACCCCGCCCCGCAGCGCGTCTCGCACCGCGGCCGAGATCGCCACCCAGCCCGCCACCTGGGCCCGGGCCGCTGAGTCGCTTCCCCGGCACACCGCCGCCCTGCCCCGCCGGGGCGAGCGGGTCGCGGTGATCGGCTGCGGAACCTCCTGGTTCATGGCCCAGGCGTACGCGGTCCTGCGCGAGAGCGGCGGCCACGGCGAGACCGACGCCTTCGCCGCCTCCGAGTTCCCCTACCGCGACGGCTACGACCGCATCCTCGCGATCACCCGATCCGGCACCACGACGGAGGTGCTGGAGGTACTGGGCCGGGTGAAGGGCAGGGTGCCCACCGGCGCGATCACCGCCGACCCGGCCACGCCCGTCATGGGGATGGCGGACGCCGTCGCCGTGCTGGATTTCGCCGACGAGGAGTCGGTGGTGCAGACCCGCTTCGCCACCACCGTCCTCGCCCTGCTGCGGGCCCACTTGGAGGCCGAGGGCGCACTGCCCGCCGGCGTACGGCCGCTGGCGGAGGCGATCGGGGATGCCGACCGGGCGCTCACCGTACCGCTGGGTCCGGAGGTGCTCGCGGCCGAGCAGTTCACCTTCCTCGGCACCGGCTGGACGTACGGTCTCGCGCTGGAGGCGGGGCTGAAGATGCGTGAGGCGGCCGGCGCCTGGACGGAGGCGTACCCGGCCATGGAGTACCGGCACGGGCCGATCAGCATCACGGGCCCCGGCAGGGTGGCGTGGATCTTCGGCGGGCTGCCGGAGGGGCTGGCCGACGACGTGCTGCGCGTCGGGGGGACAGTAACCGCCGAGTCAGCGGGCGCCGGGGCGGCCGGGGGCGCGGTGGCCGGGCCGGACCTGGACCCGCTCGCCGACCTGATCCGCGCGCAGCGCCTGGCGGTCGCCCTCGCCGAGTCCCGCGGCTACGACCCGGACAAGCCCCGCAATCTCACCCGGTCCGTGATCCTGGCGGGCGGCGCGGCGTAACGGCCGGCTCAGGTGCGGCGTATCGGCCTGTGCCGGGGCGGCGTAGCGCCCTGAGCCGGGGCGGCGTAGCGCCCTGAGCCGGGGCGGCGGACCCCTCAGCTCCGGCCCAGCGGGAACACCGCCCGGTTCTGCCACCCGTCACCCGCCCTGACGATCAGGTGCACCGCCCCGACGCGGGCGGTCACCGGCAGGGCGGGCGCGTAACGGGCCTGAAGGGCGTCGTACGCGGACATGAAGGTGTCCGGGCCCTCGTCGTTGGCGAGCGTCAGATGAGGGTCGAGTCCCTCACCGAAGATCCCCCGGTAGGGCACCGCTTCGGGCCAGCGCCCGGTGAGTTCCTTGGTGAGCGCCCGTACGGGGTCGTGCGGGCGGGGGTCGAGGTAGAGGACGCCGGGGTAGCGCCCGAACTCGGCGAAGGACAGATCGAAGGGGTCGTGGGAGCGGAACAGTTCCACCAGCTCGCGCTGGACCGCCCGGTCGATCCGGCTGTCGTGCAGGAACGGGTAGAGCACGGTGACATGGGCGGGGAACCCGGCCGTGACGAGCGGGTCGAGCTGGGGAACCTTGATCGTGAACGCGGTGTCCCCCGCGATGTCGGGCCATCCCACTGACGTTCCCCCTACTCCTCGAAGTGGCCGGGCGCGAGACTGCGCAAAACACAGAACTCGTTGCCCTCCGGGTCGGCGAGTACGGTCCAGCTCTCGTCCTTCGGAGCGCCCACGTCGATACGGCGCGCCCCGAGCGCGAGCAGCCGTTCCACCTCGGCGTCCTGGCCGCGGTCGATGGGGCAGACGTCGAGATGGAGGCGGTTCTTGCGGTCCGGGCCCTTGGCCGACTCGCTACGGGCGAAGACGAGTTGCGGGGCCACGGCCCGGCCGCGGAGTTCGTCCAGCGGTGCGAACGCGGCAGGCCCGATCTCGACGAGTTCGCCGTCCCGGTCCTCGTGGACGGTGTAGTCCAGTGCGGAGCACCAGAAGGCCGCGAGCGTGCGCGGTGCGCGGCATTCGACGACGAGCTGCTCGAAACGGCTGGCCATGCGCGGATCGCCTCCGTGGCGTCGGGGTGGGCCCCCAGGATCCCACCGCGCCTCCCCGGTGCCTCCTGGCGCCTCCCCGGTGCTGGTGCCGGTGCCGGTGCCCGCCGCAGGTCACGTCCGATCCGCCCGGCAAAGCCTGGAGCGAATCCGCGTCATCCCACGTGGATACGGGGGCGTCGGGAGATGTCGGACTCGGCCCGGCGCAGGACCTCACGGGTGACCGGTGCGACTTCGCCGTCACCGAAGACGAGGAAACGCAACAGGTGACCGAGCTGGTGCCCCTCAGTCCAGTTGAAGTACGCGTGCGGGACCCTGCCGGTCCGGTCGCGGAGCTTCATCAGGACGGCCGCGATGGTGTTGGGCACCGCGGCGCTCTCCACCTTCAGGATGCGCGCCCCGTAACGTTCCTCGCCCACAACCGCCACATCGGCGGTGAAGTCCGACGAGTCCGCACGTTGACCTCCAGGAACAGGACCGGCCTGCCGTCGGGGATGTGGGTCTCCTCGCGCTGGCTGTACTCCTTTTCCCGGTACTCCTTCGCATCCCGCTCGTCCGGTTCGTTGGCGATGATCCGCAGGGGTCCGGAGTCCGCCGCCTCGTCGACGAGCCGGCACGCGGTCTCGTCCAGTACGACGTTGACGGCGCGGAGTTCGAACGCGCGGTGGACGCGGGAGACGAAGGAGGTCAGGAGGATTCCGAGGACGAAAAGTGAGGCGATCTTCAGGCCGTCAGGACGCCACCCACTCAGGGCGCCATGTGGAGTTCGATCCGCTGAACCGGCTCACCAACCCCGACGTCATCAAACTCATCAACGCCCAGCGACCGCAGTGGTTCCGGCCAGGCGACTTCTTCCCGGTCCCCTGCTGCTTCCCGGCCTGCCGCTCCATCACCTACCTGCTGGTGGAGGGAGAACCGGGCAGCAGCACCGTCCTGCCCATCCCGCGACTGCTGCACGTCGAGGACTACATCGACTACGTCACCAACCGCGTCATGCCCGATGCCGGTATCCGCGAAGCGCCCTCACCCTGAGCCCGGGTGAGCGAGTGCTCGATGTCGCGTCCGGCCGCGGCACCACGGCACTGCTCCTCGCCGACGCCTACGACGCGGACGTGGAGGGCGTCGACTACTCCGCCGCCAACACCGCCCTTGACCAGGGAGCGGCCCAGGCGGCAGGGCTGGCGGAGAAGGCCCACTCACCGCCGGGGACGCGGAACAACTCCCCCATCCGGACGGCGTCTTCAGCGCGGTGGTCTGTGAGTGCGCGCTGTGCACCTTCCCCGACAAGACGAAAGCGGCCGCCGACTTCGCCCGCGTCCTGCGCCCCGGCGGCCGGCTCGGCCTCACCGACGTGACCACCCAGCCCGACCGGCTCCCGCCCGAACTGACCTCTCTCGGCGCCCGCATTGCGTGCATCGCCAACGCCCGCCCCCTGGCCGAGTACGCCCAGATCCTGGCCGTCGCAGGACTTCGCACCGTGCACACCGAGTCCCACGACCACACCCTTGTGTGCATGATCGACCAGATCGAGGCGAGGCTGAACCTGCTGCGCATGACCTCCCTGGACAGGCTCAGCGCCGTCGGCCTCGACCTCGATGCCGCCCCGGCGGTCCTCGACGCGGCCCGCATGGCCATCGCCGACGGCGCCCTCGGCTACGCCTGCTCATCGCCGTGAAGTCGCCCTGACATCCGAGCGGGACTACCGCCTGGTAGGTAACGGCCCTCACATACCTGCACGGGCCACCGGACCTAGCGTCGGAACCGCCACAGCCATTAGCGGTACGAGGAGGACGTTCACGATGACAACCGCCACGCAGCTCTCCCCCAGAACCGCCGTGATCCCGGTGCATGGGGCTTGGGGCGCCGCCGCCGGCCTGGTCGGAGGCGTCGGAATGGGCATCTGGATGTCGGTGTCCAAGCCAATGGCGGACACCGCGATGATCACGATGGTCGCCGGCCTCCTCGGCTCGACAAACGCCGCCGCCGGGTGGCTGATCCACCTCTCCATCGCACTCTTCGCCGGCATCACCTTCGGCGCCCTGCTGGGGCAGTTCGCCCTCCGGATGGCGCCCGCTGCAGTCCTCGGCCTGGTCTACGGCGCCGTCTGGTGGTTCATCGGCGCCCTGTGGATCATGCCCGCGAACATGGGCATGCCGGTCTTCGAGTGGAACGACGTCACCAGCTCCAGCCTCGGCGCCCACCTGGTGTTCGGGCTGCTCGCCGGACTGACCTTCGCGGCGATCGCCCGGGCGATGGGCAAACAGCGCACCAGCCGGGCCGGAGGATGAGGCAGAGAACACCCGCGTCGACGCCCGGCCTCGGCGCACCGCCCCGGGATGCGGTACCGGCCGGCAGCCCACCGGACGGCTACTGTCTGGCCGACGGCGCGGAGGCGCTGGCGAGCCCCGCGTGGGGCGCCGCGCCCCCGCCCTGGGCACCGGGACGACGCGAGGAGACGCACCACATGACCGACGCTGGTGAGGATGCCGAGAACACTCGGTGCATCTCCGAAGTGGACATCTTCCGCGACCTCAACGAACGGGAAATGGACGCCATCGCAGCCGCGGCGCCGATGAAGACCTACGCCGCGGGCGAACTGCTGTACTCCCCGGCTCAGCCGAGCGAGGTGCTGTTCATCCTCAAACGCGGCCGCATCCGCATCTTCCGCGTATCTGCCGACGGCCGCGCCCTGACCTGCGCGATCATCGCACCGGGCACCATCTTCGGCGAGATGGCCCTGCTCGGCCAGCGCATGTACGACAACTTCGCCGAGGCCCTCGACGAGGTCACCGTGTGCGTGATGAGCCGCGCCGACGTCCGCCGCTTCCTGCTCTCCGACGCGAGGATCTCCGCCCGTATCACCGAAATCCTCGGCCGCCGCCTCATCGACCTCGAACAGCGCCTGTCCGACAGCGTCTTCAAATCCGTACCCCAGCGCATCGCCACCACGCTGCTGACCCTCGCCGCCGAGAACCAGCCCCGCATGCTCAGCACCCGCAGCCCGCAGATCGCCCTCACACACCAGCAGATCGCCGCCCTGGCCGGAACCTCCCGCGAAACCACCACCAAGGTCCTGCGCGAGTACGCCGGCCAAGGTCTGATCCGACTCGCCAGAGGCCGCATCACCGTCCTCGACACCGATCGGCTGAAGGACCAGGCGGGCTGACGTCACCGAATCGTAAGAACACCACAGCCCCATCCACGGGGCCGACCGATCTACATTCAGGGCCGATACCGACCATCAGGAGCAGACATGCGTGCCCGCTCGTTCTTCCCAGCCGTCCTGGCCGCCGGCATGCTCACGGTGACCGGCTGCGGCTCCGGCGGCGGGGCCACCTCGCCCGGTGATGGCGCGGACGGCTCCGCCACGAACACGGCCTCCGCCTCCGCTCCCGCCTCGGCAGACAGCGGTTCTTCCGGGACAGTTCCCGAGGCGCTGCGCTTCACCGGGACCACCCTCGACGGGAAGCCGTTCGACGGCGCGACGCTGGCCGGTAAGCCCGCGGTGTTGTGGTTCTGGGCTCCGTGGTGCCCCAAGTGCACGGCCCAGGGGCCGGAGACGGCGAAAGTCGCGGCCGAGTTCGAAGGGAGGGCGAACGTCATCGGGGTGGCCGGTCTTGACCAGCCGGAAGCCATGAAGAAGTTCGTCTCCTCCACCAAGATCGACGGCTTCCCGAATCTGTCCGACGAGCCGGGCACCATCTGGAAGAAGTTCGAGATCACTGAGCAGAGCACGTACGTCGTGCTCGACAAGGACGGGAAGACCGTCTTCACCGGTGTGCTGCCGGGCGGCAAGGGGCTCTCCGACAAGCTCGCAGGACTCGTCGGCTGACCGGTGTCCGACCTCCCGCTCGCCCTGGCGCTGACCGCGGGCATGCTCGCCGCCGTCAACCCGTGCGGCTTCGCACTGCTCCCCGCGTACCTGTCGCTGCTCGTCATCGGCGACGACTCACCCAGCAGGGCCTCGGCCGTCGGCCGCGCACTGACGGCAACCGCCGCCATGACCGCCGGATTCGCCGGCGTCTTCGCCCTCTTCGGCCTCGCCATCGCCCCGGTCGCCGGCCAGATCCAGCAGCATCTGCCCTGGTTCACCATCGTGTTCGGGCTGCTGCTGGTCCTCGTCGGAGGCTGGCTGCTGGCCGGACGCACCCTGCCTCCGCTCCTGCCGAAACTCCGCCGTGCGCCCCGGGTCACCCGGTCCCTGACCTCCATGGCACTGTTCGGCGGCGCCTACGCCGTCGCCTCGCTGGGCTGCACCATCGCACCGTTCCTCGCCATCGTCGTCTCAGCCTTCCGCGGCGGTTCGACGGCCGAGGGCATCGTGCTGTTCACGGCGTACGCAGCCGGCATGGGCGTCATCGTCGGCGCGGCCGCGCTCTCCGTGGCCCTGACCCGTACCGCCCGCGTGTCAGGCATCCGGCGGCTGGGAGCCTTCGCCTCACGACTGGGAGGCGCCCTGCTGCTCATGGCCGGGGCCTATGTGGCGTACTACGGTTGGTACGAGATCCGCCTCCTGCGGGGCGGCCCGGACACCGACCCGGTGATCGACGCGGCGGGCGCGGTGCAGCGATGGCTGGCGGAAACGTTGACCTGGATCGGCGTCCCCGTCGTGGCTGCGGCCCTCGCCCTACTGATCGCCGGCGGGCTGATACGCCGACGTCGCAGCCAAGGACGCACCCACCCCTGACGCACTGCCCTGGCCGGGCTCGGCAGCCGGTGCCGCTCTCCTCGTTGCCGGCCGTGGTATCACCATCAACTAACCAGCGGGAGAGCCGGGCCAACCCGCAACCGAACCCGCGTGACCCCCCTCCGGGGACCGGCACGCGGGTTCTCCAGACCAGGGACTGTCCTGAACTTGGCTCTGTCCCAGATTCGGGGGCGGCCACAGCCGGGAGCCTGTGGTGGTCGGCCCTGTGACCCGTGATCGTTTCGCCATTGATGTAGCAGAGGGCCTGATGGACGTCGGTGTCCCCTTCAGGAACGGCAGGGCCGACCCTGACCTCGCCCGGCAGGCGCCAGGTCAGCGGCGCAGGAAGTGACGCAGTGCGACCATGCCCTGCACCATCTCATGCGCAGGGGAAGGTGCGGGCGGCCGCGTCCGCGGTGGCCCGGTGGGCGCGGTACTGCTCCCGTACGAGGTCGATGGCGGCGTCCAGGGGGAAGATGTCGCGGGTGACGAGCTGTTCATCGTTGTCGGCTCCGACGGGGTGCCAGTACACGCCGTCGGCGGTGATGGTGACCTCTGGAATCAGGGTTTCCACCGTGAGTTCCAGGCCGTCGTCGGCGGCGCCCTGGTGGGCGAGGAGCCGGACCACTTGGTGCCGGTGCGGGATGCCGAGCGCGTCGAGGAAGGACCGGAGCTCGCGCTCCTCCTTGAGGTCGTCGGTGGTGAGGGTGGCTGCCACCCGTACGGTGAAACCCTCGCCGAGTGCGGTGCGGATGCCGGCGACGGCTTTGGCCCAACTGCCTTTGCCTCGGTGGGTGTCGTGCAGGTCCGGGGTGGCGGAGTCGAGGCTGATCTGCAGGGTGAGGCGGTCGCGGGGCATGGCCTGGAGCATCTGGAGCCGGTGTCCGCGGAAGAGCATGCCGTTGGTGAGGAGGGTGGTGGGCAGCGCGGCGGTGCAGTCGGCGACGATCTGGTCGAGGTCGGGGAGTATGAACGGCTCGCCGCCGGTGAGCAGGATTTCGGTGACTCCGGCGGCGGGTGCGGCCTTGGCGATCTCCCGTACCCGGTCCACGCCCAGTGCGCGTCGGTCCGCCTGGGGTGAGGATCGTGCGCAGCAGTAATCGCAGGCGAGGTTGCAGTCGAAGTTGGTGTAGAGCCACAGGCGTGCGCCGGGGCGGCGGTCCGCGGGAAGTGCCGCGATCGGCTCCGCCGGGCGTCCCCGCCGGACCGTGATGCTGGTGTTGTCGGCGGCGACCAGGGTGTTGCCGGTGCGGGCGCACCACGCTGCGGCCAGGTCACGCTCGTCCGCCGAGTCGAGCGGCAGCGTGATGGTGTCTCCCTCCGCCGTGGAGAGGACCTGCTCGACCAGTTCGAGAATCACCATCGTGGTGCGATGTCCTGTTCTTCGACGGCTTGGAAGAGGTCGCTGTAGCCGTCGAGTTCGGGGCGTACCCAGCGTCTGAGTCCTTCGAGTTCCAGGATGCGGCGGTGTTCGGGGTCGTCCCAGTCCATGGCCAGCAGGTGTGCTGTCCAGGGTTCGGTACGTGCCGTGTCGAGGGTGTCGAGGGTGGTGAAGTTGCAGTGGCAGTAGGCGGGGCTGGTCCAGAAGGATTCCAGGGCGCCGGGCATGAGTTCGTCGCGTCCGATGGCCTCCCAGGTGGTGATGCCGATCGCGGCGGCGTCTGCGTCGCCGTCGAGTACGGCCCGGATGGCGTCCAGTTCGCTGCGGCCGGTGTCGCCGTGCTTGCCCAGATCGCTGTCGATGCGCAGGAGTTCGACTTCACCGTCGGTGATCCCCTCGCGGCGCAGATAGTGCAGCGGCATGATCGCCGCCTGCGCGGAGTCCCGGCTGCCCAGCGCCAGCCGTCGCCCCTTGAGGTCCCCCGGGCCGCGAAGTCCCGCACCAGCCCGGCAGACCAAATGGCTGCGGAATGCCAGATCGGTGTCGCGCATGGCGAGCGCCGTGGCGTGGCCGTCGGCCTGGAGGACGGTGCGTACCCAGGCCAGGTTGGTGTTCCAGGCGATGTCGATGGTGCCGGCCAGCAGAGCGTCGACCTGGCGGCCATAGTTGGAGAACAGGACGAAGTCCATGTCGACGGGCGCTGTGCGGTAGTAGTCGCGGATGCCCTCCCAGATGGGCACGACGTTGGGGGTGTATGCGACCGCCCCTACCACCAGCGATTCCATCATGGTCTCCTCTTCCTGGTGCTCGTACTGTGCGGGGTCAGCCGAATACCGGCTGGCCGGTGATGGCCTTGCCGTAGAAGTCGTAGAGAACGTCGGCGGTGGGGGCCATGACGTGGCCGGCGCGGGCGTCCCGGAAGAACCGTTCGATGCCCAGGTGCTGGGAGAACGCCGCGCCGCCGCACACCCGCATCGCGTCGTCGGTGACGGTCAGGGCGGTGTCGTTGGCCAGTGCCTTGACGCCAAGGACATGCAGCGGGGTGTCCTCGTCGGGTGCGGCGATGCTCGCCGCCGCCTGGTGGAGATAGGCGGTTGCGGCTTCGAGTTGCAGCGAGGTGCGGGCCAGCCGGGCGCGAATGGTGGGCAATTCGGCCAGTGTCTGGCCGGTGTGCTCAAGTCTGGCGCTGCTGGTGTGCCGCACGGCGGCCTTCAGGGCGGATCGGGCCAGGCCCAGGGAGACGGCCGCGTTGCCCAGGTTGAACCAGGGCAACACCGTCTCAGTCATCAGTGCGAACCCCGCGCCGGCCGCGCCCAGACGCGTGGTGTCCGCAGCCGTCACGTCGAAGCGCATCGGCGAGGAGGCGTTGCCTCGCAGCCCAAGGCCGCGGAACGAGCCGGTGACGCTCACGCCCGACCGATCCGCCTGGACGGCGTAGAGGTCGACGGTGCCCGGCTCGTCGGCCGAGAGTACAGAGGTGACGTACAGCCCCGCATGGCCGGCGGAGGTGACCCAGCTCTTGTCCGCGGTGAACCGCACATCGTCGCCACCATTGCGCTTGGCCTGAGTGATCGGTGCCCAGAAGTGCGAGCGGGAACCGGGCTCGCTGAACGCCAGGGTCGCCAAGGTCCGGCCGGTGGCCAGGTCGGTGGGCAGAGACGGGAGTCCGGGCGGTGGGGCGGCCAGCACTGTCATGGCACCGCATACGTGCATCAGATAGACCATGGCGGTCGAACCGCAGACTTCCGCCAGCTCGGCCGTGACGTGGGCGAACTCCGGCGGGCCTGCGCCGAGCCCGCCCACCTGCTCAGGCAGGGGCAGGCCCATCAGACCGGACGCGCCCAGAGCGGAAACCGCTTCTGCGGGGAACCGGCCGTCCGCGTCCACCTGGGGGGCGTGTTCCGCGGCACTGGCCAGGACCGGCTTCAGCGTGCTGTCCATATTCATCATGAGGAGTCGGGCCTTCCTGAGGAGGACGGAGCCGGATCCGGGGCATCGCTGCGCGGCGCTGGCGCAAGGCCGAGGGCCAGCAGACCGACGGCGAACCCGAGGAGCAGGGCCACGGTTGAGCCGTCACCGCCGAGCAGGTTCGCATCCGTCCACCCGATCTGCACCAGCTGCAGGACGGTAGCGGCGAGAAACCCGGTCCCGGCCAGGACGATCAGGGCCCGCACCCCCAAGAGCCCCGCGGCGACGGTCAGGCACGCGAGGATCAGCACGGCCAGCATTCCCGTACCGCCGAGCGTGACGATCCGCCAGGGGGGCGCGTCCGCGATCCCCAGCACGACGCTCGCCGCAGCTCCCAGACCCAGGCCGACGGCAGTCCTGGCGATCGCACTCCGTGGTGCCTTCACCCGATGCCTCCTTCGCAACCGTTACGACGCGACCAGCAGCAGTCGTGACAGCAGGCCACGGCGCTGCCGCCACTCAGGGCGCAGCGCACCGTCCACTCCATAGGCACGGCCCGCAGCGGTGGCCAGGAGCGCCAGATGCGCGACGTACATGAGGAAGTACGACCAGAACCACTCGTGCGGGGTGTTCAGGACCGAGAACGTGATCGCGGTCGTCTGCGCCAGCCCCACCAGCGCCCAGAACCGGGTCGCCAGGCCCACCAGCAGGAATGCGCCCAGGCAAGCCTCTACGGCAAAGGCACCCCAGGCGAACACCGCGAAATTCGGCACGATCACATGCTCGACCAGCCACGCCCACGGAGCAAAAACCTCGTGCTCGACCCCGTTCAGCGTCCAGGCGTACAGGTCCCGCGGTGGGCCCGAGTCCTTGCCGAAGGCCGGAGGATGCTTCCACGAGAGATTCTGAATCCACAGCAGACCGACCACGACGCGGCAGACAGCCAGCAGCACACGGGAAAACCGGGAAGAGCCCAGGGGCTCTGCACCGAGGGTCGTGGACCCGTTGGTCACGTCCATGCCTAGCGACCTTTGATCTTGCACCACGGACGGGCATTCATCCGATGCCGTAGATCCATCTACTCACGGCGCCGCGTGCCCCGCAAGCCGCACAGTCCTTACGGCCTGGTGCGCGATAGGGGACGGGCCGTTACGAAACAAGAATCAGGATGCGGGGTCGACTGCGGGGGGAGGACCATGGGTTCAGAGATTCGACCGGCGCGGGGCAGGCTGTCGCAGGACAATGCGGAGCACGTCATGACCACCGCACACGCATCACACCTCGACGAGCGGCGTCGGCAGGGCCGAGGGCTGCAGTCATGTCGCTCCCCCACGAGGACCACGCCGACTACGTCCACGACTGGCACGGGGACTCCACTGTGCAGACACCCAAGACCGGCTCGCTGACTGGGCCGCATAGGTGCTGATGTCCGGATGACGGCACGGACCAATAGCTGGTCCTCCTCTGCTTCGCAGCCGGCCCGCGAAGTGCTCGTTACTCCCGGCCCGCGACCGGTACAGCGCAGCCGCGTCGCCTTGAACACAGCAGCCGGGTAGTGGTGCAGCAATACGAGGTGGTCGATCCTCAAGATCAGTGTCTTGAATGTCCAAGATCTGGGGGAAGGGATGCGCATACTCGTCACTGGAGGTGCGGGCTTCATCGGCTCGCACATTGTCACCGCTCTCGCCGCCCGCGGCCACGAGCCAGTCGCGCTCGACGTCCGGCTGCCGCCGGCACACAAGCCACCATTCTCCGACGCGGAATGGATCCACGCGGACGTACGGGACGGCCCGGCCCTGTCCCTGGCGCTGTGCGGTGTGGACGCGGTCTGCCATCAGGCAGCCATGGTCGGCCAGGGCAAGGATTTCACCGAAGCTCAGGTCTATGTGGAGTGCAACGACCTCGGGACGGCCGTGTTGCTGGCGTCCATGGCAGAGGCGGACCGGTTTCGCCGAGGGGATGGCGGAGTTTGCGCACAGCAGACGACATGGCTCGGAGGCCGAAGATGTCCGTGCTTCATAAGGACAAACCGACGACGGTGGACGTCGTACTCCCCTGCCTGAACGAAGCCGTGGCCCTGCCCTGGGTCCTGGAGCGCGTCCCGTCCGACTGGCGCCCGATCGTCGTTGACAACGGCTCGTCGGACGGATCCGCCGAAATCGCCGCGGCGCTCGGCGCCACGCTGGTGTACGAGCCGCGGCGCGGCTTCGGCGCCGCCTGCCACGCCGGGCTGCTCGCTGCAGACGCGGACATCGTCTGCTTCTGCGACTGCGACGCCTCGCTGGACCCCGGGCTGTTGCCCACGCTGGTACGCGAAGTGGCGGGCGATCGGGTCGACTTGGCGCTTGGCCGGCGGCGGCCGCAGAAGCGTGGGGCCTGGCCCCTGCGCGCCCGGGCCGGGAATCTGGCGCTCTCTCGGCTGGTGCGTCGGCGTACCGGTCTGCGGCTGCACGATCTGGGGCCGATGCGCGCGGCGCGGCGGGAGCCATTGCTCGCCCTCGCGCTCACCGACCGGCGCAGCGGCTATCCGCTGCAGATGGTCGTCCGCGCCGCCGACGCGGGCTGGCGGGTCTGCGAACTCGATGATCCGTATCGGCCCAGGCTCGGGAAGTCGAAGGTCACTGGGACCTGGCGGGGCACCTGGCAGGCCGTGCAGGACATGCACACGGTGCTCGCGCAGCCGCCGGTGGCCGCCCCTCTGTGCGGTGGGGCAGGTGCCCAGTGACCACGCTCCTCATTATCGCCAAGGCGCCAGTACCCGGGCGGGTGAAGACCCGGCTCACCCCGCCATACTCGCCCGCGGAAGCGGCACGCCTCGCCGAGGCCGCACTCGCCGACACTCTCGCGATGGTCGCCGCGGCGCCGGTAGGGCGGCGTGTTCTGGTCCTCGAGGGCGACCCTGGCCACTGGCTGCCGCCCGGAATCGATGTGGTGGAGCAATCCACCGGCCCGCTGGACGAACGGCTGGCCGCGGCCTTCGGGATGTGTTCCGGGCCCGCCGTGCTGATCGCCATGGACACCCCGCAGGTCACCCCCGACATCCTCGCCCCGGCCCTGGCCGCGGACGCCTGGCTGGGCTGCGACGCATGGTTCGGCCCGGCTGTCGACGGCGGCTTCTGGGCGCTGGGCCTGGCCGAGCCCGATCCGGCGCTGCTGCGCGGAGTCCCCGTGTCTTCACCCGAGATCGGCGCGGCGCAGCGGCGGCGGCTCACCGACGCCGGGCTGGCGGTACGCGACCTACCAGTGATGCGCGACGTCGACACGGCGGCCGATGCGCGACTGGTGGCGGCCGAGGCCCCGCACAGCCGCTTCGCCGCAACGCTGGCCGAGCTGGGGCGGACCGGGGCCCCGTAGCCGCAGACGGGGCGCTGCCTGTCACACCGATCCGTACAGCACGGCGGCCACGACCAGGCGAACCCTGTGGACCTGGCCATCCGGGCGTCGTGCAGCCAGCCTGAGAAGGACGGTGGAACCAGTTCGCAGCTTCACGTCGCTGCGAGGCTCCGCTGGGGGCCACACGCGACCCCGCAGACCAGCGCCCCGAACTCGCCGTGCTCCCGGCAGCGTTTGCGCATGAAGACCTTGCTCTCGCGGATGTTGAACTGCGCATCAACCGGAGTCCTGCAGATGGGGCAGATGGACTTGCTGAACTCGACGAACACCTCCTCCCCGTCCCGCTTGCGTGGCCGAAGCGCATCACTCGCCTTGCCCGGTACCTGCGTGGTGTCGTCCGCGGTCATCGCCTCTCCGCCTCTCCGCCTCTGCGATCCCGCTCGCCTGTGCTGGCTGCCACCATCGGTGGCGCCGCCGCTTGTGTCCGGTGCCGGTGTGCGGCGCGCAGCAGCACGGCGGCGTACAGCAGATCAGCGCATCGTGGACGAGGACGAACCAGGACAGCCGCTGGGACAGATACGCCCCGAAGCAGCCGCAGTTCTCGACTGACAGGCCCCGGGCGAATACGTGTACCGCAAGCGTGCTCCAGATCAGCGACACGGCCGAGTACACCCGCACCTGGGCGATCGCCCGGAACAGGGACGGGCCAAGAACCACACCCCGCACACCGGCTCGCCCACGATCAGCACCACGGCCAGCACCACGGTCAGCGCCGCCGAACCCGCCCCGCCCGCCCACGAGCCCGTGCGCACCGAGGATCGCCGGTATCTGCATGATCGCGGCGAGCTGACCGGCAGCCATCGCCGTGGCACACCGCGGCAGCGTACCCGCCGCCTGCGCCCGGCTTCGGGCATCATGAGGCATGAACGATGAACCTCACCAGTGGCAGAAGACCGCCATCCCCGGACTGGAAGTCCGTACCGGGGACGGGGCGGCGAGGATACGGCGCTGAGGTGCGAGGGCGTCCTTCCGCTCACGGTGGTCGGCACCATCGTTCCCAGCCTGTCGCCGTGCTCCCCCGACCTGGCGCGGGCACCACGCGGCCGCACGAAGGAGCAACAGCGACGGCGCAGGACACCGTGAAGTGGTTCAGCGCGGAGAAGGGCTTCGGCTCCATCCAGCAGGATGCCGGCCCCTTATGTCTTCAGGAAGACCAGCGGGTCGAGTACGAGGTCACCGCCGGCCCCAAGGGGTCCCAGGCCACACAGGTGCGCCCCATCTGAGCACGACTACCCCTGGCGGCCGATCACAGCCGGGGACGGACGTCGCCGTCCGCTGCATACGCTGGTTGGCAGGCACGGGAGATTCGGGCGGGGCGAGGGGCGCTCCCAGGGCGTTCCCATTCGCAGACGCAACAGCGCCTCCGTGACCCCACGGAGGCGCTGTCTTTGATCACGGACAAGCAAAAGCCCCAGGTCACGGCGAGTGAGTCCTGAGGCTTCCACAGAGCCGCCTTCGGGATTCGAACCCGAGACCTACGCATTACGAGTGCGTTGCTCTGGCCAGCTGAGCTAAGGCGGCACCGCTGCCGACACCATGGTGCGATCAGCAGCGCGCCCAAGTCTACACAGTTTCCGGGGGTGCTCCGAACAGGCCCGTTTCAAGGGCTTTTCCGCAGGTCAGGGACTGGTTAGGGGCCGGTCAGAGGCTTGTCACGAGCACTTCTTGGCGCCCTTGGGGGGCGTGCCTTCCAGGAGGTATGTGTTGATCGCGGTGTCGATGCAGTCGCTGCCGCGGCCGTACGCCGTGTGGCCGTCGCCGTCGTACGTCAGGAGGGTGCCGGAGTCGAGCTGGCCGGCCAGGGACTGGGCCCACTTGTACGGGGTCGCGGGGTCACGGATGGTGCCGACCACGACGATCGGCGCTGCGCCCTTCGCCTCGATCCGGTGCGGGGTGCCGGTGGGTTTCGCTGGCCAGTAGCTGCAGTTCAGGGAGGCCCACGCGAGGCCCTCACCGAAGACCGGGGATGCCTTCTCGAAATCGGGGAGCGATGCGCGTACCGCGTCGGGGCCGGAGAAGGCGGAGGGGAGGTCGAGGCAGTTCACCGCGGCATTGGCGGACATGAGGTTGGCGTATCCGCCGTCGCTGGAGCGCTCGTAGTACGTGTCGGCCAGCGCCAGCAGGCCGGCGCCGTCGCCGTCCATGGCCCGAGTCAGCCCCTCGCGCGCCTCGGCCCAGGCTGACTCGTCGTACATCGCGGCGATCACGCCGATCGTGGCCAGGGACTCGCCGAGGCGGCGGCTCTCGCCGGTCAGGACGGGCTTGGCGTCCACCTCGTCGAAGAACCTCTTCAGACGCTTGCCCGCCTCGGCGGGGGTGCCGGTGCCCAGCGGGCAGTCCTTGCGTTCGACGCAGTCCGCGGCGAAGGACTGGAAGGCGGTCTCGAAGCCCGCCGTCTGGTCGCGATTGAGGTCCCGGGCAGGGAGGGAGGGGTCCATCGCACCGTCGAGCACGAGGCGGCCGGTGCGGGCGGGGAAGAGCTCGGCGTACGTCGCGCCGAGGAACGTTCCGTACGAAGCCCCGACGTAGTTCAGTTTCTCGTCGCGCAGGACCGCGCGCAGGATGTCCATGTCGCGGGCCGCCTCGACGGTGGAGACGTGCGGCAGGATCTTCGGTGAGCGCTTCTCGCAGCCGGAAGCGAAGCTCTTGTAGGAGGTGACCAGCCGGCCGGTCTCCGACTGGTCGTCGGGGGTCTGGTCGACCTGCGTGTACGTGTCCATTTCCTTGCCGGTCAGGCACTCGACGGGCTCGCTGCGGGCCACACCGCGCGGGTCGATGGAGACCATGTCGTACCGGGCGCGGACCGGCGCCGGGTAGCCGACGGCGGCGTACGCCTGGAGGTAGCTGATCGCGGAACCGCCGGGTCCGCCCGGATTGACCAGGAGCGAGCCGAGGCGATTGCCGGGGCCGGTGGCCTTCTTCCGGGAGACGGCGAGCTCGATGTCCGCCCGGCCCGGCTCGGCGTAATCGAGCGGAGCCCTCATGGTGGCGCACTGGAAGCCGGGGACTCCGCAGTCACGCCAGTTCAGTTTTTGGCCGTAGTACGGCTTGAGGGCGGCCGGGACCGCTTTCTGTGGCGCTGACGCCGAGGCACTCGGTGAGGAACTGCCCGACGAGCAGCCGGAGATGAGCAGCCCGGCTGTCGCCAGAGCAATGGCGGAGGTCCTGATCAGGTGCCTGGTGTCCATCCTCGGAGCGTAGTGGCGCCATGACGGATTGCGCACAGGGCCGCTCGTACGGGTGAGCCGGTCAATCCGGGGCTCCGTGTGGCGTGCGGGCGCGAGCCCGGGGCTCCCCGGTGGCATGCCGGGCACGGGCGGATGTCAGCCGGCGCGCAGGGAAACCGTCATGGCTTCCACCGCGAGCAGCGGTGCGACATTGCGGTCCAGCGCCTGGCGGCAGGCGATGATCGCTTCTATCCGGCGGAGCGTCCGCTCGGGCGTGGAGCTCTGCGCGACGCGGTCGAGGGAGTCCCGTACGTCCTCATTGGCGAGGGCTACCCGCGAGCCGATCTGCAGGGCCAGCACGTCGCGATAGAAGCCGGTCAGGTCGGTCAGCGCGAGATCGAGGCTGTCCCGCTGCGTACGCGTCGAGCGGCGTTTCTGGCGGTCTGCCAGCTCCTTCATGGCACCGGCGGTGCCTCGCGGCATCCGGCCGCCGCCCGCCGCTCCCAGCGCCGCCTTCAGATCCTCGGTCTCCTTGACGTCGACCTCCTCGGCGACCTGCTTGGCGTCCTCCCCCGCCGCGTCGACCAGCTCCTGGGCCGCCTTGAGGCAGCCGCCGATGTCGGCGACCCGGAGCGGCAGTTTCAGGACGATCGCCCGCCGGGCCCGTGCCCGCTCGTCGGTGGCTAGCCTGCGGGCACGCCCGATGTGGCCCTGCGTGGCGCGGGCCGCGGTCGCGGCGGTCGCGGGGTCGATGCCGTCGCGCCGGATCAGCACATCGGCGACGGCGTCGACTGCTGGGGTGCTCAGGGTGAGGTGACGGCAGCGGGAGCGGATGGTGGGAAGCACATCTTCCAGCGACGGTGCGCACAGCAGCCAGACCGTACGGGGAGCGGGCTCCTCGATGGCCTTGAGCAGCACATTGCCGGCGCCCTCGGTGAGCCGGTCGGCGTCCTCGAGGACGATGACCTGCCAGCGGCCGCCGGCCGGTGAGAGCTGGGCCCGGCGGACGAGCTCTCGGGTCTCTTTCACGCCGATGGAGAGCAGGTCGGTACGGACGACGTCCACGTCGGCGTGCGTACCGACGAGGGCGGTGTGGCATCCGTCGCAGAAGCCGCAGCCCGGGGCGCCACCCAGCGCACGGTCCGGGCTGACGCACTGCAGGGCCGCGGCGAACGCACGGGCGGCGGTGGAGCGCCCGGAGCCCGGTGGGCCGGTGAAGAGCCAGGCGTGGGTCATCTTCGAAGCGGTGGGAGCGGGGGCGGCGCCCGGCCGGTCCCGGTCGGCGACGGCGGTCACCAGCAGGTCGGCGTCGCGGGCGGCGGCTGCGAGCTGGGTCTGTACCCGCTGCTGCCCCACCAGGTCGTCCCATACGGCCATGGGTCTACCGCCTTCGCCCGCGCACGTGCTTTCCGATTCCGACGGTCCCCATTGTGGCCGACCCCACTGACAACGAGGTGCCAGGTCGGGACAGGGCCCCGAGGGCGGGGCATGGGGCGTGCGGCTTGGGTGCTCCGGTTTCGGTGCCCGGGGGCGGCGGCAGTCTCAGAAAGGCATCTTTCCGCGACCGCGGCGACCGGCGGACCCGCTGCGGCTCACGGCCTTGGAGCTGCTGCGGAACGGCTTGCTGAAAAGGCGGCCCAGGGGGCCGGGAGCCTTGCCGGCCGCGCGTGATCCGGCTCCGAGCGACTTCTGGGTTCCGCGCTCGGGATGCCGCGAGAGCCGGGGGACGAGAAAGGCCAGTACGAGCAGGACGGCGCAGACTGCGACGATGCCGACAACCATCATGGTGGTGTCTCCGTTCATGGTGTTACGGGTGGGGGGCGACGGGCTGGCGATGATCCACCCCGATGCGGCCGTTTCCCGGCCGCATCCACCCGCATGCCCCCTCGTTCTCCCCGCACACCCGCACCCCAGCCTCCGGAAAATCCGGAGGCCCTTCCCTTACGACCTCCCCCACGGTACGGAGCGGGCTCCCGACGCCCTGCGACTCGCTGATCCGCTCCCTATCGTGGGGGAGGTCGTCAGCTGCGGCCGCCCCTGTTGCCCTTGTTGCCCCTGCCGCCCCGGCGGTCGCTGTCGGCGTCGGCGGTGCCGTCGCCCTGCTCGGCCCGTTCGGCATGATTCGACTCACGGCCGCCGAGGAGTTCGTCCGCCAGTGACGGCAGATCGTCGAGCGGAGTCTCCTCGGCCCAGTCCGAACGCCGGCGCGCGCGGGCGTTCTGGCCGGCCGTGGGGTGCGCCTGCTCGGGATCGAGCCACGGCAGCTCCCGCGTACGGTCGTTGCTGTCGCCGCCCTGCTCACCGCCGTCGCCCCCGTCCGCGCCGCCCCTGCCGCGCTCGTCGCGCTCGTTGCGCTCGTTGCGCTCGTTGCGCTCGTTGCGCTCGTCGCGGAAGAAGCCCGGAGGAACCCGGTCCGACGGCTGCTGAGCAGGGTCCGCCCGCCGCTCCCGCACCGGCGGCAGCACGGTTGTCTCGTCCATCGGCCTGGCTTCGCGTACCGGGGGGAACACCATCGTCTCGTCCGCGGGGCCCCCGTCCCGTACCGGCGGCAGGACGGCCGTCTCGTCGACGTCCCCCTTGCGCATCTCGACGCGCGGAGTTCGTACCGTCTGCGTTACCTCGTCGGGGCGGACGACCGGCGTCGGCACAGTCAGCTCAGCGTCGGAGGGCTCGGACGGCTCCGAGCGCGCCTTCCCGGCAGCCTGCGCGGAGCCCGACGCCGACGCCATCGAGGCCGCAGCCGACGCCGCGGCCGCCGACTCCGCCAGTCGGCGTGCCTCCTCCGCCCGCAGCAGTGCCTCCTCCGCCTTGCGCTGCTTCTCGCGGCGGCGTTCCTCCGCCTCCGCCCGCAGCCGGGCCTCCTCCTCGGCCTGCCGGCGCAACCGGTCCTGCTCAGCGGCCCGCGCCTTCTCCTCGGCCTCGCGGCGCCTGCGCTCCTCCTCCGCCTGACGCCGTGCCTCCTCGGCGCGCTGCCGGGCTTCCTCCGCCTGCCGCTCGGTCTCGCGTCGGCGCGCCTCTTCGATCTCGTGGCGCTTGCGCTCCTCCTCCTCGGCACGGAGCCGGGCGAGCTGTTCCTGGCGCACGCGTTCCAGGCGCTCCTCTTCCGCCTTGCGGGCGGCCTCTTCCTCCGCCCGTCGGCGCGCCTCTTCCTCGGCTGCCTTGCGCGCCTCGATCTGCGCCTTCACCTCTGCCTCGGACAGCGGCAGCACCTGGTCGAGGCGGTGGCGTACGACGGTGGTCACGGATTCCGGCTCCTGGCCGGCGTCCACCACGAGGTAACGCCCCGGATCGGCGGCGGCCAGCGTCAGAAAGCCGTGCCGCACCCGCGCGTGGAACTCCGGGGGCTCCGACTCGAGCCGGTCCGGCGCCTCCGTGAAGCGCTCGCGTGCGGTCTGCGGCGAGACGTCGAGCAGAACCGTCAGATGCGGTACGAGCCCGTCCGTGGCCCAGCGCGAAATCCGGGCGATCTCGGTCGGCGACAGATCCCGCCCGGCGCCCTGGTAAGCGACAGAGGAGTCGACGTACCGGTCGGAGATCACCACGGCGCCGCGCTCCAGCGCCGGACGCACGACGGAGTCGACGTGCTCGGCGCGGTCGGCGGCGTACAGCAGCGCCTCCGCGCGGTTGGACAGGCCCGCGCTCGACACGTCCAGCAGGATGGAACGCAGCCGCTTGCCGATCGGCGTCGCCCCCGGTTCACGCGTGACGACGACCTCGTGGCCCTTGGCCCGGATCCACTCGGCGATCACCTCGACCTGGGTGGACTTGCCGGCCCCGTCACCGCCCTCGATGGCGATGAAGAAACCGGTGGCGGCGGGCGCCTGACCGGGCTCGCCGCCGCGCAACGCCTCCCGCAGGTCACGGCGCAGGGGGACGCCCTGCCGGTCATCGGCCTTCGCGAGAACCGTCGCCGCGACGGGCAGCAGCAGCGCGCCGACCAGCATCAGTGTGAAGGCCGCTCCGCCGTGGGCGAAGACGAAGCTGCCGTTCGCCATCCGGTGCGGTCCGATGGCGGCGGCCAGCAGCGGGGCGGCGACCGCGCCCACGGCCATGGCGACCCGCACGACGGCGTGCAGGTGCTCGGTCGTCCGGGCCCGCCGGAAGTCCTCGGTCTCCTGATCGAGCAGCGCGTGCCCGGTGTGGGCGGCGACCCCGGCGGAGAAGCCCGCCAACAGTGTGATCATGAGGACGGTGGCGGTGTCGGGCACCAGCCCCATCGCGAGCAGAGCGACACCCGTGGCGGCGATCGCGAGCGAGAGCAGGCGGCGCCGCGACAGCGTGGGCAGCACCTTCTGCGCGCTGCGGATGCCTATGCCGGTGCCACCGGTCAGCGCGAGGAAAAGCAGGGCGAAGGTGACGGGGCCACCGTCGAGGTCCTTCGCGTGCAGTACGGCGACGGCCGCTGCGGCGGTGACGGCTCCGGCGACGGCGGCCGAGGCCGTGACGATCAGCGGGATGGCGCCGGTACGTCCCTTGTCGGCGCTCGTTCCCGTCCTCGGCCGGCGCAGCCCCTCCAGGGGGGAGCGGGCGCGGGGCGTCTGGGTGCCGGGCAGCTCAAGGAAGAACAGTGTCGACACCGAAGCGGCGAACAGGCCTGCGGCGACGTACGACCCGAGCGCGGCCTGGTGCAGCGAGAACCAGTCGATGCCGGCCCCGAGCAGGTTGCCCACCAGGGTGGCCACCAGCAGGACGGCGGCCGCCGCGGGCAGGGCGACGAACGTCGTGCGCATGGAGAGGCGGCGCAGCGCGTCCAGGTGGTCCGGCAGCGGCCGTACGCTCGCGCCTTCCAGGGGCGGCGCCGGCAGCAGCGAAGGCGCCGCGCTCTCCTTGGCGACCGCCCAGAAACGCTCGGCGACACCCGTCACGAAGACAGTGGTGAGGAGTACGGCCTGGGCGTTGTCCGGGGTCCAGTCGATCCAGAGCGGGGCAACGACTAGCAGGGCGAGCCGCAGCCCGTCCGCGCCGATCATCGTCCAGCGCCGGTCCAGGGGACCCGCCGGCGCGGTCAGCTTGGCGACCGGCCCTAGGAGCAGGGCTCCGAAGAGGAATGTGGCCAGAATACGAGCCCCGAACACCGCGGCTACAGCGAATGCCGCACCGCGATAACCACCGCCGAATGACCCCTGCGAGATCGCCACTTGGAGCGACAGCAGCAGCAACACGAGGACGGCGAGGGCATCGCCGGTGTTGCCGACGAGTTGTGCGCTCCACAACCGCCTGAGCGGGGGGAGGCGCAGCAGGGCTCCTACGGCTCGCTCGCGTGAGTCTGCGGCTAGTGCGTCGGTCGTGGGGCTCACGACCGTTGGCTGCTCGGCTCGCGTCATCCGCCCAGCCTATCCGGAGCCCACCACTCCCCGGAGGCCACGCCCGAACAAACGCCCTTATGCGAGGTACGGCGCCTCACTCGTCGCAGGAATCCTCGCAGAAATCCTCGCAGAAATCGTCGTGGAACTAGGGGGTGTCCGACAATTCCCCGCGGCGTCGCGACGCCCGGCACGCACGCTCGCAGCGTTGCCGAAAAGCCCCAGTAGCTCCGCTACGAGGACTGTCCGGCGCCTTGCGATCGCACGCACCGGACGCCGCACCTTGACCCACGGGGAATTGTCGGACACCCCTAGCTTGAGATTTAACCTCGCCGCTCGAACAGTCGGCTTCACGGAACCAGCATGCGCACCGTTTGTCCCGACTTGCTTAGATTTCCGACTGTGCTGCGGAGCCTGCTCGTGCGGCAGGAAGGGCTGGTCGGAGCTGTTCGAATCCGGAGGTTAAATCTCAAGCTAGTCGTGGACCTCAGTGTGGGCTTCAGCTCTCGCTGCCCGGCTCGGCAGCAGTGGTCTTCTTCGCGGCCGCCTTGGCGGTCGTCTTCTTCGCCGCGGTCTTCTTCGTGGCCGTCGTCTTCTTGACGGCCGCCGTCTTGGTGGCCGTCGTCTTCGCGGTGGTCGTCTTCGTGGCGGCCTTCTTGGCTGTTGCCTTCTTGGCGGGGGCCTTCTTCGCCGCCTTCTTGGCCGTCTTCTTCGCCGGACCCTTCGCGCGCTTCTCCGCCAGGAGTTCGTAGCCCCGCTCGGGGGTGATCTCCTCCACGCTGTCGTCGCTGCGCAGCGTCGCATTGGTCTCGCCGTCGGTGACGTACGCGCCGAAGCGCCCGTCCTTGACAACCACCGGGCGCTCGCTGACCGGGTCCGTGCCCAGCTCCTTGAGCGGCGGCTTGGCGGCCGCCCGGCCCCGCTGCTTGGGCTGGGCGTAGATCACCAGTGCCTCGTCGACCGTGATCGAGAAGAGCTGGTCCTCGGTCTCCAGAGAGCGCGAGTCGGTGCCCTTCTTGAGGTACGGGCCGTACCGGCCGTTCTGTGCCGTGATCTCGACGCCCTCGGCGTCGGCACCGACCACGCGCGGCAGCGACATCAGCTTGAGGGCCTCCGCCAGCGTCACCGTGTCCAGCGACATCGACTTGAAGAGCGAGGCGGTGCGCGGCTTGACCGCGTTCTTCCCGGTCTTCGGGGTGCCCTCGGGCAGGATCTCGGTGACGTACGGCCCGTACCGGCCGTCCTTCGCCACGATCTGGCGGCCCGTCTCCGGATCGGCGCCCAGATCGAAGTCGCCGCTCGGCTTGGCCAGCAGCTCCTCGGCGTACTCGACGGTCAGCTCGTCGGGGGCCATCTCCTCCGGCACATCGGCGCGCTGGTGGTTCTCCTCGTCCTTCTCGCCGCGCTCGACGTAAGGACCGTAGCGGCCGACCCGCAGCACGATGCCTTCGCCGACCGGGAACGAGGAGATCTCGCGGGCGTCGATCGCACCGAGGTCGGTGACGAGTTCCTTGAGACCGCCGAGGTGGTCGCCGTCGCCGTTCCCGGCGTCCGCCGCGCCGCCGCCGGCGTCGCCCTCACCGAAGTAGAAACGCCGCAGCCACGGCACGGCCTGGGCCTCGCCACGCGCGATGCGGTCGAGGTCGTCCTCCATGCGCGCGGTGAAGTCGTAGTCGACGAGCCGGCCGAAGTGCTTCTCCAGCAGGTTGACCACGGCGAAGCTCAGGAAGGACGGCACCAGGGCCGTGCCCTTCTTGAACACGTATCCGCGGTCGAGGATCGTGCCGATGATCGACGCGTACGTCGACGGGCGTCCGATCTCTCGCTCTTCGAGCTCCTTGACCAGCGACGCCTCCGTGTAGCGGGCCGGAGGTTTGGTGGCGTGCCCGTCGACCGAGATGTCCTCGGCCGAGAGCCCGTCGCCCTGAGCGACCTGCGGCAGCCTGCGCTCACGGTCGTCGAGCTCGGCGTTCGGGTCGTCGGCGCCTTCCACGTACGCCTTCATGAAGCCGTGGAAGGTGATCGTCTTGCCGGACGCCGAGAATTCGGCGTCTCGGCCGTCGCTCGCCCGGCCACCGATCTTCACCGTGACGCTGTTCCCGACGGCGTCCTTCATCTGCGAGGCGACGGTGCGCTTCCAGATCAGCTCGTAGAGCCGGAACTGGTCGCCGGTCAGGCCCGTCTCGGCGGGGGTGCGGAAGCGGTCACCGGACGGGCGGATCGCCTCGTGCGCCTCTTGCGCGTTCTTGACCTTGCCGACGTACGTGCGCGGCTTGTCCGGCAGGTAGTCGGCGCCGTACAGCTGCGTCACCTGGGCACGGGCGGCGGAGACGGCGGTGGCGGAGAGCGTCGTGGAGTCCGTACGCATGTAGGTGATGAAGCCGTTCTCGTACAGCTTCTGCGCGATCTGCATGGTCGGCTTGGCGCCGAAGCCCAGCTTGCGCGAGGCCTCCTGCTGAAGGGTCGTCGTACGGAACGGGGCGTACGGCGAGCGGCGGTAGGGCTTGGACTCGACGGAGCGGACGGCGAACGTCGAGTCGGCGAGGGCGGCGGCCAGGGCGCGCGCGTTCGTCTCGTCGAGGTGCAGGACGTCACTCTTGAGTTGTCCCACGGAACTGAAATCGCGGCCCTGGGCGATGCGCCTGCCGTCGACCGTCGTCAGGCGGGCGACCAGAGAGGACGGGTCGGAGGCGTCACCGGTGCGTCCCGTGGAGAACGTGCCGGTCAGGTCCCAGTACTCAGCAGAACGAAAGGCGATCCGCTCGCGTTCCCGTGCGACGACAAGACGTGTGGCGACGGACTGGACACGGCCGGCGGACAGCCGGGGCATGACCTTCTTCCACAGGACCGGCGAGACCTCGTAGCCATAAAGGCGGTCGAGGATGCGGCGGGTCTCCTGCGCGTCCACCATGGGCTTGTTCAGCTCGCGGGGGTTGGCCACCGCCTCGCGGATCGCGTCCTTGGTGATCTCGTGGAAGACCATCCGGTGGACCGGGACCTTGGGCTTCAGGACTTCCTGGAGGTGCCACGCGATGGCTTCGCCCTCGCGGTCCTCATCGGTGGCGAGGAAGAGTTCGTCGGACTCCGCAAGGAGCTCCTTGAGCTTCCTGACCTGCGACTTCTTGTCAGCGTTGACGACATAGATCGGCTGGAAGTCGTTCTCCACGTCGACACCGAGACGACGCACCTCACCGGTGTACTTGTCGGGAACCTCGGCGGCGCCGTTCGGGAGGTCGCGAATGTGCCCGACGCTCGCCTCGACGACGTAACCAGGGCCCAGATAACCCTTGATCGTCTTCGCCTTGGCAGGCGACTCGACAATGACGAGTCGGCGGCCGCCGTGTGCGGTCTCGCTGGTCGGGGACAACTTGGCTCTTCTCTCCGGTCGACACACAGTGGTCCATACGTGACGCTGCGGAGTGTGACGGTACAACCCGCCCCCGTGTCAAACGGCAAAAGCCCGCAACGGCCACTCGAACGGTAACCCGACTCCCGGCATTCCTGCCGCCCGGACCGCCCGAGCGTCTCTGCGGCACCCCGCCGGAGACCTCGTGTGGATCCCGTGTGGATCTCTTCCGATCAGATCCGGCCGAAACACCACACTCCGAGGATCACGAAGGCGACTCCGAACCCAGCGGCCAGCGCGAAGGAGATCCCGGGGCTCACTCCGTGCGCGACCGGCGCACGGTGCAGCGCACGCGCCCCCGTCCACCACAGCAGCCCGGTCCCGAACAGCGCAAACGCCGTTCCGGCGAAGATCGCCGGCCCACTCTCCATCTCCGGACCCCTCACCGTCGGACGACCCGGCCACTGGCCCCGAGCCCCGGTCCCGGAACCCGGTCCGGGCCCCCGGACGGTGAGGCTGGCACCCCCGGAACACCGCCCGGCGACGTGGGCACGAACTCCCGGTGAACGGCCGACGGGTGGCGCGCTGTCGCCTCCCCCGCGCGCCCTACGCGCCCTCTCCGTCCGGCTGCTCTTCGCCCAGCGGCTCCAGGAAGCCCTGCTCGACGAGCAGCCGGATCGCGTCCGGCGTACGGTCGCGCAGCAGCACCGGGTCCTCACCGAGCAGTTGCGCGATGGCATCCAGGATGCGCCCGGCGCTGAGCGAACCGTCCGACACGCCCGCGAAGCCCGCACCGACCGTGTCGACCTTGGTCGCGCGTCGCATGCCCCGGTTCTGGCGGAGCACCACGTATTCCGGGTCTTCCGCGCCGGGGAGCCCGATCTGCTCCTGCACGACCTCGTCGGCGAGCTTGAAATGCCCGGCGAGCAGAGCCGCGTCGTCGTGTGTCCGCAGATAGTCCTGGCGTGCGAAGTGGGCTCGTACGACAGGGCCGAGGGGCTGTTCGACGGGGTGCGGCCACTCTTCGACAGTGATCGACGGGTGCGCGCTTTCGGACTTGCGCAACGTGATCCAACCGAATCCCACGGCCCTGGTCTTGCGGGCGTCGAACTCGTCGAGCCATGCGTCGTAGCGCGCGGCGTACTGCGCGGGGTCGGTGCGGTGGTCGCCGCCGTCACGCAGCCACAGTTCGGCGTACTGCGTGATGTCCTGCACCTCGCGCTGCACGATCCACGCGTCGCAGCCGGCCGGCACCCAGGAACGCAGCCGCTCCTGCCACTCCTCACCGTCCACATGCTGCCAGTTGGCCAGGAACTGGGCGTATCCCCCTTCGTTCAACCGCTCCCCCGCTCCCTGAACGAGCGTGCGACACAGATCGTCCCCGCCCATCCCGCCGTCGCGGTAGGTCAGCCGCGCACCCGGCGAGATGACGAACGGCGGGTTGGAGACGATCAGGTCGTAGGTGTCCGCCCCGACCGGGTCGTAGAGCGAGCCTTCGCGCAGGTCGGCGTCGGGCGCGCCGGAGAGCCCGAGGGTGAGCCGGGTGAAGTGCAGGGCGCGCGGATTGAGGTCGGTGGCGGTCACCCGGACGGCCTGCTGCGCCGCGTGCAGCGCCTGGATGCCGGACCCGGTGCCGAGGTCGAGGGCCCTGGAGACCGGCGTACGCACGGTGATGCCGGCCAGCGTCGTGGACGCGCCGCCCACGCCGAGAACCACACCCCCGTCCCGGCTGCCCGCGCCGCCCGCACCGCCGACCGCCCGGCCGAGGTCGGAGACGATGAACCAGTCCTGGCCGGCGTCGCCGCCGTAGGGCCGTACGTCCACCGTCGCCCGTACGCTGCCGGTCAGTGCGTCTCCTCCGGCCCCCTCTTCGCGCACCAGCCAGCCGTCCGCCAGGCAGCGCTCCAGGGGGAGGGCGGCGCCGGCGCGGGCGACCGGCACGGCCTGCTGGAGCAGGAAGAGCCGCACGAGCGTCTCGAGCGGACTGTCCCCACGGGTCGCTCTCAGCGCGGGCACCGTCTCACTGCGGGCGAGGGCGGCGTACGCGGGCGCGCCGAGCAGGTCGAGCAGCCCGTCGGCGGTGAAGTCGGCCGCGAGAAGCGCTTCGCGGAGGCGGGCGGAGCTTTCGGGCGCGGGGAGGCTGGTCGTACTCACCTCGCCATTGTCACCGCTCCCACTGACAAAAGCTCTCACCGGCCAACGCCGCGCGGCCCGGCCCCTACTGGGGAACCGGGGCCGAGCGGCGACCTGTGGGCCGAGTGGGCGCGCCGGGTCAGGCCTTCGCCGGGGCCGATGCCGAGGTCGATGCGCCCGGCTTCTGGCAGCCGGGCTGCTTGGCCATGGCCTGCCCCACATCGCCGGACTGAAGCTTTTGGAGCGCCTGGTCGCCGCTCTTGCTGATCTTGCTCAGCTCGTCCGCGACGCCCTTGAGGCCATCCGCGAACTTGGCCTGGTCCTTGGTGTCGAGGGCGTCGATCTGCTCCTTGAGATCGGCGTACGACGCGGAGGAGGCGTTCAGCTCCTTGACCGCTTCCGGCTGGGTCTTCTGGCCGTCGTCGACCGGCGGAGCGCCCGCCTTGTCCACGGCGCTGCCCATCGCCTTGTAGGCGTCCGAGATCTGCTGGAAGGCCACGGAGTCCGTCTCCTGGACGTCGGCGGGCTTGCTGTTGTCAGCGGTCTGCTTCTGAATCGAGGTGTTGGCGTCCGAGATCTTCTTCAGCTGGGGCTGCACCTGGTCGCAGACCGTCTTCGCCCAGTCGTTGACCTTGTCGTCACTGTTGTCGTCGCCGCTGCACCCGGACAGCGCCATTACCAGTACCGCGCCGCCGGACAGCGCGGCCGCAAACTTCTTGTTCACCGGATTGGTCCCTTCCAAGGCTCTCGGCCCCGGAACATACACGCCAAGTGGGCGACAACCGCATGCCGTACGTCCAGTTCATGGGCCATTGAAGCCATTTGCACCAAGGGAGAGACACCTCACCACGCGCCTGCCGTCGGGCCGCGAGAGGACGGACGCCACGTCAGAACATGGCGCCCGCCGACTCGATGATCAGGCGTTACGTAGCTGCCCCGGACACGGCCGGTGGGTCCGCAGGACCCGCCATGCGGCCGGCGTCGCCCGCTCCGGAGTTGCCTTCGTCACCCATGGCGATGCCGCGCCGCTTGGAGACGTACACCGCCCCGACGATGACGCCGATGGCCAGGGTTGCCACGACCGCCCGGACGCCGGCGCTGGCATCGGCGCCGTAACTGAACTGCACCACCGCGGGGGCGATGAGCAGCGCGACCAGGTTCATCACCTTCAGCAGTGGGTTGATCGCGGGGCCGGCAGTGTCCTTGAAGGGGTCGCCGACCGTGTCTCCGATGACGGTCGCCGCATGCGCCTCGCTGCCCTTGCCGCCGTAATGGCCGTCCTCGACCAGTTTCTTGGCGTTGTCCCACGCGCCACCGGAGTTGGCGAGGAAGACGGCCATCAGCGTGCCGGTGCCGATGGCGCCCGCGAGGAACGCGCCGAGTGCGCCGACTCCGAGCGAGAAGCCCACGGCGATCGGCGTGAGCACCGCGAGCAGACCGGGGGTGA
Source organism: Streptomyces hypolithicus (assembly GCF_052934925.1). Lineage (NCBI taxonomy): Bacteria > Bacillati > Actinomycetota > Actinomycetes > Kitasatosporales > Streptomycetaceae > Streptomyces > Streptomyces hypolithicus. The sequence goes on from NZ_CM128811.1 coordinate 2,630,633, forward strand.
TCAGCTCGCGCAGCGCGTCCTTGGTGCAGATGTCGACGACCCGGCCGTACTCGGGCTTCTCCGTGTAGTTCATGATCCCGGGATGCTCGCGGAACTGCCGCCGCACTTCGTAGACCACCGCGCCCGCCGAACGGGACACCGCGTTGATCGCCAGCCCCGAGAAGAGGAAGACGACCGCGGAGCCCAGCATCAGCCCGACCAGGTTGTTGGGCTGCGAGATGTCCATCTGGAGCCCCAGCTCGCCGACTTTGGCGCCCACCTCGTCGCGTGCGGTCGCGATGGCGTCCTTGTACGAGCCGAAGAGCGCCGCCGCCGCGAGGACCGCGGTGGCGATGGCGATGCCCTTGGTGATGGCCTTGGTGGTGTTTCCGACGGCGTCCAGATCGGTGAGGACCTGTGCTCCCGCACCCTCGACGTCGCCGGACATCTCGGCGATGCCCTGGGCGTTGTCGGAGACGGGCCCGAAGGTGTCCATGGCGACGATGACCCCGACGGTGGTGAGCAGACCGGTGCCGGCGAGGGCGACCGCGAAGAGAGCGAGGATCACCGACGTACCGCCCAGCAGGAACGCGCCGTAGACGCCGAGGCCGATCAGCAACGCCGTGTAGACGGCGGACTCCAGGCCGATCGAGATGCCGGCGAGGACAACGGTGGCGGGTCCGGTCAGTGAGGACTTGCCGATGTCCCTGACGGGGCGCCTGGTGGTCTCGGTGAAGTACCCCGTCAGCTGCTGGATGAGGGCGGCCAGAACGATGCCGATGGCGACGGCGACCAGCGCCAGTACCCGCGGGTCGCCGCTCTGAGCCTTGACGACGGCGTCGGTGACGCCGTCCAGGTCGGCGTACGAGGACGGCAGGTAGGCGAAGACCGCCACGGCCACCAGGACCAGGGAGATCGCTGCCGAGATGAAGAATCCGCGGTTGATGGCAGTCATTCCGCTGCGGTCGGCGCGCCGCGGGGCGACCGCGAAGATGCCGATCATCGCGGTGACCACGCCGATCGCCGGGACGATCAGCGGGAAGGCCAGCCCGGCGTCGCCGAAGGCGACCTTGCCGAGGATGAGCGCGGCGACGAGGGTCACGGCGTACGACTCGAAGAGATCCGCAGCCATGCCCGCGCAGTCGCCGACGTTGTCGCCCACGTTGTCGGCGATGGTGGCGGCATTGCGCGGGTCGTCCTCCGGGATGCCCTGCTCGACCTTGCCGACGAGGTCGGCGCCGACGTCGGCGGCCTTGGTGAAGATGCCGCCGCCGACCCGCATGAACATGGCGATGAGCGCGGCGCCGAGGCCGAAGCCCTCCAGCACTTTGGGGGCGTCGGCGGCGTAGACGAGAACGACACAGGACGCACCGAGCAGACCCAGCCCGACCGTGAACATGCCGACCACGCCACCGGTTCGAAAAGCGATCTTCATTGCTTTGTGGGCGACGGCCGTCAGATCCTTTTCCGGACCGCCGTCGACGGTAGTGGCTTCACGCGCTGCGGCGGCCACGCGCACATTGCTGCGCACGGCGAGACGCATGCCGATGTATCCGGTCGCCGCTGAGAAAAGAGCGCCGACCAGGAAGAACACCGAGCGGCCGGCTCGCTGCGACCAGTTTTCGGCCGGCAGGAGGAGAAGCAGGAAGAACACCAAGACGGCGAAAATACCGAGGGTGCGCAGCTGCCGGGCAAGATAGGCATTCGCGCCTTCCTGCACCGCTGCCGCGATCTCCTTCATCTTTTCGGTTCCCTCGCCGGCCGCGAGGACCTGCCGCACCATCAGCTGGGCGACGACCAGAGCCGCCAGCGCCACCACGGCGACGGCGATCACGATGAGCCGGTTCCCGTCGGTGAGTTCAGCGGCCGCGAGAGTTGCGGGGTGGTCAAGCTGATGCGATGTGAACAGCCCTGCCATTCGTCCTCCTTGACGCTCAGAGCTCAAGATGTGGACGGATTGTAGGGAGTGGAACCAGATCAAAACAGAGCGCGGTGAACCGAATTGACCTTCGTATCGCATCCGATAGAGATCAAATCCGTGAAACGCCGCCAGGAATCGCAAGGGGGCGAACGCGTCTGTACTCGCGAAACGATCTCGAAAAAGATCAAAGGAAATGCGAAAGGCCCTGTCAGCAGGGCCTTTCATGTAGTTCCGACCCATCGGGGCCGACAACGATCAGGGAATCGACGGCGCAGGTGTCGTCGGCCAGCTCATGCGGATCACTCCGCCGAACTCGCCGGTAATGACCTCGACATCGTCGACCAGACCGCTGATGACCGCCAGCCCCATCTCGTCCTCGCCGTCGGAATCCGCTTCGGAGTCCGAGCCGAGAGCTTCGGAGCCGGCGCCAGGTCCGGACCCGGGCCCCGAGGTGCCACGCACCCCGGGAACCAAACCGGCCGAACTGCCCGAGCCAGGCACCTCGTCCCCGACCTCGATGGAGAAAGTTTTCTCCTCCTCGGTCAGAGCGACCCGGACGGGAGCCGCGATGCCGTTGCTGCGGTGGAGTCCCACCGCACGGGTACACGCCTCGCCGACCGCGAGCCGGACTTCGTCCAGCACGGCCTCGTCCACCCCGGCCCTGCGCGCCACGGCGGCCGCCACCAGACGGGCCGTCCTGACGTGTTCGGGCTGAGCGCTGAAGCGGAGTTCAACGGTGGGCATGGCGTCCCCCTCGGACGTACGAGCGTGCTTCTCAGGGGCCCGGGCAGGCAGCCCGGTCCCCTGCTCTCCTTCTTCCAGTGTCCCGGAAGCCGTCAGTCGGTGGCCGCGACGGCTTCGTCGACCGAGGTGTGAATGGGGACACCTTGGTCAGTCCGGTGATTCGGAAGATCTTGAGAATGCGCTCCTGGGTGCAGACCAGTCGCAGCGAGCCCTCATGGGCCCGGACACGCTTGAGTCCGCCCACGAGCACGCCGAGCCCGGTGGAGTCGAGGAAGTCCACGGCCTCCATGTCGACCACCAGGTGAAAACTTCCGTCGTTCACCAACTCGACCAATTGCTCGCGCAGCTTGGGCGCGGTATACACATCAATCTCGCCACCGACCATGACGACCGTACGGTCACCACCAGGTCCGGACACATTGCGAGTCGACAGGGACAGGTCCACGGATCCTCCAGCACCTTGCTATCGAGCGGCCGCCCCCCTGAGGTCTCCCCGGCGGAGCCAGAGGACGGAACGCCAGCCGCGATGGCATTCAATCACTTACCAGCAGGCATGCACGACGCCTTGGGACCATTGTCCGTCACGCCAGTGACACACTCGGTGCCGATGGCCAAGAATCAGGGTCCCAGTCGACCACCGGGGAACGCGGGTGCGCGCCCCTCTCCCGGTGCGGTCCTTCACCGGCTCGCCGCAGGGGAGAGCCGGTCCTCGCGCATCACTCATACGGAGCACCTGCCCCCGCGTGCGGGTTCCCATGCAGTCTGGCCCGACCGCATCCGCAGCGAAGTGATCTCGGCAATCCAGGCGGCCGGGATCGCCCATCCGTGGACCCACCAGGCGCAGGTGGCGGAGCATGCCCTGGATGGCGAGTCCGTCGTCGTCGCCACCGGAACGGCGTCCGGCAAGTCCCTCGCCTACCTCGCTCCCGTTCTCACCGCTCTCCTCGACGGTTCCGAGGCCGCGAACGGCCGCGGCACGACCGCGCTCTACCTGGCCCCCACCAAGGCGCTGGCCGCCGACCAACGCCGCGGTGTGCAGGCCCTGGCCGGGCCGCTGGGCCATGCGGTCAGGCCCGCGCTCTACGACGGCGACACCCCGGTCGAAGAGCGCGAATGGGTACGTCAGTACGCCAACTACGTCCTCACCAATCCAGACATGCTGCACCGCGGAATCCTTCCCTCCCACCCCCGCTGGGCCTCCTTCCTCCGCGCTCTTCGCTACGTGGTCATCGACGAGTGCCACACCTATCGCGGCGTGTTCGGCTCACATGTCGCCCAGGTGCTCCGCCGGCTACGTCGCCTGTGCGCCCGGTACGGCTCGCACCCCGTCTTCCTCCTCGCCTCCGCCACCGCGGCGCAGCCGGCACTCGCTGCGGGCCGTCTCACGGGGCTGCCCGTCCGGGGGGTCGCCGACGACGCGTCCCCGCGCGGCGAACTGGTCTTCGCCCTCTGGGAGCCGCCCCTGACCGAACTGCACGGCGAGAAGGGAGCGCCGGTACGCCGCACCGCCATCGCAGAGACCGCCGACCTCCTCACCGACCTGGCCGTGCAGGGCGTCAGGTCGGTCGCCTTCGTTCGCTCCCGGCGCGGCGCCGAGCTGATCGCCCTCATCGCGCAGGAACGCCTGGCCGCCGTGGACCGCTCGCTCCCCCGGCGGGTCGCCGCCTACCGCGGCGGGTACCTGCCCGAGGAACGCCGCGCCCTGGAACGTGCCCTGCACTCCGGCGAGCTCCTCGGCCTGGCTGCGACGACCGCACTCGAACTGGGCATCGACGTGTCGGGCCTCGACGCCGTTCTCATCGCCGGTTTTCCCGGCACTCGCGCCTCCCTGTGGCAGCAGGCGGGGCGGGCCGGCAGGTCGGGCGAGGGCGCGCTCGCGATCCTCGTGGCCCGCGACGACCCCCTGGACACGTATCTCGTCCACCATCCCGACGCGGTGTTCCGCCAACCGGTGGAGTCGACCGTCCTCGACCCCGCCAATCCGTACGTCCTCGCCCCCCATCTGTGCGCCGCCGCCGCCGAGAGCCCTCTCACCGACGCCGACCTGGAACTGTTCGGGCCCGCCGCCGCCGAGCTGCTGCCCCAGCTGGAGGCGGCCGGCCTGCTGCGCCGCCGGGGGAGGTCCTGGTACTGGACCCGCCGGGAGCGGGCCGCCGACCTGACCGACATCCGCGGCGAAGGCGGCCGCCCCGTGCAGATCGTCGAGGCCGCGACGGGCCGTCTGCTGGGCACGGTCGACGCGTCCGCCGCCCACACCTCCGTCCATGACGGGGCCGTACACCTCCACCAGGGCCGGACGTACCTGGTGAAGCACCTGGACCTGGACGACCCGCACGGCGCTGTGGCTCTGGTGGAGGAGGCCAACCCGCCGTACTCCACCACCGCCCGGGATACCACCGCCATCTCCGTCCTGGAGACCGACACCGAGATTCCCTGGGGCGAGGGCCGCCTGTGCTTCGGCTCGGTCGAGGTCACCAACCAGGTCGTCTCCTTCCTCCGTCGCAAACTCATCACCGGCGAAGTGCTCGGTGAGACCAAGCTCGACCTCCCTCCCCGAACGCTGCGCACCCGCGCCGTGTGGTGGACGGTCACCGAGGACCAGCTCGACGCCGCCCGCATCGACCCGGAGCAGCTGGCCGGCGCCCTGCACGCCGCCGAGCACGCCTCGATCGGCCTGCTACCGCTCTTCGCCACCTGCGACCGCTGGGACATCGGCGGCGTGTCGGTCCCGCTCCACCCGGACACCCTGCTGCCCACGGTGTTCGTGTACGACGGTCACCCCGGCGGCGCCGGTTTCGCCGAGCGGGCCTTCCACACCGCCCGTGGGTGGCTAGCGGCAACCCGCGACGCGATCGCCTCCTGCGCGTGCGACGCGGGCTGCCCGTCCTGTATCCAGTCGCCCAAGTGCGGCAACGGCAACGAACCGCTCGACAAACGTGCCGCCGTCCGCCTCCTCACGGCCCTCCTCAAGGGAGCCCCCGACGATCCGGGCGACCCAGCCGACTCTGCCGACCCTGCCGACCCTGAGGGTCTGACGGCCCCGGAGAGCCGGCAGGCTCCTGCTGCCACGGAGAAGGCCGCGGAGTGAGCCCGGCAGCCACGGGGCCCGCCGGCCCCGCCCTGGCCCTCACAGCCACGCTGTAAGGGCCCGCGCGGGCCTCGGCAGCGACGTCGGAGATCTCCCCGTAGACCGCGCAGCTCACGAGACGCGCACCCTGAGCTCCGGCCACCTCCGCCGCTTCAGCGCAGGCGGTGGCCTTTCCCCGCATCCAGTGCTCAGCGGCGGCGAGGGCCGCCAGATCCGCCGCGCCTGCCGCCCGGTGCTTGGCCACCACTGCCTGCCCCACCGCCAGCGCGCCGCCGAAGACCACACTCAGCACGGCAACCGCCGCGACAGCCCACACCGTGGCCGATCCCCGGTCCCCGCCGCCGAAACTCCTCCCGCCCATCATGGCGCCGCCCCCACTGATTCCTCCGCCAGCGCCACCGCTTCGGCCCGCAGCGTGAGGGACAGCACCCCGAGCCCCGGGGCAGGTGCCTGGACGGCAACCCGTACCAGGTCGCCCTCCCTGCCGATGGTGACCTGCGCCCCGCGCGGCGCCGTCTGCCGGGCCGCGGCAACCGAGGCGCCCTCGGTCTCCTGTCTCGCTGCCGCCCTGGCCCCCGCCCTCGCCGCGTCCACACACTGAATCTGCGCTGACATCGCCAGAAGCGCCCAGACCAGCGCCAGCGTCAGCAGAACCAGCGCCGGCACCACGACGGCCGCCTCCGCCGTCACATATCCCCCGTCGTACTCGGGCCGCCGTTCACACTGCGGGCCGGCCCGGCCGGCCACAGCACGGCCTGCCGATCCACGCCGACCGCTTTCAGAAGGCTCCATTGAGCGCCTTCCCCACGGCCGACTCCAGGGCTGACGAGACCATGTCGCTCGTGACGACCTTGTAGAGCACGGCGGCGAAGGCGCAGGCCGCGATCGTCCCCATGGCGTACTCGGACGTCGTCATTCCGGCGTCCGCGCCGCCGGCCACCCTGTTGCCGAGCCTGCGCGCCGCACCTCGCGTCCATGCCCGCATCCCTGTCCACATACTTGTCCACACCTTTGTCAACATCGCTTCCTCCAGGGTTAGTTGCTGCTCATCAGTCCGCTTGCCAGTCCGATGACCACGGGCACCACACCGACCACCAGGAAGGCCGGCAGAAAGCACAGTCCGACCGGGCCGACCATCAGTACGCCCGCCCGCTGGGCCCGGGCCGCGGCCTCCCGCGCCCTCTGCGCACGAAGGCCTTCGGCCAACCGCGACACCGGCTCGGCCGCAGGAGCCCCGGTGGCGCCCGCCCGTTCCAGGCAGCGGGCCAGCCCTCCGGCGCCCGGTATCGTCCCCAGCCGGCCCCATGCCTGGGCGGGTTCGCCCCCGAGCCGCAACTCGGCCGCCACCCGCGCCAGCCGTTCGCCGACCGGCCCGCCGAGCGACTCCCCGACGGCCTCCGCCGCCTCCCGTGGCCCGGCGCCGGCGGAAATGCAGGCCGCGAGGAGATCTGCGGCCAGCGGCAGCCGCCGAGTGTCGGGCGGGTCTTCCTCGCGCGGCCTGCGCCGGCGCTGCCACCGCACCGTCCCGTATCCCACGAGCGCCCCGACCGCGCCGCCGACCACCCCGCCCACCAGCACATAACCGGTTGCGGCAGCCACCAGCGGCGGAACCCAACGCCGCACCCGCGGCGCCACCCACTCGGGCCGCCGCCACCGCCGCCCGAAGCCGCCCTCCCCGGCACCCGCCGTCCTGGCGGCGAGCAAAGCGGCGAGCCGTTTGCGCGCCTGTCGCTCGTGGCGCCGCGCCCCGAGCGTGAGCACCAGCCAGGCCGCGGCGGCCGCGAAAGCCACCACCACCCCCAGCCTGTGGACGAATTCCCCGCTCATCCGCCCTCCCCCTTCCGTACGATCCGCCGGGCCCACATCAGGCCCGCTGTCTCCAACAGCCCACCGGCCAGCAGGCACCCGATCCCGGCCGGTGTGTGCAGCAGCACTCTCAGCGGGGCCGCCCCCAGCGCACTGCCGATCAGCAGTCCCGCCAGCGGCAGAAGAGCGAGGAGCGCCACAGTCGCCCAGGCCCCGGCCAACTGGGCTCGGAGGTCCTTGCGTTGATCCCGTTCCGCCTGCAACGCGCCTTCCAGCCGGTCGAGCCCCCGCGCAAGGCCGGCCCCGCCGTCCACCGCGACCCGCCAGCAGGCCGCGACGCCCACAAGCCCGTCAGCCCCCGGCTCCCGCGCCGCCCTTCGCAGCGCCTGAGGCACGTCCCCGCCGAACCGCGCCGCAGCCATCACGTCAGCCTCCGCGCCACCGAGACCACCGGTGCCCCCAACCGCGGCGAACAGCGCCTGCCCCGGTTCCCTCCCGGCCCGCAGCTCACCCGCAACCGCCCCGCACAACGCGATGACCTCGTCCGCCCGCCGCTCCCGCTCCCGCCGCAACTCCCCGGCCCGCAGCCGCCGCCCCACCAGTGGCACCGCCACCACGCCCGCCACCAGAGGCAGCACCGACTCGCCCAGCGCCGCCCCGACCGCCGCCACCGGAACGCAGAGCCACTCCCGGCGCAACCGGTCCCGTGCCACCGCCATCAGCCGATGCCACAGCTCTGTCGGCCGGCCGGGATCCGCCGCCCCGCCGACGAGCATCAGCCGCGCCCGCCTCAGATCCCGGTCCCGCCCGGCCAGCAGCCACGCCGCTGCCCCGGCGCAGAGCGCCGCCGCGTACACCGGCCCGGCCCCGGTCACAGCCCACCCCCGAGCAGCGCCCGCAACCGGCCCCAGCCCCGCTCGTACGTGAAGGCGTCTTCGCCCCACCGCAGCGCCGGTACTGTCACCACGAGCCCCGCCGCGTCCCGCTCCAGCACGTGCACTTCGGCGACCCGCCGCCGCCCGCCCCGGTCCCGCACGAGGTGGACCACCACCGCGAGGGCCGCGGCCAACTGGCTGTGCAGCGCCGCCCGGTCGAGGCCCGCGGCCGCTCCAAGTGCCTCGAGGCGGGCGGGAACATCGACCGCCGCATTGGCGTGCACGGTCCCGCAGCCTCCTTCGTGCCCGGTATTCAGCGCAGCCAGGAGCTCCGTGACCTCCGCCCCGCGCACCTCGCCGACCACCAGCCGGTCGGGCCGCATGCGCAGGGCCTGCCGCACCAGGTCCTGGATCGTGACCTGTCCCGCGCCCTCCTGGTTCGCGGGCCGCGACTCAAGTCGCACCACATGCGGATGGTCCGGCCGCAACTCGGCCGAGTCCTCGGCCAGCACGATCCGCTCCCCCGGCCCGACGAGACCTAGCAAGGTCGACAAGAGCGTGGTCTTGCCGGTGCCCGTACCGCCACTGATCAGGTACGACAGCCGGGCGTCGATCAGGGCCCGCAGGACCCGGTCACCGCCCGGCGGCAATGTCCCCGCATCGACCAGCTCCACCAGCGTGAACGCCTTCGGCCGCACCACCCGCAGTGACAGGCACGTCGATCCCACCGATACGGGAGGCAGAACCGCGTGCATGCGCGTGCCGTCGGGCAGCCGGGCGTCCACCCACGGCCGCGCGTCGTCCAGTCGTCGCCCGGCCACCGCCGCGAGCCGCTGCGCGAGTCTGCGCACCGCCGCAGCGTCGGTGAAACAGACCCCGGTGAGTTCGAGGCCGACGCCCCGGTCCACCCACACTCGATCGGGAGCGGACACCAGCACGTCCGTCACCGACGAATCGGCCAGCAGCGGCTCCAGCGTCCCGGTTCCCACCAGCTCGCAGCGCAACTCCTGCGCCACACCCAGCACTTCCGCATCCCCCAGCAGCCGCCCCTGGGCGCGCAGCGCGGCGGCCACCCTGGCCGGTGTCGGCTCCGCCCCGCTCTCGGCGAGGCGGCGGCGTACCGCGTCCAGCATTCCGGCGCTCATGAGACGCCGCTCCCGGCGAGGGCCTGCTCCCAGAAAGCCGCGCAGAAGCGGCCCAGCGGACCGCGCGCGCTGCCACCCGGTGGTGTGCCACTTGCCTGCGCATCCAGCAGCCCGGACTCCACTGGTAGTTCGCCGGCCAGCGGCAGCCCGAGCAGGTGGGCCACTGACTCCACATCGAGTCCGGTGGCGTACGGACCGCGCACCACCGCACGCAGGTCCCGCAGCAGCATGCCGGCCGTAGACGCAACCCGGCTTGCCGCCGCTACGGCCCGCAGCTCCGCCGGGACCACCAGCAACCCCAGGTCCAGCTGAGTCAGCGCCTCCGCCACGGTCTCGTCGACCCGGCGCGGCAGATCGACGACCACGATCCCGCCCCGTCGGCGTGCGGCGCCCAGGACCGCGCGCATTGCTTCGGGCGGGATCACGACGCGATCGCCCCGGTCCCAGCTCAGTACCCGCAGCGCGTGCAGTTCCGGCAGCGACTCCTCCAGGGCGCCGCTGCCGACCCGCCCCCGGGACGCGGCGAAATCCGGCCACCGCATGCCCTCCGCCGCTTCTCCACCAAGCAGTACGTCGAGACCGCCGCCCAGCGGATCACCGTCGATCAGCATCGTGTGCCGGCCGGCCCGGGCCGCTGACACCGCGAGTGCGCACGCCAGCGTCGAAGCGCCGGCCCCGCCCCGCCCGCCGATGACCCCCACCGTCAGGGCCTGGCGCCCCACGCCCTCCGCCACGTCGGCGATGCGCTCGACGAGCCAGCTCTCCGCGTCGGGCAGCCGCAGCACGTGGTCGGCGCCGATCTCGACCGCGCGCCGCCAGACATCCGGGTCGTCCTGATCCTTGCCCACGAGCATCACGCCGCGTCTGCGCACGCCGCCCAGCCCCAGAAGCGCACCGTGGACCCGGTCGGCAGCGTCGTCACCGACCAGGATCAGCGGAGCACTCTCCCAGCTGCCGCTGCGCTCGGGCAGCGCATGGTGGACCTCCGGCTCGGCGCCCGCCGCGGCGCACAGCCGCAGCAGATCGTCGAGCAGGTCGACGTCCTCGGTGACGATCAGCGGTTTGCCCTGCCGTGCTTCGGCGGCCGGCAGTCGATCGGGTGTGATGGATCCAGCCACGATCTGTGCCCCCTCTCCCTGCGATTCCTGCGTCCGCGAACTTCGCTGACGGGAATCACCGTGCGGGGATCCGAGAAATCGTGTGGATCTTGCTGAAAAACTGGGGACAACCGACGGGTTGTGAATATCCCGCTCACTTATTCCGGTGACTTCCGGAGAGCGGCGGAACAACTACACAGCGTGACGCGTCTACTGAGCAAGGAGCATCCGCCGACGCAGGTCACGAGGGGGCGAAATGATCAGAGCCGGAGGGCAAAAACGCGTCCGGACATGCGACGACCCCCGTCGGGGGGGAGAACGGGGGTCGTCTCCACGGCCGACTCGGGGGGGGAGGAGTCGGACCGGGGTAGCACGGTCGCGAACGATCCGTGACTTCCATGGTGTACCCGATAGCCTTCTCAGGCAAACCCACGCGCCGCAGCATACGCCGAATGGTGGGCGCCTATGCTCGCCTCGTGGAAAACCACTCCTTGCCGCGAACAGCCGCCTTCTTCGACCTCGACAAGACCATCATTGCGAAGTCGAGCACGCTGACCTTCAGCAAGTCCTTCTACCAAGGCGGACTGATCAGCCGCAGAGCTGCTCTCCGTACCGCCTACGCCCAGTTCGTGTTCCTCGCCGGCAGGGCGGACCACGATCAGATGGAGCGGATGCGCGAATACCTCTCCGCCCTCTGCAAGGGCTGGAACGTCCAGCAGGTGCGGGAAATCGTCGCCGAGACCCTGCACGACCTCATCGACCCGATCATCTACGACGAGGCGGCGTCGCTCATCGAGGAGCATCACACCGCCGGACGTGACGTCGTGATCGTCTCCACGTCCGGCGCGGAGGTGGTCGAGCCGATCGGTGAGTTGCTGGGTGCCGACCGCGTCGTGGCGACGCGGATGGTGGTCGGCGACGACGGCTGCTTCACGGGCCAGGTCGAGTACTACGCCTACGGCCCCACCAAGGCCGAGGCGATCAAGGAACTCGCCGCATCGGAGGGGTACGACCTGACGCGCTGCTTCGCGTACAGCGACTCAGCCACCGATGTGCCCATGCTCGAGTCGGTCGGCAACCCCTACGCGGTGAATCCGGACCGGGCGCTGCGCCGCGAGGCTGTCGCCCGCGCATGGCCGATTCTTGTGTTCAACCGGCCCGTGCGCCTCAAGCAGCGACTGCCGGCGTTCTCGATGCCGCCCCGTCCCGCGCTCGTCGCCGCAGCAGCGGTCGGAGCGGCCGCAGCCACCGCGGGCCTGGTCTGGTACGTCAGCCGCAGGCCGGGCCGACGCGTCCGCCGGCCATGCGAAAACTTTGCCCGCATTTGAGAGCAAAAGTAAATAAGTGGGTCCAGGGGTTTCGCTTCCTCTACCGCGGTAGTACAAAGGAGTCACGGCCCGCGAGACCAGGGACATCCGAGAGGATCACCTTTCACGCAAGAAGGCCCCACGGACCGAGCATGGAAGTTGAGCACCCACGCGACGTCGACCCGTCGATTACGGGCCAGCCGCACCAGGTAACGGGCAAAGTTCCCGGCCTGATGGGCACATTTCGAGGACGCTTGGTAACTCGGCCGACATGCCAGCGGCGGTACCAGTCACTGGTACCGCCGCAACCCTTTGCCCGGCCGGTCGGCAGCCTTCGGCCGACGCCCGTCAGGCGGCGCCGCGCTGCAGCGCCTCACACAGGGCCGTCGACTCCCTCGCCCCCAGCTCCACCGCGCGCCCGCAGTGCGCGATCCAGGCCACCATGCCTTCCGGTGTTCCCGAGACGTAGCCGTCCAGCGCAGCGACGTACGCCGCGCGGCCCAGCTCACCGTGCCCGACCTCGGCCGGACAGACCGACTTGGGGTCGAGCCCGCTGCCGATCAGGACGATCCGCTCGGCGGTGCGGGCGACCAGACCGTTGTGCGACCCGAAGGGGCGCAGCGCCATCAGTTCCCCGTGCACCACTGCCGCCGTGACCAGAGCCGGGGCCGAGCCCCCGGCGATGATCAGCTCGGAGAGTCCCTCCAGCCGGCCCGCGACCTGGCCCGCATCCGGCAGAGGCAGCTCCACCAGCGGCTCGTCCACCGGCTCGCCCGAGAGCCGGGGCCGGCCCACCAGGTCGTCCGATTCACCCGCCCCGCCCGCCGCGACCAGATGCAGCCGGGCCAGCACGCGCAGCGGCGACTGGCGCCAGATGGACAGCAGCTGACCGGCTTCCGCCGTCAGCCGCAGCGCCGCGCCGAGCGTCCGGGACTCTTCGTCGATGCTGAAGTCGGTACGCCGGCGCACCTCTTCGAGCGCCCAGTCCGCACCGGAGAGGGCGGCGGAGCCGCGCGCTCCGCGCAGCGCCGCCTCCGCGGTGATCTCGTTGCTGCGGCGCCGCATGACGCGATGTCCATAGACCCGGTCCACGGCCCTGCGTACGGAGTCCACGGCCTCGGGCACGCCGGAAAGCGCGCCCAGCGTCGCGAGTGGATCAGCTGTCGTACTCATGGAAGCCGAGCCTACGCACCCCGGGCGCGCGCCCCACCTTGGAGTGGTCTTCTTCACTCACTGCGCACACCGTGAGCATCCATGCGATTACCCTTGGTGAACATGAAGATCGCTTTCGTCGGAAAGGGCGGCAGTGGCAAGACGACGCTGTCCTCGCTCTTCATCCGCCACCTCACCGCCAACGAAGCCCCGGTCCTGGCCGTGGACGCCGATATCAACCAGCACCTGGGCGCCGCCCTCGGTCTTGACGAGGACCAGTCCGCCGAGCTGCCCGCCATGGGGGCACACCTTCCCCTCATCAAGGACCACCTGCGGGGCTCCAATCCCCGGATCGCGTCCGCCGAGACGATGATCAAGACCACACCGCCCGGCGAAGGCTCACGCCTGTTGCGGGTGAGCGAGGACAACCCGGTGTACGACGCGTGCGCGCGCCCCGTGCGCCTCGACGACGGTGAGATCCGGCTGATGGCCACGGGCCCGTTCACCGGGTCCGATCTGGGCGTCGCCTGCTACCACTCCAAGGTCGGCGCGGTCGAGCTGTGCCTCAACCACCTGGTCGACGGTCCGGAGGAGTACGTCGTCGTAGACATGACGGCAGGCTCCGACTCGTTCGCCTCCGGCATGTTCACCCGCTTCGACATGACCTTCCTGGTGGCGGAGCCGACTCGCAAGGGAGTGTCCGTCTACCGCCAGTACAAGGAGTACGCGCGGGACTACGGCGTATCGCTCAAGGTCGTCGGCAACAAGGTGCAGGGACAGGACGACATCGACTTCCTGCGCGAGGAGGTGGGCGACGACCTCCTGGTGACGGTCGGCGCGTCCGCGTGGGTCCGCTCGATGGAGAAGAGCCGCCCGGCCCGGTTCGAACTGCTGGAGGCGGACAACCGCCTGGCCCTGCAGGTCCTGCAGAACGCAGCGGAGGACTCGTACGCGCTGCGGGACTGGGAGCGCTACACGCGCCAGATGGTGCACTTCCACCTGAAGAACGCGCAGAGCTGGGGGAACGCGAAGACGGGCACCGACCTGGCTGCCCAGGTCGACCCCGGCTTCGTCCTTGGTGAGACACTGCCGGTCCCGCAGCCGTCCTGACCGGCCGGACCCTCAACCCTCCCGCACGTGCCGGCCGCGTTCCCATCCTCACGGGTCAGTACACCTAGGTCCTGTCTGGAGTCCGAATCATGAATGTGGTGCGATGCTGCGGAGCCAGAGCATCGCACCACATAGATGCAGGCCGGCCTCGTAGCTCTCTGGAGTCTTGTCGAAGCGGAACGCGATGCCGCGCCAATTCCGCAGCCGGTTGATGCACCGCTCCACGGTATTGCGCTCCTTGTACAGCTCCGCGTCGTGGGAAACCGGCCGACCTCCGGCGCTGCCGCGCTTCTTGCGGTTCGCGGCCTGGTCGACCTTCTCCGGGATCACCGCCCGAATCCCGCGTTGCCGCAGATAGTGGCGGTTGCGCCGAGATGAGTACGCCTTGTCCGCAGCCACGGCGTCCGGCCTGGTCCGGGGGCGCCCGAGGGGACCGCGCATCTTGACCCGCTCCAGCACCGGGGTGAACTGTGGGCTGTCGCCGGCCTGTCCGGGCGTGAGCACGAAGGCCAGTGGGCGGCACCGCCGGTCGGCCGCCACATGGATCTTGCTGGTCAGTCCGCCCCGGGAACGTCCCAGTTCAGCGCCTTTCAAGCGGGCCCGGTGTCGTCGGCGGACCCGTCGCCGCTCGGCGCGTGCTTCGTCCTCGACCTGTCCGTCCTGCAGCTTTTGTCCCTTTGTGCCGCCCCCTTTTCGGACTCGACAGCAGCCTCCAGGGCCGCCAACTGTTCCGGGTCCAGGGCCATCCCGGCAGCGTGGTGGTGGGCCCGGGCGGTCGCGGAGTCCACGCTGACCAGACCCATATCGGTCTGGCCGCGGGCGGCGGCCTCAGCGATCACCGCCTCCATCAGGTACTGGAAGACGCCCTGCCTCGCCCAGATTCGGAAGCGGTCGTACGCACTCTGCCAGGGCCCGAACTCGGTCGGCAGGTCGCGCCAAGGGCTGCCCGTGCGGAATCGCCACATCACCGCATTGAAATGTTTCCGCAGGTCGGGGATAGGACCGACCTCAGCCGTAGGTCAATGCCGGGAAGCTTGGCTTGATCATCTCGTGTGCGGGCGCTGGATGCAGCGAAGCTCCTGTAGAACGAGCGATCTACCACGATCGACTTGTTCGGAACAGGAGCTTCGTTGTCTGGGGAGTCTGGCATAGAGGGGTCGTCGCGTGCGAGCGCGGGACAGACGGGGCAGCTGGGTGTGTTGCGCCAGGTTGTGACACGGCGGATGGTCACGGATGTGCTGGCGGCTTCCGGCCGCGGGGACCGGCGTAGTGACGGCAAACTCTGCGCGGTGACGTGTGTGTTCTTCGTGCTCGCGTTGACGCTGTTCCCGAGAGACGGCTACCGGTCGGTGCTGTCGAAGCTGGCCGGTGGGACGGCGCGGCTGGCCGCGCGGGGCCAGCTGGTCTCCTCCTCGGCGCTGCGGCAGCGCCGCGTCACGCTGGGCCCGGAGCCGTTCCGGTTACTGTTCGAGCGGATCGCCGGGCCGGTCGGCACGGTCGCGATGCCGGGGGTGTTCTGGCGGGGGCTTCGGCTGGCCTCGGTGGACGGCACGTTTCTCGAGGTCGCCGACACCGCGGTGAACGCGGTGTTCGGCCGGACCCGCAATCAGCGGCGGATCGCCGCGTTCCCCCAGGTCCGCCTGGTCGCGCTGATCGAGTGCGGGACCCGGGCGCTGCTCGGGGTGGCGTTCGACATCCGCCGGGTCTGTGAGCAGGACCTGACACGGCGCCTGCTGGACCGGATGCGCCCCGGGATGCTGGTCCTGGCCGACCGGGGATTCCCGGGCTGGCTGCTGTGGGTCGATGCCGCCGCCGGCGGGGCGGATCTGTTGTGGCGGATCTCGGCGGCGGTGCGGCTGGTCCCCGACGAGGTCCTGCCCGACGGCTCCTGGCTCGCGACCCGGCACGCGCACAAGAACATCACGAAAGCCCTGGCGGGGCGGCCCCGGTCGGTACGGATCCGGGTGATCGAGATGGTGGTCGTCATCGAGGCCGCCGACGGGTCACGACGCCATGAGCCCTACCGGCTCATCACCACCTTGCTCGACCCTGCGGCCTTCCCCGCCGGTGAACTGGCCGCACTGTATTCCCAGCGGTGGGAATCCGAGCTCGAATTCCGGGACTTGAAGATCACTCAGCGCGGGGCACGCGCCGTCCTGAGATCGAAGACACCCGCGCTGGTCAACCAGGAGATCTGGGCGTATCTCGTCACCCACCAGGCGATCCGCCGCACGATCAGTTCCACCGCCGCCGGCCACGGGCTCGATGCCGACCGGCTCTCCTTCACTGTCGCCCTGACCGTCGCCCGGGACACCGTGATCCGCACCACGGCGCGGATCGGCACCCACCTCGCCGAGATGACCACGTCGCTGCTGGCGAACCTGCGATCGGCCGAGCGACGCCTGCGGGTCTGCCCCCGGACCGTGAAACGCCCCAGCTCCATCTTCCCCTCGAAACCCGCCGGGCCGGCCAGCCGCAGCACAAAAATCACCGGATACGGGATCGAAATCATCCCACTCGACACAACCCCGCCGACCACCGCGGAGCCCGACAGCCACACGAGATGATCAAGCCAAGCTTCCCGGCATTGAGCCATAGGGAGATGGGGTTCGATCAGAGTCCACTGCTCGTCGTTGAGATCGCCTCGCGCCATGACTGATGCCCTATCAAGACCGAGCCCCTGTGCGCAGGCGATCTACCGAACTCATGATTCGGACTCCAGACAGGACCTAGTGCCGCTCGGCCGGTACGTCCGGCGCGCCCGATGCCGCGCCCGCGCTGGGGGGGTCGGCCTACGGCCGCGCGGGGTTGGGGGTGAGCGGAGGCTTGGGTGCCAGGAAGGGCGCCCATCCCTCCTTCGGCGCCTGTCCGACGCCCAGGGTGCGCATCTTGTCCAGTGCTTCGGGATCCTGCGCGTCCAGCCAGTCGACCAGCTGCTTGAAGGAGACGCAGCGCACCTCGTCCTGCACGCAGACCGTCTTGATCGTCTCCTCGATGGCGCGCATGTACGTGCCGCCGTTCCAGGATTCGAAGTGATTGCCGATGATCAACGGGGCGCGGTTTCCGTTGTACGAGCGGTCGAAGGCCTGCAGCAGGCCGTCGCGCATCTGGTTGCCCCAGTATTCGTGCTGGGAGGGATCGCCCTTGACCGTCCCCGACTGATTCACCATGAAGTTGTAGTCCATGGAAAGCGTTTCGAACTGCCGCCCCGGCACCGGAACCAGCTGAAGCGGAATGTCCCACATGCCCTCGGTCTTCTTGGGCCACACCTGCTTGCCGACCCCGCTGGAGTCGTAGCGGAAGCCCATGTCCCGCCCGGCCCGCATCATGTTCTGCTGCCCCTCCAGGCAGGGCGTGCGCGCGCCGGCGAGCTCCTTCTCGTAGTCGAAGGGCAGCGGCTTGGCGTTCTTCAGCCCCGCATTGGTCTTCCACCGCTGCACGAACGCCTTCGCCTGCGCGATCTCGCTCTTCCACTCGTCGGTGGACCAGGTGCCGACGCCACCGTCCTTGCCGCAGAAATGACCGTTGAAGTGCGTGCCGATCTCATTGCCGTCCAGCCATGCCCCGCGCAGCTGCTCCACGGTGTCACTGATCCCAGCGACATCGTTGAACCCGATGTCGGAGCGGCCGGCCGAGTGCTGCGGCGGGTCGTACAGGTGCCGCTTGTCCTCCGGCAGCAGATAGACGGCGCTGAGGAAGTACGTCATCGTCGCGTCGTACTTCTTGCCGACCTCGCGGAAGTGGGAGAAGAGCCGCTGACTGTCCTCTCCCGCGCCGTCCCAGGAGAACACCACGAACTGGGGCGGCTTCTGACCTGCCTTCAGCCGTTTGGGCTTGAGTACGTTGGGCTGCTCTCCGGTGTACGCCGTCGAGCCGTCGCCGATCAGGCGCATCGGGCTCTTGGGCGCAGCGGCGGGAGGGTTCTTCTTCGCTCCCGGGGCGCCCTCCTTGGCGCCGGGGGCGTCGGCGCCGCCCGGACCGGAGGAGCCGGAGCAGGCGGCGAGTACGCCCGCCAGGGTCACGGCGGCGACGCCGGAGGCGATCCTCTTCATGGCGGCCATCATCCGCCCACCCTCTTCCCTCAGGTTCCTGCGTGAAGTGCTGACACGGCGCGGCCAACCTTGCATGCGCCGCCGGGACCAAAGGTGAGACAAGCCGCTCGAATTCTTTATTCACCGATACGGGTGAAAGATTGACCTGTTTGCACCTGGTTAACCCCTTCGCTCTTTACTCTCCATTACTATCCATTTACTGAGAGTTGGGAATCCCGCCGCTGCAAGCCGTGACCCACGGCCGCGTCCCCCATTCCGCGACCGCGCTGCCCCGGAGGAGACGGGAACATGTCTGTCCGCAAGCCCACCCGCACCGCCGCTCCCACCGCCCGCCCGCCGGGCGGCCGCCGCCTCCCTGTGGCGGGAGCGGATCTGTCCGCCTCGATCGCCGTCTTCCTGATCGCTCTGCCGCTCTCCCTGGGCATCGCGCTCGCCACCGGGGCGCCCCTCCAGGCCGGTTTGGTCGCGGCGGCCGTGGGCGGCCTCGTCGTCGGCCGGTTCGGGGGCGCACCGCTCCAGGTCAGCGGGCCGGCCGCAGGTCTGACCGTGGTGACGGCCGACCTGATCCAGCGGTACGGCTGGCGCACCACCTGCGCCATCACCGTCCTAGCCGGCGTGACCCAACTCGCTCTGTCCGCAGTTCGCGTGGCCCGCTCCGCGCTGGCAGTCAGCCCGGCGATCGTGCACGGCATGCTGGCCGGCATCGGCGTCACCATCGCCCTCGCCCAGCTCCACATCGTCCTGGGCGGGACCCCGCAGAGCTCCGCCGTGCTCAACGTGCTGGCTCTCCCCGCGCAGTTGGCTGACCTGCACCCCGTCGCGCTCTCCGTCAGCGCGGTCACCGTCGGCGTCCTGATGCTCTGGCCGCGCGTTCCGGGCCGTGCGGGCCGGATCGTACGGAAGATTCCCGCCGCCCTCGCCGCCGTGGCCGCGGCCACGGCCGGCGCGACCGTCTCCGGGCTGAGCCTGCCGCGAGTCGACCTGCCGTCCTGGCGCAGCCATGCCCTGCCGGAGCTGCCTGAGGGTCCGGCCCTCGGAATCCTCGCCGCGGTCCTCACCGTCATGTTGGTGGGGAGTGTCGAGTCGCTGCTGTCGGCGGTCGCCGTCGACAAGCTGGTGTCGGCCCGCAAGGAGCCGAAGGTCAGGGTCGCTCGCGCCGACCTCGACCGGGAGCTGGCCGGTCAGGGGGCGGCGAACATCGTCTCCGGTGCGCTCGGCGGGCTGCCCGTCACCGGCGTCGCCGTCCGAAGCGCCGCGAACGTGGCGGCGGGAGGGATCAGCAGACACTCCACGATGCTGCACGGCCTGTGGATCGTGATCGCGGCCCTGCTACTCGTGCCGGTCCTCGACCTGATTCCGCTGGCGGCGCTCGCCGCACTGGTGATGTTCGTCGGCGTCCAGATGGTCAACATCGGCCACCTCAGGACCGTCACGCGCCACAGGGAGATGCTGGTGTACGCGGTGACGATGGCGGCTGTCGTGTTCGCCGGCGTTCTCGAAGGGGTGGCGATCGGGGTCGCCGTGGCGGTGGCGGTTTCGCTCCACCGGCTCGCCAAGACCAGGATCACCGCGCAGACAGCGGCGGACGGCGTCCACCACATCCGGGTCCGCGGTCAGTTGACCTTCCTGGCGGTGCCCCGGCTGAGCCGCACGTTGAACCATGTGCCGCACGGAGCCCCGGCGCTCGTCGAGCTGGACGGCTCCTTCATGGACCACGCGGCGTACGAAGCGCTCCAGGACTGGCAGGACGCCCATGTCGCGCAGGGCGGCCGAGTCGAGGTGACCGGGCGCTCCGGTCACCGGTTCGCCGGCCCCGCCTCAGCTCCCGACACGTGCTGCCGGCCGTGGACGCCCTGGCGCAACCACCACTGCGACGACCACGCCGTCGCCCCATCCCAAACGCCGGGCCGGGCAGGCGGCAGCGCGGGGCAACTGGCCACCGGGCTGAGCGCGTTCCAGCGCAATACGGCGCCGTTGGTCCGCGGCGAGCTCGCCCGGCTCGCCCGTGAGGGCCAGCGGCCGTCACAGTTGTTCATCACCTGCGCCGACTCCCGGCTCGTCACCAGCATGATCACGGCGAGTGGCCCCGGCGATCTCTTCACCGTGAGAAACGTCGGCAATCTGGTGCCGCTGCCCAGCGCGGAGAGCGCGGACGACTCGGTCGCCGCGGCCATCGAGTACGCGGTGGACGTGCTGAACGTGCAGTCCATCACCATCTGCGGGCACTCCGGTTGCGGTGCGATGCAGGCGCTGCTCAACACGCCGCCGGGCGGGGCCCAGACGCCGCTGTGGCGCTGGCTTCGGCACGGGGCGCCCAGCGTGAAGCGGATGGAGAGCAGGCGTCACGCCTGGGCGCGGATCTCGGGGCGGCTGCCGGCCGACGCGACCGAGCAGCTCTGTCTGACCAATGTGGTCCAGCAGTTGGAGCATCTGCGCTCACACGAGGCGGTGCAGCGACGGCTCGCCGAAGGCACGCTCGAACTGCACGGCATGTACTTCCATGTCGGCGAGGCACAGGCGTACCTGCTGGAAGACGGGGCTCGTACCGGCGATGGCGGCGAGGTCTTCGACCGTGTCGACCCCTCGGAGACGCCTGGTTCACCGGACGGCTCCCCCGAGGACTCGCTGCAAGCGGCGCGAGCCTGAACCGGTCCGCCCCCGCGTCCGTGAGACCGTACGGACCCTCCCCGCGCCACCCTGCGGGAAGGGTCCGTACAGCGCCCACAGCGACTCAGAGGTCTAAACCAATTTCCGGTAGCCCCTTGTCACCCGGGCACGGGACTGATGAGCTAGGCACGGGACACATCGGACGCCCTGGGAATGGGAGATGTCGTGAGCAACGAAAGCCTGGCCAACCTCTTGAAGGAGGAGCGCCGCTTCGCGCCGCCTGCCGAGCTGGCCGCGGACGCCAACGTCACGGCGGAGGCGTATGAGCAGGCCGACGCGGACCGGCTGGGCTTCTGGGCCGAGCAGGCGCGGCGGCTCACCTGGGCCACCGAGCCGACCGAGACACTCGACTGGTCCAACCCGCCCTTCGCGAAGTGGTTCGCAGACGGCAGGCTCAACGTCGCGTACAACTGCGTGGACCGGCACGTCGAGGCGGGCCACGGTGACCGCGTCGCCATCCACTTCGAGGGCGAGCCCGGCGACACCCGCACCATCACCTACGCCGAGCTGAAGGACGAGGTGGCGCGCGCCGCCAACGCCCTCACCGAGCTGGGCGTACGCAAGGGCGACCGTGTCGCCGTCTATATGCCGATGATCCCCGAGGCCGCCGTGGCGATGCTGGCCTGCGCCCGTGTCGGGGCCGCGCACTCCGTCGTCTTCGGCGGTTTCTCCGCCGATGCCGTCGCGTCCCGCATCCAGGACGCCGACGCCAAGCTCGTCATCACCTCCGACGGCGGGTACCGGCGCGGCAAGGCCTCCGCTCTCAAGCCCGCCATCGACGAGGCCGTGGCCAAGTGCCCGCAGGTGGAGCACGTTCTCGTCGTACGCCGCACAGGCCAGGACACCGCGTGGGACGACAGCCGCGACGTGTGGTGGGACGAGATCGTCGCCCGCCAGTCCGCGGAGCACACCCCCGAGGCATTCGAAGCCGAGCACCCGCTGTTCATCCTCTACACCTCGGGCACGACGGGTAAGCCGAAGGGCATCCTGCACACCTCGGGCGGCTACCTCACCCAGGCCGCATACACCCACAACGCCGTCTTCGACCTCAAGCCGGAGACCGACGTCTACTGGTGCACGGCCGACATCGGCTGGGTGACCGGCCACACCTACATCGTCTACGGGCCGCTGGCCAACGGCGCGACCCAGGTCATGTACGAGGGCACGCCCGACACCCCGCACCAGGGCCGCTTCTGGGAGATCGTCCAGAAGTACGGCGTCACGATCCTCTACACCGCGCCGACCGCGATCCGGACGTTCATGAAGTGGGGCGACGACATCCCCGCCAAGTTCGACCTGTCCTCGCTGCGCGTGCTCGGCTCGGTCGGTGAGCCGATCAACCCCGAGGCCTGGATCTGGTACCGCGAGCACATCGGCGCCAACAAGACGCCGATCGTGGACACCTGGTGGCAGACCGAGACGGGCGCGATGATGATTTCGCCGCTGCCGGGCGTCACCGCCACCAAGCCCGGATCCGCCCAACGCGCACTGCCCGGCATCAGCGCCACCGTCGTCGACGACGACGCCAACGAGGTCCCCGACGGGGGCGGCGGCTACCTGGTCCTCACCGAGCCCTGGCCGTCCATGCTCCGTACGATCTGGGGCGACGACCAGCGCTTCATCGACACCTACTGGTCGCGCTTCCAAGGGCTGCCTTCTCTGGGGGAAAACACCCCCCGGCCCCCCCTCTACTTCGCGGGCGACGGGGCCAAGAAGGACGACGACGGCGACATCTGGCTGCTCGGCCGGGTCGACGACGTGATGCTGGTGTCCGGACACAACATCTCGACCACCGAGGTCGAGTCGGCGCTCGTCTCCCATCCCTCCGTCGCCGAGGCGGCGGTCGTGGGCGCGGCCGACGAGACGACCGGCCAGGCCATCGTGGCCTTCGTGATCCTGCGCGGAACGGCCTCCGAGTCGGAGAGCCTGGTCACCGAGTTGCGCAACCACGTCGGGACCGTGCTGGGCCCGATCGCCAAGCCCAAGCGGATCCTCCCGGTGGCCGAGCTGCCCAAGACCCGCTCAGGCAAAATCATGCGCCGACTGCTGCGCGACGTAGCCGAGAACAGGCAGCTGGGTGACGTCACCACGCTCACCGACTCCTCGGTGATGGACCTGATCCAGAACAAGCTGCCGAGCGCCTCCAGCGAGGACTGACCCGGAACAGGACCACCTACGGAAAGGGCATCCGGCTCCCTGCGCCGGGTGCCCTTTCCGCACGCACGGGGAAGATCACCGGATGCGTCCTGCATCTCCCCCGGTAGAGTGAAAGCGTCAGAAAAGCGCAAAGAACTCCACTGGTGTGCCGGGAAGCCTGGTCGGCAATGCGCCTCATGCTGCCCACCGACCGGAGGTTCCACCCGTGGCCGCGTCCATCCCGCCCCCCGCTCGCAAGTTCCTCGGACGCCTCTCCCTGCCCGAGCGCACATATGTGGCGGACGCGCTGCGCACCGAGACCGTCGGTGGCGTGCTGCTCCTGTTGGCCGCGATCGCGGCGCTGATCTGGGCCAACACTCCGATCAGCGACAGTTACGAGTCCGTCCGCAACTTCCATGTCGGGCCTGCCGCGCTAGGCCTCGACCTCTCGATCCAGCACTGGGCGGCGGACGGCCTGCTCGCGGTCTTCTTCTTCGTCGCCGGCGTCGAGCTCAAGCGCGAACTGGTCGCCGGCGAACTCCGCGACCCGAAGGCCGCCGCCCTGCCCGTCATCGCCGCCGTGTGCGGAATGGTCGCGCCCGCCCTGGTGTACACCCTGGTCAACGTCGCCGGCAGCGGATCCATGGACGGCTGGGCCGTGCCCACGGCCACCGACATCGCTTTCGCGCTCGCCGTCCTCGCGGTGATCGGCGCATCACTGCCGTCGGCGCTGCGGGCGTTCTTGCTGACCCTGGCCGTCGTCGACGACCTGTTCGCGATCCTGATCATCTCGATCTTCTTCACCCAGAGCATCAACTTCGCAGCGCTCGGCGGGGCGGTCGTGGGCCTCGCCGTTTTCTGGCTCCTGCTGCGCAAGGGGATACGGGGCTGGTACGTGTACGTACCGCTCGCTCTCGTCATCTGGGGCCTGATGTACAACAGCGGTGTCCACGCCACCGTCGCCGGTGTCGCCATGGGCCTGATGCTCCGCTGCACCAGGAACGAGGAGAGCGGCGAGGCCCACTCCCCCGGCGAGCACATCGAACATCTCGTACGTCCCCTCTCGGCCGGGCTCGCTGTGCCGCTCTTCGCGCTCTTCGCGGCCGGCGTATCGGTCTCCGGTGAGGCGATCGGCAACGTGTTCACCCGGCCCGAGACCCTTGGCGTCGTCCTCGGTCTGGTGGTCGGCAAGACGGTGGGCATCTTCGGCGGCACCTGGCTGGCGGCCCGCTTCACCAGGGCGGAGCTCAACGACGACCTGGCCTGGCCCGACGTATTCGCCGTCGCCTCACTGGCCGGGATCGGCTTCACTGTCTCGCTGCTGATCGGCGAGCTGGCGTTCACCGGGAACGCCGCGCTGACCGGCCAGGTCAAGGCCGCTGTGCTGATCGGGTCGCTGATCGCCGCCGTACTCTCCGGGATTCTCCTCAAACTGCGGGTACGCAAGTACCGGGCCATGGTCGAGGACGAGGAGCGCGACGACGACCTCGACGGCATTCCCGACGTGTACGAACAGGACAATCCGGAGTATCACCTGAGGATGGCCGCGATCTACGAGGAGAAGGCGGCCGAGTGCCGCAAGCGCGCCGAGGTCGCACGGGCATCCAGCGGCGACGGCGACAGTCCGGCATGATCTGACGTCAGGGCCCGACAGGCCCACGGCACCCAACGCCGGCGAAGACCAGAAGTAGACCCAGAAGTAGACGAAGACGTAGACGAGAAGAGGGAGAGAGTGATGAGCGACCCCGCCCGCACCGCTGACAGCGTCGACCGCAGCCTCGGTCAGTTGGTCGCCTCGGCGACCGCCGAGATGTCCGCACTCATGCACGACGAGATCGCGTTGGCGAAGGCCGAACTGCGGCAGGACGCCAAGCGCGCCGGGGTGGGCGGCGGCGCCATCGGCGTCGCCGGGGTGTTCGCCCTGTTCTCACTGCCGGTGCTGAGCTTCGCCGCGGCGTACGGCATCCACAACCTGGGGCTCGGGCTCGCCTGGTCCTTCCTCATCGTCGGCGCGGCGTTCCTGCTGATCGCGGGCCTGCTGGCGCTGCTCGCCGTCAAGAAGTTCAAGAAGGTCAAGCCGCCGGAGAAGACGATCTCCTCGGCCAAACAGACGGCAGCCGTACTCCAGAGCGTCAAGCCTCACCCTCGCCCGGTCGGTGACAAGGCAGTGGTTGTGGCACGCTCATCCACATGACCGCCCCTGACGCCGGCTCCGGCACGCCGCTCTCGCTCGTACGTCCCGACGGTCCGTGGACCCACCGCGATGTCGCGGCCAACGGCGCGCGTTTCCACATCGCGGAAATGGGCGACGGGCCGCTGGTGCTGCTGCTGCACGGCTTCCCGCAGTTCTGGTGGACGTGGCGGCATCAGATGACCGCGCTGGCCGACGCGGGTTTCCGTGCGGTGGCGATGGACCTGCGGGGCGTCGGCGGCAGCGACCGTACGCCGCGCGGATACGACCCGGCGAACCTCGCGCTGGACATCACCGGTGTGGTGCGCTCCCTCGGCGAGCCCGACGCCGCGCTGGTCGGCCACGGCCTCGGCGGCTACCTGGCGTGGACGGCGGCCGTCATGCGGCCCAAGCTGGTGCGGCGGCTCGCCGTCTCCTCGATGCCGCATCCGCGGCGCTGGCGCTCGGCGATGCTCTCCGACGTATCGCAGACGCGGGCCGGATCGTACGTGTGGGGATTCCAGCGGCCGTGGCTGCCGGAGCGTCAGCTTGTCGCGGACGAGTCGGCGTTGGTGGGACGGCTGCTCCGTGACTGGTCGGGTCCGCGCCTGCCGGAGGACGAGGACATCGACGTGTACCGGCGGGCGATGTCGATTCCGTCGACGGCGCACTGCTCGATCGAGCCGTACCGGTGGATGGTGCGGTCCATGGCGCGGCCCGACGGCATCCAGTTCAACCGGCGTATGAAGCGGCCGGTACGGGTGCCGACCCTGCACCTGCACGGCTCGCTGGACCCGGTGATGCGCACCCGCAGCGCGGCCGGCTCCGGCCAGTACGTCGAAGCGCCTTATCGGTGGCGGCTGTTCGACGGGCTGGGGCACTTCCCGCACGAGGAGGACCCTGCGGGGTTCTCCGCGGAGCTGGTCAACTGGCTGAAGGACCCCGAACCCGACCGCTGAAACCTCGCTGCCGCATTCTGAATGCGGCCGCCGAGTCAGGTGAACGCTTGTCCTACGAACAGCCAATTGCCCCACGCATAGGCCAATTGGCTGCCCCGGACGCGATTACCGACCTTGGGGCACGGGCAGACCTCGGAGTATGGGCTGGACGCACGACTACGGTGACGCAGCACGCAACCGCCGCTCCGCTACGGCGATGAGCACCCACGAAGGGGGCGGCACCCGGGACCACGGACATGGTCCGCCTTCCAGCACGATCGGCATCCCACGCATTCTGCGCCGTCGGGCCCGCTGGGTCTCGGCGCGGCTGCGTCATCCTCGCGACTGAGTACGCCCCGAGGGCCCGTCGGGCCTGAGGTAGCCGAGTCCCGGGTGCGCACTCCGGTAGCCGTCGAGGAGCCGGCGCGCCACCTCGACCGAGTCGACGAGCGGGTGCAGGGCGAACGCCTTCACCGCTGCCCGCGCCGACCCGCTCTCCCCCGCTTCCAGTACGCACCGCTCCACTGCCTTGACGGCGGCCACCAGGCCCGCCTCGTGGCCGGCCAGCGGTGACACAGCGACGGGGCGGGGGCCGGCCGCGTCGACCACGCACGGGACTTCGACGACGGCTGCCTCGTCGAGCACGGCGAGCGCCCCGCCGGCCCGGACGTTGAGGATGAGCTTCGCGCGCTCGTCACGGGCGATGGCACGCATCAGGGCCAGCGCCACGTACTCGTACCCACCGGACTCCAGGTCTTCGGCGGCACGCTCACCCGCGCCCGCCGCCTCCCGGTTCTCGGCCATGTACGTCGCTTCGCGTTCGGCGCGCGTACGGTCCCACGCGGCCAGCGCGCCGGACGTGCGGTCCGCCATGCCGTCGTAGAAGCGCGCCTGCTGGTCACGCAGGAAGGCGCCACGGGTCTGCGTCGCCTCGCGGTAGGCGGAGACCGCTTCGCGGTTGAAGTAGTAGTAGTGCAGGTACTCGTTGGGGACCGAGCCCAGCGAGCGCAGCCAGTCTGCGCCGAAGAGCCGGCCCTCCTCGAAGGACGTCAGGGCGCTGTCGTCGTCGAACAGCGCGGTCAGCAGGTTCCGTTCGGGCTCGTCCTCGGCGTAGACACCGCGCAGCCAGCCGAGGTGGTTGAGTCCGGCGTAGTCCAGCCGCGCACGCGCCGGGTCGGTGCCGAGCGCCCGGGCGACGCGGCGTCCCAGGCCCACCGGCGAGTCGCAGATGCCGATGACGCGCTCGCCGAGGTGGCGGGACATGGCCTCGGTGACGAGCCCGGCGGGGTTGGTGAAGTTGATGACCCAGGCGTCGGGGGCGAGCCGCGCCACGCGGCGGGCGATGTCGACGGCCACCGGGACCGTGCGCAGTCCGTACGCGATGCCGCCCGCGCCGACGGTCTCCTGGCCCAGGACGCCCAGGTCGAGAGCGACGCGCTCGTCGGCGGCCCTGCCCTCCAGTCCGCCGACGCGGATCGCGGAGAAGACGAAGTCGGCGCCGCGCAAGGCGTCGTCGAGGTCGGTCGTGACCGAGACGGTCGGTGCGTCCGGGATGCCTTCGGCCTGCTCGGCGAGGACCCGGGCGATCGCGGTCAGGCGGGAGGCCTCCAGGTCGTGGAGCGTGACGTGGGTGACGCGGCCCTCGGCACGGTCGTGCAGGAGCGCGCCGTACACCAGGGGAACGCGGAAGCCGCCGCCGCCCAGGATCGTCAGGCGCATCGGGTGTTCGGGCACAGCTACCGGCCTCTCAGAGCGCGCATCCCTGGCTGTCGACCTGCTGGTTGGCTGTGCGGCCGAGACGGATGTTTTCACGGACCTCGTCGGCCGTCAGGGCGTACCCCGTGTCGGCGTCGTCGAGGGACTTGGCGA
Source organism: Streptomyces hypolithicus (assembly GCF_052934925.1). Taxonomy (NCBI): domain Bacteria; kingdom Bacillati; phylum Actinomycetota; class Actinomycetes; order Kitasatosporales; family Streptomycetaceae; genus Streptomyces; species Streptomyces hypolithicus. The sequence goes on from NZ_CM128811.1 coordinate 2,658,689, forward strand.
ACACGACGCCGTACACCTTGCCATCGGGCGTCAGCAGCGGACCGCCCGAGTTGCCCTGACGGACCGTGGCGAAGAGCGAGTACACGTCGCGGCGGACCGTGCCCCGGTGGTAGATGTCCGGGCCGTTGGCGTTGATACGGCCGCGAACGCGGGCCGAGCGCACGTCGTAGGCGCCGTTCTCCGGGAAACCGGCGACGATCGCGCCGTCACCGCCGACAGCGTCGTCGTCGGTGAACCGCAGCGCCGGGGCGTCGAGCTTGGGGACGTCGAGGACGGCGATGTCGCGCTCCCAGTCGTAGAGCACGACCGTAGCGTCGTACCTTCGGCCCTCGCCGCCAATCTGGACGGTCGGCTCCTCCACGCCGCCGACGACGTGGGCGTTGGTCATGACCCGGCGGTTGTCGAAGACGAAGCCGGTGCCTTCGAGGACCTTGCCGCAGCTCTGTGCCGTACCGACGACCTTGACGATCGACTTCTTCGCGCGGGCGGCGACGGGGCTGCCGGCGAGCGCCGGGTCCGGGGCCCTGACTTCGGTGATCGGCTCGTTGGAGAACGGGCTGAAGACCTGCGGGAAGCCGTTCTGCGCGAGGACCGAGCTGAAGTCGGTGAACCACGTGTTCGCCTGGTCGGGCATCACCGTGGAAACCCCGAGAAGCACCTTGGAGTTACGGACCTCCTTGCCCAGCGTGGGCAGTGAGGTGCCGGCGAGTGCGGAGCCGATCAGCCAGGCGACAAGAAGCATCGCCACGACGTTCACCAGCGCGCCGCCCGACGCGTCCAGCGCGCGGGCGGGCGACCATGTGATGTATCTGCGGAGCTTGTTGCCCAGGTGCGTGGTGAGAGCCTGGCCCACGGAGGCGAACACGATCACGACGACGACGGCCACCACGGCGGCGGTCGAGCTGACCTCGGATCCCTCGGCCAGCTGGTCCCACAGCAGGGGCAGCACATAAACGGCGACGAGACCACCGCCGAGAAAGCCGATCACCGACAGGATGCCGACGACGAATCCCTGTCGGTACCCGATGATCGCGAACCACACCGCAGCGACCAGCAACAAGATGTCCAGGACGTTCACGTGGGCCACCCTGTCATGCGTGCCAGTCGAGCGGGACCTCGCGGGAGCGGTCCCAGGGACGCTCCCAGCCCGCGAAGTGAAGGATCTTGTCGATCACACCGGCGGTGAAACCCCAGACCAGGGCAGGTCCGGCGAGGAAGGCCGGACCCCGGTGGCCGCGCGCGTGGACGCTCGTCACACGATTCGCCGGATCCGTGAGATCCGCCACGGGGATCGTGAAGACGCTCGCCGTCTCGGCCGCGTCGACGACGCCGACCGGGCTCGGCTCGCGCCACCAGCCGAGAACGGGCGTCACGACGAAGTTGCTGACCGGGATGTAGAGACGGGGCAGTACGCCGAAGATCTGCACACCGGAGGGATCGAGACCGGTCTCCTCCTCGGCCTCCCGGAGCGCGGCGCGCAGCGGTCCCGTCGACTCCGGATCGCCGTCGCCCGGGTCGAGCGCCCCGCCGGGGAAACTCAGCTGTCCCGGATGCGAGCGCAGGCTCCCTGCCCGCTCCATGAGCAGCAGCTCGGGACCGCTCTCCCCCTCACCGAAGAGGATCAGCACGGCCGACTGGCGCCCCGCGCCGCTCTCCGGCGGCAGGAAGCGGCTGAGCTGCTCGGGGCGCACGGACCGGGCAGCTTCGGCCACCGGGCCGAGCCATGACGGCAGCCCACGGCTGGTCACCGCGACGCGGCTCAGCGGGGCCACGCCTGCGCCGGCCGGCCGGCCTTCGTACGACTCATTCCCACGTGTCATAGGCATCCCCGCTGTCACAACGCCCGACCCCGGCCCGTTCGTTCCGTCCGATTGCCTCATACGGTCGCGCCCAGTGGGGGCGCCGGATCTCCCGGATAGTCCGGCGGGGGCTTCAGGCGCTGACCCGGGTGGCCGCCCATCTCGTACTTGAGGAGCTTCTTCGCCTTGTCCGGGTCCGTCTCGCCCTCGCCGTACGACGGGCACAGGGGAGCGATGGGGCAGGCGCCGCAGGCAGGTTTACGGGAGTGGCAGACGCGGCGGCCGTGGAAGATCACGCGGTGCGAGAGCATCGTCCACTCGCTCTTCGGGAAGATCGCGGCAATGTCCGCCTCGACCTTCTCCGGGTCCTCGTGCTCGGTCCAGCTCCACCGGCGCACGAGCCGGCCGAAGTGGGTGTCGACGGTGAGCCCGGGTACGCCGAAGGCGTTGCCCAGCACGACGTTGGCGGTCTTGCGGCCGACGCCGGGCAGCGTGACCAGGTCCTTCAGCCGGCCCGGGACCTGCCCGCCGAAGTCGTCCCTGAGCGCGGCGGACAGCCCGAGCAGGGAGCGGGCCTTGGCGCGGAAGAACCCCGTGGGCCGGATCAGCTGCTCCAGCTCCTCGGGGACCGCCGCCGCCATGTCCTCGGGCGTCGGGTAGGCGGCGAAGAGCGCCGGCGTGGTCTGATTGACCCGCAGGTCGGTGGTCTGAGCGGAGAGAACCGTGGCGACCAGCAGCTCGAACGGGTTCTCGAAGTCGAGTTCCGGGTGGGCGTACGGATAGACCTCGGCCAGTTCACGGTTGATCCGGCGGGCGCGGCGGACCATGGCCAGCCGGGACTCCGGCTTGGCCGCCTTACTGGGTTTGGACTCACTGGGATGGGAAGATTTGATGGGCATTGCGGCTTTCTCGGGCTGGGTCGAAGCGTGTTCGCCCACAGCGGAATCACGGCCTTCAGTCACCTGTCCGGCCCCCTCGGCCCGCGCTCTCACCGGTGATGTGGACACCCGGCCAGCCTAAAGCCCCGCGCTGACATCCGCCCCGGTCACAGCCAATTGCCAACCCAATCGGCCCCCTGCCGCACGGTCAGGCACGCCGGTACGTCAAACTTGTGATTGATCGCACTGTTTTACCGTCCGGCATCATGGACACCACGGTTTCCGTGAGCAGGTCGACAAGGAGAGAACTCGTGGACGACGTTCTGCGGCGCGCCCCGCTCTTCGCGGCGCTCGATGACGAGCAGGCCGCGGAGCTCCGCGCCTCGATGAGTGAGGTGACGCTCGCTCGCGGCGACGCCCTCTTCCACGAGGGCGACCCGGGCGACCGCCTGTATGTGGTGACCGAGGGCAAGGTGAAGCTGCACCGCACCTCCCCCGACGGCCGGGAGAACATGCTGGCCGTGCTCGGCCCGGGTGAGCTGATCGGTGAGCTGTCGCTCTTCGACCCGGGCCCGCGCACCGCCACCGCATCGGCCCTGACCGAGGTGAAGCTGCTCGGTCTCGGCCACGGCGACCTCCAGCCCTGGCTGAACGTCCGCCCGGAGGTGGCCACCGCGCTGCTGCGCGCGGTCGCCCGCAGGCTGCGCAAGACCAACGACCAGATGTCCGACCTGGTCTTCTCCGACGTACCGGGCCGTGTCGCCCGCGCGCTCCTCGACCTGTCGCGCCGCTTCGGCGTGCAGTCGGAGGAGGGCATCCACGTCGTGCACGACCTGACGCAGGAGGAGCTGGCCCAGCTCGTCGGCGCGTCCCGCGAGACGGTCAACAAGGCCCTCGCCGACTTCGCCGGCCGCGGCTGGCTGCGCCTGGAGGCGCGGGCCGTGATCCTGCTCGACGTGGAGCGCCTCGCGAAGCGCTCGCGCTAGCAGGCGCTCGTACGGACGGACGCGGGAGGGCCGCCGCCCCTGGTTCCAGGGGCGGCGGCCCTCCCGCGTCCGTGCAGATCAGTTCAAGCGCAAGGACGCTTGACCGGGGCGGGGGGACCGGGGAGGTGGAACCGCGGCGGGGGACGGACGGGGGGCGGGGATCAGATCAGGCCGTGCTCGCGCAGGTATTCAAGCTGTGCCCGCACCGAGAGCTCGGCCGCCGGCCACAGGGAGCGGTCCACGTCCCGGTAGACATGGGCCACCACGTCCGCCGCGCTGCCGCCGTGCCCGTTCTCGACCGCCGTCTCGACCTGCGCGAGCCGGCTGGCGCGGTGGGCCAGGTAGAACTCGACCGCGCCCTGGGCGTCCTCCAGTACGGGTCCGTGACCTGGCAGCACGGTGTGCACGCCGTCGTCGACCGTGAGGGAGCGCAGCCGCCGAAGAGAGTCGAGGTATTCGCCGAGCCGGCCGTCCGGGTGCGCCACGAGTGTCGTGCCGCGACCGAGGATCGTGTCCCCAGTCAGCACGGCGCGGTCGGCAGGCAGATGGAAACAGAGCGAGTCGGCGGTGTGCCCCGGCGTCTGCAGGACGCGCATCTCCAGGCCTCCGGTGGTGATCACGTCTCCCGCTGCCAGCCCTTCGCCCCCGAGCCGCAGAGCGGGGTCCAGGGCCCGTACGTGCGTACGCGTCAGCTCGGCGAAGCGCGCCGCGCCCTCCGCGTGGTCGGGGTGCCCGTGCGTGAGAAGGGTCAGCGCGATCCGCTTGCCCGCCTGCTCCGCGGTGGCGATCACTGTGCGCAGGTGTACGTCGTCCAGCGGGCCCGGGTCGACGACGACCGCCAGATCAGAGCCGGGCTCGGAGACGATCCAGGTGTTGGTGCCGTCCAGAGTCATAGCGGAGGGATTGGGGGCGAGGACGTTCACAGACCGGGCCGTCGCGGGCCCGGAGAGCACGCCGCCGCGGGGCTGGCCGGGGAGAGCGGCTGCGTCGGTCATGCGTGGCCTTCCGCGGGATGCTCGGCCGGATCAGCGTGTTCGGGGGGTGCGGCGCGTTCCGGGTGTTCGGCGTGTTTGGGCCGTGCGGCGCGTTCGGGGCGTACGGCGTGTTCGGGGCGTGCCGCGTCGGTCTCGACCCGCTTCGTGAACTCGTCGTGTCCCGGCCAGCTCAGCACCACCTCGTCGCCGTCCAGCCGAGCCTGCGCGAGTACCGGTGTCATGTCCTGGTCCGCCGCCCCCGCGAGGATGTCGGCGGCCACGGCGTACGACTGCAGGCGGCGCAGCGTCGCGATCGTCGGCGGCATCATCAGCAACTCGCCCTTGTCGTAGCCCTCGGCCGCGGCCGACGGGCTGATCCACACCGTGCGGTCCGCCTCCGTCGAAGCGTTCCTGGTCAGCTGGCCGGCCGGCAGTGCGGCGACGAAGAACCAGGTGTCGTACCGCTTCGGCTCGAACTCCGGGGTGATCCATCGTGCCCACGCGGCCAGCAGGTCGGAGCGCAGCACCAGGGACCGTTGCCGGAGGAAGTCGGCGAACGACAGTTCCCTGGCGACCAGGGCCTGGCGGTCGGCCTCCCAGTCGTCGCCCGTGGTGTCGCCGACCACCGTGCCGACGGTCGGGCCGGCGAGCAGGACGCCGGCCTCCTCGTACGTCTCGCGCACCGCCGCGCAGACGATGGCCTGCGCCGATGCGGGGTCCACTCCGAGGCGAAGCGCCCAGGCGTCGAGGGAGGGGCCGGCCCAGTCCACGTGCTGGTCGTCGTCGCGCGGGTCCACGCCACCGCCCGGATAGGCGTACGCGCCTCCGGCGAAAGCCATCGAGGCGCGTCTGCGCAGCATGTGCACGTCGGGGCCGCCGGGGGTGTCCCTGAGCAGCATGACAGTGGCGGCCCGCCGGGGAATCGCGGCGGTGAGCTCGCCGGCAGCGAGAGCGCGGATGCGGGCCGGCCACTCGGGTGGGTACCACTGGCCATTGGACATGGCGGGAGGCTATCCCGTGGGGGTTGGATGTTCGAGGGGGGCCAGTGTTCGAGGGGGCGGGTGCGCGGGGTGCGGGGCGGCGGGGAGCGGGGCGGCGGAGAGCGGGTGCGGCGGGCGGGTGCCCGCGGCGCTGTTCCCCTACCCGCCCCTTCCCGAACCGGGGCTCCGCCCCGGACCCCGGACCTCAATCGCCGGACGGACCCGAAATGGCGGCGTCGGCTCAGTTCGTGGTGAGCTCGATCTGCATCTCGACCTCCACCGGGGCGTCCAGCGGCAGTACCGCCACGCCCACCGCGCTCCGCGCGTGCACGCCCTTGTCGCCGAGCACTTCGCCCAGCAGCTCGCTCGCGCCGTTCAGCACGGCCGGCTGGCCGGTGAAGTCCGCGGCGGAGGCGACGAAGCCGACGACCTTCACGACCCGCGCGATGCGGTCCAGGTCACCGGTCACCGACTTGACCGCGGCCAGAGCGTTCAGCGCGCAGACCCGCGCCAGGTCCTTGGCCTCCTCCGGGGTGACCTCCGCGCCCACCTTGCCGGTGCACGGAAGCTTGCCCTCCACCATCGGGAGCTGGCCCGAGGTGTAGACGTACAGGCCGGAGCGCACGGCCGGCTGATACGTCGCCAGCGGCGGGACGACCTCGGGAAGCGTCAGGCCGAGCTCGGTGAGCCGCGCCTCGACAACTCCGCTCATGCCTGCTTCTCCCGCTTCAGGTAGGCCACCAGCTGCTCGGGGTTGTTCGGCCCGGGCACGACCTGGACGAGCTCCCAGCCGTCCTCGCCCCAGGTGTCCAGAATCTGCTTGGTCGCGTGTACCAGAAGCGGCACCGTCGAGTATTCCCACTTGGTCATACGGCGACTGTAGTCCCTGCCACAGGCAGCCTCCTGCGTAGGCCGGGCGCCGACTGGTTAGGCTCCAGATGTGAGCAGGCTCCAGGTCGTCAGCGGAAAAGGCGGAACCGGAAAGACCACGGTGGCCGCGGCACTCGCGCTCGCCCTCGCGACGGAGGGCAAACGCACCCTCCTCGTGGAGGTCGAGGGCCGACAGGGGATCGCGCAGCTCTTCGAGACGGAAGCCCTTCCGTACGAAGAGCGCAAGATCGCTGTCGCACCGGGCGGCGGGGAGGTGTACGCCCTCGCGATCGACGCCGAACGCGCGCTCCTCGACTACCTCCAGATGTTCTACAAACTCGGGAGCGCCGGCCGGGCGCTGAAGAAGCTCGGCGCCATCGACTTCGCGACGACCATCGCGCCCGGTCTCAGAGATGTCCTGCTGACCGGCAAGGCTTGCGAGGCCGTACGCCGCCGGGACAAGCAGAACCGGTTCGCGTACGACCACGTCGTGATGGACGCGCCGCCCACCGGCCGCATCACGCGCTTCCTCAACGTGAATGACGAGGTGGCGGGGCTCGCGAAGTTCGGGCCGATACACAATCAGGCGCAGGCCGTCATGCGGGTGCTCAAGTCCCCCGAGACCGCCGTCCACCTGGTGACGCTTCTCGAAGAGATGCCGGTCCAGGAGACCGCCGACGGGATCGCCGAGCTGAGGGCGGCCGAGCTGCCCGTCGGCAACGTCATCGTCAACATGGTCCGCCCGCATCTCCTCGACGAGGACGCCCTGCGCAGCGCCGCGGGTGAGCAGCGCACCGCCGTCGCCAAGGCCCTCTCCGGGGCGGGCCTGGGCGGCGCCCGCCGCGGTGGGCTCGCCGAGCGTCTCGTGGACCCGCTGCTCGAACAGGCCGCGGAGCACACGCAGCGCGTCGAGCTGGAGCGCGAGCAGCGCGCCGTACTGGCCGAGCTGGATCTGGCGGCGTACGAACTGCCACTGCTCGGCGAGGGCATGGACCTCGGCGGGCTCTACCGGCTGGCGAAGGAACTGCGGACCCGTATCGCACCGGCCTCTGGGGGAACTGCATGAGCCACCCGCCCGCGAACGCCACCGGCCGCGACCGCATGGACGCGGCGCCCCGCCTCGACATCGACCCGCTTCTCGACGACCCGGCCACCCGCATCATCGTGTGCTGCGGGTCGGGCGGCGTCGGCAAGACGACGACAGCCGCGGCTCTCGGCGTACGGGCGGCCGAGCGCGGCCGCAAGGTCGTGGTGCTCACCATCGACCCGGCCCGCAGGCTCGCCCAGTCCATGGGCATCGACGCGCTCGACAACACCCCGCGCCGGGTCAAGGGCGTCGACGAGGCGGCCGGCGGGGAGCTGTCCGCGATGATGCTCGACATGAAGCGGACCTTCGACGAGATCGTCGAGGCGCACGCCGACGCCGAACGGGCCCGCGCGATTCTGGAGAACCCCTTCTACCAGTCCCTGTCGGCCGGTTTCGCGGGCACGCAGGAGTACATGGCCATGGAGAAGCTGGGCCAGCTGCGGGCCCGCGACGAGTGGGACCTGATCGTCGTCGACACACCGCCGAGCCGGTCCGCGCTGGACTTCCTGGACGCGCCGAAGCGGCTCGGGTCTTTCCTGGACGGGAAGTTCATCCGGGTGCTGATGGCGCCGGCGAAGGTGGGCGGCCGGGCGGGGATGAAGTTCCTCAATGTCGGCATGTCGATGATGACGGGCACCCTCAGCAAGCTGATGGGCGGCCAGCTGCTCCGCGACGTACAGACCTTCGTGGCCGCGATGGACAGCATGTTCGGTGGCTTCCGGACCCGTGCCGACGCCACGTTCAAGCTGCTCCAGGCACCGGGTACGGCGTTCCTGGTCGTCGCCGCGCCGGAGCGGGACGCCCTGCGCGAGGCCGCGTACTTCGTCGAGCGGCTGGCGGCGGACGAGATGCCGTTCGCCGGGCTCGTACTCAACCGCGTCCACGGCAGCGGCGCCCCTCAGCTCTCGGCCGAGCGTGCGCTGGCCGCCGCGGAAAATCTTGATGAGGGCCGCATTGTGGATCAGGGGGCCGGGAATGCTGGAGTTCGTGACTCCTCGGCCGCCGCCCCCGAAGCCGATTCAGATGCCACACCGGACGACGACGACCCCACCCACACCACCGTCGGCGTCGAGCAGTTGACCGCCGGCCTGCTGCGCCTGCATGCCGAACGCATGCAGGTGCTCGCGCGTGAACAGCGCACGCGCGACCGCTTCACCGCACTCCATCCCGAAGTGGCGGTAGCGGAAGTGGCCGCCCTGCCGGGCGACGTGCACGACCTCGCCGGGCTGCGGACCATTGCCGACCGGCTCGCCGACGCCCAAGCCAGTACTGAGTGAGCCCGTACTGACTGAGCCAGTACGGGCGAAGCCAGCACTGCGGCCGACGAGTCCGCCGAAGCGAAGCAACCCGACCGGCCCGACCGACTCGACCAGTCCGACCAGCGCGGCTACCCCACGGCCGCGAACTCGATGTACGCCCCGCTCTCGTCGTCCTCGGGCAGGATGCCCGTGCTGCGCTCGTACTCGGTACGGGCGGTCTCCAGCAGCCGACGCCAGGAGGTGACAGTGGGGCGCCTGCGCAGAAGTGCGCGCCGCTCCCGCTCCGTCATGCCGCCCCACACGCCGAACTCGACGCGGTTGTCGAGCGCGTCGGCCAGGCACTCGGTCCGCACCGGGCATCCGGTGCACACCGCCTTGGCTCTGTTCTGCGCTGCTCCTTGTACGAACAGTTCATCCGGATCGGTAGTGCGGCAGGCTGCCTGCGCACTCCAGTCGGTTACCCAGCCCATCCCGGCGCCGTCCTCTCCCGAATCGAGGCTCCCCCACGGCGGCAGCGGCATATTCACCGCTGCCAGTTGAGGACGTTACGGAAGGTGGGCACAGCGCAACACCCCCTTCGGGCCCAATCTTGAATGGCCCGAACGGACTATGCGTAAGCGACAGATCACCCGACGGAGTGATGCGGGGACATGCGCGACCATCCCGGCTTTCCGGGGCAATTCAGTTGAGTCACATCGGCCAACAGGTGACACACAGGGCGCATTCGGGCACCGATCTGCCGTGGTTCCGGACTGGATTGGGGGCTGGCACATGTGATCGGATGTGATGCCTGTGATCGGCTGTGGTGCTGGTGGCGTCAGAGGACTTGATGCGCCACCGCACTGCTGTGACAGTTGAGTGCAGCTTAGTACTGCAACCGCATGTGGCGTGACAGGGCGCCGTCTTGGTCGTTGGACTGACTGTGTGATGAATCGCTGACGGTCGCGCAGATCGAGAACTGGTCCGAGGGGATAGCCGATCTTCATGCTCGCTTTGCGGGCCGTTTCGGCAGGTCGGAGCCGCGTGAGCGGGCGCTGGACTACCTGAGTACGTTGCTCGCACCGCTGGAGAAGAAAAACGGGTGGACGCTGGCCGAGCAGGCTGGCCAGCGTCGCCCCGACGGTTTCCAGCGGCTGCTGAACTTCGCCGACTGGGACGAGAATGCCGTCCGTGACGACGTGCGTGACTTCGTCGTCGAGACGATCGGCGCCAAGGACGCGGTGCTGATCGGGGACGACACCGGCTTCCTGAAGAAGGGCGTCAAGTCGGCCGGTGTCCAGCGGCAGTACTCCGGAACGGCCGGCCGCACGGAAAATTGTCAGATCGGCACGTTCCTGGCCTACGCCTCCGTGAAAGGCCGGGCGCTGATCGACCGGGAACTGTATGTCCCCGCCTCCTGGACCGATGACCGCGAGCGGTGCAGGCAGGCCGGGATCGGTGACGAGGTGCCCTTCGCCACGAAGATCGAGCATTTCAAGTGGATGCTGCAACGCGTGATCGACGCCCGTGTCCCCTTCGCCTGGGTCACTGCGGATGAGGCATACGGCCAGGTCAAACACATGCGGGCCTGGCTGGAGGAACGGCACGTCGCCTATGTACTGGCCACCAAGGTCAACGACATCGTGACCACCACCGATGGTGCGGTCGCCGAGGTGCGCGACCTGATCACCGCAGTGCCCCGGCAGAGATGGAAGCGGATCTCCGCCGGAGCGGGCGCGCACGGTCAGCGGTTCTACGACTGGGCCCGGATCGCTGTCCGCCCGCAGTGGCAGGACGGCTTCGGGCACTGGGTCCTGGCCCGCCGCAGCATCAGCGACCCCGCCGAGATCGCCTACTACGTCTGCTACGGCCCCGCCACCTCCCGGCTGAAAGACCTGGTCAGAACCGCTGGCGCACGGTGGCAGGTGGAGGAATGCTTCCAGATCGCCAAGGGCGAATGCGGCCTGGACCACTACCAGGTCCGTCTCTACCGGGCCTGGTACCGGCACATCACCCTCGCGATGGCCGCCCTCGCCTACCTGACCGCCACCCGTGCCGCAGAAGCCACAAAAGGGGCAGCCGAGACGACGAGCAAGACCTCATACCCCTCAGCGTCCCGGAGATCCGCCGGATGATCGGGCACGTCGTCATCACGCCCCGCTGCCACGACAACGAGCACCGTCTCCGCTGGTCACACTTCCGACGCCGCAGCCAGGCCCGAGCCCGCCGCTGTCACTACCAACGCCGAGGCCAAAACCCACACATGCGGTTGCAGTATTAGGCCAAGGCATATACGCGTGTCCGGCGAATGAGAACGTAGGCTGCCCCCATGCCAAAAAAGCGCTCGGGCGGGGGTCTCAGCGGGACCCAGCAGGCCGCCAAATTTCTCGGTGTAGCCGCCCTCTCCGGAGCCGTCCTCGCGGGCATCGCGCTGCCGGCGGCCGGAGCGCTGGGGCTCGCGGCCAAGGGGACGGTCGAGGGATTCGACGAGATCCCAGCGAACCTGAAGACGCCGCCGCTGAGCCAGCGCACCACCGTCCTCGATGTGCAGGGCGATCTGATCGCAACGGTCTACTCGCGTGACCGCACCGTCGTGGACCTCAAGGACGTCTCCCCGTACATGCAGAAGGCGATCGTCGCGATCGAGGACGCGCGCTTCTTCGAGCACGGGGCGATCGACCTGAAGGGTGTGCTGCGCGCGGCCAACCGCAACGCCCAGACGGGCGGCGTCTCAGAGGGCGCTTCGACCCTCACCCAGCAGTACGTGAAGAACGTCTTCGTGGAGGAGGCCGGCGACGACCCCACCAAGGTCGCCGAGGCCACCCAGCAGACGCTCGGCCGCAAGGTCCGCGAGCTCAAGTACGCGATCCAGGTCGAGGAGGAGCTGGGGAAGAGGAAGATCCTCGAGAACTACCTCAACATCACCTTCTTCGGACAGCAGGCGTACGGCGTCGAGTCCGCGTCCAAGCGCTACTTCAGCAAGTCCGCCAAGGACCTCAAGCTGGAGGAGGCCGCCCTGCTGGCCGGCATCGTCCAGTCGCCGAGCCGCTACGACCCGGTCAACGACACCGAAGAGGCCACCAAGCGCCGCAACACCGTGCTCCAGCGGATGGCCGACGTGCGCGACGTGACGCAGGTTGAGGCCGACCGGGCGATGGCCACGCCGATCAGACTGAACGTCAGCGAGGCCAAGAACGGCTGCATCACCGCGGTCGCCGGCGCGGGCTTCTTCTGCGACTACGTACGCGAGGTCTTCCTGTCCGACCGAGCCTTCGGAAAGACGAAGGAGGACCGGGCGAAGGTCTGGAATCAGGGTGGCCTGAAGGTCCGTACGACACTGGACCCGCAGGCACAGCGATCGGTGCAGGAGTCGATCAAGAACCACGTCTACCAGTCCGACAAGGTCGCAACGGCGGTCACGCTCGTCGAGCCCGGCACCGGCAAGGTCATCGGGATGGGCCAGTCGCGCCCGTACGGCTTCAAGAGCGACGAGACGACGATCAACTTCTCCGCCAACAAGAACATGGGCGGATCGGCGTACGGCTTCCCGACCGGATCGACCTTCAAGCCCTTCGTGGCGGCCGCGGCCCTAGAGCAGGGCGTACCGCCGACGAAGAGCTACGACGCGCCGTACGACATGCCGTACCCGAGCCCGGTGCAGACCTGCAACGGCAAGCCGTGGGTCAACACGGACAACTTCATGGTCGAGAACGAGAACGAGAAAGAGGTCGGCCCGTACGCCATGAAGGAGGCCATGGCGAAGTCGGTCAACACCTACTTCGTCGAGATGATCTCCGAGATCGGCATCTGCCCGGTCACCAAGATGGCGGACAGGCTCGGCGTGATCCGGGCCGACGGGCAGAAGCTGCCGGCGGCGCCCGCGATCTCGCTGGGTACGGAGGGCATGTCGCCGCTGACGATGGCGAGCGCGTACGCGACCTTCGCCAACCGGGGAACGTACTGCACGCCGGTCTTCATCGAGTCGGTCACCACCGCGCAGAACAAGAAGCTGCCGGTGCCGAAGACGAGCTGCTCGCGGGCCATGTCCGAGGAGACCGCCGACACCATCAACACGCTCCTCAAGGGCGTGGTCGACTCCGGTACGGGTCAGCAGGCCGGGCTCACCAGCCGCGACAACGCGGGCAAGACGGGTACGACGGACGGCCGCCACAACGCCTGGTTCGTCGGCTACACGCCGAATCTGGCCGGTGCGGTCTGGGTCGGCGCGGCCGGCTCCAAGCAGGTCCCGATGGAGAACATCACCATCGGCGGCGTCTACCACGACAAGGTCTTCGGTGGTCAGGTCCCCGGACCGATCTGGAAGGACGCGATGAGCGGCGCGCTGGACGGTCAGCCGGCGCCCGGCTTCAACACCGTCGACATCCCGGAGTCGGACGAGGACGGGGACAGAGACCGGGGCCAGGACCGGGAAGGCCGCGAGGACGAAGTCGGCGACGGCGACGGGGAGGACGGCGACCGCAGTGACCGCGGTGACCGGGAGGATGGTAAGCCCGGCTCCGGCGGCAACCCGTGGCCCGACTTCTCGATCCCGCCGGACCTGATCAGCGGCGGCAACGGCGGGGGCCGGGGCGGGAACGACGGCGGCCGGAACGGGCGGTAGCGGCCCGCTCGCGTACGGCCAAGCACGACGAAGGGGCGTCCGGCGGATTCACTCCGCCGGACGCCCCTTCGTCGTACCGGTCTGCGCTCGTGCACTCGTGCACCGCTGTCTGTCCGCGACCTCAGCCCGCCAGCAGCTTCTTCACCGTGGCGGCCACTCGGCCACCCTCGGCGCGGCCCGCCACCTTGGGGTTCACGATCTTCATGACCGCACCCATGGCGCGCGGGCCCTCCGCACCGGCCGCCTTCGCCTCTTCGACGGCCTGCCCGACGATCGCGTGCAGCTCGTCGTCGCTCAGCTGCTGCGGCAGGTAGGCGTCAAGAATCTTGCCCTCGGCCTTCTCACGCTCGGCCGACTCCGTCCGCCCGCCCTGGGTGAAGGCCTCGGCCGCCTCGCGACGCTTCTTCGCCTCCCTGGCGATCACCTTCTGCACCTCGTCGTCGGAGAGCTCGCGCGGCGAGGCGCCGCCCACCTCTTCCTTGGTGATCGCGGTGAGCGTCAGCCGGAGCGTGGACGAGGTCAGCTCGTCACGCGCCCTGATGGCGGTGGTGAGGTCTTCCCTGAGCTTGGACTTGAGCGTGGTCATGGCCCAAGTGTGGCAGGTACGAACCCACCGCCGCCCACCGATTTCCCGCGCCGGGACCGTCTGCGACGATGGACGCATGCGCGCACGTTACGGGGTACCTCTGAAAATCACCGCGGGAATCACTGCCGTTGGCGCGGCCGGACTGGCCTACGCCGCCGGGTTCGAGGCCCGCTCGTTCCGGCTGAGGCGGGTCACCGTGCCCGTACTGCCGACGGGGGCGCGGCCCCTGCGCGTACTCCAGGTCTCGGACATCCACATGGTCGGCGGGCAGCGCAAGAAGCAGCGCTGGCTCCAGTCGCTGGCGGGGCTGCGGCCCGACTTCGTCGTCAACACCGGCGACAACCTCTCCGATTCGGAGGCCGTGCCCGAGGTACTGGACGCGCTCGGCCCGTTGATGGAGTTCCCCGGCGTCTACGTCTTCGGCTCCAACGACTACTACGGCCCCCAGCTGCGCAACCCCGCGCGCTACCTGTTCGAGAAGTCGCAGGGCAAGCACGGCCTGAACGGCAACGCACCGGCCGTCGGCGTCGTACACAACCCCTGGGAGGGGCTGCGCGATGCCTTCGACGCGGCGGGCTGGGTAGACCTGACGAACACCCGCGGCACGCTCAAGCTGGCCGGGCTCGACAGCATGGAAATCGGCTTCACCGGCGTCGACGACCCGCACATCAAGCGGGACAGGTACGCCGAAGTCGCCGGCGGCCCCGACCCCTCGGCCGACTTCTCGATCGGCGTCGTCCACGCCCCGTACCTGCGGGCGCTCGACGCCTTCACGGCCGACGGCTACCCCCTGATCCTGGCCGGCCACACCCACGGCGGCCAGCTGTGCATCCCCTTCTACGGGGCGCTGGTCACCAACTGCGACCTCGACACGGAACGGGTCAAGGGCCTGTCGACGCACTCCGCCGACGGCCGGCGCGCCTACCTCCACGTCTCGGCAGGCTGCGGCACCAACCGCTACACCCCGGTCCGCTTCGCCTGCCCCCCCGAGGCCACCCTCCTGACCCTGACGCCCCGCCCCTGACCGCCCCCGACCCCGGGTCCCCGCCGCCGGTCTGGACCCGACCTGGACCCGGGTCCAGACACCCGGAGCCACGGAAACCGGATTTCGCCTCCGGCCGCGCGTCCGCTAAAGTAATCGATGTCGCCGCAACGCGCGCGACAATCGGGGTGTAGCGCAGCTTGGCAGCGCGCTTCGTTCGGGACGAAGAGGTCGTGGGTTCAAATCCCGCCACCCCGACACAGGTCAGAGGCCCAATCGCGTGATCGCGATTGGGCCTCTGTCGTGCTTGGGGGGCCAAACAGGGGGCCAAACGAATTTGGTCAGCCCTCGCCGTCGCCCTCCTCGGCCTCGTACGCGAAGATCTCGTCCATCGCTTCGGCACCTTGCGTGATCACGGGGCGGAGTTGCTTCCGATAGACGGCTTCCGTGGTGGTCTGGCTGCTGTGCCCGACCAGAAGCGCGATTTTCTCCAGCGGGATGCCGTGGTCGGAGAGCAGGGACACGAAGCTGTGCCGAAGCTCCCGAGGAGTCCACTCCGGATTCAGGCCGGCCTTCTTCGTGATCGCCCGGAAGTCGCGCCGGACGTTCGCGGCGTCGATCGGCTCACCGCTCCGGGTGGTGAAGACGCGCCCGGTCGGGAACCATTCATCTCCCCTCGCCGCACACTCAAGCTTCTGCCGTCGTAGGTGCTCTTCGAGAACGTCGACGACCTGTTGAGCCAGAGCGATAGTCCGTCGGCTCTTCCGGGTCTTCGTCTCACCGTGCTTGCGTACGGACCGCCACACAGCGACGTGAGGCGAGACTCCGTCCTTCGGCTTCAGGACGACGTGATCCCAGGTGAGCGGCCGCGCTTCTTCCGTCCGTACGCCGCTGAGGAGCGAGAGCACCAGGTAGGAATACAACCGTGACGGTCGTGCGGCGAGGAGTACGGCTTTCGCCTGCTCCAGGTTCAGCGCCTTGCTCGGCCGGCCGGGGCGACCTTCCGGCGAGGTGACGAGTAGGGCAACGTTCCGCGCGGCCTTGTCCCTGCGCTGAGCGTGTGCAATGGACCGGCGCAGGATGGCGAGCACGTCGCGCAGACTCCGCGTCGCGAGGAATTCGGTCCTGCCGTCCAACCAGTCGTCAACGTCGTCCGCACTGAGTTCCTTCAGTTTGGCCTTGCCGATGAAGGGGACAAGGTGCTTGTCCGCCATCGATCGGTTCTTGCCGATGGTGCCCTTCTCGTCGCGCCCCCTGAGACCGCGCTCAAGCCAGTCGTTCACCGCGTCTGCGACGGTGTAGTTGACCGGGGCCTTGACGCCCGACTGCACTTCCTTCTTCAGGTCCCGGATCTTCTGACGGACCTCGGTCTTGGTCTTGCCGTACACCTTCGGACGGCGGCGCTTGCCATTCGGGGCATGCCCGAGCGAGACGGCACCCACGTAGCGGTTCTTCACCGCGTCCCAGTAGAGCGTGTCCTCACCGTGGCCAGCTCGGTGACGCTTGGGGTCCTCGGTCATTCGGTGCCTCTCCAGACGAAAGGGCCACGCCCCGAAGGACGTGGCCCGTGATGCTCGGATGCGAGATGTCAGGCGGCGGCTTCCGCCTCACGCTTGAGGAGTTCGACGAACTCCTCGATGTACTCCGTCGGTACGAGCCGACGGCGGCCGACGCGGACTGTGCGAAGTCGTCCTTGGCGAATCAGGTCGTAGGCGGTAGAACGCTTGATGTCGAGCAGCTCGGCTGCGGCTTCGACGCGGTGCAGTCGCCGCAGCGGCGTAGGGGTGGTTGAGGACATGGCCAAGGAATTCACTCCCTGTGAGCTGAACCTGGCGGCAGACGCCGCCCGGTCTGTCCGAGGTATGGATTTCTGCGTCATTGCGTCATCAACGTCATGCGGGCTTCTGATCTGCGGTTTCTCATGACGCGGGGGTGCGAGGGTGCGTCATCACTGCGTCTCCCCTCTGTCACCGGTGACGTGGGTGACGTGGGATGACGAAGCCGCAGTCGTCCACGTCACCGGCTTCGCCGCTGGTCACCGGGCGTTTCCCGCCCTGGGGTGACGCGGATGACGCAGAGCCCTTCTCTTAGGAAAAAGGGAAGGGGGAGTTCCGTTGGTGGTGGGGTGCGACTCAGTGCGTGAAGAAGGAGCCGCTTCGCGGCGCGACCACCGGGCGGCGTACTACGCCGAACAGCAAGAAGAGCACCGTGGCGTGGTGCTCTTCTTGCTTGTTCACCCCGCGCTGTCGCGGTTCAGAACGCCGCTTCCTGCTGCTCTGGGGGCGGTCCCGCAGGCCGGGCCATTTCGATGAAGCGGGCGGTCTTGGTGCGGCCCCAGTCGATGAGGACGCCGCGGGCGGCCAGGGTCGGCTGGAGCCGCTTGAGGCGGTCGGAGAGGACTTTGCCGGTGGTGGGCCATCCCTTGGGCAGGGGGCGGTAGTCCTCGCCGGTGTAGAGCTGGGTGAGGCAGTGCAGCCACTCGGAGGAGGGCATCCGCTGCTCTGCTCTGGCGTCCAGGCCGGCGGCGTGCTTGAGGACGGTCTGCGCGAGGAGGTCGCCTTCGATGACGTCGTCGTTGAGGTCGTCCAGGCTGGCCCGGTAGGCGTTGAGCGCGCCGAGGCCGGTGGCCGCATCGAGCTGCGCGCACAGGTGCGCGAAGTCGGCCATCCGCAGATCGGTCGGGATGTCGGCTTCGGCGCCACGGACCTTGACGGTGAGGTCCAGGAGGGAGCCGAGGACGATGGGCAGGATCTCTTCGAACTCCGTCCACAGCTCCGCTTCGGTGCGGCGGACGCGGGGGCGTTCGAGGCGGAGCGGAAGGAGGCGTTCGGCGAGGTCGGGCCGGATGACGCCGACGTCGATGCCGGTCATAAGCAGCGGGCGCCGGTAGCCGACGCGGAAGACGTCCCCGTCGGTGAACAGGGCGCGCTTGACGTTCTCGGCTCCGGTGACGATGCAGCACATGGCGTCGGCGAGGTCCGGGGTCATGTGGGAGAGGTTGTCCAGGGCGGTGACCCATCCCGCGGCCACCGCCGCGATCAGGTTCTCCTCGTCCTTTGGCGCGCGGCGCAGGTCGCCGCTCATGCCCTCGATGATCCGCACGAGCATCCTGCCGCCGGTGGACTTGCCCGCCCCTTGCGGCCCGGTGAGGAACGGGGCGGGGACGGGAACGGACGGGCCCAGGCAGCCGATGAGCCAGGCGATGGCCAGGCACTCGGTCTCCGCGGTGGCGAAGTTGCACAGCCTCATCAACAGGTCGATGCCCTTGCCGTCGGTGTTCTTCGCGGGCAGGGGAAGTTCCCCGGTGAGCTGGGTGCGCCGCCAGCACACCTCACGCGGGTCGGGGATGAGGATGTCCCAGCCGGTGGGGTGGATGCGGACGGACTGCCCGTCGTCGCGCCCCAGGTCCAGCCACGTCGCCCCGTCGAACCCGGGGGCGACCCGGATGTGCACGGGCTGCACACCCTCGTACAGCGCGAGTGCCTCAATCAGGTCCAACGCCTCTTTGAGCGCGGACCCGTTGAACACACCGAACCCGCCCTTGAACAGCCCGACCATGAGTTCCTGGCGGTGGCTTCCCGTGGTGCCCTGGGAGCGGATCGGACGGGCCACGGGGTGGCCGTTCTGCTGCGCGTACACGGTCCCCTCCGCGGTGCGAAAGTACCGGAAGTGCTCCTGCGCGTACTCGGTGATGATCTCTCGGGCGGGTGTCTTCTCGTCGTCGGACATGGTCACACTCCCAGCCGGATACGGGCGTTGGCCCACGCGTCGGTGCAGTGCCGGGGCGACTCGCCCTTGGTCTGCGCGGCGGTGAACAGCCGCACGATGTGGTTCTCGGTGAGGCAGCCGCACCGGCCGTGCGTGGACAGCACGGCGAGGAACGTCCGGTACACGGTCGCGTGAACCGCGCTGTGGGCCTCAGCGATGCGCTGCTCCGCCATGGCGATACCGCGTTCCAGGTAGGCGGGCGTGCGGTGCCGGCACTCCCCGCCCCCCGGCAGTGCGGGCACGGTGAGGGCGTACGCAGGGCGGGCCGCGGCGGGGTGCTGCACGGCGAGCGCGCGAACGGCGTCCGGCAGGCGGGCCGTGGTGCCGGTGCCCGTTCCACGCCATCGGGCGTACGCCATCGTGGACTTGATGTCGACGCCCTCACGCACGGCGTTCACGGATCGCATAGTGCCCTGGTAGATCCAGTGCTCACCCCGGGTGGTGGGCACGGTCCGGGTGGGCGGCAAGCTCTCACGCGCCCAGGTGACGGCCGCGGGGGTGTCAAGGTCGACCACGGTGAGCCCCGCACCGCCCGGGTGGTAGGCGACCGCAGTGGCAGCCCGCCAGGAGGACGCCCATGCCGGGGAGTCGAGGGTGTTGAAGTCGGTGGTGGCGGCGGCCCAGCCGTGGCACGGCGCGGGGCACTCGCAAGCGCCGGCGACCTTCATGTGCGGTCGTCCGCCGCAGGCGTTGGCCTTGCAGTCGGGGCAGTTTCCGAACGGGACCTTCCCGGCGCGCAACGGCAGGACCGGCACTCCCGCTGCGGCAAGGCGCAGTGCCGTCCGCAGGCTGTCACCGGCGGGCGGGATGCTGCGGGGCAGCGCGGTCTTGAAGTCTGGTGTCATGCTGGGGGTTCTCCTGTTTCTGTGAAGGGGCGGAGAGCCGGGGCGGTCGTGGTCTTGTGGTGAGAGGCGACCGCCCCGGGCACAGCTACTGCTGCTTCGCCCACTGGGCGTACTGCTGGCGGGTGTAGTTGCGGGGGTTGCAGATCACCGTCGCGCTGTCGGCGTCCATGAGCCGGCGGGCTGCCTCGTGGGCCAGGTCGGCGGCGTCGTAGGCGCGTCCTGCGGGTTCGTCCTGGAGCGCGATGCGGTCCAGAACGGCGGCCTTGCGGAGCCAGTACTCACGTCCGATGCCTTCGCCCCGTGGCTTGCGGAGAACGTCGCGGGCCGTGCGGGCGGCCCATCCGATCTCGCTCACGATGCTCGGGGCGAGCTTGTAGGCGGTCTCCGGGTCCGGCCACACGTCGCTGTATCCGGTGTCCGAGTGGTGGTCGGCGGTGAGGTACAGCCGCTCGTCGTCGGTGTGCCGGGCGGGCAGTCGGCGGACGGCCCCGGTGTGGAACACACCCTTCAGCGCGATGGTGATGCGGTCGGTGTCGGCGGGGTCGCAGATGACGCGGATCTCGAACACGGCGGTTCTCCTTCTCCGGTAGTCAGGCGCAGGTGCAGTCGGGGCGTTCGCTGGAGCCGTCGGCGCCGCACCCGCAGCAGTGCGCGAACGGGTAGGGCTCACCGCCGTCCATCGGGTCGCACAACTCGCAGTCGATGTATTCGTCGTCCTCGAAGTCGGCGAGGTCTTCGGTCATGGGTCAGTGCTCCTCGGTGGTGGGGAGTTGGGGCAGTCCGGCATGGGCCAGTGCCCGGGGGTCGAAGCCGGGCAGGGTGGCGCGGGTGATGAGCGCGGTGGCGAGCTGTTCGGCGTATGCGGCGCCGGTGCGGGCGACTTCGATCTGCGCACCGGCGCGGAGCGCTTCGACGCGCTCGGTGTGGGCGTGTTCGGCGCGGCGGCCGGTCATGGTCCGCTCGAACGCCACCGTGGCGTTGCGCTCGGTGCGCCAGTGCCGGGCCGCTACCGCGTACGCGAGGACGGTGGCGAGGACCCACAGCAGCAGCGGGAGCGACAGGCCGTCGGCGTATCCGGCGACTCCGGCAAGCGCGAGCGCGCCCGAGGCCGCGAACGCGGTTGCGGCGATGACCGGGTCTCCGGAGCGGCCGGCCGCCGCGAGTGCGCCGGCCGCGGCGGCTGCGGTGGCGAGGGCGGTCATCAGGAGGGCGTTGCCGATGCTGTGCTGGGCGCCGTTGGCGTTCCAGATCCGGGCGAGGATCAGCACGGTGGACGTCGCCAGCGCGGGGGCCGCTTTGGGTGCGGCGAGGGTGAGCCAGTGGCGGGCGAGGAGGGGTTCGTTCATGGCGGTGCTCCTGTCAGAAGTCGATGGAGCGCACGGAGGTGATGACGTCGGTGGTGAAGCCGTTGATGGGTCCGGAGGCGCCGGTGGAGGCGAGGAAGAACCCGAAGCCGACGGCGATGAACGCCGATCCGAAGCCGAGGGACTTGCCGCGCAGGAGGAAGAACAGGACCAGGCCGAACAGTGCGACCAGGGAGATGGTTATGCCCATGAGTTGATCTCTCTTCCATGATCGGGAAGGACTGGATACGGTGGGCGGCCCCGGGGTGCTGGCAAGCTCAGGGGTAGAGCGGCGACCGCGCCCATCTGTCCCTGGCAAAGTGGGGGGTCCGTCTTATGACGGGCGGTCGCCGTTCGTCTTGGGTGCCGGTCAGTGGGCGCCTTCGCGGTAGAGGCGCTGGGCTCGGTTGAAGATCCAGCGGCCGACGCGTATTCGGCGGCCGGTGCGCTTGCAGCGGCGGCAGTCTTTGCCGCGCTTGGGGCGTCCCTTGCGGTCGTTCTTGATGACGTAGCCGAAGCCCCTGCACTTGCGGCAGCGGCCGAACGGGCTTCCCGCACACATCGCGACATAACAGAGTGTGACGGTGAGTAGGCAGGCGATAGCGGCGGCGATGGGGGTCATGAGGGCCCTTCCAGGCGGGTTTCCGGGGTTTCCGCAGGTGGGGTGCTATGCGCTAGATCGCTGGTGGGATGTGGTTTCGGGTGCTAGCAGGGGTGCTACCGGTAGCGGGTCGACCCGCTACCGGTAGCGCGCTCGGAGGGTCAGGCCGCTCCGGCTTTTCCGTCACGCTCCGCGATCGCGGTGGTGACGTCGGCGCGGACGATGCCGCGGCGGGTAGTGCGTGCTCCGTCGTCGGTCGTGCCGGCGACGCCCTGGGTGCGGACGCCGTGGGGCTTGAGGGCGGAGGTGACGTTCTCGCCCTTCCACCCGCGGTAGACCTCCGGGCGCAACTCCTCCAGGCGGGCGGCGATCCGCTCGTTCCACACCCGCTCCTCGGTGGTGGGGACGACGGCTGCGATGTCGGCGAGCAGGTCGTAGACCGGGCCCGTGCTTGCTGTGCTCTCCTCTCCGAGGGCGAGCCCGGACAGTGTCCCGGCGGCCTTGCGGGCGGCGAGGGCGCGCTGGGCGACGCGTTCGGTGTCGGGGGTGTCGAGGTAGGCGGTGCGGACGACGACGGGCAGGGTGCTGGCCCCGGACAGGTAGCCGATGCCCGCGTCGATCTCGGGGCGGAACGCGGTCGCGCGGACCCCGTTCTTGTACGCGCTCGTACCGAGGATCATGTCGTTCTCGATCTGGCCTGCGACTTTCAGGCAGAACCGGATGGAGACGTTGCCGCTGATCCCGGTCGGCAGCGAATCCTTGTCCGGGCGCTGGGTGGCCAGGACCAGGACGACACCGAGAGCGCGGCCGACCTTGATGACGAACTCGGCGTCCTCGCCGGCCTGCTTGCCGTACTTGGAGTGGGCGAACAGGTTCTGGCACTCGTCGAACACCGCCAGCAGCGGCCACAGCTTCAACGACCGCTTGTCGGCGATCTGCCGGGTGATCCGCTTGTCCGGGCACAGGTCGCGGGGCAGCTTCTTCATCGCCGCGGCCCGGCGCATCACCTCAGCCCGCAGCAGGCTCATCGACTCTGCCGAGTAGCGGATCGACTCGTCATCGATGCCGGAGACGAACCGGTGCGAGAGCGGGGCGAAGGAGTCCAGGTCTCCGGTGCCCTTGTTCTCGTGCGGCCACAGCTCCACTGTCGGGTCCAGCGCCGCACCGGCCAGGATCAGCCGCAGTGAACTGGTCTTGCCCTGCCCGGGCAGGGACCCGAACAGCATGTTGTGCTGGATGACCGGCATGGCCTGGGCACGGCCGCGCGGGTCCAGGCCGAACGGAATAGGCTTGAACACGTCGTGGCTGCCGCTCGTTGCCAGCGGCCACACCACCTTGTCCGTCTTGGACAGGTCCCGGTCCCCGACCCACAGGACCATGCGGCCCTCGTGCTCGTTGGGGTCGGCGTCGACCCACACGCAGCCCAGCGGGCGGCGCAGACCCGACGCGAGGCGCGAGCGGCGGTCGGCGACGTCGGAGACGGTCACACCGAGCGGCAGATCGATGTCCGCACGCCATCCCGGGCCCTCGCGGGTGATCGGGGCGACGAACTTGATGCCCTCCTGCCCCTTGGCCACAGCGGAGGTGATCTGCCCGATGCCGATGGACGCCATGGCCTTGACGACCATGTCTCCGGTCAGCTTCTGCACCTCGGGCTTGATGACCGCCCGCGTCGACAGCGGCGCGTCGGCCGGCGCACCGAGCAGACCGAACCCGAGCACCCCCAGCACCGCGGTAACCGTCTGGGTCAGTGGACTGGCACCGTAGACCAGCCACAGCACCGTGCCCAGCGCGACCAGGGCGCCGAGGGCGGTCACGACCATACGCAGCCGCACCCGGCGGTCGCGCTGCTTGGACAGCTTGAGGTACAGCTCCGTGTTCTCCCGCCGCGCCTCCGCCTGCCGCAGTGGCTCCCCCTCAGCATCGACCGACCAACGGCCGATCCTCGCGAGGAAGTTGAGGATGCCGCGTGGTGCGCGCAGGACGAGTTTCGGCCCGTAGACGGTGAGGGTGCGGACCGCGTGATAGCGGGCGGTGTGCCACAGGTGGCCGGTGAACCAGCGCATCGCGTCACGGAACTCGGGGGCCGACTTCATCCACGGCGGGACGATCGCCAGCCGCTTCGATTCCTTGATCTGCTCCAGCAGACCCGGACCCGACACCGTCGGCGCGGGCCTGTCGACCAGAGTCGGACGGGAGTCGTCCCACTCGTCGGCGTCCGGATCGGCCGACCCGGACAGCGACGGGTCGGGCGACGGGTCGGGCTTCGGGTCGGCCGACTCCGCGCGGGCCGACCGCGCCTTGTCCAGGTCGACCACCTGACGGCTGGAGTCGGTGTCCATCTCGGCTTCGAGCCTGTTGAACAGCTCGTTGTCATCGTCGTGATTCACTGCTGATTCCTTCCGGAAACGGAGGGTGAGGGGCCCGGACGTCGCTGTAGGAGGTGGGCGTCCGGGCCCTGCTTGTTCGGGGTGGGTCAGAGGTCGGTCAGCGCGTTGGTCGGGATCTCGTAGATGTCGGTCTCGCTGTCGACGCAGTCGAAGCGGCCCGGGGCGAAGTGGGCGTAGGCGACGTGGACGCCGTTGCCGTCGCGGTCGGTCGTCTCGTACACGTGGACGGCGACCGCCTCGCTGCGGCTGTGGCGGATCGCCGTACGCGCGGTGTCGATCCGCAGGCGCTGCGGGGAGCACCGAGCCGTGCGGGTGTCACCGGTGCGCTGCATCAGGGTGTGGAGGGTGACGGGACGCGGAAGCATGAGCGGGCTCCTTCGAGGAGGGTTCAGGCGGCGTTGGCGGCAGTGCGGGCGAGGGCGTCGGCGACGCGTCGGCCGATCCACTGGGCGACGTTGCAGGAGACGGCGTTTCCGGCCTGCATGGTCTGTTCGCCCTTGTTGCCGTGGACGATGTAGTCGGCGGGGAAGCGCTGCGCGAGGAGCTGTTCGCGGGGTTGGACCATCCGGTAGTGGCACTCCTCCAGCAGCGGGGCGGGCCGCAGGAGACCGGCGGAGTCGACGGTCGACAGGGTGTGCAGCGGCTCGCCCGTGGTCTTCGGTGCGGCGTTGCGGTACGGGATGACCAGGCCGTGGTGGTTGCCGCCCGCGGTGATGGTGGCGAGCGGGTCGGCGACCGGGGTCGCGGTGGCGTTGCGCCGGTATTCCACGACGAACGCCTGTGCCGCGTCGGGCGGGGTCACCAGGGTCTCGAAGCCCTTGGGGTTCGCGAGGCGGGTCCGCATCGGTTCCGCTGTGGTGGTGGCGGTCGTGTTCCAGGTGCCGCCGGCCGGGACCAGGACGGCCTCGCCGATTTTCACGGTGCGGGCTGGCAGCGGGGCGGTGTCGGCGGGGAACGCCCGTCCGTCGTGCCCGCCGTGGTTGACGGTCAGCACCATGCGCTGCTGCCCGAGCTGGGCCAGGCCGGCGCGGATGCGCTTGACGGTGTTCGCGGCCAGGGGGCGTTTGCCGTGCGCTGCCCGGTCGGCGATGCGGACCCCGATGTCACTCCAGTCGATGATGGCCGACGCGGGCCGTACGTAGGGCTCCACCAGGGCCTGGTGGCAGGCGCGGTTCGGGCAGCGGTAGTCGTACTGCTGCTTGTACTTCCCCACCCGGCGCCCGTTGCGCCAGGACTGCACCGCGGCCACGTTCTGGCCGCACTCGGTGCACCAGGCGGCCGGGCGCGGGGCGAGATCGGGCAGCGGGACGCCCTTGCGGGTGAACACGACGTAGATCCGGTCGCGCCACTGCGGGGCCTGTTCGTTGTCCTCGCCCCCGACATGGGCCGATGAGACGGACACGACCTGCGAGGTGTAGCCGAGGTGGTGCATCCCGGTGCGCCACCACTCGAAGAGTTCCCAGTCCGCCGCGAACTCCACGACGTTCTCGCACAGCACGGCCGCGTACCGGTGGACCTCGGTCGCGCGGATCACGTCGTAGGCGGTTGCCCGGGTCCGCTCCCACGCCCCGGACTCGACCGGGCCGAACTCCTCAAGGTCGAAGCCCAGTTGCCCACGGGTGCGGCGGCGTCCGCCCGCTGGGCTGATCTCGGTGCAGATCGGCGACGCCCACAGCACGTCGGTGCGCGGCAGGCGCCGCATGTCGTAGTTGTTGATGTCCGCGCAGACATGCTCGGCACCGGGGTGGTTCGCCGCGTGGGTCTCGACTGCGACACGGCTGTGGTTCGCCGCGAGCGCCAGGTCGTACCCGGCGGCGACCAGCCCGGTGGACGAGCCGCCCGCGCCGCAGAACAGGTCGGTGAACGAAAGGCTCATGACGTGCACTCCTCGGTGTCGGTCATGCCGCGATCTCTTCGGAAGCGGTGGCGGGGTCGTCCACCGAGTGCAGCGGCCGGCCGTCGGCGCGCTCGGTCAGCAGCGCGTCCCGCAGCACACGGGAGTTGGCCGCTGAGCAGTGCAGCGTGGTGCGGATCGCTTCCGCGTTGACCGCGTCGTCGGGCCACATCGCGGTGGCCTCGCGGGCTTCGGCGAGGAGCTCCACCGCGGTGCGCGGTGCCTTCGGTGCCTTCGCCCTGGTGGTGCGCTTGCGCGGCGTCGGGTTCGGCTTGGCCCGCGGTGCCTCCGGGGCCACTACGGGAACGGGGTCCGGGGTGGGGGTCTCGCTCGCGGGGCTCAGCTCTCCGAGCTTGAGCAGGACCCGCTGCGGGCGGGGCGTCCTGGCGCGCCACCGGCGGCCGTGCTGTTCCCGCAGCTGTGCTCGGGCGAGCTGGCGTTCCCGCTCGCGCCCCAGCGCCTCGGTGTAGGAGGTGATCTCCCACAGCGTCATCCGGCGCCACAGGGCGAAGGTGGAAGGGAACGCGAGCAGCCACCGTGAGCGGCGGATCTTCTCCATCCGGCGTCCGGTGACCGCGCCGATCCGCGAGGCGTAGACATGGGCGGCGACCTCGGACAGGACCACCCACAGCAGCGGCATCGTGCCGTGCGCGAGCTTCGCGGACAGCGACGTGCCGGCCGCGACGTTCAGCCAGCACGTCACCCCGGTCAGCGCCCACGGCACGAACCGCACCCAGCCCAACGGCATGTCCGTACGGATCAGCAGCAGGAACGCGGCGGTGAACACCGGGATCGCGATGTCGATCCCGACCGGCAGCATCCACGGGGAGGTGAACCCCCAGCGGGCCGCCGCGTGGGACACCGCCTCGAACGACGATGCCAGACCCAGCCCGCCCACACCCGCCGCGAGTACCGCGACCACACCCAGCAGCCACGTCTCCGGCCTCGACAGCGGCGGCACCGTCGGCGGCTCCATCACGGTCGGCGTCGTCATGCCGCCACCCCGCTCCGGCGCGGCTGCCGGCGGGCCGTCCGTGCCCTCAGGATCGGGACCACGTCGAACAGCTCCGGGAACGCCTCGATCACCTCAGCGGCGACCTGGCTCACCCGGTCCGGGAAGTCGGGGTCGTCGGCGAGGATGTCCCGGGCCGCAGCCAGCCGGGCCACCCGCTCCATCTCGCTCTCGTCCTCAACACCCAACCACAACTCCAGCGGAGTACCGAGCGCCAGCTCCACGAAGTCCTCAGCGGTGACGGCCTGGTGGCCGCCGATGTAGGTACGCATGGATCACTCCTGATGTCGTCGCAGCGATGAAGGGACGTGCACCGGGCGGCCTCGGTCCGTGGTGAGAGGCAGCCGCTCCGGCGTGGAACCCGTACTTCCGGCTCCCCTCAACCCCGCCCGCCCGTACGGCTCGATGGCCGGACGGGCAGGGGAGGCAACCGGCCGCAGCGCGAGGCGCTACGGAAGGGTCGACAGCCGCACGACCCGTCCGCCCCGTGGGGTGAACGCGGCCATGCAGCAGGTCACGCGATGACGCGGAGGGCGTTGTCGCCGTGCTGGTCAAGCACGGGCGACGCCTACGTTCTTAAGTCGCTCATCAGGACTTCCTCTCTTCTTCGGCGGTCAGGGATCACACACTGCAAGGGGGACCAAATCCCCACTCTCCGGCCGTTGCTCGCGGTCACCGGGCCACCTCGCCAGTCGGGCACAAGCCCTGTCCTCTGGCCTTTAGCGGGATTGCAGCGTCCCCGCCCTCTACGTCTCTGCGGTCGTGCTAAGTCCCTCCGCGCTCATCTCTGAGCACGTCGGGGTCGGGCGCCTTCCACGATCCGAGAACCAAGGAAGCTGAGCGACCTAGGCCGCTTGCCGTTGATGGAGAAGCTACCTAGGTCGCTTCGTAGTCGTCAAGGGGTTAGGGACTCCAAGTTCGAGCGACCTAGGTCAAGTACGCTTTCGGTGTGGACTCACAGACGAAGAGGAAGCCCAACGCCCGCGAGATCGCCGCCAGACTCAGAGAGGAGATCGCCGCAGGAACATTCGCCCCGGGGGCTCGTCTCCCTGGCGGCAGGTCGTACGCCAGCAAACTTGGCGTCTCCCTGATGACGGTGCAGAACGCCTATTCGCAGCTCCGAGAGGAGGGACTGGTCGAGGGAGTCTCGGGTAGCGGTACGTACGTTCGTGACCCCGCCCCGGGTGAGGAAGCCCCCCGCGAGTCGGCCAAGCGCGTCATGGACCTGCAAGCTGAAGTGGCACGAGTCTCGACCGAACTGGCCGGCCTTGCGGAGCGGGTCAAGCAACTTGAGTCCGCGGTTGGTTCCGTCGGAGGGAATCCGGCCTCGTAGCGTCTCGTGCGGTGCGCTCGTCGTCATGGCTTAAGCCTGTCCCGGCGAGCGTCCGACCGGTACGCACTCCGACTGCCCTCGCACCGAACTAAAGCGAACTATTGGCCTGCAATGGGGTGTTGGCCTGTCCTGATGGGCTGTAAGACTGGCTGCATGGCCGAACTCAACGGGAACTCCGTCACCCTCGACGACCTCCAGGGCCTCGCCCTCACCAACTACGGGCACTTCACGTCCATGCGGATGGAGGACGGCACCGTCCGGGGCCTGTCCCTCCACCTCGACCGTCTCACTAGGGACTGCCGCATCGTCTTCGGCGTTGACCTAGACCGTGAGCGGACACTGGGGTACATCCGCAAGGCAGCCGACGGCGTGACCGGCATCGCGGGTCTCCGAGTGACCGTCTTCGACCCCGCACTCGACATGGGCCGCCCAGTAGAAGGCAAGGACCCGCACATCCTGGTGAACCTGCGGCCGGCGGGTGCTATGCCGCCCCCGCCGCTCACCGCGAAGACCTTCACTTTCACCCGGGACAACGCAGAGGTGAAGC
Organism: Streptomyces hypolithicus; assembly: GCF_052934925.1. NCBI lineage: Bacteria > Bacillati > Actinomycetota > Actinomycetes > Kitasatosporales > Streptomycetaceae > Streptomyces > Streptomyces hypolithicus. The sequence goes on from NZ_CM128811.1 coordinate 2,687,423, forward strand.
ACATCGGCCTGCACCCTCAACTCCGACTCCGTCGTGAAGCACAACTCGCGGGTTTCGACGACGCCGTGTTCGTCGAACCCGACGGAAGGGTGTCCGAGGGCGGCACCTGGAACCTGGGATTCGTGGATCAGGAGGGCACGGTCATCTGGCCGGAAGCCCCCGTCCTGCCCGGCACCACGATGCTCCTCCTTCAGTCACTCGATGCACCGAAGCAGATCACTGCCCCGGTACGGCTCACCGACATTCCGAACATGACCGCCGCGTTCGCCACCAACACGAGCATCGGCGTGCGCGCGGTCAGCGCGATCGACGACGTGCAGTTCCCCCAGGTCCACCCCGTGCTCACCGCGCTGTGTGACGCCTACATCAACATCCCCGGCGAGCGGCTGTAGACGCCATGCCGCCGCCTCGCGAGGGGCGGCGGCTCCTACTTGAGGTAGCCCATGCCACTCGTAACGAAATGGACCGGACGTGAAGTTAGGGCCCTACGTACGGCCGCACGCATGAGCCTCATGGAGTTCGCCGAGAAGCTCGGCGTCTCTGACCGAATCGTCTCCCGTTGGGAAGCCGACGGTGAGACGGCCACCATCCGCATGGTGAATCAAGCCGCCTTAGACACGCTGCTTGCCAAGGCCGACCGCGACGCGCAAGGCCGCTTCGTCGGCATCCTCGCCGCGGACGACGTCCCCCTGCATCCCGTGATCGAACCGAGCGAGGACGAGACGAGCAGCGGCGAATACGTGAGACACCCTGGTGACGGGAAGCTCATAGCGCATGTCCCAGAAGGCATATTCCTGGCCGGAGCCGAAGACGAGCCCGTGTGGGTGGACGAGTTCCACATCGACACGTTCCCAACGACGAATGCCGACTACGCGCGCTTCTGCGCGGCGACCCGTCGCCGGCCGCCCGAGCACTGGGAGAACGGTCGGTGTCCCCGCGAGTTGTACGACCACCCCGTCGTGCACGTCACCTGGCGGGACGCGAACACCTACGCCGAATGGGCAGGGAAGTCCCTGCCGACCGCTGAACAGTGGGAGAAGGCCGCGCGCGGCACCACGGGCCGTACCTTCCCGTGGGGTAACCAGAAGACGGCGGCCAAGTGCAACGTCCGGGAGACCGGAGTCGAGCGGACGACGTCCGTCTCTCGGTACCACTCCGGTGTCTCGCCCTACGGCGTGTACGACATGGTTGGCAACGTCTGGGAGTGGTTAGCCACCCCGACCACTTCGGGCCGCTACGAACTCCGGGGGAGCGCGTTCACGAGCCCACTGTTCCGTGGCGTCCCCGCCGTCCCGAATGACGCCAGCGACATGATGCACGACGACGACACAGGGTTCCGATGTGTCGCTGCGCAGATATCTGACCAGCCCGGATGACCGTTGTTCCGCATCACAGTAGGGGGCCAAACGGGGGGCCAACCAAGACAGTCCCTCTCGCACTCCCGTGGACGACTACGGACAGAACTTCGCTGTCCCACGCAGGTCACACGCTTGCGGCGCAAGGCCGGTCAGGTACATGATCGCGTTCGGGACGAAGAGGTCGTGGGTTCAAATCCCGCCACCCCGACAGCTGAAACACCAGGTCAGGGGCCTGATCCGCATCGCGGGTCGGGCCCCTGAGTGGTTGTGGGGGCCGTTTTGGGAGCCGAGCTTGGGATCTGGCTCCCCACAGTTCTGTGCCGATCGCGCTCAGGAGTTGTCCGGGATGTACGGCGCACTCCCTGAGTCCCGAGCGAACAACCAGACGAAAAGGTAGAGCGGGGCGAACAGGACAGCCACCGCCCTGCCATCGCGGTGATCATGACCCTTCATTGCCAAGATCCTGAATGCGGTAAGGGCACCGACCAGCATCAGCGCAGGCCATACGTAACCGCACTGCAACAGGAACGCGAAGGACAGCACTGCTGTCGACGGCGCCCGCCACTCAAGTGCCTGGCCAAGGTCCCAGCCCAAATGCCTCCGCTTCGGCAACGCAACGAGCCTACGCCGCCGTACACCGTCGATGCCGAATGGGTCGACAGCGCCACAAACACCGACCTGCTACCGGTCCGCCGCGCGTTCCAGGACGTTCTCCGCCAGCCCCTTCGTTGGCCTGACAGCCGGAGCGCGGGTGGCGGGTGCGGCCCCGGCTGATCAGTAGCGCTCCACCAGGTGTGCCCGGCCCGTCGGGGGCTCGTACGGCTCGGGCCAGAAGTCGGTGATTGTTGCGATGCGGCCTTCCGTGTCGGCCGTGAAGAAACTGACGGCGTGCAAGTCCTTTGCGGCGCCTACCGTGACACGCGCCCAGGTGACGACCTCGCCCGTGTCCGGGTCGGCGACGGTGCGTCGGGTGCGCAGGTGCCAGTCGCCGGGATAGTCCCGGTTGAAGCGGACGAAGTTCTCCTTGCCGTGGATGCGCTCGCGGGTCTGTGGGAGGTCGTAGCGGACGTCGTCGGCGAGCGTGACGGCGAATGTTGTCCAGTCGCGGTTCTCGGCGGAGGTCCAGTATGTGTCAACTGTCTTGCGCAGCTTGGTCATCTCAGGAGGATGCACGCCCGCACTGACAGTGGTGGGTTCGTTGTCAGTGGGGCGGCGCAGAATGGGGGCATGACTGATGACACCGGGTCGATGCCCGACTGGGAGAAGCGCTTCCGGGCGCCCCGCGTTTCGCTGCCCGACTGGGCGGACGACGCGCCGGACCGGGCGCTGTTCGTGTCCAACGCGACCGGGACGTATGAGTTGTACGCGTGGGACCGGGCGACCGGGGCGCAGCGGCAGGCGACCGACCGGCCCAACGGGACCACGGACGGCGTGCTGACACCCGACGGCGAGTCGATCTGGTGGTTCAGCGATACGGACGGGGACGAGTTCGGGGTCTGGATGCGGCAGCCGTTCGCGGGCGGGGCCGACGAGCCGGCGGCGCCGGGGCTGGAGGCGTCGTATCCCGGCGGCATCGCGCTCGGGCGGGGCGGGACGGCGGTCGTGGGCCGCTCGACCGACGAGGACGGGTCCACGGTGCATGTCGTACGGGCCGGGGCCGAGCCCGTCGAGGTCTACCGGCACCGGGAGTCTGCCGGTGTGGGGGATCTGTCGCACGACGGGTCGCTGATCGCCATCGAGCACACCGAACACGGCGACGCGATGCACTCCGCGCTGCGCGTGATGCGGCTGGACGGGGCGGCCGTGGCGGAGCTGGACGACACCGAGGGCGGTGTGGTGGAGCTGGGGCTGGAGGTGCTCGGGTTCGCGCCGGTCGACGGGGACACCCGGCTGCTCGTGGGGCACCAGCGGCGCGGGCGCTGGGAGCCGATGGTGTGGGACGTGGCGTCGGGTGAGGAGACGGAGCTGGGCATCGAGCTGCCGGGCGATGTGTCGGCCGAGTGGTACCCGGACGGGTCCGCGCTGCTCGTCGCGCACAGCTACGAGGCGCGCAGTGAGCTCTGGCAGTACGACTTCGCCACGCGGCAGTTGGTGGCGGTGGCGACGCCGGCCGGGACGGTTTCCGGGGCGACGGCCCGGCCCGACGGGTCGGTGGAGTTCCTGTGGTCGTCGGCCGCGGAGCCGCCGGTGGTGCGGTCGACCTCGGGGGAGGTCGTACTCGACCCGCCGGGGATGAAGGCGCCGGGGTCCGTGCCGGTGGAAGACGTGTGGGTGGAGGGGCCCGGGGGTCGCATCCATGCGCTGGTGCAGCGGCCGGGTCGGGGTGCTGGTGGTGGCTCTGGTGAGGGTGCTGGTGGGGGTGCCGAGGGGCCGTTTCCTACGGTCTTTGAGGTTCATGGGGGGCCCACTTGGCACGACAGCGACGCGTTCGCTGCCGGGCCTGCGGCGTGGGTGGATCACGGGTACGCGGTCGTACGGGTCAACTACCGGGGGTCGACCGGGTACGGGCGGAAGTGGACGGACGCGCTCAAGCACCGCGTCGGGCTGATCGAGCTGGAGGACATCGCCGCGGTCCGTGACTGGGCAGTCTCGTCCGGCCTCGCCGACCCGGACCGGGTGGTCCTCGCGGGCGGCTCGTGGGGCGGCTACCTGACCCTGCTCGGGCTCGGTACGCAGCCGAAGTCGTGGGCGCTGGGGCTGGCGGCGGTGCCGGTCGCGGACTACGTCACGGCGTACCACGACGAGATGGAGGCGCTGAAGGCGATGGACCGTACGTTGCTGGGGGGCACGCCGGAAGAGGTGCCGGAGCGGTTCGAGGCGTCCTCGCCGCTGACGTACGTCGATGCGGTGCGGGCCCCGGTGTACATCTCGGCGGGCGTCAACGATCCCCGGTGCCCGATCCGGCAGGTCGAGAACTACGTGGAGCGGCTGTCGGCGCGGGGGGCGGTGCACGAGGTGTACCGGTACGACGCGGGGCACGGGTCGCTGGTGGTGGAGGAGCGGATCAAGCAGGTTCGGCTTGAGCTCGACTTTGCGGCGAGGTATTTGGGCGGCTGAGGGGGGTGGAGGCGGGCTCGGAGGCGGGCTCGGGGGCGGAGGCGGGCTCGGAGGCGGGCTCGGGGGCGATTTAGCGGGGGTTCGCTCTACGCGCCGGGCGCGGGGGTGGGGCCGCGTGTCGGTGCCTGCGGCGCTGTCCCCTCCCCGCCCCTTCCCAAAACTGGGGCAGGCCCCAGACCCCTGGACGCCCTGCGGGCGTGTCCTCAAACGCCGGACGGGCTGGACGTGGGCGCGGGCGGGAGGTGGAGGAGCCCCGCAAACCAGCCGGCGTGTTCTCAGGCGGCGGAAGGGTCCCGGCGCGTGGTCGGTGTGGGCCTTGGGCGCAGGGGACCTCGGGCGCAGGGGGCCATGGGCGCAGGGGACCTTGGCCGCGGTGGGGCACAGGGGGCCGCAGTGGGGCACAGGGCCGCGGTGGGGGTGCGCGCGCTTCGGCGGCCCTGAGGGCCCTCGCGTGGGTCTCGGGTACCGGACGGGCTGGAAGTGGAGCAGGGTGGAGGGGCCCCGGGCTGGGAGTGGTGGGGGTGTGGAACGTACCTTGGTGGGGTGTATCGGTTCCTGCTGACGCCCCGGTGGCTGGGTATCCATCTCTTCGTCGCGCTGGCCATCCCCTTCTGCGCCTTCATGGGGTCCTGGCAGCTCGGCCGGTTCGAGGACCGCGTCGAGACCCACCAGGCCGCCGAGGAGAAGCCCGATCCCGGCCAGCAGACCGCCGCGCCCCTCGCCGAGCTGCTGCCCGTCGACAAAGAGACGTCCGGGCGGCCCGCGACGGCGACCGGTCGTTATGCCGAGCAGTTCACCGTGCCCGGGCGCGAGCTCGACGGCAAGCGTGGCGCGTACGTGCTGACCCTGCTGCGCACCGACGACAGCAAGGCCCTCCCCGTCGTACGCGGCTGGCTGCCGGCGGGGGCCGACGCCCCTGCTGCGCCCGGTGGCGAGGTCACCGTCACCGGGGCCCTCCAGGCGTCCGAGAATTCGGGCACCGACGGTGTGCGCACCGGTGGTGGGCTGGCGCCGGGACAGCTCGGGATGATCAGTGCCGCGTCGCTCGTCAACGTCGTTCCGTACGACATGTACGACGCCTGGATCACCCTCGGGGACGGTGACTCCGGCTTGGCCGCCGTGCCCGCCGTCGCCCCGCAAGGCAGTGGGCTGGATCTGAAGGCGTTCCAGAACCTCGGCTACACCGGCGAGTGGTTCGTCTTCGCCGGCTTCGTCGTCTTCATGTGGTTCCGCCTCATGCGCCGCGAGGCCGAAGCCGCCCGCGATCTCGCCCTCGGGATTCTGCCCGAGGGGGAGGTGGCACCGGGCGGGGAGGCCGGGGCGCCTTACGAGGCTTCGAGCACGCCCGTCCGATAGATCGTTCCCGCGCACGCGTTCGGGACCGTCGCCGCCGCGCTCGGCGCGCCCGACTCCGGTGTGTGCGTCACCGACACGCTGCCGTCCTCCGTGCCGCCGTCCTCGGTGCCGAGCTGCGTCTGCGTGCCCGTCTGCTCTCCCTCGCCCTCGCCTGTGCCGCCCCCGTCGCCCGTGCCGGTTCCGCCGACGTCACCCGTGCCGCCGTCCGCGGTGCCGGGGCCCGGACCGGGCCCCGGGCCCGGGTCTTCCGTGGGCGGGGGAGGTTCGGGCGTGGGGTCGGTGGTCGGGCAGGTGTCCGTGGGGACCCAGGCGAACTTCACCTCGTACGCCATGTCCGGTGCCAGCAACAGGCCGGTCGTCTCCTGGGAGGGGTCCGGCAGCCCGGCCGCCGCGTCCCCCGAGGTGTGCTCGACGACGTCGATCCGCGCCGAGTCGGCCGCCCCCGCCGCCAGGAAACTCACCGCGCCGCCGCCGGAGACCGCACACTCCGTGCCGGAGATGTTGACGATCCGGAACGTTCCGTAGACCTTGCCTTCGGAGTCGGGCGTGCCCGCCCCCGACGAGGCCACGCCAAGCTGAGTGGCGTCGCACGTGGGTGTCGCCACCCGCACGCCGCCCGGAGCGTCGGCCTCGTCGGTGCCGCCGCCCCTGCGGGTGCCCGAGGCGTCCTTCTCGCGGTCCCGCTCCTTGTTCTGCCGCTTCTTCTCTTCGTCCTTGGTCGCAGGCCCATCGGAGGACTTGTCCGCCTTGCCCTTCTTTGCGCCCTCGACCTCCTTCTCCCAGCCCGTGCCGCCGTGCGTGTCCTCGCCGTGGCCGGCGATCGAGGGGCGGTCGTCGGCGTCGCTGCCGGAGTTCGTCACGTGCACGAAGGCGGGCACCGCCATGCCGACGAAGACCGCGGCCGCCGCCATGCCGACAACGGCCTGGCGCCGCCTGGCGCGCCTCGCCGGGACCGCCTTGCGCAGGTGGTCGAGGGCGGCCTGGGAGGGTTCGAGGTCCTCCACGGCGCCGCGCAGCATTCTGCGGAGGGCGAGCTCGTCCGTGTCGAAGCCGCCGCTGGAGGCAGAGCCGGCGCCGAAGGCGGGGTGGGATGCGGAGTCAGAGCCGGCGTCAGATGCGGGGTCGGAGCCGGCGTCGGATGCGGGGGCAGAAGCGCCGTCGGATGCGGGGGCAGAGGCGCCGTCGGAGCCGCCGTCAGAGGCCGGGCCGCCGCCGCCAGCAGCGGCTTCGGCCTTCGTGCCCGTACCAATACCCGTACCCGGCTCGTTGTTCGTTTCGAGAAGCTCTTCGCGCTCGTTCGGCCCGTCGTTCACAATCGCTTTTCCAGTCAGGTCGTTCAACGGCCCGTCCGGCCCGTGCCGCTCTTGCTTGCCACTCATGCCGTCGCCTCCATGACGACGCGAAGCGCCGCGATGCCTCGCGAGCCGTACGCCTTCACCGAACCCAGGGATATCCCCAGCGTCTCCGCCACCTGAGCCTCCGTCATGTCCGCGAAGTACCGCAGGACCAGCACCTCGCGCTGACGCCGCTGGAGCCCGCGCATCGCCTTGATCAGCGCGTCCCGTTCCAGCTGGTCGTACGCCCCCTCCTCCGCGCTCGCCATGTCCGGCATCGGCTTGGAGAGCAGCTTCAGCCCCAATATGCGGCGGCGCAGCGCGGAACGGGAGAGGTTGACGACGGTCTGGCGCAGGTAGGCCAGGGTCTTCTGCGGGTCGCGCACCCGGTTGCGCGCGGAGTGCACCCGCACGAACGCCTCCTGCACGACGTCCTCACAGGACGCCGTGTCGTCCAGCAGCAGGGCCGCGAGACCCAGCAGGGAGCGGTAGTGCGCGCGGTAGGTCTCGGTGAGGTGATCGACTGTGGTGCCCGCGGCCACGGCCTCTTCAGTGCCCTCGCGCGGGGACGGTATACGGCTCTGACGTGCGGTCGGCATGGGAGCGATCACCGGCATGCCGCCGGGCGCGCGGGGCCGCCGGTACGGGCGCACTGCCGCGCCACGAGCCGGGACCACTGTGATATCGAGAACCTCTGCCACGCCTGTTGGACACGCTTCCCCCCGACAGGGTTGTACGCGCGAGGCACCGGGTTTGACGGTGTTGCGAACGCCCCCATGCGTACCCACCCTCCTGAATGCCCCAATAGTCACGTCCTCGCGACGTCTCGCCGGGGCGACCGCAAAGACGCTCCCCTCCCAACTGCCGGTTGCAGTAAGGCGGGGAGCGAATCGTCGAACAGAACAACGCCGCAGTTCAAGTGGTACAGACTTCGACTTCCTCACAGGGCGTTCACAGATTCTATGCAAGGTTCCGCTTATGTCGTCCCGAATTCCGCGGCGACCAGCTCGGCGATCTGAACGGTGTTCAGCGCAGCGCCCTTGCGGAGGTTGTCCCCGCACACGAAGAGTTCGAGCGCCCTGGGGTCGTCCAGCGACCGCCGCACCCGCCCCACCCACGTCGGATCGGTGCCCACCACGTCGGCCGGTGTGGGGAATTCGCCTGCCGCCGGGTTGTCGAACAGCACCACGCCGGGCGCGGTGGCGAGGATCTCGTGTGCCTGCCGGACCGACACCTCGGCCTCGAAGCGCGCGTGTACGGCCAGCGAGTGCGTCGTGACCACCGGGACCCGCACACAGGTGACGGACACCGGCAGGTCGGGGCGGTCGAGGATCTTGCGGGACTCGGCGCGGATCATAAGCTCCTCGGACGACCAGCCGTCCTCCATGAGCGACCCGGACCACGGCACCACGTTGAGCGCCACCGGCGCGGCGAACGGTCCTGTGTCGTCACCGACCGCGCGTCGTACGTCGCCGGGGTGCGTCCCCAGCTCCGTGCCCGCGACCAGGGACAGCTGCTCGCGCAACGCGTCGACGCCGGCCCGGCCCGCGCCGCTCACCGCCTGGTACGAGGACACGACGAGGCCGGCCAGCCCGAACTCGGCGTGCAGCGCGCCCACCGCCACGATCATCGAGAGCGTCGCGCAGTGCGGGCTCGCCACGATGGAGCGGGGGCGGGCCCGTACGGCATGCGGATTGATCTCGGGTACGACCAGCGGCACATCCGGGTCCGCCCGGAAGGCCGCGGAGTTGTCCACGACCACGGCCCCCTGCGCGGCGGCCACCGGCGCCCACCTGGCAGCCACGTCGTCGGGTACGTCGAACACCGCGACATCGACGCCCTGCAGGGCCTCTTCCGAGAGCCCGAGCACCTCCGTCTCCACCCCGCGCACGACCAGCTTGCGGCCGGCCGAGCGCGGGGAGGCGAGGAGTCTGATCTCGCCCCAGACGTCCTTGTGCTGCGACAGGATCTGGAGCATGACGGCGCCGACGACTCCGGTCGCTCCCACGACCGCGAGTGTCGGCCTGCCGTCCGTCACGTGCGGGTCACCTGCCGGTGCCGCCGTACACGACCGCCTCGTCGGAGTCGCTGTCCAGACCGAAGGCGGTGTGCACCGCGCGCACGGCCTCGTTCACGTCGTCGGCGCGGGTCACCACCGAGATGCGGATCTCGGACGTCGAGATCAGTTCGATGTTCACGCCCGCGTCGGACAGGGCCTCGAAGAAGCCGGCCGTGACGCCCGGGTTCGTCTTCATACCGGCGCCGACCAGGGAGATCTTGCCGATCTGGTCGTCGTAGCGCAGCGACTCGAACCCGACCCGGGACTTCGCCTTCTCCAGTGCGTCGATGGCCTTGCGGCCCTCGGACTTGGGGAGGGTGAAGGAGATGTCGGTCAGGGCGGTGGTCGCGGCAGAGACGTTCTGCACGACCATGTCGATGTTGATCTCGGCGTCCGCGATCGCGCGGAAGATCGCCGCGGCCTCGCCCGGCTTGTCCGGCACCCCGACGACCGTGACCTTGGCCTCGGAAATGTCGTGGGCGACTCCGGAGATGATGGCGTGCTCCACCTGCTGGTCCCCTAGCGGCTCGTTGCTGACCCAGGTCCCGCGCAGTCCGGAGAACGAGGACCGCACGTGGATCGGGATGTTGTATCGGCGTGCGTACTCCACGCACCGGTGCAGCAGCACCTTGGAGCCGGAGGCGGCGAGCTCCAGCATGTCCTCGAAGGAGATCCAGTCGATCTTCTTCGCCTTCTTCACGACCCGGGGGTCGGCGGTGAAGACGCCGTCGACATCGGTGTAGATCTCACAGACCTCGGCGTCGAGCGCCGCGGCCAGCGCCACCGCGGTCGTGTCCGACCCGCCGCGGCCGAGGGTGGTGATGTCCTTCTTGTCCTGGGACACGCCCTGGAACCCGGCGACGATGGCGATGTTGCCCTCGTCGAGAGCGGTGCGGATCCGGCCCGGCGTGACATCGATGATGCGCGCTTTGTTGTGGACCGAGTCGGTGATGACACCTGCCTGGCTGCCGGTGAACGACTGGGCCTCGTGACCCAGGCTCTTGATCGCCATGGCCAGCAGAGCCATGGAGATCCGCTCACCTGCTGTCAGCAGCATGTCGAATTCACGTCCGGCAGGGATCGGGGATACCTGCTCGGCGAGATCGATCAACTCGTCCGTCGTGTCGCCCATCGCCGAAACCACGACAACGACCTGGTGGCCGTTCTTCTTGGCATCGACGATTCGCTTGGCGACCCGCTTGATGCCTTCGGCATCGGCAACGGAGGAGCCTCCGTACTTCTGCACGACAAGGCCCACGTGCGCTCCTCGCTAGTCATTACTGCGGTCATCTCAGTTTACCGAGCAGACCGGCCCCGCCCACGCCGTTTCGCATCCTGAGATGTCGCGCTCAGGATGTGACCAAAACGTGTGCCATGCGGCCCCTGACCTGCTCGGTAGGGATGCCTGCCCCACCTTGCGTACGGTACGCAGAACGTGGGACGGGTCACATGGTCACAAGCGGCGCGTCGGCGTCGGCGGGGAGGCACGATGCGCGGTGCCGCGCCGTCTTCGGTGGCGATGGCGGTCCTGTGGGTGGAGGGGTGGGCACTGGTGGTGTCGCGTCCGTTCGTGAGCGGCGCGACGCCACGGCTGTGGGAGCTGCTGTGGCTACTCCCCATAGCCACCCCATTCCTCGCGCTGGCCGTCAGTCTGGTTACGGCGCTGCATGTACTGCCGTCCCTGGCACTCGGCCACTGGCTCGGGAAGCGGTGGGGCGACGGGAAGCGCTGGTGGTGGGTGGCCGCCGGGGTCGCCGTCGGGCTGGTGCCCGCGACCGGGCTGCCGATGCTGGCCTGGTACGGACTGGGGGACGGCCCGTTCTCTCAGGCGGACGCCGTCGGCTGGCCGGCGTCCGCCGGGGTCCTCTTCGGCTCGGCACTGCCGGCCGCGCTGGCCGCGCATGCGACGGTGCTTCGGGAGGAGGCGGGGCGTCCGGTCCGGCCGGTCGCACGGATCATCGCGTGGGGAGCACTCGCGGTGTCGACCACATTCGTGATCGCCCTGGCCGTCGCGACGGCGTCCGGCTGAACCGGCTATCGCAGGCGCTTCGACTCGCCGAGTTCGGCGGCCAGGGCCAGGGCCATGTCGCCCCTCGTGGGGGACGGGATCGGCTTCGCCGGGAAGCCGGCCGCCGCGCGGGTCTCGGCTGCGCGCCGGGCCACGTCCACCTCCGCCGGTTCGGCGCGGAAGGTGTCGGGCACGGCGTCGATGACCCGGCCGGCCTCCTCAGCGGCGTCGTACGCGGCCATCTCCTCGCGGCAGTCGGCGCAGATTCCTCCGACCAGCGTCACCACCGTCTCGGGTTCGTCGCAGCCGATGCAGATCATCACGACGCGGTTGACACGGGCCGGTGCGCTCGCACCGGTGGTGGGCTCGGGCGGCATCTTGGACTCCAGTCGGGTACGGGCGATCGCGCCCGGGCTGTGCAGCGGATTCGGCAGCCCGGAGGTCAGGGCCCGGGTCAAGTGGTCGGGGGTCGCACCACGCGCCAGCCAGGCGGCGGCCAGCTCCTCCAGCGCCTCGCACTCGGCGGCGGACAGCGTCATCCGGGGTTCGGTACGCCCGAGGCGGGCCAGGGTGCGGTACGCGGCGGAGCGTTCGGGGCGGGGTTCCTGCGGGGGCTCCGACTGCTCCTGCGGCCGGTGATCCGGCCGCTGGCCCGGCTGATGGTCCGGCTGATGGTCCGGCTGATGGTCCGGCTCGTGGTCCAGCTCGTGGTCCGGCTGCTGCTCCGGCTGCCTGGCCTGCTGGGTGAGGTCGATCCCGCTGAGGCTGCGGACGAACGCCTTCCACCAGCCGTCGTCCCTGGCCGTGTGGGAGTAGTACGTCCGCGTCACCCAGCGGAAAGTGCTGTCCTCCAGCTCCAAGTGCTCCTTGACGCGCCGCAGATGACCGGCGTCGGACAGGAAGTTCAGGGCCTTGGCGCAGGCCTGCTGGCCGTGGTCGGCGACGTTCGCGGCGAGGGCCTTGTAGCCGATCGCGGCGCCGTCCGGGAGCCGGTCGATACACGCGGCGATCGCCGCTTCCCTGGAGCGCAGATGTGCGAAGTCCGCTGCTCCGCGCGGGGCCTGGTCGGGGGCCGAGCGCTTCCCGTAGCCGGATTTGGCCTTGGGGTGTGCGGGCAGGGCGCGGGCGGCACTAAAATTGGCGTCAGCCACGGATCGAGCCTCATTCGATCTAGTTCGGCAAGACCCCGGTTGGTGTTGGCGCACCGGCCGGGGTCGTTCGTTGTCGCGAACCTAGAGCGTGAACACGCTCCGGCGCAACCCGATCACTCGAAGCGATCAGGGCTGATCCGTAAGGGTGTTGGTTGGGTGGTTGGGATTTCACCACAACCACCCAATCCACAAGAAAGGGCTCGAAGCCCGAGGCTTGAGCTCCGGGCCGACCTGCGGCTCCAGCCACTCGTACTGAAGTTCGTGGGACCGAAAGTGTGTGGCTGGATTTTGGCGGGGCACATGGTGGCTCGGAGGTTGATAATCATGGTTCCCCTTATTCTCGTTCTGCTCCTCGCCCTCATCCTTTTCGGTGCGGGCTTCGCACTCAAGGCCCTGTGGTGGATCGCCGTCATCATTCTGGTGGTGTGGGTGCTCGGCTTCGTCATTCGCCCCACGGCCAGTGGTGGCAAGCGTGGCCGCTGGTACCGCTGGTAGGGCGAGCACGTTCCGCCCACGCTGTGGGCCGCGGGGAAACTCCGCCCGGAGTTTCCCCGCGTGAGGCCCTGAAAGCAGGGCACGCGATTCAACAGGGAACGGTCACCGGATTGAATTCGGACACTGTTTCCTCGGGTTACACATCCGGCTACACACCGTCGACACAAGGAGCCGTTTCTCATGAGTGACATCTGGGGCTACCAGCCGACGACCGGTCACACTGCCGGTAACACCCTGATCGGGTGGAAGGTCGAAGCGACCGACGGCAGCATCGGAAAGGTCGACAAGCACTCCGACGAGGTCGGGTCTTCGTACCTGGTCGTCGACACCGGGGTCTGGATCTTCGGCAAGCACGTACTGCTGCCCGCCGGCACGGTGACGCGCGTCGACGCCGCGGAAGAGAAGGTCTACGTCGACCTGACGAAGGATCAGATCAAGGAAGCGCCCGAGTTCGACAAGGACAAGCACCTTGGTGACTCGGGCTACCACGAGCAGGTGGGCACCCACTACGGCCGCCACCGCCGCGTCTGAGCACCCCTGAGCACCACGAACTACGGGTGGGGCGACCAGATTCCTGGTCGCCCCACCCGCTCGTGCGTTCAGCGCCGGGCGGCGCGGTGCGGCGTACCCGTGGGCGGGCGTTCCTGCTCAAAGTGGGCGCCGGCGAGCTGGGGGGTACGCATCGAATGCCATGACGCCGGTCGTCGGCGCCCCCGCCTGCGACGCCCCGCCGACGACGATCAGGCCGGAAAGTACGTCTGACTCGAGGGCTCATGTACATCTGTTACATTCATTACATGAGTGAACCTGTAGTGGAATCGATGGCCGAGTTCCGCAGCCACCTCGCCGACGCCATCGACCGCGCGCGACGTGACGCAACTCCGACCGTCATCACACGCAGAGGCAAGGAAGAGGCCGTGCTGGTCGATATCGACGAGTACCGGCGGCTTCGGGAGATCGCGGAGCGGAGCGAGGACGCCTGGCTCAACCGGCTGGCCGACGAAGCCGAAACAGAGGGGAAGGCCGGCTCCGTTTCTCTTGAAGAGATGGCTGCGCGGCTTCGCTCCCACCACGCCTGATCGGCATGGGATACGTCACGCGGTTCACTCCGCACGCTCAGCGGGACATGCTCAAGATCCCCCGCCTCGATGCCATGCGCATCTTCCACCGCCTGACTGAACTTCAGACGGCGATGGACCTGGGAGACACCACGGCCTTCGACATCAAGGCGCTTCAGGGCCATGAGGTCCGCCGGCGCCTGCGCGTAGGCGACTACCGCGCCGTGTACACCGTCGAGGACAACGAACTGATCCTGTGGGTGCTGACAGTCGCGAATCGCCGCGACGTCTATCGCACCATGTGAGTGGGTAGGGGCCGCTTGACAGGCGGCCGCCGCACCCTGGCGGTCGGATCAGGTGACCGGGCGCAGGCCCAGGGGGCCCGCCAGTTCCTCCGCCATGACCTTGCCGGCCTCCGCCGCCAGCTCCTCCTCGGCGAGGTCCTCGTCCGTGTCCAGGCCATCCAGCGCCTGGAGCGGCTGGTCCAGGCGTACGTGCGCCACCAGGGACTGGAGGGCGCGCAGGCAGGCGGAGGCGGTGGAGCCCCAGTTGGAGAAGTACGAGAACTGCCACCACCACAGGGCTTCGGTCGTGCGACCCGCCCGGTAGTGGGCCAGGCCGTGGCGGAGGTCGGTGATCACGTCGGCCAGGTCGTCGGAGACGCGGCAGGCGACCGGTGCCTTGCGGGGCTCGTACGGGTCGAAGACCTCGGAGTAGACGTCGATCGGGTCGAGCATGCGGGCGAAGCTCGCCCGCAGGTCGTCCACGTCCTGCTCCGGGCCGAGGTCCGGCTCGTACCGCTCGTCGGGAACGATGTCCTCGTGCGCGCCCAGCCTGCCGCCCGCCAGGAGGAGCTGCGAGACCTCCAGGAGGAGGAAGGGGACCGCGCTGTCCGGCTCATCGCCCTTGGCCACCTCGGTGACCGCGACGATGAAGCTCTCGATCTGGTCGGCGATCTGGACCGCGAAGGAATCCGGGTCCTGCGCGACCGCGTGAAGCAGCGCGGCGCCTGCGTCGGCGCCGGCCGCGGCGTTTGCGTTGGCGTCAGACATCGAGCAATCGTCTCCCCTCGAAGGCACGGCCCAGCGTGACCTCGTCGGCGTACTCAAGATCTCCCCCGACGGGGAGTCCACTGGCCAGGCGCGTCACGCGCAGGCCCATAGGCTTGATCATCCGCGCCAGGTACGTCGCGGTGGCCTCGCCCTCCAGGTTCGGATCGGTGGCCAGGATCAGCTCGGTGACCATGCCGTCCGCGAGCCGCGCCAGCAGCTCGCGGATCCGCAGGTCGTCGGGGCCGACGCCCTCGATGGGGCTGATGGCCCCGCCGAGCACGTGATAGCGACCGCGGAATTCCCGGGTCCGCTCGACGGCGACGACATCCTTCGGTTCCTCGACGACACAGATGACCGCCAGGTCGCGGCGCGGATCACGGCAGATCCCGCACTGCTCCTGCTGCGCGACGTTGCCGCACACCGCGCAGAAACGGACCTTGTCCTTGACCTCCAGGAGGGCATGGGCGAGGCGGCGTACATCGGTCGGCTCGGCCTGGAGGATGTGGAAGGCGATCCGCTGCGCGCTCTTGGGACCGACGCCGGGCAGCCTGCCCAATTCGTCGATGAGGTCCTGAACCACACCTTCGTACAACGGATTGCCTTCCTTGCCCTGCCCGATCCTGCCTGGTACGTACGGTAGTTGGTGCGGGGCCGCCTCAGAAGGGCATGCCCGGCATGCCGCCCAGTCCCTGGGCCAGCGGCCCGAGCTTTTCCTGCTGGAGCTGCGACGCGTTCTCGTTTGCGGCCTGGACCGCGGCGACGACGAGGTCCGCGAGGGTCTCGGTGTCCTCGGGGTCTACGGCCTTGGGGTCGATCGTCAGGCCACGGAGCTCTCCGGAGCCGTTGACGACCGCCTTGACCAGGCCGCCGCCGGCCTGGCCTTCGACCTCGGTCCGCGCAAGCTCCTCCTGCGCTTCGGCGAGGTCCTGCTGCATCTTCTGGGCCTGCTGGAGCAGCTGCTGCATGTTGGGCTGACCACCACCGGGAATCACGGTCACTCCTGGCACTTCGACGACGATTGTTTCGGTATGCCGAGCCTACGTGTTCGCCGGGCACCACGCCCCACGCGGTACCAAGCAACTCTTTCGAGTGACAACTGCGGGTCTCTATACCTGACCACGCGCCGGGTGCGGCCGGAAATGCCGGGATATCGGCCCCGGGGCCCACCATTCGGCGGTAGGAAGAGCACGTATGCGCCTGACGCACGCGTCACACCGCACGCACCACGTCACTCATTGTCACAAGCGAAGGCAACAAGAAACAGCGATGCGAGTGCAGAGGAGTGCCCGGTGAGCCAGCCGGAGATGCAGCCCGAAGGGCCCGTCCGGAAGGAGGGCGGGGGCGCCGCCGAGCGGCCGCACGACGAGGACGATCTGACCGGGCGCCCCTTTCCGCTCGGGGACTGGGGCGAGCCCGCGGAGCGGCTCGACGAGCTCTACCGGTGGGTGGAAGCGAGTGCGCTGCGGACGGCCGACTGGTACCTGGCCGACCGGACCTGGAAACGGCGGGCGGCGCGCGGCCTGCGGGCCGGGGCCGCCGCCGGGGCAGTCACCGGCGTCGTGCTGCCGGTGCTCAACCTGACCGGGGCGCTGGACGGGGCCGTCGCGTGGGGCTACCTGCCGCTGCTGCTGGCGGCCGCGTGCCTGCTCTGCGACCGGTACTTCGGGTTCACGTCGGGCTGGATGCGCGACGTGGCGGCGGCGCAGGCCGTGCAGCGGCGGCTGCAGGCGCTGCAGTTCGACTGGGCCTCGGAGAGCGTGCGGGAAATGCTGGGGCCCACCGAGGGGACGGCGAGCGAGGCGGCGGAGCGGTGCCTGAGCGTGCTGCGGCGGTTCTCGCAGGACGTGACGGAGCTGGTGCGCTCCGAGACCGCGGACTGGATGGTGGAGTTCCGGGCCGGTCCCGCTCCGCTGGGGATGCAGTCGATGGCCGGTCCGGCCAGGCCCCGTCCGGACGGCGGGGCTCCGGCCGGACGGCACACCCTGCCCGCCACCGGTACACGGCCGAACATGCCGCGCCAGCGGCCGCCGGAGCCGCCGCGCTGAGGGGGGCGCCGCCACCGCGCTGACGTGCGCGTCTGCACGCCGCGCTGAGGTGCCGCCCCCGGCGCCGCGCTGACGTGCGCCCCCGCCGCCGCGCCTGGCCCGGTCGTCTTACCTCAGCTGAAGATGATCATTGAGCCCTGGCCGAGGCTCTTGGTCGCCGCCGCGTGCAGGCCGAGCCAGACGTGGCGTTCGCGGGCGAAGGGGCTGTCGTCGTAGGCGGGGGCGTCCGCCGGCTCTTCCAGGGTGGTGGGGCGCTCGGGGGGCCGGGGCGCCGAGGGCGGGTTGGTGTGGTCGATGCCGATCGAGGCGGCGACGAGTTCGAGCTCGCGCAGCAGGCCCTGGGTGGAACCCAGGGGGCCGCCGCCGGCCAGGAGTTCCTCGTTGGACAGGGGCGCCGCGTAGTCCACGGGGACGTACGCGCCCGCGTGGTCGTAGTGCCAGACCAGGTGCGACTGCTGGGCCGTTGACTCGAACATCTCCAACAGCTGCTCGTAGTCGCCGCCCAGCGCGTCCACCGGTGTGACCTCCAGGCCGCAGAGCTGGAGCAGGTACGCGCGGCGCAGGAAGTGCAGGGCGTCGTAGTCGAAGCCCGCGACCGGGGCGACGTCACCGGACAGGCCCGGCATGTAGGCGAACACGGGCACGGTCGGCAGGCCCGCATCGGTGAGGGCCTTGTCGTACGACGCGATCTCTTCGGCGAAGGGATTGTCGGGGCTGTGGCACAGCACATCGACGAGGGGGACCAGCCACAGGTCACAGGCCACGTACGGCTCGCTCTCCACTGGGTTCGTGCGACAGTCCAGGAAGCGTAGTGCTACCAAGTCGCCGCGCACAGTGGCGGGTCGGACCGGGGCCGGTTCAGGCCGCGGGGCGGGGTCGGTCCGGGGCCGGTTCAGGTCCGGGGCCGGGGCCGGGCCGGGTCAAGTCCGGGGCCCGTTCGGCCTCCCGGGCTGCGCCTCCAGGTGGTCGGCCCAGGCGAGGATCTCGGCGTGGTAAGCGGCGATGACTGTCCGTACGGCCTCGGCGTCGCCGCGGGTCACCGCGTCGACGACCTCCGCGTGCCCCTGCCACATGCGGTCCCTGAGGTCGGGGTCGCCGCGCAGGTGCGGTACGGAGAAGACCCAGCAGCGCAGCCGCAGTTGGTGCAGGAACGCCGAGATGTGCGGGTTCTCGACGAGCGCGCCCAGCTCGCGCCAGAAGCGAAGGTCGTACCCGATGAAGATGTCCAGGTCACCGGCCCTGGCCGCCCGGTCCGCCTCGTCCGCCCGCCGCTTGACCGCGGCCAGCACGTCGATGCGCCGGCGGCTCCAGCCCAACCGGGCGAGCTTGCGGAAGACGCCGTCGGTGATCATCGAGCGGGCCTCGATCATGCTGCGGAAGTCGGCCACGGAGATTTCGCAGACCCGGAAGCCGCGGTGCTGGTCGCAGTCGAGCAGATTCTGCGCCGCAAGATCGACGAGCGCTTCCCTGACGGGCGTCGCGGAGACGCCGTACTGCTCGGCGATCTGCTTGACGGTGAATTCCTGCCCCGTCCGCAGACGCCCCGCGAGCACCTCGTCACGCAGCGCTTCCGCTATCTGCTGCCGCAGGGTGTCGCGGTTCACGGCTCGGGTCGCGGGCATGGCGTCTTTCCCCTTCGTACGGCTCCGCACACCTTACGGCCTGGTGCGCGATAGGGGGCGGATCAGCCCGGGGCGTCGGATGCGGTGCATCGCAAGGCGGCGGAGCGTCCTCATAGCGGAGCCATTAGGGCGTTTCGCCAACGCGGCGAGCTGCCGTAGCCGACGTCGCGGGCCCGTCCCCTTATCGCGCACCAGGCCGTAAGGCGGTGCTGTGCGAGCCCCGCCCGGCCCGGAGCGCGGGCGGGGGCGGGGCACGGGCTGGGGCGGGCAGGGGCTGCTACGCGGCCGCGGTGTGCTCGTCCGCCACGGAGAGGGCGATGTCCAGGGCCGCCAGACCCTCCTTCGCCTCCGCCTCCGTGACGTTGCACGGCGGGACGACGTGGGTGCGGTTCATGTTGATGAAGGGCCACAGGCCGTTCTTCTTGCAGGCCGCGCCGAACGCGGCCATCGGGGCGTTGGCCGCGCCGCTCGCGTTGTACGGGACGAGCGGTTCGCGCGTCTCGCGGTCCTTGACCAGGTCGAGCGCCCAGAACATGCCCGTACCGCGGATCTCCCCGATGCTCGGGTGCCGCTCGGCCAGTGCGTGCAGGCCGGGGGCGATCACGCTCTCGCCGATGTGGGCCGCGTTCTCGACGACGCCCTCCTCGTCCATCACCTGGATCGTGGCGACGGCGGCCGCGCAGGCCAGCGGGTGGCCGGAGTAGGTGAGGCCGCCAGGGAAGGGGCGCTTCTCGAAGGTCTCGGCGATGGCGCCGGAGATCGCGACGCCGCCCAGCGGCACGTAACCGGAGTTGACGCCCTTCGCGAAGGTCATCAGGTCCGGTACGACGTCGAAGTGCTCGGCCGCGAACCACTCGCCCGTACGCCCGAAGCCCGCCATGACCTCGTCGAGGACGAAGACGATCCCGTTGCGGTCGCAGATCTCGCGTACGCCCGCCAGGTAGCCCGGCGGCGGCGTCATGATGCCGGCCGTGCCCGGGATCGTCTCCAGGACGATCGCGGCGATCGAGGCCGGGCCCTCGAAGGCGATGGTGTCCTGCAGGTGCTGGAGCGCGCGGGCGCACTCCTCGGCCTCGGTCTCGGCGTAGAAGGCCGAGCGGTAGAGGAACGGCGCCCAGAAGTGGACGGTGCCGGACGTGCCGTTGTCGGAGGCCCAGCGGCGCGGGTCGCCGGTCAGGTTGATCGCGGTGGAGGTGCCGCCGTGGTACGAGCGGTACGCGGCCAGCACCTTGTGGCGGCCCGTGTGCAGCCGGGCCATGCGGACGGCGTTCTCGATGGCCTCGGCGCCGCCGTTGGTGAAGAAGATCTTGTCGAGGTCGCCGGGGGTGCGCTCGGCGATGAGGCGTGCGGCCTCCGAGCGCGGTTCGACGGCGAAGGCGGGGGCGAAGGTCGTGAGCTTCGCGGCCTGCTCCTGGATCGCCGCGACGACCTTCGGGTGCTGGTAGCCGATGTTGGTGAAGACGAGGCCGCTGGTGAAGTCGAGGAAGCGGTTGCCCTCGTAGTCCCAGAAGTACGACCCCTCGGCACCGGCGACGGCGAGCGGATCGATCAGGCCCTGGGCGGACCAGGAGTGGAAGACGTGCGCGCGGTCTGCGGCCTTCACGGCCGCGCCGGCCTGGGGATCGGGGTGAGGGGTCATGGCCACAGGGTAAGGACGGGCGGGCGGGGGCCGACATGGCCACCTTGTATGGACTGCGCCACTTCGGTGGGCAGGGTGTCGATCCCGGCCGGTCTCCGAGCCGGTCCCCGAGACGATTTCCGAGTCGATCCCCGAGTCGGCCCGAACGACAATTGACAACATGCTGTCATTGCGACAGGATATTGTCATCGAGCCGAACGGGCAGCGGGCCCGAGGCTCAGAACCGAGGAGACCGTCATGGCCGGCAAGACCGTGCACCTCGCCGTTTACGACACCTACGCCGACTGGGAGACGGGCCACACCACCGCCCACCTCACCCAGCACGGCCACACCGTCAGGACCGTGGCGGCGACCGCCGGTCCCGTCACCACCATGGGCGGCGTACGCATTCAGCCGGACCTCACGCTCGACGACGTACGGCCCGAGGACAGCACCCTGCTGATCCTCACCGGCGCGAGCCTCTGGGACACCGGCGACGACCTCGCCCCGTTCGCCCGCAAGGCGCGCGCCTTCCTCGACGCGGGAGTGCCGGTCGCCGCGATCTGCGGGGCGACGGCGGGGCTGGCGCGCGAGGGGCTGCTCGACGACCGGGCGCACACCAGCGCCGTGTCCTTCTACCTGGCCGCCACCGGCTACAAGGGCGGCGATCAGTACCGGGAGGCGGACGCCGTCACCGACGACGACGGGCTGCTGATCACCGCGGGCCCGACCGAGCCGGTGGCGTTCGCCCGCGAGGTTTTCGCGCGGCTGGGGGTGTACGAGGCCGAGAAGCTGGACGCCTGGTACCGGCTGTTCCACGACTCGGACGCGTCCGCCTTCGAGGTGCTGCAGTCGTGAGCAGTGAGCCGGTCGTCAGCCGTGATTCCGTCGTGAGCGGTAAGCCGGTCGCGAGCCGTCAGCAACAGGATCTGCTCAGCCGCACCGCGCTGGGCACCTTCCGGCTCAACGGCCAGTTCCTCGCCGTCTCCGAGGAACTGGCCGGGCCCGCCGGGCTCACCGCGGCCTGGTGGCAGGTCATCGGCGCGGTCCTGCGCGAACCGCTGTCCGTCGCCGGAATCGCCCGGGCCATGGGAATCACCCGCCAGAGCGTGCAGCGCATCGCCGACCTGCTGGTGACAAAGGGGCTCGCGGAGTACGCCCTCAACCCGGCCCACCGCCGCGCCAAGCTGCTGCGCCCGACCGAGGCCGGGCGGGAGGCAGTACAGAAGATCGAACCGGGCCACGCGGCGCTCGCCGGGCGGCTCGCGGCGGAGCTCGGCGCGGAGGAGTTCGCCGAGGCGGTACGGGTGCTGGAGCGGCTCTCGCAGGCATTGGAGGCGGTGGCGGGACCCGACGGCCGGGCCTCCGGGGCCGCGGAGCGGGCGGAACCGTAGGGCACCGGACCCCGTCGTTGTCGTACCGGCCCACTATCCTCGGTCGCCGAGGGACGTTTCGGGGGAGGGTGACGCTGCCATGGAGAAGTTGGGACCGGCCGATCCGCAACAGATCGGGGCATACCGGCTGTTGGCGCGGCTCGGCGCGGGCGGGATGGGGCAGGTCTATCTGGCCCGGTCGGGTCGCGGACGCACGGTGGCCGTGAAGCTGGTGCGTCAGGAGCTCGCCGAGCAGGAGGAGTTCCGGGGCCGCTTCCGGCAGGAGGTGGCCGCGGCGAGACAGGTCGGCGGGCGGTGGACGGCGCCGGTTCTGGACGCGGACACGGAGGCGGCCGTTCCGTGGGTCGCGACGGGGTACGTCGCCGGGCCGACGCTGCACTCGGTCGTCTCGGGCAGCGGGGCGCTGCCGGAGCGCTCCGTCCACATCCTGGGGACCGGCCTCGCGCACGCGCTGCAGGACATCCACGCGGCGGGGCTCGTCCACCGCGATCTGAAGCCGTCCAACGTCCTGATCACCATCGACGGCCCGCGCGTCATCGACTTCGGCATCGCGCGGGCGCTGGAGACGGTCACCGACGGCGGCCTGACCCGGACCGGCGCCCTGGTCGGCTCCCCCGGCTTCATGGCGCCCGAGCAGGTGCGCGGTGAGCGGATCACACCGGCGTGCGACGTCTTCTGCCTGGGCTCGGTGCTGGCGTACGCGGCGACCGGGCTGCTGCCGTTCGGCTCGGCCGACAGCGGGGTCCACGCACTGATGTACCGGATAGCCACGGAGCCGCCGGCGCTGGACGAGGTCCCGGAGGGGCTCCAGGACCTGATCCGGTCCTGCCTGCACAAGGACCCGGCGGCCCGCCCCACCCCCGCCGAGGTACTGGAACGCACCCGCGGCGGCGACGGACAGAGCGGCGAACCCTGGCTGCCGGGCGCCCTGGTGGCCGAACTCGGCCGCCACGCGGTGCAACTGCTGGAGGCAGAGAACCCGTCCCCGGCGGGCGACGCCTCCGCGGCCACCGACACTCTGGTCGTTCCGCCGGCCCCTCCCGGCGGCGGTGGCGGTCCCGGCGGCGCGCTCGGGCCGACTCGGCCGGCGCAGCTGCCTCCCGCATACGCCCAGCCCCAGCCCTACCCGCACCACCCGCGGCCCGCGGCCCCGGGCGCCCACACCCCGCCTGGGGGGTACGGCTACCCCGCCCCGCACTACGGCTACATCCCCCCGGCCCCCGAACCGCCGCCCCGCAGCGGGCGTTCGACCGCCGCACTGATCGCTGTGGCGCTGGTGGTCGCACTGGGCGCGGGCGGCTCGGTGTACGCGTTCATGGACTCCGGCGACGCGAAGGGCCACGCCGACAACCACGCCGACAACCGATCCGACGACCGATCCGACGACGGGGGCAAGGGCGGGGCCGACGGCAGCAACGGCGAGACCTCGCCGGCGGCCGACGAGGAGGACACGTCCTCCCCCGGCCCCTCCCCCGTCGCCGTGGACGGATCGGTACCCGAGGACTTCCTGGGCACCTGGTCCGGCAGCCTCAGCACCGCCGAGGGACACAGCACGCGCCGGCTCGTCATCCGGCAGGGCGAGGCCGGCGACACCGTGCTGTCCCTCACCGCGGACGGGCCGACGACGGGCGGCGGCACGTACCACTGCGTCTTCCAGGCGGAGCTGTCCGGCGCCCCGGCCGGCGGCGGCCCGCTGAGCATAGGCCCGTCGCGGGTCAGCGAGGGCCGGCCGATGAGCTCGTGCACACCCGGCGCCGCCACCGAGGTGACCCTGCTCCCCGACGGCCGGCTCCGCCGCGTCAGCAGCGACACCGGGGAGTCCCTCACGTACACCAAGTCCGGCTGAAGCGGGAGCGCGTTCCGGGCGAAATCAGGAAAGCAGGCCCGAAGTGCCGTACGCGCACAATCACGCTGAGTATCGACGGGCCCGCACCCCGAGGGAGGCGCATCATGACAGTGATGCTTGAGCGACCGACGATAAGAGGCACTGATCCCCCCGCTTCGAGGACCTGTGCAAGGGCCTTGATGAGCTGAACGTGCCCGACGGCTTCAACGCCGAGATCATCCGGGGGAACATCGTCGTGTCACCGTGGTCGAAGGCGTACTACATCCTTGTGATGGACCTGATCTGCGATCAGTTGCGCCCACATCTGCCCGAGGGGCACCGAATCAGCCAGGCTCCCGCGCTCTACGCGTTCCCCGGTGTCCAGCGGGCGTACGGCCCCGACATTCACGCGGCCCATGGCCAGACCTTCCAGTCGACGAGCAACCGTCTGGACGGC
Organism: Streptomyces hypolithicus; assembly: GCF_052934925.1. Classification (NCBI taxonomy): domain Bacteria; kingdom Bacillati; phylum Actinomycetota; class Actinomycetes; order Kitasatosporales; family Streptomycetaceae; genus Streptomyces; species Streptomyces hypolithicus. Next base: position 2,711,312 of record NZ_CM128811.1, read on the forward strand.
GACGGCCTCTCCCTCGTCGCAGAACTGACCTCCCCCTCGACACGGGACGATGACCGACAAGGTCGAGCGCTACGGGAAGGCGGGCGTGCCCATCTATCTGGTGCTCGACACACGGCATCCCCACCGGGAAGCTGAAGGCCCGGCTGGTGAACATGGCCGCCGAACACGGCCTCGCCCTGGTCGCCGTCGACGCCGCCTACACCTCCAAGTGGGGCGCCCAGCACTGGGCCAAACCCCTGACCAGCAGCAAACGCGCGATGACCCGCCACAACGGCGCAAGCATCGCCATCGGAAGGCGCGCCCTGGGGCACCCGATCCGGCGACGGACGGCACCGCCCCCGCACGACCAGAGCGATCGTGCGGGGCATCGGACCGTCCAGGCCGGACCGGGCACCCCAGGGCGTAAGGGAAACCGCCCGCGCGTCAACGGACCACGGACACGATCCGTGCCGCCGGGACGCGACGAGAACGCGGTGGACCAGAACGCCCAACACCGTTCGGGGCGTTCGGCCGAGCACGGGTTCTGGCAGCAGGACTCACTCCGGCTCAGTCTTCAGGAACGGTACGAATCCCACCTCACGGTGCCGTTCGGTGAGGAGATCCACATCCCCGCGCCGTTCGACTGCGCCCTGGCACCACCGGATTCCGGGAACCCGAAGAGGGCTGACGCGAGAGGCTGACGAGACGTGAGGGGGCCGTGGCGCGATCTCGCGCCACGGCCCCCTCACGTGCGTACCGCTAGATGAACGAGTTGATCTCGATCGTCTCGGTGCGGCCGGGGCCGACACCGATCGCCGAGATCGGCGCGCCCGACATCTCCTCCAGCGCCTTCACGTAGGCCTTGGCGTTCTTCGGCAGGTCGTCGAAGGTCTTCGCCCCGGTGATGTCCTCGGACCAGCCCGGCAGGTTCTCGTAGATCGGCTTCGCGTGGTGGAAGTCGGTCTGGCTGTACGGGAGTTCCTCGACGCGCTTGCCGTCGATCTCGTAAGCCACGCACACCGGGATCTGCTCCCAGCCGGTCAGCACGTCCAGCTTCGTGAGGAAGAAGTCCGTGAGGCCGTTGACCCTGGTCGCGTACCGCGCGATCGGGGCGTCGAACCAGCCGCAGCGACGGTCACGGCCGGTGGTGACACCGCGCTCGCCACCGATGCGGCGCAGCGCCTCGCCGTCCTCGTCGAACAGCTCCGTCGGGAACGGACCCGCGCCCACTCGCGTCGTGTAGGCCTTGAGGATGCCGATGACCCGGCTGATCTTCGTCGGGCCCACGCCCGTACCCGTGCAGGCGCCGCCCGCGGTCGGGTTCGACGACGTCACGAAGGGGTACGTGCCGTGGTCGACGTCGAGCAGCGTGCCCTGGCCGCCCTCGAAGAGGACGACCTTGTCGTCGTCGAGCGCGTTGTTGAGGATCAGCGTCGTGTCGGCGACGTACTGCTTGATGTTCTCGCCGTGCGCCAGCAGCTCTTCGACGATCTGGCCGGCCTCGATCGCGCGGCGGTTGTACAGCTTCGTGAGCAGCTGGTTCTTGATCTCAAGAGCCGCCTCGACCTTTTGGGTCAGGATCGACTCGTCGTAGAGGTCCTGCACGCGGATGCCGGTGCGGTTGATCTTGTCCGCGTACGTCGGACCGATTCCGCGGCCCGTGGTGCCGATCTTCCGCTTGCCGAGGAAGCGTTCCGTCACCTTGTCGACCGTGACGTTGTACGTCGTGATGACGTGCGCGTTACCGCTGATCAGGAGCTTGGACGTGTCGACGCCGCGCTCGTTCAAACCGCTCAGCTCGGAGAGCAGGACCGCAGGGTCGATGACGACGCCGTTACCGATGACCGGCGTGCACTCCGGCGTGAGGATCCCGGAAGGGAGGAGATGCAGCGCGTACTTCTGGTCGCCTACGACGACCGTGTGGCCGGCGTTGTTGCCGCCCTGATAGCGCACTACATAGTCCACGGATCCACCGAGCAGGTCGGTGGCCTTTCCCTTGCCTTCGTCACCCCACTGAGCACCGAGCAGCACAAGTGCGGGCACAGGCGTACACCCCTTCCGGGCGGGGCATGCCCAAGGTCAGGGGGCGTACGCGCGGCGTACACCTGATACTGATCCTTCGGACCGGTTGCCCCGGAATAGACGAAGCCCCTGGCGCAATAGCGCAAGGGGCTCTTGCACAAAGATGCTACCCGAGGAAGGACCGAGGTGTCGGCTCCGGTGCCCACCGCGAACACCGCGCATCCGCTGCTGGTGGTCATCGACCCAGTCGCCCGGCGTACGGACGGCGAGTCCGTGCGTATCGCGAAGGACGTTCTGTGCGCCGCGGCCAACGTGAAAATCTGCCTGCCGGAGGGCCCCGAGGAGTTCGCGCGGGCCCTCTCCCGGCGGGGCAACCGCCGCCCGGTGGTCGTCGGGGACGACCGGGCGCTGCTGCGGGCGGTGGCGCTGCTGCACCGGGAGAGGGAGCTGGGCAGCGGCGCGCTGGCGCTGGTTCCGGTGGGGGCGTGCGTGGACCTCGCGCATGCGCTGGGGGTGCCTTCGGGGGCGGTCGCCGCGGCCCGCGCGGTGTTGGAGGGCGTGGTGCGGCGGCTCGACCTGCTGGTCGACGAGAGCGACGGGGTGGTGCTGGGGGATCTGCGGATCCCGGCGACGACGCACCCGGCGCAAGCGACGACGTCCATGTGGGGCACGTGCCGTTCGCTGGTACGCACCCTGGTGCGGCCCGCGCCGCAGCTCGCGTCGGCACAGGTGCGTACGTACCGGCTGCGCGTCGAGGCGGACGGGGTCCTGCTGAACGACTTGGACCGGCCGGTCGAGGACGTGTCGCTGTCCTCGCGGGGCGGGCGCGCCGAGGTGGTGATCCGGCCGCGGGACGGCGAACACGTGCGGGTGGCCGCGCAGGCGGTCACGGTGTCGGGGCCCGACTTCCGTTACCGGGCGGACGCGCTGGTGGCGGGGCCGGTCAGGACGCGGACGTGGACGGTGCGGCCGGGGGCGTGGTCGCTGACCCTGCCGGCGTGACGCAGGTGGGCGCCCGCAGGGCGGTCAGAGCTCGACGTGGAGCTCCGTCAGGCCACGGATGACGAACCCCGGCTTCCACACCGGCTCCGCCACCAACCGCATCCCCGCCCCCCGCCGCAGCAGCTCCCCGAACGACGCCCCCAGTTCAAGGCGGGCCAGGGGGGCGCCCAGGCAGTAGTGGATGCCCGCGCCCAGCGAGACGTGGGGGTTGTCGCGGCGGGTCAGATCGAGGGTGTCGGGGTGGGCGAACGCCGCCGGGTCCCGGTTCGCCGACCCGAAGAGCAGCGCCACCTCGGAGCCCCGGGGAATCACCTCGCGCCCGACCTCGATGTCGTCCAGCACCCACCGCTCGAAAAGCTGGAGCGGCGTGTCGTAGCGCATCAGCTCCTCGATCGCCGTGGGCAGCAGCCCGAGATCCGCCCGCAGGGCGGCGAGCTGCTCCGGGTGCCGGAACAGCGTCCACCACCCGTTGGCCGTCGTGTTGACCGTGGCCTCGTGCCCGGCGTTCAGCAGCAGCACGCATGTGGAGATCATTTCCTGCTCGCTGAGCCGGTCTCCCTCGTCGTGCGCCGCGATGAGCGCCGAGATCAGGTCCCCGGCCGGGTCCTTGCGGCGTACGGAGATCAGCTCCCGCAGGTACGCGGAGAATTCCACCGACGCCCGCACCGCCCGCTCCGCCGTCTCAGCGGACGGGTTCAGCTCGTACATCCCGCAGATGGCCGCCGACCAGGGACGGAGCAGCGCCCGGTCCGACTCCGGGATGCCCAGCATCTCCGCGATGACGGCGACGGGAAGCGGTTCGGCGACGGCGGCCAGCAGATCCCCGCCGCCCTCCGCGACGAACGCCCCGACCAGCTCCGCCGCCAGCCGCCGCACCACGGGCGCGAGCTGTTCCACGGTGCGCGGGGTGAACGCCTTCGAGACCAGGCGCCGGATTCTCGTGTGATCGGGGGCTTCGAGGTCGAGCATCCCGTGGTCGTTGAGGACGTGGAACGGCTCGCGCCCCGGCGGCGGCGGCGTACGCCCGAACTCCTCGTGCGTGAAGCGATGAAGGTACGTACGCCCCAGCCGGCGGTCACGGAGGAGAGCCGAAACATCGGCGTGATGCGGTATCAGCCACTGCCCCGACGGCTCGTACCAGTGGGCCCTGCCCCGGCCGCGCAGTTCGGCGAAGGCGGGGTAGGGATCGGCGACGAAGGAGGGCGACCAGGGATCGAACATCTCAGCCATGCGCAGACGCTAGCGGACGTACTTCATCAGCCGCTCCGTGTCGAGTTCGATGCCGACGGGACTTGGGAGAGCAACCGTTGCCCGGAACCTCACCGTGTGGTGGTCGCGATATTCCCCGGCGTCCGGGTCGGGCTCGCTGAATACGGTGACGGTCAGGCATCACGGTCGATGAGCAGATGAACCGGGATTCCCGCAGCGGCATAGGCGGGTGGCTTCTCCTGTCGATCACGCCGGTCCGTGGCGGAGTCGTACGAGGTGATCTCGACCGTCATGAGCACGCCCTGGGGATCACCCCAGTCGGCCTGTCCGTCAAAGTGGTCGACGGGCGCCAGCACCCCGTCCGGACGGGCGCGGCCCTTGCGATAGGCCTCCACCTTGAGTCCCTGGGTGGGGTTGAGATCCAGATCCGGTCGTGCCTGCATGCACAGGCGCACCAGCCACATGGTGATCGCCCCGTGGGCCCCGTCCGTCACGCCCTCGTCCCCGATCCGCCCGCCGATGAATTCGAACCTGACGGCATCGGACTCGGCAGCGGCGAATTGTGCGATCTTCTCGAATTCTTCCGCCGTCACGTGAGACGTGCGTTCTGCCATAACCGTCATGATGCGCCCCCTTCCGGGCCGAGGCCGGTGTGACGGGACCCCGGCTCGTCCAGGGCGGCTTTGCTGCCTGGCCACCCGTGTGAGTGACCCCTTACCCCGGCGTCACCAGTCGCGCCTCGTACGCGAAGACCGCTGCCTGCGTCCGATCGCGCAGGCCGAGCTTCACCAGGATGCGGCTCACGTGTGTCTTGATCGTGGACTCGGCCACCACCAGGTGCGCCGCGATCTCCGCGTTCGACAGGCCCTGGGCGATCAGGACCAGGACCTCTGTCTCGCGCTCCGTCAGGTCGCCGATCTGCGCGAGCGCCGGCGGGCGCGGGGTCTCCGCGAGCTTGGAGAACTCCGAGATCAGGCGCTTGGTGACCGTCGGGGCCAGCAACGCCTCACCGCCTGCCACCACCCGTACGCCGTCCGCCAGTTGGCGGGCCGAGGCGTCCTTCAGGAGGAAGCCGGAGGCGCCCGCCCGCAACGCCTGGTAGACGTATTCGTCGAGGTCGAACGTCGTCAGGACCAGCACCTTCGCGTCCGCGTCGGCCGCGACGATCTCGCGGGTCGCGTCGATGCCGTTCAGTTCCGGCATGCGGATGTCCATCAGTACGACGTCCGGCCGCAGCGCCGCCACCTGCGCGATCGCCTCGCGGCCATTCACCGCCTCGCCGACGACCTCGATCTCCGGCATCGCGTTGAGGAGGACGGTGAAGCCCTCGCGGACCATGATCTGGTCGTCGACGATCAGTACCCGGATGCTCATGCGGCCGGCTCCGGAGCGACCACGGGCGCGGTCGGCGCGGTCGGCGTCACCGGGATGAACGCCGCCACCTCGTAGCCGCCGTCCTCCGTCGTCTGCACCGTCATCTCGCCGTTCAGCATCGACACCCGCTCCCGCATCCCCGTGAGGCCGTGGCCCGCCCCGGGCGACGGCTTGACCGGGCCGCGGGGCGCGGAGTTGACGATCCGCAGGCCGAGGCCGCCGAGTACGTACGCCACCTCCACCTTCGCCGTCGAGCCCGGCGCGTGGCGCAGCGCGTTGCTCAGCGCCTCCTGGATGATCCGGTACGCCGACAGCTCGACACCCTGCGGCAGCTCCCGCACCGATCCCGTGACGGTCTCGTACACCGTCAGGCCGGCCTCCCGTACGTTCTCCAGCAGCCCGTCGAGCTCGGCCAGCGTGGGCTGCGGGGCGTCCGGAGCCTCGTAGTCCTCCGCCCGTACGACGCCCAGTACGCGCCGCAGCTCGGTCAGTGCCGCCACCGCGTTCTCACGGATCGTGGCGAAGGCCTGCTCCAGCTCGGGCGGCGGGTTCTCCACCCGGTAGGGCGCGGCCTCCGCCTGGATGGCGACGACCGACATGTGGTGCGCGACGACGTCGTGCAGCTCGCGGGCGATCGTCGTGCGCTCCTCCAGGAGCGTGCGGCGGTCGCGCTCGGCGGCGGTGACGGTCCGCTGGACGGTGACCTCCTCCTTCGCCTGCGAGCGGATGTGCAGCATGCTCACCACGAGCAGCGCGAGGAGCGAGAGCAAGGCCATCGCGCCGGTGTCGTCCGTCCGGTCATAGGTGCCGGACGACATCATGAGGCCGAAAGCCAACGTCACCGCCCACATCCAGCCCGCCGTCCGGGGCCTGGTCCTGGCCGCCACCACGACCAGCACAGCGAGGTGGCCGACGAAGGCACTCTCCGTCCAGGGGAAGGTGGCGGAGCCGTCCGCCAGGCCGGCCGACAGCAGGGTGGCGACCAGCGACAGCCACCACGCCAGGACCGGGCGGACCAGGGTCAGCGCCACCGGAACCGCCGACACCAGTCCGATCAGCAGCATCCGGAAACCCGAGAGGTAGCCCGCCGATCCCACCGTGACCGCCACGAACACGGTGAACAGCGCCAGGCCGAGCACCACGGCATGCGGCGCCCAGCCCCCGTACTCCCTGAAACGGGCCGGCAGCCGCCGCAAGAGCGGCCCGTCCGTCCCTATCGGCGGCAACGGCCGGTACGTCAGCAGTCCCTCGATCAGGTCCTTGCGCAGGCCGCTCAGCGCCCCCATCGCCAGGTGGAGCTCGGGGCTGCGGTTCTCGGTGTCGGTCACCCGTATGACGGTAGGCGGCGCGGCGGCCCCCGTCGTCCGCCCCCGTGGGGATCCCGCCGCGTCCGTCCCAGGGACTACGTACGGACCGCTACAGCGCGGTACCGCGTACGGCCCGCTACGCCGCCCGGAACGCGTCCGCGTGCTCCGCCGCCCACTCGGTGAAGGTGCGGGCCGGGCGTCCCGTGACCCTCTCGACCGTGTCCAGCACGGTCCGGCCCTCCCGCGGAGTGTTCTCGTACACGTCCAGCAGGAAGCCGATGGTGTCCGCGGGCATCCCCGCCTGCTGCCACTGCTCGGCCGCCTGCTCCCCGGTCAGCTCGGTCAGCCCGATCTCCCGGCCGCTCGCCTCCGCCAGGATCCGCATCTTGTCGCGCACCGTCAGCGTCTCGGGTCCAGTGATCGTGTACGTACGTCCGCCATGTCCCGCCTCGGTGAGCGCCACCGCGGCGACCGCACCGATGTCGCCCTCGTGGACCATCGCGCTGACCCGGTCGACGAACGGCTCCCGCACCCCGTCGCCGGTCCGGACCCCGTCCGCCCAGCCCAGCGCGTTGGCCATGAACTCGACAGGCTCCACCACCGTCCAGTCCGTCTGCCCGGCCTCCACCGCGTCCTGGAGGGGCGTCGGTCCGCCGCCGTTGAGGACGGTGACGCGCCGTACGCCCGCCTTCGCCGCCAGCTCGACGATCTCGGGGCCGGTGGTCAGCGGCGCGAAGTACTCTCCCCCGAAGGTGATCAGGTGCAGGCCCGTGACGCCCTCCAGCGCGGGCACCAGCGTCGCGGGGTCACTCAGGTCACCGCGTACGGTCTCGACGCCCGCCGGGAAGTCCGCCTTCGCCGGGTCGCGGGTCAGCGCCCGCACCCGCTCGCCCCTGCGGATCAGTTCGGCGACCACCTGACGGCCCACTGTGCCCGTCGCTCCGGTTACGAGAATCGTCATTACGGGCTCCTTGGCTCGGCTCGATGCCACCACGTTAGGAACCCTTGCGGACAGCTTCTGTCCGCAACCCGCAATCGGAGCCGGTTCTCCAGGTCCGCCGGCTCAGTACGCGAGCTGCTCGATCTCCTCGGCCACCACCGCGCACGCGTCCGCCGCCGGGTCGATGAGCGGGAAGTGCCCGACGTCCTCCAGCAGCGTCAGACCGACCGTCTCCCCCGCCTTCGCGGCCGCTTCGATGTAGGCCTCCGCCACCGCCTGCGGTACGACGATGTCGGTGCGGCCCTGCACGACGACCGTGGCGATGCCGGTCGGCAGCAGCGAGGCCGGATCGGCGTGGGGGCGGCGCTCGTCGAAGTGCTCCTTGCCGCCCAGCAGCTGGACGGCGGCGCCCGAGCACACCTCCAGCTCGGCCGCGACGGCGAAATCCGCGATCGGCGCCAGCGCCACGACACCGCGCAGCGCCGGCGCCGCCGGCAGGTGCCACGGCGAGTCCGGCGTCAGGACGTGCCGGGCGGCCGCCCACAGTGCGAGGTGGCCGCCGGCCGAGTGGCCCGTGACGACGACACGACGGAAGTCAGCCCCGGGCAGCGCCTCCCGTACGAGCGCGGGCAGCAGGTCCATCGCCGTGGCCACGTCGTCGAACGTCTCCGGCCAGCGCCCAGCGACCGGCCCGCCCCCACGTTGCCGCGGCAGCCCGCCGCCCCGCCGGTACTCGACGCTCGCCACCGCGAAGCCCCGGCGGGCCAGGAAGTCCGCGAACGGCGAAACGTGCGCACGGTCGTACGCGGCCCGCCACGCACCGCCGTGCAGCAGCACGACCAGCGGAGCCCGGTCCCGGCCGTCGCGCGGCGCGTAGAAGTCGACGACCTGGTCGGGGTGTTCGCCGTACGCGGCCGTCACGTCGGGCGCGACGGCCGCGTGCGAGAAGGCCGAGTCGGCCTCGGCGGCGTCCCGTTCGGCTGAGGGGTCCGGCATGCGGGGACCAACCCTTCGGTGCATACAGCCAATTGATCTAGAAGCGGGACGCTACCAGCCTTCAGACCTGCGCTTCTCCCGGTGTCGACACCAGGATGTCGCCCAGCACCCGCGCCGCCTTCTCCGTGTCCGCGAAGCCCACGTACAGCGGGGTGAAGCCGAACCGCAGGACGTCCGGGCGGCGGAAGTCGCCCACCACCCCGCGCGCGGTCAGCTCCCGCATGACCTCACCGGCGTCGGTACCGTCCGCGCAGCGCAGCGAGACCTGGCTGCCGCGCTCCGCGTGGGCGGCGGGTGTCACCGACGCAACCCGCCCTCGGGGCACGTACGCCGCCACGCACTCCAGGAAGAAGTCCGTCAGCGCGAGTGACTTCTCGCGTACGTCCTCGACGGCGACCCCGTCCCACACGTCGAGCGCGGCCTCCAGCGCCAGCATCGAAAGGATGTCCGGGGTGCCGACCCGGCCGCGTACGGCGCCCTCCGCCGGGGTGTAGGCCGGTGTCATGCCGAACGGGTCCGCGTGCGAGGTCCAGCCGGGCAGCGGGGAGTCGAAGGCGGCCTGGTGGCGCCCGGCGACGTACAGAAAGGCAGGCGAACCCGGTCCGCCGTTCAGGTACTTGTAGGTGCAGCCGACCGCGAAGTCGACGCCGTGCTCGTCCAGGCCGACCGGCAGCGCGCCCGCACTGTGGCACAGGTCCCAGACGGCCAGGGCGCCCGCCGCGTGGACGGCGGCGGTGAGACCCGGCAGGTCGTGGCGGCGGCCGGTGCGGTAGTCGACGTGGTTGACGAGGACCGCGGCGGTGCGCGGGCCGAGGGCGTCCGGCAGCTCGGCAGGGGCGACGGGCACGACCCGACGGCCCGTCATGCGGGCCGCGGACTCGGCTATGTAGCCGTCGGTGGGGAACGTCGAGGCGTCGACGAGTATCTCGTCGCGGAACTCCGGCGCCAGGCGCGCCGCCCCCACGACCGCCTTGAACACGTTGACGCTCGTCGAGTCGCCCACGATGACCTGATCGCGGCCCGCGCCGACGAGCGGTGCGATCCGCTCCCCGACGCGCTCGGGCGCCGTCCACCAGCCGCTCTCTTCCCAGGAGCGGATGCGCAGCTCGCCCCACTCGCGGGTGATGACGTCGGCCATCCGCTGCGTCACGTGGCGGGGCAGGGCGCCGAGCGAGTTCCCGTCCAGGTAGACGACCGAGTCGTCGAGCGCGAACAGCTGACGGTGCTTGGCCAGTACGTCGGCCGAGTCCAGGGCGGCTGCCCTGCGCCGAAGATCAGACATGGCTGCGCGCCGTCCACAGCTCGGGGAAGACGTTCTTGGTCGCCCGCTTCTCCAGCCAGGCCACCCCGGCGGAACCGCCGGTGCCGACCTTGGAACCCATGGCACGCCTGGTCGCGACCAGATGGTCGTTGCGCCAGCGCCACACCAGCTCACCCACATCGGTCAGCAGCTCACCGAAGCGGACCAGTTCGGCGTTCTGGTCGCCCTGGTACAGCTCGGTCCAGACCGCCTCGACCTCGGGGGACGGCTCGTACTTCTGCGACAGGTCGCGGTCCAGCACCGCGGCCGGCACCGGCAGGCCGCGCCGGGCGAGCAGCCGCAGCGTCTCGTCGTACAGGCTCGGCTCGTGCAGCGCCTTCTCCAGCTCGGCGTGCACCCGGGGCGCACCCCGGTGCGGGACGAGCATCGACGCGGACTTGTCGCCGAGCAGGAACTCCATCCGCCGGTACATCGCTGACTGGAAACCGGAACCCTCGCCGAGCGCGCTGCGGTAGGAGTTGAACTGCGCGGGCGTGAGGTGGGCGAGCGGCCGCCAGGAGGCGTTCAGGGCCTCCAGCTCGCGCAGGGAGCGCTTCAGCGCGTCCGTGGCGCGGGGCAGGTCGTCTTCGCCGATCGCCTTCGCCGCGGTCTCCCACTCATGGACGATGACGGTGAACCACAGCTCCATGACCTGGGTCGTCACCAGGAAGACCATCTCTCCTGGATCGTCGGAGAGGGTGTGCTGCAAGTGGGTGAGGACGTCCGCCTGTACGTAGTCCTCGTAGGGCGTGGTGCCCGCGAAATCCAGGTTCGGGGTCTCCGAAACTGCACCGGGGGCATCGGGGTGCTGCGACATCGCTGTCTCCTCGACACGTGCTTCCAGGTAGCGGTCCGCCCCTTCCCTGTGGCTGTGGAGCCCCGGTCCCCTCCCGGCATCATAGGACGGCCGTGCGCCGCCCGGCAGGGGGGAGGCCCGCGCCGGGCGCAGGCCTCCCGTACACACCGCCGGTGCTCAGCCGAGAGTGTCGGCGGCCGCCGAGGATGAGTCGCGCAGGAAGGACGCGCAGCGCTCGTACTCCTCCTGCTCGCCGATGGACTGCGCGGCGCGGGCGAGGCCGTGCAGCGCGCGCAGGAAGCCGCGGTTCGGCTCGTGGTCCCACGGCACGGGGCCGTGGCCCTTCCACCCGGCGCGGCGCAGGGCGTCCAGGCCGCGGTGGTAGCCGGTGCGGGCGTACGCGTACGACTCGACGACGCGGCCGCCGTCGAACGCCTCGTCGGCGAGCTGGGCCCAGGCGAGCGAGGACGCGGGGTACTTCGCGGCCACCTCGGACGGCGCGGAACCGGCGGCGAGCAGCTCGCGCGGCTCCGGGTCGTCGGGCAGGTGGGTCGGGGGCGGTCCCCCGAGCAGATCTTGGTGAATGGCCATGGGCTCCAGTCTGCCTGGCCTGCGGCGCGGACGGCACCAACGGGGTGCGGGGCGCCGCCTTACGGCCCCCTATCGCGCACCAAGCCGTTACTGCCCCGCCTCGCGCACCGTGCCCCCCGGCCCCGTGTCCCCGCGCCCGGCGTCCCCCCGCCCCGGCTCCTCCAGCGGCGGCGCCGACAGCGGGCAGTTGACCCGCCCCTCCGGCACGCACCCGCCCGGCCGGGGGCTGCGCACCGTCAGCCAGGCGATCACCGACCCCAGCACCAGCACCCCCGCACACATCGGCATCGCCCGCCGGAACGTCCCACCGAATTCCGCCGCCGACCGGTACGCCTCCGGCCCCATGCCCGCCAGCAGCGGCAGCGCCGCCACCGCGATCAGGCCGGCCGCGCGGGCCGCCGCGTTGTTGACGCCGCTGGCCAGCCCCGCCCGGCCGGTCTCCACCGACGCCAGCACGGTGGCGGTGAGCGGCGCGACCAGGGTCACCATGCCCGACCCCATGACGAGCATCGCGGGCAGCACATCGGCGACGTACGACGCCCCCTCCCCCACCCGCAGCATCAGCAGCATCCCGCCCGCGCACAGCAGCGGCCCGACGGTCAGGGGGATACGCGGCCCGATGCGCTGGGCCAGCGCGCCGGACTTCGAGGACAGGAAGAGCATCAGGACGGTGGTGGGCAGCAGCGCCGTACCGGCCTGGAGGGCGGAGTAGCCCACGACGACCTGGAGCTGAAGCGCGGCGAGGAAGAAGAAGCCGCTGAACGCGGCGTACACGCACAGCGTCACGACGTTGATGGACGTGAACTGCCGGGACGCGAAGAGCGACAGCGGCATCATCGGGTCGGCCCGCCGCTTCTCGACGTACAGGAACAGCGCCCCGAGCACCGCGCCGGCCGCCGCCGACCCGATCACCAGGGGGGACGCGGCCCGGCCCGGCGCCTCGATGAGCGCGTACGTCACCAGCCCGAGCGCGAGCGCCGCCAGCACCGCGCCGAGGACGTCGAAGCCGCCGTGCGCCCGCGGGTCCTTCGATTCGGGTACGTGCCGCAGCGCGACCGGGACGCAGAGCGCGGCCAGCGGCACATTCAGCAGGAACACCCAGCGCCAGCCCGGTCCGTCCACCAGCCAGCCGCCGAGGAACGGCCCGATGGCCGCCCCGACCCCGCCGAGCCCCGACCAGAGGCCGACCGCGCGGGCCCGGTCGTCGGGGTGGAAGGAGGCCTGGATCAGCGCGAGAGAGCCGGGGGTGAGGAGGGCCCCGCCGACGCCCTGGAGGGCGCGAGCGGCGATCAGCACCTCGGCGCCGGGGGCCAGCCCGCACAGCAGGGAGGCCACCGCGAACCACACGATGCCGATCACGAAGATCCTGCGCCGGCCGAACCGGTCACCTAGTGCACCGCCGAGCAGGATCAGCCCGGCCAGGGTGAGCATGTAGGCGTTGACGGTCCACTGAAGGGCCGCCAGGTCGGCGTCCAGGTCCTCACCGATGCGGGGCAGGGCCACGTTGACGACGGTGGAGTCCAGCATCGCCATGCTGGATCCGAGGACGGTCGTCAGCACCACCCAGCGCCCGGTGCGCGTACCGAGCCTGATGTCCATACGCAGGATCATCCCCGCCCCCGGCGCGGCGCGCAGGGCGGGGACGGAAACAAGAAGCCGGGCCCGGCAGGAGAACCAGCCGGGCCCGGAACTACGGAGTCGAAGCGACGCCTACTTGATCTTGGTGCCCGTGGAGCGCAGGTTCGCGCACGCCTCCGTGACGCGCTTGGCCATCGACGCCTCCGCGAGCTTGCCCCAGGTGCGCGGGTCGTACGTCTTCTTCGAGCCGACCTCGCCGTCGACCTTCAGGACGCCGTCGTAGTTGCGGAACATGTGGTCCGCGACGGGGCGCGTGAAGGCGTACTGCGTGTCGGTGTCGAGGTTCATCTTCACGACACCGTTCTCCAGCGCGGTGGCGATCTCCTGCTCGCTGGAGCCGGAGCCGCCGTGGAAGACGAAGTCGAACGGCTGGCTGCCTGCCGCCTTGCCGTGCTTCGCGGCGACGCCCTCCTGGAGGTCCTTCAGCAGCTCGGGGCGGAGCACGACGTTGCCCGGCTTGTAGACACCGTGGACGTTGCCGAAGGAGGCGGCCAGCAGGTAGCGGCCCTTCTCGCCCAGGCCGAGCGCCTCGGCGGTGCGCAGCGCGTCGTCGACCGTGGTGTAGAGCTCGTCGTTGATCTCGTGCGTGACGCCGTCCTCCTCGCCACCGGTCGGCGTGATCTCGACCTCAAGGATGATCTTCGCGGCGGCGGCCTTGGCGAGCAGCTCCTGGCCGATCTCCAGGTTGTCGGCGAGGGTCTCGGCGGAGCCGTCCCACATGTGCGACTGGAAGAGCGGGTTCAGGCCCTTGGCGACGCGCTCGGCGGACACGTCGATCAGCGGACGCACGTACGTGTCCAGCTTGTCCTTGGGGCAGTGGTCCGTGTGCAGCGCGACGGTCACCGGGTACTTCGCGGCGACGATGTGCGCGAACTCGGCCAGCGCGACGGCGCCGGTCACCATGTCCTTGGAGTACTGGCCGCCCAGGAACTCGGCGCCGCCGGTGGAGATCTGGATGATGCCGTCGCTCTCGGCGTCCGCGAATCCGCGCAGCGCCGCGTGCAGGGTCTGGGTCGAGGTCACGTTGATGGCCGGGTAGGCGAACTTGCCTGCCTTCGCCCGGTCGAGCATCTCGTTGTAGACCTCGGGGGTTGCGATGGGCATCTGTCCGCTCCTTGTGATGTGCGGGTGTGTGGTGCTGGGCCCTGACCTGGGGGCGACATCATCGTCGCCCCCATCTTTCCAGACTCTCGTCCCGGCTCCAGCAGGAGTGTCCGGGGGGCACGGCTGAGGGGCGGGCTGTTTCACGTGAAACAGCCCGCCCCTCAGTCGCCCTTCAACCCGCCCCTCACAGAACGTGCAGGTCAGAGCCCAAGGTCGGCCAGCTCGTACCCGGTCAGGTACGTAAGGCCGGCGTTCGCGATGGCCCCTGCGGCCCCCCGGTCCACGATCGTCGCCACCGCGACGACCTCGCCACCGGCCTCGCGGACCGCCTCGACGGCGGTCAGCGGGGAGCCGCCCGTGGTCGAGGTGTCCTCGACGACCAGGCAGCGGCGGCCCTTGACGTCGGCACCCTCGATACGACGCTGCATCCCGTGCGCCTTCTGCGCCTTGCGTACGACGAAGGCGTCCAGCCGCTGCCCGCGCACGGCGGAGGCGTGCAGCATCGACGTGGCTACCGGGTCGGCGCCCAGGGTCAGGCCGCCGACGCAGTCGTAGTCGAGGTCGGCGGCCAGGTCCAGCATCACCTGGCCGACCAGCGGTGCGGCCTTGCCGTCCAGCGTGATCCGGCGGAGGTCGATGTAGTAGTCGGCCTCGATCCCCGAGGAGAGGGTCACCTTGCCGTACACCACGGCCTTGTCCTTGATCTGCTGGAGCAGCTCACCACGTACGTCAGTCATGCACTGAGCTTAGACGGCAGCAGGGGCGTGCTCTCAGAGCCGGCGCCAGGTCCAGGTGGTCGCGATCTCCAGGGGCTCGATCGGCGTGACGTACCGCGGCCCCGTGTTGAGGCCGTTCGGCGGTCCCGACTGCGGCTCCACGCAGACCGCTTCGGCCTGCTCGTCGTACACGACGACCCATTCGGCCGGGCTAGCGACCTTGAGCTCCAGCTGCCCCGGCCAGGTGAGCGTGACGTCGACCCCGTCCGGCATCCCGAAGCAGTCGTCCCATGGACCGGACGCGGGCGCGATCCGGTTGCCGGTCGGCAGGTGGTCGGCCCCGCGCTCCTCCTGCCAGGCGGGCGAGAAGTCGATCTGTACGTCCTGCCCGCCGCCGAGGTTGCGCAGGAACCAGGGGTGCCAGCCGGCCTGGGCGGGGAAGGAGTCGCCGTACGTCTCGATGCCCATGGCCACCGTGAGGGAGTCCTCGGTCAGCGCGAACGCCTGGGTGACACGGCCCGGGTACGGCCACGGGTCGGCCAGGTCGTAGGTGAACGCGGCCTCGCTCTTCTCGGCGTGGGCCGTGCGCCAGGCGACGTCGCGGCCGGTGCCGTGGATGGCGTGGGGCGGTTCGTTGACCGGCAGTTGATGCAGGGTCGCGCCGTTCAGGAAGGCGCCCCGGTCGGTGCGGCCGCACCAGGGGACCATCGGGAAGGAGCCGTAACGGTCCCCCTGCCGCAGGACCTCGGTTCCGCCGATGCGCAGGCCGGCGATGCGGCAGCCGTTGCCCTGGGCGATGGTCAGCTCGGTGTCGCCCGCCGTCAGACGGGTCTCGTTGATGCTCACGCCACGACCCTAGGCGGTGAACCGGGGGCCGCACCCCACAACCGGGGCCGCGCCCCGCAACCTGGGGATCCGCCCCAGACCGCGCTCCCTCAGACGGCGAAGGGCTGGGTTGCCGTCCTGGACAACAGCTTCTCAGCGCCGCCGGCGCAGCGCGCGGCCCACGACGACCGCCGAGGCCAGTGCCAGCGCCGCCGCGGGGGCGACCCAGCGCAGGGTGTCGGTGGCCGACGTGGCCTGTGGGGCCGCCACCGGCGCGTAACGCCCGCGCGGCGGCGCATGGTCGACCTCCTCCGCGCTGCGGCCGATCATCGTGCGCCGCGCGTGAGCGGCCTCGGCCGGGGGCTCCCCCGGCGCGGGCACGGCCGGTGCGCCGTTCAGGTCGGCCGTCGGATCGAGGGACGGCGGCGGCACCTCGGTGTCGAACACCGAAGCCTGCGCCTCGCCCTCGGGGAGGGGTGCGCCGGCTTCGTCGGACGCCTGGGCGGCGTCCGACGCCTTCGGCGCCGCCAGGGCGGCGGTGAACCGGTTCAGCAGGCGGTGGGCCGCGGACAGCTGCGCGTCCGCGTCGAGTTCCGCGACGCGGCCCTCGCCGCTCGCCGTACCCGTGTACGTCACCGTCGTGCCGCCGCCGGCCTGCGTCAGCCGCGCCGTCAGCGCCAGCTTCGCAGAGCCCGTGCCGCGCACCTCCGCCCCCTCGCCCTCGACGGCGAAACTGCCGTCCGGCTGCGTGGTGACCCGCAGGGATCCCCGGTAGGTGATGGTGTGGCCGCCGACGCGGACCTTCAGCCGGCCCGCGAGCGGGCCCGACGCCTCGGCGTCCTGCTGCAGCCCGGGGACGCAGCGCGCGACCCGGGCGGGGTCCCCCAGCACCTGTCGGAGGGTCTCTGCCGGAACCGGAACGAACACCTCATGCTCCATGGGACCGAGACTACTCACGCGCACCCGCCGTGTGTACGACTCCGGGTGGAAAACGCCCGCGCGCTGCGTCGGGCAGATGACCGGCAGATGAGTGAGGCAGCAGCCGAGCCGGGGTCAGCCGGTGGCGTACCGCGGATGCACCAGCGTCGAAGCCGCCACCCCCCGCACCCGCGCCGCCTCCGCCGCCCGCGCCCCAGCCCGCAGCGCCGCATCCGACAGCGACCGCAGCGGCGGTACGTCGTGAGCGAGGCCCAGCGCCGGCCGCGCGCCGCGGGCGGCGAGCACGAAGCCCCAGTCGCGGGGCGCCCCCGCCGCTCCCGACGCCCGGTCGGGGCCCGCGGTGAACGGGGAGAGGCGGCCGCCCGCACGGTAGGGACGCGTCCGCAGCCCGGCCGCCCGCAGCGTGGACTCGACGGTCCAGTACGCCCGCGGCCGGCACGCCATCGGTCCGGCGTGGACGGCGATGCGCCCGCCGGGCGCCAGGACCCGCGAGGCCAGCCCGTAGAACTCCTGCGAGTACAGCTTCGTGCTCGCCGTGATGCCGGGGTCGGGCAGATCCGAGACGACCACGTCGAACGGCCGCCGCGCCGGCCCCTCCCGCCGCAGCCACTCGAACGCGTCGGCGTACTCCACCCGCACCCGCGGATCCTGGTGCGCGCCCCGGTTGAGCGCCGCAAGAGCAGGGTCCGTACGGGCCAGCCGCACCACGGCGGGGTCCAGTTCGACCACCGTCACCGACTCCACGCCGGGGTAGCGCAGCACCTCCCGCGCCGCGAGCCCGTCCCCGCCGCCCAGGATGAGCACCCGCCTCCGGGGGCCCGGCATCGCCGGGTGGACCAGGGCCTCGTGGTAGCGGTACTCGTCGCGGCCGCCGACCCGCAGCCGGCCGTCCAGGAACAGGTCGGGCGGCCCGCCGGGGCTGCCGGTGAGAACGACCTCCTGGACGTCGGTCTGCACGGCGACCCGCACACTCTCCCCGTACACCGCCCGCCGCGCCGCCCGCTCGAAGTCGTCGGCCAGCACGGTCGCTGTGGCGAGCAGCGCCAGCACCAGCGCGTTGACACCGATCAGCAGCCGGCGCTCGCGCCGGGTCAGGTCGCGCCGCAGCAGCCACAGCACCAGTGCCCCGCCGGCCACGGTGTTGACCGCGCCGGTCACCAGGGCGCCGGTCAACTGGCCGAGCAGCGGCAGCAGAAGGAAGGGGAACGCGAGCCCGCCGACGAGGGCGCCGACGTAGTCCGCCGCGAAGAGGTCCGCGACGTCGCCGCTGGTGTCGTGGCGCTCGCCGCGCCGGGCCGTCCGCTGGATCAGCGTCATCAGGAGCGGGATCTCGGCGCCGATGAGCACCCCGATCGCGAGGGAGAAGCCGACCAGTGCGTACGGAGCCCCGCCCACCCAGGCGAAGGCCGCGTACAGCAACGCCGCCGACGTGCCTCCGACCAGCGCCAGCGCCGCCTCCACGAGCCCGAAGCCGACGGCCGCCCGGTGGCGCAGCCGCTTGGCGAGCAGCGAGCCGAGGCCCATAGCGAAGACCATCACCGACAGCACGACGGACGCCTGGGTGACCGAGTCGCCGCTCAGGTACGAGGCGAGGGCGACCAGTTCCAGCTCGTACACGAGTCCGCACGCCGCGCACACGAAGACCACGCCGAGCACCAGCAGCCGTCCGGTGCGCGGCCGCACGGGCAAGGGCGCCGGGGTGCGCGGCACGGACGGCGGTGCATGCGAATCGATCACCATGGGAACGCTACGTCACCATTGGCTTACTTTTTGTCACCCACACGAGTGCAACTAGAGCGCGGCAGGCATACGTACGCCGACCCGCGATCGCGTCGCCACGAGCTGTCCCTCCTGCGGGTAGGCGTGCCACGTGCGCCACCGCACCTGACCCTCGTGCCGCTGGGCCAGCATCGCGGTGAAGGCGTGCGGACTGCCGGGGAAGGTACCTGCGAGGCCGTTGGGGTGGTCGGCGACGAGGGCGAGCAACTCCTGTGCACGACCCGCGAACTGACCTTCGGTGAGCGTCTCGACGCGGGCCGCGAATTCGTACTCCCACGCGCCGAGCCGCTTGGCCACGCCCAGCGGCAGCGGCGTGCTGCTGCCCGGCATGCAGGCGACCGTCTCGGAGCAGGAGCCGCCCTCCTCCTCCAGAAGCACCTGGTGGGAGGCGCCGAGGAGTCTCAACTGGAGTACGGCGCCGCCCAGTCGCAGGTCGAGTGCGGCGAGGGCGGGCAGCGGCTCCCGGCCCAGCGCCCAGGCGAGATCGGCTGCGCGCGTGTCGGTGTAGGCGGTCTGGAGAGTCGTGAGCATGAGTGGGCTCCGCAAACAGGCGTTCGGAAGGGTGAACCGGCGTCACCCGGCGGGAGTTGTGCGGGGAGTTCGGGACCGCCTGCTCGGGTCCGCATGAGGTCCGAGGGCTGATGTTCTCCACAGCGAGGGAATCACGAAGTGCGCTGAGCACACAGCGTTTTACCCAACTTGAAGGGGTTTCCATCCCCTGGGGGGCCATACAGTTCAAGTGTTCAACAAGAAGGCACCCGGCGGGAATTAGGGGCTGTCCCTCACTCCGCCGGATGCCTGGGTACGGCGTGCACAGCGATGCGCGTGTGGTGCGTGCCGGAGGCAACTGCCCCGTGTCAGTCGCCTCCGCCCACACCCCTCGCGTCAGTCGCCTCCGCCACCCCCGCCGCCGCACCCGCCGCCACCGCCACCGCCGCCCCCACCGCAGGACCAACCGCCGCCGCAGTTCGAACTGCCGCTGTGGGAGCCGCCCTCCCACCAGCCGCCCCCGCTCTTGCGCGGCCGGCGGCCGCCGCGCCTGCCCGCGACCACCGTCAGCCCCACGACCACCGCCACCACACCAAGTATCAGCAGCATGATTTCCACGGCTCTCACCGTCCTTCTGTCCCCCGAAGCGAGGTGTTCGCTTCTCGCGTGAGAGGGGGATGCCCTTGTCGCTCCGCGGCCAAAGCAGACTTGAGCAAGTCCAGAGGTTCGGCCCAGGATGGCCGCCATGACAACGCCGGCAGACCCGACAGACCCAACAGACCCAACAGACCAAGCGCAGCGCCGGGGCGGCCCCCGCCCCTTCCTCAACCGCCGCCTCGCGGAGTTCGGCACGACGATCTTCGCGGAGATGTCGGCTCTGGCCCTGAGCACCGACTCCATCAACCTCGGCCAGGGCTTCCCCGACACCGACGGCCCCGACGAGGTCAGGGAGGCGGCGGTGCGCGCGCTGCGCGACGGCCGCGGCAACCAGTACCCGCCCGGCCCCGGCGTCCCCGAGCTCCGTACCGCGATCGCCGCCCACCAGCAGCGCCGCTACGGCCTCGCCCACGACCCCGACACCGAGGTCCTGGTCACCGCTGGCGCCACCGAGGCCGTCGCCGCGTCCATGCTGGCCCTGCTGGAGCCCGGCGACGAGGTGATCGCCCTGGAGCCGTACTACGACTCGTACGCCGCCTGCATCGCCATGGCCGGCGCCACCCGCGTCCCCGTCACCCTGCGCCCCCAGGGCAGCGCACCCGGCGGCGTCTTCCGGCTCGACCTGGACGAACTGCGCGCCGCGGTCACCCCCCGCACCCGCCTCATCCTCCTCAACACCCCGCACAACCCCACCGGGACCGTCCTGACCCGCGAGGAGCTGGCGGCGGTGGCCGCGCTCGCGGTGGAGCGCGACCTGCTGGTCGTCACCGACGAGGTGTACGAGCACATGGTGTTCGAGGGCGAGCACATCCCGCTGGCGTCCTTCCCGGGCATGCGCGAGCGCACCGTCACGATCAGCTCGGCGGGCAAGACCTTTTCGTTCACCGGCTGGAAGGTCGGCTGGATCACCGCGTCGCCCGCCCTGGTGACGGCCGTCAAGTCAGCGAAGCAGTATCTGACGTACGTGTCAGCCGGGCCGTTCCAGTACGCCGTCGCCGAGGCCCTGCGCCTCCCCGACACGTACTTCGCGGCGCTCCGCGACGACCTGCGCGCCAAGCGTGACCTGCTGTGCACGGGGCTGGCCGACGCCGGCTTCGCGGTGCACCGCCCGGCCGGGACGTACTTCGTCACCACCGACATCCGCCCGCTCGGCCCCGGCCTGTCCGCGAACGGCGACGGCGTCGCCTTCTGCCGGGCCCTGCCCGCGCGCTGCGGGGTCGTGGCCGTCCCGAACGCGGTCTTCTACGACCACCGCGACCAGGGCGCCCCCTTCGTCCGCTTCGCCTTCTGCAAGCGGACCGACGTGCTCCAGGAGGCCGTGGCCCGCCTCAAGGCCCTGTCTTCCGCGTAGCGGGTGTCCTGACGCACGAAAGCCCGGTAGGGGCGCGGTCGTGGTGACCGCCGCCCCGCCGGGCTTTCGCTCGCGCGCGCCGCTCAGGCCTCGCCGGTGCTGCCGTCCTTGCCGTCGCCCTCGCCCTCGGCGGAGTCGACGTCCTTCTCCAGACCGAGCTGCTCGACGAGCCACTTGTCGAACTCGATCGAGGCCCGGACCCAGCCGACCGTCGACGAGACGAAGTGCTCAAGGCTGACACCCGTGCCGATCAGCATCTGCGCCTCACCGATGAGACGGACCGCGCCGTCGTCGTGGGTGTGGCTGTAGACCTTGGGCCACAGGGTGCGGCGGTTCCAGTCGTCGATCAGCTCAAGGAGCTGGATCTTCTCCTCGATGGGGTGCGGCCGGTCGTAGAACGTCCGCACCGAGAAGACCTGCTGGTCGTCCTCGCCGCGGAACATGAAGTACGTACGGAATTCCTCCCAAGGCGCGGCGAGGTCGCCCTCGTCGTCCAGGACGTACTTCAGCTCCATCTGGTCCAGCAGCTGCTTGACCAGGTCCTGGTCGGGTACGACGGGGCCGGCCTGCCCGGCGCCCTGCGGTTCCGGCTGGCCTCCGAAGTTGGGGATCGAAGACGGGTCAATAGACATGTGAATACTCCTGGAGGTTTCGCTTGGCTGCCTGACATCGACCCTAGTCGCGAAAAGGGCCGTCGGTCCTTCGCCCCCCGGCTGAATCCGTCCGTCCCGGGTGCGTGGCGGCGACGTATCAGATGGTCTTGCCCAACGCCGGTCCGCTCGCCGGTCCCACCTGCCCGCTCGCCGGTCCCGCCTCCCCGCTCGCCGGTCCGTCCGCCCGGCCCACGATCAGGCCGTCCTCGAAGCGGTCCACCCGGACGGTGTCGCCGTCGGTGACCTCGCCCGCCAGGATCTCCTTCGCGAGGCGGTCCCCGATCGCCGTCTGGATGAGGCGGCGCAGCGGCCGCGCGCCGTAGGCCGGGTCGTTGCCCTCGTCGGCCAGCCAGGCCAGGGCGGCCGGGGTGACGTCCAGGTTCAGGCGCCGGTCGGCCAGCCGCTTGGCGAGGCGGCCGATCTGCAGCTCGGCGATGTGCGCCAGCTCGTTCCTGGACAGGGCGGAGAAGACGACGAGGTCGTCGAGCCGGTTCAGGAACTCCGGCTTGAAGGACGCCCGTACGACGTCCATGACCTGCTGTTTCTTCTCTTCCTCGCTGGTGGTCTGCGCGACCAGGTACTGACTGCCGAGGTTGGACGTGAGCACCAGGATGGTGTTGCGGAAGTCCACCGTCCGGCCCTGCCCGTCGGTCAGCCGGCCGTCGTCGAGCACCTGGAGCAGGACGTCGAAGACCTCGGGGTGCGCCTTCTCGACCTCGTCGAGGAGTACGACGCTGTACGGGCGCCGCCGCACCGCCTCGGTGAGCTGGCCGCCCTCCTCGTACCCGACGTAACCGGGGGGTGCGCCGACGAGCCGGGCGACGCTGTGCTTCTCGCCGTACTCGCTCATGTCGATGCGGACCATCGCCCGCTCGTCGTCGAAGAGGAAGTCCGCGAGCGCCTTCGCCAGCTCCGTCTTGCCGACGCCGGTCGGCCCGAGGAAGAGGAACGAACCGGTCGGCCGGTCCGGGTCGGCGATCCCGGCGCGGGTGCGGCGAACCGCGTCCGACACGGCGCGGACGGCCTCGTTCTGGCCGATCAGCCGCCTGCCGAGCTCGTCCTCCATCCGCAGCAGCTTCTGCGTCTCGCCCTCCAGCAGACGCCCGGCGGGGATGCCGGTCCAGGAGCCGACCACGTCCGCGATGTCGTCGGAGCCGACCTCTTCCTTGACCATGGTGTCGGTACGCACCTCCGCCTCGGCGGCGGCGGCCTCCTCCAGCTCGCGCTCGACGCCGGGGATCTCGCCGTAGAGCAGCTTGGAGGCGGTGTCGAAGTCGCCGTCGCGCTGGGCGCGCTCGGCGGTGCCGCGCAGTTCGTCGAGCTTCTCCTTCAGCTCACCGACCCGGTTGAGGCCCTGCTTCTCCTTCTCCCAGCGGGCATTGAGGCCGCGCAGCTCCTCCTCCTTGTCGGCGAGGTCGCGGCGCAGCTTCTCCAGGCGCTGCAGGCTCGCCGCGTCGGACTCGGTGTTGAGCGCCAGTTCCTCCATCCGCAGCCGGTCGACGGAACGCTGGAGTTCGTCGATCTCGACCGGCGAGGAGTCGATCTCCATGCGGAGCCGGGACGCGGCCTCGTCGACCAGGTCGATGGCCTTGTCGGGCAGGAACCGGGAGGTGATGTACCGGTCGGAGAGGGTCGCGGCCGCCACCAGCGCGGAGTCCGCGATCTGCACCTTGTGGTGGGCCTCGTAGCGCCCCTTGAGGCCGCGCAGGATCGCGATGGTGTCCTCGACGGACGGCTCGGCGACGAGCACCTGCTGGAAGCGGCGCTCCAGGGCGGGGTCCTTCTCGATCCGCTCCCGGTACTCGTCGAGGGTCGTCGCACCGACCATGCGCAGTTCGCCGCGCGCCAGCATGGGCTTGAGCATGTTGCCGGCGTCCATGGCGGAGTCGCCGCCCGCGCCGGCGCCCACGACGGTGTGCAGCTCGTCGATGAAGGTGATGATCTGGCCGTCGCTCTCCTTGATCTCGGAGAGGACGGTCTTCAGCCGCTCCTCGAACTCGCCCCGGTACTTGGCGCCGGCGACCATCGCGGCGAGGTCCAGCGCGACGAGCTTCTTGTTCTTCAGCGACTCGGGCACATCGCCCTTGACGATGCGCTGGGCCAGCCCCTCGACGACGGCGGTCTTGCCGACGCCGGGCTCGCCGATGAGTACGGGATTGTTCTTCGTACGCCGCGACAGGACCTGCACGACGCGCCGGATCTCCTGGTCCCGGCCGATGACCGGGTCGAGCTTGCCCTCGCGTGCGGCGGCCGTGAAGTCGGTGCCGAACTTCTCCAGGGCCTTGTACTGACCCTCCGGATCGGCGGTGGTCACCCGGCGCCCTCCCCTGATCTTCTCGAACGTGTCCAGCAGCTTCTTGGCGCTCGCGCCCTCGTCGGAGAGTACGTCGCCGGACCTGCCGCCCTTGGCCGCGATGGCGATGAGGAGGTGCTCGGTGGAGAGGTAGTCGTCGCCCAGCTCCTTCGCGCGCTGCGAGGCGTCGGCGATGACGGCGAGCAGCTCCCGGTTGGGCCCCGGGGGCGCGACGGTGGACCCGGTCACGCTGGGCAGCGCGGCGAGTACCCGCTCGGCCCCCGCACGTACGGCCGCCTGGTCGGCGTCCACGGCGGCCAGCAGATCGGTGATGTTGGCGTTGTCCTCGCCCGCGAGCAGGGCCAGCAGGAGGTGGGCGGGGGTGAGGTCCGCGTGCCCGTCCTGCAGGGCGCGGTTGCCTGCGGCCTGGAGCGCTTCCCGGCTCCTGTTGGTCAGCTCTGCTTCCACGTGCGCTCTCTCCTTCGGCTACTACAACGCCATGACTCGTCCAGCATACGCAAAGTTGAGCCGCTCCCACTCAATGCGACCCTTTGGGGGGGCCGGCCATGGCGGCTGACTACGCTGCCGCCATGGCCATCGACGTACGCAATCCGAGCCCGGAATACCTCGCCTTCTGGCGCGAGTACCACCTCTGCACGCTCACAACCCACCGCGCGGACGGTTCGCCGCACGTGGTGCCGGTGGGCGTGACGTACGACCCGGAGGCGGGGCTCGCCCGCATCATCACGAACCGGAACAGCACGAAGGCCGCCAACGTGCGGGCCGCCGGCGAGGCCGGGGCCCGAGTCGCCGTCTGCCAGGTGAAGGGCGGCGCGTGGGCGACGCTGGAGGGCCGCGCGGTGGTCCGGTCCGAACCGGAACTGATCGCCGACGCGGTACGGCGCTACGCCGAGCGGTACGAGCGGACGCCGGCGCCGAACCCGGACCGCGTACTGATCGAGGTCACCCTGACCCGGGCGATGGGCCGCGCCCCGAGCCTCTGAATGTGCGCACAGCACAGCGGCGCCATCGTGTTCAGGTCCACGATGGCGCCGCTGTGTGGGGGAGCGCCTGGGCGATTGGTAACGACGGGGGAATCGCGTCAGGCGCTGCGGGGGGTGGCGGTGCTGGTCACTGGTTCGATCAGCTGGTGGTCACGCTTATCGAGATTCACGAAGACCATGCCGTAGCGCACGGCACAGCGAACGGGTTGCGGAGCACCACGCGGTTTGCGCAGGCACCGGTAGGCACGGACGTCCTCATCCTCTTCACGCGCGACCAGGATCGGCTCGCCGAACAGGGTGACCATCAGCGAGTCGCCACGGTGGGGAATGGCCGTGACCAGGTCTATGAAGTGCCAGCCCGAGCGGTAGGCGGTGGCCATTTCACGTCTGAAGGTGCGGTCGTCCGGTGGGACGGTCATGTCATGCGCCCGCGTGGGTCGGTGCTGCGTCCCAACTGATGTCGCCGGGCGCAGACGCCGGTGCGGCGCCCCAACTGATGTCGCCGGGCGCAGACGCCTGTACGGCGTCCCAGCTGATGTCACCCGGCGCTGACGCCTGTACGGCGTCCCAGCTGATGTCACCGGGCGCCGCCTCGGTGCTCCAGCTGATGTCACCGGGTGCGGACGCCGCCTCGGTCCCCCAACTGATGTCACCGGGTGCGGACGCCCCATAGGCCAAGGCAGCGACGAAAGCGGTGGCAAGCACCGAGCGAAGCATTCGCTTATACATAATCGGCTTCGTCCTCACTTGTGGATTCATCTCCCCCGCCTCTAAGACGATGTCTCACCTGAGCACGCGAACACCACCAGGTCGATGCATCATGTTCCTGCACGTTCAGGAACCTGGGGGGTGGAGATATGACAACAAAGAGCACAAAACAGACACATCCTCATAGGATCACCGAACTATGCAGCGAGGGCAAGCGCCTTTACGCCAGCGCCTTGCGCTCCGGCCGAATATCTCGCGCGGAAGTGGGACCTGCCCCCTGCCTGATGGATTTCGCGCTCCTGCATCCGGACCCCGATGACGCCGAGTGGCTTCGTCCCGTCCCGCCGTCCGCCGCGCTGGCTCAGCGTCTACACCCGATCGAACGGGAGATCCAGGAACGCCGGCGCCACTCGGTCGAATTGGCCGAGTCCTTCGAACTGTTCATGGACATCAGCGCGCAGGACCCGCCGACCACCCACGCCATCACGGTCCTGGAGGGGGTCAACCGGATCAACGCCGCACTCGACCTCGCCACCGCCGAGTGCCGCACAGAAGTCCTCACGGTCCAGCCGGGAGGCGGCCGCAGCGAGGATCGCCTCAGCGAGGGCTTGGAACGCGGCCTGTCGGTGGTCGACCGCGGCGTCCGCATGCGCACTCTCTACCAGCACACCGTCCGGCACAGCCAGGGAACGTTCGCCTACGCGGAGCGGTTGGCCGAGGGCAAGGTGGAGATCCGTACGCTCGAGGAACTCATCGAGCGTCTGATCATCTTCGACCGGACCGTCGCCTTCATCCCCGCTCGCGACGACCGCCAAGTCGCCCTGGAACTGCGCCACCCCGGCCTGGTCGAATACCTGGCCAAGGTTTTCGAACAACTCTGGAGCCGCGCCGCCCCGCTCCTTGAGGAGATTCAGTACGACCCGCCTCCGAAAGGCATCAGCGGCGTCCAGCGATCCATAGCCCAACTCCTCGTCGAGGGCCACGTCGACGACTCCATCGCCCGCCGGCTCGGCATGAACGTACGCACGTGCCGGACACACATCGCCAAACTCAACGCCGTTCTCGGCAGCGGCAGCCGCGCCCAACTCGGCTACCTGATAGCACAGTCGGGAATTCTGAGCCAAGAACACTGAGCGGCGGCCCGTCGCCGCCCGTCCGAAGCTGTGCGCCATAAGGGGGCCCGGCGCCCCAAGCCGACTTGGGATGCCGGGCCCTTAAGGCGGACGAGGCGGAACTACTCAGGCGACCGCTTGGGCTTGGGGCGCCAGACGACCAGGGCGCTCGCCTGCTGTACGTCCTCGTAGCGGACGAGGTCGCGGCGGTACGACGCGTGGACCTGCGCCTCGCGTTGCTGGAGCGCCACTGCCGCGCCCTCCACCGCCACCGCGAGTTCCGCGACGCGCTGCTGGAGCGCCGCCACCTGGTTCTCCAGCTCGATGATGCGCTTGATGCCGGCCAGGTTGATGCCCTCGTCCTGCGACAACTGCTGCACCTGGCGGAGCAGCTCGATGTCGCGGGCCGAGTAGCGGCGGCCGCGCCCGGCCGTGCGGTCGGGGGAGACCAGGCCGAGGCGGTCGTACTGCCGCAGGGTCTGCGGGTGCAGGCCGGAGAGCTGAGCCGCGACCGAGATGACATACACGGGGGTCTCGTCGGTCAGCTGGTATGGATTACGTCGCATGCGCGGGTCCATCTCATGCTCCCTTCGCGGCCTGGAACAGCTCCGCCGCGGGTCCTCCCCCGCAGTCGCCTCGCGGTAGGACTCCAGTGCCTCCCGGGCCTTGTCGCCAAGGTCCTTCGGCACCTCGACCTCCACGGTGACCAGCAGGTCCCCGCGGGTGCCGTCCTTGCGGACCGCGCCCTTGCCGCGGGCGCGCAGTGTGCGGCCGCCCGGGGTGCCGGCCGGCAGCTTCAGGGTGACCGGCGGGCCGCCCAGCGTCGGGACCTTCACCTCGCCGCCGAGCGCCGCCTCCGTGAAGGTGACGGGCACGGTGACGGTGAGGTTGTCGCCCTTGCGGCCGAAGACAGGGTGGGAGCCGACGTGGACCACGACGTACAGGTCGCCGGCCGGGCCGCCCCGTTCGCCGGGGCTTCCCTTGCCGCGCAGCCGGATCCGCTGGCCGTCGCAGACGCCCGACGGGATCCGGACGTGCATGGTGCGCGACGACTTGGCGCGGCCGCTGCCCTTGCAGATGTCGCACGGGTCCTGGGCGATGAGCCCGCGGCCCCGGCAGTCCACGCACGGGTCGGTGAGCGAGAAGCCGCCACCGCCGCCGCGCGAGACCTGCCCCGTACCGACGCAGGTCGGGCACACGCGGGGCGTGCCGTTCTTGTCGCCGGTGCCGGAGCACGCCTTGCAGGGCGCCTGGCTGGACATCCGGAGCGGAACCGTGGCCCCGTCGACCGCCTCGGTGAAGCTGAGCGTCACCTCGGACTCGATGTCCTGGCCGCGGCGCGGCTGTGTGCCGGTGCGCGTGCCCGTACCCGGGCCGCCCCGGTTGAACAGGCCGCCGAAGACGTCTCCGAGGCCGCCGCCGAAGCCGCCGGCTCCGCCGGTCTGGGCGCCCCCGCCCTGGGCGCCTCCGAAGAGGTCGCCCAGGTCGAAGTTGAAGGAACCGCCACCGGCGCCCGCGCCCGGACGGCCCTGCCGATCGAAGAGGGCGCCGTTGCCGAACAGAGCACGCGCTTCGTCGTACTCCTTGCGCCGCTTGGGGTCACCGAGGATGTCGTTCGCCTCGGAGACCTGCTTGAAGCGGTCCTCCGCTTTCGCGTCGCCCTTGTTGGCGTCCGGGTGGAACTCGCGGGCGAGTTTCCGGTACGCCTTCTTGATCTCGGCCTCGGTCGCGTCCTTCGGGACGCCGAGAACCTTGTAGTAGTCCTTCTCGACGAAGTCCTTCGTGCTCATCCCCGACGTCCCTCCTTCCCGCTACAACGCTTCCCGCTGACGTCAGCCCTCGTCCGGGCCACCGTCGTCCTCGTCCGCTGCCGGCGCACCCCCGTCGTCCGCCTTCGCGGCGCCGGGCTGCGGCTCGGCGACCGCGACCCGCGCGGGGCGGATGGTCCGCTCGCCGATCCGGTACCCGGGCTGCAGGATCGCGACGCACGTGGTCTCGTCGACATCCGGTGCGTACGAGTGCATCAGGGCCTCGTGGATCGTCGGGTCGAAGGGCTCACCCTCCTTGCCGAACTGCTGGAGGCCCATCTTCGCCGCGACCGTCTCCAGCGATTCGGAGACGGACTTGAACCCGCCCACCAGCTCGCCGTGTTCACGGGCGCGGCCGATGTCGTCGAGGGTCGGGAGGAGCTCGCTCAGGAGGTTCGCGACAGCGACCTCCTTGACCGTGACCCGGTCCCGCTCCACGCGGCGACGGTAGTTCTGGTACTCCGCCTGGAGCCGCTGGAGGTCCGTGGTGCGCTCACCGAGCGCCATCCGCACCTGATCCAGCTGCGCCGTCAGAGCTACTTCGGTTACGTCGGTTACGTCCCCGGCGGGGGCCGCCGGGCCCGACTCCTCTACGGAGTCGGACCCTGCCATCTCGGACGCCTCGGCCTGCGGCTCGGCATCCTCGGGGGTGGCGCCGGAGGGGACGTCGGGCTTCTTCTTGTCGTCGAAGCCCGGAGTCTCCTCCGTCATGCGGCGCCGCCCTTCCGGTCCTTCTCGTCGTCGACGATCTCGGCGTCGACGACATCGTCATCAGCCTTGGCCTGCTCATCCGCGCCGGGAGCGTCGCCGCCCGCGGCCTGCGCGCCCTCGGCGTTGGCGTACATGGCCTGGCCCAGCTTCTGGGAGACGGCCGCGACCTTCTCCGTCGCCGTGCGGATCTCCGCCGTGTCCTCACCCTTGAGCTTTTCCTTCAGCTCGGTGATCGCGGTCTCGACCTCGGTCTTGACGTCGCCCGGAACCTTTTCCTCGTTGTCCTTGAGGAACTTCTCCGTCTGGTAGACGAGCTGCTCGGCCTGGTTGCGGGTCTCGGCGGCCTCGCGGCGCTTGCTGTCCTCGTCCGCGTACTGCTCGGCCTCTTCGCGCATCCGGTTGACCTCGTCCTTCGGCAGCGAGGAGCCACCGGTGACGGTCATCTTCTGCTCCTTGCCGGTGCCGAGGTCCTTGGCGGCGACGTGCATGATGCCGTTCGCGTCGATGTCGAAGGCGACCTCGATCTGCGGGACACCGCGCGGCGCCGGCGGCAGACCGGTCAGCTCGAACATCCCGAGCTTCTTGTTGTACGCCGCGATCTCGCGCTCGCCCTGGTAGACCTGGATCTGCACGGACGGCTGGTTGTCCTCGGCCGTCGTGAAGATCTCGGAGCGCTTCGTCGGGATCGTGGTGTTGCGCTCGATGAGCTTCGTCATGATGCCGCCCTTGGTCTCGATACCGAGAGACAGGGGCGTGACGTCGAGGAGCAGGACGTCCTTGACCTCACCCTTGAGGACACCGGCCTGGAGCGAGGCGCCGATGGCGACGACCTCGTCCGGGTTCACACCCTTGTTGGCGTCCTGACCGCCCGTGAGCTCCTTGACGAGCTCGGCGACGGCCGGCATACGGGTCGAGCCACCGACGAGAACGACGTGGTCGATCTCGGAGAGCTGGATGCCCGCGTCCTTGATGACGTTGTGGAACGGCGTCTTGCAACGCTCCAACAGGTCGGCGGTGAGCTGCTGGAACTGCGAGCGCGTGAGCTTCTCGTCCAGGTGCAGCGGGCCCTCAGCCGACGCCGTGATGTACGGCAGGTTGATCGAGGTCTCGGTGGAGGAGGACAGCTCGATCTTGGCCTTCTCGGCCGCCTCGCGCAGACGCTGGAGCGCCATCTTGTCCTTGGAGAGGTCCACGCCGTGGCCGGAGTGGAACTGCTTCACGAGGTAGTCGACGACGCGCTGGTCCCAGTCGTCACCACCGAGGTGGTTGTCACCGTTGGTGGCCTTCACCTCGACGACGCCGTCACCGATCTCCAGCAGCGACACGTCGAAGGTGCCGCCACCGAGGTCGAAGACGAGGATCGTCTGGTCGTCCTTGTCGAGGCCGTACGCCAGGGCGGCGGCCGTCGGCTCGTTGACGATGCGCAGGACGTTGAGGCCCGCGATCTCGCCGGCCTCCTTCGTCGCCTGACGCTCGGAGTCGTTGAAGTACGCGGGGACGGTGATGACCGCGTCGGCCACCTTCTCGCCCAGGTAGGACTCCGCGTCGCGCTTGAGCTTCTGCAGGATGAAGGCGCTCATCTGCTGCGGGTTGAACTTCTTGCCGTCGAGCTCGATGTTCCAGTCGGTGCCCATGTGGCGCTTGACCGACCGGATCGTCCTGTCGACGTTGGTGACCGCCTGGCGCTTCGCAACCTCGCCTACCAGCACCTCACCGTTCTTCGCGAAAGCGACGACGGACGGCGTGGTCCTGGCGCCTTCGGCGTTGGTGATGACGGTGGGCTCGCCGCCCTCCAGAACGCAGACGACGGAGTTCGTGGTGCCCAGGTCGATGCCGACCGCACGTGCCATTTCAATTCCTCCAGCTGACTTGAGTGGAACAGGCTCAAGGATGCATGACGGATCCCGTCGCGTCAACAGAGCTGAGTCGAGGGGGCTCAACTCTTATGCGGCCTTTACCGGCAGCCACGCGGCACGCCGGAGTCCCCCGGAGTGCCGAATCGGCATGAATCCCGTGAAAAGGTACGTTCCATGCGCGCCAAGCGGATCTTCGACCTGACGGCCACCCCGGCCCTGTTGCTGATCGCCGCCCCCGTCCTGCTCCTCACCGCCGCGGCCGCCGCCGTAACGTCCGCGGGCCCGGTTCTCGTGACGAAGACCCGCGCGGGCCTGGCGGGCCGCCCGTTCCGGATGCTGACCCTGCGCGCCGACCCGCGCACCCGCGTCGGCCGGCTGTTGCGCCGGACGCGGCTGGACGTACTGCCGCGGCTGCTGCACGTACTGAGCGGTGAGATGTCCCTGGTCGGTCCGTGCGCGCTGCCGCCCGGCCATCCGGGGGCGACCGGCGCACGGCTGCTGGTGCGCCCCGGCGTCACGGGCCTGTGGCAGGTGGGCGGCCGCTCCGACCTGCCGTGGGAGGAGATGGACGTCCTCGATCTGCATTACGTCGAGCAATACTGGCTGGGACTGGACCTTTCCATCCTGGCCCGCACGATCCCGGCGGCGCTGGCCATCCGTCCCTGAGGGCATCCCCGAGGCATACCTGAGGGCGCGCATTTCCCCGAGGCCCCCGGCGCCGAGGGAACGCCAAGGGGACGCTGAGGGAACCCTTACGCGACACAGATCACCGCTTGCCCAACTTCAGTGCGGTCGCAGAAGTGGGTACGCTCAGCACGGACTCGTTAAGTTACCGCTTAGTAGTCCCATCGAATTCCACCCTCGCAGGCCCGAGGAGCCCCCAATGCAACTCGCCGCGATCATCGTGTCGCTGGTCCTCATCGCGGTCGGCGTCGCGCTGTTCAGCCGTGCGATCGTCCAGATCTACCGCTTTGTACGGCTCGGGCAGCCGGTACCCGCCGGTTCCCGCAGCGACGACCCCGCCCAGCGCACCGTCACCGTGGCCAAGGAGTTCCTCGGCCACACGCGCATGAACCGCTGGGGCGTCGTCGGTGTGGCGCACTGGTTCGTCGCGGTGGGCTTCTTCGCGCTGCTGCTGACGATCGTCAACGCCATCGGCCAGCTCTTCCAGGCCGACTGGCTGATCCCGGTCATCGGCGACTGGCTGCCGTACGAGGTCTTCACCGAGTTCCTCGGGCTGATGACGACGGTCGGCATCCTGACCCTGATCGTCATCCGGCAGCTGAGCAGGCCCGGCAGGGCCGGCCGCAAATCGCGCTTCGCGGGCTCCAACACCGGCCAGGCGTACTTCGTCGAGTCGGTCATCCTCATCGTCGGCCTCTGCATCATGACGCTGCGCGCGCTGGAGGGTGTCCAGCACGGCGTCGACAGCTGGGAAATCGGCTTCTTCGCCTCGTACCCGCTGATCGCGGCCTTCCGGGGACTCGACCTCAGCACCATCCAGAACATCACCTACCTCGTCGCGATGATCAAGATCGCGACGTCGTTCATCTGGATGATCACGGTCGCGCTGAAGACGGACATGGGCGTCGCCTGGCACCGCTTCCTCGCCTTCCCCAACATCTGGTTCAAGCGCGAGGCGGACGGCGATGTCGCCCTCGGCGCGCTCCAGCCGATGACCAGCGGCGGCAAGGAGATCGACTTCGAGGATCCGGGCGACGACGACACGTTCGGCGTCAGCCAGGTCGAGCAGTTCAGCTGGAAGGGCATCCTCGACTTCTCCACCTGCACCGAGTGCGGCCGCTGCCAGTCGCAGTGCCCCGCCTGGAACACCGGCAAGCCGCTCTCCCCGAAGCTCCTGATCATGTCGCTGCGCGACCACGCGCACGCCAAGGCGCCGTACCTGCTGGCCGGTGGCGGCAAGGACGCTGACGGCAACGAGAAGGCGACGGCCGAGCAGCTGGCGAACGTGCCCGCCGCGGCCCTCGCCGAGGCCGAGCGCCCGCTGATCGGCACGCTCGAAGAGAACGGCGTCATCGACCCCGACGTGCTGTGGTCCTGCACCACCTGCGGCGCGTGCGTCGAGCAGTGCCCCGTCGACATCGAGCACATCGACCACATCGTCGACATGCGCCGCTACCAGGTCATGATCGAGAGCGCCTTCCCCTCCGAGGCCGGGACGATGCTCAAGAACCTGGAGAAGAAGGGCAACCCCTGGGGGCTGGCCAAGAAGCAGCGCGTCGAGTGGACCAAGGAAGTCGACTTCGAGGTTCCGATCGTCGGCAAGGACATCGAGGACCTGACCGAGGTCGAGTACCTCTACTGGGTCGGCTGCGCGGGCGCCCTGGAGGACCGGGCGAAGAAGACCACCAAGGCCTTCGCCGAACTGCTGCACATCGCGGGCGTCAAGTTCGCGATCATGGGCGGCGACGAGAAGTGCACCGGTGACTCGGCCCGCCGCCTCGGCAACGAGCCGCTGTTCCAGCAGCTCGGCCAGGAGAACGT
The DNA here is from genome assembly GCF_052934925.1 of Streptomyces hypolithicus. NCBI lineage: Bacteria > Bacillati > Actinomycetota > Actinomycetes > Kitasatosporales > Streptomycetaceae > Streptomyces > Streptomyces hypolithicus. The sequence goes on from NZ_CM128811.1 coordinate 2,744,976, forward strand.
CGCGATGCTGAACATGGCGTACGGCGAGCCCGCCCCGGGCGAAGAGGGCGAAGAGCCCGAGACGAAGAAGCCCAAGGCGTCGAAGAAGATCGTCGCCACCTGCCCGCACTGCTTCAACACCATCGCGAACGAGTACCCGCAGCTCGGCGGCGAGTACGAGGTCATCCACCACACGCAGCTGCTCCAGCACCTCCTCGACGAGGGCAAGCTGATCCCGGTGACCCCGGTCGAGGGCCTCATCACGTACCACGACCCGTGCTACCTGGGCCGCCACAACAAGGTCTACACGCCCCCGCGCGAGATCATGTCCGCCGTCCCGGGCCTGCGCCAGCAGGAGATGCACCGCCACAAGGAGCGCGGCTTCTGCTGCGGCGCCGGTGGTGCGCGGATGTGGATGGAGGAGCGGATCGGCAAGCGCATCAACACCGAGCGGGTGGACGAGGCGCTGTCCCTCAACCCGGACATCGTGTCGACCGCCTGCCCCTTCTGCCTCGTGATGCTGACCGACTCCGTCAACGGCAAGAAGAACGAGGGTGCGGCGAAGGAGTCTCTCCAGGTCGTGGACGTGGCGCAGCTGCTCCTCGACTCGGTGAAGACGCCGGCCGACCCGGCGGCATCGGAGGATGCGGCGATCGAGCCGGAGCCCGCGCCGGTGAAGTAACCCACGGCGTACGGAATCAAGGGAGCGGCCGGACCTGCCTCGGGGGCAGGACCGGCCGCTCCTGTACGTTCCGTGTCGGCCGGGTCCCGATCCGGACCGGTCGATTGCCTTACCGCAACGTTGACCGCGAGCGGCGGCCGCCTCAGCCACCTGCGCGGCCCCTTCACCCGCGGCGGCGCCCCGCCCTGCGCGCCCCGGGCCGGCCGGTCCGCCCAGCACCAGCTTCGCTCTGGCGGCGGTGGCGGGTTCGAGCCGGCGGGTGGCGGTGACGGGTACGTACACCGACAAGGCCGTGAGCCGGGGCCGGCGGACGAACTCCCGGCGGGCGACGGCGAGGCCTCGACGGAGCTGCAGCGGTACGCCGACTTCGAGGGCGACAGCACCGGCGAGTACGCGTACAACGCCAACTACTACCTCCCCGGCAGCGCCTCCGGCATCACCACGACCGGCGCCAGGAAGCTCCCCGCGGGCGTCATCACCGACATCGGCGACACCAACGGCGACGGCTTCGGCGACATCGTCATCGGCAACGCCTGGGACGACGGCGCCGGAATCTCCACGGGTGGCGCCGTCGAGATCGTCTACGGCGCCGCGAGCGGCCCGACCGGCGGCAAGGACACGATCACCCAGGACAGCCCCGGGGTGCCGGGCGGCTCCGAGAAGGGAGACATGTTCGGCTACGAGCTCTCCCTCGGCGACATCAACGGAGACGGCCTCCAGGACCTGGCTGTCGGCGCGCCCACCGAAGACCTCGGGGGCACCGAGGACGCCGCATGGTCACGGTCCTCTACGGCAGCTCGGGCGGCTTCTCCGCCACCGGCGGCCAGGCCATCGACCAGGACACCCCGGGCGTCCCCGGCGCGCGCGAGGAGGACGACGGCTTCGGCGGCGAGGTCTTCCTCTCCGACACGACCGGCGACGGCAAGCGGACCTGACGGTCGGCTCGGCGTGGGAGAACGCCAATGACGGCTACGTGGTGGCGTTCAACTCCGACGGCACCAAGATCTCCACGACGGGCCGGGGCATCGGCCTGACGGCGACCGGCATCTCGTCAGTCGGCACGCCGGTCCTGGGCCTGAACATCTCTGGTTGAGGGTCGTCGCCCGCTGACAGAGCGTAAGCGCCTCCCCTCCGCGTCCCGCTCGGCCACCCCTAAGGGATGTCACAGCTCGGCAGCAAAGCCGGGCCTGTTGCGGCAGGCCCGGCATACGGCCCATCCGGACCAGGTACGTTCGATTACGTGGCTGGATTCAGGATCGGACGCGGCCGGGACAACCGCACCCCGCAACAACAACCGCAGCGGCAGCAGGAGCCGTACGGGCAGCAGGCATCGCCTCAGCCCCCGTACGGCCAGCAGCAGTGGCCGCAGGCGCCGCAGTACGGAGGGCAGCACGGCGAGCCCGAGTACTTCGGCGACCCGCACCACCCCCACCCGGGACACGGAGGCGACCCGTACGCCAGCAACAACAACCCGGGTCACACCACGGCGTTCAGCATCGGTGAGGACCCGTACGGCGACGGCAACACCGCCACGCCGCCCACCGGCCCCCGCCTGCACTGGAAGCAGCTGCTGAGCGGCATCGTGCTGCGCCCCGGGGTGACGTTCTGGCAGATGCGCGACTACCCGGTGTGGGGCCCGGCCCTGGCCGTGACGTTCCTCTACGGCCTGCTGGCGATCTTCGGTTTCGACCAGGCCCGCGAGGACACCATCAACGCGACCCTGCCGAACGCCATCCCGTACGTCCTGACGACCGGCGTCGCCGTGGTCATCTGCGGCCTGATCCTGGGCGCGGTGACGCACACCCTGGCCCGCCAGCTGGGCGGCGACGGCTCGTGGCAGCCGACGGTCGGCCTGTCGATGCTGATCATGTCGATGACGGACGCCCCGCGGCTGGTCTTCGCGATCTTCCTCGGCGGCGAGAACGGCCTGGTCCAGGTGCTCGGCTGGGTGACCTGGCTCGGCGCGGCGGCGCTGTTCACCTCGATGGTGAGCAAGTCGCACGACCTGCCGTGGCCGAAGGCGCTGGGCGCGTCGGCGATCCAGCTGATCGCCCTGCTGTCCCTGATCAAGCTCGGCACCATCTGACCCACCTGCCCCACCAACACAACCGGGCCCCGGCGCGACCCACACCCCATCCGCGCCGGGGCCCTCCCGCGTCCTGGGTCGCGCCCTACGCGTCGAGCACCTGCCCGCTTCGCCGCACCACAGGCTTCTCCACACTCCAAGGCAAATGAAGTCAATGAGGGTAGTAGCCTTACCCGGTACCGAAACACCAGGTCGCAGGCAGGGGAGGCCCCGATCATGGCACGCAAAGTGGGGATCTACACCCGCATCTCACGAGATGACGAAGGCGATGCACTCGGCGTCGGCCGCCAGCGCACAGACTGCGAGCGACTGGCAGACCTGCGTACTTGGCAGCCGGTCAAGGTCTACGAGGACAACGACGTATCCGCGTTCAAGCGCAACGTCGTGCGCGACGAGTTCGAGCTCATGCTGAACGATCTTCGGTCCGGACTCATCGACGGCGTTGTGTCGTACGACCTGGATCGGCTCGCCCGCCAGCCGCGCGACCTGGAACGGCTGATCGAGATCTTCGACGACCGCCCACGGCTGGAGTTCGCGACCGTCACCAATGACGTGAATCTCGGCACCGCCGACGGACGGACCATTGAGGCGTCCCCCGGAGTGTGGACACAGGGGCTCATGCCGCGATTGAGAGTTTAGCTGCTCGCAGATGCTGCTGTTCGAACTCCACCGGTGAGAGGTAGTTGAGGGCACTGTGACGTCTGCGGGCGTTGTAGTAGGTCAGCCACTGGAAGATCTCCAGCCTCGCCTGACGCATCGTCGAGAACAGCCTCTGGTGCATCGTCTCCCTCTTGAGGCCCTGCCAGAACGACTCGGCGAGGGCGTTGTCGTAACTCGAGCCGACCCGGCCCATGCTCCTGCGGATCCCGAAACCGTCGCAGACCTGCGCGAACGCGGCAGCGGTGTACTGCGAGCCCCTGTCCGCATGAAAGATCACGCCGTCCACGTGACCGCCGCGGGCCGCCACCGCCATCTTGAGGGCGTCGATGACCAGCTCGGCCCGCATATGGGTGGCCATCGAGTAGCCGAGCACCCGGCGTGAGCAGATGTCCAGGACGCAGGCGAGATACAGCCACGACCCGCCGACCTGCACATATGTGATGTCACCGCACCACTTCTCGTCCAGCTGCCCGGCGGAGAAGTCACGTTGGACGAGGTCCGCGGCAGGCGGTGCGAGGCGGTCCGGGACCGTGGTGCGTTTACGGCGCCGCAGATGGAGGCCCTCCAGGCCGTGCTTGCGCATGAGCCGCTCGACGCGCTTGCGGTTCACCGTGTGTCCGAAGCCCCGCAGCTCAGCATGGACACGCCGCACTCCGTAAGTTCCCTTGTGGTCGGTGTGGATCTCGCGGATTTCCGCGGCCAGGGCATCGTCGGCGGCCTGCCGCACCTCGCGGGCCTTCGCGTCGGCGATCCACCGGTAGAAGCCCGAGCGCGAGACCTGAAGCACCCGGCATATCCGCTGCACGCCGAAGTCGGCCCGGTTGTCGGAGATGAAGCCCCAGCGGAGGGTCATGCCCTCATCTCCATCGCGAAATACTGGGCCGCCCGGCGCAGGAGCTCCCGCTCGAGTTCCCATTCCTTCTCCGCCCTGCGCAGCCGGCCGTTCTCCGCCCGCAGCCGGGCCAGTTCCTCATCCCTGCCCTCGGCGACCGGCTCGTCACGGTTGCCGCGGCCCGCCTGCTCATCGGCCTGGCGCACCCAACTGCGCAGCGTCTCGCCGGTCACCCCAACATCCGCCGCCACCGCCGCATACGCGCGCTTCCCACCCGCCGCGCGGTACAGCGCGACGGCATCGTTCCTGAACTCCGCCGGATACGGAGACTTCCGTCCCACCAGGACACCCTTCCTTGAATCTGCAAGATCCATTGTCAGAGTGTCCACACCGCCGGGGTCGCCTCAGATGCCCTGGTCGAGGAGATCCGCGAGATCCATGCCGAACACCGCGGGAACTATGGCGCGCTCCGAGTCCATGCCGAACTGCGCGGTTTCGGCCACATTGTCAACCGCAAGCGGGTGGCCAGGCTGATGCGCAAGCACGGCATCACCGGCCGCCACCTGCGGAAGAAGAAGCGCACCACGGTCCCTGACCGGCTCGCGCCGCCGGTGGCGGACCTGGTTCAGCGGGACTTCACCGCTGTCACTCTGGACGAGAAGTGGTGCGGCGACATCACATACGTGCAGGTCGGAGCCGCGTGGCTCTATCTCGCCTGCGTCATCGACATCCGCTCGCGCCGGGTGCTCGGCTACTCGATGGCCCCGCACATGCGGGCCGGGCTCGTCATCGACGCGCTCCAGGCCGCGGTCGCAGCCCGCGGCGGTGACGTCACCGGGGTGATCTTCCACGCGGACCGCGGATCGCAATATACGTCGGCCGCGTTCGCGCAGGTCTGTGACCGGCACGGCATCCGCAGGAGCATGGGAAGGGTCGGCTCGAGCTATGACAACGCCCTGGCCGAGAGCTTCTGGCAGGGACTGAAGCGAGAAGCAATGCACGGGAAGCTGTTCGTGACGATGCGACAGGCCAGGCTGGAGATCTTCCAGTGGCTCACCTACTACAACGCCTGCCGACGCCACAGCGCGCTCGACTACCTCTCTCCAATGGAGTTCGAACAGCAGCACCACAGGACAGCTAAACTCTCACTCGCAGCATGAACCCCTGTGTCCACACTCCGGGGGTCACCTCACCAAGCGACGTAGAGCGAACGAGCGCCAGTGAGGAAGCTGCTGGTCAGCCAGGGTTCGGCAGGAATTCGAGCCGTGCCAGGGCATCGGTGATCACGCTTGCCAGGGCCAGGGCCAGGGCCAGTGCTTCGCGAGACGAAGGATGCGGCGCCGTCCGATGGTGAACAGCTGGGCGGCGGCGGAGTAGGTCTTCGGCAGCTGGGCCAGGGCCAGGCTGTGCGCCAATTCCCGGCAGTCGTATCCATCAGTCCGAAACGAAAGAGGACCCCACTCGCACGGTGGGGTCCTCTTCTTCTTCAGGTCAACTGGGCTTCTAGCTGTGTGCGCGGGCAGTGAGGTAGGGATCCCGGCGCAGCGCCTCACGGCTGCCCAACAGGGTTCCGATGGCCAGGCCGATTACAGGCAGCAGCAGTGCGGCGGCAGCCCAGCCTGGCCCCGGCAGGGCATCGGTCAGTGAGATGGGCAATCCAAGCATGTCACTCAGCGGGCCCACCAGAAGCGCGGACAGTCCGGTGCCGACGAGGACCCCGACCAGACCTGCCACTGCACCGGTCAGGACAGCCTCGCCCAGTAGAATCTGGCGAAGTTCGGGCCGCCCCGAACCGAGAATTCGCAGGATGGCGAACTGACTCAGTCGGGCTCGTGCACTGTCGGCAGCCCGGACGGCGCCTAGCCCGATGGCGGCCAGGGCCAAGACCACGACGCCGATACGCATGGCTGCGTCTGCGGCACCGAACAGACCTGGCAGCTGCCGCACACGATCGGACACTGGGGAAGCGGAGAACCCGTCGTCCTGAAGGGCCTTGGTGGCAGCGGTCACCTGCTTCTGGTGGCCGACCACGACGGTGGCGGATTGCGCACCGTCCTTGGCCCGGAAGGTGTCAGGCTTCTGGCCGGCGCGTGCCGCAGCCAATTGCGCGGCCGTTTCTTCAGACAGGTAGGCGACGCCCGGCCCGTCCACTTGCCAGCTTGGGTCGTACAGGGCAACGATCTCCAACTTGATTTCGGCGGTGGTGCCGGAATCCGCGCCGGTGGCCTTGGTGTAACCGAAGGTGACGGGCTTACCGAGCAATGAGGTGAAGTCGGTGCCCTGGGCGCTAGCCGGAAGGACCACCTGGTTCTGACGCAATTGCGTGGGCACCTTGCCCTTGACCACTGGCAGATCTGCGCCGGGGGAAAGCGTGTGACTGGTGAGGTCGTACGTCCCTTCTTCCGCGGCGTAAAGCGTGGAGGAGTAGTCGGCGACTACCTTACTAACCCCAGGAACCTGGGCGGCGTCGCGGAGCGCCGAGGTCGTGAGCGGACGCACCGACGACTCGCCCTCGAAGGAAGAAAGTTCGATCTGGGTGAGACCTCCAGAACTTAGGACGTCCCTCTCGATCGTCTCGGTGGCACCTGCGGCGACTCCGGCGGACGCGCTGAGGAGTGCGGCCAGGATAGTGAGCGTCGGCAGCGCCCTGCGCAGTGAGCGCCCGTCACGCTTCCAGGTGTAGAGGCTCCAGCGGCTCATCGCCCGTTCTCCTTTTCGGTGGTACGGGTCTCTCCCGGCTGGGCCGAAGTCGTGACTGCCGATGCCACGGTCGTCGCGAGCACGCCGTCGTGGAGCATGTAGCGCTGGTCGCAGGCGCCCGCCACTGCGGTGTCGTGGGTCACCAGTAGTACGGCGGCACCTTGGTCGGCGCTGGCACGCAGGGCATCCATCACCGCGTTAGCGGCCTTGGGGTCAAGGCCGGAGGTGGGTTCGTCGGCCAGGATGAGTGCTGGCTGTTTGACGGCTGCGCGGGCGACGGCGATGCGTTGGCGCTGGCCGCCGGAGAGTTCAGTGACCGGCGAGCCGGCGAGTTTCTCCAGCCCAAGGGTGTCGAGAATTGTGTGTGCTGCTTGCCGGTGCTGGGCCAGTCGAGGGCCGTAGGCCGCTGCAACGTTCTCCCAGGCGTTGAGGAACGGCAGCAGGCCCAGGTCCTGCAAGACGATGCCGATGGAGCGTTGGCGCAGTCGATCTCGATCGCCTGGGCCCAGGGCGCCGGTGTCGATCCCCGTGATGTGCAGGGTGCCTGCGGTCGGTGACAGGATCAAACCGAGCAGCGCAAGCAAGGTGCTTTTGCCAGACCCAGAGGGCCCCTGCACCGCTGCCATGCTTCCCGGCTGAAGAGTGATGTCGGCTGACGTCAGTCCACTGCCGGATGCGTAGCTGAATGCCAGGCCGCTGGCGGCCAGTGCGGGCGGGGATGCGGTACTCATGCGCTATGTGTCCTTCTACGTGGCTGGTCAGGCGAGGGTGTAGTAGGCCGCCATGGTGGCCTGGGCAGAGGCCGGCCCCCCGGGTGTGGCGGAGTGCAGATCCGGGTCCTCTTCGGTGCGGTAGCGGTCAAGCAGAGCAGGAAGCTCGTCATACAGGGACTGCGGGATGCTCTGTTCTGAGGCCAGTGCGGCCTGGAAGGCATCGGAGGCAGTTATCAGGTCGCCGTCGCGCAGAGCCGTGCGCACCTGGCCGACCAGGTCCCGCCCCTTGGTGAGCCGTGCGGCGTCCTTCTCACAGCCCGCTTCGGCTAGCACCGCCACGACGCGGAGAGAGCGCTTCGAGAGGGAGGCGCGCCCGTCCTTGGGCAGCTCAACAGTGGTGCTGATGCAGCCAAGGCCGAATTCTGCCCGCGCTGCCATGGCGCCATACCACTTGCGCTGGTTCTCGTCAGTCAGGCGTGTGGGCACCTTCAGCCTGGCTGCCTCCTTTCTGCCGTCCTCGGCTTGGGCACCGCACTTCAAAACCAAGCGGTGGCAAGTCATTGCGAGCAATACACGGTCTGAGGAGTCGAGTTCAGAGTCCGAGCTCATCTGCTGAAGCCGTTGCTTGAGCCATTCAGGAGTACTCTCCACCTGAGCACTGGCGGTCAATGCGCGTGCCGCGTTGTACGTCGCGGTCAGGGTGCCCAGTTGCGCAGGGGACTTGGCAACCAGGCCATCGGCTTGGAAACCGCCGACAGGGGCGGGGAGGGAAGCCTCGTCCTTGGGAGAGGTGAGGGCCCGGCGAATCAGCCAGCGGGTCTGGGCGTCAGGATCGTCGAGAGACGGCAGAAGGCAGGCGCGAGTCTCCTGCGGCATGCTTCGTTTCAGAAGGGCCAGCGCAGCGCGCTGCATCGGCTCGATGCCCTTACAGTCGGCCTGGTGGAGCACGTCCGCGCGCTGGAGGGCTCGGGTGGGTCGGGCCCTCACCCCGGCAGCCTTCAACGCATCGGTGGCGTAGAGCGTCGGTACCGGTTCGCCGGTGCGAGCGGCATCTCGAGCGAGCGTGCTCAACGCGGCGCGAGGAAGGCCGTCATCTTTGCCGAGACAAGTCAGAGTCTGTAGAAACGCCGCTCGAGTCGCCAGGGATGTCAGTGCATCGTCACCGGCATCGGGCTTACGGAGGTAGGAGAGGGCCTCACTCTCGGCCTTGCTGCGCAGACCGCCGCGTTCCAAGACGTCAGCCGCGTCAGCGCCCTTGGAGTCTTTGACCGCCAGGCAAACGTAGTGGGCCCGCCAGGCAGGAGTGTCCAAGACGTCAGTGCGAGCCAGAGTCGCCAAAGCGGCCGGGCGTATCGGGGGCGGCGTCGCCTTCGTCTTTCGGGCCTCCGAGGTCAAGGCTGACTCCATCCGCCGGTACGCGGTGGGGTATAGCGCAGGGTCCCGACCCACAACCGCAGACGAGGCACGGACCAGATCGTTCGCCCCACGCAGGGTGCTCAGTTGTTCAGCCAGCCCGCTACCGGGCCGCTCAGGGCGATCCACGGACCCGCCGCTGAGGGTGACGAAAGCCAACGCACCCGCGGCAATCAAGGCGGATGCCGCGGCAATCAAACGGCCCCGACCGGGCCGCAGTTCGAGGACGGTGTGCTTCATGCAGTTCCTCACACGCGAAGCGGGGCCACGCGCAATGCGTGGCCCCGCATCTTAAGCGGCTTATCGGTCAGTCGTTGGCGCAGGCTGAAGCAAACGCCTTGACCCCGGACTTGAAGGCACCACCGTCGGAGCATGTGGTGATGCTGGTGTTGAACGAACCGCCAGGGTCGGCGATACCGCTGATGTCTGAGATCCAGGTGTTCCTATTGGTCCAGCTGACCTGGCGGGTGTTCTCGCTTACCCTCGTCCCACTGGGGGCCAGCGAGATGGTGGCCTGCCAACCGTTCGCCTTGACGGTGGCCACGTTCGTGATCTTGGTCACGTTGTACCTGCTGCTGCCCCGCTTGGTCTTGGTCGAGGTCTTGAACGAGCACTTGTCTGCGTAGGCGTTGCACTGCCACGCGTTGGCATGCACGCGCGCCGACGTGCCCGGCAGCCTCGTCGATGCGCTGTCAGAGATGGCAAGGGCAGGCGCGGCCGCACCCAATACCAGCGCGCCGACGAATCCTGTCGCCACTAGAGCCTTTTTCACTTATGTACTCCCCGTGTTGTGATGCGATCGCCATGAGTCGGCATCGAGCCTTGAGTCAGAAGGCCCGACGACCGGCGGCAGTAAGCGATCTTGCCGGGCCGACAGGACACCCACCACCCCCCAAGTGGCTGTCAAGATAAGCAAGTTGTGACCATACGCCCCACTAGGTGATCGTTTACCTTCAACTATGCTCACCAAATGACCAATCGGGGGCCATGTTGATACACACAGTGATCGTCGACGACTCGGAAGGCTCTTGCTCTCAGCTGCGCAGCGCTCTTGACGCTGAGACCGACATCAATGTCGTTGCGATGGGCGCCGTCGACCAGGCCCTCTCTGTCAGCCTTGGGTGAGACGTCCCGCTTCGACGGGTTAGCCTTAGAGGGCACCGACAGGAGAACCCCCCTTCATGACCAGCACCAACCCCGCCGGATCCGATCCGGCCCCCAGGCCGAAGCGCCGCTCCTTCAGCCCCGAGTACAAGCTGCGGATCGTGGCCGAGTACGACGCCGCGCCCAAGAACGAGAAGGGTGCGGTCCTGCGCCGCGAGCGCCTGTACCACTCACACGTCACCGAGTGGCGGGCCGCGCGGGACGCCGGGGCCCTGGAGAAGCTGGTCGACAAGCGCACCAGCCCGGCCCGGCCGAAGAAGCCGGCCGCCGAGGCGGAGAACGAGAAACTGCGCCGCCAGGTGGAACGGCTGGAGAAGGAACTGGCCCGGAACAAGGCCGCGCTGGAAGTCATGGGAAAAGCTTCCGCGCTCTTGGAAATGATCTCCGAGAGCGCGGACTGAAGTCTGACGCCGACCCGGTGGGCGACGACGCATTCAGCGGCGTCGAGGCAGAGTTGGGCATCACGGCGGCGTGCCGGCTGACCGGCCGATCGAGGGCCACCCACTACCGCCGGCTGCGGCCCCCACCACCGCGCAGGCCCCGCTCGCCGCAGGTCCAGCCCTCGGCTCTGGCAGTCGAAGAGCGGGCTGCGGTACTGGAGTTGATGAACAGCGACGAGTACGCCGAGCTTGCGCCCGCGCAGATCTGGGCCCGCGAGCTGGATGCCGGGCGCTACCACTGCTCGGTTTCAACGATGTACCGGATCCTGCGCGAAAAGGGGCAGACCGGCGAGCGCCGCCGCCAGGCCACCCACCCGGCAAAGGCGGTGCCCGAGCTGGTCGCCACCGGCCCGTCTCAGGTGTTCACCTGGGACATCACCAAGGCGGCCGGACCGGTCAAGGGCGTCTGGTATCACGCCTACGTGATCATCGACATCTTCAGCCGGTACATCGTCGGCCACACCGTCGAGCGAGCCGAATCGGCGGAGCGGGCCGAGGAGTTGATCCGCGAGACCATCGCACACAACGGGATCGTGCCCGAGACCGTGCACGCCGACCGCGGCACCTCGATGACCTCCAAGAAAGTCTCCCAACTGCTGATCGATCTGGGCGTCACACGGTCGCACTCGAGGCCGAAGGTCTCCAACGACAACCCCTACAGCGAAGCCCACTTCAAGACCACGAAGTACATGGCGGACTACCCCGACCGCTTCGATTCGCTGGCCCATGCCCGCGAGTGGTTCGACGCGTTCATCGCGTATTACAACCATGAGCACCGGCACTCCGGCATCGGCTGGCACACCCCCGCCTCCGTGCACTTCGGCACCGCCGAGGAGGTCCGCGATCAGCGCGCGGTCACCCTCGCCGAGGCATACGCCCGACACCCCGAACGCTTTGGCCGCCGCCCCCGACCACCCCAGATACCCCAAACGGCCTGGATCAACGACCCGGCCAAGCGCAGACAACCGGCACCACAGACCTCATAGCGTCACGGCCGTCTCACTGGACTTGAAATCTTCCGAGGCGCAAATCGTTGCCGGATGCACGCTGGCGCAGGTGATGCTGCTGGCCGGCGACCTACACGATCCGGGGGCCCTGTCCCTCTTGAGTGCTGTTTGCCGGGATCTTCCCAGGACGTCGGTGGTGGTGCTCAGCGAGCACGTCTCTCAAAGCAGCGTATTCGCAGCACTGCACGCCGGAGCGCGCGGCTTACTGAGGAAAAACGTTCCTGCCAGGCAGGTGGTCCAGGCAGTGCGCACAGCCGCAGTAGGGGCCGTGGCGTTGTGTCACGGGGCAGCACAGAGTCTCGGTTCTAGTGATGGCGTCGCCATGACGAAGGTGGCCGTAGACGCCCCGGTGCCTCACGGACTGACTGCTCGGGAGCGGGATGTGCTGCGGCTACTCGGGCGAGGCATGACCAATCGCGGTATCGCCTCGCAGATGATGCTGAGCCCTCATACCGTGAAGGAGCACGTCAGCGTAATCTACTCGAAGTTAGGCGCAAGCAATCGAGTTGATGCCGCCGTACGCGCGTCACGAGCAGGTGTTCTGGACAGTGTTGCGCCACGCCTGACATCCCCCACGTCACAAAGCGAGACGGCTGAAGAGTACGAGACCTGAGGCCGCGTCAAGAGCAGCCTGGCCATCTACAACGGACGCCCCCGATTCCGAGGAGGAGCCGGGGCGTCCGTGCTGGGGGAGACGATCACTCGGGCAGTTCGATGCCCAGGCTGTCGGCCAGATCCCGGAGATCTTCAACGGGAATGGTGGGCGCCTTGGCGAAGCCGGACGACGTGATGTTCCCACCTGTGCCCGTCCGGTTGCTGGACGTCCACCAACCACAGATTCACCCACGGATTCGTGTAGATCTGTCGTTCGCCATGGGTCTTCCACTGCATGAACGCCGCCCCTCTCGCTGGTGCACCCAGCATCCCAGACGGAGCCCGAGAGCTGCGAGCATCTGTCGGCTCTTGGGGATCCGGGGGTAGAGCGCGGCGCGGCGAGCACGCGAGAGGAACGCCCCGCACCGGAAGAAGCCGAGCACGCCGCCTCCGAGTGCGGGAAACCGCAGCTGAGAAGGCTTTCTTACAGAGCCTCGCGCGACGGAGTGACCGGTGTGCCAGACTTACGGCATGGAGGCAAAACAGACCAGGGGAAGTTGATCCACTCGTCGGTGCGCTTCCACACGTACTCGCACTTCACCAGCGAGTGCGACTTCTCGTAAACGACGGCGCTGCGCACCTCGGCCACATGGTCGAGGCAGAAGTCGTGCACGAGCTTCAGTGTCTTGCCGGTGTCGGCGACATCGTCCGTGATCAGGATTTTCTTGTTGCTGAAGTCGATCGCGTCAGGCACCGGCGCCAGCATCACCGGCATCTCCAGTGTGGTCCCGACCCCGGTGTAGAACTCGACGTTCACGAGGTGAATGTTCTTGACGTCGAGGGCGTACGCGAGCCCGCCGGCCACGAAGACCCCACCGCGGGCGATGCTGAGCACGATGTCGGGCTCGTACCCGTCGTCGGCGATGGTCTGCGCGAGCTCGCGCACGGCGACGCCGAACCCCTCGTACGTCAGGTTCTCTCGTACGTCACTCATGCCCGGTATCACACCTGTGTCCGATGGAAATTGAGGAAGGATCGCGAGGCCGTCGGCCCCCGCTGCCCCTGATAACGCGACCCGTACCGCTCGGAGCCGTACGGGAACTCGGTGGGCGAGCTCAGCTGGAACATGCACAGCTGCCCGATCTTCATCCCCGGCCACAGTTTGATCGGAAGCGTCGCGAGATTCGACAGCTCGAGCGTCACATGCCCGGAGAATCCCGGGTCGATGAACCCGGCAGTCGAATGCGTCACCAACCCCAGCCGCCCCAGCGAGCTCTTGCCCTCCAGCCGGGAGGCGAGGTAGTCCGGCAGCGTGATCGTCTCGTACGTCGACGCCAGCACGAACTCCCCGGGGTGCAGGATGAACGCCTCGTCCCCCCCCGGCTCGACCAGCCGCGTCAGATCGGCCTGTTCCACGGCCGGATCGATGTGGGGGTATCGGTGGTTCTCGAACACCCGGAAGTAGCGGTCGAGCCGCACATCGATGCTCGAGGGCTGCACCATGGATTCGTCGTACGGATCAATGCGTACGCGTCCGGCGTCGATCTCGGCCCGGATGTCTTTGTCTGAGAGAAGCACGTCCCGAGGATACGCAGAGCGCGCGGGCCCGCCCCAACCGGACAGCCCCGCGCGCCCCTGCCGCTCCTACTGAACTCCTACCGAAAACCCGCCGAACACCTACCGGCGCGTACCGCTAACGCCGCTCCACCACCACCGGCACCGCCTGCCGCAACCGCGCACACCGCGGACACCGCAACAACCTCCCCGGCCCGATCCGGCTGGGTCCGAGCTGCTGCAACGGAAACGATGCGGTACTGAAAACGTGCCCTTCGGCACAACGGACGACGGTGCGCTCCATCAAGTCCATCAAGTCCCTTCCCCAACGAAGCCTGGACGAGAAGCCACATTAGGGGATGAACAGGGCGCCACCCCGCGCGGCACGGCGAATACCCACAAGAGCGGGAGTTGGGGTAGAGTGTGCGACGATGCGGTGCAGGTCAACGACCCATTACGCGGGTGTAGTTTAATGGTAGAACATGAGCTTCCCAAGCTCAGAGCGCGAGTTCGATTCTCGTCACCCGCTCCAAAGAAAAAGGCCCAGGCCAGGGACATGATCCCCGACCTGGGTCATTGTGTTGTCTAGACCGATTCAGGCGTCGCGCACCACCTGCGCACCACCTGCCCCCTCTTCCGGCTGGTCAGAGGGCTTCTTCCGGGCGGCGCGGACCATCCTGTCCAGCCCGCTCGCGACCTCTTTCTGACGCTCTCGGTCCGAGTGCTGATAGATGAGCGCCGCCCTTTCGGACGACTGTCCGGCCCGAACCATCGTGCCCTTGAGCGTGGCGCCGGACCGCGTCGACAGCGTGTGCCCAGTGTGCCGAAGATCGTAGAATCGGAAGCCGTCCGGCACTCCTAGCCACCGTGGTGGAGCCCGTGGCGGCGAGTCGCTCCGCTTCGACGCGCTCGCACCCTAACGAACATCATGATCGCCCCGACAAGTCCTAAGTGCCCGACTGGCCGTCGTTGCTCACACATAAGCCACACATGCAGTGCAATCCAACGCTCCAGTGTGGCAGTGCAGTTGCACGCCACACACTCATTTTTCATATCTGCACAAGATCATCTAGGGTGGGCCTCAGCGCGACACCTAACGGAGGATCACACCACTTTGAAGCTGACCAGAATGATCACTGCCCTCGCCCTCGGCGCGGCTCTCGGCCTCAGCGCCACCGCCACCGCCACCGCTGACACCGGCAGCACTGCTACTCCCCGCGCCACCGAAAACGCGGGCCCTGCGGACAAGGCCGACCGCGCCCGCGATGCCAAGGCACGCAAGGGCCCCGTCATCGCCACCTACAAGGGCAAGAAGATCGACCTGGCCAACGGTTGGGGCACCGCAAAGGTCTGCTCCGAATACCCCGACCTCACCGTGAAGTGCTTCGACAACGACACACAGGCCCAGGCCGACATGGCTGCCCACGCCAAGAAGGACCCCCGCGCCCTGCCGAAGGCCCCCAAGGGTCGCTCCGCCATGCTGACGGCCAAGGCCCCGGCAGCGAAGGCCCCAGCAGCCAAGGCCCCGATGGCCAGTAGCGTCGAGGCGGCCGCCGTCATGGCCTGCTCCTACGGCTGGGTGTGCGTCGGCGAACACCAAGACATGGGGGGCCGCAAGCTTCAGTGGTCCGCAGACGGCACTAAGAGTGCGGTTCGCACTGTAATGCCGGGTTTGGTGTCGCTCGATGGGGTGGCGTTGGGGCATCTCTGCCGGTCAGGCGTTCGAGGTTCGCTTGGGTGGCGGGATGAGTGGTCGCAATCCGTACCCGAGTGATCTCACCGACGAGCAGTGGAAGTTGATCGAGCCCGTGATCAGCGCCTGGAAGGCCGAGCACCCCTCGGCCACCGGCCATCAGGGCAAATACGCGATGCGGGAGATCGTCAACACGATCCTCTACCAGAACCGCACCGGCTGTCAGTGGGAGTACCTGCCGCACGATCTGCCGCCGAAGAGTGCGACGTACTACTACTTCGCCGCCTGGCGTGACGACGGCACCGACCAGAGCGTTCACGACCTCCTGCGCTGGCAGCTGCGCGAGAGCCGGAAGCGATTAGCCGACCCGAGTCTGGTGGTCCTGGACACCCAGAGCATCCACGCGGCCGTCGGCGTCCCGGCCGACACGACGGGCAAGGACGCTTCGAAAAAGGTGCCGGGCAGGAAGAGATGCCTGGCCGTGGACGTGTTGGGCCTCGTCGTCGAGGCCGCCGCCCTGCCGGCGTCCGCGCACGACAACGCTGCCGGCATCGCCCTGCTGAACGGTGTGGCCGCGCAGACCGACACGGTGCGCAAGGCCCTGGTCGACCAGGGCTTCAAGAAGAGCGTCGTCGACCACGGCAAGACTCTCGGCATCGATGTCGAGATCGTCGAGCGCAACCCGGCCGAGAAGGGCTTCGTCCCGCAGGCCAAGCGGTGGATCGTGGAACAGACGAACGGGATCTTGATGTTCTACCGCCGTCTCGTGCGTGACTACGAACACCGGCTCGCCTCCTCCCGCTCGCGGGTGTTCTGGGCGATGACGTCGGTCATGGCCCGCCGCCTCACCGGCATCACCCTCCCCTCCTGGAGGGGCGCGTGAGTGAGATCCTCCAGGTCGAGGCCGTACTGGCCTACGTCGAGGTCCGGATGAGCGAAGTCTCCGAGCAGGCCGGACGGCTCCGGGACCAGATCGCCGAACTCACCGCCCGCCTCTGCGAGTTCGACACCGAGAGCGAGAATCTGCAGATCACCCGCAAGACCCTCCTCAGCCTCCCCGCACCGGCACCGGCACCGGCACCGGCACCGGTCGACGATCCACCCCGCGCCGAGGTGCCGGAACACCCCGCCTACCAGCAGATCCTCACGGTCCTCGCCGACACCGGCCATCCGATGCGGGCCCGCGACATCTGCGAGGCCCTCGACCTTCCGATCCTGCCGAAGAACACCGAGGGCATCCGCTCCAAGCTGAAACGCCTGGTAACCCGCGGTATCCTCACCGAGCCCGAGCCCGGCTTGTTCACCCAGCCCCGCCCCTGAGCACCAGCCCACCCCACCGAGCAGGGCACCTCACCCAGACCTCATCGCGAATCGGGCATCACGGCGCGAACCGCACTCTAAGACCCTCGGACAGTACGACTTCCGAGACAAGACCACCTCGACTTGCAACAACGACGAGATCGGCGGGATGGGCATAGTCGACTACCGCGACAACATGGTCGACCCCGAGCTCATCACCGCCCTCGGCTCCTGCAACTCGAGCCTCCACGACGACGACTACCCCGGTTGGGGCACCGGCTCTTGGAACGACCGCGCCGACGCCGTTTGGCTGTGATCTGACCACCCCCACAGCGCTGCCCCCGCACCGGCTACTACGGTGCGGGGGCATACCCATACGCCGCACACCACGGAGGCCCCATGCGTGCACGCATCACACTCCTCGCCGTCGCTGCCGGTCTGCTGCTGACCACCGCCTGCACCAGCGAACCCACTCCCGACGTCTCCGTCCCCGCCACCCTCCCGTCGCAGCCCCCCGGCGACGAGTCCGCCAACCAGGACGAAGCCAAGCGGTTCACCGATGCCGCCGCAGCAGACGGAGCACCCCTGGCTCTGAACGTCACCCACATCATCGATGCCGTCGACGGTGACCGGCCGTACACCTATCTCGTCACCACCGCCGAAGACACCCCAAGCACGAAGGACGTCTCAGCACTCATCGATGACTGGGCCGCATGGCCCGACAAGGGCACCGAGCCCGCCATGGTCGGCATCTACAACGCTGACGGCACCCGTATCGGCTCCGCAAGTATCGACCCCGCAGCAAAGACGTGAACGGTCCTCGCGGCTGACCCCCATGCCCGGCAGACCCACGTGCTGGCCTTTCGTGAAGGCCCCGCCATCCAGCGGGGTCTTTTTCCATGAGCTTCACACCGAGAGCACGAACGCAACACGGACTGAGAAGATAGGTCAGTGGCCCATATCGGGGAACGCGCAAGGGCCTTCCGGGGTACCTAGCATCCATCTACGGTACCGATCACGATTCGTGCAGTGGTGTTCGATGTTGCTGAGTCGGCGCCTTCCTCCCATCGTCTCCCCCGCACCACCTTCGCACCACGTACTACGGACAACCACGGTAATCAGCAGTGCCAACGTCCACGGATCAGATTGCGGGCCACGCGGTATCCGTGCAGCTCAACGAGCGCTACGGCTAGATCTTCCTCAGGATTCCCAAGCTCAGAGCGCGAGTTCGATTCTCGTCACCCGCTCCATACAAGAGCCCCAGGCCAGCGGCCCGGGGCTTCATTATTGCCCAGGCCAGTTCGCCTTACGGGTCGTCGAATCGCCCTTTACCTTCCTCTCAGATGGGGCACGCGAAGGGCACAGTTCCTTGTGCGTAGAGGGGATAGATTTCATCGGGTACCCGCTTTCCGGCCCATGACCTGCTCTGCAGCGATCCGCCCCGGCGGCGGGGCTGACGAGGCGCCCTGAGCCTGGTGCGCCCCTCACTCGGAGCTGTTCGGGCAGACGGTCCCGGCACCTCAGGACTGACCGGCGAGCGAGGCCGTCAGCCGGGGCTCCAGCTTCACGGCCGAGCAGTGTCCTTGCGATCGGCCGCCCCGCGCAGCTCACGCAACTGCCCGGAGATCCGCTCGGCCAAGCCGATCTCCGTACTGTGCCGGACCCGCTCCCAGGTCAGTTCGAGGCTGGTGACGTCCCCGGCGACCGCACCTGCGTCCCCGGCGGTGGCCGTCCAGCTTCAACTGGCTTGCCCACAGGTCCATCCGGTCCGCCTCGACGGTGGCGAGTGGTTCTGAGGTGACCCCCGTGGTGTGGACACACCTAACAATGGATCTTGATGGTCCAGGAAGGTGTAGATCCACATGGCAAGGCCCTCGAAGTACAGTGCGGAGTTCCGGTCCGACGCGATCGCGTTGTGGCGGGCATCGGCGGGAAGGCGGACGTTCAGGGACGTCGCGGCCGATCTGAACGTCAACCCCGAGACGCTGCGGACCTGGGTGCGTGACGCCGACGACGGTCCGGCCGCCTCCGGCGGGTCGCAGGACACCGAGGCCGAGCTGGCCCTGCTGCGCGCGGAGAACGCCAGGCTGGCCAAGGCGGAGAAGGAATGGCAGCTCGAGCGGGAGATCCTGCGACGGGCAGCCGCCTATTTTGCCCGGGAGATGAAGTGAAGACTGCCGCTTGGGACTTCATCTCCGCCCACGCCGAGATGTTCGGCATCAAGCGGATATGCCGGGTACTGGAAGTCTCCCGCTCGGGCTACTACCGGTGGATCGCCGGCGCCCAGACGCGGGCCGTCCGGCAGGCCACCGAGGATGCCCTGGTCGAGGAGATCCGCGAGATCCATGCCGAACACCGCGGGAACTATGGCGCGCTCCGAGTCCATGCCGAACTGCGCGGTTTCGGCCACATTGTCAACCGCAAGCGGGTGGCCAGGCTGATGCGCAAGCACGGCATCACCGGCCGCCACCTGCGGAAGAAGAAGCGCACCACGGTCCCTGACCGGCTCGCGCCGCCGGTGGCGGACCTGGTTCAGCGGGACTTCACCGCTGTCACTCTGGACGAGAAGTGGTGCGGCGACATCACATACGTGCAGGTCGGAGCCGCGTGGCTCTATCTCGCCTGCGTCATCGACATCCGCTCGCGCCGGGTGCTCGGCTACTCGATGGCCCCGCACATGCGGGCCGGGCTCGTCATCGACGCGCTCCAGGCCGCGGTCGCAGCCCGCGGCGGTGACGTCACCGGGGTGATCTTCCACGCGGACCGCGGATCGCAATATACGTCGGCCGCGTTCGCGCAGGTCTGTGACCGGCACGGCATCCGCAGGAGCATGGGAAGGGTCGGCTCGAGCTATGACAACGCCCTGGCCGAGAGCTTCTGGCAGGGACTGAAGCGAGAAGCAATGCACGGGAAGCTGCTCGTGACGATGCGACAGGCCAGGCTGGAGATCTTCCAGTGGCTCACCTACTACAACGCCTGCCGACGCCACAGCGCGCTCGACTACCTCTCTCCAATGGAGTTCGAACAGCAGCACCACAGGACAGCTAAACTCTCACTCGCAGCATGAACCCCTGTGTCCACACTCCGGGGGTCACCTCATACTCGTCCGAGTACCGCTTCGTGTACTTGCTTCCCACCTGGCACTACTTCCTCTGGAACCACTCAGATCCCAGTCTCCAGGTGTCCACGATCAAGGGGAAGCTTCACCAACCGGTTCGACAGCCCCCGGAACACATCGCCTGGTCGGAACGTGTGAAGCAGCGGGGATCCATACGCGGCCCACACGTCGGGCAGACCGTGCCTCTTCCGGAACGATGGGCGGCCATTAGGTCCAGCGCCGCTCAGCCCGCAATGGCCGGCAGCCTGTCCCGCACCTGCTCTGTCAACGTCGCGGCGGCGCAGGCCAGTTCGGCACGTACCGCAGGTAGCCACCGCGAGCCTGCCGACTCCACCGACTCCAGTACCACCACGGTGCGCTCCAGCAGTTCAGCTCTCCGCACTTGAACGACTCGTACGTCTCCGCGTTCCCATTCGACGGAGGTCACTGGAACCAGAGCGACGGCTTGCGTTGCGCAGGCCATGCGCTGCACTAGCGACCAGTCGTCCGATCGTCCAGTCACCCGGGGCCTGATGCCCAGCCGGGCAAGGTGCCGACCGACCATGAGGTCGCAGGCCGAACCGCGCCGCGGCAGCACCCATGGCACGTCTGAGTAGCTACGAATGGACGACGGCGAGTCCCTGGTCGCCTCGAACGCCCGCGGGAGGACCAGCGCGAACGGCTCCCGCCACAGTTCTCGGACGGTCAGGCGTGGATCCAGCGACTGATCCGCATCGAGTATCTCGCCGAGCGTGACCACGATGTCCAACTCGGCATGTTCCACTTGGCTGGCCGCCCCGCGCGGATCCACTTCAAGCAGTTCCACCTGGAACTGGCCCTGCCCGCGCAGCCGTTCCGCGGCCGGCAATACGCAACCGGTCAGCGCAGAGGGGAAGGCGCCGATTCTCACTGTACGGCGAGGCGCCTGTGTTCCCCCGCTCTTGATGTTGACCAAGCCGCGTTCCCACAGGCTTGTGATCTTCTCTGCGAGCTCCGCCACAGCTTCACCTTCCTCGGTCAACCGGCCTCCCCGGCCGCTGCGTTCGAAGAGCGGAACACCGTATTCCTCGCCGAGCCCCTTGATGCGCTGGGACACGGATGAGGGCGCCAGGTGCATGGCCTGCGCCACCGCATGCACCGAACCGAGCCGCCGTAGTTCCTGCAGCGTTCGTAGAACTGAAATATTGGTCATATGGCAACCGGCCCCCATCACCGCGTGGGGGCTGACAGTAACATCAGAGCAGGTCAGGCACGGTGTCGCAGGAGCCTGTCGTACTCGGGCTTACGCTTCCAGTCCGGATCCGGAGGCCGGTGTCCGGGCCGGGGGCAGTGCTCGGAGTGCGTACCTGATGCCCGGTCGTGCATATAACGAGGACAGTTCTCGAAGACCTCCCTGATCCGCACCCGCAAGACCGCTTCTGCTCCGGTGTGCGGGGCCAGAGACACAGGATCGGTCAGCAGCTCGCAGTCACCGTTGGCCCGCAGCTTCGCCGGCAGCTCAGGCAACAGGAAAAGCATGCCTATCGCGGGCGCGGCCAGGGCATTGCCCAAGGTCCGGTACATACCGTTGCCGTCGTAGCTGGGGATCTCCAGCGTGCTGGGGTCGGCTACCCGGACGAAGCCGGGTAGCCCTCCTTTGTACGAGCACTCCGGGCGGCCCGACGGATCCACCGTGGCCAGATAGACCGCATCGGCCGAACGGACCCACCCGATGTGCTCGTCGCTCAGCCGGTCCTCGACATACCGCTCGGCGATGTGCGTCGCCAGCGGCTCGGTGCCCAACTGCCGCTGCAGCCGTCGACTTCCCTCGTGGTAAAAGGCGTCGGCTTCCACGCTCACACTGCCTCGGTTTTGGAGGAGCGCATTTCCTTCACCACCGACCAGTAGAAGGTCGGGTAGCTGCGCAGCACATAGGCGCCGCGACGCTGCACCTCACCATGGCGCTCACGCAGCCGGTTGATCGGTACGGTCATCGCGGCGTGGTGCTCGACATGGAAGTTGTTGCCGTTCGTGAACCAGGAACTGAGCCGGCTACCTTGGATCGAGCGGGTATTGCGCAGCACATCCCGGCTCTCGGTCTCGCACAGCAGATGCTCCGGCAGCTCCACCAGGAAGTGCATCGGCAAGGCTGCAAGCAACGGCAGCACCCACAGCTTCAGTACGATGTCCTGCTCGCCCAGGGCGCACAGCACGACGGCAAGGGCCACCAGAGCCCCCAGTAGCCGGTACTCGCCGACCACGGCTTGCTTCGCCTTCGGTGCGATCTGCCCGTCCGCGTATTCCCAGGTGCCCCGCACCGCATGCCACATCTCCAAGCCCGTACGCCCCAGGCGCACCACGTCGAAGAGCCCGCGCAGCATGCTCTTCCAGGTGACGCCCTGCCGAGTGTCGAAACCGAAGAACTCGGTGTCCTCCGGCGTCCCGAGATAGCGGTGGTGTTGCAGGTGCCGTACGCGGTAGTGCGAGTACGACACGAGCAACGGCGCGCCCCGGGCCACCCCCACCCAGCGGTGTGGCCCGGGGCGGCGGAACGCCGAGTGGTGCAGACATTGGTGCTGGAGTTCGACCGCGTGAGTGTAGGCCGCCCCCAGCAGCAGCACACCGGCCGCCACTGCGGGCCAGAAGTCCCACAGAGCGAGCACCATGCCGACCGCTATGATCGCGGCACACAGAGCCAGTTTGGCGATGAACACCCGTTCGTCACGGATGGTCACCCGGCCCCGTCTGAACAGCGGATCGGTCTCACTGCCGGTCCGCTCCATCGCGGGAGTCGCCATCGTTAGCGCACACCCTTCATCTGCTGCCAGATGCGGCTGTAGTAGGCGTCGGCGACCCGGATGCGGGTGACCACACCGATGCTGATCTCGCGGAGCAGTTCCGGGGATCGCTCGACGAGCGGCACGAACACGCCGTCGAACCATTCGGCTCCGTGATCGGCGTCGACGTGGATGCGCTGGTACTCGATGACGTCCTCGGGAACGCCGAGGCGGGCGCAGGCGTCGACCATCGCCTGGAAGCGCGGTGAGGCGCTCTGCTCCAGTACGCCCATCGCGCCGAGTGCGCGCGGCACGAGGTGGCGGTGGATTCCGTACATCAACAGCAGGCAGGCGTTCTCGTACACCTCGGTGGAGTGCAGTTCGGCCAGATCGATGGAATGGTCGGCGAGCTGCTTGCGCATGTACTGAGCGGAGTGCTCGAACAGGCGCGTATGCATCTGCTCGAGCTTCCCCTCGCCCATCTCGTCCCAGTAGTTCTCAGCGATGGTGAGCTTGGTGCCGCCCGCGGTGCCGATCTGCACCATTGCCATCAGATCGTCGAACTTGCTGTCGACCAGTTCTTCCGCCATGAAGAACAGAGCGATCTCGTTGAGTGTGGCGTCCTCGGCGAGGTAGCGGCAGAAATCGGGCTGGACATGGCGCTCGGCTATGTCCAGGAACCAGGTGCGGAACTCCGCCCCGGTGGACGGTAGTTGCGACTCGTCGACCTGCGCGTCCTCCCAACGGCGCCACGCCTCCTCAACCGCGACGAGCTGCGGGTCAGCGTTCAGCCGCGGCACGTCCTGGAAGGTCTCCGGACCGCCCATGTAGGCCAGGTAGTAGCTGTGCAGTCGACGCAACAGTGCGAAACGCGTCTCAAGATCAGGCGCTTGGCTCCCGAGCGGAAAGGCGGCCGCGATATCGGCCTCCGTGATGCTCCGGCCACCTGCCAGGCTCTCCAACGTCTGCGTGGACATAGGTCCTCCTCGATCATCATTCCAGGTCAACGCCATGTACCGGCGTCCTGCCGGGGCGTCTACATGATCACTTTCGCCCGGCGTGACGTCGCAGCCAACGAACGTTCGAAGAGACCGGCAGCTCAGGTGCGGCTTGTCCGGATGCCTGCGATTCGCCCCGGCTTGATCCGGGGTGCGGGTTCGCAGGATTCGGCTTTGCCGAAACGAAGTCAGGGGCGCCGGCTCAGTACTGCGATGAAGGTGTCGCGGTAGCCCTCGGTCTCACCAGGGAGCGGCACCACGGGCGTAACGCCGTGCAGCGTCCGCTCGTCATCGTTGAAGAGGAAACCGCCTGGCGGCGCCATCTCCACGCTGACGATCCGCTTGCCGTGCCGCCCGTCTGGCTGAGCCTCGTACAGTGAACTCACGCCGCCTGTGATGCGCTTACGGTCGATCACCACGGTGAACACGTAGTCCACACCGTCGCGGTGCACACCCTCGGGGGTGGGCTTGCCCACCGCGCCCGACCGGGCAAGTATCCGGTTCTGGAAGACCTGGGCGAACCAGGTCTGCGATCCCCGGCCCTCTGTCTCGTCCAGCTGTCGTGCGCACCAGGAGAGCAGCGCATAGGTAACAGAGCCGTGAGCCACCTGGTCGGAGAAGGGTTCGAAGAGCCGCTCAACGCCGCCGTTGAGGCGGTTGATTTCCTTTGCCTGCGAGTATGCCCGGTGTGGCCGTAGCCGGACGGCGTCGGCCGTGCAGTCGAACTCGGAGTAGCGGCGCAGGCGGTAGTCGCCCCCATCCGCCATGAACGGGTCTCTCGCCAAGTCCTCCCAGGACGCGGTGAACGCGTCCCACTCGGAGGTGCCGGTCATAGGCGTATCCAGTACGTCGTCGATGTCTCCGGCGGCGTAGCCGACATCACGAAGTCCCTTGACGACTGCGAGCGTGCGTTCGGTGCGAACGGTCATGATTATCCCTTCGGGGCCGGCTGCGTCAGCGGCGCCGGCTGTGTCAGCGGTGGGTGTTCCGACTGTTGTTCTTGCTGTTCCTGTTGCGGTGAGTTGCGGAAAATGAGCCGCCCTACGGCGCGGACCGCGTCCTGGCGTACAACGGCGATGACGCCGAGCAGGATGAGCGCGCCACCCACGGCTTCGGCGAGCGTCGGGACCTCGTCCTGTACCAGCCAGGCGACGGCAACACCGACGACGGGGACCAGCAGTGAGAGAGATCCGACGGACGCGGCCGGGTTCGACTTCAGCAGGGATGCCCAGATACCGAAGGCGACGATTGTGGACAGCACCACGGTGAAAACCAGGGCGCCGACGCCCTGCCAGGTGAGGTGTGTGAGCGCGTCGACGTCGCGTGCGGGGCCCTCGAAGACCAGAGACAGCAGTACCAACGGGACTGGAGCGGCCAACGCCGACCAAATGGTGAGGCGGAACCCGCTGTCGGGCTGGGCAATGCGGGTGGTGACGTTCGCGGCAGCCCAGCAGGCACCGGCGGCGACGACGATGAGCAGGGCGCCGACCGGCGACGAGCCGGAGCCGAACGCGATGACCGCGAGACCGGCCACGCCCACCATTACCCCGGACGTCGCGATCCGGCTTGGCTTCTCGCGCAGCATCAGGAAGGCGAAGAGCACGGTGAACCCGGCCTGCGCCTGGAGGATGAGCGAGGCCAAACCGGGCGGTACGCCGAGATTCATTCCGACGAAAAGCAGCCCGAACTGACCCGCTCCCTGAAGCAGCCCCACCAGGGCCACCAGCTTCCACGGGGCGCCGGGCCGGCCGATGAACAACACGGCGGGGAAGGCGACGAAGGTGAAGCGCAGCGCGGCGAAAAGCAGCGGCGGAAAGGAGTCGAGCCCCGTATCGATCACTACGAAATTTGCGCCCCAGATGACCACGACGAGCAATCCGAGAAGCGTATGGCGTCGGGACATTTTTCGTTCCTCTCTTCCGACGGCACCAACAGTTTCGGAGCAACCCAGTGGCAGCCCTAGGACTGTTCGGGAATTCCGCACGCCGGATGTCGCGCTGCAGGGGCGGACCGGACGCACACCGGATGCGCCGGGCACCTGCCGGTCGGCGCCGGACGAACGTAGAAGCGGCATCTCGCCTGCGGTGGCTGCGGTTGACGATCCAGCACGGGCACGCCCGGCAGACGCCACCTGCTGATGGCCCGCGACTTCGAGGACGGTGGCCCCGCCGCTGCGGACCACATGGCGGGCCAGGCGTGTCGCAGGCGCAGGGCCGCAGGCGTTGTCAGGCAGCCGCCGTAGAGCGGGAGTTCAGCCAGAGCTGTGGAGTTCCACCTGTGATCATCTTCACGTAGCGTTGGGCTATGAGGGTGGTTACTCTCTAGGACCTCAAGCGAGTGTCCCCTTTTGAGGTGCTCGTTGTGGTGAATCCTCTTACTGGAGTCGCGGCAGCGGGGAACACATCGTCCCTTCAGGGTGCCGTCGGGGCTTATTGCATCTGTCCGTAGTGACGTAGTCCCCTACTGCCTGCGTACATCCAGAATAGTGATTCCCATCGAAGAGCCGCACATGGGCGGCCATGTAGCCTTTCACCGTATCGAGCGTTCGACTTCGCAGACGACGAATTGCTTCTGCACAGCTTTACCCCGCTGACTCCCTCTGCCTCCAATGGCCGAGGCCATCGGGACGTCCTTATATCGCCATGTTCACCAGTACCGAGAACTGACAAGGGAAACCATCTTGAAGCAAGGACAGATCATCCGGTCTTTCGGGCAGCTCACGCCCGGTTTCCTGCGCAAGGATCAGCCTATCGTTACCCTGTTCAGCGGTGGTTTGGACAGCACTTACCTGCTACTCCGGTTGAAAGACTCAGGGTTTCAGAATATTCACGCGGTGAGTGTTGACCTTGGCGAAGACGAGAGCAGCTCACACAAGCAACACATCGCGGATGAACTTGGCGTACGCCTGCACGTCGTCGACGGTCGGCAGGAGTTCATAGAGGAATTCGTTCGCCCTGCGATCAAAGCCCAAGCGGTCTACCTCGACACACACCCAGTCAGTTCCACATTGAGTCGCCCTCTCATTGCCCGCCTCGCCGTGGGGCTGGCGGAAGAGCTCGGGGCTGTGGCCATCCTGCATACTGCGAACCGGTCACAGAATACCCTGCGGCGGTTGAATGGAGCCCTCGCTCTGCTTGGGTTCTCCGGACGGTACGGAAGCCCTTACGACCTCGACCCGGTAGACCGGGACCAGAAGATCCAAGAACTCAAGTCCGTGGGCCTGGACCAAATGAGCGAGCGTATCGTCAGCGGTGATTCGAACCTCTGGTGCCGTGAGTTCGAATCTGGACTCCTCGACGATCCCGAGGACCACGCGGTGCCTGAGCACATGTATCAGTGGAGTGCCAAACGCTCGGACGCGTCCGAAGAGACTCTCGAAGTGCACTTCCGCGAGGGCGTACCTGTCAGTCTGGACGGGGTTGAAATGCCACTGATCGAACTCATCGCCGAGCTGAATGCCCGCGTCGGTGCGTATGGGATCGGCCGCTACAGCGGCCTGGAACACCTCGACAACGGCGAGAAAGTTCTGGAGATCAGAGAGATGCCGGCAGCTTGGCTGCTGCTGCGCACCTACCGGCACTTGGAGACCGCCACCCTGGACTCTGAGACGATGCGCGAGAAGATGCATCTGGAACAACTTTGGGTACGCGAATCACTGGAGGGCCGCTGGTTCGGCCAGTTGCACGAGGCGATCCAATCCTTCATTGACGTCTGTGCTGTGCGGGTGACTGGATTCGTGCGCTGGCGACTGACTCCTGGTGTGGCCGAGACTCGGTCGATCACAGCCGATGAGCCGAACTATCTCCGCGACCGAGAAGCCTGGGAGAAGTTCTCTATTCACCTCGAGACCGCCCCGTATCAGGTCGCCTAGTCGGCGTTGCCTGGCTAGCCGGGGTCTGGTTGCAATCGGCGATCAGACGCCAAGGCGGCGTTCCCCTTATCTCGCCAAAGCTCCCTGATACAGGAACAGTTTGTTCCGCTAATTCTCACTTCAGGAGCATGGTGTAACTCATGAAAGAGAACGACCATGCTCGCAAACCGATCTCCGATCCAGCTGGTAGACGTACTTCTACTGATGGTGGCAGCCGTGTGGGGCTCCACCTATCTGGCCGCGAAGGAGCTCGTTACTCCCGGCACAGTGCTAGCGATTCTGGCACTCCGGTTCACGGTCACGGCGGGGGCAATGCTGCCCGTCTGTCTCCGCAGACTGCGGGCCGCCAGGCGTGAGGAAGTAGCCACGGGAATGCTCCTCGGCCTCATCCTGGCGGTAATCCTCCTCTTCGAGACATTCGGCATCGCTCACACCAGTGCAACGAACGCTGGGCTCATCATCAGCCTCACCATTGTGATGACCCCAATCTTGGACAGCGCCGTAGGTAGATCCTGGCTCCCGCCACAGTTCTTCATCGCCGCTACTGTGGCCGTCGTTGGCGTCGGTCTACTGGCTTCCGGAACCGGCTTCCGCCCCCCGACGGCTGGAGACTGGCTGGTCTTGGCTGCTGCAGCAGTACGTGCCGTTCATGTCACGGTGATGCACCGTATGTCCGCTGAGAAGAAGTACGACTCGCTCAACCTCACCTACGTACAGATGGCGACAGCGGCAGCGCTGTTCTGTTCTGCCAGCCCGTTCGTCGGGGAGTCTGCATGGAGCGTGGCCTCCAGGCTGGGCCCCGATCTTTGGGTGGTCCTTCTGTACCTAGCGCTGATCGGTACGGTCTTCGCATTTTTTGTCCAGATGTGGGCAGTGCGGACAACCTCCCCTTCCCGCGTCAGTTTGCTGCTGGGTACCGAACCCATTTGGGCGCTCCTCGTCGGGGTCCTTCTGGGCGGAGACCGCCTGGGAGTTTATGGCGTCGTGGGTGCGTCCCTGGTCCTCCTGGGGGTCGGATGGGGCCAGCGCATCGAACGGAAGCACAGGGAGGCAAAGGACACTTGCCGCCGCCAGCGGACCCGACACACCAGTGAGCCGGCCGTGACCGCTCAGAACGGCACGTCCGATAGCGACGGGCACGTCACCATCCAGAGGTGACCCGCTGACCCGGATTGAATCGCCCGGGTTTGATGGAGACATCGAAGACCCGGAAGGATGCCGATCACGGCTGCTCCCCGTAAGTACCCCGACGAACTGCGAGAGCGCGCGACGCGTCTGGCGGTCGAGGCCCGTAAGGACCCGGTCGGCCGGGCCGGCGCGATCAAACGCATCGCTGACCAGCTCGACGTGCACCCAGAGGCCCTGCGGGGGTGGGTCAAGCGGGCCGAGACCGACGAAGGCATCGTGCCCGGGACCACCAGCGCCGAGGCCGCCTGGATCGCGGAGCTGGAACGGGAGGTGAAGGAACTGCGGCGGGCGAACGCAATATTGAAGTCCGCCTCGGCTTTCTTCGCCGCGGAGCTGGACCGTCCACTGCGATGAAGGTCGCCTACATCACGTCCTCGCCGAGACGGACGCGCCGATCGCGCCGAGCACCTACTACGCCGCCCACAACCGCCCACCGTCGGCCCGCAGCCGGCGCGACGAGGAGCTCACCGAGGAGATACGCCGCATCCATACCGACAACTACGGCGTCTACGGAGCCCGCAAGGTCTATGCCGCCCTGCTGCGTGAGGGCTTCACGGTGGCCCGATGCACGGTCGAACGCCTCATGCGCCAGGCCGGGCTGCGCGGGGTGATCCGGGCCAAGAGCCCACGCACCACCCGCCCCGCACCCGAGACCGACCGGCCCGCCGACCTGGTCGAGCGGCGGTTCACCGCGACCGCGCCGAACCAGCTGTGGGTGGCCGACATCACCTACATCCGCACCTTCTCCGGCTGGGTCTACGCCGGCTTCGTCATCGACGTCTTCTCCCGCATGGTCGTCGGCTGGCAGGTCGCCACCTCCCTCTATACCGACCTCGCCCTCGACGCGCTGGAGATGGCGATCTGGCGCCGCCGGCACACCGGAACCGACCTCAGCGGCCTCACGCATCACTCGGACCGCGGCGTGCAACTTGGGTTCAAGGAGTCGTCGCAACACTTCCGCTTTGTGTCGATAGTAGGTGACTGTCGAGAGTCTCGGCTGGGGTCCTCCAGCCAAGGGTCTTGCGAGGTCTGCTGTTAAGGGCGGCGGCGACGGCGGCGAGGTCTTCGCGGGTGTGCCTGCTGAGGTCGGTGCCCTTCGGGAAGTACTGCCGTAGCAGGCCGTTGGTATTCTCATTGGTTCCGCGCTGCCAGGGGCTGTGCGGGTCGGCGAAGTAGATCTCCAGACCTGTGTCGATGCGGAGCAGGGCGTGCTGCGCCAGTTCCGAACCCTGGTCCCAGGTAAGGGACTTGCGGAGCTGGGAGGGAAGGTCGACGATCACTTCCGCGAGGGCTGCACGTACGGCCTCGGCTCCGTGACCGGCAAGCGCGGGGCCGTTCTTGGTCCGTGGGCCGCCGTGGCCGGGCATCGGCGGCAGGTGCAACAGCATCGTGAACCTGCTGCTGCGTTCCACCAGGGTGCCGATCGCGGAGCTGTTCAGGCCGATGATGAGGTCGCCCTCCCAGTGACCGGGGACCGCCCGGTCCTCCACCTCAGCCGGCCGCTGACTGATCAGCACCTCCTCGGTGACGAATTTCTTCCCCCGGCCAGCGGTGCGGGCCCGGGGCACTCGTAGGGCTCGGCCGGTACGCAGGCAGGCGACGAGTTCACGCTTCAGCCCGCCGCGGCCCTGGACGTAGAGCGCCTGGTAGACCGCCTCGTGCGAGATACGCATGGACTCATCATCGGGGAAGTCGACCCTCAGCCGGTTGGATATCTGCTGTGGGCTCCACGATGTGGCCCAACGGCGGTCCTGACGCCTCGGCTTGTTCCGTCCCTTCCACCGCGATACCGCGGGCCCCGGCGCAGGTGCACCGTCCTGGTAGCGGATCTCTCCGGCCAGGCGGTCCTGGACGTACTCGTGCAGCCGCTCGTTGCCGGCCAGCTTGGACAGTTTCGGCCGCTGCGCGGCCAGTTCGGCCTTCCACTGCGCGATCGACGCCCGGTAGGCGAGCTGTCCATTGCGGGTGGCGGCGTTGCGCCGCAGTTCCCGCGAAATCGTCGAAGGGGTCCTGCCCAGCCTGCGGGCGATCTCCCGGACCCCGGCGTCCTGAGCCTTCAGCAGAGCGATCTCTTCACGCTCTTCGAAGGAGAGATACCTGCCCGACACCGGGCCAATCTGGATCGACGGCATCCCGCCACGTTCCCGGAACCACCGAGTTCCCACGGGCCCCGACACGCCGCACGCGATCGCCGCATCCTCACTGGTCAGCCCCTCAGCAATCTTCTTCCAGAAGACACGCTCCACATCCCGACGAATCGGCGGTCTGCCCGGCGATCGCATCGCCGGGCGCCCTGTTACCGCCGTCGTCCACCCAGTCGGCCGTCCCATCGGACACCTCCACGATCAAGGTGTTGCGACGACCGGTTGAATCCGCCCAATACCGGGCCATCCGCTACACCGAGCGCCTCGACGAGGCGGCCGCCGTCGCCTCGGTCGGTTCCAAGGGCGATTCGTACGACAACGCTCTCGCCGAGGCATTCAACAGCCTGTTCAAGGCCGAGCTGATCCGCAACAAGGGCCCATGGACCGGCATCAACGACGTCGAGATCGCCGTCGCCGAGTACGTCGACTGGTTCAACCAGCGACGCCTGCACGGCGAACTCGGCCACATCACCCCCGCCGAACACGAAGCCGCCCACTACCTCGCGGCCGAACCTCCTGCGTCACTCCAGAAAACCAGCTAACTCACTCTCCACGAAACCCGGGGCTTGACACTTCGACAACCGCGACCTCGCCCGCCTCATCACCCACCGCTCCCAGCTTCCCGGCGCGGACGACACCACCCCCTTGCTCGCCGTCACCCGCAGCGGCTGCACCGCCGACGGCGTCCACACCCTCACGCCCGAGGACCTCCATGACGCCTGGTCCTGATTCTGTGACCGGCCGTGCCACTACGTGCCAGTCGGAGCGGTAGGCAGCGGTCAGCAACGGCGCCCAGCGGGGGGCCGAGGATTCCGCGCATGGTCGTTTTTTTCGCAGGCCAGACCGGGGGAGATGATGCCCTCCTCTCTTGTGACCTCCCCATTAGCGCCGGGTCTCGGTCTCAACGCTGGGTAAGGCCATGAGCTTGGTGTTCCCTGCCCTGGGACGTCACCAGGAGTCTCTTCCCGCGGAGTGATCGAGACATGGCACCAGCCCGCTCCCTGGGACGCGTCTGCGCCGAAGGGGCAGACGCAGTAGCTGGTGGCGTTCGGGGCCATTGGAACTCCGGCCTTTCAGCGGGGCGGGGCAGGGACCGCCCGACCGTAGAGTTCATCGAGGCCGATGAGCAGGACACGGTCGTCGCTGCGTGCCGCTTCGGTGCGCAACGCATCACTGAAGCCTGCGGTCGGTCACCACGCCGCCGCCGACCTGACCCAAGGCGGAACTGAGCAGGGACCGCCCCGGCCCGAGAACGTACTCCCGGCACATCGCCTCGAAGTGCGGCCCGGCGACCTGGGCTGCGCAGCGCTCCGCCGGCTGTGCCCATACGTCCGAGGCCTGGCCGGCCCTCCAGGCGGGCCGCATCACGGCCTCGAGAAATTGATCAGTGGCTCAGTGATGCGGTACTGCGACTTCCCGGCCCTGAAGATGTCGATTTCCCGCACCAGCAGGTGGCTCTCCTCCAGCACGTTGAGGGGGTGCGAGATGTCCACCGACTTGCGGGCCGATGTACCCCGCGATCCCACGTGGGCCCGACACCGTGGTGCCGGCCACCGTGCGCAGCCCGGCCGAGCAGGGGAGCCGAGGAGTGTGCCGAGCAGGGGAGCCGAGCAAGCCGATGTGGGAGAGGCGGCTGCACTTCGCCACCCTGCTCACACGGGGATGATCTCGACGCCCTGTTCCAGCCCTTTGAAGTCATCAGCATTACGCGTGTAGAGCGGGAGGCCCTGGGCGACAGCTGTGGCGGCGATCATCAGGTCCATTCGGCGGGGACGTGGATCGCGTTTCGCCTTGATGGTGAGGGCGACCAGCGTGCCGAATCTGCGGGCAGCCTCCCGCTCGAAGGGGATGGCCGCGAAGTCCGCTTCGACGTCCGCCAGACGCTGCGCTCGCGCCATCATCTCCACCGGGTCCTTCGTCATCGCCACGCCCTGGGCCAGCTCCGCCAGGACGATTGAGGACACAGCCGCCTCCACCGGCAGCAGGTCTGGATCGATCACCTGCAGATCGATAACGACACACGTGTCGAGCAGTCCACGTGACAGCCTGCCGGTCACGCGTGGTCCCACGGATTGTCATCGTCACCGACACGGTCCTCTGTGCCGAAGTACTCGTCGGCCTCCGCTCGCATCCGAGCAGCGTCGGCGCCAGGCGCATGGCGCCATTTCCGCTGGAGTTCCTCCACGGGAACGAAGCGGCGCCGGGAGGTGAGCGGGCGCACCTCGGCGATCTCAGTGCCGTTACGAGTGACGTGGTAGGTCTCACCCGCTTCGACATCGTCGAGCACAGCCTTGGAGCGCGCGGCAAGCTCCCGCTGGGTGATGGTCTTCATGAAGCCAGCGTATCGCAGTGCAATACGCTGCGCTACGCACCCGCTGTGACCATCGCTCAGGCACCTCAGGGCGTCCAGCGGTTCGGCGTGGCGGATCGAAGACCGACACGGCCGGCACTGAGAGCGGAGACGGACCGCTCCGGTTTCGGCTTCGGTCTCGTTCATCGGGATCCGGGTGACCAGCACAGAGGCCCGTCTCCCCTTGCCCCGCCATCGGTACGGCAAGGAGCGATCTGGCCTCTTGTTCATCTCGAGGGGGAGCCGACGGGCGACCGCGCTGAGCAGCGATTGAGGCAGGCCGAGCGGTCGCAGAGCAAGGCATGCGGCCGTGCGCCACCGCCCCGAGCGACCTCATCCCGCCGTGCACCAGGCGCGTGCCCCCAGCCCTTCAGGGCGGCGAACAGGGGGCACCAAGGGTACAGACCGGGAGAGAGCCAAAGTGAAGGAGGCGCCGTCCCGCCTCTGCCTACGAGCGGCGCCATAGCCGGCTTGAGGTCCACCGGGGCCGGTAGTCCGGCCTTTCCGCGTGCCGGTCGAACATGAAGAGCACCAGCCGCTCCGAAGAAGAAGGCCTGGGCCAGAAACATGAATCCCCGACCTGGGCCGTTGTGTTGTCCGGACCTACCGGACGGGTCACCGCCTCCGCTCAGGAGGCGGGGACCACGCGCTGCCAGCTCAGCTGTGGTAGCCGATGTAGCCGTTGCCGTCGGGGTCGGATCCGCTCTTGGTGTAGGAATGGACGTCCGAGCGGCTGCCGGAGGGCTTGTACAGGTAGATCGTGTCGCGGTCGTTGTTCCAGATGAAGTTGCAGTTGTCGCGGTAGACCACGTTGTACTTGTCGGAATCGCTGCCGTGGCCACCGCGGAGCCTCACGTAGTCCCCGGGCTGGAGGTAGTGGGTCGCGGTGAAGGTGAAGCGGTTGCCCGTGGCGTCCTTGACGGCGTAGCCCTTGAGGTTGATGGTCGCCGAGGACGAGTAGTTCTTCAGCGTCAGGTACTCCTCGTCGGTGTTGCCGTAGGAGCAGCTGTTGGAGTCGCTGCCGGGCGCGTCGTACTGGACTCCACGGACCTTCAACGCCGAGCTGTACTCGACGGCTTGAGCCGGGGCGGCGGCGAGGAGGGCCAGCGTGCCGGCAGCGATGGCCGCGGCTATGACAGGACGCTTACGCAAGATTGAGCTCCTTCATCGTGTGACGAAACAGTGTTGCGTGTGAAGGACTCATGAACGGCCGCAATGGTTGCAAGGTGAAGAGCAGTTGGTCACTCCCCGACTGCGAGCGGCCGCCGAGGGGTGACTGTGCCGCCTGGCCGGTGGAGCCGGCCGGGCGGCGGGGCGTTCGCGTCATCAGTGGCGCGGGCGTCATCAGCGCCACCCTCTCCTCCGCCGTGCTCTCCTGCCAGGAGGAACTCCTCACCGCCCAGCCGGGCGGCGGCCGCCCGCGGGACCTCCTGGAGAAGGCCCTCGCCAGCGACCTGGCAGCCCTCGGGCGCGGTGTGCGTCAGCGCACGATCTACCAGCACACCGTCCGTTCCCACAGCCCGACGCTGTCCTACGTGGAGCAGGTATGCGAGGCCGGGGCGGAAGTGCGCACCCTGGACGAGGTGTTCGACCGCCTCATCGTGTGCGACCGGAAGATCGCCTTCGTACCCGATCCCGGCGAGGAACGGCGCCAGGTCGCCGTGGCCATCGAGCACCCCGGGCTGATCCGCTACCTCGTCGGTCTCTTCGACCACTCCTGGGAACGCGCCCACCCCCTGCCGCACAACCCGGGCGAGCACCGGCCGCCCCTGCTCACGGATGAGACCCGCCGCGCGATCCTGCAGCTCATGGTGAACGGCTACACCGACGAGAGCATCGCGGGACGCCTCGGCATGAGCACCCGGACCGTCGCCAGCCATGTGCGCAAGGCCTCGGAGCTCCTGGGCAGTCGCAGCCGCGCCCAGCTCGCCTACCTCATCGCCAGGACCGGCATCCTCGACGACGACCTCC
Organism: Streptomyces hypolithicus; assembly: GCF_052934925.1. Taxonomy (NCBI): domain Bacteria; kingdom Bacillati; phylum Actinomycetota; class Actinomycetes; order Kitasatosporales; family Streptomycetaceae; genus Streptomyces; species Streptomyces hypolithicus. The sequence goes on from NZ_CM128811.1 coordinate 2,780,167, forward strand.
CCGAACCGCCGCTCTGAGCCCCCGGCGGCGGCCGTCGACGCGGGGTGCGAACGCCCGCTGAGGGGCATCCGCGCGGGCAGCCCGTAAGGTCGGGCGGCATGGTTGTCGCTCGTTCCGTTGCGCTGTTCGTCGTGGCCGCCCTCTTCGAGATCGGCGGCGCCTGGCTGGTCTGGCAGGGCATCCGCGAGCACAGGGGCTGGATCTGGATCGGCACCGGCGTCATCGCCCTCGGCCTCTACGGAGTCGTCGCCACTCTCCAGTCCGACGACAACTTCGGCCGCATCCTGGCCGCCTACGGTGGCGTCTTCGTCGCCGGATCGATCGCCTGGGGCATGGTCGCCGACGGCTACCGCCCCGACCGTTACGACGTCATCGGTGCTCTGGTCTGCCTGGCGGGCATGGCCGTGATCATGTACGCGCCTCGCGGGAACTGATCCACCGGTCATTCTGACCAGCCCCCACCCGCAGGCAGGGCAGAACCGGGCCGGCTCAGGGTGAGTGGTGGTGCGGGTGCCGGCCCGGTCGCTGTTGTCAGCGGACAGTTGTCAGTCGCCAGTTGTCAGTCGCCAGTGGCCAGTGGCCAGTGGCCCAGTCGCGTGGGGTCAGTTCTTCTTCAGCAACCCGTTCATCTGCTCGATCTCGGACGTCTGCCCCCTGACGATCGCGTCGGCAAGCGTCTTGGCCGGGGCGTATTCGCCCTTGCTCTTCTCGGCCTTGGCCATCTCGACCGCGCCCTCATGGTGCTCGACCATCAGGGCGAGGAACATCGTGTCGAACGCCGGGCCGGACTCCTGCTTGAGCTTGCCCATGTCGCCCGCGCTCATCATGCCGGGCGTACCGCCGTGCTCGGAGTGGTCCACGTCCCCGGCCATGTCCTCGGGGACCTTCTCGCCCCACGCCGTGAGCCAGCCGGACATCGTCTCGATCTCAGGGGCCTGCGCAGTCTTGATCTGGGCGGCCAGCTTCTTGACCTCGGCCGAGGACGCCCGGTCGGGTGCCAGGCCGGCCATTTCGACGGCCTGCCGGTGGTGCGGGATCATCCCCTGCGCGAAGGCGGTGTCCGCGGCGTTGTGCGCGGCGTTGCGCGCGCCGGTCGGAGCCGACTGGGAGCTGGAATCCTTCGCGCCCGGGTCGTTGTCGCCGCCGCATGCGGAGAGGACGAGAGCGGCGGTGGCGGTGGCGGCCACGAGGGCCGCGCGGCGGATCGGTGAACGGTTCGTTCGGTTCGTTCGGTTCGTTCGGTTCGTTCGGTTCGACGTCGTCATGACGGAACTCCTGGAGATCGCGGATGAGTGTACGTACGCCCGCACGCGGCACCGGCCCGTAGTGGGCATGCGGTACCGCTGGGCGTGTTCTAGATCCGCAGGATTTGGAGTTCCGCCAGGGTCGGCGGCGCGCGGGCGCCGTCGGGTGTTCCGTACCCCGCGGCGAGCAGCGGCTCGGCGGCGGCGGCCAGGCAGCCAGGTACGGGCGTCAGCGCCGGCAGCGCGGGGCCGGCCCCCACGGCGCCTGACGCGCAGGTCGCGTCGGCGTGCGCGGCCCCGTCGTGACAGCCACCGCCGCCACCGTCCCGCCGGTCGTGATCACAGTCGTCCGGTACGGAGACCCTCTCCCCCGGCGCGGTGCCGTGCGCCGTAGCGGCGCCGATCGCCGCGGTGTGATGCCCCGACGGCTGCGGGTCGCCCGGCGCCAGGCCGTGCATGCCGAGCAGACCGACCAGCAGACCGAGGACGAGCAGCGCACGCACCCGCAGCACCGGCTGCGACTGCGGGGCGTACTCGACGGTGGTCACCAGCCCATCGTAGGCACGCCGCACCGCGCGCCCACCGGTCCCGCTGAGCGATTCCACCCTTGCAGCATACCCCTGGGGGGTATACCGTGCAGAACAGGGACGCGAAAAGGAGACAGCCATGGATCACCACGCCCACCACACGAAACCCGACCACACGAAACCCGACCACACGGAGCCCGACCACACCAAGCACGACCACACCGGCCACCCCACCTCCGGAGCCTCCTCCTGGCGCACGGCGGCCCAGGCGACGCTGCACTGCCTGACGGGATGCGCCATCGGCGAAGTCCTGGGCATGGCCATCGGCACCGCCGTAGGCCTGTCCGACGGCGCCACCATCGCCCTGGCCGTCGCCCTGGCCTTCGTCTTCGGATACGCGCTGACCATGCGCGGCGTACTCAGGGCAGACGTCCCCCTGCGCCAGGCACTGAAGGTCGCGCTCGCCGCCGACACGCTCTCCATCACCGTCATGGAAATCGTGGACAACGGCGTCATGCTCACCGTGCCCGGAGCCATGGACGCGGGTCTCGGCAGCTTCCTGTTCTGGGGCGCGCTCGCCTTCGCGCTGGCCGTCGCATTCGTCCTGACCGTGCCGGTCAACCGGTGGCTCATCGCCCGGGGCAAGGGCCACGCGGTCGTCCACGCCTACCACTGACCGATTCGCGCCCCGCCCCGCCTCGCGATGCGCACGCACCCGGGACGCGAGACCGTTGCTGTGTACGTACGGGCAGCAGTAACGGCAGCAGCACGGCAGAAGCGAGGGAGCATGGCCGACGACGACCCGGGCGCCACGCCACCACGCGCGAATCCCAGCGGCGAGAGCCCGCCCGCCGAGCTGAAGCACAACGCGATCGGGTTCGTCGACGCGCTCGTCATCGGGCTCAACTCCACCTCCCCGGCCTATTCACTGGCCGCCGCCATCGGCCCGATCGTGGCCCTCGTCGGCATCTACGCTCCCGGCGTGATGATCGCGTCCTTCGTACCGATGCTGCTCATCGCTTCGGCGTTCTACTACCTCAACAAGGTCGACCAGGACTGCGGCACGACGTTCTCCTGGGTGACGCGGGCGATGGGCCCGTGGGCCGGCTGGCTGGGCGGCTGGGCCATCACCATGACCGGGGTTCTGGTCATCGGCTCGCTGGCGGACGTCGCCGTACGCTTCGGCCTGCCCGCCATCGGCCTCGACAGCTGGGCCGACAGCGAGGTCGTACGCCAGTCCCTGACCGTGCTGCTCATCCTTGTGATGACCGCCGTGTGCGTCATCGGCACCGAAGCGTCCGCGCACGTGCAGAACGTCCTCATCCTGCTGCAGGTCGCCTTCCTGACCGTCTTCGCGGTCGTGGCGCTCTACCGCGTGTACGCCGGGACCGGCACCCTCGACCCCATCGAGCCGTCACTCCACTGGCTCAACCCGTTCGGGGCGGGCGGGGCGGCCCTGACGGGGAGCCTGCTGCTCGGGGTGTTCATCTACTGGGGCTGGGAGTCGGCGGTCAACCTCACCGAGGAGGTGAAGGACTCCGCCACCGCCCCCGGAAAAGCCGGCATCTGGTCGACCGTCGTCCTGCTGGTCACCTACCTTTCGGTCGGCTTCGCGGTGGTGGCCTACGCCGGGACGACGTTCCTCGCCGAGAACGCGGGCGAGGAGGAGGCCGTCTTCGCCGTGCTGGCCGAGGAGGTCATGGGCAGCTGGGACTGGGTCGTCCTGCTCGCCGTCTCCACCTCCGCGATCGCGTCGACGCAGACGACGATCATCCCGGCGTCCCGTACCGCACTGTCCATGGCCCGCCGGCGCGCGCTGCCCGAGCAGTTCGCCCACATCCACCCGCGGTTCCGGACACCGCAGGTGAGCACGTGGTGGGTCGCCGGCATCGCGATCGGCTGGTACGTCGTCGTCAACCAGATCAGCGAGAACGCGCTGTTCGACTCGCTCACCGCCCTGTCGCTGCTCATCGCGTTCTACTACGCCCTCACCGGCCTCGCCTGCGCCGTCTACTACCGCCGCCACCTGACCGCGAGCATCGGCAGCTTCGTCCTCATCGGCGTCGGCCCGCTCGTCGGCTCCGCGCTGCTGGTGTGGCTGCTGGTGGAGTCGATCACCGACATGGCCGACCCGGAGAACTCGTACAGCGGCGTCTCCTGGTTCGGGCTGGGCCCGCCGCTGGTCATCGCCATCGCCATCGCGGTGACGGGCCTGGTCATCATGTTCGTATGGCGCCTGGTGTCGCCTCCCTTCTGGTCGGAGCGGCCCACGGTGGTGGACCCCGCACTCGTCCGCGGCAAGGAGTCCTGAGATGTCGGTGGTCCTCGGATACGACGAGTCGCCCGGGGCGGCGCACGCGCTCCGCGTAGCGATCGAGGTGTCGGCCGCGTTCGGCGAACCCCTGGTGCTGGTGTACGGAGCCGCCGCGCCCGGCGGCGTGGGTGAGGAGTACCGCACGCACGAGGAGGCCCTGCGGCAGGCAGGCCGCATCGCACTGGCCCACGCCGTCGAGGCGGCGGACGAGGCGGGCGTACCGACGACCGCCGAAATCGTCGACGAGAAGCCGGCCCAGGCACTGCTCGACGCGGCGGCACGTCATGAGGCACGCGTCATCGTCGTCGGCAGCTGGGGCGAGAGCCCGATGCGCGGCGCGCTGCTGGGATCCACGCCGCACAAGCTGCTGCAGCTCTCGGACATCCCGGTGCTGTGCGTGCCGACCGACTGATCGGGGCCACCGGTCTCTCTGTTGCCGCCGCCACCGCTGCCGGGAGAATGAGCGGCTTGACCCATCGACTCGGGAGAAAGCTGTCATGCGATCGAGTGCCTGACGCGCACGCTCGCCGGTGAGGTCGGGCCCCGGGGGGTACGGGTCGTCGCGCTGCGCCCCAATTTCACGCCCGACACCCACCCGGAGATCGCCGAGAGCCACCCCGAAGCGCTGCGGCCCCTGATCGAGGGCGCCGCGCTGCGCCGGCTGCCCCGGCTGGCGGAGGTCGCCGACACGGCGGCGTTCGTGGCCTCGGACCGCGCGGGCGCGATGACCGGCGCGGTCGTGAACCTCACCTGCGGCGCGATCGTCGACTGACCGGTGTATAGGCTCGCCGCCGTTCCCGCGGTTGGGCGGGCCCCCAGGGGAGAGAGCCGAAGCGACGCCGCCGCCCTCAACGCGTTGGCGAGCGAGGAGGAATAGGCCTTACGAAGGCACCCCGCCTGTCCGTTTATTCTCTGATGTACCAAAGTTGGTGTATTGCGAGCTGATTTCGCGAATGTTCGGTTAGTTTCTGGTCTCGTGACCTGCTGCCAGAGGCAGGTCCGGACCTCGGAGATGCTTGATGCGCAAAGCAGTCCTCACGTCGGCGGCGCTGGCCGCGATGGTGTCCACCCTCGTCCTCGCCGGCAGCGCGAGCGCCGGTTCGCCGACCGAGTCGGAGAGCGGCCGCAACGGGGATCGTCTGGACGTGATCGGCCTGACCAGTGGTCAGCGTCTGGTCCAGTTCAGCACGAACGACCCGACCAACGTCAACCCGCTGGGCAGGGTGTCGGGCCTCAGGCGCGACACCAAGCTGGTCGGCATCGACTACCGGGTACAGAACTCGAAGCTGTACGGCGTCGGTGACAAGGGCGGCATCTACCTCCTCAACACGGACAACGCCAAGGCCACCAAGGTCTCCAAGCTCACCGTCGCGCTGAAGGGCAAGCACTTCGGCGTGGACTTCAACCCGGCGGCCAACCGGCTGCGGGTCATCAGCGACACCGGCCAGAACCTGCGCCACAACATCGACGACGGCATGGCGCCCCTCGGCACCACGGTGGACGGCACCCTCACCAACCCGACGATGCCCCCGACCACGGCCAAGGGCGTGACCGGCGCCGGCTACACGAACAACGACCTGAACGCGGCCACCGCGACCACCCTCTTCGACATCGACACGGTCAACGACCGTGTGTCGATCCAGTCCCCGGCCAACGCCGGAAACCTCGCCCCCACCGGCAACCTCGGCGTCAACGCGGGCCCCTCGGCCGGCTTCGACGTGTACTACTCGGCCAAGAAGTCCACGAACTGCGGCTTCGCGGCCCTCCTGGCCGGCGGCACGTACCGCTTCTACAGCGTGAACCTGCTGGACGGGGAGACCACCTTCAAGGGCACCTTCCCCGACCGCGACCAGGTCGTCGACGTAGCACTGCCGCTCGCCCAGGACTGATCACCCCGAGTCACCCGGAGCCCGGTACCCTGCCGCATCGCGGCGGGGTACCGCTCTGCGGCCGGGGGCCGGGGGCGGCCGTTCATCGTAGGCGAAGGCGTGCGCGCGGCCGGACTTACGGTGGTTTCACGGCGCTTTCAGCGGGCCGGGTGGCGCGCGGGCCGCACCTCATCGGGACCTCACCGGCAAGTCGGCCAGCTCGGTGAAGTAGGTTCAGCGACGGCGGGGTTGTCGGAATTGCAGTGGGGTTGGAGCGCAGGTGCTGGTCGGGGAGAGATACCGCCTGGACACGCCCATCGGGCGGGGTGGCATGGGCGAGGTCTGGCGGGCCACTGACGAGGTGCTGGGCCGGCCCGTCGCCGTGAAGCTGCTGCTCGGGAGCGAGGCCGACACCTCGGCCGCGGCCCGATTCCGCCTTGAGGCCCAGACCGCCGCGCGGCTCAGCCACCCGCACCTGGTGGCGGTGTTCGACTTCGGCGCGTGGCAGGACCGCTTCTACCTGGTGATGGAACTCGTCGAGGGCACCAGTCTCGCCCAGGACCTGCTCGCCGAGGGCGCGCTGGGCGCCGACCGGGTCGCCCGCATCGCCGCTCAGGCCTCCGCCGGGCTGGCCGCCGCGCACCGCCAGGGCGTCGTGCACCGGGACATCAAGCCCGGCAACCTGATGACGAGTTTCGACGGTACGGTCAAGATCGCGGACTTCGGCATCGCTCAGTTCATCGACGACCCCGGCGCCGCCCTCACCACCGCCGGGCAGATCGTCGGCACCAGCCTCTACCTGGCCCCCGAGCGCGCGCTGGGCCGGCCGGCCGGGCCCGCGTCCGACATGTACTCCCTCGGCTGCGTGCTCTACCAGTTGCTCGCGGGCCGCCCCCCGTTCCAGTCCGACACCGCGACCGGCACGATCTACCAGCACGTCGACGCGGCCCCGATGCCGCCGCGTCAGCTCGGCGTGGACGTGCCGGGCCCCTTCGAGGCGTATCTGCTGAGGCTGCTCGCCAAGCAGCCAGCGGACCGGCCGACGGCCGACCAGGCCGCCGAATGGTTCCGCCAGGACAGCAACTGGCGCGGCCGGCCCCAGCCGCTGCCCCGGCCGCTGCCCCGCGCGGCGCGGCCGGTCGACGGCCCCGTGCGGCCCACGCCCCGGCCCGCCGCCGTCCACGCGCTCCCGGCCAACCGGGCACCCGGTCTCGCTGCCCGGCCCGCCTCGCGCCGCCGGGCGGCGCCCAGCCCACGGGCCAGTACCCGCGTCTTCGTACGCCGCAGGCCGCGCGTCGCCAGTGCGATCGCCGGTGCCATCGCCTTCCTGGCCGCCGTACTCGTCGGCATGGCGTGGCTGTCCCCCGAACCGAGCTCGGCCGGCACCCCCGGCCCCGGCGAGAGCCCCGGCGCCACCCCCTAGCTTGAGATTTAACCTCGCCGCTCGAACACGACCGCAAGTCGGCTTCACGGAACCAGCATGCGCACCGTTTGTCCCGACTTGCTTAGATTTCCGACTGTGCTGCGGAGCCTGCTCGTGCGGCAGGAAGGGCTGGTCGGAGCTGTTCGAATCCGGAGGTTAAATCTCAAGCTAGGTCGTGTTTCAGAAGTCCCGTCTGTCTCGCGTGGTCTGGCACTTCCCCAAGGTCTCGGCTCCGCTCGACCAGGGGAGACCCCATCCTCGCCGCGTTGCCGAAATGCCCTAGTAGCTCCGCTACGAGACCGTCCCGGCGCCTTGCGATCGCACGCACCAGACCACGCGAGACCCGCCCTCCGGGCGGACGTCGCTACTTCTAGAACACTCCCTGGCCAAGGGGTGCGGCGCCAGGGGTGCGGCCCGGATTACTGGGCAGACGGTGGGCAGCGGATACCCACAAATACACAGGAGGCGGACAGCATGGCGCAGAGCAGCGGAACCGACGTGGTGGCACTGATCCTGGACGACCACCGGCGCATGGAGGACCTGTTCCACGCGATGCGCAGCGTCGAGGCGGACCGGGCAGCCGCGCTGCGCGAGTTCGCGGACCTGCTCATCGCCCACGGTGAGGCCGAGGAGGCGGAGGTCTACCCGGCGCTGCGCCGCTACCGGAAGGTCGACAACGAAGAGGTCGACCACGGCAAGGAGGAGCACACCGAGGGAAACAAGGCCCTGGCCGCCCTGCTGGAGGTGTCCGAGGTCGGTTCGGACGAGTGGGACGAGAAGCTGGAGGCGCTGTCCGAAGCCGTCACCCATCACCTGGACGAGGAAGAGCGTTCCATCCTCAACAGCGCCAGGGAACTCGTCACGGACGAGCGGCGTGCGGAACTGGCCGAAGCGTTCAACCGGGAACGCGGGCGCCTGCTGGAAACCGGGTGCGGAAGTCTGGAGAACGTACGCAAGGTCATCGCGAACGCGGAGTGAGCCGGGCGTGGGCGCGGAGTGAGCGGGGAGTGAGCGCGCTCCTCGTACGAGGTATTGCGCACGGCGCTGTTAGCCCTTCCGGGTGAGTTATGGGCGGGCGCACCCGCTTTGGGCAATTAGGGTCCCGACGTATGACCTCACAGACCACTGAAACGCCGTTCGAACAGAGCCACTTGGGCACCATCTCGGTCATCGCCTGGGCCGGGGAGAACATCGACGACGGCCGCGACATGGCGTTCCTGCTCGCCTATTCGCTTGGCGACGGATCAGCCGGCCCCGAAGCCGGCGAGAGGGCCGTACGGCACCTCCTGGACCAGACCGGCCTTCCGGTGGGCGCCGGAGTGGTGGACGGCTCCCGGTCCAAGTTCCCGGTGACGGTGCTGCTGGCGAGCGGCAGCGCCTCGCTGACGATGCCGAGCCTGAAGGTCCAGTGCCTCGTGCCGGACGAGTGGACCGCCGCGGCCATCAAGCGGGGGCACGTGCACTTCCTCTTCACGACCCGCCCCTGGCCCAAGGGCGCCCCCGGCGTCCCGGTCGAGGCCGATGACCTGAAGGCCTTCGTCAGCGACGAGGAGGTACTGGGGGCGTCCGCCCACTGCGTCATTCCGGTGACCACGCTGCGGAAGTAACCCGCACGAGGCCTCCGCACCGTCCACGCCCACACCCCCCACAGCCTTCAGGCCCCGCAGATGAGAAGTCATCTGCGGGGCCTGAAGGTTGTGGTCGGGGGTGGAAAGAGCGGCTGGTCTCTCCGTCACGCCCCGACCAGGGCGTCGACCCGGATCACCGCCAAGGAGGTGGTGCGGCGACCCGAGTCTCCGCTGCCTTCGCGACGGGTCAGTCGTTCACCGCGCCGTTGCCCGCGAGGAGGTTGTCCAGGACGTGCGAGAGCGTCTCGTCGCCCTTGACCTGGCTGGAGTTCTCCACGCACTGCTGGTTCTGCGGGTTGGACAGGATGTCCTGAACACCGACGTTGACGAGGCCGACAACGTTCTGGATGTTCTTCACCGGGACGGCGATGCAGGGCTTGTTGAACGAGCCCTGGATGAGCGACAGCTGCGGGCTCATGTCGCCGTGCGTGGTGGCGTTGCCGTAGATCTGCGAGGCTCCGTTGCCACTCGCTGCTGCGTGCTCGCGGTCGTCGCCGGCCGCCATCGCCTGCGGGGCGGCCGCGGCACCGAGGCCCATGACGGAGACGGCGACGGCAGCGGTAGCCATGACCTTCTTGACCACTTTTCCCTCTTCCCATGTCGTACCCCGAGGTGAGGCTCACTGACCAACTCCGCAACGGTGGGTTGGTTCTCCTGTGTCACCCATTTGGCCGCGCAGGATCGGATCGAAGGGGCCTTGCATACCATTCGGGTGAATCGGCGCAACCAATCTTCATCTCGAAAGTGAGCCTGATCGCAGAACCCTGAGTTTCGGACTAACAAGGAAATCAAATGCTCAAGAAGATGATGACGACGGCGGCGGTCGCTGCCTCTGTAGTCGGGTTCGGCGCTGCCGGAGCCGGTCAGGCCATCGCAGCCGGCGACGACTCGGCCAACCTCGCCGCGAGCGGCAACGGTTCGAAGCAGGCGTACGGTAACGCCACCACCCACGGTGACCAGAGCCCGCAGCTGTCCATCGTCCAGGGCTCGCTCAACAAGCCGTGCGTCACCGTCCCGATCAAGAACATCCAGAACGTTGTCGGCCTCGTCAACGTCGGTGTTCAGGACATCCTGTCCAACCCGCAGAACCAGCAGTGCGTGGAGAACTCCAGCCAGGTCAAGGGCGACGAGACGCTCTCGCACCTCCTGGACAACGCCATCGCCGGCAACGGCGCGGACAACGACTGACGCTGATCGCGTTCACACAGCAGTGCGCCCCCTACGCAGGTCGGGGGCGCACTGCTGTGTGTGGCGGTTGTGTGTTGGGCGGCGGCCGGTCGCGTTCCTGCCCGGTACGGCAGAAGACCGGTACACACATCTTCGGTGTACGTACCGGCCTCGGGCGCGGGGCTTCGTCAGCCGCCGAGCGGCATGCCACCGACCAGCGGAGCGGCGGCCTCCGCGGTGTCCACCGCGCCGCTCAGCAGACGCGAAGGGTCGCCTTCCCGCGCCTCGTTGACGGCCTGGGTGGTCTCGCTCGCCGCCTTCAGCAGGGGCTGGACGGTGGAGTCGACAGGCTGCGTACGGTTGAGGGCGTCCGCCAGTTGCTGAACACCCGAGTTCAGGCTCATCGAGTGCTCGGCGGCCCCCGCCGGCGACGCCGCTCCGGCGGCAGCTCCCGCGGCGATCATCGAAACGGCAAGGGCCGAGGCGGCCTTCATGTACTTCATTTCAGTAATCCCTCTTCGTGCTGGCGTAAATCCGCGGACTACGAATTTTGTGACCGTGAGATTCTGGCGGTGCTGTTCCGTGCCACTTACGTCAGGACTAACGAAACCCTGCGCGCAGAGAAACTGAACCCGTACACCGTTCTTGGCGATTCACTCGTATGCCGGGGCGCGAAAACACGGTCGAACATGATGGCGGGGCGGACTCCGTGGAGCCCGCCCCGCCTTCGGTCCGTCCGGCCGTTTCGGCTCAGACCTTCGCGGCCTTGGTACGCCGGAACAGCAGCACGCCGCCGCCGATCAGCGCGGCGCTGAGCGCGGCGGCCACGCCGAGGTCATCGGCGCCGGTGTGGGCGAGGGCGGGCGCGCCCTCGATGCCGCGGGGCGCCTGGGCCGGCAGCTCGACCGCGGCCGGCGTCACCACCTCGGCCACGCGCGGGGGCGTCTGGGGCTGGTGCGCGGGCTGCTCTGCCGGGACGACGCCGGGGGCCTGCGGCTCCTCGGCCGGCTGCTCGACCGGGCGCGGCTTGGACGGGGTCTTCCCAGGACCGGCCGGGCCCCCGGGCTTCGACCCGCCCGGCTCGTCGCACTCGGGGGGCTGCTCGTGACCGGGCGTCTCGTGCCCGGGCTGCTCGTGCCCGGGCTGCTCGTGCCCGGGCTGCTCGTGCCCGGGCTGCTCGCCGGCCGGAGGCTTCCCGCCGGACGGCTCCTCGCCGGGGTGCTCGTGTCCGGGCGGCTCCTGCCCGGGGTGCCCGCCACCGGGGTTCCCACCGCCGGGGTGTCCCCCACCGGGGTGCCCGCCGCCCGGGCGCTCGTGGCCCGGACGGTCGTGGCCCGGCGACTTCTTGGACGACGAGACGTTGGCGCACTCGTTGCCAAAGGCCGGGTTCAGGAAGGCGACGACGTTGACCGTGTTGCCACAGACGTTCACCGGGACGTGTACGGGAGCCTGGACGTTGTTGCCGGACAGTACGCCCGGCGAGTTGGAAGCCTGCCCGGCAGCTCCGGCATCCGCGTGGGCGGAACCACCGGACATGGCGAGGAGACCGGACGCGGCAGCCGCCGCGAAAACGCCCCTGCTCAAAACCTGTCGCACTTTGCCGATCCCTGTCTTTCGTGCGGGCGGGTGAGCCGATGTGCCCACACGCGATGAGGAGATTGAGATGGCCCCCGGGCGCATGGCATGCGCTCAGGGGCCATCCAGGACCCGAACACCTATCGGTTCGGACGGAGAACTACTTGTTGATGCAGACGTTGCCGAAGGCCGGGTTCAGCAGGCCGACCACGTTGATCGTGTTGCCGCAGATATTCACCGGAATGTGGATCGGGACCTGCACGCTGTTCCCGGAGATGACGCCGGGGGAGTTCGTGGTGACGCCGGAAGCCTCGGAATCGGCAAGGGCCGGGGAGGCGACACCGACGGCCAGGAGCGAACCGGCGACGAATGCGGCGCTCTTCATGTACTTCACTTTAAAAACCTTTCCGGCGGCGACATCCTACACAGCCACGTCCTTCGCACTGCACGAGTCCGTTTTCTTCACGCCCGTAGCGTCGCCGTCGCATCGGTAACGATCTGCTGCCACCGAAGAAACTCAATAGAAGACATCGTCACCCGAACGCCTGATGCCGGTCGGTCTCAGGACTCGATCATCTTGTCCAGGTCTTTGAAGCTCCCGTCCCCGATATCGGGGAGGTCGAGCGGGAGCGGGGCCAGATTGCTGAGGTCGGCGTCGTTCGCCTGAGCCGGTGCGGCGATTCCCGCGAAAGCCGCTGCCAGGCCGGCGATCAGTGAGGCGGCCGCGGTCACGCTGTGCTTCTTCGTCATCCTCGTCATCCTCATGCTCTGCCAACGGCGGACATCGGGCGGAGGTCACGCGAGCCAGCCGGCTCGCCGTCACGCCGGGCTGTGGTCGGGCGTACGTTCTTGGCGCGGGACCACGTTCAGGTACCCGGCCGACGAAAGTGGCCGGTCGGTGAAGAACCGCAGCGCGAGGTCGGCGACCTCTTCGGCCTTCTCCAGTACGACCCAGTGGTCGGCGTCCCGGATGGTGGTGAACCGGCTGCCCTCGATCGTGGCCGCGAAGGCGCGCTGCACCTCCGCAGACGTGACCGTGTCGTGCTCCCCCGTGAAGACCAGCGCCGGGACGCCCGACAGGCCGCCCGAGAAGTCCGGCCGGTCACCGAGCGAGCGGTGCACCGAGTCCGCCGCGTGGGGGGAGTGCGTGACGGCGAGCAGCATGGAGCGCCTGACGTACCGGTACGCCAGATCTCTGCGGGCCACGTGCCGGTCGGGGTCCAGGCACATCAGGGCCTCCGTGACCAGGGTCGCGAAGCCGCCGGTGTCCCCCGCTGCCAGCCGGTCGGTGGCCCGCCGCCAGTGCGCCCGCTGGGCATCGCTGATGTGCGCGGGTACGCCTCCCAGCACCAGCCGCGCGACCCGTCCGGGGTCGCGCTGGGCGCAGCGGAAGGCGAGCGCGGCGCCGTACGAGAAGCCGAAGAGGTTGACGCGGGGTACGCCGAGGTCGTCGATGATCCGGGTGACGGCGGCGCACAGGATGTCGGCGCTCGGTCCCGGCGGCAGCGGGTCGGCGGTTCCCATGCCGGGCAGGTCCGCGGTGACTACGTCCGCGACGGGGCCCAGCCGGCCCTCCATCTGGGGCCAGCCGAGCATCCCCTGCAACGCGCCGCCGAGGACGACCACCGGTTCGGTGAGGGGGGCGCCGGTCCGGGAGAGCAGACGGTAGGAGTAGCCCAGCCCGTTCACCGACAGGGACCGGACGGTTTCCTCTGCCTGGACTTCCTCGGGCATGCTGCTGGCTCCTTCTCGACGTCAGTGACGGGTGAGCACGAGCGCGGCGTTGTGGCCGCCGAATCCGAGCGACGTCTTCACGGCGGCGTCGAACGTCGCGGGCCGGGCGGCCTTGGCGACCACCTCGACCGGCACGCGCGGGTCGAGCGACTCCAGGTTGGCCGTCGGGGGGACCAGCTGGTGTTGCAGGGCGAGCACGGTCAGGGCGGTCTCGATCCCGCCGGCCGCGCCCAGGGTGTGCCCGGTCATGGCCTTGGTGGAGGTCACGAGGGGGCCGGGGCCGAGGAGGCGGTCCAGCATGGTCGCCTCGATGAGGTCGTTGAAGACGGTCGAGGTGCCGTGCGCGTTGACGTGGCCGATGTCGGACGGGGAGAGGTCCGCGTCGGCCAGGGCGGTGCGCAGGGCGCTCTCGATGCCCTTGCCCTCGGGGTCGGGGGCGACGGCGGAGTACGAGTCGCTGGAGGCGCCGTACCCGGCGATGCCCGCCCGGATCCGGGCGCCCCGGGCGGCCGCGTGCTCGGGGTGTTCCATCACCAGCAGCCCGGCGCCCTCGCCGACGACGAACCCGTCGCGGTCGGCGTCGAAGGGGCGGCAGGCCGAGGCCGGGTCGTCGCGGCGGGTGGACACCGCCCGCATCTGGCAGGCGCTGGCGATGAGGAGCCGCGAGCAGACCGACTCGGCGCCGCCCGCCACGGCGATGTCGCAGACCCCGGCGCGCAGCAGCTGGTGGGCGGTGCCGATGGCGACGGTGCCCGATGAGCAGGCGGTGGAGACGGCCAGGCTGGGGCCGCGCACGCCGAGGTCCATGCAGACGCTGCTGGCCGCGCTGTTGACGACGGTCAGCGGGGCGAGCTTGGGCGAGACGCGGCGCGGGCCCTTCGCCGTCAGTGCGGCGTGCTGGCCGTCGTAGAAGGGCAGACCGCCGTGGGCCGACCCGATGACGACCGCGACGCGGCCGCTGTCCCAGACGGCGGGGTCGAGCCCGGCGTCCGCGACGGCCTCGCGCGCGGCCACCACGGCGAGCTGGGCGAAACGGTCCATCAGGCGCTGGGTCGCCACCCCGAGCACCTGTGCGGTGTCCAGGTCGTCCGCGCCGACGGTGTACATGAAGTCGCAGGGCAGGTCGCGGAGTTCCTCCTGCGGTCCGACGGACGTGGGGGCCGTGCTGCGGGTGACATTGCGCCACACCGCGTCGGTCCCCACGCCTGCCGCCGTGACCAGGCCGAGCCCGGTCACCGCCGCCGTGAAGGGCGGCTGCCGGCGCGAGTGCGCCGTCGGCCCGGTCACCCGGCTGTCTTGCTGTGCACGAGTGCGACCAGCTGGCCCACGGTGTCTCGTGAGGTCAGCGAGGCGTCCTCCAGGTCGATGTCCAGCTGGTCCTCGATGAGGATGCGGAACTCCTCCAGCGCGAGGGAATCCATGCGGAGTTCGTAGAGGGGAATCTCGGGACGGACAGCTGCTGGATCGACTCCGAAATTCTGCACCATCAGTGTGCTCACGGCTTCTGTCGCACTGGCCACTCGTCGCTCCTCCGAGTTCGTCCGGCAACCTTTATACGCGGCCTACCGGACGGGGCCCTACACCGTTCCCCCGATGTAATGACGGATAGTGCGTACGTACGGAAATCAGCTTCCGGGAGCGGGAGTTCGGCCGGTGCGGTGCGTGAGCTACGAACTCTCCTCGCTGCCGCTGCCGTACGGGCGGGTGATCGCCTCCAGGGCGTGCCCGGCCGGGTCGATGAAGTAGATGCCCCGGCCTCCGTCGTTGTGGTTGATCTCGCCCGGCTGCTTGCGGTGGGGATCGGCGAAGTAAGTGACCCCGCGGTCCCGGATGCGCCGGTAGATGCCGTCGAATTCCCGCTCGGTGACGAGGAACGCGTAGTGCTGGACCGAAATCGACTCCGCGCCGACCGTGGCGAAGTCGAGGGTGACACCGTTGCTGAGTTCGACGGCGACGAACGGGCCCCATTCTTCGCCCACTTCGAGACCCATGATGTGGGCGAAGAACTCCGCTGATTCCCGGTTGTCCAGGGAGTGCACGATGGTGTGATTCAGCTGTACGGCCATGGCGGAATGCCTCCGTGGGGCAGACTCACGGGCGCCTCCATGCCTCACCCGGGCGGTGACCGGCACGCGACGCCGCACGGTGATCGTAGTGCGGGGCCTCACGCCCGGCACGTGCTTTCCCGCCGCTGCCGGACAGGTTCTACGCGGGGGCGGTGAGTTTCGCGGCGCCGAAGGAGACGTTGAAGCGGTCGCACCAGATGCTGACGCTGGTGAGGTTCTTCAGGTCGAGGCCGGCCGGGAGGACGTAGTTCTGGTCGCCCTTGTTGCCCTTGAGCTTGCCCAGGCTCACATACCTGCCGTCGTCGAACACGTGCCAGCCGGCCCTGCCCTCCTTGACGGGGGCATCGGTGAGCCAGACGTGCAGGTCCGGGCCGTTGCTGGTGTCGAGATTCTCCAGGCGCAGGGTGTGGGAGCCGTCGGGGAGGCGCAGGATCTTCGCGGTGCCGCTGGTGCCGTGCTCGTGGCTGATCAGGCTGCCGGAGGCGAGGGTCCGCAGCGCGGGCGGCGCGGCGGGCGTCTCGGATTCGGTGGCCGGGGCGGTCGACGCTTCGGCCGCGGGGGACGGGGGCGGGGTGGACGCCGGGGGCGGGGTGGTGGGGAGTGCGGTGGTGGGCAGTGCGTCCTGCACAGTGTCGTCCACCCAGATTTTCCACGGCTGGAACCAGTACAGACCCACGCCGACCGCCAGTACTCCGGCGAGCAGCACCCCGACGATAACGGGCTTACGGAATATGCGCCTCATGGAGGTCATTCAATGCCCCGGGGCCGACGCCGGCCCGGGATTCCGGATGACGAAAGTGTTACGGCCTGGTGCGCGCGATAGGGGGCGGATCAGCCCGCGGCGTCGGATGCGGTGCATCGCAAGGCGGCGGAGCGTCCTCATAGCGGAGGTATCAGGGCGTTTCGCCAACGCGGCGAGGTGCCGTAGCCGGCGTCGCGGGCCCGTCCCCTATCGCGCACCAGGCCGTAACGGCGCAGCGCGGGGTGCCGGCGGGTGCATCGCTGGTCCGGTGGAGGGACTTGGCGCTCGTACGGCATAGGAACCGGCTCGTACGTGGGACGAGAGCCACATGCCTGCCTCGTGCTGCCCCGTCCCGCGCGCGGTGCGCCGCGGCGCGCCGACTGTGCTGGTGGTGCTCACGGTGTTTCTCGCCGTGGTCACCGGTGCGGTGCTGGGCGGGAGCGGCTGCCTGACGGGGCGGACGGCGACGGCCCCGGCCGTGGAAGTGGCGGGCGGGGGTGTCGGCGGGGTTACCGGCGGGGGTGCGGGTGGCGCCGAGGGGCAGCCTTCGGATGCCGCCGACAGCGAGGTGCGCGGGGCGGGGGAGAGCACGCGGGGCGGGCGTGGCCGGGCGCGGGTCGGGAGTGGCAGCAGGGGGCGCGCGGCCGGTGCGGTGACGTCGTACCGGCGTACGCCGATCTCGCAGCGGGTGGCCGGGCCGCGGGGCGGGGTGGCGCCGGTGACTGCGGTGCGCGGGGTGGTGCTGCGCTGCTGAGGGGGCCGGTGCTCCGTACGCCCGTGCTCAACAACGCTCCCCTCGGCGTAAGGACGTTCGTCATGCCCATCGACCCCTTCGCGGCCCTGAACGCCATGCTGCGCGCCCAAGCCGCCCGCTCGTCCGGGGCGGCCGTAGCCGCCGACCCGCCCGCCGAGCGGCACGAGTCGCAGCCGTCCGAACCGGACGACGAGGACCCGGCGTTCACCCGGGGCAGCTGACGGCACTCGCGGCATTGGCGGGGGCACAGCGGCCTTCACTACGATGCTGCGATGGGTGAACACAGCACCGACTCCCCCGCGTACGTGCGCTTCCAGGGCGCCGTCGCCCGGGGCGGCGGCGGCTTTCCCAGGGTGTTCGGGCTCGTGAACAACCTGGCGCGGGCCGGAAAGCTGACCGCCGGGCAGGAGGCGTTCAGGCGGGCCGGGAACGACTGGTACGACGCTGCGTACACCGATCCCAGCACCGTCGATCCGACCGTCTACGACGCACGCGTCAACCCCGGCGCGGCCGCCTAAGACAGACCGGCAATGGGGGTGCGGCGTCGCGGTGTGGGGGCACGCACCTCGCCCCCATTGCCGGTCGGTCTGATTCAAGGCGGCCGGCGCCGGGGAGCTGATCGCGCGTATGGACGGGTACCTGGAGATCCTCACCGCCCACGGCGTCGGGTGGCGGCTGGTGCGGTCGGACGATCCGGGGCGCGTCGTCTACGAGGACGCGCACCAGATCGTCGTCGTGCCGTACGTCCCGGCGCGCACGCCCAGCCCTACTTGCGGTTGTAGAGCCGCATGGTGACCGTGCCGAAGACCACGAGCAGCAGCGCCGACCAGCCGAACGACCAGGCGATGTCCGCCATCGGCCAGTTGCCCGCCATCAAGTCCCTTACCGCCGAAGCCACATGTGTCACCGGGCTGTTGTTGACGAACGCCTGCAGCCAGCCCGGCATCGTCTTCGGGTCCACGAAGACATTGCTCAGGAACGTCAGCGGGAAGATCACCATCATGCTGACGCCCATGACCGACTTCTCGGTGCGCAGGAGCAGGCCGAACATCGTCCAGACCCACGAGAACGCGAACGAGAAGACCATCAGCAGCGCCACGCCCAGAAGGAGGCCGAGCACGCCGCCGTCCGCCCGGTAGCCGATGATCATGCCGACGGCCAGCATCACGACGGAAGCGATCAGATAGCGGATCACATCGCCGAGCAGGTAACCGACCATCGGCGCCGGACGCCAGATCGGGAGCGTACGGAAGCGGTCGAAGACTCCCTTGGTGATGTCGTTGTTGACCGCGACGCCCGTGTACATGGTGATCATCACGATGCTCATGGTGAGGATGCCGGGCAGCAGGAACTGGATGTACTCCGAGACCGATCCGGCCAGCGCCCCTCCGAAGAGGTACGTGTACATCAGAACCATCATGATCGGGAAGGCCGTCACGTCGAAGAGCTGCTCCGGCACATGCTTGATCTTGAGCATGGCGCGCCAGCCGAACGTGAGGGAAGCCGACAGCGCGCTCGGGCGCGCCGGCCGGTCCTTGGCCACGAGCAGCGCGGCGAGCTCCTCGGCCTTCGGGGCTTCGAGAGTGAGTTCGTCGAGACCCTTGTCCTTGGTCGAGACGGTCGTCGTCATGCCCTCACCCCTGTCGTCCCGGTGCTCATCGCTTCGTCCGTCCTGACGCCGCTCTGCACGCGGCCGTCCGTCAGGGCCAGGAAGACCTCGTCGAGGCTGGGCTGGCCCAGTGCGAAGTTGTCCACCGTGATCCCCGACGCGGCGAGTTCGGCCAGCGCCCGCGCCGCCTTCTCCGCCGCGCCCTGGTCGCCCGCGTGCCCGCCCACCGTCGCCGTCAGGGCGACGGGGTCGGCGTCGAGCTGCACGGCCGCGTTCAGGGCCCTGGTCAGGACGCGCTCCGCTTCCGGACGCTGGGCCGCGTCCCGCAGCCGCAGGTGCACGGAGCCGGATCCGACCGACGCCTTGAGCTCGCCCTTCGTACCCTCGGCGATGACCTTGCCCTGGTCGATCACCGCGATGCGCGACGCCAGGTGGTCCGCCTCGTCGAGGTACTGCGTCGTCAGCAGCACCGTCGTGCCCTGCGCCACCACCGCCCGCACGATGTCCCACACCTGGTTGCGGCTGCGGGGGTCGAGGCCGGTGGTCGGCTCGTCGAGGAAGAGCAGGTCGGGGGTGTTGAGGATGCTCGCCGCGATGTCGATACGGCGCCGCATGCCGCCCGAGTAGTTCTTGACCTGCCGGTCGGACGCCTCCGCCAGCCCGAACGCCTCCAGCAGCTGGCCCGACCTAATGCGTGCGGCGCGCTTGGAGTGGCCGAGGAGGCGGCCGAGGAGTACCAGGTTCTCGGTGCCGGTCAGGTCCTCGTCGACCGACGCGTACTGCCCGGTGAGGCTGACCCTCGACCGCACCGCGTCGGCTTCCCGCACCACGTCCTTGCCGAAGACGTGCGCCTGCCCGCCGTCGGGGCGCAGCAGGGTCGCCAGCATCTTCACCGCGGTGGTCTTGCCGGCGCCGTTGGGGCCGAGCACGCCGTACACCGTGCCGGCCGGGACGGCCAGGTCGATGCCGTCCACGGCACGGTTCTCGCCGAACACCTTGACCAGGCCGGCCGTCTCGATGGCCAGATCTCGGCCGGGTTGTGCATTCATCGTCTTCCGCCCCTCCGGGGGGGTCGCCGGATCATTCCTCCAGTGTTGACCGCCCCGGCCGCCGGAAGTAATCGTTCTTTGGCCCTACAGCTCAAGGCCACACCCTCAGCCGGCTCACTCCCGGGTGTAGAAGACGTAGAACGCGGTGATGCCCGTGCCCGCCGCCAGTGCCACTCCCAGGCCCACGGAGCGCAGGACGCTGACGTCGGACAGGCTGTGCAGGAATCCCGTCGCGATGCCGGCGAGTGCGGCGTACGCGGCGGCGCGGACCAGGGGGATGAGGGCGTACTGCGCCCGGCCCAGCAGGAAGCACAGGCCGGCCAGGACGAGGCCGCAGATCACGCCGGTCAGGACGTCCCAGCCGTTGAGGGAGCCGCCTTCGCGGGTCAGGAACGCCGCGATGATCCCGTACACCAGGCCGAGGGTCGCCGGGATGGTGCCCGGGTGCCGCCGGACCGGGCCGGTGCGCCAGGACGGGCGTCCGGCCGGTTGGGCGGCGCCGGCGGGCTCCGACGTACGGGCGGGCCCCGTCGTACCGGATGGTTCGGTCGTACGGGGAGGGTCGGTCGTCCCGGCAGGGTCCGTCCGCCCGGGCCGCCCGGACGGCGTCGCCGCTTGTGCTGCCATCGCAGTTTTCCTTCCGCCGCACGCACCCCACCCTCCTCACCAGGTCACACCCGGGGCAGTGGTCGGCAAGTGGATCTAGGAGGCCGACCCCGGCCCTGGCCCAGGCCCCGGTTCAGGCCCAGGCCCAGGCCCAGGCCCAGGTGCAGCAGCAGCGGTCGCGGGTGTCCGGGGAACGGCTTTTCCTGGAGGAATGCGCAGCTACCTCTCGGCGGTACTGATCGTCCTCGTGGCCGTCCTCGTGCCGATGAGCGCCGTCGCCGTCTGGGCCGACCGGGAGATCGGGGACACCGGACGCTATGTGGCGGCGATGGCGCCGCTGGCCGAGGACCCGGCCGTACAGAACGCCGTGGCGCGACGCGTCACCGACGAGGTGACACAGGAGATCGACCTCGGGCCGCTCCAGGAAGGGGCCACGCAGCTCATTGGCGAGGCAGTCGTCTCCTTCACCGGTACGGACGCCTTCCAGCAGACGTGGAACACCGTCAACCGGGCCACGCACGCAGCCTTCAAGGACGCCCTCAACGACGGCAGCGGCAACAAGGTGACCCTCGACCTGGCGCCCGTGGCCGAGGAGGTCAAGCAGCAACTGGTCGCGGACGGGGTGCCGTTCGCCGACCAGATTCCGGTGGAGCCGACGGAGGTCACCGTCCTGGAGTCCGACCGGCTCGGCACCTGGCGCGAGATCTACCGTCTGCTCCAGCTCGGTGGCTTCTGGCTGCCGGTCGCGACCCTGGTCGCGGCGGTGGGCGCGATCCTCCTCGCGCTACGCCGCCTCGGCGCCCTCGCGTGGCTGGGTGTGGCGGTGGCGGTCGGGGCGGTCCTGCTGCTGATCACGGTCGTCGCCGGACGCGGGATCACGCTGGACGACCTGCCTCCGGACCTGGACAGGGCGGCGGCCGGCGCCGTCTACGACGCGCTGACCAGCCCGCTGCGAACCGCGGCCTGGGTGGTGCTGGCGGCCGGCGCGGTGCTCGCGGTGGGGGCGTGGCTGACGGGGCGCCTCCGACGCCGAGGCACGCTTGAACGCCAACCGGCCGGAGTCCGACCGGTCTAAGCTCGTGATCATGGCATCCGCACCGGGTACGCACACCGCGCTCCTCAACGGCATCACCGTCGCCTACACCGACGAAGGCACTGGTGACGCCGGTGACGAGCCCCTCGTCCTCATCCACGGCCATCCCTTCAACCGCACGATGTGGGCGCCGCAGACAGCGGCCTTCTCCGCCACCCACCGGGTGATCGCCCCGGACCTGCGCGGTTACGGCGAGAGCGATGTCGTGCCCGGCGCCACCCCGCTGTCCACCTTCGCCGCCGACATCGAGGCACTCCTGGACCACCTCGGCGTCGAGCGGGCGGTACTCGCCGGTCTCTCCATGGGCGGCCAGATCGTCATGGAGTGCTACCGGCTCTTCCCCGGGCGCATCAGCGGCCTCGTCCTCGCCGACACCTTCCCCGCCGCCGAGACGGACGAGGGCAAGCGGTGGCGCAACACGCTAGCCGACCGGCTGCTGGCCGAGGGGATGCAGGGGTACGCCGACGAGGTGCGGGACAAGATGGTCGCCCCGTACAACGAAGAAGCCTCGGCGTACGTGCACGCCATGATGACCGCCGCCTCCCCGGAAGGCGCGGCGGCCGCCCTGCGCGGGCGGGCGGAGCGGCCCGACTACCGGGACCTGCTGACCCGCGTCACCGTGCCGACTCTGATCGTGGTGGGCCGGGACGACGCGTACACGCCGGTCGCGGACGCCGAGGCGATGCACGCCGCCGTCCCCGGATCGACGCTGACCGTCGTCGAGAAGTCGGCGCACCTGCCGAACCTGGAACGCCCCGAGGTCTTCAACGCCGCGCTGCGGGACCTGCTGGGCCGCTGACACGGGTCGCTGCCCATTCTTTATCCACAGCCTGTGGACAAAGAATGGGCTGAGACAGATTTGCCAACGCGGGCGGGTTTCGGTCTGCTCAGGGCATGGCTGAGCAGAAAGCAGGGGGCAACGGGCGGCTCGCACCGCCCGAATGGCTGACTCAGGGGCTGCGGCCCGCCCGCGCACCCGTGCCGTGGGCCGCTGCCGCGCGCGCCGGAATCGCCATGGCCACGCCGCTCGCCGTCGGATTCGCCGTGGACGAGCCGACGTACGGGGCGCTCGTGTCGATGGGCGCGCTGTCCGGCGTCATCGGCGACACCGCCGACGCGTACCGCATGCGACTGATCAACATCGCCGTGCCGCAGCTCTTCGGCGCCCTCGGCGTCACCCTCGGCACGCTCGTGTACGGGCAGGGGTGGCTCGCCGTCGCCGCGCTGACCCTCGTCGCGCTCGTGTCCGGCATGATCTCGACGATCGGCGCGGTCGCCTCCGTGTCCGGGCTGCTGCTCCTGCTGCAGGCCGTGGTCGGGGCCGGGCTGCCGATGCCGCAGCCCTGGTGGACGGCGCCGCTACTGCTGTCCCTGGGCGGCCTCTTCGTGCTCGTACTGACCCTGCTGGCCTGGCCGTTGCGCAGCGGTGTGCCGGAACGGGACGCGGTGGCCGGCACCTACCGGGCGGCGGCGGACCTGCTGGCGGCGGCGGGCGGCGACCCCGCCTCGTACGACGCGCGGCGCCAGGACGTCACGCAGGCCCTGAACACGGCGTACGACCTGGTCCTCGCCCGGCGGGCCCGTGACCACGGCCGCACCGCGCTGCTCGTGCGCCTCCTCGCGCAGCTCAACGTCGTCGTCCCGCTCGTCGAGTCGGCGCCCGCCGCACATCTGCGGCGCCGGCCCCTGCCGCCGGAAATCGCGGCCGCGGTACGGGAGCTGGGCGACGCGGTCGGGCAGGGCCGCACCGGGGGCACGGCCGGGACCGGACCCGACCTGCCGGAGCCGACCTCACCGTCCGGGCGGGCCGTCGACCACGCGCTGCGCCACGCCGCCGCCGTTGTCCTGAGCGCCGAACCCGACGCGGCGCACCTCGACGACCGGCTCGGCCGGCCGGCCGCCCTGCGGGTGCGTGCCCGCCGGGCCACCCGCGACGTCCTGCTGTCCCAGCCCTCCTGGCTCTACGGCCTGCGGCTCGCCCTGTGCATCGGCCTGGCGCAGGCACTCGTCTCGCTCATCGACGTGCCGCGCTCGTACTGGGTGGCGCTGACCGTGCTGTTCGTACTCAAACCCGACTTCGGATCGGTCTTCTCACGGGCCGTGCAGCGAGCGTTCGGCACCGCGCTCGGTCTGGTCGTGGCGGCGGCCGTCCTCGCGGAACTGGAGCGGGGGTGGTGGGACGTACCGGTGATGGTGGTGCTCGCCTCGCTGATCCCCGTCTTCACGGCCAAGGGGTACGCGTTCCAGACCGCCGCGATCACCCCGGTCATCCTGCTGCTGTCGGACCTGCTCAACCAGCAGGGGTTCGGGCTCGTCCTGCCGCGCCTGTACGACAGCCTCATCGGCTGCGCGATCGCGCTCGTCGCCGGGTATCTGCTGTGGCCGGAGAGCTGGAGCACGCGCGTCGGTGCGCGGCTCGCGGACACGGTCTCCGACACGGCGGGCTATGTGGAGTTCGCGTTCGGGCCACCGGACCCGGGGGGCGAACGGCAGCGGCAGCGGCTCCGGCGCCGGCTCTACCGCGATCTGTCCGTCGTACGCACCGAATTCCAGCGCGCGCTGAGCGAACCGCCGCCGACCGGGACGCTGGCGGCGGCGTGGTGGCCGCTGGTCGTCGCGACCGAGCGGATCGTCGACGCGACGACGGCGGCGCGGGTCCGCATCAACCACGGGGCGCCGCCGCCGGACGGGGCGGAAGTGGCGGCGGTGGCGCGGGAGCTGCGGGAACTGGCGGCGGGGTTGCGGGCGAGCGACACGCTGGTGGAGGTACGGGCGGAGTTCCCGGACCCGGCCGATGACGACGACGGGGCGCTGGCGTCGCTCCGCCAGGAGGTGGCGGCGGCCCGCGCGGTCGCCTCGCCGGCGCGGCCGCGGGGGCTTCGGCGGTGAGGTGCCGGGCGAGGCGCGACCCCGCCGCGCAAAACAGGGACAACTGCCCCGGAAACGGAGCCACTTCGCACCCGTCCAGCGTCCGCTGCGACGCCGCAGGCGGGGCGGCCCGCTTCGAGCCGGCGCACAGCGTCAGAAGCTGTTGTCCGACTCCCGCTGGATCAGCTCGGGGCGTCTGGTGCGGTCGATCGCAAGGCGCCGGAGTGCCCTCAGGTGGGGTCTCCCCTGCTCGAACGGAGTTGAGAGCTTGGGGAAGGAGCTATTAGGGCATTTCGGCAACGCCGTGAGCGGCCGTGCCAGACGCCCCGAGCCCAGCGGGAGTTGGACACCAGCTTCTCAGCTCGCCCGAGACCGTCGCCGCCCGCGTCCGCGGATCGTGGCGTACGAACCGGCCCGCCACCACCGCCACTTCACGACCGCAGGGGCGGCGTGGCGAGGTCGACGGCATGCGGCTCATTCTGCCGGACGGCCCGGCCCCTGCAGCCGCTCCAT
Source organism: Streptomyces hypolithicus (assembly GCF_052934925.1). Lineage (NCBI taxonomy): Bacteria > Bacillati > Actinomycetota > Actinomycetes > Kitasatosporales > Streptomycetaceae > Streptomyces > Streptomyces hypolithicus. The sequence goes on from NZ_CM128811.1 coordinate 2,804,947, forward strand.
CTCCCGCCGGTCCCGCTTCGTCGGGCGCCCCGCGCCCCGGTCCCGCACCGCGACCGGCGCGACGAACTCGCGCGGCGGAGGCGGCGGGCTGTTGTCGACGTAGCACTCCGCCGCGACCGGCGGCCCGACCCGCTTGCGGATGATCCGCGAGACCACGACGATCCGCTCCCGGCCGGCGTGGAAGATCCGCACCTCGTCGCCCGCCTTCAGCGCGTGCGCCGGCTTGACCCGCTCCCCGCCGACCCGCACATGGCCCGCCTTGCACGCCGCGGCGGCCTGCGCGCGGGTCTTGGTGAGCCGTACGGACCAGATCCACACGTCGATCCGGACGCTCCCGGATTCGCCGGCCGGCGCGCTCTTCGTCCCCTGCTCTGCAGCCATGGTCCCGAGGGTACGACCGCCGCACTACTATGCGCTCGATCTCCCCGTCCGGAGCCGCACACTCCCGGAAGCAGTTGAGAAATCGTGAGCCACCCCTCCGGCAGAGGCCTCCAGCCCAACGCCCTCGGTACCTTCGAAACGATCGTGATGGCGGTGGCGGGCAGCGCCCCCGCCTACTCGATCGCGGCCACCACCGCCGTCCTGGTCGGCGCCGTCGGCCTCGCCAGTCCCGCGGCGCTGCTCTACTGCGCGATACCCATGCTCGGCATCGTCCTGGCCTTCGGCCGGCTCGGCCGCATCGATGTCAACGCGGGCGCCACCTACTCCTGGGTGGGCCGCACGCTGCACCCCTTCCTCGGCTTCATCAGCGGCTGGGCGCTGGTCGTCGCCGCCACCATCTTCATGGTCGCCGGGTCGCTGCCCGCGGGCCAGTTGACCCTTTCCCTCATCGACCCGGACCTCGCGTCCCACACGGCGCTCGCCACCGCCGCCGGGGCCGGCTGGTTTCTGCTCATGCTCGCCGTGGTCCTCGGCGGTGCCCGGCTGTCCGCCCGCGCCCAGCTCCTCGTATCCGGCGTGGAACTCGTGATCCTGGTCCTCTTCGCGCTCGGCGCGCTCCTGCACCAGGGGGCCGCGACCGCCTTCGACTGGTCCTGGCTCGGCTTCAGCCACTTCGACGGCTTCTCCGGCTTCGCCGCCGGCACCCTGATCGCCGCGTTCTACTACTGGGGCTGGGACGTCACCAGCAACCTCAGCGAGGAGACCCGCAACAGCCGCCGCACGGCCGGACTGGCCTCCCTCGTCGGCGTCGGCGTCGTCTTCCTGCTCTTCGTGGTCTTCACCATCGCCGTCAATATCATCTTGACCACGGAGCAGATCTCGGCCCACGACACCAATGTCCTGGCGGTCCTCGGGGACGCCGTCTGGCCGGGCGTGGGCGGCAAGCTGATGGTCCTGGCCGTCGTGCTCTCCACCATCGCCACCCTGGAGACGACCCTGATCCAGGTCACCCGCTCGCTCTTCGCGATGGGCCGCGACCGTACGATGCCGGCCGCCCTCGGCGTCGTACACCGGCGCTGGAACACCCCGTGGGTCGCGGTCACCGTCGTCGGAACCGTCGCTCTCGTCCTCTTCGCCGCCTCGAACGCGCTCGGCTCGACCGAGCAGATCATGGCGGACGCGCTGGCCGCGATCGGCCTGCAGACCACGCTCTACTACGGCCTCGCCGGGCTCGCCGCCGTCGTCGCCTACCGCAAGACGCTGCTCGCCTCGCCCAAGGACTTCCTCCTCGGCGGGGCGTGGCCACTGCTCGGCTCGCTGTTCATGTTCTGCGTCTTCGCTGCCGCGCTGACCGAACTCAGCGCGGCGGCCCTCACCATCGGCCTGGGCGCCCTGGCCGCCGGGATCGTCCCGATGCTCTGGTACCGGCGGCAGGGCAGCGCGTACTACAGTCCGGCACGGCTCGACGCCACCCACGCCATCGAGATCGACGCGGCGCACATCAACTCCGGTACGGAACGCAAGGCTTACGCTGACGCCGGGCTTCCCACCGACTTCTGAGCAGGAGGTGACCCGATGACCTCACACCGCCGCTCCACCTCGGGTCGCGGTACCGGGTCCGGTTCACGTCCGGGGTCAGGTTCGCGTCCCGGGGCCCATTCGCGTCCGAGGTTCGCCGTCCCCGACTTCGATCCGGACCTCGGCGACCGGGCGCTGACCTCGGCCCGGCAGGACATCGTGATCGGCCGCTGGCAGGGCGTACGCGACCTGTTGCTCGCCACCGGCGACGACTGGCCGCTGCGCACCCACCGCCTGCGCCTGCTCTCGCACGCCGCCGCGAGCAGCTCCGTGGTGGAGGCCTGGCGCGCGGCCGAGCCGGACAGTCCTGACGCGGCGGTGCTACGGGCCGCGACCGAGGTCGTACGGGTCTTCAACCAAGCCATCGAGGCGGGCCGCGGCGCCGGGGTGGACCGCACCCACATCGACGTCGCCGTCATGGCCTGCCTCGGCGCCGCCGACGCGCGGCCGGCGGACCCGATGCCCTGGGTGTCGCTGCTGACGGTGGCGCGGCTGTACGAGGACGGGGTCGGCCGGGCGGAGCTGCGCGAATGGTGGCAGGAGCTGCGGCGGCGCGATACGTACAACATCGAGGGCCATGTGCAGCTGCTGCGCTACCACTCGGCGCGCTGGCACGGCACACACGGCCGGATGTACGACTTCGCCCGCGACGCGGTGGGCGCGGCGCCCGCCGGGTCGCCGCTGCCGGTGCTGGTGCAGATCGCCCGGGTGGAGGAGTACCGGTACATCGCGGCCGCCGCGAGGGGCCGCCCGGTGCGCGGCTTCGACCGGCACTGGCACCACGAGCTGGCGGTGACGGAGGTACGCCGCACCCACGAGCGGTGGCTCGGCGGGCGACCGCCGGGGCAGGTGCTCCCGGAGGAGGTCGGCGAGCTCAACCACCTGGCCCACGCAGCCTGTTACGCCGGACTGCCGGAGGTCGCCCACGAGGCGTTCACCCTGCTCGGGGGCCGGGCGGCGCGGGTGCCGTGGTCGTACACGGGGGACGCGGTGGAGCAGTACGTGAGGTGGCGGGCGCAGGTGGCCTCAATCGCCGGAGGGGCCTGAACGTTGCCGACACCGGCAACGTTCAGGCCCCTTTAGGGATACAGGCCTCTGGGGATACAGGCCCTCCGGGGATTCAGGAGCGGGGTCCGGGGCTGAGCCCCGAACCCCGTCGGCGGTCGTCTAGACGCCGATGTCGCGGCCGTCCTCGCGCCAGACCGACACGACCGACGGGCGGACGAGCCTGCCCGGTCCGTCCGGCCACTGCGACGCAGGCTTCTCGACGCTCGCACCGTCGATCTCGCCCGGGTGCTGGACCGCGACGAGCACCCGGCGGTCCTGGATGACCGGGCCGCACGTCTCCGCACCCTTGGGCACCGTCAGGAACTGCTTGAGCTCACCGCGCCGCTCGCCGCGCGTCGCCACACCGAACAGGCCGTCGTGGGAGCCGAGCTGGTTGCCGTCCGTGGAGATCCACAGGTTGCCGTGGTCGTCGAAGGCCACGTTGTCCGGGCAGGAGATGGGGCTGACCTTGTCCTTCGGGAATCCCGCGAAGTACGTCGCCGGGTCGTCCGGGTCGCCCGCGACCAGGAAGAGCCGCCAGGCGAAACCGTCGGATGACGGGTCGTCCCAGTGCTCGGCGAGCTCCAGGATCTGGCCGTGCTTGTTCAGGTTGCGCGGGTTGGCCTCGTCGGCGCCCGCCTTGCCGGTCTTGCCGCGGTCGGTGTTGTTCGTCAGCGCGATGTACACCCGCCCGGTGCGGGGGCTCGGCTCGACGTCCTCGGGGCGGTCCATCTTCGTGGCGCCCACCTTGTCACCGGCGAGGCGCGTGAAGACGTACACCTCCTCGGCGGTCATGCCGGGGACATGCGAGGTGGTGCCGGTGGCGAGCGGGATCCACACGCCGCTGCCGTCGAACTCGCCGTCGCTCGGGATCTTGCCGGTGCCGTCGATCTCGGCGGCCGGGCTGTCGCCGGTGAGCTTGGCGACGTACAGCGTGCCTTCGTCGAGAAGCGTCAGGTTGTGCTCGCGGGCGGAACGCGAGTCGCCCTTCTTCATCCGCTTCGACGAGACGAACTTGTAGAAGTAGTCGAAGCGCTCGTCGTCGCCCATGTAGACGACCGGGCGGCCGTCGGAGGTCAGGCGCGGCTGGGCGGCCTCATGCTTGAAGCGGCCGAGCGCGGTGCGCTTGCGGGGCGTGGAGTCCGGGTCGTACGGGTCGAGCTCGACGACCCAGCCCTGACGGTGCGACTCGTTGGGCTCCTGCTTCGCGTCGAAGCGCTTGTCGAACAGCTCCCACTTGCGCTCGGTGGCGCCGGTGGTGATGCCGTAGCGCTTGTCGGTGACGCTGGAGCCGTTGGCGAAGTACTGGTTGAAGTTCTCCTCGCCGTGCAGCGTGGTGCCCCACGGGGTGGTGCCGCCGGCGCAGTTGTTGAGCGTGCCGAGGACCTTGGTGCCGGTCGGGTCGGCGGACGTCCTCAGCAGCGCGCCGCCGGCGGCGGGGCCGGTCAGCTTGAAGACGGAGGTGGTGTGCAGGCGGCGGTTCAGGTGGTGGCGGGTGACCGGCGTGAGCTTGCCGGACTTGCGCTCCTCCTGGACGACGACCACGGACAGACCGTGCGCGGCCCACGCGGTCTCGACCTGCTCGCGGGTGGGGTTGGCCGGGTCGTAACCCTTGAACATCAGGATCTCGTCGGTGTACTCGTGGTTGGCCACTAGCACCTGGCGGCCGTGCTCGCCGCGCAGCGGCAGCAGCGAGAGGAAGTCGTTGTTGTAGCCGAACTGGCCGGCCTGCGCCTCGGCGGACTGCTTGTCCGCGTCGAAGGCGGGGGCGCCGCGCAGGATCGGCTCGCCCCAGCGGATGACGACGTTCTGGGCGTAGCCCTCCGGCACCGTGACCCGGTCGGCGGTGTTGGGCGCGACCGGCGCGAAACGCAGGCCGCGGGCGCCGCTCGACGTCTCGCCGGGGCGGCCCATGCGGTCCTGGTCGGCGGCGACGGCCTGCGGGGCACTGGACCCCCCGAGGACGGACGTGCCGGCGGCGGCCGCGACGGTCACCACGGCGGCGGCGCGCATCATCGAGCGCCTCGACAGGGCGCCGGCTATGACGTCTCCGGCGTACTCGTTGTCGCTGGTGTTCGGCACGTCCTGGAAACAGGCGTCACCGCAGCGGTAGCGACAGGTCAGCGCGGAGCGCCCACCCGAGTGCGGCGAGTTGAGCAACGGCAGCAGATTGCGCACGGGCCCTCCAAGTGGGCTTACGGGTGGTTCGGCGCGCCCTGCGCCGACATCGTGTCGGGAATGGTCTTCGGCGGTGACGTTAGGGGCGTACGCGCGCGCGGGGGCGGCCGTCGGGTGAACGCGAGGTGAATGCGCAACGGACGGACACGAATTGGCTGCCAAGCCCCGCGAGCCCGGCCTGATCCCACGACACCCCCTAGGCTCCACACCCATGCGCGACGACGAGCCGGGACGCACCGGCGACAGCACCGGCGACCTCACCGTGGACATCCGCGGTGTGCCGCTCGACTCGCTGGACGACTTCTGGGACGCGGTGGCCGCGCCGTGCGGGCTGCCCGGGTGGTTCGGCCGGAACCTGGACGCGTGGTGGGACGCGATCGAGGCGCGTGGCATCTCGGAAGTGATCGACGCACACGGCATGTTGGTGGTACGGGCCGACGCGGCGGGAATCTTCGCGCCGGGGCGGCCGGAGGGGGCGCGCGTGGCATCGGTGTTCGCCGACGCGAGCCGCGCGCGCCTCGAACTGGGACGGCACGGCTGACCCTCCCGAAGATCGGCGGGGAGGGCCGCTAACCTTACGTATCCGCCCTGGCCAGGGATCATCCCCCGGGTGCGGACGTGCATCGCACCCAACTCATGCGAAAGGCCTCGCCCATGGGCATTCGGAGCTTGCTGCGCAAGGTGTTCGGACGCGATCGAGCGGAGAGCAACGAGCAGCCGCCGGCAGTGGAGACCTCGGCGGCGGCTTCTGTTCCGTCCCAGGCCGAACGTACGACGGACCAGACGCCCGCGCCGCAGCCGCAGGCGGCGTCGTCCGCCGCGTCAGAGCCGGAGTCGACGCCGGCGTCGGAGCCGGCCGGGGCGAAGGAGAGGGTGGCTTCCGTACGGGCCCCCTCTTCTGCCCCCGCCGCCAAGGAGGAGCCCGCCCCGGCCACCCCGGCCAAGAAGTCCGGGACTCCGGGCATCGCATCGGACCTGGTGGCCGCGGCCTTCGACAACCCGTCCCCGTCCCCGGCCTCGCCGCCCCCGTCCCGTACGCAGAACCCCTCGTCGGGGCCCAACGTCCCGGCCCAGTCCACGCCGGGCACCCCGAAGGCCCCGGCCCAGGTCCCGGCCCAGTCGGCCCCGGAGGCGCAGGAGACTCCGCAGGCCGAAGCAGCCGCCGCAGGGGCGGAGCCCGCGGCCAAGGCGAAGCAGGCCCCGGTCGCGGAGCCGGAGCCGGCCCCCGAGCCTGACTCCGACCCCGTCGCCGCCGAGGCCGAGCCTGGAGCCACCGCCCCGGAGCCCGCCACCGCCACCGAGCCGGCCACCGAGCCGGTCGTCGAGACCCCGGCGGCCAAGCCCGAGCCGAAGCCCGCCGCCGAACCGGCCAGCAAGACGAAGGCCAAGCCGGAGCCGAAGCCCAAGGCCAAGCCCGAGCCGGTCGCGGCCGTCGTCGCGCCGGGCGCACAGCCCGTGCCCGCCGCGCTCCGCGCGCACTACGACGCCGCCGGGGACGTCCTCGCGGAGCGGGGGCTGGCCGGGGTGCGGGCGGACGTGTACCTGGTGCTCGACCGGTCCGGGTCCATGCGGTCGTACTACAAGGACGGCAGCGCCCAGCACCTCGCCGACCGGACCCTCGCGCTCGCCGCGCACCTGCACCTGCACGCGGACGCGGACGCGGCCGCGGACGCCGTCCTGCACGTCGTGTTCTTCTCGACGGACATCGACGGCACCGTCGACGTCACCCCCGCCGACCACGAGGGCCGCGTCGACCGGGCTCACGCCGAAATCGGTCACATGGGGCGTACGAGCTACCATCGCGCCGTCGAAGAGGTCCTCACGCACCACGAGAAGTCCGGCAGCGACCGGCCCGCGCTCGTCGTCTTCCAGACGGACGGCGCCCCCGACGCGAAGGGCCCCGCCAAGCAGGCGCTGACCGACGCCGCCGGCAAGCCGGTCTTCTGGCAGTTCGTGGCGTTCGGCGAGCACGACGCCAAGGGCTTCGACTTCCTGCGGAAGCTGGACGCCCCGAACGCGGCGTTCTTCCACGCGGGCCCCGCGCCGAGCAAGGTCGCGGACGCGGAGCTGTACGCGCAGCTCGTCACCGGCCTCAAGAAGTAGGCACCGGACAGGGCCGGCGTCACGGCGACGGCGGGCCCCCTCGCACAGGGGGGCACCGCCCTCGCCGTGACGCCGGCCCTTTATGCGTGTGAGTGGAACACCGGCGGCCCGTTAGGATTTCGACCATGGCGGCCACTGGATCCGAGAAGCAGGGGGGCGAAGGCGTGAAGGCTTTCTACGTATCGACCCCGATTTACTACGTCAACGACGCTCCTCACCTGGGCCACGCCTACACGACCGTTGCAGGGGACGTGCTCACGCGCTGGCACCGACAGCGCGGCGAGAAGGTGTGGTACCTCACCGGCACGGACGAGCACGGTCAGAAGATCATGCGCACGGCCGAAGCGAACGGGGTCTCCCCGCAGGAGTGGTGCGACAAGCTCGTCGATGAAGCATGGAAGCCCCTCTGGGAGCACCTGAACATCGGCAACGACGACTTCATCCGCACCACCGAGAAGCGGCACACGGACCGCGTCCAGGAGTTCGTGCAGGACCTGTACGACAAGGACGAGATCTACAAGGGCGGGTACGAAGGCCCGTACTGCGTGGGCTGCGAGGAGTACAAGCTCCCCGGCGACCTCATCGAGGCCGAGGACGGCACGAAGCTGTGCCCCGTCCACAAGAAGCCGGTGGAGATCCTCAAGGAGGAGAACTACTTCTTCAAGCTGAGCGCGTACGGCCCGAAGCTGCTGGAGTTCTACGAGGCGAACCCGGGCTTCATCCAGCCCGAGTCGGCCCGTAACGAGGTCGTGAACTTCGTCAAGCAGGGCCTCGACGACCTGTCGATCTCGCGCTCCACCTTCGACTGGGGCGTCCCGGTCCCGTGGGACGAGAAGCACGTCATCTACGTGTGGATCGACGCGCTCCTGAACTACGCGACGGCCGTCGGGTACGGCGCCGACCAGGCCAAGTTCGACGGCACGTTCCCGGCGAACGTCCACCTCATCGGCAAGGACATCCTCCGCTTCCACGCGGTCATCTGGCCCGCGATGCTGATGGCCCAGGGCCTGCCGGTTCCCGGCCGGGTCGCGGCCAACGGCTGGCTGATGGTCGGCGGCGAGAAGATGTCGAAGTCGAACCTGACGGGCATCAAGCCGCAGGACCTCACCTCCCACTTCGGTGTGGACGCCTACCGGTGGTACTTCCTGCGGGCCATCGCCTTCGGCCAGGACGGGTCGTTCTCCTGGGAGGACTTCACCGCCCGCTACACCTCCGAGCTCGCCAACGACTACGGCAACCTCGCCTCGCGGGTGGCCGCCATGGTCGGCAAGTACTTCGGCGGCGCCCTGCCCGAGGCGACGGCGCCCGGCGACGCGGAGAAGGCGGTCCAGGACGGCCTGTCGGCGGCGGTCGCCGAGGCCGACCGGAAGATCGGCGAGGAGCTGGACTTCCAGGGCGGCATCCTGGCGGTCTTCGACTTCGTGAAGCAGGTCAACGGCTACATCACGGAGCAGGAGCCGTGGAAGGTCGCCAAGGACGAGTCGCCCGCGGGCCGGGCCCGGCTGGCGACGATCCTCTACACGGCGGCCGAGTCGCTGCGCGCGATGGCGGTCCTGCTGAACGCCGTCATGCCGGAGACCTCCCAGAAGCTGTGGGAGTCGCTGGGCGCCGAGGCGTCCCTGGGCGCCCTGGCCGACCGGCCGGTGCAGCACGCGGCCGACTGGGGACAGCTCCCGGCGGGCACGACGGTGACGAAGGGCGCGGTGCTGTTCCCGCGCCTGGAGGAGCCGAAGAAGGACCACTAGCTTGAGATTTAACCTCGCCGCTCGAACACGACCGCAAGTCGGCTTCACGGAACCAGCATGCGCACCGTTTGTCCCGACTTGCTTAGATTTCCGACTGTGCTGCGGAGCCTGCTCTTGCGGCAGGAAGGGCTGGTCGGAGCTGTTCGAATCCGGAGGTTAAATCTCAAGCTAGGGAGTGTTTTAGAAGTCCCGTCTGTCTCGCGTGGTCTGGCACGCACGTTCGCCGCGTTGCCGAAATGCCCTAGTAGCTCCGCTACGAGACCATCCCGGCGCCTTGCGAACGCATCCCGGCCCCGTAGACGACGTACGCCCCGATCCCGGTCGGCCCACCCCGCCGCTCGGGGCGTACGCCGTCGTCCGACCCGCCACACCCCGCTGCCGGGCGGCCTTATGCCCCACATGCGGTGGTTGATGTCACACAGGATTGCTACGGAGGCGGCGCTCGTCATACGGTCAACCGCCGACGCTTCCTCGTCCCCGCTCCCCCGCGGGCGCGAGTGGAGCGGAGCGGCCCCGACCCCAGACGGCTTGCCCTAGCCGATCGCCCCTCCCCGCCAGGAGCCCCGCCACCGTGCCCTCTGCCGGACTCGTTCCCCGCCGCATGCAGCAGCTCCTCGCGCTGCTCGCGATGTTCACGGCCTTCAGCGCCCAGCTCGCGGGCGCCCTGCTCGCCCACGTGCCGGTGTTCGTCGCCGCCGCGGCCGGCGGCCTCGCACTCGACCTGTACCTCCGCTACCGCAAGCCCGCACTGCTCTCGGTGCTGGGCAAGATCCGCTTCGACGCCACCGTCCGTCAGCTGCTGCGCGACATGCTGGTCCTGCTCGGCCTGCTGCGCATCGACGACATACATCCGGTGCGCGAGCAGGCGCCCCTGACCGTCGGGCTGCTCCTCTTCTACGCCCTGCACTTCGCCTGCCAGGCGGTCGCCGTGATGGTCCGGCGCAGCCGCACGCTGCCGATCGTCACCCGCAACATCGACGCCTCGGCGCTGCGGCCGTCCGCCGCTCCCCCGCGGATCCTGGCGTCCCGCCCCGGCCACCGGCTGCTGAGCTTCTCGGTCCCGGCCACCACCGGGCTCATGGTCACCGCGATCACCGGGGACGTGTACGGCGGCGCCGCCGGCCTCGGCGTGTCCATCGCCCTGATGGCCGTCGGCACCGGCCGGCTGGCCGGCTGGCTGCTGCCGAAGAAGCGCCCGGCGAGCAAGGACAAGGCCCTGGAGTGGCTGGACACCTGGCTGGCGGAGTACCGGCCGACCGTGGCGATGTACTTCTCCGGCGGCACCACGTCGGCCTACCAGGCGAACATGTGGCTCTCCACGCTCTCCGAGCTGGACGGCAACCCGCTGATCGTGGTGCGCGAGCGCTTCATGGTGCAGAAGATCCAGGCCACCGACGTGCCGATCATCTGCATCCCCCGCGTCGCCCACATGTTCGCGCTGGAGAACTCGACGCTGAAAATGATGCTGCACCCGGCGAACTCCGGTAAGACCTCGCAGGTCCTGCGCATCCCCTCCATCAAGCACGCCTTCACCAATCACGGCGAGAGCGACAAGCTGTCCAGCTGCAACCCGTACGCCAAGGCGTACGACGAGGTCTGGGTGGCCGGCCCGGCGGCGCGTGAGCGCTACCAGCTCGCCGAGATAGGCGTCGCCGACCAGGACGTGGTCGAGGTGGGCCGCCCTCAGCTGGCCCCGATCCAGCCGTACGCGGGTCCGCCCGCGGGCCCGTACACCACGGTGCTGTACGCCCCCACCTGGGAGGGCTGGGACGGCAACCCGGGCAACACCTCGGTCGTGCTGGCCGGCGAGAACATCGTCCGTGAGCTGCTCGCGGACGACGGCGTACGGCTGCTCTACAAGCCGCACCCGATGACCGGTTCGGTCGACCCGGAGGCCGGGGCCGCAAACCTGCGCATCCAGGCCCTGATCGCCGACGCCGCCGCCCGGCGATCCGGCCCCCGGCCGGGCCCCGAGGCCGCCGCCGAGCTGGCCCGCCGTACCGCGGAGCTGGACCTGCTCACCAGCACCGCCTTCCGGACCGGCGCGGACGAGCTGGAGCGGATGATGCTCCAGGGCGCGCCGGAGGGCGACCGCGAGGCGGTCGTCGCGGCGGCCACCGAGGCGTGGGAGGCGGCCTACTGGACGTCGTTGCCCGCCTGGGAGCACCAGATCATCGTCACCCCCCGCCCCGGCATCTACGGCTGCTTCAACCAGGCCGACCTGTTGATCAGCGATGTGTCGAGCGTCGTGTCGGACTACCTGGACAGCGAGAAGCCGTACGCCGTGGCCAACACCAGCGGCATGACGGAGGCGGAGTTCAGGGCCGGCTTCCCGACCGTGAGGGCCGCCGCCGTCCTGGCGCCTGAGGGCTCCGGCGTCGCGGAACTCCTGGAGTCCGTACGCCACCCGGAGAAGGACCCCTACATCGCGGCCCGCGCCACGCTGAAGGAGCACCTGCTCGGCCCCTCCGACCCGCCCTCCCTGGTCCGCTTCAACGCGGCCGCCCTCGCCCTGTGCGCCAAGGCCGACGAGCGCCGCGCCCTGATGGCGAGCCGCCTGCTGTCGGAGATCCCGAGCCAGCGGCAGACGGAGGCGGAGTCCGCGTTCATTGACGCCTCCGAGGGCCTGGAAACCGACCCGGGCGCCGCCCTGGAGGCGGCCAACGACTGAGACCGACCGGTCTGAGCAGCGGGAACGCAGAAGGGGCCGCGCGGATCGCGGCCCCTTCTGGCGTACAGCGGTTGCTTCGGCGGTCCCGGTTACTTCTCCGTGGCCGGCTTGCGCAGCTGGATGTTGAGTTCGCGCAGGCGGGTCTCGTCCAGGGTGGTCGGAGCGCCCATCATGAGGTCCTGGGCGTTCTGGTTGAGCGGGAAGGCGATCGTCTCGCGGATGTTCGGCTCGTCGGCGAGCAGCATCACGATGCGGTCCACGCCCGGGGCGATGCCGCCGTGCGGCGGGGCGCCGAGCCGGAACGCGCGGAGCATGCCGGCGAACTCGTGCTCCACCGTGTCGCGGTCGTAACCGGCGATCTCGAACGCGCGGAGCATCAGCTCGGGCTCGTGGTTGCGGATGGCGCCGGAGGACAGCTCGATGCCGTTGCAGACGATGTCGTACTGGTACGCCAGGATGTCCAGCGGGTCCTTCTCCTCCAGGTCGGCCATGCCGCCCTGGGGCATCGAGAAGGGGTTGTGCGAGAAGTCGACACGGCCCGTCTCCGCGTCCTTCTCGTACATCGGGAAGTCGACGATCCAGCAGAACCGGAACACGTCCTCCTCGAAGTGCCCGGCGCGCTTGGCGGCCTCCACGCGGACCGCCGCCATGATCTTCGAGACCTCTTCGAACTCGCCCGCGCCGAAGAACACGGCGTGTCCGGGCTCCAGGCCGAGGCGGTCGGTGAGGGCCTTGACGTCGTCCTCGGTGAGGAACTTGGCGATCGGGCCGGCCAGCGCGCCCTCGTCGCCGACGCGCACCCAGGCGAGGCCCTTGGCGCCGTGCTCGACGGCGTACTCACCGAGGCCGTCGAAGAACTTGCGGGACTGCGCGGCGGTGTCCGGCACCGGCAGGGCGCGGACGTGCTTGCCGGCGAAGGCCTTGAAACCGGATTCCGCGAAGACGTCGGAGACGTCGACGAGCTCCAGCTTGGCGCGCAGGTCCGGCTTGTCGTTGCCGTACTTCAGCATGGACTCGCGGAACGGGATCCGCGGGAAGGGGGAGGTGACCGGGCGGCCCTTGCCGAACTCCTCGAAAAGCTCGGTCATCAGCTTCTCGATCGGCCCGAACACGTCCTCCTGCTCGACGAAGCTCATCTCGACGTCGAGCTGGTAGAACTCGCCCGGCGAGCGGTCCGCGCGGGCGTCCTCGTCGCGGAAGCACGGCGCGATCTGGAAGTAGCGGTCGAAGCCCGAGATCATCAGCAGCTGCTTGAACTGCTGCGGGGCCTGCGGCAGCGCGTAGAACTTGCCCGGGTTCAGGCGGGAGGGGACGACGAAGTCGCGGGCGCCCTCGGGGGAGGTCGCCGTCAGGATCGGGGTGGCCATCTCGTTGAAGCCCAGGGCGACCATCTTGGAGCGGATCGACGCGATGACCGAGGACCGCAGCATGATGTTGCGGTGCATGCGCTCGCGGCGCAGGTCGAGGAAGCGGTACTCCAGGCGCCGCTCCTCGTTGACGCCGTCCTCGGTGTTGATCGTGAAGGGCAGCGGGTTCGCGGCGCCGAGCACCTCGACCTCGGTGACCTCGACCTCGATGTCACCGGTCGGCAGCTCGGGGTTGACGTTGTCCGCGCCGCGCGCCGTGACCCGGCCGTCGATCCGGACTACGGTCTCCTTGGTGATGGAGCTCAGGGCCTCGTTGGCGGGGGTGCCGGGGCGGGCCACAAGCTGCACCAGACCGTAGTGGTCCCGCAGATCGACGAAGAGGATGCCGCCCAGGTCTCGACGGTTGTGCAGCCAGCCACTCAGCCGGACGTCTGTGTCGACGTCAGAGGCGCGGAGCTCGCCGCAGGTGTGGGACCTGTACCGATGCATCGTCGTTCATCCAGCCTTCGGGATTCGGGGTTGTCACAGCCACCCCAGGTTACCGCCCGGCGGATCCCCTTTTTCTGGCCCGCCCGCGACCTGTAAGGATGAGTGAATGCGCACCGAGGAGATCCTGGCCGCCACCGCGACCGGCCTGTGGCACTGGGACAACGCCTTGGGGATCGTGACGCTCGACGCCGAGGCCGCCCGGCTGCTGGGCCTGCCGGCCGAGCCGGCGACGCTGAGCGAGTCCGCGGTGCGTTCGCGTTTCCATCCCGTGGACTGGAACGAGGTCAACGGCGTCGTGAGTCTCGCGGCCGCCGAGGGCACGCTCGCCGAGGCCAGGCTCCGAATCACCGACGGGGACGGGCGGGTGCTGAGGACCGTACGCACCCGGTCCAAGCCGGTCGCCCAAGGCGGCGGCTACCTGCTGTTCGGCACCCTCCAGGAGATCGCCGAGCCCCGTCCGGGCGACGCCGCGCACACCCCGATCACCGGGGACTGGCGCCGCTCCAGGGAGGCGTTCCTGCTGGACGCGGGGCGGGCGCTCGCCGAGGCCCGGTCGACGGCCGAGGTGCTGCGGGTCGCCGCCTCGCTGTCGATGCCCGGCTTCTCGCCGGACAGCCTCGCGGTCTTCGGCTCGTCGGGCGGGCGGATCAAGGTCCTGGGGCACCACGGGTACGGGTCGGGCGAGGAGGGGCCGCCCGGCGACATGCTGCTGGACACGGACCATCCGGCGTCCGAGGTCGTAAGGACCGGGCGGGCCGTCTATCTGCCCTCGCCCGAGGAGTACCGCCGCCGCTACCCGGCCGGCCTGCCGGGTAGCGCGCTGCCGCCCTCCGAGCCCGGCTCCCGCTCGCCCGGCATGCCCGGCACGAACGGCGCACACGGCACGCCCGACCCGTACGGCACGCCCGACCCGCACCGTACGCGCCGTACGCGCCGTACGCGCCGGTCATGGGCCTACGTCCCGCTGACCGTGGCAGGGCGCACGATGGGCGCCTGGACGGCCGGTTTCGCGCACCCGGTGGCGTTCACCCCCGACGAGCGTTCGGTGCTGACGACGGTCGCCAGGATGCTCGCGCAGGCCCTGGAGCGGGCCTCGGTCGCCGAGAGCGAGCGCGAGCTGTCCCGGGGCCTCCAGCGGTCGATGATGCCGACGCTGGGCCCGGAGATCCCCGGCATGACGGTGGCCGCACGGTATGTGCCGACCGGCGGCGGACTGCAGGTCGGCGGCGACTGGTACGACATGATCCCGCTGCCCAGCGGGCGGATAGCCCTGGTCATCGGGGACGTACAGGGCCATGACGTACGGGCTGCCGGGCTCATGGGCCAGCTGCGGATCGCCCTGCGCGCGTACGCCTCCGAGGGCCACCGGCCGGACGCGGTGCTCTCGCGCGCCTCCCGCTTCCTGCACGGGCTGCACGACTTTCCCGGAGCGGGTCCGGGGGCGGGAGCGGACGTGGTGGCGGACGCGCGGGTCCCGGGCACCCGCGCCGACGACGACCACGCCTCCCCCCGCTTCGCGACCTGCCTGTACATCGAGGCCGACCCGGTCACCGGCGTCCTCCACATCGCCCGCGCCGGACACCCCGACCCGGCGGTGCGGCTCGGCGACGGGACGGTGCTGGTACGGCCGACAGCGGGCGGGCTGCCGCTGGGCATCGACCCGGACACGGACTACCCGACGACGCGCCTGACCCTCGAACCGGGCGAAACGATCATGATCTGTACGGACGGCCTCATCGAGACCGGCGGCCACGACCTGGACACCGGCTGGACGCGGCTGCGCACGATCATGGAGCAGCACGACGGCGAGAGCCTGGAGGCTCTGGCCGACGCGTTGGTGGCCGGCGTGCACGGCCCCTCCTCGCACTACACGACCGGCCCGCTCGCGGACCGCCGCGAGGACGACATCGCCCTGCTGCTGCTGTGCCGTGAGGGCGCCGGCTGCGGGTGCGGCCCCGGCTCGGCGGCGGCGCCGCACGCCCCGGTGCGGCGTACGGCGCTGACCGTGGCGCAGGCCGAGCCGGAACGTACCGCCGTCGCCCGCCAGCAGCTGAGGGACCTGCTGCACGACTGGACCGACGCCGATCAGCTCGACTCGGCGGTGCTGATGGTCTCGGAGATGGTCACCAACGTCCTGGTCCACACCGAAGGCGACGCGCTGCTGACCGCCGAGGCGACGGGCCTGGCGGGCACCCGGCGGCTGCGGGTGGAGGTGGCGGACGCCAGCGCCGAACTGCCCCACAGACGCAGCCCGGGGGAGATGGCGTCCAACGGGCGCGGGCTGATCCTGATGGAGATGCTCGCCGACGCGTGGGGCGTGGACCCGAGGGGCGCGGGCAAGTCGATCTGGTTCGAGCTCTACGAGGACGGGTCCGGGCCTGGGTCCGGGCCGGAGTCCGGGTCCGGGTCTGGGTCCGGGGCCGGCGGCTTCTCGTAGTGCCTGCGCAGCTCCCCGGCCACCCCGAAGGCGGCCGCCGTCACGGGCACCGCGAGGAGCATCCCGAGGATGCCGGCGACCGACGCCCCCGCGGTGATCGCCAGTATGACGACGGCGGGGTGCATCTGGACGGTGCGGCTCTGGATCACCGGCTGCAGTACGTGCCCCTCCAGCACCTGTACGGCCAGCACGACCCCCAGCGCCCACAGCCCGATCACGAATCCCCGGTCGGCGAGCGCGACCAGCACCGCGACGGCGCCGGAGATGAAGGCCCCCAGGTAGGGGATGTACGCGCCGACGAAGACCAGCGCACCGAGCCCGACCGCGCCCGGCACCCGAAGGATCAGCAGCCCGACGGTGATGACGAGCGCGTCGATCAGCGCGATGAACGTCGTACCGCGCATGAACCCCTCGACGGCCTCGAAGGCGCGGCGGCCCATCGCCTCGGCCATGTCGCCGGTCGAGCCGGGCACCAGGGACCGCAGGGTGTCCGTGGCCCGGTCCGAGTCGCGGAGGAAGAAGAAGATCAGCAGCAGGGCGAGGACGGCGATCGCGATCATCTCGACGACGACGCTGAGACCGGTGATGAGCCCGGAGGCCGCCGTCCCGCCGAACTTGCCGAGCAACTCCTTGGCGTTGGTGGCCAGGTCGTCCAGTGAGGTGCCGGCCGCCCCGAGGTGCTCGGTCAGGCTCCTGGCGGCCTGCCGCAGCGAGGCGAGGATCTGGTCACCCGTCTCCACGAGCGCGTGCACGACGATGTACGTCGCGCCTCCGACGACGGCGACCACCGCGACGCACGTCAGTCCGGCGGCGAGGGACCGGTTCAGCCCCATGCGGACGAGCCGCCGGTGCAGGGGGCCGAGCAGGGCCGTCCCGAGGATGGCGAGCAGCACGGGTGTCACAGCGGTCTTCAAGGTGACGCACAGCCAGACCCCGACGGCGAAGACCCCGGTGACGAGCAGCGCCACCGCACACCAGGCGGCGACCCGGCGCGCGGACTCGGGGAGGAGCGTGGGCGTCGTCTGCACCGCCCCAGCGGATCATGGGCGGCGTACGGCGGCCCGGTGGGGCGGTCCGCCCGGGTGACGGGCCGTCACCTGGGCCGTGGGACGCCGCCCTGGGTGCCCATGCCGTGGACTTCGTCGGTGGACCGTTCGTGGACCCTAGGCGCCCATGCCGTGGACGGCAGGGACGGTGCCGAGGCGGCCTCGCTGGAAGTCCTCGAAGGCGCGCTTCAGTTCGCCCTCGGTGTTCATGACGAACGGGCCGTAGTGCGCCATCGGCTCGCGGATCGGGCGGCCGCCGAGCAGGACGACCTCCAGGTCCGGGGTGTTGCCGTCCTGCCGCTCGTCGGCGCGCACGGTCAGCGACCCGCCGTCGCCGAACACGGCGGTCTGTCCGAGGCGGACGGGCCGCCGGTCGCCTCCGACTGTGCCGCGCCCGGCCAGGACGTACGCCAGTCCGTTGAAGTCCTCGCGCCAGGGCAGGGTGACCTCGGCGCCGGGGCGGAGCGTCGCGTGGATCATCCGGATCGGGGTGTGCGTGATGCCGGGGCCCTGGTGGCCGTCCAGCTCTCCCGCGATGACCCGCAGCAGCGCGCCGCCGTCGGGCGAGGTCAGCAGCTGCACCTGGCCGCCGCGGATGTCCTGGTAGCGGGGGGCCATCATCTTGTCGGCGGCCGGCAGGTTGACCCATAGCTGAAGGCCGTGGAAGAGGCCGCCCGACATGACCAGCGACTCCGGCGGCGCCTCGATGTGCAGCAGGCCGGAGCCGGCCGTCATCCACTGGGTGTCGCCGTTTCGGATGGTGCCGCCGCCGCCGTTGCTGTCCTGGTGCTCGAACGTTCCGTCGATCAGGTACGTGACGGTCTCGAAGCCGCGATGGGGGTGCCAGGGGGTGCCCTTCGGCTCCCCGGGGCTGTAGTCCACCTCGCCCATCTGGTCCATCATGATGAACGGGTCGAGGTAGGCGTAGTTGATGCCGGCGAAGGCCCTGCGCACCGGGAACCCCTCACCCTCGAAGCCGGCCGGGGCGGTCGTGACGGCGAGCACGGGACGCGATACGGCGTCGGTAGGGGCGGCGACCTTCGGCAGGGCCAGCGGGTTCTCGACGGTTACTGCGGGCATGGCGGGCCTCCTTGTACGACAAGTTTAGTTGAATGTCGAACTTCTTGCCAGTCGCAACGAAAGACGCCCGGGAGGCATTCCCCCCGGGCGTCTCCGGCAGCGGGCGCGCTTCTCGCGCGCCGCCGGCCCCTACTTCTTGATCTCGTCGATGCAGAGCACGAACTGCTTGCCCGAGCTGCGCCGGCCGGCCTGCTGCTCCTGGTAGCCGATGTCCGACTTGCCCTCGCACTTCGAGGTCTCCAGCGTGTCGGATAGCACCTCGACCACCTTGTACTTGGCGTCGGCGCCCCCGCACTCCACCACCTGGAGGTCGGGGCTCACCGTGGTGCCGTTGTTCTTGAGGCAGTCGCCGGCCTCGGCGTGGTCGGCATCGTTCTGACTTGCGAAGTAGCCGACCACGCACATGATGGCGACGACCACGCCGGCCACGATCTGGAAGATCTTCTTGGCACCCGGGCCGCCGCCACGGGACGGCGGGGTAGGGGCCGGCGGAGCGTTCCACTGCTGCTGGGGCGGGTACGGCTGCTGCGGCTGCGGGTACCCGTAACCCGGCTGGGGCGGATAGCCCTGCTGCGGGTGCTGCTGCGGCGGCTGCTGCCCCTGCGGGTAGGGCTGGCCGTACGGGCCGGGGCCCTGCTGCGGCGGGTAGGTCATGCGGAAGTTCCCCCGTGACGTCGCGATTGCTTGGCGTGAGCACGCTATGACATCACACCGACATCCACCCATCGAGGTGGCCCCCCGGGCACCAACTGCGGGGACGGTGAAGGTTCTGCGTGCGGCGACGACCCCTGCCCTGTGGCCCCCGGCGCTGCCCGATGCGTAACCGGTGAACGCCTGCTCAGCCGTACATCCGGCGCATCGCGAAGTCGACCATCTGCTCCACGGCCTTCGCGTCGAAGACCATCCGGTGCTCGCCCTCCATGTCGAGGACGAAGCCGTACCCGGTCGGCAGCAGGTCGATCACCTCGGCGCCGGTGATCACGAAGTACTTCGACTCCTTGCCGGCGTACTTCCGCAGCTCCTTGAGCGAGGTGAACATCGGGATCACCGGCTGCTGGGTGTTGTGCAGCGCGAGGAATCCGGGGTTGTCACCGCGCGGGCAGTAGACCCTCGACGTGGCGAAGATCTGCTGGAAGTCCTCGGCGGACAGCGACCCGGTGGTGAAGGCGCGCACCCCGTCGGCGAGCGAGGGCGGCGACGGCTCCGGGTAGAGCGGCTGCTCCCCGTAGCCGCCCTGGGGCGGAGGCTGCGGCGGCGCGTACTGCTGCTGCTGTCCACCCTGATTCTGGTCGTAGCCGTACATGGGCGTAAGAGTACTGAGTACGGGGGACCCGCGCTCAGCCGTCCAGCCGACCGGTGGCCTTGAGTGCGGCGACGAAGGGGACCCAGGCGCGGGCGGGGAGGACGAGGGCGGGGCCGTCCGGGATCTTGGAGTCCCGGACGGGGACGACGCCGGGGATGTCGTCGGCTACCTCGACGCAGTCGCCACCCGATGTGTTGCTTTGGCTGCTCTTGCGCCAGTGCGCGGCGCCGGGGAACGCCTCGGCGATCTCGACACAAAGTCCCTCTGGGGCGTTGCTGTAGCTGCTGCTACGCCAGCAGGCCGCGCTCAAATCCACGTGGAGATTTGCCATTTCGATAGTCCTCCGCTGCCGCTTCGATCATTCGCAGGGACACCTCAGGCGGCAGTGCCGCAGCTCTGAGCCGATCGTAGGCCTTCGCGTACTGACCCACGATCTCCGGCTCATCAATGATCTGGCCGCTGTACATGCCCTCGGTGTACATGAGTGGCGGGGCACCGCCAAAGGTCATGAGCCACGTTGTTCCCATCATGAACGGATGGGCGCCGGCGTTCCACGGAAGGATCTGTGGAATGAATCGCCGGCGCCGAGCAACAGCAGCTACATGGGCGAGCTGCTCCGCCATGTCGTTAGGCCCAACGATCGGCTGGAGCAGGATCGACTCGTGGAGCACGACCCAGGACGCGGGCCCATCCGGTTCCTCGAAGACCCACGCCCGCTCTCGCCGTGCAGCCACCTTTGCTGCAACCGCGTACTCGTGGTCAAGTGGGCAAGCGGCGTGGACAACTGCTTCGATGTACGGCTCCAGTTGCAGAGGGCCAGGAATCAACGAGGGGCTCCACTCCTCGATCTCCCGAGCATGACCTTCCAGCGCGACTACATCCACGAAGTACTCGGCGTGAACGCTCCGCCTCGCCTTGCGTACGTCCTCGCAGCGGCGCTCGAAGAACCCGTCCGTCCCCAGGGCGCGATCCACGTGGCACGCCAGATCCAGCGGCATTCGCCGCGTACCGCGCTCGATCTCGCTCAGATAGCTCGGCGCGTAGAAGCTGCCCTCGACCGTCTCCTGAAGCGTGCGGCCCGCTTCCTCGCGTTTCCAGCGCAACTCCTTGCCGTAGAAGGCGGGGACGCTCGCCGAGCCGTCGATGTCCTTGCGTGCCGCCACCGTTGACCACCTTCCACACTGTGCGCTGTGGAGCCCGAAACCCTTCCACCGTACGCCGCGATGCGTCAGCGTGTGACTACTTCGTCACAGCAAGCAACGGAAGGGCGTACCCGCCATGGACCTCGAAGCCCAGACCACCGTCCAAGAACTCCGCGCCGCACTCACCGCTCACGGCATCACCCTCCCCTCCCTCGGCAGAGACTTCGGCAGCCCGCCGCTGGTCCTCCTCGGCAACTGCAACCTGGCCACCGCCCGCGCACTGACCTCCGCCCTCTGTAAAGCGACGGCGGAGGTGGACCGGTGAAGCCGTTCACCGCCGAGCTGCTCGCCGTCCCGAAGGCGGTACCCGTACTCCGCCACAGCCTGCGGCAGCACGTACGGCAACCCTGCCCCGATCTCCAGCTCTGCGTCAGCGAGCTGCTGAGCAACGTGATCACGCACCTAGGTGAGGGCACGCCGGTCACCGTCCACATCACCCGCACCCCCGACGGCCGCACCCGCGTCGAAGTCACTGACCCCGACCCGCGCGTGTGGCCCGTACTGCGCCACGCGGCCGACAGCGACGAGTCGGGCAGGGGCCTGGCCATACTCGGCGCCGTATCGCTGCGCTGGGGCGTGAGCCAGGGGCCCGACAGCAAGACGGTCTGGTGCGAGCTGCGCGACACGTGACTACGGGCCACCGCCCGCCAACCCACGCCAGCAGGTCTGCCCGAGCTGAACCGCAGCTCGGGCGCAAGGAGTTGCCAAGCCATGTCGTTGTAGAGCATGTAGAGGATCCCCTGCAGGCGGAGCCGGTGCACCACCGGACGCGAACCCCGGCGACCGCTCCGGCCAGGGGACCAGTCGTCGTCCACGATCGGAGGCCGAGTACTCACCCATCACGAACGGCCGAATCGTCACACCGGCTGAGATTCCCCGCCTGTCGGCAACCGGACCCGCCGCCGTGCTCCGGACGCGACCACGCGATGATGTGCTCCCACTGGCGTCGCCACCATCAAGCACGCGCCCGCCGTTGCCACTACAAGCAGCGAGGCCACACATTCGCGGGACGGCTCGGCAAGAACCGTCGCAACCCCCCATTCCAGCCGCTACGGAATCGGTAGGCACGAGGCGGTCTCCGCGATGCCCCCGAGCCGAACCCTCCGGTCCCCGGCAGTCAGGGCATCAGACTGGCTACAACCGACGGAACTCATGGGCGCTCAGAGGGAAGCGAGAGGACAGGAAGCTGGAGCGCAGGTCGCCACTGAGGACATTCGCCAGGAACTGTGTGGCGGTGGCGTGGTGGTGCTCCCAGCGTTCACCGCGCGCTTCGTTCACCAAGATGGTCCACTCTGCCGGGTCAGTGTCTTCTCGAACGAGCCAGTATAGGCATTCACCGTTGTCAGTGGTTGCCCAGGGGACGACCCGGGTACCCGCGTCTTCAAGTTCTTCCGGCTTCTTCTCGAATTCCCAAAGCCCTTCGATGGCTTCAGTCTGCTGGTCCTCCCATTCAATGAGGTCGTAGTTGTCGTTCGGGCAGTCCGGCTCAAGGAGGTACAGGCAGTCGTCCCAGTTGCTGCCTCCGTAGGCGTGAATCAGCTCTTTGTAGTCAGGGGGCAGCGGCATACCAAGGGCCAGCTCGACTGTCGTCCAGTCCTTCTCTCGCCGCTCGCCGGGCGGGGGAATCAGTTGCATGAGTCGGGCCAGGGAGCAATGGTCATGAGTTAACGCTCCAGGTGCGAGGATCTTTGGGTGGAGCGAGTTGAGGGTGCGGTCGCAGGGCGGCTGACGGATGACGTGTCGATCGGGCTGCTGGCGACGGTGTTTCCGGAGGAGGCGGTGCAGGCCGCGGTGGACGAAGCTGGGGCGCGTGAGGAGCGGACCCGTTCGTTGCCATCGAAGTTGATGATGTATCTGGCTATGGCGTTGTGGCTGGAGCCGGGCAAGGGGTATGTGCGCACGCTGCGGGGCTTGCTGGAGGGGCTGCGGTGGTCGCGGGGTGGCTGGGACGGTTACCGGGTGCCCAGCGACGGGGCGATCTCTCTGGCCCGCTACCGGCTGGGGGAGGCACCGCTGCGGAACCTGTTCGACGAGGTCGCCGCACCCGTCGCGGATGAGCGGATGCCGGGGGCGTTCTGGCGGGGTCTGCGGCTGATGGCGGTGGACGGGACGGTCTTCGACCTGCCCTCCGGCCGGCACAACGAGGCCGCCTTCGGCGTGCCGTCCGGCGGTAGCCGTCCGCAGGCCCGCCTGGTGGCGCTGGCGGAGTGCGGCACCCTGGCCCTGGCCGGGGCGGCTTTCGACTCCATCGAGGTCGGCGAACGGGCCCTGTTCGAGCGCCTGCTGGACCGGCTGGGTCCGGGCATGCTGCTGCTGGCCGACCGGGGCTTTCCGTCCTACGACCTGTACACGGCCGCCGCCGCGACGGGTACCGAACTGCTGTGGCGCGTCTCAGCCTCCTTCGCCCTGCCCGTCAGGAAACGCCTGGCCGACGGCACCTACCTTTCCGAGCTGCGCGGTACCAGGCGCTCGGAGCGTGTGCCGGTGCGGGTCATCGAGTACAGCGTGGCCGACGACGACGGGGTCAGCGAGGTGTTCTGCCTGATCACCACCCTGCTGGACCCCGAGGCAGCCCCGGCACTCGAACTGGCCCGCAACTACGCGGAAAGGTGGTCGGTGGAAGTCCTGTTCAAGCTGGTCAAGGTCGACCTGCGGACCAGTGGCGGCGTCCTGCGTTCGGGTAAACCCGAGGGCGTACGCCAGGAGTTGTGGGCCCTGCTCTGCGTCTACCAGGCCCTGCGCACTCTGATCACGAAGGCCGCCGTGATCGCGGGTGTCGACCCGGCCCGCATCAGCTTCCCGCCCGTCCTGGACGCCGTCAAAAGCTCCGTGCGGACGGCCTTTTCCCCCTGACCTCCTCGCGAAGGCCCTGCGCTTCTTCATAGCCGACCTCCCCCGACATGCTCATCCGCGAACGCCCCAAGCGCACCGCGCCCCGAACCACGAAGCGCCCCCATCTGAGCTACCGAACCCGCAGCTCAACCGACCCTGGAACCCGCCACGTCACCCGCACCATCGTGCTCCACCAGCTGACGCCCGATCCGGATTAACTCATGGTCATTGGGCCAGGGAGGGGTTCACGGTGTTCCCCCAACTTTAGCTGAAGAATTTGCGCACTTCTCGAGGCGGGAAGCCTCCCTTCTTCCACTGATAAGCCAAATGGGAGGCGGACATTGCAAAGTCCTCCCGATTCATGTCATCCGATGTTGATCCGTGTACGTTTCCGTCACTTAGAAACAATTCAAGATCCCCTGACGCTTCCCCGTTTCCGTTAGCCGGACGCACCGTGCGCAATTCTTCATCGAGAACCAGAAATGCTTCACGATCGTTATCATAGCGGCATCGGTACAGATGTCGTGAGTCTTCGCTCTGCGTCAGCAGAAGGTGGAATGCGTGGGTCATTATTACTCCTCATCTATTGATGGCTTCCTGCCGTAACCATCTCTGGCCGCCGCATCCGGATCCCATGTATACCCAGCGTCTAGCGTAGCTTGGTGTGCGTCCTTGTAACTTGGGTTTCCAGTCTCTCGCATTTTGTTTGACTCGTACAATTCATGCCGCAGTAGATCGATGTCTGCGGGGTGAGCGCCGCCCTGTCCGAGTCGCCCCCAGGCTTCGGCAATGCGCGGGTTCGCATCGAACCTGGCCGTGTATGTATCTCCGTAGCTGTCCAGGAGGTGCTCTTCGTGGAAGAGGTGTTGTTTTATTTGGCCAATGTCAGATCTGCTGAATCCGTGCTCTGCTGCCGTGGCAGAGACTTCTCTGATGTCATCGGCTGCACGGATTGAGCCATAAGCGTCGTCGGCCCATTCGGTATAGAAGTCGGTGTCGTTGCGGACTCGGCGGAACGCTCCGCCGCCGTGACACGCTGCGAGTCCTAGGGGATCGCACCAGGTGTGCGGGTTGTTGACATAGGTACTTGAGTTGGGTGCAGCGCGCAGGCCGAGAGGGTCAGAGGTGAGATATCGGGCCGTCTCGGGGTCGTAGTAGCGGAAGTAATTGTAGTTCAGACCTGTTTCGGGGTCGTAGTACTGACCGGGGAATCGCAGCGGAGTGTATGCCTTCGCTGAGCGGTTCCATGCTGTGATTCCCCACAGTGTGGGGCGGGCGTGCCAGGCGATGTCGCCCTGCTCGTCGACAAGTTCCGTAGGGGTGCCTACGAGGTCGGTGACGATATTGTAGAAGCGTATTTCGACTTCGGCGTCCGACAGGCTTTTGCGCTCTGTTTGGGCCAAGGGGCGCAGGCCGTCGTGGTCCCAGGTGCAATGACCATGAGTTAATCCGGATCGGGCGTCAGCTGGTGGAGCACGATGGTGCGGGTGACGTGGCGGGTTCCAGGGTCGGTTGAGCTGCGGGTTCGGTAGCTCAGATGGGGGCGCTTCGTGGTTCGGGGCGCGGTGCGCTTGGGGCGTTCGCGGATGAGCATGTCGGGGGAGGTCGGCTATGAAGAAGCGCAGGGCCTTCGCGAGGAGGTCAGGGGGAAAAGGCCGTCCGCACGGAGCTTTTGACGGCGTCCAGGACGGGCGGGAAGCTGATGCGGGCCGGGTCGACACCCGCGATCACGGCGGCCTTCGTGATCAGAGTGCGCAGGGCCTGGTAGACGCAGAGCAGGGCCCACAACTCCTGGCGTACGCCCTCGGGTTTACCCGAACGCAGGACGCCGCCACTGGTCCGCAGGTCGACCTTGACCAGCTTGAACAGGACTTCCACCGACCACCTTTCCGCGTAGTTGCGGGCCAGTTCGAGTGCCGGGGCTGCCTCGGGGTCCAGCAGGGTGGTGATCAGGCAGAACACCTCGCTGACCCCGTCGTCGTCGGCCACGCTGTACTCGATGACCCGCACCGGCACACGCTCCGAGCGCCTGGTACCGCGCAGCTCGGAAAGGTAGGTGCCGTCGGCCAGGCGTTTCCTGACGGGCAGGGCGAAGGAGGCTGAGACGCGCCACAGCAGTTCGGTACCCGTCGCGGCGGCGGCCGTGTACAGGTCGTAGGACGGAAAGCCCCGGTCGGCCAGCAGCAGCATGCCCGGACCCAGCCGGTCCAGCAGGCGCTCGAACAGGGCCCGTTCGCCGACCTCGATGGAGTCGAAAGCCGCCCCGGCCAGGGCCAGGGTGCCGCACTCCGCCAGCGCCACCAGGCGGGCCTGCGGACGGCTACCGCCGGACGGCACGCCGAAGGCGGCCTCGTTGTGCCGGCCGGAGGGCAGGTCGAAGACCGTCCCGTCCACCGCCATCAGCCGCAGACCCCGCCAGAACGCCCCCGGCATCCGCTCATCCGCGACGGGTGCGGCGACCTCGTCGAACAGGTTCCGCAGCGGTGCCTCCCCCAGCCGGTAGCGGGCCAGAGAGATCGCCCCGTCGCTGGGCACCCGGTAACCGTCCCAGCCACCCCGCGACCACCGCAGCCCCTCCAGCAAGCCCCGCAGCGTGCGCACATACCCCTTGCCCGGCTCCAGCCACAACGCCATAGCCAGATACATCATCAACTTCGATGGCAACGAACGGGTCCGCTCCTCACGCGCCCCAGCTTCGTCCACCGCGGCCTGCACCGCCTCCTCCGGAAACACCGTCGCCAGCAGCCCGATCGACACGTCATCCGTCAGCCGCCCTGCGACCGCACCCTCAACTCGCTCCACCCAAAGATCCTCGCACCTGGAGCGTTAACTCATGACCATTGCTCCCAGGTGAGGGTGAGGTCTCCGGCGGGTCTGTCCAGTCAAAGGTGTAACTGGGTTTGGTGTGGCTAGAGTTGACCTGCAGTGAGGCGGCCGTCGAAGGCAATGTCGAAGGCGTTCATCGCACCCTTCCAGCGCATAGTCCAGCGTTTGCGGCCGGCGCCGGTGGGGTCGAGGCTCATGACGGCCATGTAGACGCATTTGAGGGCGGCCTGCTCCGTGGGGAAGTGCCCGCGGGAGCGGACGGCCTTGCGGATGCGGGCGTTGACGCTCTCGATGCTGTTGGTCGTGCACACAATGCGACGTATTTCCGCATCAAACTGGAGGAAAGGCGTGAACTCTGCCCAACTCGACTCCCAGAGACGGACGATCGCCGGATACTTCTTCCCCCAGACCTCGGCGAACTCCAGGAACTGCGTCGTGGCCGCGTCCTCGCTCGGCGCGGTATAGACCGGCTTCAACGCCTTCGCGATTTTGTCCCAGTCCTGGCGGGCCGCGTACCTGAACGACGCCCGCAAGAGGTGAACCACACACGTTTGCACAACGGTACGGGGCCAGACTTCGCCGACCGCGTTGGGCAGCCCCTTCAGTCCGTCGCAGACCAGCATGAGGACGTCTTCGACGCCTCTGTTCTTCAGTTCCGACAGCACCCGCAGCCAGTGTTTCGCGCCTTCGCCGCCGTCGCCGGCCCACAGCCCGAGGATGTCCCGGTGCCCTTCGGCAGTGACCGCCAGAGCCACGTAGATCGGCCTGTTCGCTACTTGGCCATCGCGAATCTTCACGTTGATAGCGTCAATGAAGACGACGGGGTAGACGCGGTCAAGCGGCCTGTTCTGCCATTCCGCCATGCCGTCCATCACCTTGTCGGTGATCGTGGTGATGGTCGTCTTGGACACGTTGGCGCCGTAGACCTCGGCCAGGTGCGCGGAGATCTCCCCGTGTGTGAGGCCCTTCGCGGACAGCGAGAGCACCATCTCGTCGACGCCGGTCAGCCGGCGCTGCCGCTTCTTGACGATGGCCGGCTCGAAGGACCCCTCGCGGTCGCGGGGAACGTCGATCTCGACCGGGCCGATGTCGGTCAGCACGGTCTTGGAACGGGTGCCATTGCGGCTGTTGCCACCGTCCTTGCCCGCCGGGTCGTGCTTGTCGTAGCCGAGATGGTCGGTGATCTCGCCCTCCAGGGCGGACTCCAGAACCGTCTTGGTCAACTGCTGCAGCAGCCCGCCCTCGCCAGTCAGCCGCAGCCCCTTGCTCCGGGCCTGCTCGACGAGCTGGTCAATGAGCTTCTGCTCGACCGTCGGGGTCTCCAACGACGGCTCCGCCTGGTCGCCGGCGGCCACACACTCGGTCACGGTGTCAGTCACTTGATGTCTCTTCCTTGATCATCAATTACACCGGAGACCGTACAGACCCTCTCCGGCAGCCTGTTCGGCGAGAGTAGTGCCGTCCCAGGTGAAGTTCACCTCTTCGACGACCGTGTTGCGGTCGTCAGCCAAGCGCTGCTTTGCCATGCGGCGGCCCAGCGGGTCGTACAGGTAGCGCCATGTCGCGCCGTCTGGGGTAAGGACTGAGGTCAGACGGTCCTCTGCGTCCCAGGTGTAGCGCCACGTGTCCCGTCTGTGTGACAGACGTGTTTCTTGGCGCAGGATGATTCGCCCCGCGCTGTCGTGTTCGAAGTTGACTCCACCTGCCGAGCGGATTCGACTGCCCTTGTAGATGCGCGGGCCCGTCGCTCCCTGCCCTGGCATGGCATCGGGCCAGGATGCTGCAGTCTGATTGCCTGCCTCGTCGTAGGCGTACGTCTCCGTCCAGCCCGCCGCATGTACCGCGGTGACGCGGCCTACCAAGTCAAGTTCGAAGCGGCGGTTTCCGTTCAGCTGGTCTTCAACGCCGGTCAGATGGCCGTCTGCCCTGTAGGCGTATCGGCGGCGCTGTTTTAGCTGACTGTTCGGACCGACGAGTTCCTGTTTGCTCAGTTGTCCGAATGTGCCGAAGGTGTGCTCCAGGATGAGGCCGCCGCCGAGGTGTCGGGCCACTTCCTGTCCGACTAGGTCGCGTTCGAACGACAACTTACGGCCGGAGGTCGTCAGTTCGGTGCAGTTACCCGCTGCGTCGTAAGTCCGGGTGCTTGTCGCGCCGGTTGGTGTGGTGCGGCTGGTACGCCGGCCCAGGACGTCGTACGAGAAGGTCAGAGTGCGGTCGTTGACCGTCTCGGATATCAAACGGCCTGCGGTGTCCCGTTGCCGGGCCAGGACCGCATCTGGACCGGTCACCTGGGCGAGGCTGCCCGTCACGTCGTAGGAGAAGGTCATAACCGATCCGGCTACGT
The DNA here is from genome assembly GCF_052934925.1 of Streptomyces hypolithicus. Lineage (NCBI taxonomy): Bacteria > Bacillati > Actinomycetota > Actinomycetes > Kitasatosporales > Streptomycetaceae > Streptomyces > Streptomyces hypolithicus. The sequence goes on from NZ_CM128811.1 coordinate 2,833,576, forward strand.
CCTTTTTCGCCGTGCGGCCGAGGACATCGCGCTCGTAGAGGATGGTCTGGCCTGATGCAGTGGTCCGGGCCGTCAGCTGACCTGCCGCGTCATACTTGTACGACAGAGCCCGGGAGTCGAAGTCCGCTTCGGCGACGAGACGTCCCGCCGGGTCGTATTCGTATCTCCAATCCAACCCCTGCGGGTTGGTGACCTTGCGGAGATTGAGCTCCGTGTCGTACTCGAAGGTATAGCGCACTCCATCCGGACCGGTGCGGGCTGCTAGCAGATCGAAGTGGGTGTACTCGAAGTGGGACACCGCGCCCATGGCATCGGCGTGGCTGAGGCAGTTGCCCTCGCCGTCGTATGTCCACGACTCGGTGGTCCCGTCCGGGCAGGTGTGTCGTGAAAGCTTGCCCTCGACCGTCCAGTCCAGTGAAGTGACCGCATCCAGAGGGTCGGTGATGGTGGTCGGGCGGCCGAACCCGTTTCGTTCATAGCGGGTCACCGCCCCCAGGGGGTCGGTGGTCTGCAGCGGCAGGCCAGCCGCGTTGGAGCGCACCGCTGTTGCCGCGTCGAGGGCATCGGTGACCGTGGCAAGGTTGCCGAGGTCGTCGTATGCGAAACGGGTCGTCGCTCCGGCCGAGTCCGTCACCGAGATCCGGTTCGCGAAGGCGTCGAATTCCTGGCTGTGGCGCGAGCCGTCCGGCCCTGCGATCGAAACGGGCAGGCCGAGGTCGTTGTAGCCGACGCTGGTGTACGCCCCATCCGGGCGGACTGCCATCACCATCCGGCCTGCGGCGTCGTAGCCGTAGCTGGTGGTGCGGCCCAGCGGGTCGGTGATCGTCAGAGGACGGTCTCGCTCGTCATACGTGCGCCGGGTCGTCGCCCCGTCCGGGCCGGTTTCGGCGACCACTTGGAGGCGGCTGTTGACCAGGAAGCGCTTGGTGTGGCCGAGGGAGTTGGTGACTGTTGTGACCTTGTGGCCGGTTTCCGGGTCGGTGTCGTCGTAGGTGAAGGTGTTGCGCAGGTGGCCGGCCTCGCCCGACTGGTAGGTGCAGCGGTGCTGGTCGTCGTAGACGTATCTGTACGAGGAGTTGTTGGTGTCCGTCCAGGCGGTGATGCGGCCCTGCTCGTCGTTGGTGAACCGGGTGGGGATGCCGGACGAGCGGGTCACGGTGGCGAGGTGGCCGTGTGTGTCGTAGCTGAAGCGGACCAGTTCCTGGTCGCCGCCGTCGGGGGCTGCGCCCGCCAGGTGCAGGGCGGTGATGCGCTCGCCCTCGGTGGTGATCTTCAGGTGGTAGCCGGCTGAGTGCACGATGCCGGTGGGGGTGCCGTCGGTGTCGTAGTCGAAGGTGACGTACTGGCCCGACTTGTCGGTTATCTCGTAGAGGAGGGCGATGCCGTTGCCGTCGCCTCCCGGAGCGGTGAAGTGGCGGGCCCTGCCAGCTACCGGGTCGGTGATCGTGTAGTTGCCTTGCAGGTCGACGGTCAGCGGGTGTGGGTCGCCCGCGTCAGGCATGACCGAGATGCCGGGGGCGGGGTGCGGGTAGGTGAGCAGTGCGCCGTCGTGGCGGATGTGGACGACGCCCTGGGCGTCGATCTCCAGGTGTTCGTCTGCGGTGGATGCCCAGGCGGGCCCGAACCAGTACCCGTTGCGGTAGGAGGACTTGAAATTGCGGGTGAAGGTCAGGGGCAGCGCGGCGGGCAGGGACACGTCTGTCTCGGGCAGCAGCATCCGGCCCGATGCCACGTCGACCGGGTCGCCCTCGCAGCGGCACTTGTCCGGGTCCTGACTCTTGTCCGGGCCCCCGTCGGCTTGCTCTCTGCCCTTCCCCGGTGCTCTCCTCAGCCCGCCCCTGACTACCCCGCCGACCCCCTTGCTACCGATCAGGTTGGACAGAAACCCACCGGTGGCGTCCAAAGGATCGCTTGACCATCCCGAACCGATGATCCCCTTCGGGATGCGCTCGGGATGGGCCACCATGCCCAGGAGGTTCGTCCCCAGCAAATGCTGCTGCTTGGACCACTCGGCGGGGTGGGTGAGGTTGTAGTGGTCCAACGGGTTCAGCGTGCGTGCCAGCACCACCATGTCGCCCGCACCCTTGACGAAGCCGCCCAACAAGTGGATGGCGTTCGGGCCCATGGCCACCACGTAGTCCTTGGCGTCGGCGACGAGCCGGTCGCTGAGCCCCTGCTTCTGCGGAGCGTGCTCCAGAGCCTGCTTGACGCGCAGGTACGCGGCGCGTGCCGCCTCGGTGCGCTGGCGCCGGGCTTCGGAGAGGATCTCCTGCGCCTCGCGGCGGCCCGCCTCGCCCGGGTCCTGGAACGTGCCTGGCTGGGGCGGCTTGGGGCCGGGATCACCGCCCGTGGCGGCAACCTTGTTGTACTGAGTGGCGGCCTCGTTGTACTGGGCGACCTGCGCGTCGTACGCCTTCGCCGCGCTCTGACTGGCCCGCTGAGCACTCTTGTACGCCTCGATCGCGGCGACCGCCTGCCCCTGGGCCCAGCTCACGGCATCCCCGTACGCCTTCAGGGCCTTGCCGGCCTCCTCGCACGAGTCGGCCGCCTTCAACCACGCGGGCGGCTGCATCCCGAACTTCTCCCGGAACGCGTCACCGGCCTTGCCCTGCCACGCACCACTGTCCAGACCGCGCAGCCCCTGGCCGACCGTCTCGAACGCCTTGCCGAAGTCAGCCAAGTGGGACGCCCGCGCCTCGATCGCCGGGGCGCTGCCGTGGATGAGTTCCTTGGGGTCCTCGCTCTCGCCCAGCTGCCGCTCGGGGACATCGCCCCCCAGGCGGTTGTTCATGCCTTCGCCGTAGTCCCGGACACCTTCGGCGATCCGGTCGGCGCCCACCGATGACAACCCGTCGGCCACCCTGTCCGTGACCCGGTTGGTAGCCTCGCCGACGCTCTCCTTGGCGGAGTCGAGGGCGCCCTCGGCCTTGGCAACGAAGTTGTCGGTGCCGCTCTTGATCGCGCTGCCTATCCCAGGCAGGTCGAGGCCCATCAGCGCTCACCCATCTCAGAGTGCGGTTCGCACTGTAATGCCGGGTTTGGTGTCGCTCGATGGGGTGGCGTTGGGGCATCTCTGCCGGTCAGGCGTTCGAGGTTCGCTTGGGTGGCGGGATGAGTGGTCGCAATCCGTACCCGAGTGATCTCACCGACGAGCAGTGGAAGTTGATCGAGCCCGTGATCAGCGCCTGGAAGGCCGAGCACCCCTCGGCCACCGGCCATCAGGGCAAATACGCGATGCGGGAGATCGTCAACACGATCCTCTACCAGAACCGCACCGGCTGTCAGTGGGAGTACCTGCCGCACGATCTGCCGCCGAAGAGTGCGACGTACTACTACTTCGCCGCCTGGCGTGACGACGGCACCGACCAGAGCGTTCACGACCTCCTGCGCTGGCAGCTGCGCGAGAGCCGGAAGCGATTAGCCGACCCGAGTCTGGTGGTCCTGGACACCCAGAGCATCCACGCGGCCGTCGGCGTCCCGGCCGACACGACGGGCAAGGACGCTTCGAAAAAGGTGCCGGGCAGGAAGAGATGCCTGGCCGTGGACGTGTTGGGCCTCGTCGTCGAGGCCGCCGCCCTGCCGGCGTCCGCGCACGACAACGCTGCCGGCATCGCCCTGCTGAACGGTGTGGCCGCGCAGACCGACACGGTGCGCAAGGCCCTGGTCGACCAGGGCTTCAAGAAGAGCGTCGTCGACCACGGCAAGACTCTCGGCATCGATGTCGAGATCGTCGAGCGCAACCCGGCCGAGAAGGGCTTCGTCCCGCAGGCCAAGCGGTGGATCGTGGAACAGACGAACGGGATCTTGATGTTCTACCGCCGTCTCGTGCGTGACTACGAACACCGGCTCGCCTCCTCCCGCTCGCGGGTGTTCTGGGCGATGACGTCGGTCATGGCCCGCCGCCTCACCGGCATCACCCTCCCCTCCTGGAGGGGCGCGTGAGTGAGATCCTCCAGGTCGAGGCCGTACTGGCCTACGTCGAGGTCCGGATGAGCGAAGTCTCCGAGCAGGCCGGACGGCTCCGGGACCAGATCGCCGAACTCACCGCCCGCCTCTGCGAGTTCGACACCGAGAGCGAGAATCTGCAGATCACCCGCAAGACCCTCCTCAGCCTCCCCGCACCGGCACCGGCACCGGCACCGGCACCGGTCGACGATCCACCCCGCGCCGAGGTGCCGGAACACCCCGCCTACCAGCAGATCCTCACGGTCCTCGCCGACACCGGCCATCCGATGCGGGCCCGCGACATCTGCGAGGCCCTCGACCTTCCGATCCTGCCGAAGAACACCGAGGGCATCCGCTCCAAGCTGAAACGCCTGGTAACCCGCGGTATCCTCACCGAGCCCGAGCCCGGCTTGTTCACCCAGCCCCGCCCCTGAGCACCAGCCCACCCCACCGAGCAGGGCACCTCACCCAGACCTCATCGCGAATCGGGCATCACGGCGCGAACCGCACTCTCAGTCAACTGAGTATGCTTCTGCTCGGGTTCGGGCGCGCCGTCCCACTGCCATTCGGTGTCGTCCTGCCACCCGTTCCACGGCGACGTCTCGAAGTCCTCCGCCACCTGATCGTCGGCTTCGTTTTTCGCCTTCTCGGCCTCCAGGAAGGACTCCCCGCTGTAGTCCGCGTCCATCACATGGCCGACCGCGTTGCCCATGAGCATCGTCTCCTTCACGGACTGCCCCTCGATCTCCTCCTGAGAGGCGTACGGGTTGCCGCCGACCTGATTCCACACCGTCTTGAACGTGTTCGCGACATACCGTTCCTGGTCGTGGTACATCCCGGCGGACAGGCCGAGCCCGACCGCGAAGTTGTTGGCGTCCTGCATCAGGGTGCGTACTCCCGAGCCCCACCGGTCGCAGAACTCCGCGAAGATCTCCTGCAGGGGTCCGTCGCCCAACTCCAGCCCTGCCAGCTCCAAACGGCCGAAGCCCCGCCCCTGATTCGCATCGATGTCGAACCCGAGCTCCTTCAGCTCATCCATCGCCAGATTGATGCCCTTGGTGATCTCACCCAGTGACTCGGTATCCGCTCGGTACCCGCCCCCGTCACTCATACCGCAGCACCCTCCACACCGAGCGCCACCGCGTCCGGCACGTCCCCGGCCACCGGCGGCAGCACCATCCCCGCCGGACTTCCCACGTCCACCGCGACACCCACAGGCCCACCGATATCCGGAATCACCTGGTCAAGAAGCCGGGCCCCGAACGCCGCCACCCACTCGTCAATGACTTCGCCGCGCTGCCCGGCGAAAACCTCCAGCGCCTCCACACTCGTGAAAGCGAACAACCACCGAACCGGGCCCGTCGCCACCGACAGCAACCCCCCGTCCACCACCGGCACCAGCACCTCACTGCGCCGGAACTCCCCTACCAACGCCCGCAGATCCCCCGCACCGGTCCCCGCCAGATCCGCCAACCGCAAGGCCAGCGCCTCAGCACGCATACCCGCCAACCCCGTTGCTCATTGCCTACGCGAACCTTCAACCTAACGGACGGGTCCGACAGCCCTCCAACGACGTCGGACACCGGTCGCTCGACGTGGCGGAAAAGAGCCAGGACCCGGCAGCACGACGGTCTGGTGCTGGCTGCGCGACACATGACTACGGGCCACCGCCAACCCGCGACCGACTGTGGCGGCTGTCCTGCATCAGCAGAGCGATGGCGTCTGTCAGCTCCGCTCGGTAGTGAGCGTGGTGTCTTTCTGCTCTGCCAGATTGGCTCGGTGCTTGGGGCCCGCTGCGCCGGGCCTGCCCTGCGAAGGGACGGATCCGGATGCTGCCGCCGGCCCGGGTGTCGGCATCCGCATGCCGGTCCGCTGTGCGGCGCGTCGGCACAGGCGAGGCAGGAAGGCGTAGAAGCGGTCGGGAAGGAACACGGCGTCCGCAATGATCATCGCGCCGGAGAAGAGGGGCAGCCCCAGGAGTACCGCGATACCGATGTGCATACCCAGCAGCAGGACGAGTACGGGGTACTTCAGCCTGCCGAAGAGCACGAACGGGAAGGCGACCTGAAGGAGCACCGTCATGTAGCCGGCGATCGCGATCGGGAGCGGGAACTCGTCCACGAGGTGCGAGAGCGCGGGCCAGGGCTGGAAGAGTTCGAGGTTCAGAACGTAGTGGAGAGCGGTGCCGCTGCCCCAGGAAGCGCCCTGGACCTTGTACAGGCCGGTTGATCCGTAGAGGAAGCAGACCTGTGCCGCGATGACGAAGATGCCGCAGTTGTGCACCACGGTGACTGAGGTGGTGCGGGCGTCGCGGAGTTGCTGTGCGGTGAAGCTCCTCACCGGTTCCGGCACGTCGCCCGCACGAGCTGCTTTGAGCCGGTTTCTGCGTGCGTCCAGGGACCAGCGCCGACCGCACGCGGTGAGGACGAGGTAGACAGCCATCAGCAGGACCAGGTTGTCGCCCCCGTCCGTCATGAAAATCGAGCGGGCATGGAACGAGATCACCACGACGGCGAAGAGGACGGACATGACTCGGGTTCGCCAGCCCAGCATGAACAGGGCGGACGTGACGAGGGCCATGGTGTAGCAGAGTTCGAAGTAGGCCCGGCTGTCGGACAGGGTCAGGATGCTGTTCCACCCCGTCTGTTCGAAGAGCTGTCGCGCCAACGCGGGTGTCCACGGGGAGCCAGGGCCCCAGATCTCGTCGCGGTGCGGGAACTCGCGCAACAGAAAGACCAGGTAGAGCAGTCCGTAGCCGATCCGCAGCACCGACGCGGCGTACAGGGACACCGGCCGGTCGGTCACAAGGTCCCACAGAGCGCGGATCCGGTCGACGGTCCACTGCGCGGCGCCGGCAGACACACTCTCCTGCCCCGTTGGCCGTTGGGGCGTTGGTGTCGTGGGGGCAGTCTGAGGGGTCTGCTCATTTCCCATGGGCGGTCACCTTCCACCAGGGCAGAAGTCGGTTCTCGGTGGGCGTCGGCGGGTGGCTGCCGGTTGCGGCGTCGGCTGCGGGGACGGGCTGTACGACGACGCGAAGCTGAATGAAGTCGAATGTGCCGCCGTTGTGGGCGGCGACGCGGTCCGCAGCGATGTTGCTCAGGTACTTCTGGATCATCACGGCGCGTTCCGTGCGCGCCTTGTCATCTCCTCCGTGTGTTTCGGTGTAGGAGGTCCAGGCGCGGCGCAGAAGGTTCTGCGCCGTGTGGCTCGGGAACACATTGTGCTCGACTGCGGAATTGTCCACAGCAGTTAGGTCGAACCAGGTGCTCACCTTGACAGATCCGTCGGAGCGCGTGTGTGCGGTTCTCACCAGAATTTGCCGGTTTACAGAGTCGGGGTCCGGGGCGAAAAGGCGCCAATTCTGTTCGAAGTAGGGGTACACCCATGCGTTGATCGCCGGGCTGTACCGCTTCGAGACGGTGTTGGCGGGCGCCACATGAAGGAACACCAGAACAACATGGACGAGGGTCGTGACCAGACACAGAAGCACGACGGTGCGCAGCCCTGCCTTCAGTACACGGGCACCCAACTGCCGCCTGCCGGAGGCGACCACTTCGTCATGACATTCCTGCGGGGCCGGACCGGAATCGGACTGCTGAAGTTCCTTCACGTCCGCTGCTCTAATTCCGCTCGACACCGCCCACCCTGTCTTTCCATTTCAGCTACTCGCGCCTGACATTTTTCTGACTGTCACCGATGGTGCACGGCGGATCCGATGAGGGTTCCGCCGTGCACCATCATTCGATGAGCGGGCTTACGGCAGTGTGCTGCCTAGCCCTCGTGGCTCACGGGCTTGTCGCCGTAGCCGTAGCTGTGGCTGTAGACGTCAGGCTCGTCACCGTGGTTCGGCTTCCCGGGCGCTTCCTCGTGCCCATGGCCAGGCTTGCCACCGTGGTCCGGCCCGCCCGGCTTGTCGTGATGGCCAGGCCAACCGGGCTTGTCGTGATGGTCCGGCTTACCCGGCTTACCCGGCTTACCGCCGTGCCCGCCGGTGGTGTTCCCGGCGCTGTTGCCCTGCGTGTTCCCGCCAGTGGTGTTCCCGGCGGTGTTGCCCTGCGTGTTCCCGGCGGTGTTGCCCTGCGTGATCCCGGCGGTGTTGCCCTGCGTGATCCCGGCGGTGTTGCCGGAGATGCTCCCCGAGGTGCTTCCGCCCACGATGCCGACGATGGGTCCGCCCAGGACGCCGCCACTGATCAGACCCCCTGTGGTTCCACCGTTGGTCGTGCCAGTCGTGGTTCCGGTGGTCGTGCCAGTCGTGGTTCCGGTGGTGGTGCCAGTCGTGGTTCCGGTGGTGGTGCCAGTCGTGGTTCCGGTGGTGGTGCCAGTCGTGGTTCCGGTGGTGGTGCCAGTCGTGGTTCCGGTGGTGGTGCCGGACGTCGTTCCACCGGTGGTGGTCGCGCACCCGCCGAGGAAGATCCTGTTGGTGTCGAGCGTCACGGCGCCGTTACGGGCCAGTGCACGGCCCTCAATGTTCGTCCCCGTGGTCACGCTGATCGAGGTCAGAGCCATGATCGTGCCCACGAAGGTGGAGTTGGTGCCGAGCGTGGCCGAACTACCGATCTGCCAGTACACGTTGCACGCCGAAGCGCCGTTCGTGAGGAGTACCCGGCTGGAGGATGCTGTCGTCAGGGCTTCAGGAATTTGGAACACCCAGACGGCGTTGGGGTTGCCCCCGGCGTTCAGGATCAGGTCGCCGTTGAGTCCGACACCGGATACAGCAGTGTGGACGCCTGGCAGCAGCGTGTCGCCATTGCCGATTCCCGCCGGAAGCGCGAAGTCTGTGGCCTGGCCGGCCGCGTTGTTGTACGCCTGGACCAGGTCGGACTTGGCCTGTTGTGCGACAGCGTCCGCAGAATGTACGGTGCCGCGCACCTCGCCGGGCGGGAACCCGCTGATGGCTGTCCCCGGGTGCACTCCAAGGTCGTGGTCGATCACGGAGGGTCCGGTGTTGGTGACCTCCGAACCTGCCAGAACGGAGAAACTGGCGGCTGTGCCCAGAGGTACGGGTGTCGCGATGGCCAGCGCCTGTGTCGGCGTCACCGCGACCATTACGGCGGCAACCGTTGCGGCGAGAGCCGAGGCCAGCCAGCCGGACAAGGTGCGGCGCTGAGCCGCTTGAGGAATCTTCCGCTTCATCGAAAGGCCATTTCCTGTGGGGGCCGTGGCCTACCGGGCCCTACAGATCGCCCGGGAAGCCTTTACTGTGTTGCTGGCATATTAAGTCAGAAAAATCTTCTGCGTGCCAGAAATAACCAGGGTAGACCGAAATTCAACGACGCAAAGTCCGATGAAAATATGCGAATACACATTGCCGATCGTCCGAAATTTCCACCGAATGCGCAGCGCTCGATTAACTCATATGGGGCAGTACCGCCCACTGCCCGTAAGTCCAACCCGGACACACTTGGAGAAGAGCCGCCAGCCAGGTGATCTCAAGAACTCGCCACACGGCGGGCGTGGCGATCAATGCGATTCCACTCACCTAGATCCTGCCTTGCAGCAGCAAGGCGCGTCGTATCCACTCTTCGTCGCGTTCGGCCGCACGAGCGAGGTGCCGACGCAACCACGCTGCCTCCGCCGTCTCGTCGCAATGGTCATGAGTTAACGCTCCAGGTGCGATGATCTTTGGGTGGAGCGAGTTGAGGGTGCGGTCGCAGGGCGGCTGACGGATGACGTGTCGATCGGGCTGCTGGCGACGGTGTTTCCGGAGGAGGCGGTGCAGGCCGCGGTGGACGAGGCTGGGGCGCGTGAGGAGCGGACCCGTTCGTTGCCATCGAAGTTGATGATGTATCTGGCTATGGCGTTGTGGCTGGAGCCGGGCAAGGGGTATGTGCGCACGCTGCGGGGCTTGCTGGAGGGGCTGCGGTGGTCGCGGGGTGGCTGGGACGGTTACCGGGTGCCCAGCGACGGGGCGATCTCTCTGGCCCGCTACCGGCTGGGGGAGGCACCGCTGCGGAACCTGTTCGACGAGGTCGCCGCACCCGTCGCGGATGAGCGGATGCCGGGGGCGTTCTGGCGGGGTCTGCGGCTGATGGCGGTGGACGGGACGGTCTTCGACCTGCCCTCCGGCCGGCACAACGAGGCCGCCTTCGGCGTGCCGTCCGGCGGTAGCCGTCCGCAGGCCCGCCTGGTGGCGCTGGCGGAGTGCGGCACCCTGGCCCTGGCCGGGGCGGCTTTCGACTCCATCGAGGTCGGCGAACGGGCCCTGTTCGAGCGCCTGCTGGACCGGCTGGGTCCGGGCATGCTGCTGCTGGCCGACCGGGGCTTTCCGTCCTACGACCTGTACACGGCCGCCGCCGCGACGGGTACCGAACTGCTGTGGCGCGTCTCAGCCTCCTTCGCCCTGCCCGTCAGGAAACGCCTGGCCGACGGCACCTACCTTTCCGAGCTGCGCGGTACCAGGCGCTCGGAGCGTGTGCCGGTGCGGGTCATCGAGTACAGCGTGGCCGACGACGACGGGGTCAGCGAGGTGTTCTGCCTGATCACCACCCTGCTGGACCCCGAGGCAGCCCCGGCACTCGAACTGGCCCGCAACTACGCGGAAAGGTGGTCGGTGGAAGTCCTGTTCAAGCTGGTCAAGGTCGACCTGCGGACCAGTGGCGGCGTCCTGCGTTCGGGTAAACCCGAGGGCGTACGCCAGGAGTTGTGGGCCCTGCTCTGCGTCTACCAGGCCCTGCGCACTCTGATCACGAAGGCCGCCGTGATCGCGGGTGTCGACCCGGCCCGCATCAGCTTCCCGCCCGTCCTGGACGCCGTCAAAAGCTCCGTGCGGACGGCCTTTTCCCCCTGACCTCCTCGCGAAGGCCCTGCGCTTCTTCATAGCCGACCTCCCCGACATGCTCATCCGCGAACGCCCCAAGCGCACCGCGCCCCGAACCACGAAGCGCCCCCATCTGAGCTACCGAACCCGCAGCTCAACCGACCCTGGAACCCGCCACGTCACCCGCACCATCGTGCTCCACCAGCTGACGCCCGATCCGGATTAACTCATGGTCATTGCGTCTCGTCGGGTGTGAGGTGAGCCCGCGCCACACGGGTCTCTACAGCAAACGGCTCTGTCGCAGATTCGGTGGTGACGGAGTGCGATGTCAGCCGAGCAGGATCCGGCGGCGCAGGAGGGGGAAGTCGGCCGCCCGTACATCTGATGCTTGATCAGTTGCGTCTTGTCGCTGACGCCTTCTGGTGCCGCCGTTGTGATGGGGCAGGGTGAGTCCTGCGTTGACGAGCTCGAAGCCAGGTCGGCCAGCGTCTCAGCCTTGCGGTCGGGCAGCACGCCGATGCGCTGATTGGTCTCGGCGTCGATGAGGACGGTGGCGTAGGAGCGACGCTTGCGTAGGGAGAACTCGTCCACGCCGAGGACCCGCGGCGTGGAAGCGGGCGGCAGCGGCAGCGCCATGAGCGTGTGCAGCGCCGTGAACCGGGAGACCGTGCCGCCATCGCCCGCAGGGTGCGCGAGGCAGCTCGTCCAGCCAACTCCTTGACCACGGCTGCGATTTCCCTGGCCAGGCGGACGGTCCGGCGCTGGTAGCGCTCCAGCAGCCCGGGGATCTGCTCGCGAAAGGCACCCGCCACGCGAGACCGACAGCGACGACTCCGGCCAGGGCCTCGCCATACTCGGCGCCGTATCGCTGCGCTGGGGGCGTGAGCCAGGGGGCCGTGAGAGACGGTCTGGTGCGGGCCGCGCGTCACATGACTGCGGGCCACCGGCCAACCCCGTGCGACGGGGCCGGGCAGTGGCGCGAAGGGTGCGTGGCGCGCGTTACGGCGCGGGGACCTCGCGGATCAGCTTCGAACCCCAGGGGCAGCAGTAGTGGCCGGGCAGGAACGCGCCGCCCACCTCGTCAAGGTGGTCCTCCACGTAGGCAAGCGTGGCGTCGCACACCTCGATGGCGACGTCGAAGAAGCTGACCGTTGACGGATCGAAGTGGAAGCTCCAGTTCGGGTTGTACGGGGCCCCGTCCGTCTTGATCTTCCCAAGGACGTGGGTCCTGCTCGTCTCCTTGCCGCTCAGGATGCCCCTGGCCTGCTGGATCTTGGCCGGATCGTCGAGCTTGAGGATCGCCGTATCGCTGCTGTAGTCGGTGAACTCGAAGTACGCCGATCCAGCCGCTACGCGCTGCTCCGGAACGTCGGCCTGGTCCGCCTGGGCGGGCTGGGCCATCGTGAAGGCGAGCGCGGCGACCGCCGCGAGGCTGCCGACCTTGGTGAAGAGACGTCGCACGGGTCCTTCTGATGCATAACGGGTCATGATCATCACGACCTCCGCCACGCAAGGTAATCGGAGGACCACTTGCAGCTGCCAGCGACACGCATCACAAATAGTCGGATAGGGGTTGCTCTTATTACCGGCGGGTAGCATCATCGTAGTTACTTGCTGGTATGCGTTACGAGAGGGCCGTCGCCATGGGGCACTACAAGTCGAATCTCCGCGACATCGAGTTCAACCTCTTCGAGGTGCTCGGCCGCGACAAGCTGTACGGCACCGGCCCGTTCGCGGAGATGGACGTCGAGACCGCCAAGAGCATCCTCGACGAGGTCTCCCGTCTCGCGGAGAACGACCTGGCCGCCTCCTTCGAGGACGCCGACCGTAACCCGCCGGTCTTCGACCCGGCGACCAACACCGCCCCCGTCCCCGCGTCCTTCAAGAAGAGCTACCAGGCCTTCATGGACAGCGAGTACTGGCGTCTCGGCCTCCCCGAGGAGATCGGCGGCACCACCTCGCCCCGCTCGCTGATCTGGGCGTACGCGGAGCTGCTGCTCGGCGCCAACCCGGCGGTCTGGATGTACTCCTCGGGCCCGGCGTTCGCCGGCATCCTCTGGGAAGAGGGCAACGAGGCGCAGAAGAAGATCGCGCGGATCGCCGTCGACAAGCAGTGGGGCTCGACGATGGTCCTCACCGAGCCGGACGCCGGTTCGGACGTCGGCGCGGGCCGCACGAAGGCGGTCCCGCAGGAGGACGGCTCCTGGCACATCGAGGGCGTGAAGCGCTTCATCACGTCCGGCGAGCACGACATGTCGGCGAACATCCTCCACTACGTCCTGGCGCGCCCCGAGGGCGCCGGCCCCGGCACCAAGGGCCTGTCGCTCTTCCTCGTCCCGAAGTTCGAGTTCGACTGGGAGACCGGCGAGCTGGGCGAGCGCAACGGCGTCTACGCCACGAACGTCGAGCACAAGATGGGCCTCAAGGCCTCCAACACCTGCGAGATGACGTTCGGCGACCAGCACCCCGCCAAGGGCTGGCTGATCGGTGACAAGCACGACGGCATCCGCCAGATGTTCATGATCATCGAGTTCGCCCGGATGATGGTCGGCTCGAAGGCCATCGCGACCCTGTCGACCGGCTACCTGAACGCGCTGGAGTACGCCAAGGAGCGCGTCCAGGGACCCGACCTGGCGAACTTCATGGACAAGACCGCGCCGAAGGTCACCGTCACGCACCACCCCGACGTCCGCCGCGCGCTCATGACGCAGAAGGCGTACGCCGAGGGCATGCGCGCCCTGGTCCTGCACACCGCGTCCGTCCAGGACGAGATCGCCGTGGCGGAGGCCACCGGAGCCGACGCCTCCGCGCTCGTCGCCATGAACGACCTGCTGCTGCCGGTCGTCAAGGGCTACGGCTCCGAGAAGTCGTACGAGCAGCTGGCGCAGTCGCTCCAGACGTTCGGCGGCTCCGGGTACCTCCAGGAGTACCCGATCGAGCAGTACATCCGCGACGCCAAGATCGACACGCTGTACGAGGGCACCACCGCGATCCAGGGCCAGGACTACTTCTTCCGGAAGATCGTCCGCAACCAGGGCGCGGCGCTGAACTCGCTGGCCGAGGACATCAAGAAGTTCCTCGCGGTCGGCACCGGCGGCGATGACCTGGCCGGGGCCCGCGACACGCTCGCCAAGGCGGCCGTGGACCTGGAGGCGATCGTCGGCGCCATGCTGACCGACCTCGCGGCCACCGAGCAGGACGTCAAGTCGATCTACAAGGTCGGTCTGAACACGACCCGGCTGCTGATGGCCTCCGGTGACGTGATCGTCGGATACCTGCTGCTCAAGGGCGCGGCCGTGGCCGCCGAGAAGCTGCCGACCGCTTCCCCGAAGGATGTGCCGTTCTACACGGGCAAGATCGCGGCGGCGAAGTTCTTCGCGGAGAACGTCCTGCCGGGTGTCGGCGTGGAGCGCGCGCTGGCGGAGTCCGTCGACCAGTCCCTGATGGAGCTGGACGAGGCGGCGTTCTAAAGCCCTCCAAAGCTTTCTCCACTCCTCCGGCAGCGGGTCGGGCACCTTCCTTGCGGGAAGGAGCCCGGCCCGTTGTCAGTGGAGCGTGCGACTCTGGTCGGTATGAGCTCGTACTCCAGGCAACCCCGCAACGGCGGCTACTCCGTCCCGGCCGGCCGGCCGTACACGCTGACCGAGCTGCGCGGAAAGCTCGGCTCGGTGGGCGACCAGATCAGCGACCTCTACGACGGCTCCCACCCCATGGAGTACGAAGCGGTCGCCGACACCCTGTACGTCGCCTTCAAGACCGCCGCCGAGCTCGCCCCGGTCAAGAGCCACACGGGCTGCCCGCTCCACCCCGCCGGCGCCACCGACCCCGAGGCACCGGCCGGCTGGGGGCGGTGCCTGCTGTGCAACGACCGCCGCCGCCGCGGCGAGCGAAGCGTCCCCGCCCCGGCCGAGCAGCGCCGCCTCGGCTACCCCGTGCCGGACCCGCCGTACACCCTGGACGTACTCAAGGGGCACCTTCAGAGCGTCAACGACCGGGCGTTCAGCGTCACCTTCTCCTCCCCCGCCGAGGAGTTCGTCGAGCTCGCGGACACCCTGCACCGCGCGTTCATCGTGGCCCGCGAGCTCTCCCGGCCGCGCAACGCGTCGGGCTGCTCCGAGCACCCCGGCTCCCCCATCGACCCCACCGCACCGCCCGGCGAAGGCTGTCTGTTCTGCGTCGGCAGGCGCCGGCAGCAGCAGCGGCGGCCGGGCGCACCGCAGATGCTGCCGCAGCTGCGCCGGGGCGAACGCCGGACGATACAGCGGCGCTTCGAGCGCCCCCCCGGGCTCTGACGGGCCCTGATGGGCCTCTACGGGGCTCTGCTGGGCTCCGAAGGGCCCTCGAACTCGGGGGCGGTGCGAGGTGTCCCACCTCCGGGGCGGGCGGCACGGGCCCGTGGCTATGGTGAGCACCATGCGCGCATCCCCCCGCTTCGACCGCGGCCACACCGACGACCTCATGTCCTTCCTGGCGGCCTGCCCGTCGCCGTACCACGCCGTGGCCAACGCGGCGGAGCGACTGGACAAGGCCGGCTTCCGGCAGGTTCTCGAAACCGAGGCATGGGACGCGACGACCGGCGGCAAGTACGTGCTGCGCGGCGGCGCCATCATCGCCTGGTACGTGCCCGAGGACGCGCGGGCGAGCACCCCCTTCCGGATCGTCGGCGGGCACACCGACTCCCCGCACCTGCACGTCAAGCCGCTGCCCGACATGGGCGCGCACGGCTGGCGGCAGATCGCCGTCGAGATCTACGGCGGGACGCTCCTCAACACCTGGCTCGACCGCGACCTGGGCATCGCCGGGCGCCTGACGCTGCGCGACGGCACGTACCGGCTGGTGAACATCGACCGGGCGCTGCTGCGCGTACCCCAACTGGCCGTTCACCTCGACCGGTCGGTGAACACCGACGGCCTCAAGCTCGACAAGCAGCGGCACATGCAGCCGATCTGGGGCCTCGGCGACGTACACGAAGGGGACTTGATCCGCTTCCTGGAGGACGAAGCGGGCCTCGCCCAGGGCGAGATCGCCGGCTGGGACCTGATGGCGCACAGCATCGAGCCGCCCGCCTACCTGGGCCGCGACCGCGAACTGGTGGCCGGGCCGCGCATGGACAACCTGATCTCGGTGCACGCCGGTGTCGCCGCGCTCACGGCCGCCAGTACGCAGGAGGGCCCCCTCACCCACATCCCCGTGCTCGCCGCCTTCGACCACGAGGAGAACGGCTCGCAGTCCGACACCGGCGCCGACGGACCGCTGCTCGGCACCGTCCTGGAACGCTCGGTGTTCGCGCGGGGCGGCAGTTACGACGACAAGGCGCGCGCCTTCGCCGGCACGATCTGCCTGTCGTCCGACACCGGTCACGCCGTACACCCCAACTACGCGGAGCGCCACGACCCGACGCACCACCCGCGCGCCAACGGCGGCCCGATCCTCAAGGTCAACGTCAATATGCGGTACGCCACGGACGGCAGCGGCCAGGCCGTGTTCGCGGCGGCGTGCGAGAGGGCGGGGGTCCCGTGGCAGACCTTCGTGTCGAACAACTCGATGCCGTGCGGCACCACGATCGGCCCGATCACCTCGGCCCGGCACGGCATCCAGACCGTGGACATCGGTGTCGCCATCCTGTCGATGCACAGCGCCCGCGAACTGTGCGGCGCCGACGACCCCTACCTGCTGGCGAACGCGATGACGGCCTTCCTGGAAGGCTGACCGGAAGGCTGGCCGGAAGGCTGGGGAGACTGAATCGCACTCAGGTGCGTGGGTCTTGAAGGGCCGGGTAAGCGAAGGACTACACCGGCTCGGAACATCCGGGCGCACAAGGAGGCGGGTTTCATGGGACTGGGAGGATTCATTCTTCTCATCGCGGGCGGAGCGGTACTCACCTTCGCCACCGACTGGGAGCTGGAGAGCGTCAACCTCGACCTGGTCGGGGTGATCATGATGCTCGTCGGAGTCGTCGGAGTCGCGGTCTTCGCCAGCGTCGCCAAGCGCCGGCGCGCGGTCGTCTCGCAGCCGACCACCACCGTCGTGACCGAAGACGACCGACGCGACCGCTTCTGACCAGCTGACGACCAGCCACGGAGCAGCTTCTGACCAGCTGCCGAGCTGCTCCTGGTCTGCTTCTGGTCTGCTTCTGTCTGGATCTGCTGCTCCTCAGTCGTCCATTCCCGCCAGCACGAGCGGCAGCCGGGACGCCCCCTCCGCGCTCACGCGCAGGGGGACACCCCAGTCCTGCTGGTGGACATGGCAGGCGGGGTACTCGTTCGCGGGGTCGTCGTCGCAGGACGCGGCCATCGCCGACACATGCAGCACGCCCTCGGTGATCTCCGGGTGCAGCTCAAGCTCACGGCTCAGGTCGGTTCCGGCGCCCTCGCCGCCCACCAGCAGCTCCGGTGGGGTCGCGGAGACCAGTAGCCGGGTCGAGGGGCCGTACCGGGTGTCCAGCTTCTGACCGGCGGGCGCCTGGAAGACCACGTCCAACCGCAGCCTGCCCGGGGCCACTTCGGTCGCCGCGCGCTGCGTGCGGTGGGCGACCGCCTCGACGCGTACCGCCTCCTCCGGCAGCCGCAGCCGGGTCAGCCGGTGCCGGGCGGACTCCACCACGACGATGTCGTCCCCCACGAGCACCGCGCCGCTGGGCTCCCTCAAGTCGGTGGCGAGCGTCGTCACTTGCCCGCTCACCGGGTCGTAGCGCCGCAGCGCGTGGTTGTACGTGTCGCTGACCGCCACCGAACCGTCGGGCAGCGCGGTCACCCCGAGCGGGTGCTGGAGCAGCGCCTGCTCCGCCGCCCCGTCCCGGTGCCCGAAGTCGAACAGGCCGGTCCCGACGGCGGTGTGCACCACCAGTTCGGTGTCGACGTACCGCAAGGCGCTCGTCTCCGAGTCCGCCACCCACAGCCGCTCCCCGTCCGCGCTCACCGCGAGCCCCGACGGCTGCGCGAACCACGCCTCGGCCGCCGGTCCGTCCACCAGCCCCTCGTTGGTCGTCCCGGCGGCGACCTGGACGGTCCCCGCCTCGGGGTCGTACGTCCACAGCTGGTGCACGCCGGCCATCGCGATCCACACCCTGCCCTGCCACCAGGCGACGTCCCACGGCGACGACAGGTCGACCTCGCGGGCCGGCCCCGCCGTGGGAGAACCCTGCCACCACTGGCTGCCGGTGCCCGCGACGGTCTCGATCGCGCCGCTCTCGGGGTCGTACGTGCGCAAGCGATGGTTGACGGTGTCGGCCACGACGACCCGCCCGTCCGGCAGCAGCGCGAGCCCCTGCGGCTCCTTCAACTCCCCGTCGCCGACGCGGCGTACGACGCTCTCGCCGTCGGCGGCCAGCTCGACCAGCTGATGGCGAGTGGTGTCCGAGACCAGGAAGTTCCCCGAGCCGGGCAGCAGCAGCGCCTTGCCGGGGAAGCGAAGGTCGGTGGCGACCGGCTCGGGCGCGACATACGGCCCGTCCCCCCGCCGCAGCGTCCCCTTCGCCTCGTGCGCCGCCTCCAGCTCCTCGACGAGCTTCGCGATGGCGTGCGCGTGGCCCTCACCGGCGTGCTGCGCGACGACGTACCCCTCGGGGTCGACCACGACCAGCGTCGGCCATGCCCGCACGGCGTACTGCTTCCACGTCGTGAGCTCGGGGTCGTCGAGCACGGGGTGATGCACGCCGTACCGCTCCACGGCGTCCACGACGGCCTCGTGCTCGGCCTCGTGCACGAATTTCGGGGAGTGCACCCCGATGATCACCACGGTGTCGCGGTGCTTCTCCTCCAGCTCCCGCAGCTCATCGAGGACATGCAGGCAGTTCACGCAGCAAAATGTCCAGAAATCCAGCAGAACGATCTTTCCTCGCAGGCCGGAGAGGGTCAGATCGTCTCCGCCGGTGTTCAGCCAGCCCCCCTTGCCGATCAGCTCGGGGGCACGGACACGGGCGCGGCGCGGGGTGGGCGAGGAAGCGTTCATGCAGTCCAGGGTGCCATCCCCGTCGTACACACTCACGAGTGACGGTGGGCTGCGGCGAGGACGCGGCGGGTTCCGTCGTGGGACCGTGGATGCGGCAGCAGGAAGGAGCACACCAGATGGCCACCGTGCACGAGTACACCGAAGGCATCGAAGGCATCGACCCGGAACGCGCCTTGAAGTACGCCGTCCAGAGGGTCCGGGGCAATCGGGCAGAGATCATTGAGGGGATCGTCTAGTCCATGCCACCGACCTGGGACCACGAGCGGGCCACGAAATTGGTCCGCCGCCAGATCGAAACCCGAGTGGACGAACTGGGCTGCGCCGAAGGATCAGGGAACCTGGACCTGCCCGGGTCGTCCAACTGGTGCGTACCGGACATCGCCGTGGTCCCCGAGGCTCTCGCGAAAGGCGGGGGCGCGCTCCTGCCGGACCAGACGCTCCTCGTCGTGGAGGTCACCTCGGAGTCCAACGCCGAGACCGACCCCGTCGTCAAACGCAAGCGATACGCCGAGTACGGTGCGCCGCTCTACCTCCTCGCCGACCGCGTCGAGCAGACCATCACCCTGTTCTCGCAACAAGCCCGCCTGGGCTACACCCGCGTCGGAGGCCCCCACCCCTTCGGCACCCCCGTGCAACTCCCGGCCCCGTTCGACCTGACCCTCGACACGAGCGACCTGTACGCCCCGCCGCTCTCTACCGCAGGCGGCGGTCCTTCAGGGCCGGGAACTGGTCGCGGGTCGACGTCACCTTCGCCGGGTCGAGGTTGACGGTCAGGACCTCCTCCGCCACGCCCGCCTCGGCCAGCACCTCGCCCCACGGGTCGACGACGATGCTGTGCCCCGCCTGCTCGACCCCCGCGTGGGTGCCGGCGGTGGAGCAGGCCAGGACGTACGCCTGGTTCTCGACGGCGCGGGCACGGGCCAGCAGCGTCCAGTGGTCGCGGCGGCGCGCGGGCCAGCCCGCCGGTACGACGAACGCCTGCGCGCCGGCGTCCACGAGGCCGCGGAACAGCTCGGGGAAACGCAGGTCGTAGCAGGTGCCGAGGCCGAAGGTGAACCCCTCGGCCTGCACCGTCACCAGCTCCTCGCCCGCGTTCATCAGCACCGCCTCGCCCTTGTCGAAGCCGAAGCGGTGGATCTTGCGGTACGTGCGGACCAGCTCGCCGGCGGGGGAGAAGACCAGCGACGTGTTGTAAAGGGGCCCGTCGGGGTCACGCTCGACGACCGAGCCGGCGTGCAGCCACACGGCCGCGTCGCGCGCCGCCCCGGCCATCACGTCGTACGTCGGGCCCTCAAGGGGCTCGGCCTCCTCGACGAAGGACTCGTACGCGAACGCGCCGGTCGGCCAGAGCTCGGGGAGGACCACCAGGTCGGCCCCGCGCTGTTCACGTACGAGCGAAGCCACCCGCACGCGGCGGGAATTGACCGATTCGTCAGGGTCTACTGCGATCTGGATGAGGGAGGCGCGCACACTACCACCGTCCTGGCATTCGAGCCGTCAACACGGGCCTACGATCGTCACACCAAAGCACTGCCAGGGTGCCACGGGGCAGCGTAACTTAGCGTGGGAGCCTCCCACGCAGCCCAGCAGCCCAGCAGCCGTCAGTCAGCCAAGCCCAGCACGCCCAGCCCGCACCAGCCAGCCCGCGCCACCGCCACTGAACCGCACGAGGGGTCCCGTGACCGTCCATCCCAGCCTCCAGACATACGCCGACGCCTGGACCCACTCCATCGAAGCGATATCCGAGCTGGTGACGCCGCTCGTCGAAGGTGAGTGGAACCGCCGTACGCCATGCCCCGGCTGGTCGGTGCGCGACATCGTCTCGCACGTCATCGGCATGGAGTGCGAGATGCTCGGCGACCCGCGGCCGATCCACACGCTGCCGCGCGATCTCTACCACGTGTCCTCGGAGTTCGCCCGGTACATGGAGATGCAGGTCGACGTACGGCGTCACCACACCGCGCCGGAGATGACGTCCGAGCTCGAATACACGATCATCCGCCGCGCCCGTCAGCTCCGCAACGAGACCCGTTCCCCCGACACCACGGTCCGCGCCCCGCTCGGCGCCGAGCAGACCCTGGAACTGGCGCTGCGGATGCGGGCGTTCGACACCTGGGTCCACGAGCAGGACCTGCGCGCCACGCTCGGTGTGCCCGGCAACCTCGACTCGCCCGGCGCGCTCGTCACCCGTGACGTCCTCGTCCAGGGGCTGGGGAAGGTCGTGGCGAAGGAGGCGGGAGCACCCGCGAACTCCGCGGTCGTCCTCGACGTGCACGGCCAGGTCGAGTTCATGCGCACCGTGCGCGTGGACGCCGAGGGCCGCGGCTCCGTCGACGGCACGCCGTCGCTCGGCCCGCTCGCGACGATCGGCCTGGACTGGGAGACGTACGTACGCCTGGCCTGCGGGCGGGTGCGGTACGGCGCGGTGGCCGACCACATCAAGGTCGAGGGCGACCAGGCGCTGGCGGACGCGATTCTCCGCAACTTCGCGGTCACGCCGTAACCCGTCCCCCCAGCCCCCGGGCCCCGGGACCCCAGACCCGGCCTCACACCGGGACGTGCACCGCCTCGACGCGGCTGGCGACCAGCCGGTCCCGCTCCCGGCGGGCCGTCCGCTTGCGCAGACGGAGGATCTGCGTGACGCCGAGCGCCTCCAGCACGAAGACTGAGGCGAAGGCGATCCGGTAGTTGTCACCGGTCGCGTCCAGCAGCACGCCCACCGCGAGCAACGTCGTCATCGAGGCGACGAAACCACCCATGTTGACGATCCCGGACGCGGTGCCTTGACGCTCCGGCGGGTTGGCGGGGCGGGCGAAGTCGAAACCGATCATCGAGGCGGGCCCGCAGGCGCCGAGTACCGCGCACAGCGTGACCAGCAGCCACATCGGGGCGCGGTCGCCCGGGTGGGAGATCGTCGCCGCCCACAGCAGCGCGGTCGCCCCGACGGTGGTGAGGGCCAGCGGCCCGCGCGCCGCGCCGTGGCGTGCGACGACCTGCCCGTACACAAGCCCCAGCACCATGTTGGACAGCACGACCAGCGTCAGCAGCTCACCGGCCGTCCCCCGCGACAGCCCCTGCGCCTCCACCAGGAACGGCATCCCCCACAGCAGCAGGAACACCATCGCCGGGAACTGCGTCGTGAAGTGCACCCACATCCCGAGCCGCGTCCCCGGCTCGCGCCAGGCGGCGGCGATCTGCCCCCGGACGTACGCCGCTCCCGCGTGCTCCGCCGGCGCGGGCTCGTGGCCCTCGGGATGGTCCCGCAGGAACAGCAGCAGCAGTACGAGCACCAGTACGCCGGCCAGCGAGCTGCCCGCGAAGGTCGCCGTCCACCCGACGCCGTGCAGCATGCGGGCGACGACGAGGGTGGACACGAGATTGCCCGCCATCCCGCACAGCGCCGCGATCTGCGCGATCAGCGGCACTCGCCGGGCGGGGAACCAGCGGGCACCAAGCCGCAGTACGGCGATGAACGTCATCGCGTCACCGCAGCCGAGCAGCGCCCGGGCGGCCAGCGCCATGCCGTACGACGGCGACAGAGCGAACCCGAGCTGCCCGAGAGTGAACAGCACGACTCCCAGGGCCAGGACCTTCTTCGTGCCCCAGCGGTCGACCATCAGTCCGACGGGTATCTGCATCCCCGCGTACACGAGCAGTTGGAGGATGGAGAACGTCGACAGTGCGGAGGCGTTGACGTCGAACCGGTCGGCGGCGTCGAGCCCCGCGACACCCAGGCTGGTACGGAAGATGACGGCGACGAAGTAGACGGCGACGCCGATGCCCCAGACAGCGGCGGCGCGCCGGCCGCCGGGCGGGTCGCCGGGCACGGCCGCGGGCGCGTCGCTCACCGGTCCTCACCCCGGACCAGCACCTTGACCCGGCTCACGTGGCGCCGCACGCACTGCGCGGCGGCCTCCGCGTCTCCGGCCCTGATGGCTTCGAGCATCTCCGCGTGCTCGGTGATGTTCTTGGCGATGCGGTCGGGGTGCGCCTCCATGATGGTGACGCCCATGCGCAGCTGCCGGTCGCGTAGCTGGTCGTACAGCCGGGAGAGGATCTGGTTGCCCGCGTTGCGGACGATCTCGGCGTGGAAGCACCGGTCGGTCGCGGCGACCTCGGCGAGGTCTCCCTCCTCGGCGCGCCGTTTCTGCTCCGCCAGCAGCCCTTCGAGCCGGGAGACGAGGGCGGGCGAGGCGGGTACGGCGCGGCGTACGGCGAACTCCTCGACCAGCAGCCGGGTCTCGACGACGTCCGCGATCTCCTGGGCGGAGACGGCGAGGACGAGAGCGCCCTTCTTCGGATACAGCTTGATGAGCCCCTCGACCTCCAGCCGCAGCAGCGCCTCGCGCACCGGCGTCCTGGACACGCCGACGGCGTCGGCGAGGTCCCCTTCGGTCAGGAGGGTGCCGCCCTCGTAGCGCCGGTCGAGCACCCCCTTCTTGATGTGGGCGTAGACGCGCTCGGCGGCGGGCGGCTGCTTGACGGGCGCGTGGGACACGGGCGGTACGGGGAGTGCGACAGGCATGCGCACAGCTTAGATACAACAGGGGTGCCACCTGAACCCGCGTCCGCATCCCGGAACGGGGCGCGGACACGGTGGCGGGACACGGTCCGGTCGCGGGCGGATCAGGTCGGGTCGTACGGGTCAGTACGGGCTGGGGGAGCTGTAGAGGCTCTCCGGGCTGTCCGGGATCCGGTGGTACGGCGGCATGGCCTCGTGGCGGCGGTGCCGGCCCGCCTGACCGAGGTCACCCGAGGGCGATCTCGGGCTGAGCCGGCCCTCGGCGGCCAGCACCTGGGCCCGCGTCAGCAGGGTTCGGGAGTTGATGCCGAGCTCCTCCGCGACGGCCTGGAGGTCGAGCCCGGACTGCCAGCTCCACTGGAGCACCGAATCCATACCGGCCGACCAGGTCACCGCGTCGTCGGCAGCCGAGGCCGTCGGCATGAGCGGCGGGGCACCCGGGACGGGCACGGTGACCGATTCCGTCCGGGGGCCGGGGACCGGTGGCGGGACGTGAGCCGCTTCCGGCTCCGGCTCCGGCCAGTTCAGCGCGGTCGCGTGCGGTGGCGCCGTGGCCTCCGCGGCGGGTGTGAGCAGCTGGTTGGCGACGGTCCTGGCATGATCCTTGCCGACGGTGCGGCGGGCGACCCGCACCTCTCGCTCGGGCAGACCCATCAGGTCGGCGACAGCGGCGTCACTGCCCACGGTCACGGCGAACGCGGCCAGGGTCCTGGTCCGGTCCGCGTTGGCCTCGTCAAGGGCGGACTGCGCTTGACGCACTCGTTCGTCGTTGCAGCAGAACGCTTCGGCGAGAAGCGTGTTGCGATCCCAAAGTTCACGTGGCTCCACGCACGCATCAACGTTTCTGCCTGCGTCACGTCACCGGGTGCGACCAAACCTGACTTAAGGGGGTTTATCGCATATTCAACCAATCCGCCGAGCCGGGCCGGGTCGTACGGGCGGACGACAGAGCCCCGCCACCCCCACGGCTGGGATGGACGGGGCTCCGGCGGACGCGTCGGCTCAGGCCCAGGTGATCAGGCGCTTCGGCTGCTCCAGGATGGCCGCGACATCGGCCAGGACCCGCGAGCCCAGCTCGCCGTCGACCAGGCGGTGGTCGAAGGACAGCGCGAGGGTGGTTACCTGACGGGGCTTCACCTTGCCCTTGTGGACCCACGGCTGGAGCTTGATCGCGCCGACCGCGAGGATCGCGGACTCGCCCGGGTTCAGGATCGGCGTGCCCGTGTCGACGCCGAAGACGCCCACGTTGGTGATGGTCACCGTGCCACCCTGCATCGCCGCCGGGGACGTCTTGCCCTCGCGGGCCGTCCCGACCAGCTCACCCAGCGAAGCGGCGAGTTCCGGCAGGGTCTTCGCCCCGGCATCCTTGATGTTCGGGACGATCAGGCCGCGCGGGGTGGCCGCCGCGATGCCCAGGTTCACGTACTCCTTGCGCACGATCTCCTGGTTCGGCTCGTCCCAGGCCGCGTTGACGTCCGGGTTGCGCTTGATCGCCACCAGGAGTGCCTTGGCGACCAGTAGCAGCGGGTTGACGCGCAGGCCCGCCATCTCCTTGTCGGACTTCAGCTCCTCGACGAGCTTCATGGTGCGCGTGATGTCGAAGGTGATGAACTCCGTGACATGCGGGGCGGTGAACGCGCTGTTCACCATGGCCGACGCGATGGCCTTGCGTACGCCCTTGATGGGGGTACGCGTCTCCCGCAGCGCCCCGCTGACGGCGGCCCGCTCGGCAGCGTCGGGAGCGTCGGCGGCCTGCGGTCCGGGCGTCACCGGCGCCGCGGCCACCGACTCCGCGGCCACCGCCGGGGCGACCGGCGCCGGCGCGGCCGCCGCGTGGACGTCCTCGCGGGTGATGATCCCGTCGGGGCCGCTCGGCGTGATGGTGGCCAGGTCGATGCCGAGGTCCTTGGCGAGCTTGCGGACCGGCGGCTTGGCCAGCGGACGCGACCCCGGAACAGACGCCGGGGCCGACACGCTGTGGCCGTTGAGTTCGGCCTGGACGGCCGCCGCGACCGCCGCGGTCTGCACAGCCGCCGTACCCTTGCGGGCCCGGCGCTTCGTGGAGGCCTCGGAGACGCCGTAGCCGACCAGCACCGGCTGGCGGGCGGCGGGCTTCGCCTCCTCCGCGGGCGCGGGTTCAGGGGCGGGAGCCGGGACGGGGGCCGCCTCGGGCTCCGGTGCGGGAGCGGCCTCCTGGGCCGGACCCGACCCCGGCGCCACGTCCACCGTGATGATCGCCTGGCCCACGTCGACCGTCACGCCCTCGCCGAACCGCAGTTCGTGCACCACGCCGTCGTACGGAATCGGCAGCTCGACCGCCGCCTTCGCCGTCTCGACCTCGCACACGACCTGGCCGTCGGTGACCGTGTCGCCGGGCTTGACGTACCAGGTGAGGATCTCGGCCTCGGTGAGTCCCTCGCCCACGTCGGGCATCTTGAACTCGCGGTAACGCTGGGACGTGGAAATTTCAGTCATCGTCACGGCTCTCCTCAGTACCCAAGCGAGCGGTCGACGGCGTCGAGTACCCGGTCGAGTCCCGGCAGGTACTCCTCCTCCAGGCGCGCCGGCGGATACGGGGCGTGGAAGCCGCCGACCCTCAGCACCGGCGCTTCCAGGTGGTAGAAGCACCGCTCCGTGATGCGAGCGGCGATCTCCGCGCCCGAACCGTAGAAGACCGGCGCCTCGTGCACCACGACCAGCCGGCGGGTCTTCTCGACCGACGTCTGGATCGTGGCGAAGTCGATCGGGGACATCGAGCGCAGGTCGAGGACTTCGAGCGACTTGCCCTCCTCGGCCGCCGCCGCTGCCGCCTCGGTGCAGACCTTCACCATCGGACCGTATGCCGCGAGGGTGAGGTCCGATCCCTCCCGGACGACCCGCGCCGTGTGCAGAGGACCGGGGATGGCCTCGGTGTCGACCTCGCTCTTGTCCCAGTAGCGCCGCTTCGGCTCAAAGAAGATCACCGGGTCGTCGCTCTGGATGGCCTGCTGCATCATCCAGTACGCGTCGGCCGAGTTGGACGGCGAGACGATCTTCAGACCGGCGACGTGCGCGAACAGCGCCTCCGGCGACTCGCTGTGGTGCTCGACCGCGCCGATGCCGCCGCCGTACGGAATGCGGATGACGACCGGCATCTTGATCGTGCCGAGCGAGCGGGCGTGCATCTTCGCGAGCTGCGTGACGATCTGGTCGTACGCCGGGAAGACGAAACCGTCGAACTGGATCTCCACGACCGGCCGGTAGCCCCGCAGGGCCAGGCCGATCGCGGTGCCGACGATGCCGGACTCGGCGAGCGGGGTGTCGATGACCCGCTCCTCGCCGAAGTCCTTCTGGAGGCCGTCGGTGACCCGGAAGACACCGCCGAGCTTTCCGACGTCCTCGCCCATGATCAAAACCTTGGGGTCGGTCTCCAGGGCCTTGCGCAGCGACTCGTTGATCGCCTTCGCGAGGGGAAGTTTCTGCACAGTGTTCGGTACGGACATGGCTTACTTGCCCTCCTCGGCGAAGGACGCCTGGTAGGCGGCGAACTGCGCCCGCTCCTCGTCGACCAGGGCGTGGCCGTCCGCGTAGACGTTCTCGAACATCGCCATCTGGTCCGGGTCGGGCATCGCCCGCACCGCCTCGCGGACCCGCTTGCCGAGGGTCTCGCTCTCGCTCTCCAGCTCCTCGAAGAACACCTTGTCGGCGAGGCCCTCGTTCTCCAGGTACGTCCGCAGGCGCAGGATCGGGTCCTTCGCCTCCCACGCCTCGCGCTCCTCGTCGGCCCGGTACTTCGTCGGGTCGTCGGAGGTGGTGTGGGCGCCCATGCGGTACGTGAAGGCCTCGACCAGCGTCGGCCCCTCACCCCGGCGCGCGCGCTCCAGCGCGTCCCGGGTGACGGCCAGGCAGGCGAGGACGTCGTTGCCGTCGACGCGCACGCCCGGGAAACCGAAGCCCTGGGCGCGCTGGTAGAGCGGTACGCGGGTCTGCTTCTCGGTGGGCTCGGAGATCGCCCACTGGTTGTTCTGGCAGAAGAAGACGACCGGGGCGTTGTAGACCGCGGCAAAGGTGAACGCTTCGGCGACATCGCCCTGGCTGGACGCGCCGTCGCCGAAGTACGCGACGA
Source organism: Streptomyces hypolithicus (assembly GCF_052934925.1). NCBI lineage: Bacteria > Bacillati > Actinomycetota > Actinomycetes > Kitasatosporales > Streptomycetaceae > Streptomyces > Streptomyces hypolithicus. Next base: position 2,860,861 of record NZ_CM128811.1, read on the forward strand.
CCGCTGAGTCCGCGCCGTCCTTGGCGACACCCATGGCGTAACCGGTCGCGTGCAGCGTCTGCGAGCCGATCACGATCGTGTACAGGTGGAAATTGTTGGTGCTGGGGTCCCAGCCACCGTGGTTCACGCCACGGAACATGCCCAGCAGATTGGTCGGGTCGACGCCCCTGCACCAGGCCACACCGTGCTCGCGGTACGTCGGGAAGACGTAGTCGTCGTCGCGCAGCGCACGGCCTGATCCGATCTGGGCGGCCTCCTGGCCGAGCAGCGAGGCCCACAGGCCCAGCTCGCCCTGGCGCTGCAGCGAGGTCGCCTCGGCGTCGAAGCGGCGGGTGAGCACCATGTCCCGGTACAGGCCGAGAATCTCGTCCGGGGTGAGGTCGATCGCGTAGTCCGGGTGCTCGACGCGCTCGCCCTCGGGGGTGAGCAGCTGTACGAGCTCCGGCTCGGAACGCTGGGGTTTCTTGGCGCTGACGCGCTTGGTGCTGCTGCGTCGTGGCTTACGCGCGGCAGTGCTCTCCACGGTCACGTGCGTGCTCCTCCGTCTGTCCGGCCCCCGGGGTCTGCCGGTGGCCAGTGCGGCTCACCTGCTTGCGACCTCGTGCACGGGGTGGGTGCGACTTGGCCGGAACAGGTGTGACAGGTGCCCCGGCGAACGCCCTGCCAAAGGCACGTTACCCAGTGTGCCGCACAACTGCGAAACCCCATTTGACCTGCGATTTTGCTTGGATTTCCAAGTAAATCGAAGAATGCGGGAACAACCACTGGTCACAGCCTTGCAGGCCGCCGGAACAACGGCACGTTATACCGGCTGCCCACGACACGGGAAGGGTTTGTGTGAGGATGACGGCGTGCGCGAAAATGGAAAAATCACTGTATTTCTTGTTGACGACCACGAGGTAGTGCGTCGCGGAGTGCACGAATTGCTCTCCGTGGAGGACGACATCGAGGTGGTCGGCGAGGCCGGCACGGCTGCGGACGCCCTGGTCAGGATCATTGCGACGCGTCCGGACGTGGCCGTACTCGATGTACGGCTGCCCGACGGCAGCGGCGTCGAGGTGTGCCGCGAAGTCCGTTCGCGAAACGAGGACATCAAATGCCTGATGCTGACCTCTTTCGCCGACGACGAGGCCCTCTTCGACGCGATCATGGCCGGTGCGTCCGGTTATGTACTGAAGGCGATCCGGGGCAATGAACTGCTGGGCGCCGTGCGCGACGTGGCGGCGGGCAAGTCGCTGCTCGACCCCGTGGCGACCGCGCGGGTCCTGGAACGACTGCGCTCGGGCAACCGCGACGAGGGCGACAGCCGGCTCGCGAACCTCACCGAGCGGGAACGCAAGATCCTCGACCTGATCGGCGAGGGCCTGACCAACCGGGTCATCGGCGAGCGGCTGCACCTCGCCGAGAAGACCATCAAGAACTACGTGTCCAGCCTGCTCTCCAAGCTGGGAATGGAACGCCGCTCCCAGGCGGCGGCGTACGTCGCGCGCAAACAGGCGGAGGAGCGGCGCTAGCGGGCGAGCGGGCTTCGAGGGCGGCGGATCGCGGGTTACTGGCTGCGTTGCGAGCTGGGGGGTCGGGACTTCGCGGCCTCCCGCCGCTGGCGGACAGTGGAGGCCATGTCTTCCGAGGAACCGCGCGCCATCGAACTGCTGTGCCGCGTCCGCTGCGGCCGGGTCGCCATGAGCATGCAGGCCCTGCCCTTCCTGGCCATCGCCCGGCACGTCGTCGCGGACGGACACGTGCTGCTGCGCATGCACTCCGGCTACAACCACCACCAGGCGTGCAACGGCAGCGTGGTCGCCTACGGCGCGGACAACCTCAACTCCGGCGACAGCGCGCTGTGGTCGGTCCAGTTCACCGGCACGGCCGAGATCTTCGAACCGTCCGCCGCCGAACCGGAACTCTTCGGCCCCGGACCGCTCTTCGCCGACGGTGAGCCCTTCGATCCCGTCCACATGCGCATCGAACCGCAGTTCGTGACCGCGCACACCCTCACCCGCACCCCACAGCGACAGAACGAGCACGCACGGTGATTTAACATGTGACGAGTGGCCCGCTCATCTGTACACGCTCCCCTGCCGCCCGTGGACACCCTGCTGCGCCGCTACCGCGGCCCCGGTGAGCCGCTGGCCTGCGAACCCGTGACCCAGGGGCTGCTCAACCGCGGCTACCGCCTCGTCACCACCCGCGGCCACTACTTCCTCAAGCACCACCTCGACGGCGACAGCTACACCATCGGGCGCCAGCACCGCGCCACCCGACACCTCCAGGCGCTCGGTGTCCCCGTGGCCCCGCCCGTCGAAAGCGCCGAGGGCGCCACGGTCACCGTCATCGGCGGCCACTGCTACGCCCTGCACCCGTGGATCGAGGGCCGCCACCGGGACGGCGCACAGCTCACGACGGCGGAGTCCCGGCGGCTGGGCGCGCTCCTGGGGCTCGTACACACCTGTCTGGACCGGGTGATGGAAGAGGCTGCCCGGCGCAGCCACGACTGCGCGGACCCCGCCGACACCCACGCGCTGATCGACGAGCTGCTGACCCTGGCGCGCGGGCGGCGGCCCCGGGACACCTTCGACGTACTGGCCGAGCACCGCCTCGTGGAGCGGCGCGCGCTGCTGGAGCGGCACGCCCACCGGCGGCCCCCGCCGGTCGCCGAGCCCGCCACCGGGTGGGTGCACGGCGACTTCCACCCGCTGAACCTGCTATACCGGGGCGCCGAACCGGCCGCGATCGTCGACTGGGACCGGCTCGCGGTGCAGCCGCGCGCGGAGGAGGCGGTACGGGCCGCCGCGATCTTCTTCGTACGGCCGACCGGGCAGCTGGAGCTGGCGAAGGTACGGCCCTACGCGGCGGCGTACCGGCGCGCGGCCGGCGCAGGGGCGGACGAGCTGGCGGCGGCGGTGCACCGGGTGTGGTGGGAGCGCCTGAACGACTTCTGGATACTGCGCTGGCGCTACCAGCGGGACGACCGCAGGGCCGACCCGCAGTTTCCTGCGGCGTCGGCCCTGGTGGTGTGGTGGACGCGGGAGTACGAGGCGGTGCGCGAGGCGTTCACGGGGTGAGTTCACCTGGTGAGTCCACGGGGTGAGGATTTCGCTGGGCCGGCTCGCTGTCAGCGGGCCCTGGCCGCACGTGAGTGCGAAGGTGCGGGAGGGGGCTCGCCGGGTCAGCCGGTGGTGCCGCCGTCCGTGGTGGCGCCCTCAAGGGTGCCACCACCGGTCTCCGTGCCGCCCGCGTCGGTGCCGCCCGCGTCCGTACCGCCGGCGTCGGTGCCCCCCGCGTCCGTACCGCCCGCGTCCTCGCCGGGGTCTCCGGTCGTGCCCCCGTCCTCCGTGCCGCCGGCGTCCGTGCCGCCGTCGGTGGTCGTGCCGCCGTCCGTTGTCGTACCGCCGTCAGTCGTCGTGCCCGAGTCGCTCTCGTCAGGCGTCGACGGCGGGGCGCTGGGCGGGTTCGACGGCGGGTTGCTCGGCGGGTTCGACGGGATGCTGGACGGGGTCCAGCCCGGCTGCTGGCCGCCGCCGGTGGACGAGCCGCCGGGGTCGGCGTCGGGCGGGGTCTCGTCGTCCGAGGGCTTCTTCGGGTCCTTCTCCTGCGACTTGCTCGGGGGAGTGTTCGAGACCGTCGGGGTTTCCTTCCCCTTTTCGTCGTTCGTCGCGGGGTCGCCCGCCCGTTCCATGGCGAAGGCGACACCGCCCGCGATCGCGATGACCGCCAGCACCGCGAAGATCCACATCTTGCCGCGGCCGCCCCTGCCGCCGCCGTTCCCGCCGTCGTACGCCCCGTCGTGCGGGTTCATCGGCGGCAGCATCGCGCCGCCCGCCTTCATCTGCGACGTGTCGCCGTGGCTCTGGTGGCCCATCGCGGTGGTCGGGTAGGTGCCGCCGACGGGGGTGTGGCCGGCCTCGTGCATCTCCACGGGGCCGGTGTTCCACGTGCCGGTGTGGCTGCCCTGCTCCTGGAGCATCGACAGGCCGTACTGGATGAGCCCGCGCATCTCCTCGGCGCTCTGGAACCGGTCGTCCGGGTCCTTGGCGAGGGAACGCATGACGAGCCCGTCGAGCTCGGGCGGCGCCACGTCCGACATCTCGGACGGCGGTACGGGGATGTCCTGCACGTGCTGGTAGACCACCGACAGCGGTGTCTCGCCGGTGAACGGGGGCCGCTGCGCCAGCAGTTCGTACAGCAGACAGCCGGTGGCGTACAGGTCGCTGCGGTGGTCGACGGCCTTGCCCAGCGCCTGCTCGGGGGAGAGGTACTGGGGCGTGCCCATGACCATGCCGGTCTGCGTCATCGTCGACTGCACGCCGTGCAGGGCGCGGGCGATGCCGAAGTCCATGACCTTGACGGCGCCGCTGTGCGTGATGATCACGTTAGCGGGCTTGATGTCGCGGTGCACGATGCCGTGCTGGTGGCTGTAAGCGAGTGCTTCGAGCACGCCGGAGACGATGATCATCGCCTGCTCGGGGCCCGGGGCCTCGGCGTGCTGGAGCAGCTCGCGGATCGTGCGGCCCTCGACGAGCTCCATCACGATGTAGGGGACGACGCTCGGGCCGACCTGGTCCTCACCGGAGTCGTACACCGCGACCACCGCGTGGTGGTTCAGGCCGGCGACCGACTGTGCCTCACGCGTGAACCGGGCCTTGGAGACCGGGTCCTCCGCGAGGTCGGAGCGCAGCAGCTTCACGGCGACGGTACGGCCGAGCCGGACGTCCTCGGCTGCGAAGACCTCCGCCATGCCGCCACGGCCGAGGCGGTAGGTCAGCCGGTACCGGCCATCGCCGACCAATCCGCCCATTCCCCACGATTCCGGGGCGTCCGGCACTCCGCCGTCGTTTCCCTCGGGTTCGGGTGACATCAGTCCTCGCCGTCGTTTCTGTCCGCGTCGCGTCCGCGGTCGTCCTCATGGGCTTCAAGGTGCGCGCCCCGGAATGCGGGCCGCACCGTGCTCCGCCACGTCACGCTACAGCCTCCGCGCAACGCCTCGGTCCGGGATGGACCGGCCATCAAACCTGTTGCCGCTGCACCCATGCAAATTCCGGACGCGCGCCCTGCCCGCGTCCCGCCCGCACGCCGTCCACACCCCGCCCGCGCTGTAACGCTTGCGCGACGCTTCTTGCGCGTACGGTCACGGAACGGGCACCGCGCTTGACGTGTCAGTGCCCTCGGGCAGACTTGCCCCGTAGTTCTTGCGCTGAGGGGGATGCACAGTCATGAGTCAGGACGGCGGACAGGGCCGCTACGCGGGCGGCTCGGTCGCGGGCGGGCGGTACCAGCTGCGCGACCTGCTCGGTGAGGGCGGCATGGCGTCCGTATACCTCGCGTACGACTCGGCGCTCGACCGCCAGGTGGCCATCAAGACGCTGCACACGGAGCTGGGGCGCGAGCAGTCGTTCCGCGAACGGTTCCGGCGCGAGGCGCAGGCGGTCGCGAAGCTCTCCCACACCAACATCGTCTCGGTCTTCGACACCGGCGAGGACGCACTGGACGGCGCGCTGATGCCGTACATCGTCATGGAGTACGTCGAGGGGCAGCCGCTCGGCTCCGTGCTCGCCGCCGACATCGCGCAGCACGGCGCCATGCCCGCCGACAAGGCGCTGAAGATCACGTCCGATGTGCTGGCGGCGCTGGAGACCAGTCACGAGATGGGCCTGGTCCACCGCGACATCAAGCCCGGCAACGTGATGATGAACAAGCGGGGCGTCGTCAAGGTCATGGACTTCGGCATCGCCCGTGCCATGCAGTCCGGCGTCACGTCGATGACCCAGACCGGCATGGTGGTCGGTACGCCGCAGTACCTGTCCCCGGAGCAGGCGCTGGGGCGCGCGGTGGACGCGCGCTCCGACCTCTACTCCGTCGGCATCATGCTGTTCCAGCTGGTCACCGGCCGACTGCCGTTCGACGCCGACTCGCCGCTCGCCATCGCGTACGCCCATGTGCAGGAGGAGCCGGTCGCTCCTTCGTCGATCAATCGCTCGATTCCGCCGGGCATCGACGCCCTGATCGCACGGGCGCTGAAGAAAAACCCGAACGAGCGCTTCCCAAGCGCCGCCGCGATGCGCGACGAGTGCGAGCGGGTGTCCGGGAGCGGCCGGACGGGCGCCGCACCGGTGATCATCGGTGGCGGTCCCGCGCAGAGCGGGGCGGGCGTCGGTGCGGCCGTCTTCCCGCCGGTCGAGCAGAGCGGCCACCCGCACAGCGGCAACGTCCAAACGCCGTACCAGCCGGGGCCGTACGCCCCGCACACTCCTCCGCCCGCGCACGGATCACCCTCGCACGGGTACGGCTATCCGACCCCGGCGCCGATGCACGCGCCCACCCCGCCGCCGTACACGATGTCGCCCCAGGGCCGGCCGCCCCACGCTCCGGGGCCGTCCGGCGGCGGCAGCGGTAACGGGAACGGCGTGAACATGCCCGTGGTCGTGGGGGCGATCGCGGTGGTGCTGCTCGCGATCGGCGGCCTGATCACGGTGCTCTCCCTCAAGGAGGACCCCACGACCGTGACCGGCGGAGATCCGGACCCCACGCAGAGCGAGCAGAGCGGACAGAGCGGGGTGACGGCCGAGCCTGGCTACAAGGGCCCGGACCGCTCCCGGACGATGAAGACGACCGAATGCTCTCCTGGCAAGGAATCGTTCAGCGATCCCTCCAAGGTGGTTGTCCCGGACTTCGTCTACAAGGACATCCGCTCCGTGAAGCTGTGCCTCCAGGCTGCCAACTGGAAGATCAAGGAAACCAAGGTCGACAACCCCACCTGGGGCGAGGATCTCGTAATCAACCAGTTCCCGAAGAAGGACGCCGACATCGATCCGGAAGGCTTCACGATCGAACTCGAGGTCTCCACCGGCAACCCGCCTTCGTAGGAGGCGGCAGCAGGCCGAGAGAGTCGGTTTTCCGCGAAAGGGGTCCGGCGCGCGTGTCGCGCGCCGGACCCCTTTCGTGTGACCTGGCGTGCCGGAAATGTGGTGGCATGTGACGCTGAGTCTGCTATCGAGTCCGATGCATCGGCGGGCTGACGTATTTCGGGTACGGGAGGCGGAGACCCATGGCTGTGCGGTTCGCGGCGCGGGGACCGGCCGGGGCGAGGGTGGCCGGGACGGTGGCGGCCGGGGTAATGGCCGCCGGGGTGCTGACCCTGCCGCTCTCCGGGGCGTACGCCGATCAGCCGACACCGCGACCCAGCGCGTCCGCGTCGGACACGGCCAGGCCCGGGGAGCGTACGCCGGATGCGCCGGCCCGACCCGCGGTGTCCGCAGTGCCGCCGACCAAGTCGCTGGCCGGGCGGCCCGCCGGGGAGGGGCGTACGCGGCCGGGGAGGCCGCCGGACGAGAGCGCGGCCCCCAGCGGGAGTGTGTCGGCCCCGGCGAAGGCGACGCCGGGCAGGAGCGCGAGGCCCTCGGGCAGTGCCCGGGTCACAGGCAGCCCCTCGGCTTCGGCCTCCGCGTCGGACTCCGCTTCGGCTTCGGCTTCGACGACCGGCTCTGCTTCGAAGAGCGCGTCACCCGACCCTCGTAGGTCCTCGGCGCCCTGGCCTACGGACCCCGACGGTCATGAGGAGACGCCGGAGTGGGAGGAGCCGTGGGACGAGTCGTGGGACGAGTCGTGGGACGAGTCGTGGGAGCAGCAGCCCTTGGACAAGCCCCCGGTCCTGCCCCCCGACGGCCCTCCGCCTGCGGACGCCCGCGGCTCGTCCGAGCAGATCGCCGAACAGCCCGCAGCCCTGGGTATCCACGTGCTGCCCCTGGGCGTGGGCCTCGCCCTGGTCGGGCTCGGGACGGGGTTCCTGGCCCTGCGGCTGCGGCGCGGCTGACCGCAGGTCCGTCTTGAGACGGACGTCCGACATCCCTCTCAAGACGGTTGGCCCGACGCAACATACTCGGTATACATACTCGGTATGTCGATCCGTCACGGACTGCTCGCCCTCCTTGAGCACGGCCCTCGCTACGGCTCCCAGCTGCGCACCGAGTTCGAGGCGCGCACGGGCGCGACCTGGCCTTTGAACATCGGCCAGGTCTATACGACGCTGGCCCGCCTGGAACGCGACGGCTTGGTCGCGCAGGACGGCGACGACGAGGCGGGCCATGTGCTGTACGCCGTCACGGAGGCGGGGCGCGCCGAGCTGAGGAACTGGTTCGAACGCCCTGTCGACCGCGCGAGCCCGCCCCGCGACGAGCTGGCCATCAAGCTCGCCATGGCTGTCGGCGCCCCCGGAGTCGACATCCGGGCGGTCATCCAGGCGCAGCGTCACGCGACGCTCAAGGCCATGCAGGACTACACGCGTCTCAAGGCCCGGGCGCTGGTCGCCGTGGAAAGCGTAGGGAGCGGAGAGAGCGCAGGGAGCGCAGAGAGCGACCGGGGGCGGGACGACATCGCCTGGTTGCTCGTACTGGAACAGCTGATCTTCCGGACCGAGGCCGAGGCGCGGTGGCTCGACCACTGCGAGTCGCGGCTCGCCCGGCTCTCCGCGACGGCCGCGCGCACCGGCATCAGCGCGCACACCAGCGCCACCTCGCAGCCCAGCACCGCCTCGCAGACCAGCACCGCCCCGCGCACCGCCGCCACCTCACCTACCGCACCTGCCACGCGTACCGCGTCTGGCGGGGGCACGGCGCCGTAGGGCCGCCACACCACCTTCCAACTCACCTCAGGGGGACCTTTTTCATGCCCGGATCCACGACCGAACAGGCGCCACAGGCCCAGCAGCCCGTGCTTCAGCTCGACCGGCTGACCCGTGTCCACGGCAGCGGCGCCACCGAAGTGCACGCCCTGCGGGGCGTCAATCTCTCCGTCTTCCCCGGCGAACTCGTCGCCGTCATGGGCCCGTCGGGCTCCGGCAAATCCACGCTGCTCACCATCGCGGGCGGCCTCGACAGCCCCACCTCGGGGCGCGTCGTCGTCGAAGGTACGGATATCACCACCGCGAGCCGCAAGGGACTCGCGACCCTGCGCCGCCGCAGCATCGGCTACGTCTTCCAGGACTACAACCTCATCCCCGCCCTGACCGCCGCCGAGAACGTCGCCCTGCCCCGCGAGCTGGACGGCGTATCCGCCCGCAAGGCCCGGGTCTCCGCCGTCGCCGCGCTCGACGAGATGGGCCTCGGCGACCTCGCCGACCGTTTCCCCGACGAGATGTCCGGCGGCCAGCAGCAGCGCGTCGCCATCGCCCGCGCCCTGGTGGGCGACCGGCGCCTCGTCCTCGCCGACGAGCCGACCGGCGCCCTGGACTCCGAGACCGGCGAGTCCGTCCTCGCCCTGTTGCGCGCCCGCTGTGACGCCGGCGCGGCCGGCATCCTCGTCACCCACGAGCCGCGCTTCGCGGCCTGGGCTGACCGGGTCGTCTTCCTGCGGGACGGCTCCGTCGTCGACGAGACCGTCCGCAGCCAGGCCGACTCGCTGCTCTCCGGGCAGGCGGCCGCACAGTGAACCGCTGGTACCACTCATGGGTGGCCGCGGTGCGTATCGCCCGCCGCGACGCCTGGCGCTTCAAGGGCCGCAGCTCCCTCGTACTGGCCATGATCGCGCTGCCGATCCTCGGCGTGAGCGCCGCCGATCTGACCGTACGCAGCGCCGAGCTCTCCACCGAGCAGAAGATGCAGCGCCGACTCGGCGCGGCCGACGCCCGGATGAGCGACCCCGGCATGGGCGGCGAGCCGATCTACCAGTCGCCCGACGCCACCAACAACGCCCCGGTGAAGGAACCCGAGGGCGAAGCGTGGCCCGCCGGCCCCGGTGACATCCGGGCCGCGTTCCCGGCCGGCGCGAAGACGGTCAAGGATGCGAACGGCAACGCCAAGCTCCGCACCGCACACGGCCTCCTCAACAGCGGCATCCATGAGCTGGACACGAACGACCCGCTGGCCGCCGGGCTGCTGACTCTCAACCAGGGCCGTTTCCCCGGCAAGGCCGGTGAGATCGCGGCGACCACTCACTTCCTGGAGTCCGGCGGGTTGAAGGTCGGCTCGGTGGTCACCGCCCGTGGTCTCGCCACCGAGTTCCGCATCGTCGGCTCCTACGAGCTCCCCGACGCGCTGAAGTCCGACGAAGTCCTCGCCCCGCCCGGCGCGTTCCTCGCCCCGCTCGACAAGGCGCTGAAGGCCGACGGCCTGCCCGGCACGGGGACGAGCAGCTCCTACCTCGTCTCGGTCGGGGGCGACTCGGTGGGGGGCGTCTCGGTCGGGGGCGACGGTTTCACGTGGAACATGGTCAAGAAGGCCAACGCGGCGGGCATCGTGGTCGTTTCACGCGCTGTGGCCCTCGCCCCGCCGGCGGACTCCGAGGTGCCGCTCTTCCAGCACAAGGAATGGTTCAACTACGAGGAGAGCGCGGCCTCCAAGGCGGCGACGCTCGCCGTCGCGGGTACCGTCGTCGGCCTGGCCATCCTGGAGATCTGCCTGCTGGCCGGTCCCGCCTTCGCGGTCGGCGCCCGCCGCTCGCGCCGCCAGCTCGGCCTGGTCGGCGCCAACGGCGGCGACCGCCGCCACATCCGCGCCATCGTGCTCGCCGGCGGCCTGGTCATCGGCGCCGCCGCTGCGGTCGTCGGCACGCTGCTCGGCCTGCTGCTGACCTTCGCGCTGCGGCCCGTGCTGGAGGACTACCTGGGCAAGCGGTTCGGCAGCTTCGACATTCGCCCGCTGGAACTGCTCGGCATCGCCCTTGTGGCCGTTCTCACCGGCCTTCTCGCCGCCATCGTCCCCGCGATCACCTCGTCCCGGCAGACGGTGCTGGCGTCGCTGACCGGCCGCCGCGGCGTCCGCCGCTCCAGCCGCGTCCTGCCCGTCGTCGGCCTGACCGCCGCCGGACTGGGCGTTGCGATCACTCTGTACGGGGCGACCGCCACCGACAGCGTCACCGTGGTCGCGGGCGGCAGCGCCCTCGCCGAGCTGGGCATCGTCGCGCTCACCCCAGCCCTGGTCGGCCTCTTCGGCAAGCTGGGCGGCCGGCTTCCGCTGTCGCCGCGCCTGGCGCTGCGTGACGCCGTGCGCAACCGGGGCCGTACGGCCCCTGCCGTCGCCGCCGTGCTGGCGGCCGTCGCGGGCACGGTCGCCGTGGCGACGTTCGCCACCAGCCAGGACGTACAGCAGCGGGCCGAATACCGGGCACAGCTGCCGCACGGCGCCATGAAGGTGATGATCAGTGAGGACGGCGGCCGGGACGTCCCGGCCGTCCGCGCGGCCGTGCAGAAGCACATGCCCGTCGACGTGCGCGCCGATGTGGCCCGGATCGTCGTGGGCAGGCCCGCCTGTGAACCGTACGCCGACGCCAAGGGCTGCGGGCGGTATGAAGTCGACGTACCCGCGAAGAACCGGTGCCCCCTGTGGTCCGAGAGTGAAAGCGACCCGTTCACGCCGGGCGAGCGACGCAGGCTGGCGAAGGACTGGCGCTGCCAGGAGGAGAGCCAGTACGCGGAGTACGACGTTCTGGTCGCCGACGAGAAGCTGCTGTCGGTTCTCGCGATCGACGACCCGGCCGCCGCCGACGCTCTCAGGAACGGCAAGGCCGTCTCGTTCGACCGGCGCCAGGTCGAGAAGGGGCGGGTCGGCATCAAGCTGATCACCGATACCGAGAAGGCGGACGCGCTCGTGGCCGAGGGCAAGGAAGCGCCGGGCACGATCAAGTCGTTCCCCGCCCACCAGGCCCCCGAGGGCGTCGCGTCGTACGGAGTGCACCTCGTCCTGCCCGTGCAGGCGGCGAAGGACGCGGGTGTCACCGCTGTCCCGTTCGGCGCCTTCTTCTCCACCGACCGGCTGCCCAGCGGCCCGCAGCAGCAGAAACTCGACGCGGCCCTCGACGCCCTGGGCACCGAAGACGGCCTGTACGTCGAACGTGGCTACACCAGCGACAGCGGCATCGTCCTGCTGGCGCTGACCATCTTCGCCGGGCTCGTCACCATCGGCGCGGCCGGGATCGCCACGGGCCTCGCGCAGACCGACGCCGAACCCGACCTGAAGACGCTCGCGGCGGTCGGCGCACCCCCACGCGTGCGCCGGACGCTGAGCGGTTTCCAGTGCGGGGTGGTCGCCGCGATGGGTGTGGTGCTCGGCTCGGCGGCGGGCGTGCTGCCGGCGATCGGCCTGCGGCTCACGGAGGAACGCCAGCAGCTGAAGTGGTACGAGGAGGCCCTGGCGCAGGGCATGGGGTCCATGAGCGACGCACCGTACGTCCCGATCGTCATCCCCTGGGGGACGCTCGCGGCGCTGCTGGTCGCCGTACCGCTGGGTGCTGCGCTCCTCGCGGCCCTCGTCACCCGTTCCGAGACCGCGGTGGCGCGGCGGGCGGCGGGCTGAGGCATCGGGCCGGGCTGTTCTCGGGCCCCCGTGCAGGGTGGATCAACCCCGCACGGGGGCACACCGTGGAGTGAGGCAGCCGTACGAGAGAATGGCTGTATGGAGATGCCGAGGAGTGAACGGTCGCAGGAGAGCCCCCAGGTCCTGGTGGTGGGACAGGACGGGATGGCTCTCAGCGGCGGTGACGACGAGTCGCGCGAGGTGCCAGTGACGGAGATGGTCGAACAGCCGGCAAAGGTCATGCGGATCGGAAGCATGATCAAGCAGCTCCTGGAGGAAGTGCGGGCGGCTCCTCTCGACGAGGCGAGCCGGGTACGCCTGAAGAACATTCACGCCAGCTCGGTCAAGGAGCTGGAGGACGGCCTCGCCCCCGAGCTGGTCGAGGAGTTGGAGCGGCTCTCGCTGCCGTTCACCGACGAGGCCATTCCGTCCGAGGCGGAACTGCGCATCGCGCAGGCCCAGTTGGTCGGATGGCTCGAAGGTCTATTCCACGGCATCCAGACGGCGCTCTTCGCCCAGCAGATGGCGGCACGGGCGCAGTTGGAGCAGATGCGCCGGGCACTTCCGCCGGGCGCGAGCCACGACGGCGACGACAGCGCCCACGACGACGGGGGCCACGGGCCGGTACGCTCGGGTCCGTACCTCTAGAGACTGATGAGCGAGCAGAGGCCCGCACCGCCGGACCGGATCCGGCGGTGCGGGCCTCTGGCGTACGTACGCCCAGGGCCGCGGGGCTGCAGGGCGCTGCGGTCAGCCCATGGCCAGCAGGATCTTGCCGACGTGGTCCCCCGCGTCCAGCTCCCGGTGGGCCTGCGCCGCCTGGGCCATCGGCAGCACGCGGTCCACCACGGGACGTACCCGGCCGGTTGCGATCAGCGGCCAGACGTGGTCGCGCACGGCCGCGACGATCGCCGCCTTCTCGCCGAGCGGGCGCCCCCGCAGGGAGGTGGCCGTGATCGCGGCCCGCTTCTTCAGCAGCGCGCTCAGGTTGATCTCGCCCTTCACGCCCCCCTGGAGACCGATGATGGCGAGCCGGCCGTTGACGGCCAGCGCCTTCACGTTCCGGTCCAGGTACTTCGCGCCGATGATGTCGAGGACGACATCGGCTCCGGCGCCGTCGGTGGCCTTGCGCAGTTCCTGTACGAAGTCCTGCTCGCGGTAGTCGATGAGGATGTCGGCGCCCAGCTCCGCGCAGCGCGCCAGCTTCTCCGGGCCACCCGCGGTGACGGCGACGCGCGCGCCGACGGCCTTCGCGAGCTGGATCGCCATGGTGCCGATGCCGCTCGCCCCGCCGTGCACCAGCAGCGTCTCAGTGGGCCGCAGGTGGGCGATCATGAAGACGTTCGACCAGACCGTCGAGGCCACCTCGGGCAGGGAAGCCGCCGTGACCAGGTCCATGCCGTCGGGCACGGGCAGCAGCTGTCCGGCCGGTACCGCCACCTTCTCGGCGTATCCGCCGCCGCTGAGCAGCGCGCACACCTCGTCACCGACGGACCAGCCGGACACGCCGGGACCCAGCGCGGCGACGCGGCCGGAGCACTCAAGGCCGGGGTAGGGGGACGAGCCGGGCGGAGGGTCGTAGAAGCCCTGGCGCTGCAGCAGGTCGGCGCGGTTGACGGCGCTCGCCGCGACCTCGACGAGGACCTCACCCTCGCCGGGTACGGGATCGGGGACCTCGGCCCATACGAGCGCCTCGGGGCCACCGGGTTCAGGGATTGTGATCGCATGCATGGCCGCGAGGCTACTCCGCACCGGGCCGTATCCGCATAACCGCGTACCCGCTTACCCCCCGCCCGCGCACGCGCGCACCCGACAGCGGGGCGCGGTGAGCTACTTGGGCGTCACCCGCGTCTCGCCCGCGCTGGTGGCACTGGGAGACACCCGCACGATGGTGATCACACGATCGGTGAGCTGGAGTGGGCTGGCCGCCGGGTCGTCGTAACCGAGCAGCCGGTGCCCGCGCAGGACGCTGACCACCAGGTCGTCGGTCTCCCGGACGCCCCGCCCCACTTCGGCCTTTATGACCGGCCGCTCGATGAGGTCAAGGCCACTGCCCTGCTGGATCAGATCCTCCATCACCGTGCCCGCGCTGGGGCTGAGGACGGACAGGCCCAGCAGGCGGCCGGCCGCGCTGGCGCTGGTGATGACCGCGTCGGCGCCCGACTGGCGCAGCAGCGGCGCGTTCTCCTCCTCGCGGACCGCTGCGACGATTTTCGCTCCCCGGTTCAGCTGACGCGCGGTGAGGGTGACCAGGACCGCCGTGTCGTCGCGCTGGGTGGAGATGACGATCTGGCGGGCCTTCTGGACCTCCGCGCGCAGCAGCACATCGCTGCGGGTCGCGTCACCGAGTACGCCCGTGAACCCGTCGGCGTTCGCGGCCTCGATGACCTTGGCGCTCGGGTCCACGACCACGATCTGCTCTTTCCTGAGCCCGGTGACGGCCAGGGTCTGGATCGCGGAACGGCCCTTGGTGCCGAACCCGATGATGACGGTGTGGTCGCGCAACTGGGCCCTCCAGCGTTTCAGCCGCCACTCCTCCCGGGACCTCACGGTGAGGACCTCAAGAGTGGTGCCGACCAGGATGATCAGAAAGAGCACGCGCAGCGGTGTCACCAGCAGGATGTTGACGAGCCTAGCGCTGTCGCTGTACGGCACGATGTCGCCGTAACCGGTGGTGGAGAGCGTCACGGTGGCGTAGTACGCGGCATCGAGGAAGTCGAGGCCGTCGTCGGAGTTGTCGTGGTAGCCGGCGCGGTCGGCGTAGACGATGAACACGGTCGTCACCAGGACCATCAACGCCATCAACAGCCGCTTGCCGACCTGGCGCAGGGGGCGGTCGACGATGCGGCGCGGCAACTTGATCCGGGCGGTGACAAGGCGCTCGTCGGCGTGCCTGGCCATGGCGTCTTGGCCGGGGAGTTTCACGTGAAACGTCCTTCTGTCCAGGGCAGGTCGAGGATTTCCAGCAGCTCACCGGCTCGGGCGCCGCCGGGCGGGACGACGGCCAGACCATCGGCGGCCGCGATGCCCCGGAGCATGGCCGGGCCGGCGTAATGCAGCGGCACGGCGTGCTCGGCGCCGGTCCTGGCTGTACCGCCGGTCCTGGCCGTACCGCTGGCCCTGGCCGTACCGCTGGCCCTGTCCCCGGCGCGACGGACGACGGGGACGAGGCGGGTGTCGTGCGGGTGGCCGTTCACGTCGTCGCGTACGGGCGACAGGCACAGGTCGGGGACCTGCCGCTGGGCGCGGGCGGCGAGCAACGGCTCGGCGAGCGTCAGCAACCCGGACACGGCCGCCAGGGGATTGCCGGGCAGGCCCACGAGGTGTCGGCCCCGGGTGAGCCGGGCCAGCAGCATCGGGTGGCCGGGCCGCACCGCGACGCCGTCCACGAGCAGCTCGGCGCCCGCCTTGCGCAGGATCGGATGCACATGGTCGACGGGGCCGGCCGCCGTGCCGCCCGTGGTGACGACGAGGTCGGCCTCGGAGTCGGTGACGGCCTGGTGCAGGGCGTCGGCGTCGTCGCCGAGGCGGCGGGTGGCGAGTACGTCGGCGCCGAGGGCACTCAGCCAGGGGGCGAGGAGCGGTCCGAGGGCGTCGCGCACCATCCCGTCCTGGGGCAGGCCCTCACTCAGCAACTCGTCTCCCAGGACGAGCACTTCGACCCGCGGCCGCGGCGCGACGAGCAGTGCGTCGTAACCGGCGGCCGCGGCGAGGCCGACGACGGCAGGGGTTACCAGCGTGCCCGCCGGAAGCAGCCGGTCGCCGGTGCGGCACTCCTGGCCGCGCGGCCGGATGTCCTGCCCATGGACGACCTCGCGCAGGGCGTGCAGCCGCCCCCTGGGCCCCTCGCAGCGGGCGTGCTCACTGCGGATCACGGCGGTGGCGTCGGCCGGGATGCGGGCGCCGGTGGCGATGCGTACGGCCGCCCCGTCGGCCAGTGCGGCGGGCGTGATGTGCCCGGCGAGCACGTGGCCGCCTTCTTCGACGTTCCAGGGGCCGGGGCCGGCGACCGCCCAGCCGTCCATGGCTGAGGTGTCGAAGGGCGGCAGATCGGTGAGCGCCTTGAGGGGTTCGGCGACTACCTGACCGACGGCCTGACCGAGCGTCACCCGCACGGGGCGCGAGGGGGCGACGCCACCGGCCCGGGCGGCCAGGGCGCGGGCCTCCGCCCAGGGAGAGGCGCCGGTGCGAGCCGGGGTCGCGGGGGCGTCGGCGCCCGGCTCGGGCCGCGCATTGGCCAGCGCGAGCGCCTCGTCCAGGTCGTCGTCGCCCACGTCCGCATCCGCATCACGGTTGCCGCTGGTCACTCCGGGCCGTCTTCCCTGGCGCCGCCACCTGGCGTCGCCTCTTCCTCCTGCGCCCAACGGGCGGCGAGCGCCACGGCCTTGCGGGCCGCCTCGGCAACGGCCCCCGGCCCGTCCCCGCCCGCCTTGGCCGCGGCGTAACCGACCAGGAAGGTGGTGAGAGGGGCGGCGGGCCGGGCGACACCGTGCGCGGCGTCACGCGCGAGGTCGAGGAGGACATCGGTGTCGACATCGAGCTCGATGCCGAGTTCGTCCTTGACTGCGGTCATCCATTCATCCAGCACGTGCCCATGCTCCCTGATCCGTGCCCGGGCCGTGGCGATGTCTTCCCAGGTGTCGCAGTCGAAGGAGTCGAAGGAGTCGAGCGAGCCGAGCGGTCCGTGCGCCCCGTGCGCCCCGTGCGCCCCCTCGACGGGGAGGCGCGTCAGGGCGAGTTCACGCGTCAGTGCCCGGAGCGGCAGCCCGGTGAGGCTGCCGTGCTCGGCGGTGAGGAGCGCGAGTTGACGGCGCAGCGGCTCGCTGCGGTAGGCGGCGACGAGCGGCTGATCACGGCCGTCCGCGTCGACGAGCAGCGCGGCTTCCCGCCCGCTCTGCGCGAGCGCGTCGAGCAGCCCCGCGATCGTGGCGCCGCCAATGAACGGCAGGTCGGCCGAGAGGACGAGCACGGTAACGGCGTCGGTACACCGCACCCCGGCGCCGAGCGCGGCCACCGGCCCGCCACCGGCCGGTTCCTCCAGCGCCCACTCGACGGGCCGCACGGTCGCCCGGCGGCCACCGACGACCACGGTCGTTCCGGCACCGCGGCAGACGCCCAGCACCCGTTCGAGCAGTGTCCGTCCGCCGACGCGCACGCCGGGCTTGTCCGCCCCGCCGAGCCGCCTCGCGGCGCCGCCGGCCAGCACGATGGCGTCGTACGGGGTCACGGTCATGCCCCGAGTATGCGCGGTGCGGCTCCCCGCACGGCGGGCAGCCCACGCGCCGGGGTCTCCCTGCGGGTGTTCGCCCAGCAGACCACTCCCCCTGCCCGGCGAAATCCCGCCCGTCCGCGGGTTCGAGGACAACGCTTGGAGGGCGTTCGGGGTCCGGGGCTCGCCCCGG
Source organism: Streptomyces hypolithicus (assembly GCF_052934925.1). Lineage (NCBI taxonomy): Bacteria > Bacillati > Actinomycetota > Actinomycetes > Kitasatosporales > Streptomycetaceae > Streptomyces > Streptomyces hypolithicus. The sequence continues at coordinate 2,878,547 of NZ_CM128811.1, forward strand.
TTCGGGAACGGGCGGGTAGGGAAGCAGGGGCCCTCGGGGCGCCCCGAGGGCCCCTGCCCCGCTCCCTACAGCGAGCGCAGCAGCGTCGTCGGGCGCTCCACACAGTCCGCGACGTAGCGCAGGAATCCGCCCGCCGTGCCGCCGTCGCAGACCCGGTGGTCGAACGTCAGAGAGAGCTGCACGACCTTGCGGACCGCAAGCTCACCCTCGTGCACCCACGGCTTCGGCACGATGCGGCCGACCCCGAGCATCGCCGCCTCCGGGTAGTTGATGATCGGCGTGGAGCCGTCGACGCCGAACACCCCGTAGTTGTTCAGGGTGAAGGTGCCCCCGGTCAGATCCGCCGGGGTCAGCGACCCGTTCCGCCCCGCCTCCGTCAGGCGCGCGAGCTCCGCGCTCAGCTCATCCACCGTGCGGGCGTGCGCGTCCCGTACGACGGGGACGACCAACCCGCGCTCCGTCTGCGCGGCGAACCCGAGGTGCACGCCGGACAGCCGCACGATTTCGCGGGACGCGGTGTCCACGGTGGAGTTCAGTTCCGGGAACCGGGCCAGAGCGGCCGTACAGATCCTGGCGAGGAGCGCCAGTACCGAGACCGACGGCCCGGACGACTGATTCATCGACGCACGCGCCGCCATGAGTTCGGTCGCGTCCGCGTCCACCCAGCAGGTGGCTTCCGGGATTTCACGCCGGCTGCGGGACAGCTTGTCAGCGACCGCGCCCCGCACCCCGCGCAGTGCGATGCGTTCGCCGACGGCCGCTGATGCCGCCGAAGGAACCGGCGTCGGCGCCGATGTGCGTGCCGGCTCGGCGCCACCGATCGCGCCCTGTACGTCCGAGCGCAGAATCAGCCCGTCCGGACCCGACCCGCGCAGCTCCCGCAGATCCAGCCCGTTCTCCCGGGCCAGCCTCCGCACCAGCGGCGAGATCACCGGCACGGGCCCGGCGGACGGCGCCGCAGTGACAACAGGAACCGCGGTCGCAAAAGGAACCGCGGCCGCGGAAGGGGCCGCAACCGCCGCAGAAGCCGGCCGGACCCGGCGCCGCCGGGCCACCGCCGCCCCCGTGCCGTACCCGACCAGTACGTTCCCCGAGGACTCCGCCTCGGCGGTGTCGGCAGGCGCGGCGGTGGCGGCCACCGCCGCCGCGTCCGCCGCCGCGCCGGCCGCCACCGTCAGCAGCACCGCTCCGACCGGCAGCTCGGTGCCCTCCTCGCCGAAGCGGGCGGTCACCACACCCCCGTACGGGCACGGCACCTCCACCATCGCCTTGGCCGTCTCGACCTCGACCACCGGCTGGTCGACGGCGACGACGTCGCCCACCGCCACGAGCCAGCGCACGATCTCCGCCTCGGTCAGCCCCTCGCCGAGGTCCGGCAGCTTGAATTCCAGACTGGCCATCTCAAAATCGTGTGGCATCAGCTGCCGTCCTCCCACTGGAGCCGGGCAACCGCGTCGAGGACCCGGTCGACACCCGGCAGATGGTGCCGCTCGAGCATCGGCGGCGGGTAGGGGATGTCCAGCCCGGCCACCCGCAGCACCGGAGCCTCCAGATGGTGGAAGCACCGCTCGGTGACCCTGGCGGCGATCTCCCCGCCGGGCCCGCCGAAGCCGGTCGACTCGTGGACGACCACCGCCCGGCCGGTGCGCCGTACCGAAGCGGCCACCGTCTCGTCGTCGAACGGCACCAGCGAGCGCAGGTCGACGACCTCCAGGTCCCAGCCCTCCGCCTCGGCCGCCTCCGCCGCCTCCATGCACACCGGCACGGACGGCCCGTAGGTGATGAGGGTCGCGCTGCGCCCGGAGCGCCGTACGACCGCACGCCCGATCGGCTCCACGGCGGCCGGCGCGTCCGGCGACCAGGCCGCCTTCGACCAGTAGAGCCGCTTCGGCTCCAGGAAGACCACCGGGTCGTCGGAGGCGATCGCCGCCCGCATCAGCCCGTACGCGTCCTCGACCGTCGCCGGCGTGACGACATGGAGCCCCGGAGTCGCCATGTAGTACGCCTCGGACGAATCGCTGTGGTGCTCGACCCCGCCGATGCCGCCGCCGTACGGCACCCGGATCACCATCGGCATCGGCATCGCGCCGCGCGTGCGGTTGCGCATCCGCGCGACATGGCTGATGAGCTGCTCGAACGCCGGATAGGCGAAGGCGTCGAACTGCATCTCGACTACGGGCCGCAGCCCGTACATCGCCATGCCTACGGCCGTCCCCAGGATTCCCGCCTCCGCGAGCGGGGTGTCCGTGCACCGGTCCTCGCCGAACTCCTTGACGAGCCCGTCGGTGACCCGGAAGACGCCACCGAGCGCCCCGACGTCCTCGCCCATCACATGGACCGACGGGTCCTCGGCCATCGCGTCGCGCAGCGCGCGCCCCAGGGCCTGCGCCATCGTCGCGGGCTTCGCGGCCACAGCGGCCACCGCGGCCGTCGCCGGCGCGGTGCTCATCGCCCGTCCTCCGCATCCAGCTCGGCCCGCAGCATGGCTTCCTGCTCCCTCAGTTGCGAGGTCTTCTCGGCGTAGACGTGCGTGAAGAGTTCCATCGGGTCCAGCACCGGGTCCGCGTTCATCCGCTCCCGCAGCCGGGCCGCCATCGTCTCGGCGGCCTCCCGCGCCTCCCGTATCCCGTCCTCGTCGAGGATCGCCCGCTCGGTGAGCTCGCGCTCCAACAGCCGCACCGGGTCGTGTGCGCGCCAGGCCTCGACCTCGGCGTCGCCCCGGTAGCGGGTCGCGTCGTCGGCGTTCGTGTGGGCTTCGATGCGGTACGTGACGGCCTCGACCAGCGTCGGGCCGCCACCCCGGCGGGCGCGCTCCACCGCCTCGGTGAGCACCTCGTGCACGGCGGCGGCGTCGTTTCCGTCGACGAGCCGGCCCGGCATCCCGTACCCCACGGCCTTGTGCGCCAGGGACGGGGCGGCCGTCTGCTTGGCGAGCGGCACGGAGATCGCGAAGCCGTTGTTCTGCACGAAGAAGACGACCGGCGCCTGCCAGACGGCCGCGAAGTTCAGCGCCTCGTGGAAGTCGCCCTCGCTGGTCCCGCCGTCGCCGACCATCGCGAGCGCGACCACGTCGTCGCCCTTCAGTCGGGCGGCGTGCGCCAGGCCCACCGCGTGGGGCAGCTGGGTGGCGAGGGGGGTGCACAAAGGCGCGATGCGGTGCTCACGCGGGTCGTAACCGGTGTGCCAGTCGCCCCGGAGCAGCGTCAGCGCCCGCACGGGATCCAGCCCGCGGACCACGGCGGCCAGGGTGTCCCGGTAGCTCGGGAAGAGCCAGTCCCGCTCCTGCAGGACCAGGGCGGCCGCGACCTCACAGGCCTCCTGCCCGGTGCTGGAGGGGTACACGGCGAGTCTGCCCTGCTTGGTGAGGGCGGTGGCTTGCGCGTTGTACCTGCGGCCACGGACCAGTTCCGCGTACAGCCGGCGCATGAGGGCGGCGTCGAGCCGGTCCGCTGCGTCCGTGCCGAGCACGCGGTACGGCTCGCTGTCGGGCAGCAGCGGTGCGGGGTCCGTGCGGGGCTTCCAGGCGGGCGGCGGGGTGGGCCGGTAGTCGGCGGCACCGGGCAGCTCCTGGACTGCCGTCATGCTCTTCTTCATCGCGTGCACCTCCTCGTGGGAGCGGTCAGGGGGCACAGAGGGATGTGGTGTGCCTCACCTACCGATTGTTCGGTCGTGGACGCAATTTGGCTACAGGCACCTCCAGCCTGTGGACAAACGGTTCTCCACAGCTTGGGATAGAGGCAGGTCGTCCATCGCAGGGAGGCGGGGGGACATGGCAGCTGAACAAATGGCCGATGCGGGAGCGGGCCCTCCGGCGCGGCCGCTGGACGCCGTCGACCGCGACATCCTGCGGATGCTCCAGACGGACGGCCGGGCGTCGATACGTTCCGTGGCCGAGCGCGTGCATGTCTCGCGGGCCAACGCGTACGCGCGCATCAACCGGCTCATCGACGACGGCGTGATCCGCGGCTTCAGCGCCCGGGTGGACCACGAACGCGCGGGGCAGGGCGCGTCGGCGTACATCACGCTCAAGATCGTGCAGAACTCGTGGCGCACGGTCCGTGAACGTCTGCAGGAGCTGCCGGGCGCGGCGCACATCGCGCTGGTCAGCGGGGACTTCGACGTACTGCTGCTGGTGCACACGGCGGACAACAGGGCGCTGCGCGAGCTGGTACTGACGAAGATCCAGTCGATACCGGAGGTACTCAGCACACGCACCCTGCTGGTCTTCGAGGAAACGGACCTGGACTCCCCGCAGCCACCTCAGCCGCCCCAGGCCGCGCGGGAGCCCTGATGCGGCCCCCAGGGCCGGGGAGACCCCGCTAGAGCCCCCCTGGGATGCCTTGGAGGGCTAGAAGCCCCCCTCGGATGCCCTGGAGCGCCCTCAGCGGCTGGCACGGAGCCCGTCGAAGGCCAGCCGTACCACCGTCTCCGCGAGCTGCTCCCCGTCGGAGGATTCGGTGCCGCCTGAGGTGCCGCCCGAGGCGGGGGTCGGGGCGGAGGCCGAGGCGGGGGTCGGCGCGGCCTGCGGGCGGTACCACTCGACCAGCGAGTTGACCATGCCGAAGAGGAGCCGCGTCGCCATGCGTATGTCGACATCGGTGCGCAGGTCGCCGTCCGCGGCCGCCGCCTTCAGCAGATCGCCGACCCGCTGGTCGAACTCGCGGCGCCGCTCCAGCGCCCACCGCTCGGCCCGCGTGTTGCCGCGTACGCGCAGGAGCAGCGTCACGTACGGCAGCTCAGCCATCAGCACCTCGACCGTGCGCCGGGTGACGTACTCGACCCGCTCGATGGCCCGCCCGCGCACCGCGCCGGGCTCGTCCAGGATCCCGAAGAGCCCGTCGAGGGCACGGCTGACAGCACGCCGCAGCAGCTCCTCCTTGCCCGAGACATGGTGGTAGATCGACGACTTGGAGATGCCCGCGGCCTTGGACAGGTGCTCCATGGAAGTGCCGTCGTAACCGCGCTCGTTGAAGACCCGGACGGCCACCGACAGCAGGCTCTCGGGCGTGTACGTGTCGCGCTTGGCCGTGGTCATCCGGCGCTCTCCTCCTTTGCGGCGAAAGCCTGCCGGTAGAGCCCCAGGGACGGGGCGTAGCGACCGGTCGGGAGGCACTCGTGCAGGTTTTCCAGCAGGTTGTACGCCCAGTCCTTGCCCAGCGCCCGGCCCCACTCGACCGGTCCGCGCGGGTAGTTCACGCCCAGGCGCATGGCCGTGTCGATGTCATCGGGCGAAGCGACGCCCCGCGCGACGGCGTCGGCCGCGAGGTCGACCAGCATGGCGACCGTACGGGCGACGATCATGCCGGGGACGTCGCCGATGACGCTGACGTCCTTGCCGAGCCTCTGGAAGAGCCCGATGGCCTCGGCGACCGTCCGCGCGGAGGTGTCCTCGCAGGCGGACAGCGCGATGCGGGTGGCGCCTCGGTAGTCGAGGGCGAGGTCGAAGTAGACGACGTCGGCGTACTCGACGGAGGTCCGGCCGTCGGCCGGCACGAGCTGTCCCTCACCGGGCAGTTCGATGTACGGGCCGCCGGACTCCACGCGCCGCACCCCGATACCCGCCTCCTCCATCATTGCCACCAGGACATCGGCGTGACCGAGGTCCCCGACGACGGACACGGCCTCCGGGGCGTCCTCGGGATCGGCGGTGTGCGGCGCGGGCCTGGCCGTATCGCCCTCGTACGGGAACCAGCCGCGGCCCGACTTCCGGCCGAGCCGGCCCGACTCGACGAGGCGCCGCTGGGCGAGCGAGGGCACGAATTTGGGGCTATGAAAGAACGAATCCCACACCGACCCGGTGACGGCTTCGTTGACGTCCTGCCCGATCAGGTCGGTCAGCTCGAAGGGGCCCATTTTGAAGCCCCCTGACTCGCGCAGTACGGCGTCAATGGTGGCCGGGTCGGCGCCCTGCTCCTCGTACACCGCGAAGGCCTCGGCGTAGAAGGGGCGGGCGATGCGGTTGACGATGAAGCCGGGGGTGTCCGCGCAGCGCACCGGGGTCTTGCCCCAGGCGGCGACCGTGGCCCACGCGCGCGTGGCGCTCGATTCGTCGGTCGCGAATCCGCTGACGACCTCGACGAGGGGCAGCAGCGGCGCGGGGTTGAAGAAATGCAGCCCGACGAAACGGCCGGGGCTCTTCAGGTGACCGGCGATGGCCGTGACGGACAGTGACGAGGTGTTGGTCGCGAGCAGACAGTCGTCGGCCACGACCGCCTCGAGCGCGGCGAAGAGCTCCTGCTTGACCGCCAGTTGCTCAACGACCGCTTCGACGACGAGCGCGGCGTCCGCGAGTTCGGAGAGATCGTCGGCGGCGTGCAGCCGGGCGCGGGCGGCGTCGGCCTCCCGCCGGTCGATCCTGCCCTTCTCGACGAGCCGCTCCAGGCGCGCGCCGACGGCCTGGCCGGCCTCGCGCGCGCGGCCGGCCGCGGCGTCGTAGAGGCGCACCGGGTGGCCGGCGAGGAGGGCGACCTGGGCGATGCCCTGGCCCATGGTGCCGGTGCCTACGACGGCGACGGTGCGGGCTCGATCGATAGCTGTCATGCCCCCGATCCTCCCGTACGAGTTATCCACAGGTTTGGCCGGGCCCTCTTGTCCCGACCGATCGTTCGGTTACTGTATCTCGTGTCCGCCTGTCCCTGCCCAGCTCGACGAGGAGTTGGTCCGCCGTGGCCGCCGAACTCACCACTTCCCAGATGTCCCAGAAGCACCGGGCCACTCTCGACCGGGCGCTCGACGTGATCAGCACGCGCGCCTACTGGTCCCCGCACCCCGAGCACCCGAAGGCGTACGGCGAGAACGGCAGCCTGAGCGCCGCCGACGGCCTCGCCGCCTTCCAGGCGCTGCACGGCAACCGCTTCGACCTGGACCAGCCGGGCACCGACGGCTGGACGGGCTCCGAGGTGTCGCCGTACGGACCGGAGCTGGGCGTCGAGTACCCGCACCCCGACATCGACGTCCTCCTGCCGGCGATGCGGGCGGGCATGGGCGCCTGGCGGGACGCGGGCCCCGAGACCCGCGCGCTGGTGTGCCTGGAAATCCTGTCGCGCATCAGCGCCCGTACGCACGAATTCGCTCACGCGGTCATGCACACCAGCGGCCAGGCGTTCATGATGGCGTTCCAGGCGGGCGGCCCGCACGCCCAGGACCGCGGCCTTGAGGCCGTGGCGTACGCCTACGCCGAGCAGGTACGCACCCCCGCTGCCGCCGACTGGTCCAAGCCGCAGGGCAAGCGCGACCCGCTCAATCTGAGCAAGTCCTTCACCGCGGTTCCGCGCGGTGTCGCGCTGCTCATCGGCTGCAACACCTTCCCGACGTGGAACGGCTACCCGGGGCTCTTCGCCTCCCTGGCCACCGGCAACCCGGTCCTGGTCAAACCGCACCCCCGCGCGGTCCTCCCGCTGGCCCTCACTGTCCGGGTGGCCCGTGAGGTGCTCGCCGAAGCCGGCTTCGACCCCAACCTGGTCGCACTGGCCGCCGAGCGCCCCGACGAGGGCATCGCCAAGACCCTCGCGGTCCGCCCCGAGATCCGGATCATCGACTACACGGGGTCCACGGCCTTCGGTGACTGGCTCGAGACCAACGCCCGCCAGGCGCAGGTCTACACGGAGAAGGCAGGCGTCAACACCGTCGTGATTGACTCGACGGACGACTACAAGGGCATGCTGTCCAACCTCGCCTTCTCCCTGTCGCTCTACAGCGGACAGATGTGCACCACCCCGCAGAACCTCCTGATCCCCAGGGACGGCATCGCGACGGACGCGGGGGCGAAGTCCTACGACGAGGTGGTCGCCGACCTCGCGGCCTCGGTAGCCGGCCTGCTCGGCGACGACGCTCGCGCCAACGCGCTGCTGGGCGCCCTGGTCAACCCGGACGTCAAAGCACGCCTGGAAGCGGCCGCGAGCATGGGCGAAGTGGCTCTCCCTTCAAGGGAGATCACCAACCCGGACTTCCCCGGAGCGACGGTGCGCACGCCCCTCATGGTCAAGTCCGACGGCGCCAAGCCGGACGCGGACGCGGCGTACATGTCCGAATGCTTCGGCCCGGTCTCGTTCGCGGTGGCCGTGGACTCGACGGCGGACGCGCTGCACCTGCTGCGCCGTACGGTCCGCGAGAAGGGCGCCATGACGGTCGGCGCGTACACGACCTCCGCGGACACCGAGGCCGCCGTCGAAGAGGTCTGCCTGGAGGAGTCCGCCCAGCTGTCGCTGAACCTGACGGGCGGGGTTTACCTCAACCAGACCGCCGCGTTCTCCGACTTCCACGGCTCGGGCGGCAACCCCGCGGCGAACGCGGCACTGTGCGACACGGCCTTCGTCGCCAACCGCTTCCGTGTCGTGGAGACCCGTCGGCAGGCATAGCCCCCGAGAGGCCGGGCCCAGCCTCGCCGCCCGTCGTCGCCGTCCCTCACGGGGTGGCGACGGGCGGCCCTCCCCAGTGGAACAGCGTCATGGCGACGCTGGTGGCCAGGTTGTAACTGGACACCTGCGGTCGCATCGGGAGCGCCACCAGCTGGTCGGCGCGGCTGCGCAGCTCCGGTGAGATCCCGTGGCGCTCCGAGCCGAACGCGACGAGTGCGTCGGCGGGGATGTCGAGGGACCTGATGTCCTCGCCCTCCGGGTCCAGGACGTACAGCGGGCCCGGCGGCAGGGCATCGAGGTTCGTCCGCTCCACCGCCGTGGCGTAGTGGAGCCCGGCCCCGGCGCGTACCGCGTTCGGGTGCCAGGGGTCCAGATCGCCGGTCGTGATCACGCCCGTGGCGCCGAATCCGGCGGCGAGGCGGACCACCGCACCGACGTTGCCGAGGTTGCGGGGGTTGTCCAGCAGGACGACCGGAGCCGGGCGGGGAAGTCGGGACAGCGCCCGGGCATTGGCCCCGGCGTCGCGGCGTACCGCCAGGGCGGCCACCGCTGTCGGGTGCACCCTGGGAACCAGCTCGCGCAGGGCGGACACGGGAATCTCGACGACGGATCCGGCGATCACCTGCGAGAGGTCGCCCGCGAGCTCCGCCGCCAGCGCCAGTACTGCGTGCCGGTCGCTCGTGACGGTCAGCCGCACGTCGGCGCCGAAGCGCAGCGCGTGCTTCAGGGCATGAAAACCGTCGAGCAGTACAGAGCCGGGGGCAGCCTCACGCCACGCGCGCATCACCGCCCCGGTCGCGTCCTCAGTCATGACGTCAGCCTACGGCGGCGCCCGAGCACCACCGGCCGCCCCCGGTCACCTCTGGGCACCCCCCGAGCGCCGCGAACAGAGCCTGCCCCGGGTGCTTGCTCAGCCGACGTACGCGCGGGCCTTCTCCTGTGGCTGCACGCGCCGCTGCTCCGGTACCACGCCCCCGCCGCCAAACCGGGGACGCAGGCGGCTCCGCGCCTGCCCCACCCACCGGCCGAGGCGCCGTAGGAAGCCGGTCGGCAGGAAGACCGCGTCGGCGGCGATCATCGCCAACGAGAAGAAGGGCAGCCCCAGGAGCACGGCGATGGCCGCATGCTCGGCGATCATTACAGCGAGCAGGACGTTCTTCACCCGTCGGTTGAAGAGCGTGAAGGGAAAGGCGACCTGCACCGCCACGGTCCCGTACGTCAACAGCATCACGATCACCCCGCTGGACGCCAGCAGCACGGACAGCGCGGGCCAGGGCGAGAAGTAATCAAGATGCAGCGGGTAGTAGAGGGCGGTGCCGTCCTGCCAGCGCGAACCCTGGACCTTGTACCAGCCGGCGGTCGCGTAGACGAGGCAGACCTCCGCCATGATCACGAAGAGGCCCGCGTTGTGCGTGAGATTGGCGATCACGTCCATCAGGACGCGCGGCTCCCCTGGCGCGTAACGACCGGCCGCCCACCACAGCCCGTGCACCGCCCACAGACCCCAGAAAACAATCAGCCAGCCGCCGCCGAGCTCACCGGCGAACGTCACCACGGCGAGCGCGGCGCCCAGCACACCCCACAGGACAGGCCCCACCCGGTCGGTCAGTCCGGCCCTGCCGGCCCGGTCCGTCCGGCCGAGGTCCGGGGCGGGCAGCGGGCTGGCGCGGGCAGCTGTCGCGCGTATCTCGCGCCGGGCGTCCAGGGACCACACCTGTCCGCAGCGCGTCAGCACCAGATACATCGCCATCAGGTGAATGACGTTGTCGCCACCGTCGCCCACGAAAATGCTGCGGTTCTGGATCGACAGCACGCCGATCATGAAGAGCACGGACATGGTCCGGGTACGCCAGCCCACCAGCAGCAGCGCGGCGGACACCACCGCGAGGCCGTAGACGACCTCGAACCAGAGCGGGCTCTGCGACCACATCAGCGCGGTGAAGGCGTGATTGCCGGCGATGAGCTGCTGCGCCATGTCCCAGCTCCAGGGCCCCTCGGGCCCGTACAGCTCATGGCGGTGCGAGTACTCGCTGAGCAGGAAAAGCAGCCAGGTCAGCGAGAACCCGATCCGCACCACGGCGCTCTGGTACGGCCCGAGGGCGGTGGACGTGACGCGCTGAAGAGTCCCGGCGAGGGCCATACGACGCGAGGCGGCGCGGCCGGCGACGCGAGGCGACGCGGGGTCGCCTGCGGGGGTCTGGGGGGCGGGGGCGGACGAGGTCATCGGTCCTCCTCCGTTTCCCGCGCGGCTCGCTCGGCACCTTCGGGCAGATCCGCTTCGGTGATCGACCACCACGGGAGAGCCCGGTGGGCGGGCCGGCTGTTGGTCTTCTCCTTGCTCCACGGCGGGGCCTTCACCCACAAGGTCTCCGACCTGACCTGGATCCGCTCGACCTTGCCGCCCAGGTCCTGGTCGGCGAAACGCAGCATCACGATCCGGCGGATGTAGCGCTCGGAGAGAGCTCCGCGCGTGCCGTTCGGCCTGTTCGCTTCGTCGTGCGAGGCGGTGTAGAAGTCCCAGCCGCGCCGCAGCGTGTTCTGGACGGTGTGACTGGGCAGCAGGTTGCCGCGGATCGCTTCGCCGTCCTGGGCGGAGAGGTCGATCCAGTCGGTGGTCCTCCACTGCCCGTCGGCCGCGCGAACCTGGGCCCGTACCTGTACGGCGATGTTCTGCTGGAGCGGGTTGGGGGCGAACAGCTTCCAGTTCTGCTCAAACTCGGGGTACACCCAGTCGTCGACCACCTCGCCGTGCTCCTTGCTGACGGTGTTGGAAGGTGCGACGTGCAGAAACACCATGCCCAGGTGAACACAGGCGACGGCCCCGACGGTGGCCAGCGCGAGCGCGGCGACGGCCTGGTACGGGCGGGAGAGCGCCGCGATGCCCCCGGCGGCGCCCGGTGCCCGCGCACCCGCCGGCGGTGTTTCGGCGGACGCTGTTTCGGCGGACGCCACGGGGCCGGTACGGGACGGCTCGTCCCGTCCGGCGAGCCCGGTGTTCACGCCACCGTCGTCGTGCGAATTCATGCCGCCCCGTTCACCGTCGGCCCAATCAGTTATCCACAGGGTTGACACCCTACGGGCCGTCGCCTCACCATTGAAGTCATCAGACCGAACGATCGGTCGGTCGTTGAGTCGGCAAGGACGGGAGGGGGCTCGGATGGCTACAGCAGCCGCGCACCGCACCACGGCTGAGGCACAGGCCGGACAGGCGGAGCAGACCGCCGCGCACCAGGCGGCGTTCGACACCGCGGTGGCGGCGGATGAGCGCATCGAGCCGCGGGACTGGATGCCGGACTCCTACCGGGCCTCGTTGGTCCGGCAGATGGCGCAGCACGCCCACTCGGAAATCATCGGCATGCAGCCCGAGGCCAACTGGATCACCCGAGCGCCCTCTCTGCGCCGCAAGGCGATCCTGATGGCCAAGGTGCAGGACGAGGCGGGCCACGGGCTGTACCTCTACAGCGCCGCCGAGACGCTGGGCACCGACCGCGAGGAGCTGCTCGACAAACTGCACTCCGGCCGCCAGAAATACTCGTCCATCTTCAACTACCCCACGCTGACCTGGGCCGACGTCGGGGCGATTGGCTGGCTGGTGGACGGCGCCGCGATCACCAACCAGGTCCCGCTGTGCCGCTGCTCCTACGGTCCCTACGCCCGCGCCATGGTCCGGATCTGCAAGGAGGAGTCCTTCCACCAGCGCCAGGGGTTCGAGCTGCTGCTCAGCCTCAGCCAGGGCACACCGGAGCAGCACGCCATGGCGCAGGACGCGGTCGACCGCTGGTGGTGGCCGTCACTGATGATGTTCGGCCCGCCGGACGACGAATCGGCCCACTCCGCGCAGTCCATGGCCTGGAAGATCAAACGGCACTCGAACGACGAGCTGCGCCAGCGCTTCGTCGACATCGCCGTCCCGCAGGCCGCCGCCCTCGGCCTGACCCTCCCCGACCCGCACCTGAAGTGGAACGAGGAGCGCGGGCAGCACGACTTCGGCGCGATCGACTGGGACGAGTTCCGGGACGTACTGAAGGGCAACGGCCCCTGCAACGAGCAGCGGCTCACACAGCGACGCACGGCGCACGAAGAGGGCGCCTGGGTCCGGGAAGCGGCGAGCGCGTACGCCGCGAAGCGCGAAGGGGCAGCAGCATGACGCACTCCGACTGGCCGCTGTGGGAAGTGTTCGTGCGCTCGCGCCGCGGACTGTCCCACACCCACGCAGGCAGCCTCCACGCACCGGACGCGGAAATGGCACTGCGCAATGCCCGCGACCTCTACACCCGCAGGTCGGAAGGTGTCTCGTTGTGGGTGGTGCCGTCGGCGGCGATCACCGCGTCCTCGCCCGACGAGAAGGACCCGTTCTTCGAGCCGGCCGCCGACAAGCCCTACCGGCACCCGACGTTCTACGCGATCCCGGACGGGGTGAAGCACCTGTGACCGCCGCCGGCGCATCCGCGGCCCTCGCCCTGGGCGACGACGCCCTGGTGCTCTCGCACCGGCTGGGCGAGTGGGCGGGCTACGCACCCGTGCTGGAAGAGGAAGTGGCGCTCGCCAACATCGCGCTCGACCTGCTGGGCCAGGCCCGGATCCTGCTGTCGCTCGTCGGCGACGAGGACGAGCTGGCCTACCTCCGCGAGGAGCGCGCCTTCCGCAACCTCCAGCTGGTCGAGCAGCCGAACGGCGACTTCGCCCACACCATCGCCCGCCAGCTGTACTTCTCCACCTACCAGCGGCTGCTGTACGGGCGGCTGGCAGCCGGGGACGGAGCGTTCGCCCCGCTGGCCGCGAAAGCCGTCAAGGAGGTCGCGTACCACCAGGACCACGCCGAGCACTGGACACTGCGCCTCGGCGACGGCACGGACGAGAGCCACCGGCGGATGCAGCAGGGCTGCGACGCACTGTGGCGGTTCACCGGCGAGATGTTCCAGCCCGTCGAGGGCCTGGATGCCGACTGGCAGCAGCTGGAGAGCGACTGGCGGCAATCGGTCGACGACGTGCTGAAGCGCGCCACGCTGATCGTGCCCCAGGGGCCGCGGAGCGGTGCCTGGGCGGCCGGCGCTGGACGGCAGGGCCTGCACACCGAACCATTCGGGCGGATGATCTCCGAAATGCAGCACCTGCACCGCAGCCACCCGGGGGCGACATGGTGACCGACACCGTCCTGGAGGCCGAGCTGCGCAGGATCGCGGGCGCCGTCCCCGATCCCGAACTGCCGGTGCTCACCCTGGAGGAGCTGGGCGTCCTGCGGGCCGTCCACGTCAGCGGCCCCGGCAGCGTCGAGGTCGAGCTGACCCCCACCTACACCGGCTGCCCGGCGATCGAGGCCATGTCCTCGGACATCGAGCGCGCCCTGCACGAGCACGGAATACCGGACGTGTCGGTCCGCACCGTGCTGTCACCGGCCTGGTCGACGGACGACATCAGCGCGGAGGGCCGCCGCAAACTCGCCGAGTTCGGCATAGCCCCGCCCCGCCCGCAGCCCGCCGACGGCGGACCCGTGCCGCTGACCCTCTCGGTGCGCTGCCCGCACTGCGGCTCCACGGACACCGAGCTGCTCAGCCGGTTCTCCTCCACCGCGTGCAAGGCGCTGCGCCGCTGTGTGTCCTGCCGCGAACCGTTCGACCACTTCAAGGAGTTGTAGATGTTCCATCCGCTCCGGGTCCGCGAGGTCGAGCAGCTCACGGACGACTCCGTGACCGTCACTCTCGCCGTGCCGCCCGAGCTCCGCGAGACCTTCCGGCACACACCGGGCCAGCACATCGCGCTGCGCCGCGTCGTGGACAGCGTGGAGATCCGGCGCACGTACTCGATCTGCGCCCCGGCCACCGAGAAGCCGCTGGAGCCGGTGCTGCGCGTCGGCATCCGGCTGGTCGACGGCGGCGCGTACTCGACGTACGCCCTCAAGGAACTGGCCGTGGGCGACACGATCGAGGCGATGGCCCCGACGGGCCGCTTCGTCCTGGAGCCGCGGGCCGGACGCTTCGCGGCGGTCGTGGGAGGCAGCGGCATCACACCGGTGCTGTCGATCGCGGCGACGCTGCTGGCACGCCGGCCGGACGCCAGTTTCTGCCTGGTACGCAGCGACCGCACCGCGGCGTCCACCATGTTCCTGGACGAGGTCGCCGACCTGAAGGACCGCTACCCTGACCGTTTCCAGCTGGTCACGGCGCTCTCCCGGGAGGAGCAGCAGGCGGGACTGCCGTCGGGCCGGCTCGACGAGGAACGACTGGCACAGCTGCTGCCCGCCCTGCTGCCCGTGCCGGAGGTGGACGGATGGTTCCTGTGCGGACCCCTCGGCCTCGTCGAGGGCGCCGAGCGGGCGCTGCGCGGACTCGGGGTCACGCGCCAGCGCATCCACCAGGAGATCTTCCACGTGGACAGCGGGACGGGAACGGTCACGGCGGGCGCCGACGGCCGCTCGAACCCGCCGGCGGGCAGCGCCCTCACCGCCACACTGACCGCGACGCTCGACGGGCGGTCGGGCAACTGGCCGGTCCTGGAGGGCGACTCGCTGCTGGAGACGGTGCTGCGCAGCCGCGCCGACGCGCCCTACGCCTGCAAGGGCGGCGTCTGCGGCACCTGCCGGGCGTTCCTGGTGTCCGGCGAGGTGCGGATGGACCGCAACTACGCCCTGGAGCCGGAGGAGACCGAGGCGGGGTACGTCCTGGCATGCCAGTCGCACCCTGCGACAGCGACGGTAGAGCTCGACTTCGACCGCTGAACCGGGCGGGAGCGGGCGGGACCGGGCCGAACCGGCCTGGACCGGCCAGAACGGGCCCGGAACCGCGGGCCACGCAGGCGGAAGGCGGTGCGCCGGCCGGACTCAGAGGACGAAGGCCGGCGCCTGGCCGTCGGTGACCATGGGGCGCCCGGCGCCGTCCCAGGCGAGCATGCCGCCGTCGATGTTCACGGCGTCCACGCCCTGCTGCACCAGGTACTGCGTGACCTGGGCGGACCGGCCGCCGACCCGGCACATCACGTGCACCCGGCGGCCATCGTCCGCCGCTGCGGTCAGCTCTCCGAAGCGGCCCACGAAGTCGCTCATGGGGATGTGCAGCGCTCCCTCGACGTGCCCCGCCGCCCACTCCTCGTTCTCCCGTACGTCCAGTACGAAGCCGTCGGTCGGCACCGCCGCGACTTCGACGGAGGGGAGCGGGGCGAAATTCATGGGTCATACCTTCTCTCGTACGTACACACACGGTCGTACACACACGGCGCCAGTCGGGACCGGACTGGCAACCTACTCCACCGGTTTGGCCAGTTCCGCCAGTTCCGCCTCGCGCTCGCAGACCCGCGCGAGCAGTTGCTCGGCGATCTCCTCCAGCAGCCGGTCGGGGTCGTCCGGGGCCATCCGCAGCATCGAGCCGATCGCGCCGTCCTCGAGCTCCCGTGCGACCACCGACAGCAGCTCCTTGCGCTGGGACAGCCACTCCAGGCGCGCGTACAGCTCCTCGCTCCCGTCCGGCCCCTGCTGCTCGGGCTCGGGCCCCGCCGCCCACTCGTCCGCGAGCACGCGCAGCTGGTCCACGTCGCCGCGCCCGTACGCGGCGTTGACCCGCGTGATGAACTCGTCTCTGCGCACCCGCTCCGCCTCGTCCTGCGCCAGGTCGGGATGGGCCTGGCGAGCCAGCTCGCGGTAGAGCTTGCGCGCCTCCTCGCTCGGCCGGACCCGCCTCGGCGGCTGCACCTGCTGCCCCGTGAGCATGGCCGACGCCTCGGGCGACAGACCGTCGGAGTCCAGCCAGTCGTGGAACAGCTCGTCGACACCGGGCATCGGCATGACCATCGCCCGGGCCTCATCCGCCCTGCGGCGGTCCTCCGGGTCACCGGTGCGCGCGGCGGTGGCCTCGGCGATCCGGGCGTCCAGCTCGTCGAGACGCGCGTACATCGGGCCGAGCTTCTGGTGATGGAGCCGGGAGAAGTTCTCCACCTCCACCCGGAAGGTCTCCACCGCGATCTCGAACTCGATCAGCGCCTGCTCAGCAGCGCGCACGGCCTTCTCCAGCCGCGCCTGAGGCCGGGGCCCCGCACCGACCGGAGCCTGCTCAGCGCTGTCCTGCCCGGTCGTCTGCGGGCCCTGCACGTCGTCGTTCGGGGTCGTCGGCTCCCCGGGAGCTTCCTGAGTCACCCGCCCAGCGTACGGGCGGCCCGGGGCCCAGGTCACACCCCCAGGTCACGCCCCTCACGGCCACACCGGACCGGCCCCCTGGTCAGACCCCGTGCTCAGCGGCTATTCGCCCCTGCCCGACCGCCGCCACCAGATCGCTGTGATCGGCTTCCATACGGTCCGCGTAGGCCACCGCGAAACCCGCCACCGCCTCGTCGAGCTCCTCGTTCTTCCCGCAGTACCCGGCGAGCAGCCGCGGATCGACGCTGTGCGCGTGCGCCCGCGCCAGCAGAGCGCCGGTCATCCGCCCGTAGTCGTCGAGCTGCCCGCTCTCCAGCGCCGCCGGGTCCACACTGCCCTTGCGGTTCCTGAACTGCCGCACCTGGAACGGGCGTCCGTCCACTTCGGCCCAGCCCAGCAGGTTGTCGCTGACGACCTGCATCCGCTTCTGCCCGAGCACCACCCGGCGCCCCTCGTGCCCCGCCTTCGGCACCTCGAAGCCGGCCGCAGGCAGGTAGGGCGTCAACGCCGACGCCCGCGCCTCCTTCACCTGGAGGACCAGCGGCTCGCCCCGGTGGTCGACCAGCAGCACGACGTACGACCGCGTGCCGACACTGCCGGTGCCGACCACCCGGAAGGCCACATCGTGGATCGAGTAGCGGGCGAGCAGCGGCAGCCGGTCCTCGGGAAGCGTCTTCAGATACCCGCCGAGCGCCGAAGCCACCGCCGCGGCCTCCGCGTCCGGCACCCGCCGCAGCACCGGCGGTGCGTCGACGAAGCGCCGTATCCCGCCGGGCCCGTCGGTCGTCGCCTTCGCGGCGAAGCGCGCACTGGTGTTGTTGCGGGCCTTCTCCGCGACCCGCTCCAGGGTGCCGAGCAGGTCGCGCGCGTCCGTGTAGGAGACGAGTTCCTCGTCGGCGATCGCGTTCCACGCGTCCAGGACCGGCAGCTTCGCCAGCAGCCGCATCGTCCGCCGGTACGCCCCGACCGTGTCGAACGCGGCCTGTCGGCAGGTGTCCTCGTCGGCGCCGGTCTGCCGCCCGGCCAGCACCAGCGAGGTCGCGAGCCGCTTGACGTCCCACTCCCAGGGGCCGACGACGGTCTCGTCGAAGTCGTTTAGGTCGATGACCAGGCGGCCGCGGACATCGCCGTACAGGCCGAAGTTGCCCGCGTGCGCGTCACCACAGATCTGCGCGCCCACACCGGTGACGGGGGTGCCCACCAGGTCGTACGCCATCAGTCCGGCCGTGCCCCGCAGGAAGGCGAACGGGGACGCGGCCATGCGTCCGACGCGCAGCGGCGTCAGCTCGGGCACCCGCCCTCGGCTCGACTCCTCGACCGCCTGCACCGCGTCGGGCCGCTGAACAGCGAGCACCAGCGAGTCGTGCGACGCCCGCGGCACCTTCAGCCGCAGCGCCTTGCCCGCGGCCTTGGGCGACTGGGCGGCCGTATCCGGCGAACCGTCCGCCCCGCACCACGCGAACCCCACCACCTCGGGAATCCGCCCCCCGGGATCCTGACCGTCACCGCCGGCACCCGTATCCCGCTGGCCGGACACCGACGTGTCGTCCCGGTCGTCGTGGGTCATGTCGTTCTGGACCATCGCCGCCACCTCCCCCAATGTCGCAGAGCGCCGACGGTCCCCGCCGGCGTCACCAGCTGCCGGCGCCACACCGCCAACATCAACTGCTCACGACGTTACCGCCGCCCCCTGACACCCGTCTTCCCCTGTGGAAAAGTCCGTGCCCACTCCAGCCCCCACCCTTCCCCACCAGGCCCACCTTCCGGTCCGGCCTCCTACTCCAGGCCGGAGGCCCTGAAGACCGACCGCGCCGTGTCGCCGTCGATCCTGCGCGACAGCTGCCGCAGCGCCGTCGCCCCGCACAGCAGCGTCCCGCGTCCCAGCGAGACCCGGGCGCCCGCGTCCAGCCGCCGCCACAACTGCGGATTGGCGGTGAGTACGCGAAGGTCCACTTCGACCCGTACGCCGTCCAGGTCCCGCAGGACCAGCCGCTGCGCGACCCCGTCGGACCAGCGCACCGCCACCAGCCGGTCCGTGTGCACCGTCCGCTTCCGCAACAGGCCGCGTGAGGCCAGCCAGCCGTCGCCCGCGGTCACCCGCTGCGGCAGCAGCACCACGAACAGCAGCACGGCGAGCAACGTCCAGCCGGCGGCCCGCAGGGCGGTGAGGTGGCCGGAGCCCCCGTCGATCGCCAGCAGCATGGCCAGCAGGGCGGCGGCGCAGCGGATCGCGTCCCGCCGCTCGGCCGCCCAGCCGTCGTCGCAGAAGAATTGTCCGGGAGGCTCCGCACGGTCGGCGTCGCGGCCCGGGACCGGAGGTGTGTCGCGCTGTCCCATGCTCCGACGCTAGAAACGCGGGGCGGCTCAGCGCGGGGGCGTTAATGAACCGCTGACGCGGTGCGGGCAGCCTTTGATGCCTTCCTGACAGCCGCCGCACCAACGCGTGAAAACCTCACCGGTCCGCGCCAAGGAACAGAGCCCTGGCCCAGGAGCCCGCCCCCACGGCCGCCGCCAACGCCGTCACCGGCATCACGCCACAGGTTCCCCGCCGCACCGGCCTGCGCCGCATCCACACCCGGAGCGGGCTGCGGCGCAGGCCAGGATCGGGGTCGGGTGCATATCTTCCCAGGGTTCGGCCACAGCCAAGCTGACCTGCGCAGTCGCGTTTCCGCTCAGATGACCGAACGGCTCCGGATCTCGCCGTTCGTGCTGGTCGGCCCGTGTGCGCTGCCTCGGTTCGACAACTTCTCGGCGAAATGCCACGCTCAGGACCTCGAATGATCATGCTCGGCTGAGAAACTCGCAGTTCACAGAGCTGCGAGGAACCCTCGGAAGATATGCACCCATTCCAGATCGACGACCGGGCCGTCAGCCAGGAGGAAATCCTGGCGGCCGGGGCGCAGCTGAGTGACAACGTCGACGACCACGGCCAGCTGCTGTACATGGACACTCCCGCGCTCGGGCTGGGGCAGGTCGCCACCGGCATCGACCCGGACACCGGCACCGTGCAGACCACCGACGGCGAGGACCCGATGCCGGTGGCGCTGTTCGAGCCGGAACGCGCGATGATGTCGCGTCTGCCCGGCGGCGAGCCCAAGGAGATCCAGGTGGAGGGCGCAGTCGCAGCCGGACTGCGGCGCTTCCCCCGCGGCTTCTCCGACGGCGCGGCTTGACCACGACGACCAGCAGCATGCCGAGGGTGTCCACAATCACGGTGGCCTGGACGGTAAGGCGGCGGACCACCAGGTTGGTGATGGCGAGGTGGATCACGGCTTGGGAGCCAGTGGGGGAGGTTTCGCAGTTGCCAGGCGGCGGTGGGACATCAGCCGGCCGTAGGTTCGCTCTACCGTCCATCGCTTCGGTAACGACACCGGCGACGGAAGCATAGCTACGAAGGTACGAAGGTAGGACGTCCTGGGATGAGACAGGAGCGACGGGCCGCTGCAGACGAACTCACGGCCCTGAAACCGCCCTGGGCCCTGTATTCGAGCGTCGAGCTGCCAGCCGTTCAGGGCCTGCTACTTGTCGGAAGGCAGGCGCTGACCAGGAACCCCCCGTCCTCCGTCGCGCGGGCCTCGAAGGCGCCGCCCAGGAGTTGGACGCGCTCACGCAGGCCGATCAAACCATGACCGCCGTTGGGGAGGTCCAGTGGCGGGACCATGGGGTCGGGTGGACCACTGCGGACCTCGACGCGCAGCCCGTCAGCCTCTTGGCGGATGACCACCAGCGCCAAGGCGCCGGGTGAATGCTTGCGCACATTGGTCAACGTCTCCTGCACTGTACGGAACGCGGCACGCTCGACGGACTCCGGGAACCGGTCCGTGAGGCCGTCGGCGATGTCGCAGTCGACGCTGAGCCCGCTGTCCTCGATCAACCTGGGGATGTCGGAGAGGCGGGGCTGCGGGCTGAGCTGCTCGCAGTTCCCGCCCGCCGCGCGCAGTACGCCCACCATCTGGCGCAGTTCGTTCAAGGTCCGGACGGACAGCTCACGGATCGTCGCCGCGGTGTCCCGGGACGCCGGGTCGCGGGCACCCACCGTGAGACCACCCGCCTGGAGGCTGATCAGGGACACTTGGTGGGCGACCACGTCATGCATCTCGCGGGCCAGCCTGACCCGTTCCGTGGCAAGTACGCGCTCGGCCAGCAGCCGGTCCTCGCGGCCCCGGGTGTGGGTGAGCTCCGCCAGGCGGGCCGCGAGTTCGCGGCGGGTGGTGACGAAGAGGCCGAGCATGACGGGCGCGCCGGCGGTCACGAACGCGTCGATGATCTGCAGCGCGACCTCTCGGGACGGGGACAGCACCGGGTTGCCGATGGGGTAGGGCAGAATGTGGGCGGAAGCGACCAGGGCCGCGCACACCGCCAGGAGTCGGCGGTCGCCATGTCGGCAGGCCACGGTGTACAGGGCGATGAGCGACGCGAAAACGGCGTAGCCGATGTACAGCCCCAGCAGTGTGGCCAGCAGCACCGTCACCGGATAGCGGTGGCGCGGCAGGAGGCTCGCGGCCGCCAACAGCGACAATCCGAGTTCGGTACTGGGCGAGACACCGTTGACCAGCACTGCTTCAATGCCGGCTGCAACGACCGGCCCCGTCCTCGTCAGCCACGGCGGAAGGGTGCTCACCCCAACTCTCCGTGGCCAAGGCGCGGGCCGTGGACGAGCCCGGCGCGGTCGGCGACCACAGCCGCCCGGACCCGATTGATTCCGCCGAGCTTGGCGAGCACCACGCTGATGTGGTCCTTGATCGTGCTGCTCGCGAGTTCCATACGCTCGGCCGCCTGCAGGTTCGACAGGCCCTCGCCGAGCAGCGCCAGCACTTCCCGTTCGCGCACCGTTAGCAACTGCACGGCCTTCACGGCTTGTTGGTCCGTGCTGGCCGCGGGGCCCAGGTAGTGCTCTATGACGGTACAGATGCCACCGGGAGCCAGCACGCTGCTCCCCGTGGCCAGTATTCGTACGGACTGGACCAGTTGCTCCGGGTCCGTGTCCTTCAGCAGGAACCCCTTCGCGCCGAGCCGCAGGGCGGACCCGAGGTACTCGTCTGCGTCGAACGTGGTCAGCATCGCGACGGCGGGAAGCCGCACTGCGAGGGCGGTCCGCAGGCCGCGCAGTACGCTCAGGCCGTCCACGTCCGGCATCCGGATGTCCAGCAGCACCACATCGGGCCGATGCGCGATGACGGTGGCCACCGCCTGCCCTCCGCCGCAGTCCGCGACGACCTCGATGTCGCTCGCGGAGGACAGGATGAGACGCAGCGCGGAGCGGACGAGCTGCTCGTCGTCAACCACGACAACGCGGATCACGGTCTCTCCTCTAGCAGGACGATGCGGCGCCTCACTCTACGGACGTCCGTTTCGTCCGCCGACCTCGGGCCGCCGAAACCACGGCGGGCGGCACCCTCCATGGGGTGCCGCCCGCCGTGGTCCGCGCAGCTCCGTGTTCCCGCTGATCAGACGTCGGCCGTCCGCTCGGGGCCCGCTCTCCCCACGAGCACTCCGGTCAAAGGTCGCGCCGCGAACAATTCGGCACCGACACGGGCTACATCCGCCGTGCTCACTTCCCGCATCAGGCGCGGCAATTGGGCGGGCCAGGCGGGCGCCTGACCATAGGCGACCGTCCGGCACAGGACATCCGCCACCCCAGACTGCGAGTCGAAGACAGACAGCAGCTGCCCCGTGCAGAAGGCACGGGCTGCGGACACTTCGGCGTTTCCCGGCGGATCCGTCGCCATGGCTCGGGCCTCTGCTCGCAGTTCTCGTAGAGCTTCCGGAACCAATTCGTCCGGTAGCCATGCCCGTATGTATGTGCGCGGCCGGTCCGCGAGGACGTCGCGCCCGGCGAGCGCCACGTAAGTCGACGTGCCGCGGCGTGCGATACGGGAGGCGAGACGGGACCCGAAGTATCCGCCGAAGACCGCCGTCGCGATATAGCGCGCCGCCTCGTCCGGACCATTCATCGAGGCGGGCGCGTGGAGGGTGAGGTGGGCGCCGGGGCGGTGATCGCGCACCACGAGCAGGCCCGTGCCGTCGTGGGGGCGGGGACGTTCCGCCGGTGCCTCGTGGACCGAGGTCCACGGTGCGAGCAGGTGTTCCGCACGCGCTGTCAGCCGGGTGCCGTCCAGCGCGCCGACGGCGAGCAGAGTTGCACCCGCAGGATTCATGACCAAGCGGTGCAGGGCGGCGAGATCACCCGGGGCGGCAGCGGCGTAGGTCGACAGCTGACGGCGCAGAGCATCGTCGGCCAGGCGGTCCGCGGGGCGGAGGGGGGACGGGGCGTGTGGCGCCAGCGGGGCGACGGGTGTCTGCGGCCACGCGTCCTCACGGGCCGCCGGTTCCGTGGCGGAGGCGAGATCAGCCAGGACGCACAGCCAGGTTTCCACGTCCGACGGCGCGACGTGGCCAATCGCCTCCAGCCACTGGCCGTCGGTCGACCACTGGATGTCGCCCGGCACGGATGCGGCTCGCCAAGCCATACGGGCCCGCTGGTTGAGCAGGCGCAGCAACTCGTCCACCGCATCGGGCCGGGTCCAGCCCGCCACGCCGAGCGGCTTTCTCAGACGCAGCTCGACCGCAGGCGTTCGGGTGTGGACAGCCACCAGCCGCAGGCCGTTGCTCAGGGTGGTGTCCGCGCTGACCGTGAGGGCCGGGTCCTTGACGGGGCCAGGCGCGGGCACGGGCACGCGCCGCGGGCCCGCCGGGCTGCGGCCCAGCTGTACAGCGGTGCGGTGTGGCCGGTCCGCCATCGCGGGGGACGCGGCGTGGGCCGCGGGCGCGGGGCGGGTACGTACCGGGCCGGGCTCGATCACCAGAACCGCTTTGTGCGCACGCAGCAGCCCGCGCGCGGCCTCGGCCACCTGGGACGGGCCGATCTCCGCAAGCCGCAGGGGGAGTTCGTCGAGGAGTTCGGCGCGGCCGAAGAGCGTTTCCAGCCGGCCCAGCGCGCGCGTGCGGACTTGGAGATCATCGTGGTCGCGATGGTGTTCCAGGACCAGTGCGCCGACGGCGCGGGCCACGGCGTCGTCATGGTCCTTGCCATCCGCCCACGCCCCCCACTGCGCCTCGATCCGTGCCAGCAGATCCTGCGGCGAACTGCCCGCCGCCAGGCGGCCGGTGATGACCAGGGTGTCGGGACTCCTGGCGTCCAGGGGGCCGAAGAAGCCGCAACTGCTGTCGACGTCGGCATCGCAGGTCAGCAGCCTGGCCAGCACCCGGTGTGCGAGATGGCCGGGCAGGTCACGGCCGGGGTCGGGGAGGCGGTAGCCGACGGCGACAGCGGTGGCGGAGACACCGGCCTCGGTGCACACGCTCCACCGGTCGGCTGCGGGCCCCGGCTCGTCCAGCTCGGGGCGGGGCGGGACCGGGCGGTCGGGTATGTCCGCGAAGTGACGCTCGACGAGCTCCAGCCCGGCATGGAGGTCGAA
This sequence comes from Streptomyces hypolithicus, assembly GCF_052934925.1. Classification (NCBI taxonomy): domain Bacteria; kingdom Bacillati; phylum Actinomycetota; class Actinomycetes; order Kitasatosporales; family Streptomycetaceae; genus Streptomyces; species Streptomyces hypolithicus. The sequence continues at coordinate 2,902,444 of NZ_CM128811.1, forward strand.
GCCGCCGCCCACGGTGAGGACCGCATTGGACGGGGTGTAGTACGTGTCGAAAAACTCGGCACACTGGTCGGGTGTGGTGTGCCGCAGCTCCGCGATGTCCCCGTAGCCGTCGTGGGCGTTGGCGTGCGCCTCGTAGAACAGCCCGGGCAGCAGTGGCCAAGGGAACCCGCCGTAGGGGCGGCCGACGGTCGCATGGTGGATCTCCTGGGCGACCCCGGCGAGCTGCTCGGCGAGGCTGTCCGGGGTGAAGCGGGGCGCCCGCATGCGGTCCGCCTCGCTGAACAGTGCCTGTTCCAGAGCCTCGGCCGGTACGGCTTGGTAGTAGTCCGTGTAGTCCTGGTGGGTGGTGCCGTTGGCCTCACCACCCCAGGAGTGCACATGGTTGTAGAACGCGCCGTTCGGCAGGCTCTCGCTGCCCCGGAACATCAGGTGCTCGAAGAGGTGGGCGAAGCCCTCCCTGGCGGGGGGTTCGGAGCGGAATCCGACCCCATAGTGCGCGCAGACCGTGACGCGCGGGGCACGGGGGTTGGGCGCCAGCAGCACCCGGAGCCCGTTGGCCAGGGTCACCCGGTGCAGAGGCGGGCGCTCACCCCGCATGGGCGATCTCCACCGTCTCGCGCAGTTCCGGAAGAATCCTGCGCAGCGCCTCGAAGGCCGGGCCGCCGCGCCCGGCCAGCGCTGCGAGCCGCTGCTGGTACGCCCTGCTCTCCGTCACGCTGATGACGGTACGCAGGCCGCCGGCCGTGGCCAGCGTGAGCAGAGCGGCATCGCGGTCGGGCACCGCGTCGGCGGGCTCCTCGCCGCGCAGCGCCCGTACGGCCTGATTCCGCAGGATGTCGCCGGCTTCGGTGGCCCGCAGGTTCACGGTCGTCACGGGGACCAGGCCGCCGAGGCGGTGGGTTTCGAGACTCAGGTAGCCCGCCTCCGCGAGTTGTTCCCGCGCGGCGGTGAGGGTGGGCTTCACGCCCTGATTGATCCAGCCCTTCCAGGCGAGTGGCCTGGAGCGGGCGATGAGCTCGAGCAGATCGTCGAGCGCCGGCTCTCCCGTCGGCGCCCCCTCGGCCAGGGCGGGCCTGCCGTCGGCGTCGGTGAGCAGCCCGCGCAGGGCGAGCTCGGCCAGCGCCCCGGCCCGCACCACATGGCCGATGGTGTCGGTGCTGGTGAGCTTCTGCTTATCGGTGTTCCATGCCAGCAGGTATAGGCCGGCCGGGAGTGAAAGCTGATGCTGCGGCATGAGAGCCCTCCTTGGGATGAACAGGAATGAGATCGATGAGAAAGATGAGAAAAGCGGCGAAACGGTCGAACTCGGTCGGTTGCCAGCCGACATACGCGATGTAGTCGTGCAGATGGAGGGCGACCCGTACGGCCGCCTGCCGGGGCCAGGTGGAGCCCAGCCGCCGTCCGTAGCCCTCCTGCAGCGCGTCACTGAGGCGCTGCCACTGCCGGGTATCGCCGCCCAGCTGCCAGGAGAGTTCGACGATCTCGCCGAGCGCCCAGCCCAGATCGCAGTGCCAGGGGCCCATGCACAGGTCCTCGCCGATGAGGAGTTCGGCGCGGCCTGAGGGGGGATCGACGACGAGAGAGCCCAGTCCGGGGGCGCCATGAGTCACGACCAGCGGCTCGGCCTCGCCTCCGAGGCCGCTGCAGTGGTCGGCTCCGTCCGCGTCCGACGGGACGGAGCAGGCGCGCAGCGTCGTCCAGCGGACGGGCCCGAGCCGGTCCTTCAGCATGGCCCCTGCCTGGGCGGCCCACATCTGCGGCGCGCGGCCGCTCAACCAGCGCTCCAATCGGACCAGGCCGCGCGACGGGGCGACGAGTCGCGGTCCGCTCACGGGAGGCGGGACGGCGTGCAGGGCGGCGAGCGAGCGGCCCAGCGCGCGCACCGCAGGCTCCAGACCAGCGTGTGCACCGTCCCGCAGCAGGCAGCTGGCGACGGATTCGGCACCGCCGAGGTCGTACGTACGCTCCTGCTGTCCGCCGCCCGGTCTGCCCGGCACCAGCCGGGCACCGCCAGAGGTGTCCAGGACCGCGAGCGTGCTGTCCAGACCGCCGTTCACCGGGGAGAAGGGCGCGGGGGTCAGCGCACCGGGGGACCTGGTCCAGCGGTATCCCCCACCGTCGCAGGGGGTGATCGTGGTCCGGAGCAGACCGGTGGCGAACTCGGTCGTCATGCCGTGCTCCCTTCCGCCAGGAGCGTGGCCGTCGGCGGCAGGGGCGTTGCCGCACTGGCCCGCTCGGCGAGTTCGACCCTGCGCTGCTCCAGCAGCTCGATGACATCGGGCAGCAGCGCGGGCACCCACGCGTCGGGTCGCCCGGTGGTCGCGCTCACCCCCGAGCGGGGCGGCGCGACCACGACGTTGCGGCGTGCGGTCAGCGCGGTCCAGTGCGCTTGGTAGGCGGCGCTGTCCAGGCCGCCGGGCGGCAGTGCGGGCGCCACCGCGACGGGTGCGGCAGTGCACTGCGCGGCGAGGACCGCGGGGGTGTCGGCCAGACCGAGCGCGAGACGGGCGACGAAGTGCAGCGTCGCTGGATAAACAACAACCGCTTCGGCCCACTCCGCCCATGCGACGTGCCGGGCGTGCGCGGTGTCCTGGGGCCAGGCGTCGGTGAGGACGTCACCACCGGTCCGTGCCGCCAACGACGCCCTGCTCACGAAACGTTCGGCGCTCCGAGTGATCACCGTCGTGATTTCCAGGCGGGGGTAGGAGGCGCGGAGCCACTCCGCCCAGAACGGCAGATCCGAGACCGAGACCGACCCGGTGCCGACCAGCAGCAACCGGGAGACACCGAAGTCCGGGACACCGCCGCCGGCGGGCGTCGGGTGGTTCACAGCACACCCCCTCGCGAGGCCGTGGCGAAGCGGCCGGCGTCGGCCGGTGCGACGCTCCCGGCAGCTGCAGCGCCCCGCGCGAGCGCGCCCAGGAGCGTCTCCAGTTCGACGAGAGCCGCTGGCAGTCCGTAGCGCCGGCACAGGCCCGTAACGTTCAGCACGATCTCGTCCACGCCGGCGGCCCGGTACTCGTCCAGTACCGCCAGGATCTCGTCGGCGTCACCGCTGACGAAGGCACGCCCGGTGATCACCGCCTTGGCCGACCCGGCCAAGTCGTCCGGATCGACGTCGATTCCCGACCGGCGCAGCATGTCCTGGTAGTGCGGCAGTTTCAGATGCCCGGCGTTGCCTGCGAGCAGCAGTTCCACCGGGTCGCGGTCGGGCGCGCCCAGTGCCAGGGGAACCATCGCCACCAGCCGCGGCACCGGCTTCCCAACCGCCTGCGCGCCCTCGCGGAGCGCGGGCGCGATGACTTCCCGCAGATAGCGGGGCGGGGTCATCCACGTGATGGCGACATCGGCAACCTCCCCCGCGACCCGGGCCATCCTGGGCCGCAGCACACCGAGTCCGACCTCCACCGGAGGACCGGGCTCCGGCACCAGCTCGACATGGCAGGTGAAGTACTCGCCGTCGTGCTCGACCTGGCGTCCGGCCAATAGCCCGCCGACAATGGTCAGATACTCGCGTACCGCCGTGAGCGGGCTGGAATACGGGGCGCCGAGCACACTGCGCTGCAGTACGGCAGCGCCCGGGCCGTACCCGGCCACCACTGGATGGCCGGTCGCGAGCGCCAGCGAACGCGCCTGCAGCGCGGCCTCGTACGGGTGCCGGAAGGGCATGAGGGTCACGCCCGTGCCCACCGGCACCCGGAAGCCGGACGCGGCGAGGTGATTGAACGTCTGGTGGGGTTCGACGATCAGCGCCTGCCCCTGCCACAGCCGGTACGCCGTGCTGTGCTGCACGAGGGCGGCCACCGGCAGGGCCTGCTCGGACCTGGTCGGCATGAACGGCATCAGAACGGAGATGGTACTCATGCGATCTCCAGAGTGCTGAGGAGCTGGCCGACGACCAGTTCGGAGTACGCGGGGCAGCTGCCAAGCAGCCCGGTGTGCGTGCCCTGGGCGATGACCTGCCCCTGGTCCATGACGACCACCTGGTCGGCGTGCTGCACGGTCGAGATGCGGTGGGCGACGACCAGCACGGCACGGTCGCCCGCCAGGTCGTTCACCACGCGGCGCAGCTTCTGCTCGTTGACGCTGTCGAGCTGGGAGGACGGCTCGTCCAGCAGCACCAGCCGGGCGTCGGTGAGGGCCACCCGCGCGAGCGCCAGCCGCTGGCGCTGTCCGCCGGACAGATCGCCGCCGCCGCCCAGCACTGTGTCCAGGCCGGCCGGGAGCCGCCGGACCTCCTCCTCCAGGCCGACCTTGGCGAGCGCCTCCAAAAGCGCCTCGTCCGGCAGGGCGTCCTCGCGACCGAGGTTCAGATTCATCCGGATCGAGTCGTGGACCAGGGTGAAGCTCTGGTCCACATAGGCGAGTTGCCCACGGAGCTCGCCGAGCGGCAGCCGCCGGAGGTCGTGGCCGAACACCTCCACCCGCCCGGAGTGTGGAGTCATGAAGTGCTCGATGAGGCCCAGCACGGTGGACTTGCCCGCTCCCGAGAGCCCGACGACAGCGGTGAGTCCGGCGGCGGGCACGGTCAGATCCACCTCGCGCAGCACGGGCTGGTCGCCGTAGCCGAAGGTGACCCGGTCAAACCGCACCGCGGGCGCTCCAGGCCGTGCCGGAGCCGGCGTCGTCCCCCGGCCCTCCGCCACGGTCTCAACGGGCAGGGTGAAGACGCTCTTGAACCGTTCCCTGGCCACCATCCCGGCCTGAATGGTGGAGGCGCCCGAGGCCGCCATGATCAGCGGCGCGGTGAGCTGCAGCAGATAGAGCAGGAAGGCAACGAAGTCCGCCAGGTCGAGGTCTCCGGAAACCAGCCGGGCACCGCCGCCGATGAGGACGCTGAGCAGCGCAATCTGCTGCCCCAGGTTGATCACCGGAACCACGAGGGACTCGAGCCTGGCCACCTCGGTGCCGAGCCGGGAGAGACTCTCCGCCCTGTCCGCCAGGACACGCAAGACCTGGTGCTCCGCCCGGTACGCCTTGATGACGGTCAGCGCGTCCAGGGTGGTCACGAACTGCTGCGTGAGTGAGCCGAGTTCCTCCTGGACAGCACCGTACTTGCGGCGCAGGCCCACGACCACGACGGCCACGATCGCCACCGCCGTGACAAAGCCCGCCATGGTGATCAGCAGGAGCATCCAGTTCAGGATCCCCATAATGACGAGCGTGCCGACCAGGGTGAGGCACGCCATCGGCAGCTGGATCGGCCCGATGTCGATGGCGCCCTTGAGTTGCATCGCGTCCGCGGTCAGCCGCGACGCCAGGTTGCCACTGCCTTCGCGGCGCGCGTCGGACATCCGCAGTCCGAGGCCGTGGCGCATGGTGCGAATGCGGAGTCGGCAGATCAGCCGCTCGCCCAACTGGGAGAGCAGATACGCGGCCAGTGCCCCGGCCGCCGCGGCGCCCACTCCGACTCCGGCCATCGCAGCGGTCGTCCAGGTGAGGCCCTCACCCTCCTGGACCTCCCGCACCAGGGTTCCGACCACCATCGGCAGCGCGAGGGTCGCTGCCGCCGAAAGCAGCGAGAGGACGGCGATGGCCGCCACCTGAAGGCCGTTGCCCGCGGTCATTTCGTGCAGGATCCGCAGCTCTGCGGGCTCGCCACGCGCCTCCTCACCACCCGTGATGCCTTCGGTACTCATGAGCCGGCCCCTTCACGGGCGCGCCGCAGCGCTTCCCGGGTCTTGATGATTCCGCCGTGCTGGAGGATCGCCGCCATGTAGATGCGGCCGCCGACTCGCAGCAGTACGCCGATGGCCACGGCCATCAGGAGCGCCGCCGCCACGATGTCCCACCAGGGCACCGGCTCCGCGGCCATCCGTACGGGCATTACCGCCCACGAGCTGCCAGGGACGATGGAGAAGATCCGGGTGAGGGTGGGGCTGAAATCGGTGAACGGCAGCAGCGCGGCGGTGAAGCCGATCGTCTGCAGGAAGCTGACCGGACCGGCCGCGTGCTGGATGTCCTCCTGCCGGGAGACCATGGCACCGGCCAGGGCCCAGAGCGTGGCGAAGAGGAAGTAGCCCGGGACGAACCAGGCGATGACCAGCAGTCCGGTGCCGAAGGCATCGACAGGCGCATCGAGCAACCCGGAGATCAGCGCGCAGCCGATTCCGCACACCGTGATCGCGGTGATCTGGGCGAGGGCGACGACCCCGATGCCCAGCACCTTCCCGGTGAGCAGGTGCCAGGACCTGACCTTGGCAAGCAGGATCTCGACGATCCGGCTCGACTTCTCCTCCAGCACCCCTTGCGCGATCCCCTGGCCGAACATCAACATCATGAAGAACAGGAGCATCACGCCGATTCCGGCGGTCATCGTCCGCTGGAAGTCGCGTTCCACATCCGGGTCGAGGGCCGTCACCTGAAGCGGCTTCACAGCCATGGCGCCGGCGATCTGCGCGTCCTCCAGACCGCCGTCCCTCAGGCGGTCCACGGTGACGGTCGTACGGTGAGCCTCCTGTACTGCCGCGCCCAGCTCCTCAGGAAGCTTCTCCTGGACGACGATCCGCCCGTCGCCGACGAGCGCGGCCTCGGCCTTGCCGTCGCCGACCGCCCTGCGTGCGGAGTCCGCGTCGGCATACTGGACGATCTCGATGTCCGGGCCGCCGGCGGCGCTCTGCGACATCAGGGTGTCCGTGAACGCCCGCTGCTGTCCGACGACTCCGACGGTTGACTTCTCGTCGTCAAAGTCGAAGGCGGTCTGCAGTCCGAGTGACCCGCAGAACGCCACGATCATGATGACCAGCGAGATCCACATTTCCTTGCGCCGGAACTGGGTGACTATCTCGCGCTGCGCGACCATCCGGACCAGCGTGCCGCTGCTCAGCCGGTCGGCCTGGTACGTCTGTGCCTGCGTGGCCGTCATGCCGCCACCGCATCCCGGAAGACCTCGGCCAGCGTCGGCTCGCGCCGTGAGAAGTGCACGAGTTCGCCGAGGCTCTGGGCCGCCGCCAGCACCTTCCGTACCGGCATGTCCTGCTCGACCTCCACGGTGACGGTGCCTTCATCGTCCGTTCCCTGGGACACGATCCGCGCGCTGGGCAGCTGGTGTGCCCAGCCCTGTGGCGCGCCGGTAAGGGCTATCCGTATCTGCCGGCTGCCGGTGCCGCGACGCAGCTCGGCCACTGTGCCGTCCGCGACGACGGTTCCGTCGCGGATGATCCCCACCCGGTCGCAGAGCCGCTCCACGAGTTCGAGCTGATGGCTGGAGAAGACCACAGGGACGCCCTTGGCGCTGAACTCGACCAGGGCGTGGGCCATCGCGTCGGTCGCCAGCGGATCCAGGCCGGAGAAGGGCTCGTCCAGGATCAGCACTTCGGGGTCGTGGATCACCGCGGCGATCAGCTGGACCTTCTGCTGGTTGCCAAGTGAGAGCTTTTCCAGGGCGTCCTTGGGACTCATCTTCACGCCGAGCCGTTCGATCCACTCATCGGCCCGACGCTTGGCAACCGAAGGGGTGACCCCACTGAGGCGGGCGAAGTAGACGAGCTGGTCACGCGGGCGCATCGTCGCGTACAGGCCGCGCTCCTCCGGCATGTAGCCGATGCGGCGGCGAGTCTCGGCATCCATCGACCGGCCGTTCCAGCGGACTTCGCCGGAGTCCTGGGACAACAGGCCCAGCGCGATCCGCATCGCGGTGGTCTTGCCCGCCCCGTTCGCTCCGCAAAAACCGAACAGTTCGCCCGGACGGACCTCGAAACTCAGCTCGTGCAGTACATGCTTGGCCCCGAAGCTCTTGGTGAGCCGGTCGAACTCAAGCATGTGTGCCCCCCGCCCCGAATTCGAGCAGCGACCGGATGTGCGTGCCGGGCCCCTCCCAGGTGAGGGTCAGCCCCGCGGCGGCGCCCAGTTCCTTCAGTCGGCCGACGGTACGTGACGGTGTCGGTACGATGGCCGAGACCCAGAGGTCAGTGGCTGCGGCGCTCTGGCCGCAGCTGTCCATGTCCAGGTTGATCTCGGCGAGCAGCACCTTGCCTGCGGGGCCGGCCGCCTCGCCGCATCTGCTAAGAATCTCCACCGCACGCTCGTCGCTCCAGTCGGCGAGGACTGCGGAGAGCAGGTAGACATCGGCTCCGGTAGGAAGCGGGTCGAAGAAGCTGCCCGCCACCACCTCACCCCGGTCGCTCAGGCCGGCCTCGGCGATCCTGCGGGCGGCGATCTTGGAGACGACCGGCAGGTCGAGGACGGCGCCGGTCAGATGCGGGTGCCTGACCAGCAGTTCCATGAGGAGCGTGCCGTTGTTGCCACCGACGTCGATGACGCGGCGCACGCCGCCCCAGTCGTAGGCGTCGACGATGAGGTCCGCGTCGAAGGCGATACGGATCAGGCCTTCCTTGTCCAGCGCCTCCGCGAAGGCCGGATCCCCGTTGATGTCGTCCCAGTACTCACGGCCGAACGCGGCGGCATAGCTCGCCTCACCGGTCCGTACGGTGTGCAGCAGGCCAACAAGTCCCAGATCGGCGCGGCCAAACAGCCCTTCCGCGCTGAGGAACTGGCCCAAGCTCTGCTGGCTGTCCCGGCGCAGAGGCTCGCCCAGTTCGGTCAGTTCGAAGGCGTCCTCGTCGTCTCGGCGAAGGAGTCCGAGTTCGTCGAGGTAGCGGAGCAGCTTGGTGAGCATCACGAGGTTCGCGCCAGTGCGCTCCGCGAGCGTGTGTGCCGTCAAGGGCTCGTGAGCCAGATGGTCGGCGAGCTGGAGTGCTGCGGCGGCACGGATCGCATTGGGCCGCAGCAGGTCGGCCATTTCCAGGAGGGTCGCGGCATGTGTTCTTGTGTTCACGATTCTTGTTTCCTCATGGCCGTGACAGCCAACTCGTCTCGTCGGTACCCTGTGTGCTTCGAGCCGACGGTGGCCCCGCAATTAGCGTTTGCGGGGCCACCGTTGCTACGAGAGGGTGATCTAGCCGGGACCATTGGTCGTGATGTAGCTGATCGCAAAGCTCGCGGCGGCGCCACAGAAGGGAGTCGTCGCCGGAGCGTCGACCATGGCGGTCACATTGAGCTCATCGGTCTCGGCATACGACGTGTAGCCCGTGACCATCTCTTCGATGAGAAATTTCTCTGTCATTGAATTCACCTCCTCCGTTTTTGACATACGTGTGTGCAGGTGAGGCTGTTCAGCCGGGTGGCTGGATCAGCAACCCATCTTGTACGTGGCACCGCCGGCGGCGCTGACCGCGGCGGAGGCCAGCCATTTGCCGGCGGCGGCACCGGTGGCGGCGGCACAGACAGGGGTGGTGGCCGGCGCGTCGACGGCCGCCTGAGTGTTGAGCTCGTTGGCGCTCGCGTACGCGTCGTAACCGGCGATGAGCTCCATCATCGAGGCGTTGTCGCCCATGGTTTTTCTCCCTGTTTCAGTAACTGGCTGATGCGAAAACAGGGAATGCGTGCACTCACTCCCTGCAACCGCCTCAGAACAACTGGGGCGACGTGGAATTGCGCGCCGGATCGGCGGGATCAATATTGGCCTCCGCGAATTGGGAGAGCAGCTCGCACTCCACGGAGTTTCCGGTCTTTCTGCTGTCAAGTACGGCCTTGGCCACCGCGCTCGCCCGGTGCTGGCCGAAACTCAGTCCCCGCATCGACTGACGCCGATCCTCCGGTTCCCAGGCCAGTGCGACACCGGGCCCGAGCCGATGGGTGAACACCGAGGTCTCCTCCCCCACCCCAGGGCTCCCCACGACGGCCTCGGCCAGCCCAAAAGCGGCAGCCCAGGCATCCTGTTCGAGATAGACCACCAGGGCGTCACGCCGGGGATACAGCAGTCTCGAGGAGAGCACCTTGGCTCGGTAGGGCACCTGCCGCTCCTCCAGGTGGCTCAGGATCCGTCCCCATACAGCGACAGCACTCTGCGAGTCGGTGAGGTGGACATAGAGCCGGACCGTGCCACCGGAGCCGCTCCCGGGAATGGATCCGTCGACCAGGAAGAACCCGGGCGAGAGCGCGGGGCGCGCGGCTGGCACCCGCAGCGTGATCCGGTCACCAGGAACCCAGTCCGCGGTTCCGCCGCCGGCCCCTTCCACGGATTCCCGTGCGACACGAATTCGCACCCCGTCCCGCTGCACGACCGCCTCCACCACGCCCGCGGTGGACCGCGCCGGAGCGGCGCACACGAGCACGCCGACCGAGGTGTGCTCATGCGGCACGGCCTCGCCCAGTGCCTGCTCAAATTCGGCGTCCCTCAGCTGTCGCGGGAGGTTCTCCGCCCCCTCACGGCGGCCTGCGTGCCATGTCTCGTAGAGCGCGCCGGCGAGCAGGGACTCCAGGGCACGCGGATCGTCGGCCGTGAATTCCTGGCCGGCCACGGTCGCTGACGTCCTGTCCTGCGAGACCGATATGCCGCCGACCGCCGACCGCAATGCCGCGGACAGTCCGACCACGGCCTCTTTGGCCTCGTTCACGCCCTTCACGCCGTTTCCCCCAATCCAAGTGTGGCGGCGAACCGCTCGGGGTTCAGCAATATTCCTCGTCCGACACCGGCAGCCGCGCGTTCGATCCCGGAAATCCGGCCGCGTTGCGGACTGCCCGCGATCATCCGGTCCAGCATGTGCCAGCCGGCGAAAGCGGTGGCCCGCACAGCGAGTTCCGCATCGGCCCGGCCGGCGGTCTCGCGATATCCTTCCCAAAAATTCTGAACGCGCGGCCGCAATCGCTCGATCTTTTCCGCGCCCCGCCGCAGAACCGACTCATGTGTGAGATCGGTTTCCATGAAAACCGCATCCCCACGGGAGGTCGCGATGTCCAGGATGGAACGGTAAAGCCATTCACCGGCGAATCCGCCGACATCACGCGCTGGGTCGGCCAGCCGGAATTCCTCCCAGTCGGCAATATGGAACGCCTCGTCCGTGACCAACAGTTGATCCACACGCAAATCGCAGTGGGCCGGCACCCGGGGTGCTTTCTCTTCCCGGGCGCGCAAGCCCGTCACCGCCGCGATGAGCGCGGGGTCGCTCTGCATGAGCCGCCAGGTCTGTAGCTCGCCGAAGCTGAGGTGGTCGAACATCCGCTGGGGAAGCGCCTGCAGCAGCGCTGGCGAGGGCAGTTCGGGTGCGGAGTGGTCCAGGTCTCCGGGGTCGCGCACCGGGCTATCGTGCAGGAGACCGATAGCCCGGCCGACTGCGTGGGCCAGCACATCGTCGAACGTCTCGTCGACCATCAACTCCGCGCCGCTCCGCGCGCCTTCGAGATACTCGAAGACGACTATCCGCGCTTCCTCGTCACAGCCCAGGAATTCCGGACCACGCAAGGCGCTGGACGAGACTTCCGCGGAGAATCGCTCGAAAGACAACAAGCGTCGGATTCTTGCACGTACATCGTCTTCCCCGCCGACCAGATGCTTGACGAAGGCCTTACGGCCGCTGGCGGTGTCGCCCGCCCACACTTCGTTGCGGCCCACCGGAGCGACGAGCGAATCCCGGTCGAACGGACCGAGCCCCAATCGTTCCAGAAGTGCGTCGACTGCGGGCACCTTCTCCAGATCGACCGGTGCGAATCCCGGCTGTTCTGTGGAGACGCGCTCTCGTGTCAGTTTACCCATAGCCATTCCCCCCGTCCGGCTGCCTGCTGGTCATACTCTTTCGCCACCGGCTACTGATTCCAACCCCCCTTTCGGGGGGATGGAATGCGCATCAGAGATCAGAGGTGTACGAGCTCGCACCTGGCCGCCACTACGGCCGCCTGTATGCGGTTGGCGACCCGCATTTTCCCGAGGATGCGGCTCACATGCTCCTTGACCGTTTCCGGGCTGAGGAAGAGCCGTCGGCCGACCTCCCCGTTCGACAGCCCCTCGGCGACAAGGAACAGCACCTGCCGCTCCCGCTCGGTGAGCGAGGCGATCCGCTCCTGCGACGAGGCGCCGATCGCTGACATCGGTCCCCCCGGCACGTGCCGGGTCATCGCGGCGGAAACCGCCCAACAGCCCGATGCGACCAACTGAAGCGCCCGGACGAGGTCAATGGGCACCATGTCCCTCGTCAGCACACCATGGGCACCCGACCGGAGCGCCAGAGCCATGTCGGCGGCGACCCCCGTCGCCAGCAGCGCGACCTTGGGCGAGTGGGGCACCGCCCGGAGGTAATCCACCACGGTGCGCAGCTCTGCCGCAGGGATGTCCGCGGTGTCGATCAGAACCAGATCGATCCGGTCATGTGCGGACTGCTCCAGCGCCCGATAACCGGCACGCTCCTCCACAACCTCAAGGTCGTCGACCTGGTCGACTGCCCGCCGGATGTTCTGCCGCAGTGGAAGTGAATCAGAAATGATGATCAACGAATTCTTGTGCACTATGCCCCGTTTTCAAGCAAAGGTCGATATGGCACATGATCGAGATTGCGCCACAGAAGCGAGCCTAGGGAGCGACAGGGGGCATCGCATCGACTGCCCGAACGATCCGACCCCCGCCGCCCGGCGGGTTTACGTACGTTGCGTTCACGGCCGAGGGAGTGTCATGAATCAGGTGTGGATCTCCCCGAAGGAGTGAGCCTGATGAGTACGACAGCTGATCACCTGATCGAGACCGTGGAGGGCGTGTCGCTTGCGGAGGCCGGCGATGGCGTTGAAGGTGCCGACGTGAAGTCGATGCCGGTATCGCACAACGGTCTGTCCAGTGAGCTGCTGGAGGAGCTGGCCGCGCTCGCGGCCGAGAAGGTCCGCGGAGAGGGACTGCGGCTGATGGGTGAGGGCGGGCTGCTGGTGGAGCTGGTTCAGCACCTGATGCAGTCCGCCCTGGAAGCCGAGATGGATGAGCATCTGGCCGCCGGGGCCGGCCGTCTCGGCGGACGCGGTTCGCGCTCGGGTGGCAACACCCGTAACGGCTACCGGAGCAAGAAGGTGATGACGGAGGTCGGAGCCGTCACGGTGCAGATCCCCCGGGACCGGCTGGGTACCTTCCAGCCCCGGTTGCTGCCCAAGTACGCCCGCCGTACGGGTGCGTTGGACGATCTGGTGCTCTCGCTGACCGCGAAGGGACTGACCTCCGGCGAGATCGTCTCCCATCTTGCCCAGACGTACGGGATGACGACGACGAAGGAGACCATCTCCACGATCACCGACAAGGCCCTGGAATCGATGGCGGAGTGGCGCACCCGCCCGCTGGACGCGGTCTACCCGGTCGTCTTCATTGACACGGTGCACGTGAAGATCCGTGACGGCCATGTCGCGAATCGGCCGATCTACGTGGCCGTCGCGGTCACCGCCGACGGCTACCGCGAGATCCTGGGCCTGTGGGCCGGCGACGGCGGAGAGGGCGCCAAGTACTGGCAGACGGTGCTGACCGAGATCAAGAACCGTGGGGCCCGCGCAATGCCGCGTCGTTAGGGCCTGCGGATCATTAACTCGCCGTCTTGATCTCCGGCGGGAGGGCGATGCCGACCGCGCTCGCGTGGTCGTAGAGGTGTGCCAGTGTGGCGAGTTGGCAGCTGGCCGCCGTGATGGTGTGCTCCATCGTCTTCAGGAGCTGGCGGATGTCGCGGATGCGCCTGTTGATCGTCTCGGGGCAGACGCCGAAGAGGGTGGCGACGGCGACTTGGGGCAGGCCGAGCCGCTGGTGGAGGACGGTGGCCAGGAGCCGGTCGGCGAGGGTGAGCATGGGGCGCCGGCCGGTGCCGGGGGCCTGGAGCCGTGGGCGGTGACCGCGCCGTTTATCCAGGTTCTTCTCGCGCTGGTCCTCGTGGAGCGTGGTCATCGTGGTGATGAGCGTGTCCCATTCCTGGGCCGGCATTCCGGTCAGGGCGGGGTGGCAGAGCCAGGCGAGGTCGGGGCTGGGCTGGTCGAAGGGGTCCGGTGCGTCATTGACCTGGGCGAACGCCTCGGGACGGAGGGTGTAGTTCCAGTCGCCGTGCCACTCGTGGCGGTGCAGCGGCAAGGCGTCCATCTGCCGGTCGCCGATCCGGACTCCGGTCTCGTAGGCGGAGGTGTCGAGTTCGGCGTGGACCTTGAGTCCGGTGCGAGTGGTGGTCGCGGCGATGCTGTTCACGATGACTTCATGGCTGGTCAGCGGCCTGCCGCGCCAGTTCATGGTGATGTGGGAGAACAGCCGGTGCTCAATTTTGTTCCATTTTGAAGTACCTGGCGGAAAGTGACAGACGGTGATCTCCAGGCCGGTCTCCAGGGACAGGGCGGCCAGTTCGGCCTTCCAGGCGCGGGTGCGGTAGCCGTTCGAGCCGCCCGCGTCCGCAGTGATCAACAGCAGCCGGGAGTGGGGATAGTCGTCGCGTCCCTGGCCGTTCCACCAGCGGCGGACCGACTCCACGGCGAACGCGGCGGTGTCATGGTCGGTGCCCACGCTGACCCATCCGGTGTTCGCAGTCAGGTCATAGATCCCGTACGGGACGGCCTTGCCCAGCTCCGGGTCCGGGAAGTCGTGCGTCCGCACCCGGACCGGGTCGCCCTCGCGGTGCCACTCGACGCCCGCATTCTTGTAGTTGCCGACCACCTCCTTCTTTTTGGTATCGACGCTGACCACCGGGTCCCCCGCGGCCTGGTAGTCCTTGGCCCGCTCGCTGATATAGCGGAACTGGCCGTCGCGGTCCGGGTGTTGCCTGCCCTCAACCGTCTTGGCGTTGCCCTGCAGGCTGAATCCTTCCTCACGCAGCAGGTCGGCCACGGTCTCCGCCGAGATGCGGTGCCCCTGCCCCGTCAGCTCGCCGGCCAGATGACGGGTCGACTTCGTCGTCCAGCGCAGCGGCGACATCGGATCACCCCGCATGTCCGGCTCGACGAGGGCCAGCAGTGCGGGCCGCAGCCCAGGGTTGAGATCCACCGCGCGCTTGCGGCCTCCGCCCTCCCGGCGGGTCCGGCCCAACGGGGCCGCACCGGCCTCCAGTTCAGCGACCCCGCGGGAGACGGTGCCCTCACGCACCCCGGCCGCCCGGGCCACCTTTCTGATCCCGCCATGCCCCAGCGACCGAGCCTCCGCTCCCATGGCTAACCGGCGCTGGCGCTCGTCCAGATGCGGCAACAATGCCTGGAACTTCGCCGCCAGGCCCGCCTCGGCCCCCTCCGACATCCCCATAGCACAACAACGACGAGCAACAGCGGAAGCAACGACTTGTTTCTCCGCAGGCCCTTAAGCCGGCCCGACGGCCGTCAAGTTGGTCGTTTTCCATGCTTCCGAGAGGGTGTAGGTCCCGTATCCGACCTTGCGGAGGAGGTCCTTCGACTGCCCACTGACTCATCTGTGTCGCGAAGCTCCGAGCGTTTTCGATCTTCAGGATGGTGGCGACCTCCAGGGGGCGCCAGGTCCGCTCGGGGTCGGTGGACAGGAGATGGAAGACGCGGTTTCGATGGCCCGCTCCGGTCGGCCTGAACCCTCGGACGGCCTTGCGCCTGTCCATTGGATCGTCGGGTGAGGGCGGCGGTGGGGCGTTTGGTGCGGGACGGAGCAGAACGGTCAGTGGTCGCCGCGCGGATCGCGATCGATCTCGGCGCCCGGGCCGAAGCCCGCACGATCGTGTCCGCCTGCGCGTCGGGGACCGAGGCGATCGGCGCGGCCATCGACCGGATCCGCGGCGGCCACGTCGACGTGGCCGTGGCCGGCGGTACCGAGGACGTGATCACCCCCACGATCATGGCGGCCTTCGCCTCCCTGCGCGCCCTCTCCACCGGCCCCAACGGACCCGAGAACGCTTCTCGGCCCTTCGACCAGGACCGCGACGGATTCGTCCTTGGTGAAGGCGCCGGATTCCTGGTCCTCGAGGACGAAGAGCACGCCCTCCAGCGCGGGGCGAGGATCTACTGCGAAGCCGCCGGATGGGGGCTGTCCGCCGACGCCCACCACATGACCGCACCCCGCCCCGACGGCCAGGGCGTCGCCACCGCCATCCGCAAAGCCCTCACCGACGCCGCGGCCACCCCCGACGACGTCGTCCACATCAACGCGCACGCCACCGCCACCCCAGCCGGCGGCCGGGCCGAAGCCCTCGCCCTGCGCACCGTCTTCGGCGAGCACACCCTGCCCGTCACCGCACCCAAGGGCGCCATCGGCCACCTCCGGAATTTCATCGCCCGCACCAAGACCTCGCCCAGCGCCCCACCTCTGCTGATGGGCCGCGCCCGTGCCACCTGGCTCGTCGACGCGGTCGAGGCCCGCATGCACCTGCCGACCTTGATGGCGGCGGCCGGGCTGACCACTCTGCGCTCCATCGACCGTGTCATGCCCTACGTCCGCAACCTGCCCGCCGAGCAGGTCGCAGCCTCCCTGAGGGGCTGTGATGACCAGCCGGCTCGAACGCCATGAACGCATCGCCAAACTCCGCGCCCGGCGTGTCACCGTCGACGACAACGACGTACTGGAGGTACTGGCCGACCTCGACGCCGAGAACCTGGTCAGCGAGATCGCGCCCCTGGTCAAACAGCACACCGGGCGACGCCGCCACCTCAACGTCGAGGGCCTGCTGCTGGGCATGTGCCTATGCTCCGCCATGCACTCCGGGACCGTCACCCTGTGCACCGCCGCCGACCTGCTGGCCTTCGGCGTCAGCGACACCATGCGCCACCGCTTCGGCATCCCCTACTACCCCGACAACGATCGGGGCTACGAGGCCTTCTACGCGGTCGTGCGGCGCCTCTTCCACAATGTCATCGACGCCATCGATCCCTCCCTGTTGCCCAAGAATCACCGCATCGACATCGCCTACGCAGCCGAACTGCAAGCCCGGGCCGACAAGGACGTCCTCGACCGCAGCTGCGCGTCTCCAACAAGATCCTCAGCATGTCGCTGCGCCACGCCCACCCCTTGCTCGAAGGAACGTGGGACGGCTCCTGCGTCGTCGACGCCACCGTCATCGGCACCTACGCGAAAGGCCTCGCCCACGACAGCGACGTCACCTCAACCGACCCCGACGGCGGCTGGTACGTCCGCACCGCCGGGCACGAGGATCCCCTGGCCCTCCAAGAGCTCACCCCGCCTCCGCCCAAGGCCAAAAAGGGCGGTAAATCCGCAGGCAAGGCCAAGAGTAAGAGGGCCAAGAAAAAGCTGTACGGCTTCGACGCGACACTGATCGTCGCCCGCGACCCCGAACACGACGGAGCCCCACTCCCCGACGGCTCAGCCAACCCCGCCGCCATCCCAGCCCTGATCTGCGCCTTCTCCGTCGAAAAGCCCAGCCGCCGCCCCGGCCAAGTCGCCGTCGAAGCCCTCCAGCACGTCGACCCCCGCTACCCGCGCGGCTACCTCGCCGGCGACCGCCTCTACAACGACCAACGCCCCGAAATCTTCCACCTGCCCATCCGCGCCATGGGCTACCAGCCGGTCTACGACTACGCCAAAGACCAGCTCGGCGTGCAGGACGGCATCGGCGGAGCCCAACTCGTCGAGGGGTCCTGGTACTGCCCCTCCATGTCCGCACCTCTGGTCAACGCCACGGTCGACCTGCTCGCCAAGCGCATCGACAAGACCACCTGGATCGAACGTATCCGCGCCCGTACCGCCCACCTCCTCATGCCCAAGGAAGCCGCCGACACCGAGGGTCACCGCCGGATGATGTGCCCCGCCGAAGCCCGCCGCGTCCAGTGCCCCCTCAAACCGCCCACCATGGGCACCGGAATCCACCTCCCCCTCGTCGACCCCGCCCCCAGCCCCACCAAACCGCCCCCCGTCTGCACACAGCGCAGCATGACCATCCCGCCCCAGCCCGGGGCCTCTCAGTGGCAGCCCCTGCAGTACGGCACCAAGGACTGGCAGCGCGTCTACTTCCGGCTCCGCAACAGCGTCGAGGGCATTAACGGCTTCGGGAAAGACCCCCTCCACGAGCACATCGAGTCAGCCGGCACCCGCCGCATCCGCGGCATCGCCGCCCAGACGATCCTGCTCGCCTTCCAGCTCGCCCACGTCAACCGGCGCAAACTCTCCGGCTGGGCCGACGCCGTCGCCCTCAACGGCGAACGCCCCCGCCGACGCCCCACCCGCCGACGCAAAACCCAGCCCCTCGGCACCTGGGCCCCCAAGGGCCGCCTCACCGAGGTCTGACACACCCCGAGCACCAACCAAAGCGAGAAACCCCACTGCCAGCGGCACCGGCCGCTGGCCGTCGTGTGCCCTCGGGTCCCGAAATCGACCCACCCGCCCGGACATAGCAAAACAGCCCGCATCATGATCATGATGCGGGCTGTTTCGTCGTTGCTGCGGAGCACCTTTCGTCGGTGCCCCAAAGTGCGCGAGGGGGGATTTGAACCCCCACGTCCCGAAGGACACTGGCACCTGAAGCCAGCGCGTCTGCCGTTCCGCCACTCGCGCATGAGTGGTGCCGTTCGAATCTCTCACTGGTTTGTGCGAGCGCCTGACGACATGCAGAAGATTAGCACGGTGGCGAGGGGTGATTCACACCCGTTGTTCGGGGGAGCAGACCAGGGAATGACGTCGTCTGTCCCCCGCTTCTCCACAGCACTCACGGTGTGCGGGACACTGTCAGGAGGCCACCTCTACGATCCCTGTGAGAGGTGACACTCATCCACTGTGCAGACAAGGGGAACCAGCCGATTTCCCGACGCGTGGATACGATCAGTAAGCAGTACCAGGACGACAACGACGGAGGAGGTGCCCCATGGGAGTCCTGAAGCGTTTCGAGCAGCGGCTCGAAGGTCTGGTCAACGGCACCTTCGCCAAGGTCTTCAAGTCCGAGGTCCAGCCTGTCGAGATCGCCGGCGCCCTCCAGCGGGAGTGCGACAACAACGCCACGATCTGGAACCGCGAGCGGACCGTGGTCCCCAACGACTTCATCGTCGAGCTCTCCACCCCGGACCACGAGCGTCTGAGCCCGTACTCCGGCCAGCTCGGCGACGAGCTATCCGGCCTCGTCCGCGACTACGCCAAGCAGCAGCGCTACACCTTCATGGGCACCATCAAGGTCCACCTGGAGAAGGCCGAAGACCTCGACACGGGTCTCTACCGCGTGCGCAGCCGCACCCTCGCCTCGAGTACGTCGCAAGTGGCCGACCCGCAGAGCGCCGGCCCCGGCCGGCACACCCCCGCGCCCTCCGCCCCCCGTGGCGGTGGCTACGGCTACCCGCCGTCGGCCACCCCCGGAGCGCCCCCCATGCCCTCGGCCCCGCCGCCGTCGCACGGCCCGAGGCCGGGCCAGCCGCCCGCCGGGGACCGCAGGCCGGCCGGACAGCCGGGCCCCGGCGCGGGACACGGCACCAGCCCCGGCACGGGCCCCGGCCCGATGCCCGGTGCGCAGACGCGGCGCTGGATCGAGATCAATGGCACACGCCATCAGATGTCCCGCCCGACGCTCGTGCTGGGCCGCAGCACCGAAGCAGACGTGCGGATCGACGACCCCGGCGTATCGCGCCGGCACTGTGAGATCCGGACCGGAACCCCCCCGACGATCCAGGATCTCGGGTCTACCAACGGCATCGTGGTAGACGGACAGCACACCACCCGCGCTACGCTCCGCGACGGCTCGCGGATCGTCGTGGGCAGCACGACCATCGTTTATCGGCAAGCCGAAGGGTGAAGCGGGGGCAATGTCAGAGCTGACCCTGACGGTCATGCGGCTAGGTTTCCTGGCCGTTCTGTGGCTGTTTGTGATTGTGGCCGTCCAGGTCATCCGCAGCGATCTGTTCGGTACGCGGGTCACGCAGCGCGGCTCACGCCGCACCGCGCCCGCCGAAACCAGGCCGCAGCAGACCGGACGCCAGCAACAGGCCGCGGCACCGCCGCAGCAACGCCAGCGCCGCGGCGCACCGACCAAGCTGGTGGTGTCCGAAGGCACCCTCACCGGCACGACGGTCGCCCTCCAGGGGCAGACCATCACGCTGGGACGGGCACACGATTCGACGATCGTGCTGGACGACGACTACGCGTCCAGCCGGCATGCCAGGATCTACCCGGACCGTGACGGCCAGTGGATCGTCGAGGATCTCGGGTCCACCAACGGCACGTATCTGGACCGGACCCGGCTCACCGCCCCGACCCCCATTCCGCTGGGCGCGCCGATCCGCATCGGCAAGACCGTCATCGAGCTGCGGAAGTAGTACGACAATGAGCGAGCGGAGCGAGCGAGCCGCGGCGGCCGTCACAGCGGACCTCCGAGGGCTCCCGACCGGAGGGCGGGCAGTGTGGCTCAGGACCGGTTGTACCCGGGGCCGACGGGCGAGGTGCGCATGAGTCTGTCACTGCGCTTCGCCGCCGGATCGCACAAGGGCATGATCCGGGAAGGCAACGAGGACTCCGGCTACGCCGGCCCCCGCCTTCTCGCCATCGCCGACGGCATGGGCGGCCAGGCCGCCGGTGAGGTGGCGAGCTCCGAGGTCATCTCGACCCTGGTCACGCTCGACGACGACGTACCCGGGTCGGACATCCTCACCTCGCTCGGCACCGCCGTGCAGCGTGCCAACGACCAGCTGCGCATGATGGTCGAGGAGGACCCGCAGCTGGAGGGCATGGGCACCACGCTCACCGCCCTGCTGTGGACCGGCCGGCGCCTCGGCCTCGTCCACGTCGGCGACTCCCGGGCGTACCTGCTGCGCGACGGCGTCCTGACCCAGATCACGCAGGACCACACCTGGGTGCAGCGCCTCGTCGACGAGGGCCGCATCACCGAGGAGGAAGCCACCACCCACCCGCAGCGCTCCCTGCTGATGCGCGCGCTGGGCAGCGGCGACCACGTCGAACCCGATCTCTCCATCCGCGAGGTCCGGGCCGGCGACCGCTATCTGATCTGCTCCGACGGCCTGTCCGGCGTCGTCTCCCACCAGACGATGGAAGAGACGCTCGCCAGCTACCACGGCCCCCAGGAGACCATCCAGGAGCTCATCCAGCTCGCCCTGCGCGGCGGCGGCCCCGACAACATCACCTGCATCGTCGCGGACGTCCTCGACGTCGACGGCAACGACACCCTGGCCGGGCAGCTCAACGACACACCGGTCGTCGTCGGCGCGGTCGCCGAGAACCAGCTCCCGCACCACGACGGCGGGGCCATGCAGACCCCCGCCGGGCGCGCGGCCGGCCTCGGCAGGCCCGTACCCCACCAGCCCGCGCCCGGCGGCGCCTTCGGTCCCCCCGGCAGCGGTGACAACGGCGGCTACGGAACGTCCCCCGACGCCGGCTTCGGCGCGTACAGCGACGAGGACTTCGTCAAACCGCGCGCCGGTCGCACGTGGCTGAAGAGGTCGTTCTTCATCGTGCTCGCCCTCGCCGTCGTCGGCGGCGGCCTGTACGGCGGCTACCGCTGGACCCAGACCCAGTACTACGTCGGCGCCAACGAAGAGCACATCGCGCTCTACCAGGGCATCAGCCAGGACCTGGCCTGGGTCTCGCTCTCGAAGGTCGAGAAGGACCACCCCGAGATCGAACTCAAGTACCTCCCGCCCTACCAGCGCAAGCAGGTCGAGGCGACCATCACCGAGGGCAGCCTCCCCGACGCACGCGAGAAGATCGCCGAACTCGGCACCCAGGCCTCGGCGTGCAAGAAGGACGAACAGCGCCGCAGCGCGCAGCGTGAAGCCGAGGACCGCCGCAAGGCGGAGGCCGAGGCGGAGCGCGAGAAGGCAGAGCGCGAGAGGGACGCGCGTACGGGCGAGGGCGATGCGGGCGACACGACCGGCCCCGGCGCCACCACCCAGACCACCCAGACCGCCAAGATTCCGTCGGCCACCGCTACGCCCACTCCGGGCCCCAGCCTCTCCGAGGACGAGCAGAAGCTGGTCTCGCAGTGCGGTAAGCCGTAAAGCCGTAGGGGGCCTTACCACCATGAGCGTTGTCACCAACACGACCACCATCGGCGCGATCGAAGCGCCGAGCCGGCGCAACACCGAGCTCGCGCTGCTTGCGTTCGCCGTGATCATCCCCGTCTTCGCGTACGCCAACGTCGGCCTCGCCAAGGACGGCACCCTGCCCGCAGGCATGCTCGGCTACGGCCTGGGGCTCAGCCTGCTCGCGGGCGTGGCGCACCTGATGGTGCGCAAGTTCGCGCCGTACGCCGACCCGCTGATGCTGCCACTGGCCACCCTGCTCAACGGTCTTGGCCTGGTGCTGATCTGGCGGCTCGACCAGGAGCCGTCGATCACCACCGCGGCGCTCGGCGGCGCGATGGCGCCCAAGCAGATGATCTGGTCAGCGGTGGGCGTCGCCCTGTTCCTGGCCGTGCTGCTGTTCCTGAAGGACCACCGCGTCCTCCAGCGCTACACGTACATCTCGATGGTCGTCGCCCTCGTGCTGCTGATCCTGCCGATGTTCTTCCCCGGCGTGAACGGCGCGAAGATCTGGATCACCATCCCCGGCCTCGGATCGCTCCAGCCCGGCGAATTCGCGAAGATCATCATCGCGGTCTTCTTCGCCGGCTACCTGATGGTCAAACGCGACGCGCTCGCCCTGGCCAGCCGCCGCTTCATGGGCATGTACCTGCCCCGCGGCCGCGACCTCGGACCGATCCTCGCCATCTGGGCCCTCAGCCTGATGATCCTGATCTTCGAGACCGACCTGGGCACCTCGCTGCTCTTCTTCGGCCTCTTCGTGATCATGCTGTACGTCGCCACCGAACGCACCAGCTGGGTCGTCTTCGGCCTCAGCCTCAGCGCCGCCGGCGCCGTCGGCGTCGCCACCTTCGCCAGCCATGTGCAGTCCCGCGTGGACAACTGGCTCAACCCCCTCGCCCTCAAGGACGGCGGCGTCACCGAGACCGCCCAGGCCGTCTACGCCTTCGGCTCCGGCGGTCTCTTCGGCTCCGGCCTCGGCCAGGGCTACTCCCGCCTCATCGGCGGCATCGCCCCCAAGAGCGACTACATCCTCGCCACCGTCGGCGAAGAGCTCGGCCTGACCGGCCTCATGGCGATCATCCTGCTGTACGGCCTGCTCATCGAGCGCGGCGTACGCACCGCCCTCGCCGCCCGCGACCCCTTCGGCAAGCTCCTCGCCATCGGCCTCTCGGGCGCCTTCGCACTCCAGGTCTTCGTCGTCGCGGGCGGCGTCACCGGCGTCATCCCGCTGACCGGCATGACCATGCCCTTCCTCGCACAGGGCGGCTCCTCCGTGATCGCCAACTGGGCACTCATCGCCATCCTGCTGCGCATCAGCGACACCGCACGCCGGCCGGCGCCCACCCCCGCCCCCACCTCCGATGCCGAAATGACCCAGGTGGTCCGTCCGTGAACAAGCCCCTGCGCCGGGTCGCGATCTTCTGCGGCCTGCTCGTCCTCGCCCTGCTGGTGCGCGTCAACTGGATCCAGTACGTCAAGGCCGATGAGCTCTCCAAGGACGGGAACAACCGTCGCGTGCTGATCGACCGTTACGCGCACAAGCGCGGCGACATCATCGTCGACGGCAAGGCGGTCACCGGCTCCACGGAGTCCGAGAGCGGCGACTTCAAGTTCCAGCGCACCTACAAGGACGGCCCGATGTGGGCGCCCGTCACCGGGTTCACGTCGCAGCGGATGGGCTCCAACCAGATCGAGTCCATTGAGGACGACATCCTCACCGGCACCGACGACCGGCTGTTCTTCGACCGCACCCTGTCGATGTTCACCGGCGACAAGCGCCAGGGCGGCCACGTCGTCACCACCCTCAACGGCGCCGCCCAGCGCGCCGCCTTCAAGGGCCTCGGCGCACGCAAGGGCGCCGTCGCGGCCATCGACCCGCGGACCGGCGCCATCCTCGCCCTGGCCAGCACCCCCTCGTACGACCCCTCCCGCGTCGCCGGCAACACCGACGAAGACGTCAAGAACTGGCAGCGCTACGAGAAGGACCCGGACAAGCCGACGACGAACCGGGCGCTGCGCGAGACCTACCCGCCCGGCTCGACCTTCAAGGTCGTCACCGCCGCGGCCGCCATGGAGCACGGCCTGTACGAAGGCCCCGACGACAAGACCGACTCGCCGCTGCCGTGGAAGCTGCCGCTGTCCACCAAGGACCTCGTGAACGAGGGCGACCTGCCCTGCAAGGACGCCACCCTGCGCGTCGCCCTGCGGGTGTCCTGCAACACCGTCTTCGGCAAGGTCGGCGCCGACCTCGGCAACGACAAGATGCTGGAGACTGCGGAGAAGTTCGGCTTCAACAAGCAGCAGTTCGTGCCGGTCCGCTCCAACGCCAGTGTCTTCTCCAAGGACATGGACAAGGCCCAGACCGCGCTCTCCTCCATCGGCCAGTTCAACACCGCCGCCACCCCCCTCCAGATGGCCATGGTGTCCGCCGCCATCGCCAACGACGGCAAGCTGATGCAGCCGTACATGGTCGACCGGCTCACCGACCCCAACCTGGACCTGCTGGAGAAGACCAGCCCCGAGGAGATGAGCCAGCCCCTGTCCCCGGAGAACGCCCAGAAGCTCCAGGACATGATGGAGACGGTCGTCAAGGAAGGCACCGGCACCAGGGCGCAGCTCCCCGGTGTCACCGTCGGCGGCAAGACCGGCACCGCCCAGCACGGCGTGGACAACAGCGAGAAGCCCTATGCCTGGTTCCTGTCCTACGCCAAGGACGGCGACGGCGGCTCGCCCGTCGCCGTCGCGGTCGTCGTCGAGGACGACAACGCCAACCGCGAAGACATCTCGGGCGGTGGCCTCGCCGCTCCCATCGCGAAGAACGTGATGCAGGCGGTGCTCGACAGCACGAAGTGATGCCGGTCACCCGGGGCCCGCGTACACCCATGTCGCGCTACCCACCGCATACCGGGTGACCGTCACGGACGGACCAGGGACGGCGTGCCCGGTACCGTATGCGCGGACAGCACACCGCCGGACCCCACACCGGTGCGGTCGGGACAGACGGAGAGGGCTGGAAAGCTATGGAAGAGCCGCGTCGCCTCGGCGGCCGGTACGAGCTGGGCTCGGTGCTCGGCCGTGGTGGCATGGCCGAGGTCTACCTCGCGCACGACACCCGGCTCGGCCGCACCGTCGCTGTGAAGACGCTCCGGGTGGATCTCGCCCGCGACCCGTCCTTCCAGGCCCGGTTCCGCCGTGAGGCCCAGTCGGCCGCCTCGCTCAACCACCCGGCGATCGTCGCGGTCTACGACACCGGCGAGGACTACGTCGACAACGTCTCCATCCCTTACATCGTGATGGAGTACGTCGACGGATCGACCCTGCGCGAGCTGCTCCACTCCGGCCGCAAGCTGCTGCCCGAGCGCACGCTGGAAATGACCGTGGGCATCCTCCAGGCCCTCGAGTACTCCCACCGCGCTCAGATCGTCCACCGCGACATCAAGCCGGCCAACGTCATGCTGACGCGCACCGGCCAGGTCAAGGTCATGGACTTCGGCATCGCCCGCGCCATGGGCGACTCGGGCATGACCATGACGCAGACCGCCGCGGTCATCGGCACCGCCCAGTACCTCTCGCCCGAGCAGGCCAAGGGCGAGCAGGTCGACGCGCGCTCCGACCTGTACTCGACCGGCTGCCTGCTCTACGAGCTGCTGACGGTACGGCCGCCCTTCGTCGGCGACTCCCCGGTGGCTGTCGCCTATCAGCACGTAAGGGAAGAGCCCCAGCCTCCGAGCAACTTCGACCCCGAGATCACGCCCGAGATGGACGCCATCGTCCTGAAGGCACTGGTCAAGGACCCCGATTACCGCTACCAGTCCGCCGACGAGATGCGCGCGGACATCGAGGCCTGCCTCGACGGCCGGCCCGTCGCGGCCACCGCGGCGCTCGGCTCGGTGGGGTACGGCGGCTACGACAACTACCACAACCAGGACCAGCCCACCACGGCGCTCCGCCAGGCCGACACGGGCGGCGCCCCGACGTCGATGCTGCCGCCGGTCAACCCGGACGACGGCGGCTTCGGCTACGACGACCGCCAGGACCGCCGCCGGCAGAAGAAGCGGAACACCTCTACGATCCTGCTCGTCGTCGCGGGCATCCTCGTCCTCGTCGGCGCGATCCTCATCGGCAGGTCGATCTTCGCGGGCGAGGACCGCAAGAACGACGTACCGGCGCCGGTCCTGGTCGGGGAGACACTCGGCAAGGCCAGAGAGCTCGCCAGGAACGCCGACCTCACGGTCGAGGTCGGCGACCGCAAGGAGTGCGACAACCGGCCGAAGGGCAGCATCTGCAGCCAGTCGCCGGAGAGCGGTCAGACGGTCCCGGTGAACTCGTCCATCACGGTCGTGGTCTCCACCGGCGCCCCGAAGATCGAAGTTCCGGATGTCGTGACCCAGGCGAAGGACCGGGCGACGAAGAACCTGGAGGACAGGGGCTTCAAGGTCGACGCCAAGTCGGTCGAGTCCGACGAGACGGCCGGCACGGTCGTCGAGCAGGACCCCGAGGGCGGCACCGACGCGAAGGAGGGCGACACGGTCACCATCTCCATCGCCACGACCGCCAAGGCCGACGTCCCGCAGGTGGTCGGCCAGGACTTCGCGGCGGCCGAGAAGCAGCTGACCGACCTCGGCTTCGTGGTCACCCGTAAGGACGCGGAGTCGGACCAGCCCCCGAACTCGGTCATCAAGCAGGATCCGGTGGGCAACAGCCAGACCGACAAGGGCGGCACGATCACCCTCACCGTCGCGAAGGCACCACCTCAGCCGGAGCAGATCGCGGTGCCGCAGGTGGCGGGCCAGAAGCTCAAGGACGCCCGTAAGGCCATCGAGGACGCCGGACTGGCGGTGGGTGCCATCACGGGCCCACAGGACGACGGAGCCCTCGTCGCCCTCACCCAGCCCCCGGTCGGCACGCAGGTCCCCAAGGGCACGGCGATCAACCTGACCACCGCGCCGGGCACCGGCGCAAACGGCGGCGGGGACAACGGCGGCAACGGAGGCGGTGACGGCGGCGGTGACGGTGGCCAGGACAACGGCGGCTTCCTCGGCGGCAACTTCGGCCGCGACCGGGACGGCGACTGACCGCTACGACGCGCAGTGGCAGAAGGGGCCGCGGACTTCTTTCGAAGTCCGCGGCCCCTTCTGCTGTCCGGCTGTCCATAGTCGGCGCACATGTCAGCGAAATTCGATCGTGTCTTCATATGTACCGACTCGTTGAGCAGATCACCACTGAGCTCCTTGGAAGGAGCGCAGTCGGATCACTCGAAACAGAGGGGCAAGCAGGTGTTCAACGAGACCGTGCTTCTGGAGTCGAAGTCGCTACGCGAGAGCGTCGCCGAGCGGACCGAGGTGCTCGACAGGGTCAAGGCGCTGTCGCTCCTGCCCGACGGCATGCATGTGACGACGACCATGGTCGCCGCCTACTTCGAAGTCGCAGATACCGTCATTCGCGCCGTGGTGTTCGACCATCGGGAGGAAGTCGAAGCCAACGGCTATCGCGTCCTCACGGGCGCAGAACTGAGTTGCTTCAAGCAACTCAGTGAGATTTCTTCCCGCACCGCATCTCTCGCAGTCTTCAGCCGACGCGCCGTCCTCAACGTCGCCATGCTCCTCCGCGACAGCGAAGTCGCACGTCAGGTGCGTACGTACCTGCTCGACGCCGAGTACGTCGCCCGCGCAGCGCCTGTGGATAACTTTGTCCACAGGCCTGCCGAAGACCTCGACGACCGCATCGACCGGCGCATCACCCACATCCTCGGCACGTCCGTCGTCCCCATGTTCAACGCCCTCATCGAGACCTCCGGCGAACAGCGGAAGGAGCTCATCGCCCTGCGCGAAGACGTCCAGCGGGTGGAGCGCAAGCTCGTGCAGCACGACGTACGACTGCTCCGGCTGGAACGGGCGAGGGAGCAGCGGCCCCTCAGTGGCGTGATGGCGGCCATGGACGCCATGAACTGGCGCGAGTTCGAACAGCACATCGCCGGGCTGCTCCGACGCGACGGCTGCACCGACGTGATCGTCCACGGCGGGCACGGCGACCGGGGCGCCGATGTCACCGGATACACAGACGACGGACGCCGAGTCGTCGCGCAGTGCAAGAACTTCGCGCCGTACCGGTCCGTCTGGAGCGGCGAGATGCAGAAGTTCCTCGGCGCCGCCAAGGTCCAGCACCAGGCGGACGTCGCCCTCTACGTCGCCACCTGCCCGTTCTCCCGGGAGGCCCTCGCCATCGCGGTGGAGTACGGCGTAACGGCGGTCCATCGGGGCCTGCTGGAGGCCTGGAGCGCCGGCACGACCCTGCAAGTGCTGCGTTGAACAGCCCTCCTTGAAGGAGGGCAGCCGCTCGAACGCCGGGTGCGGTCAGTCCAGTTCCGCCGGCGGCGTCCGGTCGCGGTCGACCTTCTCCGTACGCTCCAACTCGCCCCACACGATGTACCGGTACTGCGACGTGTAGACCGGCGTACACGTCGTCAGCGTGATGTAGCGGCCCGGCTTCTTCTTGCCCGACGCCTTCGGAACCGGCTCCAGTACGTCAACGTTGTACTTCGAGGTCTCCGGCAGCTTCGCGTACACCTTGTAGACGTACCAGGTGTCCTCGGTCTCGAAGACGA
The DNA here is from genome assembly GCF_052934925.1 of Streptomyces hypolithicus. Classification (NCBI taxonomy): domain Bacteria; kingdom Bacillati; phylum Actinomycetota; class Actinomycetes; order Kitasatosporales; family Streptomycetaceae; genus Streptomyces; species Streptomyces hypolithicus. The sequence continues at coordinate 2,930,741 of NZ_CM128811.1, forward strand.
GCGCGTCGCCGTCCTTCAGCTTGTCGATGTTGTGGAACTTCGCACCGTGACCGTCCCGGTGCGCCGCCAGCGAGAAGTTGCCCTGCTTGTCCGTCGGCAGCGCCGACTTGACCGGGTCCGTGTAGTAACCGGCGACACCCCGGTTGAGGCCCTTCGCCTCGGTGCCCTTGCGGACCAGGATCTCGCCGCTCTTCATCGCGGGCGCGTGCAGGAAGCCGATGCCGTCCTTGGTGTCCAGCTCACCGGGGCCGCCCGCCCAGCGGTCGCGTACCTCGTCGCCCCGCCGGCTCGCCTCGGCGTCGGCGAGCACGTTCGTCCACCACAGCGAGTAGACGACGAAGAGGCCGAGGACCAGGCCCGCCGTGATCAGCAGCTCGCCGAAGACACTGACCGCGCCCGCGATCCGGCCACGCCTCCGCCGCCCCGCCCCTGGTGCGGACACGGGCACGGGAGTGCCGGTCTGCTCGTCCTGCTCGGTCCTGGCTGCCACCGCACTCGTCCCCGTCCTGAGTTTCAAACGTCCGGCCCGCGTCAGCCGACGAGCGCGTCGGGTTGCCCCTTGCTGCGCGGCCGTTCGTCGACCATCTTGCCCCACACGATCATTCGGTACGTACTCGTGAATTCTGGCGTGCAGGTCGTCAGCGTGATGTACCGGCCCGGCTTGGTGAAACCGGATCCCGCCGGAACGGGCTCGATGACGCCGATGTTCGACGGCGCGGTCTGCGGAAGGATGCTGGCCATCTCGTACGTGTAGTACGTGTCCTGCGTCTCGACGACGATCGGGTCGCCCGGTTTCAACTGGTTGATGTACCGGAACGGTTCGCCGTGGGTGTTGCGGTGCCCCGCCACCGCGAAGTTGCCCCGCTCGTCCGACGGCATCGCCGTCTTCAGCTTGCCCTCCGCGTAGTGGCCGACCATGCCGTTGTCGAGGACGTTCGCCTTGTCGATGCCCTCGGCGACCGGGACGACGACGTCGAGCTTCGGGATGTGCATGATCGCGAAGCCCGTGCCGGGCTCGAACGCGCCGGGCTTCCTGCCCTGCGCCCAGCCCTCCTGGATCTTGTCCGTCTCGTTTCCGGCGAACAGATCAGCGCGGACGTTCGTCCACCACAGCTGGTACGTGACGAACAGCAGCATCAGCAAGCCGAGCGAGATGAACACCTCGCCGAAGAAACGGCTGGCCACGACCGCCGGACTGTCCTTCGCGGCGCGGGCGGCGCGCCGGGCCTCCACCCGGGAGAGCGTCCCTGCCCCGCCACTGCCGGGCGGCGGTGTCCGGGGCGTCCTGGCGCGGCCCGCCTCGCCCTTGCCGCCCTTGTCGCTCTTGCCGCCTTTGCCGCTCTTCGCCGCCCTGCGACGTTCCGCGCGCCCGCCGGTGGCGGCGGGCGGCTCGGCCGGGACTATTCGCCGGGTACGGGAATCGGGGTCGGGCACGGCTGCGGGCTCCGGCACGGCCGCGCGCTGCGGCTCAGCGGCCGGTACGGGCTCCTGCACGGCGTACCAGTCCTGCCGGGGCCGCTCAGGCGCCCCCGCAACGTCGTCGGGGGCGGCGTACCGCTCCTGCGGCCGCTGAGGCTCCTGTGGCGGCTCCTGAAGGCCGGGCTGGGGGTAGTAGGGGTACTGAGGCTGCTGGGACTGCTGGGACTGCTGGGGCGGGTACGCCCCAGCAACCGTCGCCGACCGGAACCACGGCGAAGGGTGCCCCTCCCGCCCCGGCCCCTGCTGCCCCGGCAGCGGATCGTTCAGCGGGTCCGCGAGCTGCTCCACCGCCGCCTCGAACGCACCGGCCGCCCCGTACGCGTCGTCGTTCTCGTACGAGGCACCCTGGCCGGCGTCATGTCCGGGGCGGGGTGAGGTCACGCGACGGCCTTGCCCTTCCCCGGCCTCTCAGCTTCGTTCGAGCCGGGGAGACCCCATACCGGCGCGAGTCCGGCCGACCGCTGCACCGCCTCAGGGTCGCCGCACTGGGCAAGCCAGTTGGCGAGCATCAGATGCCCGTGCTCGGTGAGCACCGACTCCGGGTGGAACTGCACGCCTTCGACGGGCAGGTCCCGGTGCCGGACGCCCATGATGATCCCGTCGGCCGTCCGTGCCGTGACCTCCAGCGCGGCGGGCAGCGCCTCGGGTTCGGCGGCCAGCGAGTGGTAGCGCGTCGCGGTGAACGGGGAGGGCAGGCCGGCGAAGACCCCCGTGCCGTCGTGCGTGACGGGCGACGTCTTGCCGTGCAGCAACTCGGGGGCCCGGCCCACCACACCGCCGTACGCCACCGCCATCGACTGCATGCCCAGGCAGACGCCGAAGACCGGCACCCCGGTCGCCGCGCAATGGCGCACCATGTCGACGCAGACGCCCGCCTGTTCGGGAGCCCCCGGGCCCGGCGAGAGCAGCACCCCGTCGAAACCGTCCTGGGCGTGGCCCAGTTCCACCTCGTCGTTGCGCCGTACTTCGCACTCGGCCCCGAGCTGGTACAGGTACTGGACCAGGTTGAAGACGAAGCTGTCGTAGTTGTCGACGACCAGGATCCGCGCGGTCATGCGCCCGACCCCCCGTCGACCGTCACATCGTTGAACGGAAGCAGTGGCTCCGCCCACGGGAAGACGTACTGGAACAGTGCGTAGACGACCACGAGGGCGAGTACGAGGGCGAGCGAGCCCCGCACCCATGTGTTGCCCGGCAGATGCCGCCAGATCCAGCCGTACATGCTGTCCCTTCCGTTCGGTCGGAACCCAGACTAAACGGCGGGGGCGGGCGCACGTGGGTCAGCTGCGCAATGAGCGCGGCTCGCCGGGCCAGGGGGCGGGCGGGCAGAGGCCGGCGGGAGCGGGCGGGCAGAGGCCGGCGGGAGCGGGCGGGCTGCGGGCGCGGGGCCCGCGTTACCCGACCGGCTTCGCGTACCGGAGGTCGACCGTGCCCGAGTAGCCGCGCAGCTTCACCGCGTCGTGCTCGTCGACCTTCCAGCCGAGCCCGTACGCCTTCACGTACAGCTGGTAGTTCTGCAGCGCCGTGGAGGCGCTGAGGGCGCGCTGGAGTTTCTCGCGGTCGCCGACCGCGGTGACCCTGTACGGCGGCGAGTAGACGCGCCCCTGGAGGATCAGCGTGTTCCCGACACAGCGCACCGCGCTGGTGGAGATCAGCCGCTGGTCCATGACCCGGATGCCCTGGGCACCGCCCTGCCACAGGGCGTTCACGACGGCCTGGAGGTCCTGCTGGTGGATGACCAGGTCATTGGGCTGAGGCTCGGGGTAGCCGGGGTTCGCCGTCGCGTTGGGCGGGGCGTCGTCGAGGGTGACGGTCAGGCCGGCGCCGGAGAGCTTCTCGGTGCCGGCGGACTGCTCCAGCGCCTTGAGTTTCGCGTCCTCGGCCTCGGTGCTGCTGTCGCGGCGCTGCGCGAGCCCGTCGACGTCGCCGCGCACGGACGCGGTCGACTGATCCAGCAGCTTGTTCTTGTGGCTGCGCTCGCCGATGAGGTCGGACAGCTTCAGCAGCGAGGCATCCGTGCGGATATTGGTGCCCTTGGCGGTATTGAAGCTGGTGACGAAGATCAGCCCGGCGAGCGCGAAAACACCGGCCGTCAGCAGCCGCACAGGCCTGAGTGCCGGCGGCAGTGCGGGGCGACGGGCCGGTTCTTCGGAGGAGTCGGCAGAATTGCTCAACGTACCCTTATCTCCTTCGACGCCGCGGAAGCACTACGCTAACGGACGCCCGGGGGAGGCATCGGGGGAGGCAGTGCTTCCCGCCGCTCCCACCCCAGGCACCAGCCACAGTTCCCTGCGCGGTCACGCAGCGCATCGACAGGAGAGTCCCTCGTGCCGAAGTCACGTATCCGCAAGAAGTCCGACTTCACGCCGCCGCCGGCCGCCTCGAAGCAGGCGACGGCCATAAGGCTGACGAACCGCAGCTGGGTGGCTCCGGTGATGCTGGCCCTCTTCCTTGTCGGCCTGGCCTGGATCGTGGTGTTCTACGTGACCGAAGGGGATCTGCCGGTCAAGGCGTTCGACAACTGGAACATCGTGGTCGGCTTCGGCTTCATCGCCGCGGGCTTCGGCGTCTCCACGCAGTGGAAGTAGCGCCCCGCCAGGAGCCGCTTGCACCGACCGGTCCGCGCAAGCCTTGACCAGAGGTTATCCACAGCGTTGTCCACACGGTGGGGAAAGGTCAGACGATCTGTGGATAACTCAGGGGGCGTTGACGCCGGTGTGACTACTGGAGCCGCCTGAGGCATACGGCACGCCCCTTGCCCTGACGGGGAAACCCAGGTCAGCGACAAGGGGCACAGCTGTTCCCACAGGAATGCACAAGATCGGCCGCTAGCTGTGGACAACTCGACAACCGGCGCGTCCGATGCTCAGGTGAGCGCGGCCGTTCTCGCGACGACGAGGCCGACGGTCACCAGCAGGACGAGCCCGCACGTCCCGTACTGCACGAGCGCCCTGCGCTGGCGCGGGGCGTGCACCATGGCGGCGGCGACGATCACTCCGGCTACGAGACCGCCGAGGTGGGCCTGCCAGGCGATGTTGCCGTACGGGTTGAATGTGAAGATCAGGTTGAGCGCCAGGAGCACGAAGATCGGCCGCATGTCGTACTTCATGCGCCGCATCAGTACGGCAGTGGCGCCGAGCAGTCCGAAGATCGCACCGGAGGCGCCGAGCGAGAAGCCCGAGGCGTCGGCGATGAGGTACGTCAGCGCACTGCCGGCCAGGCCGGAGATCACATACAGCGCCAGGTAGCGGGCACGGCCCAGCGCCGCTTCGAGCGGGCCGCCGAGCCACCACAGGCCGAGCATGTTGAACGCGATGTGCCAGATCTCCTGGTGCAGGAACATCGATGTGAAGAGCCGGTAGTACTCGCCGCTCGCCACACCCTCCAGGGGGACGTACGGCGCGGGCGGCCACGCGCCGAGCAGCGCGAGGCCGGCGACGAACCGGTCCCCGAGCGCGAGCACGGCGACGAACACCGCGACATTGACGCCCAGCAGGATCTTGGTGACCAGCCGCGGATCAGCGGCGACCGTACCGCCCGCCAGTGTGCGGGGCCGGCTCGCGCCCGGGGAGTGCCCCGTGCCCGAGCCCTGACGGACGCAGTCGGGGCACTGGAAGCCGACCGAGGCGCTGATCATGCAATCGGGGCAGATCGGCCGGTCGCAGCGGGTGCAGCGAATGCCCGTGGTCCGGTCGGGGTGCCGGTAACAGCCCGGCGTGCCGCCGCCGGAGACGGCGTCGGGCCGGTCCTGGCTTCCCGGCGGGTTTGCTGGCGGCTGGTCCATGGGTCCCCTCGTACCTCGTGGCGGAGCGGTTCGCGTGCAAAGCCCCGCCTATCCAGTACGGACGGGCGGGGCACTTTGGTTCCCGGGAGCGGGAACGGGGCGCGCTCAGCGGGTCTCTACGACGACCGACTCGATCACCACGTCGTCGACCGGGCGGTCGGTGCGCGGGTTGGTCGGCGTACCGATGATGTCGTCCACGACCTTCTGGCTTGCGGCGCCCGTGACCTCGCCGAAGATGCTGTGCTTGCGCGTCAGCCACATCGTCGGCGACACCGTGATGAAGAACTGTGAACCGTTGGTGCCCGGGCCCGCGTTGGCCATCGCCAGCAGGTAGGGCCGGTCGAAGGAGAGGTCGGGGTGGAACTCGTCAGCGAACTCGTAGCCCGGGCCGCCCGTGCCGTTGCCCAGCGGGTCGCCGCCCTGGATCATGAAGTCCTTGATCACGCGGTGGAAGACGGTGCCGTCGTACAGCCGCGCCGTGGTCTTCTGACCCGTCTCCGGGTTCGTCCACTCGCGCTCGCCCTGAGCGAGTTCGACGAAGTTCCTGACCGTTTTGGGCGCGTGATTCGGCAGGAGCCGGACCTCGATGTCGCCCCGGTTGGTCTTCAGGGTGGCGTAAAGCTGCTCGGCCACGGAGTGCCTTCCTCAAGTCTTCAATGACGTGTTCCGATCCTCCCACGGCCGGAATACGACGAGTAGCCGCCGAACCGGAGCGGACGGGCGCGAACCGTGCCATTGTCGACCGGGAGTCCCTATTTGGCGTTGCATGACCCGGATGACCGCCCGCACATGCCTCAATGGGCTCGGACAGGCATGATTTCGAAAAGGGTGGATAGGCGATACCGAACCGCCACCAAGGAGGAGGATCCAGTGACCCGCATCGACAGCGTGCGCGCCGCGTCCGAATCGGCGAAGGGAAGCGTGCTGCACGCCGCGGAAGTGGTGGCGCCCTACGCCGGTACGGCCAAGGAGCAGGCCACGCATTACGCGACAGAAGCTCGTGTTCGCCTTGCGCCGAAGGTGCAGCAAGCGGCCCACCAGGCACGTGTGCAGTACGGCACGCATCTGGCGCCGCGTGTGGAACAGGCCCGCACACATGTGCCGCCGAAGGTCGACGCCGCCGCGCAGCGGGCCGCCGTACGTACCCGGCAGGCCGCCCGGCAGGCCACCGACTACACCATGCCGCGCGTGGAGCACGCGGTGGCGGTCGCGCAGCCTGTGAGCAAGGAGGCCGCGGCGCGCAGTGCTGCGGCGCTGGCCGCTCTGCGCGGGCAGATCTCTCAGAAGGACATCCAAAAGCTCGTCAGGAAGCGTGAGCGTCGGGCCAAGGGCGGCCGTGTCTTCAAGGGCATCGCCGTGTTCGGCCTGCTGGCGGGCGGCGCCTTCGCGGCGTGGAAGTGGTGGGACAAGCAGGCCAACCCGGACTGGCTGGTCGAGCCCCCCGCTGCCACGGAGGTCTCCGACCGTGCGCCCCTGACGTCGGTTGACGGCAGCGGTCAGGTACTGGACCCGGAGGTCCAGGCCAAGCAGGCCGAGGCGGAGGCCGACCCGACGAAGCACGACAAGAAGAACGACTGACGTACTGACATACGTACGCACCGGCGGGTGCCGGGAGACCTCCAGGTCTCCCGGCACCCGTTCGTCGTCCCGCGTGCGCGGCACGCGGGGCTACCGCGGCCGAGAGGCAGCCGAAAACGCTGAGGCCCCGCAGACCTGGCTGATAACTTCTACTTCACTGTAGAAGAACGTGGGCGTCCGGTCCGCCGCCTTAATGGCCCTGTGGGACCGCTTCAAAGAGTCCGCGTCGACGATGCAGACCCAGCTCATGGCGAAGAAGAACGACTTGAAGAGCGGCTCTCTCCGTGACGCCAGCGTGGCGATGTGCGCCCTGGTCGCCGCCGCCGGCGGCTCCATCGACCCGGCCGAGCGCAACCGCGTCGCGCAGCTCATCGCCACCAACGACGTACTGCAGAACTTCCCCGCCGACGACCTCCAGCGCCGTTTCGACGAGAACCTGAACAAGCTCACCGCTGACTTCTCCTTCGGCAAGGTCAGCGTTCTTCAGGAGATCGCCAAGGCAAAGAAGAAGCCCGCGGAGGCGCGTGCCGTCATCCAGATCGGCATCGTCATCGGCGGCGCCGACGGCGACTTCGACAAGACCGAGCAGGCCGTCGTACGCGAAGCCTGCTACACGCTGGACCTGCCGCCCCAGGGTGTCTGACAATTCCCCGCGGCGTCGCGGCGTCCGGCACGCACGCTCGCAGCGTTGCCGAAAAGCCCTGGTAGCTCCGCTACGAGGACTGTCCGGCGCCTTGCGATCGCACGCACCGGACGCCGCTCCTTGACCCACGGGGAATTGTCAGACCTAGCACCACCTCGCCGTGGTGGGCGTGACCGCCCTCGACCGCTTCAAGTCCCGGCGCTGACGCCGCGCCCGTTCAAGAGCGCCCGTACAAGAGCAAAAGGTGGGCCTGCGGCAGTCAGCCGCAGGCCCACCGGCGCCCAGGCGTCAGGGCGTCCGGGCGTCAGCGGACGCGGGTGAAGTCCGCACCCACGACCAGGGTGACGGCGCCAGCCGCGGCCTGGGCGTCCGGCTCCGCCGTGACTCCGGGCACCCGGGAAGCGAGCACCGCGGCCTGCTTTTCCAGGCCCTGGGGATGGGTGACCGCGGTCTTCTCCGCCGGGGCGGGCGCGTTGCCCGTGCCGGTGACGCTGTAGCCGGCGGCCCTCAGCGTCTCGGCGACCTCCGCGGCCCTGCCGGGAACGCCGCTGCCGTTGAGCACCTGCACCCGTACCGAAGCGGCGAACACCGGCCCCTCGGACGCGGCCTTCAGCTTCTCCTTGTTCACCTCACGGTCCTCGGCCAGCGAGGTGAACAGATCGGCGGCCTGCGGGTACTGCCACACCACATTGGCCCGGTCGGAGGGCACGTCCGCCTCCCGGCCGTAATTGGGTACGGTCACGAAGCCCAGCCGGTCGGTGGGGATGCCCTTGAGCTGGGAGGCGAGGCCGGCCAGCGGCTTGATCCCGGCCAGTGACTCGTCCGTGGTCAACGACTTGGTGGCGGCGTCCAGGAAGTCGTACAGGGCGGTCGGGCTGGTGAGCCTGCGCTTGGCCTTTTCGGCGAGGGCCTCCATGAACTCCTGCTGGCGGCCGATCCGCCCGAGGTCCGAGCCGTCCCCGACGCTGTAGCGGGTACGGACGTAACCGAGGGCGTCCTCGCCCCTGACGGTCTGACACCCGGCCGCCAGGTCCAGGCGTGCCTTCTTGTCGCGGATCGCCGTCTCGGGGCAGACCTCGATACCGTCGAGGGCGTCGACCATGCCCTTGAAACCCTGGAAGTCGACGGACATGAAGTGGTCCATGCGCAGACCGGTGTTCTGCTCCACCGTCCTGATCGTGCAGGCGGCGGCCGACGCGACCTCGCCGCTCGTCCCGCCGATGGCGAAAGCGGCATTGATCTTGGAGCGCCGCGGCGTGGACGTGGTTCCGTTCCCGCGGTCGCAGGCCGGGACGCTCACCCATGAGTCGCGCGGCAGGGACACCACGGTGGCCCATCTTCTGTCCGCGGACACATGCAGGACCATCAACGTGTCCGACTGCATGGTGTCCAGGTCCTTGCCGTACTTCGCGTTGTCGCCATCCCGCGAGTCGGACCCCACCACCAGGATGTTCTTCGAGCCCGGACTCAGATTCTCCGGCCGGTCACCGCCGAGCTTGTTGTCGACGTCCGCGGAGTTGATGTTCCCGTCGAGCCCCTGATAGACCCAGCTTCCCGCCCCGGCCACGCCCAGCACCACAGCGGCCAGCGCCCCGCCGGTCCACAGCGCTATTCGGCCGCGCCGGGTCAGCCGGGTCTGCGCGCCGCCTGCGCGGCGACGCTCCCCGCGTCCCCCATGTGCCCGTTGCGGTTGTGCCCGGCGCCCGCGCCGGCTCCTGCCCTGCGTACCCACCCTGGCGATCCTCCGGGCCTTCGCGCTCTTCGATCCTCGACCGCCGCTTCGGACAGTGCGTGCACTTTACAGGCGCGTAGAGAGTCCGATCACCCGTAGGTGGCGGCTTCCAGTACCTGCGCCAAAGGCCGGCAGGCCAGGCAGGCAGGCCGGCCACGGCAGTGGACGCCGCCCCTGAACGGCTCACGCGTGCGCGGACTGCCCCGCACGTGAGGCGTAGGCGCGCACATCCGCGTCCGGGTCCGGGACGGCGGTTGCGAGCGCGGCGCGGGCCGTGGCCGCGCTCGCGCGGACCTGCAACGACCCGTCGGCCAGCGCCGTCACGGCGAGAGCGCCGTAGGGATCGGGGCAGCCGGCGGAAAGCGCGGCCGGCGCCGCCGCGCGGACGACGATGTCCGGGTCCCGGAGCACGGCGCGATGTTCGGCGGGCGCCTGCCCCGCCCAGCGCGTCACCGTCTTCCCATGCCTGGCGGCCCTGGCGCTACACCGCCACCGACTACCTGCGGCCAGTGCCGCCGCAAGGTCCGGATCCCAGGAGGCCTATCGCGCACCAGGCCGTAAGCCGGTCGGGGACTGGTTGGTCATGCAGGGGCCAAGGCGCCTTGTTCTCTGCCCCGGATACGACCTCACACTTGCATCCTCGCAGGTCAAGGCACCTCTGCTGTTACCGGGCCGTCAGACCGATCAACTGCGCCGAGTGCCCGATGTTGATCTTGTCGCTGGCCGTGCCGATCGTTTCGGCCGGAAGCCATGAGGTTACCGAGTCCTGCCTTTCGTGCGAATCTACAAGATGGACCCGGCGACCAGCCAACTCCTTCATGGTTTTGGTGACTGACCACGGGGCGGGGCGGACGGGTGTACTAACGCCATTCCCCATTAACAGCACGTGAACGAGTCAGTCGAGGGACTTCGGTCCTCTGGCTCGAATACGAACGACCCGATCCGAAGAAGAGAGCCAGACATGGACTTCCTTCGCCCCGCCAGCTGGGAGGAGGCGCTCGCCGCCAAGGCCGAGTACCCCAGCGCTGTGCCGATCGCGGGTGGCACCGATGTCATGGTCGAGATCAACCTCGACCACCGGCGCCCCTGGTACCTCCTCGACCTCAACCGGATCACCGAGCTGAGCGAGTGGCACGTCGGCGAGGAGAAGGTCGCCCTCGGCCCCTCCGTCTCGTACACCAAGATAATGGAGAACCTGCGGACCGAGCTGCCGGGCCTCGCGGTCGCCTCGCACACCGTGGCCTCCCCGCAGATCCGCAACAGCGGCGGCGTCGGCGGCAACCTCGGTTGCGCCTCGCCGGCCGGTGACTCCCACCCCGCACTGCTGTCCTCGGGCGCGGACGTCGAGGTCGAGTCGCAGACCCGTGGCTCGCGCCTGATCCAGATCGACGAGTTCTACAAGGGCGTCAAGCGCAACGCTCTCGAGGCGGACGAGCTGATCAAGGCCATCCACATCCCCAAGGCGGACGGCCCGCAGCAGTTCTCCAAGGTCGGTACACGTAACGCGATGGTCATCGCGGTCTGCGCCTTCGGTCTGGCGCTGCACCCCGAGACCCGCACGGTGCGCACCGGCATCGGCTCGGCGGCCCCGACCCCGGTCCGCGCCAAGGAGGCCGAGGAGTTCCTGAACGCGGCGCTCGAAGAGGGCGGCTTCTGGGACAACGGCAAGATCATCACCCCGTCCATCGCGAAGCAGTTCGCACAGCTCGCGTCGGGTGCCTGCAACCCGATCGACGACGTGCGAGGCACCGCCGACTACCGCCGCCGGGCGGTCGGTGTCATGGCCCGCCGCACGCTGATGTGGACCTGGGAGTCGTACCGCGGCGAGGGCCGCAAGCTTGAAGGAGCGGCGTAACCATGCGAGTCAAATTCACGGTCAACGGCCGTCCCCAGGAAGCCGACGATGTCTGGGAGGGCGAGTCCCTTCTCTACGTCCTGCGTGAGCGGATGGGCCTGCCCGGCTCCAAGAACGCCTGCGAGCAGGGCGAGTGCGGTTCCTGCACGGTCCGCCTCGACGGGGTGCCGGTCTGTTCGTGTCTGGTCGCCGCCGGTCAGGTGGAGGGCCGCGAGGTCGTCACCGTCGAGGGCCTGGCGGACTACGCCAAGCACCGCGAGGACGTCCACCCGGGCGGCGCCTGCGGATCCGGCGGCTCCGGCGGCTGCGGCACCTCCCTGGATGCCGCCAAGCAGTGGCAGGCCAAGGGCACCGACGGCCAGACCGGCGAGGGCGCGGCTCTCTCCCCGATCCAGCAGGCGTTCATCGAAGCCGGCGCCGTCCAGTGCGGCTTCTGCACCCCCGGTCTCCTCGTCCAGGCGGACGAGCTCCTCGAGCGCAACGCCTCCCCGTCGGACGCGGACATCCGTGAGGCGCTCGCCGGCAACCTCTGTCGCTGCACCGGCTACGAAAAGATCCTCGACGCGGTCCACCTGGCGGCCGCCCGCACGACCAAGGCCGTGGAGGCTTCCTGATGACCAACCAGACTTCTCCCGCCCGCACCCCGCAGGTCCTCAACGAGTTGATCACCGGTGGGATCGGCGACAGCCCGCTGCGGCCGGACGGCACCCTCAAGGTCACCGGCGAGTTCGCCTACTCCTCGGATCTGTGGGCGGAGGACATGCTCTGGGGCGCGACACTGCGCAGCCCGCACCCCTACGCGCGGATCAAGTCGATTGACATCGGTCCCGCGCTCAAACACCCCGGCGTGCAGACGGTGCTGACCCACGAGGATGTCCCCGGCGAGAACGTCTACGGCCTGAAGGTCTCCGATACGCCGGTGCTTGCCGAGGACATCGTGCGCTACAAGGGCGAGCCGGTTGCCCTTGTAGCCGCCGATCACCCGGAGACGGCCCGGCGCGCGCTGGACAAGATCGTGGTCGAGTACGAGGTACTCGAGCCGATCACCGACCCGGAGCGGGCCGCGCACGACGACACGCTGCCCAAGCTGCACCCCGAGGGCAACGTGGTGCGCTACCAGCCGATCATCAAGGGAGACCCGGAAGCCAAGGCCGACGTTGTGGTGTCCGATGTGTACACCATGGGCATGCAGGACCAGGCCTTCCTCGGGCCCGAGTCCGGTCTGGCCATTCCGGACGAGGACGGCGGGGTCGACCTGTTCCTCGCCACCCAGTGGCTGCACGTGGACCAGAAGCAGACGGCGCGGGCGCTCGGGCTCCCGGTCGAGAAGGTGCGCTTCACCATGTCCGGTGTCGGCGGTGCCTTCGGTGGCCGCGAGGACCTGTCCATGCAGATCCACGGCTGCATGCTGGCGCTGCACACCGGCAAGCCAGTGAAGATCGTCTACAACCGGGAAGAGTCCTTCTACGGCCACGTGCACCGGCACCCGGCGAAGATGTACTACGAGCACGGCGCGACCAAGGACGGCAAGCTCGTCTACGTCAAGGCGAAGATGTACTTCGACGGCGGCGCTTACGCCTCCAAGACCCCGGTCGTGGTCAGCAACGCCACTTCGCTGGGCATCGGTCCGTACGTGGTACCCAACGCCAAGATCGAGGGTTGGGGCCTGTACACGAACAACCCGCCGTGCGGCGCGATGCGTGGCCTCGGCGCAGTGCAGCCCGCATACGCCTACGAGTCCCAGATGGACAAGCTCGCCAAGGCGTTGGACATGGACCCGGTGCTGGTGCGTCAGCTCAACGCCGTCGAACAGGGCTCGACCCTGCACACCGGGCAGGTGCTTGACTCCCCCGCCCCGGTCGCCGAGCTGCTGCAGCGCCTCAAGGACATGCCGCTGCCGTCGGAAACCCGGACCGACATCCGGAACATGCCGGGCGCTCTGTCCAACACCACTCACGGCGAAGGCCTTGTTCGGGGCGTCGGCTACAGCGTGATCATCAAGAACGTCTCCTACGCGGAGGGCGTCGACGACTACTCCACGGCGCGGGTGCAGTTGCAGGTCATTGGCGGCGAGCCGGTTGCGCTGGTGCACACCGCGGCGGCCGAGGTCGGGCAGGGCCTGATCACCATGAAGCAGCAGATCGTCCGCAGCGAACTCGGCGTGGCGCGGGTGACAGTCCACGCGGCCGACACCAACATCGGCGACGCGGGGTCGAGTTCGGCCTCCCGGCAGACCTACATCACCGGCGGTGCCGTCAAGAACGCGTGTGAAGCCGTCCGCGAGGTGCTCTTCCAGAAGGTCGCCCAGCGTTTCGGCGAGAACCCCGCGAATCTGTCGATCGCCGGCGGCAAGGTCGTCTCCGAAACCACCGGTGTCATCGCCGATCTCGTCGACGTGCTCGGCGATGACGTGATCGAGGAGACCAGGGAATACCACCACCTGCAGACCTACCCGATGGACCCGGAGACCGGTCAGAGCCAGCGGGTGCACGTCCAGCACGCTTACGCCGCGCACCGGGCCGTGGTGGATGTGGACACCGAGCTGGGTCTGGTCAAGGTCGTGCAGTTGGACTGTGCGCAGGACGTCGGCAAGGCGATCAACCCGGACGCCGTCATCGGGCAGATCCAGGGTGGTGCCACACAAGGGCTCGGCCTCGCCGTGATGGAGGAGATCAAGGTCAAGGACGGCAAGATCCGCAACGCGTCGTTCACCGACTACCTGATCCCGACCATTCTGGACACACCGCCGATGACGGTGGATGTGATCGAAAGGGCTGACCCGAACTCGCCGTACGGCGTGCGTGGTGTCGGCGAACCGCCCACCATTTCCGCCACCCCGGCGATCGTGAACGCCATCCGCAATGCGACGGGGTTGAACCTGACCCACACCCCGGTCGCACCGGAGCACATTGTCGGCGCCTAGCCGTGACTATCTCCCGCGGGTGTCGCCGGCCGAGCTGATCTCAAGGCGGCACCCGTGGAACCCCACTTATCGGCCCGGGCTTGGTGTCCCGCAGGACAGAGCATCCCGGCATTCCCCCACCGTTTCCGAAGGAGCGACCGTGACCGCGCACATCGTAGAAAACACCGTCCAGGAGCTTGAGCGCGCCTGGATGGAAGAGGCGATCAACCTGGCCACCAACAGCGTGCTGAATGGCGGTGGTCCGTTCGGCGCACTGATCGCCAAGGATGGCGAGATCGTCGCGATCGGGAACAACAAGGTCACCTCGAACCTGGACCCGACGGCGCACGGTGAGGTGAGCGCGATCCGTGCCGCCTGCCAGAAGCTGGACACCTTCTCGCTCGAGGGCTGCGTCCTGGTCACCTCGTGCGAGCCGTGTCCGATGTGCCTTTCCTCCGCCCTGTGGGCGCGAGTCGACCGGATCATCTTCTCCGCCGACCGTGACGATGCCGCGGTGGCCGGTTTCGACGACCGCAAGTTCTACGACCTGCTCGAGAAGAAGCCCGGGGAGCAGTGGCCGATGGCGATCGATCAGCTGGACCTGCCGAACCGTACGGCGCCGTTCGACGCGTGGCTGGCCAAGTCCGACCGCATCGACTACTGAGAACCCGGTTCACCGCGCACTGGCAGCGAGTGAACCGAGCCAACCAGACCGCTGTGGATCCCAGAACTTTCCGGCACCGCAACAAAAAGTGAACATCCACGAGCACGAGTGAATACCCCCCAAGCTGGGCGGCGGAATGACGACCGGGTCATCCTCCGCCCTGGGGGTCGTCTCCAAGTGACCCAGCTGCAAGGCGAAATAATGGGATGGGGACCGCAACCCCCAGCCCCGCCTCGGTCCAGGTTGGTCCGTTTCTTCAAGATCACTGAACGCGGTTCCACCATGGGCCAGGAGTTGCGTGGTGGCCTCACGGCGTTCGTCTCGATGGCCTACATCGTGGTCCTGAAACCGCTCGTTCTTGGCTCGGGTGCGGACGTCACCGGTGCGGGGGTTGGTGCTGCCCCCCCAGCGCGAACCCCGCCCGCCGGCCCGGCCGGCCTCTGCGGCCAGATGCTCGTCCATCTCGGCTTCCAGGGCGGCCTGCATCAGGTGCTGGGCCAGCTCGGGCAGCAGCCCGCCCTCACCCATCAGCCGCAGCCCCTCCTCTCCGCGGACCTTCTCGGCCGCGAGAGCGGCCAGCTCCTCCAGCAGCTCGCTGGCAGACCGTTCTGCGACACCGGCATCGACTTCACGTCGGCACCCTGAGCGCTGCCATCCGCTCCGGCAAGCGACACGCCCTGAGCACTCTCGATCAGATGATCAGTCGTCGTACTCATCAGGTGACTCCTTCGGGGAAGATCACACCTGATTCATGACACCAACACCAGTGCGTTAAGCCTGTGACCTGCGGTGCAACCTGTCCAGGGAGGGGCGTCGGGACCGGGAGGCGAGTCCGTTCTCCATGTACGTGATCTCTGTGTGGACGGTGTAGTGCCGGGCGCTCTGGGGGTGTTTGCCGGAGTTGGGGCCGTATTTGCTGGTCGAGTTCTTGATGCTGCGCGCCTTGACGCGGTGGCGCCGACGGGCGGGCCAGAGGGCGGCCAGGACGGCGGTGCCGATCGTGCCGACCAGGTCGATGTTCCCGGTGGTGATGCCGTGTCCGGTGATCACGGTGTCGGCGGCGGTCTGGAGCAGGATGGTGAAGCTGAGGCGGTCCATGTCCAGGCCGGGCCGGTGGGTGACGGCGTCGGAGGCGGCTCGGATGAGGGCCTGGTAGGTGGTGAGCAGGGCCCAGACCTCCTGGTCGATGCCGTCGATGCTGTGGGAGCGCAGGACCCGGCCGTCCAGCAGGCTCGCCTTGATCGAGAAATAGGTGGTCTCCACCTGCCACCTTTCGTGGTAAAGATCTACCAACTCGGCGGCGGGGTAGTGCTCGTGGTCCAGCAGGCTGGTGATCAGACGCCACTGTTCACGGCGTACGGTGCCGTCGTCCAGGGTGACGGTGATCCATGCTTCCACCACCCGCACCGTGAGCAACGAGTAGCCCCGGCCGGCCCGGTAGGGGCCGCTCAGCCGGGAGAGGTAGGAACCGTCGGGCAGGCGGCGCACGACGGTGGGGCAGCGCGAAGCACCCGAACGCACCAGGAACTGTGCTCCGGTATCCCGCACGCGTTCCAGCAGGTCACGGGCGTCGAAGCCGGCGTCGGCCAGTAGCAGCGCCGTGTCGTCCAGGACGTGCAACAGCCGGGCGGCATAGGTGGCCTCGCCGTCGCTCTCGGGGCCGAAGGCCGCGGCGAGTAGGGCCCGGGTGCCGCACTCGACGATCACCAGCAGCCGCAGCAGCGGGTAGCCGAACTCCATCTTCTCCCCGGCCCGCTTGGGGTAACGCCAGAGAGTCCGCTCGTCCTCGGGGACGTGCAGGCTGGTGCCGTCGATCGCGACGGCCCGCAGGCCCCGGTAGTACACGCCGGGCCGGCTCTTCTCGCCGACCGGCCCGGCCAGTATCTCGAACAACACCTTCAACGGGCGGGCACCCAGGCGACGTCGGGCCCGTGAGAGCGAGGAGACCGCCGGACGCGTGATGACCGAGGCGGGCAGATGTACGGTCAGCTTGCCCCACACCGCCCGGTAGGAGCAGTCCTCGAACAGTGCCAGCGCGAGCACGAAGTAGACCACCACCCGGGCCGGCAGCAGCCGTATCCGCTTCTCCCGAGCTCCGGTCTCGGTGAGAACGGCGTCCACAAGGTCGAAATCCACGACCTGGGTCAGCTCGCCCAGATGCCCCGGCGCGTGGACCCCCGATGCCATCTCCGCGGACGACGTGATGACAGACTGCTCCTGCAACGGGACTCCCGACGATCTTCGAGCTCGATCGCAAGACGATCTATCAGGGGTCCCGTTCCTCATTCACACCGGGGTTGCATCGCAGGTCACGGGCTTAACGCACTGGTGTTGTTCATGACACTCCCTTCGCGGGTGCCTTCCACTGTGACGCCATTCCAGAAGGCGACGTGGTTCTTGATCCGGTGGGCGAGGAAGGTGGGGTGCGGGTAGTGCCAGGCGGCATCGTGGTGGGGCAAGCCGTCGACGGTCACCGTGTAGTAGCGGGCCAGGCCCTTCCACGGGCACAGGGACTTGGTCGGGCTGTCGGTGAAGTACTCGCGGTTCAGTGACTCAGGGGGGAAGTAGTGGTTGCCCTCCACCACTTTCGTCCGGGGTGTTTCGGCGAGCACCTTGCCGTTCCAGATCGCGCGAATCATCGTGGATCACTTCCTGTCGGTTCGGTACGGCATCACATTTGGTCGGTGGGTCTGGCCGGGTCACGGTTCAAGGTTCTGACCGGCGGTAGGGGCGGCGGTCAGTTGTCCGGCGAAGCGGCGCATCCGGGCGGCGGCCAGCGAGATGGGGGCGCGCTTGGGCCCGTTGCGCAGTGAGTGCTTGACCAGGCGCAGTGTCTGTACGTATCCGTTGCAGGCCCAGCAGCGTGCGATGTGTGTGGCCACCCGGGCTCGGTCGGCGGCGCTGAGCTCGCCGTCGGCGTATGCATCCACGGAGCCGCGCAGCCGCATGTGGGTGATGTGCTCCCGGCACTCGGCCCAGGCGCGGTGCAGCCTCATGGCGCTCAGCGTCTTCATATATCCGAAACCCGCCCATGGCTGTGCGGCATTCCGTGGAATGCGCGGGAGTGTGCGAAGGGTTCCTCTTCTGTGGAAGACCAAGTGGCGAATCCGGACGCGGTGCGACGGCGGGCGTTCGCTCGGTATGTGCTGCCGGAGGTTGAGGTGCTGCTGCGGGTGGCGATGTCGCTGACCGCGCAGCCGGCCGATGCTGAGGATCTGGTGCAGGACACCCTGTTGCGGGCCTACCGGGCAGTCGACCGGTTCGATGGGCGGCATCCGCGGGCCTGGCTGTTGACGATCATGCGACGGGCAGAGATCAACCGGCATCGGAGGCGCCGCCCGCACCTGCTGGACGACCCGGACGCCGACCTTGATCGACTGGCCGCCGTGCCGACCGGTCCGGAGTCGACTCCGGAGGAGCTGGTGGTCGGCGAGAGCTTCGACGAGGTCGTGGACGCCGCCTACCAGGCGCTTCCACTCAAACACCAGCAGGTGGTGCGGCTGGTGGACATCGACGGTCTCAGTTACGGGGAGGCCGCGAAGTTGCTGGACGTACCGGAGGGGACCGTGATGAGCAGGCTGCACCGGGCCCGAAAGCGGATACGGGTCCGTCTGGCCGCGGCGGGCCTGGCACCGAAGCGAGGTGGGATGTGAGCAGCTGGCTGCGGCGGCGCAGGACTGAAGACCGCCGGATGAACTGTATGCAGGTGGCTCGTGTTCTGCAGTCGTACCTGGACGGCGAGAGCGACGAGATCACCGCACGCCGGGTCGCGGCACACCTGGAGGACTGCCGGCGCTGCGGGCTGGAGGCGTCCGCCTACCGGGAGATCAAGAACGCGTTGGCACGCCGGGAGACGCTGGACAGCGGGGCGGTAGCGAGGCTGCGCGGCTTCGGCGAGTCCCTGATGCACGGCAGGGACAACCACGGCGGAAACGACGGAGCCGCACCAGGAGCGTGACCCTTACGGCCGCGAAGGGGCGGGAATCGGCGTATCCAGCCCGTGGGAGGGGCCGTACGCCGCGGCGATCTCGTCGATCTGTTGGTAACCACTGCGCAGCAGGAACGTGTCGAGACGGCCATAGGACTTGACGCCGAGGATGTAGAAGTGCGGTTCAGGGTTGCGGAGTTGCCCGATGCCGGGGGTCGGCTGGGCGAGGCAGTCGCCGCCCGCGGATCCGAGGAGGGCGGCGGACAGGTTCATGGGGGCGGCGGTGGCGTAGCACTCGTGAACTTGCAGCTGCCGGTAGAGCGTGGCGTCGCCGGTGTAGCCGGTGAGCGAGATGACGTGGTCGCAGAGGGTCTCTCGTGGGCCGTTCGCGGTGGTCAGGACCACCCGGATCCGGTTGCCGTCCGCGTGCAGGCTCTCGATGCGGGCGCCGGTGTGGACGGCGACGCGGTCGTTGGCGCCGTCGGCGAGGGCTTGTGAGGACTCGACGAGTTGTTGGCGGCCGGGCAGGGTGTCGTCGGGCACTGCTCCCCAGTCGGGGGCCGGGCCCCGTACGGCCCATTCGACGCGGGTGGCGGGCAGCGCGGCGAGAGCGTATGCGGCGGTCTGGGCGGACTTGCCGGCGCCGATGAGCAGCACGGTGCCTGCCCAGCGGTCCGGGTCGTCCAGGGGCGGCAGTGTCCGGGTGATGCGGTGGCCGAGAGCGCGTTCGCCGGGGGCGGGGATGCCGCCGTCACCAGAGGTGTTGGGGTGGGAGTAGGTGCCGGTGCAGTCCAGGACGAGGCTGGCTTCGGCGGTGTCCTCGCCGTCCGGGGTGTCGAGCAGCAGCGTGAACGGGGCGACGGCGCGGGTGTCGGTGCCGATCTGTTCGTGTTTGAGGAGGCCGGTACGGGAGAGGGCGGCGACGCGGTTGCCGTAGCGGATGTGGCCGGTCAGTGGGGGGAGTTCGGCGAGGGGCTGGAGGAGGTGGGTGACCAGTTCGGCGCCGGTGGGGCAGTCGGCGTGGGCGGGAAGCGGGTGGCCCGCCTGCGTGAGGTGGGTGCGCATCCGGTGCGAGATGTTGAGCTTCCAGGGGGTGAACAGGCGGACGTGGCGCCAGGCCCGGACGTGAGCGGCGACGGTGTTCCCGGCTTCGTAGACGGTGAACGGCCATCCTGCGTCGGCGCAGGCGAGGGCGGCGTCCAGGCCGATGGGGCCGGCACCGAGGATGGCGACGTGCGGTGTGGCGGGCATGTGAGGTGTCCCTCCGGAACGGTTGGTCAGATGGCGCAGTGGACGGGGCGGGGCAGACTGCCGTCGGCCAGGCGGGCGGTGAAGAAGCGCTCGGTGACCAGTTGTTTGCCCGCCGCGATCGGAGTTCCTGGCGGGGCGAGGTGCATGTCCGGGCTGGTGGTGACGTCGGCGCCTGCGGGGTGCCAGTGCAGTCCGCCGCCGCTCACGGTGAGTTCGGGGATGCTGGTGTCCTCGCTGATCTCGATGCCGGTCTCGGCGAAGCCGCGCCGCAACAGTGGCCGTACGGCGAAGTGTCCGGCGGGCAGGCCGAGGCGCGCGAGCAGCGCGGTGACGGCGGGGATCTCGGCCGCGTTCTGTGGGGTTTCGGTGAGCGCGACACGCGGCGGCAGCCCGAGGCCGATGAGGTGGCGGATGCCGTCCAGCGTGCGGTCGAAGGAGCCAGCCCCGCGGTGCAGGTCGTGGGCCCTGGCGGTGGCCCCGTCCAACGAGGTCTGGACGGTGAGTCTACGGCCGGCCAGGCCCGCGAGGCCGGCGGCGCGGCGGCCGCGCAGCAGCATCGCGTTGGTCATGACGACGGTGGGCAGTTGGCCGGAGGCGTAGTCGAGCAGGGGGACGATGTCGGGGTGGAGGAAGGGTTCGCCGCCGGTCACGTACAGCTCGGTGAAGCCGGCTTCGACAGCTTCACCGACCAGGGCGCGGAAGGTGGTGGCGGGCAGCGTGCGCGGGAGGGCCTTCGGGGAGGAGGCGACTGCGCAGTAGTCACAGGCCAGGTTGCAGTGGAAGTTGGTGTAGAGCCACAGCCGGGAGGGGAAGTACGGGCTGCCGAACAGCGGCACCACCGGACGTTCCCCGGCGATTTCGTGGGCCCCGCTGTCGCCCCAGCCATCATCGGCGGGCCGGAATCCGGTGGGCAGGGTGGAGCGGTAGAGGTGGTAGCGGCCCCGGGCGCGCTCGGCCGGAGGCAGGATTTCCAGGCAGGTGGTCCACCATCCGGTCTCGATGGTCTCGACGAAGATTTCCGGGAGTTTGGCGGCGCGCATGGAGCGGGCCTGGGCCTGCCAGTCGTACGCCAGCGGGATCAGCTCGGCTTCGGCATGTCCGTCGTGGATGTCGAGGATGGCGTACCAGACCTCCCGGTGGCCGTCGTTGGCGGGTTTCCCGAGGACTCCGACATTGACGGCGAGGGTGCCTCCGATGTGCCGCTGCCAGGGCAGGCCGCTGTGGGTGCACAGGACGACGTCGGCGCCGGACGTCTCGGCACGCAGCCGGTGCTCGTCGGCAGACAGGGACTCCCACCAGAAGTCGTTGAGCGCGAGCGTGGAGCCGTGCACCATGTGCACATCACAGCCGCCGATGATCTCGCGGCGTTCGGTGGGCAGTTCGCCCATCCAGGAGGCGAAGGCACGGCTGGTGGTGGCGAGCGTGTGGTCGTAGACGATCTGCGCGTACTCGTTGTCCTTCGGGTCGCGGTAGCCGCAGCCGCAATCGGTGTCGCCGCGGGCGATGGCGACGTCGTAGTTGCCTGCGACGCACTCGATGGCGTTGTCCGTCAGGATGGGCCACAGGGCGTCGACGTCGGCGCCGAAGCCACCCAGGTCGCCCAGGCAGAAGAGCCGCTCGGCACCTCGGGTGCGGGCGTCGTCGACGAAGGCCTGCAGGGCGTACGGGTTGCCGTAGGGGCCTCCGCATACCGCGATGCGCATCAGGAGTTACTCCGGGTCGGGAAGGGAACGGGGCGTGTCAGGCCGGTGTGGCCGGTCGGGGGCGTCACGGGCTGGAAACCCGCCGCGTCGGCGCATCCTTCCGTCTTCTCCCCGACAGCAGCCTGGGACCTGCCGCGTAACGGCGGTTGATGGTCTCGGGGTCGACTCCGGCGAAGTACAGCAGTTTCAAGTACTGCATGAAGACGATCATCCGCCAGACGCCGTGCTCGACCAGTCGTCGGGCAGAGGCTGTCGATGTGGTGGGCAGCACGGCCAGGTGGCCGCGCCGGGCCAGCCGCCGTGACATTTCCAGGTCCTCCATGAGGGCCAGGTCCGGGAAGCCGCCCAGTTCGTCGAAGACAGAGCGGCGGATGAACATCGCCTGGTCGCCGAAGATGTGATGCAGGCGGCGGGCACGGTTGTTCGAGGCCCAGGCCAGGTAGTTCAGTCCGGCGCTGCCGCGGTCGAAGCGCAGTGTCAGTCCGCCGCCGACGACTTGCGGGTTGGTGAGGCGGGAGCGGATCTGTTCCAGGGCGGCCGGGTGGATGCGTGTGTCGGCGTGGATGAACCACAGCACATGTCCTGTGCTGTGGCGGGCTCCGGTGTTCATCTGGGCGGCGCGACCGCGCGGACTGTGCACCACCATGGCCACCGTGGAGGCGAGTGCGACGGTCGCATCGGTCGAGCCGCCGTCGACAACGATCAGTTCACACTCCGGGAAGTCGCGGCACAGCCTGCTCAATGCGGTCTGGATGGTGGCCGCTTCGTTGAGGACCGGTACGACAATCGACACCTTCACGTTGCGTCCTCGGGGTGGAGCAGGGCGGCGATGCGGGCGGGCAGCCGCGGGTCATCGAGGTGGGCCGCGGCGTCGTCGGGGGTGTCCAGGTCCCGCAGGGGGGTCAGGAGGTGTGTCGACAGGTTCTCCCGTTCGGCGATGGCGAGGGTGGCGGCCAGCACCTGGTCTCCGCTCCACAGCCCGGAGTCGATGCCGAAGAGGCGTGTGCAGGGGGCGCGCATGCCGATCAGGTAGTAGCCGCCGTCGAGCGCCGGGCCCAGGACCGTATCGAACCCGTCTTCCAGTGCCCCGAACGCGGCGGCCAGGTGGCTGCCGGTCAGGGTCGGGGCGTCGGTTCCCACTGCCACGAGCGGTCCCGCGCCCCAGCCGGAGACGGTTTCGACGGCATCTGCCACCCGCTGCCCCAGATCGCCACCCACCTGGTGAAGCAACTGCGCTTCTGTGGGCACCAGTTCACTTATTTCCCGGAACGTGTCGGCAGAGTCGAAGGCGACATGGGTGCGCAGTCCCTGTGGTTTGGTCAGTGCGGTGGTGTGCTGGATGAGCTGCCTCTGGAGCTCGGCGCAGCGCCGGGGGCCGAGCAGAGGATGCAGGCGCGTCTTGACCCTGCCCGGCTGCGGCGCCTTGGCCATGACCAGGACGGCAGGGATGCTCGCCGTGCTCATGTGCCGAACCGGTGGACGAAGCCGGCCGGGGCCGCCGCGTCGATGCCAGGCAGGGCGTGGGCGGCCAGGGCGGCGAAAGCATCCTTGCTCGCCGCCATCCGGGCAAGGAGTGCCTCCACCGGTTCGGGGGTGGACGACACGCCGTTGGCGTAGTCCGTGACGTACCCGACCAGCACCATCGGCAGCTCGGCCTCACCGGCCAGCACCACCTCGGGTCCGGCGGTCTGGCTGACCGCGGTCACCTTGGCGCGTGCCAGTGCGGCGATTTCGCTGCGGGTGTTGAACCGCGGCCCGTCCACATGCCCGTACGTCCCACCGTCGATGACGGGCGTCCCGGTGCGCCGGGCGGCGTCGAGGAGGGCGCGGCGCAGTGGTTCGCTGAAGGGTCCTTCGAAGATCCAGTGACCGCGGCCGGGCGCGCCGGGGGTGTGGTGCCAGGTGCACGGAGAGCCGTCGGGCAGCCGGTTCGCGGGGAAGTACAGGTCGTCGAAGAGGACGAGCGAGCCGGGCTCGGCCGCCGGGTCGACGGCGCCGCAGACGGTGAAGGAAACCAGCGCCTGAACCTGGCAGGCGAGCAGCGCAGCGAGGTTCGCCCGGTGGTCGACCTGGTTCGACAGCCGGTGGTGCCCGGCGCCGTGCCGGGCCAACTGCACCACCTCCGTCCCCTTGATGCGGCCCTCGGTGACGATGACCTCGCCGTACTCGGTCACCACCGTCCGGACTTCCGCATCCTCCAGTTGGGGCCAGTCGTAACTGCCGGAACCTGTGATCACGCCTACGCGCAAGGGGTGTCCCCTCCAGTCCTCTTCGTGGCTTCGGGTGTGGTGCGGACTTCGACGAGCGGAAGCAGGGTCCGCAGTTGGACGTTCTCGGCCGGATCGAGCACCGAGTGCTGCACGCACGCGGGTACCAGGGTGCCGTCTTCCGGGTGGGCCATGGCGTAATGGCAGGCCGCCAGGCGTTCCTGTGTCTCCCGCAGCTTCGGGTCCTGACTCGTCTCACCGCGCTGCATCAGCTCCCAGGCCGGGGCTACATCGGCTGCGTCCATGAACTGATGCATCACGAACGTCACCGGCCGTACCCGGCCGCCGTGCCGCAGCAGTCTGCCGACGCCTGCCCTGTGCACCGTGCGGGCCAGCCAGCCCAGCGCGGTGGCGACGGTGCCCGGGTGCCGGGCGATGACGCGGACGAGCTTCGCGGCGAGCAGCGGCGGCGGGGTGCCGGTGAAGCTGACCTTGCCCAGGTTGCGGAAGAAGGAGTCACGTACGGCGATATCGCGGGGGTCGGCCCCGTCGAGGAACGGATACCACCGCTCGCCCACGTAGAAGCCGTACGCGGTGCGGTTGCACCGCACGTCGCCGTTGTGGAACACGTCGTAGTCGAGAGGGGTGCCGGCGCCACGCTCGATCTCCGCCCACACCGCATCCGGAGTCGCCTCCCGGTACTCCTCCTTCCAACGCCGCTCATCACCGATGAACGCGGCGGGCTGGAAGGAGAACATGCCGTACCCCATGTCCCGGCAGTCCCGGATGACACCGGCGATCTCGTCCAGGTTGCCGGGGGTGACGGTCATGTTGTGCGCCAGGAAGAACCTGACCCCGTGCGCGCGCCTGAGGCGGGTGAACATCGCAGCGAACCGCTGACGGTACGGGTTGAGTGCCTGTTCGCCGGGTGGGCGTTCGATGCCGCGCCGTCCGTACATGAACTTGTCGAAGTGCGCGGCGAACGAAAGCCGTTCGAAACGCGGCCTGCCGTCGGGACCGAGCGCCAGCGCGGTGAGGTACTCCTCGTCGAAGTCGCCGTGGGTGAAACTCATCGGCTCCCGGCCGTGCTCCCGCATCACGGCCAGGGCGGCGGCATGGTCGTCGGGCGACAGGAGACTGACCTCGCCGCCGATCAACTGCGCGTGCGCCCGCGGTCCGCGCAAAGTGCGCAACAGGCCCATCTGCGCACCGACGTGCTCGCGGGCGTGCGCACCGTCGACACGCACCTGGTTGGCGTCGCGGGAGTGATAGCAGGGCGTGCACTTCAGGTTGCACTTGGGGAAGACACCGTGGGTGCCCTCGCAGCCCACCCCGTGCCGGCCAAGGATCTGCCCCGGCGTCCTGGCCGCCTCCGGCAGCTCCGACCAGCGCCGCTCCATGGCGGCGGCGAATTCCTCGTCGTAGGGGCGGGTGGCGCACTCAAGCGCACGCAGCGTCGACAGGATTCCCATCAGTTGTCCTCCGCTTTCACTTGGTGATGTGGGACTTCACCGGTACGGCCGGCCGGTGAGCCTGGGCGGCAATGGGCGTAGCCCGTCCCGGAACTGATGGTCATGTTCCGTTTCCTGCGGCTGCCGTGCAGCAACAGCACGCCGTACAACAGCAGCAGGGCGTCCTCGACCAGGACGAACCAGGCCAGCGGCTGGGCGAGGTAGCTGCCGAAGCAGCCGCAATTGCTGACGGTCAGCCCTCGCGCGTACGCCTGTACGGCCAGCGCCGCCCACAGCATCGACACCGCCAGGTAGATCCACACCGGGGGCACCGCGTGCGACTGCGGCCGGGCCAGCAGCCCCGCTCCCGCGCTCACCTCGCCCACGATCAGCAGCACCGCCAACACGGTGGAGGCAGCGCCGCTGGTCAGCCCGTACATGGTGAGGATGTCTGGCATCGCGGGGAAGGACACAAGCTGGCCGAGCGCCATGGCGCTGAGGAGAGCACCGAGGACGAGTCGGAGGATCACGGCCGCGCCCTCCTGCGCAGCCCCAGCAGGGCGTCGGTGATCCCTTGGGCCCTGCCGAGGCGTGCGTAGACGTCGGCGAGCGCCGCGTGCCAGGGGCCGTCGGCATACGTCGGGTAGGGATGCACGGTCCTGGCGTACTGCGACGGGGTCCAGCCCAGGCGAACGGCCGTGGCCAGGTGCGCGATGGTCTCCCCGGCTCGCGGTGCGACCACCGTCGCGCCGGTGATCCGGCCGCGGGCGTTCAGCACCAGAGTGGTGAAGCCGTCCGTGCGCCCGTCAGCGACCGCACGGTCGATACGGTCGTGGTCCAGGGTGAGGGTGCGGGTCCCTTCGGCGGAGGTCATGCCGACGCGGGCAACCTCGGGGTCGGTGTACGTCACCCACGGCACCGCGTCGTACCGGATGCGGCGCCGCACACCGAGCAGAGCGTCGGTGACAGCGGACGCCGCCTGCACTCCGGCAAGATGGGTGAAAGCCGACGTGCCCGTGACATCACCCGCCGCGTAGACGCGCGGGTTGCTGGTGCGCAGCCGGCCGTCCACCCGCACCTGGCCGCGCTCGCCCGTCACCACCCCGGCCACCTCCAGCTCGAGCCCGCCGGTATTGGCTCGGCGGCCGGTGGTGACCAGCAGACGGTCGTACGCGAGGGGGGCGCCGGGGCCGTGCAGCCCACCGTCAGCTACCTTCCAGGCCTGGTAGCCGGTCTGCACGGCGCACCCTTCAGCTTCCAGGCGTTCCCTGACGAGCTGTGACGCGCGTGGCTCCTCGTGCGGCAGCAGCCGGTCCATCGACTCCACGACGGTGACCTTCGAGCCGAGGCGGGCGAATGCCTGCGCCAGCTCGCAGCCGATCGCCCCGCCGCCCAGCACCACCAGGCGTCCCGGCAACTCGGCCAGGTCCCACACGGTGTCGCTGGTCAGTGGCTGAGCCTCAGCCAGCCCCGGCACAGGGCCCAGGGCAGGGGCAGATCCGGTCGCGATCAGCGCGTACCGGAAGGACACCTCCCGATCGCCGGCCCGAAGCCGGCGCGGCCCGGTGAAGACGGCCTGACCATGCGCCACCTCCACTCCCAGCGGCCTCAGCGCCTGAGCCGAGTCGTGTGGCTCGATCGCCGCAATCGCCCCCCTGACGTACCCCATCACCGCCGCAAGATCAGCGGGCCCGGCAGCCGCGGGCAGCCCGTACCGTCCGACACTCCGCGCGGCTCGCACCTCGGCAGCCACATGCAGCAGCGCCTTGCTGGGCACACACCCGGTCCACAGACAGTCGCCGCCCAGCCGATCCCGCTCGACGAGCAGCGTGCGGGCGCCGAGACGACCGGCCGTGCGCGCCGCGGTGAGGCCAGCGCTGCCACCGCCGATCACCACGAGGTCGTAGGATCCCTCGCTGTGCGGGGGAATCCCTTGGCTGTTCAACGTGGATCACTCGCCTTCTTGTGGTTGTTGCGACAAGGGAACCCGTTCGGGTGGCTTCTGGCTTCCCTTCGGGTACAAGCCATTTCGATCGACGCAGTCGCGCTGGTGGAACACCACTCGTCGCTCACCGGGTTCCCCGACGCACGGCAGCGCTCAGCCCTACACGCTCACCGACGTATTCGCGCCGAGCATCCCCTGTCCGCGGCATTTATGGACGATTCGGGGCTGCTGGGGGGGGGAGTGCCTGGCCAACGCCCTGTATACCGAGATTCCGGCTCCTGCTGAGCGCACACCCACGAGAGAGAGCCGATGAGTTGGACGAGAAGGACTGGCGCCGCTACCTCGCCGCCTACCACGACACCCGCCCCGGCATCACTGAGCAGCTCTTCCAGCGCGCCGATTGCTCTCCGCACGCCTGGCTGGCCGAACCGCTGCGCGCGGCGCCCGGGTGGGTACTTGACCTTGCCTGCGGCTCGGCACCCCTGCGCCCGTTGCTGCCGGACGCCGACTGGGTGGGCATCGACTCGTCCGCAGGCGAACTCGCCACAGCCGCCCGGCTCGGGCGCCGTCCACTGATCCGGGCAAGCGCCGACGCCCTGCCCCTGTCCGCAGGGTGCGTCGGTGCCGTCTGCGCCTCGATGTCTCTTCCCGTACTCACGCCACTGCCACAGGTGCTCGGCGAGATCCAACGGGTGCTGCGCCCCGGCGGGACGCTGGCGGCTCTCGTCCCCGCCCGCCTCGGGCTCAATCCGTCGGGGCTGCTGGGCTGGGCCCGGGTCATGCGTGCACTCGGCGCGGTGCGACAGCCATGGCCCAACCCCCAGGCCCGCGACGGCCTCGCCGAGGTACTACGACAAGCGGGATTCGAAGTCCGGGCCGACGAGCGCTGCGTCTTCACCCTCAGGGTCCAGACGCCTCAGGACGTGTCAAGTCTGGTCGACGGCCTTTACCTGCCCGGCCTCACCTCAGAACACGCTGACAGGGCCAAGCACAGACTCGCTGACTGGGCGCGTCCCGGACGGGCGCTGCCACTGCCGCTACGGCGCGTCCTGGCGACGGCCCGGAAACCCGCATGAGCGGCATCACGGCCACCCGCCCGGCACTGCTCACCATGCCGGCGACCGCCTTGGGCCACAGGTCGCGACGGCGAAAGATTCCGCACTGCGCGGAAGACGGCAGCGCCCTCGCGTCACGCCGTCCCTCGCCACTGCGCAATCGTGAGAACGACCGGGGTTTTTTTGTGCTGACATGTCAGTGTGGGGTTGTGCTGACGACGTGGTTTCGGGAGCAGCCGCGGACGGCCGGTAAAGAATCCCGTCGTCACCGCCAGAGGTAACGGCCAAGCAGGGCGGGCGCACCGATCGTTCCCAGGAGGTGCGGCTCATTGTCCTCACACTGCTTCGCCAGGAGCCCCGCAGCCTGCGCGATGACGGGGGCATGAACAGCGGGGCATGAACAGCACTCCCGCCCCGAGGAAGTTCCATTCCTCCATCCATAAGAAAAAGTCGGTTGTCAGCTGGAAAATGCGGGTAAATCATCTTTAAGGGACTACTGAGGCATCGCCGTGGATCGGCAGCCCAGGGGAGGACCCGTCGGCCGCTCGCCGCGCGCCGGTGCGCCGCAGGAGGAGGGCCCATGGATCCTTGGTTGTACTGGCTGGTCACGGCGGCCGTCCTGGCTGTCGCAGAGATCTTCACGCTCACCGCCGCGCTGGGAATCCTGGGGGTAGCGGCGCTGGTCACCGCGGGTACCGCGGCACTCGGGCTTTCGCTCCCCCTGCAGTTCGTGGTGTTCACCGTCGTCGCGACGGTCAGTGTGCTGTTCGTGCGGCCTTTCGTCGTGCGCCGTCTGCTGGGCCCCCAGACCGAACGCTTCGGCGTCGACGCACTGGTGGGCAAGGCCGCCCGCACCGTCTCGGAGGTGACGGGCCTGGACGGCAGGGTGCGCATCGGCGGCGAGGAATGGACGGCCCGCTCCTTCGACGAGACGCAGGTCATCCCCCCTGACACGACCGTCGACGTCATGGAAATCAGTGGCACCACCGCGTTCGTCTACCCCCGGGAGTGAGCCATGGATGTCTCGGCGCTGCTCATAGCCGGTGTGATCGTCGCTCTGCTCGCGGTCTTCACGGTGCTGCGAGCGGTGCGGATCGTTCCGCAGGCGCGTGCTCGCAATGTCGAACGCCTGGGCCGCTACCGCCGCACCCTGAAACCCGGCCTCAACCTCGTCATCCCGTACATCGACCGGGTCTATCCGCTGATCGACTTGCGAGAACAGGTCGTCTCCTTCAAACCGCAACCGGTCATCACCGAGGACAACCTGGTTGTCGAGATCGACACGGTTCTCTACTTCCAGGTCACCGATCCACGAGCGGCCGCCTACGAAATCGCGGACTTCCTCCACGGGGTCGAGCAGCTCACCGTGACCACCCTGCGCAACGTCGTCGGATCCATGGATCTGGAAAAGACGCTCACCTCACGCGACACGATCAACAACCAGCTCCGCGGTGTCCTGGACGACGCCACCGGGAAGTGGGGACTGAGAGTCAACCGGGTGGAGATCAAGGCCATCGACCCCCCACAGTCCATCAAGGACGCGATGGAGAAGCAGATGCGGGCCGAGCGGGACAAGCGGGCAGCGATCCTCGGGGCCGAAGGGCAACGCCAGTCGCAGATTCTCACCGCCGAAGGCGACAAGCAGTCCGCTGTCCTCCGTGCGGAGGGCAACCGCACCGCCGAGATCCTCAAGGCCGAGGGCCAGGCCCGCGCCGTCGACGAGGTGTTCCAGGCCGTGCACCGCAACGACCCCGACCCCAAGCTGCTCGCCTACCAGTACATGCAGATGCTGCCCCAACTCGCACAGGGCCCGGGCAACACTTTCTGGGTCATCCCCAGCGAGGTCACCTCCGCCCTCGAAGGCGTGTCCCGGGCCTTCGGCGAGGCCCTGCCCCCGTCGCCGGCCACCCGCGAGAAGTCATCGGACGGCAGGGCCGCGGACGCCGCTGACGACGCGGCGCAGGCCGCGGAAGCCGCCGCAGAGGCCCTCGCCGACGCGGCCGAGGCCGACACCGCCTCCACTCCCCTCCCGTTCGGCTCGCTCACCGACGACAGACGAGAACCCACTGACCGACCACAGTGAAACCTGATCCGCGGAAAGGCAGAGCCCACAGGTCGCCCGCGTTCCGGAGGCGCAGGGCATGTCGAGGCCACCGATGCCATGCCTCCGCAGCCCGTTTCCAGGAACGGCAACCGGCAATCGTCCGGCACCCAACCCGCTGTGCCGGACGACGCCCTCGACCATCCCGGCGACCTCCGCAGGGGAGCGCACCCCTCGCAGGTAACGTGCCTGCCTGGGGATCCTCGGTGGAGCGGGTGAGACTCGAACCTACCGTTCCTGGGCGGTGAGCAGGAGTGAGTCCTGTCTCGCCGGCACGCCCCGAATGGTCTTGGGCGCACTGGTCCTCCGCTTTCGCGTCCCGGGTGGCGACGCATATCGTGTATGCGGTCCGTCCCGGGCGGGCGGAATCCCTACGACCTGGCCATGTGGGTGTGACCAGAGGCGACGGGGAGGCCCCGAGCCATCTCTCTGGTGAAACGGGGGCCCCGACTGCTGACGCCACACCCCGCGTCCCAGATCGCACCGAGAACGTCACGCACCCCCGCCCGACACACCCGCAGAACGTCACACCGTCCACCCCATCGTGTTCATGTTCGCTAAAACCATGTGCTCGCCCAACAGTTGTGAACCCCTGTGACGCTTCGCACCTGCGGATCTGCCAGAGAACCGGACTTGTCCGTGCTTCCGAAAACCACCGAGCCTCGTAGCACGGGCTTTATGCGGACGGTGATCCACCATGTACGCCACGAGGACGTCGGCGAGGCCGGCCCACGCCACCGCGGCGTTATCCGGCGGGCCGCCATCCCGCGACGCAGAGAAGCAGAGCTGCCACCAGCCCCGCGCCCATCGCTCGGCCGTTGGTGACGAAGGCCCACTCCCGGCGCGCGCTGCCCGGCTCACACATCACCAGCGTGGCGGCCACGACTGCCAGGGTCATCACGGACGGGTGCACGGCACTCGCCTTCGCGTCAGTGCCCGTCGGCCGTTTCCCCGGTCGGCCCGGCGCCGGTCCGTTGGTAGATATCGGGGATGCCGTCGGCGTCGTCGTCCCGGTTCTCCTCCTCGTACAGGCGGCGGTAGATCACGTCACGGCGTTTGAGCAGCAGGGCGGCCAAGACAGCTGCGATCAGTGATCCGATGAGGACGGCGGCCTTGATCTGTTCGGCGGCGGCCGGGTCGGGGAAGGCGAGCTCGCCGATCAGCAGCGCGACGGTAAAGCCGATTCCGGCCAGTACCGCGAGCGCGAACACATCGGCCCAGGCGAGGTCCGGATTGAGCCGGGCGCGGGTGAAGCGGGCGGCCAGGTAGGTGCCCGCGAAGATCCCCAGGATCTTGCCGACCACCAGGCCGATCACCACGCCGAGCGGCTCCGGCTGGGTGAAGACCTCGCCCAGGGACGCGGCCGAGACACCCACGCCTGCGGCGAAAAGTGCGAACAACGGCACGGCGATCCCGGCCGAGACCGGGTGCAAGAGGTGCGACGTGCGCTCAGCAGGTGACGCGGTCTCGCTCTTGTCGCGCTTGGTGCGCAGGATCAGGCCCATCGCCACTCCGGCGACAGTCGCGTGGACGCCGCCGTTGTACATCAGGGCCCAGATCGTGATGCCGAGCGGGACGTACCACCACCAGCCCCTCACACGGTAGCGCTGCAGGACGTAGAAGACGATCAGCCCGGCGAATGCCCCGGCGAGGGCCGCGAAATTCAGATCACTGGTGAAGAAGATCGCGATGATGACGATCGCGCCCAGGTCGTCGACCACAGCGAGAGTGAGCAGAAAGGCGCGAAGCGCGGAGGGCAGGTGGGTACTGAGGACCGCGAGGACGGCGAGCGCGAAGGCGATGTCGGTGGCCATCGGTACCGCCCAGCCGTTCAGGCTGCCGCCCCCGCCGGCCGTGACGGTGGCGACGTACAGGGCGGCAGGCACGACCATGCCGCACAACGCGGCGACGACCGGCAGAGCCGCCGTGGCGGGAGTCCGCAGTTCGCCTACGACCAGTTCGCGTTTCAGCTCGATGCCGGCGACCAGGAAGAAGATGCTGAGCAGGCCGTCGGCCGCCCAGTGCTGCACCGAGAGATCCAGGCCGAGCGCCGGTATGCCGAAGTGGAAGTCGCGCAGCTGTTCGTACGCTCCGCTCCACGGGGTGTTCGCCCACACCAGCGCCACCACAGCCGCGGCGAGCAACACCAGCCCGCCGACCGTCTCGGTTCGCAGCGCCTGGGCCACAGCCGTGCGCTCCGGCAGCGGCAGAAGGCCGAGGAAGGGGGAACGCTCGCGCGGCGCGGCAGCCATAAGGGAATCTCCGGGGCATCGACATGTGGGCGCAGGGACCCAAGGACGCCGACCAGACTTCCCGGCACACCGCGCGTCCGGAGCCGCCGGTTCCGGCGGGCCATTGACGCGTTCTTTACACCCTACCCGGCTGCCCACGATCCGACCAGGTGTCGTTTCACCTGGTGAAACGCATGAAAGAGCGGGTCCGTACACACCAAGGCGCGAGGTGTGTACGGACCCGCTCAGGAGCCTGCCACGGGGACGGTCAGACGGTGGTCTTCACCGGCTCCTGGTCTTCGTCGGCCTCGGGCGTCTCGCCGGCGTTGCGGGCACGGACGAACTCCAGGAAGGTGTTCAGTTCGCGCTTGACGACCGGGGCGAGCAGGTACAGGCCGATGATGTTGATGACTGCGAGCATGAACAGCACCGCGTCGGCCATGTCGATGAGGGTCTGCAGCGTCAGCAGCGAACCGACGACCGCGAACAGGGTGTAGACCACCTTGTACGTGAGCTCGCTGGCCCTGCTGCGGCCGAAGAGGTACGTCCACGCCTTGAGGCCGTAGTAGCCCCAGGTGAGCACGGTGGAGATGGCGAAGAGCATCACCGCGACCGTGAGGATGTACGGGAACCAGGGAATCACCGTGGCGAAGGCGTCCGAGGTGATCGTCACGCCGCCGATCGACTCGTCGGCGCGGGCCTCGCCCCAGCTTGCGGGGTTGGCGATGACGATGGTCAGCGCGGTCATCGTGCAGATGACGACGGTGTCGATGAACGGCTCCAGCAGGGCCACCAGGCCCTCGCTGGCGGGGTGCTTGGTCTTGACCGCGGAGTGCGCGATGGGGGCCGATCCGATACCGGCCTCGTTGGAGAACGCGGCCCGCATGAAGCCGATGATCAGCGCACCGAGTACACCGCCCGCAACACCCTCGGGGTTGAAGGCGCGCTCGATGATCGTGCCGACGGCCGCGGGGACCTCGGTGACGTGAAGGAGGATGACGACCAGGCAGGCGGCGATGTAGATAGCGGCCATGGCCGGGACGAGCCTGCTGGTGACGGAGGCGATGGAGCGGATGCCGCCGAGCAGGACGATACCGACGATGGCGGCGATCAGGATGCCGAAGAACAGCGCGCCCGCCGAGGAGCCCATGGCGCCGTCCTCGCCGCCGGTGACGGAGACGAGCTGGGCGTAGCTCTGGTTGACCTGGAAGAGGTTGCCGCCGAAGAGGCCGAAGAAGAGGATCATGATGGAGGCCAGGACCCCGAGGACCTTGCCGAGGGTCTTGCCGTTCTTCCCGAAGCGCTCGGCGAGGCCCTTGGGCAGGTAGTGCATGGGGCCGCCGGAGACGGTGCCGTCGGCGTGCACCTCGCGGTACTTCACGCCGAGCGTGACCTCGACGAACTTGGTGGCCATGCCGAGCAGGCCGCACAGGATCATCCAGAAGGTGGCACCGGGGCCGCCGATGGAGACGGCGACGGCCACACCGGCGATGTTGCCGAGACCGACCGTGCCGGAGACGGCGGCGGTCAGCGCCTGGAAGTGGTTGACCTCGCCGGCCGACCCCTTCTCGTCATACTTTCCTCGGACCACGTCGATGGCGAGCCGGAACTTGCGCAGCTGCACGAACCCGAACCAGCCGGTGAAGACCAGACCGGCGACCACGAGCCAGGCCACGATAAGCGGAAGATCCGTACCCCCGACGGGGATGGCGTAGAAGACGACCTCGACGAGCCAGTTGGCTATGGGCTCGAAGAAGCCGCTGACGGCTTCGTCAACGGACTTGGTGAAGGAGTCGAGTGACACGTTGGCTACCTCGGTGGCGCAGGGGACCGGCGCGTGGGAGGTCGCGCCGGTTGATGTGCGGTCTTTGAGCGAACGCCGATGTCCGATCGGCGCCCCTGGGCGTGCGGTCCGCGGACTCGGACCGTGATCACCCTGGTCGGGCTGCCGGTGCGTGCCGGCCACTCTGGACGGCGGCTAGGGAAGGTGCCACCTGCGGAGTTGCGCAGTTCTACCACGCCTCCGCCAGATCTCTAGTGACTCAAGTCACATAACCGTGAGTGATATTGGAAAGTCCCAGCGCGCGAAATCAGACCGTTACGCGGGGACTGGAGTCCGTTCATCGGACACTTATTTCTCGGCCGACTGGCAGGTCGAGGGATTCTCGTGCGATCCGTGCACCGGGCGAGGCACTCTACACAGGTGCCTTCACTTCCCCCTCAGCGCTCTTCCGACAGCCCGCCGGCCGGACACATGATTGTCTGCGGTGACGACGCCCTGGCCCACCGGCTCGCCGCAGAGCTGCGCGATGTCTACCGGGAGCGGGTCATGCTGGTCCATCTCGGTGGTGGGCCTGCGCTCGGTCCAGGGCTGTCCGTGCCAGGGCAGGGGCGGGCCTCCGCCCTCCTCGGGCGGGTCTCCGCCGCCATGACCGGGATGCCGCCCGCCGCCGAGGGGGCTGCTCCCACCACCGTGGTGGCCGACGAGCCCACCGAGGCGGTGCTGGCGTCGGCGGGCGTGGCCCGGGCCGCCGCACTGGCTCTCGTCTACGACGACGACGAGACGAACATCCGCGCCGCTCTCGCCGCCCGCCGCCTCAACCCCGGCCTGCGCCTGGTCATCCGGCTCTACAACCGCAAGCTCGGCCAGCACCTGGAGGAACTCCTCGACCAGGCCGCCTTCGTTGCCCTGCCGGATCTGGACACCGCCGCTCTCGACGCGTCCACCACCGTCCTCTCCGACGCCGACACCGCGGCGCCCGCCTTGGCCGCCACCGCCGTCGCAGGCACGAGCAAGGTCGTCCACGCAGACGGGCTACTCCTGCGCGCCGTGGAACGCACTCCGCCCGCACGCGGCGAAGTCGCCGATCCGGGACTGTGCACCCTCGCCCTGCTCTCCGCCACTACCAACGACCCAGCGGGAGAGGAGGGTTCGGACAGCAGCGGCACGGCAGGGCCCCAGCTGCTGCCCGACCCCCGCACCGTCACCGCCGCCACCGGGCGCGGAACCATCGTCCTCGAAGCGGTGACCCATACCGGCCCGGCCTTGCCGGCCGGGCGTCTGGCCAGCCGCGGTGTCCCGTTCTCCGAACTCTTCTCCCGCCGCCTGCGGTGGGCCGTCGCGGGTACCGGCCTGGCGGTCCTCGCCCTGGCAATCACCTCCTGGCAGATCACGGACGACGGGCTGCTGCGCGCCGCCTACATGACCCTGCTGGACCTGTTCTCCATCAACGACCCCGCCTTCGGCGAGTCCACGGCCCCCGCACCACTTCTCGTCCAGCTGCCGCGGAGAAGTCACGTTGGACGAGGTCCGCGGCAGGCGGTGCGAGGCGGTCCGGGACCGTGGTGCGTTTACGGCGCCGCAGATGGAGGCCCTCCAGGCCGTGCTTGCGCATGAGCCGCTCGACGCGCTTGCGGTTCACCGTGTGTCCGAAGCCCCGCAGCTCAGCATGGACACGCCGCACTCCGTAAGTTCCCTTGTGGTCGGTGTGGATCTCGCGGATTTCCGCGGCCAGGGCATCGTCGGCGGCCTGCCGCACCTCGCGGGCCTTCGCGTCGGCGATCCACCGGTAGAAG
Organism: Streptomyces hypolithicus; assembly: GCF_052934925.1. NCBI lineage: Bacteria > Bacillati > Actinomycetota > Actinomycetes > Kitasatosporales > Streptomycetaceae > Streptomyces > Streptomyces hypolithicus. The sequence goes on from NZ_CM128811.1 coordinate 2,966,826, forward strand.
CCCGAGCGCGAGACCTGAAGCACCCGGCATATCCGCTGCACGCCGAAGTCGGCCCGAAGCCCCAGCGGAGGGTCATGCCCTCATCTCCATCGCGAAATACTGGGCCGCCCGGCGCAGGAGCTCCCGCTCGAGTTCCCATTCCTTCTCCGCCCTGCGCAGCCGGCCGTTCTCCGCCCGCAGCCGGGCCAGTTCCTCATCCCTGCCCTCGGCGACCGGCTCGTCACGGTTGCCGCGGCCCGCCTGCTCATCGGCCTGGCGCACCCAACTGCGCAGCGTCTCGCCGGTCACCCCAACATCCGCCGCCACCGCCGCATACGCGCGCTTCCCACCCGCCGCGCGGTACAGCGCGACGGCATCGTTCCTGAACTCCGCCGGATACGGAGACTTCCGTCCCACCAGGACACCCTTCCTTGAATCTGCAAGATCCATTGTCAGAGTGTCCACACCGCCGGGGTCGCCTCAACACCTACAAGTCCGTCACGGTCGTCTACAACGCCACTTCGCAAACGCAGCAGCAGACCCTGGTGACCTGTCTGCCGCCGGCGGGGATGGTCAGTGGGATGTCGGCGCCGAAGGACTGGGCCTTGGTGAAGCCGGGCACCACCGAGGGAATCGTCCTGAATGCGCAACCAGCCTCAGGTGCGTCCTGGTAGCTGCCACCAGGACGACGACACCGTCATAGCACCAGACCGCCTAGTAGCTCGGCGGCGAGACAGGACGCACGCCTGTCTCGCCGCCGAACCGACTCCTACGACTCGGTCGTGGGCAGCGCCACGAGGGAGTACGACTCGCTGTTGAGGCTGGCGCCAACAGTGGAGACGTAGAGCGTGCCCTTGTTCCAGAACGGCCACGCACCGACGCCGAGGTTCTTGTCCACCTCTTCGGGATACTCGACGACTGTCGTCATCGCTCCGTCCATGGCCTCCGCCGACGCACGACCCATCCCGGCCCTGATTAGCTTCCTTGCAGAAACCGTGATCTCGGACACGGGGCCTGGGACGCCCGGTGCGATGGATGCGAGCGCGTCCCCAGAGGCGCCGGCGGCAGCGAAGGGCCACAGGGCATGGTGTGCAGCCCTCCGGCGCCCTCGCTGAGTGCTTGGGGCTCGCAGAGAACCAACGTGTCTTCCCGACAAGCCCTTGACGACCTACGGTCGTGAATGCGTTAAGCGGTTCGCAGCCCCGTCAGCCGGGCGAGCAGGTCGTCCAGGCTGATCAGTCCGGTAAGCCGATCGTGCTCGTCGCGGATGACGGCGAGCGATGCGCGGTTGCGGCGCAGTTGCTCGACCGCGTGCGAGATGCTGTCGCCGCTGTTCAGCTCGGGTACGGGCCGGGCCAGTTGGCGTGCGATGACGGTGCGGCCGCGGGTACGGGCGACCAGGGCGTCGCGGGCGTGGATCGAGCCGAGGACCTGGTCGCCGTCGCGGACGAGGAGGCGGGAGCGATCGGCTGCGGTGGCCCTGGCCAGGATCGCGTCCAGATCGGCGTCGGCGGGGACGGTGATGATGTCGCCCGCCGGCGTCTGAAGCTCCGCGACCGGGGTCTGTGGTTCGGTCAAAGAGCGGGTGACCAGCTCGGAGTCGGTCTTGTTGATCAGGCCGAGGCGCTCGGACTCGGCGACCAGGTGGGTGAGCTGTTCGCGGTTGTGGACGGCTGTCAGCTCGTCCGGGGCCTGTTGAACCACTCCTCCCGTCGGCGGCCCGCGGCAACGGCGTAGAGGCAAGCAGCCTGCGCAGGCGGCGCGGCTCCAGCCAGCCGTGGTTGACCGCGTCGTACATCGCCCCGTGCCCACGCAGGGTGCTCGGCCGTCAGCGTCAGCTCATCAGCGAGGTGACCGGACCATCGGCACACAGCACCGCGTCGGTGAGCTCGAAGAGCGCATCCGCCCGGGTGTAGAGGCAGTCGTAGAACTGGACACGAAAGTGGGAGAGGATGCCCAGTGCGGCGTCAGCGGACTGTTCAGGGGCGAGACTCTTCACCAGCGGCCGTTCTTTTACGCGACGTTGCTCGACACTTCGAAGCGTGAAGAACGGCCGTCCTGCTGTCTCAGGAACGAACCAAGATCAGCGGGTCAGGTGAACCGCCGAGAGCTCACCTCTTGAGGTCAACTCGGCGGTGTCGTATAGGCCGACGATCCTCAACCTGGACTGAGCCATGGGCAGGGACCACACCGCCTGGCTGCGCGGCGTACTCGATCGCCACCTGCTCCGTCACCCGCGGCCGTCCGTCCCGGCACTGCCCTTGGGCTAGGATCCGCGGGTCGTCGTACCGGGGAGGGATCATGGCCGAGGGCCGCAGCATCGAAGGCACCAACAACAGCGCGGAAACCTCCGACGAAGTCGTGGACGAGCAGACCGCGGTCCAGCTGGTGTACCGACCACAGCCTGCCGACACACTGGTCGGCCTGCGGGTCCGGGAGCGGATCAAGCGGACCGGGCTGCTGCTGCGGGGCGTGTTCCTCACACTGTGGGTAGGGCACTGGCTGGTCTCCGCCGTGGGCCGGGGCGAGGATATTGACGTGATCTCGACCGTTCTGTTCTTGTTCGTCGTCCTGGTGGTGTGGGGGTACCCGCGGCTTCAGGCCGCCCACGCGCAGCGGAGCATCGGATGGCAGGGCGAGTACCGCGCGACTGTGTCTCCGGCCGGGATCACTTGCCGCAGCGACCACAGCACATTGCTCCTGAAGTGGTCCGTCTACCAGGGCTACCGGGAGACGGTCGGCCACTTCGTCCTGCTCAGCCGGGACCCCGACATCATGTGCCTCGGCGTCCTGCCCAAGCGGGGAGTGCATGAGGCCGGGGACCTCGACCGGCTGCGGGCCATCCTGGACCAATACACCACTCGCGTGTGACGCGCGTGAAGGCGCCCGGCGCGGGATAGTCAATCCGGCGGCGTCCGCTGCCACATGGCTTTCCATCACGCCAGGATGTGTGCAGCAAGGCGCATGTCAGTGCGGCGCGCTTCACTGTCCGCCATGGAGCTCACACAATCGACGCTTAATGACCTGCTGGCCCGGCTTACCGAACCGGGCGGGTCTCTGCACCTGCCTCTGGAGCTCGACCCGCATACGCTCGTCGAGTCGCTGACAGACCGTCACGGAGCCCCGCGTACGCTGGTCTTGGAAGGCTTCACGGACCCGACCGTGGACGAGTCCTGCGGCGCGGCTCTCCTCGCCCTCCTCGAAGGCCGGGGCGTGACGTACGGGCATGGGCCTACGGGGATCAGTGGATCGGCGCCGGGACCGCGCGGGACGCGGAAGGCGTCGTTCGGCCAGTGCTGGCAACCGCGCCGCGGCGGACACAGGCACCGTCTGCGGAGGGGCCTGTGGCGGTGCTCGGCCAGGACGGGGACTGGGTCGAGCGACTCATGGGCATCACCGGCTGGACCCCGCCCCCGCGACGGCCGGACGTTGACTGGGGACAGATCGAGGCGGATCTGAGCACGCGCCTTCCCAGCGACTACAAACGCATGGTGGAGACGTTCGGGGACGGTGCCTTCGACGGGTGGCTCGACCTGAACCAACAGCCGTGGACCCACCTGAGGGAGCACGGCCTGCTCGTCTGGGCGGGTACCGAGCACGAAGACCAGTACTGCTGGCGGATAGACGACGGCGACCCCGACGGCTGGCCTGTCGTGGTCCAGACTTTCGACGGCGAGATCATTCCCTTCGACTGCCCGGCCGCGGAGTTCGTCTGCCGTATCCTCCTCGACCCGAACCACCCGTTTACGATGGCCTGCTACTTCGACACCCACTGGTTCATGAACTACCGGGAGAGCGAGTAGCCGGCCCCGTGGGCAACGGCATCCGCAGCCTGGTTGGCGGCGCCTCCAGGGGCAGGGCAATAACCCTCATATGCCACCAAATGAAGTGAGGTCTAAGCAATTGCATCGAAGGTGACTTCGGCGGCTCGGGCGATGAGGGCGTCGTCGCGTTCGGCGTCCTTGGTGTCGCGGCGGGAGAGGACGGCGAGGGCGATGGGTGCGGCGCCCGGCGGCCAGACGATGGCGATGTCGTTGCGGGTGCCATAGCCGCCCGTACCGGTCTTGTCGCCGACCGTCCAGCCGTCCGGGGCACCGGCGCGGATGGCCTTGTCGCCGGTGGTGTTGCGCTTGAGCCAGTCGGTCAGCACGGCCCGCTTGTCCGCGGGGAGCGTCGTGCCGAGGACGTACGCGCGCAGATCGGTGGCCAGGGCCCGGGGTGTGCTGGTGTCGCGGGGGTCACCAGGGACCGCGTCGCTGAGCGCGACCTCGTAGCGGTCACAGCGGGTGACGTTGTCACCGAGCGCGCGCAGGGCGTCCTGCAGGCCCCGGGGGCCGCCGAGTTCACGGAAGAGGAGGTTGGCCGCGGCGTTGTCGCTGTAGCGGACGGCCGCGTCGCACAGCTCACGCAGGGTCAGTCCGGTGGCGACGTGTCGCTCGGCAATCGGCGAGTTGGCGATGAGATCGTCGCGGCCGTAGCGCACGAGCCGGTCCATCTGCCGCAGGGAGTTCTTGTCCAGCACGGCGCCGGCGAGCAGCGCCTTGCAGGTGGAGGCGTAGGCGAAGCGTTCGTCGGGCCGGTGGGTGATAGTCCGGCCACTGCCGGTGTCGAGCGCGTAGACCCCCAGCCGGGCGTCGAACTTCCGCTCCAGCCTGCCGAATTCGCGCTCCGTACGCGTATCGGCCGGGGCCGATGTGGAGGGCTTGGAGGCGGGTGGAGTCGGGCCGGACCGAGCCGGGGAGGCGGTATCAGAGGTGGCGGCGCATCCGGAGAGCGGCAGGGCCGCGATCCCGGCCAGCGTGGCGAGTGCGACACGACGGCGTACAGGGGTTCGGGTGTGCATGAGGTGCGGGCCTTCCCTTCGGAGATGATCGTTCGGACCCGGCTCCGAGGTGGTCGTTCGGAGAGCTTTGGCTGCCGCCTGCTGGATGCGAGGGTCGATGGTGGTCTGCACCGGGCGGCCTTCGGTCTTTGCGGCCGCGGTGAGGTTCTTGACGGCGCGCCCGCTCTGCCGGTCGGCGACGACCAGAGACTTGCTCGCCTTCCTGCCCCCCGACAGGACGTCGTCGTAGCGAGCCTCCAGACCGGATGTGCCTTTGCCGCTGACGGGGTCGACGGTGCCGACGAGACTGTCCGCCCGGAGCGGGTCGCCGTTGGTGTCGAGCACCTGCGCCCTGTCGTTGCCACTCTTGAGTGCGAGTGTCTGCCCCGGTTTCAGCTCCGGATGGATCATCGGCGAGGTGAACTCGACCTTCCAGGTCTCCGACTTGTGGATCACCCGTGCCCTGGAGCGCCAGATGACGTCACCTGCGCCCGGAACCGCCATGGTCACGGTGAACGGGAAGCGCACTTCCCGTTCGTCCTTCTTCCGGCCCTCGCCGTCGACAATGGTGGTCCTGGAGGGCTTGAGGTTGGCCAGTACCGACGTGAGGAGCGACGCGGCGTTGTCGGGTGTGTCGGTGTAGCTCGCCGCCTTCCGCGCGTCGTGCCCGGCCCACGCGGCGAGGAAGGCCGCCAAGGGCTTCCGGGCGGACGCCACTTGCGCATCGTCTTCCTGCGCATCGCCGCCCACGAGGCTGAAGGCGGCGTACCCGCCTCCCGCCAGGAGAAGGGTCACGACGATGCCGAGCAGTAGTCCGTGCCTGGCGGGACTGTTCCGTCTGCCGGTACGCGTCAAGGTGCTCTCCGTTTCCGGGTCGGGCCTGATCAGCTCGCCGGAGACGACCCCCGACGTCTGCGGGGGTACCGGCGCGCGGCCGACCCCTCATCCGGGAGTGAAGCCCGCCACCGGACCACGTGTCGAATACGCTCTCGGCATCACCGCGATTCGTAAGTCGTATCGATGCACGCCAGGGGGGTACGGATTGCTGACGGAACGGCATCTGGAAATCTTCATCGCGCTGGCGGAGGAGGAACACTTCGGGACCGCCGCGCAGCGGGTGGGCATCACCCAGCCGCCTCTGTCGCAGGGCCTGCGCCGACTGGAAGCCCTGCTCGGCGTTCGACTGTTCGACCGTGAGAGGGGAGTGTCCCTCACCGAGGAGGGGGCTCTGCTGCTTCCGCACGCCCGCAGGGCCCTGGCCGCGCTCGCGGAGCTCCGCGAGACCGGTGCCCGCGAGCATGCTGACGGCCGTCGCCTGCGGCTCGGGCTGGCTCCCGAGGTGCCGACGACCCTCGCGGCCGACGTGGCAGCCGCACCGGCCCGGGCCGGTGAACGGACGCGGATCGGCATGGTGACGGCATCAACCGCCTCGCTGCTCGGCGACGTCGCGGCCGGGCGGCTCGACATCGCCGTGATCCGGCATCCCTCCGTACTGCACGGTCTCGCCGCCGGGCGGGTGATCCTGCTGCCGACCTGGATCCTCGCCCCCACCGGCCTCAAGGACGCCGGTGACACGCTGTCGTCGCGGCTGCCCGTTGCCGTACGTCCGCGTGCCGAAGCACCCGCGGCCCACGACCTCTTCATCGACACCCTGGCCAGTCGCGGCCACCGGGTGGAAACCGTGGTGGTTTCCGATGAGCGCGCCGGCCTGGCCCTGGTAGCGGCAGGTCAGGCCGTGCTGGTCACGGCGGACGACGCGTTGACAGCCTCAGGAGTCGAGCGGCGAACCGCAGCGGACCCGCCGCTTCCCCTGCGGCTGCGGGTGGCCTGGGACCCGCGGCGTCCGGGTTCGAAGGAGACCGCCGAGACAGCGCAACTGCTGGAGGACACCCTGGCCCGGAAGGTGGCACCGTGAGCGGAACACAGCGCGGAAGCGGTGTGGAGCGGGCCATCCACGGCATGTTCGACGACGCGGGCGTCCGCGGCTGGCTGCACGTGGCGGACCTGCACCGCCCGTCGGCCCAGGTGACCATCGATCCCGGCGAACAGCTGCCCATGGGCTCGGTCTACAAGGTGCCTCTCATGGTCGCCTTCTGCCGGCTCGCGGACGCGGGGCTGATCGACCCGTGTCGCAGGCTGACGCTGGAGCCCGACGAGCGCGTTCCGGGCCCGACCGGCATTTCCATCCTGCACGACCCGGTCACCATGTCGCTGCGCGACATGGTGGTGCTGATGATGAGCATCTCCGACAACACCGCGGCCGATGCCGTTCTCCGAGCGGTCGGCCCGGACGTGGTCGACGCCATGTGCCGCGACCTGGGCATGCCCGATACCCGTATCCACGGGGGCGTCGTCAGCACGTTCAGCCGGCTGGTCGCCGAAACGGGCGCCCACTCGCTGGACGCGGCTCTGGCACACGTGGCGGACAACGACACCATCGTCCCCCCGGGCGTGTACGACCCGGCGTTCAAGGCGTCCACCACACCGACCGACCTGGCACGGCTCCTGCGCGCGATCTGGACCGGCCAGGCCGCCTCCGACGACCGCTGCGCTTTCATGCGCGAGGTCATGCGCAGGCAGCCGTGGACGCACCGGCTCGCCTCCGGATTCCCCTACGACGACGTCACCGTCTACGGCAAGACCGGCACCTTCGGTTCACTGCGCCACGAAGCAGGCGTCGTCGAACTCGCGGACGGCAGCACCTATACGGCGGTGGTCTTCACCCAGGCCGCCCGGTCCGACAACAAGCTGCCGCGCGCCGACGCCGTGATCGGCGCCGCGGCCCGGGCCGCTGTGGAGGAACTGCGGGGGAACCAGGGCACCTGATCAACCCGGCCCCATGCCAGAGACGAGATCGCAAAGCGACTCCCTGACACTGATCACGGGTACTCGGTACTCATGCATTCGCATACGGGGCGCGCGAGGGTGGGGTAGAGAGCGGGCATCGGGAGCGCGCAATGGGATCAGGTCGGGGGCTGGGCGTCTGCGTGCTGGCCGTGAGGTGCGCGTTGGTGATGGCCATGACGAGTGCGTGCTCGCGGTTGCCCAGCAACGGTGAGCTGCGGGCCATGGCTACCACGGTGGCACGCGGCTGAAGCGGGACTCGGAGGAGGGGCGCATCCGGGCGCTGCTGGCGCGGTTCAGCCACGTCGAGGGACTGCGGCAGGGGTACACCGTGTTCGAGGACGTGTGCACCGGACCCGGAACTGGGAACGAGCCTAGGAGATCTTGGGGGAGACGCGAGCGGGCAAACCCTTGAAAATCCGCAGCTCCCCCCCCACCCCCGGCAGGGGCGGATGCGCCCACCGATGGGCACCAAAAATGCCCTCCGTACCCGCGTTTCCGCAGGGCAAAGGGCATTTGACAGTGGAGCCTAGGAGATTCGAACCCGAAACGAGCGGCGCTCTCACCTGCGATTTTACCAATTCCTTACGAGCAAATCGGACTTTCCCACCCGTTTCCGTCCCCCCTATCCTGCTCGATCCCGCTGCCCCGACTCGATGTGCCCACTGGTGGGCACACCCTCAAAACTCGTTGCACCTGCAATCTCGCTGCGGCGAAGCTCCCAGATCGCAGGCTACTGGCTCTTCTGCATCCGGTAAATGTGCAAACAGGGTGCGGGCGTACCTGATAGCTGCCGCCGCCAGGCGCCCGTACCCGTCACAGCATCAGACCACCCAGTCCTCCAGATGATCGTGGTGTCGGTCGCTGTGAGCCGACCGACACCGCCAGGCGTCATGAGCAGCTCACACTCCGCCAGGGTGTGCACTCGAAGTTCGGTGTGCTCGGCTGGGTCAAGAACTTGGAGGAGATCTGATCGTAGGTGAGGATGCCGCCGTCGCAGAAGAACCCGATGCGGTTCGCAGGCCACGCCCCGGTGTCCGATGGAGTGCGAGCCCAGCAACCTGGGCTCGCCCAAGAGAGACATGCTTCGCAGACAGAGCGCCAGCCTCATCCGGGCTGACGGGCCGTTACCCCGAAGGGGTGGAAAGTGATCGACATGCCGAGGTGAAGTTCCCCAAGGCTTCGCTTTGGCCGCGCGTTGCCCACCCACTTTGCAGTAGCTGCCAAGAGAGCGAGCACAGGGCCCCTTGAGCTCTTCCTTGAGTACCTGAGAGCCTTCCACAGCGTTGGCCCCGGTGAGTTCCGTCTACCGTCTGCCACCGCGCCTCGGCCATCCGCCCGAGAGGCTCGATGCGCCATGCCAGTCTCTACGCCGTCAGGGGCTGGCGAGTGCTTCGCGGGGCGTGAGGCGGGCGGCGCGCATAGCTGGCCGCAGCCCGGCGAAGGCACAGATGATCACGGTGGCGCCGATGCCCAGGCCAAAGGACCCCAGCGGGAATGACGATCGTCCAGTTCTGGGAGAGGGCGTACGCGGCGGAGACAACTGCGCCGATGAGCGCGCCACCGGTGCCTCCGAGGGCGGGCAGCAGGACGGAACTCGGTGAGGAACTGGGTGTGAACCTGGCAACAGGTGGCGCCCAGGGCAAGCCCGAAGCCGGAACTGGAGTGGGCTGCCAACCTGCTTGGCTGGCTACCTCGATGCCGCGTTCCACCAGGAGCGGTTCTCCCGGTACCAGGCCACGGTGGCGGCCAGGCCCTGATCGAAGGAGCGCTGCGGCTCGTAACCCAGCTCGTCGCGGATCTTGGACCAGTCGACGGAATAGCGGGCATCGTGGCCCTTTCGGTCCTCGACATGGACGACGCTGTCCCAGCTCCGGCCGCAGACGTCCAGCAGCCGGTCGGTGAGGTGCTTGTTGGTGAGCTCGGTGCCGCCGCCGACGTTGTAGACCTCTCCCGCACGGCCGGATTCAAGGACGAGCCGGATGGCACGGCAGTGGTCCTCGACATGCAGCCAGTCGCGAATCTGTCCGCCGTCTCCGTACAGCGGTACGCGGCGCCCGCCCAGAAGGCGGGTGACGAACAGGGGAATGATCTTCTCGGGGTACTGGTACGGCCCGTAGTTGTTGGAGCAGCGGGTGATCCGCACATCCAGGCCGTGCGTACGGTGATAGGCGAGGGCGAGAAGGTCGGAGCCCCCTTTGGTCGCCGAGTACGGGGAGTTGGGGGCAAGCGGCTGCTGTTCGGTCCAGGAGCCGACGGGGATCGAGCCGTACACCTCGTCGGTGGAGACGTGGACGAAAGTGCCGAGGCCGGCGTGGACGGCGGCCTCCAGCAGCCTCTGGGTTCCGAGCACATTGGTCGAGGCGAAGTCGGTGCCGACAGCTATTGAACGATCGACGTGCGACTCGGCGGCAAGATGCACCACCGCGTCGTGCTCGGCCATCAGCTCGGCCACGGATCCGGCGTCGCGGATGTCCCCATGGACGAAGCGCAGCCGCGGATCGCCCGCCACGGGAGCGAGGTTGGCCCGGTTGCCCGCGTAGGTGAGCGCGTCGAGGACGGTGACAGTCTCGGGCCCGGAGTCGGACAGCAGCGTGTGGACGATCACGTAATTCCCCGGGCTCAGCGTCACGTAATTCCCCAGGTCCTGGCCTCGTCCATGTCTACTTGATCGAGGGCTTGTTTGTCTTGTCGGTGACGCCTGCGCGGGGCCGCTTGTTGGGGCGGTAGCTGGGACCGTTCATGATCACCTGATGGCTGGTGTTGATGAGCCGGTCCAGGAGGGACTCGGCGACGACGGGGTTGGGGAAGAGCGGATACCAGTCGCTCGGCGCCCTGTTGCTGGTCAGGATCAGCGACCGGCCCTGCCGCTCGGAGACCAGCTCGTAGAGGTCGTCGGCCTGGGCCGCGGTCAGCTGGCGCATCGCGAAGTCGTCCAGGATGAGCACGTCGGGCCGTACCAGTTCGCGCAGTCGGCGGTCCCAGGTGCGGTCCGCGTGGCCGCCGGCCAGGTCGGCCAGAACCCGGCTGGTCTTGGCGAAGCGGACGTTGGCGCCCTGGCGGATCGCCATATGTCCGAGTGCCTGGGCGACGTGTGTCTTCCCAACGCCGACCGGCCCGAACAAAATTACGGACTCGCCGGTGTGCAGCCAGCGCAGTGCCGCAAGGTCGCGGACCTGGGCCGCGGGTATCTTCGGGGAGGCCGCGAAGTCGAACTCCTCCAAGGTGACCTGCTGCTCGAACTTCGCCCGGGTCAGGCGCCGTTGGAAGGCGACGGTCTCCCGGCGGGTGATCTCGTCCTGGCAGAGGATCTGGAGGAACTCCAGGTGGCCGAGCTCGCCGCCGTGGGCCTGCGAGAGGCGGGCGTCGAGAGTTTCCAGCATGCCCGAGAGCTTCAGCGCGCGAAGCGCGTCCCGCAGGGCGGTGTCCATGATGCTCATCACGCCACTCCTTCTTCGTGACGGTGGTCATCACGGTCGTCGTTCGTCATGTCGGGGGGTGTCGCGGTCGCGAAGAGCCGCTGAGGTCCGTGCAGGAAGGCGGCGGCTCCGCCATCGCCGGAGGATTCGGGGGCCGGCTCGGTCTCGGTGCCGGCGACGAGGATGCCCTTGATCGTGCGATAGGACGGGTCGCCGACCAGGGTCGCCTTGGCGCAGGCGGCCTCCAGCCTGCCCTCGCCGTACTTCTTGCGCAGGCCGAGGATCCCCTGGGCGGCGCGGAGCCGATAGAGCGCGTTGACCTCCAGCAGCCCATCGACCACCTCGCGGCAGGCCGTGCCGACCTGCGCGGACTGGGTCCGGCACCAGGTCGGGGTCCGCATGTGGAAAGCGATCTTCTCCGGCGGGTAGTCGCTGGCATGGGTGCGCTTGCCCTGCTCAAGTGCCCCGTGGGTCTTGACCAGTTCGCCGTCGTGGAAGACCTGCACGAAGGTCGCGGTCGAGCGGACGTCGACCCGCTTGCCCATCAGTTTCCACGGCACCGAGTAGAGGGTGCGGCCGGCCTTGATGTGAATGTCCGGGCCGACGGTGGCCGTCGACCACTTCGCGAGCACGAACGGGGTCTTCGGCAGCGGCAGCAGCGTGGACGCCTCGACGGCCTCGAAAACCGAGGCCGGGGCGGCCCCGCCCAGCGGGCGGCACTGCCGCTGACCGGCGACTTCGGTGCACCACCGGATGGCCTCGGCCTGCATCTGCTCGAGCGAGAAGAACTCCCGGCCCCGCCACCAGGAATCACGTATATAGGGCATAGGGCGCTCGACGCGCGGTTTATCTTTTGGCTTCAGAGCGCGGGCTGGATCTACCAACGCACCGTAATGGGCCGCGAGTTCGGCATACGCTTTGTTGATTTTAGGGTCGTAGAGGTCGGGCTTGTCCACCCCGGTCTTCAGGTTGTCGGGCACCAGCCGCTGCGGGACGCCGCCGAAGAATCTGAAGGCTTCGACGTGGGATTCGGTCCAGGAGTGCTGGTCCAGGTGGATCACCGGGCGGACGAACATGTGCCGCGAGCACGGCAGCACCATCACGAACGCCCAGATCCGGTGCCGCTTCCCGCTCCGCGGGTTGATCCACTGGCCAAGGAAGCCGTAGTCGATCTGAGCCTCCAGCCCCGGCTCGATCTCGTCGCGCAGGACCGTGACCTGAGAGCGACGGGTCTCCTCGGGCAGCGTCGCCGATATCCACCGCCGAAGCGACGACACCGAAACCACCAACTCGTTCTCGTCCCGCAGCCGTTGGTGGATCGTGGCGACGGTCACCGTCCCCAGCAGGCTCTTGATGTAATCACGGTGCTTGTCGATCTCGGGCCAGGTCACCTGCCGCAACCGGGCATCGGCGAGCTCGGGGAACCAGCCCTTGATCAGAGAGGCCCAGTCCTCCGCGGCCATCGCCGCCCCGCCCGGGGCCATCCCGGCGGCCTCCGCCGGGGCCAGGTACTTCCTGATCGTCTTGCGGTCCAGTCCCAGCGACGCGGCCAGCTCGCTCTTGGAGCGGCCCGCGTACCAGTGGACATAGATCTCGGTCACATCGACCACGTTGAACGTTCTCCTTGCCATCGTGCGCTTCCCTCGACCTCGAACCACTGATCGAGGAAGCGTCCGTCATCTCGACGGCCAGGACCACTACCCGCTGCGTCCGTCGTCCCCATGGGGAATTACGTGACCGCGGGGGTGGGGAATTACGTGACGCGGAACCCGCCTCACCTGGGGAATTTCGTGATCGCTCACACAGCGATCGTACGAAGTGGGAGCCGATGAAACCGGCGCCTCCGGTGACAAGGATTCGCATGGCGGGTGGTGTCACCGTCTTTCGTGCCGGAGGTGTCTCAGGAAGCGATCTGGATCTGACTGTGGTCGCCGAGGACCAGGCGGTGTGCCCGCGGTGCCCGGACCGCCCCAGAGACGTGGACAGAGCGGCCGATGAGGGAGCCTTCAATACGGCCCGCATCCTCGATCCGCGTTCCCTGGAGGACGATGGAGAACTCAACCTCGCTGCCGCTGATCCGGCACTCGTCGGCGACGGAGGTGAAGGGCCCGATGCGGGAGTCTGTGACCACGGTGCCGGCACCGATGACTGCGGGACCGATGATCTGTGACCGTACGATCCGGGCGCCGGGCTCGATCCTCACCCGGCCCACGATCTCGCTCGTCCCGTCCACCCGTCCTTCGACGGCCGGCTCCACGGTCTCCAGCACCACGCGATTGACCTCCAGCATGTCGGACACGTTTCCCGTGTCCTTCCAGTAACCGGTGATGGTGGTGGCACCGACATGGTGACCCGAGTCGACCAGCCACTGGATGGCATCGGTGATCTCCAGCTCGCCTCGTGCCGAAGGCACACACGCGGCGACGGCCTTATGCACCGCGGGGGTGAAGAGATAGACCCCCACCAGCGCGAGATCGCTCCGCGGCTTGCTGGGCTTCTCTTCCAGGCGCATCACGGCGCCGTCCGGGCCGAGTTCGGCGACCCCGAACATCGAAGGATCCGCGACCTTGGTGAGCAGAATTTGGGCGTCCCTGCGCTCCCGGCGGAACTCCTCCACCAGGCCGGTGATCCCGCCGACTACGAAGTTGTCACCGAGGTACATCACGAAGTCCTCGTCGCCCAGCCAGTCCCGGGCGACGAGTACGGCATGGGCCAGTCCGAGGGGCGCCTCTTGTGGCAGATACGTGATCCGAGCCCCGAAGAACGAGCCGTCGCCGAGAGCGGCCCGTATCTCCTTGGCGGTCCCCCCGACGATGACACCTATCTCCGTGATGCCGGCCGCGACGATCGACTCGATGCCGTAGAAGAGCACGGGCTTGTTGGCGACGGGAACGAGCTGCTTGGCCGCGGTGTGGGTGATGGGCCGTAGCCGGCTGCCGGTGCCACCGGCGAGAACGAGTGCCTTCATCGGCTTCCGGCCCCCGGGTACGTCGGACAGCTCACCGATCCGCGGGGCCCCCTTGGAGTTCTCCATCTGTACAACTTTCCGCGCGCCGATACGGGAGAACCCGGGGTGCATTGCCCCAGTGCCGGTGGATTCCCTGAAAGGGACGTGATTAATTACCCGCCAAGTGATGGATATCAGGCATCTGATTTATCGGCGCCGCGGTGCGGCGCTGGGCGCAAGATTAGCGCCGAGCACTGGGTGAGCACGCCCGTCAGAAGTCGAGTCATTCCCCGCCCCGCGACGGGGCCAGGGTCATGCGGCGAAGCGGGTCGGCAACGCGCGCGAGTGCCAGAGAGCCGTGATCTGGGAGCGGTCTCGGCAGCGCACTTTGCGTAGCACATTCGACACATGGAATTTGACCGTGCTGCGCTCTATGGTCAGCTGCGCGGCGATCTCTGAGTTGGAGAGGCCCTCCGCAACCAGCATGGCCACTGCCCTCTCCCGGTCGGTGAGCAGTGCGACATCGGCTGCGGGCGGTCCCGACAGCCGGGAGTGGCCCAGGTGGCCGGACAGCAGGGTGGGAACGAGCTCGGGGGAGACCCAGCCTCGCCCGCTCAACACCTCGCGAACCGCTGCGATGTAGCCGCGGTCGGGGTCGTCACGATCGATGATGCCGACCACCCGCGCGAAGGCCGACGAATGCCAGAACGCGTCGTGCTGCCCGGAAACCAGAACGATGACCCGCGCGCTCAACTGGGTGAGCGACGGGTCCGCGTCCAGCACGTTGGACTCAACCAGCGTGATATCGGCTTGTGTTGTGGGTCTTGCTGCCGTACGGTCGCCGTCCCATCCGGATATGAGCCACCCCGGCCCGGCCAGCACCTCAGTCATTCGGCGCCGCAACGAAGGTGAATTGATGGCAAGGAAGATTCGTTCCATGCTTCCCCGTAATTCTGATACACAGGGCGGTTGCAAACCTGGGCGGGTCAGGCCCGGTTGCACCCCCGCAACAACCTTGATCGGTAACGAGGAAGTTAACACACGCAGCGACTCGCACGAATCGGATGGCTCCGAAAAGTACGGTAAGGCAGCGGAATTGAGGAAGAACTGAGGAAGCCTCACCTCCCAGCCAATTCCGCTGGCCCGGCATGTCCTAAATGACCGTACCTACCACTCCGACGGCCGTTGTCGCCGAGTAGCCCGACAGCGCCACGAAGACCGAATCCACCAACTGCTTCATGACGGGCTCGGACCAGTGGTTTTCCGTCAGCTCCGCCATCCGCTTCTTGACCGCCGTCTCGTCGGAGTCGGCGAACACCAGCTTGTGCAGCCCGCCGCTGTGCAGCAGCACCACCAGCGCCGCCGTGCGCGCGTCCGGCTCCTGTCCCTCCAGTACCGCCGCCGCGAGCTTTCGGCGGACGTCCTGCTCGACCGTTCCGTCCGCCTCCGGGTACCGATTCGTGGGGAAGATCCCCCAGCGTCGCGCCCGCTCCTCACGGATGATGCCCTTGTCGAGCAGCCCCTGCCGCGCACCCTCGACGGCCTCCTTCTTCAGCCGGAAGATCCACGCCTGGGTGTCCTCCCGCTTCTCCTGCCCGGCGATCCGCCGCAGCGTCTCGTCCAGAATCGCAATCCCCAGCGGAGTGGGATCGGCGACGACGAGGTGCTCGCCTTCCATCCGGACCCGGTCGGCCAGCGCGAGCTCCAGCACAGAAGCGCTGGAAATCATGTACTCGGACTGCGCCTGCAGATGCGGGGCTCCGGTGTTGTCGTCGAGCGAAAGGAGCATGATCTGCTCGCCGAGTGTGGTTTCCATACTTATGGTCCTCTCCTTCTGGTGTACTGCCAAGCGTTCCTGATCAGGGCAAGGGATGGGGGCGGCTTCGGCCGGTGGGCCCCCGGGCGGCGGACAACCCGGTCCGCGTTTCGGCCGTCCGCAACCGCTCGGTGTTCCAACTGAAGCCGTACGACTCGGTCATCCGCAGATGCTGGTAGCCGACCGGGACAACCTTCACCGCGGCCCACCCCATCTCCCGTAGCGCGACCGGCAGTCGGCCGGTCAGGTCGATCGCCATCGGGTCGGCTCCGTCCGCGAGCAGGCCCGTCACGATGGCAGCGGTCGTCACCTTGTATTCCGTACGGGGTGTCCGCGTTCCCCTGAACCCGCCGGCCCACTCGCTGACCAGGTCGAAACACTGCCGGGAGGCGACGTACCGCAGCCGGTCGTCATCGTCCACGATCTCGGCCGGGGGCTCGCCGTAACCGTGGCTCTCGCGCTGGTTGACCACCGCGGAGCGTATCTGGAGCGCCTCCTGGAGCGCGCCCAGCATGCTCCAGCCGACCCGGTCCGTGGCATTGCAGCCGACGGTCGCCAGCGGCTGTGGGCCGGTCTCGTCGATGATCACTGCGACGGTGCAGACCACGCCCGGGACACCGGTCGGCAGATCCGCCACGACCGGTACGAGCCCCGCACGGCGGGCGCTTGCCCACAGCCGCAGCAGGCTCCGCCAATGGGTGTTCTCCTTGCCGCTGCGCACCGGGCCCGCCCCGACGGCGTCGACATCGATCCGCGTCGGGCGCAGCCGGCGTTCCCAGGCGACGAGCAGCACGTCCCGTTCGATCATCTCCAGCAGGGCGGAGCGCAAGGCCATGTCGTATCCGTGCCCGGACGCCGCCCCCGAAGGGCCGGGGTCGAAGCCCTCCGCATCCGCCGCGTGCGCGGGGTAGTCGACCAGGCCCGCAGGGACCAGGATTTCGGCATCGTCCCTGAGCCGACGGGTCGGATACCAGGTCAGGGCCCGCTCGGCGCTCCGCGGGTCGCCGAGGGCAACGTCCGGATCGGTGAAGGGCAGCGCACGCGCGCCCAGGCCGGCCCGGGTGGCGCGGACGGTGCCGTGGGGCATGTCGGGACGGGGGAAGAGCGCGTGCCGCTCCACCGCTTCACCCGCGCCGCGCACCAGAGCGTCCATGCGCGAGTGCCCGTACGCGCCGACGACGTACGGAGACAGCGCATGCCCGGTCTTCTCCGCCCGGCCGACGCCGCGGGAGAGCCTGACCAGGGCTCGCCACAGCAGGTCGTCCGGGGGCATGGGGGGCAGCATCCCGGACTTCTCCGCCAGGCCGTTGCCGGGGTCGAGAGTGGCCAAGAAGTCGATCATCAGGGTTTCCTGCCGCGATGAGGTGACCCCCGGAGTGTGGACACAGGGGTTCATGCTGCGAGTGAGAGTTTAGCTGTCCTGTGGTGCTGCTGTTCGAACTCCATTGGAGAGAGGTAGTCGAGCGCGCTGTGGCGTCGGCAGGCGTTGTAGTAGGTGAGCCACTGGAAGATCTCCAGCCTGGCCTGTCGCATCGTCACGAACAGCTTCCCGTGCATTGCTTCTCGCTTCAGTCCCTGCCAGAAGCTCTCGGCCAGGGCGTTGTCATAGCTCGAGCCGACCCTTCCCATGCTCCTGCGGATGCCGTGCCGGTCACAGACCTGCGCGAACGCGGCCGACGTATATTGCGATCCGCGGTCCGCGTGGAAGATCACCCCGGTGACGTCACCGCCGCGGGCTGCGACCGCGGCCTGGAGCGCGTCGATGACGAGCCCGGCCCGCATGTGCGGGGCCATCGAGTAGCCGAGCACCCGGCGCGAGCGGATGTCGATGACGCAGGCGAGATAGAGCCACGCGGCTCCGACCTGCACGTATGTGATGTCGCCGCACCACTTCTCGTCCAGAGTGACAGCGGTGAAGTCCCGCTGAACCAGGTCCGCCACCGGCGGCGCGAGCCGGTCAGGGACCGTGGTGCGCTTCTTCTTCCGCAGGTGGCGGCCGGTGATGCCGTGCTTGCGCATCAGCCTGGCCACCCGCTTGCGGTTGACAATGTGGCCGAAACCGCGCAGTTCGGCATGGACTCGGAGCGCGCCATAGTTCCCGCGGTGTTCGGCATGGATCTCGCGGATCTCCTCGACCAGGGCATCCTCGGTGGCCTGCCGGACGGCCCGCGTCTGGGCGCCGGCGATCCACCGGTAGTAGCCCGAGCGGGAGACTTCCAGTACCCGGCATATCCGCTTGATGCCGAACATCTCGGCGTGGGCGGAGATGAAGTCCCAAGCGGCAGTCTTCACTTCATCTCCCGGGCAAAATAGGCGGCTGCCCGTCGCAGGATCTCCCGCTCGAGCTGCCATTCCTTCTCCGCCTTGGCCAGCCTGGCGTTCTCCGCGCGCAGCAGGGCCAGCTCGGCCTCGGTGTCCTGCGACCCGCCGGAGGCGGCCGGACCGTCGTCGGCGTCACGCACCCAGGTCCGCAGCGTCTCGGGGTTGACGTTCAGATCGGCCGCGACGTCCCTGAACGTCCGCCTTCCCGCCGATGCCCGCCACAACGCGATCGCGTCGGACCGGAACTCCGCACTGTACTTCGAGGGCCTTGCCATGTGGATCTACACCTTCCTGGACCATCAAGATCCATTGTTAGGTGTGTCCACACCACGGGGGTCACCTCACTACGCCGCCAACACCCTCTGCCACATCCCCTACCTGGACTCGATCTTCCGCGGACTGGACGCCCTGCTGAAGCCGGACGGGGTGTTCGTCTTCGAAGATCCTTACCTCGGCGAGATCGTCGAACGCTCCTCGTTCGACCAGATCTACGACGAGCACTTCTACTTCTTCACGGCCCGCTCGGTGCGGAACATGGTCCGCCGCTACGGCTTCGAGCTGGTGGACACGGTCCGGCTGCCCGTGCACGGCGGTGAGGTCCGCTACACCATCGCGCGCCAGGGTGCCCGTGTGCCCACAGCGGCGGTGGCCGAGCTGATGGCCGACGAGGACAGCAAGGCCCTCGCCGAGCCGGCCACGCTGGAGCGCTTCGCCGCCGAGGTCCGACGCATCCGCGACGACCTGACCGCCCTGCTCACCCGGCTGGGCGCCGAGGGCGGCCGGGTCGTCGCGTACGGCGCCACGGCCAAGAGCGCCACCGTCGCCAACTACTGCGGCATAGGCCCCGAACTGGTCTCCTGCGTCTACGACACCACCCCCGCCAAACAGGGGCGCCTCACCCCCGGTTCTCACATCCCGGTTCGCCCCTCGGACGGCTTCAGCGATCCTTATCCGGACTACGCGCTGCTCTGTGAGCGATCACGAAATTCCCCAGGTGAGGCGGGTTCCGCGTCACGTAATTCCCCACCCCCGCGGTCACGTAATTCCCCATGGGGACGACGGACGCAGCGGGTAGTGGTCCTGGCCGTCGAGATGACGGACGCTTCCTCGATCAGTGGTTCGAGGTCGAGGGAAGCGCACGATGGCAAGGAGAACGTTCAACGTGGTCGATGTGACCGAGATCTATGTCCACTGGTACGCGGGCCGCTCCAAGAGCGAGCTGGCCGCGTCGCTGGGACTGGACCGCAAGACGATCAGGAAGTACCTGGCCCCGGCGGAGGCCGCCGGGATGGCCCCGGGCGGGGCGGCGATGGCCGCGGAGGACTGGGCCTCTCTGATCAAGGGCTGGTTCCCCGAGCTCGCCGATGCCCGGTTGCGGCAGGTGACCTGGCCCGAGATCGACAAGCACCGTGATTACATCAAGAGCCTGCTGGGGACGGTGACCGTCGCCACGATCCACCAACGGCTGCGGGACGAGAACGAGTTGGTGGTTTCGGTGTCGTCGCTTCGGCGGTGGATATCGGCGACGCTGCCCGAGGAGACCCGTCGCTCTCAGGTCACGGTCCTGCGCGACGAGATCGAGCCGGGGCTGGAGGCTCAGATCGACTACGGCTTCCTTGGCCAGTGGATCAACCCGCGGAGCGGGAAGCGGCACCGGATCTGGGCGTTCGTGATGGTGCTGCCGTGCTCGCGGCACATGTTCGTCCGCCCGGTGATCCACCTGGACCAGCACTCCTGGACCGAATCCCACGTCGAAGCCTTCAGATTCTTCGGCGGCGTCCCGCAGCGGCTGGTGCCCGACAACCTGAAGACCGGGGTGGACAAGCCCGACCTCTACGACCCTAAAATCAACAAAGCGTATGCCGAACTCGCGGCCCATTACGGTGCGTTGGTAGATCCAGCCCGCGCTCTGAAGCCAAAAGATAAACCGCGCGTCGAGCGCCCTATGCCCTATATACGTGATTCCTGGTGGCGGGGCCGGGAGTTCTTCTCGCTCGAGCAGATGCAGGCCGAGGCCATCCGGTGGTGCACCGAAGTCGCCGGTCAGCGGCAGTGCCGCCCGCTGGGCGGGGCCGCCCCGGCCTCGGTTTTCGAGGCCGTCGAGGCGTCCACGCTGCTGCCGCTGCCGAAGACCCCGTTCGTGCTCGCGAAGTGGTCGACGGCCACCGTCGGCCCGGACATTCACATCAAGGCCGGCCGCACCCTCTACTCGGTGCCGTGGAAACTGATGGGCAAGCGGGTCGACGTCCGCTCGACCGCGACCTTCGTGCAGGTCTTCCACGACGGCGAACTGGTCAAGACCCACGGGGCACTTGAGCAGGGCAAGCGCACCCATGCCAGCGACTACCCGCCGGAGAAGATCGCTTTCCACATGCGGACCCCGACCTGGTGCCGGACCCAGTCCGCGCAGGTCGGCACGGCCTGCCGCGAGGTGGTCGATGGGCTGCTGGAGGTCAACGCGCTCTATCGGCTCCGCGCCGCCCAGGGGATCCTCGGCCTGCGCAAGAAGTACGGCGAGGGCAGGCTGGAGGCCGCCTGCGCCAAGGCGACCCTGGTCGGCGACCCGTCCTATCGCACGATCAAGGGCATCCTCGTCGCCGGCACCGAGACCGAGCCGGCCCCCGAATCCTCCGGCGATGGCGGAGCCGCCGCCTTCCTGCACGGACCTCAGCGGCTCTTCGCGACCGCGACACCCCCCGACATGACGAACGACGACCGTGATGACCACCGTCACGAAGAAGGAGTGGCGTGATGAGCATCATGGACACCGCCCTGCGGGACGCGCTTCGCGCGCTGAAGCTCTCGGGCATGCTGGAAACTCTCGACGCCCGCCTCTCGCAGGCCCACGGCGGCGAGCTCGGCCACCTGGAGTTCCTCCAGATCCTCTGCCAGGACGAGATCACCCGCCGGGAGACCGTCGCCTTCCAACGGCGCCTGACCCGGGCGAAGTTCGAGCAGCAGGTCACCTTGGAGGAGTTCGACTTCGCGGCCTCCCCGAAGATACCCGCGGCCCAGGTCCGCGACCTTGCGGCACTGCGCTGGCTGCACACCGGCGAGTCCGTAATTTTGTTCGGGCCGGTCGGCGTTGGGAAGACACACGTCGCCCAGGCACTCGGACATATGGCGATCCGCCAGGGCGCCAACGTCCGCTTCGCCAAGACCAGCCGGGTTCTGGCCGACCTGGCCGGCGGCCACGCGGACCGCACCTGGGACCGCCGACTGCGCGAACTGGTACGGCCCGACGTGCTCATCCTGGACGACTTCGCGATGCGCCAGCTGACCGCGGCCCAGGCCGACGACCTCTACGAGCTGGTCTCCGAGCGGCAGGGCCGGTCGCTGATCCTGACCAGCAACAGGGCGCCGAGCGACTGGTATCCGCTCTTCCCCAACCCCGTCGTCGCCGAGTCCCTCCTGGACCGGCTCATCAACACCAGCCATCAGGTGATCATGAACGGTCCCAGCTACCGCCCCAACAAGCGGCCCCGCGCAGGCGTCACCGACAAGACAAACAAGCCCTCGATCAAGTAGACATGGACGAGGCCAGGACCTGGGGAATTACGTGACGCTGAGCCCGGGGAATTACGTGATCGTCCACATGCTCTTCGCCTGGAACCACGCGCATGAGATCATGTCCAAGGAGAAGGAGTTCCGAGCGGTGGGCGGCAAGTGGATCGTCTACACCCCGGAGGTCCGCGTTCTCTGAGTAACTGCCAAGTTGGCCGTCAGGTGCTGCCGTGCGCCGCCGTGTGGGCTCCTGCCGCATCGGTTCGAAGCGTCTTCGCGCATGCGTTGTTCCGTACCTGAGTCAGCCGAAGAAGAGTTTCTTCGTTGTGCGTGGCCTTGGCCGCCCGGATGAGCATCTCGTGGGCGAGCTCTGCCACCGGCGAAAGTTCGCGGAGCCTCCTGGTCGGCCGCCCGAGATCGTGCCCGGTCTCTTGGTTGTTCCGCAGCAGTTCCTCTCGTTCGCCTTCGGCGCGGGACCGATCGGCTCGCTCCGCAGCACGGGACAGCCGAAAAGGCTGGTGGTGGCCAGCTGGACCGATGTCTCGACGACGGCCGAACTCTGACCCCTGGGCCAGCTGACCTCGGCACGGTTAGCGACAAGCGAGGTAGCCCGACAGCAGCACCCCGGTCGAGGCCAAGGACGACACCACCTACCTCTCGTTCGGCACGCCCAAGAAAGACCACCGCAGACACCTCCAGTCCTAGGAGATCCACGGGAGCGCCTCGATCGCGCAAACCCCAAGAAATAGAGGAATACCCCACACTTCTGAGCATCGATGTGCCCACCGATGGGCACAAAAAATGCCCTCCGAAACCGCGTTTCCGCAGGTCAGAGGGCATTTAACAGTGGAGCCTAGGAGATTCGAACTCCTGACATCTGCCTTGCAAAGGCAGCGCTCTACCAACTGAGCTAAGGCCCCGGGTACGGGTGGACAGGGACCGGCGCACGTGCGCAATGGCCACCGCCGGAGACAAGAGTACCGGGTCTCCCCCCGGATCCTGCAAAAGCATTGGGGGTCCCCGTGCGCGACCACGCTCCGTAAGATGCTCCCGAGGTTCGCAGCAGCGAAGGGGAGACGCAATGGATGCAGCGCAGCAGGAGTCGACGGCCAGAGCCAGAGAGCTTCAGCGCAGTTGGTACGGGGAGCCGCTGGGGGCGCTCTTCCGTCGCCTGATCGACGACCTGGGCCTGAACCAGGCCAGGCTGGCCGCGGTGCTCGGGCTGTCGGCCCCGATGCTGTCCCAGCTGATGAGCGGCCAGCGCGCCAAGATCGGCAACCCCGCCGTGGTCCAGCGCGTTCAGGCCCTGCAGGATCTGGCCGGGCAGGTCGCCGACGGCAGCGTCAGCGCTGCCGAGGCCACCGATCGGATGGACGAGATCAAGAAGTCGCAGGGTGGTTCCGTGCTGAGCAACACCAATGGCACCACAGCCAGTTCCGGGGCGCCGACCGTACGCCGGGTGGTGCGCGAGATCCAGTCACTGCTGCGCTCGGTCGCGGCCGCAGGCGACATCATCGATGCGGCGGACACCCTCGCCCCGACCCACCCCGAACTGGCAGAGTTCCTCAGGGTGTACGGCGCAGGGCGCACCGCGGACGCGGTCGCCCACTACGAGGCGCACCAGAGCTGACAGCGGCGGACAGCACCGGACCGGGGAGCGGGCACAGCGCAATGGGTGAGATCTTCGCTGGTCGGTACGAGCTCATCGACCCGATCGGGCGCGGCGGTGTCGGCGCCGTGTGGCGGGCGTGGGACCACCGGCGCCGCCGGTACGTGGCGGCCAAGGTGCTCCAGCAGAGCGACGCGCACACGCTGCTGCGTTTCGTGCGAGAGCAGGCCGTGCGGATCGACCACCCCTATGTCCTCGCCCCGGCCAGCTGGGCAGCGGACGACGACAAGGTGCTGTTCACCATGGACTTGGTGAGCGGCGGATCGCTGGCGCACGTGATCGGGGACTACGGCCCGCTGCCGCCCCGTTTCGTGTGCACCCTGCTCGATCAACTCCTCTCCGGTCTGAGCGCGGTGCACGCGGAAGGTGTCGTGCACCGCGACATCAAGCCCGCCAACATCCTGCTGGAGGCCACCGGCACCGGACGGCCGCATCTGCGGCTGTCCGACTTCGGTATCTCGATGCGCAAGGGCGAGCCCCGCCTCACCGAGACCAACTACGTCGTGGGGACGCCCGGTTATTTCGCCCCCGAGCAGATGATGGGCGCCGAGCCGGACTTCCCGGCCGACCTCTTCGCGGTCGGCCTGGTCGCCCTCTACCTGGTACAGGGCCACAAGCCCGACTCCCAGGCCCTGGTCGAGCACTTCGCCACGTACGGCACACCGGGGGCGCCACAGGGCATCCCCGGGCCCCTGTGGCAGGTGATAGCCGGAATGCTGCAACCCGACCCGCAGGCCAGGTTCCGTACGGCGACGGGCGCACGCAAAGCACTGACCGCCGCCGTCGAAACGCTCCCCGAACCGGCGCCCGGCGAGGAGCCGGTGGAGATCTTCGACCAGATCGGCCCGCTCCCGCCCGGCTTCGGCCCGACAGGACCGGACATGCCGCCCGCCCATGTCCCGAACGGGCGGGCGCGACAGCCCGGTCCGCAGCCGCCGTCCACCATGTCGGAGACGGGCAGCTTCCACCTCGCACCGCCGCCACAGCCCGCCCGCGCGCACCCGGCGCAGCCATCCGTCCCGCCCAAGCCGACACCCGCGCCCGCGCCCATGTCCGCACCCGCGCCCGGGCCGGTTGCGACGCCCCCGCATGCGGGGGCCCAGGCCGCCCCGGCCGCCGTACAGCACGAACAGGCCCTCACGCGCCCATTCACCGCCCACAGCCCAGCAGCCGCGGTCCAGGCCGCACACAGGCGTCCGGGACCATCCCCGAAGGTGGCCGTCCCGGTTCTGCTGCTGGCCCTGGTGTGTTTCGCGGTGGGCATCTGGGCCCTGACCCAGAGCTGAGCGCCCGTCGGCCAACCAGCCCGCCCGTCAGCCAGCCGTCCACCCGCCCGCCCGAAGACCGTTGCGCAGCAGCAGCGCCCCTGACCCGCCGGCCTACCAGGCGGTCGGCGGCCCGTACTGCGTAGGCGCCCCACCAGCGTCTGGCCCCGTCCCCGCCCCCGGTCCCGCCGCGTGAGCCCGCCTGCGGGCGAGCGCCGTCCACATCCCGAGCCCCAGCACCAGCACACTGCCCGCACCGATACCGGCCGCCGCGACGAGCTGCATCGTCTCGCTCCGGTCCGCGGCGGGCGTACTTTCGCCGCTCTCAGCAGCGCTCAAATCGTCCTCGGTGACCTGGAAGTCACCGGCGGGCCCCGCATAGCCGGGACCCTTCTTCGCCTCGCCCCTGACGTTCAGGCGCAGCGAAAGACCCAGCCCCTTCGCCCCGAACTCCTTCGCCACCTCGGGGTTCAGACTGACCCTCAGGTAGTACCAGCCAGCCAGCCGCATCCCGCCCACCGACTCCGAGGAGTCGAAGCGGTTCTCGTACGCCACCGGAGGCAGCGGATCCAGCGCCGTCGACTTCTGCTTGCCGTCGTACGAGATGTCGGTCGCACTGTCGACGAGGCCGCGCGCCGGGTTGTACAGCGCCATGGTCAGCGCGTTGGACACATGTCCCTCCCCGGGCGCACTGCTGAGGTCCGCGCTCGCGAAGAGCTGCTGTCCCCAGTCGACGGGCACCTTGTAGAACAAGCTTTCACCCGGCTTGATCCTGTCCCGCCACTCGCCCCGCTCCAGCCCGGGCGCACTGTAGAAACTCGTACCGCCGCGGCGTTCCTGCACGCCACCCACCGGCGGCGCGGGTGAGCTGCTCGGCCAGGTCTCCGGCGCCGCCGTCGGGCCGCCGGCCCCCACACCGGGCTCCGTCATATGACGGATCTCCAGCTCCCAGGGCTCGCGCGACGAGGTTGCCTCACTGGTCCGCTCCACCAGTACGAAGTACGTCTCGGCCTCCTGGCAGGAGGTGCTGTCCTTGTCGATGGTCCGGTGGGCGTACGCGCCGATCGGCCGCGCGAACTCCGCCGAGCTGAACCGAGTGGTGTTGTAACTGCACGAGTTGCCGTCGCGGTCCTGCAGCGTCACTTTGAGCTCGTCGGAATACGCGACCTTGGTGCCCGGCCCGGGCACAGCGGTCGCCGACACATAGGCGTTGGACGTCGCGTCGAGGCGCACCCGGTAGAAGAGCTTGCCGCCCGGCTTGATCGAGTCCCGGTACGTCGTCCCGGCCGCCAGCTCCTCGGCGTCAATGTTGGCCTGAACACCCTCGACCCGCTTCGCCGACGGTTCGTAGGTGTACGGACTGGGCTCACCCGCCGCATGAGCCGCGCCCCCCAGTGCCGCCACCGCGACCAGCGCCGCCACCACGGCCGTCACCACCCCGCCCTTGCTGCGCTGCCTCTTCACGCGCCACCCCTCGTCCGTCCTCATGGCCGCCCCGCGCCGCCGCACCAGCGCCGCCGCAGCGTCCGTCCATCGTGCCCCGCCGGTCCCGGCGCTGTCTGCGCAGGCCGCCGGATCGTTGCGGAGACATAGAGATACGGACATTTGCTTACGCAAGCACATGTTCTGCGCAAGTGACTGACTCAGGGCCCGGAACAGCCTCGCCATCCCCACGATGACCGCCGCCCGTCCGGCCGCCACTCGTCCGCTCCCCTGTCACCCGGACGGCCCCAGGGCCGTGGGCGACCGCCCCGGGGCCGCCGGCCCACGGCCCGGACAGCACAAAGGCCCCGGCCGCTCAGCGGCCGGGGCCCGTATGGGGACTACTGGGTCTCACACACCCGAACCTGCGGGCACGGAGTCAGTCGCCTCCGTCCACAGATCCTGCTCGGCGCGATCCGCCTGGATCTGGCGGTACACGAGGAGCCCGCCGATGGCGGCCAGTGCGACCAGGAGAAGCTTCTTCACCGCGCGACCTCGTCTTTCCTTGACGTAGGGGACTTCTGGCGCCCGACTATACACACCGGCCGATACCGATCGGTTACCTAGTTGCCGGGCCCGGCCGAGCCCCCGCCGTCACCATCGGCCCGCACTTCCGCTCCCCCGACCGAGTGGTGTTCATCCGAAGATCTGCGAATCGCGGCTGCCGGTCCCCAGAACTCCGGGGCGGGTGCACATGATCGGGCAAGCAAGGACATCGCACCACCCGAAAGCGAGGGGCCATGGCCGCCGTCAAGGTCAGCACGAGCACGATGTGGACCGCGTTCACCACCGCTGTCCGGGCACTCCTCGCCGCGCTGGGATTCACCGTCGCCCGAGTCACCGCTGCGCTGGGATTCACCGCCGCGCAAGCCACCGCCGTCCACCCGGCGTACGCCCCTGCCGCACGCCCGGCCGAGCCCCCGGCAGCAGCCACGGCGGCCCCCGCCACCCGCTGGTCCCCGGCGACCGACCGCGCCCTGCCTCCCACGATGAAGCAGCGCATCCGCGCCGAGGCCCACGGCTCATCACCGGCCGCCCGGCACCTTCCGACCGACCTCACGGAAACCGCCCGAACGGACCTGCGCCTCACCGCGTAACGCACACCACACACGCACCACGCCCGCACCACAGACGCGCACCACTCGTACCGCACACACCACGCGCACCGCACACGCAGAAGGCCCGGTAGATCTTCCGATCTACCGGGCCTTCGACCTTTGTCAGGTCCGCGGTGGGGCTAACAGGATTTGAACCTGTGGCCTCATCCTTATCAGGGATGCGCTCTAACCAACTGAGCTATAGCCCCGCGCTGCCCCTGAAGATTAGCGCACCTCAGGGGCAGTACCAAAATCGGTTCCGCCCGCTTCCTACTCGTCCTCGGCGAGCGTCAGCTCGACCCCGCCGACGAAGCCGGCCGACAGGTTGTAGATGAAAGCACCGAGGGTCGCGAGCGCCGTCGCGAGCACCACGTCGATCATCGCGATGACCGAGGTGAAGATCAACACGCGCGGCAGCGAGAGGAAGGACTGCAGGTCGAAGCCGTTGCTCTCGTTGGAGCCCGTGGCCTCGCTGATCGTCCCGCCAACCGTGGAGAAGACACCCATGGCATCCATGACCATCCACAGCACCGCTGACGCGACCACCGTGCAGATGCCCAGCGCGATGGAGAGCAGGAAGCTCACCTTCATCACCGACCACGGGTCGGCCTTGGCCACCCGCAGCCGGGCCTTGCGCGTACGCGGCGTCGTACGCGCACCGGTTCTCGGCAGCCGCACCGCGGCCGCGTCCGAGGCCTGGCCCGTACGCTGCTGCCCGCCCTGCGTACCATCGCCCTGCGGCGAGGGGTACGCCTGCGGCGGGTGATACGGCTGGGCGGACTGGCCCTGGCCCCGCTGCTCACGCTCACTGGGCAGCGGCCCATTGCCGTACGCGTCGTAACTCTGGGGCTGGGCCCCTCGGGTATCGGTCACAGTCCCCCCCTGGGAGTCCGCGGCAGAGCCACGGACACCGGGTGCTCCAGCTCCGGAAGCGGCCGCTCCGGCGCCCGTGGCTCCACTCACGCTTTACTCCTCGTGCTCCCCGGCCGAAGGCTCCGTGCCCTCGGCGGACGAAGGCTCTACGCCCTCGACGGATTCGGCAACCCCGGCCGCAGCGCCTTCGGCCACATCGGCGTCGGCCCCCGGGGGACCTCCGACCTCTTCGGCCTCGCGGCCGGCCTCGGCGTTACGAGCGATACCGACGACGGCATCGCGCTTACCCAGATTGATCAGTTGGACGCCCATGGTGTCACGGCCCGTCTCCCTGACTTCGTTGACTCGCGTGCGAATCACACCACCGCCGAGCGTGATGGCGAGGATCTCGTCCGTCTCCTCGACCACCAGCGCGCCGACCAGCAACCCACGGTCCTCCACGATCTTGGCGGCCTTGATGCCGAGGCCACCGCGACCCTGGACGCGATACTCGTCGACGGGAGTCCGCTTCGCGTACCCGCCGTCAGTGGCAGTGAACACGAACGTACCCGCCCGCACCACATTCATCGAGAGCAGCTCGTCGCCTTCACGGAAACTCATGCCCTTCACACCGGATGTCGCCCGCCCCATCGGCCGCAGCGCGTCGTCGGTCGCGGTGAAGCGGATCGACTGCGCCTTCCTGCTGACCAGCAGAAGATCGTCCTCGGCCGACACCAGCTCCGCGCCGATCAGCTCGTCGTCGCCGCCGGCCGGGGTCTCCCGCAGATTGATCGCGATGACGCCGCCCGCACGGGGCGAGTCGTAGTCCTTCAGCGACGTCTTCTTCACCAGACCACCCTTGGTGGCCAGGATCAGATACGGCGCAGCCTCGTAGTCGCGGATCGCGAGGATCTGCGCGATCTGCTCGTCCGGCTGGAACGCCAGCAGGTTCGCGACGTGTTGCCCGCGCGCATCGCGGCCCGCGTCCGGCAGCTCGTACGCCTTCGCCCGGTACACCCGGCCCTTGTTCGTGAAGAACAGCAGCCAGTGGTGGGTCGTCGACACGAAGAAGTGGTCGACGATGTCGTCCTCCTTCAGCTTCGTGCCGCGCACCCCCTTGCCGCCGCGCTTCTGCGACCGGTAGTCGTCGGTCTTCGTACGCTTCACATAGCCGCCACGCGAGATCGTGACGACGATGTCCTCCTCGGCGATCAGGTCCTCGATGGACATGTCACCGTCGAAGGGCACCAGCTTCGAGCGCCGGTCGTCACCGAACTTGTCGACGATCGCCGCCAGTTCCTCGCTGATGATCTGCCGCTGACGCTCCGGCGAAGCGAGAATCGCGTTGTACTCGTTGATCTTCGTCTGCAGCTCGTCGTGCTCGGCGACGATCTTCTGACGCTCCAGAGCCGCCAGCCGGCGCAGCTGCATCTCCAGGATCGCGTTCGCCTGGATCTCATCGATCTCCAGCAGGCCCATCAGGCCCTCACGCGCCACGTCGACCGTCTGGCTGCGCCGGATCAGCGCGATGACCTCGTCGATCGCGTCCAGCGCCTTGAGCAGGCCGCGCAGGATGTGCGCCCGCTCCTCCGCCTTGCGCAGCCGGAACCGGGTGCGCCGGACGATGACCTCGATCTGGTGGGCCACCCAGTGACGGATGAACGCGTCGAGCGACAGCGTGCGCGGCACCCCGTCGACCAGCGCCAGCATGTTCGCGCCGAAGTTGGTCTGCAGATCGGTGTGCTTGTAGAGGTTGTTCAGGACGACCTTCGCGACCGCGTCCCGCTTCAGCACGATCACCAGACGCTGACCGGTCCGCGAAGACGTCTCGTCACGGACGTCCGCGATGCCGCCGACCTTGCCGTCCTTCACCAGGTCCGCGATCTTCTGCGCCAGGTTGTCCGGATTCGTCTGGTACGGAAGCTCCGTGACCACCAGGCACTGGCGGTTCTGGATCTCCTCGACCGCCACCACCGCGCGCATCGTGATCGAGCCGCGGCCCGTCCGGTACGCCTCCTCGATGCCCTTACGGCCCACCACCAGCGCACCCGTCGGGAAGTCGGGGCCCTTGATGCGCTCCATCAGCGCGTCCAGCAGCTCCTCGTGACCCGCCTCCGGGTTCTCCAGGAACCACTGCGCGCCGGCCGCCACCTCCCGCAGGTTGTGCGGCGGAATGTTGGTGGCCATACCGACCGCGATACCCGCCGAACCGTTGATCAGCAGGTTCGGGAAGCGCGCCGGCAAAACCGTCGGCTCCTGGTTGCGGCCGTCGTAGTTGTCCTGGAAGTCGACGGTCTCCTCGTCGATGTCCCGGACCATCTCCATGGCCAGCGGCATCATCTTGCACTCGGTGTAGCGCATCGCCGCGGCCGGGTCGTTGCCCGGAGAGCCGAAGTTGCCGTTGGAGTCCACCAGCGGCATCCGCATCGACCAGTGCTGCGCGAGGCGCACCAAGGCGTCGTAGATCGACGAGTCGCCGTGCGGGTGGTACGTACCCATGACGTCACCGACGACACGGGCGCACTTGTAGAAGCCCTTCTCGGGCCGGTAACCGCCGTCGTACATCGCGTACAGCACCCGGCGGTGCACGGGCTTCAGGCCGTCCCGCACGTCGGGCAGCGCGCGCGAGACGATGACGGACATCGCGTAGTCGAGGTAGGAGCGCTGCATCTCCGTCTCGAGCCCCACAGGCTCGACACGCATGCCCACACCCTCGACGGGGGGCACCTCTTCAGGGGTCACGGGCACAGGGGTGTTCTCGTCGGCCATTGCTGGTCAAAGTCCTTTCGAGCTGCGGCTGCGGCTGATGGCGTGCACGGCCGACTCAGATGTCGAGGAAGCGGACGTCCTTGGCGTTGCGCTGGATGAACGAGCGCCGCGCCTCGACGTCCTCACCCATCAGCACCGAGAACAGATCGTCGGCCTGCGCCGCGTCGTCCAGCGTCACCTGGCCGAGGACCCGGTGATCCACATCCATGGTGGTGATGCGCAGCTCCTCGGCGTTCATCTCACCGAGCCCCTTGAAGCGCTGGATCGAGTCCTCACGGACCCGCTTGCCGTTCTGCTTGCCGAGCTCCACCAGGGCGTCGCGCTCACGGTCCGAGTACGCGTACTCGAAGTCGTCCCGACCCCACTTGATCTTGTACAGCGGCGGGCGCGACAGGTAGACGTGCCCCGCCTCGACCAGCGGCCGCATGAAGCGGAACAGGAACGTCAGAAGCAGCGTGTTGATGTGCTGACCGTCGACATCGGCGTCCGCCATCAGAATGATCTTGTGATAGCGGAGCTTCTCGATATCGAAGTCCTCGTGCACACCCGTACCGAAAGCACTGATCAGCGCCTGCACTTCGGTGTTCTGCAGGACCTTGTCGATCCGCGCCTTCTCGACGTTCAGGATCTTGCCGCGGATCGGCAGAATCGCCTGGTACATCGGATTACGGCCCGACTTCGCACTGCCGCCGGCCGAGTCGCCCTCGACGATGAAGATCTCGCACTGCGTCGGATCGTTCGACTGGCAGTCACTCAGCTTGCCCGGCAGCGAAGCCGACTCCAGCAGACCCTTACGACGTGTCAGATCCCGCGCCTTACGAGCCGCCACCCGCGCCGTAGCCGCCTGGATCGCCTTGCGGATGATGTCCGCGGCCTCGTTCGGATTCCGGTCGAACCAGTCGTTGAGGTGCTCGTGCACGACCTTCTGCACGAAGGTCTTCGCCTCAGTGTTGCCCAGCTTGGTCTTCGTCTGGCCCTCGAACTGCGGCTCACCCAGCTTCACCGAGATGATCGCCGTCAGACCCTCACGGATGTCCTCACCCGCGAGATTGTCGTCCTTCTCGCGCAGGAACTTCTTCTCCCGCGCGTAACGGTTCACCAGACCCGTCATCGCCGCACGGAAACCCTCCTCGTGCGTACCGCCCTCATGCGTGTGGATCGTGTTCGCGAACGAGTACACACCCTCCGTGTACTGCGAGTTCCACTGCATCGCGATCTCGACCGAGAGCAGGCGCTCCCTGTCCTCGGCCTCGACATCGATCACCGTCGGGTGGATCAGCTCACCCTTGCGCGAGTTCAGGTACTTCACGAAGTCGACGATGCCGCCCTCGTAGTGGTACGACACCGTACGGACCTGGTCGTCCTCCGTACCGTCCGCCGTGTCCGCCCCCGCCACGGCCTTCGCGGACTCCCGCTCGTCCGTCAGGTTCAGCGTCAGGCCCTTGTTGAGGAACGCCATCTCCTGGAAACGCCGCGACAGCGTCTCGAAGGAGTACTCCGTCGTCTCGAAGACATCAGGGTCGGCCCAGAACGTCACCGACGTACCGGACTCCCCCGTCGCCTCGTTCTGCGCCAGCGGCGCCGTCGGCACACCCAGCTTGTAATCCTGCGACCAGTGGAAACCGTCCCGCCTGACCTCGACAGCCAACTTCGACGACAGCGCGTTCACGACGGACACACCCACACCGTGCAGACCGCCGGAGACGGCGTAACCGCCACCGCCGAACTTGCCGCCCGCGTGCAGAACCGTCAGCACGACCTCCACGGCCGGCTTGTTCTCCGACGGCACGATGTCGACCGGGATACCGCGGCCGTTGTCGATCACACGCACCCCGCCGTCCGGCAGGATCGTGACGTCGATCGTGTCCGCGTGCCCGGCCATGGCCTCGTCGACAGAGTTGTCGACGACCTCTTGCACCAGGTGATGAAGCCCACGCTCACCGGTCGAGCCGATGTACATGCCAGGCCGCTTGCGGACCGCGTCCAGGCCCTCAAGGACGGTGATCGCGCTGGCGTCATAGGCCGCCGAGACGACGGCCTCGCCGCCCTCGCCGGGAGTGGACGTAATGATCTCGTTGGGGTCGCCGGAATCGGCCACGAAGCGCCCTTTCTGGCACAGCACAAGCCGAGACCGCGACAAACGGGACCGGCTGCGTCGTTCTGTATAAGTCGACGTGTCCCGCAAGCGAGCGGGATTGTGCACCAGTCTACCGGTAGCTCGGACACTCATGGGGGCTTGCCGGTCCCTGAGTACGCATGTGCCGCTCTCAACCGGCGCCATCCGACTCCCCATATCCGGGAAGGGGCTCCAAGAGGCTCACACGGGCATTCAGCGCTTCGGCTGTCAACCCACCGCTACCGTGAGGGACACCTCACACATACGCCCCCCACTTCAGAAGCTGTTGTCCCACGCCCGCTGGGCTCGGAACGTCTGGCACGGCCGCTCGCGGCGTTGCCAAAACGCCCTCATATCCCCGCTATGAGGACACTCCGGCGCCTTGCGATCGACCGCACCAGACGCCCAGAGCTGATCCAGCGGGAGCCCAAGCTGATCCAGCGGGAGTGGGACAACAGCTTCTCAGCCGTACGTATCCCCAGGACCAGTGCTCCCCGGAGCACGCAACGCACCGAAACGACGCGGCGGCCCACCCGGCCCCCACACCTTGATCATCCGCACCGTGTCCCGGCCCAGATCATCGTTCAACCGCCGCAGCAGATCCCGCTGCATCAACCGCAACTGCGTCGCCCACGCCGTCGAATCGCACTGCACCGTCAGAACCCGCTCGTCCTCGTCATACCGCTGCGGCACACAGTGCTTCGCCAGATCACCGCCCACAATCTCCGGCCACCGGCCCATCACCCCACCCACCGCCATCGGCATCTCCCAGCCGCGCTCGGTCTTCAACCGGTCCAGCGCCGCCCCCAACGCCAGCGGATCACGACCGTCCGCCCCCGACCCCGACCGCAGCCCACCACCACGTCTCGACTGCTTCTTCTGCTGCGCCGCAGCGCCCCGCGCCCGCGCCTGCTCCTTCGCCGCACGCAACGCCACCCGCGCCAGATCCACCCCCGACGCCTGGGGGCCGGATGCCTGGGGGCCCGACGCCTCAAAACCACCAGCGCCCGCCGAGCCAGCCGCACCCCCCTCAGCGTGCTTCCCAGCCGACTCACTCATACCCGCGCCACCTCGCCACCGGACACCTCGAACCGCGCACCCGCCAGCACACCCGGCACATCGTCATCCACCGCAGCCGTCACCAGCACCTGCTCACCCGGCGCCACCAGCTCAGCCAGCCGCTCCCGCCGCCGCGCGTCCAGCTCCGCGAAGACATCGTCGAGCACCAGCACCGGCTCAGGGCCCTCAGCCCGCAGCAAGTCGTACGACGCCAGCCGCAGCGACAACGCGAACGACCACGACTCACCATGACTCGCATAGCCCTTCGCCGGCATCTGCCCCAGCTTCAGAACCAGATCGTCACGGTGCGGACCGACCAAAGTCACACCCCGCTCGATCTCCTGCTTCCGCGCATCCGCCAACGCCGCGACCAACATCGCGTACAGCTCCTCGCGGGACTGCCCCGCCTGCGGGCCGCCCCCCACCGAACTGCGGTACTCCAGCGCCAGCGGACCCCCGCCCGGCGCCAGCTGCTCGTACGCCTTGTCCGCCATCGGCTGCAACACCGCGATCAGATCAAGCCGCTGCGCCAACAGCTCCGCACCCACCTGCCCCAAATGCTGATCCCACACATCGAGCGTCGACATGTCCATCGACCGCCCGCCGTGCCGACGCGCCATCGCCGCCGACTTCAACAGCGTGTTGCGCTGCTTCAGCACCCGCTCGTAGTCCGAGCGCACCCCCGCCATCCGCGGCGAACGCGCCGTGACCAGCTCGTCCAGGAACCGTCGGCGCTCACCCGGATCACCCTTCACCAGCGCCAGATCCTCCGGCGCGAACAGCACCGTCCGAACGATCCCCAGCACATCCCGCGGCCTGACCTGCGACGACCGGTTGATCCTGGCCCGATTGGCCCGGCCCGGATTCAGCTCCAGCTCCACCAGCTGCTGCCGCTCGCCCTGCGTCACCGCCGCCCGGACGACCGCCCGCTCCGCGCCCACCCGCACCAGCGGCGCGTCGGAGGCCACCCGGTGACTGCCGAGCGTCGCCAGATAGCCGACCGCCTCGACCAGATTCGTCTTGCCCTGCCCGTTCGCCCCCACGAACGCGGTGACGCCCGGATCAAGAGGGACCTCGACCCGGGCGTACGAGCGGAAGTCGGCCAGCGACAGATGCGTGACATGCATGGTGTACGCCGACCTTCTCCCAGCTTGGAACTACTTCTTCGCCTCGACCGCGTGACCACCGAACTGATTGCGCAGGGCGGCGATCATCTTCATCTGCGGCGAGTCGTCCTGACGCGACGCGAACCGGGCGAAGAGCGAAGCCGTGATGGCGGGCAGGGGCACCGCGTTGTCGATCGCCGCCTCCACCGTCCAGCGGCCCTCACCCGAGTCGGACGCGAACCCGCGGAGCTTCTCCAGGTGCTCGTCGTCGTCCAGCGCGTTGACCGCCAGGTCCAGCAACCAGGAACGGATGACCGTGCCCTCCTGCCAGGACCGGAAGACCTCACGCACATCGGTGACGGAGTCGACCTTCTCCAGCAGCTCCCAGCCCTCGGCGTACGCCTGCATCATGGCGTACTCGATGCCGTTGTGAACCATCTTCGCGAAGTGACCGGCACCCACCTTGCCCGCGTGCACCGACCCGAAGTCCCCCTCGGGCTTCAGCGCGTCGAAGACCGGCTGCACCTTCGCGACGCTCTCGGCGTCGCCGCCGTACATCAGCGCGTAGCCGTTCTCCAGGCCCCAGACACCGCCCGACACACCGCAGTCGACAAAGCCGATGCCCTTGATGCCGAGCTCCACCGCGTGCTTCTCGTCGTCCGTCCAGCGGGAGTTCCCGCCGTCCACCACGACGTCACCGGGCTCCAGCAGCTGAGCCAGCTCGTCGACCGTGGACTGCGTCGCGGCACCGGACGGCACCATCACCCACACCACACGCGGGCCCTTGAGCCGGCCCACAAGCTCGTCGAGGCTGTGGACATCGGCAACATCCGGGTTGCGGTCGTACCCGATGACGGTGTGGCCTGCGCGGCGGATGCGTTCACGCATGTTGCCGCCCATCTTGCCGAGACCGACGAGACCGAGCTCCATCAGAGATTCCTTAAGCGTTGTGGCGATTCGTACGCGGAACCGAGCCTACGCCCGGCCCTGAGCTCATCAGCCGGAGAGACGCACCGGCATGATCAGGTACTTGTACGCCTCGTCCGCCTCGGCATCCACCGCGGGCCTGCCGCTGAGCAGCGCCGGCTTGGTGGACGTCGTGAAGGAGAGCTGGGCGACCGGCGAGTCGATCGCGCTGAGCCCGTCCAGCAGGAACGTCGGGTTGAAGGCGATCGAGATGTCGTCGCCGTCAAGGTTCGCGTCGACGCGCTCCACAGCCTGTGCGTCGTCGCTGGATCCCGCCTCGAGGATCAGCACGCCCTGCTCGAAACTGAGCCGCACCGGGGTGTTCCGCTCGGCGACCAGGGCAACTCGCTTGACGGCCTCGACGAAGGGGGCGGTCTCGATCACGGCGATCGAGTTGAACTCGGTCGGGAAGAGCGTCCGGTATTTCGGCAGGTCACCCTCGAGCAGCCGCGTCGTCGT
The DNA here is from genome assembly GCF_052934925.1 of Streptomyces hypolithicus. NCBI lineage: Bacteria > Bacillati > Actinomycetota > Actinomycetes > Kitasatosporales > Streptomycetaceae > Streptomyces > Streptomyces hypolithicus. The sequence goes on from NZ_CM128811.1 coordinate 3,003,319, forward strand.
ACGCCGACCCGCACCCTCGAAACCGATCAGGCCCTCACCGGCGCCCGAGCTGGAAAGGGCGATCGTCACGGTGTCACCGCTGGTCAGCGCCTTGGCGGTGTCCAGCAGCGTCTTGGCCGGCACCAGGGCGACGGCGGAGGCATCCGGGTTCTCCGGCTTCCACCGGAACTCGCGGACCGCGAAGCGGTAGCGGTCGGTGGAGGCCAGCGTGACGGTGTCGCCCTCGATCTCGATACGCACGCCGGTGAGCACGGGCAGCGTGTCGTCGCGCCCGGCGGCGATGGCGACCTGGGCGGCTGCGGAAGCGAAGACCTCACCGGGAACGGTTCCGGTCGCGGTCGGCATCTGCGGCAGCGCCGGGTACTCCTCCACCGGAAGCGTGTGGAGGGTGAACCGGGAGGAGCCGCAGGCCACGGTTGCCCGTACACCGTCTGTGGAAATCTCGACCGGCCGGTTCGGCAGCGCCCGGCAGATGTCGGCGAGGAGCCGGCCGGAGACGAGAACGGTGCCGTCGTCCTCGATGTCGGCCTCGACCGAGACCCGCGCTGAGACCTCGTAGTCGAAGCCGGAGATGCTCAGAGCACCCTCCTCCGCCTTCAGCAGAAGGCCGGCGAGGACCGGCACCGGCGGACGGGCCGGGAGACTGCGGGCCGTCCAGGCCACCGCCTCGGCGAGTACATCGCGCTCCACCCGGATCTTCACCGGAACCGCCTCCTGCTTGTTGCTGGCTCGCTCTGCTGGCCGTCGTCGTCTGGCTGTGTTGCCGGGCACCAGTCTGACGCACGGCACCGACAGTCGGTGCGGCTCGGGGTCAAGTCGTGGCGGGACGCGTCGGAGGCTCCGGGCTCAAGTTGTGCACAGGCCCTTCTTCCAAGCGAATTTCGGGCTAACTCTAAGTGGGAGTAGTAGTAGGGGCTGTGGAAACGGTGGATAACCCTGTTTTCGCAGCTCAGACCCACTTTTTTGTCCACCGCGCCTGTGGGCGGAACCGGTGGACAACTCGGTGTTTCTGTGGACGCCCGAAAGTTACACACAGCCCATGCACAGGCAGGGCCGACTTCTCCCCAGCGCCGTCCCCAGCTTTGCCCACGTTCCCCACAGCCCAACCCGGGCTCTCGGTGTGACCGCTTTCACTCGACCCGGTGAGCGCGCGTGTTTCGTTGCCGAACAGTGGACAGGCATGTGGATTAGCTGTGCACAAGATGGCCCTGCCTGTGGGCGGCCGGTGGACAACCAAGTGAGCCCCCTGTGGACGGATTTTCTGTCCACAGCCTGTGGATGTCGCTTGACCACAAATCCACAACCACCTGACCTGGGGTGATGAAGCCTCAGGAAGCGCACCTGTGGACTCATTCTGGACAACTTGGAGGATCCCCAGGGTGTGGACGGACCATCCTGTCCTCTTCTGTGGAGAACACGGTCCGGCGGGCACGTAATCGAACACCGGGGTCGCCGGAAACGGCGAAGGGCGCCCCGGATTTCGTCCCGGGGCGCCCTTCGGGCCGCTGTGTGAGCCGCTGTCAGCCGTTCTTGATGCGGTTTGTGAGCTCGGTGACCTGGTTGTAGATGGAGCGCCGCTCGGCCATCAGCGCGCGGATCTTGCGGTCGGCGTGCATCACGGTCGTATGGTCGCGGCCGCCGAACTGGGCGCCGATCTTGGGCAGCGAGAGGTCGGTCAGCTCACGGCACAGGTACATCGCGATCTGCCGGGCCGTGACGAGTACCCGGCTGCGTGACGATCCGCAGAGGTCCTCCACGGTCAGCCCGAAGTAGTCCGCGGTCGCTGCCATGATCGCGCCGGCCGTGATCTCGGGAGCGGCGTCCTCGCCGCCCGGGATGAGGTCCTTGAGGACGATCTCGGTGAGCCCGAGGTCGACCGGCTGCCGGTTGAGCGAGGCGAACGCCGTCACCCGGATCAGTGCGCCCTCCAGCTCACGGATGTTGCGCGAGATCCGGGACGCGATGAACTCCAGCACCTCCGGCGGGGCGTTGAGCTGCTCCTGCACGGCCTTCTTGCGGAGAATCGCGATGCGCGTCTCCAGCTCGGGCGGCTGTACGTCGGTGGTCAGACCCCACTCGAAGCGGTTGCGCAGCCGGTCCTCCAGAGTTACCAGCTGCTTGGGCGGCCGGTCCGAGGACAGCACGATCTGCTTGTTGGCGTTGTGGAGCGTATTGAAGGTGTGGAAGAACTCCTCCTGAGTCGACTCCTTGCTCGCGAGGAACTGGATGTCGTCGACCAGCAGGATGTCCACGTCCCGGTAGCGCTTGCGAAAGGCGTCGCCCTTGCCGTCGCGGATCGAGTTGATGAACTCGTTGGTGAACTCCTCGGAGCTCACGTAGCGCACCCGGGTACCCGGGTAGAGGCTGCGCGCGTAGTGACCGATGGCGTGCAGCAGGTGGGTCTTGCCGAGGCCCGACTCCCCGTAGATGAAGAGCGGGTTGTACGCCTTCGCCGGCGCTTCGGCCACCGCGACGGCCGCCGCGTGAGCGAAGCGGTTGGAGGATCCGATGACGAAGGTGTCGAAGAGGTACTTCGGATTGAGGCGGGCATGTGGTTCCCCGGGACCCGGCGCGGAAGGCTGCGCGGTCAGGGGACCGGGGGCGCCGCCTGCCTGCGGCAGGTTGGAGCCGGGGCCGCCGCCCCGGTGCGGGGCGGGCTGGTCCTGGTGGTCGCGGCGCTCGTGCCGTTCCTGCCGGTCGTGCCGGTCGTGGCGGGGGGACGGGTCGTAGTGCGGCTGCTCGTACTGCTGGTGCTCGGGCCCCTGCTGCCGGTAGTCGTGCTGCGGCGGCCGGCCGGTGTACGGGTCGCGCTCCTGGTAGCCGCCGAGACGCGGCTGCTGCCAGCCGTGGTCCTCCGGGGGGAGGCGCGGCCAGGAGCCCTGGTCGTGGCGGGGCTGCCGGTAGTCGGGGTACGCGGGCCTGGCGGTCGGCAGGTCGTCGGCCGGGGGCCGGTGTCCGTAACTGTCGTACGTGTCGTGCGGGGGCGGCTGCTGCGGGGCGGGCTCCGCAGCCGAGTCGTCGACGGTGATCGCGATCCGGATGGGGCGGCCGCACTCGCGGCTCAGCGTCTCGCTGATGAGGGGAGCGAGCCGGCCTTCGAGTACGCGCTTGCCCCACTCGTTGGGCACGGCGAGCAGCGCGGTGTCGGCGACCAGGGCGAGGGGTTGGCAGCGTTCGATCCACTGCTTGTCCTTGGGCTCGATGCCCTGCTGGCCCTCTCCGAGGAGATGCTCCAGCACGCGTGGCCACACTGCGGCAAGATCGGCAGGTACGTCAGCCACAGGGGGCACGCTCTCTCACAGGTCCCACGAAGGTGTGGTTCTGGGACGGGATGGTCTTGGGACGGGATGGTAAGGACAGGCAAGGACACAACGGATAAGAATCCAAGTTCAGCCACGGTAGTCGCGGCGGCTCGCGAGGTTCAAGTTGTTGTCCACAGGCTGTGTACAGCGGAGCCCGGTCAGGGGCCGGTTTGACCGAATGACGCAGCCGCGCGTACCGTAACCAGGTCGAGTTGTCGATGGCTGCTGCCGCCTGCCTCCGATGGGCAAGATCACGGTCTGTGATCGTGAAGCGGTGCACACGGGCGTTGCGAGCTTCCTCGTGGGCGCACGGTGACAGCCAGGCGATGTCCCGCCACCACACCACTTCTGGAGCCCCCGAGTGAGCAAGCGCACCTTCCAGCCGAACAACCGTCGTCGCGCCAAGACCCACGGTTTCCGCCTTCGCATGCGCACCCGCGCCGGTCGCGCGATCCTCGCGACTCGCCGCGGCAAGGGCCGCACGCGCCTTTCCGCCTGATCACCTACAGGTCATGACGTGCTGCCTACCGAGAATCGGCTGAGGCGGCGCGAGGACTTCGCGACCGCGGTACGCCGAGGACGCCGGGCCGGCCGCCCGCTCCTCGTCGTCCACCTTCGCAACAGCGGTGCAACGGACCCGCACGCGCCTGGGGAGAGCGTTCCCCAGCCGCGTGCGGGTTTCGTCGTGAGCAAAGCTGTCGGCAACGCGGTGGTGCGCAACCTGGTGAAGCGCAGGCTGCGTCATCTGGTCCGTGATCGCTTGTCTGAGCTGCCCCCCGGTAGCCTGGTTGTAGTACGGGCATTGCCCGGAGCCGGTGATGCCGACTATGCACAGCTGGCCCGAGACCTGGACGCCGCTCTTCAGCGGCTGCTGGGAGGGGGTGCGCGATGAAGTACCCGCTGCTGGCTCTGATCAAGCTGTACCAGTGGACGATCAGTCCGTTGCTGGGGCCGGTGTGCCGGTACTACCCGTCGTGCTCTCACTACGGGTTCACGGCCATCGACCGGCACGGCGCGGTGAAGGGCACGGGCCTGACCGCCTGGCGGATTCTGCGGTGCAATCCGTGGTCGCCGGGCGGTGTGGACCACGTCCCACCGCGCAGACGTCCGCGTTGGCACGAAGCGCTGCGCAACGCGTGGAGCGGCAACCGCGGCAGCAAGGGCGGGCAGCACTCCGCCGCTGAGATCGACCCGGCCGCAGAGACCTCGCCCAATGCTCAAGGAGCCTGATTAGTGGACACGATTGCCAGTCTGTTCAGCTTTATCACCACCCCAGTTTCCTGGGTCATCGTTCAGTTCCACACGATGTACGGGGCGCTCTTCGGGCCCGACACGGGCTGGGCCTGGGGCCTGTCGATCGTGTCTCTCGTGGTGTTGATCCGGATCTGTCTGATTCCGCTGTTCGTCAAGCAGATCAAGTCGACGCGTGGCATGCAGGCGCTCCAGCCTGAGATGAAGAAGATCCAGGAGCGCTACAAGAACGACAAGCAGCGTCAGTCCGAAGAGATGATGAAGCTGTACAAGGAGACGGGTACCAACCCGTTGTCCTCGTGCCTTCCCATCCTGGCGCAGTCGCCGTTCTTCTTCGCCCTGTACCACGTGCTTTCCAGCATCGCCTCGGGAAAGACCGTCGGCGTCATCAATGACTCGCTGCTGGCGAGCGCGCGTGAGGCGCATATCTTCGGCGCTCCGCTGGCCGCGAAGTTCACGGACAGCGCGGCGGACATGGTGAAGTTCGACGCCTCTCTGGTCGATGTCCGCGTCATCACCGCCATCATGATCATCCTGATGTCGGCGTCGCAGTTCTACACGCAGCGCCAGCTGATGACGAAGAACGTCGACCTGACGGTCAAGACGCCGTTCATGCAGCAGCAGAAGATGCTGATGTACATCTTCCCGGTCATGTTCGCCGTCATGGGCATCAACTTCCCCGTCGGTGTCCTCGTCTACTGGCTGACCACCAACGTGTGGACCATGGGCCAGCAGATGTACGTGATCCACGGGAATCCGACGCCGGGCAGCAAGGCCCAGTCGCTTCTGCTGGAGCGGATGCAGAAGTCGATCCTCAAGCACGGCAAGGTGCGAAGCCGCCGTGAGCGCAACGTCGTGAAGCAGATCGCGGCCAAGGGCCGCGAGCGCAATGACGCCGAGCGCAAGTTCGTCAAGGGCCTGGGTATGGCGCGGCTGACCGTTCAGCCGGACGGCACCGTGGCCAAGGGCGAGCCGGTGGTCGAGGCCGAGGACGGTACGACGCCGGAGGCTGGTCCGAAGCGGCAGCAGCCGAAGCGCCAGAGCAAGGCGCAGCGACAGTCGGGCACTGAGTCCTTGGCGAAGCCTTCGCTCCAGAAGCCCTCTCTGGAGAAGGCCGATCCGCAGGACGACAAGCCCACGACGGCCGGCAAGCCTGCCGGCGGTTCAGCACGCCAAGCCAAGCCGGGGCAGCGCAAGGGCCAGCAGCGGCCCAAGCACCCGTCCAAGAAGTAATAAGGAGCCCATTCCGTGACGGAAGGCACTATCGCCGCGCCCGCTGAGGCCGGTGACACACTCACCCGCCTTGAGCAGGAAGGTGAGATCGCGGCCGATTACCTCGAAGGTCTGCTCGACATCACCGACCTCGACGGTGACATTGACATGGACGTCGAGGCCGATCGGGCCGCGGTTTCGATCATCAGTGACGCGGGCGGCCGCGATCTGCAGAAGCTCGTGGGCCGCGACGGTGAGGTGCTGGAGGCGCTTCAGGAGCTGACGCGTCTGGCCGTGAACCGTGAGACGGGGGATCGTAGCCGGCTGATGCTGGACATCGCTGGTTTCCGCGCCAAGAAGCGTGAGCAGCTGGCTGAGCTCGGCGCCAAGGCTGCGGACGAGGTGAAGAGCTTCGGTGAGCCGGTGCAGCTGGACCCGATGACGCCCTTCGAGCGCAAGGTCGTGCACGACGCGATCGCGGCCGCGGGTCTGCGTAGTGAGTCCGAGGGCGAGGAGCCGCAGCGCTTCGTCGTCGTACTCCCCGCCTGACCGGCGCGTTGTCTGTCGGCCCCGTCTGTTCGCAGGCGGGGCCGATCTTTGTCAGCCTGATAGTCAGCCACCAGTTCGGTAGCGCGGTACGGAAGGACGGTCCCCGTGACGGAGGAAGCAGAGCTTCCCCAGGCGCCTGAAGAGGCACGGGCGGTATTCGGTGAGTGCTTTCCAGCAGCCGTTCGCTATGCGGAGCTGCTTGCGGACGCGGGTGTGAAGCGCGGCCTGATTGGTCCTCGTGAGGTCCCGAGGCTGTGGGAGCGGCACCTGCTGAACTGCGCGGTGCTCTCCGAGGTGGTTCCCGAGGGGGTCACGGTCTGCGATGTGGGCTCGGGGGCGGGGCTGCCGGGTATTCCGCTGGCGCTTGTGCGTCCGGACTTGAAGATCACCTTGCTGGAGCCGTTGCTGCGGCGGACGAATTTCCTTCAGGAAGTCGTCGAGCTGCTGGGTCTCGATCATGTGACGGTGGTGCGCGGCCGGGCGGAGGAAGTCCTCGGGAAGCTCCCGCCGGTGCATGTGGTGACGGCTCGCGCCGTGGCGCCCCTGGACCGGCTGGCGGGCTGGGGGGTCCCTCTGCTGCGCCCCTACGGTCAGATGCTGGCGCTCAAGGGGGACACCGCCGAAGAGGAGCTCAAGGGCACCCGCGCCGCGCTGAGCAAGCTGGGCGTGGTGGAGACGGAAGTCCTGCACGTCGGGGAGGGCGTGGTGGACCCCATGTCCACGGTGGTGCGCGTGGAAGTAGGGGAGAGTCCGGGCGGGGTACGGTTCGCAGCGAAGCGGGCCAAGGCGGCCCGGACGGTGCGTACGCGCCGCCGTCGTTGATCAGCCCTGTCGATCACTGATGCTCCATACAAGCTGCCATAACGTACGCATTTCGGAGTGTCGTGAAGGCCTGACTGCGCCGCCGGTGCATCGTGTTTCACGTGAAACGTCGCTCTCTGCTGCATGGAATCATCAGCCGCGGTCGCGCGGCTGCCGCACCGCGCGACCGGAAGCCCGTGAGGGTTGCTGAGTTGTCCACACAGGTGGATTCCTCCACAGAAGAACGGGCCTCGCTGGTTCATGACCCCGAAAGCATGGCAGGCTCTGTGCATTGCGAGCCTGAAGTCGAGGAGAGTGAATCCTTGCGGTCCGACGCCAACATCGCGGGACCGATGACCGACCCGGTCCCCGGTCCCCGTACCCATTCGGCGGGGGAGGATGTTTCACGTGAAACACCGCCCCCGATGGACGACACTCCCATTGCCCGATCTGCCCAGTTGGCGGTGGAAGCTCTCGGCCGTGCCGGTGAGGGCCTGCCGCGGCCTGAGCAGACACGCATCATGGTGGTGGCCAACCAGAAGGGCGGCGTCGGGAAGACCACCTCGACGGTCAACCTGGCCGCATCGCTCGCCCTCCATGGGGCTCGCGTACTGGTCGTCGACCTCGACCCGCAGGGCAACGCGTCTACGGCGCTGGGCATCGATCATCACGCCGAAGTCCCTTCGATCTACGACGTCCTTGTGGACAGCCGGCCGCTCTCCGAAGTGGTGCAGCCAGTTCTGGACGTCGAAGGCCTCTTCTGCGCGCCGGCCACCATCGATCTCGCCGGTGCGGAGATCGAGCTGGTGTCGCTGGTGGCGCGGGAGAGCCGCTTGCAGCGGGCCATTCAGGCGTACGAGCAGCCGTTGGACTACATCCTCATCGATTGCCCGCCATCGCTGGGCCTGCTGACTGTCAACGCGCTGGTGGCCGGCGCCGAGGTGCTCATTCCCATCCAGTGCGAGTACTACGCGCTCGAGGGACTGGGGCAGCTTCTGCGGAACGTCGACCTGGTGCGAGGACATCTGAACCCCGACCTGCATGTGTCGACGATTCTGTTGACGATGTACGACGGCAGGACGCGCCTCGCGTCCCAGGTGGCCGATGAGGTGCGTACCCACTTCGCTAAGGAAGTACTCAGGACGAGCATCCCTCGGTCCGTGCGTATCTCGGAGGCGCCGAGCTACGGGCAGACCGTGCTCACCTACGACCCAGCGTCCAGCGGGTCGCTTTCGTACCTTGAGGCGGCACGTGAGATCGCGCTGCGGGGTGTCGGGGTGTACTACGACCCGAAGCACGCCCATCCGGGCAACCAGAACAGCCAGAACAGCGAGAACAGCCAGCAAAGCATGTCGGAGGGGAACCCGTGAGTGAGCGACGTAGAGGTCTGGGGCGTGGGCTCGGTGCGCTGATCCCTGCCGCCTCGCAGGAGAAGCCGGGACCCGTTGGCGGTGCTGCCTTGGCGGCCCCCGTAATGACTGCCGAGCGAGGGGTGGCAGCCGCGAAGGTCACCTCGCTGCCCGCGAGTACCGTTTCACGTGAAACGGAAACACCCGTTGAGGCGCCGGAGCCTGCAGAGCCGGAGACGGTGGCCGGGGCTCACTTTGCCGAGCTGCCGCTGGACTCCATCAAGCCGAACTCCCGGCAGCCGCGCGAGGTGTTCGACGGCGACGCACTGGCGGAACTGGTCACCTCCATCAAGGAAGTCGGCCTCCTTCAGCCTGTCGTCGTACGGCAGGTGGGGGACGAGCGCTTTGAGCTCATCATGGGCGAGCGGCGATGGCGCGCCTGCCGGGAAGCCGGCCTGGAGCGGATTCCGGCGATTGTCCGAGCTACGGACGACGAGAAGCTTCTTCTCGACGCGCTGCTGGAGAACCTGCACCGTGCACAGCTGAACCCGCTGGAAGAGGCTGCGGCGTACGATCAGCTTCTGAAGGACTTCAATTGCACGCATGACCAGCTGGCCGATCGGATCGGGCGTTCGCGTCCGCAGGTCTCCAACACGCTGCGCCTGCTGCGGCTCTCTCCTTCGGTGCAGCGCAGGGTCGCGGCGGGTGTGCTGTCCGCGGGGCATGCGCGGGCACTGCTTGCGGTCGATGACTCCGAGGAGCAGGATCGTCTGGCGCATCGCGTCGTGGCTGAGGGACTTTCGGTGCGTGCGGTCGAGGAGATCGTGACCCTGATGGGTTCAGGCCCGAAGAGTGCTCCCAAGGCGAAGGGGCCTCGGGCCGGAGCGCGACTGTCGCCGGCGCTGTCCGGTCTCGCCTCCCGGCTTTCCGACCGGTTCGAGACCCGGGTGAAGGTCGACCTCGGTCAGAAGAAGGGAAAGATCGTCGTCGAGTTCGCTTCGATAGACGATCTGGATCGCATCCTGGGGACGCTCGCCCCCGGGGAGGGACGGGTGATGGACCCGGCGCGCACCGCGCAAGACGTGGACGACGCGGAAGACGGAAAGAGCTGAGCTCCGAGAACCGTCGCAGGGCGGATCGTGCCTGGGCCTTACCCGAACACGGTCCGCCCTTTGCTCTCTCACGGTATCCGTCTGATCGCGGCCTGGATACGATGCGTTCTGGTATGTCGCATCCACCTTGGTTCACACTTCAGAGGGAGAGCGGGCCATGCGATCCGTGAGCCGCAGCCAATTGGTCACAGCGGGGCTGAGTGTCGGAGCGGTCGGCGGGTTCGTCGGCAGTCTCCTGCGAGAACGGGGTGCATTGGCTGCCGCTCGGAATGCGGCAGGCGAGGGAAGCGAGGATCAGGCTTCATGGGGCGTCGGCTCGTACCGCTCACGCTGGACAATCTTCAGGACCTCCCCAAGCGCTGCCGGTCCTGCGTCTTTTGGGAACTTGATCCGGTCGGTGGAGAAGCAGCGGTAAAGGCGGGCACTGCGGAGCTGGAGAAGGAAGCGTGGATCTCTGCTGTGCTGCTCGAGTGGGGCTCCTGCGGGCGCGTGGTCCACGTGGACGAGGTTCCGGTCGGCTTCGTGCTGTACGCGCCGCCTGCGTACGTGCCGCGGTCGACGGCTTTCCCTACCAGTCCGGTCTCGCCCGACGCTGTGCAGCTGATGACCGCGTGGATCATGCCGAGCTATCAGGGGCAGGGGCTGGGCCGGGTCATGGTGCAGACGGTGGCCAAGGATTTGCTGCAACGGGGATTCAAGGCCATTGAGGCATTCGGCAACGCCCGCTGGACAGAGCCGGCCTGCCTTCTGCCCGCTGATCACCTGCTTTCGGTCGGCTTCAAGACCGTACGTCCGCATCCGCTCCATCCCCGGCTCAGGCTGGATTTGCGGACAACGCTTTCCTGGAAGGAAGACGTCGAGCTAGCCCTCGACCGGTTGTTGGGGGCGGTTCAGAAAGAGCCGGCCTTGCGGCCTCTGTGACGAACACAAGCGCGTGTGGGCTTACCCCCAGGGGGTGAGCCCACACGCGTTTCACGTGAAACACGGCCGACGGTCAGGCCCTCGCGGCCTCGTTGCCGATGAAGTCCTCCAGGTCGCGGACGATAGCGGCCTTCGGCTTCGCGCCGACGATGGTCTTGGCGACCTCGCCGTTCTGGTAGACGTTCAGCGTCGGGATGGACATGACGCCGTACTTGGCGGCGGTGGCCGGGTTCTCGTCGATGTTGAGCTTGACGACCTCGATCTGCTCACCGTGCTCAGCCGCGATGGCTTCGAGCGACGGTGCGATCTGGCGGCACGGACCGCACCAGGCGGCCCAGAAGTCCACCAGGACAGGCTTGTCGTTCTTGAGGACGTCCTGCTCGAAGGAGTCGTCGGTCACGTTCTTCAGGGTGCCGGCCACGGCAGCCTCCTTAGCTTCATGTGGGGTGTGGGGTACGGAGGAAAGGTCAGGCGGTCGCGGTCTTCTCGGGCTCGGCCACCTTCTCGGTGTCGGCCAGGGCGGCAAGGAAACGCTCGGCGTCGAGCGCCGAAGAGCAACCCGTGCCCGCCGCAGTGATGGCCTGGCGGTAAGTGTGGTCGACGACGTCACCTGCCGCGAAGACGCCCGTGAGGTTGGTGCGGGTAGAGGGGGCGTCCACCTTCACGTACCCCTCGTCATCCAGCTCCAGCTGGCCCTTGAACAGCTCGGTACGCGGGTCGTGGCCCACGGCGATGAACAGTCCGGTTACGGGCAGCGCGCGGGTCTCGCCGGTCTTGGTGTCCCGCAGAGTCAGGCCCGCCAGCTTCTGGTCGCCCTGGAGCTCGGCGACTTCGCTGTCCCAGGCAAACTTGATCTTCGGGTCGGCGAAGGCGCGGTCCTGCATGGCCTTGGAGGCGCGCAGGGTGTCACGCCGGTGGACGATGGTGACGGACTTGGCGAAGCGGGAGAGGAAAGTGGCCTCTTCCATCGCGGTGTCGCCGCCACCGACGACAGCGATGTCCTGGTCCTTGAAGAAGAACCCGTCACAGGTGGCGCACCAGGAGACGCCGCGTCCGGAGAGGGCGTCCTCCTGGGGGAGACCGAGCTTGCGGTGCTGGGAGCCCGTCGTGACGATGATGGCCTTCGCGCGGTGGACGGTGCCAGCGGTGTCGGTGATCGTCTTGATGTCACCGCTGAGGTCGACGGACACCACGTCGTCAGGAACCAGCTCGGCGCCGAAGCGTTCGGCCTGAGCGCGCATGCTGTCCATCAGGTCGGGGCCCATGATGCCGTCGCGGAAGCCGGGGAAGTTCTCCACTTCGGTGGTGTTCATCAGCGCACCGCCTGCGGTCACAGCGCCCTCGAAGACCAGCGGCTTCAGCGACGCGCGCGCGGTGTACAGCGCGGCCGTGTAGCCGGCGGGCCCGGAGCCGATGATGATCACGTTTCGGACGTCGCTCACGGGTTACTTCCTCGTCTCTGCGGACTGCCAACTGCCTAGGGGCCTGTCTAGGACTCTCACCCCACCCAACGGATCCTACGGGGCATGCATTCCCGAGGTGTCCAGCCCCATTCCGGCGCGTGTCAGCGGCGAGGGTAGGCCTTCGTCAGCAGAACCTCGCCCTTGGCGGGTTGAGTCGCATCGACACAGGAGGCGTCGACGACGAAGGCCTGCACACGGGTGGGGTCGGTGGCGTGCGGCAGGATGACAAGGAAGGCGAATTTGCCGTCGTACGTCCCCACCTGTGCCGCGATCGGCACGGTGGTACGGCCCGTACCGACCTGGACGCACGGGGGGACATCCACCGCGGTTCCCCGCTTGGGGGAGTTGGGTTCACTCTCCAACGAGGGGCCGCCTTCGGCTGTCCTGTCCTGCGCCAGGGGCTGTTTGGCGATCATTTTCTGCACCCGGTCCTCGAGAGCGGACTCGGAGAACTCGGTTGCCGACTTCTTGGTGGCGGAAACCCCGCTGTCGCCGACGGACATCTCGCTGTCCGTCGGCCGGGCCGACTGCAGCAGGAGTACACCCAGGCCGATCGTGGCGGCGGCGAACCCGGCGCCGATGACGATGTTGTGGCGGCGGCGCCTCGCCCGGCTGTTTCTGCCGGGACCCGTGGTCGCGCGCGGGTGACCGGCCGGGCGGTCTGCGTTGGTGACGGGTTCGCCGGCCGGGGCTGCGGGCGCTGTTTCACGTGAAACATGTGCGCCCGCTTCCGGCGCTGCAGCCCCGGGGAGGGCTTGGTGGGCCTCGGCGGCCAGGGCCTCGTCAATGCGGTCGATGACATCCGCGGGCATCGGGTGCGGCCCGGAGAGTGTGCCGAGCAGTTCACGGATCTCGTGCAGGGAAGTCTCGACGTCGGCACACAGGGCGCACCCGTCCAGGTGGAGGCGCAGATCTGCCGCGCGCGAAAAGGAGAGGGCGCCCTCGGCGAGATCGGAAATCTCCGAGACGTCCGGGTGCCGGACCGTTTCGTTCGATGTCATGCGCGTCCACCTCCGCCCTTCGCAGCAGCAGGATCACTGGATCCCGTGTCTTTTGGTTCCGATGCCGGTGGGACGGATGCTCCGGGCGTCCGGTTCCTTCTCCCGCCGCCGTCGCTGCTCTCCCCGGCATCCCTACGCAGATGCGCGAGGAGTGGCAGGAGCCGGGCCCTGCCGCGCGCGCAGCGACTCTTCACCGTCCCGGTGGGCACATCAAGGACCCGGGCTGCCTCTGCCACGGGATAACCCTGCATGTCGACGAGGACCAGCGCCGCACGCTGCTCGGCCGGCAAGGTGGCCAGGGCCGTGATGAGTTGCCGGTGCAGATCCTGACGCTCGACGGGCGCTGCTGCGGACTCGTGCGGTTCGAGGAGTTGGTCCAGGCGATCGGCGTCGTCGACGGGAGAGGTCTTGCGGGAGGAGGCCTTGCGCATCCGGTCGAGACAGGCGTTGACCGTGATGCGGTGCAGCCAGGTGGTGACGGCGGACTGACCGCGGAACGTGTGAGCGGCCCGGTAGGCGGACACCAGGGCGTCCTGAACCGCGTCGGCGGCTTCCTCACGGTCTCCGATGGTGCGCAGCGCCACTGCCCACAGGCGGTCGCGGTGGCGACGTACCAGCTCACCGAAGGCGTCCGCGTCGCCTTCGACGTGACGGGCCAGGAGGTCCTGGTCGTCAGCGTCGCTGAGTGAGACGTTGTCCACTGGTGAGCCCCCTCCCCTGCCGGCTGCGTCAGCCCATGAATTTCACATCGGTGATGGCCTGCCTGTGACCGGCCTGGCTGAATCCGTCGGCCGGTGCCAGCGGCATGGCGGTGAGCCAGACCAGTACGTAGCGGGTCTTCGCCGGTTTGTCGGCTGTCGGTTTCGCGGTGGTGCCGCTGGTGGTCGTGGTGGCGATCTTTCTCATCGACTCGACCGGTGTAGACGACGACGTGGAGTCAGCGGCGTAGAGGGTGACCGTCGTGTGGTCGCCGGCGTAGCCCAGCGCTATCGACGCGGCTGACACGTCCTTGTCGGATCCGAGGTCGTAGACGATGCCGACACCCTTCTTCACGGAAGGGGCCAGGTCAGGTCCGTCTATGTACCGCTTGGTGCGCCAGTACGAGGACCCGTCGTCGTCGTAGGTCTTGGGGACGTCGACCGCGTTCTGGGGCAGGCCGTCCGGGTAGTACTCCTGGGCGCCTTGGATCGCGATCGTTTTGGGGGCCTTGGGCTTGTTGCCGCCGCTGCCTTCGCCGTCGTTGGTCTTCGGCTCGGACGTGCCGGGGCCCTCGGAGCCCTTGCGGTCCAGCAGGGTGTCGGCGAGCTGCCAGCTGCCGAGGCCGAGCGCGGCAATCAGCAGCGCGGCCACGCCCCACTTGAGGGCCTTGCCGGTGCGGCCCTGCAGCGGGTGGGGAGGGACGATCGTGACCGGCTGCGTGACGGGGGCCCCGGGGTGCGGGCCCGGCCTGCCGTAGGTGCCCTGCTGGTACGTGGTGCGCTGGTACTCGGGCGGAGCGGTGAAGGTCGGCTCCGGCGGACGGATGCGGGGCATCGCCGCTACCGCCTTGGCCAGCTCGTCGGGGGTCGTGCAGGGCGGTTCCTGCCGCGAGGCGGTGGCGCCGTCGTTGACCAGGGCCCGCATGCACAGTTCCGAGAGGCCCCGGTGGATGCCTGCCCGCACCTGGTCGGGCGCGATCAGGCCGACGCCCTTGGGCAGGCCGGACAGGCCGTACGCGTCGCGCTCGTAGGGCCAGCGCTGGGTGAGGGTGGCGTACAGAAGGGCGCCGATGGCCTCGGTGTCGGTGCGCTGTGGCCGGTCGGAGGTGATGCCGCGCAGGGCTGCGTTCACCGCGAGTCCGCGGATCCGGTACTGGCCCGAGGATGTCCTCAGGATGGCTCCGGGGGTGAGCTTGAGGTGGGCGAGTCCCTCGCGGTGAGCGGCTGCCATGGCTTGGGAGACCTGGCTGACGAGCTGATATGCCTCGTGCGCCTCGAGTGGACCGATGGCCAGCAGCGCTGTCAGCTCGGTGGCGTCCGGAAGCCACTCGTGAACGACGTAGACGAGATCGTTCTCCTCCACCGCGTCCAGGACCTGGACGAAGCGTGGGTCGCCGAGCAGCGCCGAGGAGCGGGCTGCGGCGAGCACCGACCGGGCGCGCGGGTGGTGGGCCGGCAGCAGGTGAACACCCACTGCGCGACGCAGTTTCTCGTCGACCGCGCGCCAACTGCTGAAACCGTCCAGACGGGTGACGCATTCTTCGAGTCGGTAGCGTCGGGCGAGCTTGTGCCCGCTGTGCAGCTCGGGTGTGGCGACGGTGGGCGCTGTGCCTTGGTGCTCCACCTCCGCGTCGCCCTTGTTCTCGTCCGCTTGCTGCTGGGCTTTTGCCACCCCGTCGGCCGTGGCCTTGTCCGCCTTGGCGGACAGCGGCTCATCGCCGCTGTTATCGGCCACGTCGACGGCAGCCGTGCTACGTTCCGCCACCGTCGTTCCTGCCTCCCCATCCGATGCACGCTGTTGAACAGCCATGCCAATTGTGCCCACAGTCCGGCGCTATGCACGACACGCGGCGGCCCACGATGGTTGTGCGGGGCTGCCGGGACGTTAGCGTCCGAGACGGCCCCGGACCATGCCGACCATGGCGTTGAGTTCCACGATCCGCATCTTCCTCGCTGCGAGGAAGAAGACACCCAGAAGCACGATGCCGCCTGCGATCAGGGCCACGAATGAACCGAGGGCGCCGCTGCCCATCAGGCGCATGATGCCGTAGGCGGCGCCGCCGCCGAGGATCGCCGCGGGCAGGGAGGCCCCGGAGAGGCGGGCGTACGTCCGCAGGACGTGGCTGCCGTCGAGGTCGCCCCCGAGCCGGTTCCGCAAGCGCCGCCAGGCCACTCCGACGCCGATGGCGTAGGCCAGGCCATAGGAGGCGGCCATGCCGACCACGGCCCACTGGGCGGGCAGCACGACGTAGCACAGGGCTGAGGCGGCCGCGTTGACGGCGGCGACGATGACGGTGTTGTAGAAGGGCGTGCGGGTGTCTTCGTAGGCGTAGAAACCGCGCAGGATCACGTACTGCACCGAGTACGGAATGAGGCCGAGGGCGAACGCCATCAGAATGAAGCCCATGGCCTGGGCGCCCTCAAGACCGGTCGAGGCGAACAGCAGCGTGCACATCGGGACGCCGAGCGCCAGGAACGCGAACGCGACCGGGACGATGGCGACGGCCGAGTTACGCAGGCCCTGGGAGATGTCGTCCCGTACGGCGCCGGGGTCGTTGTCGTGTGCGGCGCGGGAGATGCGGGGCAGCAGGGCGGCCATGACGGAGACCGTGATGATGGCCTGCGGCATGCCCCAGATCAGCTGGGCGTTCGAGTACGCCAGAATGCCCGCACCGTCCCGGGCGGAGGCGTTGCCCGCCGCGGTGGCGAGCTGGGTGACGACCAGCACCCCGGCCTGGTTGGCGAGGACGAACAGAACGGTCCACTTGGCGAGCTTGACCGTCTTGCCGAGCCCGTGGCCCTTCCAGTCGAAGCGGGGCCGGAACCGGAAACCGGTTTCGCGCAGGTACGGGATCATGGCCAGGGCCTGGACGGTGAGGCCGAGCAGGGTGCCGATGCCGAGCAGCCTGACGCCCTCGTCGGGGATCGTCTGGACGCCCATGCTGGATTCGGCGGAGGTGCCGTACACCCAGATGAACAGGCCGAAGGTGGCGATCATGACGATGTTGTTGAGGACCGGAGTCCACATCATCGCCCCGAACTTCCCGCGCGCGTTGAGGATCTGCCCCATGACGACGTGCACACCCATGAAGAAGATCGTGGGCAGGCAGAAGCGGGCGAAGGTGACCGCGACGCTGTTGGCCGCCACGTTGTCCGCGATGGAGACGGACATCAGGCGGACCAGCAGCGGGGCCGCGAAGACAGCCAGGACCACGATGAACCCGAGGGCCACCATCACCAGGGTCAGCAGACGGTTGGCAAACGCCTCGCCGCCGTCCTCGTCGTCCTTCATCGCGCGCACCAGCTGCGGCACGAAGACCGAGTTGAGTCCGCCGCCGACGGTCAGGATGTAGATCATCGTCGGCAGGGTGTAGGCCACGGTGAAGGAGTCACCGAGCAGCGCCGCGCCCAGGGCGGCGGTGATCACCAGGCTGCGCACGAAGCCGGTGAGGCGGGAGACCAGGGTGCCCGCGGCCATGAGCGCGCTCGACTTCAGCACGCTCGCGGCCCGGCCTGCCGGCTTCTTGGGCGGCGCGGCCGGAGCCGTCTCGGGGGCGGCCGACGCCGCGGGCCGGCCCGGCGTCTGCTGGTCGCGGTAGAGATGAGCGAATGCGTCCGGCTCGGGGTCCTCTTCGCCGGCCCGGGTGACCAGGTCGTCGACGCCCACGAACTCCGTGGTCGCCACGCGGTCCCCGTACGGCAGCAGACGTGAGGGGCCCTCCGGCTCCGGCGCGGGTGTAGGAGCCCAGACCTGCGGATCGGGGGCGTACTGAGGCGGAGACGGCTGCTGGTACAGCGCCGGGGGCTCCGGGTAGGTGCCGGGCGGTGGCGGAGGGTGCGAGGCCCGGTCATAGAGGGCCTCCGTCACCGGGTCCTGGGCGGAGAGATCCTGGGACCGGTAGGGGTCGAAGGCGTAGGCGTCCTGGACATACGGGTCCGGGGCCGCCTCGGACTCCTGGGCGGCCTCGGGCTGCTGCGGCGGCACATGGGCTGTCGTTGGAGTCTCCGGGGGCACCCCCCGGGAAGGCGCGGTGCCACTGGCGCCCTGTCCACGGTCACCGTCGTACGGCGCGTTCACTGGTGCTCCCCTCGAGCTTCCTGTTCCGGCGAGCTGTGCCCCGCTGGGTGTACGACCGGGAATCCGGGGCCGGTCCCCCGGTAGGACGCTGCGTCGCAACCATGCCTCATCGTCCCCGGCCGACCGGCTGCGGCGTCGCTCAACGGTCCACTTTCTCACCCGTGCCCGGCGGGTTGCTGCTTTCGGGACCGGTGTCCGGTGTCGGGTCACTCGGCTGCTGCGGGCCGTCACCCTCCGCGCCGCCGTCACGGGCCGCCGCCCGCTTGCGCTGCGTGTACATCCGGATACCGGCGAGCACCAGCAGCAGCACGCCGCCGGCGATGACTAGCATCACGGTCGGAGTGAACTCATTGACGTCGACGGTGAACCGCATCACCCCCCCGTACGGGGTGCCGTCCTCGGTGTAGAGCTGCGCGAATACGGGCACCGGCCCGTTGGCATTGGCCGTGGCTGTGAACTTCACCGACTGGCTGTGTCCGCCCGCGACCTCCACCGGCTGCTGGGCGATCTTCTTGCCGTCCAGGCTGAGACGGGTCGGCTTGGTCGAGGTGAGCCGCAGCTCAAGACGCTCGATGCCCTGCACCAGCTTGTTCTGCACGGTCACTGGGACGGTGGCGCTGCGGCCGGAGAGCGTCGCGTCGGACTTTTGGATGAGCCGCACCTCGTCGGTGAGGCTGACCAGGTAATTCTGAACCTCGTTGCGGTACTTCTGGGCCTGCCGGCCGTCACCGCGCCACGACGCCGACATCGCGCGGTTGATGGCGTTGCCGAAGGGCGTGACCACGCGGTCGGGCGAGGTGAGGATGACCTTGAAGTTATCCAGCTCTTCCTGCGTGGCCCTGATGTCCTGGAAGGCCTGGGCGGGAAGTTCCTGCTTGCTCAGCGACTTCGGGTACGACACCCGGCCTGGCACCTGGGTCGTGGCACCGGAGTCCGGCTTGGCCTTGGCTGCCGCGACCAGATCCAGGGGCTGCGACCACCGTTGGGCGTCGAGCCCGTGCAAGGCCTTGGCCATCGACTGGGCCTGGCTCGCCGACGGCAGACGCTGCGGTGCCACGACGACGCTGCGCTGCTTCTCCTCGTCCTGGAGGGTCAGGGCCTGGGTCTGGGCGAGAAACGTCTGGATGGCGAGCGTCGAGCCGCCCGCGCGGGCCATGTCGCCCTGGAAGACGGTGGACAGCCTGGCGTCGGCGACCACCGCGTTGGTGCCGCCACCGATGGGGCGCGCAGATGTGGGCGTATAGGGAAGACCGCCCGTCTCCTGGAGGCTGTCACTGCGGGCGATCACGTTGTGCGCGCCGGCCGATGTGGCCACGTCGACGACCGACGGGTCGACGGCGCCGCTCACCGGCCATGCGAAGTCGGTGGACGGTTCCGTATGGAGGATCGACCCCACGGTCGTCGCGGCGACATGCGTGGCGGGCCGCAGGTGGCTCAGCGCGCCGGGGACGTCCTTGCCCCGGTGTGCCAGCGAGGCGAGGTCGGGGTCGCCGAACGGCAGCGCGACGACCTTCCGGCCCTCCACCGCCTTCTGTAGAGCGCTCAGCCACCGGTTCGCGACTGCCTGGTCCTTGCCCGGAACGGTCGACTGGCCGTCCTCGGTACGCACCTCGTAGCGATCTGTCATGGCGTCGACGGTGGCGAGCAGGTCCGGGTCGACGACCCAGGTCACGGGCAGTTCGTTGCCGAGCGAGACGAGTTGCTCAAGACGCCCGCCAGGGGCGAGCTCAGCCGCGAGGTCGTCATTGGCGAAGACGGGGGTCTGCTGATCGTCCGAACCCGTCTCCGCGGTGAGGTGCGTGGAGGAGATCAGCGGCCAGAGATACGTGAGCTGGGTCTTCTTCTCCGTGGCCTCGGGCTGCCAGGGCAGGAACGTCCGCTGGACGCCCAGCCTGTGCTCGTACGGCGCGCTGGGGGTCTGACCCGAGAGGGACACCGCGAGCTGGTAGACGCCCTGCCCGTCGAGCTCCAGCTTGTCGACGGGCACGATGATGCTGAAGTCCTGGCTGATGCCCGCAGGGAGCTTCGCGAACTCCTTGTCGAACTTCTTGCCGAGCTCCGCGGGATCGCCGACCGTCACGTCCTTGCTGCGCTGTTCCGCGGTGTCGATGGCGGACCTGCCGGAGAGCTTGGGACCGACACTGAGTCCGACGTGGGCATCAGTGACGGTTTCCGTACCCCGATTGGTCACCGTGCCGGAGACGGTGACCTTGTCGCCCTTCACCGGGGCACCGGGGCTCAGCGCGTCCAAGGACACCTCGACACCGCGCGATCCCGGAGCCTGCTCCACGGCCTGGGCGGGAGAAGCAGCCGGGAGGCCCAGCAGCCCTGCCAGCAGGGGGGCGCCTGCCACCACCCCCACTGTGCGCCGCAGCCACCGGCGGGCAGGTGAGGGAATGATCCCCTGAAAGTCTGCCGCCTTGGCCACGCTCTCGCCCGTCCTCGTCATCGTCTACTGCCGGTGTTGGTTGTCGGTTCCTTCGTCCACGCATGGTAACGAGGTGCGCTGTGGGGAAGTGCTGCTGACTGCTCCACGTGATCGCGAGAGTCGTGGGGGCGATGGGAAACGCGGGAGCCCGGCCCGGCTCGGGCACGTACCCTTTTCTGTTGTGCCGAACGCCAACGAAGACAATCCCCGTGCCCTGAGCCAGGTGCAGCACCGAGCAGTCAGCGAACTGCTGCGGGTCTCCCCTGTCGCCGACGACCTCGCCCGCCGTTTCCAGGACGCGGGCTTCGCTCTCGCGCTCGTGGGCGGATCGGTCAGGGACGCGCTGCTCGGCCGCCTCGGCAACGACCTGGACTTCACCACCGACGCCCGCCCCGACGACGTACTGAAGATCGTCCGGCCCTGGGCGGACTCGGTGTGGGAGGTCGGGATCGCCTTCGGCACCGTGGGCTGTCAGAAGGCGGGCTACCAGATCGAGGTCACGACCTACCGTTCCGAGGCGTACGACAGGACCTCCCGCAAGCCCGAGGTGTCATACGGCGACTCCATCGAGCAAGATCTCGTGCGTCGCGACTTCACCGTGAACGCCATGGCTGTCGCCCTCCCGCAGAAGGAATTCATCGATCCGCACGGCGGCCTCGACGACCTCGCGGCCCATGTGCTGCGCACCCCCGGGACGCCCGAGGAGTCGTTCTCCGACGATCCGCTGCGCATGATGCGGGCCGCCAGGTTCGGCGCTCAGCTCGACTTCGAAGTGGCGCCCGAGGTGGTCGCGGCCATGAAGGCGATGGCCGACCGCATCAAGATCGTCTCTGCTGAACGGGTACGTGATGAGCTCAACAAGCTCATTGTCTCCGCGAACCCGCGCACCGGCCTGAAGCTTCTCGTCGACAGCGGGCTCGCCGGCCACGTCCTGCCCGAGCTGCCCGAGCTGGGCCTGGAGAGTGATGAGCATCACAAGCACAAGGATGTCTACGAGCACTCGCTGACCGTGCTCGAACAGGCCATGGACCTGGAACAGGACGGTCCGGACCTGGTGCTGCGGCTCGCCGCACTGCTGCACGACATCGGGAAGCCCAGGACGCGGCGCTTTGAGCAGGACGGCCGGGTCTCCTTCCACCACCACGAAGTGGTGGGCGCGAAGATGACCCGTAAGCGCATGGCCGCACTCAAGTACTCCAACGACATGATCAAGGACGTCTCGATGCTCGTGGAGCTGCATCTGCGCTTTCACGGGTACGGGACCGGCGAGTGGACCGACTCCGCAGTGCGGCGGTACGTGCGTGACGCTGGCCCGCTGCTGGACCGGCTGCACAAGCTGACCCGCTCGGACTGCACCACGCGCAACAAGCGCAAGGCCGGTGCGCTCTCGCGGGCGTACGACGGGCTGGAGGAGCGCATCGCGCAGCTCCAGGAGCAGGAGGAGCTGGACTCCATCCGCCCCGATCTGGACGGCAATCAGATCATGGAAATTCTGGACATCAGGCCGGGCCCGGAGATCGGCAAGGCCTACAAGTTCCTGCTGGAAGTGCGCCTGGAGAACGGGCCGATGGCGCACGACGCGGCGGTCGCGGCACTCAAAGAGTGGTGGGCGGCGCAGAGCTGAGGTCATGTTTCACGTGAAACATGACGCGGAGCAGAGGGTGGGCGGTCCGGTGTTTCACGTGAAACGCCGCACCGCCCTCACGTCTCGCGGACACGTTCGGTCCGGTCCCACCGGGCCAGAGTCGCAGCGACCACCGCATAGATGAGAGCCACCACGACGACCAGGGGCGCCGAGCGGCCGTCAGGCGGCAGTATCAGGGCGGCCGTTGCCGCAGCGCCGACGAACGCCACGTTGAACAGCACGTCGTAGACCGAGAAGATCCGCCCCCGGTACGCATCGTCGACCGAGGACTGCACCACCGTGTCCGCAGCGATCTTCGCGCCCTGCGTCGTGACACCGAGCAGGAAAGCGGCGCCCATCATCGGCAAGAATGCGAAGGGCAGCGCGAGCGCGGGCACACACACGGCCGCTGTCGCTGCGCACCAGACCATCCATCCGAACGGCCCGAGTCGGCGCACCGTCCACGGAGTGAGTACCGCAGCCGCGAAGAACCCCGCTCCCGAGACCCCGACGGCGACTCCAAGCAGTGCCAGCCCGTCGTCGCCGGTTCCCGGCCCCCGCGACCACGCGTAACGGCACAGCATCAGCACCATGACGGTCAGCGCGCCGTAGCAGAAGCGCATCAGCGTCATCGCGGCGAGTGCCCGGCCCGCGGCACGGCGCTCCGTGAGGTGGCGCAGGCCGTCGGCGAGGCCCCGCCCGGTTGAGGCCAGCGCCACGCGTAGCCGCGGCTGCACCAAATCGGGATCGGGGCCGAGCAGCTCGCGACTCATCCGCAGCGACGAAAGGGCGGCACTGAGATACAGGCCCGCACCCAGCAGCACCACCACGGCATCTGAATCCGAAGCGACGAGCCGCACGGCGAAGGCCAGGCCACCGCCGGCGGTGGCTGCGAGCGTTCCGGCGGTCGGGGAGAGCGAGTTGGCCATGACGAGCCGGTCGGCGTCGACTACCCGGGGCAGCGCGGCAGACAGCCCGGCCAGCACGAAGCGGTTGACGGCGGTGACCGAGAGGGCCGAGGCGTAGAAGAGCCAGTCCGGCACGGCCGCGACGATCAGCAGTGCGGTACCGCAGGCGAGCACGGCCCGCAGGAGATTCCCGTAGAGAAAGACCTGGCGTCGGCGCCAGCGGTCGAGCAGCACACCTGCGAACGGGCCGACCAGTGAATAGGGGAGCAGCAGAACAGCCATGGCAGAGGCGATCGCGCCGGGCGAGGCTTGCTTCTCCGGGGAGAAGACGACGTAGGCGGCGAGCGCGACCTGGTAGACGCCGTCCGCGCACTGGGAGAGCAGCCGGACCGTCAGCAGGCGGCGGAAGTCGGTCAGGCGCAGTAGTACGCGCAGATCACCTACGACGGGCATGCGTGCAAGGGTCACACATGGTGAGGGTCCCCGGGCGGATTGCCCGGGGACCCTCACCATGTGGACGGGGGCGGAGCTTTAGCGCTCGACCTCGCCCTTGATGAAGCTCTCGACGGCGCGGTGGGCCGCGTCGTCGAAGTACTGCACCGGCGGGGACTTCATGAAGTACGAGGAAGCGGAGAGGATCGGGCCGCCGATGCCGCGGTCGTTGGCGATCTTCGCAGCGCGCACTGCGTCGATGATGACGCCCGCGGAGTTCGGGGAGTCCCAGACCTCGAGCTTGTACTCCAGGTTCAGCGGGACGTCACCGAAGGCGCGGCCCTCGAGCCGGACGTACGCCCACTTGCGGTCGTCCAGCCAGGCCACGTAGTCCGAGGGGCCGATGTGGACGTTGTCCGCACCGAGGTCACGGTCGGGGATCTGCGAGGTGACGGCCTGCGTCTTCGAGATCTTCTTGGACTCCAGGCGCTCACGCTCGAGCATGTTCTTGAAGTCCATGTTGCCGCCGACGTTCAGCTGCATCGTGCGGTCCAGGACGACGCCCCGGTCCTCGAAGAGCTTCGCCATCACGCGGTGCGTGATGGTCGCGCCGACCTGCGACTTGATGTCGTCGCCGATGATCGGGACGCCCGCCTCGGTGAACTTGTCCGCCCACTCCTTGGTGCCGGCGATGAAGACCGGGAGCGCGTTGACGAAGGCGACCTTGGCGTCGATGGCGCACTGCGCGTAGAACTTCGCAGCTGCCTCGGAACCGACGGGCAGGTAGCAGACGAGGACGTCGACCTGGCGGTCCTTGAGGGTCTGGACGACGTCGACCGGCGTCTCGGCGGCCTCCTCGATGGTCTGGCGGTAGTACTTGCCCAGGCCGTCCAGGGTGTGGCCGCGCTGCACGCTGACGCCGGTGTTCGGGACGTCACAGATCTTGATGGTGTTGTTCTCGCTGGCGCCGATGGCGTCCGCGAGGTCGAGGCCGACCTTCTTGGCGTCGACGTCGAAGGCGGCGACGAACTCGACGTCCTTCACGTGATAGTCGCCGAACTGCACGTGCATGAGACCCGGCACCTTGCCCGCCGGGTCGGCGTCCTTGTAGTACTCGACGCCCTGCACCAGTGAGGCGGCGCAGTTGCCCACGCCGACGATGGCTACGCGAACCGAACCCATTGGCGGTTGCTCCCTGTGTTCTCGACGAGGCCCTGCGGTGTGCGGGGCCTCAATTGGTGGTGTCCTCGGACGGATCCGGCGGGGTGTCGTCCCCGTGCCGGGGCAGGCCGTCCGTCTCTCCGGATGTGATGTCGTGCCGAGCGGAATCGCCGGGCCCGGATCGTCGCTGATCCCGCCCCGCCCGCTCGCTCTCGATGAGCTCGTTCAGCCAGCGCACTTCGCGCTCCACGGACTCCATGCCGTGCCGCTGCAGCTCAAGCGTGTAGTCGTCCAGGCGCTCGCGGGTGCGGGCCAGGGATGCGCGCATCTTTTCGAGGCGCTCCTCCAGCCGGCTCCTGCGACCCTCCAGCACGCGCATCCGAACCTCGCGCTCCGTCTGCCCGAAAAAGGCGAAGCGGGCAGCGAAGTGCTCGTCCTCCCAGGAATCCGGACCGGTGTGCGAGAGCAGCTCCTCGAAGTGCTCCTTGCCTTCGGCCGTCAACCGGTAGACGATCTTGGCCCGGCGGCCCGCGAGTGAGGCGGCGAGCGCGTCTTCCGGAGCACTCCCGGGCTCCTCGATCAACCAGCCGCTGGTCACGAGCGTCTTCAGGCACGGGTAGAGCGTCCCGTAGCTGAAGGCCCGGAAGACCCCCAGCGAGGTGTTGAGCCGCTTGCGCAGCTCGTAGCCGTGCATCGGGGACTCGCGCAGCAAGCCGAGCACGGCGAACTCGAGGATGCCTGAGCGTCTGCTCATCCTTCGCCTCCTCGGTCGCCGACGACTCATTATGCCGAGCTGATGTATCGACTCGATACATCCAGACGATAGATCGGCAGGCTCGTCGCTACAAGGGGAGCCATCGTGAACGGCGTCACATCGGGAGCCGCATTGGCAATTGGATGCACGCAACTTGCCTGATTTGGGGTGAACATCGGCACTGGGTGGGTTTTGACGGTGCGTAGTCTGTGCGGCATGGAGACCACCGGGAACCGTGTGACGTCAGGGGGCGTCATCGTCTCGGATGCACACGAGGCCGTACGGATGAGCCCGCCCCCGGGCCGGTCCGTACTTCGGGGGGACCGGAACTCACCTGCCGCTTCCAGGCGAACTCGCCTGCCCGAGGAGTAGTCGTTCGATGAGCGAGCACCGTCGCAAACCGTCGCAGCCGCAGGACGGCGGACGTGCCGCGGCCCGGCGAGCCGCCCAGCAGCCGTCAGGCCGCAGGGGGGCCCCGTCGCGGGAAACCACCACCGGGTCGCCCTCCGGTTCGTACGGAGAGGAGCGCCCGTACAGCGGCAGAGCGGAAGCCCGCCGCGCCGCCCAGCGCGGCGCGAGCGGTGGCTCCCGCCGCCGCGGCGCGGACTCCGCCGGCCACGGGGGCCCGCCGCCCGAGGACCGCTTCATCAACTACCCGCGCTCCGAGAAGGACGGGTGGCGGCGCTTCGTGCCGTCCTGGAAGCTGGTCAGCGGCACATGCCTGGGCTTCTTCGCGCTCATGGTCGCGGGCGCCGGGGTGGCCTTCGCGTGGGTCGATACGCCCGATGAGCAGAAGTTGGCGCAGGCACAGAACAACGTCTTCTACTGGGACGACAAGACGCAGCTGGCCGCGACCGGCGGCGAGCGCAACCGCCAGAACGTCGACATCGGTGACATCCCGGAGTCGATGCAGAACGCCGTGATCGCGGCGGAGAACGCATCCTTCGACGACGACTGGGGCGTCGACCCGATGGGCATCGCCCGCGCCATGGGGAACATGGCCACCGGCGGTGACACCCAGGGTGGTTCGACGATCACGCAGCAGTACGTGAAGAACAACTACCTCAACCAGGATCAGACCCTGAAGCGCAAGTTCACCGAGCTGATCATCGCGGTGAAGGTGGGCGCCACGGAGACAAAGCCCAAAATCCTTGCCGGCTACCTCAACACCGCGTACTTCGGGCGCGGAGCGTACGGCATCCAGGCCGCGTCCCAGGCGTACTTCGGCAAGGACAGCAAGGACCTGAAGCCTCACCAGAGCGCCTTCCTGGCCGCTCTCCTCAAGGGCCCGAATCTCTACAACCCGGACGGTGGCATCGGTACCAACGCCACTCCGGACAAGAACGAAGCCCGTGTCAAGGCACGCTGGGAGTGGATTCTCAACCGCGAGGTCGAGGTGGGCCGCATGCAGCAGTCCGAGCGGGACACGTACAGGACGTTCCCCACGCTCAGGGACTCCGAGCAGGCCACTGGCCTCGACGGCCAGAAGGGCTACCTGGTCGAGATCGCCAAGAAGTACGTCATCAAGCAGGCCAAGATCGGCGTCGAGGACCTCGAGCGCGGCGGCTACCGCATCTACACGACCTTCAACAGGAGGAAGGTCGCCGCGATGGAGAAGGCGGTCCAGAAGACCGAGAAGGAGTTCCTCGATACGAAGTCCCGCCCCGAACTCGATCAGTTCGTTCAGTTCGGCTCCGCCTCGGTGGATGTGAAGTCGGGTGCGATCGTCGCTCTCTACGGCGGCAAGGGTTGGGACAAGAAGCACTTCACCAACAACGCCGACACCTCCGGCGTCCCCGTCGGATCGACCTGGAAGCCCTACGTCCTCGCCGCGGCGATGAAGCACGGCACCCAGAGCACCAACGGCGCCGGCCTTTCCCCGATGAGCAAGTACAACGGCAACGACCTCACCGTGATCAGGAAGCAGGACGGTACGCCGATGCCGGGCAAGGACGGCCAGCCGTTCCGGCAGAAGAACGAGAACCCCAAGCCGTACGGCTATGTCACGCTCAAAGAAGCGATGCAGGACTCCATCAACACGCCCTTCGCTCAGCTCGGCATCGACGTGGGCCTGCAGAAGGTACGTGACACCGCGGCAGAAACCGGGATTCTCAGAGAGTCGATGGACCCGAACGACAATGCGTCCTTCTCGCTCGGCACCTCCACTCCGAGCGCGATCCGCATGGCCGACTCCTACGCGACCTTTGCCGCCTCAGGCAAGCACGTCGAGCCGTACTCCGTCGTGAAGGTCGTGCGCAACGGCGAAACGCAGGGCGGCTTCGACAAGCCGAAGCCCAGCCAGCCGATGGACAACGACGTCGCGGACAACGTCACCGAGATCCTCGAGAACGTCGTCCAGAACGGCACCGGTACCAAGGCCAAGCAGCTGGGCCGCCCCGCCGCAGGCAAGACCGGTACCACCGACAAGAACAAGTCGGCGTGGTTCGTCGGCTACACCCCGCAGCTGTCGACGGCGGTCACCCTGTTCCGTACGGACCCGGAGTCGCGCAAGCTGCTCTCCATGAACGGCACCGGCGGAGTCCCGTCCATCCACGGTGGTGACATCCCCGCCGAGGTATGGACGAACTACATGCGCGACGCGCTCCAGGGCCAGCCCCCCACGCCGTTCCCCAAGGCCGGACCGATCGGTGAGAAGGCCGACGCCAACGGAGCGCCCAGCCCCACTCCCGCGCCGATCATCCCGACGCCCACCAGCCCCACCCCGTCCGAGAAGCCGTCCGAGACCCCGTCCGAGACGCCTTCGAAGACCCCTTCCCCGTCCGCGACGCCGAGCGAGACCCCCACGACCTGCGGCCCCTTCGACTGGGCCTGCGGGGACACCACCGGCGGCAAAAGCAACGGTGGTACGGATACCGGCGGCACAGATGCCGGTGGTACGGATACCGGCGGTACCGACACGGGTGGTACGGATACCGGCGGCACCGACACGGGTGGTACGGATACCGGCGGTACCGACACCGGCGGCACCACGACCGACGGCGGCAATACCAACGGCGGCGGGCCGGGCGGCGGCGGCAACAACAGCGACGGCGGACTGTTCGGCGGAGGCGACGGCGACGCCGACTGACACCGCCCCGCCAACCCCCGACGAGGGCCGTCGCACCCCGGTGCGGCGGCCCTCGCCGTACGCACAGCCACGTACGGCAGGATGACCCCCATGACGAGCGTGCACGAGGACCGGCCCGCAGTACGGCCCACGCAGCAGGACGAGGTCGCCGCGGCGGGCAGCGAGCTGATCGGCGGACCGGCCGGCCGTTGGGCCGGTCCGGGCACCGGGCCGCTCACTCCGGTGCGCGTCATCGCCCTGGTCGCCATCGGCATGTTCGCGCTCGGCATGGTGCAGAAGATCCCCTGCTACGAGCGGGCCTGGTTCCGCGGCACCAGTTCGCAGTACACGCACGCCTGCTACTCCGACATCCCACACCTCTATCTCGGGCGCGGATTCGCCGACGGGCTCGTGCCGTACTTCGACCGCCTGAGCGGCGACATGCAGTTCCTCGAATACCCCGTGCTGACCGGCCTGTTCATGCAGGTGGCGGCCTGGCTGACCATGCCCTTCGACGGCTCCGTACAGGACCGCGAACAGGTGTACTGGATGGTCAACGCCGGCATGCTGATGATCTGCGCCGCCGTCACCGCCGTCTGCGTCGCCCGCACGCACCGCAGGCGCCCCTGGGACGCCCTGCTCGTCGCCCTCGCACCGGCCGCCGCCCTCACCGCCACCATCAACTGGGACCTGCTGGCCGTCGCCCTCACCGCGGCCGCGATGCTCATGTGGTCGCGTGGGCGGTCGCTGACCTTCGGCATCCTCATCGGGCTCGCCACGGCTGCGAAGCTCTACCCGGTGCTGCTGCTCGGACCGCTGCTCGTGCTGTGCTGGAGAGCCGGGAAGTACCGGGAGTACGGGGCCGCACTGCTCGGTGCCGCGGGCGCCTGGCTCGTGGTGAACCTGCCCGTCATGCTCTTCGCCCCCGAGGGGTGGAAGAAGTTCTACACCTTCAGCCAGGAACGGTCGGTCGACTTCGGCTCGTTCTGGCTGATCATCACCCAGCGCACTGGCACGACCCTGGACGTCGAATCCGTCAACACCTACGCCACCCTGCTGATGATCCTGCTGTGCGCCGGCATCGGGCTGCTCACCCTCACCGCCCCCCGCCGGCCGCGATTCGCGCAGCTGGCCTTCCTCGTCGTCGCCGCGTTCATCCTGACCAACAAGGTCTACTCGCCGCAGTACGTCCTGTGGCTCATCCCCCTCGCGGCCCTCGCCAGGCCGCGCTGGCGCGACTTCCTGATCTGGCAGGCCTGCGAGGTCATGTACTACCTGGGGATCTGGATGTACCTCGCGTACACCACGAGCGGCGACACGCAGCGCGGGCTGCCCGCCGAGGGCTACCAGCTCGCCATCGCGCTGCACCTGCTGGCCACGCTCTACCTGTGCGCCGTCGTCGTACGCGACATCCTCATGCCGGAGCGGGACTCCGTACGCCGGGACGGCTCGGACGACCCCTCGGGCGGTGTCCTCGACGGGGCCGAGGACACCTTCGCCCTGGGCAAGGCCGCGCACCCGCCACGGCACGCCGCCCACCACTTCGAAGGGCCGCGGGTCGAATGGGGCTCGACGACCACACTCAAGAACTGATCCCCGAACGTCGCCGCGCGGACGGCTTGGTCACGCGCGGACGGCCGGTCAGCGGTCGACGATCCGGTCGTACTGCGTCGTCGTGTGGCGCAGATGAGCCACCAGTTCCTCGCCCACCTTCGGCTCCTGCGCGTCCGAGGGGACGAACAGAATCGACACCTGCATGTGCGGCGGCTCGGCGAACCAGCGCTGCTTGCCCGCCCACACGAACGGCGCCAGGTTGCGGTTCACCGTCGCCAGACCCGCACGCGCCACACCCTTGGCACGCGGCATCACACCGTGCAGCGCCTTGGGCGCCTCCAGGCCGACACCGTGCGACGTACCGCCGGCCACCACGACCAGCCAGCCGTCCGACGCCGCCTTCTGCTGGCGGTAGCCGAAACGGTCGCCCTTGGACACCCCGGTCACATCCAGCACCGAGCCCCGGTACTCCGTCGCCTCATGGTCGCCCAGCCAGAGCCGGGTCCCTATGCGCGCACGGAAACGAGTCTGCGGGAACTGCTGCTGCAGCCGCGCCAGTTCCTCCGCCTTCAGATGGCTCACGAACATCGTGTGCAGCGGAAGACGCGCCGCCCGCAACCGGTCCATCCACCCGATGACCTCCTCAACCGCGTCCGAACCGTCCGTACGGTCCAGCGGCAGGTGCAGGGCGAAACCTTCCAGGCGTACGTCCTCGATCGCCGCGTGGAGCTGCGCCAGCTCCTCCTCCTTCACGCCGTGACGCTTCATCGAGCTCATGCACTCGATGACGACGCGGGCGCCGACCAGGGCATGCACCCCGTCGACCGATGACACCGAGCGGATCACCCGGTCCGGCAGCGGAACCGGTTCCTCACCACGCCGGAACGGCGTCAGGACCAGCAGGTCACCGCCGAACCAGTCCTTGATGCGGGCCGCTTCGTAGGTCGTGCCGACGGCCAGGATGTCCGAGCCGAAACGGGTCGCCTCGTCGGCGAGCCGCTCGTGGCCGAATCCGTAGCCGTTGCCCTTGCAGACCGGCACGATTCCCGGGAACTGATCGAGTACGGACTTCTGGTGCGCCCGCCAGCGCGCGGTGTCGACGTAGAGGGTGAGCGCCATGGCCGGTCCGGAACCTTTCTCGTGGCTGCGGTGTATCAGGGAGATATGAAGAGGAACGGGGAGAAAAGCGAGTGCACGCAGGCTGAGAACGACAAGTGCGGGCCCTGCGAGACGCAGGACCCGGCCTGGTCAGCGGCGCGACATGTAGATGTCGAGCGCCTTGTGCAGCAGCTTGTTCAGCGGGAAGTCCCACTCGCCCAGGTACTCGGCTGCCTGGCCACCCGTACCCACCTTGAACTGGATCAGGCCGAAAAGGTGATCGGTCTCGTCCAGCGAGTCACTGATCCCCCGCAGGTCATAGACCGTCGCACCCATCGCATAGGCATCGCGCAGCATCCGCCACTGCATCGCGTTCGACGGCCTGACCTCACGCTTGTGGTTCGCGGAGGCGCCGTACGAGTACCAGACGTGACCGCCGACGATCAGCATCGTCGCCGCCGCCACGTTCTCGCCCTCGTGACGCGCGAAGTACAGGCGCATCCGGTTGGGGTCCTCGGAGTTGAGCGCCGACCACATGCGCTGGAAGTACGAGAGCGGACGCGGCCGGAAGTGATCGCGCTCAGCGGTGATCTCGTACAGCCGCTGCCACTCGTCCAGCTCCTCGTAGCTGCCCTGGACGACCTCGACACCGGCCTTCTCGGCCTTCTTGATGTTGCGCCGCCACAGCTGGTTGAAGCCCTTGTGGACATCCTCCAGCGAACGGTTCGCCAGCGGCACCTGGAACACATAGCGAGGCTGTACGTCGCCGAAACCGGCCCCGCCGTCCTCGCCCTGCTGCCATCCCATCTTCCGCAGCCGGTCCGCCACTTCGAAGGCTCGCGGCTCGATGTGCGTCGCCTCGACGTCCCGCAGCCGCTTCACGTCCGGATCCTGGATCCCCGACTTGATCGCCGCTGAATCCCAGCGGCGGATCACCACGGGAGGGCCCATCTTGACCGAGAACGCGCCCTGCTGCTTCAAATGCGCCAGCATCGGCCGCATCCACTCGTCGAGGTTCGGCGCGAACCAGTTGATCACGGGGCCCTCGGGCAGGTACGCCAGATAACGCTTGATCTTCGGCAGCTGGCGGTACAGCACCAGCCCCGCACCCACCAGTTCACCGCCCTTGTCGAACCAGCCGAGGCTTTCCGACCGCCACTCCGCCTTGACGTCAGCCCACGCCGGGACCTGCATGTGGCTGGCCGCGGGCAGGCTCTGGATATAAGCCAGATGCTGCTCTCGGCTGATGGTCCTCAGGGTCAGGCTCATGCGGGGCGCTCCTCGGCAGGTGTGTCCCCATGGGGTCAGGGGCTCCGGCTCTCGCGCCGAAGCCTACTGCGCCAAGGGAGCGCCCCGTCTGGGCCGGTCCTCGCATCGGACCCACCAGGGGGTGACAACCAGGGTGTGACAGGCAGTGCTGGCCCAGTGCTAGCCCAGCACGCCGCCGAACAGTCCGCCGTGCGCCATGCCGAGAAAGAAACCGACCGCTGACGCGCCCAGACCGACGATCAGCAGGAAGCGCTCCCGGGTGGTGACGGAGATGAACTGGCCGTACGCACCCGTCAGGACGCCCACCAGGCCCGCCCACGAACTCAGCAGATGCAGGCTGTGGAACATCGCCGTGACGAACGCGACCGCACCCAGCACCACCGTCACCGCGACCAGCGTGTCCTGGAGCGGATGAGGTTTGCCGTCCGTACCGAAGATCCCGATCGGAGACGGGGAGCTTCGTCGCATTGCCTGAGCCATGGGACACCTCCAGACGGAAGGCGGCGACCGTGACGCCGCACACACCCGATGTGTACTGATTGTGGCCCCTGGCAGCCGGATTTCAACCCGAAGCGGGTGAGCAGGTAGTCTGTACGGTCTGCACCGGTGTCTGCCCATGCCGCGAATCCAGCCCCTTCCTCCCGGAGATCTTCCGGAGACAGCGGCTTGTCAGTGGCGGCCGATACCGTTGCGTACGCATCACGACCCTCCTGCCACGGAACGACCGTGGCCGCTGAGTCCAAAGGAGGTGGGTTCCACATGCGTCACTACGAAGTGATGGTCATCCTCGACCCCGATCTCGAGGAGCGCGCTGTCTCCCCGTTGATCGAGAACTTCCTCTCCGTTGTCCGTGAGGGCAACGGAAAGGTCGAGAAGGTCGACACCTGGGGCCGTCGTCGTCTGTCCTACGAGATCAAGAAGAAGCCCGAGGGCATCTACTCGGTCATCGACCTGCAGGCCGAGCCTGCGGTCGTCAAGGAGCTCGACCGACAGATGAACCTGAACGAGTCGGTCCTCCGGACCAAGGTCCTCCGCCCCGAAACCCACTGAGCTCTCCAGCTCAGCGGTAATCGGGTCCGAGTAGCCACAAGCAGCCAGCAGCAATCCCGCCGAGAGGTTCACCCATGGCAGGCGAGACCGTCATCACGGTCGTCGGCAATCTCGTCGACGACCCCGAGCTGCGCTTCACCCCGTCCGGTGCGGCGGTCGCGAAGTTCCGTGTCGCGTCCACTCCCCGCATCTTCGACAAGCAGACCAATGAGTGGAAGGACGGCGAAGGCCTGTTCCTCACCTGCTCGGTCTGGCGTCAGGCGGCGGAGAACGTCGCAGAGTCGCTTACGCGAGGCATGCGCGTCGTCGTGCAGGGCCGGCTCAAGCAGCGGTCCTACGAAGACCGCGAGGGCGTCAAGCGCACGGTCTACGAGCTGGACGTCGAGGAAGTCGGCCCCAGCCTCAAGACAGCCACGGCCAAGGTCACCAAGACCACCGGTCGCGGCGGCCAGGGTGGATACGGCGGCGGCGGTGGCGGCCAGCAGGGCGGCGGCAACTGGGGCGGAACCCCCAGCGGCGGCGCTCAGCAGCAGGGCGGCGGCGCACCCGCCGACGACCCCTGGGCCAGCAGTGCACCGGCCGGCGGCGGTCAGCAGCAGGGCGGCGGCAGCTGGGGCGGAAGCTCCGGCGGTTCCGCCGGCGGCGGCTACTCGGACGAGCCCCCCTTCTAGGGCGGGCCCGTACCCCACTTCTTGATCACACAGGAGAAACACCATGGCGAAGCCGCCTGTGCGCAAGCCTAAGAAGAAGGTCTGCGCATTCTGCAAGGACAAGGTCACGTACGTGGACTACAAGGACACGAACATGCTGCGGAAGTTCATTTCCGACCGCGGCAAGATCCGTGCCCGCCGCGTGACCGGCAACTGCACGCAGCACCAGCGTGACGTCGCCACGGCAGTCAAGAACAGCCGTGAGATGGCGCTGCTGCCCTACACGTCCACCGCGCGATAAGGGAAGGGTGACCGAAAAATGAAGATCATCCTTACCCACGAGGTCTCTGGCCTCGGCACGGCCGGCGACGTCGTCGACGTCAAGGACGGCTACGCTCGCAACTACCTGGTCCCGCGTGGTTTCGCGATCCGCTGGACCAAGGGTGGCGAGAAGGACGTGGCGCAGATCCGCCGCGCCCGCAAGATCCACGAGATCGCCACCATCGAGCAGGCCAACGAGATCAAGGCCAAGCTCGAAGGCGTGAAGGTGCGCCTGGCCGTTCGCTCCGGCGACGCCGGCCGCCTCTTCGGCTCCGTCACCCCTGCCGACGTCGCTACGGCGATCAAGGCCGCCGGTGGCCCCGAGGTCGACAAGCGCCGCGTCGAGCTGGGCGCCCCGATCAAGACCCTTGGTGCGCACCAGGTCTCCGTGCGTCTGCACGCCGAGGTCGCCGCGAACCTGGGCGTCGAGGTCGTCGCCGCCTAAGCGCTGCACAGCGCTGAGCAGTCAGCAGCATGTAGGGCCGCACCCCACCGGGTGCGGCCCTACATGCGTTCGGGCCTGGGTTTTCACGTGCTGGGTTTCACGTGTTGGGTTTCACGTGAAACATCGAGGCGGTTCAGCGAGTGGCGCCCGTGACGATCCAGCGCCCCGAGCGGGCACGCAGCCACAGCGTCGCCATCCGCACCGCCATCATCAGTGTCATCGCCCACCACAGAGCGGTCAGTCCGCCGCCGAAGATCGGCACCAGCACCGCCACCGGAGCGAACACCACCAGGGTTGCCAGCATGGCCCAGGCCAGATAAGGCCCGTCGCCCGCACCCATCAACACCCCGTCCAGCACGAAAACGATCCCGGAAATCGGCTGGCAGACCGCCACCACCAACAGCGCGGGCAATAGGGCGCCCTGCACCGCCGGATCGCCCGAGAACAGCGGAATGAGCCACACCCGCGACACCGCGACCAGCACCCCGAGCACCACGCCGGACACGATGCCCCACTGCACCATCCGCCGGCTCGCTTCCTGTGCGCCCTTGGCGTCACCCGCCCCCAGATAGCGCCCGATGATCGCCTGACCGGCGATGGCGATGGCGTCGAGGGCGAAAGCCAGCAGACTCCACAGAGACAGAAGGATCTGGTGCGCCGCGACATCCGCGTCGCCGAGACGCGCGGCCACCGCCGTAGCGATCAGCAGTACAGCCCGCAGCGAGAGAGTGCGAACGAGTAGGGGTGCGCCTGCCTGCGCGCAGGCACGCATCCCCGAAGCGTCGGGGCGCAGCGACGCACCGTGCTTCCTGGCGCCCCGTACGACCACCACGAGGTAGGCGGCGGCCATCGCGCACTGGGCGATCACTGTGCCCCAGGCGGATCCGGCGATGCCGAGCCCTGCGCCGTACACCAGGCCCACGTTCAATGCCGCGTTCGCGGCGAATCCGCCGATGGCGACGTAGAGCGGTGTCCTGGTGTCCTGGAGTCCGCGCAGGACGCCGGTGGCCGCGAGGACGACGAGCATCGCCGGGATGCCGAGGCTGGAGATCCGCAGGTAGGTGATGGCGTAGGGCGCCGCCGTGTCGGAGGCGCCGAACGCCTCGACGAGCCAGGGAGCGGCGGGCAAGACGGCTGCGATCACGGCCGCGCCGAGGAGCAGGGCGAGCCAGATGCCATCCATGCCCTGGCGGATGGCGGACGCGAGGTCACCGGCGCCCACCCGGCGGGAGACAGCCGCAGTGGTGGCGTAGGCAAGGAAGACGAAGACGCTCACAGCCGTCATCAGGAGCGGTGCGGCTACGCCGAGTCCGGCCAACTGCGGGGTGCCGAGATGCCCGACGACGGCACTGTCGACCATCACGAAGAGAGGCTCGGCGACCAGGGCCCCGAACGCGGGCAGGGCGAGCGCGACGATCTCCCGGTCGTGTCGGCGTCGGCTGGTCTTCGCTGCCGTGGGGGCCTGTGTCATGGGGACAATCTAATCTTCCACAGGTAAGAGATGCAAGGCACTTATGACCCTTACCATGGAGGGCTGTCAGGGCTCACATGTGGGCCGTCCGTCCTGATCATGAGGCAGCGGCAAATGTTTTTCTCCCCCACAGCCGGTGGACGAAGAAAGTGCAGGTCAGGTGGTTGAAGGAGGGGGTCCTATGATTTTGTCCACAGCACTGTCCCCCGCTCCGTGCACAGGATCGGTGGAGTTCTCCACAGCAACTGGTCTTTCGTCCACACGGCCTGTGGATAACCAGATTGGCTGAAGGTGCCCGCGGGCCTACCGTGGTGCGGCGCCCGCTTTCCGTTTCGGCTCCGAACCACTCGAACCTGACGCGCCGGAACCGGAGTCGGGCGTCTCATTTGTCAGAGCCGTGCCGTAAGAAAGAGTGGCACAGCGAGGTCCGCGATGCGGACGGGAGGAGGTGGCCCGGTGAGCATTTCCGAGCCATTGGACGACCCCTGGGCCGACAGCGGTCCAGGTGACCGTCTGCCTTCCCGTCGGCGCGCCGGCGAAGGTCGCGGCGGAGGCGGCGAGCGTCGTGGTGGCCGCGAGGAACAGCACGACCGTGGTGGCGAGGGTGGTGGCTGGGAGGGGGGCTCACCGGCCTTCGAGCGGGTGCCGCCGCAGGACATGGACGCCGAGCAGTCCGTTCTCGGCGGAATGCTGCTGTCGAAGGACGCCATCGCCGACGTGGTGGAGGTCCTCAAAGGGCACGATTTCTACCGTCCCGCGCACGAGACGATCTACACCGCGATCCTCGACCTGTACGCCAAGGGTGAGCCCGCCGACCCCATCACCGTCGGTGCCGAGCTCACCAAGCGGGGTGAGATCACCAAGGTCGGCGGCGCTTCCTATCTGCACACCCTTGTGCAGACCGTGCCGACCGCGGCCAACGCGGAGTACTACGCGGAGATCGTCCACGAGCGGGCGGTGCTGCGCCGGCTCGTCGAGGCGGGCACGAAGATCACTCAGATGGGATACGCGGCCGACGGGGACGTCGACGACATCGTCAACTCTGCGCAGGCCGAGATCTACGCCGTCACCGAGCAGCGCACGAGCGAGGATTACCTTCCGCTCGGCGACATCATGGAGGGCGCCCTCGACGAGATCGAGGCGATCGGGTCCCGTACGGGTGAGATGACGGGTGTGCCGACGGGTTTCGCCGACTTCGATTCGCTGACCAACGGTCTCCATCCCGGACAGATGATCGTCATCGCCGCCCGTCCCGCTATGGGCAAGTCGACGCTGGCGCTGGACTTCGCGCGGGCCTGCTCGATCAAGAACAACCTGCCCAGCGTGATTTTTTCGCTCGAAATGGGCCGCAACGAGATCGCGATGCGTCTGCTGTCGGCGGAGGCGCGCGTCGCGCTGCACCACATGCGGTCCGGGACGCTGACGGATGAGGACTGGACGCGGCTGGCACGGCGGATGCCGGACGTCTCGCAGGCGCCGCTGTACATCGACGATTCGCCGAACCTGTCGATGATGGAGATCCGCGCGAAGTGCCGTCGGCTCAAGCAGCGCAGTGATCTGAAGCTGGTGATCATCGACTATCTGCAGCTGATGCAGTCGGGTGGTTCGAAGCGGGCGGAGAGTCGGCAGCAAGAGGTCTCGGACATGTCGCGAAATCTCAAGCTGCTGGCGAAGGAGTTGGAACTGCCGGTCATCGCGCTGTCGCAGCTGAACCGTGGGCCGGAGCAGCGTACGGACAAGAAGCCGATGGTGTCCGACCTGCGTGAGTCCGGGTCGATCGAGCAGGACGCGGACATGGTCATCCTGCTGCACCGTGAGGACGCCTACGAGAAGGAGTCCCCGCGCGCGGGTGAGGCGGACCTGATGGTGGCCAAGCACCGTAACGGGCCTACGGCGACGATCACGGTGGCGTTCCAGGGGCACTATTCGCGCTTCGTGGACATGGCGCAGACGTGATCCCGCGCGATGTTGTAGGGTCTCAAATTTCGTGGCCAAATCTCAGGACCGATGGCCAAGCGATGGCAGATTGGCCACAGTTCTGAGACTGGCAGGTCAGGCCGCTCACTCGTTTGGGCGATCCGCGACCTGACCCGAACCGCTTATGAACGGATGCTGGCACCTTGGCTTTACGGGCAATCGCTCGGAGGCTGGGGGTGCACGATGAGCCGTACCGATACGACTGTGAGCGTTCGTCGCCGAGGTGGCGAAGCCGTCGAGGACCGATCTTGGGATGCCGTATCTGCCGACTTCCTACAGTCGGCTGTGCCTTGGCGAACGTTCCGTTGGTACAAGGGGCAGAGGCACTACTCCGGTACCTACTGGTCCGCGACGATGCGCGACCACGTGATCTATGAGTCACGCCTTGAACTGACGCGACTGCTCTTCGCCGACTTTGACCCCGCCGTGCGGTACATCGGGGCTCAGCCTTTCTTGCTGAAGGCCGAGCTGGAGGGGAGAGCCTGCAAGCACATCCCGGACTACCTACTGGTCACCGAGCAGGGCCCTGTGGTCGTGGACGTCAAGCCGTTCCGCCGGTTGTCCAAGTCCGAAGTCGCTTTCACCTTCGGCTGGACTCGACGCGTGGTGGAGGCGCGGGGATGGCAGTACGAGGTCTGGAGTGAGCCGCCGGAGGTGGAGTTGGAGAACATTCGGTTCCTGGCGGGCTACCGCAGGGACTGGCTGTTCAGCCTGGAGCTCTTGGACGAGATCCAGGGTGCCGGGCCAGGCGGGTCTGTCCAGTCAAAGGTGTAACTGGGTTTGGTGTGGCTAGAGTTGACCTGCAGTGAGGCGGCCGTCGAAGGCAATGTCGAAGGCGTTCATCGCACCCTTCCAGCGCATAGTCCAGCGTTTGCGGCCGGCGCCGGTGGGGTCGAGGCTCATGACGGCCATGTAGACGCATTTGAGGGCGGCCTGCTCCGTGGGGAAGTGCC
Source organism: Streptomyces hypolithicus (assembly GCF_052934925.1). Lineage (NCBI taxonomy): Bacteria > Bacillati > Actinomycetota > Actinomycetes > Kitasatosporales > Streptomycetaceae > Streptomyces > Streptomyces hypolithicus. The sequence goes on from NZ_CM128811.1 coordinate 3,042,218, forward strand.
CGCGGGAGCGGACGGCCTTGCGGATGCGGGCGTTGACGCTCTCGATGCTGTTGGTCGTGCACACAATGCGACGTATTTCCGCATCAAACTGGAGGAAAGGCGTGGACTCTGCCCAACTCGACTCCCAGAGACGGACGATCGCCGGATACTTCTTCCCCCAGACCTCGGCGAACTCCAGGAACTGCGTCGTGGCCGCGTCCTCGCTCGGCGCGGTATAGACCGGCTTCAACGCCTTCGCGATTTTGTCCCAGTCCTGGCGGGCCGCGTACCTGAACGACGCCCGCAAGAGGTGAACCACACACGTTTGCACAACGGTACGGGGCCAGACTTCGCCGACCGCGTTGGGCAGCCCCTTCAGTCCGTCGCAGACCAGCATGAGGACGTCTTCGACGCCTCTGTTCTTCAGTTCCGACAGCACCCGCAGCCAGTGTTTCGCGCCTTCGCCGCCGTCGCCGGCCCACAGCCCGAGGATGTCCCGGTGCCCTTCGGCAGTGACCGCCAGAGCCACGTAGATCGGCCTGTTCGCTACTTGGCCATCGCGAATCTTCACGTTGATAGCGTCAATGAAGACGACGGGGTAGACACGGTCAAGCGGCCTGTTCTGCCATTCCGCCATGCCGTCCATCACCTTGTCGGTGATCGTGGTGATGGTCGTCTTGGACACGTTGGCGCCGTAGACCTCGGCCAGGTGCGCGGAGATCTCCCCGTGTGTGAGGCCCTTCGCGGACAGCGAGAGCACCATCTCGTCGACGCCGGTCAGCCGGCGCTGCCGCTTCTTGACGATGGCCGACTCGAAGGACCCCTCGCGGTCGCGGGGAACGTCGATCTCGACCGGGCCGATGTCGGTCAGCACGGTCTTGGAACGGGTGCCATTGCGGCTGTTGCCACCGTCCTTGCCCGCCGGGTCGTGCTTGTCGTAGCCGAGATGGTCGGTGATCTCGCCCTCCAGGGCGGACTCCAGAACCGTCTTGGTCAACTGCTGCAGCAGCCCGCCCTCGCCAGTCAGCCGCAGCCCCTTGCTCCGGGCCTGCTCGACGAGCTGGTCAATGAGCTTCTGCTCGACCGTCGGGGTCTCCAACGACGGCTCCGCCTGGTCGCCGGCGGCCACACACTCGGTCACGGTGTCAGTCACTTGATGTCTCTTCCTTGATCATCAATTACACCGGAGACCGTACAGACCCCCACCTGACAGAGAAGCTGAGACCCTACATGACGTAAAACGGCACACACCACCATGAAATGACCGACCGGATCACCGACTACTGGGACGAGGTGTTCACCTCGGACGGGTTTGTCGGGCACGCCGCGCTCGAAGCACGTGAAATCGCGGGTCACAGAATCTGGTGCTGAGTCAGGTTTGGGAAACCTGCGAATGCGGTCGACGGGGCTGGGCCGTGCAGGTAGGTGTTGACCATGACTTCACCGCTTGAAGAGCTGCTTCCCAGTACGCGACGTGCCTTGCTGCACCGTGTTGCCGTCGCACAGACCGAGGGGCGCGCGCCGTCGTGCGTCGCCGCGGTGCTGCGTGAGGGACGGACGGTTTGGACGGGGTCCCGTACCTCGGTCGAGGGGCACGCGCCGGACGGGGACACGCAGTACCGGATCGGTTCGATCACCAAGACGTTCACTGCCGTACTGGTGTTGCGGCTGCGCGACGAGGGCCTGTTGGATCTGAGTGATCCGCTGGAGAAGCACCTATCGGGCACCGGGGTGGGCGAGGTGACCATTGCTCAGTTGCTCAGCCATACCGCTGGACTGGCGGCGGAGACGCCGGGGCCGTGGTGGGAGCGGACCGCGGGGACGCTCCGGCCCGACCTGGCCGATGTGCTGGGTGACGGGGCCCGGATGCATCCGGCCGGCCGGGTGTTCCACTACTCCAACCCTGGCTACACCGTGCTCGGCCGGCTCATTGAGGCGGTGCGCGGAGAGGCCTGGGCGGAGGTGTTGCGGCGCGAGCTTCTGGAGCCGCTGGGCATGCGCCGTACGAGTACCCAGCCGTTGGCTCCGCACGCGGGTGGTTGGGCGGTGCATCCGTGGGCCGATGTGTTGCTGCCCGAACCGGCTGTGGACTTGGGCCTGATGGCTCCGGCCGGGCAGCTCTGGTCGACGGCGGCAGACCTCTGCCGGTTCGCCGCCTTTCTTGCCGCAGGCGACGAGCGGGTGCTGAGCGCCGGTTCGGTGCGGGAAATGCGGGTGCCGTCGGCCCCCGCCGGCCCTGGTGATGCGGCGGGTGGATACGGGCTGGGGCTGCAAGTCGTCGAGCATGAGGGCCGCACCTTGGTGGGGCACACGGGCTCGCTGCCGGGGTTTGTCGCGGGACTGTGGGTGAGTGTGGTGGACGGCGTGGCGGCGGTCGCGCTGGCCAACGCCACGTCAGGGCTGCCGGCGGCGTCGGTAGCCGCCGATCTGATTCGCATCGTGGCCGAGGCGGAGCCGCGCATCCCGGACGCCTGGCGGCCGCTGCCCGAGGTCGACCAGGAGCTGCTCGCACTGACGGGGCCCTGGTTCTGGGGCACGTATGCGTACGCTCTGACGCTTGTCGCGGACCGAGGCCTGGAGCTGGAGCCGCTACGGGGCAACGGCCGACGTTCGCGCTTCGCCGCCCGGCAGGACGGCAGTTGGAAGGGCCTTAATGGCTACTACGCGGGGGAGACGCTCCGCGTGGTGCGTCGGGAGGACGGCGCGGTGAGCCATCTGGACGTGGGGTCGTTCGTTTTCACGCGCGAGCCGTACGAGCCGGGGCGGGCGGTGCCGGGGGGTGTTGACCCCGAGGGGTGGCGGGCGTTGTGACGTTTCACGTGAAACCCGACAGGGTCGCGCTGGGGCGCCGGTAGGGCTGCGCGGGGTTACGTGCACCCTGTCCCGGAGCAGTGACAGCGCCTTGACCTCGTCGAGCACGAATCGGACAAGGAAACGGTCTTCAGATACTCATCTTGAACCCAACATGCGAGGCCTCGAAGCCGAGCCGCTCGTAGAAGCGGTGGGTGTCGGTGCGGGTGGTGTCCGAGGTCAACTGGACCAGCCGGCAGTTCTGACGTCGGGATTCGTCGACGGCCCACTCGATGAGCTGGGTGCCGAGGCCGCTGCCACGCTCATCGGCGTGGATGCGTACGCCCTCGATGACGGAGCGGGTGGCGCCGCGCCGGGAAAGGCCGGGGATGAGAGTGAGCTGGAGGGTGCCGACGACCTGGCCGTTGCGTACGGCGACGACCACGTGCTGATTCGGGTCGTCGGCGAGCCGGCCGAGGGCCGTGGTGTACGGGGCTAGGTCGTCCGGAGATTCGCGTTGGGCGCCGAGCGGATCGTCGGCGAGCATCGCCACGATGGCCGGAAGGTCGTCGGCGGCTGCTGGGCGTATTTCGAGGTCGCTCATGGAGCGAAGATTACGGGCGCTTTGATCAGCCGGGTGGTCACCGGGTCGGCGCGTGAGGCGGCCGCTGCCCCTGTAGGCGTCCGACGGTGAAGGCAGGGGCCTCAGCCCGTCGCGACCGTCAGAGGGGCGAAGCGGCGGGTCCAGTCGCCGGGCAGCGGCGCTGCCTTGTACGTCATCACATCGTTGAAGGCGACAGGCTCCAGGCCGTGCTTCTTCACCCAGGTCAGCAGCTCTTCGTGGCGTACGTCGATGTCGGTGCGCAGCGCGTGGTCCGTCCCGGCGGCGAGGGAGGCGATCAGGGCCTTGGCGGTTTCGGTGTCCTTGGCGATCAGTGGGCCCACGACGTGAGTCTGGCCATGGGGCCAGGCGGCGGCGTACCCGGCGATGCCGTGCTCGTCCTGCGCGATCCGGAGCTGGTCGGCGAACGCGGGGAGCCTGGTGAGCATGTGGGTGCGGTCCAGGCCGAAGACCTCGACGTCCAGGCGCAGGATGGCAGGCAGGTCGTTGGCGGTGGCGGGGCGGGTTGCGGGGCCGGGCGGTGGGACGTGGGGGCGGAAGTGGCCTTGGACCGTCTCGACGCGCCCAGTCACCGCGAAGCCGAGTTGTTCGTAGAGAGGGCGGCCGGCTGGGGTGGCGTACAGGGCGAGCGGGGTGTTGCCGGCCCCATTGATGAGGTACTGCATCAGGCGGCGGCCGACGCCCTGTCGTGCGTGGCGTTCCGCGACGAGGACCATCCCGATCGCCGCGAGACCGCGAGGCTCGGACGCGTCGTCGGGTGAGTGGGAGCCGTAGGTCGTGACGACGCTTGCGGCGGCGAGTTCCTTTCCGCATGGTGCGTCGATGCCGTGACCTGTGCCGGCGGCCAGCAGGAGCGCCCACCTGTGCTCCTGGCGGGACCAGCCTCTTGCCTCTGACAGGTCGGCGCAGGCGGTGAGATCGTTCGGCGTCAGGCGGCGGATCGGCAGTTCGGCGAGGGGGTCGGCATGAGGGTCAGGCTGGCTGACGCACGGATCGTGCGTCCACTGCTTTACGCGCTGAGTCGGCGGCGCGCAGGCGCTTTCCGCGGCGGGTGAGTCCCCAGGGCTTGAGTACGGAGATCGCGGTCATGAAGAGGTAGGCGCTGGAGGCGACGACGGGGGCGGCGACCAGGCTGCTGTCGGGGATGCCCAGGGCTGCGGCGGCGCTGATTTCCGGGCGCAGCGCGAAGATCGTCCCTGCTGCGGTGATCAGGGTCAGCCAGAACTTCACCCAGACCCACCAGTGGCGTGCCAGACCCCAGGACGTTCCGAGGGACAGCGCGAGTCCGGAGACGAGCGATAGCAGCGCGGCCGGGGCGAGAAGCCAGTCGCTGAAAATGTTCATGGAGGTGTACGCGGCCTGCGTGAGGGCTGGGGAGCCGGCCGTGTAGGCGGTGAGTCCGAGGGCGAGGAGGCCGACCGTGAGGCCGAGCCAGCCCGCGGAGGCCGCTACGTGCGTCACGAGGAGGGCCCGGCGGGCGGGGCGGGAGAGTGGTTTCACGTGAAACACGGTGCCTGGTGAGGGGCCGGTCCGGCGTCCGGCAGGGGGAGTAACCACGCGTACTAGCCTCGGCGTACATGACGAGACTTCACCTCTTTGACCTCGACGGGACACTGATGCGGGGCTCCGCGGCGGCTGTGGAGATCTCCCGGCAGCTGGGTGTGGATGCCGAGATCGCTGAGCTGGAGCGTGGGTTCCTGCTGCGGGGCCTGGCGCCGGACGAGTTCGCGGTGCGGGCCAGGGAGCTGTGGGCTCATCTCACCGAGGCGCAGGTGGCAGCGGCGTTCGAGGAGGCGCCGTGGCTGTCGGGTATCGAGGAGGTGTGGGCGGACATCCGCGCACGCGGTGAGTACTGCGCGGTTGTTTCGCTGTCGCCGGACTTTTTCGTGAAGCGTCTTCTGGCCTGGGGGCGCATGCCGCTCACGGTTCGCGGTGGCCGGCTGTGCCGTTCACCGCTCCGGTGGAGCGGGCGGGTATTTTGACTGCGGCCGCCAAAGTGAAGATCGCGGACAGGCTTTGTGAAGAGTTCGGAGTGCTTCGGGATGACTGCGTCGCTTACGGGGATTCGATGTCGGACGCCGCGATCTTCGCGGCCGTGCCGCTCTCTGTGGCCATCAACGCAGATCACCACGTGTCCGGCCTGGCCGTGCACGCATACGACGGCGGGGACTTGTGTGAGGCGTACGAACTGGTGCAGCCCGGGTTTCAGATCCGCAATGGCCGCAGAGCGGGCGGGACCGCGGGGGGTGGTCAAGCAACCGAGGGGGCTTGTGTGCCCCGCTACCGTCAGTAGGGTCGACTCCGCTTTGCTCCCGTGAGCTTCCCGGGCCTTCCCGGCCCAAGGCATGGGGAGATGCAGCCTAATCACAAACGGGGTTCGGATGGTCGGGCTTCCTGGTCTTTGTCCGATGCGGGAGCCGTGACTGGCATGCTGCGTCGACGGGAACTGCGGACAATGTCACATCTTTGTCTTGCCCACCCTAAATAGGTTCAGCTGCGTGGTTAGTGTGGGCGGCCGACAGACCTGAAGCACGAGACCTGAGGCAGAGCGGGGAATTGCAAGCACGTTCCGTTCCGGATGTGCAGAGACGGACCGAAAGATGCTCGAGGCGAGGCAGAGAATGGACGCTCCGACCACTATGTCGGCCGACAACGGCATTTCCGGCGAGGACGACGGCGGATGGTTCAAGCCGCGCAGGAAGCCGGACGCCGGGCCGCAACAGCCCGGCTCCCGGGCCGAGCCCGGCCAGGCCCGCATACCCGAAACCGCCCGTCCCGGCCGTCCGGTTTCTGCGATACGTCCGGTGGGCACCGGCGCGTCGCGGCCACCACACCCCGGGCCGGTGCCGGCCTCCGGAGCCGGCCCGGACGAGGGGCCGTCAGCGGCGCGGGGCGCCACAACCGGCGCCCACGAGCGCGCCCATTCCGCCGAGGCTCCGGGCGAGCCCGACGCGCCTACGGCACACGAAAGCGGCGCCGCACACGAAAGCGGCGCCGCACACGAAAGCGGCGCCGCACACGAAAGCGGCGCCGCACACGAAAGCGGCGCCGCACACGAAAGCGGCGCCGCACACGAAAGCAGCGCCGCACACGAAAGCAGCGCCGCACACGAAAGCAGCGCCGCACAGGAACCCCGCGCTGCCGCCACCGAAGCCCCGGCACCGTCGGCCGGCCCGGCCGCGGACACCGGCGCACCGGCGAGCACCCTCCGGGTCGCCACCTCCGGCCCCGCCGCTCAGTCCCCGGACGCGGCTCTCATCCGCCGTACCCTCGCCGAGGTCGGACCCGTGGCCGGGCAGGTCACGTCGTACTTCTACGCCCTGCTCTTCGTCCGCCACCCCGGCCTGCGCGCGCTCTTCCCCGCTGCCATGGACACCCAGCGCGACCGTCTCCTGAAGGCGCTGCTGACGGCGGCCGAGCACATCGACAATGCTCCGGTGCTCACCGAGTACCTGCGCAATCTGGGCCGCGGCCACCGGAAGTACGGCACCCAGCCCGCCCACTACCCGGCCGTCGGGGAGGCCCTGCTGGGTTCGCTGGCCCGTTTCGCGGCGACCACCTGGGACGAGGAGTCCGAGGCCGCCTGGATCCGCACGTACACCGCGATCTCCCAGATCATGATTGACGCCGCCACCGAGAACGAACTTCAGGCCCCCGCCTGGTGGCACGCGGAGGTCGTATCGCACGACCTCCGCACCCCCGACATCGCGGTCATCACCCTGCGCCCCGACCAGCCCTATCCGTTCCTCGCCGGCCAGTACACCAGTCTGGAAACCCCCTGGTGGCCGCGGATCTGGCGGCACTACTCCTTCGCGGCGGCCCCCCGCCCCGACGGCCTGCTGTCGCTGCACGTCAAGGCGGTCCCGGCCGGTTGGGTCTCCAATGCGCTGGTCCACCGTGCCCGCCCCGGCGACGTCGTGCGCCTCGGCCCCCCAGCCGGCTCGATGACCGTCGACCACACCACCGACAACGGTCTGCTGTGCCTCGGCGGTGGCACCGGCATCGCGCCCATCAAGGCGCTCGTCGAAGACGTGGCCGAGCACGGCAGGCGACGCCTTGTCGATGTCTTCTACGGCGCGCGCAGCGATTTCGACCTGTACGACATCGACACCATGCTGCGCCTGGAGCAGTCCCACCCCTGGCTGCAGGTCCGCCCGGTGGTCGACAACCGGGCGCAGTTCCCCGACGCGGTGGCGGAGTTCGGCCCGTGGAACTCCTACGACGCCTATCTCTCCGGGCCGCCCGGCATGATCCGCAGCGGCGTCGACGCCCTCAGGAACCTGGGCATTCCGGGGAGCCGCATCCGTCACGACTCCGTCGAGGAGCTGGTCGCCGCGGGCGACTGAGCGCGACCGGGGCCCGGTCCTCCCGTTCAGCCCAGGTCGGGCGCATGCATGGCCCGTACGCCCTCGATGTTGCCGTCGAGGTAGTGGCGCAGTGACAGCGGTACGAGGTGGACCGCCGCGATCCCGACGCGGCTGAACGGCACCCGTACGATCTCGTACTCGCCGCACGGATCGTCGACTTCGGGGCCGTGCCGACGGGCCGGGTCCATGGACTCCAGGCGGCACACGAAGAAGTGCTGCACCTTGACGCCCGTCACCCCGCCGTCGGCGATGTGCTCGACGGTGTCGACGAAGCAGGGCACCACGTCGGTGATCTTCGCGCCGAGTTCCTCGTCGACCTCGCGGTGCAGGGCGTCGACGACCGTGCTGTCCTCGGGTTCGACGCCGCCGCCCGGTGTGAGCCAGTACGGATCGACTCCGGGCTTGGTGCGCTTGATGAGGATGAGGTCTCCGTCGTCGAGCAGGATGGCGCGTGCCGTGCGCTTGACCACGGGCCTCGGGGGTGCGGGCGGCGGGGGGGTGGTCCCGCCGGAAAAAGAGGTGCCGCTCATGGCAATACAGTGGCCCGCCCCGCCCGTTCTGAAACTCCCGCACCGTGGTTGTGCGCGTGTGAGCCGCTGGGGGCTCCGGCACTCAGCACCAGTCGGTGGCGGAGCGCAGCAGCCACTCCTGCGCCCGCGCGATGTGCGGCAGTGCGAGCGTGCCGGTCCGTACGGCCAGGAAGTAGGTCCGCAGCGGTGGCACCGGCGGGTCGTGGAGCACGACGACCTCTCCTCGCTCCAGTGCCTCCTCGCACAGATACCGCGGGAGTACGGCGAGACCCGCGTCGGCGGCGGTGGCGTGGAGCACCGCCCGCAGATCGGGTGCGACGGCGGCGGCGGCCGGTGCGGGCAGTGCGTCGAAGACGGTGGTCCAGTACCGGCTCCCCAGCGGCAGCGACTCGTGGACCTCCACCACCGGCAGCTGCTCCAGCGCCTGCGGTCCTTCGCGGCGCAGCAGTCCGGGGCCGATACGGCCGGCCCAGCGCGGTGCGGCGACCAGGACGTGCTCTTCGTCGCAGAGCGCGGTCCCGGTGAGCACGGGGGCGCGCGGTCGTTCGGTGGAGACGGTCAGGTCGTGGTGCCCGGCGGCGAGGCGTTCGTCGCCGACGCCGGCGGGGGTGACGCCGCGAGCAGGGCCAGATCCATGGCGGCTCTCCCCTCCCGGCAGGGTTTCCGGCCGGTCACGAACTATGAATATGTCGAAAGGGCGCTGTCGATAATGTGATTGGACACTGACGCTAATCAACTAGCCTTGCTTGCGCGGTTCTTCGCGCGTGGAAGTGGAACCGGGATGGTCCGAGCCATGAGGGGGGAGGCTCGGACCGTCCGCCGTCTCGACCGACGCCCGTAAAGCCTGCCTCACACGGGTGCGCCGGGTGCGCGGGGTGCCTGGGCTGCCTCAGCTGCCTCGGCTGCCTCATCAAGGGACCGCAGTACGTCCGCCACCAGGTCGGCGGGGTCCTCGGCGCCGACGGAGAAGCGCACGAAGCCTTCCGGTACCGCGTCGCCGCCCCAGCGGCCGCGCCGCTCCGCGGTGGACCGTACGCCGCCGAAGCTGGTCGCGTCGTCGGCCAGCCGCAGTGCGCCCAGGAAGCGTTCCGCGTGCGCGCGGTCGGGCAGGGTGAAGGAGACGACGCAGCCGAAGCGGCGCATCTGCCGCGAGGCGACGGCGTGTGACGGGTCTCCGGGGAGCCCGGGGTGGCGCAGTCCATGGACGGTGGGGTGCTGCCGCAGGGCTTCGGCGAGGGCCAGGGCGTTGGCTCCCTGCTTGTCGGCGCGCAGCTGCAGCGTGGCCAGCGAGCGGTGGGCGAGCCAGGCCTCCATCGGTCCCGGGATGGCGCCGACGACCTTGCGCCAGCGGCGGACCCGGGCCGCGAGTGACGCGTCGCGGCAGGTCACATAGCCGAGCAGGACGTCCCCGTGGCCGGTGAGACCCTTGGTGCCGCTGGCGACGGAGAAGTCCGCGCCGAGCTCGAGGGGGCGCTGTCCGAGTGGGGTGGCGAGGGTGTTGTCGACGGCGACCAGTGCGCCCGCCGTGTGGGCCGCGTCCGCGAGCCGGCGGATGTCGCACACATCGAGCCCCGGGTTGGAGGGTGATTCGATCCACAGCAGCCGGGCCCCGTCGAGCTCGGCGAGCTGTGCGTCGCCGCCGGTGGGGGCGGTGCGCACCCGTACGTCGTACGCCGCCAGCTGTTCGCGTACCAGGGCGAGTGCCTGGTAGCCGTCGTCGGGCAGCACCACTGTGTCGCCGGCCCGGGTCTGGGAGAGGAGCACGGCGGAAACGGCGGCCATGCCGGAGGCGAAGACGACGGTTTCGATGCCGCTCTCCCCCGGTGCCTCCAGTTCGCCGATCGCCCGCTCCAGGTGGGTCCAGGTGGGGTTTTCGTCGCGTCCGTAGGTGTACGGGCCGGTCGGTTCGCCCGGCAGGTGGTAGTGGGCGGCGAAGACCGGTCCCGGGAGGGTCGGCTCGTACGCGACGGGTTCCGGCAGCCCGGCCCGTACCGCACGGGTGCCGTCTCCGATGCCGGCGGTGGTGGCCGGGCGGTTGTCCGTGGTGGCCATGGGTCAGTCCTTCTCGGGCAGGATGACGTTCAGCGCCCAGGAGACGACGCTGATGATCAGTGCGCCGAGCACGGCGGTCCAGAAGCCCTCGACGTGGAAGCTGAGGTCGAACTCTTCGGCCAGCCACGAGGTCAGGAGCAGCATGAGCGCGTTGACCACCAGGGTGATCAGCCCGAGAGTGAGGATGAACAGAGGTAGCGTCAGCAGCTTCACGAGGGGCTTGATGACGAAGTTCACCAGGCCGAAGAGGAGCGCGACGCCGATCAGCGTCAGGGTCTTCTTGCCGGTGCTGTCGCCGGTGAGCGTGATGTCCTCGAGCAGCCAGATGGCTACGGCCAGCGCTCCCGCGTTCGCGATCGTCTTGACTAGGAAATTCATCATGTGTCTGATCGTTGCAGACAGGATCGGCGCTGGACAGCGGCGCGCGAAGGGCCGAGGGGCGGACGGACGATGAAGGCATTCCGACTGGACGAGCTGGAGGCGGAGCGTGCCGCCAATGACGGCGCGTATCTGCAGTTCCTGAGGGAAAAGAACATGTCGGTCGGCTTGTACGCCCTGGACGCGGGGCAGACCGATTCGCAGCAGCCGCACCGGGAGGACGAGGTGTACTTCGTCGTCAGCGGGCGCGCTTCGATCACCGTGGGCATGGAGACGACGCAGGTGGGGCGGGGCAGCGTGGTGTACGTAGCGGCCGGTGTGCCGCACAAGTTCCATCACATCACCGAGGATCTGCGGGTGATGGTGGTCTTCTCGCCGCCCGAGAGCTGATCCCTGGGGAACTCCGGGTTCCCTAGGGGGCCGGTCAGGGGTCTTCGGGGGATGCGGGGCCCCCGCGGGCAGCCTCCTCGCCCATAGCATCGAGGTCAGGAAGCTGGGCCACGACGGAGAAGAGGCAAGGCGATGGCTGTGCGGGAGATTTTCGCGGGGATGCCCTGGTGGGTGAAGTGGGTCGCGGTGCCCGTCATCGCTCTGTTCGTGTTCGGCGGGGTCATCCTGACGGCGCTCGGTGTGCTGATCGCTCTCCTGTTCAAGGTGCTGCTCTTCGTCGCGCTGGTCGGCGGCCTGATCTACGTCGTGCGGAAGTTCACGGCGTCGTCCTCGTCGTCCCGCGGTGACTGGTAGCGGACGGCAGCGCGCACGGCAACGCGGGGGTAGGCCTCGCGGCGGCGTCTCAGGCGGCCTCAGGCGGTGTCTCAGCGCTTGCGGCGCCGCCCTCTGCCGCCCGGTCCGCGAGCCGGGGCGGCCCCGGACGGTCCGCCCGCGTCGGGCCGGTCGGCGGAGACGACCAGCGCCGCGAGCGCGGTCGTCACCGGCACCGAGGCGACCAGGCCGATCGAGCCGACCAGTGTCCGCACGATCTCCTCTGCGACCAGCTCGCTGTTGGCGACCGTACCGACGCTGCTCTGCGCGATGGAAAAGAGCAGCAGCAGGGGCAGCGCGGCGCCCGCGTACGCCAGCACGAGCGTGTTGACGACGGACGCGATGTGGTCGCGTCCGATGCGGATGCCGGCCCGGTACAGGTCGCGGGGGCCCATCGACGGGTCCGCCTGGTGCAGTTCCCACACGGCGGAGGTCTGGGTGACCGTCACGTCGTCGAGGACGCCGAGCGAGCCGATGATGACGCCCGCGAGCAGCAGACCGCTCATGTCGATGTCGGGGTAGAGGCCGTGGATCAGGCCGGTGTTGTCGTCCGTGTTGCCGCTCAGGAACGCCCAGCCGATGAACAGCGAGCCGAGCAGCCCGATCAGCAGCAGTGAGATGAGCGTTCCGACGACGGCCACCGAGGTGCGGGCCGTCAGTCCATGGCAGGCGTAGAGCGCGATCAGCATGATGGCGCTGGCGCCGACCACCGCGACGATCAGGGGGTTCGAGCCCTGGAGGATCGCGGGGAGGATGAAAAGGGTCAGGACGGCGAACGAGACAGCGAGCGCGATGAGCGCCATCACGCCCTTCAGCCGGCCGACGACGATCACCACGAGGGCGAAGATCCCGGCCAGCAGCGCCATCGGAACGCCGCGGTCCACATCGGTCACCGAGTACTGGAGGTCGCGGGGCGCGTCGGGTGCGAACGCCACCACCACGCCCTGGCCGTCGTTCAGCTGTCTCGGCGCGTCCGGCTGGACGATTTCCGTGAACGTGCGGCCCTTGTCCTTGCCGGACGTGATCTCGATGGTCGCCCTCTCGCAGCTGCCCTGCTGGGCCTGCTGGGCCTCACGGCCCGAGGGGGTGGTGGTATCGCCGGTCGGGGGGACCTGGGCGGCGTTCACGTCCCTGCAGTCGACCTGCTCGACGGATGTCACCGTGCCTTCGACGGTCTGCCGGTCGAAACCGACACCGGTGCGCTCGTGGCCGGGCGCGCCGCCCGGCCACAGCACGACGAGACCGACGAAGACGGCCGTGGCGAACGGGATGATCACCGCCGCGATGACTTTGCGCAGGTGCTGGGAGACGGGCGCGGCGGGCCCGTGATGGTGGCTGTGGCCGTGGGTTTCGGGCGTTGGCTGGGGGGACGTCACCGACCGATCATCGCAAGAACTGTGGGGGCCCACTGTTCAGCGCGCCAGACATGACGCTAGCGTGGGGGCACCTTTGCACACGCGGGAGCTCGGAGCACCGGGCTGAGAGGGCGCTGACCTTCGTGCGGACAACCGTACGAAAGCCGCTGCGTCGACCGCCGAACCTGTTACCGGGTAATGCCGGCGTAGGGAGTAGGTCTCATGACCACAGCGGATGCACACACGCCTGCCACCAGCCAGGACGGCCGCAAGCCGGGCTGGCACAAGGGGTACGTCGCGGGGCCCGAGGGCTCGCGTTCGGACCTCCGCGTGCCGGTCCGGCAGGTGCACCTGACCAACGGGAACGACGTGACGCTGTACGACACGTCCGGCCCGTACACCGACCCGACCATCGAGACGGACGTACGCCGCGGACTCGCGCCGCTGCGCGAGAACTGGATCATCGCCCGCGGCGACACCGAGGAGTACGCGGGCCGCCCGGTCCGTCCAGAGGACGACGGGATCAAGCACACGTCGCCGCGTGGGGGCCTCAGGAACCTCGACGCGGTCTTTCCCGGACGGCCGCGCCAGCCCCGCCGGGGCCGCGACGGCCAGGCGGTCACGCAGCTCGCGTACGCCCGACGCGGGGACATCACGCCCGAGATGGAGTTCGTCGCGATTCGCGAGAACGTCGCCCCCGAGGTCGTACGGGACGAGATCGCGGCGGGCCGCGCGGTGCTGCCGGTGAACGTCAACCACCCGGAGATCGAGCCGATGATCATCGGCAAGCGGTTCCTGGTGAAGGTCAACGCCAACATCGGCAACTCCGCGGTCACTTCCTCCATCGAGGAGGAGGTGGACAAGATGACCTGGGCCACCAAGTGGGGCGCCGACACGGTCATGGACCTGTCAACCGGCCGCAACATCCACACCACCCGCGAGTGGGTGCTGCGCAACTCCCCCGTCCCGATCGGCACCGTCCCGCTCTACCAGGCGCTGGAGAAAGTCGACGGCCGCGCGGAGGAGCTGACCTGGGAGATCTACAAGGACACCGTCATCGAGCAGGCCGAGCAGGGCGTGGACTACATGACGGTGCACGCCGGCGTGCGCCTGCCGTACGTCCCGCTGACGGCCCGTCGCAAGACCGGCATCGTCTCGCGCGGCGGCTCGATCATGGCCGCGTGGTGCCTGGCGCACCACAAGGAGTCGTTCCTGTACGAGAACTTCGAGGAGCTCTGCGACATCCTCGCCGCGTACGACGTGACGTACTCGCTCGGCGACGGTCTGCGGCCGGGCTCGATCGCGGACGCCAACGACGAGGCGCAGTTCGCCGAGCTGCGGACCCTCGGGGAGCTGAACACGATCGCCAAGCGTCACAACGTACAGACGATGATCGAGGGTCCGGGGCACGTCCCGATGCACAAGATCAAGGAGAACATCGACCTCCAGCAGGAGATCTGCGAGGAGGCCCCCTTCTACACGCTCGGCCCGCTCACCACGGACGTTGCCCCGGCGTACGACCACATCACCTCCGGTATCGGGGCGGCGATGATCGCGTGGTGGGGCACGGCCATGCTCTGCTACGTCACGCCCAAGGAGCACCTGGGGCTGCCCAACCGTGACGACGTGAAGACCGGCGTCATCACGTACAAGATCGCGGCTCATGCCGCGGACCTCGCCAAGGGGCACCCGGGCGCGCAGGATTGGGACGACGCGCTGTCGGACGCCCGTTTCGAGTTCCGCTGGGAGGACCAGTTCAATCTGGCCCTGGACCCGGACACGGCCAGGGAGTTTCACGACGAGACGCTGCCGGCCGAGCCGGCGAAGACCGCGCACTTCTGTTCCATGTGCGGGCCGAAGTTCTGCTCGATGAAGATCAGCCAGGACATCCGGCGGCAGCACGGCGGTACGCAGGACGAGATCGAGGCGGGCATGGCGGAGAAGTCCGCCGAGTTCGCCGCGGCGGGCAACCGGGTCTACCTGCCGATCGCGGACTGACGGTTCGTTCCAGCGGCGTGCGCTCCTGCGGCGGGGCGGTCCGACGGCGTAGCGTCCGGCGGCGTGCGGTCCGGGCAGCCTCCCCCGTGGGTGTTACTCGGGGGCGTGGTCCGGGCCGCCGAAGTCGGGGCTGGAGAAGTCCGGCCTGGAGTAGCTCGGACGGGGGCCCGGTGCGGTGCCGGCGTCCCGGCCGGGACTGCTGAAGTCCGGCCGGGAGTACCCCAGGCCGGGGATGCGGCCGGTCGGCCTGGGTGGCACTGGGGCGGGCGGCCGCGCGGGGGGCTCGGCCAGGGCGTCCCGCAGGAACGGTACGACGCCCCGCTCCAGCAGGGCGTCCCGCCAGGCCTGCCTGGCGCGGTCCAGCTCCTCGGCCAGTTCGCTCCCCGGGCCGGTGGACAAGGCAGGGGAGCCGTTGCGCAGCGCGGTGACCAGCAGCCCGCTGGCGGCGACGAGGACGCCCGCAGCCGCCAGCGCCCCGAAGATCCATCCCGTCGTCAGCAGGGTCCGGGCGAAGGCCGGTTCGGGTGTGACCAGCGTCAGCAGGTATCCGATCATCAGGAAGATCGCTGCGGCGGTGCCCGCAAGGAGCGGCGTCAGGACGGCTACGACGGCGCCCGCCCCGGCTCTCTCGCCGGCCTCGGACACGGTGAGAACGGAGCCGGTGCGGGCGGCTGTCAGCGGCGAGGGGGCGCGTGCTTCCTCGCGGATCTTCACGTAGTGGTCGTACTCGTCGGCGGCGGCCGACGCGATCAGCTCGCTGGCGTTCAGGGCCAGGGTGCGCAACTGCTCGTTGTTCAGGCGTGGCCCAAGGCCCGCGAGATCAGGCCGGTCTGTCGCGGTGCGCAGTGCTTCGTCGAGGACGCGTTCGTATTCCGGGCGGTCCTCGGCCAGCAGGTGCGGAGCGCTGCTGTTCATGTGCATCCCCCGATGCTCCGTAGGGCCGTACAGCCCGCACCGGGCGAGCAGTTGGGCGCAAACGGAGGAGAGCCTGCTACGGATGAGCCCATGGTAGAGCGCCCACGGCACGGGGTGACAGGGGGTTTCCGGAAATAGGCCCAGTGGTGAGTGCGGTCGTTACAGTGCCCACCTTCCCCCGCAAAGGTCATCCATGCAGCGGGAGTCGCACGACCAGTAGCTTTCCGGCCATGGTCACGCCGCCGTCCATGGCGATGGCGAGGCCTTCGGCATAGACGTGCGGCCCCTCCACGATCGGTTTCGCGCTGTCCTCGCCGTCGTCCGCGCTTTCGTTGCCGACTTCGCCCAGCAGGTAGGGAATCGGGCTGTGACCATGGACGATGCGCTCGCCGCCGTACGCCTGGAGGAGCTCGCGCACGGCTGAGGCGCCGCCCTCGTCGCGGAAGGCGAAGCGCTTGGTGAGCTTGCGGAAGACGTCCCAGCACTCGTCGGCGTCGTTACGGGTGAGGATGGCGTGGACTGTGTCGTTCACGTCCTCGATGGTGCTGCCGTAGTCGAGGTAGGCCGTGGTGTCGGAGTGCGTCAGCAGATGTGCGTCTTCCAGGGCGACCGCGTCCAGGCGGGACATCCATTGCAGATGTACGTCCTGGAGGCGGTCCATGTCGGCTTTCTGGCCGCCGTTGAGCAGCCAGGCCGCCTGGAAGGTGGCGGTGCCCGCGCCGGAGTTGACGGGCGTGTCGCCGAACCGCTTGGCGCCGATGAGCAGCAGTTCGTGGTTGCCCATCAGGGCTTTGCAGTAGCCGCCGGCGGCCGCGGCCTCGGCGGACAACCGCATCACGAGGTCGATGACGCCGATGCCGTCGGGCCCGCGGTCGGTGAAGTCGCCGAGGAACCAAAGCCGGGCGTTGCCCGCCGACCAGTGGCCGTCCGCGTCGATGAGTCCCTGCTCGGTGAGGGCGGCGATCAGTTCGGCGAGGAAGCCGTGCACATCGCCGACCACGAACAGCGGGCCGAGTCCCTCACCCGCGGCGGACCGCGGCTCGGTCTCGGGCCGCGGCGGTACCTGGACGCCCTCGCCCGCTGCGCCGCGGCCGATCACCGGCAGGTCGCGCTGGGTGGGTGTGTACCCCTCCGGCTCCTCGTCGGTCGCGTAGGCGGCGCTGTACGCCGTGCCGTACCCGTTGCCGTAGCCGTCCGCGTGCGCGGGGGGTTGGGCGTACGGCGGAACGCGGAAGTCCCGCAGCGTAGCCGTCCGCACCGTGGGTCCCTGACCGGCCCCCTGAGTCATCGACCCCTCCACCACCGTCGTGCCGCCGTACACCTCTCGGGTCCCACCTGGTCGTGGTTGGTCCGTGGTGTCGTGCGCCCATCATAGGAATGAGGTTCGTGGTCTGTGACGCACCAGGGGTGGTGAATCCGGATGCGCACACAGTTCACCGGTTGATTCGTCCTGATTGGGGAGTTCGGTCCCCGGCGTGGTCCCGGATCAGCCGCCGGATCACGCCGGGATCCGGCCCCGGTTCAGCCCCGGTTCAGCCCCGGATCAGTCTCTGGAAGGGGAGCGGGGAGCGCTCACCGTGGTGCGGGGCGGCCGGCGTTGCGAGGACGTGCGGACGACGAGTTCGGTCGGTATGACCTGCTCGACGGGACTGTCGGTGTTGACGCCTTCGATGGCGTCGATGAGGAGCTGCACGACGGCGGTGCCGATCTGCCGCGGTTTCAGCGAGAGCGTCGTGACGGGCGGGTCGGTGGCGGCGTAGACGGTGGACTCGCTGCAGCACACGAGGAGCAGGTCCTCGGGTACGCGCAGTCCGTAGCGGCGGGCGGCTGCGAGCAGGTCGGTGCCGTTGGGGTCGAAGAGCCCGTACACGGCGTCCGGGCGGTCGGGGCGGGCGAGCAGCCGGTCGGCGGCCACGGCGCCCGCGCAGGGGTCGTGCGCAGGGTAGGACTCGTACACGGGGTCCTGGCCGACCCGCTCGCACCAGCGCAGGTACGCGGTGGTGGACAGGCGGGTGTAGGTGTCGGTGGTGTTGCCGGTGAGCAGGCCGATGCGGCGGGCGCCGGCGTCGGCGAGGTGGTCGAGAAGGTCGAGGACCGCGGCCTCGTGGTCGTTGTCGACCCAGGCGGTCACCGGCAGGGTGCCGGCGGGCCGGCCGTCGGAGACGACGGGAAGGCCCTGGCGTACGAGCTCGGTGACAACGGCGTCCTGGTCGGACGGGTCGATGACGACGGTCCCGTCGAGGGCGACGTTGGACCACACATCGTGGCGGGAGGTGGCGGGGAGGATGACGAGGGCGTAGCCGCGGGCGAGTGCGGCGGAGGTCGCCGCCCTGGCCATCTCGGCGAAGTACGCGAACTCGGTGAAGGTGAAAGGTTCATCCCCGTACGTGGTCACGGTCAGGCCGATCAGACCCGACTTGCCGGTGCGCAGGGTCCGGGCCGCCGCGGACGGGCGGTAGCCGAGTCTCTCGGCGACCTCGCGGACATGGTTGCGGGTGGCGTCCGGGAGCCGCCCCTTGCCGTTGAGCGCGTCGGAGACCGTCGTGATGGAGACACCGGCTGCTGCGGCGACGTCCCGAATGCCCGCTCGCGCCGGCCGGGTGCTCCGCCGGGGGGTTTCCGTCCGGCTCACCTGATGCTTCCCTGCTGCTGTCATGGCGAGCCGATAGTAGGGCTCGGACGGGCGGTTAGGGCGGATGCATATGCAGCAATGGGCAGGCACGTTTCTGCAAGGTCCACATCCGCTAAACCCCTTGGATTGTAAGGCAGTTGACCGGTCGGGACGGCCGGTCGCCCTTGTCGACCCGTGCGGTCCTGCCTGCTGGTCCAGGTCTAGAAGAGATCTCAACTCACCTTCACGGGGGATGCGCGCTACGGAGTGGGCCACCGGCGTGCGCCATGGCAGCGAGCGCCCCCTCCTCGTGCCCGCTCCTCGCCCCTCCTCGCGCCGCTTTCTCTGCGCCCGCCATTCGCGCCGGAGCCCAATCCTCATAAGGTGAGCAGTATTGGTGGTACGTACGGTCGAGGAGGACCCAGAGTGAGCGAGACGAGCCCCAAGCTGCGCGCGGTGCTGGACGGCATTCCCACCTACAAGCCGGGGAAGCCTGCCGCTGCCGGGGGACCGGTGGCCTACAAGCTGTCCTCCAACGAGAACCCGTATCCGCCGCTCCCCGGTGTTCTGGAGACGGTCGTCGCCGCCGCCGGGAACTTCAACCGCTACCCGGACATGGCCTGCACCGGCCTCATGAACGAGCTCGCGGACCGTTTCGGCGTGCCCGTGACGCACCTGGCGACCGGCACCGGATCGGTCGGCGTGGCGCAGTCGCTGCTCCAGGCGACGTCGGGCCCGGGCGACGAGGTGATCTACGCCTGGCGGTCCTTCGAGGCGTACCCGATCATCACGCAGGTCAGCGGCGCGACCCCGGTGCAGGTACCGCTGACCCCGGGGGACGTGCACGACCTGGACGCGATGGCCGATGCGATCACCGAGCGGACGCGGCTGATCTTCGTCTGCAACCCGAACAACCCGACCGGCACGGTGGTGCGCAAGGCGGAGCTGGAGCGGTTCCTGGACCGGGTGCCCTCCGACGTACTGGTGGTACTGGACGAGGCGTACCGCGAGTTCATCCGGGACGCGGATGTGCCCGACGGTATCGAGCTCTACCGCAGCCGGCCGAACGTGGCGGTGCTGCGTACCTTCTCCAAGGCGTACGGCCTGGCCGGGTTGCGGGTCGGCTTCGCCGTCGCGCACGAGCCGGTCGCCGCTGCGCTGCGTAAGACGGCTGTGCCGTTCGGCGTGAGTCAGCTGGCGCAGGACGCGGCGGTCGCCTCGCTGCGGGCGGAGGACGAGCTGATCGGCCGGGTGGGCTCCCTGGTGTGTGAGCGGACGCGGGTGTACGACACGCTGGTGCAGCAGGGCTGGACCGTGCCCGAGACGCACGCGAACTTCGTCTGGATGCGGCTGGGGGAGCGTACGGCCGACTTCGCCGCGGCCTGCGAGAAGGCCGGCGCCGTCGTCCGGCCCTTCGCGGGTGAGGGGCTGCGCATCACCATCGGTGAGACCGAGGCGAACGACATCTTCCTGCACACCGCAGAGGCGTTCCACAAGGAGCTCTGAGCGGGCGGGACCGCCCGCAGCCTGTCACTTCCGTGCCCCGTGCCCCCGTGCCCCCGTGCGCCTTTTTCGGCGGACGGGGGCACTGCCGTACCCCCCGGTTCAAGGTCGCGAACAGGTGTGCGTCATAATTGCTTGTGAATGTGAACGCGTTCACAAGCGAGTCTCGTTTCTCCCGTAAAGGGTGGGGATCAGCGGGACAAACCGCCGAGTCGGATACGGCGACACGAAGGAGACGACGACGTGGACCTAGCGCTGGCGCCGGAGACCTTGGCGCGATGGCAGTTCGGCATCACCACCGTCTACCACTTCCTCTTCGTTCCCCTGACCATCTCGCTCGCCGCTCTCACCGCGGGCCTGGAGACGGCTTGGGTGCGGACGGGGAGGGAGAAGTACCTCCGAGCCACGAAGTTCTGGGGCAAGCTCTTCTTGATCAACATCGCGATGGGCGTCGTCACCGGCATCGTGCAGGAGTTCCAGTTCGGCATGAACTGGTCCGACTACGCGCGCTTCGTCGGTGATGTCTTCGGGGCGCCGCTCGCCTTCGAGGCCCTGATCGCCTTCTTCTTCGAGTCCACCTTCATCGGACTGTGGATCTTCGGCTGGGACAAGCTGCCGAAGAAGATCCACCTGGCCTGCATCTGGATGGTCTCGATCGGCACGGTCCTGTCCGCGTACTTCATCCTGGCCGCCAACTCCTGGATGCAGCACCCGGTCGGCTACCGCATCAACGAGGAGCGCGGCCGCGCCGAGCTCACCGACTTCTGGCGCGTGCTGACGCAGGACACCGCGCTCACCCAGTTCTTCCACACCATCACCTCCGCCTTCCTGGTCGGTGGCGCCTTCATGGTCGGCATCGCCGCCTTCCACCTGGCCCGCAAGAAGCACATCCCGGTGATGCGGACCTCGCTGCGGCTCGGCCTGGTCACCGTCGTGATCGCGGGCATGTTCACCGCGGTCAGCGGCGACATGCTCGGCAAGGTCATGTACAAGCAGCAGCCCATGAAGATGGCCGCCGCGGAGGCACTCTGGGACGGCGAGGCACCGGCCCCCTTCTCGGTCTTCGCCTACGGAGACGTCGACGAGGGACACAACAAGGTCGCCATCGAGATCCCAGGCGTGCTGTCCTTCCTGGCCCACAACGACCTCAACTCGTACGTCCCCGGCATCAACGACATCAACAAGGCCGAGCAGGAGAAGTTCGGGCCCGGCGACTACCGGCCCAACATCCCCGTCGCCTACTGGGGCTTCCGCTGGATGATCGGCTTCGGCATGGCGTCCTTCGCGCTCGGCGCGCTCGGGCTGTGGCTGACACGCAAGAAGTTCATGCTGCCGCCGGGACTGCGCACCGGCGAGGACGAGGCGCCGAACCTGGTGCTCTTCAAGAGCAAAGCACTCGGCCCGAAGTTCACCCGCTGGTACTGGCTGGTCGCGCTCTGGACGATGTGCTTCCCGCTGATCGCCAGCTCCTGGGGCTGGATCTTCACCGAGATGGGGCGTCAGCCCTGGGTCGTGTACGGCGTCCTGCGCACCAGCGCCGCGGTCTCCCCCGGCGTATCGCAGGGCGAGGTCATCGCCTCGATGACGGTCTTCACCCTGCTCTACGCGGTGCTCGCCGTGATCGAGGTCAAGCTGCTGGTCAAGTACGTCAAGGCCGGACCGCCCGAACTCACGGAGGCCGACCTCAACCCGCCCACCAAGATCGGCGGCGATGACCGCGACGCCGACCGGCCGATGGCCTTCTCGTACTGAGGACTGAGGAGCTGAGAGATGGAACTCCACGATGTCTGGTTCGTGCTCATAGCCGTTCTGTGGACGGGTTACTTCTTCCTGGAGGGCTTCGACTTCGGAATCGGTGTCCTGACGAAGCTGCTCGCCCGCGACCGCAAGGAGAAGCGGGTCCTCATCAACACCATCGGACCCGTCTGGGACGGCAACGAGGTGTGGCTGCTGAGCGCGGGCGGCGCGACGTTCGCCGCCTTCCCCGAGTGGTACGCGACCCTGTTCTCCGGGTTCTACCTGCCGCTGCTGCTGATCCTGGTGTGCCTGATCGTGCGCGGAGTCGCGTTCGAGTACCGCGTCAAGCGAACCGGGGAGCGCTGGCAGACCAACTGGGAGAACGCCATCTTCTGGACCTCCCTGCTGCCCGCCTTCCTGTGGGGTGTCGCCTTCGGCAACATCGTCCACGGCGTGCGGATCGACGCGGACATGGAGTACGCCGGCACTCTTCTGGACCTGTTCAACCCGTACGCGCTCCTCGGCGGATTCGTCACGCTGACGCTCTTCACCTTCCACGGCGCGGTGTTCGCCGGTCTCAAGACGCTCGGTGGCATCCGGGAGCGGGCACGGCTGCTCGCACTGAAGCTCGGAGCCGTCGCCGCGGTGCTCGCCCTCGTCTTCCTGACCTGGACCCAGGCGGACAACGGCAACACCGTGAGTCTGGCCGCCATGATCGTGGCGGTGGCGGCGCTGGTCGCCGCGCTCGGGTTCACCGCCGCCCGGCGTGAGGGTTGGGCGTTCGCGCTCTCGGGGGTGACCATCGTGGCCGCGGTGGCGATGCTCTTCCTGACGCTGTTCCCGAATGTGATGCCGTCCTCGCTGAACGACGCGTGGAGCCTGACGGTCACCAACGCCTCATCCTCGCCGTACACCCTGAAGATCATGACCTGGTGCGCCGGGATCGCGATGCCCGTGGTGCTGCTCTACCAGGGCTGGACGTACTGGGTGTTCCGCAAGCGCATCGGTACGCAGCACATCGCCGATGCCCACTAGTGGGAGATGTTTCACGTGAAACCGATCGACCCGCGTCTGCTCCGGTACGCCCGCGCCACCCGCTTCTTCCTGGCGGCGGTGGTGGTCCTCGGCCTGGCCGGGGCGGGCCTGGTCGTCGCCCAGGCCATGCTCATCGCCGAGGTCGTGGTGGGGGCGTTCGAGCGGGGCCTGGACGGCTCCCAGCTGCGTACGCCGCTGATCCTGCTGGCGGCGGTCGCCCTCGGAAGGGGGCTGGTGGCGTGGCTGACGGAACTCGCCGCGCACCGGGCGAGCGCGGCCGTGAAGTCCGAGTTGCGCGGGCGTCTGCTCGAGCGGGCTGCCGCGCTGGGGCCCGGCCGGCTGACCGGGGGCGGGATATCCCCTGCTGGAGCGGAGCCGAGCGTCCGGGGAGGGGTCGGTTCGCTGGTGGCACTGGCGACGCGGGGCGTCGATGCGCTGGACGACTACTTCTCGCGCTATCTGCCGCAGCTCGGACTCGCGGTGGTCGTGCCGGTGGCGGTGCTCGCACGGATCGTGACCGAGGACTGGATCTCGGCGGCGGTCATCGTGGTGACGCTCCCCCTCATCCCCCTCTTCATGATCTTGATCGGGTGGGCCACCCAGGCGCGCATGGACCGCCAGTGGCGGCTACTTTCGCGGCTGTCCGGGCACTTCCTGGACGTCGTCGCGGGACTGCCGACGCTGAAGGTGTTCGGTCGGGCCAAGGCGCAGGCCGAGTCGATCCGGACGATCACGGCCGAATACCGGCACGCCACCATGCGGACGCTGCGTATCGCCTTCCTGTCGTCGTTCGCCCTGGAACTGCTGGCGACGCTGTCCGTTGCGCTGGTCGCGGTCGGCGTCGGCATGCGCCTGGTGCACGGGGATCTGGATCTGTACACCGGGCTGGTGATCCTGGTGCTGGCGCCCGAGGCGTACCTGCCGCTGCGGCAGGTGGGGGCGCAGTACCACGCGGCGGCGGAGGGACTGTCCGCCGCCGAGGAGATCTTCGAGGTGCTCGAGACGCAGCCGCGCGGGCCCGTGGGCACGGCAGAGGCTCCCACCGGGACGTTGCGGCTGGAAGGCGTGACGGTCCGGCATGCGGGACGCTCTGAAGCCTCGCTGGACTCGGCGTCACTGGTCGTCGGCGCGGGCGAGACCGTCGCGGTCGTCGGGCCGAGCGGCGTCGGCAAGAGCACGCTGCTCGATGTGCTGCTCGGTTTCGCGCCGGTCGACGAGGGGCGGGTGCTCGTCGGTGACGGTCCCGGCGCGGTGGACCTGGCCAGCGTATCCATTGAGCGCTGGCGGGAACGCATCGCGTGGGTGCCGCAGCGGCCGCACCTGTTCGCCGGGACGATCGCCGAGAACGTGCGGCTGGCCCGGCCTGGCGCGGACAGCGCGGCGGTGGCCTGGGCCCTGCGTGAAGCGGGGGCGTACGACTTCGTGGCCGCGCTCCCCCAGGGCGTCGAGACGCGGCTCGGCGAGGACGGCAGGGGGCTCTCGGCGGGGCAGCGGCAACGGCTCGCCCTCGCGCGGGCGTTCCTCGCTGACCGGCCGCTGCTGCTGCTCGACGAGCCCACGGCCAACCTGGACGGCGAGAGCGAGGCGGGGATCGTCGACGCGGTGCGCAGGCTGGCGGCGGGGCGGACCGTGGTGCTCGTGGTGCACCGTCCGGCGCTGCTGGCTGTCGCCGACCGGGTGGTCGAGCTGGGCCGCGGCACCCGGACGGAAGGTACGCCCGCCCGCCGGCTCGCCGCGCAAGGCCTGGATGGCGCCGCTGCCGTCGCTGTCGACGGGCCGTTGCCGGGCGCGGACAGCGCGGCTGCTGCGGGGCATCGCCCCCCGGCGGGGCGGACGGCCGGCGGGGACAGCGACGCCGGTGCTCCCCGGGGTGGGGGCGGGGCGGGACTGGGGCGGGTTCGGGCGGCGGCCGCCGGGTTGCGGGGGCGGCTGGGTCTCGCGTTGGCGCTGGGGAGTCTGGCGCTCGGGTCCGCCGTGGGGCTCATGGCTGTCTCCGGCTGGCTGATCTCCCGTGCCTCCGAGCAGCCTCCGGTGCTCTACCTGATGGTCGCCGTCACCGCGACGCGGGCCTTCGGCATCGGCCGGGCCGTCTTCCGGTACGCGGAGCGGCTTGTGGCGCACGACGCCGTGCTGCGGTTGCTCGCCGGAATGCGGGTCGCCGTCTACCGCCGGCTGGAGCGGATCGCCCCCGCAGGCCTGCGCGAGACCCGGCGCGGTGACCTGCTCTCCCGGCTCGTCTCGGATGTGGACGCGCTGCAGGACTACTGGCTGCGGTGGCTGCTGCCCGCCGGGACGGCCGTGGTCGTCGGCGCGGGCGCAGTCGGGTTCACCGCGTGGCTGCTGCCCGAGGCCGGCGCCGTGCTGGCCGTCGGCCTGCTCGTCGCCGGGGTGGGTGTCCCGTGGCTGAGCGGGGCCGTCGCCCGCCGGGCCGAACGGCAGCTCGCACCCGCGCGGGGAGAGCTGGCAACCCGGGTCGCCGACCTGCTCGCCGGCCTGGCGGAACTGACCGTCGCGGGTGCGCTGAAGGGGCGTACGGACAGTGCCCGGGAGACGGACGGTGTTCTGACCCGGATCGCGTCGCGCTCCGCTGCCGCGACCGCTCTCGGCGGCGGGCTCTCGGCGCTGGCCTGCGGGCTGACGGTGGTGTGCGCCGCGCTCGTGGGGACGGCGGCCGTGCACGAGGGGCGGCTGTCCGGTGTGACGCTGGCGGTGGTGGTACTGACCCCGCTGGCCGCGTTCGAGGCGGTGGGTGGCTTGCCGCTCGCCGTGCAGTACCGCCAGCGCGTCAGGCGCAGCGCCGAGCGGGTCTACGAGGTGCTGGACGCCCCCCTTCCCGTGCACGAGCCAGAGTCGCCCGCCGCCCCGCCGGCGTCGCCATTCCCGGTCGAGGTACGCGGGCTCAGCGCTCGCTATCCCGGGCAGGAGCGGGACGCGCTGGCGGGCTTCGACCTGACGCTGGAGGCGGGGCGGCGCGTAGCCGTGGTCGGTTCTTCCGGCGCGGGGAAGACCACGGTGGCGCAGGTGCTGCTGCGCTTCCTGGATGCGGGAGCGGGGACGTACACGCTGGGTGGAACGGACGCCACCGGCCTGGACGGCGACGATGTGCGTGGCTTCGTGGGGCTGTGCGCGCAGGACGCCCACCTCTTCGACAGCTCCCTGCGGGAGAATCTCAGGCTGGCCAGGACCGACGCCACCGAGGAGCAGCTGCGGGCGGCGCTGGCCGGTGCCAGGCTGCTGACGTGGGTGGACGCGCTGCCCGACGGCCTCGATACGCTCGTCGGCGAGCACGGCGCCCGCCTGTCCGGCGGCCAGCGCCAGCGCCTGGCGCTGGCCCGCGCCCTGCTTGCGGACTTTCCGGTCCTGGTGCTCGACGAGCCTGCCGAGCACCTCGACCTGGCGACCGCGGACGCGCTGACGGCCGACCTGCTGAGGGCCACCGAGGGCCGTACGACGGTGATCATCACGCACCGGATCCAGGGGCTGGAGGCCGTGGACGAGGTGATTGTCCTGGACGCCGGCCGCGTTGTGCAGCGGGGTGCTTACGAGGCACTGGTGGCGGGCGAGGGGCCGCTGCGGCGGATGCTGGAGCGCGAGCGGGAGGCGGAGCCGGCTGGAGTTTTCGCAGCGGCTGCGACGCCTGCCATGTCCGGCGTCCGACTATCCCCCTGAAACGGGACCTTCTAGGCTCGGGGGCATGCCAGTGGAGGACGTGCCGGAACCGGGCCCCGCAAGCGGCCCCAACGATCCCGGCGACCAGTCCCAGGAGGTACTCGAAGCCGCCACGCGGGCGACCCGAAGCCTGCAGGGCCTGTCCACGGAGCTCACCGCGCGGGTGCCGCAGCTGCTGGAGGCCATGCGCTCCGTCGGCACGGGCCTCGAACTGCGCTCCACCCTGGACCGGATCTGCGAGACGGCTGCGGAACTCGCCGAGGCCAGGTACGCGGCGATCGGCGTCGTCGACGAGGAGGAGGGAGACGGCCTCTCCGACTTCGTGACGTACGGCACGACCGAGACCGAGGCCACCCTCATCGGCCGGCTGCCCGACGGCCACCAAGGGCTGCTCGGCGCACTGATCCACCACCCGGAGCCGGTGCTGCTGGGCGACCTGACGGCCGATGCGCGCTTCGCGGGATTCCCTGCCCACCACCCCCCGATGCGGACCTTCCTCGGTGTCCCCATCCGGGTGCAGGGCGAAATCTTCGGCAACCTCTACCTCACCGAGAAGCACGGCGGGTCCGAGTTCAACGACTACGACCTGCACATGGTCCGGGTGCTTGCGACGGAGGCCGGAATCGCCATCGGCAACGCCCGGCTGTACGAGGCGGCGAGGCAACGCGAGCGCTGGATCGACGGGTCCGTCGCCGTCACCACCGCGCTGCTGTCCGGCGGCGACGCCGACGACGCGCTGAGCGTCGTGGCGGAACAGGCGCGCCACCTCGCCGACTCGGCCGCCGGCATAGTGCTGCTGCCCGCCGAGGACGGCGGCCTTGAGGTCGTCGCTGTCTCGGCCGACGATCCGGCCGATTCGCTTGGTGTGGTCATAGGGCCCCACAATGCGGTGGTCAGGACCCTCCTCGACGGCGAGGCCGTCTTCGTCGCCGACGCGGTGAGCGACCCCCGCATGGTCACCAGGCTGTCCGGGCGGTACGGGCCGATCATGCTGCTGCCTCTCCAGAGCGGCGGTCGGGTGCTGGGCGCCCTGGCCACGCCGCGAGCCCGGGGCGCAAAGCTGTTCACGGAGGCGGAACGGACGCTGGCCACGCAGTTCGCGTCACAGGCCGCGCTCGCGCTGATGATGGCGGAGGCGCAGCGGGACCGGGAGCGGCTGGCGGTGTTCGAGGACCGCGACCGGATCGCCCGTGACCTGCACGACCTTGTCGTCCAGCGGCTGTTCGCCACGGGGATGATGCTGGAGAGCGCCCAGCGCAGGTCCGTCGTGCCCGAGGTCCGGACGGGCGTGGGCAAGGCCATGGACGAACTCGATGTGACGATCCAGGAGATCCGTACGGCCATCTTCGCGCTCCAGCAGGGCCCGGCCGAAGTTCCTTCGGGGCTGCGCACACGGGTCCTGCGGGAGATCAACATGGCTGCTGTGCCGTTGGGGTTCAAACCGGGTCACCGTTTCGTCGGCCCGGTAGACGCGCTGGTCCCCGACTTCACGGGCAAAAACCTTATCGCGGCGCTGCGCGAGGCGCTGTCGAACGCCTTCCGGCAC
Source organism: Streptomyces hypolithicus (assembly GCF_052934925.1). Classification (NCBI taxonomy): domain Bacteria; kingdom Bacillati; phylum Actinomycetota; class Actinomycetes; order Kitasatosporales; family Streptomycetaceae; genus Streptomyces; species Streptomyces hypolithicus. Next base: position 3,070,067 of record NZ_CM128811.1, read on the forward strand.
GCGGATGCCTCCCGTATCGAGGTGGTCGTCGACGCGACGGCCGAACTGGCGGACGGGAGCCCCGGCGTGCGGCTGTCGGTCGCCGACGACGGGGTCGGCATCCCGGAGGGCGGCCGGCGCAGCGGGCTGCGCAACCTCAAGCGGCGGGCGGAGTCCCTGGGCGGTACGAGCCGATGCGGGCCAGGGCTCGGCGAAGGCGGCGGGGGTACGACCGTCGTATGGGAGGCGCCGCTGCAGCCCCTGTCCGCCCCGCCGCCCGGCTAGCTTGAGATTTAACCTCGCCGCTCGAACACGACCGCAAGTCGGCTTCACGGAACCAGCATGCGCACCGTTTGTCCCGACTTGCTTAGATTTCCGACTGTGCTGCGGAGCCTGCTCTTGCGGCAGGAAGGGCTGGTCGGAGCTGTTCGAATCCGGAGGTTAAATCTCAAGCTAGGGAGTGTCTTAGAAGTAGCGTCGTCCGCCCGGAGGCCGGGTCTCGCGTGGTCTGGCGCGTGCGATCGCAAGGCGCCGGATGATCTCGTAGCGGAGCTACTAGGGCATTTCGGCAACCCGGCGAGCGTGCGTGCCAGGCCGCGCGAGCAAGACGGGACTTCTAAAACACGACCTAGGAGGCACCCACGGGTGTCGGTGTCGGGCGGGGGAACTGGGCCGGATGGCGGGACGACACCCCGGTGGAGCGACCTCCCTCCCAGCAATCATGGGGGCGGCAGGTCACGATCCGGAGATGCGCTTCGGACAATTCGGACGCCTTGGGATTCGCGGGCACCCGCTCGTGGCTGCACTGTGCGTGCTGCAGTTCCTGTCCGCGCCCGCGAGCGGTGCCTCCTCCTCCGACGGGCCGGCTGTGGGGGCCGAGGTGGCGCGGTTGTACGAGGAGGCCGCCCGGGCCACCGAGACGTACGAGAGAGGCCGGCGCGCGGCGCGAGCGCAGGAGGCGAAGGCCCGCCGGCTCGACCGGCTGCTGGTGGTGGAACGCCGCGAGATCAGAGCGCTGCGCGCCGACATGGGGAGGGTGGCCCGGGCCCAGTACCGCGCCGGAGGGGGTGGCATCGGGTACGTCGCCAAACTGCTGCTGGCCGATGACCCCGAGGAACTGATGGGCGGTCAACGGCTTGCCTGGCAGGCGGATCTGGCCGTCTCGCGGATGCTGAAGCGGGCCGAGCGCGCCGAACGCAGGCTCGCCGACGACGAGCGGGCGGCGAAAGCGGCCTGGCGCGAGCTGGCGGGGCGGACGGTGCGGCTGGCGGCGATCAAGAAGGGCATCACGGCGAAGCTCGAAGACGCCCGGTGGCGTCTGCAGGGGGAAGCGGACCGCAGCGTCGCGGCGGGACGATGCGCGGGCGCCCTCCGTCTGAAGAAGGAACCAGCACCCAGCCCACGCGCGTGGGTGACACCGGTCGAGAAATACGAACTGTCCGCCTCTTTCGGTGGCTCGGGTGCGCGCTGGAAGAGCCGGCACACCGGGCAGGACTTCGCGGTGGACATCGGCACACCGGTGAGGGCGGTCGGCGCCGGCCGGGTCGTTTCCGTCTCCTGCGGCGGCGGTTTCGGGATCGAGGTGGTGGTCGCTCACCGCGGTGGCTACTACTCGCAGTACGCGCACCTGGCGGGTGTCACCGTCGACCAGGGGGAGCGGGTGCGCACCGGCCAGTGGGTCGGGCAGGCCGGTACCACCGGCAACTCCTCCGGGCCGCACCTGCACTTCGAGGTGCGGCTAACCCCCTACCTGGGGTCGGGGATCGACCCGGCACCCTGGATGCGCGAGCGTGGGGCGGGCTTTTGAGGCCGATGCGGCTCCGGCGCTGCTCGCGTGTGGCTCGAGCGGCGGCTACAGGTCTGCGAGGATCCGCTCGATGACGACGGCGACGCCGTCCTCGTTGTTCGCGACCGTACGCCCGGACGCGGCGGCCACCACCGCCGGGTGCGCGTTGCCCATCGCGTACGACGTGCCCGCCCACGTCAGCATCTCCACGTCGTTCGGCATGTCACCGAAGGCCACCACCTCGGCGGCCGTGATGCCGCGCTCCGCACAGCACTGCGCGAGGGTGCTCGCCTTCGAGACGCCGTAACCGCTGATCTCCAGCAGCGCCGACGGGCTGGACCGGGTCACGGACCCGCGCTCGTCGGCCGTGGCGCGGGCGAGGGCGAGGAAGTCGTCGGGTGACAGGTCCGTGTGATGGGCGAGCAGTTTGACGACCGGCGTGCCGGGGCCGGAAACCGGCTCCTGGAGGAGCTTCTCGGCGGTGGCGACGGTCGCACCCGGATCGAAGTGGAACGGCGGGTAGTGCGGCTCGTAGTGGATGCCGGTGCTCAGCTCGACGGCGAAGGACGTGCCGGGGGCCGCGGCACGCAGGGCGAGGACCACGGCGAGGGCGTCCTCCCGGGCCAGCGGGCGGACCTGGATCAGCTTCCCGCCCGCGTGCAGGTCGACGACAGCCGCCCCGTTGGCGCAGATGGCCAGGCCATGGCCGTGCACGTGGTCGCTGACGACGTCCATCCAGCGAGCCGGTCGGCCGGTGACGAAGAAGACCTCGACGCCGGCCCGCTCGGCGGCGGCGAGCGCGGCGATCGTACGGTCCGACACGGACTTGTCGTCGCGCAGCAGGGTGCCGTCGAGGTCGGTCGCGATCAGCCGCGGTGCGGCGGCGCGGGCCGGGGCCGGGTGGGCTGGCTGTGGGTCGGTAGCTGAGGTCACGGATCCATCTTCGCGCACGGGGCGCACGGACGTGCGAAGGGGCGCACATTTGAGAGGGCCGGTAGGTGACCTGCGCGGCCTGGGCGGGGCCAAGGCCGCCCGCCGGGACGTGCACGCCCTGGCAGCCGGGCTGAGCGGCCGCTGATCGCGAATCCTCGCTGCCCGCTCCCGGCCCGGGGGCGGGCGGCGTAGGGTCGTGGGATGCGCCTGAGTACCGTGATCCTTCCCATTCGCCGCTGGTCAGAGGGCGGCCGTGACGCGTGGCAGCGGGCCGAACAGCTCGGCTTCCACACCGCGTACACCTACGACCACCTGTCCTGGCGTACCTTCCGCGACGGCCCGTGGTTCGGCGCCGTGCCGACGCTGACCGCCGCCGCAGCCGCAACCTCACGGCTGCGGCTGGGCACCCTCGTCACCTCGCCGAACTTCCGGCATCCGGTGACTCTCGCCAAGGACCTGATCACGCTCGACGACGTGTCCGCCGGGCGCGTCACGCTCGGTATCGGTGCCGGCGGAACCGGGTTCGACGCCACCGCGCTCGGCCAGGAGCCATGGACCCCACGCGAGCGCGCCGACCGTTTCGGCGAGTTCGTGCCGCTCCTGGACCGGCTGCTCACCGAGCCGGACGTCACCGTCGGCGGAACGCACTACCGCGCGGTCGAGGCCCGCAACATCCCGGGCTGCGCCCAGCGCCCCCGGTTGCCGTTCGCCATTGCCGCGACCGGCCCGCGCGGCCTGAAGCTCGCTGCCCGGTACGGTCAGGCCTGGGTGACGACGGGCGACCCGAAGCTCTTCGAGAACGGCACGCCCGCCGAGTCGCTGGAGGCCATCCGGGGCCAGATCGCCAAGTTGGGCGCGGCCTGCGTCGAGACCGGCCGGGACATCGCCGGGCTCGACAAGATCCTGCTCACCGGTTTCACGCCGGAGGGCAGCGGACCGCTGGAATCCCTGGACGCCTTCGTCGACTTCGCCGGCCGGCATTTCGACCTCGGCTTCACCGAGATCGTGCTGCACGCACCCATCCCCGACTCCGACTTCGCGGCCGACGAGAAGGTCTTCGAGCGGATCGCGACGGAGGCTCTGGCCCAGCTCGGCGCGGCCTGAGGACGGGCCTGCCCCCTTCGTCAGCCGGGGAAGCGCAGGTACTGCGGCGGTACACCGGCGGTGAGCCATACGCCGTTGGCACTGACCCGGAACGTGTGGCCGGCCTGGTGCATCGCCCCGGCGTCCACGCTGATGACGACGGGACGTCCGCGCCGGGCCCCGACGTGCTCGGCGGTCTCGCGGTCGGGTGAGAGGTGGACGTCGTGGCGGGCCATGGCCCGCAGCCCTTCGGCCCGGATCGCGTGGAGGCTGTGGGCGACGGTGCCGTGATAGAGGTACGCCGGCGGCTCGGCGTCCGGCAGCGCGAGGTCGACATCCACGGAATGGCCCTGGCTGGCGCGGATCAGAGGCCCTGCCACGGCGAAGCGTTGCTTGTCGTTCGCGACGACGACGTGATCGAGCTCGGCGCGGGTGAAGGGGAAGCCGTGGTCGGCGGCTGCGACGAGCAGGGTCTGGATCGCCACCCAGCCCTGCTCGTCGAGCGAGATGCCGATCCGTTCGGGCTGATGCCTCAGGTGTCTGGACAGGTACTTGGACACCTTCTTGACCCGCTCTTCATCCATCGCCCCAGAGTGCCGGGGGAGACGAGCGTCACGCCACCGATTTGCCTCACAGGTTTGATCCACAGCCAAGTCGACTTTTCCACAAGGAGTGTTGGGAAACCTGTGGACAACAGACCTTGCTGTCAAGGTGTTTGACCAAGTCCCCTCTTCTGTCGCTGGTATGCGGCCAGAGCGTCCAGCGTGCGTGTCTGCACCTCGCGTTCGGTCGCCGCTGCGACAAAGGCGGTGACGTGCTCAGGGCCAACCAGGTCACGAACGGCCTGCATCGTCGACTCGGGCAGTGTCACAACCGGGGGCTCGGAGCGGGGCTCGGGTGCCGTCGCCGCACCCAGCTGATGCTGAAGGTGGCGTACAGCGAACAGCTGCATCGCCCGGGCCAGTTCGGCGTCGACGGTCTGCTGGGCCAGCGGACGCAGCCGTCGCACCAGGGACGCCGCCTCCTGTGTGTCCGCGTCCGTCGGCGGCCGGTGACCCAGATAGCGCGCGAAGACGTGCTCGGTCGTGAACTCCAGGAACCGCGTGGCGATGTGCTCCACCTGCCCCCGGAGTTCCCGCAGGTGAGTGGAGATCGCCGGCAGCGGGACACCGGCGGCATGCAACTCGACTGCCACAGAGAGCTCTTGCGGCGACGGCACAAGGTACTCGTCGTCCCGTCCCGGCAACCGCTCCAGTACTCCCAGCTCGACGGCCTCATCGACCGCCGCGTCGTCCGGTTTCCCGCCGAAGCGTTCGTCCAGTTCGGCCCGTGAGATCCGGCCTACCACCTCCTGGCTCCATGGACCGTGGACTTCGGCGACCAGCCCCAGCACTCCGCCGAGCCCCTTCCCGGCGTCCCACGCTGCCAGCAACTCCTTGATGCTGGACAGGCTGTATCCGCGAGCGAGGAGGTCCGCGATCTGGTGCAGCCGGCTCAGGTGTGCCTCCCCATACACGTTCGACCGGCCGCGCCGCTCCGGCCGGGGCAGCAGTCCGCGGTCCTGGTAGCCGCGGATCGTACGGACCGTGGCACCGCTGCGGTGGGCGAGGTCCTCGATCCGGTACTCGGGGGCCGCCTGCCCGGAGGCGCTCACGCCGTCACTTCCACGGCGGCTCCATTCGGGCGACCACGCGCAGCGTCCGTGGCGCGAAACGCGACAGGAAGCGCGCCCCACGCGCCTCGGGCGTCACCGGCACGACCGCCTGGTTGCGTACGACGGCCTTGAGCACCGCGTCCGCGACCTTCTCCGGCGTGTAGTTGCGCAGCCCGTACAAGCGTGCGGACTTCTGCTGCCTGCGCTTCTCCTCTTCCGCTGAGACCCCGGCGAACCGTGCGGTGGACGTGATGTTGGTGTTGACGATTCCGGGGCATATGGCGCTGACCCCGATGTCCTGCCCCGCGAGCTCCGCCCTCAGGCATTCGCTGAGCATCAGTACCGCCGCCTTCGACGTGCTGTACGCGGGCAGCACCCTGGAGGGCAGATACGCCGCCGCCGAAGCGGTGTTGACGATGTGACCGCCCTGCCCGCGCTCGGCCATCTGCAGGCCGAAGAGCCTGCACCCGTGGATGACGCCCCACAGGTTCACATCGAGGACCTTCTTCCAGTCCTCCGTGGTGGTGTCCAGGAAGGAGCCGGAGAGGCCGATCCCGGCGTTGTTCACCAGTACGTCGACGACGCCGTACTCGGTGGCGACCTTCGTGGCGAGCTTCTCCATCTCCTGCTCGTCGCTGACGTCCACCGCCTCGGCCCAGGCCTGTGGGGCGCCGATCAGCCGGGCCGTCTCAGCCGTACGGACCGCGCCCTGCGCGTCGCGGTCGACCGCGACGATGCGCGCCCCCGCCTCGGCGAACGCGAGCGCGGTGGCCCGTCCGATGCCGCCGGCCGCGCCCGTCACCAGGACCAGCTGCCCGCCGAACCGGTCGGCGTACGGTCCGTTGGGCATCCTTTCCCTGACCACCGCCGTCCCTCTCGCTTCCCCTCCGGCCGCTTCCTCCCCGGCCGTGACGAAGTCGCCGATCCAAGACGCCAGCTGATCGGGACGGGTGCGCGGTACCCAGTGTTTGGCGGGCAGCGTGCGCCGCACCAGCTGCGGCGCCCACCGTTCCAGGTCGTCGTACAGCTTCTCGGAGAGGAACATGTCGCCGGTCGGTGTGATCAGCTGGACGGGGGCGTGGGCGTACGCGTCGGCGCGTGGCCGACGCAGCCGGGCCCGGACATTGTCCCGGTACAGCCAGGCGCCGTGCGCGGCGTCCCGCGGCAGCGACGCCGTCGGATAGCCGTCGGCCGGCACCTTCTCCATCCGTCGGAGGATCTTCGGCCACTGTGTGCCGAGCGGTCCGCGCCAGGCCAGCTCGGGCAGCACCGGCGTATGCAGCAGGTAGACGTACCAGGACTTGGCGCCCTGCCCGAGCAACTGCGCCACCCCGCGCGGCGTGGGCCGGGCCATGCGCTTCTTGATCCAGTGACCGAAGTGGTCCAGGGATGGCCCGGACATGGATGTGAACGAAGCGACGCGGCCCTCGGTGCGCTTGACGGTCACGAACTCCCAGGCCTGCACCGAACCCCAGTCGTGACCGACCAGATGCACCGGTCTGCCGGGGCTGACCGCGTCGGCGACCGCCAGGAAGTCGTCCGTCAGCTTCTCCAGCGTGAAACCGCCGCGCAGCGGCCGCGGCGCCGTCGACCTGCCGTGCCCACGGACGTCGTACAGCACCACATGGAATCGTGTTGCGAGGCGGGCTGCGACCTCCGTCCACACCTCTTTGCTGTCCGGGTAGCCGTGCACCAGCATGACGGTCGGCCGCGCGGTGTCGCCCAACTCGACGACGCACAGCTCGACTCCGCCCGTACGCACCCACCGCTCGGTGGCTTGCTCGAAACTCACGCCGACCCCTCCTCCGCCCCAGTGTCGCGGTACGCGTTCGTAACGTGACACTGATGAATGTGACAATGCTCGACGGCGACGTCAAGAGGGTCCGCCCAGCCTGTGGACAACGGACGGGCCTGTGCACAACGGACGGCCTGTGCACAACGGACGGCCCGTAGACATGGGACGTTCCCTTACGGGTCCGTACGCCTGGAGTCGGACACCGATCCAGCCGCCAGGTCTGACGCCCGCTGTGGTCCGCGCCACTACCGTCGAACACGTGACTGTGATCGTGACCGAAAGCCTGAGCAAGAGGTTCCCCCGGGTAACCGCCCTTGACCGGCTCTCCCTTGACATCGGACCCGGCGTGACCGGCCTGGTGGGCGCCAACGGAGCCGGCAAGTCCACTCTGATCAAGATCCTGCTGGGTCTGTCCCCCGCCACGGAGGGCACCGCGGCCGTGCTCGGCCTCGACGTCGCCACCAGCGGCGGCGCCATCCGCGAGCAGGTCGGCTACATGCCCGAGCACGACACCCTGCCACCGGACGTCTCGGCCACCGAGTTCGTCGTCCACATGGCACGCATGTCCGGGTTGCCCCCGAGCGCCGCCCGCGAGCGCACCGCCGACACTCTGCGTCACGTCGGCCTGTACGAGGAGCGCTACCGCCCCATCGGGGGCTACTCGACCGGCATGAAGCAGCGCGTGAAGCTCGCCCAGGCCCTGGTCCACGACCCGAAGCTGGTGCTCCTCGACGAGCCGACGAACGGTCTCGACCCGGTCGGCCGCGACGAGATGCTCGGCCTCATCCGCCGTGTCCACACCGACTTCGGCATCTCCGTCCTGGTCACCTCCCACCTGCTCGGCGAACTGGAACGCACCTGCGATCACGTCGTCGTCATCGACGGTGGCGCACTGCTCCGCTCCAGCTCCACCAGCGACTTCACCCAGATCACCACCACCCTCGCCGTCGAAGTCACGGACAGCGCAACCCACCCTGACGGCTCGCACTCTCTGCGTCAGGCACTCACAGCCGCCGGAGCAACCCTCCAGGCGCGCATGGAGGACGGGCTGCCCGGCGCCGGACACATCCTGCTCGTCGAAGCGACCGGAGAGCAGACGTACGACCTGGTGCGGGACACCGTCGCCGACCTCGGCATCGGTCTCGTACGGATGGAACAGCGTCGCCACCACATCGCCGAGGTCTTCCGCACGAACGAGCACGCACCGGCACCCGAGCACGCACCGGCACCCGAGCACGCACCGGCACCCGCCGACGCACCGGCACCCGCCGACGCCGGGGCCCGCAAGCCCGTCACCGCCGCACAGCAGAAGGGAGTCGGCCGTGATGGCAGCTGACCCGATGACCCCGACGACCGCGACGGGCACCGACCCGACCCGTATCCACAACATCGGCTACCGGTCCTACGACGGCCCCCGCCTCGGCCGCGCCTACGCGCGCCGCTCACTCTTCTCGCAGTCCCTGCGCGGCGCGTACGGGCTGGGCCGCAGCGCCAAGTCCAAAGTGCTGCCGATGATTCTCTTCGCGGTGATGTGCCTGGTCGCGGCCATCATCGTCGCGGTCGCCGTCGCCGCGCCCACCATGACGGACCTGCCGGTGGACTACACGCGCTACGCGATCGTCATGCAGGCCGTCATCGGCCTCTACCTCGCCTCGCAGGCCCCCCAGTCCGTCTCGCGGGACCTGCGCTTCAAGACCGTTCCGCTGTACTTCTCACGACCTATCGAACGCGTCGACTACGTCCTCGCGAAGTTCGCGGCGATGGCATCGGCCCTGTTCATCCTCACGGCGACACCGCTGGTGATCCTGTACGCCGGTGCGCTGCTCGCCGAATTCGACTTCGCGGACCAGACGAAGGGGTTCGCCCAAGGACTGGTCTCGGTGACACTGCTCTCCGTCCTCTTCGCCGGACTCGGCCTGGTCATGGCCGCCCTCACCCCGCGCCGCGGCTTCGGCGTCGCCGCCGTCATCGCCGTGCTGACCATCTCCTACGGCGCGGTCTCCACCGTGCAGGCCATCGCCTGGGAGCAGGGTTCCGCCGGCGCGGTCCAGTGGCTCGGCCTCCTCTCCCCCATCACGCTGATCGACGGCGTACAGACCGCCTTCCTGGGCGCCGCTTCGGCCTTCCCCGGCGCGCAAGGACCCTCGGCCGGCAGCGGCGTGGTCTACCTGCTCGCCGTCCTCGCGCTCGTCGCCGGCTCGTACGCCGTGCTGATGCGCCGCTACCGAAAGGTCGGGCTGTGACCACCATCGACATCGACCACACCTCGCGCTGGTTCGGCAATGTGGTGGCCGTCAACGACATCACCATGCGGGTGGGCCCCGGCGTCACCGGACTGCTCGGCCCCAACGGCGCCGGGAAATCCACTCTGATCAACATGATGGCCGGCTTCCTCGCCCCGTCCACCGGCACCGTCACCCTCGACGGCAAACCGATCTGGCGCAGCGAAGCCGTCTACAAGGAGATCGGGATCGTGCCGGAGCGGGAGGCGATGTACGACTTCCTCACCGGGCGCGAATTCGTCGTCGCCAACGCCGAGCTGCACGGCCTCGGCGACGGGGCCGCCCAGCGGGCCCTCGCCACCGTCGAGATGGAGTACGCGCAGGACCGCAAGATCGCGACGTACAGCAAGGGCATGCGCCAGCGCGTGAAGATGGCGTCCGCCCTCGTCCACAACCCGTCGGTGCTACTCCTGGACGAGCCGTTCAACGGTATGGATCCGCGCCAGCGCATGCAGCTGATGGACTTGCTGCGGCGGATGGGCGCGGAGGGCCGTACGGTCCTCTTCTCCTCCCACATCCTGGAGGAGGTCGAACAGCTGGCCTCGCACATCGAGGTGATCGTCGCCGGGCGGCACGCCGCTTCCGGCGACTTCCGAAAGATCCGCCGCCTGATGACGGACCGGCCGCACCGTTACCTCGTCCGCTCCAGCGACGACCGCGCGCTCGCCGCCGCGCTGATCGCGGACCCCTCGACCGCGGGCATCGAAGTTGACCTGGCGGAAGGGGCGCTGCGCATCCAGGCCGTCGACTTCGGCCGGTTCACCCAGCTGCTCCCGCAGGTCGCCCGCGCGCACGGCATCCGACTGCTGACGGTCTCGCCCTCCGACGAGTCCCTCGAATCGGTCTTCTCCTATCTCGTAGCGGCCTGAAAGGAGCTTGCAGCGATCATGTACGAACCCACAGTTGCCCGGCTCACCTACCGGGCCCTCCTCGGCCGCCGCAGGGCCGCCATCCTCTTCGTCCTGCCTGCCCTGCTGATCGCCATCGCGGTGGCGGTACGGCTGCTCACGGGCGCGGACGACCAGATCGCGTCCGACGTCCTGGGCGGCTTCGCCATCGCCACGATGATCCCGCTGATCGGTGTGATCGCGGGGACGGGTGCGATCGGCCCGGAGATCGACGACGGCTCGATCGTCTATCTGCTCGCCAAGCCGGTGAAGCGGCCGACGATCATCTTCACCAAACTCATCGTCGCGATCGCCGTGACGATGGCGTTCTCCGCGATCCCCACGGTCATCGCCGGGCTGATCCTGAACGGCAACGGCGGACAGATCGCGATCGCCTACACCGTCGCCGCGCTGGTCGCCTCGGTCGCGTACAGCGCGATCTTCCTGCTGCTCGGTACGGTCACCCGGCACGCGGTGGTCTTCGGCCTCGTCTACGCCCTGGTCTGGGAGACCCTCTTCGGCAGCCTCGTGCCGGGGGCGCGCACGCTGAGCGTCCAGCAGTGGGCGCTGTCCCTGGCGGAGCGGATCGGCGCCGGCGGCACGATCACCTCGGACGTGGCCCTGCCGACGGCATTGGTGCTGCTGACGGCGGTCACGGTTGCGGCGACCTGGTACGCGGGCCAGAAGCTCCGCACCCTCACGCTCGCCGGCGAGGAGTAGCACCGGAACCAGTAGCACCGGAACCGGAAGGCCTGCCTCCGCCAGCCTTGGTCGGCCTCCGTCAGCGTTGGTCAGCCTGGTCAGTCAACCCCTGCTCGCTGAGCGGGGGTTGACGTGTTTGCGCGTGACTGTACGCTTATCGGCTCGTTGTTCAGCGTGCGTGGAGGCCACTGGAATCCGAGGCGTCGTAGCGTTCGTGAAATTGGGGATTGCCGGTACCGGAACGGATCCGGGCCGGTCACAGAGTGAGTAGCCACCTTGAGCGTCCTCCGCCCCCAAAAGCCCGGGGACAGGGCTGTCCATCACCCGGCTTTCACGAACGGAAGGCATCCTCATGCCATCAGAAGTCGCCCTGCTCGAATCGCGCACGATGCGCGACGAGCACCTGGGGCGCGTCGACGCCCTCGACAAGGTCAAGGCACTCGTCATGCTCCCGGACGGAATTTACGTTCGCACAGAGGAGGTGGCCCACTACTTCGAAGTATCCACAGGGGTCGTGAAAAAGGTCGTCCAGCGCCATCGGGTCGAACTCAACGAGAACGGGTTGCAAGTCCTGCGAGGCGATGACCTGCGCGTCTTTCAGGGGGACATCATGTCCCTCTGGAGCGATGACCTGGGGACAAGTTATCCACAGGCTGCGACGAATCTCACCCTCTACACCCGCCGCACCGTCCTCAACATCGCGATGCTTCTTCGCGATAGCGACATCGCCCGCTGCGTCCGTACGTACCTCCTCGACGCCGAGGAGAGGGGCTGGCGCGCGGGTTACGCCTCGCTCGACAAGCGCGTCACGAAGGTCGAGTCCCACATCGACACCGTGGGGCGCGCGCTCCAGGAACTGGGTCCCGTCATCAACGGCATCTCGGTACGGCTTGACCGGCTGGACCGGCGGCTCGAAGCCACCAGCGAGGTCGTGGGAGCGATCAGCAACCGGCTCTGCGATCTTTCCGAGAACATGCGGCGCATGGAGCACCGGATGGACCGCAGGTTCGACGCCGTCAACCAACGGTTAAGCGCTCTGGAACGCGGGCAGCGACGCAAGCGCCGCTGACCGGCTTGTCTGGGTGTTGGCCGGTGACGAGCGACCCAGCCGGCCCGGCGGCCACAGCTGGCCCGCCCGGCGGCCACAGCCGGCCCAGCCAACACCCACCCGCGTATCCGGCAGAAGCCCTCAGCCGCGCAGCAGCTGCTCCAGCACCACCGCGATGCCGTCCTCGTCGTGCGACGAAGTGATCTCGTGCGCCACGGCCTTGAGCTCGTCGTGCGCGTTGGCCATCGCCACACCGTGCGCGGCCCATCCGAACATCGGGATGTCGTTCGGCATGTCCCCGAAGGCGATGGTCTCCGACGCCTTGAGTCCCAGCCGGCGCGCCGCAAGCGACAGTCCCGTCGCCTTGCTCAGGCCGAGCGGGAGCAGCTCCACCACGCCGGGGCCCGCCATGACCACGTCGACGAGGCTGCCGACCGTCTGGCGCGCGACGCTCGCCAGCTCGTCGTCGTCCAGGTTCGGGTGCTGGATGTAGACCTTGTTCAGCGGCGCCGACCACAGCTCCGACGGGTCCTCGAACGCCAGGTAGGGCAGCGGGCCCTCCTGGACCCGGTAGCCCGCACCGACCAGCACATCGCCGTCCAGGCCGTCGCGGCTCGCCGCGAGCGCCAGCGGACCCGTCTCCGACTCGATCTTGGACAGGGCCAGTCCGGCCAGCTGCCGGTCCAGCGTCACCGACGTCAGCAGACGCTGCTCACCGGCGTGATAGACCTGCGCGCCCTGGCCGCAGACGGCGAGGCCCTCGTACCCCAGGTCCTCCAGGATGTGCCGGCACCACGGAACCGAGCGCCCCGTGACGACGATGTGGGCCGCGCCCGCCGCCGTGGCGGCGGCGAGCGCATCGCGTGTACGGGCGGAGACCGTGTCGTCGGAGCGCAGCAGCGTCCCGTCCAGGTCGGTCGCGACCAGCTTGTACGGGAAGGGGCCGGTGGTGGTGCTCACTTGGCGAGGGGCTCCAGGATCTCGCGGCCCCCGAGGTACGGACGCAGGACTTCCGGCACCCGCACGGAACCGTCGGCCTGCTGGTGGTTCTCCAGGATGGCCACGATCGTGCGCGGTACGGCGCACAGCGTGCCGTTCAGCGTCGCGAGCGGCTGCAGCACCTTCTTGCCGTCACGCATGCCGCGCATCCGGATCGAGAGCCGGCGCGACTGGAACTCCAGGCAGTTCGACGCGGACGTCAGCTCACGGTACTTGCCCTGCGTCGGAATCCACGCCTCGCAGTCGTACTTACGCGACGCGGAGGAACCCAGGTCGCCGCTCGCCACGTCGATGACCTGGAACGGCAGCTCCAGCGACGTCAGCCACTGCTTCTCCCAGCCCAGCAGCCGCTCCAGCTCCGCCTCGGCGTCCGCCGGGTCGACGTACGAGAACATCTCGACCTTGTCGAACTGGTGCACCCGGAAGATGCCGCGGGTGTCCTTGCCGTAAGTCCCGGCCTCGCGTCGGAAGCACGGCGAGAATCCGGCGTACCGCAGCGGCAGCTTGTCCGCGTCGATGATCTCGTCCATGTGGTACGCCGCGAGCGGGACCTCGGAGGTGCCGACCAGGTAGTAGTCGTCCTTCTCGAGGTGGTAGACGTTCTCCGCGGCCTGGCCGAGGAAGCCCGTGCCCTCCATGGCGCGCGGGCGGACCAGTGCGGGCGTCAGCATCGGGATCAGGCCGGCCTCGGTGGCCTGCGCGATCGCCGCGTTGACCAGCGCGAGTTCGAGCAGCGCGCCGACGCCCGTCAGATAGTAGAAGCGGGACCCGGAGACCTTCGCGCCGCGCTCGACGTCGATGGCGCCGAGCGCCTCGCCGAGCTCCAGGTGGTCCTTGGGCGCGAAGCCCTCGGCGGCGAAGTCGCGCCGGGCGCCGATGGTCTCCCGTACGACGAAGTCCTCTTCGCCGCCCACCGGGACGTCGGGGTGCACGATGTTGCCGAGCTGGAGCAGCAGCCGCCTGGACTCCTCGGCCGCCTCGTCCTGTTCGGCGTCGGCGGCCTTGACGGCTGCGGAAAGTTCGCCGGCCTTCTTCAGCAGCTCGGCCTTCTCGTCGCCCGAGGCCTTGGGAATGAGCTTGCCGAGCGACTTCTGCTCGGAGCGGAGTTCGTCGAAGCGGACGCTGGACGACCTGCGCCGCTCGTCGGCGGAGAGGAGAGCGTCGACGAGGGCGACGTCCTCTCCACGGGCGCGCTGGGAGGCGCGAACACGGTCGGGGTCCTCACGGAGCAGGCGAAGGTCAATCACCCCACCAGGCTACCTGCGCCCGCTTCCGCGCGGCGCATTGATATTGCATTGCGTAAGACTTTGCCCGAAATGCGCATATTGAGAATGAGGTCGGAGAATCAACCGGTCATCTCGGGCCCGCGTCAGGGAATCAGCCCAAAGCGAGCCCTGGGCGCGCCGAAAGCCCAGCCCAGGGAGCGCCTAAAGCAAGCGCAGAGTGCCCCCAAGCAAGCCTTATTAGCCGGAGGCGAGGGCAGGCTCCTCGGCTACTCCGACCCTCTTGCCGTGCGGGAGGCGGGATTTGGCGGTTCGGTTGTCCACAGGAATCCGGCTTCCGGTTCCGTTATCCACAGGCTGTGTGAAAGATCTGTGGATGCCGGAAGAGGGCATTCCGGGAGGTGCGTGGAAGGCCAGGGATTCCCCACCCAAACCCACTTCACACACTCATTCGGGTGGGAATTGCTCGCCCTAAAGAGTTGATCAATGGAATTGAGGTGACAGGGTCGACCTGGGGTCGACCCGACGCCCTGTGGAGCGAAGAGCGCCCTCTGGGGCGTTTTGTCGACCATGTCGGTATGTGTTGTCGACTTGTCCCCAGGTCGAGAAGTGAGCCTGTGGATAACTCTTTCGAGCGACCCGGCTCAGCGACCGGCTCAGGCCCGCCCGTCCTGGCTTCGCGCCAGCCAGTCCGCCGCCGCCACGAACTCCGCCTCGGACGTCCCCGCCCGCAGCGCCCGTACGTCGGCGGCCGCCGTCCCCGCCCGCGGATACGACCCGAGGAACCGCACATTCGGGCAGATCCGCTTCAGACCCATCAGTGCCTCGCCCACCCGCCGGTCCGCGATGTGCCCCTCGGCGTCCACGGCGAAGCAGTAGTTCCCGATGCCGGCCCCCGTCGGCCGAGACTGGATCAGCATCAGGTTGACGCCGCGCACAGCGAACTCCTGAAGCAGTTCGAGCAGCGCGCCCGGGTGGTCGTCGCCCAGCCAGATCACCACCGAGGTCTTGTCCGCCCCGGTCGGGGAGGCCGGCCTGGCCGGCCGCCCCACCAGCACGAAGCGCGTCTGTGCGTTCACCGCGTCGTGGATCTCCGTGACGAGGGGCACGAGGCCGTACCTGGCCGCCGCGAATTCCCCGGCGAAGGCCGCGTCGTAACGGCCCTCCTGAACCAGCCGCGCCCCGTCCGCGTTCGACGCCGCTGACTCCCACAGCACCTCCGGCAGATTCGCCGCCATCCAGTTGCGCACCTGCGGCTGGGCCGCCGGGTGCGCGGTGACGGTCTTGATGTCGCCGAGCCCGGTCCCAGGCCGCACCAGCAGCGCGAAGCTGATCGACAGCAGCACCTCGCGGTAGATCATCAGCGGTTCACCGGACGTCAGTGCGTCCAGGGTGGCGCTGATACCGCCCTCGACGGAGTTCTCGATCGGTACGAGCGCCGCCGCCGCTTCCCCACTGCGCACGGCGTCGAGAGCGGCCGGCACGGACACCATCGGAACCAGCTCCCGGGTGGCGGCTTCCGGGAGCGTACGGAGGGCGACTTCGGTGAAGGTGCCCTCAGGGCCGAGATAGGCATAGCGCGTGGCCGACATACGGTCACCTTAATGCGCCGTACGGGAGGGGGTGTTCCTGTCCAGGTCTCGGGTCCGGTGCTCAGGACTCCAGCAGCCGCTGTCCCACGTACTCCCCTTCCCGCGCCCCGCCCGGCACCGCGAAAAGACCGCTCGCCTCGTGCCGGACGAACGGCGACAGGGCGTCCCCCCGATCTAGCTTGCGCTGCACCGGTACGAAGCCGCGCAGCGGATCCGCCTGCCAGCAGACGAAGAGCAGTCCCGCGTCCGGAGTTCCGTCCGCGGCCATGCCGTCGTGGTACGAGAACGGGCGCCGCAGCATCGCCGCACCGCCGTTCTGTTCGGGGGCGGAGATCCGTGCGTGCGCGTTGGAAGGAATGACCAGTTTGCCGTCGGGACCCGTCTCGTCGAGGGCCGGTTCGGTGTTCTCGTCGCCGCCCGTCAGGGGCGCTCCATCGGCCTTCCTGCGGCCGATGACCTTCTCCTGGTCGCCGCGGGCGAGCTGCTCCCAGTCGTCGAGCAGCATGCGGATACGGCGTACGACGGCGTACGAGCCGCCCGCCATCCACGGGGGCGCCTCGCCCGTGCGGTCGGCCGGCACGAAGATCCGCCGGTCGAAGTCGGCCTCGGACGGCTTGGGGTTGCCCGTACCGTCGACCTGTCCCATCAGGTTGCGGGCCGTCATGGGTGAAACCGTCGCCCCCCGGGAACGGTTGAAACCGTTCATCTGCCACCGCACCCGGGCACCGTTGCCGGCCTCGCTCTGGATCGTACGCAAGGCGTGGAAGGCGACCAGTGCGTCGTCGCAGCCGATCTGCACCCACAGGTCGCCGTTGCTGCGACGCGCGTCGAGCCGGTCCGAGGAGAAGTCGGGCAACGGATCGAGCGCCACAGGGCGCTGTGCGGTCAGTCCGGTACGGCCGAAGAAGCTGTGTCCGAAGCCGAAGGTGAGGGTCAGTGCGGAGGGGCCCGCGTCCAGCGCCACCCCTGTGTCGTCGCTCCCGTAGGGCTCGCCCGCCATCAGCTTGCGCGCGACCGCCGACCATCGCCGCAGCAGCGCCGCGGCTTCCCGGTGTCCGGCGCCCGGAGCCAGGTCGAAGGCGACGAGGTGGCCGCGTGCTTGGAGCGGTGTGGTGATTCCGGCCTGGTGCTCACCGTGGAAGGCCACGGTGGTGGAGCCGACCGAGGCCAGTTCCGGGGCGTCCGTGGACGCCCCGGAACCGGTGGCCGCGGCGTACCCGGCCGCCCCGCCCGTCGCGCCGAGCGCCAGGCCTGCGGCGCCGGCCGCCCCGGCGGTGCCCAGCAGCCGTCGCCTTGAGATGTCGGAGTCGTTCACGCTGGTCAGCCGATCTTCACGTTCTTCTTCACGGTCACCTGGTCGATGTCCGAGGTGCGTACGGTCACTTCCACCTCCCACGTCCCCGGCATGGGGATCTGTACCCCGTTCGCCGCCCAGTGTCCGGTGGCGATGCGGTCGGGGACGGCGGGCAGCGGTCCGATTTCCTTGGCGTTGTTCGTGAACGCGACCTTCACTTCCGGCGCATCCATCGCACGCCCGTTGGGGCGTTCCAGCCACACATGCAGGGAGTTGCTGCCCGAGTGTCCGGGGTCGAGCTCGACGCGGGCGGTGCCCTTGCCGTCCTCACCGCCGGTGTCGAAGGGGATACGCACGTCGACCGGGCGGCTGGGTGCGGCGGTGGCGGTCTCGCTCTTTCCCGCCTCCTTCTCCTCGGTACGCCCCGGTTCGGTGCTGGTCAGCAGGGTCGTCACGGCCAGCACCACCACGGCGACGGCGGCCTCCGCCAGCACGGAGCGCCGCAGCCCCAGGCGTTCGGGTTCGGCGTCCCGTACCCGTTTCACGCGGGCGGTGGCGACAGCGGTCCGCTGGCGGGCGAGCTGGGCGGCGCGGGCGGGGTCGGCGGGCACGGTGACCGGCTCACTGATCTCCTGCGTCTGCTGCGTCCTCTGCGGGTCCTGCGTCTCCTGCGGCTCGTGCTTCTCGCGTGTCTCGTGTGTGGCGGCCGCGGTCTTCTTGGTCCGTTGCCCGATGAGCGCGACCGAGTCCGCCTCGGCCGGCGCTCCCGCCGCGAGCCGCCCCGTCCAGCGCCGTGAAAGCCAGGCGATACCGACCAGGACGGCGACCACTCCGACCTTGAGGAGCAGCAGCTGCCCGTACGCCGTCCCGGTCAGCGCCGACCACGAGCCGACCTGCCGCCAGGACTGGTAGAGCCCGGTCGCGGCGAGCACGGCGACGCTCGCGAAGGCGACGCGGGAGAAGTTCGCCACCGCCGTACGGTCGATTCCCGGCGCCCGGTAGAGCGCGACGAGCAGGGCGGCGAGGCCGCCCAGCCAGGTCGCGACGGCCAGCAGGTGCAGCACGTCGACGGGCATCGCGATGCCGGGCTGCAGTCCGGTGGAGGCGTGCTCGGACAGTGCCCAGGTCGCGGCGATTCCGGTGGCCAGGACTCCGCCGCCGAGGGCGAGCCCGAAGGTGAGGTCCTTGTTCTCCGCGGGGTCAGCCCTCTTCGCGTACGCGCCGAACAGCACGGCCACGAACAGCGCGGCCGCCCCGAGCAGCAGCAGCCGCGACACCAGGGAAGCCCCGGTTTTCGTCTCCAGAACGTTCCGCAGTCCGTCCAGATCGATCGCGTCCGCGAGCTTGCCCGAGCCCGTGTACGGGGACCGCAGCAGCAGCATCGCGAGCGTGGACGCGGTGAGGGTGATCCACCCCCGTACGACGAGGCGCTGGAGTGGCCGTTCGCCGGCGCCGCGCTGCCAGCAGGCCAGTACGAAGGCGGCGCCGCCGACGAGCAGCACGAAGCCGGCGTAGGCGGCGTATCGGGCGATGCCGTAGAGCGTGCCGACGAGGCCGCCGCCGGCGGACTGTTCGGGCAGGGCGACGGTGGTCTGGGAGGGGGCGCCGATGGAGAAGGTGAAGGCGCCGGAGATGGGGTGGCTGTCGGCTGAGACGGCCTGCCAGGCGACGGTGTACGTGCCGTCCGGCAGCCCGGCGTGCAGGTCGACGCCGTACTGGATGGTGCTTTCGCTGCTCAGGTCGCGCAGGTCACCGGTGTCGGCGCGTTTTCCGCTGGGTTCCAGGACGCGGATCGAGTCGTCGCCGAGGGCGATCTTCTCGGAGAAGGTGAGGGTGACGTCCTGGGGTGCGGTGGCGACCACCGCCCCGTCCTTCGGGTTGCTCCCTGTCAGCGCGGCGTGCGCGGAGGCGGGGGCGGCACCTGCGAGCAGGGCGGCGATGAGTGCCGTGGTGATGAGCAGCAGCCTGATCACTGCGGCTCCGAAGTGCGGGGCGGTTGCCGGCATGCGTGTCAGTCCCTCAGTGCTTCTTCGGGTTGTGGGTGGTCTCCTTGACCGGAAGGTCGACCTTCATCGGTTCGGACTTCTCGAAGTGCAGTTCCACCGACACCTTGTCGCCCTGCTCGGGTTTGTGCCTGAGCTTCAGGAACATGATGTGGTTCCCGCCGCGTCCGAGGTTCAGTTCGCCGTCGGCCGGGATGCTGAAGGACGTGACCTCCCGCATCTTCTGGTTCTTGGCCTCGTGGAACTGGACCTCGCCGGCGATGTCACTGGTGATGGAGGTGAGCTTGTCGGCGATGTCGTTGTCGTTCTTCACGGTGAGGAAGCCGGCGGCCATGTCGTCCGTGACGGGTTGCGGCATGAACGCTCCGCTGACCATCAGTGCGGGCTTGTCGTCCGTGGTGGAGCAGCCCGCCAGTGTCAGCCCGGTGGTGAGGGCGATGGTGGTGGCGAGGGTGGTGCGGCGGTTCACGGGTTCTCCCCCTTGAGGAGCTTGGGGAGGTCCTTGGCGTACTCGTCGGCGGTGGTGTCCTCGCCGTACAGGACGTAGCCGGCGTCGGTCTTCGGGGAGAACGCGATGACCTGTGCGCCGTGCATGGAGACGACTGAGCCGTCCTTCTCCTTCTTGGGCGCCTCGATGCCGATGCCGAGCCGGCGGGCCCCGGCCTGGATGGTCGGGAAGTCGCCGGAGAGCCCGGTGAAGGCGGGGTCGCCCGCGCCCTTGAGCCACCTGCCGAGGGCCTCGGGGGTGTCCCGTTCGGGGTCGGTGGTGACGAAGACGACCTGGAGCCTGTCCCGTTCGGCCTGGGGGAGCTTCTTGTAGGCGATGGCCAGGTTGCTCATCGTCAGGGGGCAGACGTCGGGGCAGTTGGTGTAGCCGAAGTAGATGAGTGTGGGCTTGCCCTTGGTCTGTTCACGCAGGTCGTACCTCTTGCCCTCGGTGTCCGTGAGGACGAGGTCCGGCTTCTTGAAGGGGCGGTCGAGTACGGTCGCGGGCTTCTGGCCGGTGTCGGCGGAGACGTCGGTGACGGGCTTGGAGCCGCTGTCCGCCTTGTCGCCGCCGCATGCGGACAGGCTGAGCGCGGCCGCGGCGACGAGCGCCACGGCCAGCGCGTTTTTCTTGCGCATGGAGGTGTGTCCTGGTGGTCGGTGCCGGTGGGGGTGGCGTCGGGGGATGGTCAGGAGGTGCGGCGGCGGCCGGCGAGGACGCCGAAGGCCACACCTGCGACACCCACGATGATGCCGACGATGCCGAGGATCCGTGCGGTGGTGTCGCTGCCGGTGGTGTCGGCGGCCGCCTCGGTGTCGTGGCCCGTCTCGGTGTCGTGGCCGTCCTTGGCCTCGGCGCGGTTGCCGTCCTTGGCGTCGTCGCCGGCCTGCTTGTCGTCGTCCGCACCGCCGCCGTGGTGGTCGTCACCGGCGGGCTCGGTCAGCTTGAGGACGGCGGCCGGGGCCTGCGGCTCCTCCTCGCCCTCCTTGGGCTCCTCGATCCAGCGGACAACTTCCTTGTTGTCATACGTCTGGATGGCCTTGAAGACGAGCTGGTCGGCGTCTTCGGGCAGCTGGCCGAGGGAAAGGGGGAACTGCTGGAACTGGCCGGGGCCGATCTTGCCCCGGTCCAGGTGACCTTGGAGACGGCCTCGTCGATCTCCTTGCCATGGACCTTGAGAGGCTTGTCGAGCTTGTCCTTGGTGACCTCGGTCTTCCAGCCGGGCACGGGCTGCGGCATCACGGAGGACAGCGGGTGGTCCGTCGGGAAGGAGACCTCGACCTTCACGGTCGAGGCATTGTCGCGCTCGTTGGGAACCTTGACGTTGACGGTGGCGTAGCCGCCCTTCTCGGCGGGCCCGACGGGCTGTACACCGACGTGCGCGAAGGCCGTTCCCGAGAGCAGCAGGACGGAGGAAGCGGCGACGGCGGCGACGACTGAGGTACGGGTGACGTTCATGGCGGAATTCTCCAGACAGCGGTGGGTGCGGATGCTCCGGTGCGCGGATGCGCTCCGGCATCGCGGCGCCGCTCCCGTGGTGCTGTGTGCAGTACGTCGGAGAGTGCGCCGCGTCAGGCTGCGAGGCCGAGCCTGTCCGCGGGCGGCCCGCGCCTGATCACTGTGTGCTGGAGTGCTTCGCCGCCGGACCCGCGCGTGGGTACGTCGAAAAGCGTTCCCTGGTGGCTCGGTTCCCACGAGGGCGTCCCGGGAAGGCCCGCCCGCAGTGCCCGTACCAGAGCGAAGGCGGCGCGCAGTGACCGTACGAGGGTGCCTTCGGCGACTCCGTGCGCCGACAGCAGGACGAGGCGGGCGAGTGCGACGTCGCCGCGCCGCAGCAGCCATCCGGTGGCCACGGCGGCCAGCAGGTGGCCGAGGACCATGGGCAGGCTGGGCAGCAGTCCGGCGATGCCGGTGTGCTGGGCCGCGTGGGCGGCGTCCGCGGTGTGCTGCTGCGCCTGCTGTACGGAGGTGGGATTGATGCCCGCTTCGGTGACGATCCGCCGTGCTTCGGTGGTGCTGAGCGGCAGGGCGCCGGTGCCGCACACGAGTTTCGCTGCGAGATTGCGCAATGAGGTGTCGGTGGCCGCGCTCCCGATGACCGGCTGGTGCTGGGCGAGCCCGAACACGGTGTGCAGTGCGAGCTGTCCGACGGTCAGCGCGGCGGCGATCACGGGCATCGAGCGTGCGCGTCCGGCGAACGGTGCGACGAGGCCGAACACGGCCGCACAGCCGATCGCCAGGGTCCACCAGGGAACGCTCGCGCAGGAGGCCACGACGTGCCCGGTCGCGGACAGCACGACACAGACCGCGGTGAACACCGCGGTCCTCAGCAGCCGCAGACCGGCTCCGGCGCGTGCGACGGACGTAAGCATGGCCGGGACATCATCGCATTGGGTTCACGCCGTTCGAGCAGCAGGTCGGGCGGTTCGTACACCGGCGTCCGGGGTGGGCGCGTCGGCCGAATGAGCGCAATCACGGCAATGCGACGCTTACGGAGGGCTGGTTGCGGCAATACGTATCCGTATGTCGAGCCGCAGCCAGGAGGCTGGAGCATGAGCATCTGGTGGTCTCTCCACTTGCGGCGCGAAGCCGCGAGCGTTCCGCTTGCTCGCCGCCTACTGCTCGGCACCATGGAGACGGCGGGAGTGGACCCGGACATTTCGTACGACCTGTCGGTCGCGCTCAGCGAAGCCTGCGCGAACGCCGTCGAGCACGGCGGTGACGACCGGTCCGGTGCACCCTCCGCGCAGTACCGAGTGACCGCCTATCTGGACGCCGAGAAGTGCCGTATCGAG
The DNA here is from genome assembly GCF_052934925.1 of Streptomyces hypolithicus. Lineage (NCBI taxonomy): Bacteria > Bacillati > Actinomycetota > Actinomycetes > Kitasatosporales > Streptomycetaceae > Streptomyces > Streptomyces hypolithicus. The sequence goes on from NZ_CM128811.1 coordinate 3,092,609, forward strand.
GTCGCCGACTCCGGGCCGGGCTTTCCCCCTTCGCGCCGGGGGCGTCGCGCCGCAGTGCGTCCCGCACTGTCCTCGGCGGAGAACGGCAGAGGTCTGTGCCTCATCGAGCAGCTCGCCGACCATGTCGATTTCCGGAACAGGCCGGGGCGTGGCGCCGTGGTCAGTTTCGACAAGGTCCTCAAATGGCGCGAGGGCGCGCTGCTCAAGGTGTCCTGAGCGGCGCGCCCCAAGGGCCTGCTGGTGAGTCGTGGGCGCCTCAGCCCTGCTTGACGTGCTTGACGTGCTTGGCCTGCTTGACCTGAGCCATCCAGGCCTCGACCTCGTCGGAGCGGCGCGGCAGCCCCGCCGACAGGTTCCGGTTGCCGTCCTCGGTGACGAGGATGTCGTCCTCGATCCGGACGCCGATGCCGCGGTACTCCTCGGGCACCGTCAGGTCGTCGGCCTGGAAGTACAGGCCGGGCTCGACGGTCAGGCACATGCCCGGCTCGAGCGTCCCGTCGGCGTACGCCTCACGGCGCGCGGCGGCGCAGTCGTGGACGTCGAGGCCGAGCATGTGCCCGGTGCCGTGCAGCGACCAGCGCCGCTGCAGGCCGAGCTCCAGGACCCGCTCGACGGGACCTTCGACGAGACCCCACTCGACGAGCTTCTCGGCGAGGACACGCTGCGAGGCGTCGTGGAAGTCGCGGTACTTGGCGCCGGGCTTGACGGCGGCGATGCCGGCTTCCTGGGACTCGTACACCGCGTCGTAGATCTTGCGCTGGATGTCGCTGAACGTGCCGTTGATCGGCAGCGTGCGGGTGACGTCGGCGGTGTAGAGCGTGTGCGTCTCCACGCCGGCGTCGAGCAGCAGCAGCTCGCCGGAGCGTACGTCGCCGTCGTTGCGCAGCCAGTGCAGCGTGGTGGCGTGCGGTCCGGCGGCGCAGATGGAGCCGTAGCCGATGTCGTTGCCCTCGACGCGGGCGCGCAGGAAGAAGGTGCCTTCGATGTAGCGCTCGCTGGTCGCCTCGGCCCTGTCGAGGATCTTGACGACGTCCTCGAAGCCGCGGACGGTCGAGTCGACGGCCTTCTGGAGCTCGCCGATCTCGAAGACGTCCTTCACGGCGCGGGCCTCGGAGAGGTATACGCGCAGTTCCTCGTCCCGCTCGGCGGTGACCTTGTCGCTCAGCGCGTCCTCGATCGCCTTGTCGTGGCCGCGGACGGCCCGGACGGGACCGGTGGCAGCGGTCAGGGCTGCGGGCAGCGCGCGGATGTCCTTCGCCGGGATTGCGAGCAGCTGCTCGGCCTCGGTGAGGGAGTGGCGGCGGCCGACCCACAGTTCGCCCTGGCCGTCGAGCCAGAACTCGCCGTTCTCGCGGTCGGAGCGCGGCAGCAGGTAGATCGTCGCGTCGTGCCCTTCGCCCTTCCCGGGCTCCAGCACGAGGACGCCGCCCTGGGTCTGGTCGCCGGTGAGGTACGCGTACTCGGTGGAGGCGCGGAAGGCGTACTCGGTGTCGTTGGAGCGTGCCTTGATGTTGCCGGCGGGGATCACCAGGCGTTCGCCTGGGAAACGCGCCGAGAGTGCGGCCCGGCGGTCGGCGGTGTGCCCTGCCTGCGCGATCGGCTGCAGACCGTGCAGCTCGGTGTCGGCCCACCCGGTCTTCATGTTCTCGGCAAGCTCGTCGGAGACGCCTGGGTACAGGCCGTTCTTCCGCTGCTTGATCGGCTCTTCTGCTTCCGGGGGCTCCGGATTGAGCTCATCGGACACGACTGTCTCCTCGATACGACTCTGGACCGCCTTCCATCGTATGTGCGCGTATGTGCGACAGGAAGACGGCCCGGGAGCGTGCGGACAATTGTGAGAAATCAGTCGAAGCGCGCGGCGAGCAGCACGATGTCCTCCGGCGAGTCCGTGCTGTCGGCGCCGTCCGGGAGCAGGGCCCGCAGTACGTGGTCGGCGACCGCTCCGGGGTCGTCCCTGACGGTCCGGGGAACGCTCGCCGCGGCCGCGTGCAGCCGTGCGAAGGCACGGTCCATCGGATCACCGGTGCGCTGGAGCAGTCCGTCCGTGTAGAGGAGCACTGTTTCTCCGGGCGCGGGTGCGAGTTCGACGCTGGGCGCCTCCCAGCACGCCAGCATCCCCAGTGGCGCGGAGAGTGAGGTCTCCACGTACTCGGTACGCCGCTCGCCGATCACCAGGGGAGGACTGTGGCCGGCCCCGGCCAGCACGATCTTGCGCCGTGCGGGTTCGCAGTACGCGAATAGCGCGGTGGCCGACCGCGCGGGTTCGGTGAGCCGCAGCAGCAGCTCCAGATCGGACAGTACGGCGACAGGGTCCTCGCCCTCCATGACGGCGTACGCACGAAGGCTCGCCCGCAGTCGCCCCATGGCGGCCAGAGCGCTGGCGCCCGTTCCGGAGACCGATCCGACGGCGAGCCCGAGTGCGCCCTCGGGCAGCGGCAGCGCGTCGTACCAGTCGCCGCCGCCGAGCGGGCCGGTGCGATGGCGGGCTGCGAGCTGTACGCCGGGGATGCGGGGCAGCCTGCTGGGCAGCAGTTCCTCGGCGACGGTCGCCACCCGGGTGCGTGCCTGCTCGAGTTCCAGCAGCCGGGCGAGGTGTTCGGCTGCGTATCGCGTGTAGAGGCCTGCGAGGTGGCGTCGGCGTTCGCTGGGCTCGGCCGGTTCGTCGTAGAGCCAGACGGCTGCGCCGAGGCGTCCTGTCTGGGCGGTCAGCGGCAGCGCGTAGCTGGCGGCGTAGCCGAGCCGCGCGGCGACCGCGCGGTGGTGCGGATCGAGTTCGGTCTCGGCGAGCAGGTCGGGGTGGGTGATCTCGCTGGGGCGGGGGCTGCCCGGGAGCCCGTCGAGGAGGCGCCCGTACGACGTCGCACCGCGCGGGACGGTCTCGATGTGCCCGAGGTCGGCGCGGGCGAGGCCGAGTCCGACCGTGGTCGAAGGGCCGGAGCTGCCGGCGGGTTCGAGGACGACGAGGCCACGCCGGGCACCTACGAGGGCGGCGCCGGCGCGCAGGAGTTCATGGAGTGCGTCGTCGAGTGAGCCGGTGCGCACGAGACGTTCGGTGAGTTCGTGGAGGGTGGTGAGGTCGGAGACCCAGCCCGCGAGGCGGTCCTGGAGTACCGCGCCGGCGGTGGGAGACGGGACGGTGGCGGACGGAGGGGGCGCGACAGTGTGCGCCGGGAGAGGACCCATGGGATCGATTCCAGCCACTTTCGGCAGGTTCGGGGCGCTCATGGCTGCATGCTTTCCTGCTGGTGCGTAGCGCTCCATAGCATCGCAAACCCCCTGTCATTCTGCGCCGCTATCAACGCATCCACATGTACACGCACAAGTAAGGCGATGTCCAGCATTGTCAACGTGGGACTCTTGGTGTCTGTGGGAAAGCCAACTTGGCTTAAAAATGGCACACCCGGCAGCAATTCGCGGTCGACTGAGGGCGTTCGACTGGGCGTCATATCAACCGTGATGGGTAACTGATCGGTGATGGCCAGGGCAGTTGAGGCCGCCCCGGAACCTGGCGGCGGGCTCGGGCGTCTCCATCACGGTGAGCCGTTGCGCCCTATCCCCGAGCAGCGGGACCGCACTACGGACCAGTCGACCGCCACACGTGCGCCACCCTCCGCCACGTTTCACGCTCGGCCCCGACGGGTTACCCGTGCCGCAGGCTGGAAGTGCGGCGAATGCGAACAGTACGCAGCTCAGCCAGCGCAGACCGTCTACGTACAGCGAAGAAGTGCACACATAGTGCGATGTGGATGTGGACCTCGGCGTTCAACGGAAAGGAACGAGCGCTCATGCGCGAGATCCCGGGAAGGCGACGCAGGCTCCGGTTCCGGCGAAGTGAGGGGCCTGCCCGGCTCGGCGCGGCGCTGACCTGCGCCACCGATTGGCAGTGGCCCGTGCTCCCCGGAGTGGGGCTGAAGACGTCCGGCGGCCGAAGCAGTCGCGACGGCGACGGACCGGGCTCGGGCTGTGCCTGCCCGGATCCCGAATGCGCGGTTCCCGGCGCGCACCCCTTCGACCCGGGAATCCTGGCCGCCACCACCGACCCACGCATGATCGGCTGGTGGTGGGCCAACCGCCCGAAGGCCCCGGTCCTGCTCGCCACCGGCGGCGCCGCTCCGTGTGCGATCAGCCTGCCCGCCGGCGCCGGTGCGATCGCGCTGGCGGCGCTCGATGGCATGGGCATGCGCCTGGGGCCGGTGGTCGCGACTCCCACGCGCTGGGCGCTGCTGGTCGCTCCGTACACCCTGGAGCGGCTGGGCGAGCTGCTGTACGCGAAGGACTGGGTACCCAGCTCGCTGCGCTTCCACGGTGAGGGCGGATATCTGGTGCTGCCGCCCTCACAAACGGGCACGGGGCGGGTGAACTGGGAAAGGGCTCCGCTGGCCGGGTCCGCCGCGCCCTGGCTGCCGGATGTCGAGGCCGTACTGGACGCGTTGGTGGCCGCGAGCAATGAAGCCCCCGACGGGGGAAGCCGGCTCGCCTACTGAGCGACTGGGCCGGTGGCGGCGCGGCCGTTGCAACGGCCGCGCCGTCACTCGTCACTCGTCACTCGTACGGGTGCGGGCAGGGCCGACTTCTCGGGTCGTTGGGCGCGCGGCCCCTCCGCCGGCGGTCGTCCGCCGATATCTTCGGCCCACCGTCAAGACTTTCCGGCAGCTGACAGGTGGGACCCGCCTTGAATCTCCGCATGATCGGGCTCGCGGCCGTTGCCGTGTTCACCGTCCTGCTGCCGCTGGCCGGCGCATCCGCCGACCCCGACGACGCACCCGCACCCGATGACGCAAAGGCGGCTCCTGCGAGCGTTCCCGGGAACGCTCGAAAAGCCGTTCCGGGGAACGTGCGGCAGGCCGTTCCCGTGAACGGCTCGCCGGAGCAGGCGGTGCGCGCGGAGCAGGCGGCGCAGTGCGGTCCGGCGCTGACCTCTCCCGAGGGCATTGAGGGGCAGACCTGTGTGCTGACCGAAGCGGACAGCGCCTGGGCTCGCACCTACTACCGCAACGCGACGGGCGCGGAGCTGCGGTCCGTACTGACCCTCATGAGCCCGGCCGGCCGGACCGTGCAGATGTATTGCGCGGTGAGTGCCGAGGACGAGCCCGGGGTGTGCGAAACGCCGCGTGAGCCGACTCGTGGAAAGGCCGCGCACTATTCGGCCATGGCGGAGTTCGCGGCGACCGGCGAAGGCCCGTTGCTACTGCGCTCAGGAAGCAACTCGGCTGCTTCGGAAGCCCGTTGAGTGACGGGTACGACACGTAACCGAACGGGTATACAGAAAGACCCGGCCGCTGGCGACGGGGGATGCACCAGCGACCGGGCACTTAGAACGGTAACAAGAGATCGGTGGTTGGCAAATTCGATCCCGGCTATTCAGACAGGGATTTACCTGCCAGTACGGCGGCTGTGACCGGAGTCACCGATCGCCCGACAGAAATGGTCACCGTCAACTGAGCGTCACTTGGCGGTTGGTGAGGCCGCCCCTGGCGCGACGCTCCTCCGAGGTCAGCGGCTCGTCCGAGGCGAGGGCCGCGGCGAGCCGCTCCGCGAGCTCCGCCGCGGGCTTCTCGATGTCCGCCGCCTTGACCTCGCTCGGCAGATCCCACACCGGAACCATCAGCCCGTGCGCCCGGAAGGAGCCCACCAGTCGGGTGCCTTCGCCCAGGGAGGACGTACCGGCGGCGTGCAGTCGCGCGAGGGCGTCGAGGAGCTGCTCCTCGGCGTGCGGCATGACCCAGCGCAGGTGGTTCTTGTCCGGGGTCTCGCACCAGTACGCGGCGTCGACGCCGGTCAGCCTGACCGTCGGGATCGCAGCGGCGTTAGCACGTTCCAGGGACGCGCTCACCTCGGGTGCGGCGTTCTCCGAGTCGGGGACCCAGAACTCGAAACCGGAGTGGACATCCGGCTCGAACCCGCCCTTTGGGTCGAGCAGATCCTGGAGCCGCGGGCCGTCGGCCGGCGCCCGCTCGGCGGCGACCGGGGTCCCCGGCTTGGCCGTCAGGGCGCGCTGCAGGGTGTCGGCCAGGTCGCGGCTGAGGTCCCCGGAGGGGGTGTCGTTCTGGAGGCCGAGCAGGACGGAGCCGTCGTCGCGGCGCAGAGCCGGCCAGGCCATCGGGAGCACGGTGGCCAGCGTGACGGAGGGGACGCCTTCCGGCAGCCCGCCAGGCAGCGTCAGCGTCACGGTGGCGGCAGGCACCAGCTCGCGCAGGGCGACCCAGTCGCTCTCGCCGGCCAGGCCCTCGAACGGACGCTGGACGAGCTCGGTCACGGCGTGCGCCGCGGCCCGTCCGTGGCAGGCCTTGTAGCGGCGGCCGGAACCGCACGGGCAGGGCTCGCGGGCCCCGACCACCGGCACCTCCCCGCTGGTCGCCTGAGCCTGCGGCTTGGTACCCCTTGCGGGCTGGGGGCGCTTCTTTGCCATGGCGTGGCTTCTCCCGTTCACGGCGGTGCTGGTGGTGCTGTGTCGGGCGCGAGCCTAGCCGGTGTGCGGCGTCCGGCAGGGACTGCCCGGGTCAGTCGAGCTCCTCGAACGGGTCGGTGAAATCGAGCCCGTCCGCCCCCGGGAGCGCGATGCTCGCCGCGAAGTCCTCGCGCCGGTGCCCCTCGGTGACGTTCACCCACACCGTTACCTCGCCGGACGCGCTGTCCCGTACACCCCAGTCGTGAGCCAGCGAAGTGATGATGTTCAGCCCACGGCCGCCGCGCGCGGTGACCGAGGGTGTGGCCGGAACCGGCCGGGTCGGACCGCCTCCGTCCGTCACTTCGACGGTGAGCCTGCCTGCCTTGTCGACGCGCCACGCGGCGCGGATGCTGCCGTCGCCCACGTCCGCCTGCCCCAGCGGCCTGCCGTGCCGGCAGGCATTGCTGAGCAGTTCGGAGAGGATCAGTACGGCATCGTCGATGACCGAGTCGGCCACCCCGTTGCCGCGCAGCTCAGCGCGCATACGATGCCTTGCCTCGCCCACGCCCGCAGGGCCATGGGATACGGCCATGCTCGACGACGCGGGCACTTCACGTGCCACCACCAACGCCACCCCCGAGACCTCCTTCGCCCCACGCCAGGGAGTGAATGCCCCAATGGCCTGGACCGGAAACCGGCCAAGCGCCGGTCAATGAGGCACTCGTAACGATCGAATACGTACCGAACGCGCCGGTGCACTCCCTGTAGTCGTGGTTATAGGCGGCCCAATTGGGAAAGGGCCTGCTTCGGGCGGTTGGTGATAATTGCTTCCACGCCGAGACTGACGCACAGCTCGATGTCCTGCGGCTCGTTCACCGTCCACACGTGCACCCGATGGCCCGCGCGCTGCAGCCGCGCGACGTATCCGGGGTTGTTGCGCACGAGGCGGATGCCCGGTCCCGCGATCCTGGCGCCGGCCGGAAGCCGCCCGTCGCGAAGGCGCGGCGAGAGGAACTGCATCAGGTAGACGGTCGGGACGGAGGGTGCGGCCGCCGCCATCCTCATCAGCGAGCGCGCCGAGAAGCTCATCACGCGCACGGGCGAGGGGCCGTCGGCCGCGGGTGCGTCCAGGCCGAAGCGCCTCAGGAGGTGCACGAGCCGTTCCTCGACCTGTCCTGCCCAGCGGGTGGGGTGCTTGGTCTCGATGGCGAGCTCGACGGGGCGCCCGGCGTCCGACACCAGCTCGAGGAGGCGCTCCAGGGTGAGTACGGAGGTGAGCTCGCCATGGCCGCCGGGGTTGCGCCCCGGGACCCAGTCCGGGGACTCCTCACTGTCCCTCCAGGAGCCGAAGTCGAGGGCGGCGAGGTCGGCGAGTTCGAGGGCGGAGACGGCGCCACGACCGTTGGAGGTGCGGTTCACGCGACGGTCGTGCACGCACACGAGGTGCCCGTCCGCGGTGAGCCGTACGTCGCACTCCAGCGCGTCGGCGCCGTCCTCGATGGCCTTCATGTACGCGGCCAGGGTGTGCTCGGGTGCGTCCTCGGAGGCCCCGCGGTGGGCGACGACTTGAATGGTGTGCTGCCGGGCGTGGGTCACTGCGTCATGGTGTCACCGCCTGTGGGTAGGTGCGTAAGTGTGGCCCCTGGGGCTGCCGCCCGGCATTTCTGCGGATGCGACGGTTTCGACCGTTGTAAAGGATGTTCCGTGGACGCACAGCTACCGCTTACGGTCTTCCGACGCGTGGTGGGAAAAGCTGAAAGCGCACACTTGCACGGTGCGGACAGTCGCACAGGGCGGACACTTGCACAGTGCAGACACTTGCGCAGTGGTGACGTTGACCGACAACGATGCGGGACCGAGGAGAAGAGAGCTGTGAGCACCGAGAACGAGGGCACTGCGGTTCCGGCCGCCCCGTCAGCACCTCCTGTGCCGACGACCGCTCCCGGGCCCGCCTCCGACTCCGCGGGTACGCACGCCGTGGACCCCGGGTACGAGCCGGCGCGGCCCCCCGCGCAGCAGCCGGCGCACCCCCCCGTTCAGCCCGGCAGTGGCGGATGGCCACCGCCCCCGCCCACTTATCCGTCGTACGGCGGTGGTGGTGAGGGTGGCGGACCCGGGTGGGGTTCGCCCACACCGGCCGGGCCGCCGCCCGCCGGGAAGAAGCGCACCGGAGGCCTGTTCGCCGGGGTGCTGGCCGCCGCACTCGTGGCGGGCGGCGTCGGCGGAGGCATCGGGTACTGGGCCGCGGAACGCAGCGACGACCCCACCGACTCGACCACCGTCTCCGCTCCTGGGAACGGACAGGACTTCAAGCGTGACGCGGGAACGGTCGCGGCGGTCGCCGCCAAGGCGCTGCCGAGCGTCGTCACCATTCAGGCGCAGGGCGGCGACGGTGAGGGCGGCACGGGCACCGGCTTCGTGTACGACAAGGAAGGCCACATCGTCACCAACAACCACGTGGTGGCGTCGGCGGCCGAAGGTGGCGACCTGTCCGTGACGTTTCCCAACGGCAAGAAGTACGACGCCGAAGTGGTCGGCCGCGCACAGGGCTACGACGTGGCGGTACTGAAGCTGAAGAGTGCCCCTTCCGGTCTGGCCCCGCTCCCTCTGGGCAACTCGGAGAAGGTCGCGGTGGGCGACTCGACCATCGCCATCGGCGCACCCTTCGGCCTGTCGAACACGGTTACGACCGGCATCATCAGCGCGAAGAACCGCCCGGTGGCGTCGGGCGACGGCCAGGGCAGCAAGGCGTCGTACATGAGCGCCCTGCAGACTGACGCGTCGATCAACCCCGGCAACTCCGGTGGCCCGCTGCTCGATTCCCGCGGCGCCGTGATCGGCATCAACTCGGCCATCCAGTCGGCCGGCACGGGGGGTTTCGGCCAGTCCCAGGCGGGCTCCATCGGTCTCGGCTTCGCGATCCCGGTCAACCAGGCGAAGACGGTCGCGGAGCAGCTGATCAAGACGGGCGAGCCGGTCTACCCGGTGATCGGTGCCACCGTCTCCATGGACCCGAAGAGCGCCGACGGCGCCACCATCGCCGACCGCGGTACGGGCGGCGCCGCGGCGGTCCCGCCGAACAGCCCGGCGGGCAAGGCAGGCCTGAAGCCGGGCGATGTGATCATTAAGCTCGACGACCGGGTGATCGACAGCGGCCCGACCCTGATCAGCGAGATCTGGACCCACACGCCGGGCGACAAGGTCACGCTGACCTACGAGCGCGACGGCAAGTCCGCGACCGCCGAAGTCACCCTGGGCCAGCGCGAGGGCGACGACGGCTGACCGGCTAGGCTGTCCTCGCGCCACCGCGAGTCGGCGGCGCGAGGTGGGTTGCCCGAGCGGCCTAAGGGAACGGTCTTGAAAACCGTCGTGGCAGCGATGTCACCGTGGGTTCAAATCCCACACCCACCGCCAGGTCAGAGAACTAGCAGGTCAGAGGGCGCGGCTCCGATCCGGAGTCGCGCCCTCTGTGTTCACCCTGTCTCACTCCGAGCGCCTGTATCCCAGCATCGACCACCGCGTGTGGGCCATGTGTGGGCCAGGATTACCCCTCATCGTCGCTGCTCAGCCCCTTGTCGATGAGCTGGTTGGCCCGTGCCTGCTGGCCACGCAGGATCTTCGCGTAGAACCGGAAGAGCACCGCGATGCTGTGCCCCGCGCGTCGCGCCACCTCGATCGGATCGACCCCGGCGTTGATCCAGAGCGAGACACCGGCGTGCCGCAGCGAGTACGGAACATCCGCCAGGGGCGTTGCTGCTTCGGCCGCGGACAGCGCCTTGGGCCGCGCGGCTTCCCACAGGTCGCAGTACTCGGTGGAACGCACCCTGCCGTCACGCGCCGCGCGGAAGAGGTGGCCGGCCTTCGAAGTTCCGAACGTTTGGATGTGGCCACGCAGCATCGCTGTGAGCACGGGTGGGATCGGTACCGAGCGAGTAGCGCGGCGAGCCCTGCGTTTGAGCCCCCGTTGCTCGAACGACTCGCCATCGTCGGTCCATCCGGCCCCCACTTCGGGACGGCTGCCACCCAGCGTGAGCTCTCCCCAACCAGTCTCGGGAAGATGACAGTTCGCGGCCCTCAGATCCGCGATCTCGGAGGGGCGCATGGCTGCGTAGTAGAGGCAGCCGAAGAACGGGGCCAGGTGCTCACCACGGCTTCCCTGCTCTCGTACTGCGGCGATGAGAGCGGCTGCCTGCTTCGGGTTGGGGACGTACCGGAAGTCGACTTCATCGTCCCTGTCCGGTGCCGACCAGTCGACACGGGCCAGCGGATTGACCGTGAGGATGTCCCGCTCAACGGCGTACCGCATGGCGTTGCTCAGGACCATGCGCTTGCGGTGACTGGTGTTGTCGGCGGCGGGCTTGCCGTTCAGCTTTAGCGACAGCGCGTCGAGGGCGACCCGCAGCCTGTCCGGCCGTGCGGCCTCCGTCACCTTCAACGAGTGCTTGCCTATCCAGTCCAGCGCCGCCGCGATATCGGTCGACGGTTCTTCCACCTCGGCCCTACTGGCCAGGCTTCCGTCATCGCGACGAACAGCCCGGAACGCCCACGCGTAGAGGGCCTGGCGCAGAACCTTGGGGTCCGGGGCGCCGCGCGAGCTGGATACGAACGAGGGAGTGACCGCAGCGAGTGCTTCCGCGATGCTCGCTCGGTGCTTGGCCGCGGCCTTGGGCCACTTCATGAGCACGTACGCCTTGGCGTGCTCGAACCAGGTGGGAGTGTTGAGCGCCGCCAACTCGTCGGCCGGCAGTCCAGTCTCCTCATCGAATTGCTGCCGATTCCGGAGCGCTGTGAGGAGTTCGGACCTGCGGCCGTCTGCCTGCGCCTTGAGCTTGTAGCTCTTCGAATGAGGACGGGAACCGACTCGCCACCGCAGCTCGAACGGCTTGGGCCGCCCCTTACGTGCGCGGATCGACCAGATGTCTACGTCGTAGGTGAGCATGTCTCTCCATGGGCAGAGGGACCCGCCGCGAACGGCGGGTCCCTCGTTGGTTTCGGCGGACAGAGGTCAGGCGGCGGACTTCTCGCAGTCGGCCAGCCAGGCGTCCAGGTCCGCGCGGCGGACGCGGAGCTGACCGTTGGGGAGCTTGAAGAGGCGGGGGGCGTGGCCGCGGGCGCGCATGCGGTAGAAGGCGGCGCGGCTCATGTCGAGTTCGGCGAGAACCTCGGGGAGCTTGAGCATCTGGGGGCGAGCCATGGTGAGGACTCCTTCGTCGTGAGGAGACGTGTGACGGGCAGCAGGGGCATGCGGGCCGCCACAGAAACCACGTAATACACAGAAAGCCGGGTGCGGCCGGTTGACCTGCGGTTACGTGGCTTGGTGGGTGGCTGAGCGGGCTGCCACAGAAAGGGTTGGAAGTCCCACAGAAATAGGGCGGGGGTATTTGTGTGGGACTTCCGGTTGTTTCTGTGGCAGCGGCCCGGAACCCTTGCTGAGGGGTTCCGGTGCTGGTCAGGGGCTTGCTGTCAGGTTTTTGTGTATTGCGTGGTTTCTGTGGCGCTGTCCGGGCTGGTCAGCCGGTGGCGGTGCTGTGCAGCCGGGGGTGGATGAGGTAGCGGGGAGAGGGAGGCCGTCCTCGTCCGCCGGTGCGCTGGACGGGTTGGACGCGGACCCAGCCGTGGTCTTCGAGGAGATCGAGGGCGGGTTCGAGGTCGGCGACGGTGGCGAACTCGGAGCGCGAGAGCTTCATCAGCAGGTCGCGTTTGCTGATGTCCGTCCCGTCGTGGTGGCGCAGGGTCTCCAGGACGGTGGTGGCGCGGGCGACGGTGGGATCGGCTCCCATCCGGTCGAAGACGGCCAGCGCGTGCGTGGCGAAGTACTCACCCAGCTCGATGGCCGCGCTCACGGTGTCGGCGGTGACGGGGCGGGTGTGCGCGTCGGTGGCGTGTTCGGCCAGGTGCAGCAGCCCGGCGATACGGGCGGTCGCGCCGACGAGTTTTCCCGCCCAGTCGCTGATGTGCCCGAACGCCCCTCCCCTCGCGGCGAGTTTGGGTTCCACGCGGTCCTGAAAGGCCAACAGGGCTGCGTCTGCGTCGGGGGTGAGCTGAAGTACCGCCGGGTCCGTCCAGTCCGCCAGAAACAGCGTCAGGTCGATGATCCGCTGCGTGTACGTCTCACGGGCCCCGGCGGGGATCGGGGCGGGGGCGGACTTACGGCGCCCGACCATGGATTCGGGCAGCGAGTACAGGAAGCGTCCCAGCAGGCCGCGCCCGCGACCGCCCTTGATACGGCCGATGTCGTCCAGGACTTGCGGCTGCACGCACAGCCCCATGGTCAGGGCGGGATGGTCGATGTACTCCTTGCGGGTCTGCCGGTCCACCCGCAACCGGTCCCCGGCGTGGCCCTTGAGGAAGGGGCCCATGTTGGGGGCGCCTGAGTAGCGTCCGGCGATGATGTCGAAGATCTCGCCCTCGGCACTCATGACGGAGATGCGTCCGCCCTGCTCTGCCATGCGGGAGATGACGGTTTCGGCGGTGGCGTCGTCCGCGAGCAACTGCGGCTCTACGGGGATGGCGACCGATTCGGCGGTCTGCGCCATGTCGACGGCCGTCTGTACGAGCGCGTCCCGCTGTCCGGCATCGGCGGATGCCGCCTTGGCCGCGGCGCGCTCAGCTGCTTCCTTGGCGATACGCGCGGTCATCTGCGCTTCCGCGATGGCCGGTGCCGTCTTGGTCTTGAGCTGCTTCTCCGCCTCGAAGATGGGGCCGGTGAGCAGATCGAAGACAGCGGACTTCCGATTGGCCGGCGGAAGCGCGGTAACGGTGAACAGGTTGGTCGGCTCGCGCCAGTTCCCCCGGATGTGGACGACAGCCCTCCCACCGGCTGCCGTGGCCAGGACCGACAGGGCGACGCATCCGGCGAGGTCCACCGGCGTCTGTGTCTCCTCGGCGACCGCCTCAACGAACTCCCGGACCCAGGAAGGGAAGGTATGCGACGGGAAGTCGCGCAGCACCCGGTTGCCGGTGAGCGGTACGGGCTCGTCCCACACTGGCGACAACTCGTCTTCCACCTCGGGGGGCGATACGTCGTCCCACAGGTCCGCGGTCATGCCGCACTCACCCTCTCCAGGCCCCCGCCACGGGTCAGCCCGGAGCGGATCGCCGTGCGGCACTCGCTCACCGACAAGCCGAGCGACACCCCGGCCGACGCCAGTTCGCTGGACACTTCGGCTTCCGTGAGGTCGTCGGTCCGCACCAGCCGTGCGAGGGCGTATGCGGCGAAGTACACGGCACGATTACGACCGCCCTCGCGGGCGGACAGCACCTTTTCCAGCTCCCCACGCAGCGCTGCGGTGCTGTAGGCGGTGGCGTTGCGCATCCGGGCGGACAGCTCCGACAGCGGCATCGGGGCCGGTGCGGGTGCGGGGGTGAGAAGGTCACCAAGCCACGCAGGGAGGGGGGCCGGGGGGGCGTCGTGAATGATCTCGTACGGCGCTCCGCCCACGATGCTGCCGGCCGCCACCACGTACCCGCCCCAGGCCCGGGTATCGACCTTCCAGCCCAAGACGTCCGCCGTGCTGCGTAGCCGCTTTTCGGCAGGTGCGGTGAAGTACAGGTGCTGTCCACCACAGCGGGTGCGCACCGTATACGTCTCGGTCGGCAGCCGCTCGCCAGCGCGCTCGCACAGCGTGGCGAACACGTCCAGCCCATCGGCCATGCCGTCCCACTCCGGGGGCGGCGCCCCTTCATCAGCCTTGGGGATGTCGAGGTCCACCACCACGAGATTGGCGGGGCCGGTGGCGATGCCGACGTTGTAGGGGGCCGTCTGCCAGCACCTGGTGATGCTGTCCGCGTCCAGGGTGGCGCGCTGTTCGGGGGTGCGGTGGCCGTCCGCGCATCGGCCGGTGCGGGGGCAGCTTCGTTCGGGGTGTCCGGCGGGCCGCTTGTCGCCGGGGCGGAGCGGGAAGACGGGCCAGCCGCGCTCAGCGGCGGCCAGGGCGGCGCACAGCAGCGCCGGGGCAAGGGTTGGTGTCATGCTGGTGGTCTCCTGTTTCTGCGAAGGGACGGAGAACCGGGGCGGTCGCGGTCTTTGGCGAGAGGCGACCGTCCCGGGCGGATTCAGGCGTTGGGGTGCTCGGCGCAGTTGCACTGGTAGTCGGTCCACTGGCAGTTCGGGCAGCGCCCGTCGGCCACGAGCGCGGCGCGTTGTTCGCGCGTGGACCACTGGGTGTACTGGTGGCGGACGTAGACGCGCGCGTCGCAGGTCGCGCGGTCGTCGGCGCAGTCCATGTCCATCAGGCGGCGCCCGGCCTGGCGGGCCAGGGCACAGGCGTCGCCGTGGGTGCCGGCCTTTTCGTCGTCCAGCGCGATGCGGTCGAGCAGCGCGGCCTTGCGGAGAAAGAACTCCCGCTCGTCCTGCCCGCCGCGGCGCATGTCGCGGGCGGCCTGGGCGGTCCATCCGATCTCGCTGATGACGCTGGGCGCCTTGCCGTACGCCTCCTGCGGCGTCGGCCACGCCTTGTTGTCGGTGGGCTTGTGGTCGGCGGTGACGTACAGGCGGGTGCGCTTCCCGTCGCGGGTGGGGTGCTCGCGTACGGCGCCGGTGGTGAACGTGCCAGCCAGCTCGCGCGTGACGCGTTCGGCCTCGGAGGGGTCGCAGATGACGCGGATCTCGAACACGGGTTTCTCCTCGCGGGTCAGAACGGGGGCTGGTTGTGGGTGCAGGCCAGGTCGGTGCACCACGGGTCGTGCGGCAGGTGGCGGCGCCGCGCCCAGGCCGGGCGCTTGGGCAGCCAGACGAAGGCCAGCGGCAGGAAGGGGGCGCAGTGGCAGTCGTCCCAGCCGGGCTCGTCCTGGCCGTAGATGCCGCACTCCACCTCTCCCTGGCCGCCGCAGGTGGTGCAGTTCGGGTCGGGCAAGCGGTGCAGGGCGAGGATCGGGCGGGGGCCGATCTGACGCCCGCGCCGGGTGGCCACCCAGCCGCCCCAGTAGCGGACCGTCAGGCGCTTGCGGGCGAGCAGTCGGGAGATCACCAGTCCTCCTTGGTGGTGTCGGTGGCGGGGAGTTCGGGCAGTCCGGCGCGGGTGAGCGCGGCCGGGTCGTAGCCGAGCAGCGCGGCGCGGGTGATGAGCGCGGTGGCGAGCCGCTCGGCGTAGGCCGCACCGGTGCGGGCGACCTCGATCTGTGCCCCGGCGCGCAGCGCTTCGACGCGTTCGATGTGCCCGTGTTCCTCGTGCCGGACGGCGGTCTGCCGCTGGTAGGCCACGGTGTCGCGGCGGTCGGTGCGCCAGTAGCGGGCGGCGATGCCGTACGCGGTGGCGGTGGCCAGCACCCACAGCAGCAGCGGCAGCGGCAGGCCGTCCGCGTATCCGGCGACGCCTGCGAGGGCGAGCCCTCCGGAGGCGGCGAAGGCGGTTCCGGCGATGACGGGGTCACCGGCGCGACCGGCCGACGCGAAAGCGCCGGCGGTCGCGGCTCCGGCAGCGAGCACGACCATCAACGCGGCGTTGCCCACGGAGTGTTCGGCGCCATTGGCGTTCCAGATCCTGCCGAGGATCAGCACGGTGGATGTGGCGAGCGCGGGGGCCGCCTTGGGCGCTGCGAGAGCGAGCCAGTGGCGAGCGACGATGGGTTCGTTCATCACGGCCAGCTCCTCTACAGGTTGGGGATGGCGTTGACGACGGCCTGGGTGAGTTCGTTCATCGGCTTGGAGGCCCCGGTGGAGGCGAGGTAGAAGCCGAACATCATGGCGACGAACGCGGAGCCGTAGCCGAGCGTCTTGGAGCGGAGCAGGAAGAACAGGACGAGGCCGAACAGGGCGACGAGCGAGACGGTGATGGCCATCGGGGCTATCCCTTCGAGGTGGACTTGAAGGCGGGCTTCTTGGGGGTGTCGGTGCCGTCGCGGTAGAGGCGCAGCCACACGTTGAAGAGGTGGCGGCCGACGCGTATGCGCTTGCGGTCGCCACGGCAGCGGCGGCAGGTCTTGCCGGGCTTGAGGTTGCCGCGGCGGTCTTTCTTGAGCGCGTAGCCGAAGCCCTTGCACTTGCGGCAGTCTCCGAACGGGCTGGCCGCACACAGACTTGCGTAACCGAGGGTGACGAAGAGCAGGCAGGCGCTAGCAAGGAGGATGAGGGTCATGGGGTGCCTTCCAGGCGGGGTTTCCGGTGTTTGCGCAGGTGGGGTGCTAGGTGCGAGGTAGCTGATCAGACCCGGTTTGGGGTGCTAGCGAGGGTGCTAGACCTAGCAGCGATGGCTGCTAGGTCTAGCAGCGGTGCCCGTCAGCCCTCGGACCGCTTTCCGTCACGCAGGGTGATTGCGGTGGTGACGTCGGCGCGGGCGATGCCCCGGCGGGTGGTGCCCTTGCCCTTGTCGGTGCTGCCCCATACGTCCTGCGCGGTGACGCCGTGCGGCTTGAGGTTTGCGGTGACCGTCTCGGCCTTCCAACCGCCGTAGACCTCCGGGCGCAGCGTGGCCAGGCGCGCGGCGACCTTCTCGTTCCACACCTTGTCCTCATCGGCCGGCACGACCTTGAGGACATCGGCCAGCAGGTCGAAGGCGGCCTCACCGCTCTCCGGTTCCTGCCCGATCGCGTGGCCGGTGACGTTGCCGTACTCCTCGCGCATCGTGCGCGCCCGGATCACGACCTGTTCGGCTGCGAGCGCGTCCACGAACGCGGAGGCGACGATGCGCGGGTCGTCGCCCTCACCGGCCATCCAGCAGATGCCGCGGTCGGTGCGGGAGAACATCGTGGCTCGGTATCCGGTCTTGTGCATCGAGGTGCCGAGCACCATGTCGTTGGCGGGCTGGCCCATGACCTTGAGGCAGAACCGCAGCACGGCGTTGGCGCTGATCCCGGTGGGCAGCGACTTCGCGTCGGGGCGCTGGGTGCCGAACAGGGTCACCATGCCCAGTGCGGGACCGCGTTTGCTCAGGTCGGTGGCGATCGCTTCGAGTTCCTTGCCGTACTTCTCGTGCTCGAAGGGGACCTGGCACTCATCGAACCCGGCAACGATCGGGTGCAGGCCAAGCGACTTGTCGTTCGCCAGCTCGGGGGTCACCTTCGACTCCGGGCAGCGCGAACGCGGCAGGCCCTTGATGACCTTCGCCCGGCGACGCAGCTCAGTCCGCAGCTCCCGCAGCGACTCCAGGACGTACAGGATGTCCTCATCCTCATCCCCGGCCCGGTAGCGGTGGCAGACCGGCTCCAGGGCGCCGAAGTCACCGGTGCCCTTGAAGTCGAACGCGTACAGCTCCGCACGCGGGTCCAGAGCGGCGATGAGCAGGAACAGACGCATCAGGAACGTCTTGCCCATGCGCGGGATGGACCCGACCACGACGGAGGCGAACATCAGGGTCACGGCCACGTCGCCCATGCGCTGGTCGTTGCCGAACACGACCGGCTTGAACAGATCCACGCTGCCCGACTTCAGCAGCGGCCACGCGGGCTTCGTGGTCTCGTTCATGGGCTTGTCGCCCACCCACAGGATCAGCCGTCCTTCGTGCTCCGTGGGGTCGGATGAGGGCCACACGCAGCCGACCTTGCGCCGCAGCCCGGACGCGAGCGGCTTGCGCTCCTCCATGATGTCCTCCGGGGTGACACCCCAGGGAAGGTCCAGGTCAGCGCGGTATCCAGGCCCGTCCCTGGTGATCTCGGAGGTGAAGCGCATCCCGTTCATGTCACCGCCCTTCTTGATGGCGGCCGACAGCTTCTGGTTGCCGATGTTGTCCAGCGCGCGCAGCACGATCGAACCGGTGAGCTTCTGGAGTTCGGTCTTGAGCACCGCAGGACCGATGACCGGCTGATCCTTGGGAGCACCCCAGAAACCGGCGACCAGCACCGCAGCCGACGCGAGGACCGCGAGCCAGGCCGGGGCCATGACGTACAGGGTCAGCGCGAAACCGGCGCCGAAGACCACGCCCACGATGGTGACGAACGTCCGCAGCCGCACCCGGCTGTCGCGCTGACGCGTGAGCTTGAGGTACTCGGCGGTGTTCTCC
Source organism: Streptomyces hypolithicus (assembly GCF_052934925.1). Classification (NCBI taxonomy): domain Bacteria; kingdom Bacillati; phylum Actinomycetota; class Actinomycetes; order Kitasatosporales; family Streptomycetaceae; genus Streptomyces; species Streptomyces hypolithicus. Next base: position 3,110,933 of record NZ_CM128811.1, read on the forward strand.
TTGAACACCTCGTAGGCGCGCAGCGGGGCCGCCTCGGCGTCCCACATCCACCGGTTGGTGTCGCGCACCAGACGGGCCGTACCGCGCGGGGCGTTCAGCCCGAGCTGCAGCGCGTACCAGGGGGTGCGGATGCCGTGAAAGACAGTCGAGTAGAACGCGTTGCTGGCCGCGCGCTGGGTGGTGGAGACGAACCCCGGCTTGGACGTCAGCCAACTCGGCAGGATCGGCAGCCGCTTGTAGTTCGTGATGCCCGGAGCGGGCAGGTCGGGCGAGTCAACCGGCCGCAGCCGGGGCGACTCGTCTTCGTCGTCGTCCGCTTCGGCCGGCGCGACGGGAACGGGCGCTTCGGCCGGTTCCGGGGCCGGGGCGGCAGCGGGTCGTTTGGTAGTGATGTCGAAGACCTCAGCGTCAGGACGCTCGGGCTCTTCGGGCTGGCCAGTGACATGGACATCAGACACGGTGGGTCTGCTCCCTCTTGTCGAGTGGGGTTGGAAGGGGCCCGGACGGCGCTTTGGCAGGCGAGCCGTCCGGGCCCCGCTGGGCTGAAGCTGTGCAGGTCAGGCGTCGAGGATGCGGCGAGCGGCCTTCCGCAGTTCCGCTTGGCTCTCCTCGTACGAGTCGCACGTCAGGACCACTCGCAGCGCCACCGCGGCTTCCTCGGGTGTGATGTCGACGCCCTTGAGGTAGCCGCCGTACATGGCGCCGGTCTGCCGGATGACGTCCTGCGCGGTGGCGGTCGGTCGGTCGCCGTCCCATGCGCCGTAGGTGACGAGTTCGCGGGCGGCGTGACGGGCCATGCGCAGTCGGCCCTCTACGCGCCGCTGGTCCCGGCGCTTGCGGTTACGGTCCTGCCGACGCGTGTCGGCGGTGGTGGTGTCGATGACGGTCACGGCTGATCTCCTTGGCAGAGCCGGATGTTCAGGCGACGCGCTGTTCTTCGGGGTAGGCGCAGGTCACGCACATGCCGAGTGACGGCGGGATGCGGTACCCGGCATCCCGCCAGCACTCGGGACAGACCCGGCGGGCGGCGTTGGCTTTGGCGAGCGCCGCCCATTTGGCCGGCGTCATCGGCCGGACCGGTTTGGCCAGGTCGATGCGGTAGAGATAGGCGACGCGGATGGGGCTGGTGCCCTTGCGCCAGTAGCGGCGCGAGTACCACAGAACCTGTGCGGCGACGTCCTGCCCGCCGGGCCGCAGCCCCTCGGCGCGGAGCTGACGGCGGGTCGCGTAGCCGTCCGGGGCCATGCGGAACGGGAACGTAGGCACTCCGTACCGGGCGCCTTCCGGGTCGTAGAAGCGGCTGGCCATTACGCGGCCGTCGCCTCAGCACCGTCATCCGGCACGGCACGCTCAGCCTTCAGCGCGTCCCGCAGCGTGCGGCCGTTGGCCGACGACGTACGGACCGCCTTACGGATCGCCTCAGCCGTCAGCTCACCATCCGCCCACCCGGCTGTGATCGACCGGGCTTCGGCAAGGAGTTCGTCCGGAGTGCGAGTCGGTCGGGCAGTGCGAGCCGACTGCGGTACCCGACCAGTCGCCCGACGCGGAGCAGGCTCCACAGCAGCGACCGCCTTCACCGGAACCGACTCGGCTGCCTCGACCGGCTCGACCTCCGGCGAGGGCTCAACCGCCCGAACCGGTTCGATCACTGGCAGCAGGTCGGCCGACTCGGGGACCGGAAGTTCGGCCACCGCAGACAGTCCCTCGGTGGTCGACTCGTGCACGTCAGACCCCAACTGATTTGTTGTTGACTGCTCTGATTCTTCCCGATCTGCGACCGGAGCTGTCCGGTGGTGCAACACCTTCGCCACGAGGTCGGAGCCGAAGAAAATCGACCCGACCGGCAGCGACGTCGCCAGCAGCACGAGCAGCCAGTTGGCGGGGTCCCAGTCGGCCAACTGCATCCGCTCGCCCCCGCCGTGCAGTTCGGGAACCAGCCCGTGCACGTAGTTGAGAACCAGCGAGGCGGCCGTGTATCCGGCGAGCACCCGCAGCGCGAAATCCTTGTCCTTGCCCGTGAGGGTCAGGGTGGCAACCAGGGCGAGAGCCATGAGCCCATCGACCACGAACGGGTACAGCAGGGCGGCCGTGCCGTCCGCGCCAACCGTCCGGGCCACGTCGCGCTGTGCGTTCCACGAGACGCGGAAGGCCATGCCGACCACACCGACCAGAGCGGCGACCAACAGCGTTTTGGCGGTGCGGTTCATGCCGCACCCCCCGCCTGAGCTGTGGTGCCACGGCGGCCGTCCCGGCGGCCGTTGACCGTCGGGCGAACGGACACGAGTCCCTCGGCGAGGAAGTGGCCACCGCCGTTCTGCTTCGCGGTGTACATCGCCTCATCCGCCCGGCGCACCAGCGCCGACAGATCGATGCCACCCGTTTCGCAGTGCACCGCGCCGATGGAGGCGCCCACCGCGAGAGAGGCACCCTCGTACTGGACTGGCTGCGTGAGCGCGTAGTCCAGCTCGTCCAACTGCCACACCAGCTCCGCGCGGCTGCGCACCCGGGTAGCGGCGACGAACTCATCCCCACCGAAGCGAGCGACGATGCCGTTGTTGATCGGGGCCCACGTCTTCAGCCGCTGGGCGGTGGCGCGCAGTACCGCATCCCCGGCAGCGTGCCCGTAGGTGTCGTTGATCTGCTTGAACCCGTCAAGGTCGACCAGGTAGACCGCACTGCGGCCATCGGCCAGTGCCCGTGTGGCGCGTTCGGTGAAGGTGTCGCGGGTGACGAGATCGGTCAGCGGATCACGGCGCGCGATTTCGATACGGCGCCGCAGCCGCAGGCCGTGCACCGACCATCCGGCCGCGAGCGGAAGGGCTGCGGAAAGGGCCGCAAAGGTCTGGCTCATGCCGCTTCCTCCGTCCCAGCCGAACGGCCGGCGGAACGGGAAGCAGCGCGCAGGAACGGCACGGTGCGGGTGAGCGCGTCGGCATACAGCGCGTCCCACGCGGCGACCTCGTCACCGCCCTCACCCATCGCGACTAGGTCCGCGATGACCTCCCGGGCCACCGTCTCGCGGGCCGCCCGGTCCTCCGGCGACTCGGGGGTGAGCGGGCCGCGAAACAGGTCACGGTCAAGGCCCATGGGGAGTTCATCGAAGCCGAGCGCCAGCTCTTCGAACTCGATCGGGTTCAGTGCCTGGTGGTTACCGATGTACGTACGCATGTGGATCTCTCCTGGAAATGCGAAGGGAGCCGGGGCGGCCTCGGTCTTGGCGAGAGGCGGCCACCCCGACAGGGGGGGAAGATCAGGGGTCAGCGGGTGCGGACGTCGCCGCTGACGCTGCGGGCACTGACGCGGAGGCCGCGTCCGCCGCTGACGGTCACGTCACCGGAGACGCTTTTGGCCCGCACAGCACCGGACGCCTTGAGCGTGGCGTGGACGTTCACGTCGCCGGATGTGGTGTCCAGCTCGGCGTCGCTGCCGCTGTAGAGGTCGACGGCGATGTCACCGGAGACCGAGCGGGCCACCATCTGTTCAGCCACGCGCCAGACGGTCAGGTCGCCGGATGTGGTGGACGCGTTCACGGTCCGGACTCCGTCGACCTGCAAGTCACCGGAGGTGGACCGGAACTCCATGCGGTCCACCTCACCGTTCACGACGGCGTCGGCGGATGAGGAGACCACCGCGAGTGAGGAGTTGGCCGGCAGACTGACCACGGCCTCAATCGGGCTGATCGTGGTCATCGTGTCCGTGCCACCGCCCGTGATCACGCGGCCGTTGACGATCGTGATGCCGGTGACCGATCCGTAGACGGTGCCCATGCTCTGCGTGATCCGGTTGCCCCGGACGCTCTGCATCATCACGTTGCCGGGGATCTCGGGGACCTCCACCGCGACGGCCTGGCCGTGCTCGGTGATGCGGGCCGCGTTGACCGCGTCAGCGGCCGGACCCGAGTTGTCGGCGGTCCGCAGCGTCACACGAGCGTGGGTGAGGCTGTCGAGGACCTGCACGTGGACGCTGCCCATCGGCAGGTCCAGCCCCAGGACGACGGGGCCGGTGGAGCTGGAAACGAAGGTGCGCTCAGTCATTGCGGATCTCCTTGATTCGCGAAGGAAGGGGGCCGGGCGGTCGCGGTCTTGGCGAGAGACGACCGCCCGGCAGGAACGTGCTGAGCGAGCCGTGCACCCCAGGAACCCGGGCCACGACGACCGCTCGTCGAAGACGAGTGGTCATTGCTGCTGACGCCTCCGCAGGGGAGCCGCCAGCAGCCAAAAGCACTCGTTCTTGGCACTCTGTTCAGTTCTCAAGGAAGCTCCGCTCCCAGCCCGTTGGCGTGCGACAACGTCGCCTTCCCAGGTCTTCCGGCTGGTGCGGGGTACTGCGGGTTTCGCGCGCTCCACCGGTCCAGGCGGGCATAAAGCGACAGGGCCAGACGCTCATGTAGAGGTCTTGTCCTCAACTCCTCTTGAGGAGTTGATTAGGACTATGACGGCTCGGGCCAGAGTCGTCAACTCCTCTTGAGGACTTATGCTGAGATCGCCCAACCAACCAGGGATGGTGAGCACGACATGGCCAAGCGCTATGAGCAGATCGCGGACACGCTGCGGGCAGAGATCCACGCAGGTCAGCCCGGCAGGGGGGAGCGTCTGTCCCCAGAGACCGCGCTCGCGGAGCGCTTCAAGGTCAGCGTCCCGACGATCCGCCAAGCGCTCGGAGTGATAGAGGCGGAAGGGCTGGTAGAGAAGCGGCACGGCAGGGGCAACTTCGTACGGCGACCGCGGACGACCGTCTACCGCACCAACGAGCGACACCAATGGGAGAAGGACCGGGCCCGCAGCCCTCAGTCAGAGCGTGAGAAGACCGGTGCGACCGAGCATGACACCGGCCTGGGTATCGATGACCTTGTCTTCCAAGCGGAGTACCTAGCAGCAAAGGCAGATGAGGACCTGGCCCAGGCATTCGGGGTCAGCGTCGGTACAGAGCTTCTTGAGCGTCGGTATCAGACCCGCTACAGCCAGGAAGACGCGCCGTTCGCACTGGTCAGGTCGTATCTCGTGCGTGAAAGCGTGGCGAGTAACCCCGACCTGCTTGATGCCTCGAACGAGCCGTGGCCTGGTGGGACGCAATCGCAGCTCGACACGATCGGGATCGAGCTTGACCGCATCACTGAACGCGTCACTGCTCGTCCACCGTCAGTGGAAGAGACCGAAGACCTCGGGTTGACGGCGGGCGTGTCCGTGCTGATCCTTCGCAAGACCTCGATTGACATCAACGGTCGTGTAGTGGAACTCTCCGACGTCACGCTGCCCGGCGACCGCACGGAAATGCTCTTCGTAACTCCTCTGAGCAGGTGGTGACCATGACCAACTTCATTACCGTCATGACGGCAGTGCACGGACCAGGCGCGCACCACCTCCCCGACGCCTACAAGTCGCTGCTCGCGCAGGAACTCCCGGACGGCTGGGACTGGCAGTGGGTGATCCAGGAAGACGGCGAGACCGACGAGGTCACACCTCACGTCCCCGATGACACGCGTGTCAGCTTCGGGCAGGGACGCGCCGGCCGCGCTGCGATGGCTCGCACCATGGGGCTGTCGCGGGCTGAAGGTGAGTACGTCAAAGTCCTGGACGCGGACGACATGCTGACGCCGGGAGCCCTCGCGCGGGATCTGTCAGGACTGCTCACGAACCCCGGGGTGAGCTGGGCAACCTCGCGGGTGCTGGATCTGATGCCGGACGGCACAACGATCGGCTTCGACCAGGACCCGCCCGAGGGAGTGATCAAGCGTGGTGAAGTCCTCGAACACTGGAAGGCTCACGACTACCGCGCCCAAGTCCACCCCGCAACGCTCATCATGCGCAGGGACCTCCTGCTTGCGCTCGGAGGGTGGATGGCACTGCCGGCGTCGGAGGACACCGGCCTGCTCTTGGCGCTGAACGCCGTGAGCGACGGATGGTTCTCAGCTGACACCGGGCTGCTCTATCGGAAGTGGCCGGGGCAGGTAACGAGCCAGGCCGCGCACGCTCACGAGGGCGAGCGGGATGCTCGGATGGCGGTGGTCGAAGCCCGGGCCGTGACGCTTGCCTCTCTGGATGGCTGGCGCTTCAACATCAAGTAGCCCGCGCACAGCAGAGGGCCGCACCGCCCGTTCGTTGGGGGTGCGGCCCTCTGCTTGGTCAGGCTCCGTTTTCTCTGCTCACCCGCGGCAGGATCAGGTCCCGGGACGAGTGCTCGTCTCCATGGAAATTGCCGTTGACTCCGAGGTCGTCGCGCGCAGCTTCATGGAAGCTGTTGACGGCCTGAAAGACGGCCTTGTGCAAGTCTCGCCAGTCCTGCAGCGTCCCCTCCGTGGCGCCGCGCGCCTGCCAGTCGATCGCAGCCGCAGTCTGATTCACCGCGTGAGCCGCCTCGATGACGTGGTTCTCAGCCAGCAGCATGACGCGCTCGAATGCCCGGCCCCGATAGCCCTCCGCTTCCACGAGTTCCAGCGTGAGCTCTGCTTCGCTGCGGTCCATGGATCGCATGTCGTTCCGCACCTCGTACAGCAAAACGGCCACGTAGATGCACCTCCGTACGTGGTCGATGTAACCGGCGTACGCATCGAGCTTCCGCTCATCCCACCTGGTCAGCATGGCGTACCTCGTACGTTGCCGCTCCATCAGGTGATTCGCCAAATGGGTGGTGAGCGCGCCAAGAAGAACGGCAACGATGGTCACCACTTGCCCAATGAGATCCACGGATTCCCCCCAGCTACGAGACCGGCCCCAGCGGGGATCATAGGGGGACTGGATCAGCTCAGGGTCTCCGCGTCCGTCCTTGAGAAAACGAACTCGGTCTCGTCTTCAACCGGGCCCTGCCAGCGCGTCGGGACCGGCCCCAGCCCGCGCGCGGCCTTCGGGTAGCTGGCCGCGTCGTAGTCGTTGGGCAGCCGGTATGGGTGGAATCCGCCCGCGGAAAGAGCCGCGAGTAGCTGCTCAGCAGAGTCCCCCAGCTCTGTCAGACGTTGTGGCGTGATCTCAATCGCTAGTTCCGCATCCGGCCGAAGTCGCCTCAGAGCTGGAACGAGCCCCCGCACGACGGCCCCCTCGGCGCCCTCCACATCGACTTTGATCACTCGGGCCGTAGTCAACTCGGCCGGCGTGAGGATGTCGGGCAGCGCGCGGGCAGGCACATCGGCATGCGACTCGGCTTCACCGGCGTACGGAACGATGCTGTTCGCACCCAAGTTGGCGGAGCTGGCGAGAGTGAAGTGGAGCACTTCGGCGCGATCGGATACGGCTTCGTTGACCGCCCGTACGTTGTGCACCTGGTTGAGGGCGATGTTCGCAGACAGGACACGGTGGAAGTCCGGGGACGCCTCAACGGCAACCACCCTCCCCGAGTCTTCGACCAAGCCGGACGCGAGCAGGCTGTAGTAGCCGATGTTGGCGCCTACATCCACGAAGGTGTCGCCAGCTCGCAACGTGCGTTGTAGCCACCGCGTAAGGGGCGGCTCCCACACGCCGAAGGTGTAGATGTACCGCTGGATGAGGTCCCGGGTGTCCGTATGAAACTGAGCTCCGAAGCTTGCCTGGGCCACTACTTTCCGGGAGTGGTCTCGAAGCCACGCGTTCAGAAACTCCCTGGTGACGGCTTCCTTGCCCACCGAGACGGGCGCGTACCGCACGTAGGCGCGGGCGACGGTCGCCGCAAGGTCAACCGTCCTCGAAGCGATGTGCGTGGTCATTTCGCGCCCCTCACTGAGAACGGCTGCCCCTTGCGAGACCATTGGCGCACCTCTGCGCCTCACAAAACGCTCACATGAATTCACGGCCCCCCGGGGTCGACTAGCCTCACTGGTTCGTTGCTGGACCCTGTAGTTCCGTCATGATCTGATACATCGATCAGGAGGCGGAATAGCCAGATCAACCGTACCGCCCTAGAGAGGCCCAGGAACAAGAGAAATCCAATGACCCAGCCTACCCAACCAATATGCGCCCCCGTATCACTCAACATGGTAGCGAGACAACCCGCAGAAACCGTGGTCATGGAGGTGAGAATGCTAACCCAGTTACGTCTTAGGCTTTCTCCGAAGCGTGCACGCAAGAATGTCATTCGGCGACCGGAACTGGTCGCATATTGGCTGATCGCAGCTGTTCCGAACCCGCCAACGATCGCCGCGACTGAAGCGACAGTCGAATAGACATTCATTCGTTGATCCAGGGAATGCCCGTTGAGTACGTGTCCGCGTTGCCATATTCCGAGCATGGAGACGCAAACGACGGCAATTGCCCAGTCTGTGGAGGGGTGTTCGCTCCATAGATTATGAATCTTTCGAATAAGTCGAATCCCACGAGCCATCACTGCCCCCTTCGGCTACCGAGAGCCTAGGGCATGGGTCTGACAGCGTCGCGGAGCTCGCTCTCATGGGCTGCGGCCACGTCGAGCACGGCGTGCACGGCGGCCTCGTACCAAGGGGCTTGTCCTTCACTCCTGCGCAAGAACACTGGCTTCTGCGCCGTAATGTGATCTGAAACAAAGTTGATCTGGTCTTCCACCAGTGCTCCATCTGAAGTAGACAAAGTCACATGGGCAATTGCCCGATCCACGGAGCCATCGGGACCAACCAGGCTTCCGAAATCGGAAATGAAGTGCTGAACGTCTTCGCGCAGCCTCCTCTCCCCTCGTGAGCGAACGGTGTCCCGACCGAAGCCTCGCCGTTTTGGGATCTTCATGGTGAGTGTAATCAGGGCGTCCGGATTTTGCTTGTGTGCCCGACGTGAAAAATCCCCTAGCCCGTCAGCATCGGAAGGAAACATCATCCGTCCAGGCCGGAGTCGCATTTCGAAGAAGTTGACCGCTTCCGCGCTATTTAGCTTCTCCCATGCCTTCTTTCCTACCAGTGGCATTACGGCAAATTCTTCGTGGGCAATGTTCATGCTGTTCAGCCATCGCTGCAAGGCCGTCGGTCGAGGCGCGGAAGGACTTCCCTGGATGACTCCGATAACATTGCCAAATGGAAGGAAGCAAATAATTGTAGTGTCGACGACATTGCGGTTACCCTCCAGTTGTAGATCGGAGATATGCTGGTGCTCCCAATCGATTTGCTGAATGTCGCCTTCCCGGAGGCGCGCCAAGACCAAATGTTGGCGCCCTTGCACTGAGATAGGGTCACCTACATAAACGTCATCGACATGGCGATACCGGCGCTGCTGCATTTCCCGCTGCCCCAGAGTGCTCAAGACTTGCGGCCAATCGAGGTGAGGGAATCTGAGGTCGCCAGCCTCTTTGGGCCTCACGATTTCATAGAACGCGACAGTCTTCTTACGGCCCGAAGTTCCCAACTGGTGCCACCCCCATACGAATTGCTTCCCTAGCCGGACAGTATGACCGCTCTGGCAGCCATGTGTCAGGGGAAGTCATAGGGAGAACCCCGTCGGAGCCGGTGCTACACCGCGAGTGGCTGCCGGGTGCGCAGTCAAGCCTGCTACCAGCGGAAGCGCTGCCGATGCCTCCCGTAACTTCATTTTGCGCCTGCCACGAGCGTGCTCTTACCAGCGTAGGGAGTGCGCCCCGTGCAGATGCCCGCGCGTTCCCGAACCTTGATCGGCTACACCACTCGACGGGACGCCATCAGCAGCTGCGCTCGTCATGGGCCATCTGTGGGCCAGAGGACGCAGCCCGGAGGCTCACCGGGGGCTTGAGCGCAGGTCAGCACCACAGGGGCGTGCTTGCACGTCACGGTCTTGAAAACCGTCGTGGCAGCGATGTCACCGTGGGTTCAAATCCCACACCCACCGCGCAGCTCAACGTAGGTACAGGTCAGAAGGGGTGCCCCGTTACAGGGACACCCCTTCTGATATGGCTTCTGTCTCACCTTGGTCCGCCCGCGTCACGTGGTTGACCAGCGTGTGTGGACCAGGCGTGACCGGATTGTGCGCGGTTGGCGCGTCGCCGCAACATCTCGATGCGGCCCCACCGGCGCCGTGAGCTGAGGGCGGAGCGCGTTGGTGCTGAGCGGCGCCGACGGCCGGCCCGGGTGCGCCAGTCGACCGTCGGCGTCGAAGGTCAGTGCGGAAGGATTGCTGTCGCTGGTCGGCTGCCGCCGGGTGTTCGCGCTCATCTCACCCTCTCCTGATCTGTGTGCCGCGAGTGCACCGAGTGAAGCCTCTCGACCGACACAGCGAGGTCGGAGACGTCCATGCCGGCCCAGCTCCTGAGCCGTTCGGTGACCTCTCGGCGCACCGCGGCGCACTGCGCCCCGATGTCGGACGGATAGCCCAGCTCCACGGCGATGCGCATCCGTGCTTCGCCGAGCACGGCCGGCTGGCTTTCGGCAGGATCGCCGTCTCGTCCTTCGTCGTTCCGCTCGGGTGCCCGCCGCACGGACGTCGTCACGCCTGGCGTCCAGCGGCCGGGCGGTACGTGGCCGGCCGACTCGGTGAACCGGCGCAGCGCGTCGCGCGCCACCTGGGAGGCGATCTTCGCAACGACCCGGTCGTCGACTGTGGTCGCACCCCGCTCCCCGCGGGGGATGCCCGGGCGCCGATTGGCTTCCCCGGTCACTGCCGCCAGTCTCCCCGAGTCCGTCGCTGGTCATCGCGGATCCGCTCCTGCCGGTCTCGGCGGCGGACGAAGTCGCCCGGTTCGAGATCACCTTCCATAAACCGCCCGACCACGAGTCCGACGACGCCCAGCCCCAGCACCAGCAGGAAAGCCCAGAAGTCACCGAAATGCGCGGCGAAACCCAGCGCCATTCCGGCAATCAAGCCCACCATGGCCCTGCTCATCACGCGCTCCTTCACTCAAGCAGCGGCTCCGCCCCGGCTACTGGATCCGCTGCCGCTCTTCCCCTTCGTCCTCCTCGTCGGGCAGCTTCACATCACTGACCATGATGTTGACTTCCACGACTTCCCGCCCCGCCATCCGCTCCACCGCGGAGATCACGTTCTCCCGCACCGCACCGGCCACGTCCGTGATCGAAACGCCGTAGTCGACGACGATCTCCAAATCGATGGCCGCCTGCACCTCTCCCACCTCGACACTGACCCCGCGTGTGACGGACTTGCCACTACCGGCGCCAGGCATCCGCTCCCGCATGGATCCCATCGAGCGGGCGAATCCGCTGCCCAGGGCATAGACGCCGAGCACGTCCCGTGCCGCCATTCCGGCGATCTTCTCCACCACCACATCGGCGATGGTCGTCCGGCCGCGAGAACCGGGCGCACCGCCATGCTTTGCGCCTGTGTTCTCAGTCATCAGGGCATTCCTCCCTCAAGAAGCCCACCTTGCACCCTTTGTTTAGATTGTAGTCTTATTAGTAGATTTGCCCGAGATACGGACTGTGAGGCGGGGTGGTCCACCAAGTGGCCCGAGCGTCCCTGCCCGGAGCCCTCGCGGACACTCCGGGCGCAGTTGCGCCAGGAAGAGGACCGCGGCCATGGAAGGAAGAGGGTGAGAGGCCGGTGAAAACCGAGGCGTGGACGCAGGCAGTACGGCACCAGCTCAACCTGGGTCGGCTGCTCCCGCTAGGCGGGCCCGGCGACGGGACATGGATCACCGAGCAAGCGGCCGTCCGGGTCCTCGGGCTCGCGGCCGCTGAGATTCCCGGTGTTTGGCTGGAGTCTCTGCGCATCGGGTCGGCACCGCTCGAGCCCGTGTCCGAGCCGGCCGTCCGTCCGCCGGCCAGCGCGCTACCGCCGGGCCCGCTCAGAATCGAAGCCGCCTTCACAGCATCCCTCGGGCAGCCGCTGCCTGAGACCGCCGAACAGTTGAGGAGCGCACTGCTCAACGCGGCCGCTGAACGGCTCGGCCTGGCCGCCGTGATAACTGACCTGCGCGTCACGGATCTCCATGAGGGCCCGGAGACGGGCGTGAAGTCGCGGACCGCAGCGAGGGCCATGAGGCACGCGCCGGAAGCTGCAGCCACGCGAAGCTCGCCCCCAGCGCCCGGAACAGGATCCATGCGGGGGCCCGTCGGGGAGCTGGCGGACGTCGCGACGGGTGTTCCGGGTGTCGCCCGCCTCACCGCCGTGCTGGGAAGCCGCCCGGTCAAGGTGGAGCAACATGACGATCCACCCGGCCGGCACATCGAGGTCCAGCTCGCGGTCGCCTCCGGACACCATCCACTGGAAGTCGCCCGCGCCGTCCGGGCAGCGGTAGCCGGCGCAGCCACCCGTGACACCCCGGGCCCGGTCACCGCGGCCGTCCTCATCACAGAAACCGCAGCCTGAGCTGACAGGTTGTCCCGTATGGGGTGTGAGTCAACCCGGAGAACCGATCGATCCATAGCCCGCGAAACGCGAGGGGCCGCCCTGCCCGCGGTGGGCAAAGCGGCGCCGTAGTCACTGCCGTGAGTGGTTTGGCTAACCCTCGTCTGCTGCGTCGAGAGCCTGCTCGATCTGCTGGTTGGAGCGTTGCTGATTGCGTTGGATGACCTTGGCGTAGAAGCGGAAGAGAACAGCGATGCTGTGCCCCGCTCGGCGCGCTACCTCGGCCGGAGAGACTCCCGATGCAAGCCACAGGGAGACGTCCGCATGGCGGAGGGAGTACGGCACTTCCGCGAGCGGGGAAGCCGCCTCGGACTTGTGCGGTAGATGCCGCGGGCGGTGAGGGAGCCTGGGCCCACCAGGTAACCGCCGACGCCTCGGATGTCGATGCCCGGGGCGAGGCGGCTCGCGGAGTTGAGTACGACGGTGCCGGGCGGGCCGGTCAGCCAGATGTGGCGGCCACCGCTGGGCGTGAGGACGACGACGGTCTCCGGGATCGTGAAGAGGTGCCGCAACGCCAGGTGCCTGAGGGCCGCTGCCGCGTCGGTTTCGGCCTTCGTGTCGAGGTCGATGCCGATGAGGTGGTGCGGTGGGCGGCCACACGCGATGCCGTACCCGGTGGCCCAGGGAGCGGCGGCGAAGAGCGTGCGGAGGCCGGCGGGGTCGGCGGTGGGGTCGTGGACGCCGTGCCCGAGGAGGCCGCATTGCCCCGGCACCGGAACGGCTGTGGGGCGTCCCGGTGCCGGGGAGCGCAGGGCAGAGAGTTTGGTGCGGGAGAGGGGGATGACAGGGAGCCCGCGCTCTGCGGCCCCCTCCCCTTATGCGAACGCGTGTACGAAAACGGGCTTATGGCCATCTCCCGCCGGCGCGCAGCCACCCTGGCCCTGGCCCACGCACTCTGTGATTGGTCGGGAAATGCGGCGGAACGCTTCTTCCCTTGCGGCGGCTCGATGTGGAGGCGTGCTGGGGGTGAGGCGGCGATTTGGGGGCGTGAAGGGGGTTTATCGACTTGTCCTCACGCTTGAGGGGGAATGAGCCCCTGAGGTCTGGTTCTGCACGGATTCGGTGGGCAACCTTGATCTCGCGACGTCGTGACCATCACGGAGGCAGTCGGCCAACTGCCCCGGAAAAGCCCGTATTTACGGTTCCTGGAGGAATTGACATGGCACACATCCGTACCGCCCGCGTCATCGCCGCTGTGGCTGCCCTGCCGCTCGCAGCTGCTCTTTTCTCGGGTGTCGCCGTCGCGGACAACGGCTCCTTCGCGAACAACGGATCGAACGCCTCCGTGGCAACCATCGGCGGAAGCGGTGTTGGCAAAGACAACTACGGCAACTCGACCACTACGCAGCAGGTGGCCACGGGCGCCGGCGCTTCCAATCAGAACAACACGGCCAGCGTGAACGGGTGGGGCTTCACGGCGATCGACCAGTCCGACGAGAGCGTCACGGTGAACTTCACCGAGCTCTGGTGAGCCGTGGCCCGGTCCGGGGTCTGTGTATCGGGGTGAATGACTGCCTGTGCGACGACGCTGCCACGCTGTCGCACAGGCCGGTCCCTCTTCGGCGGCCCGCGCTGCTGCTCCGGACCGGCCCTCCCCCTGGGCTGTCGGCGGCGCCCACCGCTGACCTGCCGCAACGAACCGCGCGTGGGGCTCACCCCCGGTGCGCCGCCGAGGACCAACCCCGACGGGCGAGAACTCGGCCTCCACCCTCAGGAGGTCGGGCAGGCGCCTTCCCTACAACCTGAGGCGGACCGGGTGTCGGGACCTGGGGCCGATCCGCTGCGCGGGAGCCGCTCCTAGCGTGGAGTCATGACCACGCCCGTCTGCACCAGCGCATCCAAGGCAGCGACGCCGACGCCCTGTCCATCGTTCTCCACGTACGTACGCGCCCGGGGGCCCGTGCTGCTGCGCACCGCGCGCTCGCTCACCGCGAACCCGTGCGATGCGGAGGACCTGCTGCAGACCGCGCTCACCAAGACGTTCGTCGCCTGGGACCGTATCGAGGACCACCGGGCCCTCGACGGCTACGTCCGCCGCGCCCTCCTCAACACCCGCACCTCACAGTGGCGCAAGCGCAAGGTCGACGAGTACGCCACCGACGAGGTGCCCGAGCCCGCCAACGCTCCGGCCTCCGACCCGGCCGAGCAGCAGGTGCTGCATGACGCGATGTGGCGCGCTGTCATGAAACTGCCGGACCGTCAGCGCGCGATGGTCGTCCTGCGCTACTACGAAGACCTCAGCGAGGTCCAGACGGCGGAGGTTCTCGGCGTCTCCGTCGGCACGGTCAAGAGCGCTGTCTCGCGCGCGCTCAGCAAGCTCCGAGAAGACCCGGAGCTGGCCCCAGTCCGCTGAATGAAGCGCGGCGCATGAGCGGCGCAGGCGCTGCGCAAGCGAGGGGCAGGTGGTGCGCAGGCGAGGACGCAGACGATTCGTATTCCGAAAGTAGTGACATACCGCGTGGTACGTGCGCAGAATCAGGCCACCCTTACTGCCGCGGCCCCTCCTTCTGGGGGGTGGCCCCCAGACCCCCTGCCCACCGGGAGGACGCCGTGCTGAGCACCATGCAGGACGTACCACTGACCGTGACCCGCATCCTGAAGCACGGGATGACGATCCATGGCCGCTCACAGGTCACGACATGGACCGGTGAGGACGAGCCGCAGCGCCGCACCTTCGCCGAGACCGGCGAGCGCGCGACCAGGCTCGCGAACGCACTGCGCGACGAGCTCGGCGTCGAGGGCGACCAGAGGATCGCCACCCTCATGTGGAACAACAGCCAGCATGTGGAGGCGTACTTCGCCATCCCCTGTATGGGCGCCGTCCTGCATCCGCTCAATCTGCGTCTGCCTCCCGAGCAGCTGGCCTGGATCGTCAACCACGCCGCCGACCGCGTCGTCATCGCCAACGGCTCGCTGCTGCCGCTGCTGGCACCGCTCCTCCCGCACCTGAAGACCGTCGAGCACGTGATCGTCTCGGGCCCCGGTGACCGGTCGCTCCTCGATGGCTGTGCGCCGCGCGTGCACGAGTATGAGGATTTGATCGCCAACCGCCCCAGCACGTACGACTGGCCCGAGCTGGACGAACGCAGCGCCGCGGCCATGTGCTACACCTCCGGCACCACCGGCGACCCCAAGGGCGTCGTGTACTCCCACCGTTCCATCTACCTGCACTCGATGCAGGTGAACATGGCCGAGTCGATGGGACTCACGGACCGGGACACCACGCTCGTGGTCGTGCCCCAGTTCCACGTCATGGCCTGGGGCCTGCCGCACGCCACCTTCATGACCGGCATCAACATGCTCATGCCGGACCGCTTCCTGCAGCCCGCCCCGCTCGCCGAGATGATCGAGCGGGAGAAGCCGACCCACGCCGCCGCTGTCCCCACCATCTGGCAGGGCCTGCTGGCCGAGGTCACCGCCAACCCGCGCGATCTCTCTTCCATGGCCAGTGTGACCATCGGCGGCGCGGCCTGCCCGCCCGCCCTCATGGAGGCGTACGACAAGCTCGGCGTGCGGCTCTGCCACGCCTGGGGGATGACGGAGACCTCGCCGCTCGGCACCATGGCCCACCCGCCCGCCGGGCTCACCCCCGAGCAGGAGTGGCCGTACCGCATCACGCAGGGCCGCTTCCCCACCGGGGTCGAGGCGCGCCTGGTCGGCCCCGGCGGCGACATCCTCGCCTGGGACGGTGAGTCGGCCGGTGAGCTGGAAGTGCGCGGCGCGTGGATCACCGGGGCGTACTACGGCGGTGCGGCGAGCGAGAACGTCAAGCCCGAGGACAAGTTCAGCGAAGACGGCTGGCTCAAGACCGGCGACATCGGCGTCATCAGCCACGACGGCTTCCTGACCCTCACCGATCGCGCCAAGGACGTCATCAAGTCCGGCGGGGAGTGGATCTCCAGCGTCGAGCTGGAGAACGCGCTGATGGCCCACCCGGATGTCGCGGAGGCGGCGGTCGTCGCCGTGCCGGACGACAGGTGGAGCGAACGGCCGCTCGCCACGGTCGTGCTCAAGGAGGGTGCGACGGCGGACTACGAGGAGCTCAGGGCGTTCCTCGTCGGCAAGATCGCGAAGTGGCAGCTGCCGGAGCGGTGGGCACTGGTCGCGGCGGTGCCGAAGACGAGCGTGGGCAAGTTCGACAAGAAGGTGATCCGCAAGCAGTACGCGGACGGCGAGCTGGACGTCACGAAGTTCTGATCGGCGCCGCCCTGCAGCCAGTCGTAAGCCAGCCGTCAGCCCGTCGTAAGCCAGTTGTATGCCAGGCGTCCCCGGAGATGCCTGAAGGGGGCCCCGCAAGTCTGCGGGGCCCCTTCTGAGCGTCCCTGTCAGTTGGTACCGATCTTCGCCAGCAGGTCGACGATCCGGCCCTGTACCTCACCACTGGTCGACCGCTCCGCGAGGAACAGAACGGTGTCTCCCGACGCGAGCCGGTGCAGTTGGTCCTCGTCGAGGCCGGCGGAGGTGTAGACGACGAGCGGTGTGCGGTTCAACTGGCCGTTCGCGCGCAGCCAGTCCACGATTCCGGCGCGCCGGCGGCGTACCTGCATCAGGTCCATGACCACGAGGTTCGGCCGCATCTGGGTCGCCAGCGTGACGGCCTCGGTGTCGGTGGCGGCCCGGGCGACCTGCAGCCCGCGCCGCTCCAGCGTCGCCGTCAGTGCGAGCGCGATCTCCTCGTGCTCCTCGATCAGCAGGACGCGGGACGGGTGTTGTTCGCTGTCGCGCGGCGCGAGGGCCTTCAGCAGTACGGCAGGATCCGCTCCGTACGCCGCCTCCCGCGTCGCCTGCCCGAGCCCGGCCGTCACCAGGACGGGCACCTCGGCCGCGACCGCGGCCTGGCGCAGCGACTGGAGCGCCGTCCGGGTGATCGGCCCCGTCAGCGGGTCGACGAAGAGCGCCGCCGGGAACGCGGCGATCTGCGCGTCGACCTCCTCGCGGGAGTGCACGATCACCGGGCGGTAGCCGCGGTCGCTCAACGCCTGCTGGGTGGAGGCGTCCGGCGCCGGCCACACCAGCAGGCGGCGGGGATTGTCGAGCGGTTCGGGGGGCAGCTCGTCGTCGACGGGCTGCGGGTGGGGCCGGTTGGCGACCTCGACGGCGCCGTTCGGCCCGTCCAGCGGCTCGGGGCCTTCCGAACCCTCGTCGGGTGCGCCTATGGCGTACGAGCGTCCCTCGGCCTGGGCCGACAGTCGTTGCTGGGGCGGCCCCTGGGGGCCCGGGCGGGCGGCGGGCTCGGCGCTCTCCGGGGGTTCGGCTCCCTCTGCGTGCGGGGACTGTTCCGCCTCGGGGCGTGCGGCGGCGAGTTTGCGGCGCCGCCCCGAGCCCAGGGTCTGGTTCTGCTGCTGGGCGAACTGCTGGGCGAACGGCATGCCCTGACCGAGGGTGCGCACGCTGAACGCGCGGCCCTGCGTGGAGTCCGCGGGCGGCGGCTCGTCGGCCGACGGCTGGGGAGGCGACGGCTGGGGAAGCGGGGGTTGGGGGAGCGACTGGACGCCGGGCAGCGGCTGTACTGCGGGCGACTGCCCCGGGCCGCCTCCGGGACCGTAAGCCTCGCCCTCGTCGGCCGGTGCGGCAGAGGTTGCGGACGGGGACGTGGGCGCGGAGGTGTGCTCCGGCGCGGGCCAGGTCTGTGTCGCCGCGGTGGCACCACCCGGGGCGGCCGCCCCGACGCCCGCCTCCCCCGGTTCCTCCGCCTGGCCGGCGGCGGCCACGTCGTGTCCCGGAGTCTCCGAGGTCACGGCGGCGGTCCCATAGGTGGACGGGTCGGGCAGCACATCATGGCGAACAGCCCTGCGCCGTCCCGTAGGAGCCGGGTCGGGATGCGGCTGCGGAGGGGTGCGGTCGGCGTCCGGTGCGGTGCGCACGGCGTCGTGGCGCGCCGGTGAGGCATCCGCGTCGCCGGTTGACGCGCCTGCCGCGCCCGCCGGACCTGCCGGCGTGTCGGCCAGGTGCGGTACACGGTTGTGCGGTACGCGGTCGGCCTCGGCCGGCGGCAGCGCGAACGGAGTCCGCGGTGCCTCGGAACGCTCCTGCGCCGGCGCGAGTGCCCGGCGCGCGCGCCGTCCGGAAGCCTGTTGCTGTTGCTGCGGGAACGCGTCCCCGGAAGCGACCGGCGAAGCACCGGCAGCGGACGACGGTGCGGAAGGCAGCGCGGGAAGCGCGCGGACGTTCTCGTGTCCCTCTCCTACACGCCGTGCGCGCTGCCCGGTCGACCCCGGTACGCCGACGGGCACACCCTGGGGCGGAACCGTCTCCCCCCGCGCCGCGCGCCCGGTCCCGTGCGCTCCCTCGGAGGCCGTCACGACGGAGCCCTCGGAGACTGCGCCGGACGGTCCCGTGGACGGGTAAGCGGCCGACGAGGCCGAGGAAGAACCCGAAGTCGCCCCGGACGGCAGTGCGGCACGGGGCTCCACGCCCGCGCCTCCGTCCTCGACGGGGCTGGGCCGCCCACGCCTGCGCCCGGTGCCCCCGGCTCCTGCCGCAAGACCCGGGACGGCACCGTCCGCGCTGTGTCCCGCAGCCTGAGCCGGAATGCGCTCCTGCGCCCCCACTGCCCCGGCCTCGGTCCCAGCCGCGACTTCGCCGCCGCGGTGCGCCCGGCGCCGCCCGGTGGGCTCCGCCCCGGCGCCGGCCTCGCCTGCGGGGCCGGCGCCTGCGGGGTGGGCGTTCGCGGGACGCTCGTCCCCGGGTGCTTGTTCCGTTCCCGTATGCGCGTCGCCCAAGAACGCGTCCGTGGACGCCCGTCGGCCTCGCCGCCCGCCACCCTCGCCGGGGGCGGACTGCTGCCCGGGCACCGGCGTCGAATCGGGCACGGCTACTTCGGCCTGCGTCGAAACAAGCGTTCCCGCACCCGTTCCGAGAGGCACCTCGAGAACGTACGCGTTGCCGCCCATTCCAGGCACCTCGTGCGTCTGCAGAACGCCGCCGTGGGCCGCCACGATGCCGCGCACGATCGGCTCGTGGACCGGGTCCCCTCCGGCGTACGGTCCGCGCACCTCGATCCGTACGACCTCACCGCGCTGCGCCGCCGCGACCACGATCGTCGAGTCCATGTACCCGCCGCCGGCCGCCGCGACCGGGGCCTTGCCTGTCGAGTCGACCCCGGCCACGTCCGCCACCAGGTGCGCGAGCGCCGTGGCCAGCCGAGTCGCGTCCACCTCGGCCTCGATCGGCGGCGCGTGCACGGCGAACTGGGCGCGCCCCGGACCGATCAGTTCGACCGCGCCTTCGACACCCGCCGCGACGACGCCGTCGAGCAGCACATTCTTCCTGGTCAGCTGTTCGGTGCCGGCCGCGAGGCGTTGGAAGCCCAGCACGTTGTCGACGAGGGTGGTCATCCGCGCGTACCCGGCGGCCAGATGGTGCAGAACCTGGTTCGCCTCCGGCCACAGCTGACCGGCCGGATCGGAGGCCAGTGTCCTCAGCTCGCCCCGCAGCTCCTCCAGCGGCCCGCGCAGCGAGTCGCCCAAGACGGCGGTCAGCTGGGCGTGCCGCCCGGCCATCTCCTCGTACCGCCGCTCCTCGCGGTCGAGTACCTCGGCCTGCTTCTCGACCAGCTCGTCGTAGGGCCTGCGGTCGGTGAACGTCATCACGGCGCCGACCAGCTGGTCGCCATCCCGCACCGGAGCGGTCGTCAGGTCCACGGCGACCGGCTTGCCGTTTTTCGCCCACAGCACTTGACCGCGCACGCGGTGCTTGCGCCCGGACTTGAGGGTGTCCGCGAGCGGCGACTCGTCGTACGGGAACGGCGTGCCGTCGCCGCGCGAGTGGATCGCGAGGGGGTGCAGCTCCTTGCCGCCCAGGTCGCTCGCGCGGTAGCCGAGGATCTGCGCGGCGGCCGGGTTCACCAGCACCACGCGCCCGTCGGTGTCGGTCCCGACGACACCCTCGGAGGCGGCACGCAGGATCATCTCGGTCTGGCGCTGTGAACGGGCCAGTTCGGCCTCGGTGTCGACCGTTCCCGAAAGGTCTCGCACGACGAGCATCAGCAGCTCGTCGCCGGTGAAGCCGGGCCGTTCGCTGTGGGATGCGTACGCATCCCTGCCGTCCTCCAGGCTCGCGCTCGTCACCTCGACCGGGAACTCGGTCCCGTCCGTGCGCCGCGCCACCATCCGGGTCGGCTTCGTACGCCCCTGATCGTCCTCGCCGTCGGCCCGCCGCATCGATCCCGGGATCAGCTTCGAGTCGAACGTGGGAAGCAGATCGAGCAGTCCTCGCCCCACGAGTCCGGTGCCCGGCGACTCGAAGGTCTCCAAAGCGATGGTGTTGGCGTTGACGACGGTGCCGTTGCAATTGACGAGCAACAGCCCGTCAGGGAGCGCGTCGAGTATCGCTGCGAGGCGAGCAGCGCCTCGGGATGGCCTGCTGCTCACGACGACGGTTCCTCCCTGAACTACTGCACCTTGCCGACAGCCGGCCCCATTTTGCCCCTCGGGGAGCACGCTGTCACTGGAGGGAGTCTAAAGGCAGGTGGCGGTGGCGCGACGGCGGATGAGGGGGAGCTCTCACCGAGGTTGTGTGCGTTCGGGTGCACAACCGGCCACCCCGCGCCCCCTCTGACCAGCTACGGACTCTTCACGCGCGGCTTGGCGCGAGGTCAGGCGCGCACGCTCGGAAGTACCGGTTCCATCGTGCGCCAGCGGGAGATTTCACAGCCATTGCCCCGATTGAAGACCGCGTCGACAGGGCGCCCGTTCCACGTGCCGGTGATCCGGGCCGTGGCGTCCCCGCCGTACTGCTGTGTGCACGCCCGGTTCGAGGGCACGGCCGCGAACGGGTCGGTGCCCTGCCCGGCCAGCTCATCGAGACGCGCGCAGGCGGCCTTCGCCTCGGGGTGCGTGCCGCCGGTCGGTTCGCACTCCAGCTCGTACGTTCCGTTCGCGGCCGGGTTGCCGGTCTTGGTCGTCGTCACGGTGAGCCGGTCCTTCTTCTGGAAGGTCCCTTCGAGTACGTCCTCGAGCATCGGCAGCGGGATGGGTGCGGCCACCGCCCAGGCGCCCGGGGCGGCGGACAGGACGGCGGACAGGACGGCGGCGGTGGCGGCGGCGGTGAGGGCGAGGCGGCGCAACATGGAGGCTCCTGGGGCGGTAGTGGGGGCGGGGGCGGGGCGGAGTGCCCTGCCCTCTCTAACGCTCGACCTCCCCCGGCGTTGCGCAACCGCTAAGACTTTGCTCTGCCGCCCGACTGCCTAGTACCGTAGGCAGCGATTGGTGACACCCCGCAAGGCTGTGTCATCATCTGCACGCACCCACTCGCGCAGGCGAGAGAGTGTGCTGGAGGCGTCGCCTAGTCCGGTCTATGGCGCCGCACTGCTAATGCGGTTTGGGTCTTAAAGCCCATCGAGGGTTCAAATCCCTCCGCCTCCGCGCATGATCACCGAAGCCCCGGTCCGAGGACCGGGGCTTCGGTCGTTCCAGGGCCACGAAAAAGCGGTCCCGGGAACGTCGTTTTTGCAGCTCAGTAAGGGTCTGGGTAATGGATTTCGCGTGGCGGCGCAGGTCATGTAATGTTGTTCTCGCAACGCCGACGGGGCCGAAAACGCCCAGGAAGCGCCGCAGGCGGCCAGCCGCAGGCAAGCACTCGTAGCTTAACGGATAGAGCATCTGACTACGGATCAGAAGGTTGCAGGTTCGAATCCTGCCGAGTGCACAGCACGCGGAGGCCCTCAGGAATAATCCTGAGGGCCTCCGCCTTTTGCGTTGACGGACTGTGGAGCGAAAGGCAGCTGAGGCCTGGCGCCCGGGGCGAGCGCCCAGTTCGGCTCGGCGAGACGGAATCCGCAGCGACCCTTCGCGAGTGCTTTGGGCCCTGTGCCCGTGGCGGCCGACCTGCGCGGCTTCACCCACCTGTTCGAGGCCGGGGCCCCTGTTCTCGTCCAAGGCCCGCAGAAGCACGGCCGGGTCAGGCCGACGCCCTGACGGCCGAGCCCGCCTGGGCCCCCTCCTGCACGACGCGGCGGCGCCGGGTCGGCATCCCGAGCGTCGGGTTGGCGACGCCCCAGGCCGCGCCCTTACAGACCAGCTCCTTGTAGACGGCGGCGAACCGTCCGGTCAGAGCCGCCCGGACGGCGCGGTCGTCGGCGGTGATGTACTGGATCAGGCCTTCCTTGCGGCCCAGTGAGATGCACTGGTTGAAGTAGCGGAGCGGCGCGTTCGGGAGCTTCCCGTCGGTCAGGCGTGCCGCGATGGCGTCGGCGGCCTGCCACGCGGTGGGGGTGCCCGAGGCGCACGACATCCGCAGCGGCTTGTCGCCGGGGCCCATGGCCATGGCCGCGTCGCCGATGGCGTACACGTCCAGGTGCGAGACCGAGCGCATGGTCTCGTCGACCACGATCTGGCCTGTGCCGGTGACCTCCAGAGCGGTGGCCTTCGCGATCGTGTGGACCGCGAAGCCGGCGGTCCACACGGTGACCGCGGCCGGGACGGACTTGCCGTCGGCGGTGGCGACGCGGTCGGCCTCCACGCAAGTGATGGCGGTGTGCTCGTGCACGGTGATGCCGAGCTTGTCGAATACCTTCCGCAGGTGCCGGCGGCCCTTGGGCGAGAGCCAGTCGCCGAGCCCGCCGCGGGCGGCGAGGGCAACGTCGAGGTCCGGGCGGGCCTCAGCGATCTCTGTCGCGGCCTCCAGGCCGGTGAGGCCACCGCCGACGACGACCACGGGCTGTCCGGCGTCCAGGCCGGCCAGCCGCTCGCGCAGCCGGAGCGCTCCGGGGCGGCCGGCGATCTCGTGGGCGTGCCCGGCGGTGCCGGGGACGCCTTGGGTGTTCCAGCTGCTGCCGAGGGCGTACACGAGGCTGTCGTACTCCAGCTCCTCGGCGCCGTTCGCGTCGGTGACGGCGACGGTCTTGCGGTCGACGTCAACAGCGGTGACCTTCGCGAGCTTCAGTTCGACGCCGGTGCCCGCGAACATCTCGCTGAAGGGCCGGGGCTCGAGGTCCTGGCCGATCGCCAGCTGGTGCATCCGGACGCGCTCGACGAAGTCCGGCTCGGCGTTGACGAGGGTGATGGCGACGTCCTCGCGGCGCAGCCGCTTGGCGAGGCGACCGGCGGCGATGGCTCCGGTGTATCCGGCTCCGAGGACGATGATTCGGTGCTTCATTTCCCTGCTCCTGTCTCGTGGGTTCGCCACTTGAACCGGGCAGCCCGCCGATTCCTGACAGAAGCGCGATGTGAAGCACCTCACATCGCGGTCAGAAGGCGATGAGCAAGGGTTCCCCATGGTCGGCGGCCGCCCACCGCTGGGTCGCGCGTTCGAGCTTGTCGGGGTTGACCTGGTTGCGGAACGCGGCGATGCCCTCGGCGGTGACCTCCAGGCACATGACGCCGATGACCCGGCCGTCGAAGACAGCCACAAGGGCGGGGGCGCCGTTGGCGGTCGTGGCGTAGACCTCGGGGGAGCCGCCGACGATGGCGCGCTTGGCCTTGCCGGGCTTGAACAGGCCCCGCATGAACTTCGCGACCGCCAGGGCACCCTCGAACGCCTTGGCGCGGGCCGGGACCTTCCCGCCGCCGTCGCCGATCGAGATGGCGTCTTCGGTGAGCAGTCGCACGAGCGGCTCGGTCCGGCCGCTGGTGGCGGCCGCGAGGAACTCCTCGACGATCCGCCGGGCGGCGGCCTCGTCGATCTCGGTGCGGGCCTTGCCGTCCGCGACGTGCTTCTTGGCGCGGTGGAAGATCTGCTGGCTGGCGGCCTCGGTGGTGTCGAGGATCTCCGCGACCTGCCGGTGCGGGTAGTCGAATGCCTCCCGAAGTACGTACACCACCCGCTCGTTGGGGGAGAGGCGCTCCATGAGGGCGAGGACCGCGTACGAGACGGATTCGCGCTGCTCGGAGGTGTCGGCCGGGCCGAGCATCGGGTCCCCGGCGAGCAGCGGCTCGGGCAGCCATTGGCCCACATAGGTCTCGCGCCGGGCGCGGGCCGAGGTGAGCTGGTTGAGGCACAGGTTGGTGAGGACCTTCGTCAGCCAGGCCTCGGGGACCTCGATGCGGTCGATGTCGGCAGCCTGCCAGCGCAGGAACGTGTCCTGCACGGCGTCCTCGGCATCGCTCGCGGAGCCGAGGAGGCGGTAGGCGATGGCCTCCAGGCGGGGCATGGAGGCTTCGAACCGGTCCATGTCGTTCATGGTCAGAGCCATGGCCCGGATCCTAGCTCCCGCGGCGCGCGACGGACCTTGGGCTGCGTCCCTGCGCTACTCGACCGGTGCTGTTCGGCTTCCCGGACGCAGTTGATCGCGGTGAGAGTCGATCTCGGGGCAGATTCGCGTGTGGCGGCGACTGGTCGCTCAGGTCGGGCCTTCCCTGGGGAGGCGGTCGACCGATCCGCCCTCGGTGGTGGCCTCCTCACTGCGCGGGAGGACAGCCGTAGTTGATCCGTGAGTGACGGCAACCCTGACGGCAACGACGGCACACAGAGCCTGATGACCAACCCCGTCGGCGATCAACCCGGGGAGGAGGCGATCCCCCCTCCCGACGAGTTGCCCGAACCTACGGATCAGAAGGTTGCAGGTTCGAATCCTGCCGAGTGCACACAGCTGAGAGGCCCCCGGAGGAAGGCGAATCCGGGGGGCCTCTTGCGTTGCCCGTTCAGCAGCGCCGGGGGCATGGTGCACGGGTGCCGGCGCGTCGTGGCTGACGCAGGGAGGCTCCCATGCCGCCTACCTTGGGCCCAGCCTGTCCGCCCACAGCAATGGTCGTGACTGGCCCGCAGGCAACCTCAACGATGTCCGCCTGCCCAGAGACCGCCACAGCGTCGGGGCGAGTCGTCTGTGTGGCCCGGCAGGCTGGTGCCGCGGCGGTTCAGCCGCTGAGCCAGTGGGCGACGTCGAGGCGGAAGGCGTCCGAAGGCGCCATGGTGCGCAGGTCCGACTCCAGCTCGCCAAGCCGCCGCTCGCCGAGGGTCTTCGCCCAACGGGCCCGCAGGTCGTCGAAGATGGCCGCCGAACGCGCAAGCGAATCGATGCCTCGCGGGGTGAGTCGTAGCAGTTTCCGCCTGCCGTCCGAGGGGTCGTCGATCCGCTCGACATAGCCCAGTGACTCCAGCCGTTCCACCGTCTTGCCGACGGCCTGCTTGGAGACGCCGAGCCGTCGTCCGACCTCGGAGGCGGTGGCGTCGCCGACCCCGATGGCCTGCATCGCGAAGCCGTACGCAGGGCGTACGTCGGGGTGGCCCTGGCGGGCCAGTTCTGCGTGCAACTCGTCGATGAGCGAACGGAATCCGGCGAACAGCAGCAGCGGCAACTCGAAGCCGGGGCGCTGCGGTTGGCGGCGTGACTCAGCCATGATCGCACTTGCGGGAGTCGACAACCAGGTTTACGATTTCGTCAATCACATTGTCGAGTTTATCGCTCGCTCAAGGGGGAGTGTCATGTCGCAGCACGTGTTCATCGACCACACCGTCGAGTCCGCCCCTGCCGAGTCCCGGCGCCCCATGGAGGCCACCCTCAAGCACCTGGGCTACGTGCCCGTCGGCGTCGCTCGGATCGCGACCTCCCCGCACCTGCTCGACGGATTCCTAAAGCTCAGCGCGATGTTCGAGAGCAGCACGCTCGACCCGCCGGCCCGCGAGGTCCTCATCATGACCATCGCAGCCCGCAACGGCTGCGGCATCTGCGTCGCCATGCACAGCGCGAAGCTGTCTTCGCTCGACGCCGACCCGGACCTGATCTCTGCGCTGCGCGACCAACTGTCGCCGGCGGATCCGCGGTTGGCGTCGATCCAGCGCTTCGTCCTGGACGTGCTGGAAACGGCGGGCGATATCACTCCGGACTCGCTCCAGGACTTCCTGGACCACGGCTACACGCTACGCAACGCCCTGGAGGTCGTCCTTGGCATAGGCACCTACACGATGTCCACCCTGGCCAACCGCCTCACCCAGGCCCCGCTCGACGACAATCTCAAGCCCTTCGCCTGGGAGGAGCCGACGGCAGCCCCGGCACGCGGCGCCAGCTGAGCCCCGATCCTGACGCCGCCCCCCCACGCGAGGCTTCCGGCGGGCTGCGCGGAGCCGGGCTCGACCCTGCCGGCTCGGCCCGCCGCCACGTCGAGGCGGCCCTTAGCCTGCTCGTATGGGCTGGTTGTGTGGTGGGGTGCGGTGGATGTCAGAGCGGCCGGGGCTCGTTTGGTACGGGGGCCCAGGGCCGGCCGAGCGGGTGAGCGGGCTGCGGTACGGGGGCGAGGTCGGGTTCCGGGTGGCCGGAGCACAGCGGCTCTGCGTCGGGGCGCGGCGCGGGGGGTGCCCGCTGCGGGCCGTGGTGGCCGGCCGGAGCAGCGGGGGGCAGTGTGCGGAGTGCGCGCGGCTGGACCGGTCGCGGTCGGTGGCCGCCGACACGATGGCGGACGACCCCCGCCCGTACGCCGTCTACCTGGCGTGGTTCGGTCCCGGCATGGTCAAGATCGGGATCACCGCTGACGCGCGGGGGTCCGCCCGGCTGCTGGAGCAGGGCGCGGTGGCGTTCAGCTGGCTCGGGCGTGGGCCGCTGATGGCGGCGCGGCGGACCGAGGAAGTGGTGCGCACGGCGCTGAGCGTGCCCGACCGTGTTCCGTACAAGGACAAGCGTGCGGTACGGGCCGCCCTGCCCGGGCGCCAGGAGCGGGCGGCGGAGATCGAGGAGCTGCACCGGCGGGCCGGGGGCCTCGCGGCCTGGCCCGAGTCGCTGGAGCGGGCCGCGTTCGAGGCGGTGGACCATGCGGGGGTGTTCGGGCTGGACGGGCTGCCGTCCATGACGGGTGTGGTGCGTGAGCTGACGCCGGGTGGGGCCGTCGCGGGACGGCTGCTGGCGGCCGCCGGGCCGGATCTGCACCTGGCAACCGCCGACAACGGGGTGGTGGTGCTCGACACGCGGCTGATGAGCGGGTGGGAGCTTACCGCGGCGGGCAGTGGGAGCCAGGACGCCGGGGTGACCGTGCCGGTGACGAGCGTGGAGCGGGGGATCCAGGGCGGGCTCTTCTGAGGGACGAGGGGATGCGATGTCGCCGTGAGGGTGGAGCCGTGAGGGCTGGACCGGCGCGCGGACGCGGCGGAGAGTGATCGTCATGGACAAGGTGGAGCGGAGCTATGGCTTTGAGCGGGGTTAGCGGCAGCTGCGGGGCCGGCCGTATGGGCGGCGTCGGAGAGGCGGAGGGCGTCCGGCGGTTCTGGGGGCGGCTCGGGCTGCCGGGCATCGTCGACGTACACACGCACTTCATGCCGGAGCGGGTGCTCAAGAAGGTGTGGGCCTACTTCGACGCCGTCGGGCCGCTGACCGGAATGGAGTGGCCCATCACCTACCGGCACGAGGAGGAGGAACGGGTCGCGCTGCTGCGGGACTTCGGGGTGCGGCACTTCACGTCGATGCTCTATCCGCACAAGGCGGGCATGGCTGCCTGGCTCAACAGCTGGGCGGCGGACTTCGCGGCGCGGACCCCCGAGTGCCTGCACACGGCCACCCTGTTCCCGGAGGCAGGCGTCGAGACGTACGTGAGGCGGGCCGTGGACGGCGGGGCGCGGGTCTTCAAGTCGCACCTCCAGGTCGGGGCGTACGACGCCAACGACACGCTGCTCGATCCCGTCTGGGGCCTGCTGGCGGACGCCGGGATCCCGGTGGTGATGCATTGTGGCTCCGGCCCCGCACCCGGCAAGCACACCGGGCCGGAACCGGTCGGCCGGTTGCTGGCGCGGCATCCGCGGCTCAGGCTGGTCGTGGCCCACATGGGCATGCCCGAGTACACGGACTTCCTGGAGCTGGCCGAGAGGTACGAACACGTCAGGCTGGATACGACCATGGCCTTCACCGACTTCTCCGAGCGGATGGCGCCCTTCCCGAAGGCTGACCTGGGCCGGCTGTCGGATCTCGGTGACCGGATCCTGCTGGGCACGGACTTCCCCAACATTCCGTACGGCTACGTCCATCAGCTGGAGGCACTGGAGCGGCTGGGGCTGGGCGACGACTGGCTGCGGGGCGTCTGCCACGACAACGCGGCGCTGCTCTTCCGCTGCTGAGTTCTCAGCGGATTCACAGGAACGGACGAGGGCGCTCTCAGAGGCGCCTTGCAGGCTGCCCCCATGCCGACCGAAATGCTGGGACTGGACGGAGGGCCGATGCGCGGGCCGGTGCGCGGGCGTGCGAGCGGGCCGGTGCGCGGGCGTGTGCGGCGCGGGTCTGCGCGCGGACCCGTGCGGGTGCTCGTCGTGGATGACGAGGCGCCGCTCGCCGTACTGCTGTCGATGACGCTGCGCCACGAGGGGTGGGAGGTCCGCAGCGCGCGCTGCGGGGACGCGGCGGTGCGCTCGGCGCGCGACTTCCGCCCCGAAGCCGTCGTACTGGGCGTGACGCCGCCTGACGAGGGCGCCCTCGCCGTCCTCGGGCAGCTGCGTTGCGAACTCCCGGGCGTTCCCGTGCTGTTCCTCACGGCCGGATGGCCGGTGGAGGACCGGATACCCGGGCTGACGGCGGGAGGCGGCGACGGTGTCACCAAGCCGTTCCGCCAGGAGCTGGAGGACGTGGTGGCGCGGCTGCGGCGCCTGACGCGGCGGGCGGGCGGCGCCTCGACGGTCGTACGTGACTCCTCGGTGCTGGCGGTCGGGGATCTGACGCTGGACGAGGACAGCCATGAAGTCGCCCGCGGCGGGGAACGGATCCACCTCACCGCGACCGAGTTCGAGCTGCTGCGTTACCTCATGCGCAACCCCCGGCGGGTGCTCAGCAAGACGCAGATCCTGGACCGGGTGTGGAGTTACGCCTTCAGTGACGACTTCGGGGGCCGGGCCAACATCGTCGAGCTCTACATCTCCTACCTGCGACGCAAGATCGACGCCGGCCGCCCCCCGATGATTCACACCCGGCGCGGTGCCGGGTACCTGATCAGGGCTGACGCCGGTGATCAGGGCTGACGCCTGCCCGCCATAATCGCTATACGGCGTATAGGACTCTCTTGTACGGTGTACGGGACCTCGCGATCCGCGCCCCCACACCTCCATGAGAAGAGCCCGCATGACGGCGACGACCGCCGAGAACCGCCCCACCGCACAGGGCCACCCGCAGCGCTGGCTGATCCTCGGTGTCATCTGTCTCGCCCAGCTCACCGTGCTGCTCGACAACACCGTCCTCAACGTCGCGATCCCCTCCCTCACCACGGAACTGGACGCGTCCACCGCCGACATCCAGTGGATGATCAACGCGTACTCCCTGGTCCAGTCGGGCCTCCTGCTGACCGCGGGCAGCGCCGCCGACCGCTACGGCCGTAAGAAGATGCTCATCGCCGGCCTCGCGCTCTTCGGAGTCGGTTCGCTCGCCGCCGGGCTCGCCCAGTCCAGTGCCCAGCTGATCGCCGCCCGCGCGGGCATGGGCATCGGGGGTGCGCTGCTGATCACGACCACCCTGGCCGTGGTCGTCCAGATCTTCGACGACACGGAGCGCGTGAAGGCCATCGGACTCTGGTCCACGGTCAACTCACTCGGCTTCGCGGTCGGGCCGTTGATCGGCGGAGTCATGCTCGACCACTTCTGGTGGGGCGCGATCTTCCTGATCAACATTCCGGTCACGATCGTCGGCCTCGTCGCCGTGGTCGCCCTCGTGCCGGAGTCCAAGACCAAGCAGGGCGACCGGCCCGACCTGCTCGGCGCGCTGCTGTCCACCGTCGGCATGACCGCTGTCGTGTACGCGATCATCTCTGGTCCGGAGCACGGCTGGAGCTCCACCCAGGTGCTGCTCTCCGCGACGGTCGGCGTGCTCGTCCTGGGTGCGTTCGTTCTCTGGGAACTGCGCATTCCTTACCCGATGCTCGACATGCACTTCTTCCGCAACCAGCGCTTCATCGGAGCGGTCGCCGGCGCGATCCTCGTCGCGTTCGGCATGGGCGGCTCGCTGTTCCTGCTCACGCAGCACCTTCAGTTCGTTCTCGGGTACGGTCCGTTGGAAGCCGGCCTGCGTACGGCGCCGCTCGCGCTGACCGTCGTCGCACTCAACCTCACCGGGGTAGGCGCACGCCTCCTGCCGAGGCTGGGTACGCCGGGAACCATCGCGTCCGGCATGTCCCTGCTTGCGGCCGGTCTCGCGGCGATCGCACTGTTCGGCGGCTCGGGATACGCCGGCATGCTGTGCGGCCTGGTCGTCATGGGCGCCGGGATCTCCCTCGCGATGCCCGCCATGGCGAACGCCATCATGAGCGCCATCCCGCCGGAGAAGGCCGGGGTGGGCGCGGGCATCAACGGCACGCTCGCCGAGTTCGGCAACGGCCTTGGCGTGGCCGTGCTGGGCGCGGTGCTGAACTCCCGCTTCGCCGCGCTGGTGCCCACAGCCGTCGGCGCGGCTTCGCTGCCCGCGGCGCTGGCCGCCGCGGACAGTGGCGGGGAGCGGGCCCGTATCACCGACGCCTTCGCCTCCGGCGTCGAGACCAGCCAGCTGGTCGGGGCGGTCGCCGTACTCGCGGGCGGGCTGCTCGCCGCGGTGCTGCTGCGCCGTGCGGAACGGGCCGACTCGGCAGCGCCGGCGGCGGCAGGAGCCGCATAGCATCGGAGTGCGGGCGGGGCGGACCTGGGCATTCGGGCCGCCGGGCATGCGAGCCGCCGCCCGCCGTCCCCGATCGCCCCGTCGGGGGAACAACGAGGAGTGTGCGCCATGGTGTCCGCGGCCGATCGCGCCAGGAATCCCGCTCGGAGCAGTGTCTGGTTCGAGTCGCAGACATCGCGCACCCGCAAGGCCGACCAGCCGGCCGGGCTCGACCGCGGCCGGATCACCGCGGTGTCGGTGCGACTGCTCGATGCGGAAGGCCTGGCGAAGTTCTCCATGCGCCGGCTCGCCGCCGAGCTGAACGTCACCGCCATGTCGCTCTATTGGTACGTCGACACGAAAGACGATCTGCTGGAGCTGGCACTCGATTCGGTGTTCAGCGAGATCACGCCGCCGGACGAGAGCGGCGACTGGCGCGAGCGGCTGCGATCGCTGTCGACGACCTACCGTGAGCTGCTGGTCCGGCATGTGTGGGTGTCGCCGCTCATCGGTACGTACCTCAACATCGGACCGCACTCGCGGGCGTTCTCGCTCGCCGTGCACCACGTGATGCGGGCGACCGGGCTGCCGCCGCACGGGCAGATGGGCGGGATGTCGGCGGTTTTCCAGTTCGTGTACGGATTCGGCACCGTCGAAGGCCACTTCGTGCAGCGCTGCGCGTCCGCGGGCATGAGCCAGGACGACTACCTCGCGCAGGCGATGGGCACGATGCGGGACGCGCCCGAGCTGAGCGAGACGTTCGACAGTGCGCAGGAGATGCTGGAAGCGCGGGCCGGGGACACGGTGGCCCAGATGCGGGAGCGGGACTTCGACTTCGCACTCGAGACGCTGATCGCGGGCATCGAGGCGATGGCCGCGCGGACGGGCTCACCGTGAGCCCGTCCGGCGATCGAGGACGCCGAGGGCCCGGGGCCACCCCTGGCCGAGGCCCCGGGACTACCCCTGCGGCAGCTGCTCGCCCTGCACGGCCTGTACGTCGAGTTCCACCCGCAGCGTCGCACCGATCGCCGAGATGCCCGCCTGGACGACCTGGTTGTAGCTCATGGCGAAGTCGTCGCGGCGCAGCTCCGCCGTCGCGCGGAAGGCCGCACGGACGCCGCCCCAGGGGTCGGGGCCCGTGCCCAGGTAGCTGAGGTCGAGGTCGACCGCGCGGGCGATCCCGTGCAGCGACAGCTCGCCGTGCACCGTCCAGCGGTCCGGCCCCGCCGCGGTCAGGCCCGTACTGCGGTACCTGATCTCGGGGAAGCGTTCCACGTCCAGGAAATCGGGTGACTTCAGGTGCCCGTCGCGCGTGCCGTTGCCCGTGTCGATGCTCGCCGCGCCGATGACCGCATCGACGCGGGAGGTGGCGAGGTCCTCGCGGATCTCGATGTGCCCGCCGAATGCGCGGAACCGGCCGTGCACGCTGGAGATTCCCAGGTGCTGGGCGACCGCCGCCACCGAGGAGTGCGCGGGGTCGAGGGTCCAGATGCCGGGCGGCGGCAGTTCCACGCCTCCCTGGCGGGCCAGGACGACCGTTCCCGCGTCGGCCAGGCCGCTCGCCGTGACGAACGCCGTCGACGCCACCGGGGCGTAACCGGCCGCTGTGACGATCACCGTGTAAGGACCACCAGGCAAGGGTGCGTCGGTCCTTACCGTGCCCTCCTCGTCCGCGGCCGCCCGGATCACCTGAGCGCCGGCCGGGTCGGTGACCGTCACCACCGCGTGCTGCACGGCCCAGCCGTCGCGGGTCCTTACCTGTGCGCGAAGTCCCATGCCGTTCTCTCCTTGCCATGAACGAGGGCCCCGGCCGGGACCGACAGGCCGTCCCCTGCCTGCCGGCCCCGTCGCCGGGGCCCGTTTCCACACCGGCCCGCTCAGGGCGCGCCTCCGCTGGGGACGCGCCCCGGGCCGGGGGTCTCGAATTGCTCGCCGGTCTTGGATTACTCGCCCGGGTGGGCGAGTTCGATGTCGTGGCCGTCGATGCCGCGGCCCGCGACGACGAGCGCCCCGGCCACCGGCGGGTAGCCGGTCGCGACGACCGTGTACTCGCCCGAATCGAGGTCCGCGAAGGCGTACGCGCCGTCGTCGCCGGTGGTGGACGTGGCGACCACGTTGCCCGCCGCGTCCATCAGCGTCACCCGGGCGTCGGGCAGCGGGCGCCGGCCGGCGCCGCCACGTACCGTTCCCTGGACCAGCGCGCCGGACCGCAGCGCGACCTCGACGCGGGTGACGCCCTGGCCGCCGATGTCCACCGGCAGCGCGAGCGGCCGGTAGCCGGTCGCGTTCACCGCGAGAGTCATGTTCCCGGGAACGAGCTCCCCGAAGACGAACTCGCCCTGTGTGGCGGACTTCCCGGTGGCCAGCACGTCGCCGCGTACGTCGGTCACGATGACCATCGCGTCCTCGACCGGCAGGCCACCGTCCGCAGCACGTACGGTCCCGGTGAGCCCGCTCGTACCGGAGAGCAGGATGTCGTACGCGACGGGCTCGTCCCCGACGGCCACCGTGGACGCCTGCGGCTGGAAGCCGTCGGCGGAGGCGATCAGGACGTACGAACCGGCTGCCGGGGCGTCCAGCGCGTAGCGGCCCTCGTGGGCGACCGTGCGGCCGAGCTGGCGGCCGGACAGCGAGATCAGGGTGACCACGGCGTGCGGGACGGCCGTTCCTTCGGCGGTACGGACCGTGCCGGACAGGGGCTTGCCGGTCGTCACGACGGGCGGGGCGCTCTGGTCGGCGAGCAGCTCGGCGGTCCGGCGGTCCCGTCGGCCACCGCCGCTACGGACCCGGCGGGCTCCGCCGCGGTGTCGTCTTGGGACGACTTCAACGCGACCTCCTTGACGAACAGCACCAGGATCAGACCGACCAGCGCGCCGGGTGCGGCGTACAGGAAGAGGTCGGCCACCCCGTCCCCGTACGCGCTCTCCATCACGGTCCTGATCGGCGCGGGCAGCGCGTCCATGTCCGGGATGGTGTTGCCGCCGGCGGCGGCGCCCGGCTTGATGCCGAGCGCGGTGAGCCCGTCCTCGACGTAGTGCGTGATGCGGCTGGAGAGCACCGCGCCGAGCGCCGAGACGCCGATCGCACCGCCCAGCGAGCGGGTGAAGGTGACCAGCGAGCTGGCCGCGCCGAGTTCGGCGGGCTCGACCTGGTTCTGGGCGGCCAGCACCAGGTTCTGCATCATCATGCCGAGGCCGAGACCGAGGACCGCCATGTACAGCGCGACCTGCCAGTACTCGGTGTCGTACGCGATGGTGCCGAGCAGCCCGAGGCCCGCGACCAGGCCGACACCGCCGCCGACCAGGAAGCCCTTCCAGCGTCCGGTCTTGGTGATGATCTGGCCGGAGACCGTCGAGGAGATGAAGAGGCCGGCGATCATCGGGATCGTCATGACGCCGGACATCGTCGGCGACTTGTCCCGGGCGAGCTGGAAGTACTGGCTCAGGAAGACCGTCGATCCGAACATCGCCACACCGACGAAGAGACTCGCGAAGGACGTGAGCGCGATGGTCCGGTTACGGAAGAAGCGCAGCGGAATCAGCGGCTCCGCGGCCTTCGTCTCGACCAGGACGAAGAGCAGGCCGAGCGCGACCGAGCCGCCGACCATCGCGTACGTCTGCCAGGAGATCCAGTCGTACTTGTCACCCGCCAGCGTCACCCAGATCATCAGCAGGGAGACCGAGGCGGCCAGGAAGAAGGCGCCGAGCCAGTCGATCTTGACCTTGCGCCTGACGACCGGGAGCTTGAGCGTCTTCTGGAGAAGGACCAGGGCGATGGCCGCGAACGGCACGCCGACGTAGAAGCACCAGCGCCAGCCCAGCCAGGCGGTGTCGGTGATGACTCCGCCGAGCAGCGGGCCGCCGACCGTGGCGACCGCGAAGGTGGCGCCGATGTACCCGGCGTACCTGCCGCGCTCACGTGGCTGGATCATCGCGGCGATCACGATCTGCGTGAGCGCGACCAGGCCACCGGTGCCGATGCCCTGGAGCACGCGGAACGCGATGAGCGTTCCCGTGTCCTGCGAAATGCCGGCGAGCGCGGACCCGATGACGAAGATGACCAGGGCTATCTGGACCAGCAGCTTCTTGCTGAACAGGTCCGCCATCTTGCCCCAGAGGGGGGTGGTGACGGTCATGGAGAGGAGGGCGGCGGTGACGACCCAGGTGTACGCACTCTGGGTGCCGTCGAGGTCCCTGATGATCTCCGGGAGGGCGTTCGACACGATCGTCGACGACAGCATCGCCACGAACATGCCGAGCAGAAGGCCGGTGAGGGCCTCCATGATCTGCCGGTGGGTCATCGGGGCGCCGGCGGAGGAGTGGTGAGGGGACTCCTGCTTGGCGTGGCCGCCCCGCACACCGGCCGGTGTGGTCGTAGCCATTGAATTCCTTTGCTCTTACGCGGGTGTTGCGGGCGCTGGGCAGTGCGCGTCCTGCTTGGCCCGGCAGTCGCCGAAGCTGCTGCGCAGACGGGCCAGCAGCGTGGTCAGTTGTCCGACCTCGTCGTCGGACCAGTCCCCCAGTGCCCCGGCCAGCGTCTGGGTGTAGCGCTCGGAGAGTTCCTCCAGGAGCGCGCGGCCGGCCGGGTTCAGCCGGAGGATGCGGGAACGCTTGTCCACCGGGTCGGGGGACCGGTCGATCCAGCCCCGCTCCGCCACATGGGCCACGTGCCGGCTGGTTACCGACATGTCGACCGCGAGGAGTTCGGCCAGCCTGCTCATCCGCATCTCGCCGTTGCGGTCGAGGAGGACGAGTACGGCGGCCGATCCCGCGGGGCAGTGGACGGGCAGGACCCGTGCGAGTTCGCGTTTGACGGCGCCGATGGCGCTGAGTTGCCGGGCCAGTTCCGCGTACTGGCTCTGTGCGGCCATGGCTGCCCTCCCGCATCTTGTTGCTTAAGGCAACCATAGAAGCGGTTGGTTGCTACAGGCAAATTAATTGGGGCCTGTAGGGGTAAAGGAACGCAAAAGCCTGTGCCCATGGCGAGTCAAGGACGCCGATGTGGCTGGTAAAACCGCAGATCACAGCGGCCTGGGGTCCGGGGGTGTGCGGGGGGTGGCCTCTTCGCTAGGGTCCTTTCCCATGGCACACAACCCCCACGCCCCTCAGGGCCCCGAGGGTCAACACGACCCGGCAGGCAGCACCCAGATGTTCCGCGCCTTCGTGGACGACGGCGAACCGCAGCGGCAGCAGCCCGCCGCGGCCGCCTCGTCGGGCGGGCCGAAGACAGGCCTCATCATCGGCGTGGTGGCCGTCGTCGTGATCCTGGCCGCGGTGGCCTGGCTCGCTCTGGGCTGAGCAGGCCCCGGATCACGCCTGGTCAGCGGCGACATACTGACCAGGCGGGGTACTGGCCTCACAGAACGGCGGAGGCGGCGGGGTCGGCACGGCCGGCCCGCCGCCTACCTCAGAAGCTGTTGTCCAGCTCCCGCTGGGCTCGGGGCGTCTGGCACGGCCGCTCGCGGCGCCTTGTGATCGACCGCACCAGACGCCCCGAGCTGATCCAGCGGGAGTTGGACAACAGCTTCTCAGCCTCAGTCCGCGATCAGGCCTTCCCTGAGCTGCGCGAGCGTGCGGGTCAGCAGGCGCGAGACGTGCATCTGGGAGATGCCGACTTCTTCGCCGATCTGGGACTGCGTCATGTTCGCGAAGAACCGGAGCATGATGATCTGCCGCTCGCGCGGCGGAAGCTTGGCCAGCAGCGGCTTGAGCGATTCGCGGTACTCGACGCCCTCCAGCGCCATGTCCTCGTACCCGAGCCGGTCCGCGAGAGAGCCTTCACCGCCGTCGTCCTCGGGGGAGGGCGAGTCCAGCGAGCTCGCGGTGTAGGCGTTGCCCACCGCGAGTCCGTCGACGACGTCCTCCTCCGAAACCCCGAGAACAGCGGCGAGTTCGGGGACGGTCGGTGAACGGTCCAGCTTCTGCGCCAGGTCGTCACTCGCCTTGGTGAGAGCGAGCCGCAGCTCCTGGAGGCGGCGGGGGACTCGTACCGACCAACTCGTGTCGCGGAAGAAGCGCTTGATCTCACCGACCACGGTCGGCATCGCGAACGTCGGGAATTCCACCCCCCGTTCGCAGTCGAACCGGTCGATCGCCTTGATCAGGCCGATCGTGCCGACCTGGACGATGTCCTCCATCGGCTCGTTGCGGCTGCGGAACCTGGCCGCGGCGTACCGCACCAGCGGCAGGTTGAGCCGGATCAGCGTGTCCCTGACGTACGTGCGGTCGGGGCTGTCCTTGTCGAGGGCGGCGAGCCGCAGGAAGAGCGAGCGGGACAGAGTGCGGGTGTCGATGGCTTCCGGCTGCGACACGAGCGGCGGCGGAGCCGTCACCTGGTCGTGCACGGCGGGTACTTCCTTGGTGAGCACCTTCGAGCCGCCCTGTTCTGCGGACATGCCAGCCCCCTTGAGGTCGCTGAGATCGCTGCGGTCGCTGACGGTAGCGGTGGACGCTTCCGTCGGAGGAAGCAACCTCCACCTGAATACCGGCTGCAGCGCCGCGGCAAACGCGGTTCCAGCAGAATGTCACATGTCGGCAACGCGCTGTAGCGCCAAGTCGACAAATCTGCCTAGGAAAGGGATGGTGTGCGGCTTTTCGGTCGTCCGGGGGTGCTACCCGATCCGGTTACGCGTCGATTCGATTTGCGGATCGCAGCCGGGCGAAACTTCTGGCGAGAAGCCTTGACACATGCATCTGTGAGACACCCAGCTCGGCGCTGATCTGTGACTGTGTCAGGTTGTTGTAGTACCGGAGCAGCAGGATCCGCTGCTCGCGCTCGGGCAACTGTACGAGCAAGTGGCGCACCAGGTCGCGGTGCTCGACGCCGGCCAGCGCCGGGTCCTCGTAGCCGAGCCGGTCGAGCAGCCCGGGCAGCCCGTCACCCTCCTGGGCGGCCTCCAGCGAGGTCGCGTGGTACGAACGGCCCGCCTCGATGCACGCCAGCACCTCGCCCTCGGAGATGCGCAGGCGCTCGGCGATCTCGGCGGTGGTGGGGGAGCGCCCGTGCGCCGTCGTGAGGTCTTCGGTGGCCCCGCTCACCTGCACCCACAGCTCGTGCAGCCGGCGCGGTACGTGCACGGTCCTGACGTTGTCACGGAAGTACCGCTTGATCTCGCCCACGACGGTCGGCATGGCGAAGGTCGGGAACTGCACTCCGCGGTCCGGGTCGAACCGGTCGATCGCGTTGATCAGGCCGATCGTGCCGACCTGTACGACGTCTTCCATGGGCTCGTTGCGGCTGCGGAACCTGGCCGCGGCGTACCGCACCAGCGGCAGGTTCGCCTCGATGAGGGCCCCGCGCACCCGGTTGTGCTCAGGCGTCCCGCGCTCCAGTCCCTTCAGCTCGGCGAACAGGACCTGGGTGAGGGCTCTGGTGTCGGCGCCGCGGCTCTTGGCGGAGCCCGCGGCGGGTGAGTCGGGGGCCGTTTCGGGCGGGAGTGGCGGGAGCGCCGGGAGTGGCTGGAGGTGCTGGGGCGGCGGGGGCTGCTGGGGTGGTGCTTGAGGCGCTGTACTGGCCGGCACGGTCACGCCACCCCTTTTCTCGGTCAATCGTGGTCGACTCATCCGTCAAAAGCGGTCATAGCATCACAAGACATGTGCACTGTGTGCAAGCACCGTATATGTCCGTGTTGAGGGCAAGTTGGTATGTATACACACAAAAACCCCGCACTGGGATGGTGCGGGGCGCTGTGCTGCGGGCTCGGCGGTGGTGCTGCGGGGGCGCGGCGGTGGTGCTGTGAGGGTGCCGCGAGGGCTCAGAACTCGTAGTCGGCGATCACCCACGTGGCGAACTCGCGCCACTGTCCGGCGGCCGCCTGGTGGGCCGGGTGCTCGACGTACCGCTTCAGCGCGTCGCGGTCCTGGACCGCCGAGTTGATGGCGAAGTCGTAGGCGATGGGGCGGTCCGTGATGTTCCACGCGCATTCCCAGAACGCCAGCTCGGGAACGACCCCGTCGAGCAATTCGAAGGCCTTCACACCGGCGGCTACGCGGGGCTCGTCACGTTCGACACCGTCGTTGAGCTTGAAGAGGACCAGATGGCGGATCACGGGGGGGCACTCCTTGGATGCGGAGGGCGACCGTTCACTGGATCAGTTCGGACATGAACTCACCGACGCCCTGGGCGGCACTGGACACGCCTTCGAACCCTACCTGGACGAGGTCGGCCGCCCTGGCGGGGGACGTAATGATCGTGTGCAGGACGAAGGCGACGACCACGTACAGTGCGATCTTCTTCGTTTGCACCATCTCTGCGACCTTCCCTGCTGTTCTCGTGAGTCACTTGAGTCGCGTGAGTCTAACCGCAGGAATGGGCCGTTCAGGGGACTCATGTGATCACTCGTTCGACCTTCAGGCGGATCCGGCAGGAATCCGCAGGGCGACGGACGCCGTACAGGGATGGACCCGGGAAACACGGCTGTACAGGTACCCGGGAAACACGAAAACCCCGACTCGGGGAGTCGGGGCTTTCGTTCTGAGCGGTAGCGGTGGGATTTGAACCCACGGATAGCTTGCACCATCACACGCTTTCGAGGCGTGCTCCTTAGGCCACTCGGACACGCTACCGAGAGAGAGCTTAGCCCACGCCGGGCGGTGCTCTGAAATCGGTTCGCCAGCGGTTCGTCAGCGGTTCGTCACCGGTCCCTGAAAAAGGCGGACAGCTGCTCCGAGCACTCCCTCTCCAGTACGCCGTGGATGACCTCGGGGCGGTGGTTCAGCCTCCGGTCCCGTACGACGTCCCAAAGGGAACCCGCGGCGCCGGCCTTCTCGTCGAGCGCCCCGTAGACCACCCTGTCCACCCGCGCCTGTACGAGCGCACCGGCGCACATCGTGCACGGCTCCAGCGTCACGACCAGCGTGCAGCCGGTCAGCCGCCACTCGCCGAGCCTGTGCGCCGCCCTGCGCAGGGCCAGCACCTCGGCGTGCGCCGTCGGGTCCCCCGTGGCCTCACGCTCGTTGTGGCCCGCCGCGAGCTGCGAGCCGTCGGGCGCCAGGAGGACGGCACCGACCGGCACATCGCCGCCCAGCGCCGCCCGCGCCGCCTCGTCCAGCGCCAAGCGCATCGGCGCCCGCCACCGGTCCCGCTGCGGATCCGCTTCTCCTTGCTGCGCTGTCACTACTGGACGGTCTCCAGGACGTCGGCGGCGCCCAGGGCGTCGGCGATCTCGTTCAGGGCGTCCCCGTGCAGGGCCCGCAGATCCGTCTCGGGCAGTCCGAGGTCCGCGAGGACCCCCGCCTCCCCGAGCGGGCCCGCCGGTACGACACCTTCGTCGTCCGCCGTGCTCTCCTCCTCTTCGGTCCCGTCCGGCTCGCCGTCCTCGGTGCCGTCGAGGTCGACGAGTTCTTCCAGGGCGTCCGGATCCTCGGGGTCCCGCCCGAGCAGTTCGTCGGTGAGCAGGATCTCTCCGTACGACGAACGAGCGGCCGCGGCCGCGTCCGAGACATAGATCCGGGGGTCCTCCTCGCCGTCCACCCGGACGAGGCCGAACCATGCGTCTTCCTGCTCGATGAAGATGATCACCGTGTCGTCGTCGACCGTGGCCCCGCGGGCCAGATCGGTCAGGTCGGACAGGGTCTCCACGTCGTCGAGCTCCGTGTCGCTCGCTTTCCACCCGTCTTCGGTGCGCGCGAGCAGTGCGGCGAAGTACACCGTGACTCTCCCACTGGTCTTGAGAAGTGCCGGTTGGAGTTCCTCCCGGCCGGAGGGTGTCGCTCGGGTGGGGAGAGCCGGTGTCGCAGCTCCGAGCCCCGCCCACTCGGAATCGTGGCAGAAACATTCGCTTCGCGAGAGGTCTTCCGGTCTTGCGTCGTGTACCAGTCCTGGAGAAAGCGCCTACTGGGTGTCCGCCGGGCGGCTACCAGCGAAACGTGCGCATCCGCATCTGCTGGCGCATCCGGGCCGCGCGGGCCCGGCGTGGCTGCACGCGGTCGCGCAGCGCCTTGGCCTCGTGGAGTTCGCGCAGGAACTGGGCGCGTCGCCGTCTGCGCCCGGCCTCGCTCTCGTCGCGCCGCTCCTGCTCCTCGTCCGGCATCGCGCACACCACCCCAAGCCGCTCGGTCTCCCACCCACCTTCCCCCCGGTCAACGGGTTGATGCCAGCGCGGCGGCGCTTCGCCCCCGGTTACTGTTGACGCCATGCGGATCCATGTCGTCGACCACCCGTTGGTGGCGCACAAACTCACCACGCTGCGCGACAAGCGCACCGACTCCCCGACCTTCCGGCGCCTCGCCGACGAGCTGGTCACTCTGCTCGCGTACGAGGCCACCCGGGACGTGCGCACCGAGCAGGTCGACATCGTGACCCCGGTGACGTCGACGACGGGCGTGAAGCTGTCGTACCCGCGGCCCCTGGTCGTACCGATCCTGCGGGCCGGGCTCGGCATGCTCGACGGCATGGTGCGGCTGCTGCCGACCGCGGAGGTGGGCTTCCTCGGCATGATCCGCAACGAGGACACGCTGCAGGCCGAGACGTACGCGACCCGGATGCCCGAGGACCTCTCGGGCCGTCAGGTGTACGTCCTGGATCCGATGCTGGCCACCGGCGGCACCCTGGTCGCGGCGATCCGTGAGCTGATCAAGCGCGGCGCGGACGATGTGACTGCGGTCGTGCTGCTCGCGGCGCCCGAGGGCGTCGAGGTCATGGAGCGCGAGCTGGCCGGGGCACCCGTCACCGTCGTCACCGCCTCGGTGGACGAGCGCCTCAACGAGCACGGCTACATCGTGCCGGGCCTCGGCGACGCGGGGGACCGGATGTACGGCACCACCGACTAGCAGGGCGGTGCCGAAGACCTCGGCCGGGCTCCCGGGGCGTCTGTCAGCACTTTCCGGAGGGCGCGGGCGAGGGCTTGGCCAGTACGGCCAGGGCCTTGTCTGCGTCCTTCCGGGTGTCCAGCTTCTTGAAGCCGGTGCCGAGGATCAGATCGACGTCGGTGCCCCGGCGGGCGTCGGCCTTCTGCCGGGCGCCCTTGAGCTGGGTACCGAGTACGGGCAGCTCGCCGGAGAGTGCCTTGGGCGCGCCCAGCAGTATCCCGGCGCCCTTGACCTTCTTGTCGTACTGGGCGGGGGCGTTGCCGACCTTGCCGATGGTGAAGCCACGTTTCTTCAGTTCGTCGGCGGTCTCCTTGGCGAGACCGCCGCGCGGCGTCGCGTTGTAGACGTTCACCTTGATCGTGCGCGGCAGGGGGGCCGCGTCCCGCGCGGGGGCGGAGGGCGCGGCGGGCTTCTTGCAGTCCTGGGCGCGGGCGGCGGCGGTGGCGGTCTTCTCACCGCCGCCTGAGAAGACGTCGATGAGCTGCAGTGTCCCCCAGCCGGCCAGGCCGAGGGCCGCGATCGAGGCCACCACCGCGACGATGATCCTGCGCCGGTTCCGAGGGCGTCGCATCCGGGGGTACTTGTCGCCCGTGATGCGGTACTTTCCGCCCATGCCGGGGGGTGTCAGCATGCTCATGG
The DNA here is from genome assembly GCF_052934925.1 of Streptomyces hypolithicus. Taxonomy (NCBI): domain Bacteria; kingdom Bacillati; phylum Actinomycetota; class Actinomycetes; order Kitasatosporales; family Streptomycetaceae; genus Streptomyces; species Streptomyces hypolithicus. Next base: position 3,153,040 of record NZ_CM128811.1, read on the forward strand.
GCGCAGCGTAGTGCGCTGCGGCCGCCGTGCGTACTAAATGATCATCCACTCGGGGTCAGGCCAACCCGGAAGGCCCAATGCGGGCGGCCGTTCGGGTGGACGGGACGGGTGGCCGGGACAGTGGACGCCGTCCGCTAGAGCCCGTCGAGTTCCAGGACGCGTGCGTGCAGCACCTGGCGCTGCTGGAGTGCGGCGCGGACGGCGCGGTGCAGCCCGTCCTCCAGGTAGAGGTCGCCCTGCCACTTCACGACGTGGGCGAAGAGGTCGCCGTAGAACGTCGAGTCCTCGGCGAGCAGCGTCTCGAGATCCAGCTGACCTTTGGTGGTCACGAGCTGATCGAGGCGGACCGGGCGCGGTGCGACATCCGCCCACTGGCGGGTGCTTTCCCGGCCATGGTCGGGGTACGGCCGGCCGTTTCCGATGCGCTTGAAGATCACACGGAAAGCCTACCGGGCAAGCGGCTTCGAGCGCAGCCATGAGGCGGGGGCGCGAAGGTCTTATTCAGGCCCAGAACGGGAGGAAATCATGAGCGGAAGCACCCCTTCCGGTGACACGGCCCGTTCCGGTGACCCGGTTGGCGCGTGGGGGCTATGGGTTTTCCTTGGCCGCTCGCTTCGCCTCCTGCTTGAACGCCCGCACTTTCGCCAGCGACTCCGGACCCGTGATGTCCGCCGCCGAGCGGTACGAGCCCGTCTCGCCGTACGCCCCGGCCGCCTCTCGCCACCCCTGCGGACGTACGTCCAGCCGCTTGCCCAGCAGGGCCAGGAAGATCTGGGCCTTCTGCTTGCCGAATCCCGGCAGCGCGTTCAGCCGGGCCAGCAGTTCCTGGCCGGTGGCGACCTCGCGCCACACCGCGGTCGCGTCGCCGTCGTACTCGTCGACGAGGTACTGGCAGAGCTGCTGTACGCGCTTGGCCATCGAACCCGGATAGCGGTGCACGGCCGGCTTGGCCTTCAGGAGCTCCGCGAACGCGTCCGGGTCGTACGCCGCGATCTGGTGTGCGTCGAGGTCGTCGCCGCGCAGCCGCTGCGCGATCGTGTACGGGCCCGCGAACGCCCACTCCATGGGGACCTGCTGGTCGAGCAGCATGCCGATCAGATCGGCGAGCGGGCTGCGGCCGAGCAGTTCGTCGGCCTCCGGGTGCTGGGCGATGCGGATGACGGTGCTCATCTCTCGATGATCACGCACCCGCACGTGCTTCGCACACCTCGCCGCTCGATCACCCGGTGGGCGCGCCGGGCGGACACCGCCCGCGCGGCCGATGATCGAGTGGCTCGCCACCATCGCCTCGCAGCGCGCAGGAAGGACACCGGCCCATGTCCGACGATCATCCGCACGTGCCCGACCGCTCCGTGAAGCGCGCGAAGCGCCGCACGTGGCCTCGGGTGCTCCTCGCCTCACACTCCTCGGCGCGGGCGGCTGCGTCGCCGTTCTCGCCGTCATCGCCGACGCTGTCGGCGACGAGTCGCACCGGCCCGTCCGGGTGCGGTACTCCGTGACGGGCGACGCGTGGGACGTCAACATCACCTACGCCATCTGGAAGGACGGCAACCTCGCGTCGAGCGGCATGTCCGGTGTCCGCCTGCCCTGGCGTGTGGAAGTCGAGACCACCGGGTTCGTGAGGAGCGGCTCGCTGGTCGTCACCGTGGGGGCGTCCGGTGGCCGGGCCGCCTGCTCGGTGGCGGTGGACGGCGAGAAGCCGCACACCGCCACCGCCACCGGCCGCTTCGCCGTCGCCACCTGCGACGGGTAGGCGGGTGGGCGAACAGGCGGGGGACTCGCCGCTGGCCGGTACGTACCGCCGCAGGTGCCCCGCCGTCACCGTCGGCGGAAGAGCGCTGGTGAGCCCGGTGTCGGCATGAATGTCAGACCCGGGTGGAAGGATCGCGCAAGTCAGCTGTAATCAGGGCGGTTTGCGGGGTGGGGGACATGGATTCGTACAAGGAGCGCTACGCGCGGGACGATCGTGAACCGGTGCTGCTGGCCGAGGTGCTGGCCGTCGCCGCCGTCGAGTTGAAACGCGCGGCCGCCCGTGCGGCGCCCGTACCGGACCCGCGAGACGCCCGGACCACGGTGTGCAAACGCTGCGGCGCCCAGGCTTCCTGGTACCCGACGGTGCGCGGCCGCTGGATCCTGATCGAGCCGGGCGAGCGGCCGGCCGGGGCGGTTCCGGCGGGCAGGCGCTGGCGCATCGCGGGCGACGGCACCGCCGTCAACATCGGCTGGTCGTCTCCGGCGGACACCTGCCGGATCAGCCACTTCGACCTGTGCCCGCACGCGGGAAGAGACCGGTGGGAGTGCGCCGCCTAATGGGAGCTACGGAACGGGTGCCGCGCGTCTCGTTCTCGGGATATCTTCTCTGATGTGAGAGACATGGAGACGCGCCTGGCCGCCCGGCTGTCCGGGCTTCGCGTGGAGCGCGGCTGGTCGCTGGACGAGCTGGCCCGGCGTACGGGCATCAGCCGTTCGACCCTCTCGCGCCTGGAGCGGGCGGAGATCAGCCCGACGGCCGTCCTGCTCGGCAGCCTGTGCGCCGCTTACGAGCGCACGATGTCCCAGCTGCTCGCCGAAGTGGAGGCCCAGCCTCCGCAACTGGTCCGGGTGGACAGCCAGTTGGTGTGGCGCGACGAGGAGTCGGGGTTCACCCGGCGGTCCGTCTCCCCGCCGCACCCCGGCCTGCGGGGCGAGCTCGTCGAGGGCGTCCTGCTCCCGGGCGCCGACCTCACGTACGACGGCCCGCCCGTGCCGGGGCTCGAACAGCACATCTGGGTGCTGGACGGGGCTCTGGAGTTCACCGCTGGCGGCGCGCTCCATGAGCTCCGTACGGGGGACTGCCTCCGCTTCCGCCTCTGGGGTGCCTCGCGCTTCCGCTGCCCGGGTCCGGAGCCGGTCCGCTACGCCGTGATGATCGTCCGGCCATGAGTGCGGGCGATGTCCGCATCAGCCGTCTGTCCCCGCAGGAGTTTTGCGCCGGCGTCCCGGAACTGGCCGCTCTCCTCGTCGACACCGTCGCGGGCGGCGCGTCCGTCGGTTTCCGGGCACCGTTCGGCCCGGCCCCCGCCTCCGCGTGGTGGTCCGCCCAGCAGTCCGCTGTGGATGCGGGCAGCCTCCGCGTCTGGGGCGCCCGGGGCCCCGGCGGCCGCCTGGTCGGCACCTTCAGCCTCGCCTTGTCCCCCAAGCCCAACAGCCGCCACCGCGCCGAACTCGTCAAACTCATGGTCCACCGCGACGCCCGGGGGCGCGGCCTGGGCCGGGTGCTGCTCACTACCGCCGAAACGGCGGCCGCCGACGCCGGTGTGGCGCTCCTGGTCCTGGACACGGAGACCGACAGCCCCGCCGACCGGCTGTACCGCGCCGCCGGCTGGACCCGGTACGGGCTGGTTCCCGACTACGCGGCCGACCCGTCCGGCAGGCTCCAGCCGTGCAGCTTCTACTACAAGAAACTTATGCCCGGCCCGGCGGACTCTCCCCGATGAAGCGACGCAGTTCCGTCGAAAGCGCTCGCGGGTTGTCCAGCTGTACGAGCGTCCGGGCGTCCTGGATCTCCACATACCGCCCCAGCGGCAGGAGCCCCGCGAGCCGACGGCCCGTCGACGGCGGCAGCATGCGGTCCTCCGCGCCCCAGGCGACCAGAACCAGCGCCGGCCGGTCGAACGTCCGCAGATTCTCCGCGTGGTCTTGCCGGCGCCGTTCGGGCCGAGCACCCCGGTCACCTTGCCGGCCGGGACCTCCAGGTCGACCCCGTCCAGCGCGGTCATTTTCTCGTACTTCTTGACCAGGCCCTCGGCCCGGATGGCGTACGACATCGCTTCTTCTCCTCGAAGTCTTCCTCAGGACCTCTGCAGGGCCTCGGCGTTCCTCGATGGACATGACGTTGCCCGCGGGCGCTGACAGACGGCGGACCGCGCGCTGACAGCGGGGAGCAGCGACTGTCAGTCTCGGGGCGGGCGGGCCGGGAGTCCGGCTGCTGGGATGCCATGCGCATGCGGAGAGCGGTGGGTGACAGGGTGGGGAAGCGTGTGGCCCGTAGTCCGTAATGCAGTAGCGCCGTAGTTCCCCGCAGTCCGCAGTCCGCAGCAGAGGAGCCGATCATGGCCGTCGTACACCGCACCACACTGACGCCCAGCAAGCTGGAACTACTGGCGCCGTGGCTCCCGGAGCAGCCCTGGTACGCCGGCAAGGGCGGCACTCCGCACCTGGCCAGGGCCGGCGGCTTCCGCCTCGACGATCCGCAGGGCGAGGTCGGGATGGAGTTCATGGTGGTCACCGACGGGTCCGGGGCCGCGTCCGGGGCCGGACCCGTGGAGCAGCAGCCCACCGCGTACTTCATCCCGCTCAGCTACCGCGGGGCCCCGCTCGATGGAGCTGGTCACGCGCTCATCGGCACCATGGAGCACGGGGTGCTGGGACGGCGGTGGGTCTACGACGGAACCCACGACCCGGTGCTCGTTGCCCAGTTGTTCGCGCTCATCGCCGGTACGGCCGTGCCGCAGGACCAGAGCGAGAGCAACACCCCCGACCCGTCCGTCACCAGCGCCTTCACCGGCACCGGCCTGTCGGCGACGACCGCCCCGACGTCGCTGACCGACGGCCCGTACGGCACTGAACTCGTCGTACCTACGGCTTCCGCATCCGGACCGCACACCGAACCGGCCAGCCAACTGACCGTCCGGGTCAACCGCGTCCTCGACCCCGACGCCCTCGCCGCCCAGGCCCGTACGACTGCGACGCAGGACCTGGGGCACGTCACCGCGGGCTGGCTCCTGCCGAACGGCACCACGGTCCGCGCCCCCTTCGTCGCGGTCCACCGGACGTCCCCGGACCAGCCCTGAGGCGGGGCGGGGCCGAGCGAACCAGCCGTGGCGGCCGGCTCTCGGCCCTGCTCAGGCTCTGCGCCAGGCGCTGAGCAGCTCCTCGGGCCCGTATGCCGCCTGGAGCCCGGAGCGGCCTCTCAAGTTGGAGCTGGTGCCGGAGATGGCAACAACTGAGGCCACGGAACGCAGAAGGCCCCGGCCGGTTTCCCGGTCGGGGCCTTCAAGTGCCCGGTGAGGCACTGGCGGAGGATACGAGATTCGAACTCGTGAGGGGTTGCCCCCAACACGCTTTCCAAATGTTCGCCTGGGGGTCCGGGGTGAGTCATCGGCGTCCTGACCTGCGCCGGAATGAGAGGCGGGGCACCCGGTGGACGTTGCTGGACGGAGACGAACGAGACCAGAACTGAGACCATCAGGGCAGGGCCGCCGAGGCCGCCCCGTCGGCACGGCCGCCTCTTGACCAGCCCCGCTGCAGCTTTGTGTGCCCCCGAGTAGGCGCTACCAGGACCGATCGGCAGTTGCCGCTGGCTGCTGGGTCACCCGTCCTGGAGTCGGATCGCCATCACGGTTCCGTCGGGACGGATGGACACCGCGTTCCACTGCTCTGATGTGCTGCGGTCCGGCCACTGCCCTCGTAGGGCGTGTACCTCGCTTCGGTATTCATTGACGCGCCCGTGGTGGAGGTGCGTGTAGAGGCTCCTCTTGAGCCCGGAAAACGCCTCTATGCGGGTGCCATTGAGGCGGTAGATGTGGTCGGTACCGACGAAGTCGATGTCGTGGATGCGGTGTTCCGCATCTCGCAGCCCGGCCGTGTTGGCGTGGACGTCGTGCTGGAAGTGGCGTCGACCTTGTTCCTTGGTCAGGTACTGGGCGGTGGGTTTGCCACCTCCGGTGAAGGCCGTGAGCGTGGCTGCTTCCGTCCGTGCCAGCACGACGCTGAACCAGGCAAAGGAGTCGGGCAGTACCTGGAAACCGGGGACGATCGTCTCTCCGCGGTCCGCGGGCCGCACGACGTCGGCCATACGGTTCCCCTGCTCCAGGGTGAGATCCAGGCCGGCTTCTGATGTCTCTCCGGACGGGCGGAGGACGGTCGTACCCGGCGCCTCCAGGATGTGCACGGCGAGGCCCCCCGTGGTGGGGATCTCGGTTCCGATGAGCAGGTACGGGACTGTGCCGTACGGCCCGATGTGCACGGACTCAACGTGGGCGCTGGCCGTACTGAGCTGCTTCTGTACCTGGTGAACGCTGCTGTGGGTGCCCTTGGAGGAGAGGAGGAGGACCTTGGACGGCTGGCCTGGTTGCCAGGCTTCGACGAAGAAGTGGGGCCGTCGCTGTAGCGGCTCCGGGCGAGTGCCGGTACCGGAGCTGCGTAGGGTCCAGCCGGCCTTCAGAGCGATGTCCGCCGGGATCACGGAGACCGAGTGGTCGGGATAGCGGGACCTGACCAGCTTCTCGGCCAGCAGCGAGGCGAAGCCGGTGCCGATTTCTCCGGACTGGGTGGCCTTGTAGAAGCGCAGGAGATCGCGCCCCTCGGACGACAGCTGCAGGTAACGGGCGCGGTTGGCTTCCAGGGCCTGGCTGTAGCGCAGGCTGCCCCAGTGCTCGGCAAGTCCTCGCCCCGCGCCTTGGCGGGCCGAAGCGGCTCCGAGGCCGATGGCGTGGATGACCTGCCAGGGTGTGAGTGTCAGTGATCGCGGCGCTGTCCGGACGGCCCTGTAGTCGGTGCGTCGGCGAAGGGAGCCCCGCCCGTCCTCTATCCGCTTCTCGTCCTCGTCCGCCGCAGCCTTGGAGACCTGGGCGGCGAGCTCGGGGGATGAGCGGACCTGGACGTGGGAGGTGGTGCTCAGCTCGTGGAGGATCTCGGCGACGGCTTTGGATTCGTCCTTGTTCACCGGCAGCCCTTCTGTCGATGTGGTGCGGCGTGAGCTGGAGGACCGTAGGACGGGACAGGGGAGCGCAATCAAGTGCGCACGAGGGGCTCAGGTCGGTATTCGGCCAGCCCTCTTCGAGGAACGTTAGGACGGCGCCGTGTAGGAGTCGACGGCGACGGTCCGCTCGGTCTCGCGCTGGGCAGCCGGGTGGACGGACTTCGGCTTGGGCAGCACCGCCGCGAGCCGGGTCATCGCGGCGACGGCGCGGACGAATGCGGGGCGCTCGGCCAGCAGGTGCGTGATCAGGAGCGACGAGGTCTGCTCGTCGGGGGCGAACTGAGCGGCGATCCGGGCGAAGTAGGCGTCCAGCTTGGCGCGTTCGAAGGTTTCCATCGCAGTTCCCTCTCGTCCGTACAACCGGGGCCGTGCAGAAGTTCCAGCGGGTCAGCAGGGGCGGGCGATCCCGAACAACAGCCGATCGGCCGCGAGTGAGGTGTCCAGGTAGGTGTCGAGCTGGGTGGCGCCGGCGGACTGCGGCAGCGGGTCCAGACCGAGTAGGAGAACGACCGTGCCGGTGCGGGCGACCAGTGCTGTCCAGCCGGGGTGGGTCGGCAGTCGCAGCCTGCGGGTGTTGCCGGGGAAGTGCAGAAACACGTGGTCGCCGGCGATGCGCAGGCAGCGGCCGGCGTCCGGGACCACATCCTCCGCTCGTCCCAGTCCGCCGAGGCTTTCTGCGAGACGCTGCATGTGGGCTTCGGGCACGTCAGCAGTGCCGGGGAGTGCGGAGACAGGACTGTGGGCGACCAGGATGTGGGCCATTTCGCGGCCGTCCGGGCCGTTGCCCAGCCAACTCCAAGCGGCGAGCGAGAGCAGTAGATGAAGTTCAGGTTCGGTCGAAGTGAGGATGGCGCTCATGCCAGCGTCCCTCCTGTGGCCTTGAAGGAGGACCAGACGATCTTCCCGAGGGGCGTGCGGTCCTGCACTCCCCAGTCGTCGGCGAGCGCGGCCACCAGGACCAGACCGCGTCCGGACGGGTCGGTGTCGGCGGCCTCACGCGTCTTGGGGCGTTCGCGGCGGCTGTCGTGCACCTCCAGGCGTACGCCGTCGTCCTCGGCTTCGAGGCGGACCAGGAATCCGTGGTCGGAGACGGTGCCGTGGACCAGCGCGTTCGTCGCCAGCTCGGAGACGCAGAGACGGACATCGTCGATCCGTTCACCACGGCCCCACCCGGCCAGGGTCGCGGTGGCGAATTCCCGCGCCTGTTGAACGGATTTGGGGGTGGCCTCGAAGAAGCGCTGGTCCGTTTCGATCATGGTTGTCCTCATGACTCGGCGTCCAGGAGGCGGGCGGGTCCGCAGCCGTGGCGGGGAGCAGCACCACTGGAGGCGCCTGGCGGGCGTGCGGGGCGGGGCCGCCGGACGAGCAGCAGCCGGGAGCCGGCCGCCTCAATCCGCCGACCGCGCTCAGCGGCTATCGCCTTCGGGCCAAGGTGGGACGCGGCCGGGGCGAGTACGCCGTAGACGTCCGGCAGGGCCAACACGTCCAGCAGACCAGTGAAGGCCGCCGAACCGAGGCCGGCACTCGCCTCGCGATCAGTGAAGACGCCGGACAGCTCCAGCTCGTGCCTACGGCAGTACTCGGCGAGCGAGGCGACCAGCGCCTCTTGCCGGGCTTCGGAGACCCGCACCAGCCGCAGGAAGCCGTAGACGACAGGCCCGCTGACCAGGCGATGTTCCGTGAGAGGTTCCATGCTGGGGACCGTCCAAGGAGTCGGCAGGTGGTGACGATCCTGAGCATGGAGGCCCCCGAACTCCCGGCCAATCACCCGCCGTTCTACTTCCGTTCCACTTCCGTCCCGCCGCCCCCAGGCATCTGCTTCGATGACGGTGGAAGGGAGCAAGGCGTGGCAACCGTGCACCACTGGACCGGCCTGGAGGCCAGGGCTCTGCGTCTCGCCCTGCGTCTGAGCGTGCGGGCCTTTGCCGAGCACCTCGGCGTGGCCGTCGCGACGGTCTCGAAGTGGGAGAGCAAGCGCGCCGAAACCGAGCCCAGGCCCGACACCCAGGCCATCCTCGACACCGCCCTCGGACGCGCTGACGCCCCCGTGCATCTGCGCTTCGAGACCCTCCTGTCCGAGATGGCCAGCACCGTGCAGAACGCCGGGCGGCGCGTCACCGCCGCCGGCCCCCGAGCCTGGGAGTACGAATCCTGGGCCGAGGACCTGGATCGCGTCGTGGTCGCGCTCTCCCGCCAGAACTTCGCCTTCGCCGACAGCCTGCTCAGCCGCTGGTTGACGCGATACAACGCCCGGGAACTGGACGAAAAGGGTCTGTACCTTTTCGCCCGCTCGACCGCGCTGCACGGCGACCTCAGACGCGACCAAGGCACAGTGCTCGGTCCACTCTCCGCCCAGCACTCCTACGCCGGGGCTCGCGCGGTCTTCGCCCAGCTCGACATCCCGCGACGTGTCGCGCAGCTCGACCTCTCCCTCGCGGTGGTCACGGAAATGTCGGGCAAGCTTGAGGTTGCCGCCCGCCACTACGAAACCCTCGCCGTCGACGACCGGCTCTCCCGCCGGGACCGCGCCAGGGCCCGCCTGTGGGTGGGCACGGCGCTGAGCAAGAACGGCCGGCACGACTACGCGACCCGCGTCATGCTGGCCGCGACCCGCGACTTCGAGGACCTCACCGAACCCGACGACTGGTCGGTGGCCCACCAGAAACTCGCCCTTGCCCGCCGAGGTGCCGGCGACCTCACCCAGGCCCTGCACTACATCGACATCGCCCGCGGCAGCGGGGCCGCCGACTCACCGATGCAACGCGTGCGGCTGGACACCGCTCATGGCCACATCCTGCTCTCCGACGCGGCGACCCGGGATGATGGACTCCTCGTCCTCGATCAGGCCACCCGCACGGCCGCGCAGTACGGACTCGTGCACCAACTGCGCAGTATCGAGGGCATCAAGGCCATGAACGAGGGGCCGATCGGCCCCCGGCGACGGTGACCAGGGAGAGACGTGTGAGCGACAACCAGCAGGCCATCACCGAGGATCAGTGGCACCGAGCCGTGCTGATCTGGGACTACCACCAGATGCACCACCAGCTGCGGCCCGTCGACGTGGCGATCGGCCTGGGCAGCCACGACCTCGGCGTCGCCACCCACTCCGTCGAGCTGTACCGCGCCGGGCTGTTCTCGACCCTGGTCTTCACCGGCGGCAACAGCCCCACCACCGCCAAGGTCTTCCCGCGCGGCGAGGCCGTCCACTTTCGCGAGCACGCCATCGACCTCGGCGTTCCCGCGGAGGCGATCCTGCTGGAACCGGACGCCGGCAACACGGGGCAGAACATCACTCTCTCCCGTGAAGTCCTCGCCGCCGCCGGCATCACCCCGACGACGGTGCTGTTGGTCTCCAAGCCCTACATGGAACGGCGGTCGTTCGCGACCGCCCGCAAGCTGTGGCCCGACGTCGAGATCCTCTGCGCGTCGGAGCCGCTGGAGTTCGATGACTACGTGAAGTCCATCGGCGACGAGAGGCTCGTCCTGGACATGCTCGTAGGCGATCTCCAGCGGGTCATCGAGTATCCCAAGCTCGGATTCGCCATCGAGCAGGAGGTCCCGGAGGACGTGCATGCAGCGTACGAATCCCTCATCCGTGACGGCTTCACCAGCCGTCTCATCGCTTCCTGACCTGCCGGAGCCGGGCGGGCTGTGCGCAATTCACCAGCCCAACCTGTTCCCGAGACTGACCACACTGGCCAAGCTGTTCGCGGCGGACTACTGGATCGTCCTGGACGACGTGCAGTTCACCCGCCGCGACTACCAGCACCGAGCCCGCCTCGGTGCCCTTGACGAACCGGATCGTCGGCAGTGGCTCACAGTCCCCACACGCCTCCCCTACGGACGGCCGACTCTCATCCGGGACGCGTGGATCGACGATCCCGACCAGGCCCGCCGGAAGACCGCGGGGATGCTGCGGCAGCACTACGGAGCGAGCCCTTACTGGCCAGCCCTCGCCCGGGTCCTGGACCCGGTGTTGGACGCCTTCGACACCGGCAGGACCGCTGCCGTTGCCGCAGCCTCCACCCGCCTGCTGCTAGACCTGCTCGGCTGGCAGGGCCAGATCCTCACCAGTAGCGATCTGCCCTCCCGGCCGGGACGTTCCCAGAGGCTCGCTGATCTCTCTGCCGTGACCGGCGCCCGCACGTATGTGTGCGGGACTGGCGGCATGACCTACCTCGACCCGGCACCGTTCGCCGCCGAGGGCATCGCCGTCATGCCGTTCCAGCCGCCGACGACCAACATCTGGTCCTCCAGCCGAAGGCTCAGTGCGCTGTCGGCGTTGGCGGCATTTGGCCCTCAGGATGTGGCCGCCTGCATGCAGAGGCTTGCCTTGGACCACGGCCTTTTGGTGGCCGCCGCTTGACTGCTGCCCGTTCGCTCTCCTTGTCCGGATCAGCGGCGTGGGCGGCTCGGCCGGCTCATGGGGGCTGCGGTTGTCGTCGGCGGCTGGGCGGCGGGGGACGGGGTGCTGAAAGCTCGGGCAGCGCAGGAGTGGCGGGAGACCGGATTCGTCTTCACCTCGCCCGTCGGTGCGCCCCTGGTGCCCAGCACCGACTACGACGCGTGGAAGCAGTTACTCACGGACGCCAAGGTGCGCGACGGCCGGTTGCACGACGCGCGGCATACGGCCGCCACGGTGCTGCTCATCCTCGGAGTCCCGGAGCGCGTCGTGATGCAGATCATGGGCTGGTCGTCCACGGCGATGGCCGCCCGCTACCAGCACGTGACCGGCGGCATCCTGCAAGATGTCGCGAAGCAGGTCGGTGGGCTCATCTGGGAGGTCGCGAAGAGCGACGACGGGGCGACGGAGGAAGATCCCGAAGAGTCCCGTTGAGACTGTGGATGAGACTGCCAAAGCAGAAGGCCCGGTCCGCGTGAGCGGTCCGAGCCTTCTAGCTGCGGAGGATACGAGATTCGAACTCGTGAGGGGTTGCCCCCAACACGCTTTCCAAATGTTCGTCTGGGGATTCCGGGGCGTACAGGAGCGTTCTGACCTGCGATGCGGCAGATGCAGGTGGGGTCTGTGAACGGTGCTGTACGCAGTTGAATGCAACCAGAACTGCAACCAGCGGGGCCCAAGCCCTTGCTCACGCCCTGCGCCAGGCGCTGAGTAGTTCCTCAGGACCGTACGCCGCTTGGAGCCCGGAACAGCTGGTCCCGTTGCGGGAGATCGCCGCGAGCGGTACCGGCTCATCGGTGATCGCTGCCCGGTGCTTCTGCAGCGCGGCCAGGTCATGGCTGTCGAACGTGGAGTTCTCCAGCCACTTGACCGAGCCGAGGAAGAGCAACTGTTTGGCCACTGGCTGCCGGTCGGCGCCCACCAGGTCGATTTCGACATCGTTGCTGCGGGTCCAGTACCCGCCGATCGCCGGGGCGCCGGGCAGGAATCCGTCCGGCAGGAGACGGGCGAGGGACTCCCGGACCAAGGGCTCGATCGCGCGGCCACGCCAGCTCGTCCACTGCTCCTTGATCCGGCTCAGGGTGAGATCCCCCCTCATTCGCTCGATCTCCGCCATGTGCGGATCCAGGAACGCGAGCCAGAACCGGAGATAGGGGTCGGCCACTCGATAGCGGCGCTCCTTCGACGGTCGCAGTGAGAGGGGCAGCTCGGCTGCCACTACGCGTTTCTCGGTCAGGACATCCGTGGCTCGCGTGAGCGTGGTGTGGGCGATGCCACCGGCGGCGCGCGCGATGTTGGTGAAGGTTCGCTCCCCCGTTCCGATGGCCCGCAGGACTTCCCTGCTCATCGCCTGCGGTGGAAACTCCGCGGCCAGTGAGCGCTCGGCGGAGACCAGCAGCGCCGAGATCGGGTTGCCCAGCGCCTCGCTGAGGAACTCCCAGACGTCCGCTCCGGCCCGCCACTCCGCGCAGATCAGCGGGAGACCACCCGTGATCAGGGCGGCGTCGAAGGCAGCCGCCGGGGGAAGGCTGAGCATCTCGCCGATGTCGGCCGGGTTCAGCGGCCCCACGACCATTTCCCGTCCCCGCTGATGGAAGGGGCGGTCGTAACTGTTCAGGGCCTCCATCATCGAGAGGTCGGACCCGACCAGGAGGAGGAGTACGGGTTTGCGGCTGAGCAGGCGGTCCCATGCCCGCTGGAGCATCCCCTCGAAGGCGTCGATGCGGTCCATGAGGTACGGCACCTCATCGATGACGACCACGCTCGGGCTGTCGTCGGGCAGGATCTCCGCAAGCAGCCTGAACGCCGCATTCCACTGCGCCGGGGTCTCCTCCGAGAACAGTTCCCGCTCCGGCAGGGTGGATCTGGCGACGGAGTCAAGCAGCTCCGTCAGTTCGTCCTCCGCTGTGCCGCCCGCCGCGGTGAAGAAGAGGTGCGGCGTCTCCGTGCGCCGGAGGAACTCCTCGACGAGGCTGGACTTGCCGACCCGCCGTCTTCCCCGCATGAGGATGCATTGCCCCGGTTTCGCCGACCCGGCGGCATCGCCTACTGCTTGGAAGGCGTTGCGGAGCACGCTCAGCTCGCGGCCCCGCCCGATGAAACGATGCATGGGGTACCCCCGTAGGTGATAGTAGCGATAGGGATACTATCTTCATCGCTACTATCACGCCTCTCCTTCGGGCATGACGTTGTGGATGCGGGAGAGGGTGAAGACGCGTTCGGCATCCCGCAGGTGACACCAGGCTTCGAGGTAGGGCGGGTCGAGGGTGAGCCGGCTGAGGGTGCGTACGGTTCGACTGCCCGAGGTGGCGACGTACTCGACGGTGATGGCTTGAACGGCGTCGACGGCATGGGCGAGCTGCCGGACATCGCTGTACGTCAGGTTCTTCGCGTACCCGGCGACGATCTCCTCGGTGTCCGTGCCGTAGGGGACACCGGTCCCGAACGGGTCGGGGGCCGGGAGGGTCGGCGGTGCGGTCAGCAGCCGGGCGGCCAGGACATGCGGCTCGACCGCGGCGGGCGCGGCTTCCGGTGGATGGCCGGCCGTGCTCCGGCGGCTGGGCTTTCCGCTGGTACCACGTGGGGCCGGAATGGGAGTGGAAGCCCGGTGAGGCTGGACCTTCTCGATGCGTAGCGTTCCCCCGGCCGTCTCGGCCACGGGGGCGTAGCCCTCGGCGCGGAGCGCGGTGAGGGTGGTCTCCAGCGGGCTGCCGCTGACCAGGACCGTTGGGGCGAGCTGCCGCAGGCCGAGCTTGGAGAGTGCGCGGTGGACGGCGATTTCGGCGAGGAGCGCGGGCTCGTCGCCGTGAAGGACGCAACCGGCAGGGGTGATGCGTACCCGCCCGTGACGCCGTGCGGTGTCGGCGATGAGATAGGTCAGAGGCTGGGGCAAGGCTGTGGTGTCGACGGCGGCCAGATCGGCGGTGATGCCGTCAGCGGTGTGGCCGGCGTCCAGGGCCCGGCGGATGCTGCCGGCGCTGAACCGCCACACCGATGCCGTGCCGCTGGTCTCCCGGGCGGCCACCGAATCCAGGAGCGCGGCGAGTCGCGCGGTCGGTGTACCGGTGACGACGGCGGTGAGGTCGGCGCCGATCCGCGCCGTTGTAGTGGCCAGGGGCAGCAGTCGTCGGGCCGTGGCGCTCAGCTTTTGCGCGGCGTCGGCGGCCAACAGGTGGGCACCGAGGGGGGACAGAACGCCGCGAGCCAGCACACCGAGCAGCTCTGCCTCGCGGATCACGGCGCCGAACGGGGTTGTTTCCTCGGGCGAGGTGTCGGCGAGCGGGCGATGCCAGGCCACGAGCGGTCCCAGATCCGAGGCGGCACGCATGCCCCGCCCCGCCGGGAGCTCCTCCGCTGCGACGAGCAGCCCGTGGCGGGCCTGCACGCAGCCGTTGCAAGGAGGTGCACCCGCGAGTGCGGGGAGTGCTTTGTTGTCCTCGTCGCGGGCCCGGCTAGGTGTGAGCGGTAGGTTCCGCCAGGCTTGAAGCAGCACGGCGAACCGTTCCGCGGGCTCCTGTTCCGCCCAGGCGTCGTACGCCTCGGTGGGCGGCACGCGATCGCCGTCCCGGGCCAGCAGCCCAGCGGCGTACGCGGTCTCCAGAGTGAGCCGTACGACGGCGTCGTCGGCCTGGGCGGCCTTGCCGATCCGGGCCAGTTCACGCGCGCCGATCCCGCCCGACTTCAGCCGGGCCGGTGGAGCCGTCGCGCAGGTCGACAGGACCGAGGCCGCATGGGCCGCGAACGACGTGGCGGCGACCGCGGCCTCCCGCTCCACCTCCGAGGGGGTCACCGACACCAGCGGTGCGACAGGTGGGAGGGGCTCGAACGGCGCGTGCCAGCCGGGTCCGCGCACGGCCAGGGCCACCTCGACCGGCATGCGGGTGGGCCCGTACCGGTGGCGGTCCTGAAGAAGAAGTCCCCGGTCGACGGCCCATCGGGCGCCCGGTTGGAGGCCGGGGCCAGGAGCCCCGAACGCGATGAACAGCGGCTGATCCGGTGCGGACCTCGCGCGGTGTTCAAGCAACTTCCGTGTGGTCGCTGGTGCTCGCGCCACCACCGCGGCGATCCGTTCCGGGTCACTGTGGTGTTCCACCAGGGCCGCGAGTCGCTGCTGCTTGGTGCCGGGCGGCCTGATGTCCAGGGCCGCCAGCATGCCGCGCAGTTCCTCCGAGGTCGTGCCCGCCAGTAGCTCTTGCAGCGGGGCGTCCAGGCCCAGGGGTGCGTCCCACGCCTGCCGCAGGGGTGCCGGCATGCGGAGCGTCCCGTTGCTGTCCGGCCAGA
This sequence comes from Streptomyces hypolithicus, assembly GCF_052934925.1. Taxonomy (NCBI): domain Bacteria; kingdom Bacillati; phylum Actinomycetota; class Actinomycetes; order Kitasatosporales; family Streptomycetaceae; genus Streptomyces; species Streptomyces hypolithicus. The sequence continues at coordinate 3,168,465 of NZ_CM128811.1, forward strand.
CGAGCGCGTGATCGGACAGCGCCTCCAGGATCATGTCCAGCGAGCGTGCCGCCGCGAGTGTCGTCGCGCCGAGCAACTCCGCGAGGCTGTCCCGTGTCGCTCGGGTTCCCAGGGCCGCCAGGGCCTCAGCAGCCTGCAGGCACGGCAGCGTGAGTTGTGGCAGGACGAGTGCCACGGACCCCGGGCGCTGGAGACGGTCTGCCAGTTCCCCCACCGAGCGCGGTTCCGGATGGGACGCGGTGTCCTTCCGGACTGCGAGCACGCGTGCAAGGCGGGAGCCGTCGAGGTCGCTCAGCCATGTTACGAGCGTCGACCGAGATTTCATGTGGGGTGCACCTCGACAAATCAGGGAACGCCGCAGCAGGACCGGAGCCGGTCCGGCACGGACTCAAGGATGACGCATTCCCATGATCCGCGGGTGCCGTACGCGGACAGATGCCCGTCGCCTCGCTGGCGCCTCGAGGTCCAGCGGCACCAGGTCTGGCCATGAGTACGCCGAAATATCTTGAATGTGTCGATATAAACGCAACCAGAAGTGCAACCAGTACACGCCGAAGGGCCGAGCCACAATTGCGGCTCGGCCCTTCGTTTCGCCTGTTCAGGCGGGTGCGGAGGATACGAGATTCGAACTCGTGAGGGGTTGCCCCCAACACGCTTTCCAAATGTTCGTCTGGGGGTTCTGGGTCGTACGGGAACGTTCTGACCTGCGGTGCAGCCGGTTCGGGTGGAGGTTCTGAACGGTGCTGTACGCCGGTGAATGCAACCAGAACTGCAACCACGGGAGTGGAGCAGCGTGAGTGTGTCCTGCCTCTGCTCGTGGTTACCGGTCAGCGGGGAATCGTCTCCTCACTCCCCGTTCTGCGACCAGGCCGCGGTGAGAGCCGCGACCGGGTCGGCGTCGGCCGGTGCCGCGGGCCACCATTCGCCTCCTTCGTCCTGGAGGCAGGAGTACCAGCGGGCGTCGGGGCCCAGGCGCAGCTGGATGCCGTGGTCGGTGAGGGTGAGGCGGTTGCGCCACGCTCTGAGGTGCACGGGGGAGTCGGTCATCTCGGTGAGGGCCGCGGTCAGGGCGGTACGGGCTGCTGTCATCACCGCCGGGTCGGGGGTGTGGGGCTGTTCGGCGACGGTTAGGCCGGTGGGGCCGCCGTGGCGCCAGGCGCGGGTGAGGCGGGCGAACGCGGTCGGTTTGGTGCCGGTGTTCTGGATCAGGTGGTGGAACCATTCGGGTCCGGGGGTGCTCGCGGCGATGCGGACCGCGTCCTGGTGCTGGGTCAGGTGCAGGCTGGTGGTGTCGCCAGTGAGGATCTGCGCGGCTCGTGCCGCGGCGTCGGTCATGAGGTGCTCCAGGTCCGCGGTGGTCAGGCCGGCTCCGGGGGGTGGGGCGACGGGGAGTGCGGCGGCGTGGGCGGCCGGTTCCGGGAGTTCGGGCAGGCGGGGAGTGTGCTCGGCCCAGTGGGCGTACGCGGCGGCGGCCGGGATGCCCGCCGGTGCCGGTGGGGCGGTGGTCTCCTGTGCTGCCGTGCGGCGAGCGCGCAACTGGGCGAAGACCTCTTCGCGACCGCGGCCGCGCAGCGCGAAGAGCACGAACGGGTCGGTGTCGATGGTGGTGGCGATGGCGTAGCAGAGCGCGGCGGCGTGCTTGCAGGGGTATCCCCAGTCGGGGCAGGAGCAGTCCGGGTCGAGTTCGGTGGGCTGCGGCAGCAGCGGGACGCCTGCGTGGCGGGCGTCGTCGACGAGTTCGGCGGGCATCTCGTCGTCGAGGAGCGCGGCGAGGTGTCCGGCGCGGGCCGCGATGGTGTCGAGCAGGGTGTCCCACTGGACATCGGTCAGGACGGGCAGGTGGACCGAGGAGCGGTACGGGCGTGGCCGGCTGCCCTGGACGGCGGCCTTGACCTGGCCCGGGGCGACGCTGATGGGGCCGACCATGCCTTTGCGGGCGTAGGTGCGTCCGCGCGAGAGCCGTCCGGCGTCCAGGGTGGAGTCCTCCAGGGCGGCCACCCATGCCTGGCCCCACCAGGTCACGGCGAAGGCACGCGTGCCGCGGGCGGGCGCACGGCGCGGGCCGGGGACCGAGGGGCTCATGACTGCCTCCCCAGGGCGACGAGTTCGGCGAGGTCGGCGTCGGACAGTTCGGTCAGGGCGGCCTCGCCGGAGCCGACGACGGCGTCGGCGAGCGCGCGCTTGGAATCGAGCAGTTTCGCGACCTTGTCCTCCACGGTTCCCTCCGCGATCAGCTTGTGCACCTGGACGGGCTGGTCCTGGCCGATGCGGTAGGCGCGGTCGGTGGCCTGGTCCTCGACGGCCGGGTTCCACCAGCGGTCGTAGTGCACGACGTGGCTGGCGCGGGTGAGGTTGAGCCCGGTGCCCGCCGCCTTCAACGACAGCAGGAACACCGGCACTTCACCGCGCTGGAAGCGGTCCACCATGTCCTCGCGCCGGGCAACGGGGGTGCCGCCGTGCAGGAAGAGGGTGGGGATGCCGCGTTCGGCGAGGTGCTTTTCCAGGAGGGCTGCCATCTGCTTGTACTGGGTGAAGACCAGCACCGATTCGCCCTCGGCGGTGATGGTGTCGAGAAGTTCGTCGAGCAGGTCGAGCTTGCCGGAGCGGCTGCGCAAGGGCGTGGACTGGCGCAGGCTGTGCTCTTTCAAATACTGGGCGGGGTGGTTGCAGATCTGCTTCAGCGCGGTGAGCAGCTTGAGCACCAGGCCGCGCCGGGCGATGCCCTCGGATTCGGCGATCTTCGCCATGGTCTCGCGGACCACCGCCTCGTACAGGCCGGCCTGTTCGGCCGTCAGTGGGACGACGCGGTCGGTCTCGGTCTTGGGCGGGAGTTCGGGCGCGATGCCCGGGTCGGACTTCTTGCGGCGCAGCAGGAAGGGCCGTACGAGACGGGACAGGCGCTCGGCGGCCTCGGGGTCTTCTCCCGCCTCGATGGGGCGGGCGTGCCGGTCGCGGAAGGCGGACAGCGAGCCGAGGAGTCCGGGGGTGGTCCAATCGAGGAGCGCCCACAGCTCGGAGAGGTTGTTCTCCACCGGGGTACCGGTCAACGCGACGCGGGCGCGGGTGGGCAGGGCGCGCAGTTCTCGGGCGGTGACGGCGTAGGGGTTCTTGACGTGCTGGGCCTCGTCGGCGGCCACCAGCGACCAGGCGGTCTCGGCGAGGACTTCGCGGTCACGGCGCAGTACCCCGTAGGTGACCAGGACGATCTCGTCGCCGGCCAGGTCCTTGAGGTGGCGGTCACCGCCGTGGTAACGGCGCACGGGGACGGTCGGTGCGAATCTGGCGGCCTCGCGCTGCCAGTTGCCGAGAAGGGAGGCCGGGCAGACGACAAGGGTGGGGCCCGCGGTGGCGGGGTCGCTCTGGCGGTGCAGGTGCAGGGCGAGCAAGGTGATGGTCTTGCCCAGGCCCATGTCGTCGGCGAGGCAGCCGCCGAGGCCGAGTTCGCACATCTCGGCCAGCCAGGCAAGGCCCCGCTTCTGGTAGTCGCGCAAGGTGGCCTTGAGAGCGGCGGGCTGGGGAGCGGGGGTGCGGGATTCGGGATCGCGGATACGAGCGACCAGGTCGCCGAGCGCCCCGACCGCCGCACAGCTGAACGTCTCCCCGTCCCGCTCCACCTCGCCGGTCAGCGCGGCGCTCAGCGCTTCCATGGGGGTGAGCGGTTCCATCCGGCGGCGCTTCGCGCGGGCGACGAGTCTCGGGTCGGCGACCACCCACTGGTCGCGCAGCCGCACGAGGGGGCGGCGCGCCTCGGCGAGGGCGTCCATCTCGGCCTCGGTGAGCGGCTCGCCGCCGAGCGAGATCTGCCAGCGGAAGTCGAGGAGAGCATCCGCGTCGAGGAGACCGCCCGCGCTGGAGCCGGGTGCGGTGCGCTGCCCGATCTCCGCGGACGCCGTGAGTGCCTTGACCAGCTCGCGCGGCCAGTGCACGTCGATACCGGCCGCGCGCAGCGCGTCGGTGGCATCCCCCAGCAGTTCGAAGGCTTCGTCGTCGGTCAGCCGGAGCTGATCGGGAGCGGCGTCCTTGAGGAACCGCTGAAGCGGGGGCCAGGCGCGGGCGCCGCGGCGCAGGGCGAGTAGCGTTTCGGTCTCGGCACGCGGGCCGAGCAGCCGCTCCACTTCGGCCGGTTCGCTCCACAGCCGTGCGACTTCGATGACGAGCGCCGGGTCCGCCGCGGTGTGCAGTTGCAGGACAGCCCGGAACTGCCGGCGCCGCCCCTCCGGTACGTCGACGCGCAGGGAGACGCTGATGTCGGCGGTGAACGCGGCGGCGGTCTCCTCGGCCCACTCCCGCAGGGCGGGCACGGCCCGCGTCTCGCGCCAGGCGTACGGCAGCGCCCCCATGGCGAGCGGAGCAGCCGGAGCGCGGACCAGGTCGTCGGCGACCGCATCGCAGAACTGACGTATCAGCGCGACCGGTTCGGCGATCCGCACCGGCGGCGGCCCCGGCTCGGGCAGACAGTGGGCGTGGGGCGGGAAGGCGGCGGCCAAGGCATCAAGCGTCTGACGCTGAGCGGCGGTGAAGGGACCCGCCTGCCAGCTGTCGTAACCAGCAGGTGTGAGGGCCGGGTGGAGGCGGCCGTCGGCGAGCAACCGCAGCGCGAACCGGGCGGCCACCTGCCAGGCGGAGCCGGAGGGATGCGTCGGCATCGCCCCCGCCAGGGCGGAAACGGCGACGGCGGCAGGAAGCGCGTAACCCTCCACCCTGCGCCGCCGGACCGAGCGGCCGTGCGGCACCACCAGCTCCACCACATCGGTATCGACGCCCGCGGGCGTCGCTCCGTTGCTGGCAGTCGCCCCGGCGGGCTTCCACAGCAGCAGCCGCCCAAGGCGGGCGGGCTCGCCGGGCACGAACACCGCCGCCCAGCCACCGTTGAGCAACTCCCTCGCGAAGGCCGCCGCTTCCGGCACGGCCAGCGGCGGCGCGCTCCGCGCGCCCGTACCCGGCTCTCGTACGACAACCCGTGCCACTCTCGACCGCCTCGCTGCTGTCCGAGGGCCTCATCCACGGCCCGCCCACCACTGCACTCCACCAAGCGCTGTCACCCATTGGCAAGTTCGGGCCTGGCCTTCACGAACGGAAACGAGCCTGAGGGTAAGGGCTTCTGGCCCGGCGACGCAGCGCTACGGTGTGGTCATGAGCACCTTGGACCCCGCCATGCTGGAGGCGTTGATTGAAGAGGCCACCATCGACGCCTACGGCGAGGATGAGCAGCTCACCGGACTCTTCACGATGATTGAGGAGAACCTCGCCGTACCGTTCACCACGACTGTTCTTGGCGTAGAGGTGAACGTGGTCGGTGTCGATCCGACCGACGACGGACGCATAGTCGCCCATTGCGCTCGGGGAGCGGTCCGGCAGAGCATCGGAATTCTGGACCTGCTGCTGCCGGAGCCGACTCCAGAAGGCTCGCAATGGATCGAGGCATACCGCTACTGGGTCCGCTGAACCGAGGTGTCGCGTAGTCGCCCTGTACGAGTCCGTGCGCGAGTCGACAGCCGCCCAGGCCGAAGCAGACCGAAGCGTGTGCGGCACATAGCGAGCACGTAGGACGCATACCGCAGTATGCTTGCCGTTATGGCTGACACCACTCGCATTACGGTGACGCTCCCCACCGAGCAGGTGGCGGAGCTGAGGAAGGTCACGGACAACGTCTCCGGCTATGTGGCCGAAGCGGTCGCCCGACAGATCCGGCACCAGCTCCTCGGGGCCGACCTGCGCAGCCACGCAGGCGAGCATGGCGCGTTCAGCGAAGAGGAGCTGGCCGAGGCGCGGGCGCGGATCTTCGGTACGCCGCAGGCCACTGGCGGCGCGAGCGCCGCGTGAGCGGGCACATCGAGACCGTTGTCCTCGACAGCGAGGGGCTGTTGGCCTGGATTGCCCAGGACCGGAAGGTTGTGGCGATGTTCCAGGTGTTCCACGACATGGGCGCAGACCTCGTCGTCAGTGCCAACACCATCGTGGAGGTGAGCCACTCCGGGGTGAATCTGCCCCGGCTGCAAGGGGCGCTGTCCCGGGTCAAGGTGGAGCCGGTCACGGAGGCAGCGGCCAAGGCGGCGGCGCAGCTGCTCAAGGCCACCGGTCTGCACGGGCACAAGTGCGCGATCGACGCGACAGTCGCGGAAGCGGCCCTGCGTCAGCCCGGCCCGGTCGCCGTCCTCACGTCGGATGCCGATGACATGACCCGCCTGTGCGGCAGCAAGGTCCGGATGATCGGGCTCTGACCGTGACATCGTCCCGGGACCGTGGGCAGATCCGCGTGGATCCGCCGAGAATCAGAATCGCCGCAGGTCAGCCCGCAATGGGTGAATGAGGCTCGACCGATGTGGGGATATGGCTGCGTTCGATGCCAAAGCTCCTCGGGGTGCAACGCCCGCTGGCGGCTCAAGGCGGCGACTACCTCGTCGTCCACGCCGTTGAGGACGGGCGGCTCATCATGTGGGCCCTGGCAGCCGGTAGCCGCAGTGACGTATCCCGTCAGATGCCGTGACTTCGTGCGCAGTCTGCGCCGGTCGCCCCATAGGACGTGAGCGTGCGCCTTTCCTGCTTGAAGATTTGTCCTGAATGTCGCCTGTAAACGCAACCAAAACTGCAACCGATCCACGCCGAAGAGCCGAGCCGCAATTGCGGCTCGGCTCTTCGTTTCGCCTGGTGAGGCGACTGCGGAGGATACGAGATTCGAACTCGTGAGGGGTTGCCCCCAACACGCTTTCCAAATGTTCGTCCGGGGGTTCGGTGAGGTGCGGGAACGTCCTGACCTGGGGTGCAGTGGGTGGGGGTGAGGCTCCTGAACGGTGCTGTACGCCGGTGAATGCAACCAGAACTGCAACCAGGGAGCTGAGGTCGGCACCTGGCTGTCGTGACAGGTGCTGCGTGCTGTCGGTCCGCCCGGGGCTGTGGAACTCCTGCGATGAACCGCCGGTCGAAATGCCGCTCTGGCGCGGCGAGACAAGTCAAAGGTGCTAAGAGCAACGGGAGTTAGCCGCGGCCTGCTACTGTCGCTTTCGCCTGCGACGCGTGGAGCGAAGCATGGTCGCTTCAGGGATCCCCTGGGGTAGGCAACGTGGAGGCATGCTTCCTCACGCCGCAGACCGTGCCGAGTGCCGCGCTGCCGCCGAAGACCACGCTGGGGCTTGCTCCAGAAGCGTCGGAGGGGATCCGCCTGACGGCTTCAGTCGTCCGACCTCCCGGGCACCGACCACATTTGTGTGGCGCTCCGGGAGTGAGTGGGACGACTACTAGATCAACCGTCCCATGCTCCGTTGGTGTGCCCAACTCCGCTCAGGAGGGCAACGGACCATGACAGCTCTGTTTGAAGAGACGGCTACCCCGCACGATCACGTACCTCCGCGGCCTGTCAACAAGCTCCCCGAGCTTGCTCCCATCGCCGCTCGCCGCAAGGCTGCTGAGAAGCTAGTCGACACGTTTGACCTCACACCGGATGCGGCCGAGTGCGTCGCCAACGCGGTAGTGGACCCGGCCGAACTCCGCAGGTCAATTGCGACGCCCACGACGCTGGCCATCACGGGAGGCGAACTTCTCGCCGTGCGTGCGCGAGTCTGGACTCGCCGCACGCTGCCTGACATCCGCAACCCCCGCATCGGGAATGCCCGCCGCCATCCCATTGCGATCGAACCTGGGACGGATGAAGAGTCCCGGTTCGCGCCGGTAGACGACCCCACCAGCAACGGCGCCACGCCGCACCTCGAAGTCGAGGTTGAATCGACCGAGCACATGGCGTGGGCCTCGGCCCTCGCTGCCCGTGCAGTGCTCGATGCGAACGACTGGCGGTATTCGATCCGCAATCAGGGCGTTCTGACCGAGGTGTGGCTCGTCGCGAACCGCTACAGCCACACTGCTGAAGAGTGCCCCGACCTCTGGGCAATGACCACTGCCGAGGGATCGTCCCGTACTACTGCCGCACACGACCTCCTCGGAGACGGCAATAGTGTTGACGTCGCGGTGAAGGCCGAGTCCGACACCTTCATGAGGGGGCGCATCAAGGAGCTGAACACGGCATTCGAGCAAGGGCCCACGGTCAAGCAGTCCGAGGCGCTGCGCTGCGAGACCATGCCGGCGCTCATCCTTGTCGGCTACCGGCCTCTGCCCGGTGGGCCTGATCGGTTCTCCTCTGCGGTCAAGTCACTGGTGGCGCTCCGCCATGTCGACGCCCCGAAGGAGTGGGGCGAGGGGCCTGAGCTCGAGTCGCTCGCGGACGAAGCACTGACGGTGATGGAGGACCGGAGGATCCTCACTCCTCAGCGTCGTCGCTGGCTTGCTGGTGCCATCAGCCGCGCTCAGGCCAAGATCGCGCATTTGCCGACCGACCCGGCTATTCGAGCAGCTGAGATCATCGCCTTGTTTACAAGCAACGACCAGGCTATCCGTGACGCGATCCGTGACGCTGTGACCCGTCAGTCGACGCGTAAGCGTGTTACGAAGAATGTCCGGGTGAAGCTTGCGGTGGCCTTGATCGTGAGGTCTGTGGGGGGCGAAGGGGCCAGCCCTGATCGGGTGCGCCGCTATATGCAGCACGGGTTTGTCGCGGTGCGGGATAATCCCTTCAAACCCACGCACCGCGACGCCGATGCTGTACTGGCTGATGCTCTCGACGAGTTCGACGACGATCCGGCGGGAGCGCCGGGGCAGGCCCGTCTCGAGCTTGCCGCGCGAGCTACGTATCCACTCATCGCCACGTTGTCGTTGTGGGCCGATCGCGGAACCAGCAATAACCCCAACGCTGACGACCGACGCCGTCCGGGCGAGGTCATCGACACAATGCTCGCGTCGCGTCTGGGAATTCACCAGTTGTACCAGGCTGTCGTCGACCACAACGATGGTCGTTCCGCACTCCGCGCCGTGGACGAGGGCGGGAGCATCCGTCTCACCGAGGACCGGGCCCAGGACCAAACCCTCAGCGACGTATACCTGCGCTCGACGTTTCCGAAAGCCGGCTCGCCGAGCAGACCCGCCTCGATGGATACTCCTGACGATGCGCTGCGAGATGCTGCTGCTGTTCTCGGAGCCGCTGTGCGTCAGCTTGAAGAGGCTATGACCGCCCTGCGGAGTGTCAAGGCAGCGGACGGAACAGACCACGTCGAGACCGTCGGAATCGACCTCAGCCACGTCAACGAATGGAAGGGCACCCTCGACGCCGCAGGAGCCGACCTCGATTTCTGGGGCCGAATTTGGGAGCGGCGTAATCGAAAGGGGCGCAGTGTGACGGCTCGGCGGGACGACCGGTGGGGTACGGAGTATCTCGACAATCCCGATGAGGCGGTCGAGGCGTGGGAAGACGAAGAAACTGCCGAGGCTGTCTCGTGACCCCGGGGAAATTAGAGTCCCTTGCGGCGTACGCCGGAGACTGGCTTCGCAGCGATGGGCCCTCTGGGCCGATCCCGTTCGGTCCGAAGGCCGCTGTCACAGCGGGTAGCGCTGTCTACGTCGTCTGCGGCTGGTCGGGGCGCGTTCTCTACGTCGGCTCCACCACTCTTGGCGTCGCTACTCGGTTTGCCCAGCATGCCAAGGACGTGAGGAAGACACTCGACTGGACCACCGCGTACGTCATCCCGCTCAAAGACGACACCCCACTCCGGGATGTCCGTCGGATCGAGGGCCGTGTCGGTCTAGCTATAGGGCCTGAGCGCAACAAGGCGCTGCCTCGTATCACCGTGGCTCGCTGATTTTCGCTGCATTCTCACCGACGATGTGCCGTCGGGGAGAATGCAGCGAGTACGTGGAGTCGATGGGCTGCCTGGTAGTGGTCACCCCTCGCCCGCGATTCGGCGTCGGAGGATGTCGACGTAATCCGGACGAAGCACGTGGCGGTAGCGCGGACGCTTGCCGGCGTTGATGCTCTCCACGTACTCGGCGAGATGTACGGGATTCTTGGCAGTCCAGCCGTGGGCAAGTGCCCATCCCTGCATGGCGTCCCCCTCCATGGGGCAATGGTCATGAGTTAACGCTCCAGGTGCGATGATCTTTGGGTGGAGCGAGTTGGTGACCGTGCGCTGATCGCGGACCTCCTCGGCGGTGCCGAAGTGCACGGAGGCGGGGGTGTGCCAGCCGATGCCGGAGTGCCGGTGCTCATGGTTGTAATACGCGATGAACGCGTCGAACCACTCGCGGGCATGGGCCAGCGAATCGAAGCGGTCGGGGTAGTCCGCCATGTACTTCGTGGTCTTGAAGTGGGCTTCGCTGTAGGGGTTGTCGTTGGAGACCTTCGGCCTCGAGTGCGACCGTGTGACGCCCAGATCGATCAGCAGTTGGGAGACTTTCTTGGAGGTCATCGAGGTGCCGCGGTCGGCGTGCACGGTCTCGGGCACGATCCCGTTGTGTGCGATGGTCTCGCGGATCAACTCCTCGGCCCGCTCCGCCGATTCGGCTCGCTCGACGGTGTGGCCGACGATGTACCGGCTGAAGATGTCGATGATCACGTAGGCGTGATACCAGACGCCCTTGACCGGTCCGGCCGCCTTGGTGATGTCCCAGGTGAACACCTGAGACGGGCCGGTGGCGACCAGCTCGGGCACCGCCTTTGCCGGGTGGGTGGCCTGGCGGCGGCGCTCGCCGGTCTGCCCCTTTTCGCGCAGGATCCGGTACATCGTTGAAACCGAGCAGTGGTAGCGCCCGGCATCCAGCTCGCGGGCCCAGATCTGCGCGGGCGCAAGCTCGGCGTACTCGTCGCTGTTCATCAACTCCAGTACCGCAGCCCGCTCTTCGACTGCCAGAGCCGAGGGCTGGGCCTGCGGCGAGCGGGGCCTGCGCGGTGGTGGGGGCCGCAGCCGGCGGTAGTGGGTGGCCCTCGATCGGCCGGTCAGCCGGCACGCCGCCGTGATGCCCAACTCTGCCTCGACGCCGCTGAATGCGTCGTCGCCCACCGGGTCGGCGTCAGACTTCAGTCCGCGCTCTCGGAGATCATTTCCAAGAGCGCGGAAGCTTTTCCCATGACTTCCAGCGCGGCCTTGTTCCGGGCCAGTTCCTTCTCCAGCCGTTCCACCTGGCGGCGCAGTTTCTCGTTCTCCGCCTCGGCGGCCGGCTTCTTCGGCCGGGCCGGGCTGGTGCGCTTGTCGACCAGCTTCTCCAGGGCCCCGGCGTCCCGCGCGGCCCGCCACTCGGTGACGTGTGAGTGGTACAGGCGCTCGCGGCGCAGGACCGCACCCTTCTCGTTCTTGGGCGCGGCGTCGTACTCGGCCACGATCCGCAGCTTGTACTCGGGGCTGAAGGAGCGGCGCTTCGGCCTGGGGGCCGGATCGGATCCGGCGGGGTTGGTGCTGGTCATGAAGGGGGGTTCTCCTGTCGGTGCCCTCTAAGGCTAACCCGTCGAAGCGGGACGTCTCACCCAAGGCTGACAGAGAGGGCAGCATGCGTGGCGGCCTGAGCGTGCTCGCCCGGAACTGTGGCGCGGTGCATATTCGTGACGGCCGCTGCTACGTCGCCGATCTCTACGTGCGAAGACGAAGTCATGGCGGCCAGTATCCCCACGCCAGCGGCGACAGGGAACGACGCCGTCGGGACCAGCCGGGCTGTCTGGCACGGCCTTTCCCTTCTCCGCTGGGCCCGTATGACGGGTATCGATCAGCCCGGACTCTGTGCAGTCGCCCAAGCCCTGGAGCAGGAGGAACGGGCACGGTCCGCTGTCGTGTTCGCCGTCTTCGAAGCCATCTCGAACCAGGGCCGGCGCGAGGTGCAGCAGGCCGAGCCGGTCCGTTGTGCTTCCACGGCTTCTTCCGCGGCCCGGTAGCGTCAACGACGTCCTTGAGGAGGAGATGGCGTATCGCCGGGTGGTGTAGCCGCTCTTGGCCAATGTGCGCGCCCACCTCGCCTGCGAACTGCTGGCACGGCCTGTTGAACGGATATGTGACTCGTTGAAATCAGATCGCTTCGCGGCAGTCAGTCTTCGTCGACGGGTTCGCCGCAGGTGATGCACACGCCGGGCTGCATGATTCCGTCGTGGCAGTCGTGAGGGAAACGGCCTGGCCCCTGGTACTCGCGCATCATTTCGGCGTAACAGTTCCGGGAGCGCTCGCACCGGGTGCAACAATCATGACTCGTGATGAACCGGTGCGCCTTCTTGCTGCACACTCGGTGGCCGCACTGCCGGTACCCGCCGGACCCGCTGTTCCAGTGGGTGCCGAAATTGCCTGGGTCGTCGCCAAACTTGCGGATGACCTCCTCGTCTGCCTCGGCGGTGTCGCGCTGCCGTGCGCTTGCGACCAGATGGCCGGCAAGCGCGACAGCACCCAGTACGACCCATCCCCATTTGTCGCGCATTTGTTTCCCCCCTTGTGGTCGGTTCAGCGGCGACGGTATCGGGTGTCGCCGCTGTCCGGGATGAGTTCCTCGTGCGCGTCAGGGATGTCGTACCGGAACACGCAACGCTTGATCCCGTACACCACCCCGCGGGACACAACCGAGGAGGACGCTCGCCGTGGCCGGCCAAGCGATGTAAAGGCCGCAGGCTGGTCGAAACGGAGGGTTTACGCGCCTCTACTGGGTGCTGTCAGCTCCCGGGAAGGCCCCGTGCTCCAGGTAGACCGTCTCGCCGCGCTGCCGCGCCTGGACGGCCTGCTCGATCCGGCGGGCCAGGCGCGGGATGGTCAGTTTCGCGATCTCGGAGACCGGGTGGAAGGCGACCGCCCGGATCTCGCCGTCCTTGAACACGACGCGGTTCAAGGTGGCCTGGTCCAGGACTCCGCCGTCAAACAGGTAGAGGATCTTGTCGCCCTCCGCTTCCGAGGGGGCCCAGTCCATCGCGAGGAGCCGCCCGATCGGCGGGGTGATGTCAAGTTCTTCGCGCACTTCGCGGACGCACGTCTGGAGCGGTGACTCGCCCTGCTCGACGTACCCGCCAGGGACGTCGCGGTAGTCTTTGTAGGTCGGCTCGACCAGCAGCACGTGTCCGGCCTCGTCGAAGAACAGGGCGCCTGCCGCCATGAGGGGTGTGGCCTTGCCGACCAGGAATTCGCTGCGGTCCATGCGGGGCACCCTATCCATTGCGCAGCCGACCGCAGCCCGTGCCTTCAGGCCACGACATGGAGCCGGTGGGCGAGCGCGGCGAGATTGCCGTGAGGCCGACCTCGGGAGTTGCGTATCCAGCGGAGGACCAGTTCCCGGCTCATGGGGTGGTGCCGGATCTGCTCGGGTGCGATGGACTCCGCCTGGAGCAGGATCTCGAGGGCTTCGTCACCCCGATTGCGGGCTGCGAGGGCTCGGGCGACTTCGAGATGGTGGCGCACCTGCCTTTCGACGGGGAGGCCGCTGGTGTCTACGCGCTGTCCGAGGTCGGCTGCGATCTGGTGGTCACCGAGCTCGCCGGCGGTGGCCACCGTGTGGATGGCGACATTGGTGGGGCCGAACGCGGTCCAGAGTTCATTGCTGTCCGCCCTGAGGCGCTGAGCGGCCTGATCGGCCCGGCCGAGGATGTCGCGTACGGCGTTCCGGTCTCCGGCGCGGGCCGCTGCCATCGCGCCGGCCAGGTGCAGCGCGCCGTACACGGACACATGCTCTCCGGCGGACTCCGAATCCGTCGGCCGCAGCAGCGTCTCGGCGTCCTCCAGCAGGTTCAGAGCGGCGTCGAACCGGCCGGTCGAGGTGAGGCAGTGCATCACGGACCTCAGCAGCGACCCGGTCACCACGAGGTCACCGCTCTGCTGGGCGGCGGCGAGCCCTCGGTCCGCGGCCATCCAGGCGAGTTCTGCCTCGCCCACCTTCCCTAGTACTTGGGCGGTGGCTTGGTACGCGAGCGCCAGGAGCCGCTGGGCCTCGTCGCGCTCCGCGCCGTGATGGGCGCGGGTGGCGGCGAGCGCGTACGCGAGCAGCTCGGGGAGCCGGTCGACAATCCACGTGTACCGGGCCGCCTGGTAGCCGTCCATTGCAGCGGATATGTCCCGGTGAAGCCCCATGAGCCCGATCGGCTCGCCCTCCTGTTGGCCGGGAGTGAACAGAGGGGTGAGTGTGCGGTAGTCCATGAGGACCGCGCGCAGGTCGGGCAGGGCGTGCCGACCGGTGTCGGAACCCCAGTCCACGAGCGTCGGCTCGCCCAGTAAGTCGCCGACCGTCACTCCGAGGGCGCCGGCCAGGGTCTGGATCACGGACAGCCGGTCGAGTTCGATTCGGTTGTTCTCCGCCTTGCTCAGCCAGTCCGTGGTCCTGCCCACGAGCCCGGCCAGTACGTCCTGGGACAGCCCGCGGCGCCGTCGGTACCACGCGACCCGCTCGCCGATGGTCAAGGTGTCACTGATTCCGCGCATGGCCAGATCCTCCCCGTCCTTGCCCGGACGACCCCGGAAAGATTTTCCAGGGTGCGCTCACAGAACGCCTCTACGGTCACACCACCCAGGCCAACCCGTCGTCGCTTCGGCGAAACGGCGGACTGGCCGCTGTGTCGATCGGGAGGCAACGTGCCCACCGCACCCCGCACGAGGAACGACCGCGTTGAGCGCACTCATGCCGTGGAGTACGAGTGCGAGGCTGTGATCTTCGATCTGTTCGGCACACTCGTGCCGGCTCCCAGCGATGCCGAACGTAGAGCAGCTGTGTGCGAGTTCGCCGCCGCGATGGAGGTCGGCACCGGCATCGTCGACTCGGTCCTGGGAGTCAGTTGGCGTGCACGCCACGACGGCCGACTCTCATCGGTCGGAGAAGTCGCCGCGTACCTGGTATCGCGGTGTGGCGCGGCCAGGGGCCGCGTGAACGACGTGGAGACGACGCTGCGGCGCTTGGCCTTAGCCCGATTACGAGCTGACCGCCCCGTATTCCTGGTGCTGGACACGCTGCGGCGTGCCGGAATCCGGCTGGCACTCCTCAGCGACGCCTCCCCGGAGATCGCCGAATGTTGGGGTAGGACGCCTTTGGCGTCCTACTTTCCCACGGCGGTGTTCTCTTGCGAGGAAGGTGCGATCAAGCCGGATCCCGGACTCTTCGCACGAGCGCTGGAACAGCTCGGCGTCGCCGCCCAGCGCAGCTTCTACTGCGGAGACGGGGGCGGCGATGAACTGACGGGCGCGCGGAGGGCCGGAATTCGTGCGCTGCGCGTAGAGCGGCGGGGCGGCCCGGCCGGGCTCGCCTTCGGTGAGACGCCCTGGCACGGAGACTCTGTGGCCTCCGTGGAGGCCGTGCCCGCCGCGCTGACCGCGAGGCGGGGCCGATGACCCCGGTACGCGCCTGGGCCGTGCGTGACGGCGCGTTGCGTCTCACGGCTGCTCCGAGTCCCACCGACACCGAAGACACCACGTTGATCCACGTCCGTTACTCAGGGATCTGCGGAAGCGACCTCGCCAAGCTCTGCCCGTCGTGGCGTGGCCCGGTGCCGAGACCGTGGTTCCCGGGACACGAGATCGTCGGCACCGTTGCCCGCACAGTCGACTGGGTCTGCGTCGACCCGCTGATCGGATGCCGGTCGTGCGCCGCATGCGTGGATGGCCAGGTGCATCTCTGCCACGGTCTGCGGCGTGTCGGCTGGGATCTTCCGGGCGGGTTCGCCGAAGCGGTCCGCGTGCCGTCCTCCAGCGTCGTGCGGCTCCCCGCCCTGCGCGACCCGGCGCACGCGGTCCTGGCCGATGCCATGGCGGTGGCCTTGCACGGGGTGCGCTGTGGCCTGTCCATGCGACCGGGTCGCCTGGGCGTCATCGGGACCGGCGCCATAGCCGTGTGCACCGCCGTCTGTGCTGTTCAGGCCGGATGGGAGGTCCACCTTGCCGCTCGATCCGCCGAGCGTCGTGACCGACTGCACCAGGTTCTCGGTGACGTCGCCGTGCACCAGGGCACGCTGCCGCCATGCGAGGCCGTGGTGGATGCGGCATCCGGTCAGGACGACGCCCCGCTGCGGCAGGCCGTGTCCTGCGTCCGGGACGGCGGCACTGTCGTCGTCCAGAACGCCTACGCACCGCAGGTCGCGCTGTCCCTGCCACTTCGTGACGTTTTCCGCCGCTCGATCACCGTCTGCGGCTCCTACTCCTACTGCCGCGCGAAGGGACGCGGCGACTTCCGCGACGCCCTGACCCTCCTGACCGGCGGCGGTAGTTGGGCCGACCTGCTCACCAAGGATCGCTACCCACTTCTCGATCTGCCGCGGGCGCTGACCGATCTCCGCGGCGTGGACAGGCACCGGCCGCTGAAGGCCCTGCTCACCGTCAATTTCTGACCGATCCGACCTGAATGGAGCGCTCACCGTGGCTTTGCAGATCCCACCACTGGTCCACAAAATCAATTCCCCTGCCGACATCGACCCCCACGACGTCCATGACGGCATCCTCGGCATCCTCGGCCTTCCCGACGGCCACACGCGAGACGTGATGCTGGGAAGCGTCCTGACCGGTCTCCTCTTACGGGGCCCGAGAATCGCCGAAGTCGAAGCCGCCGTCCGGGCCGCCACCTGCCTGGACCGGGACGGCTGGGACTACTGCCGGCCGGCCGCAGGTGTGCGATTCGTGGGTTACACCGGTAGTGGGAAGAAGACCTTCAAGACCCTCAATCTCAGCTCCGCCGCGGCCTTCGTCGCCGCCACCGGCGGCGCTCACATCGCCAAGCTCGGCTCGCGCAGCGCCTCGTCGAAGACAGGCTCACGGGACTTCATCGACCTGGTGGGCGCAGGCTGCGACGCGGTGCCGCACGACGAAATGGTCGGCATCGCCGCCGAGTGCGGGTTCGGATTCTTCTCCATCGAGCACCGGGTACCCGAATTCGACCGCCGATACGGCGGCCGGTTCCAAGCCGTGCACGCACTCAGCCTGGCCTTTCCCGCTCTGCTCAGCCCAGTCGTCTGCTCCTCCTACGTGTACGGGCTCTCGCACCCCGCCGTCGACGTCTCCGCGCAGCTCCTCGCCCGGCTCGGGCTGGCGGACGTGACCGTCGTCAACTCGTCCGCCGACGGCGCCCTGCAGGTAGACGAGCTGCTGCCCGGCGCCACGGTGCGTACCAGCCGCATCCGAGACGGGCTCGGCGATTCGTCCCTGCCCCGGGAGGTGCGCCTTGCCGCGCCGGCCATGCCCAGGGACCTGCGCTCCATCGCCCAGCGGCCCGATCCCCACGAGAACGTGGCCGCCGCCGTCAGCGTGCTGGCGGGCCACGGCAGCTCGTCGGCCCGCAACGCCGTAGCCCTCAACGCGGCTCTGCTCATGGTGGCCGGCCAAGCCGCCCCCACCCTCCGAGCCGGACTCGCCACCGCGCAAGCCATCCTGCGCACGGACGCGGCCTTCGGCACCCTGCGGTGCTTCATCAGGCTCACCGGCGGCTGCCCGCACGCGCTTGAGGGACTTCTGCCGACGGCCGCGTACGGGGCCGCCTCCGCCCGGACGTCACGCAAGGAGGAGATCCCGTGCTGACCCGCGACGAGCTGGGCATCGTCCACCTGGTGCTCAACACCGACTGCAATGCGTGGGACCTGGCCCCGGCCACCGCGTCCCCTGGCGTGTGCCGCTTCTGCTACCGCGAGCGGAACCGGGTCACCACCACCCCCGCGGTCATCGCCCAGGTGATCGACCGCATCCGAGCCGAGTCCTCAGCGCACCGCATCGTCTTCACCGGCGGGGACCCGGTCATGCCGTACGACAACCACCTTGAGCCCGCCCTTCAGCACGCGCACGGCAGCGGCTTCGACACGAACCTGCACACCAACGGCCTTCTCCTCAAGGACCGCTACCCCGGCCTGCGCGAGAACGTCACGGTGTACTCCCTGGCCATCGACGGACCTGACGCGGAGAGCGCCGACTGGTTCCGCGGGCAGGGCTACTTCGACCGCTTCCAGGCCAACACGGCCATGCTCATCGCCGACCATCGGCGCCTGGCCTTCAACACCTTCACCACAGCTGCCTCACTCGCCGAACTCCCGCGGCTCGCCGGGAGAATCGCCGACTACGCCCAGGCCACCCCGGTCGAGTACTGGTTGATCTCCCAGTACAGGCCGATCGGGCGGGCGAATTCCCGCAAGGCCGGGATCTACGGATTCAGTCGCGAGGAATTCGTCCAGGCGGTGAACGGCGTACGCGATGTCGTTCCGGATCTGCCGGTCTATGCGCAGCCCACCCGCGAGCCGGACGACGCCTATCCCTTCCGAGTCTGGGTCCTGGGCGACGGCACGGTCACCGCCGACCTCGGCAGCGTGGCCGCGCCCCGCAACACCGAGCTCGGCAACCTCCTGGACGACGGCTTCGAGTCCCTCGTCCGCCATGCCTTCGCCCTTCGCGAGGCCGATCCCTCCCGCACCGCGCCGACCACACCCGAGGAGACGTCCGCATGAAGTTCGACACGGCCTATTACGACAACGTCATCGACCAGCACCGGTACGAGCGCCTCGGCCTGGGAACCATCGACTTCGCTCTGGCCGGGATGAGCCCGGACGACCTCCGCACCAAGTGGATGTGTCACACCGGCGCCCTCGACTTCGCCGTGGCCGTGGCGGCCGGCAAGCCCGCCATCGTCACCACGGGCGTCGGCCTCGGCGGACCGCCGCACGCCGGCACCCTCTTCCAGCTCCTGCGCGCCGTCAAGCTCCAGCAGCAGGGCCTCGACGTGCAGATCGTGCTCGGCGACCTGGACTCGTACAACGCCCGCCGTACCCCGCTGGACAAGGTGCGCCGCACCGCCGACCAGTACGAGGAGTTCGTCCGCCGTCTCGGGTTCGACGAGCAGCGCGGCGTACTGCGCCGCCAGGAGGGCCACACCGATGTCCTGGCCACAGCCTTCCTCCTCTCCCGCCACCTGGACGACGAGGACTTCCAATGGGCCGAGGAGGACCTCTCCGGTCTCTACCGCAATCACGGCGTCTTCGACGGCCTCACCTACGGCATGAAGCAGGCCACGCTCCTCATGGCCGCCGACTTCGTCCAGCTGCTGACCGAGGGCCGGCACGTCCTGGTCTCGCTCGGCGTCGACGAGCACAAGTACGTGGCGCTCGCCCGACGCGGGGCCGCACGCTGGGGCCTGCCCGCAGACCGGCTGTCCGGCATCTACACCAAGATGATCCCCGGCCTCGGGGGACTGCCGAAGATGAGCAAGAGCATCCCCGGCTCCGGCCTCGACGCATCGATGCCCGCCGATGACATCCGGGCCCTGATCTCTGGCGACCGCGACCGCGACCGCGACCGCGACACGTCCGGCGAGGACGAGGACGAGGGCTCGGCTCTGCTTCAGATGTACGCCTGTCTGCCCGAGGTGGACGGCGCCTCTTACGACCGCGCCGCCGCGGCCCGCAGGATCGGCTCCCCCGAGTGGCGGGTACTGCGCGAGGAGCTCGTCGAACGCCTGATCACCCTCTTCGCCCACTGGCCGAAGTGACGGACGGAGCCCTGACATGCCTACCGCACCTGTGCTCTCCACCCTTCCGCTCGGCAACGCCGCCTCGTACTTCATCCGGGCCGGGTACCGCAGCCGCGACAGCGTGG
This sequence comes from Streptomyces hypolithicus, assembly GCF_052934925.1. Classification (NCBI taxonomy): domain Bacteria; kingdom Bacillati; phylum Actinomycetota; class Actinomycetes; order Kitasatosporales; family Streptomycetaceae; genus Streptomyces; species Streptomyces hypolithicus. The sequence continues at coordinate 3,187,844 of NZ_CM128811.1, forward strand.
AGTACTTCGCCGACGAGACCGACGAGGCCACGGTCTGGCAGCCCGACGTCTACCCCTACGCCGCCGCCCGCGCCGCGCAGCTCGGCTGCGACGCGCTGATCGACATCGGATGTGGCCGTGCCGGCAAGCTCGCGTCCCTCGCCTCCATGCACCCCGACTGGTCCTTCGTCGGGGTCGACGTCGGCGAGAACCTCCGCTGGTGCCGCGCCAACCAGCACTTCGGCGAGTGGATCGAGGCGGATCTGGAGACCACCCGCACCCTCCCCCTCGGCCCCGCAGTCATCAAGCGTTCCCTTGTGGTCTGCTCCGACGTGGTGGAACACGTACTCGACCCGCGCCCGCTCCTGGCCCTGGTACGCGGACTGCTCGCCGCCGGAAGCCCCTGTGCGGTCTTCTCCACTCCGGCGCGCGAGTTCCGCAGCGGATACGAAACGCCCGGCCCTCCCCGGAACCCCAGTCACGTCCGCGAGTGGGCCGGCGACGAGTTCCAGGCACTGCTCCGCGCCTCCGGCTTCGAGATCCACTACGCGGGGCTGACCCGCAGCGACGACGTGTCCAACGGGCTTTCCACGCAGCTGGTCGTCGTCGGTCTCGGGAAGGAGAACCCGTGACCACGACCTTCTCGCCCAGCCGAGGACTGCGCGTCGTCCACGTCCCGGCCCGCACCCCGTACGCGCGCAAACTGCACGGACCCGATTTCCACATCCTCAACGGCACCGAGATCAGCTCCGGTGCCGTCGTTCCCGCAGCGGTGACCGCTACGGGGCTCCTCGCCCACGCTCCGCTCACCTGGCTCGACGTGCTCCACCTCCACCACATCGACATCGAGGAGAAGGCTGTTCTGGAACGCCTCCTCGACGCCTGCGCGGAATCCGGAGTCCGCGTCGTCTTCACCGCCCACGACACCCACTCCATGCACGGCGATGTATCCGCATTCACCGAACGGCTCCGGCTTCTCCTCAGCGCGGACGTCCACTGGGTCTTCCTCACGGAGAGTTCCCGCACTGAGATGGCCGACATCCTCGGCGCTGCCCCGCCGGCCACCGTCGTTCCGCACGGTTACGTCGTACCTCCGGAGGCGCTCCGCGGCCGGGAGCGCGAGCAGGCCGCCGCTTCAGCTCGCTTCCTCATGTTCGGCGCCTCGCGCCCCAGCAGGGACCAACTCTCCCCCGTCGTCAACTGGAGCCTGGGAGTCACCGACCCCGACAGCACCCTCCGGCTGCTCCTGCGCGCCTTCAGCCCCGCCGACTTCATTCCGGGCAGCCCCGTCCCCCTCCTCCTGGAGACGGCTCGCCACGATCCACGCATCCGCCTGTCCATGCGCCCCTACCCCACGGACGAGGAGGTCACCGACGCGGGCCTCGCCTCGGACGTACTCCTGCTCCCCTACCTCTGGGGGAGCCACTCCGGACAGCTGGAGCTTGCCTTCGACCTGAACCTGCTCCCTGTGTGCTCGCGTATCGGCCATCTGCCCGAGCAGTACCGGCAGCACGGGCAACTCGTCACCGAACCAGAATGGTTCGACTGGACGACCGGCCACCCGAACCTCTTCGGCGAACGCTTCCTCGCGGCTGTCGAGAACGCCCGCTCCCGCACGGGCTCTGGTCCTCGGCGACTCGACCGCACCTTCCTGGAGCACCGCGCTCAGGAACACAAGGCGATCCTCGCCGCCTACGCCGATGTGTACGGAGGTGGCCGATGACCACGCCGCCCCGAATCTCGTGCGTCATCCTGTGCCACAACTACGGTTGTTACCTCGACCGTGCCATCACCAGCTGCCTCGACCAGGAACCCGGCGACTACGTCCTGCACGAGATCATCGTCATCGACGACGGCTCCACCGACGAGACAGCGAAAGTGTGCCGGCGCTACCGAGATCGCGTCCGGATCGTCCGCCGCGACTCCCGGGGTTTCGGCCCCACCCTGACTGACGCCTTCCTCCTCGCCGACGGCGACTGGGTGGCCCCGCTCGACGCCGATGACTGGTTCCACCCCGCCAAGCTCCGTACGTGCGCCGAGGCGATCACCGGCGACCGTCTCCTCATCGAGCACTGGGAGTACGTCGTCGACGCAGCCGGCCGACCACTCGTCGCCGATCCTCATCCCGGCGGAAACACCAGCACCCTGCTCGTGCAACGGGAGGCCGCTCTCACGCTGCTGCCCGTCGTCAACGAGATCTTCTTCCACGCCCTGCGTCACGCGGGTCACGGCCGAGTTCTCCCCGTGCCCCTGGTCCACTACCGCGTCCACGCGCACAACATGACCGACCGCCGTACCCCCGGGGTCTCCCAGCGCTATCGGGCCGACGTCTGTACCGCACTCGCCATCCGACTGCGCTCCATGGCCGCGGAGCCCCCGACCTGGACCACCGCCAGCGTCCTGCGCGGGATGGCCCACCACTTCCATGCCCAAGCCGCCGGACACCGAGTCGAGGCGTACATACAGACCGGACACCGTCACGCCTGCTGGCGCCCGCTCGCCGCCATGCTGGCCGGCACCATCCGATCTTGCGCACCGCCCCGCCCCTGGCTGAGGGCGGTCGCCAGCGCGGTGACCGGCCACCCGCAAGCGCCGCTCCGAGAGCTCGATAACAGCGGAGCCGGGGACACCGAAAGTGATCATTCAAATACGAGGGCGTGACCAGCGGTGATAAAATCGCCGCTTCCCCTCTCTACTGGCCCCGCCAGTGATCCAACCCAGGAGCGAACAGGCATCATGAGCCGCCTCAGCGAGTCCGTAACCCGCGCCATGCAGATCCTCTCTGGATCGGACCTGGCCGCGGACTATACGGTCGCCCGGCTCCTGGAAGAGACATATACGCGGCGCTCCCTGGACCTGTCGGACCTCTCCCCCCAGGAGCAGGCCGCTCTGGTCGAAGGCCGCGCCATCAACGTGATCCCGTCGGCTTCCACCCTCGCCGACAAGATCACGGCTGCGCAGTCCGCGGGCCGGCAGTTCATCGTGAAATACGGCATCGACCCGACCTCGCCGGACGTGCACCTCGGCCACTCGGTGCCCATCATCATCGCGAGCCGGTTCCAGCGCATGGGCCATCACGTCGTGTTCATCATCGGCGACGTCACCGCGAAGATCGGCGACCCGTCCGGACGCTCCTCCGATCGTCCGCCGCTCACCGACTCCGACATCGCGGCCAACCTCTCCGGCTACCAGGCCCAGGTCACCCCGTTCATCGACTTCGAACGAGCCGACCTGCGCTTCAACGGCGAGTGGCTCAACAAGGTCAGCCTGCCTGAGCTGGTGGAGATTCTCGCCCGCGTACCGGTCTCCATGTCCCTCCAGCGCGAGGACTTCCGCAGCCGGCTCGCCGCCGGCGACGGCCTGTCGGTCGCGGAGTTCGTCTACTCCGTGGTCATGGCACTGGATTCGGTCGCCATCACCGCCGACGTCGAACTCGGCGGTGTCGACCAGCTCCTTAACCTTCAGATGTGCCGCAAGGTCATGGAAATCAGGGACCAGACCCCCGAGGTCGTCATCACCACCCCTCTCATTGAGGGTACCGACGGCACCGGTTCCAAGATGAGCAAGTCCAAGGGCAACTACGTGGGCCTCTCCGCCGCCCCGGACGAGATCTACGGCCGTCTGATGTCCATCCCCGACCACGTCACCGAGTCCTACCTCAAGTTGCTCACGGAGTGGACGGACGACGAGATCCAGCTGGTCTCCAAGCGGCTGGCAGACGGCACCGCGCACCCCATGGCCGTCAAGCGCATCCTCGCCAGCGAGGTCGTGGCGGCCGTCCACGGCCTGGAGGCCGCCGAGGCAGCCCGTGCGGAGTTCACCGCCCGCTTCTCCAAGCGCTCGTTCGGTGACGCGCAGAACCTCCCGGTCGTCTCTCTCAAGGAGCACGCCGAGACCACGCTGGGCCAGCTGATCAGTCAGGTACTGGACTTCGCTCCCAGCTCCTCCGCTGTCCGCCGTATCGCCAAGCAGGACGGCCTTCGGCTGATCAGCGAGACCGGCAACGCCGACCAGTACAGCACGACGCTCCCCGAAAGCGCGGTACAGCAGACCCTCGCCGCCGCATTGGCCGAGGCCGAGAGCAGTGAAGGCGCCGATCTGTACCTCAAGGTGGGCCGGAAGGTCGCCCGTATCGACAGCTGAGGTCAGCGAACGGCGGTGCCCACTCGTAGTGGGCACCGCCGTTGCCATTTCCTGTCCTCGCGTATGACAGCACCCCATGGGAACGGATTGCCTTGGCCGCGCCCACCCGGACCGCCAATCTCAGCTCACCTCGGTGCCGTAACCGGGCAGGTCATGCGCTCATGTATCGGATTCGACTACGGCAAGTGCCGTTGAAACGGATGATTCTTTCCAGAATTCGAGCCAGTTCGCCGGGGGCAGACAGGAAAGCCCGCAGAAAGACTGGCAACGAGGGGAAAGGCATGTCAACGTAAATGACCTTCCCGGAGATCTTCAGGCCACGTGGTTCGGAGCAGGGGTGGGGCTCTGGTAAACCCGCATCCCACCGCCGATGGCTCTGCTGTGTCGGCCCCCGGCCGTCGGCGTTCCGCCCGCTTCGCCGCGGCAGAAGATCCACCCTCATGCCCTTGGAGGCGCTCCTGAATCCGCATCTCCCATTCGATCCGTCCCTTGCGAGCGGCACCCCTCCGGCGTACTGGGTCAGTCCCCGGCACCTGGCCGGCGACGACGGTCGTCTCTACGATGCCGTCGCCGACAGTCTCGCCAGCTTCGGCTGGACGAGCCTGACAGTCGTTCGAGGGCGGCGTGAGCTCGATGAGCCGCTGGAGGACCTTCAGGTGCTGCGCAGCACGGTCCTGCACATCAGTCCCGACGCGCTTCGGTGGGCGCAGTGGGTATTGCCGGACGAGCCGTTTTACCTAGGTGGGCTGCCGATCGCGTGGCAGGTCTCTGCCCGCTCGGACGCGAGCAGCCCGGCTGCGGACTGGTCCGCCTATTTCACCCGCGACGCACCGGGTGAGGTCATCACCGAATTTCTCCTCGCACTCGACGCATGCGGACAGTGCGCCGCAGCGTCCGCCGGTCCTGAAGCGGTCCTCGTTGCGGCCACCGCACGCGGTTGGCTCCGTGACGCCGATCAACCTCATGCGGCGGTGATCCACCCCACCTCCACGGCCCGCCTCAGTCTCAGTGAGGTGCCGCCGCTCATCCAGGACGCCGATCCCTCCGCTCTGATCACTGGCGCGGGGGGTTCAGGGTTGACTGGCTGTTGCTCATTCGGTCGGGATGCTTGACGGTCGAACGGGGATGCCAGTCGGATCCACCTTCGGATGATCATTTAGCGGTCCGCGCATGAAAGCAGGGTCTCCTGCACAGCTCGGGGATGTCGAAGTCCAACGAGCAGGAGGAGACCCTGGTGCTCCAGTCTGTCGCGCTCGCGGCCATGACGTCCAACTCCGGCGTGTCGCGGTGCGATTGCCTGGCCCACCGGTTCGGGAACGCCGGCGACCACCCTGACCGGGCAGCACGCTATCCCTCCGATACGACCGACGCCGAGTGGGCGATCCTGCGTGCGGCCATGCCCGTCCCGGCCTGGCTGGAGAGCCGGCGCGGACGCCCGGAGTCCTACTGCCACCGCCAGATGCTCGACGCCGTCTTCTACCTCCTGGACGGCGGCATCAAATGGCGTGCGATGCCCATCGACTTCCCGCCCTGGGACCGCGTCTACGCCTTCTTCCACCGTTGGCGGGACCGCGGACTGACCATCGAGCTGCACGACCGGCTGCGCGCACGAGTACGCGAGGACGCCGGACGCGACCCCGAGCCGACCGCCGCCATCATCGATTCGCAGACCATCCGCTCCACCCCCACCGTTCCAGCGGCCACCTCCGGCTACGACGGCAACAAGAAGACGGTCGGCCGCAAACGCCACCTGCTGACCGACACCATCGGCATGCTGCTGGCCGTCACTGTCACCGGCGCCGATGTCGGGGACCGCGACGCCGGCCAGCGCCTGATCCAACAGGCCGGCGCACGCCACCACCGCATCCGGCTGATCTGGGCCGACGGCGGATACACCGGCTTCCTCGTGTCGTGGTGCGCGGCTGTACTCGGCCTGGTCCTTGAGATCGTCAAACGCAGTGACGACGCGGAAGGCTTCCAGATCCTGCCGCGCCGCTGGGTAGTGGAGCGCACCAACGCGTGGCTGTGCCGCACCCGCCGCCTGGACCGTGACTACGAGCGGCGCACCTACTCGTCCGAGACGATGATCTACTGGTCGATGGTCATGCTGATGCGGCGCCGGCTGGCCCGCCGGCCAGGGTGAACTTCCCCGCCGATGCCTGGGCCAGCCAGCCGCGCTCTGCCAGGCGGCGTGCCCGGGAACGCACCACTCCCTCGATCTTCGACGGTGTCAGCTCGATGCCCATCGCGGTAGCGATCTGTTTACAGGCCATGGGCTCCTCACCGCGGTGCCGGGCGTCGGCCAGAACGGCAAGAATGCGCTGGTAGTCCACCGCGAGCGCTCCAGGATCGGCACCAGGACTCCACGGCGGCAAGATCGATCCGGGCCGCGCGGCAACGACGGCCGAAGGGCCCAACTCGCTCACCACGACGGGAACTTCAGGCTCTCCTACCGCCTGCCCGACCGGTTCGCCGGCGGGGCCAGCAGCGTCGTCCTGATGCTGCCCGGCCAGGACCCGGCCGACCCGCTGCTGGGCGATGACCAACTCCTGCCAGTCTGTCTCGGACTCGTGCAACTCAGCCAGCAGCCGGTCCGTCTGCTCACGCAGCGCCTCCACCCGCCGCCGAGCGGCACGTTCTTCGGCTTCCAACAGTCCCATCACCGACGGCATCGGCAACATCCTCCCTCTCGGCAGCAACATGCTGGAACAGTTCTGCCGCACCACCGGGGCACCTATGCCTGACCTGCAGAAACCAGCCGATCACACTCGAAAGAACAACAGCCACTGAGCGGGCCAGTCGGCTGGACAATGAGATTGAGGACCATCTCTCGTACGGGTTGGCGCGTGGCCAGCTGGAGCTAACTTTCCGCGCCGACCCAGATGCCGACCTGGGTGCTCCCAGACCGTCCGAACGGCTCAAGGTGGCGCTCGAATGGGGACCGGATCGGGAGCCGATTACTCCACAAGATGAGCCACCGACGCGGGCGCGCTTCGTCTCTCGCACCAAGGCCACACGCCTCTTGTGGTCGCCGTCGCCTCCTGACGGTTGGTTTTACGCGGCATATTGTGGACGATCACGTAATTCCCCGGGCTCAGCGTCACGTAATTCCCCAGGTCCTGGCCTCGTCCATGTCTACTTGATCGAGGGCTTGTTTGTCTTGTCGGTGACGCCTGCGCGGGGCCGCTTGTTGGGGCGGTAGCTGGGACCGTTCATGATCACCTGATGGCTGGTGTTGATGAGCCGGTCCAGGAGGGACTCGGCGACGACGGGGTTGGGGAAGAGCGGATACCAGTCGCTCGGCGCCCTGTTGCTGGTCAGGATCAGCGACCGGCCCTGCCGCTCGGAGACCAGCTCGTAGAGGTCGTCGGCCTGGGCCGCGGTCAGCTGGCGCATCGCGAAGTCGTCCAGGATGAGCACGTCGGGCCGTACCAGTTCGCGCAGTCGGCGGTCCCAGGTGCGGTCCGCGTGGCCGCCGGCCAGGTCGGCCAGAACCCGGCTGGTCTTGGCGAAGCGGACGTTGGCGCCCTGGCGGATCGCCATATGTCCGAGTGCCTGGGCGACGTGTGTCTTCCCAACGCCGACCGGCCCGAACAAAATTACGGACTCGCCGGTGTGCAGCCAGCGCAGTGCCGCAAGGTCGCGGACCTGGGCCGCGGGTATCTTCGGGGAGGCCGCGAAGTCGAACTCCTCCAAGGTGACCTGCTGCTCGAACTTCGCCCGGGTCAGGCGCCGTTGGAAGGCGACGGTCTCCCGGCGGGTGATCTCGTCCTGGCAGAGGATCTGGAGGAACTCCAGGTGGCCGAGCTCGCCGCCGTGGGCCTGCGAGAGGCGGGCGTCGAGAGTTTCCAGCATGCCCGAGAGCTTCAGCGCGCGAAGCGCGTCCCGCAGGGCGGTGTCCATGATGCTCATCACGCCACTCCTTCTTCGTGACGGTGGTCATCACGGTCGTCGTTCGTCATGTCGGGGGGTGTCGCGGTCGCGAAGAGCCGCTGAGGTCCGTGCAGGAAGGCGGCGGCTCCGCCATCGCCGGAGGATTCGGGGGCCGGCTCGGTCTCGGTGCCGGCGACGAGGATGCCCTTGATCGTGCGATAGGACGGGTCGCCGACCAGGGTCGCCTTGGCGCAGGCGGCCTCCAGCCTGCCCTCGCCGTACTTCTTGCGCAGGCCGAGGATCCCCTGGGCGGCGCGGAGCCGATAGAGCGCGTTGACCTCCAGCAGCCCATCGACCACCTCGCGGCAGGCCGTGCCGACCTGCGCGGACTGGGTCCGGCACCAGGTCGGGGTCCGCATGTGGAAAGCGATCTTCTCCGGCGGGTAGTCGCTGGCATGGGTGCGCTTGCCCTGCTCAAGTGCCCCGTGGGTCTTGACCAGTTCGCCGTCGTGGAAGACCTGCACGAAGGTCGCGGTCGAGCGGACGTCGACCCGCTTGCCCATCAGTTTCCACGGCACCGAGTAGAGGGTGCGGCCGGCCTTGATGTGAATGTCCGGGCCGACGGTGGCCGTCGACCACTTCGCGAGCACGAACGGGGTCTTCGGCAGCGGCAGCAGCGTGGACGCCTCGACGGCCTCGAAAACCGAGGCCGGGGCGGCCCCGCCCAGCGGGCGGCACTGCCGCTGACCGGCGACTTCGGTGCACCACCGGATGGCCTCGGCCTGCATCTGCTCGAGCGAGAAGAACTCCCGGCCCCGCCACCAGGAATCACGTATATAGGGCATAGGGCGCTCGACGCGCGGTTTATCTTTTGGCTTCAGAGCGCGGGCTGGATCTACCAACGCACCGTAATGGGCCGCGAGTTCGGCATACGCTTTGTTGATTTTAGGGTCGTAGAGGTCGGGCTTGTCCACCCCGGTCTTCAGGTTGTCGGGCACCAGCCGCTGCGGGACGCCGCCGAAGAATCTGAAGGCTTCGACGTGGGATTCGGTCCAGGAGTGCTGGTCCAGGTGGATCACCGGGCGGACGAACATGTGCCGCGAGCACGGCAGCACCATCACGAACGCCCAGATCCGGTGCCGCTTCCCGCTCCGCGGGTTGATCCACTGGCCAAGGAAGCCGTAGTCGATCTGAGCCTCCAGCCCCGGCTCGATCTCGTCGCGCAGGACCGTGACCTGAGAGCGACGGGTCTCCTCGGGCAGCGTCGCCGATATCCACCGCCGAAGCGACGACACCGAAACCACCAACTCGTTCTCGTCCCGCAGCCGTTGGTGGATCGTGGCGACGGTCACCGTCCCCAGCAGGCTCTTGATGTAATCACGGTGCTTGTCGATCTCGGGCCAGGTCACCTGCCGCAACCGGGCATCGGCGAGCTCGGGGAACCAGCCCTTGATCAGAGAGGCCCAGTCCTCCGCGGCCATCGCCGCCCCGCCCGGGGCCATCCCGGCGGCCTCCGCCGGGGCCAGGTACTTCCTGATCGTCTTGCGGTCCAGTCCCAGCGACGCGGCCAGCTCGCTCTTGGAGCGGCCCGCGTACCAGTGGACATAGATCTCGGTCACATCGACCACGTTGAACGTTCTCCTTGCCATCGTGCGCTTCCCTCGACCTCGAACCACTGATCGAGGAAGCGTCCGTCATCTCGACGGCCAGGACCACTACCCGCTGCGTCCGTCGTCCCCATGGGGAATTACGTGACCGCGGGGGTGGGGAATTACGTGACGCGGAACCCGCCTCACCTGGGGAATTTCGTGATCGCTCACACATATGGACCCTTCAGACGCCTGAGCGGCACGGTGCTGCGGGAACGCAACCCCCAAACTCTTGATCGAGCCGAGGCCCTGCGGACTCTCTTTCAGGAAGAGTCGGCGCTCACGGAGTCGGTCGACTGGCTCGTATCCGTGCGTATGCGCCAGATGGAGGGCGAAGCGGGAGTTGGTCGCCTACTCGAGTCGGTCCTCGCCCTTCTCAACGACGGATTGTTGCCTGGCGACTACTGCGTCGAGGAGGTCACCTCACGCGGCTTGTGGCTGCGCCGGATCGACGGCGAGGGGCCTCTTATCGCCCTGCGGCGCATGAGCGACGGCCTTCGTACGGTCACCGCGCTGGTCCTGGACGTCGTACGGCAGATGTACGCCGCGTACGGAACGTTGGAGCTTCGCGAGAATAACGGCCGGCCGTATCTGCCTCACTCGGGGATCGTCCTGATCGACGAAGTCGATGCTCATCTTCATGTGACTTGGCAGCAGCAGCGCATCGGCGAGTGGTTCAAGGCCCACTTTCCCGCTGTGCAGTTCATCGTCTCCACCCACAGCCCTTACATCTGCCAGGCCGCCGACCCGGGTGGGTTGATCAGGCTCCCAGGGCCGAACGAGCAAGTCCCGCCCGCAGTGGTGGACGACAAGCTTTTCGGACGTGTCGTCTACGGCACCGGTGACGATGCGGTTTTGTCGGACTTCTTTGGGCTCGAGTCGCCGTTCTCGCGCAGGGCCGAGGAGATGCGAGAGGAGCTGGCGGACCTGGAGTACGAGGTCGCGACTGGGCAGGCAGACGAGGCGATGACGCGTCGCTTCCGTGAGCTGCGCAGAGAACTAGCGAGTTCCCAGTCCACCCGGTTGGGAGAGTTGGATCTAGGAGCGAGAAGGGGGGAGGCTAGCGGGCCGTGATTAAGATCACGCGGCCACGCCTGCCTGCAGAGCTGGAAACCGCGCTTCTTAAGTTGACCGAGGAACTCGCAGGCACCCCGGTTCCCGAACGGCCGAAGCACGTGAAGCGCATGTGGAAGCGGGATACCTTCCGCCAGAACGTGTACGTGCCGGTGCGGGAAGCTCTGGAGTACATGGCCCCCGGGATCGACTGCTGTATGTACTGCGGTGATCAGCTCGCGGACACGGTCGACCATCTGGTCCCCAAGGCGCGCTGCGCCCTGCGCACCTTCTACTGGCCCAATCTGCTCCTTGCTTGTTCCACCTGCAACTCGCGTTACAAGGGCGAGGAGCACGAGAGTGATGGGCTCCTTGGTTCTCTGCTCGTTGACCCGACGAGGGAAGACCCGTTCGACCATCTCACCCTATGGCTCGACAGCGGCGTCTATCGACCCGTAGAGGGTTCCCGGAAGGGGGTGTGGACCATCGAGGTGTGCGGCCTTAACAAGGGCAAACGCTCAAGAGCGAGGGCCGAGGCGTGGGTGAAGATCGCCGGGCATCTTCTCGCCTGGGACCGGGCGCGTGGTGAGCACAACCAAAAGGACATGCGGTTTGCCGAGTACTGCATACGAAACCAGCCGTTCGCTGACGTCTATCAGGCAGCCCTCCACCACGTGGACACCGGCGCCGCCCGGAACGTTTTCGCTGAGACTGACGCGCCTGTCCTCGCGCTGCTTCGGGACGACGAGCTGCGCGATGCTCTGCTGACGTAAAGGAACCCGAGGGCGGGTGCGGCCCGGTGCTGCCTTTGCATGCGTGCTGCGGAGTCGATCACGCGCCGCCGAATGGGCCGAGGAGGATCTGGTGCCGCGTGGCCCCGATGCACCACCTACTGCAACCAAAACTGCAACCACGGAACGATGAAGGTCCCGACCGCTCAGCGGTCGGGACCTTCATCTGCCCAGGTGGGCGGGTGCGGAGGATACGAGATTCGAACTCGTGAGGGGTTGCCCCCAACACGCTTTCCAAATGTTCGTATGCCCGTCCGGCTGAGGTCGTACCCGTCCTGACCTGCGGCGGAGCAAGTGAGTGTTGATGTTTCGGACGGTGCTGGACGGTGGTGAATGAGACCTGGATTGAGACCAGAGCGTCGGGTCATACCTTCTTGACGACGATGGAGTCCGGGACCAGCCGTTCCAGGTCGTCCACGTCCGAGGTGAAGACGGTGACCTGCCCCTTCTGCTGTCGCGCGATGACGGCGAGCACCGCATCGATCGCGTACTTGTGGCCGTGCAGCTTGGCGTCGGCCAGGAGCCGGCGGGCCTGGCGGGCCTCGTCCTTCCCGATGTCGGCGACTTTGAGCCGGGAGAGGACCCAGTCCCAGCGCTGCTCGGTGGTTCTGCCGTCGTACGCCTCGACCAGCGTCATCGGAGACGTCACCACTTCGGCCTCACCCCGGGCCGCGAGGGCGAGCCAGGCGATCATCTTCCGGTCGCCGCGCACGGCCAGGGACAGGGCTTCACAGTCGAGTACGAAGATGCGCAGTGGCGGCTGCCCGTGCTCACCGGCGCGTTTCTTCACGCGGCCTCTCCGGCATTGTGCATTCCAGCGGCGTGGCGGCGCTCGTGCTCGGCGTCGAGATCCGCCAGTTCCTCGAACGCTGCTGCGCGCTCGTCTGCGGTGACTGGTCCGTGCTCCTCCTGTAGCCAGTCGGCCAGTTCTCGCAGTCGGTCCCGGTCGCGCTTGAAGCGCAGCGCCTCGGCGACGTACGCCGACAGGCCCCGTTCTGCGGCCTCCGCGCGGATCTCGTCGAGGAGATCCGCGGGGATCGTCACCGTCACCTTCTTAGTCGCCATATCAGAGACCATACTCCTGGTATCGGCCCCCTTACCAGTGCACGCCGCGACCGGTGGCCGGGCACGACGCTTTGCTTTTATGGCGTCGTGAGGCGCAGCAGCCGCATGTCGGCCTCGTCCGGCGCGAAGCGGGCAGGGGCGAATTCCGTGGCGGACCGCAGCCCGAGCCAGGCCAGCATGGTGTGGTGTTCCCCATGCGCCGGGTCGGCGAGGATCGTTTTGAGGTCGCTGTAGCCGGGGCTGCCGCCGCAGTCCTCGGGTGGGCACGCCCCGGCGCCGTCCACACAGCGCGGGTAGTGGAGCCCTGCTTCGGCCGTCAGATGCTGTTCGACGGTGATGCGATGTTCCCAGGAATCCCCGAAGTCGTACGTGTACACGCAGTGGGTGCCCGGCTTGAGGAGAGCGGTCAGAGCGGCGGTGCGCTCGTCGCGAAAGCCGAGCTCACCGTCGGGTCGCCCGTACTGGACACCGCCGAGGGCGAACGCGTGCATGTGGCAGTTCTGCCAGCCCATCGCGGCCTGGATCACTGAGTGCAGCCGGTCGAGGCGGATTGCCGCCGGTACCAGCAGCCTCCGCCATACCCGGGGTTCGTCCACGTCGGCCAGCTCGACGAGAATTCCCAGCACCGGGTCGCCGGGCTGCGGCTCGCCGCGCAGCCGGGCCGTCCCCATACGTCCGTCCGCGGTCAGTTCGGCGGTGTCCTCGGTGAGGTGGACGGCATCCAGAGAGGCCAGGGCCTTCAGGGCCCGTTGGACGTCGTGGTCGTTGGCGGCGCGCAGATGCCGGAGGCGGTCGGGGGACAGGTCGTCGAGCACGTACAGCGGGCTGATCGCCTGCCACGTCACCTCGCACAGGTCACTGAGCTGGACCGGGGCTGTGGCCGCGTACAGGGTGTACAGCAACGCCCGCAGGCCCCGGTCGTACTCGTGCGAGAACAGTGACTCCAGCCAGCCGGAGACCGTCACATTCGGCCCGATGCGGGGCAGCGCGGCGAACAGCGCGCCACGCAGCTCGTCGGGGCGGTCCAGCAGCTTGGCGTTCTTCTTCACCGGGAGCAGGTGCCCGCCCGCGGTCCGTAGCAGTCGGGCCGCCTTGGCCCACTCGACCAGCAGCGTGAGGTGGTACAGCTCCTCGCTGGATTTCGTCTTGAATGTACGGTCCCCGATCACCGGGTCCATCCGGTCGCCGGTGTCCAGAACCTCCAGCAGTGCCCGCGCGTCGGCGAGCGTCACACGACCGGTCTGCGTCAGTCTGCGGCCCGCGCCGACCCATCGGACCAGTGCTTGCACCTGCTCGACGGTCCTGCCCGCTGCCTCACCCACGCTGATCCACCCATTCCGGTTCGTGTCCTGCTTCTCGTACGAGTCCAGGATGGCAAAGGGTAGGCGCAACCTGTACTGGGCATCGGTGGTGACGCGGAGCTGCCAGACTGTGAAGGTGACTACGCACGATGAGGAACTGATGGCCCGGGTTCGGGAGTTGAGGGAGCGCGGCAGCGCGCCGAAGCAGATCGCGAGGGCGCTGGGGTTGCGCCCGGCCCAGGCCGCCGCGCTGGTGAGACGGGTCGCCGAGGCGGCACAGGCGCACACCGCACCGGACGAGCGGCCGGTAGTGGGCTGCTGGGTCAACGTGGGCTGGAGCGCGGGGCTGGACGTGGCCGAAGCCCCTGACTGGGCGGTGGCCGACCGACTTGGCCAGGACCCGGACCCGGACTCGGAGACGGGCGGCTTCGCCCAGGTGCTGCTGGCCCGCCGGGAACGTGCCAGCAAGGTGACCGTCACCGGGTTCCTGGTGGACGTGTACTGCCTGGGGGTGAAGAACGTGACCGGCCCGGAGGTGATGGGGGCCGGCTCCCTGACCAGCTACGTACCGACGTACTACTCGGCCTTCGGCCACCCGCCGTTGTCGATCGGCGTGGAGCAGGCACAGGCGATCGTGCACGACGCGGTCGCCTACGCCCGCAGCCTCGGCTTCGAACCGGCAGCCGACTTCGCTGACGCTGCCGTGCACCTGGGCACTCCGCCCGCCGACCGGCCGGCCATCGGCTTCGGCAAGGACGGCAAACCGTTCTACCTCTCCGGCCCCTACGACGACCCGCGCAAGGTGGTCCGGACCCTGGAGCGCACCTGCGGCACCGGCAACTACCACTATATCGCCCACCTGTAGGAGCGGGGGCGAACTGGAACGGGATCGGGACGAGGACAGTGGAACAAGGGCACACCGACGCACCGCAGGTCCGGTGCACCGAGCGCGCGGCGCAGGCCAATCTGCTGGCGATGTTGCGCCTGTGCGCGGCAGGGAAGCTGCGGTGCAGTGAGAAGACGCGCCGCCCCGGCACCGCCACCGTCGCGGCGGTTGGTGACATCTTGGACGGCGGCGACTTCTACCCGCACGAGGCCATCGCCGCCTTCGCCTGGCCGATGCTGCTCCAGGCGGGCGGCCTCGCCGAGCTCACCGGCGGGCGGCTGACGCCGACCGCGCGCGGGCGGGCCGCACTGACCCGGCCGCCACACCTGATCCTCGCCCAGCTCTGGCGGCGCTGGCTGAACAACAGCCTCCTGGACGAGTTCTCCCGCGTGGAGGAGATCAAGGGCCAGCGCGCGGCGAACGTCCTGACCGCTGCTAAACCGCGCCGCAAGCTCGTTGGCCAGGCGCTGGCCGGACTCACACCCGGTGCTTGGACGTCCGTCGACGGCCTGTTCACGGATATGCGTGCGGCCGGCCTCGACCCCGCCGTCCACCGTAATGAGCGCGCCCTGTGGAAGCTGTATCTGGAGGATGCCCAGTACGGCAGCCTCGGCTACGACGGCCACCACGGCTGGTCCCTGCTCCAGGGCCGGTACACCCTTGCGGTGTTCTTCGAGTACGCCGCCACTCTCGGCCTCATCGATGTGGAGTACGTCCCCGCGCCGGGTGCCCGTGACGACTACCGGCACAACTGGGGCGGTGACTACCCTGACCGGCTCAGCCGCTACGACGGCCTGGCCGCAGCGCGCCTCAACCCCCTTGGTGCCTATGCCGTCGGCCTCACCGGCGACTACACTCCCGAACCGATACCGGCACCGGCCGTCCCGACGGGCATGGTCACTGTCCGGGCGAACTTCGACATCGTCGCCCTCGACGGGCTGCCCTCCGCCGACGCACTTCTCCTGGACGCCTTCTCCGACCGCACATCCGACCGGGTCTGGACTCTCACCACCGATTCCCTACTGAACGCCCTCGATCGCGGGCTTTCCCTGGACGAGCTGCGCGGCTATCTGGACCAGGCCACCACGCACCCCCTGCCGCAGACCGTCACCACTTTGCTGGACGACGTCGGCCGCCGCACCGGCCGGCTCCGCGACACAGGGCAGAGCCATCTCATCGAGTGCGCGGACGAGGCCCTGGCAACCCTCATCGTCAACGACCGCCGCCTGCGGGCCCTATGCACCCGACTCGGCGAACGCCACTTGGCCGTCTCCCCTGTTCTCTTGCCGAGGTTCCGCAAGGCTGCCCTCGCCCTGGGCTACCCACTGGCCTGACGGCGGCCGGCCGCCAAGAGAAGGTTCACTTCGCCGCACTCTGGTCAAATGTCGTGAATGCCGGAAATGAATGAGACCAAAACTGAGACCAGAAAATGCCGAAGATCCCGGCCGCTTAAGCGGCCGGGATCTTCGTTTCGCCTGTTCAGGCGGGTGCGGAGGATACGAGATTCGAACTCGTGAGGGGTTGCCCCCAACACGCTTTCCAAGCGTGCGCCCTAGGCCACTAGGCGAATCCTCCGCCGCAAACAATACAAGACGTTGAGGAGTGCTCGCGAACCCGTTGCCGGGGGCCCGGACCCGGGTCGTTTTCCTGGTGGGGGATCCGCTAGTGTGGGGGCCAGCCCCTCACGTGGCGCTATCTCACCGAACTCCCCCAGGGCCGGAAGGCAGCAAGGGTAAGTGGGCTCTGGCGGGTGCGTGGGGGGCGCTTGCGTTGGGCGGGGACAGTTGTCAGTGGGTCCCGATAACCTCGTATACGTGTCGTCCCTTGCGCTGTACCGCCGCTACCGTCCCGAGTCGTTCGCCGAGCTCATCGGGCAGGAGCATGTCACTGCCCCGCTGCAGCAGGCCCTGCGTAACAACCGGGTCAACCACGCATACCTGTTCAGCGGGCCGCGCGGCTGTGGAAAGACGACCAGCGCGCGCATCCTGGCCCGCTGTCTGAACTGCGAGCAGGGGCCCACGCCCACCCCCTGCGGGGTGTGCCAGTCCTGCCAGGACCTGGCCAGGAACGGGCGAGGATCGATCGACGTCATCGAGATCGACGCTGCTTCGCACGGTGGTGTGGACGACGCCCGTGACCTGCGGGAAAAGGCCTTCTTCGGGCCGGCGAGCAGCCGCTACAAGATCTACATCATCGACGAGGCCCACATGGTCACCCCGGCGGGCTTCAACGCCCTGCTGAAGGTGGTCGAGGAGCCCCCGGAGCACCTCAAGTTCATTTTTGCGACCACCGAGCCCGAGAAGGTCATCGGCACCATCCGCTCGCGCACGCACCATTACCCCTTCCGTCTGGTGCCGCCCGGGACGCTGCGCGACTACCTCGGCGAGGTGTGCGGCAAGGAGGACATCCCGGTCGAGGAAGGGGTGCTTCCGCTGGTTGTGCGGTCCGGGGCCGGGTCTGTGCGTGACTCGATGTCGGTCATGGACCAGCTTCTGGCGGGCGCGGCCGAAGACGGTGTGACATACGCCATGGCCACCTCCCTCCTCGGATACACGCAGAGCTCACTCCTCGACTCGGTCGTGGACGCGTTCGCCGCGGGTGACGGCGCCGCCGCGTTCGAAATCGTTGACCAGGTCATCGAGGGGGGCAACGACCCGCGCCGGTTTGTGGCCGACCTGCTGGAGCGGCTGCGGGACCTGGTGATCCTGGCCGCGGTGCCGGACGCGCGTGAGAAGGGCCTCATCGACGCCCCCGCCGACGTGGTGGAGCGGATGCAGGCCCAGGCCTCGGTGTTCGGGGCGGCCGAGCTGAGCCGTGCCGCCGACCTGGTCAACACGGGGCTCACCGAGATGCGGGGAGCCACCTCACCGCGCCTCCAGCTGGAGCTGATCTGCGCGCGGGTGCTGCTGCCCGGCGCGTTCGACGATGAGCGGTCCCTCCAGGCACGGCTCGACCGCCTGGAGCGAAGCGGCGGGGGCGGTGGTGGCGGGTTCATGCCGGCCACTTCGGCTCCTGGACCCGCGATGGGGTACGTACCGGGGCCCGAGGCGCACGGATGTGCCGGGAACGCGGGTGCGGCTCCCGCGGCCGCCGCACCCGTACCGCCCGCACCCGTGGCTGCCGCCGAGCCCGCACCGCCCGCCGTCGATGCCGGAGCGGGACCCGCCGACGGTGGCGGGCAGCGGCCGGGCTCCTGGCCGGGTTCGGGAGGGGGTAGCGGTCAGCAGGACGCGGGACGCCGGCCCGGTGGGTGGCCCACGGCCTCCGCTCCGGGTCAGGGGCGGCCGGAACCGCAGGCCGCGCCCGCCCCGGCTCCGGTCGCGGCGCCTGCCGATGCCGCAGGTCCGGGCGGGGTTTCGCCCTCGGCCGCCCAGGGCGCCATACAGGTACAGAGCATGTGGCCCGGCATCCTGGAGGCCGTCAAGAACCGGCGGCGCTTCACCTGGATCCTGCTCAGCCAGAACGCCCAGGTCAGCGGCTTCGACGGGACCACACTCCAGATCGCTTTCATCAACGCCGGGGCGCGGGACAACTTCGCGAGCAGCGGCAGCGAGGACGTGCTGAAGCAGGCGCTGGCCGAGTCCTTCAATGTGCAGTGGAAGGTTGAGTCCGTCGTCGACCCGTCCGGCGGTGCGGGCGGCGGCGGTGCGGGCGGCGGTCCGGGGGGCGGCTCGCAGCCAGCCGGAGGAGGCGGCTACGGCGGTGGCGGTGGCGGCGGGTTCGGTGGCCGTCCCCAGGCGCCCGCCGCGGCTCCGGCCCCCGCCCCGCGTCCCGCTCAGCAGGCCCCGGCCGCCCCCTCCGCCGCCCGGCCCTCCGCCCCGTCGCGCCCCGCTCCCGACGCCTCTTCGGGCTCCGCGTCCGGGCACGGCTCCCGGCCGGACACCGGCCCCGGCCCGTCCTCCCGAGCCGCCGACTCGCCGCCCCCGCGCCCGCCGGTGGCCATCGAGGACGACGTACCTGAGGAGGACGACCCGGACCTCGTCGACTCGGCGCTGTCCGGTCACGACCTGATCGTGCGGGAGCTGGGCGCGACGGTCGTGGAGGAGTTCACGAACGAGTAGTCCGTCAGGGCCCGCGCGCCGCGCGGGCTAGGCTGCGCCCCGTGAAGGTTCTCGTCATCGGCGGCGGCGCCCGCGAACATGCCCTGTGCCGCTCTCTGTCCCTCGATCCCGACGTCACCGCGCTGTACTGCGCCCCCGGCAACGCCGGCATCGCCGAGGTGGCGGAGCTGCACCCGGTGGACGCCCTCGACGGCGCGGCCGTCACGCGGCTGGCCACCCGGCTCGGCGCCGGTCTCGTGGTCGTCGGTCCGGAGGCGCCCCTGGTCGCCGGGGTCGCCGACGCCGTGCGCGCGGCAGGGATCCCCTGCTTCGGACCGTCGGGGGAGGCCGCCCGGCTGGAGGGCTCCAAGGCCTTCGCCAAGGACGTGATGGCCGCGGCCAACGTTCCCACCGCCCGCAGCTACGTCTGCGCCACCCCCGAGGAGATCGACACGGCGCTGGACGCCTTCGGTGCTCCGTACGTTGTCAAGGACGACGGTCTCGCGGCCGGCAAGGGCGTCGTCGTCACCGACGACCTCGCGGCGGCCAGGGCGCACGCGCTGGCCTGCGACCGCGTGGTCATCGAGGAGTTCCTCGACGGCCCCGAGGTGTCACTCTTCGCCATCACCGACGGTGTGACCGTGCTGCCGCTGCAGCCCGCGCAGGACTTCAAGCGCGCGCTCGACGGCGACGAAGGCCCGAACACGGGCGGCATGGGCGCGTACTCCCCGCTCCCGTGGGCCGATCCCAAGCTGGTCGACGAGGTCATGGAGACCGTTCTCCAGCCGACCGTCGACGAGCTGCGCCGCCGCGGCACGCCCTTCTCCGGGCTGCTGTACGCGGGGCTCGCGATGACGTCGCGCGGTGTACGGGTCATCGAGTTCAACGCCCGGTTCGGCGACCCGGAGACCCAGGTGGTGCTGGCGCGTCTCAAGACGCCGCTCGCGAGCGTGCTGCTCAACTCCGCCAACGGAACCCTCGACGTCGAGCCCCCGCTGAACTGGCGCGACGACGCCGCCGTGACGGTCGTCATCGCCTCGCACAACTACCCCGGTACGCCGCGCACCGGCGACCGGATCGAGGGCCTCGACGAGGTCGCGGCCCAGGATGCGCCCCACGCGTACGTCCTGCACGCCGGGACCAGGCTCGACGGCGACGCCGTGGTGAGCGCCGGCGGCCGTGTGCTGTCGGTCACCGCGACCGGGGCCGACCTCACTCAGGCGCGGGAGCGTGCGTACGCGGCGGTGGTGAAGGTCCGACTCGACGGTTCTCAGCACCGGACGGACATCGCACAGAAAGCGGCATCGAACGCCTGACCGAGTCGGATGGTCCGGGCCTGCGGGCCGTCCGCCCTCTTTGACCTGCCGGGACGCCCCTTTGGGCACCCTGCTCCGGCGCCCCTCGGGCGACCAGCGGTGTCAGCAGCTTTCCCCAAAGCCATTCCATCGAGTGACCGCTGGGCTATCCGGCTGACGGTCGCCGCAGCCCCAACTATGGTGCGGCGCAAGCATTCCGGCACTTGGCCCACCGACATTGCGATGTCAGTGGTGGGTGCCACAGTGGGGGAGTGAGCAAAGCCGTCGAAGGGCGAAGGGGGTGACGTCCGGCCGTGTCCGGTACCGGTGTGGGTGTGGTGATGGGCGCGCAGTCGGCGCGCTCCAGGGCCCTGGCTGTGCTGCGTGTGCGCGGCACAGCGCTGGCCGTCGCTCTGCTGCCCGCGGCCGTCGCCGTCGTGCTGCTGGTGGGCGGTGCCACGGGCCAAGCGGCCGGCGGTAGTTGGGACACGGCGCGCTGGGTGGTGACGGGCTGCGCGGTGGTCGTGCTGCTGGTCGCCGCCGGAGTCGCGGCCGTGATCGCGCGGGCGAGACCGGCGGTGAGTCCGACCGTCGCGGTGGCCGAGGAATCCGCCCCTGATCTGTACCGGCTGGTGCGCGACCTGGCGGACCGGCTGGACGTTCCGGCGCCCTCGGCGATAGCGCTCACCCCTGACTGCGACAGCTGGCTGGAGGACCGCACGCACCGCTCGCACCAGGCGCACGTCAGTCACCGGGCGTCGGTGGCGGCGTCGTCGTCCGCGCCCGCGCCCGTGCTGGTCATCGGTTCGCCGTTCCTGTGGTGGATGCGGGTGGCGGAGCTGCGGGCCGTCCTCGCCCCGGTCGTCGCCGGTACGGGCCCCTCCGCGCACCCCGACATAGCCGCGGCCCGTCGCTTCCTACGGGGGCTGGACGCCGCCGTGGCCGTGGCGTCGAGTCCGGGGCGCGGACCGGTGAGCCGAATCGCGCTGGGTTTCGTGGGCTGGGTCGCGCGGTTGATGCTGCGCAGCTGCCGGGTGCATGCGGCGGAAATGGAGCGGGGAGTGGCCATGGCGGC
Organism: Streptomyces hypolithicus; assembly: GCF_052934925.1. Classification (NCBI taxonomy): domain Bacteria; kingdom Bacillati; phylum Actinomycetota; class Actinomycetes; order Kitasatosporales; family Streptomycetaceae; genus Streptomyces; species Streptomyces hypolithicus. Next base: position 3,208,994 of record NZ_CM128811.1, read on the forward strand.
GGCCGAGCGGGCGCAGACCGTGGACTACGGGCTGCGGATCGTCGCCCAGGAGCAAGTCGGCCTCGCGTACGCCGGCTGGGACCGGCTGCTCACCCGGGTCGCGCTGCCCGCCTGGCGCATGGGCCGCTGGCCGTCCCGCCTCGACGCGGGTGTGGTGTCCGCGCTCACCGAGCTTTCCCGCCGTGACCGTCTGGCCGAGGGGTTCACCTCCCGGCTGGGTGAGCGTCCGGCCTGCGACCTGCTGGACGAGCCCGGCATCATCGACGAGGCCGCATCCCTGCTCGCGGCCCGTCTGTTCCACGGCGGTCCGGCCGAGCCCGGGCCGGGGTGGGCCCCGGTGGACTGGCAGCAGTACCCCGAAGAGATCGTCGACCGGAAGTGGCGCGCGGACGCCGCCCGGCTCCATCGGGTCATGGACGCGATGGGAATCCGCCGCTCCGGCGCGGGCACGCCGACGCTGGCCCGGGTCGTGGACCACCTCAGTGCGGGAGCCGGCGATGCGCCGGGCGCAACGAGCCCGGCTGTGGCTGCCGGCGCGTTGACCGAGGGGGCCGGTGGTGGGCCGGGCAAGGAGCGCGGGGCCGGTGTGGTGGCGGAAGGGGGCTTGGCCGGGGCTGAGGCCGAAGTCGGTGCTGGGAGTAAGGACGGGGCCAGTGCTGTGGCGGAGGTGCTTGCTGCCGCGATCGGGGCGGCTGTCGCCCGAGAAGACGCCGCGGCTCCCGAGCCGGTGCCGCCGGGGGTCGGCGACGACGAGCTCTGGGACACCGGAGCCCTTCCCCTCTTCCCGCTCCAGCCACCGCGCATCGGGCGCGACCTGCTCGCCGACCACGTATCCGCGATGGTCTGCTGCGCCGCTGTCGACACCGCGGGGGCGGTGCCCGGACTGGACTGGCTGGACGGGCCGGTACTTCTTGTCGACGGCGAGCGACGGGCGGATCTCGGCGGGGGTGTTCTGCGCCTGGTCGAGGACGGTGATGCGGAGCCGCTCCGGTTGTGGCTGGCGGAGGTGGGGGTGCGCCCGGAGAAGCCGGTGCGGTTGGTCTGAGGCGCCCTTCGGGTCGGGTCGGCGGTGCGGCGTGCCGGCCCAGCGTGGGTTGCGTGGCCGATGGTCGGCGATTGGCGCGGCCCCGCGACGGACGCCCCGGCACCGCCCGCGTAGCCGCCCGCGTCTTGGCGGACCCCGCCCAGCTTCCCGAGGTGCCGGGAGGGGGGCGTGTTGGGGCGCTCCCCGCAGGGTGTCGAACGCAGAGTGGCCGCACAACGCGACCCCGCCGAACGTTCGGCACCCGAGGAGACGCCCCGGCACGGCACCGCCCCCAACGCAGCCTGCGCCTCGGCGGAGGCCCCACGCGCCCTACCGCGCCACCGACGCCCCCAACGCCCCACGCCCACCCGCCCCAACCGGACGCCATCGTTCCGTTCACGTCAATTCGCGACGAACGGTGACGGAGTGCGTGCTTTATGTGATGTGCTGGGGGTCAGTAGCTGACAAGCGGTGCGTCACTGTTGTCTCGGGGGCCAGAGGGAGGGAAGCGGCATGGGGGATGAGCACATCCGGCGCTGGGAATCGGGTGCCCTCGCGCATGCAGTGTCCGATCCCTTCGGCCAGGGTCCGCTGCCGTGGCTGCGCGGCGGCGAGCACTACTTCAGTGACAGCGGGCAGGTCATCCCCTGGTACGCCGAGCACGTCGACCCGGTAACCGGCGTGAAGCTCCCGCAGCCCCGCTCCGCCCCCACCGGCGGCCCCCGCAACGCCGACGACGTACGCCAGCAGATCAAGGGGTTCGCCTCGCCGGGCGCGGCCGCTCCCGGTGAGGCCATCGACTTCCACGTCACCGTCGACCCGCCCCAGCAGTTCTCCGTCGACATCTACCGCATCGGCCACTACGGCGGCGACGGCGCAGCGAAGATCACCACCAGCCCCCGCCTGTCCGGCATCGTCCAGCCCGCCCCGCTCACCGCCGACCGCACCGTCTCCTGCCACCACTGGTGGCTTTCCTGGCGGCTCCAGATCCCGGACTTCTGGAACATCGGGGCGTACGTCGCCGTGCTCACCACCGCCGACGGTTACCGCTCCCACATCCCCTTCACGGTCCGCGACAGCCACCCCGCCGACCTCCTCCTGCTCCTGCCCGACGTCACCTGGCAGTCGTACAACCTCTATCCCGAGGACGGCCGCACCGGCGCCAGCCTCTACCACGCCTGGGACCGCATGGGCCGCCTGCTCGGCGAGGAGGACGCGGCGACGTCGATCTCCTTCGACCGGCCGTACGCCGGCGCGGGCCTGCCCCTGCATGTGGGCCACGCGTACGACTTCATCCGTTGGGCCGAGCGGTACGGGTACGACCTCGCCTACGCCGACGCCCGTGACCTGCACGCCGGCCGAGTCGACCCCACCCGCTACCGGGGCCTGGTCTTCCCCGGCCACGACGAGTACTGGTCGGCCCCCATGCGCCGCACCACCGAACTGGCCCGTGAGGCAGGGACCTCCCTGGTCTTCCTCTCCGCCAACACCATGTACTGGCAGGTCGAGCTCAGCCCCTCCCCCTCCGGCGCGCCCGACCGTCTGCTGACCTGCCGCAAGCGCCGCGGCCCCGGCAAGCCGGCCCTGTGGCGCGAGGTCGACCGGCCCGAGCAGCAGCTGATGGGCATCCAGTACGCCGGCCGGGTCCCCGAGCCGAGCCCCCTGGTCGTGCGCAACGCGGACCACTGGCTCTGGGACGCGACCGGCGCCCACGAGAACGACGAGATCGACGGCCTGGTCGCCGGCGAGGCGGACCGCTACTTCCCGCGCACCGCCCTGCCCCAGCACGAGGGCCGCATCCTGCTCGCCCACTCGCCTTACCGGGACGGCGAGGGCGCCCTGCGCCACCAGGAGACGTCTCTCTACCGGGCCCCCAGCGGCGCCCTCGTCTTCGCGTCCGGCACCTTCGCCTGGTCCCCCGCCCTCGACCGGCCCGGCCACGTGGACCCCCGCATCCAGCGCGCCACCGCCAACCTCCTCGACCGCATCTGCAAGCGCTATTGAGCCGGCCCCCGCGGGCCCGACGCCCCGCTCCCACGGTCACGGCGCGCCCCGCCCCCACGGGCACGGCCCGCATACGGGAGAATCAGAGTCGCTCCTGGATCAACCTACGCGGAGGAACCGTGTCCGGATTCGTAGAAAAGCCCGAGCCGCTTCAGGTCCCGGGCCTGACCCACCTCCACATGGGCAAGGTGCGTGACCTCTACCAGAACGAGGCCGGCGACCTCGTCATGGTCGCCAGCGACCGCATGTCCGCGTACGACTGGGTGCTGCCCACCGAGATCCCCGACAAGGGCCGGGTCCTGACCCGGCTCTCGCTCTGGTGGTTCGATCAGCTCGCGGACCTCGTCCCCCACCACGTCATCTCCACCGAGCTGCCCGCCGCCGCCCCGGCCGACTGGGCCGGTCGCACGTTGATCTGCAAGTCCCTCCAGATGGTCCCGGTCGAGTGCGTCGCCCGCGGCTACCTCACCGGATCGGGCCTCAGCGAGTACGAGCAGACCCGCACCGTCTGTGGTCTCGCTCTCCCCGAGGGCCTCGTCGACGGCTCGGAACTCCCCGCGCCGATCTTCACACCCGCCGCCAAGGCGGCCGTCGGCGATCACGACGAGAACGTCAGCTACGAAGAGGTCGCCCGCCAGGTCGGCGCCGAGACCGCCGCCCTGCTGCGCCAGACGACGATCGCCGTCTACAACCGGGCCCGCGACATCGCGCGCGAGCGCGGCATCGTCCTCGCCGACACGAAGTTCGAGTTCGGTTACGAGGGCGAGAGGCTGGTCATCGCCGACGAGGTGCTCACCCCGGACTCCTCCCGCTTCTGGCCCGCCGCCACCTGGGAGCCCGGCCACGCCCAGCCGTCGTACGACAAGCAGTACGTCCGCGACTGGCTGACCTCCACCGCGTCCGGCTGGGACCGGCGGGCCGAGCTGCCGCCGCCCCCGCTTCCGCAGGAGGTCGTGGACGCGACCCGGGCGAAGTACCTTGAGGCGTACGAGCTGCTGACCGGCACGACCTGGTCGTAGAGCACGGCCGTTCGCAGAGCGCGGCCCCGCTCGCAGAAACAGCGTCGGAGCAACGCAGAAGGCCCCGGTCGGGTGACCGGGGCCTTCTGACTGTGCCTTCTTACTCTGAGCGGACGACCAGGTTCGAACTGGCGACCTCAACCTTGGCAAGGTTGCGCTCTACCAACTGAGCTACGTCCGCAAGCGCCGAAGCGCGATGCCCACTATACCCAACCTCGCGACCGTGCGACGCGCACCGCCGTGTGCCGGTTCTCGGCGCCGAGCTTCGATGCGGCCGACGACAGGTAGTTGCGCACCGTCCCCGGCGACAGCGCCGCCCACCGCGCGGCCTCGGCGACCGGCGCCCCGTCCGCCGCCAGCTCCAGCACCTCCGCCTCGCGCGCGGTCAGCGGCGAGTCCCCGGCGGAGATCGCGTCGGCCGCCAACTCCGGGTCCACGTAACGGTTTCCGTCTCGTACGCTGCGGATCAGCTCCGCCAGGCGCTGCGCGCTCACGGTCTTCCGCACGAACGCCCGCACCCCCGCCGCCAGCGCCCGTATCAGGTGTCCCGGACGCCCATGACTGGTCACGATCATGCAGCGGCACTCGGGAAGCTCGGCCCGCAGCGTTGTGGCCACACTCACACCGTCCGCGCCCGGCATCTGCAGATCCAGTACGGCGACGTCCGGCCGGTGCGCACGCGCCATCGCCAGCGCTTCCGGCCCCGAAGCCGCCTGGGCGACGACGATCAGGTCGTCCTCCAGCGCGAGCAGAGCGGCGAGCGCGCCCTGGATCAGATGCTCGTCGTCGGCGAGCAGCACCCGCACCGCAGGAGACACCGCGGGAGAAACCGCAGGAGACACTGCGGGAGAAACCGCAGGAGACACCACTGGGAAATCCGTCATCGCAGCGCCGCCTCCTGCGCCAGCGGCACCTCGGCCGTCAGCCGGAACCTGCCGTCGCCGGCCGGCCCCGCCCGCAGCGTCCCGCCGACGGCCGTCAGCCGCTCCCGCAGCCCGGCCAGGCCCGATCCGGCCCCGTCCCCGGCGGGCCCGACGCCCGCCGGCGCTCTGCCTGCCCCGTCGTTCTCCACCACCAGCACCGCGTGCCCGGCGTCCGCCGTCAGCCGCACCGTGCAGGTACGCGCGTCGCCGTGCCGCAGCACGTTCGTCGTCGCCTCCCGTACGACCCAGCCGAGCGCCGACTGAACGCCCGCCGGAAGCTCGTCACGTCCCCAGCTGCCCGGTCCAGCCGCCCCGTACCAGCTCGACGACCGGCGACAGCGGCAACAGCTCGCAGACCGAGGCGAGTTTGTCGGGCAGCAGCTCCAGCGGTACGACGACCCCGGACCCGGCCATCGACACGAGCATCATCGGCAGGATCACGATCTGCGCGCCCTCGGCGGTCTTGGTGAAGGCCGTCGTCGCGGCCGCCATCGTGCCCGTGACCGCGAGCCCCAGCGCGATGCCCACGACCACCAGCAGCGGATCGGCCGGCATCTCCATGCCGAGGACCGCCGCCCCCGCGACCACCAGCACCACGCACTGGGCGAGCCCGGCCACCAACGAGGCGGCGGCCGTCCCGGTCAGGATCTCCACGTCGCCCGGCTCGCCGGCCCGCAGCCGCTTGAGTACGAGTTCCTCGCGCCGCACCACATAGACGCTGACGAGCGACGAGTAGACGCCGAAGAGCAGCACGAACGCCACCGCCATCGGCATCATCACCGCCCCGAGCGAGAGGCCCGCCGCGTCCAGGTCCATGTCGTCCAGGACGGGCCGCATCGCGTACGTCATGGCGACGGGCAAGGCCAGCGAGGTGAAGAGCACCGCCTTGTGCCGTACCAGCAGGGTCAGTTCGGCGCGCGTCAGCGCCGCCGCCACCTCGCCCTTCGCCGTGCCTGTGCCTGTGCCCGTGTCCGCTTCCCCCGCTGTCTTCGCCTCGCGTGCGATGCTCAGGAACGCCTCCTCCAGCGAGGCGGAGCGCACATCGAGCCCGCGCAGCTCCACCCCGGCCGACTCGGCCCACGACAGCAGCCCGGTCGCGGTCCGCTGCAGCCCGTCCGTGAACAGCAGCGCCCTGCGGCGCACCCGTTCGTGCCTCGTGACGCCCAGCCCGACCAGCGGCGGCAGGTCCCCAGGTGGTAGCCGTCCGGCAGCTCGAAGGAGATCTGCGAGGGGTACGCCGCCACCACCTCGTCCACCCGTCCCTCGGCCGCGATCCGCCCTTCGTGCATGATCGCCAGCCGGTCGGCCAGGGTCTGGGCCTCCTCCAGGTAGTGCGTGGTCAGCAGCACGGTCGTCCCCCCGTCACGCAGCTCACGCACCAACTCCCAGGTCTCGCGCCGCCCCTCGGCGTCGAGCCCCGTCGTCGGCTCGTCCAGGAAGAGGACCTCCGGCCGGCCGAGCAGCGCCATCGCCAGGTCCAGCCGCCGCCGCTCACCGCCGGACAGCTGCTTGACCCGTACGCCCGCCCGCCGCCCCAGACCCACCAGAACCAGCGCCTCGCTCACCGGCCTGGCCCCGCTGGTGCACCCCGACCACATCCTGGCCGTCTCGCGCACCGTCAGCTCCGAGGGGAAGCCGCCCTCCTGGAGCATCACGCCGATCCGGGGGCGGACCTTCGCGCGTTCGGAGTGCGGTCGTGGCCGAGAACCCGCACGCTGCCGCCGCTTGGCCGGGCCAGGCCCTCCAGCAGCTCCAGGGTCGAGGTCTTGCCCGCGCCGTTGGTGCCGAGCAGCGCGAAGAGCTCGCCGCGCGCCACGGAGAAGGAGAGGGAACGGACGGCTTCGAAGCCGCCACTGTAGGTACGCCGGAGCCCCTCGGCGTCGATCACGAACTCGTTGCTGGTCATGCCACAAGGCTTCCGCGCGGCCGGGCCCGCGGGCAGTGCGCGCTGTCATCGCCGCACATGACAAATGTCAGCACGGCCCACGTGGGGGACACGGCGGGGGACACGACGTTTCCGGGGCGGGGAAACGACGAAGGCCCCGGTCGCCATGACCGGGGCCTTCGTACACACACAGAGCGGACGACGAGATTCGAACTCGCGACCCTCACCTTGGCAAGGTGATGCTCTACCAACTGAGCCACGTCCGCATTTGGTGCCACCACTGTACCGGAGCCACCGAAGTGGTCCGTCGACAAGCGATGCAGAGCGGGTGACAGGAATTGCACACTGCGCCTTCCCCCTGGAAGGGGGATGTTCTACTACTGAACTACACCCGCACGCTACGTGAGGTCCGGCCCTGCGGCCTGGCCCCTCGGCGTGCTCCAGACTCTAGCCGACGATCAGGGGTGCAATGCAAGTCGGTTGCCCCCAGGGCCTGTCACGAGGCGTTCGCGAAGGCTTCGTACACCGTCTTCGGGATGCGGCCGCGGGCCGGCACGTCCATCTTGTGCGAGCGCGCCCACGCCCGCACGGCCGCCGGATCGGGGGCGACGGCGGTGTGGCGGTAGACCTTGCCCGACTTGGACTGCTTTCGGCCCGCCGCCACGAAGGGCCCGAGGGCCTTGCGCAGTTTCTTTGCATTGGCGGGATTGAGGTCGATCTCGTACGACTTCCCGTCCAGGCCGAAGCTGACCGTTTCCGCTGCTTCCCCTCCGTCGATGTCGTCGGAGAGCGTGACCACGACGCGCTGAGCCACGGATATTGGTCCTTTCATGCGGCAGCACCGCGTCTGACATGCGGTGATGCGGGCCTTCCGGCTGATTTGAAGCAGTGCTGATTTTGGCGCTATTCCTTTGTACAGCGAAAAGCATTGCATTGTGAAGCCCAGTTAATTCTGTCCGCGTGTCCTCCGGTGGTTTTTCCCGGGATTTTTCCCCGAGGTTGTTGCTCCCGATACCGGAACGTGATCGCCGTCAAGCGATATCTACCCGCGTAGAATCTCGGGGCGGGTACGCTGATGGAACCGCCTTCGCACCACACCACCACCGGGAGTGCCAGTGGCACGCGTCGTAGTCGACGTCATGCTCAAGCCCGAGATCCTCGACCCGCAGGGACAGGCGGTGCAGCGCGCACTGCCCCGTCTCGGCTTCGAGGGGATCGCGGACGTACGTCAGGGAAAGCGTTTCGAGCTGGAGGTCGATGGGCCCGTCGATGACGCGGCCCTCGCCCGCATCCATGAGATGGCCGAGTCGTTTCTCGCCAACACCGTCATCGAGGACTTCACCGTGAAGGTGGAGGAGCCGAAGTGACTGCTCGTATCGGAGTCGTCACCTTTCCGGGAACGCTCGACGACCAGGACAGCCTGCGGGCCGTCCGCGTCGCAGGTGCCGAGCCGGTCTCGCTGTGGCACCGCGACAAGGACCTGAAGCAGGTCGACGCGGTCGTGCTCGCGGGCGGCTTCAGTTACGGCGACTACCTGCGCGCCGGCGCCATTTCGCGCTTCTCGCCGGTGATGGAGACCATCATCGAGCAGGCGAAGGCCGGCCTGCCGGTCCTCGGTATCTGCAACGGCTTCCAGATCCTCACCGAGGCGCACCTGCTGCCCGGCGCGATGCTGCAGAACAACCATCTGCACTTCATCTGCCGCGAGCAGAAGCTGCGTGTCGAGACGAGCGCGACGGCCTGGACGGCGGACTACACCGCCGGTCAGGAGATCCAGGTTCCGCTGAAGAACATGGACGGCTGTTACGTCGCCGCCGAGCGCGTGCTCGACGAGCTGGAGGCCGAGGGCCGCGTCGCCTTCCGCTACCTCGACGGCAACCCGAACGGTTCGCTGCGCGACATCGCCGGTATCACCAACGCGGCGGGCAACATCGTCGGTCTGATGCCGCACCCGGAGCACGCCGTGGAGCCGCTCGTCGGCACCGGCCGCACCGACGGCCTCGGATTCTTCACCTCGATCCTCAAGAAGCTGGTCACCGCATGAGCCTCGACACGGTCAAGCACGCGGCCGAGAGCCCCGAGACCGAGCAGCCCTGGAAGGAACTCGGCCTCAAGGAGGACGAGTACGCGCGCATCCGCGAGATCCTGGGCCGCCGTCCCACCGGCGCCGAGCTCGCCATGTACAGCGTCATGTGGTCCGAGCACTGCTCGTACAAGAGCAGCAAGGTCCACCTGAAGCAGTTCGGCGAGAAGGTGCCCGCCAACGACGCGATGCTCGTCGGCATCGGCGAGAACGCGGGCGTCGTCGACGTCGGTCAGGGCTACGCCGTGACCTTCAAGGTCGAGTCGCACAACCACCCCTCGTACATCGAGCCCTACCAGGGCGCGGCAACCGGCATCGGCGGCATCGTCCGCGACATCCTCGCCATGGGCGCCCGCCCGGTCGCGGTCGTCGACCCGCTGCGGTTCGGCGCGGCCGACCACCCCGACACCCGCCGGGTGCTTCCCGGCGTCGTCGCGGGCATCGGCGGCTACGGCAATTGCCTGGGCCTGCCCAACATCGGCGGCGAGGTCGTCTTCGACGCGTGCTACCAGGGAAACCCGCTGGTCAACGCCGGATGTATCGGCGTGATGAAGCACGAGGACATCCACCTCGCGAAGGCGAGCGGCCCCGGCAACAAGGTCATCCTGTACGGCGCCCGCACGGGCGGCGACGGCATCGGCGGTGTCTCGGTGCTGGCGTCCGAGACCTTCGAGTCAACGGGTCCCGCGAAGCGCCCCGCCGTGCAGGTCGGTGACCCCTTCCAGGAGAAGCTCCTCATCGAGTGCACCCTGGAGATCTTCCGCGAGCACCTCGTCGCGGGCATCCAGGACCTTGGCGGCGCGGGCCTGTCCTGCGCGACCTCCGAGTTGGCGTCGGCCGGCTCGGGCGGTATGCGGGTCGAGCTGGACACCGTGCCGCTGCGTGACTCCTCCCTCTCGCCCGAGGAAATCCTCATGAGCGAGTCGCAGGAGCGCATGTGCGCGATCGTGGAGCCGGACAAGGTCGACCGGTTCATGGAGATCTGCGAGAAGTGGGACGTCATCGCCACCGTCATCGGTGAGGTGACCGACGGCTCGCAGCTGGAGATCTTCTGGCACGGCGAGCAGATCGTCGACGTACCGCCGCGGACCGTCGCCCACGAGGGTCCCGTCTACCACCGGCCGTACGCCCGTCCCGCCTGGCAGGACGCGCTTCAGGCCGACGACGCGAACCGGCTGGCGCGCCCGGCGAACGCGGACGAGCTGCGTGCGCAGGTGCTGAAGCTCGTCGCGTCGCCGAACCAGGCGTCGAAGTCGTGGATCACCGACCAGTACGACCGCTTCGTGCAGGGCAACACGGTGCTCGCCATGCCCGAGGACGCCGGCATGGTCCGGATCGACGAGCAGACGAACCTCGGCGTGGCGATGGCGACCGACGGCAACGGCCGGTACGCCAAGCTCGACCCGTACACCGGTGCGCAGCTCGCGCTCGCCGAGTCGTACCGCAACGTCGCCGCGTCCGGCGCCAGGCCGCTCGCCATCTCCGACTGCCTGAACTTCGGCTCCCCCGAGGACCCGGATGTCATGTGGCAGTTCGCGGAGGCCACGCGCGGGCTCGCCGACGGCTGCCTGCAGCTGGGTACGCCGGTGACCGGCGGCAACGTGTCGCTCTACAACCAGACCGGCGAGACGGCGATCCACCCGACGCCCGTCGTCGCGGTGCTCGGCGTGATCGACGACGTGACCCGGCGTACGCCGGTCGCCTTCGCGGAAGAGGGCCAGCTCCTCTACCTGCTCGGCGACACACACGAGGAGCTGGGCGGCTCCGCCTGGTCCCAGGTGGTGCACAACCACCTCGGCGGTATGCCGCCGAAGGTGGACCTGGACCGCGAGAAGCTGCTCGGCGAGATCCTGATCTCCGCCTCGCGCGACGGCATGATCGACGCGGCGCACGACCTGAGTGACGGCGGCCTGATCCAGGCGGTCACCGAGTCCTGCCTGCGCGGCGGGAAGGGCGCCCGGCTCATCGTGCCGGACGGCCTTGACGCGTTCGTGTTCCTCTTCTCCGAGTCGGCCGGCCGCGCGGTCGTGTCCGTGCCGCGCAGCGAGGAGCTCCGCTTCAACGACATGTGCGGGGCGCGGAGCCTGCCGGTGACTCGGGTGGGTGTCGTCGATGGTGACGAGATCGAGGTACAGGGGCAGTTCAGCATCCCGCTGAGCGAGCTCAGGGCGGCGCACGAGGCGACGCTGCCGGCGCTGTTCGCCTGACGGCGGGGGAAGGGGCGGGGCGGGGCTTTCCTTTCGCCACCCCGCCCCTTCCCGCCCCCGGCGTTCGAGGACCGGGGTTCGGGCGGAGCCCCGTGGGCGGCGGCTACGCTCGGCCCCATGCCACCCGCCGCCCGGAGCCGCCGCCCCCGCCGCTACGACGCTGCCAAGACCCGCGCCGCCGTCCTCGCGCAGTTCGGCCACGTACGGGCGGCGGTCCAGGGGCTGACTCCCGCGCAGCTCGCGCTCCCCACCCACCTCGCCGGCTGGACGGTCCGTGACCTCGCCGCGCACCTCGCGGCCACCGTCGGCGCCGTCAGCCGTACGCTAGAACAGCCCGCCCCGTCCCAGCAGGAAGTCACCCTGCTGCAATGGCCGTTCGCCTCCGCCGCGCTCGCCCGGCAGATCTCCGACGACGCGTTGGCGCTCGCCGAATCCGTGCCCGACCCGGAGACGTTGTCCGCGTTGTACGAGCGGACCGGCGCCCGCCTCACCGAGCTGCTGCCCGCCGCGTCCGACGACCGGCTCCTGGCGACCCGCGTCGGCGCGGTGCGCCTCGACGACTTCCTGGTCACCCGCACCGTCGAACTCGTCGTCCACACCGACGACCTGAACCGCGCCGCCGGCCTGGCCGTCCCGTACGACCGCCAGGCCCTCGCCGCCTGCACCCGCCTCCTCGCCGACGCCCTCGCCGCGAAGGCACCCGGCGCCTCGGTCGAGGTCCGCGTCCCGCCGTACGCCGTGGTGCAGTGCGTGCAGGGGCCCCGGCACACCCGCGGTACACCGCCGAACGTCGTCGAGACCGACCCGCTGACCTGGCTCCGGCTCGCCACCGGGCGTACGCCCTGGGACGCGGCCCTGGCCGACGCGAAGGTCCGCGCCAGCGGCGAGCGCGCCGACCTTTCCGGGCTGCTTCCCGTCCTCGGATAGCCGTCAACTGATCATGTAGGGTGGCCGACGCCGGCGCAGGACCGGCGCAGGAACACGCACCGAGGAGGTGAGCCCCATTACTGCTGCTGTATCAGGTCGGGTGCTCTCCTCTCGTCGCGACCGCGCGGTTCACCGGACATAGGTGACCGAGGGAGCGCCCATCGGCATCCCGAAGGGTTCCCCTTGTCGCACTCTTTTTCCGCCGTCGTAGGCCGACTTCGCGTCGCAGGCTGTGTATTCGCCGAGGACGAGGCGCAGTTGCTGGTGACCACCGCGCAGAGCAACGCCGAGCTGGCCGCCATGGTGGAACGTCGTGTCACCGGTCTGCCCCTCGAACACGTGCTGGGTTGGGCCGAGTTCCACGGCCGGCGCATCGCCGTGGACCCCGGGGTGTTCGTCCCCCGCCGCCGCACCGAGTTCCTCGTCCAGCACGCCCTGGCTCTGGCACCACAGCGCGGCGCCGTCGTTGTCGACCTGTGCTGCGGCTCCGGCGCGCTGGGCGCCGCGCTGGCCGCGAGTCTCGCCAAGGTCGAGCTGTACGCCGCCGATGTCGACCCGGCCGCGGTGCGCTGCGCACGGCGCAACGTCGCAGGGCTGGGCGGGCGGGTCTACGAGGGCGACCTCTACGAGCCGCTGCCGGCCGCGGTCCTGGCCGGGCGCGTCGACGTACTGCTGGCCAATGTGCCGTACGTACCCACTGAGGAGATCGAGCTGCTGCCGCCGGAGGCCCGCATCCACGAGGCACGTGTCGCGCTCGACGGGGGAGCCGACGGGCTCGACGTGCTGCGCCGGGTGACCGCCGAGGCGGCGCGATGGCTGGCCCCGGGCGGGCACCTGCTGTTCGAGACGAGTGAACGTCAGACGCCGCAGGCCGTCGAAACGGTCGCCCGCGACGGGCTGCTCCCCCGGGTCGTCACATCCGAGGAGCTGTACGCCACCGTCGTCGTGGGGACCAGGCCGTGAAGGGAACCAGAAACCCCACTCGTCCCGTCCCATCGCCATGAATACGACACGCACCCGCTTCCCCGGCCCCGCACCCCTCGCCGGCGCCGTCACCGTCCTGGCCCTCCTGTCCCTGGCCGCCTGCGGCACGGAGCAGGGTTCGGGCGCCGGCGGTGGCGGGACCGTAAAGCCGGATCTCCAGCTCGCCGGCACGGACTGGAGCGTCGACAGCGTGACCGTCGACGGCAAGAAGATGACGCCGCCCGAGAAGGCCACGCTCAAGATCGACGACAGGGGCCGGGCCTCGGGTACAACCGGCTGCAACGGATTCGGCGGGGAGGTGACGATCAAGGGCGACACGGTCACTGTGGAGCGCGGAGCGACCACCGAGATCGGCTGTCAGAAGGACCTCATGAAGTTCGAGGAGAACATCCAGCGCACCTTCAGCGGCAAGCTCCAGGGCAAGGTCACGGACGACCGGCTGACCCTGACCACCGCAGACGGGAACACGATCAACCTGTCCGCGGCGAAGCCCGCGCCCGCCTCGCCCCTCGTCGGCACCCAGTGGCGCGTGGAGTCGCTGCGCGATGGGGACTCCACGACGTCTGTGGGCAAGGAGGCGGAGGGCGAGGCCAAGCTGGTCTTCGGCAAGGACGGCTCGGTCGGCGGCCACCTCGGCTGCAACAACGTCTCCGGCACGGCGAAGGTCTCCGGGTCGGACATCACGTTCTCCAAGATCGCCACGACCCGGAAGCTCTGCACCCCGGAGGTGATGGACACCGAGCGTGCGCTGCTAGGGATCCTGGACGGCAGGACGACGTACGAGATCCGCGAGCGCTCCCTGACCCTCACCGGAGCCGACGGCAAGGGACTGGAAGCCGTCTCGGTCATGGTCACGCAGTAGCGGCCCCGTCTCGGACTGCGCACGCCCGGATGGACAGCGCACGGCCGCCCGGAGATCCGCCGATACGGGCCGCCGCCCCGTGCCCGGCCCCGGATCGGTGGCTCTGTGTAGGCTCCGGCGGATCCCCAATTCGGACCAGTGGTCGATCTCGCCTACACTCGGTGGCGTGCCTCGTGGTGATGGACGACTCAACCACGACCTGCTCCCCGGTGAGAAAGGACCCCAGGACGCTTGCGGCGTCTTCGGAGTCTGGGCTCCCGGCGAAGAGGTCGCCAAGCTCACCTATTTCGGACTGTATGCCTTGCAGCACCGTGGACAGGAGTCCGCGGGCATCGCAGTGAGCAACGGCTCCCAGATCCTGGTTTTCAAGGACATGGGCCTCGTCTCGCAAGTCTTCGACGAAACTTCCCTCGGCTCCCTCCAGGGCCATATCGCGGTGGGCCATGCCCGCTACTCCACCACCGGCGCCTCGGTGTGGGAGAACGCGCAGCCGACCTTCCGTGCCACCGCGCACGGATCGATCGCCCTGGGTCACAACGGCAACCTGGTCAACACGGCGCAGCTCGCCGCGATGGTCGCCGAACTGCCCAAGGAGAACGGCCGCGCGACCCAGGTCGCCGCGACCAACGACACCGACCTGGTCACCGCCCTGCTGGCCGGCCAGACGGACGACGACGGCAAGCCCCTCACCGTCGAGGAAGCGGCCGCCAAGATCCTGCCCGACGTGATGGGCGCCTTCTCCCTGGTCTTCATGGACGAGGGCACGCTCTACGCCGCCCGCGACCCGCAGGGCATCCGCCCCCTGGTCCTCGGCCGGCTGGAGCGCGGCTGGGTGGTGGCCTCCGAGTCCGCCGCCCTGGACATCTGCGGCGCCGCGTACGTCCGCGAGGTCGAGCCGGGCGAGATGCTCGCCATCGACGAGAACGGTCTGCGCACCTCGCGATTCGCGGAAGCGAAGCCCAAGGGCTGTGTCTTCGAGTACGTCTACCTGGCGCGCCCCGACACCGACATCGCGGGCCGCAACGTCTACCTCTCGCGTGTGGAGATGGGCCGGAAACTGGCCAAAGAAGCCCCGGCCGATGCCGACCTGGTGATAGCTACGCCCGAGTCCGGCACCCCCGCCGCCATCGGGTACGCGGAAGCCAGCGGAATTCCGTACGGCTCGGGCCTCGTCAAGAACGCCTACGTCGGCCGGACCTTCATCCAGCCGTCGCAGACGATCCGCCAGCTCGGCATCCGTCTGAAGCTCAACCCGCTCAAGGAAGTCATCCGCGGCAAGCGCCTGGTGGTCGTCGACGACTCGATCGTCCGCGGCAACACTCAGCGCGCCCTGGTCAAGATGCTCCGCGAGGCCGGCGCCGCCGAGATCCACATCCGGATCTCCTCCCCGCCGGTGAAGTGGCCGTGCTTCTTCGGCATCGACTTCGCCACCCGCGCGGAGCTGATCGCCAACGGCATGACGATCGAGGAGATCGGCACGTCGCTGGGGGCCGACTCGCTCTCGTACATCTCCATCGACGGGATGATCGAGTCGACCACCATTCCCAAGGCGAACCTGTGCCGCGCCTGCTTCGACGGGGAGTACCCGATGGAGCTCCCGGACCCCGAGCTGCTCGGCAAGCAGCTGCTGGAGACCGAGCTCGCGGCCGGCCCGGCGAACGCCGCGGCCGAGGCGCTCCGCCGTCCGTAACGCCCCCGTTCAACGACCCGAAAGATCTCAACGTCATGTCTGAGACGACTGGTGCCAGCTACGCAGCCGCGGGCGTGGACATCGAAGCAGGCGACCGCGCCGTGGAGCTGATGAAGGAGTGGGTGAAGAAGACGCAACGCGCGGAAGTCGCGGGCCTTGGCGGCCTGGGCGGTTTCGCCGGCCTCTTCGACGCATCCGCCCTCAAGCGCTACGAGCGTCCGCTGCTTGCCTCCGCCACCGATGGTGTCGGCACGAAGGTCGACCTCGCGCGCAGGATGGGCGTGTACGACACGATCGGCCACGACCTCGTCGGCATGGTCGTCGACGACCTGGTCGTGTGCGGTGCCGAGCCCCTCTTCATGACCGACTACATCTGTGTCGGCAAGGTGCATCCCGAGCGTGTCGCGGCCATCGTCAAGGGCATCGCCGAGGGCTGTGTCCTGGCCGGCTGCGCGCTGGTCGGCGGCGAGACCGCCGAGCACCCGGGTCTGCTCGGCGAGGACGACTTCGACGTCGCCGGCGCCGGTACGGGCGTGGTGGAGTACGACCGGCTGCTGGGCGCGGACCGTATCCGAAGCGGTGACGCGGTGATCGCCATGGCGTCCTCCGGGCTGCACTCGAACGGGTACTCGCTCGTGCGGCATGTGGTCTTCGACCGCGCCGGCTGGTCGCTGGACCGTGAGGTCGAGGAGTTCGGCCGCACGCTCGGCGAGGAGCTGCTGGAGCCCACCAAGATCTACTCGCTGGACTGCCTGGCCCTCACCCGCACCACCGAGGTGCACGCTTTCAGCCACATCACGGGCGGCGGTCTTGCCAACAACCTGGCCCGTGTGATCCCCGACGGCCTGCACGCCACGGTCGACCGCTCCACCTGGACCCCCGGTGCGGTCTTCGACCTCGTCGGCAGGGCCGGTCAGGTCGAGCGGCTCGAACTGGAGAAGACCCTCAACATGGGCGTCGGCATGATGGCCGTCGTCCCGGGCGAGTCGGTGGACGCCGCCCTGGAAACCCTCGCCGACCGGGGCGTCGACGCCTGGGTCGCCGGTGAGATCACCGAGCGCGGCACCCACCTCACCGGCGCGACGCTCACGAATGACTACGCCAAGTAATCGCCGGTAGCAGCACAGAACCCGGTCCGGGGCCGAGGCCCCAGGACCGGGTCAGGTGTGGTGATGCTGCTGTGTCGAGGTGTACGGGCGTCAAGCGCCGCGACGATGTGCCGAAGGACCGGACTGGTCGTCCTCATCCCCGTCATCGTTGTACTGATCCGCGTACTGTGCGTACGGGTCGTCTTCCTCGTCATCGTCCTCGAACGGCTCGCCATTCGGCGGCTGTTGCGAAGTCGAAGCGCCCAGCTCATTGGCCAGACGCGACAGGTCTGTCCCGCCGCTGCTGTACTTCAGCTGGCGGGCGACCTTGGTCTGCTTGGCCTTTGCCCGGCCGCGCCCCATGGCTCGACCCCCTCGGTGACGGGGCTCGACGGCCCCAGAGTCTTGACACGCGTTCATGATTCGGAACGGGCTCCCCGTGGAGAGACCGGTCCGTAGGGCATCAACGGTACCTGCTTACGCGGCCATACGGTACGCCGCCCGCATGCAAGGCCTCTCCACAGAACCCGCGAGAAGCCCCGTCCTCGCTGGTCACTGCGATTTTAACCCTTTCTTGAGGGCCGACCCGCCGACGGGGGTGAGTCATGTCTCGCCGCCGGCGGGCCGTCCCCGGGCGACGTCAGTGGCCGCGCGCCTCGGCCATCCGCTGCTCGGCGATCCGGTCGGCCGCCGCGGCCGGCGGAATGCCGTCCGTCTTCGCACGTGCGAATATCGCCAGCGTGGTGTCGAAGATCTTCGTGGCCTTCGCCTTGCACCGGTCGAAGTCGAAACCGTGCAGCTCGTCGGCGACCTGGATCACACCACCGGCGTTCACCACGTAGTCCGGCGCGTAGAGGATGCCGCGGTCCGCGAGGTCCTTCTCGACGCCGGGGTGGGCGAGCTGGTTGTTGGCGGCGCCGCACACCACCTTCGCCGCGAGCGCCGGGACGCTCTCGTCGTTGAGGGCGCCGCCGAGCGCGCAGGGGGCGTAGATGTCGAGGCCCTCGACGCCGATCAGCGTCCTGGTGTTCGTGACGACGGTCACCTGCGGGTGCCGGTCGGTGACCCGGCTCAGCGACTCCTCCCGCACGTCCGTGATCACGACCTCGGCGCCGTCCGCCAGCAGGTGCTCGACGAGGTGATGACCGACCTTGCCGACGCCTGCGACGCCGACCTTGCGGCCGCGCAGCGTCGGGTCGCCCCACAGGTGCTGGGCAGAGGCCCGCATGCCCTGGAAGACGCCGAAGGCGGTCAGTACCGACGAGTCGCCGGCGCCGCCGTTCTCGGGGGAGCGGCCGGTGGCCCAGCGGGTCTCCCGGGCGACGACGTCCATGTCGGCGACGTAGGTGCCGACGTCGCAGGCGGTCACGTAACGGCCGCCGAGTGAGTCGACGAACCGGCCGTAGGCCAGCAGCAGTTCCTCGCTCTTGAGCGTCTCGGGGTCGCCGATGATCACGGCCTTGCCGCCGCCGTGGTCGAGGCCGGCCAGCGCGTTCTTGTAGGACATGCCGCGCGCGAGGTTCAGCGCGTCGGCGACGGCCTCTTCCTCGCTCGCGTATGGGTAGAACCGCGTGCCGCCGAGGGCCGGGCCCAGGGCGGTCGAGTGGAGGGCGATGACGGCCTTGAGGCCGCTGGCACGGTCCTGGCACAGCACGACTTGCTCGTGGCCGCCCTGCTCCGATCGGAACAGGGTGTGCAGGACGCCGTCGGTTGCGTCGGTCACGGTGGTGACTCCCAAGTACGAGGCGTGTGCCCTCCTGCGGGTGGGGAGGGCCGGTGGGCAAGAGCGTAAGACCTGCCGGGCCCCCGGTGGGACCCCGTGCCGGGGATGACCCCCGTGAGGAGTACCCGTGGGACGATTCCACTCCGGTCGGCTCCGGTTCTGTCCGGCCCGAGTGTGAGGAGCAGGTGTGGCCCAGGCGTCGTCGCTGATCGTCCCGTACGCCTCGTATCTGAGGGTGTACGAACCGCTGGCCGCGTTCCCCGAGCCGGAACGCGGTCACTGGGAGCGCTACGCGGGGCGCGAGCGGCTGCCCACCGCCCAGGACGAACTGCGGCGCTCCCTCGCCGGTCTGCGGGGCGCAGCGCCCGCCCCGGTGCCGGTCCAGGAGAGCGGCGACGCCTTCGTGACCGAGATGGACGGGGTGGTGTGCGTCTGCCCGTGGCGGACCAGGCTGCGCGGCTGGCTGGCCCTGGCGGAACTGCCCGGGCTCCTGCCGGCCCCGCTGCTGGACGCGGCGCTGCCGCCGCTGGTGCGGGAGCGGGCGGCCGCGGACTTCGAGCGGTGGCTGGAGCGCAACCCGCAGGCGCGGCCGTGGATCAGGAGCGCGGTGTGGCAGGTGCCGGTGCGCTGGTTCACCCTCTTCGCCGGCGACGAGCGGGAGCACGCGAAGGCGCAGGGGGAGGAGGCGCCCGTACTGCGCTACCGGACGCCGATGGTGCAGGCGCGGCGGCGGCTGGCGCGGACGCTCAGGACGCTGCGCGAGCAGCTCGACGACGACGCGGCCCGTCCGCTCACCGACGGCCTGGTGGATGTGGGGCGATGGCTGGAGGAGTTCCACCCCAAGTCTCTGGTCGAGCTCGACTACGGCGGTCTGGTGCACCTGCTCACGCCGGACCAGCTGGCCGACGATCTCTCGGCCGTGGACGCGGCGGAGGCGGTCGCCGCGCTGCGGGCCGGGGACGGCGAGGGTGCCGAGGAGGCGTACGGGCGCCTGACGGAGCGTTGGCGGGCAGTGCGGCAACGGCAGTTCGCGAACTGACGTCCGGCAGCCGGGGCCGGGGCCGGGGCCGGGGTCCGGGACGTAGGTCCTGAACCGGGCCTTTGTGTCAAGCGTGATGGACAGCACTTAGTGGGCTCTTGCGCCCATCCCCCTTCCTCGTGCCAAAATAGGACAAGGAGCCCGGCGAGGGCTCCTTCCGTCCGACTAAGGGCGGAATAGCTCGGTATTGCTTGCTATGGGGAGCCTGGTGGCTCCTGATCGCTCTGTGACTGATCGTCACTGTGACGTGACTGTCCGCTATGGCATGGTCCATCGGCTTCGTCGCTGATGAACACCTGGGAGGGCAATTCCATCGGTTTGGCCGACGTGGCTGGACGGATGGTGTAGTTGTAGTGCCGAGGACAAGCCGTTCGTCCTATAACCGACTCGGCCCGCGTCCACCATTTCGGGCAACGCGGGTCAAGGTGCAGAATTTAGAGGAAAGAACCGTGATGGTTCGGTTCTCCCGAGGAGGCCGCTCATGACCGCTCGCACCCCTGACGCCGAGCCGCTGCTGACCCCGGCTGAGGTTGCCACGATGTTCCGCGTGGACCCGAAGACGGTTACGCGCTGGGCCAAGGCAGGCAAGCTCACGTCCATCCGCACGCTTGGTGGACACCGGCGTTACCGCGAGGCAGAGGTCCGCGCACTGCTTGCGGGCATTCCGCAGCAGCGCAGCGAGGCCTGAACAACCGAATAACCCGCATTACCGGGCAATCCTCCGGGTCCCCCAACCCGGACGCCCACCCCGCACCACGCGACAGGCGTCTGCCCCAACAGGCGCCACATCCATGCAATACGGGTGCGTCGTTGATCGCGTTGGACTCCGCCGGGTCCAGCGCGATCTTTTTTTGTGCCCGCGCTCGCGTCGGTGTCCGGGCTTCCTTGGGGCCCCTGGCGACCCCTCTGACCTGCGATCCGACGGGTCCTGGCGGCCCCGGGCCGGCCCTCTGAGGGCAGTGCAATTGCACATATTAAATTGACCTGTTGTAGGGGGGGTGTAAGTCCACCGGTTTCAAAAACTGGTTGAGTGACCCCCGTCACACGGCATGAGGTCTGCCTCTTCCGAGAGTCCCAGCGAACGGAGGGCCCTGCCAGCGCCGTTGGTCACGGCGACGAGGGGCCTTGGTCCTCCGCGTGGTCCTCCGCGTTGCCGGCGGCGTCCCCGTACGCCTCGGGCTCTACGGGCTCCCCGTTCGCCTCTGCCTCTTCGGCCGCCTCGGGCTCCAAGGCGAGCCTCAGGAGGCGATGGCAGATGGGGCAGTGCCTTGTGAGATGCCGGAACCCCGTCGAGGCCGCCAGATGGGCGCGCAGCAGTGCGCGCGTCTCGTGCCTGACCGTGGATGCCCCCATGCGCCACCTCCCGGTGCGGGCCCCCGATGCCCTGATGCCTGGGTACCGGTGGCAGATGACACAGTCAAGACGCAGGAAGGCCCGGATCCTTGTGGATCCGGGCCTTCGATCTGTGCGGTCCTGACGGGATTTGAACCCGCGGCCTCCACCTTGACAGGGTGGCGAGCACTCCAAACTGCTCCACAGGACCTTGATTCGCTTCGCCGTCTTGCGTGGCGCTGCGAAGACAGACTGTACAGCAGGTCAGAGGGTGCGGTCGAACCCGATCGCAACGGAGCCGGTTTACGGCGCCGCAGCGTCGATCGCCTTCACGATCCGCTTGTCCGAGACGGGCTGCGCCGTCCCCAGCGCGTGCGCGAAGTAGCTCACCCGCAGCTCCTGGATCATCCACCGGATGTCGAGGACCTGCTGCGGCACCGGCCGCCCCTGCGGCAGCTGTTCCAGCAGCCAGGCGTACTCGTCCTGCATCTCGTGGACCTTCTGCATGCGCGTGGTGTCGCGCTGCACGGCCGTCGGCATCTGCTGGAGCCGCCGGTCGGCGGCGACCAGGTAGCGCATCAGGTCGGGCAGCCTGCGCAGCCCGGTCTTCGTGACGAAGCCGGCCGGCACGAGAGCCGCCAGCTGGTCGCGTACGTCGGCGAGGTTGGTCATCAGGGCCAGGCTGGTGGTGGCCTTCAGGCGGCGCTCGCAGGCCTGCCAGGCGGCGAGGATCTGCTGGACCTGGTTCACCGTGCGTACGGTCGTGTCCACCAGGTCGGCGCGGACCTTGTCGTACAGCTTCCGGAACGATTCCTCGTCCCAGGCCGGGCCCCCGTGGTCCGCGATCAGCTTGTCGGCCGCGGCGGTCGCGCAGTCCTCGAAGAGCGCCTGGATCGAGCCGTGCGGATTGCGGGACAGCGCCAGCTTGTGCTGGTTGCTGAGCTTGTCCGAGGCGAACTTGGCAGGGCTGACGGGGATGTTGAGCAGGATGAGCCTGCGGGTGCCCTGCCACATCGCCTGCTGCTGTTCGGCCTCCGTGTCGAAGAGGCGTACGGCGACAGTCCCGCCCTGGTCGACGAGGGCCGGATACGCCCGCACCGGCTGCCCGGCCCGCCGCGTTTCGAAGACGCGGCTGAGCGAGCCGATCGTCCAGTCCGTGAGGCCGGTACGTTCGATGGACTCGCCCGTTGGTCCCGCGGTGGCCGCCGCGGCCTTGGAGAGGGCCTGGCGGGCCTTGGGGCGCAGCTTCAGCCGCAGCGCCTCCAGGTCCTTGTCCTCGGCGAGGTTCCTGCGCCGCTCGTCTACGATTCGGAACGTGATCTTCAGGTGGTCCGGGACCCGTGACAGGTCGAAGTCGTCCGCCTCGACGGGGACGCCGACCATCCGCTTCAGCTCACGGGCGAGGGTGAACGGGAGCGGTTCCTGCAGGGGCACCGCCCGGTCCAGGAACTTGTCGGCGTAGTTCGGCGCGGGGACGTAATGGCGGCGGATCGGTTTCGGGAGCGAGCGGATCAGCTCGGTCACGACCTCCTCGCGCAGGCCCGGGATCTGCCAGTCGAAGCCGTCGGACGTGACCTGGTTGAGGACCTGGAGCGGGATGTGGACGGTCACACCGTCCGCGTCGGCGCCCGGCTCGAACTGGTACGTCACCCGGAATTTCAGCGTCCCCTGGCGCCATGAGTCCGGATAGTCGTCCTTGGTGACCGCGCCGGCCTTCTCGTTGATGAGCATTTCGCGCTCGAAGTCGAGGAGTTCGGGCTCCTCGCGCTTCTTGTGCTTCCACCACGCGTCGAAGTGGGCGCCGGACACCACGTCCTGCGGGATGCGCCCGTCGTAGAAGTCGAAGAGCGTCTCGTCGTCCACCAGGATGTCGCGGCGGCGGGCGCGGTGCTCCAGTTCCTCGACCTCGGTGAGGAGCTTGCGGTTGTCGGCGTAGAACTTGTGGTGTGTACGCCAGTCGCCCTCGACCAGGGCGTTGCGGATGAAAAGGTCGCGGCTCGTCTCCGGGTCGATCCGGCCGTAGTTGACCTTGCGCTGGGCGACGATCGGGACGCCGTACAGCGTCACTCGTTCGTACGCCATCACGGCGGCCTGGTCCTTCTCCCAGTGCGGCTCGCTGTAGGTGCGCTTGAGAAGGTGCTGGGCGAGCGGCTCGATCCACTCCGGTTCGATCTTCGCGTTGACGCGGGCCCACAGCCGGGACGTCTCGACGAGTTCGGCGGACATGATGAAGCGCGGTTGCTTCTTGAAGAGCGCCGAGCCGGGGAAGATCGCGAACTTGGCGCTGCGGGCACCGAGGTACTCGTTCTTCTCCGTGTCCTTCAGGCCGATGTGGGAGAGCAGACCGGCCAGCAGCGACTGGTGCACGGACTGCTCGGGCGCGCCAGGGAGCGGAGCTCCCTGATCGGACACAGTCTCGTTGATGTGGATGCCCATCTGCTTCGCGACGGAGCGCAGCTGGGCGTAGATGTCCTGCCATTCGCGAATGCGCAGGAAGTTGAGGTACTCCGACTTGCACATCCGGCGGAAACTGGAGGAACCCCGCTCCTTCTGCTGCTCGCGGACGTACCGCCACAGGTTGAGGAAGGCGAGGAAGTCGGACGTCTCGTCCTTGAAGCGCGCGTGCTGCTGGTCCGCCTGCTGCTGCTTCTCCGACGGGCGCTCGCGCGGGTCCTGGATGGAGAGCGCGGCGGCGATCACCATCACCTCGCGTACGCAGCCGTTGCGGTCGGCCTCCAGCACCATGCGGGCCAGGCGCGGGTCGACGGGGAGCTGGGCGAGCTTGCGGCCCTGCTCGGTGAGGCGCTTCTTCGGGTCTTTTTCCGTGGGGTCCAGTGCGCCGAGCTCCTGCAGGAGCTGCACGCCGTCGCGGATGTTGCGGTGGTCCGGCGGGTCGAGGAAGGGGAACTTCTCGATGTCGCCGAGCCCGGCGGCGGTCATCTGGAGGATGACGGACGCCAGGTTCGTCCGCAGGATCTCGGCGTCCGTGAACTCGGGCCGGGTGACGAAGTCGTCCTCGTCGTACAGCCGGATGCAGATGCCGTCGGACGTACGGCCGCAACGGCCCTTGCGCTGGTTGGCGCTGGCCTGGCTGATCCGCTCGATCGGCAGGCGCTGGACCTTGGTGCGGTGGCTGTAGCGGGAGATACGGGCGGTGCCCGGGTCGATCACGTACTTGATGCCGGGGACGGTGAGGGACGTCTCGGCGACGTTCGTGGCGAGGACGATACGGCGGCCCGTGTGGCGCTGGAAGACGCGATGCTGCTCGGCGTGCGACAGGCGGGCGTACAGGGGGAGGACCTCGGTGTGTCTGAGGTTGCGCTTGTTCAGCGCGTCGGCGGTGTCGCGGATCTCGCGCTCGCCGGAGAGGAAGACGAGGACATCGCCGGGCCCCTCCGCCTGCAACTCGTCGACGGCGTCGGCGATCGCGGTGATCTGGTCACGGTCGGAGTCGTCGCCGTCCTCCTCGAGGAGCGGGCGGTAGCGGACCTCGACGGGGTACGTACGACCGCTGACCTCGACGATCGGGGCGTCACCGAAGTGGCGCGAGAAGCGCTCGGGGTCGATGGTCGCGGAGGTGATCACGACCTTGAGGTCGGGCCGCTTCGGGAGCAGCTGGGCGAGGTACCCCAGCAGGAAGTCGATGTTGAGGGACCGCTCGTGGGCCTCGTCGATGATGATCGTGTCGTACGCGCGCAGCTCGCGGTCCGTCTGGATCTCGGCGAGCAGAATGCCGTCCGTCATGAGCTTGACGAACGTCGCGTCCGGGTTGACCTGGTCGGTGAAGCGGACCTTCCAGCCGACCGCCTCGCCGAGCGGGGTCTTCAGTTCGTCCGCGATGCGTTCGGCGACGGTACGGGCGGCGAGGCGGCGGGGCTGGGTGTGGCCGATCATGCCCTTGACGCCGCGGCCCAGTTCCATGCAGATCTTGGGGATCTGCGTCGTCTTGCCGGAGCCTGTCTCGCCCGCCACGATCACGACCTGGTGGTCGCGTATCGCCTCGGCGATGTCGTCCTTGCGCCGGCTGACCGGCAGCGACTCGGGATACGTGATCTCCGGCATCCGGGCAGCGCGCCGCGCCAGCCGGGCGGCGGACTTCTCCGCCTCGGCGGCGATGTCGTCCAGCACGGACTGCCGGGCCTCGGGCCCCCGGATGCGACGGGCGCCGTCGAGGCGGCGGCCGAGCCGGTGGGCGTCGCGGAGCGGCAACGCGGCGAGCGCGGCCTGGAGGTCGGTGAAGGAAGTAGACATACCTGACTCAGGATCTCACCCGCCGGTCGCGACTGGCGAACCCATTTCCGGCGTGACCGCAGGGGCCCACCGCGTTCCAGGCCGGCGCGGCCTTTACTCTTTTGGGACACGTACGTACTCGGGCGTCCGCGCGCCCGCTGAAAACCCGCCGAGAACCCGGCCGATAGCCCAGCCAAGAACCCGCTGAGAAGAGGCCCAGCCCATGCCCCGTGCCGCCCGCCGACGGTGCCGCTTCGCGGCGACCGTGAGCGTGCTGTTCGGGGCGTTGTTCGGACTGCTCCTGTGCTCGGGCGTTTCGGCGGGCGCGGCCACCGGGGGTGACCCGGCCGGAGCGCATGCCCGTATGGCCGATGTGGCCGCTGCGGCGCTCCCGGCAGCAGCCACGGCCGACACCGGGGCGGGGGAGCCGACCACGGCCGGCGTCACGGCCGATGCGCCCGCCGTCGCCGTCGCCGCCGCCGACGAACGGCAGGTCCCCGGGTGCGGAGAGACGCCCCGGCACGACAGCGGAACCGGTTCCGTCACTCCGCCGCGCGGCGGTTCGCCGCAGGACCTGCTGCCCGAACCGCACGGCGCCCGCGCTGCCTGCGCCTCCTGGGCCGTCGACGAGTCGCTCCTGGCCATGGCCCCCGACCGCGGGCCGCCGCGGCTCATCCATCACTCCCCGATAGATCTCTCCGTCCTCCTGCGCGTGTAGGTCCCTGTCGCCGGGCCACATCACCGACGTACCTGGACAGGAGAAGAACACCTCATGCCTCTTTCCCCGCGGTCGGCGCTGCGCGCCGCGGCCGCCTGGCCCCCCGCTCGCTGGGTCGTGGCCGTCTGCGCCGCGGTGGCGTGCGCGCTGCTGCTCGGCCTGCCCACCGCCCTCGTGCCGAATCCGGTCTTCGGCCGCATCCTGGCGCCCGAGTGGTGGAACTACCCGGTACTCGCCGTGTCCGCCGCGCTCGGCGGGCTGCTCGCGGCGACGTATGTACGCACCGGAGAAGACCGCACCGGCGCCGCCGACCGCGTCGCAGGGGACCTTCCCGAAGCGCCGCGCCTTCCCGAAGCGCCGCGCGGCCGTCTCGGTGTCGTCGGCGGGGTGCTGTCGTTCCTCGCGATCGGCTGCCCCGTCTGCAACAAGCTGGTGCTGCTCGCGATCGGCACCTCCGGCGCGCAGACCCTCTGGGCACCCCTCCAGCCCGCCCTCGCCGTGTTCTCGCTGGCGTTGCTGACGGTGGCGGTCATACGCCGACTGGCCGGCGAGGTCGCCTGCCCGGTCCCCGCGCGCTGACCCGCGTCCGCACACCTCCTTCCCACGCCTCGGCGCCCCGCGCGCCGCTCATCCGTATCGGAGCACCGACCGCATGACCACGCCCAAACCCAAGCCCACGCCCAGTCCCACGCCCAAGCCAAGGAAGACGTCCCGTCGAGGCGTCGCCGTCGCGGGAATCGCCGTCGCGGCCACACTGCTCGGCGTCATCTCCTATACCGCCACCAAGCCGGCGACCGACCGCCCCGCCGCCGACGCCCCGGCCGCCGACGTGTCCGCGGACCCGGGGGCCGGCGTCTATCCCGAGCTCGCGAAGCTCGCCCGGCGCGACGCCGGGGACACCCTCGCGCAGGGCCGGAAGGACGCGCCCGTCGTCCTCATCGAGTACGCCGACTTCAAATGCGGCTTCTGCGGAAAGTTCGCCCGCGACACCGAACCCGAACTCGTGAAGGAGTACGTCGACAAGGGCGTCCTGCGCATCGAGTGGCGCAACTTCCCGGTCTTCGGCCAGGAGTCACAAGCGGCGGCCCGCGCTGCCTGGGCGGCCGGGGAGCAGGGCCGCTTCTGGCAGTTCCACGCCGCGGCGTACGCCGAAGGGGCCAAGGAGGAGGGCTTCGGGCAGGACCGGCTGGAGGCGCTGGCCGAGGAGGCGGGGGTCAAGGACCTCGCCCGCTTCACGAAGGACGCCGGGAGCGGCGCCGCGGAACAGGCCGTGAAGACGGACCAGGAGGAGGCGTACGGCCTGGGTGCCACCGCCACGCCGTCGTTCCTCATCAACGGCAGGCCGATCGCCGGAGCCCAGCCCACCGAGACCTTCACCCGGGCGATCGACGCGGCCGCGAGGACCGCGGAGGCGCAGCAGAAGAAGGCGAAGGGCGCCAAGTGACCGCCGACATCGGGTATCTGGCCGCCTTCCTCGGCGGGCTGCTCGCCCTCCTCAGCCCGTGCAGCGCTCTGCTGCTCCCCGCCTTCTTCGCGTACTCGATCGACTCGACGTCGCGGCTGATGGCCAGGACCGGCATCTTCTACGCCGGCCTCGCCACCACTCTCGTGCCGCTGGGCGCGGCGGGCTCGTACGCCGGTCGGCTCTTCTACGGGCACCGTGACCAGCTCGTCCTCGTCGGCGGGTCATTGATCATCGCCCTGGGCGTCGCGCAGCTCCTCGGGATGGGCTTCGCCTCGCGCCGTATCGCAGCGATCTCGGGGCGGATCCGTCCGACAACCGCGGTCTCGGTGTACGCCCTGGGGGCCGTCTACGGCCTCGCGGGCTTCTGCGCGGGCCCCATCCTCGGCAGCGTCCTGACGGTCGCGGCCGTCAGCGGCAGCCCGGTGTACGGCGGCCTGCTGCTGGCCGTCTACGCGTTGGGAATGGCCGTACCGCTGTTCCTCCTCGCCCTGCTCTGGGAGCGTTACGAGCTGGGCAAACGGCAGTGGCTGCGCGGCCGCGCGCTGCGGCTCGGCCGTTTCGATCTGCACAGCACGTCGCTGCTGTCAGGGCTCTTCTTCATCGCGTTGGGCACGCTCTTCCTCGTCTTCGACGGGACGACAGCGCTGCCCGGACTGCTGGACGTGGACGACTCGTTCGCGGTCGAGGAGTGGGTGGGCGGCCTCGGCGAGGCGGTGCCGGACGCGGTGCTGCTGACCGGCGTAGTGGCTTTGGCGGCAGCAGCCTTCGGCGTGCGCACCTGGCTCCGCTCCCGCAGGGAACCGGCGAAGGAGGGCTGATGGAGGGCTGACGTGAAGGGGTCCCGCCCAGCGACGGGCGGGGCCCCTTCGGCGTGGTGGCGGGGGCCGATCGCTCGCGCGGCCTGTCGCCGGTGGACGTAACGCAAAAGACCCCGCTGTGGGGCGAGGTGCCGTAGCCGGCGTCGCGGGCCCGTCCCCTATCGCGCACCAGGCCGTTAGGTCTGGTGGCTGGGGCCGGGATCGAACCGGCGACCTATCGCTTTTCAGGCGATCGCTCGTACCAACTGAGCTACCCAGCCACGCACCTCTTGCGAGATGCAGCGGTCCTGACGGGATTTGCTGTGTCTGATGGCGGCTCCGCCGCGGGCGCGGCCTCTGTGCGGGTGGGGAGCGCAGAAGACCCCGCTGGTGGGCGGGGTCTTTGGGTGTGGTGGCTGGGGCCGGGATCGAACCGGCGACCTATCGCTTTTCAGGCGATCGCTCGTACCAACTGAGCTACCCAGCCACGCACCTCTTGCGAGATGCAGCGGTCCTGACGGGATTTGAACCCGCGGCCTCCACCTTGACAGGGTGGCGAGCACTCCAAACTGCTCCACAGGACCAAGCGTGGTGCGAGACAAGTCTCGCACACGGTTGTGCGTGCCCCCAACGGGATTCGAACCCGTGCTACCGCCTTGAAAGGGCGGCGTCCTGGGCCACTAGACGATGAGGGCTAAAGGCCCGCCTGGGCGCTTTGCAGCGCGTCGGGGACGTCAGAAGCATAGGTGATGGCGGGACCGTTCGCCAAAACGGTTTAGACGGTCTTGGGAGGCCGGGGCGAACCCGGGTGGCGTTGACGGGTCACGGGTGTCACCGGCCACGGGTGTCGCGGGTCATGTGTCTCGGGTCATGGGTCACGGCCCCTTGGGGAGCCGGCGGCTGACCTCGGCCGTCGTCAGGCCCAGGCCGCCCAGGGTGATCTCGTCCCACGCCTGCAGCCGTTTGCTCGTGCGGTCCAGGTAGAGCACCGACGCCCGTACCTTCTCCGGCTTGTCGTTCTGGAGCGCCCGCAGGCCGCCGCCGCCCGTCGAGCCCTCGATCTTGAGACGGGTGCCGTGCGGGAGAACCTCGTTCAAGCGGTTGTGTACGTGCCCCGCCAGTGCCAGCGGAACCGTCCCGTCCGTCTCGCGGGCCGCCACCGGGTTGTGGACCACCGCGATGTCCACCGGCGTGCCGGCCCGTTTCTGGTCGCGCAGGGCCGAGGCGAGACGGATCCCCGCCATCCGTTCGGCGGGGTCGCCCTCGGCCACGACCGTGCGGTCCGGGGTGAACTGTGGATCGCCCGTACCCGCGACCCGCAGGCCCGCCACCGTGACCGCGCGGCCCTCGTCGAGGACGTGCACGCCCTGGAGTCCCTCCAGGTAGCGCTGTGTGCCGGCCGAGTCGTGGTTGCCGCGGACCCAGACGTAGGGCGCGCCGAGGTCGGAGATCGGGTCGAGGAAGCTGTTCTCGGCGCCGCTGCCGTGGTCCATCGTGTCGCCCGAGTCGATGATCACGTCGATCTCGTACTGCTCGACGAGCGAGCCGATGATGTGCCACGACGCCGGGTTCAGGTGGATGTCCGAGACGTGCAGTACGCGCATCGTGGCCGGGTCCGGCTGGTAGGTCGGGAGGGTCGAGGTGGCCTCGTACAGCTTGGTCACATTGGTGACGAGCCGCGCCAGCTCCTTTTGGTAGACGTCGAACTCGGTGACGATGCTGCGCGCGTTGCCGACGACGGCCGGGGCGGAGGACAGCAGGCCGGAGAATTTCGGCTCCAGTACGGACTTGGGATTCCAGGTGGCGTACGCGCTCGCGCCGGACGCCGCCAGCAGCGCGAGCGCGAGGCCGCCCGCGGCCAGGGCGCGGCGGGGGCGCCGGTAGACGGCCAGGCCGAGGGCGGTGGCGCCGGAGACGACGGCGACACAGGAGCGTACGGCCAGCTCGGTGGTGCCATCGGCGACATCGCCGGTGATCTCCTCCTGGAGGCCCGACAGGCGTTCGGGGTGTTCGACGAGGGCCTGGGAGCGGACCGGGTCGAGCTGGTCGACGTCCACGTCGAGGCGCAGCGGAGCGATGTGGGTGTCGAGTTCGAGCGCGCCGAGCGGCGAGACGTTGATCTTCGTGCCGCCGGACGCGGACGGCCGCAGGGTCATGCTGGTGTCCACCGGCCCGACCGGCGTGCGCACGCTGCCGACGATCAGCAGCCCGAGCCACGCGCCGATCAGCACCACGGTCATCAGGCCGAGCACCCGCGCGTACGGGTGGGGTGTGTGCATGAGGGTGCTGGTGGGGGCTGTGTCGCGTGAGCGGTAGTGGCGCAGTAGGCGGGCGGACGTGGCACGGAAAGGGGCGCGGGCCATTGCTGCCCTATGCCCACCCGGGCGGTCGCCCATGCCGGGTGGTTACTGCGTTCGGGCAGGCGCCGGGAGATCGGCGGAAGGTCACACGGGTGACGACACGGGTGACAATGGGCTGGTGCTGGAGATGACGCGTGAGGAGTTCGAGGAACTGGTCGCCGAGGCGCTGGACAGGATCCCGCCGGAGCTGACGCGGCTGATGGACAACGTCGCGGTGTTCGTGGAGGACGAACCGCCGACGGAGGAGCCCGAGCTGCTCGGGCTCTACGAGGGAACGCCGCTGACGGACCGTGGTGAGTGGTACGCGGGGGTGCTGCCGGACCGGATCACGATCTACCGGGGCCCGACGCTGCGTTTCTGTGAGTCCCGGGAGGACGTGGTCGCAGAGACCGAGATCACGGTCGTCCACGAGGTGGCGCACCACTTCGGGATCGACGACGAGCGGCTGCACGCGCTGGGGTACGGGTGAGCGGTGCCGACCCGGGGGCCGGTCGGGAAGCCGGCCTGGGGGGTGGCCGGGGTGTCGACCCGGATGTCGACCTGCGGGTGGCCGCGCAGCGCGCCGAGACCGCCGGGCGCGGCAGGTGGCGGGTGCTCGCGGCGGTCTCGGCCGGCGGGGTGCTGGGCGCGCTGGCCAGGCACGGGGCGGCGGCCTTGTGGCCGGGCGGTGTGTGGACGACTTTCGGCGTCAATGTGCTGGGCAGCGGGCTGATCGGCGTGCTGATGGTGCTGGTCGGCGAGCAGGGCCGGGGGCACCCGCTGCTCCGGCCGTTCCTCGGGGTCGGCGTGCTCGGCGGCTTCACGACCTTCTCCACGTACGCCGTGGATGTGGCGCGGCTCCTGGAGCGGGGCGAGGCGGTCACCGCGATGGGGTACGCCGCGGGGACGTGCGCGGGGGCGCTGGTAGCGGTGTGGCTGGCGGCGACGCTGACGCGGGCCGATGCCGGGACGCGGGCCGGTACCGCACGGTCCCGGGCGGCGGCGAAGTCGCCGTGATCTGGGTGCTGGTGGCCGTCGGGGCCGCGATCGGGGCGCCGCTGCGGTACCTGACGGACCGTGCGGTGCAGGGGCGGTGCGCCGGGGAGGGGCTGTTCCCGTGGGGGACATTCGTGGTCAACGCCGTGGCGAGCCTGGTGCTGGGAGTGCTGACGGGGGCCCTGGTGTCAGGCGCCCTGGTGTCGGGGGCCCTGGTGTCCTCGGGAACGTACGCGCTGCTCGGGACCGGGCTGTGCGGGGCCCTGTCGACGTACTCGACCTTCAGCTACGAGACGCTCACGCTGGCCGAGCGCGGCCGGCCGTTCCTCGCGGCGGTCAACGTGGCGGCTTCGCTGCTGGTGGGGCTCGGCGCGGTCGCCCTGGGGTCCGGGCTCGCGCGGGGACTGTCGGCGTAACGGCCGGCGCGACCGGCCGGTGCGACGAATGCAGTAGACGAATGGAGTAACGGCGCGGCCCGCGTGTCCCTTGCGGGGCAAAGGGAGTTGGGCAGTGCAGCCCTGCTCGCCCTGCCCCGGAGGTGCCGCCCCGTGCGCCAGTTGCTCCCGCCTGCCCGATCGGCCGCTGTGAGATTGGTCGCCGTGAGATCGGCCGCTGTGAGATTGGCCGCTGCCGTACTCGCGGTCGCGGCGTCCGCTGGCTGCATGAGCGTCAGCGACGAGGGCGCCGCCCCCGCCCCGTCCCGTACGGGCGCCGGGCAGGGCGCGGCGGCGGAGCCGGACGCGGGGAAGGCGCAGAGCGGGACGGGGATCGGCCGCACGGGCGCCTGGGAGGCGCCCGGCGCCGACGGGAAGCGGGCGAGCGGGAAGAAGGGTCACGGGGACCGCGAGGGGAAGTCCCCAGGTGGCGAGGGCGGCGGGGACGGCGAGGGCGCCGGGGACGACGGCGCTTCGGAGAGCCCCGGCGCGTCGCCGGGTACTTCCGCCGCGCCGCCGGAGCCCGGCCGTCCCCCGGTGCAGGGCGGCACCCGGCCGAAGCCGCGCCCCGGCGTGCCGACGCCCCCCTCGGGGGGTGGCACGACGCCCCCGGCGCCGCCGCCCGAGCCGACCCCGCCGCCGGTGACGGAGCCGCCGCCCCCGGAGCCGTCCGAACCCGAGCCGACACCTCCGCCGCCTTCCGCGTCGCCGGCGGCGGATCTGCGGGCCTCGGAGCACGCGGAGCACCGGGAGATGTGGCGTGAGCCGGAGGCATCGCCGCAGGTGGGGCCGGTTCGGGGGGCCCGATTTGCCTAATGCGGGGGAGGGTGCGTATGGTTATAGATCGTTTGATCCCATTGCCCGGCGCCGTTGTGTCCCCGTAAAGAGCGAGGACCTGGAGCGCCCCGTGGCGCGTACTCTCCCTTGCCGTGACTGACCGCATTGAGGCGGTCGATTTGCGATTTCACGGAGTTTGGGCGCGTGCCGAGACTCCGAGAGGTTTCGCATTCCGCATGTCCATTTCCAGTACTGACCGCACCGCCATGCCCGAGAACGAGACGGCCGCACCGGCCGCCGACGTCATCGAGGCCGCAGAGCTCACCGAGAACACCACCGTCGCCGTCGAGGTCGCCGAGATCGCTGACGCAGCTGAGATCGCTGACGCAGCTGAGATCGCCGACGCAGCCGAGATCGCTGACGCAGCTGAGATCGCCGACGCAGCCGAGATCGCTGACGCGGCCGAAGAGGCCGACTCCGAGCCCGGCATCACCTTCACCAGCCTGGGCCTGCCCGAGGGCGTCGTCCGCAAGCTCGCTCAGAACGGCGTCACCGCCCCCTTCCCGATCCAGGCCGCGACCATCCCGGACGCCCTGGCCGGCAAGGACATCCTCGGCCGTGGCCGCACCGGCTCCGGTAAGACCCTCTCCTTCGGTCTGCCGACCCTGGCCACGCTGGCCGGCGGTCACACCGAGAAGAAGAAGCCCCGCGCGATCATCCTCACCCCGACGCGTGAACTCGCGATGCAGGTCGCGGACGCGCTTCAGCCGTACGGCGACGTACTCGGCCTGAAGATGAAGGTCGTCTGCGGCGGTACGTCCATGAGTAACCAGATCTACGCCCTGGAGCGCGGCGTCGACGTCCTCGTCGCCACCCCGGGCCGTCTGCGCGACATCATCAGCCGCGGCGCCTGCTCGCTCGCCAACGTCCAGGTCGCCGTCCTCGACGAGGCCGACCAGATGTCCGACCTGGGCTTCCTGCCCGAGGTCACCGAGCTGCTCGACCAGATCCCCGGCGGCGGCCAGCGGATGCTCTTCTCCGCCACCATGGAGAACGAGATCAGCACGCTGGTCAAGCGCTACCTGACGAACCCGGTCACCCACGAGGTCGACAGCGCCCAGGGCAACGTCTCGACCATGACCCACCACGTCCTCGTCGTGAAGCCGAAGGACAAGGCGCCGGTCACGGCCGCGATCGCCGCCCGCAAGGGCCGCACGATCATCTTCGTACGCACCCAGCTGGGCGCGGACCGTATCGCCGAGCAGCTCCAGGAATCGGGCGTCAAGGCCGACGCGCTGCACGGCGGCATGACGCAGGGCGCCCGTACCCGCGTCCTCGAAGACTTCAAGAAGGGCTACGTCAACGCGCTCGTCGCCACCGACGTCGCCGCCCGCGGTATCCACGTCGACGGCATCGACTTGGTCCTGAACGTGGACCCGGCCGGTGACCACAAGGACTACCTGCACCGCTCGGGCCGTACCGCCCGTGCCGGAAAGTCCGGTGTCGTCGTATCCCTGTCGCTGCCGCACCAGCGGCGTCAGATCTTCCGGCTGATGGAGGACGCGGGCGTCGACGCCTCGCGCCACATCGTCGGTGGGGCCGGTGCGTTCGAGCCGGAGGTCGCCGAGATCACCGGCGCGCGTTCGCTGACCGAGGTGCAGGCCGACTCGGCCAACAACCTCGCCAAGCAGGCCGAGCGCGAGGCCAAGGACCTGACCCGGGAGCTGGAGCGCGTCCAGCGCCGTGCCACCGAGCTTCGCGGGGAGGCCGACCGTCTGGTCGCCCGCGCGGCGCGCGAGCGCGGCGATGACCCGGAGGCCGCTGTCGCCGAGGTGGCGCAGGCCGCCGAGGCGGAGGTCGCGGCCGCAGCCGCGGCCGAGGCCGCCGCTGTGCCGGCCCAGGCGGAGCGCCGCGACGACCGCGGCAACTTCCAGCGCCGTGACGACCGCGGTGGAGACCGTGGCGGCTTCCGTCGTGACGACCGCGGTGGCGACCGTGGCGGTTTCAACCGTGACCGTGGTGGCGAGCGCGGTGGTTTCCAGCGTCGTGACGACCGTCCGGCCGGTGGCGACCGTGGTGGCCGTTCGTTCGAGCGTCGCGACGACAACCGTGGTGGCGGCTTCCGCCGCGACGACCGCCCGGCGACCGGTGGTGGCGAGCGCGGTGGTTTCCAGCGTCGTGACGACCGTCCGGCCGGTGGCGACCGTGGTGGCCGTTCGTTCGAGCGTCGCGACGACAACCGTGGTGGCGGCTTCCGCCGCGACGACCGCCCGGCGACCGGTGGTGGTGAGCGCGGTGGTTTCCAGCGTCGTGACGACCGTCCGGCGACCGGTGGTGGTGAGCGCGGTGGTTTCCAGCGTCGTGACGACCGTCCGGCGACCGGTGGTGGTGAGCGCGGTGGTTTCCAGCGTCGTGACGACCGCCCGGCGACCGGTGGCGGCTTCCGCGCCGGCGGCCACGACCGTCCGTTCAACCGCGACGACCGTCCGGCCGGCGGCGGCTTCCGCGCCGGCGGCCACGACCGCCCGCAGGGCCGTCGCGACGACCACCGCGGCAGCACGGGCACCGGCACCGGCTCGTTCGGCCGCCGCGACGACAAGCCGCGCTGGAAGCGCAACGGCTGACCGTCACCCTGATCGACCCGGCGGCGTAAGTCGCTGACCTGCGAAAGCGGGCCCGTTCTCCACGAACGGGCCCGCTTTTCTTTTGGCGACGTGAACGGCGACCGGGGCAACGACGTGTTGGTACGCCGCTCGTCCGGCGACATGAGCGGTGACGGCCTCACGGACCTGGTCGCCCGTCAGACATCGACCGGTGGCACGTACTTCTGCGCGGGCGTGTCCGGTGGGCAGCGCGGAATCTCAACGACACGGCCAAGGGCCGCGTGCAGGTCTCAACGACTGGGCCGCTCGTACAACTCCGTGGCCGGCGTCGGCGACCTCAGCAGCCGCACACAGATCCCCACCTGCTGGCAGGTCCACAAGGGCCAGTCCAGCCCCCGCGCACCCCGCGACGGGCCCGGCAACCGATACCGGATCGGCTGCCGCGCTCGCGGCAGCTATGCTCGTGGGTGATCCGCCGAGGGCCGTTAGCTCAATTGGCAGAGCAGCGGACTTTTAATCCGTTGGTTGTGGGTTCGAGTCCCACACGGCCTACCGCTCAGCCCCAGGTCAGAGAGGTTCTGATCTGGGGCTGGTCTTCGTTTCCGGAGCCTGGGGATCGCTGGCTGGGGTCTCCGTCAGGAACCGGACGGCGTCTGTGCGGTGGAGGACGATGCCGCTGTCCGTCCAGCGTGCCTCGGTGGCCCTTCAGTTGGGCGAGCGACACGTCGACGCCGACGGCGCGGGCACTGAAAGCAGCGCCGCGTGCCAGGTTGCCGCCCCCGCCGCAGCCAAAGTCCAGGACGCTCGCGTCCGACGTGACGCCCCGTCTTGTCGCGGGGCGCGGAAGAGCGACGGAAGCTAGTCGTGCTGCGGGATGGGGCAGTACGTGTCCTGACCGCAGCACGAACGCGAAGCCCGACGTGCGGGGTCGGGCGCCGGTCAGGAGACTGGGGGCATGACGCACAAGGCGCTTCTCGAGGGTGGTCCGGACGATCTGCCGGAGCGGATCGTGGCGATCACGCCCCCCGGCAAGGAGCTCAAGATCCCGCATCGCGGTGGGTACGAGCACTTCAAAGCCACGTCGAGGCATCAGGAAGGTGCGGAGGGGCGGCTCACCGTCTACGAGTGGTGGGAGCGCACGGAGATCGCCGAATAGGGCCGCGTGGGTCAGCGTGGGTCAGGTGGGTCCGAGTAGGTCCGCGTGGAGCCCCGTGGGTCGGTGCGGGTTGCGTTCGCCGGAAAGGTGGTCGGTGTTCGTTCCCTGATGGCGTACAGTTGGGTTCAACGGCGCGGGGTGGAGCAGCTCGGTAGCTCGCTGGGCTCATAACCCAGAGGTCGCAGGTTCAAATCCTGTCCCCGCTACTGAAGAAGAAAACGAAGGCCCGGATCTCGGAAGAGATCCGGGCCTTCGTCGTTTCCGGTGGCACTGTCCGGTGCCTCAGTCCGGTGCGTGGGCCAGGGGTGGGTGTCCGTCACCCGGTCGGCCGACCCCCGCTGGCTGTCCGGCGCGGCTACGGCCAGCCTGGGCCTGGCGCGGTACGGTCCGCACCCGGGAGCGGAGCGGGCAGGAGAGCACAGGTGGGGAAGCCAGACGGAAAGGCTCGCGGGTTCGCCCGTGCGCTGCCGACGCTGTTGATCGTCGGCGGATACGTCTTCGAAATCACCACCCCGCCGAGCTTCATCGGATCCCCGCTCTTCGCCGCCGCACCGCTGATCGCCGCACCCCTGTACTCCCTGCGCTACACGCTGCTGACCGGCGCCGCCGCCGTCTGTGCCGTCGTACTTCTGCATTTCGTCAGCCACACCTCGACCAGGGTGGAGTCCATCACCGAGCTGGTGACGATCGCCACCGTGGCCGCCTTCGCGGTCGTCATCAACCGCGTCGTACGCCGCAGCGGAAGGCAGCTCGCCTCCGCCCGCACCATCGCCGAGGCCGCCCAGCGCGCCGTACTCCCCACACCCGGCGACTGGATCGGCGGGCTGCACATCGCGGCACGGTACGAAGCCGCTCAGGCGGACGCGTTCATCGGCGGCGACCTCTTCGCCGTGCAGGACAGCCCGGCGGGGGTACGTCTGGTGGTCGGCGACGTACGCGGCAAGGGCCTCGACGCCGTCGAGGCGGTGGCGGTAGTCATCGGGGCGTTCCGGGAGGCCGCCGAGCAGGAGGGCTCCCTCGAAGGGGTCGCACGGCGGCTGGAGCGGGCGCTGACCCGGGAGGGCGCGCGGCGCGACGATATCGACGCCTTCGAGGGGTTCACCACGGCCGTCCTCGCCGAGATCCCGCACGGCGAGGACATCGTCAGGGTGGTCAACCGCGGCCACCCCGAGCCGCTGCTGCTGTACGCCGACGGGTCGCTGGACGCGATCGAACCTGACGCCGCCGCTCTGCCGCTGGGCATGGGCGACCTGGGGTCGTGGCCGGACCGGGCGACGCGGCGCACGTTCCCCGCCGGCGCCACGCTGCTTCTCTATACAGACGGCCTCTCCGAGGCCAGGAACACTGCGGGGGTTTTCTACGATCCGTCCGACCGGCTGCGCGGGCGGATCTTCCCCGGCCCCGAAGAGCTGCTGGACGCGCTCACCGGCGACGTACGGCTGCACACGGGCGGGGCTGCCACCGACGACATGGCGCTGCTCGCGGTCGCACGGCCGTCCGCGGGGCAGCACGGACGCCGCAGGACGGTCGGAATCGTCAAGAGGTAGGGGCAGGGGTCGGCCCAGGGGTAGGGCCAGCGGTCGGGCCAGCGGTCGGGCCAGGGGTCGGCTCAGCGGTCGGGCCGAACCAGTGCAGGCTCTGGCCGTGCGGAGCGGTGTAGGCGACGGCGCTCTCGTTGAGGGAGAGCGTGAGCAGGTGCTCGTCGTCGGGTGCGGGGGCGTCCAGCCAGGGCAGCACGGTGTAGTGCTCGTTGGAGATCCAGTGGCATGGCAGGGCGCGGACGACGGCCGCGAACTCCTCGCGGCGGGCGAGCGGCAGGTAGGTCAGTACGGCCGTGTGGAAGACGACGAGGGTGGCGCCCACCGGTGCCTCGGCGACCAGCTCCGGAAGTTCGTCGACGAGGTCCCCGCGGACGATACGGGGGCGGGGCGCCGTACGTACCGCTTCGATGGCGCCGAGCTGTTGGCGGGGCCGCTCGCTCTGGCCCGGCCAGATCAGTGACTGGAGCCAGCGGACGTCGTCCTCGTCGGTGGGGTCAAGGGGGTTGAGGTCGATGCCCGCGCGCCAGGCGATGCGGGGGAGCGCGGCGGGTACGGGCGCGGGGCCCTGCGTACGGCAGTCGAAGGTGACTGGGGACGAGCCGAGGACGGGGCCGCCGTCGTAACGGTAGGCGTAGCGGTCCGGGTGCAGGCACAGGCCGGCCGAGGCGCCGACCTCGATGAGTGCGAGGGGTTGGGGGAGCGAGGCGAGGAGGGGGAGCAGGGTCGCGCAGCGCGCGGGCTCGTTGGTCTGGGTGAAGCGCTCCAGCATCACCGCGCGTACGTCGTCCCAGTGGGCCAGGGTCCACGCGCGGAACGGTTCCCACTGCTCGTACGGTCCGCCGAGGTGGCGGACGGCGCCGAGGAGGAGATTGGGCTGCTGCTTGTTGCCCGGCGGGAGGGCGGCGACGAGGGCGCAGAGGTCCTCGTCCTCGCTGATACGGGCGGTTAGTTCGGCGTACACGGGGGAGACGCCCCGCGCCTGCTGCTCGGAGAACTCGCGGTAGCGACGGGCCACGGACTGCGTGCTGTTGACCACCATGGAGGAGAATTTATCGCTCGCGACACTGGGTAGTCGGCCTGATCGCTTTTGATAATAATTGACGAACCGTCAAGAAACGCATGTTTCCTGAGTGATGATCAAGTCGTCCCGGTGTGAGCTATTCTGTGCGTATTTGTTCGGGCCAATGGCGGTAACGATCAGTCGGAGCGGCTTGGAATCCGGCCCCCGCGTCTATTAACGTTCGATAACGCAGCGCGGTTGTCCCAGTCGTCGCCAGAGACGACACCGTGCGCACGCGCCGAATTCCGCAAGGGAACCGGGGAACCAATCCTTGGGGTGAATCGGGCTGCTTCGCGTCAGCGAAGAGGCCCGTAGGAGACCTTCCTGCTCCGAACCCGTCAGCTAACCCGGTAGGCGA
Organism: Streptomyces hypolithicus; assembly: GCF_052934925.1. Taxonomy (NCBI): domain Bacteria; kingdom Bacillati; phylum Actinomycetota; class Actinomycetes; order Kitasatosporales; family Streptomycetaceae; genus Streptomyces; species Streptomyces hypolithicus. Next base: position 3,248,258 of record NZ_CM128811.1, read on the forward strand.
GAAGGAAGGAAAGGAGCACGCCTCCGTGGCGTCCAACAGCCCTGCCCCCACCACCACCCTGCCCCCCTTCGGGGCGGCGAACCACACCGAGAACTTCGGTGGCGGCGAGGGGACGTGGGAAGAATGGAATCCCACTGAGGAGTCCATACGGCCCGTACGCGGCCGGCACCGGGTGGCCAAGCAGCGCGGCGGAATCGGCCGCAGCTCCACCGTGCTGGGCGTCGGCGTCATCGCCGCGGTCGGCGCGGGCGGCATAGCCACCGCGCAGGACAAGCCGGCCATCTCGATCTCGATGCCCGACGCGATATCCGACTCACTGCCCGACGCCAAGTCCCTTCCCGGCGTCGGCTCTTTCATGTCCGACGACCATGCCGACGCAGGCTCCGGCGCCCCGGCGGGCTCCGGGGGCGAAGCCGTCTTCGCTGCGGCCCCTCTCACCACGGCGGGTGTCACCACCGCCGACGCGCAGCAGGGCACCACCGACGCGGGCGAGGCACTGCGCGCCCGCATCCTCCAGCAGGCCGAGCAGCAGCAGGACGCAGCCGACGCCCAGGTCAAGGAGGCCGCCGAGAAGGAGGCCTCCGAGAAGGCCGCGGCCGAGGCCCGGAAGCAGCAGAGCGCGGCCGAGGCCGAGGCGGCCGAGAAGAAGCGCGAGGCCGAGGAGAGGAAGCGCGAGGCGGCGGCCGAGGCCAAGCGCAAGGCGGAGGAGGAGCGGCTCGCCAAGCTCGCCGCCAGTTACTCCCTGCCCACCTCGTCGTACACGCTCACCTCGACCTACGGCCAGTCCGGCTCGATGTGGTCGTCGGGCCAGCACACCGGCCTGGACTTCGCAGCTCCGACCGGTACGCCGGCCAAGGCGGTGCACAGCGGAACCATCAAGTCGGCAGGCTGGTCGGGTTCGTACGGCTACCGCGTCGTGCTCGAACTCGAGGACGGCACCGAGGTCTGGTACGCGCACCTCTCCTCGATGACGGTGTCCGCCGGCCAGACCGTCGGTACGGGCGAGACCATCGGACGTGTGGGCGCCACCGGCAATGTGACGGGCCCGCACCTGCACCTCGAAGTGCACACGGCCGACGGCTCCGGCATCGACCCGGCGGCGTGGCTGCGCGACAAGGGCCTCTCCGTCTGACAGCCAATCCCCCGGCCCCCCTGGCCCTGCTCCCTATGGCCCCCTGGCCCCCTGGCCCCTCTGGTCTCCCCAGTCCCCGGCAGCCCTGGCGCTCACCCCCCGACGCCAGGGCTGCCGGTCTTTCGCGGAATAGCCGGCGCCTGCCGCGGGGTTGACGACCCCATGACTTCTCTCCGCAAGCTGGGTACGTCCGATCTCGATGTCTTCCCGCTCGCCCTCGGCGGCAACGTCTTCGGCTGAACCGCCGACGAGGCGCAGTCCTTCGCCGTCCTCGACGCGTACGCCGCGGGAGGCGGCAACTTCGTCGACACCGCCGACTCCTACTCCGCCTGGGCCCCCGGCAACGAGGGCGCCGAGTCCGAGCGGATCATCGGCAAGTGGCTCGCCGCGCGCGGCAACCACTCCGAGATCGTCGTCGCCACCAAGGTCGGCGCCCACCCGTCGTACAAGGGGCTCTCCGCTACGAACATCAAGGCGGCCGCGGAGGAATCGTTGCGCCGACTGGGCACCGACCACATCGACCTGTACTACACGCACTTCGACGACACCGAGGTGCCGGTCGAGGAGATCATCACCGCCCTCGACCAACTGGTGAAGGACGGCAAGGTCCGTGCCATCGCCGCCTCCAACCTGAGCCCCGAGCGGCTGCAGGCCTCGCTGGACTTCTCGGAACGGGAGTCAGTGGCGCGTTACGTCGCCCTCCAGCCGCACTACAACCTCGTCTCGCGCGGTACCTACGAGGGCGGGCTCCAGGACACGGCCGCGCGCGCCGGGCTCGCCGCCGTGCCGTACTTCGCGCTCGCCTCGGGCTTCCTGACCGGCAAGTACCGGGCGGACGGGGACGCGGTAGCGAGCGCGCGGGCCGAGGGCGCCGCCAAGCACCTGGAGACGGAGCGCGGACGCAAGGTACTGGCGGCGCTGGACGAGGTGGCGGGGGCGCGCGGCGCCGAGGTCGCGACCGTGGCGCTGGCGTGGCTGGCGGCGCAGCCGACCGTCGCGGCGCCGATCGCGAGCGCGCGGACCGTGGAGCAACTGCCGGCCCTGCTGGCGGTGGCGGAACTGGAGCTGACGGACGGCGAGCTGGCGCAGCTGACGGCGGCGTCCGCCTGAGAGCGGTGGGCCAGTAGGTCAGACACCCCCTAGGGCAGGCGGCGGTACGGGTTGTCGGGGACGTAGTAGTCCCGGTGCGGGGCGGGGCGCTGGGGCGGGGGACCGTACCCGTAAGGCCGGAGTTGGTGGCCCGGGGGCCACGGGGGTGCGGGCCACGAGTGCCCGGGCCCCGGGGGTGCGGGCCACTGCTGTGGCGGGCGCGCCCGGCCCGTGGCCCGCGCCGCGTACTCCAGGGCCGGGCGGGCGATCTCCTTGCGCTGCCACAGATGGTGCAGCAGCTCCTGCTCGCGGGCCGTGAAGTCGGCCCCCACGGTGCCCCGGTGGGCGCGGTGGCGCAGGAAGGCCAGCGAGGTCGCGAAGGTCTCGTACTCGGCGACAGCGCGGGCGGCCGCCCGCCCGCCGCTCGTGCGGGCGGCCGCGCCCCGCGCCAGCGAGCGGGCCCGCATCGAGGAGAGCGCGAGCGGTTCGGCGGGGAGCAGCCACCCGGCGGCGGCGTAGGCGGGCAGTTCGGCGGCGATGGTGCGCAGCTCGCTGCCCCGGGTCCACACCGCCAGCCAGGTCAGCAGGGCGAAGGCGGGGACCATGAACAGGGCGTACACCGCGTAGAAGCCGTACCCGCCGAAGACCGCCGAGCCGTTCCACAGGGCGTGCATGCCCATCGCGAGCACCAGACCGGCCAGCGGCAGTGCGATGCGCCGCCACCGGCCCGAGCGCCGCGGGGCGAGCGCGGCGATCCCGAAGCCGATGCCCGTCAGCACCGTGAACAGGGGGTGCGCGAACGGCGACATGACGATCCGCACGAAGAAGGTGGCCGCCGTCACCGAGGCGAGGCCCGAGGCGCCGGCCTGCTGGTCCTCGCCGAAGGCGTTGCCGAGATAGAGGATGTTCTCGGTGAAGGCGAAGCCGGTCGCGGTGAAGCCGGCGACCACCACTCCGTCGACGATCCCGTTGAAGTCCCGTCTGCGGAAGAAGAAGATCAACGCGATGGCCGCCGCCTTCGCGCTCTCCTCGACGACCGGGGCTATCACCGTAGCGCCGAGGGATTCGGCCCCGGCCGGGTCGGCGGTGGCCGTGGCTATCCAGCGGGTCGCGAAACTGTTCGCGAGGATCGCGACCAGCGCGGCGGCGAACGCGCCCCAGGCGAAGGCGAACACCAGATTCCGCCAGGGCCCCGGCTCGACCCGGTCCAGCCAGCGGAACGCCGTGACCAGCAGCGGTACGGGCAGCACGGCCAGGCCCAGGCCGACCAGGAAGCCCTGAGTGCCGGTCTGGTCGCGGACGATGGCGAGGATCACCAGCGCGCACAGGGCGAGCAGCGTGATCACCGCACCCGCGCGCACCGCCCGGGTGCGCCACCAGGTGTGGCGCGGCTTGTAGCGCCAGTGCGCACGAGGCGGTACGGCGGTGAACTGCGGCGTCGGCTCACAGTCGGGGACCGCCGGGTGCTGCCGGGGGTGCGGAGGCGTCTCGTACACCCAATGACCCTAACGAGGGGCACTGACACCTGGCGATGGTGCGATCGCGTCGGCCGGTGCGTCGGCCAGTCTGTGGGTGCTGCGTCAGCCGGTGCGTCAGCCGGTGCGCTAGCCGGTGCGTCAGCCGGTGCGCTAGCCGGTGCGTCAGTCGGTGCGTCAGTCGGTGCGTCGGCCGTCCTGCGGGCGGCGGCGGAAGAGCAGGTCGTGAACGATGTGGCCCTTGTCCAGGCCCTGGCCCTCGAAGCGGGTCAGCGGCCGGAAGGCGGGCCTGGGGGCGTAGCCGCCGTCCGGCACGGTGTTCTCGAAGCCGGGGTGCGCGGTGAGTACGTCCAGCATCTGCTCGGCGTACGGCTCCCAGTCGGTCGCGCAGTGGACCAGGGCGCCGGGTGCGAGGCGGGGTGCGACGAGGTCGAGGAACTCGGGCTGGATGAGGCGGCGCTTGTGGTGGCGCTTCTTCGGCCAGGGGTCGGGGAAGTAGACGCGCAGTCCGGCGAGGGAGGCGGGCGGCAGCATTTCGCGGATCAGGATGATCGCGTCGCCGTTCGCGACCCGGACGTTGCTGACACCGGCACGCTCGGCGAGGCCGAGGAGGTTGCCCTGGCCGGGTGTGTGCACGTCGACCGCGAGGATGCCGGTGGTGGGGTCCTCGGCCGCCATCTGGGCGGTGGCCTCGCCCATCCCGAAGCCGATCTCCAGGACGACGGGCAGCCCCGGGGCGCCGGCCGGCGCTCCGAAGAGCGCGTCGAGGTCGAGGGTGCGCAGGCCGTCGATGTCCAGGCCCCAGCGCGGCCACAGCCGCTGCAGCGCCTCTGCCTGCCCGGTGGTCACCCGGCTGCGACGCGGCTGGAAGCTGCGGATCCGCCGCTCGTGGTGCGACCCTGCGGGGTCGGGGGCGGGGCCGCCGGGGAAACGGGGCTCGCCTTTCGCCCGGAGGGGGGCGGGGGTGGGGGTGCGGGGTGGCTCAGACACAGTGGGGGCGATTCTACGGGGCGGCGGGTGGTGCGGATGGGGGGCGTCGGCCCTGGGTGCCTGGGGCGCGTTCCCCGATCCGCCTCTTCCGGTTGTGACATGGTGCGGCTCCGCCGCCGACCTTGCGGCTCCTCAAACGCCGGAGGGGCGGAGAGGTGCGCACCTGAAAGCCCGGCCCGGCGAAATCCAGCCCGTCCGGCCAAGGCGCCGCACGCAGCCGGGGTCGCGGGCGCCGCCGGCGCCCTACACCCCGCCCAGCACCGCCAGCGCCCGCCGGGCCACCTGTCGACCGATCGGCAGTGACGCGGTCGCCGCCGGAGACGGGGCGTTCAGTACGTGGATCGTGCGGGGTGCCTCCTGGATCAGGAAGTCGTCGACCAGCGTCCCGTCCCGCAGTACCGCCTGCGCCCGTACCCCCGCTGCCGCGGGCCGCAGATCCGCCTCCGTGACCTCGGGGAGCAGTCGCCGCACCGCCTCGGCGAAGGCACGCTTCGACAGGGAGCGGTGCAGTTCCCCGGCGCCGTACCGCCAGTGGCGTCGGGCTATCCGCCAGGAGCCCGGCCAGCCGAGCGTGCCGGCCAGCTCGCGCGGCCGGACCACCGACCACGCGTACCCCTCGCGCGCCAGCGCCGGCACCGCGTTCGGCCCGACGTGGACGCCGCCGTCGATGCCCCGGGTGAGGTGCACCCCGAGGAAGGGGAACGCCGGATCCGGCACCGGATACACCAGGCCGCGCACCAGCTCCGGCCGCGCCAGGTCGTAGTACTCCCCCCGGAACGGGACGATCCGCACCCCCGGGTCGTCTCCGGCGAGCCGCGCCAACCGGTCGCAGTGCAGCCCCGCGCAGTTGACCAGGACCCGCGCCCGCACCACCGCCCCGTCGGCCGTGCGCACGGCGACACCCCAGGGGCGCCGGTCGACGACGGTCACCTCCGCGCCGTACCTGATCTCCGCGCCGGACGCCGTCAGGATCTGCGCGAACTGCCCCGCGACCGCTCCGTAGTCGCACACCCCGGTGGTGGCGACCCGGATCGCGGCCAGGCCCCGCACCCGCGGCTCGTACTCCGCCAGCTGGGCCGGGCCCAGCTCCCGCACCGCGATGCCGTTCTCCCGGCCGCGCTGCGCCAGGACGTGCAGTCTGGGCAGTTCGTCGCGCTCCGTCGCGACGATCAGCTTGCCGGTGACCTCGTGCGCGATGCCGTGCTCCGCGCAGAACTTGACCATCTCGGCCGCGCCCCGCACCGCGAACCGCGCCTTGAGCGAGCCCGGCCGGTAGTAGATGCCGCTGTGGATGACGCCGCTGTTGCGCCCGGTCTGGTGCAGGGCCGGGCCGCGCTCCTTCTCCAGCACCGTCACGCGGGTGCCGGGCGCGGCGCGCGTGAGTGCGTACGCCGCGGACAGACCGACGATTCCCGCGCCGATCACCGCCACGTCCACATCACAGTCGTACGGCATCGCTCGCGTCACCTCCCACCGGCGCTGTGTCGTCCCGGGAGCGCCCCGGACTCCCGATGATGCACTGACCCACTGACAACGCCTTCAAACCAAGGGAGACCCAGCCCCGGCCCGCGCCCCCGCGCCCCCACGCCTCCGCCCCCACGCCTCCGCCCCTACGCCGGCGCCACCAGCAGCGGCCGCGCCCGCTCCCGCAGCTCCACCACGCGCGGCTCGTCGCCGTACGGCTCCAGCCGGTGCAGCAGGTCCCGTACGTACTCCGTCGTGCGCGCCGAGGAGATCCGCCCGGCGACCTCCACCGCGCGCGTGCCCGCCGCGCACGCCGCGTCCAGGTTCCCCGACTCCAGTTCCGCCACGGCCGACACCACCAGCCGCAGTCCGTGCGAGCGTACGAACTCCTCCGTCGGCCGCGACAGCGCCTGCTCTGTGAACCGCCGAACCTGACGCGGCGCCTTCAGATCGCGGTAGCACTCCGCCGCGTCCGCCGCGAACCTGTCGTACGAGTAGAAGCCCAGCCAGGACGGATCGGGATCGCCCTCCCGCGCCCGCTCCAGCCACCCCTCCGCAGACTTCAGCGCGGCCCCCGCCGCCTGCGCGTCGCCCGCCTTCGCGTGCGCGCGGGCCTCCACCAGCCGGAAGAAGCTCATGGTGCGGGCCGTGGCGAGGCCCCTGTTCCGCTCCAGCGCCGCCTGCGCGAGGTCCACGCCCTCGTCGGCGAAGCCCCGGTAGGTCGCCTGCAGCGACATCGACGCCAGGATGTACCCGCCCAGCGGCACGTCGGCCGCCGCTCGGGCGAGCCTGAGCGCCTGGATGTAGTACCGCTGCGCGGCCTCCTGCTGCCCCGTGTCGAAGGCCATCCAGCCGGCCAGCCTGGTCAGTTCGGAGGTGGCCCCGAAGAGGGAGCGGCCCACGTCGTCGCTGTACGAGCCGAGGAGCAGCGGCGCCGCGTCCACCCGCAGGCACTCCGGGACCATCGAGGAACGCCAGTCTCCGCCGCCGTACTTGGAGTCCCAGCGCCGCGCGTCCTGCGCGGCCTCCCGCAGCTTGGCCACATCGGCGTGTCCCACGCGCAGCGGTGTCGCTTCCGGGGTGGTCCCGTCGGCCGTGGAGTCGCGCGCGACCGAGGAGTCGGCGGGTGTTATCAGCCATCGCGAGGCCGGTGTGGCGTACGCGCTGACCGCGAACGAGCCGGCCAGCGACTGCCAGATCCCGCCACCGCCCGCCCGCCGGCCCGCCAGATCCAGCCGGTACAGCTCGGTCGCCGAACGGACCGCCGCCGATACGTCGCGCGGGAAGGCGAGGCCCACCTCCGGCGCCGGGTCGGCGTCCGCGAGGCCGATCTCGTGCAGCGGCACGGGGCGGCCCAGCTTGGCGCCGATGGCCGCGGCGATCAGGTGCGGGGCGGCGCCCTGGGGCACCATGCCCTTGGAAACCCACCTGGCCACGGACGTCTTGTCGTATCTGAGCGTCAGACCGCGCTGCGACCCCAGATCGTTGACCCGCCTCGCCAGGCCGGCGTTGCTGATTCCCGCGAGGGCGAGAACCGTGCCGAGCTTGTCATTCGGCCCGCGTTGCTCCCTGGACATGCGCCCACCCCTCGACACAGACGGCCGTCCGGCGGGACATTTCCGGCCTTCCCGCCCGCACAACCACGCGGCCAGCCCAGCCGGAATATGCGGCCCGCTCAGGACATCAGTAAACCCAGCGTAGTTCTCCGCATCCCGACCGTTAAGGGGCGGTGTTCCCTATGGCGGGATTTCTGTACCCGGGCAGTCACCCGCGAACCGCCGCCGTGCTCCGTGTGTGTGGCCGTGCGCCCGCCCTGCGCTCTCCTCCGGCCGGCGTGGGAGCGCTTCGATGGGCGCTGCGTGGGTCGGCCCGCTGCACAGGATCCAGTGGGCTGGGGGACACCGCCGCCTACATCCCCGCGGGCGGTGGAACGGTCCGGGAGGCGAACTGCGCCTCCCGGGCTGTGCGTTCACCCGTGGCCGCGCCGCGCCCGCAGAATGGCTGAATGGTGCCTGTCGCCCAAACCGGCCGAAGTCCTGCGCGCGGCGGCCGCATTGCCGCGCCCACACGCCTTCCGCAGGCCTTCCCGTACGCCGTTGTCGTGGCAGCATGGTCCCGAAGCTACTTCGGTACGTGCGTGCGTTGGGTTGCCCACAGCCTGTGGAGGCGGCGATGCGGTGGTTGGTGGGGTGGAGCAGTGTCGCCGCCAGCTTCGGAACGGTGGGGGCGGTCGGTACGGCCGGCGCCGGTGTCTCCCATGCCTCCGGCTCCACCTACCCGTCCAACGGCTCAGGCGGCTCAGGCGCATCCGCCGCGTCCGCCGCGTCCGGCGCATCCGCCGCCTCCGACTACGAGGCCCGCACCGTGCACCCCGTCGGCTCCCAGCTCCTGTGGGGCGACCCCGACCCGCTCTGGGCGGTCGGCGACTGGCGCCCCGACGAGGTCCGCACCGTCAGCGTGGACCCCTTCACCCGGATCGCCGTCCTCGGCTGTTGCGGCGCCACCGACGAAGAGCTGCGCGTCGGCCTCTTCGCGGCGCGCGGCGGCGCACTGCGGCACCTGACGGCGTGGTCCGGCAGTTACACCGCCGTCGTCCAGGCGGGCCGCCGCGTCACGGTCGTCGGTGACCTGGCAGGCGCCCGCCCCGTCTTCTACACGCCCTGGGCCAACGGCACGGCGTACGCCACCGCCGCGCTCCCCCTCGCCGACCTCATCGAGGCACAGCTCGACATCGGCCACCTCGCGGCGCTGCTCGCCTGCCCCGACGTACCGGAGGCGCTGCGCGACGGCACGCCGTACGCCGGTGTACGGCGCATTCCACCGGGGCACGCGCTCGTCCTGCGCCAGGGGTCGCGGGAGATCACCGGTTACGAGCAGGTGGCGTCCCTCGCCGTCGCCGCACCCCAACTCGACCCGGTACGCGCCGTGGACGGCGTACGCGACGCCCTGGTCGAAGCCGTACGCGCCCGGCTCACCGCCCCACGCCACGCCCCGGAGACTCTGCCGCCCGACCCGGGGCCCGTCCCCGGCATGGGCCCCGCCGAACGCCGTGCGGCCCGCGGCGCGCCCGTCCCCGGCATCGGTGCCGACCTGTCCGGCGGCAGCGCGTCGGCGACGCTCGCGCTCCTCGCGGCGGGGCTGCCGGGGGTGCCGGGCACCGTACTCGGCCACGGCACGGGCGCGGGGGAGCGGCTGCTCGCCGTCACGTTCAACGACCTGACCGCCGAAGGACCGAGCGCGGAGGCCGAACTGTCCCGGGCCGGCGCCATCGCCGCGAACCCGCGCCTGCACCACGTCGTGGTCGCCGCCGGCGCGGAGGCCCTCCCGTACGCAGACCTCGACAGCGGCCCGCTCACCGACGAGCCCGGCCCTTCCCTGGTCGTCGCCGAGCGCCACCGCCGCCGGCTCGCCGCGGGTAGCGCCGACCATTTCACCGGGCACGGCGCACGCCAGGTCCTCGACGCGCACCCGGCCCGGCTCGCCGACCTCCTGATGGACCGAAGAAGGCGCGACCTGCTGCGCCCGGTGGCCGCGCTGGCGAAGGTGGAAGGACCCTCGGCGCACTCGCTCTTCGTACCGCTGACCGTCTACCGGGCGGCACGCCGCCTTGCCCGTACGCCGTACCGCGCCGGCATCGAGGAGGCGGCGGGCCGCCTCAGGGAACGCCGCTTCGACGACACGTGGGGCGGGGGCACGGGCGGCGCGCTGGACGCCTCGCTGGCGGCCCTCGCCTGGACGCGGCCAGGCCCGGCGGCGCGGTGGCTCACGGGCGAGGCCCTGGCTGAAGTATCGGTTCGCCTCCAGGCGTCGGCGGGCCGACCGGCGTCGGTGCAGCGCCCCGGTGAGGCGCGTGCGCGCGCGGCGCTGGCTCGCGCCGCGGCCGACCACCGGGTCTTCGAGCAGGCGGCGGAGATCCGCAGCCAGCGGCTGCACGCCCCCTTCCTCGACAACCAGGTCGTACGGGCCTCCCGCACCCTCCCCGAGGCCCTGCGCGTCCAGCCGGGCGCTCGGGCCGCGATCCTGCGCACGGTGCTGTCGGGCGCCGGCGTACGGGACCTGCCACCGGGGTGGGGCGCCACGTCCCACGCGTCGGCGACGGAGGCTTCCCGGGCTGGGCTGCGGGCGGCGGTGGGTGACTTGATCGCGCTCTTCGACGCGCCTCTGCTGGCGGACGCGGGCCTGATCGAGGCCCGCGTCGTACGCCGGGCGCTGCGGGCGGCCGCGGACGGCGAACCGGTGCCGCTGGACGGGCTCGCGGACCTGGTCTCCACGGAGCTGTGGCTGCGTCGGCTGATCTCCCGCCGGGGGACCTGCTGGACGGGCTCGGCGGCCCCCCGCCAACGCGCGGTAGCCGCCGGAGTCCCACCGCGCCGGGCTTTGTAGTTCCCCGGCGCTGCCGGGAAGGGATGGGGTGGGGAACAAGCCCGCCGCAGGCGACTACCCACCGCAACGGATGCGCGCCCGCGCCCAGTCGGCCACGACCGCCGCACCTTCCACCGGCCTCGCCACCCACGCCGCCGATCCCTCAAGCTCGACAACGAGCCGAATGCTCTCCCGTCCCGAGATGTCCGCGCTGACCCGCAGAGCTCCCTCCCCACCACGGACGATCGGCGACTGCCACAGCAGTGCCTCGTCCCCGTACAGAGCAAACCGGGCGGCCCCCAGCCCCTGGGCGATGTCATCGATGCCCACTATGGCGTCGTAACGGGTGCAAGCGAGGTTGAGGTCGATGGTCACGGAGGACTTCGCGTACATCGTGACACCGTGCCCGTACCGCACGCCGCCGATGGACAGGCCGTCGCGCTGCCAGAGCGGCCCACCACTCCCACCGAGCCGGATCTCGGGCCCGGCATGGTCGCCGAAGGTGCCGTACCCCAACTGGTTCACCTGATACACAGCCGGTGCCGGCGGTGCCGGCGGAATCGGCGGCTTCGGGACGGGCGTCGGCTTCGCCGGCGGAGTCGAAAGCGCCGACGGCCGCGCGGAAGGCTCCGGAGCCGGCTCCGCCCGGGAGGGCGAGGGCGAGGCCGAGGTCGCGGGCGAGGGCGAAGGCGCGCGCACCACCGCGTCCGGCCGCGGCGGCGCAGCCAAGACCCCGGCACCGCGCTCAGCGACCGGCGGCGGCTCCGGATCCGGAAGCACAGACGGCACAGACGGCACCGGCGGCTCTGGCGGCACCACAGGCCGCGACTCTGGCGCCTCGGCCACAGGCTTGGGCCCCGGCGGCTTCGCCTCCTCGCCGACCAGCGCGAACACCACCCCGGCCGCCACCGCGACGGCCACCGCCGCGGCGATCGCGACCTTCACCGGGGCGCCGACAGCCTCCGCGCCGGCCGCCCCCGCCGCACCGCCGGCGGACCCTCCACCGGCCCCGGCCCCGGCCCCGGCCCCGGCCCCGGCCCCGGCCCCGGCCCCGGCCCCGGTCCCAGCACCCGCAGCCACTCCCGCGCCGGCCGCCCCCGCCGCGCCCCCCGCCACCAGACCGGCGGTCTTGACGGCGTACCCGCCGGCGAACCAGCCGATGACCGCGACCGGGAGCAGCGCCGGAATGCCCGCGTTGATGTCGCTCAACTCACCAGCGGCCGCCCGGCACTTCGCGCACTCCTCCAGGTGCTTGCGCAGCCCGCGCTCGGCGCGCACCCGCAGTCCGGCCCTGGCGTACGCCCCGAGTCGGTCGGCGTACCGTGCGCAGTCGCCGCCCGCGAGCAGCGCCGTACTCACATGGGCCTGGAGGTACGCCTGCTTGAGCCCCTCCCGGGCCCGGCTCGCCAGTACGGCGGTGGCGTTGGCCGTCAGGCCGAACAGTGGTGCGACCTCGCTCGGTGACTCCTCCTCCACCGTGGTGTGCCAGAGCACCGCCTGCCAGCGCTCGGGCAGGCTCCGGAACGCCCGCACGGCCAGGGTCTGCTCGGCCTCGTGCATGGCCCTTACGTCGGCGCCGAGATCCAGGGTGTCGTCCGACACCTCGGCCGAGCGGGTGGAGTGCGCGGCGAACAACGCGAAGTCCTCCACCAGGTGCTCGCGCCTGGCCGTCCTCGTCCACTCCGCCGCAACTCGCCGCACCGTCGTCAGCAGGTACGCCCGTACCGCGTGCTCCGGCCCCGCTCCCCGGCGCACCGCCTGCAGAGTCCGCGCGAATACCTCAGCGGTCAGGTCGTCGGCGGTGTGGGCGTCCCGGCAGCAGGTACGGGCGTACCTCCTGACCGCGTCGGAGTGCCGCCGGTACAGCTCCCCGAACGCACTGTCGTCCCCGCCGTCGTCCCCGCCACGCATCCGCTGGACCAACGCCGCATCCGACAACGGCAGCTGTGCCTGAGCCCGCGCCTGTGCCCGAGTCCACGCCTCAGCCTGAGCCCGCGCCTGTGTCTGCCCCGACCGGCCACCTCCCTCGCCGCTGCCGTCCCGCTGGGCCGGAACACTGGCTTCGTTGCCGTCCAGGGCCGGCCACGGTCCGGGCAGCACGGTCCCGGCCACACCCCCGGGGCCGTCAACAGGGGCATGGTGGGCATGGTCAGCCCCGTCGCCGCCCCCCGCACCGTCGGCGTACCCGTCGCGGTCCGCCGACGTCTCCGCGTGACCGTTCGCCCGCCGGTGCCGCCCCGCCTGGCCCGGCACCTGACGCGAGGGCAGTCCGCCGGCGCCGGACTCCATGTCGCCGACACGGTCGAGACGCTCGTCCCGCCCTTCAACACCCATCGCGGAAGCCCCCGTCAGCACCCTCGTACGGAAACCGGAATAGCCGGAATACCGGAATACCGGACGAGAATTTCACAGGACGAGGCGCGGTCCCCGGCTCAGCCGCAGCGATCACTCGACCGAGTTGATGACTCGTACGCGAGCACCAGTCACCACTCGAACGAGTAGCGCTCCAAGGCCGGGCTGCCAATGGCTTGCCGAGTCAACGACGCGCGCACACCGCTCAGTTACGGCCGCCCGGCCTACACCGGTCTGGACCGCAGCCCCTCCAGCAGAATGTCCAGCAACCGTGAGGAGGCCGCCGCCTGCTGCGCCGCATCCGGCAGCGAAGGCGACGCGGCCGTGGCTATCACGAGCAGCACATCGGCCACTGTCACGTCGCCTCGCAGCGCACCGGCCGCCCGTGCCCGGTCCACCAGCCGCCCCACCACCTCCAGCAAGGCCGCAGTACCCGCGTCCACGCTGTCGGCCGCACCATCCGGACCTCCGGGGCCGTCCAGCGCCACCAGGCGGCCCCTGCCGCCCCCCAGGCCGTCCCCGTTCCCGCCGGGGGGCTCGATGTCCCCGTCAGCCCCCCGTGACCGGCCGTCCACCAGCCGCAGCTCCGGCCCCGCCGGGGCAACGCCCGCCTGCCGCTGCTGCGGCACCCGGACCTCACCCGCCGAAGCGACCGGCGACGCGACGACGGGCGACGCGATCACAGTCGACACCGCTGGCTCGTCGTCGACGTCCACCCCCACCCGCAGCACCTGCGGCGGCAGCAGCCGGCCCGCCCCGGACGCCACCGAGACACGCAGGAACCGGGACAGTGCAGACCACGGCTCGTCCTCCTGCCCGAGAGCCGTACGTGCCTGCTCGGTCAGCCGGGAAGTCTCCTCGTCGGCTATCCGGCGTACCAGTACGTCCTTGCTCGGGAACCGGCGGTAGACCGTCCCCACACCGACCCTGGCCCGTCGCGCCACGTCTTCCATCGGTGCCCCGTAGCCGAGCTCGCCGAAAACCTCACGAGCGGCCCGCAGTACATGCTCAAGATTGCGCTGTGCGTCCACCCGCAGCGGCGCCGAACGGGACCCGCCCGCCCCCGCCCGGGGATGGCCGTCGGATGCGACGGCAGTCTGCAAATGAGAGTCCTGAATGTGCATCAGCGTTCCCCCGGTAATGATGTCTCCCCCCGGAGACTCCCCGCCCTGACAGTCGGCCGGAGCCGCATACCCGGCCGCCCCGACGAGATACGAACATAGTTGAGTGCGCCTGGATTCAGAAGGGGGTAGTTCCGCACGGGGCGCCCGCCCGATCGGCGTATGGGCCGGAACCTGACTGATTCTTCCCCCCTGCACCACCCCGCTCCCACCCCCTGACCTGCGGGCCTTCCCATCCGGGCCGCAAGAAGCCCGACGCCCGGCGGGCATGACCTCCGGTCACACAATTTGCTGGGGCTGTGGACAAAGTCCGAAGCGCGTTGCGTCATGGGACAGTGACAGAACCTGCGCGCATTCTTGTTGTCGGCGGCGGCTACGTCGGGATGTACACCGCGCTGCGACTTCAGCGGAAGCTGAGGAGCGGTGAGGCCGAGGTCGTTGTGGTAACCCCAGATCCCTATATGACGTACCAGCCGTTCCTGCCGGAGGCGGCGGCCGGTTCCATCTCCCCGCGCCACGTGGTGGTCCCGCTCCGCCGCGTACTCGGCGGCTGCAAAATCGTCATCGGTGAGGTCACCTCGGTCGATCACGCCAAGCGGACCGCGACCGTCACCACCCTCGCCACCGCCGACGACGGGACCGGCGCCATTGAGATCACGTACGACGAACTCGTCCTCGCCCCCGGCTCCGTCTCCCGCACCCTCCCGGTCCCCGGCCTCGCCGACTACGGCATTGGCTTCAAGACCGTCGAAGAGGCGATCGGCCTGCGCAACCACGTGATCGAGCAGATGGACATCGCGTCCGCCACCCGCGACCCGGCCGTCCGGGACGCCGCCCTCACCTTCGTCTTCGTCGGCGGCGGATACGCGGGCGTGGAAGCCCTCGGCGAGCTGGAGGACATGGCCCGCTACGCCGCGCGGTACTACCACAACGTCAAGGCCGAGGACATGAGGTGGATCCTCGTCGAGGCCACCGGGCGCATCCTTCCCGAGGTCGGCGAGGAGATGGGCAAGTACGCGGTCAGCGAGCTGCGCCGCCGCAACATCGACGTACGTCTGGACACCCGGCTCGACTCCTGCGAGGACCGCGTCGCCGTCCTCAGCGACGGCTCCCGGTTCCCCACCCGCACCGTCGTGTGGACCGCGGGCGTCAAGCCGCACCCCGTGCTCGCCGCGAGCAACCTCCCCCTGAACGGACGCGGCCGTCTCGCCGCCACCGCCCAGTTGCGGATCGAGGGGACGGAGCACGCCTGGACGGCCGGTGACGCCGCCGCAGTGCCGGACCTCGCCGCGGGCGAAATGGGCAAGGAGTGCGCGCCCAACGCCCAGCACGCCGTGCGCCAGGCCAAGGTCCTCGCCGAGAACATCGTGGCCTCCCTGCGCGGCGAACCGCTGTCGAACTACGAGCACAAGTACGCCGGTTCGGTCGCCTCGCTCGGCCTCCACCAGGGAGTCGCCCACGTCTACGGCCGTAAACTCAAGGGCTACCCGGCCTGGCTGATGCACCGTACGTACCACCTCAGCAGGGTTCCGACCTTCAACCGCAAGGCCAGGGTCCTCGCCGAATGGACACTCTCCGGACTCTTCAAGCGCGAGATCGTGTCGCTCGGTTCGCTGGAACACCCGCGCGCCGAATTCGAACTGGCGGCGGGCGGCAAACCCCCCAAGCGCACATGACGACTGTCAGTGCGGTCGGTCACACTGGGCGTGTGACCATAGGTGGGCTCACACCGGCTCAGGGTCACTCGCTGTAGCCGCGCAGGCGACCCCGCACGCCCCACGCCCACAAAGCCCAGCCGCCCAGTTACTCCCAACCCCCAGCCCCCAGCGACAGCAACGCGACACCATGAGGCCTGAAAGTCAGTGAACTTCACGCGCTGGAGCGCCCGGCTCCCCGGAACGCAGCGCCGCGCCGCGCCGCGGACCGACCGTGGTTCCGTGCCCGCCGCCCGCGGTGAATACGGCCGGCTGCCCGAACACGACCCGGACGTCCCCACAGATGGCGCCCTGGACGCTCTGCACACTCTGACGGACCTCTCCGTCCCCAAGATTCTCGGCCGGCTCCCCGCCCTCATCGCCCTGGTGTACGGCCCCGAGCACCGCGTCGCGTACGTCAACGACGCCTACGCCGCGGCCTTCGGCCCTCGCGAGACCGGCGCCCCCGCCGCCGTCGCCCTGCCCGAACTGGACGAGCTCGGCCTGCTCCCGCTCATGGATCAGGTCCTGCGCAGCGGCACGCCCCGTACGGTCAAGTCCCGCAAGGTGCCCAAGGGCGGCTCCTACACGGTCACCTGCATGCCCGTCGAAACGCGGGCCGCAGCCGCCGAGCAGGGGCACGGCCGGTCGGGCGTCCTCGTCTTCGCCGCCGACGTCACGGACCACGCGGAGGCCGCCGAGCGGCTGCGCGCCAGCGAGCGCCGTCTGCGCGAAACCGCCGTCACCCTGCAGCGCTCGCTGCTCCCGCAGGAGCTGGAGCAGCCCGACGACCTGCGCATCGCCGCGACCTACCAGCCGGGCGGCACGGACGCCGCGGTCGGCGGCGACTGGTACGACGTGATCACCCTCGGCGCCGGCCGTACGGCCCTGGTCATCGGCGACGTCATGGGCCGCGGGGTGCGCGCCGCAGCCGTCATGGGCCAGCTCCGCACCGCGGTCCGCGCGTACGCACGCCTGGACCTGCCGCCCCACGAAGTGCTGCAACTGCTCGACGGCCTCGCCGCGGAGATCGACGCCAGCCAGATCGCCACCTGCGCGTACGCCGTCCACGACCCCGACGAGGGCCGCCTGGTCTACGCGTCGGCCGGCCACCTCCCGATCCTGGTCCGCGACGAGGACGGCACGGTCCGCCGCGCCGAGGACCACACCGGCCCGCCCCTGGGCACCGGCGGTTGGATGCACACCTCGGGCACCATCGCCCTGCCCCCGGGCTCCACCGCCGTCCTCTACACGGACGGCCTGGTCGAGCGCCGCAGCGAGGACATCGACGAGGGAGTGGCAGCCCTGGAGCGCGCCCTGTCCGGCGCCACCGGCACCCCGCAGATCGTCTGCGACCGCCTGATCCGCGCGTTGGGCGTCACCGCCGAGCACGACGACGACGTGGCCGTCCTGGTCCTCCAGCACCCCGCACGCACGGGCGCGGACGCCGAGCTGTTCCGCAACGCCGCGTTGGAGCTGCTCGGCGGCATCGAGGCCGCGCCGCGCGCGCGTGCCTTCGCCCAGGGCGTCCTCGCGTCGTGGCGCTTCCCCATGGAACTGTGCGACCTGGGCGTACTGGCGGCGAGCGAGCTGGTCGCCAACTCTCTCCAGCACGGCACGCCGCCCATGCGGCTGCGGCTACGCAGGACCGACCGTCGCCTGATCATCGAGGTGACGGACGGCGACGACCACCTGCCGCGCCGCCGCCGCGCCGAACCGGCGGACGAAGCCGGCCGCGGCATCTCGATCGTCGCGACGATCGCCTCGTCCTGGGGCAGCCGGCGAACGCCGGGAGGTGGCAAGGCGGTCTGGTGCGAATTCACACTCCCGACCACCTGACGCCTGACGTCTGACGTCTGACGTCTGACGTCTGTCTCGCTGTCTCGCCCGGCTCAACGGGCCGCGGTGAGGGGGTCCCCCTCCCGCGTGTTCTCCGCCACGTTCGTCGCGACGACCAGCGACTTGACCGGCAGCGGCCGGTCCTGGGCGGGTGTGAGGTGCTTGCCGAGCCGCAGCGCCAGCACGCTGATGCCCAGCGAGAAGACGATGAAGGTGAGGATGTACGGCGTGTGCAGCGAGGCCCCCATAGGCCCGCCCACCGCAGGACCGATAGCCAGCGCGAGCTGCTTGACCAGCGCGAAGGCCGAGTTGTACTGACCGACCATCGATTCCGGAGCCAGGTCCGCGACCAGCGGCGCGACGGTCGGCGACAGCATCGCCTCGCCGAGCCCGAACAGGGCGTACGTCGAGATGAACGCTGCCGTGGCCATCGTCTGGCTGCCGTGCCCGAGCCCGGCGTAACCGGCCACGATCCACGCGACGGTCCAGATCAGCCCGACCAGTGCCACGACGCGCGAACGCCGCCGCCGTTCGACCAGCCGCAACACCACGAACTGGGCGATCACGATGACCGCCGTGTTGGCGGCCAGCGCGATGCCGAGCGTGGCCGGCTCGATCCCGGCGGCCTCGGTGCCGTACGCCGCGAGCCCCGACTCGAACTGCCCGTAGCAGGCAAAGAAGAGTACGAACCCGAGTCCGCACAGCTGCACCATGGCGCGGTGCTTCAGCAGGACCCGCAATCCGCCCCTGGGCGCGGCGTCGTTCTGCGGCATGGCGTCGGCGATGACAGTCGTACGCGGCAGTCTGATGCTCGCGCCGATCCCGGCGAGCACCAGGAACATCACCGCTTCGATGCTGAACAAGAGCATGAAGCTGCCGGGCCGGCTCTCGTCGACGAGCTGGCCGCCGATGAGACCGCCGATGCCGAGGCCGAGGTTCGCGAGGAAGAACTGGGTGGCGAAGGCCCGAGTGCGGGTGACGGGCGTGGAGCACCAGACGATCATCGTGGCGAGCGCCGGCTGCATGACGGCCGTACCGGCGCCGAGCAGGGCGGCGGACAGCAGAGCCGTCGGCACGCTGTCGGAGAGCCCCATGCACAGGGCGCCGACCGAGGCAGTCACCGCGGCCCCGACCAGCACA
This sequence comes from Streptomyces hypolithicus, assembly GCF_052934925.1. Lineage (NCBI taxonomy): Bacteria > Bacillati > Actinomycetota > Actinomycetes > Kitasatosporales > Streptomycetaceae > Streptomyces > Streptomyces hypolithicus. The sequence goes on from NZ_CM128811.1 coordinate 3,266,916, forward strand.
GGCAGGGGGCCGCGCCGGTCGATCGCCCGGCCGGTGAACGGCAGGACGACGAGCGCGGCCACGGCGAAGACCGCGAGCACGACCCCCGCCGTACTCGCGCCCAGATGCCTCACCTGTGCCACGTACACGTACAGATACGGAACGGTGAAGCCGATGCCGAACGCACTCAGCGCGTTCCCCGTCTGGATCCGGCGCATCGCGGCACCCATCGCCCTGGTCACACTCACCTGCCTCAAGGTTTCGAAGAAAAAGCCGAAGAGCTGAAGCCTGAAGACTTCAACGCTAAAGTTAACACCTCAACCGTACACAGGGAAGGACTTAATGGCAACGACTGTCGTGTCATACTGCCCGGCATGCCAGAGACCTCAGAGCCGCACGGCCTCCAGGAGCCGGGCCTCGACGAACAGATCGCCGCCTATCAGCGCGAGTACGGCGATCTGGATCCCCAGGTCGAGAAGGTCGTGTCGGCCCTCGGCCGCCTCAATCGCCGTATGAACGTCGCGTACGGCCGCCAGGTCGCCACGCTTGGCATCAGCAACACGGAGTGGGAAGTCCTCAAGACGCTCGTGGTGTCCGGCGCCCCCTACCGACTGGGCCCCGGTGAGCTCGCGAAGCGTCTCGGCCTCACGCCGGCCGCGATGACCCACCGCGTCGACCGGATGGCGGCCGAGGGTCTCGTCACCAGGGACCGGGACGAGAACAATCGCGTACGGGTGATTGTGGAACTCACCGACGAGGGCCGGACCAAGTGGCTCGAGGCGATGCGGATGGCGTCGATCTTCGAGGAGGACCTGCTCCAGGACCTTTCGGGGGACGAACGAGCCTCACTCGGCGACATGCTGATCCGCCTGCTGCGCAGGGTCGAGGACGCCCAGCCGGACGCCGGTGGGCGCCTCACCGACCTGGACTGACAGCCCATGAGGGCGGGCTCCGTAGGTGAACTCGGGGTGGGTTGACAGACCCCCGGTCGATCCGTAGGGTTCTTCGAGTTGTCACAGAGCCGGAACGGTTCTGCGGCAGCGGCTACGCCGTTGATACGGCAAACCCAACCTCAGCGTGATCCCCAGTCGAGACCAATTTCGGCATGCCGAAATGCACTCGACAAGTTCGGCCGGCTCGATTATGAGTCGCCCGGATGAATCCGCTAGTGTTCGGGACGTCGGAACGGCCCAACAGCCGCGAAGACGAAACCCGCTGACTGGGAGTCGGGCTCGAAAGAGCCTGATAGAGTTGGAAACGCCGGAAAGGGAAACGCGAAAGCGAAGAACTGGAAAGCGCCGAGGAAGTCGGACGCGAAAGCGTCTGATAGAGTCGGAAACACGAAGTACCGAACGATAGCCGCCCGGAGGAAAGCCCGCGAGGGTGAGTACAAAGGAAGCGTCCGTTCCTTGAGAACTCAACAGCGTGCCAAAAGTCAACGCCAGATATGTTGATACCCCGGCCCACCTCTGGTGGGTTGGTGGTTCCTTTGAAAAGTCCTGGCCGCCCGTGTGGTGGTCAGGCGAACACAGCGAGGACGCTGAGGACAGCGGGCCATATTCCGGCCCGATCTGTTCCGCTCTAAGTGTGTGTGAGCTCGATTACGAGCAAACATTCATGGAGAGTTTGATCCTGGCTCAGGACGAACGCTGGCGGCGTGCTTAACACATGCAAGTCGAACGATGAAGCCCTTCGGGGTGGATTAGTGGCGAACGGGTGAGTAACACGTGGGCAATCTGCCCTTCACTCTGGGACAAGCCCTGGAAACGGGGTCTAATACCGGATAACACTCTTCCCTGCATGGGGAGGGGTTAAAAGCTCCGGCGGTGAAGGATGAGCCCGCGGCCTATCAGCTTGTTGGTGGGGTAATGGCCTACCAAGGCGACGACGGGTAGCCGGCCTGAGAGGGCGACCGGCCACACTGGGACTGAGACACGGCCCAGACTCCTACGGGAGGCAGCAGTGGGGAATATTGCACAATGGGCGAAAGCCTGATGCAGCGACGCCGCGTGAGGGATGACGGCCTTCGGGTTGTAAACCTCTTTCAGCAGGGAAGAAGCGACTGGGTTTTCCCGGACGTGACGGTACCTGCAGAAGAAGCGCCGGCTAACTACGTGCCAGCAGCCGCGGTAATACGTAGGGCGCAAGCGTTGTCCGGAATTATTGGGCGTAAAGAGCTCGTAGGCGGCTTGTCACGTCGGATGTGAAAGCCCGGGGCTTAACCCCGGGTCTGCATTCGATACGGGCAGGCTAGAGTGTGGTAGGGGAGATCGGAATTCCTGGTGTAGCGGTGAAATGCGCAGATATCAGGAGGAACACCGGTGGCGAAGGCGGATCTCTGGGCCATTACTGACGCTGAGGAGCGAAAGCGTGGGGAGCGAACAGGATTAGATACCCTGGTAGTCCACGCCGTAAACGTTGGGAACTAGGTGTTGGCGACATTCCACGTCGTCGGTGCCGCAGCTAACGCATTAAGTTCCCCGCCTGGGGAGTACGGCCGCAAGGCTAAAACTCAAAGGAATTGACGGGGGCCCGCACAAGCAGCGGAGCATGTGGCTTAATTCGACGCAACGCGAAGAACCTTACCAAGGCTTGACATATACCGGAAACACCTAGAGATAGGTGCCCCCTTGTGGTCGGTATACAGGTGGTGCATGGCTGTCGTCAGCTCGTGTCGTGAGATGTTGGGTTAAGTCCCGCAACGAGCGCAACCCTTGTCCTGTGTTGCCAGCATGCCCTTCGGGGTGATGGGGACTCACAGGAGACCGCCGGGGTCAACTCGGAGGAAGGTGGGGACGACGTCAAGTCATCATGCCCCTTATGTCTTGGGCTGCACACGTGCTACAATGGCCGGTACAATGAGCTGCGATGCCGTGAGGCGGAGCGAATCTCAAAAAGCCGGTCTCAGTTCGGATTGGGGTCTGCAACTCGACCCCATGAAGTCGGAGTTGCTAGTAATCGCAGATCAGCATTGCTGCGGTGAATACGTTCCCGGGCCTTGTACACACCGCCCGTCACGTCACGAAAGTCGGTAACACCCGAAGCCGGTGGCCCAACCCCTTGTGGGAGGGAGCTGTCGAAGGTGGGACTGGCGATTGGGACGAAGTCGTAACAAGGTAGCCGTACCGGAAGGTGCGGCTGGATCACCTCCTTTCTAAGGAGCACTTCTTACCAGGCTTCGGTTTGGTCAGAGGCCAGTTCATCGGCGAACGTCCGGTGCTGGTTGCTCATGGGTGGAACGTTGACTATTCGGCACGGTTGGTTGGGACTGTTAGTACTGCTTCGGCGTGGAACACAGTCTGGATTGGCCGGGTCGGGCACGCTGTTGGGTATCTGAGGGTACGGACTTCGGTCCTTATCTTCGCGATGCCGGCCCCAGTGCACTCGTTCTTCGGAGCGGGGTGATGGGTGGCTGGTCGTTGCTTGAGAACTGCACAGTGGACGCGAGCATCTGTGGGCAAGTTTTTAAGGGCGCACGGTGGATGCCTTGGCACCAGGAACCGATGAAGGACGTGGGAGGCCACGATAGTCCCCGGGGAGCCGTCAACCAGGCTTTGATCCGGGGGTTTCCGAATGGGGAAACCCGGCAGTCGTCATGGGCTGTCACCCATACCTGAACACATAGGGTATGTGGAGGGAACGCGGGGAAGTGAAACATCTCAGTACCCGCAGGAAGAGAAAACAACCGTGATTCCGGGAGTAGTGGCGAGCGAAACCGGATGAGGCCAAACCGTATGCGTGTGATACCCGGCAGGGGTTGCGCATACGGGGTTGTGGGATTGCACTTCAACAGTCTGCCGGCTGTTGGGCGAGTCAGAAACCGTTGGTGTAGGCGAAGGACATGCGAAAGGTCCGGCGTAGAGGGTAAGACCCCCGTAGCTGAAACATCAACGGCTTGCTTGTGCAACACCCAAGTAGCACGGGGCCCGAGAAATCCCGTGTGAATCTGGCGGGACCACCCGTTAAGCCTAAATATTCCCTGGTGACCGATAGCGGATAGTACCGTGAGGGAATGGTGAAAAGTACCGCGGGAGCGGAGTGAAATAGTACCTGAAACCGTGTGCCTACAAGCCGTGGGAGCGTCGCGCATTGAGTTTACTCAGTGCGTCGTGACTGCGTGCCTTTTGAAGAATGAGCCTGCGAGTTAGCGGTGTGTAGCGAGGTTAACCCGTGTGGGGAAGCCGTAGCGAAAGCGAGTCCGAATAGGGCGCATGAGTTGCACGCTCTAGACCCGAAGCGGAGTGATCTAGCCATGGGCAGGTTGAAGCGGAGGTAAGACTTCGTGGAGGACCGAACCCACCAGGGTTGAAAACCTGGGGGATGACCTGTGGTTAGGGGTGAAAGGCCAATCAAACTCCGTGATAGCTGGTTCTCCCCGAAATGCATTTAGGTGCAGCGTCGTGTGTTTCTTGCCGGAGGTAGAGCACTGGATAGGCGATGGGCCCTACCGGGTTACTGACCTTAGCCAAACTCCGAATGCCGGTAAGTGAGAGCGCGGCAGTGAGACTGTGGGGGATAAGCTCCATGGTCGAGAGGGAAACAGCCCAGAGCATCGACTAAGGCCCCTAAGCGTACGCTAAGTGGGAAAGGATGTGGAGTCGCAGAGACAACCAGGAGGTTGGCTTAGAAGCAGCCACCCTTGAAAGAGTGCGTAATAGCTCACTGGTCAAGTGATTCCGCGCCGACAATGTAGCGGGGCTCAAGCGTACCGCCGAAGTCGTGTCATTCACACATATATCCCCAACGGGAGTGTGGATGGGTAGGGGAGCGTCGTGTGCCGGGTGAAGCAGCCGCGGAAGCGAGTTGTGGACGGTTCACGAGTGAGAATGCAGGCATGAGTAGCGATACACACGTGAGAAACGTGTGCGCCGATTGACTAAGGGTTCCTGGGTCAAGCTGATCTGCCCAGGGTAAGTCGGGACCTAAGGCGAGGCCGACAGGCGTAGTCGATGGACAACCGGTTGATATTCCGGTACCCGCTTTGAAACGCCCAGTATCGAATCCGTTGATGCTAAGGCCGTGAAGCCGCCCTGGAGCCTTCGGGCAAAGGGGAGTGGTGGAGCCGCCGGCCCAATGCGGTAGTAGGTAAGCGATGGGGTGACGCAGGAAGGTAGTCCAGCCCGGGCGGTGGTTGTCCCGGGGTAAGGGTGTAGGACGCACGGTAGGTAAATCCGTCGTGCATATAGTCTGAGACCTGATGCCGAGCCGATTGTGGTGAAGTGGATGATCCTATGCTGTCGAGAAAAGCCTCTAGCGAGTTTCATGGCGGCCCGTACCCTAAACCGACTCAGGTGGTCAGGTAGAGAATACCGAGGCGTTCGGGTGAACTATGGTTAAGGAACTCGGCAAAATGCCCCCGTAACTTCGGGAGAAGGGGGGCCATCACTGGTGATCGGATTTACTCCGTGAGCTGGGGGTGGCCGCAGAGACCAGCGAGAAGCGACTGTTTACTAAAAACACAGGTCCGTGCGAAGCCGTAAGGCGATGTATACGGACTGACGCCTGCCCGGTGCTGGAACGTTAAGGGGACCGGTTAGTCATGATTCGTCATGGCGAAGCTGAGAACTTAAGCGCCAGTAAACGGCGGTGGTAACTATAACCATCCTAAGGTAGCGAAATTCCTTGTCGGGTAAGTTCCGACCTGCACGAATGGCGTAACGACTTCTCGACTGTCTCAACCATAGGCCCGGTGAAATTGCACTACGAGTAAAGATGCTCGTTTCGCGCAGAAGGACGGAAAGACCCCGGGACCTTTACTACAGTTTGATATTGGTGTTCGGTTCGGCTTGTGTAGGATAGGTGGGAGACTGTGAAGCATGCACGCCAGTGTGTGTGGAGTCAATCTTGAAATACCACTCTGGTCGTGCTGGATGTCTAACCTCGGTCCGTGATCCGGATCAGGGACAGTGTCTGATGGGTAGTTTAACTGGGGCGGTTGCCTCCTAAAGAGTAACGGAGGCGCCCAAAGGTTCCCTCAGCCTGGTTGGCAATCAGGTGTTGAGTGTAAGTGCACAAGGGAGCTTGACTGTGAGACCGACGGGTCGAGCAGGGACGAAAGTCGGGACTAGTGATCCGGCAGTGGCTTGTGGAAGCGCTGTCGCTCAACGGATAAAAGGTACCCCGGGGATAACAGGCTGATCTTCCCCAAGAGTCCATATCGACGGGATGGTTTGGCACCTCGATGTCGGCTCGTCGCATCCTGGGGCTGGAGTCGGTCCCAAGGGTTGGGCTGTTCGCCCATTAAAGCGGTACGCGAGCTGGGTTTAGAACGTCGTGAGACAGTTCGGTCCCTATCCTCTGCGCGCGTAGGAATATTGAGAAGGGCTGTCCCTAGTACGAGAGGACCGGGACGGACGAACCTCTGGTGTGCCAGTTGTCCTGCCAAGGGCATGGCTGGTTGGCTACGTTCGGAAAGGATAACCGCTGAAAGCATCTAAGCGGGAAGCCTGCTTCGAGATGAGTATTCCCACCAACTAGATTGGTTAAGGCTCCCAGTAGACGACTGGGTTGATAGGCCAGATGTGGAAGCCCGGTAACGGGTGGAGCTGACTGGTACTAATAGGCCGAGGGCTTGTCCTCAGTTGCTCGCGTCCACTGTGTTAGTTCTGAAGTAACGAACTGTGCTGTCACCGGTTTGTGCAACTTCATAGTGTTTCGGTGGTCATAGCGTTAGGGAAACGCCCGGTTACATTTCGAACCCGGAAGCTAAGCCTTTCAGCGCCGATGGTACTGCAGGGGGGACCCTGTGGGAGAGTAGGACGCCGCCGAACAATCATTGTGGGAAAGCCCCGCACCTTATGGTGCGGGGCTTTTCTGCGTTCATGCGATGATCTTCCCCATGGATCACGTGATACGGCCCGTGCGCACTGGCGATTGGGAGAAGGTGAGGGAGCTGCGGCTCGCCGGGCTCCAGGATCCGCTCGCGAGCATCGCTTTCCTGGAGACGTACGAGCGAGCCTCGGCGCAACCCGACTCGTTCTGGCAGGAGCGTACGGACACGGCTGCGGCAGGAGTTGCGGTACGGCAGTTCGTCGCCGCGGGGCCGGACGGCGGCTGGGCGGGCTCGGTCTCGGCGATCGTCGAGCGGGTGGGCGCCGAGGGATCGAACCCCGAACCGCCGGCCGCGGATGCGCGCGTGGGCCAGGTGTACATCGCGGGAGTCTTCGTACGTCCCGAGGCGCGCGGGAGCGGACTGGCGGAGGAGCTGTTCCGGGCCGCGCTGGACTGGGCCTGGTCGTTGCCGGTTCCGCGTATCGACCGGGCGCGGTTGTTCGTGCACGAGCGCAACGTACGTGCGGAGGCGCTCTATCGAAAGGCCGGATTCGTGCGAAGTGGAAACACCGTGGCGGCGGCCGACGACCCCACGGCGAAGGAGAACGAGATGGTGGTTCCGCGCCCGAAGGGGGCTTAGACCGACCGGCAATTGGGGGGCGGCGTCGAGGCGGGCGGGAACACGTGGTCCCCGGGCCAGCGTGCCCGGCCCTGCTCCTGTGAGCGGAGCAGGACCAGGGCCGGCAGGCCTTGGTCCTGACCGGTCGACAGCAGGCCGGGCAGCTCAGGCAGCGGAGCGACGGCGGCGACGTCGTCCAGAACGAACGTCATTGGTGGGTCGAGCCGACCGTCGGATGACCGTGCGGCCATGCGGCGGCCGTGCTCGACCACGCTTGATACGAGTGCGGTGAGCAGAGGCATCGCTGCGGGGCGCGACTTGGGGTCCTCGATTGCTTCACCCACCACATAAAGAGTGCCCCCTTCGTCGATAAATGATTCCAACGTGAGCGAATCGTTTCGGTTCGGGGTGCAGGCGTCGCGAATATGGATCGAGGAGAGAGCGGCCAGGGCGCGGACCGTCAACTCCTGTGCCACCTCTCGACGTTCGGGGTAGGCGGTGAGCGCCGACTCCAGGAGGCCCGCAGCGCCGCTCGATGCCTTGGGGTGGGTGCGGAGGATGCGTACCGCTTCTTGGGCGCTGTTTCCCAGTGCCCAACGGTGTACCTGCCGGAAGGGGCGGCCGTCCACGGCGGCGGCGTGCAGCCAGCTGCTGAGCAGCGTCTCGGCGGTGTCGGCCGTGGCGGCGTCCAGACGCGATTGCGGCCGTACGGGAGCGAGCAGCGCGGCGGCTCGGGCCGCGGCGGTGTCGGGTTGTGCGCAGCCGGTGGTGGGCGACCAGTGGATGCGGGCCGGGGTGTCGCAGAGGTGGCCGGGGTCGTACACGAGGACGGGGCCGAGCTTGGCTCGCGCGTCCTTCGTCTCGGCCCACAGGGTGGGGTCCGACGTGACGACGAGCGCGGCGCCTTCGGCGTCCAGGATGGCCTGGATTGCGGTGGGCCGGCGTGTCTGAGGGCCTCCGTAGACGAAGCGGGGCGCACGGCTGCGAGGCGCCGGGACCGCTGGTGAGGCGACCAGGCTGCTCAGGCCCGCCGTGCCGGGCAGCGGGGCGGGCTCACGGGTCGGCCACTCCTCGGGCGGCGCCGCAGGGCCGGCCGCCGCAGGCACCCCCGTCGGCGAGGCGAACCCTGTGCCGTCGTCAGCGCGTCCCGGGAACGCGCCTGCGGAGGGAAACGCGCTGTTCCCCGGAACGCCGCTTTGGGGTGCGGGGAGCGTGCCCGGGTGGGGAAACGCGCCGTACCCGGGAACGGCATTTTGGGGTGCGGGGAGCGTGCCCGGGTGGGGAAACGCGCCGTTCCCGGGAACGGCGCTTTGGTTGTCGACGTACGAGCTCGTGGAGCCGGCGGTGTGCTGCGCTCTCTTCACCCAGGCCGCCCCGCGCGCTCTCGTGCGTTGCGCTTTCACGCGTGCCAGGACGCCCGTCACGAAGATCGTCAGTACGAACAGCACCATCAGCTCGCCGATGAGCAGTCCCCAGAACAGCCCGTACCCCGAGAGCTGCTCCGGCGGCGTGTCCGGCCACGCCGCCGCGATGTCCTGGGGTGCGCCCAGCAGACGGCGCAGGGCCAGCGGCGTACGGGCGAAGGTGACGCCGTCCGGCCACGCGCCATGGGCGAACAGGCCGGCCAGCCCCGCGGCGAGCCACGCCATGACCGTCAGACCCAGTAGGAACGCCAGCAGACCGATCACCAGGGAGTCCGGGATGCCGCGTTCGGTGCCCTGCCGGTCCGGCCGGCCCTGCCGCTGCTCGCTGTGCGTCATGTCAGGCAACCGTCGATTCCGAGGACTCGTTCATCTGCTGCTCTATCAGCGTGGCCCTCCGCTCCGCCTCCAGCTCCGCGGCCTGCATGTCGTCCGAGAGCGCGCCGTCCCGGAGGGCGTCGTTCGCGAGCATGTCCGCCGAGGTCTCGGTCATGGCGCGGTCGGTGAAGACGAGTGGGCGTTCCGCTTCGGTGATCAGGTGTTTGACGACCTGGACGTTGCCGTTCACGTCCCACACCGCGATGCCGGGGGTGAGCGTCGGGATGATTTCGACCGCCCAGCGCGGCAGCCCCAGTACCCGGCCCGTGGCGCGCGCCTCGTCCGCCTTCTGGGCGTAGATCGTCCGGGTCGAGGCCATCTTCAGGATCGCTGCGGCCTCTCTCGCCGCCGCGCCGTCCACGACGTCCGACAGGTGGTGCACCACCGCAACGAAGGACAGGCCGAGCCGGCGGCCGAACTTCAGCAGACGCTGGAAGAGCTGGGCGACGAACGGCGAGTTGATGATGTGCCACGCCTCCTCCACCAGGAAGATGCGCTTCTTGCGGTCGGGCCGGATCCAGGTGTGTTCGAGCCACACGCCGACGATCGCCATCAGGATCGGCATGGCGATCGAGTTGCGGTCGATGTGGGACAGGTCGAAGACGATCAGCGGCGCGTCCAGGTCGATGCCGACCGTCGTCGGGCCGTCGAACATGCCCCGCAGGTCACCGTCGACCAGCCGGTCCAGGACGAGCGCCACGTCCAGGCCCCAGGCCCGTACGTCGTCCAGGTCGACGTTCATCGCCTCCGCCGACTCCGGTTCCGGGTGGCGCAGTTGCTCGACGATGTCGGTGAGTACCGGCTGCCGGTCGACGATCGTCTCGTTGACGTAGGCGTGCGCGACCTTGAGGGCGAAACCGGAGCGCTCGTCGAGGCCGTGGCCCATCGCGACCTCGATGATCGTACGGAGCAGGGCCAGCTGCCCCGTCGTCGTGATCGCCGGGTCGAGCGGGTTGAGCCTGATGCCGCCGCCGAGCGCCGCCATCGGGTCGAGCCGGATGGGGGTTATACCCAGCTCCTGCGCGATCAGGTTCCACTCGCCGGCGCCGTCCTCGCCCTGCGCGTCCAGGACGACGACCTGCCGGTCCTTGAAACGCAACTGCCGCAGTACGTACGTCTTCTCCAGCGCCGATTTGCCGTTGCCGGACTCGCCGAGGACCAGCCAGTGCGGCGCGGGGAGTTGCTGGCCGTACAGCTGGAAGGGGTCGTAGATGTACCCCTTGCCGCTGTAGACCTCGCGGCCGATGATCACGCCGGAGTCGCCGAGGCCGGGCGCCGCGGTGGGCAGGTAGACGGCCTGGGCCTGCCCCGTCGACGTACGGACGGGAAGTCTGGTCGTCTCGACCTTCCCGAACAGGAAGCTGGTGAAGGCATCCGTGACTGCGGACAGCGGATCTCGCATGGCGGGTCTGCCCTCTCGGTTAGGGGTTGTCTTTCGGGTCGGGCCGGATCAGGGGGCGGGGTCTGGGGCGGTGTTCAGCAAGGCGGAGGAGGCAGGCGATGCGGAGCGTCGCTGACTGACGACAACGCGGCGGGTGCGGCGCGATGCGGTGCGGTGCTGTGCCAGACCCACGAGCCCGGCGTGATCCGAAAGACACCCCCTCAGCGACGGATACCGGTGGCGAACGGCAGGGTGTTGACGAACGCCCGGTGATGCTCGCGGTCGCACCACTCCAGCTTCAAGTACGACTTTCCGGCCGAGGCCCTGATGGTCCGCTTGTCGCGGGCCAGGGCCTCGGGCGAACGTGACGACACAGTGATGTACCCGACGAGGTTGACACCGGCCGCACCGCTCGCGAGATCTTCACCCCGCTGGTCGAGCCGCCCGTGCGCGGCGATGTCACGGGGGTCGACGGTGCGGTTCATCTTGGCCTGACGGCTGGCCTCCGCATCGTCGTTCGTCTTCTCGGTCAGCATCCGCTCGATGGCGATCTCGGTCGGTTCCAGGTCCATGGTGACCGCGACCGTGCGGATCACGTCGGGGGTGTGGACGAGCAGCGGCGCGAGGAAGTTCACCCCGACCGGCGTCATCGGCCACTCCTTGACCCACGCGGTGGCGTGGCACCAGGGCGCGCGGGTCGACGACTCGCGGGTCTTGGCCTGGAGGTACGTCGCCTCCATGGCGTCCAGCTCGGCCGGCCAGGCGTTGCGCTTGGTCATTGCCTGGATGTGGTCCATGGGGTGGTCGGGGTCGTACATCGAGTGCACGAGTGAGGCGAGGCGGCCCTGGCCGAGGGGCTGGCGTACGCGGATGTCGGCCTCCGCGAGCCGCGCGCAGATGTCGGTCAGCTCGCGCGCCATGACGACGGCGAGCCCCGAGTCCCGGTCGAGCTTGCGGCCGCCGTGCGGGCGGGCGGCGCGGGCCATGGCGTTGGCCTCGGCGGCGAGATCGCGGGAGTAGTGCATGCAGGCGACGAGGTAGGCGCGGTGTTGCTCGCTGGAGGTCGAGACCATGGACTGCAGCTGGTCGTACGACTCCTGGAGCCAGCCGGGGGAGTGCTTGTCGCCGCGCTGGGAGACGTCCTTGGCGTGGGCGTCGGGGTCAGCGGGCAGGGTGCGGGCGAGCATCTGGAGGCGCGTCACGAAGCCGTCGCCGTTGGCGACGTGCTTGAGCAGCGTGCCGAAACGGTCGACGAGGGCTTCCTGGTCCTCGCTGTCGCGCAGGCCGACGCCCGGCCCCTCGATCTCGATGGCCGCGGTGACGGTGCGTCGGTCGGCGTGCAGGAGTACGGCGATCTCGTCGGGGCCGAAGGGAGCGGCGAGCCAGTTGATACGGCCGATGCCGGGCGGCGGCCCCACCTCGACCTCGCGGCCGTCGCTGCGTACGCCGGCTTCCATGGCGGAGCTGCGATAGGCGGTGCCGTTGCGCAGGGAGCGTTTGTAGCTGCGGTTGATTTCAAACCACTTGTAGAAGGTGCGGTGCTTGTACGGGACGTACACCACGACCAGGGCGAGCATCGGGAAGCCCATGAGGAGCACGATCCGCAGGGACAGGACGGGGACCAGCAGTCCGCTCATCATGCCGAGGAACGCGCCGGCGATGATCAGCGCGATCTCGCCGGTCTCGCGGTTCTTGCCGATGATCGCGTTCGGCCGGGCCCGGCCGATGAGATACGTACGGCGCGGCGTGATGGGTGGGGACTGCGTCGTCAACGCCCTGCACCTCCTGTGCTTGTGCTGCCTGTGTTGCCGTTGCCGCTGCCGGTGCCGCGGTTCGCGTGGGTGGCGTTGCTACGGGCGGAGGGGGCGGCGGAGGGGATGATTCCGCCGCCGCTGTTGCTGCCGCCCGGCGATGCCGCTGCTGATCCGCCGCCTCCGCCTCCCCCTCCGGAGCGGGCGCTGTGCGCTGCGACGCCGCCGCTGACGGGATTGGCCTGGCGGGGCGGCGAGCCGCTCTGGCCGTTGCCGCCGCCGCCCCCGCCGCCGCGGCTGCTGTGAGCCTTGATGCCCTGTGAGACCAGTGCGGCGGGGGAACTGATGACGGCGGCCGCCTGGGCTCCGTCGGTGGCCTTGCTGCGGCTGGACCGGGCGGAGGCGATCTCGTCTCCGAAGCCGGGGACGAAGCGGTAGATCATGCCGGACGCGAAGATGGCGAGAAGGATGATCGCGAGGCCGGAAACGACGGCGGAGAAGGCGTTCGGCCCGTCGTCGGAGGACAGGGCCCCGGCGAGGCCGAGGACGATCACGATGACGGGCTTGACCATGATGATCGCGATCATCATTCCGGCCCATCGGCGGGTGTGCCCCCACATGTTCTTGTCCACGAGCCCCGCATAGACGACTACGCCGAGGAGCGCGCCGACGTAGAGGAGCAGGGCGCGGATGAACAGCTCCAGGAAGAGCACGCCGGCGGCGAGGATGGTCACCAGCGACACGACGATCAGCATGATCGGCCCGCCCCCGATGTCGTCGCCCTTCTTGAGCGCCTCGGCGAACGATCCGAAGAAGACGTCGGTCTGGCCGCCGGTACTGGCGGCGATGACTTCGGTGATGCTGTCGGTGGCGGATACGACCGTATAGAGGATCAGGGGCGTGAAGGCGGACGCGAGAACGGTGAGCCAGAGGAACCCGATGGCCTCGGACACGGCGATCGACAGCGGCACGCCACGGATGGCGCGCTTGGCTACGGCGAGGAGCCACAGAACGAGCGTGAGGACGGCGGATGCGGCGAAGACGACGGCGTACTGCTGGAGGAACTTGGAGTTCGTGAAGTCGACCGTCGCTGTCGACTCCACGGCCTCGCTCAGCTTCCCCACGATCCAGGCGGCGGCGTCGGCGCAGCCCTTGGCGAGGGAGGAGAGGGGGTCTACGGCGTCGGCGGGGTCGGTGGGGGCGCGGAGGCGGGAGCTGCCGCCTTCGCCGTCCTCGCAGTACTCCTTGGCAGGACCGATCAGCAGGTCGCAGGGGTCATCGCTCTTGCTTGGCGAAGGCGTTGGGGTGGGCGTGGGCGCTGCGACAGCGCGTGCTGCGAAGAGGAGGGCCGCAGCCTGCACAGCTGCCAGTGCAGCGGCGACCGACCGGAGCCGGGGGCTATCGGGCATAAGTGAACCCTCCGTACTCTTCGGCTGCCTTGCTGATCTCGTCGGACGTCGCGGCCGCGATGTCCCCAGGGACTGGGGCGGGGCCGTCCTTCTGGGAGTCAGCGGTGACTCTCCAGTCGTTGTCGGCCCATTCCAGATCGAAGGTCCAGGTCTTCCACGTATTGCTCACGGGATCCGTCGACCCCTGTCCGGACATACCAATCAGACCCGTGTACCAGACGGAGACCTGCGCGGTTGCGTCGCTGTAGTGCTCGACCTTGGTTCCGACCGGGACGGTCCGTGAGACGAAGGTGCTACCCGGCGGCGGGTTGCCATCTGCGTCAAGGCCGAGCTTTTTCAGGAAATCCGACGAGTAGGCCTTGTCCTGGGGGCCCTTGAGCCTTTGGGCGGCCCCGGGCGTGTAGACGGCGTCGACGATCTCGTGGCGGGAGGTCGTTTTGAACATGCCGTTGGACCCGAGAGCCACCGCATAGTTCGAGGCGGCGCTTTGGGCCCCCTGCTCGTCCTGCGCGAAGCCGGACGCGATCGTCCCGTTCTTGCCCGCGACCGGCTTCACGCCCGTCGCGGCCGTCGGTTCCGCCGCCGCTCCTCCCCGTTTCAGCTCGTCGCCCGACTCACTCGCGCCACCACCCCGATTCGCGAACGCGATAGCGGCGATCAGCAGTACCACCACGCCCACCACGGTGATGAGGGAACGGGACGTCCGAACAGGCCGCCGCGCACCCCCGTACACGTCGCTTCCGCTGCCGTCGGGAAGGCGCGTGCGGGTCTGGCCGGAGCCGCCGACGCGGTCCGTGCCGCGACCCGTGTCGCCGCCGTAGCCCTGCTCGTCGCCGAGACTCATGCCGGGTACGCCCCCTTAACCGTGTGCGGATCCGCGTCGTAGTACGACGGTAGCCGTGCTGGTTCCCGCGCGGACGCGGTGTGGTGACTCGACATCAGGGAGACGCAACCTCAGCCGGTGGGCACGACGGACGGGTGGGATGGGGGAGAGGGGTGGGGGAGGTGGGGTGAGTTGGTCGGGCACGCGCGTGGGGCGGCCCGGCCGAATGACGGTGCGTTAGACAGCCATCCCGTACACGATGGTGAAGAGCGTGCCGAGTGATCCGATGATGAAGACGCCGGTGAGGCCGGCGACGATGAGGCCCTTGCCCTGTTCCGCACTGAAGGTGTCCCGCAGAGCCGTCGCGCCGATGCGCTGCTTTGCGGCTCCCCAGATCGCGATGCCGAGGCAGAGGAGGATGGCGACTGCCATCACGACCTCGATCATGATGCGGGCTTCGTTCCCCAAGGTCCCGAAGGGACCCCAGTTGGGGGCGATTCCACCGATGATGGTGGTGATGTCGCCCTTCTCGGCTGCCAGGTTCATGTAAGTCACCGCCCCTGTCGGGTAGTTCGTCGCCCCTGCCGTACGGCAGGAGTCACGTTCTATCTTCGCTGATGAAACCGCACTGGTATGTCGACTTCGTGGCTGTCTTTACCCGACTTTCGCACCGATCACCGGTCCCGCCGCCCTGACCTGCGGTCACGACCGGATGTACGCCAAACGCGTATGGTCACTCTGTGTACCACGAGGGGTGACTGCGGGCAATGATTGGCGTTATACACCTTTGGTCGGGTTGATGTGTCCGGCGCGCTGCGGCCGGGTGTCCCCGTGCCGGAGGCCGGCCCCGGTGCCCCGTAAAGCTGACGAGTAATCATGAATGGTTCGCGGCGAAGTCATTTAGTGAAGAGGTTGTCTGCGTTTCCGCTTTCTGAATGCAGGAGAAAGGCCGTGCGGCCCGAGATGTATCCTGCGGGCGATCATTTTGGCTCTCGACGGTGAACTCCCGCTGCATATGAAGAATGCCGCGCAGTCGCTGGAGAAGGCCGCCACCTGGTTGGACACCTGGGACGGCGATCTCACGGCTCATCACGACCTGGCGAAGAAGTACGACGCCGACGCCGGCGAGAAGAAGACCGCGGCGGGCAAGGCCAAGGGGCGGCACGACGAGGCCGGCCGGCATCCGGACCTCAAGCTGGCGGGCCGGCAGTTCCCCAGCCAGGAGGAGGCTGACGCCGCGACGGCGCGGCTGCGTGCCGCCGAGCGTTCGCTGAACGAGGCGGCGTCCTGGCGCTGCTCACCTTCCTGGCTTCGCTCGCTGCCGAGACCGCGAAGGGCGCCTGCAGGCTTCGCGATCGCCCTTCTCATGGGCATCGTTTTCCCCTGCGTGCTGTACGCGTACTTCGGCGCCCTGCTCCGGCTGCGCCGCATGCGCAAGGTGATGCGCTTGTACGCCTGGGAGCTCCGGGGGGCCGCCCGCCGGTTGAGCCAGAAGCAACCGGACGGCGTACCCGTTCAGCTCAGGACCGGACCTGGCGACGACGACTGGTCGGAGCCCATGCGGGCACGTAATCCGCTTCGCTGGAATCGCTGGTCGGCGGAGATGGAGAACGGCGCATGGTTCGCCGGCGACCCTGCGTTCGGCGGAGTGATAGCACTGCCTGGTGGCGGTGGGCTGATGAGCCTGGGACGCGGCTCGCGGCTGAGCTTCGATCAGTTCCGCGAGCTGTCCCAGGACGCGGAGCGCTTCGGCCGCGCCCGCGACGCGGGGATTGGCCGCCGTTAGTCCAGTCCGGCGAAGTGATCGAACTCGCCTGCCTGTACGCCGAGTACGAACGCATCCCACTTCTTCTGGGTCGTCGTGACGACGTTCTCCGGGTCGCTGGTCTCGCGGAGGTAGACCAGCTCGTCGGGGCCGAATGCGATCTCGATCCAGGGGCCGGGCCCCTGGTCGCCCTCGGGGGCGGCGCGGACCCAGTCCAGGTCGGCGGGGATCTCAGCCATGGTTCAGGACTCCTTGACGGTGCGGAGCAGGGCGGCGAAGGCGGTGGGGTTCGTGGTGAGTATGACCCCGGCGGGGTCAGCGCTCTCGCTCAGTTTGACCGTACGGCCGCTCGCTGCGGTAACGCTTACGCATGCCTCGCCCTGCGCGCAATACGAGGACTTCTGCCAGGCGGAGGCGTCAGTCATGGGGACGCTCCTTGAGGGATCGGGTCAGGGCCGCGAAGGCGGTGGGGGTGCTGCTGAGTATGGCGCCAGTCGGGTCGCTGCTCTCCGTGAGTTTGACCGCCCCGCTTGTGCCGAGGGCGACGTGGACGCACGAGTCGCCCTGGGCACAGTAGGAGGACTTCTGCCAATGGTCATACGCGGGCATGGGTGTTCCCCTCAAGGTGTCGGCCGATGTTGTGGATCATGTCCCGAGTGACTGCCGGGGACACCGCAGCAGCTTCGATCAGGGTGAACAGGGTGCGGTAGTTCTGGAGCTGATTCTCCGCATCGAGGAACGCGAGGCCATGGGACTGGTCGAGGGGGACGGTGTCCAACTGGGGAACTGGGCCGTGGGCGTAGTAGATGGACTGGCCCGAACCCGGGATAGCGCCGGCCTTGAACGGGATGACCTGGATGGTCATGTGGTCACGCTCGCTCATGTCGAGGAGGTGCTGGAGCTGCGCCCGTGCGATCTTGCGCCCACCGACCTCCGTGCGTAGCGCGGCTTCGTGGATGAGCGCCTGATACTGGCGCGGCTCAGGCTCATACAGGACGGCTTGGCGCATGATGCGGAACGAAACGCGGTGCTCGATGTCCGGCGGGGACAGCTCAGGTGCGCGGCTCTGTCGAGTGCGTGCGGTGAGGGTGGAGCTAGTATTACGTGGTACGTGTATTACGGGATACGGTCGGAGCCAGGCGGCAGCGGAGGTGCCCTGTGAGGGTGAACAGCAAGGGGCAGGTGACGATCCCCGCCGAGCTGCGCGAGCAGATCGGGCTCCGGCCCGGAGACGAGGTCGATGTCGTGGCGGAAGGCGGCACGCTGCGCATAGTGCGCCGGGAGGGCAGCGCTACGCGGGGGCAGCGAGCCACGCGTCGGCTGCGCGGCACCGCGACGACCGACCTGAGTACGGACGAGCTCATGGAGCTGTTGCGTGGCGAGTAGGCATCTGCGCGCGGTCGAGTCGGCCCGGGAGGCGCGAGCGGCCCCGGTCACCCTCATCGACTCCTGTGTGCTGCTCGACATCGCGACCAACCATCCCAAGTGGGCCGACTGGTCGGACGAGGCCCTCGCGCGGGCACGCGACGAGGGGGACGTGGTCATCAATCCGCTGGTCTACGCCGAGGTGTCCGTTGGGTTTGCCTCCATCGAGGCGCTGGACGCAGTGCTCCCGCCGGACGACTACAGCAGGGAACAACTTCCCTACGAGGCCGGCTTCCTCGCAGGCAAGGCGTTCCTGGCCTACCGGCGGCAAGGCGGGACGAAGGCCTCGCCGCTGCCTGACTTTTACATCGGCGCGCACGCGGCGGTCCGGTCGTATCGCCTGCTCACGCGGGACGTGGCGCGTTATCGCACCTACTTTCCGAGGGTCGAGCTGATCCACCCCGGCTGATCTCCCTTGTGAACGGCGGCTCGGACCTATGTGACGACGTGTGCGACACCGCATCGGTCGCTTGACGCAAACAGCTGTGAACCCGGCTTCGATGGGGGAGGGTTGGGGGGTGCGCAAAGTCTGGGTGGCCAGTGGAGTCGGAATAGGGCTGTGCCTGAGCTTCGTCGCGCTGCTCGTCGTCGGGACCTTCTCCGCCGCCGCGGGGCTGGCCGGTGCTGCGGGGGGCGGGCGGGCGGTCGGGCTGGCCAAGGGGGCCGTACCCGGGCGCTACCAGCCGCTCGTAAAGAAGTGGGGCAACCTGTGCCCGGCCATCAACCCCGCGCTTCTCGCTGCGCAGTTGTACCAGGAGAGTGGCTGGAACCCGCAGGCGCAGAGCCCGGCCAACGCGCGTGGCATCGCGCAGTTCATCCCCGGGACGTGGGCCTCCCACGGGATCGACGGGGACGGTGACGGCGACCGGGACATCTGGGATCCGGCCGACGCGATTCCGTCAGCCGCGACGTACGACTGCGAATTGGCCGGATACGTAAAGAAGGTGGCGGGGGATCAGACGAAGAACATGCTCGCCGCCTACAACGCCGGCGCGTACGCCGTCATCAAGTACGGGGGTGTGCCGCCGTACCGCGAGACACAGAACTACGTGAAGATCATCACCAGTCTGGAGCAGAGCTTCGCGCGCCCCGTCGGGCGGGTCGAGCCGTCGCGGCAGGCGGCGGGGGCGATCTACTTCGCGCAGAAGAAGCTGGGCACGAAGTACCTGTGGGGTGGCAACGGGACGCCGGACCAGGGCGGGCGTTTCGACTGCTCGGGGCTTACGCAGGCCGCGTACCGGACGGTCGGGATCGAGCTGCCGCGCGTCGCCAATGACCAGTACAACGCCGGGCCGCACCCCTCGCGGGACGAGCTGCTCCCCGGGGACCTCGTCTTCTTCTCGGACGACTTGACGAATTCACGCGCGATCCGGCACGTCGGTCTGTACGTTGGCGGCGGGTACATGATCAATGCGCCCTTCACCGGTGCCGTGATCCGCTTCGACAAGATCGATACCCCGGACTACTTCGGTGCGACGCGAGTCACCGAAGACGGTGCGAAAGCTCTCCCCACGGACCTGCCGGGAGACCGCAGCGCTACGTGACATGGCTTGAACTCTCTGCCAGTCGTGCCCCCTGAGCTGCGGCGATCCGTCTCTCTTCGATAACGTCATGGTGATCTTTCGGTGGAGACTGGAACGGCTGGGGCGGACGGGGCGTTCCCTTGACCGGGGCAGTGGGCGTGGATCACGGGGATTCGCAGGAGCGGCACGCAGTCACGTGTGCCGCGCAGCAGGCAACAAGGCAAGGGGCCGCGGCAGATGGCTGGACTCGCACTGGATGGGGCGAACCCCGACGTCAGTCTGCTCTACGACATCAACGGACTGGCCGCGGATGCGCCGGGCTGGTTCGACCGGGTCATGGAGTTCACCGGCGAGTACGGAATCATGCTGGGCATGATCCTGGTGGCGCTCGGGTGCTGGTGGAGCGTGCGTCGCGGCGAGGACGCGGTCGGTTCGGTCGCCGCGCTCGTGTGGGCGCCGCTGGCGGCCGGAATCGCGCTGCTGATCAACATTCCCATCCGGGGGTTCGTGGAACGGCCGAGACCGTTCAACGACCACGAGGGCCTGGAAGTCCTGGTGGCCGGCAAGACCGACTACTCGTTCGTCAGCGACCACGCGACGATGGCGATGGCGATCGGCGTCGGCGTCTTCATGGCCAGCCGGAAGTTCGGTCTCGCCGCGATCGGGCTGGCGCTGGTCGAAGGCTTCTGCCGCGTCTACATGGGCGTGCACTACCCGACCGACGTCGTCGGCGGACTCGCCCTCGGCACGGCCGTGGCGCTGCTGCTCGCGCCGGTCGCGATGGCCCTGCTCACGCCGCTCATGGGTGCGATCGCCCGTTCGGAGAAGGTGGCTTGGCTCGTACGGGCGAAGGGCTCCGCCGAGCGGGGCGTGGCGGTCGCCGGCGTGGGAACGGGCCCGGCGGACGGTTCGGGTTCCGGTCCGGGCGGGGGCGCTGTGGTGCCTGGCCAGCGGGCCGCGGACAGCGAGCGCAACGACCTCGCGGCCTGAGCTGAGTGGGCCGGCGTGCGCCGGTTCCGTCACAGCGCCTGCGGGAAGTCGAAGAGCCGGTCGGGGTCGTAACGCTTCTTCAGCTCGGTCAGGCGGTCCGCGGCAGCGCCGTAGTACGCCGAGCGCCAGTCGGTCAGGGACGGGTCCGTGTAGTTCTGGTACGCCGCGCCCGAGGCGTACCGGCGCATCGCCCCATGGGTGTTTTTCAGCCAGGTCTGCTGGGCGGTGCCGGGCGTTCCGGCGCGCCAGGCGCCGATGTACTGGGCGAGCATCCGTGAGCGCCGGTGCACGAACGCCGTCGCGAGCGGGTCGACGCGGTTCACCGCACCGCCGAGTGCGGTCAGCGCGATGCTGCCGCCGCCGGCGCCCTGGGCCACCGAGATCCGGGTGAACGCCTCGGCCCGGGCGAGCAGCGCGCGGATACCGGCCGAGGGCAGCGAACGGTCGTAGAAGTCGCTGCGGGCCGCGTAGGTCTCGCGGCCGAGGACGCCTTCGGGGGCGCGGCCGGGGGTGGTGCCGGGCAGGTGGCACTGGGCGTCGCTGAGACCGGCGCAGCCGGCGTACAGGAGCATCGCTTCCTGGTAGCTGCGGCGGCGCAGGGAGACGGAGCGGGCCGGGGCGCCGATCTTGTCGGCGAGGCGGTCGACGGCGTTCTGGAGTTCGCCGTACGCACCGAGGGAGAAGGCGGAGACGGAGACCGTGGGGAGCGCTCCGCCGGCGCCCGCGGCGAGATGCATCGACGACCAGATCTCGTCGGGCTGGGTCGGGCCCCACTCCTGCCAGGCCGCGACGACCGCGTGCGCCTTCGACCAGGGCCACGAGAGGAACGCGGAGACGCCGGCGGGGGCGTCGTGGGTGCGGAAGGTCAGTTCGGTCACTACGCCGAAGTTGCCGCTGCCCGCGCCCCGCAGGGCCCAGAAGAGGTCGGCGTTCTCGGTGGCCGAGCAGCGCAGGCGCTTGCCAGCGGCGGTGATGAGAGTGGCGGAGGTGAGGCTGTCGCAGGTCAGGCCGTACGCGCGGGAGACGACTCCGTGGCCGCCGCCGAGGGTGAGACCGGAGATGCCGACGGTGGGGCAGGAGCCCGCGGGGACGGTGCGGTGGCCGGCGCGGGAGAGGCCCTGGTAGACGTCGATGAGCTTGGCGCCGGCGCCGATGGTGGCGGCGGTGCGGTTCGCTTTGACGCCTGCCAGCTTCGATACGTCGATGACGAGGCGGCCGGTGCCGCTGGACCAGCCCGCGTAGGAATGACCACCGTTGCGGATGGCTACGGGGGTGCGGTGCGATCTGGCGAAGGTCAGGCACTCCTTGATGTCCGCGTCGTTCGCGACGTAGGCGACGGCGGCCGGCTTCAGGCTGTCGAAGCGGGTGTTGTAGAGCTGGCGGGCGGTCTTGTACTGGGCGTCGTCCGGGCGGACGAGCGAGCCGGCGAGGCTGCGGGCGAGAGCCGGCCAGGTGGGGACTCGCGCAGGGGCGGCCGTGCGGGTGTTTGGGCGGGGGCGGGGGTTTGGGCCGGCGTCTGTGCCCGTGCCGTTGCGGCTGTCGGTGCCGGGGGTGGCGCCTGTGCAGGCGGTTGCTGCGGCCGTGGCCGCGAGGGCCGTGGCCGAGGCCAGAAGTGAGCGCCGCTCCATGGTTGTTGCCTCCCCACCAACGAGACGGCGTTCGGGTGCAACGGGTTCCATCGGGCGCGGGTGAGTGCCGGGTGGGTTTTTCCCCAGCCCCGCCCCTTCCCGAAACCGGGGGCAAGCCCCCGGACCCCTGAGACGTGCGGGACGCTGCGCGCCTCACCACAGCCCGCACCGCCTACGTCACAGGTCAGCCGGCCACCGCGTGCAGCTCCGCGTCGGTGCGGGCTCGGTCGCGCGAACGACGGGCGGGGCCGCGCCAGCCGCAGGAGCAGTGGGCGTAGCAGAAGGAACCGCGTTCGGTGGTGCCGGTGCGGTGCGTCTGGGTGGCGTGCGTCGGGGGGTGGTGGAGCACGGGTCCACGGTACTGGGGTGGTGGGGTGGCGGGTTCGGCGGTCGGAGGCCGGCGCAGCGGGCCGAAGCTCAGGAGGCCCCTTGGGGCCGAGTGATGCGAGGGGCGCGTCGGGAGGACGTGTGGTGCGTCTGGGGGGTGTGCGTCGGGGGGTGGTGGAGCACGGGTCCACGGTACTGGGGGTGGTGGGGTGGGCGGGTTCGGCGGTCGGCGCAGCGCTGTGTGGCTCGGGCGGGCGCGGCGGGCGGGGGGGGGGTGGGACGGGTCGCCTTTCGCGGGGGCGTTACTGGGGTGGTGGGGGGTCGTTAGGAGGGGCGGGTGGATTGGACCTGGTGCGGTAGGCGTTGGGGGTTGGCGGCGATGGTGGTGCAGCAGAGGGCCAAGGGCGGGGCGGTCGCCGTAGCCGTCGTCGCGGGGTTGATCGCCTCCGCCGGGTGTTCCGGCGGTGGCGCGGTCGCCGAGGACCAGCAGGCCGGCGACCCCGTCGAGACCGTGCGCAAGGCCGCCGACGCGCTCGTCGCCGCCGGAAGCTCCAAGGCCCGTACGTCGATGGTCATGGCCACCGGCGGTACCCGGGTCACCATCCGGGGCGAGGGAGCGTACGACTTCCGGAAGCGGACGGGGCAGCTCAAGGTGATGCTGCCGCAGGATCCCACCGGCGTCGACAAGCACCGGCCGATCACCGAACTGCTGGCCCCCGGCGCGCTCTACATGAAGAACCGCGGGGCGGGCGTGCCCGCCGACAAGTGGGTGCGTATCGACACCACCGACCTGGACGACGGCAATCTGGTCACCGGGGGTGCGACCGATCCGCTGGCCGCCGCCGAGCTGCTGCGCGGGACGAAGGAAGCGACGTACGTCGGGAAGGCCGACCTGGCCGGGACCTCCGTCCGGCATTACCGGGGGGTCACGGACATCGGGGCGGCCGCCCGTACCGCCGCGCCGCACGCGCGCGCCGCGCTGGCCGCGGCGGCGAAAGGGTTCTCCAAGGACGCGGTGCCGTTCGACGCGTACTTCGACGACGAGGGGCGGCTGCGCAAGGTCCGCCACCGCTTCGACTTCGCCAACGCGGGGCGTACGGTCGCCGTCGCCTCGACCACGCTCCTCTACGCCTTCGGGTCGCCGGTCGAGGTGCGGTTTCCCGCCGACCGGGACATCTACGCCGGGAAGATCCAGGCGTAGGAAGATCCAGGCGTAGGAAGGGGGGTGGGTGGGGCGGAAATGGTCCGTCCGTGCCATGCGCGTTGTGTGTGCCGCTGCCTACGCTAGGAAGCCGACGACGGCTGAAAGAGGTGATGCACGTGGCTCCGATGGCCAGTACACCCGTCCAGGACCACATCGCCCTGGCCGAGATCGAGCTGTGCGGTGAGCTGATGATCGCGGCGTCCACTGCCGACGAGGAACGGCTCAGCTCGGACCGTATCGACGAGGTGCTGAAAGTTGAGGGCGTGTAGGGCGCGGCGTACGTGGGCGGCGGCTGAGCTGCTGATGAGGGGTGCGGACCCCGGCGGGGTCAGGTGCGCAGCAGGCGGGCGATGGCCTTGGTCGCTTCTTCGACCTTCTCGTCGATCTCCCCGCCTCCCTTGACCGCCGCGTCGGCCACGCAGTGCCGCAGGTGCTCCTCCAGGAGTTGGAGCGCGAAGGACTGGAGCGCCTTCGTCGAAGCGGAGACCTGGGTGAGTATGTCGATGCAGTAGACGTCCTCGTCGACCAGCCTCTGGAGGCCACGGATCTGGCCCTCGATCCGGCGCAGGCGCTTGAGGTGCTCGTCCTTCTGCTTGTGGTAACCGTGCACACCTCGGTCGTGGTCGGTCACGATGGAAGATGAGCTTCCGGAGGGCGCTTCGGTCGTGGTCGCGCCGGCCGCCTCGCTGGTCGTCATGGCGTCCTCCCTTGTCCTGAAAGGGGTTGTATACCCCTGATGGGTATATGGTAGCGAATTTCGTGGGTAGGGGTCCGGGGGCCCGTGCTGATCACTGTGCCCGATGGGCGACACTGAACAACGCCGGTTAGCCGTGGCCGGATGATGCGCCTAGCATCACCCTGACCGAAACCAATGCACCCCGAGGACCCCACGTGCGCTTTCGTCTGACCCCCAGGGAGACGAGCTTCTACGACATGTTTTCCGCATCCGCGGACAACATCGTCACGGGCTCCAAGCTCCTCATGGAACTGCTCGGGGCGGATTCCTCCGCCCGGGCCGAGATCGCGGAGCGGATGAGGGCAGCGGAGCACGCGGGGGACGACGCGACTCATGCGATCTTCCACCAGCTGAACTCCTCGTTCATCACGCCGTTCGACCGCGAGGACATCTACAACCTCGCTTCGTCGCTCGACGACATCATGGACTTCATGGAGGAGGCCGTCGACCTGGTCGTGCTGTACCAGGTCGAGGAGCTGCCGAAGGGTGTCGAGCAGCAGATCGAGGTGCTGGCGCGGGCCGCCGAGCTGACGGCCGAGGCCATGCCGCACCTGCGGACCATGGACAACCTCACCGAGTACTGGATCGAGGTCAACCGCCTCGAGAACCAGGCCGACCAGATTCACCGCAAGCTTCTCGCGCAACTGTTCAACGGCAAGTACGACGCCATGGACGTGCTCAAGCTGAAGCAGATCGTGGATGTGCTGGAGGAGGCGGCCGACGCCTTCGAGCACGTCGCCAACACGGTCGAGACGATCGCCGTCAAGGAGTCCTGACCCCCGGTGGACACCTTTGCGCTCATCGTGACCATCGGGGTCGCGCTCGGATTCACGTACACCAACGGCTTTCACGATTCCGCGAACGCCATCGCGACTTCGGTTTCCACGCGGGCGCTCACCCCGCGCGCGGCTCTTGCCATGGCCGCCGTGATGAACCTCGCCGGTGCCTTCCTCGGCAGCGGTGTCGCCAAGACCGTCAGCGAGGGGCTGATCGCGACCCCCCAGGGCGCGAAGGGGATGGGCATCCTCTTCGCGGCGCTGATCGGCGCGATCGTATGGAACCTTGTGACCTGGTACTTCGGGTTGCCTTCGTCGTCCTCGCATGCGCTGTTCGGCGGCATGGTGGGTGCGGCGCTCGCGGGCGGTACGACCGTTTACTGGTCCGGCGTCCTGGAGAAGGTCGTCATTCCGATGTTCGTGTCCCCGTTCGTGGGGCTCATCCTCGGATATCTGGTGATGGTCGCCATCCTGTGGATGTTCCGCAAGGCCAACCCGTCCAAGGCGAAGCGCGGCTTCCGTATAGCCCAGACGGTTTCGGCGGCCGCGATGGCGCTCGGGCACGGTCTGCAGGACGCGCAGAAGACGATGGGCATCGTGGTGATGGCGCTGGTCATCGCCGATGTCGAGGACCAGGGCGATGCGATCCCGACCTGGGTCAAGATCGCGTGTGCGCTGATGCTTTCGCTCGGTACGTACGCGGGTGGCTGGCGCATCATGCGGACGCTGGGGCGCCGGATCATTGAGCTGGACCCGCCGCAGGGGTTCGCCGCGGAGACGACTGCGGCGTCCGTGATGTACACGGCGTCGTTCATGTTCCACGCGCCGATCTCGACGACGCATGTCATCACCTCCGCGATCATGGGTGTGGGGTCGACCAAGGGGTCGCGTGCGGTGCGGTGGGGGGTGGCCAAGAACATCGTGATGGGGTGGTTCATTACGATGCCGGCTGCGGCGCTGGTGGCTGCGGCGAGTTATTGGGTCGTACTTCTGGCGTTTGGCTGACGCGGGTGCGGGTGCCCCTTCCCGAACGGGGCTCCGCCCCGGACCCCGGTCCTCAAACGCCGGACGGGCTGAATGGTGCGGCACCGGCTGGGTGAAGTCGCCGGGCCTGTGGGGATGCCATGTCGCCGGACCTGCGAGACGTGAAATGGGCCCGCCCTCTGCTCCTTGGAAGGAGTGGAGGGCGGGCCCTTTGTCTTGCGGTGGCACCGCCATGCAGCACCGCAGGACAGGGGTGCCGGCTTAGCCGAAGCGGCCGGAGATGTAGTCCTCCGTGGCCTGCACGGAGGGGTTGGAGAAGATCCGCTCGGTGTCGTCGATCTCGATGAGCTTGCCGGGCTGGCCGACCGCCGAGAGGTTGAAGAAGGCCGTACGGTCCGAGACGCGCGCCGCCTGCTGCATGTTGTGCGTCACGATGACGATCGTGAAGCGCTCCTTCAGCTCACCGATCAGGTCCTCGATCGCGAGAGTCGAGATCGGGTCCAGCGCCGAGCACGGCTCGTCCATCAGGAGCACCTGCGGCTCCACCGCGATGGCGCGGGCGATGCACAGGCGCTGCTGCTGGCCGCCGGAGAGGCCGGAGCCGGGCTTGTTCAGGCGGTCCTTGACCTCGTTCCAGAGGTTGGCGCCCTTGAGGGACTTCTCGACGATCTCGTTCAGCTTGTTCTTCTTGTACGAGCCGTTGAGGCGCAGGCCCGCCGCCACGTTGTCGAAGATCGACATGGTGGGGAAGGGGTTGGGGCGCTGGAAGACCATGCCGACCGTACGGCGTACGGCGACCGGGTCGACCTCCTTGGCGTACAGGTTCTCGTCGTCCAGCAGCACCTTGCCCTCGACGCGGCCGCCGGGGGTGACCTCGTGCATCCGGTTCAGGGTGCGCAGGAAGGTGGACTTGCCGCAGCCGGACGGGCCGATGAAGGCCGTCACCGAGCGGGGCTCGACGGTCATCGAGATGTCGTCGATCGCCTTGTGGGTGCCGTAGTAGGCCGACAGGCCGCTGATGTCGATTCGCTTGGCCATCTGAATCACTGCTTTCTGCTGGCCTAACGGCCGGTCTTCGGGGCCTTCCAGCGGGCGATGCCGCGGGCCACCAGGTTGAGGATCATGACGAAGGCGATCAGCACGAGGGCGGCCGCCCAGGCGCGGTCGATCGCGGCGTCGGTGCCGACGGCGTACTGCTCGTACACGTACAGCGGCAGCGAGGACTGGGCGCCTTCGAAGGGGTTGTCATTGATCAGCTTCGTACCGAAGACGAGGAGCAGCACGGGGGCCGTCTCGCCGGTGATACGGGCCACGGCGAGCATGATGCCCGTGGTGATGCCGCCGATCGCGGTGGGAAGGACAACCTTGAGGATAGTGCGCCACTTCGGGATGCCGAGGGCCAGCGAGGCTTCGCGCAGCTCGTTCGGGACGAGCTTGAGCATCTCCTCGGTGGAGCGTACGACCACCGGCATCATCAGGATGGCGAGCGCCATCGCGCCGGCGAACCCGGAGGGGCCGAAGCCCAGGATCAGGTTCCAGGTGGCGAGGATGAA
The DNA here is from genome assembly GCF_052934925.1 of Streptomyces hypolithicus. Classification (NCBI taxonomy): domain Bacteria; kingdom Bacillati; phylum Actinomycetota; class Actinomycetes; order Kitasatosporales; family Streptomycetaceae; genus Streptomyces; species Streptomyces hypolithicus. Next base: position 3,294,359 of record NZ_CM128811.1, read on the forward strand.
CAGGCCCGCGACGATCGAGGGGATGCCGGTCATGACGTCGACGAAGAACGTGACGGCCTTGGCGAGCCTTCCGCGTCCGTACTCGACCAGGTAGATCGCGGTCAGCAGCCCGATGGGCGCGGCGATCACGGTGGCGATGAGGACCTGCTCGATGGTGCCGAGCAGCGCGTGGTAGATGCCGCCGCCGACGTCGGCGTCGAGGACGCCGTTCATCGAGTGGGTCAGGAAGTACGGATCGAGGACCTTGACGCCCTTGCTGATCGTGACCCAGGCGAGCGACAGCAGGGGCACGACGGCGAGGACGAAGCAGACCCAGACCAGGCTGGTGGCGAATCGGTCCTTGGCCTGGCGGCCTCCCTCCACCTTGGTGGTGATGAGGTAGCTCGTGACCACGAAGAACACAGCGGCCAGCAGACCCCACTGGACGCGGCTGTGCCAGCCGGCGGCGATGCCGAGACCGCAGCCCGCGGCGATCGACCCGGCGGCGATGACGGCCGGGGCCCAGCGCGGGAGACGGGCGTGGGTCAGGGTGGCGTGGGGGACGGCGGCGGTGGGCCGGTTGTCCTGGATGACGTGGCTCATGCGTTGGCCCCCGAGTACTCCTTGCGGCGGGCGATGATCCATCGTGCCGCGCCGTTGACCAGCAGCGTGATGAGGAAGAGCACCAGGCCGGACGCGATCAGCGCGTCCCGGCCGAACTCGTTGGCCTCGTTGAACTTCGCCGCGATGTTCTGGGCGAAGGTGCCACCGCCCGGGTCGAGCAGGTGGCCGGAGATCAGGAAGCTCGGGGAGAGCACCACGGCCACGGCCATCGTCTCGCCGAGCGCGCGGCCGAGGCCGAGCATCGAGGCGCTGATGATGCCGGAACGGCCGAAGGGGAGGACTGACATCCGGATGACTTCCCAGCGCGTCGCGCCGAGGGCCAGGGCGGCCTCCTCGATCATCTTCGGCGCCTGGAGGAAGACTTCACGGGTGACGTTGGTGATGATCGGCAGGATCATGATCGCCAGCAGGATGCCGACGGTGAAGAGGTTGCGGGCGACGCCGTCGCTGGTCCGCTCGAAGATGTACGTCCAGCCGAAGTACTCGCCCAGCCACTTGTTGAGGCCGTCGAGGTAGGGGACCAGGAAGATGGCGCCCCAGAGGCCGTAGATGATGCTGGGCACGGCGGCGAGCAGGTCCACGACGTACGAGATCGGCGCGGCGAGCCTGCGGGGCGCGTAGTGCGAGATGAACAGCGCGATGCCGATCGCGATCGGCACGGCGATGAGCATGGCGATGACCGAGCTGACGACGGTGCCGAAGGCCAGCACGGCGATGCCGAAGATCGGGGGGTCACCGGCCGGGTTCCACTCGGAGGTGGTGAGGAAGTTCGCCCCGTCCTTGGAGATGGCGAGGGCGGCCCGGTAGGTGAGGAAGACCGCTATGGCGGCCATGATCACGAGCAGGGTGATGCCGGATCCGCGGGACAGCCCGAGGAAGACCCGGTCACCGGGGCGGGTGCTGCCCTTGGACGCGCGGACGCTGCCGCGCCGGTCGGGCGGCGGTGTTTCGGTGGTGGTCGTTGTAACCATGGGACTCTCCGGTCTGCGGAGCGGGTGGCTCCTGGCGGCGGTGCACCGGATGCCGGGGCCGGTCCGGGCCGTGGTGCGGCCCGGACCGGCCCCGGCCGGAATCAGGACAGGGTCGGAACGATCTCGCGGACCTTGGCCGCGATCTCGGCCGGGATCGGGGCGTAGTCGGCGTCGGCGAGGACCTTCTGGCCGTCCTCGCTGATCGCGTAGTTCAGGAACGCCTTGAGGGTGGGCAGCGTCTCGGGGTTGTTGCCCTTGTCGCAGGCGATCTCGTACGTGACCAGGACGATCGGGTACGCGCCCTCGGCCTTGGTCTGGTAGTCGAGGGACAGGGCGAGGTCGTTGCCCGTGCCCTTGACCTTCGCGGCGGCGATCGCCTTGGACGCGTTCTCGGTGGTCGCCTCGGCCGGGGCGGAGGCGCCGGTGTCGAGCTTGACCGTGCTCATCTTGCTGGCCGTGGCGTAGGAGAGCTCGAAGTAGCCGATGGCGCCTTCGGCGTCCTTGACACCGGTGGCGACACCGGAGGAGCCGTTGGCGGCCTGGCCGCCCTTGGCGGGCCACGACTTCGTCTTCGGGTCGTACTTCCAGTCGGCCGGGGCGGCGTCAGCGAGGTACTTGCCGAGGTTCTGCGTGGTGCCGGACTCGTCCGAGCGGTGGAAGGCCTGGATGCTGGTGCCGGGGAGCTTGGCTTCCGGGTTCAGCTTCTTGATCGCCGGGTCGTCCCACTTGGTGATCTTCGAGTCGAAGATCTTGGCCAGCGTCGGGGCGTCCAGGACGAGGTCGTCCACGCCGCTCAGCTTGTAACCGATGGCGATGGGGCCGCCCGCCATGGGCAGGTTGATGCCCTTGCCGGTCTTGCAGATCTTCTCCGACGCGGTGACCTCTTCGGGCTTGAGCGCGGAGTCGGAGCCGGCGAAGGCGACCTGGCCCTGGTTGAACTTGGTGATGCCGCCACCGGAGCCGATGGCCTGGTAGTTGACCTCGACGCCGGAGCAGGCGGCCTGGAAGTTCTTGACCCACAGGTCCATGGCGTTCTTCTGGGCGGTCGAGCCGGCCGCGAGCAGCTTGCCCTTCGCGCCTTCGCACTCGATGTTCGAGGCGGCCGTGGTCTTCTCGCCGCTGCCGCCGGTGCTGCCTGCGTTGTCGTCCGAGCCGCACGCCGTGAGGACCAGGGCGCCGGAGACGGCGAGGGCGCCGAGCGCGGTGGCGCGAAGCCGGTTCTTGCGCTGAAGCTTCACTTTCGGGTGTTCCTTCCAGGAGCCGCCGGTCCCGTGTGGACGCTGTGGCGGCGTGCGAAGAGCTATCTGTTCTCGGTGGTCCAGCTACGCAGTGGGGTCAGCATCTTTCGATGTGCCTCGCACCGTGTACGTCCGAAATTAGGCAGAACAGGTGAAGCCGTCGACGGAAGCGGGTGAACGGAAGGTGAACCGTGTCGAACGGTGTGGTGCGCGAGGTCGTGGTGCAGCGCCTACGCGTGGCGCGGCGCCTACGCGTGGCGCAGCACCTCCAGCAGGGCCGTCACCAACGCCCGGTCCCTGGGCTGTGTCAGGCGGGATCTGGCGGCGGTGGGGGAGAGCCAGAGGATCCGGTCCACCTCGTCGCTCGGGGTGAACACCCCCGTCGTCGCCTCGGCCGCCCAGTAGGACACGTGCTTCGAGCGGCCGTTCGCCTCGTACCGCAGGGTGGGCAGCCGGGCGCCCGGTGTGCACCGGTGGCCGGTTTCCTCCAGTACCTCGCGCAGGGCCCCCGCCAGCGGGTCCTCGCCGCGCTTCAGCTTGCCCTTCGGGTGCGACCAGTCGTCGTATTTCGGCCTGTGTACGAGACACACCTCAAGGCCGCCGTCGAACGGCGACCGGCGCCACAGCAGGCAGCCGGCCGCCAGGACCGGGCCCGGCGGCGGTTCGCCCGTCATGGCTGCCAGGCCTGCTGGAAGGCGAAGCGCGCGGCCTCCACCTCGTGGCGCTGGTCGGCGTGCAGGACGCCGAGTGCGTACGCCGTCGCCGGGGCGATCCGGGGGGTGCGGGCAGCTGCGGCGGCCGCGCCGGCCGCCTCCGCCGCGTCACGGTGGTGTTCCAGCGCTCGGGCTGCCGGGAGGGTGTCGGCCGGGGCGGCGACGACCTCCTGGGCGTAGCGGTGCAGGCGCAGGAGCAGCCGTACCTGGTGCCATGGCGCGTCCTGGGCCTCGCTCGTCGGCGCGGCGGCCAGGCCGTGGAGGAGTGCCTCCGCGTTGTACGGGTGCGCCGCCCGCCCCAGGGGCAGTGCGGCGACCGCCTCCAGCAGCCGCTGCTCGGCGCCCACCGCGAGCGGGGTGAGCACCTCGGAGGCGGTGGCTTCGGCGGCCGGGCCGAGCGGGACCTCCGAGGCCAGTAAGGCCACGGCGTCGGCGACGGCGTGGAACCGGGACGAGCCCAGTGCCTGGAGCGCCGCCGAGTGGGCCCGCGTCCTGGCCAGCGTCAGCTGCCGCTCCAGCAGCGCCCCGGCCCTGGCCGCGCCGACGGTCAGGGCGCCGGAGGCGTGCGCGGCGGCGGAGGATGCCCTGCCGTCACGGGCGGCGGGCACCGCGGCCGCCGGGTCGACGGAGTCCGGGGCGGGGGCCGCGCTCGTACGGGCCGGGGAAGCGGCACCCGTACCGCCGCCCGACAGCCGGTTCAGCGCGTCCAGCAGCCGCGTCAGGCGCGCCGCGTACGCGTGCTCGCGGGCCAGCGTCCCGGAGAGCCAGGCCAGCTCCGCGCGCAGCATGTCCGACCAGCCCGTGTCGGTCAGGGGGCGGAACGTGTGCAGCGTCCCGCTGATCCGGCGCGCCGCGCCCCGGATCGCCCGGGCCGCCTCGGCGGCGTCGGCGGCGTCCGTAGCGCCCTGCGGGCTGTGCCCGCTCTCGCTGTGCAGACGCAGGCTGCGCAGGAAGCCCGCCGCCTGGGCGTGGAGGTAGGGGGCGAGCAGTTCCCGGCACAGGACGTCACCCGCCGGCTGCGGGAGCCCTGTCGCCTGGGGGAGTCCCGCCGCCGGTGGGAGCCCCGTAGCCGGTGGCAGCCCGGGCCCGGCGTCCTGCCGGGTGCGGGGTCGGGATGCGGTGTCACGGTGTTGCACGCCGGCGCCTCCGGGCGTCTATGAGCATCTCCTGCACGTGCCGCAGCGGCTGTCCCTCGGCGTCCGTCGCGTGCCGCGTCCAGTCGCCGTCGGAGCCGAGGTGCCAGGAGGAGGTGGTGTCGGACATGCCGGTTTCCAGCAGCCGGCTGAGCGCCGCGCGGTGCCCCGGGTCGGTGACTCGTACCAGCGCCTCGATGCGGCGGTCGAGATTGCGGTGCATCATGTCGGCGCTGCCGAACCAGACTTCGGGCTCGCCGCCGTTGCCGAAGGCGAAGACCCGTGAGTGTTCGAGGAAGCGGCCGAGTATCGAGCGGACCCGAATGTTCTCGGAGAGGCCCGCGACCCCGGGGCGTATCGCGCAGATGCCGCGGACCCAGATGTCGACCGGCACGCCCGCCCTCGACGCCCGGTAGCAGGCGTCGATGACGGCCTCGTCGACGAGCGAGTTGACCTTGATCCGGACGTAGCTGGGGCGTCCCGCCTGGTGGTACGCGGTCTCCTTGTTGATACGGGTGACCAGGCCGTCCCGCAGCGACTTCGGGGCGACGAGCAGCCGGCGGTACGTCTCGCGGCGGGAGTAGCCGGAGAGCCGGTTGAAGAGGTCCGAGAGGTCCGCGCCGACCTGCGGGTCGGCGGTCAGCAGGCCCAGGTCCTCGTAGAGGCGGGCCGTCTTGGGGTGGTAGTTGCCGGTGCCGACGTGCGAGTAGCGGCGCAGCAGGTCGCCCTCCTGGCGGACCACCAGGGAGAGCTTGCAGTGCGTCTTGAGGCCGACGAGCCCGTACACGACGTGGCAGCCGGACTCCTCCAGCTTGCGCGCCCACTTGATGTTGGCCTGCTCGTCGAAGCGGGCCTTGATCTCGACGAGGACCAGGACCTGCTTGCCGGACTCGGCGGCATCGATCAGCGCGTCCACTATCGGCGAGTCGCCGGACGTCCGGTACAGCGTCTGCTTGATGGCGAGGACGTCCGGGTCGGCCGCGGCCTGTTCCAGGAAGGCCTGCACGGAGGTGGAGAAGGAGTCGTAGGGGTGGTGCAGCAGCACGTCGCGCTCGCGCAGCGCCGCGAAGACGTCGGGCGCGGACGCCGACTCGACCTCGGCGAGGTCGCGGTGGGTTCCGGCGATGTACTTCGGGAACTTCAGCTCCGGCCGGTCCAGCGCGGCGATCCCGAACAGGCCCGTGAGGTCGAGGGGGCCCGGCAGCGGGTACACCTCGGAGTGCGACATCTTCAGCTCGCGCACGAGCAGGTCCAGCACGTACGGATCGATGGACTCCTCGACCTCCAGCCGCACCGGCGGCCCGAAGCGGCGCCGCATCAGTTCCTTCTCCAGGGCCTGGAGCAGGTTCTCGGTGTCGTCCTCCTCGACTTCCAGGTCCTCGTTCCTGGTCACCCGGAACATGTGGTGCGCGAGCACTTCCATGCCGGGGAACAGCTCTTCGAGGTGCGCGGCGATGACGTCCTCAAGGGGTACGTACCGCTGCGGCGACGCCTCCAGGAACCGGGACAGCAGCGGCGGCACCTTCACCCGGGCGAAGTGGCGGTGGCCGCTGACCGGGTTGCGTACGACCACGGCGAGGTTGAGCGAGAGCCCGGAGATGTACGGGAAGGGGTGCGCGGGGTCCACGGCCAGCGGGGTCAGGACGGGGAAGATCCGCTGGCGGAACAGGGTGAAGAGGCGGGCCTGCTCCTTCTCGGACAGCTCGGGCCAGCGGATGAGGTGGACGCCCTCCTCGGCGAGGGCCGGGGCGATGTCCTGCTGGTAGCAGGCGGCGTGCCGGGCCATGAGCTCGCGCGAGCGGGTCCAGATGAGGTCCAGCACCTCGCGGGGCTGGAGACCGGACGCGGACCGGGTGGCGACACCGGTGGCGATACGGCGCTTCAGGCCGGCCACCCGGACCATGAAGAACTCGTCCAGGTTGGAGGCGAAGATGGCGAGGAAGTTAGTCCGTTCGAGGAGGGGCGTCGCCGGGTCCTCGGCAAGCTCCAGCACCCGCTCGTTGAAGGCCAGCCAGCTGCGCTCGCGGTCCAGGAAACGGCCCTGGGGCAGCTCGGTGTCGGCCTCCGCGTCCCCGGCGTACGAGTCCGGGTCGGCATCGATGTCGGGGTTCAGCCCCCCGGCCACCTGGGACGCCGCCACGGTGTCCGGGCGGTGCGCGGTGATTGAACCGACGGACGGCTGAGCGGGCTGGAAGGGGACGTCGGTGCTCCGCTGCTGGCTCATGACCCCATTGTTCCGCGCGGAGGGGCCGCCGGGCGCGCCGAGCAGGGGCGAGGTGCGGGAGGTGCTCCCGTTCGCGCGCGGGGAGGGTGGCACAGCGGGCTGCATTCCCCGAGCGTCGCAAGGGTGTCTGAATGGCCGGTAACGGCGACATGACATGCAGGAAGCGGGGCCGGGGCCGGGACCCCCGTCCTCGGCCCCGGCCCAGCGTCCCCAGCCCCCGTCCTCGGCCCCGGCCCGGCCGGATCAGGCGTGCCGACGGCGCAGGACGCGGAAGGCGGCGTAGGTTGCCGCCGCCGCGAGGGCGAGCGCGATGGAGGTTTCGAGGAGCTGGGTGTACCAGAAGTGCGAGCGGGGGTGGTGGTCGACGTACCAGGCGGTGACCTGGAGGTCGGTGGGGCAGTGCGCGCCGGGCATCCTGTCCGGAAGGCACTCGCGGTACACGAACCGCTCGCCGGCCGCGTTCTGGACGCCCATGTCGGTCATGAAGGAGCCCACGGGCGGGAAGGACCGCTGATAGCCCCCGCCGGTCGCGGGCCCGGTGATCGTGCGCACCGGGATCAGGCTCCACCGCAGGCTGCCCATGAGCAGCAGCACGGCGCCGGTCACGATGCCCGAGGCGGCAACGGCCGGCAGTGTGCGGCGTACCAGCAGACCGATGAGCGCGCCCAGGGCGACCGCGAGGAGGCAGTACGCGGGGAGGGCCGGGCCGGTCGCCTCGTACAGGCCACGGTCGGGCCAGCTGAGGTCCGACTGGCCCAGCAGGCCGGACGCGCCGAGCTGGAAGACGCCCATGAGGGCGAGCGTTCCGGCGAGGACGAGCGTCGCGGTGAGCGCGAGCTGTGAGGCGAGCCAGCGCGCGGGGGCGAACGACTGAGTCCACGTCAGGCGGTGCAGCCCCGCCTCCAGCTCGCGGGCGACGACCGGGCCCGCGACGAAGGCGCCGATCAGCAGGGGCAGCAACAGGGCGCCCTCGGAGCCGCGCTTCATGTACTCGACGAGCAGGTCCTCGGCGCTGGCGAAGCCGAGGAACAGATCGCTGCACGGGCCGCCGGCGGAACAGTCCAGCTCCTTGTAGGGGTAGGCCGCCGCCGCCCAGCGCAGGAAACCGGTCAGCGCGGCTGCCAGGACAATGAAGCCGAGCGAAATGCGCAGTGCGGTGCGGTGGATGCGCAGGAGAGCCCAGAACGGCCCCCGCGCAAGGCCCGGAGGGACGGGGGCCAGGGTGCCCGTCGCCGTCTCGGGCGAGGTCAGCGTGCTCACGCCGTCACCTCCCGCGCCACGCGGGCCGTCGTGCCCGGGGTGAGCAGCGGTGGCGCGTTCGGCGAGCGGAGATGGGCGAGCAACAGTGCCTCCAGGGTGGGCGCTTCGGTCTCCCAGCCGTCACCGACCGGGCCGTCGGGTCGGATCATGGCGGTGGTGCCGCGCCCCGTGGTGCGGGATTCGACGACGGTGTGCGGGGCGAGGTCCGCCGCCGGCGCCCGTCCGGTCACCAGGGTGTGAGCGTTGATCAGGTCGTCGGTGCCCCCGCCCAGCCGGATGTGGCCGCCCGAGACCAGCAGCAGATGGTCGCAGGCGTCCGCCAGTTCGCTGACGATGTGCGACGACATCACCACGGTGGTGCCGTGTTCTACGGCCTCGGCCATCAGCGTGCCCATCAGCTGATGCCTGGCGAGGGGGTCCAGGTCGGCCATCGGCTCGTCCAGCAGCATGAGTTCGGGCCGTTTGCCGAGTGCGAGGGCGAGCGCGACGCGGGTGCGCTGGCCGCCGGAGAGGTTACGGATCCGCGCGCCGGCGTCGAAGCCGCCATCCTGTACTACGCGCTCCGCGATGCGGGCGTCCCAACGGGCCGGGTTCAGCTCGGCACCCAGCCGGAGGGTGTCGGAGACGGTGAGTTGGGGGTACAGCGGCTTTTCCTGGGCGACGTAGGCGACACGGTCGCGGGCCGTCGCGGGGTCGGTGCCGAGCACGGTCAGCGAGCCCTCGCTGGGGCGGAGCAGGCCGGCCGCGTGGGCGAGCAGTGTCGACTTGCCCGCGCCGTTGGGTCCGACGACGGCGCAGATACGGCCCACGGGCAGTCGGAATGAGCAGTCGCGCAGGGCCCAGCCCCGCCGACCGTATCTCTTGCCCAGGCCGGCCGCCTCGATGGCGGTGTCCGTCATGCGTGGTCCCCCTTGAAGTGTTGATCCGGAAAGTGTTCGTCCAGTACGGACGTGACGAGCGCCAGGGCGTCGTCCTTGTCGAGTCCGGCTTCGCGGGCCCGCGCGGCCCACTCGGCGAGTTCGCCGCGCAGTGCCGAGTCGGCGGGTGCGTTGCCGAGGGACTTGCGTACGAACGTGCCGAGGCCGCGCCGGGCCTCGACCAGGCCCTCGCGTTCCAGCTCGCGGTAGGCCTTCAGCACGGTGTTCGGGTTGATGGCGGTGGCTTCGACGACCTCGCGGGCCGTGGGGAGCTTGTCGCCCGGCTCCAGCAGGCCCAGCCGCAGCGCCTGCTTGGTCTGCTGCACGATCTGGACGTACGTGGCCACGCCGGTGCGCCGGTCGATGCGGTACTCGACCACGCGGTAAACCCCCTTTCACTAGTCAAGTAGTGGAATAGTGATCCAAGAATGGGGCGGTGTCAACAGACACCGCCCCATTCCTGTTCGACCCGGCTACGACTCCGTGCGGTACATCAGGTCTGTCTCATGCGTGCTGAAGCCGAGCCGTTCGTACACCGTCACGGCCGCCGTGTTGTCCGCGTCGACGTAGAGCATCGCCGTCGGCAGGCCCTGCTCCGCCAGGTGCCGCAGGCCCGTCGCGGTCAGTGCCCTGCCGAGGCCGCCGCCCTGCGCGTCGGGGCGGATGCCGACGACGTACACCTCGCCGAGCTGCTCGTCGGGGTGCACCTTCGTCCAGTGCGAGCCGACGAGCCGGCCGTCGCGCTCCGCCAGGAAGAAACCCTTCGGGTCGAACCACGGTTCGGCCTTGCGGTCGTCCAGGTCACGCTGTGTCATGCCGCCCTGTTCGGGGTGGTGGGCGAACGCGGCCGCGTTCACCTCCAGCCACGCGCTGTCGTCCTGCCCGGGGACGAAGGTGCGCACCTCCACGCCCGCCGGGTACACCGGCTCCGGGATGTCCATCGGGCTCAACGGGCGCCGCATCTGACGCAGTTCGCGGAAGAGGGTGAGCCCGAGCACCTGCGCGAGGTGGCGCGCCGCCGACTTCCCGCCGTGCGCCCAGATCCGTACCCGCTTGCCCGACGCGTCCAGCACCGTCGTCCCGAGCGTGCGGCCGTGCCCGTTGCCGCGGTGCGACGGGTGGACGACCAGCTCGGCGGCCGGCGCCTCGACGGGGTCGGTGTCCTCCAGCTGCGCGTATCCGAGGAGCGGCCCGTCGCCGACGTACAGCAGGAAGTGCCGCACGCCCTCCCGGTGACCGCCGCGCAGTTGCAGCCGGCCCTGCTCGGACACGGCCTGCACGCCGTCCGTGCGGGCGGCCTCGTCGAGGAGCGCCAGGACCTCCTGGGCCTGCTGCTCCGTGAGCGCGTCGAGGGTCTGGATCTTCCGGAGGGGAGCGGGGGCCGCAGGGTCATTCGTCATGGATACGAGCCTACGGCGGCCCCCGTGATTCTCCCGTCGGCCACCCGCTCGCTGACGGACCGCCAAGGGGGACCGGCAAGGGAGACCGTCAGGGGGACGGCCGAGGCGGGACCGCCATGGACGGCCAACGGCAATCAGCTCGTAACCCGTCACCCCCTGTCGCGCTACGCGCGTTGACTCTAGGCTGCCGTCGACCGTCACGCTGAACTCACAAGGGGACCGATGTCAGCGCACCCTCGCACCACCCGCTCGCAGCGCGCGACGCGGCGCATACTCGCCACCGCCGCCGGACTCGCCACCGCGGGCGCACTCGTGGCCGCCATGCCCGCCGGCGCCGCCCAGGACGCGGACCGGGCGCACAGCGGCAAGCACGAGCCGAAGTCGCGGACCGTGGACGTACAGCTGCTCTCCTTCAACGACCTGCACGGCAACCTGGAGCCCCCGGCGGGCTCGGCCGGCACGGTCACCGAGACACAGGCCGACGGGACGACGAAGGCGATCCCGGCCGGCGGCGTCGAGTACCTGGCGACGTCGCTGCGCAAGGCACGCGAAGGCAAGCGGTACTCCGTCACCGCGGCCGGCGGCGACATGATCGGGGCCAGCCCGCTGATGTCCGGGCTGTTCCACGACGAGCCGGCCATCGAGGCGCTGAACAAGCTCGACCTCGACGTGTCGGCCGTCGGCAACCACGAGTTCGACGAGGGCGCCGCCGAGCTGGCCCGCATCCAGAACGGCGGCTGCCACCCGGTCGAGGGCTGTTTCGAGAAGGGCAGGGAGTTCGAGGGCGCGGACTTCCCCTACCTGGCCGCGAACGTCACGCGCGAGAAGACCGGCAAGCCCGTCCTCAAGCCGTACACGGTATGGAAGAAGGACGGCGTCAAGATCGGCTTCATCGGCGTGACGCTCGAAGGCACGCCGGGCATCGTCACCGCCGAAGGCGTCAAGGGCCTCGGATTCCACGACGAGATCGAGACGGTCAACAAGTACGCCCGCGAACTCGACCGCAAGGGCGTCAAGTCGATCGTCGCCCTGATCCACGAGGGCGGCTCGCCCGCCTCCTCCTCGTACAACTACGACTGCGACTCGCCGGGCGCCGGTGACGGCATCTCCGGCCCGATCACCGACATCGCCAAGGGCATCTCACCGCGCGTCGACGCGCTGGTCACCGGCCACACGCACCAGGCGTACGTGTGCACCGTCCCCGACCCGGCCGGCAACCCGCGCATGGTCACCTCGGCGTCCTCGTACGGCAAGCTCTACACGGACACCACGCTGACGTACGACCGCCGGACCAGGGACATCGTCCGTACGTCGGTCAAGTCCGCCACCTCCGCGAACCACGTCGTCACCCGCGACCAGCCCAAGGCCGCGGACATGACCTCGCTCATCGGGCGCTGGAACGCGCTGGCCGCGCCGATCGCCGGCAAGCCGCAGGGCTTCATCTCCGCCGACATCAACGGGCGCGGCTCCACCGCCCCCGAGAAGCCGCTCGGCGACCTGATCGCCGACGCCCAGCTGGCGGGCCTGTCCCCGGCCGACAAGGGCGGGGCGCAGCTCGCGCTCATGAACCCGGGCGGGATCCGCTCCGACCTGGTGTTCAAGGCGAGCGGGAGCGAGGGCGACGGGGTGGTGACCTACGGCGAGGCGTTTACCGTGCAGCCGTTCACCAACATGATGAACGTCGTCGACCTGACCGGCGCGCAGCTGGTCACCGCGCTCCAGCAGCAGGTCAGCGGCTCGAACGAGTCCTCGCCGAAGATCCTTCAGGTGTCGAAGGGCTTCACGTACACCCTGGACCTGACGAAGACGGGCGCGGCCCGGATCGACGTGGCCTCGGTGAAGCTGAACGGCGTCGCACTCGACCCGGCGAAGACCTACCGCGTCGCGATGAACGAGTTCCTGGCGGGCGGCGGCGACGGCTTCGCGGTCTTCAAGGAGCACAAGAACAAGCTGGTCGGAGCGTCCGACCTGGACATCTTCAACGCCTACCTGGCAGCGAACTCGACCGCCTCCGCCCCGATCACCCCGCCGGCGGCCGACCGCATCACGGTGGTGAAGTAGCGGGACAGTCGAAGTAGCGGGACAGCCAAGGCGTGCCCGCGTCACCCCGTGTCCGGTGGTGGCGTGGGTGCGCCCGGCAGGCGGAGCACGGCTTCCGTGCCCGCCGCGCCGTCCTTCGGGGGGCGCAGTTCGGCGGTGCCGCCCGTCTGGTGGACCGTGCGGGCCACGATGGACAGGCCGAGGCCCGACCCCGGCAGAGCGCGGGCGGACGGTGAGCGCCAGAAGCGTTCGAAGACGTAGGGGAGTTCGCCGGCCGGGATGCCGGGGCCGTGATCGCGGACCGTCAGCTCGCCGCGGCCGTTCAGGGTGAGGGTCACCGCGGCGCCCGGCGGGCTGAACTTCACGGCGTTGTCGAGGACGTTGACCAGCGCCCGCTCCAGCGCCGCCGGATCGGCCCGTACGTACCACGGTGTCAGATCCGTGGTGATCGTCAGGTCCGGTCCGCGCAGCCTGGCCCGCTCCAGGGCGGCCATGGCGATCTCGTGCAGCGCGACCACTCGCAGCGGGCCGGCCCGGTCGGTCGTGTCGGGGCGGGCCAGCTCCTGCAGGTCGCCGATCAGGGCGGCCAGTTCCGTCATCTGCGCCTTGACGGAAGCCATCAGCGCGGCCCGGTCGGCGGGCGGAATGACCCGGCCGGTCTCGTCGCTGCGGGCGAGCAGTTCGACGTTCGTACGCAGCGAGGTCAGCGGGGTGCGCAGCTCGTGCCCGGCGTCCGCGATCAGCTGCGCCTGACGGTCGCGGGAGGTCGCCAGCGCGGCCGTCATCGCGTTGAAGGAGGCCGACAACCGGGCGATCTCGTCCTCGCCCTCGACGGGGATACGTACGGTCAGGTCCTCCGTACGCGCCACATGCTCGACGGCGCCGGTGAGCTCGTCCACCGGGCGCAGACCCGCCCTGGCCACCCACAGCCCGGCGGCTCCCGCGCCCACCACGCCGATTCCGGACAGCACCAGCAGCACCCAGGCGAGGCTGCCCAGTGGGTCGTCGACCTCGCTCATCGGGCGTGCGACGGTGACGGCGAAGGAGGAGTCGAGCAGGTCCTGCGGCCGGTCCTGGAGCCGGTAGGTGTAGACCCGCATCTCCTGCCCGTCGATGTCCTCGCTCGTGTGCAGGTCGTCGCCCCGCTCACCGGCCGCCACCGCGATGTCGCCGTCCTGCGCGGGGATCCGGGCGACGCCGGGGGAGGTGCAGGTGGCGCCGGAGGCGTCGACGATCTGGATGCGGTACGAGCCCTCGGGCGGCGCCACCACGGCATCGCCCCCCGCGCACGCCAGGCGGAGGTTGCGGACGTAGGGCTCGCTCACTTCGACACCCCGCAGTGAGGTGTCGAGCTGCTCCGCCAGCTGCGCCCGGGTCACGAACCAGCACGCCGCCGCCACCGCCGCCACCGCGAACGCCACCGCCACCGCCGTCAGCAGCGCCAGCCGGGACCGCAGCGTCAGCGCGCTGGGCCGCAGCGGCAGCACCCGGGACCTGCGGGGCTCACCGCTCACGCCTCACCGCCCCGCAGCGCGTAGCCCACACCCCGCACCGTGTGCACCAGGCGCGGTTCGCCGGCCGCCTCCGTCTTGCGGCGCAGGTACATGACGTACACGTCCAGGGAGTTCGAGCTCGGCTCGAAGTCGAAGCCCCACACCGCCTTGAGGATCTGCTCGCGCGTCAGGACCTGGCGCGGGTGCGCGAGGAACATCTCCAGCAGGGTGAACTCGGTACGGGTCAGCTCCACCGCCCGCCCCGCCCGCGTCACCTCGCGGGTCGCGAGGTCCATCCGCAGGTCGGCGAAGGACAGCAGGTGCCCGGGTACGTCCTCGCCGGCCGGCACCCCGGCGGCGTACGCACTGCGCCGCAGCAGCGCCCGGATGCGGGCGAACAGCTCGTCCAGCTCGAACGGCTTCACCAGATAGTCGTCGGCGCCCGCGTCGAGCCCCGTCACCCGGTCGCCGACCGTGTCGCGGGCTGTGAGCATCAGGATCGGGAGGGTGTCCCCGGAGGAGCGGATGCGGCGGGCGGCGGTCAGGCCGTCCATCCGCGGCATCTGGATGTCGAGGACGATGAGGTCCGGTTCGTACGACGCGGCCTTGGCGAGCGCGTCGACGCCGTCGACGGCGACCTCCGTCGCGTACCCCTCGAAGGCCAGGCTGCGTTGCAGGGCCTCGCGCACGGCGGGCTCGTCGTCGACGATCAGGATGCGCTCGGCGGGGGTGCTGGGGGTGCTGGGGGTGTTGGGGCTGCTGGAGTTGCTGGAGTTGCTGGCGCTGCTGGGGTTGCTGGGGTTGCTCATCGGGGGTGCGTGTCCGTCCCTCGTCGCTGCTGCGGCCGACATTCAGCGTCGCACGGCGCGGCAGATCACCCGTTGTTGCCGGCGCGGAGCTGGTCCAGGTCCGCCTTGACGCTGTCGACCGGGATGGCGAAGCCCAGTCCGACGCTGCCCGAGGTGGAACCGGTCGCTCCGCTGGGCGAGTACATCGCGGAGTTGATGCCGATGATCTCGCCGTCCATGTTGATCAGGGCGCCGCCGGAGTTTCCGGGGTTGAGGGAGGCGTCGGTCTGGAGGGCCTTGTACGTCGTCTTCGACGATCCGGTCTCGCCGTTGAACTGCTGCCCGCCGAACTCGAACGGCCACCGGGTGCCGCCCCCCTGGCTCTGGCCCTGCTGACCCTGCCGCTCTCCCGGGTTCTCGTCCTTCGCCACCGTCACATCCCGTTCGAGCGCCGAGACGATTCCGCTGGTCACCGTCCCTGTCAGGCCTTCCGGCGAGCCGATCGCCACGACCTGGTCGCCGACCGACACGTCGTCGGAGTTCCCGAGGGCGGCCGCCTTCAGGCCGCTCGCGTCCCGGAGCTTGATGAGGGCCAGGTCCTTGCCGGGAGCGGTGCCGACGACATCAGCGGTCCAGGTCTTGCTGCCTTTGGCGTCGTTCGTCGTGACCTTGACGGCGGAGGCGCCGGATACGACGTGGTTGTTGGTGACGACCTCGCCGTCGCCGGCGATGATCACACCGGAGCCGGTGGAGCTGCCGGAGGCGGTCTCGGCGCTGATCTCGACGATGCTGGGGCTCACGGCCTGCGCGACGCCGGAGACGGTGCCCTTGCTGCTCTGCGAGACGTTCGTACCGCTCGCGCCGTTGCCGCCCGCGACGGTGAGGTCGTCGGCGGTGAGGCGTTCGGCGAAGGCCGCCGTGCCGCCGCCGATGGCCGCCGCGACGATGGCGACCGCGGCCAGCAGGGCCACGGGGCGCCGGGCCCGGCGCGAGGCCTGGGCGGGGGCCGCGGGGGCCGGCTCGGGTGCGTACGCGGGCGGCGGGGGATACGTCCAGGCCGCGTAGGAGGGGGAGGGCTGCTGCTCGGGCTCGGGGTACTCGCCACTGCGGCGGGGGCTCTCGGTCATGTCCGCAAGCCTGGCGAGCGGTCATGAGAACCGTCTGAGTGCGCGCTGAGAAGCCCCACAGAAGCGTTATGCCCCATGTGAGGACGACGCCGCTCCCTAAGACCGGTCGGGCCTCACGACGTGGGCGGGCAGCCGCAGGACCGGCGTATCACCAGCGCGGAGGGGAACTGCTTCAGCCGCTCGCGCCGCGACCCCGCCACCCGCAGCCCGTCGTCCAGCACCAGGTCCACCGCCGCCCGCGCCATCGCCGGCCGGTCGGAGGAGATCGTCGTCAGCGGCGGATCGGTGAGCGCGGCTTCCTTCACGTCGTCGAAGCCGGCCACCGCCAGCTCGCCGGGAACGTCGATACGCAGCTCACGGGCGGCCCGCAGCACGCCGATCGCCTGGTCGTCCGTTGCGCAGAAGATCGCCGGCGGCCTGTCCGGACCGGCCAGCAGGCCCAGCGCGACCTGGTAGGCGTCGTACCGGTTGTACGGGGCCTGGAAGAGCCGGCCCTCCGTGGACCGGCCCGATTCCTGCATCGCCCGACGCCAGCCCTCGACGTGGTCCGCCACCGGGTCGCCCACCGCCGGGGTCGACTCCACGCCGCCGAGGCAGGCGACGTACGCGTGACCGTGTTCCAGGAGGTGGCGGGTCGCGAGCTGCGCGCCACCGATGTCGTCGGTGACGACCGCCACGTCGTCGATCGCCTCGGGCCGCTCGTGCAGCAGCACCACCCGGGCGTCCCACGCCTCGATCTCGGCCGCGGCCCCTTCGCTGGGGCCCTGGCTGACCAGGATCAGGCCGGAGACCCGCATGCCGAGGAAGGCCCGCAGGTAGTGGACCTCGCGGTCGTCGCGGTAGTCCGAATTGCCGACCAGGACCATCTTTCCGCGCTCGGCGGCGGCCTGTTCGACCGCGTGCGCCATCTCGGCGAAGAACGGCTGCCGGGCGTCGGGGACGATCATGCCTATCAGGTCGGTGCGGCGGGACGCCATGGCCTGCGCGACCCGGTCCGGCCGGTAGCCGAGCTCCTTGATCGCGGCGAGGACACGCTCGCGCGTGGCCGGGGCGACCGGCCGGGGTCCGTTGTTGACGACGTAACTGACGACCGCGGTCGAAGTCCCCGCCAGTCTCGCCACATCGTCCCGCGTCACCTTGGCCACGCGCGGCAGTCTACGCGTGGTGACCTACCGGTTCACCTGCTGAATGGCCGCTTCCTCCAGCGGCCCCGTGCCCGCCGGCCGGGTGACGGTCGCGGGCGGTGTGCGGGCCGCCTTCGCCCTGGCTTCCTCGGCCGCCGCCCGCTCTACCTTCTCGGGGGTCACGAAGCGGTAGCCGACGTTGCGTACGGTCCCGATCAGCGACTCGTGCTCGGGGCCGAGCTTCGCGCGCAGCCGCCGGACGTGCACGTCGACCGTGCGCGTACCGCCGAAGTAGTCGTACCCCCAGACCTCCTGGAGGAGCTGGGCACGGGTGAAGACCCGGCCGGGGTGCTGCGCGAGGTATTTCAGCAGCTCGAACTCCTTGAAGGTCAGGTCCAGGACCCGCCCCTTGAGTTTCGCGCTGTATGTCGCCTCGTCGACGGAGAGGTCACCGCTGCGGATCTCCATCGGGCTGTCGTCCGAGGTGATCTGCCGGCGGCCCATCGCGAGCCGCAGCCGCGCCTCGACCTCGGCGGGCCCCGCGCTGTCGAGCAGGACGTCGTCGATGCCCCAGTCGGCGGTGACCGCGGCGAGGCCGCCCTCGGTCACGACGAGGATCAGCGGACAGCCGGGCCCGGTGGACCTCAGCAGCTGGCACAGCGCCCTGACCTGTGGGAGGTCTCGGCGGCCGTCGATCAGGATGACGTCGGCACCGGGGGTGTCGACGAGGGCCGGGCCTTCGGCGGGGGCGACCCGCACACTGTGCAGCAGCAGGCCGAGGGCGGGGAGCACCTCCGTCGACGGCTGAAGGGCATTGGTCAGGAGCAGCAGAGAACTCATCGTCCGCCACCTGCCTGCATCGGACTCTCGTGCACGGTTCGCTCGCCCATTACGTCGGTTCCTCCTCGGTCCCTGCGGAGGGGGTCCCACCCATGCCCCTGAGGCTATGGGGGATTATGCGGCCCTGCTTCGTACTGCTTCCACTGCTTCGTACTGCTGTGCGCTGCTTCGTGCTTCGCGGCCCCGCGCCCCTGGGGCCCGCTGCGTCATCTGTCCGTAACAACGGTCAGAAAGCGCAAAAGGACCCGGGGGCAACTTTGCCCAGGTCCTCTTCCCAGCAGAATAGCTCACATGAGCTCCGAGCCCGAGGGTCGCACCCGCAGATCACCTGTTTCTTTGCTCACGCACGGCCCCGCCGGCTCGCCGCAGCGAACAACTGTGCGGACTTTTCTGTGTGCGGGGGACGGGGTCCGGATCGAGGCGCGGTACGAGCCGGCGCGGGGCGGTGCGGTGGGTGCCGGCGGCGCGGACGCCCTGGCGATCGTCGTGGCGCACGGCTTCACGGGGTCGGTCGACCGCCCGGCGGTGCGGCGAGCGGCAGGGGTGTTTTCGCAGTTCGGGGCCGTGATCACGTTCTCGTTCCGGGGGCACGGCCGCTCCGGGGGCCACTCGACGGTGGGCGACCGGGAGGTGCTGGACCTCGCGGCGGCGGTCGGCTGGGCGCGGTCGCTCGGGCACACCCGGGTGGTGACGGTGGGGTTCTCGATGGGCGGCTCGGTCGCCGTCCGGCACGCGGCGCTGTACGGCGTGAACGGCGCCCCGGGGAGCCGCGGAGGGGGCCGTGGGGCGCGCCGCAGCGCACGGGGGGCGCACAGAAGCTCACACCGACGCGGTCGTGGCGGTGAGCGCCCCGGCGCGTTGGTACTACCGGGGTACGGCGCCCATGCGGCGCTGCACTGGGTGGTGACCCGGCCGGCGGGGCGGCTCGTCGGGCGCTTCGGTTTCCGTACCCGCATCCACCCGCGCGAGTGGGACACGGTGCCGCTGCCGCCCGTCGAGGCGGCCGCCCGGCTCGGCGCCACGCCGCTGCTGGTCGTGCACGGCGACCGCGACGCCTACTTCCCGCTGGACCACCCGCGCATGCTGGCCGACGCGGCCGCCGGGTCGGGGTCGGGGACGGGGACGGGGACGGGGCGCGGCGAGCTGTGGATCGAGCCCGGCATGGGCCACGCCGAGAACACGGCCGGGGAGGCACTCCTGACCCGTATCGGCGTCTGGCTGTCCGAGGCATAGCCCATCGCGACGCCTCCCTGTCCGGAGGCCCGGATTCCCTGCGAAGATCGAGGGATGGAAGCCGACGAAAGGAGCGCCGACATGGCAGCGGGGACCATCCGCTACTGGGCCGCGGCCAAGGCCGCCGCCGGGACCGCCGAGGAGCCGTACGCGGCGGGGACGCTCGCCGAGGCGCTGGACGCGGTGCGCGAGCGGCACCCCGGGGAGCTGACGCGCGTACTCCAGCGGTGTTCGTTTCTCATAGACGGTGCGCCCGTCGGGACCCGTGGTCATGAGACCGTACGGCTTGCCGAGGGCGGCACGGTCGAGGTGCTCCCGCCGTTCGCAGGAGGATGACCTTCACACCATGAGCCACCAGCAGCCGAACCCGTATGACTCGTACGACCCGTCCGACCCGTACGAAGGTCACCAGGAGCAGCAGCCCGCCGAG
Organism: Streptomyces hypolithicus; assembly: GCF_052934925.1. Lineage (NCBI taxonomy): Bacteria > Bacillati > Actinomycetota > Actinomycetes > Kitasatosporales > Streptomycetaceae > Streptomyces > Streptomyces hypolithicus. Next base: position 3,313,893 of record NZ_CM128811.1, read on the forward strand.
CCACTGACCCAGACCTGGGAGGGCCAGACCTGGGACACCCAGTACCAGCCGGTGCAGCCGCAGGCGCCGCAGCCGCAGTCCTACGAGCCGCAGCCTTACGAGCCGCAGCAGCCGTACGACCCCCAGCAGCCGGCATACGGCCAGCAGGCCGAGCGGTACCAGTACCAGTACCAGTACGAGCCGCCGCCGCAGCCCTCCGCCGCCGACACCACGTACCTGCCGCCCCAGAACGGCGCCCACCCGCTCCCGCCCGAGACCGCCGGCCACGCCGCCTCCGCCGCCTCCGCCGCCCACGAGCCCGCTCCGGGGCCCGCGGCCGTGCCCGCCCCGGACCCGCCCGTACCGTCTCCCGCACTGCTCGACTCCGAGGCGTACGGCTCCCCCACGACCCTGGGCAACGCACGCGTCACCGACGCGCAGCGCGCTCGCGCCGAGGGCCGGTCGCCGATCATCGCGCCCGGGATGCAGCCCGCCGCCCTGACCGCCCTGCTCGCGCTGCTGCTGGCCGGCGCCGCCGCGGTGGGACCGTACGCCCTCGTCGCGCCGCTCGTGCTGCTCCAGGCCGTCACCGCGGCGGGCTGGTTCCGGCTCAACGGCATGTGGCCGGCCCGCCAGGGCATCGCGTTCGCCTTCCTCGGCGGTGTCACCGCCGACATCGCGCTGCTCGCCGTCGACGCCGCGCACGCACCCGCCGCGATCATCGGGACGCTCGGTGTCTGGGTGGTGCTCGCGCTCGTGCTCCAGCTGCGCAACCGCGCCCCCGCCGACGAGCGGATGTACGGCCTGACGGCCACCATCACCTCCGCCGCCCTCGCCGTCCTCGCGGCCGGCCACCTCGCGGCGGTCTCCGCGGCGGTGACCGTGGGCGCCGCCGCGGTTGCCGTGGCCGTACTGACCCGAGCGCTCCCGCTGCCCGGCGTACCCTCCGTCGTCGTCTCGCTGCTCGCCGCCACCGGGGCCGGCATCGCGGCCGGCGGGCTGACGGACATCGGACCCGAGGGCGCACTGCTGGGACTCGTGGCAGGCGGGTGCGCGCTGATCGGCCTGCGGGTCGCCAGTTACGACTACCCGTCCCGGTTCGTCCACATGACTGCCGGAGTGGCCCTGCCGTTGACGGTCGCCGCGCCCGCCGTCTACCTGATCGGCCGGGTCATCGCCTGATACCGGGCAGTAGGCTCGCGGGTGTCGGGGGCATGGCACGAGTTGGACGAGTGGGGGACCCGAAAGCAATGCGAGCACTGCGAATACTGCTGGTCATGGCCGTGATCCTGGGGGGCATTTTCGTCGCCCTCGACCGCTTCGCGGTCAACTACGCCGAGGCGGAGGTCGCGGAGCGCGTCCAGGCCCGGCAGGGCGCCCAGGCGGGCACGACCGACGTGTCCATCAAGGGCTTCCCGTTCCTGACGCAGGTCGCCGCCAAGCACCTCGACCAGGTCGACATCATCCAGAAGGATCTCGAAGCGAGTGCCGAGGGCCGCACGATCCGCATCCGCGAGATGGCGGCGGAACTGCACGACGTGGAGGTGACCGGCAGCCTCAGCGCCTTCTCCGGGGCCACCGCGGAGCGCGCCACGGGCCGGGCCACCGTCTCGTACGCGGACCTGACCCGGGTGGCCGACGAGGACGTACGCCTCTCCTACGGCGGCAACGGCAAGGTGAAGGTCGACGGCTCCGTGAAGATCCTCGGCCGCACGATCTCGCGCGACGTGCTGGCGACCGTGAGCGTGGCCGACGGCGGCACGATCCGGGTACGGGCCGACGAGATCCCGGGCGAGGGCATCCCCGGCCTTGAGGAACTGGTCCGCCAGAAGACCGACTTCGACCGCAAGATCGGCGGTCTGCCGACCGGGCTGAAGCTCGAAAAGGCCGAGGCGACGAAGAGCGGTCTGGAGATCTCCGTGACGGGCACGGACGTGGCCCTCGCCGGATAGTGAGACACCTGCGTCCGCCCCTCAGATACCGGGCGGACGCAGCCGGTCCCGGCACCGCGCGCGCAGCCCCCGTACGGCACTCGCGTCTCGCGATACGGACGATCGCGTCTCACCATGCGACACGCCGGTGACACGCCGGTCGTGACGTCCCTACGATCGGACCCATGCAGCAGCGACAGGCGGACCTCACGAAGCGGCGGGCAGTAGACCTGTGCCGCGTCGCCGCCATGCTCTGTCGCGCTGCCTGAGCGGGCTCTCCAGACCCGCCTCCCGGCCCTTCGACCGACCGAACCGGCACATTCCGTGCCATCCGGAGTCCCGGCGCATTCGGAGTCAGGGCCACCCCGTGCCGCAGTACGCAGCCCGTGCGCGTACCCGCACGTACCCACACGACCGTCCCCCTCGCGCACCACCCCCGCAGACTGCCCCGGAGGAGAACAGCATGAGCCGCAGCGATGTCCTGGTAGACGCAGACTGGGTCGAGGCCCACATCGAGGACCCGAAGGTCGCCATCGTCGAGGTCGACGAGGACACCTCGGCGTACGAGAAGAACCACATCCGCAACGCGATCCGCATCGACTGGACCAAGGACCTCCAGGACCCGGTCCGCCGTGACTTCATCGACCAGGCCGGCTTCGAGAAGCTCCTGTCGGAGAAGGGCATCGGCAACGACACCACGGTCGTTCTCTACGGCGGTAACAACAACTGGTTCGCCTCGTACGCCTTCTGGTACTTCAAGCTGTACGGCCACAGCGACGTCCGCCTGCTCGACGGCGGCCGCAAGAAGTGGGAGCTCGACTCCCGCGACCTGGTCGCCGAGGTCCCCTCGCGCCCGGCCACCGACTACAACGCCCAGCCGCAGGACTCCTCCATCCGCGCCTTCCGCGACGACGTGGTCACGGCGATCAACAACCAGAACCTGGTCGACGTGCGCTCGCCCGACGAGTTCAGCGGCAAGCTGCTCGCCCCGGCCCACCTCCCGCAGGAGCAGTCGCAGCGCCCGGGCCACGTCCCGTCCGCGCGCAACATCCCGTGGTCGAAGAACGCCAACGACGACGGCACCTTCAAGTCGGACGACGAGCTCAAGGCCCTCTACGAGGCCGAGCAGGTCGACCTGGCCAAGGACACCATCGCGTACTGCCGCATCGGTGAGCGCTCGGCCCTGACCTGGTTCGTCCTGCACGAGCTGCTCGGTGTCGACAACGTCAAGAACTACGACGGTTCCTGGACCGAGTACGGCTCGCTGGTCGGCGTGCCGATCGAGCTCGGCGCCAACAAGTAACCCTCAGAACCCTCGACGACCCGACCCCTCTCGCCCTCTGAAGGACGGATTCAACATGTGTGGAGCAAAGGCCGGCGGCCCCGACGTCTCGACGATCAAGCCAGGTGAGACCACCATCCAGGGCAGCCTGACCCGCGACGGCGAGCCCGTCACCGGTTACGTCCGCCTGCTGGACTCGACCGGCGAGTTCACCGCCGAGGTCCCCACCTCGGCCACGGGCCAGTTCCGCTTCTACGCCGCCGCAGGCACCTGGACGCTGCGAGCGCTGGTGCCGGGCGGCACGGCCGACCGCACGGTCGTCGCCCAGACCGGTGGCCTCGCGGATGTCGCGATCGCCGTCTGATCGCCGGTTCTGATCGCCGGTTCTGATCTCCGGTTCTGATCTCCGGCCGAAAGGGCCGCACCCCAGGGAGTTGGACGCCTAAGACCGACCGGCAATTGGGGGGCGGCGTCGCGGGGCTGGGGTGCGCGCCTCGCGGCGTTGTCGTCAATCCCGATGGCTCCGCCATCGCTCAATACTCCGCCTTGCGATGCACGCACCCCAGCCCCGCTCCTTCTCCCACCCCCCAATTGCCGGTCGGTCTTACCTGCACGGGGTGCGGCCCTTCGGTCGTACCGTGGAGGTATGTACGCGCGGCGCCGACGCGGCTATTTCCTGCTGATGGGCGGGTGCATCTTCCTGTTCGTCTCCGCCTGGTCCGTCGTGCGGCTGTGGTCCGTGCCGGTGGCCGTGGGGATGTGTGTCGTCGCCATGGTGATCCCGCCGGTCGCGGCCGTGGTCGCGAACCGGCGGGGCCCCGATGACCGCTGGTGGGACGATCCGTCGGGAGACCCGAAGTCCGACGACTGGTGGGACGAGCTGGACGGGAAGAAACGTCAGTAGACGAGCGCCTGGACGCCGTCGCCCATGATCTCGCTGACGAAAACCTGCGCGCCCGCGATCCGTACGCCCCCGATGACGTCCTTCTCGGTGATCTCGCGCCGGGCCGCGCACTGCGTGCAGAGCGTGATCTGCCCGGCGGCGGTGATCGACTCGATCAGGTCGGGGAGCGGGGCGGCGTGCGGGAGCTCGAACTCGGCGGCGCGACCCGGCAGGGCGAACCACGAGGACTCACCGGTCAGCCAGAGCGAGACCTCCACCCCGCTGGCCACGGCCACCGCCGCGACCGTGAACGCCTGCGAACACCGCTCCGGGGCGTCGGCCCCGGCTGTCACCTTGATCACGAGCTTCTTCGCCATGCCCGAACTGTAATCCGCCCACGCAGAACCACCCTCCGGACGCAGCTGCCGGGCTGACGCCCCGCTCAGCGCCCCTCGCAGAGAACGCCGGGGTCCCGCCGACTAAGCTGGGGCCCGGCCCCGTACCCGCCCCGCCGTTCATGCAAGGAGCACCCCGTGCTGGAGATCGCCTTCGAAGTTCTGCTGGTTCTGGTCTGCGTCGGCGTTCTCGCCTTCGCCGCTCTGACCGTGAAGAAGCTCTACCAGGGTCAGCGCTGACCTTTCCCTCCGGAACCTCAGCCTCCCCTCCCCCTCCCGCCGTATCCTCACAGATCGTCTGAGCCGCTCATGATCGAGATTCCGTCCGACCTCCACCCGGACCTCGTCCCCCTCGTTTTCCTTCTCGGGAACTGGACAGGCGCCGGCGTCACCGACTTCCCCGGTGAGGAGAAGGCCAACTTCGGCCAGGAAGTCACCTTCAGCCACGACGGCCGCGACTTCCTGGAGTACGTCTCGCACTCCTGGATCCTCGACGCCGAGGGCAACAAGGTGAAGCCGCTGGAGACCGAGTCCGGCTTCTGGCGCATCGGCAAGGACCGCAAGGTCGAGGTCGTCATGGTCCGTGACCAGGGCGTCGTCGAGATCTGGTATGGCGAGCTGGCCAACCAGAAGCCGCAGATCGACCTGGTCACGGACGCCGTGGCGCGTACCGCCGCCTCGGGTCCGTACAGCGGTGGCAAGCGGCTCTACGGGTACGTCAAGAGCGACCTGATGTGGGTCGGCGAGAAGTCCACCCCGGACGTCGAGCTGCGCCCCTACATGTCGGCGCACCTGAAGAAGGTCGTCACGCCGGAGGAGGTCGAGGCGATGGCGAAGGGCCTCGGTGACCTCCCGGACGACGGAATCGCCTTCTTCAAGTAGGGATGGGCGAGCGTCCCCATACACTGGGGGCGTGGTGAGCACCGACTGGAAGAGTGATCTGCGGCAGCGCGGTTACCGGCTGACACCGCAGCGCCAGCTTGTCCTGGAAGCCGTGGACACGCTGGAGCACGCGACGCCCGACGACATCCTCTCCGAGGTGCGCCGAACGGCCTCCGGCGTGAACATCTCCACCGTCTACCGGACCCTGGAGCTCCTGGAGGAGCTGGGTCTGGTCAGTCACGCGCACCTGGGACACGGGGCGCCGACGTACCACCTGGCGGACCGTCATCACCACATCCACCTGGTCTGCCGTGACTGTACGAACGTGATCGAGGCCGACATCAAGATCGCGGCGGAGTTCACGCGCAAGCTGCGCGAGACGTTCGGCTTCGAGACGGACATGAAGCACTTCGCGATCTTCGGGCGCTGCGAGAGCTGCGCCGCCGGGGCTCCGCCCGCCGAGACGCCATAGGCGGAGTCGTAGGCTGGGCGCATGCTGCGACACACACCGACCAGCCCCCTACTGTCCCTGCCCGGCGCCGTTCCGGCCGAGGGATGCGACGAAGGTGTCGCCGCGCACTACGGCGACCTGTTCCGCGAACAGCGCGCACTCGCCGCCGGCACCGGCTTCGTCGACCTCTCCCACCGGGGCGTGGTCACCGTCACCGGCGACGACCGGCTCAGCTGGCTGCACCTGCTCCTCACCCAGCACCTCAGCGACCTGCCGGCGGGGCAGGCCACGGAAGCGCTGATCCTGACCGCGCACGGTCACGTCGAACACGCGATGTACCTCGTCGACGACGGCGAGACGGTGTGGATGCACGTCGAACCGGGTACGCAGGCCGATCTGCTCGCCTACCTGGAGTCGATGAAGTTCTTCTACCGGGTCGAGACCGCCGACCGCAGCGACGACTTCGCCGTCGTCCACCTGCCGGCCGGCTCCATCGCCGGGGTACCCGACGGGACGGCCGTACGGGAGACGCCGCACGGCCGGGACCTCTTCCTGCCGCGGGCCGGCCTGGAGGCGTTCGCCGAGGCGTACGGCCCGGCGGCGGGCATCCTGGCGTACGAGGCGCTGCGCGTCGAGGCGCACCGGCCCCGGCTCGGCTTCGAGACCGACCACCGCACCATCCCGCACGAGCTGGGCTGGATCGGCAGCGCTGTACACCTCCAGAAGGGCTGCTACCGCGGCCAGGAGACCGTCGCCCGCGTCCAGAACCTGGGGAAGCCGCCGCGCCGGCTCGTCTTCCTCCACCTGGACGGCAGCGAGGTGCTGCTGCCCGGGCACGGGACGCCGGTGCGGCTCGCGGCCGACGGCGAGGAGGGGCGCCAGCTGGGCTTCATCACCTCCTCGGCCCGCCACCACGAGCTGGGGCCGATCGCGCTCGCCCTGGTCAAGCGCAATGTGGCGGTGGACGCGGAGCTGCTGGCGGGGAACACGGCGGCGGCGCAGGAAGTCGTGGTCGAGCCGTGAGTGGGATCTGACCGGGACCGCTTCTGGATCAACCATGATCAGCCCGGATCAGCCCTGATCAGCCCTGATGCGGCCTGATCAGCCTGATCCGGTCTGATCCGAACGCCCCTCCTAGACCTCGATCAGGACCGTGAACGGGCCGTCGTTCGTGAGCGTGACGCGCATGTCCGCTCCGAAACGGCCCGTCTCCACCTGCGCGTCCAGCAGCCTGAGCTGCGCCACGACCTCGTCGACCAGCGGCTGCGCCACGTCGCCGGGCGCCGCGGCGTTCCAGGTGGGGCGGCGGCCCTTGCGGGCGTCCCCGTAGAGAGTGAACTGTGAAATGACCAGAAGAGGTGCATTCACATCGGAGCAGGACTTCTCGCCCGCAAGGATCCGAACCGACCACAGCTTCCGGGCGAGCTGTGCGGCCTTGTCCGTTGTGTCCTCATGGGTCACTCCCACCAGCACACACAGGCCTTCGCCGACGATCTCGCCGGCGGTCTCTCCCGCGGGGTCCCCCGCCACGACGACGCTCGCTCCGTCGACCCTCTGCACCACTGCACGCATGCGGACCAATCTATCCGGGGCTGAACGGGCGCAGAGCGCCTGCACAGCCATGGTCAGGAGTGACACGATGCAGTCAGGCGGTGCGCGCAGCACCGGTCGAGGGGACGGAACAATTCATGAGCACACCTGGCGCCGGGCAGTCGCCCGGCCCCGTACACATGCCGATGATGCAGGTCACGTCTTCCGCTTCCGCCGCCGCACGACCACCGGCGCAGCGGGGCGCTCCGGCGGGTGCGCCCGTGGGTGACAAGCCTGACCTGGTGGGGCTGCGGCTGCCGGAGCTGCGCGGCCTGCGCAGGGACTCGCAGCGCGACGAGGCGGACCTCAGTTACGTACGGCGGCTGCTGCACGGGCGCATCGACATCCTGCGGGCCGAGCTGTCCCGGCGTACCGGGCCTCAGTCCCCTGTCGTCGACCGGCTCTCCGAGATCCTCGCGGACGCGCCGTCCCGGCACCGGTCCTCCGCCCGGCACGTCACGCTCTCGACGCCGCACAGCGAGGAGTTCCGGCTGCTGGCCGCGGAGATGCTGGCCGAGGTCGAGCTGTCGGACCTCGACGCCCGAACGGACGAAGAGCTGCACGCGGCGACCGGGCGCCTGGTCCGCTACGAGCAGCAGGTCTCGCGGCGCCGGTACCACCTGCAGCGGACCGCGGACGATTGCAGTGCGGAGATCGCCCGCAGGTACCGTGATGGCGAAGCTCAAGTAGACGACCTGCTGACCTGAGACCGCGATCCGATCCTGGATACGGCCGGGGAGCCGGTCCCGCTCCCGAAGGTCGATGATGTCCTCCTCCAGCAGCAACGCGGGCGCCGGTGACGCCGCAGCCGGTAACGCGGCCGCCTCCGCCATACCTCCGGTCCTCGCCGAAGTCGTTCGTTCCGGTTTCGTCGAAGGCCACCATCGGGGGGCTCTGGTCGTGCTGGCGGCGGACGGGGGCGTGGAGCTGGCGATCGGTGACCCGTTCACGCCCGTGTTCCCGCGCTCCAGCAACAAGCCGATGCAGGCCGCGGCCATCCTGCGGGCCGGGCTCGACCTTTCGGGGGAGCGGCTGGCGCTGGCGGCCGCGAGCCACTCGGGGGAGCGGTTCCATCTGGAGCTCGTACGCAAGATGCTCGCCGAGGCGGGGCTGTCGGAGGCCGATCTCCAGACGCCGCCGGATCTGCCACTGGACCCCGTGGAGGCGGAGGCGTATCTCGCGGGGGGCGGGGTGCGGGAGCGGCTGACCATGAACTGTTCGGGCAAGCACGCGGCGATGCTGGCGGTGTGCGGGTTGAACGGGTGGGACACCCGGTCCTATCTGGATGCCGGACACCCGCTTCAGCGGCTGGTGCTGGATGTGGTCGAGGACGCCAGTGGTGAGCGGGTTTCCGTGGTGGGTACGGACGGCTGCGGGGCGCCGTTGATGGCGGTCAGCCTGGTGGGGTTGGCGCGCGCGTTCCGGTCGTTCGTGCTCGCCGAGCCGGGCACCGCGGAGCGCCGGGTCGCGGATGCGATGCGGGCGCACCCGGAGTACGTGGCCGGAACGCGACGGCCCGACACCTGGCTGATGCGCGAGGTGCCGGGGACGTTGTCGAAGATGGGCGCGGAGGCGGTGCAGGCGGTGGCGCTGGGGGACGGGCGGGCGCTGGCGTTCAAGGTCGACGACGGCGGTACGCGGGCGCTGGGGCCGGTGCTGGCGCGGGCGCTGCGGCTGCTGGGCGTGGACGCGCCGGTGGTCGAGCGGATCGGGCAGGTGGAGCTGATGGGTGGGGCGGCTGTGGTGGGGGAGATTCGGGCGGCGTTCTGACGGGGGTCCTGGCCGGCGCCGCACGGGGTCCTCTGGCTTGCGCCGGTGGGTTCGGGCGGGGGCGGGGATAAAGCGCGCGACACGTGGGGTGGGGGTGTCTAGCGTGGGGCCTATGGCTGTCGAAGTGCGTGCTGTCAGTGAAGCTGAGGTTCCGGGGTGGCTGCGGGCCCACGCCACTGGGTTCTTGCGGGAACCCGTCGTGGCGGAGCAGGAAGCCGCCGAGCGCGCGAAGCATATGGACTTGGCGCGGATGCAGGGGGCGTTCGACGCCGGGCGGTGCGTGGCGACCTTCCGGTCGTACGCGCAGGAACTCACGGTGGTGGGTGGTGCGCAGGTTGCCGCGAGTGCCGTCACCACCGTGAGCGTGTTGCCCACGCACCGGCGGCGTGGGCTGCTCAGCCGCATGATGGACGGTGATCTGGTCGCGGCGAAGGAGCGTGGGGATGTGCTGTCCACGCTGATCGCCGCCGAGTATCCGATCTACGGGCGGTACGGGTTCGGGCCCGCCGCCTCGGCCACCGAGTGGGAGATCGACGTACCCCGGGCGGGGCTCGATCCACGCTGGTCCGGGCCCGACGACGGGCGGGTCGAGCTGGTCGAGGGGGGCGATGTACGTACGTTGGGGCCCGAGTTGCACGAACGGCTCCGGGCCGTGCAGCACGGTGCCATCGACCGGGACGAGCGGTGGTGGGCGCTCAGCACGGGGCTGGATCGGGTGGCGCACCGGGCCTGGAGCGAGCCGTTCTACGCGGTGTACCGGTCCGAGGGTGTGGACGGGCTGCTGTGCTACGAGGCGGACCAGAAGTGGGGCGACGGCAAGCAGCCGCTCAACACCGCGACCGTACGCGACATGATCGCGGTGACGCCGGCGGCCGAGCGCGCGCTGTGGCACTACCTGTGCTCGGTCGACTGGATCACGACGGTACGGTCCGGATACCGGGCCGGCGACGATCTGCTTCCCCTCCTGCTCCCGGACCCCCGGGCCGCCAGGATCGTCACGCAGGCCGACTTCCTGTGGGTGCGGGTTCTGGACGTCGTACGGGCCCTTGAGGCGCGTACGTATGCGGTGCCCGGCTCGCTGGTGCTGGAGGTGCACGACGCCGCGGGGCTGGCCGGCGGGCGGTTCCGGCTGGAGGCCTTGGGGGCCTCGGGGGAGGGAGCTCAGTGCTCTCCTTCACGGGAGGTGGCTGATCTGACCCTGGATGTAAGGGAGTTGGGAGCGCTGTACCTGGGTGAGGAGTCCGCTGTGCGGCTGGTGGCGCTGGGCCGGATCGAGGCGAAGTCGGCGGTCGCCGCCGCCGTCGCCGACACCCTGTTCCGTACGCCGAGGCGCCCGTGGTGCCCGGACGTCTTCTGACGCTACGGATCGGCCCACCGGCCGCGCAGGGTCGCCCCAAGTGCCGGCGCCTGCACGGGCGTCGGAAATGTTCGACCTGCACCACCTACCTCACCCCGTAGCTGACGCCCCACGTGGCGCCATGTCCCGAGATTCCAGACGCGATACCTGGCCCGCGCTGGACGACAGCACGCCGCCTCCGGCGCTGCGCGCCTTGGAGGCCCAGGATGCAATTCCTCGCGTTCCCGCATGCCCGCCTCGGCCACTCAGTGCGAGGAGTCGGGTACTTCGTCGTGTGCGCTCCGCCCACCGAGGAGGTGCTTTCTGCCCCAGGTGCCGAGGGGGCTCAGCGCCTCGTTGAGGGAGACACCCAGCGGGGTGAGAGCGTAAGTGACGCGGCGTACTGCCCCCTCGAAAGCCTCCTCCCGGACGACGATGCCGTCGGACTCCAACTCCCGCAGATGCGAGGCAAGAACCTTCTCGGTGACGCCGGGGATACCGCGCCGTAGCTCGCCGAACCGGCAGGGCCCTGCATTGAGCGCCCACAGGATGAGCACCTTCCACTTGCCGCCGACCAGGTCGATCGCCGCATCAATGCCACACACGTACGTGTCCCGCCTGGTCATGCACTCACTTTAAGGTAACCACCCACAAAAGAGTGCGTACTTGATCGTGGTCTGGGCTCGCACGAGGCTGGTCCGCATGAACACCCACACCACTTCACACGCCCCCGTCACCCTCCTTGGTCTCGGCGCCATGGGCACCGCCCTCGGCCACGCCTGGCTCGCCGCAGGACACCCGCTGACCGTCTGGAACCGCACCCGGGCCAAGGCCGAAGCCCTGACGGGCGAGGGTGCCCGGGTGGCGGCGACCCCGGCCGAGGCGGTGGCCGCGGCCACCGGTCCCATCATCCTGTGCCTCCTGGACGACGACTCCGTGGGCGAGGCGCTGGACGGCATCGACCTGAACGGCAGGGACGTGGTCAACCTGACCACGAGCACCCCCGCCCAGGCCCAGCAGCGCGCCCAGTGGGCAGAGGAGCGCGGGGCGCGTTTCCTGGACGGCGGGATCATGGCCATTCCCCCGATGATCGGCCGGCCCGAGACCGGCGGCTACGTCTTCTACAGCGGGGATCGCGCACTGTTCGAATGCCATCGCGAGGCGCTGGAGGCTCCCGCCGGCGCGAAGTTCGTTGGCGAGGACCCCGGTCATGCGGCGCTGCACGACATCGCCCTGCTCAGCGCGATGACCGGCATGTTCGCCGGCCTCACCCACGCCTTCGCCCTGGTGCGCCCCGAGAAGGACCTCGACCATGCCGGATTCGCCACCCTGCTCGCGGACTGGCTCGGCGCCATGGCCGGTGCCGCCCACGGCATAGCCGCTCAACTGGAGAGCGGCGACTACACCGAGGGCGTCACCTCCAATCTCGCGATGATGGCAGCGGGGAACGCCACGTTCCTGGCCACGGCGGAGGAACAGTCCGTCGACCCCCGGCTTCTCACCCCCTATATGGAGCTGATGCGCCACCGGGTGGCCCAGGGCCACGGCGACGAGGGCCTGGCGGGCACGGTCGACCTGCTCAGAAGCGAGTGATGCTTCACACGGCGTCCGCCGTGTTCTCCTTGGAGGTGTGGCACGGCGATGGGAACGCACGGTGGAACTCTGTGCCGGCCGCCGATGGAACATGGGCACTCGCATCGACGCCTACTCGCTCGCGTCGCTCACTGAAGAGCAGACCGGGCAGGCTCCGGGTGCGGCCTGCCCGCTCATCAGAGCCCAGGTCGTCGCCTGAGACGCAAGACCCGCCGCCCCAGGCGGAGCCGCACGCTCGGGCAGCCGGGCTACTCGCCACTTGGCCGTAGCTATACGAGAACAGGGCCGAATCGCGCGCATGCCGCTCACTTCCCCACTCGATCAGTGTCTGTGCTCGCCGGCCTTGCTCGCCGGCCGGTGACCTCAAGCTCTGTTGAGGTCAGCGCGTACGCTTCGGGGTCATGACCAGTGGTTTGCGCGAGCGCAAGAAGCAGCGGATGTATCGGGTGATCTCCGACGCCGCGATCGGCCTTTTCCTGGAGAAGGGCTTCGACAGCGTCTCGGTCGCGGAGGTGGCGGCAGCCGCGGAGATCTCCAAGCCCACGCTATTCCGCTACTTCCCGGCCAAGGAGGATCTCGCGCTGCACCGCTTCGCCGACCACGAGAACGAGGCGGCTGAGGTGGTGGCAGGGCGTCCCGAGGGGCTCGCGCCACTGGATGCCCTGCACCGGCACTTCCTCGTCGGCCTCGAACGCCGTGACCCGGTGACCGGGCTGAGCGACGAGGTGCAGGTGCTGGCCTTTCATCGGCTGCTGTACGGAACGCCCAGCCTGGTCGCCAGGCTGCATGCGTACGTGAACCGTTCCGAGGAGGCGCTGGCCCGCGCACTCGGTGGTCCGGATGCTCTGGCGTCACGCCTGGCGGCCGGGCAGATCGTCGCCGTCCAGCGCATCCTCGCCGAGGCGAACTGGCGCCGGATCGATGCGGGGGAGAGCGCGGACGATGTCCTGGCGGGGGCGGTGGCGGCGGCCGACCTGGCCTTCGTGCAGCTGAGGACCGGAATTCCGACCTCGCAGTCCTCGCAGTGAGACGAAGTAAACTTTGTTACTGAGTTAAGTTATTGTGGGTGGATGACGTCACCCCACCATGCCCTCAGCCAGGAACGAGCCTTCCACGACGCCTGCCGCGCCGCCCTGACCCGGATGAAGGAAGGCGCCGGTGCACAGGTCGCCACCGGTGAGGACGTCTCCGCCTCCGGTGCCGACGCCGAAGCGCTCGGCTTCCACCTGCGCAGTCGCGAGAATGAGTTGCGGGAGGAGCCCGACGGGCCGCTCTTCTTCGGCCGGATCGACCTGGCGGACGGCCGGAGTCACCACATCGGCCGCCGCCGCATCGCCGAGCACCCCGCGGATCCGCCACTGGTCGTCGACTGGCGCGCCCCCGTTTCCCGCACCTTCTACCAGGCGAGCGCCCGCGACCCCCAAGGGGTGCTGGTCCGTCGACGGTTCGGCTGGGCGCCCTGGAGCAAGGGGGCGTCCGAGGATCTGACGGGACTTGAGGACGAGCGACTGGGGGAGGGAGAGGGGGAGCGCAGCGGCGTACACGGGGGCGGCATCGTGGCCGGCGAGATCGAGCGGCCCCGCGTCGGCCCCATGCGTGACATCGCCGCCACCATCCAGCCCGAGCAGGACGACCTCGTACGCTCCGGCCTCGCCCAGTCCCTCTGCGTGCAGGGGGCTCCGGGCACCGGCAAGACCGCCGTCGGCCTGCACCGCGCCGCGTACCTCCTCTACACGCATCCGCAGCGCCTCACCCGCGGCGGCCTGCTGATCCTCGGGCCGAACCGCGCGTTCCTGTCGTACATCTCCGAGGTGCTGCCCGCTCTGGGAGAGGCAGGCGTCAGACAGTCGACCGTCGACGACGAGATCGCCCGCCACCCCGTCCGAGCCCATGACGAGCCGGCGGCCGCCGCCGTCAAGCACGACGTACGCATGGCGGCCGTGCTCCACAGCGCCCTCCACGGACGGGTTTCGGCGCCTGCCGAGACGCTGGTGGTGCCGGACGGCTCGTACCGCTGGCGTATTCCGCTCGATGAACTGGAGCGCATCGTTGAGGAGGTACGCGCCGAGGCCCCGGCGTACGCGGTGGCCCGTGAACGCGTCCGTACCCGCACGGTCCGGGCGATCCAGCTGCAGGCCGAGCGCAGGGCGGGGCCGCGCGGCCCCGGGTGGCACCGGAGAATGGAACGGTCCGGGGTCGTCGGAGCGTTCGTCGACTCGGTGTGGCCGAAGGTCCGCCCGGAGGAGGTCGTGGCCGCGGTACTCGCCGATCCCAGCAATCCGCTCCTCAACGCCGACGAACAGCGGGCCATCCGGTGGGGGAAGTCTCCCCGGTCCTGGAAGAGCGCCAGGTGGTCCGCTGCGGATCTGGTGCTGATCGACGAGGTGGCGGGGCTCGTCGAACGCCCCGACGGCTACGACCACATCGTCGTCGACGAAGCACAGGACCTGTCCCCGATGCAGTGCCGGGCCATCGCCCGCCGCGTCGGCTTCGGTTCGGTGACGGTGCTGGGCGATCTGGCGCAGGGCACGACGCCTTGGGCAGCCCGCACCTGGCCCGAACTCCTGGCCCACCTCGGCAAGGGCACGGCAGGCGTGGTCTCACTGACCACCGGCTTTCGCGTCCCTGCCGCGATCGTGGAGCTGGCGAACCGGCTGCTCGAAACGCTCGACGTCGACGTACCTCCGGGCCGTTCGCTGCGCACCGACGGAGAGCTGACGGTACGTGAGGTGTCTGATCTCATCGAGGCGACGGTCGACGCGGTACGGGTGGCGCTCGGCAGGGAGGGCTCGGTGGGAGTCGTTGCCGACGCGGCGCGGGTGCCGGAACTCGCGGAGGCGCTGACGGAGCGGCTCGGGGCAGCGGCAACATCCCCCCGGCTGTCGGTGCTGGCCGCCACGCGAGCCAAGGGGCTCGAATACGATCACGTCGTCGCCGTGGAACCCGCGGAGATCGCCGCCGCCGAGGAACGCGGCCTGCACAGGCTGTATGTGGTCCTGACGCGCGCGGTCAGCCGCCTCGACGTGCTCCACCGGCTTCCGCTGCCGGCCGCGATGCTGCCCTGAACGGCCGGTCAGCCGCCAGTGCGTCGGAGCCGCACCACCGGGATGTCGCGGCTGGTCTTCTTCTGGTAGCCGTCGTACGGCGGGAACACCTCCACCAGGTGCGGCCACACCCGGGCCTTCTCCTCGGGGGAGAGCTTCGCGGCGCGCGCCGCGAAGCGTTCCGTCTCGACCCGGATCCGTACATCCGGGTCGGCCTGGAGGTTCAGGAACCACAGCGGGTGCTCGTCCGCGCCGCCCGCGGACGCCACGATCAGGTAGTCGTCGCCGTCGCGGCCGTAGATGAGCACGGTGCGGCGTGCGGTGCCGCTGCGGCGGCCGACGTAGTCGAGCAGCAGGCAGGGGGCGCCCTGCTGGGTGGTGCCCTTGATGCCGCCGGACTGCTCGTACAACTCGGCCTGTCTGGCCACCCAGTCGGTGGGGCTGATCTTCACGCCGAGACCGCCGTCGTCCTCGTCCTTGATGTCCCGAGTCACGCGTGCCACTCCTACTCGTCGTTTCGTGCTTGTCGTGCTTGTCGTAGTGGACATCCTCCCGCCAATTCGCTCGACAGCGGGCACAGATGCGATGAGGATTCACCCCTCGCTCGCGACGTTCCTCGACTGCGTCCGCGACACCGCGCGCGCCAAGTGCGACGACGTGTCGCAGGTCGACGCGCGTAAGGCCCCGCTGGTCGGTTCGCCGCTGATGACCCTGTGCGGGCTCATCAGCCACCTGCAGTGGGTCGAGTACTACTGGTTCCAGGTGGTGTTCCTCGGCGAGGAGGACGCAGGCCCCTGGACCGAGGACGACCCCGACCGCGAGATGCGCATCGCGCTCGACATTCCCCTGACCGACCTGCTACCGGAGTCTGAACCACGGTTTACCGTGGGGGACATAGTGGCAGTCAGCGAGCGGTGGTGAGGTCCACCCAAGCGGTGACCGACCCCCCGTCCCGGACGGGGTGGACGCACAGGCGGGCGAGCATGCGGTGCACAGCGGCGTTGTCCGGCGTGGTGCTCACCAGCAGCGCCTCGAAACCGTGGGTGCGGGCTCGGTCGACGAG
This sequence comes from Streptomyces hypolithicus, assembly GCF_052934925.1. NCBI lineage: Bacteria > Bacillati > Actinomycetota > Actinomycetes > Kitasatosporales > Streptomycetaceae > Streptomyces > Streptomyces hypolithicus. Next base: position 3,330,092 of record NZ_CM128811.1, read on the forward strand.
GAGCCCGAGCACCGCCCCGCCCACCCCGCTGCCCCGGTGGGAACGTCCAATCCATACGCCGCCCTCGACGGCCCGCTTCGGACCGTCCACGGGACACAGGCGCGCGGCCCCCGCCACCGCGCCGCCCACGACGACGGCGAAGGTGGCCTCGACCGGCACGGCGGCCAGCGATCTCGACCGGTGAAAGCGCACGAAAGCCGCTCGACGCTCCGGGGTCCATCCTTTGGCCCCGCCACCGGGGGCATCACCTCGTCGGGATCGGCGTCCTCCACTGCGGAGCGCAGCAACTCGTCGAGGAGGCCACGGTCGAGACGCTTGAGCATGACGTCGGGGGCCATGGCGGCACCGTGCCATGCGGGCGGGAACGCGCCCCAGCGGATTTCTCGTGTCACGGTCGCGGTAGCGCAGTGATCACTCGGCGGGCGAAGCCAGCAGCAGCGCCTTGCCCGCGACCGTGCGCGCTTCGATCGCCGTGTGCGCGTCCGTCGCCCGCTCCAGAGGGAACGTCGCCGCGATGACCGGCCGCAGCCGGCCCCCCGCCGCCTCTCCCAGCGCCTTCGCCGCGAGCCGGGTGCTGTCCGCCGCCGAGAACTGGAGCTCGGTGATCCCGCGCAGCGTGATCCCACGGCGTTCGGCCTCGTCCGAGTCGATCTCCGCAAAGTCTCCGCTGGACGCACCGTGCGCCGACACCCGGCCGCCGTCGGCCGTCAACGCGAACGCCGCGAGGCCCAGTTCACCGCCCACCCCGTCCAGCAATACGTCCGCGCCCGCGCCCCCGAGCGCCTTCCGGGCTTGCTCGATCCAGCCCGCCTCGGAGTAGTCCACCACCGCGTCCGCGCACAGCTCACGTACGAGATCCAGCTTCCGCTGCCCGCGCGCCGCACCCACCACATGGGCCCCGGCCGCGTGCGCCATCTGCACCAGCAGCGTGCCCATGCCGCCCGACGCCCCCAGGATCAGCACCCGGTCGCCGGACCTCAGACCGACGCCCTCGGCGAGGCCGAAACCCGTCACGCCGTCGTGCGCCAGCGCCGCCGCCTCTCGCAGGCCGACGCCGTCCGGGATCGGAATCACTCGGTCGAGCGGGGTGGCGACCTGCTCGGCGTACGTCCCCTTGGTGCCGGGACCCGCCACCACCCGCCGGCCGACCCACGCCCGGTCCACGCCTTCGCCCACCGATGCCACCGTTCCGGCGGCCGCGCCCCCCGGCACGTACGGCGGCTCGATGCCGAACTGGGCGCCCCAGCCGCCACGGATCTGCGTCTCGACATAGATCGTGTCGGTCGCCGACACCTGCACGACGACCTCACCAGGCCCCGCCACCGGGTCCGGCAGCTCGGTCGCCACCAGCACCTCGGGCCCGCCGAACTCCGTCACCTGAATCGCGCGCATGCCGCTCACTCCCCACTCGGTCGGTGTCTGTGCCAACAGTCTTCGACCTCAAGCTCTGTTGAGGTCAAGCGCGCCGACTGTGTCGAACCGATGGGCGGTCCGCGCGGGCGCCACTTGGCACGGTGCTGGGCGGGGCGCCCCCGCCGCTGGGTCGTCCGACGTAGTCGAGGAGCAGGCAGGGGGCGCCCCGCATGGTGGCCCAATTGACTCGACAACCGGCCCATGAGCAAAGACGATTCACCCTGATGACTCGAACCGACATGTCTCCGGCGCCCGACGAGCGCGCCTCGCTCGCGACGTTCCTCGACTACGTCCGCGACACCGCGCGCGCCAAGTGCGAGGACGTGTCGCAGGACGACGTGCGTAAGGCGCCGCTGGTCGGGTCGCCGCTGATGACCCTGGGCGGGCTCATCAGCCACCTGCACTGGGTCGAGTACTACTGGTTCCAGGTCGTGTTCCTCGGCGAGGAGGACGCCGGCCCCTGGACCGAGGACGACCCCGACCGCGAGATGCGCATCGCGCTCGACATTCCCTTGGCCGAGCTGCTTTCGGGGTACGACGCCCAGTGCGCCCGCTATCGGCAGCTCGTCGCCGCACACGACCTGGACTCCGTGGCGAAGCGCGCCAACGGCAGCGGGGGCCGGGTCAATCTGCGCTGGATCCTGCTGCACCTGATCGAGGAGACCGCCCGTCACAACGGCCACCTCGACGTGCTGCGTGAACTGGCGGACGGCCGTACCGGAGTCTGAAGTCAGTGGGGGATGCCGAGGTCGACCCACGCCGTGGCTGAATCATCGTCCTGCACATCGGGCGTCTCTCAGCGGCGGCCCAGGACCTCGGCGACCCGGATGAATCCGTCCGCTCCGTGTCCCAGTCCGATCGCGCGGCGGGCCATTCCCTCGGCCGCGCGCATCACGCCCGCGTCGATGCCGTGCGCCTCGGACGTATCGACGACGTGGGCCATGGTCGACACCGCCGATGTCATGGGGTTCCCCTCGCCGGAGAAGCTGCCCCTGTCCATTTCCGCCGCGCTCTCCTCGAAGATCGACGGCAGGATCTCCCCGATTCCCTTGGCGAACGGGGCCAGTTCACGCGCGGTGATGCCCTCCGCACGCGCCACGGCCAGTGCGTGGCTGAAGCCGGCCATCGCGGTCCAGAAGATGTCGAGCAGCACGATGTCGTACGCCGCCGCCCGGCCGATCTCCTCGCCGAGGTGGGTGTGTGAGCCGCCCAGCGCATCCAGCACCGGCCGGTGCTCCCGGTACAGCTCCTCCGGGCCGCTGTGGATGAAGACCGAAGCCGGTGTTCCGATGGTCGTGGTCGGCGTCATGATCGCGCCTTCCAGGTACCGGATGCCGTGCCCGGCCGCCCACGCCGCGGTGTCGCGGGCCCTGTTCGGGGTGTCGGCGGTCAGGTTCACCAGGGTGTGACCCCTGAGCGCGTCAGTGACCGTCCCGCGCCGCACGATGGCGTCCACCGCTTCGTAGTTCACGACGCAGACCACGGTCAGTGGGCTGGCGGCGACCGCTTCCTCTGCCGACCGGGCGCCGACGGCACCCCGCTCGATGAGTTCCCGGTCTTTGCCCGGCGTCCGGTTCCAGACCGTGGTCCGTACGCCGGCAGCCAGAAAGGCGCCGGCCAGGCAGCGGCCCATCGGCCCCAGACCGAGCACCGTGACGGCAGACTGTTCGGTGTGTGACGACATTGTTCACTCCTATGGAAATGTGCCAAATGTTGCAAACATGGAAAACATGCCAACCGGACGAGGGGGCAGGAAGACGATGACGCGCAGTCGCGCCCAGGATCCGAACGTCTGCGGAGTGGCTGCCGCGATTGCTGTGATCGACGGCAAGTGGAAGACGGCTCTTCTGTGGCTCATGGAGTCCAGTCCGCAACGCCCCGGCGAGCTGCGGCGGAGGCTGCCGGGCCTCAGCGAGAAGGTGCTCACTCAGGCGCTCCGCGAGATGGAGACCGACGGGCTGGTGCACCGGGACGTGCACGATGTCCTGCCGCTGAAGACGGTGTACTCGCTGACCGCGTTCGGCCGTGAACTGTCCGAGCTGCTGGCTCCCCTTTCCGACTGGGGCCACCGCCGCTTGGAGAAGCTTGCCGAGTCCCAGCCGGTCTCGTGATACGCCACCCCGCATCTCTTCGTCCGGATCCGGCGGCCGTTGGACCACCCGTGAACAGATTCGCTCAGCCGGGTGGCCGCCGCCAAGTACCCACAAAAAGGTGGCTACCGCATCCTGAGGCGCTACATGACCTGTCCCAGATAACTGTGGGCAGGGCGGGGCTCTGACCTGCGGTGCCTACGGTTGAGTGGGACAGGTTTGGCGGTCGGTGTCCCAATCAACCGCAGGCAGCCTGATCATTCACCCGCGGAGCCACGCCAGCAGGCGCCGTAGAGTCGGCCGCGAGGTGCTGGCTGCCATGGCTCGGGGAGCCGACTTGGCTCCCTTGGCTTGTTGGGCAAGGCGGTATGCGTCGGCTTCAAGGATGAGTTCCTGAGAGCGGATCTGGTGCAACTCGAAATGCATGCCGCTCGCTCCTACTGCTGGAGCTCCGTAACGTCGGCGATCACGCAGCTGACGTTGTCGGGACCGCCGGTGCCATTGGCGAGGGCGATGAGATCGCGAACCGCCTGCTCGGGCTCCCTGATCTCGGAGAGCCCCCGGCGGATCTCTTCGGTCGGCACGACGGTCGACAGACCGTCGGAGCAGAGCAGATACCGGTCTCCCTGCTGCGCGTCGTACAGGCGCATGTCAGGGGTGCCATCGGCTCCTTGGCCCAGGGCTCGTATCAACAGAGACCGCTGGGGGTGAGATACGGCTTCTTCCGGGCTGATGCGCCCTTCGTCGACCATCGACTGCACCACGGTGTGATCGTGAGTGATCTGGAACAGCTCTCTGTCGCGCAGGAGGTAGACGCGGGAGTCGCCGATGTGAACGAGGGACGCCCTCTCGAACGTCCCGATGGTCAGCGACCCCATGCTCGCTCTCCTCCTCATGCCGAGCACGTCGCCCGGCCCCACCGATGCTGGGCCCTCCCCCAAGGTGAAGGTCAACCAACTTCCGTCTCGCCACCCACCTGGCCGCCGAACAGATCGCCGCGTCAATCGGCACCGTCGGGGGAGCCCTCGACAACGCCCTGATGGAACCGACCATCGGGCTCTACGAGACCGAACTCATCAAGCCCCCGCGGCCCTGGAAAGCTCTCAGCGACGTCGAGTTGGCCACCGCCGAGTACATCGACTGGTACAACCACCGTCGGCTCCAAGGTGAGATCGGACATGTCCCACCCGCCGAATACGAAGCCACCCACTACCAGAACACACAAAAACCGCAGGTCACAGCCACAATCTAGAGTCTCTACCGAACCCGGAGCGGTTCACGTAGCCCATGCACGCCACTGTGCAGATCCACAGGGACTGATCAGACCGAACGGGACCCAAACCCCTCGTTCGAGCGATTGCGCGAAGAGACCCGAACTAGAGACTGCTGTCGGTGCCCGGCGCTAGCCTCGGGCCCATGGGACTCGAATGGGAACAGCTCGTCATCGACGCCGCCGACCCGGTCGCCCTGGGCCGCTGGTGGCGCGAGGCGCTCGGCTGGACCGTGGTGAACGACTCGCCTGAGGAGTACGAGATCAGGCCGGAGCCCGACCGGCTGCCCGGCCTGCTCTTCGGGCCCGCACCGGAGGGAAAGACCGTCAAGAACCGCCTCCACCTGGACTTCCGCCCCGACGACCGGGACGCGGAGGTCGAGCGCTTCCTGGCACTCGGCGCTCGCCACGCGGACGTCGGGCAGCGGGGGGACGAGCCGTGGGTGGTGCTTGCGGACCCGGAGGGGAATGAGTTCTGCGTGCTGGGGGAGCGGTCCGGGGGCTACAGCACCGTTAACCAGACACAGAATCAGGCATAGCAGCAGATCGCGCCCGGGTTCGAAGCTATCGCCCAGGCGGTCATGGGCGTCTCTGAGGAAGATATCGAGGATGCGGCCGCAGCCGGGGAAGAGGTTCGGAATGAGGTCATCCAGGCGGAGCCGGATCGTGGAAGGATCCGCCGCGCGGTAGCGGCTCTCAAGGGATACCTCGCCCCTATCGCCACCGGTGCGCTAACCGCTGGCGCCGCAGCGGGCTCTGAAGAGACGACCCGGGCTGCCATCCAACGCCTCAGCGCCGTTCTCTGATGACGGCGCGTGTGGCGTGGGGGGGGAACACTTTTGCAAGCGGGTGCTTGCAAAAGTTAGCGATGATGCCGCACTATCGGGACATGGCATCACTCAACGTCGGCAATCTCGGCGAGTATCTGCGCGAGCAGCGGCGCACGGCGCAGCTGTCGTTGCGGCAGCTTGCCGATGCCGCCGGGGTGTCCAATCCGTACCTGAGCCAGATCGAGCGCGGCCTGCGCAAGCCGAGCGCGGACATCCTGCAGCAGCTTGCCAAGGCGCTGCGGATCTCCGCCGAGACGCTGTACGTGCAGGCCGGGATCCTCGACGAGCGGGAGCGCGACGAGCTGGAGACGCGCGCCGTCATACTCGCCGACCCGTCGATCAACGAGCGGCAGAAGCAGGTGCTGCTGCAGATCTACGAGTCGTTCCGGAAAGAGAACGGTACGGACGCGGCGGACGCCGTCACGGATGTCCCCGCCGGCGGCCCTCGCACGGCCGACGGCAGTGGTGCAGACGCATCATCTTGATCACCCACACAGGAAACTGAGCTCCGGGAGGACCACAGTCATGGCCATCACCGATGACCTGCGTAAGACCCTCACCGACCCCACTCCCCTCTACTTCGCGGCGGGCACCGCGGACCTCGCCGTGCAGCAGGCGCGGAAGGTGCCGGCGCTGATCGAGCAGCTGCGCGCCGAGGCGCCGGCGCGGATCGAGGCCGTGCGCAACACCGACCCGAAGAGTGTGCAGGACAAGGTGACCAGTGGGGCCAGGGAGGCCCAGGCCACCGTGCAGGCGAGGGTCACCGAGGTGCTCGGGTCGCTCGACACCGACCTGAAGAAGCTGACCGAGCAGGCCCAGGACCTGGCGCTGCGGAGCGTGGGCGTGGCCGCGGAGTACGCGGTCAAGGCGCGTGAGACGTACGAGAAGGTCGCCGAGCACGGCGAGCAGAGCGTGAAGACCTGGCGGGGCGGGGCGGCCGAGGAGATCAACGAGATCGCCGTCGCCGTCGAGCCCGACCCGGAGCCCCAGAAGAAGTCGGAGGCAGCCGCGACGACCCCGACCACCGCGTCCGCGGCCCCGACCGCCGGCGCTTCGGCGAAGAAGCCCGCCGCCGCCCGCAAGGCGCAGGCCAAGAAGGCCACGCCGTCGGCCGGGAAGTAACGGCGGCCGGGTAAGCACCCGGCGGTACGGGCGAGCACGCGGCGGTACGGGTAACGGGCCGGGCACCTTGTGGGTGTCCGGCCCGTTGTCCGGGTACCTTGGCCGCGAGGCGCTCATCCACTCACTAGGCGGTGTACCGCATGTTGCTCCAGGGATTCGGCACTCTGCTGTCGTTGCTCAACCTCGCCATGCTCGTCCTCGCGGTGGTGGCGCTGATCTTCGCCGTGACGGCACGCGAGGACGCCTACCGCGCCGCCGACAAGCAGACGAAGGTCTTCTGGCTCGTCCTGCTCGGTGTGACGGTCGCCGTGAATCTCTTCGTCCCGCTGCTGTTCCTGCAGATCGCCGGACTGATCGCCACGATCGTCTTCATGGTCGACGTGCGGCCCGCGGTCAAGCAGGTGTCGGGTGGCGGTGGTGGCCGCGGACGCAAGGGCGGCAGCAGCAGTGACGGGCCGTACGGGCCCTACAACGGCGGGCGCTAGCCAGGCACTCGCACGGCCCCAACAAGCTCGCACGGCCCGGGCAGCTCTCACGGCGTCGGCGGCCTCGGTCAGAGGCGGTCCAGCAGGAGCAGCGCCACGTCGTCGGTCAGTTCGCCGCCGTTGAGGTCGCGCGCCTCGGTGAGCGCCGCCTCCAGCAGATCCTCGCCGGTCAGCCCGGCCGCCAGACGGCGGTTGATCATCTCGACCATGCCGTCCTGACCGAGGCGCTGCTTCGAGCCGGGCGGGCCGACGCGGCCCTCGATCAGGCCGTCCGTGTACATCATCAGGCTCCATGAACCGCCCAGCTCGACCTGCCGACGCGACCAGCGGGCGCGCGGCAGCAGACCGAGTGCGGGGCCCCCGTCCTCGTACGGAAGCAGCTGCGCCGCCCTGCCGTTTCGGGCTATCAGCGGTGACGGATGGCCGGCCAGGCACATGCCCGCCCGCCGCCCGTCCGGGGCGATGTCGATCGTGCACAGCGTCGCGAAGATCTCGTCGCTCTCGCGCTCGTGCTCCAAGACCTGTTGGAGGGTGGACAGCAGCTCGTCGCCGCACAGCCCCGCGAAGGTCAGCGCCCGCCACGCGATGCGCAGCTCCACGCCCAGCGCCGCCTCGTCCGGGCCGTGGCCGCACACGTCTCCGATCATGGCGTGGACCGTGCCGTCGGAGGTGCGGACCGTGTCGTAGAAGTCGCCGCCGAGCAGCGCGCGGGAGCGGCCGGGGCGGTAGCGGGAGGCGAAGCGCAGGTTGGAGCCTTCGAGCAGCGGCGTGGGGAGCAGACCGCGCTCCAGGCGGGCGTTCTCCTGGGCGCGCAGCCGCGACTCGGCGAGCTTGTGCTGCGCGCTGTCGGCGCGTTTGCGTTCGACGGCGTACCGGATGGCGCGGCTGAGCTGGCGACCGTCGAGTTCGTCGCGGAAGAGGTAGTCCTGGGCGCCGACACGCACCGCCTCCGCGGCCCGCTCGACATCGGTCTGCGAGGTGAGGGCGAGGACGGCGTGCCGGGGGGCCAGACGCAGTACGTGCCGCAGCGTCGCCAGCTCGTCACCGTTGTCGGCCGAGGGGCCGGGCAGGGCGAGGTCGAGCAGGATGCAGTGCACGTCGTCGGTGAGCAACCGTTCGGCCTCGGTGAGGTTGCGGGCGGTGCGGATACGCACGCGGGTGCCGGCCGCGTCGAGCAGCGAGGGGACGGTGAACGTCCCCGCCGGGTCGTTCTCGATCACCAGCAGCGTGAGGTCGGTGCCGATCGCGGATGCGGCCGGAGCGCCGGCGGCGCGGGTCGGGTGGGCGGCGGCGCGGGTCGGGTGGGCGGCCTGTGCGGCGGGGCGCAGGCTGCTCCCCGCCTGTTGCTTCGGCAGGACGGCCTGACCGTGTTCCACGGCCGGGCTCTCGCGCTGCCGCGGTACGGGTGCGGTCATCGGTTTCGGTTTCCTTCCCTCCCCCCGAGGGTGCGGCGGCACGACGATCGACGTTCCGCCAAACGGGGACCATAGCGTCACCCGGCGCCGCAACGGAATGGTGCGCGGAAATCACGCGCGGCCAAATACCGCCTCCCACAACGCATCCGACGGTGTGGGAGGTCACCGGGTCATGACAAACGTCACGCCCGGAGCACCCATCCGGGCCCTCGCCGCGACCGGTGGCCCGGTGGGCGACCGTTGGCCGCCCTCCACCGGTCGCCTACTCGTCGTCCGGTCTTACGACGCCCAGAATCGGCATCGAGCCCGCCCCCGCGATCGTCACGTCCCTGCCGGGGCGCGGAGCGTGCACCATCGAGCCGTCGCCCACGTACATCCCGATGTGGCTGGCGTCGTCGAAGTACACGATCAGGTCACCGGGCCGCATGTCCTTCACGTCGACGCGCGGCAGCCGCTTCCACTGCTCCTGCGAGGTGCGGGGTATTGCCTTGCCGACCGCGAGCCACGCTTTCGACGTCAGCCCCGAGCAGTCGAATGAGCCCGGCCCCTCCGCGCCCCATACGTACGGCTTGCCGATCTGCGCGGTCGCGAACGCCACGGCCGCCTTGCCCCGCTCCGTCGCCTCGCCGCCGACCTCCGCCATGGCGCCGGAGTCGAGCCAGGCGGTCTGCGCCCGGCGCTCCGCCTGCTGCTCCATCTTCCGGAGCCGCTCGCGCTCGTCCTTCTCCAGCGTCGACTCCAGCTTCTCGGCGGCGTCGACCTGTTTCTCGATCTCCTTCCTCGCCGCGTCCTTCTTCTTGCGGCCGGCCTCCAGCTTCTTCCACTGGGAGGCGGCGTCCTTCGCGTATGACTCCAAGTCGTACTGTTCCCGTGACAGTTCGCCCAGGAGACCCTTGGTCGCGTGCCCACCCTCGCGGATCCTGCCCGCCCCCTCCAGGAAGAGCTGGGGGTCGCCGCTCAGCATCATCTGCGCCCCGGGCGGCAATCCGCCGCTGCGGTACTGGGCGCGGGCCTCGGCCCCCACCCGCTGCTTCAGCCCGTCGATCCGCTGCCTGCCCTTTTCCATCTCCTTGGCCAGCTTCTGTATCTCCGAGGACTGCTGGTCGGCGCGCTCCTCGGCGAGGTTGTACGCATCGGTGGCCGCCCCGGCCTTGCGGTAGAGAGCGCCGATCTCGCGGCGCACCTCCTGCAGGCGCTGCTCGCCGGCCGCCGGCACCGGGTCGGCGAACGCCTGGGCCGGCGCGGCCAGTACGGTCAAGGCGCAGACCAGCGCTATGGCGGTCGCGACACTTCGACGTCGGTTCACGAGTCCCCCCGGATCCCCCGGATCCCATATCCCGGATCACATGCCCGGCATGTGATTAACCGTCAGTAACTTAGGTGTGCTTGCGGTGATGCTGCCATGCCCTCCGGCAAAGCGACAGTGATCGTCGCTCAAGATTTCCGACGAACGGACCGCGCGTCATGTTCCCCTGGCGGACCACACGTTCGAGGAGGTCCGGAGCGGTTTCAGCTCGTGCGGGGCTGGAGAGCGGCCCAGTTCACGGTCACTTCGCCCTGCCGCCACCGCCGCTCACCGTCCGCCAGCGGCCAGTCGCCCGCCAGGTCGCGCACCGCCTTGATCCAGCGCTGCCGGGCGCCCAGCGAGGCGTACGGAGCGGCAGCCGCCCACGCCCGGTCGAAGTCCCGCAGGAAGGCGTGCACCGGCTCGCCCGGCACGTTGCGGTGGATGAGCGCCTTCGGCAGCCGCTCCGCGAGGTCGGAGGGGCGCTCCAGTGAGCCGAGCCGGGTGGCGAAGGTGACCGTGCGCGGCCCCTCGGCCCCGAGCGCCACCCACACGTGCCGCCGCCCGATCTCGTCGCACGTCCCCTCGACCAGCAGCCCGCCCGGCGCCAGGCGCCCGCACAGCCGCGCCCAGACGGCGGCCACCTCGGCCTCGTCGTACTGGCGCAGGACGTTCGCCGCCCGAATCAGCGCCGGGCGGCGCCCGCCCGGCAGCGGAACCTCGAAGCCGCCCCGCAGGAACGTGAGGCCGTCCCGCTCGTACGGTTTCGCGGCGGCCACCCGCGTCGGGTCGATCTCGATGCCGACCACCTCGGCGGCCGGAGCGACCGTGCGCAGGCGCCCCAGCAGCTCGACGGAGGTCCATGGCGCGGCGCCGTACCCGAGGTCGACCGACACGGGATCCGCCGCCCTGCGCAGCTCGGGGCCGTGCACGGCGGTGATCCAGCGGTCCATGCGGCGCAGGCGGTTCGGATTGGTGGTCCCGCGGGTGACGGCGCCGACGGGGCGCGCGGGGGAGGTGCGGGGGGCCATGCAGTGAGGGTATGCGCCGCCCGTCCCAGCTCGCGGTCGCCCGGGAGAGCCCGCCCGGCCCGGTACAGATTCCCGGCAGAGCCCGCCCGGCTCCGTAAAGGTTGAGGCAGTCCAAGTAATGATTTGGCAAAACGGAAATTGGAGCGGGGCATTCCGCTGTTGCCGCTGAACGGAGGGGGCCCCGGCTTCCCCATGTCATGCCCCGAGCGAGGAGGACTCTCGACGTGAGCCAGTACGTCTCCCGACTCGCCGGCACTCTGGCGGCGCCGCCCCGCCTCCGGTTGCCCGGCGGGCACCACCGCAGGCCGCGCCGGATCGCCATGCTCAGTGTCCACACCTCGCCGCTGCATCAGCCGGGGACGGGTGACGCGGGCGGCATGAACGTCTACATCGTCGAGCTGGCCAAGCGCCTGGCCGCGATCAACGTCGAAGTCGAGATCTTCACCCGCGCCACCACCGGCGGCCTGCCCCCGAGCGTCGCGCTCGCCCCCGGCGTCCTCGTCCGCCACGTCGACGCCGGCCCGTACGAAGGCCTCGCCAAGGAGGAGCTGCCCGCCCAGCTCTGCGCCTTCACCCACGGAGTGATGCAGGCGTGGGCCGGCCAGCGCCCCGGCTACTACGACCTCGTCCATTCCCACTACTGGCTCTCCGGCCACGTCGGCTGGCTCGCCGCCGAACGCTGGGGAGTACCCCTCGTGCACGCCATGCACACCATGGCCAAGGTCAAGAACGCCGCGCTCGCGGACGGCGACATCCCCGAACCGCCCGCCCGCGTCATAGGCGAGACGCAGATCGTGCGGGCGGCCGACCGCCTTATCGCGAACACCGCAGAGGAGGCCGACGATCTGGTCCGCTTCTACGAGGCCGACCCCGGCAAGGCCGCCGTCGTACACCCCGGGGTGAACCTGGAACGCTTCCGTCCGGCCGACGGGAGGGCGGCGGCCCGGGAACGGCTCGGTCTGCCCCAAGACGCGTTCATCCCGCTCTTCGCGGGCCGTATCCAGCCGCTCAAGGCGCCGGACATCCTGCTGCGCGCGGTCGCCGTGCTGCTGGACGAGGACCCGTCGCTGCGGGCGAAGACGGTCGTGCCGGTCGTCGGCGGACCGAGCGGCAGCGGCCTCGCCAAGCCCGAAGGCCTGCAGAAGCTCGCCGCCCGCCTCGGCATCGCCGACGTGGTGCGCTTCCGGCCGCCGGTCGGCCAGGACCGCCTCGCCGACTGGTTCCGTGCGGCGTCCGTGCTGGTCATGCCGTCGTACAGCGAATCCTTCGGCCTCGTCGCCATCGAGGCCGAAGCGTCCGGCACCCCTGTCGTCGCGGCGGCGGTGGGCGGCCTTCCGGTCGCCGTACGGGACGGACAGACCGGCATCCTCGTCGAGGGCCACGATCCGGCCGGGTACGCCCGGGCGCTGCGGCGCTTCATCGACGAGCCGGGGCTGGTGGACCGGATGGGCACGGCGGCCACCCGGCACGCGCAGTCCTTCGGCTGGGACACCGCCGCGTCCGCCACCGCCGACGTCTACACGGCCGCGATGCACGAACATCGCCGTCGCGTACGCTCGCACCATGGCTGACGCACGGCAGGTCACGCAGGTCACGCAGGGCAGCGCCACCACTGAAGCACTTGAGCAGGCGCTGAAGGACGCGGATCTGGAGTGGGAGAGCCCCGAGCCCGGCTCGTACGTCGTCACCCTCCCCGGCACCCGCAAGCTGTCCACGACCTGTTCGCTGATCGTCGGCCGGCACTCCCTGTCCGTCAATGCCTTCGTAATCCGTCACCCGGACGAGAACGACGCGGCGGTGCACCGCTGGCTGCTGGAGCGCAACCTGCGCCTCTACGCGGTCAGTTACGCGATCGACAGCCTCGGCGACATCTACCTCGCGGGAAAGCTCCCGCTCGCGGCCGTCACTGCCGAGGAAGTAGACCGACTGCTGGGCAGCGTGCTGGAGGCGGCGGACGACAGCTTCAACACCCTGCTGGAACTGGGCTTTGCTAGCGCGATCCGCAAGGAGTACGCGTGGCGCGTCTCGCGTGGCGAGTCGACGCGGAACCTCGAAGCGTTCACCCACCTGACCGAGCGTCCGCCCGCCTGACACCGAGCGTCCGCCCGCCTGAACAGGGCGTCCGCCCTCCCGCCCCCCCCCGACCCCGGCCCCAGTCACCCGCCTGGCTTGCGGGGCCGCCCGAGACGGCTGCTCAGGGCGCGCCGCATGCCCGGCAGGGCGAAACTTCCCCCTATGGGCGATAACAGGGGATCTGGCGGTCGAGGCACCGGAGGCAGCCGAGGCACCGCAGGCCCCGCAGCGCCCGTAGCGTCCCTCCAGGGGGCTCCGAGTCGGACGCTGGCCCTGGCGGCGATGCTCTTCGCCGTACCCCGACGAGCGGCAGCCGACTGGCGAAGGGCCGATCGCCTCGGTCATGCGGGACGCGATGGACACGATCCGGATGGACTTCGCCCAGGCCAACCAGTGGGTGTTCTACGGCATGGCCATCGCGCTCGCCGTCGCCTATCTGTGCACGATCAGGCATCCGGGTACGCGCGTGACGGAGGCTCAGCCGGGCGGAGTCGGGGCGCCGGGCACTCCGGGGGCGCCGGGCACCGCCGGGGCGCAGCCCGGCGCGGCGGGCCCCGGCTCCGTGGCCCCCTGAACGGCGGCTTCGTCAGTCGGCCGCCGGTGCCTGCTCCCGTACGGCCGGCGCCTTCTCCCGTACGCCGGGCGCCTTCTCCCGTACGGCCGGCGCCGTCGGCGTCCGCGGTGGCGTCAGTACCGGCGCCTCGGACGGGAGGCCCCGCATCAGCAGCCAGTAGCCGAACGCCGCCACCGTGCCGAGCGCCGCGCACGCCCCCCACAGCCACTCCGCGCCGTACCGGTCGATCATGAAGCCCGACATCAGCGGGGCGACCAGCGCCGCCGCCGACCACGACATCGTGTAGACGCCCTGGTAGCGCCCACGGCCGTGCGTCGGCGAGAGCCGCACCACCAGGCCCGTCTGCGTCGGCGAGTTGACGATCTCCGCGAGCGTCCACACGCACACCGTCAGCGCGTACACCGCGATCGACCCGGCGAACGCGGTGAGCCCGAAGCCGTACCCGGCGAGCAACGACGAGACGATCAGCAACCGTCGCGGGTCGCGGTGCTCGATGAAACGCGTCACCGGGATCTGCAGGGCCACGATCAGCACCCCGTTGACCGCGATAGCCATACCGAAGTCGGCGCTGCTGAACCCGTCCGTGCCCATCGCCACCGGCAGGCCGACGTACCCCTGCTGGAAGATCAGGGCGAGAACGAAGGACAGCCCGACCACACCCATGAAGCGGCCGTCGAGCACAACGGCCCTGAGCCCGACATCCGGTTCGGTCGGTCTGCCGTCCGCGTCCATCTCCCGCGGCGGCCGCGACTCCGGCAGCTTCACGAAGACCAGCACTGCGCACACCAGCGTCATCGCCGCTTCACCGAGGAAGCCCGCCAGGTAGCTGTACTGCGCGATGAACCCGGCGCCCGCCGACGAGATCGCGAAACCCAGGTTGATCGCCCAGTAGTTGAGCGCGAACGCCCGCACCCGGTCCTCGGGCTTCACTATGTCCGCCATCATCGCCTGTACGGCCGGCCGGGAGGCGTTGCTCGCCATGCCGACCAGGAAGGCAACGCCCGCGATCGCCACCGGGTGCTGCATGAAGCCGAGCAGCGCCACCGAGAAGGCTGTCGAGGTCTGCGCGATCAGCAGCGTGGGCCGGCGGCCGAGCCGGTCGGTCAGCACGCCCGCGCCCAGCGAGGAGATGACCCCGCCGAGTCCGTGCAGGGAGGCCACGAGTCCGGCGTACGACGCCGAGTAGCCGCGGTCCAGGGTCAGATACAGCACCATGAAGGTCGCGACGAACGCTCCGAGCCGGTTGACCAGTGTGCTCGTCCACAACCACCAGAACTCCTTGGGGAGCCCGGCGACGCTCTCTCGCACGGCCCGTCTCATACGCTCAGCGGACAACGGGTTTCCCCCCGGGGATGTAAGCGGCTCGGCAGACATCCGCACGTTACAAGTGCGCTGCTACGGGGGGCCACTCAATTGACGACAGCCGTCAATCGGGATCGGGCGACGTCGATTAGGCTCTGGCCCATGGCCGACGCACCGTACAAGCTGATCCTCCTCCGCCACGGCGAGAGCGAATGGAACGCGAAGAACCTGTTCACCGGATGGGTGGACGTCAACCTCACCGAGAAGGGCGAGAAGGAGGCGGTACGCGGCGGTGAGCTGCTCACGGACGCCGGCCTGCTGCCCGACGTACTGCACACCTCTCTCCAGAAGCGCGCCATCCGCACCGCCCAGCTCTCGCTGGAGGCCGCGGACCGCCACTGGATCCCCGTCCACCGCTCCTGGCGCCTGAACGAGCGCCACTACGGTGCGCTCCAGGGCAAGGACAAGGCGCAGACGCTCGCCGAGTTCGGCGAGGAGCAGTTCATGCTCTGGCGCCGCTCGTACGACACCCCGCCGCCGGTCCTCGAGGACGGCGCGGACTTCTCGCAGTCCGACGACCCGCGCTACGCGACGATCCCCGGCGAGCTGCGCCCGCGCACCGAGTGCCTCAAGGACGTCGTCGAGCGCATGCTGCCGTACTGGTACGACGGCATCGTCCCGGACCTGCTCGCGGGCCGCACCGTCCTGGTCGCAGCCCACGGCAACTCGCTGCGCGGCCTGGTCAAGCACCTCGACGGCATCTCCGACGAGGAGATCACCGGCCTCAACATCCCCACCGGTATCCCGCTCTACTACGAGCTCGACGCCGACTTCCGCCCGGTCACCAAGGGCGGCAAGTACCTCGACCCGGAGGCCGCGAAGGCCGCCATCGAGGCCGTGAAGAACCAGGGCAAGAAGAAGTAGCCCCGAGAAGACGCACGTACGGATCGAGCCCCCTGCCGCGGAATCGCCGCGTCAGGGGGCTCGATGTTGCGTGACGCACAGATGGCCGACGGTCCGAAACGTATGCGAAGAGGCGAGCACGACATGAGCGACACCCTGCTGACCACACTGGCCACTGCCATGGCGCAGCTGGTCACGGCCATCGACTTGACGGGCGACGACGACGTCGACCCGGATGTGGCGACGACGTGGTTCGAAGATCTCGCCGACAGCCTGGGCCGACTGCCCGCGGAGGACCGCCACCTGCTCGCGGCGCTCTTCAGACAGACGGCCATGAAGGAGACGCGCCCCGACCACCGGGAGGCGATGCTGGAGATGCCGGAGAACTTCGGCCTGGAGGACGACGAGACCATGGAGGACGACGAGGCGTACTACCCCGTCTAACCCGCCTACCCGGCCTGACCGAAGGGCACCCGGAGGGCACCCGAACGGGCACCCCCAACGCACGCGAAGTGCCCCGTCCGAGCGGGACGGGGCACTTTCGGTACGGGCCCGAAGGGCGGCGCGGGCCCGAGGAGCGGCGCCGGACTGAGGGGCGGCGCCGGACTGAGGGGCGGCGCCGGACTGAGGGGCGGCGCCGGACTGAGGGGCGGCGCCGGACTGAGGGGCGGCGCCGGACGCCTCCTAGCCGCAGCACCCGCCGCACTGGCACGGCGCGCCGGACTGGCAGCCGCAGCCGCAGCCCGAGCCGCAGCCGCACGCGCCGAGGACGGGCAGCGTGGGCAGGTGGGCCACTTCGACCGGCGCTTGCTGCTGGGAGTTGGGCGTGGGGGAATCGGCCATGGGGGTTCCTCCTCGAAGGGGCACGCGGCGTACTCCTGCTGCCCATTGGACGCCCACTCCAGCGGGCGCATCAACGGCGCACACGCGCAATGCCCCGCGGCAGGAAAGCTCCCGCGCCCCCTCCTACTCGCCCTGCGCCGGCGCAGCCGCCGCCTGGAGCTCGTCCGCGTGCTCACCCGTGACCAGGTACACGACGCGCTTGGCCACCGACACAGCGTGGTCGGCGAAGCGCTCGTAGTAGCGGCCCAGCAGGGTGACGTCGACGGCCGTCTCGATGCCGTGCTTCCAGCGGTCGTCCATCAGGTGCTGGAACAGCGTGCGGTGCAGCAGGTCCATCTCGTCGTCGTCCTGCTCCAGCTGGAGTGCGAGGTCGACGTCCTTGGTGATGATGACCTCTGCCGCCTTCGCCATCAGGCGCTGCGCGAGCTGGCCCATCTCCAGGATCGTGGCGTGCAGGTCGTTCGGCACCGCCGTGGCCGGGAACCGCAGGCGGGCGAGCTTCGCCACGTGCTGGGCGAGGTCGCCGGAACGCTCCAGGTCGGCGCTCATCCGCAGCGAGGTCACCACGATCCGCAGGTCGGTCGCGACGGGCTGCTGGCGAGCCAGCAGGGCTATCGCGCGGGCCTCCAGGTCGTGCTGGAGATCGTCCACCTTCTGGTCGCCCGCGATCACGCTCTCGGCGAGCTTGAGGTCGGCGTCGAGCATGGACGTCGTCGCCCGCCCGATCGCCGACCCGACGAGCCGGGCCATCTCGACCAGGGCTTCGCCGATCGAGTCAAGTTCCTCGTGGTACGCGTCGCGCATGAAAGTCCCTCTCTTGTTCCTGCTGAGGCTTGCCTCTGAACCCCACGCTCCCACGTTCTGTCCGTTACGCGTCCGGTTCCGGCCCCCCAAGTGAACCAACCCCATCCCCTCGGTGAACTCTGAGCGACGAGTGTTCGAGTGGCCACCCGTTTGGCTGGGGGAGTGTCGGTACCCCCGCTTAACCTGGGTGCATGGACGTGAACGCGGCAGTCGCCGCAGCAGCAGCGATCGCAGGTCTGATGACCGGCGTGATCGCCGTGCTGGCGTTCCGCTGGAGCGAGCGCGACCAGGCAAGGCCCACCCGTTCCTCCCTGCGGCCCGACATCAACGCGCTCCTGCCGCCCGGTGTCGACACCGTGCTGTCCGTTCTCCGCTCCTCCGCCGTCGTGCTCGACGAGAGCGACAGCGTCGTCAAGGCAAGCTCCGCGGCGTACGCCCTCGGGCTGGTCAGAGGCGGAAAGCTGGCCGTGGACCCGATGCTCCACATGGCACGCGACGCCCGCAGGGACGGTGAGATACGCCAGATCGAGCTGGACCTGCCCCGCCGCGGCACCGGACGCGGCGAGGCCCTCGCGGTCTCGGCACGGGTGGCCCCGCTGGGCTCGCGCCTCGTCCTGCTCCTGGTGGAGGACCTCACGGAGGCCCGCCGCATAGAAGCGGTACGGCGCGACTTCGTCGCGAACGTCAGCCATGAACTCAAGACTCCTACGGGCGCGCTCTCCCTGCTCTCCGAGGCCGTCATGGACGCCTCGGACGACCCCGAGGCGGTCACCCGTTTCGCCGGCCGGATGCAGATCGAGGCGACTCGTCTCACCAATCTGGTCCAAGAGCTCATTGATCTCTCCCGGGTGCAGAACGACGACCCGCTCGATGACTCCGAGCCGGTTCGCGTCGACGAACTCGTCGCCGAAGCCATGGATCGCAGCCGCCACGCCGCCTCCACCAAGAACATCACGATGGCCGCGGGCGGTAGCGCCGGCCTGCACGTATGGGGCAACCGCGGCCAGCTCGCCGCGGCCCTCGGCAACCTCGTCGAGAACGCCGTCAACTACAGCCCGGCCCGCACGCGCGTCGGCATAGCCGGCCGCCGGGTGCCCGCACCCGGCGGTGACCTCATCGAGATCGCCGTCACCGACCAGGGCATCGGCATCTCCGAGAAGGACCGCGAGCGCGTCTTCGAGCGGTTCTACCGCGTGGACCCGGCCCGCTCCAGGGCCACCGGTGGTACGGGCCTGGGCCTGGCCATCGTCAAGCACGTGGCCGCCTCGCACGGCGGGGAGGTCACCGTGTGGAGTTCCGAGGGACAGGGCTCCACCTTCACCCTGCGGCTGCCCGAGGCAGCCGCGCCCCGCGACCGGTCACCGGTCGCCGCCCCAAACCACGCTGTCGACGACGACGACGACGACGACGACGCCGACGCCGGTCCGTACGAGACCACTGATCGCGCATCCATCCCTGCCCCGGAGGTCCTTCCGTGACCCGAGTGCTCGTTGTCGAGGATGAGGAATCCTTCAGCGACGTCCTGTCCTACATGCTGCGCAAGGAGGGCTTCGAGGTCGCCATCGCGACCACGGGCCCCGACGGGCTCGACGAGTTCGAGCGCAATGGCGCCGACCTCGTCCTGCTGGACCTGATGCTCCCCGGCCTGCCCGGCACCGAGGTCTGCCGCCAGCTGCGCAGCCGGTCCAACGTCCCGGTGATCATGGTGACCGCCAAGGACAGCGAGATCGACAAGGTCGTGGGTCTGGAGATAGGAGCCGACGACTACGTGACCAAGCCCTTCTCCTCCCGCGAGCTGGTCGCCCGCATCCGCGCCGTACTGCGCCGCAGGGGAGAGCCGGAAGAGGTCAGCCCGGCGGCCCTGGAGGCCGGTCCGGTCCGCATGGACGTCGACCGCCACGTGGTCACGGTCAGCGGCGGCAAGGTCGACCTGCCGCTGAAGGAGTTCGACCTCCTGGAGATGCTGCTGCGCAACGCGGGCCGCGTGCTGACCCGTATGCAGCTGATCGACCGGGTCTGGGGCGCGGACTACGTGGGGGACACCAAGACCCTCGACGTCCATGTGAAGCGCCTGCGCGCCAAGATCGAACCGGACCCGGGCGCACCGAGATACCTGGTGACGGTCCGAGGACTCGGCTACAAGTTCGAGCCGTAAGCCCGACGACGACGGCTACGTACATGCCGTGCGTACATAGCCGCACCTACATAGCCGTACGTACATGTGGGGCCGCCCCGCCGGACACAACCGGCGGGGCGGCCCCACATGTACGTGTACGGGCCTCAGCGGCCCGCGTCGCGCTCCTCGGCGGGTTACTCGTCGTCCGCTTCCGCGCCGGCGGTGTCGTCGGCCGACCCCGCCGGTGTCCCGGACGCCGCACCCGAGGGCGCATCGGAGGCCTCAGCCGACGGGGTGGCCGGGGACGGCGAGCCCGACGGGGTCGCGGTGCCCGTGCCGGCCGGCGACGCGGCCGACGGCTTCGGGAGCTCGGAGGGGCCGATGCCCTTGAAGTACTGCGTCGCGGGGACGACGAATGCCTGCAGCTCCACCGCGCCGGTCTCGCTCAGCTCGAAGACAACCCGCTGCACGTCACCGTTGCGTGTGGCCTGGCTTCCGTCGGCGATGACGGCGGAGGCGTTGCCCCGGCCGCCAAGGAGCAGCGAGCCGCCCGCCGGCACGGTCACCGGTCCGGCGCCCTTGGCGGGCTTGAGCGTCACCTCGGTGCTGGTGCCGGGAAGCTTCACCGATTCGAGGGTCTCGGCCTTGTCGCCGTTGTTGAACAGTGTGCCGGTGACGACCGCCGGTCCATCGGCTTCGGGCTTCGGCTGAGTGACGACAGCCGCGTTCTGGATCTTGATGTCGTCGACGGCGGTCGCGGCGTTGTCCGGCCTGACCCCCAGCGTCTGTGCGTCGTTGCCCGCGCCGCACGCGGCAAGCGATGCGATCGAGAACACGATGGCGGTGGCGGCGACGGCACCGCGTCGAAGGCTGCGGCTCACGGCGGCGGCATCTCCTCTAAGACATTCGGACGTTCGGAAGTTCGGACGTGGGGCGCCGATACGGGCCCGGGCGACGTAAAGCCGTCCTAAGGATGTGTCAGCGGGCTCAGGTTACCGAGCCGTCGCCCAGCGCCCGCACCCGACCCGCCCCACCCCGCCCACCCGGCACGTCCGCCGCCGGCTGGGAACGAGTTCGCCGCGCCGTTCGCATAACCGGCCGATGGCGTGTCTGTGGGCCGGCGGCGGACCGCGTGCGGATTATCCGCGGGTAATGGGCAGGACCGAGAAATTGATCACATCCGCATCGCATCTGTGATCAATTGCGGATTCAAGCCGAACGGGTGACCGATGGCCGAACGGAGTAGGCCGAGTGCGCCGCTTCGAACCAGGCAAATCGGGATGTTCGGTCACTTCGGTGGCGTCCGGGGTCGGTGTACCGTACGCGTTTCTCTCGCCCCGTGCAGCCGCTCCGACCTGCGAATACCCGGTTCCGGAAGGCCCGCGCAGCACGTTCCTGTTGTTGTTGTCAAGCCCCGAGATGCGCCCTGACCTGCGGAAACGCCATTCAGAAGAAGCTGTTTCCGTGTTACTCTGGATAGCCACGGAAGGGGTACCTGTCACATGACGTTCAAGGTTGGCGACACCGTGGTCTATCCCCATCACGGGGCCGCGCTGATCGAGGCTATCGAGACTCGCCAGATCAAAGGCGTGGACAAGACCTACTTGGTGCTCAAGGTCGCCCAGGGTGACTTGACTGTTCGTGTACCTGCGGACAATGCGGAGTTCGTCGGTGTGCGCGATGTAGTGGGTCAAGAAGGGCTCGACCGGGTCTTCGAGGTGCTTCGCGCCCCGTATGCCGAAGAGCCGACGAACTGGTCCCGGCGTTACAAGGCAAATCTCGAAAAGCTCGCCTCCGGTGATGTCATCAAGGTCGCAGAAGTAGTGCGCGACCTGTGGCGCCGTGAGCGTGAGCGCGGTCTCTCCGCAGGTGAGAAGCGCATGCTCGCCAAGGCCCGCCAGATCCTGGTGAGCGAGCTCGCGCTCGCGGAGAACACGAATGAAGACAAGGCCGAGGCTCTGCTCGACGAGGTCCTCGCGTCCTGAATCCGGGTCCCGGGAAATGGGCGGCCCCACCGACCAGACCCCTGATACCCCGTGCTGCCGTGGTGCCCGCCGACAAGGCCGTCCAGCCTTTGTTGCCGGGCGCTGCGGCATGTCTCGTTCGTGCGTCGACGCCAGACTCCGGGCCGGGCTTTCCGAGCCCTTCGACCGATACTTCCCGCGCCGTCCGTACAAGCTGTGCCCGTACAAGCTGTGCCCGTACAAGCTGTGCCCGCCCGAGCGGGCGACTCGACCGGTCGTCACGGAAGGGGCCGGTCAAGGCGTCGCGCCGGGCACGTTGTGGCCATACCCACCTGCCCCGCCGACACAAACCTGTCGTTTCAAGCCCGGCGCACCCGAGGCCGGCGACGTAATCCATCCCGTTCCCGAAGCTGTCGGCCCCGGAGCTACCGATGACAGACGAACCGCGCCCCACCGCAGAACCGCGCCTGCCCCGCACCGCCGCCGTGATCCCCGCGGCCGGCCGCGGGGTGCGGCTCGGTCCCGGCGCGCCCAAGGCGCTCCGCGCGCTGGGCGGCACCCCCATGCTGATCCACGCGGTACGCGCCATGGCCAACTCCAGAGCCGTGTCACTCGTCGTCGTGGTCGCCCCCAGGGACGGCGCGGTCGAGGTCAAGAACCTCCTCGACGAACACGCCCTGCCCGAGCGCACGGACTACCTCGTCGTACCCGGCGGAGACACCCGGCAGGAATCGGTGCGGCTCGGCCTCGAAGCCCTCCCCTCCGGCATCACGACCGTCCTCGTCCACGACGCGGCCCGCCCCCTCGTGCCCGTGGACACCGTGGACGCCGTCATCGAGGCCGTACGGGACGGAGCGCCCGCGGTGGTCCCCGCGCTGCCCCTGGCCGACACCGTCAAGCAGGTCGAGCCCAGTGGCGACGGCCGGCCCGAGCCCGTTGTCGCCACCCCCGAGCGAGCCCTGCTGCGCGCGGTACAGACTCCGCAGGGCTTCGACCGCGCCACCCTCGTCCGCGCCCACGAGACGGTCGCCGGGCGCGGCGAGGGTGCCACTGACTGCGCCGGGATGGTCGAGCAGCTCGGCGAACAGGTCGTCGTCGTACCCGGGCACGAAGAGGCGTTCAAGGTGACCCGGCCGCTGGACCTCGTCCTGGCCGAGGCGGTTCTCGCCCGCAGGAGGGCCACCGATGGCTTCTGATCTCCCCACGGACCGGTCCGCCAACCAGCGCGACCAATCCGCGGACCTGCCCCCCGCCGCCCCGCTTCCCCCGCTCCCCCTCGTCGGCATCGGCACCGACATCCACGCCTTCGAGGAGGGCCGCGAGCTCTGGTGCGGCGGACTGCTCTGGGAGGGCGAGGGCCCCGGCCTCGCCGGTCACTCGGACGCCGACGTCGTCGCGCACGCCGCCTGTAACGCGCTCTTCTCCGCCGCCGGTCTCGGTGACCTCGGCGCCCACTTCGGCACCGGCCGCCCCCAGTGGTCCGGCGCCTCCGGCATCACCCTGCTCACCGAGGCCGCCCGCATCGTCCGGTCCGAAGGCTTCGCCATCGGCAACGTCGCCGTCCAGGTCGTCGGCGTACGCCCGAAGATCGGCAAGCGGCGCGATGAGGCGCAGAAGGTCCTCTCCGCCGCGGCCGGCGCCCCGGTCTCGCTGTCGGCCGCCACCTCCGACGGCCTTGGCTTCACCGGCCGGGGCGAAGGCCTCGCGGCGATCGCCACGGCGCTGGTGGTCCGTACCCGCGGAAATACCGGCTGAAATGCCGCGCGGAGTCGCTGGGGTGCCTGAGGATCGGGTACGTGAAAAGCCGTCAGCCGGCAGCGTCCCCCACGGAAGGCCCCCCACCATGGCAGCCGCACTCTCCGACCAGCTCAAAGAGCGCCTCGACACCCCCGTCTTCATCCAGGTCTCCACGATCCAGCCCGACGGCAGCCCACAGGTCTCGCCGGTATGGGTGAAGCGGGACGGCGACGACCTGCTGTTCTCGACGACGGTGGGGCGCCGCAAGGAGAAGAACCTGCGCCGTGACCCCCGGGTGACCGTCCTGCTGCTGCCGTTCGACTCCCCGTACACCTACGCCGAGATCCGCGGTACCGCCGAGATGACCACCGAGGGCGGCCAGGAGCTCATCGACGAACTGGCCATGAAGTACACCGGCCAGCAGTACGCCGATTTCAACCCGGCGGCCGGCGAGGACGCCGAGCGCGTCGTGGTCCGGGTGAAGCCGCACAAGATCGTCGGGAGTCTCTGACCCGGACGACGCTCCCCGCAGCGGCGAAAACCACCCCCCGCGGCCCGGAAAGGGTCGCGGGGCACTGGTGTCGGCCCACTACCCTGGTGGGGTGACTATTCGGCTGTACGACACCGGCGCCCGGCAGACTCGTGACTTCTCCCCGCTCACGCCGGGCTGCGTCTCGATCTACCTGTGCGGCGCCACCGTGCAGGCCGCCCCGCACATCGGGCACATCAGGTCGGGCCTGAATTTCGACATCATGCGCCGCTGGTTCACCTACCGGGGCTACGACGTGACGTTCATCCGAAACGTCACGGACATCGACGACAAGATCATCAAGAAGTCCGCGGACCAGAGCCGTCCCTGGTGGTCCATCGGTTACGAGAACGAGCGCGCCTTCAACGACGGCTACGACGCGCTCGGCTGCCTCCCGCCCACCTACGAGCCCCGCGCCACCGGCCACATCACCGAGATGGTCGAGATGATGCGCGGCCTCATCGAGCGCGGGCACGCATACCAGGCCGAGGGGAACGTCTACTTCGACGTCCGCTCCCACCCCGGCTACCTGGAGCTCTCCAACCAGGACCTCGACGACCTGCGCCAGCCCTCCGGCGACGGCGAGACCGGCAAGCGAGACCCGCGCGACTTCGCCATGTGGAAGGCCGCGAAGCCCGGCGAGCCGAGCTGGGAGACCCCGTGGGGACGCGGACGGCCCGGCTGGCACCTGGAGTGCTCGGCCATGGCCCACAAGTACCTTGGCCAGGCCTTCGACATCCACGGCGGCGGCATCGACCTGATCTTCCCGCACCACGAGAACGAGATCGCCCAGGCCAAGGCCTTCGGCGACGACTTCGCGACGTACTGGGTGCACAACCACTGGGTCACCATGGCCGGCGAGAAGATGTCGAAGTCGCTCGGCAACTCGGTGCTGGTCAGTGAGATGGTCAAGGCCTGGCGCCCCATCGTGCTGCGCTACTACCTCGGTACGCCGCACTACCGCTCCACCATCGAGTACAGCGAGGACGCCCTGCGCGAGGCGGAGTCCGCCTTCGCTCGGATCGAGGGCTTCGTGCAGCGGGTCATCGAGAAGGCGGGGAAGACCGTCGAGCCCGCCGGCGAGGTGCCCCCCGTCTTCGCTGAGGCCATGGACGACGACCTCGGCGTCCCCCAGGCGCTCGCGATCATCCACACCACGGTCCGCCAGGGCAACTCCGCGCTGGCCGCCGACGACAAGGACGAGGCCGTCGCCCGGCTCGCCGAGGTGCGTGCCATGCTCGGTGTCCTCGGCCTCGACCCGCTCGACGACCACTGGTCCGGCGGCGGCTCGGACCGCGGCGAAGACCTCCACGGAGTCGTCGACACGCTCGTACGGCTCGTACTCGACCAGCGTCAGTCGGCCCGCGACCGCAAGGACTGGACCTCGGCCGACGCCATCCGCGACCAGCTCCAGCAGTCCGGCCTCGTCATCGAGGACAGCCCCTCGGGCCCGCGGTGGACCCTCGGACCGCGCTGAGCACGGCGGTGATTACCGCGCTGAGCACGGCGGTGAACACCGCGCTGAACACCCCGCGCGCCACGCGCGGTGTGCCGCCCGGCGTCCCGGGCGGCACACTTCCCCTTATACGTACGCACGTCTGAAGCAACGAAACAGGTACACGTCATGGCCGGGAACAGCCAGCGCAAGAACCGCCGCACGTCCAACAAGAAGGGCGCGCAGGTCGGCAGCGGTGGCCAGCGGCGCAAGGGCCTGGAGGGCAGGGGCCCGACGCCGCCCGCCGAGGCCCGCAAGAAGCACAAGAAGAACCGCATCGCCACCGCCAAGGCCAAGCAGGCCGCGGTCCGCCGCCCGGCCCCGCGCCGCGGCGGCGCCAAGGGCACGTCCGAGATGGTCGTCGGCCGCAACCCGGTCTACGAGGCCCTGCGCGACGGCGTACCGGCGACGACGCTGTACGTCCAGCAGTACATCGACAACGACGAGCGGGTCCGCGAGGCGCTCCAGCTCGCGAGCGAGCGCGGCAACATCAACCTGATGGAGGCGCCGCGCCCCGAGCTCGACCGGATGACGAACGGCCTGAACCACCAGGGCCTCGTCCTCCAGGTCCCGCCGTACGAGTACGCGCACCCCGAGGACCTCACGGCGGCGGCGTACGACAAGCACGAGGACCCGCTGATCGTCGCGCTCGACGGCGTGACCGACCCGCGCAACCTCGGCGCGATCGTCCGCTCCGTCTCCGCCTTCGGCGGCCACGGCGTGGTCGTTCCCGAGCGTCGCGCGGCTGGCATGACGGCGGGCGCCTGGAAGTCCTCCGCCGGTACGGCCGCCCGTACGCCGGTCTCCCGCGTCACCAACCTGACCCGCGCCCTTGAGGGCTACCAGAAGGCCGGCATCACCGTCGTCGGCCTCGCGGCGGACGGCGAGCACACGGTGCAGGACCTCGAAGCACTCGGCGGCCCCGTCGTCATCGTCATCGGCAGCGAGGGCAAGGGCCTCGGCCGCCTCGTCGGCGAGACCTGCGACTACCGGGTACGTATCCCGATGCCGGGCGGCGCCGAATCGCTGAACGCGGGCGTGGCGGCGGGCATCGTGCTGTACGAGACCGCGCAGCGCCGCCGCTGACCCGGGTCCGGTCCGGCGGATCAGCGGCGGTAGGCCCAAGGGCCTGTCCGGCGCTGGCCGGTCGGATGTTTTGTCCGGTAAGGGAGTCTTGACGGGTCTCGGACAGATCGGGCCCGTCAAGGCAGTGTCCTAAACACACATCACTCGGTTAGATGAGTGTGGACACCAGAACACCCGGGTTCGACGATCAGCCCGCCCTGAGCATGGTCAAGGTGCCCTGCGACCCAGCGCAGGTCATCGTCAACCACGCCAGTTTCCGCGTGCAGCTCGCCCCGGCCAAGAGCCGGCGGCCCGTTCTCCCGTACGCGGGCGCGGGCGGTGTGGGCAGTGGACTGGGGAACACGGCGCGGATTCCGGCGATGAGCGGCGCGGCCGGCCGGCGGCGCGCGCCCGTGGTGTGGAGCGGCAGGTCCGCGCCCGGCGACCCCGGCGCGGGCGGGCTCCTCCAGGCCGTACGCAACTCCTCCTCCTCCGCCGGCGGCGGCGCGGGCGGCGCCCTGCTGGACGGCGGCGGCGCCACCCAGGTCATCCCCCGGATCTCCGTCGGGGAGGACACCGAGGCGATCCCCACCGTCGTCGGGCCGCGCAGCCCCGAACCGCCCCTGACGCCGATGCTGCCGAGGATGAAGCAGGCCGTCGGCGCCTACGACGCCGACCCGGGGGACGAAGACACGTACGTCGTCGGGCAGTTCGGCGACGCAGATCCCTACGACGACACGGACGGCACGGGCGACACAGACGCCGCCGACGGGACACGCGGCCGACGCCCGGGTCCCGACAGCGTTCGCCACGCCTACTACCCCGGGCGGCGGATGAACCTCGGTGTGGTGCTGCTGCCGCTCCGGGTGTTCCTCGGCTTCATCTCCCTCTACGCCGGGATCAGCAAGCTCAGCGACCCCGTCTACTTCGACGGCGGCGAACGCGGCTCCATGGTCAAGTGGCTTACGTCGCTGAACCCCTGGACGGCGGCCGAGCCGCTGCGAGACTTCGCGCTGACGCACCCGGTGGGCGCAGGCCTGACCGTCGCGTTCCTCCAGATCGTCGTCGGCGTCCTGACCGTGCTGGGCCTGTGGCAGCGCCTCGCCGCCTCCTTCGGGACCCTGCTGTCCGCCGCCCTCATCGTCACGGTGAGCTGGCGGACCGTCCCCGTCTACGACACGCCGGACATCATCTACCTCGCCGCCTGGTCGCCGCTGATCATCGCCGGCGCACCCGTGTACTCGGTCGACGGCCGCCTCGCCGGCGAGGCCTGGCGCAAGCTCGGACCGCGCTCCGAACTCTGGGACCTGCGCCGGCGCGTACTGCGCCGCGGCTCCCTGGTCGCCGGCGTGGTGGTCGGACTTACGCTGCTGCTCGGCTCGATGCTGGGCGGCGCGGTGCGTTCCTCCGACATGGTGACCGTGCCGGGGCCGAACGACGACCCGACCAACTACCTCCCCGGCGCCCCGCTCCCCCGCGAAAGCGCAGCAGCGGGCCGCGCCTCGCAGGGTCCGACCGGCACGCCCTCCACCGCCCCGACGGCCACCAGTTCCGCCGGCCCCTCGGCCGGGGCCACGACGCCGAGCACGGCCCCCGGGACCGCCACGGCGGGCCCCCAGGGCGCCCAGCAGCCCAGCCAGACGCAGGGCACCACAGCGGGTCAGGCACCCCCGCAGCAGACCGCGCCCACGCAGGCGCCCCCGACCAGCGCAGGCCCGACGTCCAGCGGCGGGAGCACCGGGAGCACCGGAAGCACCGGGGGCACAACCACGGGCGGCGGCACTGCCCCGGGCGCCGGTACGACCGGGAGCGGCACCCCCGGCGGCAGCGGCAGTGGCGGAACCGGCGGTGGCAGCGGCGGCACGACCGGCGGAAGCAGCAGCAGCGGAAGCGGCAGCGGCAGCGGCGGGAGCAGCGGCGGGAGCAGCGGCGGCGGCCGGGTGATCGGCGGACTGCTCGGCTAGCGCCCGTACAACGCGCGCGGCACCACGGCACACGGCACACGGCACAAGGGCCCGGCACGC
The DNA here is from genome assembly GCF_052934925.1 of Streptomyces hypolithicus. Lineage (NCBI taxonomy): Bacteria > Bacillati > Actinomycetota > Actinomycetes > Kitasatosporales > Streptomycetaceae > Streptomyces > Streptomyces hypolithicus. Next base: position 3,358,462 of record NZ_CM128811.1, read on the forward strand.
GCGAGGATGCGCGCATGCCGGGCCCTTCTCCGCGTTGGCGGTGCGGGCTGCCCAGGGGTCAACCGCGCACGGCGGCCAGCTCCTTGGCGGCCTCGGTGAGGTCCTTCGCCGTGTCGATGGCCCGCCAGTACGCCCCGTTCGGCAGCGGGAAACCCGCTAGACGGCGCTCTCGCGCCAGTCCGGGGAACGTGGTGCGCTCGTGGTCGCCCAGGTCCGGGAGAAGCCCGCGGAAGGCCGCTGAGAACACGTACACGCCCGCGTTGATGAGGTACGGCGAGGGCGGCGACTCGATGAAGTCCGTGATGTGCCCGAACGCGTCCGTCTCGACGGCCCCCCAGGGGATACGGGGGCGGGCCAGGGCGAGCGTCGCGGTGGCGTCGCGCTCGGCGTGGAAGGCGGCCATGTCGCGCAGCGAGAAGCGCGTCCAGATGTCGCCGTTCGTCGCGTACCAGGGGCGATCCGGGTGGGGGAGGTGCGCAGCGGCGTACTTGAGGCCGCCGCCGCGGCCCAGCGGTTCGTTTTCCACCACGGTGGTGACACGCAGCGGGAGGTCGGCCGAGTCCAGCCATTCCTGGAGCACACCGGCGAGATGGCCGCAGGAGATGACCACATCGGTCACCCCCTCGCCTGCCAGCCAGGCAAGCTGATGGCCGATGATCGGGGTCCCGGTGCCAGGGATCTCGACCATCGGCTTGGGGCGGTCGTCGGTGTACGGGCGCAGTCGCGAGCCCTGGCCGCCTGCCAGAATCACGGCCTGCGTCGGAGACGTAGTCATACGGGGCACGATATGCGGCGGGACGTCGCCGTCCCGCCGGTGCCCGGCTCCGGTCAGCCTCTCGGCGGCTCGCTCGTCCGGCCGCTCAGCCGGTCTGCTGGGCGACGCCGGAGGCGAACGACGTGTCGCAGACGGGGCGCGAGAACGTCTGGGCGCGCGTGGGCCCGTACTGGTTGACCGCGGCACGGCCGAGCGAGCGGGCGATCGACATGCAGTGTCGGGCGAGCGAAGGACGCCGCTCGACCTCGCGCTGGAGGTGGGTGAGCGCGACGGTCGGGTTCTTCTCCTGAAGCTCGACGAGGAGCTTGTCGCGCAGGATGTCCTGCGGGGCACGCGACTTGGCGCGTACGTTGACCTCCTGGGAGGAGGCGGTCAGAACCTGCGCCTCGGGCCCGGTCGTGGTCCACGGGACGCGGGCGACCGCCAGGGTCCCGGAGAGGACCATGACGACGGGCAGGACGAGGGCGAGACTTCGGCCGATTCGGCGGGCTGTGTGGGTCACGCGAGTGAGCGTAGCGGCCAGTAATGATTTGGCGACATTTAGTCACTCGCGTGGGTGATGGTTCGATGTCTTCTTTCGAATCGCGTGTTGACGCGAGCGGTCCGAAATGACCCGCCTGCCGGGGTATTCGTCGACAGCACCGCCACGCACGGCGGGCCCCGCACCGAAGTGCGGGGCCCGCTCTGTGTCTTCGGTGCGCCGGGGTCAGTCGCTGAGGCGCTCGCCGGTCGACGACGAGAAGACGTGCGTCTCGCCGGCCCGCGGGATCACGTGCAGTTCGGTGCCCTTGTCCGGTACGGCGCGGCCGTTGACGCGGACCACCAAGTCCTTGTGCTCGCCGCCGACGTTCGCGCTGCCGTAGACGTAACCGTCGGCGCCGAGCTCCTCGACGACGTTGACGGTGACGGCCAGACCGGCCGGTGCGCCGTCGGCCGACTTGGTGAGCGAGGCCGCGGCGGCGCCGCTCTGCCCGACGATGTCGAAGTGCTCGGGGCGCACGCCGACCGTGACGGTCGTGTCACCCCGGTCGGCCGCGGCGGACAGCGCCTCGCGGGACACCGGCACGACGCTGTTGCCGAACTTCACGCCGCCGTCGGTGATCGGGACCTCGACCAGGTTCATGGCGGGCGAGCCGATGAAGCCGGCGACGAAGAGGTTCGCGGGGCGGTCGTACATGTTGCGCGGGGAGTCGACCTGCTGGAGCAGACCGTCCTTCAGTACGGCGACCCGGTCGCCCATCGTCATGGCCTCGACCTGGTCGTGCGTCACGTACACCGTGGTGATGCCGAGGCGGCGCTGGAGCGACGCGATCTGGGTACGGGTCGAGACGCGCAGCTTGGCGTCGAGGTTCGACAGCGGCTCGTCCATGAGGAAGACCTGCGGCTCACGCACGATCGCGCGCCCCATCGCCACGCGCTGGCGCTGACCGCCGGAGAGCGCCTTGGGCTTGCGGTCCAGGTACTCGGAGAGGTCGAGGATCTTCGCGGCCTCTTCGACCTTCTTGCGGATCTCGCTCTTGTTCACACCGGCGATCTTGAGCGCGAAGCCCATGTTGTCGGCGACGGACATGTGCGGGTACAGCGCGTAGTTCTGGAACACCATGGCGATGTCCCGGTCCTTCGGCGGCAGGTGCGTGACCTCACGCTCACCGATGCGGATCGCGCCGCCGTTGACGTCCTCCAGACCCGCGAGCATGCGCAGGGAGGTCGACTTGCCGCAGCCGGAGGGGCCGACGAGGACGAGGAACTCGCCGTCCTCGACGTGGAGTTCGAGCTGGTCGACGGCGGGCTTGGTGGATCCCGGGTAGACCCGGGTCGCCTTGTCGAACGAGACAGTGGCCATGGTGATCTTCTCCTTCACCGGCAGGAACGTGCCGGACGATCCGTTGTAAGGGAGTGGTGTAGTCCACACCTGTGGACCTGCGGTGACGCTACCTGGCCGAGCGGGTCCTGTCAGTAGCCGGACCATGATGAAATTTCTTCCGCGCCAGCGGGCTCTGTGTAGAGTGTGGGAGCCCTTGCGCACGGCTGTGACATGGGCGATGCCTCCTTAGCTCAGTCCGGCCAGAGCAACGCACTTGTAATGCGTAGGTCGTCGGTTCGAATCCGACAGGGGGCTCCGGGAAACCCCAGGTCAGCAAGCCGCTGACCTGGGCTTTTTACTTTCTGTGACCAGGTGTTGCCGGGCTCGGCCGGCCCGAAGACTGCCGCTCCGGGTCGCCGGTGGACACGCGTGCAGCGAGCGTGCAGAGCGGTGGACAAGCAGGCGTGCGGGAAGCGGACCATCGCGCGACTGGCTATGGGGCTGCGAGGCGGTGCACACCGGGCCGCTGGCGGCGGGCTGTTAAGGGTTCCCTTAAACCAGGAGAGCCGCGCTGGCCACTGGTGGAGAATCATCCAGGGACATCGCTACGGAGGAGCCGGTCGTGAACGTTCTGCGCTTCGATGCCGGCGCTGCGGACTTCACCCTCCTCGAAGGCATCCGCTCAAGTCGATCGTCGCCCGCACCCACGAAATCCTGTGGCCGCTCGACCCCGAACTGATGGCCACGGTTCTCCTCGCCCGCCTCGACCCGGTCACCGGAGAACTCCGCATCGCAAACGGCAGCCACCCGCCCGCGCTCCTGATCCGGGCTGACGGCACAGCGAGTTACCTCAACGTCATGAGCAGCGGTGTGGGGTTCCCTCTACCCGGGAGCGAGAGGATCCTCAACACGCGGGTCGGTCCGGGGGATCTCCTCATCCTCTACACTGACGGGCTCACCGAGAGCCGCCGAGACCCGTGCGAAGGAGAGAGACGCCTCGTCGAGGCGGCGCGCGGCCAACAGGCGAGACGGTGTCGTCGGTGAACTTCTGCCCGCTGCACGCCTGAGTCAGCGGCCGCAGGCGTCTTCATCAAGTTCGGCGGTCGTACCCTCTCGCACCGCACGACCTTTCTCCTCACGGTCCAGCAGGCGTGCCAGTTCCAGGCGCGAGCGCACGCCGAGCGCGGCGAAGACATTTCTGAGGTGGTGGTCGACGGTGCGTGGGCTCACTGAGAGGCGGGCCGCCACCTCCCTGTTGGTGGCACCCTGCGCGACGTACCGGGCTATGCGCAACTGCTGTGCGGTCAAAGGGGGTTGCAGACCTGTTCCGGTGTCGCCGGCCACAGTCTCGCCGGCAGCGCGCAGTTCCCCGGCGGCGCGTTCGGCCCAGGCCCCCGCTCCGCAGCGCTCGAAGGCGACCAGGGCGTCGCGCAGCGGGCCGCGCGCCTCGCGGGTCTTGCGTTGCCTGCGCAGCCACTGCCCGTAAAGCAACCGGGTGCGCGCGCCTTCGAAGTCGCCCCCCGCTCGTGCGTGGTGTGCGAGCGCCTCCTCATAGTGGGCAGCGGCCTGGTGAGCGGGCGCCAGCAGCGCCCGGCACCGGGCCAGCTGTGCCGGAGCCTGTGGATCTGCGGTCGCGGTCGTCCACACCGCGAACTCGTCGACTGCCCCGGCGACCTCGGCCGCGCGGCCGGAAAGCACCGCCGCCTCCACGAGGCACGGTGCTGCCAGCATCCGGGCCGCGAAATGGCCCCGTAACGGCCCGGGACCGACGAGAGGGAAGAGCCGTGCCGCCGCTTCCGCGGATCTGCCTTCGGCCAGGTCGGCCCGGGCGACCGCCCAGGTGGCGAGTGTGGCGGCCTGGACGAGGCCGTGCGGACCCGCGGTCGCCGCGGCGGACGCGGCATGCTCGGCGGCGGCAGCCGCACCGCCTTCAACGGACGCGACGAGGGCGAGCACGGCTCGCAGCTGGGCCGCCTGGTTGCGCTGGCCCAGCCGGTGTGCGGCGCGCAGTCCTTCGCTCGCGTGGGCACGGGCGCGTGTGTGGCGACCGGCTCTGAGCTCTCCGTACGCGAGATGCTCCAGGGTCTGCGGGAGCAGGAACTCCGGGCCGTGGGAGCGGACCGCCACGAGTGCCCTGGCGCCGGTCCGGCAGGCCATGTCGACCTCGCCCAGGACGAGCGCGGCGACTCCCGCCCGGAGGAGCGCGGCCAAATCGTCCGCGCCGGCCGTGGGGGGAAGGCAGCGCCGCAACAGTTCGCGGCCCTGCCTTCCCCTGCCGTCGAACACAGCGCACATCCCGGCCCGGTACGCCTCCGCCGCCAGGTCGGGCAGCGGCGCCGGAACGCGGCTCATCGCGTCGAGAAAGGCGGGCGCGTCCCCCATTGCCCAAGCAGCCTCCGCCGCTCCGAGCAGGGCTTCCGCCGCGCGGCGTTCATCGCGCGGGGCGAGCAGCGCCGCGGCGGCGAGCAGAGTCTCCCGGGCGTCGGCCACGGGGCCGTCGCGCAGGGCGAGCAGCCCGCGTACGTAGTGGACATGCCCGGCAGGCGGTACGACGCGTACCTGGGCCAGGAGATCACGTGCCCGCCCGGGGTCCCCGCCGAGACAGGCGTGTTCAGCCGCCGCTGCGAACCGGGCGCCGCGTTGGGCCCCTTCGGGGCAGAGTAGGGCGGAGCGGGCGAGCGCCACGGCGCGGTCCGCGTGCGGTCGTGGCGCTGCGGCCGCACGAGCCAGCGCATCCGCCAGCGCCGGGTCGTACCGGCTCGTCGCACAGGCCCGCTGGACAAGTCTCGGCAGTGTGCGGTGCGGGCCGTCGAGCAGTCCGGCCAGCAGGTGGTGCACGGCGCGGCGACGGGCGGGCGGGATCCGGCGCAGGAGTGCCGTATTGATCAGCGGATGGGTGAAGTGGACGCGTACACCGTTGTCGTGGATCAGGCCCGCCTGCTCGGCGGGCTCCAGGCATTCGGGGTCCAGCTCGCCGGACAGCTGCGCGGCGCGCCACAACAGGGCGCAGTCCGCACCGGCCCCAGGGGGCTCGTGCTCCTGCGCGGCGGAGGCGAACAGCAGCGCAGTGCGAGTGTCGTCGGGAAGCGCGTCGAGGAGGGTGGCGTAGGCCTGCACGACGCGCTCGGCGCCCGGCAGTCGATGGGGCAGGGGTGCGCGGCCGGCCAGTTGGTCGGCGGTGAGCCGCTCGGCCGCACACGTGAGGATGCGTGGATTACCGGCGGACCTCCGGCGCAGTTCCTCGCGTACGGCGGGATCGATCCGGTCGGCGGTCAGCCCGTCGAGCAGGGCGGTGGACGCGGCGTCGTCGAGCGGGTCGAGACGGAGGGCGGGCAGGCAACCGAACACGTCCTGGTCGGACGGCCGCCGGGCCATGGTGATGAGGACCGCGATCCGCGCGCCGGATGCGAGCCGACGAGCCACGAAGCCGAGCGCGGCACTGGAGTCGCGGTCCCAGGCGTGGGCGTCATCGACACAGACGAGCAGGGGCCGGTGGGCGCCAAGGGTGCGCAGCAGGTCGAGCAGGGCGGTGGGGGCGAAGCCGGCGCTCAGCACGTCGGCGGACGGCAGGGGCGGTGAGTCCGGCAGCAACCCGGCTCCGGAGCAGAGCAGTTGGTGCAGTCCACTGTGCGGCAGGTGCTGCTCGGCGGGAGCGGCGGCGGCATACAGGACGGGCCCGTCGTGATGGCTGTCCATGGTGTGGCGCGCGAGGGCGCTGCGCCCGAGGCCGGGGGGCGCGGCGAGTACGAGCGCGCCGCCCCGCCCGTCTCGTAGGCTGGTCAACAACCCCTCGATGACGGCGATTTCACTGCTTCGGCCGTACAGTCGGAGGGGTCTGCGCACGGTCGTCAATGAAGTCACGCGGCTACGTTACTCTCGCGTAAACAAAACCCGGAAGGCACGCGTCCGCTGTACTTGTGGAGAGCGGTGAACTCTGGGCGTGACCCCAGTCGGGACTGCTTGGCACTGTGCTCGGGCACAGCGGCCGGGCCGACGTCGGCGCAGCGCCCCTGGGGGCACGGCGGTTGCCCGGTGGGCGTGATGGACCTCCATCACGCCCACCGGGCAACTCGCCGACGGCTATTACGAGTTGTGCGGGCAGTTCCCGCGGTACTCCTCGATGGTGGTACTCGGCCTCGGCAACGGGCAGAGGAACTGCTCGTAGCGGGTGTCATCGTCGATGAACCGCTTCAGCCAGGAGAGGCTGTATTTCCCGATGGTCGTGTTCGAGGTGTTCGGCGTGGAGTGCGAGGCGCCGTTGAGCTCCAGGTACGCCTTGTCGAGGGAACTGGGGAGCGAGGTGTAGAAGGGCTCGGAGTGGGAGGAGACGGGGGCGACCGTGTCTCCGTCGGCCCCCACCACCAGGGTGGGGGTGCGCACCTCGGGCCAGGACTTGTCGGTGTTCCAGCCGGTAAGAGGGATCGCCGCCTGCAGCGAGGTACGGCTCTTGGTGGCCTCGAGGGCGCCGCCTCCACCCATGGAGTGACCCATGACGCCGAGCCGCGTGCTGTCGATCCGGGTACGTACGGAGCTGCTGCCAGTCAGGTAGTCGAGCGCGGCGAGGAGTTGGCGGCCCCGGCTCGCGGGCTGGTCGAATGTGCTGTTGGTGTCGATGGTGAAGACTACGAAGCCCTGGGAGGCCAGCCGGGGGCCGAGCCAGGCGATGGTGGACTGGGTGGCGGTGAACCCGGGAGAGATGGCCACCGCCCCGAAAGTACCGTCCGCGGTGGACGTGGGGTAGTAGATGCTGCCGCCGCCGAAGCCGGTGACGCTCAGCGAGGAAACCGAGGCCTGCGAGACGGCGTACGAGCCACGCGACGCCTCGATGCTCGACACGGTCGGTGCGGGACCGCGCTCGTACGGATTGGCCGCGGCCTGGGCGTTGTCCGCGGCCTGGGCGCCGGGCACGAGGGTGGCGCACAGGCCGATGACCGCAGTGGCAGCCGCCAGCCCGAGGCGGGTTGCGCCGGAGCGGCTCTTCGGGGCGGGGCGGGGGCGTTGGCGGGCAGCGCCGGAGGGGAGGTGTCGCACGAGGGGGGTCCTCTCGATTGTGGCGGAGCGACACCGGAGGGGGAACCGTTGGCCCGTCGTCCTGGGGCATCGGTGCACCGGGGAGCTACCGCCGTGTCGGCTGGCCCGGCCACGATCGCGGGGCGCCACGCTGCCGGGCATCGGCAAGTTCACCGGTGGTGTGAGCGCGAGCGCGGAACGGCTGGCTCCGATTCAGGGCTGCGCTTTCGTCAACGGCCTCGGCCCCTACCTGACCGCCGCCCGTCCCCGCCTCGCCACCCAACTCGACACCCTCATCGGGCACGGCGGCCAGCGCTCTGGCCGGCCCGACCACGCGTAACGACGGCCGACCTGCCGCCGCGCACAGAGCAGGCGCCGCCGCACAAGGGCGCGGCCGGCCGGCCGGCCCGAGCTTCCAGAAAGCTCGGGTGTTATCGCGTGCGCCGGCGGCGATCGCGGAACGATCGGTTGCGGCCCTGACGCCCCGGTCCTGTCCACCCGGCCCATGCGCCCCGCCAGCCCCGCCGAGCCGGCGGCGGGGGCGTGCGACGGGTCATGAGCGAAGCCGGTCGGGGTGGCCTGCGGCGCTCGCGGCGCCGAGAGCGAGGTAACGCCGCCAACCTGAGCGCTGAGGCCGCCCGGTGCGGGGCCGCTCTGCCCCTGGTCCGTTCGAAGCCGACTACCTCACGGTCGAACACGCGGAAATCTATGTCGGCTGGAGTAGACATCGGGTGCTGGTGTGGTTATGGTTTCTCTCGTAGCCGAGATCGAGCAGGGCCCGGCAGAGATGAACTGCCGGGCAGTGGTACACGCAGTTGCAGGACGGTGCGGTGGTGGAGTTCCGAAGCCAGAGCGGTTGCAGGACGGCGACGGGACTGACGGCCGGACCGGGTGGCCCGCAGTCATCAGGGGCCGCCGCGAGTAGTACCGCAGTACCAGCAGTGCGGTTTTCAGTGGTTCCTCGGTAAAGGCGTCGGCTGCGGGCGCGCGTGCCGGGAAGTTCGGCAGTGGGGTTCTAAGCCAGAGCAGATGCAGGACGGGCGACGGGGCTGGCTGCCGAAGAGTGGCGCTATGGCAGGCCACCAGCAGTACGCAACACCAGCAGTACGCAGTTCCGCTTGGCAAGTAGTTTATCCAGAGGGAAAGAACGGAGGACTTGAGCGCCATCAGGATCGCCCGGACGGAAGTCACTGAGTCCGGGTACCGCAGGACATCGATAGTGAGGTGGTCTCCGGTCAAGCAACCGCGATCCCCGCAACCCCGACAGCATTCAGGTTGGGTCTGCGGAAACAGAAGGCCGGCGCAGTACCAGGGTCGGCAGATGGTGTAGCAGTTCCTTCGGGGCCCTGGTGCCACATGGCACCAGGGCCCCTCCACGCGTTCCACAGAGAGGTGCAATGACAGCAGACGACTCGTTCGGACGTCTTGATGACGACGACTACCCCGCCTACACCATGGGCCGGGCCGCCGAGATGCTCGGCACCACCCAGGGCTTCCTCCGTGCCCTCGGCGAAGCCCGCCTCATTACCCCGCTGCGCTCCGCGGGCGGCCACCGCCGCTACTCCCGCTACCAGCTGCGCATCGCCGCCCGCGCCCGGGAGTTCGTCGACCAGGGCACCCCCATCGAGGCTGCCTGCCGCATCGTCATCCTCGAAGACCAGCTCGAAGAAGCCCAGCGCATCAACGCCAAATACCGCCGCGCCGCCGAATCGACGAATCCATAGGCCGCCCATGAGTACCCGGAAGTGGTCGAGCAGGCCTACAGCGATTTTTCCGCCCTCCACCATGGCGAGGGTCTGCCTCCCCGCGCTTGGCGCCCGCCCGTAAGCGGGCGCGCGGCATGGTCCGCCTTTCCGTCGACGACGTCCGCCGGCAGCTCGCCACAGGCCACGACGTCGTCCTCGACCATGGCCTGTGGCTGCGCGACGCACGCGAGAGGTGAGCCCGTCGAGCACGCGGGCGGCCACTGGCGGCTGGTCTACCTGCCAGTCGAGCGGGACGAACTCCTGCGGCGGCTGAACGAGCGCAACCAGCGTGCCGACGCCAACGCCCTGACCGTCACCCCCTCCGTGCCGGGGGGACTTCTTCAACCGCTTCGACACACCTGAGCCGGACGAGATCGCACTCGTCTACACCGGCGCACTCGGCGCGGTGCACGCGGCCCGGGCGAGACACCGGTACCCGTACCGGGTCTGCCCGTCCCGCCGGGCCGCTTCGGCCATTCCCGCGGTTGCCGGATGGCGGTGGTTCTACCGCCCAGCCGAGTGCTGATCACATGGTGTTACGGGAGGGGCCGTTCTCAGCTTGTTGTTTAACCTCGGTGGTTCACCTGACCCGCTGATCTTGGTTGTGGCGGTGGCCCGGTCGGGCCAGAAGCGGGTGCCGATCCAGCCTCGGCGGGTCCACGATCAAGGGGAAGCTTCACCGACCGTCATCGTCCGGGGCGTTCGGCGTTCCGTTTGCGAACCGGGGCTCAGTGGCGGCCCGCGATGCGGTCGGCGTACCTGGCGATGGGGTCCGTCTCGGTCGTACGGCCGAAGGCTTCGCGGCGGTCCGCCGTGCGGTAGGCGGCGTACATGGTCTGGACGCCGAGCCAGCGGAAGGGTTCCGGCTCCCACTTGCGGACCTTGTGGTTGACCCAGGGGAGCGTGGTCAGGTCGGTGGGGCCGGCCTGGCCGGAGTCCTGCTGGATCAGGTCGCGCAGGGTGCGGGCGGCGAGGTTGGTGGTGGCCACGCCGCTGCCGACGTAACCGCCGGCCCAGCCGATGCCCGTCGAGCGGTCGAGGGCGACGGTGGAGCACCAGTCGCGGGGCACGCCGAGGACGCCGGACCAGGCGTGCGCGATGGGGATGCCCGCGGTGGTGGGGAAGAAGCGGACCAGGATCTCGCGGAGCGCTTCGATCGTGGCGGGCTGGGTGCGGCCGTCGTTGTCCGTACGGGACGCGTAGCGGTAGGGGACGCCTCGGCCGCCGATGGCGATGCGGTCGTCGGCGGTGCGCTGGGCGTACACGTAGGCGTGGGCCATGTCGCCGAGGGTTTCGCGGCCTTCCCAGCCGATGGTGTCCCAGACGGAGGCGGGGATGGGGTCGGTGACGATCATCGAGGAGTTCATGGGGAGCCAGGAGCGCCGCTGGCCCTTGAGCCCGGCGGTGAAGCCTTCGGTGCAGCGCAGGATGTACGGGGCGCGGACGGTGCCGTAAGGGGTTACGGCGTGCTTGGGTTTGATTTCGGTGACGGGGGTCGACTCGTGGATGGTCACGCCGAGGGCTTCGACGGCGGTGGCCAGGCCCTTGAGGAGCTTTACCGGGTGCAGGCGGGCCCCGTGCGGCGTCCAGGTGGAGCCGACGGCTCCGGTGACGTGGACCCGGTCGGCGGTTTCGCGGGCGCCGTGCAGGGTGCGTTCCTTCTCGCCGAAGGCGATCTCGGCGGCGTGGAAGTGCTTGAGGCGGGTCAGCTGCGCGGGCGTGTAGGCGACTTCGAGTACGCCGCCCTGATGAATGTCGGCGTCGATGTTCTCGGCGGCGGCGGTGTTGATGACCTCGGTGACGGTGTCGTTCATCGCCTGCTGGAGGCGGACGGCGGCGTCGTGGCCGTGCAGTTTCGCATAGCGGTCGCGGCCGGCGATGCCGTTGTAGAGCCAGCCGCCGTTGCGGCCGGAGGCGCCGTAGCCGCAGAATTTTCCTTCCAGGATGGTGATGTTGAGGAAGGGGACGGCCTTCTTGAGGTAGTACGCCGTCCAGAGGCCGGTGTAGCCGCCGCCGACGATGCAGACGTCGGCCGTCGCATCCCCGGGCAGGGGCTCACGTGGGGCGGGTATGCCCTCGTTCGCGTACCAGTAGGAGATGCCGCCGTTGACGGTGCTCATGATGCCCCTGCGTTCGTTTCGCTTCCCACTGCCGCTCAGTGGTGGTGCGGGGACGCTAGCTCGCTGGGGTGGGGCGCGCAACGGGGGAGCCTGGTATCCGGCGGATGATCGACATTCCGGCCGGGCTGGCCGAGACGCAGGTGCAGGCCGTGGGCGGCCGACCGTCTCCCAGGCGATCCCGCAACACCAGGATCACCCAGGAAACCCAAGCCAATCTGAGACGCTTCGGTCATGATTCGTACCGCCACGCCTGCCGATGTCCCTGTCATTTACGAGATGGTCCGTGAGCTCGCGGACTACGAGAAGTCGCTCCACGAGGTGCGTGCCACGCCCGAGCAGCTGCACGAGGCGCTGTTCGGGGAGCGCCCGGCGGCGTATGCGCACATCGCCCAGTCGCCGGATGGCGAGGCGGTGGGCTTCGCGCTGTGGTTCCTGAACTATTCGACGTGGACGGGGGTGCACGGGATCTATCTGGAGGACCTGTACGTGCGGCCTTCGCAGCGGGGCGGCGGGCACGGCAGGGCGCTGCTGGCCGCGCTGGCGCGGATCTGTGTGGAGCGGGGGTACGAGCGCCTGGAGTGGTCGGTGCTGAACTGGAACGAGCCGTCGATCAACTTCTACCGGGCGCTGGGGGCGCGGCCGCAGGACGAGTGGTCGGTGTACCGGCTGACGGAAGGGGCGCTGGCGGAGCTGGGAAGCCGGTCCAGTCTGCCCGGCGCTTGAACACACCTTCCGGCACCTGAGCACACCTTCCAGTCCGTCCGGCGCCTGAGGCCCGGCTCTCACGGTACGAGAACCACCTTGTCCATGGTGCCGCGCGGGCTTGGGGGCCGGGGATCGGCGATTGTCAGTGGTGGGGTCCAGCATGGACGCATGGCACGGAACAGCGATGCGAAGAAGTCCCCGGCCGTACGTCCGGTGCGGCGCCCCGAGCTGCGGCTGCCGCCGCTCGCGCCGTTCGGCCCCGGTGAGCTGGAGCCGGACGGGGATTACGACGGTCTCGAATTCCGGGAGCTGGATCTCGGCGGGCAGGGGGCGCGTGGGGCCCGCTTCATGGACTGCGGGCTGTACGGCGTCGCGCTCGACGAGACCGGGCTGGGCAGGGCCCGTTTCGTGGACTCGGTGCTGGAGGGCGTGCGGGGCGTCGGCACCGACCTGGCCGAGGCGTCGCTGCGGGACGTGGAGCTGACCGACGCCAGGCTCGGCGGCGTACAGCTGCACGCGTCGTCACTGGAGCGGGTGGTGGTGCGCGGCGGGAAGATCGACTACCTGAACCTGCGGCGGGCGCGCCTGAAGGACGTGGTTTTCGAGGGGTGCGTGCTGGTCGAGCCGGACTTCGGCGGGGCGCGCCTGGAGCGGGTGGAGTTCCGCGACTGTGTGCTGCGGCGGGCGGACTTCAGCGCGGTGACCATGATCGACGTGGACTTGCGCACGGTCGCCGAGCTGGACATCGCGCGGGGCGTGGACCGGCTGACGGGCTCGGTCATCAGCCCGTCCCAACTGCTCGCGCTCGCACCGGCGTTCGCGGCGCAGATGGGGGTGCGGGTGGCGAGCGCGGGGGAGTAGGGGGTTCTTCGCCCGGGTCGCTCAGCCTCAGGAAGGCAGGCGGGGGAAGCGGGCCTGGAGGTCCCAGATCGCCGGGTTGTCGGCGAGGCCGTCGTGCATGTCGGTGAGGTCCGCGATCAGGTCGTGCAGGAAGTCGCGGGCCTCCCGGCGCAGCAGCCGGTGGCCGAAGGTGATCGGGTCCTCCTCGACCGGCATCCAGTCGGCCGCGATGTCGACCCAGCCGAATCGGCGCTCGAAGAGCATCCGGTCCGTCGACTCGGTGAAGTCCAGTTCGGCGAACTGCGGCTTGGCGGAGCGGCTGCCGCGCGGGTCCTGGTCGAGCAGCTCGACGATGTCGCACAGCGCCCACGCGAAGTCGAGCACGGGCACCCATCCCCAGGCTGTGGACACCTCACGGTCCGCTTTGGTGTCGGCCAGGTACACGTCTCCGCAGAAGAGGTCGTGCCGCAGGTCGCGGACACCGGCCCGCCGGTAGTCGGTCTGCGGGGGGTCCGGGAAGCGGCGGGAGAGGGAGTAGCCGATGTCGAGCACGTGGTCGATGGTGTCACGTCCACCGGACGGCTCCGCGTCACCCGCCTCTGGCCTGCGGAAACGTCACTGCACAATATGGCTGACCGCGCCCCCGAGGCCCCCCAGCCCCCGAACCCCCGAACCCCCGAGCCCCTCGGATTCGACCTCGACGCCGGCGAGTTCCGACCCCGCCCTCCCTTGCGTCAGGGCAGCAGCCGCTGCTCCTTGGCCACCGCGACCGCGCCCGAGCGGGTGTCCACGCCGAGCTTGGCGTAGATGCGGCCCAGGTGGGTCTTGACCGTGGCCTCGCTGATGAACAGCGCGCGGGCGATCTCCCGGTTGCCCAGGCCGTGCGCGAGCTGGCCCAGGATGTCCCTCTCGCGTTCGGTGAGCGTCGGGCGGGCCGCGCCGCGCATGCGGTCCATGACGCGGCTCGCGACCGGCGGGGACAGTGTCGTACGCCCCTGCGCGGCCGAGCGGATCGCCGTGAAGAGTTCCTCCGGGCGCTCGGCCTTCAGCAGGTAGCCGGTGGCGCCGGCCTCGATGGCGCGGGTGATGTCGGCGTCCGTGTCGTACGTCGTCAGGACCAGGACGTGGACGCCGGTCGGCGCGATGCGGCGGGTGGCCTCCACTCCGTCGATGCCGGTGCCCAGCTGGAGGTCCATCAGCACCACGTCCGGCGTCAGCTTGGCGGCTATCGCCACGGCCTCCTCGCCGCTGCCCGCCTCCCCTACGACCTCGATGTCCCCTTCGCTGCCGAGCAGGGCGAGCAGCCCGGCGCGCACGACCGCGTGGTCGTCGCAGAGCAGGATCCTTACCGGTACCGGATTCGTGCCGGGCGCGTTCACGCTGCGTGCTCCAGGGGGATCGCGGCCGAGAGCACGGTGCCCTCGCCCGGTGACGACTCGATGGTCAGGGTGCCGCCGAGCTGGCGCAGCCGGGCGCGCATCGCGGGCAGGCCGTGGCCGCGTACGCCGTCGGACGTGGTGGCCGTGGCTGTGAACCCCGCCCCGTCGTCGGCCACGTCCAGGACCACCTGGTCGCCGAGGTACGTCAGCGTCACCACCGTGGCCTGAGCGTGCGCGTGTTCGCGCACGTTCGCCAGCGCACCCTGCGCGATGCGCAGCAGAGCCGACTGCACCCGGTCGGGCAGCCCGGCGGCGGGCGCCCCGTCCACCCGGAACGCCGCCGACTCGCGGGCGGCGAGCATCCGCAGTGCCTCCTCCAGGCTGCCGCCCTCCGCGAGGTCGGCAGGTGCCAGGTCGTGGACGAAGCGGCGTGCCTCGGCGAGGTTGCGTTCCGCGATGGACTCGGCGGTACGCACATGGCGCCGCGCCGTCGCGGGGTCCGTGTCCCACTGCCGGTCGGCGGCCTGGAGCAGCATCTGCTGGCTGGACAGGCCCTGCGCCAGGGTGTCGTGGATCTCCATCGACAGCCGCTGGCGTTCGGCGAGGGTGCCCTCGCGGCGCTCGGTGGCTGCCAGTTCGCGGCGGGTACGGATGAGGTCCCCGATCAGGGACCGCTGGCGCACCGCCTGGCGCTGCATGTGGACGAACACGGCGGTCGCCACCGCCGCCACCGCGGGCGGCGCCAGCACCAGGTTCGGGTCGAAGCCGCCGTCCGAGAGCTGAAGCTGCGCGACGACCACGAACACCGTGAGCAGGCCGACGAGGACAAGCGCCGCGCGCCCCGGGAGCGTACGCAGCCCGGTGTAGAAGAGCGGTACCGCGCACCACGCGAAGCTGGGTGCCAGCACAACCAGTACCACCCACACGGCCACGACGGCGCCCAGCCAGACCAGCCGCCGGGGCGCGAGGCGGCGGCCGTCGGCGCCGGGTGCGGTGGGGCCGAGGACGTACAGCAGCGCGAGCGCGATGCTCAGCACGATGATCCACGGGGTGCGGACCTCGCCGGGGTGGCGCAGCAGGAACCGGGCGAGTGAGGCGCCGAGCAGCAGGAAGAACGCGGTGTGCATGACGGGGGCGAGCCAGCGCGCGTCCGGGTCCTGCTGGACGCCGTGCCGCCCGTCCAGCTGGTCACCGTGCGGGTCGCGCCGTTCCCCGGGGCCCTGCTCCTGCCGCACTCTTCGACCGCTTCCGTTCGGCGCTGATGACCTGTTCGCGCCTGCGCCTGCCTATCTCTGTTGCCTGTGACCCCATGGTGACCCGGTGGGACCAGGCCCGCATCAACCGATCGGCTGACGGGCGGGTCAGCCGTCCCGCGCGCCGTACGCAGCCGGAACGCCGACCGTACGGGCCCGGGAGCGGCCCCAGGATCGATACCAGAGCCGAACAGGGTCCGACCGGCCCGCTCCCACCCCGGCAGCCACACACCAGGAGTCCCACCATGAAGAAGCTTTCGCTGCGCACTCGTGTCCTGACCGGATGCGTCGCCGCCGCTGCCGCCCTCGGCGCCGGGACCTTCGGGGCCATGTCCGCCAACGCCACCGAGCCCGCCTCCGCACCGGCCGCCACCGTCAAGGCCGACGCCGCGAACAAGAACCTGCAGCAGTCCACGCACCTGACGATCGCCGCCGCCACCAAGGCCGCCGAGGCCACCCTGGACGCGGCCGAGAACGAGAACCAGCGCGTCACCGTCGCCGTGGTCGACCGCAACGGCAACACCATCGTCACGCTGCGCGGCGACGGCGCCGGCCCGCAGTCCTACGAGTCGGCCGAGAAGAAGGCGTACACCGCCGTCTCCTGGAACGCGCCCACCTCCGAGCTGGCCAAGCGCCTCGCCCAGGCACCGAACCTCAAGGACATTCCCGGCACGCTCTTCCTCGCGGGCGGCGCCCCGGTCCAGGTCAAGGGCGCCCCGGTGGCGGGCATCGGGGTGGCGGGCGCGCCGAGCGGCGACCTCGACGAGAAGTTCGCGCAGGTGGGCGTCGCGGTGCTGGGAAATTAGCAAGCGGCGACGGTCCGGACGAGGGAGGGCCTCCCATGAACCCGCTCCCTGCCGACCGCCGACCGGAGGCCGACCGCAGGCTGCTCGGCGCCGCATTCCGCGGGGACGAGGCCGGTGTCCGGGCCGCGCGGCCTGCCCCGGGGAGGGCCGCTGCACGCGAAGGCGGTCCGCCATGGCTTGCTGGGGGCCCTCGTGGCCCGCAGCGGGCAGTGAAAGCGCAGGTCAGCGGCCGCGTCGAGCTCCTCGAACAGGTGCGCGGCGCTTTCCGCGGATAAAATCGCAGCTGTGGATCAATGGACTCGCGTACGCCGATCGGTCCCCGCCGCAGCGGCCGCCTCCCTGCTCACGCTCACCTCCTGCACCGCCCTGGGCGGTGTCGGCGGCGCCGGCACACCGGGAGCGCCCGGCGTACGCGATCCGTACTTCCCCCGCCTCGGCAACGGCGGCTACGACGTACAGCACTACGCCCTGACCCTCGACTACACCCCCGGCACGGGCCGCCTCACGGCCACCGCCGAGATCACCGCCCGCGCCACCCAGGACCTCAGCTCCTTCAACCTCGACCTCCGCGGCCTCGACGTCCGGGACGTGACCGTCGACGGCGCCAGGGCCTCCGTCGACCGGGCGGGCAGCGAACTGATGCTGCACCCGGCCACCGACGTGGCGGACGGCGAGAAGTTCACGACCGTCGTCCGCTACTCCGGCGACCCGGCAGCCATCGCCGACGCCGACGGCTCCCGGGAGGGCTGGCTGCGGACGGAGGACGGCGCCCTCGCCCTGGGCCAGCCGACCGGGGCGATGGCGTGGTTCCCCGGGAACCACCACCCGAGTGACAAGGCGTCGTACGACGTCACGGTCACCGTGCCGGCGGGCCTGAAGGCGATCTCCAACGGCGAGTTGCAGAGTGAGCGCACCCGGGACGGCCGTACCGCCTTCGCCTGGCGGAGCGGCGAACCGATGGCGAGCTACCTGGCGACCGTGGCCATCGGCGAGTTCGAGACGAAGACATCGCGCACCGGGTCCGGCATACCCGTCTTCACGGCTGTGGACCCGACCGTGGCCGACGACAGCAGGAAGGTGCTGGCTCGGGTCCCGCGCATCATGGAGTGGGCCGTCGAGACCTTCGGCCCGTATCCGTTCTCCTCCACCGGCTCGATCGTCGAGCGGGCCGACGACGCCGGGTACGCCCTGGAGACCCAGACGAAGCCGGTCTACCCGGGCGTGCCCGACACGGGGCTCGTCGTGCACGAGCTGGCCCATCAGTGGTTCGGCGACTCGGTGACGCCGAAGTCGTGGCGGGACATGTGGCTGAACGAGGGTTTCGCGACGTACGCCGAATGGCTGTGGGACGAGGAGTTCGAAGACATACCCGCGGAGTCGAGTTTCGCCCAAGCCTACGCCGACCAGGCTAACTGGGCTTTCCCGCCCACCGATCCGCCGACCGCCGCAGACATCTCGGCGCCGCCGGTCTACGGGCGCGGCGCGATGGTGATCCACAAGATCCGGGAGGCGGTGGGCGAAGACACCTTCCGGGCCCTCCTGCGCGGCTGGCCGGCCACGCACCGGCACGGCAACGCGTCCACGGACGACTTCACGGCGTATGTCGAGGAGGAGTCCGGGAAGGACCTGAGCGGCCTGTGGGAGACCTGGCTGTACGGCAAGGGGCGCCCGGCCGGGGCGGGTTGAGCCCGGGGCGGGTTGGCCCCGCCGGTACGCGCCTGCCCGCAACGCGCGGCGGGACCCCGGCCTGCCTCTGCCTGGTGGGTCCCGCCGCACACGCTTCGGGCGGGCGTCAGACCGTCATGCCGTCGGCGAGGCCGACGCGGTCGAGCAGGCGCTCGGCGCGCTCCCTGGCCACGGCCCTGGTCAGATGCCGACGCCGAAGTCCTGGGCGATGCCGGTCAGGCCCGACGCGTACCCCTGGCCCACCGCGCGGAACTTCCACTCCGCGCCGCTGCGGTACAGCTCGCCGAAGACCATGGCGGTCTCGGTGGCGGCGTCCTCGCTCAGGTCGTAACGCGCGATCTCCGTGCCGCCGGCCTGGTTGACGATGCGGATGTAAGCGTTCCGCACCTGGCCGAAGTTCTGGGTGCGGGTCTCGGCGTCGTAGATCGAGACCGGGAAGACGATCTTGTCCACGTCGGCCGGCAGGGCCGCGAGGTTGACGTTGATCGCCTCGTCGTCGCCCGCGCCCTCGCCACTGCGGTTGTCACCGGTGTGCACGATGGTCTGGTCCGGCGTCGCCTTGTTGTTGAAGAAGACGAAGTGGCCGTCGGAGTAGACCTTGCCGGTCGGGTTGACCGCGATCGCGGACGCGTCGAGGTCGAAGTCGGTACCGGTGGTCGTACGGACGTCCCAGCCGAGGCCGACCGTGACGGCGGTCAGGCCCGGGGCTTCCTTGGTGAGCGAGACGTTGCCGCCCTTGGAGAGACTTACAGCCATCGGGATGTCCTCTTCCTTGAAGTCGTGAGGGCTTCGCAGCACATGTCGGCTCCGAAGCTACCGTCACTGGTCATAACGCGAACAGCGCGCCGCAGGGTTCCCGGTCCGGGTGGGATGCCTGCGGAAGGCCGTGGAAAGCCCCGGAAAGCCGTGGAAAGCGGCGCGAAACCCGTGGAAAAGAGGGTGACGTGATGCCCCGGCAGGCGGGATCATGGGACACATGTCCGGACCCCATGTCATCCGCGGCTCCGTCTCCCTCCCGGAGGCGGAGCTCATGTGGCGTTTCTCCCGGTCGTCCGGGCCCGGCGGCCAGCACGTCAACACCAGCGACTCCCAGGTCGAGCTCCGCTTCGACCTGGCGAAGACCGAGGCCCTGCCGCCGGTCTGGAAGGACCGCGCCCTGGAGCGGCTCGCGTCCCGGCTGGTGGGCGGGGTCGTTTCCGTACGCTCCTCCGAGCACCGCTCCCAGTGGCGCAACCGCGAAACCGCCCTCGTTCGCATGGCCGCGCTGCTCGCCGAGGCGACCGCCCCGCCGCCCAAGCCGCGCAAGGCCCGCAAGATCCCCCGCGGCATCAACGAGCGCCGCCTGCGCAACAAGAAGGCCCGCGGAGAGACCAAGCGCGGGCGCAGCGGCGGCAGCTGGGACTAGTGCCCCCTCCCGGCAAGCTTCGCCCCGTCGGACACCCCCCTGGCCCCGCCCCTACCCCAGGTGGCGGTAGCGGCCCTTGAAGTACGTCAGCGGGCCGTCGTCCTCGCCCGGCAGGCCGACGTCGAGCACCCGGCCGATCACCAGCGTGTGGTCCCCGGCCTCCACCCGCTGCTCGGTCCTGCACTCCACCACCGCCAGCGCCCCGCCGACCAGCGGCGCCCCGGACACCGCGCCATGGGTGTGGGGTACGTCCGCGAAGAGCAGCCGGTCGCTGAGGCGGCCCTTCATCGCGAACCGGCCCGCGATGTGGCGCTGGTTCTCCGACAGCAGCGAGACCGCCCACATGGGCTGCTCGGCCAGCAGATCGTCCATGCGGGAGCCGTTGCGGACGCTCACCATCACCAGGGGCGGGTCCAGCGACACCGACATGAAGGCCGTCGCTGTCATCCCGACATCCTCGCCGCGCGCCCCGCTGTCCGGATCGTGTGCCGTCACGAGGGTCACGCCGGCGCTGAAGCGGGACATGGCGGCGCGGAACTCGTCGTTGCTCACCCCCTCAGGATGGGGGATCGAGCCGGCGGTCCTGGCTGGGCTCTCGGGTGAGGGCTGGGATGAGGGCTGGGGTGCGCTCTGGGGTGAGGTCGTCTGGAACACACCGGGAACCGTATGCCCGGCCCCGCCGTTCCCGCATCGGGCGCTGGGACCAGGCCGGTCCTAGGACCCGCGTATGGCCCGGCCGATTTGCGTTCCGGAAAACTGCGGAGCGCTCCAACACGCCCCGGTGGGCCGTCCGGCACCGGACATGGCATAGCGTGACTTGAGTCACAGAGTCGAGTTATTGCTGACCCTGTGTACCGGGTGGACAGCTCGCTGTGATTCAGTGGCGTGATAGTGCAGCACAGTGCGGCACATAGCGGCGATGAGAAACCCTGGAGTTGCTGTCGAGGTCTCGGGGAGAGCGAACAATGGAGGCGGAGTCCGAACCGTACGTCCGCCTGGCGACGCTGCGGCAACTGCACAAGGTGGTCGCTGACCTCAACCGCGCCACCAGCCTGGCCGACACCCTGCAGGCCGTCGCCGACGGAGTCGTCGGGGGCCTCGGGTACGAGCTGGCCTGCGTCAACCTCGTCCAGCCCGACGGCGACCTGGTCGTCGCCGCCTTCGCGGGCAACGCCGCCGCGGAGGCCCTGATCACCGGCCGCGTCGGCTCGCGCGCCTCCTGGGAGCGCCGCCTCGCCATGGGCGAGGCCTGGGGCGACCTGCACTTCATCCCGCACACCGAGGGCTGGGTCCTCATCGAGGACGACGTCCCGCAGTGGCACACCGACGGCCCCGAGCCCCGCTTCGCCGACGAGTGGCACCCCCGCGACCGGCTCTACGCCCCGATGTACGCGTCCGGCGGCGGCCAGGAACTCCTCGGCGTCATCTCCGTCGACCGGCCCCGCGGCGGCAGGCACCCCGGCGCGTGGGGCCAGGAGGCCCTCCAGATGTACGCGTCCCAGGCCGCCATTGCGATCAGCAACGCCCGGCTGCGCGCGAACATGCAGCGTGCCCTGGTCCGTCTGGAGCGCGAGCAGCAGGCCCTGCGGGCCAGCGAGGAATCCTTCCGGCAGGCCTTCGAGTACGCCCCCAGCGGCATGGCCATCGCCGAGATGGGCGGCGACCAGCACGGCCGGCTGCTGCGCACCAACGACGCCCTGTGCCGGCTGCTCGGCCGGCCCGCCTCCGCGATGCGCCGCCACTCCTTCGCCGACCTCGTCCACCCCGAGGACATCGGGACCCTGCTGCGGACGTCCGCCGAGGGCGGCCGGGCCGAGCTGCGCCTGGCGCGCCGGGACGGGAGTTACGTCTGGGTGTCGCTGCGCAACTCCGTGGTCGCCGACACCACCGACGGGCCGCGCTTCCTGCTCACCCACGTCGAGGACATCGAGGAGCGCAAGCGCCACGAGCTGCACTTGGCCCACCGCGCCTCGCACGACTCGCTCACCGGCCTGCCCAACAGCGCGGAGCTGCGCACCCGACTCGCCTCCCGGCTGTGCCGCCGCCCGTACTCGGCGCGGGCCTCGGCGGTGGAGGCGCTGGACGCGGCGTACGGCGAACGGGCCGCCCCGGGGACGGCCGTGCCCGAGCACGGCTTCGACTACAACCCGCACACCGACGCGGGCTCCCTCGACCACCACGTCCACATGGTCGCGCCCACGTCGGCCGCCGGCGGGCCCGACGACGGCTCGAAGGGGCTCGCGGTGCTCTTCTGCGACCTGGACGGTTTCAAGTCGATCAATGACCGGTTCGGGCACCACACGGGTGACGCCGTTCTCATCGAGGTCGCCCGCCGGCTGACGACGTGCGTGCGCGACGGTGACACGGTCGCCCGCCTCGGGGGTGACGAATTCGTCGTTCTCGCCGACGGTCTGGCCGACGTGGACGCCGCCGACCTGGCCGTACGCTTGAGGAACGCCATCATTCCGCCCATTCGTGTCGATGGCCGGGCGGTCCGGGTCGGAGCGAGCTTCGGCATCGGCTGGGCGAGCTGCGGGATGTCGGCCGACGAAGTGTTGCAATCCGCTGACCAGCGGATGTACATCGAGAAACGCTCCCGCGCAAAGGTTCACCGGCGCGCCGGCTGACGGTCGCCCTTACCGCACTGTGGTCCACGTCAAACCTTCGGGTTGCCCGTACGGGGTAGGCTCGCCGGGTCGGCGACGCTGGCGAACATGGTGAGGAGTGACCCGGATGACTGCCGCGAACAACGGCACGAGCACGCCTGAGGACGACGATCCGTTCGGCTACCTCTACGAGGACGGACGGGCGGCAGGCGCTGTCCCGCCCGGCTCGGGCGGTGGCTACGGCTACCCGGGTCAGGCCGCGCAGCCGGGGGTGCCGAGGACGTCGTACAACCAGGTGCGGACGGTCGGCGAGCGGCAGTACGGGCAGCAGCAGGCGTACGGGCAGCAGCAGTACGCCCAGGTGCCCCCGCAGCAGCAGTACAGCCGCCCCAACGCGCACTACGCCGCCCACGAGACCCAGCCCGGCGGCGCCCCCGCCCGCCTGAGCCCGTCCGAGGGCATCGGCGGCCGCCGCGGCGGCGGCCCGAACACCAAGGCGCTGCTGACCGGCGCGGTCGCGGTGGTCGCGGTCGTGGTCATCGGCATCGGCATCGCCCTGCTCGGCGGCGGCGACAAGGGCGAGGCGAAGGGCAACGAGCCCGGCCCCTCCGCCGACGCTTCCTCCGGGGCCGACAAGGTCGAGCAGAGCGAGGACCCGGAGAAGGAGAAGCCGCAGGAGCCGCTGAAGCTCCCCAAGCAGGACGCGGCGACGCTCCAGCTCTCCGGGTTCACGACGGACAAGACGATTGCCGGCGCCAAGTCGTCGAGCGGGGCGTACGTCCCGATGAACCAGCCAGGGGCCACGGCGACGTGGACGGTGAAGGTGCCCGCGGCGGGCCCGTACACGCTGTCCATCGACTACGGCGTGCCCGGCAAGGACGCCAAGACCTCGCTGATCGTCAACGGCAAGCCGCACGGCGGCGGGCTCAACATGAAGAACTTCGCCAACGCCGAGGAAGGCGCCTGGGACAAGGGCTGGACGAACACCTATGCCTTCGTCAACCTCACGAAGGGCGAGAACAGTATCGTGATCTCCTGCGGCGAGGGCGACCAGTGCGAGGCCAACCTCGACCGGCTCGACCTCAAGTCCGGCCACATCGAGTAGCCGTGGGTCACGGGTGCATGAGCCCCAGGAAGTGTGCCACCGTCCCGGTCATCGCCTCGCGAGCCGGGACGAGGTACTTCCGGGGGTCGACCGTCGTCGGGTGCGCGGCCAGGTAGGTGCGGACCGCGCCGGTGAAGGCCGTGTTCAGGGCCGTGCCCACGTTGATCTTGACCATGCCGGCCGCCACCGCCCGGCGGATCTCCTCGTCCGGGACGCCCGAGGAGCCGTGCAGCACCAGCGGCACCGGGACCGAGTCGCGCAGCGCGCCGATCAGTTCGTGGTCCAGGGCCGCCGTGCGGTCCGTCATCGCGTGCGAGGAGCCGACGGCCACGGCGAGCGCGTCGACGCCGGTGTCGGCGACGTAGCCCTCCGCCTCGGCGGGGTCCGTGCGGACGCCGGGGGCGTGGGCGTCGAGCGGGGGCTCGCCTTCCTTGCCGCCGACCTTGCCGAGCTCCGCCTCGATCCAGATGCCGCGCTCGTGGCCCCAACGGACGGCGTCCGCCGTGGCCTTCACGTTGTCGCCGTACGTCATCTTCGACGCGTCGAACATCACCGAGCTGAAGCCCGCCGGGTGCGCCGCCCGCAGCAGGTCGACGGACTCGACGTGGTCGAGGTGGAGGGAGAGGGGAGCGGCCGAGGCGCGGGCCACCGCTGTAACCGCGGCCGCCAGCGCGGTGAGGTCGCCGCCGTGGAACTTCACGGCGTTCTCGGAGATCTGGAGGATGGCCGGTACGTCATCGTGGCCCGCGCCCGCCCGCTCCGCGCCGGCCGCGATCGCCTCCGCGTGTTCCAGGGTGATGACGTTGAAGGCGGCCACCGCGTGGCCGGACTCCCTTGCGGCGGTGACTAGTTCGCCGGTGGTGACGAGTGGCATGTGATCCCCTGGTGATGGGCGGTCGGACGGTTACGCCGCTCTCGCGTGCGCGGTGACTTCGATCCGGGGCAGCAGGTCTTCGTACGTGCGGGTGTCGAACTCCCCGGCCGCCGGGGCCAGTACGGTCGCCGTCGACAGCGCCACTGCCCGCGCGAGACGCTGAGGCCAGGGCAGTCCCTCGACCAGCCCCGACAGCAGCCCCGCCACCGCCGAGTCCCCCGCGCCCGTCGGGTTGCCCCTCACCCGGGCGGGCGGCACGGCCCGCCACTGGCCCTCGGGGGCGGCGGCGACCAGGCCGTCCGCGCCGAGCGAGGCGACCACGGCGTGTGCGCCCCGGCGCCGGGCGTCGTGGACGGCGCGCAGCGGGTCGCGGGTGCGGGTGAGGTCGGTGCGGGTGAGGTCGGCGCCCCTGAGGCCCGTGCCGGTGAGGTCGGTGCCGGTGAGCTGGGCGAGTTCCTCCGCGTTGGGCTTGATCAGGTCGGGGCCGGCGGCGAGGCCCCGACTCAGCGGTTCGCCGCTGGTGTCCAGGAGCGCGGGGACGCCGGCGGCGCGGGCCCGGCGGATCAGTTCGGCGTACGCGCCGACCGGGACACCCGGTGGCAGGCTGCCGCACAGGGCCACCGCCCGGGCGCCGGGCAGGAGGCGGGCGTACGCGGTCAGGAGGGCGGCCCACTCGTCGGCGGTGACGGCGGGGCCCGGCTCGTTGAGCTGGGTGGTGTCGCCGGTGGAGTCGTCGACGACGGCGATCGTGCGGCGGGTCCGGCCGGCGACGGGGACGAGCGCGTCGACGGGGGCCAGCGGCGCGAGCAGGTCGCGCAGTACGGCGCCGCAGGGGCCGCCGGCGAACCCCGTCACGACGCTGTCGTGGCCGAGGGCGGCGAGCACGCGGGCCACGTTGAGGCCCTTGCCGCCGGGGCGTTCGGCGACGTGGGTCACCCGGTGCGAGGCGTGCGGGGTCAGGGCCGGGACGCGGTGGGTGATGTCGAGGGCGGTGTTCAGCGTGACGGTCAGGATCACTCGTCCCGCACCCCCGTCGAGATTCCTCACTGTCGGTGTCTGTCGGGGGCGATCATGCCAAAAAGAAAGCGGTTGGCCCAGGGCTCCGGACCAACCGCCGTATGTCGCTTTGATATCAACTGATGATTAAATCCACCCAGTTGTGGTTACTTGGGCTCAATCACCCAGTCACCCTTGCGCATCACGCCCTTGAGCGTGAAGTCCGCGTCCAGCACCACCAGGTCCGCGTCCTTGCCCGGTTCCAGCGAGCCGACCCGGTCGTCGACGCCGAGCAGCCGCGCCGGGTTGGCGGAGATGGACCGTACGACGTCGTCGACCGGGATGTCGTCGACGGTCACGGCGCGCTTGAACGCGGTGTCCAGGGTGAGCGTGGAGCCGGCGATCGAGCCGCCCTCAGCGAGCCGCGCGACGCCACCGCGCACGTCGACCTTCAGCGGGCCGAGGTGGTACGTGCCGTCGCCGAAGCCCGCCGCGTCCATGGCGTCCGTGATGAACGCGACCCGCTCCGAGCCCGCCCGGTGGTAAGCCAGCTCCAGCGCGGCCGGGTGCAGGTGCGTGCCGTCGTTGATCAGCTCGACCGTGATCCGCTCGTCCTCCAGGAGTGCGGCGATCGGCCCCGGCGTGCGGTGGCCGAGGCCGGGCATCGCGTTGTAGAGGTGCGTCGCGACGGTGGCGCCCGCGTCGATGGCCTGGACGGTTTGCTCGTACGTCGCGTCCGTGTGGCCGATCGCGGCGATCACGCCGTGCTCGGCGAGCAGCCGCACCGACTCGATGCCGCCGGGCAGCTCCGTCGCGAGGGTGAACATCTTCGCCGTGCCGTGCGCGGCGTCGACCAGCTTGCGCACCTCGGCCGGGTCGGGGTCGCGCAGCAGGTCCTCGCTGTGCGCGCCCTTGCGGCACGGCGAGATGAACGGGCCCTCGAAGTGGATGCCGGCCAGGTCGCCCTGCTGGACCAGCTCGGCGAGCAGCGCGGCCTGCCGGGCCAGGGTGTCCATCTCGCCGGTCACCATGGAGGCGGCGATGGTCGTCGTGCCGTGCTCGCGGTGCGTCCGTACGCCGCGGAGCACGTCCTCGGCGGTGCCGGAGGTGAACGACGCGCCGCCGCCGCCGTGCACGTGCATGTCGACGAAGCCGGGCACGATCCAGTGGCCGGACAGGTCCAGGGCGGGGGCGTCCGCCGGGGCGGCGCCGGCGATGCGGCCGCCCACGACGATGACCCGGCCGCCGTCGACGGTCCCGGTGGGCAGCACCACCCGGGCGCCGGAGAGAACCTTGGTTGCAGCGCGTCCGGCCATCAGGCGGATACCTCCGTGGCTTCTGTGGATTCCGTGTCGAGCAGGTCCCAGGCGAGCAGGCCCGCCCCCAGGCATCCGGCGGTGTCCCCGAGGGCCGCGGGAACGATGCGGGGCAGCTTCTGGAACGTGACGCGTTCCGCGACGGCCGCGCGCAGTGGTGTGAACAAGGTTTCCCCGGCCTCCGCGAGTCCGCCACCGATGATCAGCGTGCGCGGGTCCAGCAGGGTGAGCGCGGTGAGCAGGCCGTCGGCGAGCGCGTCGACCGCCTCCTGCCACACCTTCTCGGCCCGAGGGTCGCCGGACGCGACGGCCTTCGCGCAGTCGGCGGCGTCGGCGTCCGGGTCCCCGGAGGCGGCCGCCCAGGCGGCGGACACGGCGGAGGCGGAGGCGAGGCGCTCCAGGCACCCCCGCTGGCCGCACCCGCACACGGGTCCGCCGGGACGTACGACGATGTGGCCGATCTCGCCGGCGTAGCCGTGGGCCCCTGCCTCGATGGCGCCGTTGATGCCGATGGCGCCCGCGATCCCGGTGCCCAGCGGTACGAACAGGAACCGGTCGGTGCCCCGGCCCGCCCCGACGCGCCCCTCGGCGAGGCCGCCGGTGCGCACGTCGTGGCCGAGGGCGACGGGCACGCTGTCCAGCGTCCGGCTGAGCATCGCGCGCAGCGGTACGTCCCGCCAGCCGAGGTTGGCGGCGTACACGGCGATGCCGTTCTTGGCGTCGACGATGCCGGGCACGGCCACTCCGGCGGCGGAGGCGCTCTGCCCGTACGTCTTCTCGCCGTACGCGCGCAGCTCGGCGGCGAAGGCGGTGATCGACGCGACGACGGCCTCCGGCCCCCGCTCCCGGCCGGTGGCCCGGCGTGCCTCGTACAGCAGTGCGCCGTCCGCGCCGACGAGCGCGGCCTTCATTCCGGTGCCGCCCACATCGAGGGCGATGACGTGTCTCACGAGGACAGTCTCGCGCGTGGACCCGAGAAAGGTCTAGTCCACTTCGGTGGGAGTGTCGGGCGAGGGGCCCGGGACAGCGGCGGGCGAGCGGTGGGCGAAGTGTTGCGGACCCTTCGGGGCCAGCAGCCGCCTGCTCCGCTGTTCTCCTCAGACGGTCCGACGGTCGGTCTCGGTCTCAAGGCCCCCAAAGACGTGGGCGAGCGTCAGCGAGAAGATCAAGAAGCAGATAGGCGCGGCGGTCGGCCCGGGCGGCGACCCGGCCGGTACGCTCGGCGCGATCAGGCGCGAGGCGCGGTAGAGGAGAACGCCGAGTAGGGGCCCGCCCGCCCGGGGTCCCGACGGCCCAGGGTCCCGACGCCCCGGAGTCCTAGACTGGCGCCATGTCCGAAGCCTCCGACGACGCCCCAGCCCCCGACGACGCCCCTCTCCCGCAGCCCTCCGAGCGGGACCGCATCGTCCGGGCCGTGCTCGCCGTCGAGCGCCGGTCCTGGCCGGCGCCGGGGGCCAAGGAGCGGGCGATCCGGGAGCAGCTCGGGGTCTCGCCGACGCGCTTCTACCAGCTCCTGAACGCCGTCCTCGACGACCCGCGCGCCCTGGCCCACGACCCGGTCACGGTCAACCGGCTGCGCCGGGTGCGCGACGCCCGGCGCGAACGCCGCTGAGCGACGGCCGTGTGCACTCGGGCGTACGCCGGTAGGGTCGGGCGCATGGGCAGCCAACCGCACCCCCTGCCGACCGACTTCACACCCGCGACCCCCGCCGGCCGCGACGGCCTCGCCGCGCTGCTGGCCGCGCCCGAACAGGCCGTGGTCGCCCTCGACTTCGACGGCACGCTCGCCGACATCGTCCCCGACCCGGAACAGGCCCGCGCCCACCCCGGCGCGGTACCGGCGCTGGCGGCGCTGGCGCCGTACGTCGGCTCGGTGGCCGTGGTCACGGGCCGCCCGGCGGCCGTCGCCGTCCGCTACGGGGGCTTCGCCTCGGTCCCCGGCCTCGAACAGCTCGTCGTCCTCGGCCACTACGGCTCCGAGCGCTGGGACGCCGCCACCGGCACGGTCCGCGCCCCCGCCGCGCACCCCGGCGTACAGGCGGTCCGCGCCGAACTGCCAGGCTTCCTGGAGGGCATCGGGGCGTGGCGCGGCTCCTGGATAGAGGAGAAGGGTCAGGCCGTCGCCGTGCACACGCGCCGGGCGGCCGATCCGGTAACGGCGTTCGAGTCGCTGCGCGGCCCGCTCGCGGAACTCGCCGCCCGCCACGGCCTGATGGTCGAACCGGGCCGCCTGGTCCTGGAGTTGCGCCCGCCTGGCATGGACAAGGGCGTGGCACTGACGGAGTACGTACGCGAAACGGGCGCGAGCGTCGTGTTGTACGCGGGGGACGACCTGGGAGACCTCGCCGCGTTCTCGGCTGTGGAGAAGCTGCGGACGGAGGGAGTACGGGGGCTCCTGGTCAGCAGTGGCACGGAGGTACGGGCCCTCGCGGAGCGCGCGGACCTGGTGGTGGACGGCCCCTCGGGAGTGGTGGCCCTGCTCACCGCCCTGTCCGCGAGCGCCGGACGGGCCTGACCGCCGCCGCAGGCGGCGATATCCAGCCCGTCCGGCGTTTGAGGGCAACGCCCGAAGGGCGGCCGGGGGTCCGGGGTGGCGCCCCGCGCGCCGGAGCCGCACGATCCCACAGCGGGAAGCAGCGGGAAGCAGCGGGAAGCAGCGGGAAGCGGCGGGAAGGGGAACACCCCCCAGCAGGGCCCGCCCCTACGCCTCGCGCAGCGCGTCCAACTGCTCCAGGAACCACGCCGCCGGCGGCAGCGCCGTCGCCGCCGCAGCCAGCCGCTTCGTGCGCTCCGCCCGCTCCCCCCGCTCCATCACGAGCCCCGCGTGCAACGCCGCCGCCGTGGCCGTCACGTCGTACGGGTTCACCACGAGCGCGTCGGCGCCCAGCTCCTCGTACGCCCCCGCCTCGCGCGACAGCACCAGCGCGCACCCCTCGTCGGAGACGACCGGTACCTCCTTCGCCACGAGGTTCATGCCGTCCCGGATGGGATTGACCAGCGCCACGTCCGCCATCCGATACGCCGCCAGCGACCGCGCGAAGTCGTCGTCCACCTCCAGCAGCACCGGCTGCCAGCCGTCCGTCCCGTACTCCGCGTTGATCTCCTGGGCGAGGCGCCGTACCGACTCCGTGTAGTCGCGGTACACCGCCAGATCCTGCCGCGACGGATACGCGAACGCGATGTGCACGACCCGCCCGACCCACTCGGGCCGCTCCGCGAGCAACTGCCGGTACGCGAGCAGCCCGCGCACGATGTTCTTGGACAGCTCCGTCCTGTCCACCCGCACGATCGTCTTCCGGTCCGCCCCGACGCGCTCCCGCAGCCGCCCCAGCCACTCCTCCACGTCCGCCCGGTGCGCCCGCTCCCGCAGGAAGTCCGCGTCGGCGCCGAGCCCGTGCACCCCCACCGCCGTCCCGTCCAGGGCGTCCGCGCCCAGCACATCTGTCGCGCACGCCTCGAACGCGTCCGCCCAGCGCCGGGTCAGGAACGCCACCCGGTCCGCGCCGAGCAGCCCGCGCAGCAGCTGCCGGGCGATGTCGTTTGGCAGCAGCCGGAAGTAGTCGACGGGCGCCCACGGCGTGTGCGAGAAGTGCCCGATCCGCAGGTCGGGGCGGAGCTCGCGCAGCATGCCGGGCACCAGGCACAGGTGGTAGTCCTGCACCAGCACCGCCGCCCCCGGCGCCGCCTCCGCCGCCAGGGCCTGCGCGAAGGCGCGGTTGTACGACTCGTACGCCGCCCACTGGCGCCGGAACTCCGTGCCGAAGGCGGGCTCCAGCGGCGTCTGGTAGAGCAGGTGGTGGACGAACCAAAGCACGGAGTTCGCGATGCCGTTGTACGCGTCGGCGTGCGTGGCCGCGTCGATGTCCAGCATCCGTACGCCCGGCTCACCCACCCCGCGCCGTACCGCCTCCCGGTCGCCCTCCCCCAGCGCGGAGCACACCCACAGCGAATCGGCGTCCTGCCCGATCGCCGACAGGCCGGAGACCAGCCCGCCCCCGCCGCGCTTGGCGTCGAGCGACCCGTCCTTCCCGAGCGTGTACGAGACGGGGCCGCGATTGGAAGCGACGAGAACCTGGGCAGCAACCTGTGCAGCATGCGCGGAGACCATGTGCCGAAACCTAGCCCGTCGCCCCGCCCCCCAAACGTGCGTACGGTCACGCCCGCCTGTCCCGTACGCCCGCCCGGCTGTCCCGCCCGCCCGCCCGTCCCGCCCGCCCGCCCGTCCCGCCCGCCTGTCCCGTCCGTCACGCCGCCCGGCGCGCCGCGTACTCCGCGATCTCCCGCATCGGCGGCCGCTCCTCCGTGTCCACCGCGTGCGTGCGCGGTACGAACCCGTGCTCGCCCCGTTCGAACTGGGTGAGCGCGGGCCGCACCAAGTGCCCACGCGAAAGCCGCAGTTGGGCGGTCCGGTAGATCGCCGCGGCCATCCGGCCCAGCGCCTGCCCGTCCTGGTGACGGTGCCTGCGTTCCCCGACGTCGACCTGCGCCAGCGCCTCCAGCCCCACGGTGTGCAGCGCGTCGACGAGCAGCCCCAGCTCCACCCCGTACCCCACCGGGAACGGCAGCCGCTCCAGCAGCGAGCGCCGTACCGCGTACTCGCCGCCCAGCGGCTGCACGAACCCGGCGAGCTGCGGCCAGTGCAGGTTCAGCAGCGGGCGGGCCACCAGCTCCGTCACCCGGCCCCCCTGGCCGGCCGACGCGCCGAGCGGCCGGTCGTACATCGCCTTCACGAACTGCACATCCGGATCGGTCAGCAGCGGCCCGACGATCCCGGACACGAACGACGACGAGAAGTCCTTCAGGTCCGCGTCGATGAAGCACACGATGTCACCGCTGGTGACCAGCAGCGACCGCCACAGCACCTCGCCCTTGCCGGTCACGGTCGGCACCCGCGGCAGGATCGCGTCGCGGTGCACGACCCGCGCCCCGGCCGCCGCCGCCACCCGCGCCGTGCGGTCCGTGGAGCCGGAGTCGACGACCACCAGTTCGTCGACGAGCGGCAGCGGTCCGCCGGCCATCAGGTCGCGGCGTATCGCGGTGACGATCTCGCCGACCGTCGCCTCCTCGTCCAGGGCGGGCAGCACGACACTGACGGTGGCGCCGCGCCCGGCCTTGGCCGCGATCAGCCGGTCCGGCGTGCGGTCGGCCGCCGACCAGGACCGCAGGTCCAGCCAGCGCTCCACCTCTTCCAGCACGCGCTTGCCCCTCTCAAGGTGATCCATCTCGCGGTGCGGACGACTGTCTCAACCGCCCATGCCTTCCGTTACAGTCTTGAACAACGCGGAGGGCGCCCGCATGTCGGGGTCGCCGCGCGAAACAAATGCATCGGGTCTGTCGTCCGGTGCCATAGCGCTCATCCAGAGGGACAGAGGGAACGGCCCGTTGAAGTCCCGGCAACCATTCCGCCGACCGCGAGGTAACGGTGGGGACGGTGCCAATTCCGTCTCACGGCGAAATGCGTCGTGGGGAAGATGAGGAGAAAGGGCCTCGCCATCATGGCTGTGCAGACTGTCGCAACCGACGCCAACGCCAATGCCACGCATTCCCTGCCCGTAGACCTGGGCCCCGCCACCGCGCTTTCCTGCCGCGAGTGCGGCGAACGTTTCGAACTCGGCCCGATCTTCGCGTGTTCTTCCTGTTTCGGCCCGCTCGAAGTCGCCTACGACCTCCCCCTCGGAGACGCGGAGGCGCTGCGCAAGCAGATCGAGGCCGGTCCCGACAACATCTGGCGGTACGCGCCCCTGCTGCCCGTCCCCGCCGACGTGGCGTCCAAGCCCAGCCTGAACCCCGGCTTCACCAAGCTCGTCAAGGCCGACAACCTGGCCCGCGAGCTGGGCGTAACCGGCGGCCTGTACGTCAAGGACGACTCCGGCAACCCGACGCACTCCTTCAAGGACCGTGTCGTCGCGATCGCCGTCGAGGCCGCCCGCGCCTTCGGATTCACCACCCTCTCCTGCTCCTCCACCGGCAACTTGGCCGGCGCGGTCGGCGCCGCCGCCGCGCGGGCCGGCTTCCGCTCCTGCGTGTTCATCCCGCACGACCTGGAGCAGGGCAAGGTCATCATGGCCGCGGTGTACGGCGGCGAGCTCGTCGGCATCGAGGGCAACTACGACGACGTGAACCGCTTCTGCTCCGAGCTCATCGGCGACCCGCTCGGCGAGGGCTGGGGCTTCGTCAACGTCAACCTGCGCCCGTACTACGGCGAGGGCTCCAAGACCCTCGCCTACGAGATCTGCGAGCAGCTCGGCTGGCAGCTGCCGGACCAGCTGGTCATCCCGATCGCCTCCGGCTCGCAGCTCACGAAGATCGACAAGGGGCTCAAGGAGCTCATCGCGCTGGGCCTCGTCGAGGATAAGCCGTACAAGATCTTCGGCGCCCAGGCCGAAGGCTGCTCCCCGGTGTCGACGGCCTTCAAGGCCGGGCACGACGTCGTGCGCCCGCAGAAGCCGAACACCATCGCCAAGTCGCTCGCGATCGGCAACCCGGCCGACGGCCCGTACGTCCTGGACATCGCCCGGCGCACCGGCGGCGCGGTCGAGGACGTCAACGACGAGCAGGTCGTGGACGCGATCAAGCTGCTGGCCGAGACCGAGGGCATCTTCGCGGAGACCGCGGGCGGTGTGACCGTCGGCGTGACGAAGAAGCTGATCGACGCCGGTCTCCTCGACCCGTCCCTCACCACCGTCGTGCTGAACACGGGCGACGGCCTGAAGACCCTTGAGGCGGTGGCCCCGACCACGGGCCAGTCCGCCGTCATCCGCCCCAACCTGGACTCTTTCCGAGAGGCTGGACTCGCATGAGTGTCAATGTTCGTATCCCGACGATCCTCCGTACGTACACGGGCGGCAAGGCCGAGGTCGCGGCCGAGGGCAAGACCCTCGCCGACGTCATCGCCGATCTGGAGAACAACCACACGGGCATCGCGGCCCGCGTCCTGGACGACCAGGGCAAGCTGCGCCGCTTCGTGAACGTGTACGTCAACGACGACGACGTGCGCTTCGAGCAGGGCCTGGAGACCGCCACGCCGGACGGCGCGGGCGTCTCGATCATCCCGGCCGTCGCCGGCGGCTGACCCCGCCCCGGCCGACGCGCCAGCCACCGCCGAACGACGCACAGCAACGCCGATTGCCCTCTCCGTGACACAGGCGGAGGGGGCAATTCTGCATGGTTGAGCGCGGTAGAGTCGGGGAAGGCCCTCCCGCTGCTTGTGCCCGGCGCATATGAGAATGCGGTCCCGCGCGACAAGAAACAGCCAAATCACCAGAGTCAATTGCCGCTATTGCGCGCCTTGTCCGACCCGACTTGCCCCGGACTCCGCCACATTCTCCCCCTTCGGGTGTTCAGCCCTGCCCAGATTTCTCGTCCGATTGACCTGTTGCAGAGGGCAGTTGGGCAGATACATTCAGCGGCGGTCGACGCGTTCCGGCGCACACCCCCTCCTGCTGGAGGGCTGGTTGGGGTGTAGAGGTCTGACCCGGGTCCGCGAAGTGCGGGCCTGTGCAAGGGCCAGTAATAGGGGAGTTAGGCATGGCTCAGGGCACCGTCAAGTGGTTCAACGCGGAGAAGGGGTACGGCTTCATCGCGGTCGACGGTGGTGCGGATGTTTTCGTCCACTACAGCGCGATCCAGATGGACGGGTACCGCACCCTTGAAGAAGGTCAGCGAGTCGAATTTGAGATCTCGCAGGGCCAGAAGGGTCCGCAGGCGGACATGGTCAAGCTCGCCGTCTGATCTCGGCGCGATCGGCCACCGACGCACTCACGCATGAAGGGCTCGTACCTCTCGGGGTACGGGCCCTTCACGCGTGTGGTCTTCGCTGGGGACGCTTGCACTCGAAGGGGTCGAGTGCTAATCATTGGCATTAGCACTCTCCCAGTGAGAGTGACAGAAGGACTGGGTAGGCGAGGCCCGCAGGCCGGGTGGGGCAAGGAACCACACGGCGTCGCAGGCCGTCCGTCGCGGGCGCCCTCCGGTCCTCGCATTCCACCCCAGTCCGGGAGGACCACTTCACATGGCCAAGATCATCGCGTTCGACGAGGAGGCACGGCGCGGTCTCGAGCGCGGGATGAACCAGCTCGCCGACGCCGTCAAGGTCACCCTCGGCCCCAAGGGCCGTAACGTCGTCCTCGAGAAGAAGTGGGGCGCCCCCACGATCACCAACGATGGTGTTTCCATCGCCAAGGAGATCGAGCTCGAGGACCCGTACGAGAAGATCGGCGCCGAGCTGGTCAAGGAAGTCGCGAAGAAGACCGACGACGTTGCCGGTGACGGCACGACGACCGCGACTGTCCTCGCCCAGGCCCTGGTCCGTGAGGGCCTGCGCAACGTCGCCGCCGGCGCCAACCCGATGGCCCTCAAGCGCGGCATCGAGAAGGCCGTCGAGGCCGTCTCCGCCGCTCTCCTTGAGCAGGCCAAGGACGTGGAGACCAAGGAGCAGATCGCTTCGACCGCCTCCATCTCCGCCGCCGACACGCAGATCGGCGAGCTCATCGCCGAGGCGATGGACAAGGTCGGCAAGGAAGGCGTCATCACCGTCGAGGAGTCGCAGACCTTCGGTCTTGAGCTTGAGCTCACCGAGGGCATGCGCTTCGACAAGGGCTACATCTCGGCGTACTTCGCCACCGACATGGAGCGCATGGAGTCGTCGCTCGACGACCCGTACATCCTGATCGTCAACTCCAAGATCTCCAACGTGAAGGACCTCCTTCCGCTGCTGGAGAAGGTCATGCAGTCGGGCAAGCCGCTGCTGATCATCGCGGAGGACGTCGAGGGCGAGGCGCTGTCCACGCTCGTCGTCAACAAGATCCGTGGCACCTTCAAGTCCGTCGCCGTCAAGGCCCCGGGCTTCGGTGACCGCCGCAAGGCCATGCTCGGCGACATCGCCATCCTCACCGGTGGCACCGTCATCTCCGAGGAGGTCGGCCTCAAGCTGGAGAACGCGGGTCTCGACCTGCTGGGCCGCGCACGCAAGGTCGTCATCACCAAGGACGAGACGACGATCGTCGACGGCGCCGGTGACAGCGACCAGGTCCAGGGTCGCGTCAACCAGATCCGTGCCGAGATCGAGAACTCCGACTCGGACTACGACCGCGAGAAGCTCCAGGAGCGCCTGGCGAAGCTGGCCGGCGGCGTGGCCGTCATCAAGGCCGGTGCCGCCACTGAGGTCGAGCTCAAGGAGCGCAAGCACCGCATCGAGGACGCGGTGCGCAACGCGAAGGCTGCCGTCGAGGAGGGCATCGTCGCCGGTGGTGGCGTTGCGCTGCTGCAGGCCACGGCCGTCTTCGAGAAGCTGGACCTGACGGGCGACGAGGCGACCGGCGCCAACGCCGTGAAGCTCGCGCTGGAGGCCCCGCTCAAGCAGATCGCCGTCAACGGTGGTCTTGAGGGTGGCGTCGTCGTCGAGAAGGTGCGCAACCTTCCCATCGGTCACGGCCTGAACGCCGCGACCGGCGAGTACGTCGACATGATCGCCGAGGGCATCCTCGACCCGGCGAAGGTCACGCGCTCCGCGCTGCAGAACGCCGCGTCGATCGCCGCGCTGTTCCTCACCACGGAGGCCGTCATCGCCGACAAGCCCGAGAAGGCCGGTGCCCCCGCGGGCGGCGGCATGCCGGGCGGCGACATGGACTTCTGAGCCACGGCTCAGTAGCTCCACAGCTTCACCGCTTCACCGCTGTACACGCCAGAGGGCGGCACGTCTCTTTCCGCACGGAAGGAGGGGTGCCGCCCTCCGGCGTTTCAGTGGGCGTAGTCCTTGAGCTTCCCGGTCTCCAGGGTGATGCCCACCGGATCGGGGAGCTTGACCGACTCGCCGTACGCATACGAGAGGCGCTGCTGGTAGGTCCCGCGCTCCGGCTCGCTGTACACGGTGAGTGTGTCGGCGTCGCGGTCGATGAGGAGGTAGACGGGGATGCTCGCCGCCGCGTAGCCGTCGCGCTTCTCGATACGGTCGCGGCGATCGGTGTCGGAGTCTTGGGAGGTGACCTCGACGGCCATCAGTACGCCGTCAGGGCGCGCCCACTCGCCCTCCTGATCGACGAAGTGGTCGAGCGGTGCCAGAGCACCGTCCGCACGTGCGCGGCCCTTGCGGTAGGTCTCCACCTCCAGACCCTGTTCCGGGTACAACGCCAGCTCTGGGCGGTGCTGCATGCACTGTCGAAGCAGCCACATCACGATGGCTCCGTGAAGCTGATCCGGCACGGGCTTGACCTCTAGCTTTCCCTTGATGAATTCGAGCTTCACGGTCTCGGGGGCATTGCGGGCGATCTGTTCGAATTCATCAATGGTCATCTGGGCGTGGTCGGTGCTGCTGGGGGTCATGGCGTCGCCTCCTCCCCTACATCGTGCCCCGCCTCTGGCACGGACGGGCTGAACGGTCATGCGTGGTTCCTCTCGGGTTGAGGTGCGGCGGCGGCGCGGCGACCGGGGTGACCGTCGGCCACTCGAGGCAGTTGTCGCCGTCGCCGTCGGCGTCGCTTTACGTGGAGCGACGATCACGCGTACTGCTCACGGGGGGTGCGGTCGCCGAGATCTCGTGGGTGGTGGGCACCCCGTGGCAGGGGCGGGGCATCGCCACCGAAGCGGCGCGGTGGCTCGTGGCCTGGCTCAGCGAGCGGGGCGTGGGGACCGTAGTGGCCCACATCCACCCCGAGCACCGGGCATCCGCGGCCGTCGCCACTGCCTGCGGGCTGAGGCCGACCGGTGACTGGCACGACGGAGAGATCCGGTGCGGCGCTTCTCCGCAAACGCAGGTCGGATGGATTGGCGCTGTTTGGACAGGGGGTGTGGCGGTCACACGTAGGGTGTCCACTTTTCCGACCACCGGCAGGACGTGAGCGTTGTGAGTGACGAAAAGGGCAAGGCGAAGGTCGAGCAGGCCAAGGGCAAGGTGAAGGAAACCACCGGCCGGACCGTCGGCAACGACTCCATGGAAGCCGAGGGCCGGACCGAGCAGGCCAAGGGCGACGCGCGCCAGGCGAAGGAAAAGATGAAGGACATCTTCAAGCACTGACACAGCGCTGATACCCCCGCGCGATGTCGTATCGGGCCCGGCAGTGACTTCTGCCGGGCCCGACGCCGTGCGCCGGGCGTCCTCGGCCTCCTCGGGCGCCGCTCGACTTGCCGGGCTCCGGGGGCGCTCTTACGTTGCTGTTGGCAGTACGAACAGGAGCTGAGGAGCCGAAAGCCCGAGGAGCGGATGCCATGCCTGAGAAGCCGCCCGCGCTGTTCGCCTATCTGAGCTACCGGGACGCGCCCGCCGCGATCGAGTGGCTTTCAGCACTGGGCTTCGAGACGGTCACGCGCCAGGACGGCGACGAAGGCCTGGTGGCCCACGCGGAGCTGCGCCTCGGGGACGTGGTGGTCATGCTGGCCAGCCAGGACGAGGAGTACTCGACCGCCGTGCTCAAGGAGCGGTCCGTGGGGCATGGGCTGTACATCCGGGTCGATGCCGTGGGCGGGTTCTACGACCGGGCCATCGCGGCCGGCGGCACCGGCGTGTTCCCGCCCGAATCCACCGCGTGGGGGTCGCGCCGGGCGCGGGTGCTCGATCCGGAGGGCTACGAGTGGAGCTTCGGCCGTTACGAGCCCGGCCATGCCTGGTCCTGACACCGAGCAGGTCTATGTCAAGGACCGCCCCGCGTGGCGCCAGTGGCTCATGACGAACGCCGCGGCCTCGGGCAGCATCTGGCTCGTCTTCGACAAGGGCCTCGCGCGCACGCTCACGTACGAAGAGATCGTGGAAGAGGCGCTCTGCTTCGGCTGGATCGACAGCGTGCAGCGCAGCCTCGATGACCACCGGTCGATGCTGTACATGGCGCCCCGGAAGCCGGCCAGCGCCTGGTCGCGCCTGAACAAGGAGCGTGTCGAACGGCTCGAAGCGGCGGGACTGATGCAGCCGGGTGGCCTCGCGGCGGTGGAGATCGCCAAGGTGAGCGGCCGGTGGACGGCCCTGGACCAGGTCGAGCAGCTCACCGAACCGGACGACCTGGCGAAGGCGCTGGACGCGGACGGCATGGCGCGAGCGCAGTGGGACGGCTTTCCGCGCTCGGTCAGGCGCGCCATCCTGGAGTGGATCGGCAACGCGGAGAAGCCGCAGACACGGGCCGCGCGTATCGCCGAGACGGTGACGGAGGCGGCGGGGGGCCGGCGGGCGCACCAGTGGCGGCGGCCGAAGGAAGATTAAGGGGCCGCGGGCGGGGCCAGTTCGGTGCGTGCGTCACCCGATCGTGGGACGGTGAGGAGAGCGAGGCAACGCCGCAGATCTGCCGATCTGCGGTTGTCCTGCCCAGCCGTGCGAGCTCACCACAACGGCATCGCGGCGAAGGTGCAGCGCGGGTTGTACAAGAACCTGCCCGAGGAGCTGGAGGTCTACCAGACGCTCGGTGTTGCCGGGCCGGCACGGCTGCTCGTGCCGTCGGGTGGCTGTGTCAGAGCGCCGCGGGTTCTTTTTGCGGATTGCCCGGGGTGGGGGCGCCGGGGGCGGTGGTGTGGGTCGGGGGTGAGAGCGTTTCGGCGGCGGGGTCGGTGTTGAGGTCGGTGAGCATCTGCTTGCTGAAGCCGAAGAAGTAGGTGGCGAGGAAGCCCGCGACGTAACCGATGAGCAGGCCTGCCGCGTAGATCGCGATGGTCGTGCCGAGGCCCTTGTTGCCGTCGACCAGGGGGAACAGCGCCCAGCCGGACGGGCCGATGGCCGTGGAGCCGACCGAGTCGCCGAGCTGGTTGAGCAGGCCGACGAAGCCGCCGCCGAACGCGCCACCGACGCACGCGGTGATGAACGGGCGGCCCAGCGGGAGCGAGACGCCGTAGATGAGGGGCTCGCCCACGCCCAGGAAACCGGCGGGGAGTGCGGATTTGATGGTGCGGCGGATCGAGGTGTTGCGGGGGAGGCGGAAGTAGACGGCCGCCGCCGCGCCGACCTGGCCCGCGCCTGCCATGGCCAGGACAGGGAGCAGGACGGTGAAGCCCTGCTGCTCGATGAGCGTGGTGTGGATCGGGATCAGGGCCTGGTGCAGGCCGAGCATGACCAGGGGCAGGAACAGCCCGCCGAGTACGAAGCCCGCGAACGCCCCGCCGGTGGCCAGCAGCCAGTTCGCGAAGTCGCCGATGGCGGAGGAGATCTCACCGGCCACGAACATCAGGCCGAAGATGGTGACCAGGCCGGAGACGAGGACCGTGAGGGTGGGGGTCACGAGGACATCCAGGGCTTCGGGGACCCATCTGCGGCACCACTTCTCGACGTACGAGGCGAGGACTGCCGCGCCGAGGGCGCCGAGCACGCCGCCCTGGCCGGGGGCGAGGGACTGGCCGAACGCGTCGATGTTCGCGACCCCCGGGAAGACGATGATCGCGGCGACCGCGCCGCCCAGGATCGGCGTACCGCCGAACTCCTTCGCCGTGTTGAAGCCGACGAAGACGGCGATCAGCGCCATGAAGCCGGAGGCGATGGCGGCCAGGGCGGGGGTTACTGCGGGCAGCCAGCCGAGGTTGATCATCAGGCCGTTGAGGCCAAAGATGATGCCGCAGCCGATGAGGGCGGGGATCAGGGGGACGAAGATGTTCGCGATCTTCCGGAGGAAGAGCTTGAAGGGGGTGGCGTTCTTCGCCCTCTGCTGGGCCTTGATCGCTGCGCCTTGGGCGGCCAGTCCGTCGGCGGCGGGCGTGAGGGTGGGCGCGGGTTCGCGCGCGGGTGCGGCCGCG
The DNA here is from genome assembly GCF_052934925.1 of Streptomyces hypolithicus. NCBI lineage: Bacteria > Bacillati > Actinomycetota > Actinomycetes > Kitasatosporales > Streptomycetaceae > Streptomyces > Streptomyces hypolithicus. Next base: position 3,398,585 of record NZ_CM128811.1, read on the forward strand.
CGCTCCTCCTCGACCAGGGCCTCGACCAGGGCCTCGAACTCGGGGGTGACGCGGGCGACGGTTCCGGGGCCGAGCACGATCTGGTACGTGTCGTCCTCGACCACGCCCATGACGGCGGGGAGCGCCTTCAGGGCTTCGTCCTGGACGAGCGTGCGGTCGCGCAGGGCCAGGCGGAGGCGGGTCATGCAGTGGGCGATGGACGCGACGTTCGCTGCGCCGCCTACCAGGGGGAGGATCGCTGCGGCGGTGGCGCGGTTCTTGTTCTCTGTCATGGGGGGTTGGTGCCTTGCTGTGCGGTGCGGGTGTGTTGGGGGAACCGGGGGCTCCGCCCCGGACCCCGGTCCTCAAACGCCGGACGGGCTGGAGGGTGTCCTCAAACGCCGGACGGGCTGGAGGGTGTCCTCAAACGCCGGACGGGCTGGGAAGGTCCTTACCACGCCGGACGGGCTGGGAGGGTCCTCACCACGCCGGACGGGCTGGGGGTGGGTCAGGGGATGGTGGGAGGTGTTGTCAGGGCCTGGCGGAGGTGGCCGGTGGCGGTTGCCAGGCGGGTGGCTGCCGTGGGGGCGTCCACGTCGGCCAGGATGACCAGGATGGCGTTCTTGACCTCGCCGTCCGTTGCGGTGAGAGCCGCCTCGATCTCGGCGTCCCCGGCGCCCGTCGCCAGGGCCACGATGCGGCGCGAGCGGGCCCGCAGCTTCTCGTTGGAGGCGCGGACGTCCACCATCAGGTTTCCGTACGTCTTGCCCAGCCGGATCATCGCGATCGTCGAGATCATGTTGAGGACGAGCTTCTGGGCCGTGCCCGCCTTCAAGCGCGTCGAGCCGGTGAGGAGTTCGGGGCCGACCACGACCTCCAGGCCGTGCTCGGCGGCGCCCGCCAGTGGGCTGTCCGCGTTGCAGGACAGGCCGATGGTGAGCGCCCCGCGGGTACGGGCGTGCTCGACGGCGCCGATCGCGTACGGGGTGCGGCCGGAGGCCGAGATGCCGATGACCGTGTCGTTCTCGGTGACACCGAGCAAGTCCACGTCCGTGGCCGCCAACTCCTTGGAGTCCTCCGCGCCTTCCACCGCCTTGACCATCGCGGACGGGCCCCCCGCGATCAGGCCGACGACCTCGGAAGGGTCGGTGTTGAAGGTCGGCGGGCACTCGCTCGCGTCCAGCACGCCGAGCCGCCCCGCCGTGCCCGCGCCCGCGTAGATCAGGCGTCCGCCGCGTGCCATCCGCTCGGCGGCCGCGTCGATCGCGGCCGAGATCTCGGGGAGCCGCGCGGCGACCGCGTCGGGGACGGTGCGGTCCTCGCCGTTCATGATGCGGGCGATCTCGGCCGTCGGGAGCCGGTCGATCTCGGCGAGCTCCGGGCGGAACGCCTCGGTGGTGAGCGTGGCCAGCTCGGCGCGCAGTTCGCCATAGGCGGGGGTGGAGGTGGGGGCGGGGCTGGAAGGGGATGCGGAGGCGTCGTCCGTGCCCGGGTTCGTGTTCGTGCTGGTGGAGGTCATGAAATGTGCGGCTCTTTCTCTGCTAACGGTTGTTGTTTCTGCTGCGGGGCGTGTGCCGGTGGGCCAGGGCCTCGTACGATGCGGCGAGCGCGGGTGCGGCCGTCTCGTACGTACGCTGGGCCACGCCTATGAACAGGCAGTCCACGACCAGTAGTTGGCTGGTGCGACTGGACATGGCCGCTGGGCGCAGCTCGCTCTCGCGGGCCGTCGACGTCGTCAGGATGTGGTCGGCGTACTGCGACACGGGTCCGTCCGGGCGTCCCGTGATCGCGACCGTGGTGGCCCCGCGGTCGAAGGCGACCCGCAGCGGTTCGATGACGTCACCGGTGGACCCGGAGTGCGTGATGGCTATCGCCACATCGCCGGAGCGCAGCTGCACGGCGTTGGTGACGGCGAGGTGCGGGTCGGTGTGGGCATGCGCGATCAGGCCGATGCGCAGCAGCTTCTGCTCCAGGTCCATGCCGACGAGGGACGACGCGCCGACGCCGTAGATGTCGATGCGGCGGGCATGCGCGAGGGCCGCCACGGCGGCGCCGAGCTGGACGGTGTCGAGGCCGGCGGCGGTGTCGGCGAGGGTCTGCTGCTCGTCGTACGCCAGCTTGGTGACGACGTCCGCTATCGGGTCGTCGACCGCGATGTCGGCGGTCACCGCGGGCGCCCGGCCGGACTGCTGCTGGGCGGCGAGACCGGCGAGCGCGAGGCGCAGGTCGCGGTAGCCGGGGTAGCCGAGTAGGCGGGCGGTGCGGACCACGGTGGCTTCGCTGGTGCCGGTGAGTTCGGCGAGGCCGGTGACCGTGAGGGCGGCGCAGCCTGCGGGGTCGGCGGCGACGGCCTCCGCGACGCGCTGCATTGAGCGGGTCATGGAGGGCGCGAGGGTGCGCACTTTGGCCGCCAGGGCGGCGGGGGCGGGCGGGGCCGGTGGGGCGGCGCCCGGTCCTCTGAAAATTTCCTTCACGTTATTGGTCACCACTGAAAGATATTTTCGTGGGACCCTGGGCGTCAACCCCCCCTTGGTGTACGCCGACGCGTGTGTCGGCCGGTCCGAGCTGGGGTAGGGGGAGGGCTCGGGACGAAGAGGGCGCGGCGCGGGACAATGGCCGTATGGATGCCACACCCCTTCCCCTGGAACAGGCACTGCACGCGGCCCGCGCCCGGGTCATGGCCGATCTCGCCGCCCGTCACGTCGCCGACGCGGGCATCGTGTCGCTGGTGGAGGACGCGGTGGCGCACCGGCGGTGGTGGGCGGAGCAGTGGCCCGAAGGCGTGGCGTACGTGACGGGGCTGGTCGCCCAGGACGTGCAGGACGCGCTCCTGGATCGGCACGGGCGCTGGCCGCTGTGCCCGGTCTGCTCGGACGAGGAACCGCACGCGCTGGAGGTCGAGCCGGAGCTGGGGGCGGATCCGCACTGGGTGTGCGCGAAGGCGACGGTGGTCGTGGCGCCGGTCGGTGCGCTGGCGTGACGGTGTACATCGACCCGCCGACGTGGCCGGGGCACGGGCGGATGTGGTCGCACCTGGTGAGCGACGTCTCGTACGAGGAACTGCACGCCTTCGCCGCCGCGATCGGCTGCCCGGCGCGGGCGTTCGAACGGGACCACTACGACGTGCCCGAGGTGCGGTACGCGGACGCGGTTCGGGCGGGGGCGGTGGAGGTGGGGTCGAAGGAGCTCGTACGCCGGCTCACGGATGCGGGGCTGAGGCGGCCGAAGGGGCGGCCGGCGCCGGAGTAGTGGGCGGTGGGTTCCAGGCCGTGGCTCCGACCCGGACCCCGGTCCTCAAACGCCGGACGGGCTGGAAGACGGCGGGCCGGATTGGGCTGGTGCGCGGTCCGGCGCGCTTGTCGGCGACGCCGCCACCAGACGTGATCCACCGCCGCGCTGGAGGCGCAGGGCGAGGCCCACCGCTGCCAGGGCCAGCAGAGTCATCGCCGCGCCCGCCCACGCCGTCGACGCGAAGCCGAAGTCCGCGTCGATCACCGTGCCGCCGAGCCAGGGGCCGCCCGTGTTGCCGAGGTTGAACGCGGCCGTCGTGGTCGCTCCCGCCAGGGTCGGGGCCGCGCCGGCGACGTTGAACATGCGGGCGTTGAGGGCGGGCGCCGTATAGAACGCCGACAGGCCCAGCAGGAATGCCAGCGCCACCGCGACCACCGCGCTCGACGCGAAGAGGGCCAGCGCCACCAGGAAGACCGTCGAGGCCGCGATGCCGCTGATCAGTACGCCGAAGAGGTGCGCGTCGGCGACCCGGCCGCCCACGGTCGTACCGACCAGCGCGCCGATCCCGAACAGGCCAAGCACCGTCGGCACCCAGCCCGCGTCCAGCCCCGCCACCTCGGTGAGCAGCGGCGCGAGGTAGCTGAACGCGCAGAAGACGCCGCCCGCCGCGAGCGCCGTGATCGTGACCGCCAGCCAGACCTGGCGGTCGCGGTAGATCGCCAGTTCGTGCCTCAGCTGCGGCTTCTGCTGGGGCAGCGGGATGCGCGGGATGAGGGTCATCACGCCCACCAGGGCCACGGCCGAGGCCGCGCCCACCGCCCAGAACGCCGACCGCCACCCGAAGTGCTCGCCGAGAAACGCCCCGGCGGGTACGCCCAGCACGTTCGCGATGCTGAGGCCGCCGATCATGACGGCCATCGCCCGCGCCCGCGCGTTCACCGGCACCATCGCGATGGCGACCGCGGCCCCCACCGCCCAGAACCCGGCGCACGCCAGCGCGCTCACCACGCGCGAGGCGAAGAGCAGTTCGTACGTGGGAGCCAGCGCACCGGCGACCTGGCCGAGGCCGAAGACCGTGATGAGGGTGATCAGGGTCGTGCGTCGTGGAAGGCGCAGGGTCGCCACGGCCAGCAGGGGCGCGCCCACGACCATGCCGATGGCGAACGCGGATATCAGGAGCCCGGCCTGCGGGATCGAGACGCCCATGTCGTCGGCGATCGGCGGCAGCAGCCCGGAGAGCATGAACTCGCTGGTGCCGAGTGCGAAGACCGCCATGCCGAGGATGTACACGGCGAGCGGCATGCGGGTGCGGCGGGTGCGGGCGGGACGGCTGGTGCTGCGGTCGGAGGAATCAGCAGAGGCGGGCATGACGGGTCAGAACACCACCGATGCCGCTTGCATTCCCGCCGCGCCGCGCCGCCTACGTGCCCGCCCCGGCGGCCAGCAGCTCCAGCTCGGTGGTGAGGTTCTGGCGGGCCCGCGCCTCCCAGTGGGTGCGGCCGTGCGGCGTACGGAAGAGGGCGGGCAGCGCCAGCAGCCCGCGCAGGACGGTGGCGCGGCCCTCGCGGAAAGCCTCCTCGGGTACGAAGGCGTACTCCTCGCGGACCGCTGCCGCGTAGGCGGCGTAACGGGGCGGCGACGACGCCAGGACGGCGAGGTCGGAGTCGCACAGGGCCTCGCCGTTCGTGTCGCCGGGGGCCGGGGCGTGGGTGGTGGTGAGGCGGACCAGGCGGGCGACCTCGGCCGTGGCGGGCTCGGTCAGGCCCAGCTCGGGCAGGGCGCGCTCGGCGAGGGCGGCGCTGCGCTCCTCGTTCTCGGAGCGGTCGGGCCGGTAGACGGCGTCGTGGAACCACGCGGCGAGGCGTACGAGGCCGGGATCGGCGGCGTGCGGCGCGAGGGTGTCGAGGTGGGTGAGGACCGCGAGCAGGTGGTCGGTGGTGTGGTAGCGGCGCTGCGGCTCGGCCCAGCGGGCGAGGAGGTTCTCGGCGTACGGGCGGGGGTCGGCCCCCTGGTCGCCCGCGGCGGGGACCGTGTCCAGCCAGCGGCGGAGCAGGTCGTCGTGGGCGGGGTGCTGGTCGGCGGGGGTGGCGGCCGTGGCGTTCATGCCCCTCATTGTGCCGACGCACGCGCATGGGCCACCCCGCTCTTGTTCATCGGCGGGCCATCCGCTTAACTCCTGTCGGCGCGGCGATTCTCCGGAGAGTTGAGAACGACGTGCCGTACTCGTATCTGCGTACCGCTGGGTATGAATTCCTGCTGACCACGGGCTTCTTGTTCACGGTGGTCACGACCGTCCGGTGGCTGTTCGCCGCGGACTCGCCGGTGGCGCCCCTGTTGCCGGGTCCGCGCACCGAACTGGTGGCGACCGGGCTGGTGTTCGGCGCGATCGTCGCGGCCGTGATGGGCCCGTCCATGCGACACAACACCGCCGGGCACCTGAGCCCCGCCGTCACGGTGGGTCTGTGGCTGCTGCGGGTGTTCCCGGGGCGCGCGGTCGCGCCGTTCGTGGTGGCGCAGCTCGCCGGTTCGGCGACCGGCGCCGCGCTCGGCCGGTTGGCGTGGGGTGAGGCTGCCGAAGAGGTACGGAGCGCGGCCGTCGGCCCGGCGGCGGGCTGGAGCGCGGCGGAGGTCTTCACCGCGGAGGGCGGGGCGGTGGCGGTGATGACGCTGCTGACCGTGGCGGCGGTGGCCAGACCGCGTCTGTCCGCCGCGCTGCCTGCGCTGACGGGCGGCTGCGTGGCCGCCGCGATCATCTTCCTGGGGCCGCTGTCGGGCGGAGCGGCCAACCCGGCCAGGCAATTCGGTCCGGCGCTGGTGTCGGGACGTACCGACATGCTGTGGGCGTATCTGCTGGCGCCGGTGGCGGGGGCGGCGCTGGCGGTGGCGGCCGGGGCGTGGCTGCGGCGAACTCCGCCGGGGGCGAGGCGGGGTTGGCGGGCCGTGTTGCTGCGGTGACGGGGCTGCGACCCGTAGGGTGTCTATTGGACTAGACCTGTAGCGGTTCTTCTCCCTTGCAGCCTTTCAGTCATCCGGCCGTCGTGAAGGAATGGGGCCCCATGAGTAAGCGTGCAGTCCTGGAGGTGATCGCCCTCGACGCGCAGGACGCGGTCGCCGCCCAGTCCGGAGGGGCGGACCGGCTGGAGGTGGTCACCGACATGGCGGCGGACGGGCTCACGCCGTCCCGCGAGACCTTCGGCCGGATCCGCGCGGCGGTGGACATTCCGCTGCGCGTGATGCTGCGGCTGGCCGGCGGGTTCCTGGCGGGTGACATCGAGGCCCTGGTGGAGGTGGCTCGGGGGATGCGGGCCGAGGGGGCGGAGGAGTTCGTGCTGGGCTTCCTCGACGCGGACGGCAACCCCGATCTGGTGGCGGTCGAGCGGGTGGTGGCCGAGCTGAACGGATGCGGCTGGACGTTCCACCGGGCGATCGACCGGGCGAAGGACCGTGAGGAGCTGCGTATGCATCTCGCGGAGCTGCCCGGCCTGGACACCTACCTGACCGCCGGCGCGGCGGAGGGCGTGGACGCGGGCCTGCCGGTACTACGGGCGGAGGCGGCGGCCACGGGGCGGGGCGAGCCGGGGTACCGGCCGCGCATCCTGGTGGGGGGCGGGCTGCGGCTCGATCATGTGGCGGGGCTGCGGGCGGCGGGGATCGACGCGTTTCACATCGGCGGGGCGGCCAGGCCGGGCGGCTGGGCGGAGGGGGTTTCGGTGGAGGCGGTGCGGGAGTGGCGACTGGCGGTGGACGCGTAGCGGGGCGGGCTGCGGCTGCGATGCCGTACCCCGGCCCCGGACGGGAGAGCCCCGCTCGACGGCTCGATGGGCCTGAGCGGAGCCCTGCACGCGGCAGCGCCCGCCGGGCCGCCGCTAGCCGCCACACCCCCTAGGCCAGCGGGGCCGGGAGTGGAGTGGTGTGGACGATGGTGAGGCCTGAGACGGCTCGGGTCAGGGCGACGTACAGCCGGCGCAGCCCAGTGCGTTCGTCCGGTTCGCCCAAGACCACCGCTCCCGGCTCGTCCAGCACCACGTAGTCGTACTCCAGGCCCTTCGCCAGCGACGCCGGCACCAGCGTCAGGCGGGACTCGGCCGTCGTCTCCTCGCCGGGGGAGAGGTACGCGTGGCCCGCCGCGGCGAGTGCCCCCGCCAGGTCGGGGATGCGAGCGTCGGCCGCGATCAGGCCCGTCGAGCCCTCGTGCCGCAACGCCTCCTCGCACGCCGCGACCACCGCGTCGGGGAGCTCCGCCGCCGTATCCACCGCGCGTACCGCGAGCGAACCGGGGCTCTCGCGGACGGACGAGACGGGGGCCAGGCCCGGCGACATGTGGGGCAGCAGGCGGGACGCGTAGGCGATCACCTCGCGCGGCACGCGGAAGCCCGCCGTCAACTCCTCGACCGCCGCGTCCGGCTTCCCCAGGTGCCGCAGCGCCTCCGCCCAGCTGGTCGTCGCCCACGGTGTCGTGCCCTGCGCCAGGTCGCCCAGTACCGTCGCCGAGCCCGTCGAGCAGCGCCGGCCCACCGCCCGGTACTGCATCGGCGACAGGTCCTGCGCCTCGTCGAGCACGACGTGTCCGAGCGAGTGCGTACGGGAGATCAGGTCCGCCGCCTCGTCCAGCAGCACCACGTCCGCCGCCGACCACTTCGCCGCCCGCACCGACCTGGCCGGCTTCGCCCACAGGATCCGCTTCTGCTCCTCCGCCGTCAGGACCCCCTCCGCGTGCTCTGCCAGGAGCTCCGTGTCGGACAGCAGCCGCAGCACCAGCTTTGCCGGGTCCACCGCCGGCCACAGCGCCTTGACGGCCGCCTTCACCGCCGGGTTACGGGCCACCGCGTCCTGCACCCGGTCGTCCGGCGCCTCGCCCGCCTCCTCCATGCGCACCAGCACCGCATGGGCGATCCGCTGCGGCAGCGCGTCGTGCGCAGCGCCGTACCGGATGTCGCGGGCGAGCAACTCGCCGACGATCTGCTCCAGTTCGTACGCCGGGATGCGCCACCTGCGTGCCCCGCGGACCACGACGACCGGTTCGGTCGGGATCGCGGTGACGTGCGAGCGCAGGGCGCGGCGCAGCACCTCCGCCATCCGCGCGTCGCCCTTGATCACCGCGGTGTCCGCCTCGTCCGCGCCACGCACCTCGCCGCGCGGGGCCACCAGGTCGTCGACGGTGGCCTGCCTGACCTCCAGCTCGCCCAGGGCGGGCAGCACCTGCTCGATGTAGTGCAGGAAGGACTTGTTCGGGCCGATGACGAGCGTGCCGGTGCGGGCGAGCCGGTCCCGGTGGGCGTAGAGGAGGTACGCGACCCGGTGCAGGCCCACCGCCGTCTTCCCGGTGCCGGGGCCGCCCTGCACGCACACGCTGCCGGACAGGCCGGACCGTACGATCTCGTCCTGCTCGGGCTGGATCGTCGCCACGATGTCGCGCATCGGGCCCACGCGGGGGCGCTCGATCTCCCGCTGGAGCAGCTTGCTGGTGCGGGTGGCCTCGGTGGGGTCGGAGAGGTGTTCGTCCTCGTACGCCGTGAGCTCGCCGCCCGTGTAACCGAAGCGGCGCCGCAGTCCCACGTCCAGCGGGTCCTTCTTGGACGCCCGGTAGAAGGGCTGGGAGACGGGGGCGCGCCAGTCGATGACCATGGGGTCGCCCTCGGCGTTGTGTACGTGGCGGCGGCCGATGTAGAACAGCTCGCCCTCCGCGCCCTCGGCCCGGTCCGCGCCGACCGCGTGCAGGTAGTCGAGGCGGCCGAAGAAGAGAGGCGTGTGGGAGAGATCGGCGAGGGACTTGACGCGCTCCTCGATCTGGGCGCCGAGGACGACGGCGTTCACCCAGTTCGCGGTGACATCGCGGATGTCGAGCGCCTCGGCGTCCTCGCGCATGGCGCGCAGCGCGGCGCGGGACGCCGCGAGGTGGGCGCGCTCGCGGCCCAGTGGGTCGGCGGCGAGGGGTTCGGCGGGGGCGGGCGCGGGCATGGTGGTGCCTCCGGAGGTCGCGGCGTGGACCGGCCGGTTTCCGTCCGGGCGGTGGCGCTCCACTGGGGAGGCGGGGGAAGCGGGGATTCTAGCCGCGGTGGGCAGGCCGGGACCAATGGTTTTCCTGGCCGCCTCGCTGCGTGTCTCGCCACCCCGGCCCGTACGCGGTACGCGGTACGCGGTACGCGGTACTCAGGGTCGGGGTCCGACCGCAGAGGGACACGGCTGCGGCGGGAGTTCAGACCAGCGCCCGATGTGCGCCCAATGTCCGGAATCCATCATGGAGGTATGAGTGCAGCCACCTTCACCCCAGGCCCCCCGGGTCCCCCAGGCCCCCCGGGTCCCCCAGGCCCCACAAATCCCTCCGGCAACTCCGCCCACGGCGCCACCGCCATGGGCACCACCCATCACGGCCACCCGCTCGGCGCGGCCGTGCGCGCCGTCAAGGTGTTCGTGCGCGCCGCGGTCAGCGTCATCGTCCTCGGTGAGTACGCCCAGGAAGCGGGCGTACGACGCCGCTGAGCGGGTGGGCGCCCCGGAGGGTGCCGCCGGGCTAATCCACTAGTGTCGCGGCCGTGGAACACCGGAGCGCGCCCCCTCGTTCACCAGCCGCCGCAGCGGCCCCCACGCCCGTCGTCGGCCCGACGGCCGACGAGCCGCCCCCCGGCGCCGGCAGGCGGCAACGCGGCCAGCCACGCCGCTGGACGTCTGGCTGGGCGTCCGGCTCCACGCGGGGCGTCGTGCTCTCCTGCGCGCTGCTGGTCCTGTCGATCGGCGCGCTCACGGCACTCTGCGTACTCCTGCGCATCCAGATGGTGGACACGCTCGTCTACCGGGCCGAAGGTGAAGCCGTCGCAAACGGCACCGACCTGTACGGATTCACCGTCACCCAATGGAAACTGCCGGCCACCTACCCGCCGTTCGCCGCGATCCTCTTCGTGCCGACGACCTGGCTGCCGGTCGGCGCGCTCAAGATCGTCTTCGGTGTCGGCAACGCCGTGCTCCTCGCCCTGCTCGTCCACCTCTCCTGCCGCTTCGCCCGGCTCCCGGCGCGGCCGGCACTGATCGTCGCGGCCACCGCTGTCGGCCTGTGGCTCGAACCCGTCTTCCAGACGATCCTCTTCGGACAGATCAACCTCGCCCTGGCCTGCCTCATCCTGTGGGACCTCTCCCGCAGGGACGACGCCATCGGCAAGGGCTTCGCGCTCGGCATCGCGGCCGGGATCAAGCTCACTCCGGCGATCTTCATCGTCTACCTGCTGATCACCGGACGGGTACGGGCCGGTGTCACCGCCGTGGCGTCGTTCACCGGCACGGTGCTGCTCGGCGCGCTCGTGCTGCCGCACGCCAGCATCGACTTCTGGACGCGGCGGATCTTCGAGACCGGGCGGGTCGGCAAGCTGTGGATCGTCGACAACCAGTCGCTGCAAGGGATGTTCGCCCGTGTACTGCACACCACCGAGCCCGGCGCGGTGTGGCTCGTGGCGGCGGTACTGGCCGGGGCCGGCGGGCTGTGGGCCGCGCGGCGGGCGGCCCGGGCGGGCTGGGAGACCTGGGGTGTGCTGGCGACCGCCGTGACGGCGCTGCTGGTGTCGCCGATCAGCTGGTCGCACCACTGGGTGTGGTGCGTTCCGCTGATCGCGGTGCTCGCCGGGGAGGGCCGGCGGCGGGCCGCGTGGGCGGTGGCGCTGGTCTTCATGGCGCGGACGATGTGGATCGTGCCGCACGACCGGGAACTGGATCTCGAAATCCCCTGGTGGCAGCAGGCGTTCGCGTCGCCGTATCCGCTGCTGGGGGTGGGGCTGCTGGTGTACGCGTGGCGGCTCGGCCGCGCGGCCCCGAACGCCGGACGGGGTGCGATCGTCGCCCAGCGCTCAGGGATCAGGCCCGGGGCGGCGGGCTGAGCCCCGTGGCCCCGGGCGGCGCTGCCCGTTACGGCGTCGCGCTGCCGTCGCCCGACAGCAGCTCGTCCGCGTCCACGATCCGGTACGCGTACCCCTGCTCGGCCAGGAACCGCTGGCGGTGCGCCGCGAAGTCCTGGTCGATGGTGTCGCGCGCGACCACCGAGTAGAAGTGCGCCTTGTGCCCGTCCGCCTTCGGCCGCAGCACCCGTCCCAGCCGCTGCGCCTCCTCCTGCCGGGACCCGAACGTTCCCGACACCTGGATCGCTACCGTCGCCTCCGGCAGGTCGATCGAGAAGTTCGCGACCTTCGACACGACGAGCACACTGATCTCGCCCTGCCGGAACGCCTCGAAGAGCTTCTCCCGCTGCGCGTTGGACGTCTCGCCCTTGATGACGGGCGCGTCCAGATGCTCGCCCAGCTCGTCGAGCTGGTCGATGTACTGGCCGATGACGAGGATCTGCTGGCCGGCGAACTTCCGCACCAGCGCCTCCGTCACCTTCCGCTTCGTCGCCGTCGTCGCGCAGAAGCGGTACTTCTCCTCCGTCTCGGCCGTCGCGTAGGCGAGCCGCTCGCTCTCGGTGAGGTTGACCCGTACCTCGACACAGTCGGCGGGCGCGATGTAACCCTGCGCCTCGATCTCCTTCCAGGGGGCGTCGAAGCGCTTCGGCCCGATGAGGGAGAAGACGTCGGACTCGCGCCCGTCCTCGCGTACCAGCGTCGCCGTGAGCCCGAGCCGCCGCCGCGCCTGGAGGTCGGCCGTGAACTTGAAGACGGGCGCGGGCAGCAGGTGCACCTCGTCGTACACGATCAGGCCCCAGTCCCGGGAGTCGAAGAGCTCCAGGTGCGGGTAGATGCCCTTCCGCTTCGTCGTCAGGACCTGGTACGTCGCGATGGTGACGGGGCGGATCTCCTTGCGCGTACCGCTGTACTCGCCGATCTCGTCCTCGGTCAGCGAGGTCCGCTTCACCAGCTCGTGCTTCCACTGGCGGGCCGAGACGGTGTTCGTGACCAGGATCAGCGTCGTCGCCTTCGCCTGCGCCATCGCGCCCGCGCCCACCAGCGTCTTGCCCGCGCCGCAGGGCAGCACGACGACTCCCGAGCCGCCGTGCCAGAAGCCCTCGACGGCCTGCTTCTGGTACGGGCGCAACGCCCAGCCGTCCTCCGCGAGGTCGATCGCGTGGGCCTCGCCGTCGACGTAACCGGCGAGATCCTCGGCCGGCCAGCCCAGCTTCAGCAGCGTCTGCTTGATCTGGCCGCGCTCGGACGGGTGGACGGCGACGGTGTCCGGGTCGAGCCGGGCGCCGACCAGCGGCTGGACCTTCTTCGAGCGGAGGATCTCCTCCAGTACGGGGCGGTCCGTGGAGGTCAGCACCAGGCCGTGCACGGGGTGCTTGGACAGGGTGAGGCGGCCGTAGCGGGCCATCGTCTCGGCCACGTCGACGAGCAGCGCGTGCGGCACCGGGTAGCGGGAGAACTCCACGAGCGCGTCGACGACCTGCTCGGCGTCGTGCCCGGCGGCCCGCGCGTTCCACAGGCCGAGCGGGGTCAACCGGTAGGTGTGGATGTGCTCGGGGGCGCGCTCCAGCTCGGCGAAGGGCGCGATGGCACGGCGGCACTCGTCGGCCCGGTCATGGTCGACTTCCAGGAGCAGCGTCTTGTCGCTTTGAACGATGAGTGGCCCATTCACGCGTGTTTCGGCCTTTCTGCGGCGGCTCGGCCCCTACGGCCAAACGTCCAGTGTGCCGCACGCCGGGCGGTATGTGGTCGGGAGTGCGGGGTAAGCGGGTGTCCATGACAGCTGAAGCGGAACCTCGTCCGTCCTGGGGGCGGGCCGTACTGAGAGCCCTGGCCATGCTGGTCGCCTTTGCGTGCCTTGTCGTCTTCTCGGCCGTACTGGCCCGGCTCACCCTCGCGCCCTCGCAGGCGTCCGAGGCCCTGGTCACCACCAACCTGCAACCGGGCGCCTCCCTGCGTCAGTACGCCGAGGACTACACGTTCCTCGCCGCGTGCAAGCAGATCGGCGGCAACCTGCTGCTCGGCGTGCCCTTCGGGCTGCTGTTGCCGGTGCTGATGCCCAGGTCGCATCGGCTGCTGCGGGTGACGGCGCTGACGGTGCTCGTGATGGTGCTGGTGGAGATGGCGCAGGGCGCGGTGGTGACGGGGCGGGCGTTCGACGTGGACGACGTGATCCTCAACACGACCGGTGCGCTGATCGGCTACTTCCTGCTCGGCCGGCGAATCGGGCGGGCAGTGCACGCCCGCCGGGCACCGAAGGCCGGGGCGGCGCGGGAGCGGGGGGACGCGGTGCCCGTCGAGAAGTGAGGTAACCGGCCGCCCTACTTCTTCCCGGTCCGGTTCCCGGTCCAGACGTACGGCTCTTCGGCCCCGCTGTCCGTCCAGGCACGGATCTCCCGGTCGTCCGGAGCGGTCACGGACCAGCGGTCGACCAGGGCCGGCCAGGACGCACCCGCCGGCGTGAAGTGCAGGCGGAAGCGGGGGTGTGCGAGCAGCCAGTTCTTCACGGTCGGCGCGCGGTGGGCGGCCTGGTTGTCGCAGAGCAGGTGCACCGGGAGGTCCCCGGGCACCTGCTTGTCGACCGTCGTGAGGAACCGGCGGAACTCGACCGCGCGATGCCGGCGGTGCAGCGAGCCGATCGACATGCCGGTCGTCGCGTCCAGGGCGGTGAGGAGCGCGGTGGTGTCGGTGCCCTGCCGGGGCGGCCGCGCCGCGTCGGAGTCGACGCACAGCGCGACGGCCCGCTCGGGCGGAGCGAGGTAGAGGCCGACGACGTCGTACGACCCGTCGAGGTCGAACGGTTCGGCCACCGGCTTGGGCGGCGCGGTCCTCTGCGGCGTCCCCTCGGCGGGCGCGTCGGGGACGTAGGGCACGTCCGGGCCGGTCAGTCCGCTCAGCCGGGCCTCGACGAAGCGGCTGCGCCACTTCGCGGCGGTCTCGTACGGGATCTGGAGGCGGCCGGCCACGGTGCGCGGGGAGACGGGGTGGCCGTCGTCGCCGGGGCGGGTGGAGGCCAGCACGATCTGGGCGCGCAGGGCGGCGTCCTTGGCCTCCTGGGCGGTCTTGCGGCGGCGGACCCAGCTTTCGAGCGTCCTGCGCTCGTCGTCGGTGACGTCGAGCGGTTCGAGCGGTGGTTCGGGACGCTTCATCCCGCAAGCTTAGACCGACCGGCTCCATTGGGTTTCCGACCGCGGTTCGGGGGGGGGGGGGGGGGGGGGGGGGGGGGCGGAGCCCCGGCCCGTCAGGGGAGGTCGGCCAGTTCGGCCACTCCTGTGATGCGGTGCAGGGGGTACGTGCGGACCTCGTCCGCCGTGTGGTCGTACGCCGTCACAAAGCCCCCCTCCACCCGCACCGGCGCGATGACTCGCTGACTCGCCGCCCCGTCCGCGTTGACGTACCCGATCCACACCGCCGCCCCCGTCAGCGCCGCCGCCTGCACCGTCGCCAGCGTCTCCGCCGACGTCGTGCGGGGCAGCTCGCCGGGGGCCGTCGCACGGCCCGCCGTCGTCGCCGCCGGGACGTCCCGGCGTACCGCGGTGGACGCCATGTCGCCGGCCCGGATCGCCCGCAGCGCCGCCCCCAGCAGCGTGTCGTCCGGCGTCGGCGGACCCTCCGGGACCGGGGCGGGCGCGGTGCGCGGGGGCGTGCGGTAGGCATGCGCCCGAGTGATCAGTACGTCTCCGGCCGCCGACTCCGCAGCGGGCGCGAAGCCCATCGCGCGCAGGCCTTCGAGCAGGGTCGCCGGGTCGGTCTGCGCCGCCAGCACCGTCGGGGCGAGCCGCCGCAGACCCAGCGGCTGCGACCGCTTGTCGGCGAGGATCTCGCCCAGCATCGCGTCGTCGTCGCAGCGCACATACGCGGAGGCCGCCCCCACCCGCAGATGCCCGTGCTTGCGGGCCACGTCGTCGATGAGGTAGCTCAGCGGCTGCGGCACGGGCGTACGGCTGTGCGCCGCCAGGAAGGCGTGCAGGTCGGACGCGGCCCGCCCGGCGTCCAGCGCTCGGCGTACGGAGGCGGGCGTGAAGCGGTACACCGTCGCCCCGCCCTTCGACTCCACGTCCGCCAGTACGTCGAGCGTGTCGGCCAGCGGCCGCGCCAGCGGCCCCGGCGCGACGGCGGTGAGGTCCGCCTGCAGCAGTACGTGGTCCAGCGGCACCGGAATCAGCGGCGCGAGCAGCGCGGCGGCCCGCGCGGCGCCCACCGCCGCCTCTGCCGCCTCCTGCGCCCCGGACACGCGGCCGTCGTCGCGCGGCGCCCCCAGCAGCGCCCGCCCGTGCGAGGACAGCGCCCCGCGCCCGGTCAGGCCCAGCAACTCCGCCTCGTTCAGCGTCCACAGCGCGATCCGGGACCGCAGGTCACCCGAAGCGCCGGCGGACGACGTGCTGCCACCGACACCGACACCTCTGCCGCTTCCGCCACCGCCCCGCAGTGGCCGTTCCCAGCGCAGCCGGGCCAGCACCTGCTCCGGGGCGGGTGCGGCGGCCTCCGGGAGCGCGGCGAGCAGGGCGAGGACCCGGCGGCGTACCTCCGGGGCGGCCGAGCGGTCCAGGTCGGGGCCGAGCGTGGACAGGACACGCCCCTTCGCGTCCTGGCCGCCGACCAGCCCCGCCGTGCGCGTCGCGCGCAGCCAGGCGGTGGCGACGCGGATCCAGCGGTCCTGGGGCGCGAGGTCCAGCCACTCGTCGTACGCGGGCGTGGCGGCGTACCGCTCCGAGGCCTCGCCGTCCGCCGCCAACAGCCCTGCCGCGTAGGCGAGTTCCACCCAGAAGGCCGCCGTGCGCTCGGGCATGTCGAGGGCGGTGGCGGTCCGCTTGAGGTCGCGCACGCTCAGGCCGCCGGAGCGCATGACGGCCGGACCGCCCTCGTTCCAGTCCTTCAGCAGCTCCTCGATCGTCGCGAGCGCCGTGTACGCCTGGGCGGCGGCCGTGCTGTCCACAACCTGTGGACGGTATTCGGCGGCCGCCCCCACGACGGGCGCGACCGGCTCCGGCAGCCGGTGCGCGCGCCCGGCCCGCAGATGCAGCGCGGCCTCGCGCGGCAGTACGACCGTACGCAGACTCGTCGGCAGCAGCAGCCCCCGGTCGCGGAGCCAGCGCACCGGCGGCGCCGGGTCCGACGTCACCTCGCCGTACGGCGGCCCCCACACCAGTCGCTCCAGTACCAGCAGCGCGTCGCTCGGCGCGGCGTCCAGCAGCTCCGACATCCGGGTCCGGTCGCTGAACAGCGCGGCCAGCGCCGTCACCGCCGACACCGGGTCGTGCGTGGGCGGCAGCCCGGCGGCGGCCAGCGTCTCCTGCCAACGTCCGGGCGACATACCGGCGGTCGCCTCCGCCACGGTCGGGCCGAGACCGGTGGGGGAGGGGTGCCCGGCGGAGGGGGCGAGCAGTTCACGGGCCGTACGCACCAGCCGCAGCCGGTCGTCGGCGCCCCACAGCAGCGCCTGCTCGCGGAGCGCGGCCACCGCGCCGGGCAGCGCCGCATCGATCGCCGCGTCGCCGTCGTCGCCGGTCATCAGGGCGCGCAGTGCCTCGTACGGAGCCGGGTCCGGGGCCACCGCGAGTGCCTCGGCGGCCTGGATGGTGAACCGGTCGAGCCGTTCCAGGGCGCGCACGACGGAGGCGCGTGTCGCCGCGCGGGTCGCGAGCTGCGACAGGTCGCCGGGCACGGGCGAGAGCAGATCGGGCCGGGCACGCATCAGCGCGGCCAGCGACGCGTCGCCGCGGCCGCGCAGGGCTTCCGCGAGCGTGCGTGGTGGCGTTGCGCCTGATCCTTCGGACACGTGCGCCTCCTGGTTGCGCTCGCCGGTCCCCATCCGCCCCACGGTAGCCGGTGTGGCGCTACCGTCGGTGCAGGCGAATTTGGAAGGTGAGGGGACGGACCAGCACGTGGGGATCGAGAGCGATCAGCTCGTCTACGACTTTCTGAGCCGGGTCGGCGACCTGGCTCAGCAGCACAAGCTGCCCTCCGGGGCGCGGATGCGGCTGGTGTCCACGCTGCGCGAGGAGATCGACCGCCAGCGCTCCCGGTCCGGCCCGGACTCTCCCGCGGCCGTACGCCGCATCCTCGGCCGGATGGGATCGCCGGCCGAACTGGTGCGGGCGGCCGCGTCGTCGGGCGGCGACCTGCCCGGCTTCGGGCGGGAGACCGACACCGCGCCGCCGCGGGTCGTACTCCCCGAGCAGCGGGACAGGTCGGCCGCGCTCGACAAGCTGCCGGGTCCGGACAGGCCGTCGGGCCGGGAGAAGCCGTCCAGCCCGGAGAGGTCGGCCAGCCCGGACAAGCCGCCGGGGCGCGGTCGCCGGATCCCGCGTCCGCGCGGGCGCGAACACCGCAGGCCGGACACGGACATGGAGGTCTGGGACCCGTCCCCGCCCGCCCTCCCCTCCTCGGCCGCCTCTCCACCCCACCTCGCGGGTACGGACGAACTCGGCTCGCAGGGCAGCGAACCCGACTGGTGGCGCGTCGAGCCAGGTCCGTTCGGGATGGGGGTCGATGTGCCGGGGTTCGTGGGCGGCGTGGAGATCCCGGAAATACTGCGGCCACCGCCGGACAGGGACGCGCAGAAGCCGGCGGAAACGGCCGCGGACACGGAAGCGGACTCGGAGGCGGACACGAAGCCGGGGCAGGGCTCCCCGCCCGCCGTCCCCGCCCCGCGCGCCTCGCGCTGGTGGCGGCCGAGGTTGCGCCGCACGGCCCCCGTGGTCGCGCAGACCGTCGTCGTGCCGGCCCCCCGGCGCCCGGTCGGCGTCCTGCTCCTGCTCGCCGCCGCGTTGCTGGTCGCCGGCGCGGTCCTCGGCAACTGGCTGGCGCTGGGCGGCGGCTGGCTCCTCGCGTACGCCTCGCGGCGGATCAGCCGCGCCGAGGCGAAGTGGGTGGTGCTCGGCCTGCCGGGGCTGATCGCGGCGGGCGGGCTCGTCTGGCTGTGGGGGCGGGGCGAGGGCCGGTGGGGCGAGCCGATCGCACCGGAGGCGATGGGCGAGGCGTTCGCCGGCATGTGGCCGGTGCTGGTACGGACGGCGGCCGTCGCCTCCGCGCTCTACCTGGTGTGGCGGGCACGCAGGCGGTGAACGGTCGCCCGGCGCGCGGCCGGACGCGGCAGTGCTGAGCCGGACGCGGCAGCCCTGAGCCGGGCGTGGTACTGCCGAGCCGGCATCAGTACTGCTGAGAACGCGTCAGCTGTGCGTCAGGCGGCTCCGCACCCCACGTTCGGACCCGTTTCCGGACCCGTTTACCGGGGCCGCCCCGGACGCCGGACGTGCGCCGCCCGGTGCCGGCGCGTGGGGTACGGCGGCCGCGCGGTCCGCCTCGCGGGGGCCCGGTGGGGCCCATGGGGCGCCCGGGATCACCAGGGGGGAACCGGTCACCGGGTCCGGGACGACTATCGCGTCCAGGCCGAAGACCTCCCGTACGAGATCCGCCGTCACGATGTCCCCGGGCCGCCCCTCCGCGACGATGCGGCCCTCCTTCATCGCCACGAGGTGATCCGCGTACCGCGCCGCCTGGTTGAGGTCGTGCAGCACCGTCACCACGGTCCGGCCCCGTTCGCCGTCCGGCGCCGGCGTGGCCAACTGGCGTACCAGGTCCAGCACCTCCACCTGGTGGGCGATGTCGAGGTACGTCGTCGGCTCGTCCAGCAGCAGCACATCCGTCTCCTGCGCCAGGGCCATCGCGATCCACACCCGCTGCCGCTGACCGCCCGACAGGGCGTCGACCGGCCGCTCGGCGAGCGCGGTCACGTCGGTGCGCGCCATCGCGTCGGTCACCGCACGCTCGTCGTCGTCCGACCACTGCTGCCACCAGCGCTGATGCGGCTGCCGCCCGCGTGCGACCAGGTCGGCGACGGTGATCGCCTCGGGCGCGACCGGTGTCTGCGGCAGCAGACCCACCGCCTGGGCGATCTTCTTCGTCGGGATCGTCGCCAGCTCCGCGCCGTCCAGCAGCACGGCCCCGCCGCGCGGTTTGAGCAGCCGCCCGAGCGCCCGCAGGGTGGTGGACTTCCCGCACGCGTTCGGCCCGACGATGACGGTGACCCGCCCGTCGGGCACGGCCAGGTCGAGTTCGTGCACGACCGTACGGTCCTCGTAGGCGAGCGTCAGCCCGCGCGCGGTGAGCCTGCTCACGCCTTGCCTCCAGAGCGGCCGTTACGGCCGGAAACGATCAGCCAGATCAGATACGGGGCGCCCACCGCCGCCGTCAGCACACCCACCGGCAGCTCCGTGGGCGACAGCAGCCGCCGGGCCAGCAGATCCGCCGACACCACGATCAGCGCGCCCAGCAGCGCCGAGCCCAGCAGCGGGATCTGCGCGGTCCGGGTCAGGCGGCGGGCGATCTGCGGTGCCAGCAGCGCCACGAAGTCGACTGGCCCCGCCGTCCCCGTGGCCACCGAGGCCAGGACTACGCCGGTGAACACGAGCCCGAGCCGCACCCGCCCCAGCCGCACACCGAGCGCGGTCGCCGTGTCGTCGTCCATCGACACCGTGCGTTGCGCGCGTGCCGCCCACAGCACCGCGGGCAGCAGCGCCACCAGCACCCACCCCAGCGGCGCCGCCTCGTCCCAGCCCCGCCCGTTGAGGGAACCGGTCATCCAGATCTGCGCCTGCTGGGCGACGAGGTAGTCGCCCTTGGTCAGGAAGAGGTGCGTGATCGACCGCAGCGCGATGGCGAACCCGATGCCGACGAGCACGAACCGGGTGGCGTGCAGCCCGCCGCGCCAGGCGAAGGCGTACACGAGGGCGGCGGCGAGGACTCCGCCGGCGACCGAGAGATACGGCAGGACGGCGTACGACGTGATCCCGAAGGTCATCGCCCCGACCGTGAGCGCACTCGCGCCCTGGCTGATCCCGATGATGTCGGGGCTGGCCAGCGGATTGCGCGCCACGGTCTGGATGAGTGCCCCGGCCACCCCGAACGCGGCGCCCACCAGCAGCCCCACCACCAGCCGGGGAGCCCGCAGCGTCCCGACGACGAGTTCGTCCGCCGAAGGCCGCCCCAGGAGGACCTTCAGCACCTCACCGGGCGCGATGAAGCTCTCACCGACGCAGAGGTACGCCACACACACCCCGGCCAGCGCCAGCAGAAGGCCCCCGGCCACTACACCCGCACGCCGGTGCAGCAGGAAACGCCCCGGCCCGACCCGTACGACCGCGTACCCGGCGGGCCGGATTCCGTCGGGCCGACCGCCGTCGGGCCGACCGCCGTCCGGCCCGCCGCCGGGGCCGCCGGGCCGGACGCCCGTCACGACGCCGCCCGTCACGCCGGTACCGCCTTTCGTCGTACGAGAGCCACCAGGAACGGCACGCCGATCAGCGCCGTCGTCACACCCGCCGGAACCTCGCCCGGCGGGAAGATCACGCGCCCCACCACGTCCGCGACCAGCAGCATCACCGGGCCGATCAGCGCCGCCATCGGCAGCACCCACCGGTGGTCGCTGCCCACGACAGCCCGCGCGATGTGCGGCACCGCGAGCCCCACGAAGGCGATCGGACCCGCCGCCGCGACGCCCACCCCGGTCAGGACGGTGGCGCCGACGCCGCCCACGATCCGTACCGCGGCGACGTTCTGGCCGAGCCCCTTCGCCACGTCCTCACCGAGCGCCAGCGCGTCGAGCCCGCGCGCCACCGCGAGCACCAGCACCGCGCCCACCAGCAGGAACGGCCAGATCTGCCCGACCACTTCCGCATCCCGCCCGGCCACCGAACCGACCTGCCAGAAGCGGAACTCGTCCAGCGCCGCCGCCTGCGTCGTCAGGACCGCCAGCGTCACCGACGCGAGCAGGGCGTTGATCGCCGCGCCGCCGAGCGCGAGCTTCACCGGGGTCGCGCCGCCGCGCCCGCTCGCCGCGATGGCGTACACCGCGACCGAGGCGGCGGCCGCGCCGGCGAACGCGAACCACACGTACCCGGACAGCGAGTGGATCCCGGCGAACGCGATCGCCAGCACCACACCCACCGACGCGCCCTGGCTGATCCCGAGGATCCCCGGATCGGCGATCGGATTGCGGGTGATGCCCTGGAGCACCGTCCCAGCGAGCGCCAGCGCCGCCCCGACCATCAGGGCGATGAGCGTGCGCGGGACCCGGAGCGTACGGACGACCTCGGCGGCGTCGCTGCTGCCGCCGTGCAGCAGTACGTCGAAGACCTCGGACGGCGGGATGGACCGCGCCCCGACCGCCAGGCTCAGCAGCACGGAGACCAGCAGCGCGACGAGGGCCGCCGCCGTCCAGCCGATGCGACGGGTCACCAGGGCGCGTCCGGAGCGGCTGGTAGTGGCGGCTGGCATCTGAACCGATCACATTCCGGAGGTAAGGGTTGGCTAAGTGTACGGGCGGGGCCGCGCACCCCCGCAGGCACAATGGCCCCCATGACCTCGCACCCACTGCCCGGCCCGCTGCCTCACCCGCTGACCGTCGGCTTCGACCTCGACATGACGCTGATCGACTCCCGCCCCGGCATCAGGGCCGTGTACCAGGTACTCGCCGCCGAGACCGGCACCCACATCGACGCCGAGCTGGCCGTGACCCGCCTCGGGCCGCCGCTGGAGCAGGAAATGGCGTGCTGGTTCCCGGCGGAACACGTCGAGGAGATGTGCGACCGCTACCGCGAGATATATCCGACGTACGCGATCACGCCATCCACGGCGCTGCCCGGCGCCCGCGAGGCGGTGGCCGCCGTGCGCGCGGCGGGCGGACGCAGCGTCGTCGTCACCGCGAAGCACGAGCCGAACGCGAAGCTCCACCTCGCGCACCTCGGCATCGAGCCGGACGCCCTCGTGGGGTGGCTGTGGGCCGAGGCCAAGGCGGAGGCGCTGCGCGAGTACGGCGCCTCGGTGTACGTGGGCGACCACACCGGCGACGTACGGGGCGCCCGCGCCGCCGACGCCCTGTCCGTGGCCGTCCCGACGGGCCCCTGCGACGCCGCTGAGCTGCGGGAATCCGGTGCGGACGTGATTCTGGCGGACCTCACGGCGTTCCCGGCGTGGCTGCGTACCTACTGCGACGAGGTCGCCGCGCGCGCCTGACGGCGTTGCACGGCGATCGACTTGAGGACCCCGCCGGCTGCGATCGCGAAGCCGACGCCCATGAGCATGCACACGGCGTACGCGACGGTCGGGAACGGCTCGGTGCCGAGGAACAGCGGGGCCACAGTGACCAGCGTGGCCACCGCGCCGACGAAGAAGACGATCGCGCCGATACGAACGAGCCGGTCACCGGGGCCGGCCTCGGCAGAGTGGGTTTCAGTCATCACCCGGCCAGGGTAGTTCCCTGCCCGGAGGAACAACCCGGGGACGTCTTGTCACCGGCCCCAGGACCATTAGCCTTGGTCCTGGCGGGTCACTGGCGACCCGCTGTAGTGCTGTGCAGAGCCTTTCCCGGGCGAAACCGAGCCCCGGGACCCCGACAGGTACGAGGACGAGGACAGACGGTGCCCACCGGCAAGGTGAAATGGTTCAACGTGGAGAAGGGCTTCGGCTTCCTCTCCCGCGACGACGGCGGCGACGTCTTCGTCCACTCGTCGGTGCTCCCCGCCGGAGTCGACGCCCTGAAGCCCGGCCAGCGCGTGGAGTTCGGCGTGGTGGCGGGTCAGCGCGGTGACCAGGCGCTGTCGGTGGTGATCCTCGACCCGACCCCGTCGGTCGCGGCGGCGCTGAGGCGCAAGCCGGACGAACTGGCGTCGATCGTGCAGGACCTGACGACGTTCCTGGAGAACATCACCCCACAACTGGAGCGCGGCCGCTACCCGGACAAGGCGGCGGGCTCGAAGATCGCGGGCCTCTTGCGCGCGGTGGCCGACCAACTGGACGTCTGAGCGCCCCCACGCTGCCCACGCCGCCCTCCGGGCGGTGTGCCAGCCCCCGGACACCCCTAGCTTGAGATTTAACCTCCGGATTCGAACAGCTCCGACCAGCCCTTCCTGCCGCACGAGCAGGCCC
Organism: Streptomyces hypolithicus; assembly: GCF_052934925.1. Classification (NCBI taxonomy): domain Bacteria; kingdom Bacillati; phylum Actinomycetota; class Actinomycetes; order Kitasatosporales; family Streptomycetaceae; genus Streptomyces; species Streptomyces hypolithicus. Next base: position 3,421,600 of record NZ_CM128811.1, read on the forward strand.
CGCAGCACAGTCGGAAACCTAAGCAAGTCGGGACAAACGGTGCGCATGCTGGTTCCGTGAAGCCGACTTGCGGTCGTGTTCGAGCGGCGAGGTTAAATCTCAAGCTAGGTCGTGTTTCAGAAGTCCCGTCTGTCTCGCGTGGTCTGGCACTTCCCCAAGGTCTCGGCTCCGCTCGACCAGGGGAGACCCCATCCTCGCCGCGTTGCCGAAATGCCCTAGTAGCTCCGCTACGAGACCATCCCGGCGCCTTGCGATCGCACGCGCCAGACCACGCGAGACCCGCCCTCCGGGCGGACGACGCTACTTCTAGAACACTCCCTAGCCGAACGACAGGGCGTCCGGGGCCAGCGGGGGGACCAGGCCCTCCGCTGCGGCGCGGGTGAGGAGCCCCCGTACCGCCGCGTAGCCTGCCGTCCCCAGATCCGCCGTGAACTCGTTCACGTACAGCCCGATGTGCTGGTCCGCCACTGCCGGATCCATCTCCTGTGCGTGCTCCAGCACATAGGGGCGGGACGCCGCGGGATCGTCCCAGGCCATCCGCACCGACGCCCGCGCCGCCTGCGCCAGCTCGCGCAGCCGCTCCGCGCCCAGCGAGCGCTTGGCGATGATCGCGCCGAGCGGGATCGGCAGGCCGGTGGTGTTCTCCCAGTGCTCGCCCATGTCGGCCAGGGAGTGCAGCCCGTAGTCCTGGTACGTGAAGCGCGCCTCGTGGATGACGAGTCCCGCGTCGACCTTGCCGTCCCGTACCGCGGGCATGATCTCGTGGAACGGCATGACGGCGATGTCGCCGACCCCGCCCGGCACGGCCTCCGCCGCCCACAGCCGGAACAGCAGATACGCCGTCGAGCGCTCGCTCGGCACGGCGACCCGCTTGCCGGTGAGGTCCACCCCCGGCTCGCGCGTGAGCACCAGGGGACCGCAGCCCCGCCCGAGCGCCCCGCCGCACGGCAGCAGGGCGTAGTCGTCCAGGACCCACGGCAGCACGGCGTACGACACCTTGAGGATGTCGAACTCGCCGCGCTCCGCCATCGCGTTGGTGATGTCGATGTCCGCGAAGGTGACGTCGAGCGCGGGCGCCCCCGGCACGCGGCCGTGGGCCCAGGCGTCGAAGACGAACGTGTCGTTCGGGCAGGGGGAGTACGCGATCTTCAGAGCGCCGGTCATGGTTGCGCCGGTCATGGTTGCGTCAGTCATGGCTGTCCCAACCTTCGAGTACGGGCAGGAGCTTCCCGAACGCCCCCGTCAGCGCCTCCAGCGCTTCCCCGATGCGCCAGGCGGCCCGGTCGCGCGGCCCCACGGCGTTCGACACCGCGCGGATCTCCAGCACCGGCACCCCGTGCTGGACGGCGGCCTCCGCCACCCCGAAGCCCTCCATCGCCTCGACGGCGGCGGACGGGTGACGGGTGCGCAGTTCGGCGGCGCGGGCGGCGGAGCCGGTCACGGTGGAGACGGTCAGCACGGCCCCGGTGAGCGCCCCGGCCGCGTCGGCCACGGCCCGTACGAGCGCGGCGGGCGGCCGGTGCTCCACGGTGCCGAAACCGAGGGCGGTCACCGGGACGTATCCGCCGGGGGTCTCGGCGCCCAGGTCGGCGGCGACGATCGCGTCGGCGACGACGACGGACCCGAGCGGGGCCACTTCGGCGAACCCGCCACCGATCCCGGCCGAGACGACGAGCCCGTAGGGCCGCTCACCGCCCGCCCCCGACCGGGCGAGAGCCAGCGCGGTCGCCGTACCCGCCGCCGCGGCGGCGGGACCGACCCCCGCGGCGACGACCTCGACCCCGACCGGGCCGGGGCCCAACGCGCGCGTGACCGCGTCCCGTTCGGCGGGGACCGCGGTCACGACGAGTACACGCATCAGTGTTCCTCCTGGTCAGGAGGCGGTCGGATGGTCAGGAGGTCAGGCAGGCCAGCAGGTCAGGAGGACTTCTCCAGCTTGAAGTGCCAGATGCCGGTGAGCTTCTTGCCCTTGGTCTCCACGATGCTGACCTGCGCCTCGTTCGGGCTCGGAGTGCCCGGCTGCTGCGGCTGCGTCGCGGCGAAGAACGCGCTGCCGGGGACGGTCCTGTACGTCTTCTTGAACGGCTCCTGCTCGGCCTGCTGACCGTTGATGAAGAGCGTCCAGCCGTCGTCGGCGATCTCCGGGTCGACGCCGAAGCGGACCTGGTTGTCCATCGAGACCTTGACGACCTTCTCGGCCTTCTTGTTCAGGCAGCCGTCGAGCAGCGAGTTCTTGATGGGCTCGCCGTCGTTGTAGCAGGTCGCTTCGGTGTTGATCGAGTCGGTGCCGACCGTCACGGTCGCGAGCGGCGTCGGCTTGTCGCAGGCGGACAGCACGAGGAGTCCGGCCGACACGGCACCGATCACGGTGGCGGTGCGGCGGGCCTTACCAGAGGGGAGCGCAACGGTCATGGGGCGAAGGCTATCGCCCGACCCGCCTCACGCCACGCGGGGGTGCGGCGTGCCGCGCCGCGCTGCGGTCAGCAGGCCGCGTACGGACAGGGCGAAGCCGGTGGCGAGGAGGCAGGCGGCGACCGACATGCCGAGCGAGCCGTTGAGGGGCAGCAAGATCCCGATGGCCCCGCCCACCACCCAGGCCATCTGGAGCAGCGTCTCGGAGCGCGCGAACGCCGACGTCCGCACCTCCTCGGGTACGTCGCGCTGGATCAGGGCGTCCAGGGACAGCTTGGCCAGCGCCTGGCACAGCCCGGCCGTCGCGCCGAGCGCCGCCACCATGATTCCGCCGAAGAGCAGGGCGGCGCAGACGGCCATGCCCAGCGTCAGCCCCAGCACGGTCGCGATGATCGCCTCCGGGCCGCGGGCCTTGAGCCAGGCGCCCACCGCCGTACCGCAGGCGTTGCCCACGCCGGCCGAGACGCCGACGACGGCCAGCGACACGGCGGCGCTCTGCCCGGACAGCGGATGCTCGCGCAGCAGGAACGCCAGGAAGAAGATCAGGAACCCGGAGAGGCTGCGCAGCGCCGCGTTCGCCTGGAGGCCGTGCAGTACGGACGGGCCCACGGTGCGCAGGCCGGGCCGGCGCGGCGCGTGACCGTGCTCCAGCAGGGTGGCCTTGCGCTCGCCCTTCGCCGAGTCGACCTTGGGCGGCATGGTGAAGGCCAGGAACGTACCGACGATGAACAGCACGCACGCCCCGTACAGCGGCCAGGAGGGCCCGATCTGCTGGAGCCCCACTCCGATGGGCGCGGCCGCGCCGGTGGCGAGCAGCCCGGCCAGGGTGACCCGCGAGTTGGCCTTGACCAGGGAGAAGCGGGGTGGGAGAAGGCGTGGCACGACGGCGCTGCGTACGACGCCGTACGCCTTCGAGGACACCAGGACGCCGAGCGCCGCCGGATAGAGCTCCAGGCCGCCGGTCGCGACCGCGCCCGACATGGCGAGCGCGAGCAGCGCACGGGCCAGCATCGCGCCGGCCATCGCGGCGCGGCGGCCGTGCGGGAGGCGGTCGAGGAGCGGGCCGATGACGGGGGCGAGGAGGGTGAACGGCGCCATGGTGACGGCGAGGTAGAGGGCGACGCGGCCGCGGGCCTCGTCGGTGGGGACGGAGAAGAAGACGGTGGAGGCCAGCGCGACCGTGATCATCACGTCGCCGGCGCCGTTGACGGCGTGCAGCTCGATCAGTTTGCCGAGGCCCGACTCGCCCGCGCCGTGTGCGTGCGTGGCGCGCCGGATGCCCTTCGCCGTACCGGTGAAGGGCAGATGGAGGGCGCGGCCGACTGCCCGGCCCGTCCTGCCCAGTGGACCGGATCCGTCGGACGACTCGGACGACTTTGCGGCAGCCACCCCGTCATAGTGCCCCAAGGTCCGCCAGGTGCACCGGTAAACGGGGCGGAGCCGCGCTGCCGTGCCAATCTCTTGGCATTCTCCGGGCATACCGGACTCTCCAGGACTCTCTCCCGGGTTCCCCGCGTCAAAGGGGGCGTGCAGGTGGGCGGTGGGCGGCGAAGGAGGTAGCGTGCGTAGCGCGCCACCGGCGGTTGTCCTCGGCCGCGCGCCTCTCCGTCATCCCGCAGAATGGGTGGTGGAAAGTGCGCCCGAGACCGAGACCAGGTCGGGCGCGGACGTCGACGCGGCCCTTCGGTCCGCTCCGCCCGCAGCTCGTACCTCGTATCTCGTACCTCGTACGGGCATCCGTTGGCGCACCCGTGAGACGGCGTAGGAGAGAAGCGAGACCTGTGAGTGCTGCGACGACGCGAAGCCGAACCCCTGACCGCCTGTGCGCCGAGGCGGTAGACCTTGCCCGTGGGGCCGCCGAGGAGGCCGCCTTCCCCGGGGTGGTCGGCGAGCATGTCTCCTGCTTCTCGGAGGGTGACCGGGTCGTCACGCACCTCTTCGAGTGCGAGGAGCCCGGCTACCGGGGCTGGCGCTGGGCGGTGACCGTGACCCGCGCGTCGCGGGCCAAGCTGGTCACCCTTGACGAAACGGTGCTCCTGCCGGGGTCCGACTCGCTGCTGGCACCCGAGTGGGTGCCGTGGAGCGAGCGGCTGCGCCCCGGCGACATGGGTCCGGGCGATCTGCTTCCCACCGAGGCGGAGGACCTGCGCCTGGAGCCCGGCTACACGGGTGGCGACACGCCGCCGCCGGACTCGCCGGTGTCCCACGAGATGGCCGAACTCGTCGAGGCGGAGGACGCCGAGGTCACCGACGGTCCGCCGGCCATGCTGCCGCTGGTCCCCACCCGGGGTTCGATCGCGTCGGTCGCCGAAGAGCTCGGGATGCGCCGGGCGCGAGTCCTGTCGCGGTACGGGCTGCACATCGCGGCGGACCGCTGGGACGAGGCGTACGGCGCGAAGACCCCGATGGCGCAGGCGGCGCCCGCCACGTGTGTCTCGTGTGCCTTCCTGGTGCCGCTGGCGGGGTCGCTGCGCCAGGCGTTCGGTGTCTGCGCGAACGAGTTCGCGCCGGCCGACGGGCGTGTGGTGTCGCTGGCGTACGGGTGCGGGGGGCACTCGGAGGCTGCGGTCATGCCGACGCCGCTGCGGCCTGCGCCGCATGTTCTGGACTCGATGGCTTCGGACGTGTTCGTGCTGCGCCCGGACCCGGAGGGCGGCTCTGTTCCGGCCACGCCGGACCTCCCGACCGAGGAACTGGGCCACTCCTGACCCCGGGCTCCGCCCCGGACCCCGCTTTTCGGTCCGGGGCGGAGCCCGCATCCCACGGCCAGGTGGACGCCCCCATGCCGTCCGCGCGGGATACTTGCCGCCCGTACACACGGGTAGGCCCGTACACACGGGTAGGCGCGTCAGCAGAAGCACCAGTACCGGACGAGCGGAGAACAGCGTGAGCGTCACGGCCACCGACGAGGCAGACCCCTTCGGGACGGCGCGGCTGCGGCGCGGGGTGCTCGACGCGTGGAGCGCGAGCCCCGCCCGGTTCCGCGAGGACGCCAACGCCGAGGAGGACCTTGCCCTCGGTGGCTACCGCGACCGCCTCGTCGTCGAGCTGGCCCAGAACGCCGCCGACGCCGCCGCCCGCGCCGGTGTCCCCGGCAGGCTCCGGCTCACCCTGCACGCCGCCACCCCCGACGGCACGCCCGCGATTCTCGCCGCCGCCAACACCGGCAGCCCCCTCGACGCCGTCGGCGTCGAATCGCTCAGCACCCTGCGCGCCTCCGCCAAGCGCGAGGACACGGATGGCGCCGTCGGCCGCTTCGGCGTCGGCTTCGCCGCCGTACTGGCCGTCAGTGACGAGCCCGCCGTACTCGGCCGGCACGGCGGCGTCCGCTGGTCCCTGGAGGAGGCGCGGGCACTCGCCGTCCAGGCGGCTGCAGCCGGGTCCGGGTCCGGGTCCGCGTCCGCGTCCGCCGGGCTCGGCGACGAGCTGCGCCGCCGCAACGGCCACGTACCCCTCCTGCGCCTCCCGCTCCCCGCCGAAGGCACCGCCCCGGCCGGGTACGACACCGTCGTGGTCCTGCCGCTGCGCGACGGCGGCGCCGTGGACCTCGCCCGGCATCTCCTCGACGGCATCGACGACGCACTCCTGCTCACCCTGCCCGGCCTCGCCGAGGTGACCGTCGAAACCCCCGACGCCACCCGGACGTTGACCCGCAGCGACCACGACACGTACGTCCACATCCATGACACCGGCACCACCAATGGCACCGGCACCGACCCCGCGCACGCCCACGCCACGACCCGCACCACCCGCTGGCGCACCGTCACCCGCTCCGGCCCCCTGGAGCCCGCCCTCCTCGCCGACCGCCCCGTCGAGGAGCGCCTGCGCCCCCACTGGGCCGTCACCTGGGCGGTTCCCGTCGCCGAGGACGGCGCGCCGCAGCGCCCCCGCACCGCGCCCGTCGTGCACGCCCCCACGCCCACCGACGAGCCCCTCGGCGTACCCGCCCTGCTGATCGCGTCGTTCCCGCTGGACACCACCCGCCGCCACCCCGCGCCCGGTCCCCTCACGGACTTCCTCGTGCAGCGCGCGGCCGACGCGTACGCCGAACTGCTCGGCGACTGGCAGCCCGTCTCCACCGGCACCGTCGACCTCGTTCCCGGCCCGCTCGGCAAGGGCGAGCTGGACGGCGCCCTGCGCGCCGCAGTCATCGCACGGCTGCCCCGCGTCGCCTTCCTCGCGCCCGCGGCTCCCTCGGAGGAGCTGACCGCGCTGCGCCCGTTCGAGGCGGAGGTCGTCGAGGGCGCGGGCGCCGACACCGTGGGCGTGATGGCGGAGGTCCTGCCGACGCTGCTGCCCGCCGGCCTGGAGCGCCGTCCCGAACTCCGCACCCTCGGCGTGGGCCGCCTCCCGCTCGGCGACGCCATCGAGCGTCTCGCGGGCGCCGAGCGCGCCCCGTCCTGGTGGCGCCGGCTGTACGTGTCCCTGGCCGGCGTCGACCCCGACCGGCTGTCCGGGCTCCCGGTGCCGCTCGCCGGCGGCCGTACGGTCATCGGCCCCCGCCAGGTGCTCCTCCCGCTGCCCGGCACCCCCTCCGACGGTGGCGGCACCGACGGCGGCGACGCAGCCCCCGGCCGGCTCGCCCGCCTCGGCCTGAAGGTCGCCCACCCCGACGCCACGCACCCCCTCCTGGAAAAGCTCGGCGCCCTCCCCGCCACCCCCCGAGCCGTCCTGACGACCCCCCAGGTCCGGGCCGCCGTAGCCGCGTCGATGGACGACAACGAGATCTGGGACGAGGACGCGCCCGACGCCGAGGAGCTGGCCGAGACCGTCCTGGCGCTCGTACGGGACGCCGACCTGGCACCCGGCGACGAGCCCTGGCTCGGCGCGCTCGCCCTGCCCGACGAGGACGGCGAACTCGCACCCGCCGGCGAACTCGTCCTGCCGGGCAGCCCGTTCGCGCAGATCATGCGTGCGGACGAACTCGCTCTGTGCGACGCGGAACTGGCCACCCGCTGGGGTCCGCAGCCCCTCACCGCCTGCGGCGTGCTGGCCACCTTCGCGCTCGTACGCACCACCGACATCGTCCTGGACCCCGACGAACTGGAGCCCCGTCAGGGCGACTTCGCCGAGCCCGACGACGCGGGGCTACTCGACGCCGTCGACGTGTGGTGCGAGGACATCCTCGACCAACTCCCCGACACCCCCCTGCCGCCGGTCGCCACCGAGCTCGTCGCCGTACGGGACCTGGAGCTCGTCGACGACGACGCGTGGCCGCAGGCTCTCGCACTGCTCGCCCAGCCCCCGCTGCGGGACGCGCTGACCCAGCCCGTGCGTGTACTGCTGCCGGACGGCACGACGCAGTCCGTACGGCCCTACACCGCCTGGTGGCTGCGGGACCACCCCGTACTCGGCGGGCGCCGCCCCGCGGGCCTGCGCTCGGCCGGCGGCGACCCGCTGCTCGACGGCCTCTACACGTCGGCGGACGCGGCCGGCTTCGACGACGAGCAGGTGCTGAGGGCGCTCGGCGTACGGACCTCCGTCTCCGCGCTGCTCGACGAGCCCGGCGGCGCCGCCGAACTCCTCGGCCGCCTCGCGGACCCGGCGCGCACGGTCACCGGGCCCCAACTGCACGCCCTGTACGGCGCCCTGGCCGACCTCGACCCCGAGCAGGTCACCCTCCCCGACGAGCTGCGCGCGATCGTGGACGGCGAGGTGCGGGTGGTCGACGCGGCCGACGCGGTCGTCGCCGACGCCCCCGACCTGCTGCCGCTCTGTGCCGGGCTCGCGCTGCTGCCGGTGGCGCCGTCCCGCGCCGCCGACCTGGCGGACCTGCTCCAGGTGCGGCGCCTGGGCGAGTCGACGGACGCGGACGTGACCACCGACGGTGTGCGGCGGGACGTCCCCGAAGCGGTGCGCGTCCTGCTGGGCGCCGGCACCCCGGCGACGTACATCGAACACGAGGAACTCCTCGCGGGCGGCGTTGAACTGGACTGGCGCCGCACCCCCGACGACATCGTCCACGCGGCGACGCTGGAGGGCGTGGCGGCAGGCCTTGCCTGGTCGGCGGGGCAGTGGCCGCGCCGGTTCGAGGTCGCGGCACTGATCGAGGACCCGTCCCGCACCGAAGAGCTGGCGCGCGACCGCTGGTTCGACTGACAGCCCCAGCCCCTTAACGCAGCCCGTTCTACAAACTCCGTTTACGAACTCTCCACATCGTCCCTACACTTGGTTCGACACTTCAAGATCCCGCCGGGGGGGAAACGCGGCGGGATCGCATCCATGTGGGGACTTACATACATGCGCATACGTGCCACTGTGGCCGCCGTTACGGGCGCCCTGGCCCTGTCCGCCCTCGTCGCACCGGCCGCCCAGGCGGACGGTCACTACGGTGACACCGCCATCACGAATGTGGTCGTCAACGGCGGCAAGAACGTCGTGGTCGGCACCACGAACGTCAAGACGTTCACCGTCGCGGTCACCGCGTCGGACGACTCCGGCATCACCGGGATCGACCTGACGCTCAACGGCCCCGGCTTCGGCTCGATGCAGCCCACCGACGTCGACTGCACGGGCAACACCTGCACCGGCACCTTCTCGGTCGACCCTCGGGTCGACCTGGCCTACGCCAACGACCAGGCCGGCACCTGGTACGTCGACGCGTGGGTCAACGCGGCCGACGGCGACTTCATCTGGAAGGAGAAGGCCGGCTCCTTCAAGCTCCAGCGCTTCGCGACGCTGACGCACAACGCGGCGCCCGAACCGGTCACCAAGGGCAAGCCCGTCACGATCACGGGCAAGCTGGCCCGCGCCAACTGGGAGTCCTTCACGTACCGGGGCTACACCGTCCAGCCGGTGAAGCTGCAGTTCCGCAAGGCCGGCACCAGCACGTACACCACGCTCAAGACGGTGACCACGAACAGCTCCGGCGACTTGAAGACCACCTCCACGGCGGTCTCCGACGGCTACTGGCGCTACTCGTTCGCCGGTACGACCACCACCCCGGCGGTCACCACCGCGGGTGACTACGTCGACGTGCGCTGAGTACCCTGCACGCCCCCCGCTACGCGGGAACGCGGCGGCGGTCGACCCGGTGCCACACCAGCTCCAGGCCGGCCGCCGCCACCGCCGCGATGCCCACCGCCGTCCACGGCATCGTCGTACCCACCAGCTTCAGCGCGAAGAAGTCCTGCAGCCACGGCACCACCAGCACCACCACAAACCCCAGCCCCATCGCCGCCACCAGGCCGACCCGCCACCAGGTGTACGGGCGGGCCACGATCGCCAGCACCCAGACCGACACCAGGAACAGCGTCAGCGTCGCCACGCTCGTCTCGGCGGCGAGCGCGTCCGGGCCGCTGTAGTGCGACCGGGCCAGGAGGTACGTCACGAAGGTCGCGGACGCCGCGATGATGCCGCCCGGGATCGCGTACCGCATCACACGGCGCACGAAATTCGGCTGCGCGCGCTCCTTGTTCGGGGCCAGGGCGAGGAAGAACGCCGGCACGCCGATCGTCAGCGTCGACAGCAGCGTCAGATGCCTCGGCAGGAACGGGTACTCCACCTGCGAGACGACCACCAGGATCGCCAGCAGCACGGAGTAGACCGTCTTCGTCAGGAAGAGGGTCGCGACCCGCGTGATGTTGCCGATCACCCGGCGCCCCTCCGCGACCACCGAAGGCAGCGTCGCGAAGCTGTTGTTGAGCAGCACGATCTGCGCGACCGCCCGCGTCGCCTCCGAACCCGAGCCCATGGCCACGCCGATGTCGGCGTCCTTCAACGCGAGTACGTCGTTGACCCCGTCGCCCGTCATCGCGACCGTGTGGCCCTTCGACTGGAGCGCCGCCACCATTTCGCGTTTCTGCCGCGGGGTGACCCGGCCGAAGACCGCGCCCTCGTCCAGCGCGTCGGCCATCCCCACCCGCTCGGCGGGCAGCGTGCGGGCGTCGACGGTGCCCCCGGCGCCCGGCATCCGGAGCTTGGCGGCTACCGCGCCGACCGACACCGCGTTGTCGCCCGAGATGACCTTCGTGGCGACGTTCTGGTCGGCGAAGTACCGCAGCGTGGCGGCCGCGTCGGGGCGCAGCCGCTGCTCCAGGACGACCAGGGCGGTCGGGTGCGAACCGTCGGTGAGCCGCGGGTCGTCCAGCTCCTTGGCGCCCGTGACGCGGGTGAGCAGCAGCACGCGCAGGCCCTGTTGGTTGAACTCGTCGATCTCGTCGGCGAAGGGCGCGCGCGCGTCGTCGGCCAGCAGCACGTCGGGCGCGCCAAGCAGCCAGGTGCTGGCGGTGTGCCCGTCGCCCTCGATGAAGCTCGCCCCGCTGTACTTGCGGGCGGAGGAGAAGGGCAGCGACTCCGTGCAGCGCCAGGAGCCCGCGGAGATTTCTGAGTCGGCTGAGCCTGGTGCGTCTGGTGCGTCTGGTGCGCCTGCTGCGTCGGCTGGGTCTTCGGCCGGGTACGCGTTCCTGATCGCCTGAAGGCTCGCGTTCGGCCGCGGGTCGGACTCGCCGAGCGCGCCGAGCACCGTGCGTACGTACACCTCGGCTCGGGCGGCGTCGGCCGCCCCGGCGGTCAGTGCCGCCCCGGAACCGGTCAGTACCCGCACCTCGGTCACGTCCATGCCGCCCTCGGTGAGCGTGCCCGTCTTGTCGAGGCACACGACGTCCACGCGCGCCAGCCCCTCGATCGCGGGCAGCTCCTGCACCAGGCACTGCCTGCGGCCGAGCCGGATCACGCCGACGGCGAAGGCGACCGAGGTGAGCAGCACCAGTCCCTCGGGGATCATCGGGACGATGCCGCCGACGGTGCGCGCCAGAGAGTTCTTGAAGTCGGTCTCCTTGACGACCAGCTGGCTGATGATGAGGCCGATCGAGGTCGGCACCATCAGCCAGGTGACGAACTTGAGGATCTGGTTGATGCCGCTGCGCAGCTCGGAGTGGACGAGCGTGAAGCGGGACGCCTCCTCGGCGAGCTGCGTGGCGTACGCCTCGCGGCCGACCTTGGTGGCCGTGAACGCGCCGCCGCCAGCCACGACGAAACTGCCGGACATCACCTGGTCGCCGGGGTGCTTGAGCACCGGGTCGGCCTCGCCGGTGAGCAGTGACTCGTCGATCTCCAGGCTGTCGCTCTCCACGACCTCACCGTCGACGACGGCCTTGTCGCCCGGCCCGAGCTCGACGAGGTCGCCGAGGACGATCTCCGAGGTGGAGACGGCGGCGGAGGCCCCGTCCCGGCGGACGGTCGGTCTGGCCTCGCCGATGACGGCTAGGCCGTCGAGGGTCTTCTTGGCGCGCAGTTCCTGGACGATGCCGATGCCGGTGTTCGCGACGATCACGAACCCGAAGAGGCTGTCCTGGATCGGCGCGACGAACAGCATGATCACCCAGAGCACGCCGATGATCGCGTTGAACCGGGTGAAGACGTTGGACCGGATGATCTCGGCGGTGGAGCGCGAGCTGCGCACCGGTACGTCGTTGACCTCGCCGCGGGAGACCCGCTCGGCCACCTCCGCCGCGGTCAGCCCGGCCGGCCGCCCGGACGCGGGGAGCGGGACGGGGTGTACGGGGTCGAGCTCGGAGCCCGCGTCGATCTCTGCCCGCTGCGTCATGTTGTCGACGGTACGGCGGGACCTGCCGATCGGCAGTGCGGATTACGGGCGTGATCCGGCGGGTTACTGGGCGGAGCCCGCAGCTTCGGCGGAGCCGGCGGACCCGGCGGACTTCGAGGACCCCGTGGACCCGGCCTCCGCCTCGCGCCGCAGCGCCGCCTCGCGTCCTCGCACGTACCAGATTCCGATCAGCCCGAGTCCGGCGCCGGCCAGGAACGTCCACACCCACCAGGTCCAGCCGCGGTCGTCGTACCAGCCGTAGAAGGGGAGCTGCACCAGGAAGAGGGCGAACCAGACAATCGTGCCGCCGACGACGGTGGCCATGACCGGCCCTTCGAGGGGCTCGGGTGCCTCGTGCTGGGGGGTCCACTTCGCCATGGGGTCAGTGTAGGGCGCCCGGACATCGGGGCGGCGGGGTAGGGGCTGTCCGGCGAGGACGTAGACGGGGCAAGGGTCTACGCGCGGAGATAGCGATCTTCCTCTTATGTATTCATACTGAAACGGCTTTCGTCTGACTGGTTATGTTCGTCCGAACATCCAAGGTCGACCGTTTCAGCTCCTCTCTCCAGGGCCCCAAGAGCCCCTTCTTCCGCATGAGGTCACGCATGTCTCCCTCGGCCACGGCTCCGGTCGACGCCAAGCAGCCGCCGTCTCACCAGGGATCGCAGAACGGTCTCGACCGGTTCTTCAAGATCTCCGAGCGGGGTTCGACCGTGTCCCGTGAGATCCGCGGCGGCCTGGCCACGTTCTTCGCGATGGCGTACATCATCGTGCTGAACCCGATTATCCTCGGCAGCGCGAAGGACATGTACGGCAACCAGCTCGACGGCGGCCAGCTGGTCACCGCCACCGTGCTGACCGCCGCGTTCTCCACGCTGCTGATGGGCGTCATCGGCAATGTGCCGATCGCGCTCGCCGCCGGCCTCGGCGTCAACACCGTCGTCGCACTCCAGCTCGCCCCGCGCATGAGCTGGCCCGACGCCATGGGCATGGTGGTTCTCGCCGGTTTCGTGGTGATGCTGCTCGTCGCCACCGGCCTGCGCGAGCGGGTGATGAGCGCGGTGCCGCTCAGCCTGCGCAAGGGCGTCGCGATCGGCATCGGCCTGTTCATCATGCTGATCGGCCTGGTCGACTCGGGCTTCGTCTCCCGCATGCCCGACGCCGCGAACACCACCGTCCCGCTCCAGCTCGGCGGCGACGGCCATCTCAACGGCTGGCCGATCCTGGTCTTCGTGCTCGGCGTGCTGCTCACGCTGGCGCTGATCGTCCGCAAGGTGCCGGGAGCCATCCTCATCTCGATCGTCATGATGACCGTCTTCGCGCTCGTCATTCACGCACTCGCCGACATCCCGGCGCGAACCTGGGGCCTGACCACGCCCGAGTGGCCCGGCAATCCGGTCGCGAGCCCCGACTTCGGCCTGGTCGGCGAGGTCAGCCTGTTCGGCGGCTTCGAGAAGGTCGGGCTGCTGACCGGCGTCCTGTTCGTCTTCACCGTGCTGCTGTCCTGCTTCTTCGACGCCATGGGCACGATCCTCGGCGTGAGCGACGAGGCCAAGCTGCTGGACGAGAAGGGGAACCTGCCCGGCGTCAACAAGGTGCTGCTCATCGACGGCGTCGCCGTCGCCGCGGGCGGCGCGACCTCCAGTTCCGCCACCACCTGCTTCGTGGAGTCCACGGCCGGAGTCGGCGAGGGCGCGCGTACCGGCCTCGCCAACGTCGTCACCGGCGGCCTGTTCGCCGTAGGACTCTTCCTCACGCCGCTGGTCACGATGGTCCCGTCGCAGGCAGCCACCCCCGCGCTGCTGGCGGTGGGTTTCCTGATCCTGTCGGGCTCGGTCAAGGACATCGACTGGAGCGACCACACTGTCGCCATCCCGGCGTTCCTGACCATGACGATGATGCCGTTCACGTACTCGATCACGAACGGCATCGGCATCGGCTTCGTCAGCTTCTGCGTGCTGCGGCTCGCGGCGGGGCGCGGGCGCGAGGTGCCGGTGGCGATGTACGCGGTGGCGGCGGTCTTCGGCTTCTACTACCTGATGCCCGCGCTGGGTCTCACGTAAGTCTCCCTGCGTCTACTGCCTCACATCAGGGTCTACTGCCGCACGTCAGGCCGTGGAACTTCCCCGTAGAACTTCTCCGTCTCGTCGACCGCCGTATTGAAGCGTTCGTCGAAGTCGTCGCGAATGAGCGTCCGGACCACATAGTCCTGGACGCTCATTCCGCGTTTGGCGGCATGATCCCGGAGACGGTCGAGCAGCTCACCGTCAATGCGCAGGCTGAGCACTGTGGATCCCATGTCGAAGAGAGTCGCGGGCCGCGCCCCGGAGATGCGTCACTTTCCGGCCTCGACTCACTCGTATGGGTGATCCAGGCGCCCGCCGGACACGCCCGCGATCCCACTGGTATTTAGCGTGGGTAATGAGTTAAGCTAACTACATGCCTGACCTGTCGCACGACGGCAACGCTGCCGCCGTGAACTCCCTGCGCTCCGCCGTCATGCGGCTGGGCCGGCGCCTGAAGCATCAGCGCGTCGACGAATCGCTGAGCCCCACCGAGATGTCGGTGCTCGGCACCCTCGCCAACTGTGGCTCCGCCACGCCCGGCGAGCTGGCCCGCAAGGAGCATGTGCAGCCGCCCTCGATGACCCGCATCGTGGCGTTGCTGGAAGCCAAGGGGCTGGTCAGGCTGGAGCCGCACCCCGACGACCGCCGGCAGAAGGTGGTCAGCCAGACCGAGACCGCCGAGGCGATGCTCGAAGAGAGCCGCCGCAAGCGCAACGCCTGGCTGGCCGGACTCGCCGAGGGTCTGGACGAGGACGAGTGGGCGAAGCTGCGCGCTGCCGCCCCGGTCCTGGAGAAGCTCGCGCACCTCTGACGCACCCCACCGACCCCGCGCGCCACCAAGGAGGCGAAACCACTTTGAGTACGGGATCCGGAGCAGACTCCGCCCCCGCACCGACCGCACCTACTTCCATGTTCAGCTCGCTCAGGATCCGTAACTACCGGCTCTTCGCAAGCGGGCAAGTCGTCTCCAACACCGGCACCTGGATGCAGCGCATCGCCCAGGACTGGCTGGTCCTGTCCCTCACCGGGTCGGCGTCCGCCGTGGGCATCACCATCGCCCTGCAGTTCCTGCCGATGCTGCTCTTCGGCCTGTACGGCGGCGTCCTCGCCGACCGGCTCCCGAAGCGGCCCCTGCTCCTCGCTACGCAGTCCGCGATGGGCCTCACCGGCCTCGCGCTCGCGGCCCTCACCCTGAGCGGCCACGTCGAGGTCTGGCACGTCTACGCGACCGCCTTCGCCGGGGGACTGGTCACCGTCGTCGACAACCCGGCCCGGCAGTCCTTCGTGGTGGAGATGGTCGGCCCGGACGACCTGCGCAACGCGGTCGGCCTGAACTCCGCCAACTTCCAGTCCGCCCGGCTCGTCGGCCCCGCCGTCGCCGGTGTCCTGATCACGGCGGTCGGCAGCGGCTACGCCTTCCTGTTCAACGGCCTGTCCTTCATCGCACCCGTCATCGGCCTGTTGCTCATGCGCACCTCCGAGCTGCACCGGGTCGACCGCGCCCCGCGCGGCAAGGGCCAGCTGCGTGAGGGCCTGAAGTACGTGTCCGGGCACCCCGAGCTGATCTGGCCGATCGTGCTGGTGGGCTTCATCGGCACGTTCGGGTTCAACTTCCCGATCTGGCTCTCCGCCTTCGTGGACGATGTCTTCCAGGGCGGCCCCGGCATGTACGGCTGGCTCAACACGCTGATGGCCGCCGGCTCCCTCGCCGGCGCCCTCCTCGCGGCCCGGCGCGGCACGTCCCGCCTGCGCCTGCTGGTCGGCGCGGCGCTGGCCTTCGGCCTGCTGGAGATCGTGGCCTCGACGGCCCCGACGCTGTGGATCTTCGCGGCGCTGATGGTGCCGATCGGGATGTTCGGCCTGACGGTCAACGTCACGGCCAACTCCAGCGTCCAGCTCGCCACAGACCCGGCCATGCGAGGCCGGGTGATGAGCCTGTTCATGATGGTCTTCACCGGCGGTACGCCGCTGGGCGCGCCCCTCTTCGGCTGGATCACGGACACGTACGGCCCCAGGATCGGCTTCGCGGCGGGCGGCGTGATCTCCGCGCTGGCCGCCGTCACCGTCGGACTGGTCCTGGCCCGCCTCGCGGGCCTGCGCCTACGGCTGGACCTGCGCCGGGGGCACCGGCACGTGGGGTTCGTACCGAAGGCCCCGAAGGAGGGCGACGTCGTACGCCCGAAGGAGCTTGCGACGGTGGCGTGACGCCATTCGCCTGACGACGGCGGCCCCGGACACGGACGTGTCCGGGGCCGCCGTCGTGCGTGCGGGACGGCTATTGCTGGGCCCAGCGGTCCAAGTGTTTGGCGAGCACGCGCACGCCCCCAGCCCCCGGCCGGATGGTGGCCAGAGCGTCCCGGAGCTGCTCCTGCTTCGGGCGCAGCCGGAAGCCGTTGGCTGCCATGAAGGAACGTGCCGCGCCGAACGCCAGGGTCTTGTTTTCGTGCTCAAGGGGCTTAAGCAGTGCGATTGTCTGCATGAGAGCAGCAGCCTTGAGGTGCACGGACTGGTACACCTCGTAGCCGAATGCCTCGGCCCTGGTGCGGGCGCAGGCGGCGATCAGGGAACCGAGGTCGTCCGGCTGGGGATCGCCCTGAAGCTCCTCTGCCGCCCAGAGCAAATCGGTGAGGTCCAGATGGTTCGTCACGCGGCAACGGACTCCGTACTGGGCGGGGCATCGGCGTCGGCCTCTGTGCGCTGCGCCGCCTCCTCCACCCTGTCGGCCGCGTCCGCCTCCGCGAGCACGTCGCCGTACAGCTCCAACGTTTCGCGGAATGCCGCCTTGAAGCGCTCCTCGAACTCGTCCCGCTGGAGCGTCGTGACGACGTACTCCTGGACGGTCATGTGACGAGCCGCGGCCCGCTCCTTGATCGACTCAAGGGAGTCGCTGTCTATGCGCACGCTGAGCATCCTCGTAGCCATGTCGCCATGTTGGCACGGTGTCTGCGCAGGTGAAAGCGGAAGTGCACATTCGGGTGGGCGGCGACCACAGTCGATCACCGGGTGCCGGAAACTGGTCGTATGAGACTCTTCGCGGCCGTACTGCCGCCCGCCGAGGCCATCGACGAACTCGCCGTCGCTGTCGACCGGCTGCATACGCTGCCCGGCGCCGACGGCCTGCGCTGGACGGGTCACGACGGCTGGCACTTCACGCTCGCCTTCATGGGCGAGGTGGCCGACGAACTCGTCCCGGACCTGAAGGAACGCCTCGGCCGCGCCGCCGCCCGCCAGGCCCCCTTCTCCCTCCGTATCCACGCCGGCGGCCGCTTCGGGCAGCGCGCCCTGTGGGCCGGGGCGGCGGGCGGTATCGACGCGATGCGCCGGCTCGCGGAGCGGGCGGACGCGGCGGCGCGACGGGCCGGGGTGGCGATGGAGGAGCACCACGCGTACAAGGCGCACCTCACCATCGCCCGCAGCCGCCCCGGCCACGAGACGGACTGCCGCCCGTACGTCGACGCGCTCGGCGCCTTCGAGGGTGCGCCCTGGACGGTCGGTGAGCTGGCTCTCGTACGCAGCCATCCGCCGACCGCGGGCGTGCGGGGCGCGCAGCCGCGTTACGCCACCGTGGGTTCCTGGCCGCTCGGCCACTGAGCCGGGCCGCGGGCGGACCCGTCCCCCCGGCCGGTTACGCTCGACGGGTGGACCCGAAAACCAGGAACCGGATCATGGCCGGCGTACTCGTGCTGATGTTCGCTCTCGTCGCTGTGGCGGCCGCGGTCGGCGGCTGAACCCCCGACCGGGCGGCGGCGGCTGACCCCGTCCGGGCCGCCCAGCATGCTCTGGAGCGTCCGCCTCGCTACCAGGCGAACGCCTCAGGAGACGGCCCCGGCCCCGGGAAGATCTCCTCCAGCGACGCCAGTACGTCCTCGGTCAGCTCCAGCTCCACCGCGCGCAGCGCCGACTCCAACTGCTCCGCCGTGCGCGGCCCGACGATGGGCCCGGTGACCCCCGGCCGGGTGAGCAGCCAGGCCAGCGCGACCTCGCCGGGCGCGAGACCGTGCTTGTCGAGCAGGTCCTCGTACGCCTGCACCTGCGCCCGTACGGTCGTGTTCGCCAGCGCGTCCGCCGACCGCCCGGACGACGAACGCCCCGCGCCGCCCTCGCGCTCCTTG
Source organism: Streptomyces hypolithicus (assembly GCF_052934925.1). Taxonomy (NCBI): domain Bacteria; kingdom Bacillati; phylum Actinomycetota; class Actinomycetes; order Kitasatosporales; family Streptomycetaceae; genus Streptomyces; species Streptomyces hypolithicus. The sequence goes on from NZ_CM128811.1 coordinate 3,439,737, forward strand.
CGCAGTACGCCGCCGAGCAGCCCGCCGTGCAGCGGCGACCAGGGGATGACCCCGAGGCCGTACTCGCGCGCGGCCGGAACGACCTCCATCTCGGCGCGGCGCTCGGCGAGGTTGTAGAGGCACTGCTCACTCACCAGGCCGTACGACCCGAGCCGCCGCGCCGTCTCGTTGGCGCGCGCGATGTGCCAGCCGGCGAAGTTCGACGACCCGGCGTAGAGGATCTTGCCCTGCTGGATCAGGACGTCGACGGCCTGCCAGATCTCCTCGAACGGGGTGTGCCGGTCGACATGGTGGAACTGGTAGACGTCGATGTAGTCGGTCTGCAACCGCTTGAGGCTGGCCTCGACGGACCGCCGGATGTTGAGTGCGGAGAGCCGGTCGTGGTTGGGCCACGGCTCCGCGTCGTGCGGCGACATGTTGGCGAAGCACTTGGTGGCGAGAACGGTCTTGTCCCGCCGGCCACCGTCCTGCGCGAACCAGGAGCCGATGATCTCCTCGGTACGGCCCTTGTTGGCGCCCCACCCATAGGCGTTGGCGGTGTCGAAGTAGTTGACGCCGGCCCCGAGAGCGGCGTCCATGATGCTGTGGCTGTCGGCTTCGTCGGTCTGGGGCCCGAAGTTCATCGTCCCGAGGACGAGGCGGCTGACCTTGAGTCCTGTGCGTCCGAGCTGCGTGTACTTCATAACGCCCAAGCCAACGCCTTCGAGCGCGCTCGAAGCAAGAGCGCGTGGCCGTGCGGGGGCCGCTCAGTCGCGGGGGAAGCCGTCGGTCCTGAGGACGAGGCCGAGCTCCGTGCCGGTCAGGTCCACGCCGTCGCCGAAGTCGAGGGTCAGCTCGCCGCGGTACTCGTCGCCCTTCGGCAGCGTGTGGAGGTGCCATTGGGCGGTGTACGGATCGACGATCAGGTATACGGGGACGCCCGCGACGGCGTATGCGGCCTTCTTCGGACCGTAGTCGTTGGCCGAAGTGTCCTTGGAGATGACTTCGGCAACGAACTCGACGTCTTGGTGGCGCCAGCGGCCGTTGGCATCCTTGGCGGCGTCTTCGCGGAGTTTGGCGACGTCCGGGGCATAGCCGTTTCGGTGGCCGGGAAAGTCGACGCGTACGTCGGACAGGACCTTGACACCCATGCCGAACCTGTCCTCCAGGGCGCGGACGATCCTGCGGATGATCTCCCAGTGAGTGTCCCGCTGCGGCGACATGTGGATGGCCCCCTCGACGATCTCCACCTTGTATCCCTCGGGGACGGGCATCCGCTCCAGCCACTCGAACATCATGTCGAGGGTGAGGTCGTCGCTGCTGTCGGCCATGTTGATCCTGTCGGTGTCTACGACGGTCATCGTGGCGCTCCTCCCCGGCTGCCGCTCGGTCACCACAGCCGCGCAGTACAACGATACGCACGGCTTCCGAGACACGCCGGGCGTCCGAGCACGGTCTACGGGGCAGACCGGAAGATGTCAGGCGTTGCCCGGCCGTGGGCGTCGTCGTGAAGGTATCGACGAACCACTCCCGGCCGTGGGACAGGATGGTGAGACGAACGACTGTCTGATCGTTCGCTGTACTTGTACTGACCTGCTTCCCATCGCTCAGGGTCGTCGGGCGGTTTGCCGGTTGTCGTTCGGGCCGGGGCGGATCCGTGATCGGAAGGTGCGGCGGTACGTATCGGGGGGCACGCCGACAGTGCGGTTGAAGTGTCGGCGCAGCGTCGTGGCAGTGCCCATGCCGGTGGCTGCGGCGATGGCGTCGACAGTGTCGTCGGTGGTCTCCAGCAACTCCTGGGCGTGGCGGATCCGCTGAGTCAGCAGCCATTGCAGCGGCGTGGTACCGGCCACCGACCTGAAGTGGCGGCCCAGGTTGCGCGAGCTCATCCGCGCTTGGCGGGCCAGGTCCTCCACCGTCAGTGGATGGTCAAGCCGTTCGATGACCCAGGGGAACAGTGCGGCGAGCGGGTGGTCGGCCTGGGCGGGTACCGGGGTGGTGACGAACTGGGCCTGGCCGCCGGCCCGGTGCGGCGGCACGACCAGGCGGCGGGCGGCGGCGTTGGCGATCGACGAGCCGTGGTCGAGGCGGACAAGGTGCAGGCACAGGTCCATCGCGGCGGCCTTGCCGGCGGAGGTGAGCACGCTGCCGTTGTCCACGTAGAGCACGTCCGGGTCCACTTCCACCCGGGGGTAGCGGGCGGCCAAGGTCCCGGTGTGCGCCCAGTGCGTGGTCGCGCGCTTCCCGTCCAGCAAGCCTGCGGCTGCCTCCGGGCTTCTGGGCTCCGTTCTCGCTACAGCGGAAGGACCCCTTGCCGAGACCGAACAGTCAATCGACTTGGTGGAGGCGACTGACCGTGGCAGGGCGGTCGACTACTGGAAGGAGGGCGGTCCCGGGGTCAAGGCGGCCGCCGAAGCCGCACTGACGGGCAGCGACGCAGATCTGCAAGAGTTCCTTGGTGCCGTGGAGGACCTGACGTTTCAGGACAAGCGGGTCAGCGCGGCTCAGTTCGCCAGCATCGGCGGTACTGAGTTGCTGGCTGCCGCCCGAAAAGCTCTCGCGGGATCTCAGGACGATCTCGAGTTCTTCCTGCGTTGGGAAGGCTGGAAGGCTCCCATGGAGCAGGATGACCGGGTCCGGGTCGCTCAGGTCATCGACGCCAGCGGGCCCAATGTTCAGGATGCCGGGCGTGCTGCGCTGAACGGTACGGCGGCTGATGTCAGTAAGTTCCTTGACGAGGGGCAGTACGTCCAGCGTGAGCAGGACGAGCGGGTGCAGCTGGTGCAGGTCATCAGTGTCGGCGCTACCAACGTCCGGGCGGCGGGGCGGCTGGCTCTGAACGGCAACGCTACGGACATCCGGGAGTTCCTGGAGGTGGGGCAGTTCGTCGCGCGGGCCAAGGACCAGGAGCACGCCACTGTCGCCCAGCTCGCCGCGCAGGCGAAGGAGGCAGGCCGGCAGGCGGCCAAGGAGACCGACGCCGCCAAGACACAGTCCGCCAAGGCGGTTGAGGCCTCGAAGCTGGCCAAGGAAGCGGCTCTGAAGGCGGCCGCCGAGGCGGAGGCAGCCAAGAACGACACCGCCAAGGCCGGCCGTGCGGCCGGCCGTGCGGCCAAGGCCGCCTCGCAGGCCGCCTCGGCGGCGCGGACCGCCATCGACGCATCCCGTGCGGCCAACAACTCGGCGCGTATCGCGGCCAATGCCGCTTCTCAGGCTGCGGCCGCCGCGGCGGGTGCTGCGCAGGCGGCTTCCCGGGCCCAGAGCGCCGCCGCCGATGCGGCAGTGGACGCAGGCAACGCCGATGCCGCACGCAAGGCGGCGGAGAATGCTCGCACTGCTGCCAAGGGTGCCAACCTCGCGGCCGACGCCGCCGATCAGGCGTCCACGGCCGCCACCGCGGCCGGAGACGCCGCGCGGTCCGCTGCGAGCGCGGGCAGCAATGCCACCCTGGCGGCCAATGCGGCCGTTGAGGCGAGCAGCTTCGCGGGTGACTCCAGCGCGGCCGCCGCCCAGGCCCGTGCGGCCGCCGCGGCGACCAAGCGTCACGCCGCCGAGGCCAACCGTGCCGCTTCGGCCGCCGAGGCTCTCTCCCGCAAAGCCGCCACGGCCGCAGGGGAGGCGCGAGACGCCGCCAGATCGGCTGCGACGCACGCCAACAACGCCGCCAAATCCGCAGACGAAGCAGCGGAGCATGCGGGTGACGCCGCTACAGCTGCCGCCAAGTCCACGCAGTACGCCAACGCCGCCACGACCTCGGCGAACGCGGCCTCCGCTGCTGTGGTGAAGGCGCAAGGCGTCTACTCCCTGGCTCGTGAGGTGGAGGCCGAGGAGTTGCTGGGCCGCAGCAACGCCGGTATTGAGCGAGCCAAGGATCAGAAGACCGCCGACACCGCCCGGATCCTCGCGCTGACCAGACTGGAACAGGCAGAAAAAGACCGGGAGGCGGAGCGGAGCCGGCTGGTGGCTCTGGCCGCTGGGAACACTGAGCTGAAGGCTGTGGCCGATGAGGGCCGCAAGCTCGCTGTGCTGGTGATGAAGAACGGTACGGCCTGGCAACGCGCCACGGCCGAAACCGCCCTGGCCGGCTCCGACGACGACGTGATCGAATACCTGCGCAACGGCTGGGAGAAAGCCCAAGCACAGGATGATCGCGCCTATGTCGAGCGTCTGGCTGAGGAGAGCGAGACCAAAGAGGTACGTGACGCGGCCGAGACCGCCCTCAACGGTAACGCCGCTACCATCACGGCGTTCGTCAAGGACGGCCAGTACCAGGTTGCTGCCCAGAGCATGCGCGTCGCCATCGCACAGATCGTCGATGGTGCGGGAGCGGTCCTCGCCGAGGCCGGCCGGGCGGCTCTCGCCACAGGCGATCCGAAGAAGTACAGCGCGTTCCTGACCGGTGGGCAGGACACCGCCCGAACCCAGGACGAGCGGGTGCGCGCGGCGCAGTTGGTCTCCTCCGGCGGGCCCGAGGTGAAGTCCGCGGCCCGGATCGCTCTGGAGGGGTCCGGGCAGACGCTGCACGTCTTCATCGCCTCCGGCCAGTACAAGGCGCAGCGCAAGGACTACCTCAACGCCACCCACACGGCGCAGATCCAGAAGCTGACCGCGGACGCGGCGAAGTTCGCGGCCCTAGCGCAGCAGAACGCCGCCACCGCCCAGAAGGTCGCCGCCACCGCCCGCAAGGCAGCTGAAGAAGCAAGCAACTGGGCCAAGAAGGCCAACGCCTCCGCCACCCAGGCGCAGGGCTACGCCGACCAGGCCGCCAAGCATGCCAAGGACGCCGAGGACTCCGCGGCCAGGGCCGCCGCGTCCGCCAAGACCGCCCGTGACGCGGCCAAGAGCGCCGACGTCGCCGCAGGAGATGCTGCCAGATCCGCGGCCGACGCCACGCTCTCCTCGGAAATGGCCCAGACTTCGGCCTCCCGCGCTTGGTTCTCAGCCGATCAGGCGAAGAGGTCCGCTGTTGCGGCAGGCGAAGACGCTGCGGGCGCACTCAAGGCCGCCACTGAAGCCTTCAGCATCGCCGTAACGAAACTGAAGGAAGAGGAAGAGGCGCGCCGCAAGGCCGCGGTGGAAGCCAAAGAGAAGGCACTGAGTGACCCCGGGAGACGCGCAACGGAGATGTACCGCTGCGGCTCGGGCTACATCCCTTGCGAGGCCGGGGCGCAAGCGCGTTGGTGCCTGCAGAATGAACTCATCTGTCAAATCTCAGAAGTAGGCCCCTCTTTCAACGCTGGCATGAAGAAAGTGTGGGGGGCCGCCAAGGACCTCACGGGCCTCGGAGAGCTCGAGGCGTGCCTGCAGAACAAGGACTTCGATTCCTGCAGTGGCCTGGCAGTCGATGTCCTCATCGGCGCCAAACTCAAGGCACTCGAAAAGGCGTACGGTGGCCTGAGGGCCCTCAGGCGCTATTGCACGAAGTGCTTCCCTCCCGGCACTAAGGTCCTCATGGGGAACGGCTCCAAGAGGAACATCGAGGATGTCCATCCGGGCGACAAGGTCCTCGCCACCGATCCGATCTCTGGACGTACCGCGGTTCGCGACGTAACCCGTCAGATCGTCACCGGGGGCGACAAAGACTTCAACACCCTGACGATTACCACCTCAACCCGCCCGGAAAAGCTCATCACTACCAGTGAGCATCCGTTCTGGAGCCCTTCGCAGCGGCACTGGGTCGAAGCCGCCGCACTCAAGCCAGGCATGACACTCCTGAGCAGCGACAAAACCACGGTCAAGGTGCAGGAGAACCACTCTTTCACCCAGAGGCAGAGGACTTACAACCTCACTGTCGCTGACATACACACGTACTATGTGCTGGCGGGGGCTACGCCGGTCCTGGTTCACAATTCTGGCGGGTGCCCGGAGTTCGTGCCGCGCAACGAGAAGGCTGGCGATCTCGGTAGTAAATACACTGAGGGGCAATCGACTCGGGACCCGGCGTCACAGTGGTATCACGAAGAGCTGAGCAACAAGGGTCTTCTGGACGGAATCAACAATGCTGCCGAGGGAGAGGGAATCCTTGTCTCCCGCGGCGGGACAATTCTTGGAGGTCACCACCGCTGGGACGAACTCGAGACCAGAATTAAAGACGGGCGTATCGACCCAGACACGCCAATCCGTATCGACGTCCTCGGCGGGGAGTAGTGCTCTGATGTCCATGATTCATTCGACTGACCCTGACTTTCGTGTGTGCCAGATCAGTTTCGATACGCTGCTTGAGATCCAATTGGAGGCAGAGGCTCGAGGCTGGGCAACGCGGTGGACCTCGGTGGACGCAGTCCGTAGTCAGGTCAAAGAAGGGGCCGTCGTCCTCCAGTCGCTGATGCGCGAAGAGCGAGGAGGGATTCTACGGGCGTACCGATGCCTCGTGCTGTTCTCGACCGTAGGTGACGGCGATGCTGGTGGAATTGCCACGATCGATCTTGATCTGGAGAGGTTCGAATCACTGGAGCGGATAGATCGAGACCCGGATGTTCGGAAGGTGCTTGTCCGGATGTTCTCCCTTGCGGCGGGCGGCATTTCGATGGTCTCGAAAAAGTAGTGAGATCCGCCAATATTCAAGAATTTGTGTGATTGCGGATTGGGTCGAAAAACTCCCCGTTTCTCCAGGTGGGACGCTGGCCTCCGAAATGCGGTTAATAGCTCAGCGATAGCCCCAGAGGTCCCACCCGAATATTTCTCGGGTGGGGCCTCTGGGGTATCTGACGGCAGTAGCTGACGGCAACGCAACGTCAGCGGACGGTGGATCCGACGAGGGGTGGTTCGTCGCTGTCGTCGGGCCCGCCGGTGGTCTCGGCGGGGTTGCGGAGGGCGTGGCCGAGGAGGTCGATGGCGTCGCGTTGGAGGCGAAGCCGGACGTGGGCGTACACGGTGGCGGTGACGCCGATGTGGGCGTGGCCCAACAGCTCCCTGATCACGACGAGTTCCACTCCCTGCTCCAGGAGGTGAATCGTTCCGGGTTCGGTAGAGACTCTAGGTTGTGGCTGTGACCAGTGGTTTTTGCTGGTTCTGGAGGTAGTAGGTGGCTTCGTGCTCGGCGGGCGGTACGTGATCGAGCTCACCGTGAAGTCTGGACTGGTTGTACCAGTCGACGTACTCGGCGGTGGCGATCTCGACGGCGGTAAGGCTTCGCCAGTGTTTCTGACGCTTTATCAACTCCGTTTTATACAAGCCGATCGTCGATTCCATCAGGGCGTTGTCCAGGGCGTCGGCGACGGTGCCGATGCTTGCCGCGATGCCCTCTGCGGCGAGGTGGGCGGCCAGGCGGAAGCTGGTGTACTGGGCGGATTCAATCGGTCGTCGCAACACCTTGATCATGGAGGTGTCCGATGGGGCGTCCGGCAGGGTGGACGACGGCGGTTACGGGGCGTCCGGCGATGCGCTCGCCAGGCAAGCCGCCGGTCCGCAGGGAGGTGGAACGCCAGGGCGATTGCAAAGTCTGATGATCTTGGATCGGTGCGGGTCATCCGAGGCCGATGAGGGCCAGAGGCCGTTCAAAGGGGCGGAGGGCCATCTCCCGGAGTCCAGCGGCGATGTTGGTGTGGCCGGCGGCGCGGAGTTGATTGATCGCGAAGCTGCGCAAGGTGGCCATGTTCTCCGGGCCGTGTCCGGTGCGGATCTTTGAGGCGTCCTCGCGGAAGGCGGTGTCGCGGACGAAGTGGAGCCGGTTCTCGATCACCCATTGCGACCTCACGGTCCTCGCGATGCGTTCGGGGGAGGCTTGTCGGCTGGTCAGGTCGGTGATGACGTAGACGGTCTCGCGGGTGCGCTTGCCCGTCGCCACCGTGGTGCGATGTCGCACGATCTTCGCGACCTGGGCGGCGTGTGGGAAGTCCACGCCGAGGTCGGTGACGGTCAGGGCCCGCACCACCCGGGTCTCCAGCCGCCCGTGTCCCTCGGCGCGGTCGTAGAACTTCGCCGTGGCCTTTTGCCAGGGCAGCGTGCGCAACTGCTGATGCAGCAACTTCTGGTTGCGCTTCACGGTGAACGCGTAGTGGGCTTTCTTGGTCTCCACCAGGAAGCGGGCATGGTCACGCTGGGTGTGCAGGGCATCGGCTGTCACGGTGATGCCGGTCAGGTCATAGGGCTCCAAGAGGGCGGCGAAGCAGGTGATTTCATTTGTCTTGTCGGGCACTCTCAGTTGGGTGACGGTCTGCCCGCTGCCGGTCATCGCGGCCAGCAGATGGGCGGCCGCGGTGGTGCCGTGACGCGAGCCGCGCGCGCTCTTACCGTCCACGGCCAGCGTCTCGCACCCGCTCGGCTCGCATCCCAACAGGTCGGCCAGTCCGCCGGGGCAGGTCCGCTGGATGATCCGGCGGATCGTCGCGCCACTCGGCGCCATCCGTACGTTGAACGCCGTGGCGGTGCGGGCCCCGAGCCGGGCCAGGACGTCCTGCGGCGCGTCCTTGGCCCACTGCCCGATGGCCGAGAAGGACTTCGCACCGGCCACCACCGCCGAGCAGGCCACCAGCAACACCGCCACGAACGGGTGACGCCTTCCGCGCCGAGAGCGCGGATCGGCCAGCGTTTGCAGCCGCAGCGCCAGCGAACCGACCGAACGGTGAGGCGTCCCCCGGAGTGTGGACACAGGGGCTCATGCCGCGATTGAGAGTTTAGCTGCTCGCAGATGCTGCTGTTCGAACTCCACCGGTGAGAGGTAGTTGAGGGCACTGTGACGTCTGCGGGCGTTGTAGTAGGTCAGCCACTGGAAGATCTCCAGCCTCGCCTGACGCATCGTCGAGAACAGCCTCTGGTGCATCGTCTCCCTCTTGAGGCCCTGCCAGAACGACTCGGCGAGGGCGTTGACGCTCCTATAGTTGTCAACTCGCTGTGGGGACGGTCCGTGGTGCGGGTCGGATCAGGTGGTAGACCTCGCGGATGACGTAGCGTTTGAGGCAGCGGATGATCTCGCGTTTCGTCTTGCCCTCGGCGGTGCGGCGGGTGACGTAGTCGATCGTCGGTTGGTGGAATCGCATGCGGACGATGACGGTCCGGTAGATCGCGGCATTGAGCTGGCGGTGGCCGCCGTGGTTGATGCGGTGCCTGCCGCTGGTCATGCCGGAGCCGGTGGGCACAGGAGCGATGCCCGCAAGCTTGGCGAGGGCGGCTTCGGACTTGATGCGTTCAGGGTTGTCGCCGACCACGACGAGGATCTCCGCGGCGGTGTCCACACCTATGCCGAATGGTTCGAGCAGTTGCGGGGCGGCACGGTGGACCAGCTCAGCGATCATTTTCGTCAGTTCCTTGGCCTCGGCGTCGAGGTACTGCCACCGTTTGGCCAGTGTTCGAAGGGCGTGACGCAGTGCGTCCTCGGGGCTCTCCAGCTGTCGAGGACGCAGGCCCGCCAGGTGCCGGGCCAGGGCGATTTGCGTTTTGCCCGCGGTCTCGTTGCGCAAGGGATCAGGAGCGTGGACAAGCATCGCTTTCATGGTGACCATCGCCGCTGAGCGCTGTTCGACGGCCTGGTCATGGGCGATCTTTAGCTGCCGGATCATCTCGGCTTCACCGTCGGCGCTCTTGGGCGTGGCTGTCGCGAACCCGGCCAGGACGGCTCGGGCGGCGTTCTCGGCGTCCAGGGTGTCGGACTTGCCGTTCATCCGTCGCAGCCGCCGGTCCGGGCGGCCGGCCTCGACCACCTTGTGCCCGGCCCGGCGAAGGAACGAGGCCAGGGTGGCGCCGTAGGAGCCGGTTCCCTCGATGCCGAATGCCAGAATCTTGCCGTATGAGCCTGCCCAGTGCAGGATGAGGTGACCCCCGGAGTGTGGACACAGGGGTTCATGCTGCGAGTGAGAGTTTAGCTGTCCTGTGGTGCTGCTGTTCGAACTCCATTGGAGAGAGGTAGTCGAGCGCGCTGTGGCGTCGGCAGGCGTTGTAGTAGGTGAGCCACTGGAAGATCTCCAGCCTGGCCTGTCGCATCGTCACGAACAGCTTCCCGTGCATTGCTTCTCGCTTCAGTCCCTGCCAGAAGCTCTCGGCCAGGGCGTTGTCATAGCTCGAGCCGACCCTTCCCATGCTCCTGCGGATGCCGTGCCGGTCACAGACCTGCGCGAACGCGGCCGACGTATATTGCGATCCGCGGTCCGCGTGGAAGATCACCCCGGTGACGTCACCGCCGCGGGCTGCGACCGCGGCCTGGAGCGCGTCGATGACGAGCCCGGCCCGCATGTGCGGGGCCATCGAGTAGCCGAGCACCCGGCGCGAGCGGATGTCGATGACGCAGGCGAGATAGAGCCACGCGGCTCCGACCTGCACGTATGTGATGTCGCCGCACCACTTCTCGTCCAGAGTGACAGCGGTGAAGTCCCGCTGAACCAGGTCCGCCACCGGCGGCGCGAGCCGGTCAGGGACCGTGGTGCGCTTCTTCTTCCGCAGGTGGCGGCCGGTGATGCCGTGCTTGCGCATCAGCCTGGCCACCCGCTTGCGGTTGACAATGTGGCCGAAACCGCGCAGTTCGGCATGGACTCGGAGCGCGCCATAGTTCCCGCGGTGTTCGGCATGGATCTCGCGGATCTCCTCGACCAGGGCATCCTCGGTGGCCTGCCGGACGGCCCGCGTCTGGGCGCCGGCGATCCACCGGTAGTAGCCCGAGCGGGAGACTTCCAGTACCCGGCATATCCGCTTGATGCCGAACATCTCGGCGTGGGCGGAGATGAAGTCCCAAGCGGCAGTCTTCACTTCATCTCCCGGGCAAAATAGGCGGCTGCCCGTCGCAGGATCTCCCGCTCGAGCTGCCATTCCTTCTCCGCCTTGGCCAGCCTGGCGTTCTCCGCGCGCAGCAGGGCCAGCTCGGCCTCGGTGTCCTGCGACCCGCCGGAGGCGGCCGGACCGTCGTCGGCGTCACGCACCCAGGTCCGCAGCGTCTCGGGGTTGACGTTCAGATCGGCCGCGACGTCCCTGAACGTCCGCCTTCCCGCCGATGCCCGCCACAACGCGATCGCGTCGGACCGGAACTCCGCACTGTACTTCGAGGGCCTTGCCATGTGGATCTACACCTTCCTGGACCATCAAGATCCATTGTTAGGTGTGTCCACACCACGGGGGTCACCTCATCCTGATCGTGCTTCGGACCTGACGCATGTGAATGGTTCCCCTGTCGGTCGATTACCCGGCCTCGGAGGTCAACCGTGGCCGTAATTCCCTTGGTACTTCCCGGGTTGTCGGCTCGGCACGTTGAGCCGATCAGGTAATTCGAGCGAGAATGCCGGCCCGAGAATGTACGTGAGATATCGCTCCCGTGTGTGCGGCCACCCGGCCACCCTGGTCGAGATGGTTACGCCCGGCGGTCACCTACTCTGGCGGTCCGCAGGGGACGCGTGCCAGACGATTCCCGGTCATTCGTGGATTGGGCGCGGGAGCCGGCTCCGACTATGGGGAGTCGCGCGGTTGTGCGGTGGGGAATTCACGTGCGTGCGTGTCCTGTGTCGGACGCGGATGCGGACCGGGTGCGCGGGCCTTGGGGTGCGCGGGCCCGGGGGTGTGCGGGCCCCTGGTGTGCGGACCAGGGGCGCACGCCGACGCCGACGCCGTACGGCCGAGCCCGAGCCTCAGCTCTCGCTCTTTGCCGCTTCGTTCGGGTCGACGACCTGGTCGGCGGGCGGGGTCTGTGCCTTGACCGGCTTGTTGTAGTCGGAGAAGGTCATGCTGCTCGGCGCGTCTCCGCCGGTCTCGTCCGCCTTGAGGATGTACGGCTCGCCCTCGGCGGCGACGTGCATGGTGAGGGCGCCCTCGGCGGTCTTCTTCTTCAGGATCACGGCGGAACGGCCGTCGACCTCGGTCTCGCCCTCCCTGGCCATGCCCTTACGTTCCGACTTGTCCTTGTCCAGGGCGGCGACCGTGGCCTTCTTGTCGCAGGTCCCGTTGTCGGCCGCCACCTCGGAGGACGGCACCTTCACCCATTTGTCCGCGAACGCGGCCACGGCCTTGTCCGCTTCCTGCGCGGAGTCGCCCTGGGCGCCGAGCGCAGCCTTCCAGTACGGTTTGTTCCCCTTGATGCAGCCGGACTTGCCTTCCTGGACGACATCGGCCTTGGCGTCCTTGGACGTGGTGGTGCCGGTGCACGATCCCGAGTTGTCCATGGCCAGGTCCAGGCTCACCGGGTTCGCCGCGCCCTCGGTTTCTATGGAGATCCTGACGGAATCCGCCTTCTTCGTCGCGGCGACGGCCTTGTCGGCGATCTGATCCGCGCTCATGCCGTCGAAGGGCTCCTGTTCAGCACTGGAGTCGCCCTTGGAGTCGCCCTTTGCGGAATCATCGCCTCCGCAGCCGGTCAGACCCACCGCGACAATCGCGCATGCTGCGACCGAAACTAAGAACTTCGACTTGACCGCTATCGTCGCCATCTCCTCATGCATATCGCCGAGTTGCGTCTTGTTCCTGGGATCACCCAGTTGCGCAGAGGGCGCGTACCCCCGATGCGGCGGTCTTCTCGTATGAGTGCGTGTCTTTTCGCTTTGCTGACGCGCGACGACTTCTCGGGGCGCACGAAGAAGGCCGTATCGGCGTCTCGGGTGCCGCGACGAACGTGAGCGCTGGCCGCGAAGGATGGCGGAAGTGCCGTGCTTCGGGGGTGAGTTGTCGCGGGCGGAATGGCCGGGAGTGCGGTTCGTGCTGTACGGTGACCGCGTCATTACGCTCCGTATGCGACGGCGGCGCGGTCCCCGGCGGTGCTACCAACACCGGCCGAGGACCTACACACCGACTGGATAACGAGGTCCAACGGGATGCTTCGGCATGCTATCGCGCCTTCGCGCGACTATCTCAAGGCCCCGCACGCGATCGTGCGGCACACACGCCTGAACAACGACGCGAAAATGCTCCTGTCTGTACGTCCTCGGGCTGCCCGAAGGCCGGTGCGACAAGCCGCTGAACGAGCACGCCGCCCGGCTCGGGCTGAAGGGCCGGGCGTACCAGAAGGCCAAGACACTGCTGGTCGAGTGCGGGTTTCTGCGGGAAAGCAAGTGGCAGAACGAGCGCGGGCGTTGGATCACAGAGCAGGTGCTGACCAACGGGCTCGGCGAGGCGGCGGCGCCGCCTCCCGCCGGCCGGGGCACTCCGCCCGTTCCGAGTGTGCAGATCCCGACGGTCGGTGAACCGACTGATCGGGTGGTCGGTGGCTCCCCTGCAGAAGATGAAAAACGGGAGAAGAACGCTCCCCACCCACCCTCCGAAGACGAGCCGGCCCTGACGGGCGAACTCGCGGAGGCCGAGCGCGTGTTGCTGTCGCTGCGGCGCATGGACGGGCGGCTGCACCTGGGCGTGCGGGAGGCCAGGCGGCTGGCTGTGCTCGCAGTGGAGTGGCTACGGCGCGGGGTGTCGCCGGCGGAGCTTCGGCGGGTGTTGAGTTCGGGGCTGCCGGACGGAGTGATCAGGTCGGTGGCCGGGTTCCTGCGATACCGCCTGGTGGAGAAGCTGCCGGAGGTTCCCTTGCTGGCCCGCCTGCTCGCCAACGCCGAGCCGCCGCCGCAGCGCGAGCGGGCCGCTCTGGTGCTGTGCGCGGGGCCGGGCGACGACCACATGTTCCGGCCGGTGGACGGTGCGGCGCAGTGCGGGGAGTGCCGGATGAATGCGGCGGGGGTGAGCCCGGATCGGGCGACGGCGACCGCTGCGAGGTCCTGAGCGGCGTAACGCCGGGCCATCCCGCTGCCGGGCTCCGAACCGGTGTCCGCACCCTTGTCGTCAACCCTTTCGCACTGACTCGCTGTGCTGCGGCTCAGATGCACAGGTCAGCCGGGGCGCGGCTGCTGTTCCGGGCGCCGTCATGGCAACGGCCACCGCCGTTTCGCGATGGCCGCTGCATTCGTGAGGCCGTAGGGGCTCAGGCGTCGAAGTCCCCGCCTTGTGCGGCGAAGACGAAGGACGACCACGCCGATGCCGCGAACACGAGCGACGGGCCGCGCGGGATCCGTGGAGTCGCGGACAGGGACGACGCCAGGGAAGTTTCGTGCGAATGCCTCCCGAACGGGCTGGAGGCGACCGGCCAGGGCAACGCGGACGCATTCGTGGTCGAGAGCTGGGCACGCGGGGCACGTACTGCAAGTCCTCAGGTACGGATCCAGAGATGAGTGTGATGGTGTCCTTCTCCAACCACCCCCAGACGCCAGGCGACTACCAGCAGACCCATCAGGGTGCGGATGTGAGACGGAGCAACGGGCTCGCGATCGCCGCGCTCGTACTCGGCATCGCGGCGCTTCTGCTCTTCTGGACCGTCCTCGGCGGCATCGTGCTGGGCCTGATCGCGGTGATCCTCGGCATCATCGGCGCACGGAGGGCACGCGGTGGCCGGGCGCCGCACGGCAAGATGTCGATCATTGGGGCGGTGCTCGGGGCCCTGGGGCTGATCGCCTCCGTGGTGATCATCGCGATCGGCGCGTCGATCCTCAACTCCGACGAGTTCAAGAGCTTCGACGACTGCGTGAAGCAGGCCGACACGCAGAGCGAACGGGATCAGTGCGCCGAGGACTTCAACCAGGACGTCAACAACTGACCTGACCTGACCTGTCCGGTGCGCCGGAACACCCACTCGGTTCAGCGCTCGCGTCGGTACGGCGCGATGAAGGTGGCCCGGGTAGTGGGGGTCAACTCTGGGGAGCGGTTACGCCGTGGCGGATGGTCGTGGCGGCGGTTCGCAGTGCGGTGAGGACGGCTCGGCGGGCCGTGCGTTCGGGGCGGTGGAGGGCGTCGATGTGGCGCCGGGCGTGTACGCCGCTGAGGGGACGACCTCGACCTTGTACCCCTCGGGGACGGGCATTCGCTCAAGCCACTCGAACAGCATGTCCAGAGTCAGCTCGTCGCTGCTGTCGGCCATCTCGATCCTGTCGGTCTCTCCTGCGACGGTCATCGTGCGGCTCTTCCCCGCTGCAGCCTGATCGCATGGAGCCACCGGTACAACGATAGGCACGGTGGCCGCGTCACGCGCGGCTGAAAGAGGCCGCCGGAGCCGGGGTGTAGCGCGTGCCCGCGTTCCATGCTTCGTGCATAGCGTCCGCGAAGGCCGCCGCCAGTTTGTGCTCGCCCGAGGGGGCCGGGTGGGTGCCGTCGTAAGTGTCCTGGTGGATGTCGTACGTCGGGTGGGGCCCTGCCAGGAGCAGTGGGGAGGACTGGGTGGCGAGGTTGGCGACCGTTTTCGTCAGCAGGTCGTTGAAGCGGGCGCACTCCGCCGCGAAGGGCGCGTCCGATTCCGCCCTGATGTTGGGGATCACCGGGTGGATCACCATGCGCACCCGGGGGTTGGCCGCGCGGGCCTCCGCGATGAAGCGGGCGGCGTTGTCGGCCGTCTGCGTCGAGTCCGTGTAGAAGCCGAGGTCGATCAGGCCGAGGGAGACGAGGAGCGTGTCCGCCTTCGTCGCCGCGACCGTCTCGCGGATCAACGGCGCCATGTGCAGCCAGCCCTCGCCCCAGCCGGACAGGTGGCGGCGGGCGTGCGCGGGGAAGGCCGGGTCGGCGTACTCGTACGACATGGGGGCGTTCGCGAAGGGGTCGTACAGCTCGGTACGGGGGCCGACGACCTGGAAGGGGCCGCCGAACGACGCGGCCAGGTGCTGCCACATGCGGAAGCGCCACGTGTAGTCGCCAACACACCCGATGGTCATGGAATCGCCGACGAACAGGAAGCGCATGACGTCATCATCCCGGATCGGTGCGGTGGTCGAACACGTGATGCTGAACACTTGGGTCATGCGTTCGCTCTCGTACGTCGTCGTCGCTCCTGCCGCTGCCGCTCTGCTTCTGCTCGCCGCCGGGCCGGCCGTCGCCGACGACGGCTTCACGCTCAAGGACCCCCGGATCACCGAGTCCAGCGGGCTCGCGGCGAGCCGGGCCCACCCCGGCGTCTACTGGACGCACAACGACAGCGACGACGGCGCGTTCATCTACGGCGTCGATTCCAGGACCGGTCGGACCGTCGCCACCCTCACCATGCGCGGGGTCGGCGCGCCGCGCGACATCGAGGCGATCTCGGTGGGGAGTGACGGGAACGTGTACGTCGGTGACATCGGCGACAACCTGAACGGGAGTTGGAGTCACGTGTGGATCTACCGCTTCCCGGAGCCGAAGCAGCTCAGGAACGCCACCGTCGACGCGCGACAGTTCACGGTGAAGTACGCCGACGGGCCGCGCGACGCCGAGGCGCTGATGGTGCACCCGAAGAGCGGCCGGGTCTACATCGCCAGCAAGAACGAGGACGGTGGCGGGCTGTACGAGGGCCCCGAGCGGCTGGCCGGCGACGGGACGAACGTCTTCCGGCGGGTGGGGGAGGTGCCGTGGGTGACGGACGGGGCGTTCTCGCCGGACGGGAAGGAGCTGGTGCTGCGCTCCTACTTCAGTGCCCGGGCGTACGAGTGGAAGGGCGCCGGGCGGGTGGGCGCCGACCGGCTGGGGGCTGACCGGAGCGTGGGGGCGCCCTTCCAGGGGCAGGCCGAGTCGGTCACGTACACCGCGGACGGTACGGCGATGATGTTCGGCTCGGAGGGGGCCGGGAGCGGTGTCGCCCGGGTGGAAGTGGAGGGCGGCGGGCGTGGGGAGGGCGGTGATGGGGAGAGCGGTGGCGGCGAGAACGGTGGCGGGGATTCAGGCTCCGAGTCGCCTAAGGGGAACGGTGATGCGGGTGGGAAGGGCAGTGGTGGCGGCTCGGACGGCAAGGGTGTTCTGGGGGTCGTCGTGATCGGCGGGGTGCTTGCCGCGTACGTCGGGCTGAGGCGGCTGCGGCGGCGGGTATAGGGGGCGGGCCTCGCGGGGCGGGCGTCGCGGGGCGGGGTTGGCGGCGGGTGTAAGGGGCGGGCGTCGCGGGGCGAGGTTGACGGCGGGCGTAGGGGACCGCGTAACGGAACGTGACGGTTCGACGTGCGAGGGTGACGAAGGCCTGTTTCGATTTAGGGGACCGCTCTCCCCAACGTCCAAGGAGTGACGATGAGCGTTACAGGCGAATCCCGTGGCCGTGCGCAGCAGATGCGTGACAAGGCCGAGCAGCTGAACCAGGCGGCGGAGCGCGCGAGCGACCCGCAGGAGCGCCAGAAGCTGCAGGAGAAGGCCCGACGGCTGCAGGAGCAGAGCCAGCAGGAGGGCGCGATGGGCGGCCGTCAGGAGCAGTTCCCCCCTGAGTAGGTCCGTTCGTACCTGCACGTAGGTCTGTGCCGGTGGCCTTCCGTTCCGCTTGCGCGGGACTGGGGGCCATCGGCCGTTCCCGGGAACGGCGAAAGCTTTTCGTCGTTCCCGGGAACGACGAAAAGCCTCACATTGGCTACGGACGGAACGTCCGACTCCACGCACCGGCTTGTGCACAGCGGCGCGCGACCAGCCGCGACGCCGCCCCTAGCCTCACCGGAACAGCAGCTCAGTACCTACGAGGGGCGGTTTCGGTGAACTGGCTCATTCACGACTACCGCGAGAGCGATCTCGCGGCAGTGGTCCACCTGATCGACACCACGGCCGAACTCGGGCAGGAGTCCGTCTTCTCGCTCGCCGAGTGCATCGGTGCGCTCACCTCGCGGCAGCCGGCCGTCGTCGCCGTGCACCAGGGCGTTCCGATCGGCGCGGCGCTCGCGAGTGTGGCCGGGGAGCGTGCCTGGGTGATGCGCATCGCGATCTCCTCGGCCTGGCGCGGCCGCGGCCTGGCCAGTGCGCTGCTCGTCGAGCTGGAGCGGCGGCTCGTCGCCGCCCGGGTGGGGCGTATCGCGTACGTACTGCCGGAGGAGGACCTGCTCGGCGAGGGGCTGCTCAACGCGGGATACACGCGGCAGCCCGCCGTCGCGTACTTCGAGAAGGTCGAGCCGCTGCACGGGCCGTCGGCCAGCCTGCTGGAGGATCTCGGCGGGCGTTTCCTGCCCAGCGACCTCTGGGCGAAGGTGGCCGGTATGGAGGCGGAGAAGGACCTGATCGAGCGGCGCGTCGTACTGCCGCTGGCGCAACCGGAACGGGCCGCCCGGCACGGGGTGCGGCCGCCGCGCGCGGTGGCTCTTTTCGGGCCTCCCGGGACCGGCAAAACGACGTTCGCGAGAGGCATCGCTTCCAAGCTCGGCTGGCCGTTCGTCGAGCTGTTTCCTTCGCGGCTGGCCGACGAGGGCAACCTCGCGGCGGCGCTGCGTGACGCGTTCGCCCGTATCGCGGAGCTGGAGCGGGTGCTCGTCTTCATCGACGAGGTGGAGGAGATCGCTCCGGTACGGACCGAGCCCGCCCAGCCCGGCGGGATGCACGGCGTGACCAATGAGCTGCTCAAGCTGATTCCGGGGTTCCGGGAGGGCGACGAGCGGCTGCTGGTGTGCGCGACCAACTCGATACGGTCGCTGGACCCGGCGTTCCTGCGGCCCGGCAGGTTCGACTACCTGATTCCGATCGGTACGCCCGACGAGGCGGCCCGTGCCGCAATCTGGTCCCGCTACACGGACGGCCGTACCGATGTGGACGTGGCGGTGCTGGTGGAGGCCACCGAGCTCTTCACGCCGGCGGACATCGAGCACGCGGCCCGGATCGCGGCGCAGGCCGCGTTCGAGCGGGACCTGGAGGAGATCGGTACCGGTACGGGCGATCCGCGGACGCTCGGCGCGAGCACGGCGGACTACCTGGCGGCGGTCGCGCAGTGCCGGCCCACTGTGACGCCCGCGATGATCGACCAGTTCGGCGCGGACATCACGGCGCACGCCCGCTTCTGAGTACGGCGCACACGCGCGGCTTTGAGTGCTGAGCCGGTTCGCCGGCGCTGCGGCGGGGCGTGAAACCGGGCGGGCCGGGGCGCTGGGGATTTCTCCCTGCGCCCCGGCCCGCCCGGCGTGCGTACGCCTGCCTGTTAGAGCTTCTCGATCACGTAGTCGATGCAGGCCGTCAGGGCCTGGACGTCGGCCGGGTCGATCGCCGGGAACATCGCCACGCGCAGCTGGTTGCGGCCCAGCTTGCGGTACGGGTCCGTGTCGACGATGCCGTTGGCGCGCAGCGTCTTGGCGACCGCCGTGGCGTCGATGTCGTCCGTGAAGTCGATCGTTCCGATGACCTGCGAGCGCTTCGCGGGGTCGGTGACGAACGGTGTCGCGTACTTCGACTCCGCGGCCCAGCCGTACAGGTTGCCCGAGGAGGCCGCCGTGCGGCGTACCGCCCAGTCGAGGCCGCCCTGCGTGTTGATCCACTCCAGCTGGTTGTTCAACAGGAAGAGGGTGGCGAGTGCGGGGGTGTTGTACGTCTGGTTCTTGAGGGAGTTGTCGATCGCCGTCGGGAGGCTGAAGAACTCCGGGATGTGCCGGCCGGACGCGTGGATGCGCGCCGCGCGCTCCAGGGCCGCCGGGGAGAACGCCGCGATCCACAGGCCGCCGTCGGAGGCGAAGGACTTCTGCGGGGCGAAGTAGTAGACATCGGTCTCGGTGATGTCGACCGGCAGGCCGCCCGCACCGGAGGTTGCGTCGACCAGGACGAGGGCGCCCGCGTCGGCGCCCTGCACGCGCTTGATGGGCGCGGCGACACCGGTCGAGGTCTCGTTGTGGGTGAAGGCGTAGACGTCGACGCCCGCTTCGGCCTGCGGGTCCGGGTGGGTGCCCGGGTCGGAGGCGATCACCGTCGGGTCGGCCAGCCAGG
Organism: Streptomyces hypolithicus; assembly: GCF_052934925.1. NCBI lineage: Bacteria > Bacillati > Actinomycetota > Actinomycetes > Kitasatosporales > Streptomycetaceae > Streptomyces > Streptomyces hypolithicus. The sequence continues at coordinate 3,459,270 of NZ_CM128811.1, forward strand.
GCGCGAGCTTCGCGGCCTTAGCGAACTTCGACGAGAACTCGCCGAAGTTCAGGTGCTGGGACTTGTTCTCGATCAGACCGTGGGTCGCGATGTCCCAGAAGGCGGTGGAGCCGCCGTTGCCCAGGATCACCTCGTAACCCTCGGGGAGCTGGAAGAGCTCGCGTACGCCGTCCCGCACCGAGCCGACCAGGTTCTTGACCGGGGCCTGGCGGTGGGACGTGCCGAGGAGGGACGTGCCGGTCGCGGCCAGGGCGTCCAGCGCCTCCGTACGCACCTTGGAGGGGCCCGCGCCGAAACGTCCGTCGGCGGGCTTCATGTCAGCGGGAATCTGGATCTCAGCCACGAGCGGAGCGTAGCCGGTCGGCGCAGATGCGGGAGGGGTATGTCCGCCGGATGAGACACGCCGTCCAGACCCGGGGGCGTGGTGGGTAACGAGGTGCCGCTGCCCCGTGTTGTGCCGCTGCCGGCGATGATGGCCGCCGCCTGGAGGTGACTACTGGCGAGGTGACTACCGGCGGGGTGATGGTGCTGGCGAGGTGACGGTAGTGGCGCACTTACCGTGGAGCGTATGGACCAGCCGACCTCCGCCGCTCCCGGCCACGCGCCCGACCCCTCGCCTTCCATGCCGCCGCACGGCGCTCCCGCCGCGACCGGGGAGGCCGCCGTCGGCGCCGGTGATGGGGGAGGTGCCCGTGGCGGGCTCGGGGCGCGGGTGGGGCCGGTGGCGATGGTGGTGGCCGGCGGGTTGTCCGTGCAGTTCGGGTCGGCCGTCGCGGTCACGATCATGCCGAGCACGGGCGCGGCCGGCGTCGTGGCCCTGCGGCTCGCCGCCGCCGCGATCATTCTGCTGGTGGTGTGCCGGCCCCGGGTGCGCGGGTACGGGCGCGCCGACTGGGGGACCGTTGCCGCCTTCGGGCTCGCCATGGCCGGCATGAACGGTCTCTTCTACCAGGCGCTGGACCGTATCCCGCTGGGTGTGGCCGTGACCCTGGAGGTGCTCGGGCCGCTCGCCCTGTCGGTGTTCGCCTCCCGGCGTGCGATGAGCGTCGTGTGGGCGGGCCTCGCGCTCGGTGGCGTCGCGTTGCTCAGCGGCGGTGGGTTCGACCGGCTGGATCCCGTGGGCGCGGCGTACGCGCTCGCAGCGGGCGGGTGCTGGGCGGCGTACATCCTCTTCAGCGCGCGGACGGGGCGGAGGTTCCCGCAGGCCGACGGGCTGGCCCTCGCGATGGCCCTCGCGGCGGTGATCAGCCTGCCGCTGGGGATCGCGGGGGCGGGTGGCGCGCTGCTCGAACCGGGCACGCTGGCGCTGGGTGCGGCCGTGGCGGTGATGTCCTCCGTGCTGCCTTACACGCTGGAGCTGCTGGCGCTGCGGCGGCTGCCGGCGGCGACGTTCGCGGTGCTGATGAGTCTGGAGCCGGCCATCGCGGCGGTCGCCGGCTTCCTCGTGCTGAGCCAGGCCCTGTCGGTGACGGACGCGCTGGCGATCGCGCTGGTGATCGGAGCGAGCCTGGGCGCGGTGCGCAGTCAGGCACGTCAGGGGCGGCAGGCCCGTGACGGCCGTGTGCGTCAGGGACGGCAGTTGCGGCGCAAGGGCGCCGCCTAACTTCTGCGGGTGTTCAGAAAACAATGCAAGCACGCTTGCTTGTTTCCTGGCAGGCTGCCACGCTACGGGACACACCGCCCTACCCCGAGGGGAGCGCACCGTGTCCGATCCGGCAGCCGTGCTCGACGATCTGCGTGCCGAAGGGGATGAACTCGACCAGCTGGTCGGGGGCCTGAGCGAGCAGCAGTGGTCGCTCGCCACGCCCGCGCCGCGCTGGAGCATCGCGCACCAGATCGCCCATCTCGCCTGGACGGACGCTGCGGCGCTGCTCAGCGTCACGGACCCCGAGGGGTTCGCCGTGCAGGCCGGGAAGGCGCTGGCCGCACCTGAGCGGTTCGTCGACGAGGCCGCCGATTCGGGAGCGGAACTGCCGGTCGGTGAGTTGCTCGCCCGGTGGCGCGATGGGCGCTCGCAGTTGCAGCGCGCGATACGGGCGGCACCCGAGGGGGCGCGGTTCCCCTGGTTCGGGCCGCCGATGAGTGCCGCATCCATGGCGACCGGCCGGCTCATGGAGACGTGGGCGCACGGCCAGGACATCGCGGACGCGCTGGGCGTACGCCGCCGGCCGACGGCGCGGCTGCGGCATGTGGCGCGAATCGGGGTACGGGCGAGGGCCTACGCCTTCGCTGTGCGCGGGCTGACCCCGCCGACCGAGGAGTTCCGCGTCGAACTGACGGCGCCGGACGGAGCGGGGACGTGGGCGTACGGCCCGCCGGACGCCGCCCAGCGGGTCACCGGGCCCGCGATCGACTTCTGCCTCCTGGTGACCCAGCGGGCGCACCGTGACGACGTCACGGTACGGGCCGAGGGCGCCGACGCCGACCGGTGGCTCGGCATCGCCCAGGCCTTCGCCGGGCCGGCCGGCGCGGGGCGCGAGCCGAAGCGGGGCGGGGCGCACGCGTGACGGGCGCACGGATGACGCAGGGCGGCATGACGGCCGGAAGCTGCAGCCGGCGGCCGCTGCGTATCGGGAACGCGTCCGGCTTCTACGGCGACCGGTTCGACGCCGTGCGGGAGATGCTCACCGGCGGCGAACTCGACGTACTCACCGGCGACTACCTCGCCGAACTGACCATGCTCATCCTCGGGCGGGATCGGCTGAAGGACCCGCGGCTCGGGTACGCCAAGACGTTCCTGCGGCAGCTGGAGGAGAGCCTCGGTCTCGCGCACGAGCGGGGTGTGCGCATCGTGGCGAACGCGGGAGGGCTCAATCCGGCCGGCCTCGCCGACGCCGTACGGGAACTCGCGGACCGCATTGCTGTGCCGGTGCGGGTCGCCCACGTGGAGGGCGACAGCCTGCCGCTGCCCGAAGGTGCGCTGACCGCCAACGCCTACCTGGGGGGCGGCGGGATCGCGCGGTGCCTGGGGGCGGGGGCTGACGTGGTGGTGACGGGGCGCGTCACGGACGCGGCTCTGGTGACCGGTCCGGCGGCGTGGTGGTTCGGGTGGGGCGACGAGGGCGGCCAGGGCGGCCAGGGCGGCCAGGGCGGCCAGGGAGTTCAGGGCGCCGACGACAGCGAGTACTACGACGACTGCGACTACTACGACCGGCTCGCCGGGGCGGTGGTCGCCGGGCATGTGCTGGAGTGCGGAACGCAGGCCACGGGCGGCAATTACGCGTTCTTCGGAACGCTCGAGAAGGGCTCTCTGCAGCGCCCCGGGTTCCCGCTCGCCGAGATCCGTTCCGACGGTTCCTCGGTGATAACGAAGCACCCGGGAACGGGCGGTCGCGTCGACACGGGAACAGTCACCGCGCAGCTGCTCTACGAAACCGGCGTTCCCCGGTACGCGGGCCCCGACGTCACAGCACGTTTGGACACCGTGCGCCTCACCCAGGACGGCCCCGACCGCGTGCTGATCTCGGGCGTACGCGGAGAGGCGCCGCCGCCCACCCTCAAGGCCGGGGTGACGCGGGTCGGCGGGTGGCGCAACGAAGTCGAGTTCGTACTGACAGGCCTGGAGATCGAGGCGAAGGCCGCGCTCGTACGGAGCCAGGTCGAGGACGCACTGGACGCGGCCGGGCGGCGCCGTCCGGCGGAGGTGCGCTGGGAGCTGGTACGTACGGACCGGGCGGACGCCGACACCCAGGAGTGCGCGAGCGCGCTGCTGCGGCTGGTCGTGCGCGACCAGGACCCGGCGAACGTCGGACGCGCGGTCAGTGCCGCCGCGATCGAGCTCGCGCTCGGCAGCTACCCGGGCTTCCACGTCACCGCGCCGCCCGGAAAGGGCGCCCCCTACGGCGTCTTCGAGGCGGTGTACGTGCGCGCGGCGGACGTGGAACACCTCGCGGTGCTGCCGGACGGCGCAGGTGTGACCGTGCCGCATCCCGTACACACCGAGGCACTTGAGCCGGTCGGCGAGATCGAACTGCCACTTCCCCCGCCGGCGGGAAACACCCGGCGGGCGCCGCTCGGCCTCGTTGCGGGGGCGCGCAGCGGCGACAAGGGCGGGGACGCGAACGTCGGTGTGTGGGTCCGTACGGACGAGGCGTGGCGGTGGCTGGCGCACGCGCTGACCGTGGACCGTTTCCGGGAGTTGCTGCCCGAGACGGCCGAACTGGCCGTCACCCGACACGTCCTGCCGAACCTGCGGGCGCTGAACTTCGTGGTCGAGGGCCTGCTGGGCGAAGGCGTCGCAGCCCAGGCGCGCTTCGACCCGCAGGCCAAGGCGCTGGGCGAGTGGCTGCGCTCCCGGCACATCGACATCCCGGAGGCACTCCTTTGACGCTACGACCTGACGCCCCTGACGCCCTTCGGGCGACGGTTACCCCGTGACCGCCCTCCGCACCGCCCTCGACCCCCACACCCCCGAGTACGCCGCCAACCGCACCGCCATGCTCGCCAAGCTCGCCGAGCTGGACGCCGAGCACGCGAAGGCCCTCGGCGGCGGCGGCGAAAAGTACACCGCACGTCACCACGAACGCGGCAAACTGCTCGCCCGCGAACGCATCGAGCTGCTGCTCGACCCCGACACCCCGTTCCTGGAACTCTCCCCGCTCGCAGCCTGGGGCAGTGCCTCCCCCGAGTACGCAGTGGGCGCTTCCATGGTCACCGGCATCGGCGTCGTCGAGGGCGTCGAATGCCTCATCACCGCCACCGACCCCACCGTGCGCGGCGGCGCCTCCAACCCCTGGACCCTCAAAAAGGCCCTGCGGGCCAACGAGATCGCGTACGCCAACCGCCTGCCCTGCATCAGCCTCGTCGAGTCCGGCGGCGCCGATCTCCCCTCCCAGAAGGAGATCTTCATCCCCGGCGGGGCGCTGTTCCGCGACATCACCCGGCTCTCGGCGGCGCAGATCCCGACCATCGCCGTCGTCTTCGGCAACTCCACGGCCGGCGGGGCGTACATCCCCGGCATGTCCGACCACACCATCATGATCAAGGACCGTTCGAAGGTCTTCCTGGGCGGCCCGCCCCTGGTGAAGATGGCCACCGGCGAGGAGTCGGACGACGAATCCCTCGGCGGAGCCGAGATGCACGCCCGTACCTCCGGACTCGCCGACTACTACGCCCTGGACGAGCACGACGCCCTGCGCCAGGCCCGCCGTGTCGTCGCCCGCCTCAACTGGCGCAAGGCGCACAGGGACCCGGCCCCCGCCGAGCCGCCGACGTACGACGGGGACGAACTCGTCGGCATCGTCCCCGGTGACCTCAAGGTCCCCTTCGACCCGCGCGAAGTGATCGCCCGCATCGTCGACGCCTCGGACTTCGACGAGTTCAAGCCGCTCTACGGGCCCAGCCTCGTCACCGGCTGGGCCGGCCTCCACGGCTATCCCGTCGGCATCCTCGCCAACGCCCAGGGCGTGCTGTTCTCCGCCGAATCCCAGAAGGCCGCGCAGTTCATCCAGCTGGCGAACCAGCGCGACATCCCGCTGCTCTTCCTGCACAACACCACCGGCTACATGGTCGGCAAGGAGTACGAGCAGGGCGGCATCATCAAACACGGCGCTATGATGATCAACGCCGTGTCCAACTCCAAAGTCCCGCACCTGTCGGTTCTCATGGGTGCCTCCTACGGGGCCGGTCACTACGGCATGTGCGGGCGCGCGTACGACCCCCGCTTCCTCTTCGCCTGGCCCAGCTCCAAGTCCGCCGTCATGGGCCCCCAGCAGCTCGCCGGCGTCCTGTCGATCGTCGCCCGCGCCTCGGCCGCCGCCAAGGGGCTGCCGTACGACGACAAGGCCGCAGAGGCCGACGCCGGGATGCGCGCCATGGTCGAGCAGCAGATCGAGTCGGAGTCGCTGCCGATGTTCCTGTCGGGACGGCTCTACGACGACGGGGTCATCGACCCGCGCGACACCAGGACCGTGCTGGGGCTGTGCCTGTCCGCGATCCACACGGCACCGGTCGAGGGCGCCCGCGGCGGCTTCGGCGTCTTCCGGATGTGAAAGCCAATGCCGCGAAAGGCCAATGCTGTGAAGGGCCCTTGCTGATGCCTCGGACGATTACCTCGGTCCTCGTCGCCAACCGCGGCGAGATCGCCTGCCGCGTCTTTCGCACCTGCGCCCGGCTCGGCCTCACCACCGTCGCCGTGTACTCCGACGCGGACACGGGAGCGCTGCACGTGCGTTCCGCGGACGCTGCCGTACGCCTCCCGGGAACGGCGGCGGCCGACACCTATCTGCGCGGTGACCTCGTCGTGAAGGCCGCACTCGCGGCCGGCGCGGACGCCGTGCATCCCGGGTACGGATTCCTCTCCGAGAACGCCGGGTTCGCCCGTGCCGTACTCGACGCGGGTCTGGTGTGGATCGGGCCGCCCCCCGAGGCGATCGAAGCCATGGCGTCCAAGACGCGCGCCAAGGAACTCATGGCGGCCTCGGGAGTGCCCCTCCTGGCCCCCGTCGACCCCGACAGGATCACCGACGCGGATCTGCCGCTGCTCCTCAAGGCGGCGGCGGGCGGCGGCGGCAGAGGGATGCGGGTCGTACGCGACCTGGCGGCGCTCCCGGGTGAGCTGACGGCCGCCACCGCGGAAGCGCGCTCCGCGTTCGGCGACGGAGAGGTCTTCGCCGAGCCGTACGTCGAAAACGGCCGCCACGTGGAGGTCCAGGTGCTGGCCGACGCTCACGGCACCGTGTGGGCGCTCGGCACCCGCGACTGCTCGCTCCAGCGCCGTCACCAGAAGGTCGTCGAGGAAGCACCCGCACCCGGCCTGGGCGACGCCCTGCGCGCCACCCTGCACGACGCGGCCTTGGCGGCGACGCGGGCGGTCGGCTACCGGGGCGCCGGAACGGTCGAGTTCCTCGTCTGTGCCGAGGGCCGCCCGTACTTCCTGGAGATGAACACCCGCCTCCAGGTCGAGCACCCCGTCACCGAAGCTGTCTACGGCATCGACCTGGTGGCCCTCCAGCTGCGGATCGCCGAGGGCGGGGCCCTGCCGGCCGAACCGCCCGCCCCGACCGGCCACGCCGTGGAAGCCCGCCTCTACGCCGAGGACCCGGCCCGCGACTGGCAGCCCCAGACCGGGCCCCTGCACGCCCTGAGCGTCCCTGAGGGCCCCGGTCTGCGGCTCGACAGCGGGTACGCCGCCGGGGACCACATCGGGGTGCACTACGACCCCATGCTGGCCAAGGTCATCGCCCACGCGCCCACCCGCGCCGAAGCCGTGCGCGCACTCACGCACGCTCTGGAGCGGGCCCGTATCCACGGACCGGTGACCAACAGGGACCTGCTCGTACGCTCACTGCGCCACCCCGACTTCGCCACCGCACGGCTCGACACCGGCTTCTACGAACGCCACTTGGCGGCGCTGACCGAGCCACCCGCGTCCGCCGCCACGGAAGGAGCGCTCGCCGCGCTCGCCGCCGCTCTCGCCGACGCCGCGGCGCGGCGCGCCGGCGGCACAACGGTCGCCGCCCGCCTCGGAGGTTGGCGCAACGTCGCTTCCCGGGAACAGTTGAAAACGTACCGATGTGAACCCGGCGGAGCGCAGCACGCAGTCCACTACCGGCCGACCCGCGACGGCAGCTTCACCGCGGAACGCTTCGAAGGCGTTCACGTGAATGACGCCCGGGCCGATCACGTGACGCTCGAAATCGACGGCGTACTCCGGCACTTCTCCGTGACCCCGTACCCCGGCGGCCGGGTGTACGCCGACATCTCCACCGGCGGCTCGTACACCCTCACCCCCCTGTCGCGCTTCCCCGACACCGCCGCCCGCACCGAACCGGGCTCGCTGCTCGCCCCCATGCCCGGCACTGTCGTCCGCGTCGCCGAAGGCCTCGCGTCCGGCGCACACGTCACCGCCGGACAGCCCCTGCTCTGGCTGGAAGCCATGAAAATGGAGCACCGCATCTGTGCTCCCACCTCCGGCACGCTCACCGCGCTCCACGCCGCCCCCGGCCACCAGGTCGAGGTCGGCGCCCTGCTCGCCGTCGTCCAGGCACACGAGTCCCAGGAGGACCAGCAGTCATGAGCACAGACATCGCAGAGACCCAGGAACACCAAGCGCTCAGGTCCGCCGTCGCCGCCCTCGGCAAGCGTTACGGGCGCGACTACCTCGTCACTGTCGTACGCGAAGGACGACGCCCCGAAGAGCTGTGGGCCGACGCCGCCAAGCTCGGCTACCTCGGAGTGAACCTGCCCGAGGAGTACGGCGGAGGGGGCGGCGGCACAGCGGAACTGTCCATCGTCCTGGAGGAGCTGGGAGCCGCCGGCTGCCCCCTGCTGATGATGGTCGTCTCGCCCGCCATCTGCGGCACCGTCATCGCCCGCTTCGGCACCGACGAACAGAAGGCCGCCTGGCTGCCCGGCCTCGCCGACGGCACCCTCACCATGGCCTTCGGCATCACCGAACCCGACGCCGGATCGAACTCCCACCGGATCACCACCACGGCACGCCGCGACGGCGACCACTGGCTGCTCACGGGACGCAAGATCTACGTCTCCGGAGTCGACATAGCCGACGCGACGCTCATCGTCGGACGCACCGAAGACGCGAGGACGGGTCGGCTCAAACCCTGCCTGTTCATCGTCCCCCGCGACACCCCCGGCTTCCAGCGCTCACAGATCGACATGGAGCTCCAGGCCCCCGAGAAGCAGTTCGAACTCGTCCTCGACGACGTGCGGCTGCCCGCCGAAGCCCTCGTCGGCGACGAGGACGCGGGTCTCCTCCAGCTCTTCGCCGGCCTCAACCCCGAGCGCATCATGACCGCCGCCTTCGCCATCGGCATGGGCCGCTACGCCCTCGGCAGGGCTGTCGCCTACGCCAAGGAACGCACCGTCTGGAAGTCCCCCATCGGCGCCCACCAGGCCATCGCCCATCCCCTGGCCCAGGCACACATCGAACTCGAACTCGCCCGCCTCATGATGCAGAAAGCAGCACGCCTCTACGACGCCGGCGACGACCTCGGCGCGGGCGAGGCCGCCAACATGGCGAAGTACGCCGCCGCCGAGGCCTGCGTGAAGACCGTCGACCAGGCAGTCCACACCCTCGGAGGCAACGGCCTCACCCGCGAGTACGGCCTCGCCTCGCTCATCACCGCCGCCCGGGTGGCCCGTATCGCGCCCGTCAGCCGGGAAATGATCCTGAACTTCGTTTCCCACCAGTCCCTGGGTCTCCCCAAGTCGTACTAGTACGCGCGATTCTGGCCACCACCCACACCGCGGAGGGGACCGTCATGGCGTTCCAGAGCGAGTACGCATCCGTAGAGCCCGTCGAACTGCCCATCCACGAGGCGGTGCTCGGCCGGGCCGCCGAGTACGGCGAAACACCCGCCCTGATCGACGGCACCAACGGCGACACGATCACGTACAGCCAGCTGGACGCCTTCCACCGGCGCATCGCCGCCGCACTCAGCGAAACCGGCGTGCGGCAGGGCGACGTACTCGCCCTGCACAGCCCCAACACCATTGCCTACCCGGTCGTCTTCTACGCCGCCACGCGAGCCGGGGCGTCCGTCACCACCGTGCACCCGCTGTCCACGGCGGAGGAGTTCGCCAAGCAGCTCAGCGACTCCTCTGCCCGCTGGATCGTCACCGTCTCACCGCTCCTGCCCGCCGCACGGCGGGCCGCCGAAATCGCCGGGGGCATCGAGGAGATCTTCGTCTGCGACAACGCGGACGGACACCGTTCGATCCTTGGCATGCTCGGCTCGACCGCCCCCGAACCACAGCTCACCATCGACCCGTGCCAGGACATCGCGGTACTCCCGTACTCGTCCGGCACGACAGGCGTTCCCAAGGGCGTGATGCTGACGCACCGCAGCATCGCCACCAACCTCGCGCAGCTCGACCCCTTCATCCCAATGGGCCCCGGCGACCGCATCCTCGCCGTGCTTCCCTTTTTTCACATTTACGGCCTCACCGCTCTGATGAACGCCCCGCTGCGCAAGGGGGCGACCGTCGTCGTCCTGCCGCGCTTCGACCTCGGACAGTTCCTCGCGGCGATCGAGAAGCACCGCATCAGCGGCCTGTACGTCGCACCGCCGATCGTTCTCGCCCTCGCGAAACATCCCGCTGTCGCCAACTACGACCTGTCCGGCCTGCGGTACATCGTCAGTGCCGCGGCACCACTCGACGCCGCACTCGCACAGGCCTGTTCGCAGCGCCTGGGACTGCCACCCGTCCTCCAGGCATACGGCATGACGGAACTGTCCCCGGGCACACACGTCGTTCCCGTGAACGCGCCGAATCCGCCCCCCGGAACGGTCGGAAAGCTGCTCCCGGGAACGGAGATGCGCATCCTGTCCCTCGACGACCCCCACAAGGACGTGGGCATCGGAGAGGACGGCGAAATTGCGATCCGCGGCCCCCAGGTGATGAAGGGCTATCTCGGCCGGCCCGACGCCACCGCCGCGATGATCGACGACGACGGATGGGTGCACACCGGCGACGTGGGCAGGACCGACGCCGACGGCTGGCTGTACGTCGTCGACCGAGTGAAGGAACTCATCAAGTACAAGGGCTTCCAGGTGGCCCCCGCCGAACTCGAAGCCCTCCTCCTCACCCACGAAGGCATCGCGGACGCGGCGGTCATCGGCGTGTACGACGCCGACGGAAACGAAGCCCCCATGGCGTACGTCGTCCCGCAGCCGGCCGCCCGCCTCACCGAGGACGACGTCACGGCATACGTTGCCGAGCGCGTCGCGCCGTACAAGAAGGTCCGCCACGTCGCCTTCATCGACAGCGTCCCCAGAGCCGCTTCCGGAAAGATCCTCAGGCGCGAACTGCGCGAACTGCGCGCCCTGCGCGAAAGGGAGGGCGCATGACGCTGGTAGCGGCGGCACACGAACGCGGGATCACCACCCTCACCCTCAGCTCACCCGCGAACCGCAACGCGCTCTCCGCGGGGCTCGTCGGTGACCTCGGCGACGCCCTGTCCGGCTGCGCGAAGGACCCCACTGTGCGGGCGGTGGTGCTCACCCACGCGGGAGGCACGTTCTGCGCCGGAGCCGATCTCAGGTCCCCGCCCGACCCCGCGGCATTCGTCGCCCTCCTCAGATCCGTCGTCGAACTGCCCAAACCAGTGGTGGCACGGGTGACCGGACACGTACGCGCCGGCGGCCTCGGGCTTCTCGGGGCGTGCGACATCGCGGCGGCGGGGCCCGGTGCGAGCTTCGCGTTCACCGAGTCCCGGCTCGGGCTCGCCCCCGCGGTCATCTCCATGCCGCTGCTGCCCCGCATCGACCCGCGCGCGGCAGCCCGTTTCTACCTCACCGGGGAACGCTTCGAAGCGGCGGAGGCGGCCCGCACCGGACTGGTGACGATCGCCTGCGAGCACGATGTCGACGAGGCGCTCGCGCCCGTACTCGACGGGCTGCGCAGAGCCTCCCCGCAGGGGCTCGCCGAGTCCAAGCGCCTGGTCACGGCTACAGTGCTGGCAGCCTTCGACCGGGACACGGACACGCTCGTCGAGCAGTCCGCGCGCCTGTTCGCCTCACGGGAGGCGGCCGAAGGCGTGACGGCCTTCCTCGAACGACGGGACCCCGCATGGGTGCTGTGACCCCGACCCCGCCCCCGGCTCCCACCCCGACCCCGCCCCAGGCTCCCACCTCGGCCCCCGCCCCGGTGGGGGCCGTCGGCAAGGCCCCCAAGCAGGACCGCTCCCGGGCCACCAGGCAGCGACTCCTCGAAGCCGCCGTGTCCTGCCTGGCCGAGCGCGGCTGGGCAGGCTCCACGGTGTCCGTAGTCGCCGAACGAGCCGGCGTCTCCCGGGGCGCCGCCCAGCACCACTTCCCCACCCGCGAAGACCTCTTCACCGCGGCGGTCGAATACGTCGCCGAGGAACGCTCGACCGCCCTGCGCGCACTCTTCCCCGAAGGCGCCGCCAACCGCGCCGCAGTCATCGGCGCCCTGGTGGATCTCTACACCGGGCCGCTCTTCCGCGCCGCCCTGCACCTGTGGGTCGCCGCCTCCAACGAGGACCAGCTCAGTGTCCGCGTCACCGAACTCGAAAGCCGCGTGGGCCGCGAGACGCACCGCATCGCCGTGGACCTCCTGTGCGCCGACGAATCGGTCCCCGGCGTACGCGAAACAGTCCAGGGCCTCCTCGACATGGCCCGCGGCCTCGGCCTGGCCAACCTGCTCACCGACGACGCGCCGCGCCGCGACCGGGTGGTGGCCCAATGGGCCGCCCTGCTCGACGACGCGCTGCCCGACGCCCCCTGAGTGCCCCCGGGCCCGGCCCCCGCCCCCGCAGGGCCCCGCGGGGCCCCACAGGGGCTCCAAGGGGCGTCGGCGGGCCCGGCCGCTCAGCGCGCGATGTCGTCGAACCCCGTCACCTCGTGCGGGCTGCGCGACGCAGGACCGACGTACCGCGCGGAAGGCCGCACCAGCCGCCCCGTGCGCTTCTGTTCCAAGATGTGTGCGCTCCACCCGGCGGTGCGCGCACACGTGAACATCGACGTGAACATGTGCGCCGGGACCTCGGCGAAGTCGAGGACGATCGCCGCCCAGAACTCCACGTTCGTGGCCAGCACCCGGTCCGGCCGCCGCGCGTGCAGCTCCTCCAGGGCCGCCTTCTCCAAGGCCTCCGCGACCTCGAAACGCGGCGCCGCGAGCTCCTTCGCCGTACGCCGCAGAACGCGCGCCCGGGGGTCCTCGGCACGGTAGACACGGTGACCGAAGCCCATCAGACGATCACCCTTGTCGAGGGCCTGCTTGACGTAAGCGGTCGCGTCACCGGTGCGCTCGATCTCTTCGATCATTCCCAGGACGCGCGAAGGAGCGCCCCCGTGCAGCGGCCCGGACATGGCACCGACCGCACCGGACAGGGCAGCGGCCACATCCGCGCCCGTGGAGGCGATCACACGCGCGGTGAACGTCGAAGCGTTCATGCCGTGTTCGGCGGCCGACGTCCAGTACGCGTCGACGGCCTTCACATGCTTCGGGTCGGGCTCGCCGCGCCAGCGCTTCATGAAGCGCTCCACCACGGTCTGCGCCGTGTCGATCTCCTTCTGCGGAACCATCGGCAGACCCTGCCCACGCGCCGACTGGGCGACGTACGACAGTGCCATCACAGCGGCGCGCGCCAGGTCGTCGCGGGCGGTCCGCTCATCGATGTCCAGCAGCGGCTTCAGACCCCACACGGGAGCGAGCATCGCCAGCGCCGACTGCACGTCGACGCGGATGTCACCGGAGTGCACCGGGATCGGGAACGGCTCGGCCGGCGGCAGCCCCGGATTGAAAGCGCCGTCGACCAGCAGACCCCAGACGTTCCCGAAGGACACGTGCCCGACCAGGTCTTCGATGTCGACGCCCCGGTAGCGGAGCGCACCGCCCTCCTTGTCCGGTTCGGCGATCTCCGTTTCGAACGCGACGACTCCTTCGAGTCCGGGTACGAAGTCGGACATCAGGCGGCTCCTCAAGATCTGTGAACGGCAACAGGCAGCGGGTTCAGGTCGCAGGTTGGGCCACCACGCCGGTGGCGTCCCGCGCCGCCGGTGGTCACCTCACCGCTTCGGAAGCAGGCACGATATCCCCTGCTGTATGGAGGCCACAGTGGCCCACAGCAAGATTTTGGCGGGTTCCGCCGATGCGGGGAAGCGTGATTACCGGCACACTGCCCCATTTCGTGCGGAGAGGGTTGACGGCACCGGGTGCCGGGCAGACTCGGACGCTGCGGCAGGATGGCACCGTGCCGAACCGAGATCTCGATCCTGCCGCCATGCGTGAGCACTACCGCAGCGAGGCCTTCACCGAGGCGGAACTCGCCGCCGAGCCGATGGCCCAGTTCGACCGGTGGTTCCAGGAAGCGGCGACCGCCGGGCTCCACGAGCCGAACGCCATGGTCGTCTCCACCGCCACCCCCGACGGCCGCCCCTCGTCCCGCATGGTGCTGCTCAAGCAGTACGACGGCCGGGGCTTCGTCTTCTTCACGAACTACGCCTCCCGCAAGGGCTCCGAGATCGCCGCCAACCCCTACGTCTCACTCCTCTTCCCGTGGCACCGCATCGCACGCCAGGTCACCGTCACCGGAACAGCGACACGGATCGGCCGCGACGAGACAGCGGCGTACTTCCGCACGCGCCCCCACGGCTCACAGCTCGGAGCGTGGGCGAGCGACCAGTCGTCGGTGATCGCCTCACGCGAAGAGCTGCTGGCGCGCTACGAGGAACTGGCAGCGCGCTATCCGCAGACCGAGCGCGTCCCGGTGCCACCGGAGTGGGGCGGCTATCGGGTCGTTCCCGAGAACGTCGAGTTCTGGCAGGGCCACGGAAACCGTCTGCACGACCGCCTGCGCTACGTTGCCGAGACCGGAGCCTGGCGCGTCGAACGCCTCTGCCCCTAGGGGGTGTCTGACGATTCCCCGCGGCGTCGCGACGCCCGGCAGGCACGCTCGCAGCGTTGCCGAAAAGCCCTAGTAGCTCCGCTACGAGGACTGTCCGGCGCCTTGCGATCGCACGCACCGGACGCCGCTCCTTGACCCACGGGGAATTGTCAGACACCCCCTAGGAACGCAGAAACCCGCGGGCTCTGGTTCCTCCGAAGAGGAGCCGGCCGGACTTACCGGCGAGCCCGCGGGTCGGTGACTGCTTGGATTGGGCCGGTGATCACCGGCACCGCACGGAGTGCGACAGCGAGCCTCAGCCCGCAGTCACCTCACTGGTCCGAAGGGAAAACACTTTCGGATCACCTCCTTTCGGTGTGTGCACCCAGCCTAGGAGCCACTCGGGCAGCGCTCAACCCAATTTCGCGGCCCGAGGTGGTATCGGTTCCCGTGGAACAGCGATTTCCCCGGCACAGCGATTTTCCCGAAGTGAGTGTGTTCTGGGTCACGTTCCAGTTGAATGATCCCCGGTTCGATTCAGTACAGGCGAACACCTGCAGGGGGTGCCAGGTGAGTGCTTCCCGGATGGGCGAGACCACCGACGCGGTCGGGCCCGACGAGTCGGGGTCCGGTTCCGGTGATCTGCTGGCCGCGCTGCTCGACGGCATGGACGCGGCGCTGTGCGCGTTCGACGCCGACGGTGTGATCACCCACTGGAACCGTGAGGCCGAGCGGATCCTCGGGTGGAGCGCCGAGGACGCCGTCGGGCGGGCCGGGTTCGCGGGCTGGGCGGTGCGCAGCGCGGATGCGGACGAGGTGCAGGGACGGCTGCTGACGGCGATGCACGGGCAGGGCCGTCAGGTGCACGAGTTCGCGTTGCTGCGCAAGGACGGCGGGCGTGTTCTCGTACGGACACAGTCGGCCGGTGTGAGGGGCGCCGAGGGCAAGCCCGCGGGGGTCTACTGCGCGTTCAGCGAGGTGCACGCGCAGATCGACCTGGAGCGCGCCATCGCGCTCAGCGAGGCACTCTTCGAGGACGCGTCCTGGGGGGTGGTCCTGGTGGACGTCGACCTGCGCCCCACCGTCGTCAACGCCTACGCCGCGCGGGCGCTGGGCGCCGGACGTACGGCGCTGCTGGGCCGCCCGCTGGGGGAGCTCGTCGTCCAGGGCGTGGAGGAGCTGGAGGGTGCCCTCCAGCACGTACTGGCGGAGGGGGCGCCGCCCGCCCCGGCCGAGCTGTGGGTGACCCTGCGTACGGCCGAGGAGGGCGGCAAGGGGGAGCGGCGCCGGTGCTGGCGCAGTGGTTTCCTGCGGCTGGCGTCGCCGCTCGCGGAGGAACCGGTGCCGTTGGGGGTCGGCTGGCTGTTCCAGGACATCACCCGGGCGAAAGCGGCGGAACAGGAAGCCGCGCAGCAGAGGTTTCGCGCCAACCAGTTGCACCGGGCGGGGCGTACGGCCGCGGAGTGCGAGGACCCGATGGAGGCCGCGCTGTCCTACCTGGACTTCGGGCTCGCAGGCTTCGCCGACCACGCACTGATCGACCTCACCGTGGGCGACCGTCCGGGCCGTCTCGTCCGGGCGGCGGCCACTCCGTCGGGCGCCCCCGGCCCGTGCCTTCCGGCGACCGGTGACGCGGGCATCCCGGTTCCGTACCCGCGGGGTCACCCCGCGTTCCAGTGTCTCGACCGGCTGGGTTCGGTACGGGCGAGCGGCGGCCCGGAGGGCTGGGCGGCGCAGCGTCAGTGGCCGGACGGCACGGTGCACGCCCTGTGCGCGGTGCTGCGCAGCCGGGGCAGGACGCTGGGGGTGGCGACGTTCCTGCGCGGGCCGAGCCGGGTTGCGTTCGAGCGCCCGGACGCGGCGTACGCGGAGAACATCGCCGTGCGGGTCGCGGCGGCGATCGATCTGTCGCAGTCGCAGTCGCTGTCGTAGCCGTAGCCGCAGTCGGAGCCGCTGCCTCGGGGAGAGGGAGCCGGACCGGACGCCGCCTGACGCTGCCTAGTGCCGGAAGAAGATCCGGTCGCGGTACTCCGTCATCACGCGGCCGTTCCACTCGTGGCCGCCGTCGACGTTGCCCGAGCGCAGCAGGGGCGGTTCGATGCCCCGGTCGGCCAGGTCGCCGGCCGCCGTAGCCATCATGGCCTGCATCAGGGCGCTCGTGACGACCGTCGAGGCGGGGGCGAACGGGGCCTCGACGCTGTCCGCGGTGAGTTCCGCGTCGCCGACCGCGATCTTGCTGTCGAGCACGATGTCGCAGTGGTCCTTGAGAAACGTTCCCGAGACGTGGCGCGACTTCGTCTCGTGTGCGTACGCCACCGAGGTCACGCCGATGACGGTGAGCCCGAGTGCCCGGGCGTTCATCGCCATCTCCACGGGCAGGGCGTTGCGACCGGACAGGGAGATGACGACCAGTACGTCGCCGGCCGTGGCGGGGCTGCTGTCGAGCACGGCGCCCGCGAGCCCGTCGACGCGCTCCAGGGCGGAGCCCAGGGTGGCCGGCATGACGTCGATGCCCACGGTCCCGGGAACGGCGAGAAGGTTCATCACGGCGAGACCGCCGGCCCGGTAGACCACGTCCTGAGCGGCGAGGGAGGAGTGGCCGGCGCCGAAGGCGAAGAGCCGCCCGCCGGCGGCCACCGCGTCGGCGATCGCCGCGCCCGCGGCCCGGATGTTCCCGGCTTCCTCGTCGCGGACCCGGTGCAGCAGGCTGATCGCGGCGTCGAAGAACTGACCGGCCAGTTTGCTTTCGCTCATCGCGGAGGAGACCTTTCCAGCTGTGGGTGCGGCCGGTGGGTGTAGCCGTGGCGCGGATCACGTTGCGGTCTGGACCAGTGCTCTGTCAATACGGCTTCGCTCGACCGAGGCACGGTTGTCGGTGGGATGCGTCAGACTTGGGGCAGGGCCAGCGCACGAGCAATCGAGGGGCACGAATGTCCGGACTGATCGACACCACGGAGATGTATCTCCGCACCATCCTCGAGCTCGAGGAAGAAGGCGTGGTCCCCATGCGCGCCCGTATCGCCGAGCGGCTCGACCAGAGCGGTCCGACGGTGAGCCAGACCGTTGCGCGCATGGAGCGCGACGGTCTGGTGACGGTGGCGGGCGACCGCCACCTGGAGCTGACCGGCGAGGGGCGCATGCTCGCCACCCGTGTGATGCGCAAGCACCGGCTCGCCGAGTGCCTGCTCGTCGACGTGATCGGCCTGGAGTGGGAGCAGGTCCACGCGGAGGCATGCCGTTGGGAGCACGTGATGAGCGAGGCGGTGGAGCGGCGCGTCCTGGAGCTGCTGCGCCACCCCACGGAGTCTCCGTACGGCAACCCCATTCCGGGCCTTGAGGAGCTGGGCGAGACGACTGGGGCGGAGGCCTTCCTCGACGACAACATGGTCAGCCTGAGCGAGCTGGCGCCGGGCCCGGAGGGCAAGACGGTGGTGGTACGCCGGATCGGGGAGCCGATCCAGACGGACGCCCAGCTGATGTACACGCTGCGCCGCGCGGGTGTACAGCCCGGGTCGGTCGTGAGCGTGACGGAGTCCCCCGGCGGGGTGCTGGTCGGCAGCAGTGGCGAGGCCGCGGAGCTCAACGCCGAGGTGGCGTCGCACGTGTTCGTCGCCAAGCGCTGACGCCGGGCGTTAGACGCCAAGCGCTGAGGCCGGGCGGCGCGCGCCCCGGCCCCGGGTTCGTCCGGGGCCGGGGCGGTGATCCTCGGGCGCTTCGGCGATCCTCCGGAATCCCAGCGATCGGGCGGACGGCGTGCCAGGCTGTGACCGAGGCACATGACGTGGGGGCCGCCGGCCGTGCGCCGGTGGGGCCCCGGGGAGGGGCAGGCGATGCACCCGTCACGCCGGCACCGACTGGGTGCCGCCCGTCTTCGCGCTGCTCAACAGGCTTGTGGGGAAGGGGATGGCTCCGGCGCCCTGCGGCGCCGGAGCCGGTCCTCCCCTTCGCCGACCCGGAGCCCCGAGCTCCCAGGGTCAGCCCCCGCGGACCGTCTTCCCCGAGCGGCCCGCCTCCCGCTGAAGATCTCCCCCCGGCAGCGCCGGTCAATCCTTGGCGGTCGTCACTCGAACGAGGGGTGTTAGGAGCGGGAACCGCATTTTCGAATAGAGGTTCGATAGTCTGGCTGAACTCGACGACTGACGGACCGACCACCCGGGGAATGAAGGAGGTGCCAAGACATGGTGCGGCGCATCGACGTGACCGGAGCCGGCGGCGTACGCCTGGCGGCGTGGGAGTTCGCCGACCCTCCCAAAGAGAGCGGGGAGAAGGACCGCGCCCCCGGGGTGTTGCTGCTCCACGGGCTGATGGGGCGCGCCTCGCACTGGGCGGGCACCGCGCGCTGGCTGTCCGAGCGCCACCGGGCCGTCGCGCTCGATCAACGGGGCCACGGCCGAAGCGAGAAGCCGGCCGACGGCCCCTACACCCGTGACGCGTACGTCATGGACGCGGAAGCAGCGGTCGAGCAGCTGGGCCTCGCGCCCGTCACTCTCGTCGGGCACTCGATGGGAGCTCTCACCGCCTGGCAGCTCGCCGCCAGGCGACCCGACCTCGTCCGGGCCGTGGTGATCTGCGACATGCGTGCCAGCGCCCTGGGGGCCGCGTCGCAGCGCGAGTGGGACGACTGGTTCAAGTCCTGGCCGGTCCCGTTCGCCACGCTGGCCGACGTCCGCAAGTGGTTCGGCGAGGACGACCCCTGGGTGGAACGCCCCAGCCCGGCCCGAGGCGAGTTCTTCGCCGAGACCATGGCCGAACGGGCCGACGGCTGGCGCCCGGTGTTCTCCCGTCACCAGATGCTCACTTCCCGGGAGACCTGGGTGCACGACGCCCACTGGGAGCAGCTCGCGCTGGTGCAGTGCCCGGCCCTGGTGGTCCGCGGCCTCGACGGCGAACTGGGCCGCGCGGAGGCCCAGGAGATGGTCAGGGTGCTGCCGCGCGGGCAGTACGCCGAGGTGGCGGACGCGGGTCATCTCGTCCACTACGACCAGCCGGAGGCCTGGCGCGCGGCGATAGAACCGTTCCTGGAAGAGGCCGCCGAGGAGACGGTCGTTTCCTGACCGCCGGACATGCCGCCACGCACAGGCATCAGACATCAAGCACCAGACCACCAGGCCTCCGGTGTCCGGCGTGTGACCGGCGGTCAGCCCTTGCTCACGGCCGTCAGGATCTCCGGCAGTCGCGCTGCGGCCTGCGGAGCCGACCAGCGCACGCCGGCCCAGGAGATGAGCGTCCCGTACGCCGCCCCCAGCGGCAGCACCACCCACAACCAGCCCTGCGCGTCCGCCACATGCAGCCAGATCGTCAGCGCGATCAGCGGAGCGCACAGCAGCGCCGCCGCGATCATGCCGCCCAGGATCGAGATCCACGCCAAACCGGCCTGCCCAGGTGCGACGTTCTTGTACGCACTGTCCTGGGGGATCGAATACGGGAAACGCACCGAGGCCACCGCCCCCGTCGCGAGCATCGCGCCCAGCAGCGCGAAGGACAGGCCCAGTGCCTCGGGAAGGGCCCGCCAGTCACCCACCAGCGCTGCCGTGACGACGGTGACCAGTGCCGTGTACGGGAGCGTGACAACCAGCAGCGCCATTGCCCGCGCCCGCAGTTCCTCGTACGCGTCGCGCCTCGTGGAGATCGTCATGGCGACCATCCAGAAGGCGGACGTGTCCTGACCGAACTGGTTGTACATCTGCACGCCGAGCATCCCGGCCGCGAAACACGCCAGGTACACCGAGCCCGTTCCCTGGAGCGCGTTGAACACGGGAACGATCATTCCGATGGCCAGCGACGTCACCCAGGCGGCCTTCGTCTTGGGGTCCCGCCACACGTACCGCAGGCTTCGCTGCATCACGGTGCCCGTGCGCCCCTCGGGCAGGAGCCTGCCCGCCGTGCCCGACGACGACTCCTTGCGCGATGTCTGTGCGCCCTGGAGCGTCGAGCCGTCCGGGGCGGTCATCAGCTTCACCAGGCTGCGCTCCCAGAACCACAACAGCCAGCCCAGGGCGGCCACGGACAGCAGCAACTGGGCCGCGCCCCGGACGTACGCCCCGTCGCTCATCGCGCCCACCGCGCCGATCGCGGACGCCGGCGGCACCCAGCTCAGCACGTCCGCGACCGGGTCGAGCCGCGACAGGCCGCCCGCGTTGCTGAGGCGCTGCGCACCGAAGTTCACCAGCTGGATGCCCACCGCGATCACCAGACCGCTCAGGACCGCCAGGTCCCGGCCCTTGCGGCTCGTCAGCAGCCGGATGTTCGCCGCCGCCATGGCGCGCGACAGCGCCACACACAGCAGCAGCGTCAGCGGCACGGCGAGCACACCGGCAGCGGCTGCCGCGGCGCCGTGCGCCACGGAGATCACCGCACCCAGGGCTAGGCACAGGGTGAACAGCGGCCCGATTCCCACGAGTGAGGCCGTCAGCAGTGCCCGGATCAGCGGTCTCGGCCGCAGCGGCAGCATCACCAGACGCGTCGGGTCCAGGGTCTCGTCGCCACTGGGGAAGAACAGGGGCATCACCGCCCAGCCGATACCGAGAACGGCCACCAGCAGCACCACGACGGTCGCCGCATGTGCGTTCCCGCGCAGCGCGATCAGACCGATCAGCTGAAGCGCCGCGAAGAGCAGCGCGAACACCCCGGACAGGATGTAGGCGACCTTGCGCCCCGATGACTGCCGCAGTCCGTTGCGCAGCAGCGACAGCTTGAGCCGTACGAAAACAGGCGTGATCCCGGGAACGCTCGGCAGGTCGTGCCCGGGAACGCTCGGCAGGTCGTGCCCGGGAACGCTTGGCAGGTCGTTCGCGGGAACGCTCAGACCGTCGTTCCCGGGAACGCTCGAAAAGCCAGTCGTCACCGGGCTCCGCCGCCCAGCCAGTCGAGGCTTTCTCCGCTGTCCAGTCCCCGCGCGCCCACCAGCTCCAGAAAGGCGCTCTGCAGCGACGGTGCGTTCCCGCGCACCTCCGCGAGCGTTCCCTGGGCGCGGATGCTGCCCGCCGCCATCACCGCCACCCAGTCGCACAGCGACTCGACGAGCTCCATCACATGGCTGGAGAAGACGACGGTCGCACCGGACAGCGTGTACCGCTCCAGCACGCCGCGGATCGTCTGCGCGGACACCGGGTCGACCCCCTCGAAGGGTTCGTCCAGAAAGAGCACTTCGGGATTGTGCAGCAGTGCGGACGCGAGACCGATCTTCTTGCGCATGCCCGTCGAGTAGTCCACGACCAGTTTGTGCTGCGCCCCCGCGAGGTCCAGTACGTCGAGGAGCTGCGTCGCCCGCTTGTCGACCTCGTCGCCGGGAAGACCCCGCAGCCGCCCGGAGTACGCCAGCAGTTCGCGCCCGGACAGGCGCTCGAAGAGCCGCAGTCCCTCCGGCAGTACGCCGATGCGCGACTTCACCGCGACCGGGTCCTGCCACACGTCGTGCCCGCCGACCAGGATCGTGCCCGCGTCCGGCCTCAGCAGCCCCGTCACCATCGACAGGGTGGTGGTCTTGCCCGCCCCGTTCGGTCCGACCAGCCCGATGAACTTGCCCGCGGGCAGCTCCAGATCGATGCCCGCGACGGCGGTCTGCTCGCCGAAGCGCTTCCACAGACCCTGTGCGCGTACGGCGGCGGGCGCAGCGCCGTGCGCTCCGCCCGCCTCTTGCGGTCTCGCTGCCTGGTCGGGCATGTCGCCAGCCTCTCGGAGTCCCCGTGTTACGGGAACCACCCTACGGTCGGCGGGTACGCGCGGCGGCTGCCTCCCGTCCGCAGGAGTAGGCGAGCGGGCTGATCAGTTCCTCGACGTCGGGCAGCCACCGGTTGGCGGGCGTGGGCCGGCGTGCCCACTGCACCGCGCCCATCCCGCCGAGCCGGGTCGGCGGCCCCGCGACCCAGTCGCCCTCGCCCCGGGTGGCCAGGTCGATCGCGGTCGGCGTCCAGCCCAACTTCCGTACCAGATCGGCCACCTTGGCGCCGGCGCCGGGCAGCACGAAGAACAGCATCCGGCGGTCGGGGGTGCAGGTGACGGGGCCGAGCGTCATGTCCATCCGCTCCATGCGCGCCAGCGCCAGAAACCCGGCGGACTCGGGCACGTCCACCGCGTCGAAGGTGCGGCCGGTGGGCAGCAGGATCGAGGCGCGGGGTTGTTTCGACCACAGGCGGCGCGCCGCGGTGGCGCTGCCCGTCGCCTGGGTCGCCCAGTCGGGGCGGTCCGGGTGCGCACCGGGCGAGGCGCAGGCGGGGACGCCGCACGAGCAGAGCTCGACGCCTTCGTGCGCCTCCAGCCACGTGCCGGGGAACACGTCCCAGTGCCGTTCTTCCGCGTACCGCACGGCGCTGTCGAGCAGTTGATCGCCGCGTTGCTTGGGGATCTGGGCGGCGTCCGTGACTCCGATGGTCTCTTCCACGCTCAGCTCAACTCCCGGCATCACCTTGAGTTACGGGCGCGTGGAGCCTCGCGGAGGAACAACGATCCTGCACGCGGGGGCGCATCGGTGCATGGGTGGGGGCGCGCGGGAGGCCGTGGCTCGGCGGGAGGGTAGCCACCTCGATGGAGGGCGGGAATGACGGCCAAAAACCATCAATACCGCTCTCTTCCGGCATGTTCCGCATTCTCTGTATATCCGCCGGGCAGTGATCAGTTCACGACCCACACACCACAGCGGTACCAGGGGGTAGTCAATGGCAGCCAGGCCTCTCGTCGCCCGCCAGCCGAACGAACGGCTGCAGGCGCTCATCCAGGAAGCCGGGTGCTCCAACGCCGGGCTCGCCCGCCGCGTCAACATGTGCGGCGCCGAACACGGCCTCGACCTGCGGTACGACAAGACGTCGGTCGCCCGCTGGCTGCGCGGACAGCAGCCCCGCGGACGGGCGCCGGGCATCATCGCGGAAGCGATCGGACGCAAACTCGGCCGCACCGTGACCATCGACGACATCGGCATGGCCAACGGCAAGAACCTGGCCTCCGGGATCGGCCTCCAGTTCTCCCCGACCGTGCCGGGGGCGATCGAGCAGGTCTGTGAACTGTGGCGCAGCGATGTGGGGCGCCGAGACTTCCTCTCGGCATCGACGGTCGCCGCCTCCGCCCTCGTCGAGCCGAGTCGCGACTGGCTGATCACCGCGGGGGACAGCCAGGTGGCGAGGATCGCGGGCGGCGGGCGGGTCGGCGCGTCCGACGTTGCGGCGGTACGGGCGACGACGGACGCCCTCGTGGACCTGGACCACCGCTTCGGCAGTGGGCACGTGCGCCCGATCGTCGTCCACTACCTGAACAGCGTGGTCTCCGGGCTGCTCTGCGGCTCGTACCGCGAATCGGTGGGCCGGGACCTGTTCGCGGCGGTCGCCCGGCTCACCGAACTGGCCGGCTACATGGCGGTCGACACCGGGCAGCCCGGACTCGCCCAGCGCTATTACATCCAGGCACTGCGGCTGGCCCAGGCCGCGGACGACCGTGCCTACGGCGGGTACGTACTGGCCGCGTCCATGAGCCACCTGGCCGCCCAGCTGGGGAACCCGCGGGAGATCGCACAGCTGGCGCGGGCGGCCCAGGAGGGGGCGCGCGGGAGGGTGACGCCCCGCGCGGAGGCGATGTTCTGCGCGGCGGAGGCGCGCGGGCACGCGCTGATGCGCGACGCGCGGGCCTGTCATGCGACGGCGGCGAGGGCGCTGGGCGCGCTGGAGCGGTCGGCACACGACACGGGCGACGATCCCGGGTGGATCGCGCACTTCGACCACGCCTACCTCTCGGACGAGCTGGCGCACTGTGCCCGTGACCTGGGCCAGGGGGACGCGGCGGCGCGGCGCGCACAGGACGCCCTGGACGGCCATCCGGACACACGGGTGAGGCGTCGGGCGATCGGTCTGGTCCTGCTGGCGACGGCTCAGGTCCAGCAGCGCGAGGTCGAGCAGGCCTGCCACACGGGCACGCGTGCGGTGGAGTTGCTGGCCTCGCTGCGGTCGAACCGGGGAGCGGAGTACCTCGACGACTTCCGGGAGCGGCTGGAGCCGTACCGCGACGAGCCTGCGGTACGGGAGTTCGGGGCCCGGCTGGAGATGCAGGCGGCGTAGGGAGGCGGTGCGGCAGTGAGGTGCGACGGGGCGGGGCGGTGCGGCGGGGCGGTGCGGTGGAAGCGGTGCTGCGGGGGCGCCGGGGCCCATTAGCAGCGCCTTGAGGGCGCATCGTGTTACACGGGCGACGGGTGGGGCGTCGGGTGTGTTGTGTGGGGACTGTGGGCGCGTGGCAGAGGGGTGTAGCCACCCGGTAGCGTGAACCGACGGTTTCGTAAGTACACAGTCACGCCCACACGTAGGAGTCTCGGTGACGCAGAGCGGACAGGGTGACGAGTCGCGGCTTCCCGCCGCCCGGCCACCCGCGCACGAAGGTGTCGTGCTGCCCGCGGACGGCAGCGGTCCTTGGATCCCCGGGACACCCGAGGAGCACGTGGCCCCCGCGGGTGGGCAGCCGTGGGGCGATCCCTGGGGGCCCCAGTCGGCCGCGGCGCAGCAGCAGCAGGCGCAGCACCCGCAGCAGCAGCACCCGCAGCAGCAGTACGGCGCCGGGCTGCCACACTCGCAGCAGGAGACGCAGCACTACGGCACCCTGCCGCCCGTACAGCAACAACAGCAACAACAGCAGCCGCAGTACGCAGCAGCCCAGCAGCCGCAGCCGGGCGCTCTGCCGCCCCAGCAGGCCCACCCGCAGCAGCAGTACGGCGCGTCCCTACCCCAGCCGCAGCAGACCCCGCCGCCGATGCCCCTGCCGGCGCAGACCCCCGCCGGTGCTCCTGCGGCCGACGCGGACGCCACTCAGTACATTCCGTACGTGCCGCCCGCCGGGCCCGGAGCCCTGCCGCCCGAGAACCCGTCGGATTCGACGCAGTTCCTCGGCCGGCACGTCGGCCCCGCGGGGCCCGCTCACATGGCCGCCGCCGATGCGGACGCCACCCAGTACCTCCCGCCGGTGCCGCCCGCCCAGAACGTGCCCCAGGCCCCGCCGGGGGCCCCGTACGGCATCCGGCCGGGCGCCCCCGAGGACCGGCAGCCGCCCTCCGAGTTCGACAGCCTCTTCCGTACGGACGCGGGCCCGCAGCCGGCGGACTCCACCCAACAGATGCCGCAGTCCGCCGCGCACCAGCAGCCCCCGCACCAGCAGCCGCAGTTCGGCGCCGCTCCGCAGGGCCGTGCCGCGCGTCGTAACGCGGCCGCACCGGCAGCCACACCCGTGGCGCCCGCGGCTCCCGGCGGGCCGGCCGCGCGCCGCAGGTCGTCGCCCCTGGTGCTGATCGCCGCGGTCGTCGTCGGCGCCACCGTGCTCGGCCTCGGCGCCGGAGCGCTGCTCAGTGGCGGCGACGAGGAGAAGCCCAAGGGCAACACGCCGGTCGCCGCAGCGAGTTCCAAGTCGGCCGAGGCCGAGGCTTCACAGCAGGCCGCCCCGGACCCGGCCAAGCCGCAGGCGAAGTCCCTGGACGCGCTGCTCGCCGACAGCAACGACAGCCGCGCCTCGGTGATCAGTGCCGTCCAGTCCATCGGATCCTGCAAGAACCTGCCCAAGGCGGCGAGCGACCTGCGTGCCGCCGCCAAGCAGCGCACCGCTCTGGTGACGCGCCTGGAGGGGCTGACCGTCGACAAGCTGCCCGACCACACGAAGCTGTCGGCGTCGCTGACCGCCGCGTGGAAGGCGTCCGCCGCGGCCGACAACCACTACGCGGCCTGGGCCGACCAGGTGGCGGGCAAGAAGGGCTGCAGGAAGGGCAGCGCCCGCTCCACACCGCAGCAGCAGGCGGGCAACCGCGAGAGCGGGGAAGCGTCCCAGGCCAAGAAGGAAGCCGTAGGCATCTGGAACCAGATCGCCAAGCGGTACGGCCTGACCGAGCGCACCGCCACGCAGCTCTGACCACCGGCACCGCGGAAGCAGAAGGGGCGCCGGGAGACCTCCCGGCCCCGGAGCGCGTCCGGGTCAGCCCGCGGACCGCGCCTGTGCCAGCGTCCGGCCCACGTCCACGAAGTCGTCCTTCACCGACTCCAGCCGCCCCTCGCGCACCACTTGGAAGGTCACCTTCCGGTTGACGATGCGCGGGAAGTCCGGCGAGGCCAGCATGTCCTGCAGGCGCCAGCTGAGCTTCGGCGTGAGGCCGCCGGTCTCCACGCCGCCGCCGTGGTTCAGCTCCGCCACGACATCGTCCGCCGTGATGCTGCGGTCATTGTCGCCGTCGGCGAGCGCTTCGACGGTCTGCTTCAGCACGGTGTACGCGATCCAGGTGGTCTGCACCCCTGCGTCCGCCGGGTCGACCCTGTTGTCGACGAAGGCGTGCGCCTGGATAACGTCGCGCATCGGCTCCCAGCGCGCGTCGCTCGCCACCGGGTACCAGCCGGTGACGTACGCACCCTCGAACGGTCCGTTCTCGCCGCCCGTGCGGTCCAGCAGCGGCTGAGAGACGCTGCCCAGGACCGACGCGACGGAGACGTCCCGCCGCACGTCGGATTCCAGCCTGCGGAACGAGTCGAAGAATGTCTCCGTCCGGCCCCCGAGAACGGCCGTCACGCAGCCCTTGTCGGTCCCGTACGCGTCGAAGGCGCCCGCCGCGTCGAGCGCCTGCCTTGCCTGCGCGTTGTAGCTGCTCGCGTCCTCCGCGGCGCGCACGTCGAAGGGCTCCGTGCGGTCGCCCTGCGTGAGCCCGGAGCCCAGCAGTGCGGACAGGGCGTCCCCGGCGACGGTGTCGGGGCGTACCAGGGACACCCGGTCGCACGCGTCGGCGAGCTGCCGGCCACTGCCGGCCAGGAGGGCCGGCTGCCCGCCGTTGACGGGGTACGAGAGCGGACTGGAGAACTCCTTGTCGGAGGCGCCGTAGCCACCGAGGAACGGTATGCCGGCGGTCTCCAGTGGCGCCATGAACGCCCTGCCATGCTGGCTGTACGAGCCCACCACCGCGATCGCGTTCTCCCGGACGGCCTGCCGCGCGCACTTGGCCGCGCCGATGGTGGTGTTGTGCTCGTTGCAGGTGAGGACCCTGAGCTCGCGGCCCGCGAGGCCGCCGTTCGCGTTCACCCAGCGGGCGTATGCCTTCGCCATGGCGGGCATGCCGGGCATGTTCGTGGCCTGGGTTCCTTCGGGCGCCCAGGTCATCACGGTGAGGGACTCGTCTGAGTTGCTGGAGTTCCCGGAGTTCCCGGGTTCCCCGGAGAGCACTCCGCATCCGGCGAGCAGTGAGGCACCGACCGCGGTTGCCGTCGCCGCGGCGATCAGGCCCGCGGCTTTCGGAAGGCGTGGGCGCAGGGAGGAGGGGCGTGGCCGTCCGGTCATGTGTGTGCACGCTTCCGCCCCATGGGTAACGGCACAGTGAGCACGCCCTAACGTGGGGTGACATTGAGGTGAATTACGGGGGGCTGTTCGTCCGTGCTGTGGGGGAACGTACGATCTGCAACCGTGCAAGGTTCGGTGAACTCTTCCCGTCGCGGCCGTCGCTCCCCCACCATGGGCGGCATGCCGCTCAATGACATGCCCTGGTGGCGCTGGCGCACGAACGTGCGTTCCGCGCTGCACATGCTTTCCGACCCCGCGTTCCAGCACGAGTGCTGGCTGGCCGGTCTGGAGGGCTACGGAGACGTGACCGACGCCGTCTACCGGCTGGTCGAGGACACCTGGCTGGACAACTGGTCGGCCG
Source organism: Streptomyces hypolithicus (assembly GCF_052934925.1). Taxonomy (NCBI): domain Bacteria; kingdom Bacillati; phylum Actinomycetota; class Actinomycetes; order Kitasatosporales; family Streptomycetaceae; genus Streptomyces; species Streptomyces hypolithicus. The sequence continues at coordinate 3,487,214 of NZ_CM128811.1, forward strand.
AGAAGTACGTCGGCACGGTATTCCGCGACGCCCAGGAGGCAGCGCTCGTCGACGTCGCCGTGCTGCGGGTGCTGAAGATCATGCATCAGGTGGGCGCGGACGCCCCCGTATCGGCGTACCTGGAGCACCACGCCTGGCCCGAGGCGGTACGCGCCTCCCGCGACGCGCACATACGGCTGGCGGCCAACGACGGGGACGACCCCGACACGGCGCCGCGCACGCTGGAGGCCATCCGCATCGTGACCAGGGCGGCCTGACCCCTGCCGGGTGTGGAATCCTCGGGTGCATGAGCGCCCCGCAGCCCGGCCCTGCCCCGGCAGACCAGTACGTTCTCACTCTTTCCTGCCCGGACAAGCAGGGCATTGTCCACGCCGTGTCGAGCTACCTCTTCATGACCGGGTGCAACATCGAGGACAGCCAGCAGTTCGGCGACCACGACACGGGCCTGTTCTTCATGCGGGTCCACTTCTCGGCGGACGCACCGGTGACGGTCGAGAAACTGCGCGCGAGCTTCGCCGCCATCGGTGACTCATTCCGGATGGACTGGCAGATCCACCGCCCCGAGGAGCGGATGCGGATCGTGCTGATGGTGAGCAAATTCGGCCACTGCCTGAACGACCTGCTCTTCCGCTCGCGGATCGGCGCGCTGCCCGTGGAGATCGCTGCCGTCGTCTCGAACCACACGGACTTCGCCGAACTGGCCGGCTCGTACGACGTGCCCTTCCACCAGATCGCGGTGACGCGGGACAACAAGGCGGACGCGGAGGCGCAGCTGCTTGAGCTCGTACGCTCCGAGGGGGTCGAGCTGGTCGTCCTCGCCCGCTACATGCAGGTCCTCTCCGACGACCTGTGCAAGCAGCTGAACGGCCGGATCATCAACATCCACCACTCCTTCCTGCCGAGCTTCAAGGGCGCGAAGCCGTACCACCAGGCGCACGCGCGGGGCGTGAAGCTCATCGGTGCGACGGCGCACTATGTGACGGCCGACCTCGACGAGGGCCCGATCATTGAGCAGGAGGTCGAGCGGGTGGGCCATGACGTGACCCCGGAGCAGCTGGTGGCGATCGGCCGCGATGTGGAATGCCAGGCGCTGGCGCGCGCGGTGAAATGGCACAGCGAGCACCGCGTCCTGCTCAACGGCCGCCGCACGGTGGTCTTCGCCTAGCCTGTCCCGTCCCGTCCCGCCCCGCCCTGCGCAGCCGCACAGGCCCTACAGCCGGCTCATCGACGCCGCCGCGAAGAGTACGTCCCTGATCACGCCCCGGTCGCCCTCTTGTCCGGCCGCGGCGTCCTCCGGGGGGACGTGTCCCGCCACCAGCTGGCAGAACTCGACGCCGTCCATGGCGACCTGGGCGACCGTGTGGTCGGGTGAGCCGACCGCGGCAGGTGAGTCCAGGGCGATGTACCAGTCGCCGCCGCCCGTACCCTCCACCTCCAGATGCAGGGTGCGGCCCGGTGAGCCCGCTGTGACGAGCTGCCGGGCCGGGGCCGCGAGGCCCGCGCGGCGGCGGGCGGCGAGGGTCGCGGGGATCAGCCGGGCCGCCAGGTCGATCATGCGGTTGAGGTGCCCGGAGGCGGGCGGCTCGTACGGATAGTCCACCGCGTCCGCGATGTCGCTCGCGTGCACCCAGCATTCGAAGGCCCGGTCCAGCAGGGCGTCTCGCAGCGGCAGGGCGAAGTCGCCGTACGACACGGAGAGCTCGGCGGCGCCGCGGCCCGCGAAGGACACCGTGCGGATCAGCGCGTGGCTCTGCTCGCGCCACGGCTCGCGCACCCTGCGGGTCGTTGGGAAGTGGGTGCCGCTCCAGAACGCCTCGGTACGCTCCGACGGTGACGCCGGTCCCGCCGTGCCCAGCGGGTCGTCGAGGCCGAGCGCCGAGGCGACCAGGCCGTCCACGGTCATCAGGTGGCCGATGACCCCGGCGACTGTCGTCTTGCGGTGCGTCGCCTCCTCGTCGTCGAACCATCTGAGGCGCACCGGAGCGTGCCATTCCGCGTCGCCGAAGTCGCGGAGCAGGGCGTCCAGGCGCGCGGTCTCGGCGTCGTACGGCGCTGCCCAGCCGGGAACGGGGATGCGCGCGGGCCTGCGGCCGAGGCAGCCGTCGAGCACACGGTTGCGCAGGAGGGGGTCGAGATCGAGGCTGCGCTCGGTGTGGAGCAGACCGACCGCGTCCCGAAGCCGCAACGCCTCGTCGGCACACGGGGCGCACTCCGTGAGGTGGTCCTCGACGGCCTCGGTCTCCTCGGGGGCGCACGCGGACAGCGCCCACGCACCCAGCAGGGACTTGAGCACCTGGTGGGTCGGGGGCGCGGCCGGTGCCTGCGCCGGGGTCTCGTCCGGAGCCGGCCCCGGCGGCTCTTGCCGCGCGCTCATCGTCCGTACCCGTAGCCGGGTGGGTGCGGGAAACCGTCCTGCGTGCTGGGGTTCGCCGTGGACAGCAGCTGGAGGCCCAGCCGCAGCCGCCGGCGTGCCTCGTCCTCGGTGACGCCGAGGTCCGCCGCCGTCTGCCGGTAGTCCCTGCGCTGGAAGTACGCGAGCTCCAGCGCGGCCCGCAGCGGCGCGGGCATGGAGGTCACGATGTAGTCGGCGCGGGCCGCGACCGAGGCCCGGCGGACCTTCTGCTCCAGCTCCTCGTCGGCGGCGCTGCCCAAGCCCTCCGAACGGGCCGGGCCGCCGCTGTCGCCGGTGAGCGCGGCCGTCTCGGTCTGGCGCAGCCGGTGCACGGCCTGCCGGTGCGTGAGCTTGGCGACCCAGGACCTCATCGAGCCCTGCCGGGGTTCGTAGGCATCCGGGTTCTCCCAGACGTAACCGAACACCTCGCGCGTGACCTGCTCCGCAGCCGCGTCGTTGTCGAGTACCCGGTGGGCGAGGCTGTGCACCAGCGAGGCGAACCGGTCGTACAGCTCGCCGAGTGCCGCCGCCTCGCCGCGGGCGAGCCGCTGCTGCATCCTGCGGTCCCAGCGGGGTGGTGCTTCCTTCGCCATCCGGCCCCCAGCCCTGTGCGCCTGCCCACCGTGCCCCTCGTCACTTCCCCGAATGTAGTCGGAGCCGCTGACAACGCACGCCCCTTTGCGGTAAGTGCGTCCGCTCCCCGGACCGCGATGATAAGGATCGAGCCCCTCCTCTACGGTTGGGTTTTGTCGGCGACCGGTGGGGAAGCCGCGATATGGAACAAGGACTTCCGTATCCGTGGAACGAAGGGTCCAGTCGCGTGACGCTAAAGGTGATCGAGGCCGAGCACAACGCCTGGGCCGTACTGCATGTATCCGGAGAGCTGGATCTGGTGACCTCTCCCGCGGTCCGCCAGCACGTCCACGACGCGGTGGCGCAGGGCCGCCACCGTGTGGTGCTCGACCTGTCCGAGGTTCTCTTCTGCGATTCCAGCGGAGTCGGTGTCATGATCGCCGCCCGCCGTCTGATGCACTCCTGCGGCGGGGACCTGCGGCTGATACTGCCCGCCCGCGGTGCCGTCGAGGGGTCGCACGTCAACCGGGTGCTCGCGGCCCTCGGTGTACGCCGCCTCTTCGAGGTCTTCCCGGACGTGGAAACGGCCGCTGACGACGAGGCGCAGGCGCTCTCCGCCTGAGAAGCTGTTGTCCAGCTCCCGCTGGGCTCGGAACGCCTGGCCCGGCCGCTCGCGGCGTTGCCGAAATGTCCTGATGGCTCCTTCCCCAAGCTCTCAACTCCGTTCGAGCAGGGGAGACCCCACCTGAGGACACTCCGGCGCCTTGCGATCGGCCGCACCAGACGCCCCGAGCCCAGCGGGAGTTGGACAACAGCTTCTGAGAATGCCCCGGCGCGGCCGCCTTCGTCGTACTCTCCCCCCATGGACAGCGCAGAGTACGAGCGCAAGACGGCAGCCCGTTTCGCGAGCTTCGATCAGGACGGCAACGGATACATCGACCGTGAGGACTTCAGCGCCGCCGCGGCGGCGCTGCTGGCCGAATTCGGCACGACGGCCCGCTGCGACAAGGGGCAGGCGCTCTATATGGGGGCGGAAGCCTTCTGGCAGGGCATGGCCGGCATCGCCGACGTGGACGGAGACCAGCGTGTGTCGCGTGAGGAGTTCGTCACCGGCGCGGTGAAGCGGCTGCGCGACAGCCCGCAGCGGTTTGCCGAGATCGCCCGCCCCTTCCTGCACGCGGCGATCGCCGTGGCGGCCGAGGACGATGGCAGCGGAGTCACACCGCAGGCCGCCGAGCGCGTCCTCAAGGTGCTGGGTGTGCGGGCGGAGTCGGCGGGCAAGGTGGCCAGGGCGCTCGACGCGGACGGTGACGGACTCATCAGCGAGGACGAGGTGCTGGACGCCTTCGCGGCCTACTACACGACGGCGGAGCCGGACCTGCCGGCCGGCGGCTGAGTCGACGTGCTGACTGCCGGCCACCCTGCCGGGGTCCGGTGACGCGACGCTCACGGAACGTGCGTTTTCGTACGTTCCGTGGCCGTACGCAGTGGAGCCGTGACTCCGTGGTGGCCGGCCTGTCCGACTGGTGAACGATTACCGTGCGTCGATACCGGGTTGTGTCCTTGGCGTTACTCGTCACGGGCCGGAGTCGGGCACGGCCTCCGGTACGCTCCGTGGGATGCGAGTGGTTGTGATGCGCAGCAGTCCCGGCGTCGCCCGTGCGGTGACCCCGGGCCGCGCGATGCGCGCCGCTCGTACCATGCGGGAGCGACGAGCGCGCTTCCGTTCGACTTCCCGCAGCGTGCGTCGCACAGTATGCAGCACGCGTACTCCTTCGCGCTGGAATATGCCCGAAGCGCTTGTTGCGGTGACTGTACGTCAACCATGCTGTTTCATAAGGGAATCACGTTCCGTGACCCTGTGGAGTCGCGAGGCGATGTGTCCGCCGGTTCGGATGGTGTGAGCGGTGCAGGTGCTTCAGGTGCAGTTGGAGGTAGGGGTCGACCCCGCCGAGGTGGGGCGTGCCCGGAGGTGGGCGCGTTCGCGACTGGTCGGCTCGGGGATACGGGTCGACGAGCCGCTGGCCGAGACCCTGATCCTGCTCATCTCGGAGCTGGTCACCAACGCGGTCGTGCACACGGGCTGTCCGGCGGTCCTGCGGATGCTCTTCGGCACCGCCGACGACGGCGTGGTCCGCGTCGAGGTCGCCGACGTGAGCGCCTGCCCGCCCCGGCCCCGGCACGCGCAGGGCGAGGACACCGGCGGCCGGGGCCTGGAGCTGGTCGACGGTCTCGCCGACCGCTGGGGCTGGCAGTCCGAGGGCGCGGGCAAGCGCATCTGGTGCGAGGTCGGCCGGGGGGCGCCCGTGGTGGTGTCGGGGGCGTACGAGGCCGTTGCGTACGAGCCGTCGTGTGCTGTCACAAATACCGCATGATTCACTAATCGCCTTCCCCTTGTTGACGGTTGGCGACGCCCGGCCGACCCTTTGGTGAGGCGATTCGCTGCGAGGGGACGCCGAGGGCAGCCCGAGCCGGGTCCGCGGCCGTCCTTGGCGAGTGCGGGTCACGCCGGAACCGGGTGCTGGCCCTTGTGCGGTGCTCGGGGCGAGCAGAAGAGCGCCGCCACCCGGCCGTCGACCCCGCGACTGTCAGGTCCTGGGGGCGGGGACCGGGGCCGGGACCGTCACCTGCCGGGGGTGACGGCCGGTGCCGCTCTGCCGGTCGCTGCTATCGCCTTCGCGATCTTCCGGGCGTCGATGGCCAGTTCGCGGAACATGCCACTGATGGGATTGGTGAAACCGGTGAAGTACAGCCCGGGGGCCGTCGGCGGTGTGCGTGCGCCGTGGACCACCGGTCTGCCCCGGCTGTCGAGCACGCCGAGGTGGCCGACGAGGTCCTCCAGGGACCGCCGGTAGCCTGTCGCCACTATCACCGCGTCCGGGCTGATCCGCGAAGCGTCCGCCAGGACCACCTTGCCGTCATCGAACGAGGCGACGGCGGCGACCGGTTCGACCTTCCCCCGCCGCACCGCGTCGATCACGCCCACGTCCTGGACCGGGATCGCACCGGCCCTGACCCGCGAGTAGAGCCCACCGGCCGGGCGCGGCAGGCCCTGCTCCGACAGGTCGGGCACCGAGACGCGGCTCACCAGGTCGCCCGCCCGGTCGACCAGGGCGACCGGAAGCCGTCGCACCAGGATTCCGGTGCGCTGGGCCGGCCAGCCTCCCGTCGTGCGGCGCAGGATGTACGGCGGCGTGCGCACCGCGAGCCGCACGCGGGCGGCGGCCGCGCCGCTCCGGTCGCCGCCCTCCCGGTCACCGCCGTCCGTCAGGTCGGCGGCGATCTCGGTGCCGGTGTTGCCGCTGCCGACGACCAGGACGTCCCGGCCCGCGTACGGGCCCGGGTTGCGGTACCGGCTCGCGTGCACGACCTCGCCGCCGTACGACTCCAGCCCCGGCCAGTCGGGGACGTACGGCGTGTGGTTGAAGCCGGTGGCGACGACCACAGCCGCCCCGGTCAGCTCCCGCCCGCCCGTGGCGTGCAGCAGCCAGCCCGCGCCGTCCGGGGCGGGCTCGATGTGCGAGACCTCGACGCCGGTGACGATCTCGAGCGCGTGGAACTCCACGTACTTCTCCAGGTACCGCACCACGTTGTCCCGCGAAACCCACCGCCCGAACGAGCGCGGCATCGCCAGTCCGGGCAGGCCGGACAGGCGGCGGGTGGTGTGCAGGCGCAGCCGGTCGTAGTGGGAGCGCCAGGAGGCGCCGACCGAGCCGGACTTCTCCAGTACGACGGCCCGCACGCCTCGCTCGCGCAGCGCCGCGGCGGCGGCCAGGCCGCCGGGTCCGCCACCGATGACGTAGACGGGGCGGGTGGGGCGTTCGGCAGTGGTGTCGCCGGCGATATCGGCAGTGGTGTCGGGCATGATTTGTGAGCGTAACGGCGCAGATGGTTGATGGGTCTCGGTCAAGTCCCGATTCGGGTTGCGAAACGATCACGGACAGTCGTGCTTCACATCAGCCCCGCTTCACATCAGCCGCGCCTCACGGCCAGAGCAGCTCACGGACCCAGGCCGCGCCGTCCCGCCGGTAGCGCAGACGTACGTGCCGGCGTCGTTCGTCGCCCTGGAAGAACTCCACCTCGTGCGGCTCGACGACGTACAACGTCCAGGTCGGTGCGGTGGCGCCCGGCTCGGCCCGCGCGCGCTCCCACGCGGCCTCGGAGGCACATGCCAAGTCCTCCTGTCGGGGCAGCACTTCGCTCTGCCGCCCCACCAGGGCGGAGGCGAGCGCGCCGGTCGATCGCACGTGCAGATCGGCCTGGCTCTCCTGCGGTGTACCGGTGAAGACCGGGCCCCTGACCCGCACCTGCCGTCCCTGCGTGGCCCAGTAGAACCCGAGCGCGGCGTGCGCGTGGACGGCCAGCTGGCGGCCCTTCGCGCTGGTCGCGTGGGAGGCGAAGTGCCAGCCGCGGTGGTCGGCGTCGTGCAGCAGCAGCGTCCGTACGTCGGGCAGGCCGGCGTCGTCCACCGTCGCCAGGGTCATCGCGTGCGGCTCCGGCTGCCGGGCGTCGGCGGCCTGCGCGAACCACTGGTGGAAGAGAGTGAGGGGATCGACGGGTGCGGCCGCCGGATCGAACACGGGGAGTTCGGTGTCCCAGACGCGCTGGGAGCGGAGCAGGTCCTGGAAGGTCATGCCGCCATCTCACACCATGATCGCGGAAATGCCGCAGCGGCGGGACCGCGGGGGTCCGCCGCTGCGTAGACAGGACTGGTGGCAGGCTCCTGGGCCTCTTCGGAGCTACTTCGTCGGCTTCTTTCCCGTGATGCCCAGGTGTACCAACAGGGCCAGATTGGGGCGGAGTTCGGTCTGCTTCACGCCCCAGCTCTGGAAACCCTTCTGGTGCGATGCCACCGCCGCGAGCATCGCTACGAGGGAGCCGGCCATCGCGGCGGGGCTGATGTCCTTGTCGACCTTGCCCTTGGACTGGAGATCCTTCACCGCGTCCGTGAGGGAGTTGGTGACGGAGTTCAGGATCCTCATGCGGATCTTGTAGAACCGCTTGTCGCCCTCCGCCGCGCCCAGGTCGATCACGCGGAGGATGGCGTCGTTTTTGCGCCAGAAGTCGAGGAAGCCCTCGACGAGTTCTTCGGAGGACGCCCAGCCGGCCCGGCCGACCCAGGAGCGTCCGGCGACGAGATCCGTCAACCCGGCGCCTTCCTTGGCCGTTTCCTCGGCGAGCTCGAGGACGGCGCCTTCCACGTCGGGGAAGTACTGGTAGAACGTCGCTGGTGAAGTGCCTGCTTTGCGGGCGACGTCGATGACTTTGACGTCCCGGTAGGGCGACGAGCTGAGCATCTCACTGAGGCAGTCGAGCAGCTTTTGCCGCGTCGCCTGGCCTCTTCGGCCAGCCACGCGGCCGTCGACGGTGCGCACTTGTCCTGTCATGCAGTCAGCTTACCGACGGGGTGGAGGAGCGCGATTCGGCCGACTGCAAATGGGGAACCGGCCGTCTGCCACCCGTGCGGGCGGGCGGGCGTCGGCTGCTCGCCGTCCCCGCATCACCCTCGGGTCGACTCCTGCCCGAATAGCCTCATCAACAGCCTGTGGACAACTTTGGCCAACTTGAGTGGGCCCTTTCTGCGGGCATTCGTCCCGTTTCTCGCTCTGCGTCCCGGCCAGTGTCCCGTTAGCGTGAGGGTGATGCGGGGTGACGGAAGGATCCCGGACCCATGGCCGTATACGCAGAAGGCATGCCGTGCTGGGTGGATGTGGCGCTCGCCGATGTGGAGGCGGGCAAGCGGTTCTACGGGGCGCTGTTCGACTGGACCTTCGAGGACCCGGCCGGGCCCGCGAGCCCGGCCGGACAGGGGGACCCAAGCCCGGTCGGGCAGGTGGAACGGGCCCGTTTGCCGCGGGGCCCCGTCCATGCGCTCAGCGACGGGAAGAAGGTGGCCGGGCTGACCCCGAAGCGCGACGGACGCATGCCGACCGCCTGGGGGATGTACTTCGCAACCGACGACGCCGCCGCACTGGCCCGGAAGATCAGGGACGCGGGCGGCCAAATGGTGACCGACCCGCAGCCAGTGCCCCCGCTCGGCACGATGGCCGTGGCCGCCGACCCCGGCGGCGCCGTCTTCGGGCTCTGGCAGGCCGGAGACCACGGCGGGTTCGAAAAGCGGGACAAGCCGGGCTCGTACTGCTGGACCGAGGTCTACGCGCGCGACAAGGAGCGCACCGACCCCTTCTACGAGACGGTCTTCGGTTTTCGGGGCTTCGACCTGGACGAATCGGGCCAGGACTTCCGTACGTGGTCCCCGGCGGACGCCGACCCCGGACCCGACACCGCCATCGGCGGGCGCAGCGTCATGGGCGACGCCTTCCCGGCCGAAATGCCCGACCACTTCATGATCTATTTCGTCGTCGACGACTGCGACACGTGCGCCGCGCAGGTCGTCGAGCTCGGCGGCCGCGTCCAGGCACCCCCCTTCGACACGCCCTACGGGCGGATCGCCGTGCTGACCGACGACCAGGGCGCCACCTTCGCCGTGCTCGCCGAACCCGAGGAAATCGCGGCCTAACGGCACTTTGCTTGCATTACGCTCGTGCGCGACTGTCCGAATCCGGGTGAGACACCCCGGTCCGCCCCCGGGTTCGCCACCACCGCCTCTGACAGGAAGAATCAGGGTGCGCACCGCTGGGTGGTGCCCAGTGGTGAGACGCTGCATGGGGCTGTGTTCGTGGCCTCGAACGGGGAGGTGGCAGGCAAGTGGTGGAGCAGCTGACGCAGCACGATCCGCGGCGGATCGGCCCGTTCGAGGTGCTGGGACGGCTCGGCGCCGGCGGCATGGGGCTGGTCTATCTCGCGCGCTCGGCGTCGGGCCGGCGGGTGGCGATCAAGACGGTGCGGACCGAGCTCGCCGAGGACCAGCTGTTCCGCGTCCGCTTCACCCGTGAGGTGGAGGCAGCCCGGGCCGTAAGTGGTTTCTACACGGCGGCCGTGGTGGACGCCGACCCGCGGGCCGCGGTGCCCTGGCTGGCCACGGCGTACGTACCGGCTCCCTCCCTCGAAGAAATAGTGAATGAATGCGGGCCGATGCCGGCCCAGGCGGTGCGCTGGCTGGCGGCGGGTATCGCCGAGGCGCTCCAGTCCATTCACGGCGCCGGTCTTGTCCACCGCGACCTCAAGCCGTCGAACGTCCTGGTGGTCGAGGACGGGCCGCGCGTCATCGACTTCGGCATCGCCTCGGGCGTCTCCAACACCCGGCTGACCATGACCAACGTCGCCGTGGGTACGCCCGCCTACATGTCGCCCGAGCAGGCGCGCGACTCGCGCAGCGTGACCGGTGCCAGTGACATCTTCTCGCTCGGCTCCACGCTGGTCTTCGCCGCGACGGGGCACGCCCCCTTCCACGGTGCGAACCCGGTCGAGACGGTGTTCATGCTGCTGCGGGAGGGCCCCGACGTGGCGGGGCTGCCCGACGAGCTGCGGCCGCTGATCGAGTCGTGCATGCAGATGGAGGCCGTGCTGAGGCCCAGCCCCGCCGACCTCCAGGCGCAGTTGTCGCCGCACCTGTTCGGTTCGGGGCAGGACGACAGCGGTACGGCGTCGGCGTGGCTGCCGGCGCGGGCGACCGCGATGATCGAGCACCGCCGCGGGGGGCGGCCCACCGTGCCCCCGAGCGCACCGAGCGCACCGAGCGCCCCGCGCACGCCGCCGGCGCGTGAGCACTCCGCCCCGCCCCGGCCTACCGCGCCGCCGCCCCCGTTCGTCCCCGGCCGGGGACGGGGAGCTGCGGGGCAGGGGCCCGGCGGCGGTGCGGACGACGGGTACGTCCTGGCGCGGCCGGGGCAAGGTGCACCCGGCGCGGGCCGTGGCGCGCTCCACGGGCACGCTCCGCAGCACGCCGTACGGCTGCCCGGGGCCAGGGTTCCGATCGGGCCGGGGCCGCGGGTGGCCGAGACCGCCGCGCGGGCCGGTTTCGGCGTGGGGCCGGCGGAGGGGGCCACCGGGTGGATCAGGCCCCCGGCCGGCTTGGGCGGATCAGCGAACGGTGGAGACGCCAACGGTGCGGTCACCGGCGGCGTCGCCCCCTCGCCCGTACCGTCTGCGTCGGCCTCTCCGCCGGCGTCTCCCTCGCCGTCCGTTCCGCCTCCCGCCCAGTCGGCGGACGGGGCGGGGCCGTCGGGGGGATGGCGGCCGTGGCGCTTCCGTATGTCCAACGACGTGTGGGGCACCCCGGCGGTCGCGGGCGACCTCGTCTATGTCACCTCCTTCGAGGTGCACGCCCTCGACGTGGCGAGCGGCCGCCGGCGGTTCAAGACCCGGGACGTGGCCTGGGCGATGGCGGTCGCGGGCGGCCGTATCCACGCGTCCGACGGGCCCACGCTGTACGCACTCGACGCGGCCGACGGCCAGGAGCGGTGGCGGCTGCAGACGGAGGCGTGGGTGTACTCCCTCAAGGCCGACCGGGGCACCGTCGTGACCGGCACGCGCGGCGGCGGCGTCCAGGCCTGGGAGGCGTCGAACGGCCAGAAGCTGTGGGAGCTGACGGGTGCGCAGACCGACTTCGAGACGCCGGAGGCCGGACCGCTCGTACACGACGGCACGGTGTACGTGTGGCAGAACGCGAGGCTGCGCGCCCTCGACGCCCGTACCGGCGGCGAACGCTGGTCGTACCCCGTCGGCGACGCGGCGTCCTGCGGCGGGGTCCCGGTCCGGCTGACGCCGGCGGCGGACGGCTGCGTCTACGTCGCGGCCGGCACCCGCGTCCTCGCCGTCGACGCGGCGGGTGGCCGGGTGCGGTGGCACTTCGAGGCCCCCGCGGTGTTCCTCTCGCCGCCGGCCTTCGCGCCGGGGCCGGCGATCACCGGCGGCGGGGTGTACCTCGCCGACTATCTGGGCACGGTGTACGCCCTGGACGCGTCCACGGGCAAGGACCGCTGGCGCATCGCGACGGAGTCCCGGCAGTCCGTTGAGCCGGTACTGGTCGCCGCGGGCAACGTCCACGTGGGCAGCGGCAGCGCGCTCTACACCCTGGACGCGGTGACGGGCACACCCAAGTGGCGCTTCGCCGCGGGCGGCGAGGTCGTCGGGGCGCCCGTCGTCTCGGACGGCCGCGTCCACTTCGGGTCGGTGGACCACTGCCTGTACACCCTGGACGCGAGCGGCGGCCAGCTGCGCTGGAAGCTCGCGACGGGTGGCGAGATCACGGGGTCGCCGGTGGCGCAGGGCGGGGTGGTGTACGCCTGCAGCAAGGACCGTTGCGTGTACGCGCTGGACGCGGTGAAGGGCACGGCCACGGGGAGAGCGTCGGGGGCGCGGGCCTGACGGGCGGCGGGGTCTGCTGCGGGGCGCGCTGCGGGGACTGCCCTCCTCCCACTCCTCCGCCCCCCTATCGAAGTGGCGTGGGTCACTACGGCGGCGGTATGGTTTGTGGTATGGCAACCAAGAAGTACACGGTCACGCTGCCCGAGGAGCTGGCGGAGGAGATCCGTGGCGAAGTGGGCCCCGGAAGCTTCAGCGCGTACGTCACGCGGGCCATAGAGCGCCAACGCGAGCGGGACAGGCTGAGTGAGCTGGTCGCGGACCTGGAGGGGGAGTACGGCCCGGTCACCGAGGAGGAGCTGGCGCCCGCGGAAGCGGAGCGGCGCGACAACGAGCGCTGGTTCGGTGAGCGCAAGGGTGCCGCGGGCGGGGACTCCACGGAGGCGGCGGCCTGATGGCCGAAACGTGCTACGTGCTGGACTCCGAAGGCCTGTCACGGGCCGTTTCGGGTGAGCGGGCGATGCTGGCCCGGCTCAAGGACGCGGACCGGGTCGGTATCGGCGTGGTCACCAGCTCCATGACGTTGATCGAGGCTTACCACAGCAGGATCCGCCGTCTGGTGTGGGACTGGCGGCTGTCCCGCATCGAGGTCGAGCCTGTCACGAGAGAGATCGCCGATGCCGCGATCACACTGCTGGCGGACACCGGCTTGCACGGCCACAAGTACGCGATCGATGCCGCGCTCGCGGTGATCGCCGGACGGCGGTCGGGTGACGTGGTCCTCTACACCTCGGACGCGGACGACATGGCGAAGCTCTGCGCACCAAGGGTCCGGATCCGGGCACTGTGAGGCCGGCGCCGGCCGGCTGACGCCACCGCCGCGGCACTAGTTGGCGGGCTCGCCCGACATGTGGTCGTCCTGCGGCTTCGCCACACCCTGGCCCGCCCCCGACACCTGGTTGTCCAGTGGCCTGGCGATGTCTTTGCCGGTGCCGGACATGGGGTTGTTCAGGGGCTTGGGGCTGCCCGTCGGCTGCGTTGCGTCGCTCATCGTCGCTCCAAGGTGTATCGGCGAAACGGTCGTGTGAGCCCGCCCGGCAACTCCCCCGAGGGTTGCCGGACGGGCTGGGCCGCCCCAACCTGATGGCGCGGCCGCGGTCGATCCGTCTGCCCCCCGATGCGGCGAATCGATATGCAAAGACTGCCGGGTCGCGATAAACGAACGATGAACGACCGGTCAGTCTCACGCCGCGGCCGGCTGCGACAGCAAGGAACGGACCTCGGCCGCTTCCGTGGCCCCCCGCTCTTCGAAGATCGCGAGCGCCTCGCTCCAGCAGGCGCGGCTCCTGTCCGCCTGGCCGAGCTGGTTCAGAGCCTTCCCCAGCACCGTCAGCACGGTGCCGCGCCGCCATTCGCCCCCGATGCCCCGCAGGGCGATGGCCTGTTCGGCATGCGCCGCTGCCAGCGTCGGGCGGCTCGCGGCGAGGTGTACCTCGGCGAGCCGGAAATGGGTTACGCCCTCCCACAGCGGCTGACGGTTCTCATGGAAAATCCCGAGCGCCTCCGTCAGCTGGTCGAGTGCTTGCCCGAACTGCCCTGCCTCGCCGAGGGCGATGCCCAGCGCGTAACGCCCATTGGCCAGGCGCAGCGTGAGCCCTTGCCGGTCGTAGATCTCCACGCCTCGCTCGGCCAGTTCCACGGCGCTTTTCGTGCGGCCCATGGCCAGGTGAGCACGGGAGAGGTTGCACAGTGCGCTGGCTTCGCTCGGGTGGTTCGCGTCGGCACGGAAGTTGTCGATCGCGATGCCGAGGTACTTCTCCGCATCGGCGTACCGGGTCTGGTAAATGGCGATGAACCCACGGATGTTCGGCGCGTAGCAGCCGGGAATCGGGTCTCCGGTGGCCGCCGCGAGTGCCATCGCGCGCTCCGCCTCGGACTCGGCCTCGTCGAAGCGGCCCGCGATGTGGAACACGTTGATCAGTGCGGTACGGGCGCGGCCCTCCGCCCGGCGATTGCCTGTCCGGCGCGCCGCGCCGAGCACCGTGTGTGCCGCCTGTTCGTACCGCCGGAAGCCGGCCCCCGACTCGCAGAGGTCTTTCGCCGCCAGCAGGAGGTCGACCGCCCGCCGCACCGACCCAGCACCGGTGGACTGCTGGGCGCAGGCCAGCAGACACTCCGCCTCGGCGTACAGCCAGTCGAGGGCCCGGTGGCGGCCGTCGAAGGTGAGGCCCGGGTAGCGGGCCGGCTCCAGGTGGGCCACCAGCCGGTCGCCCGGCCGCTCCAGCGCGTACACCTCCGCCGCCGTCGCCAGGTAGAAGTCCAGCAGCCGCGACAGGGCCAATTCCCTTTCCACCGGCGGCTGTTCGTCCCGTTCGGCGCAGGCGCGCGCGTAGAGGCGGACCAGGTCGTGGTAGCGGTAGCGGCAGGGGGCCGCCGATTCCAGCAGGGAGGTGTCGACCAGGGATTCCAGCAGGTCCTCGGTGTCCTGGAGCGGCAGGTCCAGTACGGCCGCTGCCGCCGCCAGGGAGATGTCCGGGCCGTCCGCCAGGCCCAGCAGGCGAAACGCGCGGGCCTGCTGCGGCTCCAGCTGTCCGTAGCCCAGCTCGAACGTCGCCTTGACCGCCAGGTCGCCCGCCTGGAGCTCGTCGAGCCGGCGCCGCTCGTCCGCCAGCTTCGCCGCCAGCACCGACACCGTCCACGTCCGGCGGGCCGCCAGCCGGGCCGCGGCGATGCGGATGGCCAGTGGCAGGAAGCCGCACGCGCCGACCACGTCGAGGGCCGCTTCGCGTTCGGAGGCGACCCGTTCGGCGCCGACGATCTTCGTGAAGAGCTGCAGGGCCTCGTCGGGGGACATGACGTCCAGATCGACCAGGTGCGCCCCCGACAGGTCCACCATCCGTGCCCGGCTCGTCACCAGCGCCGCACAGCCCGCCGTGCCGGGGAGCAGCGGGCGGATCTGGGCGGCGTCGCGGGCGTTGTCGAGCAGGACCAGCACGCGGCGGCCGTCGAGTGCCGAGCGGTAGAGGGCGGCGCGTTCGTCCAGGGTCTCGGGTATGGCGGTGTCCGGGGTGCCCAGGGCCCGCAGGAACGCGCGCAGGACCGTCTCCGGCTCGGCCGCCCGCGCCCCGGCGCCCTGGAGGTCGACGTACAGCTGCCCGTCCGGGAAGTGCGGGCGCGCCGCGTGCGCGACGTGCACGGCGAGCGTCGTCTTGCCGACCCCGCCGATGCCGGCCAGCGCCGACACCGCCATGACGCTGGATTCGGCCGTGGCCAGGCGGTCGCCCAGTTCGCGTACGAACGACGCCCGGCCCGTGAAGTCCGCGACGGTGGCCGGGAGCTGGGCGGGGCGCAGGAACGCGGGGGCGGCCGCGGCCGGGGGCTCGATGGGGCGGGCCAGGTCGGTGTCGGCGGCGAGGATGCGCTGCTGGAGCGCGGAGAGTTCCGGGCACGGGTCGACACCCAGTTCGTCGGCCAGCAGGCGGCGTGTGTCGGCGTACACCGCGAGTGCCTCCGCCTGGCGGCCGCTGCGGTACAGGGCCAGCATCAACAGTTCGCGCAGCCGTTCCCGCAGGGGATGCGCGGCCGTCAGGGCGGTCAGCTCCGCGACGGCCTGCGCGTGGCAGCCGACCTCCAGGTCCAGGTCGAGGCGGGTCTCGGTGAGCTGGAGCCGCCATTCCTCCAGCCGCGTCCGGTGATTCTCGGCGTAGGGGCCCGGCACCGACGCCAGGGGTTCGCCGTCCCACAGGCCGAGCGCCTTGTTGATCAGCGTGCGGGCCTGGGACCGGTCGCCGGACGCGCGGGACTTCTCGGCGTCGGCGGCGAGCTCCTGGGCCACCGCCAGGTCGAGGGCGCCGCCGCCGGCCCGGATCGCGTACCCGCCGGACTCGCTGACCAGTACCCCCGGGGCGAGTGCCTTGCGGAGCCTGGAGGCGTACGTCCGTACCGCCGCCAGTGCCTGTGACGGCGGGTCCTCGCCCCAGATCCCGTCGATCAGCTCGGACGCGGTCGCCGTCCTGCCGTCGCGGAGCAGCAGGGCGGCGAGCAGGGCGCGCTGCTGCGGCGACCCGGTGTTCAGGGCGTCGCTTCCGCGCCAGGCGCGGACGGGGCCGGGCAGGTAGCCGGGGGTCGCGTCGTCGGAGCGCAGGAAGAACTCCGTCCGGGCGCCGCCCGACCAGCCCCGGAAGCCGCGCCCGCCGAGGGCGGTGCCGCGCTCGTCGAAGATGCCGATGTCGAGGGCGTTCCCCTGGGCGCCTGCGGGCACCGGGGGCTTCTCGTAGGTGTAGGCGACGGCTATCTCACGCACGCCGCGCGGGACTTCGACCGGGAGGTAGACGTAGTCGGGCGATCCGGGCGGCAGGGTGTCGCGTACGGTGCGGGTCTGCTCGCCGCCGCCCGGCGGCGGAGCGGCCTGGGCGAAGCGCACGGTGCCCAGGGTGAGGGCGGCGCCCG
This sequence comes from Streptomyces hypolithicus, assembly GCF_052934925.1. NCBI lineage: Bacteria > Bacillati > Actinomycetota > Actinomycetes > Kitasatosporales > Streptomycetaceae > Streptomyces > Streptomyces hypolithicus. The sequence continues at coordinate 3,503,835 of NZ_CM128811.1, forward strand.
CGGCGGTGGCCAGCAGTGCGCGTCTGGCGAGGGGTCCAGTCGGTTCCGTCATGCCTGCGGCTCCCCTGAGTGTCGGACGTGCCGGATGAGTGTCGGACGTGTCGGACGTGTCGGACGGGACGGGCGTCCACCCTGCTATTGAGGCGTGAACGCCCGTGCAAGGGAAGGGGGTCGGCGGGGAACCGTAGGGCGTAGGTTCGGCGTGACGACATGGAGCCTCGATGACGGAGTCCCGCATGCGCATCTCCACCACCATTTTCCTCACCGACGAGACGATCACGCCGGTACGGCTCGCCCGGGAGCTGGAGCAGCGCGGGTTCGCCGGGCTGTTCCTGCCCGAGCACACCCACATCCCGGTGTCCCGCGATTCCCCGTACCCGGTTGGCGGTGAACTCCCGCGCGAGTACGGCCGTACGCTCGACCCCCTCGTCGCCCTCGGCCAGGCCGCCGCGGTCACCGAACGGCTCGGGCTCGGCACCGGAATCACCCTGGTCGCCCAGCACGACCCGATCGACCTGGCCAAGCAGGTCGCCACCCTCGACCACCTCTCGGGCGGCCGCTTCACGCTCGGTGTCGGCTACGGCTGGAACCGGGAGGAGGCCGCCGACCACGGTGTCGAGTGGGCCACCCGGCGGGAGCGGACCCGGGAGCGGCTGGCGGTGATGCGGGCGCTGTGGGCCGCCGAACCGACGGCGTACGACGGCGATTTCGCGTCCGTACGGGCGAGTGACGCGCACCCCAAGCCGCACGGCGGGGCGCCGCGCACCTTGTTCGGGGGCGGGGCGGGACCGAAGTTGTTCGACCACATCGCGCGGTACGCCGACGGCTGGCTGCCGATCGGTGGGCGCGGCCTCACGGAGACGGTCCCGGTGCTGCGCGGGGCGTGGGAGGCGGCGGGCCGCGACCCGAAGTCGCTGCACGTGGTGCCGTACGCCGTCGTGCCGTCGCCGGGGAAGCTGGCGCACTTCGCGGAGCTGGGCGTGACGGAGGTGGTGCTGCAACTGCCGGCGGCGGGTGAGGCGGAAGTGCTGCGCGTGCTCGACGAGTTCGCTTCCTACGTGACGTATATCTGACCGGAATACGAGCGGGACCCTCCGCCCTCTGTGCCGGGGCGGCCGGCCGCCGCTACCTTGGCCACCTGGCAGGGAAGGCGCCGGCCGTGCGGCCGGCACCTCGGGGGAGGGGACGCACGTGCAGAAAAGTCCATTGAGCATTGTCGCGATCGTTTTCGGCGTGGTGGCACTGTTCTTCTGTCCGCCGCTGTTCGGCGTCCTCGGGCTGGTCTTCGGCGGTATCGCCAAGTCCAGGGACGAGCCGCTGGCGGTCACGGGCCTGATCGTCGCCGCCCTCGGGCTGGTCGTCGGCATGATCCTGGGTGTGGTGGTGTTCAGCTCCATGTCCACCCCCTGACCGCCGGTGGCGGCTCGGTGCCCCGGATGCGGCGAGGGTGCGCTCGTATGCTCGGAGGCATGACGACGAGCGCACCGCACGGAAACGAGACCACTACCACTCCCAACGGGATGCGGCGGGCGCTGAGGCGGGCGCGGGACGGGGTCGCCCTCGACGTCGCCGAGGCCGCCGTGCTGCTCCAGGCGCGCGGCGAGGACCTGGTGGATCTCAGCGCGTCGGCCGCGCGGGTGCGTGACGCGGGGCTGGAAGCCGTGGGGCGGGCCGGGGTCATCACGTACTCGCGCAAGGTGTTCATTCCGCTGACGCGGCTGTGCCGCGACAAGTGTCACTACTGCACCTTCGTGACCGTTCCCGGGAAGCTCCGCAGCGCCGGCCACGGCATGTTCCTGTCGCCCGACGAGGTGGTGGACATCGCCCGGCGGGGCGCCGAAATGGGCTGCAAAGAGGCGCTGTTCACGCTGGGCGACCGGCCCGAGGAGCGGTGGCCCGAGGCGCGGGAGTGGCTGGAGGCCGAGGGGTACGACGACACGCTGGCGTACGTACGGGCCATGGCGATCCGGGTGCTGGAGGAGACCGGGCTGCTGCCCCACCTCAATCCCGGCGTCATGTCGTGGACCGACCTGCAGCGCCTCAAGCCGGTCGCGCCCAGCATGGGCATGATGCTGGAGACCACCGCCACCCGGCTGTGGTCGGAGCCGGGCGGCCCGCACCACGGGTCCCCGGACAAGGAACCGGCCGTGCGGCTGCGGGTGCTTCAGGACGCGGGACGCTCCAATGTGCCGTTCACGACCGGGCTTCTGATCGGTATCGGCGAGACGTACGAGGAGCGCGCCGACGCGCTCTTCGAGCTGCGCAAGACCGCCCGCGCCTACCACGGCATCCAGGAAGTCATCGTGCAGAACTTCCGCGCCAAGCCGGACACCGCTATGCGGGGCATGCCCGACGCCGAACTGGACGAGCTGGCCGCCGCGATCGCCGTGGCCCGGCACATCCTGGGGCCCGGCGCCCGGATTCAGGCGCCGCCGAATCTCGTGGACGCGGAGTACGCCCTCCTCATCGGCGCGGGCATCGACGACTGGGGCGGCGTCTCGCCGCTCACCCCCGACCACGTCAACCCCGAGCGGCCCTGGCCGCACATCGATGAGCTGGCGGCGAAGACCGCCGCAGCCGGATTCGAGCTGCGCGAACGGCTCACCATCTACCCGGAGTTCATCCAGCGCGGCGAGCCCTGGCTCGACCCCCGGCTGGTCCCGCACGTCCATGCGCTCGCTGATCCGCAGACGGGGCTGGCACGGGACGGTGTACGGCCGAAGGGACTGCCGTGGCAGGAGCCCGACGAGGGGTTCACCGCGAGCGGGCGGACGGATCTGCACCGCACCATCGACACCCGTGGCCGCAGTGGCGACCGGCGGGAGGACTTCGACGACGTGTACGGCGACTGGGGGGCGCTGCGGGAGGCCGCCGTCCCCGGCATGGTGGCCCAGCGCATCGACACCGATGTCCGGCAGGCGCTGACACAGGCCGCAGCCGACCCGACGAAGCTCACCGACGACGAGGCACTGGCGCTGCTGCACGCGGACGGGCCCGCGCTGGACACGCTGTGTGGTATCGCCGACGCACTGCGCCGGGACGTGGTGGGCGACGACGTGACGTACATCGTCACGCGCAACATCAACTTCACCAACGTCTGTTACACCGGCTGCCGTTTCTGCGCCTTCGCCCAGCGGCGCACCGACGCGGACGCGTACACGCTGTCGCTGGACCAGGTCGCCGACCGGGCCGAGCAGGCGTGGCAGATCGGCGCGGTCGAAGTGTGCATGCAGGGCGGCATCCACCCCGACCTGCCGGGCACGGCGTACTTCGACATCGCGCGGGCGGTCAAGGAACGCGTACCGGACATGCATGTGCACGCGTTCTCACCCATGGAGGTCGTCAACGGCGCCACGCGCACCGGCCTGTCGATCCGGGAGTGGCTCACGGCGGCGAAGGAGGCGGGGCTCGGGTCGATCCCGGGCACGGCCGCCGAGATCCTGGACGACGAGGTGCGCTGGATCCTGACCAAGGGCAAACTCCCGACCGCGACGTGGATCGAGGTCGTACAGACTGCGCACGAACTGGGCATCAGGTCCTCGTCGACCATGATGTACGGGCATGTCGACCAGCCCCGCCACTGGCTCGGCCACCTGCGCACACTGGCCCGCATCCAACAGGCCGCGCTGTCCAAGAACGTGGCCGGTTTCACGGAGTTCGTGACGCTGCCCTTCATTCACACCAACGCGCCCGTCTACCTCGCCGGTATCGCCCGGCCCGGCCCGACGATGCGCGACAACCGGGCGGTCACGGCCATGGCCCGGCTGCTGCTGCACCCGTACATCACCAATATCCAGACCAGTTGGGTGAAGCTGGGCGCGGAAGGTGCGGCCGAAATGCTGCGCTCGGGGGCGAACGACCTCGGCGGGACGCTGATGGAGGAAACCATCTCCCGTATGGCCGGATCCAGTTACGGGTCCTACCGGTCGGTGCGGGAGCTGATCTCGATCGCGGACGCGGTCGGCCGGCCCGCCACACCGCGAACCACGTTGTACGGCGAGGTGCCGGACGAGCGGCAGCGGACGGCGAGGGATTCGGACGGGCACCTTCCGGAGCTGCTGCCGGTGCTGGAGCGAGGCGGCAGCACGGATGCGTAAGATCACCGGCTGGTCCGCGGCTGGTCCGCGGCTGATCACCGGCTGATCCGCGACCGAGTCGTGACTTCCCCTTCGATTACAGTGCTGCGCCAGACGTGCTGCGCAGACGATGTAGGGCGGCCACGGGCGAAGGGCAGAAGCGGTGAGCGCACCATTCACATCCATATGGGGCCGTGCCGAGCAGCAGGACTTCCGCAGCCGGGTCCGGGGCTGCCTGCTCGGCGGTGCGCTCGGCGACGCGCTCGGCGCCGGGGTGGCCGCGCTCGGCCTGGACGAGATCTGTGCCGCACACGGCGGCGACGCCGTCACGGATCTCGTCCCCGCGTACGGCCGACGCGGCGCCGTCACCGCAGGCACCCAGCTCACGCTTTTCACCGTCGACGGCCTCATACGGGCCCAGGTGCGCCGCGACACGGGCGCCTGGCACCCGCCCACCGATGTGTACCGCGCCCACCTGCGGTGGGCGGCCACGCAGCGCGACTGGGGCCCGGACGAGCGCAGGAAGGACTGCGGCTGGCTCGCCCGCGAGGAGTGGCTGTACGCCCGCCGCGACCCCTCCCGGGAGTGCCTGACCGGGCTCGCCGACGACGCCATGGGCACGCTCGACCGGCCCAGGAACCCCACCGCCCGGGACTCCGGGGCTGTCACCCGGTCCGCGCCGTTCGGGCTGCTCGTCGGCTGGGAGCCGCCGCTCGTGTTCCAGCTCGCCGTCGAATGCGCCGCCCAGACCCACGGGCACCCCACGGCGTACCTTTCCGCCGGGGCGTTCTCCGTCGTCGTGCACGGCCTCGCGCGGGGTGAGACCGTCGACGCGTCCGTGCAGCGCGCCCTCGCCCAGCTCGCCGCGCGCCCCGGCCACCAGCCGGTCACCGACGCCCTGAAGCAGGCTCTCGGCGCCGTACGCCAGGGGATGCCGTCGCCGGCCCTCGTCGAGTCCCTCGGGGAGGGCCGCACCGCGGAGGACGTGCTGGCTGTCGCCGTCTACTGCACCCTGGTGGGCGAGGACATCCGCCACGGCCTGACCCTCGCCGTCAACCACAGCGGCGCGTCCCAGGCCACGGGCGCGCTGTGCGGCAGCCTGCTCGGGGCGCTGCACGGGGAGACCGCGCTGCCGCCGGGGTGGCTCTCGGAGCTCGAAGGGCGGGGCACGATGCTCGAACTGGCCGACGACTTCGCGATGGAGATGACGCAGGGGGCGGCGCTGCACGGGCCCGCGGTCAGCGCCCCCGGCTGGCTGAGCCGCTACCCGAGGGGCTGACGGGGCGACGCCGGCCGGGCATGGTGGAGCCCCCTCGGCCAGGACGGCGAACCGGTCGAGAGGGCTCATCAGCGGTAAGACAGCCCCGGCAGGAACGGCCGTTCAGCCGAGGTTGAACGTGCCCTGGCCGACCCCGCCCACGAATGCTGTCCAGGAACCGGGCGCGAAGGTGATCGAAGGGCCGTCGGGGGCCTTCGAGTCCCGTACCGCGACGGCGTGGGTGACGGGGGACTTGACCTCTACACACGCGCCGTTGCCCCCGGAGTACGAGGACTTCGTCCAGGTGTCCGTAGCGCCCTGATGGATTGCCATGTTCGCTCCGATGTTGCTGGTCGTGAGGTAAGCCGCCAACGTTCTTGCTGGCGTGAGCGACGCTACTCGTGAACTGATCCGAGTGAAGCGGCCGTTCACCCGACCGGATGGCTTATCCCGGAAGAGGCTTCCGTAGGGGGGTGGGGACGGTGTACGGTACCGGCCGCCTCGGTGCGGGCCCCGATTCGGGGGCCGCACCGGCGGGCCGGATCAGCGCCGGCCGGGTCAGCGCGCGTACTCCTTGGCGATGTCCGCGATGAACTGCCGTGACGCCTCCACGTTGAGCGCCTGGGCGCGCAGGTGCTCGTACATCACGCTGTACTTCTGTACGTCGTTCGCCTTCTCCAGGTAGAGGTCGCTCGTGACGCCCTCGATGTAGACGACGCTGGAGTCCGCCGCGTCCGGGAATTCCAGGATTGCGTAGTGGCCGCTGATGCCCGGGTGCGCGCCCATGTCGAACGGCAGTATCTGGACGGTCACATGGGGCAGCTGCGACTGCTCGACCAGATGCTCCAGCTGCTCGCGCATCAGCTGCTTGTCGCCCACGACGCGGCGAAGCGAGGCCTCGTCGATGACCGCCCAGAGGCGCAGTGGCTGCTCGGTCGCCAGGACGCGTTCCTGTCGGCGGAGTCTGACGTTGACGCGCTTCTCGACGTCGGAGGCCGCCGTCTCGGGCAGTGCGCCGGTGATGAGCGCCTCGGCGTACTGCGGCGTCTGGAGCAGGCCGGGGACGATCTGCGGGTCGTACACGCGCAGCGAGGCGGCGTCGGTCTCCAGACCGATGTAGACGCTGTACGGGATGTCGCCGAAGGCGTGCCACCAGCCCTGCTGGCGGGAGTCCTTGGCCATCTGCATGAGCGAGTCGACGATGCGGTGGTCCTCGACCTCGTACACACCGCACAGGTCGCGTACGTCGCGCTGGCTGATGGATCGGCGGCCGTTCTCAAGGCGGCTGATCTTCGACTGGGAGACCAGCAGGCGCTCCGCCACCTCTTCGGCCGTCATGCCCTTGAGCTCGCGGAGTCGGCGCAACTCCTGGCCCAATCGGCGTCGCCTGACGGTGGGGTTGACGTTGGACGCCACGGGTACTGCACCTCCGGCTGAATGCGTTGTGCGGGTGCCGCGTATGTACTTCCGCAGGCGGCTGACCTGCTCCGGCACCCGCTTGTGCTCAGCAGACTGCCACCAATGCTCCCGGCCGCGCTGGAAAACGGGCACACACGGTGCTGACGCGAGCGCGCGGGGTGGCGGCCCGGTCTGGTCCAGGATGGCCTGGCCGACCGGTCCACTACCCCGCGCGCTGTGGTGCGGCTCCCGAACCGGGTCGTTGGGGGACGTCGGTGCGGCGTGGTCCTACCTACGGGTGCTGCGGTACTGCGGTACTGCGGTCCTGCGGTGCTGCGGTGCCGCGCCGATGCGGCTCAGTGCGCTACGGCGCGCGCCATGCCGTCGTGGCGCGACGGTGCCTGCTGCATCGGTACGGCCGACTGTGGCCGGCCACCACCCGTTGCGGCTGCCGCGCGGCGTGGCTGTGCGCCCACACCGTTCTGGACGTCCATCACGGCGTGCGCCACGAGTCCGCCCATGGGGTCGTGCCTGATCAGATCCCTTAGACGGGAGCGCGATGAACGCCCCTCGTTGCCGGGGTAGAGATGCTTGCCGAGTCCCACTGCGTGAGCGAGCGCGGCGAGCGCCGCGGTCCGCGGGTCCGGCGGTACGCCGGTGCGGATCGCGCTGTCCAGCCGGGACCTGATTTCCCGGCTGAGCGCCGATTCCGTCGCCTGGTAGCGAGTTGTCGGCAGTACCCCGCACATCTGCCCCGCGACGGCATGGACCATGCCGCACCGTTCCAGATGCGAGAGGTACGTCTGGCGTAGCCCCAGCCGGGGCCCGCCAATCCAGTGGACCGCCCGTACCGGGCTGCCGCGCCTGCGCAGCAGTTCCAGTGCGGAGTCCAAAGTCGGATCTCCTGTCGGCCGTGCCATCACCACGGCGATACGATCCCCGTCTGGGGCTATCCGTCCTGCCAGAGCCAGCTCCACTAGCTGTGCCCCGGCCAGGCCGAGGTCGAGCGACTGCGGCTGCGCTGTGGTACCCGTTGTCGGGTCCAGAGCGAGCAGCAGAAGCTCCTCCGGAATCGTTCTTCGGCTCCTGCCCATCCATGCCTCCCCGCGTGGATGAATGACAGGGTGACCCCTCTCACATTCATCTGTCGAGAGCGCCTGGGTGGTTCGTACGGGAACCAGTAGGTATGTCGTTCTCGTCTAGCGAGGAGTGCGGGGTCTCAGACGGGACACTGGTACATGGTTCGGACATCGAACCGTGGGCGTTTTGCGCGGGCGCGTATGAAGGAGGCATCGGTGGCGGGCGAGTCCCCCGACAGGTCGGAGCAGCGGAAGTCCTCGGCGAAGACGGCCCGGGGCGAACGTGACCCGCGGCTGGCTGTTTCCCGTGAACGGGACGCTTCGGCGGGCCCGGAACCGGAGGCCGGGGCGGCGGAGCGGAAGGACCGGCCGACAGCGGTCTTCAAGATGCCCCCGGAACCTTCCGCGACGCCGGAGCCCCCGGAGAGCGACGTGCGCCTGCGGGCGGCGGTCGCGGCCTGGGTGGCGACGTCCGACCCGGCTCCGGCGGACCCTTCGCCGGACGCGTCCGACGCGTCCGACGCGTCCGACGCGTCGGATTCTTCGGATACGTCCGACGCCCCGACCGGACCCCCTCCGGCGGAGCCGACGGCCGGTGCGGACGGGGCCGAGCCGACTCCGGGCGCGGCCTCCGAGGCAGCCGAAGCCACTTCCGGCGCGGCTTCCGGCGCGGCCGAAGGCGAGAGCGCCCAGGAATCGGCCCGTGAGGCCGAGGCGCCGGCCGCCGCGGACGAGTCCGGTGCCGACGAGATCGGCAGCCCACCAGCCGCCGACTCCGATCCCGATCCTGACCTCGATGCCGACGGCACGCCGCGCGCGCGGGCCGTAGACAGCACGTCGGGCGACGACGACGGCTCGGCACGTCCGGGCACGCCGAAGGCCGGCTCCGTGGCTGCGGACGACTCCGCAGGGGTGGATCGCTCGGGCGCGGCCGACGTCCCGGCGGGCGACGACAACGCCGGCGACTCCGGGCGTACGGGCGCAGCAGAAGCCGAAGCAGAAGCCGAAGCAGAAGCGGAAGCCGAAGGGGCCGCGGCCGGCGATCGTACGGACCGCCCGGACTCCCGTGCCCGGGGTGGGGTCGATCAGGCCACTGCCGTGTTCAAGGCGGTGGCGCCGCCGCGCAAGGCCGTCGACCAGCCGACCACCGCGCTGAAGGTTTCCGCCGAGCCGGAGACCGCCGCCGAGCGGACCAGCACGTTCGTCCCGCTGAAGCCGGACGGCGTGCGGGCGGCCCGGCCCGCCACCGCTGCGCCAAAGTCCAACGCCGCGCCGAAGCCCAACGCCGCGCCGAAGCCCACCGCCGCTCCGAAGTCCGACGCCGCGACCGGTCCCGTCCCCGAGCCCGAGCGGACCCGGCAGCAGCCGCTGCCGCCCCGGCCGCCGCTCGATCTGCTCGCCGAGCTGACGAACACCCCGCCCCCACCGGAGACCCCGGTCAGGACCGCCGTGCGGCGGGTCAAGATCTGGACGCCGTTGGCCCTGCTGCTCGTGATCGTCTTTGCGGTCGCGCAGGCCGTACGCCCGCTGCCAGATCCGCAGCTGACGCTGACCGGGAAGTCGGAGTTCACGTTCGAAGGACAAGAGCCTTCGTTGCCTTGGCCCCAGAACGGGCAGGCCTACGTGGCGGCGTCGGGGGCCGGCGTTCTGGGATCGTCCGGGGAGCAGAAGCCCGTACCGATCGCCAGCGTGACAAAGGCCATGACGGCGTACGTCATCCTCAAGGAGCATCCGCTGAAACGCGGCGAGGACGGTCCGTCGATCGAGATCGACGCGAAGGGCGAGGCCGAGGGCCGGCTCGACGAGTCGGACAATGAGTCCACGCTCAACACGGTCAAGGAGGGTGACAAGCTCACCCTGCGCGACGCGCTGGCGGCCATCATGATTCCGTCCGCGAACAACATCGCGCGGCAGCTGGCACGCTGGGACGCAGGCTCCGAGGAGGCGTTCGTCGAGAAGATGAACGCCGCCGCCAAGGACCTCAAGATGACCAACACCACGTACACCGACCCGTCCGGTCTCAACGCGACGACGGTGAGCACGGCCGAGGATCAGGTGAAGCTCGGGTTGCGGCTGGTGGAGATGCCGGCGCTCACGGACGTCACCAAGCTGCCCTCCTGGACCGACCCGTCCGGCAGGAGCTGGCGCAACTGGAACGACCTCGTTCCGTACGACGGGGCCCTCGGCATCAAGACCGGCAGCACGACGAAGGCCGGCGGCAACCTCCTGTTCGCCGCGCACAAGCAGGTCGGTGGGACCGACCAGCTGATCGTCGGTGCGGTCCTCGCCCAGCACGCCACCCCGATCCTCGGCACCGCGATCGCGGCGAGCAAGGAGCTGATGCTCGCCACGCAGGACGCGCTGACCTCCCGCACCCTCGTGAAGAAGGGCGCTGTGGTCGGCACGGTCGACGACGGCCTGGGCGGGACCGTGCCGGTCGTCGCGACCAAGGACGTGAAGGCGGTCGGCTGGGCGGGGCTGAAGGTGAACCTCGTGCTGTCCGAAGGCGGTTCCACCATCGCGCACGCCGCCAGGGCCGGTACCGAGGTCGGTGAGCTGACCGTGGGCGAGGGAGCAAGCCAGGTGAAGGTCCCCGTGGCGCTCCAGAAGGACCTGGTCGAGCCGGGGATCGGGGAGAAGTTGACCCGAGTCGGGTGACGCGGGCCGATGAGCGCGACGCTGCCGCCGGGTGTGGGAACCGGCGGCAGCAGGGCGTCGGGCGTGCGTGTTAGCGTCCGGGCAACTATGGGCGCCGGGACGGCGTCCTGGTGTGTGTCGGGGGGGTGCAGGTACCCGGTAGAACCGGGAAGCCGTGGAGACGGGGAGAGCAGTAATGACCACCGCTGGGTCCACGCGCGCCGACGGCGACGACAGCACTACCGCCACCGCCGCCGGGGTACGGGCCGAGCCGCAGCCGGCCGTACGCCTGTCGGTGCCGCCCGCCCGCGCCGCCTCCGGCCCCGGACCCGCCGCCCCTTCCGCACCGCCGGCCGGCGGTCCGCGCCGCTTCCTGCGGCACCCCGTGATCCTCGCGACGACCGCCGCAGCGGCCGTTCACATCGCGTGGTTCTTCCTCTTCGCGAACAGCGGCGGCGACCTCGCCGCGCAGGACGCCTGGGCCGAGTTCGTCGGCCGGCACCCCGACTCGGCGTACAACCTCGCCTGGTACGGCGGGATGCACCCCGTCTCGTACAGCGTCGTCTCGCCCTACCTGATGTCGGTCCTCGGCGTGCGTTCGACGATGATGATCGTCGGTACCGTGTCGGCCGGCCTGACCGCGCTGATCCTGGTGCGCGTCCGAGCCGTCCGCAACCCCCTGTGGTGCTCGCTCGCCGCAGTCTTCGCCTTGCTCTGCAACGCCCTGTCGGGCCGCGTCACGTTCGGCCTCGGCATGATGTTCGCGCTCGGCGCGGTCGCCGCGGTGTTCTGCTGGCCGCGCCGCTGGGCCGCCAACCGGTGGGCGAAGGCGGCCGTCGCCGCGCCGCTGGCCGGGCTCGCGACGGCGAGCAGCCCGGTCGCCGGGCTGTTCCTCGGTGTCGTCGCGGCGGCGCTGTTCCTGGGTCGGCGCCGCCCCGGGGCCTACGCGCTGGGCCTTGCCCCGGTCGCGGTCGTCGCCCTGTCCTCCTGGCTGTTCCCCTTCTCCGGTACGCAGCCGATGTCGGTCGCCACGGCGTCGCTGCCCGTCCTGTTCGCCGTCCTGGTCCTGGTGCTCGTGCCCGCCGAGTGGAAGACGGTCCGCTTCGGCGCGGCCGTCTACGGGATCGGCGTGATGCTGACCTGGCTGATCGACTCACAGATCGGCAGCAACGTCTCACGCCTCGCCATGGTGTTCGCCGGCGTCGTGCTGCTCGCCGCGCTGCCGTTCACCGCGCCCCGCACCCTCAAGTGGTACGCCGTCGTGGTGGCCTTCGTCGGCTTCAACGTCTGGATCGGCGTCAAGAGCGTCGACGACGTCGTCCGCACGGCGCCGACCGCGTCCTGGGCGCGCGAGCTGGCGCCGCTGGTCAACCAGTTGCAGGAGGTGGGCGCCGAGAAGGGCAGGGTCGAGGTCGTCCCGGCCAGCAGCCACCGGGAGGCCTCGGCGCTCGCCCCGTACGTCAATCTCGCGCGCGGCTGGAACCGGCAGGCCGACATGGAGCGCAACCCGCTCTTCTACGACGACACGCTCCAGGCCGACACCTACCGCGAGTGGCTGGACCGCTGGGCCGTGCACTACGTCGTGCTGCCGAAGGGCGACCCGGACCCGTCCGGCGCCACCCAGGAGTACGAACTCGTGGGCTCCGGCCGGCCGCCGTACCTGAACGAGATCTGGGGCGACGAGAACTGGCGGCTGTTCCGCGTGGAGGACCCCACCCCGCTGGCCGACCCGCCCACCGTCGTGGACCGGGCGGGCGCCGGTGAGGTGACGGTCCGGGTGAAGTCGGCGGGCCGGGTGCTCATCCGGATCCCGTACTCGCCGTGGCTGGGCCTGGTCGACGCGGACGGCGAGCGCGTCGAACCGCCCGCAGAGACCGCGCAGTCGAAGCTCCGGGGGACGGTCCCGCGCACGTACACCAACCCGAACGGCTGCCTGGTGAAGGCCGAGGAGGACGCCGCGGGCGACGAGTGGACGCAGCTGCTGGCGCCGAGGCCGGGCGTGTACCGGCTGGCCGCGCCGTACGGTCTGACCCGCGGCACGGCGTGCCCGGAGGAGCTGCGCTGAGCCGCGGTCCTCCGGACAGACACCCTGAACCTTACGGCGGGGTCCTGACAGCGGTCTAGAGACGCTTCGCGCTGCGCAGGGTGCTCGCGTAGTAGCCGTTGCCGTCCAGGCGGGACGTGCCGCCCTTGTCGCCGATGGTCGGCCCGTTGGCCTCTTCGCGGCTCGACACGAAGATCTTATGGCCGTCGGTGTCGTGGCCCAGGAAGATGCCGACGTGGTCGATCCGCTCCTTGGTGCGCTTGTCCAGCTTGAAGAACACCAGGTCGCCCGGTTGCAGCACGTCGATCGACTTCGGCCGGTAATCCGGCGCGACCCCCGCCAGCTTGATGACGTCGCTGCCCAGCTCCGTGCGCGCCATGCCGTTCGCGGTGCGTGGCAGGCCGTCACCCAGCTTGTCGGTGGCCTTCAGGGGGAAGCGGGCCCGGTAACCGAGGACGGTACGTATGAAGCCGGAGCAGTCCATGGAACGGGCGCGCATCGTCTCGGGCTGCAGCGAGGTGCCGTCGCGGAAGGTGTACGGGATGCCCAGGTAGTCGAAGAAGTCCGACTCCTCCAGGCGGTAGTCGTTGCCTTCGCTGCCCTCGGGGTTGATCGGGCCGAAGTCGGCGTCACCCGCGTACGAGATGCCCTCGGAGTCCTTCTTCACGGGGGCCTGGTCGACGTACTGGAAGGCGATCGCGAAGATGTCGTCCTCCTTGGAGGCGAAGAACTCCTTGAACCAGTCCTTGAACCACTGCTCCTTCTCGGCGCCCTCCGTCCACGGCTCCGGCATCAGCCGCACCCAGTCGTCGGTGACGATGCGGGACTTGGTCATCGCGGGCTCGGTGAAGGTACGGCTCGGTCCGGTGAGCGTCGCCGTGCGGGCGCCGTCGGTGAACGTGGCCAGCACCCGGCCGCCCTCGGCCCGCAGGACGGTGCGCGCGGGGCTCTTCAGGCGCTCCCAGGTCTGCTTGCCGGACGCCAGGCCGGAGCCCGAGGTCTTCAGGGCCGGGGTGTCGGTGACCGCCTGGACGGCGGGCGCCTTGGCCTGCTCCTCCTGGCGGAGCTCCACGGTGAGGTACGCGCTGCCGGCGAGTAGGGCGATGACGGTGGCGGCGTGCAGCCCCCGGCGGGGGCCGCGCTTGGTCTTGGCACTCATGAGGTCAGCTCCCTTGGGACGGTCGACGGTCAGACGGACGGCAGCGCGCCGAGCAGGATTCCGGCGGTGAGGACGACGTAGGCCATGAGCGTCACCGAACCGGTGGCGAGCAGGGTCGCGCCCTTGGGCTGGCGGACGAGCTGGTAGGCGATCAGGCCGGGGACGATGAAGCCGAGCGTCTGATTCGTGTACATCAGCGGGAATTCCATCGACAGGATGATCATCACGGTCGCCTGGAAGAGAACACCGATGAGCACGACGGTGGAGAACAGCCGCTTGCCGTAGAGGATCACCACGCGCTGGACGGCGAGCGTGGTGACGTACGTCAGAACGGTGACGCCCACGACCATCGCCGCGCGCTGCAGGTCCTCGACGAGCGTCAGGGCCAGCCAGCCGGGGGTGATCATGCCGCCGGGGGAGAGGTTGGTCGTCAGGTAGCAGACCAGCGAGAACATCAGGCCCAGTGCGATGCCGATCGCGGCGATCTCGGGCGTGAGTACGGACGGGATCAACGTGGTTCTCCTGGGTTCTGCTGCTGGGCCGGGTCCACCGGCCGGGCCGGCTCGAACATGCCGCGCTCGGGCCGTCGCTCTGGCCGTCGCTCTGGCCGTCGTTCGGGGGGCGGGGCGTTCTCACCGGTGCGCTGCTGCGGTCCGGACTGGTACAGGACGGGCTGGTTCTGCGGGTGGGACTGCTGGTGCTGCTGGGGGTACGGCTGCTGGGCCTGCTGGTGCTGCTGGGCCTGCTGCGGGTACGACTGCTGGTGCTGCTGCTGGTGCTCGTACTGCTGCGGCACGGGCACGGGCGGCTGCTGGTGCTGCTGGTAGCGGGCCTCGTACGCCTCCGGGTAGGGCTGGTACGGGTCGATGTAGGGCGTGTACTGCTGCAGGGCGAGCGTCTCGTCGTGCCGGCCGACGGGCCGCGAAGGCCCGTGGGCGGACGGGGCAGCCGCCTCGTCGGCGGGCACAGCGCCCGTCCGGCCCGCTGCCGCGCCGGACGGCGCGCCTGTCGCGTTGCCCGGCGCGTCGTCCGCCGTCTCGTCCGCCGTCTCGTCCGCCGGCAGCTCCGCGAGGTGCTCCAGCAGTACTTCGCCCTGCCCGTGGATGTTGCCGATCGCGACCAGCGAGGAGTCCTGGCCCAGCTCACCGAGCAGCTGCTCCATGAAGTCCTCCGCCGCCCGCTTGTCACCGCCGAGGTCGACCGCCCGGTCGCGCCACTCGGCCGGGATCGCGTCGATGGCGCTCTTCGCCGGGTGCCCGATGACGAACACCTTGTCCGGCTGGAGGTCCGGAATGATGGCGCCCATCTGGCCGTTGCGCTCGACACGGTCCGGACGGCAGTTGATGACGACGTTCAGCGGCCTGCTGATGGCGTCGAGGTCCAGCAGCTGGTTGATGTTCATCAGCGTCGACTCGGGGTCGTTCGCCGCGAAGACGTTGGCGAACCGCAGCCGCTTACCATCGGGGGTGGCGTACCGCTCGACGGAGAGCACACCCGGGTCCGGCGGCGCGTCGTACATGCCCCGCAGGGCGGTCTCGCGCTCCACGCCGAGGAGTTCGGCGACGGTCAGCGCGATCGCGACGTTCTCCTTGAACGTGAACCAGCTGAAGCCGCGCAGCTCCTCGTCGGAGACGATCTCGGGGTCGGCGTAGATCAGCTTGCAGTCCCGGGCGTCCGCCTCCTCCTGGAGGATGTCGAAGCGGTCCTGCTCGGCCGTGACGCAGATGCCGCCCTCCGGCATGGAGCGCGACAGCGAGCGCGCCACGTCGTCGAGGGTCGGGCCCATCTCCGCGAGGTGGTCCTCACGGACGTTGCACAGCACGCCGATCGTGGACCGGATCAGCTTGGACTGGTTGATCTCCTGGAGCGCCGGCATGACGGCCATACACTCGATGACCAGAGCGTCCGGGTTGTACGACGCCGCGCGCCGCACGATGCCGATCTGCTCCACCACGTTGGCGATCCCGAACTTGCGGTAGACGGGTTCCTCGGTGGCGTCCGGGTGGATGAACCGGGCCGCGGTGCCGGTGGTCTTCGCGACGGTGACCAGGTCGCCGCCGCGCAGCGCGCCGGCGCACAGCCGGGTGATGGAGCTCTTGCCACGGATGCCGTTGACCAGCACCCGGGAGGGTATCCGGTTCAGGTTGACGAAGTGGCGGCGCTGTTCGACGACGCCGGCGATCAGCAGAACGCCGCTGCCCACCATCAGCACGGTGTAGAGGAAAAGCACGGCCGATCAGTTCCTTCCGGCGGTGGTGGCGGCTGCGCGGGACGGGGCCTGCGCGCCGTCCCGCTTGCGCTGTTCCTGGAGCTGCTGTCGCAGCAGTTCCAGGCTGCGGATGACGGCGCCCACCTCGTCGTGGTGGCGCGGGTAGAGCACGGTGCGCCGGTCCCCGTCGGCGAGCGCCTCCGCCTGCCGGGCGAGTTCGCGCAGCGGGCGTACGACGACGATGTGCAGCCAGCCCAGGCAGGCGACCGCGGCGGTGATGCCGAGCAGACCGGCCAGGACGGTGCGGTTCTGCAGGTTGTACTCGGGGATGGCGAGACCCGACGCGGGCTGCCAGCTCACGACGGTCCAGCCGAGGGACTCGGCGGCGCCGCCACCGGTGAACGGCGCGGCCGCCGCGAGTTCGGCGCCGTCGCCGTCGCGGAAGACGACACCGCGGGCCTGGGCGCTCGGCCGGACCTTCTTGTTCGCGCCGGCCACGAAGGAGTCGAGGCGCTCGCCGGGGAGTTCGTCGAAGGCCTGGTAGCCGGTGTTGCTGCCGATGATCCGCCGCTTCTCGTCGACGACCCGGATCTGGCCGAGGCCGGGCCGCTTGAGCAGGGAGTTGATGAAGCCGATACGGAACTTACCGACGACCCGCGCCCCGTCACGGCCGGGGATCTCGGCCTGCCCGGCGACGGCCGGTTCCTTGCCGGAGTCGCCCAGCACGTCCAGGGGCTTCGTGTCGGGCTTCTCGCCGGACGGCCGCTTCGGGTCCTCGCCCGCGCTGGTCAGGATCTGGCCGTCGCCGGAGACGACGTACAGCGACGCGTAGCGCGTGTGCTCGGTCCGGGTGCGCTCCAGGACCTTCCGCATGTCCTCGGGCGAGGTGCGGTCTCCGATGAGGGAGGCCACCGACACCAGGTCGGCGTGGCCCTCGTTGAGCGCGCGCCGGACCCGGTCGCTGAGGGTTTCGGTACGTTCACGCTGGTCGCTGACCATCTGCTCGGGTACGGCGACGGTGGAGTCGGCCCGGTTGAGCAGCAGCAGCATCGGGGCGGACCACGCCAGCAGCAGCACTCCGCAGATCGCGATGAGCGCGCGGCTGCCGAACCGGCCCCGCTTGCGCGAGCCCTTGGCGGCGGCGGTCGCTGCGGCGGGCTCGCCGAGGAGCTGGCGGCGTACCCGCTCCAGGGCGTCCCCGATCCGGGCCGCCTCGCCGTGCGACGGGGAGTTCACCGGCCGGGTCAGGTCGCCGCGGGTCAGGCGGCGGCTTTCCAGGAAGAGCCGGATCAGGGGGCGCTGGACCGTACCGAGGAGCAGAGCGACCGCGAGGGCACCGATGACGAAGAGGGCGCCGGCGGCGAACAGGCCGAAGAGCGTACCGACGGAGCGTGTGGGGTCCTCGCCGACGTCGACCATGGCGACGACGGTCAGGCCGAGGCTGGTGGCGACGGTGCTCTCGCCGGCCTCGGGGCCGGCGAGCGTCGCGTACCCGGCGACGGCCCGGTCGCCCCGGAAGGTGTCGCCGCGCAGGCTGCCGCTTACGCCGAGGAAGCCGCCGGAACCTGGTTCCTTGGCCTTGAGCGGATGCTGTTCGGCTTTGACCGCGGCGATTTTCGCGAACGACGCCAGCTGCTTGTTGGAGCGCTTGATCCCATCACGCCGGAGATCGGTGCGGACCTGTTCCGGCTCCGGGATGCCGTCGCTGCTGAGGATGCGGCCCTCGCTGTCGATGACGGCGATGGCGCGGGACTTGCCGAGCGCGATGCCGGGGAAGCGCAGGCTGTTGGACGCGATCAGCAGCTGCTGGGGGCGGCCCTCCCAGGACAGCAACGCGAAGGAGAGCAACCGGGTCTCGCCGTTCTGCAGCCGCACCATGCGCGGGTTGAGCCCGTCCTCGTCACGGAGCTTGGCGGTGTCGATCGCCGTGACGGGCACGTTCTCGCCGCGGGCGGCGAGCAGCTTGCCCGACTTGATCTCCAGGACGGCGGTGCCGGTCCACTTCTGGTAGACGTTGCCGATCTTGTCGAGTACGGCGTCGGGCGACACCGGGTCCGAGGCGCTGAAGAGGCCCGCGGTCCTGGTGAGGTCGGTGACGCTCTCGTCGACCGAGGCGCGCAGGGCGATGGCGCCGTCCTCGGCGAAGTGCTGCTGGGACTTCAGTACGGCCTTCGGGACGAGATCCTGGTCGGCCTTGCCGAGGCCCAGGGCGGTGATGCCCGCCAAGGAGAGCAGCAGCGCCGACAGGACCGCGATGGGCGGGCGTATGCCGCCCAGGAGCGACATGTCGGCCCTGCGCCGGGCCTTGCGCCGCCGCGTCGCGGTCGAAGCGGCCATGAGTGTTCACCTTCAGATTCTGGGCAACAGCGGGTATTGGGGTGGGCTGTGATCCGGCGTGACGCTGTGCAGTCCAACCGGTGCGTCATGACTCGCGAGACCATACGAATGGTTGTACGGAATTCGCTCGATGTGATGCGCATTACGTCTGACGTGCCGACGAGTCGACCGGTCGCGAGCAGCTACGGAGCAATGCCGGGAAGCTTGGCTTGATCATCTCGTGTGCGGGCGCTGGATGCAGCGAAGCTCCTGTAGAACGAGCGATCTACCACGATCGACTTGTTCGGAACAGGAGCTTCGTTGTCTGGGGAGTCTGGCATAGAGGGGTCGTCGCGTGCGAGCGCGGGACAGACGGGGCAGCTGGGTGTGTTGCGCCAGGTTGTGACACGGCGGATGGTCACGGATGTGCTGGCGGCTTCCGGCCGCGGGGACCGGCGTAGTGACGGCAAACTCTGCGCGGTGACGTGTGTGTTCTTCGTGCTCGCGTTGACGCTGTTCCCGAGAGACGGCTACCGGTCGGTGCTGTCGAAGCTGGCCGGTGGGACGGCGCGGCTGGCCGCGCGGGGCCAGCTGGTCTCCTCCTCGGCGCTGCGGCAGCGCCGCGTCACGCTGGGCCCGGAGCCGTTCCGGTTACTGTTCGAGCGGATCGCCGGGCCGGTCGGCACGGTCGCGATGCCGGGGGTGTTCTGGCGGGGGCTTCGGCTGGCCTCGGTGGACGGCACGTTTCTCGAGGTCGCCGACACCGCGGTGAACGCGGTGTTCGGCCGGACCCGCAATCAGCGGCGGATCGCCGCGTTCCCCCAGGTCCGCCTGGTCGCGCTGATCGAGTGCGGGACCCGGGCGCTGCTCGGGGTGGCGTTCGACATCCGCCGGGTCTGTGAGCAGGACCTGACACGGCGCCTGCTGGACCGGATGCGCCCCGGGATGCTGGTCCTGGCCGACCGGGGATTCCCGGGCTGGCTGCTGTGGGTCGATGCCGCCGCCGGCGGGGCGGATCTGTTGTGGCGGATCTCGGCGGCGGTGCGGCTGGTCCCCGACGAGGTCCTGCCCGACGGCTCCTGGCTCGCGACCCGGCACGCGCACAAGAACATCACGAAAGCCCTGGCGGGGCGGCCCCGGTCGGTACGGATCCGGGTGATCGAGATGGTGGTCGTCATCGAGGCCGCCGACGGGTCACGACGCCATGAGCCCTACCGGCTCATCACCACCTTGCTCGACCCTGCGGCCTTCCCCGCCGGTGAACTGGCCGCACTGTATTCCCAGCGGTGGGAATCCGAGCTCGAATTCCGGGACTTGAAGATCACTCAGCGCGGGGCACGCGCCGTCCTGAGATCGAAGACACCCGCGCTGGTCAACCAGGAGATCTGGGCGTATCTCGTCACCCACCAGGCGATCCGCCGCACGATCAGTTCCACCGCCGCCGGCCACGGGCTCGATGCCGACCGGCTCTCCTTCACTGTCGCCCTGACCGTCGCCCGGGACACCGTGATCCGCACCACGGCGCGGATCGGCACCCACCTCGCCGAGATGACCACGTCGCTGCTGGCGAACCTGCGATCGGCCGAGCGACGCCTGCGGGTCTGCCCCCGGACCGTGAAACGCCCCAGCTCCATCTTCCCCTCGAAACCCGCCGGGCCGGCCAGCCGCAGCACAAAAATCACCGGATACGGGATCGAAATCATCCCACTCGACACAACCCCGCCGACCACCGCGGAGCCCGACAGCCACACGAGATGATCAAGCCAAGCTTCCCGGCATTGAGCTACGGAGTGCGCCGGGGGCTCAGCCGGGCGGATCCTGGAGGGACTTGAGACCGCCCTTCGAGGCGCCACGGTTGAGCATCGTGTCCTGGGTGCGCTCGAACGCCAACCGGTAGCGAGCGCGTTCCTCGCCCGTCTCCGGGAGGCCGCACCCGGTCCTGATGGCTGCCGGCAGGGCAAGTAGGGCACCCCGGGTTGTGCCGGGCAAGTGGGGAAGTCTCGTCACGATGATATTTTCGCCGCCCTATGAGACGGATCTCGACCACGAAGCTAATGATTTTGACATTTCTGCTGGTCGCGGCGTTCGTTGTGGCGTTTGTCACGATGAACACTCGGTCACAAAACGGCAATTCGGATAATCCATCGAAACCGTCCGAATCATCCGATAAGGGCATGGATCGCGTTGATCTGGAGGACCGGATCAACGGATTCGTCACCGAGGTGGTCGCGGACGCCGACTTCCGGCCGCCGACGCGCGCGGAGCGCGGTGCGATCGCCGACGGGGTGGGGCTGCTCGTCGCGGGGCGCCGCGACGAGGCCGCTCGTGCACTCGCCGAGGCCGATTTCGGCGTACGCACCCTCACCGACGGGGCAACCGGCCGCCAGTACGCGGAGGTGGCCGAGTCCGGGGGCCGCCGGGAGGCGGAGGCCGAGCGCGGCTGGGGACGGGTGTACGTCGCACTCGGAGAGCCTGTGCGGTGGTCGGCGCAGGTCCCGCATCCGGTGGCCGACGCGGACAGCGAGCGTTTCGGGTCCGGAGTCATGGCCGGGTGGCCCGGGGGCGTACTGGTCATCGCGGGGGCGCACCGCGAGGCGGGCAGGGGCGACGCGGCCGATGTCGCCCACCGCCGGGACACGGTCTTCCACGCGGTCTGCGACGAGCTCACGCGGCGTCGGCTGCCCGGGATCCAGCTGCACGGTTTCGCGGACAGCACCGAACCCGAATACGACGTGATCGTCTCCACCGGCCGCGGCACGGACGGCCGCACGGCCGCACGCCGGCTCACGGAGGCGCTCCGGGACGAGAACTTCGAGGTGTGCCGCGCGTGGGTGCGGCGGTGCGTGCTGGAAGGGCGGTCGAACGTGCAGGGCCGGGAGGCGGCCGAACTGGACGTGCCGTTCCTGCACGTGGAGTTCAGCCGCACGGTACGGGCCGACCCGACGCGGACGGAGGCGGCGGTGGAGGCCCTTGGCGCGACGGTGGCGGCGTGGCGCCAGCTTGAGATTTGACCTCGCCGCTCGAACACGACCGCAAGTCGGCTTCACGGAACCAGCATGCGCACCGTTTGTCCCGACTTAATTAGATTTCCGACTGTGCTGCGGAGCCTGCTCGTGCGGCAGGAAGGGCTAGTCGGAGCTGTTCGAATCCGGAGGTTAAATCTCAAGCTAGGGGGTGTCTGACAATTCCCCGTGGGTCAAGGAGCGGCGTCCGGTGCGTGCGATCGCAAGGCGCCGGACAGTCCTCGTAGCGGAGCTACTGGGGCTTTTCGGCAACGCTGCGAGCGTGCCTGCCGGGCGTCGCGACGCCGCGGGGAATTGTCAGACACCCCCTAGCTGTACTGACCCGTGAGGTTGGGGACGCGGCTGGCGGGTGGTTGGCCCTTGAGCGCGGTGTGTCCGCGGTGGTGATTGTAGGTGTGCAGCCAGACGGGGTATGCCTCGCGTCGCTCGGTCTCGGTCCGGTATGCCTTCGCGTAGGCCCACTCGTCCAGCAGGGTCCGGTTGAACCGCTCCACTTTGCCGTTGGTCTGGGGCCGGTAGGGGCGGGTGCGCTTGTGTGAAATGCCCTGCTCGGCGAGGGAGTTGCGCCACAGGTGTGACTTGTAGCAGGAGCCGTTGTCGGTCAGGACCCGCTGGACGGTGATGCCGGCGGTGGCGAAGTAGGCGTGGGCCCGTTGCCAGAATCCGACGGCGGTCTCCTTCTTCTCGTCGGTGAGGATCTCGCTGTAGGCCAGGCGGGAGTGGTCGTCGACCGCGTTGTGCAGGAAGCTCATCCCGGCCTTGGCCCGGTTCTTGCGGCCCGCTTGCCGGCCGAGGACCTTGTGGCCGCCGCCGTCGGGGATGTTGCCGAGTTTTTTGATGTCGACGTGCACCAGGTCACCGGGGTGGTCGTGTTCGTAGCGGCGGATCACCCGGCCGGTGGCACGGTCCAGGTGGGCCAGGCGGGCCAGCTTGTAGCGGGTCAGGACACGGTGGACGGTCGCCGGGTTCAGCCCGAGGAGGTAGGCGATGCGGGCCGGCCCCCAGCGGCGCAGGATGCGGACCTTGATGATTCGCCGCTCGGTGCGGGTCGGCGTGCGACGTGGGCTGTGGTGCGGGCGCGAGGACCGGTCGCTCATCCCGGCCTCGCCCAGCTCGCGGTAGCGGGCGGCCCACCGCTGTGCCGTCGTGGGCGAGACCTGGAAGCGTTCGGCGGCCCGGCGCAGGGGCCAGCCGTCGTCCACGACGCAGCGGGCCAGCCGCAGGCGGCCGGTCTCGGTCAGGGGTGCATTACGGTGGGGCATGAGGGCCTTCTGTCGTTCGGTGGAGATGTCGCAATCCACACCGAACCCGGAAGGCCCTCACTTGTTCAAGATCACCCGACCGTGATCACTGTCACCAACCTCCGTGGACAGAACACCTAGCCCGGGTGGCGGCGTGGCGCCGGCCCGGAGGGACGCCCCCTACCCCGGCGCCCCGCACACCGAAGGAACCCGGGGCGTTCCCCGCGCCCGCAGCCGCTGCGTCTCGTCGTCCAGCTGCCGCAGCAGCCCCGTCAGCAGCGCCCCGTCCCCCGGCGCGGCCAGGAACTCCAGCACCGACCGGTAGAACGCGCCGCGCAGCCCCGCCGGCATCACGTCCGACGCGTCGACGCACAGCCTGCGCGCCCGCGTCAGCGCCTCGTCGACCGAGCGGTTGGCCCACGCGTCGCCGTACGACCCGACGGACGCCGGGAAGAACGGCAGGTTGCGTTCCGGCACCGCACGCGCCCAGGTGCCACGCGCCTGCTCCCCAGTGAGGAACGTGAGCAGCGACCGGGCGCCCGCAGTGTCGCGGAACAGCGCCGCCATGTCGCCGGCCACCTCGTACGCCCCCCGGTTGTTCGCCAGCCCCGCGACGGCCGACGCGCTCGCGGTGAACGTGACGTCGTTCCCGTACAGCCGCCGGATGAAGCTCCCCTGGTGCTCGCGTACGCACCCGCCGTCGCCGGCCTCCTCGCTTCCAGCCCCAGCCCCGCCGTCGCCCCGTGCCATCAAGCCTTTGCCGTCCCTGCCTTCGAAGCCGTTGCCGAGTGCGGCGGAGGTCTGCGCCGGGCCCCCGGACGTCAGGAGCCGCCCCCAGGTTTCCCACGCCGTCCGCACCTCGCGGCTGTTCCACGGCAGTTCGCCGGTCGCCCACTGCTCGTACAGCGCGGGGCCCGACTTCTGGAGCAGGATGTCCTCGATCCAGTCGCTGCCCGGCCACCCCGACGTCGCGCCCGACCCCATGCCCAGGCACCACGCGCCCTTGCGCGCGGAGTTGTCCGGGTAGTGCCACACGACGCTCTTGAGATCAATCTTCACCGGGGTCCAGTACGTGTTCTTGCGGCCGTCCACGGTGAGTTCGGGCGCCCACGGCTGCGGGGAGCGTTCCCGGACGTTCTCGGGAAGCGGTGCGAGCACCCCGTCGTGGGCGTACTCGGTGAGGTCGCCCAGGCTGTTCAGTACGGCGATGTCGGGCGGTGAACCGGCTTGCACCTGGGCGAGCAGCGTCTCGCGGAGCGACGTGGTGCCCTGGTAGTCGACCTCTATGCCGTACTCCCCGGTGAACTGGGCCAGTACCGTTTCGAAGCTCTCCTCCTCGTCGCCCGTCCACGGCCCGAGAACGCTCACGGCGGGTCGGGGCTCCTCCGCGCACGCCGTCGACGTGAGCGCGATCGCGGCGAGCAGAGCGACGCACAGCAGCACGCGCGACAGAGCACGCAGGTGCGGAGCGTTCCCGAGAACGTGGTGCGGAGCGTTCATCGGGGGCCTCCCGTGCGGTTCCGGGGAACGGCGTATTCGGCGAGGTGCGACTGGAGCGTCCAGAGCACGACACCCGTCATCAGTACGGTCCCGAGCGGAATGAACACCGTGCCCCTGACCCACCCCCTGATGTTTCCCGCCCGCGCTGCCTCGTCCATGCCCTTCTCGGCGTCGGCGATGGCCGCCTCCGGAGCCGGCGTGCCGTCGACAGGGATCAGCAGCGCGCTCGCGTCCCGCATCAGGCTCTGGCCGTCGTGTGCCTGCCACGTCCCGAAGGCGAGCACGGGAACGGCGGCCAGCAGCACCGTCACCGCCGCCAGCGGCATGCTCAGCCGCAGCCGGAAACGCCGGCGCAGGAATACCTGGGTGCCCACCAGCCCTGCGCCGAGCAGCACGCAGGCCGTGACGGCCACCGGCCACGCCAGCAGCGGCGCGTATCCCCAGTCCTCCTGGTGGTCCAGGGCCGCGTTCTGCCGGGCCTGGACGGCGGCGATCCGGTCGAGTATGCCCGACTCGGGGCCGTACATCATCGTCTGCGCGTACGCGAGGTTGGCGAGGCTCAGGCGCGCCCGGCCGGACTGCGTCCACGCCCCGTCGATGCGCAGCGCGTAGCCGTCGACGAGCCCGGACGCGATACGCAGCGTCTGGCGGTCCTTGCGGTCCAGGGCGCCGGTGGCGGCAGCCCGCTCCAGGCTGCCCTTCGCCCGCGTGAGCTGCGTCCGGTACTCCTCCCCGCGCGCCAGGACGTCCGGCCACTGCGCGTGCCCTGCCCGGTAGCGGAGGTGGTCGCGGGCCGTGGTGTGGACCTGGCGCAGTGAGGCCTGGGCCCTGGCCAGTTCGACGACGGCGGGCCCGGTGCGGTCGCGGATCGCCACCGAGTCGCTGTGGACCTCGTCGTACGCGCCGAAGAGCGCCGTGCCGCCCACAGCGGTGAGCGTGAGCAGCCACAGCAGCTGACGGCGCAGGTAGCGGACGGTGGTGACACCGTCGGCCCCGGTGGCGGAGCGCCAGAAGCGGCGTGCGTACGCCGTCACCGCGCGTCCCGGGGCTGCTCCGGTGCAGGTGCAGGTGCGACTCCCGGTCCCGGTGCCGGTGCGCTGCGGTGCGGCGGCAGCATGGTGCTGTGAGCGCGCAGGACCATCGCCGAGTTGATGTCGAGCGGCCGGATGTCGGTGCGTATCTTCACCTCTCCGCGCGCGGCGTCGATGATCAGCACGACATCCCCGAGGCGTTGCAGCATCGCTTCGTTGCCCATCGCGTGGGCCCGGCGCACCGCCTCGCCCCACGCCGCCCGCGCGCGCGGCACGTCCCCGGCGCGCTGCGCCGCCCTGCCCTCTTCGAGGCCGCGCACGAGCGCGTCGTGGTGCGCGTAGTGGGCGACCTTGGGGTCGTAGGTGCTGTAGAGGTCGTGGTGGCGGGTCCAGTGCACCAACAGGGGCCGCGCGGGCGGCAGCAGGGGCGCCGCCACACCGTCCTTGCCGGGCTGCGGCTCGCGCACCACCTTGAGGTCCGCCAGCCACAGCGCCCGGTCGACGGGCTCCTGCCCGGTACGGGATGCGGCCACGCACACCAGGTACTCGCGGGTCTCCGCGCCCCACGGCGGCGTCCGGAACTCCAGGCAGCGCTCCCCGGCCACCACGCGCCCCGGCAGCAGATCGCGGCGGGTGGGGTGGACCTGCTGGACGGTGAGCGGGGCGCTGCCGGGGCGGTGGGTCAGGCGCAGCCGCAGACCGGTGAGGCTGCGGGCCGCGGACTCGGCGGTCACGGTGCGGAACTCGCCGGGCAGCGCGTCCAAGTCGCGCACCGCATCGGCCTTGCCGTCGAGGCGGTCGGCGATCAGCTGCAACTCGTCGGGGTCCCAGTCCTCGCCGATGCCGCGCGCGTCGCAGGTGAACAGCCCTGAGCAACGCCCGAGTTCGGCTGCCAGTTCCTCCCGCCGCTCGTGCTCGTTGCGTCCATCGCTCAGCAGCAGCGCGTGCCGGACGGTGCCCCCCGGGCGTCCCGCGAACAGCTCGCGGGCCAGGGCCAGCCAGCTGCCGATGGCGGTGCCCCCGCTCGGGGCGAGGCGGGCGACGGCGTCCTCGGCCTCCTTGCGCGTGGTGGCGTCGGCGCGGGCGAGGTCCCTGCCGGAGCCGGCCGGCCCCTCCGGGTAGACGAGCTCCGCGGTGTGGCGTCCCGCGACGATCGCGAAGTACGTGCCGTCCGGCAGCGCCCGTACCGCTTCCGTCGCCGCTTCCTGGGCCGCCCACAGCTTCTCGCGCGGGTAGCCCATGGACGCGGAGCAGTCGAGCAGCAGGATCTCGGCGTTCGCGGACCCGGCGGACGCCGGACCACCGGCCCCCGTGGTGACGGTGACCGTCACCACGGCGCACATACGGGTCCCGGTCTCGGCGCCGCGCTCCACGAAGACGTAGGGCTGCTGGCTCAGTTCGAGGCGGACGGCGGGCGGGCCGTCGGCGGTGCCATTCTCGTGCCCCGCATCTGCTGGAGCTTGCGAGCCGTCCGTGCCGCGCCGGGCCATGTGTGCTCCTTGTGGGTCCATCGCAGGGGCCGTATGCCGTTGGCCAGGTCGAGCAGCGCGTGCGCCCGCAGGTCACCGGCCTGCTGGGACAGCGCGCGGTACGCCTCCTCCAGGCGTCTGCGCAGCCGGCTCTCGGTGAGGTGCTCGTCCTGGACCCGCTCGCGCAGCTCCGCCAGCCGCCGCACCCGCGCGTCCTCGCCGTTGTCCGTAGCGCAGACCCAGTCCAGTACCACTTCGCGGATGTGCGATTCCAGGCGCAGCACCGCGTGCCGGTCCGTCAGCCCCTCCTCCTCGTGTAACTGCACGACCCGGGCCAGCGCGGCGGTGACCGACTCCAGGGGCGGCGGCGCCCCGGCCGGGGCCCTGCGGCCCGCCAGGATGCGGACGATCGCGGTCCGAGCGGCCGTGCGGTGCCGGGAGTCCTTCGGTACGTGCTCCAGGATTTCCAGGGCCTTCTCCCGTTCCTCCCGGGCCAGATGGAAACGTGCTAGCCCGAAGGCGGCGCTGCCCATGGAGTGATTGCGCAGCCACACGGCCTCGTAGTAGTCGCGGGCCCGGTCCGGTGCGCCGAGCCGTTCGTGGCAGTAGCCGAGGGCGAGCTTGGGGGCGTACTCACCGGGCAGCGAGTCGTAGACGTGGTCGAACTCGGTGCGGGCCTCGGCGATCCGGTCGTCACCGAGGTGCAGCAGCCCGGCGTGCCAGTGCAGCCGCCAGTCGTACGGGGCCATGGTGCCGACGAGCGCGGTGGCCAGGCCGAGTTCGGCGTGGGCCCGCTCGTGGTGGTGGGCGCGCCGGCGGGGTCTGCGGGCGAGGTCGAGGTGCAGGCGGCAGCGCAGCAGGTGCAGTTCGACGGACGGCGTCCAGTCCGCGAGCAGTTGCAGCAGACCCGGTGCGTCGTACGAGATCCGGGCGAGCGAGCCCGCCTGCGGGTCGTCGGGGTCGGTCCTGGGCACGGGCAGGCCCGCCGCGACCTCGTCGGGGGACGGCCGCGCGGCGTTCAGGGGGAGGCGGTGGGTGCCGTACGCCCAGCTGTCCAGCGTGGGGGCCCGGCCCAGCCCGCCGTCGAGCGCGGCCGACGCCGGGTCGAACAGGCGGGAGGGCTCGAAGGTCTCGGTACCCAGCCGCAGGGAGCGCAGCTCGCGGATGACACCGCGCAGTTGGAGCGACATCTCGGCTGCGGTGGCGTACCGGTGGCGCGGGTCGTCGGCGGTGGCGCGGGCGAGCGCCCGGTGCAGCGACTCGGCACCGAGCCCGGGCGCCCGGTGGCGGGCGGCGTCGGCGAGCTCGCGCAGGGTCACGCCGACGCTGTAGAGGTCGGACTGGGGGTGCGCGCGGCCGTCCTGCTCGACCTCGGGGCCCTTGTAGGGGCCGGTGTACGGTCCGGGAACGCCGAACTCCCGTACCCCGCCCACGTCGATGATCTTGATGCCGTCGCCGCAGTGCATGACGTTGTCCGGCTTCATGTCGCCGTACACCTTGCGCTCCTGCGTGTGCAGATAGCCGAGTGCGTCGAGGATCCGGATGCCGTAACTGACGATGAACTCGTGCACGCGCGGTCCCGCGAACGGCTCCTCGTCGCGCGCGATGCGCTCGGCGATCCGGTGCAGCGCCATGCCGGCCGCGAACTCCATGACGATGTAGTCGGTGCCGGTGGGGCGGTGCGTCGCGTAGTTGATGACGCGGATGATGTCCTGGTGGTTGAGGTCGGTCAGATGCCGGCGCTCGCGCAGCGCGACCTCGCGGGCCAGGGAACTGTGCGGGTTACGCAGGCCCTTGAGGGCGACCGGGCGGTCGTGGAGCTGGGCGTCCTCCGCCAGATACACCCAGCCCAGGCCGCCATGGGCGATGGGCCCGACGACGCGGTACTGGTCGGCGAGTACGTCGTCGGCGGACAGCTGGGGTTGCAGCGCGTACGGCGTCCCGCAGCTGCAGCGCCCCTCGGAGGTGACGACGCCGATGAACTCGGCGCAGTCGGGGTTGCCGCACCGCATGACGTGCGAGGACGGCTGGGCGGCTTCGGGCTGGGCGAGGAGGGCCGGGTCGGGGACCTCGACGAGGGGCAGGTCCATCAGGTTGTCACCGGCGGGGGAGAGGACGAACTGGGCCGCCGGAGGGCGCGGGCCGCCGCTCTGCCCGTTCGCGCCCGTGAGGCCTCCCTTCGCGCCTGCGCCGCCGGGGCCGTTCGCGCCTGCGCCGTTCGCGCCTGTCCTGGCCCCGTTCGGGGGCGCTCCGTCGTCGTCCACGGGCAGTCCGGTGAGGTCGCAGAAGCCCGTCTCGGTGACCTGCCCCCCGCACCCCGGGTGCGGACACGCCCTCACCGCGGCTCCCCCAGCGCGGCGAGGGCCACCCGCGCCTCGGTCACGAACCGCTCGACGGCCGCCTCCGCCACCGGCAGCTCGCACGGCCCGCCCGTGAGCATCCGTTGCGCCTCCTGGTGCAGCACGGCCGCCGCCTCGGTGATGCCGTGGGCGGCCAGGCGCGCCTGGTGACCGTCGAGCAGACCGCGCAGCTCCTGGTGGCGGGCGAGTCGGAGGGCGAGGACGCGATGGGCGGCCTTCGCCTGCAACAGCGCGCCCTCCGTGCTGCGTTCGACGTAACTCAGCTTGACCAGGAAGGCGGTCGCGCCCCGCTGCGGATCGGCCTCCAGGCGGGCCGCCTTCAGCGCGAGATCGGGGGCGTACCGGGGCACGGGCGGCAGCGGAGTGACGCAGGACGCGGCCCGGCGCCGTAACTCCCGGGCGGCTTCCTCCGTACGGGCGAGGTCGGTGATCCGGCGGCCGATGCGGTCCAGCCAGCGCCGGGGGCGGTCCGGTTCGAGGAGGAGATCGTACGCACGGCGCAGGGCGGGGGAATCCAGCCGCCGGAACACGAGCAGCAGCCGCCCGCCGCGTCGCGCCAGCGCGTGCAGCAACTCGACTGTCTCCGCGGGCTCCGCGCTCTCGTCCACGCCACGGACGACGGTGGTCAGCGGCAGGGCGTCGGCGGCGAGCCGGGCGGGCAGGGGGAGCAGGCCGGGGCCGTCGAGGCCCATGCCCTCGGCGATCTCCCCGGCGACCTGGGCGGGGGTCCGGCCGCTCACATCGATTGCGAGGTCGAGGCTGCCGGCGCGGGGGACGGTCGGATACGCGTCCACGTGGGCGAGGCCGGAGCGGGCGAGGCCGGGGTCGGCGGCCGCGGTGGAGGTGCGGGGGGACTGCTCGCGGTCGGCCAGGGCGAGGGTGGTGCGCAGCGCGAGGGCCGCCGCCAGGTCCTCGTCCCGTACGAACGCGATCTCCACGTCCGCCATGTCGTCCTCGCCCGCCAGCCACCGGGTGATCCACCGCGCGAAGCCCAGGTCCTGGGCAGGGCGGGCCGGGCCGTCGCCGGCGTCGACGGCGACGGCGACGCCGGGGGTGAGGAGCGCTGGGGGGACGGGGGGCCGACCGCTGACGCAGCGCTCGCGGACGAGGTCGAGGTGCTTGACGACGGTGCCGGTCGGGATCATGTAACCGTGGACGTAGTGGGCGCCCTCACGCTCCGAGTCCAGCTTGCTGACGACGATCCCGATGACGCGGCCGGTGCGGTTGTCGACGACGCCGGCGCCGCTGAAGCGCCGCATGAGGGTGTCGGCCTCGGTCACGGGGTCGATCTGCACCCACTCGTCGCCGGGGCCGCCGGGCCCCTTGATGAGCGCTTCGGCCCACTTGCCGCCGGTGATGCGGGACGGGTACCCGGCGAAGTGGACCCGCCGGTTCCAGATGGTGGGGAGCCGGTGCAGCGTGGTGTGTGAGGCGACGGGCGGCGGCCCGTCGAGCCGCAGGAGGGCGAGGTCGCCGCTGTGGTCGTCGGCGCGCGGAACCCAGTGGCCCGGCAGAACGCGGGCCTCCAGCGCACCGGGACCGGCGCCGCCCTGGCCCTTGCCGCCCCCGCCGTTGCCGGGGAACTCGACGACCACCACGGGCTGGTGGTCGTCGCTGCCGGCGATCCGGATGACGTGGGCGCAGGTCAGCACCATCCCGTCGCCGAGCAGCACACCGGCCCCGAGCACCTGTCCACGCGGACCGGGACTGCGCAGCCGTACGCGCCAAGTCTCCTGGTCCGTACGAAAGTTGGCTCCTAAACTGGTCTCACCTTGTAGCGCCCCCATGCTGTACCAGCATAGTCGCGGTGGGTGACAATGGGGCCTCGGCGGCAGCGGGGGGATGTGGGCAAGGTGAACGCGTACGACGACGCGCAGGACCGGGCACCGGGCCTGGCAGAGGTGATCAGCCAGGTGCGGGCGGAGCTGGAGGAGGCCCAGCGGCGGGGCAGGGACAGCGGGCTGCGTTTCCGTGTGGAGAAGGTGAGCCTGGAGTTCACGGTCCAGATCCGGCGCGAGACGGGCGGCAAGGGCGGCCTGCGCATCGGCGTGGTGACGGCGGATGTCGGCAGGACAGCCACGGACGACACGACGCACCGCATCAACGTCGAACTCCAGCCCCGGGGCAGGGACGGCGACGGCCCGGTGGACGTCGGCGGCGAGACGCACCCCGACCTGGACGACGACGCCTGACTCCCTCTGCCTCCCTGCCCCCTGACTACCCGCTACAGCACGGGGGACCTCACGGGGGCCTCACGTGACCTCACGGGACTTCACGGGGAACGCCACGTCACAGGCCTCGTCCGTCGCCGACGCGGCGTCCCAGTCGGCGAATTAGATCTCGCGGCAGGGCCCGGCCACGCTCAGGCCCTGCCGTGTCAACCATGGTTCCATCCTCCGTCGCCGGACCGTTATCGGCCCGACAGGAGTGACTGTGTGCCTTGCCCCTGGGGCAAGGTCAATCGTGCGCTATCCCTGTCTCAAGGTGACGTGCTCATGCATAGTTGGGGCCCGGCTACTGGCCGACTGTTCAGGATGATCCCCTGGTTCGGGTGCGAGAAGGTCTCATGGTGTGCGAACGGTGCGGTGGCGGACGAAGGGGTGCGCTGCCCGGCATGGCCTGCCCCGACTGCGGGCTCGACGCCGGCGCCTCCAGGGTGACCTGCGGTTCCTGGATCGTGCGCGAGACCGTCGCCGGCCGCCTCTCCACGTTCTCGCGACCGAGGAGACTTCTGCTGGCGGCGGGAGTCGCGGTCGCCCTGTCCCTCTTCGTCGCAGTGGTCTCGCTGCTTGCGTTCGGAGGCGACGAGGGGAGTGGTGAGAGGCCGGGCGGCCCGCTGGGCAATGCCGACGACCTCGCCCGCGGAGTACCGACACGCATCGGTCCGACCGGGCCGGCCGTTCCCGTCCCCGACAGCCCGTCGGTCACCGGGAGCCCCACTGCCGACCCGCGCCCGTCCCGGACCTCCCACCCCTCCCCGGCGAAGCCGGTCCCGCCCAAGAATTCTCCGCCTGACCGGAGCCCGTCGTTCACCCAGTGGGCCGGTCCGGGCTGCTCGCCGGGCAGGGATTCCGGCGAGTCTTCCGGCCAGTCCTCCGGCCAGTCCTCCGGTCAGTACACAGAGTCCGGCCGCTTCGAGAACGGCGACGCGGGCTGGTACACGGTCGGGTCCGGCGGCCACGAGGGCGACGGCTGCGACGGCCGCTTCACCGCCGTCCCCATGTCGGGCGCCCCGGACCGGGACGGCGCCAACACCGCGACCTGGTCGTGGCGGCCGGGCAACGGCTTCGACGAGTGCGCGCTGGCCGTGTTCGTACCGAGCGCCGATCGCGACGTCGACGTGGCCGGCAATCCCACCTTCTACCGCGTACTCGCCGACCCCGACGACACCCGTTCGTCGTACGCCGCCTTCGCCGTCCGCCAGACCGTCCACCGTGGCAGCCTGGTCTCGGTGGGCAGCTACGAGGTCAAGCGGGGCGGCCAGTTCGCGGTGCAACTCCTGAACCGGGGCCGCGACTGGGGCGACGAAGACCTGGTCGGCGCCCACCACGCCGCAGCCCAGATGAAACTCGTCTGCCGCGCCTGACGGGCAGGCCACTTGAGGGGTGCCCGGCCACGTGCACGAGTGGCGGCCCGGCCCCGCGGCCGACACCCGCCCGCATTCAGCTACGGTTCAGGTGACGCGGGTCACAATCGACGCATGAGGGTTCTGGTCGTCGACGACGAGGAGCGTTTCACCGAAGGACTGCGCAGCGGCCTGGAGGCGGACGGTTTCGCCGTCGATATCGCACTCGACGGGACGGACGGACTCTGGCGGGCGCGCGAGAACGCCTACGATGCCATCGTCCTCGACATCATGCTGCCCGGCCTCAACGGCTACAGGGTCTGCGCGACCCTGCGCAGCGAGGGCAACTGGACGCCGATCCTGATGCTCACCGCCAAGGAGGGCGAGTGGGACGAGGTCGAGGGCCTCGATACCGGTGCTGACGATTACCTCACCAAGCCCTTCTCGTACGCCGTCCTGCTGGCCCGGCTCCGCGCGCTGCTGCGCCGCGATCCCCGGGCGCGGCCGGCCGCCCTCACCGCCGGCGACCTGCGGCTCGATCCGGCGGCGAAGGAAGTTTCGCGGGGCGGGGTACGGGTCCCACTGACCACCCGCGAGCTCGCGTTGCTTGAGTTCCTGCTGCGCAGGCGCGGCGAGACCGTGTCCAAGCGGGAGATCCTGGCGCATGTCTGGGACGACGACTTCGAGGGAGACCCGAACATCGTCGAGGTCTACGTCCGTCATCTGCGCAACAAGCTCGACCGGCCCTTCGGACGTGCCGCGATCGAGACGGTACGCGGGTCCGGATACCGGCTGGCCTCCGATGGGGGTTAGCTTCCCGGCGGGGGTCAGGTTCCGGTCGGTCGTGGCCGCGGTTCTCGTTGTCGCCCTGGGGCTGCTGGCGGGGGCTGTCGCCCTGGTCGTGTTGTTGCGGGCCGAGCTGACCGACGACGTACGGCAGGCCGCCCGCGCTCGCGCCCAGGAGGTGGCGGCCGTCATCGACTCGGGGCGCGGGGTCCCCTCACTGGCCGTGGCGGAGCGGGACGAGCAGTTCATCCAGGTGCTGGACGCCCAGGGCGCCGTGGTCGCGGCCAGCGCCAATGTCGACGAGCTGCCGGCACTGGCCCGCCCGGGCGCCGACGCCGAGGTCAGGGTCACCACACCGCTGGACGAGGACGAGTTCCTGGTGGTGGCGGTCACCGCCGACGGAGGGGGCGGGCCCGACGGTGCGGGCGACCAGCAGACGGTGCTGGTCGGGCGGGCGCTCATCGCCGTCGCCGAGTCGACCCGGATCGTCACCCGGCTACTCCTGGTGGGGCTGCCCCTGCTCCTCGTCCTGGCCGCCGGGGCCACCTGGATGGCGGTGGGCCGGGCGCTGGCCCCGGTAGGCGCGATCCGGTCGGAGGTCGAGGCGATCTCCTCCGCGCAGCTGCACCGCCGGGTGCCACTCCCGCGCGGGCGCGACGAGATCGCCCGTCTCGCCGCCACCATGAACCGCATGCTGGACCGCCTTGAGCGGGCCCAGACCGCGCAACGGCGGTTCGTCTCGGACGCCTCGCACGAGTTGCGCTCCCCGGTGGCGTCCATCCGCCAGCACGCCGAGGTGGCCCTCGCCCATCCTGGCCGGACGACTCCCGAGGCGCTCGCCGCGACCGTACTGGCGGAGGATCTGCGGATCCAGCGGCTCGTCGACGACCTGCTGCTGCTGGCCAGAGCCGACGAGGGCGCACTGCGTCCGCACCTGCGGGAGGTCGACCTCGACGATCTGGTGCTCGACGAGGTACGACGCCTGCGCCGTACGGCGGTCGGCATCCGGATCGGCGCGGCCGGCGTATCGGCGGCCCGGCTGCCCGGGGACGCGCAGGGTCTGCGGCGGGTGCTCCGTAATCTCGGCGACAACGCGGCCCGGCACGCGCACTCCCAGGTGGTCTTCGATCTGGAGCAGTGGGCGGACGGCCGGATCGTGCTCGGTGTGGAGGATGACGGCCCCGGTGTGCCGGCCGCCGAACGCGAGCGCGTCTTCGAACGTTTCGTACGCCTCGACGACGCCCGGTCCCGGCCTCGCTCCCCCGAAGGGCGTCCCGACCGGACACCGGAGCGGTCCGACGGCAGTGGGCTGGGCCTGGCCATCGTCGCGGAGCTGGTCGCGGCGCACGGCGGCACGGCCAGGGTTTCGGACGGCGCACTCGGCGGGGCACGGTTCGAGGTGTCGTTCCCCCGGCCCCGGCCCCGGCCCCGGCCCCGGCCCCGGCCCCGTCCCTGGCCCCGCCCCTGTCGCTGAAGGCGCGTTCAGTTTCGTTCAGGGTCCCTTCAGCGCCGCGGTGGCAGCGTTTCCACCACTACAGAGGAGGCAGCCATGAGGAAGACGAATCTGTCAGCAGCCGTGGGAGTGGTACTGGCCGCGACACTCACCGCCGGTGCCGGTGCCGGCGCGGCCGGCGGGGAAGCGAAGACGGGCACGGACTGTGTGCGGACCGTGGACGCCGCCACCGGGAAGAAGACCGGCAGGTGCCTGCCGCTCGCCCCGGAGAAGGACCGGGTCGACCGTGGCAAGCCGGTCTTCTCCCGTCCCACCGCCATTACCAACCCGCTGCACCCGAGTTCCGAGATCCAGCAGGTGATCTACGGCGGCCAGGTCGACGGCAAGCCGTTCCGCACCGAGTTCACCCTGCTGCCCGACGCCAAGACCATCACCGTGAACGGCGACAAGGTGAAGGTGCGCACCCTCCAGTACATGGCCCTCTCCGACGGGCGGATCAAGGAGGTCGCGCTCGACTGGTTCGCGCAGGCCGACGACGGTTCTGTCTGGTACTTCGGCGAGGACGTCTTCAACTGCAAGAACGGCGTCGTCGCCGACACCGACGGCACCTGGCGCGCGGGAAAGACCGGTCCCGCAGCGATGATCATGCCGGCCGAGCCGAAGGCGGGAGACGTCTACCGTCCGGAGAACGTGCCGGAAGTCGTCTTCGAAGAGGTCACGGTCAAGGCCGTGAACCAGACGGTCGAAGGTCCGTACGGCCCGGTGAAGGGCGCGATCACGGTGAACGAGCTCCACATGGACGGCACCCGCGAGGACAAGGTCTTCGCCCCCGGGTACGGGGAGTTCTCCACCGGCAAGCCGGGCGCCGACCTGGAGGCGGTCGCCCTCGCCGTCCCCACCGACACGACACCGGGCCGGCTGCCGGACACCCTGAACGCGCTGTCCGCCGCGGTCCGCACGGCACACACCGGAACCACGGACCCCGCCGAGGTACGCCAGGTGCGGGAGGCGTGGAACGCGTACCGGACGGCGGACCGTGTGTCGTCCGTACTCACCCGGCAGATGGACCGCGACCTCGACGCGCTCACGGAGTCCGTGAAGGCGCGCGACGCGGAACTGGTGCGCGGGGCGGTGCTCCGGGTAGCGCAGAACGACCGCGATCTGCACCTGCGCTACGAACCCATCGCCACCGTCGAAGCGGCACGGATGGACCTGTGGACCCGGCAGTTGACCCTGGACGCCGCAGCCTCGGACAGCGGCGCGGTCGCGGGGACCGTCACCGGCCTCGAACTCACCTGGGACCGCGTCAAGCACACCGCGCAAGGCGAACAGGTGGCCCGCGTCGACGGCCTGCTGCGCGACCTGCGCGACGCTGCCGACCGCAAGGACACTTCTGCGGCTGAGGAGTTGGCGCCCCAGCTCCTCGCCGTGCTCGCCCCGGGTCGGTCCTGACCCACGACGACTCCGGTCACCGGTCGAGAAGGGAGAGTACGACCGCGAGGAAGGCCTCCGGCGCCGCGACGAAGGGGGCGTGGCCCGCGTCGAAGAGGGCAGTTCGGCGCCCGGCACGGCGGCCGCCGCCCGGCTGGCGTCCCCGACGCCCGCCACCGGATCGCGGCGGCCGTGCCGCCCCAGGCGAGCAGCGTCGGGGCTCGCACGGCGGTGGCGCGGTGGCGGAGGTCGAAGTCCGGGGCCGCGAAGCTGTGCCAGAGGGCGGCCTGGACGGCGACGGCGACCGGGTCGCGTCGATAGGTGTCGTAGCGCGCCAGCATCGCCTGAATAGGGTGCCGGTCAGTCCTCCGGGATCCCGGCCATCCGCCACAGCGCCGCGCGCGCCGCCGGGGTCTCCCGCGCCTACCCCAGCTCGATCATGGCCGCCTCGGCGGCAGCGGCATCGCCCTGACGCCGCTGGCGTGCAGGCAGCCGTCGAGGTAAGTGCCGACAGCCGTACGCAGCCGTTGCGCGCCCGGCGCGAGGTCGTGACGGCCCGCAGGGCGGCCGTCAGCAGCTCGTCGAACGTCCTGGCCCTGACCCTCAAGGCACCTGACCCGCCACACGCGCCGCCGGTGCAGTGCGTCCCGCTCGACAGCACGTGCTGACGACCGGTCCCACGGACTCTCGACGGCCACCGGTTCCGTGCGGGTGCCCGCGCACAAAACCGATTTCTTCCGAGCCGCGCCGAACGGCCAGGAAGGGGGTGCGTTGTGGCAGTTCGGAGGAGGGCTCGTCGTCGCTGTGCATCGGCGTTCTGTGGGCCACCGCCGTACAGACTCAGATCCCCGAGGACCGGCTCAACCGGGTGGCCGCCTACGAGATCGCCGGCTCGATCCTGGCCGTCCCGTCCGGCCAGGCGATCGCCGGACCGGCCAGTGCGCTCTTCGGTGTCCACCAACTCCTTTTGGTGGGAGCCCTCATCAGCCTCGGCTGCGCCACCGCCCTCGTCATCGTTCACCCCATATGCCGCCTGCACCGCACCCCGGCCTGAGGCGGCCACATCCGGACTCGCCCACACGAAGGAACAGGAGCACTGACAAGCGGCCAGGCCTTGAGCCGCCTACGCTGGTGGTCGATGATTACCACCATCGCCCTCGACATCGGCGAAACCCTCGTCCGCGACGACCGCTACTGGGGGTCCTGGGCCGACTGGCTCGGCGTCCCCCGGCACACCGTGTCAGCGCTCGTCGGAGCAGTCGTCGCCCAAGGCCGCGACAACGCAGACGCACTCCGCCTCATCAAGCCCGGCATAGACGTCCGCGAGGCATACCTCGCCCGCGAAGCCGCCGGCCGCGGCGAACACCTCGACGAGAGCGATCTCTACCCCGACGTCCGCCCCGCCCTCGCCGCCCTCCAGGACGCTGGCATGCGTGTCCTCATCGCCGGAAACCAGACCGTGCGCGCCGCCGAGTTGCTGCGCGACCTTGACCTGCCCGCCGACGTCATCGCCACATCAGGTGAATGGAAAGTCGCCAAGCCGCAAGGAGCCTTCTTCACGCGGGTCATCGAACTCGCCGAGGCCCCACCGGACTCCATCATGTACGTCGGCGACCACCCGCAGAACGACGTCTACCCGGCGCGCGCGGCCGGCCTGCGGGTCGCACACCTTCGCCGCGGGCCGTGGGGTCACCTGTGGGCTGACGACCCCGACGTCCAGGCGGCCGCCGACTGGAGTATCAACAGTCTCACCGAACTCCCCCATCTCCGGTAGCCGCACATCGAACGGCCCCACCCCAAGCGCGTGTCGGGGTGGGGCCGTTCGCGTACCCGCAGTATGAATCCGACGGTACGGTTCCCGAATGGAGCCCCGTATGCCCAGCATCACGTACCACGGGGTAGGCGCGCGCATCGCCTACGAGCGGCGGATCGCCTCCCTCACCCAGCAGCGACTCGCCGACCTGGCCGGCATGGCACTCGGCACCCTCCGTAAGATCGAGCGGGGCGAACGCGGCGTGTCCGGCGCCATCCTCGACAGCATCGCCGCCGCCCTCAACATCGACACGAGCCGCCTCCTGTCCGGCAAGGACCGGCCCGACGACCGCGTCCACCAGGTCATGTCCACCCTGTCCGCGGCCATCGCCACCTACGACATGCCGGACGACGGGCCCACCCGTCCCCTCACCGAACTGCAGAACGCCGTCCGGGAAGCAGTCAACTGGCGCCTCCGCGCCCAGTACGTGCGCATCGCCCGCCAACTCCCCGCGCTCCTCGCCGAACTCGGCAGGGCCCTCCATGCTGCGGCGCCCGGACAACAGGCTGAATGCGCCCGGCTCTTCGTCGCCACCTACCGCACCGCCGACGCCGTCGCCACAAGTACAGGGCCCACGACCTGTCCGCCCGGCTCATCGACCTCACGGGTCAGTACAGCTAGGCCGCCCCATAATCCGAAGACCCGCTGCTCGCCGCCTCCGTCGCCTATGTCCGCACAGAAACGTTCTTCGCGGCCGAGGCCCACGCCGCGGGGCTCCGTGCCCTCGAGCAGGCCACCGACAAGGCGCCCCGCGTCTACAACGTCGCCTATGACCTCTGGCTGCACGACAAGGCGAACACGGACTGGCAGGACCAGCCCAAGCACGAGGTCATGATCTGGCTCAACAAGGACGGCGGAGCCGGCCCCCTCGGCAGCAAGAAGCAGCGAGTGAGGATCGCAGGCGCCGCCTGGGACCTCTACGTCGGCGACATCGGTTGGAACGTCTACTCCTTCGTCCGGGTCAACAACACCACCAGGGCCGACCTCAACCTCGACGGCTTCCTCCAAGCCCTCGTCCGTCGTGGGCTCATCGCCAGGACCGACTACCTCAGCGGAGTCGAAGCCGGAACCGAGGTCTTCACCGGCAGGGCCCAGCTCGACACCCACAACTACTCTGCGACCGTCGGCTGACGGCCCCCGCCGTCTTCTCCACGATGACGTGAGCGCCGCAGGCACTTGGCCGGTCGAGCCAGATGAGAATGACGGCGAGATGGGTGCGGCCTGGTAGGCGTTGGCGAGTTCGTCGCATCGCATGGCAGGCCGCGCCACTGCTCCGTCGCCGGGTGGCGGCGTGGGACCTGCCCTGCGGTGTTTACAGGTCGTCGGGCAGCAGTCGGAAAGCGGCATGTCCGTTCAGCGGCCGCAGCGCACGGAAGTCGCGGCGGTCCAGAGTCAGGACCGCCTCGGTGTCGTACTCGGCGGCCAGCACGGTGTTCACGGCATCTACCAGATCGAGGTCAAGATCCTGGTAGCGGGCGCGCACGGTCAGAGCGGTGGTCAGGATGTCGGGGGTGGTATCGGCCAGGGCAACCCGCATCGCCTTCGTACGGTCGACGAGGGAGCGCAGAATGCTGTCGGCAGCCTGCCGCCCGGCCCGGACGCTGGCTACGTGATGGACCTCGGTGAGGGCCAGGGGGCTGACGACCAGCAGGCTCGCTTCGTCGGCGGCCTTGCGGGCGCCGCGATGTTCGGGGTCGGATCGGTTGAACAGGGCGAGGATTCCAGAGGTGTCCGCGATGACGATCACGCGGTGCGCCGCATGGTCCGGCGGATGTCGTCCTTGGTGACGGGTCCGCCGAAGTCGAAGGTCTCCTCGTCGGTGAGGAAGGGCTCGGCCCAGGTGCGGTTGCGCATGAGGTAGAGGCGCACTGCGTCGCGGGTGATCTCCTGCTTCGACCGACCCTCGGTAGCGGCGCGTTCGTTGAGCTGTGCTTCTTCTTCTTCAGGGAGTCGCATCGTCCAGGCCATGCATGCATGATACCAAGAGTGATACCATGCGTCTTTCGCGTCAGCCGTGGGTGAGCGGCGAAGTATTCATACAGTCGGAACCTGACCAGCCGTTCCGGCCGTTCCTGCGTCCGAATACGCAGTCCTACGGGCGCGACTGGGCGCCGTACCCGCCCGTTTCGCTGCTCTGCGCATGACGGCCGACTCAGCCCCTGTGGTGACGCCGGCCTGAGCACGCTGCCGTGAGGCACGGAGGGTGGGGAGTCTCCTTGCCGTCGGTCCGCCGAAGCTCGTTCTCGGTGCTTTGAGGGACATCCACTTGGCGGGCCCGCTCGGCTCGCTCGTCGTAGTTGTCCTGCTCAGCGTTTCCGAGGACCCGGTGAGGACCCGTCGAGCTGTCCGTGAGGTGACCACTGGCTTGCCCTGGTCGCTCACGGCGTTTACGACCGAAGGCTTGTCGGTGCAAGCCGTCGGTTAAGTGCTACCGCGTAGCACCCGATAGCACCGGGTACTACGCTGTCGGTATGAGCGTGCCGCGAGCGCGTGTCACCTCTGAGGACAGCTCGGGGCGGACGTCCAGCCCGGCGAGCCGACGAGTCCGTGCCGGATGATGCTGATCCGGTGGGCCGTATTCGGGAGAGCAACTTCCCGTCCGCTCACGCAAACGGCCCCGGACGAGAAGTCCGAGGCCGAATAGAGCGCCTCCCTGGGGAAGGAAGCCCAGGTCAGCGGCTTAATGCACTGTGCCCCCGGCAGGATTCGAACCTGCGACACCCGCTTTAGGAGAGCGGTGCTCTATCCCCTGAGCTACGGAGGCGGGACGTGTGCAAATCCGAGTAGAAAATCCGCTGAGGATTCTCTGACCAAGCTCACCGCGCGTCCGTGGTGCCCGTCCCCGGTCTCAGGTGGGGCGGGGCCTGTCATGCTCGTCCCCAGCCCTTCCTGGGTATGGCCAGGAGAGGTACCGGGGACAGCGTAGCGGATGCGAGGAGTGGCGTGCCGGGGTGATCGGCGCTTGCCCTGCTGGTGGCGATAGCGGAGCGCCCTGCCGCCGGCCTGGACGCTGGCCATCGACGCCGATGGTCAGGTCCCCGACCGGGCCTGGGGCGCGGAGATCGCCGGGCGCCCGCTGGCTGGCCGGCCGAAGGGCAGGCGGCTGATCGTCAACAAGGAACGGCCTCTTCCCGGCGCCCAGTTGAGCTTCACTAACGTCGACGGCAATCGGCTCACCTGCTTCGCCACCAACACCAACGGCGATCGCACCGCTGACCTGGAACTACGGCACCGTCGCAGGGCACGCTGGTTGAAGGCGGCAGCCCGTGGCGCAGAAGTAACAACGTCCGAAGCCGCACATCTGCCTGCCGGCCGCTCACAACGTAACGAGCCTCCCGGGGCGCCGCCATGGTGGCGTACTTCCTCGAGGTACTCGGCCGCCTACCTGGCCTCCTGCGGACTGCCCGACGCGCTGGAGCCACCCGCGGTCGCCCTCGCCGACGAGCTGGACGAGTCCGTCTCGATCGCCGTACCCGACGGCGACGGGGTCCGCTTCATCACCCAGGCGACCCGCAGGCGCGCCATGTCACTCGCCTTCCGGATCGGCGATCTGCTGCCCGCGGAGCGATGCGCCCCCGGCGCGATCTTCGCCGCCGAGTGGACTGACGCCGATCGCGAGCGATGGCTGACCCGGCGCCGGGAAGACCCGCTGGACACGAATTCCCCGCCGTACCGCCCCGCCTCGCGCCGCCTCAACTGGGACAAATCGAGGCGGAGTTCGACGCGCGCGTCGAGGTGGGTGGCCGCCTCGGCTGGTCGATCGACGACCAGTTCATCGAACCCGGGCTGGTCGCTGTCGCCCACGCCGTCCGCGATCCGGCGGGCCTGACGGTCTGTGCTCTCAGCGTGGTCAGCCACACCAGCCGCCACAGTGCGCGATCGTTGCGCGAGCACGCTCTCCCGCGCCTGCGGCGGGCAGCGGCGGCCATGGAAGAGGCGCTGCGCACGCCACCCCGCCCCGAAGCGCTGGTCAGCGGTCCGGGGGCGGAAGCAGGCCCGGAGTTCCTCCAGTCGCTGGCCCGCGGACTCGCGGTCCTGCACGCGCTCGGGTGGGCCAGGGGCGGCTTGAGTCTGACCGCTGTCGCCGAGGCCGCCGCCCTCCCGCGTGCGACCGCGCGCCGCTCCCTCATCACCCTGCAGTACCTCGGCTACGTCCACGCCGACGGACGCACCTTCACCCTGCTCCCGCGGGTACTCGAGGTCGGCTACGCCCGCTTGTCCCGCCTGTCCTTCGGCGAGATCGTCCGCCCCCACCTCGCGGAACTCACCGGGCGGGTGCACGAGTCGGCATCCGTCGCGGCCCTGGACGGCGACGAGATCCGCTACGTGGAGCGCGTGCCCACCGCCCGGATCATGAGAGTGGACATCACCGTCGGCACCCGGTTCGCCGCCTACGCGACCTCGATGGGCCGGGTTCTCCTCGCCGGCCTGCCCGAGCGGGAACGGGCGACCCGCCTGGCGCGGATCCGGTTCGAACCGCTCACCCGCCACATCGTGACGACGGCCGACGCCCTGTCGGCCGCGCTCGACTCCGTCGCGCACGACGGCTATGCCCTGGTCGACGAGGAGCTGGAGGAGGGCCTGCGCTCCCTCGCGATGCCACTGCGGGACCGCCTCGGACGCACCGTCGCGGCCGTCAACGTCTCCCAGCACGCCGGCCGGGGCACCCCGCAGCAGTTCCTCGACTCCGTTCTGCCCCCGCTGACCGCGGCGGTCGCACGGATCGAGGCAGACCTGGCAGTCGCGGGCGAGAGGCAGCACATCGTCGCGACCTGAGCCGTCCCGCTGGGCCGTCCGGCGGCGTCGTGGCGGGAGAAAGGTGTGGGATGCATGGACCTTGACGGGGCGGCCCGGCGGGCATAGCGTCCGAAGGCCTGAGCAAGCGCTTGGAGAGGTTTCATCCGTGCCGAACAGTGATCCGTCCCGCGCCGCCGAAGCCGCGCTGACCGCCCCCGGGGCGCCCTTCGAGGTCGTACGGGCAGAGGACGGCAGCCCGCTGTACGCCGGTGGACCGCGGACGTTGCGGGAGTTCGTCGAGGTGACGTGGACTTACGGGGACCGGCCCTTCCTGGTCGCGGAGAGCGGCAGCCTCAGCTACGCGGAGTTCTTCGCCGCCGCCTGCCGCCTCGCCCGGCGGTTCGTCGAGGAGTGCGGGCTGGTGCGGGGGGACCGGGCCGTCATCGCCATGCGTAACCATCCGGAGTGGCAAGTGGCCTTCTGGGCAGCCCAGTTGGCCGGGC
The DNA here is from genome assembly GCF_052934925.1 of Streptomyces hypolithicus. Classification (NCBI taxonomy): domain Bacteria; kingdom Bacillati; phylum Actinomycetota; class Actinomycetes; order Kitasatosporales; family Streptomycetaceae; genus Streptomyces; species Streptomyces hypolithicus. The sequence goes on from NZ_CM128811.1 coordinate 3,546,923, forward strand.
TGGTCGCCGTACCGCTCAATGCGTGGTGGACCGAGGCGGAGTTCACGTACGCGCTCCAGGACTGCGCGCCCCGGGTGCTCCTGGTCGACGGTGAGCGGCTGCCCCGGGTCGAGCCGTGGGTCGCCGCGCAGCCGGATCCGCCCCGGGTGATCGTGGTCGACGGGGACGCCGGGGAGTGGGGTGAGGTGTACGAGGGGATGTACGGAGCCGATCCGCTCGCGGGGCCGCCCGAGGTGGAGGTACGGCCCGAGGACGACGCCACCGTCATCTATACGTCCGGCACCACCGGGCGCCCCAAGGGCGCCGTCGCCACCCAGCTCGCGCAGGCCGGCGCCGCCATGAACCCGCGCTTCCACGCCGCGCTCTCCGCGCTCGCACGCGGGCAGATACCGGGGCAGGGGCCGGCCCCCGTCACGCTCATGACCTTCCCCTTCTTCCACGTCGCCGCCTTCACCTCGGTGTACGCCGCCATGGCGGCCGGCGGCACCCTCGTGCTGATGAGGAAGTGGGACGCGGGGAGGGCGCTTCTGCTGATGCGCGAGCACCAGGTCACGTATTACGCCGGTGTGCCGGCCACCGCCCTCCAGCTGCTCGACGAGGCGGACGGGGCGAGCGACGGGCTGGGGAGTCTCACCCACCTCAACACCGGCGGCGCCGCCGCCCCCGCCCGCCTCGTCGGGCAGCTCACCGCCCGTTACGGCGAGGGCGTCGAGCCGCGCAACGGCTACGGGCTGACCGAGACCAGCGGTGGCGTCCTGGCCAACTACGGGGCGGCGTACCGCACGTACCCGGAGAGCGTCGGGCGGCCCACGCCCGCCACCGAGGTGCGGATCGCGGGGCCGGCGGGGCAGCCGCTCGCCGAGGGGGAGACCGGCGAGCTGTGGCTGCGCGGCCAGGCGCTCTTCCGGGGGTACTGGAACGATCCCCGGGCATCGGCGGAGGCCTTCGGCGAAGGCGGGTGGTTTCGGACCGGTGACCTCGCGACGATCCGCGACGGGCGGGTCAGCATCGTCGACCGCATCAAGGACATGGTCGTGCGCGGTGGGGAGAACGTGTACTGCGCCGAGGTCGAGAGCGTGCTGCACGACCACCCGGACGTGCTGGACGCCGCGGTCCTCGGCGTCGCCCACCCGGTCCTCGGCGAAGAGGTCGCGGCCGTCGTGCAGCTGAGGCCCGGCGCCACGGCCCGCGCGGACGAGTTGCGGGCGCACGTGGGCAGGCACCTCGCCGCGTTCAAGGTGCCCGCCTATGTGCGCGCAGGCGAGAAACCGCTGCCCCGCAACGCCACCGGGAAGATCCTCAAGCGGCAGTTGCGGGGAGACGTGGAAGACGGAGGAGACGGGGGAGGTGTCGGGGACTCCGGAGGCGTTGGGGGCGCGGGAGGCGTGGGAGACGCGGCGCAGAGCCCGGCCGGCCCCGTTAGTCCCGGGTGACGCGGATACGGAAGTTCCCGTCCGCGTCCTCGTCCATGACCGAGACCCGGACCCCGTACTGCCGGTCCTTGAACGTCTCGCCCGCCCCGAACGGCGCGTCCGACAGCTCGGCGTGCACATTGGGCCGGCGCGTGCAGCCCCCGCTGTCGCCTTCGCTGTCCGCGACGGTGACCGGCCCGCGGCCCGTGTCGATGTCGGCGTCGACCCGGTAGATCAGGACGCCGGGCTTGCACACGGCCTCGTCGTTGCCGGCCTGGGTGCGTACCTCCACGGCGTACCCCGTCTTCTCCGTCAGGGGTACGAACATCAGCTTCGCCCGCCCCTCGTCCGTCGCGGCGAGCGGCGCCAGTATGTGCTCGCTGGTGCCGGGCACGGCGGCGCAGCGGACCTGGGGGTTGTCGAGCCAGCCGAGCTTCCACTTGTGCCAGCCCAGCAGATCGTTGTTGGCCCCCCAGTCCTCGGACATGATGTCCCAGTGCCCGACCGACCCCCCGCCGTCGACGGTGTAGAGGTCCGGCAGCCCGAAGACATGGCTGTTCTCGTGCGGCAGCACGCGGTAGCCGGTCTGTGCGTACGAACCCGACCCGTCGTCCTGGCGGCTGTAGACGAACGACGTGTTGGACAGCGGCACGCCGTCCGCGCGCGGCGCGTCGTCGTTGCCGGAGAAGGTGACGGACAGGACGGTCTCCAGCGCGGAGGGCCCGGCGTTGGGGGTGACCAGGACGTTGACCAGGTCGTACGAGGCGAAGTCCACCCGGGCGTCGGTGGCGCCGATGATGTCCTGGACGAGCGTGCGGTAGCCCGGCTCATACGGTGAGCCGCGGTCTATCCCGTACGCCGCGAAGGGCTGCGGCATCCGCACCCAGCCGGTGAAGGGCGCGACGGGACGGTAGCGCATGCGCCCGTACGAGCTGGCCTCGAACCACTTGGTGGTCTGCGGGAAGAACTCCTTGAACCGGTCGCGCGCCGGGCCCTTTCCGGGCGCGTCCGAGAAGTCGATCATGAGGGTGAGGGCGCGGACCTCGCCGGTGGAGCGCGCGAAGCCGGGCGGCGTCGGGAGGCCTTCCGACATCTGTACGCCCATGGTGCCGGCGATACGGCACGGCCCGAGGGCGGCGTCGTCGGCCTTCGATCCCACCTGGTCGGCGGCCGAGACCGGGCCCGCTGTCGCGCCGGCGCCCGGGCTGAGCGGGGACTGCGCGGAGGTGGCGGCGCCGAGGGCGAGGCCGGTGAGGGCGGCGACGCCGAGGATCTGGCGGGTCCGGTGTATTCGGCCGGTCCTGCGGGTGGGGCGGGTTCTGCGTATCCGGGGGCGGGTCCGCTGCATAGATTCGCCTTCGGGGTCCGCGGCAGCCGGCCGTCCCTGACTGCTCTCGTGCGTTCACCCTGGGTCGGCGGGGGGCAGCGCGCTCGCTGGGTGGCCCGATTGTGGGCTTTTCCGCGCACGAGGTGTGATCCGGGTCACATGTGGTACGGCGGGAAATAACCGGGGAGGGTCTCCCCGTTTACGCCTGTGTTCACCGAAGCGGGGAAAGGGTCCCCGGTTCAGGCGCATCCGCGATTCGCATACGACGTAACTCGCACACGACGTGCCTCACGTACGAAAGGAAACGCCGTGGCCACGGACACCGACACCCGCACCGGGCCCGCGACCGACCTGCGCAAGCCCACGCGCCCGCGGGCCGACGCGCTGCGCAACCGGGAGCGGATCGTGGCGGCCGCGCGGGAGATGTTCGTCGAGTTCGGCCCGGAGGTGCCGATGGACGAGATCGCCCGCCGCGCCGGCGTCGGCAACGCCACCCTCTACCGGCACTTCCAGGACCGCGCCGAACTCATCCACCACGTCGTCGTCTCCGTCATGTCCCGCACCACCGACCAGGCGGAAGCGGCGACCGCCGAAGAGGCGACTCCCTTCGCCGCGCTGCGCCGCTTCGTGCATGCCGCGGCCGACGAGCGGATCGGCGCGCTGTGCCCGATGCTCTCGGGCGGCTTCGACAAGGACCACGCGGAGCTGCATGCCGAACGCGAGCGCCTCGAAGACGCCGTCGAAGGCCTCATGCGGCGCGCACGACAGGCCGGACAGCTCCGCGACGACGTGGCCGTCGGCGACCTGATGGTCGCCATCTCCCAGCTCACCCGGCCGCTGCCGGGCAGCGGGTGCCTGAACTTCGATCAGTTCGTGCACCGGCACCTGCAGCTCTTCCTCGACGGCCTCCAGGCCCCGGCGCGCTCGGTGCTCTCCGGCTCCGCGGCGACCTTGGAGGACCTGCGCCGCGACTCCTGACGCACGCCCAGACACCTTCTTGCCCCTCTTTCTTGACCCCTTCGCGCCCTTAGGTGGATCCCTCCATGCCCAAAACAGCAGACACCCCGCCGGCCGCGGCCGCCGCCCTCCTCCCAGATCCCAGCCGCTGGAAAGCGCTCGTCTTCATCGCCCTCGCCCAGCTGATGGTGGTCCTCGACGCCACGATCGTGAACATCGCCCTGCCGTCCGCCCAGGCCGATCTCGGGATCTCCGACGCCAACCGCCAGTGGGTGATCACGGCGTACGCCCTGGCCTTCGGCGGTCTGCTGCTCTTCGGCGGCCGCATAGCCGACCTGTGGGGCCGTAAGCGCACCTTCGTCGTCGGCCTCCTCGGCTTCGCCGCGGCCTCCGCGCTCGGCGGCGCGGCCACCAACGAGGCCATGATGCTCGGCTCCCGCGCACTCCAGGGCGCGTTCGGCGCGCTGCTCGCGCCCGCCGCACTGTCGCTGCTCGCGGTGATGTTCACCGACGTACGCGAACGGGCCAAGGCCTTCGGCATCTACGGCGCGATCGCCGGTGGCGGTGGCGCGGTCGGCCTGATCCTGGGCGGATTCCTCACCGAATACCTGGACTGGCGCTGGACGTTCTTCGTCAACATCCCCTTCGCGATCGTCGCGGCGGCGGGCGCCTACTTCGTGATCCGCGAGCCGGTCGGCACCCGTAACCGCTCGCCGCTCGACATCCCCGGCGTCGTCCTGTCCACCCTGGGTCTGGTCTCGCTGGTGTACGGCTTCACGCGCGCCGAGACGGACGGCTGGGGGTCGGGCGCCACGATCGGCCTGTTCGTCGCGTCGGCCGTGCTGCTGGCCGCGTTCGTCGTCGTCGAGTCGAAGGTCACCTCGCCGCTGCTGCCGCTGCGCGTGCTGACCGAGCGCAACCGCGGCGGCGTGTACATGTCGCTGGGGCTGGCCGTCATCGCGATGTTCGGGCTGTTCCTCTTCCTGACGTACTACCTCCAGATCGTGAAGGGCTACTCCCCGGTCAAGACCGGCTTCGCCTTCCTGCCGATGATCGCGGGCATGATCACGGGCTCCACCCAGATCGGCGCGCGCCTCATGACGCGGGTCGCCCCCCGCTTCCTGATGGGCCCCGGCTTCCTGGTCGCGGCGCTCGGCATGCTGCTGCTGACGCAGCTTGAGGTCGCTTCGTCGTACGCCGGACTGATCCTGCCGGCGCAACTGCTGCTGGGTCTGGGCATGGGTACGGCGTTCATGCCGGCCATGTCGCTGTCCACGCACGGCATCGAGCCGCGCGACGCGGGAGTGGCCTCGGCCATGGTCAACACCTCGCAGCAGGTGGGAGGCGCGATCGGTACGGCGCTGCTGAACACCATCGCGGCGAGCGCCACCACGGCGTACCTCACCGCGAACGCGACCGGAGCAACCGACGCGCGGCTGCTCCAGGCGCAGGCGATGGTGCACGGGTACGCGAGCGCCATCTGGTGGGCGGTAGGCATCCTGGCCGTCTCCGCGACGATCGCCCTGACGCTGATCAATACGGGCCGGCCGAGCGCGACTGTGCCGGTCACGGGGTCGGGTGACGGCGACGGTGCGGAGATCGAGGACGCGCTGAAGATCCCCGTCATCGCGCACTGACACCACGTCGTAGGTGCCGCCCCTGCCCCGGTTCCGTTCCACGGAGCCGGGGCAGGGGCGCGTCCGGTTCAGGTACGCGCCCGCGCCGGACGGAGCGCCTCAGCCTTACGACCTCCGCCACGATACGGAGCGGGCTCCCGGCGTCATGCGGGGAGGTCGTTAGTCAGTGATCTTTTCGAACGCCTTCCCCGGTGAGCCGCATGCGTACGCTCCGAGGCAGCTCCACATCCTCTTGCGGGTGGGCGAGCCATCCCTGATCAATCACGGTGTCTCCCTCGCCGGGTCGGCCTGCGCTCGTAGCCAGAGGGACGGAGTTCACGTAGGCCCCGGCTCCCGTCTCGTACCAGATCCTCGCCCCGCAGGGCCGCGACGAGCGCTCGGGGCCGCTCGTCGCGCAACCCAGATATCCGGGCGGAACGGACATCCCGAGCAACCAGAAGGCGGTGCGGGCCGTCTTCGGGGTAGGAGTGCAGCCAGGGGCGGGCGCTGCTCGGGGGTGAAGACGGTCGGGTCGAAGGTGATCGCCGTGTCGCACACGTAGTGGTTGTAGAGGCCGGTGAGGCCACCGGGATCGGCTTCGGTGGCCGCCCGACCTGCACTCCGGCTTCTGCTGGCCGATAGATCACCCCTCGGCGGCCGACAGGGTACTGCAAGATCACGAAAAGATTACGCGCCGTGGGAATTCTGTCCGGATTCCAGTCGTTGTTTCCATCGGAGGCGGGGCACCCGAAGGGAGTCCGGCAGCCAACCAATCGCGACCTACTTACGCAAGGGAGCACGCATGGCAACCCGTGCCGTCGCCCGTCGTCAGACCGCCGTAAGCGGGTCCGGCGGGGTACGCAGCGTTCGCGCCGTGGGCGGGGAGATCGCCGACCGCGATCTCGTCGGCATGTATCTCGACGAGATCGCACGGACGCCCCTGCTCGACGCCGCCAAGGAAGTCGACCTCTCGCAGACCATCGAAGCGGGGGTGTACGCGCAGCAGATCCTGGACAAGGCAGTGACGTCGGACGCCGCCGAGGGTGAGGGCGGGGAAGGCGGCGCCACCCGTGAGGAGCTGGAGGCGCTGGTCGCCGACGGCGAGCGCGCCAAGGACCTGTTCATACGCTCCAACCTCCGCCTCGTCGTCGCCGTAGCCCGCCGCTACCCACGCAGCGGCCTGCCCCTGCTGGACCTGATCCAGGAGGGGAACGCGGGCCTGGTGCGCGCCGTCGAGAAGTTCGACTACGCGAAGGGCTTCAAGTTCTCGACGTACGCGACCTGGTGGATCCGGCAGGCGATCACCCGGTCCATCGCCGACCAGTCCCGCACCATCCGGCTCCCCGTCCATTTGGTGGAGGAGCTCGGCCGTATCCGGCGCGTGCAGCGGGAGTTCAACCGCGAGCACGGCCGCGACCCGGAGTACGCCGAGGTGGCCGCCGAGCTCGACGCCAAGCCCGAGCGCGTCAGCGACGTGCTGGACTGGGCGCGCGACCCGGTGTCGCTGAACATGCCGGTCGACGACGCGGGCGAGACCCAGTTCGGTGACCTGCTGGAGGACACCTCGGCGGTGTCGCCCGAGCAGTCGGTGCTCTCGCTGCTGCGCAGCGAGGAACTCGAAGACCTCATAGCCAGGCTCGACGAGCGCACGGCCTCGATCATCCGCATGCGGTACGGCATTGAGGACGGCCGGGAGCGGACCCTGACCGAGGTCGGCAAGCAGCACGGACTCACGCGCGAGCGGATCCGGCAGATCGAGAAGCACGCCCTGATGGACCTCAAGCGCATGGCTCACGACACGGGCTTCGACGCGGTCGCATAACCGGCCCGATCCGAGGTACGTGTCTTCCGAGGGCCGAGCCCCGGCGCACCCCCCCCCAGCGCCGGGGCTCCCCCCACTCCCCGTAACCCCCACCCCACCCGCGTCACCGCGTCCGCTACGGCTCCCGAGGGGCGCTCGCGCGGGTGACCCGGCCGCCGAGGTCGGCCAGGAAGCCGATGAGTTCCGGCGGCTCGGACACCGAGAACTCGCAGTCCACCAGGGCCAGTCGTAGTCCCACCCACTCCATGGAGTCGGTGGACAGCACGTCCAGCCGGCACCTGCCGCGCTCGCCCGCGACCGGTTCAGGGGTGCCGAGCGAGTCCGACAGCCGGGCCGCGACGAACTCGGCCGGCGCCTCGAAGGTCGCCACCACCCGGTACTGCGACTGGAACCGGTTCAGCGACTGCCGGATGAACTCCGCCGCGTTCCCGCTCGGCAGACCCCTGGGCGTGAAGCGTGCCCCGGTGGGGAAAGGCTCGCTGACCCGGTCGACCCGGAAGGTCCGCCAGGCCTCCCGGTCCATGTCGTATGCCACGAGGTACCAGCGTCGGCCCGTGCTGACCAACCGGTGAGGCTCGACCAACCGCTTGGACGCGGAGCCGTCCCCCGACCGGTAGGCGAACCGCAACCGCTCTTGCCCGGTGGCCGCCCCCGCCATGACCGTGAGCGTACGAGGGTCGATGCTCGCGCCGTCACCGCTGGTCAGCGGGATGGTGGCGGCCTGAAGCACGGACACCTGGCGGCGCAGCCGGGACGGCAGCACCTGCTCCAGTTTCGCCAGCGCCCGTACCGAGGCCTCCTCGATCCCCTCCACCGCATGGCCCGCTCCCGCCCGCAGACCCACCGCGATGGCGACGGCCTCCTCGTCGTCGAGCACCAGAGGCGGCATGGCCTTGCCGGCCACCAGCCGGTAGCCACCGTCCGCGCCCATCGTCGCCTGCACGGGATAACCCAGCTCGCGCAGCCGGTCGATGTCGCGGCGCACGGTGCGCCGACTGACTTGCAGACGCTCCGCGAGTTCGCTGCCGGGCCATTCGCGGGGCGTCTGGAGCAGCGACAGCAGCTGCAGCAGCCGGGCTGGTGTGTCCGTCGTCATGCCTCCCAGGATGCCGGGTAATTGGGTCATGTTCTGTCCTACATGGGGTCTAGCGTCGTTCCTATGACTTCAACACCCCTGCCGTCCGAGCAGACCGAGGAAGCCGGGCCCCGAGCCGGTGCACCCGACCGCCGACGGTGGCTCGCGCTCACCATCGTCATGACCGCGGCCTTCATGGACCTGGTCGACGTGACGATCGTCAACATCGCGATCCCGAGCATCCGGCAGAACCTGGGTGCCACCTTCAGCGCCATCCAGTGGATCACCGCGGGGTACGCCCTGGCTTTCGCTGCCGGGCTGATCACAGGCGGCAGGCTGGGCGACATCTACGGCCGCAAGCGGCTCTTCCTGATCGGTATCGGCGGCTTCACACTGGCCTCCGCGCTCTGCGGCTTCGCCGGGAACCCGGAAATCCTCGTCGCCTCCCGCATCCTGCAGGGCGCGATGGCCGCGCTGATGGTGCCGCAGGTCCTATCGATCGTCCACGCCACCTTCCCCGCGCACGAGCGGGGCAAGGTCTTCGGGCTATTCGGCGCCGTCGTCGGCCTCGGCGCGGTCTCCGGTCCGCTGCTGGGCGCGCTGCTCACCGAATGGAACCTCTTCGGTCTCCAATGGCGGCCGATCTTCCTCATCAACCTGCCCGTCGGCATCGCCGGCCTGATCCTCGGCAGCCGCTTCATCAGTGAGTCCAAGGCCCCCAAGGCGCTGCGCCTCGACCTGATCGGCGTCGCCCTCGCGACGCTCGGCCTGCTGATGCTGATCTTCCCGCTGACGCGCGGCGAGGAACTCGACTGGCCGCTGTGGGGCCACATCTCGATGGTCGCCAGCCTGGCGGTCTTCGCGCTTTTCGTGGTGTACGAGCGCTACAAGGCGCGCAAGGACGGCTCGCCCCTCGTCGAACTCTCCCTGTTCAAGGTCAAGAGCTTCGCCGCCGGCATCGCGGTGCAGCTGACGTTCGGTGTGGCGCTGGGCATCTTCTTCCTGGTCTGGACGCTGTACATGCAGATCGGGCTCGGCTGGAGCGAGCTGCGCGCCGGCGTCACCGGCATCCCGTTCTCCATCGCGGTCTCGGTCGCGGCAGGCATCTCCGTGCAGCAGCTCGTCCCGCGCTTCGGCCGCAAGGTCCTGCAGGCCGGCGCGCTGCTGATGGCGTGCGGACTGCTGCTCTACATCTGGGAGGCCGACCGGTACGGCACGGCCATCCACGCCTGGCAGATGGCGCTGCCGCTCACCGTGATGGGCGTCGGCATGGGCCTGATCGTGGCGCCGCTGACGGACGCGGTGCTGTCCGACGTGCCGCGCGAGCACGCGGGTTCGGCGTCCGGGCTGATCAACACGATGACGCAGACGGGCAATGCGCTGGGTCTGGGCCTGGTGTCCGTCGTGTTCTTCGGCGTGATCGACGACCGGCTGGCGCCGACCGAAGTGGGCATGGCCTTCGTGAACGCGTTCCAGAACGCGCTGTGGTGGTCCACGGCGGTGCTGGTGGTCATCTTCTGCCTGATGTTCGCGCTTCCGGCGCGGCCGAAGGCCGGGATCGAGGGCGAGGCGGCGGCCGGCGACCCGCTCACCAAGGAGCCGGTGCTCACCCCCTGAGCCAGCGTCCACAGTGCGGCGCCCGTGCCCGCAGGCACGGGCGCCGCAGTCGTAAGCTCACCTGCACCCACGCTGCGCGAATCTCCCGGCGTCGCGTGCCGAGGTGCCGGGAGGGGACACGTCGGGGCGCTCCCCGCAGGGTGTCGAACGCAAACACCCCGAACAAGGCGATCTACCCGAACGTTCGACACCCGAGGAGACGCCCCGGCGCGGCACCGACCCCAAGGCCCCCGCACACGCGCCCGCACCGCAAGAGCCCAGCGCCCCGATGCCCGCCCCCAACCCAGCGCAACCTGCCCCCGCCGCGCCCACGCGCCCCCGCCGACCCGCGCCCCCGCGCTCACCGCACCCGCGACGCCCGAAGCTCCATCGCTTCGCGCGCGGTGTGCTCCGCCCCGTACACCTCGCACATGTGGCGCCCGTCCGGCGTCGCCGTGTGCTCGACCTCCCAGAGGCTGAGCTCGCTCCCGTCGCGCAGCAGGAACGCGTGCTCATACAGCGTGACTCCGGCGTCCCGGCCGTCGGCGCTGCACTGCCGGCCGAACGCCTGCGTGATCTGGTGGGCGGTGGCGCCGCTCAGGCGCCGCGCGATGTCGGCGTCGGGGCGGTCCGCGTTCTCGGCGCGGCGGAGCACCCGGCGGGCGTGGTCGGCGGAGTTGTCCGGAACGAAGACGCGCGGGAGGGCGAGGGGACGCGTCGCCATGAGCGTCGCCAGCACCTCCAGGTCGGCTTCGAGGTCGGCTTCGAACGAGTCCTCGCCACTGCTCGGCCGCGCCAGCCGGGACGCGGCCAGCCGCACGTCAGCGGCCTCCGCGTACAGCTCGTGCCGCGTGCCGGCGTCGCGACCCGCGTTGTACGCGAGTTCCCACAGGAGGAGCGTGCTTCCGTCGGAAAGCAGGAACGCGTGCTTGAACGTCTCGCGGTGCAGCCCCGCCGTGTGATGCGAAGAGTGCAGTGAAGTGTTGTGCGCCAGCGCCGACTCGAGCCGCTCCACGGTCGCGTCGGGCAGGTCGAACGAGTTGAGTGCGCGCCCCAGGAGTCCCTCGAGGTGCTCCTCGGTTGTCTCGTACGGATCGCTCAAGGGTCTCTCCAGGCCGTCGCCGCTTGTTACGTGGTGAGTGCTCAACGTAGCCCCTGGGTCTGACAACGTCGCCGGGTTGAGGAAAACGAAGGGGGCGTACGTGAGGTTCCCGCGCCCCCATTGGCAACTCGTCGCGCCCCTAACGGCCTGGTGCGCGATAGGGGACGGGCCCGCGGCGCCGGCTACGGCACCTCGCCGCGTTGGCGAAACGCCCTAATAGCTCCGCTATGAGGACGCTCCGCCGCCTTGCGATGCACCGCATCCGACGCCGCGGGCTGATCCGCCCCCTATCGCGCACCAGGCCGTAAGTCAGTAGAGGTCCCGGTACGCCGGGAAAACACCGCCCGGCCCGTCAACCCCCTTGGCCGCCAGCACGGCCTTCACCACGGCACGGGTCAACGTGTCCGCACCGGCCGCGAGCACCTCATTCAGGGCGCTCGCACCCGCGTAGGCCGCGAAGGCGGGCTCGGGGGCGCTGGTCAACAGCGGCCGCGTCCCCGTGGACAGGGCGAAGACGGTGTCCCCGTCGGTCAGTAGATGTACGGGGCGCAGGGCGCGGGCGAGGCCGTCGTGGGCGCTACCGGCGAGCTTCTGGGCCTGCGCGCGGGTGAGTTCTGCGTCCGTGGCGACGACGGCGAGCGTGGTGTTCAGCGGGGGGCGCGCGGAACTCGCCGCACGCCGCTCCGTCTCTTCGCGCGCCTCGGCCATCGCGCGCATCGCCGCCTCGTGCACGGCCGGGGGCGGGTAGTCGAGGTACCCCTGGAAGCAGCTCCCGTACAGAACGCCCGTCAGCGGGTCGACCGCCGACCCCGCGGCGTTGACAACCACGAGCGCGCCGACGGTGACTCCCGACGCGAGGATGGTACTGGCCGTGCCGACCCCGCCCTTCAGCGCGCCCACTACTGCGCCCGTCCCGGCGCCGACCCCGCCCTGCGCCACGGCTGCCCCATCGGCCGTGCGGGCCGCGTCCTCGACAGCGGCGCGACCGGTCGCCGCGTCGGGCCTGCCCCGCCAGTCGCCGCCGCGCCCCAGGTCGAAGAGGCAGGCGGCCGGCACCACCGGCACGACCTGCGCCGGATCGGGTCCGACGCGGAAACCGCGGCCCTGTTCCTCCAGCCAGGCCATGACCCCGGAGGCGGCATCGAGCCCGTACGCGCTGCCACCCGTCAGGACGACGGCGTCCACGCGTTGCACCAGGTTGCGCGGATCCAGCGCGTCCGTCTCGCGGGTGCCCGGGCCCCCGCCCCGTACGTCCACGGCGGCCACCACCCCGCCGTCGGGTGCCAGTACGACCGTGGTGCCGCTCAGCGACAGCCCACTATCCACGCGGGCGTGCCCGACCCGCAGCCCGGTCACGTCGGTCAGGGCGTCGGCTGCCGGAGTCGAACGCTGTCCCAGTGAGTCCATGCGTCCGTGCGTATCACGGGAACGACTCGGGAACGACTCGTCATCTGGTTCATCGCCTGTCCGGCCGCCGTACCCTGGAAGCATGAGCACCGCCCCCACCCACGGACCGCGAGATCCGGAGCAGACGTCCGAGCGGCAGGCCGAGCGCAAGCCGAGGCCGAAACCGGCGCTGGACTTCGGCGATCCGCTGGAAGAGCAGTCGGCGGACGACACGGACCGCGGGTGGGGTGAGCGGCCTGGTGGCGGCGGTGGTGGCAGCGCGGCCGACCTCGCCCGTTTCCTCGACGAGAAGCCGCCGCACCACATCTGAGCCGCGGCTACACGCCCCCGCGCCCCGGCCCACCGTCTGCCCCAGCCCCACCGTCGCGCCCCGGCCCACCGTCGCTCCCGGAGCCCCGCTGCGCGACCAGCACGTCCCTGATCTCCTTCAGCAGTTCGATCTCGGTGACCTCCATCATCTCGACGGTGGCCTCCTTCGCCTTCTTCCGCGCGGCCTGCCTGGCCAGGTACTTGGACATCGGCAGCACCATGAGGAAGTAGACGACCGCTGCGGTCATCAGAAAGCTCAGGGTCGCGCTGAGGACCAGTCCCCACATGATCGGGATGCCCTGCATCACGCCGTTCGCATTCGTCTCGCACGGCTGCTTGAGGCAGGAACTGTACTTCTCCAGGTCCTTCGTGCCGAACGCGCCGACCAGCGGATTGATCACGCCCTTGACGATCGAGTTCACCACGCCGGTGAACGCGGCGCCGATGACCACCGCGACTGCCAGGTCGATCACATTGCCGCGCATCAGGAAGGCCTTGAAGCCTGCCAGTACGCCCTCTTTCTCCTCGCTCACGAAAAATGAGCCTCTCTTCGCGTGTACCGGGGGTGGAACCGAATCCTCCGAAACCTAAGGCAGCAACCGGCGCCCCTGTCCAATCGATGGTCAGCACAGCGTCACCGCCAGCCGGGACGTCGCACCCGCACCGGCCAGCGCCGCGGCCATGTTCCTCGGGACGGACAGCACGACCAGAGCGCCGCCGCCGCCGTCTCCCAGCGCTCCCCGCGCCTGCGGTACGTCGGCCACCCGGACGCCGGCAGCCACGACCCGGGCTTCCGGTGATCCGCCGCCGCCCGCCGCAGGAGTGCCCGGGGCCGCGATCACATCGACGCGGTCGCCCCGGCGCAGCAACCGCACGGTCGCCGCGTCCGCGATACGTACCGGAGCGGACACCAGGTCCACCCGGTCCACTCCGCCCACCTGATCCACCCGCTCCACGGGCCGGTGTTCGCGCTGCGGCGCCGCGACCGCCGCCGGCTGCGCCGCGCCCGTACGCCCCAAGTCCCGGGCGCCCGAGGCGGCCAGCGCGGCCGCGCCCATCGCGAGCCCCGCCGCCATCGCCCGCTTCCTGCGGCGCACCGCGCGCCGCAGCCGGTGCTTGCCGCCGCGCACCCGCAGCGGAGCGAACTCGGGCACGGGGCAGGGTGGGGGGCCGGGCACCGGCGGGGGAGGTGTGGAGACGCGGGCAGGGAGAGACACGGCGATCACCGCCAAAGGTGGGAGGTCCGGGCGTTCGGTCCCGGCTGAACACCCCTCACGATCCACGGTCCGTCCCGATCCCGTCGCGGCCTGTGGACGGACCGCGGGTTGTGGACAACCTGCTCACCCGTCAGGGAAGCGTGATCCCGGTGTCGAGGCCGTCGAGCGCGTGGGCGCACAGGCAGTCGCGGGCCGCGTCGGCCGGCAGCCCCGCCACCGCGTCGAAGAGCACGTCGCGCAGGCGGTCCACGTTCGCGGCGAACACCTTGAGCACCTCTTCGTGCGAGACGCCCTCGCCCGTCTCCGCCCCGGCGTCCAGGTCCGTGACCAGTGCCAACGACGTATAGCAGAGCCCCAGTTCCCGGGCGAGCACCGCCTCGGGGTGACCGGTCATGCCGACCACCGACCAGCCCGCCGCCGCATGCCACCGCGACTCTGCCCTCGTCGAGAACCGAGGCCCCTCGACGACGACCAGCGTCCCGCCGTCCACGGGCTCCCACTTCCGCCCGCGCGCCGCCGTGAGCGCGGCCCTGCGCCCCTCGGGGCAGTAGGGGTCGGCGAACGTCAGGTGAACGACGTTGGGCAGCGTCCCGTCGACCGGTGTCTCACCGTCGTAGAACGTCTGCGTGCGCGCCTTGGTGCGGTCCACCAGCTGGTCCGGTACGAGCAGCGTGCCCGGCCCGTACTCGACCCGGAGCCCGCCCACCGCGCACGGTCCGAGGATCTGGCGTGCGCCGACCGAGCGCAGGGCCCACAGGTTGGCGCGGTAGTTGATGCGGTGCGGCGGCAGGTGGTGGCCGCGCCCGTGGCGGGGGAGGAAGGCGACCCGCCGTCCGGCGATCTCACCGAGGAAGAGCGAGTCGCTCGGCTTCCCGTACGGAGTGTCCACTTCGACCTCGGTCACGTCCTCCAGGAAGGAGTAGAAGCCCGAGCCGCCAATCACACCGATCTCTGCGTTCGCCATGGCGGTCACAGTATCGGGACGCTAAAACGCCGAAGACCCCGCCGTCGGAAACGGCGAGGTCCTGCTGCGACTGCGGGAAAACAGTGGGCCTAGGCGGCCGAGGTGCTGCTCGAAGAGCTGGAAGAGCTCGACGACGAGCCGCTGGAGCCGCTGGAGCTCTTCGACGGGGCGGCCGGCTTCGAGTCGGAGCCCGAGGGCGAGGACGACGCTCCGGCTGTCGCGGACGACGTAGCCGGCGTGCTGCTCGACGAGGAGCCGCGGCTGTCGTTCCGGTAGAACCCGGAACCCTTGAAGACGATGCCGACCGCGGAGAACACCTTCTTCAGGCGTCCCTCACAACCGGGGCACACGGTCAGTGCGTCATCGGTGAATTTCTGCACCGCCTCTAGGCCTTCGCCGCACTCGGTGCACTGGTACTGATACGTCGGCACTTGTCATCCTCCTGGCACTCTCACTCGTTGAGTGCTAACAAACGTCCATACTAGCTCTTGCGGGCGGGCGACCGGAGTAACGTTCGTCACCTGCCTGCGGGCAGCGGTCAGGGCTCGGCCGTGACGAGGGCCCGATGGGCCCAAGTGAGAAGCCGCCGCAACCCTGCGGCGGAGACGCACAGTGACGTATTCCGCGCGGAGAAGACGAGACGTGTAGACGGAACGGACGGCGGCCACGGCTGACTGTGTCTGAGTGCGTCAATTGCTGACCGCGACAAGATCGCGGTGGACCGTGCCGCGCGTGACCACGTGGGTCACGCGGGCCGATGTCAGCCGCGAACGCAGCGCCACCAGCGTGACCAGGGCCAGCGTGGTGCCCGCCAGCGGCACCAGGAAGCCGGTGCTCGCGCCGCCCGAGTCGACGAGCTGTCCCGCGACCGTGACGGCCGCTGCCTGGCCGAGCGCGACGGCGCCGGTCAGCCAGGTGAAGGCCTCGGTACGCGCCGATGCGGGCACCAGGGTCTCCACCATCGTGTAGCCGGTGATCATCGCGGGCGCGATGCACAGGCCGACCAGCAGGCCGAGCCCGGCGAGCAGCGGCACGGAGTGCACCGCCCACAGGCCGGAGGCGGCCAGGGTCAGGGCGGCGTATCCGGCCAGGAGCCGGCGGCGGGGGCCGACCTTCCAGGCGATGGCGCCGCAGGCGATACCGGCGAGCATGTTGCCCGCCGCGAACGTTCCGTAGAGCAGTCCGTTCACACCGGGGTTGCCGATCTCCTCGGAGAACGCGGTCAGGGAGACCTGCATGCCCCCGAAGACCGCGCCGATGCCGAGGAACGCCACCGCGAGCACCCGCACGCCCGGTACGGACAGTGCGGAGACGCGCGGTCCGCCGGCCGCGGACAGCAGACCGGCCTGCGGCTGGGTACGCCGCTGCAGCGCGAAGAACAGGCCGCCGACCAGGGTCAGCGTGGCTTCGGCGATCAGTCCCGCCGCGGGGTGCACGCCGGTGCACAGAGCGGTCGCGAGCACCGGACCCACGACGAAGGTGAACTCGTCCGTCACGGACTCGAAGGCAGCTGCGGTCGACATCAGCGGCGAGCCCTCGAGCTTCGCCGCCCAGCGGGCCCGCACCATCGGACCGATCTGGGGAACGGAGGCACCGGTGGGAACGGCCGCGACGAACAGTGCCCACATCGGGGCGCCCGCGAGCGCCAGGGCAGTCAGCGCGACAACCGAGGTGGTGTGCAGCAGTACGCCGGGAATCAGCACGGCGCTCTGGCCGAAACGGTCGGCCAGCTTTCCGCTCTGCGGCGCGAACAGTGCCATGGAAACGCCGGTGACGGCCGCGACGACGCCGGCGCTCGCGTACGAACCGGTGGTGTGCTGTACGAGCAGCACGATGCCGATCGTCAGCATCGCGAAGGGCTGCCGTGCCAGGAAGCCGGGCAACAGGTACGTCCAGGCTCCAGGGATGCGGAGCAGTTGGCCATAACCCGGGCGGGGAGTGGTGACCGTGTCTGACACGGTCCTTGCCTTTCTGCCGCCTGGTGGCTCTCCCCTGTGCACGCGGGTGTGTGCGTGCGGGAGCAGCCGAGAGCTGTCCTCTTGCGCAGAACCGGCGGTAGATACCGGGGCACCCACTGTGAGGGGGCCGGCCGCCGTGCGGTCGCGCCAGCTCTGCTTCAGACAGAGTTGGTCGATCAATAGACCTTCATGCTACAGGGCATCGCTCCGGAAGTGCCTGTGAATACCTGCGGAATGGGTCACACCGCCTGCGATCAAATGGAACTCGGGCCGCCGGTTCCCAGCCACTGGGCCAGCTTTCCTCCCTGCCCGACGGCCCGCAGCCGCCGCTCGGCAGCGTCGCGTACCGGATCGGTGGCCACCACCAGCAGCTCGTCACCGCGCCGCAGCACGGTCGTCGGCAGGGGCACGAAGCTGGTCTTGTCCCGTACGACGAGGGTGACCGCCGCCCCGTGCGGCAGCCGCAGCTCGGCCACCTCCACCC
The DNA here is from genome assembly GCF_052934925.1 of Streptomyces hypolithicus. NCBI lineage: Bacteria > Bacillati > Actinomycetota > Actinomycetes > Kitasatosporales > Streptomycetaceae > Streptomyces > Streptomyces hypolithicus. The sequence continues at coordinate 3,564,169 of NZ_CM128811.1, forward strand.
CGTGCATCCTCGACTTCTCGGGGATGGCGACCGACAGCAGGTGCCCGCGCAGCCGCTCCAGCGGCGCCGACTCGATGCCCAGGTCGGCGGCCTCCGACGGATCGGTGGCAAGCCGCAGCCGCTTCGCGACCCAGGGCAGGGTCGGCCCCTGGACGAGCGTGTAGACGACGACCAGCACGAAGACGATGTTGAAGATGCGGTCGCTGCCCTCGATTTCGGACACCAGCGGAATGGTCGCCAGGATGATGGGTACGGCACCGCGCAGCCCGGCCCACGACATCAGGGCCTGCTCGCGCCACGGGATGTGGAACGGCGCCAGGCTGACCATGACCTCCAGGGGCCGCGCCACCATGGTGAGTACCAGCCCGACGACGACGGCGGGCCAGAAGTCGGTCACCAGTTCGTGCGGCGTCACCAGCAGGCCGAGCAGCACGAACATGCCGATCTGGGCGATCCAGCCGAGCCCGTCGGCGAACCCGCGGGTGGCCGGCCAGTGCGGCAGCTTGGAGTTGCCCAGCACCATCGCGGCGAGATAGACGGCGAGGAAGCCACTGCCGTGCGCGATGGCTCCCGCGGCGTACGCCGACAGAGCGATGGCCATCACGGCGATCGGGTAGAGGCCGGACGCGGGCAGCGCCACACGGCGCAGCGCGAACGCGCCGAGCCAGCCCATGGCGAGGCCGATGCCCGCGCCGATCGCCAGTTCCAGGGCGATCTCGCCGATCAGGACGTACCAGCTGTCCACCGGACCGACCGTCGAGAAGGCGACCACCAGGATCACCACGGGGGCGTCGTTGAAGCCGGACTCGGCTTCCAGCACACCGGTGATGCGGGAGGGCAGCGGGACCTTGCGCAGGACGGAGAAGACCGCGGCGGCGTCCGTCGACGAGACGACCGCACCGATGATCAGTGCCTGCCGCCAGTCCAGCCCGACCAGATAGTGCGCCCCGGCCGCCGTGATGCCCACGCTCACCGCGACGCCGACGGTCGACAGGACCGCCGCGGCGGGCAATGCGGGTTTGATCTCTTTCCACTTCGTGCCCAGGCCGCCCTCGGCCAGGATCACCACCAGTGCGGCATAGCCGATCACCTGGGTCAGCTCGGCGTTGTCGAACTGGACGTCGAAGATGCCGTCCTGGCCTATGACAACGCCGATCCCGAGATAGAGCAGCAGGCTTGGCAGCCCACTCCGGGAGGAGATGCGCACAGCCGCGACGGCGAAGAGAAGAACGAGCGAGCAGATGAGCAGGAGTTCGTTGAGCTCGTGGACAGTCAGTGGCCGTTCCTTCCGCGCGCGCCTGCCGGATCGTTCCTCCGGCGGCCGGTACTTCGTTACCTTACCTAATCTTTTACGTTTCCTTGACGCGTTCGATCGCCCGTACGATCACCGATGGAGACACCGCGTCCAAGGCCCGAGAGCGCTGCGCCTATGGTTGCTCCAGCACTCCAGGACCACCCTGCCCCTCGAAGGACAGCGATGCCCGCCAACACCACCGCCTCTTCCGGCAAGAAGAAGAAGGGGCGTCGCGCCCGTCTGCTCGTGATCGTGCTGGTGTTGGCCCTCGTCGCGGGTGTCGGCTACGGCACGTACTGGAGCATCAGTACGGTCCGCGCCTCTTTCCCGCAGACCACGGGATCGCTCAAACTCGACGGCCTTACCAACCCGGTCGAAGTCAAACGCGACAGTTACGGCATTCCGCAGATCTACGCGGACACCGACGAAGACCTCTTCCGCGCCCAGGGGTTCGTCCAGGCTCAGGACCGCTTCTACGAGATGGACGTCCGCCGTCACATGACGTCGGGCCGGCTCTCCGAGATGTTCGGCGCCGACCAGGTGGACACCGACGCGTTCCTGCGCACGCTCGGCTGGCGTCAGGTCGCGCAGAAGGAATACGACACCAAGCTGAGCCCGGAGACGAAGAAGTACCTCCAGGCGTACGCGGCCGGAGTCAATTCCTACCTGAAGGGCCGCGACGGCAAGGACATCTCCGTCGAGTACGCCGCACTGGGCTTCGTCAACGACTACAAGCCTGAGAAGTGGACGCCCGTCGACTCGGTGGCCTGGCTCAAGGCGATGGCCTGGGACCTGCGCGGCAACATGCAGGAAGAGATCGACCGTTCGCTGATGACGAGCCGGCTGAGCCCGGAGCAGATCAAGGACCTGTACCCGGCCTACCCGTACGACCGCAACAAGCCGGTCGTCCAGGAGGGCGCGCTCGACAAGGCGACGAAGAAGTACGACCCGTCCGCCTCGGCCACTGAGACGGACGACGGCACGGGGACGGGCGCGGGCACCGGCACCGGATCAGCAGGCACCGGTACGGGCACCGGATCAGCAGGCACCGGCACCGCCAACAGCGCCGCCGGCGCCTCCCAGGGCATCCAGTCCCAGCTCGCCGGCATCTCCGACGCCCTCGACGAGATCCCCGCCCTCTTCGGCCCCAACGGCAGCGGCATCGGCTCCAACTCCTGGGTCGTCGCCGGCCGGTACACGACGACGAAGAAGCCACTGCTCGCGAACGATCCGCACCTCGCGCCCCAGCTGCCCTCGCTCTGGTACCAGATGGGCCTGCACTGCCGGAAGGTCTCCAGCACCTGCCAGTACGACACCGCCGGATACACCTTCTCCGGCATGCCCGGCGTGGTCATCGGCCACAACCAGAGCATCGCCTGGGGCTTCACCAACCTCGGCGCTGACGTCACCGACCTCCACCTGGAGAAGGTCACCGGCGAGAGCTACCTCTACGACGGCCGCGAGAAGACCTTCACCACCCGCGAGGAGACCATCAAGGTCGCCGGCGGCGAGTCGAAGAAGATCACGGTCCGCTCCACGGGCAACGGCCCGCTGCTCTCCGACCGGAGCGGCGAACTCGGGACGGTCGGTGAGAAGGCGCCGGTGGACAACGCCGCTCCCGACCGCGGTGACGGCTACGGGGTCTCACTGAAGTGGACCGCGCTGATGCCCGGCAAGTCCATGGACGCCGTGTTCGAGCTGAACCGCGCCACGGACTTCAAGTCCTTCCGGGCCGCCGCCGCCCACTTCGAGGTCCCCTCGCAGAACCTCATCTACGCCGACACGGCCGGCAACATCGGGTACCAGGCGCCCGGCCGCATCCCGGTGCGCAGCGCCGGCGGAGACGGCGCAATGCCCACCGCCGGCTGGGACCCCCGCAACCGCTGGAAGGGCTACATCCCGCAGGCCGAGCTGCCGTACGAGTACAACCCGAAGCGCGGCTACATCGTCACCGCCAACCAGGCCGTGATCGACAAGGAGAAGTACCCCTACCTCCTCACCGAGGACTGGGGCTACGGCGCCCGCAGCCAGCGCATCACCGACCTCATCGAGTCGAAGATCGCCGACGGCGGCAAGATCTCCACCGACGACATGCGCACCATGCAGATGGACAACAGCAGCGAGATCGCCAAGCTGCTCACGCCCCACCTGCTGAAGATCGACGTGTCGGACCCGAACGTCCGGGAGACGCAGAAGCTCCTGGAGGGCTGGGACTACACCCAGGATCCGGACTCCGCGGCCGCCGCGTACTTCAACGCGGTGTGGCGCAACGTCCTCAAGCTCGCCTTCGGCAACAAGCTGCCGAAGGAACTGCGGGTCAAGGGACAGTGCCTGAGCGTCCGCCCCGCCGACGGCACGGGGCCGGTCGACGACCCCGGCCAGCGGGTGCGTGAGTGCGGCCGGCGGGCCGGCGACTCGGCGCAGCCGGACGGCGGCGACCGCTGGTTCGAGGTCGTCCGGGGGATGCTCAAGGACGAGAAGAGCGAATGGTGGCAGGCGCCGAACACCCGCCTGGACCCGGCGACCGAAACCCGTGACGACCTGCTGGCCCGCGCCCTCAAGGACGCCCGCTGGGAGCTGACGGCCAAGCTGGGCAAGGACGTCGACTCCTGGAGCTGGGGCCGTCTGCACCAGCTGACGCTGACGAACCAGACCCTGGGCACCAGCGGCCCCGGCGCCGTCCAGTGGCTCCTCAACCGGGGCCCGTGGAACCTGGGCGGCGGCGAGGCCACGGTCAACGCCACCGGCTGGAACGCGTCCGGCGGCTACGAGGTCGTCTGGGTGCCGTCCATGCGCATGGTCGTCAACCTCGGCAACCTCGACCGTTCCCGGTGGATCAACCTCGCCGGTGCCTCGGGCCACGCGTACAGCGCGCACTACACCGACCAGACCGACAAGTGGGCCAGGGGCGAGCTGCTCGACTGGTCGTACGGTGACGCGGCGGTCGAGGAGTCCACCACCGACAAACTGGTGCTCAGACCGTAATCCTCGATCCACAGACGTCACGCCGGTGGATCGAGGCCAAGGCGCCGGACACCGCCCGGCGTCACCACGGCGCTCACGAGGTGGTCGTGCGGTTCCCTGGGGACCCGTACGACCACCTCGTCGTCGTACAGCAGCACCACCAGGTGCGGATGCGCGTCCGCCGCGTCCAGCCGCGCCAGCACCCGGTCGTACGAGCCGCCGCCCCGTCCGAGCCGCACCCCGCGACCGTCGACGGCGAGCCCCGGCAGCAGTACGGCGTCCGCCTCCAGCACCGCCTGTACCCCGAGCCGGGTGCCCGCGGGCTCCAGAAGCCCGAGCCGGGCGGGCGCGAGGCACTGCGGGCCCTCGTAGACGGCCCAGTCCAGATCGTTGTCCGCGAGGAGTACGGGAAGCAGGACGCGTACGCCCCGCGCGCGCAGCGCGTCGAGCAGCGCGCGGGTGCCCGGTTCACTCCCGATGGACACGTACGCAGCGACGGTCCGGGCGTCGGCGAGCTCCGGCAGAACCAGTGCGTTGCGGGCCAGAACTGAGGCGGCCTTCTCGACGTCATTCCTGGTCAACCGGGATCTCATGTCCAGGAGTTCTTTTCGCAACCCTGTCTTGTCAGGCTGTTCATTCATCACGGTGGCCTCGCAAATGCCTCGTAAAATATTTTATCGCCTGAAATCGAACCTTCCGCACATACGTTACGGATATCGTCTGACCATGACTCAGCCCCCCCGGATCAGTAAGGCCGTCATCCCCGCCGCCGGCCTCGGCACCAGGTTTCTGCCGGCGACCAAGGCCACTCCCAAGGAGATGCTGCCCGTCGTCGACAAGCCCGCCATCCAGTACGTGGTCGAGGAGGCCGTGACCGCGGGCCTCTCCGACGTCCTCATGGTGACCGGCCGCAACAAGCGCCCCCTGGAGGATCACTTCGACCGCAACTACGAGCTGGAGTCGGCCCTCGGCCGCAAGGGCGACGCCGAACGCCTGCGCCGGGTGCAGGAGTCGAGCGACCTCGCCACCATGCACTATGTCCGCCAGGGCGACCCCAAGGGCCTCGGCCACGCCGTCCTGTGCGCCGCCCCGCACGTCGGCGACCAGCCCTTCGCCGTACTGCTCGGTGACGACCTGATCGACCCGCGCGACCCGCTGCTGTCCCGGATGATCGAGATCCAGGAGCAGCACGGCGGCAGCGTCGTCGCCCTCATGGAGGTCGACCCCGCACAGATCCACATGTACGGATCGGCGGCCGTCGAGCCGACCTCCGAGGCCGACGTCGTACGCGTCACGGGCCTGGTCGAGAAGCCCGACGCGGCGGACGCCCCCAGCAACTACGCCATCATCGGGCGTTATGTACTGGACCCCGCCGTCTTCGGCATACTGCGCACCACCGAACCCGGCCGCGGCGGCGAGATCCAGCTCACCGACGCCCTCCAGCAACTGGCCGACGACGAGAAGGCCGGCGGCCCCGTGCACGGCGTGGTCTTCAAGGGCCGCCGCTATGACACCGGTGACCGGGGCGACTACCTGCGTGCCATTGTCAGACTCGCATGCGAACGTGAAGACCTGGGGCCGGAGTTCCGGACCTGGCTGCGCAGTTATGTGACCGAGGAGATGTAAAGGCCGTGAGCAGCACGATCTGGTCGGTGGACGAGCACCTTGAGGACATCCTCGCCGCGGTGAAGCCGCTCGAACCCATCGAGCTGCAACTCCCCGACGCACAGGGGTGCGTCCTCGTCGAGGACGTCACGGTCCAGGTCGCACTCCCTCCCTTCGACAACAGCTCGATGGACGGATACGCCGTCCGTACGACTGATGTGGCCGGAGCGAGCGAGGAGTTCCCCGCCGTCCTGACGGTGATCGGGGACGTCGCCGCGGGCAGCGGCGAGATGCTGAAGGTCGGCCCCGGCCAGGCCGCCCGCATCATGACGGGCGCCCCCCTGCCGCCCGGCGCCGAGGCCGTCGTCCCGGTCGAGTGGACCGACGGCGGCAGCGGCGGCGGCGCCGCGACCACCATGCGCTCGGCGCGGGACGCACCCGAGGGAGCGTCCGGCGAAGTCTGCGTCTTCCGTTCCGCCGAGGCGCGGGCCCACGTCCGCGCGCGCGGCAGCGACGTCCAGCCCGGTGATCTCGCCCTGGAAGCGGGTACGGTCGTCGGCCCGCCCCAGATCGGCCTGCTCGCCGCCATCGGCCGCGCCACCGTCAAGGTCAGGCCGCGCCCCCGCGTCGTCGTCCTGTCGACCGGAAGCGAACTGGTCCAGCCCGGGGAAGTGCTGGCCGCGGGCCAGATCTACGACTCCAACAGCTTCGCCCTCACCGCGGCCGCCCGCGACGCCGGCGCCATCGCCTACCGCGTCGGGGCCGTCACCGACGACGCCGAGACGCTGCGCGCCACCATCGAGGACCAGCTGATCCGCGCTGACATGATCGTCACGACCGGCGGGGTCAGCGTCGGCGCGTACGACGTGGTCAAGGAGGCCCTGTCGTCCGTCGGCGACGAGGACGAGCCGGGCAGCGGCATCGACTTCCGCAAGCTGGCCATGCAGCCAGGCAAGCCCCAGGGCTTCGGCTCGATCGGCCCCGACCACACCCCCCTGCTGGCCCTCCCCGGCAACCCGGTTTCGTCGTACGTCTCCTTCGAGCTCTTCGTCCGCCCGGCCATCCGCGCCCTGATGGGCCTGGCCGACGTGCACCGCCCCAGGGTCCGCGCCACGCTGAGCGCGGACCGGCCCCTGACCTCCCCGGCCGGTAAGCGCCAGTTCCTGCGGGGGAGGTACGACGAGGAATCGGGCACCGTCACCCCTGTCGGCGGCACCGGATCGCACCTGATCGCGGCCCTCGCCCACGCCAACGCCCTGATCACGGTCCCGGAGGACACCACCGAGGCCGAGCCCGGCACCGAGGTCGACGTGGTCCTGCTCGGGTGACCGGGGCCGGGTGCGGGTAGCGTGTCTGCCCTCACACGCTCACCCGCCCTGACCCGGAGCGCCACACACAATGAGTACGCACCAACGGCTCACGCACATCGACGAGGCGGGCGCGGCCCGCATGGTCGACGTCTCGGCCAAGGACGTCACCGCGCGCACCGCCCGCGCCACCGGACGCGTCCTTGTCGCGCCGCGCGTCGTCGAGCTGCTGCGCGGCGAGGGCGTCCCCAAGGGGGACGCCCTCGCCGCCGCCCGTATCGCCGGAATCATGGGTGCAAAGCGCACCCCCGACCTGATCCCGCTCTGCCACCCGCTCGCCCTGTCCGGCGTGAAGCTGGACCTGGTGGTCGCCGACGACGCCGTCGAGATCGCCGCGACGGTCCGCACCACGGACCGCACCGGCGTCGAGATGGAGGCCCTGACCGCCGTGACGGTCGCCGCGCTCACCGTGATCGACATGGTGAAGGCGGTCGACAAGGGCGCGGTCATCACCGACGTGCGGGTCGAGGAGAAGACGGGCGGCAAGTCCGGCGACTGGAGCCGGGCATGAGCCCCGCGCCCCGCGCCGGTGACGTCTACGGCCACGGCCACGGCCACGAACCGGCGGCCGCCGCTCCCGCATCGGCCCCCGAGCCGCCGCAGGCGCAGGCGTATCCGCCGCGCCGCGCCCTGGTCGTCACGGCCTCCAACCGGGCCTCCGCCGGGGTCTACGCCGACAAGGGCGGCCCGATCCTGGCCAACGGCCTGCGCGCCCTGGGCTTCGCGGTCGAAGGCCCACAGGTCGTCCCGGACGGCGACCCCGTGGAGCAGGCCCTGCGGGCCGGAGTCGAAGCGGCGTACGACGTCATCCTGACCACCGGCGGCACCGGCATCTCCCCGACCGACCGCACCCCGGACGCCACCCGCCGGATCCTCGACTACGAGGTGCCCGGCATCCCCGAGGCCATCCGCGCCGAGGGCCTGGCGAAGGTCCCCACCGCGGCGCTCTCCCGCGGCCTGGCCGGCGTCGCCGGGCGCACCCTGATCGTGAACCTCCCCGGCTCCACCGGCGGCGTACGCGACGGGCTCGCGGTCCTGGGGCGCCTGCTGGTGCATGCCGTGGACCAGCTGCGGGGCGGCGACCACCCCACAGGGCCCGGACCCGGGAGCACGAGCTGAACGCTGCGTCCTGGCCCGTCGAGCTGGCGGACGGCGATGTCGCCCTCCGCCCGATAAAGCTGCGCGACCACGGTGTGTGGCGCGAGGTCAACCAGCGCAACCGCGACTGGCTGCGGCCCTGGGAGGCCACCGTCCCGCCGCCCGCGCCGTCGGGGCCGGTGGCCCAGCGGCCGACGTACCGTCAGATGGTCCGCCATCTGCGCGCCGAGGCGCACGCGGGGCGGATGCTGCCCTTCGTCATTGAGTACCAGGGGCGTCTGGTGGGCCAGCTGACGGTTGCCGGGATCACCTGGGGGTCGATGTGCTCGGGGCACGTCGGCTACTGGGTGGACCGCGAGGTGGCGGGCCGCGGTGTGGTCCCCACGGCTGTCGCCCTCGCCGTCGACCACTGTTTCCGTACCGTCGGGCTGCACCGCATGGAGGTCTGCATTCGCCCGGAGAACGCGCCCAGCCGCAGAGTCGTGGAGAAACTCGGTTTCCGCGAGGAGGGGGTCCGGCCCCGATATCTGCACATCGACGGAGGATGGCGCGACCATCTGGTCTTCGCCCTCACGGCCGAGGAGATCCCCGAGGGACTGCTGACCCGTTGGCACCGGGCGCGACCTCAGCACATCCCATAAATCAAATTCATGTTCGAATTTGATCGCTGAGAGCTGCGAGTCGACTGCAAAAGGACCCGTAAAGCAGCCTGTTGATCCGATCAGTCACAAAAAAAGTTCGAGTTATCAGCCAGATCGTGCGACACACCGGCCCAATTGGCGGATGGGGTTGCGTGAACCCCTCTACGGTGAGGGGTGTGAGCAGCAGCGGCCTCATTTACGCAGTCATCGTCGGGGCCTGGGCCGCCTACTTGGTGCCGATGTGGCTCCGCAGGCAAGACGAGCTCAACGAAGCCCGTCCGACGGAACGCTTCAGCACCGCCATCCGGCTGCTGTCCGGACGGGCGGCGATGGAGCGCCGGTACGCCAAGGAGCTGCGGGACCGCGCCGAAGGCGAGGCGGAACCCGACGTGGAACCGGATGCCGTCACGGACCGAATGGGTACCGTCGACGTCCGGCACTCCGCCGTGCCCCCGACGCAAGCCGGAACCCACACCGAACGCCGGCCCGACCGCCCGGCCGCCGGGCGCACCGGCGTACGGGAAGGCGCGCGCGACGGCGTGCGCGACGAGACCGCCCGGCATGGCACCCGCGAGGCGGACCGGGAGCGCGTACGCGAAGAACGGAACGCGCGCACCGCGGGCGCCGCCGCCGAACGCGCCCGGCGCTCCAAGGTCCTCGCCCGCCGCCGGCGCACCACAATGATCCTCTTCCTCGCCTTCACCATGGGCACGATCGTCGCCGCTGTCAGCGGGCTCCGGTTCCTGTGGGCGCCGGCTGTGCCCGCCGTACTGCTGAGCGCGTACATCGTGCATCTGCGGACCACCGAGCGGCGGCGTTTCGCCTTCACCATGGACCGCCGCAGGGCCGAGGTCGCGGCGCAGCGGCTGCGCGAGCGTCGTCCACACCCGGGGCGCCGGGCGGTTTCGGCCGAGCCCGGCGAGGAGCCCGTCGTACGCCCCGAACCCGAACCCGCGCCCGCCGTCTCCCCGCAGGAGGCGGGCCGGCGCGCGCTCGTGGAGCAAACGGACCACGCGGAGTGGGTGGACCAGCAGCGCGAACGTGAGCGCGGAGCGGCCCGGGGCGAGAGCTGGGACCCGGTCCCGGTCCCGCTGCCCACCTACGTCACCGCCCCGGTCGCCCCGCGTGCCACCGGCAGCGTCGACTTCGGCGACCCCGGCACGTGGAGTTCGGCCCGCTCCAGCACCGCCGAACCCACGCCCGCCCCCGAGCCCCCGCCCGCCGAGAACCAGGAGCAGCACCGGCGGGTCAGCCCCGGCCGCCGCGAACGGGAACGCGAACGGGGCCGCGGCCGCACGCCGCTCTTCGACCAGTTCGACGAGGGCGACCGGCCGCGCGCGGCCAACGAGTGACCGACGAATGACCTGCGGAGAACCGATTTCCGAGCACCCCGATCGAGATGCTAAAGTTTCACTCGTTGCAAGGGCCTGTGGCGCAGTCTGGTAGCGCACCTCGTTCGCATCGAGGGGGTCTGGGGTTCAAATCCCCACAGGTCCACCGCACGACTGTTCTTGATTTAGTTCTGGAACGGTTGACGAGTTCCCGTCCGATCTGTTGATCGGGCGGGATTTCGTCGTTTCTGGGGTCTGTTCGAGGTCTCCGAACGCGGGCGGGTCCTTGGGTTGTGGCTCGGAGGGCGTCGGCGGAGGATTCGGGGGGTGGTTCGGGTGCTGGAGACGTGCCGGGCTCGGGGTCTCCAACGCCGTCCAGGCCAGGGAGGTCGCCGGCTTCGCCGACGGGGTGATCGTCGGCTCGGCCTTCGTGAAGCTCCTGCTGGACGCACCGGACCCGGCGGCCGGGCTGGCCGCCGTGCGGGCCCTCGCGGGGGAGCTGGCGGAAGGGATCCGGGGCGTCCGCAGGAGCTGACGCCATGGACGCACACGCGTCCTGTCCGTCACGCGGATCGCGATGGGGCGACTGCTGCCGTCAGCGGCTTGGCGAAGCAGCGGCTGTCCTCGTACTCGCGGAAGTGGCCGAACTTTTCGGTCGGGGCGTAACCGCTCGACGTGTAGAGGGCGATGGCCTCCGGCTGCTCGGTGCCGGTCTCCAGGACCATCCGGGTGCGGCCGGCCGCGACGGCGTCGGCCTCCAGGGCGGCGAGGACGCGGCGGGCCAGGCCGAGGCCCCGGCACTCGGGGATGACGTACATGCGCTTGAGCTCGGCGTCGCCGTCCGCGTACCCCTCGCCGTTCGTGTCCTGGGCCCGCCAGCCGCCGGTGGCGACGGGGCGGTCCTGGGCGTCGTACACGAGGAGGTAGAGGCCGCCCGGTGGCTCGAACATGGTGGGGTCGAGCGGCGTCGTGTCCCCCTCGCCGTTGTAGCGCTCCCGGTACTCCTGCTGCACTTGGGCTTCGAGCTTGAGGGCGTCGGGGTGGTCGTAGGGGCGTGTGTGGATATGCATGCGGAGTATCGTACTTCTATGCGGGAGTGCGGTATGGGGCACGGCCGTGTGGGGCGCTGCCCGATGTCTGTATTGTGCCCCGGATGCTGACTGTGACCTCCGTGAATGTCAATGGCCTGCGCGCCGCCGCCAAGAAGGGCTTCGTGCCGTGGCTGGCCACAACCTCCGCCGATGTGGTCTGCCTCCAGGAGGTACGGGCCGAGCCGCAGCAGCTCCCGGCGGAGGTGCGTGACCCCGAGGGCTGGCACGTTGTGCACGCCCCCGCCGCCGCCAAGGGCCGGGCCGGCGTCTCGCTCTACACGCGGCGGGCGCCGGACCGGGTGCGGGTCGGGTTCGGTAGCGCGGAGTTCGACGGCAGCGGCAGGTACGTCGAGGCGGACCTGCCCGGCGTCACGGTCGCCAGCCTGTATCTGCCCTCGGGGGAGGTCGGCACCGAGCGGCAGGACGAGAAGGTGCGGTTCATGGACGCGTTCCTGCCGTACCTGAAGGAACTCAGGGAGCGCGCGGCGGCGGACGGTCGCGAGGTGCTGGTGTGCGGTGACTGGAACATCGCCCACCACGAGGCCGACCTCAAGAACTGGAAGGCGAACCGCAAGTCCTCCGGGTTCCTGCCGGAGGAGCGCGCCTGGCTGACCCGGGTGTTCGAGGAGGCGGCGTACGTCGACGTGGTGCGGGCGCTGCACCCCGAGCAGGACGGGCCGTACACCTGGTGGTCCTACCGGGGGAAGGCCTTCGGCAACGACTCGGGCTGGCGCATCGACTACGCGGTGGCGACTCCGGGGCTGGCCGGGCGGGCGGTCAAGGCGTACGTCGAGCGGGCGACGAGCTACGACCTGCGCTGGTCGGACCATGCGCCGGTCACAGCGGTCTTCGAACGCTAGGCGCTTGGGGGTGGGCCTCTCCGGGGTGCCGAGGTCGCCTTCAGGTGTCCTTCTCGGACCTGATCAGGCGGTCCAGGGCCATCGACAGCTCGGCGTCGACGACGCTCTTGGCGAGCGGGCGCAGGCGTTCCAGCGATGCGGCGGGAGTGGCGCCCGCCGCGCTGTCCGCCGCGCTGTCCGCAGTGCCGCTCGCCGCGGCGACCGCCGCGCCGCCCGCCGTGTCGTCACCCGGCTCGCCCTCCCCCAGGTGCGAGCGGATCATGGCGGCGAAGACCTCCGCCATCGCCGTCGTGTGCTCCCGGACCTCGCGGCCCGCCCGGAGCACGGCGGCCAGGGGCACTCCCTCGCGCACCAGGGCCGCCGACACGTCCAGCAGGCGGCGGCTGATGTGGACGATCTCGTCGCCGTCGGTGGCGAGGTAGCCGAGGTCGAGCGCAGCGCCGAGGTTCTCCGGGGTGACCTCGCCCGCGAAGTGGTCCGCGAGGGCCTCGGGGGTGAGGCGGACCGGGGTCTCCTCGGACCAGGTGGCGGGGGCTCCGGCCTCGCCCAGGCCGAGCAGTTCGCCCACGTCGCGGCCGCTCTCGAAGGTCGTGGCGAGGTCCGCGATGCCGTTCAGGGTGTGTCCGCGCTCCAGCAGCGCGGCGATGGTGCGCAGGCGGGCCAGGTGGTGGCCGTCGTACCAGGCGATACGGCCCTCGCGGCGCGGCGGGGGCAGCAGTTTGCGCTCGCGGTAGAAGCGCAGGGTGCGCACGGTGATGCCGGCCTCCCTGGCCAGCTCCTCCATGCGGTACTCGCGCGGCGCTGCTCCCTCAGTCACGGGGGAAGCCTATGTTCTGCCGACGGCGGCCGTGCCAGTCGTGGTCGCGTCAGTTGTGGTCGTGCCGGTCGCGGCCGCGCCAGCCGTGGCGGTGCCCGGCGATGTGAACTGATCCGGTCGTCCCACTACCCATGAGTACGGACCTGTTCTACTCTCCGAATCGTGCCAGTGATTGCTGGCGGGGTTGTGGATCGCGGGAGGCGTCGGCATGGCCGAGCACGAGCACGTACGAGTGGCGGTGATCGGATCCGGATTCGGCGGCCTGGGGGCCGCGGTCCGGCTGCGCCGCGAGGGGATCAGCGACTTCGTCGTCCTGGAGCGCGCCGATTCGGTCGGCGGCACGTGGCGGGACAACAGCTACCCGGGCTGCGCGTGCGACGTACCGTCCCATCTGTACTCGTTCTCCTTCGCGCCCAACCCCGACTGGCCGCGTACCTTCTCGGGGCAGCGGCACATCAGGGCGTACCTGGAGCACGTCACCGACGCCTTCGGGCTGCGGCCGCACATCAGGCTGAACCACGAGGTGCGGCTGATGCACTGGGACGCGGACGAGCTGCGCTGGGAGATCGAGACCTCGCGGGGTGTGATCACCGCCGACGTGGTGGTGTCGGCGACCGGGCCTCTCTCGGACCCGAAGGTCCCGGACGTCCCCGGGCTCGCCGGGTTCCCCGGCAAGGTCTTCCACTCGGCGCGGTGGGACCACGACTACGACCTGCGCGGCAAGCGGGTCGCGATGATCGGGACCGGGGCGTCCGCGATCCAGATCGTGCCCTCGATCCAGCCCGACGTGGCGAAACTGACGCTCTTCCAGCGCACCCCGCCGTGGGTGATGCCCCGCGTGGACCGGGCGATCAGCGGGGCCGAGCGGTGGCTCCACCGGCAGCTGCCCATCACCGGGAAGGCGCGGCGCGGGCTGCTGTTCGGGATTCGGGAGCTGCAGGTCACCGCGTTCACCAAGCATCCCAACCAGCTCGGGGCCATCGAGTCGCTGGCCAAGGCCAACATGGCCAAGGCGATCAAGGACCCGGAGCTGCGGGCCAAGCTGACACCGTCGTACCGGATCGGCTGCAAGCGCATCCTGCTGTCGAGCGCGTACTACCCGGCGCTCGCGAGGCAGAACGTCGACGTGGTCGCCTCCGGTCTCCGGGAGGTGCGGGGATCGACGGTCGTCGCGGCCGACGGCACCGAGGCCGAGGTTGACGCGATCATCTTCGGTACGGGCTTCCACGTCACCGACCTGCCGATCGCCGAACGGGTGGTCGGCGCGGACGGCATCACACTCGCCGAGGCGTGGAAGGACGGGATGGAGTCGCTGCGCGGCGCGACCGCGGCCGGCTTCCCCAACTGGATGTCGATCATCGGGCCCAACACGGGCCTCGGGAACAGCTCGATGATCCTGATGATCGAGTCACAGCTGAACTACATGGCTGACTACCTGCGGCAGTTGCGGGTCCTGGGCGGGAAGGTGGCGCTGGGGGCGCGCGCTTCGGGTGTGCACGCGTGGAACCGGCGGGTGCAGGAGCGGATGAAGCGGACCGTGTGGAACACGGGCGGCTGCGACAGCTGGTACCTGGACGCGAACGGGCGCAACACCACCATCTGGCCGGGCACGCCGAGTGAGTTCCGGCGGGCGACCCGGGAGGTGAACCTCGCGGAGTACGAGGTGATCCGGGTCCGGGAGCACGCCGAGGCCGGGGCGGTGGCTGATGCCGTCGGCGGGGGCGGTGCGGGTGCGGGTGCCGGTGCCGGTGTGACGGAGGCCGTCGCATGAGCCGGTTGATGAAGGCGCCCGGCGAGACGCTGGTGCCGTCCCGCGAGCTGACCGCCGTCTCCGCCGACGGATCACGGCTGCACGTCGAGGTGTACGGGCCGGACGGCGCACCCGCGGTCGTCCTGGCCCACGGCTGGACCTGCTCGACGCTCTTCTGGGCTGCGCAGGTCCGCGAACTCGCCGGTGAGCACCGGGTCGTGCTGTACGACCAGCGCGGCCACGGCCGTTCCCCCGCCGCGGAGCCGCGCGGCTACAGCACGGACGCGCTCGCCGACGACCTCGAAGCGGTGCTCGCCGCCGCGCTCGGCCCCGGTGAGCGGGCGGTGGTGGCCGGGCACTCCATGGGCGGCATGACGATCATGGCGTCCGGCGGGCGGCCCGGGTTCCGTGCGCACGCGGCCGCCGCACTGCTGTGCAGCACGGGCAGCTCGCGGCTGGTCGACGAGTCGCTCATCCTGCCGATGCGGGCCGGTCGGATACGCACCCGGATCACGCGCGCGGTGCTCGGGGCGCGTGTGCCGCTCGGACCGGTCACACCGATCTCCAGGAAGATCCTCAAGTACGCGACGATGGGGCCGGGGGCGTCTGACGAGCGGGTGGCTGAGTGCGCGCGTATCGTCCATGCCTGCCCGCGCGCGGCGCGCGTGGCCTGGTCGCATGTGCTCGGGGAGCTCGACCTCGCCACCGGACTGCGGGAGCTGGACGTACCCACGGCCGTCGTCGCGGGGAGCGCGGACCGGCTGACTCCGCCAGTGCACGCGCGGGCGGTCGTGGCCGCCCTGCCGCAGTCGCTGGGGCTGACCGAGCTGACCGGCGTGGGCCACATGACGCCGATCGAGGCGCCGGAGGCCGTCACCGCGAAACTCCGCGAACTGGTGCGTACGTACGTCGTCCCCGTCGTCTTCGGGGGCTGTAACGAAGCGAAGGAGCACGCCGTATGAGCAGCAGGCAGAGCCTTGAGGGACAGGTCGCGGTCGTCACGGGCGCCGCGCGCGGGGTCGGTGAGCTGCTGGCCCGCAAACTGTCGGCGCGCGGGGCGAAGGTGGCGCTGGTCGGCCTGGAGCCGGACGAGCTGAAGCAGGTGGCGGCGCGGCTGCACGCGGACGCGCACTGGTGGCACGCCGATGTCACCGACCACGAGGCGATGGCGCGGGTCGCGCGCGAGGTCAAGGAGCGCTTCGGGAAGGTCGACATCGTCGTCGCCAACGCGGGGGTGGCCTCCGGCGGGCCGTTCGTGGACTCCGATCCCGAGTCCTGGCGGCGGGTGATCGAGGTGAATCTGATCGGCAGCGCGGTGACGGGGCGGGCGTTCCTGCCCGTACTGATCGAGAGCCGCGGTTACTTCCTCCAGATCGCGTCGCTGGCCGCGATCACGCCGGCGCCGATGATGACGGCGTACTGCGCGTCGAAGTCGGGCGTCGAGGCGTTCGCGCACTCGCTGCGCGCCGAGGTCGGCTATCGCGGGGTGCGGGTGGGCGTCGGATATCTGTCGTGGACCGACACGGACATGGTCCGGGGCGCGGACGAGGACGAGGCCATGCGCGAGCTTCGCGGCCGGCTCCCCTGGCCGTCGAACCGGACGTATCCGCTCGGCCCCGCCGTGGACCGGATCGTCGCCGGGATCGAGCGCCGTTCCTCCCACGTGTACGCGCAGTGGTGGCTGCGGGGGATGCAGTCTGTACGGGGATACCTGCCGGCGATCATCGGCGTGGTCGGCCAGCGCGAGATGAAGCGCTTCGCGCCGCGCCTGGCAGGGGTCGGGAAGGGGCTCGTCGGGGCGGGCGGCGAGGCGGACGAGAAGGCGCGTACGTCCGGCTCGGCGGCGGCGGGGACGGGAGCGGCGACGGGAGCCGGCACCGGGGCGGGCGCATGAGGGTGATGATCGAAATGCACTGAATGTCCGGTCGTGTGAGGCTGGTCCTGGCCCGAGGGGGCAGCGCCCCCCCGGGGCCTCACCCACATCCTTCACGTTCCTCCAGGAGTGCATCTCATGGGCATTGCGGACCAGTTCAAGGACAAGGCGCGCCACATGGCCGAACAGGCGAAGCCGGCGAAGCCGACGAAGGTCAACCCCCGGGACGAGGCGTCGGAGCGCGGCCGGCCGGCGCGGGACCGTGACATGGACCGGGACGCGGACCGGGACGTCATGGAGGGCGAGCGGGGCGTGACCGGCCGGGAGCCGAACCGGGCCTGAGAGGTAGCGCTAACGGCCTGGTGCGCGATAGGGGCGGATCAGCCTGCGGCGTCGGATGCGGTGCATCGCAAGGCGGCGGAGCGTCCTCATAGCGGAGCTATCAGGGAGTTTCGCCAACGCGGCGAGGTGCCGTAGCCGGCGTCGCGGGCCCGTCCCCTATCGCGCACCAGGACGTAAGGGGTGCATCCGGTCCGGGTGCACCCCTTCGGTGTGCGTGGAGTCCGTCGGCGTGTTCCTCGGCCACCTCAGTCGCCGGACGGGCTCCGATCGCGCGGCGGCAGTTTCGGGCGGGACTTGTCGGGGGTGTCCGCATACGTCGGAGGGGTGGCCGCCGGGCGGGCCGACAGGAGGTCCAGGGCCAGTTGGACCGCGTCGTCGAGTTGGGCGTGGCGGCCCTCCGCCCAGTCGAGGGGGGTGCGCAACACCTCCATGTCCGGCTCCACGCCGTGGTTCTCGACCGACCAGCCGTACGCGTCGAACCACGCCGCGTTCATCGGCACCGTGATCACCGTGCCGTCGCCCAGCGTGTGGCGGCCCGTCATGCCGACCACTCCGCCCCAGGTGCGCTGGCCCACCACCGGGCCGAGGCCCAGCAGTTTGAACGCCGCCGTGATCATGTCGCCATCGGATGACGTCGCTTCGTCGGCGAGGGCGACGACCGGGCCCCGAGGAGCGTTCGAGGCGTACGAGACCGGTTGCGCGTCCCGGGTCAGGTCCCAGCCGACGATGGTGCGGGTGAGCTTCTCCACCACCAGTTCGCTGATGTGGCCGCCCGCGTTGCCGCGTACGTCGACGATCAGCGCCGGGCGGGAGACCTCCATCCGCAGATCGCGGTTGAACTGGGCCCAGCCCGAGCCGCCCATATCGGGGATGTGCAGATAGCCGCACTGGCCGCCGCTCAGCTCCCGGACGACTTCCCGCCGTTTGGCAACCCAGTCCTGGTAGCGCAGCGGGCGTTCGTCGATCAGCGGGACGATCGCGACTCTGCGGGCCCGGCCGCCTTCGCCCTCCGCCGGCCGGAACGTC
Organism: Streptomyces hypolithicus; assembly: GCF_052934925.1. Lineage (NCBI taxonomy): Bacteria > Bacillati > Actinomycetota > Actinomycetes > Kitasatosporales > Streptomycetaceae > Streptomyces > Streptomyces hypolithicus. The sequence continues at coordinate 3,582,228 of NZ_CM128811.1, forward strand.
AGCTCCACCGTCGTGCCGCCGGCCGCCGAGAGCAACGGGTACGGGCCGGCCACCGGGTCCACCGGGCGGCCGTCGATGTGGGTGAGCACCGCGCCCTCGCGGATGCCGGTGCCGGCCAGCGGCGAGCGCGCCTTGGAGTCCGACGACTCGCCCGGCAGGATCCGCCGCACCAGCCATGCCCCGTCCCGGCAGACGAAGTTCGCGCCGAGCAGGCCTATCGGCCGCTGGTAGTGCGGCGGGCCCTCGTTGCGGCGCGCCGCGGAGACGTACGCGTGCGAGGTGCCGAGCTCGCCCAGCACCTCGCGGAGCAGGTCCGCGAACTCGTCGGGGGACGCGACGCGGTCGAGCAGCGGGCGGTACTGGTCCAGGATCGCGTCCCAGTCGATGCCGCACATCTGCGGCTCCCAGAAGTACGCCCGGATGATGCGGCCCGCCTCCGCGTACGCCTGGCGCCACTCCGCCTCCGGGTCGACCTCGTGCAGGATGCGGCGCAGGTCGAGGTAGACCGTGCTGTCGTTGTCGCCCGACTCGGTCGCGGGTACGGCGCGCAGCTCGCCCTCGTCCATCACCACCAGGCGCGTGCCGTCGCCGCTCACCGCGAACCAGTCCAGGTGGTCGACCAGTTCGGACTTGCGCGCCTTGGTGATGTTGAAGTGTTCGAGCGTGGGGCGGCCCGACATGTCCGCCGGGTTGGCGAACGTCTCCCCCAGCGCGCCCGAGATGGGCCAGCGCAGCCAGACCAGTCCGCCGCCGCTCACCGCGTGCAGGCCGGAGTACTTCGACGCCGAGACGGGGAACGGGGTCACGCGGTTGGGCAGGCCCTCTATTTCGACCAGGACCGTCGAGCTCTCGCTACCGCCGCCGCTGTCGCCGTCGCTCTCGGCCAGGCTGTCCGACGGGTCCAGGCCGCCCGCCGCCGGGCGGCCGTCGGGGGACAGGGCGAAGGGGGACGGGGTCGCCGAGGACAGCGGGACCAGGTAGGGGCGGCACCCGAGGGGGAACGACAGGTCGCCGGTGTGGACGTCGTACACCGGGTCGAAACCGCGCCAGGAGAGGAACGCGAGGTAGCGGCCGTCGCTCGTGAACACCGGGTTCTCGTCCTCGAAGCGGCCGTTGGTGACGTCGACGATCTGACGGGTCTCGATGCGCGCCATCTTGATCTGGCGCAGTGAGCGGCCGATGCCGGGGTGGGACCAGGTCAGCCAGGCGCCGTCCGGGGAGAACGCCAGGTCGCGGACGGGGCCGTTGGTGGAGCGGATCAGTTCGGTGACGGTGGTGGGGTGCGGGTTGGGTGGGTCTGGGGTGTGGTGTGGGTTCGGTGGGTTCGGTGGGTTCGAGGGGTCTGTGGTGAGGTCTGGGGTTGGTGGGTCTGTGGCTTCTGTCGCGTCGATCAGGAGCAGGCGGCCGTCGTGCGAGGCGATCGCGATCCGTTCGCCCTCCGGGTCCGGCACCATCTCGTGTACGCGGCCCAGCTCGCCGGAGGCAAGGCGGCGCGGTGCGCGGTCGCCGCTGGCCCGCGGGAGGTAGCCGATCTCGATCGCGTCCTCGCCCTCGGCGTCTGTGACGTACGCGACCTGGCCGCCGCTGCCGAGCATTTCCGGCAGGCGGGCCCGTACTCCCGGGTTGTCCGCGATCGTGCGCGCCGGGCCGTCGCGGTGGGTCAGCCAGTACAGGCTGCCGCGCACCACCACGGCGCTCGCGCGGCCTGTGGTGTCCACGGAGAGGCCGTCCACGTTGCTGGCGGCCGGCACCTGATACCTGCGGCGGCCGGCCCGGGGGCCGCCGAGGCGGACGTCGAGGCGGCGCGGGACGGCGACGGGGGACAGGTCGTCGACCAGCCACAGGTCGCCCGCGCACTGGTAGACGACACGTGTGCCGTCGCTGGACGCGTGCCGGGCGTAGAACGCGTCGTGGTCGGTGTGGCGGCGCAGGTCGGTGCCGTCGTACCGGCAGGAGTAGAGGTTGCCCACGCCCTCGTGGTCGGACAGGAACGCGATACGTCCGCCCACGAACATCGGGCAGTCCAGGTGGCCGCCGATGTCGGGCAGCAGTCGCTTGCCGTGCAGCCACAGGCGGCCGGTCGCGCCGCCGCGGTAGCGCTTCCACGCGGCGGGCTCGTGCGGGGGCGTGCCGGTGAGCAGGAGCGTACGGCGCTCGCCGTCGATGTCCGCGACCGCGATGTCGGAGACCGGGCCCCAGGGGAGTTTGGCGCCGGGGCTGCCGTCGGTGGGCAGGGTGTAGGCCCAGGAGAAGTGGGAGAAGGGCTGGCCGTGGGAGGCGACGGCCAGGATGTGGGGCGCGATGTCGTGGGAGTTGGGGGAGTTCTCGTGCGGGGTCCAGCCGCAGACCCGGGTGTCCGGGGAGCCCCAGTGGCTGAGCCTGCGCGCGGGGCCGCCGTCCACCGGGGCCAGGTGGATCTCGGGGTCGAGGCTGCGCCAGGTGGTATAAGCGATGTGTTGGCCGTCGGGGGAGAAGCGGGGGTGGCCGACCTTGGTGCGGTCCACGGTGAGGCGCCGGGCGTGGTCGGGGCGGTGGCCGGGGGGTACGAGGGGGGCCACCCAGAGGTCGTCCTCGGCTGCGAAGCACAGGAGGTCGCCGTGGAGGTGGGGGAAGCGGAGGTAGGCGGGCGCGTGTGCGGGGGCCTTGGGGTCGGTGCCGCGCCGGGGCGTCTCCTCGGGTGTCGAACGTTCGGGTAGATCGCCTTGTTCGGGGTGTTTGCGTTCGACACCCTGCGGGGAGCGCCCCGACGCGGCCCCTCCCGGCACCTCGGCACGCGACGCGGTGGGTTCTCCGGGCGGGGGTGCTCCGGGCGCGCGGGTCGGGTCTTCTGGGTGCGGGCCGACGGACCCGGGTGCGGCGCTCACCCCCCAATGCTTTCCGGAGGCAGGGGTGGTGGCAACTTGTGGCGCAGAACACCACCGAAACGGTTTCGTTTCGGTGGTGCGAAGGCGTAGTTTCTGGTGTACGAAACCGTTTCGTTCACTGAAGGAGGTTGAGCATGGTGCGTACGCGACTCACGCCGGAGCGCGCGGGGGAGTTGTACGAGGCCGTACTCGCACTCCTCGGCGAAGTCGGCTACGACGCATTGACCATGGACGCCGTCGCCGCCCGTACCCGATCCAGCAAGGCCACCCTCTACCGCCAGTGGGGGAGCAAGCCGGAGCTGGTCGCCAGGGCTCTCAGGCACAACAAGCCGGTGAGTCTCGGCGATGTCGACACCGGGTCGCTGCGGGGCGATTTTCATGCCCTGGTGGAGCGGACGGACGACTGCCGGCTGGAGCGGGACTCCGCCTTGATGCGGGGGCTCGCGCAGGCCGTGCATCGCAATCCTGATCTTCATCGGGCCCTGCGTGAGCAGCTGATCGCGCCCGAGCTCACGGGCCTTGATGTGCTGCTGCGCCGGGCTGTCGAGCGGGGGGAGATTCCCGCCGACACGCCTGCCCTGCGGTACGTGCCGCACATGCTGATCGGGGCCTTCGTCGCCCGGCAGCTGATCCTGGACCGGTCGCCCGACCGGGCCTACCTCGCCGACTACGTGGATGCCGTGGTGCTTCCCGCCTTGGGCGCGGCCTGATGCGGTAGTGCCTCGTGGGTCTCCCCGCCCGCGATCTGACTCCACCTGACGCACACCGCTCTTGTCGTCGGGCTGGTCACCCCTGCCCTGTACGTCTTCAACGACCTGACCGGGAGTACGCCCTCGTGGCCACATTCCTTTACAAGCTGGGCCGGTTCGCCTTCCGCCGCCGCCCCTTCGTCGCCCTCGCCTGGGTGGCGCTGCTGGTGCTCGCCGGCGTCGGCGCCGCCTCGGCTTCCACTGCTACGTCCAGTTCCTTCTCCATACCGGGGACCGAGGCCCAGAAGGCTTTCGATCTGCTCGACGAGCGCTTCCCGGGCGCCGCCGCGGACGGTGCCACCGCCCGTGTCGTGTTCAAGGCTCCCGAGGGGGAGCGGATGACCGACGAGGACCATCGCGGTGCTGTGGAGAAGGTCGTCGGTGAGCTCAGGTCCGGGTCCGACCAGGTTGCCTCGGTCGTCGATCCGTACGCCGGCAAGGCCGTCAGCCGGGACGGCAGGATCGCGTACACCCAGGTCTCGTACAAGGTCAGCGGGATGGAGCTGACCGACAAGACGCGCGAGGCCCTCACCGAGGCCGGTGACGAGGCGCGCGAGAGCGGGCTGAGCGTCGAGATCGGCGGTGACGCGCTGCAGGCCGTGCCCGAGACCGGGGCCGGCGAGATCATCGGCGTGGGTGTCGCCGCGGTCGTGCTGGTGATCACCTTCGGGTCGCTGATCGCTGCGGGGCTGCCGCTCGTGACCGCGATCGTGGGCGTCGGGATCGGCGTTTCGACCATCGCCGCGCTGGCGAACGTGCTGGATCTGGGGTCCACCACTTCGACGCTGGCGATGATGATCGGTCTCGCCGTCGGCATCGACTACGCGCTGTTCATCGTCTCCCGCTACCGCGCCGAACTCGCCGAGGGGCGTGAGCGCGAGGACGCGGCGGGGCGTGCCGTCGGGACCGCCGGGTCCGCTGTCGTCTTCGCCGGGCTGACGGTGGTGATCGCCCTCGTCGGGCTGGCCGTCGTCAACATTCCGATGCTCAGCAAGATGGGCTTCGCCGCCGCCGGCACTGTTGTGATCGCCGTTCTGATCGCTCTCACCCTGGTGCCCGCGCTGCTCGGGTTCGCCGGGGAGCGGATCATGGGCCGCAAGGCGCGTCGGCAGGCGGCCGACGCGGGTCCTGGCAAGCCGAACATGGGGACGCGCTGGGCCCGGTTCGTGCTGCGGCGGCCGGTGGCCGTGCTGGTGACCGCCGTGGTCGGGCTCGGCATCATCGCCGTACCCGCGGGGTCGCTGGAGATGGGGCTGCCGGACGACGGTTCGCAGCCGGTCAGCACCACTCAGCGCAAGGCGTACGACCTTGTCTCCGAGGGCTTCGGGCCCGGCTCCAACGGGCCGTTGATGCTGGTCGTCGACGTCAAGGGTGCGGACGACGCGAAGGGCGCGGTCCGTGAGGTCGCGGCCAAAGTCGGGAAGTTGGACGGCGTCGCCGCGACGGTCCCGGGGCAGTTCAACAAGGCCGGTGACGCTTCGCTGATCACCGTGGTGCCCAAGGACCGGCCCAGTTCCGAAGGGACGGAGGAGCTGGTCCGTTCCATCCGTGACGGACGGGCCGAACTCCGGTCCGACACGGGCGCCGAGGTGCTGGTCACCGGCGCCACGGCGATGAACATCGACTTCTCGCAGAAGATGAACGACGCGCTGCTGCCCTACCTGGCTCTGGTGGTCGGGCTCGCGTTCCTGCTGCTGATGCTCGTCTTCCGGTCGGTGCTGGTGCCGCTGAAGGCGGCGCTCGGGTTCCTGCTGTCCGTGGTGGCGGCGCTGGGCGCGGTCGTCGCGGTCTTCCAATGGGGCTGGCTCGCCGCCCTGTTCGGCGTCGAGCAGACCGGGCCCGTGATGTCGATGATGCCGATCTTCATGGTGGGCGTCGTCTTCGGTCTCGCCATGGACTACGAGGTCTTCCTGGTGACGCGCATGCGTGAGGCGTACGTCCACGGGGAGCGGCCGGGGCAGGCCATCGTCACCGGCTTCCGGCACGGCGCCCGGGTCGTCACGGCCGCAGCCGTGATCATGATGGCCGTCTTCGCGGGCTTCATCGGGTCGAGCGAGGCCATGGTCAAGATGATCGGGTTCGGGCTAGCCATCGCGGTGTTCTTCGACGCGTTCGTGGTGCGGATGGCGATCGTGCCGGCCGTACTGGCGCTGCTCGGCAAGGCCGCGTGGTGGCTGCCGCGCTGGCTGGACAAGGCGCTGCCGAACGTCGACGTCGAGGGCGAGCAGCTGCGCAAGGCACTGGGTGACGCCCCGTCCGAGGACGAGCGGGAGCTTGTGCGGGCCTAGCTGGGTGTGTTGGGACTGACTGCTGGGGCCCCTCTGGTCTTCGGACCGGAGGGGCCCTCGGCGCGTTCGGGGATGGGCTCCTCGGCCGCGTGGGTACGGCGCAGGAAGCGCAGCAGCGGGGCCCGGTCGAACTGGAGGACGGCCACGCCCTGCGGCGAGTGCAGCTCCAGTACCGTCTGCACCCTGCCGCACGGCCAGACCCGCACATCGCCGGCGGCGGTCTCGACGGGGCTTCGGATGCCGGTCTCCAGAACCGCGCGGGCGAAGACCCACTCGTTCTCGGTGCCGTCCGGGGAGATGCCCGGCGGGAAGACGAGCCGCACGGCGGGCGGGTCGTCCGCCGGGTCGTAGCGCAGGGCGACGGCGACGGCGCGGGTCAGGGCGGCGTCGGTGATGAGCCTGGCCCGTGCGTGGTCCTCAATGACGGCGTACATCGGGCGGCTCCTGAAGTTTGTCTTGTTTGTCATTTAATGTCCCACATTTCCGGCGTGAGGCTCGGTCCAGCTGTGACCCGTGCGCTCTTGCGACCTCTTCGCAACAAGGGCATCATCGAACGGTTACCCACCCCGCAGGAAGCGGAGCCTCTCCATGCATGTCCCCGACGGATTCATCAACACACCTGTTTCGGTCGCGGCGGGTGTCGTCGCGGTGGGCGCGGTCGCCGTCAGCCTGCGCGGAGCGCGGCGCGAACTGGACGAGCGGACGGCCCCGCTGGCCGGTCTCGTCGCCGCTTTCATCTTCGCCGTACAGATGCTGAACTTCCCCGTCGCCGCCGGTACGAGCGGGCATCTGCTCGGTGGTGCGCTCGCCGCCATCCTGGTGGGGCCGTTCACCGGGGTGCTGTGCATCGCCGTCGTGCTCCTGATGCAGGGCATCCTCTTCGCGGACGGCGGTCTCACCGCGCTCGGCGTGAACATCACCGTCATGGGCATGGTCACCGTCGTCGTCGCGTACGGACTCTTCCGCGGCCTCGTGCTGGTCCTGCCCCGCGGGAGGCGCTCGGTCACCGTCTCCGCGTTCGTCGCCGCCCTGGTGTCCGTGCCGGCTTCGGCCGCCGCCTTCACGCTGCTCTACGCCGTCGGCGGCACCACGCAGGTGCCGATCGGCAAGGTGCTGACCGCGATGGTCGGTGTTCACTTCCTCATCGGCATCGGCGAGGCCGCGATCACCGCCCTGACCGTCGGCGCCGTCATCGCCGTACGGCCCGACCTGGTGCACGGGGCGCGCGGGCTCGCCGCCCCGCTCAAGCTGCTGGTCGGCGGTGAGCTGGTCGACGCGGCGCCCACCGGGCCGGCCCAGGAGCCGGTCGCGGCCCGGTCCACCGGCTCGACGCGCAGGGTGTGGGGCAGCGGGCTCGCCGCCGCCCTCGTCATCGCCGGGTTCGTCTCGTTCTACGCTTCCGCCAGCCCCGACGGGCTGGAGAAGGTCGCGGCCGACAAGGGCTTCGACAAGAACGTCGAGGACCACGCCGCAGCCGGCTCCCCGCTCGCCGACTACGGCGTCAAGAACATCAGCGACGGCCGCGTCTCCGGGGGTCTCGCCGGGGTGATCGGCGTCGGCACGACCGTCGTCGTCGGCACCGGCATCTTCTGGACGGTCCGGCGCCGGCGCGACCAGACGCAGGCCGAGACCGCCGGACCGGCGGACGCGCAGTCGATGGAAGCGGTCTGAGGTGGGCGCGGGCCACGCCCACAAGCTCTACCGGCACGGGCACACGGCCGTCCACGCCCTGCCGCCACACTGCAAACTCGCCGCCGTCTTCTGCTTCGTGCTCGTCGTCGTGTCCACACCGCGCGAGGCGGTCTGGGCGTTCGCGGCGTACGCCGGCCTGCTCGGCGCAGTCGCGTACGCCTCCCGCGTCCCGGCGGGCTATCTGCTCAAGCGGATGCTGATCGAGGTCCCCTTCGTCGCCTTCGCCGTGCTGATGCCGTTCGTGGCCGAGGGCGAGCGGGTGGAGGTGCTCGGCATGTCGCTGAGCGTCTCGGGTCTGTGGGGTGCCTGGAACGTCCTGGCCAAGGGGACGCTGGGGGTCGCCGCCTCCGTACTGCTCGCCTCGACCACCGAGCTGCGGTCCCTGCTGCTGGGGCTCCAGCGGCTGAAGCTCCCGCCGATGCTCGTACAGATCGCCTCCTTCATGATCCGGTACGGCGATGTGATCACCGACGAGATGAGGCGGATGTCCATCGCCCGCCGCTCGCGCGGCTTCGAGGCGCGGGGGGTGCGTCACTGGGGGGCGCTGGGCAAGACGGCGGGTGCGCTGTTCATCCGCTCGTACGAGAGAGGCGAACGCGTGCATCTGGCGATGATCAGCAGGGGGTACGCCGGCACCATGCCGGTGATCGACGAGGTGACGGCGACGCGGAGGCAGTGGTCGTACGCCGCGGCCCTCCCGGTGTCGGCGCTGGCCGTGTGTCTGCTGGGATGGTCGCTGTGACCGATACGCCTGTTCCCTGTGTTCCCCCTGAGCCCTCTGCCCCCTCTGACCCCCTTGTTCCCTCGCTGGACGTGTCCGGGCTGGCGTACGCCTACCCCGACGGGCACCAGGCCCTCTTCGGCGTCGACCTGAGCGTGGCGCGCGGCGAGCGCGTGGCGCTGCTCGGGCCGAACGGTGCCGGCAAGACCACGCTCGTACTGCACCTGAACGGCATTCTCACGGCCGGCGCCGGTTCGGTGACGGTGGCCGGGCTGCCCGTCGGCAAACGGCACCTCGCGGAGATCCGGCGCCGGGTCGGCATCGTCTTCCAGGACCCCGACGACCAGCTCTTCATGCCGACGGTGCGCGAGGACGTGGCGTTCGGGCCGGCGGCGGCGGGGGTGCGGGGCGAGCGGTTGGAGACGTGCGTCATGGCGGCGCTGGAGCGGGTCGGCATGGCGGCGTACGCCGACCGGCCGCCGCACCACCTGTCCTTCGGGCAGCGGCGGCGGGTGGCGGTGGCGACCGTGCTGGTGATGGAGCCGGAGATCCTGGTACTGGACGAGCCGTCGTCCAACCTGGACCCGGCCTCGCGGCGCGAACTGGCGGACATTCTGCGGGCGTTGGACATTACTGTGCTGATGGTGACGCACGATCTGCCGTACGCGCTGGAGCTGTGTCCTCGGGCGGTGATCCTGAGTGGGGGCGTGCTGGTGGCGGACGGGCGGACGCGGGATCTGCTCGTGGACGAGGACTTGATGCGGGCCCACCGGCTGGAACTGCCGTTCGGCTTCGACCCGGCACGAACAAGCCCGTCCGGCGTCTGAGGACGACGCCCGCAGGGCGTCCGGGGGATAAAGACCCCCCGCCGCCCCACCCGGCAGGGCCGTGCACCATGGGGGGCATGAGTACGAGCGCAGGGGTGGACGTGCAAGGCACGGTCGAGGCCGGCTTCGAGCCGGTCGAGGCCGCATTCGTACGCAACTTCACGGAGCGCGGCGAACACGGCGCCGCCGTGGCCGTCTACCGCCACGGCCGCAAGGTCGTCGACCTGTGGGCCGGCACCCGCGATGTCGACGGCGCCGAGCCGTGGGCGGTCGACACCGCCCAGGTCGTACGGTCGGCCACCAAGGGCGTCGCCGCCGCCGTGCCGTTGCTGCTGCACCAGCGCGGGCAGATCGACCTGGACGCGTCCGTCGGCACGTACTGGCCCGATTTCAAGGCGAACGGCAAGGAGCGTGTCCTCGTCCGCCACCTGCTGTCCCACCGGGCCGGTGTGCCGCTGTTCGAGCGGCCGTTGACTCCCACCGAGGCCGTCGACGGGGTGTCGGGACCGCGCGCCGTCGCCGCGCAGGCCCCCGTCTGGGAGCCCGGCACCGACCACGGGTACCACGCGCAGACGTACAGCTGGCTGATCGGCGAACTCGTGAAGCGGGTCACCGGGCGCACCATCGGACGGTGGGTCGCCGAGGAGATCGCCCGGCCGCTCGGACTCGACTTCTGGATAGGGCTGCCCGCCGACGAAGCCCACCGGGTGGGCCGGGTCGGGCCCGTCGAGGCGCCGCCCGCCGGCAGCGGCGTGCTGCGCGTGCGGCCCAAGCGGAGCGTGAGCGAGGCCTACCGGGACCCCGGCTCGCTCACCCGGCGCGCGTTCGGCGCGATCGACCCGCCGCCCGACGAGAACGACCCCGCCTACCGTGCCGCCGAACTCCCCGCATCGGGCGGCATATCCACCGCCCGCGCCCTCGCGCGGGTGTACGCCGCGATGATCGGCGAGGTCGACGGGCACCGCCTGTTCGCCCCGGCGACGCTGACCTTGGCCCGGACCGAGGAATCCGCCGGCCCCGACCGGGTCCTGGTCGTCAACACCCGCTTCGGGCTCGGCTTCATGCTGCACGGCTCCGCGGCCCCGCTGCTCGCCCCCGGCTCGTTCGGCCACCCGGGACGGGGCGGCTCGCTCGGCTTCGCCGATCCGGAGTCGGGGATCGCCTTCGGATACGTGACCAACGGGCTCCAGCAGGGCGTCACCGCCGACCCGCGCGCCCAGGCACTGGTCAGGGCCGTGCGTTCGGCCGTGTGATCGGGCCACCCGGACTGTTCTGCCGGCCGTCAGCCCGCGCGGAGCACCGCCGCCACCAGCGGGCCCGCGGCGTCGCCGCCGTGGCCGCCGGACTCCACGGACGCGGCGGCTGCCACGTCGTCGCTGAAGCCGGCGAACCAGCTGTTGGAGTCGCCCTGCCCGTCGACCTCCGCCGAACCGGTCTTGGCGCCCTTGTCGCCGCCGACCGACGCCATCGCCGCCGCACCCGTGCCCGAGACCGCCGTCTGCCGCATCATGGCGAGCAACTGGCTGTGCACGCCCGGGGAGAGTGAACGGGTCGGGTTGGCCAGCTGGCGTTCGTCCAGCGAACGCCCCACGACGATCGGCTGCTTGAACGCGCCCGCCTTGGCCGTGGCGGTGATGGACGCCATGGTGAGCGCGTTCATCTGGATCGGGCCCTGCCCGATGTACTGCGCCGCCGCCTCGCCACCGGTGGCCTCCGGCACCGAACCGTCGTACGTGGTGATCCCCGACTGCCAGTCGAGACCGATGCCGAACACCTCGCGCGCAGTCTTCGGCAGCGCCGCGTCGTCCTTCGTGTTGTCGATCTGCTTGATGAAGGCGGTGTTGCAGGAGCGGGCGAAACTGGTGGCGAAGGTGCCGTTCGGTATCTCGAAGTGGTCCAGGTTGTGGAAGGTCCGGCCCTGGTACAGCACGGTCTTCTCGCACTCGACCGGACGGTTCGCGGCGACCAGGCCCTTCTCCAGCAGCATCGCCGCCGTCACGATCTTCATGGTGGAGCCGGGCGCCTGGGTGCCGAGCACCGCCGCGTTGTGGCCGTCCGCGCGGTTGTTGGCGATCGCCAGGATCTCACCCGTGCTCGGCTTGACCGCCGCGACCGACGATTCGCCGTACTGCTTCACCGCCTTCTCGGCGGCCGCCTGCATCCCCGCGTCCAGCGTCGTCGGCAACCTGCCCGGCTTGCCCTTGGTGACGGTGAGGAGCGTGCGGGCGGGTGCGCCGGCGCGCTCGACGGCCAGCTCCACGCCCGGCTCGCCGCCCGCCTGCTGTCCGTACTTCTCCCGCAGCTGGTCCAGTACGGGGCGCAGCGACGGGTGCTTCGCCGCGGTCAGCTCCGTGCCGTCGCGGTCGACGGCCCGGATGGGCGGGGCGGAGGCCTGGCCCGTCTTCAGCGTCTCGCCGTCCTTCAGCTCCGGGTGCACGATGGGCGACTTCCAGTCGACCAGCGCCTTGCCCGAGGTCAGCCCGCGTACGACCGTCAGCTCCGACTCGTAGCTGAAGGGCTTGCTCCTGCCCCGGTACGTCACCGTGGCGTCGGCGGTGAACGGCACCTTCGCCCCGGCAGCCGTGCCGGGCGTCAGCTTCACCTTGCTGATGTGTGCCTTCTCGCGGTACGCGAACAACGCGGGCTGCGCGGCGGCGGCGTTGTTGGTCAGCTCACCGGCCGCGCGGGCGTCACCCTTGGCCCAGGCGGCGAGGAAGTCCTTCGAGGCCTGCGCGATCTCCTCCGCGCTCGGCGGCCCGCTCCTGCGCTCCGCGGCCACGGACCTGGTGTCTGCAGCGCCCCCGTCGTCCCCGCCGCTGACTACGGAGTACGCGCCGTAACTCACGCCTCCGGCCGCGACCAGGAACACCCCGCCAACGATGGTCACCTTCGCTCCGCTGCGCATGCTGTGCAGTCCCCTCCCCAGGAGTACTCCCTGAACTGAACGGGTTCAGGAAGTGCTGTACCGCTGTACCGCACTGTACGGGACGGCTCTGACACCCGCGGTGACCGTTACAAGACCGGGATAGCCCTGGCGGCCACCGCCCGGCACGCGCGGCGCTCACACCCAGGTGTCGAGCCAGATGCGGTCGCGCCATTCGTCTATGGGGATGGTCTGGCCGGTGTAGATGGGCCAGAAGTAGATGAAGTTCCAGATGATCAGCAGGACCAGAATGCCCCCGCCGACCGCCCCGATCGCCCGCCGCCGTTCGTGCGAGCCCGGTGGGCCGAGCATCGCACCGATCATCATCGCCACCGCCAGGCACAGGAACGGCAGGAAGACGACGGCGTAGAAGAGGAAGATCGTCCGCTCCTGGTAGAAGAACCAGGGCACCCAGCCCGCCGCGATGCCGCACGCGATCGCGCCCGCCCGCCAGTCGCGCCGGAACGCCCAGCGCCACAGGACGTACAGCACCGCGAAGCAGGCCGTCCACCACAGCAGCGGGGTGCCGAGGGCCAGCACCTCCTGGGCGCACTCGGTGGTCTCGCTCGCCGGGCAGCCCTCCTTGCCGGGCTTCGGGGACTCGTAGAAGTACGACACCGGGCGGCCCAGGACGAGCCAGCTCCACGGGTTCGACTGGTAGGTGTGGCCGGATGTCAGGTCGACGTGGAAGCTGTAGACCTCGCTCTCGTAGTGCCACAGGCTGCGCAGCCAGTCCGGCAGCCACGTCCAGTCGCCGCCCCGGCCCGCGCCCTGCGCCCAGTCCCGGTAGTAGCCCCTGCCGGTGACGATCCAGCCCGTCCAGGAGACGACGTACGTCGCGAACGTGACAACGACCGTCGAGACGAACGCCGGCAGGATGTCGCACCTCAGCACCGCCGTGTACGGGCGCCGAGCCCCCGCCGTGCGCCGTGTGCCCACGTCCCACAGGACCGTCAGCAGGCCGAACGCCGCCAGGATGTAGAGCCCGTTCCACTTGGTGGCGAACGCCAGCCCCAGGCACACGCCCGCCGCGATCCGCCAGGGCCGCCATCCGAGCCGCAGCCGCTCCGCGATGTCGGCGTCCGGCCGCAGTACGCCCTCGTCGTCGTGCGGGAGCGCCTGCGCGAGCCGGCCGCGTGTCCGGTCCCGGTCGATCAGCAGGCAGCCGAAGGCGGCCAGGACGAAGAACATCAGCACCATGTCGAGCAGCGCCGTGCGGCTCATCACGAAGTGCAGGCCGTCCACGGCGAGCAGCGCGCCCGCCAGGCATCCCAGGAACGTCGACCGGAAGAGCCGGCGGCCGATCCGGCACAGCATCAGCACCGACAGCGTGCCGAGCACGCACACCATGAAACGCCAGCCGAACGGCGTGAAGCCGAACAGCTGCATGCCGATGCCGATGACCCACTTGCCGACCGGCGGGTGCACGACGTACCCGGGATCGGTCGGTACGTCCACCCGTGACGGGTCGTCGAGTACCGACTTGTCGATGTCCTTGGGCCACTGGCCCTCATACCCCTGGTGGATGAGCGCCCAGGCGTCCTTCGCGTAGTACGTCTCGTCGAATATCACCGCGTCGGGCTCGCCCAGGTGCCAGAAGCGCAGCACCCCGGCGACCAGCGCGATCAGCAGGGGGCCGCCCCACGCCGCCCAGCGCACCAGGTTCAGCGCGGGGACGGGGGGCACCCCGAGCACGCGGAAGATCTGGCTGCCGGGCGTGCTGTACGGCGGCACCAGCCGTTCGCGCAGGCCGGTGACGGGCCTCGGCGCGTAGCCGTACCGCCGCAGCCGCTGCTGCCACGGCGGCGGCCCTTCCCCGGGGGCGCGGCCCTGCTGGGCTTCTGACGCGGTACTGGTCACCGCGCCATCGTAGGGAACACATCTGTGCGTGTGGTGTGCGCGCCCTGGGAGGATGGTTCCTGTGACTACTGGAACGACTGGAACGCTCGTACTCGCGGGGACCCCCATCGGCGATGTCGCCGACGCGCCGCCCCGCCTCGCCGCCGAACTCGCCACGGCCGATGTCGTGGCCGCCGAGGACACCCGGCGCCTGCGCCGCCTGACCCAGGCGCTCGGCGTGCAGACGACGGGGCGTGTCGTGTCGTACTTCGAGGGCAACGAAGCCGCCCGTACGCCCGAACTCGTCGAAGCGCTGGCGGGCGGCGCCCGGGTGCTGCTGGTCACCGACGCGGGCATGCCGTCGGTGTCCGACCCCGGCTACCGGCTGGTCGCGGCGGCCGTCGAGAAGGACATCAGGGTCACCGCGGTGCCGGGCCCGTCGGCCGTACTGACGGCGCTGGCCCTGTCAGGACTGCCCGTCGACCGGTTCTGCTTCGAGGGCTTCCTGCCGCGCAAGGCGGGCGAGCGGCTGGGCAAACTGCGTGACGTCGCCGGGGAGCGGCGGACGATGGTCTTCTTCGAGGCCCCGCACCGGCTCGACGACACCCTCGCCGCGATGGCCGAGGTTTTCGGGGACGAGCGCAGGGCCGCCGTGTGCCGCGAGCTGACGAAGACGTACGAGGAGGTCAGGCGCGGCCCGCTGAAGGAGCTCGCCGAGTGGGCGGCCGACGGCGTACGCGGAGAGATCACCGTCGTCGTCGAGGGCGCACCCGAGAGCGGGCCCGCGGACCTCGACCCGGCGGAGCTGGTGCGCAGGGTCCAGGTCCGCGAGGAGGCGGGGGAACGGCGCAAGGAGGCCATCGCCGCGGTCGCCGCCGAGGCGGGGCTGCCCAAGCGGGAGGTGTTCGACGCGGTCGTCGCGGCGAAGAACGCGGCACGGACGGGCTCCGGGGGCACCGAAGGACTATCGTAAAAAGCACAGCGCTTTACCGCGCACCGGGCCTTCTCCCACGGGCTTCCCACGGGCAAGGAGCTGCCATGAGCGAGATCGCGGGCACCGCCGGCGCAGGGACCACCGTTCACGAGGCGTACTCCTTCGCCTGCATGAGGTGCGGCCACGGCTGGGAGCAGTCGTACGAGATCCATCACCACATCGACGGCATGGGCCGCGAATTCGTCACGTACACGGCCGACGGAGAACGGATCCCCTCACCGCTGTCCCGCCCCACCTGCCTGAACTGCGGCGGACACGTGGTGCGGATCATGCGGGCGGGGCAGGTCTCCTCGGTCCAGGAGGTCCTGCGGGCGGCGGCCGGCGAGGAGCCTGTCGGTGCGGCAGGGGGAAGCCACGGCGGTGCGGGGGCGGTCACGGGAACGGCCCCCGAGGTCGCGGGTGAGGTTCCCGGGAACGTACCGGCGGACCACCAACGGCATCTCTCGGACCTGCTGCACCCCTTCCAGCACCGGAAGTGAACGGGGCGGGCCCGCTTTCGTACGATCGTGACCATGAGCCCCAAGGACGCACCACCGCCGTTGCCCGAGCCCCTGCGGGTGGCGGTCGCCGATTCGCACACCCACCTGGACATGCAGGACGGCACCGTCGATGAGGCCCTGGCCAAGGCGGCCTCGGTCGGTGTCACCACCGTCGTCCAGGTGGGCTGCGACGTGTCGGGCTCCCGCTGGGCCGCCGAAACCGCGGCGGCGCACCCGAACGTGCACGCCACCGTGGCCCTGCACCCCAACGAGGCCCCCCGCATCGTCCTCGGTGACCCGGACGGCTGGTCGCGGCAGGGCGCGCGGGTCGCGGGTGGGGACGAGGCGCTGGACGAAGCCCTCGCCGAAATCGACCGGCTGGCCGCCCTGGCGCACGTACGGGGCGTCGGCGAGACCGGCCTCGACTACTTCCGTACGGGACCCGAGGGGATGGCCGCCCAGGAACGGTCCTTCCGCGCCCACATCGAGATCGCCAAGCGGCACGGCAAGGCGCTCGTCATCCACGATCGCGAGGCGCACGCGGATGTGCTGCGCGTCCTCGACGAGGAGGGCGCCCCGGAACGCACCGTCTTCCACTGCTACTCCGGTGACGCCGCCATGGCCGAAATCTGCGGCCGGGCGGGCTACTTCATGTCCTTCGCCGGAAACATGACCTTCAAGAACGCGCAGCCGCTGCGGGACGCGCTCGCCGTCGCGCCGCTGGAACTGGTGCTCGTCGAGACGGACGCGCCGTTCCTCACCCCCGCGCCGTACCGCGGACGGCCCAACGCGCCCTATCTCATTCCGGTCACGGTGCGTGCGATGGCGGCGGTGCGGGGCATGGAGGAGGACGCCCTGGCGACGGCGCTCGCGGCGAATACGGCACGGGCGTTCGACTACTGAGTCCGGCGCGCGGGGTGACGCGAGGACAACGCCGCGACGCTCCGTGTTCGTATGGCTTTGGAGAGTGATGACAGCTCCGCTAGTGTCCCGGCCCGCAGCGTCATGGGGGCTGACCGGACTTCTGGAGCGTCGTGAGCAATTCGCAGGGCAGTCAACTCCATGAGCGCGTCGAGCCTGTGGAACCGCCGGTTCCGGTGGTTCCACAGGCGCCAATGGTGCCTGTGGTTCCGGTGGTGTCGGTGGTGCCGGTGGTCCCCCGCCAGGGTTCCGGCGGCCGCCGGGCGGGGACCCGGCGGGCGGGCCGGCGGCGCAAGGGCGCCGAGCGCCCCGAGTCGCTGCGCCGGCTGCTGCCGCAGGCGCTCGTCGTCGCGTTCCTGGCGGGCGGCACCTCGGCGTTCGTCGCCAACGACAAGGCGGTCAAGCTCAGCGTCGACGGCGTGCCCCGCACCATGCACACCTTCGCCGACGACGTCGGCGAACTCCTGGCGGACGAGGGCGTCGAAGTGGGCCCCCACGACCTCGTCGCACCCGCCCCCGGCGCCACACTGGCCGGCGGCGACGAGGTCGTGGTGCGCTACGGCCGTCCCGTGACGCTCACCCTGGACGGCAAGCGGCGCCAGGTGTGGACCACCGCCGGCACCGTCGACGGCGCGTTGCGCCAGCTCGGGGTGCGCGCGGACGGCGCGTACCTCTCGGCCTCGCGCTCCCGCACGATCGGGCGCTCCGGTCTCGCCCTGGACGTGCGCACCGAGCGGACCGTGACCTTCATGGCGGACGGGCGCGAGCGCACCATCCGTACGAACGCCGCGACCGTACGGGAGGCACTGGAGGAGACCGGCATCACCCTGCATGGCCAGGACACCATCTCCGTCCCGGCCGCCGGCTTCCCGCGCGACGGCCAGACGGTCACCGTGATGCGGATCAAGGGCACGACGGAGGTGCGCGAGGAGATCGTCCCGTTCGCCGTCGAACGGACCGAGGACCCTTCGCTGTTCCGGGGCACGGAGGTGGTCGAGCGGGCGGGCGCACCCGGGGCGAGGCGGATCACGTATGCCGTGCGGACCGTCAACGGCGTCCGGCAGAGGCCGCGAAAGATCGGCGACGAGATCGCCCGGGAGCCGGTCACGCGGCGCGTCAAGGTCGGCACGAAGGCGAAGCCGGTCGCGGTCGCCGCCGCCGGCCGCGACGGACTTGACTGGGCCGCCCTCGCGCGGTGCGAGTCGGGCGGCCGCCCCGGCGCGGTGGATCCCAGCGGGACCTATGGCGGGCTCTACCAGTTCGACACCCAGACCTGGCAGTCGCTGGGCGGCAGCGGCCGGCCGCAGGACGCGAGCGCCGCCGAGCAGACCGACCGGGCGAAGAAGCTGTACATCCAGCGCGGAGCGAGCCCGTGGCCGCACTGCGGAAGCCGGCTGCGCGGCTGATCGCGGCACCGGGGCTGCGGGATCTGCCGGGTCGAAGGGCCCTTTACGCTTGAGCGGTGAGCACCACTGAGCCTTCCGATCCCCAGCCCGGCGCCGAGCCCGGCCCCGTGCCGGCGTCCGACTCGGCGCCGACGCCCTCCGCGCCGGCGTCCGACTCCCTCCTCGGCCCCGCCGACATCCGGGAACTGGCGGCGGCGCTCGGCGTACGCCCGACCAAGCAGCGCGGTCAGAACTTCGTCATCGACGCGAACACGGTCCGCCGCATCGTACGGACGGCCGGTGTGCGGCCCGACGACGTGGTCGTCGAGGTCGGCCCCGGACTCGGCTCACTGACCCTCGCGCTCCTGGAGGCCGCCGACAGCGTGGTCGCCGTCGAGATCGACGACGTACTCGCGGCCGCCCTGCCCGCGACGATCACCGCGCGGATGCCGGCCCGGGCGGACCGTTTCTCCCTCGTCCACCGCGACGCGATGCAGGTCACCGAGCTGCCGGGGCCGCCGCCGACCGCGCTGGTCGCGAACCTTCCGTACAACGTCGCGGTCCCCGTGCTGCTCACCATGCTGGAGCGTTTCCCGAGCATCGAGCGCACCCTCGTCATGGTCCAGGCGGAGGTCGCCGACCGGCTCGCCGCCCGCCCCGGCAACAAGGTGTACGGCGTCCCGTCCGTGAAGGCCGGCTGGTACGCCGAGGTCAAGCGCGCCGGGTCGATCGGCCGGAACGTCTTCTGGCCCGCACCGAACGTCGACTCCGGTCTCGTCTCCCTGGTGCGCCGCACCGAACCGCTGAAGACCACGGCCACCAAGGCGGAGGTCTTCGCCGTGGTCGACGCGGCGTTCGCACAGCGCCGCAAGACGCTGCGGGCGGCCCTGTCCGGCTGGGCCGGATCGGCGCCGGCCGCGGAGGCGGCGCTGGTGGCGGCAGGGGTTTCGCCGCAGGCGCGGGGCGAGGCGCTGACGGTGGAGGAGTTCGCACGTATCGCGGAGCACAAGGGGGCCGGGGCGTGACGCCGAACCCGATCACCGTCAGCGTCCCCGCGAAGGTCAACGTCCAGCTGGCGGTGGGCGCGGCGCGCCCTGACGGCTTCCACGACCTCGCCAACGTCTTCCTGGCGGTCGGGCTGTACGACGAGGTCACCGTCACCCCGTCCGACTCCCTGCGCATCACCTGCTCGGGCCCCGACGCCGGCCAGGTCCCCCTCGACGGGTCGAACCTGGCGGCCCGGGCGGCGAGCGCACTGGCCGAACGCCACGGCCTGACACCCGACGTGCACATCCACATCGCCAAGGACATCCCCGTCGCGGGCGGCATGGCGGGCGGCAGCGCGGACGGCGCGGGCGCGCTGCTGGCGTGCGACGCCCTGTGGGGTACGGACACCCCGCTCCCCGAACTCCTCGGCATCTGCGCCGAGCTGGGCAGCGACGTGCCGTTCAGCCTGGTGGGCGGGGCGGCGCTCGGCATGGGCCGGGGCGAGAATCTGACGCCGCTGACGGTGGGCGGCGAGTTCCACTGGGTGTTCGCGGTGGCGGACGGGGGGCTGTCGACGCCGGCGGTGTACGCCGAGTTCGACCGCCTCGCCGCCGGCACCGTGGTCCCGGCCCCGGCGGCGTCCCCGGCCCTCCTCGACGCCCTGCGCACGGGCGACGCGACGGCGCTGGCGGGCGCCCTCGTGAACGACCTCCAGCCCGCGGCCCTGTCCCTGCGCCCGTCCCTGGCGGCCACCCTGACGGCGGGCACTGAGGCGGGGGCGCTGGCCGGCCTGGTCTCCGGCTCCGGCCCCACGACGGCGTTCCTGACGAAGGATGCGGAGTCGGCGCGGGAGGTGGCGGCGGTCCTGACGGCGTCCGGCACGTGCCGGACCGCGCGGGTGGCCGGGTCCCCGGCGCGGGGAGCGACCGTACGGGTGCGCTGACCCCCGGCTGCGCCCCGGCCCCGGCCGGTCCCCAGCCACCGGGGTCGGGTGGCGCGCGGCGGGCGACTACGCTGGAGCGTCTACCCCTTCCCGTCCCTGGAGCGCGCAGCAATGGCCGTCAACCTCGTCAACGTCGAGGCCGTCAGCAAGGTCTACGGCACCCGTGCCCTGCTCGACGGCGTGTCCCTCGGCGTATCGGAGGGCGACCGGATCGGTGTCGTCGGCCGCAACGGAGACGGCAAGACGACCCTGATCCGCATGCTCGCGAAGCTGGAGGACGCCGACTCCGGCCGTATCACGCACAGTGGCGGCCTGCGGCAGGGCGTGCTCACGCAGCACGATTCGCTGGACCCCACCGCGACCGTACGCCACGAGATCATCGGCGACATGGCCGACCACGAGTGGGCCGGCAACGCCAAGATCCGTGACGTACTGACCGGGCTCTTCGGCGGGCTCGGGCTGCCCGGCTTCGAGCACGGGCTGGACACCGTGATCGGCCCACTCTCCGGTGGCGAGCGGCGTCGCATCGCGCTCGCGCAGCTGCTCATCGCCGAGCAGGACCTGCTCGTCCTCGACGAGCCGACCAACCACCTCGACGTCGAAGGCATCGCCTGGCTCGCCAAGCACCTCCGGGCGCGCCGCTCCGCGCTCGTCTGCGTCACCCACGACCGGTGGTTCCTGGACCAGGTCTGCACCCGGATGTGGGACGTGCAGCGCGGTTCGGTGCACGAGTACGAGGGCGGGTACAGCGACTACGTCTTCGCCCGCGCCGAGCGCGACCGCATCGCGTCCACCGAGGAGTCCAAGCGGCAGAACCTGATGCGCAAGGAGCTGGCCTGGCTGCGGCGCGGCGCCCCCGCCCGTACGTCCAAGCCGCGCTACCGCATCGAGGCGGCCAACGAGCTGATCGCCGATGTGCCGCCGCCGCGCGACACCTCCGAGCTGATGAAGTTCGCCAACGCCCGGCTCGGCAGGACCGTCTTCGACATGGAGGACGTGACGGTCCAGGCCGGTCCCAAGGTGCTGCTCACGCACCTCACCTGGCACCTCGGCCCCGGCGACCGCGTCGGACTCGTCGGCGTCAACGGCGCCGGCAAGACCTCGCTGCTCCGCGCCCTGGAGGAGGCCGCCCGCACCCAGGGCGACACCCAGCCCGCCGCGGGCAAGGTCGTCGTCGGTAAGACGGTCAAGCTCGCGTACCTCTCGCAGGAGGTCGGTGAGCTGGACCCGAAGCTGCGGGTTCTGGAGGCCGTTCAGCGCGTACGGGACCGGGTGGACCTCGGCAAGGGCCGCGAGATGACGGCCGGACAGCTGTGCGAGCAGTTCGGCTTCACCAAGGAGAAGCAGTGGACGCCGGTCGGTGACCTGTCCGGCGGCGAGCGGCGGCGGCTGCAGATCCTGCGCCTGCTGATGGACGAGCCGAACGTGTTGTTCCTCGACGAGCCGACCAACGACCTCGACATCGAGACGCTGACGCAGCTGGAGGACCTGCTCGACGGCTGGCCCGGATCGATGATCGTCATCTCCCACGACCGGTTCTTCATCGAGCGGACGACCGACAAGGTGTACGCGCTGCTCGGCGACCGGACGCTGCGCAACCTGCCACGTGGCCTCGACGAGTACCTGGAGCGCAGGCAGCAGATGATCGAGGCCGCGGCCCCGGCGCCCGCGCCCAGCGCCCCGGTCAAGAAGAAGGCGTCCGGCGACGCCCGCGCCGCGCAGAAGGAAATGCAGAAGATCGAGCGTCAGCTCGGCAAGCTCTCCGACAACGAGACCCGACTGCACGCCCAAATCGCGGAAAACGCAACCGACTTCGAGAAGGTCGCTCTGCTCGACGCCGAATTGCGGGAACTCGTGGTCGCGCGCGACGAGCTGGAAATGCGCTGGATGGAACTCGCGGAGGACGCGTGATCATTGCGCCGACGAGTGGGACGCGCGCATAACGAGGGCGTCACAAGCCGGTCCTCCCTTGGGAACAGGGACGGACCGGGACCTCGCCTGAGAGGCGACGGGTGGTACAAAGAAGTCCCGCTCGACTGACGTATATCTGCGGGACTCAAGCCCGATTCACTCCATTCCGGAGGTATTTGCACCGCCGGAATCGCGGGGGAGGCCGAACGGGCGGCGGTCTCGCGACGAGGTAAGCGCCGATGTCTCAGCCGCCCAACCAGCCGCCGCAGGGCGGCTTCGGAGCCCCCCAGGACCCCCGGCAACCCCAGCCGCCCAAACCGCAGCAGCCCCAGCCACCCGCCCAGCCGCCGCAGATGCCCCCGGCGCCGCCCGGCCCGCCCACGCCGCCGGGGTCCCACCCGCCCCAGCAGCCTCCGGCGCAGCCTGGTTACGGCTACCCCCAGGCGCCGCCGCAGCCCGGCTACGGATACCCCGGCCAGCCCGGCCAGCCCGGCCAGCCCGGACCGTACGGCCAGCAGCCCGGCTACGGATACCCGGGCCAGCCCGGCCAGCCTGGCCAGGGGAGCCCGTACGGCCAGCAGCCCGGTCCCTACGGCGGCCACCCCGGCGCCCCCGCCCCCGGCGGTAGCGGCGGAGGGCCCTTCAAGGGCAAGCCCGCGGTGATCATCGGCGCGGCCCTCGCCGCGCTGCTCGTCGTGGGCGGCGGTGTCTACCTCGCCGTGAGCGGCGGTGACGACGACCCCAAGAAGCCCGTCGCGAACCCCAGCCCGGGCCAGGACGGGAAGCCGACCGGCCTGCCGTCCGACAGTTCCGGCAACGAACCGGCCCCCGGCCGCGACGCCGGTGACGACCTCAACGGGGCCCGTGAGAAGGGGGATTCGAGGGTCGCCTGGCTGGTGAAGAACGACGTCGACCTGCCGCGCAACGGCTCCAGCGTCTACGGCCCGTGGTTCACCGACGGCCTCATCGTCAAGGCGATGTACAAGAAGGTCTCGGCCTACAACACCGCGGACGGCAAGGAGAAGTGGAGCCTTCCGCTCTCCACCGAGGTCTGCTCCGCGGCCGGCAAGCCCGCCGACGACGGCAAGTTCGTCATCGGGGTCAAGGACGGCACCACCGACAAGGCCAAGTGCAGCCGGCTCCAGATGATCGACCTCAAGACCGGCAAGGCCGGCTGGAAGGCTGAGGTCAAGAAGGAGAACACCTTCGACTTCCTGACCGACATCACGCTGGCCATCAGCGGCGACACCGTCACCGCCGGCCGCACCGGCCACTCCACCGCCTTCAGCATGAAGGACGGCAAGCAGCTGTGGGGCAAGCTCGACGGCAACTGCCAGCCGTACGCCTTCACCAGCGGCGCCAAGCTCATCTCGGCGGCGGCGTGCAGCACCGGTGGGGCCTCCAAGGTCCGCCAGCAGATCCAGGGGCACGACCCCGCCACCGGCAAGGTCAAGTGGGCGTACCCGCTGGCCGAGGGCTGGGAGGTCGACAAGGTCTACTCCGTCTCGCCGCTCGTGGTGTCCGCGAAGCACCGTGAGAAGAAGACCTGGGGCGTGATGGCGCTGACCGACAGCGGCAAGCTGCGCGCGGAGATCGACGGCGGCAAGGACAAGTTCCAGCCCCGCTGCGGTGGGGCGTTCATCGTCTTCGGCAAGAACCTCGAAGGCTGCACCGGCGTCGCCGCCGACGAGAACACCTTCTACATGGCCACGGCCGACAAGACGAGCGGCCTGAAGCGCACCAACGAGGTCGTCGCCTTCAACCTTGACACCGGCAAGCCGAAGTGGCGTACGGCGGCCGAGGAGGGCACCATCACCCCGATCGGGATGGAGGGCGGCGAGGTCCTGGTGCACACCCCGGCCTCGTACGAACAGGGAAGCCGGCTCGCCACCATCGCGCCGTCGGGCGGCAAGCCGAAGACGCTGCTCCAGAACTCGACGGCGGCCGGTGAGATCGAGCGCGACTTCTTCAACGCCACGGTCGCGTACGAGGGCGGTCAGCTCTACCTCGTCAACGACCGCATCAGCGCCGCCAACGACGAGGAGGAGAAGGAGAAGGCGGCCATCATGGCCTTCGCCAAGTGACGGTGGCGACCGAGACCGACCGGTCTGAGTTCAGGGCCTGCTCCGACGTCTTCGACTCCCCTTCTCCCGAGGTACGCACTCCATGACACAGCCACCGTCCCAGCCGCCCAACGAGCCGCCGCCCGCCGACCAGCCAGGCGGCTACGGCTACCCGCTGGCGCCCCCGACCCCGCCCGCCCCGCAGCAGCCCGGTTACGGCTACCCGGGCCGGCCGCCGGGGCCGCCGGGAGCCCCGCAGACGCCGCCGGTCCCGCCCCCGGCGCAGCCCGGCTACGGCTACCCGGCGCACCCCGGCCAGCCCGGTCCGTACGGCCAGCCCGGTTCGTACGGCCAGCAGCAAGCGCCGTACGGCCAGCAGCCCCCGTACGGCGGGCCCCAGCAGCCCTACCCCTACGGGCAGGGCATGCCCCCGCAGGGTTCGCAGGGACCTGGCGGCAACAACGCCAAGAAGATGAACACCACGACGGTGATCGTCATCGCCGCCGTCGTCGCGGTCGCTCTGATCGTCGCCGGCGGCGTGTGGGCCGTGTCAGGTGACGGCGGCACGGATGATCGCACCGAGGGCTCCTCCGCCGGCTCGACCGGAGGCGGAGGCGGCGGCGACGAGAAGCCCGCTCCCGACGGCGCCGGCAAGGAAAAGCCGGCCGATGGCGAGGCCAAGTCGCTGTTCCAGCTGCCCGCTCCGAAGGTCTCCGGGAGCGTGGCCAGCGTCAAGGGCTCCTGGATCACCGACAAGGCGTACGTCAAGAGCGGCATTTCCGAGATCGTCGCCCACGACTTCGACGGCGGCGATGAGCTCTGGAAGATCGCGCTGCCCGGTGAGGTCTGCGCGGCCTCCCGTCACGTCACGAAGGACAACAAGACCGCGATCGCCTTCGCGGGGCCGATGCCGGCGGGCAAGGAGTACGCGCCCTGCACCGAGGTCGGGGTGATCGACCTCTCCGCGGGCAAGCTGCTCTGGCAGAAGTCGGTCAAGGAGGGCGACGACAAGATCACCTTCCAGGAGATCACGATCGGCGGAGACGCGGTCGGGGCCGGCGGTTTCAGCGGCGGCGCGGCCTTCGACGTCGAGACCGGGAAGATCCGCTGGCAGCCGGACACCAACACCGAGCAGTGCCGCGACGTCGGTTACGCCGGTGGCGAGGCGCTCGCCACGGTACGCAGCTGCGGTTCCGCCAGCAGCCCCCAGCTGTCCATCGAGTACCTGAACCCGAAGGACGGCACCCCGCTCGCGAAGTACCGGATGCCGAGCGGCGTGGACCGGGCGAGCATCGTCTCCACCAAGCCGCTGGTGGCCGCCGCCGATGTCGGCGACACCGCCGGTGACGGCAGTGGCGTCACCGACTTCTTCTCGATCGACGAGAAGACCGGCAAGCTCAAGGCCAGGATCGCGGTGGACGCCGACAAGTACGAGCCGAGGTGCCGCGACACCGAGGGCTGCTCGAAGGTCGTCGTCGGCAACGGCAGGATCTACGTGCCGACCGAGGAGCACGAAGGCAGCGGCGGAAGCATGCGGACCAACGAGATCGTCTCCTTCGACCTCGCGACGGGCAAGCTCACCTCGGACCGCGCCGACGCCGGTGACCGCTACACGGTGCACCCGCTGCGCATGGACGGCGGCGACATCATCGCGTACAAGTGGCCGCCGTACGACAAGGGCGCTCAGGTCGTCAGCATCAACGGCAGCTCCATGAAGCAGACCGTGCTGCTGGAGCTGGCGGCGACGCGCTCGCTGAACGACGCTTCGACCAGCTTCTCGCGGGACGGCACCGAGTACCGGTACGCCGGTGGCCGCCTGTTCATGGGCGCAGAGCTGATGAGCAACTCGACCGGGAGCTACAAGCGTTACCTGGCGATCGGCTACGGCGCCGGCTGACCGGCTGCTCGGCCGCGCTGAAACGGCTCCGGCAGTGGACCCGATCCACTGCCGGAGCCGTTGCCATGCCACAGCCGTTCCCATGCCATAGCCGGACCGTTCCCATGCCACAGCCGACCGGCAAGTAGTCCTGAAACGCGAGGAATTCGGCAATCCGGGGGGCTTCTGCCCGCTAAGGGGCGCGCAACCTCGAACAAGCGTGTAGCTTGCCGGGTCAGGACGGCCGGGGGGCCAGCTCAGGGGCACGGGTATGGGGGTTTCGCTATGGGCGTGCGGCTCATGGTGGTCGACGACCACCGCTTGCTCGCCGAGGCGCTCGCCTCGGCACTCAAACTGCGCGGCCACCGCGTGCTCGCGGCTGCCGCGCCGACCTCGGGGGCGGCGGAACTGGTCGTCGCCAGGGCGCCCGAGGTGTGCCTGTTCGGTACGGCGACGCCCGCCCGGCCAGGGGTGTTCGACCCGATCGCGCACGTCAAGCGGGAGCGTCCGCAGGTGGCGGTGCTGGTGCTCGGCCCGGTGCCGAGCCCGCGCGGCATCGCAGCGGCCTTCGCCGCCGGGGCGTCGGGGTACGTACGCCACGACGAGCGCATCGAGGGCGTCGAGCGGGCCATCGTGCAGGCCCGTGCGGGGGAGGCCGCGGTGGCGCCGCAGATGTTGCAGGGCGCCTTCGAGGAGCTGCTGAACCCGGCGGCGCAGCCCGACGACGAGGGGCGGCGGCTGCTGGAGTTGCTCACGCCGCGCGAGGTCGAGGTGCTGATGCGGGTCGCGGACGGCGAGGACACCCGGGTGATCGCGGCGGGCATGGACATCGCGCCGAGCACCGCGCGTACGCACGTTCAGCGCGTCCTGATGAAGCTGGGCGTCGGCTCCCGCCTGGAAGCGGCGGCGCTCGCCGCGCGCACGGGCCTGCTGGACCGGGCGGCACTGGGTACGCGGCCAGCGGGTACGCGGTCACTGGATACGCGGACGGGGCCGGACCCACTGGCGTGACGTCCGGCCCCGTGCGGGGGGGCCCTGCTAATACGTGGGCTCGGCCGGCAAAGCGGCATCCGGCGCAGCTTCAGCCAGATCAAGAAGAGGCCGAGGGCCGGCATGGCCAGGCCCGTCCACAGGTTGATGTTGATGTCCTGGGCCTTCTTCATGTCCGCCTCGGACACGGTGATTCCGGCGGGGGTGACGATCACGCCGTACACGACGAACAGGCCGCCGACGATGCGCCGGATGTCGAATTATCTGTTTGATTGTGATGCGGGGGGTGGGAGGCCACCGCGGTAGAGGCGAGGTCGGCGCGCGCCTCGGCGCGTGCTCGGCGCAGGCCCGGCGCACGCCCGGCTGCGTGGTCGGGTGCGTGGCCGACTACGTGCGGAGGTGTTGACGCTTGTGTTTGCTCATGGTTGTTTATGTTTACTTGTGTTTGGTGGGTGTGACTGAGGAGCCTGCGTGTGAAGAAGACATCGACCCGGCTCGCCGACGGTCGTGAGCTGCTCTACTACGACGCCCGCGACGACGCCGTGCGCGACGCCGTCGACCCGCGGCCCCTCGACCCCATCGCCACCACCTCGCAGGTCCGCCACGACCCGCTGCTCGGCGACGACGTGGCCGTCGCCTCGCACCGCCAGGGCCGCACCTACCACCCGCCGGCCGACGAATGCCCGCTCTGCCCGTCCCGCGACGGCCGGCACAGTGAGATCCCGGCCGCCGAGTACGACGTGGCCGTCTTCGAGAACCGCTTCCCCTCGCTGGCCGGGGACACCGGACGCTGCGAAGTCGTCTGCTTCACCTCCGATCACGACGCGTCCTTCGCCGACCTCACCGAGGAGCAGGCCGGCCTGGTCCTGGAGGCCTGGACCGACAGGACGGCGGAGCTCGCCGCGCTGCCGCAGGTGCGTCAGGTGTTCTGTTTCGAGAACCGGGGCGCCGAGATCGGCGTCACCCTCGGCCACCCGCACGGGCAGATCTACGGCTACCCCTTCGTCACCCCGCGCACGGACCTGATGCTGCGCTCGACGGCCGACCATCTGGCGAAGACCGGGCGCAACCTCTTCGACGACGTCGTCGCACGCGAGCGCTCCGAGGGCACCCGGGTGGTCCTGGAGGCCGAGCACTGGGTGGCCTTCGTGCCGTACGCCGCACACTGGCCGTACGAGGTGCACCTCTACCCCAAGCGCCGGGTGCGGGACCTGCGCGGGCTCGACGACGCGGCTCGCGCGGAGTTCCCGGCCCTCTACCTGGAGCTGCTGCGCCGCTTCGACAAGATCTTCGGGCCGGGTGAGCCGCCGACCCCCTACATCTCGGCCTGGCACCAGGCGCCGTTCGCCGAAATCGGAGCTATGGGCGATCCAGGTGAAGATTTCGCCCTTCACCTCGAGCTTTTCACCATCCGCCGCACTTCCGGCAAGCTGAAGTTCCTCGCGGGTTCCGAATCCGGCATGAATGTGTTCATCAACGATGTGCCGCCGGAGGCCGCGGCAGCACGACTGCGAGAGGTAGCGAACAAGTGAAGCAAAAGTTCCTGGTCACGGGCGGTGCGGGGTACGTCGGCAGTGTGGTCGCCGCCCATCTGCTGGAGGCCGGTCACCGCGTGACCGTCCTCGACGACCTCTCCACCGGATTCCGTGAGGGCGTCCCGGCCGGCGCCGAGTTCATCGAGGGCCGCATCCAGGACGCCGCCGAATGGCTGGACTCCTCGTACGACGGCGTTCTGCACTTCGCCGCGTTCTCGCAGGTCGGCGAGTCCGTGGTGGACCCGGAGAAGTACTGGACGAACAACGTCGGCGGCACGATGGCGATGCTCGCCGCGATGCGCGACGCCGGGGTGCGCACCCTCGTGTTCTCCTCGACGGCGGCGACCTACGGCGAGCCCGTCGTCACACCCATCACCGAGGCCGCGGCCACCGCGCCGACCAACCCGTACGGCGCGTCCAAGCTCGCCGTGGACCACATGATCAGCGGCGAGTGCGCCGCCCACGGCCTCGCCGCGGTCTCGCTGCGCTACTTCAACGTCGCCGGTGCGTACGGCACGTACGGCGAGCGGCACGACCCGGAGACGCACCTCATCCCGCTCGTCCTCCAGGTCGCGCAGGGCCGCCGCGATTCGATCTCGGTGTACGGCGACGACTACCCGACCCCGGACGGCACCTGCGTACGCGACTACATCCACGTGGCCGACCTCGCCGAGGCGCACCTGCTCGCGGCGGACGCGGCCACGCCCGGCGAACACCTGATCTGCAACCTCGGCAACGGCAACGGCTTCTCGGTCCGCGAGGTCGTGGAGACCGTACGCAAGGTCACCGGCCACCCCGTCCCCGAGACCGCCGCACCCCGCCGGGCCGGCGACCCGGCGATCCTCGTCGCCTCCGCCGACGCGGCGCGCGAGAAGCTGGGCTGGAAGCCGTCCCGCGCGGACCTCGCGGGGATCGTCGCGGACGCGTGGGCGTTCGCCCAGAGAGGGGCCACCGGACGATGACCGACATAGCGCGGGCGTTCACCGAGCTGTACGGCGCCGAGCCGGACGGCGTCTGGGCGGCCCCCGGCAGGGTCAACCTGATCGGTGAGTACACCGACTTCAACGACGGCTTCGTGATGCCGCTCGCGCTGCCGCACACCGCGGTCGCGGCGGTGGGGCGCCGGAACGACGGCGTACTGCGGCTGCACTCCGCCGACATGGACGGCGGCGTCGTACAGCTGCGCGCCGACGAGCTGACGCCGCTGGCCGGCGGCGGCTGGGCGGCATACCCGGCGGGTGTGGTGTGGGCGCTGCGGGAGGCGGGCCACGCCGTCACGGGCGCGGACATCCACCTGACGTCGACGGTGCCGACGGGCGCGGGCCTCTCCTCGTCGGCCGCCCTCGAAGTGGTGACGGCGCTGGCCCTGAACGACCTGTTCGGGCTCGGGCTGAGCGACGCGGACCTCGCGGTTGTCGCGCAGCGGGCGGAGAACGCGTTCGTCGGCGTGCCGTGCGGGATCATGGATCAGACGGCGTCGGCCTGCTGCACCGAGGGGCACGCGCTGCACCTGGACACCCGGGATCTGACACGCCGCCAGGTCCCGTTCGATCTGGCCGCGCACAGGCTCGTACTGCTGGTGGTCGACACCCGCGTCAAGCACGCGCTGGGCGACGGGGCGTACGCGGAACGCCGCGAGGGCTGCGAGGCGGGGGCGCGCGCCCTGGGCGTGACGACGCTGCGGGACGTGCCGTACGCCGGGCTGGGGGCGGCGCTGGCGTCACTGCCGCAGGAGCGGGTGCGGCGCTATGTGCGGCACGTCGTGACGGAGAACGAGCGCGTCGAGCAGGTGATCGCCCACCTGGACGCGGGCACCGTGAGCGAGGTGGGTCCGGTCCTGACGGAGGGTCATTTCTCGCTGCGCGACGACCTGCGGGTGTCCTGCGACGAACTCGACCTGGTCGTCGAATCGGCCAACGCGGCCGGGGCGCTTGGGGCGCGGATGACGGGTGGAGGTTTCGGAGGCTCGGCGGTGGTCCTGATGGAGGCGTCGCTGTTGGGCACGGTCACGCAGGCGCTGGTGAAGGCGTTCGCTGCCGCCGGCCTGACGGCGCCGCGCGTCTTCCCGGCGGTTCCGTCCCGGGGAGCGCATCGCCTGTCATAACCCCGGGGGCTGCCCGATGCCGTCCCGCGAGGCGACACCGCCGTCTGACGCACCGCCCGTTACCCCTCCGGGGCTCCGCCCCGGACCCCGGTCCTCGATCGCCGGACGGGCTGATTTTGGATCCCGGTCCTCAATCGCCGGACGGGCTGATTTTCCCCGGAGAGCGTCCGGGGGGAAGTGGGGGCGGCGCCATCAGTTCTGTGAATAACCTTCCGCTCCCCGCCGCCGCCCGTACGCTGAAGCAGAGCGCCGGTGGGGGCCGGTGCTTGATCAGGGGGCGATGCGGTCGGGTGCGTCGTCCGGGCAAGGGGCTGGGCAGCGAGCGGAACCCGGGACACGGCGGCGGCCGTGCGTCCCGATCGCGCGGCGACCCCGCCGCTCCGGGCGCCGTACCCGCTACGACCCGCCTCCCCGGGGGTCCGGGGCGAGGCCGCCCCGGACTACGCAGCAGCATGGGGGTGTCAGTGGTCCGCATCCGGGTCCTGGTGGTGGACGATCACCGCATCTTCGCCGAGTCGCTCGCCGCGGCGCTCGCGGCCGAGCCCGACGTGGACGTGTCCGCGGCCGGCAGCGGACCGGCGGCGCTGCGCTGCCTGGAGCGGGCGGCGGCGGAGGACCGCAGCTTCGACGTCATGCTGGTCGACGCCGACCTCGGCACCACGGCGGTGGCGGCCCGCACCGTCCCCCTGTCCGAGCCGGGCCAGGAGGGGTTGGTGGACGGCATCTCCCTGGTGGCGGGGGTGCGCACCGGCCAACTGGCCGTCCGAACGGTCGTGCTCGCCGAGAAGGACGACCCGCGCCGCGCCGCGCTCGCCCTGCAGGCCGGGGCGTCCGGCTGGGTCGCCAAGGACTGCTCGCTGCAACGCCTGCTGGCCGTGATCCGGGGCGTACTGCGCGACGAGACGCACCTGCCGCCGGCGCTCCTGACCGGCGTACTGCGCGAGCTGACCGCGGCCCGCAAGCACCGCACCGACAGTGAGCGGCTGGTCGAGTCGCTCACCCCGCGCGAGCGCGAGGTGCTGCGGTGCATGGTGGCTGGGCTGGGCCGCAAGGCGGTGGCCGAGCGGCTGTTCCTCTCGCCGCACACTGTCCGCACGCACATGCAGAACGTCCTGGGAAAGCTCGGCGTGCACTCCACCCTGGCCGCGGTCGCGCTCGCGCGCCGGGCGGGGGTCGGCCCCGCCGACCTGGACCACGGACCGGCCCTTGGGCCTGTCCGGCGGATCATCGCCGGGGTCGCGGCGTCTGGCACGGCGCCTCGCGGCGTTGCCGAAACACCCGAATAGCTCCGCTATCAGGGCGCTCCGGCGCCTTGCGATGCACCGCACCAGACGCCGCGACCTACCCGACCCTGATCCACCGGACACCCCCTAGCCGGGGATGTTGTCGAACGGGGCAGTCAACTGGCGTAGCAGCGCGGCCAGTTCCCCGCGCTGCATGCGCGAGAGCTCGGCGAGGATCGCCCGCTCCTGTGCGAGCAGCCCGGCGAGCGCCTGGTCGGCGCGGTCCCGGCCCTCGGGGGTGAGCCGCACGAGCACGCCGCGCCGGTCGCTCGGGTCGGGCAGTCGCTCGACGAGGCCCTTCTTGGCGAGCCGGTCGATCCGGTTGGTCATGGTGCCCGAGGTGACCAGGGTCTGGGTCAGCAGCTGACCGGGCGAGAGCTGATACGGGTCGCCGGCGCGCCGCAGCGACGTCAGTACGTCGAACTCCCACGGCTCCAGCTGATGCTCGGAGAACGCGATGCGACGGGCGCGGTCGAGGTGCCGGGCCAGCCTTGAGACGCGGCTGAGCACCTCGAGTGGTTCCACGTCGAGGTCGGGGCGCTCACGGCGCCATGCTGCGACCAGTCGGTCGACCTCGTCCTCCATGGCGGCCAGTGTAGTTGGTCTGTCGACATGAAGTCTCTTGGTGTCAAGTACCTCGATATTGAGACTCTTGACATCGAGGTACGCGGCCCGTGAAGCTGCTGCCATGAGCGTACGACCGACCTGGGACCCGAGTCAGTACCTCCGTCACGCCGGCCACCGCGCCCGGCCCTTCATCGACCTACTGGCCCGCGTCGACGCCGAACCGGCCCGCATCGCCGACCTCGGCTGCGGCGCCGGCAACGTCACCGCCCTGCTGGCCGACCGCTGGCCCAGCGCGAGGATCACGGGGTACGACAGCTCCCCACAGATGCTGGAGCGGGCGCAGCGGTTCGCGAGCCCGCTCATGGACTTCGCCGAGGCCGACGCGTCGACGTGGGCGCCGGACCCGCACACGTACGACCTCATCGTCTCGAACGCGCTGCTCCACTGGGTCCCGGACCACGAGGACCGCTTCCCGTACCTGCTGGACGCCCTCACTCCCAGCGGCACCTTCGCCTTCCAGGTGCCGGGCAACTTCAGCGCCCCCAGCCACACGATCCTGGCCGCGCTCCGCGACTCCGCGCGCTGGCGGGGGCTCCTGCGCGGGGTGGGCGACCGAACAGCGGCCGTCCTGGCCCCGGAGGCGTACCTCCACCACCTCGTCGCGCTGGGCTGCGAGACCGACGTCTGGGAGACGACGTACCTCCAGATCCTCCACGGTGAGGACCCCGTCCTGGACTGGGTCAAGGGCACGGCACTGCGCCCGGTGCTGACCGCTCTCGCCGACGATGAGGAGGCGAGCGGAGCCTTCGTCGCGGAGTACGCCGCCGCGCTGCGGGAGGCGTACCCGGCGGGGCCGCACGGCACGGTGTTCCCGTTCCGCAGGATCTTCGCCGTCGCCCGCAAACCGGGGGGCGCTGCCGGGGAGCCGGGGCGGCTGACGCCGACCGCGATCGATCACGTCCAGCTCGCGGCCCCGCCAGGCTCGGAGTCCGCCCTGCGCGCGTTCTACGCGGACGTGCTCGGCCTGGCGGAAGTCCCGAAGCCCCCGGCGTTGGCGGCCCGCGGCGGCTGCTGGTTCGGGGCGGGCCAGGTCCGGCTCCATCTGGGCATCGAGGACAACTTCCGCCCCGCACGCAAAGCCCATCCCGGTCTGCGCGTGACCGGTATCGCCGCGTACGCCGCCCGTCTGGAGGCGCGCGGCGTCCCCGTCACCTGGGACGACAACCTGCCGGGCCGCGCGTGCTTCTATGCCGACGACCCGGTCGGCAACCGCCTGGAATTCCTGGAACCGGTGGGGCACGGTGCCTGACGTGCGATCAGGTGACGAGCTGTTGTGTCGTCAAGCAACAACCGATGGGCGTTTTTTCCGTTTGCACCCAATTGGGGCCCGTGTGACGCTGGTTATCCGGCCGTTATAAGGAGATGGTTCCATGATTACGGACCGCACTTCCCCGGTCGGGGCGGCCGCCCTGGCCGCCGACGTCGAGGGAATGCTGGACTCCCCGGAGCCCGAAGGCGTTTTCCGCGACACCCGCGAGTGCGCGGGCGCGCTGCTTCTTGCCGCGCTCCTGCTGATCTCGCCGCCGATGCCCCGTCCCAAGACGGTCACCCGCTAAGGGGCCCGCGTTGGCTGAACAGGTGCACGCATCGGTCCCGCTCAAGGCGGTTGTCGCCGATGCCGCAGCCGGTGTCGCCCTTGCCCTGCGGGGCGAGGGCGATCCTTATGTGCTCTCCCGGGTTCTGCGGCAGGACGACGCCCTGGCACTCGCCGCGATCCGCGTCCTGGGCGCGGACGCACTCGCCCCTTACGCGCTGGATCACCGCGCGGCGCCCGGTGGCGCCGAAGACGAGGCGGTGGTACGGGCGGCGCTTGCCGCCTACCCGCCCGGCGCCGACGCCTCGGACGTGTCGCTGTGGAGTTACCGCGGCCTGGTCGAGGCCTCGCACGCCTACCTGCCGGGCTCGGCGGGCGCGAGCCACTGGCCCCGCCCACCGCAGGCCGGTGCGGCCTGGGTGAACGCCGACCCCTGGCCCGCGCTGTCCCACCGGGTGTCCCAGCTCGCCGCGCTCGCCCTCCCCGGCCTCGCGCCGGAGCTGGCCGAAGGACTGGCCACGCGCACCGACGACCTGGCCCGCGGATTCGTCCGGGCGGTACGCCGCCGGGACTGGCTGCAGGCCGCCGGCCTCGGCCGCTGGCTGGCCAGGCTCCCCGACGTGCCGCCGACTCTGGGGCTCGACGCCGGGCTGGCGTTCGTACGGCAGATGAGCGACGGCGACGCCCGGGTCGCCGTACACGTCACGGCTGCCCGGCAGTTCTACGGGCGGGGCCGGTGACCGGCGCCGGGGACGACGCCTGCGCGCTGCTGGACCGGGTGGTCGCGGACAGCCTGGGGTGGCTCGACAGGGCCCGCCCGCGGTTCCGGTTGCCCGCGGACGTGGCCACGGACGCCGACCCCAACCTGACGCTCAAGCCCCTGGGTGAACTGGCCGAACTCACCCTCGTGATCAGCGCGTTGCACCCCCGTCCGGACATCCGGGCCGTGGCGGAGGGCCTGTTCGCCTTCGCGTGGAGCGAGACCCGTGACGGGGCGCTGTTCGCCGAGCTGATCCGCGGCGAGCCGCATGCGACGTATCCGGTGGAGATCTACGGGGTCTTCGCGCAGGCCGGGCTGCGCAGCACCGAGGTGGAGGAACTGCTGCCCGCCACGACGGGGCTGCGCGGCTGGCGGGTGGCCCGCGAGGACCACACCCGCACGCTCGGTCTGCTCAACGCGGAGCGGCGCATCGGCCTGCCCCAGCACGCCGACCCGGACGCGGTGCTGGAGCTGACCGGACTGGGGCTCGTACGGGAGCCCTGGGCGCTCGACCGCAAGGCGGCGTACGGAGTGACCCACGACGTCTTCCACCGCACCGACTGGGGGCGCGCGCGTGACCGACTGCCCGCGTCGTTCGCAGGCTACCTGCGGCTCTGGCTCCCCGCCTGGCTGGAGAACTGGCTCGACGAGCAACTGTGGGACCTGGCAGGCGAGTTGCTGGCGGTGACCGCCTGCCTTCCCTCCGCCCCGTACGACCCGGTCGCCTGGCAGCGGCTGGCCGGCGCACAGGCGGCCGACGGGAGCGTGCCCGAGACGGGCGGCCCACCGCCGCCGGGTGACGCCTCCGGGGCCTTCCGGGCCTGCTGCCACTCCACCCTGGTCACCGCCTTCGCCGCCACCCTGGCCCGCCGGGCCCTGGACGAGAGCGAGCGCGCGGCCGACGCGCAGGCCGCCGGCGCCGGGTGGCGGGCCGCCCCCTGCGAAAGCGAGGCCGTCACATGAGATCCGTACCCGCGTACGCCCCCGCCCCCGCTGCTCCCGCGCTGCTGCACGCCGTCGGCGACCGGGCCCTGACCTGGCTCGACGATCACCGGGAGTACTTCCGGCTGACCGACGAGGACCGGGCCACCGGCGCTGCCCTCGTCGAACGGATCAAGCCCATCGGGGAGTTGGCGATCAACATGCGGGTGCTGTTCCGGGAGGGCGTGGCCGGCTCACGCCAGCACGCCCGCGCCGGACGGCTGCTGGACTTCGCCTGGCGGGAACTCCTCGACGGCGGCAACGTACTGGCCGCCCTCCAGCACGACGAACCGTTCTCCCCGGTGCCGCTGGAGGTGTACGCGCCCTTTCACGAGCTGGGCCACCGCCACCCCGGCCTGGAGTCGGCCGTCGACGCCGCCCGCCACACCCTGAGCTGGACGACGCTGGAGATGGCGCCTAACCGCAGGCTCGGCGTCCTCAACGCCGAACGCAAAATGGGCCTGGCCCCCAGCGACGACTTCGACCGGGCCCTGAGCCGCACCTGGCTGGGCAGTCCGGGCACGCCGGGGGAACCATGGACGGTGCAGTACCACATCGCGTACGACCTCACCCACACCGTCTTTCACCTCACGAACTGGGGCGAGGCACCGGAGCGCTCCCCCCGCACATCGCCTCCTACCTCACGCTGTACCTGCCCGCCTGGATGGAGGACTGGGCCGGCCTCGAACACTGGGACCTGCTCGGCGAACTCCTCGTCGTCGACGCGTGCCTGCCCCGCCCCACGCTCGACGCCCAGATGTGGGAGTCCTACGCCGCCGCGCAGCACGACAGCGGCGCGATGCCCGTCCGTGGCGCGATGCCCGACGGCGACGCCGCCGACGTCTTCGACCTCGTCCACCACCCCACCCTGGTCGCCGCGTTCGCCTCCGCGATGGCCACCTCACGCTCCCTGTCCGCCGCCCGATGAGCACCCTCGCGCCTGCCCCCGCGCGCACCCCCGCCCTGGCGGACGCTCTCGTGCTCGCGCTCGCCGCCATCGACGCGCCCGACGCCGTGCTCGCGGTCACCCGCCGGGGACAGCGCACCCTCGTCAGCGGCGGCACCGCCCCCACGCCCACCGCCGTGCCACGCGAGGCGCTGCGCTACGAACTCGGCTCCCTCAGCAAGACGTTCACCGTCCTGCTGCTCGCCGCCCTGGCCAGATCCGGCGCCCTGTCGCCCGACGACCCGCTGACCGCCCACCTGCCGCCCCTGGCCCTGCGCCACCGCGCCGCGCACCACATCACGCTGCGCCACCTGGCCACCCACACCGCGGGCCTGCCCCGCATCCCAGGCGACCTCGTCGCCGGCGCCCTGCTCCACCCGAACATCAACGGCTACGCCCAGTACGACACCGAGCGCCTGCTGCGCACCTTCGCCCGCATCCGCCCCCGCCACCACCCCGGCATCCGCTGGCACTACTCGAACTTCGGCCTCGCCCTGCTGGGCCCCGCACTCGCCCGCGCCGGGGGAGCCGACTACCCCACGCTCCTCACCCGCCACGTGCTGCGCCCCCTCGGGCTGACCGCTACCACCACGGTCCCCGGCGACGCCGCCGCCGCGGCCGGGCACCGCACGAACGGCACGACGCCCGTCCCCGCCACCGACATGGGCGCCTTCGCCGCGGCCGGCGCCGTACGCTCCACCCCCGGCGACCTGCTCACGTACCTCGAAGCGCTGCTCGCCCCCGAGCGCACACCCCTGAGCCTGCCGCTGCGCGACGTGCAGGTCCCGCAGCTGCGGCGCGGGCTGCGCCACCAGCACACCCACACCCTGACCTGGTACCACCACCCGGCGCCTGGCGGGCCGCTGCTCTTCCACGCCGGGGCGACCTTCGGTCAGCAGGCGTTCCTCGGCTTCCACCCGGCGTCCGGGACAGGCATCGTGGCCGCCGCCACCCGCCGTGGCCGCACCTGCGGCCTGGTGCCCGCCGCCTACGACCTGCTGTACGCCCTCGCGGGCGACCCCACGGCGGCCTGAACCGGCCCGGCAGAGCCGGCGGCTGGACTGTGCGTGCCCCTGGCTTCAGCCGTACCAGGTGACGTTGCAAACGTAGACACATTCGTGGCGGGGCACGGCGAGGAAGCTGATGAAGCCGCGCCCTCCCATCAGATCGAACTCTCTGAGCCCGCCCTCCCGGTCGATGGGCCTGCCGACTTTCACCGCGTCGTGCCCGAGCACAGCGAGTTCTGTGGCGAGCCGCTCGATCTCCGCCACAACACCGGGCGGCAGCCCGTCGGTGATGTACTCCGCGCTGGGGTTGTAGTCCCAGGTCCAGTTCGTCACAGGCCTGCTTCTGACTCCGCGGCTTTTCGGATCCGTCGAATCTCGGTGATCGCCTCAGCGGGGTCTTGTTCGCCCGCGTCCACGGTCATCTCCAGCTCGCGCAGCCGAGCTGCGCGCGCAGGGTGCCGTTCGATCGAGACGAACACGGCCCAGGAGTGGACGAAGGCCCGCAGCGGGGCGAGACTCTGCGTCTGCTGTGCGTTCGTCGTCGCCTCGAACAGGTGCTGGGTGAGCGCCGGAATCCGACTGGGCGCGATGCGGGCGACCGCGGCCCGCAGCGAGTCGGGCGTGAGCTCGGGCATAGGGATCAGGGGCCCGTACGGGCCGTCGGGCTGCGCGCTCACGGGGACCTCCGGTGCAGGCGGTTCGGCTCCAGTACCGTACCGGCCAGGGACGTCGGTGCGATATCCGAACGTCACGGGTCCGAACGTCACGGGGAGGTCCGCGTCCGGGACGGCCCCGGCGGCCTGAGCCGGGGGCCCGTCAGTTCTTGCGGTGGCCTATCAGGCGCGGCTTGGCCTCCAGGTTCTCCAGGCCGTGCCAGCACAGGTTGACGAGGTGCGCCGCCACCTCCGCCTTCTTCGGCTTGCGTACGTCCAGCCACCACTGGCCCGTCAGCGCGACCATGCCCACGAGGGCCTGGGCGTACAGCGGAGCCAGCTTCGGGTCGAAGCCGCGGGCCTTGAACTCCAGGCCCAGGATGTCCTCCACCTGCCTGGCGATGTCGCTGATGAGGGACGCGAAGCTGCCCGTCGACTGGGCCACGGGGGAGTCCCTGACCAGGATCCGGAAGCCGTCCGTGTACCTCTCGATGTAGTCCAGGAGAGCGAAGGCGGCCTGTTCGAGCAGCTCACGGGGGTGGCCCGCCGTCAGCGCGCTGTTCACCATGTCCAGCAGCCGGCGCATCTCGCGGTCGACCACCACGGCGTACAGGCCCTCCTTGCCGCCGAAGTGCTCGTACACGACCGGCTTGGACACACCGGCCTTCGCGGCGATCTCCTCGACGGACGTGCCCTCGAACCCCTTCTCAGCGAAGAGGGTGCGGCCGATGTCCAGCAGCTGTTCGCGGCGTTCCTTGCCGGTCATGCGGACGCGGCGGGCGCGCCGGCTCGGAGTGGGCCTGCTCTTCTCGTTGTTCGTACTGCTGCCGTCGATCGCCACATCACCCATCATGCCGCTTCGGAGGGCGCACTCTTGCGTCGGGAGTCGATACGGTCCGCGCTCGGCCACCGCACGTCGTACGCCCAGCCTGCCTGTTCGAACCACCGGATCAGCCGGGCACTGGAGTCGATCTGGCCCCTCATCACACCGTGCCGCGCCGACGTGGGGTCGGCGTGGTGCAGGTTGTGCCACGACTCGCCGCACGAGAGGATCGCGAGCCACCAGACGTTGCCCGACTTGTCGCGGGACTTGAAGGGCCGCTTGCCCACCGCGTGGCAGATCGAGTTGATCGACCAGGTGACGTGGTGCAGGAGGGCCACCCGGACCAGCGAGCCCCAGAAGAACGCCGTGAACGCGCCCCACCACGACATCGTGACCAGGCCGCCGACCAGCGGCGGAATGGCCAGGGACAGGATCGTCCAGTACACGAAGTCGCGCGAGACGCGGCGGAGCGCCGGGTCCTTGATCAGGTCCGGGGCGTACTTCTCCTGCGACGTCTGCTCCTCGTCGAACATCCATGCGATGTGCGCCCACCACAGGCCCTTCATCAGGGCCGGCAGGGTCTCGCCGAAGCGCCACGGTGAGTGGGGGTCACCCTCGGCGTCCGAGAACTTGTGGTGCTTGCGGTGATCCGCCACCCAGCGCACCAGGGGACCCTCCACGGCCATCGAGCCCATGACCGCCAGGGCGATCCGCAGCGGGCGCTTGGCCTTGAAGGAGCCGTGCGTGAAATAGCGGTGGAAGCCGATCGTGATGCCGTGGCATCCGAGGTAGTACATGAAGACCATCAGGCCCAGATCGAGCCAGCTGACCCCCCAGCCCCAGGCCAGCGGCACGGCCGCCAGCAGGGCCAGGAAAGGCACGGTGATGAAGAGGAGGAGCGCGAGCTGCTCGATGGTGCGCTTGGACTCCCCGCCGCGCGTGGCGAGAGGGGCCGCTGAGTCGGTCGCGGAGCGAGGGGCGTCGTCTTCGAGCACGTCGGGGCTCGGGTGCATGAGGGTCCCCAGGGGGTGAGGGTGCGTGAAGCCTTGGCTACGGTTGCGTAACCTACGGCATCGTAAGTATGTCAGCGCTTCGCCCGGCGGCAAGAGGCCGCGGGGAGAGGGTTCGACCGCGCCGCCTATCCTGGTGTCGTCGGACAGCGTGGTCCACAAACCTCCAGACGTGCTCAAACACTGCAAGGAGCCGCACCTGTGAGCAGTGCCGACCAGAACTCCAACGCCAGCACGGAGCTACGTGCCGACATCCGCCGCCTCGGCGACCTGCTGGGCGAGACGCTCGTACGGCAGGAAGGGCCCGAACTCCTCGAACTTGTCGAGCGAGTGCGTGCTCTGACCCGCTCCGACGGCGAGGCCGCCGCCGAACTGCTCGGCGACACCGACCTGGAGACCGCCGCCCGGCTGGTGCGCGCCTTCTCCACGTACTTCCATCTTGCCAACGTCACCGAGCAGGTGCATCGCGGCCGCGAAATGCGCGCCAGGCGCGCGGAAGAGGGCGGGCTCCTGGCCCGTACGGCCGACCGGCTGAAGGACGCCGACCCCGACCACCTGCGCGACACTGTCAAGAACCTCAACGTCAGGCCCGTTTTCACGGCCCACCCGACCGAGGCCGCGCGCCGGTCCGTACTGAACAAGCTCCGCCGCGTCGCGGAACTGCTGGAGACCCCGGTCATCGCCTCCGACCGGCGCCGCCACGACCTCCGTCTGGCCGAGTCCATCGACCTCATCTGGCAGACGGACGAGCTGCGCGTCGTACGCCCGGAGCCCACCGACGAGGCCCGCAACGCCATCTACTACCTCGACGAACTGCACGCGGGCGCGGTCGGCGACGTCCTGGAGGACCTGGCGGCCGAACTGGCGCGGGTGGGCATCGAGCTCCCGCCCGGCACCCGCCCCCTGACCTTCGGCACCTGGATCGGCGGCGACCGCGACGGCAACCCGAACGTGACGCCCGCCGTCACCTGGGACGTCCTGATCCTGCAGCACGAGCACGGCATCACCGACGCGCTGGAACTCGTCGACCAGCTGCGCGGGCAGCTCTCGAACTCCATCCGGTACACCGGCGCCACCGAAGAGCTGCTGACCTCCCTCCAGGCCGACCTGGAACGTCTCCCCGACATCAGCCCGCGCTACAAGCGGCTGAACGCGGAGGAGCCGTACCGCCTCAAGGCCACCTGCATCCGGCAGAAGCTCGTCAACACCCGCGAGCGCCTCGCCCGAGGCACCGCGCACCGTCCCGGCTGCGACTACCTCGGCACCGGCCAGCTCATCGCCGACCTCGCGATCATCCAGACCTCCCTGCGCGAGCACCGCGGCGGCCTCTTCGCCGACGGCCGCATGGACCGTACGATCCGCACGCTGGCGGCGTTCGGACTCCAGCTCGCCACCATGGACGTACGCGAGCACGCCGACGCGCACCACCACGCGCTGGGGCAGCTCTTCGACCGGCTCGGCGAGGAGTCCTGGCGCTACGCCGACATGCCGAGGGACTACCGGCAGAAGCTCCTCGCCAAGGAGCTGCGCTCACGCCGGCCGCTCGCCCCCACCCCGGCCCCGTTGGACGCCGCCGGGCAGAAGACTCTCGGCGTGTTCACGACCGTGCGCGAGGCGCTGGAGCGGTTCGGGCCCGAGGTCATCGAGTCGTACATCATCTCCATGTGCCAGGGCGCCGACGACGTGTTCGCCGCGGCCGTACTGGCCCGCGAGGCGGGGCTTGTCGACCTGCACGCCGGCTGGGCGAAGATCGGCATCGTGCCGCTGCTGGAGACCACCGACGAGCTGCGCGCCGCCGACGTCATCCTCGACGAGATGCTGGCCGATCCGTCGTACCGGCGCCTGGTCTCGCTCCGCGGCGACGTGCAGGAAGTCATGCTCGGCTACTCCGACTCGTCGAAGTTCGGCGGCATCACCACCAGCCAGTGGGAGATCCACCGGGCGCAGCGCCGCCTGCGCGACGTCGCACACCGCTACGGCGTACGCCTGCGGCTCTTCCACGGCCGCGGCGGCACCGTCGGCCGCGGCGGCGGCCCCTCGCACGACGCGATCCTCGCCCAGCCGTGGGGGACGCTCGAAGGCGAGATCAAGGTGACAGAACAGGGCGAGGTCATCTCCGACAAGTACCTCGTGCCGTCCCTGGCCAGGGAGAACCTGGAGCTGACGGTCGCCGCGACCCTGCAGGCGTCCGCCCTGCACACCGCGCCCCGCCAGTCCGACGAGGCGCTGGCCGGCTGGGACGCGGCGATGGACACCGTGTCCGAGGCCGCCCACACGGCGTACCGCCGGCTGGTGGAGGAC
Source organism: Streptomyces hypolithicus (assembly GCF_052934925.1). Lineage (NCBI taxonomy): Bacteria > Bacillati > Actinomycetota > Actinomycetes > Kitasatosporales > Streptomycetaceae > Streptomyces > Streptomyces hypolithicus. The sequence continues at coordinate 3,624,244 of NZ_CM128811.1, forward strand.
CCGGACCTGCCGGCGTACTTCTTCGCCGCGACCCCCGTGGACCAGCTCGCCGACCTGCACCTCGGCTCGCGGCCCTCGCGCCGCCCCGACAGCGGGGCGGGCCTGGACGGCCTGCGCGCCATCCCGTGGGTCTTCGGCTGGACGCAGTCCCGGCAGATCGTGCCGGGCTGGTACGGCGTCGGGTCCGGCCTGAAGGCGCTGCGCGAGGCGGGTCCGGACAGCGTCCTGAACGAGATGCACGAGCGCTGGCACTTCTTCCGCAACTTCCTGTCCAACGTCGAGATGACGCTCGCGAAGACGGACCTGCGGATCGCCGGGCACTACGTCGACACGCTCGTCCCCGACGAGCTGAAGCACGTCTTCGAGATGATCCGCGCGGAGCACGAGCTGACGGTGGCGGAGGTGCTGCGGATCACCGGCGGTGAGCAGCTGCTGGGGTCCAACCCGGTGCTCCAGCAGACCTTCGCGATCCGCGACGCCTACCTGGACCCGATCTCCTACCTCCAGGTCTCCCTGCTGGCCCGCCAGCGGGCGGCGGCGGAGCGCGGCGAGGAGGCGGATCCGCTGCTGGCGCGGGCACTGCTGCTCACGGTCAACGGCGTGGCGGCGGGCCTGCGGAACACGGGCTGACGGGCACCGGCCTCCGAACGCCGGACGGGTTCAGCCTGTCCGGCGTTTGAGGACACGCCCGAAGGGCGTCCGGGGTCTGGGGCGAAGCCCCGGTTCGGGAAGGGGCGGGTCGGGGAAAGCCCCGCGCAGCGGAACCGCGCACCCCGCATCCGCACCCGCCCAGCGCACCCGCACCCCCGCTAAAGCGTCAGGAACGCCGCCCCCAGCAGCGCCCCGCCCGCCAGCGCCGCCCCCCACGCCAGCCGCGTCATCCGCAGCCCGCCCGCGATCACCAGCGCCGCCAGCAGCAGCGCGCCGCCCAGGGGGGCCCAGGCGTGGAGGATGCCGGGGGCTCCGGCGTGTACCGCCTCGGCGGTGCCCGGCTTCAGCACGACCGGGAACGTCGACCCCTTCTGCGCCGCGACCGACCTGTCGATGGTCACGCGGGCGGGCGCGGGCGTACCGCCCCCGGGGGTGTACGGCCCGGTGCACGTCTCGGCGTCGCAGGAGGCAACCGCCAGCGTGCCGTGCGCGCGCCCCTTGGTCAGCATGACGTGCTGGGCGGCCTCCCAGGACACGCGGACACCGGCGATGAGCAGCAGCAGGGCTGTGCCGGCCATCGCCGCACGCCGGACGTACAGGAGCGTTTGAGTCCGCTTCGAGGCCATGGAGCGCGATCCTTGGCCATGCGACCGCGCTCAGTCAACTTCTGGCCATGAATTGTCGGCACTTCTTTCAAGACCGGAGCTGCTCAAGACCGGAGCTGCTCAAGACCGGAGCTGCTCAAGACCGGAGCCGCTCAAGACCGGAGCCGCTCAGGAGTTGTAGTTGCTCTGCGCCCGTTCCAGGCCCTCGGTGACCAGACACTCCACCGCGTCCGCCGCCCGGTCCACGAAGTAGTCCAGCTCCTTGCGCTCGGTGGACGAGAAATCCTTCAGCACGAAGTCGGCCACCTGCATACGACCCGGCGGCCGGCCGATCCCGAACCGCACCCGGTGGTAGTCGGGGCCCATCGACTTCGTCATCGACTTCAGGCCGTTGTGGCCGTTGTCGCCGCCGCCCAGCTTCACCCGGAACGTGCCGTAGTCGATGTCCAGCTCGTCATGGACCGCCACGATGTTCGCCGCCGGCACCTTGTAGAAGTCCCGCAGCGCCGTGACCGGCCCGCCGGACAGGTTCATGTACGACTGCGGCTTGGCCAGCACCACACGCCGGTTGGCCGGTCCCGGCGGACCCAGGCGACCCTCCACGACCTGGGCCCTGGCCTTGTGCGCCTTGAACTTCGCCCGCATGCGCTCCGCGAGGAGATCGGCCACCATGAAGCCGACGTTGTGCCGGTTGGCCGCATAGCCGGGACCCGGATTGCCCAGGCCCACGATCAGCCAGGGAGCGGCCGGGTCGGACGGCTCGGCTGCTTCAGTCAACTGCTCTCTCCTTCATACGCCGTACGCCATACGCATACGCCAGCCGCCGCCCCGCGCTGCGAGGCGCGGAACGGCGGCTGGACGGGTCAAAGCAGCGAGGCTCAGGCCTCGGCGCCCTCGGCCTCTTCACCCTCGGCCGGGGCCTCCTCGGCCTGCGGGGTCAGGACCTGGATGACGATCGCGTCCGGGTCGGTGACCAGGGTCGTGCCCTCGGGCAGCGTGATGTCCTTGGCGTGGATCGAGGCGCCGGCCTCAAGGCCCGCGATGGAGACGGTGACCGACTCGGGGATGTGCGTGGCCTCGGTCTCGACCGACAGCGTGTTCAGCACGTTCTCCAGCAGGTTGCCACCCGGGGCCAGCTCGCCCTCGGTGTGCACCGCGACCTCGACCGTGACCTTCTCGCCGCGCTTGACCGCGAGCAGGTCGACGTGGGTGATGGTGCGGCGGATGGCGTCACGCTGGATCGCCTTGGGGATGACGAGCTCGGACTTGCCGTCGACGTCGAGGCTCAGCAGGGCGTTGCTGGTCTTGAGCGCCATCATGAGCGCGTGGCCCGGCAGGGAGACGTGGACGGGCTCGGCGCCGTGGCCGTAGATGACGCCGGGGACCTTGTTGGCACGACGGGTCTGACGGGCAGCGCCCTTGCCGAACTCGGTACGGACTTCAGCGGCGATCTTGATCTCAGCCATGGCGGCACTCCTCGCAGGTGACGAAAAACGGATGGGTCACCCGGCCACGAAACGGCCTGCTACGAAGAGCGCGTCGATAACGGATGCGCCGTACTGCATGAGTACGGCCTCCCTCGCCGAGCAACTCGGGGAGTCTACCCGGCGGGAAGGCCGTACCAGAAATCGATCTAGGCGGTGCTACATCTAGACGGTGCGTACAGCTAGACGGCGCGTACTACGACTGCTCCTCGAAGAGGCTCGTGACCGACCCGTCCTCGAAGACCTCACGCAGCGCCCGCGCGATCGTCGGCGCGATCGACAGCACCGTGATCTTGTCGAGCTCCAGCTCGCCCGGCGTCGGCAGCGTGTCCGTGAAGACGAACTCGCTCACCTTGGAGTTCTTCAGGCGGTCGGCGGCAGGGCCCGACAGAATGCCGTGCGTCGCCGTCACTATGACGTCCTCCGCGCCGTTCTCGAACAGCGCGTCCGCGGCGGCGCAGATCGTGCCACCGGTGTCGATCATGTCGTCGACCAGGACGCAGATACGACCCTTCACGTCACCCACGACCTCGTGGACGGTGACCTGGTTGGCGACGTGCTTGTCGCGGCGCTTGTGCACGATCGCCAGCGGCGCGTCCAGCCGGTCGCACCAGCGGTCCGCGACCCGCACCCGGCCGGCGTCCGGCGAGACGATTGTCAGCTTCGAGCGATTGACCTTCGCACCCACGTAGTCCGCGAGGACCGGCAGCGCGAACAGATGGTCGACCGGGCCGTCGAAGAAGCCCTGGATCTGGTCGGTGTGCAGGTCGACCGTGACGATACGGTCCGCACCCGCCGTCTTCATCAGGTCCGCGATCAGACGGGCCGAAATCGGCTCCCGGCCACGGTGCTTCTTGTCCTGACGGGCGTACCCGTAGGACGGGACGACCACGGTGATGCTCCGCGCGGAAGCCCGCTTCAGAGCATCCAGCATGATCAACTGTTCCATGATCCACTTATTGATCGGAGCCGTGTGGCTCTGGATCAAAAAGCAGTCGGCGCCACGCGCCGACTCCTGGTAGCGGACATAGATCTCACCATTGGCGAAGTCGAAAGCCTTCGTCGGCACGAGGCCGACACCCAACTGGTGCGCGACCTCCTCGGCCAGCTCGGGGTGGGCGCGGCCGGAGAAGAGCATCAGCTTCTTCTCGCCGGTCGTCTTGATCCCGGTCACAGCACTGTCTCCTCGGACGTGATTCATTGCTGCTGCGCCCGCACAGCGTCGAAACGCAAGCGAGCCAGCCGAAATTGTGTGCACCTATCACGGTACGCCGAGAACAGCGCACCGGTTTCCGGTCAGTCCTCGCCGTCGGCCACCGCGGCCGCCGACTGTGCCGCCTGCGCGGCGGCACTCCCCGGACGCTTCCGCGCCACCCAGCCTTCGATATTCCTTTGCTGCCCACGGGCGACGGCCAGCGACCCCGCCGGCACATCCTTGGTGATGACCGACCCCGCCGCCGTGTAAGCACCGTCCCCGACCGTGACAGGCGCCACAAACATGTTGTCCGAACCGGTGCGGCAGTGGGAGCCGATCGTCGTGTGGTGCTTCGCCTCGCCGTCGTAGTTCACGAAGACGCTCGCCGCGCCGATGTTCGTGTACTCACCGATCGTCGCGTCCCCGACATACGACAGGTGCGGCACCTTCGTACCCTCACCCACCACGGCGTTCTTCATCTCCACGTACGCCCCGGCCTTGGCCTTCGCCCCGAGCCTCGTACCGGGCCGCAGATACGTGTACGGGCCGACCGTCGCCCCCGCGCCGACCTCCGCGCGCTCCGCCACCGTGTTGTCCACCCGGGCGCCGGGGCCCACCACGGTGTCCGTCAGGCGGCAGTTGGGGCCCACCTCGCAGCCCTCGCCCAGGTGCGTCGCACCGAGCAGCTGCGTACCCGGGTGCACCACCGCGTCCTGACCGAACGTCACCGTCACATCGACGAACGTCGACGCCGGGTCGACCACCGTCACGCCACCGAGCATCGCCCGCTCCAGCAGCCGCGCGTTGAGCAGCCGGCGCGCCTCGGCCAGCTGCACCCGGTTGTTGATCCCCAGGATCTCCCGGTGGTCCACGGCCACCGCCGCTCCCACCCGGTGACCGGCCTCACGCAGAATCCCCAGGACGTCCGTCAGGTACTCCTCGCCCTGACTGTTGTCCGTGCGCACCTTGCCCAGCGCGTCCGCGAGCAGCTGCCCGTCGAAGGCGAACACCCCAGAGTTGATCTCCCGGATCGCCCGCTGCGCCTCACTGGCGTCCTTGTGCTCGACGATCGCGGTGACCGCGCCACTCGCCTCGTCCCGCACGATCCGCCCGTACCCCGTCGAGTCCGGCACCTCTGCGGTCAGCACGGTGCACGCGTTGCCGTCACCGGCATGGGTGTCCGCGAGCCGGGCCAGCGTCTCGCCGGTCAGCAGCGGAGTGTCGCCGCACACGACGATCACGGTCCCCTCAATGCCACCCTCAAGCCGCTCCAGCCCCATGCGCACCGCGTGCCCGGTGCCCTTCTGCTGCTCCTGTACGGCGGTACGCGCCTCGGCGTCGGTCTCGGCGAGGTGCGCCGCGACCTGCTCACGGGCGTGCCCGACCACCACGACCAGGTGCTCGGGGTCCAGCTCCCGGGAGGCGGCGACGACATGGCCGACGAGCGAGCGCCCACTGATCTCGTGCAGAACCTTCGGGGTGGCCGACTTCATGCGGGTGCCCTCACCCGCTGCGAGGACGACGACGGCGGCAGGGCGGGAGGCGCTCACGGTGATGCCCTTCAGCTCGGGTGGTGGACACCCGCAGGATACCGGGGGGCCTCATGACCGAAACGCGCGCGGGTCCTGACCTGTGCGGTCGGGACCCGGACCCGGAAGCTCCCCCGCCAGGACTTGAACCCGGACTTAAGGCACCAAAAGCCTCAGTGCTGCCAATTACACCACGGGGGAATGTAGGGGCTGAACCAGACATTGAGTCAGGTTGGTCGCCCTGGCTGCAAACACTATGCCGCACCACCGGCCCTCCGTGCGACGGGCTACCGGCCGGTTTCATGGTCACCGGGTATCCGGATATTGGGTGGCGGGCGCCCGTAGGGTGGATGGCATGACCGTAACGGGGGCAGATCAGGACGCCGCGGGCATGACCACCCGCGGTCACTGGTGGTGGGAGAGACGACGCAGCGTCGTCCTGGATGTCGGACTGGCGCTGGCTTCGGCGCTCGAGTGTGCCTTGGAGGGTGTGGGGTTCGCGGACAGGACCGGGCTGCCGGTGCCGCTGGGGGTGGTGTTCGGGCTCGTCGTGGGGTCCGTGCTGGTGCTGCGGCGGCGGTGGCCGATCGCGGTGGTGCTGGTGTCGATCGCGGCGACGCCGGCCGAGATGGCGTTCCTGATGGGCCTCGTGTCCCTCTACACGCTGGCCGCGTCCGAGGTGCCGCGGCGGATCATCACGGTGCTGGCGGGGATGTCGCTGACCGGGACGCTGATCGTCACGTACGTGCGCACGCAGCAGGACGTGGCGAACGCGGCGGACGGCGATTTCAACCCGGGGCCCTGGTACGTGCCGGTTGTGTCGCTGGTGCTGTCGCTGGGGCTGACCGGGCCGCCGGTGCTGTCCGGGCTCTACATAGGGGCGCGCCGGCGCTTGATGGAGAGCCTGCGCGAGCGCGCGGATTCGCTGGAGCGGGAGTTGTCGCTGCTCGCGGACCGGGCGGAGGAGCGGGCCGAGTGGGCGCGTACGGAGGAGCGGACGCGCATCGCGCGTGAGATGCACGACGTGGTGGCGCACCGGGTGAGCCTGATGGTGGTGCATGCGGCGGCGCTGCAGGCGGTGGCCCTGAAGGATCCGGCGAAGGCGGTGAAGAACGCGGCGCTGGTGGGGGACATGGGGCGCCAGGCGTTGACGGAGCTGCGGCAGATGCTGGGGGTGCTGCGTTCGGGGGAGTTGGGGGAGCGTACGGCGCCGGTGGCGCAGTCGGTTCCGCTGGCCGCTGTGGGTGCGGCGGCGGCTGCCGCCGCGGCGGCAGAGGCGGGGGCCGAGGGCGGGCCGTGCCTGGCGGACCTGGAGGTGCTGGTGGGGCAGTCGCGGCAGGCGGGGATGGTGGTGGAGTTCTCGGTGGAGGGTGACCTGGTGGAGTGCGGGGCGCTGGTCGAGCAGACGGCGTATCGCGTGGTGCAGGAGGCGCTGACGAACGTGCACAAGCACGCGGCGGGCGCGAAGACGTGGGTGCGGCTGGCGCATCGCGGCTCGGAGGTCGCGATGCAGGTGGAGAACGGTCCTTCGGACGGGGCCGCGGCGGACGCGGGGCTGCCGAGCGGGGGCAACGGGCTGGTGGGGATGCGGGAGCGGGTGACGGTGCTGGGGGGCGCGTTCGTGTCGGGGCGGACGGACGCGGGCGGGTTCCGGGTGTCGGCGGTACTGCCGGCGCGGCCGCGCCGGCACGCGGGCTAGGCGCGGCTGTCCCCGACGGTCAGGGACGGTTGGGCGCGGCTGTCCCGTCGGTCAGGCGCGGCTGTCCGCGACGGCTGCCTAGGCGGGCGCCGGGCCGGGTTGTGCCGGTGGCAGGCGGGTCGGCTGGGTGCCGGTGATCAGGGTGGCGAGGGCGTGGTCGATGTCGGGGCCGAGGTACCAGTCGCCGGTGTGGTCGATGCTGTAGACCCGGCCCTCGGTGTCGATCGCGAGCAGCGCGTGGCCGTCGTCGTCCGTGTCGGCGCCGAGTTCCGTGCCGAGGGGGCAGACCTCGGTGCCGAGCGCGCGGCCGAGGTCGGCGAGCGTGCGGGCATGGTGCAGCCCGTCGAGCGGGTCGAAACGCACGGGTGTCGGGGAGATCTGGCGACCGGGGCCCTGTCCCGCGATGCGCAGGCCGCCGAATTCGGCCCAGGCCTCGACGGCGGACGGGAAGACGCTGTGCTGGTGGCCGGCCGGTGAGGTGTGGGCGCGCAGGGTGTCGGCCCAGTGTTCCGCCTGCCTTATGTCCCAGCGCCCGGGCTGCCAGCCGGCGGTGCGCAGGGCGACGTCCACGGCCACCGGGAAGCGGGTGGTGCCGGTGTTGGCGGTGTTGCTGTGGGCGCTGGGATGGGGGCCTTGCATCGGCGGCATCGGCGGGTGGTCAGCCCTTCTCGTCGGCGGTCGCGGTGGGGTCTACGGGGCGTACGCCGAAGTGGGCGAGCATCGGCGTACAGGAGCGGCAGGGCGGGGCGTAACTGCCGTGCAGCGGGTCGCCGTCCTCGCGGATGCGGCGGGCGGTGAGTTTGGCGTGCTTGAGGGAGCGGCGGGCGTCGCCGGGGGTGAGCGGTTTGCGGGAGGCGCGTTTGGAGCGTGCGCCTTCGACGGCGGTGATGTGGCGGGACAGCAGGATCGCTTCGGGGCAGCGGCCGGTGAAGCGTTCGCGTTGGCCGGTGCTGAGGGTGTCGAGGAAGTCCTGGACGAGTGGGTGCAGTGGGGGTGGCTGGTCGCCTCGGCCGGCGGTGCAGGTGAGAGTGGCGGTGCCGCGCGCGGAGAGGGCGGCGGCGACGGTGGGCAGGATGCCGTCGCGGCGGTGGTGGAGCTCGGGCGGCCGGTGGGGCTCGGTGCTGCTCCAGCTGAGGCGCGGGTCTCCGCTCGTGGTGGTCGTGGCTGCCGCCGCTCTCGTCGTGGTCGCTCGCTGAGCGGTCCGGTCTGTCTGTGCTGTTGTATGCATGGTGGTGCTTCCCTCCGTGCCCGCGGCGGTGACCGCTGGTGTGCACGCCCCCGCGTTGCTGGGACAGACTGCCAAATGTGTCCACTGCTGGGGAAGCTGGGGCGGTGAATCGTGTCCGCGCGTCGTCGGGCGGTGAGCGCGGAGTGACGGTTCGTCACGACAGGCCAGGGGCGGGACTGGCTGCTGCGGCACCGCATAGGCTGTGCCGGAACCAGCCGGACGCAGCAGGGGGCAACCGCCATGACGACAGGTCGGCTCGGGCAGCAAGCCGCGCCACCGAATGCGGCCTATGCCGGGCAGGTCGTGCACTTCCCGGACCCGGTCCGGGCCTCCCGCCACCCCCAGGGTGTGCGTGTGGACGAGGACGGCTTCCCGGTTTTCGCGCCGTACGCGCGTGCCGCCGCAGAGATCGCCGAGCCCCCGGAGGGCTTCGGCGTCGACGAGCTGCGGCTGACTGACTACGTGTCCGCCAACGCGGCGCTGGCCGCCGACGGCCATGAGCTGTGGGGCACGATTCCCGCGGTCGCGACTCCGCACGGCTGGACCTGGCACCACGTGCCTGGGAGCCGGCGCATGGAACTGGTTCCGGTCGAGGTCAAGGCGTTGCTCCGGCATCACGGTGGGCTCGCGACTGCCGCCGTCGATCACGACAAGCGGGGCACGCGCCCGTTGCAGGAGACCCGGCCGGCCCACTTCGGGCTGCCGAAGGGTTCCGTGTCGGTGACCGAGCAGCAGGTGCTGGGTGCCGAGGAGGACCTGGGCTTCCGGCTCCCGGGTCCGTACCGCTCCTTCCTCAAGGCGGCGGGCGGCTGCGCGCCGGTGGGCGCGGCGCTCGACGCCGAGCTGGGGCTGATCATCGACCAGCCGTTCTTCACGGTGCGGGACGAGGCCGCGGTCAACGACCTGGTGTACGTCAACAAGTGCCTGCGCGATCACCTGACGAAGGACTACTTGGGCGTCGCTTTCGTCCAGGGCGGCCTGCTGGCGGTGAAGGTGCGGGGCGATCGGGCCGGATCGGTGTGGTTCGTGGCGTACGACGACGCGCGCGACCGGGACGGCTTGTCGGTGCACGAGCGCGTGGAGCGGCTGCTGCTGCCGTGCGGCGACGACTTCGACGCGTTCTTGCAGCGGCTGGCGGGCAATCCGCCGGAGCTGGAGACCGTGGCGAACCTGATGGTGGACGGCGGCTTCGCGCACGCCGTCCCGGTGGAGGGGTGACGGTCCGATGGTGACCTTCGCGCAGGCGCAGGAGCGCGCGGAAGAGTGGGTGAACGGGGACGTGCCCGCGCCTTCGCACCGTGAGGTGCGGGTGCGGGAGTTCGGACTCGGCTTCGTGGCGTGGGCGGAGGCCGCGGCGGGCGGCCCTGCGGCCTCGGGCGGCGGCGGGCGCCAGCGCCTTGTCATCGCGCGCGACAGCGGCGAGGCCACGCTGTGGCCGGGGCTGCCGGTCGGTGAGGTGATCCGCCGGTACGAGGAGGAGTACGGGGCGCCGGAGCCGTCCCCGGGGGCGGGCGCCGGCCCGGCTCGGGCGCGTACGGATCTGGAGCAGACGTCGTTTCTGCTGACGCCGCCGGAGTGGCTGCAGAACGCGGCGGATCGACTGGGCATCCCGGACCACCGGTCACCGGGCTCGCCTTCGGCGGGTGGCGCGGCCGGTGTGAGCGCGTCGGACGGGACGGTTTCCCCCTCCGGGACGGCTTCCGCTTCGGCGGGCGCTGGTCCGTCCTCAATGGGGAGCGACTGGCCGCCGGCCGGTGGCAGCGAGAACGCTTCGCAGGCCGAGCGCGGGACGGGTGGCACCCCGTGGCTGGGCACGGACGCGGACCGGGGGGACTACGAGCCCACCGCGTCCGACGGCGTACCCGAGTCGCCGGTCGGGGCCACCCCCTGGGCCGGGACCGACACCACTCCGGCCAGCGGTTCCGACGACGACGCGTCCGTACCGCTGCCGGCCACCGTGTTCGCGCCGCCGCTGTCCGGGTCGGACGAGGACGATGCCCCGCAGTCCGGCGTGGAGCCCGAGGCCAGGACGGCGTTGATGTCGGGCGGCAGCCGGCTGCCGTCGACGGCCGTGGCCCCGGCGATGGACACGCCCCCGCCCGGCGCGGCGGACATCGCGGAGGCCTCGACGAGCAAGGCAGCCCTGCCGCCGCGCGGGGCGCGGGGTGGCGCTTCGGCTCCACCGCCTCCGCCCGGCGTACCCGGTACGCCGGGTACGCGGCCGGGCGCGATGCCGCCGCCCGGTGCCCCGGCCGGTGGGTACGTACCGACGCAGCTCGTGTCGTCCCTCGGCCCGGACGGCGCGCAGCCGCCCGGCCCGCCCGCCTCGCCCGGGCCTCCGGCTCCTCCCGGCCCGCCCGGTGGGGGCATGCATCACGCGGCGACGATGTTCGCCGACCCGAGCCAGGGCGGAGGCATGCCGGGGGCTCCGCAGCCGCCTGGTCCTCCGGGTCCGCCCGGCGCACCTGGGCTTGCGGGACAGCCGGGCCCGGCGGGGCAGCCGGGGCAGGCCAGTCCGCCCGGGCCTCCGGCTCCTCCCGGCCCGCCCGGTGGGGGCATGCATCACGCGGCGACGATGTTCGCCGACCCGAGCCAGGGCGGAGGCATGCCGGGGGCTCCGCAGCCGCCTGGTCCGCCGGGTCCGCCCGGCGCCCCCGCGATGCCGCCCGCCGCTATGGCGCAGCCCCAATCGCAGCCGCACGCCCCCCACCGGCCCCAGCCCCAGCCCCAGCCCCAGCCCCAGCCCCAGCCCCAGCCCCAGCCCCAGCCCCAGTCCCAGTCCCAGCCGAACGGTCTGCCGGCGGTGGGCCCCGGCTATCAGGCCGTGCTGCGTTACCGCGCCCACGACGGCAGCGAGCAGCAGCTCATTCGCCGCTCGGCGCCCGGCACCCCGCACCCGGAGTGGCAGATCCTGCACGAGCTGCGCGCCATGAACGTGCCGCCGCAGCAGGTGCTCGAACTCCACACGGAGCTGGAGTCCTGTGACCTGCCTGGCGGCTACTGCGCCCGCATGATCCGCGAGATGTGGCCGCAGGTGCGCATCACGAGCGTCGCGCCGTACGGCAAGGATCACGCCGGCCGCCAGCAGGGCATGCAGCATCTGCTCACCCACCAGGGCGAGTTGCACCAGGTCGCGGACGGCCCGGCGCGGCCCGCGCCGGTGCGGGCGCCGCTGCCCGGCCCCGGCCAGTTGATGCAGGCACCGCTGATTCCGCCCGAGGGCGTGGCGCACGAGCTGATGGGGGCGTTCGGCCCTCAGGGCATCTTCCGCTTCGATCAGGTGGCGGTCTCGCGGCAGGGCGTACCGGACATCGTGGCCCACACGCTCGTGTGGGCGGGGCTGCCGGTCGACTTCGGGCCGTTCTTCTGGGCGCAGGCGGTGCCGGGGCAGCCGGTGCCGACGCTCGCGGAACTCGCGGCGCAGCGCGGGGTGCAGCCGGCTTCGGACGCCGGCTCGTACCTCGTGATGGGCAGTGACTTCGGCCGGGCGATCTGTGTGCAGTACGGCACGGCGAACATCGTGGCCGTGCCCGTCGAGGCGGCTCCTGGCGGACAGCCGTCGCCGCCGCAGTTCGTGAACACGGGGCTGCCGGAGTTCACCCGCTCACTGGCCCTGCTCGGCCGCATGTGGCGGCTGCGTTTCGGGCTCACCCCCGAGCAGGCGGGCCGCTGGACGGTGGACTTCCAGGCGCAGCTGGCGTCGCTGGACCCGGCGGCGCTCGCGTCGCCGGAGAGCTGGTGGTCGGTGCTGCTGGAGCAGATGTGGGACGGCCTGCTCTGACCCGAGGCCGCGTCGGAGGCGCTCGACCCGTTGGCCGGGTCGGGCGCCTCCGCCGTACGCACCCCACATGATTCCGACTTCTGGCGGCAATTGACGCATCCTTGACCGAAGCGGTCGGGTGGAGTGTCGCGTTATGGGCACTTGACCCTGATCCGTCAAGATTGCGCAGGATCGCGTAGGTGTTGTGTGTCTGTCGTTCGGAGAGGGGCTCAAGGATGAGTGCATCGGTTTCACCGTCACCTCATGGCTTCGTCGTCGTGCGGGGCCGTGGCTATCGCCCCGGGCAGGTGGAGCGGTACGCCGCCGTGCTCTTCCAGGACCGTGACGCCGCGTGGGAGCGCGCCGCGCGACTCACCGTCCTCGCCAAGGAGATGGAGGGCGAGGCGGCCCGGCTGCGCGAGCGGGTGGCCGGGCTCTCGCCCCAGACGTACGACACGCTCGGCCCTCGGGCCCAGCACCTGCTCGCCGTCGTCGAGGAGGAGGCCGCCGAACTGGCCGCCGCGGCGAACGCCACCGCCGGGGCGCTGTGCGCCGCCGCCGCAGCTGAGGCCGCCGGGACCCGGGACGCGGCCGCCGAGTACGACCGGTCGCTTCGGGCGGACGTCGAGGCCGACGCCCAGCGGGTCCTCCTCGGCGCCCAGCGGACCGCCGACGAGGAGCGGATCGCGGCGCGCCAGGACGTGAAGGAGCGGCGGGGCGACGCGGTCGCGGCGCTGCAGGACATGCGGCGGCGTACGGCGCAGTCGCTCGCCGACCAGGAGAAGGAGCACGCCCAGCGCCGGGAGAGCGCCGAGCGGGACATCGCGCAGCGCGAGGCGGAGCTGGACGCCCGCAACGCCGAGCTGGCGGCGTACGCCGAGGGGCTGCTCGCGGACGCCAGGCGGGGACTGGCCGAGACGGAGGCGGCGGACCGCGGACTTCAGGAGGAGGCAGAGGCGGGGGCCGCCGAGCTGCTGTCCCGTGCGCGGGTGCATGAGGGCCGTGTCGTACGGGAGACGGAGCGGCTGCTGCGGGAGCACGACGACGCGCGCGAGGAGATGCAGGCCCACATGAACCACATCCGCACCAGCCTCGCCACTCTGACCGGCCGCACCCCTGCCGAGGGCTGAACAGCCCGTCGGGCGGCGGCCGAAGCGGCGCAAGACCTGGGCCTACGCGGTCACGCCGGTTGAGCGGATGCGGTCGCGCCATGGGGGCTGCGCTGTATGGGGCTGTGCTGGACGCGGCGGGAGGGCGTCCCAGGCGGCTTCGCGGCGGCGGGGGCCGCAGTGGGTTCGTCGGAGACGGGGCGGAAGACGTGTTCGTCGCCAGGGCCCTCGCAGGTGATGGGCAGCTTCTGCGCGGGGCGTGGCGCGGTCCGGTCGGGGGTGTCCTCGACGGTTACGGGCGGGGCGTCCTCCGTGAGTTCCGTGATGACGGGGAAGCGGCGGGGCGCGAGGAAGACGAGTACCAGCAGGGCGAGGCCGGCCGTGACGGCCGCGCCCACGTAGACGTGGTCGACGGCGGTGTCCACGGCCCGGCGCAGGTAGTCGGCGGCCTCGGCGGTCAGCGAACCGGGGTCGCCCAGGGCGTGCGAGACGGAATCGAGGTCGCTGGGGAGCCCGTCCCGTATCCCCTCGGGGGCGTCGGCCAGCCGGGCCGCGAGGGTCGCGTTGGCGATCGCGCCGAACAGCGCGGCGCCCACGCTCTGGCCGACCTGGCGGCAGAAGAGCACGGAGGCCGTCGTCGTGCCGCGCTCCGCGTAGCCGACGGTCGACTGGACGCCGACGATCAGCGGTAGTTGGAACAGCCCGAGCGCCGCACCGAGCGCCAGCATGATCAGGGCGGGCTGCCAGGGCGCCCCGGGGAACGGCAGCAGCGGGAAGGCGAGCAGGATCAGCATCGCGCAGCCGATGCCGATGATCGCGGTCAGCCGGAAGCCGATGCGGTTGTACGCGTGCTGGCTCAGCGCCGCCGACAGCGGCCAGCTCAGCGTCATGACCGACATGACGAATCCGGCGGCGATCGGGCCGAGCCCGAGGACGGCCTGGGCGTAGGTCGGGAGGAACACCGTCGGCGCGACCATGAGCAGGCCGAGCGCGCCCAGGGCGAGGTTGACGGAGGCGATGGTGCGCCTGCGCCACACCCAGCCGGGGATGATCGGCTCGGCTGCGCGGCGTTCGATGACGACGGTGATCACCGCGAGGAGCGCGCTCGCGCCGAACAGGGCGAGCGAGGGCGCGGAGAGCCAGGGCCAGGCGACGCCGCCCTGGACGAGGGCGAAGAGCAACAGACCGCCGCAGGCGAAGACGGCCAGCGCCCCGGCCCAGTCGACGCGGGGGCGGGGGGCTGACCTGTCCCGCGTACGGTGCGGCTCGTGCAGGTGGCGGACGACGAGCCAGAGGGCGAGCGCGCCGACCGGCAGGTTGATGAGGAAGATCCAGCGCCAGTCGGCGTACGCGGCGAGCAGCCCGCCGACCGCCGGGCCGGCGACGGCCGACACCGCCCACACGGTCGACAGCCGCGCCTGGATCTTCGGACGCTGCTTCAGGGGGTAGAGGTCGGCGGCGATCGTCTGCACCGTGCCCTGGATGGCGCCGCCGCCGAGCCCCTGGACGATGCGGAAGGCGATCAGACTGCCCATGTTCCACGCGCAGGCGCACAGGACGGAGCCGAGCAGGAAGAGGGCCATGCCGGTGATCAGGACGGGCTTGCGGCCGAAGGTGTCGGAGAGCTTCCCGTACACGGGGAGGGTGACGGTGACGGCGAGCAGATAGCCGGCGAAGAGCCAGGAGAAGACGGCGAATCCGCCGAGGTCTCCGACGATCTGCGGTACGGCGGTGGCGACGATCGTGCCGTCGAGGGCGGCCAGGGCCATGCCCAGCATGAGCGCGGCGACGACCCGGCCGCGCCGGGCCGCGGGAGCGGCTGCGACGCCGGTGGCCGTGCTGCCCGCACTTCTTCCCGCGCCGCTCACCAAGATCCCTTCACCGTGCACGTATCTGGTTCCCGACACCTTCTCACTTGCAGGTCACGCAGGGGGAGGGGGCAGGCTGCCCCGAGTGGGGGTCCACCTCCGGGTCTCCACCCAATGCCGTTGCTTGTGACCTGCAGGTAGTTCGTCGTGACGTTGCGGTGGTGTGGTCGTTGGACTCGGTATGCATCCCTGGGTGGGGTTATCCGATCAGGTGCGGTTGGGGGCGGTGACCCGGTGGGTGACCCCGGAGCTCGTCGCGGAGACGCTGGCTGAGTGCGGGGTGAGGGACAAGAAGCCCGGCGCGTTGCCTGCCGGGTTCATGGTCTATTTCACCCTGGCTCCGGCGTTGTTCCAGCAGGACTCCTACGACGACGTGGCCGAGCATCTGGTGGGCGGCGTACCGGAGTTGAGCTGGAGTATCCCGAACAAGTCCTCGTTCGCCCGGGCCCGGCGGCGTCTGGGACCCAAGGTCCTGGAGGCCGTGTTCCGCAAGCTGGCCGGACCGCTGGCCCCCGCAGATCTGGAGGGCTCCTTCTACCAGGGAATGCGCCTGGCCGCGGTGGACGGCTTCGTGCTGGACGCCCCGGAGACCGAGGCGAACCGGCGACAGCTCGGCGGCATGAAGGATGCCCGCGGGCAGAACGCGGGATTTCCCCAGGTGCGGGTGGTGACACTGACCGAGACCGGCACCCATGCCCAGATCGACGCGGCGGTGGACGGGTTCTGCACCGGGGAGCCGGCGTTGGCGGTCAGGCTCGCCCCGTCGGCCGCCGGAATGCTGGTGATCATGGACAGGGGTTTCCCCGGGGTGGCCCTGTGGCGGGCCTATACCGACGCGGGGGCCCACCTGCTGATCCGTGCGCGCTCTGTCGTGGCCGCCCGGCCCATCGAACACCTCCCGGACGGGACCTACCTGGCGCGGATGAATCTGGCCGGGCAGAAACGGGCAGCACCGGGGCATGTCGTGGTGCGCGTGATCGAGTACCGCGTCGACGGCGGCGAGGTGATCCGACTGCTGACCGACCTGCTCGACCCCGAGCAGTATCCGGCAGCCGAACTCGCTGGCCTGTACCGGGAAAGATGGGAAGCAGAATCTTCATACCGGCAGGTCAAGACGTTCCAGCGCGGTCCGCAGCAGGTCCTGCGCTCCGCCGACCCGGACCTGGCGCGCCAGGAGGCGTGGGCCCACCTGGTCGTCCACCACTGCCTGACCCGGATCATCATGGAACTGGCCGACGGGGAGGGCCTCGACCCGGACCGCATCTCGTTCCTGAAGGTCCTCAAACACGTGCGCCGCAGCGTGACCGCCCGGACCGCCACCACGGCCAGGAAGACCAGAGCGTTCATGAACATGCTGGCGGCCAAGGTACGACGCAAACTCGACAGCGGCCCCCGGCGCCCACGCGTCGCCGACCGGCTGCTGAAACGACCGGACTCGAAGTACTCATACCGCACCAAAGGCCAGCTGCTCGGCCCCACCCACAGAGCACCGGCCCGAACCATCACCCTGCACCCAGCGATACTTCAGTAGCTCAAGCAACGGCATTGGGCGGGGGGTACGAGGTGTACGAGAACGCGCGCTCACTCCTCGACTGGGGCTTCGCCGCCGCCGGACGAGTCGAGCCCGTGGGCTCCCTCGCGCTTCCGGCTCCTCTGACACGCCCGGTTCCGGTACGCAAGCCTCCACAGCCCGGGCCGGAGCCCGTGACGCAGGCAGCCGTACTGGCGGAGAAGACGGGCTCAGGGATCCCGTACGCCCTGCTGAGCGGTGTCGTCGGCGGCTCTGCGAGGAGCTGCGGCTGGCGTTCCTGCCCTGGAGCCCGCTCGGCGGCATCGGAAACACCGGCAGCCTGGGCAAGGCGTTCGACGCGATCGCCGAACGCCGCGGGGTCGGGCCGCAGCGGATCGCTCTCGCCTGGCACCTGGCCGGGTCGCCCGTCTCCATCCCCATTCCGGGTTCGAGCCGGCCGTCGACGATCCGCGACGCGGCGGCCGCCGCGGAACTCACGCTGGACGCGCAGGAGCGGGCCCTGCTGGACGCCGGATGAGACCGGGGGCCGTTCGGGATCCGGCGGCTCAGGGCTGCGCCAGGTAGCCGGCGAGAGCGCTGCGGTTGCGCCGGAGGGTGTCGATGTGATCGTCCGTGACGGCCAACTCCCGGTCCAGGACGTCCCGCAGCTCCGCGCACCAGTCGAACTCCGGCTGCTCGCCCCGGGCGCACGGCAGCACCGAACGGATCACCTCGGTCGATAGGCCCGCATGCAGCAGGGCACGAACCTGCCGTACGGCGAGTACCGCGTCCTCGTCGTAGTCGCGATAGCCGTTCGTGCCACGCCTGGCCTCCAGCAGTCCCTGAGCCTCGTAGTAGCGCAACAACCGCGCGCTGACTCCGGTACGCCGGGACAACTCTCCGATCAGCATGCGACCCCACCCCGTCCGAGCTTGACCTTGCCACTGATGTGAAGCCTTAACGTCACCCCGTGGACAGGCATTCCGTGACCGGTCAGGGTGTCCCCGGGTCCGGTCACATGCGGGGTTTCGTCCACTTCAACCCGTCCCGCGCAATTTCTTACCGCAGGAGTGAAGCATGACCACCAAGGGTGTTGAACACAATGGTGGGGCGGCGACCGGCCGCTCCTTCCTCTTCGTCCTCGGCAGCTCCCGCCCCGAAGGCAACACCGAGGCCCTTGCACGCGCCGCCGCCCAGCAGTTGCCCGCCGAAGTCCCACAGCGCTGGGTGGACCTGAGCCAAGTGCCGTTGCCCGACTTCCAGGACGGCCGCCACGAGACCGACACCTGGCCCGTCGGGGAGAACGAGGAAGCGCTGCGCCAGGCCACCCTGGAGGCCACCGACATCGTCATCGCCTCCCCCTTGTACTGGTACACCCTGTCCGCGCAGACCAAGCGCTACCTCGACTACTGGTCGGGCTGGCTCGGGGTGCCCGGCCTGGACTTCAAGGAGCGCATGGCGGGCCGGACCCTGTGGGGAGTGACGGTCATGTCGGACCGCGACGAGGTCGTCGCCGACGCGCTGGTGACCACCCTCAGCCACTCGGCGGCGTATCTGCGGATGCGGTTCGGCGGGGTGCTGTTGGGCAACGGCTCCCGCCCGGGGCAGGTGCGGGACGACGAGCGGGCGACGATCCGCGCCAAGACGTTCTTTCAGAGTGAGGCCCCGCTCGCCCGCTTTCCCCGGGAGGATGAGGACGGAAAGCGGTAGCCGACACGCGTGAGAAGATCGCCACGCGCGCTGGGCCCGACCGTGGAGGATGAAGTTGTACGCGATATCCCTGGGCGACGACGGCGCCGAACTGCGCCCGCTCGAACCGTGGCAGGCCGAGGAGTTCCTCGCCCACGTGGATCGGGGCCGCGAGTTCATCGGGCAGCACAACGCGCTCCCCGACATCGTGACGGACCTGGGGTCGAGCGGCGCGTTCCTCCAGGCGTACGCGGAGAAGGCCGCATCCGACGCCGGGCGGCTCTACGGCATCCGGGCGGACGGCAGGCTGGTCGGCGCGGTCCTCTTCCGGAAGATGGACGTCGAGCAGGGCGCCGCGGAGGCGGGGTGCTGGCTGGAGCCGGTCGCGGTGGGCAGAGGGCTGGTGACCCGGGCGGCTCGCGTGATCATCGACTGGGCCGTCGAGGAGCGGGGCATCCACCGCGTGGAGTGGTGGGTCTCGTCGGCGAACGAGCCCAGCATCGCCGTGGCCCGACGGCTCGGGATGACGAAGGACGGCGTGCTGCGGGAGAGCTATCTGTACCGCGGGAAGCGGCACGACGAGGAGATCTGGTCGGTGCTCGCGCCGGACTGGCGGGCGGGCAGACCCGCCTCGTGAGTTCCTCACGCGATGTGGGTCACCCGGCCCCGGGAGCAGACAGCGCCTCGCGGGCCGGCGGCACGTCGAGCAGCGTCCGGGGCCGGCGGCAGGGGTAGGCGCTGGGTCGCGTGGGCCGGGGACGTCATGGGCCGAGGATCGGAGTTCCATGGCTCGCACATTCACTGTTTCCGACAGCATCATCATCCAGGCGGGCCCCTCAAGGGTCTACGAACATGTCTCCAGCCCGAATCTCATGGGCCGCTGGAGCCCGGAGAATCTCGGCGCCACCCTGATCGGTGAACAGCGTCCGGCGCACGTCGGCATGGTCTTCGACGGCCACAACAAGCGGGGATCCATCCGATGGACCACTCGCTGCACGGTGACCGCGGCCGACGAAGGCGAGCTGTTCCGGTTCCGGGTCCACGCCATCGGTCTGAAGCAGCCGCGGCTGCGGGGCCCCATCGCCACCTGGGAGTACCGGTTCGAGCCGGCCGGCGAGGGTGTCAAGGTGACGGAGACCTGGACCGACGACCGGCGGTCGTGGCCCGACTTCGTGGCCAACACCTTCGACAAGATCGCGACGGGCGGACAGACCTTCGCCCACTTCCAGGGCGGAAACATCCGCAAAACCCTGAGCAATCTCAAAGCGGCGCTCGAAGCTCCGGCCGTAACGCCCTGAGGCAGGGCCCTCCGGAGCCCCGGCCCGCGCCGGGCTAGGGCGGGCGGTTGGCCCTCCCGTGCGTACGTCACCTGCCCGGCTCCCCGGGCAGGTGACGCGAGTCGCCGCGGAGGGTCACTGGCCGGGCCGCACGCTCTGCGGACTCCCCGACCGTGCCGGCTGCTCCGGGGCGGTCGGGCCGGACAGCGCCTTCCGGTTATGGACGGCGTCATCCGGTCCGGTGTGCCGCGCCAGCCAGTACGGGTTGTCGTGCGGGAGGCTGCCAGTGACTCTGCCGTACATGCCGAAGGTCATCAGCAGTAGGCCGAGTACGAAGCTGAACAGGACGTTCTGCATGCGGAAGGCCAGGAAGTTGTAATCCGTCTCCAGCAGGGCGAGGTTGGCAAACCCGCTGAGGGTGAAGGCCGACCCGAGCACCATGTTCACCGTCGACGCGGTGTTGCCCCCGACGAACGCGCCCGCGAGAAGCGCTCCTCCGATGACGACGGACAGCACGCTGAGGGCGCCGTTGGTGTTCAGTCCCGCGACGGTGTCGCCTCCGGTGCTGAAGAAGCCGATGCGGTCGATCAGGCCAAGGACCCCGAAGGCCAGCAAGAACAACCCCATCAGGCCGGCGCCCCAGCGGTAGACGCGGCTGAGGTGATGATCAACGGGGAGATGTTCGTCGAGATGAACGCGCGGGCCGCGTCCTACCTGCGCCCGTAGAGAATGGCTTGCAGCCATGTTCGGCCTCCGGCGATAGGGAGTAGGGGGCGTCGCGAATTTACGGGTTGCTTCCGGGAGTTGGGTTCGTTGATGTGATATGGGCCGTTTCGATGAGTTGATCAGTCCGTTGCGGGCGAAGTTCGAGGCGGTGACTCCGCATCTCAACGAGCGGCAGTGCCGTCTGCTGTATGCGGCGGAAGCGCGGCAACTCGGACATGGAGGGATCGCGGCTGTCGCCAGGGCCGCGGGGGTCTCCACGGGGTGCGTCAGTCGGGGCCTTGTCGAGTTGGAGGACGATGCCGGGCCCGATGGCCGGGTACGTCGGCGAGGTGCGGGGCGTCCCGCGCTGGCGGCGAAGGACCCGGGGCTCCGAGCCGCACTGCTGGCGTTGGTCGAGGACAGCACGCAAGGTGACCCGATAGGGCCGTTGACCTGGACCACGAAGTCGCTGCGGCATTTGGCCACCGAGCTCGCAGCCCAGGGACGCGCGGCGGGTCGGGACGTGATCGCCGCATTGTTGAAGGAGGCGGGTTTCAGCCTGCGGAGCAACGCCAAGGTCCTGGCCGGCAGCGGTCACCGGGACCGCGATGCCCAGTTCCACCACCTCAACGACAAGGTGCGCCAGTTCCTCGACGCCGGCGACCCCGTGATCAGTGTGGACACGAAGAAGAAGGAACAGATCGGGCTGCTCGCGCAAGGAGGGCGGGAATGGGCCCCGCCCGGCAGGCCCGTGAAGGTCCTCGATCACGACTTCCCCTCCCAGGCGGCCGGCACCGCGATCCCCTACGGCATCTACGACGTCGGACGCAACACCGGCTACGTAGTGGTGGGCACCGACCATGACACCGCCGCGTTCGCGGTGGCCGCCCTGCGCCGCTGGTGGAAGGAGGAGGGCCGCGCCGCCTACCCGAACGCACGCCGCCTGTTGATCACCGCCGACGGCGGCGGCTCCAACAGTTCCCGGGCCAAGGCATGGAAAGCGAACCTCGCCGCCCTGGCCACCGAGACCGGCCTGCACATCAGTGTGTGCCACCTGCCGCCCGGCACGTACTCCCCAGGCAATGCCGTTGCTTGAGCTACTGAAGTATCGCTGGGTGCAGGGTGATGGTTCGGGCCGGTGCTCTGTGGGTGGGGCCGAGCAGCTGGCCTTTGGTGCGGTATGAGTACTTCGAGTCCGGTCGTTTCAGCAGCCGGTCGGCGACGCGTGGGCGCCGGGGGCCGCTGTCGAGTTTGCGTCGTACCTTGGCCGCCAGCATGTTCATGAACGCTCTGGTCTTCCTGGCCGTGGTGGCGGTCCGGGCGGTCACGCTGCGGCGCACGTGTTTGAGGACCTTCAGGAACGAGATGCGGTCCGGGTCGAGGCCCTCCCCGTCGGCCAGTTCCATGATGATCCGGGTCAGGCAGTGGTGGACGACCAGGTGGGCCCACGCCTCCTGGCGCGCCAGGTCCGGGTCGGCGGAGCGCAGGACCTGCTGCGGACCGCACTGGAACGTCTTGACCTGCCGGTATGAAGATTCTGCTTCCCATCTTTCCCGGTACAGGCCAGCGAGTTCGGCTGCCGGATACTGCTCGGGGTCGAGCAGGTCGGTCAGCAGTCGGATCACCTCGCCGCCGTCGACGCGGTACTCGATCACGCGCACCACGACATGCCCCGGTGCTGCCCGTTTCTGCCCGGCCAGATTCATCCGCGCCAGGTAGGTCCCGTCCGGGAGGTGTTCGATGGGCCGGGCGGCCACGACAGAGCGCGCACGGATCAGCAGGTGGGCCCCCGCGTCGGTATAGGCCCGCCACAGGGCCACCCCGGGGAAACCCCTGTCCATGATCACCAGCATTCCGGCGGCCGACGGGGCGAGCCTGACCGCCAACGCCGGCTCCCCGGTGCAGAACCCGTCCACCGCCGCGTCGATCTGGGCATGGGTGCCGGTCTCGGTCAGTGTCACCACCCGCACCTGGGGAAATCCCGCGTTCTGCCCGCGGGCATCCTTCATGCCGCCGAGCTGTCGCCGGTTCGCCTCGGTCTCCGGGGCGTCCAGCACGAAGCCGTCCACCGCGGCCAGGCGCATTCCCTGGTAG
The DNA here is from genome assembly GCF_052934925.1 of Streptomyces hypolithicus. Lineage (NCBI taxonomy): Bacteria > Bacillati > Actinomycetota > Actinomycetes > Kitasatosporales > Streptomycetaceae > Streptomyces > Streptomyces hypolithicus. The sequence continues at coordinate 3,646,647 of NZ_CM128811.1, forward strand.
AAGGAGCCCTCCAGATCTGCGGGGGCCAGCGGTCCGGCCAGCTTGCGGAACACGGCCTCCAGGACCTTGGGTCCCAGACGCCGCCGGGCCCGGGCGAACGAGGACTTGTTCGGGATACTCCAGCTCAACTCCGGTACGCCGCCCACCAGATGCTCGGCCACGTCGTCGTAGGAGTCCTGCTGGAACAACGCCGGAGCCAGGGTGAAATAGACCATGAACCCGGCAGGCAACGCGCCGGGCTTCTTGTCCCTCACCCCGCACTCAGCCAGCGTCTCCGCGACGAGCTCCGGGGTCACCCACCGGGTCACCGCCCCCAACCGCACCTGATCGGATAACCCCACCCAGGGATGCATACCGAGTCCAACGACCACACCACCGCAACGTCACGACGAACTACCTGCAGGTCACAAGCAACGGCATTGGGTGGAGACCCCTTAGTACTGCAACCGCATGTGGCGTGACAGGGCGCCGTCTTGGTCGTTGGACTGACTGTGTGATGAATCGCTGACGGTCGCGCAGATCGAGAACTGGTCCGAGGGGATAGCCGATCTTCATGCTCGCTTTGCGGGCCGTTTCGGCAGGTCGGAGCCGCGTGAGCGGGCGCTGGACTACCTGAGTACGTTGCTCGCACCGCTGGAGAAGAAAAACGGGTGGACGCTGGCCGAGCAGGCTGGCCAGCGTCGCCCCGACGGTTTCCAGCGGCTGCTGAACTTCGCCGACTGGGACGAGAATGCCGTCCGTGACGACGTGCGTGACTTCGTCGTCGAGACGATCGGCGCCAAGGACGCGGTGCTGATCGGGGACGACACCGGCTTCCTGAAGAAGGGCGTCAAGTCGGCCGGTGTCCAGCGGCAGTACTCCGGAACGGCCGGCCGCACGGAAAATTGTCAGATCGGCACGTTCCTGGCCTACGCCTCCGTGAAAGGCCGGGCGCTGATCGACCGGGAACTGTATGTCCCCGCCTCCTGGACCGATGACCGCGAGCGGTGCAGGCAGGCCGGGATCGGTGACGAGGTGCCCTTCGCCACGAAGATCGAGCATTTCAAGTGGATGCTGCAACGCGTGATCGACGCCCGTGTCCCCTTCGCCTGGGTCACTGCGGATGAGGCATACGGCCAGGTCAAACACATGCGGGCCTGGCTGGAGGAACGGCACGTCGCCTATGTACTGGCCACCAAGGTCAACGACATCGTGACCACCACCGATGGTGCGGTCGCCGAGGTGCGCGACCTGATCACCGCAGTGCCCCGGCAGAGATGGAAGCGGATCTCCGCCGGAGCGGGCGCGCACGGTCAGCGGTTCTACGACTGGGCCCGGATCGCTGTCCGCCCGCAGTGGCAGGACGGCTTCGGGCACTGGGTCCTGGCCCGCCGCAGCATCAGCGACCCCGCCGAGATCGCCTACTACGTCTGCTACGGCCCCGCCACCTCCCGGCTGAAAGACCTGGTCAGAACCGCTGGCGCACGGTGGCAGGTGGAGGAATGCTTCCAGATCGCCAAGGGCGAATGCGGCCTGGACCACTACCAAGTTCGTCTCTACCGGGCCTGGTACCGGCACATCACCCTCGCGATGGCCGCCCTCGCCTACCTGACCGCCACCCGTGCCGCAGAAGCCACAAAAGGGGCAGCCGAGACGACGAGCAAGACCTCATACCCCTCAGCGTCCCGGAGATCCGCCGGATGATCGGGCACGTCGTCATCACGCCCCGCTGCCACGACAACGAGCACCGTCTCCGCTGGTCACACTTCCGACGCCGCAGCCAGGCCCGAGCCCGCCGCTGTCACTACCAACGCCGAGGCCAAAACCCACACATGCGGTTGCAGTATTAGGGGCTTGTCCTTACTTCTGGCCAGGGGGCGTTCGTCCCGGTGGAGGACGTGAAGGGCGGGGCCCGTTCCTTACGTTGGTCCTACAGCGGGCCGGCTTCCACGGGGGTGGGGCCAGCCCCAGGGCGATACGGAGACGCGCACCAGTGTGCGGGGGGTCTCCGGCCGCCAGACTCGAACCGATCACCTGATTCGCCGCACTTACGTGGTGGCGGACATTGGTGCCAGACATAGGAGACCGACCGTGACAACGGCTATGACCATTCCCAGGCACAGGGGCACTGGAGGGCGTACGGCCGTTGCCGCGAGGGCGCGGCAGGTCGTCAAGGCGTACGGAGCGGGGGAGACCCGGGTCGTCGCGCTCGACCACGTCGATGTGGACATCAACCGGGGGCAGTTCACCGCGATCATGGGCCCGTCCGGGTCCGGCAAGTCCACGCTGATGCACTGCCTCGCCGGCCTCGACACGGTGACCTCGGGCGAGATCCACCTCGACGAAACCGAGATCACCAAGCTCAAGGACAAGAAGCTCACGCAGCTGCGCAGGGACCGGATCGGCTTCATCTTCCAGGCGTTCAACCTGCTGCCCACGCTCAACGCCCTGGAGAACATCACGCTGCCGATGGACATCGCGGGCCGCAAACCCGACGCGGCGTGGCTGAACCGGGTGGTGGAGACGGTCGGGCTCGCGGACCGGCTGAAGCACCGGCCGACGCAGTTGTCCGGCGGCCAGCAGCAGCGGGTTGCCGTGGCGCGTGCCCTTGCCGCGCAGCCCGAGATCATCTTCGGTGACGAGCCGACCGGGAACCTCGACTCCCGGGCGGGCGCCGAGGTGCTGACCTTCCTGCGCAAGTCCGTCGACGAGCTGGGGCAGACCATGGTGATGGTCACGCACGACCCGGTCGCCGCCTCGTACGCGGACCGGGTGCTGTATCTCGCGGACGGGAAGATCGTCGACGAGATGCTCAAGCCGACCGCCGAAACCGTCCTGGACCGGATGCGGAGTTTTTCTGGGGGACGCCCCCAGACCCCCGACTTCGACGCACGCGGGCGGACGTCATGACCGTCGTCAGAAACTCGATGCGCAACTTCCTCGCGCACAAGGGGCGCATGGCGCTCTCCGCCGTCGCCGTCCTCCTGTCGGTGGCGTTCGTGTGCGGCACGCTCGTCTTCACCGACACCATGAACACCACCTTCGACAAGCTCTTCGCCTCCACATCGGCCGATCTCACCGTCACCCCGAAGTCGGCCGAGGGCGAAGACGAGATGCCGGCGACCGGCCGCCCGGAGTCCCTTCCCGCATCCGCCGTCCAGCAGGTGGAGCAGGCGGACGGCGTGAAGTCCGTCGAGGGCTCCGTCATCAGCCTGTCCGTCACCGTCGTCAACAGCGCCGACAAGAACATGGGCTCCACCAGCGGCGCCCCGACCATCGCCGCCGGCTGGACCCAGGGCGACCTCAAGTCGATGGAGATCACCTCCGGTCACGCCCCGCGCGGCCCCACCGAGGTGATGATCGACGCCGACACCGCCGACAAGCACGGCCTGAAGCTCGGCGACGACCTGCGCACCATCGCCGTCACCGGTGACATCAACGCCAAGATCTCCGGGATCGCCTCCTTCAAGGTGACCAACCCGGGCGCCACCGTCGTGTACTTCGACACCGCGACCGCACAGCAGAAGCTGGTGGGCAGGCCGGACACCTTCACACACCTCGCGGTCACCGCCGAAGACGGCGTCAGCGACGAACAGTTGAAGCGCGATGTCTCGGCCCTGAGCGGTCCGTACACCTTCCAGACCGCCAAGGAGTCTGCGGACGCCGGCCGCGAGGACGTCGGATCCTTCCTCGACGTCATGAAGTACGCGATGCTCGGCTTCGCCGGAATCGCCTTCCTCGTCGGCATCTTCCTCATCGTCAACACCTTCTCGATGCTGGTCACCCAGCGCACCCGTGAGATCGGCCTGATGCGGGCCATCGGCTCCAGCCGGCAGCAGATCAACCGGTCCGTACTGGTGGAGGCACTGCTCCTGGGCATCGTCGGCTCGATCCTGGGCGTCGGCGCCGGTGTCGGCCTCGCCGTCGGCCTGATGAAACTCATGGGCGCCACCGGCATGAAGCTGTCCACCGACGACCTGACCGTCGCCTGGACGACGCCGGCGATCGGGCTCGCGCTCGGCATCGTCGTCACCGTCTTCGCCGCGTACGTGCCGGCCCGCCGGGCCGGCGCGGTCTCCCCGATGGCCGCCCTGCGCGAGTCCGGGACCCCCTCGGACGGCAGGTCCGGCCGGCTGCGGACCGTACTCGGCCTCGTGCTCACCGGCTCCGGCGGCGCGCTGCTCTATCTGACGACGCAGGCCGACAAGGCGCGCGAAGGCTCGATGCTCCTCGGCGGCGGGGTCCTCCTCACCCTGCTCGGCTTCATCGTCGTCGGCCCGCTGCTCGCCGGCGGTGTGGTGCGGGCGATCAGCGTGGTCCTACTGCGGATGTTCGGCCCCGTCGGCCGGATGGCCGAGCGCAACGCGCTGCGCAACCCGAGGCGTACCGGGGCGACCGGCGCGGCACTGATGATCGGCCTCGCGCTGGTCGCCTGCCTGTCAGTGGTCGGGTCCTCGATGGTCGCGTCGGCCACCCAGGAGCTCGACAAGTCGGTCGGCGCGGACTTCATCGTGCAGGCCGCCAACCAGCAGCAGCCGATCGTTCCCGCCGCCGAGAAGGTGCTGCGTGCGGCTCCCGACATCGACCACGTCACCAGCTTCAAGATGATCAAAGCGGAGCTGACCTCTCCCGACGGCAGGAAGGAGACCGAGGAGCTGGCCGCCGCCGACCCGACGTACGCCGACGACCTGCGGCGCGAGACGGTCGCCGGTGAGCTGTCAGCGGCGTACGGCAAGAACGCCATGTCGGTGGGCACCGACTACGCGGAGCGGCACGCCATCAAGGTCGGCGACGAGATGACGGTCGCCTTCACGGGCGGCGAGAGCGCCAAGCTGAGGATCGCGGCGATCACCTCGGACGACACGAACGTCGACAAGGGCGCGATGTACACCAACATCACGACCGCCGCCCAGTACCTGCCGGCCGACCGGATGCCGCTGAACACGATCATGTTCGCGACTGCGGTGGAGGGCAAGGAGACGGCCGCGTACGCCGGTCTGAAGAAGGCGCTGGCCACGTACCCGACGTACACGGTGCAGAACCAGACCGACTTCAAGCAGGACCTGAAGGACCAGGTCGGCCAGCTGCTGAACATCGTCTACGGTCTGCTGGCGCTCGCCATCATCGTCGCGGTGCTCGGTGTGGTGAACACCCTCGCCCTGTCGGTGGTCGAGCGGACCAGGGAGATCGGCCTGATGCGGGCCATCGGCCTCTCCCGCCGCCAGCTGCGCCGCATGATCCGCCTGGAGTCGGTGGTCATCGCCCTCTTCGGCGCCCTGCTCGGCCTCGGGCTCGGCATGGGCTGGGGCACCTCGGCGCAGAAGCTGCTTGCCCTGGAGGGGCTGGGCGTGCTGGAGATCCCGTGGACGACGATCCTCACGGTCTTCGTGGGTTCGGCCTTCGTGGGGCTGTTCGCGGCGCTGATCCCGGCCTTCCGGGCGGGGCGGATGAACGTACTGAACGCGATCGCCACCGAGTAGGGGCGGCGAGAGCGGTGCGGTGACGGGCCTGGCCTCGCGGTGTTCTTCGAGCACCTCGAGGCCGGGCTCTTCATTCGTTCGTGCCGAAGATTTCGTCCCAGCCGTCGGGCATTTCGTCAAAGTCGTCGGCGAAATGGATCTTTCCTCGGAGCGAACCACGATCTGTCCGCTGGACCTTGGGCTGAGGCTGATCACCCTTGGGGGCAGGCTCAGTGGGGGCGGCTTCCGGCGGTTCACCGCTCTCAGACGATCCGGCCAACATTCATCACCACAATCGTGACGGTGGACTCTGTGATCTCGTACAGGATGCGGTAGCGGCCCACGTGCATACGGCGCAGATCTGGCGATCCGTAAGCGGCGGAGCCTGTCGGCCTTGGGTCGTCGGCCAGCAGGTCAACCGCGTCGAAGACCTGCCGCAGGCCGTCGGGATCGTCCTTGAGATAGCGGGTGGCGGCATCTGTTGCCCCGAGCCGCCAGATGACCTCGTAGCTCACTCACGCCCCAGGCCCAGGCGGGCACGGACTTCTTCGTGCGGGACGCCGACGAATGTCCCAGCGGCCTGTTCCGCGCGGTACTCCGCGAGAGCCAGAGCGTCCTCCAGGTCGGCCAACTCCTGCGGGTTTATCAGCACGGCCGCAGGCTGACCATGATCGGTGATCATGATGCGCTCGCGGGCGTGCGACGTCCGGCGGACCAGCGAGCCGAAGCGGGCGCGGGCTTCGGTGATGGGCAGCATGTCATTCATGCAACGAACTGTACACTTCACGCCGGTTGTGTGGGCGCGGATCGCGGGGCGTTGTCAGCGGCGGGTCGTAGGCTAGGGAGCCCCCGGCCCGTGAGACGTGTCGGGCCCTGCGCGTTGTCCCCTCGTTACCCGGATGGAACCCCTTCATGAGCCTGCACGGTCTGCTGGATGCCGTAGTACGAGACCCCGCGCTCGCCGAAGCGGTGACGGCCGCCACCGACGGCAACCGCATGCACGTCGACCTGGTCGGCCCGCCCGCCGCGCGCCCCTTCGCGGTGGCCGCGCTGGCCCGTGAGACCGGCCGTACCGTGCTGGCCGTCACCGCGACCGGCCGCGAGGCCGAGGACCTCGCCGCCGCGCTGCGGACGCTGCTGCCGGAGGACCGGATCGCGGAGTACCCGTCCTGGGAGACGCTGCCCCACGAACGGCTGTCGCCCCGCAGCGACACCATGGGCCGTCGCCTCGCGGTCCTGCGCCGCCTGGCGCACCCCCGCGCCGACGACCCGTCCGCGGGCCCGGTGAGCGTCCTCGTGGCGCCCGTACGGTCGGTGCTCCAGCCGCAGGTCAAGGGCCTCGGCGACCTGGAGCCCGTGGCCCTGCGCACCGGGCAGAGCGCGGATCTCGGCGACACCACGGCGGCGCTGGCGGCAGCGGCGTACTCCCGGGTCGAGCTGGTGGAGAAGCGTGGCGAGTTCGCCGTGCGCGGCGGGATCCTCGACGTGTTCCCGCCGACCGAGGAGCACCCGCTGCGGGTGGAGTTCTGGGGCGACGACGTCGAGGAGATCCGTTACTTCAAGGTCGCCGACCAGCGTTCCCTGGAGGTCGCCGAGCACGGCCTGTGGGCGCCGCCGTGCCGCGAGTTGCTGCTGACCGACGAGGTGCGCCGGCGGGCGGCGGCCCTCGCCGAGGCCCACCCGGAGCTGGGCGAGCTGCTCGGCAAGCTCGCCGAGGGCATCGCGGTGGAGGGCATGGAGTCCCTCGCTCCGGTCCTCGTGGACGAGATGGAGCTGCTCATCGACGTACTGCCCGAGGGGTCCATGGCGCTGGTCTGCGACCCCGAGCGGGTACGGACCAGGGCGGCGGACCTGGTGGCCACATCGCACGAGTTCCTCCAGGCGTCCTGGGCGGCCACGGCGGGCGGCGGGGAAGCCCCGATCGACGTGGGCGCGGCCTCGCTGCGGGGCATCGCGGAGGTCCGGGAACGGGCCCGCGAGCTGGACATGATGTGGTGGTCGGTGGCGCCGTTCGCGGCGGACGAGGAGCTGTCGCCGGACACCCTCAAGCTCGGCATGCACGCCCCGGAGGCGTACCGCGGCGACACCGCGCGGGCGCTGGCCGACACCAAGGGCTGGCTCGCGGACGGCTGGCGCACGGTCTACGTCACCGAGGGCCACGGCCCGGCCGCCCGTACCGTCGAGGTCCTCGGCGGTGAGGGCATCGCGGCCCGCCTGGAGCCGGACCTGACCACCGTCGCCCCGTCCGTCGTCCATGTCGCCTGCGGCTCGATCGACTTCGGCTTCGTCGACCCCGGACTCCGGCTGGCCGTGCTCACCGAGACCGACCTGACCGGGCAGCGCACCGCCAGCAAGGAGCTGGGCCGGATGCCGGCCCGCCGCCGCAAGTCCGTCGACCCGCTCACCCTCCAGGCCGGCGACTTCATCGTGCACGAACAGCACGGCGTCGGCCGGTACGTCGAGATGATCCAGCGCACCGTCCAGGGCGCGACCCGCGAGTACCTGCTCGTCGAGTACGCCCCCGCCAAGCGCGGCCAGCCGGGCGACCGCCTCTACATCCCCACCGACCAGCTGGAACAGGTCACCAAGTACGTCGGCGGCGAGGCCCCGACCCTGCACCGGCTCGGCGGCGCCGACTGGACGAAGACGAAGGCGCGCGCGAAGAAGGCGGTCAAGGAGATCGCCGCCGACCTGATCAAGCTCTACTCGGCGCGCATGGCGGCCCCCGGCCACACCTTCGGCCCCGACACGCCGTGGCAGCGCGAGCTGGAGGACGCCTTCCCGTACGTCGAGACGCCCGACCAGCTGTCGACCATCGCCGAGGTGAAGGAGGACATGGAGAAGTCGATCCCCATGGACCGCCTGGTCTGCGGCGACGTCGGCTACGGCAAGACGGAGATCGCGGTCCGCGCGGCCTTCAAGGCGGTGCAGGACGGCAAGCAGGTCGCGGTCCTGGTGCCGACGACTCTGCTCGTACAGCAGCACTTCGGGACGTTCTCCGAGCGGTACGCGCAGTTCCCGGTGGTCGTGAAGGCGCTCAGCCGCTTCCAGAGCGACACCGAGGCGAAGGCGACCCTCGAAGGGCTGCGGGAGGGGTCGGTCGACATCGTCATCGGCACCCACCGGCTGTTCTCCTCCGAGACGAAGTTCAAGGACCTGGGCCTGGTCATCGTCGACGAGGAGCAGCGCTTCGGCGTGGAGCACAAGGAGCAGCTGAAGAAGCTCCGCGCCAACGTCGATGTCCTGACGATGTCCGCGACCCCCATCCCCCGTACGCTCGAAATGGCCGTTACCGGCATCCGCGAGATGTCGACGATCACCACGCCGCCGGAGGAGCGCCACCCGGTGCTGACCTTCGTCGGCCCGTACGAGCAGAAGCAGATCGGCGCCGCCGTCCGCCGCGAACTGCTCCGCGAGGGCCAGGTCTTCTACATCCACAACCGTGTCGAGTCGATCGACCGGGCGGCGGCGAAACTGCGTGAGATCGTCCCGGAGGCGCGCATCGCGACGGCGCACGGGCAGATGTCGGAGGGCGCCCTGGAGCAGGTGGTGGTCGACTTCTGGGAGAGGAAGTTCGACGTGCTGGTGTCCACGACGATCGTCGAGTCGGGCATCGACATCTCCAACGCCAACACCCTGATCGTCGAGCGCGGCGACAACTTCGGTCTCTCGCAGCTCCATCAGCTGCGCGGCCGGGTGGGCCGTGGCCGCGACCGCGGTTACGCCTACTTCCTCTACCCGCCGGAGAAGCCGCTCACCGAGACCGCCCACGAGCGGCTCGCGACGATCGCCCAGCACACCGAGATGGGCGCGGGCATGTACGTCGCAATGAAGGACCTCGAAATCCGCGGCGCCGGCAACCTGCTGGGCGGCGAACAGTCCGGCCACATCGCGGGTGTGGGCTTCGACCTCTACATCCGGATGGTCGGCGAGGCGGTCGCGGACTACCGGGCGGCCGTGGACGGCGGGGTCGAGGAGGAGCCGCCGCTGGAGGTCAAGATCGAACTCCCGGTGGACGCCCACGTTCCGCACGACTACGCGCCGGGTGAGCGGCTGCGTCTGCAGGCGTACCGGGCGATCGCGTCGGCGAACTCCGAGGACGACATCAGGGCGGTGCGCGAGGAGCTCACCGACCGTTACGGCAAGCTGCCCGAGCCGGTGGAGAACCTGCTGCTGGTCGCCGGCCTGCGGATGCTGGCGCGCGCCTGCGGCGTCGCGGACATCACGCTCGCGGGCCCCAACGTCCGGTTTGGCCCGGTGGAGTTGCGCGAATCGCAGGAGCTGCGCCTCAAGCGTCTCTACCCGCGTACGGTCATGAAGCCGGCCACCCGCCAGATCCTGGTCCCGCGCCCCACCACGGGCACGATCGGCGGCAAGCCGGTGGTGGGCCGCGAACTGCTGGCGTGGACGGGCGAGTTCCTGACGACGATCCTGGGGTCGTGACGGCGCTGGGCCATGGTTGTGCTTCGTGGGAGTCTGGGGAACGCTCATTTTGGTCGCCAATACGCTTCCCAGGACGGACCGCCTTGATACGTACGCTCAGAACAGGCCGCCCCGCCACGGCGCTCGGCGTCGCGCTCGCCGTGGTGACGTTCGCGGTCACCGGGTGCGAGGCAGTCGAAGGCAGTGGTTCCGCTTCGGGCTCCGGGCCCGCCGCGTCCGACGGGCGGGCGGCCGGGCCGCTGCAGAACCCGGACGGAACGAAGCCCGGCCTGGCGCCCGTCGCAGCGGACGCCGACCGGGCCGAGGCGCGGGGGCTCATCGGGGAGCTTGCCACGAAGGGCCGGGGTCCCAGGACCGGGTACGACCGGGACAAGTTCGGCTACGCCTGGATGGACACGGCCGACGGAGTGCCGCTGGCGCGGAACGGGTGTGACACGCGCAACGATCTCATTCGTCGTGATGGTCAGAACCTCCGCTTCCGAGCCGGCTCCGACTGCGTGGTCGTCGCTATGACCCTGCACGACCCGTACACGGGCCGGACCATAGAGTGGCGCAAGCAGGACGCCATGGAGGTGCAGATCGACCACATGGTGCCGATGTCGTACGCCTGGCAGATGGGCGCCTCGCGCTGGCCGGAGGGCAAGCGCGAGCAGTTCGCGAACGATGCGCTGAATCTGCTGCCCGTCGACGGCCGCACCAACTCGGTTAAGCAGGATTCAGCGCCGGCGTCGTGGCTGCCGCCGAACAAGCAGATCCGGTGCGCCTACGCGGTGCGTTTCGCCCAGGTCGCCGTCAAGTACGAACTGGCTGTGACGGCGCCGGACAAGCGGACGATGCTGGATCAGTGCGGCGGCTGAGCCGCTGGTGACTCAGCCGCTGGTGGTTCAGGCAGGCGGATCGTCGGAAAGTCGGTTGGTCGGTGCGGTGGGCACCCCTAGCCTGCCCTGCGAGAGCCTGTGAACCGAGTCAACAGCATTAGTGTCGGTGTTACGATTCACCTTGTGAAGGGGTCTCTCTTGCATGCATGGGTATGCTCGGTGGCCACAGCAGGCGCAGGTGTACGAGGGGAGCCGGCCCGGTGTCGGACAAGGCAACAGAGGTGACCGCCGCCGGAATCGCCCGGCTCGCCGGCGTCGGACGCGCCGCCGTCAGCAACTGGCGCCGCAGGCACACCGGCTTCCCCAAGCCGGTCGGAGGCACCGAGACCAGCCCCTCCTTCGCCCTAGCCGAAATCGAGGAGTGGCTGCGCGGCCAGGGGAAGATCGCCGAGGTCCCGCTGCGCGAACGCGTCTGGCAGCAGCTCGCCGGACACCCCGCGGGCCCCGTCCACGCCCTGATCCACGCGGGCTGCGCCCTGCTGCTCGTACGCGAGCGACCCACGGCCTGGCTCCAGTTGGCCGCGGTCTCCGACGAGAAGCTCGCCCTCATGCTGCCGCCCGCGCTGGAGGCAGTCCTCACCCCGCGCTTCGGCCCGCACCGGGCCGTTCACACCCCGGGCACACCCGAGCTGACCCCCTCCGTCCCCCTGCTGCGCTCCGCCGCCGACCTCGCGGCCGAGCTCGGCGCCCACCAGACGTACGAGTTCCTGCTCGGCCGCCATCTCGACGCCAACCCGCGCCAGTACCCGCTCACCCCACCCGGCCCCGCCGCCCTGATGGCCGCCCTCACCGGCAACCCCCGCACCGTCCTCGACCCGGCCTGCGGCACCGGCGCCCTGCTGCGCGCCGTCGCGGAGACAGTCGGCGCCGGCGGCGGGCGGGCGAAGGCCCGGGCGGAAGGCCGAGTCGAGGGGCGGGCCCTGCACGGGCAGGAGACCGACCCCGGCCTGGCCGCCCTCACCGCGCTGCGCCTCGCCCTGCACGGCGAGGGCGGCGGCACCCAAGCGGGGGCCCCCGAAGTCCGCGTCTGCGCCGGCGACACCCTGCGCGCCGACGCCTTCGGCCGTCTCGCCGTCGACGCCGTGCTGTGCCACCCGCCGTTCAACGAACGCAACTGGGGCCACGACGAGCTGGCGTACGACCACCGCTGGGAGTACGGCTTCCCGGCCCGTACGGAATCCGAACTCGCCTGGGTCCAGCACGCGCTGGCCCGCCTGCGCGACGGCGGCACCGCCGTGCTGCTCATGCCGCCCGCCGCCGCGTCCCGCCGCTCGGGCCGCCGCATCCGCGCCGACCTGCTGCGCCGCGGCGCCCTGCGCGCGGTGGTCGCGCTGCCCGCCGGCGCGGCGCCCCCGTACGGCATCCCGCTCCACCTGTGGGTGCTGCGCAAGCCCGCCGCAGGGGCGCAGCCCTCACCCGAACTGCTTCTCGTCGACACGGGCGACCTCTCCGCGGCGGGCCGCGACAAACTCGACTGGCAGGCCCTGCACACCGCTGTCCTCGACACCTGGCAGACCTTCGACCGTCACGGCACGGTCGAGGAACGCCCCGGTGTGAGCCGGGCGGTGTCCGTCATCGAGCTGCTCGACGACGACGTGGACCTCGCCCCCGCACGGCACCTGCCACCCCCCGCGGCCGGCGGTGGCGCCGCCGAACTCGACGGCGTACGGCAGCGACTGGCCGACTCGCTCACGCGGACCGTCGCACTCACACCCTCCCCAGCGGAGCCCGCGGCGGCCCCCCGCCGGCACACCACCACCGTCGGCGAACTCGCCCGGGCAGGCGCCCTGGTACTGCGCTCGGGAGGCGCCGGAGCCGGTTCCGGTGAACGAGTCCTGACCGAACAGGACGTGCTCGCGGGAACGGCCCCTTCGGGCTTCCTTCCTGGGGGCCCCACGGAGGACCCGGTGCTCGTCGAGGCGGGTGATGTCGTCGTTCCCGTGCTCGGTGGTGGCTCGGTGGTCCGCGTCGTCGACGGGGACACCGCGGGAGCCGCGCTGGGCCGCAGCCTTCAGCTACTGCGCCCCGACCCGGACGCCGTCGACGCCTGGTTCCTCGCCGGGTTCCTGCGCGGCACGGCCAACAACCGGCAGGCCAGCAGCTACGCCACCACCTCCACCCGGCTCGACGTGCGCCGCCTCCAGCTGCCCAGGCTGCCCCTCGCCGATCAGCGCCGGTACGGTCAGCGCTTCCGCGCCCTGGCCGACTTCGAGGAGGCCCTGCGGCTGGCGGGCCGGCTCGGCGAGCAGCTCGTGCAGGGGCTGTACGACGGCCTGACGGACGGCTCCGTACGACCGGAGTGAGGCGCACCACATCGGATGGGTACAACCCGGGGGCCGTTGTCGGTGTCGGTGTATACGCTCGAAGCACATACCGTACGAGCGTCCTCACCTACACCGCCACCAGGTCTTCAGGAGCAGCCATGCACGGCTCCGGCAGCACGCCGCCCGTCCGCAACGACGGCGCCGTCATCACCATGCGGGTGCTGTTCGCCCTGTGCTCCGTCTTCAGCTGCGGACTGCTGTCGTGCCTCCCGCTGTTCCGGATCGCCATCCTGCGCGGGCGGTGGTTCGACTGGGCGGCGGCGTGGGTGAGCCTCCCTGTGGTCATCGCGGCCTTCGCCGTCGTCGGTGAACTCCCGGACACCGACGTCCGGACCGACATCGCCATGGCCTTCGTCCTGCTCCTCGGCGCGTCCAGCGCGGGGTACTACCTGGTCTTCGACATCAGGTACTACGCGCAGCTCACCGCGACGGGCCGCACCCCCTATGGCCCGTACGTCCAGCAGAACCAACAGCCCACCCACCAACCGCAGTACGGCTACCCGAACCCATACGCCACCACCCCCGTGCCGCAACCCCAACACCAGCCCCAGCAGCCGCCCCATCGCATCGACCAGGTCCGCGCCGAACTCGACGAGCTCAGTGACCTCCTGCGCAAGGACCAGCAGGACGGTCAGGCAAGGTGAACGGGCGCATCATCGCCGGGCGTTACGAAATGTCCACCGTCATCGGCCAAGGCGGCATGGGCCAGGTGTGGACGGCGTACGACCAGCGCCTAGACCGCCGCGTCGCCGTCAAGCTGCTCCGCCCCGACAAGATGGCCGCGGCCACCGCCGCTGAGGACATGCGCCGCCGCTTCGTGCGCGAGTGCCGCGTCACCGCGCAGGTCGACCACCCGGGCCTCGTCACGGTCCACGACGCCGGCAGCGACGACGACGACCTGTACCTCGTCATGCAGTACGTCAAGGGCGCCGACCTCGCCGACCACCTCGCCGAACACGACCCCTATCCCTGGCCGTGGGCGGTGTCCGTGGCCGCCCAGCTGTGCGCCGTGCTGTCCGCCGTGCACGCGGTGCCGATCGTCCACCGCGACCTCAAGCCCCGCAACGTCATGGTGCGACCCGAGGGCACCATCACCGTCCTCGACCTCGGCGTCGCCTCGGTGCTCGACACCGACACCACCCGCCTCACCCACACCGGGACCCCCATCGGCAGCCCCGCCTACATGGCCCCCGAGCAGGCGATGGGCGGCGCCGTCGGCCCGTACACCGACCTCTACGCCCTCGGCGTCCTCCTGCACGAACTGCTCAGCGGCAACGTGCCGTTCGCCGGATCGACCGTCCTCGGCGTCCTCCACCGCCACCTCTACGAGCCCCCACTGCCCGTCCGCCAGCTCCGCCAGGACGTCCCCGAACCCCTCGAAGCGCTCGTCCTGCGCCTGCTCGCCAAGGACCCGCAGCACCGCCCGTCTTCGGCGCAGGAGGTGTACGAAGCCCTGGCCCCGATGCTGCCCACGCGCGGTGTGCCGTCGGGCCCCCTCGACCCGACCCGCCCTTTCCTGCGCCCGCACGCCCCCTGGCCCGACCGCGCCACGACCCCACCCACAGCGCAGCCCACCCCCACCGACGCGCAACCGGACGTGGCGGGCGCCGTCGACGAGGTCAAACAGCTCCTCGGCGAGGGCCGCATCACCCAGGCCGTCGACATCCTCGGCGGCATCCTCCCGGCCGCCGCCGCCCAGCACGGCGAGCGCTCCCCGGTCGTCCGCATCCTGCGCAAGCAGTACGCGGCGACGCTCCTCGACGACGGGCAGTACCGCCGCGCCCTGCCCGAGCTGCGCCGCCTCGCCGACGACCGGGCCGCCGAGTCCGGTCTGGCCGACCCGCAGGCCCTGCAGTTCCGGTACGACGCGGCGCAGTGCCTGGAGCAACTCGGCGAGCCGGCCGCCGCGCTCGCCGAGTACCGCGCCCTGCTCCCGTACTACGAGAACCAGTACGCCACCGAGGCCACCGCCCATGCCTTCGACATCCGCCACCGCACAGCGAACCTGCTGCTCGCGATGGGCGACCACGGCGCCGCGCACGCCCAGTTGCAGGGCCTGCTCTACGACGCCGAGCGCGCGTACGGCCCCTACCACCCCCTGCCGACCGAGGTGCGCCGAGCCCTCGACCGCCACCAACGCATGCGCGGCGCCTGACGGTCAGCGGGCGCGCAGGAACGCGGACGTGGCGACCCGCCCCACCATCGTCAGCCGGCTGTCACCGCGCGCCAGGTGCTTGTCCAGCGCGTCCTTCACACCGGGCCACCGCTTGTCCCCGAAATCGTCGAGCACGACGACCCCGCCGGGCGCGGCGATCGACTCCACCCACTCCAGGTCGGCGAGCACCCCCTCGAACGAATGATCGCCGTCGACCACGATCACGCCGTACGTACGGTCGGAGACCTCGGCCCGCACCTCCGGGTCCCCCGAGAACCCCTGCCGGATACGCGCCTCGGCACCCGGTCGCCCACCGAGCGCCAGGTTCGCCCGTACGACGTCCTCGCGCACCGGCGTCCCCGTCGGCTCCTCGTGGTCGGAGGTGCCGGGCTGGAGCTGCGAGCCCGCCAGCGGATCGACGATCGTCAGCGCCGCCTCGACACCGCGGCGGTGCAGCATCCGCATCAGCGCGGCCGCGAACAGCCCGTGCAGCGTGCCGATCTCCAGTACGTCGAGATCCGTGCCCTCCGGCCGCGCCAGCAGCGGAACGGTCGCGAGCTTGCCGCACACATTGGACGTACCGCCGGCCATCCGCCCGACGCCGAGCGCCTCCAGCGCCACCACATTGCGATAGGCGACGGTCACGTTGCGGCGCGCGTGGTCATCGGTGCCCGTCACATGCCCGACCTGCCGCACGAGCGCGTCGATCTGTTCCGGCGTCGGCATCCGGTGCTGACCACGCCCGGTCCGATCGAGCAACAGACTGAGCCCGTACTGCCGACGCCGGAGTTCCTCGATCTCGTTTCTCAGCCCTTGCGCGTGACGTGAGATGCGCTGGTCGACGAGCGCGGCGACGGGGCGCAGAGCCCACCTCGTCAGCCGGTTGCGCAGCAGAGATGGCATGCGGATTTCGCCTCTGGCCTCGGTCCTGTGGGTAGCCGACCGTAAGCGGTAACTCATGCCGCTCAGACAACGACGACATGTGCGGCAGATGAAATCCTCATGCAGCTCCCGCCCCGCCGCTTCGGAGCACACTTCCAACTCCCCGAGGTGCCGGGGCGCTCCCCGCAGGGTTTCGAACACAGTGGCGGCGCTTCGGAGCACCCCGCCCAGCTTCCCGAGGTGCCGGGAGGGGACGTGTCGGGGCGCTCCCCGCAGGGTGTCGAACGCAGAGTGGCCGCACAGAGCAACCCCGCCGAACGTTCGGCACCCGAGGAGACGCCCCGGCACGGCACCGACCCCGAACCTCCGGCCCGCCGCCGACCCCACCGCCCCCAAGAGACCGCGCATCCCCGAACCCGCACGAATCGTTGGGCGAATCAGTGGCCCGGACCAGTCCGACTGCCTAACGGCCTGGTGCGCGATAGGGGACGGGCCCGCGACGCCGGCTACGGCACCTCGCCGCGCTGGCGAAACGCCCTGATAGCTCCGCTATGAGGACGCTCCGCCGCCTTGCGATGCACCGCTTCCGACGCCGCGGGCTGATCCGCCCCCTATCGCGCACCAGGCCGTAACATCCATCATCGCAAGGTCGTTCGTCGCACTTTCGTAGCCATTACCGCACGATCACCGCCGGGAGGCACCCTTTGCACCGCCGCCGTCGCACCGCGTTCTCCCTCTCCGCCGCCCTGCTGGCCGCGGCGCCGTTCCTCGCCGCGTGCGGCAACGAGGCACATCCAGGAGCCGCGGCCGTCGTGGGCGGCGGCCGTATCGAGGTCTCCGCCCTCCAGGCGCAGGTCGAGGACGTGCGTGAGGCCCAGCAGGCCTCCCCGCAGGCGGCCCAGATGATCGGCGCGACCGGTCAGCTCGGCCGCGCCAAGCTGTACGACCTCGTCGTCGACCGGATCGTGCAGCGCGCCGCCGACGACGCGGGCGCCACGGCGAGCCGCAAGGAGGTCCAGGCCGCGCGGGCGGAGGCGGCCCGGCAGGCGGGCGGCGAGAAGCAGCTCGCCGCGATGTACCTCCAGCAGCGCGGGGTGGCCCCCGACCAGATCGACGCCGCGCTCCGCCGGGACGTGCTCGTCGGCAAGCTCGCCGCCGCGATCGGGGCGACGAACTCACCCGAGGGCCAGCAGAAGGTGAATGAGGCGTTCGTCGCCGCGTCCAAGTCGCTGAACATCGACGTCAACCCGCGCTACGGCACCTGGGACGACCAGAAGATGCAGCTCGGCGACTACAAGGCCCCGTGGATCACCCAGGTCACCAAGGAGGACACCCCGGAGGCCCCGGCCGCCCCCGAGGGCGCGTAGGCGCACCCCGCCCCGGCCCGACCGGTTGTCGGACGGCCGGGGTACTTTCGAAGGGTGACCAGCGAAACTCCCGCACCCACCCCCGCCACCCCCGGCCGCATCGTCCTCCTCACCGCCAGCCACCGCGTGGCCCCCGGCCTGCTGTCCTGGCCCGCCTGGCAGACGCTGCGCACCGCCGACCTGGTGCTGTGCGCCGACGCGGAGCACCCGCAGCTGCCGTACCTGCGCGAGGCCGGCGTCGCCGTCGAGCACGCGGCGCCGACCGCGCAGCAGCTGGTCGACGCGTGCGCGGGGGACCGCACCATCGTCGTCATCCCTGCGGGTGAGGCCGGCTCCGGTGCGGGCGACCAGGCCCTGACCGACGGCCTCGCCCGGCTGGCCGGGTCCGGCAGGGTCCAGATGCCGGACCTGGAGCTGCTCCCGGGCTCGTACGACCTGCCGGGCGCCCGCCTGCTCGACCTGATCCAGGTCATGGACCGCATTCGCCTCGCGTGCCCGTGGTCCTCGCAGCAGACCCACAAGGGCCTCGCGAAGTACGGCATCGAGGAGGCGTACGAACTCGTCGAGGCGATCGAGGACGGCGACCGCGACGAGCTACGGGAGGAACTCGGCGACGTACTGCTCCAGGTCGTCTTCCACGCGCGCATCGCGCAGGAGGACGCCGAAGCCCCGTTCTCCATCGACGACGTGGCGGGCACGATCGTCGACAAGCTCATTCACCGCCACCCGCACGTCTTCGGCGACGAGACGGCCGAGACGCCGGAGGAGGTCAAGGCGCACTGGCTGCGTACGAAAGCGGTCGAGAAGCAGCGCGACTCGGTCACGGACGGCGTCCCCCTCGGCCAGCCCGGCCTCGCGCTCGCCGCGAAGCTGTCCTCACGCGTACGGAGCGCGGACCTGGACGTCACGCTCCCGACGGGCGAAGGCGCCGGCTACGAACTCCTGGCCCTGGCGGTACGGGCGGAGGCGGCCGGTGTCGACCCGGAGGCGGCCCTGCGCGCCGCGGCCCGCGCGTACCGCGACGCGATCCTGACGGCGGAGGCGGCAGCGGCGGCGGAGACAACGCCCCGGTGACCGGCGCCCCGCCCCGCCGCCGGGGCCCGCTCCTCGATCACCGGACAGGCACTCACGCGGCCTGAGAAACGCGCGGCGGCTACTGTCGGGGGCATGCCGGACCAGCCCGTACCCCCCGCTCCAGACCTGTTCACCTGGGAGTTCGCCACCGACCCCTATCCGGCGTACGCCTGGTTGCGCGAGCACGCCCCCGTGCACCGCACCACCCTCCCCAGCGGGGTCGACGCGTGGCTGGTGACCCGGTACGCCGATGCCCGGCAGGCGCTCGCCGACCTCCGGCTGTCCAAGGACCCGGCCCACCACGCCGGATCGGCGCACGCCAAGGGCAGAACGGGCATCCCGGGCGAGCGTAAGGCCGACCTGATGACGCATCTGCTGAACATCGACCCGCCGGACCACACCCGGTTGCGGCGCCTGGTCTCCAAGGCGTTCACGCCGCGCACGGTGGCCGCGTTCGCGCCGCGCGTGCAGGAGCTGACCGACCGGCTCATCGACGCGTTCGCGGAGAAGGGAACCGCAGACCTCATCCACGACTTCGCGTTCCCACTCCCCATCTACGCGATCTGCGACCTTCTCGGCGTGCCCCGCGAGGACCAGGACGACTTCCGCGACTGGGCGGGAATGATGATGCGACACATGAAGCCGGGACAGGGCAGCGGTCCCCGTGGCGGTGTCGCCCGCTCGGTCAAGAAGATGCGCGACTACCTCGCCGAACTCATCCACCGCAAGCGCGAGGCCCCGGGCGACGACCTCATCTCGGGCCTGATCCGCGCCAGCGACCACGGCGAGCATCTGACCGAGAACGAGGCCGCCGCCATGGCCTTCATCCTTCTCTTCGCCGGGTTCGAGACGACTGTCAACCTCATCGGCAACGGGGTCTACGCCCTCCTGCGCAACCCGCGTGAACGCGACCGTCTGCAGCGCGCCCTCTCCGCGGGCGACACCGGCCTCCTCGCCACCGGGGTCGAGGAACTCCTGCGGTACGACGGCCCGGTGGAGCTCGCCACGTGGCGGTACGCCACCGAGCCACTCACCCTCGGCGGGCAGGACATCGCCGCCGGCGACCCGGTACTCGTCGTACTCGCCGCCGCCGACCGCGACCCCGACCGCTTCGACGACCCGGACACGCTGGACCTCTCACGACGCGACAACCCGCACCTCGGGTACGGCCACGGCATCCACTACTGCCTCGGCGCCCCCCTCGCCCGACTGGAAGGGCAGACGGCGATCGCGACGCTGCTGCGGCGTCTGCCGGATCTGCGGCTTGCGGTGGAACCGGACGATTTGCGGTGGCGTGGGGGCCTCATCATGCGCGGACTGCGCACGCTGCCGGTGGAGTTCACGCACCACAGCGAGTGACGACGCGTCACATTTGAGACCTTCACGTGATCTCTGCTCCATCGACTTGTGACAGACGTTCGAGTACGGCTACGTTCACCGTCAACCTCAGCCGTCACTCGAAAGGCCACCGCATGCGCTCCGGGAACGGTAGACACCGCCGACCCCGTCAGGCCCCAGCCCTCGTCGTCGCGGCGGGAGTCGCGGGATCGGCCATCGCCATTCCGCTGCTCGGCGCGACCGGCGCGAACGCTGCCGAGGTCACGACCTGGGACCGGGTCGCCGATTGTGAGAGCGGCGGCATGTGGAGCGCCGACCTCGACAACGGCTTCTACGGCGGACTCCAGATCTCGCAGGAGACCTGGTCGAGCTACGGCGGTACGGCCTACGCTCCGCGCGCCGACCTCGCCAGCCGCTCGCAGCAGGTCAAGATCGCCGAGAAGATACTGGCCGCGCAGGGGCCGCAGGCGTGGCCGAGCTGCGCGCTCATCACCGGCCTGACGGACAGTGACAAGGCTGCCCCCGCAGGCGGCTCGGCCGCCACCCCGTCTCCCGGCGAGACGTGGGCCCCGGAGGCGCCGGACGCCCCTGCCGACGGCAAGACCAAGAAGAGCGACGGCACCGACAGCACCGACGGGACCGAAAGCACCGAGAAGAACGGCGACGAGCCCCCGAAGCGCGACGCGTCGGAAGAGCCCGCCGAGCCCGCCCGCTCCGCGCCACCGGCCCAGCCCTCCGCGTCCGACGACGCCCCCGCCGCCGAAGCTGAGGACTCCGAGGCTCCGGCCGACCAGGACGCCTCCTCCAAGGGCAAGCACCGGGGTGAAGAGGCCCCGGAAGGCTCGGGCGACGTAATCGGCGAATCGGGCGAAAAGCGCGAATCGGGGCGCCATGCCTCGCGAGGTGACGCTTCGACACGTGACGGCTCCGGCACCGGAGCCGCTCCGGGCGTCGAGAACGCCGCGTACACCGTCCGCGCCGGCGACAACCTCTGGGCCATCGCCGACGCGCACGAGGTCCCCGGCGGGTGGCCGGCGCTCTACGAGGCCAACGACAAGGCCCTTGGGTCCGATCCGGACCTCATCATCCCTGGCCAGAGCCTCGATCTGGGCTGAAATCGGGGGTTTTTCGGGCCGTAATGTCCCGGTTGGGGCAAGTGAGACAAGGGTCTCTTCGCCTCAACTGGCGTGTCTGGCCCGGATGGTCCGTTTGTGCCCCCTCTGACCTGCGTCGATGAGGGTCGGAGGGGGGCAAGGAAGGGTGGTTGGCCCCCCATGTCCTTCTTTGAACTTCGGAACCTCTTGTGTCTACGGTCTGACCGCTCGCCACCGCGGGCCCCGTCGACCGTCACGCCGAATCCTGCCGTCGGTCGGGGGGAACCGACGCGTAAAGCGCCGTAGGCAGGAGCGGGGGACCCAGGTAAGTGCCGGGCCCGGCCCGTCGAGAGACGGAACGGAACCGGCTTGGGGTTAAGCCGCGCGCTAGGTCGCGCGGCCGGGCAACTCATTGGCCCGAACCCGACAGCTCACCTCGTAGGCGTCGGTGAGGAGATGTCGCATGCTGTTTTCCGGCAAGGCCAAGCACCGTCGCCCGTCCAAGGCCACTCGAATCGCCGCGCTCGCCGGCGTCACCGGCGCCGCTGTCGTCGCCCCGCTGATGGGTGCGTCGACCGCTTCCGCAGCCTCCGTCTCGACCTGGGACGCCGTCGCCCAGTGCGAGTCCGGCGGCAACTGGTCCATCAACACCGGCAACGGCTACTACGGTGGCCTGCAGTTCTCGGCCTCCAGCTGGGCCGCGGCCGGTGGCACGCAGTACGCCCAGACCGCCGACAAGGCGTCGAAGTCGCAGCAGATCGCCACCGCCGAGAAGCTTCTCGACATGCAGGGCCCGGGCGCCTGGGCCTGCGCCGGTGAAGGCGGCCTGACCAACGACGGTGTCGACCCGGGTGTCGACACCTCCGGCTCCTCCGAGCAGAAGTCCCAGCCGGCGCAGCAGCAGCCCGCCGCCCCGCGCGAGACCGAGCAGCCCGCCTCGCGCAGCGAGGTCCGTTCCGAGCCCGAGGCCCAGCCCGAGGCCCAGCCCAAGGCGCAGCCGAAGGCCGAGACGGCTCAGCCCGCCGCGCCGAAGAGCTTCGAGAAGGGCGACGGCGAGTACAAGGTGAAGTCCGGCGACACCCTCGGCAAGATCGCCAAGGCCGAGAAGGTCAAGGGCGGCTGGGAGAAGGTCTTCGAGCTGAACAAGGACATCGTCAGCGACGCCGATGTCATCTACCCGGGCCAGCAGCTGCACCTCAGCTGATCGGCTGACCCGGAACCCCGAGCACCCCGGCACGGCGCGCCTTCCCCCCCGAACGCGCCGGGCCGGGGTTTCGGCGTTACCGCCCCGGTGCCGTTACCGCCCAGTCCTTGGACCGGGCACGGTGCCGCGCCGCCAAGAGTTCATCCCCTATTACGGGTATTCGGGCGCGTTCCCGTCCCAGCGGGCGAGCGAACGGCAGGCCGCAGCCCGCAAGCCGGATAGGCTCTTGCCGCAAGGCCAAAGCGACCCTGCACCCCTAGCGTCACATCCCAGAAGGAGATGCTCGTGCCGTCCATCGACGTCGTCGTAGCCCGGGAAATCCTGGACTCCCGAGGCAACCCCACGGTCGAGGTCGAGGTCGGCCTCGACGACGGCAGCACCGGTCGTGCTGCTGTCCCCTCCGGTGCCTCCACCGGAGCGTTCGAGGCCATTGAGCTTCGCGACGGTGACCCCAGCCGCTACCACGGCAAGGGTGTCGAGAAGGCCGTCCTCGCCGTCATCGAGCAGATCGGCCCGGAGCTCGTCGGTTACGACGCCACCGAGCAGCGCCTGATCGACCAGGCGATGTTCGACCTGGACGCCACCGAGAACAAGGCATCCCTTGGCGCCAACGCCATCCTCGGCGTCTCCCTGGCCGTCGCGCACGCCGCCTCCGAGGCCTGCGACCTGCCGCTGTTCCGCTACCTGGGTGGCCCGAACGCGCACCTGCTGCCCGTGCCGATGATGAACATCCTCAACGGTGGGTCGCACGCCGACTCCAACGTCGACATCCAGGAGTTCATGATCGCGCCGATCGGCGCCGAGTCGTTCTCCGAGGCCCTGCGCTGGGGCACGGAGGTCTACCACACCCTCAAGTCCGTCCTGAAGACCAAGGGCCTGTCCACCGGCCTCGGCGACGAGGGCGGCTTCGCCCCGAACCTGGACTCCAACCGCGCCGCGCTCGACCTCATCCTTGAGGCCATCAAGCAGGCCGGTTACGTCCCGGGCGAGCAGATCGCGCTCGCGCTCGACGTCGCCGCGTCCGAGTTCTACAAGGACGGCAGCTACGAGTTCGAGGGCAAGTCCCGCTCGGCCGCCGAGATGACGGAGTACTACGAGGAGCTCGTGGCGGCGTACCCGCTCGTCTCCATCGAGGACCCGCTCTTCGAGGACGACTGGGCCGGCTGGAAGATCCTCACCGACAAGCTGGGCAGCAAGGTCCAGATCGTCGGCGACGACCTCTTCGTCACCAACCCGGAGCGCCTGGCCCGCGGCATCGAGGAAGGCGCCGCCAACTCGCTGCTCGTCAAGGTCAACCAGATCGGTTCGCTGACCGAGACCCTGGACGCCGTCGAGCTGGCCCAGCGCAACGGCTTCAAGTGCATGATGTCGCACCGCTCCGGCGAGACCGAGGACGTCACCATCGCCGACCTCGCCGTCGCCACCAACTGCGGCCAGATCAAGACCGGCGCCCCGGCCCGCTCCGAGCGCGTCGCCAAGTACAACCAGCTGCTGCGCATCGAGGAGATCCTCGACGACGCGGCCGTGTACGCGGGCCGCAGCGCGTTCCCGCGCTTCAAGGCCTAACGGCACCCGCACCACAGCCAGTCGTACGTACGTCCCCGCACTCGGTCCCGTACCGTGTGCGGGGACGTATGCGCGTGAAGGGGAGGCGGGGACATGGCCGCGAAGGACCGGGATCGGTTCTCCACAGCGACCAGGCTCAGGCTGCTCGGCGAGCAGACCGCCGCCCGCGTCTACCGTTCCCAGACCCGCCGTCAGGCCCGTCGCTCCCGGCTCACCGGCCGGGCCGCGCTCCTCGTCCTGGTCCTGTGCTCGCTGATCGTGGCGCTTGCCTACCCGATGCGGCAGTACGTGTCGCAGCGCGGCGAGATCGCCGACGAGCAGCGGCGGATGCAGGAGGCCGGCCGGCGCGTCGAAGAGCTCCGTGACGAGAAGGCCCGGCTCAAGGACGACGCGTACGTCGAGCGGCTGGCCCGCGAGCACCTGCACCTGGTGCGGCCGGGGGAGACGGGCTTCATCGTCTTCGACCCCGAGGCCCGCGAGCGGCGCCGCGACGACCTGGGGGACGCGGACCGCCCCTGGTACACCAACCTGTGGGACGGCGTGGACCAGGCCGACCGCAGGCAGCAGTAGCCACACACGCTGTTCGCAGCCACCCACCGCCCCCACGCACCCGACGCACCCGACGCACCCGACGCACCCGACGAACACGAAGGCACGTACGCACGCATGGACGCCGCACCCCCGACCACCCCGCGCACCGAGCCCACCGAGGTGGACATCGCCGCGTTCAAGCTCCAGCTGGGCCGCCCGCCGCGTGGGCTGCGCGCCATCGCGCACCGTTGCCCGTGCGGGCAGCCGGACGTGGTCGAGACGGCCCCGCGGCTGGAGGACGGCACACCGTTCCCGACGCTGTACTACCTCACCTGCCCGCGCGCCGCCTCCGCGATCGGCACCCTCGAAGGCTCCGGCCTGATGAAGCAGATGCAGGACCGTCTCGCCGAGGACCCGGAGCTGGCCGCCGCCTACCGCGCCGCCCACGAGGACTACATCGGGCGCCGCGACGCGATCGAGGTCCTCCAGGGCTTCCCCAGCGCGGGCGGCATGCCGGACCGGGTGAAGTGCCTGCATGTCCTGGTCGGGCACGCATTGGTGGCCGGTCCAGGCGTGAACCCGTTCGGTGACGAGGTGATCGCGTTGCTGCCCGAGTGGTGGGCGAAGGGCGCGTGCGTGACGCCGTGCGCCGACCGGGCCGGCCAGACCGGCCAGACCGTGACCGCTCAGGAGGACGCCAAGTGACCCGCGTCGCCGCCGTCGACTGCGGTACGAACTCCATCCGGCTGCTCGTCGCGGACGCGACGGTGCCCGACGGCGCCTCCGACAGCGCCTCGGGCGAGGGAGCGGCCGCCGGCGAACTCGTCGAGCTCGACCGGCGGATGCAGATCGTCCGCCTCGGCCAGGGCGTGGACCGCACCGGCCGCCTCGCCCCCGAGGCGTTGGAACGTACCTTCGCCGCCTGCCGGGAGTACGCCGACGTCATCAAGGCGCACGGCGCCGAGAAGATCAGGTTCGTCGCCACCTCTGCGTCCCGCGACGCCGAGAACCGGGACGAGTTCGTCCGCGGAGTCCTCGGCATCCTGGGCGTCCAGCCCGAGGTGATCACCGGCGAGCAGGAGGCCGAGCTCTCCTTCACCGGTGCCACACGGGAGCTGTCGGGCCGCGACGACCTGACGGGCCCCTACCTCGTCGTGGACATCGGCGGCGGCTCCACCGAGTTCGTCGTGGGCGAGGACCGGGTGCACGCCTCCCGCTCCGTCGACATCGGCTGTGTACGGATGACCGAGCGCCACCTGGTGCGGGACGGCGTCGTCTCCGACCCGCCCACGACAGGCCAGATCGCCGCCATACGGGCCGACATCCGGGCCGCGCTCGACCTGGCCGAGGAGACGGTGCCGCTGCGCGCGGCGCACACCCTGGTCGGGCTGGCGGGTTCGGTGACGACCGTGGCCGCGATCGCGCTGGGCCTCGACGCGTACGACTCGGCGGCGATCCACCACTCACGGATCTCCCGCGAGCGGGTCGAGGAGATCGTCGGCGGCCTGCTGGTGGCGACGCATGCCGAGCGGGCCGCGATCCCCGTGATGCACCCAGGCCGGGTGGACGTGATCGGGCCGGGCGGGCTCGTACTCCTGGAGATCATGGAGCGGACCGGGGCCCGGGAAGTCGTGGTGAGCGAGCACGACATTCTGGACGGAATCGCTTGGCATGCCGCACTCGACGAGGAGTGACCCTCCGGCTGTGGAGGCGGCCCGGAGCCGCGCGCTCCGGGCCGCCTGGTCTCAGATGTTGCGGCAGACGTCGCGCCGGTCGCCCACCTTGACGACGAGGATGAGGAGCTCGCCGTCTTCGACCTGGTAGGCGACCCGGTAGTTGCCGACCCGGAGCCGATAGAGGCCCGATGGGCCGGTGAGCTTCTTCGTGTCGGCGTCCTCGCGGTACGGATCGTCGCCGAGCGCGGTCAGCGCGGCAAGGATGCGCATGGCGGCGGGCCGGTCGATGGCTCGAAGCTGCCGCTGTGCCGCTGTGGTGAACCGGAAGGCGTACTTCACGCTACGTCTTCGGTGCGCTCGGCGAACAAATCTGCCAGCAGCCCGGCCATAGTCACCGTCGGGCCGCCCTGGGCCAAAACCGCTTCCGCCTCTCGGGCCAGCAGCACGTCGGCTGCCTGCTCCAGCGCGTCGAAGTCCGCGATCGGCACCACGGCCGCGACGGGCTGGCCGTTGCGGGTGATCACCGTAGGCGTGCCCTCCTCGGCACGATTGATGTGGTCCGCCAGGTGTGCGCGGGCTTCCCGTACAGTCACAGTGCTCTCAGCCATAAGGGAAGTGTACGCACGGCTGTGTACACGTGCTCGGGGAAGTGAGTGACGCTTTGGAGGCGATCCTCGGCGGCATCGCCTGAGGCGAGCCCTCGCCCGGACGCCGCGAACGAACTTCGTGAAGTTCTTCACAAGGAATAGGGCCTGCTGGGCCGCCGATCGGTGCTCTGCCGGGGGTCCGGGGCCATTCAGGGTGGCCAACTCGCCTCAGGCGCTCCCATTTCGGACCGGCCCCGGCGCCTTGCGTCGGGGCCGGACCGGCCAGTGGTACACCCCCCGAAACCGCCTGTGCCAGCAGCTCACGAGGGGTTTCCAACGTCCCGCCGCACACCGTGGTTCCCCCGCGACGTCATGACCTCGATCACGTGGGCGGCGGAGTGTAGCAGAAGGTGCCGAAGAGCTTGTGAAGGGGCTCACGAGCCACCCCCCTGGACGGGTGGATACTCGATGGCATGAGCACCACGGAGCGTCCCAGGATCCTCGTAGTAGGCGGTGGGTACGTAGGCCTGTACGCAGCTCGACGCATTCTCAAGAAGATGCGTTACGCGGAAGCGACCGTCACGGTCGTCGACCCGCGCTCGTACATGACGTACCAGCCCTTCCTCCCCGAAGCCGCCGCCGGCAGCATCTCGCCGAGGCACGTCGTCGTACCGCTGCGACGCGTCCTGCCCAAGGCCGAGGTGCTCACCGGTCGGGTCACGACCATCGATCAGGACCGCAAGGTCGCCACGATCTCGCCGCTGGTCGGCGAGGCGTACGAGCTGCCCTTCGACTACCTGGTCGTCGCGCTCGGCGCGGTCTCCCGCACCTTCCCGATCCCCGGCCTGGCCGAACAGGGCATCGGTATGAAGGGCGTCGAGGAGGCCATCGGCCTGCGCAACCACGTCCTTGAGCAGCTCGACAAGGCCGACTCCACGACCGACGAGGACGTCCGCCGCAAGGCGCTCACGTTCGTCTTCGTGGGTGGCGGCTTCGCCGGCGCCGAGACCATCGGCGAGGTCGAGGACATGGCCCGCGACGCGGCCAAGTACTACTCCAGCGTCAAGCGCGAGGACATGCGCTTCCTGCTGGTCGACGTGGCCGACAAGATCCTCCCCGAGGTCGGGCCCGAGCTCGGCAAGTGGGGCCGCGAGCACCTGGAGAGCCGGGGCATCGAGGTCTACCTCAAGACCGGCATGGACTCCTGCGTGGACGGCCACGTGGTGCTGAACAACGGCCTCGCGGTCGACTCCAGCACGATCGTGTGGACGGCCGGCGTGAAGCCGAACCCGGCGCTCGCCCGTTACGGCCTGCCGCTCGGCCCGCGCGGTCACGTGGACACGCAGACGACGCTCCAGGTGCAGGGCTCGGACTACATCTGGGCCGCGGGCGACAACGCCCAGGTGCCGGACGCCGCCGCCCGCAAGGCCGGCGTCGAGAACGCCTGGTGCCCGCCGAACGCCCAGCACGCGCTGCGCCAGGCCAAGGTCCTCGGCGACAACGTCATCTCCGGGATGCGCGGCTTCCCGCAGTCGGAGTACAGCCACGCCAACAAGGGCGCGGTCGCGGGTCTCGGTCTGCACAAGGGCGTCGCGATGATCGTCATGGGCAAGGTGAAGATCAAGCTCAAGGGCCGCCTCGCCTGGTACATGCACCGTGGTTACCACGGTCTGGCCGTGCCCACCTGGAACCGCAAGATCCGCGTCGTCGCCGACTGGACGCTCGCGATGTTCCTCAAGCGCGAGGTCGTCTCGCTCGGCGCCATGGAGACTCCGCGCGAGGAGTTCTACGAGGCCGCCAAGCCGGCGCCGCTCGCGGCCGCCAAGGCGTCCGCGAGCGTTCCCGCCGAGGGCGAGAAGGCCAAGGCGTCCTGACACGGGACGCCCTGCGGGCCGCTGTGAAGCGGTAACCGGAAGCACAGCGCAGCCCGAAGGGGCCGCCCGCCATCCGTGGTGCGGGCGGCCCCTTCGGCGTACCGCAGCGCGGTACGGAAGGCCACGGAAGGCCGGCGGGCCGGGCCACCGAAGCACTAAGCGGAAGGCCCGGCCCCCGCCGAGTGGTTCGGTGGGGGCCGGGCCGTGGGGGTGCGTATGCCGCCGCCCCGTTACTCCGCCTTGATCGCCGCCAGCATGTTCAGCTTCGCCGCGCTGCGCGCCGGCCACATCGCGGCCAGTACGCCCACCACCGCGGCCAGCAGCAGGAAGAGGCCGATCCGGTCCCACGGCAGGACCAGGGCGTAACCCGGCACCTGGTCCTTGACCGTCTGCCCGATGGCCCAGCCGAGGAACGTGCCGAGTCCGACGCCGATCACCGCGCCGAAGAGCGAGATGACCACCGCCTCCAGCCGGATCATCGTCTTGACCTTGCCCCGGTCCAAGCCGATGGCCCGCAGCATGCCGATCTCCTGCTGGCGCTCGAAGACGGACATCGCCAGGGTGTTGATGACACCGAGCACCGCGATCAGCAGGGCCATGCCCAGCAGGCCGTACATGATGTTCAGCATCGTGTTGATCATGCCACCGAACTGGTTGCGGATGTCCTGCTGGTCCAGCGCGCTGATCGCCGGGTTCTGCCCCAGCGCGTCCACCAGCGCCTTCTCGTTCGCCGCGCTCGCGCCGCCGTCCGTCTTCACCCAGATCTCCCGGATGTACGGCTTGGCCTCGTGCGCGACCACCGTCTTCTGGTCGATGAGGACCGGCGAGAGGAACTCGTTGCCCTTGTACGTCGCCCCGACCGTCACCTTCGACTTCTTGCCGTCGGCGAACTCCACCGGGACGCTGTCGCCGACCTTGTAGCCGCGGCTCTTCGCGGTCGCCTCGTCGACCGCGATCCGGCCCTCGGCGAGCGAGTCCAGCGAACCGGAGACCCGCTCGACGTTGATGACCCGCTCGATGTCGCCGGGGGTGACCCCGGACGCCGAGGAGTAGTCGCCGCCCAGCTGGAAGTCGGCAGCGGTCTGTGGGGAGACCGCGGACACGCCCGGCGCCTTCTCCAGCGCGCTGAGCGCCGACTTGTCCAGCGAGCCGCCGCCCGCCATCGAGAACATGTAGTCGGCCTTGACGTTGTCCGTGGTCATCCTGTCCACGGCCCGGCCCATGGTCACGCCGAGCACCGAAAGGCCGGTGACCAGCGTCAGGCCGATCGCCAGCGCGGACGCGGTGGCTCCGGTACGCCGCGGATTGCGCACCGCGTTCTGGCCGGCCAGCGTGCCCGACACCCCGAAGAGCTTGCTGATCAGGGGGCGTACCAGGGCGATCACCGGCCGCGACAGCAGCGGGATCAGCACAATGACGCCGATCAGCGCGAAGAACGCACCGGCGCCGATCAGCATCCGGCCGTCCTTGCCGACGGCCGCGCCGCCGAGGATGCCCGCCGCGCCCAGCAGCGTCACGACGCCGCCGATGGAGTTCCGTACGACCAGCGACTTCGTGGTCGCCACGGCGTGCACGCTGCTCATCGCCGCCACCGGCGGGATCTTCGCGGCCCGCCGTGCGGGCAGCCAGGCGGCGAGCATCGTGACCAGCACGCCGACCGCGAACGCGGCGGCGGCGGCGGTCGGCGAGACGATCAGCGAACCGGCCGGCATCTTCGCGCCGAACATGGACATCGCGGAGCGCAGCCCGGTCGCGAGCCCCAGGCCCAGCGCGAATCCGACCACCGACGCGAGCGCGCCGACGACCATGGCTTCGAGCAGCACCGAGCGCTTGACCTGACGGCGGGAGGCGCCGACGGCGCGCATCAGCGCCAGTTCCTTGGTGCGCTGGGCGACCAGCATGGTGAAGGTGTTGGAGATCAGGAAGATGCCGACGAAGAGCGCTATCGCGGCGAAGCTCAGCAGCACCTGGTTGAGGGCGCTCATGCCCTGCTCGATCATCTCGGCCTGCTCGTCGGCGAGCTGCTCGCCGGTCTTCGCGTCGGCGCCCTTGGGCAGCAGCGGCCGGACCTCGTCGAGCAGCCGCTGCTCGGAGGTGCCCGGGGCGGCCGCGATGTTGACGTCGACGAACCGGCCCGGCGTCAGGTAGAGCTGCTGGGCGACGGGGGTGTCGAAGAGCACCAGCGAGCCGCCGGCGTTGACCTGGCCGTCCTCGGTGGTGAAGACGCCGGAGAGGGTGTACTCCTTCACCGGCCCGTTGGTCGCGACCCGCACGGTGTCGCCGGTCTCGTACTCACCCTTGTCGGCGGTGGCCCGGTCGAGGGCGATCTCGCCGGCCTTCGCCGGGCCCGTGCCGTCGGTGAAGGTGTACGCGGCGTCCCTGCCGTCCTTGCCGGGCTCGAAGTTCGCACCGGTGTTGGACCAGCCGTTGCCGATGAGCTTGCCGTCGGGGTCCGCGACACCGGCGAAACCGGACACGCGGCCGGTCGCGGAGGCGACACCGTCAAGCCCCCGGATCTTCTCCAGGGTCCGGGCATCGATGCCCTGTTCCTTGGAACCGCCGTCGCCGGCGGCTTCGCCGTCCGGGTAGGTGTTGACGGCCACGGAGACGTTCTTGTAGCTCTTCGCCGACTGGTTGCTGTAGGCGGAAGAGAGGGTGTCGGTGAAGACCAGGGTGCCGGAGACGAAGGCCACGCCGAGCATTACGGCGAGCACGGTCATCAGCAGCCTGGCTTTGTGCGCCAGCACATTGCGCAGGGCGGTACGGAGCATGGTCTGAGTCAGTCCTGGAGTGGGGGTTCGGCCGAGGAAGGGTGACGTACGGCTGATACGGGCTGATATGGGCCGGTCAGCTGGTGCGGCCCTTGGAGTCGAACTCCTTCATGCGGTCCAGCACGCCGTCCGCGGTCGGGCCGGTCATCTCGTCGACGATCCGGCCGTCCGCGAGGAAGATCACCCGGTCCGCGTACGACGCCGCCGCCGGGTCGTGGGTCACCATGACAACGGTCTGCCCCAGTTCGCGCACCGAGTTCCGCAGGAAGCCCAGCACCTCGGCGCCCGACCGGGAGTCCAGGTTTCCGGTCGGCTCGTCACCGAAGACGATCTCCGGCCGGCTCGCCAGGGCGCGGGCCACGGCCACCCGCTGCTGCTGGCCGCCGGAGAGCTCGGCGGGGCGGTGGCGCAGCCGGTCGGACAGGCCGACCATGGCGATGACCTGGTCCAGCCACGCCTTGTCGGGCTTGCGGCCCGCGATGTCCATGGGCAGCGTGATGTTCTCGGCGGCGGTGAGCGTCGGCAGCAGGTTGAACGCCTGGAATATGAAACCGATCTTGTCCCGGCGCAGCTGGGTGAGCTGCTTGTCCTTGAGGGTGCCCAGCTCGGTCTCGCCGATCCGCACGGAGCCGGAGCTGAAGGAGTCGAGGCCCGCGACGCAGTGCATCAGCGTCGACTTGCCGGAGCCCGACGGGCCCATGATCGCGGTGAACTCACCCTGCCGGAAGTCCACGGTGACCCGGTCCAGGGCGACCACCTGGGTCTCCCCCTGTCCGTAGACCTTGGACAGTTCCGTGGCGCGTGCTGCCACCGCGGTGGCGCGGTGGGCGGTGGTGGTGGTCACGAGAGGGCACTCCTGTCGGGGACGTTCATACGGACTCCACCATCGTCGCTTCCGATCCGGGCCCGGGGATCAGCCCTCGTGCCCGTTCACGAGGCCCTCTTGAGTCGCACCGGGGTGTCCGGCGGGTCCTCCTTGGGGATGACGCCGCCCCTGAGACGCCCCGACGGCGGCGGCCAAGGTGGCCGGCAAAGAGGCCGGGGAGGTGCACGGACAGTGCACAGGCAGTCGAGTTTCCGTCATTTTCGTAAGCAGCCGTCCACGCCCGCCGACGGTGCCCGGCATGTGCCGACGGCCCCTCGCATGGCCTGACGCACCCTCAGGCGCCCATAAAATAAGACAACATCGCTCAAGTGTTCAGCTGTTCGGGGGAGGCGTCCAGATAGGCTCTGACCCGCGAATTGTGGAGCCGCGCACCTTGCCCGGATGGTGGAATGCAGACACGGCGAGCTTAAACCTCGCTGCCCCTCGGGGCGTGCCGGTTCAAGTCCGGCTCCGGGCACCAGCGGCAGGTACGGCGGCGGGTTCCGCCGGCCCGCGCGTGCCCTGAACGTGACCCGAGCCGGCCCTACATCACCTGGACGCCGATGATGCAGGTGTCGTCGTCCGTGTCCGCCTTGCTGTGGGTGAGCAGGCGGTCCAGTCTCTGGTCCAGGGTCGTGGTGGCGGCCTCCGCGGTGGTGGTGAGGTTCCGCAGCGACTCCTCCAGCGGGTGGTCCTTGCGTTCGACGAGCCCGTCGGTGTACATGAGCAGCGTGTCCTCCCCCGTGAGCTGCACTTCCCCCTCCTCGTACTCGGCCTCCGCGACCGCGCCGAGAAGGATGCCGCCGATCGAGGGCAGCAGGGTGGCTTTCCGGCCGCGTACCAGCACGGGCGGCAGATGGCCCGCGCGGGCCCAGCGCAGGGTGCGGCTCTCGGGGTCGTAGATGCCGCAGACGGCGGTGGCGGTGACCTGCTCGGTGAGGTGGTGGGTCACGAAGTTGAGCCACGTCAGCAGCTGCGCGGGCCCGGCGCCGGTGACAGCCAGGCCGCGCAGCGCGTTGCGGAGCACGATCATGCTGGTGGCCGCTTCTATGCCGTGGCCGGCGATGTCTCCGACGCACAGCAGGATCTGCTTGGAGGGCAGGACGACGGCGTCGTACCAGTCCCCGCCGACGAGATGATCGGTCTCCGCCGGCCGGTAGCGCACGGCCACCCGCAGTCCCAGAGCGTCGAGCGGTGCTTGTGCGGGCGGCATGATGGCGTGCTGGAGTTGCAGGGCCAGCCGGTTGTGCTCGGCCGACTCCGCCACGGTGTGCGCGAGTTGGTCGCGCGTGGCGGCCAGCGCGACCTCGGTCCAGTGCTGCGCGGAGATGTCCTGGAAGGCACCCCTGACCGCGAGCAGCCGCTGGTCGGCGTCGAGCACCGGTTCGGCGACGACGCGGACCTGCCGGGTGATGCCGTCGGGACGCTGGAGCCGGAAGGCCGTCGAAGCGGCGCGCCGGTTGTGGAACAGCGAGCGCAGGAAACGTCCGATGGCGACCGCGTCGTCGGGATGGGCGTGCGCGGGCAGCTTCTCCAGGGGAATGGGGGCGGCGGTGGGGGGAAGGCCGTGCAGCGCGAACAGCTGCCCGTTCCAAGTCACTTCGGCGGTCGCCGTGTTCTCCTCGAACCCGCCGATCCGCCCGAGGCGCTGGGCGTGCTGCAAGAGGTTGGCGAGGCGGGCCGCCTCGTCCTCCATCCGCCACAGCAGCAGGACGCTGCCTCCGTGACGGCTGATGCTGATGTCGGCCACAGCCGCGAGCGGTACCTGATCGACCAGCGCGGTCAGCTTCATGCGGTCGGTGCGAAACGGTTCACCGGTGGCGTAGACCCGCTCGACTCTCTCGAACAGACCGCCGTCGCCGGCCGCCATGGGGTACGCCTCCAGAACCAAGGCGCCGTTGATGGCATGGTGCGGGCGGCCGGCCGGATCGTTGAAGTGCCGGTTGGTGTGGTGGATCCGGAAGTCGGTGAGGCTGCCGTCGGCGTCCAGGTGCGGGAGCAGGACCAGCGCCGGATCGTGCAGCGCCTCAGCCAGGTCGGTCAGTTCCGAGACGTCCTGCCCCGGTGCGGCGAAAGCGGCCTCGAAGCTCTGTGCCGGGCGGGTTTCCAGGGTGTGGGCGCAGAGTTCCGCCAGCGCTTCGATCTGGCGCTGGATACGGGCGGGCTGGGGCGCGAGAGCGTGCGGCCAGCTGATCTCCAGTACGCCCAGAATCCGGCCACCGGTGCCCGCGGGCACCGCCGCCCGGCCGCCGTCCACCGGCTGCCGGCTGCCCAGGGAGGGAACACCGGCCTCGGAGAGCGCCCGTACCCACACCGTTCGGCGTTCGGTCAGCGCGCGCCGGGCGAGGGTCGCCACGCCGGGCGGCACGTAGCGCCAGCGGGCGGCCTCCTCGGCGGTGAAACCGGCGTTGCCCGCGAGAGTGAGCGAGGCGTCGTGGCCCGCGGCCCAGATGGCGACGCCGGTCGCGCCCAGCGGTGCGAGTGCGTGCTGCAGGAGGGATTCGGCCACCGACTGCGTGTCGTCCGCGGCCAGCGCCCCGCTCTCGGCGGTGCGCAGCCGCGCCGCGACGGCAGGGGTGGCCCGGTCGCCCGCCTCCTCGCCGGGGCTTCCGGCGTGGCCGAGGAAGCCCACGGCCACTTCGGCGAGGCGGTCCTGGGCCGCCTGATTGATGATGTCGGCCGCCAGCTCCAGGGTGGACAGGCCGGTCTGTTCGGCCAGCAGGTCGAGCTGGCTGCCCGCCTCGGCGGGACCGCAGTGCAGTCGCTCGACCAGGACCCCCTTGGCCAGCTCGATCAGTGCGCGGCCGTCGGCGGCGGCGTGGGCCGCCCTGACTTCCCGGCGCAGCCGTTCCACGGTGGCGGCCAGCCGGCCGATCGCGGTCGGGCGGTCGTCCTGCCTGGCGGCAGCGCTCAGCGGCCCGTCGCCCCGCACGCCCCGCACGGGCGGCACGGGCTCATCGGACTGCTGAGTGCTGTGCACGGTGGTGCTGCTCCTTCGCGGGACGGGCGGTGCGCGGACGCGCTGGACGAGGCCGGTGGCGGCGGCTGCCGGTCACACGTTCAGCCAGCGTCCGATGCGGGCCATGAGGTCGTCGGCGTCCACCGGTTTGGCCACGTAGTCGCTGGCTCCGGAGTCGAGACTCTTCTCCCGGTCTCCCGGCATCGCCTTGGCTGTGACGGCGATGATGGGCAGCTCCGCGTGGGCCTGCATGCGCCGGATCTCCGACGTGGCCGTGTAGCCGTCCATCTCCGGCATCATCACGTCCATGAGGATCAGGTCGATCTCGGGGTGCGCGGCCAGCGTCTCGACGCTCCGCAGGCCGTTCTCGGCGTGCAGGACGTGGATGCCGTGCAGTTCCAGGATGCCGCTGAGGGCGTAGAGGTTACGGGCGTCGTCGTCGACGACCAGCACCGTACGGCCCGCCAGCGCGAGGTCGGGGCGCCGCGGAGCGGGCTGTCTGGCTTCCTCCGGCCGTACCAGCGGCAGTACGTCGCCCGGCTGCTCGGCGGACAGGTGCAGGGCGATGCGTTCGCGCAGCTCGTCCAGGCTGGAGAGCAGTTCCAGCGGTTTGGAGTCGGCGCGGGCCTGCAGTGCCTGCTCGTCGGCCGGGTTCATGCGCCGGTTGTTGTGCGCCAGCACGGGCACCGTGTGCAGGCCCGCGTCACCGTCCATGGCGTCGAGGAAGTTCAGCGCCTCACCGTCGGGCATGTCCAGGTCGAGTACGACACAGTGGCAGGGCTCCGCTGCGAGAGCGGCGGCGGCGCCGCGCGCTCCGACGGCGTTGACGACCTCCACGGCGTCGCGCGGATCGGCCAGGTCCCGGCTTCCGGCGAGGTCGGCCACCGCGCTCTCGGCGACCAGGGACAGCAGCCCCCGGTTGCGCTCCTCGATCACCAGCAGCCGTCGCTTCTGCTGCGGCAGCGCCGGGACCGCGGCCGGTGCCCGGCGGGCGGCGGTTTCGGCGGACTCGAGCCGCGCTCCACCGGGCTCCGCGCTCTGGGCGTCCGCGGCGAACTCCTCGTAACCGGGGCGCGTCACCGGCAGGTACAGGGTGAAGGTGCTGCCCTGGCCGGGGATGCTTTCGGCGGTCACGGAGCCGCCGAGCAAGTAGGCGATCTCCCGGCTGATGGACAGGCCGAGCCCGGTGCCTCCGTACTTGCGGCTCGTGGTGCCGTCCGCCTGCTGGAAGGCCCCGAACACGGATTCCAGCTGCTCCTTGGCGATGCCGATCCCGGTGTCCTTGACGCGGAAGGCCACCGCGGGCCCGGCCCTGCGCGCCGTCTCGGGCAGCTCGTTCTCGGTCGCCGGTTCGATCCGCAGCTCGACACTGCCGCGTTCGGTGAACTTGACGGCGTTCGACAGCAGGTTGCGCAGCACCTGGCGCAGCCGTGAGTCGTCGGTGAGCAGGTCGACGGTCACACCGGGAGCCGTGCTGATGCTGAAGTCCAGGCTCTTCTGGGTGGTCATCGGCCGGAACGTGGCCTCGACGTAGTCCAGGAGCCTGCGCAGCGAGACCCTCTCCGGGTTGATGTCCATCTTGCCCGCTTCGACCTTCGACAGGTCGAGGATGTCGTTGATCAGCTGAAGCAGGTCGGACCCGGCCGAGTGGATGATCCCCGCGTACTCCACCTGCTTCGGTGTGAGGTTACGGCTGGGGTTCTGCGCCAGCAGCTGGGCGAGGATGAGCAGGCTGTTGAGCGGCGTGCGCAGCTCATGGCTCATGTTGGCGAGGAACTCCGACTTGTACTTCGAGGCGAGGGACAGCTGCTGGGCGCGGTCCTCCAGCTCCTGCCTGGCCTGCTCGATCTCCAGGTTCTTCGTCTCGATGTCGCGGTTCTGGGAGGCCAGCAGTGCGGCCTTCTCCTCCAGTTCCGCGTTCGACTTCTGCAGCTCCTCCTGCTGGACCTGGAGTTCCTCCGAGCGGGCCTGGAGTTCGGCGGCCAGTCGCTGGGACTCGCCGAGCAGTTCGTCGGTACGGGCGTTGGCGACGATGGTGTTGACGTTGACGCCCACCGTTTCCATGAGCTGCCCGAGGAAGTCCTGATGGACCTGCGTGAAGCTGGTGAACGAGGCCAGCTCGATGACGCCGAGCACCTGGTCCTCGACCACGATGGGGAGCACCATCAGACTGCCCGGCGCGCTCTGGCCGAGCCCGGAGGACAGCGTGACGTAGTCGCCCGGCACCCCGTCGGCGGCGATGGTCCGGCGGCTGCGCGCGGCCTGGCCCACCAGTGACTCGCCGAGCTGGAAACGAGCGGCTTCCGCGCTGCCGGCGGGGCGGCCGTAGAAGCCGATCGGCCGCAGCTCCGTGCCCCGGTCACTTTCATCGGTGAGGTAGAAGGCGCCGTACTGGGCGGACACCAGAGGAGTCAGCTCGTCCATGATGAGTTCGGCCACCACCGACAGGTCGCGATGGCCCTGCATCAGACCGGAAATCTTGGCCAGGTTCGACTTCAGCCAGTCCTGGTCCTGGTTGGTCCTGGTCGTCTCACGCAGGGACTCCACCATCGAGTTGATGTTGTCC
Organism: Streptomyces hypolithicus; assembly: GCF_052934925.1. Taxonomy (NCBI): domain Bacteria; kingdom Bacillati; phylum Actinomycetota; class Actinomycetes; order Kitasatosporales; family Streptomycetaceae; genus Streptomyces; species Streptomyces hypolithicus. The sequence continues at coordinate 3,684,239 of NZ_CM128811.1, forward strand.
TTGAGCTCGGCGACCTCGCCGGACGCGTCCACCGTGATGGACCGGGTCAGGTCGCCCTCCGCCACCGCGCTGGTGACCTCGGCGATCGCCCGGACCTGCCGGGTCAGGTTGCCGGCCAGCTCATTGACGTTCTCCGTGAGCCGCTTCCAGGTGCCCGAGACACCTTCGACCTCGGCCTGGCCCCCGAGCCGGCCCTCGCTGCCGACCTCCCGGGCCACGCGGGTGACCTCGGCGGCGAACGAGGAGAGCTGGGCGACCATCGTGTTGATGGTGGTCTTGAGTTCGAGGATCTCCCCGCGGGCGTCCACGTCGATCTTCTTGGAGAGATCACCGTTGGCGACGGCCGTGGTGACCTGGGCGATGTTGCGGACCTGCCCGGTCAGGTTGTTCGCCATCGAGTTGACGTTGTCGGTCAGGTCCTTCCACGTGCCGGCGACGTTCGGGACGCGGGCCTGGCCGCCGAGGCGCCCTTCCGTACCGACTTCCCGGGCCACGCGGGTGACCTCGTCCGCGAAGGCGGAGAGGGTGTCGACCATGGTGTTGATCACGCCGGCGAGCGCGGCCACTTCGCCCTCGGCCTCGACGGTGATCTTCTGCGACAGGTCGCCCTTGGCGACGGCGGTGGCCACCTGGGCGATCGACCGGACCTGCCCCGTCAGGTTGGAGGCCATGACGTTCACGTTGTCGGTGAGGTCCTTCCAGGTGCCCGAGACGCCGCGTACGGTCGCCTGGCCTCCCAGGTTGCCCTCGGTGCCCACTTCGCGGGCCACGCGGGTGACCTCGTCGGCGAACGCGGAGAGCTGGTCGACCATCGTGTTGATGGTCTCCTTCAGCTCCAGGATCTCCCCGCGCGCGTCCACCCGGATCTTCTGGGAGAGGTCGCCCTGCGCCACGGCGGTGGTGACCTGGGCGATGGAGCGCACCTGCGCCGTGAGGTTGTCGCCCATGACGTTGACGGACTCGGTGAGGTCCTTCCACGTACCGGAGACGCCCTTGACGTCGGCCTGACCGCCGAGCCGCCCCTCGGTACCGACTTCCCGGGCCACCCGGGTGACTTCGTCGGCGAAGGAGGAGAGCTGGTCGACCATCGTGTTGATGGTGTTCTTGAGTTCGAGGATCTCGCCGCGGGCGTCCACGGTGATCTTCTGCGAGAGGTCGCCCTTGGCGACCGCGGTGGCCACCTGGGCGATCGACCGGACCTGCGCGGTGAGGTTGCCGGCCATGAAGTTGACCGAGTCGGTCAGGTCCCGCCAGGTACCGGAGACGCCCTTGACGTCGGCCTGACCGCCCAGCCGTCCCTCGGTGCCCACATCGCGCGCCATGCGGGTGACTTCGTCGGCGAAGGAGGAGAGCTGGTCGACCATCGTGTTGATGGTGTTCTTGAGTTCGAGGATCTCGCCGCGGGCGTCCACAGTGATCTTCTGGGAGAGGTCGCCCTTGGCGACCGCGGTGGTGACCTGGGCGATGTTGCGCACCTGGTCGGTGAGGTTGCCGGCCATGAAGTTGACCGAGTCGGTCAGGTCCCGCCATACCCCGCCGACGCCCGGCACCTCCGCCTGGCCGCCGAGCCGGCCCTCGCTCCCGACCTCGCGCGCCACCCTGGTGACCTCGGCGGCGAACGACGACAGCTGGTCGACCATCGTGTTGACGGTGTTCTTCAGCTCCAGGATCTCGCCGCGCGCGTCCACGTCGATCTGCTGCGACAGGTCGCCCTTGGCCACGGCCGTGGCCACCTGGGCGATGTCACGGACCTGGGTGGTGAGGTTCCCCGCCATCGCGTTCACCGAGTCGGTGAGATCCGCCCAGGTGCCGGATACGCCGGGCACCTCCGCCTGGCCGCCCAGCGTCCCTTCCGTACCCACTTCGCGGGCCACCCGGGTCACCTCGGAGGTGAACAGTGAGAGCTGGTCGACCATGCCGTTGAAGACGGTGGCGATCTCTCCGAGCAGGCCGTCGGCCTCGTCCGGCAGCCGGGTGCCGAAATCACCGTCACGGACCGCCGTCAGCCCCGCCAGCAGCTGGCGCAGCTCCGGCTCGCCGACCTTGCCGACGCCTCGCGAACCCCTGCCGCGCGTGGCGGGGCGCGAGTTCTCGACGCTTGTGCCGGTCATGTCCATCCTCGTTCCGATCAAGTGAAACCGAGGCGCGAAGCCTCTTGAAACCCTGAACCATTGCCTTACGGCAAATTCGACAAAGGTTAGCTCAGGGAGCGCCACGCCGGGAAGGCGCGAATTGTGACCCTGAGCACGAGCCGGAACCCTCGCGCGAGCGTGAGCCGCGGGGCCGGTCCTTGGCGTACCGTCGGCGTCAAGGTCGAGGAAAGATCCTCCCCTGGCACTAGGGTGTTCCTTTTGCTTTCCCATTACCCTTGACGCAAGGCCGCGCAGGGTGGCCATGGAGGAGTGAGATGAGGAGCAGCAACCCGGTCTTCTCGCGACGGGGCTTCAGCCGCGACAACGGCACCGCGGGCTTCAACGCGGCGCCGCAGGCCGGGGGCCCCGCCGTCGGTACGACGCAGGGCAACCCGTACGCCCAGGGCGCCCCGAACCCGTACGCGACCAACCCGTACGCCCAGCAGGACACGCAGTACGGCGCCCCGCAGGCGCCCGCACGCGGCAATGTGATGACGATGGACGACGTCGTCGCGCGGACGGGCATCACGCTCGGCCTCGTGGTCGCCGGCGCCACCGTCGCCTGGGTGATGAACGTCGGCCTCGGCCTGGCCATCGGCGCCGCTCTCGTGGCCCTGGTGCTCGCCCTGGTCCAGTCCTTCAAGCAGAAGCCCGTCCCCGCGCTGATCCTGGCGTACGCGGCCTTCGAAGGCATCTTCCTCGGCGCCCTCAGTAATTTCGTGGACACCAAGGTGTCGTCGGGTGCCCCCATGCAGGCGGTGCTGGGCACGATGGCGGTCTTCGTCACCATGCTCTTCCTGTACAAGACCCGGATCATCCGCGTCACCCAGCGCTTCACGCGCTACCTGATGATCGCCGCGATCAGCTTCATGGTGCTCACCGCCGTGAACCTGCTGTTCATGGTCTTCGGCGGCGGGGACGGCCTCGGCTTCCGCAGCGGCACCATGGGCATCATCTTCGGTCTCGTCGGCGTCCTGCTCGGTTCGCTCTTCCTCGCCCTGGACTTCAAGCAGGTCGAGGACGGTGTCGCCTACGGCGCTCCGCGCGAGGAGTCCTGGATGGCCGCCTTCGGCCTCACCATGACTCTGGTGTGGATCTACCTCGAGATGCTGAGGCTGGTCTCCATCCTCAGCGGGAACGACTAGTGGCCTAGGCTCCTGGTCGCGCAGCCGCGCGCTGACGCGGCGAAGGGCCCGTCCGGCCATCCGCCGGGCGGGCCCTTCCGCGTGTCGGGAGCGTGGCCAGGCCCGCTCTTGCGGGCGGGGCGGCACCTCCTCTACAGCAGGCGCCGGGCGGCGCGCCTCAGGTCGTGCTCGTGGATGATCGCCTTCGCGTGCCCGTAGGCGAGGTTGTGTTCGGTCCTGAGCCAGCTCACCTTCTCGTCGAAGCGGAAGAGGGCGGGCCCGTCGTCCACGGCGCGGAGCCAGTCGGAGATTTCACGACCGGTGCATTGAGGGATGCGGGAGAGCAGATTTCGGTGGGTCTCTTCGGAGAAGACTTGGGACATTCGGCGCCTCCGGACGCTTCGCGCGAGTGCTCCTTCACGTCACCGTGCCTGAGTGTTCGCGTGTTGGCAACAGTGCCGGGAGGGCGCGTAGGGTCGCGGCGTGCTCGATACAACGCCCCTTACGGCCGCCGTGGACCGATTCGCCGACCGGCTGCGCGCCGCCCCGCAGAGCCGCCTGCAACGCGGCGCGGCCGCCGAAGGGCTCGCGCTGGCCAGGGAGTTGGCCCTGCGCGCGCAGCGCGTCGAGGAGCCAGGGGCCGAACCGCGGGTCATGCCGGACGCGGGCGTGTTCGTGGTCGCCAATCAACTCTGCGTAGCGGGACATGATTTGGCGCTCGCGCTCGCAGGCCCACAGGAAGCGGCCCCGTCCGCCGCGACCGGGCGGGACGAGGCCGTGCGTCTGGTGAACGCCGCCGCGGGGCGGGCGCAGCTCTAGCGCGTTTCAGGGGTGCGGCGCGACGGTCAGACCGACGCGATGACGCGGTCCGCGAGAATGTAGACGCTGTCCTCGCCGCAGGCGAACGTCAGGGCGTACGCGCCCGAGATGCCCGAGCCGCCCAGCAGGACCGGTGCCAGGCCGTCGCGCAGGGACGCGGCGAGGCGTTCGGCGGTCTCGCGGTGGCCGGGGGTCATGCACAGCGTCGTACCGTCGGTGAAGACGTACACGTCGAGGGTGCCGAGCGGCCCCGGGCGCACGTCGGTGAGCGCGGTACGGGACGCCGCGAGCTCTTCGAGGCGGGTCACGGTGCGCTCGTGGTCCGTGACGACCGGTGTCTGCACCGGTACGAAGTCGGGGTGCGAGGGGTGGCGGCGACGGGCGGCGGCCAGCTCGGGGGAGTCCTCGGGGAACATGTCGGCCGGCGCCGACTCCTCCGCGCAGCCGAGTGAGTCGCCGCGGCCGACGGAATCGAGCGAGTCCAGGCCCTCCAGGGCCCCCTCGAACGCTTCGGCGTTGTCGAGCGCGTCGAGCGCGTCGTACGCATCGAACGACTCAAGGCCCGCGAAGTCGGCCTGGCGCGGCACGAAGAACGCCGGTCCCTCGTCGCTCAGGCCGGGCAGGCCGCCCAGCAGCGAAGGGGCGTCGGCCGCGTCACGGGCCTCCTGCGCCGCCCAGAAGGCGCGCGCCTCGGCCAGCTCGCGCTCCCGCTCCTCGGCGAGCGCTTCGGCCACCGCGGTCCGTATCCCGTCCGCGTCGGCGGCACGGGTCTGCTGGGGGACGGCGGCTCCGGGGCGGCCGGTAGCGGCCGCTGCCGTCAGCTCGGCACGCAGGGCCGTGACCTGCTTGCGGAGTCCGTGGACTGCGTGCAGGGCAGCGGCGCCCACGGCCGTGGTCAGCAACAGGGCAAGAGACATGGCGCTCACTGACTTACTCCCGGTTTCATCGATCCCCCGACTTCCTACATCAGCTTGTCCTGAGCCTGCGCCATCTGTCAGTGCATTACGTCACGAACCGGACAGGTCTTTGGGCCCGGCGTTGGGTAGGTAACCGGCGCTGACCTGCGGATATGGCTCTCCCCCAGGAGATACATCACATCCTGGGGGAGATTGGGTCACGAACTGGGCGCGACGGGGGCGCACGGACCCTTCGCAGCGGGGCGTGGCCGGGGGAGCGCGCAGGGTCAGCGCGCAGGGTCAGCTCAGGCGCTCCACGACCATCGCCATGCCCTGGCCGCCGCCGACGCACATCGTCTCCAGGCCGAACTGCTTGTCGTGGAACTGGAGGCTGTTGATCAGCGTGCCGGTGATGCGCGCGCCGGTCATGCCGAAGGGGTGCCCGACGGCGATGGCGCCACCGTTGACGTTCAGCTTGTCCAGGTCCAGGCCGAGGTCCTGGTAGGACGGGATGACCTGGGCGGCGAAGGCCTCGTTGATCTCGGCGAGGTCGATGTCGCCGATGCTCAGCCCGGCGCGCTGGAGCGCCTGCTTGCTGGCCTCCACCGGGCCGTACCCCATGATCTCGGGCGACAGGCCGGAGACACCGGTCGACACGATCCGCGCCAGCGGCGTCAGGCCCAGCTCGCGCGCCTTGGTGTCGCTCATGATGACGAGGGCGGCGGCGCCGTCGTTGAGCGCGCAGCAGTTTCCGGCGGTGACGCGGCCGTCGGTGCGGAAGACCGGCTTGAGGCCCTGCACGCCCTCCAGGGTGACGCCGGCGCGGGGGCCGTCGTCCCGCGACACGACGGTCCCGTCGGGGGTCGTCACGGGGGTGATCTCGCGCTCCCAGAAACCGTTCTTGACGGCCTGCTCCGCGAGGTTCTGCGACCGTACGCCGAACTCGTCCATCTCGGCGCGGCTGATGCCCTTGAGGCGGGCCAGGTTCTCGGCGGTCTGCCCCATCGCGATGTACGCGTCGGGGACGAGCCCGTCCGCACGCGGGTCGTGCCAGTCGGCGCCCTCGCTCGCAGCGACTTCGGCGGTACGGGCCTCCGCGTCCGCGAACAGCGGGTTGTGCGTGTCGGGCATCCCGTCCGAGCTGCCCTTGACCTGGCGGGAGACCATCTCGACCCCGGCGGAGATGAAGACGTCGCCCTCACCGGCCTTGATGGCGTGCAGCGCCATGCGGGAGGTCTGGAGGGAAGAGGAGCAGTACCGGGTGACGGTGCAGCCCGGCAGGTGGTCCATCCCCATCTGTACGGCGACGATGCGCCCCAGGTTGTGCCCCTGCTCCCCGCCGGGCAGACCGCAGCCGAGCATCAGGTCGTCGATGTCGCGGGGGTCGAGCTCGGGAACCTTGGCGAGGGCGGCCTGCACGATGGTGGCGGTCAGGTCGTCGGGCCGCAGATCCTTGAGCGAGCCCTTGAAGGCGCGACCGATGGGGGAGCGGGCGGTGGAAACGATCACGGCTTCAGGCATGACGGCTCCATGAGACTGGGAGGCAGGGCTGACTGGGAAGTTACCCGTACGTAAGGCCGGGGTCACCCAGGACGCGATGTGATGCGCCCCTCTTTTCTAAGCGCCCGCTCAGCCACCCGGCCCGCACGCAGCCGGCCGGAGGGGCTGAATTCTCCAGCCCGTCCGGCGATCGAGACGGCGATCGGGGTCCGGGGCGAAGGGCCGGGGTCCGCGATCGAGACGCCGATCGGGGTCCGGGGTCCGGGGCGAAGGGTCGGGGTCCCGGGCGGGGGATCCGTGCGGCGGGCCGGGGTCCCAGGTGGAGCCCCCGGGTCCCCTCAAGCCCGCCGCACCTCCGGATGCACCGCCGGCTCCTCCGCCGGCGTCGGCAGCCGCCGCCGGCGACGGTGCTTGAGCAGGGCCCACGGCGCCCGCGCCCCGGACACCTCCGTGCCGGCCGCGGACGCCGCCTCCGCCGCCGCCTTCGCGACCGGCAGCATCCCCTCGTCGCGCGAAGCGTCCAGCCGGTCCGACTCCGGCCACAGACCCAGCGCCGCACACAGCGTCGGCAGCACCGCCATCGCCGCCGTCGCGTACCCCTCCGCCGACGGGTGGTAGTTGTCCGGCCCGAACAGCTCCCTGGGGTTCGCCAGGAACTCCGGCCCCAGCAGGTCGCCCAGCGACACCGTGCGCCCGCCCTGCTCCACCGTGCCGATCGTCTGCGCCGCCGCGAGCTGCCGCGAGACCCGCCGGGCCAGCCACCGCAGCGGCTGGTAGACCGGTTCGAGCGTGCCCAGGTCGGGGCAGGTCCCGACCACCACCTCCGCCCCGGCCGTCCGCAGGCGCCGTACCGCGGAAGCGAGGCACCGCACCGACTGGGTGGCCGGCATCCGGTGCGTCACGTCGTTCGCACCGATCATGATCACGCATACGTCGGGCAGCCCCGCCCGGTCCACCAGCAGCGCGGTGACCTGCCGCTCCAGGTCGTCCGACCGCGCCCCCGGCTGCGCCACATTGCGCAGCGCCACCGGCCGCTCCGCCACCGCCGCCAGCCCCGACGCGAGCAGCGCCCCGGGCGTCTGCCCCGCCCGGCGTACGCCCTGCCCGGCCGCCGTGGAATCGCCGAGCATGCCGAGCCGCAGCGGGGGCTCCATCGCAAGCCCCGCCAGCGGCATGCCGTACAGCCCGTCCGCCGGTGGCGGCACCGGCGCCCCGCCCCCGCCGCCCACCGACCGCTTCGCCAGCTGCACCTCGGCCAGGAAGATCCCCACCGTCGCCGCACCGACCAGGCCGATGCCACCGCCTCCGTACGCCGCGCCCGCGGCGATCCGCCGTGCCACCCTTGCTCTCGACACAGTCGCAGCCACCTCCTCGAAGCCTCAGGCGCTCCTTCTCATGTGCTTACTGCCCGGTAGTGGGCTCTGTTCAATCTCCCCCAGAGGTGAACGCACCGTCGCCGGGCCCTTTACGCTGGGTCGCACCATCACGGAGACCCCGGAGCGCACCGTGCAATTTCACGACTCGATGATCACCCTCGTCGGCAACACCCCGCTTGTGAGGCTGGGCAGCGTGACGGCCGGCATCCAGGCGACAGTCCTGGCCAAGGTCGAATACTTCAACCCAGGCGGATCCGTGAAGGACCGGATCGCCCTGCGCATGATCGAGGCGGCGGAGGAGAGCGGCGCTCTCAAGCCCGGCGGCACCATCGTCGAGCCGACGTCCGGCAACACCGGAGTCGGCCTGGCCATCGTGGCGCAGCAGAAGGGCTACAAGTGCATCTTCGTCTGCCCGGACAAGGTGTCCACGGACAAGATCAATGTGATGCGGGCGTACGGCGCCGAGGTCGTCGTCTGCCCCACGGCCGTCGACCCCGAGCACCCCGACTCGTACTACAACGTCTCCGACCGCCTGGTCACCGAGACGCCGGGCGCCTGGAAGCCCGACCAGTACAGCAACCCGAACAACCCGCGTTCGCACTACGAGACCACCGGCCCCGAGCTGTGGACGCAGACGGACGGGAAGATCACCCACTTCGTCGCGGGCGTGGGCACGGGCGGCACGATCTCCGGAACCGGCCGCTACCTCAAGGAGGTCAGCGACGGCAAGGTGCAGATCATCGGCGCGGACCCGGAGGGCTCGGTGTACTCGGGCGGCTCGGGACGGCCGTACCTCGTCGAGGGCGTCGGTGAGGACTTCTGGCCTTCGGCGTACGACGCGACCGTCACGGACGAGATCGTCGCCGTCTCCGACAAGGACTCGTTCCAGATGACCCGCCGCCTCGCCAAGGAGGAGGGCCTGCTGGTCGGCGGCTCCTGCGGCATGGCGGTCGTCGCCGCGCTGCGCGTTGCGGAGCGGCTCGGCCCGGACGACGTGGTGGTCGTACTGCTGCCGGACAGCGGGCGGGGCTACCTCTCGAAGATCTTCAACGACGAATGGCTGGCCTCGTACGGCTTCCTCGACGAGGGCGAGAAGACATCGCGGGTCGCCGACGTACTGAAGTACAAGGAAGGCGGCGTCATCCCCCACCTGGTGCACATGCACCCGGAGGAGACCGTCGGCGAGGCCATCGAGGTGTTGCGCGAGTACGGCGTCTCGCAGATGCCCATCGTGAAGCCGGGCGCTGGCCACCCGGACGTCATGGCCGCCGAAGTCATCGGCTCGGTCGTCGAACGCGAGCTGCTGGACGCCCTGTTCGCGCAGCGCGCCCAGCTCGGCGACGCGCTGGACAAGCACATGAGCGCGCCGCTGCCGCAGGTCGGCTCCGGGGAGCCGGTCGAGGACCTGATGGCGGTGCTGGGCAGCAAGGGCCAGCACGACGCGGCCATCGTGCTGGTCGAGGGCAAGCCGACGGGCGTGGTGAGCCGTCAGGACCTGCTGGCTTTCCTGGCGAAGCCGGCGCAGTAACGGGAGGTCCAAGCCGCGCCTTCGCGAAAGTGGTACGAGCGCGACACGTTCACGCAGCACCGGCTTAACACGCGTCCGCCACTGTGGTTGTTGTCGGCGTCACGGACAACCGGAGCGGCTCCCGGACCTCCATGGACGCCTGGACGCGAGGCCGGTCCTGACCCGGCCCGCGCCCCTCGCGAGGACCGCCGTCGTCCCGCCCCCCGGGCAACCGGGGGTGCGGCGGTCCTCGCGGAATCTTTTCGACGGCTCCAAGGCGGCCCCGACAGCCTGAGCCCCTGCCCCCGGATCAACGGGGCAGGGGCTCAGGCTGTCGGGTGGCCGGTTGATTACGCTGCGATGAGGTCCTCGGCGGTCTTGGCTCGGGCGGTCTTGCGGTGGGGTTCGTGGCTCCACCGGGAGGACTGCCCGGCGAGGCGGACGAGCATCAGGCGGATCATCGCCACCTTGATCATGGCCTCGGAGGTTGCGGTCAGTCGTTCGTAGTCCCGGGCCAGCCGGCGGTTTCGGACCAGCCAGCCGGATGGGTGGGCCGCGCAACGAGGTGCCCGTCGAGACGGGTCCTTTTCCGCGCGGCCTCCCGCCGAACCGGACATGACGGTTTCCCTGTCATCCGGCTCTCCAGTGATTACTGCGTGAGTGGTTTGACAGGCCGTTCTGCATGGATTCGGTCATGGCAAGTGTCGCAAGCCACAACCGTTTTGCGACGCCGTTGAAGCATGACGCGCGCCCAGTCAGAGGGCTGCCATCCGGCATGTGCGAGGTCGGCGAGCGCTCGGACATGGTGCACTTGCACATTGCCCTTACTTCCACAGATCTCGCACGTATCCGCCAGAAGTCTCGCGATGAGCTCCCTCTGCGGATAGTCCACTCGGACCGGCTCACGATCGGCGAGTTCCGCCGTCCGCTGACGTTGGAGTGGAATGCCACCGAACCGTGCAACCAGTGGTTTCCTGTTCTCTCGTTCGATGCGGGCCTCGAAAGCAACACGCGGCCCGTTCGGTGTCTCCAAGATGGTCTTGTGTTTCGCTGCCATCTTCGACACCGTTGAACGGTGCTTGCCAGCAAGGGTTTTGAGCATGGAGGTCTCCATGACCCATTGCAGACGATGCAGTCGGTATACATCACCGGCCAACAGGTAGTACTGGACAATTCCCCGGTAGACGGTTCCGAAGGTAGCGACAATTGCGTGGTCGTCGCTGTTCATCAGAGCCGGTTGCTTCGCGGGTTTTCCGTGAGCAAGGTAGGGGGAACATTTGGCCTTGATCACATCCAGCGGGACACGTAGCGCAATCTGTCCGTTGACCACACGGCGGCCGCGGGTGATTTTGCTGCTGTTCTGCTGGGTTGTGATCTCGTAGCCGAGGAACCGTGCCGCCTGGGTGCGGGCATGGGTAATCAGCGTCTTTTCCTGGGAGAGTTCCAGCTTGAGTTCTTCACGCAGGAACGTCGCCAGTCGCTGTTTGATTTCCTCGGCCTCGGCCTTCGGTCCGGTGAACCCGAGCAGGTGGTCGTCTGCGTAGCGCACATAGCGCAGCCGCCTGAATGCCGAATCGTCAGGATCGGCGCTTGGCAGGCTGTGCATCTGCTGACGCAGTCGGCGGGCCTCGACCCGATCACCGCGTCGGCGTGCTTTCGCCAACAGATTGGCCACCGCGAGATATTGCGGGTTACGAGCCCGGCGCTCTCCTCGGGTGTGTTCCGGAACCAGAACTCTCTCAACGAACTCGTCCAACTGGTGCAGGTAGATGTTGGACAGAACCGGGGAGGTCACTCCGCCTTGCGGTGCTCCGGAGAGCGTGGCTCCCCACCTCCAGTCCTCTACGTATCCGGCCGTCAGCATGTTCCGCACCAGCCGCAGGAACCGGTTGTCTCGGATCTTCTCCCCAAGAATCGAGAGCAGGACCTCATGGTCCAGACTTCCGAAGCAGTCGGCGATATCACCCTCGACAAACCAAGAGGTTCCGGTCCAGGTGTGAGCCACCTCGCGCAAGGCAGTGTGGCATCCCTTCCGGGGCCGGAACCCGTGGGAGTGGCCGGAGAACGTCGGCTCGTAATACGCTTCCAGCAGGAGGCGTACGACTTCGCCGACAAGTTTGTCCGACCACGTCGGCAATCCCAGTGGCCGCATTTTCCCATTCTTCTTGGGAATATTTACGCGTCGCACTGGACGGAATCGGTAACGCTCGTGGCGCATTGCATCAGTGATGCGTCCGATCTTCCGCTGGGACATGCCATCCACTGTTTCCTTCGTGACTCCGGGTGTCATCGCACCGTGGTTGGCGTAGATGCGCCCGTAAGCCAGTAGATACAACTGCGGGTTGAACATCTGTCGATACAGTTCGTCACACGGCAGGCCACGCCGGCCGCGCTCACGCAGGACACCCAGCACCGTTTCGGCGCTCTGCATTTCGCATACCTCCCGAGTCTCGGTGTCCGAATCACCTGGCCCCCTTCGCCCAATGCGGACGGCTTTCCCGTCCTCCTTGGCCGGTCGTTACTCCGGCGACTACTACGGGGCCTCCGTCGCCGTAGGACTCGCGTCCCGTAGGCGATCCCACGTTCGTCTCTGTCTGTACGTTCTAGCGCGACTTAGGCGTCCCATTCATCTCCTTGAATGCCCTCGCTGGGCATCGCTCCGTGCTCCGGAAGTGCACCGGGCAAGTATCGAACCCAGGGCAGAGCGCGGCGCCGGTTTCAGCCGTCTTTCCGGCGGATGGGAACTTGCATCTTCTGGAGATTGGGCTTCAAACAATCCAGTCTTCGCCATATCGCGCGGGCCGCCCAGCACACCGTCTCTGACAACTGAGCCCGGTCACTGGTTTTCTGACATGCTGTTGTCCCCTTCACCTTTCGGATCCAGGTAAGTCATTCGGCCCAGAAACCTCCTTCCGAGTTCCTCCCGGTTGAACCGGGGATACAAACAGAGCGCCTCGTGGCGCACAAACTTCGCTCTACGACCCAGCGGCGGGGCAGGACCTTGAAGCCCTTGACGTCGTCGGTCCGCTTCACGATCTCGACCACGATGCCCAACGCGTCCCGGGCCCATGAAAGCAGTGTGGAATCAACGGAGTTGGCGTATCCGCCATCGGCCCAGACCAGGCTGTTGGTGCGGAACGCCTTCGCGAGGCGGTCCAGGACGATGCGGCCTCCCGCCCGGTCCTGCACGGACGCGGAGGTGACCGCGACGACGAGCAGCAGGCCCATCGTGTCCACGATCACGTGCCTCTTGCGCCCTGTCGTTCGCTTGCCCGCATCGAACCCGCGGGCTTCGCCGCCCTCGCTGGTCTTGATCGACTGGGCGTCGATCACGGCGGCCGACGGCTCGGGATCGCGCCCGGCCCCGATCCGGACCTGGCGGCGGAGCTCGTCGTGGATGCGGTCCCAGGTGCCGTCCCGACGCCACTTGGCGAACCAGCGGTGCGCGGCATCCCAGGGCATCAAGTCGTGCGGGAGCATCCGCCACTGGCAGCCGGACCGCAGCACGTAGAAGATCGAGTCCAGCACCAGCCGGTCCCCGTACCTGCGTATCCCACCGCCTTTTCGCTGGTCAGGTACAGGAAGCAGGGGTTTGACGATGGCCCACATCGCATCGGTGAGACTGGACGGATAGCATGAGCCGCTGACGGCCCCGGAGTTGTCGCACGTATACACACCGCGTGATCATTCCGGGGCCTTCGTCATGCCTGACGACCGGAGTGACCGGTCACGCCCCGCTCACAACCGGCCACCCGACAGCCTCTCAGGCTGTCGGCGCGGTGGCTCGGTGTTTCGGGTCAGCCCTTCGACGCGTACGCCACGGCCTTTCCCTGGCCCGTACCGGCTGGACAGGCCCCTACCACCGCTGGGCAGTGACCGTCCGTACATGCACCGTCGCTATTCGGCGTAGACATATCCGGCCACGCTGAGTGATGTGAAACAAGAAATCACCCAGCCTCGCGCCGGAACGCGCCAGTTCGCCGGCCAGCTCTCCTCCACTCGCCGGGGCGCCCGGCTCGCCCGGCTGCTCGCGACCGAGCAACTCCGTTCCTGGGGGCTGCCCATGGAGGACGCCGCCCAGGTCGTCGCCGAGCTGGCCACGAACGCCGCCTGTCATGGACGCGTGGCGGGCCGGGATTTCCGGCTGGCGCTCACCGCGACCGAGGACACGCTCCGTATCGAAGTCACGGATACGCGCGGTGACCGCATGCCAGTTGCCCAGCCTCCGGGTACGGACGACGAGTCCGGCCGCGGGCTCCTCCTGGTCGACGCGCTCACGGACCGTTGGGGCGTAATCCCGGCGCCTGCCCCCTGCAAGACGGTGTGGGCGGAGATCGCCCTCGTACCGTGCCCGCGTCCGCCCGCGTCCGCCCTCGCCGGCCGGGCCGCCCGACGGTCACCCGGTCGGGTTGTCGTACGCCGAGGGCCGGACCCCGGCCTCCGGCCGACCGTAGCGTCCGGGCATCCCTGATCCTCGCAGGGAATCCCGGCCTTCAGGCCGGGCGGGACTGCGATCCTCGGGCCGGACGCGCGGAGCGCCGGAGGGACCGGCGCGTGCCCTGGGAACAGCGGACCTTGAGTCCGTCGCGTACTACTCGGAACTGCTGGAGATCGGCCTGGGGGAAACCCCGGCGAGAGACATCTGGAGGAACCTGATGGGCGTAGGCACCTACTTCCCCGGCCGCGGCACCCTCATCGAGGAGACCTGCCTGGAGGGCAAGGCGAAGGCGAAGCCGAGGGCAAGGCCAAGAGCAGGGCGGAGTCGATTCTGCGGCTGCTGGCGGGCCGCGGCATTCCCGTCACCGGGGGGGTCTGGGACCGGATCACCGGCTGTGCCGACCTCGACATTCTCGACCACTGGTTCGACCGGGCGATCACGGTCACCGACGCCGAGGAAGTCTTCGCCGAAGTAGAAGCCGGGACCGGCGCCGTGGCCGGGACTGAGGGCGAAACCGCGCGATAGTCGCTCCCGTCGCGGCCGACCGTGACCGGGTCGCGGAGAACCGCGATCCGGTCACGCGCATCACCGCACCGCCTCCGCACTCCTCGCGGGCCTGCGCCGCACAGCACCCCGGCTGCTGCTCTCCGAGCAGGACGTACACCGGCTCGGCCCCCGCACCCGCCCGCATGGCTAGTCCTCCCAGCCGGACCGCTCGCGGGACTTGCGCAGCCACGGCCGGCCGCGCGCCGCGTGCACAGCGTTGACGCCCACGATGCCGAGCCAGGCGACGACGAGGCCCGCGATGCCGGCGTTGGCGGCGCCGATGGCCGAGAGCGGGATGGCGAGGACCAGCGAGACCGCGCCGAACCCGAACCGTTCGCCGAAGTGCGACGTACTGTGCGGCGCCGCGGTGCCGCCCCTGGCGACCGCCGTCTGCCGCTCGGCCAGCTGTCGCCGTACGCGGCGGTCGACCGTACCGTCGAGCCGCTGCTCGACCTTCTCCAGGAACGATTCGACGAGCGCGGACTCGTAGTCCTCACCCAGCTCCTTGCGGGCGTGCAAGGTGGCGTCGAGTTCCTTCTTCAGCTCAGCGTCGCGGGCTTCCATACCCGGCAACGCTACGGATCGGGCGCGGCCGTGGCAGTGGGGCTATCCCCCCTTTCCCGCTCTGGCGCGGACCCCAGCACGGCGGGCTCAAGTCGCAGACCACGTAAGCGGTCAGATCCAGCGAACTGTCACCCCATCAAACCCGCTCAGGCCTGGCCTGCCTGCGGGACGTCATCACCGAACACGGCTGGCCGCCATTGATCTGGACGCGACCAGACGGCTACAAGTTCTGCCCCGACCCCGCCGAGCTCCAGGCATACGAGGTCGCGATCATCCGCGGCAAGCTCACCGAGATCCGCCGTTTCATCACCGGGACAGTTGCCCCGCACGCTGCCCTTCAGCCCAGGGGCCGGTGGATCAAGCACCTGAACACCCAGCCCAACTCTGTCGAGTCCACGCTCGACGTCATCGCCGACTACACCGACGCCTGACCAGTGGGGGCTTGCCGCTTCGCGGCCGGCCCCCCACTCCGTCTTTAGGGAGGAGAGACCGTTGCCACGGCAGGACTCCGGAGCCATGTACCTCGGGTTTGGTTTCCGAGCCGGAGCCTCAGCTGTTGGCCAGGGTGCGGTCGAGGAGGGACAGCAGGCGGTCCCAGTGGTGCTGCAGCGCGGCGGGGTTGAAGGCGTCGGTGTCGGACATGGTGAAGCCGTGGATGGTGCCGGGGTAGATCTCGGAGGTGTAGACGACCCCCGCGGCGTCCAGGGCCTGGTTGAGCTCGCCGAGGGCCTCGGGTGTCAGGTCGCCTTCGGCGTGGCCGAGGTGGACCTGGGCGGTTAGCTTGGCGAGGCTGCCGGGCCCGTCGGCGCCCACGGGGCCGTGGAATCCGGCGACGGCGGCCACCTGGCCGGGGTGGGCCGCGGCGGTGCGCATCGCCAGGAGGGCGCCTATGCAGTAGCCGGTCACCGCGACCGGGCCGGCGCCGACCTCGGGCTGCGTGGTGAGGAACCTGAGGTAGGCGTCGGCGTCGCTCAGGACACGTTCGGCGGTGTGCGCCTCGATCAAGGGCATCAGCTGGGCGAAGACCGCGGGCCGGACCTCTTCTCCGATGTGCTCGGGAAGTTCGATCACCGGTGCCGGGCCGTGCCGGTAGAAGAGGTTGGGGACGAGCACGTAGTACCCGTGCCCGGCCAGTTCGCGGGCCATCTCCCGCAGCACGGGCCGGATGCCGAAGCCGTCCGCGTACATCAGCACCCCTGGGTGCCGCTCACCACCGTCGGGGAAGGCGGCGAAAGCGTCGGCCTGGCCGTCCGCGGTGGCAATGTGCAGCGTCTTGGTGGGCATGAGTTCTCCTGTTCGTGGTTGACGTGTCGAACTGTGATCAACACGACAGGAGGTGGAGCCCGCGCAGCAGCGCCAGATCCTCGATCCAACAGCGGGCCAGCACCGGCCCGTACGGCGCTCAGAGGAGCGCCGGGTCACCAATTCGTGTGTGGCGCAATGCCGTCCCGGTAGTCATCGCCGCACAACGTAGCCCACCGGACAGGATCGATGCCAGCCCCCAAGTCCACAGTGCTGTTCGCGAGAATGATCTCGGTCAGCACCTCGGATCCCGGCTGAAGGTCGAGCATCTGTCGAAGGAACGGGATGCTCCGCCGGTGTGGTTGTGGTCTTCGAAGACCGGTGCCGCCCCGGGCGATGTGGACCGTTGCTGGCAGGCGTTTCTACGCCGCTTCGATCTGGAGCACACCTTCCGCTTCGCGAAACAGACCCTCGGCTGGACCACCCCGAAACTTCGCACGCCCGAGGCCGCGGACCGCTGGACCTGGCTCCTGATCGTCGCCCACACCCAGCTCCGGCTCGCCCGTCCCCTCGCCGAGGACCTCCGCCGCCCGTGGGAGAAGCCCGCTACCTCCGGCCGGCTCACCCCGGCCCGGGTCCGCCGGGGGTTCAGGAACATCCGAGCTCACCTCGCCTGCCCGACCCGTGTTCCCAAACCCACAGGCACCGGCCCCGGACGCCCACCCGGCGCCAAGAACACCGGGCACCCCGCTACGACGTCGGCAAAACCCTCAAACGCCCCGAGACCCGCAAGGCCATCGGCAGACCTGGAAGATCTTGGTAGATAAAGAACAAGCGTCAGTCTCAGCCTCTCAAGAGGTCGTTGACCGGCGCGGTGTCCAGCTTCAGTTTGAGTTGCTGCCGGCACTCGTTGATTGTCGCCGTGGCCCACCGTCGCAGGGCTTCGGTGTCTTCGGCCCTGTCATGAAGGTGCTGGGCGGATTGCTGGGCTTGGGCCATCCAGGGCGCGAAGGCGTCCTCGGCCACCGGTGAGGGCCACAGCACGTCCCGGCGTGAGCAGTGCGTTCGATCGCGGCCAGGGCGCTGCCGGCGGCCCCTGCGCTGAGGAATACCCGGCGGACCAGCGTGTCGCGGCCACCCAGACGCAGTCCGCCCCCGACGGTGACCGGGATGGCTCGGAGTACGTCGCGCAGGGTGGCCGCCGGCCGGGGCGGCTCGGGCAGAGCGGTCAAGACGTACGTCACGAAGGCGATTTCGACCGCTGCGCCCAGCAGTAGCGGGACGGAAGGGGGCAGCACCAGCTCGGAGGTGGCTTCGCTCAGCCCGGCGCCGAGGTCGGGGCCGACTCCGAGCAGCCAGGGAAGGGCGCCGCCGAGCAGGGTGCCCGGGTGCGACGGCCCTCAGCCGGTACCGGGTGGTGCGGGTGGGGCTTGGCTGCATATGGTCATGCGGAATTGTGGGTGAGTGAATAGGTGCGTCTGAGGGGAATGGCATGAGCGAGAGCCCGGCCGCGCGGTTGCAGCAGCTCTTCGACGGGCACCGGCTCACGCCGACCCAGCGGCGGATCGCGCACTGCATGGTGCGGGGGGCCGCCGACGTGCCGTTTCTGTCGAGTGTGGAGCTTGCCGAGCTGGCCGGGGTCAGTCAGCCGTCCGTGACGCGGTTCGCCGTCGCGCTGGGCTTCGACGGTTATCCGGCGCTGCGCAAGCACCTGCGCGAGGCCGTGCCCGCCGAGGCTTCGCGGGGTGGGGGCGAGCTCAACGAGTACCAGCAGGCCGTGCACGCCGAGATTGAGAACCTCCGCCACCTCGCCGAGCTGCTCGCGAACCCGCGTCCCGTCGAGGAGGCGGGCCGGGTGCTCGCCGCCTCCCGCCCGCTGCCGGTGCTCGGTCTGCGTGCCGCCTCCTCGCAGGCGCGCGGCTTCGCGTACTTCGCAGCCAAGGTGCATCCGGACGTACGGCTGCTCGACGAGGGCGGCACGATGCTCGCCGACCGGATCGACGCGGCCCGCCGCGCGGGAGCGAGCGCGCTGCTGTGTTTCGCGCTGCCTCGGCACCCGCGCGAGGTCGTGGACACGCTGGCGTACGCGCGGGAGCAGGGCCTGACCGTGGTGACGGTCGCCGACTCCGCCTTCGCGCCGGTGGCCGGGCACAGCGATCTGCTGATCCCGGCCGCCGTCGGCACCGGGCTCGCCTTCGACACGGCGTGCGCGCCGATGCTGCTGGGGCGGGTGCTGCTGGAGGCGATGTGCGACGGGCTGCCGGACGCGCAGGCGCGGCTGGAGGAGTTCGACGCGAAGGCGGCGGCGCGCGGCCTGTTCGTCGAGTAGGCCGCGCCGCGCACCGCCACTGCCGGGAGCGGGGAGCGGGCTGAGCACCGGCCGTCACACTTCGAGTTCGGCCTCGATCCGCCTGAGCTGGTGGCGGGCCATCGCGAGGTTGGCCCGCGCCTTGTCCAGTGCGAGGTAGAGGAACAGGCCGTTGGTGCCCCGGCCCTTGAGGAGCCGGATCAGGTGGTACTGGCCGCCGAGGGTGATCAGGATGTCCTCGATGTCGTCCTTGAGGCCGAGGTGTTCCATGGTGCGTACCTTGGCGCGCACCACGTCGGTGTTGCCCGCCGCCGCGACCGCCAGGTCGAGGTCCTTGCCGCCGCCGAGGGTGCCGAGGGCCATGCCGCTGGTGTAGTCGACGAGGGCGACGCCGAGGGTGCCCTCGATGCTGGTCATCGCTTCCTTGAGCGCGGTTTCGGTGTTGGCCATGAGCGTCGCACTTCCTTTTCGTCCGGTGGTGTTCCTGCTGGATGCGGATCTGCTTGCCGTGGTGCGTTTCGGTGTGGTCACGCGTTCTCCCGGGGGCCGTCGACCAGTTCGCCGATGCGGGCGCCGGCCCTGCGCGCTTCCAGGTGCAGCCGGCCCACGTTCACGCGTGGCTCGGCAAGGAGGGTGAGCGCGGCGGAGGATCCCGCGGCGTACGTCGCCACATAACCGCCGTCGCCCCGGACCAGCAGCTCACGGAAGCCGCCCCCGCCGGCCGACTCCGTCAGCCGCATCGCGACGCCGAGCGCCGCCGCGGTGAGCGCGGCCATCCCCTCGGCCTCCACGGTCGGGGTGTCGTGGGCCAGTACGAGGCCGTCCACGCTGGCCACGAGGGCGCCGGTCAGCTGCGGCACCCGGGCCTTCAACTGCCGCAACTCGTCGAGCACTTCGGGTTGTGGCGCCATCAGCCTTCTCCTTTCGGCGCGTTGTATCAGGGCGCGCAGCCTCATGACGCGGCGCTGGGGGCCGCGCGGATGGACCGGGGAATCACAGACTTGCCTCCAGGGCATCGCGAAGCCGGCGCAACAGGGCGGTGTCCGGGTCGTCGCCGACCCGCGCGACCCAGGCGGGCACCGGCGGCGTGGGCGGCGGCACTTCGCGGGGTGTCGCGACCGTGCCCGCCGCCGCGAGCCTGCGTACGTCCATCAGCGTGTGGAACGCCGGCCGGCCCAGCGCCCGCGCGATGTCCGCGGGCGTACGGTCGCCGTCCGCGAGGTCGAGGACGGCCCGCTGCCGGGCGGTGACCGGCTGCCCCGACGCGGCCCTGCGGCGTACCACGGGCGCGGTGTCGGTCTCCGGGTACGGCCAGAGGCTGTCCAGCAGGTGTCTGCGCCGCCGGGACTCGCGCTCCACGGCGGCGGCCGATACGGGGCGTACGGGGCCGATCCAGTGGGCCACCCCGTAGCGGAACCTGGTGGGGCCGCTGCCGGGGGCGAGGGCGAAGAAGGCGGCGTCGTAGAGCGCGCCCAGGTGGCAGAGCTCCAGTTCGCCGTCGGCTAGGCGGCCGCTGTCGACGAGGAAGCGACCCACCCGGCCCTGGGGACCCGCCCGGTCGACGGCCTCCTGCCACTCCTCGGCGGGCAGCCGCCCGGTGGAGGTGAGCAGGACGTCGATGCCGGGTGCCGCGGGGGACTCGGCGTGGACGACCTGCCCGTCCACGAGATAGAGCGTGCCGTGGTCGCGCAGCAGGGCGCCGGTGGCCCGCTCGGCCGCCAGGCGGACGAGCATCGGGGATATGGCTGGGCTCATCCCAGGACCAGCCGTTCGGCGAGGCTCGCCAGGCGCAGCCGGGCGAGGGCCAGGTTGCCTTCCTCGCGGTCGAGCCACAGGTGCAGGAAGACGCTGCTGTCGAAGGTCGTCTCGACGAAGCGCAGCAGGTGGTAGCCGCTGGGGGCGGTGATGATCACGTCCTCTACGGCCGGTCCCTTGCGGGCTGGGGCGGAGCCGGGCTCGGAGCCGGAGCCGGAGCCGGCCCCGGAATCGACGCCCGCCCCCGGACCGGCGAAGGCCTGCTGCTCGGCCGCCATCCGCGCCAGCTCCGCGGTCTCCGCCGCGGTCGCCTCGTGGTCACCGTTCGGCGACGCCCCCACCGTGCCGAGCGCGAGCCCGCTGGTCCAGTCGACCAGGGCGGCCCCCAGAGCGCCGGGCAGGGTCATCGCGGCGAGCAGGCACTCGTCGATTCCGGGCATGCGGAACCCCCCTTCCGGCGCGGTACGCGGATGTCTGTTGCCCGGGGCGGGATGTGTCTGCCCCGGGCAGTGACGAGGAGATTACGTAAAGGGAGGAGTCCTGGCACTGCCTTCTGGCATTTTCCAGGGGTACATGACAGCTAGCTTTCGTTTTGTGCCTTCATAACTACTTTATTGATCGCCCAAAGACCGATTCCGATCGCAAGTAGCACGCCTGCTCGGATGTAGACGTCAGCCGACCGCTCCGCGAGCGGGCTGGCGAGGATCAGCGCGGTGATCGCGCCGAGCACCGGCAAGACCGTGGGCGTACGGAAGTGGCGGTGCTCGACCCGGTCCTTGCGCAGGACCAGCACCGCGATGTTGACCACGGCGAAGACGCAGAGCAGCAGGAACGCCGTCGTGTCGCCCAGGCCCTCGATCTCGCCCGTCGAAACCAGGCCGATCGCCAGCAGCGACACGAAGACGATGCCCACGACGGGCGTGCGCCGCTTGGCCAGTACGCGACCCATGGCACGGGGCAGGATGCGTTCGTTGGCCATGCCGTAGCACAGACGTGAGGCCATCATGATGTTGATCAGCGCGGAGTTGGTCACCGCGAACAGCGCGATCAGGGCGAAGAGTTTGGGCGGGAAGTCGATGCCGCCCGCCTTCACCACCTCAAGGAGCGGGCCGCTGGACTTCTCCAGCGTCGTGTACTCGACGAGCAGCGAGGAGATCAGCGCGACCAGCACGTAGATGGTGCCGGTGACCGCGACGCCGATGAAGATGGCTTTCGGGAAGGCGAGCTGCGGGTCCTTCGTCTCCTCGGCCATGTTGACCGAGTCCTCGAACCCGACGAAGGCGAAGAAGCCGAGCGCGGTGGCGCCGAGGACGCTGGTCAGCAGGGCGTAACCGGTGCCGGTCGCCTGGAACTCGCCGAGCCGCGAGGGATCCTCCTCGCCCGTGAACACGGCGTACGCACCGATCGCGAGGATGATCGCGAGGCCGGTCAGCTCGACGACCGTCAGCACGACGTTCGTCTTCACGGACTCCGAGACACCGCGCAGATTGAGCGCGGCGAGGACGACGATGAACAGGATCGCGACGAGCGTCGGCGGCACGGCGTCCGTGAACTCCGCCAGGTAGTCGCCGCTGAAGGCGCGCGCGGCGGCGCTCGCGGACGACAGGCCCGAGCACATCACCATGAACGCGATGATGAAGGTGAGGAACGGGACCTTGAAGGCCTTCTGGGTGTAGAGCGCGGCGCCGGCGGCCTTCGGATACTTGCCGACGAGTTCGACGTACGAAGCGGCCGTCAGTATCGCCACGACGAAACCGATCGCGAACGGCAGCCACAACGCGCCGCCGACCTTCCCCGCCACCTTTCCTGTGGTGGCGTAGATGCCGGTGCCCAGGATGTCGCCGATCACGAAGAGGATCAGCAGTTTCGGGCCGAGAGCGCGCTTGAGCGGTGTCTCGTCGACGGGTGGTGGCGACGCGTCGGGCGTGGTGTCGGATACGGACAAGGGAGCCTCCCCCGGGGTTGACTGGCTTGGTTCTGCCCGGGGCCGTGCGGGTGATGCGCGCCGACGCCGTGCCGATGCGGCCGGCGCGCGGATCAGGGGAGCAGCGGATCTGCGGATCTGTGGATCAGCGGTTCAGCGGTTCAGCCGTGTCGCGCCTCCACGTGCGCGGCCACGTCCGCCAGGTCCTTGGCGACCGCCTTACCCACCGCTTTCGCGCCGACGCCTGTGAAGACCTTCGCCAGCAGCCCGCCCACGCCGCTGTCCGGCGGGGCGGCCGAGAACGTCATCGTCACGTCGGTGGCGGCGGGCCCGGCGGCGGCCAGTACGAACTCCGAGACGTAGTGCGTGCCCCGCGACTGCGCCTCGACGACGTACCGCAGCGGGGCCTCGCAGGCCGTCACCCGCATCTCCTCGGTGGCCTGCGTGCCCATCATCCGGCGCGTCTCGCGCCAGCGGGTGCCTACGCCGAACCTGCCGTCGGCGGGGGCCAGCACCTCGACCTTCGACACGCCGCTCAGCACGTGCGGCATCTCCCGCAGATCGGTGAGAGCCGGCCAGACGAGCTCCGGGGTTGCTTCGATCCTGCGGCGGACGACGACGCTTCTGGGTGCCATGGCCCCATGGAAGCAGGGCGGCCGGGCAGGCCCGCCCTCACAGCAGCGTGTCCCGGTGGGCTCCGCCCGATTCGGTGACGATCTCCTCGACCGTCTGCGCGGTCCTTACGGCCCTGAAACGCACGCCGTCCGGCCCGGTGGTCCAGCCGTGGACGGCGGGCCTGGCGAGGCTGTTGTAGGCGTAGTGCGCGGTCATGTAGTACGCGCCGGTGTCCAGCGCCGCGACCCAGTCGCCCTGCTCCAGGAGCGGCAGCGGCCGGTTCTGCGCCAGCAGGTCGCCCGCGAAGCAGGCCGGGCCCGCCACGTCCTGGCCGACGTCGGGACCGGCTTTGGGCAGGCCCTTGGCGTCGTACGCGGCGATGCGCAGCGGCCAGGACTGCGGGTCGTACACGGTGCGGGTGGCGATCTGGACGCCGGCGTGGGTGACGGCGATGGGGCGGGCCCCCGAGGTCTTCGCGTACTCGACGCGGGCGAGGACCGTGCCGTGCTTGGCGAGCAGGGAGCGGCCGAACTCGGTGACCAGGCCGTAGCGCCCGTCGAGCAGGCCGGGCACCTTCTCCTTGAGGAGGCGGGCGTAGTCGGCGTACGTCGGTGTTTCGTCGTCGGAGGCGAAGTTGACGGGCAGGCCGCCGCCGATGTCGACGGTGTCGATCTGGTGGCGACCGGCCGCCGCGTTGATCTCCTCGGCGAGTTCGTACGCCACCGTCACCCCCTCGGCCATCAGGTCGAGCGCGAGGCCCTGGGAACCGGAATGGGTGTGCAGGCGGGTCAGCCACGGGCGGTCGAGGCAGCTGCGGACGACCCAGGCGCGGACGCCGGGATCGCGCAGCGCCACCCCGAACTTGGAGGTGGCGGTGGCGGTGGAGAGCGCGCCGATGGAGCCGCCGCCGATCTGCGGATTGAGGCGCAGCCCGACCGGGGACGCGACAGGCCCCGACCCCACCAGGGCGTCGATGCGGGCCAGCTCCTGGGGGTTGTCGGCGTTGAGCGCGATGCCCAGGGCGAGGGCTTCGCGCAGCTCGGCGGTGGTTTTGGCGGGGGAGTCGAGGACGGTGTGCTGCGGGGGTACGCCGGCGGCGCGGGCCAGGGCCAGCTCGCCGGGGCTCGCCACCTCGGCGCCGATGCCCCCGGCCTCGTACAGCAGTCGCAGAACCGGGACCAGCGGGGTCGCCTTGACGGCGAAGGCGTGCAGGACCGGGGTGCCGGCCGGGACGACCGCGTCGAAGGCGGCGCGCAGGGCGGCGGCGGACGCGCGAACGCCGGCGAGGTCGAGCAGCCCGGCCACCGGGGTGTCGGGGCCGACGACGGCCTGCTCGACTGCGGCGCGTACGGCCAGGTCGCGGCGTTCGGGGGCGTCGGGGGCGCTGGTCTGCGAAGGCATGTCTTCCAGCCAACCATCCGCTCCGGGCGGCGCGCAGGCGGCCCGGCGTATTGACTAGTTCTATTCAGCGGGCAAGGATGTGAATAGTCAAAGGTCACTCGCGAGGAGGCACCCCATGTCAGGACCCCGCCCCGTACGGGCACCGCGCGGTACGGAGCTGAGCGCCCTGGGATGGCAGCAGGAGGCCGCCCTGCGCATGCTTCAGAACAACCTCGACCCCGAGGTCGCCGAGCACCCCGACAAGCTCGTCGTCTATGGCGGTACGGGCAAGGCCGCGCGGGACTGGCGCTCGTTCGACGCGATGGTGCGCACCCTGAAGACGCTGAAGCAGGACGAGACGATGCTCGTCCAGTCCGGGCGGCCGGTCGGTGTCATGCAGACTCACGAGTGGGCGCCGCGCGTGCTCATCGCCAACTCCAATCTGGTCGGCGACTGG
This sequence comes from Streptomyces hypolithicus, assembly GCF_052934925.1. Classification (NCBI taxonomy): domain Bacteria; kingdom Bacillati; phylum Actinomycetota; class Actinomycetes; order Kitasatosporales; family Streptomycetaceae; genus Streptomyces; species Streptomyces hypolithicus. The sequence goes on from NZ_CM128811.1 coordinate 3,708,822, forward strand.
GCGAACTGGGAGGAGTTCCGCCGCCTGGAGGCGCTCGGCCTGACCATGTACGGCCAGATGACCGCCGGGTCGTGGATCTACATCGGCACCCAGGGCATCCTCCAGGGGACGTACGAGACCTTCGCCGCCGTCGCCGCCAAGAGGTTCGGCGGCACCCTCGCCGGGACGATCACCCTCACCGCCGGACTCGGAGGCATGGGCGGCGCCCAGCCGCTCGCCGTGACCATGAACGACGGTGTGGCGATCTGCGTCGACGCCGACCCGCGCGCCATCGAGCGCCGCATCGAGCACCGCTATCTCGACGTGAAGGCCAACAGCGTGGAGCACGCGCTCCAGCTCGCCGTCGAGGCCCGCGACGCCCGCAGGCCGCTCTCCATCGGCCTGCTCGGCAACGCCGCCGAACTGCTGCCCCGCATGCTCGCCGAGAGCGCGCCGATCGACATCGTGACCGACCAGACCAGCGCGCACGACCCGCTCGCGTACCTGCCCATCGGCGTCGACTTCGACGACATGGCGTCGTACGCGGCCGAGAAGCCGGCCGACTTCACGCTGCGCGCCCGCGAGTCCATGGCCAGGCACGTCGAAGCGATGGTCGGCTTCATGGACGCCGGCGCCGAGGTCTTCGACTACGGCAACTCCATCCGCGGCGAGGCCCAGCTCGCGGGCTACGGGCGCGCCTTCGACTTCCCCGGCTTCGTACCCGCCTACATCCGGCCGCTGTTCTGCGAGGGCAAGGGCCCGTTCCGCTGGGCGGCGCTCTCCGGCGAGGCCTCCGACATCCACAAGACGGACAAGGCGCTGCTCGACCTCTTCCCCGAGAACGAATCGCTGCACCGCTGGATCAAGATGGCCGGCGAGCGCGTCCACTTCCAGGGCCTGCCGGCCCGTATCTGCTGGCTCGGCCAGGGCGAGCGCGACAAGGCGGGCGCCCTGTTCAACGACATGGTCGCGAACGGCACCCTCGCCGCGCCGCTCGCCATCGGCCGCGACCACCTCGACTGCGGCTCGGTCGCCTCCCCGTACCGCGAGACGGAGGCCATGCTCGACGGCTCCGACGCGATCGCCGACTGGCCGCTGCTCAACGCCATGGTCAACGTGGCCTCGGGCGCGTCCTGGGTCTCCATCCACCACGGCGGCGGCGTCGGTATGGGCCGCTCGATCCACGCGGGCCAGGTCTCGGTGGCGGACGGCACGAAGCTCGCGGGCGAGAAGATCCGCCGCGTACTGACGAACGACCCGGGCATGGGCGTCATCCGGCACGTCGACGCGGGCTACGACATCGCGGAGAACACGGCCGAGTCCCAGGGCGTACGTATCCCGATGCGGGAGAGCGAATGACCCCCGACGGCGGCCCCCGCCCCGACCCGGGCCATGCTCCCCACACCCCCGGCGCCCCGACGTCCGCCAGCTTCCACGAGATGTGGGCGGACCTGCGCCCCATCGGCCGCCACCCCGACTCGGGGGGTTACCGCCGCCACGCCTGGACGGCCGCCGACGCCGACTGCCGCAGCTGGTTCAAGGCCCAGGCCGAATCGCGCGGCCTGACCTACGAGGTCGACCGCAACGGCAACCAGTGGGCGTGGCACGGCGACCCGCTGGCCGGCGGGGCCGTCGTCACCGGCTCGCACCTGGACTCGGTCCCCGACGGCGGCGCCTTCGACGGCCCGCTCGGCGTCGTGTCGTCCTTCGCCGCTCTCGATGAACTCCGCCGCAGGGGAGTGGAGTTCACCAAACCGCTGGCCATCACCAACTTCGGCGACGAGGAGGGAGCTCGTTTCGGCCTGGCCTGCGTCGGCTCCCGCCTGGCAGCCGGACAGCTCACCCCCGAGGCCGCCCACCGCCTCCGCGACGCGGACGGCGTCACCCTGCCCCGGGCCATGGAGTCGGCCGGCTACGACCCGGCCGCCATCGGCCCGGACCCGGAGCGCCTGTCCCGTATCGGGGCCTTCATCGAACTGCACGTGGAGCAGGGCCGCGCCCTCGACCTCTCCGACGACCCCATCGGCATCGCGTCCGCCATCTGGCCGCACGGCCGCTGGCGGTTCGACTTCCACGGCGAGGCCAACCACGCCGGCACCACCCGCCTCGCGGACCGCCGCGACCCGATGCTGACGTACGCCGAAACCGTTCTCGCGGCCCGCCGCGAGGCGCAGCTCGCCGGGGCGGTCGCCACCTTCGGGAAGATCTCCGTGGAGCCGAACGGCGTCAACGCGATCCCCTCCCTGGTCCGCGGCTGGCTCGACTCCCGGGCCGCCGACCAGGACACTCTGGACCGCGTCGTCGCCGGCATCGAGGAGGCGGCGCGCGAGGAGGCAGACCGCGCCGGCATCGACCTGCGCGTCACCCGGGAGTCCTTCACCCCCGTGGTGGAGTTCGAGCACGCCCTGCGCGACGAACTCGCGAAGCTGCTCCACGGCGAGATCCCGGTCCTCGGCACGGGCGCGGGACACGACGCGGGTATTTTGTCCGCTTCGGTTCCCACCGCCATGCTGTTCGTACGGAACCCCACGGGCGTCTCGCACTCCCCGGCCGAGTACGCGGCCGAGGACGACTGCGTCGCGGGGGTCATCGCACTCGCCGACGTACTGGAGGGGCTCGCGTGCACGTGACCTACTGGCTGGAGCACGCCTGGCTCGACACTTTTGTCGAGCCGGGTGTCGCACTGGACGTGTCGGACGGCCGGATCACGGCCGTCCGCCGGGACGTCCCGGCCCCGCCGCCCGGCGCCACCGTCCTGCGTGGTCTGACCCTCCCGGGCCTGGCGAACGCCCACTCGCACGCCTTCCACCGGGCCCTGCGCTCCACGGTGCAGGTCGGCTCCGGGACCTTCTGGACCTGGCGAGAGGTGATGTACGGCGTCGCCTCCCGCCTCACCCCCGACACGTACTTCGACCTGGCCCGCGCGGTGTACGCCGAGATGGCCCTGGCCGGGATCACGACCGTCGGCGAGTTCCACTACCTCCACCACGCGCCGGGCGGCGCCGCCTACGCCGACCCCAACGCCATGGGGGAGGCCCTCATCGCCGCCGCGGCGGACGCGGGCATCCGCATCACCCTCCTCGACACGGCGTACCTCTCCGCCGGCTTCGGCACCCCGCCCAACCGCCACCAGCAGCGGTTCTCGGACGGCACGGCCGAGGCCTGGGCGGAGCGGGCGTCGCTGCTGGGGGAGAGCGACCACGCCCGGATCGGCGCGGCGATCCATTCGGTACGGGCCGTCCCGGCCGGCGAGCTGGCGACGGTCGCGGCCTGGGCCCAGGCCCGGGAGGCGCCGCTGCACGTCCACCTCTCGGAGCAGACCGCCGAGAACGAGGCGTGCCTGGCCGCCCACGGCCGCACCCCCACCGGGCTCCTCGCGGACCACGGGGTACTCGGGCCGCGCACCACGGGCGTCCACAGCACCCACCTCACCGACGAGGACATCGCCCTCCTCGGCGGCACGTCCACCGGCACCTGCATGTGCCCCACGACGGAGCGAGACCTGGCCGACGGCATCGGCCCGGCGACCCGCCTCCAGCGAGCCGGCTCCACGCTCTCCCTCGGCAGCGACAGCCACGCGGTGATCGATCTGCTGGAGGAGGCCCGCGCGATGGAACTGAACGAACGCCTCCGCTCCCGTACGCGCGGTCACTGGACGGCGGCGGCCCTGCTCCGCGCCGCGTCGGCGGACGGGCACGCGGCCCTGGGGTGGCCCGACGCCGGCACGATCGAGCGCGGGGCGCTCGCCGACCTGACGACGATCGCCCTGGACTCAGTCCGCACGGCCGGTGCGCTGCCGCGGTTCGGCGCGGAGACGGCGGTGTTCGCGGCGTCGGCGGCGGACGTGCGCCACACGATCGTGGCGGGTCGTCACATCGTGCGCGACGGCGCACACACGTCCATCCCCGATGTGGCCGGGGCACTGACCGCCGCGATCATGGCGGTGCACGGCTAGGTCGTGTTTGAGAGGCACTCCCTATGACCGCCTCGCGCGGGCTCCGACCCGGGCCTTGCCGCTCGCGGCACTACTCAGCCTCTCCGGCGTTTGAGGAGCGGGGTCCGGGGCGGAGCCCCGGTTCGGGAAGGGGCGGGTAGGGGAACAGCCCCGCGCAGCGGCACCCGCCCCGCACCCGCGTCCGCCGCACCCCCACCCCCTCGGAGAGGACCCCGTGCGCACCACCCTCGTCACCAACATCGCCACCCTCGTCACCAACGACCCCACCCAAGGCCAGGGCGGCCGACTCGGCCTGATCCAGGACGCCGCCGTCGTGATCGAGGGCGACCGCATCGCCTGGGCGGGCAAAGCCACCGCCGCCCCCCAGGCCGACTCCACGTACGACGCTCAGAACCGCGCCGTCATCCCCGGCTTCGTCGACTCCCACTCCCACCTCGTCTTCGCCGGCGACCGCACCCAGGAGTTCAACGCCCGCATGTCGGGCCGTGCCTACTCCGCCGGCGGCATCCGCACCACCGTCGCCGCCACCCGCGCCGCCACCGACGCCGAACTCGGCGCCAATGTCGCCAGGTACCTCGCCGAAGCCCTCCGTCAGGGCACCACCACCCAGGAAACGAAGTCCGGTTATGGCCTGACCACCGCCGACGAGGCCCGCGCCCTGCGCATCGCCGCCGAGCACACCGACGAGGTCACCTACCTGGGCGCGCACATCGTCTCGCCCGACTACGCGGACGACCCGGCGGCGTACGTCGCACTCGTCACCGGCGAGATGCTCGACGCGTGCGCCCCGTACGCCCGTTGGATCGACGTGTTCTGCGAGAAGGGCGCCTTCGACGGCGACCAGGCCCGCGCGATCCTCACCGCCGGCCGGGCCAAGGGCCTGCACCCCCGCGTCCACGCCAACCAGCTCGGCCACGGCCCCGGCGTTCAGCTCGCCGTCGAACTCGACGCGGCCAGTGCCGACCACTGCACGCACCTCACCGACGCCGACATCGACGCCCTGGCCAACAGCGCGACCGTCGCCACCCTGCTCCCCGGCGCCGAGTTCTCCACCCGCGCCGCCTGGCCGGACGCCCGCCGCCTGCTCGACGCGGGCGCCACCGTCGCGCTCTCCACCGACTGCAACCCGGGCTCGTCCTTCACCAGTTCGATGCCCTTCTGCATCGCCCTCGCGGTCCGCGACATGGGCATGACCCCCGACGAGGCCCTCTGGTCGGCCACCGCGGGCGGCGCCGCCGCCCTGCGCCGCAGCGACGTCGGCCGTATCGTCCCCGGCGCCCGCGCCGACCTGGCGCTCCTCGACGCGCCGAGCCACGTCCACCTGGCCTACCGCCCCGGTGTCCCGCTCGTCACCGAGGTCTGGCGAGGCGGAGTGCGTACGACGCGGCGCGCCGGGTAGGGAACACGCGAGAGGAGGGCCTGCCCCGGATAGCGCCTGGGGCAGACCCTCGCTCGACCTTCACAGCACCTTCGCGGCGCCTTCGCAGCCTGGGTCTGCTATTCCTCCAGCGTCAGGCCCTTGCGCAGCTTGTTCAGCGTGCGCGAAAGCAGCCGCGACACGTGCATCTGCGAGATGCCGAGCTCTTCGCCGATCTCCGACTGCGTCATGTTGGCGACGAACCGCAGCGACAGGATCTGCCGGTCCCTGGAGGGGAGTTCGGCGATCAGCGGCTTCAGGGACTCGACGTACTCGATGCCTTCGAGCCCGTGGTCCTCGTAGCCGATCCGGTCGGTGAGCGAACCCTCGGAGTCGTCCTCCTCGGGCTGGGCGTCCAGCGAGCTCGCGGTGTACGCGTTGCTCGCGGCCATGCCCTCGACGACCTCTTCTTTGGTGAGGTCGAGGCGCTTGGCGAGCTCACTCACCGTGGGGGCGCGGTCGAGCTGCTGAGCGAGCTCGTCACCGGCCTTGGCAAGGTCGAGGCGCAGTTCCTGCAGGCGCCGCGGGACGCGGACCGACCACGACGTGTCGCGGAAGAAGCGCTTGACCTCGCCGACGATGGTCGGCATCGCGAAGGTCGGGAACTCGACGCCTCTGCTGAGCTCGAAGCGGTCGATGGCCTTGATCAGGCCGATCGTGCCGACCTGGATGATGTCCTCCATGGGTTCGCTGCGGGAGCGGAACCGGGAGGCGGCGAACTTGACCAGAGCCAGGTTCAGTTCGACGAGTGTGTTGCGTACGTACGCGTGCTCGTGCGTCCCCTCTTCGAGGGTTTCGAGGCGCCCGAAGAGCGTCTTGGACAGGGCCCTGGCATCCAGCGCCCCCACCTCGTCGTACGGCGGGATCTCCGGGAGCCCTTCGAGGCCCTCGGGTCCGGTCTCGATCTGCTCGGGCGGGGTTGTCGACGGCGCGGCCTGCTGCGCGGCCTGCTGCACGGTCTTCTGCGCGGCCTGCTGCGCGGTGCGCGTTCGCGGTTCGTCGAGCCGGGGTGACATGGTCTCCTCCATCGTTCTCGGCATATGGCTGCCGATGCCGATACCTCTGCGTGCGGTGTGCGGCGCCTCCAAAGCCGGTCGTGTTGGTTGTGCCCCCACTAGGCCTACCCGCTCCGGGCAGCGTGTTGCAAGTCCCGTATGTCCAATTCGTCTGCTATTGGGCGGGTCTTCGGCTACCGATCGGCGCACGGAAGGCGTAGTGTTCTGGCACGTCAAGGACAGTGACGACTGCGAAGAGAGACGAGACGGGCATGGAGCGCGGGACGGTTGGCAGCGCGAACCGGGGTCGACTCCGGGTGTCGGTTCGGACCGAGGGCCGGAGCGAGATTGTCACGCCGGCGGGTGAGCTCGATCACCACACCGCCGAGCTGCTGCGTGAGCCGCTGGAGAAGGCTCTCCAGGCGGGACGGGCGCGTCTGGTCGTGGACTGCTCGGAACTGGCCTTCTGCGACTCCACCGGGCTCAACGTGCTGCTCGGCGCGCGGCTGAAGGCCGAGGCCGCCGGTGGAGGCGTTCACCTGGCAGGAATGCAGCCCGTGGTGGCGAGAGTCTTCGAGATCACCGGAGCCGACGCCGTCTTCACCGTCCATGAGTCGCTCACAGCGGCCATGGAAGAGTGACGTACGCCCCCTCGGCGCCTCCTCTTGACCGGCTGCTGGTTGCCCGCGTCACACGTCCGTACCGAAAGGGTGGGTGTTCTCACCGTTCGGCCGGGCAGGAGAGCTCTGACCCTGTAGTCCCAGGGGGCCCGACCGCCCCCGTCGTCCTTGCAGTGACGAATTCGACGATTCGGCAAATCGGTGAGGTGAAGCGCTGATGAGCACCACCCGGCAGCCTCCGTCGGGCGACCTCGGCCCCGAGGCGGCGGGCCACGGCTCGGTCTCGGCCGGGTCCGCCCCCGGCCAGGGGCGCTCCTTGGCGCTGGGTAGTGCCAGCGGCATCGTGCCGCTGGCCCGCGACTTCACCCGCCAGGCGCTGTACGACTGGGGCTGGCTCCCCGCGTCGACCGCCGACCGCAGGGCAGCCGCCGAGGACGTACTCCTGGTCGTCTCCGAGCTGGTCACCAACGCCTGCCTGCACGCCGAAGGGCCGGAAGAGCTGCGCGTGACGTGCGACGGCAAGGTCCTGCGCCTCGAAGTCATCGACCGCGGCGCCGGCCAGCCGGCCCCCCGCACCCCGCACCGCGCCGGGCGCCCCGGCGGCCACGGCATGTTCATCGTCCAACGCCTCTGCCTCGACTGGGGAGTCGAACGCCGCGACGAGGGCAACCCCGGCAAAACGGTCTGGGCGGAGCTCGCAGCCCCCGCGTAACGCGCGGTGAGCCGTCACTCCCTGTGTGGGCGCTGGTGGCGGCCAGGCCGTCGGCGAACTCGCGGTGGGCCTTGGGAGGAGATCCAGGCAGTCTGCTTCAGGATCGCAACGGGCTCTACGATGAGCCGGTGACCGAGACGCTGCCCCCGTGGGTATTGACCTCTTCGACGTGCACCAGCTCCACCTGACGGAGGCTGAAGCGCCGCCGCTGTCACCCGAGGACGAATCAGCAAGAGACCGTGTGTGGGACAAGGCGGTCCAGGCCAACCCGACCCTCTTCGACGGGCCCGTGGTGGCGTGCGCGGGACTGGGGTGGACCGGCCCGCACACCCTGACCCTCTCCTGGGTGCGGGTGACCTACCGGCACTACGCCCTGCGCCGGGTTCCGAGCGCCACCGCCCTGCCGTCGTTGTTCGTAAACGTCGTCCAGCGCTCGGCGGCGGTCCAATTCGTACCTCCACATCGGCAGCAGCGCATCCAGCGGGTCGTCCCCGAGGGACAGCCCGATGGTGTCATTGTCCGCTTCTCCCGCGGTGGCGGGGAGGCCGAGATCGGCGGGGTTCAGGAGTCGGCCCAGGCGCCGGGACAGGGCGACGGCAAGGTAGCCGCCGGTGTCACCCCTGGGCGTCGCTCCGGCGATCCAGTGCTCAACAGCGCTCTTGTTGGTCTGCAAGGCGGCGCCGCATTCGGCGGCGACCGCCCGTACGGCTTTGGCTAAGGCTTCGTAGGTGAGGCCGGACTCGGCGACGAGGTCACGGAGTAGCTGGTTCGGCGTGCGCGTGGTCATGAGCACCTGCCCGTATATACGCGATATACCGCTTGGCCTGCCCGCCACCGTACCGCCGTAAGCGCGCCGCGGGTTGACTCTTCATCAGGCCAGGACGTCCTGGGCGCTCGGCAGAGCTGAGGCCCGGACCCGTGGTCTGCGGGCGGGCGCCCCGCTCCGGATCTACTCCTGCGCCCTTCTCCGATAAGCACACGGATGCCCCTTGGGAGGGATCTCCTTGGATGAGCGGCGAGTTCAGTGGATCAACGACGAGGCAACGGTCCTGCTGGCCGCAGAGCGCGACCGTGTTCCGGTGGCTTCACTGACCGGGCGCCGGCCCGGACTGGCCCTTGAGGACGCCTACCGGGTCCAGGCGGCGGCGGTTGCGCGGCGGATCGCAGGCGGGGCCCGCGTCATCGGCCACAAGGCGGGTGTGACTTCCAAGGCCATGCAGGAGCAGACGGGGGTCGACGAGCCGGATTCTGGTGTTCTCCTGGACAACATGATGCTGCCCAGCGGTAGCAGCCTGGTCCGGAGCGAACTCATGCAGCCGCGGGTGGAGGCGGAGATCGCCTTCCGGCTCGGAGGCGACCTGGCGGGCCCGGACGTTGACCTGGAAGCCGCCAGGAGCGCCGTGGCCGGAGTGTTCCTCGCCCTGGAAGTGATCGACACCCGGTTCACCGGCTGGCAGATCACCGTGGCGGACAGCATCGCGGACAACGCGTCCTGCGCACGGATCGTCGCCGGCCCCATGGTCCCGTTCGACCCGGACGTGGACCTGGCCGCTGAGGCGCTGGTGGTGAGCGTGGACGGCGCGGCCGTGGCTACGGGTGAAGGCCGGGCGGTGCTCGGAGACCCGTTCCGTGCGCTGGTCTGGCTCGCGCACCGGCTGGCTCACTTCGGTGCCGGCCTGGCGGCCGGGGACCTGGTCCTGGCCGGGGCGGTGCACGCCAGCCTCCCCCTGGAAGCGGCATCGACAGTGCGGGCTCACTCGCCGCATCTGCCCCCGGTGGAGCTCCGCGTCGCCTGACCCCGCGGCCGAGGGCGGCGGTATCGCACCGACAGGGCTGATGCCGCATCCTTCGTCGCAGCCGACCGGGACTCTCAGGATTCAGGTGTGATGGCCGAGCGTGCCAGGCTCGCTGTATGACCCAGCACGCTTTGCATCTCACGGGGGCGATCACGCACGAGGGTGAGTGGTACGTGGCCCGCTGTCTCCAGGTCGAGGTCACCAGCCAGGGCGAGACCATCGAGGAGGCTTTGGACAACTTGCGAGAAGCACTTGAGCTCTACTTCGAGGACGCAGCGGCCCCCGAGGTCACCAGCGTGATCACCGCACCCATCGAGGTACGGGTCGCATGAGCCCGGCTGTTCCCCACGGGCTGTCCGGCAGCGCGGTTTCCTAGGCTCTCGGACGGGCCGGGTTCGCTCACGTGACTACCCGTGGCAGCCATGCGAAGTACCGGCATTCAGACGGCCGCACCGCACTCGTCCCGCTCCACACATCCCTCGCGCCAGGAACTCTCCGCTCGATCCCGCGACAGGCTGACTGGTCCGTTGAGGAGCTTGAGCAGCTCCTCAAGTCGCCCGGTCGCCCGCCGATCGAGTCGAAAGCGGAAGGCCGGTCCCGGCACGCGAGAGCATGCCGGGACCGGCCTTCGGCTGTGTGACGTGTCAGGTCAGTTGACGCTGCCCATGAGCCCCTTGACCTTCTTGCGGTACATGAAGATCGCGACGCCCGCCAGGCAGGCGAGCGCGGCCTCGGCGGCGACGATGCCGCTCTTGTTGAGATCGAAGCCCGCGATGGACAGGAGGCTGGTGAAGCAGTCGCCGGCGGTGACGGCCAGGAACCAGACGCCCAGCATCTGGGAGGCGTACTTCTCCGGCGCCATCTTCGTGGTGACCGACAGCCCCACCGGGGACACGCACAGCTCACCAAGGGTCTGGAAGAAGTAGATCGCGACCATCCAGTACGCGGCGGCCTTGGCGCCGTCGCCCTGGCCGGCGATGCTGATCGGGATCAGGAAGACGAAGAACGAGACACCGATCAGGACCAGACCGGACGCGAACTTCACGGCCGTGCTCGGCTCCTTGCCGCGGCGGTTGAGCGCCAGCCACATCCAGGCGATGACCGGGGCCAGCGCCATGATCAGGATCGGGTTGACCGACTGGTACCAGGAGACCGGGAAGTCGAAGCCGAGGAACGTGGTGTCGGTCGAGGACTCGCCGAACAGCGCCATCGTGGACGCGCCCTGGTCGTAGATCATCCAGAAGATGGCGGCGGCCACGAAGAACCAGATGTACGCGCTCATCCTGGACTGCTCGACCTGGTCCAGGGACTTGTCGCGCTTGATGCGCAGCAGTACCCAGGTGGGGATGATCAGGCCGGCCAGGGTGATCGGGACCAGCGCCCAGTTCAGGGTGTAGACGCCGGTGGCGATCGTGACGCCGTAGAAGACGACGGCGACGATCAGCCAGATCATGGCCTTGCGGAGGAGCGGCGCGCGGTCGGCCTTGGGCAGCGGCTCCGGGACTACGTCGCTGTGCCGGCTCAGGTGGCGGCTGCCGAGCAGGAACTGGGCCAGACCCAGGGCCATGCCGAGCGCGGCCAGGGCGAAGCCCAGGTGCCAGTTGACGGTCTCGCCGACGGTGCCGATGGCCAGCGGCGCGGCGAAGGCGCCCAGGTTGATGCCGACGTAGAAGATGGTGAAGCCGCCGTCACGGCGCGGGTCGGCCGGGCCGTCGTAGAGGTGACCGACCATCGTGGAGATGTTGGCCTTCAGCAGACCGGAACCGATGGCCACCAGGGCCAGGCCGGCGAAGAAGACGCCCTCGCCGGGAATGGCGAGCGTGAGGTGGCCGGCCATGATCACCAGCGCGCCGATGGTGACCGTCTTGCGCGGGCCCCAGAAGCGGTCGGCGAACCAGCCGCCGGGCATGGCGAGCAGGTAGACCATCGCCATGTAGATCGAGAAGACCGCTGTGGCGGTGGCCACGTTCATGTGCAGCCCGTTGGGCGCGACCAGGTAGAGCGGGAGAAGCGCCTTCATGCCGTAGAAGCTGAAGCGCTCCCACATCTCGGTCATGAAGAGAGTGGCCAGTCCGCGGGGGTGGCCGAAGAAGGTCTTCTCTCCCGAGGGGGCCCCGGGGGTGTCCTTGGTCAGGCTGGACGCCATGTCGATCCTTGCTGGCTCGGGACGCGGCTCGCCTCGTGAGCGGGGTACGCGCCCGGTGGGGGGAGGTCGGCACCGGCACGGAGTGCTCCGCACCGGGATCCACGCCCTTCGCGCGGCATCGCGCGAGGGCCCGGCCCATAGGTCATCACCGGTCAGGCTGGCAGGACCAACCCGGCACAGAAAAGAGACCTTTGGCAGGTATGGGCGGCCAAAGGACCCGGAGTCATGCTTAAAGATGTCTCGCCACCATACGACACGACAGCGCCCTATATGGAAGGGCTTGAGAGATGGATCACAGGCCGGGATGGAACCAGCGAGCTGGTTCAAAGGTCAAGACCAGGATCGCATCCCACAGCCGCAGGCCGTGGCAACCACCGCGCGATCGACCCCCGGCCCCTACCCACTGCGGACTACCATCACCCCATGACCCGTGTACTGCTCGCCGAGGACGACGCATCCATCTCCGAGCCGCTGGCCCGCGCCCTGCGCAGGGAGGGTTACGAGGTCGAGGTGCGCGAGGACGGCCCGGCCGCGCTCGACGCCGGCCTCCAGGGCGGCATCGACCTCGTCGTGCTCGACCTCGGCCTGCCCGGCATGGACGGCCTGGAAGTCGCTCGCCGACTGCGCGGCGGGGGCCACGCCATTCCGATCCTGGTGCTGACCGCCCGCGCCGACGAGGTCGACACGGTCGTCGGCCTCGACGCCGGCGCCGACGACTACGTCACCAAGCCGTTCCGCCTCGCCGAACTCCTCGCCCGCGTACGCGCCCTCCTGCGCCGCGGCTCCAGTGAGTCCGTCCCCGCACCCGCCACCCACGGTGTACGGATCGACGTCGAATCGCACCGCGCCTGGATGGGCGAGGAGGAACTCCAGCTCACCGCCAAGGAGTTCGACCTGCTGCGGGTCCTCGTGCGGGACGCCGGCCGGGTCGTCACCCGCGACCAGCTGATGCGCGAGGTCTGGGACACCACCTGGTGGTCGTCGACCAAGACGCTCGACATGCACATCTCGTGGCTGCGCAAGAAGCTGGGCGACGACGCCGCCAATCCCCGCTACATCGCCACCGTGCGGGGCGTCGGCTTCCGCTTCGAGAAGAGCTGACGTACACACACAGCCATGCGCCGCCGCCTGATCAACTCCACCCTCGCCGTGGTGCTCGTCGTCATCGCCGTCTTCGGGGTCTCCCTCGTCCTCGTCGAGACCCGCACCATCAGCAACAGCGCCCAGGAAAGCGTCGACTCCGAAGCCGTCCGCCTCGTCAGCGCCGTGGAGAGCCGTCTCCTCGGTGACGAGCTGGTCAACCCCGATGTCCTGGCCGAACAGGTCGACGCCGACCGGTACGCCCGTATCGACATGCCAGGACGCGACTCCGTCGAGATCGGCGAGCGCCCCGAAGGCAGCGTCATCGAGGGCACCGCGACCGGGGAGTCAGGCGAGACCGTCCTCGTCCAGCAGTCCCGCTCCACCGTCACCGGCGAGGTCGGCCGCAGCCTGATGATCATCGGTGCGGTCGCGCTGCTCGCCGTCGTCGCCGCCGTACTGCTCGCCGTACGCCAGGCCAACCGGCTCGCCTCCCCCCTCACCGACCTCGCCGAAACCGCGGAACGCCTCGGCTCGGGCGACCCCCGCCCCCGCCACAAGCGGTATGGCGTGCCCGAGCTGGACCGCGTCGCGGACGTGCTCGACTCCAGCGCCGAGCGGATCGGCCGGATGCTCACCGCCGAGCGCAGGCTCGCAGCCGACGCCTCCCACCAGCTCCGTACGCCGCTGACTGCGCTGTCCATGCGGCTGGAGGAGATCACCCTCACCGACGACCTGGACACCGTCAAGGAAGAGGCATCCATCGCGCTGACGCAGGTCGAGCGGCTCACCGACGTGGTGCAGCGGCTGCTCACCAACGCCCGCGACCCGCGCACGGGCTCCGCCGTCACCTTCGACCTCGACGAGGTCGTCAAGCAGCAGATCGAGGAGTGGCGCCCCGCCTACCGCAGCGCCAGCCGGGCCATCGTGCAGTCCGGCAAGCACGGTATGCGCGCCGTCGGCACACCCGGCGCGGTCGCCCAGGTGCTCGCCGCACTGATCGAGAACTCCCTGATGCACGGCGGCGGTACGGTCGCCCTGCGCACCCGCGTCACCGGCAACCAGGCCGTCATCGAGGTGACCGACGAGGGCCCCGGCGTCCCCGCCGAGCTGGGCGCCCGGATCTTTGAGCGGTCCATCAGCGGACGCAACTCGACCGGAATCGGGCTGGCCGTCGCGCGCGACCTCGCCGAGGCGGACGGTGGGCGCCTCGAAATGCTCCAGCAGCAGCCGCCGGTGTTCGCGCTCTTCCTCAGCCGGGTGGCCCACCCCAAGAACGACCCCCGGCCGACGGTCAGGTGACCCGGTCGGGCAGCGGCTCCGCCGCCCGCACCGCACCCGGCGGCGCCGGCAGCTTCTGGAACACCCAGGTCCGGTACGACCAGAACCGGAAGACGGTCGCGATGCCGATGCCGATGAACTTGAAGATGTTGCTCTGCAGCGGACTGTCCCAGCCGAAGCCGTACGTCGCCGCGTACAGCACACCGCTCTGGATCACCAGGCCGATCACGCTGAACAGCAGGAACAGCGTGAGCTCCCGGGTCCTGCGCCGCTTGTCGCGCTCCCGGTAGGTGAAGTAGCGAAAGCCCAGGTAGTTGCAGCCGATCGCGACGACCGTGGCCACGATGCTCGCCCGGACCACCGGGATGTCCGTGAGGTGGCGCAGCAGATTGAAGACACCCAGGTCGACCAGGAGCCCCACCCCGCCGACCGCACCGAACTTCACGAACTCGCGCCCTATGTGCTGAAGACGCGTGCGCACACGACGCGTGTGCAGGGGACTGCTGCCTCGTCCACTCATGGTGATCGCTCAGCCCCGTTCCGTCCGATGTCGCCGACGACCGTCCCGGTCTCGACCCCGCCATGCTAACCAGTGCACGCCCCCGCCCGGACGCCCCCTCCCACCAGGGGTAGCGGGCCGGTGACGGTCCGCACGCGGACAGCCGCGCACCGCCCGGCGGATACCCTGGACGTGTGACGTTCCCCGTAGTCGGCATGGTCGGTGGCGGTCAGCTCGCCCGTATGACCCACGAGGCGGGCATCCCCCTCGGCATCAGATTCAAGCTCCTCAGTGACACCCCTCAGGACTCGGCGGCCCAGGTCGTCAGCGACGTCGTCATCGGCGACTACCGCGACCTGGACACGCTGCGCGCCTTCGCGCGCGGCTGCGACGTGATCACCTTCGATCACGAGCACGTCCCCACCGAGCACCTGCGGGCCCTGGAAGCGGACGGCATCCCCGTACGCCCGGGGCCCGACGCACTGGTGCACGCCCAGGACAAGGGCGTGATGCGAGCGAAGCTCATGGAGATCGGAGCGCCCTGCCCGCGCCACCGCATCGTGAGCGACCCGGCGGACGCGGCGGCGTTCGCAGCCGAGACCGGCGGCTTCCCGGTGATCCTCAAGACCGTGCGCGGCGGATACGACGGCAAGGGCGTCTGGTTCGTACGCGGCGAGAAGGACGCCGAGGAGCCCTTCCGGGCCGGCGTCCCGGTCCTCGCCGAGGAGAAGGTCGACTTCGTACGCGAACTGGCGGCGAACATCGTCCGCTCCCCGCACGGCCAGGCCGTCGCCTACCCCGTCGTCGAGTCGCAGCAGGTCGACGGCGTGTGCGACACCGTGATCGCGCCCGCCCCCGGCCTCACGGACGAGCTGGCCGGCCAGGCACAGGAGCTGGCGCTGCGCATCGCGAAGGAGCTCGGCGTCGTGGGCCACCTCGCCGTGGAGCTCTTCGAGACGACCGACGGCCGCATCCTGATCAACGAGCTCGCGATGCGCCCGCACAACTCCGGGCACTGGACGCAGGACGGCGCGATCACCTCGCAGTTCGCCAACCACGTCAGGGCGATCCTGGACCTGCCGCTCGGTGACCCCCGCCCGCGCGCGAAGTGGACGGTCATGGCGAACGTACTCGGCGGCGACTACCCCGACATGTACGCGGCGTACCTGCACTGCATGGCACGCGATCCGCAGCTGAAGATCCACATGTACGGAAAGGACGTGAAGCCCGGCCGCAAGGTCGGCCACGTCAACACCTACGGCGACGACCTCGACGACGCGCTGGAGCGCGCCCGTCACGCCGCCGGCTACCTGCGAGGAACGATCACCGAATGACGAACCCCCCTGTGGCCGCCCCTGTAGTGGGCATCGTGATGGGCTCCGACTCCGACTGGCCCGTTATGGAGGCCGCGGCCAAGGCCCTCGACGAGTTCGCGATCCCCTACGAGGTCGACGTCGTGTCGGCGCACCGGATGCCGCGCGAGATGATCGCGTACGGCGAGGAGGCGGACGGCCGCGGCCTCAAGGTGATCATCGCGGGCGCGGGCGGCGCGGCCCACCTGCCCGGCATGCTCGCCTCGGTGACGCCGCTGCCGGTCATCGGCGTACCGGTGCCGCTGAAGTACCTCGACGGCATGGACTCGCTCCTGTCCATCGTGCAGATGCCGGCCGGCGTGCCGGTCGCCACGGTGTCGGTGGCGGGCGCACGCAACGCGGGCTTGCTGGCGGCCCGTATCCTCGCCGCCCACGACAGCGAACTGCGCTCCCGCATCCGGGAGTTCCAGCAGGAGCTGAACGACCAGGCGACGGAGAAGGGCAAGCGGCTGCGCGCGAAGACGCAGGGCGCGGACGCGTTCGGTTTCGGCACATGACGCCCCCCGAGGCCCTCCTGGCCCAGGCACGCGACCTGCTGGCGGCCCACCCGGTCGTCGACGGCCACAACGACCTCCCGTGGGCGCTGCGCGAACAGGTCCGCTACGACATCGCGCGCCGCGACATCGCCACCGACCAGCAGGCGCACCTGCACACCGACATCCCGCGGCTGCGGGCGGGCGGCGTCGGCGCGCAGTTCTGGTCGGTGTACGTACGCTCCGACATGGCCGGCGAGGACGCGGTCAGCGCGACGCTGGAGCAGATCGACGTGGTCGGCCAGCTCATCGCCCGCTACCCGGACGACCTGGCTCGCGCGCTGACGGCGGATGACATGGAGGCGGCGCGGGCCGAGGGCCGTATCGCCTCCCTCATGGGCGCCGAGGGCGGCCACTCCATCAACAACTCCCTCGCCACCCTGCGCGCGCTGCACACGCTCGGCGTGCGCTACATGACCCTGACCCACAACGACAACATCGCGTGGGCGGATTCGGCGACGGACGAGCCGGGCGTCGGCGGCCTGTCGCCCTTCGGGCACGAGGTCGTACGGGAAATGAACCGCGTCGGCATGCTCGTGGACCTCTCCCATGTGGCGGCCACCACGATGCGGGCGGCACTCTCCACCACGGTGGCGCCGGTGATCTTCTCCCACTCCTCGGCCCGAGCCGTCTGCGACCACCCGCGCAACATCCCGGACGACGTACTGGCGCTGCTGCCCGGCAACGGGGGAGTGGCGATGGCGACGTTCGTGCCGAAGTTCGTGCTGCCCGAGGCGGTCGACTGGACGCGGCGCGCCGACGACAACATGCGCGCGCACGGCCTCCACCACCTGGAGACGACGCCCGAGGCGATGAAAATCCACCGCGCCTTCGAGGACGCGAACCCGCGCCCGGTCGCGACGGCGGCGACGGTCGCCGACCACCTCGACCACATGCGCGAGGTCGCGGGCATCGACCACATCGGCATCGGCGGCGACTACGACGGCACGGCGTTCACCCCGGCCGGCCTGGAGGACGTGGCCTGCTACCCGAACCTGATCGCGGAGCTGCTGCGGCGGTCGTGGTCCGCGGCGGACGTGGCGAAGCTGACGTGGCACAACGCGGTGCGGGCGCTGCGGGACGCGGAATCGGTTGCGGCGGACCTCACCCCCTGCAGGGTCCCGTCGAACGCGACCCTGGCGGAGCTGGACGCCTAGCGCACCGGGGCTCCGCCCCGGACCCCGGTCCTCAGTCGCCGGACGGGCTGGAATATCCAGCCCGTCCGGCGACTGAGGACACGCCCGGAGGGCGTCCGGGGTCTGGGGCTGGCCCCAGTTCGGGAAGGGGCGGGGCGGGGAAAGGCCCCGCAGGGCACGCCCCCGCCGGCAGCCGGGGCCACGCCCCACACCACGGCGGTGCCGGCCAGGGCCGTGAATCCGCCCGCACCCGCCCCTATGCCCGCACCCGCCCCTATGCCCGCGGCCGCCCCTATGCCCGCGGCCGCCCCTATGCCCGCACCCGCCCCTATGCCCGCACCCGCCCCTATGCCCGCGGCCGCCCCATCGCCCGGTACGTCCATCCCGCCCCGCGCCACACCTCCGCGTCCAGCGCGTTCCGCCCGTCCAGGATCAGCCGCTGCGCGGCGACCGCGCCCAGTTCCGCCGGGTCCAGCTCGCGGAACTCTCGCCACTCCGTCAGGTGCAGGACGACGTCCGCGCCCCGTACCGCCTCCAGCGCCGTGTCGGCGTATCCGAGCGTGGGGAAGATCTGGCGCGCGTTCTCGATGCCCTTGGGGTCGTAGACCGTGACCTGGCCGCCCTGCAGGTGGATCTGCCCGGCGACGTTGAGCGCCGGCGAGTCCCGTACGTCGTCCGAGTCCGGCTTGAACGTCGCACCCAGCACCGCGACCCGCTTCCCCAGAAAGCCCCCACCGCCCAGCGCCTCGCGCGTCAGCTCGACCATGTGGCCCCGGCGGCGCATGTTGATGGAGTCGACCTCGCGCAGGAACGTCAGCGCCTGGTCCGCGCCCAGTTCACCGGCGCGCGCCATGAACGCCCGGATGTCCTTCGGCAGGCACCCGCCGCCGAATCCGATCCCCGCCCGCAGGAACTTCTTCCCGATCCGCTCGTCGTAGCCGATCGCCTCGGCCAGCTTCACGACGTCACCGTCCGCCGCCTCGCACACCTCGGCCATGGCGTTGATGAAGGAGATCTTCGTGGCGAGGAAGGAGTTCGCGGCGGTCTTGACCAGCTCCGCCGTCGGGAAGTCCGTCACGACGAACGGCGACCCCTCCCCGACCGGCCCGGCGTACACCTCGCGCAGCAGCTTCTCCGCGCCGGCGCTCTCCACGCCCACCACGATCCGGTCGGGGTGCAGGGTGTCCTGGACGGCGTACCCCTCGCGCAGGAACTCCGGGTTCCACGCGAGCTCCACGTCCGTCCCCGCCGGCGCCAGCTCCGCGAGCAGCGCGGAGAGCCGGGCCGCGCTGCCGACCGGGACGGTCGACTTGCCGACGACGAGCGCGGGCCTGGTCAGCCGCGGTGCGAGCGAGGCGAAGGCGGAGTCGACGTAACTCATGTCGCACGCGTACTCGCCGTGCTTCTGCGGGGTGTTGACGCACACGAAGTGCACATCGCCGAACGCCCCGATCTCCTCCCACGACGTGGTGAAGCGCAGCCGCCCGGTCGACCCCTCGATCCCGGCGACGTGCCGCCGCAGCAGATCCTCCAGCCCCGGCTCGTACATCGGGACCTTGCCGGCCGACAGCATGTCGATCTTCTCGGGGACGACATCCAGGCCGAGGACTTCGAACCCCAGCTCAGCCATGGCCGCGGCGTGGGTGGCGCCGAGGTATCCGGTGCCGATCACTGTGATCTTGAGGGCCATGCGGAGCTCCAGGGACGTACGGACGGAAGGTACGGACAGAAGGTACGGGCAGACATTCGCCGACCGAGCATAGTCGCGCCCGTGAGCGGGGACCTTTCCCGCTGCACGCCCTTGTCGGCAAGCTCACGTATCCCTATGTGCGCCCGGCCCACTAAAATTGAGTTACTTAACGGTAGTTAGCATCTTTGGGGAGTGAGAGACCTTGGCAGGTTCGCCTGATTTCGACCTGTACCGCCTGTCCGAAGAGCACGACATGCTCCGGGACGCGGTGCGCTCGCTCGCCGAGGCGAAGATCGCGCCGCACGCCGCAGCGGTCGACGAGGAGGCGCGCTTCCCGCAGGAGGCGCTGGACGCCCTGGTCGGCGCCGACCTCGCGGCCATCCACGTCCCCGAGGCGTACGGCGGCGCGGGCGCCGACGCCCTGGCGACCGTCATCGTGATCGAAGAGGTCGCCCGCGTCTGCGCCTCCTCCTCGCTGATCCCCGCGGTCAACAAGCTCGGTTCGCTGCCGGTCATCCTGTCCGGCAGCGAAGAGCTGAAGAAGAAGTACATGACCCCGCTCGCCAAGGGCGAAGGCATGTTCTCGTACGCCCTCTCCGAGCCGGACGCCGGCTCGGACGCCGCCGGCATGAAGACCAAGGCCGTCCGCGACGGCGACTTCTGGGTCCTCAACGGTGTGAAGCGCTGGATCACCAACGCGGGCGTCAGCGAGTACTACACCGTCATGGCGGTCACCGACCCGACGAAGCGCTCCAAGGGGATCAGCGCCTTCGTCGTCGAGAAGTCCGACGAGGGCGTCTCATTCGGCGCGCCCGAGAAGAAGCTCGGCATCAAGGGCTCGCCGACCCGCGAGGTCTACCTCGACAACGTCCGCATCCCCGCCGACCGCATGATCGGCGAGGAGGGCACCGGCTTCGCCACCGCGATGAAGACCCTGGACCACACCCGCATCACGATCGCGGCCCAGGCGCTCGGCATCGCCCAGGGCGCGCTCGACTACGCCAAGGGGTACGTCCAGGAGCGCAAGCAGTTCGGCAAGGCGATCGCCGAGTTCCAGGGCGTCCAGTTCATGCTCGCCGACATGGCCATGAAGCTGGAGGCCGCTCGCCAGCTGACGTACGCGGCCGCCGCCAGGTCCGAGCGCGTCTCCGCCGGCGGTGCCCACGAGGACCTGACCTTCTTCGGCGCCGCGGCCAAGTGCTACGCCTCCGACGCCGCCATGGAGATCACCACGGACGCGGTCCAGCTCCTCGGCGGCTACGGCTACACGCGCGACTACCCGGTGGAGCGCATGATGCGCGACGCGAAGATCACACAAATCTATGAGGGAACGAACCAGGTCCAGCGGATCGTCATGGCCCGCAACCTGCCGTAACCGACCTGCGAGACGCCCATGCCGGGTACGGCCCTCGGGGCGTACCCGGCATGGTGCTGTCCGCGCTACTTGCTGACGGCGAAGCGCATCAGGTCGCGCTCGTCGCCCTGCTTGATCTTCCCGACCTCGTTGATCACCTGGAGCTTCCAGCCCGCGCCATCCCGGATCGCCTTGGCCACGGCGCAGCCGTTGTCGTCGGTGAGCAGGCTCGGCCAGATGTCGGCGACCTGCTGGGCGGTACCGCCCGTCGCGTCGTACACCTTGAAGCTGATGTTCCGGGCGTTCTGGAACGCGCTGCGCTTCTTGTACGCGGCGGCGACGAACACGATGGACGTGATGTTGGGCGGCACCCGGGAGAACTCCACGGTCACCGTCTCGTCGTCCCCGTCACCCTTCCCGGTCTGGTTGTCGCCGCTGTGCACCAGCGAGCCATTGCCCAGCGGGTCCAGGGAGTCGAGTCCGGCCAGCCGCACGGGGTCCGCGCCCTGCATGGCGACGGCGATCAGGTCGAGGTCCGTGCCGACCTTCTGGCGGAGCTTGCCCATCAGGCCGCCGCTGGCCCCGACCGTCGCGTCCCAGGACACCCCGATGGACAGATGGGTCACCCCACCCAGATCCGCCGGGCCGTCTTCCTTCTTGAGCGTGATCATGTGTGTCCTTCTGGTGGTGCGGCTGTGACCTCTGAAGTGTGGACGATTGGGCTGCGCCGTGTGTTCCCGTCGCCCCGCTCCAAGCCCCGCGATTCAGTGTCGCCGCACCCCCTAGTCACCCTTGACGGTGACCTTCTCGTCGTTCTTGAGCTGCTCGACCAGCTGGGCGACCTTCGCCTTGTCCCAGACCAGGTTGCCGCCGTTGCTGCCCGAGACCGGCATGTTCATCGAGGTGCCCTCGCCGCCTGTGACGCCCTTCATCGCGAGGAACATCCGGCCCAGCGACCACACGCTCATGTCCTTGTCGACGACGAGCGTGTCCAGGCCGGCGCCCATCGTCGGGTAGAGCTTGAACGGGTTCAGGACCGTGCCGGGGGTCGCCGTCTGGCTCGCCAGGGCCGCCAGGAACTTCTGCTGGTTCTTCGTACGGTCCAGGTCGCTGCCCGCGAAGGCGTAGCGGGTGCGGACGAAGGCCAGGGACTGCTCGCCGTTCAGGGTCTGCTTGCCGGCCTGGAAGTCGGCGCCGGACTTCTTGTCCTTGAACGCCTTCGGGATGTCCATCTCGACGCCGCCGATGGCGTCCACGATGTTGGCGAAGCCGGCGAAGCCGATCTCGACGTAGTGGTCGATGTGCAGCTTCGTGTTGTGCTCGACGGTACGGACCAGGAGCTCCGGGCCGTCCTCGGCGTAGGCCGCGTTCAGCTTCACGCGCCGGCCCTGGGCCGGGAACGTCTTGCCGGACTCGGAGCCGACGAACGACGGGATCTCCACTTCGGAGTCGCGGGGCAGCGAGATCAGCGTCGGGCCGTTCGAGCCGTCGTGCAGGATCATCATCGAGTCGGTGCGCTTGCCCCCGGCGGACCCGGTGCGCAGCCTCTTCTTGTCGTCGGAGGACATGCCGGCGCGGCTGTCGGAGCCCACGATCAGGTAGTTCGTGCCGTCACCCGCCTCCGGCCGGTCGATGACCTTCGCGAGGTCGACCTCGCGCTTGAGTTTGGAGTCCGCCCAGAAGTACGTGCCTATGGAGACGGCGAGCAGCACGAACACCAGGGTCAGCGATCCGACCTTGATACGGCGTCTCCAGTCCGGCGCCGCACCGCCGCGCGGTGTCCGGGGCGGCCGGCCGCCGCCGGGCGGGGCCGAGCCGCCGCCGTAGACCTGGCCCGTGTTGTAGCCGTCACCGCCGTGGCCGCCCTGGCCGTACCCGTCGTCGTACCCCGGCGACTGCGGCGGTACGGCCGGGCCGCGCGGCGGGGCGGGCGCGGGGACAGGGGCGGCGGGGGGCGGGACCTGGCCGCGCTGCACATGCCGCATGACGCGCGCGCCCTCGGGCTGCGCGCTGTCGCTGCCGCGCCCGTGCCGGTCGCGGTCGTTGGTCCACCCGTCGGGCCAGTCGTTCATGCGGACCAGTGTGCAGCCAACAGGTGCGCGGCTTACAGGGTGGGTGGGAAATCGGGGCAGGGCTGTTGCAGAGCTGATGCAAAGTGCCCCCGCATAAGGTGGACGGTATGACAGTTCAGGCCCAGAGCTCGGAAGAAGACATTCCGGGCAAGCCCACCGCCGCATCCCGCACCACGCTCAGCCACATCATGACCGGCAGCGACACCAATCTCCTCGGCACGGTGCACGGCGGCGTGATCATGAAACTGGTGGACGACGCGGCGGGCGCCGTCGCGGGCCGGCACTCGGGCGGGCCCGCGGTCACGGCCTCCATGGACGAGATGGTCTTCCTGGAGCCGGTCAGGGTGGGCGATCTCGTCCATGTGAAGGCCCAGGTCAACTGGACGGGCCGGTCCTCCATGGAGGTCGGCGTACGGGTGCTCGCCGAGCGGTGGAACGAGTCGACCCCGGCCACCCAGGTCGGCAGCGCGTACCTCGTCTTCGCCGCCGTCGACGCCGACGGCAAGCCGCGCCGCGTGCCGCCGGTGGTTCCGGAGACGGAGCGCGACCGGCGCCGCTACCAGGAGGCCCAGATCCGGCGCACGCACCGGCTGGCGAGGCGCCGCGCGATCAAGGAGCTGCGGGACAAGCGCGCAGCCGAGGGCCTGGACGACTGACGCTCTGGAAGGGCATTCAGGGGCAGGGCAGGAGCAGAAGCAGGGGCGGGAGCCCTACGGGCAGACCACCTGGTCGCCGGTGACCGCCCCGGACTCGCCCTGGTACGGATCGTCCGCCCGCACCGCCCGCACCGCCCGCACCTTCTCGAAGTCCGCCCCCGCTGTCACCTTCAGTACCGCTCCCTGCCCCTTCGCCGCCCGCAGCTCGGACCCCGGCAGCGCTGCCCGCAGCGACTTCGCCGAGCGGTCCCAGCGCGGGTCGAACGTCACCAGCGTGTGCCGCACGTCGAGTTTCGGGCCGTTGAGCGGGGAGCGGGTGGTGCTGAAGCCGGTGGCGCGCAGGCCGGCGTCGAGGCGCTTGCCGAGGCCGGGCGTGCGCGTCCCGTTGTAGACCTGCACGCGGATCTGCTGCGGCGCCACGTCCACCGGCACCGCCTTCGGCTTCTTCGGGCTGTGCGGGGCGAGCGGCCGGTCCTGGCGCAGCGAGTCGAAGAGCTGCTTGGACTTCGTCTCGTGCCACTTCACGGTCGAGCCGACGCCCTTGACGGCGCGGAACCCTCCGAGCGGTACGGACGTGAACTCCGACGACGCCGGTGTGAAACCGCGCATCGCCTGGCCCAGGTCGAGCATCTCCTGCGTACCGAAACCGTCGTCCGCGCGGACCGAACCGAGCAGCGTGGACGACACGTCCCGCAGCCTCACCGGGTTCAGCAGCACGCCGCTCGCGGTCGCCTTGTCGATGAAGGCGGCGAGGAAGCGCTGCTGGCGCTGCATGCGGCCGAAGTCCGCGGCCCCGTCGATGTGCCGGGAGCGGACGTACTGGAGGGCCTGGCCGCCGCTCAGATGGTGGGTGCCGACGGGCAGGTCGAGGCCGGTGTAGCTGTCCTTGAGCGGGCGTACGGTGCAGATGTCGACACCGCCGACCACGTCCACGGTCTTCATGAAGCTGGTGAAGTCGACCTCCAGATAGTGGTCGATCTTCACCCCGGTCATGTGCTCGACGGTACGGACGGTGAGCTGGGGTCCGCCCTCGGTGTACGCCGCGTTGATCTTCGCCGGGTGCGCGTTGTGGTGGTCGCCCGTGGACTGGTCGGTGTGCTCGGGCACCTCGGCGTAGCTGTCGCGCGGCAGGCTCACGATGCTCGCGCGCTCCTTGTCCCCGGAGATGTGCACGACCATGATCGTGTCGGTGCAGTTGCAGGGCGCGCCACCCAGTCGGTACTTCGCCTTCTCGACCTCGGTGATCTTGCTGCGGCGGTCGGTGCCGACGAGCAGGATGTTCGTCCCGCGGCCGCCCTCGGGCCGGTTCTTCATGTCCCGGAACGCGTCGACCCGCTCGATCCCCGTCTCCATGCCGGTCACCACGGCGTGCCCGATCCCCCCGGCGCACAGCACCAGCACCGAGAGCGTGGTCGCCAAGCGCATCGCCCATCCCCGCGCGGGCGTCTCCCGCGTCCGTGTCCGTCGGTGCCGGGCCTGCTTCCTCCCGTTCCTCCCGCTGCGGCCCGGCTGCGGTCTGGACGCGTGGGGCGGGTGGGACGGCTGGGACGGGTGGGACGGCTGGGACGGCTGGGACGGCTGGGACGAGCGAGGCTGGCGGGGCGACATATGCACGTGGGACACCTCCGCGGGGGCAAGTGGGGGGACCGTGAGCAACGTAATCCCATACGATCTTCAGCCCCGGTCAGCGACCCGGCCGCCGCGCCAGCGTGTCCCCCATTCGCGGTAACGTGACCCCCGATGAACGCCACACCCGCAGTCTCCGTGATCATGCCGGTCCTCAACGAGGAGCGGCATCTGCGCAACTCGGTTCGCCACATCCTGGAGCAGGAGTACGACGGCGAGATGGAGGTGGTGATCGCCATCGGCCCGTCCTCGGACCGGACCGAGGAGATCGCCGCCGAGCTGGTACGTGAGGACCCTCGTATCCGCACCGTCCCCAACCCCACCGGGCGTACTCCCGCGGCACTCAACGCCGCGATCAAGGCCTCCCGGCACCCCGTCGTGGTGCGCGTCGACGGTCACGGGATGCTGTCGCCGAACTACATCGCGACCGCCGTACGCCTCCTGGAGGAGACCGGCGCGCAGAACGTCGGCGGCATCATGCACGCCGAGGGCGAGAACGCCTGGGAGGACGCGGTCGCGGCCGCGATGACCTCGAAGATCGGCGTCGGTAACGCGGCGTTCCACACGGGTGGCGAGGCCGCCGCCGCGGAGACCGTCTACCTGGGTGTCTTCCGCCGCGAGGCCCTTCAAGCGCAGGGCGGCTACAACGAGGAGTTCATCCGCGCCCAGGACTGGGAGCTGAACTTCCGCATCCGAGAGGCGGGCGGCCTGATCTGGTTCTCGCCCGAGCTGCGCGTCCAGTACCGGCCGCGTCCGTCGGTGAAGGCGCTCGCCAAGCAGTACAAGGACTACGGCCGCTGGCGGCACGTCGTCGCCCGTTACCACTCCGGCTCGATCAACCTGCGCTACCTCGCGCCGCCGGTCGCCGTCTGCGCGATGGCCGCCGGGATCGTGGTGGGTGCGGCCCTCACGCCGTGGGGTTTCGTCGTCCCCGGCGGCTATCTGGCCGCGATAGTGGCGGGCTCGATACCGGCCGGCAAGGGCCTGTCCCTGAAGGCACGGGCGCAGATCCCGCTGGCGCTGGCGACCATGCACATGTCCTGGGGCTTCGGCTTCCTGACCAGCCCCCGTGCGCTGGCGAAGAAGGTCATCGCGAGCCGCCGCCCGGCCGTGCGGCCGACCACCGTCTGACCCGCCGGGGCGCCCCACGGGCGCCCCGGCGCACGTCAGTCGGACCACACGTCAGTCGGACCAGGTGAAGCCCGGCTGCACCTTCATGCACGCCGAGCTGTCCGCGCCGTTCAAGGGTTTCGCCGACTTGGGCGCCTTGTTGTCGGCGGCCTTCTTCGGGTACGTCGCGCCCTTGCGCCAGTCCGCGCCCACGACCACCTCGACGCCCGTGGCCCCGGCCGACTGCCTCACCGAGGAGAACGCGATGCCCAGGGACTTGGCGACGGCCTGCGCGTCGCCCTCCAGCTCTGCGCTCGGGTAGTTCACGACCGTCCGCCGCTGCGGGTCGGTCCGCGCGCCCGCCGTGGCCCGGTTGAAGCCCGCCTCGGACAACACACCGCTGATCTCGGTGGCCCGCCCGGGGGCAGTTCCCGACTCTGGTGTGTAGGTGGCGTTGCTGACGGTCACCGCGATCTCGGTGTCCGGCGCCGCAGGATCGGTGGATTCCCCGGACTGTGCGGGAGCCTTCCGGCTGGACGCCTTCCCGTCGAGCGGTATGTCCTCGCGCACCATCCGGAACAGCTGCTCCGCGTCCTCGGGCTCCGGCTCCACGCGGCCCGAGAAGCGCGTGGAGTAGAAGTTGGGCATCGTGGTCATCGTGATGCGCTCGGTCGGGACCTGCTTCAGCACCTCGGCCAAATCGTAGAGCTTCATCACCGTGTTCAGGCCGTCGTCGACGACGAGGGCGCCCGTCGCGGCCGCCGCGAGCGCCAGCAGTTTGTTCGGGTCGGTGAGCTTGGTGCTCTTGCGCAGCTCACGGACCATCGAGTTCATGTACATGTGCTGGGCGCGCGTACGGCCGAGGTCCGAGCCGTCCATGAAGCCGTAGCGGGTGCGCAGCCATTGCAGGGCCTGCTCACCCTTGATCGAGTGGGTGCCCTTCCTGAGCTTCAGCCCGGAGCCCTCGCCCTGGTCGTTGCGGGAGTGGACGCTGTCGGTGACGCACACCGGCACACCGCCTATGGCATCGGCCATGTCCACGACCCCGCCGAAGTCGACCATCATGAAGTGGTCGATGGTGATGCCGGTCAGCGCGTACCAGGTCGCCACCGTGCAGCCGGGGCCGCCACGGCTCAACGACTGGTTGGTCTGCCCGAGTTCCTTGGCCTTGTACATTTCCCCGGTCTCGGGGTCTGTGCAGTCCGGGAGCTTCAGCATGGTGTCGCGCGGCATGCTGATCACCGACATGTTGCTGCGGTCCGCCGAAACGTGCAGCAGCATCTGCACATCGGCCAGCGGAGGCCCGTCGAAGGTTTCCTTGGCGCCGCCGAGCGCCTTGTTCTCGTCGGTGTTACGGGCGTCGGAGCCGATCAGCAGGATATTGAGCGGGGTCTGGCCGGCGGCGTTCGCCTTGTGGTCGAGCATCTGCCGTCTGCCGAGGTTCAGCGGATCACTGGTGATGTTGTCGTTCAGGTGCTGGTAGTAGAGGTATCCGGCGCCGGCCGTGCCAAGTATGAGCAGCGACAGTACGGCGGCGCCCCAGCGCAGTATTCGCCGCTTCCCGCGTCTGCCCGCAGGGGTGTCGCCGGGGGGCGCATCCGGGCCCGGCCCGTCGGCGCCACCGCTGTCCTGCCCGCTCCGATCGCAGGTCTCCTGGACGCCCTGCCGCGTCCCCTCCTCGCGCACGCCGCTCTGCCCCACCCCTGGCCCCCCTGTTGTTCAGGTGTGCTGCACGAGCCGGGTACCCGGCCTCATTTGGCGCACACCTGTTTGTCCGCTTCAACCTTCTTGACGTCCTCGGGCGGCTTCACCGGACCGGCGATGGGCACCCCCGCGCCCTTGAAGTCCGCGCCCAGAGTCAGGGCCATCGGCTCCAGCCCATCGGCGTCCTCGCCGCCCGGCTTGAGCGCCGCAGCGGGCAGACCCATGAGATCCGCAAGCTTGCGGGCCTGATCGGCCTGGTTCGGAGCGTACTTCAACGTCGTCCTGGCGAGTTTCTCAGGTGCGTTGCTCTTGTTCGAGGACTTGAGCACGCCCTGCTGATTCTGCAGCCAGCTGAGCGTCATCTGGGCGGCGCCGACGGTGTCGCTTCCGTTGTAGACGTCCACCCGCACCTCGGAGGCTTCGGCCCGCTCTCCCTTGAGGAGGGCGGCCTGCTTCTTCTTGGCGGCCGATTCCTTCTGCTTCACGTCGGTGAAGGAGACGTCGTTCTGTAGCGCGCTGAAGACCTTCGGTGCCTTGACGGGATCGAGGACGACCGTGGCCTTGACCGTCTCATTGGGGTTGTCGATCACCGGCACCGTCAGGAAGCTGATGTTCTTGATGTTGATCTGGCCGAGTTCCTTGGCGAGGCCGGTCAGTTCGGGGATGCCGCCTATTTCGCTGTCCACCGTGAGCGCGTTCGTCATCGCCTCCGCGAGGGAGAACATCTTCTTCGGGTTGCCCAGGGTGTCTTCCTTGATCTTGCGGATCATCGACGCCACGAACTGCTGCTGCTGGCCGATCCGGTCCAGGTCGCTCTCGTTGCCGAGGCCGTGCCGGTTGCGTACGAAGGCGAGCGCCTCCTCGCCCTGGACGTTGTTGTCACCGGCCGGCAGGTCGAGTTTGGAGTATTTCTCGTCCTTGATGGGCTCCGTCAGGCAGACGTCCACCCCGCCGATCGCCGTGGTCAGCGTCTTGATGGCGTTGAAGTCGGCCATCATGAAGTGGTGGATCGATTCGCCGGTGATCGCCTTGACCGTGCGCATGGTGCAGCCCGGGTCGCGGCCCGCCACGCCGAAGCTCTCGTTGAACTTCTTGCCGGGAGTCCCTGGGATGATCTTCATCGAACCGTCGGGCTGCTTGGTGGGGCAATCCGGGATGTCGGTGACCAGGTCGCGGGGGATGCTCACCGCGGTGGCGTTGGTGCGGTCCTTGGAAACGTGGAAGAGGAAGGTCGTGTCGGCATGCCCGGTGAGGTTGGTCTTGTCTCCGTAGGACTCGTTGCCCTCGCCGGAACGCTTGTCGGTGCCGATGATCAGGATGTTGAGCGGCCCGTCCTTCCCGCCGCCCTTGCCACCCGCGTCCCCCACGTCGATCTGGTCGATGTTGCCGTTGAGGCGCTGGTAGAGGTAGTACGCGCCGACCGAACCGCTGACGAGGGCGAAGGCCATGACGCCGCCTGTCCAGATCAGCGCCTTCTTCTTGCCGGACTTCTGCGGCTTGCGCTTGCGGCGGCCGGCCTGCGTGGCGCTCCCGCCGCCGCGTGCTCCGCCCGATCCGCCGGCGCGGCCTGATCCACCGGCACGGCCCGATCCGCCCGACCGGCCCGACCCGCCGGACGCGTTCGTGGAGCGTCGGCTGCGCTGGCCGGGAACATCGCGGCGGGGGGCGGCTGTTGTGCCCTGGCGGGTGGCGCCGCGGGTGCTTGTTCTCGGTGTGGCGGCAGGGGGCTCGGCCACGGGTGATTGCACGGAGGAATGGTCCAGTCGCAATTCGTAATGGCCAGTGTCCGGGTTGAGTACCCACTGGTCCGCGGGGTCGATTTCGTCCGCCCGCCTACGGCTTTGCGCATCCACGGTTGCGTGAGTCCTCCGTCGGTGCCACACAAGGCGCTCTCCCCTCAGGCGCCCTGTCCTTCTTCCCAGCAGTGCGACCTCGAGGCCGGAAGCACCGGATCGCGTCACACTATCCGCCCAGTTCAGCGCGGTCGACATCCGTGACAAATTCCACCCCCCATACAACTGGGCAATACGCCCCAATCCTTCTCGCCGGAACGCCCCCTTGGCCGGGGCTTTACTCGCACCTGTCCGGAGCGGCGTTGCTGCCGGTGAAAGTCGGTGCCGGAGTCGGACTCGACGGGCCGGTGTCGTCCGGCTTCCCGTCGGCCTTCCCGTCGGTCTTCCCATCGGGTTTCTGCTTGTCGGCGGAATCCGCGGGAACGACCGAGACGGGCGCGTCCTCCCGCAGCTGCTTGAACAGCTTGCCCGCCGCCGGCTCGACGAGCTCGTCGCGATTCGGGTCGTCGCTGTACGGCTGACGGGGCACGGTCAGAAACTGCACCTGATCGGTGGGTACGTTGCGCATCCCGCGTACCAGGTTGTAGAGGTCCTTGAGCGAGTCGAGGCCGGGGTCGGTGGTCAGCGACTTCGTCGCCGCGTCCAGCACGGGGTAGAGGCGGGTGGGGTTGAGCAGCACGCCGTTGCTCTGCACCTTGTTGACCAGCGCGCCGAGGAACTGCTGCTGGCGCTCCATGCGTTCGGTGTCACTGCCGTCGCCGATGGACTTGCGGGCCCGTACGTACCCCAGTGCCTGCTCGCCGTTGAGCTTCTGCAGGCCCGCGTCCAGTTTGAGCTTTGCCTGCTTGTCGTCGACCGGCTCCTCCAGGCAGATCTCGACGCCGTTCACCGCGTCGACCATTCCCTTGAAGCCCGCGAAGTCGACGACCATGTGGTGGTTTAGGCGGATGCCGGTGAGCCCCTCGACGGTGCGGATCGTGCACGCCGTACCGCCCAGCTCGTACGCCGAGTTGAACTGCGTGAACTGCTTCCGCGTGCGCTTGCCGTCGCGTCCCAGACAGCTCGGGATGTCCACCATCAGGTCGCGGGGGAGGGAGACGGCCGTCGCGCTCTTCCGGTCCGCGGCCAGGTGCAGCAGGATCGTCGTGTCGGAGCGCTGAGTGCCCTTGTCCCGACCGTACTTGGCGTTGCCCTTGCCGGAGCGGGTGTCCGACCCGATGAGCAGGATGTTCTGGGCGTCGACCGCGATGGGGGTGGGGCGTTCCTTCTCGTACGCCTCCAGCTCGGCGGCGGCGGTGGTGTCCGTGGTGATGTTGCCGTCGAGCCGCTTGTACAGCCACCAGCCGACGCCGGCCGCGACGAGGAGGACGAAGGAAGCGCCGAGAGCGGTCCAGCGGAGCCAGCGCCGCCGACGGTCGGCTGCGGCCACCTCGTCTGTGGCGTCGGTGGCGCCCTTGCCGTCGGTGGCGGCGGTGCTGCCGGTGCTGTCGGTGTCGCTGTTGCCGCCGGTGTCGGCGGTGTCGGCGGCCGGGGTTTCCTCGCCTGCGGCCTTGGCGTTCTTGGCGTCCTCGCCGCCCGGTGTGTCCGGTCCGGAGGGCGTGCCAGCGCTGTCGGTCACGTCTGCGTCCATCCTTCGCGGAGTCGGCGGCGCACGGGGCCGCCGGTCGCAGGGGTAGACGGCCGAACCTCGCCCAGGGTTGTGCGGTACGTACCGCCCGATCATGTACCGCCGCCGGTACCGCGGGCCGGGGGACTCGTCAGCGGGTGGGCCGGACGGGTGCCCTCAGCGCGCTTGTCGTACCGCTGTGTTGGTGACCCGTTCGCTCTCGATCCGCTGGGCCAGGCCGTCCTCGGAGAGCCCGCCCAGGTTTCGGCACAGCACCACGGACCCGCCCGCCGCCAGCGGCGCGAACAGTCCCGAGGACAGCCCCTCCCAGGTGTCGTACGCCAGCCCCGACAGCAGCCGCGCCCCGGAGCCGAGCCCCAGGGCGTCGGCGTCCGACCGGGCCCGGTCGACCAGCTGCGCGGCGGTGAGCTGTCCGCCGTCCACGCCGAGCGCCACCGCGTCCGGGTCGACGGGGGTATACGGAGCGAAACGGTCGCCCTGCCCCGGTACCTCCACGGCGTAGTCCATGAACCCGGCGGGCGGCTGCGGGAAGCGACCGCCCAGCGGGCGCAGGGCGAGCGCCACGCGCTCTCCGCCGCAGGCGCGCGCCGCTTCGAGGACGTCGGGTTCGGGCCCGGCGACCACCAGATCGGCGTCGGCCGGGTCGCCGCCGATGTCGGCGACCACCCCGACGGAGGAGCAGGCGATCAGCCATACGGCGGTCTGCCAGTGCGCGGGCAGCAGCAGCGCGAGGCGGTCGCCGGGGCCGGCGGCCAGGTCGCCCTGGAGCAGATTGGCGGTCTTGGCCACCCAATTGGCGAAGGTGGCGACGGACAGTTCCACGCGTTCGCCGGTGGCGTCGTCGTAGAAGGTGACCAGGGGGTGGGCCGGGTCCGCGGCGAGCGCGGATCGCAGCAGGTCGGCGGGGGTGCGATCGGTGGCGTTCACCCGCGCAAGGGTACGCCGCACCCGCCCGCGGGGGGCAGGGCCGGCCGGGGTGTGGGCGGGGCGGGCGTACACCGGTTCGGCCGACGCATCGTCACATCACAGATGGACAGATTTGTCTGACTATGACCAAGATCTGCACTATGCGTGCATTCCTTGCT
Source organism: Streptomyces hypolithicus (assembly GCF_052934925.1). Classification (NCBI taxonomy): domain Bacteria; kingdom Bacillati; phylum Actinomycetota; class Actinomycetes; order Kitasatosporales; family Streptomycetaceae; genus Streptomyces; species Streptomyces hypolithicus. The sequence continues at coordinate 3,741,061 of NZ_CM128811.1, forward strand.
TCCGCGATCGGCGTCGCGTGCACCGCCGCTCTGGTCCTGCCCACCGCCGCCTCTGCCGCCATCGCCGCCCCAACTGCCTCAGGGGTGTCCGGTGCGTCCGCCGCCTCCACCAGTACGGCTCCACCCGGCTCCACCCAGTCGCTGCCACTGGGCCCCCTCGCGCCCGGGTCCGACCGGGCGCCGGGCGGCGCCGCCGCCCAAGGCCTCGCACAGCGCGAGGCCCGGCCGTTCTCGCTGGTCGGGGTGGTCTGGGACGACCCCGGCACCGAGCTCCACGGGTCGGTCCGGGTCCGTACCCGGAGCAGGGACACGGCGGCCTGGTCCGGGTGGCAGGACATCGAGACCCACAACCACCAGCACGCACCCGACACCGGGACGGCCGAACGCGACGCGGCGACCGTCCGCGGCTCGACAGCCCCGCTGTGGGTCGGCGCCAGCGACGGGGTGGAGGTACGGGTCCTTCCGGAGGCCACCCCCCGCGCCGCCGCCGGCCCCCGGCCCCTCCCCGCGGGCCTGCGCCTCGAACTGGTCGACCCCGGCGACGAACCCCCGCCCGGCGGGGCGGAGGCCCCCGACGAGGAGCCCCGGGGCAACGGGGGCGGAGTCATGACCGCGGAGGACGCGGCGACTTCGGCGGTCAACGCCGACCTGGTCCCGCTCGGCGCCACCGAGATCCCGGCGCTGACCCGCGAAGAGACGGAGGCCGAGACGGACTTCCTGGGTGCGAAGCCGTACATCGGACCGCGCCCCGGCATCGTCACGCGCAGGGGCTGGGGCGCCGACGAGCGGCTCCGCGAACGCAACTTCGTCTACACCAAGCGCGTCAAGGCGGCCTTCGTGCACCACAGCGCGACCGGCAACAACTACACCTGTTCGCAGGCGCCCTCCGTCCTGCGCAGTATTTACCGCTACCACGTCAAGAGCAGCGGCTGGCGCGACTTCGGCTACAACTTCGCCATCGACAAGTGCGGAAGGATCTACGAAGGACGGGCCGGGGGTGTGGCGAAGCCCGTCATGGGGGCGCACACTCTCGGTTTCAACAGCAACAGCACGGGCATCGCCGTCCTCGGAACCTTCTCCTCGACCAGTCCGCCCGCCGCCGCGGTGACCGCGGTCGCCAAACTCACCGCCTGGAAGCTCGGGCTGCACGGAGCCAACCCGAGCGCCAAGACGGTCCTCACGTCCGGCGGCGGCGGCCGCTACGGCAAGGGCGCCAACGTCACGCTCAACGTCATCTCCGGGCACCGGGACGGGTTCGCCACCGAGTGCCCGGGGGCACGCCTCTACAACCAGCTCGGCACCACCCGCGACACCGCGGCCCGCCTCCAGGGCCGCTGACGGGCCGACCGGGAGGCACGGAACGCACGGAACGCACGGAACGCTCTGCGCGAACCGTCCGCATCGCACGGTCTGCATACACTGGCCTGCCCGTACCCGGCCGGCCCCAGCAGGAAGCAGAGACGACAAGGTGACTGAAGCGATCCTCCTGGTCGGAGGCAAGGGCACCAGGCTGCGTCCCCTCACCGTGCACACGCCCAAGCCGATGGTCCCCGCGGCGGGCGTGCCCTTCCTCACCCACCAGCTGGCACGCGCCCGGGCGGCCGGGGTCGAACACGTCGTCCTCGCGACGTCATACCTCGCCGAAGTCTTCGAGCCGTACTTCGGCGACGGCTCCGAGCTCGGTCTGCACCTGGAGTACGTCACCGAGGACGAGCCGCTCGGCACCGGCGGAGCGATCCGCAACGTCGCCTCGCGGCTCCGGTCCGGGCCCGACGAGCCGGTGCTCATATTCAACGGCGACATACTCACCGGCCTCGACATCGAGGCCCTCGTCTCCACCCACCGGTCGTCGGGCGCGGACGTCTCGCTGCACCTGACCCGGGTGGAGGACCCCCGAGCCTTCGGCCTGGTGCCGACCGACTCCACGGGCCGCGTCACGGCCTTCCTCGAAAAGCCGCAGACGCCCGAGGAGATCGTCACCGACCAGATCAACGCGGGGGCGTACGTCTTCCGCCGCTCGGTCATCGACACCATCCCGGCGGGCCGGCCGGTCTCCGTCGAGCGCGAGACCTTCCCCGACCTGCTCGCCCGCGGAGCGCACCTCCAGGGCATGGTCGACTCGACGTACTGGCTGGACCTCGGCACCCCGCAGGCCTTCGTCCGCGGCTCCGCCGACCTGGTGCTCGGCCGCGCCCCGTCCCCGGCGGTGCCGGGCCGCTGCGGCGACCGGCTGGTCCTGCCGGGCGCGCGGGTCGCCCCCGACGCGAAGCTGACCGGCGGCACGGTGGTGGCCGAAGGCGCGGTCGTCGGCGAGGGCGCCCGCATAGACGGCAGCGCCGTCCTGTCCGGTGCGGTGATCGGTGCGGGCGCGATGATCAACGACTCGCTGATCGGCGAGGGCGCGCAGGTCGGCGCCCGTACGGTGCTGTCCGGCGTGGTCGTCGGCGACGGCGCGGTGGTGGGCGCGGACAACGAGCTGCGGGACGGCGTACGGGTGTGGTGCGGGGCGGAGCTGCCGGACGCGGCAGTGCGCTTCTCCTCCGACCAGTGAGTGCACCCGGCGGCTCCCGCCCGTGACCGGGCTCCCGCCCGGCTCCTCGCCATCCGCTCCGGTGCGGCCGTACCCTCGAGCCGAGCCGTACGCCCGAGCCGTACGCCCGAACCCCCGCCCCGGATTCGAGGACCCCGCCCGTGTCAGGCCGCTTCGCCCCCCGCCCAGCGCCGCGCACCCCGGTGCCCGGAGCCGCAGGGGCGAACCCCGCGGCCGTCCCGGCACCGCGCGAAGAGCCCGCGCGCACCCGCGCCCCCTCGTCCGCCCCCGCCTCCACCCGTACCCATACCCGGACCTGGACGCCTCCGGGGCCTCTCGATCTCGCCCTGGTTCTCGGACCGCTGCGGCGCGGGCCCGGCGACCCGACGTTCCGCGCCACGCCCGACGGCTCCTTCTGGCGGACCTGCCTCACCCCGGAAGGTCCCGGCACCCTGCGGGTGGTCGCACGTACCGCGGTGGTGGAGGCGGCGGCCTGGGGGGAGGGGGCCGACTGGCTGCTGGACCGACTGCCCGCCCTCCTCGGGGCGTTCGACGACCCCTCCGCCTTCGTTCCCCGCCACCGTGTCGTCGCCCAGGCCTGGCGCCGCCGCCCCGGCCTGCGGCTGGGCCGCACCGGCCTGGTCCTGGAGTCGCTGATCCCCTCGATCCTGGAGCAGAAGGTCACGACGGTCGAGGCCTACCGCGCCTGGCACCTGCTGCTCCGTCAGTACGGCGAACCGGCGCCGGGGCCCGCTCCCGTACCCCTGCACATCGTGCCGTCCCCGCGTACCTGGGCGATGATCCCCTCCTGGGAGTGGCACAAGGCGGGCGTCGACAGCAAACGTTCCGCGACGATCCTGCGGGCGGTCCGGGTGGCCCGGCGGCTGGAGGAGGCGGTGGCCATGGCTCCCACAGACGCCGCCGCCCGCCTGCAACTGATCCCCGGCATCGGCCCATGGACGGCGGCGGAGACCCTGCAGCGCAGCAACGGTGACCCCGACGCGGTAACGGTGGGCGACCTCCACCTGCCCGGCACGGTCGGCCACGCCCTGGCGGGCAACCGGAACGCGGACGACGAGGCGATGCTGGAACTCCTGGCCCCGTACGTCGGCCAACGCCACCGAGCGGCCCGCCTCATCCTCCTCTCGGGCCACACCCCACCCCGCAGGGCTCCCCGCATGACCCCCCGCGACATCGCCCGAATCTGACCGCCGACGCCACCTTTCCCGCCACACCGTCCGGTCATCTTCAGCCCGCCCGGCCTCTGCAGCGAAGCGCTGCTCTGCGGTTGGACGCCGGGGCACCCCGGCATCCTCAGCCCGTCCGGCGTTTGAGGACCGGGGTCCGGGGCGGAGCCCCGGTCTCAGCGCACCTCGATGAACGCCGCGGAATCCCGAGCCGCCCGCTCCCTCGGCGGGGCCGCCGCATGGCCCACCGCGACCGCGCCCATCGGGTCCCAGCCCTCCGGTAGCCCCAGGACATCCCGCACCACATCGCGGCAGAACAACGTCGAAGACACCCATGCCGACCCCAGCCGCTCGCCCGCCAGCGCCACCAGGAAGTTCTGCACGCCGGCGCCGGCCGCGACCACGAACATCTCGCGCTCCGCCGCATCCCTGCGGGCATCCCCGTACACGTGCGCGCCGTCCGTCACCAGGCACGGCACCACCAGGTACGGCGCTGCGCGCAGCACGTCCCCGCGCCGCACCCGCTTCGCGATGGACTCCTGCGACTTGCCGTCGGCCCGCAGGTCAGCGATCCACGCGTCCCGCATCGCGTCCAGCAGCGCCACCCGTGACGCCTGCGACTCCAGGAGTACGAAGCGCCACGGCGTCGTGTGGTGCGGGGCGGGCGCCGTGACCGCCGCCGCGACCGCGCGACGTACCGCACCGGGATCCACCGGCTCGTCCGTGAACTCCCGCACCGTCCGCCGCAGTGTCACCGCTTCCCGCACGGCCTCCGACGTGCCGAGCCGGAACATGTCGTCCGCGGCGCTCCGCACCAATGCCCGGGCACCCGCGTCGACGGCGTCCGGACCCCCGGCGGGCTCCCCGGCCCCGGCGGGCTGCCCGGCCACACCCCCCGCCACCACATGTCCGAGGCCCCGCACCACCGCGACCGGTAGCCCGTGGGCCTTGCCCTTCACCAGGTCGCCCGCCCCCGCCAGTTCGTCGGCCACGGCGACCACCGTCGCGGCCAGCGGATTGCCGTACGCGTCGGTGTCGCCCCGGAGGTCGTCGAGGACACGTACCCCGGCCGCTCCGATCGCCACGTCCGTCAGACCGTTGCGCCAGGGCCGGCCGAAGGTGTCCGTGACCAGCACACCCACCTCGACGCCGAGCGTGTCCCGCAGCCCGTCCCGGATCGCACGCGCCGACGCGTCGGGGTCCTCCGGCAGCAGCAGCACCGTCCCGGGAGCCGTGTTGGACGCGTCGACGCCGGCCGCGGCCATCACGAGCCCCTGCCGGTTCTCGACGATGCGAAGCGTCCCGCGCCGCGCCACCACCCGAACCGTCTCCGCGTCGATCGCCGCCTCGCGGTCTGCCGCCTCCAGGACGCGGCCCTCCGCCTTGCTGACGATCTTCGAGGTGACGAGGAGTACGTCGCCGTCGGCCAGCCCGGGTTCCGCCGCCGCGATCAGCTTCGCGAGGTCGTCCCCGGCCCGCACCTCCGGCAGCCCCGGCAGCGCCCACACCCGGTAGCCGGGGGCGGGGCCGGGCCCCGGCCCGCTCACGCCCGTACCTCCTCGGCCAGCGCCAGCGCCTCGCGGGCCATCGTGGCCGTCGCCTCGATGTCGGTCATCATGAGCGGCACCGCGCGGCACCGGATGCCCGCGCTCTCCACCTCCGCCACGACTCCCGCGTCGACCGTGTCGACCAGCCACCCGTCGAGCAGCCCCGAGCCGTAGTGCCGCGCCACCGCGGAGGCCGTGGCCTCGACGCCCACCGCGGCCAGCATCTTGTCCGCCATGCCCCGCACGGGCGCGTCCCCGACGATCGGGGACAACCCGACCACCGGCACGCCCGCGTCGGCGATCGCCTCGCGGATGCCGGGCACGGCCAGGATGGTGCCGACGCTGACGACGGGGTTGGACGGCGGGAAGAGCACGACGTCCGCCGAGGCGATCGCTTCGAGCACCCCCGGCGCAGGCTTCGCCTGCTCAGCCCCCACCGGGACGACCGCCTGCGCGTCCACGGAGGCACGCAGCCGCACCCAGTACTCCTGGAAGTGGATCGCCTTGCGCTCGCCGTCCACCTCGACGGCGACATGCGTCTCGACCCGGTCGTCGGACATCGGCAGCAGCCGCACTCCGGGCTGCCACCGCTCGCACAGCGCCTCGGTGACGGCGCTCAGCGGGTAGCCCGCGCCGAGCATCTGCGTACGCACGATATGCGTCGCGAAGTCCCGGTCGCCGAGCCCGAACCACTCGGGCCCCACACCGTACGCCGCCAGCTCCCCCTTGACCTGGAAGGTCTCGTCCGTACGCCCCCAGCCCTGCTCCTCGTTGATGCCACCGCCGAGGGTGTACATCACGGTGTCGAGGTCGGGGCAGACCTTGAGCCCGAACAGATGAATGTCGTCAGCGGTGTTGCCGATGACGGTGATGTCCGCGTCAGGCGCGGCCGACTTGAGGCCGCGGAGGAAGCGAGCGCCACCGATACCGCCTGCCAGAACCACAATGCGCATGCCGACAGTCTGTCAGCCGCAGGCTGATTCCTTGAGGGGTGGTGGTCGGGCGACGGGCGGGCGTCTCAGGCGGTTACGGCGGGCTGGGCGGCCGGGGGGCGCTGGGCGGCCGGGGAGCACTGGGGGGCCTGCATCGGCATCTCGGTCAGGCCGGGGAAGTAGACGTGCAGGCTGACCGCCGGCTCCAGCGCGTCATTGACCACCTCGTGGACGTAACCGGGCGCGAACACCCGCTGCGCGCCGGCCCCGAGCGTCCGCCGCCCGTTCTCCGTACGCTCCGTCAACTCGCCGTCGAGGACGGTGAGCACGCCGGAGGAGGGCCCGTGACCGTGCCGGTCGCTGCCCTGCCCCGGCACCCAGCTGAGCAGCCAGACCTCGTATCCGGGGCCGGTGCGCAGCCGGTGGTACCAGCGCGAGGTGGCGTCGTACGCGACGAGGTGCTCCCACTGCGTACGGTCAGTGGCGATGGAGCGGGCGAGTCCGGCGAACTCGGCGACGGTCGCCGGGTGCTCGCGGGCGGGCTGGAGCAGGTGCTGGACGGCGAGGATGTCGCCGGCGATCTGGAGGTCGCTGTCGCTGTTCATGGTGCGGGGTCCTCGGCATGAGTGCATGGAGAGCACGAGCGGGGGTAGCGGAGGGCTACGTAAGACGCTGAGTCGTGGCTGGAGCGCGTGGGCTCAACAGCTGGAACAGCAACAGGGGCAACAGCGAGCCTGGACAGCGCAACGGAACCCACGTGTGTGAGTCCGGGGCAGCACTGCGGTCGCTGGCATGGGTCCAAGGAGACCGGGTTGCTCACCCGGTGTCAACCTCATGACCGATTTGGGGGTAATGTTTCACCTCATCCGGTTAATGAAAGCGGAGAAAGGTTTGTGCAGTCGATGGCCCGGAGATGTGGCGCATCAACCGCGCAAGCAAACGTCGTTCAGGCGCCGCGACCGGACTGTGATCCGGATCGCTTCCGCGGGTCGACCGCAACAAGATCCGAACCCGCCGCGTCCTGCCCTGAAGAGGGGCCGGAATGAGCCGGTGGCATGTGTCACAGTTTTTGGCGATATCAACACTTTCTGCCTAGCCTTGGTTCCGCAGAGTGAATAACGGGCCCAATAGCAGATCTCGGCTTGACTGCCCCGGATCCGCGCACTTGTAATTTCACTCGTGTCGTTCGGCCGTGGTTTGGCCGAAAACGACAGCGACCGCACCGCGGGGAAGCAAAGACAGACGAGGGGCGCACATGACCGAGCTGTTCCAGGAGCTGCTGGTTGAGGACGCGGACGACGAAATCGGCTGGCAGGAGCGCGCGTTGTGCGCCCAGACCGACCCCGAGTCCTTCTTTCCCGAGAAGGGCGGTTCCACCCGCGAGGCCAAGAAGGTCTGTCTCGCCTGCGAGGTCCGCTCCGAGTGCCTCGAATACGCACTCTCCAACGACGAGCGGTTCGGCATCTGGGGCGGCCTGTCCGAGCGTGAACGCAGACGACTGAAGAAGGCCGCCGTCTGACCAGCCGACTGCCGCCGCACGACTTACGACCTCCCCCACGATAGGGAGCGGGCTCCCGACGCCCTGCGACTCCGCTTGATCGGTGTCGGCGGTCGACAGCAACAGCTCAGTGCTCTGGGGATGCGGTGGGTCGCGGCCACCCGGGCGAGCGTGGCGGGGGTTCCCGAGATCATCGCCGCGACCGGTCCCGGCCGCGCCGCCGACCGATGCCAGCCGCAGTGCGGGCCAAACCTCCCACTGGCTCGAACCGAGCAGTCCCCAGGGCGGCGTTGTCGTCGGTCAACGACGCTCCGCGTCACCTCCCTCCTCCGCCTTGCAATCGAAGCCGCATGACGCCGCTCGCTGATCCACTCCCTATCGTGGGGGAGGTCGTTAGAGCGCCCGGCAAACGGGGAGCGCTCCTAACGGCCTGGTGCGCGATAGGGGACGGGCCCGCGACGCCGGCTATCGCGCACCAGGCCGTAAACAACACAAGCCGTACGTACCGACCGGTCCGTCGTCCTGCCCTTGGCCGCAGGCGGCGGACCGTTGTGTTGCTCAGCCGTTAGTGTGGGGCGCTGTCCGAGACGCATCAACGCCCCCACAGGTCGCGCGCGTCGACGCAGTCAGACAGCAGCCTTCCGGGGGGCGACCCCCGGACCCCGGCCGGAGGGCCCGTACCCGATGTCCGTGCACAGCCAAACGTCGGCGCCGTACGCGGCGGCCGAGCCCGAGTTCCCCCGGCATGTCGTCACCGCCGTGCTCGTCTCCCACGACGGTGCGCGCTGGCTGCCCGACGCGCTCGCCGGGCTCCTGGGCCAGGAGCGTCCGGTGCAGAGCGTCGTCGCCGCCGACACCGGCAGCGCGGATGACTCGGCCGAACTGGTCACCCAGGCCTTCGGCGCGGAACGCGTGCTCCACCTCGCCCGTCGCTCCGGGTTCGGCACCGCCGTCGACGAGGCCGTCCGCAGTACCCAGGTGCTCACGCCCGAGGACCTGCCCTACCTGAAGCGGCCCAGCGGCTGGGACCCGGTCAGCAGGACTTGGCGCGACGACACCTACGACCTGCCGGAACTGCCGCACGGCGAACCCGTCCAGTGGCTGTGGCTGCTGCACGACGACTGCGCGCCCGAGCCCGACGCCCTCGCCGAACTGCTGCGCGTCGCCGACTCCGACGCCCACGCCGCCATCGTCGGCCCCAAACTCCGCGGCTGGTACGACAGGAAGCAACTCCTCGAAGTCGGCGTCTCCATCGCCAACAGCGGCCGCCGCTGGACCGGCCTCGACCGCCGCGAACAGGACCAGGGCCAGCACGACCAGGTCCGCTCAGTGCTGTCCGTGTCCACCGCCGGCATGCTCATCCGCCGTGACGTGTGGGAACAGCTCGGCGGCTTCGACCGCCGGCTGCCCCTCATGCGCGACGACGTCGACCTGTGCTGGCGCGCGCACGCCGCGGGCCACCGAGTCCTCGTCGCCCCCGACGCCGTACTGCGCCACGCCGAGGCCTCCGCCCGCGAGCGCCGGCCCATCGACTGCGCCGGCCGCTCGGTGGCCGACCCGCACCGCGTCGACAAGGCCGGCGCCGTCTACACGATGCTGGTCAACGCCCGCGGCCCCGCCCTCCCGTACGTCATGCTCCGCCTGGTCGTCGGCACGCTGCTGCGCACCCTCGCCTACCTCGTCGGCAAGGCCCCCGGGCAGGCGGTCGACGAAGTCACCGGCCTCTTCGGCACACTGCTGCGCCCCGGAAAGATCCTCGCGGCGAGAAAGCGGCGCGGAAAGGGGTCGGTCGACGCGAGCGAGCTGCGCCCCCTCTTCCCGCCCCCAGGCGCCACCGTCCGGGCCACCGTCGAACAGGTCGCCGGCAGCTTCGGCAGTAGCCGCTCCGAGCCCGACTCCGGTTCGCGGCACGGTGTGGTTGAGTCGGGCCCCGGCGGCGACGACGCCGACTTCATGGAGATCGAGCAGTTCGCGCGGCTGAAGCGGATCGCCCGCAAGCCGGGCCCGGTGCTCTTCGTCCTGCTCCTTCTGGTCTCCCTCGTGGCCTGCCGCGGCCTCCTCGGCGGCGGCTCGCTCGCCGGCGGCGCACTGCTGCCCGCGCCCGACGACGTGTCCGGCCTCTGGTCGAGGTACGCCGACGTCTGGCACCCCATCGGCACCGGCGGCACCCAGACCGCGCCGCCCTACCTCGGCGTCCTCGCCGCCCTGTCCGCCGTCTTCCTCGGCTCCACCGGGCTCGCCCTCACCGTGCTGCTGGTCTGCTCGGTGCCGCTGGCCGGCCTCACCGCGTACTTCGCCTCCCGGCCCCTGGTCGAATCCCGGCTGCTGCGCGCCTGGGCGAGCGCCGCCTACGCCTTCCTGCCCGCCGCCACCGGCGCGCTGGCGACCGGCCGCCTCGGAACGGCCGTCCTCGCTGTCCTGCTGCCGCTGATCGCCCGGTGTGCCATCTCCGCGAGCGGCCTGCGCGCCCCGGGCGCGCGCTCCGGCTGGCGCGCCGTCTGGGCGTACGGGCTGCTGCTGACCGTCGCGATGGCCTTCACCCCCGTCGTCTGGCCGATCGCCGTGGTGCTCGGCGTCGCAGGACTGGTGCTGCGGCGCGACGACATCGTGGCGTACGGACTGCGCTTCCTGGCCGCCGTGGGCACACCCCTGCTGATGCTGGCCCCCTGGTCGCTGTCGCTGCTGACCCGCCCCGCGTCCCTCTTCCGCGAGGCGGGCCTCGCATTCGGTACGGGCGCGGCCGGCCCACTCGACCTGCTCGGCGCGAGCCCCGGCGGCCCCAAGGCGGCCGGCGGGCTGCTGCTCGTCGGCATCGTCCTCGGCGCGCTGGCGGCCCTGCTGCGCGAACAGCGCACCTACGCCATCCGCGCCGCCTGGGTCGTCGCGCTCGTGTCGCTGCTCTTCGCCGTCTTCGTGAACCGCTCCGGCTGGGCGGGACCGGCCACCCTCGTCTACGGCCTGGCGCTCATCGGCGCCACCGTGCTCGGCGCGGACGGCGCACGCGTGCGCGTCGCCACCCAGAGCTTCGGCTGGCGCCAGCCCGTCGCCGTGCTCATCGCCTTCGCCGCCGCCGCAGGGCCGCTGCTGGCGGCCGCCGGGTGGATGATCGGCGGGGCCGCCGGACCGCTGGGGCGGCGGGACCCGGTGCAGGTGCCGGCGTTCGTCGCCGAGGAGAGCGGCACCCGCGACCAGGCGCGCACGCTCGTCCTGGGCGGCGGCTCGGCCGCGAAGGTCTCGTACTCGCTCGTGCGCGGATCCGGCGCCCGGCTGGGCGACGGTGAACTCGCCGAGTCGGCGGGCACCAGCCCGCTGCTCGACAAGGTCGTCTCCAGTCTGGTCGCGGGCTCCGGCGCCGACCAGGCCGACCAGCTCGGCGGATACGCCGTGCGCTACGTCCTCGTGCGCGACGGGGCGCCCCGTGCGACCAGCCGCGTCCTCGACTCCACACCCGGCCTGAGCCGGCTGAGCCAGCTCGACGGCAGCGCGCTGTGGCGCGTCGACCGGCAGGTGGCGCGGGCCACCATCGTCCCCGGCGGCTCCGGTGAGCAGGGCGGCGAGCCGCTGTCCGTCGCCTCAGGACCGGTCGAGGCGCACACGAGGATCCCGGCGGGCGAGGCCGGCGGGACCGGTCGCGTTCTGCGGATCGCGGACAACGCCGCCGAGGGCTGGCAGGCCACGCTGGACGGGCGCGTGCTGGAGAAGAAGACCGTCGACGGCTGGGCGCAGGGCTTCGTCCTGCCCGCGCAGGGTGGCACGCTCGACCTCACCTACGAGACCTCCGCGTCGCACACCGCATGGATCTGGACCCAGGCCGGCCTGGCCCTGGTCCTGCTCGTGCTCGCGCTGCCCGGCCGGCGCCGCCACGTCGACGACGACCTGCCGGAGGTGGAGGCGGAGGTGCCCGCGCAGCCGGTGGCGGGCGAGGGCCGCAGGGCGCGCAGGCTGCGCGCGGCGGCGCAGGCCGAGGCCGCGCACGCCCCCGGTGCGGACGCCCCGGCGCCGCTGGAGTCCCCCGCGCCGCCCGCCGCCGATCCGTACGCCGCTCCGGTCCCGGAGGCCGCGCTGCCCCCGGAGCAGGAACCGGCGGCGTACGCGGCGGTGCCCCAGCAGCAGGCGTACGCCGAGTGGGACACGCAGGCGTACGCCGGCGCCGAGTACGTACAGCAGCCGTACGGGCAGGACCAGTACGGGCAGGACCAGTACGGGCAGGAGCAGCAGGGTCAGGGGCAGCAGGGCTACGGCGCCGGTCAGGCCGATCCGTACGCCGCCCCCGCCGACCCGTACCAGGCTGGGCAGTACGGCGCAGGGGAGCAGCGGTACGAGGGGGAGCAGCAGTACCAGGCCGACCCCTACCAGGAAGGCCGCTACGGCCCGTACGACTCCTACGACCCGTCCTACGACTACGGACAGCAGCAGCCACAGCCCCCCTACGCCGAAGGCACCGAGCCCGAGCAGCGCCCCGACGGGAGCACCGACCGATGAACCGCACCACCCTCTCCCTGATCGCCGCTGTCACCGCGCTCGCCGCGGTCACCGGCTTCGCCGCGTTCTCCGCCCCCGGCGGCAGCGCAGGCCGGGCCACCGGGCCCGCCTCCGCCTCCGCCGCGAAGACCGCGGCGCGGCTGCCCGTCGAGCGCTCCAGCCTGCTCTGCCCGGCGCCCAGCCCCTCGGACCTCGCCGAGACGACGTACACGTCCTTCACCCCCGCGGGCAAGGCGGCCCCGGACGCGAAGGCCGGCTCCGCCGAACTGGTGCCGACTGCCGCGACCCTGGCGGCCACCGACGACGGCAAGGAGGCCGAGGACGACGAGGGGAAGCAGCAGGACGCCGGGCCGGACAAGCCGGTCCTCTCCCTGAAGGAGCCCGGAAAGCCCGCGACCGCCGAGGCAGCCAGCGCCGACGCACCGGCCCTCGTCGGTTCGGCCGACGGCCGTCTGGCCCCCGGCTGGAGCGTCCAGCAGACCACCAAGGTCACCGCGGGCAACGGCCGCGGACTGCTCGGTGTCGGCTGTACGCCGCCGGACACCAGCTTCTGGTTCCCCGGTGCGAGCACCGGCGGGAAGCGGCAGGACTACGTCCATCTCACCAACCCGGACGACACCGCCGCCGTCGCCGACATCGAGCTGTTCGGCAAGGACGGCGCCCTCAAGTCGGAGGCGGGGGAGGGCATCACCGTGCCCGCCAGGTCGACCGTGCCCGTGCTGCTGTCGACGCTCAGCGCCGAGCGCGCCGAGAACGCGACCGTCCACGTCACCACCCGCACCGGCCGCGTCGGCGCCGTGGTCCAGGCCACCGACGAGGAGAGCGGCAGCGACTGGCTGGCCGCCTCCGCCGAGGCCTCGGGGACCGCGGTGCTGCCGGGCATCCCGGCGGACGCCGCAGACGTGCGCCTGGTGGTGTTCGCACCCGGTGAGGACGACGCCGACCTGTCGTTGCGGCTGGCTGGCGCCAGCGGATCGATCACACCCGCGGGCAACGAGACGCTGCACGTCAAGGCGGGGATGACGGCGGCGGTCGACCTCCGGGACGTCACCAGGGGCGAGGCGGGATCGCTGCTGCTGAGCCCGGCGCAGGACCGCTCGGCCCCGGTGGTGGCCGCCCTGCGTGTGGTGCGCGGCAAGGGCGCGTCCCGGGAGGTCGCGTTCATTCCCGCGACCGGCGCGGTGACGGAGCGGGCGACAGCGGCCGACAACCGGGCCAAGGGGTCGGTGCTGTCACTGACCGCGCCCGGCGCGACGGCCAAGGTGAAGGTCACGGCGTCGGCCGGTAGCGAGGGCGGCGAGCCGGTGACCGAGACGTACACCGTCAAGGCGGGCACGACGCTCGCGATCGGCAAGCCGCCGGTGCCGTCCGGGCTGAGGGGCTCGTACGCGCTGACCGTCGAACCGCAGTCGGGAGGTTCGGTGCACGCCTCACGCTCGCTGGAACTGCCCGAGGACGGCATCCCGATGTTCACCGTGCAGACGATGCCGGACGACCGCGGGACGGTCGCGGTGCCGGAAGCCGAACAGGACCTGTCCGTACTCGACGACTGAGCGACCAGGGCCGGCCCCCTGCCTCCTGGCTGCTGCCTCAGTCTTGTCCGTACCGCGGATCGACCGACTCCGGCGCCAGGCCGAGCAATTCCGCGACCTGTTCCACGACGATCTCGTGGACGAACAGGGCGCGGTCGTCCCGGCTCTTGGTACGGATCTCCACCGGGCGCCGGTAGACCACGATCCGCGCCGGGTGGGCGCTCGTCGCGGGCGTCACGCCCCCCAGCGGCACCGACTCGCCGGGCCAGCTCCCCGAGCCGGCCTCGTCGCCCGCGGTAGGCGGCACGTCCAGCACCAGGAAGTCGACTTCCGCGAGCTGCGGCCAGCGTCGTTCCAGGCGCTCCACCGAGTCCTGCACGAGGTCGCCGAAAGCGGCGGCCCTGCTCGTCGAGAGGGGCACCTGGGGCGGGGCGACCGGGCCGCGCATGCCCCGGCCGTGGCGGTCGCGCCGGCGGGGCCCCGGTCCTGCGGGGCTGGGAGGTACGGGACTGTCCATCACTGACGCAGGGTAGCTCTCATCAGGGCGGACGGATCACGGCGGAGGACCCCGCCACCGCATGTCGCATATTGAGCATTCCAGCCAAGATTGGGCTCGATTTCACGCCCATAGGTGACCGTCGATCTCGCGCGGGTTGAAGGCATTTGCCCCAAGTGGCGACCGGGTAGCACTCGATCACCCCCCCGTGCCGCCCGGTCTCCGCGCAGGTCAGGTCAGTTGCCCGGAAGGGCGCCCGGCCGCAGCGCACGCCACGACACGGCTGAGTGACGCCGGGGAGAGTCGTCGCGGCCCGCTCAAGAGTGCGGTAGCGTCCAACATCGTGAGCCCTGTACGTCGCTGTTCGCGCACCGCGTGCGGCCGCCCTGCTGTCGCGACACTGACGTACGTCTACGCGGACTCGACCGCAGTCCTCGGTCCGCTCGCCACCTACGCCGAGCCCCACTGTTACGACCTGTGCGCCGAGCACTCGGATCGGCTGACCGCCCCACGCGGCTGGGAAGTCCTCCGGCTCGTCGACGGGTCGGCCCCCTCGCGCCCCAGCGGCGACGACCTTGAGGCGCTCGCCAACGCCGTACGTGAGGCCGCCAGGCCCCATGAGCGCGCGGCCGGCCCGGCTCCAGCGGCCGGCCGGGCGCGCACCGCGGACCCGATGGAGGTCGCGCGCCGCGGTCACCTGCGGGTCCTGCGCTCTCCCGAGCCCTGAAGTCCGGACTCCCGCCCCGCCCCCTGAGCAGCTGTTGTCCAACTCCCGCTGGGCTCGGGACGCCTGGCACGGCCGCTCGCTGCGTTGCCGAAATGCCCTAATGGCTCCTTCCCCAAGCTCTCAACTCCGTTCGAGCAGGGGAGACCCCACCTGAAAACACTCCGGCGCCTTGCGATCGACCGCACCAGACGCCCCGAGCCGATCCAGCGGGACTTGGACAACAGCTTCTGAGCCCCAGCGGGTAGCGTTGCCGGGGACCGGGCAGGACGAACTTTTCAGGAGGGTTGGCCGTGGCTGCTGATCTGTCGCAGATCGTCAAGGCGTACGACGTGCGCGGAGTGGTCCCCGATCAGTGGGACGAGTCGCTGGCCGAGCTCTTCGGAGCCGCCTTCGCGCAGGTGACGGGCGCCACCGCGATCGTCACCGGTCATGACATGCGGCCCTCGTCGCCCGGCCTCTCGCGGGCGTTCGCCCGCGGGGCGGCCGCGCGCGGCGTGGACGTCACCGAGATCGGGCTCTGCTCCACCGACCAGCTGTACTTCGCCTCCGGCCAACTCGGTCTGCCGGGCGCGATGTTCACGGCGTCGCACAACCCCGCGCAGTACAACGGCATCAAGATGTGCCGGGCCGGTGCGGCCCCGGTGGGCCAGGACACGGGGCTGGCGGACATCCGCGCGCTGGTGGAGGAGTGGTCGCGGACCGGTGTCCCGGCGGACACGATCGCCGGCGTACCAGGAACTCTCACGCAGCGCGACACGTTGACCGACTACGCGGCCCATCTCCTCTCCCTGGTCGACCTCACCTCGATGCGCCCCCTGAAGGTCGTGGTCGACGCGGGCAACGGCATGGGCGGCCACACGGTCCCCACGGTCTTCGAGTCCCTGCCCCTCACCCTGATCCCCCTCTACTTCGAGCTCGACGGCACCTTCCCGAACCACGAGGCGAACCCGCTCGACCCGAAGAACATCGTCGACCTCCAGGCGAAGGTCCGCGAGAGCGGCGCCGACCTGGGCCTTGCCTTCGACGGCGACGCCGACCGCTGCTTCGTCGTGGACGAGCGGGGCGAGGGCATTTCGCCGTCCGCGATCACGGCGCTGGTCGCCGCGCGCGAGCTGGCCCGCAACGGCGGCAAGGGCATCGTCATCCACAACCTGATCACCTCGTGGTCGGTCCCGGAGGTCGTCAAGGAGAACGGCGGCACCGCGGTCCGTACCCGCGTCGGCCACTCGTTCATCAAGGAGGAGATGGCGCGCACCGGCGCGATCTTCGGCGGCGAGCACTCGGCGCACTACTACTTCCGCGACTTCTGGAACGCCGACACCGGCATGCTGGCGGCCCTCCACGTCCTCGCCGCCCTCGGAGGCCAGCAGGGCACCCTGTCCGGCCTCGTCGCCCAGTACGACCGCTACGCGTCCTCCGGCGAGATCAACTCCACCGTCGACGACCAGATGGGCCGCCTGGCGGCGGTCAGGGCGGCGTACGAGGGCCGCGAGGGCATCACCATCGACGAACTCGACGGCCTGACGATCACAGCCGCCGACTGGTGGTTCAACCTCCGCCCCTCCAACACGGAGCCGCTGCTGCGCCTGAACGTGGAGGCGAGGGACGAGCCCACGATGGCCAAGACGAGGGACGAGGCCCTGACCTTGATCCGGGCATAACCCCACCCCGCCCGGCACTTCCGTCACTTCCACCGCGTCCGGCACTCCCCCCGTCCGGTACTTCCACCACCTCCGGTACTTCCAGCCCGTCCGGCACGTCCCCCCCGTCCGGTACTTCCACCACCCCGGCACTTCCAGCCCGTCCGGCGTTTGAGGACCGGGGTCTGGGGCGGAGCCCCAGTTTCGGGAAGGGGCGGGGAGGGGAACAGTCCGCGCAGCGCCACCCCGCCCGCCTCACCCCGCTCCGCCCCGCCCCCGCCCGCCCCGTCACACCGCACCGCCCCCCCACCCAGCGGTACGCTGACGTGGCCCAATCCGTACGGCGGCCGTCCGCACCCCGCACCCGCACCCGCACCCGCACCCGCACCCGCACCCGCATTGCTCGAAGGGACCCACCCCATGCCGCTCGAAGCCGGCCTCCTGGAGATCCTCGCCTGCCCCGCCTGCCACGCGCCGCTGAGCGACGCGTCCACCGCGGACACGCCCGAGCTGATCTGCACCAGCAAGGACTGCGGTCTGGCCTACCCGGTACGGGACGGCATTCCGGTACTCCTCGTGGACGAGGCCCGCCGCCCCGCCTGACCAGGCCCGCGTACCCACCCCCACCACCCCCGCGCACGGCCACACGCCGCGCGCCAGGCGATCGGAGGCCCGCACCATGCTCGACGAGTCGTTGCTGGACGACCCGGAGTCCCTGGCCCGCGCCGACCGTCGCGGCCTGCTGCGCGTCGCCGCCGAAGCAGGCGCCCGCGTACGTACCGCCGCCCGCCACGCCGCCGAGGCCGGCCTGGCCGAGATCCAGCCGGAGGGCCGCCCCCGAGCCGTACTGATCGCCGGCCCAGGCACCGCCGCAGCCGGCGTCGCCGACCTGCTCACCGCGCTCGCCGCCCCCGCCTGCCCCGTCACTCGACTGCACTCCACCGGCGTCGCCGCCGCCGCCGGCGCCCTGCGCTGGGCGCTCCCCGGCTGGGCGGGCTCCGTGGACCTTCTCCTCCTCGTCACCACGGACGGCGCCGAGCCCGGCCTCGCCCTTCTCGCCGAGCAGGCGTACCGGCGCGGCTGCACGGTCGTCGCCGTGGCCCCGGAGCGTTCACCGCTGAGCGAGTCCGTCAACGGCGTACACGGCCTCGTCGTACCGATGGCGACCGCGCCGTACGAGGAGTACGACGAGGGCGCCGCCACCGGCCCGGGCGCGCTCTGGGCCCTGCTGACACCGCTGCTGGTCCTGTGCGACCGCGTCGGCGTGATCACCGCGCCTCCGGACACCCTGCGGCTCGTCGCCGACCGCCTCGACCGCACCGCGGAACGCTGCGGGCCGGCCATCGCGACGTACGGCAACCCGGCCAAGACGCTCGCCGCCGAGCTCGCGGACTCGCTCCCGCTCATCTGGGCCGAGGGGGCGTACGCGGGTCCCGCGGGCCGCCGGTTCGCCGCCGTACTGGCGGAGCTGGCCGGCCGTCCCGCCCTGGCCGCCGAGCTGCCCGAGGCGCTGCCCGCCCACGGCGTACTGCTCGCGGGGACCTTCGCGGCGGGCTCCGACCCGGAGGACTTCTTCCGTGACCGGGTCGACGAGCAGCAGGCCCTGCACGCCCGCGTGGTGCTCCTCCGCGACCGGCCCACCGGCGGGATCTCCGCGGCGCCGGCCGCCCGCGAGCTCGCGCTGAGCCACGACACGGCCATCAGCGAGCTGGAACCGGAGGAGGGCGGCGAGCTGGAGAACCTCGCAGAACTGCTCGCCATCACGGATTTCGCCGCCGTTTACCTGGCGCTCGCTTCCACAAGGCGATCATGAGGTCCAGCACCGCCTGAGCCCCCTCAGGCACCGTCACGCCGGCACAGCACTGTCACGCGGGCACCGTCACCACATCACCACACGCAGGGGACCCCCATGGACCGCCTCTCGAACACCGTGCGCCCCTACGCCTGGGGCTCCACGACCGCCATCCCGGCCCTGCTCGGCACCGCCCCCACCGGCGAACCGCAGGCCGAGATGTGGATGGGCGCCCACCCGGGAGCCCCCTCGCGCATCACGCGCGGCGCCGGATCGGCAGCGCCACAGACCGCCCTCTCCGACGTCATCGCGGCGGACCCGGACCAGGAACTGGGCGCCGCCACCGTGGCCAAGTTCGGGCCGCGCCTCCCCTTCCTCCTCAAACTCCTCGCGGCCGGCGCCCCCCTGTCCCTCCAGGTCCACCCGGACCTGTCCCAGGCGCAGGAGGGATACGCCGCCGAGGAGAGCGCCGGCGTGCCGATCGACGCCCCGCACCGCAACTACAAGGACGCCAACCACAAGCCCGAACTGGTCTGCGCGCTCACCCCCTTCGAGGGCCTGTGCGGCTTCCGCGCACCCGATGAGGCGGCCGAAGCGCTCGCCGCACTCGAAGTCGACTCCCTGAAGCCGTACGTCGACCTGCTGCACGCCCACCCCGAGGAGGCCGCGCTGCGCGAGGTCCTCACCGCCGTACTGACCGCGGACCGCACCGAGATGGCCGAGACCGTCACGGCAGCCGCGACCGCTGCCGAGCGCCTAGGCGGCGCGTACGCCCCGTACGCCGTACTCGCGCACCACTACCCGGGCGACCCCGGCGTCATCGCCGCGATGCTGCTCAACCACGTACA
Organism: Streptomyces hypolithicus; assembly: GCF_052934925.1. Lineage (NCBI taxonomy): Bacteria > Bacillati > Actinomycetota > Actinomycetes > Kitasatosporales > Streptomycetaceae > Streptomyces > Streptomyces hypolithicus. The sequence continues at coordinate 3,760,272 of NZ_CM128811.1, forward strand.
ACTCCAGCCGGGGGAGGCCCTTTTCCTCGGAGCCGGGGTGCCGCACGCCTACCTCAGCGGCCTCGGCGTGGAGATCATGGCGAACTCCGACAACGTCCTGCGCTGCGGCCTGACCCCCAAGCACGTCGACGTCCCCGAGCTGCTGCGCATCGTGCGCTTCGAGGCGAGCGATCCCCGTGTCCTGCGCCCCGAGGCGGCCCCCGACGGCGAGGAGCTCTACGCCACCCCGATCGACGAGTTCCGGCTCTCCCGCCACGTCCTGGCCGAAGGCGCCGCGCCGAGCACCCTGCCGTCCGCGACCCCGCAGATCCTGCTCTGCACGGCGGGCAGGGTCCGCGCGGGTGAACTCGATCTCGCTCCGGGGGAGTCGGCCTTCGTACCCGCCGGGGAGGTCGTCGATTTGTCCGGTACGGGCATGGTCTTCCGGGCCACAGTGGTGGTCTGACGTATCCACGCGCACACCGACCGCACGGGCCACGCAGGCAAGCTGCAACAATGTGCGGCCGTACGGCGGCGCCAGGGCCGCGGCACCAAGGAAGGGACACCCTGCACCCATGAGTGCGTCAGGCGGAACCAAGGCGATTGTGGCGGCACTCGCCGCCAACCTCGCGATCGCAGTAGCCAAGTTCGTGGCGTTCCTCTTCAGTGGCTCGTCCTCGATGCTCGCGGAGAGCGTGCACTCGCTCGCCGACTCGGGCAACCAGGGCCTGCTGCTGCTCGGCGGCAAGAAGGCCAAGCGCGAGGCGACCCCCCAGCACCCCTTCGGCTACGGGCGCGAGCGATACATCTATGCCTTCCTGGTCTCCATCGTGCTCTTCTCCGTCGGTGGCATGTTCGCCATCTACGAGGGCTACGAGAAGATCAAGGACCCGCACGCGATCGAGGCCTGGTACTGGCCGGTCGGCGTCCTCATCTTCGCGATCATCGCGGAGTCGTTCTCCTTCCGTACGGCCATCCAGGAGTCCAACGCCGTACGGGGCAAGCTGTCCTGGAAGGAGTTCGTCCGCCGCGCGAAGGCCCCCGAGCTGCCGGTCATCCTCCTGGAGGACCTCGGCGCACTGGTCGGCCTGATCCTGGCTCTTGCCGGTGTGAGCCTCGCCCTGGCCACCGGTGACGGCGTCTGGGACGGCATCGGCACCCTCTGCATCGGTGTCCTGCTGATCATCATCGCGGTCATCCTGGCGGCCGAGACCAAGTCGCTGCTCCTGGGCGAGGCCGCGGGCACCGAGGACGTGGACAAGATCCAGGCGGCGGTCGTCGACGGCGACACCGTCACCCGCCTCATCCACATGCGTACGCTTCACCTCGGCCCGGAGGAGCTGCTGGTGGCCGCCAAGATCGCGGTCCGGCACGACAACACGGCGACGGAGGTCGCCCACGCGATCAACGCGGCCGAGGAGCGGATCCGGGTGGCGGTCCCGATCGCCCGGGTGATCTACCTGGAGCCGGACATCTACAGCGAGACGACAGCCGCGGCAGGCGACAACCCGGCCACAACCCCGGGCGGCCCGGCCCCCCACTGACTGCCGCACCCCGGCACACCCCGAGCACCCCGTCCGCAGGCCCCCGCCGACCACATCGGCGGGGGCCTGCGCGCTACGTCTGTACCGGCACAGGTACAGACGCTGGGCGGGCGGATCGGCGCCGTACGACCAGGAACGCCACCGCTGGCCCCGCCCCGGTCAGCCCCAGGACGACGCCGGTCGCCGCGGCGCCGATGAGCAGAACCGGCACCATCCAGTCGTCCAGTACCCGGCTCCGCACCGCCCCGACCGCCACCGTGCCGGACTGTTCCGAGAGGAAGGAGCGCGAATCCACGGAATTTCCGCGGTTGTCCCCCAGCACGAACATCCGCCCCCCGGGCACCGTGACGTCGAACCTGAACCCTCCGCCGCCCGGACTGCCGCTCGGGCTGACGAATCCCGTCGGCCACCCCCACGACCAGCACCTTCTTGCCCACGAACCGACTGAGATCAACATCCTTGTCGGCCGCGGCGACGATCCCGTCGGCATGCTTGACATCGTTGTCAGAGAGCACATTCTCAGCGCCGATGGATCCTTGCGTCTCCACCTTCATCTCCGCGCCGAGACGCTCGGCGGCCTGCGTCAGCTTCTCCGCCGCCATGTACGTATGAGCGATGTCGGTGGGCAGGCGGTGACCGCGAGCAACCTGAGCTGCTTACGCCCGCTCACCTCTCCGCCTCCCTGGGGGCCGGACGTACTCGTCACGTGATATCTCCTTGTCGCGCGTGCGTTCCCGTGTTCTGGCTGCCCAGGCATGGTGCAACACCACCCCGCCAGGACGAAAGTCCATCAGGCAGCCCCTGCCGCTCGCCCGGCCCCCACCCCCTCGGCCCCACTCCTGACCAGGGCGGCTGGGGCCGACTGGACTGATCGGTGTAGATTCGTGACCTAGCCAGACGTCGCTGCTGATGGCGGTCGGGCGGTCAGTGACCGGCCGAGGGAGAGAGGGCCTCCGACGGACTGCGCTGCGAGCGCCCGGGCACTCGTATGCCCGCCGCCGCAGAGTCAGCCGTACCCACCTCGAACCAATCCACGAGGAGCAGCTCGCATGACGACTGTCGCCACCGGCCAGGACTTCAAGGTCGCCGACCTCTCCCTTGCCGTTTTCGGCCGCAAGGAGATCACGCTCGCCGAGCACGAGATGCCCGGCCTGATGTCGATCCGCAGGGAGTACGCCGCCACCCAGCCGCTCGCCGGCGCCCGCATCACCGGCTCCCTGCACATGACGGTGCAGACCGCCGTTCTCATCGAGACGCTGGTCGCGCTGGGCGCCGATGTCCGCTGGGCTTCCTGCAACATCTTCTCCACCCAGGACCACGCCGCCGCCGCCATCGCGGTCGGCCCGAACGGCACCCCCGACGCCCCGGCCGGCGTCCCGGTCTTCGCTTGGAAGGGCGAGAGCCTGGAGGAGTACTGGTGGTGCACGGAGCAGGCCCTGACCTGGCCGAACACGCCCACCGGCGGCCCGAACATGATCCTCGACGACGGTGGTGACGCCACCCTCCTGGTCCACAAGGGCGTCGAGTTCGAGAAGGCCGGCTCCGCCCCGGACCCGGCCACCGCGGACAGCGAGGAGTACGCCCACATCCTGCGCCTCCTGAACCGCACCCTCGGCGAGAGCCCGCAGAAGTGGACCCAGCTCGCCTCCGAGATCCGCGGCGTCACCGAGGAGACGACGACGGGTGTCCACCGTCTTTACGAGATGCACCGTGACGGCACCCTCCTCTTCCCGGCGATCAACGTGAACGACGCCGTGACGAAGTCGAAGTTCGACAACAAGTACGGCTGCCGCCACTCCCTGATCGACGGCATCAACCGCGCCACCGACGTGCTGATCGGCGGCAAGGTCGCCGTCGTCTGTGGTTACGGCGATGTCGGCAAGGGCTGCGCGGAGTCGCTGCGAGGCCAGGGCGCCCGCGTCATCGTCACCGAGATCGACCCGATCTGCGCGCTGCAGGCGGCCATGGACGGCTACCAGGTGGCGACGCTCGACGACGTGATCGCCATCGCCGACATCTTCATCACCACGACCGGCAACAAGGACATCGTCATGGCCGCGGACATGGCCAAGATGAAGCACCAGGCCATCGTCGGCAACATCGGTCACTTCGACAACGAGATCGACATGGCCGGCCTCGCCGCCGTCCCCGGCATCGTCAAGGACGAGGTCAAGCCGCAGGTTCACACCTGGACCTTCCCCGACGGCAAGGTCCTCATCCTCCTCTCCGAGGGACGCCTGCTGAACCTGGGCAACGCCACCGGCCACCCCTCGTTCGTCATGTCCAACTCCTTCGCGGACCAGACCCTGGCCCAGATCGAGCTGTTCACGAAGCCCCAGGAGTACCCGACCGACGTCTACGTGCTGCCCAAGCACCTCGACGAGAAGGTCGCCCGCCTCCACCTCGACGCCCTCGGCGTCAAACTCACCACGCTGCGCCCCGAGCAGGCCGCCTACATCGGCGTCGAGGTCGAAGGCCCCTACAAGCCCGACCACTACCGCTACTGAGCCACAAGCTCAGCAGTAGGCAGCAGTTTTCCGGCAGGCCCCCGCACCCCCGTGCCGGGGGCCTGCCCCGTGTCGGACCCCGAAGGACGCCAGCTCATGCCCCGCGGCCGCTATTCGCTCCACGACCCCCATGACCACACCCCTCTCGGAGAAGAACACTTCCACTGCGCCCCCGGCCCCTCCGGCTGGCGCTACGTCTCCCAGATCACCACTCCCTCCGGCGACCACGCCGGCTCCGTCGACCTGGCCATCGACGAACTCGGCCGCCCCATCCGCCTGGAACTGCACGCCGCGAGCTGGCAGGTGCGCGGCGCCGCCATCGACGGCGTCACCTGGGTCCGCACCGACCCCACCGGCGTTCACGCCACTGAAGGCAATGCCTCCGCCCATGCCTTCACCGGCACCTCCCCCGCATTCCTGGTTGCCACGACTCGTCTGCTGCGCCTCACCCCCTCTTCCCCCGCCACTCGTGTCCGCCTCGTCGCCCTCACCGACCCCGTCCTGGCTCCCCGCACGATCGACCAGTCCTGGGCCTTGCTGAAGAGTGAAGCGCATGCCACTGACAATGGCCTTCTGATCGTGGACGAGTACCAGGTCAACGCCCTGGACACCGGCGAGCAGCACCAGATCCACATCGCGGGCGACGTGGTCCTCTCAGCCCCCGGCCTGGAACTGGAACACCTCGAAACCCCACCGTCTCCCCGACCCTGACCGAGTGTCGGCCCCATGCCCGGGCGGCCCAGCAACTCAAGCCGCGAGCCGGGTAGCGCGAAGATCCGGCGTCGCTGCACGCAGCATGGACGAAGCCCGGCAGGTCAAGCGGCCCGGGACAGGGCGGGCTTGGTGAGGCGGAGCCCGCACGCATGCAGCCCGGAATTGGGCGGCCGTATTCGCCGAACTCCAGCTGCTCCGGGGTCCGGTCCCGGTGGACCGGCCGCGCCGTGCAGCTCCAGTCGCGGCACTCAAGCCCTTCCGGGGTCTGGGGCTCGCCCCAGTTACGGGAAGGGGCGGGGTAAGACCCCTCGGTTCCACCTCAAGCAGGCGGCGCAAACCCGGTCCCGGCCGACGCACCCCGCTCCGGCGTATCCGCACTCGATCGGCTACCGGGGCCCGCTGCCCCACCAGTCCGCGCACCGGCATCCTGCCCAGGGCCAGTGCCGGGTCCAGGACCAAGCCGAGGGCTAACGCCCGGACGGGCCCCAGGCCCAGGACCCGCGGCCGCACCCACCCTCGCCACCCCTCCGAACGCCCGCTGCACATCCCGCCCCTGCCGCTCACTGACGACCGCCGCCAAGTACGCCGCCGCGGGCACCCCCTCCGGCACCGGCGCCCCCGTACGCGCCGCCATGTCCCCCGCCAGCCGCTGTGCCATGGACGCGCTCACCTGCGCGTCCAGCTGCCCCAAGCGCGTCAGGTACTGCCGCACCGCGAGCCACAGCCCGTCCGGCACCCCGGACAGATCGAGCCCGGCGAACCGCCCCACAAGCCAGGGCGGGGGCGGCGGCACCGCAGCCACCCGACCCGCCGACACCCTCTCCCGTACGACAAGCGTCCCGGCGAACACGTCCCCCACTCGCCGCCCCCGCTCCGACACCAGCGAGGCGAGGCACGCAACGACTCCGAACGTCATCAGGATCTCCACCACCCCCACCGCCCCCCGCACCAGCGCATGGCGGAACCGGATCGGCCCTCCGTCGTCCCGCACCACCCGCAGCCCGCACGCCATCTTCCCCAGCGACCGACCGTGCGTCAGCGTCTCCACCGCTATCGGCGCACCTACCAGCACCAGCAGGAACGACGCCACGGCGATGGCCATCCCGGCCGCCTCGTCCAACGAGGCGGTGGCTATCGCAAGCCCGATCGACACCGCGAGATACGCCGCCCAGACCACCGCCATGTCGATGACCAGAGCAAGCGCCCGACTCGGCAGCCTCGCCGGCCGCAGCGCCAGTACTACCGCGTCCCCCGTAACAAGCTCAGTCACCGGAATCCCACCCTCCGCCGCCCTTCCCTGCCCCCTGGATCCCCAGTCTGCCAAGCTGGCCCGCAGCGCGCGCCGCGCAGTACGGACCGTACGGACCCAGTGCCTGGAGCAGCAGCCGACCATGGACCTCGACGTCTTCGTGACCGCGCACCACGCAGAGTGGGACAGACTGGACCATCTCCTGCGCCGTGGCCGCCGTCTGACCGGCGCCGAAGCCGACGAACTCGTCGCTCTCTACCAGCGCACGGCCACCCATCTCTCCTTGATCCAGTCCAGCGCCCCCGACCCCACGCTCGCGGCGCGCCTCACCCAGCTGGTAGCCCGTGCCCGCGCCACCGTGACAGGCACCCGCCGGGCGTCCTGGCGCGACGCGGCACGCTTCCTCACCGCCGGCTTTCCCGCCGCGGTCTACCGCTCGCGCCACTGGTGGGTCCCCACAGCCCTGCTTTCCACTGCCGTCGCCGTCCTCATCGGCTGGTGGATCTCCACCCACCCCGAAGTTCAGTCGGCGATCGCCGCCCCCGCCGAACTCCGAGAAATGACCCGCCCCGGTGGTCAGTACGAGACGTACTACTCCAGCAACCCCGCCGCTTCCTTCGCGGCCCAGGTCTGGACGAACAACGCCCAGGCCGCGGCCATGTGCCTGGTCCTGGGCGCGTTCCTCTGCTTCCCGGTGATCTGGATCCTCTTCCTCAACATGCTGAACCTCGGCGTCGGCATCGGGCTGATGTCCTCAGCCGGCCGCCTGGACACCTTCCTGGGCCTGGTCATCCCTCACGGCCTGCTCGAACTCACCGCGGTGTTCGTCGCAGCAGGTACGGGCCTGCGCCTCGGCTGGACCCTCATCGACCCCGGCCCGCGCACGCGCCGAGCAGCGCTCGCCGAAGAGGGGCGCGCCGCCATCGGCATGGCTATAGGCCTGGCACTGGTCCTCTTCGTCTCCGGCCTGATCGAAGGCTTCGTCACGCCCTCCGGCCTGGCCACTTGGGCCCGCATCACCATCGGCGTTCTCGCTGAGCTCGCATTCCTCGCCTACGTCTACGTCCTGGGCGCCCGGGCAGCCCGAGCCGGAGACCGAGGAGACGTCGAACAGCTCGACCGGAGCGCGGAGCTGCCCACCGCAGCGTGATGTGCGCCCACACCCGCTGACCTGGTACTGTCCTGTCCGCCCCCCAAAGACTGTTGACACAGGCGCTGCGGGGCAGTAGATTTAAACGGTTGCACGAGTTGGACATGATCGCTCAGCAACGGTTAGTGTCTATCTCGCTCTCGAGGAAATTGCGTTCCTGAGAGCCTCTCGATTCACATTCGAACCACGAAGCCGATTAGCTCGGCCGAAATGCTTCTGATAAAGTCGGGGCAAGCCGAAAGGCAAAGGCCACTCCAATCGGCCACCAGAAACAAAACGAACCGGAAACGGAACGGAAAACGGATCTGGTAGGGTTGGAAACACGAAGTACCGAACGATAGCCGCCCGGAGGAAAGCCCGCGAGGGTGAGTACAAAGGAAGCGTCCGTTCCTTGAGAACTCAACAGCGTGCCAAAAGTCAACGCCAGATATGTTGATACCCCGGCCCACCTCTGGTGGGTTGGTGGTTCCTTTGAAAAGTCCTGGCCGCCCTTGTGGTGGTCAGGCGAACACAGCGAGGACGCTGAGGACAGCGGGCCATATTCCGGCCCGATCTGTTCCGCTCTAAGTGTGTGTGAGCTCGATTACGAGCAAACATTCATGGAGAGTTTGATCCTGGCTCAGGACGAACGCTGGCGGCGTGCTTAACACATGCAAGTCGAACGATGAAGCCCTTCGGGGTGGATTAGTGGCGAACGGGTGAGTAACACGTGGGCAATCTGCCCTTCACTCTGGGACAAGCCCTGGAAACGGGGTCTAATACCGGATAACACTCTTCCCTGCATGGGGAGGGGTTAAAAGCTCCGGCGGTGAAGGATGAGCCCGCGGCCTATCAGCTTGTTGGTGGGGTAATGGCCTACCAAGGCGACGACGGGTAGCCGGCCTGAGAGGGCGACCGGCCACACTGGGACTGAGACACGGCCCAGACTCCTACGGGAGGCAGCAGTGGGGAATATTGCACAATGGGCGAAAGCCTGATGCAGCGACGCCGCGTGAGGGATGACGGCCTTCGGGTTGTAAACCTCTTTCAGCAGGGAAGAAGCGACTGGGTTTTCCCGGACGTGACGGTACCTGCAGAAGAAGCGCCGGCTAACTACGTGCCAGCAGCCGCGGTAATACGTAGGGCGCAAGCGTTGTCCGGAATTATTGGGCGTAAAGAGCTCGTAGGCGGCTTGTCACGTCGGATGTGAAAGCCCGGGGCTTAACCCCGGGTCTGCATTCGATACGGGCAGGCTAGAGTGTGGTAGGGGAGATCGGAATTCCTGGTGTAGCGGTGAAATGCGCAGATATCAGGAGGAACACCGGTGGCGAAGGCGGATCTCTGGGCCATTACTGACGCTGAGGAGCGAAAGCGTGGGGAGCGAACAGGATTAGATACCCTGGTAGTCCACGCCGTAAACGTTGGGAACTAGGTGTTGGCGACATTCCACGTCGTCGGTGCCGCAGCTAACGCATTAAGTTCCCCGCCTGGGGAGTACGGCCGCAAGGCTAAAACTCAAAGGAATTGACGGGGGCCCGCACAAGCAGCGGAGCATGTGGCTTAATTCGACGCAACGCGAAGAACCTTACCAAGGCTTGACATATACCGGAAACACCTAGAGATAGGTGCCCCCTTGTGGTCGGTATACAGGTGGTGCATGGCTGTCGTCAGCTCGTGTCGTGAGATGTTGGGTTAAGTCCCGCAACGAGCGCAACCCTTGTCCTGTGTTGCCAGCATGCCCTTCGGGGTGATGGGGACTCACAGGAGACCGCCGGGGTCAACTCGGAGGAAGGTGGGGACGACGTCAAGTCATCATGCCCCTTATGTCTTGGGCTGCACACGTGCTACAATGGCCGGTACAATGAGCTGCGATGCCGTGAGGCGGAGCGAATCTCAAAAAGCCGGTCTCAGTTCGGATTGGGGTCTGCAACTCGACCCCATGAAGTCGGAGTTGCTAGTAATCGCAGATCAGCATTGCTGCGGTGAATACGTTCCCGGGCCTTGTACACACCGCCCGTCACGTCACGAAAGTCGGTAACACCCGAAGCCGGTGGCCCAACCCCTTGTGGGAGGGAGCTGTCGAAGGTGGGACTGGCGATTGGGACGAAGTCGTAACAAGGTAGCCGTACCGGAAGGTGCGGCTGGATCACCTCCTTTCTAAGGAGCACTTCTTACCAGGCTTCGGTTTGGTCAGAGGCCAGTTCATCGGCGAACGTCCGGTGCTGGTTGCTCATGGGTGGAACGTTGACTATTCGGCACGGTTGGTTGGGACTGTTAGTACTGCTTCGGCGTGGAACACAGTCTGGATTGGCCGGGTCGGGCACGCTGTTGGGTATCTGAGGGTACGGACTTCGGTCCTTATCTTCGCGATGCCGGCCCCAGTGCACTCGTTCTTCGGAGCGGGGTGATGGGTGGCTGGTCGTTGCTTGAGAACTGCACAGTGGACGCGAGCATCTGTGGGCAAGTTTTTAAGGGCGCACGGTGGATGCCTTGGCACCAGGAACCGATGAAGGACGTGGGAGGCCACGATAGTCCCCGGGGAGCCGTCAACCAGGCTTTGATCCGGGGGTTTCCGAATGGGGAAACCCGGCAGTCGTCATGGGCTGTCACCCATACCTGAACACATAGGGTATGTGGAGGGAACGCGGGGAAGTGAAACATCTCAGTACCCGCAGGAAGAGAAAACAACCGTGATTCCGGGAGTAGTGGCGAGCGAAACCGGATGAGGCCAAACCGTATGCGTGTGATACCCGGCAGGGGTTGCGCATACGGGGTTGTGGGATTGCACTTCAACAGTCTGCCGGCTGTTGGGCGAGTCAGAAACCGTTGGTGTAGGCGAAGGACATGCGAAAGGTCCGGCGTAGAGGGTAAGACCCCCGTAGCTGAAACATCAACGGCTTGCTTGTGCAACACCCAAGTAGCACGGGGCCCGAGAAATCCCGTGTGAATCTGGCGGGACCACCCGTTAAGCCTAAATATTCCCTGGTGACCGATAGCGGATAGTACCGTGAGGGAATGGTGAAAAGTACCGCGGGAGCGGAGTGAAATAGTACCTGAAACCGTGTGCCTACAAGCCGTGGGAGCGTCGCGCATTGAGTTTACTCAGTGCGTCGTGACTGCGTGCCTTTTGAAGAATGAGCCTGCGAGTTAGCGGTGTGTAGCGAGGTTAACCCGTGTGGGGAAGCCGTAGCGAAAGCGAGTCCGAATAGGGCGCATGAGTTGCACGCTCTAGACCCGAAGCGGAGTGATCTAGCCATGGGCAGGTTGAAGCGGAGGTAAGACTTCGTGGAGGACCGAACCCACCAGGGTTGAAAACCTGGGGGATGACCTGTGGTTAGGGGTGAAAGGCCAATCAAACTCCGTGATAGCTGGTTCTCCCCGAAATGCATTTAGGTGCAGCGTCGTGTGTTTCTTGCCGGAGGTAGAGCACTGGATAGGCGATGGGCCCTACCGGGTTACTGACCTTAGCCAAACTCCGAATGCCGGTAAGTGAGAGCGCGGCAGTGAGACTGTGGGGGATAAGCTCCATGGTCGAGAGGGAAACAGCCCAGAGCATCGACTAAGGCCCCTAAGCGTACGCTAAGTGGGAAAGGATGTGGAGTCGCAGAGACAACCAGGAGGTTGGCTTAGAAGCAGCCACCCTTGAAAGAGTGCGTAATAGCTCACTGGTCAAGTGATTCCGCGCCGACAATGTAGCGGGGCTCAAGCGTACCGCCGAAGTCGTGTCATTCACACATATATCCCCAACGGGAGTGTGGATGGGTAGGGGAGCGTCGTGTGCCGGGTGAAGCAGCCGCGGAAGCGAGTTGTGGACGGTTCACGAGTGAGAATGCAGGCATGAGTAGCGATACACACGTGAGAAACGTGTGCGCCGATTGACTAAGGGTTCCTGGGTCAAGCTGATCTGCCCAGGGTAAGTCGGGACCTAAGGCGAGGCCGACAGGCGTAGTCGATGGACAACCGGTTGATATTCCGGTACCCGCTTTGAAACGCCCAGTATCGAATCCGTTGATGCTAAGGCCGTGAAGCCGCCCTGGAGCCTTCGGGCAAAGGGGAGTGGTGGAGCCGCCGGCCCAATGCGGTAGTAGGTAAGCGATGGGGTGACGCAGGAAGGTAGTCCAGCCCGGGCGGTGGTTGTCCCGGGGTAAGGGTGTAGGACGCACGGTAGGTAAATCCGTCGTGCATATAGTCTGAGACCTGATGCCGAGCCGATTGTGGTGAAGTGGATGATCCTATGCTGTCGAGAAAAGCCTCTAGCGAGTTTCATGGCGGCCCGTACCCTAAACCGACTCAGGTGGTCAGGTAGAGAATACCGAGGCGTTCGGGTGAACTATGGTTAAGGAACTCGGCAAAATGCCCCCGTAACTTCGGGAGAAGGGGGGCCATCACTGGTGATCGGATTTACTCCGTGAGCTGGGGGTGGCCGCAGAGACCAGCGAGAAGCGACTGTTTACTAAAAACACAGGTCCGTGCGAAGCCGTAAGGCGATGTATACGGACTGACGCCTGCCCGGTGCTGGAACGTTAAGGGGACCGGTTAGTCATGATTCGTCATGGCGAAGCTGAGAACTTAAGCGCCAGTAAACGGCGGTGGTAACTATAACCATCCTAAGGTAGCGAAATTCCTTGTCGGGTAAGTTCCGACCTGCACGAATGGCGTAACGACTTCTCGACTGTCTCAACCATAGGCCCGGTGAAATTGCACTACGAGTAAAGATGCTCGTTTCGCGCAGAAGGACGGAAAGACCCCGGGACCTTTACTACAGTTTGATATTGGTGTTCGGTTCGGCTTGTGTAGGATAGGTGGGAGACTGTGAAGCATGCACGCCAGTGTGTGTGGAGTCAATCTTGAAATACCACTCTGGTCGTGCTGGATGTCTAACCTCGGTCCGTGATCCGGATCAGGGACAGTGTCTGATGGGTAGTTTAACTGGGGCGGTTGCCTCCTAAAGAGTAACGGAGGCGCCCAAAGGTTCCCTCAGCCTGGTTGGCAATCAGGTGTTGAGTGTAAGTGCACAAGGGAGCTTGACTGTGAGACCGACGGGTCGAGCAGGGACGAAAGTCGGGACTAGTGATCCGGCAGTGGCTTGTGGAAGCGCTGTCGCTCAACGGATAAAAGGTACCCCGGGGATAACAGGCTGATCTTCCCCAAGAGTCCATATCGACGGGATGGTTTGGCACCTCGATGTCGGCTCGTCGCATCCTGGGGCTGGAGTCGGTCCCAAGGGTTGGGCTGTTCGCCCATTAAAGCGGTACGCGAGCTGGGTTTAGAACGTCGTGAGACAGTTCGGTCCCTATCCTCTGCGCGCGTAGGAATATTGAGAAGGGCTGTCCCTAGTACGAGAGGACCGGGACGGACGAACCTCTGGTGTGCCAGTTGTCCTGCCAAGGGCATGGCTGGTTGGCTACGTTCGGAAAGGATAACCGCTGAAAGCATCTAAGCGGGAAGCCTGCTTCGAGATGAGTATTCCCACCAACTAGATTGGTTAAGGCTCCCAGTAGACGACTGGGTTGATAGGCCAGATGTGGAAGCCCGGTAACGGGTGGAGCTGACTGGTACTAATAGGCCGAGGGCTTGTCCTCAGTTGCTCGCGTCCACTGTGTTAGTTCTGAAGTAACGAACTGTGCTGTCACCGGTTTGTGCAACTTCATAGTGTTTCGGTGGTCATAGCGTTAGGGAAACGCCCGGTTACATTTCGAACCCGGAAGCTAAGCCTTTCAGCGCCGATGGTACTGCAGGGGGGACCCTGTGGGAGAGTAGGACGCCGCCGAACAATCATTGTGGGAAAGCCCCGCACCTTATGGTGCGGGGCTTTTCTGCGTTCACGGCTTCCGAAAGCGAAGTTCCCCAGCCGCACCCCGCCGACACAGACCGGCTGCGGCTTATAGGCGCCCCGCTGCCTTCAGCGCGAGGTAGGCATCCGCGAGGGCTGGTGCCAAATTCTCCGGGGTGGTGTTGACGACCGTCACGTTGTGGCGGCTCAGCTTTTCCGCCGTGCGCCGACGCTGCTCTTGATCCTGGGTGCCGGCGGCGGCCTCGTAGACCGCGTCCACTGTGCCGCGGCCCTTCGTCATCTGCTCGATACGGGGGTCGGCCACCGAAGCCAGGAGGACGGTGTGCCGCTGGGTGAGCTGTGGAAGTACGGGGAGAATGCCCTCTTCGACCGGAGTGGCGTCCAGGCCCGTCAGCAGCACCACCAGGGAGCGGCGCGGGGCGTTCGCGAGCGCCGTGGCGCTCAGGCCTCGGGCGTCGGTCTCCACCAGCGTGGGCTCCAGCGGGGCCAGGGCGTTCACCAGGGCGGGCAGAAGTTCGCCTGCGGCGCGGCCTTGGACCTGGGCACGGGTGCGGCGGTCGTAGGCCAGCAAATCCACGCGGTCGCCCGCCCGGGATGCGAGCGCGGCAAGGAGCAGGGCGGCGTCCATCGAGGCGTCAAGGCGCGGTACGTCACCGACGCGGCCGGCCGAGGTGCGGCCGGTGTCGAGGACGATCAGGATGTGTCGGTCCCGTTCGGGCCGCCAGGTGCGTACGGCCACGGTGTTCCGGCGGGCGGTGGCCCGCCAGTCGATGGAGCGGGTGTCGTCGCCGGGGACGTACTCGCGGAGACTGTCGAACTCGGTGCCCTCACCGCGGGTCAGTGCGCTGGTGCGGCCGTCGAGTTCGCGCAGGCGTGCCAGCTTGGACGGCAGATGCTTCCGGCTGGCGAAGGGAGGCAGCACGCGGACTGTCCACGGAACTCGGTGGCTGCCCTGGCGGGCGGCCAGGCCGAGCGGCCCGTAGGAGCGGACGGTGATCCGTTCGGCATGGCGGTCTCCGCGTCGGGTGGGCAGCAGCACGGTGGTGAGCCGGCCGCGCTCCCCGGCGGGGACGATCAACTTGTGGCGTGCAGCGGCCTGTTCGGTCCCGGCAGCCCAACTGCTGGGCGGCCAGGCGTCTCTGACGAGGGCGCGCAAGGGGCGGCTCGATGGATTCGTGATGGTGAGGTGGGCTTCGGCGCTGTCACCCAAGCGAACTGACGTATCACCACTTCGGGTGAAACGGAGCTTTCGCACTGGCGCGGCCAGGGCGTAGTCGCACAGAATTGCGAGCGTGAGGGGAGCGTTCACGGCGAGAACCCCGGTCCAGTTCGGCGCAAGGATGCCGATGGGGATCGAGCCGAGAGCGGCGAGCAGGGCGGTTCGTCCGGTGAGGGCCACGGTCATCGCCTCAGCGGGGGACGGGGACGTGGGCGAGGATCGAGGTGATGACGGAGTCTGCGGTGACCCCCTCCATTTCGGCTTCGGGCCGGAGTTGGAGGCGGTGACGGAGCGTCGGCAGCGCCAGGGCCTTCACGTCGTCGGGGATGACATAGTCCCGGCCGGTGAGCCAGGCCCAGGCGCGAGCGGTGGAGAGCAGTGCGGTGGCGCCTCGGGGAGAGACGCCGAGAGTGAGCGAGGGGGATTCACGGGTGGCACGGCAGATATCGACGACATAGCCGGTGATCTCGGCGGACACCGAGGTCTTGGCCACGGCGGCGCGGGCCGCCTCCAGATCGGCGGCGCCTGCGGCCGGGCGCAGCCCTGCTGCATGCAGGTCGCGCGGGTTGAAGCCGTCGGCGTGGCGGGTCAGGACGCCGATCTCGTCCTCGCGGGAGGGGAGCGGGACGGTGAGCTTGAGGAGAAACCGGTCCAGCTGTGCCTCGGGGAGGGGGTAGGTGCCCTCGTACTCGACCGGGTTCTGGGTCGCTGCTACCAGGAAGGGGTCCGGTAGAGCACGGGGCGTGCCGTCGACGGTGACCTGACGCTCCTCCATCGCTTCCAGAAGGGACGCCTGGGTTTTCGGCGGTGTGCGGTTGATCTCGTCAGCAAGCAGCAGATTCGTGAAGACGGGGCCGGGCTGGAAGGAGAATTCGGAGGTGCGGGCGTCGTAGACAAGTGAGCCGGTAACGTCGCTCGGCATCAGGTCAGGTGTGAACTGGACGCGCTTCGTGTCGAGTTCGAGGGAGGCCGCGAGGGCGCGGACCAGCAGTGTCTTGGCGACCCCGGGGACACCCTCGAGCAGGACATGACCGCGGCAGAGAAGAGCTACGACGAGTCCGGTGACGGCGGGGTCCTGGCCGACCACCGCCTTCGCGATCTCGGTGCGCAGGGCTTCGAGGGAGGCTCGGGCGCTGTCTGGGGTCTCTGCGGGCTGGGCGCTCATGAAGCGCGTACCTCTCTTTCGAGGGCGTCGAGTTCGTCCGCCAGGCGGATGAGGCCGGCGTCGTCCGAGGGGGCGGTGCCGAAGAGGAGAGCCGAGAAATCACGGCTGGTCATCGGCAGATGGGTGGAGACGGCTGGGAGCAGGGCGTCGGAGGCGTGAGCCCGGTAGGCGGGTACGCCGAGGAGGGGGGCGAGGCGGATGCGGGTGGCCGAGCGCAGGGCTGAAGACGCGCGCTCGCGGGCGTTGGCCCGTCGGTAGAGGCGCGCTCGGCCCTCGGTGGTTTCGGAGGCACGGACGGCGACGGGGAGGTGCTCGGTCACGAGGGGGCCCAGTCGACGGGCGCGCCAGACGGCTGCGAGGCCGGCGGCGAGAGCGAGTTGCAGCGTTGCCCAAAGCCAGCCGGGAGGCACCAGGTCCACGAAGCTGCTTTCGCCGCCTTCGGTGGCCGAGGCATCGGTGAGAGAGGGGAGGTACCAGACGAGATGGGGCCGGGAGCCGAGCAGTTGAAGGGCGAGCGAGGCGTTGCCCTGCTTGTCGAGGCGGTCGTTGTGGAGGATGTCGGGCGCGCCCAGCACCACGGTGTCGCCGCCCGCCGGAGCAGGGAGGCGGAGCACAGTGGGCTGACCGTTGCTGCGGTAGCAGGCGTCGGCGCCTGGGACATCGGTGGTGTAGCGCAGTCCGCCGGACTCGACGTCAACGGCACGGAGAGCGGCGGGCAGCGAACACTGCGGGGAGCGGGGCGACACGGCCGTGCGCCTTCCCGCCCGTACCCCGGGGGCGAGTGTGGAGACGGACGGGGCTCCGGGGGCGACGAGGACGGTGCGGGAGGAGGTCCTCTCCGTGGCCGCGCGCAGGTCTCTCTGCTGCCGGGCCGTCAGCAGATCGGGGGTGGTTACGAGCAGGGTGGTGCCGGGGCGGCCGACCGCCGCGGCGGCGCTGTCGAGGGTGGTGACCACCTGTGTGGTGACGCCACGGTCCTTCAGGAGTTCGGCGACGGCGAGGCTGCCCTGAGGATCCGAGGAGCGGGGGTCGAGCCTGCCGTGGTGGTCTCCGGAGCGCAGTGCGGCCATGACGATCCCGGCGACCAGGACGATGGCCAAGCCCAGCAACAGGCCGCGGGAGCGCTGCCATATCTGACGGGCGGTGAGGCCGGTCGACGTGGAGGGGGCGGCGGCGGCTTCGCTCATGTGCCGACTCCTTCGGCCGCTCCGTCGAGCACCGGCTTCGTGGTTGAGAGGTCCGAGTCCAGCGCGCTCAGGCGCTGGTACGACTGCTCGTCGGCGGTTCGGCCTCCGTATGTGACGTCGTCGAACTCGCGAGCGGCGGCGCGCAGCCGGGGCGCGTGGACGGGGAGGGACCGTCCACCCTCCTCGGCGGCCTCGTCAGCGGTGCGGCCGGGGCGGGGGTCGAGGAGTGCGCGTTCCTCCAAGGCGCGAACGATGGCGCGCATCCGCTCTTGGACGGCTTGGCTCCAGCGGTGCCGGTCGGCGTGCGCTTCGGCTACCGCCCGGTGTTCGGCAGCACTGCGCGGGGATGCGGCGAAAAGAGCGTCCCCCGCGGAAGGGCTGCGCTGCGGGGTGCCCAGCCGCAGCCACACGGCGACGGCGAGGAGTACCACGAGCACGACGACGGCCACGACTCCGACCGCACCTCCGGGCGTGGCTTCCGAGGCCGCGTCGAACAGGCCGCCCACCCATTCCCAGAAGCGGTCCAGCGCCCGCTCCAGGAGATTGGGGTCGTTCTCGTGGTACTTCGGTTCGGACAGTTCGCGCTCGGCGGCCTCCCGGGCCGGGATGCGCGGAGTGTCCACCGGTACGTCGTCATTGGTGCGCGCCCAGAGGCGCGCAGTTGTCCTGCCCCCCGCTGTGGACACCGCATCAGCTCCCGGGTGTGTGGTCGGCGGACTGCGGAGAGTCGTAGTCGGTGACGCCGGCGACGCGGGCGAGGTCGAGGTCGAGGGCCTCGCGGCGGATGCGTTGGTCGACGTAGAGCAGGACCGTGACGCCGGCGGAGATGGGGTAGCTGATCGACGAGGCGAGCACGGCGCCGATGCCGGTGATGATCAGGAAGGGCCAGCCGAACTCGGGAGCCGTGCCGCTGAACAGTTCACCCAGGCCACCGTCCGCGGCGGCGGCGATGAGGCCGAACGGCACAGCGATGATCATGGAGAGGATGAAGAGCAGCAGCATCGTGAGGGACAGGATGCCGAAGATCCGCCACCAGGTGCCGCTGACCAGTTTGGCGGAGCGGGCCAGCGACTTCACGATGCTCTGCCGTTCGAGCATCAGGGCGGGGGAGGCGAGACTGAAGCGGATCATCAGCCACAGCGTGACGACGAACGCCGCGAGTCCGCCGATCAGGGCGAGAGCGACGCCCGTACCGGACCCCACCAGGAGACCGGGGAGGATGCCGACGGTCATGATCGCGACTGCCATGAGAGGGAGCAGCAAGGTCAGGCCGAGCAGTTGCGGGAGCCTGGGCTTGGCCTCGCGCCAGGCGTCGGACAGGGTCACCGGGCGGCCGATCACGGAGCGGCTGATCACCACGGTGAGCAGGGCCGTGCTGAACAGCGTGCCGATGAGAGTGATCGCGAACGCGGGGGAGGAGTTGATCAATGTGCTCTGCATCGCGTCGGCGGACTGGCGCAGGGCCTCGGATCGCGTCGCCTCCGGGTCGACCTGGGCCGGTTCGGGAAGCAGATAGCGCTGGATCAGGATGTCGCAGATCTGCGTGATCACAGAGACGGTGACCGTGATGCCGAGGACTGTGCGCCAGTGGGCGCGCAGCGTCGACACCGCTCCGTCGAGGATCTCGCCGACGCCGAGCGGGCGCAGCGGGATGACGCCGGGCTTCGCAGCTGGGGGAGGCCCGCCCCAGCCGCCGCCCTGGAGGCCGGGGCCCCACTGGGGTGCGGGTTGCTGCGGTGCGCGGTTCCCGCCGGGAGTGCCGGGCGGTGACCACTGTCCGGCGGGCGGCTGCGCCTTGGACCACTTCGACGCGGAGTCGCTCTGGTCGGTGGGCTCGCTGGGCCCGGCGGGCACGGTGGGCTCGCTGGGCCCAGCGGGCCGGGGGACGCCCGGCTGCCGGTCGTCGGAGGGCGCCGATCCGGGCGAGGCCCAGCCCGGAGAGTCGTTCATTGTCGCTCCTTCACGGTGCCCGACCGCGTTCGCGGCAGCAGGTTGGCAGCCATCGTGTCATGGGGCGTCCGGCGGCGGACTGGGCCCCATATCTCCTTTGCACCTTCAATTGTCGGTGCCTCACCGTGCAGACTGGACGGATGGCTGATCAGGACGCGCAATCCTCCGTGGGCGCCAAGCCGCCCGCTCTCCCCGTGCTGCGCTGGCACGAGCCTCCCGAGGGGCCGGTACTGGTGCTGCTCGACCAGACCCGGCTGCCCGCGGAAGAGGTCGAGCTGGTCTGTACGGACGTGCCGGCGCTGGTGCACGCGATACAGACGCTCGCTGTCCGCGGTGCGCCACTGCTCGGCCTCGCCGGGGCCTACGGGGTGGCGCTGGCCGCGGCGCGGGGCTACGACGTGGATGAGGCGGTGGCCCTGCTCCAGCGGGCGCGGCCCACCGCGGTGAACCTCGGACACGGGGTGCGGCACGCGGCAGCGGCGTACCGGCAGGCCGTCGCGAGCGAGGCGGACGCCGGGCAGGCGGCTGCGGCGGCGCTGGCCGCCGCGCGGGAGCTGCACCGGGCCGACGCCGAAGCCAGTGCGCGCATGGCGGAGCACGGGCTGGCTCTGCTGGACGAGCTGCTGCCGGGAGGCGGCCACCGCATCCTCACCCACTGCAACAGCGGCGCGCTGGTCTCGGGCGGGGAGGGCACGGCATTCGCGGTGGCCCTCGCCGCGCACCGCAAGGGGGCGCTGCGGCGCCTGTGGGTCGACGAGACGCGCCCTCTGCTGCAGGGGGCCAGGCTCACGACGTACGAGGCGGCGCGCAACGGGATGCCCTACACGCTGCTCACGGACAACGCTGCGGGTTCGCTCTTCGCCGCCGGTGAAGTGGACGCCGTACTCATCGGGGCGGACCGGATCGCCGCCGACGGCTCGGTGGCGAACAAGGTGGGGAGCTACCCGCTGGCTGTACTGGCCAAGTATCACCATGTGCCGTTCATCGTGGTGGCGCCCGTGACCACCGTGGATCCCGGCACCCCGGACGGGGGATCCATCGAGGTGGAGCAGCGGTCGGGCCAGGAGGTGACAGAGTTCACCGTGCCGTTGATTCCGGTGGCTGGATCTGATGCCGGGATCGGGGCCGGGATGCCTGTGGCGCCGTTGGGAACACAGGCGTACAACCCGGCCTTCGACGTCACGCCACCGGAACTGGTGACCGCGATCGTCACGGAGCAGGGTGCAATTTCCCCGGTCACGGGGGCCGCACTGGCGGCGCTGTGTGCCAGCTCACGCCAGGTAACGATTAGCTAATGGGATGATGTCGTTTATGAAGGGACGCGTCCTTGTCGTCGACGACGACACCGCACTCGCCGAGATGCTCGGCATTGTGCTGCGTGGTGAAGGTTTTGAGCCGTCGTTCGTAGCGGATGGCGACAAGGCACTGGCCGCATTCAGGGAGGCCAAGCCTGACCTGGTGCTGCTGGATCTCATGCTGCCCGGACGGGACGGCATCGAAGTCTGCCGGCTGATCCGGGCCGAGTCCGGGGTGCCGATCGTCATGCTCACCGCCAAGAGCGACACCGTAGACGTGGTCGTGGGGCTGGAGTCCGGTGCCGACGACTACATCGTCAAGCCGTTCAAGCCCAAGGAGCTCGTCGCCCGTATCAGGGCGCGACTGAGGAGGTCGGAGGAGCCGGCGCCGGAGCAGCTGGCGATCGGGGATCTGGTCATCGACGTGGCCGGGCATTCCGTTAAGCGAGAGGGGCAGTCCATCGCCCTGACGCCGCTCGAGTTCGACCTGCTGGTCGCGCTCGCCCGCAAACCCTGGCAGGTGTTCACCCGCGAGGTGCTGCTGGAGCAGGTGTGGGGCTACCGCCACGCCGCGGACACCCGGCTGGTCAACGTCCATGTCCAGCGGCTGCGCTCGAAGGTCGAGAAGGACCCCGAGCGACCCGAGATCGTGGTGACCGTCCGCGGTGTCGGCTACAAGGCCGGACCGAGCTGATATGACCCGAGGCAGCGCTGCTCCGAGGCCCGGGGAGCCGGGAGTCCGTACGGAGCGGGCTGCCGGTCCTCAGCGACGGTCCTCGACGCCGTCGGCGTCCCTCACGGCGAGGGGCGGCCGCTTTCTGCAGGGTGGACCCGCCCTGAGGCTTTTCGCGCGCTGGGTGCGCCGGCCGCTGCTGCCCACGCTGCGGCTGTGGCGGCGCAACATCCAGCTGCGGGTGGTCGTCGGCTCGCTGGTGATGTCGCTCGGCGTGGTGCTGCTGCTCGGTTTCGTCGTCATGTGGCAGGTCCGCAACGGTCTGCTCGACGCGAAGCAGGAGGCCGCCCAGAGCCAGGCGGCCGGCGGGTTCGACGTGGCGGAGGAGAAAGCCCGTGCGGTCGCGGGGACCACGGGCGCCGGGGACGGGGCGGAGGCCAGGGCCGCCGCCCGCAACGCCACCAACTGGCGGACCGACCTCGTGGAGCAGCTGGCCAGCGGTGGCCGGCAGGCCTTTCACGTGGTGGTGCTCAGTGCCAACTCCGACGACGAGGACTCGATCAATCGCGGGCCGCGTGCGTCGGGCGGCGTGAACCAGGCGGCGAGCGTGCCGCAGGAGCTGCGGGACGCTGTCGACGAGGGCGCAGGCCAGGCGCACAAGGCATTCGTCCGGATCTCCTACACCGACGAGCAGACGCCGGAGGCCGGCCTGGTCATCGGCAGGCAGCTCAACGACAACAGCGGGCAGCCCTACCAGCTCTACTACCTCTTCCCGCTCACGCAGGAGGAGGAGTCGCTGAGCCTGGTGCAGACCACGCTGGCCACCGCGGGCGTGTTCGTCGTCGTCCTCCTCGGCGGCATCGCGTGGCTCGTGGTGCGCCAGGTCGTCACTCCCGTGCGGATGGCCGCCGGGGTCGCCGAGCGGCTGTCCGCCGGCCGGCTCCAGGAACGTATGAAGGTCACCGGTGAGGACGACATCGCCCGCCTCGGTGAGGCCTTCAACAAGATGGCACAGAGCCTGCAGGTCAAGATTCAGCAGATGGAGGAGCTGTCCCGGCTGCAGCGGCGCTTCGTCTCTGACGTCTCCCACGAGTTGCGCACGCCCCTGACGACCGTGCGGATGGCCGCCGACGTCATTCACGAGGCACGCGCCGACTTCGATCCGGTGCCCGCCCGGTCCGCGGAGCTGCTCGCGGGCCAGCTGGACCGCTTCGAGTCGCTGCTCGCCGATCTGCTGGAAATCAGCCGCTTCGACGCCGGTGCGGCGGCGCTGGAGGCGGAGCCGATAGATCTGCGCGAGGTCGTACGCCGGGTCATCGAGGGCGCCGAGCCGCTGGCTGAGCGCAAGGGCACCCACATCCGGGTGACCGGCGACGAGCAGCCCGTCGTGGCGGAGGCCGACCCCCGGCGCGTGGAGCGCGTGCTGCGCAACCTGGTGGTCAACGCCGTCGAGCACGGTGAGGGCCGCGAAGTGGTGGTGCGCCTGGGCGCCGCGGGCGGGGCCGTCGCCGTGGCGGTCCGTGACTACGGGGTGGGCCTCAAGCCCGGCGAGGCGACCCGGGTCTTCAACCGGTTCTGGCGGGCCGATCCCGCAAGGGCGCGCACCACCGGCGGTACGGGGCTCGGCCTCTCCATCGCCGTCGAGGACGCCCGCCTGCATGGCGGGTGGCTGCAAGCGTGGGGCGAGCCCGGCGGCGGATCGCAGTTCCGGCTGACGCTGCCGCGTACCGCGGACGAAT
Source organism: Streptomyces hypolithicus (assembly GCF_052934925.1). Taxonomy (NCBI): domain Bacteria; kingdom Bacillati; phylum Actinomycetota; class Actinomycetes; order Kitasatosporales; family Streptomycetaceae; genus Streptomyces; species Streptomyces hypolithicus. The sequence goes on from NZ_CM128811.1 coordinate 3,782,416, forward strand.
CGCTGCGGGGCTCGCCGATTCCGCTGGAGCCCGAGGACTCCCGGCGCGGCCGTGAGCACGCGGAGGCGGACAGCAGGCTGGGCGACGGGCAGGACGGCGGTGCGTACCGGCTCGCGAGTGTGCCCGCGCAGCCAGGCGCAGACCGTTCACCGCTGCCCACGTCGGTGCGTGCGGCGCCCACCGCGGATCCGACGGCGCTGCCGGGCAGCGGGGCTCGGGTGGTCGCGCGGCCGACGGCCGAGAGCGACAGTTCATCGCAGGCGGAGCGGAAGGACATCACCAGTGGGCGCTAGGTTCCTCCTCCCGGGTCGGGCCGGATCAGGGAGCGGAGGCGGCAGCCGCCCGCGGGTCCTGCGCACGCCGGTGTTGCTGGGGTGCAGCGGCCTGCTGCTGGCAGGCTGTGCGTCCATGCCGGACAGCGGCGACGTGGAGGCCGTGGAGGCGTCGCCGCGCGGCGACTCGCAGGTGCGCGTGTACGGGATGGCGCCGCGCGACGGCGCACAGCCCAACGAGATCATCGAGGGCTTCCTGGAGGCGATGACGGGTGACGACCCCGAGTTCGCCACGGCCCGTAAGTACCTGACGAAGAAGGCGTCCCAGAAGTGGGACCCGAGCCGCGTCACGGTGCTGGACAACGGCCCGGTGGCCCAGGACCAGCGGACCAACGACCGCGAGGGCGGGGCGTACACCTACAAGCTGACCGGCACGCAGGTCGCCGAGGTGGACGCGCAGCGGGCCTACCGGCCGGTCGACCGCGAGTACCACGGGGCTGTCCACCTCAGCCGGCAGAGCGGTCCGGACGGCCAGCAGTGGCGCATCGACGGTCTGCCGCAGGGGCTGGTGCTCGGGGAGTCGGACTTCGAGCGGATCTACAGCTCTGTTAATAAGTACTACTTCGCGTCCGGTATGTCGTCCGAGCGGACTGGTGCTCGTCCGTGGCTGGTCGCCGACCCTGTCTACGTGCGTAAGCGCATGGACCCGCAGACGCAGATGGACCCGGTGACGCAGACGGTCGAGGCGCTGCTCAGCGGGCCGACCAACCGGCTGAAGCCAGTGGTCGGTTCGAGCTTCCCCACCGGTACGGAGCTGAAACTGAAGGGGGGCACCAAGTCGCTGGCGTTCGATGACAGCAACGCCCTCACGGTGCCGCTCAATGACAAGGCCTCGAACGTCGGTCAGAAGCGGTGCAGGGAGATGGCCGCGCAACTGCTCTTCACGCTGCGGGACCTGACGTCCTACCGGGTCAGCCAGGTGGAGTTGCAGCGCGCGGACAGCTCGACGCTGTGCGTGCTCGGCGGCGACCAGGCGCAGGATTTCGCTCCGGAACGTGCCTCCGGCAGCCCCGATTACCAGTACTTCCTCGATGCCAAGCAGCGGCTCGCGCGGATGGTCGCGAGCACCGAGAGTGCCGAGGTCGAAGCGGAGACGGACCTTGTGCCGGGACCGTTCGGCAGTGGCGAGCGACGGCTGGGCGCCGTTGCCGTGGCGCGCGACGAACGGCGTGCCGCGGGAGTCTCCCGGGACGCGCGGGCGCTGTACGTGGCGTCCGCCGTCAGCGACAGCGAGCCCGGGGAGCCCGTGCTGACCAGCAGTGCCAAGGACGGGAAGGACCGCCTGACCACTCCGAGCTGGGACGGCCGGGGCGACCTGTGGGTGGCAGACCGTGACCCACGTGACCCCCGGCTGCTGCGGCTGGCGGGCGGCGAGGGCAAGCCTGCCGAGGTCAGGATCGTCGACGGTCTGGACGGGGCCCGCATCGAGGCCCTGAAGGTGTCCGCGGACGGCGTACGGATCGCGTTGCTGGTCTCGCAGGACGGCCGGACGACGCTCAAGCTCGGCCGGGTCGAGCGGCGTGAGCCCGCGGAGGAGGGCGGCAGGCAGGAGGTGTCGGTCGCCGACCTGCGGTCCATCGCCCCGCAGATGGAGGAAGTGACCGCGGTGTCCTGGGCCGGCCGCAGCCGTCTGGTGGTGGTCGGCCGCGAATCCGGCGGGGTGCAGCAGCTTCGCTATCTGCAGACGGACGGTTCGACGTCGGACGCACAGTCGGTGCCCGGCGCGAACCGGGTGACCGCGGTCGCGTCGGCGGACGACAACCGACTGCCGCTGCTGGCGCACTCACTGGAAGACGGAATCGTGCGGCTGCCGCCCGGCGCCAACTGGAAGGCCGTGGTCAGCAAGGGATCCTCCCCGGTCTACCCGGGGTAGCCCCCGCCCCTCGGTGCCGGGGAGCCGCGATCGGGTTTTCCACAGGGGTGGTTGCATCGCGTGACTGTGGGCACAGTTGATGCCATGCACGGATGGTGGCGGGAAGTCGCAGGTCTGGTGCTGCCGGTCGCATGTGGCGGCTGCGGCACTCCGAGAACGCCGCTGTGCGCCAACTGCGCCCAGGCGTTGTACGGCGCCGGAGCCCGCAGGGTGCGCCCTGTCCCGGAACCCCCCGGGCTCCCCGCCGTGCACGCCGCCGCCCCGTACGAGGACGCCGTACGGGCCGTACTGCTCGGGCACAAGGAGCGTGGTGCGCTGGGCATGGCGGGGGCACTGGGTGTCGCGCTCGCCGGCGCTGTACGTGCCGCCGTGGCCGGTGCTCCGCCCGCGAGAGCCGGACCTTTGCTGCTTGTGCCCGTGCCGTCCGCGCGCAACGCCGTCAGAGCCCGTGGGCACGATCCTGCGCGCCGGATCGCCAGGGCCGCCGCGGGCGAACTGCGCCGCTCCGGCAGACCGGCCCAGATGCTCGCCGTGCTCCGGCAGCGGCGTGCGGTGAGCGACCAGTCGGGCTTGAGCGCCCGGCAGAGGGCGGCGAACCTGACGGGGGCCCTGGATGTCATGGCCGGGGGCGAACGGCTCCTGGAGAGCGGCAGGGCCGTACTCGTGGACGACCTCATGACCACGGGTGCTTCGCTCGCCGAGGCGGCTCGTGCACTGCGTGCCGCACAAGGCCGGATGCTTTGCGATTCCGGACAGTTGAAAGCGGCAGTAGTCGCGGCTCCCGCGCTCGCATTCGAAATAAACTGGAACTGATGGGGTACACGGATCGTTGCAGGTGGTGAGCATGGAAAAGCACCTGTTCGGAGGTACGCGCCGGTAGCAGGTGCCGACATGGGCCCGGGCGAGCTATGTTCGGTTGTGAGGAAAAGCAGACCCTGTGCCTCACTTTCTGGACTGCTGCGCTTCGGGTTTTTCCTCATCCGAAATGGATGGGGCCTTCACCCGGAATCGATGAGCCTTCACCCGAAATCGATGGGGTGGGGACCTTGTCGACTGGGGAGGAGGAGGTGAAAGTCACCAAGTCCGAGGTTCCGGTGACCACCGGGACCTGGTGCGAAAGGGAGATGCTCCGCCGCTGAGCGGGGCTATCCGGGAACGGAGTTCTGCGTGGACATCGTCGTCAAGGGCCGCAAGACCGAGGTGCCCGAGAGGTTCCGCAAGCACGTGGCCGAGAAGCTGAAGCTGGACAAGATCCAGAAGCTCGACGGCAAGGTGATCAGTCTGGACGTCGAGGTGTCCAAGGAGCCCAACCCGCGGCAGGCCGACCGTTCCGACCGTGTGGAGATCACGCTTCACTCGCGAGGACCGGTGATCCGTGCCGAGGCCTCGGCAGGCGACCCGTACGCCGCGCTGGACCTGGCCACGGGCAAGCTCGAGGCGCGGCTGAGGAAGCAGCACGACAAGCGCCACACGCGCCGTGGTACCGGTCGGCTCTCGGCCGCCGATGTCGGTTCGACCGTGCCGGGCGCCGCTGAGATCAACGGGAACGGGGTGCTGGTCGCCGAAGAGGCGCCGCCGGCAACCATCCCCACCACCAGGATCGGACCGCTCGAAGTGCAGGGCGATGGGCCGCTGGTGGTCCGCGAGAAGACGCACATCGCGGCTGCGATGACGCTCGACCAGGCGCTCTACGAGATGGAGCTCGTCGGGCACGACTTCTACCTCTTCGTCGACTCCGAGACGAAGGAGCCCAGTGTCGTCTACCGGCGGCACGCCTACGACTACGGTGTCATCCACCTGACGACCGACCCCCTCGCCGAACCCGATGCGGCCGGCGCCGGCGGTGCACTCGGCGGGTGATCGCCGGGCGCGCTGAACGACAGCGTGCGGCGCGCCGTACCCCTCTGTGGGTGGTGCCCCTGGAGTGTCTGTGCGCTCCAGGGGCACCACCGTGCGACCCGCGGGATCACCGCTCCTTGGGCCGGGCATGAAATCATGGCCTCGCAAGCCAATCGGCGCTCCGCGCAGTGCGGTTGGGGCAGCTCATGAATTGTGGGCCACGGCCTTCAGGGGGAGGAACGATGGCGGACAGCTTCGGTCCGGTGTACCACCAGTCCGGCACGACGGACGCCGACGGCGAGTGCGGTTTCGGCGAGGAGAGCGGCGGTTCGCGCAAGGAGCCCATCAGGGTGCTGGTCGTCGACGATCACGCGTTGTTCCGCAGGGGGCTGGAGATCGTCCTCGCCCAGGAGGAGGACATCCAGGTCGTCGGTGAGGCCGCGGACGGCGCCGAAGCGGTCGACAAGGCCGCCGACCTGCTCCCCGACATCGTGCTGATGGACGTACGGATGCCCAAGCGCGGCGGCATCGAGGCGTGCACCTCGATCAAGGAGGTGGCCCCCAGCACAAAGATCATCATGCTGACGATCAGCGACGAGGAGGCGGACCTCTACGACGCGATCAAGGCGGGAGCCACCGGATATCTCCTCAAGGAGATCTCCACGGACGAGGTGGCGACGGCGATCCGGGCGGTGGCCGACGGCCAGTCCCAGATCAGCCCGTCCATGGCGTCGAAACTCCTCACCGAGTTCAAGTCGATGATCCAGCGCACCGACGAGCGCCGGCTGGTGCCCGCTCCCCGGCTGACCGAGCGAGAGCTGGAAGTGCTCAAGCTGGTCGCGACCGGTATGAACAACCGTGACATCGCCAAGGAGTTGTTCATCTCGGAGAACACCGTGAAGAACCATGTGCGGAACATCCTGGAGAAGCTGCAGCTGCACTCCCGGATGGAGGCCGTGGTCTACGCGATGCGGGAGAAGATCCTCGAGATCGGCTGAGCGGGAGCCGGGCGGGACGCCTCAGGTCAGAAGCGCCAGTTCGGCGGCCAGGGGGTCACGCAGCTCCGGTGCCGCGACCCGCTCCAGCCGTACGTTCGTGCAGCCGACCCACTTCGCCGCTTCGACCAGCGCCTCGGCCATGGGCCGGACCGCCTTGCCGTTGTCCAGCGACACCTGCCGCGCCACCAGCGTTTTCCCCTCGCGGGCCGGGTCGACCCGGCCGAGCAGCCGACCGCCTGCCAGCAGGGGCATCGCGAAGTACCCGTTCACACGCTTCGGCTTGGGGACATACGCCTCCAGGCGGTGCGTGAAGCCGAAGATGCGCTCCGTGCGCGGACGGTCCCAGATCAGTGAGTCGAACGGCGACAGCAGGGTCGTCCGGTGGCGGCCGCGGGGGGCGCTCGCCAGCGCCTGGGGGTCCGCCCAGGCGGGCTTGGCCCAGCCCTCGACCTCCACCGGGACCAGCCCCGACTCGGCGATCACCGACTCGACCTGCTCGCCCTTGAGCCGGTGGTAGTCCGCGATGTCGGCCCGCGTGCCGACGCCCAGGGCCTGCCCGGCCAGCCCCACCAGGCGGCGAAGGCACTCGGTGTCGTCCAGGTCGTCGTGGTGGACGGCGTCAGGGACGGCGCGCTCGGCGAGGTCGTAGACCCGCTTCCAGCCGCGCCGCTCGGCGCACACCACCTCGCCGTACATCAGCGCCCGCTCGACGGCGACCTTCGATCCCGACCAGTCCCACCACTCGCCGCCGTTCTTCGCGCCGCCCAATTCGGTTGCCGTCAAGGGGCCTTCGGTGCGCAACTGCTTGATCACCGCTTCGTACGCGCCGTCCGGCAGGTCGTGATGCCAGTGCGGGCGGTTGCGGTAGGCGCGGCGGCGGAACGCGAAGTGTGGCCACTCCTCGATCGGCAGGATGCACGCGGCGTGCGACCAGTACTCGAAGGCGTGCGTGCCGGTCCAGTACGCGGCGTCGACAGTCTGGCGGCCCACCGCGCCCAGGCGCGCGTACGGAATCAGCTCGTGCGACCGGGCCAGCACCGAGATGGTGTCGAGCTGCACCGCTCCCAGATGGCGCAGGACACCCCGAACCCCGCCCCGCCGGTCCGCAGCGCCCAGGAAACCCTGGGCGCGCAGGGCGATCCTGCGGGCTTCGTCGGCGGACAGGGAGGCCGTGGGCGACAGCAGACTCGTCATGGCCGCACCCTAAGCGGCGCCGCTGACAACGGGCCCTGAACTGCGGTGATTCAGGCCGCCCCGCAACTGCCGGCCGGTCTCTGGCGGGTCCCGGTGCCGGTCGGCAGGTAGGGGTGGGTGGTCGGCAGGCCGAGGTCGGAGGGGAGCAGGGCAGCGAGCCAGCCGTCCCGGCGTACCCCGTTGTTCGCCAGGCCGGAGCGTTCGGTGCCCTCCAGGACGAAACCGGTCTTCTCCGCGACCGCTCGCGACGCGTGGTTGCCGACCTCCGCACGCCATTCGAGGCGTTCGATGCCCGCCGCGGTGAACGCCCAGTGGGCAAGCGCCTTCGCGGCCTCCGTGACGTATCCGCGGCCGCGGTGGGGCTTCGCCGCCCAGTAGCCGATCTCGGCCGCGCCGTCGCCGCGCGTGATCGTGCCTATCAACGCCACCAGCTCCTGGTCGCCTCGGGTCAGTACCGCGAACACGTACCCCGTGTCGTGGCGCCAGCCGTCCGGGACGATCTTGCTGACGAAGTCCTCGGCGTGCTGACGTTCGTACGGCGCGGGGACGGCCGTCCAGCGCTGGATGTCGGGGTCCTGGCAGGCCAGGAAGACGGCCTTCGCGTCGGCCGGTTCGAACGGCCTGAGCAGCAGGCGCTCCGTGGTCAGGGTGGTGGGCTCCATCTGCCGATTCTCGGCGGGGCGCGGTACGGGCGCCAGACCTTTTCGGGATGGCCCGGCACCTTCCGGGCCCCCTGTCCGTTCTCTTTGCGGGTGGTGGCAGGCCTTCTGCGGGCGGACTTCCCGGCGCGGCGGGGTCCTCGCTTACGATGGCCGTTGCGGTGGGGACCACCTGCCGTGCCCGCGCCAGCGTCCGTAAACGACCCAGTGCACAGGCCCGACCGGCAAGGAGACCAGCCTCAGTGTCCGTCTTCAACAAGCTCATGCGTGCAGGCGAAGGTAAGATCCTGCGCAAACTGCACCGCATCGCGGACCAGGTCAACTCCATCGAAGAGGACTTCGTCGACCTCTCCGACGCCGAGTTGCGGGCGCTCACCGATGAGTACAAGGAACGGTACGTCGACGGCGAGAGCCTGGACGACCTGCTCCCCGAGGCGTTCGCGACGGTCCGTGAGGCCGCGAAGCGCGTGCTCGGTCAGCGCCACTACGACGTACAGATGATGGGTGGCGCCGCCCTGCATCTCGGTTATGTCGCCGAGATGAAGACCGGTGAGGGCAAGACCCTCGTCGGCACGCTGCCCGCCTATCTGAACGCGCTGTCCGGCAAGGGCGTCCACCTGATCACGGTGAACGACTACCTGGCCGAGCGCGACTCCGAGATGATGGGCCGGGTGCACAAATTCCTCGGCCTCGACGTCGGCTGCATTCTCTCGAACATGTCGCCCGCGCAGCGCCGTGAGATGTACCGCTGCGACATCACGTACGGCACGAACAACGAATTCGGTTTCGACTATCTGCGCGACAACATGGCGTGGTCCCAGGACGAACTCGTCCAGCGCGGCCACAACTTCGCGATTGTCGACGAGGTCGACTCGATCCTGGTCGACGAGGCCCGTACGCCGCTGATCATTTCGGGCCCGGCCGACCAGGCGACCAAGTGGTACGCCGACTTCGCCAAGCTGGTCGTCCGCCTGAAGAGGGGCGAGCCCGGCAACCCGCTCAAGGGCATCGAGGAGACCGGCGACTACGAGGTCGACGAGAAGAAGCGCACCGTCGCCATCCACGAGTCGGGTGTCGCCAAGGTCGAGGACTGGCTGGGCATCGACAACCTCTACGAGTCGGTGAACACCCCCCTCGTCGGCTATCTGAACAACGCCATCAAGGCCAAGGAGCTCTTCAAGAACGACAAGGACTACGTCGTCATCGACGGCGAAGTCATGATCGTCGACGAGCACACGGGCCGTATCCTCGCCGGCCGCCGCTACAACGAGGGCATGCACCAGGCGATCGAGGCGAAGGAAGGGGTGGACATCAAGGACGAGAACCAGACCCTCGCCACGATCACCCTGCAGAACTTCTTCCGCCTCTACGACAAGCTTTCCGGCATGACCGGTACGGCCATGACCGAGGCCGCCGAGTTCCACCAGATCTACAAGCTGGGCGTCGTGCCGATTCCGACGAACCGGCCGATGGTCCGCGCCGACCAGTCGGACCTGATCTACCGCACCGAGGTCGCGAAGTTCGCCGCGGTCGTCGACGACATCGCGGAGAAGCACGAGAAGGGCCAGCCGATCCTGGTCGGCACCACCTCGGTCGAGAAGTCCGAGTACCTCTCGCAGCAGCTGTCCAAGCGCGGTGTCCAGCACGAGGTCCTCAACGCCAAGCAACACGACCGTGAGGCGCCGATCATCGCCCAGGCAGGCCGCAAGGGCGCCGTGACCGTCGCCACGAACATGGCCGGCCGCGGTACGGACATCAAGCTCGGCGGAAACCCGGACGACCTCGCGGAGGCGGAGCTGCGCCAGCGCGGCCTCGACCCCGAGGAGCACATCGAGGAGTGGGCGGCGGCGCTGCCGGCGGCCATGGTGAAGGCCGAGCAGGCCGTCAAGGCCGAGTTCGAAGAGGTCAAGGAGCTCGGCGGCCTCTACGTGCTCGGCACCGAGCGGCACGAGTCGCGGCGTATCGACAACCAGCTGCGCGGCCGCTCCGGCCGTCAGGGCGACCCGGGCGAGTCGCGGTTCTACCTGTCGCTGGGCGACGACCTGATGCGTCTGTTCAAGGCGGCGATGGTCGAGCGGGTCATGGCGATGGCCAATGTGCCCGACGACGTACCGATCGAGAACAAGATGGTGACGCGTGCGATCGCCTCCGCGCAGTCGCAGGTCGAGCAGCAGAACTTCGAGTCGCGCAAGAACGTCCTGAAGTACGACGAGGTGCTCAACCGGCAGCGTCAGGTCATCTACGGGGAGCGCCGCCGGGTCCTGAAGGGCGAGGACCTGCAGGACCAGGTGCGTCACTTCATGGACGACACCATCGACGCGTACATCCAGGCGGAGACCGTCGAGGGCTTCGCCGAGGAGTGGGACCTGGACCGACTGTGGGGCGCGTTCAAGCAGCTCTACCCGGTGAAGGTCACTGTCGAGGAGCTGGAGGACGCGGCGGGCGACCGCGCCGGCATCACCGCCGAGTTCATCGGTGAGTCGATCAAGGACGACATCTACGAGCAGTACGCCGAGCGTGAGGCGCAGCTCGGCTCCGACATCATGCGTGAGCTGGAGCGGCGCGTAGTGCTGTCGGTCCTGGACCGCAAGTGGCGCGAGCACCTCTACGAGATGGACTACCTCCAGGAGGGCATCGGCCTGCGCGCGATGGCCCAGAAGGACCCGCTGGTCGAGTACCAGCGGGAGGGCTTCGACATGTTCAACGCCATGATGGACGGCATCAAGGAGGAGTCCGTCGGCTATCTGTTCAATCTGGAGGTCCAGGTCGAGCAGCAGGTCGAGGAGGTTCCGGTGCAGGACTCGGCCGAGCGCCCCTCGCTGGCCAAGCAGGGCGCCCCCGCCGCAGCGGCTCAAACGCGCGGGGCGGGTGGCGGCCGTCCGGAGATTCGGGCGAAGGGCCTGGACGCGCCGCAGCGGCCGGACCGGCTGCACTTCTCCGCGCCGAGCGTGGACGGTGAGGGCGGTGTCGTTGAGGGCGACTTCGACAACGGTGACGGGCCCGCGCGGTCCGAGTCGGACGGCATGACCCGGGCGGAGCGGCGCAAGGCGCAGAAGACCGGTGGGCGGCGCCGCAAGAAGTAGGCGTCGTGACGGGCTTCGCGGCCGGGGCCGGGCACCGAGGGGTGCCCGGCCCCGGCCGCGCTTTGCGCGGCGGCCTGCGTCGTGCTGCGGGCCCCCTGCCGTGGGTTTGCGGCGCCCGCGGGGCCCCGTGCGGGGCTACCTCAGGCTGCTGAGGCCCCCTGCGGGCCCTTATGCCGGGCGTGCGCGGCCGCCGTCGTACGGGACGACGTGATGCGCCCGCGTCATGCGGGCGCGTGCGCGGCCGCCGTCGTCGGTTCGCCGCCCAGTTCCACCGCGGCGCACCGCCAGCGCAGGTCGGGGCCCTGCTCCAGCCGGAACGCCATGGCCCGTACCTGCTCACCGGCTGCGATGCTCGCGAACGCCTCGACGACGCCGGGGCGCGGGTGGAAGCCGCCGCAGCTCCGTACGACGGGGACGGTGCCCCGGGTGCGCAAGGGGGTGCGGGGCGCGAGCTGGACCAGTTGCTCGTACGCCTCCCCGATGGTGTGGCCGAGCATCCAGTGCACGGGGCGCCGGCCGCTGAGTACGGCCAGCAGGCGCTCCGCGAACTGCTCGTGCGGGGTGGGCCTGCGGTGGTGATGCCGGACGGACGGCGGGGCCGTGCGCGTGGTGGTGGGTGCGCCGGGCCTGCGCTGGTCGCGACGGTCCTGCGGCCGGGTCCTGTCGTTGCTCATCTCTGTGCCCCCGCTCTGGCGGCCCGGTTGATACCGGGCAGTAACTTCTGTTGGTGATCTTCTACGGGGGGCGGGGCGGCGGCTGCAAGGCGCGTCGGACCCTGGTGCCGCCGTGCGGCAGGTTCACCTATCCGGGTGATGAGGGCCAGGCGGGACAAGGGCTCCGGGATGTGTGCGCCCCTGCGGGGTGGACGTTTCCCGGGCCCTCAGGTGCACCCCGAAAGGGGACACTGATACGTATCCTTGGGTCCGTTCCTCCGACTACGAAAGCGGCCTGCCATGCGCGTCTACGTCCCCCTGACCCTCCCTGGCCTCGCCGAGGCGCACAAGGCGGGCGAGCTGGGGCCCGGCCCGCTGGCCGCGTACGCCGTAACGCCCGGCCTGCGCGAGTGGTACGTCTCGGACGACATCGAGGAGCTCGAGTACGCCGCCCTGAACCGGGCCGCGGCCGCGTCACTGCGCCTGCTCGCGGGTGATCCCGGAGCGGCGCGGCGCCGGGTCGTCGTGGCCGTCGACGTACCGGACGGGGACGCGGTCGCCGACCCGGACCGGGGCCTGGACACGGAGGCCATCGGCGAGGTGCGGATCGCCGCCGCGGTGCCGCTGGCGAAGGCGGCCGCTGTGCATGTCGACGCGGACGACGCGGAGGCGGACGTGATGGCGGCGGCCGCGGCGCTGGGTGCGGCGGACCACGGGGACGACGACGCGCGGTTCACGGTGGACGGGGCCGAGGACCACGAACTGCTGTGGTTCGGGGTGCAGGAGATCCCGGGGCTCATCGGCTGATCCGGAGGGCCCGATTCCCCGTTGACCGGGGTGTCTGCGTTGTCAGACCCGGTGGGTACCGTCTTTTCATGGGGATGCACACGACGACGAAGCACACGACGACACATCTCGTCTGGGACTGGAACGGCACGCTGCTCGACGACATCACCGCGGTCATCGGGGCGACGAACGCCGCGTTCGCGGAGATCGGTATCGCGCCGATCACGCTGGAGCGATACCGGGAGCTGTACTGCGTCCCCATTCCGCTCTTCTACGAGCGGATGATGGGACGACTGCCCACGGAGGCCGAGTGGCTGGTCATGGACGAGGCCTTCCACCGGCACTACACCGAGTTGCGGGTGGTGTGCGCGCTCACCCGGGGCGTCGAGGAGCTGCTGGTGCAGTGGTCGGCCGGAGGCAGCCGCAGCCAGTCGCTGCTGAGCATGTACGGGCACGAGCAGCTGCTTCCGGTGGTGCGGGGCTACGGAATCGAGCGGCACTTCGTGCGGGTCGACGGGCGGACCGGGCCGTCCGGGGGCAGCAAGGCCGCCCACATGGCCCGTCATGTGGGCGCGCTGGGCGGCGTCGCGCCGGAGCGGGTGGTCGTGATCGGCGACGCGGTCGACGACGCGGTGGCTGCGGCGCACGTGGGGGCGCGGGCGGTGCTCTACACGGGAGGCTCGCACAGCAGGGCCAGCCTGGAGCCGGCGGGCGTACCGGTGGTGGACACCCTGACCGAGGCGGTCGCGGTCGCGGAGCGCATAGCGGGGTAGCGGCGGGGTAGCCGCGGGGTAAGGGTGCGAGCGGGCCGGGGGCTGCAGATGTCCACAGTGGCGAACTTCGGGGACGGTTTTGTACATCCACCGGACATGACGGCCCCCCGGTGCAGGGCGATAGCCTGGTGCCGTGATCAGCGCGATAGCCCTCGGGGGCAGCGACGCCCCCGGCATGCGCCCGGAGCACCACCGTGCCCGGGTGATCGCTGGTCCCCGAAACCCGGACCGGCCGTCAAAAATGGCCAATAACGTCACGGGCATCTCTCACCGCGGCATAACGTCGACTCCGACCGGATACCCCGCGTCGTGGCGTTGTGTCTCCTTCTTCATCTACGTCACGCAATGGCGCGCGACAGGAGCCAGAGGACATGCAGACCAAGCTGGACGAAGCCAAAGCCGAGCTGCTCGTACGGGCGGCCCGGGTAGCTGAGAACAGCCCGGCCGGGGGGCAACCTTCGACTGGGTCCACGAGCGAAGGCACTCCCGACAGGGAAACGCTCCTCGCGTACCTCCAGCGCTACTACCTGCACACGGCCCCCGAAGACCTTGCCGACCGAGACCCGGTCGACGTGTTCGGCGCTGCTCTCTCGCACTACCGGCTGGCGGAAAACCGCCCGCAGGGCACCGCCAACGTCCGGGTGCACACCCCCACGGTCGAGGAGAACGGCTGGACCTGCAGCCACTCCGTCGTCGAAGTGGTCACGGACGACATGCCCTTCCTCGTGGACTCGGTCACCAACGAGTTGTCCCGCCAGGGCCGCGGCATCCACGTCGTGATCCACCCGCAGGTCACGGTCCGGCGCGATGTCACCGGCAGGCTCATCGAGGTGCTGCCCACCGACGGCCTGCGCGGCCGGACGGAGAAGCTGCCGCACGACGCGTTCGTCGAGTCTTGGATTCACGTAGAGATCGACCGCGAGACCGACCGTTCGGACCTCAAGCAGATCAACGCCGACCTGCTGCGCGTCCTGTCCGACGTCCGCGAGTCGGTCGAGGACTGGGAGAAGATGCGCGACTCGGCGCTGCGCATCGCCGACGAACTGCCGGGTGAGCCCGCCGCCGACGACCTGCGCGACCAGGAGGTCGAGGAGGCCCGCGAGCTGCTGCGCTGGCTCGCCGCCGACCACTTCACCTTCCTCGGGTACCGCGAGTACGAGCTGACCGAGGGCGACGCTCTCGCCGCCGTCCCCGGCACCGGCCTCGGCATCCTGCGCTCCGACCCGCACCACAGCGACGACGAGGACCACCCCGTCAGCCCGACCTTCAGCCGGCTCCCCGCCGATGCCCGCGCCAAGGCCCGCGAGCACAAGCTGCTCGTGCTGACGAAGGCCAACAGCCGCTCGACCGTGCACCGGCCGAGCTACCTCGACTACATCGGCGTGAAGAAGTTCGACGCCTCGGGCAACGTCGTCGGTGAGCGCCGCTTCCTCGGGCTCTTCTCCTCCGCCGCGTACACCGAGTCCGTACGCCGGGTCCCCGTCATCCGACGCAAGGTGGCAGAGGTCCTCGACGGCGCGGGTTTCTCGCCCAACAGCCACGACGGCCGCGACCTGCTCCAGATCCTGGAGACGTACCCGCGCGACGAGCTCTTCCAGACGCCCGTCGACCAGCTCCAGTCGATCGTGACGAGCGTGCTCTACCTCCAGGAGCGCCGCCGCCTGCGCCTGTACCTGCGCCAGGACGAGTACGGCCGCTACTACTCGGCGATCGTCTACCTGCCCCGCGACCGCTACACCACCGGCGTCCGGCTGCGCCTCATCGACATCCTCAAGGAGGAGCTCGGCGGCATCAGCGTCGACTTCACCGCCTGGAACACCGAGTCGATCCTCTCGCGCCTGCACTTCGTCGTCCGCGTTCCCGTCGGCACCGAACTGCCCGACCTCACGGACGCCGACACCGAGCGCATCGAGGGCCGGCTCGTCGATGCCGCCCGCTCCTGGGCCGACGGTTTCTCCGACGCCATGACCGCCGAGCTCGGCGAGGAGCGCGCCGCCGAACTGCTGCGCACGTACGGTCACGCCTTCCCCGAGGGATACAAGGCCGACCACTCCCCGCGCTCCGCCGTCGCCGACCTGGTCAACCTGGAGCAGCTGACGCACGGCCGCAAGGACTTCGCGCTCTCGCTGTACGAGCCGGTGGGCGCCGGGCCCGGCGAGCGACGCTTCAAGATCTACCGGATCGGCGAGCAGGTCTCGCTCTCCGCCGTCCTGCCGGTGCTCACCCGCCTCGGCGTCGAGGTCGTCGACGAGCGCCCCTACGAGCTGCGCTGCCCCGACCGTACGCACGCGTGGATCTACGACTTCGGTCTGCGCATGCCCAAGTCGAACGGCAACGGCGACTACCTCGCCGACGACGCCCGCCAGCGCTTCCAGGACGCGTTCGCCGCCGTGTGGACCGGGCAGGCCGAGAACGACGGCTTCAACGCCCTCGTCCTGAGCGCCGGCCTGAACTGGCGGCAGGCGATGGTGCTGCGCGCGTACGCGAAGTACCTGCGCCAGGCCGGTTCGACGTTCAGCCAGGACTACATGGAGGACACCCTCCGCAACAACGTCCACACCACCCGGCTGCTGATCTCGCTCTTCGAGGCGCGCATGTCGCCCGAGCGCCAGGTCGCGGGCACCGAGCTGACCGACGCGCTGCTCGAAGAGCTCGACAGCGCGCTCGACCAGGTCGCCTCCCTCGACGAGGACCGGATCCTGCGGTCCTTCCTGACGGTCATCAAGGCGACGCTGCGCACCGGTTTCTTCCAGAAGACGAAGACCGGCGAGCCGCACTCCTACGTCTCGATGAAGTTCGACCCGCAGGCCATCCCGGACCTCCCGGCGCCCCGCCCGGCGTACGAGATCTGGGTGTACTCGCCGCGTGTCGAGGGCGTTCACCTGCGTTTCGGCAAGGTCGCCCGTGGCGGTCTGCGCTGGTCCGACCGGCGGGAGGACTTCCGTACGGAGGTGCTCGGCCTGGTCAAGGCGCAGATGGTCAAGAACACGGTGATCGTGCCGGTCGGCGCCAAGGGCGGCTTCGTCGCGAAGAACCTCCCCGACCCCTCCGTCGACCGTGACGCGTGGATGGCCGAGGGCATCGCCTCGTACAAGACCTTCATCTCGGCGCTCCTCGACATCACAGACAACATGGTGGCGGGCGAGGTCGTGCCGCCGAAGGACGTCGTGCGTCACGACGAGGACGACACCTACCTCGTCGTCGCCGCGGACAAGGGCACCGCGACGTTCTCCGACATCGCCAACGAGATCGCCGTCGCGTACGACTTCTGGCTCGGCGACGCCTTCGCATCCGGTGGCTCCGTCGGCTACGACCACAAGGGCATGGGCATCACGGCCCGGGGCGCCTGGGAGTCCGTCAAGCGGCACTTCCGCGAGCTGGGCCACGACACCCAGAACGAGGACTTCACCGTCGTCGGCGTCGGCGACATGTCCGGCGACGTCTTCGGCAACGGCATGCTGCTCTCCGAGCACATCCGCCTGGTCGCGGCCTTCGACCACCGGCACATCTTCCTCGATCCCACTCCGGACGCGGCCACCTCGTACGCGGAGCGCCGTCGGCTCTTCGACCTGCCGCGCTCCTCGTGGGCCGACTACAACACCGAGCTGCTGTCGGCCGGCGGCGGCATCCACCCGCGCAGCGCCAAGGCGATCACCGTCAACGCGCACGTCCGGGAGGCCCTCGGCATCGAGCGGGGCGTCACCAAGATGACCCCGGCCGACCTGATGCAGGCCATCCTCAAGGCGCCGGTGGACCTGCTGTGGAACGGCGGCATCGGTACGTACGTCAAGTCCTCGGCTGAGTCGAACGCCGACGTCGGCGACAAGGCCAACGACGCCATCCGGGTCAACGGCGAGGACCTGCGGGTCAAGGTCGTCGGCGAGGGCGGCAACCTGGGCGCGACCCAGCTCGGCCGCATCGAGTTCGCCCGGCGCGGCGCCGGTGGCGAGGGCGGAAGCATCAACACCGACGCCATCGACAACAGCGCGGGCGTGGACACCTCCGACCACGAGGTGAACATCAAGATTCTGCTCAACTCCCTCGTGACGGAGGGCGACATGACGGTCAAGCAGCGCAACCAGCTGCTGGCCACCATGACCGACGAGGTCGGCACCCTGGTTCTGCGCAACAACTACGCGCAGAACACGGCCCTGGCCAACGCTGTGGTCCAGGCGCCGTCGCTGCTCCACGCCCACCAGCGCTTCATGCGCCGCCTGGGCCGTGACGGGCACCTGGACCGCCCGCTGGAGTTCCTGCCCACCGACCGGCAGATCCGCGAGCTGCTGAGCAACGGCCGGGGTCTGAGCCAGCCCGAGCTGGCCGTCCTGCTGGCCTACACCAAGATCACGGTGGCGGAGGAGCTGATCCACACCGGCCTGCCGGACGACCCGCACCTGCGGGGCCTGCTGCACGCGTACTTCCCCGAGCCGCTGCGCGAGCAGTTCGCCGACCAGATCGACGCGCACGCCCTGCGCCGCGAGATCATCACCACGGTGCTCGTGAACGACACGGTCAACACCGGCGGTTCGACCTTCCTGCACCGCCTGCGGGAGGAGACCGGGGCGTCGATCGAGGAGATCGTACGGGCGCAGTTCGCGGCCCGCGCGATCTTCGGGCTCAGCGACGTCTGGGACGCCGTCGAGGCGCTGGACAACCAGGTCGCGGCCGGTGTCCAGACCCGGATTCGGCTGCACTCGCGCCGTCTCGTCGAGCGCGGCACGCGCTGGCTGCTCGGCAACCGGCCGCAGCCGCTGGAGCTGACGGAGACCATCGCGTTCTTCAGAGAGGGTGTCGCGGGGGTCTGGGGCGAGCTGCCGAAGCTGCTGCGCGGCGCGGACCTGGAGTGGTACCAGGGCATCCTGGACGAGCTGACCGGGGAGGGCGTCCCGGAGGAGCTCGCCCTGCGGGTCGCCGGGTTCTCGTCGGCGTTCCCGACGCTCGACATCGTCGCGATCGCCGAGCGGACCTCGAAGCCCGCCATGGATGTCGCCGAGGTGTACTACGACCTCGCCGACCGGCTCTCCATCACCGGGCTGATGGACCGGATCATCGAGCTGCCGCGGGCCGACCGCTGGCAGTCCATGGCCCGTGCGTCCATCCGCGAGGACCTGTACGCGGCGCACGCCGGCCTGACCCAGGACGTGCTGTCCGTCGGCAACGGGAGTTCCACGCCGGAGGAGCGGTTCAAGGCGTGGGAGGAGAAGAACGCGGCGATCCTCACCCGTGCGCGGACCACGCTGGAGGAAATCCAGGGTTCGGACGCCTTCGACCTGGCGAACCTGTCGGTCGCGATGCGGACGATGCGGACGATGCTGCGTACGCGCGTCTGAAACTGATCAGTACGTGAAGGGGGGCGTCCCGCACCGGATCCGGTGCGCGGCGCCCCCCTTCACATGCCGGACGATGCCCCCTTCACGTTCGGGACGCCCTCCCTCACGTGCGGGACGCCCCTTCACGTGCGCCGCACCGAGGTGGTCCAGAGCCGGCGGCAGGACAGCAGGGCGGCGGCGACGAGCAGGGTGTTGCGTGCGGCCATCAGGGCGCAGCCCAGCGGCGTGCCCGTCACCACGTCCCCGTACAGCACCGGATAGGCGAGCGCGCTGAGCACCGCCGCGGGAACCAGGAGCATGGCGACCGGGCGCTGGGTGGTGGCGCGCGAGGTGAGGCAGACGGCGGCCAGGCCCAGGAGCCAGACCAGATACTGCGGGCTGATCACACGGCTGGTGACGGTGAAGAGGAGCACGGCCCCCAGTGCGGCGTCGAAGGGGGTGGCGGCCGTCCAGCGGCGGGCCCGGATCCGCCAGAGCAGCAGCCAGCAGAAGGCGGCGGCCGTCAGGACGAGCGAGGCGTGGGCGAGGGGCGTCACGTACGGGCCGGTGAACTCCATGGCGCCGTACCGGTACTCGACCCTGCCCGGCCAGCCCGCGAGCCGCGCGAGCGACAGCGCGGTGCCGGCCGTCGATTCGATCTGGACACCCCGCTCGCCCTGCTGCCTCAGGAAGCCGAACGGGTGCGAGAAGGCCAGGGCGAGGACGGCGAGCAGGACGCCGGCGCTCCCGGCGGCGGCTGTCCAGGCATCGCGGGTGGTACGTCCGCGAGGGGCGCCCAGCAGGGTGAGGGCCGGCCAGACCTTCACCATCGCGCCGACGCCGGCGAGGGCGCCGCCCAGGCGGGGGCGGGAGCGCAGGGCGAGCAGGGCGAGGACGGCGAGTGCGGTGACCTGGACGTCGTAACGGACCAGGGGCAGATGCAGGAGCAGCGGCAGCCCGCCCACCCAGAGCCAGGTCCCGGCCCGGCTGCGGCCGGGACGCGACCCGGCGCGGGCGAGAGCCCAGGTGGCGAGGGCGTCAGCGACGAGGGTGAGCCCCAGGAACGCCTGGAAGTAGGTGACCCAGGGCAGGGCGCCCGGCGCCAGGATCACCAGTGCGGCGCCGGGCGGGTACTGCCAGGTGGGGTCGTCGAGCGGGAAGGCGCCCCGGGTGAGCTGCTCGTACCAGCCGAAGTACAGCCGGTGGACCTCCCGGCCGATGTCCGACTGGTCGAACATGCGGCCGAGGGGCAGCGTGAGCAGGGCGAGCATGGCCAGGCGGGTGGCCAGCCAGGCGCCGCCGAGCGTGAGGAGACGGCGGCGCGCGGTGGTCGCGGAGCGGACGGCCGGGGCGGTGTTCGCGTCGGCGGCCGCGATCTGGTGGGTTGTCATCGCCGTCTTCTGTAGCCGCTTTTTGTGCCATTTATTCCCTTTGGCGCCCCCCCGCCGCGTGCGACTCATCGGACTCGTAGGCATCGACGACGTCTTTAGCGGGCCCGCCCTGAGTCACCCCGTCGCCTCGCGGGCCGTACCCGATCTGCTGGTCGAGGCAGCCCGGCACCCCGAGATCGCCGACGCGATCAAGTCGGCGCTGCTCGACGGACAGCAAACCCCGTGGCGTGCACAGCTGTGCGCGCCACGGGGCCGGCCGGTCTACTTGACGGCGCCCGCCATGACGCCGGACACGAACTGCCGCTGGAACGCGAAGAACACGATCAGCGGGATGATCATCGAGATGAAGGCGCCGGGAGCCAGGATGTCGATGTTGTTGCCGAACTGCCGGACCTGACGCTGCAACGCCACCGTGATCGGCGGGTTCGCCGAGTCGGCGAAGATCAGCGCAACCAGCATGTCGTTCCAGACCCAGAGGAACTGGAAGATGCCGAGCGAGGCGATGGCCGGTCCGCCCAGTGGCATCGCGACCCTTGTGAACAGCCGGATCTCGCCGGCCCCGTCGAGCCGCGCCGCCTCCAGGAGCTCCTTGGGGATCTCCGCGAAGAAGTTGCGGAGCAGGAAGATCGCGAAGGGCAGGCCGAAGGCGACGTGGAAGAGCACCACGCCCGCCGTCGTCTCGAAGATGCCGATCTTGCCGAAGAGTTCGGACACCGGGACCAGGGCGACCTGCACCGGGACCACCAGCAGGCCGACGACGACCAGGAACCACCAGTCGCGGCCCGGGAAGTCCATCCAGGCGAAGGCGTACCCGGCCAGCGAGCCGATCACCACGACCAGCACGGTCGCCGGGACCGTGATCATGATGGTGCTGAGCAGGGAGTCGACGATCGTGCCGTTGTCGAGAAGGCTCGCGTAGTTGTCGAAGGTGAGCTGGGAGGGCGCCGAGAAGATCTCCCACCAGCCGCTCTCGGCGATGTCGGTGGCACTGCGCAGCGACGAGAACAGCAGCCCCACCGTCGGCATCAGCCAGAACAGCGCGACCAGGATCAGGAAGACCCGCATCGCACCGCCGCCCGCGAATGCCGCGATCCGTGCGGGAAGCGACTGCTTCGCCTTGACCCCGTCTCCGCCCGTGGTGCTCGTGGTGGTCATCGGCGGGCCTCCCGTCGCATCCGGCGAATGTTGAAGAGCATCACCGGGACGACGAGCAGCAGCAGGAGCACGGCGATGGCGCTCCCCACGCCGAGGTCCGCGTCCGTACCGAACGACGATCGGTAGAGCTGGAGTGCCAGGACGTTCGCGTCGTCCTGGGACGAGCCCGGCGCGATGATGAACACCAGGTCGAAGATCTTCAGGACGTTGATCATCAGCGTGACCATGACCACCGAGAGTACGGGGGCCAGCAGCGGCACCGTGATGCGGCGGAAGACCTGCCACTCGTTGGCGCCGTCGACCCGCGCCGCCTCCAGGAGTTCGCGCGGCAGGCCGGCGAGCCCGGCCGCGATCAGGACCATGGCGAAGCCCGCCCACATCCAGACGTAACTCCCGATGATGGCGGGGGTCACCAGGCTCGGGCCGAGCCAGTCGACGCCGTTGTAGGGCTCCCGGAAGTTGGACGCGGGCAGGCGCAGTTCGGCGCCGTCCGCCTTCGCGGACAACGTGAACGTGCCGTCGGCGCCGGCCTTGGCGGAGTCGACCACCTTGCCGTCCTTGACCGCCTCGACCGTGATGCCCTTGAGGCCGAACTCCTTGGGGTCGACGGTGTTGGGCTTGCCGCCGCCGCCCTTCGTGAAGTCCAGCCACGCGGTGCCGGTCACCCTGTCCGGCTCGGTCTTGGCGGGCGCGGCGATCCGCGCGTCGCCCGGCATCTTCGCCGGTGGTACGCCGATCAGCGGCAGCAGGACCGGTTCGCCCGCCCGGACCGGCTCCTTGGTGACGAAGGCCCCGCCGCCGTCCGCCTTGAGCGGATGCACCGGAAGCGGGCGCGCCTTGGGGAAACCGGCCGAATCGGAGAAGGTGTCGTGGACGCTCACCGCGACGGCGTTGGCGACCCCGCGCTCCGGGTTCTGCTCGTACACCAGCCGGAAGATGATGCCGGCGGCGAGCATAGAGATCGCCATCGGCATGAAGACCAGCAGCTTGAACGCGGTGCCCCAGCGGATGCGTTCGGTGAGTACCGCGAAGATCAGGCCGAGCGCGGTGGACACCGCCGGGGCGACGATCACCCAGATCGCGTTGTTCTTGACCGCGGTCAGAATGGTGTCGTCGGTGAAGAGCGTGACGAAGTTGTCGAGGCCGGCGAAGCTGTCGCCCGCCTTGTCGAAGAAGCTCCGGTAGACGGAGTACCCGATCGGGTACACCACGAGCGCGCCGAGCAGCAGCAGCGCGGGCAGCAGGAAGCCCGCCGCCAGCGCTCTGCGCGTCCCGGTCACGCTCTTGCGCGTGCGGGTGCCGGCGGGGGGCGACCCGCCGGCGGGGGGCGACGGCGTCTGCGCGGCGCCCCCCGCGTTCGCTGACGTCACCGCGTCAGCTCTTGAACGCCTTGGCCGCGTCGGACTCCAGCTGCTGCTGGGTCCCCGCGATGTCCTTCGGGTTCTTCAGGAAGTCCTGAAGCGCCTTCCACTCGCCCTTGCCGGGGGTGCCGCCGAACGACTGCGGGGCCTGGTCCGACATGTCGAAGCGGAAGTCGTCGCCCGCCGCGATCAGCGCCTTGGCGATGTCACGCTGCACATCGTTGGGGTACGCCGCCACGTCCAGCGACTTGTTGGGCGATACGAACCCGCCCGCCGACGCCCAGATCTTCGCGGCGTCGGTGGACGCCAGGAAGGTCATCAGGGCCTTGGCGCCCTTGCTGTCCTTGAGCGCCACCGCCGCGTCACCGCCCGTCACCACGGGGGACTCGTCGCCCACCGCCGGGAACGGGAAGACCTTGGCGTCGGTGCCGATCTTCGCCTTGGTCTGCGCGATGTTGATCGAGACGAAGTCGCCCTCGAAGACCATCGCGGCCTTGGGCTCCGCGGCGAAGGTCTGGGTGACGGATGCCGGGAACTCGGTCTGCAGCGCACCGTCCTGGCCGCCCGCGATGAGCTCCTTCTTGCCGAACAGCTCGGCGAGCGTGGTCAGCGCGTCCTTCACGGACGGGTCCGTCCACTTGATCTCGTGTGCGGCGAGCTGGTCGTACTTCTCCGGACCCGCCTGCGAGAGGTAGATGTTCTCGAACCAGTCGGTGAGGGTCCAGCCGTCCGCGCCGCCCACCGACACCGGCGTGACACCGGATGCGGAGATGGTTTCGGCGGTGGTGAGGAAGTCCTTCCAGGTCTTCGGCTCCTCGGCGCCCGCGTCCGCGAAGGCCTGGGTGTTGTACCAGACCAGGGACTTGTTGGCCGCCTTGAAGTACACGCCGTACTGGGTGCCGTCGACAGCGCCGATGTCCTTCCAGCCCTGCGAGTAGTTCTTGTCCAGCTGGGCCTGCGTCGCCGAGTCGACCGGCTTGGCCCACTTGCGCTGGACGGCCTGCGTGAGCGCGCCGACCTGCGGCAGCATCGCCACGTCCGGCGGCGAGCCGCCCGCGATCTTCGTACCGAGGAAGTTGACGATCGGGTCCTGCGCCGGGACGAAGGTGACCTTCGCGCCCGTGCGCTTCTCGAACTCGTCGAGGACCTTGGTGAAGTTCTCCTGCTCGGGGCCCGTCCAGACCGCGGCGACCTGAACCTCCTCGCCGCTGAGCTTGGGGAGCTTCACCGAGGCGGCCGCGGGTTCCTTGGAGCTCCCGCCCGTCCCCTCGTCGGTGTCCTTGTCCTTGTCACCGCCGCAGGCGGTGAGGGCCAGCGTGCTCGCGGCGATCATCGCCAGGGCGGCCCTTCGGGGCCGCCGGCCCTTGAATCCTCTGTTGGTGCGAGGAGTTGTGCGCATTACTGCCCCGTCTCTCCTGTGCGCCGTGCGCTCGGCGCAGCCCTCGGAGAGGGGTGGCGCCGATGCCGGTCCAGCTGTCCCGTGGGTCAGTCCTACGCCGGGGCGGTCGTGGCCCGCAATAGCGCCTTGCGTGTCAACTAGGTGATCGTGATCGGCTCGTGACGTACGGTCAGACATTCCGGGGGATACCGAGGGGCGGCAGTGACTGCGTCGCGTCGACGGTGCGCGCCGCACGGTCCAGGGCGCTGGCCAGGAGCGCCAAGTCCGTTGGACCGTTGCCCAGTTCACGGACCGGGCGGCGGGCCGGCGGGTCCCCCATCCGCTCCCACTCCAGCGGCACGACGGTGGGGCGCAGCGTCGCCGTGCGCGGGATGCGGCCGGTGACCCGGCCGCCCTGGAACGGCGTATCGACGCCGTCCGCGTGCCGCAGCCTGCCCCGCCCGGGGGCGGGCTCCTCGGGGTCCGGCGCCGAGGGTGGGGCGTCCAGTGCGACGCGCAGCCGGGCCCCGCGGGCCAGCTCGGTGTCCGCCGTACGGTCCGGCCGGCCCGATGTCGCCACCAGGTGTACGCCGAGCCGCTCGCCCTCCCTGGCGACCGCTTCCAGGGCCCGTACGACCGAACCGGCCGCGGGGCGGCCCGTACTGCCGAGGGAGGGGGCGACCAGGGCGTCGAGGTCGTCGACGAGCACGACGAGGCGGGGCAGCGGCGATGGCTCGGTGTCGGGGCGGGCCTGCCGGTGGCGGGAGTCGTTGGTGCGGTCGGTGGTGCGCAGGCGCAGGGTGCCGCTGGGGTGCGGGTCCAGGTCACCGCGCTGCTCGGCGGCGGTGGGCGGACGTTGGTTGATCAGCCGGCCCGAGACTTCGCGGTGCGTGTGCCACTGTGCGAAGCCGAGGCTGCCGAGCAGCTCGTGGCGCCGCTTCAGCTCGGCGCCGAGCGCCTGGGCGAACTCCCGCATGCGCAGGGGATCGGAGGCGACCAGGTGCGTGGAGACGTGCGGCAGTTCGGTGCAGGCGCGCAGACCCTCGCTGCGTTCACCACCGGCGCCGTCCACGAGGACGAGCCCCAGACGGTCGGGGCGGGCGGCGGCGGCCAGTGACGCCGCGACGGAACGCAGCAGCTCGGTGCGGCCGCTGCCCGGCGGTCCCTCGATGAGCAGATGGGGGCCCTCGGCGGCCAGGTCGACGCAGAGCGGACCGTGCGGGCCTGCGCCCAGCACCGCCCATGCCCGGGTGGCGCCGGGCGCCTGGCCGGCGTCGTCGGCGGCGGCCCAACGGGCCAGCAGGGAGGCGGGGGTGGCCCTGGCCAGGCCCAGCTCGTCCAGCAGGCGGGTGGACGGCGGCAGGGCGGTGGCCCGGCCCGCGCGGGCGGTGCGGCCGGTGCCGGGCCGGCCGGCTGCTCCCGAGGTGGAGTGCGAGCCGGTGGAGTGCGCGTCGGTGCGCAACGGGGCGAGCGCCCGCGCGAAGCGCTCCGCCCAGGCGCCGGACACCGCGTCAACGGTGGCGAGCGTGCCGTGCCCCGCGGGCTCGCCGCCCGCGGTGCGCAGCAGACGCAGCGCGGTGGCGACATCGCCGCTGAGCAGGGCGGCCGCCCCACACTCGCGGAACGCGGGCGACACCGCGCAGGCTGCCTCGTACGTCGCCGTGACCGGGGAGAGCGGCGACGCCGCGGCGGTCTCGGCCAGGCACAGCAGGTGGATGCCGGCCGCGGCCCCCCTCCGGGCGAGCCGGGCGGTGGCGTCGCGGAGCGCGGCCGAACCCGGATCGCCGTCGACGACGACGACCGTGTGCGGCCCGTCGTGCGTCCCGGGGGTGGGGCCGCGGCGGGTGTCGCCGTAGGTATCGCCGTTGTCGCCGTGGAGCTCTTCGTCCATGCGCCGCATCAGCTCGGCGATACGGGCTGCCCCCTGGTCCCGGTCGTAGGCGAGGAGCAGCCGGCAGTCCTGGCCGTGGGCGGGCCGCAGGTGCGGCAGCCAGCCTAGCCAGGCCCATTCGGCGGTGCGCTCTTCTAGCGCCCTCGACCGGTCTGTGCTGATCAGGACGATTTCAAGGTCGGTGGGGGAGTGCAGCGCGGTGAGCTGGGCGACGGCCGACCTGGCGAGCCCGGCCAGCCGGGCGCGAGGCCCGGCGAGACCCAGCGAGCCGACCTCGCGCAGGCCCACGGTGACCGGTACGGCGGGCAGCGGGCGTCCGCCGCCCGGTGCGGTCCGGTCGGCGGTGCCCAGCCGCAGCACGAGCGCTTCGGGGTGGTCCGGGGCGCGCTCCCACAGCCGGGGGCCGGGGCCGAGCGCGGTAAGCAGCAGGGCCGCGGGATCGGGCCAGGCGTCGGGCACGGGCGCACCGGAAGGGCGCGGGGCGTAGCGGGTGGCGTCGGCGGGCGGCCGCCCGACCGGGGTTGCCTCGGCGGGGGCGTACTCCTCGACGGCCTCCCCCCGCCCCCCGGCGAGCCGCCGGGCCCAGGCCCCTATCCCGCCCCGCCGCCGGGGCGGGACGCCATGCCCCTCGGCGCGGCCGTCCTCGGCGTGTCCCAGGTCGGCCGGGCCATCCTCGGTGCGGCCCAGGTCGGCGCGGCCCTCCTCGGTGACGCCACGGGCCGCGCGCGGCCCGGGCTGCCCCGAGCCGACCGGATCCCCGTGCCCGGAGTCGGCAGGCCCGGCGCCGGGGTGGGCGCTGCCGGGGCTTGCTGCCTCAGCGCCGTGCGGGTGGTGGCTGGCGTCGTCGGCCGGGCCGGAGCCGTAGGCGGCGGTGGCGCTGCCGGCCGCGGTGCGGGGCGGGTCGTACGGGCCCGGCCGGGCCGGGGGCGTCGGAGCGTGAGCGGCAGGGGTTGCGCGGCCCGAGACGCGGCGGCCGGCGGGGGGCGCGGCGGCTCGGGGGGAGAGGTACGGGGCTGTGGAGGCCGGTGCCTGAGCGTCCGGTGCCGTCCGGCGGGTCACCCGCAGGTGGCCCTCCCCGTCCGGGGCTGTCGGCAGGGTGGGAGGGCGCTCGCCGGCGGTCAGGCGCAGGGCCGATTCGCCCAGGCGGAGCAGCGCGCCGGGTGCGAGGCGGACCGGGCGCTCCGTGAGGTCCTCGCCGTCGAGCGCCGTGCCGTTGGTCGAACCGAGGTCGACCACGGTCACCCCGCCGTCCTCCGCCAGCGTCACCGCGCAGTGCAGCCGTGACACGTCGGGGTCGTCCAGCGGGACGTCCGCGTCCGAGGAGCGGCCGATACGGACCTGGCCGCCGTGCAGCAGGTGCACGCCTCCGGCGTCGGGCCCTGCCACGACGTGCAGCTGGGCCGGTGACTCCCCGGACCCCGTGCCCGCCTCGGCCTCGCTGCCGGGAGCGGGGGCGTAAAGGGAGAGCACCGCTCCGTCCACCAGCGGCGGCTCGCCGAGCGCGCAGCGCTGCGGGTCGAGCCGCTCCCGCCCGGCATGGACCACCACGGCGCCGGTGGTCTCCTGACCCGAGCCGGGGCCGGAAACGGCTGCGGCCAGGCCGGAGACGACCGCGGCCAGCGCGGTCCCCGCAGGAGCGGTGACGAGCACGTCGCAGACGCGACCGGGGGCGGCCCCGGCGCCGGGCGGTGCGGGCGGCCCCGCCGAATCACCGCGCGCACCATGCGCACCATGCGTGTCGCGCGCACCACGCGCACTCTGGCCGCTGCGCGGCGCGAGGACGGTCAGCCGGATCTGCATCGCGTCAGCGGTCCCTTCTGCGCGAGGTGTCCGGCAGGGGATCCGCCCTGTGATTCCCCCCAGCCGGCACCGACGCGTCGTCCGGTACAGGTCGGCACGGGACTCGGGGCTCCCGACCCCGGAGTCCGTGCTGTAGGCATCCTCGCACCCGCCACTGACAACACGCCCGGCACCCACCTTCAAGTGATCTTGAATGGTCGGCTGTGGACGCAAAAGTGCCAGGTTGAGAACGCCGATGACGCAAGCGGTACGCACGTTCGGCAACCCTCCGTACGACGTTATGCGTCTTCCCACAGAACGGGGCCCGCTCGCTGCCCGTTCAGCGACAGGCGGTCGGCATTACAGTGGGTCGCAACCTCGGGGCAGGGCGCCCGGGACGGCACAGAGCAACGCAGAGCGACGCAGAGCAACGTCGAACGACGCAAGACCGAGCAGCAGGGAGCGCATGACGTGCGGCCGGTAGGCAGCAAATATTTGCTCGAGGAGCCGCTCGGACGCGGCGCCACGGGCACCGTCTGGCGGGCCCGCCAGCGCGAGACCGCGGGCGCCGAGGCGGCCGTGGCCGGCCAGCCGGGCGAGACCGTCGCGATCAAGGTCCTCAAGGAGGAGCTCGCGAACGACGCGGACGTGGTGATGCGCTTCCTGCGCGAACGCTCCGTACTTCTGCGTCTGACGCACCCCAACATCGTGCGGACCCGCGACCTCGTCGTCGAGGGCGACCTGCTCGCCCTGGTCATGGACCTGATCGACGGCCCCGACCTGCACCGTTACCTCCGCGACAACGGGCCCCTCTCGCCCGTCGCCGCCTCGCTGCTCACCGCCCAGATCGCCGACGCGCTCGCCGCCAGCCACGCAGACGGCGTCGTCCACCGCGACCTCAAGCCGGCGAACGTCCTGCTCGACGAGCGCGACGGCCAGATGCACCCGATGCTCACCGACTTCGGCATCGCGCGCCTCGCCGACTCACCCGGCCTGACCCGCACCCATGAATTCGTGGGTACGCCGGCGTACGTCGCCCCGGAATCGGCCGAGGGCCGCCCGCAGACGTCCGCCGTCGACATCTACGGCGCGGGCATCCTGATGTACGAGCTGGTCACCGGCCGGCCCCCGTTCGCGGGCGGTTCGGCGCTTGAGGTGCTTCACCGCCACCTCAGCGAGGAGCCCCGCCGCCCCACCACCGTCCCCGAGCCGCTGTGGACGGTCATCGAGCGCTGCCTGCGCAAGGAACCGGACGAGCGGCCCAGCGCCGAGAACCTCGCCCGTGCGCTGCGCACCGTCGCGTCCGGCGTCGGCGTACACGCGTCGTCCGCGCAGGTCGAGGCCGCCATGGGGGTCGGCGCGCTGCTGGCGCCCGACCCTTCGCCCGCGACGGTCCCCGCCACCCCGGGCGCCGCCGACCCGACCCAGGTCCTGCCGAGCAACGCGGGGTCGTACGACCCGGCGGGGGCGACCAGCGTCATGCCGTCGACGGGCGCACCGCGAGGCGGTCACGGCGGGCAGGGCAACGGGCCCGCCGCCGACCCCACCGCCGTCATGCAGCCCCTACCGCAGGGACCGCCCGGGACACCGGGAGGGCCCGGCCCCGAGGAACCGCACCCCTGGCAGAACCAGCTGCGCGCGGCCCGCGACCGCAACGAGCAGACCCAGGCCCAGTACCTCGACCCGAGCCAGGACCCGCTGCGCCGCCGCCCCCAGCGCCAGCCGCAGCACCAGCAGCGGCCCCAGCAGCAGCCCCCGCAGTACCAGCAGCCCCCGCAGTACCAGCAGCCCCCGCAGCACCAGCAGCAACACCAGCCGCAGCGGTACGCCCCCCCGCCCCCGCCGCAGCATCGTCAGCCCCAGGCCCCGCCCCCGCAGCAGCGCTACGCCCCGCCGCAGCAGCCCGCGCAACCGGCTCCGCGCCCGCCGCGCGAGCCGCGCCGGCGCAGCGCCAACCCGATGCGGATCCCCGGCCTCGGGTGCCTCAAGGGCTGCCTGTTCACGCTCGTCCTGCTGTTCGTGGCCGCCTGGATGATCTGGGAGCTGACCCCGCTCCAGCAGTGGGTCGGCTCGACCCAGAGCTTCTTCGGGGAGCTCGGTGACGTGATCGACAGCGTCACGAAGTTCTTCACGGATCTTGGCAGCTCGGCCCCCAAGAACTGACGACGGCATTGATTTGTCGACTTCTGGGGGTGGATTTCGCCCCCAGAAGTCGAGGTTGGCGCCATACGGGCGCCAGGACGCCCCCGCACCCGCGTAGCCTCAGGGCAACCGTCAGTGGACGTCTCGGGAGCAGTCTTGGCACGGAAAATCGGCAGCCGGTACACGGCCCACCAGATCCTGGGGCGGGGCAGTGCCGGCACGGTGTGGCTCGGCGAGGGACCCGAGGGGCCTGTCGCGATCAAGCTCCTGCGCGAGGACCTCGCGTCGGACCAGGAGCTGGTGGGGCGCTTCGTTCAGGAGCGCACCGCGCTGCTCGGACTCGACCACCCCCGCGTCGTCGCGGTCCGCGACCTGGTGGTCGACGGCAACGACCTGGCGCTCGTCATGGACCTCGTACGCGGTACGGACCTCCGCACCCGCCTCGACCGTGAGCGCCGTCTCGCGCCCGAGGCGGCCGTCGCGATCGCCGCGGACGTCGCGGACGGCCTGGCGGCGGCGCACGCGGCCGGCGTCGTCCACCGCGACGTCAAGCCGGAGAACATCCTGCTCGACATGGAGGGCCCGCTCGGCCCCGGCGGCGCGCACCCCGCGCTGCTGACCGACTTCGGCGTCGCCAAGCTCATCGACACCCCGCGCCGCACCCGCGCGACGAAGATCATCGGTACGCCGGACTACCTCGCCCCCGAGATCGTCGAAGGCCTCCCGCCGCGCGCCGCCGTGGACATCTACGCGCTGGCGACCGTGCTGTACGAACTCCTGGCCGGCTTCACACCATTCGGCGGGGGCCACCCCGGCGCCGTACTGCGCCGCCATGTGACCGAGAGCGTGGTCCCGCTCCCCGGCATCCCCGAGGAACTGTGGCAGCTCCTCGTCCAGTGCCTGGCGAAGGCCCCCGCGTCGCGCCTGCGCGCCGGAGAGCTGTCGGCCAGGCTCCGTGACCAGCTGCCCCTCCTCGCCGGGATGCCGCCGCTGGACGTCGACGAACCGTACGAAGAGGACGGCGCCGGCGGAGCGGACGGGGCGGAGGCGACGCGTACGGACACCGCGCGTACCGACACGGCGTACGACGACCCGTCCCGGCCCCGGGCGGCCACCGACCCGCCCCGCCGGCGCGGCGCGGTGCCGCTGGTGCCGGGTTCGGCCCCGGACTCCAACCGCGACACCCACACGAGCATGCGCGTCCCCGCCCCCGACGAACTCGCGGGCGGCGCGCGCGGCACCGCCCGCGCCCCCCGGGCCGCCGGGCAGCGCCGCCCCGGCTCGGCCCGGCACAAGTCGGGCACCGTACGCCGGCGCCGGCTCCTGCTCGGCGGTGCGGCGGTTCTGGTGGCCGCCGCGATAGGGGTCGGCGGCTGGCTCGCGGTGTCGGGCGACGCCCAGGACCCGACCACCCCCCAGGAGACCGGGCGGTCGTCCCCGGCCCAGCCCTGAGCCCGCCCGCGGCGGCCCGCGGCCCGGCGGGAAGGCCGCGGCGCCGGGCGAGGGGAACGTACGGCCGCCCAGCCGTTACGCTGGACCCGTGGCAGTCGTCGATGTATCCGAAGAGCTCAAGTCCCTCTCCTCGACCATGGGGTCGATCGAGGCCGTCCTGGACCTCGACAAGATGAGGACCGATATCGCCGTGCTCGAGGAGCAGGCCGCGGCCCCGTCCCTGTGGGACGACCCGGAGGCCGCGCAGAAGATCACGAGCAAGCTCTCCCACCTCCAGGCCGAGCTCCGCAAGACCCAGGCGCTCCGCAGCCGGATCGACGACCTGGCCGTCCTCTTCGAGCTCGCCGAGGGCGAGGACGACGCCGACACCCTCGCGGAGGCGGAGACCGAGCTGACGTCCGTCCGCAAGGCGCTGGACGAGATGGAGGTACGCACCCTCCTGTCCGGCGAGTACGACGAGCGCCAGGCCCTGGTCAACATCCGCGCGGAGGCCGGCGGGGTCGACGCGTCCGACTTCGCCGAGCGCCTGCAGCGCATGTACCTGCGCTGGGCGGAGCGCCACGGCCACTCCACCGAGGTCTACGAGACGTCCTACGCGGAAGAGGCCGGCATCAAGTCGACCACCTTCGTCGTCAAGGCCCCGTACGCCTACGGCACGCTCTCCGTGGAGCAGGGCACCCACCGCCTGGTCCGCATCTCGCCGTTCGACAACCAGGGCCGCCGTCAGACGTCCTTCGCCGGCGTTGAGGTGCTGCCGGTCGTCGAGCAGACCGACCACGTCGAGATCGACGATACCGAGCTGCGCGTGGACGTCTACCGCGCGTCGGGCCCCGGCGGCCAGGGCGTCAACACCACGGACTCCGCGGTCCGTCTGACGCACATTCCGACCGGCATCGTCGTCTCCTGCCAGAACGAGCGCTCCCAGATCCAGAACAAGGCGAGCGCCATGAACGTCCTCCAGGCCAAGCTCCTTGAGCGCCGCCGCCAGGAGGAGCAGGCGCTGATGGACTCGCTCAAGGGCGACGGCGGCAACTCCTGGGGAAATCAGATGCGTTCGTACGTCCTGCACCCGTACCAGATGGTCAAGGACCTGCGTACGGAGTTCGAGGTCGGCAACCCGCAGTCGGTACTCGACGGCGAGATCGACGGCTTCCTGGAAGCCGGAATTCGCTGGCGCAAGCAGCAGGAGAAGTAGAACTCGCTTTGTCGACACAGTATCTTCCGTAACTGCCGCCCTTGAGGCGGCAGTTGCCGTTTGCGTCACATTCGCATTCCCGTACGACGGGCAAGTGACTGCATACCGGACATCGCGCCCCCAACGACCTTGACGCTCCTTTTAAAAGTGGGAAAGCTAACGCGCGGCACGCGTATTTCTGGGGCGTGTGTGACCGGGGGAAAAAATTACACCCCCAGTGTCTGTCGCCCCTGGCGCTGCTCCACTGACGATTTCAGCTACTGGGGGTAGCAACCAGATGACCAAGAAGACGCGGATCCGCGTTGCGCGCATAGCTGCCGGAGCGGTAATCGCCGCCGGTGCTTCACTGACCGCCGCAGGCGCCGCCCAGGCCGTCAACATCGATGTCGGCCTCGGTGGGCTCGGCGCGAGCGCCGACGTCGACGCGAACGTGGCCGGTTTCGGGGCGGCCGACGGCGGTTCCACCGCGGCCGGCGGTGTCGACGGTGGCGTCGAGGGCGGTACGACTAATGGCGCTTCGACCGGCGGTAGCGCCTCGACCGGTGGCGCTTCGACCGGCGGTAGCGCCTCGACCGGTGGCGCTTCGACCGGCGGTAGCGCCTCGACCGGTGGCGCTTCGACCGGCGGTAGCGCCTCGACCGGTGGCGCCTCGACCGGCGGTAGCGCCTCGACCGGTGGTAGCGCCTCGACCGGTGGTAGCGCCTCGACCGGCGGTAGCACCGCGACCGGCGGTAGCACGGCGACCGGTGGTGGCACGGCGACCGGCGGCACGGCGACTGGCGGTGGCACTGCGACTGGTGGCACGACCACCGGTGGTAGCACGGCGACCGGTGGCGGCACCGCGACCGGCGGTGCGGCGGCCGGTGGTAGCACGACGACTGGTGGTGGCACTGCGACTGGTGGCACGGCGACCGGTGGCGGCACGGCGACCGGTGGTAGCACGGCGACCGGTGGTAGCACGGCGACCGGCGGTAGCACCGCGACCGGTGGCGGCACGGCGACGGGTGGTGGCACCGGCGGTGGCACCGCGACCGGCGGTGGCACGGCGACCGGCGGTGGCACGGCGACCGGCGGTGGCACGGCGACCGGCGGTGGCTCCGCGACCGGTGGCACCACGGACGGCGGCGGCAACACCGGCGGCAGCGGCAACACCGGTGGCGGCGACGCCGGCGGCGGCGACGCCGGCGGCGGCGACGAGGCCAACACCGTCGGCGGCTCCGGCGACGGTGACGCCGGCACCTGCACCCTCGACGTGAACGGCGCCGAGTGCGAGGACAACACCGACACCGACAGCGTCGGCTCCAAGCCGGTGGAGCAGGGCAAGGCCAAGGAGGAGCTCGCTGAGACGGGCGCCGCCGAGACCTCGTTCCTGCTGATCGGTGCGGCGACGATGATCGCCGGTGGCATCGGCTTCCGCATGCTGCCGCGTCTCGCGGCCGGCCGTACGGTCGCCTGAATCGCATAGGCAATCGCGTAGGCACAGAAGACGGGCCCGCAGCGCACGAGCGCTGCGGGCCCGTCTTCTGGGTTCTTCGGCCTTGTCCGGGCCCTCAGGGGCCCCGGAGGCGGCGGGAGCGGCACAGGGCCGCCCGCAGGCGTGCGCAGGCGCCCGGTCAGGGGCTACGCGGTCTGGTATGCCAGCAGCGCCATCGCCGCCACCAGCAGCGCCGCCAGGGCCACCAGCATCGCGGGGCTCAGCCCTCCCAGGGGGCCCTCCTGCTGCAGCCGCTCCCGGTTCGCCCGGCACACCGGGCAACGGCCCTGATTGACGGGGGCCGCGCAGTTCGCGCACACCAGTCGGTCATAGGTCATGCGCTTTCCTCCTCCCGCGCGGCCGAGCCGCATGTACGTACGTACTATCCGGCCAACGCTCAGGGGAACGCGACGGTTCCCCCCTCCACTGTGCCAGCTTCGGCACATTCCGGCGCGCCCCACCGGAAGGCGGCCGCCTACACCCCGCCGTACACGCTCGAAGCCGGTCACAGATCCGTGATAAAACGCCCATCACCGGACGCCGACTGCGCGTGCCTGCCCGCGTCGCGTATGGTCACGCTCACCTACTCCCGGCGACCGTGGTGCACCCGTGATCCGATTCGACAACGTCTCCAAGACCTACCCGAAGCAAAGCCGCCCCGCCCTCAGGGATGTTTCCCTGGAGGTCGCGAAGGGCGAATTCGTCTTCCTCGTGGGCTCTTCCGGCTCCGGCAAGTCACCTTCCTGCGGCTGCTGCTGCGCGAGGAGCGCGCCAGCCACGGCATGGTGCACGTCCTGGGCAAGGACCTCGCGCGCCT
This sequence comes from Streptomyces hypolithicus, assembly GCF_052934925.1. Classification (NCBI taxonomy): domain Bacteria; kingdom Bacillati; phylum Actinomycetota; class Actinomycetes; order Kitasatosporales; family Streptomycetaceae; genus Streptomyces; species Streptomyces hypolithicus. The sequence continues at coordinate 3,815,950 of NZ_CM128811.1, forward strand.
GTCCAACTGGAAAGTGCCCCAGATGCGGCGCCAGCTCGGCACCGTGTTCCAGGACTTCCGCCTGCTCCCCAACAAGACCGTCGGGGAGAACGTCGCGTTCGCGCAGGAAGTCATCGGCAAGTCGCGCGGCGAGATCCGCAAGTCCGTACCCCAGGTCCTCGATCTGGTCGGACTCGGCGGCAAGGAAGACCGGATGCCCGGCGAACTGTCCGGCGGTGAGCAGCAGCGCGTGGCCATCGCGCGGGCGTTCGTCAACCGCCCGATGCTGCTGATCGCCGACGAGCCGACCGGCAACCTCGACCCGCAGACCTCCGTCGGCATCATGAAGCTGCTGGACCGCATCAACCGCACCGGCACGACTGTGGTGATGGCGACCCACGACCAGCAGATCGTCGACCAGATGCGCAAGCGCGTCATCGAACTCGAGAAGGGCCGCCTCGTGCGCGACCAGTCTCGCGGCGTCTACGGCTACCAGCACTGAAAGGACGCCATGCGCGCCCAGTTCGTCCTGTCGGAGATCGGCGTCGGTCTCCGCCGGAATCTCACCATGACCTTCGCGGTGGTCATCTCCGTCGCTCTCTCCCTCGCCCTCTTCGGCGGCGCTCTGCTGATGCGCGAGCAGGTGAGCACGATGAAGGGCTTCTGGTACGACAAGGTCAACGTCTCCATCTTCTTCTGCAACAAGAACGACGCGGAGACCATCCCCAAGTGTGCCAAGGGGGCGGTCACCACCGAGCAGAAGAAGCAGGTCGAGGCCGATCTGGAGAAGATGGACGTCGTCAAGACGGTCACCTACGAGTCGGCCGACGACGCGTTCAAGCACTACAAGGAGCAGTTCGGGGACTCCTCGATGGCCGACACCATCACCCCGGACCAGATGCAGGAGTCGTACCGGGTCAAGCTCAAGGACCCGGAGAAGTACAAGGTGGTCGCCACCGCGTTCGCCGGCCGGGACGGCGTGCAGTCCGTCCAGGACCAACGCGGCATTCTGGACAACCTCTTCGAGTTGATGAACGGCATGAATGTGGCCGCGCTCTGCGTGATGGCCCTGATGCTCGTCATCGCGCTGATGCTGATCGTCAACACGGTGCGGGTGTCCGCGTTCAGCCGACGGCGTGAAACGGGCATCATGCGGCTGGTCGGCGCGTCGAGCTTCTACATCCAGATGCCGTTCATCATGGAGGCCGCGTTCGCGGGGCTGATCGGCGGAGTTGTCGCTTGCGGAATGCTGCTTGTCGGCCGGTACTTCCTGATCGACCACGGCCTGGCCCTCGCCGACAAGCTGACCCTCGTCAACTTCATCGGCTGGGACGCCGTGCTGGCCAAGCTGCCGCTGGTGCTCGCGATCGCCCTGCTGATGCCCGCGCTGGCGGGCTTCGTGGCACTGCGCAAGTACCTCAAGGTGTGACATGAGCCCCTGGCGCCGTACGGTCAACCGGCCGTGCGGCGCCCTTCGTTTGTCCTAGACTCTGCGCCATGCCAGGCCCGGAAGACTCCTCCCAGCCTCGCGGTGTCCGCCGCGGGGCCGCCCTGACATTGGTTTTCGCGACCGTCCTGGGCGCCGCCGCGGTCACCGACTCCTGGCAGCGCGACGTGAGCAAGTCCACCGTCCCGGCCGCCCGTTCAGTGGTGCCCGAGTCGGAGCCCGGAGCCGGCCGCAAGGCCGACCGGCAGGCCGTCGCGGACGCCGCCGCCGAAGCGATGGCCGACGGGAAGTCGGGCAAGGAGGCGGCCGAGGAGGTCGTCAGCCGCAGCGGGGACCGGTGGGACGCGGTCTACGACCGGGGCGAGTACGAGAAGTTCGCGCAGGCACTCGACGGCGAGTACACCGGCGTCGGACTGTGGGCCGAGCGCGCCGGGCGCGGCCGGATCGAGGTGGCCAGGGTGCAGCCCGGTGGCCCTGCCGACCGCGCCGGAATCAGAGCGGGCGACCGGCTCCGTACGATCGACGGCCGCCGCGTGGGAAAGCGGCCCGTCACCGAGGTCGTACGGCTGCTGCGCGGGGAGGGCGCGCCGGAGGCGGGCAGCTCCGTCGAGCTCGGCCTGGGACGCGGGGCGCGCGAATGGACCGAGACGGTCCGCCGCGCCCGGCTGAGCACCGAGCCCGTCACCGTCGAGCGGCTCCGGGGCCGCGCCACGCTCATCAAGGTGGCGTCCTTCACCAAGGGCTCGGGCGAGCAGGTGCGCGAGGCGGTACGCGCGGTGCCCGAGGACCACGGCGTACTCCTCGACCTGCGGGGCAACGGCGGGGGCCTGGTGACCGAGGCGGTCACCGCAGCGTCCGCCTTCCTCGACGGCGGCCTGGTGGCGACGTACGACATGCGGGGCGAGCAGCGGGCGCTCTACGCGGAGCCGGGCGGGGACACCGAGCGGCCCGTCGTGGCGCTCGTCGACGGCGGCACGATGAGCGCCGCCGAGCTGGTCACGGGCGCGCTCCAGGACCGTGGGCGGGTGGTCACCGTGGGAGCGCGGACGTTCGGGAAGGGCTCGGTGCAGATGCCGAGCCGGCTGCCGGACGGTTCGGTGGCGGAGCTGACCGTGGGGCACTACCGCACTCCTGCGGGCCGCAGCGTCGACGGCAGGGGCATCAGCCCGGACCTCGCGGTGAGCGAGCGGGCCGAGGAACGGGCCCGGACGGTATTGAGTGGCCTCGGGGGAGGGTCGTAGTGCGAAAATGGTCGCACTATGGCTAAGGAAAAAGGGCGCAAGCTGATCGCGCAGAACAAGAAGGCGCGGCACGACTACCTCATCATCGACACATACGAAGCAGGCATGGTCCTCACCGGCACCGAGGTGAAGTCCCTCCGCCAGGGGCGCGCCTCGCTGGTGGACGGCTTCGTGCAGCTCGACGGCGGCGAGGCGTGGCTGCACAACGTGCACGTACCCGAGTACTCGCAGGGGACCTGGACCAACCACTCCGCGCGCCGCAAGCGCAAGCTGCTGCTGAACCGGGTGGAGATCGACAAGCTGCAGAGCAAGTTGCAGGAGAGCGGTCACACGATCGTGCCGCTCGCGATGTACTTCAAGGACGGCCGGGCCAAGATCGAGATCGCGCTGGCCAAGGGCAAGAAGGAGTACGACAAGCGGCAGACGCTCCGCGAGAAGCAGGACCTGCGGGAGACGAACCGGGCGATCTCGGCGGTGAAGCGGCGGGAGCGGGGTCGGATCTGACGGGAGCGGGGCCGGATCTGCACGAGCAGTGGGTGGCCCGGCAGTAATGCGCTGGCAACGTCCCGCGCCGGTCACGTACAGTGGGTCATGCACCTCACGGGGTGCGCCGGGGTGCACAGCGCCCCACCTTTGAAAAAACAACATGGGGATGATCGGTTTCGACAGCGGATGTCGAGGCAGGGGAAGCGAGTCGAGGAAGCGGCAATGATCTCGTTAACCATATGTCGCAACCAATAATCGCCGATTCCAAGCGCGATTCCTTCGCCCTCGCTGCCTAAGTAGCGACTTAGCGAAGTGTCAGCCCGGGGGTGTTCCCGACCCGGATCCTGGCATCATCAAGGGAACTAAACCACTCGGTCCGGTCACGGGATCGGGTGGGAAACCAAACAGTGACTGAGCCCGTCGGAGACTTGTCCGCGTGATCTCCGGGGCCGAGAAAATCGCAGCGGACTGCACTCGGAGAAGCCCTGTTTCTGCACCGTTGGACGCGGGTTCGATTCCCGCCATCTCCACAATTCCCATGTGAGGCGTAGGCCCCGCTGTCTTGATGACAGCGGGGCCTTCGTCGTACCCGCCCCTGCCCGAACTGTGGCTCCGCCCCCAGTGGGTGCGGGCACGTCAAGCCACCCCGGCGATTGCGGGGCGGGCTGCGGGGCAGCGCCCCGCTCGCGGCGCAGCCGCGTAGTGGGCCGCTGCCAGGAGCAGGGCCAGGGCAGCCGCCGCGACCGGCGTCGCGTAGCCGATGGCCGGGGTCGCGTGTTCCGCCAGCCATCCCCCGGTCGCCGCGCCGCCGGCGATCCCGGCCAGGATCGCCGTCACAGCCAGCGTCATGCCCTCGTTCAGCTGCGCGGACGGAACGACCCGTTGGACCAGCGTCATACCGGTGACCATCGTCGGGGCCGTCGCCGCCCCCGCGAGCAGCAGCGCACCGGCCACCATCGCCAGCGAGCCGGTCGAGGCCGCGAGCAGCGGCAGCGTCATCAGGGCCGTCATCGCCGTCAGGCACAGGACGAGGCGGCGGCGCGGATTCGCCGCCGGGCGAGCCGCCCCGTACAGCAGGCCCGCCACGCACGATCCCGCCGCTTGCAGGCCGAGAACCGCACCCGCAGCGGCGCCGTGCCCCTCGGCGTCGGCGAAGGCGAGGGTGACGACCTCCATGGAGCCGAAGACCACGCCCGTGGCGAGGAAGACGGCCAGCAGGGCCGGTACGCCGGGCAGGCGCAGCGGGGAGCGGACGGCCGTGGCACGGCCGGCGGCCGGGGGTTCCGTGGCGCGCTGGGCGGCGAAGATCAGTACGCCGGTCATCAGCAGGACCGCGCCGGTCAGCGTGCCGGCCTCGGGAAAGAGCGCCGTGCACAGGAACGCCGCTACCACCGGGCCGAGCATGAAGCACAGCTCGTCGGCGGCCTGCTCGAAGGAGTTCGCGGTATGCCGGGACGCCGGGTCGTCCCGGTGCAGGTGGGCCCAGCGGGCGCGGGACATGCCCCCGGTGTTGGGGGTGGTGGCGGTCGCGGCGTAAGCGGCGAAGAGCGTCCAGTCGGGTGCGCCGTAACGCACGCACAGCAGCAGGGCGAGCGAGCCGAGTACGGCGACGGCCGTGGCGGGGACCGCGACGCGCGCCTGGCCGTGGCGGTCGACGAGCCGCGCGGTCCAGGGCGCCACCAAGGCGGTGGCGGCGAGGCCGGTAGCGGTGACGGCGCCCGCCAGGGCGTACGACCCGCGGGAACCGGCGATCATCAGCACCGCGCTCACGCTGAACATGCCCATGGGCAGCCGGGCGAGCAGATTGCCCGCCGTGAAGGCCCGGGCGCCCGGGGTGGCGAAGAGGCGGCGGTAGGGGGACCTGCGGCGCGGGGGTTCGTACGCGTAACGGGGCCGTTCCGCGGCTATCAGTACGTCGCCGGAGAGGGCCAGGAAGGGGCCGGGAGCGGGGGCGTGGGTTTCGTGGACGGGCATGGATCAAGCTTCGGGGCGGCCCCCACCCGCGGTCCAACACCTTCTGAGCGTCGATTCACGCACATCGCTTGTAACGGCCTGGTGCGCGATAGGGGGGCGGATCAGGCCGTAAGTTCACCGGGTGCCCCATGACATCGAACCCCGCCTGCTGCGCGCCTTCGCCGCCGTCGCGGAGGATCTCCACTTCACCCGGGCCGCCGCCCGGCTCTTCGTGGCCCAGCAGGCGCTCAGCCGGGATGTCCGGCGGCTGGAGCGGGAGTTGGGCGCCGAGCTGTTCCTGCGGTCGACCCGCAGCGTGGCGCTGACACCGGACGGCCGGCGGCTGCTGCCGTACGCGCGGCGCGTGCTGGCGGCGTACGACGAGATGGGCGCCGCCTGGGCGCACGAGGAACGCCCGCTGCTGGTGGACGTCGGTGCGCCGGTCGGGACCACCTACCAGGTGCTGGAGGAGGCCCGCGCGGCGGCGCCCGACGTGGACTTCGTCGCACGCTTCCTGAGCGGGCTCACCGGCGCCGCGGCCGCGCTCCTGAGCGGCGGGCTGGACGTGTCGTCGGGCAGGCTGGCCGGTCTGGATCCGGCGGTGCTCGACCAACTGGAGCACCGGCCGGTGCGCTTCGAGCGGATGGCCGTACTGCTCGCCGACGACCACCCGCTGGCGGCGCTGGAAGCGGTGCCACTCGACGCGCTCGACGGGGAGGTGCTGTACGCGGGAGCGGGCAATCCGGCCACCGCGGAGTGGACCGATCTCGCCGTACGGCTCTTCGCCCGGCGGGGCATCGAGGTGGCGGCGCCGTTTCCGGAGATCGACGGCGCGCAGGAGTTCGTCCGGGTGGTACGCAAGCGGGGCTGGTCCGTACTGGCCAGTACCGAATTCATCGAGGTGCCCGGCATGGCGCTGCGGCCGATCATCGACCCCGTACCACTGTCGCCCATCTCACTTGTGTGGAGAAAAGGGCTCCGCCATAAGGGGCTTGACATCCTGAACGGGGTGATCGACACCCTCGCCGAGCGGAACGGGTGGCTCAGAGTGCCTGCGGACAGCTGGTTGCCGGAGGCCGATATGTCACTGATGCTCAACAACACCTCATCCCGCAAACCGGGGCGCTCACACCAGCGCTGAGCGCCGGGTGAGAGCAAGGTTGCGCGCCGGTCACCTCGCGGCACGGGCCTGAAATCCGCCGTCCCTAGCGTCGCCTCCACGACCCGATACCTGTGGAGGCGCGTCATGGCTGGCCGGTGGATCGAACAGTGGGACCCGGAGGACGACACCTTCTGGAAGCAGTCGGGGGAGCGGATCGCCCGCCGCAATCTGCTCTTCTCCGTACTCTCCGAGCACATCGGGTTCTCCATCTGGAGCCTGTGGTCGGTGATGGTGCTCTTCATGGGGCCGCAGTACGGCATCGACCCGGCCGGCAAGTTCTTCCTGATCGCCGCGGCCACCCTGGTCGGCGCGCTGGCCCGGATCCCGTACACCTTCGCCGTGGCCCGCTTCGGCGGCCGCAACTGGACCGTCATCAGCGCGCTGATGCTCCTGCTGCCCACCGGCGCGGCGTACGCCGTGATGGAGCCGGGCACCTCCTACACGACCTTCATGGTGGTCGCGGCGCTCACCGGAGTCGGCGGCGGCAACTTCGCCTCCTCCATGACGAACATCAACTCCTTCTTCCCGCTGCGCAAGAAGGGCTGGGCGCTCGGCCTCAACGCGGGCGGCGGCAACATCGGCGTACCCGTCGTGCAGCTCGCAGGCCTGCTCGTCATCGCCACGGCCGGCGCCAACCACCCCCGCGTGCTGCTCGCCGCGTACATCCCGCTGATCCTCGCCGCGGCCGTCTGCGCCGCGCTGCGCATGGACAACCTGGCGCCCGTACGCAACGACACCGGGGCGGCGAAGGCGGCGGTCCGCGATCCGCACACCTGGATCATGTCCTTCCTGTACGTCGGCACCTTCGGCTCCTTCATCGGCTACAGCTTCGCCTTCGGCCTGGTCCTGCAGACGCAGTTCGGCCGTACGCCGCTCCAGGCGGCCTCGCTCACCTTCATCGGCCCGCTCCTCGGCTCCCTGATCCGCCCCCTGGGCGGCTCCCTCGCCGACCGCTTCGGCGGCGCCCGCATCACGCTGTGGAACTTCGCCGCGATGGCGGCGGCGACCGCCACGGTCATCTACGCCTCCCTGATCACCTCCCTCCCCGTCTTCCTCACCGGCTTCATCGCCCTCTTCGTCCTCACCGGCCTCGGCAACGGCTCGACGTACAAGATGATCCCCGCGATCTTCCAGGCGAAGGCGCTGGCCAAGGGCATGACGGGGGAGGCGGCGGCGGCGTACGGGCGACGGCTGTCCGGGGCGTCCATGGGGCTGATCGGCGCGGTGGGCGCGCTCGGCGGCCTGGCGATCAACCTCGCGTTCCGCCAGTCCTTCCAGACGGCGGGCACGGGCACGGCGGCCTTCACCGCCTTCCTCGCCTTCTACGCGGTCTGCTTCGCTCTCACCTGGGCGGTATACCTTCGACGACCGGCCGCCGCGCCGGCGAAGCCGCAGCTCGCCTATGCCGAGGTGTAGGTGTCCGGTGCCGTAACGGCCGGGAAATACGCCGGAACCGAGCCTGTCATGTGCTGTTGACAGGCTCGGCCCTCCGCACCACCAGAAAGCCGGGTACGCGATGTCCGTGAAGAGCGCCGAGCAGGCATCGGAGAAGGGCCCCTTGGCGGGCTTCACCGTCGGCGTGACCGCCGCCCGCCGGGCCGACGAGCTGGGCACGCTGCTGACGCGGCGCGGCGCGGCGGTACTCCACGCGCCCGCCCTGCGGATCGTCCCGCTGGCCGACGACAGCGAACTTCTCGCCACCACGAAGCAACTCGTCGACCAGGCCCCCGACGTGGTGATCGCCACCACGGCCATCGGCTTCCGGGGCTGGGTCGAGGCCGCCGACGGCTGGGGCCTGGGCGAAGCGCTCGTCGCCCGCCTGCGCGGCGTCGAACTCCTGGCCCGCGGCCCCAAGGTCAAGGGCGCGATCCGGGCGGCGGGTCTCACCGAGGAGTGGTCGCCCGCCTCGGAGTCCATGGCCGAGGTCCTGGACCGCCTCCTCGCCGAAGGGGTGGCCGGCCGGCGCGTCGCGATCCAGCTGCACGGCGAACCGCTGCCCGGATTCGTCGAGGCGCTGCGGGCCGCCGGGGCGGAAGTCGTCGGCGTACCGGTCTACCGCTGGATGCCGCCGGAGGACATCGCCCCGCTCGACCGCCTGCTCGACGCGACGATCGGCCGCGGCGTCGACGCGCTGAGCTTCACCAGCGCCCCGGCAGCCGCGTCCCTCCTCTCCCGGGCCGAGGAACGCGGGCTGCTCCCCGCCCTGCTGACGACCCTGCGCCACGACGTACTAGCGGCCTGCGTCGGGCCGGTCACCGCCCTGCCGCTGCAGGCGGCCGGCATCGACACGGTGCAACCCGAACGCTTCCGCCTCGGCCCGCTCGTCCAGCTCGTCTGCCGCGAGCTTCCCGCCCGGGCCCGCACCCTGCCGGTGGCCGGCCGCTCGGTGCAGCTCCGCGGCCACGCGGTCCTGCTCGACGACGAGCTGCGCCCGGTCCCGCCCGCGGGCATGGCCCTCCTCCGAGCCCTGGCCCACCGCCCCGGCTGGGTCGTCTCCCGCGCGGACCTGCTCCGCACGCTGCCGGGCTCCGGCCGCGACGAGCACGCGGTCGAAACGGCGATGGCCCGCCTGCGCACGTCCCTGGGCGCGCCGAACCTCATCCAGACCGTGGTCAAACGCGGCTACCGCCTGGCCCTGGACGCCTCAGCGGACACGAAGTACGCAACGACGTAACCGCTCCCGCCCGACCGCAGGAGCCGCACAGCCAACCGGCAGCCCGCGCTCGGCACTTCAACGACCCGGGCGTGACGGGTCGCTCCCCGCAGGCCGTCCTGGCTTTGCGATCCGGTTTGGCTGCACGTTCGGCACCCGAGGAGACGGCCCGGCGCGGCACCGACCCCACGACCCCGGCGGTGGGGCCGGTTAGCGTACGGGGATGAGAGAAACCCGGCCCATCGCAGACGGCGTAGTGCTGCGCCCCGCTACCGCCGCCGACGCCATCGCGGTCGCCGAAGCGCTCGCCCGCAACCGTGCGTACATGCGCCCCTGGGAGCCGTACCGCCCCGACGCCTTCTACACGCCCGAGGCCCAGGCCGAAAGGCTGGCGGCCACAGACAGGGCCGTCCCCTGGCTCCTCACCGAAGCCGGAGCCGTCATAGGCGCGATCACTCTCACCAACATTGTCCTCGGCCCCTTCCGCAGCGCCAACCTCGGCTACTGGATCGGCGAAGCCCACACCGGCCGCGGCCTCGCCACCGCCGCGGTCGTCGAGGTGTGCCGCGCCGCCCGTGACGGCCTCGGCCTGCACCGCGTGGAGGCCGGCACGGTCCTCGCCAACGCCGCTTCCCAACGCGTCCTCGCCAAGGCCGGCTTCGAGGAGATCGGCATCGCCCCGCGCTACCTCCACATCAACAACGAGTGGCGCGACCACCAGCTCTTCCAGCGCATCCTGCACAACGCACCCCCGGACCACACCGCCCGGTAGCGGGGCTTCCGGCAGCCCGCGCCGCCGGGCACTCTGGAGGGCAACGGCACGCACCACCGTTGACCTGACCTGACCACCGAGGCGGTGACACGCGCATGCGGTTCGATTCCGGACGGATCTGTCTGGACCTGGTGGCGACAGCGGCGTACCCCACCGAGCAGCTGCCCCACCCCGGACGCCTCCGCGAATGGCTGCTGGGCGCAGGGCTCGTACCCCGGACGGCCGCGCTCGACGGCGTCAACGACAACTGGCTGCGCCACTTCACCGAAGTACGCGCGGACATCGACGAATTGCTGCGCGCCGAACTCGCCGACCGCCCCGCCCCCCGCCCCCTGGCCCGCGTCAACGCCCTGGCCGCCACCGCCCCGCCCGCCGTCAGGGCGGTCCGTACCCCGGACGGCGCGTGGACCAGGGCGCTCAGCGGCGCCCCCCAGTGCACCGCACTGCTGGCGGCCGTAGCCCGCGACACGGTGGACCTGCTGACCGACGCCACCGCGCGCGCCCGCCTGCGCCAGTGTGCGGGCGACAACTGCCCGCGCCTGTACCTCGATACGTCCCGGGGCAGCCGCAGGCGCTGGTGCTCCAGCGAGACCTGCGGCAACCGGGAACGCGTGGCACGCCACCGCCGCCGCACAGCACAGGCCCGCACCTGAACAGGACCCGCGCCCGAACGAAACCCGCGCCCGAACGAAACCCGCGCCCGAAAGAAATCTGAATCGCGTTGAGTCAATCCGCTCCCGGTCACGTAGAGAGGGGAGAGGGAGCCACACAGGGTCTCGACCAGGAGGTTCGGGTGCGCGAAGATGCGGCCGTGGCCGAAGACCGTCAGCACAGGGCTCGACATAGGAGCCAGCGGCCGCGCGCCGAAAGACCTACTCCCGACGAGGAGTTGATGCGCGCGCTCTACCGCGAACATGCCGGACCCCTGCTCGCCTACGTACTGCGCCTCGTCGCAGGAGACCGCCAGCGCGCCGAGGACGTCGTACAGGAGACGTTGATCCGTGCCTGGAAGAACGCCGGTCAGCTCAACCGGGCGACCGGCTCCGTCCGCCCCTGGCTGGTGACGGTCGCTAGGCGCATCGTCATCGACAACCATCGCAGCCGGCAGTCCCGGCCGCAGGAAGTCGACCCGTCGCCGCTGGAGGTCATGCCCGCGGAGGACGAGATAGACAAGGCGTTGTGGCTCATGACGCTCTCCGACGCGCTCGACGATTTGACTCCCGCCCACCGGGAAGCACTTGTCGAGACGTATTTCAGAGGACGTACGGTCAACGAGGCGGCCGAAGTGCTTGGCATACCCAGCGGGACCGTCAGGTCCCGGGTCTTCTACGCACTGCGCTCGATGAAGCTCGCGCTGGAGGAACGAGGGGTGACGGCATGACCACGCAAGACCGGCACTCCGAGCATGACGCCGTCGGCGCCTACGTGCTCGGCATCCTGGACGACACGGACGCCACCGCCTTCGAGGCCCACCTGGCCTACTGCGAGTACTGCGCGGCCCAGCTCGACGGCCTCGCCGGTATGGAGCCCATGATGGCGGCCCTGGCCGAGTACCCGGGCCCGCCGAGGACACGGACCGAAGCGGAACCAGGTCCGCAGCTCCTGACCCGGCTCACCGACCAGGTGGCTGCGGGCCGCGCGCAGCGCAGGCGACGCGGTTTCTACCTGGTGGCGGCAGCCGCGGTCCTGGTGGTCGGCGGCCCCACGGTCGCCGTCGTGGCGACCTCCGGCGACGACACCGGCGGACCGAACGTCGCGGGAGCCCACCCCACCAGCCCGGCCGAGGACGCCTTCTTCAACCACATGGAGGAGAAGGTCGTCGCGACCGACTCCACCACCGACGTCAGCGCCACGGTCGGCATGGAGAGCAAGGCATGGGGCACCCACACGGTGCTTGAGCTCAAGAACGTCAAGGGCCCGCTGAAGTGCAGCCTCATCGCCGTCTCCAAGGACGGCAAGGAGGAGACGGTGACCACCTGGGCCGTCCCCACGTGGGGATACGGCATCCCGGACAGCGCGAACAAGGCCGCGAAGAACCCGCTGTACGTCCACGGCGGCGCGGCGATGAACCGTGACGAGATCGACCGCTTCGAGGTCCGCACCCTGGACGGAGAGCGCCTGGTAGAGCTCGAAGCCTGACATGGCAGAGCTCGAAGCCTGACAGATCCTGGCAGATCCCCCCATTGCGCCGCTGCGGACAGGTGCGCTGACCGCCCCCCTTCGCGTACGGTTGACGGCTGCTCGCAGCACGTCAGAAGGGGGCCCCGGTGGCCGCGCAGGATGCCGCTGTCGATTCCGTGAACTCCGTCGCCGACTCCTCCTCACAGGAGTCGGCACGGACACGTGAAATCGGTGTGGAACAGGATCATCTGGATCAGGTGTACCGCCGTCTGGAGGAGAAGATCCACGAGGCGGAATTCCTCATGAACGACGCCGCCCAGCGCGGCCAGGTCGGCACGCCCGGCGCGCTCGCCGAGCGCGACGCGCAGGTTTTCCGCGCCGGGATCCATCTCAACCGGCTCAACAACGAATTCGAGGACTTCCTCTTCGGACGCATCGACCTGCTCCGCGGCAAGGACGGCCAGAAGGGCCCCGACGGGGCGTACACGTCGGTGGAGGCGGCCGACGACGCGGTACGCCCCGACCTCGCCGCCGACATCGCCGAAACCCTGCACATCGGGCGCATCGGCGTACTCGACTCCGACTACTCGCCGCTGGTGATCGACTGGCGCGCGCCGGCCGCCGCGCCGTTCTACCGCTCCACGCCCAAGGACCCGGGACGTGTCGTACGCCGCCGGGTCATCCGCTCCAAGGGCCGCAAGGTGCTCGGCGTCGAGGACGACCTGATGCGCCCGGAGCTGACGGCCACCATCGACGGCGCTCCGCTGCCCGTCATCGGCGACGGCGCGCTGATGGCCGCGCTGGGGCAGGCCCGCAGCCACACCATGCGCGACATCGTGTCGTCGATCCAGGCTGAGCAGGACCTGGTGATCCGCGCCCCCGCGGCCTCGGTCACCGAGGTCTCCGGCGGCCCCGGCACCGGCAAGACGGCGGTGGCGCTGCACCGCGCCGCGTACCTGCTCTACCAGGACCGCAGGCGCTACGCCGGCGGCATCCTCGTCGTATCGCCGACACCGCTGCTCGTCGCGTACACCGAGGGCGTGCTGCCGTCGCTCGGCGAGGAGGGTCAGGTCGCGATCCGCGCGGTCGGCTCGCTCGTCGACGGCGCGGAGGCGTCGACGTACGACGAACCGGGCATCGCCCGCATCAAGGGCTCCTCGCGCATGCTCAAGGTGCTGCGGAGCGCCGCGCGCGGCGCCCTGGACGCGGCGCCCGACCCGGCCGCTCCCGCCGAGGACGGTCAGCTGGCGTTCGGTGCGGGCGAGGAGGAGCCCGCGCAGGCCGGGCCGCCCGGCCGCTTGCGGGTCATCGCCTTCGGGCAGCGCGTCGAGCTGGACGCCGAGGAGCTGCGCCGCATCCGGCACGACGTCCTGGGTGGCACGGCCCCCGTCAACCTGCTGCGCCCGCGCGCCCGCAAGCTGCTGCTGGACGCCCTGTGGTCGAAGTCCAGCGGCCGCGGCAGATACACCGACGCCGAGCTGCAGGCCGAGCTGCGCTCCGGCTTCGACGAGGACATCTCGACCGAGCCGGAGTTCATCGACTTCCTCGCCGCCTGGTGGCCGGAGCTCACCCCCCGCCGGGTACTGGCCGCCATGGCCGACGACAGGCGCCTGGGCCGCTGGGCCCGCCGGGTCCTGAACCCGCGCGAGACCCGCCGGCTGGCGCGCTCGCTGGGGCGCCTGGACGCGGACGGCACGGGCCCGCTGTCCGTGCACGACGTGGCGCTGCTCGACGAGCTCCAGATGCTGCTCGGCACCCCGGCCCAGCCGAGGAGGAAGCGCGAGTACGACCCGCTGGACCAGCTCAGCGGCCTGGAGGAGCTGATGCCGCAGCGCGAGGAGTCGCAGCGCGAGCGGGCCGAGCGTCTCGCGCAGGAGCGCACCGAGTACGCGCACGTCATCGTCGACGAGGCGCAGGACCTCACCCCCATGCAGTGGCGGATGGTGGGCCGCCGCGGCCGGCACGCGACCTGGACGATCGTCGGGGACGCGGCCCAGTCGTCCTGGTCCGACCCCCAGGAGGCGGCCGAGGCCCGCGACGAGGCGCTCGGCGCCCGCCCGCGCCGCCGCTTCACGCTCACCGTGAACTACCGCAACCCCGCGGAGATCGCCGCCCTGGCGGCGAAGGTCCTGGCGCTGGCCATGCCCGGCATGGAGTCGCCGGCCGCCGTCCGTTCCACGGGCGTCGAGCCGCGCTTTCGCGCAGTACGGGACAAGGACCTCGCCCGGACCGTCCGCGAGGAGGCCCAGCGCCTGCTGGACCGCGTGGACGGCACGGTCGGCGTGGTCGTGGCCATGAACCGGCGCGCCCAGGCCGGCAGGTGGCTCGCGCCGCTGGGTGAGCGGGTGGTGGCGCTCGGCAGCCTGGAGGCTAAGGGGCTGGAGTACGACGCGACCGTCGTGGTGTCGCCAGGCGAGATCGCCGAGGAGTCACCGGCGGGCCTGCGCGTGCTGTACGTGGCGCTGACGCGTGCGACGCAGCAGCTCACGATCGTGTCGGCGGACCGCGACAAGCCGGACGCCGCGACCGGGGTTCCGGCGCTGCTCAGCGATTGATCCGCGGTCAAGGCGCCGAGAGGGAGTCACTTCCCGGAGTGGTTTGTTAGCCTGGTGTTGGCACCGGCTCGATCCAAGCCCCCGGGCCCAACCTTCGTCGCTTAGAGCGACCACTTGCCGCGAGGCGAGCATGGCGGGCCGGTGCCACCTAGCGCTTGTTGTCGTATGTACGTACAGAAGAGGTCCGCGTCGCCCCACGGGTGGCGCGGACCTCTTCTGTTTCCCCTGCACTTCTCGTATGGTGGAAAACAGTTTCCGAAAACACGGTGTCCGATAACAAAATGCCCGCATTACCTGCTACCAGCAGGTAGGTGCGACCATCGGATTGCGTTGCCGGGCAACAGTCGCGGCGGCGTTGGCAAAGAAGCTAGGGAAAGCAGAGGAATCCGGTCATGGCAACGGCGCCCAGCGTCTCGTACTCGATGACGGTCCGGCTGGAGGTTCCCGCGAGCGGGACCGCGGTCAGCCAGCTCACCACGGCCGTGGAGTCCTCCGGCGGGTCGGTGACCGGCCTCGACGTGACGGCCTCCGGTCACGAGAAGCTGCGGATCGACGTCACGATCGCGGCGAGCTCGACCGCGCACGCCGACGAGATCGTCGAAGGACTGCGCGACATCGACGGTGTCCTGCTGGGCAAGGTCTCCGACCGTACGTTCCTGATGCACCTCGGCGGCAAGATCGAGATGGCGTCCAAGCACCCCATCCGCAACCGTGACGACCTCTCGATGATCTACACCCCGGGCGTGGCGCGGGTCTGCATGGCGATCGCCGAGAACCCCGAGGACGCCCGCCGCCTCACCATCAAGCGCAACTCCGTCGCGGTGGTGACGGACGGCTCCGCGGTGCTCGGCCTCGGCAACATCGGCCCGATGGCCGCACTGCCGGTCATGGAGGGCAAGGCCGCCCTGTTCAAGCGCTTCGCCGGCATCGACGCCTGGCCGATCTGCCTGGACACCCAGAACACCGATGAAATCGTCGCGATCGTCCGCGCTATCGCCCCCGGCTTCGCGGGCATCAACCTCGAAGACATCTCCGCGCCCCGCTGCTTCGAGATCGAGGCACGCCTGCGCGAGGCCCTCGACATCCCCGTCTTCCACGACGACCAGCACGGCACCGCCATTGTGGTGCTGGCCTCGCTCACCAACGCGCTGCGGGTGGTCGGGAAGTCGATCGGTGACGTACGGGTCGTCATGTCCGGCGCCGGAGCGGCCGGTACGGCCATCCTCAAGCTGCTGATCGCCGCGGGCGTCAAGCACGCGGTGGTCGCCGACATTCACGGCGTGGTGCACGCGGGCCGTGAGGACCTGGTGGCCGCCGCCCCCGAGTCACCGCTGCGCTGGGTCGCCGACAACACCAACCCGGAGGGCGTCACCGGCACCCTCAAGGAGGCCGTGGTCGACGCGGACGTGTTCATCGGCGTATCGGCTCCGAACGTGCTGGGCGGAGAAGACGTGGCGGCCATGGCGGACGGTGCGATCGTGTTCGCTCTCGCCAACCCGGACCCCGAGGTCGACCCGGCGATCGCCCGTCAGACGGCGGCAGTCGTGGCCACCGGTCGCTCGGACTTCCCGAACCAGATCAACAACGTGCTGGTCTTCCCCGGTGTGTTCCGTGGCCTGCTGGACGCCCACTCACGGACCGTCAACACGGAGATGATGCTGGCGGCCGCGGCCGCCCTCGCCGACGTCGTCACCGAGGACGAGCTCAACGCGAACTACATCATCCCGTCCGTCTTCAACGACAAGGTGGCGGGCGCGGTCGCCGGAGCCGTGCGCAGCGCCGCCAAGGCGGCCGGGGCCGCTGTGACGGGTTCCACTTCCCTCTGACCCCGCGCCGCGACCCGCGGCACCCACCCGGCGCGTCGCGGGTCGCGGGGGATTGCGGGCCCCTCTAGGGTGGCGGGCAGCGAGCCCGCAGACCCCGGCAGGTCCATGCGGTCCGCTTCCGGCAGCGGACGGAGCGTCACCAACGCGAAGCAGCGGCGCTTTTCGTGTGACTCCGGAGAGTGCCGGATTGGCTTTCCCGCCGCGTGTGGGGGCAGGATGCGTATTTGGGCGCGAGGGTCTGACGACAGACCCGGGTCCGGGGACTGTCCGAGGGCCCTGGCAGCATCGGCTTCGATCTCACGCCTTACAGGCAAGAAGAACACGGGAGTACAAACATGAACCGCAGTGAGCTGGTGGCCGCCCTGGCCGACCGCGCCGACGTGACCCGCAAGGACGCCGACGCCGTGCTGGCCGCTCTCGCCGAGACCATCGGTGAGGTCGTCGCCAAGGGCGACGAGAAGGTCACCATCCCCGGCTTCCTGACCTTCGAGCGCACCCACCGTGCCGCTCGCACCGCTCGTAACCCGCAGACCGGCGACCCGATCCAGATCCCGGCCGGCTACAGCGTGAAGGTCTCCGCGGGCTCCAAGCTCAAGGAAGCCGCCAAGGGCAAGTAACACCCCCAAGGCAGAACCGATGGGGGCGACCACCCGGAACACGCCGGGCGGCCGCCCCCATCGGCGTTCGCGCGGCCCTGCTCGCGCAGCCGCAGCTCGCGCACTCCTTCCGGCGACCGGGAATATTTTCCGCCCGGGAGGTTTGCTTTTCCGGAAAGTGGTCAGGAGCTTCTGGTCCGACTCAGTTGACCGGGAGTGAACCGTGCGCGAAGTGAATCCGAACCGCCCGAGCCGATTCCTCTTCCTCGTGGGCGCCGCGCTGCTGACGGCGACGCTCGCGGCGAGCCTCGGTACGGGTCCGCTCTCGTCCGGCGCGGACGGCAAGGTCTCGCAGACGTCCTCCACGTCCGCCGACGAGGACTGACGAGCGCACGCACGACCCACGCACACACGTACTGCGCACGCACACACGTACTGCGCACGCACGCAACGTACGCCGAAGGGGCGGCCACCCGATGATCCGGGTGGCCGCCCCTTCGGCGTACGTGCTGAGCCGTCAGACGAGCGCGCCGCCCGGCAGCTCGACCTTCGCGCCGAGCTCGACGAGCTTCTCCAGGAAGTTCTCGTAGCCGCGGTTGATCAGGTCGATGCCGTGCACCCGGGACGTGCCCTGGGCCGCCAGGGCCGCGATCAGGTACGAGAAGCCGCCACGCAGGTCGGGGATGACCAGGTCGGCGCCCTGGAGCTTCGTGGGGCCGCTGACGACCGCCGAGTGCAGGAAGTTGCGCTGGCCGAAGCGGCAGTCGGAGCCGCCGAGGCACTCGCGGTAGAGCTGGATGTGCGCGCCCATCTGGTTCAGCGCGGAGGTGAAGCCCAGGCGGGACTCGTACACCGTCTCGTGGACGATGGACAGCCCCGAAGCCTGCGTCAGTGCCACGACCAGCGGCTGCTGCCAGTCGGTCTGGAAACCGGGGTGCACGTCCGTCTCCAGGGCGATCGCGTTGAGCGGGCCGCCCGGGTGCCAGAAGCGGATGCCCTCGTCGTCGATCTCGAACGCGCCGCCCACCCGGCGGAACGTGTTCAGGAACGTCATCATCGAGCGCTGCTGGGCGCCGCGCACGTAGATGTTGCCCTCGGTAGCGAGCGCCGCCGACGCCCAGGAGGCCGCCTCCAGGCGGTCCGGGAGCGCGCGGTGGTTGTAGCCGCCGAGCGCGTCCACACCGGTGATCTGGATGGTCCGGTCGGTGTCCATGGAGATGATCGCGCCCATCTTCTGCAGTACGCAGATGAGGTCCTCGATCTCCGGCTCCACGGCGGCGTTCGACAGCTCGGTGACGCCCTCGGCCAGCACGGCCGTCAGCAGCACCTGCTCGGTCGAGCCGACCGACGGGTAGGGCAGCCGGATCTTGCAGCCGCGCAGCCGCTGCGGGGCCTCCAGGTACTGGCCGTCCGCCCGCTTCTCGATGGTCGCGCCGAACTGGCGGAGCACCTCGAAGTGGAAGTCGATGGGCCGGCCGCCGATGTCGCAGCCGCCGAGGCCCGGGATGAACGCGTGGCCGAGCCGGTGCAGCAGCGGGCCGCAGAACAGGATCGGGATGCGCGAGGAGCCCGCGTGGGCGTCGATGTCGGCGACGTTGGCGGACTCGACGTGCGACGGGTCGAGGATCAGCTCGCCCGGTTCCTCGCCGGGGCGCACCGTCACGCCGTGCAGCTGGAGCAGTCCCCGTACGACGCGCACGTCACGGATGTCGGGCACGTTGCGCAGGCGGCTGGGGCCGCTGCCGAGGAGCGCGGCGACCATCGCCTTCGGCACCAGGTTCTTGGCGCCGCGGACGCGGATCTCGCCCTCGAGCGGGGTGCCGCCGTGGACAAGCAGTACATCGTCAGTGCCGGTCATGGATCTCGCGTTCCGGAGTTGTCGGACAGGGGGCCAGAGAAAAGAGTAAGGGGCGAGTGCCCCTGTCCCGTAAGGCCGAGGGGGCCCCGTGTATGTCATGAATCAGACACAACACGCTCCGCAGGCTCATCTCTGCGGAGTGTTACGTTCCGCGGGCGCGCGCTCCCGCTGCTGCGGTGCGCCCTGAGCTGCGCACCCTTGAACAGTGCCGTCCGCTCCCCCCGGAGCGCCGATGTGCGGGATCATGTCCCGCATGACGGAGGTGTCCTCGCTCACAGGGCGGCTGCTGGTGGCGACCCCGGCGCTGGTGGACCCGAACTTCGCGCGCGCGGTGGTGCTCCTCATCGACCACGACGAGGAGGGCTCGCTCGGGCTGGTCCTCAACCGGCCGACGCCGGTCGGCGTCGGTGACGTTCTGCTGCCGTGGGCGACCCTGGCGGGGGTTCCCGACGTCGTCTTCCAGGGCGGCCCGGTCTCGCTCGACTCGGCGCTCGGCGTGGCGGTGATCCCCGGCGACGAAGGACCCCTCGGCTGGCGCCGGGTGCACGGCGCGATCGGCCTGGTCGACCTGGACGCCCCGCCGGAACTCCTCGCCGCCGCCCTCGGCTCGCTGCGGATCTTCGCGGGGTACGCGGGCTGGGGCCCGGGCCAGCTGGAGGGCGAACTGGAGGGCGGCGCCTGGTTCGTCGTCGAGTCGGAACCCGGCGACGTGTCGTCCCCCGAACCGGAGACCCTGTGGCGGGCGGTCCTGCGCAGGCAGCGCAGCGAACTGGCGATGATCGCGACGTACCCGGACGACCCGAGTCTGAACTGAACGGGCCCGGGGTGAGTACCCTTGGACGTCATGAGCACTCTTGAGCCCGAGCCCGAGCGCGGGGCAGGTACGGGGACCCTCGTCGAGCCGACGCCGCAGACCTCGCGCGGCGACGGAGACCACGAGCGGTACGCCCATTACGTCCAGAAGGACAAGATCATGGCGAGCGCGCTCGAGGGCACGCCCGTCGTCGCGCTGTGCGGCAAGGTCTGGGTCCCCGGCCGTGACCCGAAGAAGTACCCGGTCTGCCCCATGTGCAAGGAGATCTTCGAGGATCTCGGCGCCGGCGGCGACAAGGACAAGGGCAAGGGCGGCAAGGACAACAGCGGCAAGAAGTAGGCAGGTAGTAGGCAAGAAGTAGCGGTACGCAGGTTCCGGGGCCGGCCCCCGCAGTGCGCAGCGGCGTGCCGCGGGGGCCGCGCTGCTCTCCGGCCGCCCTCCTCCTCCGTACGCGATTCACGCCATTCACGCTGGTCGTTGGTCGTTGGTAAGGACTACGCCGTGCTCGATCTGGTACCGGCTCCCGGAGCTGCCGCCTG
Organism: Streptomyces hypolithicus; assembly: GCF_052934925.1. Classification (NCBI taxonomy): domain Bacteria; kingdom Bacillati; phylum Actinomycetota; class Actinomycetes; order Kitasatosporales; family Streptomycetaceae; genus Streptomyces; species Streptomyces hypolithicus. Next base: position 3,835,952 of record NZ_CM128811.1, read on the forward strand.
GGCGCCCCCGCCAAGGGCCACTACCCCCTGGGCCCCGACACCGTCCTCTTCGCGCAACCCGGCACGGAGGGCACCGCCCGCTGGCTGCGCGCGACGGTCGGCGCCGCCACCGGGCTGCCGCTGGCGCCCGGTACGGACAGCACGCGGGCCGGCAACCGCATCGAGCTGCGCATCGACCCCGAGGTCGAGCAGGAATTCGGCCCGGAGGGCTATCGCCTCGTAGTGGACGGCTACCTCGTCCTCAGACCGACCGGCGCCCGTACTTGGTGACAGCACAAGACCACCACCGCCATCGCCGGGAAGTACGGCACGGTCGTGGTCGAAGCACTCACCATCACGAACATGGTCAAGTCCGCCAAGGGCACCATCGACCAGCCGGGGAAGAACGTCGCCCAGAAGTCCGGCCTGAACCGTGCCATCAGCCAGCAGGCATGGGGACGGGCCGTGACGATGCTGACGTACAAGACCGCCCAGCGCGGCGGCACCCTGCACAAGGTCCCCGCCCCCGGCACCTCCCAGCGCTGCTCGGCCTGTGGGTTCACCACACCCGGCAGCCGGGAGTCACAGGCCGTGTTCGTGTGCAAGAACCCCGAGTGCGGCTGGGAAGGGAGCGTCGACCACAACGCGTCCCGGAACGTCTTGCACCTGTACCGGATGGGCCTCGCGCTCGTCCCGGCTGCCGGGAGGGCAGTCGTCAGGCGCGCCCGCCGCGTCAAACCCGCCACCGCAAGGTAGGCAGGAATCTCCCGGCCTCAGCCAGGAGAACACTTCAACGCTTCGAGCCCGTGCCGCAGCAGCTCACACCGGAGGAGGCGCGGCACGTACTCGGCACCCAGGCCAACGTCTGGACCGAGGTGATGGAGAACCAGGGCCGCGTCGACTACCAGACGTTCCCGCGGCTGGCGGCCTTCGCCGAGGTCGCCTGGTCGGACCTGCCGGCGCCCGCCGAGCGCGACTTCTCCGGCTTCGAGACGCGAATGGCGAGCCACTACCGACGACTTGACGCCCTCGGCGTCGACTACCGGCCACCGGGCGGCCCGTTGCCCTGGCAGCAGCGCCCGGCCCCCGACGGGAACGCGGCCGGTCTCGGACGTCCGATCGAGGGGACACCCCCAAACGTGTGAGCCTGAGGGGAAGCTGCGTGCCGCGCCGAGCCGGGCCTGGCACCGTGGAGACCTTCGCTCGGCAAAAGTCGTAAGTCGCACAAGGGTCACGCAAGGGTCGCAGAAGAGTGCCAATCAGCGCGCACCGCCAAGGAAGTGCGAAACCGGACTAATGCCCTGCAGGGGGACGAGGGAGTCCCCGCGGGTGCCCGGCCGACCCTCGCGTCGGCCGGTTCACAAGATGTGCCAGAGTTGCCACGTCCGGGCTGTGAGCACGTACCGTACGGCGCAGCAGACGGGACAGCCGGGACACCGGGAAGGGGCAGCTGGGTTGACCACGCACGCACCGCAGACGGCGCAGTCCGTGACGCTGCCGTCCTCGCTCGACGAGGCCGTGGCGGCGCTGACCGCCATGCCCGCCGCCGTGCCCGTCGCGGGCGGTACGGACCTGATGGCGGCAGTGAACTCCGGTCAGTTGCGCCCCGCTGCCCTGGTCGGGCTCGGCCGGATCAGCGAGATCCGCGGCTGGCAGTACCAGGACGGGCACGCCCTGCTCGGCGCCGGCCTCACGCACGCCCGGATGGGACGGCCCGACTTCGCGGCCCTCATCCCGGCGCTCGCGGCGGCCGCGCGCGCCGCGGGCCCGCCCCAGATCCGTAACGCCGGCACGCTCGGCGGCAACGTCGTGACCGGCGCTCCGACCGGCGACTCCCTGCCCGTACTGGCCGCGCTGGAAGCGACGCTGGTCATCGCGGGACCCGGCGGCGCACGCCGCGAGATCCCGGTCTCGCATCTGCTGGCCGGCCGGGAGATGCTCGGCGCCGGCGAGTTGATCGGCTTCGTACGGGTACCGCTGCTGCACGCCCCGCAGGTCTTCTTCAAAGCCACCGGACGCACCGGCCCCGGCCGCGCGACCGCTTCGCTCGCCCTGGTCCTCGACCCGGCCAGGCGCGAGGTGCGGTGCGCGGTGGGCGCCATCGCGCCGATGCCGCTGCGGCCGCTGGACGCCGAGCGCTGGATCGCCTCGCTGATCGAGTGGGACGCGGCCCGCAAGCTGGCCCCGGAGGCGTGCACGGCGTTCGGCGAGTACGTCGCGGCCGCCTGCATCCCGGACCCGGCCCCGGCTGAGGACGGGAGCCGGCCGGACCCGCTGCCGCCCGCCCTACTGCACTTGCGGCGCACGGTCGCCGCGCTGGCCCGACGAGCGCTGGGGAGGGCACTGTCGTGAGCGAGAACGAGAACCCCGGGACGCCGCCGGGGCCCCCGTATCCCGGTGGCTGGCGGCCGCTGCCGCAGGCCGGTGAGTACGACGCGGACGCCACCGCCTTCGTGGAGCTGCCCGAGGGCCTGACGGACTTCGGTGGCTCCGGCGATCCGCTGGCCGCGCCCGGCCACGACTACGTACCGCCGCAGATCACCATGACCCCCGGCGCGGCGACCGACCCCGGCGCCACCGGGACGTGGGCTGTGGAGTCGGCGCCGGGCGTGACGCGCTGGCCCGTTCCGGACGCCGCGCCCGAAGCCGCCGCAACCGCAGCCGGCGAGTGGAGCTACGACGCCGCGCCCGCACCCACGGCGGGTTCGGAACTCACCGGCCAGTGGACGATCCCGGTGGCGAACGGCGACCTCCCGGACGATTCCGGCGAGTTCACCACCTCAGCCCTGGCCGCCCAGTGGACCGCCCCCCACCGCCCGGCAACCCTCCCCGGCGGCGCGGCGGCCCCCTGGGCCGACGCCCCCGAAGCGGGCCACACCCTGCCGGGGGGCGCCCGAGCGCCGTGGGAGCCGGAGCCGGAGCAGCGGGCGCCGGAGCCGTACTCTGAGCCGACCGCAGCCGGGGAGGCGCCCTCAGCCCGTCGTGGGGGCCCCGCCCATGCCCCGGAGGCCGTGGGGGAGTTCGAGGACCGGGGTCCGGAGCAGAGCTCCGCCGCTCCGGACCCGGAGCCGGACCCGGCCCCGGAGCCGGACCCGGCCCCGGAGCCGGACCCGGACGCCGACGTGCCGGCGCCCGCCCCGGAGGCGGAGCCCGCGGACGCCGACCCCCGGGCCGCCCACAGCGACCATCCCCACGCCACCTACGTCCTGCGGGTGAACGGCACCGATCGACCCGTCACCGAGGCATGGATCGGCGAGTCCCTCCTCTACGTCCTGCGCGAGCGCCTGGGTCTGGCCGGCGCCAAGGACGGCTGCTCCCAGGGCGAGTGCGGCGCCTGCGCCGTCCAGGTCGACGGCCGCCTCGTCGCCTCCTGCCTGGTTCCCGCCGCCACCACCGCCGGCAGCGAGGTTCGTACGGTCGAAGGCCTCGCCACCGACGGCGAACCCTCCGATGTCCAGCGGGCCCTCGCCCACTGCGGCGCCGTGCAGTGCGGATTCTGCGTACCCGGCATGGCCATGACCGTCCACGACCTGCTCGAAGGCAACCACGCCCCGAGCGAGCTGGAGACCCGCCAGGCCCTGTGCGGCAACCTGTGCCGCTGCTCCGGCTACCGCGGAGTGCTCGAAGCGGTCCGCGACGTCGTCGCCGAGCGCGCGGCGACCGCGGCCGCCGAAGAGGCCCGCATCCCGCACCAGGCGCCGCCCGGCGCGGGCAGTGTCCAGCAGCCCCACCCGCACGACGGAGGCATGGCGTGAGCAACGACGCGGCCACCGCTACCCCCGCCGGCGGCACCCCGGCGGCCGGTGACGGCCTCACCCGGCCCGAGCCGCCCGCCCACGGCCTCGGCGCCTCCCTCCCGTCGGCCGACGCGCGCGCGAAGACCGAGGGCACCTTCCCGTACGCGGCCGACCTGTGGGCCGAGGGCCTGCTGTGGGCGGCCGTGCTGCGCTCCCCGCACGCCCACGCCCGTATCGTCTCGGTCGACACCTCCGCGGCGTCCGAGATGCCCGGCGTACGGGCCGTGGTGACCCACGCCGACGTGCCGGGCGACCCGGCGCACGGCCGCCTCGTCGCCGACCGCCCCGTCTTCGCGTCCGACCTGGTCCGCCACCACGGCGAGGCGATCGCCGCGGTCGCCGCCGACCACCCCGACACGGCCCGCCTCGCCGCGGCCGCCATCGCCGTCGAGTACGAGATCCTGGAGCCGGTCACCGACCCGGAGCAGGCCTTCGCCGCCGAGCCGCTGCACCCCGACGGCAACCTGATCCGCCACATCCCGCTGAGCTTCGGGGACCCGGAGACGGCGGGCGAGGTCATCGTCGAGGGCCTGTACCGCATCGGCCGGCAGGACCCCGCCCCCGTCGGGGCAGAGGCCGGACTCGCCGTTCCCCGCCCGGACGGCGGCGTGGAGATCTACACGGCGTCGACCGACCCGCACACCGACCGGGACCGCGCGGCCGCCTGCTTCGGCCTGGCGCAGGAGCGCGTCAAGGTCGTCGTCACCGGCGTCCCCGGAGCCACCGGCGACCGCGAGGACGGCAGTTTCCAGATCCCGCTCGGCCTGCTGGCGCTCAAGACCGGCTGCCCGGTGAAGCTCGCGGCGACCCGTGAGGAGTCCTTCCTCGGCCACGCCCACCGCCACCCCACCCTGCTGCGCTACCGCCACCACGCGGACGCGGAGGGCCGCCTGGTCAAGGTGGAGGCGCAGATTCTGCTGGACGCGGGCGCGTACGCCGACGCCTCGTCCGAGTCGCTCGCGGCGGCGGTTTCGTTCGCCTGCGGTCCGTACGTCGTGCCGCACGCCTTCATCGAGGGCTGGGCGGTCCGTACGAACAACCCGCCGTCCGGTCATGTGCGGGGCGAGGGCGCGCTTCAGGTGTGCGCGGCGTACGAGGGGCAGATGGACAAGCTCGCGGCGAAGCTGGGCATCGACCCGGCGGAGCTGCGGTTGCGCAACGTACTGGCGACGGGTGACCTGCTGCCCACCGGGCAGACGGTGACCTGCCCGGCGCCGGTCGCCGAACTGCTGCGCGCCGTACGGGACTTCCCGCTGCCCGCCCTGCCCAAGGACACCCCGCGGGACGACTGGCTGCTGCCGGGCGGGCCGGAGGGGGCCGGTGAGCCGAGTGCGGTGCGCCGGGGGGTCGGTTATGCGGTGGGCATGGTGCACATGCTGGGGGCGGAGGGCGCGGACGAGGTGTCCACGGCGACCGTGAAGGTCCATGGCTCGGTGGCCACCGTGATGTGCGCGGCGGTGGAGACCGGTCAGGGTTTCTCCACGCTGGCCCGGCAGATCGTCCAGGAGACGCTGGGCGTCGAAGAGGTCCACGTGGCGTCGGTGGACACCGACCAGCCCCCGGCCGGGCCGGCGACGCACGGGCGGCACACGTGGGTGTCGGGCGGGGCGGTCGAGCGGGCGGCGAAGATGGTGCGGACGCAGCTTCTGCAGCCGCTGGCCCACAAGTTCGGGATGTCCACGGAGCTGCTCCAGATCGCCGACGGGAAGATCACGTCGTACGACGGGGTGCTCTCGACGACCGTCGCCGAGGCGATGGACGGCAAGGAACTGTGGGCCACGGCCCAGTGTCGGCCCCATCCGACGGAGCCGCTGGACGACACCGGGCAGGGTGACGCGTTCGTCGGGCTCGCGTTCTGCGCGATCCGGGCGATCGTGGACGTCGACATCGAGCTGGGGTCGATCCGGGTGGTGGAGATGGCGGTGGCCCAGGACGTGGGGCGCGTGCTGAACCCGGCCCAGTTGGCGACCCGTATCGAGGCGGGTGTCACGCAGGGGGTGGGTGCGGCGCTCACGGAGAACCTGCGGACGCCGCGGGGGCTCGTGCGCCATCCGGATCTGACCCACTACGCGCTGCCTACGGCGCTGGACGCGCCGGATGTGCGGATCGTGAAGCTGGTGGAGGAGCGTGACGTGGTCGCGCCGTTCGGGGCGAAGCCGGCGAGCGCGGTTCCGGTGGTTACCTCGCCGGCGGCGGTCGCGTCTGCGGTTCGGGCGGCGACGGGGCGGCCGGTCAACCGGCTGCCGATTCGGCCTCAGGCGGCGGTGGCGGTCACCGGGGTTTAGCTGGGGCGACGGGGGGCGGGGGCCTGGGGCGCGTTTGCGGGGCCGTGGGGTCGGTGACGTGTCGGGGCGTCTCCTCGGGCGCCGAACGTTCGGGCATCGTGGATTGTTGCTCGGTGGTTGCGTTCGACGCCCTGCGGGGAGCGCCCCGGCACGTCCCCTCCTGGCACCGTGGAGTGCGAGGCGGCGTCCACCGGAGCTGGCACCCCCCTCTCTCGGAGCCGGGGGCCCCGCCTCCGTCGGAGCCGGGGGGCATCGGTGCCGGGGGTGGCCGTCGGTGCCTGGGGGCCGTCGGTGGGGTGCCTGTGCGGGTGCCGGCGTGGGTGCTGGTGCGCGTGGTGGGAGTGGGGTGGGAGTGGGGTGGGAGTGAGTGGGGTGGGTGTGGTGGTCGTAGGACCAAAGGACGAGTGCGGGGGCGTCCAGGGACAGGGGTCATTGTGTGCCATGGCCCTTACTCTGGGGCAATGACCGCCCTGGAACCGCGCGAAGTTGCTGAGGTTGTTGACGACGCTGCTGTACCGGTGGAGGAGAGCGGGGGCGTTCTCGGCGGGAGTCATCGTGCGCTCAGTGTCGGGATTATCGCTGTGGTGCTGCTGATTGCGTTCGAGGCGACCGCTGTGGGGACGGCCATGCCGGTGGCCGCTCGTGAACTGGGCGGCATCCCGCTGTATGCCTTCGCTTTTTCCGCGTACTTCACCACCAGCCTCTTCGCCATGGTCCTGTCCGGGCAGTGGGCCGACCGCAGTGGGCCGCTCGCGCCGCTCGCCACCGGTATTTCCGCCTTCGGGGCTGGGCTGTTGCTCTCCGGGACGGCGGAGGTGATGGGGATGTTCGTGCTCGGGCGGGCCGTCCAGGGGCTGGGGGGCGGGCTGGTGATCGTTGCCTTGTACGTTGTTGTGAGCCGCGCTTATCCCGCGCGGCTGCAGCCCGCGATCCTGGCCGCGTTCGCGGCGAGCTGGGTGGTGGGGCCGCTGGTGTCCGGGACCGTCACCGAACAGCTCGGGTGGCGCTGGGTGTTCGTCGGGATTCCTGTCCTGGTTGTCTTCCCGCTGGTCCTCGCACTGCCGGCGATCCGTCGGATGGCGGCAGGGCCCGCCGGCCCCGGGGCGCCCGTTGCTGGGTTCGACCGGCGGCGGATCCGGCTCGCGCTCGGGATTTCGATGGGGGCGGGGCTGCTCCAGTACGCCGGGCAGGAGCTGAGGTGGCTTTCGCTGCTCCCGGCTGGGGTGGGCGCGGCGCTGCTGGTGCCGTCGGTTCTTGGGCTGCTGCCGCGCGGGACGTACCGGGCGGGGCGGGGGCTGCCCTCGGTGGTGCTGCTGCGGGGGATCGCCGCCGGGTCGTTCATCGCGGCGGAGTCGTTCGTACCGCTGATGCTGGTCACCCAGCGCGGGCTGTCCCCGACACTGGCCGGGCTGTCGCTGGCGGTGGGCGGGGCGACGTGGGCGCTGGGGTCGTACGTACAGTCCCGGCCGCGGATGGAGCCGTACCGGGAGCGGATGGCGGTCGGTGGCATGGTGCTGGTGGCCGCGGCCATCGCGGCGGCGCCCAGCGTGCTGATCGCCGCCGTTCCGGTGTGGGTGGTCGCGGTCGCGTGGGGGGTGGGCTGCTTCGGGATGGGTACCGTCATCGCCTCGACCAGTGTGCTGCTGCTGAAGTTGTCGGCGCCGGAGGAGGCCGGCAGCAACTCCGCCGCCCTTCAGATTTCGGACGGGCTGTCGAATGTGATGCTGCTGGCGATCGGCGGTGCGGTGTTCGCCGCGCTGGGGGGAGGGGCGGTCGGTGCCCACAGCGTGGCGGGCGCCGATGGCTCCCACCCGGCGGCCTTCGCGGCGGTGTTCCTGCCGATGGCGGGGGTGGCGCTGGCGGGGGCTTGGGTGGCGACCAGGTTGCGGGTGGCTCCGGAAGGGTGACCTAGGTACCACGATGGCCCCATTAGTGGTACCTTTTCGGTATGGCTATGAATCTGCGTCTCCGAGACGATCAGCAGGAAGCCCTCAAGCTCCGCGCGGAGCAGGAGGGCCGCAGCATGCACGCCATAGTGCTTCAGGCGATCGACAGGTACCTGGAACAGGAATCGGACCGGGAGACCGTCCGCCGACTCGGTGCCAAGTACGCGCTGAACCATGCTGACCTGCTGCGACGGCTGGGGGAATAGGTGAAGTACCTGACCGTCCAGGAGGTTCTGGACCTGGCCGAGCTCGCGTGTGAGGGGCAGCAGGTCGCGGTGCGTGACCTAGGGCTGCTCAGCTCGGCGGTGCACCGGCCGCAGTCACAGATGTTCGGCGTCGAGGCGTACACGGATCTCTTCGAGAAGGCGGCCGCGTTGCTTCAGTCTCTTGCGATCAACCATCCACTGGTGGACGGCAACAAGCGCATGGCGTGGATGTCGACGGTCGTGTTCCTCGACTTCAACGGGACTGAAATGGTCGATGTCGACCAGGACGAGTCGTACAAGCTCGTCATCGAGGTCGCCACTGGGAACCTCGAAGACGTCGGCCAGATCGCTCGACGCCTGCGGGGTCTGCGCGAAGCGATGTGAGGCGTATCCCACCTCGGGACGGCGACACGGCTTTCTCGCGGCGGTGCAACCGGGCCACCGGTAGGGTGGCCCGGTTGTCGTACGTACCCCCGAGAGCCCCGAACCGGAGACCGTGACTACTACCGCCTCCCACCACCTCTCGCCCGCCTTCCCCGGCCGCGCCCCCTGGGGCACCGCCAGCAAGCTGCGTGCCTGGCAGGAGGCTGCCCTGGAGCGGTATCTCCAGGACCAGCCGCGCGACTTCCTCGCGGTCGCGACGCCCGGCGCGGGCAAGACGACGTTCGCGCTGACGCTCGCCTCGTGGCTGCTGCATCACCATGTCGTGCAGCAGATCACCGTCGTCGCGCCGACCGAGCACCTGAAAAAGCAGTGGGCGGAGGCCGCGGCCCGGGTAGGGATCAAGCTCGACCCCGACTACAGCGCGGGGCCGCTCAGCCGGGAGTACCACGGCGTCGCCGTCACCTACGCCGGTGTCGGCGTACGGCCGATGCTCCACCGCAACCGCTGCGAGCAGCGCAAGACGCTGGTGATCCTCGACGAGATCCACCACGCCGGCGACTCGAAGTCCTGGGGCGAGGCCTGCCAGGAGGCGTTCGACCCGGCGACCAGGCGGCTGGCTCTCACCGGTACGCCGTTCCGGTCCGACACCAACCCGATTCCGTTCGTCGCGTACGAGGAAGGCAACGACGGAATCCGGCGTTCGTCGGCCGACTACACGTATGGCTACGGCAACGCCCTCGCCGACGGCGTCGTCCGGCCCGTCATCTTCCTCTCCTACAGCGGCAACATGCGGTGGCGCACCAAGGCCGGTGACGAGATCGCCGCCCGGCTCGGCGAGCCGATGACCAAGGACGCCATCGGTCAGGCCTGGCGCACCGCGCTCGCCCCGACCGGCGAGTGGATCCCCAACGTGCTGGCCGCCGCCGACACCCGGCTGACCGAGGTACGCAAGGGGATCCCGGACGCCGGCGGGCTCGTCATCGCTTCCGACCAGGACACCGCGCGCGAGTACGCCAAGATCCTGAAGAAGATCACCGGCGACCGGCCGACCGTCGTACTGTCCGACGAGAAGGCCGCCTCGAAGAAGATCGACCAGTTCAGCGCGGACCAGTCGCGGTGGATGGTCGCAGTCCGGATGGTGTCGGAAGGCGTCGACGTACCGAGGCTGGCGGTCGGCGTGTACGCCACGACCATTTCCACGCCGCTCTTCTTCGCCCAGGCGGTCGGGCGTTTCGTGCGATCGCGCAGGCGGGGCGAGACCGCGTCGGTGTTCGTTCCCACCATCCCGATGCTGCTCGACTTCGCCAACGAGATGGAGGTCGAGCGGGACCACGTCCTCGACAAGCCCAAGAAGGGCAGCGACGAGGAGAACCCGTTCGCCGAGGAGGACAAGCTCCTCGCTGACGCGGAGAAGCTGGAGGACGAGGAGACCGAGGACCAGCTGCCCTTCGAGGCCCTCGAATCGGACGCGGTCTTCGACCGGGTGCTCTACGACGGCGCCGAGTTCGGCATGCAGGCCCACCCCGGCAGCGAGGAGGAGCAGGACTATCTCGGCATCCCCGGACTGCTGGAACCCGACCAGGTGCAGCTGCTGCTCCAGAAGCGGCAGACCCGGCAGATCGCGCACAGCCGCCAGAAGCCGGCCCAGGAGGCCGACCTGCTGGAGAAGCCCGCCGAATCGCGGCCTGTGGTAACGCACAAGCAGCTGCTGGAACTTCGCAAGTCGCTCAACACGATGGTCGGTGCGTACGTCCACCAGACCGGCAAGCCGCACGGTGTGATCCACACCGAGCTGCGCAGGGTGTGCGGCGGGCCGCCGAGCGCCGAGGCGACGGCCGGCCAGCTCCAGGAGCGGATCAAGAAGGTTCAGGAGTGGGCTACCCGAATGCGGTGAAACGGTAGCTTCGGCGCATTGTGCTCTACCGGGATCAATTCTCCTTCCGTGCCCGGATTCTGGACGAGGTCTTCCGCTGAGCGGAGACGATCGCTACCTTTCCCGCAACGCACACGCCCCGTGGCAGAGCCGCCGCGGAGCGCAGCCGGTGCCATGGCCCGCCGGCGGCCTCTGCGCGCGACGCCGAAGGGACCGGTGCCGCAACGCGTGAGACGGCCGCGGCACTCACCACAGAGAGGGCGTCGTGACCGCGGAGACCTCCCAGACGCTCGACCGGGGACTACGTGTCCTCAAACTGCTCGCCGACACCGACCACGGCCTGACCGTCACCGAGTTGTCCAACAAGCTCGGTGTCAATCGCACCGTCGTCTACCGGCTGCTCGCCACGCTGGAGCAGCACGCGCTCGTCCGCCGCGACCTCGGCGGGCGGGCCCGCGTCGGCCTCGGCGTGCTCAGGCTGGGCCGCCAGGTCCATCCGCTCGTACGGGAAGCAGCCCTGCCCGCGCTGCGTTCGCTCGCCGAGGACATAGGCGCCACCGCGCACCTGACGCTGGTCGACGGCGCCGAGGCGCTCGCGGTCGCGGTGGTCGAGCCGACGTGGACCGACTACCACGTGGCGTACCGCACGGGGTTCCGGCACCCACTGGACCGCGGGGCGGCGGGCCGGGCCATCCTCGCCGCGCGCCAGGGGGCCCTCGCCGACCAGGGATTCACCCTCACCCACGGCGAGCTGGAGGCCGGGGCGAGCGGCGCGGCCGCCCCGCTGGTCGGGGTGACGGGCCTGGAGGGCAGCGTGGGCGTGGTCATGCTCGCCGACTCCGTGCCGGAGCGGGTGGGGCCGCGGGTGGTCGACGCGGCGCGGGAGGTGGCTGAAGCCCTGAGGTGAGCGCGGCGGGTGGGCGAGGGCGGGTGGGTGAAGGCGGCAGGGGAGTGTGCGCCGGTTAGATTGGGGGCGTGCTCTCACGTCTCTCCCGGCCCCGTGTCCTCGCCCTGTGCGCAGCCCCCGTGCTCGCGCTCCTCGCCGTGGCCGCGTTCGCGCCGCTGCCGTACGTCGTCGCGCAGCCCGGCAGCACCGCGAACGTCCTGGGTGACGACAAGGGCAAGCCGGTGATCACGATCACCGGGACGCCGGTCCGGGAGACCAGCGGCCAGCTGCGCATGACGACGATCGTCGCCACGGGTCCGTCCGTCGACATCGACCTCGGGCAGGTCACGGACGCGTGGTTCAGGACCGACCGGGCCGTCATGCCCAAGGAGGCGGTCTACCCGGCAGGGGACACCGACCAGGAGATCGAGAAGAACAACGTCGAGGAGATGGTCCAGTCGCAGAACACCGCCGTCGACGCGGCCCTGGACTACCTCGGCAAGAACCCGGACGACCTGAAGGTCGACCTCAACCTCGCCGACGTCGGCGGCCCCAGCGCCGGGCTCCTGTTCTCGCTGGGCATCGTCGACAAGCTGGACGGCAACGGCTCGGGCGGCGACCTCACCGGCGGCCGCGTCATCGCCGGTACGGGCACGATCACCCCGGACGGCAAGGTGGGCGCGGTCGGCGGCGTACCCCTGAAGACGCAGGCCGCCCGGCGCGACGGCGCGACGGTCTTCCTCGTACCCGAGAACGAGTGTGCCCAGGCGCAGGCCGAACTCCCGTCCGGGCTGCGCCTGGTGCCCGTCACGACGCTCAAGGGCGCGGTGGGGGCGCTGGTGGCGCTGGAGCGGAAAAGCGGGAAGGTCCCGAGCTGCTGACCTGATCCCCGGCCAGTGGCCCTGCGTCCATCGTGCGCCAGGACGGGAAGACCAACGGGCTGAGGGTCGCCAGGAAGTACGTTCCGCCGAATATGAGCAGCGCCGTCACGAGCCCCGTCTCCTGCACCAGCAGCCCGGCCGCCAGCCCGCCCATCGGCATGGCCAGCTCGCAGCCCGCGGTGGCCACACCGCCGACACGGCTGCGCAGCTCCTGCGGTACGCGCTCGAACGTCGTCGTCGTCAGGATCGGGTTGAGCATCCCGGCGGCCAGGCCGCCCGCCGCCATGGTCAGGGCCAGCGCCGCGAACCCGTCCACCAGCGCGGCGACGGTGAAGCGCGGCAGCCCGCACAGCAGGAACGCCACGGTGAACACGGCCCGGCGTCCGAAGCGCTCACCGACCGCCCCGTACAACAGCGCTCCCAGCAGCGCGGCCCCACCGAAGATCGCGGCGAGGAATCCAAGGGCGGTGGCGCCGCCCAGGCTGTCCTTGGCGTGAACGGGCAGCAGGACCGAACTCCAGCCCTGGTCCAGCCCGTTGGTGAGCATCACCATAAGCACCATGGCCAGCAGCAGCCGGTTGCGCGCGAGGAAGACATATCCCTCGCGCAGTTCGGTGCGGTACGTCCTGAACGACACCGGGGGCGCGGACTTCTGCGGCTCGGCCGCCCGTACGCCCCTGACCCCCGCCGCGACGAGCAGGGCCGACGCCGCGAACGTCAGCGCGTCGAGCAGCAGCACCGCCTCCGCGCCGAGCAGCGCGATGAGCACCCCGGCGAGCGCGGCGCCGGCCATGCGGGCCCCGCGCGAGACGCCCTCGAAGAGGCTGGCGGCGCGGGGGAGGGTGGTGCCCGCGTGGGCGGCGAGGTCTGGGACGAGGACGGAACGGGCGGTCATGCCGGGGGTGTGCGCGAGGCCGCCGAGGGCCATCAGGGCGCACAGCATCCAGAATTCCAGCGCCCCGGCGTAGTGCAGCAGCGGGATCGCCCCGACGGCGAGACCGCACACCACGTCGGAGGCGACGGAGACGCGGCGGCGCCCGATCCGGTCGATGACCGGGCCGCCGACGAGGGCGGAGACGACGACCGGCAGCGTCGCGCAGAACGCGACTACACCGGCCCGGCCCGCGCTGCCCGTGGTCTCCAGCACGAACCACGGGACGCCGATCATGGTGAGTGACGTACCGGCGATGGAAACGGCGTTCGCGGCCAGGACCGCCGCGAACGGCTTCCGGCGCCCCTTCGGCGTCATACGACGCGGGCCCGCCGCGCCGGGGGCTGCTGGGCGAGCCGCAGGCCCACCTCGACCATGATCCAGCCGAGCCGGGCACGCAGCGGGACCGCCGGCGCGGGGCGGGGGCGGCGGTCGCGAGCGTACGCGGCGGCCTGCCGGTGGAGTTCGGTGGCGCGCAGGTGGTGGAGCTGAAGGTGTACGTCGCTGTGCACGGCGCGAGTTCCTCTCTCAGTCCGTGGGGCGGCGGGGGAACGAGTGCAGGTGCAGCCGGACCTGGGCGGAGCCCTCGGCGGCGAGCCCCTGATAGCTGTTGATGAGGTCGTGCACCCTGTGGTTCAGCTCGCCCAGCTGCTCGGCGGTGAGCTGCAGCGTGTAGTCGCTCATTTCCGAGCTGCCGGCCCATTCCTCGGGCCAATCCCTCGACACGCTGAGCCAGGTGCTCAGCTCCTGGGTGTGGCTGTTCGCGATCTCGTGGAGGAAGAGGTCGGCCGCTCCCCGGACCGACGGATCCGGGCTGTGGTGCAGGTCCCGGCTGAACTCCGTCCCCTGCTGCGCGGCCTTCCACCACCGCTCGCGCCCCTTGCCGCGCCCGGGGTCGTCCTCGACGAAGCCGTGTACGGCGAGCTGGCGCAGGTGGTAGCTGGTGGCGCCGCTGGACTCGTGCAGGCGCTCCGCGAGCTGGGAGGCGGTGGCGGGGCCGTCGTGACGGAGGGAGGCGAGGAGGCGGATCCGCAGGGGGTGCGCCAGGCCGCGCAGAGAACGGGCGTCCAGCTTGCGGGAGTTGGGCTCTTCGGGCATGCGGCCACTCTAGACTTGCAAAGGAAGCGTTGCAAGCACTTCTTTGCACACACTCCTTTGGACCCCTTCCAGCCCCCTCCGCTCCTGCCCTCCCCGCCCGGTCTCAGGAAGCCCCAGACGCCTGCTCCACCAGTGGAATGATCCGCAAGGGCACCGGGTTCTCCATGACGATCGCTGTCGACGCCCGCACGATTCCCTTGAACCCCACCACCCGGTCGATCACCCGTTGCAGGTCCGCGTTGGAGCGGGCCACCAGCCGGCAGAGCATGTCGCCGTGCCCCGTCGTGGTGTGCAGCTCAAGCACCTCGGGCACCGTGGCCAGGTGGGCCCGTACGTCCGCGCCCTGCCCCTGCTTGATCTCCAGCGTCGCGAACGCCGTCACCGGATAGCCGAGCGCGCCGGGATCGACGTCCGGCCCGAACCCGCGGATCACCCCCTGGGCCTGCAACCGGTCCATCCGCGCCTGCGCGGTCCCGCGCGCCACCCCCAGCCGCCGCGAGGCCTCCAGCATCCCGATCCTCGGCTCGCGCGCCAGCAGCACGATGAGCCGCCCGTCGAGTTCGTCGATTCCACCACCGGTCGTCATGCCCGCCCGCCTCCCTGGTCATCCTGTACAGATAGCCTCCCCAGTCTCCCCTCCCGCTGTGCAAAATGCCCACTGATTCCGCGAACTATTGCGCAGCTTGCGATACGGAGAGACGCTGCCGCCATGACTGAGACCACGCAGCACACCACTCCCAGCACCGCGCGCGAGGCCGATCCCTTCCCGGTCAAGGGAATGGACGCGGTCGTATTCGCCGTCGGCAACGCCAAGCAGGCCGCGCACTACTACTCCACGGCCTTCGGCATGAAGCTCGTCGCCTACTCCGGACCGGAGAACGGCAGCCGTGAGACCGCGAGTTACGTCCTGGCCAACGGCGGCGCGCGCTTCGTCTTCACCTCCGTCATCAAGCCCTCCACCGACCGCGGCCGCTTCCTGGCCGACCACGTCGCCGAGCACGGCGACGGCGTCGTCGACCTCGCCATCGAGGTGCCGGACGCCCGCGCCGCGTACGCCTACGCCGTCGAGCACGGCGCCCGCGGCATCGAGGAGCCGCACGAGGTCAAGGACGACCACGGGGTCGTCGTCCTGGCCGCCATCGCGACGTACGGCGAGACCCGCCACACCCTCGTCGACCGCTCCCGCTACGACGGCCCGTACCTCCCCGGCTTCGTCACCGCGAACCCGATCGTCGAGCCCCCGGCCAAGCGCACCTTCCAGGCGATCGACCACTGCGTGGGCAACGTCGAGCTCGGCCGGATGAACGAGTGGGTCGGCTTCTACAACAAGGTCATGGGCTTCACCAACATGAAGGAGTTCGTGGGCGACGACATCGCCACCGAGTACTCCGCGCTCATGTCGAAGGTCGTCGCGGACGGCACCCTGAAGGTGAAGTTCCCGATCAACGAGCCGGCGATCGCGAAGAAGAAGTCGCAGATCGACGAGTACCTGGAGTTCTACGGGGGCGCGGGCGTCCAGCACATCGCGCTCGCCACCAACGACATCGTCGCCACAGTCCGCTCGATGCGCGCCGGCGGCGTCCAGTTCCTCGACACCCCCGACTCGTACTACGACACGCTCGGCGAGTGGGCCGGCGAGACCCGCGTCCCCGTCGAGACCCTGCGCGAGCTGAAGATCCTCGTCGACCGCGACGAGGACGGCTACCTGCTGCAGATCTTCACCAAGCCGGTCCAGGACCGCCCGACCGTCTTCTTCGAGATGATCGAGCGCCACGGCTCGATGGGCTTCGGCAAGGGCAACTTCAAGGCGCTCTTCGAAGCGATCGAGCGCGAGCAGGAGAAGCGCGGCAACCTCTGATCACCACAGGGGCGCCCGGAACTTCCCACTCTGCCGGGCGCCCCAGCCCTTAAGCTGCTCCGCATGGCCAGGATGAACGACGTCGGCGGAATGCAGGGCTTCGGGCCCATCGACACCACCGACGACACGGAGCCCTTCCACGCGGACTGGGAGGCGCGCGTCTTCGCCTTGAACGGCGCGCTGATCGCCCAGAAGGTCTACAACCTGGACGAGTTCCGCGACGCCGTCGAATCGATGCCGCCCCAGGCGTACCTCGCCGCGTCGTACTACGAACGGTGGTTCTTCGCCATCCGCACGCTCCTGGAGCGCAAGAGCGTGCTCGCGGCGGGCGACCTCGATGACTGACGACCGCTACGCCCCCGGAACGCGGGTCCGCACCGTCCACCACGACCCGCCGCACCACACCCGCCTCCCGCGATACGCCCGCGGCAAGCGCGGCACCGTCGTGGAGCCCGAGGGGCACGCCCCGCTCGCCGACATCCGCTCACAAGGACGCACGGACGGTCCGGTCGAGCAGGTGTACGCCGTACGGTTCGCGGCCCGGGACCTGTGGGGCGAGGGTGACCACAGCGTCGTACTCGACCTGTCCGAGAGCTATCTGGAGGACGACCAGCCGTGACCGGGACCCACTCCGACGCCTTGATCTCCCGCCAGGTCCGACGCCTGGAAACGCTCCTGGAGCAACGCGGCGTCGTGACCGCCACCGCCGTCGACGAAGCCATCGACGCGTTCCTTACGGGGGCCTCCGTCGCCGGGGGTGCCCGCGTGGTCGCCCGTGCGTGGGCGGACCCCGGCTTCCGGGAGCGGCTGCTGTCCGACGCGACCACCGCCGTCACCGAACTCGGGCTGTCCGCCGGCGGGGTGCAGCCGCAGCGGCTGCGGGTGGTCGAGAACACGGACGACACCCACAACGTCGTCGTGTGCACACTCTGCTCCTGCTACCCCGTCCGGCTCCTCGGGCCGTCCCCCGGCTGGTACAAGAGCGAGGCGTACCGCTCTCGCGTGGTGCGCGAGCCCCGTGCGGTCCTGGCGGAGTTCGGCCTGATCCTGCCGGCCGATGTCGCCGTCACCGTATGGGACTCCACGTCCGAGACGCGCTACATGGTCCTTCCGCGGCGCCCGGCGGGCACGGAAGCGCTGGACGAGGCCGCGTTGACCGCGCGGGTCACCCGCAACGCGCTGATCGGAACGGCGGCGCTGTAGGCCCCGCCCCGCCCCGCCCCGCACTGTGGCGGGAGGGGTCGTGGCGGGTCGCTCCCCGCAGGGTGTCGAACACAGTTCTGGCTTTGCGATCCGGTTCGGCCGCACGTTCGGCACCCGAGGAGACGTCCCGTCACGGCACCGACCCCAGTGCCCGCGCCCTTGCCCCACCCCGCCCCACCCCGCCCCACCCCACCCCGCCCCGCCCCGTCCCGTCCCGCGGTTCCGCCCCGGACCCCGGTCCTCAAGCGCCGGACGGCCGCAAGTTGCGCCAAGGCTCCGGGCTGCCGGGGCGGATTCCGCGGCGGCCGACGATCGCACACCGCTTCCCACCGGTGGCCCCGAGTGCCACGCTGGAAGTATGAGCGATCTTCTCGAACAGCTGCGGGCGGGACTCCCCGCCGAGGTCATGATCACGGACCCCGATGTCATGGCGTCGTACGCCCACGACACGGCCGGATTCTGCCAAGCGGGCGCATCGGCCGTCGTCGTGCTGCCGCGCACGGTCGAGCAGGTGCAGCACGTGATGCGGACCGCGACCGCGCTGCGCGTGCCGGTCGTACCGCAGGGTGCCCGCACCGGGCTGTCCGGCGGCGCGAACGCGACCGACGGCTGCATCGTGCTGTCGCTCGTCAGGATGGACCGCATCCTGGAGATCAGCCCGGTCGACCGGATCGCGGTCGTCGAGCCGGGCGTCGTCAACGCGGTGATCTCGCGCGCCGTCGCCGAGCAGGGCCTCTACTACCCGCCCGACCCGTCGAGCTGGGAGACGTGCACGATCGGCGGGAACATCGGCACGGCCTCCGGCGGCCTGTGCTGCGTGAAGTACGGAGTGACGGCGGAGTACGTCCTGGGCCTGGACGTCGTACTGGCGGACGGCCGCCTCCTCACCACGGGCCGGCGCACGGCCAAGGGCGTCGCGGGCTACGACCTGACCCGCCTCTTCGTCGGCTCGGAAGGCAGCCTTGGCATCGTTGTCAAAGCGGTCCTGGCGCTGAAGCCCAGCCCGCCCGCGCAGCTCGCGCTCGCCGCCGAGTTCCCGTCAGCGGCCGCCGCCTGCGAGGCCGTCTGCGAGATCATGGCGCGCGGTCACGCGCCGTCGCTGCTGGAGCTCATGGACCGTACGACCCTGCGCGCCGTCAACGCGATGGCCAACATGGGCCTTCCGGAGTCCACCGAGGCCCTGCTCCTCGCCGCCTTCGACACTGCGGACCCCGCCGCCGACCTCGCCGCCGTGGGGGCGCTGTGCGAGGCGGCCGGCGCTACCGAGGTCGTGCCCGCCGAGGACGCCGCCGAGTCCGAACTCCTCCTCGCCGCCCGGCGGATGTCGCTGACCGCACTCGAAGCGGTGAAGCCGGCGACGATGATCGACGACGTCTGCGTGCCCCGCTCCGCGCTCGGCGCCATGCTGGAGGGCACCGCCGCCATCGCGGAGAAGTACGACCTCACCATCGGCGTCTGCGCGCACGCCGGCGACGGCAACACCCACCCCGTCGTCTGCTTCGACCACGCGGACGAGGACGAGTCGCGCCGCGCCCGCGCGTCGTTCGACGAGATCATGGCCCTCGGCCTGGAACTCGGCGGCACGATCACCGGCGAGCACGGAGTCGGCCTGCTCAAGAAGGAATGGCTCGCCCGCGAACTCGGCCCGGTGGGAATGGAGTTGCAGCGCTCGGTCAAGGAGGCCTTCGACCCGCTGGGGCTCCTCAACCCTGGAAAACTGTTCTGACTCACCCCTCACCGCCGTCCTGTGACTCGTCCGACGGCCAAGGCTCCCGCTGCCACAGGTCGTCGGCCGGGGTGGGGGCCAGCAGTTCGGCGAGCGCGTCGTCGAGGCCGAGCCTGTCCGCCTCCGTGCCCGGCGGCACCGCCCGCAGCGTCCGCTCCAGCCAGGCCGACACCGCGGCGGACGGGGCCTCCAGGATGGCGTCGCCGTCGGGTGAGGTCAGGGCCAGGCAGATCATGCTGCGGGCGTCGACCTTGGTCGGCCAGATCCGTACGTCCCCGTGTCCGCAGGGCCGGAACACGCCCTCGACGAGCAGCTCGCGGGCGAACGTCCAGTGGACGGGCGAGTCC
The DNA here is from genome assembly GCF_052934925.1 of Streptomyces hypolithicus. Classification (NCBI taxonomy): domain Bacteria; kingdom Bacillati; phylum Actinomycetota; class Actinomycetes; order Kitasatosporales; family Streptomycetaceae; genus Streptomyces; species Streptomyces hypolithicus. The sequence goes on from NZ_CM128811.1 coordinate 3,855,352, forward strand.
GAGCCGATGTGAAAGATGACGTGCACGGCGTACGGATCAGCCGTGCGGTAGGCCAGCCGGGCCGGGACGGGGATGCTGCGCTCGGGCGACAGCACCAGGTTGAGCTCCAGTTCGCGTTCCAACACGGACTCCATGGGGGGTCTTCCTCTCCGAAGGGCGGGCGTACGGTTCTTCTTCTTCCGGTACGCAGGGAGAGAGGCACTTCCCGGTGGTTCATTACGCGACTTTCGCCGATGACTTTCGCCGATGACTTCGCCGATGACTCCGAAGGCTTCGCGGGGCTTCCGGGGATGACCGGAAAGGAGTGCTTCCACCGGGAGCGGCCCAGTGCGTTGCGCGGGTCTGATAGATGTGGACCTCGATATACGAGGCATCGACTAGATACGGGACACGGTGATGAGCGCCCCCACCCCGGCCAACGGCGACAGCAGCCCCACCCCTGGCTACTATCCCGATCCTTCCATCCCCGGATATGTCCGGTTCTGGAACGGGGCCGCATGGGTTCCCGGGACCAGCCGTCCCGCCCCGCCCGATGACGGGTCGGCACCGGCCGGCGCGGGAGCGGCTGCCGCTGCCGCCGCGACCGCCGCTCCCACACCGGTTGCGTCCGTGGAGGAGACCGGTCCTGTCTTCTTCGACGAGGAGCCCGAGGGCGCCCATCTGCACGGCAACTCCCCCGAGCCGGCGTCCGCCTGGCAGGCGGACACGTCCCGCCAGACGGGGTTCGGCGGTGACCGCGACCGCCGCGTCTCCTGGGGGTCGCCCGCCCCGGCCGCCGAAACCGCCGCCGGCTCGGGTTCCGGGTCCGACGCGGGCAGCGCCCCCCGCGGCGCCGGTACGGGGGACCCCCGCAGTACGGGCGCGGCCGCTCCGCAGTCTCCGCAGCTTCCGGCGGGCGCCGACCCCAGCGGGGGTGCGCTGCCGGGTATGCGTACTCCCGGCAGTACGCCCCCGCCCGCCGAAGGCACCGTCACCATCAGGGCGGTGGGCGGCCGTGCGGCGCAGTCCGCGCGTACGGCGCAGGCGGACGGCACCATGGCGATCAGGACGATGACCCCGGGGGCGCCCCGCTCCCAGGTCCCGGGCCGTACGCAGCCGCCCGCCCAGGATCAGGGTCAGGACCCCGCGCAGCCCGCCCAGAGCCAGGCCACCGCCCTGGGCCAGGGCCGTACCGCCTCCCAAGGCCAGGCCCCCGCCCCGGCACCGGCCCCAGTACAGGCCCCCGCCCCTGCCCCGGAACCCGCACCGGCGTCGGCCGCGCAGCCGCCTGTCGCCGCCGGACCCGGCGGTGGCGCCGCCTCGTGGGCGCAGCAGGTGCACCAGCTGGCGCAGCCCGATCAGCAGGAGGCGGCCGCGCAGCCCGTCGTCCCCTGGAAGCCGCCGGTCAGCGACCCGTTCCTGCAGGCCGCCCAGGCCCAGGCGGCCGCCCGCCCCGGTGGCCTCGGCCGGCGGCTGGCCGCCCGTCTGATCGACACGGCCGTTCTCGGCGGAGCGGTGGGCGCCGCCGCCGTGCCGCTCGTGACGGCGGCCCTCGCGCACATCGACGACAAGGTCGAGGCGGCGAAGCTCTCCGGCGAGACCGTGACCGTATGGCTGCTCGACGGGACCACCGCCGGGTACTTCGGCGCCGTGCTCGGCGCGTACCTGGTCCTCGGCGTGGTCTACGAGGCGCTGCCGACCGCCAAGTGGGGCCGGACGCTCGGAAAGAAGCTGTGCGGCCTGCAGGTGCGGGACATCGAGGCGCACGAGCCGCCGGCCTTCGGGGCGGCGCTGCGGCGGTGGCTGCTGTACGGGGTGCTGGGTGTGCTGGGCATCGGCGTTGTCAACGCTGTGTGGTGCGTGTTCGACCGGCCATGGCGGCAGTGCTGGCACGACAAGGCGGCGCGGACGTTCGTGGCGGGGGATTAGGGGCGGGTACGCCGCTGTCCCCCGAACGGCACTCGACCGGATGCGGGCAGCGCGCGGGCGCGGTCGACTGCCGTTATGAGCACCGATCAGCCGCCGCCCGGCCCACCGCCCGATGACGACCCGTTCGCCAAGAAGCCGCACGATCCGCCGCCGTCGACCCCGCCGCCACCCCCCTCCGGCGGCGGCTCCCCCTACGGAGGCTCGCCCTACGGCGGCGAAGGGGGCCCGGGTCAAGGCGGCCCGGGTCAGGGCGGCCCCGGTCAAGGCGGCCCAGGGTCCGGCGCCCCCGGCTCCGGCGGCGGCCCGTACGGGGCTCCGCCCCCGCCCTACAGCGGTGGCGCCGCTGACCCGCTGGCCGGGATGCCGCCCCTCGCCCCCACGGGCAAACGCATCGCGGCCCGCATCGTCGACGTACTGATCATCGCCATCCCGCTCGGTCTGCTCGGCTGGCTGCTCGGTATGTACGACAGCTACAGCGGCGACGACTGGGACGAGATCTCCACCCAGATGAGCGGCGGCAAGGCGCTCGTGTGGCAGCTCATCACCATGGCCGTCTACATCGGCTACGACACGTACATGACGGCCAAGACCGGCCAGACCGTGGGCAAACGCCTGATGCACCTGCGCGTCGCGATGCTCAACAGCGGCATGGTCCCGGAGACCGGGGCGTCGCTGATGCGCGCCGTCGTCCTGTGGGTGCCCGCTCTGATCTGCTGCTTCTGCCTGTGGTGGCTGATCATCCTGGTGATGATTCTGGTCGACAAGCCGTACAAGCAGGGCCTGCACGACAAGGCAGCCAAGACAGTCGTGGTCTCAGCGACGTAGCGAGTGCCCGCCGACCGCCGAGTGCGCGCGGGTGGGCTGCCGGGCGGAGTGCGCCGAGTGCGCGGTGCGCTCCGCTTCGGAGACGGCCGCAGGGTTCGTACGTAGAACCGTGTGCGCCGTCTTCGGCGTGGCCACGATGAGCGCGACCAGTACGCCGAGGGCGAGCGCGGCGAGAGCGACGATGGCGATGCCGATGCCGGAAGCCGTCCGTGAAAGCAGCAGCATGGCGAGGGTCGAGACGACGACGGCGGCGGAACCGTATGCGAACTGTGCGGCAGTCGGACGCGGCATGGCGATATCCGTCCTCGGAGCAGCAATAGGGGGCCTCTGAGCGGATCACCGGACCGGCTGAGCCACCGGGTCACCGGATCACGGGGTCGCGCTGGCCGCGACCCTACGTGCGTGAGTGCCCCGGCCGAGTCCGAAGTAAGCGTGACCTGACCCACGGTGCTGGTGCATCGGGGGCGCACGGAGTCATTTCGCGTTCAGGCCGACCGCGGGCGTCCGATATCCGAAACTCGCCTCCTACATAGTGCACTTGAGCGCCTCAAGTCAAGATCTGTCTTTTCTTCGGCAACTCCGGTCGAATGTCGTCACTTGAGACGCGCGCCGCGTTCGGAAACCCCTCACCCTCTTCCGTGCTGACGCGGCCGCGGGGGAGGACATCATCAAGTGACCATCAGCAGAGGGCGGCTCAGAGCCGTCGCCGTAGCAGTGGCCATGACCACGACCGCCGCCACGGCATCCGCATTCGCCACCGCCCAGGCCGACGACAAGCGGCCGGGCGCACAGAACGCGCCGGGCATCGAGCGTCGTGACCCGGCGCCCGCCAAGGGCCATGTCGAGCACGACCTCGAAGGGCCGTTCAGCAAGCAGCAGGAGCAGCAGCGCAAGGCGGCGCTCGAACAGGTCATAGCCGGTGACGCCACCGTGCAGCAGCGCGGCGCGTCCAAGGTCGTCAAGCTCGACGACAAGAAGTACGTCGAGCTGGGCCGGGAGAAGACCGACAAGATCTTCACGATCCTGGTGGAGTTCGGCGACAAGGTCGACGACACCACCATGTTCGACCCGGACGGCGAAGGACCCAAGCCGCCCGTCAAGAAGTACGGCGGCGAAGCCGGGCCGGCGCACAACGCGATCGCCGAGCCCGACCGCGCCGAGGACAACTCGACGGCGTGGCAGGCGGACTACAACCGCAAGCACTTCCAGGACCTGTACTTCGGTGAGGGCAAGGGCAAGCAGTCCCTCAAGACGTACTACGAGAAGACGTCGTCCGGCCGCTACTCGGTCGCCGGCGAAGTCTCCGACTGGGTGAAGGTCGACTACAACGAGGCCCGTTACGGCTCCAACTACTGCGGCGACAGCAACTGCGCCAACGTGTGGGACACCGTCCGCGACGGCGTGAGCGCCTGGGCCGCCGACCAGAAGGCCAAGGGCAGGACCGACGCGCAGATCAAGTCGCAGCTCGCCGGTTACGACCAGTGGGACCGCTACGACTTCGACACCGACGGCAACTTCAACGAGCCCGACGGCTACATCGACCACTTCCAGATCGTCCACGCCGGCGAGGACGAGTCCGCGGGCGGCGGCGCCGAGGGCGAGAACGCCCTGTGGGCGCACCGCTGGTACGCGTACGGCACGGACGCCGGCCGGACCGGCCCCGCGGGCAACCCGTCCGGCGGCGCCCAGATCGGCAAGACCGGCATCTGGGTCGGCGACTACACCATGCAGCCGGAGAACGGCGGCCTCGGCGTCTTCGCCCACGAGTACGGCCACGACCTGGGTCTGCCCGACCTGTACGACACCAGTGGCGGCGGCGAGAACGGCGTCGGTTTCTGGTCGCTGATGTCGGCCGGTTCCTGGCTCGGCACGGGCAAGAACGAGATCGGAGACCTGCCCGGCGACATGACCGCCTGGGACAAGCTCCAGCTGGGCTGGCTCGACTACGACAAGGCGAAGGCCGCGACGAAGTCGACGCACAAGCTGGGCGTTGCGGCGTACAACACCAAGAACCCGCAGGCCCTGGTCGTCGAGCTGCCGAAGAAGGCCGTCACCACCTCCGTCGTGAAGCCCGCCGAGGGCTCCAAGCAGTGGTGGAGCGGGATGGGTGACGACCTCAAGAACACCCTGACCCGCTCCGTCGACCTCACCGGCAAGGCGAAGGCCGAGCTGGCCCTGCAGGGCTGGTGGGACATCGAGGCGAACTACGACTGGCTGTACGCCGAGGTCTCGACCGACGCCGGCCGGACGTGGAACGCGCTCGACGGCACCGCCGACGGCAAGGCGCTGCCTCGCGACGCCGCCGACAAGCCGGGCCTGACGGGCGTGGGCGGCGCGTACAAGAAGCTGGCCTTCCCGCTGGACGCGTACGCCGGCAAGAAGGCCGACCTGCGCTTCCGCTACCAGACGGACGGCGGTGCGGGCGGCAAGGGCTTCGCGGCCGACGCGATCACGGTGACCGCGGACGGCAAGCCGCTGTTCACGGACAACGCCGAGGGCGACGACGCCGGCTGGACCGCGAAGGGCTTCAGCCGGATCGGCGGGTCCTTCACGGAGGACTACGACCAGTACTACCTGGCCGAGAACCGCCAGTACGTGTCGTACGACAAGACGCTCAAGGCCGGCCCGTACAACTTCGGCTTCGCCACCACCCGGCCGAGCTGGGTCGAGCACTACCCCTACCAGAACGGCCTGATGGTCTGGCAGTGGGACACCTCGCAGAAGGACAACAACACCAGCGCCCACCCGGGCGAGGGCCTGATCCTGCCGGTGGACGCGCACGCCAAGCCGCTGAAGTGGGCGGACGGCAAGCTCCTGCGGAACAAGATCCAGACGTACGACGCGTCCTTCAGCCGGTACCGCACGGACGGCTTCACGCTGCACAACGCGGACGTGCCGCTGAAGCTGAAGTCGCAGAAGGGCGTCTCGGTCTTCGACGACCGCAAGGGGACGTACTGGTACAAGGAGAACCCGACCGGTGGTGTGAAGGTCACTGACACCAACACCAGGATCTCGATCGTCGGTGAGCCGAAGAGTGGCTCGACGATCACGGTGAAGGTCGGTCGTTCGGCCAAGTAACTCGGCCCCTCCTCCAAAAATTGGTAAGGCTGCAGGTCAGAGCATGATCGGCCGTCGCCCTCTAGCGGGCGGCGGCCGTTCACGTTTAGATGCCTCTTGCCAAGCTCTTATTGACGCGACGTCTCATGGGGGATTGATAGGCATGTCCGGTGGCGGTTTCGTACGGCTCCCAGGGGGCAGCGTGGTGGTCGCCCTCACCCTGCCCAGCCCGGCCACTCCGGTGGCCGATGGCCATCAGGTCCGCGTCCTGGTCCACTCGGCGAACCGGGCCCGCGCGCTGACGCGGCTGCGGAACCTGGGGCTGCGGGCGGTGTACCTGCGGGGCAACGCCCACCCGCCCACCCTGGACGAGATCACGGCCGTACTGCATCACCCGGACGGCCTCCTGTGGCGCGGAGCGCCGGAGCAGGGTGCGGAGCTGTGGCACCCGATACGGGCCCTGCTCAGCCCGGTCCGCCGGGCGGCGTGACGCCACCACCGGGACGGGGGCGGCGCGGGACTGCGCGGGGGCGGGGGCGGGGCGGAGCTGGGCACAAGCCCGCCGCAGGCGCCCCACGCCCTCAGACCACCGGCTTGCCCGACAGTTCCACGCCCGCCGCCCGCAACTCCTCCAGCGCCCGCTCCGTCGTGGCCGCCGAGACCCCCGCCGTCAGATCCAGCAGCACCTGCGTCGTGAACCCCTCCCGCGCCGCGTCCAGCGCGGTCGCCCGCACGCAGTGGTCCGTGGCCAGGCCGACCACGTCGACCTCGGTCACCCCGCGCTCCCGCAGCCAGTCCGCCAGGGTGACGCCGTTCTCGTCGGCACCCTCGAAGCCGCTGTACGCCGCCGCGTACGCGCCCTTGTCGAAGACCGCTGCGATAGCGCCCGAGGCGACGGCCGGAGCGAAGTTCGGGTGGAAGCCGACACCCTCCGTACCGGCGACGCAGTGCACCGGCCAGGAGTCGACGTAGTCCGGGCTGGCCGAGAAGTGGTCGCCGGGGTCTACATGGTGATCGCGGGTCGCCACCACGTGGCGGTAGCCGGCCGGGGCCTCGCCGATCAGGTCCGTGATGGCGGCGGCGACCTCGGCACCGCCCGTCACCGCGAGGCTGCCGCCCTCACAGAAGTCGTTCTGAACGTCGACGACGATCAAGGCGCGGTGCATGGCGGATGCCCTTCGGTGGTGGATCGGTGGCGGTTTCGACGGCGGGTCGGTGATCGGTTCGACAGCGGATCGGTGCCTGACGATGGTTCGAGAGTGATGGTTCGAGAGTAGAGACTTCGGCGCACTCGTGGGAGAGCGCCCGCTTTCCCCTGCCCTATTGCACGTACTCGGTGGGGATCACCTGCTCCCCCCGCGACAGCTGCACCGCCGACATCGGCAGCGCCCCCCGCGCCGCGATGTGCCGCTCGCGCGCGTCGTCCAGCGGCTCCCGGGCCACGACCGCGCCGCCCTTGACCAGTTCGACCAGCAGCTGCCGCCCCGCCAGCTCGGCCGGTACGGCGCCGGTGCCGACGACCTCCGCCTCCGCCACCCCGTACGCGTCCGGCCGGCGCGCCGCCCACTTGCGGCCGCCGATCGACGTCTTGCCGCCCGTCGACTTCTTCGCCACCGGCATCAGCGGCGCCTTCGGGTCCGCCGAGGCGGCCCTGGCGACCAGCTTGTAGACCATGGAGCACGTGGGATGCCCGCTGCCGGTCACCAGCTGCGTGCCCACGCCGTACGCGTCCACCGGCGCCGCCGCCAGCGAGGCGATGGCGTACTCGTCGAGGTCGCTCGTGACCGTGATCCTGGTCCCGGTGGCGCCGAGATCGTCCAGCTGCTGGCGCACCCGGTGCGCGACGAGCAGCAGGTCGCCCGAGTCGATACGGACCGCCCCCAGCCCCGTCCCGGCCACCTCGACGGCGGTACGGACCGCCTCGGCGACGTCGTAGGTGTCGACCAGCAGCGTCGTACCGCTGCCGAGCGAGGCGACCTGCGCGGTGAAGGCGTCCCGCTCGCTGTCGTGCAGCAGGGTGAAGGCGTGCGCGCTGGTGCCGACGGTGGGGATGCCGTAGCGGAAGCCCGCCGCGAGGTCCGACGTCGAGGTGAAGCCGCCGACGTACGCCGCCCGCGCCGACGCCACGGCGGACAGCTCGTGCGTGCGCCGGGCACCCATCTCGATCAGGGGTCGCCCGCCCGCGGCCGCGGCCATCCGGGAGGCGGCGGCGGCGATGGCGGAGTCGTGGTTGAGGATGGAGAGGATCACGGTCTCCAGCAGCACGCACTCCGCGAAGCTGCCCTCGACCCGCAGGATCGGCGAACCCGGGAAGTACACCTCGCCCTCCGGATAACCCCAGATGTCACCCGTGAAGCGGTACGAGGCGAGCCATTTCAGTGTCGGCTCGTCGACGACCGAGTGCTCCCGCAGGAAACCGAGCACATCCGCGTCGAAACGGAAGTTCTCCACGGCGTCCAGGACCCGCCCGGTGCCCGCCACCACGCCGTACCTGCGCCCCTCGGGCAGTCTGCGGGTGAAGACCTCGAAGACGGAGCGTCGGTCGGCCGTGCCCGCCGCGAGGGCGGCCTGCAGCATCGTGAACTCGTACTGGTCGGTGAAGAGCGCGGTCGACGGCACGTTCACAGGCAGCCCAAGGTCCGCAGTGTTCATGGCAAGAAGCGCAGTGGTCATGGCAAAATGCTACCGCCAATCTCGTCAGAGTGACGATTTCTACGGGCCGTTTGTGCGACGGCCCCTGCCGGGTGGCACCATGGGACAAGTGAGTACGGCTCCCGCAGAGATCGAACGCCCCGAATCGGCCGAGGAAACCTCCGCCGTCCCCGAACCCGACGTTCCCTGGGTGACGCTGGTCCACAACGACCCGGTCAATCTCATGAGTTATGTCGCGTATGTCTTCCAGAGCTACTTCGGCTACTCCAAGGACAAGGCGCACAAGCTGATGCTCGACGTCCACCACAAGGGCCGCGCCGTCGTCTCCAGCGGCAGCCGCGAGGAGATGGAGCGCGACGTGCAGGCGATGCACGGCTACGGGCTCTGGGCGACGCTGACACAGGACCGCGGCTGATGGCCGGGCTCTTCGAGGAGATTCCGGGCGGCGGCGTGGCCGTCGCGCTCGACGAGGTCGAGATCTCGATACTGCGCAGCCTGGCCGTACAGCTGCTGGAGCTGGTCGGACCCGGCGAGCAGCCCGCCGCAGGCGAGGATCCGCTGGCCGCGCTGTTCGCCGAGGGCCCGAGCGAGGCGCCGTCCGATCCGGCGCTGGCGCGGCTCTTCCCTGACGCGTACGGCGACCCGCAGGCGGGGCCGGAGACCGAGGACAAGCAGGAAGTACGGGCGAATTCTGCGGAGTTCAGGCGTTTCACGGAGAACGACCTGCGCGAGCGCAAGCGCGAGGACGCCCTGGCCGTCGTACGCCGCCTCGACGCGCTGTCCGCCACCGGTGAGGGCGGCGGCGCCGTACTGAAGCTGGACGAAGACGACTGCCGGCGCTGGCTCGGCACACTCAACGATCTGCGGCTGACCATCGGCACCCGCCTGGAGGTCACCGACGAGGACGAGAACGGCGAGCTGTACCGGCTGCCGGACTCCGACCCGCGCAAGCCGATGCTGATGGCCTACCTGTGGCTGGGTGCGCTCCAGGAGAGCCTCGTCGAAGCGCTTATGCCCTGACCTGTCGGGACATGTCGATCAAAGCGTTCGCTCAACGGACACTCAAATCCGGATAACGATCGCATTACCGCAGCGCATTCCTTTGCCGCCCTAGGCGGCTTTTGTCCCATTCTTCCTGTGCCGTGCGCCACATTGGGCGCAGTGGATCACCGCCTCGGCCGTGATAAATCTTCACGACCGCCCGGGGACGCCACCCCTGTCCCCGGGGGCGCTGACACCGGCTGACCGCCGGTACGCACTCCATCCACATCCCGGGGTTTCTCCCCTCAAAGGATCGTCACAGTCGATCCGAGCCGCTCAAGGCCGGGTCGGCATGGAGAAAGGCGCGACACACCATGACCTCAGTGCAGGTCGACAACAAGCACGACGGCAGTGAGGCCGAAGGCCCGACGTCCGGCGAGGGTTACCAGCGCGCACTCGGTGCCCGTCAGATCCAGATGATCGCGATCGGCGGCGCCATCGGCACCGGCCTCTTCCTCGGCGCCGGCAAGGCCATCGACCGCGCCGGACCCAGCCTCATCCTGGCCTACGCCATCGCGGGCCTGGTCATCTTCTTCATCATGCGGGCGCTGGGCGAACTGCTCATGTACCGCCCTGTCTCGGGCTCCTTCGCGGAGTACGCCCGCGAGTTCGTCGGCCCCTTCGCCGGATTCGTGACCGGCTGGACGTACTGGCTCTTCTGGGTCGTCACCGGCATCACCGAGGTCACCGCGGCCGCCACCTACATGACGTACTGGTGGGACATCCCCCAGTGGCTCTCCGCCCTGGTCTTCACCCTCATCCTCTACGGCGCCAACCTGATCTCCGTGAAGCTCTTCGGTGAGCTGGAGTTCTGGTTCTCGATGGTCAAGGTCACCGCGATCATCGGCATGATCCTCATCTGCGCCGGTGTCCTCACGATCGGCTTCTCCGACGCCGGCGACACCGCGACCGTGGCCAACCTGTGGAACGACGGCGGCTTCTTCCCCGAGGGCATCGGCGGCACGCTGATGACCCTGCAGATCGTGATGTTCGCCTTCCTCGCCGTCGAGCTGGTCGGTGTGACCGCAGGCGAGTCCAAGGACCCGAAGACCGTCCTGCCCAAGGCCATCAACACCGTGCCGTGGCGCATCGCCGTATTCTACGTCGGCGCGCTCATCATGATCCTTTCCGTCGTCCCGTGGAGCACTTTCAAGCCGGGCGTCTCGCCCTTCGTGAAGGCCTTCGAGGAGATGGGTCTCGGCGTCGGCGCGGCGATCGTGAACTTCGTCGTACTCACCGCCGCCCTGTCCTCCTGCAACTCGGGCATGTACTCCACCGGCCGCATGCTGCGTGACCTCGCGCTCAACGGTCAGGGCCCGAAGGCCTTCACCAAGCTGACGAAGAACGGCCTGCCGCTGGTCGGCACCACCTTCTCGGCCGCGCTGATGATGGTCGGCGTCTGGATCAACTACCAGTGGCCGGGCGAGGCGTTCAACTACGTCGTCTCCTTCGCCACCATCTCCGGCATGTGGGCCTGGATCATGATCCTGGTCAGCCAGATCCGCTACCGCGCCAAGTCCGACCGCGGCGAACTGCCGAAGTCGTCCTTCCGCGCCCCGGGAGCGCCGTACACCAGCTGGTTCGCGCTCGCCTTCATCGGGATGGTCATCGTGATGATGGGCATCGACAAGGACGCCCGGATCTCGCTGTACTGCGCGCCGCTGTGGGCGCTGCTGCTCGGCGTCTCCTGGCTGGTCATCAAGAAGCGCGACACCACGCAGACCGTCGGCCCCAAGGCCTGACCCCGCCCTGCGTCCAGCATCCGGTCCCGTCCGTACCACCCCTCGGTACGGACGGGGCCGTCTGCTTATCCTGGGCCCATGCTGACCCTTTCCCAGGCCCTGTACGACCAGATCGTCGCGCACGCTCGCGCCGACCACCCCGACGAGGCCTGCGGCGTGGTCGCAGGACCGGCCGGAGCCGGGCGCCCCGAGCGCTTCATTCCCATGCTGAACGCGGCCCGCTCGCCCACGTTCTACGAGTTCGACTCCACCGACCTGCTGGGGCTCTACCGCGACATGGACGACCGGGACGAAGAGCCCGTGATCATCTACCACTCGCACACCGCGACCGAGGCCTACCCGTCGCGCACCGACATCAGCTACGCCAACGAACCCGGCGCCCACTACGTCCTCGTCTCGACCGCCGACACCGACGACGCCGGCCCCTTCCAGTTCCGCTCGTACCGCATCGTGGACGGTGTGATCACGGAGGAAGACGTCAAGGTCGAAGAGGCGTAACGGCCTGGTGCGCCCGCGCCCACGGCGTCCGCCGCGTCCTCGCCCACCGCGCCCTCGCCGGCCGCCGCCCCCACCCGGCCCAAGTGAGGGCGGCCCGCGCGCTGATGGGACACTGTGCCGACCCGGGCGGCAGGACCCAGGAAGCCGGTGCGAATCCGGCACGGTCCCGCCACTGTGACCAGGCCATGCTCGTCGAGCCACGCCTGGAAGCCAGGAACTGACCTGCCGCCTCCCGCACCACCGACCAGGGGACGAGGAAATCCCCCGGAGGAGGCACCACCGTGTCCAGCCGTACCCGGCGTTCCCGCCGCGCGCTCATCGCCGCCGCCCTGCTCCCCCTCAGCGCCTGCACCACCGCCGCGGACCACACCGACCCCGTGGCGAAGTCGGCGCCCGGCTTCCCGTACACCGTCACCAACTGCGGTGTGAAGACGACCTACCAGGCGCCCCCCGAGCGCGTCGTCACCATGAACCAGCACGTCACCGAAGTCATGCTGGAACTCGGCCTCGCCCGCTCCCTCGTCGGCACCGCCTACCTCGACGACCAGGTGCTGCCCAAGTACGCGAAGGAGTACAAGGCCACGCCGGTGCTGGCCAAGGAGTACCCCTCGTACGAGAAGCTGCTCGCCGCCAACCCCGACTTCGTGTACGGCGGTTACGCCTCCGCGTTCTCCGCAGGCGACGGCCGCAGCCGCGAGACGCTGAAGAAGTCCGGCATCAGCTCCCGCCTCAACATGGAGTACTGCGCCAAGGACAAGACGTCCATGGACGCCCTCTACCGGGAGATCGGTGAAGTCGGCCGCACCTTCGGCGTGCGCGACCGCGCCCAGCGCTGGATCGCCGACGCCAAGGCCGGCAACGCCGCCACCGTGAAGAAGCTCAAGGGCGTCGACCCCGTCTCCGTCTTCGTCTACGACGGCGGCGACCAGAGCGCGTCCACTGTCGGAGGCGCCGGCATCGGCGACGAGATGATCACACGCGCGGGCGGCAAGAACGTCTTCGGACACCTACCCAAGCCGTTCACCGACGTCTCCTGGGAAGACCTCGTCGACCGCCGCCCCGAGACCATCGTCATCCTCGACTACGGCTCCGTCACCGTCGAACAGAAGAAGAAGCGCCTCCTCGACGACCCCGTCCTCGCCGGCATCCCCGCCGTCAAGAACAAGCGCTTCGCCGTCCTGCCCCTGTCCGACATGGTCCTCGGCGTCCGCGCCCCCGCCGCCGTCGACACCCTCGCACGCCAGATCCACCCCGAGCTGAAGAAGTAGCGCAGGCCGTGAGCAGCCGAACCCCCGCCCCACGCGGGCGGCTCCGCCACGGTGGTGCACCTGCCGTACCCGTCGTACTCGCCGTGCTCGCCGCCCTGCTCGCCGGGGCGGCGATCGCGGGCCTCGCCCTCGGATCCGTACGCATCCCCACCGGCCAGGTCCTCGACATCGTCACCGGCACCGCGCCCCCCAGCCCGCAGCGCACGATCGTCCTCGACGTGCGGCTGCCCCGCGTCCTGCTCGGCGCCGTCGTCGGCGCCGGGCTCGCCGTCATCGGCACCGTCCTGCAGGCCCTCGTCCGCAACCCGCTCGCCGACCCCTTCCTCCTCGGCATCTCCTCCGGCGCGTCCGTCGGCGCGGTCGGCGTCATCGTCCTCGGCATCGGCGCGGGCATCGCCACCACCGTCACCGTCCCCCTCGCCGCCTTCGCCGGGGCGCTCGGCTCGCTCGTCCTCGTATACGGGCTCGCCCGCTCCGGCGCCACCATGACCACCGGCCGCCTCATCCTCGCCGGAGTCGCCGTCTCTTACATCCTGTCCGCCCTCACCAGCCTGATCATGGTCACCTCGGCCCGCGCCGACCACCTCAAGGAAGTCCTCCACTGGACCCTCGGCGGCCTCGGCAGCGCCCGCTGGGACACCCTCCCCCTGCCCACCGCCGTCCTCGCCGCCGGCACCGCCCTCCTCGTCACCCTCGCCCGCCCCCTCGACCTGCTCCTGATCGGGGAGGAGGGCGCCACCGTCCTCGGCCTCGACACCGGCCGCTTCCGCGCCGCCGTCTTCGTCCTCGCCTCCCTGCTCACCGGCGTACTCGTCGCCGTCAGCGGCGCCATCGGCTTCATCGGCCTCATGGCCCCGCACGCCGCCCGCATGGCCGTCGGCGCCGGACACCGCGCACTGCTGCCCGTCGCCGCACTCGGCGGCGCGCTCTTCCTCGTCGTGGCCGACCTGGCCGCCCGTACCGTCGCCGCACCCCAGGACATCCCCGTCGGCGTGCTCACCGCGCTCACCGGCGGCCCCTTCTTCCTCTGGATGCTCCGCCGCCGCCCCGAAGGAGCCCCCGCATGACCACCCTCACCGCGGAAGGCGTCTCGTACGGCATCGCGGGACGCCAACTCGTCGACGACATCCACCTGACCGCCGCCCCCGGCGAGACGGTCGGCCTCGTCGGCCCCAACGGCAGCGGCAAGACGACCCTCCTGCGCTGCGTGTACGGGACCCTGCGCCCCACCCACGGCCGCGTACTCCTCGACGGCAACGACGTGCACGCCATGGGCCCGGCCGCCCGCGCCCGCCGCATCGCCACCGTCCCGCAGGACGGCCAGGCACCCTTCGAACTGACCGTCCGCGAGATCGTCGCCATGGGCCGCTCCCCGCACAAACGCTTCTGGGAACAGGACAACCAGGCCGACGCCGAACTCGTACAGGCGGCGCTCACCCGGGTCGGCATCGCCGACCTCGCACCCCGTGCCTACCCCTCCCTGTCCGGCGGCGAACGCCAACGCGCCCTGATGGCGCGAGCCCTGGTCCAGCAACCGGACCTCGTCGTACTCGACGAACCCACCAACCACCTGGACATCCGCCACCAGCTGGACATCCTCGGCCTCGTCCGCGCCCTGGGCACCACCAACCTGCTCGCCCTGCACGACCTGAACCTCGCCGCGTACTACTGCGACCGCATCTACGTCCTCGACGGCGGCCGCGTCGTCGCCTCCGGCACCCCGGCAGAAGTCCTCACCGCCACCCTCCTGCGCACGGTCTACGGAGTCACCGCACACGTCGGCACTCACCCGACGACCGGCGCACCGACCGTTACCTACCTCCCACCCGACCCCTCGCGTCCATCCCTCGAACGCCCTTCGCCCACCATGTGAGATCACATGCCTGAGGGGGGCCCGGGAATCTATACGATGACCGCATGGTTGCCCACGACGTGAACGAGACGACGCCGAGCACCGTGCTGCTCGTAGCGCGCCTGCACGTCGACCTGTGCCGGCTCGCCAGCGCGATCTGTACGGCCTGAGCCCACCGGCTCCACCAGCCACGCCTGCCCCCGCGCGAGGGACGAAACGCCGCGCGCCCCCTTCACGCCACCGACGCCACCCTCCTGACAGGAGTCGAAAGCCATGGCCATCGAGGTCCGCATCCCGACCATCCTCCGCACCTACACCGACGGAGCGAAGGCCGTCGAAGGCATCGGCGCCACCATCGGCGACCTGTTCACCGACCTCGACGCCCGCCACACCGGCATCCGGGAGCGCATCGTCGACCAGGCGAACGGAGACCAGCTGCGCCGCTTCGTGAACGTCTACCTCAACGACGAGGACGTCCGCTTCCTCGACGGCATCTCCACCAAGCTCGCCGACGGCGACAGCGTCACCATCCTCCCGGCCGTCGCCGGCGGCATGGTCTGATGCGGTACGACTCCCCGCTGGCGGCCGTCGGCAACACGCCGCTCGTCCGCCTCCCGCGGCTGTCGCCCTCCGACGACGTCCGAATCTGGGCGAAGCTGGAGGACCGCAACCCCACCGGCTCGATCAAGGACCGCCCCGCGCTCCACATGGTCGAGCAGGCCGAGAAGGACGGTCGGCTCACCCCCGGCTGCACCATCCTGGAACCGACCAGCGGAAACACCGGCATCTCCCTGGCGATGGCGGCCCGCCTCAAGGGCTACCGCATCGTCTGCGTCATGCCCGAGAACACCTCCCAGGAACGGCGCGACCTGCTCACCATGTGGGGAGCGGAAATCATCTCGTCCCCGGCGGCCGGCGGCTCCAACACCGCCGTACGGGTCGCCAAGGGCCTCGCCGCGGAGCACCCGGACTGGGTGATGCTCTACCAGTACGGCAACCCGGACAACGCGGGCGCCCACTACGCCACCACCGGCCCGGAGATCCTCACCGACCTCCCGTCCGTCACCCACTTCGTCGCGGGCCTCGGCACCACCGGCACCCTGATGGGTGTAGGCCGCTACCTGCGCGAGAACAAGCCCGACATCAAGATCGTCGCAGCCGAGCCGCGCTACGACGACCTGGTCTACGGCCTGCGCAACCTCGACGAGGGCTTCGTTCCCGAGCTGTACGACGCCTCCGTCCTCACCACCCGCTTCTCCGTCGGCTCGGCCGACGCGGTCACCCGCACCCGCGAGCTCCTCCAGCAGGAGGGCATCTTCGCGGGCGTCTCCACAGGCGCGGCACTGCACGCCGCGATCGGGGTGGGCCGCAAGGCGGTCAAGGCGGGCGAGAGCGCGGACATCGTGTTCGTCGTCGCCGACGGCGGCTGGAAGTACCTCTCGACGGGCGTCTACACCGCCCCCACCACAGAGGCCGCCATCGAAACCCTGCAGGGCCAGCTCTGGGCGTAGCCCCGCGTCTGTCCACGACCGCCGGACGGCCTGGCCGTAACATCCAGCCCGTCCGGCGATCCGTTGGGGGGACCGGGGTCCGGGGCGGAGCGCCGTTCGCGCCCCCCGAACCGGTGACACCGCAGGTGAGTTCCCCCACAACGCCCCGCCATCAAGGAGCGACCGGCTCCGTCGCGCCTTACGCTCGACGGACCTACTCGCACGAACCCTCCCCGTCCCTGTTACGGAGGTTCACGCTCCATGAAGCTCACCGTCGTCGGCTGCTCAGGGTCGTTCCCGTCCGCGGAATCGGCCTGCTCGAGCTACCTCGTCGAGGCCGACGGCTTCCGGCTGCTTCTCGACCTGGGCAACGGCGCCCTCGGCGAGCTGCAGCGCCACGTCGGTCTCTACGACATCGACGCCGTATTCCTCAGCCATCTGCACGCGGACCACTGCATAGACATGTGCGGTTACTTCGTCGCGCGCTACTACCGGCACGACGGCGGACGGCCCCCCGCCATCCCCGTGTACGGCCCCGAAGGCACCGAGCAGCGCCTGACCACGGCGTACGCCGACACCCCGACCGACAAGTCGATGGCCGAGGTCTTCGACTTCCACACGCTCAAGCCGGGCTCGTTCGAGATCGGCCCCTTCTCCGTGCGCACGGAGAAGGTCGCCCATCCGGTCGAGACGTACGGCATCCGCGTCGAACACGGCGGCAGGTCGCTCGCGTACTCCGGCGACACCGGCGTATGCCCGGCGCTGGACGAACTCGCCCACGGGGTCGACCTGTTCCTGTGCGAGGCGTCCTTCACATACGGCAAGGAGGACATCCCGGGCCTCCACCTGAACGGCCGCGAGGCCGGCATGCACGCCGGGCGGGCGGGCGTGGGCCGGCTGGTCCTCACCCACATCCCGCCCTGGACCGACGCGGACGTCACCCTGCGCGACGCCCGCGCGGTGTACGACGGCCCGACGGAGCTTGCGGTGGCGGGCGCGGAGTACGAGATCTGACGCACCCGACCCGGCGCGCAGCGAGGGGCCCCCGGACGGCACCGCGGTCCGGGGGCCCCTCGCGTAGGCACTACCGGGGTTACTTCGCCTCGGCCTTCTGGAGCTCCGCGAGCTCCTCGTCGGACTCACGGCCCGGCGTGGGCAGGTTGAACTTCGTGATCGCGAACCGGAACACGACGTAGTAGAGCGCCGCGAAGCACAGGCCGACCAGCGCCAGACCCCACGGGTTGGACGCGATGCCCAGGTTGAGCACGAAGTCGACCAGTCCGGCCGAGAAGCCGAAGCCGTCCTTCATCCCCAGCGCCCACGTCAGCGCCATCGAGACGCCGGTCAGCACCGCGTGGATCCCGTACAGCACCGGGGCGATGAACATGAACGTGAACTCGATCGGCTCCGTCACACCGGTCACGAACGACGTGAGCGCGAGCGAGAACATCATGCCGCCGACGACCTTGCGGCGCTCGGGACGGGCGCAGTGCACGATGGCGAGGCAGGCCGCCGGGAGGGCGAACATCATGATCGGGAAGAAGCCGGTCATGAACTGTCCGGCGCTCGGGTCGCCCTCCAGGAAGCGGGCGATGTCGCCGTGCTTCCCGTTGTACTCACCGGCCTGGAACCACGGGAAGGAGTTCAGCAGATGGTGCATGCCGATCGGGATCAGCGCACGGTTGGCGACGCCGAAGATACCCGCGCCGACGGCGCCGGAGCCGACGAGCCACTCACCGAAGTTGTGCAGGCCGGTGCCGAGCACCGGCCAGATCAGGCCGAAGACGATGCCGACGACCAGGCCCGCGAAGGCGGACAGGATCGGGACGAGGCGGCGGCCGCCGAAGAAGCCGGCCCAGTCGGGCAGCTTGGTCCGGTAGAACTTCTGGTAGAGCAGGGCGACGACGACGCCCATGACCACACCGCCGAGCACACCGGCGTTCACCGGGGCCTCATTCATGACGATCTTGCCGTCCACGACGGCGGCGACCTTCGGCAGGTTGGCGTCCGTGAAGGTGGCGAGCACCTTCTGGAAGACCAGGTAACCGGTGACGGCCGCGAGCGCGGTCGAGCCGTCCGACTTCTTGGCGAAGCCGATCGCGATGCCGACCGCGAACAGCAGCGGCATGTTGTCCAGGATCGCGCCGCCACCGGCCGCCATGTAACTGGCGAGCTTGGTGATGAAACCGGGGAACGACTCCTTGCCGAGCATGTCGCCCTGGCCGAAACGGACCAGGAGTGCGGCGGCCGGCAGCACGGCGACCGGCAGCATGAGGCTGCGGCCGATGCGCTGCATGACAGCCATCGCGCCGGCGCCCTTCTTCTTGGCAGCCGCGGGGGCGGCGCTGTCCGTAGACATCAATTCCTCCATGGGGCAAGGCGCCGCCAGGGGAGATCGAGGGGGACGGCGGCGTCTCCGGGGGCACTCGGGGGGCACGCGGTGAGGCGCGTGGTCTACACCACTCAGTGGTGTAGACCAGTTTTAGCACGGTGAAGGACGGATAAGGAACCCGCGAATTCCGTGCTCCAGAACACACCCGCCCACGTACGGCCAAAGGCTCCCGGACCCGGCTCCCGGACTCCCGGCCCAGCCCATTCCCCCTCGCTACGGCTTCGTCGCGTCCCGTTCGGCCGCCACCTCCAGCTCCTCCGGCTCGCGCCCCGGCGTCGGAATGTTGAACTTCGAGATCAGGAAGCGGAACAGCACGTAGTACAGGACCGCGAAGCCCAGCCCGATCGGAATGATCAGCCATGGCTTGGTGCCGAGATGCCAGTTGACGACGTAGTCGATCAGACCCGCCGAGAAGCTGAACCCCGCATGCACCCCCAGCGCCCAGGTGATCGCCATCGACGCACCCGTCAGCAGGGCGTGCAGGCCGTACAGCAGCGGGGCCGCGAACATGAACGAGAACTCCAGCGGCTCGGTCACGCCCGTCACGAACGACGTGAGAGCGACCGACACCATCAGCCCGGTCACTTCCTTGCGGCGCTCCGGCCGGGCACAGTGCGCGATCGCCAGGGCCGCCGCCGGCAGGCCGAACATCATGATCGGGAAGAAGCCCGACATGAACTGGCCCGCCGTCGGGTCCTCGGCGAAGAAGCGCGTCAGGTCACCCCGTACGACCGTGCCGTCCGGCTTCGAGAACTCACCCGCCTGGAACCAGAAGAACGTGTTCAGGAACTGGTGCATGCCGATCGGAATCAACAACCGGTTCGCCACCCCGAAGATGCCCGCACCCCAGGAGCCCAGCCCGATCAGCTGCTTCGAGAACCACGTCAGCGCATCACCCACCGGCTCCCACAGCAACCCGAAGAGCACGCCGAGGACGACACACAGAAACGCCATCATGATCGGCACCAGCCGCCGGCCGTTGAAGAAACCCAGCCAGTCCACCAGCTTCGTACGATGAAAACGCTGCCACACGACGGCGGTGAGCAGCCCGATCAGGATCCCGCCCAGCACCCCGGGATCCTGCGGCATGCCGTCCGGCAGCTCCTCCGTGACCGTCCCCGCGCGCGGAAAGGCCTTCAGCACATTGAAGTAGACGAGGAACCCCACCACCGCGGCGAGCGCCGTGGAACCGTCCGCCTTCTTCGCGAAACCGATCGCCACCCCGATGCAGAACAGCAACGGCAGGCCGAACTTGCCGTCCAGGATCGACGTACCGCCCATCAGCAGGACCTTGGACGTCCGGTCCCAGAAGTCACCGTGCAGATACGCCGAGAACAGGCTGCCCAGGCTGACCAGCAGCCCCGCCGCCGGCAGCACCGCCACCGGAAGCTGCAGACTGCGGCCGATCTTCTGGAGCCCCTGGAACAGACCGTTCCACCACTTCCGCTGTGGCGCGGCCGCACTGTTGGAACTCATCGGCGTCCTCCCGGAGCTGGCGGTCTTGGCGGGCGTTTTGGCAGACGTCGCGTGGTGGTGTAGACCAGTCGCCGTACGATCCGGAGCCCGGCCGGAAGACAGGGCACCGGTGGTCGCCATCATTCGCCACGGGACAGTCACTCGCCCGTGAAGCTGGGCCAACCGTGAGTTACCGTGTCAAAGCGCCGTGCCGACCCCCTGCACAGCGCGCCAAGGACCACAGGGAGCAAAGACATGGCCAGCAAGGCTGAGAAGATCGTCGCCGGGCTCGGCGGTATCGAGAACATCGAGGAAATCGAAGGCTGCATCACTCGCCTGCGCACCGAGGTCCTCGACCCCAGCAAGGTCGACGAAGCCGCCCTCAAGGCCGCCGGCGCCCACGGCGTCGTCAAGATGGGCACCGCGATCCAGGTCGTCATCGGCACCGACGCCGACCCGATCGCCGCCGACATCGAAGACATGATGTAGGGCGTCCCTCACGCACACCCGTGACGCACACGTTGATTCACCCGTGAGGGGCCCGATTCCACACCGGAACGGGCCCCTCACGCATGTGCCGCTAGGCTCCACCCCATGTCTCGAATCGACGGCCGCACCCCCGAACAGCTCCGCCCGGTCACCATCGAACGCGGATGGAGCAAGCACGCCGAAGGCTCCGTCCTCATCTCCTTCGGCGACACCAAAGTCTTCTGCACCGCCTCCGTCACCGAAGGCGTCCCCCGCTGGCGCAAGGGCAGCGGCGAAGGCTGGGTCACCTCCGAATACTCGATGCTGCCCCGCTCCACCAACACCCGCGGCGACCGCGAATCCGTACGCGGCAAGATCGGCGGCCGCACCCACGAGATCAGCCGCCTCATCGGCCGTTCGCTGCGCGCCGTCATCGACTACAAGGCCCTCGGCGAGAACACCATCGTCCTGGACTGCGACGTCCTCCAGGCCGACGGCGGCACCCGCACCGCCGCCATCACCGGCGCCTACGTCGCCCTCGCCGACGCCGTCACCTGGGCCCAGGGCAAGAAGATCGTCAAGGCCGGCCGCCAGCCGCTCACCGGCACCGTCGCCGCCGTCAGCGTCGGCATCGTCGACGGCGTTCCCCTCCTCGACCTCTGCTACGAGGAAGACGTCCGCGCCGACACCGACATGAACGTCGTCTGCACCGGCGACGGACGCTTCGTCGAAGTCCAGGGCACCGCCGAGGCCGAGCCGTTCGACCGCAAGGAACTCAACGCCCTCCTCGACCTTGCCACCGGCGGCTGCGCCGACCTCACCGCGCTCCAGACCAAGGCACTCGACGCCACCGCGTCCGCCTGAACCGCATCCGCCTGACCCTGAGCAACCGCGCGCGCCGCTCCGGCGTCTATGACGGCACGGGCGTACGGCCCGAACCCGTACGCCCGTCCACGCGCCCGCCCGTCCGCGCCACTCGCACGTCCGCGCCACCCACACCCGCACGTCCGCAGTCTCCCGGGGGAGGACCCGCTCCATGCGCTTTCGCCGCATAGCCATCGCCGTCACCACAGCCGCCACACTCACCACCGGCCTTGTCGGCTGCGGAGCCCTCGACAAGGCACTGGACTGCGCCCGGACCGCCGACGCCATCGCCACCAGCGTCGACAAGCTCTCCAGGGCGGTATCCACGGCGGCGGACGACCCCACCCAGCTCACCGAGGCGCTCGACTCCATCGACAAGGAACTGTCGAACCTCAACGACACCACCGACAACGCCGACCTCTCCAAGGCCGTCGACGACCTCAACACCGCCGTCGACAACGTCCGTACCGCCGCCAAGAACGGCGACGAGACCCCGGACATCCAGCCGGTCACCGACGCCGCCACCGAGATCGGCAAGGTCTGCACCCCCTGAACCGCCCGTAGATACTGGGGGCATGACCCGCCTGATCCTCGCCACCCGCAACGCCGGGAAAATCACCGAGCTGCACGCGATCCTCGCCGACGCCGGCCTCACCCACGACCTCGTCGGAGCGGACGCGTACCCCGAGATCCCCGACGTCAAGGAAACCGGCGTCACCTTCGCCGAGAACGCCCTGCTCAAGGCCCACGCCATGGCGCAGGCCACCGGCCTCCCGGCAGTGGCCGACGACTCCGGCCTCGCGGTCGACGTACTGGGCGGCGCCCCCGGCATCTTCTCCGCCCGCTGGGCCGGCACGCACGGCAACGACGAGGCGAACCTCCACCTCCTGCTGGCCCAGCTCTCGGACATCGAGGCCCCGCACCGCACGGCCCACTTCGCCTGCGCGGCGGCCCTGGCATTGCCCGACGGCACGGAACGCGTGGTCGAAGGCCGCCTCACCGGCACCCTCCGCCGCACCCCCACCGGCACCAACGGCTTCGGCTACGACCCGATCCTTCAGCCCACCGGCGAATCCCGCACCTGCGCGGAACTGACCCCGTCCGAGAAGAACGCCATCAGCCACCGAGGCCAGGCCTTCCGGGCGCTGGTCCCGGTGGTACGGGAGCTGCTGGGCTGACCAACGCCGAAGGGCCACCCAACCGGGTGGCCCTTCGCTCGGTGCGGCCGGTGGGACTCGAACCCACACGGGATTTCTCCCATTGCGATCTAAACGCAACTCGGCTGCCAGTTACGACACGGCCGCCAGCCGCTCAATAGCCTACAAGGCCGATGACGCGACGGACACGGGTCACCGCTACGCGGCCGTCGGCAGTCTACCTCGACGGCCTCGGCACCAGGTGGCCGTTTGGGTATGGCAATTGGGGCATGCGTAGCGCAGGTTCTCGCGCCGATTGTCGATTCGGTCCCCGTTGATGTGATCGATCTCCAAGACCAAGTGCCTGCCCTGCCAGGTGGCACCAACGCCGCATGCATCACACACCTGGGGTACCCCGATCTCGTCCAGCGCCCTCCGCAGGAGAGAGGTCTTTGTGCGCGGAGCACCTGATTCAAGCCGCTGGAGGAGCTCTGCCGCCGATTTGCGGTAGGGGGAGCGCGCACCGAGACAGTGCGACTGTCCGGTGAAGTGCGTGGTCGAGAGGCCGTACAGCTCGATGCTCCGCTTCACGCTCGCACGATCGGACCCACCGTTTGATCGGCCGAGGAGTCTCAGAACGCCGGCGATGCTCTCCGACGCGGAGACCGCGGCGGACAGCTCTTCTAGAGGTAGGAGCGGTGCATTGTGCGTGCGTCCGCTGGTGAAGTGCGCGGTTTCGATCCCAAGGCGATCGAGCTTTTTCTTGATGTAGGCATAGGGGCTGTCACTAGGCGGGAAGCCCATGAACTCGATGACCTCCCGGATGCTGCGAGAGTTGGCCGCTGCTTCCGCCAGGCGCTCCTTCGTGTAGAAACGACGTTCACGTTCCGGCAGGGGTTCCTCGACGAAGTGGGACGTGTCGATGCCGTAGTGGGTGAGCCGATCCCGTAGATAGCGGCGTGGTCCGCTTCCCAGAGGGGCGCCCACCCGGCGCATCAGGTCGACGAGGCTGGTGGAGGCTGCGGCGGTTCGTGTCAGCAGGTCTCGAGGGTACTTGTTCCGGTAGCTCACGCTGCTGGCCTCCGCTTACGGCCTCGGTAAGTGTCCGTGATGGCGTGGCAGTTGGGGCACAGGAACCGGAGGTTGTCCGGCCGGTTGTCCCACCACGTGCCATTGACGTGGTCCACCTCAAGCCGGAGCGGTTTGCCGTTCCACTCGGTGCCGGTGCCGCACATGGCGCATGACTCCCGCAGCCCGGTCCGGACCAGTTCCCGGCGCAGACGATGGCCCGGAATCCTGCCGTCTGACGGGGACCCGAGGGTCAGGGTGGCGCCAAGGGAGCCCTTGGGGCGCCCCCGCGGTGCGCGCACGAAGTGTGAGGTGTCGATCTTCAGGGCGGCTATCCGGCGGCCGATGTGGGCCTGGTTGCCGCCGACCGGGCTGATTCCCAGTCGGCGTACCACCTCGGCCACGCTCTTGGAGCACGCAACCAGTTCGCGCAGCCTTGCCTCGGTGTGACGCACACGCGTGTCGGTGAAGTGCGACACGTCGATGCCCGCCTTCGCCATCCTGGCCCGGATGTAGCGTCTGCTCCCCAGTGTCGGCGTCCCGCCGCACCAACGCACCGCTTCGTCGAAGTGCGTCGTCTCGCGTGCTGCCTCTTCCAGCAGCTCGTGGGTGTACCTGGCTGGCGCCATCATCTCTCCGCATCCGGCCTGTTCGCAGCCTCATACGGAGTAACGAACCGGTTATCGGATGGTCACGTCCGAAATGCGGAACAGCCCGTACCGCTTTCAGGCGGTACGGGCCGTTCGCGGGAGCGAGGGGTCAGAACTTGGGGGCCGGGGTTTGGGCCGAGACCAGTTCTTCGGCCTCCTCCGCCGTTTCCACCGACGGTGGGGAGCCCGCCAGCGGCTGCTGGGCCGTCTCCTTCATGCAGGCCACGGCTATGACGCCGATCAACGCCGCCGCCATCGCGTAGTACGCCGGCATCAGGTTGTTGCCGGTGAGGCTGATCAGGCCGGTGATGACCAGCGGCGTCGTGCCGCCGAAGAGGGACGCCGAGAGGTTGTAGCCCACCGACAGCGAGCCATAGCGGACGTTCGTCGGGAAGAGCGCCGGGAGCGCCGCCGACATGGTGCCGAGCAGGCAGACCAGGGACAGGCCGAGCATCAGCATGCCCGCGACGATCGCGGGGACGCTGCCCTGCTTGATGAGCAGGAAGGACGGGAGCGAGAGGAAGAAGAAGCCCAGCATGCCCGCCATCAGCAGCGGCTTGCGGCCGAAGTGGTCGCTGAGGCGGCCGACCTGAGTGATGATCAGCATCAGGAAGGCCATGACGGCGAGCAGGATGAGCAGGCCGTGCGTCTCGCTGTAGCCGAGTTCGTCCGAGAGGTATGTCGGCATGTACGAGAGCAGCATGTAGTCGGTGACGTTGTACGCGCCGACCAGGGCGATGCACAGGATGAGCGTCGGCCAGTACTGCCGGAAGATCTTCGCGAGGTCGCCCTTGGCGGTGGCTTCGACCGCGTCGGCGGCTTTGGAGACGCGGGCGTTACCGGCTTCGAGTTTCTGGAAGGCGGGGGTCTCGTCGAGCTTCAGCCGCAGGTAGAGGCCGACAAGGCCGAGCGGGCCGGCGACGAGGAACGGGATGCGCCAGCCCCAGGCGTCCATGGTGTCGGAGCCGAGGAAGGCCGTGAGGGCGGTGACGAGTCCGGCGGCGCCGATGTAGCCGGCCAGGGTGCCGAATTCGAGGAAGCTGCCGAAGAAGCCGCGGCGCTTGTCGGGGGCGTACTCGGCGATGAAGGTGGACGCGCCGCCGGTGGAGAAGCCCTGCACCAGGCGGAAGAGGATCAGCAGGACCGGTGCCCAGAAGCCGATGGTGGCGTAGGAGGGGATGAGGCCGATGGCGAGGGTGCCGATCGCCATGAGGATCATCGTCAGCGCGAGGACCTTCTTGCGGCCGACCTTGTCACCCATGGGTCCGAAGACCATGCCGCCGATGGGTCGTACGAGGAACGCGACGGCGAAGGTCGCGAAGGAGGAGAGGAGCTGCACCGTGTCGTTCCCGGACGGGAAGAACACCCGGCCGATCGTCACGGCCAGGTAGCTGTAGATGCCGAAGTCGAACCATTCCATGGCGTTGCCGAGCGAGGCCGCTTTGACTGCCCGCTTGACCGCTGCGTCATCGGTGACGGTGATGTCGGAGCGGCGCAGCGGCGGGTTCTGCCGCCTCTTGATGGCGCGGAAGAGCATGCGGTGGCGCTTGATCGCTTCGGGATCGGCCACCTGGTCGGGGCCGGTGGCCGCCATGGCGGGTTCCTCTCTCGGACGGGGTTACGACGTCCAAGTGGAACGTGTGCCTGCATTTCACGGTCGCAAACCAAGGTCCCGAGTTGCGGGACCTTGGTCACAGTTCCTCAGAGTCCGAGGTCCTTGATGATCTTTGCTACGTGGCCGGTGGCCTTGACGTTGTAGAAGGCGTGCTCCACCTTGCCGTCCTCGCCGACGACGACTGTGGAGCGGATCACGCCGGTCACGGTCTTGCCGTAGAGCTTCTTCTCGCCGAAGGCGCCGTACGCCGTGATGACTTCCTTGGCCGGGTCGCCGACCAGGGTCACCTTGAGGTTCTCCTGCTCGCGGAACTTCGCGAGCTTCTCCGGCTTGTCGGGGGAGACGCCGATGACGTCGTATCCGGCGCCGGCCAGCAGTTCGAGGTTGTCGGTGAAGTCGCAGGCCTGTTTGGTGCAGCCGGGGGTGAGGGCGGCCGGGTAGAAGTAGACGATGACTTTGCGGCCCTGGTGGGCGGCGAGGGAGACCTCGGAGCCGTCGGCGTCGGGCAGGGTGAAGGCGGGGGCGGTATCGCCGGGCTTGAGTCGCTCGCTCATCAAGGTCTCCTCGGGTGGGATAAGAGGCGTTCGGGATTCGGGACTGCGCCTCTGAGCGTAATGGGGGTGCCGTGGGGTGCATTGCGGCCCGAGCTGACAGACTGTCGAGGTAGCGACGTACGACTACCCGATGCCGGATTCGGCCCACTAGCACGGAGGCAGCGCAGTGTCGGATGCCAGGAGCCCTGCCCAGATCGAGGCGGACATCAAGAGCCGGCGTGACCAGCTGGCTGTGACGCTGGACGAGATCGGGGTGCGGCTGCACCCGAAGACGATGGTCGGTGACGCGAAGGCGAAGGTCGTGTCCACGGTCGACAAGACCGCCGGGCGGGCGTTCGTCGCGGTGAACCGGGGTGTGTCCGGTGTGAAGGCGAAGTTCGTGTCGGACGAGGGCGCGCCGCGCCTGGAGCGGCTGGTTCCGGTGGTGCTGGTGGCGGTCGGTCTTGTGGGGCTGCTTGCCGTGTCGACGCGCCGCAGGCGGGGCTGACCCACCGGTTCCGGGTGGGCGGGTGCGGGCAGGTAGGTTCGGGGCCGTGAGCCAGAATCCCAGGCACGACAATCAGAATCCCGCGCACGACAAACTGCCCATCCGGATGCTGCACGACCGGGTGCTCGTCAGGTCGGACACGCCGGAGGGCGAGCGGCGCTCGGGCGGCGGCATCCTGATCCCGGCGACCGCCGCGGTCGGTAAGCGGCTGGCCTGGGCGGAGGTGGTCGCGGTCGGCCAGAACGTACGGACCGTGGTGCCGGGTGACCGGGTGCTGTACGACCCGGAGGACCGGGCGGAGGTCGAGGTGCGGGGCGTGGGGTATGTCCTGATGCGGGAGCGGGATCTGCACGCGGTGGCTTCGGAGCGGGTGTCGGAGGATTCGACGGGCCTGTATCTCTAGAGCTCCAGATCGCCGGCCCGCGCTGTCTGTGGCTGCGCGGGGTGGCCGAAAGGGCCGGTGACCATGGTCACCGGCCCTTTCGGCTGCCCTTCGTGGTGCCTTTGCTATGTTGGAAGCACCCCCGACGAGACGCGCCGTACCGGGTTGGACGCAAAGACGACGCATCCCGATGTATCGCTGTTTTCGCGTTTCGCTTTCGGAGGTGCTGTCCGTCATGGCTTGGGTTCTGCTGATTGTCGCTGGTCTGCTTGAGGTCGGCTGGTCGATCGGGATGAAGTACACCGACGGTTTCACGAGGCTGTGGCCCAGTGTGTTCACGGGTGCGGGGATCGTGGCGAGCATGCTGCTGTTGTCGCACGCGGCGAAAACGCTGCCGATCGGTACGGCGTACGGCGTGTGGGTCGGTATCGGCGCGGCGGGTGCGGCTGTGGTGGGCATGGTGGCGCTGGGTGAGCCGGCGACTGCTGCGCGGATCTTCTTTGTGTGTCTCCTGCTGGTGGCCGTGGTGGGGCTGAAGGCGACGTCCGGGCATTAGCCGGGCGTTGGCCGGGCGTTGGCCGGGCGTTATTGGGTCGGGAAGCGGTCCCCGCCGGGGTCAGCGGGGGTCGGCTCTGGGGCCGCCCAGGAGGCCGGCTGTGGGGAGGCCGGCGGCTCCGTCCGTCGCGGTGCCCGCGTCCGCGCCACCCCGGGTGGGTCCGTTCGCGCTGCGGGGGCCGCCCGCGCCCGTATCCGTACCTGTGCCCGTATCCGTACCGCCCGTGTCCGTCGTTTCTCCTGGGGTGGTGAGGCCGTCGGTGTCGTCCCCCGAGGGGGCGGGCGTCTCGCTGGCGCCCGGGGTGGGTTCGGCCGATCCGGCGCCCGGCTCCGAGGGGTCGGGCTCGCCGGTGTCCGGGTCTGCGTCCGGGTCCTGGTCCGGGTCCGCGTCGGGGTCCGCCTCGCCGGGCGGCGGAGAGGCCGGCTCGTCCGCCCCCGCCTCCACCTGGAGGTTGAAGTCCCGCACAGCCGTTCCCTCGAGCGCCGCTGCCGTGTACTGGCCCCAGATCTCGGCCGGCGCCCCGCCGCCGTTGATGCGGGCCAGCCCGAGCGCTCCGTACAGCGGTTTCTGGACGCCTGTGCCGGGGTCCTGGCCCATCACCGCGACGACCGTCGCCAGCTCGGGGGTGTACCCGGCGAACCACGCAGCCTTGTCCTCTTCCGCGGTGCCGGTCTTGCCGGCGGCGGGGCGGCCCGCGGACTGGGCGGCCGTGCCGGTGCCGCCGTCCACGACGCTGCGCAGCACGGACGTCGTGGTGTCGGCGGCCTCCCGGGTGACGCTCTGACCGGCGGCCCCGGTGTCGGGCTTGGGCAGGGCGACGTTCTGGCCGTCCTTGGTGATCTTCTCGACGATGGTGTACGCGCTGCGCTCCCCGTGGTTGGCCAGCGTCGCGTACGCCTCGGTCATGTCCAGGACGCTGGCGGTGGCGACCCCGAGCGCGATCGACGGGTAGGCGTCGAGGCTGGGGGTGTTCGCGGGCAGGCCGAGGGCGACGGCGGTCTCCTTGACGTCGGCGGGGCCGACGTCCTGCGCCATCTGGGCGTACACCGCGTTGACGGACTTGTCGGTGGCGGTGCGGACGGTGACCTGGCCGTACGACACGTCGTCCTCGTTCGCGGGTGAGTAGTCGGTTGGCCCGCTGGGGCCCTGCACCGGCCGTTTGTTGGTGCCGTCGTAGTAGGTGTTGGGGGTGATCCGCTCGCCGCTCTGCGTGGTGGAGTCGTTCTCGACGGCGGAGGTGAAGACGAACGGCTTGAAGGTGGAGCCGACTTGGTAGTCGCGGCGCGTCGCGTTGTTGACGTACTGCTTCGTGTAGTCGATGCCGCCGTACATGGCGACGACCTTGCCGCTCGCCGGTTCGATGGAGGCGCCGCCGACGCGCACGTTGCGGTCGGCCTCGCGGTCGTCGCTGAGCTGGGATGTCACCTTGTCGTCGACGGCTTCGGCGATGGCGTTCTGCCTGTCCTTGTCCAGGGTGGTGGTGATGCGGTAGCCGCCGGTGGCCAGCGTGTCCTCGTTGATGATCTTGTTGCTGGTGAGGTGGTCCTCGACGGCCTGCACGATGTAGCCGCGCTGTCCCGAGAGCCCGGACGCCGGCCTGGCCTCGCGCGGGGCGGGGAAACTGGCCGCGGCGCGAGCGGTGGGGCTCAGCCACGTCTCCTGCACCATGCCGTCGAGTACGTAGTTCCAGCGGGCCAGGGCGCTCGGCCGGTTCTCGGGGTGTGCGGCGGTGTCGTACGCGTTGGGGGCGTTGAGGAGCGAGGCGAGATAGGCGCCCTGGGGGGCGTCGATGTCGTCGACGTCCTTGCCGTAGTACGCCTGGGCGGCGGCCTGGATGCCGTAGGCGTTGCGGCCGAAGTAGCTGGTGTTGAGGTACCCCTCGAAGATGTCGTTCTTGCTCTCTTCGCGGTCGAGCTTGATCGAGATGAAGAACTCCTTCACCTTGCGGGTGATGGTCTGTTCCTGGCGGAGGTAGTAGTTCTTCACGTACTGCTGGGTGATGGTGGAGCCGGACTGTTTGCCCTTGCCCGTGGCGGTGTTCCAGGCGGCGCGGATCATCGCCTGCGGGTCGATGGCCCGCTCGGAGTGGAAGTCGCGGTCCTCGGCGGCCAGTACGGCGTGCTGGACGGTCTTGGGGACCTGGGCGAGCGTCACGTTCTCGCGGTTGACTTCGCCGTCGCGGGCGAGCTGGCTGCCGTCGGCGTACAGGTAGACGTTGCTCTGCGCGGTGGCGGCGCTGTTGGCGGGCGGGATCTCGACGAGGTTGTAGCCGGCGACGAACGCGCCGCACAGAAGCAGGGTCAGCAACAGGAAGGTGCCGAGGAGCATGCGCCAGGTGGGGACGAGGCGGCGCAGGCCGGTGCGCTTGGGGCGGGCCGCCTTGGCCTTTCCGCTCTGGTTCTTGCCGCTCCCGCCGCTCCCGCCGCTCCCGCCGCTCTTGGCGTTCTTGGCTTTCTTGCCCGGGCCGCCGGGGGCCGAGGGGTCCCGGGGTGCCCAGCCCTGGGGCTGCTGTGGCTCGTCGCTCATGTCTGTTGGGACTCCCTGGGCGGTGCCAGAGGTTCACGCTCCGGCATAACAGTGTCGTATCGGGCGATTCACCTGGTACGCCCACGTACACCCATACTGCACGCCCGCGCGGGCCGGACCTCCGATCCCCAGCCATAAATGCCTGCGGGTGCTGACCCCATTGGGCTACGGTCGGGGGCTTTGGTGCTTCGTACGGCGCTGCGCCAGGACGACGGCTCCTACGACGGCGGCCGCGCCCAGGAGTTGGAGAGGCCGCAGGGCCTGGTCCAGGAAGAGGTAGCCGAGAACGGTCGCGCACAGGGGTGAGGCGAACGAAAGGAACGAGGCGGCCAGCGCGGGCAGGCGCGCGAGTCCGTCGAACCACAGGACGTAGGCGATCAGTGCGCCGATGATGCTCAGGTAGGCGAAGCCGCCGATGTTCCCCCAGGTCAGGTGGTCCGGCAGAGGCTCGCTGGCCAGCATGACCGGTACGAGGACCAGGCCGCCAACGCTGAGCTGCCAGCCGGTGAACGTCAGGAGCGAGACGCCTTCGGGGCGGCCCCATCGCTTGGTTAGTACGATGCCGCAGGCCATGGACAGTGCGCCGAGAAGGCCCGCGAGTACGCCGATGGCGTCCATGTCTGCCTGCGGCCGGAGGACCAGCAGGGCGACGCCGGCGACGGCGAGCACACAGGCGCCGACGTGGATCGGCTTGATCTTTTCGTTGAGCAGGAGCGGGCCCAGCAGCAGCACGATCATCGGCTGGATGGTCATGACCAGAGCCGCCACGCCGCCGGGCAGGTGATACGCGGCGAGGAAGAGGCAGTAGAAGAAGGCGCCGATGTTCAGCACACCCAGGGCGGCGGCCCGGCCCCACCAGATGCCCTTGGGCAGCACCCGGGTCAGCAGCAGGAGGATCAGCCCGGCCGGCAGGGCACGCATGGTGGAAGCGAGCAGGGGCCGGTCGGGCGGCAGGAACTCGGTGGTGATCAGGTAGGTCGAGCCCCACACCGCCGGCGCCAGGGCGGTCAGTGCGGAGGTGGTTGCCAGCCGTCGGGTTGTCATTGGGTTGTCATTTCCTGGATCCGGAGTCGGTGGTACCGATGGCAGCGGTCATCGGCCGTAGGTCTCGCTGAAGCAGGTC
Organism: Streptomyces hypolithicus; assembly: GCF_052934925.1. Lineage (NCBI taxonomy): Bacteria > Bacillati > Actinomycetota > Actinomycetes > Kitasatosporales > Streptomycetaceae > Streptomyces > Streptomyces hypolithicus. The sequence continues at coordinate 3,886,961 of NZ_CM128811.1, forward strand.
AGCGCGCGGTCCCGGCGGCCGGGATGGAGCCGGGTCTCGGCGGGATAGCCCAGCGGCATGAGCAAGGCGATGTGCAGGTCGTCGCGGCCGGCGATACCGATGGCCTTCTTGACCTGGCCCTCGTCCCAGCCGTTCATCGGACTCGTGGCCAGCCCTGCGGCCGCAGCCGCGATCATGAGGAACGAGGCGGCGATCATTGTGTCTTTGACCGCGTACTCGCGCTCCAACCCGCGTGTCCGCAGACCCTCCTGGAAGAGTCGGGCGTCCCCGGGCAAGGCGGCGGCGAAACTCTCGGACCACGCCCCGCTACCGCGGGCTGCGTCCCACACGTCGCTGCGGTCCTCGTGGAGGGCTGCCGACTCGGCCACGAACACCAGCATCACCGGTGCCTCCCGCGGGTGCGGCTGGCCTCCGGTGGCTTCCGTGAGTGCTTTGAGTCTCTGCTCGCCGGTGACCGTGACGATGGAGCGAGCCTGAAGGTTGTAGCTCGACGGCGCCTCCAGGGCCAGGTCGGTCAGCTCGCGCAGGAGCGGGGCGGGGACCGGGTCCGGCCGGTAGTGGCGGATGCTGCGACGCGAACGGATGACGTCCGCCACGCTGGACTGATCTGCGGCTGCGTTACTCACGGAGAGAAACCTTTCGATGTGGAACTATCTGACATCGAAAAAATAATCCTGACTTAGGCTCATGTCAAACAGTTCCACATCGAACCAATAAATCAGTGAACCAATCGAATCCAACGAAGGTGAGGGAACGCTCATGCGCGACTCGGTCGACCACTTCCTCGACCAGTGGGCTGCCCAACGCTCTGACCTCGACCTCGAAGCCATGGGCGCGGTAGGGCGACTCCTGCGGCTCTCGCGGCTCGTCAGCGCCCAGGTCGGTCAGTACTTCTCCGAGCACTCCATGGAGACCTGGGAGTTCGACGTCCTCGCCACGCTCCGCCGCAGCGGCCGGCCCCTGACCCCCAAGGAGCTCGCAGCCAGTGTCATGATCAGCTCCGCCGCCCTCACCAACCGGGTGGACCGGCTGGCAGCGCAAGGTCTCGTCATCCGCGAGGCCGTGCCCGGTGACCGCCGCAGCATCCACATCATGCTCACCGACAAAGGGCGCGATCTCGTCGACAGCACCGTGGAAGGACACGTCCGCAACGAGCGGAGAATCCTCGCCGGCCTGGACAGCGGGGACTGCGAGGAACTGAACCGGGTCCTGCGTATTCTGCTCGTCTCCCTCGGGGACAGCCGCTGACCCCGGACGACGTACGCGAACCGGTCGGCGCTGTGAACACACTGGGACCCTGAACACTGGGACGGGGACGGCGCGTTGACTAGTGTGATGGGCATGACCAGTGGATTCCCGGAAATGCGAGCCTCCGACGCGGAGCGCGAAAGAGTCGCCGAGGTGCTGCGCGACGCGGTTGCCGAGGGGCGGCTGGACATGGAGGAGTTCGACCAGCGCCTGGACGCGGTCTACCGGGCGCGGACGTACGGGGAGCTGGAACCGCTGGTCCGTGACCTTCCGGCGCCGGGCGGCTCGGCCGCTCCCGTCGCCGCCGTGGACTCTTCGCGTACGTCGGCCTCCTGGCCGCCGGCCCGGATCGGCGGCCCGGCGACGTCGCGGGGCGCGTTCGCGTTCTGGGGCGGGTTCAGCCGCAAGGGAACCTGGACGGTGGGTCAGAGGTTCACGGCGTTCGCGATGATGGGCGGCGGCGAGATCGACCTGCGCGAGGCGCGTTTCGAGGACCGCGACATCGTGATCCGCTGCTTCACGATCATGGGGGGCGTGCAGGTCACGGTCCCGCCGGGCCTGGACGTGCACGTCAACGGCATCGGCTTCATGGGCGGATTCGGCGATCTGACCGGGGAGACGGACGAGCCGGTGGCGCCCGACTCGCCGCGGGTGCGGGTCACCGGGTTCGCCCTGATGGGCGGGGTGGGCGTGGAACGCAAGGTCACGCGCGCGGAGAAGCAGCGCCTGAAGGAGGCGCGCAGGCAGCAGAAGCTGGAGAAGAAGGCCCGGGGGGAGGGGGAGGGGGGAGCCGGCCGCAAGGAGCTGGGCTGAGCCCTGCTCACCGGCCGGCCGGGCCTCCCGTACCCGTCACGCGGTCCCAGTACCCCTCACTCGGTCCCCGCACCCCTCACGCGCCGGCCGCGTCCGCGCTCCTGCTCAGGCTGGCCAGGTCGAACACCTCGCCCATCCGCTGGTAGCCCGCGTCGCTCGGGTGCAGGTGGTCGCCCGAGTCGTACGCCGGGAGCAGCCGGTCGGGGGCGTAGGGGTCGCGCAGGGCCTGGTCGAAGTCGACGACGGCGTCGAAGATGCCGCGCGTACGGACCGCCTCGTTCACGGTGTCGCGCACCGCTTCCAGCTGCGGGCTGAACGACCGGGTTCCACCGAACGGCATCAGCGTGGCGCCCACGACCCGCAGTCCGCGGGTCCGCGCCTGGCGCGCCAGTTGCTCCATCGCGCCGGTGATGCGCGCCGCGTTCGTCTCGTGCGGGGTCCGCAGGATGTCGTTGATGCCGAGCACGATGACGACGGCCTTCACACCGGAGCGCGACAGCACGTCACGGTCGAAGCGCGTGAGGGCGCTCTGGCCGCCACCGTCCTTGAGCAGACGGTTGCCGCTGATGCCCGCGTTGAGGACGCCGTAACGCCCGTCGAGGCGGTCGGCGAGGACGTCGGGCCAGCGGCGGTTCGCGCCGGCCGTGGACGTGACGCCGTCGGTGATGGAGTCGCCGATGACGACGACCGCGCCCTGCGCCCGGCCGCTCAGCACATCGACGCCGGTGAGGTAACGCCAGTACGGCGTCTGCCCGGTGTAGACGGTGCCGAGGGACTCCTCCGTACGGTCGCCGTCCGCGACGTACGACGTCTGGCGCGCCCGGGGGTGGTAGGTGACCGGGCCGCTGGGGGTGGGGGAGTAGGTGGTGACGAGCAGGTCCGCGTCGTACGGAACTGTCAGCTGGGCCGAGTCGCTGACGACCTGTCCGCCGGGCGGGATCACGACCGAGGGGGCGCCGGCGAAGGTCAGGCGGCGCATGGTGCCGGTCGCGGCGGTCGGGGCGCCGGGGGTTTCGGCGACGGCGATCGACGCGTGCGTGATGCGCAGCGGCTGGGTGCCGAAGACGTTGGAGAGGGTGATGCGGGCGCCGGTGCCGCCGATGCTGGTGTGTACGACGTTACGGATGGAACGCCCGGGAAAGCCTTGCTGCGTGCCCGGTTCGGCGAAGACGGGCGCCGTGGACCAGGTGCCGATCCAGGAACCGGAGGTGGCGGGGGCCGCCGAGCGCAGTGGCGTACGGGGCTGGGCCTGGGTGGTGTCGTCGGTGCCGCCGAGCGTCGCTGTGGTGAAGATGGCCCCCGAGATGAGGACCACTATCACTGCGAGCGCGGCGAGCAAGGCATAACCGTTGCGCTTGGCCATGCTCGGTGTGTCTCCTCGGGCGCGGGGAGCTTGGGGCTGGGAGGCCGGGGCTCCGGACGGTCTCACTCCATGATGCGCCATTGCACCGGACTGACAGACGCCGGGAACTCCTCATGCGTTCCAGGAGTAGGTCAGGCAGGGAAAATACGTACGAGATGGTGCGGGCAAAACGGACAGGTGGAGCGGATGGATCGTAAGAAAAGGGAAACTGACGGCATGTCGGGCGAAGGTGATTCTGCCCACTCGGCACCACCTTCCGCGCCTTCTGCCGCCTCTGCTGGCTCTCCCGGCCCGTCGGCCCAGGTGTCGTCGTCTCCGGTCTCGTCGCCCGCATCGCGGCCTCCGTTCGCTTACAGCGCGGCCGACGAGGAGAAGCGGCAGGGCGTACGCCGCATGAAGGCGACGGCGACGGGGCTGCTGCTGCTGGTCGCCCTGATCTACGTACTGGCGACCTGGGCGGAGAACTCGGGCATCGACGGCTGGCCGGCGTATGTCGCGGCGGCGGCCGAGGCCGGCATGGTGGGCGCGCTCGCGGACTGGTTCGCCGTGACCGCTCTCTTCAAGCGTCCCATGGGCCTGCCCATCCCGCACACCGCTATCATCCCGACGAAAAAGGACCAGCTGGGCACCACGCTGGGCTCGTTCGTCGGCGAGAACTTCCTCTCCGAGGACGTCGTACGCACCCGCCTGCACGCCATCGGAATCGGCGGTCGGGTCGGCACCTGGCTCGCGGAACCGGCCCACGCGGACCGGGTGACCGAGGAACTGTCCACGGCCCTGCGCGGCGCCCTCACCGTCCTGCGCGACTCCGACGTGCAGGCGGTCGTCGGCGAGGCCATCACGCGGCGCGCGGACGCGGCCGAGATCGCGCCGGGGATCGGCAAGGCGCTGGACAAGGTCGTCGACGACGGCGCGCACCACCGGGCCGTCGACCTGATCTGCGGCCGCGCACACGACTGGCTGGTGCTGCACGGGGACTCGGTGATGGAGGCCGTTCAGGGCGGGGCGCCGGGCTGGACGCCGCGCTTCGTGGACCGGAAGGTCGGCGACCGGGTCTACAAGGAACTGCTGCGTTTCATCTCCGAGATGCGAGACATGCCGCACCACCCGGCGCGCGGCGCGATCGACCGCTTCCTCACCGATTTCGCCTCCGACCTCCAGTCGGACACCGACACGCGGGCGAGGGTCGAGCGGATGAAGTCGGAGGTCCTGGGGCGGGGTGAGGTGCAGGACGTGATCGCGTCGGCCTGGGCGTCCGTACGCACCATGATCATTTCGGCGGCGGAGGACGAGCAGAGCGAACTGCGCCTGCGCGTAAGGGCTTCGCTGCTCTCGCTGGGCACGCGGCTGGCGACGGACGGGCGGCTGCAGGGAAAGCTGGAGGGGTGGGTGGAGGACGCGGCGGTGTACGTGGTGACGACGTACCGCGGCGAGATCACCTCCCTGATCAGCGACACGGTGGCGGGCTGGGACGCGGAACAGACGTCGAAGAAGATCGAGGCCCACATCGGCCGGGACCTGCAGTTCATCCGCATCAACGGCACGGTGGTGGGCGCGCTGGCGGGGCTGCTGATCTACACGGTGTCGCAGGCGGTGAGCGGGTAGGCGACCGCGTCGGGTTCTCGTGTACGCGTACGCGCACGCGCTGGGCGCGTGACCGCCTGTCGAGTAGGTCACGCGCCCAGCATGTGGGGGAGTTGCCGGTTAGTACGTACCGCGCCCCACGCTTGTTCAGCCGCGCCGGTAATCACCCCCGCCTCCGCCTAACCGCCCGACGTAGGCACTCTCCCCTCGCGGGGCACTGACGGATGCAGGGCCAGACCGCCCTTACCTGCGAGACCCGTCGGCACTGCGCACTGCCCGTCGCAGCCGAGCCAAGAGTGCTGTCTGGCCTCCGCCGCGTGGGGGAAGCCCGGTCGGGCCGTACTCGGCGTCTGTCAAGTCTCGCTAGGAGCAACGTCACGCAGTGTCAGTCGCAGCAGGTCACGGCGTTGCGGCGCTCGGGCACTGCTCCGTGTGCCGTCATGACAGCGGCCCCCGCCGTTGGCGAGGGCCGCTCACTCGGGGTCTGGGCTCAGGCGCCGAAGTCTCCGCCTCGGGCGGCGGAGACGAAGGATGACCACGCCGATGCCTCGAAGACGAGCGCCGGGCCGTGCGGGTCCTTGGAGTCACGGACAGGTACGACGCCAGGGAGGTTTTCGGCGACTTCGAGGCAGTCGCCCCCGTTGTTGCTGCTGTAGCTGGACTTGCGCCATACCGCGCCGGGCAGGCTGCTTGCGCTGATCATGGTTTCAGTTCCTTCATGGCGTCAGTGATCAGGCCGATTGACTGGTCAGGAGACAGAGCAACCGCCCTGAGCAGATCATAGGCGCGGGCAGCTTCCTTGATGTCTGCCGGTTGCGCAAGGATCTGCCCTTGCAGGAAGCCGTCTACGTAGACCACGTCCGGACCTTCGTCCAGCGTAAGGGCGGCAAACGGACCGCCAACTCCTGCATGGGCGCCGCCGTCGTACGGCACCACCTGAACGACGTTGCTCGGCGTCTGGGCAGCAGTGACCAAGCGCTCAAGCTGGGCCCGCATCGTCTCTGGACTGCCCATGCACCGACGTAACACGTTCTCATCAAGGACTACCCACAGCTCGGGCGGTGCGTCTCGCGTCAAGATTCGTTGCCGCTCCATGCGCGCGGTAACCAACTCGTCGACACGGTCAGCGTCAGGCCGACCAGCCGAGAGCACTGCCCGCGCGTAGTCCTCAGTCTGCAGAAGTCCTGGCATCACCTGTACTTGGAAGGACCGGATGATTGTCGCCGCCTCTTCGAGTTCGACGAACGGCCGGAACCAGGACGGATACGCGTACTTGATGACGAGTGGCCACAGCCGTTGGAAGTGGTCGACCGTGCCGAACGTCTCGTCGCAGACCTGGGACAACTCCCGTGATGGGAGCCGCTTGGCCGCTTCGATCTTGTTCAGCAGCGACGGCGCGATGTGGACTCGCTTCGCTAGCTCTCGCTGTGAGATACCCGCCTCTTCGCGGCGCCGCCGAAGATCGGTCGCATAGAACGAAAGAACGGAAGCCGAAGGGTCAAGCTCATCGGCATATGCCATTCGTGCACCCCCTCCAATTGACTGTGGGTGTTGTCAACGCTGCCCCCCTGTCGAGCCTACGCGCGGAGGGCAACGCTGTTCATACACAACGTGATTGGCCGCCTGAAAGAGGGCGGACACCAAGGCTTACGGAGTGGTTATGGCACGGCAGGCGGAGGAACGGCCCCCGGAGCGCGGGGCACTCGTCTACGACCCGGTGGCGCGCAAGGTAGGGGAGTACCGGGACAAGGCCGGTCCGTACGCGATCCTGCGCCCCGTGGGCGTGGGCTGCGAGTGGAAGGCCGACCCGAAGCAGATCCGTCCGGCCACGCCGGCGGAACGAATGAGCGCCGGAGTGAAGGCGGCTAACAACCGTGCCGGGCGGACGCCGTGAGTGCGCCGAGCTATGACACGAGCCGTCCGCCCGTTCCCATTCCCGGCTGTGCGGCGTGCGCTGAGCTTGCCGAGCGGCGCGAGGACGCGCGCGCCGAGTTCGACGGGAGCAAGGAGACTGACGTCAATGTGTTGATGCGTCAGCATCAGCGGCAGGAGCACCGCACATGAGCCGGCGAACCTTTCGATACGTCGCCTTCTCGATCGTGCAGGACGCGATGGCAGAGCCGGAGTACGCGGCGCGTTGCGTCTCGGGGAACGAATCCGAGTGCGGTGCCGAGTCCGGCGTCAGGCACCATCCTGCCGAGGTCGAGGAATGGCAGCGTCAGCACACTCAGGAGACGCGGCACGTGCGCTATCGCCGGAACTTCGCGGACTACGCGGTCATGGAGCCCCAGGACGGTCTTCCGATCGAGCTGCAACCGGCGCGCGTCGCGCGGGTACATGCATGAAGCGCTTACGAGGCTGGAAGGTGACGGCTGACGGCGCCTTCTGGGGCGGGATCCTCATGATCAGCAGCGTTAGCGGCCTCTTGGCCGTGATCGCCCTCGCTGTGACCCGGCAGCTACCGCCGTGAGGTAGCCCGGTGTGTAGGCGGAAGTACCGCCTGAAGCCCCCTGCCGGGGATGCCCTGACCGTGGCTCTCCCTATTCCATGAAACCCCTGGCAGGGGAGCGGGTCAAGCTCCCGCCCTGGTCGGCGGACAGACAGCACGGCGACTGGAGCGCGTCCACAACGACAGCGGAGGACACATGCACCAAGTTATTGCCAGCCCGCAGCATGACAAGTTCGTCATTGTGCGTCCCGGTGCGCGCAAGGGGATGCAGATTCCGCGCGCTATGTACCGTGAATTGTCGGGGGCGGCATCTGAGGGCAGGCCGGTTCCGCCGTGGCTTGCCGACGCAGCGCGGCAGGCGTGGGGACTGGAACTCTCCGAGCAGTCCAGCAAGGGCACTATCCTTGTCCGCCCCATCACCCGGCAGAACTACAGCCGCGCCACCTACGAGATCAACAAAGGCTGCAACTTCAATTGCGAGCACTGCTATCTCGCTGAGCGCAAGTTTTCTGGTATATCCCGAGGTGAGAAAAACCGTCTACTTGCCATGTTGCGTGACGCGGGCGTTCTGTGGCTTCAGTTCACGGGCGGTGAGCCCACCATTGACCAGGACTTCGGCCACGCCTACCGGCAGGCTTACGGCATGGGAATGATGATCGAGATTCTCACTAACGGGTCTCGACTGCATCGCCCGGAAACGATCGACCTCCTTTCCTCTATGCCACCGCACAAGGTGACTGTTTCACTTTACGGCGCGTCCGCAGAGAGCTTCGATTCGCTGACGCGAAAGCCGGGCGCATTTGAACTCTTACGGAAGGGTCTCAGGGCCGCTCAAGAAGCCGGGGTTTCGCTCGAACTCGCGTTGATCATCACAAAGCACAACGCGCATGAAGTGGACGCCATGCGCGCCATGGGAGAACGGTACGCCGCGACGTTCACGGAATACGCGAACATCTCGCCCACGTATGACGGCAACCCCGAACCGCTTGCCGCACAAGCGCCGGGATTCCTGGACAAGTCCACGGTATTCAAGGGCTGTCCGGCTGGGCACGCGTTCTTTCATGTGGACCCCCATGGATTCGCAACCATGTGCAAAGTCGGCCGAGAGAATCCAGTCAATTTGATGACTGAGGGGCTGGATGGCCTCTTGCGTCTGCCTGCTATCGCAGATGCCCAAATGCTTCGCTCCGGTGGCTGTAGCGGCTGTCAGCTCTCGGCTACCTGCCGAGTGTGCCGGCCGCTCGCGAAGGCTTACCAGGAAGCGAAGGCACCACTGGAAACCTACTGTCAACACGGAAACGGAGATGCAGCATGACCGCAGTAGCCGTAGAGATCACACCCCGACGGGTGGTAGTGCCGACCGAATTGGGCTCCCTTGCCGCAGCGAGCCCTGAGCCCGTCGGCGTGGTCATCGTTGATGACGTGGAGGCGCTGACCGAGGGCACGGTACCCGGCTGTAACGACGACAACCCGTATCGGTAAGCGCGTATCCCGCGCGGGCGTCACGGCGTTCATACGTTCGTGGGGCCCGCGCGGCCCGTCGTGTGAGAGTGTGAGGAACCGTGGCAACAACACGAATCGCCTTCGAAGATCTGCCGTCTCCCGTTCTCGCTGCCATCGAAGAGCAGACAGGGCCGATGCTCAAGATCGAGCCTGCAAGTCAAGGCTTCAATAGCGAGATTGGGGCCCGGGTATTCGCTGAGTCCGGCGCTTTCTTCATCAAGGGGCTACGCGCCGACCATAAGCGCGTATGGACACAGCGCCGGGAAGCTGAGGTAAACCTCTTCCTCGCCGGTATTGCCCCCGCGCTGCTCTGGCACATCGAAGAATCCGGATGGGATCTCTTGGGTTTCGAAGCCCTAGAAGGCCATCACGCAGACTACTCGCCGGACTCGCCTGACCTGCCGAAGGTTGCCGACCTGCTGTGCCGGCTCGGGGAAGTCGACTGCCCGGATATTGAGCTTCGACTCGCTGAACAACGCCTGGAGCATTACGCAGCCAGGACGCCAGATCTCGACTACTTCGCGGGCAACTCGCTGCTACACACAGACCTCAACCATGCCAACGTGCTTGTTGACGACACGGCGCATCTCGTTGATTGGGCATGGGCAACACGCGGAGCCGCATGGCTGGACGCCGGGTATTGGGTCGTGTGGCTCATGTCGGACGGAGGCCACGACCCAACGTCGGCGGAGCAATGGGCGGGCAGGGTTCCCGCATGGCGCACGGCCCCGGCTCAAGGCATCGCAGCTTTTGCCCAAGCCACATCGAACGTGTGGGAAGAAATCGCTGGAGACGACCCGGACCCGTGGACGGCGCGCATGTTCAACGCGGCTCGTCGTTGGGCGCGGTACCGGCAGAACGTCTAGCCTCAAGGCTGCCCCGTCCGTCCGTCGTTCCCCCGTGGCGGGCGGGGCTCTTTGCTATGCCCTCTCGTCGCCGGACTGGCTTGGCGCGGACAATCTACGCGATCCCGGAACTTGCAACCGCCCTGTGGGGCGGAGACGAACGCGCCGCGCTGGGGGACGACGAACACCGCGCCCTCGTCGGCCAGGACGCGGACGGCTTTCCGTGCGGTCATGCGCGCGACGCCAAACTCGTCGGCGAGGCGCTGTTCACCCGGCAGCGGGCGCAGCGGCTGCCAGTCGCCACGCTGGATGCGGGCGCGCAGCACCCCGGCGATCTGTACATATACCGGCACTGGCCCGCGAGGCGGCGGAGAAGCGGCCGTTCGTGGAATACGGCCGACCCGGTACGCCCCTACGTCATGGCCCTGCCCCGGAAGCGGCCGGACGATCCAGAGCGCCGTGCGCAGGCGGAACGCCGCTGGGCACTACGCGGGATAGATGTAGGCCCGGCCACGATTCACGGGGTGCGCGTTTGCCCCGACGGTCGTACGGTCCGGGTGTGTGAGCGATCACGAAATTCCCCAGGTGAGGCGGGTTCCGCGTCACGTAATTCCCCACCCCCGCGGTCACGTAATTCCCCATGGGGACGACGGACGCAGCGGGTAGTGGTCCTGGCCGTCGAGATGACGGACGCTTCCTCGATCAGTGGTTCGAGGTCGAGGGAAGCGCACGATGGCAAGGAGAACGTTCAACGTGGTCGATGTGACCGAGATCTATGTCCACTGGTACGCGGGCCGCTCCAAGAGCGAGCTGGCCGCGTCGCTGGGACTGGACCGCAAGACGATCAGGAAGTACCTGGCCCCGGCGGAGGCCGCCGGGATGGCCCCGGGCGGGGCGGCGATGGCCGCGGAGGACTGGGCCTCTCTGATCAAGGGCTGGTTCCCCGAGCTCGCCGATGCCCGGTTGCGGCAGGTGACCTGGCCCGAGATCGACAAGCACCGTGATTACATCAAGAGCCTGCTGGGGACGGTGACCGTCGCCACGATCCACCAACGGCTGCGGGACGAGAACGAGTTGGTGGTTTCGGTGTCGTCGCTTCGGCGGTGGATATCGGCGACGCTGCCCGAGGAGACCCGTCGCTCTCAGGTCACGGTCCTGCGCGACGAGATCGAGCCGGGGCTGGAGGCTCAGATCGACTACGGCTTCCTTGGCCAGTGGATCAACCCGCGGAGCGGGAAGCGGCACCGGATCTGGGCGTTCGTGATGGTGCTGCCGTGCTCGCGGCACATGTTCGTCCGCCCGGTGATCCACCTGGACCAGCACTCCTGGACCGAATCCCACGTCGAAGCCTTCAGATTCTTCGGCGGCGTCCCGCAGCGGCTGGTGCCCGACAACCTGAAGACCGGGGTGGACAAGCCCGACCTCTACGACCCTAAAATCAACAAAGCGTATGCCGAACTCGCGGCCCATTACGGTGCGTTGGTAGATCCAGCCCGCGCTCTGAAGCCAAAAGATAAACCGCGCGTCGAGCGCCCTATGCCCTATATACGTGATTCCTGGTGGCGGGGCCGGGAGTTCTTCTCGCTCGAGCAGATGCAGGCCGAGGCCATCCGGTGGTGCACCGAAGTCGCCGGTCAGCGGCAGTGCCGCCCGCTGGGCGGGGCCGCCCCGGCCTCGGTTTTCGAGGCCGTCGAGGCGTCCACGCTGCTGCCGCTGCCGAAGACCCCGTTCGTGCTCGCGAAGTGGTCGACGGCCACCGTCGGCCCGGACATTCACATCAAGGCCGGCCGCACCCTCTACTCGGTGCCGTGGAAACTGATGGGCAAGCGGGTCGACGTCCGCTCGACCGCGACCTTCGTGCAGGTCTTCCACGACGGCGAACTGGTCAAGACCCACGGGGCACTTGAGCAGGGCAAGCGCACCCATGCCAGCGACTACCCGCCGGAGAAGATCGCTTTCCACATGCGGACCCCGACCTGGTGCCGGACCCAGTCCGCGCAGGTCGGCACGGCCTGCCGCGAGGTGGTCGATGGGCTGCTGGAGGTCAACGCGCTCTATCGGCTCCGCGCCGCCCAGGGGATCCTCGGCCTGCGCAAGAAGTACGGCGAGGGCAGGCTGGAGGCCGCCTGCGCCAAGGCGACCCTGGTCGGCGACCCGTCCTATCGCACGATCAAGGGCATCCTCGTCGCCGGCACCGAGACCGAGCCGGCCCCCGAATCCTCCGGCGATGGCGGAGCCGCCGCCTTCCTGCACGGACCTCAGCGGCTCTTCGCGACCGCGACACCCCCCGACATGACGAACGACGACCGTGATGACCACCGTCACGAAGAAGGAGTGGCGTGATGAGCATCATGGACACCGCCCTGCGGGACGCGCTTCGCGCGCTGAAGCTCTCGGGCATGCTGGAAACTCTCGACGCCCGCCTCTCGCAGGCCCACGGCGGCGAGCTCGGCCACCTGGAGTTCCTCCAGATCCTCTGCCAGGACGAGATCACCCGCCGGGAGACCGTCGCCTTCCAACGGCGCCTGACCCGGGCGAAGTTCGAGCAGCAGGTCACCTTGGAGGAGTTCGACTTCGCGGCCTCCCCGAAGATACCCGCGGCCCAGGTCCGCGACCTTGCGGCACTGCGCTGGCTGCACACCGGCGAGTCCGTAATTTTGTTCGGGCCGGTCGGCGTTGGGAAGACACACGTCGCCCAGGCACTCGGACATATGGCGATCCGCCAGGGCGCCAACGTCCGCTTCGCCAAGACCAGCCGGGTTCTGGCCGACCTGGCCGGCGGCCACGCGGACCGCACCTGGGACCGCCGACTGCGCGAACTGGTACGGCCCGACGTGCTCATCCTGGACGACTTCGCGATGCGCCAGCTGACCGCGGCCCAGGCCGACGACCTCTACGAGCTGGTCTCCGAGCGGCAGGGCCGGTCGCTGATCCTGACCAGCAACAGGGCGCCGAGCGACTGGTATCCGCTCTTCCCCAACCCCGTCGTCGCCGAGTCCCTCCTGGACCGGCTCATCAACACCAGCCATCAGGTGATCATGAACGGTCCCAGCTACCGCCCCAACAAGCGGCCCCGCGCAGGCGTCACCGACAAGACAAACAAGCCCTCGATCAAGTAGACATGGACGAGGCCAGGACCTGGGGAATTACGTGACGCTGAGCCCGGGGAATTACGTGATCGTCCACAGGGTGGCGGTGGGAGCATGAGCGCCACTGCTTGCTGCCGCTGCGAGCGTCTGACGCTCGCCCCTGTTGCCGTGCGCTACATCGAGCGTGCGAGCGGCCCCGGGGTGACGCCGTACGCCTGCCCGGACTGCGCGCCCCGCCTCACTCCCGGCCCCCTCCCGGCCCCCTCCCGGCAGAGATTGACCCACCGCTTCGCGGCTGACGCGCTACCGACGCGCTGCCCCGTCCGGACGCTGCTCCGGGCGGGGCGGCGTCGTTCCCGACACACGATCCAAAGTGATCCGAGTTTGGAGCTGCTTACGGTGAAGGAAGTCCTCAAAGGGTTCAAGAAGGTGGATGAGGTCCTGGATAAAAAGTAGATGGACCCGACCGTCTAGTGCACGTGGCAATTCCGACACAGGTGCCAGGGCTCCAGCGAATCAGGCTGTGATCGCTGAGTAGGTCAGTACGTCAGCGGGGAGCTCACGTTCAAGTTTCCAAGTAATGGCCATCGGCTTGCTTCCCCTGTGCTCAACGTATTGGGCAGAGCCGAGCAGCATCCAGGGCTGGGGGCCGCCGGTGTCTGTCTTCTTGTAGCGGCGGACGAAGAGGAGGACGTGGGAGCCGTTCTCCTTGTGGGTCTGGTAGCGGAGGCCGGTCGGGGAGGTCTCTGAGGTCTGATTCTGTGACTCCCAGTGGAAGAAGCTGTCGCTCATCGCGTAGTCCTTGTATCGGGTCTCCGGGGAGAAGTCCTTCTCGTCCTTCTCAAGTGTGATCAGCAGCGCGTCGGTCTGGATGCTCTCGCACCACCTGACGCCTTCGCGGAAGTGGGCGGGCATAAAGCCGCCGATGAATGACTGGCCCAAGGCTGGGAGGATCTCCTCGCGGCTGTACGACGCATGAACGCTCAACGGCAAGCCGGCATGGTCCCCGAGCAAGGGGATGGCGACGTGGTCCACCTGGTCGAGAACGTGGGCGAGGACCTGGCGGAGTTCGCTGCGGAATGCCACCTGGGGGCGCAGCGTGTCGTAGCCATCCTGGTAGCTGGCGAAGTCGCCGCCGAGCGGCCAGAGCGAGAAGAAGAACATGCGGGCGAAGGCCTGGTCTTGCTCGCTCAGCTCGTCGTACGTCGGAGCTTCGTCGGTGAGTAGCCGTGAGTAGCTCGTCGCGCGGAGCGGGTCGTCGATGTGGAGGAACGCTGAGACCCGCTTCAGAAGGGCTTCTTCGCCTTCCGGCACGAGTGAGGTGAGGAGCTTGGCTCGGCGGAGGAGGCCCGTCCAGGAGTTGCCGTTGCCGCGATAGAGCTCCTTGACCTCTCGGCCGCTCTCCTTGAGGTACTCGGCGAGGCGAGGCTCCCCGTAGGTAGCCACCTCGCGGGCGAGCTGGGTGACGTTGATGCTGATCTGGCTGCGGATGTTCTCGATGATCAGTTCCTTGGCCTTGGACTCAAGGATGATCTGGCACCCGGAGGGCAGTTGTGGGAAGTCGTGCTCGACGTTCGCGAGCAGTCGGTTGCGAGTGAGGTTAGTCAGTGCCCGGAATTGTTCCTCGAACCGGAACTCCTTGCGGTGCTGTCCGATGAAGTCCAGGACTGTGAGTACGGCCTTGCCTTCGCTACGGCGGAGCCCTCGGCCGAGCTGCTGAAGGAACACGGTAGCGCTGGAGGTTGGGCGGAGCAGGAGCAAGGTATCGACGTCCGGGACGTCGAGCCCCTCATTGAACAGGTCAACGGAGAAGATCACTTGGAGCGTGCCGGCTCGCAGCTCGTCCAGTGCGGACTTGCGCTCTGCGCTGGGTGTTTCGCCGGAGAGTGCCACGGCGTTGAGGCCAGCCCGCCGGAAGAAGTCGGCCATGAAATGGGCGTGTGCCACGGAGACGCAGAAGCCGAGTGCCCTCATGGTTCCCGGGTCGGTGACCTTGTCCCGTACGGCCTGTACGACGAGCCGGGCGCGGGCGTCGTTGCCAGTGAAGAGGTTGCTGAGCGCTGTGGCGTCGTACGCCCCCCGCTTCCAAGTGATCGCACTCATATCGGTGTTGTCGGTGACGCCGAAGTAGTGAAACGGGCTGAGGAGCTCGTTCTCCAGGGCTTCCCACAGGCGCATCTCGGCAGCGATACGACCGTCGAAGAACTCGTCCTGGATGTTGAGACCGTCCATGCGCTCAGGCGTGGCCGTCAGGCCCAGCAGTTCCTGAGGTAGGAAGTGGTCCAGGATCTTGCGGTAGGTCGGTGAGGTTCCGTGGTGGAACTCGTCGATCACGATGACGTCGAAGTGGTCGGGGGAGAGCCGGTCCAGCTTGCGGGCATTGAGGGACTGGACGCTGGCGAACACATGCGTCCAGGTGTCCGGGATCTCGCCACCGACGAGGAGTTCCCCGAAGTTCGCGTCAACCAGCACGTCTTGGTAGGTACGCAAAGACTGCTCCAGGATCTCCTTGCGGTGAGCCACGAAGAGCAGCCGGAGATCACGCCCAAGCTTTCGGCGGAGCTGCTTGTAGTCCAGAGCAGCCATCACCGTTTTTCCGGTGCCGGTCGCCGCGACGAGCAGATTGCGGTGCCGGTCATGGACCGTACGCTCGACTTCAAGCCGCTCAAGCATGTCGCGCTGGTAGGGATGTGGACGGACCTCTAGGCCGGAGAGAGTGAGAGTGCGGCGCGCGTGATTCCCCGTTCCGCCAGCCTGCATCAGGGCTTCGTCCAGGCGTTGGGCGTCGTGATCAGGGTCGTACTTCTCGAAGGCAGGCTCGCTCCAGTAGGAGTCGAAGGTTGCCTCAAACTTCCTCATCACGGCGGGGGTTGCTACGGACGAAAGGCGGACGTTCCACTCCAGGCCGTCAAGGAGGGCGGCCTTAGATAGATTGGAGCTGCCGACATAGGCCGTGTCGTAGCCGCTCTCGCGGCGGAAGAGCCACGCCTTGGCGTGGAGGCGGGTGGAACGAAGCTCGTAGTTGACCTTCACCTCGGCGTTGAACTCACGAACGAGTCGGTCGAGTGCGCGGCGCTCGGTGGCGCCGATGTAGGTCGTGGTGATCAGGCGGATGCGTACGCCTCGGTCGCGGGCTGACCTGAGCGATTGCTCCAGGACCCGCAGACCGTGCCACTTCACAAAGGCACAGAGTAGATCGACTCGGTCCGCAGTGGCGAGCTCGGCGCGGAGTTCGAATCCGAGATTGGGGTCCTCGGGGGAATTGGTGATCAGCGCAGTCTCGGAGAGCGGGGTAGCGGGCCTGATGGCGTAGACGCCGGGGGCTTCCTGCTCTGCGATGGCGAGCAGTTGGCGTGGTCCATCCGCGATCAGATCAACCCACTCCTGGGCCCCCTCAAGCGTGTTCAGCGACTCAAGGATGTGGTTGGCAGCGTGGACACGCTCGTCAGCCGGGAGGTCTTGCAGCACTCGGCGGACGGTGTCAGCCACGTGCCGCGCGAGCACGTGTGGCGCTGACTCGGGCCCGACCTGGCCGTCGATTGCATGCAGCCCTCTGACTTCGAGGTCCTGAAGCCGTTGGGTGAGCCGCAGCGTAACCAACTGCTCGTAGATTCCCGTGGCTTGCTGAGACGCGCTGATGGCTTCGGTCACGCTGTGGCCCTCCTGCTGAGTCGACCTTTGAGTAGTAGCAGGTGCCACCGACAACGGAGCCTAGAGCCGGAGGGCCGTCCAACCGCTGCCTTACGTTGCTCGCTCTCAGGATGGGTCGGGCAATCCGTGGCAGTCGCGGTAGGGGGTGGTCGAGCCGCACCAGCAGGGGGCGTTGCGGGGTGGGGGCCAGGGGGTGGCTCGGCCTCGGGCGGCGAGGGTGGTGGCGTACTGGGGGAGGAGGGAGGCGTCGGCGGGGGAGGACTGCTCCGACGCGGCGAACGCCTCGTAGGAGGGGACCGTGCCGCGGACGATGCCCAGGTTCTGGGTGCCCGTGGCGGACAGGTCCCGCAGGGATGCCTCGATGGAGTCCAGGTGCGCGGCGGGGGTCGGGTAGTCCGAGGTGAGGGAGGGGTAATCCGTGAGGAGTTCGCGCAGCTCGTCCTCCGGCCAGTGCAGCATCGCCACCGGGAAGGGGCGGGACAGCGCGGTGCGGTACGTGCCCAGTTCGGCGCGCAGGCGCGTGATCTCTGCCTGGAGTTCGGCCGGGTCCGAGGAGCCGAGCGCCCACAGCCGGTTCGGGTCGTGCAGCTCGTCCAGGGCGATCGTGCCGGCGTGGGCGCGGTCCGCCATCGCGTCCCAGTCGTCGTGCGGCAGGCCCAGCATGCGGCGTACGCGATGGCGGCCGGTCAGGAGGGACAGGGCGGCGTACGGGATCTCCTCGGACGGGTCGATGAGGAGGGTCACCGCGGTGGTGAAGGCGTCGTGGGAGGCCTGGAGCTCGTCGTGGGATTCGAGGGCCTCCGCGATGACCTCCCACGGGGCTGCTTCGCGCGGGGCCGCGGCGCGGATGCCGTCGATGATCGCGCGTGCCTCCGCCTCGTGGCCGTACTCCCACAGGTTGGCCGCTTTGAGGGCTTTGGTGAGGAACGGGGTGTCCAGGGGCTTCGCCAGCAGCTGGTCGTAGAGCGTGGCCGCGCGGGCGCGGTCGCCTGCCAGCTCCAGGTGGGCGGCGGCTTGAAGGTACAGGGGTTCCTGGTCCTCGGGGAACTGCGCTGCGGCGCGCAGCAGACGCTCGGCTTCGGCGGTGTGATCGGCGTGATCGGCAGGCGTGTCGGGGCGCATGGTCCACACCGTACTGCTGTACGGGGTGCCGGTGAGAGAGCGCGGCTCGATCGCGGGTGTGGGCTCGTCCGTCGTTTGCGATGGGGGCTACGGGGGGATGCCGGCTCCGCGGTCGCCTTGCGGGTGGGAGTACGATGCTCACACTTTCTGAGTAGTGCAAGCCTTGTGCCGGCTGCTGGGCCGCGGCGCCCCTTCCGGTGCAAGAGTTGAGGAGAATCGCCCCCGTGCAAGCCCGTCGGCTGCCCTCGTGGAGCTGGGTCACCGCTCTGACTGTGATCGCTCTGGCGATCGTCGCCGTCGTGGCTGTACAGGCGGAACGGTCGGCCCCGCCGAGGAAGGCGGCCGACACTTCGCGGGACTCCTCGCCTTCGGGTGCGCGCGAGTCCGAATCGGGGGCCGAGTCGGCCGCGCCGAGCGAGAAGCCGCAGACGCCGGTTCCCGCCGGGTCGGGCGAGGGCAGGCGTGTCGTGTACTCGGTCGGGCAGAAGCGGGTCTGGCTCGTCGACGCCTCCGACGGCCTGCGCCGGACCTTCACCGTCTGGCCCGGCACGGTGAACCCGGCCGAGGGGTCGTACACGGTCGGGTTCCGGCGGGAGGGCGGCACGGGGTCGGACGGGGTGACGATCGAGAACGTCGTCTACTTCGCCATCAAGGACGGCATCTCCATCGCCTTCTCCAACGCCGTGGACGGATCGTCCCCGGAGCCCTCGGCCGGCACCAAGACCGGTGGCATCCGGGCGCGTGCCGACGACGGCGGGGCGATCTGGACGTTCGCCTCCGTCGGGACGACTGTGTCGGTCGTCGGATAGTCGGAGTCCATGGCCAAGGTGATGCCGCTGATGTCGTTCGCGACGCTGATCACGGTGGCGGTCGTACCGCTGGCCGCGGCGCTGTACGTCGTCACCAGCATGACCTGGAGCGCCGTCGAGCGGGCCTGCCTCTACCGGGACCTGACAGTTGCCGGTGAAGCAACGCCGCTTGCGAACCGCCCCTCGACCCCGTAGAACCGCAGCTCACGAAAGGCCGGCGGCCGCGGCGACACGCCTCGCGCACTGTGGAGAGAGGTAGGGCGAATGCGCATCGCACTGGCGCAGACCGACTGCGAGCTGGGCAAGGTGGAGGCCGACTTCGAGACGGCTCACAAGGCCGTCCGCATGGCCGCGGAGGACTACGCCGACCTGGTCGTCTTTCCCGAACTCAGCCTGCACGGCTACGACCTCGGCGGTGTCGGCGGCGACGAGTCGATCAGCGCCGACGACCCGCGCCTCGCGGCCCTGTCCGGTCTCGGCCCGGATGTCCTGGCCGGTTTCCACGAGGACGGCCGTCTGCGCAGGTACAACTCCGCCGCCTACCTCTCCGGCGGAGCGGTCGTGCACACCCATCGCAAGCTCTACCGGACGGCGGACGAGGCCGCGCCGCGGTTCCTGCGGGCGCACGGGTTCGTCGGCGGGTGATCGCTGCCCACTCCGTGAGCATGCCTTGCGGACCGGGCCAAGACCTTGGAGGATCAGCCAATCCTCCGATGGCCGCACCCATCGGCCGGGGCCGCGGGCGCGACACTCGACCAGAGGAGACTGACCATGAAGCTGCTGCGTGTAGGGACGGTGGGAGGCGAACGACCGGCGCTGCTCGACCAGGACGGGACCCTGAGGGATCTGTCGGGCCTTGTCGCGGACATCGACGGCGCGCTGCTCGCCGACGAGGCTGCCCTCGGCCGGGTACGGGCGGCTGCCGCCGCCGGTGAGCTGCCGGTGATCGACGACGCGGCCGGGACCCGCATCGGGCCGCCGCTTGCCCGTATCGGCAAGATCGTGTGCATCGGGCTGAACTACCACGACCATGCGGCCGAGACGGGCGCGGCGATACCGGACGAGCCGATCATCTTCTTCAAGGCGCCGGACACGGTGGTCGGGCCGGACGACACCGTGCTCGTGCCGCGCGGCAGTAGCAAGACCGACTGGGAGGTCGAGCTGGCCGTCGTGATCGGCCGTACCGCCCGGTACCTGGACTCGGCCGAGGACGGCCTCGCCCATGTCGCGGGGTACGCGGTCGCGCACGACGTCTCCGAGCGGGAGTTCCAGATCGAGCGCGGCGGTACGTGGGACAAGGGCAAGAACTGCGAGACGTTCAACCCGTTGGGGCCGTGGCTCGTGACGGCCGACAAGGTCGCGGACCCGCAGGCGCTGGGCCTGAAGCTGTGGGTCAACGGCGAGCTGAAGCAGGACGGCACGACTGCGGAGCAGATCTTCCCGGTGGGGGAAGTGGTGCGGTACGTCAGCCAGTTCATGGCGCTGTACCCGGGTGACGTGATCAATACGGGTACGCCGGCGGGGGTTGCCATGGGGCAGGCGGAGCCGAAGCCGTATCTGCGGGCGGGGGATGTGGTGGAGCTGGAGATTGACGGGCTCGGGCGTCAGCGGCAGGTGCTCAAGGGCGCGTAGCGGGGGGTGCGGGGTGCGGGGCGCGTGGTGCGGGGCGCGTGGGGGCTCCGCCCCCAACCCCGGTCCTCAAACGCCGGACGGGCTGGATTGGTGGCCCGGGGGTGGGTTGTTCGGGCGGTCGGCGGGGCTCTGCCTCGGTTCTCCGGTGACTGCGCAGGGTGGGGCAATCCAGCCCCGTCCGGCGTTTGAGGACGCTCGGCCGCAGGCCGTACACCCTGGGGTTACGACGCCAGGCGTTCCAGCGCTTCGACCACCAGGGCGTGGTCCTCCGCCTGGGGAAGGCCGGAGACCGTCACCGTGCCGATGACGCCCGCGCCCTCGACCGTGATCGGGAACGCCCCGCCGTGCGCCGCGTACACGTCCGGGTCCAGGCGCGACGACGCCTCGAACGTTGTCCCCTTGGCGCGAAAGCGCGTCCCGACCAGGTACGAGCTTTCCGCGTACCGCTCGACCACGCGCCGCTTGCGGTCGATCCACGCGTCGTTGTCCGCGCTCGACCCCGGCAGCGCGCAGTGGAACAGCTGCTGCGCCCCGCGCCGGATGTCGATGGCCACCGGCGCCTGGCGGGCGCGGGCCAGCTCGACCAGGATGCCGCCGAGCGTCCAGGCGTCGTCGTAGGTGAAGTGGTGGAGCGTCAGGCGTCGCTCTTGCGCGATCAGTTCGGCGGTGGTGGGCTCGTCGGTCATGACGCGCTCTCCCCGGCCCCGGCCCCGGCCCCGGCCCCGACCACATCCACCGCCACGCCCTCGCGGGCCGAGCGGCGCGCCGCCTCCAGTACGTCGAGCGTCGCGGCCGCCTGCTCGGCGGTGACCGGCGGGGCCGTGCCCTCGCGTACGGCGGTGGCGACCGCCGCGTAGTACGCCGGGTAGGCACCCGGCAGCGTCGGTACCGGGCTGCCGCCGCCCGTCAGCGGGGACTCGCCCGCGCCCAGGCGGCCCCACGCCGCCTCCGGCTCCTCGCCCCAGTTCCCGTCCGCGCCCGCAGCCGGGCGCCGGCCCTCGCGCAGGGCGGCCTCCTGGGGGTCCAGGCCGTACTTCACGTATCCCGCGCGCGAACCCAGCACGCGAAAGCGGGGGCCGAGCTGGGCGGTGGTCGCGCTCACGTAGAGGTGCGAACGGACCCCGCCGACGTGCGTGATCGCGATGAAGGTGTCGTCGTCGGCCTCCGCGCCCGGGCGGCGTACGTCCGATTCGGCGTACACCCGCGTCGCCGGGCCGAAGAGGACCAGCGCCTGGTCTACAACATGGCTGCCGAGGTCGTACAGCAGCCCGCCGATCTCCGCCGGGTCGCCCGACTCGCGCCAGCCGCCCTTCGGCTGCGGGCGCCACCGCTCGAAGCGCGACTCGAAGCGCTGTACGTCGCCCAGCTCACCGGCGTCGATCAGGTGCTTGAGGGTGAGGAAGTCGTTGTCCCAGCGGCGGTTCTGGAAGACGGAGAGCGTCAGGCCGCGCCCGGCGGCCAGCGCGGCGAGTTCGCGCGCATCGGCGGCCGTGCCGGCGACCGGCTTGTCCACGACGACCGGCAGGCCCGCGTTCAGGGCGGCGGTCGCGAGCGGGACGTGGGTCTTGTTGGGCGAGGCGATCACGATCAGGTCGAGTTCGTCGGCGCGCGCCCCCCACAGCTCGTCGGGCGAGGCCGCGAAGCGGACGCCGGGGAACTCGGCGCGGGCCCGCTCCCGCCGTTCCGGATTCGAGGTGACGACCGTGTCGAGTACGAGGCCGTCGGTCGCGGCGATGAGCGGGGCGTGGAAGACGGAGCCTGCGAGGCCGTAGCCCACGAGTCCGACGCGCAGGGGGGCGTGGGTGCCGGTGCCAGTCATGACTCCCACTTAAACAACGCTGTTGCCAAAGTGCAAGCGCGGTGGACAATGGGCGCGTGAACAGGAGTAATACGGGCGCGAATCTCCCGGCGCTGCGCAGCCACAACGCGGCGCTGGTGCTCGACCTGCTGCGCACGGCGGGCGAGGCCGGCATCAGCCGCCTGGAGCTCGCCGAACGCACCGAGCTCACGCCGCAGGCCGTCAGCAAGATCACCGCGCGGCTGCGGACGGAGGGGCTGGCCGAGGAGGCGGGCCGGCGCGCGTCGACGGGCGGCAAGCCGCGGACGGTGCTGCGGCTGGTTCCGGAGGCGGGGTACGCGGTCGGGGTGCACCTGGACCGCGACGAGGTGACGGCCGTCCTGGTGGACCTGGCGGGGGAGACCGTCGCGGTGCGGCGGGCGGAGCAGGACTTCGGGGCGGGCGCGGGGGTGGTGGTCGAGGGGGTGGTGCGGTTGGTCGCCGCGCTGGGGGCGATCTCCCGGGCCCCCGGTCAGGCCCCCGGTGCGGGGCGCGTACTCGGGGCCGGGGTCGCCGTGCCGGGGCCGCTGGATCACCGGCGGGGGGTGCTGCGCCGGGTGACCGGGTTTCCGCAGTGGGACGGGTTCGCGTTGCGCGATGTGCTGGCGGCGCGGCTCGCGCTGCCCGTCGTCGTGGACAAGGACACGAACGCGGCCGCCCTGGGGCTGACCCTCCGGGCTCGTATCGCCGGCGACTCCTTCGCGTACCTCCACCTCGGGACCGGACTCGGCGCCGGGCTCGTGCTCGGTGGGGCGCTGTACCGGGGGGCGCGCACCGGGGCGGGCGAGTTCGGGCACCAGACCCTCCAGCTGGACGGCCCCCCGTGCCCCTGCGGCGGACGTGGCTGCGTGGAGGCGCTTTGCCTCGCCGCCATCGCGCGGGGCGACATGGCGGAGGCGGCGCGCGTGCTGGGAACCGGCGCCGCGAATCTCGTCGGGCTGCTCGACATCGACCGGGTGCTGCTCGGGGGGCGCGTCGTCGCCGCGGCGGAGGACGTGTTCGTACGAGGCGTGGGCGCGGTACTCGCGGAGCCGGCCCGGCGTCGCGACGGCGGCGGCCCCGCCGTACCGGTCGCAGCGGTGTCGGGCGACGCCCGCACCGTCGCGGACGGCGCGGCGCAACTGGTCCTGGCGCCGCTCTTCGGCCACGCGGACGTGGTGTTCCCCGGCGGAGTGGGCCGTTGGGAGGATTATTCAGATTAAATGGGTGCGCGTGCGTCGTGGCGGTCATGAGTGGGTGTGTGGGCGTGGCAGCGTCACGGTCCGTATGACTGGTGACTGGGGGACCCCGGTCCGTACCCGACTCGTAAAGGCCTCCTCTCATGCGAGTGCGCCGAGCCCTCACTCTCGGAGCCGCGGCAGCCGTGCTGGCTGCCGCGCCGGCGGTCAGTTCCCAGGCCGGCGCCCAGGCCGGTGCGGGCGGCGCGTCGGCCGATCCGGGCGCTCCCGCCGAACAGGAGCCGTCCTGCGGTGACGCCGACTCCGCCGACTTCCCCCTCACCACCCGCCTGCGCGGCGGCCCCGGCAACTACGCGCCGGGCGGCCCGGCGGCGCACTGGTCGCTGGAGCTGACCAACACCACGGACAAGACCTGTCACAACATCCACCCGGTCGTCGTCCTCGTGGACCGAGGACGCGGGCAGGGGCGGGAACTGCGGGCGGACGACGTGAAGTTGGAGTTCGACGACGGCACCGGGCGATGGATCGCCGTACCCCTCGAAACGACCGACGAAGACGAGCACATCGGTGTTCTCGCGGGCGACTTCCCCCGCTTCCCGGGCTTCACTGTCATCGGCGACCGCACTCTCACCGTGAACGTGCGCCTCGCCTTCGACTCCGGTACGGCTCCCACCCGGGCCGTCGCCAACGCCGCGGTCGTCCAGCGACAGGCGGACGACGGTGAGTGGGTCGGTGAGTCGAACGGCTACCGGTTCACAGTCATCGACGCCGACGCCGACGCCGACGCCGATGCCGATGCCGACGCCGATGCCGATGCCGATGCCGACGCCGACGCCGATGCCGACGCCGATGCCGACTCGGACGCCGACGTGGAGCCGGATGTCGACCCGGACGTGACGCCGGACGCCGACGGGGACCCTGATTCGGACAGCGGTACGGATACGGATACGGGTGCGGATACCGACCCCCGCCTGGACGAGAGCACCGGCACAGGGCCCCCCACCGCCCCGCCCACAGCACCCGCCCCGCCCACAGCACCCGCCCCGTCCACGGCCCCCGCCCCGTCCACAGCACCCGCCCCGTCCACAGCACCCGCCCCGTCCACGGCCCCCGACGCGCCCACCGGCTCCGACCCCGACCGCCCCGCCGACGGATCGCACCGCCCCCCGCCCGGCGACCCCGCCGAGCCGCCCCCCGCCCTCGCCCGAACCGGCCCGGACCGCGAGGCCGTTCTCGCGGCCGTCGCCGGTGCCATGCTGCTCAGCGGCACCGCCCTCGTCGTCGGAGCGCGCAGGGGTGGGCGCGTGCGCGGGCGCGGGCCGCAGCGCTAACGGCCTGGTGCGCGATAGCCGGCGTCGCGGGCCCGTCCCCTATCGCGCACCAGGCCGTAAGGCAGCGCGGGCGGAGACCCGCGTTCATGGTCATCTGGGAACATCCATGGGTGGATTACCCGAAGGACTACCCGAACGCCCACGACCAGATCCCCGGCGCACCGGTCCGATCCGGCATTCCGGAGCACGGCCGCGTACCCAAGTACTACGCCGTCAAAGCGCATGTCGCGGCCCTGCTCGACCAGTTGGGCGAGAACGGCTGCTGCCCACCGAACGCGACCTCGCCGTACGCTACGAGGTGTCCCGCGAGACCGTACGCCAGGCCCTGCGCGAGCTGCTCCTGGAGGGGCGCATCCGACGCCAGGGGCGCGGCACGGTCGTCGCCGGGCCGAAGCTGGAGCAGCCGCTCGCGCTGGCGAGCTACACCGAGGGCGTACGCCGCCAGGACCGGCGACCGGGCCGCAATCTCGTCGGCCTCGACCGGGTGCCGTGCCCCGCCGCGCTCGCGCCCGACGTGGGGATCGAGGCGGGTGAGCCGCTGTGGCACATGGAACGGGTACTGCTCGCGGACGACGAGCGGGTGGGCGTCGAGAGTACGTACGTCGCCGTCTCCCGTGTCCCGCGCCTCGACCTCGACTTCGAGCCGGACTCGTCCTTCTACGCCTACCTCTCCGACCGCGTCGGGGTGACCTTCGGCAGCGCGGACGAGCGCATCGAGACGGTGCTCGCCACTCCCCGGGAAGCGCTCCTGATCGGTACGCCGCCGGCGCTTCCGATGCTGCTGATCCACCGGGTGTCGCGGGACCTCGCGGGCCGACCGCTGGAGCGGGTGCGGACGCTGTTCCGGGGGGACAGGTTCAGCTTCACGGTGCGGCTGGAAGGGCGCGGGTAGAGCGCGGGCAGCGCACGGGGAGGGGTGGCAGTTGCGGGCAAACCGGGGCAGTTTAGTAACGAAACGATAACAGGTCTGGGCCAAGATTGCGGGGCTGTTCACCGGGACGTCGCCATGTGGATTGGTTCGGGTCACCCACTCCCAGGAGCGTGAACGGCGTGAGAGTCATAGTCGTAGGAGCCGGCGTGGTGGGAACCATGCACGCCTGGCACGCAGTGGAACGCGGCCACGAGGTCGTCCAGATCGAGCGAGAGACCGAAGCCCGCGGCGCGAGCCTGCGCAACTTCGGCCAGATATGGGTCAGCGGCCGAGCGGGCGGTGAGGAGCTGGACACCGCCCTGCGCGCCCGCGAGCTGTGGGAGGGCATCGGGGCGCGCGTCCCCGAGCTGGGCTTCCGGGCCATCGGCTCGCTGACGCCCGTCCGCGGCGACCTGGAGCTGGCCGTCGCCGAGGCCGCCGTGGCCCGCGCCGACGCGCCCGCCCGCGGCTACAAGCTGCTGACCGCCGCCGAAGCCCGCGCCGTCAACCCCGCCCTGCGCGGCGATTTCGACGCCGCTCTGTGGTGCGAGCGCGACGCCGCCGTGGAGCCCCGGACCGGCCAGCTCGCGCTCAAGCAGGCACTGCTGAAGTCCGGCCGCTACACCTTCGTCCCCGGCCGCGAGGTGCGGGAAGTCATCGGCGAGAACGCCGTCCGCGACGACCACGGCGACGTGCACACCGGCGATGTGGTCGTCCTCTGTACGGGCGCCTGGCTCGGCGGGCTCGTCAAGGAGCTCGTACCCGACCTGCCCGTCCGCCGCGTCCGCCTCCAGATGATGCAGACCGAACCCCTCGGTGAGGCCCTCACCACCTCCGTCGCCGACGCCGACAGCTTCCGCTACTACCCCGCCTACGCCGGCGACGCACTCAACGCACTCAACACCGGGCAGGCCCAGGAGCCGGCCGCAGCCGCGCACAAGATGCAGCTGCTCATGGTCCAGCGCCGGGGCGGCGGACTGACCATCGGCGACACCCACGAGTACGAGCACCCCTTCGCCTTCGACGTCGTCGAGGAGCCGTACGACCACGTCGCCCGGGTCGCCGAGTCCTTCCTCGGCCGGCCGCTGCCGAAGGTCCGGCACCGCTGGGCGGGTGTGTACGCGCAGTGCACCGACACAAGCCGCGTCGTGCACCGCCAGCAGGTGCGCGAAGGCGTGTGGCTGGTGACCGGGCCCGGCGGACGCGGAATGACGTGCTCCCCGGCCATCGCAGAAACGACCGCCGACGAACTGAACTGGTGACCACGATGACGCAGACGACGCAGACGACACCGGCGACGCCCGGGACTCCCACGATCAAGCTGGTCGTGCTCGACATGGCCGGCACCACCGTCGCCGACGGCGGCCTCGTCGAGCAGGCCTTCTCCGCCGCCGCCCAGCGCCTCGGCGTCGAGCCGGGCTCGGCCGATCATGCCGAGAAGCTCGACTACGTACGCGCCACCATGGGCGAGTCCAAGATCTCCGTCTTCCGCCACCTCTTCAGCGGCGACGACGGCGAGGCAAAGGCCCAGCTCGCCAACACCGCCTTCGAGGAGGCGTACGCCGGCCTCGTCGACGCCGGCCACGTCGCGCCAGTCCCCGGTGCCCGCGAAGCCATCGAGGAACTGCGCGCGCAGGGCCGCCGGGTGGTTCTGACCACCGGGTTCGCCCGCGTCACCCAGGACGCGATCCTCGCCGCCCTCGGCTGGCAGGACCTGGTCGAGCTGACGCTCTGCCCGGCCGACGCCGGCGGCCGCGGCCGTCCGTACCCGGACATGGTGCTCGCCGCGCTGCTGCGCACCGGGGCGGCCGACGGGGTGCGGGAGATCGCGGTGGCCGGCGACACGTCGTACGACATGCTCAGCGGCGTCCGCTCCGGCGCGAGCGTCGTCGCCGGCGTCCTGACCGGCGCGCACGACCGCGACCGGCTCCTCGCCCACGGCGCCACGCACGTCCTCGGCTCCGTCGGGGAGCTGCCCGACCTGCTGGCGGGGGAGGGGCGATGACCAGCGGCATACGCTTCGACAGCGTCTCGGTCGCGTACGGGAGGCACGGTGAGAACACCGTCCTGGACTCGCTCGACCTGACCGTCGAGCCCGGCGAGGTCATGGCCCTGCTCGGCCCCTCCGGTTCCGGCAAGACCACCGCCCTGCGCGCCGTCGCCGGCTTCGTCCAGCCCGCATCCGGGCGGGTCCTCATCGGCGACCGCGACGTGACCAGGCTCCCGCCGCACCGACGCGGCATCGGAATGGTCGTCCAGCAGTACGCGCTCTTCCCGCATCTGCGCGTCGAGGACAACGTGGCGTTCGGCCTCAAAGCGCAGAAGGCCCCCAAGTCCGAGATACCGGGGTGGGTCGCCGAGGCGCTGGAGATGACGGGCATGGCGGCGTACGCCAAGCGCCATCCGCGCGAGCTGTCCGGCGGCCAGCAGCAGCGCGTCGCCATCGCCCGCGCACTCGCCATCCGGCCACGCGTGCTGCTCCTCGACGAGCCGCTGTCCGCGCTCGACGCGCAGCTCAGGTCCGGCATGCTGACCGAACTCGCCCGCCTGCACCGCGAGTTGCCCGACGTGTCGATCCTGTACGTCACCCACGACCAGGTCGAGGCGCTGACCCTCGCGGACCGTATCGCCGTCATGGACAAGGCCCGGCTCCAGGACTGCGGCACCCCGCAGCAGCTGTACCGCCGCCCCACGACGGAGTTCACCGCGTCCTTCGTCGGCAACGCGAACCTGCTGCCGGTCACCGTCGGCCCCGGCGCCGACGGCGTCTCCTTCGCCGGTACGCCGCTGAGGATCGCCACCGGCGGCGCGGCGAGCGGGGCGACGGCCACGGTGTGCGTACGCCCGCACCTCGTCGGCCTCGGCGAGGGCCCCAACGCCCTGCGCGGCACCATCGCCGAGGTCCAGTGGCGCGGCTCCACCCACCGGCTGTACGTCGACGTGGCCGGCCACCGGCTGAAGGCGGACCTGCGCGAGCTGCGCGAGACGCCGGAGCTGGGCGCCGAGGTCACGGTGCACTTCGCGTCCGACGACGCGGTGCTGCTGGGGGCGGGGGTGACCCATGGCTAGCGCGAATCCGTCCCACCTGAGCGCCACCGGCCCGAGCCCGGCCGCCGGCCCCCTCGCAGCCCCCGTCCCCGCCGCCACGCCCGCGCACACCACAAGCGCCGGGCATACGACCACAGGGCATGCGACCACCGGCCAGCCCGCTCAGGCTCAGGGCAACGCACCCGGGCCGCCCCCCGCGCCGCGCCCAACCCGCGCAGTGCCGCGGTGGGTCTGGGCGCTGCCGCCCGTCGGCGTGCTCGCGCTGTTCTTCCTCTACCCGCTGGCCCTCGTCCTCCAGCAGTCGTTCACCCCCGACGAGGGCGGCACCTCCGTCGAGCCGTACGCCGAGGTGTTCGCCTCCGAGGCCTTCCGCGAGGCACTGTCCACCACGGTGTGGCTCGCCGTCGGATCGACCGTAGGGTGCCTGGCCCTCGGGTTCGTACTCGCCCTCGTCATCGCCTTCGTGCCCTTCCCCGGCGGCAAGGCGGTCGCGAAGTTCATCGACGTCTTCCTGTCCTTCCCGTCCTTCCTGATCACCCTCGCCCTGCTGTTCATCTACGGCACGGTCGGGATGGCCAACGGCCTGTGGACGGACGTCACCGGCGCCGCCGAGGGCCCCTTCCACTTCCTCACCACCCCGTGGGGCGTGCTCCTCGCCGAGATCACGTACTTCACGCCCTTCGTGATGCGGCCCCTGCTCGCCGCGTTCTCGCAGCTCGACACCGCACAGCTGGAGGTCGCGTCGTCGCTGGGCGCCAGGCCCGCCCGCATCGTCCGGCAGGTGATCCTCCCCGAGGCGCTGCCGGCCCTTGCGGCCGGCGGATCCCTGGTCCTCGTCATGTGCCTCAACGAGTTCGGCATCGTGCTCTTCACCGGGGCGAAGGGCGTCACGACCCTGCCGATGCTCGTCTACAGCAAGGCGATCCTCGAATCCGACTACCCCGCGGCCTGCGTCGTCGCCGTCGTCAACATCGCGATCTCCGTGGGTCTCTACAGCCTCTACCGGGTGGTGAGCCGACGTGTTGGTGCATAGCCGTACGGGAAAGTGGGCGACTTGGGGCGTCTTCCTCGTGCTCTTCGTCCCCCTCTTCGCCCTGCCCCTCCTGGTCATCCTGGCCGCATCCCTGTCCACCAACTGGTCCGGCGCCTTCCCGTCAGGCCCCACCACCCGGAACTACGCCTCCGCCGTACGCGGTGAATCCCTCCAGGCACTCACCACCAGCCTGGTCACCGCGCTGACCGCCAGCGTTCTCGCGCTGAGCGTCGGCAGCTGGGCGGCGCTGAGCGCCGCCGCGCTGAAGAACCGGGGAAAGCGAATCCTGGACGCCCTGTTCATGCTGC
The DNA here is from genome assembly GCF_052934925.1 of Streptomyces hypolithicus. Lineage (NCBI taxonomy): Bacteria > Bacillati > Actinomycetota > Actinomycetes > Kitasatosporales > Streptomycetaceae > Streptomyces > Streptomyces hypolithicus. The sequence goes on from NZ_CM128811.1 coordinate 3,916,714, forward strand.
CGGTCGCCGTGCCCTCGGTGGTCGTCGGCCTCGCCGTCCTCGTCGCGTTCAGCCAGCCGCCGATGCTCCTGAACGGAACGCGCTGGATCGTGATCCTCGCGCACACCGTTCTTGTCACGGCGTTTGCCTACCAGTCGGTTTCGGCCGCCATCCTGCGTCTGGATCCGGCCTACGAGCAGGCAGCCGCCTCCCTCGGCGCCCGCCCCTCGTACGTCCTGTGGAAGGTGAAGCTCCCGCTCCTGCTGCCGTCCCTCAACGCGGCCGCCGGGCTCTGCTTCGCGCTGTCCATGGGCGAGCTGAGCGCCACGATGATGCTCTACCCGCCCGACTGGATGCCGCTCCCGGTCCGGATCTTCACCGCCACCGACCGTGGCTCCCTGTTCACCGGATCGGCCGTCGCCGTGGTCCTCATGGGTACGACGCTGCTCGTGCTCCTCGCGGTGTCCCGCATCCGCACCAAGGCCGCATTCCGCTGACACGACCTCCTGCCACACGCCCTCCCTCCCTGACACAGCCTCCCTGACACAGCCTCCCCAAGGAGATGCAAGACGTGATGGACCGCAACCTCATCAAGATCAAGCCGATCGCCGCCGTCACCGGCAGCCTCGCCCTCGCCGCGACCCTCACCGCCTGCGGCGGCACTTCCGCAGCCTCCGACGAGAAGATCGTCACCGTCTACAGCGCCGACGGCCTCAAGGGCGAGAACGGCGACGGCTGGTACGACCAGGTCTTCAAGGACTTCGAGAAGAAGACCGGCATCAAGGTCAAGTACGTCGAGGGCGGCTCCGGCGAGATGGTGCAGCGCGCCGCCCGCGAGAAGTCGAACACCCAGGCCGATGTCATGGTCACCCTGCCGCCGTTCATCCAGCAGGCCGACGAAAAGGGACTGCTGCAGAAGTACGCGCCCAAGGGTGCCGACAAGGTCGCCGACGGCAACAAGGTCGCCGACGGCAACAAGGTCGCCGACGGCAACAAGGTCGCCGACGGCAACAAGGCCGCCGACGGCAAGTGGACCTCGGTCGTCAACAACTACTTCGGCTTCATCCAGAACAAGAAGGAACTCGCGGCGGCGGACGCCCCCAAGACGTGGGAAGACCTGCTGGACTCCTCGTACAAGGACAAGCTCCAGTACTCCACGCCCGGCGTCGCCGGCGACGGCACCGCCGTGGTCATCAAGGCCATGCACGACTTCGGCGGCAAGGAGCCGGCGATGGCCTACCTGAAGAAGCTCCAGGCCAACAACGTCGGCCCGTCCTCCTCGACCTCCAAGCTCGCCCCCAAGGTCGACAAGGGCGAGATCCTGGTCGCCAACGGCGACGTACAGATGAACTTCGCGCAGTCCAGGTCCATGCCGAACCTCCGCATCTGGTTCCCGGCGAAGGACGGCGGCAAGCCGACCACCTTCGCGCTGCCCTACGCCGCCGGCCTGGTCAACAAGGCCCCGCACACCGAGAACGGCAAGAAGCTCCTCGACTTCATGCTCGCCGAGGGCGCGCAGAAGCAGGTCAGCGAGGTCGGCGGCGGCTTCCCGGCCCGCACCGACATCAAGGCGACCGACGCCAACGCCGCCGAGCTGAACAAGCTCATCGAGGGAGTCGAGATCTTCGAGCCGGACTGGAACGACATCTCCACCAACCTCGACGAGTACATCGACGCCTGGAAGTCGGCAACTGGAAGCTGATCGGTAACCGTCCGGCCAGGGTTCGGCCAAGGTGAACTGAGAGGGTCTGGACCGGTCACCGTTGTCTCGCAAAGATAACGGGTCTGGTCCAGACCCTCTCGCGCGCTCACCGTCGCTCTCCCCCGCCCCAGCCCCCGCTTCCGTTGGAGGATCACGTGTCCCGAGGAATCTCCCGCCGCTCCGTGCTCGCCGGTACCGCCGCCGCGGCCACCGTCGTCGCCGTCCCCCTGGCCGCCGCCCCCGCCCACGCCGCCGCACCCACCCTCCCGAACGGCACCAGCATGGACAAGGTGCTCGTCGTCGGCATGGACGGCCTGCGCCACGACCGCATCACCGCGGCCAAGGCCCCGCACCTCAAGTCCCTGATGGCGAACGGCACATACGGCACCTCGCTGCTGTACGCCAACCCGATGGCCGCCACCTCCTCGGGCCCCGGCTGGTCGACGATCTCCACCGGCGTCTGGCCCGACAAGCACGGCGTCAAGGACAACTCCTTCGCCGGCAAGAACTACGCCACGTATCCGGGCTTCCTGGCCCGCCTCGCCCAGGTGCGTCCGGAGCTGTCCACGTACGCCGCGGTCGACTGGAAGCCGCTGGACGCCCAGGGGACGGTCACCCCCGGCGCCGACGCCAAGCTCGTACTCGACGGCGACGCCGACGGTTACACCGGCCACGACGCCACCATCGCCGCCGACACCGAGTCGATCCTGCGCAACCAGAACCCGGACGTGCTCTTCGTCTACTTCGGCCAGACCGACATCGTCGGCCACAACTCCGGCGCCGCCAGCCCGAACTACCTCGAAGCGATCGACGTCCAGGACGCCTACGTCGGGCGCCTGCTCGCCGCCATCAAGGCCCGCCCGTCCTACTCCACCGAGCGCTGGACCGTCATCGTCACCACCGACCACGGCCACGTCGACGCGGGCGGCCACGGCGGCAGCTCCATCGAGGAGCGGCGTACGTTCGTCCTCGCCCAGGGTCCCGGCATAGCGGCCGGCGCACGCCCCGTCGACACCCGCCTCGTCGACGTGGCGGCCACCGTCTTCAAGCAACTCGGCATCAACCCCGACCCGGCCTGGCGCCTGGACGGCAAGCCGATCCAGGAGCGCTCGTCGGACCCCTTCGACGCTCTGAACTCCTCCCTCTCGGGCCGCGTCGACGAGACCGGCATCCCCGCCGAAGTCCTCGGCTTCACACACACCGCGCCCAGCGGCTGGTCGGTCATCAACTCGGCGATGGGCACCGGCGGCATGACCGAGTGGCGCGGCTGGTCCTTCGCCACCGACGAGTTCTGGAGCCGCACCCAACGCGACCAGTCCCGCGAGCTCAACGTCCGCTCGCGGGGCGTCTTCGCGGTCGCCGACTCCGACGAGTGGGCCGACAAGTCCTTCTCCGGTACGTACGACTCGACGCTCGTCACCCCGGCGTACTCCGTGGGCGGCAAGGCCACCGCGAAGCTCGACTTCACCACGCTCTACCGCCAGGAAGGCAGCCAGAAGGCCGAGATCTTCGCCTCCTGGAACGGCGCCACGCCGGTCGCGGTCAAGACGTACACCTCGGACGTGATCTCGCAGCCCCAGTCCGTGACCCTGAACGTCCCCGCCGGCGCCACCAGCGTCAGCTTCCGCTTCCGCTACACGGGGTCCAACAACTGGTACTGGGTGATCGACGGGGTGAAGGTCACCGCGAGCTGATTAGACCGACCGGCAATTGGGGGGCGCTCGGACGGTGTGGTCCGGCGCCCCCAACGTTCGCCCCCAGCGTTCGCCCAGATCAAACGCGGTCGACGAGGTCCGCGATCGAGTCCACGACCGTGGTCGGGCGGTACGGGTAGCGGTCGATGTCACCTCGGCCCGTCAGCCCCGTGAGCACCAGGAAGGTTTCCATGCCGGCTTCCAGCCCGGCGAGCACGTCGGTGTCCATCCGATCGCCGATCATGGCCGAGGACTCCGAGTGCGCCCCGATCGTGTTCAGGCCCGTACGCATCATCAGCGGGTTGGGCTTGCCCACGAAGTAAGGCTTCTTGCCGGTCGCCTTCGTGATCAGCGCGGCCACCGCGCCAGTAGCCGGAAGCGCACCCTCGGCGGACGGGCCGGTCTCGTCGGGGTTGGTCGCGATGAACCGAGCGCCGTTGTTGATCAGGCGAACGGCCTTCGTCATGGCCTCGAAGGAGTAGGTCCGCGTTTCGCCCAAGATCACGAAATCGGGTTCGTGGTCGGTGAGGATGTACCCGATGTCGTGCAGAGCCGTGGTCAGCCCGGCCTCGCCAATGACGTAGGCGGTCCCGCCGGGGTGCTGGTTGTCCAAGAACTTCGCAGTCGCCAGGGCGGACGTCCAGATATTCTCGACCGGCACGTCCAGGCCGATGCGCGTCAGTCGGGCGTGAAGGTCCCGCGCGGTGTAGATCGAGTTGTTCGTCAGGACCAGGAAGGGCTTGCCGGACTCGCGCAGCTTCTTCAGGAAGGCGTCTGCGCCAGGGATGGGCACGCCCTCGTGCATGAGCACGCCGTCCATGTCGGTGAGCCACGATTCGATGGGCTTGCGCTCTGCCATGGGTGCGAACTCCTGCCATATGAAGTGACTCGGCTTGCCGATCATGCCATACCGAACAGCACTCGGACGGACGCCGATCGTCCCGCCCTGGACCGTTATGGGTGTCCGTTAATCAGTGACCGGTTTACGCCAGAGACGGCCGCGAGCACCGGCCTCGCCGCCCGCAAGGGGGCCGACGAAGCGAGCCGACGCCAGCAGGCCAGCGGGTTAGTCGGCGACTGCCGCCGTGGCGATCAGGGTCTCGATGTGGTCTGGAGTCGGGGCGTCGAGGATGCGCACCTCGGCGTCCCGGAATCCGGCGCGGGTCAGGTGGCGCACCCAGACCTCGGGCTTATAGCTGTACCGGTAGGTGAACATTTTCCGACCGGCGAAGCCGCCCTTATACATGCCCTGCGGGCCGTAGGCACCGGGGATCGCTGGGGGCTGGGAGAACACGAACCGGCCGCCGGGGTTCAGGCATGCGGCCACCAGGGGGAAGAGGCGGGACGGATCGGTGAACCAGGCGGCGCCGAAATTCGAGTACACGGCGTCGTAGGTCGCCTCATCCGCGGTGAGGTACTCCAGGACTTCCGCGCACACGAACTCGCACCCCAGGGGACCCCACCGCTGGGTGTTGTGCTCGATTGCGACGGGGGAGAGGTCCACGCCCCTCGTCTTCACCCCCTGCTGCCCAAGGTGGGCCAGTGCTCTGCCGGTCCCGCAGCCGATTTCCAGCACGCTGTTGGGCGAGCCGAGGAGTTCGGGTCCTGGTCCGTGCCCCTTGTACTGGGTCCAGCGGAAGACGGGGTCGGTGTTCGAGGGGTCCTTGAGCGCGCTCGTGGCGAAGGCATTCCAGAGTTCACGCTCTGCCGGGATGTCGTGAGGTACTGGCAACTCAGTTCCTTGGTAGTGCTGTTGGGGAATGCGCCTGCCCCCGCTACGGGACAATGCCGGGAAGCTTGGCTTGATCATCTCGTGTGGCTGTCGGGCTCCGCGGTGGTCGGCGGGGTTGTGTCGAGTGGGATGATTTCGATCCCGTATCCGGTGATTTTTGTGCTGCGGCTGGCCGGCCCGGCGGGTTTCGAGGGGAAGATGGAGCTGGGGCGTTTCACGGTCCGGGGGCAGACCCGCAGGCGTCGCTCGGCCGATCGCAGGTTCGCCAGCAGCGACGTGGTCATCTCGGCGAGGTGGGTGCCGATCCGCGCCGTGGTGCGGATCACGGTGTCCCGGGCGACGGTCAGGGCGACAGTGAAGGAGAGCCGGTCGGCATCGAGCCCGTGGCCGGCGGCGGTGGAACTGATCGTGCGGCGGATCGCCTGGTGGGTGACGAGATACGCCCAGATCTCCTGGTTGACCAGCGCGGGTGTCTTCGATCTCAGGACGGCGCGTGCCCCGCGCTGAGTGATCTTCAAGTCCCGGAATTCGAGCTCGGATTCCCACCGCTGGGAATACAGTGCGGCCAGTTCACCGGCGGGGAAGGCCGCAGGGTCGAGCAAGGTGGTGATGAGCCGGTAGGGCTCATGGCGTCGTGACCCGTCGGCGGCCTCGATGACGACCACCATCTCGATCACCCGGATCCGTACCGACCGGGGCCGCCCCGCCAGGGCTTTCGTGATGTTCTTGTGCGCGTGCCGGGTCGCGAGCCAGGAGCCGTCGGGCAGGACCTCGTCGGGGACCAGCCGCACCGCCGCCGAGATCCGCCACAACAGATCCGCCCCGCCGGCGGCGGCATCGACCCACAGCAGCCAGCCCGGGAATCCCCGGTCGGCCAGGACCAGCATCCCGGGGCGCATCCGGTCCAGCAGGCGCCGTGTCAGGTCCTGCTCACAGACCCGGCGGATGTCGAACGCCACCCCGAGCAGCGCCCGGGTCCCGCACTCGATCAGCGCGACCAGGCGGACCTGGGGGAACGCGGCGATCCGCCGCTGATTGCGGGTCCGGCCGAACACCGCGTTCACCGCGGTGTCGGCGACCTCGAGAAACGTGCCGTCCACCGAGGCCAGCCGAAGCCCCCGCCAGAACACCCCCGGCATCGCGACCGTGCCGACCGGCCCGGCGATCCGCTCGAACAGTAACCGGAACGGCTCCGGGCCCAGCGTGACGCGGCGCTGCCGCAGCGCCGAGGAGGAGACCAGCTGGCCCCGCGCGGCCAGCCGCGCCGTCCCACCGGCCAGCTTCGACAGCACCGACCGGTAGCCGTCTCTCGGGAACAGCGTCAACGCGAGCACGAAGAACACACACGTCACCGCGCAGAGTTTGCCGTCACTACGCCGGTCCCCGCGGCCGGAAGCCGCCAGCACATCCGTGACCATCCGCCGTGTCACAACCTGGCGCAACACACCCAGCTGCCCCGTCTGTCCCGCGCTCGCACGCGACGACCCCTCTATGCCAGACTCCCCAGACAACGAAGCTCCTGTTCCGAACAAGTCGATCGTGGTAGATCGCTCGTTCTACAGGAGCTTCGCTGCATCCAGCGCCCGCACACGAGATGATCAAGCCAAGCTTCCCGGCATTGCGCTACGGGAAGGGCCGGGCGGGGGCAGGCACTTTACCGGTGCGCCGGCTCAGTGGCTGTCGGGCACCTTGCTGTCGCAGGGCGAGCACGTGGCCTCGTCCTTGGCCCACAGCTCCCCGTCGACCGTGAAGCCGTTGTCCGCGAGGAGCCGCGCGGTAGCCATGACCAGGCCGTCGCAGCGCCGCCGGATCAGAGGGGCGTGGTGCTTGTATACGCCGCCGTTGTACGTCACAGAAGGCGAACATGAGCGGCGTGTCGAGGATGATCGCGTGTACGGCCTGGTCGACCGTGTAGCCAACGCCCATGTCGACGCCGGGCCGCTCCATGGCGGTGATCATGTAGGCAACGGCCTGCTCGAGGAGGCGCTCGGCCGTGGCGGTCGTCATGATCGGGTTGTCGCGGGTGAGGAGGGCGATCTCGCGGTCCCAGATCGTCGGCTCGTCGCCGGTAATGAGCTGTGGCACGCGGGAGGCGAGGGCGTTCAGCAGCTCGCGGGGGTCGCGGGTGCGGGTGAGAGTGGCTGTGCTCATTGTGCGGTCTCCTCTTGGTCAGAGTGATGGTGCACTGCACCAGCTGACCCACCCAGGCCCGACCTGTGCTTCTTCGGGGGAACGGCTGGCCGGGGTGGGCGTTTTATCTCCGCCCCCGAGGTTGGTGCACATGCGGGGAGCCGGTGCGGTGGACACTCGGGGGCGGAAGATCATCGAGCGGTGGTGTCGCAGTAGTACGCGACGCCTAACGCCGAAGTGGCGGTGATTATGAGGCCCTGAAGGACCCACTGACGCCAGCCGAGCGAGCGCCGGTCTCGGCGTTCGGGCTCGTCGCGATGGCGACCGCCAGAGCGGCCATCACGGCGAGGAGCGCCAGGACGTAAGCGACCTGTTGCGCCTTGGGACTCACGAGTCATCAGCCCCGGCCCTGTCGACGTAGATCCACAGCAGCCGTCCCGTCAACTGGGTCACGGCGCCCATGTAGGAGAACGCGGAGAAGCTCGGGGTGGACTGTGAGGGGCGCGTCTTGAGGTCCAGCAGCCGGTACCCCTGGCGGAACAGCTCCCTGACCTCGGGGTCGGCCGTTCCCAGATCCTCGCCGAGGAGAAGGTTCAGGTGACCGACGAGTTCAGCTGTCCTGGTGTCGATGGCCTCGCGAGTCGGCGTGCTCAACCCCATCTCCGAAGCGAGGTCGATGGACTCTGAGATCAGCTCCACGTCAACGGGAGTATCGACGCCTGTGCCGGTTTCCTGGCTCACGGTGGACACCACACATCTCCCCTCGGTAGCGCCTGAGTGGCGGGTTCCTCGGTTGCTCGGGTTCGTTGACGAACGTAGAGCGGAGGAGGCGCAAGTCCCAAGCAGATTGCGCGAGTTTGCAGCAAGCCGATTGACGGCCGCGAACGACCTCGCGAACATCGTCTGTCGCGCAATCCGGCGCAAGGCAGCGGATGGGAGACGAGCCATGCAGCTACGGTTCCTCGGTAAGAACTCCACCCCAGGAGACAGCCCCACCCTGTACGCCAGTGACCAGGACACCTACGTCATCCAAGGTTGGAGGGTGTACGCGAACGACTTGCTCCTGCAGCTCGACGTGCCGGCGGGACAGACGGTCATCGAGGTGCCGACCGAGCTGTTCGAGCACTTGACCAAGGACGGCCAAGGGTCCCGCGAGATCAAGAAGTTCGACGCCCCGATCATGCTCGTCACCGAACAGGGAACGTGCGTCCTGCAGGGCCCGGAGATGCACGACGCTGAAGCCCTGAGCCAGATGCGCATGCCCGACTATGAGACCTGCATCGAGGTCCCCAAGTCCTCGATCACGGCCCTACTGGAGGAAGACAGTGGACCTGATCACTCCCGCGCAGCGTGACGAGCTGTTCAACCAGTTCGAACGAGACGCCTTCCACCTGGAGCTGAGGGACGACTACGGGTCGCCCGTCGAGAACACGCCGTATGCCCGCTGGCAGAGGGGTGAGTCCGACGACTACGCCTGGCTCGACGACTGGAAGGCGCTGATGAAGCGCGTCACGGGCGAAGGCAAGACAATCCGTCGCGTTCGCGTGGTCACCGAGCCGCACAGCCGGTACGTCACCTGGGAGTACTCGCTTACTCATCTCAACATCGAGACTGGCGAGGACATCCGCTGGCTGCCGCGGCACATGCTGCCCGAAGGCGTCACCTTCCCCGCGCAGGGGAACGACTGGTGGCTGTACGACGATCGTCTTCTCGCCGTGGGCCACTTCGACCCCGAAGGCCGAGTGCTCGGGGCGGAAGTCGTCGAGGACTCTGACGCCGTGGCCGAGTGCATCCACCTGCGCGACCTTCTCTGGGCCATCGCCATTCCACACGCCGAGTACAAGCCCTGACCCATCAGTGAGCAACCAAGCACAAGAAGCACGAGAGGCGCTGGGTGCCCGGCTTCGCGGATTCCGTAAGGATGCGGGGTTCTCGAGCGGCCGGGCATGTCGACCAGGAGCCGCTTGCCGCCGGGCACTCATTCCGGCGCCGGGGCGCGGTACTAGCTGATCTTGCCGCGATCGGCGCGAAGCGCAGGGACGGGGAACAGGTCATCCGGTACGCAAGCGAGGCCATTGGACTGTGGCCCGCATGTCCAAGTCGGGGTACGTCGCCCCTAGACTCCGAGGCCTGAACGCCGAGATCGGCACCCTGATGGCATGTCCGAGAGCAAGGGCGCACGGATCTTCCGTGAGGCATGGATCGCTGGGGTGAGGAAGCACTTCCCTGGCGAGCCGAAGGCCGGGTACGTCACCCCGTGGGAGGACACTCCCGAGTGGGAGCGCACGGCCGCAGGCGCCGTGTACGAACAGGTCGCCCAGTTCCTCGCCCTGAGCGCCGGCAACGCCGCCCGGCTGTCGCGAGAGCAGAAGAGCCGCTTCGTCGCGACATGCTGGACGGCTCAGATGTTCAAACACTTCGAGGGGCCAAAGCCCGGCTACGTGGCGGACTGGCAAGATCTCCCGGACTGGCAGAAGGAGACCGACGCGGACATCTTCAAGGCCGTCGAGGACGCTGTGAAGTAGGCACGGAGAGGCCCCCGTACGCGACAACTCCTAGAACCCAAGCCCGCTTCACGGGGGCCCTTGTTGCGTCAACGCCGGTCCCGCTTCATCTGCGCCAACCCGGACGAGACCGGGCCGAGCAGGGAGGGCCCACTGCCCGCCACCGGGGCCGTGGCGGCGCTGATCACCAAGGCGACCGGCAAGGACCCGTACTTCGCGGGCAAGCCGAACCCGCTGATGATGCGGACCGGACTCAACGCCATCGGCGCGCACTCCGAGACCAGCGCGATGATCGGCGACCGGATGGACACGGATGTCCTGGCGGGCCTGGAGACGTTCCTGGTCCTGACCGGCCTCACGCGCCCGGCGGACGTCGACCGCTACCCGTTCCGCCCGTCCACCGTCGTCGATTCGATCGCCGACCTGGTCGACCGTATCTGACGCCCCACCGCACCGCTGCCTACCCGGTGGGCGGCGGCCGGGTGCTGCGCCCGTGCCCCCAGGCCCTGCCGTCGGCGTGCAGACGGGCGAACGGGGGAAGCCGCGACCTCGAACCAGGTCGTGTGCTGAGGGTCCCGTCGGAGAAATCGCCTGGCCGTGGTGGTGTCGATGTCCTCGCGGGTGCACGTGCCCAGCGCCATCGAGAGGGCCGCTTCCGTGCTGTCGGAGATCCGCCCCTTCGGCGATGCTCAGCGCAGGCGGCCGAGGTGGATCACGCTGATGCGGACCTGCTGGTCGCTGATCTCGTACAGGACGCGGTAGATCCCGATATGGATCCGTAGCAGGTCGGTGCTGCCGAACGCGCCCTCGGGCCGGGGATCGTCAGCGAGATGGTCGACTGCTGTGAAGACCTGCCGCACCCCCTGCGGGTCGTCCTTGGCGAACTGCTCCACTTGGGCGAGGGCCTCGGGCTCCCAGATGACCTGATACGTCATGCCTCGTCTCCGCCGAAGATGCGGCGGAACGCTTCGTCGTGCGGCACGCCGGCCGACTCGCCGCGGCCTTGCCGCGCACGGTAGGCGGCCAGTGCCCGCATCTCCTGAAGCTCCAGGGCGTCGGCGGGGCTGACCAGTATCGCGATGGTGTGTCCGTGGTCGGTGATGGCAACCTGCTCGCGGGTAGCGCTGACCTGGCGGGCGATGGCACCGAGCCGGGCGCGGGCTTCGACGATCGAGTAAGTGGTCTCCGTCATGCACACCAGCTTACAGAAGTGAGCACAGACCGTGGGGGCACACGGGACGCAGGTGCGTACGGCCGAGTGCGAGAGGGGCTGAAGCGCACTGGCGCGTAGATGCGCCCGTACGGCGCAGCGACACGCCGCTGGGGATGCGAAAAAGAGCGTGACGGTGAATCTTCGGAGTACCAGGAGGTTTACTATGCGCTCACTTCAGCTCGCTCTGTGTGCCGGTGTGGCGGCGGCAGCGGTCATCGCGCCCGCTGCCGGCGCGCACGCCGACAACGACTACGGATACGAGGGACGGCTCACCGTCACCCCGAGCGCCATCGCGCCGGGCGGGGAGGTGGATCTGCGGGTCCACGTCTGCCGGGGCGACCAGGCCACCGGCACCTCGGACGCGTTCTCCTCGCCCGCGTACTTCAACCCCGCCGCCGACGGCGGTCTCTTCGCGCAGGCCCACATCCGCTCGGACGCGAAGGCAAAGGACTACGAGATCTGGGTCAAGTGCAAGAACGGCCGCGGCAAGGCCAGCGGCACGGTGACCGTCATCCACCACAACAAGCCGACCCACCACCCGACGCCCACGGCGCCGGTGCGCGCGGGTGGCGGTGGTACGGCGCAGATGGCGGCGGCCGAGGAGGACGGGCCGGGGACCCCGCACACCGTGATCGGTCTCGTACTGGCGGGTGTCGCGGCGGTCGCCGTGGCCTACCGGAGCGTACGCCGCCGTCGCACGGACTCGGACTGACATGTCCGCCGAGGACCGGCCGGCCGGCAACGGCAGGCTGATGACGGGCGTTGCCTGGGCACTGGTGGTGCTCGGGCTGTGGCTGTGGGGCCGGAACCTGCCGGAGGGCCCCGGCGGCAGTTCGGCGCCGACCACCGGAGACGTGGCCGCGGTGGGCCGCCCCCAGGGCGTACCGCTACCGCCGGCGCACGCCCCGCTCGCGGGCGCGTCGCCGCAGCGCGTCGACGTCCCGGCCATAGGGGTCGCGGCCCCCGTGATCGCCCGGGGCCTCGACACATCGGGCGCCGTGGATCCGCCGCCCTACAGCCGTCCCGCCACGGTCGGCTGGTACGGCAGCGGCACCAGGCCGGGGGCGGCGGGAGTCGCCCTGCTCGTCGGCCACGTCGACACGGAGAGCAAACCGGCCGTGTTCTACGGCCTGAGCTCCACCCGCCCCGGCCAGAAGGTACGGGTGACGGGGGCCGGCGGGGAACGTCTGGAGTTCACCATCGACGACGTCCAGGTCTTCACCCGCGAACGCTTCGACCCGCAGAAGGTATACGGGCCGCGCCAGAAGGACCGGGCGGAGCTGCGGCTGATCACCTGCGGGGGCACGTACGACAAGAAGGCGAAGACCTACACGGCGAACGTCGTGGTCTCGGCCTACCTGACGAACGAACTGCCCCCGCAGTCAGGTCCGTCCGCCGCTGGGCCCGCCGACATCCCCGCCGGGGGCGCCGAAACCCCCAGCCTGTCCGGCGTTTGAGGACCGGGGTCCGGGGCGGAGCCCCGGTTGTGGGAAGGGGCGGGTAGGGGACTAGGGCCTGTCCGGCGGATCATCGCCGGGGCCGCGGCGTCTGGTGCGGCGCCTCGCGGCGTTGCCGAAACACCCGAATAGCTCCGCTATCAGGGCGCTCCGGTGCCTTGCGATGCACCGCACCAGACGCCGCGACCTGCCCGACCCTGATCCACCGGACAGGCCCTAGCCCGCCGCAGGCGCCCCCACCGCACCCGCACCCGCACCCGCACCCGCACCGGCACTCGCACCCGCACCGGCCCGCGCCCGCCGCGCCGCCCGCAGGCCAAGCCCGCCGAACACCACCCCGAACACCGCCCAGAGCAACGCCTGGGAAGCGACCGACAGCATCCGGAAGTCCCACAGCAGCGTCGCCGCCACCGGCACCTCGTCCGGATTCCCCGGCAGCGCGAACAGCACCACGAGCGTCGCCACCACGGCACCGCCCACCGCGATCTGGCGCAGCGGCAGCGATCGGTCGGCAAGGCGTACGTACACCTGCCGGGCCAGCATCATCCCCAGCACGCCGATGACGACGGAGGCCAGCCACAGCGCCTGCCGGTTCTCGACCGTCCCGGCGTCGCCGACGCCCGGCGGGTTGGCCGGGTAGCGCAGCCCCGGCAGTAGTGAGACCGCCAGGAAGGCGGCCGCGGCGAAGCCCATGGCGCGCTGCCACGGCCGTTCGCCGAGCCCGGAGCGCCGGTGCACCAGCGCGTACGCGAGGGCGAAGAGGATACCGAGGGCGAGACCGGCGATCACCGCCGTCACCACCAGACCGGCGTGCTGGGTGGAGCGGGAGAACAGTTCCTCGTGATGTGCGACGGCCGCCCCGGCCGCCTCATGCGCGTGCGCCTCGGCGGAACGCGCCTCTTCGAGGCGGATCGCGCGGTCCATCAGGGGCTCGGCGAGGAGCAGCGAGAAGAGCCCGGCGGCAAGGCCGGCCACCCCGCCCGCCGCGAGGCCGCGTCCGAGCAGGGGGAGTACGGAAACAGACATGGACGTACGGCCCCGATCAGTGGCAGGGGGCACCGAAGAGGTGCCGGCCGTCGTGCGAGAACTCGTGCAGGTAGTCGCCGGTCGCGGCGACGACCGTGCCGTTGTCCATGAAGACCGCGTAGAGAGCGATCAGTGCCACGATCGCGGCCGCAGCCATGATCAACCAGTCGCGGGTGCTGGTCGCGGCGGACGCGACCGACGCGGTGTCGGTGTGCTGCGCGGTGTGCAGGGACATACCGGTGGGCCTCCTTCTGGGGTTTCCACGCCCCATGGCAGGAGGACGACGGGTCAGTTCCTGACTTCCGTACGGGCGCCCCGTCGTGCGGGGCCTTCCCATGGTCACAGTGGCGGGACCGTCCCGGAATCGCACCGGGTTCCTGCTCACCGTCGCCTCGATGTGTGGAGTTGTCATGCCGAGAGTCCCAGCCTGGCCGAACACTGTCAACAGGCCCCCAGGGCCTGTCCGGCGGACCCGAAGCCCACGCCCCCTGTAAGGGGGACCGGTGTGCCAGGATGGTTTGGACCAGTTGTGTCCGGGGAGGGGCGCGGCTGCGGCCGGGGGCCTCATCACACATGGGTGTTGCCAAGGGGGATTGCATGTACGGCAGTTGCAGCGGCCGTGAGCGAAGTCGGATCCGGATGTCCGTGGTGGGGGCTGTCGGGGCCGCGCTGCTGGTGGCGGGCTGTTCGGGTTCCGGCGGTGGTGGCGGCGGCGAGACCGAGCAGCCGCAGATGAGGCAGCAGCCGAAGGGCAGCGACCCGTACTGGGTCAATCCGGAAGGCACCGCCGCCAAGCAGGTCGCGGCGTACGCCGATGAGGGCGACGACGAGAAGGCCGCCCTGATCAGGAAGATCGCCGAGCAGCCGACCGGCGAGTGGCTCGCCGCGGAGAACGCCGAGGCGCAGACCAAGGGGTACACGGAGGCGGCCGAGCGGGCCGACCGTGACGCACTGCTCGTCCTCTACAACATTCCGCACCGCGACTGCGGGCAGTTCTCGAAGGGCGGCGCCGCCGACGGCAACGCCTACCGGGCCTGGGTCGAGGGCATCGCCAAGGGCATCGGCGACCGCCCGGCGACCGTGATCCTGGAGCCGGACGCGGTGCTCCACCTCGTCGACGGCTGCGCGCCGGAGGAGTTCCACGCGGAGCGGTACGACCTCCTCAAGGGCGCCATCAAGCGGCTGAAGCAGCTGCCGAAGGCCAAGGTGTACCTGGACGCGGGGAACGCGGGCTGGAAGTCGCCCGATTCGCTCTTCGAGCCGCTCCAGCGGGCGGGCATCGCGGACGCGGACGGCTTCTCGGCGAACGTCTCCAACTTCCAGACCACCGAGGTGAGCAAGGAGTTCGGCAAGACGCTCTCGGTGAAGGTCGGCAACAAGCCCTTCGTCATCGACACCAGCCGCAACGGCAAGGGTGCGTACACCGAGGGCGACCCCAAGGAGAACTGGTGCAATCCGCCGGGCCGCGCGCTCGGTGAGAAGCCGACCACCAAGACCGGCGACGAGCTGGTCGACGCGTACCTGTGGATCAAGCGTCCCGGCGAGTCGGACGGCGACTGCAAGGGCGGCCCGAAGGCCGGCGAGTGGTACCCGGAGTACGCGCTCGAGCTGGCCCGTAACGCGGAGTAGCAGCAGCGCCGTACGGGGAGAGGGGGCCACCTGGGTCGGGTGGCCCCCTCGACGTCGCTGCTGCCCGCTGCGTTGCCGATGTCCGGAAAGTACCGAAGCCCCCTCACTTTCGGTGAGGGGGCTTCGGTGATGCGTGCGCCGCCAGGGACTCGAACCCCGGACCCGCTGATTAAGAGTCAGCTGCTCTAACCAACTGAGCTAGCGGCGCCTGCTGACCCGGTGAACTTTACCCGACAGGCGTGGGTGCTTCGACCGGCCACGCCGCGTACTGTCCGATAAATTACCATTTGGACAGTCAACATGCATGATGTCCGGACAGTTGAAACACTGTCACCTGAGCACAGCACAGCACAGCACAGCACAGCACAGCACAGCACAGACCTCACCTCACCGACCTCATCACAACCACGGGAGGGGAACGCATGACGATGCCGGTGTTCGAGGAGTTCGAGCCCGCGGCCGACTGCGGCTGCGCGGGCTGCGTGAAGGAACGCCGGGCGGCGGTGTCCGGCCTGCCGGTGGTGTGCGGCGGGCACCCCGGGGCGCGCGGAGCCCGCCGTGCGCTGGTGCTGGCCACCGCCGCGGGCGTGGTCCTCGGCGGCGGGGGCGGCCCCGGTCCTGGCGGGCACCGCCCCCGGGCACGCGCCCGCCAGGACCGGGGCCGACCGCGACCCGGAGCCGGCGACACCGCAGGGCGGCGTCGGCCCGCTGCACGGCGGCCCGAGCCCGTCCGCCACGCCGCCCCTGCGCACCACGACCAGGGCCGACATCATCGACCGGGCGAGGCGCTGGGTGGACGCGAAGGTTCCGTACAGCATGGAGAAGTACTGGTCGGACGGGTACCGGCAGGACTGCTCCGGCTTCGTCTCGATGGCCTGGAACCTCGCGGGCAACGAATGGACGGGGAGCCTCGCCGAGTACGGGGTGCGCATCACCAAGGACGAGCTGCAGCCCGGCGACATGCTGCTCTTCCACAATCCGGCCGCCCCCGTGAAGAACTCGCACGTCACGATCTTCGGCGACTGGACGACCCCGGCGCGCACCCACTTCGTCGCCTACGAGCAAGCCCGCCCGCAGACCCGCGCCCAGGCGACGCCGTACGCGTACTGGAGCAACTCGGGGCGCTACATCGCCTACCGCTACAAGGCGATCAGCGCGGGTGGATCGCCCGGTACGCCCGGTGCGACGGTGTACCCGGGAGCGAGGTCCTTCGGGCCAGGGGCGGACAACGCGCACGTCACCCGGCTCGGGCGGATGCTCGTCGGCCGGGGCGCCAAGCGGTACTACCGCGAGGGCCCCGGCCCGCGCTGGGGCGACGCGGACCGCCGCGCCACCCAGGCGTTCCAGCGCGCCCAGGGCTGGCGTGGCCCGGACGCGGACGGGCTGCCGGGATCGCGGACATGGCAGCTGCTCGTCCGCAACCAGGGCAAGGACATCCAGGGCGGCGGCGGCAGCGGAGGCGGTACAGGCAGCCCGGCCGGCACCGCGTTCCCCGGCCGGGAGCACTTCAGACCCGGGCAGTCCAACTCGTACGTACACAAGCTCGGCAAGCAACTGGTGAAGAAGGGCTTCGGCAAGCACTACGCGTCGGGGCCGGGCCCGCGCTGGAGCGAGGCGGACCGGCGCAACGTCGAAGCGTTCCAGCGGGCCCAGGGCTGGCGCGGCACGGCGGCCGACGGCTACCCCGGCCCACGGACCTGGCAGCGGCTCTTCGCTTGACGGAGGCCATGACGGAGGCACCGATGACATCAACCACTTCAACGACCCCGACCCCGGCGGACCCCTCCCCGGAGGCGCCCGCCCCAGAGGCGTCAGCCCCTGAGGCGCCCGCCCCGGCTCTCG
Organism: Streptomyces hypolithicus; assembly: GCF_052934925.1. Lineage (NCBI taxonomy): Bacteria > Bacillati > Actinomycetota > Actinomycetes > Kitasatosporales > Streptomycetaceae > Streptomyces > Streptomyces hypolithicus. The sequence goes on from NZ_CM128811.1 coordinate 3,933,622, forward strand.
CCAAAGCCGACCACCCCAACCCCGGCGAATCCGCCCCCACCGCACCCGAAGCTCCCATCCCACCCGCACCCGAAACCGCCACCCCTCACGACCCGTTCCCCGCTCCCATCGAGCCGGCGTCCCAGGAGCCGACCTCCCAGGAGTCGGCACCTGCCGGGCTCGCATCCGGCGGGCCCGCGGTGACCCGCGAGACGGCTCCCTCCGAGCCGCCGCCCGGCAAGCCCGCGCCCGGCAAGCCCGCACCCGGCGAGTTCGGGCCCGAGGAGTTCGGGCCCGAGGAGTCGGTGTCAGGTGAAACCAGGTCAGGCGAGTCGGAGCCCGGCCGGTTCGGGCCCGGTAGGCCCGTGCCGGTACTCGGAGGGGCCGAGCCCGGCGGGCCGGAGGCGGCGGCCGAGTCGGCCTCTGGGGCGCCACTCGGATCGGCGCTCGGGTCGGCGCTCGGGTCGGCCATGTCGGCCCTCTGGTCGGCGTTTCGCGAGCCGGCGGCGCGCGAGTTCGTCGTCGGGGTGCCCGTGGCCGCCCAGTTGGGCGTACGCCGGAACGGGGCATTCGGGGTGGCGGAGGACGTCGACCGGCGGGCGCCCGTCATCAGGAACGAGTCCACCACCGAGATCCCGGTGCACCTCCTCTTCCGCGACGACACCGGCCCCACCGCCCTGACGCTCCCGCCGGGTGCCGCCGTCCTCGGGCGCACGCCGGGAGCCGGTGATCAGCCTCGTGTCCGCAGGCGGGCCGCCCTGCGGCCGCCCGCCGTGGCGTCCCGCCCCGTGCGGGTACGGTCCGCGCGTCCGGCCGCGCCCGCCGACCCGCGGCTCGCCGAACGGCCCGGCCCGGTGCTGCCCGGCTGGGCGGCCCTCGCCGTCGGAACGGCGGCGCTCGCGGTGGGCGTGGGTCTGGTCTGGTGGACGGGGGCCGTGCCGGCCCCGGCCGCCGACATGCTGGGGCTGCCCCCGCGCCCGTACAACGGCATTCCGCTCTGGATCTGGGCGCTGCTTGCCCTGCTGGTGACGGTGATGGTCTTCGCGTACGGCGGCCTGGCCCGCGGGCGGGTCGGGTACGCGTGGGTGCTCTCGCTGTGCGGCGACTACCGGGGGAGCGTGCGGCGCTGCGGCCTGGTGTGGGTGAGCCCGCTGCTGCTGCGCCGGCGCGTCGACGTACGGCTTCGGCACTGGCGCAGTGAGCCGCTGTCCGCCGTCGACGCCAACGGCGTGGCGCTGCGGGTCGTCGTCCTGGTGGTGTGGCGGATCAGGGACACCGCACGGGCGATGCTCGCCGTCGAGGACCACACGACGTACCTGCGCGAACAGGTCGAGGCCGCGATGGCCCGGGTGCTCTCCCAGCTGCCGGCCGACGCGTTCCACGACGAGACGCCGACGCTGCGCGACGCGGAGGCGGTCGGCGACGCGCTGACCCGGATGCTGGCGGCGGAGGCCGCCCCGGTCGGCATCGATGTGTTCTCGGCCCAGCCGACACGGATCGAGTACGCACCGGAGCTCGCGGCGGCGATGCAGCGCACGCGGGTCGCGGCGCTCGACGCGCAGCACCGGGACAGCGTCCTGACGTCGGTGGTGGACGCGGTGGACGACACGGTGACCCGCCTGACCACGCGCGGGCTCGTGGAGCTGGACGACTGCGAGCGCCAGACACTCGTCAAGGACCTGACGGTGGCCTTCTACACCGGACGCGTGGGGGAGGTGTGAAGGCAGCCCGGCGGCGCGGAGGTGGCGGGCGGAGGTGGCGGGCGAAGGTGGCGTAAAGGGAGCGTAGGAGCTCGTAAGGGTGCGTAGGGAAAACTTCTTTCGTGATTGGTCTGGACCCCTCGACATGGCCAACTCTCGTCCATACATTGGAACTTGGTCTAGACCGCAGATCGCGCGCGCAGCACAGCTCACAGAACTTCCCCCACGTTCTCCTGGAGCCAAGCATGCGAAAGAAGGCAGGAGCAGCTCTGGTCGGCCTCGCAGTCGCCGGTGTGTCCTTCCTCGGCACCGGCAGTGCAACCAGCCACGGCTACACCGACTCCCCGATCAGCCGGCAGAAGCTCTGTGCCAACGGCACGGTGACCGGCTGCGGGAACATCCAGTACGAACCCCAGAGCGTCGAGGGTCCCAAGGGTTTCCCCGCCTCCGGACCGGCCGACGGCAAGATCTGTGCCGGCGGCAACGGAGGATTCGCCCAGCTCGACGACCCGCGGGGAGGCACCGGCTGGCCCGCCACCTCGGTGTCCGCGGGGCAGGGGTACGGCTTCCGGTGGCAGTTCACCGCCCGGTACCGGACGACCGACTTCCGGTACTACATCACCAAGAACGGCTGGGACTCCAGCAAGCCGCTCACCCGCGCGGCCCTGGAATCGCAGCCGTTCATGACCGTTCCGTACGGCGGTCAGCAGCCGCCCGCCACCCTGACCCACCAGGGCGCGATGCCGACCCAGAAGACCGGGCGGCACATCATCCTCGCCGTCTGGAGTGTGGCGGACACCACCAACGCGTTCTACGCCTGCTCGGACGTCAGGTTCTGATTCCGGCGCCTGTGACGCGCGAAAAGACCCTCGCTTCCACGAGGGTCTTTTCGTCAGGTGCGCCGCCAGGGACTCGAACCCCGGACCCGCTGATTAAGAGTCAGCTGCTCTAACCAACTGAGCTAGCGGCGCTTGACTCGTAAATAGTACCTGGTCCGAAGGGGTGCCCCGCACCAGCCCCGGTCCGGCCCCGCACAGGCCCCGGACCCGCCGCTCACAGGGCCAGCGACAGCGCCACCGGCGCCGCCCGCCGGTTCAGGGTGTCCGCCGCCGCGCGCAGCCGGTGGGCGTGCTCGACGGGCAGGGACAGCGCCAGGCAGCCCACCGCCGACCCGGCGGTCAGCGGCACGGCCGCGCACACGGTGCCCACGGCGTACTCCTGGAGGTCGAGCACCGGCACCGTGGCCGGCTGACTGTCCAGCGTGGAGAAGAGGACCCGCTCGTTGGTGATCGTCTTCGAGGTGAGCCGTGCGGTCTTGTGGCGTGAGAGATGGTCGCGGCGCCCGTTCTGGTCGAGCTGGGTCAGCAGGCACTTGCCGATCGCGCTCGCGTGACCCGCGGACCTGAAGTCCACCCACTCGTTGACCGCCGGTGTCAGCGGACCGTCGGCGACCCGCGTGATCCGGATCTCGCCGTCGATGTACCGGCTGATGTAGACCGCCGCCCCGACCGAGTCGCGCAGCTGGTGGAGCGTCTGCCGGAGCTTCGCCTGGAGCGCCTCGCGCCGGGTCGCCCCGGAACCGAGCAGGATGAGCGAGTCGCCGACGTTGTACGACCCGTCCGTGACCTGCTCGACGTAACCCTCGCGGCGCAGCATGAACAGCAGCGAGGTCAGATGGGCGGGCGGAAGACCTGTCTCGCGGGCTATCTGTACGTCGGTCACCCCGCTCGCGTGCTTGGAGACCGTCTCCAGCACACGCAGGGCGTACTGCACCGAGTGGAACGGCGCCGTCGGCTCCGGCTTCAGTGCCACGGTTTCCCCCTACCAGGTTGTGACCGCTTGCATCTGTTCCACGATAGCCGCCAAGAGCCGCTTGCGGGAAAGGTGTTGACGAGATTGACGGCGCGCCCCAGTCCTGTGCGCTGGGGCGCGCGACTGTGGCATATGCCGCAGTCATGATCCTGGCGGATCAGCGTCTCTCCGAGCCGTCATGAACCCTCTCTGAACCGTCTCAGCGTCGTCTCAGAGCACCGCGCCGAGGAACTCGCGAGTACGGTCGTGAACCGGATCGCTGAAGATCTTTTCTGGCGACCCGGACTCGATGACCCGGCCCTCGTCGAACATCAGGACATCGTCCGAGATGTCCCGGGCGAAGTTCATCTCGTGGGTCACGCAGAGCATGGTGATGTCGGTCGTACGGGCGATGTCGCGCAGTACGTCGAGGACCCCGGCCACCAGCTCCGGGTCCAGCGCCGACGTCACCTCGTCCAGCAGCAGCACCTGCGGCCGCATCGCCAGGGCCCGCGCGATGGCCACCCGCTGCTGCTGCCCGCCGGAGAGCTGGTTCGGCTTGGCGTCCTGCTTGTCGCCGAGACCGACCAGGTCCAGCAGGCCCTTGGCGCGCTCGGCGGCCTCGTCTTTCGACATGCCCAGCACCCGGACCGGGGCCTCGGTGACATTGCGCAGGACGCTCATGTTGGGGAAGAGGTTGAACTGCTGGAACACCATGCCGATGTTCTTGCGGACCTCGCGGACCTCCTTCTCGTCCGCCGGGAACAGCCGGCCGCCGTTGACATGGATCGTGCCCTCGTCGGGCTTCACCAGCGTCATCAGCAGCCGCAGGATCGTCGTCTTCCCGGACCCCGAAGGACCGATCAGGGTCACGTGCTTGCCCGGCTGCACCGAAAAGCAGAGGTTGTCGAGGACCGTGTTGTCGCCGAACCGCTTGGTGACGTTGTCGAAGCGGATCAGCTCACCGGACTGGGACTCACCGGACTGGGACTGGGACGGGGTGTCAGCGGACAAGACGACGCTCCAGGGTTCGCATGAGAAGAGAGGCCGGGTAGGCGATGAGGATGAAGGCGACACCGACGACGGTCAGCGGCTCGGCGTACTGGAACGTCTGCGCGCTCGCCAGCCGGGCTTGCTGGAGCATCTCCAGTACGCCGATGGCGATGAGCAGCGGAGTGTCCTTCAGCATCGAGATCACGTAGTTGCCCAGCGCGGGCACGATCCGCCGGATCGCCTGCGGCAGGATCACCGCGAACCAGGTACGGGAGACGGGCAGGCTGAGCGCCGTGGCGGCTTCCCACTGCCCGATTGGTACGGCGTCGATGCCGGCCCGGTAGACCTGCGCGGTGTACGTCGAGTAGTGCAGCCCGATCGCGAGGGTGCCCGTGGTCAGCGCCGAGTACTGCACGCCGAACTCCGGCAGCACGAAGAAGAAGAAGAACAGCTGCACCAGCAGCGGGGTGTTGCGGATGAACTCGGTGACGATGTTCACCGGCCAGCGGACCCAGCGCGGCCCGCGGTAGCCGATCGCCCACACGAGCCCGAGCGTGAACGACATCAGTGAGCCGAGCACCAGGACCTGGAGCGTGACGAGCACGCCGTCCCAGAACGCCGGCATGAAGTCCGCGACGGCGGACCAGTCCCAGTTGTTCATCGCGTCCCTCCGACGGTGATCCCGATACCGGCCTTGGACTTGCGCTCCAGCGCCCGCATGCCCCGGGTGAGGACGAAGGCGAGCACGAAGTAGATCAGCAGGGTCACCGTGTAGATCTCGACGCTCTCCTGGGTGGCCAGGCGCACCAGGTAAGCGGAGAACGACGTGTCCGCCACGCCGAGCAGCGACACCAGGGCGGTGCCCTTGAGCAGCTCGATCAGCAGGTTGTTGAACGGCGGGATCATCTCGGGCACCGCCTGCGGCAGCATGATCAGCCGCATCCGCTGCCAGGGGGTGAAGCTGAGCGCGACGCCCGCCTCACGCTGCGCCGGGGTCACCGAGTTCAGCGCGCCGCGCACGACCTCGGCGCCGTACGCCCCGTAGGACAGTCCCAGCGCGAGGACGGCCGCCCACATGGGGACGAGCGCCCAGCCGAGGAGGCCCGGCATCACGAAGAACAGCCAGAACATCAGCACCAGGGCGGACGTGCCGCGGAAGACCTCGGTGTAGAAGCCCGCCAGGAAGCGGACGAGGCGCGAGCGGTGCGTGCGGGCCATGCCGATACCGAAGGCCACGGCGGTGGCCAGGGCGGCGCTGTACACGGTGAGCTGAATGGTGATCCAGATCCCGGGGAGAATCCAGTTGGTCCACAGTCCGGCTGTCATTTGCACAGCTCCTCTGCGGTCATCGTGGTCATTTCGGCCTTGGTGAAGCCGAACGGCTGGAGGATCCGGAAGAGTTCGCCACTCTTCTTCATCTTGTGGATCTCCACGTTGAAGGCGTCACGCAGATCGCCGTCGCCGAGGCGGAACGCGAAACCGCCGCCGTCCGCCTTCTTCTTGCCGTCCACGAGCGGAGCGAACGGCTTGGTGGCCTCGGCCCTGGTGCTCTTCTTCACCACGCCGCGGCCGGTGAGCGCGGTGCCCGCGAAGACGTCTACGCGGCCGGACTCCACGGCGTTCAGGCCCGCCACCGGGTCCTGGTAGATCGCGATCTCCTCGCGAGGGACGCCGGCCTCGACGGCGTACTCGATCTCGGCGTAGCCGGCGCCGGTGGCCATCTTGGCGTCGGCCTTCACCACGTCCTGGTACGACGTGAGGTTCTTCGGGTTGCCCTTGCGCACGATGAACGAGTCCAGCATCTGGTACTCGGGATCCGCGAAGAGCACCTGCGCGCAGCGTTCCTTGTTGATGTACATCCCGGCGGAGACCACATCGAACTGCTGCGACTGCAGGCCCGGTATCAAGGACGAGAAATCGGTCGGCGAGGGCTGCACATCGGGCACGCCCAGCCGCTTGAAGATCACCTTGGCGAGTTCCACCGCCTCGCCGGTGAAGGCGCCCTGGTCGTCGATGTACCCGTACGGCGCCTCGCCGGCGATCCCGAGCCGGACGGTTCCCTGCGATTTCAGCCGGGCGAGCGTGTCCCCCGACGGACTCCTGCTGCAACCCGCCGCTCCGAGCGCCCCCGCGACGCCCAGCGCGGCGGTGCCGAGCAGGAGGGAGCGGCGGGCTATGGGATGTCTAGTCGTCTTTGCTGAGTGGTTCCCTGGTGGTGAAGGCATGGGCGCGCCGCTACCCGACTCCGGCCGAGGTATGCCGGTCAATTCAAGCCCGTTATCAGGGTGATGCGGTCTTGACCATGTGAAGGCCATGGGGACCATGGGGGCATGACCGACCGATTCGTGGACGTATCGCTCGACAAGCGCGGTGTGAGCTGCACGGCGAAACTCCTGGACGACCTGGCCCCCGTCACCTGCGAGGCGGTGTGGCAGGCGCTGCCGCTGGGCGGGGACGTCTACCACGCGAAGTACGCCCGCAACGAGATCTACGCCCTGGTTCCGCCCTTCGCCGCGCAGGAGCCGCCCCTGGAGAACCCCACCGTCACGCCCATCCCCGGCGACCTGTGCTACTTCGCCTTCTCCGACACCCAGTTGGGCACGTCCTCCCACGGCTACGGCCCCAAACCCGCACTCCGGGCCGGCCAGGGCGTCGTAGACCTCGCTCTCTTCTACGAACGCAACAACCTGCTGCTCAACGGCGACATGGGCTGGGTCCCCGGCATCGTCTGGGGCACGGTCGTCGACGGCCTGGACCGCATGGCGGAGGCCTGCCAGGACCTGTGGCGCGCGGGCGCGCTCGGCGAAACGCTGAGCTTCCGCCGGGCGTAGGGGGTGTCTGGACCGGCAAAAACCGATTGCCGGACGCACGTCGTCCGGCATTCATGCCGGGGTCAGAGCCCGAGGCCCTTGTACGTGCCCGGCAGGCACGTGTAGCCGATCATCCTGGCCGCGCCGTCGACCTCCTCAGCGGCGTCGGGGATCGCCGCACGTACGACGCTCCGCGCGTCCCGCGCCAGTTGCCGGACCTCGGGAGAATTCGCGTCGAACAACTCCGTCCAGGACGGCGGGGTGTCCGCCGGGTAAGCACCCGCTGTCATGCTGCCTCCCTGCCTGTCCTAGCCCAGCCATCTTGCCCGCGCGCCGGTTCGGGCGCGCCCCGGGGGACCTCAGCCTGTTGTCATTAAGGTGTGCCGCATGATCAATGGTGCTCACGTGGTGATCTACAGCCGGAACGCGGAAGCGGACCGAGCGTTCTTCCGTGATGTGCTCGGGTATCCGCACATCGACGCGGGCGACGGGTGGCTGATCTTCAAGCTGCCGCCGGCCGAGGTCGCCGTGCACCCCACCGAGGGTCGCGAGGCGCACGAGTTCTTCCTGATGTGCGACGACGTCAAGGCCACTGTCGAGGAGCTGACCGCGAAGGGCGTGCAGTTCACGCAGCCGGTCAGTGACGAGGGCTGGGGCCTGATGACCGTTCTGAAGCTGCCCGGTGGCGGCGACCTCGGTCTCTACGAGCCCCGCCACGCAAGAGCCCACGAGCTCTGATCAGCGCACCGTTCGGCCCGCCGGGTCCATGTCGGCCAGGATCGGGCACACCCGGTCCGTCCTGGGCAGGTCGCAGGTGCTGACCAGTTGCTCAAGCGCGCTGCGGATCGCCGTGAGCCGGTCGACCTTGGCGGTCACCTCGTCGATCTTCACCTGGGCGAGATCGCGCACGTCTTCACAGTTGTCCGGGCCGCCTTCCGCCAGGCGCAGCAGGCTGTGGATGTCGGTCAGGGTGAAGCCGAGGTCCTGAGCGTGCTTGACGAAGCGGACCGCGTGAACCGCGCCCGGATCGTACTGGCGGTATCCGGAACTCAGCCGGGCGGGCGCGGTGAGCAACCCGCGTCGTTCGTAATACCGCAGCGTCTCCACCGTCACGCCGGACGCGGCGGCCACCTCTCCGATGCGCATGAACCCAGTGTGGCAGGCGGCCCGGCTTGACCCTGAAGCGCGCTCCAGGGTGCAGCGTTAGAACATGATCGTTGAACTTCTTTCCGTGCCGGACTGCCCGAACCTCGCCCCCACCCGGGACCTTCTGCGCGCCTGCCTCGCCGAGCTGGGACTGCCCCTGACGGTCGTCGAGAAGGTCGGGGACCACCCGTCCCCTTCGGTGCTGGTGGACGGCGTGGACGTGATGCGCGCCAGCGCGGGCGAAGCACAGTCGTGCCGCCTCGACGTACCGACGGCCGAAGCGATCCGCGCGGCCCTGCGGCATGCCGTCATTGGCGTCGTCGGCGTAGGCGTAGGCGGCGGCGATGGCGGTCCGGTCCGCGCCGACCGCCCGTATCGCGCCGCCGACCTGCCGGACGGGCTGCGCGAGGTGTACCGGCACATCCTGCGCCACTTCGCCGCCACGGGAGCCGCCCCCTCAGCGGCGGAACTCGCGGCGGTCGCGGCGCCCTTCGGCCTGGATCCCGCAGAGGCGCTGGCGAGGCTGGCCGAGACCGATCTCATCGCGGTCGACGGCGGAGATCTGGTGGCCGCGTACCCCTTCTCACCGACGCCCACCGATCACGTGGTGCGCCTCGGCGACGTCACCGTCTACGCGATGTGCGCCATCGACGCGCTGGGGATGGCGGCGATGCTGGACGCCGACACCAGCATCGCCTCGATCGACCCGCACACGGGCCGGCCCGTATACGCGGCGGTGAATGAGACCGAGGCCCTGTTCACCCCCGCGGACGCTGTCGTGGTGTACGCCGCTTCCGATGCGCCGGGCCGCTCCATCGACACCTGCTGCACCACGATCAACTTCTTCACCTCCCCCGACAGCGCCCGAGCCTGGATCACCGCGCACCCGACCCTGACCGCCACGATCCTCGACCAGAAGGCGGCGACCACCCTGGCCCGAGACATCTTCGGACCCCTCCTGCGGTGACGCCCGGACCGGCACCGCGATGGATGCCGGAAGTGGCGTAGGCCGAGGATCGGGTTTGTGGTGCTGGCCCCTGTCTCCCGCTGTTCAGCGGCACCCGGCGAGTCCTGGAAGGAGCGGACTCGCGCGAGGGCGAGTGACGGCTCTTCCTGGCGCCTCCCTCGCCCTCACCGGGGCGTTAGATCGTCCGGGGAAAGGCCCGTCGGTAGTCGCTCGGCGATACTCCGATCTGTTTGAGGAAGTGGTGGCGCAAGTTGTTGGCCGTGCCGAGTCCACTCAGCTCCCCGACCTTCTCGACCGGGAGATCTGTCGATTCCAGCAGGATCTGCGCCCGTCCCAGGCGCTGGTTGAGCAGCCACTGAAGTGGAGTTGTCCCGGTGGCTGCCTGAAGCCGCCGGTAGAACGTCCGGGGGCTCATCGCGGCCTGCTGCGCCAGGCCTTCGACCGTCAGCGGTTGGTCCAGGTGGTTCCGGGCCCAGTCCAGTACGGGGCCCAGGCCCTTGTCGTCGGTGGTCGGCACGGACAGCTCGATGAACTGCGCCTGGCCGCCCGGCCGGTGGGCGGGCACCACCATCCGGCGCGCCAGCTGGTTGGCGACGTGCGCGCCGAGGTCGCGGCGCACCAGATGGAGGCAGAGGTCGAGTCCAGCGGTCAGCCCGGCGCTGGTGAGCACATCACCGTCGTCCACGTACAGCACCGAGTCGTCGACTTGTACTTTCGGGTAACGCTCGGCCAGTTGAGCGGTGTGCATCCAGTGGGCGGTGGCCCGACGTCCGTCGAGCAGCCCCGCCTCGGCCAGTGCGAAGGCGCCGGTGCACAGGGAGACCATGCGGGCACCTGCGTCGTAGGCGCGGCGCAGGGCCGTGATCAGCGCCAGTGGCAGCGGCCTACCCTCGTCGACGCAGGCGTCGGGCACCGAGGGCACGATGACCGTGTCGGCACCCACAAGGTCGTCGAGCCCGTAGCGGGTCCGCAGCGCGAGCGCGGTGTCGGCCGGTGCGCCGTCCTGCGGCCGCTCTCCGGTTCCGCACAACCGCAGGTCGTACCAGGGGTCGGCCAGATCAGGCTGCGGCTTCCCGAAGACGGTGCAAGGGATGCTCAACTCGTAGAGGTCCCATGAGGGGACCCCGATCTCCTCGGTCACGACCACGGCGACAGAACCAGCGCTCATGCCCCGAAGGATATGGCAGGAATTTGGTGGTGGCGGTCATCAGTGTCACTGTTCCCGGCCGTCGCACGCTGCGAGCGTGGTCCGTACGTGATCAACCGCCATGTGCGGACGTACAGGGAGTTGTGGCATGAATGCTGACCGCCAGGCTGTAACCGTCATCGGATTGGGCTCGATGGGCTCGGCGCTGGCCGCCGCGTTGCTGGACCGCGGCCACCCGACCACCGTGTGGAACCGTTCGGCGCGCAAGGCCCGGTCACTGGTCGACCGGGGCGCCCGCCTGGCCTCGACTCCTGAGGAGGCGATCGCAGCGAGCCCGCTCGCCATCGCCTGCGTACTCGACTACAAGGCGCTGTACACCGTCCTCAACCCCGTCGCCGGCTCCCTCGCGGGCAAGGCCCTGGTCAACCTCACCTCCGGCTCCCCTGAGCAGGCGCACGAGGCCGTTGCGTGGGCCCGATCCCACGGCGCCGACTACCTCGACGGCGCGATCATGACCACCCCGCCCGGCGTGGGCAGCTCCAAGATGATGTTCCTGTACAGCGGTTCGCACGCCGTCTTCGAGGCCCACCGTCCGACCCTGGCGGCCCTGGGGGACCCCCTGCACCTGGGCACCGACCCTGGCCTGGCCTCCCTGTACGACGCCGCCCTGCTCGGCCTGATGTGGTCCACCATGACCGGCTGGCTGCACGGCACCGCGCTGGTCGCCGCGGAGAAGACAGAGGCCACGGCCTTCACCCCCATCGCGATCCGCTGGCTGACCGCAGTGGCCGGGTTCCTGACCACGTACGCGCCGCAGGTGGACGCCGGCCGCTACCCGGGCGACGACGCCACCGTCGACGTACAGATCGCGGCCATCGACCATCTCATCCACGCCGCAGCGTCCCGAGGCATCGACAACGCCCTGCCCGAGCTCCTGAAGGCCGCCATGCAGCGGGCCAAGGCCGCAGGCCACGGCTCCGACAGCTACGCGAGCGTGATTGAGGTACTGAAGAACCCGGCGGGCGACAAGTGACCACGACACCAACAGCCGTCACTCATTGCACATCGGACCCCGTCCCTCCCCCTACCTCCGTGCCATGGACGGACCTGCTGTCGACCGCCACCGACGACTGCCTGGCCGCCCTCCTCAAGGGAGCCGACCAGGACTGGTCACGCCCCGCCCGCGACCTCGACTGGACCTGCCGCCAAACTCTCGACCATCTCGCGCTCGGCCTGACCGGCTACACCGGCCTGCTCATCTCCCGGCCCGACGACCGCTATGTCACCCTCTTCGCCTCACTCGACCCCCAGGCCCCTGTCCCCGCCTGTCTGGGGGGTCTCCGTATCGCGGCTTCCCTCCTCACCTCCACCGTCCGCGACACGACCGTTGGCGCACGCGCCTGGCACCCCTGGGGTCACTCCGACGCCACCGGATTCGCCGCCATGGGAATCACCGAACTGGCCGTCCACACCTACGACATCACCCGCGCCCTCAATCTCTCCTGGGCCCCGCCCGACGTCCTCAGCTCAGCCGTCCTCGCCCGACTCTTCCCCGATGCTCAATCAGGGCACGGCCCGTCCGACACATTGCTGTGGTGTACGGGCCGCATCCCGCTTCCCGGGCTGCCCCGGCGCGCGGACTGGCAGTGGGATGGAACGGTGCGCTAACCCGCCCGCGACGACCAACGAGGAGCACAGCGCCGGAGTGAGAATTCTGACCCCCGAAAGTTAGTGGCGGCTACCCCGGCCTCGACAACAACGACGCGTCCCTCTGGGCGCATGCTCCTGGGCTCTGGGGCCAACTCAGGCAGGCAGGGCCGCGTCGAGGTAGTCCTGCACAGGCTCGAACAGCCCGTACGGCACGTACTGCGGGATCTCGCCATGGGCGACCCAGGCGACCTCGGCCAGCTCCTCCGTGTCCGCGACATAGGCGGTACCGCGTACCACCTCGCAGGCCGTGTACGACATCGACCGGTCCGTCTTCGGGTGGATCCGCTCGCCGAGCAGCTTCACGGCGTCCACGTCCAGGCCGGTCTCCTCCTGGGTCTCCCGCACTGCGGCGTCCTCGCGGGACTCGCCGGGCTCGACCTCACCGGCCGGGAACTGCCAGGAGAGCTGCCCCTCACTGACCCGGCGGCGCACCATGAGCACACGCCCCTCGTGGACGACAATGGCCGCGGCGATCCCCGGCCGCTCCTCCGCGTTCTGCTGCGTCACGTCTGCTCCTCCAGGATGGGTGGGAAGATCGTATCGACGGGGGATGAAGCGGGTCACCGCGTTTCTGGGCACGGGGGCGCGCACAGGTGGGGCTTGGAAGATCAGAAGCTCTCGGCGGGGAGCTTCGGGCAGTCGTCGGAGTCCTCGGGAGCGACCCGCGCCGGCGGTAGGGCTTCGAGCAGCTTGATAGCCGCGCCGTCGCGGAACGTACCCACTTCCACGTACGCGCCCCCGCTGCCGGTCACCAGACCGCGCACCCGCGACGCGTCGTCCTCCGAGAGCCCGGCCCGGATCAGGGCGGCACGGACGAGCCCCGCGATGTGGTCCGCCTCAGCTCGTGCGCTCTTGTACTGAGCCATGGGGATCACGCGCTCTGCCGCCTCTTCTTGTGCGGGTGCTGCCGGATCTCCACGTTCACGTCCGAGACCCTGGACATGTCGCCCTTGGCCCGTGCCTCACGGCGCTCTTCGCTGAGTGCCTGACACACATCGCAGTTCACTGCGGGAGGCGGGTCGGCTTCGAGTCTCAGCGGCAGCTCAACGGGCAAGCCCGAATACGTGGTTGGGTTGGTCATCGGTGCACCCCTAGCGTCGTCCTGATGACGACAAAGCTAGGAACCCACGGCTCCCGACTCACAGCAGATTGCAGGCGATTGCGCGCGGATTACGTGAGCGAGTCAAGGGCCTTACCGATCAGCGCGCGGGCCTTCGCTCCGTAGACCGCCATGTCGGCCAGCGTGGTGAACGTGTCGGCGTACATGGCTACCTCGCTGGGCTGCGTGATCGTGAGATAACCAGAGACAAGCTCCACGTTGACCTGTGCCTTGTCGAAGATCCAGAAGCCCTCTACCGGCATCCGTGCCCGGCCAAGGCGCGTGGGGATCACGCCGACGCTGACGTTGGGCAGTGCGGCGACGCTCAGCAAGTGATTCAGCTGCTCAGCCTGTGTGTCGGCGTCGCCAAGCCCGTTGCTCAACACCGACTCCTCAACCAGGAACGCGAAGCGCCGTTGCCCTTCGTGCACGACTCGCTGACGTTCCATGCGTGCGGCTACGGCATCCGCCACGTCATCGATCTGCACCCGCCTCCGCTGGACGGCACGCAGCACGTCTTCCGTGTACCCGTGCGTCTGGACCAGCCCGGGAACCAGACCCGGTGAGTAAGCCCGGAACCAGCGGGTGCGCTCGTACAGCGGCAAGCGGGCTTCCTGGGCACGCCGCAGCCCCGCACGCTCCATCCGACGCCACGACACCCACATGCCTTCGACGGCCCGCAGGGAGGCAATCAGGTCCTCTGTCTGGTCCTCAGCGCGGCAGGCTCCGCACCACGCGCGAATGTCATCGGCGGATGGCGCGGTCTTCGCGGTGGAGATCCGGGACACCTTGGAAGGGTGCCAGCCGCACGCCGCGGCAAGGTCCTTGCCGTCCAACCCCGCGTCCTTGCACAACTCCCGTAGGCGGTTGGCAAGGACCTGCCGGGCCTGCTGGACGCTTGATGATCCTGTGACTGGCATGGTGCGTCAGACCGGCTTGTAATCCCTGTGGGGGGTCGCCCGTTCCCACACCGTTGCAAAGGCCGTACTGACCAGATCCACGACGTCCGGTTCGGTACGCCACTCCCGGTCAACCACCTCTCCAGTTCCAGAGAAGTAGGTGAACAGTACTGACGACCCATCAAACATCCACAGGTCAGTACCTGGAAGCGCAATGTCGGCCGCTTTGCGCCTGGGCAGCCAACGGATCAGTTCACCCGCCGCCGCGTTCGGGAACGTCACGTCGTACTCGTACTTGATGTAGTCCGTCACGGGTTCCGAAACGATCCGTGCCCGCCGCATCTCGACTCCCCGCCCGGTTGTCTCAACCACCACGTCGAGGAACGGACGCCACCACGACGACCGGTCGGCGGGGTCAAGGCGCTTGCCGTTCTGCCACGCGATGAACTCGGGATCGCTCGGCTGGTAGGCGTCGCGCATCTCCAAGTGGACAGCGGAGCGCTGGGCCTTCGCCAGCCCCTCAAGTACGGGGTTCGACATCGCTCTGCTCGCTGTCGTGAGGGGGCAGGTACTTCCGCATGACCCTGGGGAGCCGAATGATCGTCTCGTGATCCGGGACATCGGTGGAGTGACCGGGAATCGAGCCGAACTCCTGACACGCCTTCACCTCGTCCTCCTTGGCCTTGTAGGACTGGATCAGCAGATCACCCGACTCCTCATCAAGCCAGATAGTCGGTGAGTCGGTGTCCGGGGTGTTCGGGATGATCCCCAGGAAACGCAAGCGCATGGCCTCTCCCTGCGTCGATCCAATTGCACCTGATTGCACGACCATGACCCGCCCGATGGAGTCCGTCAAGAGCGCCTGTCAGTCACGACGAAAGCCCCCGATATCAACCGAGGGGGACCGCTTTCGCTGGGTTGAATGTCCGATTCGGCCGGATCGTGAATGTCGCGACCCGGTGGTCCGCGACCTCGTGGTCCGCGACGTAAAACACTTAACAACTTGAGAGAAAGGATCCCTGCCCGACCCGACCCCGACCCCATGCGGCTTCGTCACTCGCACGGGTGAATGCGCGAATTCTGGTGTGAAGTGGGTGAGTTGGCGGGCTAGTGTCTGCCCTGCAGACAACTCCACAGACTCTGACGGCCCCTGGCCGGGACTGGCATCCCGACCGGGGCCTCACCACTCAGGAAGCGAAACCTTCCCCATGGCTGAGAAGAACCTTAGCGCGCCCGCGCGCTCGCGGTCCGGCGGTTCCGCCGCCGGGGTACGCCACGTCAAGTTCCGGCACACGGAGCGCTTCACCGTGGTCGGCAACCACCTCGCCCAGCATCCCGCGATGTCGCTGACGGCGATCGGCCTGGCCACGCACATCCAGTCGCTGCCGGACGGGGTGCGGATCGGCATCAAGGAGCTGGCGATGAGGTTCGCCGAGGGCGAGGTGCGAATCGCCGCGGCGCTGCGGGAGTTGGTGGCGCACAGGTACCTCGCGCGGATCAGGGAGCGGGCCGAGGGCGGGAGGTTTGTGACGCGGACGGTGTTCTACGACAATCCGGGGGCGGTCTTGCGGGCCGCGTACGCTGACGCGGACCTCGCCGGTGAGCCCGAGCCGACGAGCACGGCGCAGGCGGAGGAGCGGGCGCCCGCGTCTGACCCGCTGCCGGTTGCTGCGGCCGCTGCCGGTGCGGATCCGGATCCGGTGCCGGGCTTCGTGGACGTACCCAGGACGATCGTGTCCAGCGCGGCGCCCAGCGCTCGGCTCGCGCTTCCCGTACCCAAGTCCGAGCTCACGTCCGAGATCCGCGGCGCAGCCACCGACCTCCTCGCCGGGCTGCGTGCCGCTGATCCGCGGCTCAGGCTCGCGCGGTGGGATGTGCACCGGCTCGTTCCGGCTGTCGCGGCCTGGCTGGAGCGCGACCTCAGTGTCACGGACGTACGCCGGGCGATTCTGGAGCGGTTGCCGGTGGAGGGGATCGCGTATCCCGCCGGGTTCGTCGGCCACCGGCTGGCCGCGCTCCTGCCTCTGCACCTGCCCAAACCCCCGCCGGGCCGCTCGCTCTACCCCGCCACGGCCTTCGTCCCGGCACCGCTCCGTACCTGCGACGGCTGCGAACGCGCCTTCCGGTCTCCCGAAGCGGACGACCGCTGCCACGATTGCCGCACGGCGGCCGCCGAAGTGAGCGGAGGGCCACGCCTTCTCCCCGCCCTGACAGCGTGACCCTCCCTTTCAGTCGGCGGTGTCACGGCAGTGACGGGGGGCCGGTTGTCGCCGCCAGGCCCGCGCCGTACAGGGCGTGTGCCGTGCGCAGGACTAGGGCGTCCTGGTGGCGGGCGGCGACCAGTTGGACGCCGATGGGGAGGCCGGCGGCGTCCAGGCCGCACGGCATCGTCGCCGCCGGCTGCTGCGTCAGGTTGAATGGGTACGTGAACGGGGTCCAGGCCGTCCAGCGGCGGTGGGCCGCCGACTTGGGGGCTTCGGCGCCCGCCTCGAACGCGGTCAGGGGCAGGGTCGGTGTCAGCAGCACGTCGTACGTCGCGTGGAAGCGGCCCATGCGGCGGCCCAGCTCCATGCGGGCGTCGACGGCCGCCAGGTAGTCCAGCGCGGAATAGCGGGCGCCCACCGCGCAGATCTCGCGCAGCCCCGGGTCGAGCAGGTCGCGCTGGGCCTTGCCGAGGTGCTGGACCACGCGCGCCGCGCCGCTGAACCAGAGAGTGTGGAAGGCGTCGACCGGGTCGGCGAAGTCGGGGTCGGCCTCCTCGACGTACGCGCCCAGCTCGGCCAGCTTTTCCGCCGCCGCACGCACCGCCGCCGCCACGTCGGGGCGTACCGCCACCTGACCTCCGAACGACGGTGAGTACGCCACCCGCAGGCCCTTCACGCCCCCGTCCAGGGCCGCCGTCATGCTGCCGCCGGGCGCCAGTTGGGACCAGTCGCGCCAGTCGGGGCCGCTGACGACGTCCATCAGCAGCGCCGCGTCCGCCGCGTCCCGCGTCATCGGGCCGGCGTGCGCGAGGGTGCCGAAGGGGCTGGACGGGTAGAGGGGGATCCGGCCGTACGTCGGCTTCAGGCCGAAGATCCCGCAGAAGGACGCCGGGATACGGACCGACCCGCCCCCGTCCGTGCCGAGCGACAGCGGCCCCGCGCCGAGCGCCACCGCCGCCGCGCTGCCGCCGCTGGAGCCGCCGGCCGTGCGGGACGGGTCGTACGGATTGCCCGTCACGCCGGTCAGCGGGGAGTCCGTCACGCCCTTCCAGCCGAACTCCGGCGTGGTCGTCTTGCCGAGGAACACCGCGCCGTGCTCGCGCAGTCGCGCCACCGACGGCGCGTCCTCGTCCCACGGCCCCTGGGCCGGTACGGTCCTGGAGCCGCGCAGGGTCGGACCGTCGCGCAGCAGCAACAGGTCCTTCACCGACACCGGGACGCCGTCGACCAGGCCCTGCGGCTCTCCCCGGCGCCACCGCTCGGCAGATGCCTCCGCCCGCGCGAGCGCGGCCTCGGTGTCGACCCGGACGAACGCGTTGACCCGGGGCTCCGTGGCCTCGATACGGGCCAGGGCGGCGCGGGTCGCGTCGACGGGGGAGAAGTCGCCCGCCTCGTAACCGGCGATGAGTTGACGCGCGGTCAGAGAGGTCAGAGAGGTCGCGGGGGTCAGGGGCGTCTGGGCGGTCGGCTCGGTCGGTTCAGTCATGGGTGGGGACGTACCCACGTTTCTTGTCCACCACGTTCGTCAGTGGCTTTCCGGCGGCCCATTGTTCGTACAGGTCGACGAACTGGGTGCCCAGGTCGTCGCGCCAGCCGATCGTGTCGCCGCTCATGTGCGGCGACACGATCAGACCGGGAACGTCCCACAGCGGGCTGTCCTGCGGCAGCGGTTCCGCGCCGAACACGTCGAGCGCCGCGCCCGCGATCCACCGCTTCTCCAACGCCGCGACCAGGGCGTTCTCGACGACGAGCTGCCCGCGCCCCACATTGATGAAGTGCGCCGACGGCTGCATGGCGTCGAACGCCGCCGCGTCGAACATCCCGCGTGTCGTGTCCGTCAGCGGCGCCGCGCACACCACCCAGTCGGCGCGCGCGAGCAGCGGGGTCAGGTCCTGCGCACCGTGCACGCCGGGGCGCGCGGTGCGGCCGACCAGCGCCGTGATCACACCGAGGGCCTTCAGGAGGCGTACGGTCTCCCGCCCGATCGGCCCGGAGCCGACGACCACCGCCCGGCTGCCCGCGACGCGCCGCGTCTCGCGGTGGCGCCAGCGACGCTGCCGCTGGAGCTCCAGCGTGCCGGGCAGATCCTTGGCCAGCGCGATGACCAGGCCCGACACGTACTCCGCGATGGGCAGGTCGAAGATGCCTCGGGCGTTGGTCACCACCGTGTCGGAGGCCACGAGCTCCGGGCAGAGCAGGTGGTCGACGCCTGCGCTGGCGGTGTGCACCCAGCGTGGCCTCGGGCCTTCGCCGGGCCAGGCGCGGCGGACCGCGTCGGAGGTGAAGTCCCACACCAACAATACGTCGGCGAGCGGGAGTTGACGGGCGAGCGTGTTCTCGTCACCGTGCAGGATGCGGGCACGTCCGGTCAGCCGCCCGAGGCGGGGCGGGGGATCGGCGTCGAGCACGAGAAGGGTCTCTTCTGACATGGATGCGAAACCGTTTCGACACGTCTGAGTTGTACGGATGAGTTGTACGGATTGACCACGCTCGCACCCGAATCCACGGTCGTCAACACACGTACTTGGGGGCCGCATTGGACATCTCCTTCCTCGGTGGACCAAGGCCACAACGCGGCGTAGGCGTCGTGGCCCCCTTCGACTTCGCGCTGGACCGGGAGCTCTGGCGCTGGGTGCCCGACGAGATCTCGCTGCACCTGACCCGTACTCCCTACGTCCCCGTCGAGGTCAGCCTCGACCTGGCCCGGCTCGTCAGCGAGCACGAGACGCTCGGCGAGGCGGTGCGGTCGCTGACGGCGGTCGCGCCCGAAGTCGTCGCGTACGCGTGCACCTCGGGGAGTTTCGTCGGCGGGGTGGCCGGGGAACGCGCCATATGCGAGGCGATGACGCGGGCCGGCGAGCTGCCCGCGGTCACCACGTCGGGTGCGCTGCTCGACGCGCTGGCCGCGCTGGGGGCGCGGCGGATCGCGCTGGTCACCCCGTACACCGAGTCCGTGACGAGTGCGCTGGAGGACTATCTGGCCGAGGCCGGGACGGCCGTCACAGGGCGCGCTTTCCTCGGACTGACGCGGCACATCTGGAAGGTCCCCTACCGGGATGTGGTGGACATGGCGAGACAGGCGGTGGTCGGGTCGGCCGACTGTCTCTTCATCAGCTGCACGAACCTGCCGACGTACGACGTGATCCCGCAGTTGGAGGCGGAGTTGCGGATGCCGGTGCTGTCGGCGAACCAGGTCACCGTGTGGTCGGCGCTGCGGCGGATCGGGGCGTGCGCGGTGGGGCCGTACCAGCGGCTGCTCATTGATGAGGCGGCGCGGACACGACGGTCGCAGCCGTCGTTCGAGGAGCAGTCACCTTCACCTTCACCTTCACCGTCTCCGTCACAAGCACAAGCACAACCACAGCCTCAGGCGCACCCCGAGGGGCAGGAGGGATGGTCATGACAGCGGTCGGATTTCTCTACCCGGGACACTCCGCGGAGGACGACTACCCGCGGATCGAAATGCTCCTCGGCGGCGACGTACGGCTGTCCGTCGTCCACACCGACATCGGCGAGGACGCACACCGCGTGGACGCGCTGCTGGAGATGGGCGCGCCCGCCCGTCTCGCGGCCGGCATGGAGGAGCTGCGGCTCGCGGGGGCGGAAGCGGTGGTGTGGGCGTGCACGAGCGGCAGCTTCGTCTTCGGCTGGGACGGCGCGCACGACCAGGTGGCGGGCCTCGCGCGGGCGGCCGGCCTGCCCGCGTCGAGTACGTCGTTCGCCTTCGCCCACGCGGTACGGGAGGTGGGCGCGGCCCGGGTCGCGGTGGCGGCTACGTACCCCGAGGACGTGGCGGCGTACTTCACCGACTTCCTGAAGGCGGCGGACATCGAGGTCGTCGCGGCGCGCGGCAGCGGCGTCATCACGGCCGCGGAGGTCGGTACGTGGGGCCGCCAGGAGGTGCTGGCGCTGGCCCGCGCGGGCGACCACCCGGACGCGGACGCGGTCCTGCTGCCGGATACGGCGCTGCACACGGCGGCGTACGTGGCGGAGCTGGAGGAGGCGCTGGGCAAGCCGGTGCTCACGGCGAACCAGGTGACGGTGTGGGAGGGGCTGCGGATCGCCGGGCGCGAGCGGGTGCGGGGCAGGGGGCTGGGGGCGCTCTTCGCGGGCCGGGGGTAGGTGGCCCCTGCGGGCTTTCCCCGACCCGTCCCTTCCCGCTGTGACATGGTGCGGCTTCGCCGCGTGCGGCGCTCCGCCCCGGGCCCCGCTCCGGGCCCCGCTCCGGGCTCCGCCCCGGGCCCCGCTCCTCAAACGCCGGAGGGGCTGGACTGTACGGCCACGGGTGCGGAGCCCCGGCTTCGGGAAGGGGCGGAAGGGGAGAGGCGGTCGGGGAATGCCCGCCGCGGGCGCCGCCCCACCGGCCCCCGCCGCAGGCGCTGCCGACCCACCCGCCCACCGGAGGAATAACCGGAGCCACCCTCCTGTTGGCCTCGCAGGAAGACGTACCGCACTCAGGAGGGCACACCGGTGGACGACATCCGAGGCACGGCGATCGGGAGCGCGCCCGTACCCCTGTCCGTACTCGATCTGGCGACGGTCGGCAGCGGGCACACCGCCACCGAGGCCCTGCGCACCGGCGTCGAGATCGCGCGCCAGGCCGAGAGTCGCGGTTTCCACCGGTACTGGGTCGCCGAGCACCACTCGATGCCCGGCGTCGCCAGCTCCTCGCCGGCCGTGATCCTCGCCCACATCGCCGCCCGCACCGACCGCATCCGGCTCGGCTCCGGCGGGGTCATGCTGCCCAACCACGCGCCGCTGGTCATCGCCGAACAGTTCGGCACGCTGGAGGCGTTCGCCCCCGGCCGGGTCGACCTCGGGCTGGGCCGGGCGCCCGGCACGGACGGCGCGACCGCCGCCGCGCTGCGGCGCAGCGACCGCTTGCGGGAAGGCGCCGACGAGTTCCCGCAGCAGCTCGCCGAGCTGACCCGCTTCCTCGACGACGACTTCCCCGACGGGCACCCCTACGCCCGTATCCACGCCGTTCCCGGCCCCGTCCAGGGGCCTTCGGGCCGGCCGCCCATCTGGCTGCTCGGCTCGTCCGGGTTCAGCGCGCGGCTCGCCGCCACGCTCGGCCTGCCGTTCGCGTTCGCCCATCACTTCTCGGCGCAGAACACCATTCCGGCGCTCGACCTCTACCGCGAGTCGTTCCGGCCCTCCGCCGTACTCGACGCCCCGTACGCCCTGATCGGTGTCTCGGCGCTCGCCTCGGACGACGAGCGCGAGGCCCGCCGTCAGGTGCTCACCGGCGCGCTGTCGATGGTCCGGCTGCGCACCGGGCGGCCGGGGCTGATACCGACGCCGGAGGAGGCCGAGGCGTACCGCTTCAGCGATCTGGAGCGGGAGTTCGTCGACGGCTGGCTCGGCAACGTCGTCCACGGCACCGCCGACGAGGTCCGTTCCGGCCTCGACGACCTGGCCAAGCGGACCGGCGCCGACGAGCTGATGATCACGGCCAACGCGCACGGCGGCGACGCCCGGCTGCGTTCGTACGAGCTCATCGCCGACGCGTACGGTCTTCCCCGCGGCTGAGCACCCGACGCGTACGGTCTGCCCGGCCCTGAGCACGCTCCCGGTGGCCGCCGTCAGACCCGCTGTGGGCTGACGGCGATCATCTCGGCGATCCGCTCCGGGGCCACCGCCCGCGAGTACAGCCATCCCTGGCCCGTGTCGCAGCCGATCCGGCGCAGTCGCGCGGCCTGTCCGGTCGTCTCCACGCACTCCGCGGTGACGGTGAGCCCCAGCCGGTGTGCGAGCTGGACCAGGGCCTCGACGATCGTTTCGTCGGCGGGGTTGGGGTGCCCGCCCTCGTCGTACTGGAAGCCCCGGACGAACGACCCGTCCAGCTTGAGGACCGACACGGGCAGCCGGCTCAGGTAGGCGAGGTTCGAGTAGCCGGTGCCGAAGTCGTCGATGGCGATCTGCACGCCCATGTCGCTCAGCGCCTGCAACGCCTGCAGCGGCCGCCCGGCCGACCCCATCACCGCGGACTCGGTCAGCTCCAGCTGGAGCAGGTTCGGTGCCAGCCCCGTCTCGGCGAGGATCTGCGCCACGTCCGTGACCAGGTCGGAGTCCCACACCTGACGTACGGCGACGTTGACGCTGACGAAGATCGGCGGGGTGTTCGGGTGCGCGATCTGCCACTGTCTGGCCTGCCGGCACGCCGTACGCAGCACCCACCGGCCCAGCTGGATGATCGAACCGTCGTCCTCGGCGATGGAGATGAACCGATTCGGCGTGAGCGTGCCGAACTGCGGGTGCTCCCAGCGCACCAGCGCCTCCACCCCCCGCACGCCCCCGCCCTCCAGCTCCACCAGCGGCTGGTACTCCAGCCGGAACTCGCCGCGCTCGACGGCCGGGCGCAGCGTGCTGGACAGGGCCTGGCGGGTCATGCGGTGGGCGTTGCGCTCGGGGTCGAAGAGGGTCCAGCGGGCCTTGCCGTCGGCCTTCGCCCAGTACAGCGTCGTGTCCGCGGCCTGCATCAGCCCGGTCGCCGTCGTCCCGGCGGCCGCCCGCTCGACGACCCCGATCGACGCGGAGACGGCGAGGCGCTGGCCGCAGAGGTCGAAGGGCTTCTGGAGCGTGGTCAGCACGGCCTGGGCGAGGTCGGCGAGCTGTTCCGTACCGGTGGAGTCCTCGACGAGCAGGGCGAACTCGTCGCCGCCGAGGCGCGCGACCAGGTGGCTGCCGGCCCGCGCGTATCCGTAGCTGTCGGCGCACAGGGTCAGCCGGTCGGCGACGGCCGTCAGCAGCCGGTCGCCGACGCGGTGGCCGAGGGTGTCGTTGACGGCCTTGAACCCGTCGAGGTCCAAGTAGCACACGCCGATCCGGCCGGTGCCGGCCTCGTCGATGCCGTCGTACGCCCCATGCGCGTGCTCCAGCGCGGTCGTGAGCCGCTCGAAGAACAGCGTGCGGTTGGGCAGCCGGGTCACCGGGTCGTGCATCTGGAGGTGGCGCAGTTTCGCCTCGAGCTCGCGCCGGTCGCTGATGTCCGCGACCGACAGCAGCAGCGTGCCGCTGTCCGGCACCGGCGTGATGGTGACCTCCGCCCACAGCGACCTCCCGTCGGCGTGCTTGAGCCTGCGGGTGCAGTCGAAGTGGGAGTGACGGCCGGAGAGCAGATCGCTGTACGCACGGGAGCCGGCGGCGTCGGCGGCCAGGTCGAGGAGGTCGGCCGCGGCCCGGTCGTGCAGCTGGGACGGGTCCGAACCGAGAAGGCCGGCGAGCGAGTGGTTGGCGGAGACGACGAGGCCCTCGCGGTCGATGACGGCCATGGGCAGGTGCGCGGCCTGGAAGGCGGCCCGGCAGTCACGTTCGTCGGACGCCGAGAGGCCCACGAGGTGACGTTGTGTGACGGGCGGCCGGTTGGGGTGGGGGGCTGAACCGGGTCCCTCGTAGGTTCCGCTCACCGCTCGCTCCCGCAGTGCATTGATCGCGTACAGATGTCGTCGGGGGCGTCGGCGGGGTGGAGGCGGCCACCGCCCGGGGCGGACTCCCCACGGTGCGTGCAGGGAAAGTGTGCCGATCATAGAGGCTGACGGGACGGCCGATCCAGCTACGCCACAGTGAAGCCGGGCACCCGGAGCCCGCGAACGATCGTTTCTGCACGGATGCGCCTAGCAATGTTGCCCAGGTGATCTTTTGTGACTTTCTGTGATCTCACCGGAGTGTCGTCTCGACGTCGGACGGTGGAGGCTCCACTCAAATTTCACCGATGACGCGCCGGGCGCGTGCGGGTCACGGTGGTGGCGGGGCCGTCACCCGAGTGGGGCACCGGAACAGGGCATACCCAGTCAAAACACAGCAATGTAGGTGGGCTGCCCCGTATTTCCGTCCCCGGAGGTCGACGTGGTCCGTCAGCAGACACCCGGGGGAGTCGACCGGTCCCCGCCACGCCGGCGCCAGCGCCTGCGCAGTGCGGCGGCCGCGTTCACCTCCCTCGCGGCGCTCGCCGCGACCTCCTTCGTCGCGGGCCCGGCCATCGCCGCGCAGAGCAGCGGCGGGCCCTGTGTGCTGACCCGTACGGCCGCGCACCACTCCCTCGGCCTCGACACCTGGAACCAGGCGTACCCGCGCCCCCTTCGCACCCTCGACGCGGTCATGATCTTTCTGTCCTTCCCCGACTCGCCGCCCATGACCACCCCCGACCAGCTCGCGGCCGACTACTTCCCCGCCACCAGCGACTTCTTCCGGCGCGCGTCGTACGGGAGATTCGACCTGCGGCCGCACCCCCAGCCCGACTGGGTGGACATGCCGCACGACTCCACGGCGTACGGCATAGAGCGCGACTGGGACCCCGGACGGCGCTCGGCGTATCTGCGTGACGCGGTGGCCGCGGCGGATTCCCGGGTCGACTTCGCGCAGCACGACATCGTCTACCTCGTCGCCGACCCGGACGCCCCCGGAGTCGACTCGGACGCGACGAAGGTCGTCAACTTCGACCAGCCGCTGCGCGCCGACGGCCACCCCATCCGCCGCATCGTCACGGTCTTCGAGCAGCACCCGCCCGACCGCAATGTGCTGGCCCACGAGACCGGCCATGTCTTCGACCTGCCGGACCTTTACCACCGGCCGGTCGACGGCAAGGGCGACTGGGACACGCACGTCGGCGACTGGGACGTCATGGGAAGCCAGTTCGGACTCGCGCCCGAGCTTTTCGGCTGGCACAAGTGGAAGCTCGGCTGGCTCGACCGGGCGGAGGTGGCCTGCGTGTCGGGGGTGGGCGAGACCCGGCTCACGCTGGAACCGCTGGCGGCGGAGCGGACCCGCGGCCACAAGGGCGGTACGCGGCTCGCTGTCGTACGGACCGGGGAGGGCAGCGTCATCGCCGTCGAGGCACGCGGCGCGGCCGGCAACGACCGGGCGCTGTGCACGGAGGGGGTGCTGATCTACCGGGTGCGCAACGGGCCGCCCTCGGGCGGCGGGCCGGTCGAGGTGGTGGACGCCCACCCGGACACCGACGCGTGCTGGGAGCGTTCGGTGTATCCCCCGCTGGCGGACGCGCCGGTGCGCGAGGGCGAGACGTTCACGGTGCCGGGGGAGGGCACGCGAGTGGAGGTGGCGGACCGTACCGAGTCGGGGGCGTGGACGGTACGCATCACGCCGGGCGTGGGGTTCACGGGGTAGCGCCTTAGGCCTTCGTCTGCACGCACGAAAAAACCCCCCGCTTCCGCGAGGGGCTCTTCCCGTCTGTGCGCCGCCAGGGACTCGAACCCCGGACCCGCTGATTAAGAGTCAGCTGCTCTAACCAACTGAGCTAGCGGCGCCTGCTGACGTCGTAGACCTTAGCACCCTGATCGGCGCGAGGAAAAATCGATATCGGGGGCTCTGCGGAGGGCGCCGGGCGGGCCGCCCGTACGCACGCCCAGAGCATCGCATCGGGCCCCGGCAGCCACGGATGGCGTACGTCGGGGGCGACCAGCCAGCGCGGCCCCGCGCCGGTGGGAGCGGCCGGGGCGCCGGCCGGGGCGCTCAGCGGGGGAACGGTCACGGCGTCGCCCGAACCGTGGCACAGCACCGGCGGCATCGCTCGCTGCCGCCCCGCCTCGTCGGTCCTCGCCGCGCTGCCCCACTCCTCCCATTCGAGCAGGGACGGCAGTCGGCAGGCGGTGCCGGGGCTGGTGAACAGCAGCATGCGGCCGCGATGGGTGGCGACCGGGCCGGTGCCGGGCCCGTCCGCCCATAACCGGTCGAGCATCCGGCGCCCGAAGATCGCGGGGACGTTCACGACGTCGAACGCGGTCCCGCACGGCAGCACACCGGGGGCGGTGGGGCGGGCCTCCCAGAGCGAGAGAGTGCTGCGCGGGTACGCCGCCGCTGACACGAGCCAGGCCGCGCCTGCGGGGGTGACCTGGGCGGGGGCGTTGCGCTGGATCTCGGAGGGGGCGGGGTCTCGCTTCCAGGCGGTCATGGAACCAGAACTACCCGCCCGGGGATATCCGTTTTCGGAGGTTTGCGGAAATGGGGACGCGGGGGCGGGGAGGGAGTATCTTGCCCGCCGGACATATGCCAAGAGCCCGTGACTTACGGGTGCGGGCTCACGGGTGCGGGCTTACGGCCTGGTGCGCGATAGGGGGCGGATCAGGCCGTTACGGGTTCTTCGGGCCGCGCAGCAGGTCGCGCCCGAACTCGACCATCTTCTTGGCGTAGTCCTCGGTCCAGTCCGCGCGCTGCGCGATGTCCGCCACCGACAGCCGGTCGAAGCGCTTCGGGTCGGCCAGCTGGGCGGCGGCGACGGCCTGGTACTCGACGGCCCGGTCGGTCGCGGTCCGGAACGCCAGGGTCAGCTCCGTGGCACGTTCCAGCAGCTCGGCGGGGTCTTCCATCGACTCCAGGTCGAAGAAGTGCTCGGGGTCGGCGGCTGCCTCCGAAGGCTCGAAGAGCAGCGGCGCGGGGCGCAGCCGCGGCTCGGTGCGCTCGGGTTCCGCCATGGTGGGTCCTTCCTCTCCTGGCCACGTGTGCTCGATGGCCACCGTCTATTGTCCCCGTCACCGCAAGTAGGCCTCCGGCCCCGGCCCGGCGGGTCCGAAGCCGGGTCCGAAGCCGGGGCCTCGCGGCCTCCGCCTCACGGCTGGTGCGGGACGCGGTGTTCCGACAGGTGGGCCAGGACCGCGTGGTTCGCCTCCCAGCCGTCGGGGCTGCAGCAATCGGCCGCCTCCGGCGGCGTGCCGGACTCCGTCCGGCGTTCGGGTCTGCCGGGCGGCTTGTCACCCGCGGGCTCACGGCTGGTACGGGACGCGGTGTTCCGACAGGTGGGCCAGGACCGCGTGGTTCGCCTCCCAGCCGTCGGGGAACTTCATCGTCACGCCCAGCTGCACCGGCTCCGTCGAGGGGTGTTCGTCGAGGAGCTGGGCCACGCCCTCCCGGCACACCACGACGCAAGCGTGCCGGTGACGTGAGGCGAGCACGCACAGGCGGCCCGTCTCCAGGTGGAACGCCGTGGCGTCCGGGCGGCCCGACAGCGGGTGGAGCACCACCGTCACGTCGAACTCGCGCCCCTGGAGGCGGTTGGCCGTGTCGACCGCGACGCCCGTGACCCCGAGCCCGGCCAGCGCCGACCGTACCGCCGCCGCCTGGTCGCGGTGGGCGGTGCCGACCGCGATGCGGTCCGCCGTCAGCGGGACCGGGTCGGGGGAGCGCTCGCTGACGGCCGCGCCGCCCCGGTCCAGCAGGCGGCGTACGACCTGGGCGACCGCCCGTACCGCCTCCGGGTCCGTGCGCGGGGTGTGCCGGGCCGGCAGCTCCAGCAGGCCCCAGCCCGAATCCGCGGCCTCGTCCAGCACCCGGTCCGGGCCCGAGCCGTCGGAGGGGACGCCGAACGTCAGCCGCCGGTCGCCGTGGCCCGTACCGCTGCGAAAGGGCGTGTACGGGTAGAACGCGTCGGAGACCAGCGGCGCTGCCGAGGCCGGGAGCCGCCAGGACACCGGCAGGCGGTGCTGCGGCAGCTCGGGGTTGTGCGCGAGCAGCGTCGACACCGCGCTGGCGGACGGGTCGTACGACAGCCCGGCCCACTGGTCGGCGCCGACGATCGAGAACGGGTCGAGCTGCCCCGGGTCGCCCACGAACAGCGCGCGCTCGAAGAGCCCCGCCACGGCCAGCAGCGCGTCCGACCGCATCTGGTACGCCTCGTCGACGATCGCGTGCGACCACGGGTCCGTGGTCTTCACGTGCGCCCACTTCGCGGCCGTCGAGATGACCACGCCCAGGCCCGCCAGGTCGGCCGCCTTCGCCGACTTCCGTACGTTGCCGAGGTCGTCCAGGGCCTTGTCGTACGGGTCGGTGTCGTTGCTGTGCAGGCGGCCGACGGGGAGGTCCGGCTCCTTCTCGGCGAGCCGCAGCACGAGGTCGTCGACCTGGGCGTTGGTCTGGGCGACGACCATCAACGGGCTTCCCACCGCGGCCAGTTCGAGCGCGGCGCGCACCACCAGGGTCGACTTGCCGGCGCCCGGCGGGGAGTCCACGACGACGCCGCGGTGGGCGCCGTGCAGCGTGTCGTGCAGGATCGCCGCGGTCGCGCGGGCGGCCTCTGTGCCGGGGTCGAACGCGGTCCGCGCCCCGGCGGCGGGGTGGTTCACAGCAGGTCCTCCGGGGTGACGGGGTCGGGGCGGGCGTCCTCGGCCGACGCGCCCGGCGGGCCGCCATGGGTCCAGGGCGTCGCCTCGGGGTCGGGGAGCTGCGGGCCGCCGCGCTGGTCGTGCTCGAAGAGCGTCCAGCACACCCGCTCGCCCTTCTCCGGCACGGAGCCGGGCGCCGGTTCCTTGCCGCGCCCCATCTTGTCGGTCACCCGCAGCACCAGGACGCCGGGCTCGGGTTCGCAGCGCACGAACTCTGCGGTCTGCGGTCTGCCGTCCAGCGAGCGGTAGACCTTGGTGCGCTCACCGAGGTGCGGGGCGTCGTCCGTGCGTACGGTCACCAGGGGGCGGGGGCTCGGCCGTTTGCCCTCGCTCATGGTCATCACCACGTCCAGGACTTCGCTGGTGAACGCCTCGCCCGCCAGTCGGCGCCCGGCCATCACCAACGGATCGTCCAGGGCTTCCTGCGCCTCCAGCTGGGCCTGCGCGCTCTCGCGGGAGGCGAGCTTGCGGGCGGCGGTCACGGCGTCGTCACGCCGGGGCTGCGGCGGCTCACCGGCGAGCAGGCGGTCGCGGTGGCTCGTGTACGACCAGCGGTCGCGCGTCCAGCGGTCCGTGGCCCTGGCCCCCTCGGGCAGCTCCCGCAGCAGGTCCAGGCCGCGCCACACGGCGTCCCAGGTCGGTCGCATCTGCCGGGCCAGCAGCTCCCGGATGTGCTGTTCGGCGGCGGTCAGTTCGCCGAGGTGGGCGTCGGCGGCCAGGCCGTCCTCGGCGGCGGCCAGCGCCTTGCGGGCCCGGTCGTGGCGGTCGATGGCGGGTGCCAGCAGCTTGTTGTCGAACGCCGGGTCGGTGGCGGGGCCGGCCGGTGGGCACACCAACTGCCCCTGTGTGTCCCGGTCCAGCTCGGCGCGGAGCGCGGCCTTCGCGCCGCAGTCGCTGGATGCGTCACCCGGGGCGATCCAGGCGAGCAGGGCGCCCAGGTGCTGGTCCTCCAGGCTGGACTGCCCGGTCGCCCAGTGCCGGCTCAGCAGGTCGGTCGCCGCGAGCAGCAACGAGGACCCCGGGACGCGGGCCCGCTCGCCGAAGTGGGTCAGCCAGCGGCCGAGCAGCGGGATGTGCGGGGGCGCGGGGTAGGGGGTGTCGGGGTCCTGCTCGGCGGTGCGCCGAAAGCGCGTCGAGCGGCCGAGCAGCCTGACGTACTCGACGCCGGCCCGGCTGGGGACGATCAACTGCGGTGCGTCCCGGCACAGTTCGACCTCGACCTTGACCCGCTTGCCGGTCGCGGGGTCACTCTCGGCGCGCTCGGCCACCTCGGTGTCGTCGGCGTACCCGTCGAGGTACGGCAGGACCTCTTCGGCCAGCGCGGCGAGGAACGCGAACCGCAGGTCGCGGTCGCGGGGCTGTGTGACGGCGAGCAGCCGTGGGGCGCCGCGGTCGGTACCGACGAGCGCGCCGAGCGGGGCGCCGGCCTCGCCGGCGGTGGTCAGCGGGACGATCACCATGGGGTGGTCGGACAGGTGTCGGTGGCGGACGGTGGTCAGGGGGTGGGCGCGGCCCGTGCGTACGGCGTCGA
This sequence comes from Streptomyces hypolithicus, assembly GCF_052934925.1. Taxonomy (NCBI): domain Bacteria; kingdom Bacillati; phylum Actinomycetota; class Actinomycetes; order Kitasatosporales; family Streptomycetaceae; genus Streptomyces; species Streptomyces hypolithicus. Next base: position 3,963,711 of record NZ_CM128811.1, read on the forward strand.
GACGGGCGAGGGTGGTGATCAGCGACATGCGGCGGCGACCTTCCGTGCGGCGGGGGACTGTTCCCCTACCCGCCTCTTCCCGAAGCGGGGGGCAGGCCCCCCGTCCCCCGGACGCCCTCCCGGCGTGTCCGCAAGCTCCCCCATGGAGGGGCCCCCTCGACGGGCTGGACGGTGCAGGGCTGGATGGTGCAGGCGCAGGATTTCGCCGTGCGGCAACCGTCCAGCCTCTCCGGCGTTTGAGGAGCGGGGCCCGGGGCGGGCCCCCCATGCGGCGGAGCCGCACAGCGTCGCAGTCGCAGTCGCAGTCGCAGTCGCAGTCGCAGCCGCAGTCGCAGCGGGGAAGGGGCGGGTCGGAGGCAGCGCCGCAGGCACCCGCGACCGCGACCGCACCCGCACCTGTACCCGCGCCCGCCCGGCGCCCGGCGTCAGCACCGGGGCTCCGCGAGGGCCAGCGCCAGCGCCTCCGAGCGCAACGCCGACGCCCGGCGCAGCGCGGCCACCGTGGGGTCGGCGGGGTCGCCCGCCGCGCCCTCCGCCGCCGCCAGCACCGCGTCGACCGTCGTCAGCCCGCCCAGCTCCCCCCGCACGCTGCGCCCCAGCGCCTCCACCGCGCCGCCCGCCCGCGCTTTCCCACGGCAGTGGAAAGCCAGTTCGCACGCGGCCAGGCAGTCCGGCGCGTACGCCGCCTCGACCGCCGCCGTCAGCTCGTCCACCCCGCGCTCGACGTCGAACGTCGTGCCGGCCGGGAGCGCCGCCGTCAGGTCCTCGATGCGCGTCAGCCGCTCCAGCTGCCGCCGGGTCACCGACCGCTGCTTGCGTACGTCGACGACCGACGCCGCCGGAAGGTTTGAGAAGTCCTTGGGGCAGACCAGCAGCACGGAGTGCGCGACATCCGCGCCCGCCGTCTTCGCCGCGACCCTCTCCAGCGCCAGTACGTACACTGCCGCCTGGCGGGCCGCGGCGCCGACCTTCGCCGCGTCGGCCGAGTCGTCGATCATCGGGAAGGACTTGATCTCGACGACCGTCCAGCGGCCGTCGGGGCCCACCACCACCGCGTCCGGCTCCAGGTACGCCGGTGAGCCCGCCACCTCCAGCGCCAGCATCGGATGGTCGAGCAGCGTCCACACGCCGGCGGCCGTCGCCTCGCGCAGCGACAGCGCCGTACGCGCGGCCCGGCCCTCGGGTCCGGCCGCCGAGAGGTCGGGCGTCAGGGTCTCGCCGGGCACGGGCGGCTCGCAGCCGCCGCCCATACGTGCGTACAGCAGCCGCATCAGCTCCGTACCGCCGTCGCCCTTGACTCGGGCCTCGAAGGCATTGCCCCGCATGAAGGCGAACTGGGACTGCCCGAACGCCGAGGGTGAGCCGAGCGCCGCGGCCAGCGCCGCCTTGTTCACCCCTGCGCCGTCCAGCAGCGCGCGCCGCTTGCAGCCGGGGTTCGCGGCGAGCGCCGCCAGGGCGCGCGCGTCCAGCGGCTGGGGCGCGACCGAGGGGCCGCGCAGCTCAGCGAGCCGCTGCCGGAGTGTCCTCGCCGGCTTCGGCGCTGTCGCCTGCGGAGGCACCCGCGGGGGTGTCGGCTCGGGTCCGCTGCCCAGGGATTCGCTCACCCGGAGAAGTCTCGCATCCGGCACTGACAACGCCGGCGACAACGACGGACCTCGGCCTACCGGCGCTGCCCCGCACCGGCGCGACGCGCACCAGGGCCCGGTCGGCCAGCCGCAGGAACGGCCTGGTCAGCAGCGCTCCGAGCGCCATGACGGCGGCGCCGGCGAGCGCGTCGAGCAAGTAGTGGTTGGCCGTGCCCATCACCACGAAAGTGGTCACCAGCGGGTACCCGACCCCGAGGCACTTCCACAGCGGCGTACGCCCGTGGCGCCACAGGATCACCCCGCACCACAGCGCCCAGCCCACATGCAGGCTCGGCATGGCCGCGTACTGGTTGGTCATCCCGCCGAGACCGCGCGGCGCACTGGCCTCCCCGCCCCACCAGCCGTGCGCGCTGTACTGCGCCATCGTGTCGACGAATCCGTGCCTGGCTTCGAGGAGCCGGGGCGGGCACGTCGGCATCAGCGTGAAGCCGACAAGTCCGAGGAGCGTCGAGAGCATCAGCCAGGTGCGCGCGGCCCGGTAGCGCAGGGGGCGCCGGCGGAAAAGCCAGATAAGGATCGCCGGAGTGACGAGGTAGTGCAGCGTGGCGTACGCGAAGTCGGCGGGTATGCCGAGCCAGGCGTGCTCGGTGAAGAGCCGGTTCAGGGGGTGCTCGGCGTTTAGATGCAGCAGCTTCTCGACCCGCAGGAGGGCCAGACCGTGCTCGACGGCCGTCGATTCGTCCCCGCGCACCAGCAGCCGCCCGCCGGTGTACGCGCCGTACACGATCACGAGCAGCAGCAGCTCGGGCCACCAGCGGGGTCTGGAGCGGTCCGTGGTGGCCTGCATTCGAACGCTCTCCAAAGGTTTGGTTGTGTGTGAGTGGTGCGTGAGTGGTGTGTGAGTGAAGCACGCGTGCGCGTCACGTGCGCGAGTAGTGGGACGTTCGGATCGCCCGGGAGGTTGCTCGCGCGCCCTGTGCGCGATGATGGTCACGGCGGCCCGTTCCGCAGGCGGGACGGCGCCCTTCGCACGCTTCAGGGAGATTCGTCATGGAACCGCGCATCCTGCTGGCCCGGCACGGACAGACCGCATGGTCGCTGTCCGGCAAGCACACCGGCAGGACCGATATCCCGCTGCTCGACGAGGGCCGGCGCGGCGCGAAGCTGCTCGGCGAACGCCTGCACAGGGCGCCGCTCGACGGGCTCCCCGGTGTCGCGGTGCGCACCAGCCCGCTGGTGCGGGCGAGCGAGACCTGTGCGCTCGCCGGGTTCGGCGACCGGGCCGAGGAGTGGGACGCGCTGATGGAGTGGGACTACGGGGCGTACGAGGGCATGGCGCCCCCCGAGATCAAGGCCGGGCAGCCCGACTGGTTCATCTGGCGCGACGGGGTGCCGGACGGCGAGACGCTCGCGCAGCTGTCCGACCGTGCGGACGAGGTCATCGCGTGGGCGCGCTCCGCCGACCGCGATGTGCTGGTCTTCGCGCACGGGCACATCCTGCGGGCGCTGGGCGCGCGCTGGATCGGGCAGGACGTCTCGTTCGGCGCCCGGATCCGGCTCGACCCGACGTCGCTGTCGGTCCTCGGGTGGGCGTACGGCGACCCGGCGATCGAGCGCTGGAACGACGTCGGCCACCTCGCGGGCTGACCGGCGCCCCCGATCGCGGCTGCGCCGAGGCCCGATTGCGGTTGCGCCGAGCCGGGGTGGTGGCTACGCGGAGCCCCGGCGGTGGCTACGCGCCGCGTGCCGCGTTCGCGTGCCGGGTCAGGAACGGCGCCACCGAAGGCGACCGGCTGTGCGGCGTCATGACGCGGGCCGTCGCGGTGAGCATCGTCTGGATACGGGAGGACTGGACCTGCTCCAGCAGATCCAGCACCTGCTGCCCCGCCGCCGCCGCCTCGTCCGGCGCGCCGGCCCTGGCCAGGTCGTCGGCGAGCTCCGCGCTGTAGAGGGCCAGGTTCCGGGTGAAGTGCGGGTCCTGGAGCGCCGCCGCGCGCCGCGCGTGGCGGGCCGCTCGCGCCCAGTCGCCCAGCGCCGACCAGCACTGCGCCTCCAGCCCCGCCAGCTCCGCCTCGCCGAAGAAGCTCATCCACTCCGGGTCGGCGTCGGCCGCGCCGCGGGCGAAGAGCGACTTTGCGCGGATCAGGGCCTGTTCGCAGCCCGTACGGTCGCCGAGCCCCGCCCAGCCGCCCCCCTCCCGCAGCGTGAGCAGCGACAACAGTCGCGGCGAACCGAGGTCGCGCGCCGCCCGCTGCCCGGCCTGGGCCGCCCGCACCGCCTCACGCGGCCGGCCCGTGTCGCGGGCCAGGAACGCCGAGTTGCTGAACGCGTGGGCCTCCAGCGCCGGGTCGTCGGACGCCCGGGCGGTGGCGAGTGCCTCCGCGTAGTGCGAGCGGGCGTCGTCGAAACGGCCCGAGTCGTGCGCCAGCCAGCCCACGGACAGGGCGAGTTCACCGGCGCCGCTGTGCAGCCGGTCGGCCGTCGATCTGCGGGACGTCGTACTGGCGTCGAGCAGGGCGTACGCGGTACGCAGCGGCTGTGCGGCCCGCCGGTAGAGGCCGTCGGCGCCGTGCCGGTCGTCGAGCAGCCGGATCTGGCGGACGGCGTCCTCCACGGCGCTGACCTCCGCGTCACCGATCCGTCGGCGTACGACGTCGGAAGCGCTCGGCGTCGCAGCGCCGAACCCCAGGGATGCGGCCGCCACGGTGGTGGTGCCGCCGGTCATGAACGCGCGACGCAGCACGTCGCTCTCCTCGTCGCTGGTGCTTGGGATCGTGATGCCGCTTGGGGGCCTGGTGGCGCTTGGGGTCGTGGTGGCGCGTGCCCCCCTGCCACGTACCGTTTCGCGGTCCGAGAAGCCCAGGTCCGACAGCGTCAGGCCGGGGAACATGTACAGGAAGACCCGCTCGTACGCGTAGTTGGGGCAGCGGATCTCGCCGGCCTCGACGCGCCCGATGTAGCGCGCGTCGCAGGCCACGTGTTCACCGATCTCACGCGCCGCCCTGCGTACGGCGGCGGCGAATTCGGCCGGTGAACGAGCCCCTCGCAGGCGGCGGAAGTCGGTGTTCGTCATGGCCAAGGCCTCCCGCGAGGTTCGCGTGCTCCGGCGGAGCACGAACGTACCGGCTGTGACGACTCGAACACGCGGAGTTTCGATACAAACGGGATATCTCTCCCACGATCTGCCATGAACTGCCATCCTTTGCGGCGGCGCGGCGCCGTAGCCCTTGACAGCGCCGCGCGTTGAAGCATGAGGAGAGGGAGCGCGGCTCCCACTCGAGCGAGGAGGGGTTCCCATGTTGGAGGCCGGTATGGAGATCAGCGGCTCGCGGACCACGGCGCGGCACAGGCCCACCCAGGAAGCCAGCGCTGCCCTGGCCCCACCCCCGCTCGCCCCCGAACCGTGCGACCTGGTGACCGTCCCGGTGCGCCAGGGCCTCGAAGCGGTGGACATCATCCGCCGCGCCTCGGCCTCCGCGCCCGCCGTCGGCCCTGTCCTGCACGACGGCCCCTGTGACACCCTCGGCTTCCTGGTGCCGCCAGGCACCGCCGACGCCTGGGACCTGCCGGGCAGCGCCTGTACGCAGACCTCGGGGCGCGGGCTGCGGATCCCCGCCGACGTGCCGGCCGGCGCGCCGCCCGCCGTCCCCGAGCCGCCCGTCGGCGGCTCCGGCTGGCTCCTGCCGCCCACCCACACGGGCGCGGTCACCGATCCGGACGTGCTCAGAGCCGCCCTGGGAGAGGCCGCCCGGCTGATCGAAGCGGCCGACCGTGTCCGCTGAGCCCGGTGACGCCGGGCTCAACGTCTGCGCCGCCCCAGGTCGTGTTTTACGGCCTGGTGCGCGATAGGGGACGGGCCCGCGACGCCGGCTACGGCACCTCGCCGCGTTGGTGAGACGCCCTAATAGCTCCGCTATGAGGACGCTCCGCCGCCTTGCGATGCACCGCATCCGACGCCGCGGGCTGATCCGCCCCCTATCGCGCACCAGGCCGTTAGAAGTCCCGTCTGTCTCGCGCGGCCTGGCGCGCACGTTCGCCGCGTTGCCGAAATGCCCTAGTAGCTCCGCTACGAGACCATCCCGGCGCCTTGCGACCGCACGCACCAGACCACGTGAGACCCGCCCTCCGGGCGGACGACGCTACTTCTAAAACACTCCCCAGCCGCGAAGGCCGATACTGGTTGCGTGGCAAAGAAGAACAAGCGGCGTGAGCGCGCCGCCCCCGAGCCGGTCGTCGAGCAGGTCGACGGCGGGCTCGCCGAGCTGATACCCGACCCGGACCGCCCGCGCGCCCGGACCCTGCTCATCGATGGCGCCCCGCAGTCCCACGTGGACCTCGACGATCCCGCCCACCTCGACTTCGCGTACCAGCGCAGGCTCGGCCACCTCGTCGACCTCACCGCCCCGCCGGGACAGCCCGTGCACGTCGTGCACCTGGGCGGTGGCGCCTTCACCCTGGCCCGCTACGTCGCCGCCACCCGGCCCCGCTCCACCCAGCAGATCGTGGAAGTGGACGCGCCGCTGGTCCAACTGGTGCGCAGGGAACTGCCGCTGGACGCCGGCGCGCGGATCCGCGTGCGGTCGCTCGACGCCCGCGCCGGGCTCGCCAAGGTCGCGGACGGCTGGGCGGACCTGGTGATCGCCGACGTGTTCAGCGGGGCGCGCACTCCGGCGCACCTGACCAGCGCCGAGTTCCTGGGCGACGTACGCCGTGTGCTGAAGCCCGGCGGTTTCTATGCCGCGAACCTCGCCGACGGCCCGCCCCTGGCCTACCTGCGCGGCCAGATCGCCACCGCCGCCGCCGTGTGGTCCGGCCTCGCGCTGGCCGCCGACCCGGCCGTGCTGCGCGGCCGGCGCTTCGGCAACGCGGTGCTGCTGGCGTCGGACCGTACGCTGCCCGTCGCCGACTGGACCCGCCGCGTGGCCACCGACCCGCACCCTGGCCGGGTCGAACACGGCCGGGAGCTGGCCGACTTCACCGGCGGCGCGGCGGCCGTCACCGACGCGGCGGCCACGGCTTCGCCGCAGCCGCCGGCTTCGGTCTTCGAGTAGCGGGCCGAGCAAACTCAGCTAGCGGGCCGAGCAGGCTCAGATAGCGGGCCGAGCCCGCTTCTCAGGAATCGACGATCTCCACCGACGGCGCGTGGTCGTGCCAGGTGCAGAACACCGACACCTTCGCCGTGCCCGAGGTGAACTCCACCCGGATCCAGGTGGGCGTCGTCCACACCTGCATCGACCAGCCCGTGGCCGGGGTGGCCGACACCAGCGTCGCCGAGCTCTTGCCCAGGTCGAACGTGGCCCGGCCGCCGCCGGTGCCGTAACTCTTCACCGTCCCCGCCGCGCCCGCCCGCCCTGTCGCTGCGCCGCCCGCGCCCGAGGGGCTGCGGGGCGCCTTGGGAGGCTTGGACGGCGTACGGCCCGGGGACGCGCTGTCCCCGCCCTTCCCGGCGTCCGACGGGGAAGCGGAACGGGTCGGCGAAGCGGCGGACGGCTTCTTCCGCGCGGGGCCGGTGGCGGACGACCGCGGCTTCGGGCCCTGTGCGGTGGTGCCGCGCGCGGGCAGGTCGGAGGGGATCGGAAGGGCCTTCGGAGGGTCGTACGCCGTACCGCTCATGACCGTGTGGACGCCCCACCACGACAGCGTGACCGCCGCGCCGGTGGCGAGCGACCAGGCGATGGTGTGTACGAATCCTCGTTGCATCCCGGCCATAGTGCCCCACGCGGGGCGGGGCTGTCTCCAAGAGCCCGCCGTCCTCCGGATGGCGTAGCGTGCCGCCCATGGCAAGTGTGCTCGTGGTCGAGGACGACCAGTTCGTGCGCTCCGCCCTCATCCGTCACCTGACCGAGGCCGCCCACACGGTGCGCAGCGTCGGTACGGCGCTGGAGGCGTTGCGCGAGGTCGCCCATATCCGCTTCGACGTGGTCGTCCTCGACCTCGGTCTGCCCGATCTGGACGGGTCGGAGGCGCTGAAGATGCTGCGCGGCATCACCGACGTACCCGTGATCATCGCCACCGCGCGCGACGACGAGGCCGAGATCGTACGGCTGCTCAACGACGGCGCCGACGACTACCTCATCAAGCCCTTCTCGGTCGAACACCTCTCCGCCCGGATGGCCGCCGTGCTGCGCCGCTCCCGCGCCTCCGGCGCCGAGCCGCCGTCGCGGGTGCTGCGGGTCGGCGGGCTGACCGTCGACCCGCTGCGCCGGCAGGCCGAGCTGGACGGCGGGGCGCTGGACCTGACCCGACGCGAGTTCGACCTGCTGGCGTTCCTCGCGGGGCGGCCCGGCGTCGTCGTGGCGCGCAAGGAGCTGCTCGCCGAGGTCTGGCAGCAGAGTTACGGCGACGACCAGACCATCGACGTCCACCTGTCCTGGCTGCGCCGCAAGCTCGGCGAGACGGCCGCCAGCCCGCGCTACCTGCACACCCTGCGGGGCGTCGGGGTGAAGCTGGAACCGCCGCGATGAGATGGGCGCTGGTCAAGGTGAGCCTGGCCGTGACCGCGATGGTGGTGGTGGCCTTCGCCGTACCGCTCGGGCTCGTCATCAAGGAAATGGCCAGGGACCGGGCCTTCTCCAACGCCGAACGCTGGGCCGCGACCATCGGCCCCACCCTTTCCATCGCCACCGACCGCGACTCGCTCGACCGGGCCGTGCAGACCACCGAGGTCGGTATCGCGGGCCGGATGGCCGTGCACGTACCGGCGTCCGCCGACGGCGGCGGGCCGCTGGAGATCGGGCAGCGCCGGGCCACCCCGCAGGACCTGGAGACGACCCGGCGGATCGGCCGCGCCTCGATCTCGGAGGTGCCCGGCGGGTTCGCGCTGCTCCAGCCCACCGCGATCGCCGGCGGGCAGATCGCCGTCGTCGAGGTGTTCGTGCCCGAGGACGACGTCAGCAACGGGGTGGCGACGGCCTGGCTGGTCCTCGCGGGCGTCGGCATCGCCCTGATCGTGGGCTCGGTGGCGGTCGCGGACCGGCTCGGCGTACGCATGGTCAAGCCCGCTCAGCGGCTCGCGGGCGCGGCGCACGACCTGGGGGAGGGGCGGCTGGGGGTGCGCGTCCCGGAGGAGGGGCCGACCGAACTGCGCTCCGCCGCCGTCGCCTTCAACTCCATGGCGGACCAGGTCGTCCAGCTGCTCACCAACGAACGCGAACTGGCCGCCGACCTCTCCCACCGCCTGCGCACCCCGCTGACGGTGCTGCGCCTGAACGCCGCTTCGCTGGGCGAGGGGCCGGCCGCCGACCAGACCAGGGCGGCGGTCGAGCAGTTGGAACGCGAGGTCGACACGATCATCCGCACCGCGCGCGACCAGCGCTCGCAGACCCAGGCGGTCCCGGGGCCCGGCGCGGGTTGCGACGTGTCCGAGGTCGTACGGGAGCGGATGGACTTCTGGTCGGCGCTCGCGGAGGACGAGGGCCGCAAGGTACGCCTGGCGGGCGTCGACCGCCCGGTCCGCATCCCCGTCGCCAGACCCGAGCTGGCGGCGGCCCTCGACGCGCTGCTCGGCAACGTCTTCCGCCACACACCGGTCACCACGGCCTTCTCCGTGGACGTCCACAACGCGGACGACGCCGTGATCGTCCTGGTCTCCGACGCGGGCCCCGGCATCGTGGACCCGAAGGCGGCCCTCGTACGCGGCAACAGCGGCGGCAGGGACGGGTCCACGGGCCTCGGCCTGGACATCGTGCGGCGGGTGGCGGAGTCGACGGGCGGCGACGTACGCATCGGGCGTTCCGTGCTCGGCGGTACGGAGGTCCGCATCTGGATCGCGCTCGACGCCCGACGACCGGCAGGCCGCCAGAACGGCCACCGGCTGGGCCGGCGCAAACGGGGCCCCGGGCCCCGGCCGAAAGCCGGCCTGAACACCTGACGGGGTGCGCCGCTTGCCCGCGCCGCTTGCCCGGACGGACCGCGACAGGTTGCTGCCCACGGATGCCGAGGCGAGGCTGAGCGGGACGTCACCCGGCTTCAGCGTGCGCGGCAGGGCCGCGCAGGTCGTGGTGCGCGCGAGGAGAGAACCCGATGAGAGTCATGCTGCGAGCGGTCATGGACACCAACACCTCGTCCGAGGCGATCACGAGCGGCAGACTGCCGAAGATCATGGAGTCGATGATGGAACGGCTGAAGCCGGAGGCGGCCTACTTCGGGCCCTCCGAAGGAGGCCGCGCCTGCACCTTCGTCTTCGACATGAAAGACAGCTCCCAGATGCCGTCCATCGCGGAGCCGTTCTTCCGGGAGCTCGGCGCGAAGCTCGAGCTGTTTCCGGTGATGAACCCGGAAGAACTCCGCAAGGGCCTGGCGGCGCTGCAGGACTGAGCGCCCGGAGCACCCCGTGACGCCCGTCGCGCCCGTCTACGCCACCGCAGTCGCGTAGACCCGCGCGGCGAACTCCGCGATCTGCTCGTCGCTGAGGTTCTTCGCGAGGTTGGCCTCGGTGATCATGCCGACGAGGCGGTGGCCGCCGACGACGTCGATCACCGGGAGGCGCTTGATCTGATGCGTCTCCATCGTCTCCAACGCCGCGTCGGCGTCCGCGTCGGCATCGATCCAATGCACCTGCCCGGCCATCGTCCCGGCCTGCACCGATGCGGGGTCGACGCCCTCGGCGCAACAGTTGACGACGATGTCCCGATCGGTGATCAGACCGGTGAGCCGGTTGTCGTCACCGCAGATGGGCAGGCACCCGACGTTGAGTTCGCGCATCATCTTCGCCGCCTCGAACAGCGACTGATGCGCACCGACACAGGTCACTCCGCCGGTCATGATCTCGCGGGCCTTGAGCTGCTTGTTCATAGCCATGATGGGGGGATCCTCCCGCGCTGGGGTGCTGGGGGCGTAGCTGTTCCTCCCTCGATCACAACACGGATGGCTCATCGCCGCCCCTCGGCGGCCACGGGATCATTTGCCGGGCACGGCGTAGTCCCCGAATCCGACCCAGTCGAGAGTCACGCAGGCCTCGTCGCCCAGCACCCACGCGTCGTGGCCGGGCGCGATGGAGATGAAGTCGCCCGGTCCCACTTCACCCGTCTCGCCGTCGTCCATGACGATCTTCATCCGGCCGCTCACGATGTAACCGGCGTGGGCGGCCTCACAGCTGTCGGTTCCAGCGATGGACTTGACGTGCTTGGACCACTGCCAGCCCGGCTCGAAGACCGCACGGCCCACCGGGCCGCGGTCGGTGGTGATCAGGTCGAGCCTGCCCTTGCTGTCCTCGAAGGGACGGGTCTCATCTGCGGAATCGAAGTTCTTGTGTACGAGCGATGTCATGATCATCCGCCTCCCGTGGCGGGTAACGAGCGATCCCCGAGGCCGTTTCCAGACTACGCCGCGCCGCCTCGCCGGGCAGCTCGTGGCGTGGTCACTCGTCCAGCATCGGGTACGGCAGCACCCCCGTCCGCGCCACCCGCTCGTACCACCGCGCGCTCGACTTCGGTGTGCGTCGCTGCGTCTCGTAGTCGACGTACACCGCGCCGAAGCGCTTGCTGTAGCCGTACGACCACTCGAAGTTGTCCATCAGCGACCACAGGAAGTAGCCCCGCACGTCCGCCCCGTCCCGCATCGCCCGCCGCACCGCCGACAGGTGGCCGTGCAGGTAGCGGATCCGGTCCGGGTCGTGGACGGTGCCGTCGGGGCCGGGCTTGTCGTCGTACGCCGCGCCGTTCTCCGTGATCATCAGCGCGATTCCGGGGGCCTCGCGGGTGTACCGCATCAGCAAGTCGTACAGGCCCGTCGGGTCCACCGACCAGTCCATCGCGGTCAGTTCGCCCGGCGGCTGGTGGAAGACCACCGACTCCGCACCCGGCCAGGGGGAGTGGTCGCTCGCGCCGTGACCGTCGCGGCGCGCGGCGGTTTCGTCGGCGGACGGGACGCCGTCCGCCGACGAGACGACCGCCGGGGCGTAGTAGTTGATGCCCAGCACATCGAGCGGCTGCGCCACCGTCTGCGCGTCGCCCGCCCGGACGAACGACCAGTCGGTCAGGTGCGCGGTGTCCGCGAGGAGGTCGGCCGGGTACGCCCCGGTCAGCATCGGGCCGGTGAAGATCCGGTTGGCGAGCGCGTCGATACGGCGTACCGCGTCCGCGTCCCCCGGCGACTGCGTCAGCGGCCGCACCGCGCTCGGGTTGAGGCTTACGCCGACCCGCGCGCCAGCCGGCAGCGCCGCACGCAGCGCCTGCGTCGCCAGGCCGTGGCCCAGGTTCAGGTGATGCGCGGCGCGCAGCGCGGCCACAGGGTCGGTACGGCCCGGTGCGTGCACCCCCGAGCCGTACCCCAGGAACGCACTGCACCACGGCTCGTTGAGCGTCGTCCACAGCGAGACGCGGTCGCCGAGCGCCTTGGCGACCAGGCCCGCGTACTCCGCGAAGCGGTACGCCGTCTCCCGCTCCGGCCAGCCGCCGCACGCGGCGGAGCCGCCGACGCCCGGGGTCTCCAGCTCCTGCGGCAGGTCCCAGTGGTACAGGGTCAGGCTCGGCTCGATACCGGCCGCCAGCAGCTCGTCGGTGAGCGCGCGGTAGAAGTCCAGGCCGCGCGCGGAGGCCGCGCCCCGCCCGGTCGGCTGCACCCGCGGCCAGGACACCGAGAAGCGGTACGCGCCCAGGCCGAGGTCCGCCATCATCCGTACGTCGTCCCGCATGCGGTGGTAGTGGTCGACGGCCACGTCACCCGTGTCGCCGCCGAGCACCTTGCCGGGCGTACGGCTGAAGGTGTCCCAGATCGACGGCGTGCGGCCGTCCTCCGCCGCCGCGCCTTCGATCTGATACGCGGCGGTCGCGGTGCCCCAGAGGAATCCGGGCGGAAAGCTCTCGGTCGTACGAGACATGGAAGTGCTCCTGATTCACGAGAGAAGGAGGTAGGTCGGCCAGGTCGGCCAGCTCAGCCCTTGACGGCGCCCTGCATGATGCCGCCCACGATCTGCTTCCCGAAGAGCACGAAGGCCAGCAGCAGCGGCAGCGTGCCGAGGAGCGCGCCGGCCATGATGACCGACTGGTCGGGGACGAAGCCCTGGCCGAGGTTGGCGAGGGCCACCTGCACGGTCGGGTTCTCCTGGGTCAGGGCGATGATCGGCCAGAAGAAGTCGTTCCAGGCGGCCACGAAGGTGAGCATGCCGAGCACCGCCATCGCCGGCCGCGCGGCCGGGAAGACGATGTGCCAGACGATCCGCAGGCTGCTCGCGCCGTCGACCCGCGCCGCCTCCACCAGCTCGCTCGGGAGCGCCTGCACCAGGTACTGGCGCATGAAGAAGACCCCGAAGGCGGACACCAGCGTGGGCAGGATGACGGCCTGGAGCTGGTTGGTCCACTCCAGCTCGGCGACCGTCATGAACAGCGGTACGACGCTGAGCTGCGGCGGCACCATCATCGTGGCGACGACCAGCAGCATCAGTACGTTCTTGAGCCGGAACCGCAGCTTCGCGAAGGCGAAACCGGCGAGGGTGGAGAACAGCACCGTGCCGAGCGCGATGGTCCCGGCGACCACCGTCGTATTGAGCAGGGCGAGCCCCATGTTGGCGTCCGTCCACGCCGTCTGGAGGTTCTTGAAGAGGTTCCCGCCGAACCAGAACGGGGGCGGTGTCTGCGACAGCCGGGTGTTGTTGCGGGAGGCCGCGATCGCTGTCCATACGAGAGGGAAGAGCGACCCGGCGGTGAAGACGACCAGCACGGCGTAGGTGAGCGGACCACCGTGCAGGTGCCGTCCGGCCCGCGAACGCGCACGCGAACGCCCCGGCGATGAACGCCCCGGCGAACGCACCCGCGAACGCACCCGTGAACGCTCCCGCAGTGGCGACGAGTTCGACGTCATTTCTCGCCCCTTCTCAGCCGACGGACGACCAGCAGGTTGATCCCCGCGACGATCAGCAGGATCAGGAACATCGCCCAGGCGATCGCCGAGGCCCGCCCGAGGTGGAAGTTGAACCAGCCCTGCTCGTACAGATAGAGCCCGAGCGTCTGGAACTGGTGCGACGCGCCGCCCTTCTGCCCGCCCGCCCCGCCGAACAGCAACGGCTCCCCGAAGAGCTGGGTCGCGCCGATCGTCGAGACGACGACCGTGAAGAGGATCGTCGGGCGCAGCGACGGAATGGTCACGTGGATGAACTGCTGCCAGCGCGTGGCCCCGTCGAGCGCCGCCGACTCGTACAGATCGTTCGGTACGGCCTGCATCGCCGCCAGATAGATCAGCGCGTTGTAGCCGGTCCACCGCCAGATCACGATCGTCGACACCGCGATCTGCGACGACAGTGTCCCGCTCTGCCAGTCGACCTTCCCGAGCCCGACCGCGTCCAGCGCCCAGTTGATCATCCCGTAGTCGCGCCCGAAGAGGAGCACGAAGACGAGCGTCGCGGCCGCCACCGAGGTGGCGTACGGCGTCAGGATCGCCACCCGGAAGAAGCCCGATGCGCGCAGCCGGTAGTTGAGCAGATGGGCGATGCCCAGCGCCATCACCAGCTGCGGCACCGTCGAGAGGATCCCGATGGTGAAGGTGTTGCGCAGCGCGTTCCAGAAGAACTCGTCCTGCAGCAGACGGGTGTAGTTGCGCAGCCCGACCCACCGCATGTCGTCGGGCGAGGTCAGCTCGACGCTGTGCAGCGACGACCAGCCCGTGTAGAGGAGCGGGAAGAGCCCGAAGGCGGCGAAGAAGAGGAAGAAGGGTGCGACGAAGGCGTACGGGCTGTACTTCGTGTCCCAGCGGTAGCGCCTGCTCCGCCACGCCCGGCGCCGGCCGCCGCCTGCCTCCACCGGCCGCCGCAGCACCCCCGGCCGGTCCGGGTGCGCCCCAGTGGCGCGGCCGGCCGGGTCCCCGGGGAGTCCGGCTGCGTCATCAGGCAGTCCGGCCGCGTCCCCCGCGTCCCCCGCCGAAGGGGACGCGGCCTCCTGGCCGGTGTACGGACGCATCAGCCGTCCACCGCGTTGTCGATCTCCTTCAGGGCCGCCTTCCAGCCCTCGCCCGGGCTCTTGCCCTGCTGCTCCACCTGGAGGATGCCGACATCACCGAAAGCGGTACCGATCTGCTGGTCCTTCGGCCCCAGGACGAGCGTCGGGATGCCACGGGCCGCCTCGGCGAACAGCTTCCCGGTGGGCGCGTCGCCGAAGTAAGGATTCTTCGCCCCCGACACCGCCCGCATGTCGTACGCCGGCGGGGTGGACGGGAAGCTCGCCTGCTTGTCGAAGAGCTTCGCCTGCTGTTCGGGCGCCGTCAGCCAGGCCGCGAGCTTGACCGCCTCCGCCGCGTTCTTGCCGCCCTTGGGCACGCCGATGAACGAGCCGCCCCAGTTGGCGGGCTTCGGGGCGGCCGCGACGTCCCACTTGTCCTCGCCCGCCGCCCCCGCCTTCTCCTTGATGTAGCCGAGCATCCACGGCGGGCAGGAGACGGTGGCGAAGGTGCCGTTGGCGTACGCCTGGTCCCAGGCCTTGTCGAACTGCTTGAGCTTGCCGGTCAGCCCTCCCTCGGCGGCCTGCATGGCCAGGTCCCAGGCGGTCTTCACGGCCGGGCTGTCCTTGTAGATCAGCTCGCCCCTGGCGTTGTAGAAGCGCTCCGCGTAGCCGTTGTTGACGGCGGCGAAGAGACCGGCCGCCGAGTCGGTGAAGGTGGTGCCGCTCGGGCCGTTCGCCTTGTAGTCCTTGCCTGCGTCGACGTACTTCTGCCAGTCGCCGGCCCACAGCTTGCCCACGGCTTCGCGGTCGGTCGGCAGCCCGGCCTTCTTGAACAGGTCCTTGCGGTAACACATGCCCATGGGCCCGATGTCGGTGCCGAGCGCGACGGTCCTGCCGTCCTTGGTGGTCGCCTGCGACCACTTCCAGTCCAGCCACTTCGACTTGTCGACGCCGGCGGCCTTCGACAGGTCCTCGAACTTGTCGGCCTGCTTCGTGGCGATCTCGTTGATGTTCCCGACCTCTATGGCCTGGATGTCCTGGAGGCCACTGTTGGCCGCGAGGTGCGTCAGCAGCTCCGGGTAGTACGTGTCGACGCGCTCGGTCACGTCCTCCTGGATGGCGATCTTGGGGTTGAGCTTCATGTACTCGTCGTAGAGCCCGGCCTGTTTGTAGCCGAATACGCCGAACGTGCCGATCCGGATCGTGGTTCTGCCCTTGGTGTCCTTCGTACCGCCGGGTGAGCCGCCGCCCGTCTCGTCGCCGTCCTCGGCACATCCGCCGAGCAGCCCGGCGCCGAGTGCGACCACCGCGACGGCGACGACCGCCCGTTGAGGCCTTCGGATGCTGGTGCGCATTGCGTCCTCCTTGTGCCCTGACGTGCCGACCCCGGCCAACTTGGCTGCTAAGCAGGCAAGTTGATGCTGCGGCCCGGGCGGGGAACGTGCGGGATGTGAACGGAGCAGGTAGTGTGGGAGCGCTCCCATGTGTGATGTGTTGAAGGTTCGCGGCTCCTTGCGGGGGTGTCAAGGCGCCGGACGGCAGGATTTGCGGTCCGGGACCGCTATGAGATATTGCGCAGCGCCGGACGGCGCACGATATGGGGAGGTCGGGGCAGGGTGACTCGTGGAATCAGAGGCCGCAGCGGTGGGCGGCCGACCCTTGAGGAAGTGGCGGCACGGGCGGGCGTCGGCCGGGGCACCGTCTCCCGGGTCGTCAACGGCTCCCCGAAGGTCAGCCGGGAGACCCGCGCAGCCGTCGAGGCAGCAGTCGACGAGCTGGGGTACGTACCCAACCGCGCGGCCCGCGCCCTCGCCGCCAACCGCACCGACGCCATCGCGCTCGTCGTCCCCGAGGTCGAGTCCCGTTTCTTCGCCGAGCCGTACTTCTCCGACATCGTGCGGGGCGTAGGCGCCGCCCTGGACAACACCGAGATGCAACTGCTGCTCACCATCGTCGGCAACGACCGTGAACGCAGCCGCCTCGCCCGCTACCTGGCAGGCAACCGGGTCGACGGCGTGCTGCTGGTCTCCGTACACGCCGACGACCCGCTCCCCGAGCTGCTGGTCCAGCTGGGCATACCCGCCGTGCTCAGCGGCCGCCGCTCCGAGCACGAGCCGCTCGCCTGGGTCGACGCGAACAACGTGGCGGGAGCGCGCGGCGCCGTCTCCCACCTCATAGCGCGGGGCCGGCGCACCATAGGGACGATCACCGGACTCCTCGACGTGTACGGCGCCCAGTGCCGCCTCGACGGCTACCGGAGGGCCCTGGCCGAGGCCGGCCTCGGCGCGGACGAGCTGTTGATCGCCCCCGCCGACTTCACCGAAGAGGGCGGCCGCCTGGCGATGACCGCCCTCCTGGACCGCCGCCCGGACCTGGACGCCGTCTTCGCCGCCTCCGACGTCATGGCGGCGGGCGCCCGCCAGGTCCTGCGCGAGCGGGGCCGCAGCGTCCCCGGCGACGTGGCGCTCGTCGGCTTCGACGACTCGGCGATCGCCCACCGCATGGACCCGCCCCTGACCAGCGTCCACTGGCCCATCGAGGAGATGGGCCGGGAGATGACCCGGGTGCTGCTCGCGGAGATCGCCGCCGCCGGCTCCACGACCTCCCGGGCCCTCGCCCCCCGCCAGATCGTGCTCCCCACCCGACTGGTGACCCGCGCGTCGTCATGAGCGGGTACGGAGGAGCCCTGGCCGGTTCTCCTTGGGTTCCAGTGGTCCTCGTCAGGCAGTGACGAGCGCGCCGGCACGAGCGGGCAGCACGCTGCGGGCCTGACTCATCAGATGCTCGTCCGCCGTTTTGTGGTCAGCGCTGGTCAGCGTGAAGTGGCCGACTCTCAGACTCCGGTGCCCGTACACGGCGGACTCCAGCTCGCTGGTCTCCTCCAGCTCCAGCGACCACGGGGTGCCGCGCAGGTCCAGGGTCCGCGGCTTGGGCACCACACGGGAACTCCAGCCCGTGCACATGGCCCATTCGGTGTGCGCCCGGCGGGCGTGGTCGGCGGCGTGACGGGCGGCCACGTCCATCACGTGCACGTCCGGTACGTCTGCGATGGGGATACAGCCGATGATCGCGGTGTCCCCGAAGTGCCCGCTCGTCGTGTAGGCGACGACGCCCCAGGTGTCCGGCCAGATGTGCAGCAGCGGGAACACGCTCACGCGGCCGGCGCCCGTCACGGTCTTTGCCATCGCTCTCTCCTTCGCGAGAGGCGGCCCGGCCCGAAGTCTCCCAGCGCGGGGCCGCCTTCACTGCTGTTTGCTACGCGGTGGTGTAGCAGCCGTTGTCACCGCAGCCCGACGACGGGTTACCTTCCTGGCCGTCCGAGCCCTCACCGGTCCCTCTTTCAGGGCGTCGCCTGCGGGCGCCTGTGGCATGTGCACGCGCAGCGGAGTCGGAATGCGATCTGCCCGCCCGCCTTGATGTCCTCGTTGCCGTGGCACATCTTGTGTTCACCGATCCGGCAGACCCCGGTCGTGTAGGCGGCGCTGTCCAGCTTGCTGGAGGCGGTCACCGCTTCTCGCCCACATCGCGGGACCAGGAGGCGCCCGGGTACTCGTGGAAGTGGTCACCGTCGTGCTGGGGGTCCTGGATGGTGCAGCAGCGGACCGGGGTATCGGGCTTCGGCTCCCAGCAGATGGAGAGCCCGGCGGGGCGTACGGCTTCTGCCGTCGCGCGGCTCATGACGCGCGCACCGGAGTAGCGGGCTGTTCGACGGCGGTGAGGCCGCGCTGCTCGCGGCACGGCGCGCAGGCGTACAGAGCGAAGGGCGAGCCGGACGGGCGGTCGACGGACTGGACGTGCTTGGCCGTGCCGGACGGTCCCTTGTGCCAGTCGCACCAGTCGGACGGTCCCGCATCGGATGCCCCCGAGGGGCGGGTTGCTGGGTCCATGCCCGGACCGTACGGAGCGCTGCAGCGCAATTGCAGGCCGATTGTGCGGGATTGCGTGCGCCCACCGCCCGGTTGGCGCGGGTTGCTTACGTGACGTCGAGCGAGGCCCGCGCCCGGCCGATCAGACGATGCGCCTGCGCCCCGTACACCGCAGCCTCGGCGAGCCAGTCCCATGCCCGCTCGTACAGCCGGATCGAGTCCTCGTCGTCGAGCCACATCTCCGTGTTGATCGTCTCGACGATGACCAGCCGCTGATCGTAGATCCAGAAACCGTGAGCGGGCGTACGGCGAAGCTGCGCACCGAGGGGCACGATGCCGAGCTCCACCGTGTCGAGGCCGATCAGGCTCACCAGGCGGTCAAGCTGGGCCGCGTGCACCCCCGGTGGGCAGGTCCGCACGTACAGGGCGCCCTCCCATATCAGGAACCGGAACCGTCGGCCGCGCTCATACAGCGCCTCCTGACGGCGGATGCGGGTCCGCACCGCGTCCTCGACGTCGTTCGTGAGCTGCCGGAATTCGGCGTTCGCCTCGAAGGTGTGCCGGGCGTACTCGGCCGTCTGGAACAGGCCCGGGATGCGCGCGACCTCGACGCCCCGGATCGTCTGCGTCGCCTTGGTCTCCGCGATCGCGAGCTCTTGCCGCGCCCGGTGCCCCCCAGCCAACTGCCGTCGCCACGAACGGTACTTCGTTTCCATCCCCGACAGGCGGCCCTTCAGCTCCCCCGCGAGGTCCGGCCGGCCAACCGCGGCAGCCCAGTCAGTCAGATCATCCGCAGTAGCCGTCTGCTTGCCGGTCTCCAGGCGTGACACCTTGGAGCGCTGCCAGTCCAGTACGGCAGCGATGCCCTTGCCATCGAGGCCTGCTTCGGCGCGCAGCTCGCGAAGCCGCGCGCCGAGGGCGACACGGGCGTTCTGAAAGTCTGTGCTCACATGGTGGAACGTACCTGCGTCTGGAAGTCGGCGGTACGGATCGCGTGGTGCCAAGCCGTGTCGCGTGCCTGACATGCGGCGAGGACTTCAGCGGGGTCTTCGCTGACGATGACGCCGAGAGTGGTGTCTTCCTCGTCGAAGACGAACCGCACCAGGATGCGGGAGTCGAACAGCCAGAAGTCGAAGTCCGGTAGGCCGTATCGTTCGGCGTTCGCCCGTGTGAGGTTGCGGATGTCCTCGCCCGCTTCGACGTTGCCGAGCCCGCTGGCGAGGAGGAACCGTTGCCCCTCGGTGGGCGGGTCGTCGACCAGGCGGACGCGTTCGAAGCGCTTCCCTTGCGCATGCTGCTCGCGGACGTTGGTTGTCGTCGAACGGCTCAGCGGTGATGTCTTCTCCTGCCTGCCAGCGTTGCCGTTTGGGGCTGGTGCGGTCGGAGGCATAGGAGCGACGGGTCTCCAGTCGCCACGCGGTGTGCGAGAAGTCGCGGAACAGGTGGGCTACTTCGGCGAACCGGACCATGTCGGCGGGCTCGCTGCGTGGGGCGAAGCGGGTGAGCAGGTCGCGTGGCACGATGACGAAGGTCTCGGAGTTCTTGACGTCGCGAAGCTTGGCCAGGTGTTCGGGGTCGGTCACGCGCTCGCCTTGGACGAGGATGTCCCTGGTGGCCTCTACTTCGTACAGGGTCGGGCAGTCTCCGTCGTCGCTGGTGGTGCCGATGAACCTGAGCGTCATGTGGCCCTCCGGGGTGGCTGGTTGGGGAACCAGGATGCGACGGAATAGCGGGATGCTGCCTGCGGATTGCGGCAGATTGCCCGCGCAGGGGCTGGGTGGCGGGCACGAAAGACGCCCCCTGCCCTCCCCGAAGGAAGAACAGGGGGCGTTGCTGCTCATGCGAATCGTGTGCAGGCGACTGCGAGCTGTCCGGAGTCGGGAGGGCTCGGAATGCCCCCTCGCGCGGCACGCCAGGGCGTCAGGGGCATCCCTGGGGCTGCAGGCTGTAGTCGTCCGGGCACCGACGAGCCGGTCCGCGAGGTCCCGCGCGCCGGGGTCGGTGATCTCCACGATACGACTGGCGTGGGGGCTGTGTTCCCGTCGTGTTCCCAAGTTCGGGACGCGAAGAAGCTCTGACCTGTTTTCGCAGGTCAGGGCTTGATCGTTCAGGGTGAGTGACGGGACTTGAACCTGATATTTGACCCTGCTGTGACCTGCGGTGATGCTGAAAAACGGGCGATAGGCGCCCTTTTCGGTGACGCTCGGGGAGGGTGAACAGGCGTCGGTTTGGCCATGGCCAAACCCTCTCCCGCGATCACTCCTGGGGGGCGCCCGGGTGAGTGCAAAGCGCCCCATCCGCAGCGCACGGGCAATGGCACGGGAACATGGCTAGGCCCCCGACCGCAAGGGCCGGGGGCCTAGCGGCCACTCCGCCGCAGCCTGGGGGAGTGCGGGGAGGGCCGACTGGGGGACTGGGTGGATACCCGACGTGAGTCAAGATCAAATAATGTAGGGCTGACCCTACATATTTTCGATCATGAACCCGTGAGCGTTGACAGGTGCCACGCTCCGATATGCTGCCCGCCTGGGTGCTCACCCGCCGCCGGGCCATCGGGGACCAGATCCGCGCAGCGCGACTCCACGCAAACCTGACGCAAGAGGCCGTAGCCGCGCAGGCCGGCATGGACCGGGCGACGTACAACCGCATCGAACAGGGCCACGCATCCGTGCTGCTCGACTCGCTGCTCCTCATCGCCGACGCGATCGGGGTACCCCTCGCCGACCTAGTACGGTGAGCCCCGGCCGGCCACTGCGGAGGAACGCCAGCCGGGGCGGTCTTTCAAGCGGTAACGCGCTCTGGGGCAGCCTCGATGATCCGCTCCGGGCGATGGAGCCACACCCGTTGGCCCCGGGCAGTCACCGTCAGCCCGAGGTCGCTCGACTTGGGACAGCCGAGCGCGACGTACTCCTGGTGCACCCGCTGGACCTCCTGCCACAGGTCGCGCGAACCGTACTCCCACGCGTCCTCGCCTGTGGCGGCCGTGGCTGCCGATCCGTCTTGGTCCTGCAACCACACCTGCACACGATCGCTCCCCGCGTGCCACATGCGGACACCAGGCAGGCGCGTGCCCGCGTACAGCGCGAACCCGAGCGTCAGCAGCTCGGACGGATCGAGGTCCGAGGCGGTCTGCCGGGCGGTCGAACCGTCCACCGCCGCGCCGGCCGGTGGACGGTGTGAGCGCATCGGCATGTACGACGCACCACCCTGGAACCGGCCCGCGGCTGAGCCCTGGCCGTCGGCGGTGAGCTGAACCACCGCACCGCTCCAAAAGTCCCGGACCGCGGGCGCGACGATGACACCGTCCGGGCGCAGTTGCTGTACCAACTGGTGCGGAATCTGCCTCAGCGCGCACGTGGCGATGATTCGGTCGAACGGTGCCTCGGTCGGCCAGCCCCATTCGCCGTCCGCACATGCGAGGTTCGGCTGATGCCCGGCGGCACGCAGGGCATCAGCAGCGTGGTGCGCGAGACCGTCGTCGATCTCCACGCTGTAGACGTAGGGATCCCCGAGTCGTCGGGAGAGGAGCGCGGCAACGTACCCGGACGCCGTCCCGATCTCCAGCACGCGGTGGCCGTCCTCGACGAGCAGCAGCCGCAACATGCGCGCGACCATTGAGGGCTGACTGTTGGACGACGTTGCGATGCCAGGGCCGCCCGGTCGTCCGTCGTCGAGCTGGATGACGACCGGTTCGTCCGAGTGAATCAGGGCGAGGCGCTCAGCGTCTGTGGTGAGCGGCTCACAGTCCGCGGGGCCTTGGCGCCACGCCTGCTGGGGGATGAACGGTTCGCGGGGTACTGCGTGCCAGACTGCGCGCCATGTCTCGTCGAGCAGGCCGCGCTCGTAGAGGGTCTCTACGAGCGCGGCGTGCCCGCCCTGGTGGGCGGTCGTCACATCAGCTCCCGGGGGTGTACTTGCCAGGGCCGCTGCCATCGGGGGACGGCGGCGACGGTGGCGGCGTCCACGGCTTATCGGACGGGGCGCCGCCGTGCTTTCCGGAATCAGTCATGCGTGGCTGCTCGCTCATGATGCTCCTTGGTGTCGGTTGTTTCGGTCGGGCCGGTGGCCGGCGTCCGAGGTCGTTCTCGGTGATGGGGTCGCCGCGCCAGAGCAGGGTGACCCCGTGCTCGTCGCAGTGGGCGCGGTCGTCGTCCTCGACAGGGAACGCGTGGTTGCCCATGGGGCACTGTGTCATCGCTGTGCCTCGCGTTCTGCTTGCCGCAGCCGGTCCCCGGTCGGGCACCCGTCGAGGCAGCGGGGGCATCCGGCGGTGTGTGCCAGCAGTGCCCGGTACGCGCCGCAGCGGGACACGCAGGCGCGCGGGTACCAGTGGGTGGCGTGGTCGAGGATGCGGAGCGGTTGCGGGCCGAGGTCGAGGGCCGTGCGCGGAGTCAGGGTGATGCCGCACCAGACGCAGTCCATGCCCCGCTGCTGGCGCTGGGACAGCGTCTCTACGGGCGGTAACGCTGCCGCTGCTGCTGTTCTCACGGTGGGTCATCCCCCGTCGTAGCCGGTTGCCGTTGCCCATAGTGTCGTCCGGGACACGCAACTGCGGGATGACCAGCGGGGGTTACCGAGCCGGTAATACACTCGTTTCTGCTCCAGTAAGGCGCCCACGCGTGCATAGGATCGCTCCGGAAGTCGGCCCCCATGGATGCCATCACCCCCGGCCCGCTCGCCTCCGACGTACTCGACAGAGCAGACGTACGGGCAGCACTCATTGAGCACGACTTCGCCGCCGCTTTCGCCCTGATCAAAAAGTGGGGCGGGCTCTCCCAGAACCGCATCGCGTCCGCCTGCCAGCTCACCCCCGGCAAGGTGTCCACGATCATCAGCGGCAGCCAGCGCGTCACCAGCTTCGACGTGGTGCGTCGGATCGCCGACGGCCTCCGCATCCCGGGCGGCCTGCTCGGGCTCGCTCCGCGCCCCTGGGAGCATCAACAGCAGACACAGCACCCGCCAGAGTCGCCGGGCGCTCGCCCAGCAGCCAGCGAGGTCCCGTGGCGACCGGATGCCACCACCGACCTGGCCGCAGACCTGACGAGGAGCGATCTCGTGATGGACCGCCGCGCGATCACACGCGCCCTGGCCGGAGCGGCAGTGACCGGCGCCGCGCTACTCGACTCCCTGGAGGGCTGGCTCCAGCCGGCTGCCGGGCTGCCCGCTCCCGCGCGCCGTGGTCGTCTCGGACTCCGCGAGATAGACGAACTGGAGACGACCGCCCGCGCGTTCCGCCAGTGGGACCACCAGTACGGCGGCGGACTCCGCCGCAAAGCGGTGCTCGGACAGCTCGCCGAAGTGGCTGGCGCGCTCGACGACCACCAGGCACCCGAGATCGAGACGCGCCTCTACCGGATCATGGGGCAGCTCGCCGGGACCGCGGCGACCATGGCGTGGGACTCGGGCCTGCACCGTCGGGCACAGGAGTACTACCGGCTCGCCCTGCGGTCCGCGCATGCGGGCGGAGACCAGGTGCTCGGCGCCAACGTCCTCGCCGGGATGGCCCGGCAGATGCTCTACCGCGACCGCCCCGATGACGCGCTTCAGCTCATCCAGCTCGCCCAGGAAGGCGCCCGCGACTCGATCGGCCCCCGCGTCCGGGCCATGCTCCACACCCGTGAGGCGTGGGCGTACGCCGCGCAGGGGCGCACCGCCGGATTCAAGCGGGCCACCATGAAGGCGGCCGAAGCCCTCGCTGACGCGGGTCCTGCCGAGGCCGAGCCGTACTGGATCGCCTATTTCGACGAGGCCGAGCTGGCCGGGGTCACTGGCGGTCGGCTCCTCGACCTCGCCCGGCAGAACCCCCGGCAGCATGCGGACCAGGCCGCCGCTGAGATCCGAGCGGCGCTTTCCTCGCGCGGCGCAGAGGCTGGCCGCTCCCACGCGCTCGACCGGATCGGCCTCGCCGAGTGCCACTTCCTCGTCGGCGATGTCAGCGGAGGAGCGGAGGAGACGCACCGTGCGGTCGCTGCCGCGCGGTGCACCCAGTCGGGTCGGGTCCGGGCGCAGCTTGGGCACCTTTACCCGTACACCGTGGGGCACCAGGTGTCGCGCCCTGTCTGGGAAGCGCGAGATAGTATCCGCGACTTGCTGTCGAGCTGAGGAGGGCGCATGGCGGCGCTCGCTGTGACCGGGCACATGGATCTGACCGGAGAGAGCGTCCCCCTCGTGCGGGCGGCGCTGCGGGGCCTGCTGGCTGCGTACGGTGCGGATCTGACTGGAGTGTCGTGCATCGCTGCGGGGGCCGACTCCCTGTTCGCGGAGGAAGTCGTCGCGCTCGGTGGGCGCCTGGTGGTGGTGATCCCCTCGCAGGACTACCGGGCCGCGAAGGTGAAACCGGGGCACGCGCCGGTCTTCGACCACCTCGTCGAGGCGGCCGTTGAGGTGGTGACGCTGCCGTACGAGACAGCGAACCGGGCGGCGTACGAGGCTGCGAACGCCGAGCTGCTGACGCGCGCCGATCGGCTGGTCGCGGTGTGGGACGGGACTCCGCCCTCGGGGAAGGGCGGGGGCACAGCCGACACTGTCGAGGGGGCCCGTGCCGCCGGGCTGCCGGTGGATGTGGTGTGGCCGGATGGGGCAGCACGCCGAGCGTGACCCCGGACGCAAAGAAGCCCCCTGCCTGGCCCGGAGGCCAGACAGGGGGACTGTGGTCACGCCGTGGTGCTGTCGGTAATCAGGCCCAGGGCGGCCAGCGCCGTGATCAGCGAACCGAGGGCCGCATTCCCGCCCTTGCTCCCGGTGACGGTGGGCTTAGTGACAGCCGTCGCTCCGTTGAAGCCGACCTTGGTGCCGAGGTGCTTGAGGTCTCCACCGACGACGAACGCCCCTTCGGTGCGGAGCGAGTTGACGCCGTCGCGGTACAGGAGCGTGTCCCTGGCCGCCGTTCCGGGGCCGACTGCGAGCCTTCCGTCGGCGGTCATCCGCCATCGGTCGAAGGCGTCGCCCGTGACGCCGCCGCCCACTGCGGCCGTGGTCGAGGTGGCCACGTTCACCGTGAGTGTGCCGGATACCGTCCCGCCGGCCTGGAGGAGGTACCGGACATCGGCGAGGGCTTGGGTAAGCGCTCCGATGTCCGCCGGGGTGAGGGCGTCGCCACCGCCGGTGGCGTGCGACGTCTTGTGCGCGGTCGGGGTGCGGGCATTGGTGGTGGTGGGGTCGTCGGAGCGGAGCGCGACCGTGGAGCCCGCCCCGGCCGCGCCGAGGGGCGGCTGAGGTCCCGTGGCCCCGGTTGGCCCCGTCGCTCCGGTTGGGCCGGTGCCCCCCGTGGCGCCTGCCGGACCAGCGGGGCCCGGCGGACCGGGCACGAGGACGTAGTCGCCCTCGTCGGCTCCTGCCTGGATGAGTGCGGACAGGTCGACCGTACCGAGCGACGCCGGGAGCGAGATGTGCCAGCCGGTGCTTCCCGACCCGACGTGGTACGTCCACCCTGTCGGAGTGCAGCCGGTCGCGTTCGTCGCGAGGAGCGTGACAGTCCACTGACCGTCGGCATCGGGGATGACGACGACTGGCTCGTCATTTCTGACGATGACGCCGTGCGTGGCAGAGACCACGCGCGCCGGGGCGGGGCGAATCCGGACCGGCAGCAGCACCCCGTCGCCATCCGCGAGGGTCTGATGACCAGTGAGGGTGACCGTCTGGACACCAGGAGGGAACGGCATGGGGGTGCTCCTACAGTCGTCGTCTGTCGGCAGGCAGACCGAACGCGGTCGGCGGTGCGGGGTCAGGCTCGTCCGGCGGTGGGGCTCCGTCGCGGCGGCACACCAGCGCGTCGGGGTCGTCGGGCGGGGGCTGGAGGCTGTACCCGTCGGGGCAGGTCTGACCGTCGCGGCCGCGTTCGCCCTGCTCGCCCTTTTCGCCCTGCGCTCCTCTGTCGCCAGCCGGTCCCCGCGGTCCCTCTGGTCCGGCCGGTCCTTCTGGTCCAGCGGGTCCCTCCGGTCCGGCTGGTCCGGCGTCACCGGGCGTGCCTGGTGCCCCGTCGCCGCCCGGCTTGCCAGGTACGCCATCACCGCCCGGCGACCCGTCCGGCCCCTCCGCCCCGTCCGAGCCGTCCGAGCCGTCCGAGCCGTCACGACCAGGCTTACCAGGCGAGCCCTGATCCCCCTTCGGCCCCGGTATCGGCACCGGAACTTCGACCCGGTCCGTCAAGTCTTCGACCGCGCGCGCCGGATCCGGCACCGCCGGCGTGCCGCCCTTCGCCTGAATCTGCGCCCGCAGGACCCGCACGTCCCCGGCCAAGGTGCTCACCGCGTCGCCGCGCCGGTCCGCCTCCGCCGCGACCCGCTGCGTCCTCCGCGCCTCGGCGTCGCCTCGCCGGTCCGCCTCCGCGGCCACCTGCTCCGTTCGCTGCGCCTCTGCGTCGATCCGTAGCCACACCAGGACCACGGCCCCGGACAGGACTGCGAGGACCGCGGCGATGGCGAGCTGTCGCCAGCTGCGGGCGAGGACGCCCTGTGTGCGGTGGCGCCGGGTGCGGGTCGTCACGGCGTGGGCCCTCCTAGGTCGGCGATCCGTCGGTCTCGCTCGGCGATCTCCGCCTGTAGCGTGGCGATCTGGGTTTGCAGTGCGGCCTTGTCGGCTCGCTCGCCTGCGAGTTCGGCGTAGGCGGCCGTCAATTTTTCGCGTAGGTCGGCGTGTTCCTCTTGCAGTTCGTTGACTAGTCCGCCGTAGCCGGTCATGACGGCGCCTTGGTGGGTGGCGCGGGCGGACCCGCGTTGCCCGATCCATGCGGCGGTGGCCGCTGCGAGCCCGACGACGATGGTTCCGACGGCGCCGAGCGTCGCAGTGTCCACGCGAGTGCCTCCCGGGGTGTGGTCGATCAGACGGAGGACGGCCCGAGGTGCGTGTGCCGCGCCGCCCAGGCCGACACGAACGTGATGGCCGCCGGGATCAGCGAGAGAGCGAACGGCTCCATGGGGTCCGGCAGCGGGTCGACGAGGCCAGCGTCGCCCTGGAGCGCGGTAAGCACGGCCAGCAGGCCAGTGCTGCCGAGGTACGCCGCAACGGTGGCGACGGACACCTTCTTCTCTACGGGTGCAGCCATGGGGGAATCTCCTTCGGTGAGGTCACGCGGTGACGGTGAAGCCGCGCTTCGCGGCCAGCTTCTTGAGGGACTCGGAGCCGGGCAGACCGTCGGCGTCCTTGCCCGTGTAGCCGCAGCGGCGCTGCCACGCGGTGATCGTGGCCGTGCCGTAATGCCCGTCAGCGACCTCGCGGGCGAGGAGGCCCTCAGCGACGAGCGCGGACTCCACCGTCTTCACCCCGTAGTACGAGATCGGCGTACCGCGCCGCGGAGGATCGGCCTTGGCCGCGGCGATGAGCTTGGACAGGTCCACCACGGGCTTCTTGACCCCGGCAGGCGGCGGGGGCGGCGGCCCCGTGGCCCCGGACGGGCGCGGTGCTCCGCGCTTCACCCAGTCGTACAGGACGTCACCCGGGCACGTGGTCGGGTGCCCGTCGCGGTGACCGCCCACCCAGGCGCCGGCCCCGCGCTCGCGCAGGTACTGGCGGGCGTCGTCGAGCCCTTCGAGCATCGCCTCAGGGGGCTCGTCGAGGCCGCCACCCTTCTTCGCGAGGAGTGCGCACACCGCGTAATCCATGCGGTTGAGTTCGCTGGTGCCGTTGGCGCCTGAGCGCTTGTGGGCGCCGCGTCCCTCGTAGACGTGGCCGTGCTCGCAGACGAGGAGGTTGTACGCGATGTCGGCGTAGTTTTCGGCTTTGTTCGCGAGGTGGGAGGCGCGGATGCTGCGCACGTAGTCGTCGCACTGGTCGTGCGGGCGGGATGTGTAGTCGGTGCCGAGGTAGTGGAATTTCACCCCTCGGGCTGACGGCATGGCCGCCGCGGAGGACGTGGTGGGCGCACCCCACTGGGCACGGGAAACGAAGCGCATGAGCCCTCCAGGGCATGAGAAAAGCCCCGGGCCGTCAGGCGCGGGGCAGGCGGGGCGGGGCTGGTCACTCGACGATGAAGCTGATGTGGAGGCGAAGGTTTCGGCTGGTGGCGATGTCTCCGGACGCGGTGCGCAGGGTGCACAGCCCATCGGTGCCGATGACGAATCCGCCATCGACGATCCCGTCGTCCCATGCGCTGCTGATCGTGCCCTGCGTGGGCCTCCACCCGGCGGGCGCCGTACAGATCAGGGTGTCCGCCAGGTTCCCGGAGGTCAGGACGAGGGCCGCCCCGGTGCGCTGCACGTACATGTCGAGGACGATCACGTTGCCGCTGCGCGCCCCCCGGAAATCAGTCACGGAGAATCCTGCAGCAGCGTCGAGGCCGGCAGTGGTGACGGTCGGTGTGTCGGCGAGCAGCCGTCCGGTGGTGATCCGCATACCAGCGAGCCAGGCTGTGATGGCGCACCTCCTCTATCTGGCCCTACAGGGCGACGATGGTGGGCTGGGCCAGGCGCACGTCCGCGCCTGCTGGGTGGGCCTTGACGATCCTGTTGACGGACCGGATGACCTGTATGGTCTGCGGGCTTCCCCGTAGCGTGAAGTCCGCCCACGATGCGACTGCGGGCAGGGTTCCGGTGTAGGCGCTGGACAGGATTGCGCGTGTGCCGACCTGCCCGGCCCCGGTGAGACTGCTGTCGGTCGTCTCTACGTGCCAGGTTGGTGGCTCGGGGGCGGATGCCAGCCATGCTTTCGCCCGTAGGGTGCTGCCGAGAATCTGGAGCCGGATCGCGATACGGGTGTTGATGCCGTGGGTGAGGCCGGTGACGGTGCCGCCTGCGAGGGATGTCTCTGTGCCCGCGAGGCGCTTGCGGACGGTCAAAGACACAGCTTGCGCGGTGGCGAACTCCAGCCGGGCCAGGTAGGCGTTGCTGGTGTCCGTGTACCGGCCGACGAGGCTGAGGAACTGGGAACCGCCGCTGGCCAGAGTGTTGGTGGCTATCGTCGCGCTGATGTCCACATCCCCGGACGGCGCCGGCACAAGCGTGTACCGGGACGCGTTGACTGAGCCCTGGGAGATCAGGCCGCGGCCGAGGTACGCGGCTCGGATCGCGGAGGCGTATCGGTAGAACGCGTCTGTGCGCGCACCGGATTCGCGGACCGCCCGTGTGGTGTCGCCACCGGGAAAGAAGCGGTCGCGCTGGGCTCGCGACAGCTCCAGTTGTACGCCCGCGCCTGTGAGGGTTTCGTTGCAGATGTTCGCGGGGTCGGTGCCCGAGATCTCTGACGGGGCTGTGACCACCTGGAATCCGGCGGCTTGGAGGGCGGTGGTGACGCTGGTGACCAGGGCGGTGTCCAGCCCGCCGATCGCGGTCTCTGCGACCCCGGTGGTGCCGACGTAGCCGTGGAAGGAGAGGCAGCGGCGGACACTGGCGACGAGGGCGACGCCCTGCGGTTCGTCAAAGTTCGTCGACGTGAGGTGCAGATCAGTGTTGCCGCTGGTCTTGAGCCCGGCGAACTCGTAGAACGCCATCGTGCTCCCACCGGCTGAGACTTCGCGTGCCATCTCACCGGAGCCGCTTTCGATGCCTCCGCCGTGAATGGCGATGGCCGCCCAGGTCGCCCCGGTGGGGGTGCTCGCGGTCCGGGAGTAGTCGACACCCTCGGTTTCAGCGGCGGCCAGGGCGGCGTAGTTGGCGTACAGGTCCGGCATCGGTCACCCCCCTTGTACGGAGTAGTCGGCAGCAGATCCGCCGGTGGTCGTCCACGCGTGCCCGGAGGTCGATACGCCCCAGCCGCCGGTGACGGACCGCTCGAAGCGGTCGCCGCGCGCCCCGGTGATGTTCGTGACCGTCATGATCTCCCCGCCCACGCGCACGTCCAGAGGCAGGTCGGTGAGGTCAGCGGTCCACTCAGGCCCGACCGTGGACGCCACCGTCAGGAAGGTCGTGCTGGCCGCGACCGATGCCGTGAGTTCGGACCCGTCAGTGTCCGCGCGCCCAAGGACCGGATCGCCGACAACCCCCACCACCCACGGGATGGCCGGCGAACAGTTGAGGGTGATCTCCCAGGTGCGTACGCCGATTTCCTCGCTGTACCCCTGCACGATCAGATCCAAGGTGTCGGCACCGACCCAGATCGGGGGGTTCAGGATGCGTAGAAGGTCACCCTCGCGCAGCCGCAGCACCGCGTCGATGAGGTGCGGTGCCTTCAGCGCCCCCATCTGCATCGGATCGGATCCGGCATCTTGCGGCCGGTCTCCGTCAGAATCCGGTCTGCCTCAGCAACACACCGCGCCTCGTCCCAGTCCGGGTGCACGGCCTGCACCATCGTCTGCACCGACATGGCCCCGGCCCGGCTGAAGGTCTCCACGGTCGTGGCCAGGGTGAGCGGGGTTCGGTCACCGAGTCTCCGAACTCGACGGCTGGCCGCTGCACTGTGATCTTGGTACCGAAAACGCGCTGGTCGGTGGCGAGGAGCGCGGCCAGGCTGTCGGAGAGGTTCGGTCGCCACCGGAGCACTTTCTTGCCGCGGGTGGTCATCGACTGGCCCTGTTTCGCCGTGGCCTCGGTTGCGGTGATCGGTACGTCGCCGCCGCGCCCGAACGTTGCGGGGCTGTACCCGGCGGAGCGGAGGATCGTGTCGATCCAGTGGTCGGCCGTCTCTTGGTGCTCCTGCACGCGGATCGCGAACTGGACGATCGTCAGCGGGTTCGGGTCACCGGGTCGGGACAGCATTTCGAGGCTGGCGGTTTCTGGGGTGCGGTTTGGCCACGGTTTGGCAATGCCCTGGGACGCGAAGAAGCCCTGACCCGTTTTTACAGGTCAGGGCTTGATCGTTCAGGGTGAGTGACGGGACTTGAACCCGCGGCCACCTGGACCACAACCAGGTGCTCTACCAACTGAGCTACACCCACCGCGGCCGGTCGTTTCCGACCGGCTGAGAAAAAGTGTACAGGGTCCCGGAGGGTGCTCGCGCCCGGTTTGATCCGGGCCTCCGTGACTGCTCAGGGGGTGCTCAGGAGCAGCTCAGCCGGTCGGCTGGACGTGTTTCGCGGCGATCTTCTTCGCCGTGTCGGAGTCCGGTCCCGGCTGCGGCACGAAGACCGCCTCCCGGTAATACCGCAGCTCGGTGATGGAGTCACGGATGTCGGCCAGTGCCCGGTGGTTGCCGTTCTTGTCCGGGCTGTTGAAGTACGCCCGGGGGAACCACCGCCGCGCCAGCTCCTTGACCGACGAGACGTCCACGATCCGGTAATGGAGGTAGGCCTCCAGCGTCGACATGTCACGCAGCAGGAATCCGCGGTCGGTGCCGACCGAGTTTCCGCACAGCGGGGCCCTGCCGGGCTCCTTGACGTGTTCCCGTACGTACGCCATGACCTGCTCCTCGGCGTCGGCCAGCGTCGTGCCGCCGGCCAGTTCGTCGAGGAGACCCGAGGCGGTGTGCATCTGCCGCACCACCTCGGGCATGGTCTCCAGGGCCGCGTCCGGCGGGCGGATCACGATGTCCACCCCTTCGCCGAGCACGTTCAGCTCCGAGTCGGTGACCAGTGCGGCCACCTCGATAAGTGCGTCGTCCGTCAGCGAGAGCCCGGTCATCTCGCAGTCGATCCACACCATACGGTCGTTCATGTGTGTCACCCTACGGGGCGTTCCCGCTGGCCGGGCAGCCTCGGTCGGCCGGGCGTCCAGACGTCGGAGCTCGGCTTGCCCGGATCACGCTCCGCGGACGCGGTCGCACCGGGCCCCGGTGGGCTGCTCGCCGCCGCCGCGCGCCGGGACTGTGCGGGCACCAGGTCCGGCGCCGCGCCCGCCCCGCCGCCCCCGCCGGGCACCGCGTGGATTTCGCTCTGCGGACGCCTGGCCCGGTACGCCGCCCGGTACGCGGCCGGGGACGAGCCGAGCTGGCGCCGGAAATGCCCGCGCAGCGCGACCGGCGAGCGGAAGCCGCAGCGGCCCGCGACCTCGTCGACCGAGTAATCCGACGTCTCCAGCAGCCGCTGCGCCTGGAGCACCCGCTGAGTGATCAGCCACTGCAGGGGAGCGCTCCCGGTGAGCGAGCGGAACCTGCGGTCGAAGGTGCGCCGGCTCATGTAGGCGCGAGCCGCCAGGGTCTCCACGTCGAACTGCTCGTGGAGGTGCTCCAGTGCCCAGGCGACGACCTCGGCCAGCGGGTCGGCGCCGATCTCCTCGGGTAAAGACCGGTCGAGATAGCGCTCCTGCCCGCCGCTGCGGCGCGGTGGCACGACCAGCCTGCGGGCGAGGGCCCCGGCTGCCTCGGCCCCGTGGTCGGTGCGCACGATGTGCAGGCACAGGTCGATTCCGGCCGCGGTGCCCGCCGACGTCAGGACGTCGCCGTCGTCGACGAACAGCTCGCGCGGGTCGACGTGCACCGACGGGTAGCGCTTGGCGAGCGTCGGCGCGTACATCCAGTGAGTGGTGGCCGGCCGGCCGTCGAGCAGCCCGGCGGCGGCCAGCACGAAGGCGCCGGTGCACAGCCCGACGATGCGGGCGCCCTCCTCGTGGGCGCGGCGCAGGGCGTCCAGCGCTTCCGGCGGCGGTGGCGAGGTGATGGACCGCCATGCCGGTACGACGACGGTGCCCGCTCTGCTCATCGCCTCCAGGCCGTAGGGGGGCGGTCAGTTCCAGCCCTCCGGTGGTGCGCAGTGGTCCGTCCTCGCCGGCGCACACCAGCAGCCGGTAACGGGGCACTCCTGCGTCCTGCCGGTCAATGCCGAACACAGAGAGTGGGATGGAGCTTTCGAAGATGGGGCCGCCGCTGAAGAGCAGTACTGCGACGATCTCCCGGCGGCGGCGTCCGGACAGCTTGCGTGCGGTCTCCG
Organism: Streptomyces hypolithicus; assembly: GCF_052934925.1. Lineage (NCBI taxonomy): Bacteria > Bacillati > Actinomycetota > Actinomycetes > Kitasatosporales > Streptomycetaceae > Streptomyces > Streptomyces hypolithicus. The sequence goes on from NZ_CM128811.1 coordinate 3,996,763, forward strand.
GTACGGCAGTGGAGTCCTGGCTCATGACGCTAAGCCCCCCTTGGTGTTCGCGTCCTCTCGGTCCTGCACGTTTCCCCTCGGTCCGACATGATTCCCCCGCCGTATATACCCATGATCGAATCTACTGTGTCCGGTGGCGCCGGCGTGACAACTTCGGCATTCGGCACTATGTCGACAAGGCAACTTGGCGCGAAGCTTTCGATCGCGAAGCGTTCCACGCAAGGGCCTTGCGGGGAAGTGCGCCTTCCGTTCGTGGCCCGTCCCCGTAGGGTGCGGCGCCCGGAAACGGTCCTTTCATGCCTAGGTGTACGGGGGTTGCGGGGCCGTTCCGCCAACGGTTGCGGAGTGGCGTGAAGTTGGCTGAAAATATACGGGTGCGGGTGTGCGAGGTGTCCACTCCTCGGTCGCTTCCCGGGTGTGCGGCGCCCGCCCAGCGCCGGCGCCGGGCGGGATCTCCCGCTGTGTTTCCTGGTGCGCCCTGGTGTCCCCCGGTGGCCCCGGGGGCTTCGGGTGCGGGCGGAGGCGGTCGAAGCCCCCGGGGCGGCGGGGCTTCTCACGAGCGCGGCGCGCGCCGGGGTACCTGACGGTCGACTCGCGTGCGGAGTCACCGGGAGGAGTGACCCGGTCACTCAGGGCCGTTCACAAGACGCCTGTATGGGGCATCCGGCATTGCTTACGGGCTTCGCTCGGGCATGCTCCCTGCAACGCCGCGTGAGGTGCGGCGGGCTCTGGGCAGGAGAGGAGTTGTCGCCGTACCCTTGGGGGTATGGGCTTGGGAAGAAGATTCCCGGACACAGCTTCACCGCCAATTGCCACCGCATCGCTTTTTGACAGCGTCCCTCCCCAGAGGATTTCTTCGCCGAGACACCCATGGCCGGTCACGAAACCCCCGAACCCGCGGACCGCAAACAGGTCGCCGATCCCCTGGACGACCTCCGAGCGGCGGAACAAACACGCCATTCCTGCGATCCCGCTTTCCAGCATGGCGTGGTCGTCGGCTTCGACGGCTCCACCTCCAGTGAGCGGGCGCTGTCGTACGCCATCGGCATGGCCGTGCGGTCGGGCTCCGGCCTGATCATCGTCCACGTCGCCAACCGGCTGCCGACCACGGTCTGGGCCGGCTGCGAGCCCCCCGTCTTCGTCGACGTACCGGATCACCGCACCGAGGTGCTCGGGCTGGAGCTCGCCTGTGCGGACTATCTGTGCGACGTCCCCTGGATCCTCGTCGAGCGTGGCGGCGACATCTGTCACGAGCTGGAGGAAGTCGGCAAGGAGTACGCGGCCGACGCGATCGTGGTCGGCTCCACGCACGGCATCGTGGGGCGGATCTTCGGCTCGGTGGCGGGCCGGCTGGCCCGGCGCGCGCAACGGCCCGTGATCGTCATTCCCTGATCCGCCGCCCTTCGGCGGCGACCGCCGCGTGCAGGGCGCCCTGGTTCCGCGCCACCAGCCCGGCGGCGGCCAGCCGCGAGGAGGAGCCGAGGAGATCCCACAGACAGGGGTGTGGTCGCGCACTCCCATGTACGCGAGGGCGCTGAAGCCGCCCGGCCGGGGGCGTCGCGCTGATCGGCGGGGACGGCCAGGCCGTGTTCTACCACCCGCCTGCTGGCCGCGCGGGCCGATGGCATCGTCACCGCCGTCACCGACGCCGACATCAAGACCCTGGCCGACCTGGGCTACGTCGGCACCCCGGTCCGCGGTCCCAAGAGCAAGGGACACAACGGCCAAGAGAAACGGGCCAACTCAGCGCGCGCAAAAGCCCGCGCGCCTGTCGCGGGGGCTTTTGCCGCCCTCAAACGCCGTTATGCGTACAGCAGGTCGGTGATGCGGTTCGGGCTGATGCAGACCAGGGCCAGCACAAAGAAAAGGCCCTCTCCACCCCTCGTGGAGAGGACCCCAAGCTGTCGCCCTGGACAGGACATGTATGAGTGGGCGACAGAAGTACTTCAGATTGAGTTCAGCTCGCCGAAGTTGGAGGTCGGACTAACTGCTTGCGTTTTGCCGCTTGTGCATTCGGGCCGCAACCGTAATGGATGCGACAAGAGCTGCCCCCCAGATGGCCAGTTCGATCTGTCCGACTTGAGCGCCGAAGATCAACAAAAAGGCCACGAACAAAACAACGATGAGGATGATTTTACCGACGAGTGAACTCATCTGAGGCTCCCTTAGACGCCGCTGGTGAAGCTAGTCTTCCCCGTGCCCTTGACGGTAGTGTAAGCGTACGGATACATGGTCGCGTAGCAGCCGTACTTCATGACGCAAAGCTCGACCTTCCGCTTCATCTTCGAAGTGGCAGAAGAGGCGGGCGTTGCTGTCTTTGAATTGACGATGAGTCGATTATCGACGTTGACGATATCACTCGCGTTAGTGATGTCATCGTCGCGGAAGCGCCAGGCGCGCACTTTGCCTCCGCCGTAGTTGAACTCCGCCCACGTCTGGTACTTGTAGATGACCGAGCCACTGTAGCTGCGGTGGGTGTGTGTGACGTGGGTCATCTTCCACTTGCCGCCGGTGATGAACGGTGTGATGGTGTTGGGTCCGGCATCTTCGGCGGGGAGGGTTACTTCATCCGGCTTGGGTTCTCCGCTCAAGTGGCTGGGCGGCTTGATTTCCGCCAGCTCCTCGACCGAGAGAGGCTTGCCGTTCATAGGTGAGACGGCCTGGCCGTTCGCGCTGAATTCTGCTTCCTTCATAGAATCTCAGCTGGCTTGGTGGGGTCTTCCACCACCGCTGCGAGCTCCGGAATGGAGCGGATGAGAGCGACATCAGCCTGCGTCCATGTGCCGTTGCCGTGACGCTTCAAAGCTGCCGAAACAGCCTTGTTCGGCGCTACTTCGGCAGCTTGAGCCGTGGGCATCAGCGCAACCATGAGCGCCGATGAGGTCACCACGACACTGGCTGCAGTTCTACGCGCTTCGTCGACGTGCATTGAACAAGATACTTCTCCCCTTGAGTACCGAGCGCGATACAAGCTCCGCTGGATAACCAGCCCAGCGCGGGCTCTCTGATGGTCAGTCAAAGAGTGTCTGCTGCGCGCTGTTTCGTTTCGTGCATGATCAATATAGGGACACTTGCGTGGAGTGGGCACGTCATTTGAGGAAGATATGAGGTTCAGTCGTCCGGGTGTTGTGCAGGCGTCATCCGGCCCGGCCAAATAGCCGAGGACGGTCGAGTGGGAGCCGACTCGTCCGATGCCTGGGCGAGCGGGTAACAGGCCTTCTCGTGCGGCAGGCCGCCTCAGCGCCGATCTGTCGCAGCCCCCAGTTCCGCCCTCGCCGCGGTCATCCCGCCGTCCGGCGCCGCGTCCGTCACCTCGCCCAGCGCCCGCCGCAACTGGACCACCAACCGCAGCCGGATCGCAGGCGCCAAACTCGGACCCCCGTATCAGCAAGGCATACGGCAGGGCGGTCCCCGGGTGGGGACCGCCCCTGTGGTGGTGCTGCGGCTGTGCCTACTCGACGCTTGTGCCTACTCGACGGTCACGGACTTGGCGAGGTTGCGCGGCTTGTCGATGTCACGCCCCATGGCCAAGGCCGTGTGGTAGGCGAAGAGTTGGAGCGGGATGCCCATGAGGATCGGGTCCAGCTCCGTCTCGTTCTTCGGGACCACAATGGTGTGATCGGCCTTTTCCTGCTCGCGGTGCGCGACCGCCAGGATCCGGCCGCTGCGCGCCTTGATCTCCTCCAGCGCCGCGCGGTTCTTCTCCAGCAGGTCGTCGTCGGGCACGATCGCGACCGTCGGCAGCGCCGGCTCGATCAGCGCCAGCGGGCCGTGCTTGAGCTCGGAGGCCGGGTAGGCCTCGGCGTGGATGTAGGAGATCTCCTTCAGTTTGAGGGAGGCCTCCAGCGCCACCGGGTAGCCGCGGACCCGCCCGATGAACATCATCGACTGGGCACCCGCGTACTCCTCGGCGAGCTTCTTGATGTCGTCCTCGCCCTCAAGGATTTCCGCGATCTGCGCGGGCAGCTTGCGCAGGCCGCCGATCAGGCGCTTGCCGTCCGCCACCGACAGGTCGCGGATACGGCCCAGGTGCAGGGCGAGCAGCGCGAAGGCGACGACCGTGTTGGTGAAGCACTTGGTGGAGACCACGCAGACCTCGGGCCCGGCGTGTACGTACATGCCGCCGTCGGCCTCGCGGGCGATCGCCGAGCCGACGACGTTGACCACGCCGAGGACGCGGGCGCCCTTGCGCTTGAGCTCCTGCACGGCGGCGAGCACGTCGTACGTCTCACCGGACTGCGAGACCGCGACGTAGAGGGTGTCCGGGTCCACGACCGGGTTGCGGTAGCGGAACTCGGACGCCGGCTCGGCGTCGGCGGGGATACGGGCCAGCTCCTCGATGAGCTGCGCGCCGATCATGCCCGCGTGGTACGACGTACCGCAGCCGAGGATCTTGACGCGGCGGATGCCGCGCGCCTCGCGGGCGTCCAGGTTCAGGCCGCCCAGGTGCACGGTGGAGAACCGGTCGTCGATGCGGCCGCGCAGCACGCGGTCCACGGCGTCGGCCTGCTCGGAGATCTCCTTGTGCATGTACGTGTCGTGGCCGCCCATGTCGTACGACTCGGCCTCCCACTCCACTGTGGTCGGCGTGGCCGTCGTACGGGAGCCCTCGGTGGTGTACGTACGGAAGTCGTCGGCCTTGAGGGTGGCCATCTCGCCGTCTTCGAGGGTGACGATCTGGCGGGTGTGGGAGACGAGCGCCGCGATGTCGGAGGCGACGAACATCTCCTTCTCGCCGATGCCGAGGACGACCGGGGAGCCGTTGCGGGCGACCACGATGCGGTCCGAGAAGTCGGCGTGCATGACCGCGACGCCGTACGTGCCCTCGACGTGGCGCAGCGCCTCGCGGACCTTCTCCTCCAGCGTCTCGGCCTGGGAGCGGGCCACGAGGTGGACCAGGACCTCTGTGTCGGTCTCGGAGAGGAACTCGACGCCGTCGGCGACCAGCTTGGCGCGCAGCTCGGTGGCATTGTCGATGATGCCGTTGTGGACGACGGCGACCTTGCTCTCGGCGTCCAGGTGCGGGTGGGCGTTCTCGTCGCTCGGCGCGCCGTGGGTGGCCCAGCGGGTGTGGGCGATGCCGGTGGTGCCGGCGAACCGCTTGGGCACCTTGGCCTCCAGGTCGCGGACGCGGCCCTTGGCCTTGACCATCTTCAGGCCGCTCGACTTGGGGCTCGTGATGACGATGCCCGCCGAGTCGTAGCCGCGGTACTCCAGCCGCTGCAGGCCTTCCAGCAGCAACGGGGCGACGTCACGCTTGCCGATGTAACCGACGATTCCGCACATAAAGTCTCTGTCCCTCGAGTCGTAGCGTGTGTGCTCAGCCGTGTGTGCTCAGCCGTAGACGATGCGGCGCAGCTGGCGGAGCGTGAGCTCCGGCGGCGCCACGGCGCGGTGCGGCAGCTCGGCCGCGATCCGCTCGAAGATCTCCGCGTTCACCAGGCCGCGCGACTGCAGCTCACGGTGGCGGCGGCGCACGAAATCCTCGGCCGTCTCGTCGAAGTACGCCAGCACGTCGAGCACCACCCGGGCGGCTTCACCGCGCGGGAGCGCGGTGCTGCGGACCAGATGGTCGACGAGGTCGTCGTACGGCGACGACGGGCGGCGTTCCAGCACCCGGTAGATACTGCGTGGGATTCGGGTCGTACGCAAGAAATCTGCCCGTAATCGGGCAGGATTTCAACCGTAGAAACGAAAGTCCAGGTCAGAGACGCTTGGGGATGGCCTGCTTGGCGGCGCTGAACTCGTCGTCGTCCAGGATTCCGTCGTCCCGGAGCGCGCCGAGTTCCCGCAGTCTGCGCAGCAGCGCGTCGTGGTCGTCACCGCCGGCCGCTGGGGCGGGGGCCGGGGCCGGGGCTGGGGACGGGACACGTACAAGGTGCGGCTGGCGGCCCAGGGGCCCCGGCTGTCGGCCCTGGGGATCGACTACCACCGGTCGGCGAAGGTGCCCTGGCCGAAGGGCTAGGGGGTGTCTGATCAAGTCCCCGCGGCGTCGCGGCGTCCGGCACGCACGCTCGCAGCGTTGCCGAAAAGCCCTGGTAGCTCCGCTACGAGGACTGTCCGGCGCCTTGCGATCGCACGCACCGGACGCCGCTCCTTGACCCACGGGGAATTGTCAGACACCCCCTAGGAGGCGGTCGGCGCGGTCGGTGCGGCCGGTGCCGGCGGTGGCGGCGGTGCCGGCGGGCGCCGTGAGGGCCTTGGACACGGGCGCCCGCCCGCGAGTGCGGCTGGTCAGGCGCGTGCGTAGCGCGCGATCGGGTTGGTGAGGGTGCCGACGAGCTGGAGCGCGCCCGCCGGGTCCTGGAGGTCGACCATCTGCTTGTTGTTGCGCAGCTGGAGCCGGTTGAGGCAGGACAGCGAGAACTCGGGCGCGAACATGTCGTACTGCTTGAACTTGTCCGCGAGCTGAGGCGTGGCCTCCTGGTACTCGGCCACACAGTCGGCGACCGCCTGCCAGAAGGTCGCCTCGTCGAGGACGCCGTCGGTGACGAGCGTCGCGCCGAGGAAGCGGAAGAAGCAGTCGAAGACGTCGGTGAAGATCGACAGCAGTTTCATGTCCTCCGGCACGTCCGCCCGGATGCGTTCGACGGCCGGCGGCAGCACCGCGTCCGCGTCCATCACGGCGATCTCCTCCGCGATGTCCTTGAAGACCGCCCGGGTGACGACACCGTCCTCCAGGGCGAGGATGACGTTCTCGCCGTGCGGCATGAAGACCAGGTCGTACGCGTAGAAGCTGTGCAGCAGCGGCGTCAGGTACGCGTCGAGGTAGCCCCGCAGCCAGTGCGCGGGTTCGAGGCCCGATTCGGCGATCAGGGCGCCGGCGAAGGAGTTGCCTTCGTGGTCGGTGTGCAGCAGCGACGCCATGGTGGCGAGGCGCTCGCCGGGCGCCAGGGACGGCACGGGGCTCTCGCGCCAGAGGGCGGCGAGCATTTTGAGGTACGGGGAACCCTTGGCGGTGGCCGCCTCGTACTGACGGTGGTGGTAGCCGATGGCCGCTCGCTCGCGGATGATCGTCAGGCCGGTCGCCCGGAAGGTCTCGTCGCTCGCGATCAGTCCGGCCAGCCAGTCGTTGATGGCGGGCGTGGCCTCCATGTAGGTGGCGGAGAGCCCGCGCATGAAGCCCATGTTGATGACCGACAGGGCCGTCTTGACGTAGTGCTTGGCCGGGTCGCTGGTGTTGAAGAAGGTACGTATCGACTGCTGCGCGAGGTAGCGGTCGTCGCCGGCCCCCAGGCAGACGAGGCGGCGCTGGGCGACCTCGGCGGCGAAGGTGACGGACAGCTTGTTCCACCACTGCCAGGGGTGCACCGGGATCAGGTAGTAGTCGGCCAGGTCCAGGCCGAGCCCGGTCAGGGTGGCCGCGAACCGGTCGATGACCGCGTCGCCCAGCTCCTCGCGTACGAAGCTCTCGTAGTCGAGCCCGGCGCCGGCGGTGAACGTGGCGTGGTCGCGGCGGGCGGCCAGCCAGATCAGCCGGACGGGGGTGGCGGCCTCGGGGGCGTACGCCCGGTACTCGTCGACGCCGAAGCCAAGGCGGCCGTTGTTGGCGACGAAGCAGGGGTGGCCCTCGGTCATGCCGGTCTCGACGGCCTGGAAACCGGCGCGGGTTAGGGCGGCGGCGGTGACGGGCGGCTTGGTCAGTTTGTACGCCGTACCGGAGAGGGTGGAGCTGATCTCCTCCAGGTAGACGGGCAGGATCTCCGCGCTCAGGCCGAGCGCGCCGCGTAGCTCGATGAAGAACTCGAGGGCGTCGAGGGGGATTTCGGAGCCGTGGCGGTGGCGGCTGATGGACTCGGCGAAGACCTGCCAGTGGTCGAGCGCGTGGCGGCGGGCGGCGAAGCGGTACTCGGTGGCGCCGTCGTCGCTGAGGACCCGATACCGGTCGTCGCCCAGCGGCTCGGGGCTCAGCAGGCGTTCGTGCGAGAACTCGGCGAGCGCCTTGCGGACGAGAAGACGGCCGGCCTCGGCCCAGCGCTCGGGGGAGAGGTGGGAGACGGCTTCGGCGGCGGCCATCTCTGCTGCGTTCGCCTCTGTGGTGTTCGCTTCGGCGGCGCTGGCTTCGGCGGCGGTCACAGGGCGGCTCCCAGGGCTGCGGTGAACTGCTCGCGCGTGCAGACGCTGAGATACGCGTCCTTCTCCGGCTTGGCGATCTTCTCCACGATCTCGAAGCCGACGGCCTCGTTGAGGCGGTGGACGGCGTCATTGCGTACGTCGGGCTCGACGACCACGCGCCGGGTCGCCGGGTCCGCGAACAGCTCCCGCATCACGGCGGTGATCACGGAGCGGGTGAAACCGTGCACGGGCGTGTCGGTCGGCGCGACCAGGAAGTGCATGCCGACATCGCCGGGCTCGGGGTCGTACAGCCCGACCAGCTCGACGTGGGCCGGGTCGTAACGCTCCATGAGGAAGGCCGGCTCGCCCTCGTACAGCCCGATGAAGGCGTCGTGGTGATCGGCCGCGGCGATCGCCATGTACTCGCGCTCGACGTCGGGCAGCGTCGCCTCCTGCATCAGCCAGAACGCGGCCTTGGGGTGCGTGACCCAGCCGTGCACCAGCTCGGCGTCGGCGAACGGGTCGAGGGGACGGACCGTGAAGGCGTTGCTGCTCGTGCTGCCTGCGCTGTTCGTGTTGCCGGTGCTGCTCATATTGCGAACTCCTGGAAAGCGATGGCCTTTTCGACCGGGTAGTACTCGGCGCCCAGCAGCTCACCGATGATGTACGCGTTGCGGTACGCGCCCATGCCCAGGTCGGGCGAGGTGATGCTGTGGGTGTGGACGGCGGCGTTCTGGACGAAGACGCCCCGGCCGGTGATGTCGATGCTGTAGTTGCGGGCCACGTCGTAGCGGCCCTGTCCGTCCCATCGGATCCGGTCGCTCACACTCTCCAGGAAGGCGGGTGTGCGGTAGCGGTAGCCGGTGGCGAGAATCAGGCCCTCGGTGGTCAGCTCGAAGTCCTTGCCCTGCTCGTCCTGGTGCAGTCCGAGGGTATACGTCGCGCTGCCCGCGTCGTAACGCGCGGTGTTGAGCGAGGAGTTCGTGATGAGCCTGGTGGAGACCGGGCCCTTGAGGTTCTTCTGGTAGAGCAGGTCGAAGATGGAGTCGATCAGCTCGGAGTCGATGCCCTTGAAGAGGTTCTTCTGCTGGGACTCCAGGCGGTAGCGGGTCGCCTCGGGGAGCGCGTGGAAGTAGTCGACGTACTCCGGAGAGGTCATCTCCAGCGTGAGCTTGGTGTACTCCAGCGGGAAGAAGCGCGGCGAGCGGGTGACCCAGTTGAGCCGGTAGCCGTGTACGTCGATCTCCGAGAGGAGGTCGTAGTAGATCTCCGCGGCGCTCTGCCCGCTGCCGACCAGAGTGATCGACTCCTTGGCCTGGAGCGCTTCCTTGCTCGTCAGGTAGCGGGAGTTGTGGATCAGGTCGCCGCCGATTCCCTGGCAGGCCGCCGGGATGTACGGCGGTGTTCCGGTGCCGAGGACCAGGTGGCGGGCGTGGTGCACCGCGTCCTGGGTGCGTACCTCGTACAGCTCGGCCACGGCGTCGTACGTGACGGAGGCGACGCTCTGGTTGAAGCGGACGTTGCTGAGCTTCGCGGCGGCCCAGCGGCAGTAGTCGTTGTACTCGGTCCGCAGCGGATAGAAGTTCTCACGGATGTAGAAGGCGTAGAGCCGCCCGGACTCCTTCAGGTAGTTGAGGAAGGAGTACGGCGAGGTCGGGTCGGCCATGGTGACCAGGTCCGACATGAACGGCGTCTGGAGGTGGGCGCCTTCGAGGAACATGCCCGAGTGCCACTCGAAGTCCGGCTTCGCCTCCAGGAAGAGACCGCTCAGCTCGTCGATCGGCTCGGTCAGGCAGGCCAGACCGAGGTTGAACGGACCGAGCCCGATACCGATGAAGTCGTACGGCTCACGAGGCGTGGACAAGAGACTCTCCCAGGTACTGCTCGGCGTGGCCGGCGATGAGGTCGAGGACAGCCGCGATGTCGGTCAGCGTCGTCTCGGGATTGAGCAGGGTGAACTTCAGGTAGTGCTTGCCGCCGACCTTGGTCCCGGCCACCACGGCGTCACCGGAGGCGAACAGCGCCTTGCGGGCGTAGAGGTTGGCCCGGTCGATCACGGCGGGGCTGGTGGCGTCGGCCGGGATGTAGCGGAAGACGAGCGTGGAGAGCGTGGGCGCGGTGACCACGTCATAGCGCGGGTCGCCGGCGAGCAGCTGCCAGCCGTCGGCGGCGAGGTCGCACACCTCGTCGAAGAGCTCCCCGACGCCGTCGGCGCCCATGGTCCGCAGGGTCATCCACAGCTTGAGCGCGTCGAAGCGGCGGGTGGTCTGGAGGGACTTGTCGACCTGGTTGGGGATGCGCTCCTCGGCCATCCGGCGCGGGTTCAGGTATTCGGCGTGGTACGTCGCGTGGCGCAGCGTGGCGCCGTCGCGGACCAGCAGGGCGCTCGAACTCACCGGCTGGAAGAAGGACTTGTGGTAGTCCACGGTCACGGAGTCGGCGTGCTCGACGCCGTCCAGGAGGTGGCGGCGGGTGCGGGAGGCGAGCAGGCCGCAGCCGTACGCAGCGTCGACGTGCATCCAGACGCCGTAGAGCTCGCACAGCTCGGCGATCTCGGGGAGCGGGTCGATGGAGCCGAAGTCGGTGGTGCCGGCGGTGGCGACGACGGCCATCGGGACCAGGCCCTCGCTCTGGCAGCGGGCCAGCTCACGGGCGAGGGCCACGGTCTGCATGCGCTTGTCGTGGTCGCAGGGGATCGACACGACGGCCTCGGGGCCCAGGCCGAGGAGTTTCGCGGACTTCTGGACGCTGAAGTGGCCGCACTCGGAGGCGAAGATCCGCAGTTGGGCGGTGTTCTCGGCCTTGGCCTCCTCGCGGGCCAGCAGCAGTGCCTGGAGGTTGGACTGGGAGCCACCGCTGGTGAAGACGCCGTCGGCGGGCGTGGTGTTCACGGTGGTGGTGCTGCTGGTGCTGAAGCCGATGCGGCCGGCCGTCCAGTCGATGAGGCGGCGCTCGATGAGGGTGGCGCCCGCGCTCTGGTCCCAGGTGTCCAGGGAGGAGTTGACGGCGGAGAGGACGGCCTCGGCGGCGACGGCCGGTATGACGACCGGGCAGTTGAGGTGCGCGAGATAGCGCGGGTGGTGGAAGTAGACGGCGTCCCGCAGATAGACGGATTCCAGCTCGTCCAGGGCGGCGGCGGTGTCGCCGAGCGGCCGGTCGAGGTCGATCGCGTCGAATCTGGGGGCGAGCTGCTCGGGGGTGATCCCGGTGAAGGGCCTTCTCGTCGCGGCGAGTTTGTCCGCCACCCGCTCGACCGCTGCTGTGGCGGTCCGGCGGTACCGCTCGGCGGTGGTGTCATTGAGCAGGTGTGAGCGCATGAACTGTCCTCCCGGGTACGGGAATTCATCACGCCTCAGGACAGGAGAGGGGGCGAGGGCGCGATGCATAAGTAAGGTTAGCCTAACCTAACTTATGTTCGGGATGAACCCTCGCCCCCCCACGGAGCACGGCTGTTCGGCGCTTTTGGCCGGTTCTCGCTACGCCTCGTCCTCGTCCGCCCGCTCGCGCAGCTGCTCTTCGCTCAGCCCGCGCCGCCAGTAGCCGACGAATGTGACGCGCCTGCGGTCGAACCTCCGCTCCTGGACGAGGTGGCGGCGCAGGGCCTTCACGCTCGACGACTCACCGGCGATCCAGGCGTACGGCGTGCCCTCGGGCAACTCCGCCGCCGGCACGGCCCGTACGGCGTCGAGCGCGCTCGGCGCGCCCTGGGCCCGTACCAGCCACGTGATGTCCGCGTCGGCGGCGGTGGTGAGGGCCAGCCGGTCGTCGGGGTGCTCGACCTCGATCCACACCTTCGCCCTGGTCCCGGCAGGCAGCCACTCCAGGGCCGCCGCGGCGGCGGGCAGTGCCGTTTCGTCGGCCCACATCAGGACCCAGTCGGTGTCCTCGGGCGGACGGAAACGCACGGCGGTGTTGTCCTCGACGGCCGGACCGAGGACCACGACCCGGTCGCCGGGAGCCGCCCCGCCCGCCCAGCGGCAGGCAGGGCCGCCGTCCTCGTGGAGCGCGAAGTCGATGTCGACCTCGCTCGCCCCGTCGTCACCCCGGCGCTGCTGGCGCACGGTGTACGAGCGCATGACGGCCCGTACGTCGTCGGGCAGCGCCCGGTACGCGGCGAACCAGTCGGGCGCGGTCTCCGGCGGCAGCACCGGCTCCGGCTGCCCGGGGTGCGGCAGGAAGAGCGACAGGCTCTGGTCCCGGCCCCCGGAGGCGAAGCCCAGCAGGTCCTCGCCTCCGAAGGTCACCCTGACCAGAGACGTGCTGAGCCGCCGCGTCCGAACGACCGTCAGGCCGAAGAAGCGGAACGGGACGGTGGTGGGTTCGGCGGCTGTCGCGGTCACGCGGGGCCTCCTGGCCGTGATGGGCTGGTGGAAGGGCTGTGCCGGGGGTGGGACGGCTGGGCCTGGGGCTCGGGCCGCTGGGCTCGGGGCGGCTGGGCCTGGGTCAGGCGACCTTCTTGGCCTTCTCGATGGCCTCGGCGAGCTCTTCGAGGATCGGCGCGCACTTGTCGTAGGAGTAGATCGGCTCCGTGGTGCGCGGGGTGATCTGGCCGGCCTTGACGGCGGGCAGCCGCTTCCAGGTCGGCTTGTCCTTGAGGTCGGCCGGCTGGAGGGTGCCGGTCCGGTTGTCCATCATGATGATGTCGGCCTGGTACTTGTCGACGTTCTCCCAGCTGAGGCTCTCGAAGAAGCCGGCCGCGTCGACCTTCGGCTCGACGAACTTCACGCCCAACTCCTGGAAGTAGAGCGTGTCCGCGGACATCTTGGCGAGCGAGACGTAGAAGATGTCGGGGCTCGCGGAGCCGATCATGACCTTGACCTTCGGGTTGGCCTTGGCGGCCTGGCGCAGGCGCTCGGCGGCCTTCTCGAAGCGGGCCTTGTCTTCGGTGACCTTCTTGGTCGAGATGTCGGCGCCGAGGGACTTCGCGAGGTCGGCGTGGCGCTGGATCGCCTTGGGGATCGTGGTCTGCGCGGCCCACAGGGCGACGGTCGGGGCGACCTTGACGATCTTGGCGCTGGACGCCTCCGGCACGTACCAGAGCTTGTCCTTCTCCCACATCGCCGTGATCAGCACGTCGGGGTCGAGGGCGACGTAGGCCTCGACGTTGAACTTGTCGTAGACGTTGCCGAGGATCTTGACCTTGTTGACGTCCAGGTCACCGGCCTGCACGTCGGCCTTGCCGTCAGCGGTCTTGGTCGGGCCGAACACACCCTTGACCTCGACGCCGAAGTCGTGGAGCGCGGCGGCGGTTCCGGTGAAGGCGACGATGTTCTTGGGGGTGGCAGGGGTCTTGACCAGCTTGCCGCGGTCGTCCTTGAAGGACCACGGGCCCGACTTCCCGGCCGACTTCTCCTCGCTCTTCGCGGAGGTGTCGCCGCAGGCGGTCAGGGCGGCGCCGATGCCGATGGCGCCGCCCACGGCCAGCAGGCTGCGGCGGGAGAGGTGGGAAGCTCGGGCGTGAGGCATGACGGTGTCTGCTTTCGTACGTGCGGCTGAGACCACCACGGGACAAGTCGAGGATAGGTTAGCCTAACCTCACACGAAGTCCAGAGGATGGTCGCCGCGCAGAGCGCCGTGCGCACGCCCGGCGGAAGCCCGGCAGGCCCCCGGCGGATGGCCAACAGGCGCGCGCCCACAGGGGTGCAGGCCCCCGCTGGCCCACGGCAGGCGCCCCGCCTCGCTGGGCGCCGGTCCGGTTCTAGCCCGTTCTAGCCCTTTCCGGTCCGTTCTAGTCCGTCAGCCCGAGTTCACGAGCGATCAGCATGCGCTGCACCTCACTTGTGCCCTCGCCGATCTCCAGGATCTTGGAGTCGCGCCACATCCTCGCCACCGGGTACTCGTTCATGAAGCCGTAACCGCCGTGGATCTGGGTGGCCTCGCGGGCGTTGTCGACCGCGACCGTGGAGGAGTAGAGCTTCGCGACGGCGGCCTCCTTCTTGAACGGCTCGCCCTGAACCAGGCGTGACGCCGCGTCGCGCCAGCCGATGCGGGCCATGTGGGCCCGCATCTCCATGTCGGCGATCTTGAACTGGATGGCCTGGTTCGAGCCGATGGGCCGGCCGAAGGTGTGCCGCTCCTTCGCGTACGCCACCGACTCGTCGACGCAGCCCTGGGCCAGACCCGTCGCGAGCGCCGAGATGGCGACGCGGCCCTCGTCGAGGATGCGCAGGAACTGGGCGTACCCGCGCCCTTCTTCGCCGAGCAGATTGCCGACCGGCACTCGCACGTCGGAGAAGGACAGCTCGCGGGTGTCCGACGCGTTCCAGCCGACCTTGGAGTACGGGGCGGCGACGGTGAAGCCCGGAGTGCCGGAGGGGACGATGATCGCGGAGATCTGCGGCTTGCCGTCGGGCTTGCGGCCGGTCACGGCGGTGACCGTGACCAGGCCGGTGATGTCCGTACCGGAGTTGGTGATGAAGCACTTGGAGCCGTTGATCACCCAATCGTCGCCGTCGCGGACCGCCGTGGTGCGGGTCCCGCCGGCGTCCGAGCCGCAGTCCGGCTCGGTCAGGCCGAAAGCGCCCAGCAGTTCGCCCGCGCACAGGCGCGGCAGCCACTCCCGCTTCTGCTCCTCCGTGCCGAAGCGGAAGATGGGCATCGCGCCGAGCGAGACCCCCGCTTCCAGGGTGATCGCGACCGACGAGTCGACGCGGGCGAGCTCTTCGAGGGCGATGCCGAGGGCGAGGTAGTCGCCGCCCATGCCGCCGTACTCCTCGGGGAACGGCAGGCCGAAGAGGCCCATCCGGCCCATCTCGCGGACGATCTCGTACGGGAACTCGTGGCGCTCGTACAGGTCGCCGATCTTGGGGGCGACGACGTCGTGGGCGAACTCCTCGACCGTACGGCGGAGTTCTTCGTGTTCGGCTGTCAGACGGTGGTCGAGGGACATGGCTAGGACTCCTTGTGGGACAGGGCACGCACGGTGCGGGAGGGGCTGGGGCGGCCCAGCCGGTCGGCCATCCAAGCGCTGGTGGCGGTGAGGCGGCCGAGATCGACCCCGGTTTCGATACCGAGGCCGTCGAGCATCCACACGAGGTCTTCGGTGGCGAGGTTTCCGGTGGCGCTCTTCGCGTACGGGCAGCCGCCGAGGCCGCCCGCGGACGCGTCGACGGTGGTGACGCCGTGCTGGAGCGCGGCGAGGGTGTTGGCGAGGGCCTGCCCGTAGGTGTCGTGGAAGTGGACACCGATCGCGGAGGTGGCGACCCCGGCTTCGTTCAGGGCGGCGAGCAGCGCCTGGACGTGGCCGGGGGTGGCGACGCCGATGGTGTCGCCGAGGCTCAGCTCGTCGCAGCCGAGGTCCATCAGGGCCTTGGCGACCCTGACCACCTGGTGGAGTGGGACCTGGCCCTCCCAGGGGTCGCCGAAGCACATCGACAGGTAGCCGCGCACGTGCACTTTGTCCTGCCGGGCGCGGGCGACGACCGGCTCGAACATGGCGAGTGACTCGTCGACGGTCCGGTTGAGGTTGCGGCTCGCGAAGGTCTCGGTCGCGCTTCCGAACACGGCGATGCGGCGCGCACCGAGGGCGAGGGCGCGGTCGAGCCCGCGGTCGTTCGGCACGAGCACCGGGAGCGCGGCGCCGACATCACTCAGCATCGGGAACAGGGTCTCGGCGTCGGCCAGTTGGGGCACCCACTTGGGGTGCACGAAGCTGGTCGCCTCGACGGTGGTCAGGCCGGCGTCGGCGAGGCGGTGGATGAACTCCGCCTTCACCTCGGTCGCCACGACGGTCTTCTCGTTCTGCAGCCCGTCGCGGGCGCCGACCTCGTGGATGCGGACCCTGGCGGGGAGGCCGGGGGCCGGTACGGCCATGGGCAGGGGCAGGGGCAGCGTCATGCTTCCTCCTCCGGCTCCGGGGTGACGACGGCCAGGATCTGGTCCATGGCGACGGTCGTGCCCGGGGTCACGTCGAGTTCGGAGACGGTGCCGGCGTGCGGGGCGGAGATGACGTGCTCCATCTTCATCGCCTCGACGACCAGCAGGCTCTGCCCTGCTTCGACCCGCTCGCCGACGGCCACCTTGACGACGGTCACGGTGCCGGGCATGGGGGCGGCCAGAGTGTCCAGGCCGCCGCGAGCGGCGCCACTGAGACCCGCCTCGACGGGGTCGTGGTCCTGCACGTGCCAGGCGTCCCCGTCCCGGCCGAGCCACATCCCGGCGGGGCTGGTGGCGTGGCTGAAGGTGTGGGTGACACCCGCGAGTTCGACGGTCACGGCGGCGGCGCCGACGGTGACGATGCGGGCCCGGACGGGCAGTTGCTCGTCTCGGCCTGGGTCAGGGGCAGGGGCGGGGGCAGGAGCTGGGTCAGGGGCCGGGGGAGCGGCAGGGCCTGGGGCAGGGGCAGCGGGCAGCTTCCCCGGGCCGTGCGGCGGCTGCTGTGTCCCGCCCGGCGCGACCGCCTGCAGGGCTACGCCCGCGGAGGGGTCCGTGAGGGGCGGTCGCGCGCCGGGGATCAGCAGTTCAGGTCCCGCCGCCGTGGTGCGCAGTCGCAGGGCCACCGGGTCGTGCCCCGGTACGTGCGCGTGGAGCACCGTCCAGGCGGGGGTGCCGCCCAGGCGCCAGCCCGTGCGGGCGGCGAAGGGGTCCGCCCAGCCGGACGCGGCGGGACCAGCGGCGGCAGCACCCACATCGGCGCCTACATCAGCGCCCGCAGCACCCCCCGCCGCACCGGCTCGCAGCAGCGCCGCGGCCGCGTACACCTCCGGCGGGACCCCCTGCGGAATCAGGCCGTCCGCGTCCCGCTCCACCAGCCCCGTGTCCAGCGCGCCCGACACGACATCGGGGTGGGCCAGCAGCCGGCGCAGGAAACCGGCGTTGGTCGCGACGCCCAGGGTGACCGTGTCCGCGAGGGCCGCGCGCAGCCGGCGCAGCGCCGTGGCCCGGTCCGGGGCGTACGCGATGACCTTGGACAGCATCGGGTCGTACAGGCTGCCGACCTCCGTGCCCTTGGTGAGGCCGGAGTCCGTGCGCACGTCGTCGCCCTGCGGTTCGTTCAGCGCGAGCACCGTGCCGCCCGAGGGGAGGAAGCCGCGAGCCGGGTCCTCGGCGCAGATCCGCGCCTCGACCGCGTGCCCCGTGAGGACGATGTCCTGCTGCGTGAACGGCAGTTCCTCGCCGGCCGCGACCCGCAGCTGCCACTCCACCAGGTCGAGCCCGGTGATGAACTCGGTCACCGGGTGTTCGACCTGGAGACGGGTGTTCATCTCCATGAAGAAGTACGAGGCCGGGTCGTTGCCCGGGACGATGAACTCCACCGTGCCCGCGCCCCGGTAGCCGCAGGAGCGTGCCGCCTGCACGGCCGCCTCGCCCATCGCCGCGCGGGTCGGCTCGTCGAGGAGGACCGAGGGCGCCTCTTCGACGATCTTCTGATGCCGGCGTTGCAAGGAGCACTCGCGCTCGCCCAGATGCACCACGTTTCCGTGGGCGTCGGCCAGGACCTGGATCTCGATGTGCCGGGGGCGGTCGATCCACCGCTCCACCAGCAGCGTGTCGTCGCCGAACGACGCCCGCGCCTCGCGCCGCGCCGCCGCGATCTCCTCGGCCAGCGCCGACTCGACCCGGGTGAGCCGCATTCCCTTGCCGCCGCCGCCCGCCGAGGGCTTCAGCAGCACCGGCATGCCGATCTCGCGGGCGGCGGCGGCCAGTTCGTCGTCGGTCAGACCGCTGCCGGACGAGCCGGGCACCACGGGAACGCCGGCCGCCCGCACCGTCTCCTTGGCCCGGATCTTGTCTCCCATCAGCGCGATGGCGGACGCGGGCGGGCCGATGAAGGCGAGCCCGGCGTCCGCGCACGCCTGCGCGAAGGCCGCGTTCTCGGCGAGGAAGCCGTAACCCGGGTGGACGGCCTGAGCGCCCGTACGGGCCGCCGCCGCCAGCAGGCGGTCGGTGCGCAGATAGCTCTCGGACGCCGCCGCCGGGCCGATGCGGACCGCCGTGTCCGCCTCCCGTACATGACGGGCGTCCGCGTCCGCGTCGCTGAACACGGCCACCGAGCGCACGCCCAGTTCCCGCAGCGTGCGGATGACGCGGACCGCGATCTCGCCGCGGTTGGCGACCAGCACTGTGTCGAACATGGTCATCTGTCACTCACATCCGGAAGACGCCGAAGGCGGGGTCGGTCAGCGGTGCGTTGGCGCAGGCCGTCAGGGCCAGACCCACCACCTGACGGGTGTCCATCGGGTCGATCACCCCGTCGTCCCACAGCCGCGCCGTGGCGTAGTAGGCGTTGCCCTGGGCTTCGTACTGCTCGCGGACCGGGGCCTTGAAGGCCTCCTCCTCCGCTGCGGACCACTCCTCGCCCCGGCCTTTCAGCTGGTCGCGCTTGACGGTCGCCAGCACGGAAGCGGCCTGCTCGCCGCCCATCACCGAGATCTTCGCGTTCGGCCACATCCACAGGAAGCGGGGCGAGTACGCCCGGCCGCACATCGAGTAGTTCCCCGCGCCGTACGACCCGCCGACGACGACCGTCAGCTTCGGCACGCGGGTGCACGCGACCGCCGTCACCATCTTCGCGCCGTGCTTGGCGATGCCGCCCGCCTCGTAGTCCCTGCCGACCATGAAGCCCGAGATGTTCTGCAGGAAGAGGAGCGGGATACCGCGCTGGTCGCACAGCTCGATGAAGTGCGCGCCCTTCTGGGCGGATTCGGAGAACAGGATGCCGTTGTTCGCGACGATTCCGACGGGGTGGCCGTGGATGCGGGCGAAGCCGGTGATCAGGGTCTGGCCGTACTCCGCCTTGAACTCCTGGAACCGGGAGCCGTCGACCGTACGCGCGATGACTTCCCGCACGTCGTAGGGCGTACGGGAATCCACCGGCACCGCGCCGTACAGCCCGGCCGGATCGACCTTCGGCTCCTCCACCGGCTCGACCGACCACGGCAGCGCGCCGCGCTCCGGGAGCGTCGCGACGATGTTGCGCACGATGCGCAGCGCGTGCGCGTCGTCCTCGGCGAGGTGGTCGGTGACGCCCGACGTGCGGGAGTGGACCTCGCCGCCGCCCAACTCCTCCGCCGTCACGACCTCGCCCGTCGCGGCCTTCACCAGCGGCGGGCCGCCCAGGAAGATCGTGCCCTGGTTGCGCACGATCACGGCCTCGTCGCTCATCGCCGGGACATACGCCCCGCCCGCCGTGCAGGAGCCGAGGACGGCGGCGATCTGCGGGATGCCGGCCCCCGACATGCGGGCCTGGTTGTAGAAGATCCGGCCGAAGTGCTCGCGGTCGGGGAAGACCTCGTCCTGCATCGGCAGGAAGGCGCCACCCGAGTCCACGAGATACACGCACGGCAGGCGGTTTTCCAGCGCCACCTCCTGCGCGCGCAGGTGCTTCTTGACGGTCATCGGGTAGTACGTGCCGCCCTTGACCGTGGCGTCGTTGGCGACGACCACCACCTCGCGGCCGCTCACCCGCCCGATCCCGGCGATCACTCCGGCGGCCGGGGCCGCGCCTCCGTACATCCCCTCGGCCGCCAGCGGAGCCAGCTCCAGGAAGGGGGAGCCCGGGTCCAGGAGGGTGTCCACCCGGTCGCGGGGCAGGAGCTTGCCGCGGGCGGTGTGCCGGGCCCTGGCCTTCTCACCGCCGCCGAGCCGGGCCGCCGCGAGCCGCCCTCGCAGTCCTTCCACGAGCTCGCTGTGAGCCGCTTCGTTGGCCCGCCACGCCTCGGCTGCCGGATCGGCGGTGCTGGTCAGCACCGGTGCCTGCCGCATCTCCTGAGCCCCCTTGCCCGGTCGATGTGATGTTAGTGAGCGTTAACGCGCTTCCAGGTTAACGACCGCTAACTCCGCTGTCCAGGGGTGTGGATTCGTCCTTCGGTATGACGCGGCGAAGATCCAGGGATGTCAGGATCTGACCCGACCACACACGGGGGCGGAGCTTGTGACGACACTGCGAGACACGGCGATACAGCCGCAGCTGCGACAGCGCATCCTGGAGGTGGACGCCCTCCGCGGCTTCGCGCTCCTCGGCATCCTGCTCGTCAACAGCTTGACCATGGCTGGTCCTCAGGGCCTGCTGGGCGGCCGTCCGCCCGACGCCGCCAGCACCGTGGCCATGTGGCTGGTCGAGTTCCTCGCGCAGGGCAAGTTCTATCTGCTCTTCTCGTTCCTCTTCGGCTACAGCTTCACCCTCCAGGCGGCCTCGGCCGAGCGCGCAGGCGCCCCCTTCGGGCCGCGGACGATGCGGCGCCTGCTGGGGCTGTTCGTCCTCGGCGCCCTGCACCTGGTGTTCCTCTACATCGGTGACATCCTGACGACGTACGCCCTGCTCGGCCTGATCCTCTTTGCCGCCCGCCGGGCCACCCCCGAAGGGGCGTGCCGCGCCGCGCTCTGGATCTGGGGGATCTGCGGCTCGCTACTGCTGCTGTTCGGCGCGCTCGGGACGCTGGCCGGCCCCGACGTGGACGCCGTGCCGGCCGCCGAGGCTGCCGAACTCACCGCCGCCTACCGTGGCGGCTTCGCCGACGTCGTCGGTGCGAACCTGGAGCAGCTGCCGCTCGCCGGGCTCGCCTCGCTGACCATGAGCGGCTTCGTCGTCGCCGCCTTCCTGCTGGGGCTCGCGGCCGGCAAGCGGCAGTGGCTCACCCGGGCCGATGGCGCCCGCCTGCGCCGTATCCTCGCGACCGGCCTCTGCGTGGGCGTGCCCGCCGCCGCCTTCTCAGCCGCTGGCGCGGTGGGCCCGCTCTCCGCCCGCTGGGAACCGCTCGCCGCGATGACCGGCATCGTCATGGCCCCGGCACTCAGTGCCGCGTACGCCGCCGGGCTGCTGCTCTGGTTCGGTTCGCCGAGCGGGGCACGGGTGGCCGAAGTCTTCGCGCCCGCCGGGCGCATGGCGCTGACCAACTACCTCACCCAGTCGCTCGTGATGGCCCTGATCTTCACCGGGTACGGGCTTGGCCTGTACGGACGCCTGGGCATCGCTGTACCCGTCTGCATCGCACTCGTCCTGTATGCCGCGCAGCTCGCCCTCAGCGGCTGGCTGATGCGGCGGTACCGGCTCGGGCCCGTCGAGCGGGTGCTGCGGGCCTTCACCCATTTCTGCGAGGATGGCGACCGCTAGCCGGCCGGTGCCGCGGCCCCGGCCTGCCGCGAGAGCAGATCCTCAAAGAGGCTGCAGATCGCGGCTTCCACGGTGTGGATGTCGAGATGGGCACCGCCATCGGCAGCCCCCGACTGCCGAGGTCGATGCCCGAGCCTCCGTTCACGCGGTCTTCGGGCTGCCCAACTCGACTCCTACGCCGCGCGCCCCGTGGGCACCCTCCCCGGCCGCACCGCGACTGCCGTGCTGCCGCATCGACGCTTCACGACTCTGGTGACCGAGACCAACAACGATCCGCACTACAGAGGCAAGCACCACGATCACGGCGTCAACGTTCAAGCACTGACTGAGCTGGACGGCGATTTGGCCTACCTCGGCCAGGTCGGCCGGGCTCGACCGTCGACCTGCCGGCCGCCCGCACTGACGGCATCAGCACCGCCGTCACCGACGCCGACGTGGACACCCTGGCCGACCTGGGCTACCTGGGATCCGGCGGGACCATCCGCACCCCGGTACCACGCCCCAAAGGCGAGGGCCACATCGGCCACGAACGAACTCCGCACACGCCAAGCTCCGCGCACGCCTTCACCGTCCTCAAATGCTGGCGTGTACTGGATCTGGTCCGCATCAGCCCCAACCGCATCACCGACCTGCTCCACGCACTCCTCACCATCGCCCAGAAGCAATCTCCATCGGCCATCGGGTAGATCGGAAATGCTCAATGGCCGAAATTCCCTCCCTGTCCGTCTCGTTGGCCGGACTGAGTGCCTGATTCCCTTCTCGCGCGCGAAGGTATCGATGTACGCTCCTCAATGGCGCCTACTCGGCGTCTCCACGGGGAGAAGGCAATCACATTGACCACGCGAGATGCACTTGACGCATGCGTAAAAGAAGTTGACGTTTCACCAAATGGGGGTGGCGGTCCAGCCGCGCCCGGGAACCTCGGCGGTGTCGTCTTGCTGACGGGCCGTGAGCGCGAGGTGCTGATGCTGGTGGGTAGCGCGGCCGGGAACCGGGAAATTGCCAGGAAACTGGGCATAGCTGAGCGCACAGCCAAAGCTCACTTGACGAACATCATGGGCAAGATAGGCGTCGCGTCGCGGCTCGAAGCGGCTGTCTTTGCCTATGCCCACCACGAGATCATCTGCCCTCCGGGGCAATGCCCTCCAGGACACCTCCCGAAGGTCCAATAGTGTTCAGCGGTTGTAGAGTTGAAGACTCTTCCTTGCCAGCCGGAACGACCGGTAGGGGAATGGCCTTTCAAGAACCGCTCGTTGAATGGTCTTCCTCCCAGGCAATGAGGAGGTTTGTCGATGAACAGCAAGATGCGCATAACTGCTGCCGCGCTCACGGCAGCAGTTGCACTCGGTGTCGCGGCCCCGGCGGCATCGGCAGTGGAGCATCGGAGCCAGACGGTGTCGTCCGTTCAGGTCGCCCAGACCGGTGCGGTCCGTGACGTTGGTGCCCTCGGCACCGTGAAGTCGGCCAGCCAGAGCAAATCCGGGGCAGCTGCCGGAAACGTGGCCCAGGGTGAGATCCAGGTCAGGGGCATGAGCTCGCTGGCGAAGAAGCTCGTCAAGAAGATCGTCGACAGCCGGTACGGAAGGCAGGCCATCAAGGCCGCAAAGAGGGGCCGGGCCGCGTTCAAGCGGTGGGTGAGCAGCCTCTCCAACTTCAACCCGCTGAAGTGGGCCATCAAGGCCGCTCCCGCGTACGTCCTGGACGAGGTCATCAGCTACCTGGCCAGCCGCGTCTAAGCAGCCCAAGCTCGGCGGATCAACCGGAAGAACAGCACGGCGGCCTTCTCGCGTGGGGTGGGGAGGCCGCCGTTCCCCACGGCTCAGGAGAACTCATGTCGGAACGTCAGGAAACGATCGAACGGAATCTTTGGGCCGCACCCGCGCTCTTCGTGCTGGTGGCCTGGGTATTGTTCAAAACGGACGACTCATCCGTTTCGCGTGTCGCGTGGACCGTTTATGCGGTGGGCTGGGTGCCCGCTCTGATCATGCTTGTTCGGGCCGCCGCTACAAGGCGTAACCCCGGTATTGGAGCGGTAGTCGGATGTGGAATTCTCATCCTCATGGGTGCTTTCTTCTGGGCAAATCATGGCTGAAGTTGGAGCCATCGCCTCTAGTGCGGTAGAGGCCCTTGGGCTGCGCCGGACACTCCGCGGCAGGCCGGTGGTGAACGGGGTATCGCTGACTCTGCGGTCCGGTGGAGTGACCGGGTTCCTCGGAGCCAACGGCGCCGGCAAGACAACCACCATCCGGCTGATGCTCGGTCTCATTTCCGGGTCCGGTGAAACGCAATTCCTCGGGCGGTCGCTACGCGAATGGAAAGCCCCGGCCTCCGTCGTCGGCGTGGTCCTCGGCGGCGTCGCCGGGCACCCCAAGCACACCGTCCGTGCACATCTGCGGATGGTGGCCGCCGGTGCGGGTGTGCCCGACAGCAGAGTCGACGAGATGCTCGGGCAGGTCGGGCTGGCTGGGGCGTGCGTCTACGGCAGGCGGGACGCGGCATGAGCCAGCTGCCGGGCGCGCACACCCCGAAGTGCGCGCCCGGCACTTTCTGTCCGGCCCGCCCCCCTCCAGGTCGTACAGGTTAACGACCGCTAACGAGGCCGTTTAGAATGACCGCATGAGCACCCACGCTGCCGCCGCCCGTGTCGCGGCTCCGACCAGGCGCGAGCAGATCCTCAAGGCGGCCGCCCGCCTCTTCGCCGAGCGTGGCTTCCACGGGGTCGGCGTCGACGAGATAGGCGCCGCGGTCGGCATAAGCGGCCCCGGCCTCTACCGGCACTTCCCCGGCAAGGACGCGATGCTCGCGGAGCTGCTGGTCGGTATCAGCGAGCGGCTGCTCGACGGCGGGCGCCGGCGGGCGGCGGACGCGGAGCCGGCGCGCGGCCCGGAGGCGGTCCTGGCCTCCCTGATCGACGGCCACATCGACTTCGCCCTCGACGACCGGCCCCTGATCA
The DNA here is from genome assembly GCF_052934925.1 of Streptomyces hypolithicus. Classification (NCBI taxonomy): domain Bacteria; kingdom Bacillati; phylum Actinomycetota; class Actinomycetes; order Kitasatosporales; family Streptomycetaceae; genus Streptomyces; species Streptomyces hypolithicus. The sequence continues at coordinate 4,020,822 of NZ_CM128811.1, forward strand.
CCCTCCACGACCGCGAACTCGACCGGCTGCGTGAGAGCGACCGCAAGCGGGTCCGGCAGCTTCAGCGGCAGTACGTCGAACTGTGGGTCACCGTCGTACGCCAGCTGAACCCGGACGTACCGGAGGCGGAGGCGCGGTCGGCGGTGCACGCGGTGTTCGGCCTGCTGAACTCGACGCCCCACCTGGGGTCGTACGGTGCGGGGCTGCCGGGGCGGGCTGCGATGGAGGCGTTGCTGCGGAGGCTGGCACACGGCGCGTTCGGGGCGCTGGCGGCGGCGTAACCCACCGCGGGGCTCCGCCCCGAGGAGTAGTCCAGGGAGCGGGCACCCCGCGCGCCCCGTGCGGCGAACGGCACAATGGGTGCCATGCCGATACCCAGCCGCGCCGCCCTCGTCGACCACCTGGTACGTACCCGCATCGCCGGCGACGTCGCCACGCCCCGGGACAACAACCTCTCCCACTACCGCAAGCTCGCGAACGGCGACCGTCACTACTGGCTCGGCCTGGAGCTCGGTGACCGCTGGACCGACGAGCAGGACGTGCTCGCCGTCATGGCCGAGCGCTGCGGCGTCAGCGACGACCCCGCGCACCGCAGTGGCCAGGACACCATCGACCCCGAGCTGACCGTTGACGCGCTGGACCGCATGGCGGCCCGGCTGCGCAAGGCCGCCGCCGGCCGGGAGCGGGTGCTGTTCGCGACCGGCCACCCCGGTGGGCTCCTCGACGTACACCGCCAGACCGCCGACGCGCTGCGCGTCGCGGGCTGCGAGATCGTCCGGATCCCTGGCGGGCTCACCGCCGACGAGGGCATGGTGTTCCAGTTCGCCGACGTCGCCATGCTGGAGCGGGGCGCCACCCTGTGGCACACCCACTCGCCCGAGCCGATGGCCGCGATCCTTGACGCGCTGGAGCGGGACGGCAGGCCGCAGCCCGACCTGGTCGTCGCCGACCACGGCTGGGCCGGGTGCGCGGGTCAGCGCGGGCTCGACTCGATCGGGTACGCCGACTGCAACGACCCCGCGCTGTTCATCGCGGAGGCGGAAGGCACCCTCCAGGTCACCGTCCCGCTCGACGACCACGTCACCGACCCGCGCTTCTACGACCCGATGGCGGCGTATCTGCTGGATGCGGCGGGGCTGACGACGGCCTGACCGGGGCGGCGGCGTGGTGGCGGCGTGGCGGTGGGGCGGCTCGGGGTTGACGACGCCGTCCGGCGCGCCCGGGCCGTGCCGCGGCTGCTGACCGAGCGCGGCGAGCACCGTAGTGCCGGTCCCGTCGATCTGCTCGTCGCGGCCACCGCCGAACTGGCCGGACTCGGGCTGCTGCACTCCGACGCGGACTTCGAGACCGTCGCCCGGGTCACCGGACAGCCCACGGTGTGGGTGGCGCCTCCCGGCACCTCGTGAGCCGGTCTCGCGCCGGTCAGGCCCGCGGGACGCGGACCACGCCCTCCTGGATGACGGAGATCGCGAGGCGCCCGTCCTGGGTGTAGATCCGGGCCTGGCCCAGCCCCCGGCCGCCCGACGACGACGGTGAGTCCTGGTCGTACAGCAGCCATTCGTCCGCCCGGAACGGCCGGTGGAACCACATCGCGTGGTCGAGCGAGGCCCCGACCACGTCGCCCACCGTCCAGCCGCCCCGCCCGTGCGCCAGCAGCACCGAGTCGAGCAGCGTCATGTCGGAGACGTACGTGGCGAGGCAGACGTGCAGCAGCGGGTCGTCGGCGTAGTCGTCGAGTGCGCCGTTCGTACGGAACCACACCTGCGAGCGCGGCTCGCGCGCCTCGCCCACGCTGCCGTACGGCGGCGCGTCGACGTACCGCAGATCGACCGCCTCGCGCGCTTCGAGCAGCCGGTCCACCACACCTGAGTCGATGAAGCTGTCCGTATAGCGCGGCAGCATCTGCGCCGCCGTCGGGAGCGTCTCGGGGTCTGGGGCGGACGGCATGTCCGCCTGGTGTTCGAGGCCTTCCTCGTACGTCTGGAACGACGCCGAGAGGTGAAAGATCGGCTGGCCGTGCTGGACGGCGACGACCCGGCGGGTGGTGAACGACCTGCCGTCGCGGATGCGGTCGACGGTGTAGACGATCGGCGCGCCCGGGTCACCGGCGCGCAGGAAGTACGCGTGCAAGGAGTGGGCCGTGCGGTCCTCGGGGACGGTACGGCCGGCTGCGACCAGGGCCTGAGCCGCGACCTGGCCGCCGAACACGCGGGGCACGATCGCCGAACGGCTCACGCCCCGGAAGATGTCCTGCTCGATCCGCTCCAGGTCGAGCAGATCGAGCAGGGACTCAAGTGCCTTGTTCATCGAACTAGTTGTACAGGGTCCGCTTCGGCTTCGAGCCCTACAGGCCCATGTCCTTGGCGATGATCATCTTCATGACCTCGCTGGTGCCGCCGTAGATCCGGTTGACCCGGTTGTCGGCGTAGAGGCGGGCGATCGGGTACTCGTTCATGAAGCCGTACCCACCGTGCAGCTGGAGGCACTTGTCGATGACGCGGTGTGCGACCTCGGTGCAGAACAGCTTCGCGGAGGCGGCCTCGGCGGCGGTGAGCTCCCCGGCGTCCAGGGCCTCGATCGCACGGTCGACGACGGCTTCGGCGGCGTCCACCTCGGCCTTGCAGGCGGCCAGTTCGAACTTGGTGTTCTGGAAGGCGGCCACCGGCTTGCCGAAGACGGTGCGCTCCTCGACGTAGCTCTTGGCGAACCGGATCGCTGCCTTGGCCTGGGCGTACGCGCCGACCGCGATGCCGAGGCGCTCCTGCGGCAGGTTCTGGCCGAGGTAGTAGAAGCCCTTGTTCTCCTCGCCGAGCAGGTCCTCGGCCGGGACCTTGACATCGCTGAAGGAGAGCTCGGCGGTGTCGGAGACCTTCAGGCCCAGCTTGTCGAGCTTGCGGCCGACCGCGTAGCCCTCGGCCTTGGTGTCGACGACGAAGAGGGAGATGCCGTGGCGGCGGTCCTCGGCGGTGGGCGCGGCGGTGCGGGCGCACACGATGACGCGGTCGGCGTGGACGCCGCCGGTGATGAAGGTCTTCGCGCCGTTGAGGACGTAGTGCGAGCCGTCCTCGGAGAGCTTCGCGGTGGTCTTCATGCCGGCCAGGTCTGAGCCGGTGCCGGGCTCCGTCATGGCGATGGCGTACATCGTCTCGCCGGACGCGAAGTCGGGCAGCCAGCGCTTCTTCTGCTCGTCGGTCGCGTACGCCTTCAGGTACGGCAGGCAGAGCAGCACGTGCACGCCGGAGCCACCGAAGGACACACCCGCGCGGGCGCACTCCTCGGCGATGACGGCCTCGAACTTGAAGGTCTCCAGGCCCGCGCCGCCGAACTCCTCGGGGACCTCGATGCCGAAGACGCCCAGCTCGCCGAGCTTGTTGTAGAACTCGCGGGGCGCCTGGCCCGCGGCGTACCACTCGTCGTAGACCGGGACGACCTCGGCCTCGATGAAGGCCCGGATGGTGTCCCGGAACGCCTCGTGGTCCTCGTTGAATACGGTCCGGCGCACGGGACGCCCCCTTCCTTTGCGGCGCGGCCGCCGCCGCTCTCGCGGAGGTGGCCGATCGCCGTTCGGGTTGCTCAATTACTGGTTGCTGCACTTATTGGTTGTGGCACTAAGCGCTTGCTCAGTCAGAAGTTACCCGTTGGTCACCTGGACTGTCCAGGGTTGGGGACGGTCGTACGCGTCACAGCCAGCGCAGTGCGAACCACAGGTCCATCCGTACGTCGGCGTCGTCCAGGTCGGCGTCGAGGAGCGCGGCGCAGCGGGCGATGCGCTGGCGGACCGTATTGCGGTGCACGTCGAGGGCGACGGCGCTGCGGTCCCAACTGCCGTGCAGCGACAGCCAGGTGCGCAGGGTCGTGGTGAGGGCGGGGGAGTCGGCGATCGGTGCTAGCCGCACCCGGGCGTGGTCGCGGGCCTCGTCGGGCGCGACGAGGGAGGCGAGGCCGGCGCCTGCCTCGCCCCGGTCGCGCACCAGGGGGCTGCGGGTGGCCTCGGCCCGGCGTACCGCACGGGCGGCGCGGGCGTCGGCGGCGGGCAGGCCGGGCGCGGCGACGGGGGCGCTGACGCCCAGCGTCCAGCCGGGCTGTGCGGTGATCGCGACGCCGTCCGCCCCGTTCACCAGGACCCGTACCGCGCCGTCGTCCGCCGTGTCCACCAGAGCGCTGCCGAGGGCCGCGCCGAGCGTGGCGGCGGGCAGCGGGCCCTCGCCGTGGCCGGGGCCGGCCGGCCGGGCGTGCACCACGGTCCACTCGCCGGCCCCGAGCAGCGGCGCCACCTCGACCGCGTCCGCCCCGAGCAGCAGCCGCACCAGGGCCGCTGCGCGCGCGGACTCCCCGGCGCCCCGGTGGCGGGTGGTGAGCAGCGACAGCAGGACGACGGCGACTCCGGCGACGGTGTGGTCACCGGCCTCGCGGCGGTCCGAGGCGACGCCGAGTGCGAGGCGCCGGCCACCCGAGAGCGCGTACGCGGCGAGATGACCGCCGCCCGCGGTGTCCGTGGCGGAGGCGGGCACGGCTCGGGTGGGAGAGTCGTCGACCGGGGGGTTCACCACGTGGGCGAGGCGGACCAGGGCCGCCCGGGTCGCGGGGTCGGGCGGGCGGCCCGCCGTGGCGAGGGGTGCGCCGTCCGCGTCCAGCAGCTCCGCCCACGCCCCGCCGAGCCGCGTCGTCAGCTGATGCAGGACGGCGGGGACGGGGTCGCTCCTGGCGGCCGCGGTGGCCAGGCCCTGCTGGGCCTCGGCGACGCGGCGCAGCTCACGGGTACGGGCCTGCGCCATCAGGCTCCACACCGCCCGGGCGATCGCGGTGAACGTGGTCGGGGGCGGCACCTCCACCAGCGGCAGCCCGTGCCGCTCACACGCCGCGACCAGTTCCGCCGGCACCGTGTCGTACACCGGGGCGACGCCGAAGCCGAGCGCCGCCGCCCCGGCCAGCGCGACCCGGGACACGTACCTCTCCGGATCGTCGAGCAGGACGCCGGCCGTCAGCAGGAGTTCACCGCCGAGGAGGTACGGATACGGGTCGGCCATCTCCGAGGTGTGCACCCAGTGCACCTCCGCGTCCCCGGGCCCGGCGATCCGCCGCAGGCCGAGATCCTTCCGCGCCAGCAGCGCGGCCAGTGAGATCGGCGGGGAAGGAGGCGCGGAGGGGAGCGGGGAGGGAGACGGGGAAGGAGACGGGGAAGGAGGTGGGGCCTGGGGCTCTGGCATGGATGTTCCATCTATCAGGGGTGGTGTGAGGGGATGAAACGTACACTTCAGCGTCGCCCGCCGGCCGCCTAGTGTCGAGCCCGCCGACGGTCACGGCCGACGTCGTCGTGAGCCTCGCCACTGCCCCTACCGGCCCCGTCGTCCTGGCCCGCAGGTGGGAGCGGCCGGCGGGCCGAGGGGCGGCCGACGGGACCCGAGACCCCGTCCCGCCCGTGTCCGATTACGCCGCCGCATCCGGTTAAAGTCGTAATTCGTTACGAAGAGCAGAAAAGAAGGCATTTCACATGAGCAGCAGCAGCAGCGAGCAGCAGCAGCCCCGCGGTCCCGTCGACTCCTCCCGCATCCCGCGGTACGCGGGCCCGGCGACGTTCGCGCGGCTGCCCCGCCTCGACGAGGTCGGCACGGCCGACGTCGCCGTCGTCGGCGTGCCCTTCGACTCCGGCGTCTCCTACCGGCCCGGCGCCCGCTTCGGCGGCAACGCGATCCGCGAGGCGTCGCGGCTGCTGCGCCCCTACAACCCGGCCCAGGACGCCTCGCCGTTCGCGCTGGCGCAGGTCGCGGACGCCGGTGACATCGCCGCGAACCCGTTCAACATCAACGAGGCCGTCGAGACGATCGAGGCCGCGGCCGACGACCTGCTCGGCACCGGCGCCCGCATGATGACGCTCGGCGGCGACCACACCATCGCGCTGCCGCTGCTGCGCTCCGTGGCGAAGAAGCACGGCCCGGTCGCGCTGCTCCACTTCGACGCGCACCTGGACACCTGGGACACGTACTTCGGCGCCGAGTACACCCACGGAACTCCGTTCCGCCGGGCCGTCGAGGAGGGCATCCTCGACACCGAGGCGCTGTCCCACGTCGGTACGCGCGGCCCGCTGTACGGCAAGCAGGACCTCACCGACGACGAGAAGATGGGCTTCGGCATCGTCACCTCGTCCGATGTCTACCGGCGCGGCGCCGACGAGGTCGCCGACCAGCTCCGCCAGCGCATCGGCGACCGCCCGCTCTACATCTCCATCGACATCGACTGCCTCGACCCGGCGCACGCCCCCGGCACCGGCACCCCGGAGGCGGGCGGCATGACCTCCCGCGAGCTCCTGGAGATCCTGCGCGGCCTGTCCTCCTGCAACCTCGTGTCCGCAGACGTCGTCGAGGTCGCCCCGGCGTACGACCACGCGGAGATCACCTCCGTCGCCGCCTCCCACACGGCGTACGAGCTCACCACCATCATGTCCCGGCAGATCGCGGCGGCGAGGACGGCGAAGTGACCCACGACCACGAGGTGAACCTGCGCCCCACCGACGCGCAGACCGCAGCCGCCCTGAATCCCCCCGCCGGCCGCAACGGCGGCGACCTCGTGGTCGAGACACTCCAGGGCCTGGGCGCCACCACCGTGTTCGGCCTCCCCGGCCAGCACGCCCTTGGCGTGTTCGACGCGCTGCGCCGCTCCTCGCTCGCGTACGTCGGCCTGCGCGTCGAGAACAACGCGGGCTTCGCCGCCGACGCGTACGGCCGGATCACCGGGGAGGCCGCCCCGCTGCTGCTGTCCACCGGGCCGGGCGCGCTGACCTCGCTCGCCGCACTCCAGGAGGCGGCCGCGGCGTCCGCGCCCGTCCTCGCGATCAGCAGCCAGATCCCGGCGGCGGGCCTCGGCGGCGGCCGGCACGGCTACCTGCACGAACTCCGGGACCAGAAGGCGTCGTTCCGCGACATCGTGAAGTCGGTTCACACCGTCCGTACGGCTTCCCAGATCCCCTCGGCGATCGCCGAGGCCTGGGAGTCTGCGCTGACGGCCCCGCACGGACCGGTGTGGATCGAGATCCCGCAGGACGTACTCCTCGCGGAGACCGTGCTCCCCGTCGTCACGGCGATGGACGCGACCCCGTGCGAGCTACCCCCGCGCCCCGAACTCACGGCGCTGGCAGCCCACTTGCTCTCCACGGCCGCCCGCCCCGCGATCGTCGCGGGCGGTGGAGTCGTACGCTCCGACGCCTCCGGCAAGCTGCGCGCGCTCGCGGAACGGCTCGACGCCCCGGTCGTCACCACCTTCGGCGGTAAGGGCGCCTTCCCCTGGCAACACCCGCTCTCGCTCCAGTCCTGGCTGGAAGACCGCCACACCACGGACTTCCTGGAGGACGCGGACGTCCTGCTCGTCGTCGGCTCCGGCCTGGGCGAACTCTCCTCCAACTACGGCACGTTCAGGCCGCGGGGCCGGGTCATCCAGATCGAGGCGGACCTCGGCAAGCTGGAGTCCAACCACCCGGCCCTCGGCATCCACGCCGACGCACGTCTCGCCCTGTCGGCGCTCCTGGAGACGACGGAGCCCCGCACCGACGAGACGGCCCACGAGCGCGTACGCGAAGTCCTCGGCCGGGTGCGTGCCCGTCTCGCGTCCCAGGACCTGCTCCTGGAACAGAACCTGCTGGCGTCCATCCGCGAAGCACTTCCCGCAACGTCCCCCAGCTTCTGGGACATGACGATCCTGACCTACTGGGCCTGGTCGGCCTTCGACCCCCGCCACCCCAACACCATGCACTCGGCGCAGGGCGCGGGCGGCCTCGGCTACGGCTTCCCGGCGGCGCTGGGCGCTGCGGTGGCGGACCCCACCCGGCCGGTTCTCGCGGTCTCGGGCGACGGCGGTGCGATGTACTCGATCGCGGAACTCGCCACGGCCCGCCAGCACAACCTCCCGGTCACCTGGCTGATCGTGGACGACGGCGGCTACGGCATCCTCCGCGAGTACATGACGGACGCCTTCGCCGAGCCCACCGGTACGGAACTCGCCCGCCCGGACTTCGTGGCCCTGGCGCAGTCCTTCGGCGTCCCGGCGGCGGCGACGACCCCGGAGACCCTGCGCGAGGACCTGGCGAAGTCCCTGTCGGCTCCCGGCCCTTCGGTCGTCGTACTCCCCGCCCTCCTGCGCATGTTCGCCCCGACGCACCTGTGACCGGGCGAAGCACCCGGGCCCTCCCGTAGCGCCCCAGCGCGGCGAGCGCCGCGTACACCTGCCCGCAGAGCTGCCCGCAGGGCTGGGCGCCGCCCCGCTCACTGCCGGCGCGTACAACCGTTCGGCCCCTGACGGGTCATCTGAACCAGAAGCACAAGGGGACGGAAATCCACACCATGAGGTGCAACCGAATAACCGGCGCCACGATCGCCGCCGCCCTGTCCGCGGGCGCGCTCGCGCCCGTCGCCGCCGCGGCACCGGCCGTCGCGGCACCGGCCCCCACGGCACCGGCCCCCGCGGCCGCGCCGGCACTGATGTGCACCTCGGCCAAGGCGGGCCTGGCGGCCAAGCTGACCAAGGACATCGACGCGGCCCTCCGAGGCCGTCAGTCCACGACAGCCATAGCGCTCCACGACCGCGCCACCAAAACCACCTGCACCCTGCACGCCACGCAGAAGTTCGACTCCGCCAGCGTGATCAAGGTGACGGTCCTCGCCGCACTCCTCCGGGAAGCCGACAAGACCAACCGCCACCTGACCTCCCGCGAGGCCGCCCTCGCCACCGACATGATCACCAAGTCGGACAACGACGCGACCAGCGCGCTGTGGCGCCGGCTCGGCACGACCAAGATCAGGGGCTTCCTGCGGGCCGCCGGCATGACCCAGACCACCCCCCGCACGGGCGGCTCCTGGGGGCTGACCCAGATCACGGCGGCCGACCAGCAACGGCTCCTCGCACTCCTCACCACGAAGAACGCCGTCCTGAGCGACAACGCCCGCGCGTACACCCTGCGCCTGATCGGCAAGGTCGTACCCTCCCAGCGCTGGGGCACGCCCGCCGGTGCCCCGGCCTCCGCCACCGTCCAGGTCAAGAACGGCTGGCTGGGCCGCGCCACCCACGGCTGGCGGGTCCACTCCATCGGCGCGTTCACGGGCCGGGGCCACGACTACAGGATGACCGTGCTCACCCACGGCAACCGCACGATGGACGACGGCGTGAACACCATCCAGGCGGTCTCCCGAGCCATCCACAAGAACCTGAACCCCGCCACGGGCAGCCCACGCCCCTGACCGGGGCCGTAATGGATGGAACGGTCAGGCAGCCCTCCGGACGAGTGGAGGCTTGCCCCCGTTGACGCGCCGCGAGGCCGGGGCCCCGCTCGGTCCTAGGACCAACGGCCCCACTTCGCCGCAGCGGGATGAAATCCGCACCCCACCGCGTTGGAGCCTTCCGGTAGAGCGGGACGATCGGGAGGCAGCAGTGGCGGCGGCAGATCAAGGGTGGGCACGGCGGCTGGCGGGGTACGCCTGGCGGTACCGGCGCAATGTCGTGCTCGCGCTCGGGTCGTCGCTCGGCGGCATGGCCGTGATGGCGCTCGTCCCGCTGATCACCAAGGTCGTGATCGACGACGTCATCGGGGACAGCACCAAGTCGCTCGCCGTATGGACCTCGCTGCTGATAGTGGCCGCCGTCGTCGTGTACGGCATGACCTACATCCGGCGCTACTACGGGGGCCGCCTCGCCCTCGACGTACAGCACGACCTGCGCACCGAGATGTTCGGCACCATCACCCGCCTCGACGGGCGCCGCCAGGACGAGCTGTCCACCGGGCAGGTCGTGGGCAGGGCCACCAGCGACCTCCAGCTCATCCAGGGCCTGCTCTTCATGTTGCCGATGACCATCGGCAACGTGCTGCTCTTCCTGATCTCCCTGGTGATCATGGCGTGGCTCTCGCTGCCGCTCACCGTCGTCGCCCTCGCCGTCGCCCCCGCCCTGTGGTTCATCGCGAAGCGCAGCCGCGTCCGCCTCTTCCCGGCCACCTGGTACGCGCAAGGGCAGGCCGCCGCCGTCGCCGGGGTCGTCGACGGGGCCGTGTCCGGCGTACGCGTCGTGAAGGGGTTCGGGCAGGAGGACCAGGAGACCGGGAAGCTGCGCGAGGTCAGCCGGCGGCTCTTCGCCGGGCGGCTGCGGACCGTCCGGCTGAACTCCCGCTACACCCCGGCGCTCCAGGCCGTGCCCGCACTCGGACAGGTCGCCATGCTCGCCCTCGGCGGCTGGCTCGCCACCCGGGGAGAGATCACCCTCGGTACGTTCGTCGCCTTCTCCACCTACCTCGCCCAGCTCGTCGGCCCCGTGCGCATGCTCGCCATGGTCCTGACCGTCGGCCAGCAGGCGCGGGCCGGCGTCGAGCGCGTACTGGAACTGATCGACACCGAACCGTCGATGGAGGACGGGACGAAGGAGCTCCCGGCCGACGCCGGGGCGAGCGTCGAGTTCGACGACGTCAGCTTCGGGTACGAGGCCGACCGGCCCGTCCTCGACGGCTTCTCGCTGGAGATCCGCGCCGGCGAGACCGTCGCCGTCGTCGGCTCCTCCGGCAGCGGCAAGTCGACGGTGTCGCTCCTGCTGCCGCGCTTCTACGACGTCTCCCACGGCGCCGTCCTCGTCGGCGGCCACGATGTCCGCGAGCTGACGCTCGACTCGCTGCGGGCCGCGATCGGGCTCGTACCGGAGGACAGCTTCCTCTTCTCCGACACCGTGCGCGCCAACATCGCCTACGGCCTGCCCGACGCCACCCAGGAGCAGATCGAGACCGCCGCCCGCGCTGCCCAGGCGGACCGGTTCATCGCCGCGCTGCCGAACGGCTACGACACCACCGTCGGCGAGCACGGCCTCACCCTCTCCGGAGGCCAGCGCCAGCGGATCGCCCTCGCCCGCGCCATCCTCACCGACCCCCGCCTGCTCCTCCTCGACGACGCCACCTCCGCCGTGGACGCCCGCGTCGAGCACGAGATCCACGAGGCACTGAAGTCCGTCATGGCCGGGCGTACGACGCTGCTCATCGCGCACCGCCGCTCCACCCTCAACCTCGCCGACCGCATCGCCGTGCTCGACGCCGGCCGCCTCGCCGACATCGGTACGCACGACGAACTCCAGCGCCGCTCCGCGCTCTACCGGCGGCTGCTCACCGACCCCGACGAGCTCGGCGGCGTATCGCCCGGGCACATCCTCACCAAGATGCCGGAACCGGCGGACGACCGCACCGTGCAGGCGGAGCTGGACGCCGAGTTCGACGCCGAGCGCGGGATCACGCCCGACCTGTGGGTACGGGACGAGACCTCGCCGGACCTGGCCATGGACCACGCGCCCGGCATGCCCGCCACCCCCGAACTGCTCGCCCAGGTCGAAGCGCTGCCGCCCGCCCACGACGTGCCCGCCATCGACGAGGCCCGCGCCGTCCAGCCCGAGAAGTCCTACGGCCTGCGCCGCCTGCTGCGCGGCTTCGGGCGGCCGCTGCTGGTCAGCCTCGGCCTCGTCGCCGTCGACGCGGGCATGGGACTGCTGCTGCCCATCCTGATCCGGCACGGCATCGACGAAGGCGTCACCCAGCTCGCCATCGGCGCGGTCTGGGCGGCCGCCGGGCTCGCCCTGCTGTCCGTGCTCGCGCAGTGGATCGCCCAGACCGGCGAGATGCGCATGACCGGCAAGACCGGCGAACGCGTCCTCTACTCGCTGCGGCTCAAGATCTTCGCGCAGCTCCAGCGGCTCGGACTCGACTACTACGAGCGCGAACTGACCGGCCGCATCATGACCCGTATGACGACGGACGTCGACGCCCTGTCGACGTTCCTGCAGACCGGTCTCGTCACGGCCTTCGTCTCCGTCGTCACCTTCTTCGGCATCATGGTCGCCCTCCTCGTCATCGACGTGCAGCTCGCCCTCGTCGTCTTCGCGACGCTCCCAGTGCTGATCATCGGCACGTACTTCTTCCGGAAGTCGAGCGTCAAGGCGTACGAACTGGCCCGCGACCGGGTCTCCGGCGTCAACGCCGACCTCCAGGAGTCGGTGTCCGGACTGCGCATCGTCCAGGCGTTCCGCCGCGAGCGCTCCGGCGCCGAGAACTTCGCCCGGGGCAGCGCCTCCTACCGCGAGGCACGGGTGCGCGGCCAGTGGCTGATCTCCATCTACTTCCCCTTCGTGCAGCTGCTGTCGTCGGTCGCCGCCGCCGCGGTGCTGATCGTCGGCGCCGGCCGGGTGGAGGCGGGCACACTGACCGCCGGCGCGCTGGTCGCGTACCTCCTCTACATCGACCTGTTCTTCGCCCCCGTGCAGCAGCTCTCGCAGGTCTTCGACGGATACCAGCAGGCCACCGTCTCCCTGCGACGCATCCAGGAACTCCTGCGGGAACCCACCTCCACCGCCGCCCACGACCGTCCGAAGGACGTCCGGGCGCTGCGCGGCGAGATCGCCTTCGAGGACGTCACCTTCCAGTACGGCGGCGCGGACGGCGCGGAGGAGGCGCTCACCGGGATCGACCTGCGCATCCCCGCCGGTCAGACCGTCGCCTTCGTCGGCGAGACCGGCGCGGGCAAGTCCACCCTGGTCAAGCTGGTCGCCCGGTTCTACGACCCGACCAGCGGACGCGTCACCGCCGACGGCGCCGACCTGCGCGACCTCGACATGACGGCGTACCGCCACCGCCTGGGCGTCGTACCGCAGGAGGCGTACCTCTTCGCGGGTACGGTCCGCGACGCCATCGCCTACGGGCGGCCCGAGGCGAGCGACGCCGAAGTGGAGGCGGCGGCCCGCGCGGTCGGCGCCCACGACATGATCGCGACGCTGGACGGCGGCTACCTGCACGCCGTCGCCGAACGAGGCCGCAACCTCTCCGCCGGCCAGCGCCAGCTCATCGCGCTCGCCCGCGCCGAGCTCGTCGACCCGGACGTACTGCTCCTCGACGAGGCCACCGCCGCCCTCGACCTCGCCACCGAGGCGCAGGTCAACCAGGCCACCGACCGCCTCACCGGCCGCCGCACCACCCTGGTCGTCGCGCACCGCCTGACCACGGCGGCGCGCGCGGACCGGGTCGTGGTGATGGACCACGGCCGGGTCGTCGAGGACGGCACGCACGACGAACTGCTGGCCCTGAACGGGACGTACGCCCGGCTGTGGCGCACCTTCGTGGGGGAGGACGAGCCCGCGCCGGCCCTCTGAGCGCAACCGTGCTCCGTACCGCCTGCGTCCGTACGGACGTACGCTCACGTGAGGCAAAGGGGCACGAGTGTTCGGTGGGGCGATGAGAAAACACCTGATGTACGGACTTGTTGTGGCAGTCGCGGCGGCGGGCCTGGCCCTCGTGGGACCCGGCGCCATGAGCGCCGAGGCCGCCCAGGGCCCCACCGCCTGCACCGGCCGCAAGGTGAAGACCGTGACCTTCGCCACCGGCGAGCTGCGCGTCTACAAGAGCCGCCGCTACGTCTGCGCGACGACCGTCGCCAGACGCGCCGGCGCACGCCAGCACATGTCGGTCAGCATCCAGGCCCGTGGCAGTCGCACCGCGAGGGACAGCGGCCGCTTCTCCTACCGCGCGGGACCGGTGACGGTCTACGCCCTCAACCGCTGTGTGCGGGCGCACGGTTCGGTCGGCGGGAAGAAGGCGTCGACTGGCTGGATTCTCTGCTGACCCTGGTGGTACGGGAGTTGCCCGACTAGGTTCGCCCCGTCGTCTGTGACTACAGGGGAGGACGAATGCGCAAGGCGCTCAGATGGCTGCTGTCACTCGTGGTGCTCATCGGGACCGTGGGAATCAGCAGCGCACCGGCCGGGGCGGCCACCGCCGCAGAGCCGGACATCAAGGACAGGATCCTCGCGATACCGGGCATGAGCCTGATCGAGGAGAAGCCGTACACCGGCTACCGCTATTTCGTACTGAACTACACCCAGCCGGTCGATCACCGGCGCCCCTCCAAGGGCACCTTCCAGCAGCGCATCACCCTGCTGCACAAGGCCACCGACCGCCCGACGGTCTTCTTCACCAGCGGATACAACGTCTCGACGACGCCCCGGCGCAGTGAGCCGACGACGATCGTCGACGGCAACCAGGTGTCGATGGAGTACCGCTTCTTCACGCCGTCCCGCCCGTCGCCGGCCGACTGGTCGAAGCTCGACATCAAGCAGGCGGCGAGCGACCAGCACCGTATCTTCACCGCGCTGAAGAAGATCTACGCCAAGAAGTGGCTCTCCACCGGAGGTTCCAAGGGCGGCATGACCGCCACGTACTACGAGCGCTTCTACCCGCGCGACATGGACGGCGTCGTCGCGTACGTCGCGCCCAACGACGTGGTGAACAAGGAAGACGCGGCGTACGACCGCTTCTTCCGTAACGTCGGCACCAAGGAGTGCCGCGACGCCCTGAACGCCGTGCAGCGCGAGGCACTTGAGCGCCGCGCCCCGCTCAGCGCCAAGTTCAAGGAGTGGGCCGACGCCAACGGCGCCACCTTCGACACGGTGGGCAGCCTGGACAAGGCGTACGAGTCTACGGTCCTCGACTTCGTCTATGCCTTCTGGCAGTACAGCCTGGCGAGCGACTGCGCCGACGTGCCCGCCGCGGACTCCTCCGACCAGGTCATTTACGACTACGTCGACGGCATCGCCGGATTCGCCGCCTACGCCGACCAGGGCCTGGCGACGTACACGCCGTACTACTACCAGGCGGGAACCCAGCTCGGCGCCCCGCAGCTCAAGTACCCGCACCTGGCTGGCCTCATGAACTACGGCCCCGAGTACTTCCAGCCGCGCGCCTACGTGCCGCGCGACATCCCGATGAAGTTCAACCCGAGCACCATGCGCGACGTGGACAGCTGGGTGCGGCACAACGCCGAGCGCATGCTGTTCGTGAACGGGCAGAACGACCCGTGGAGCGCCGAACCCTTCCGCCTCGGCAAGGGCGTGGAGGACTCCTACGTCTACACCGCGCCCGGCGCCAACCACGGCGCCAACGTAGCGGCCCTGGTCCCCGACCAGAAGGCGAAGGCGACCGCCGCCATCCTCGAATGGGCGGGCGTGGCCCCGGCCGCCGTCCAGGCGGACCCGTCGAAGGCGAAGCCGCTGGCGCGTTACGACGCCAAGCTGGACAAGCGTGACGTGGAGCAGCGCCAGACCTTGCGCCCGTAACGCACCTGTCCGGGGTACGCCGAATCAACGGCGTACCCCGGACACCAACGGTACTTCTAATACTTCTAGTACTTCAGCCCGTGCCCGACCGGGTACAGCACCTTCGTCGGGTCGTCGGCCCGCAGCACCGGCACCGGCAGCCTCCCTTCGGGAGTCGCCTGCCCGGCGATGACCCGCGCGGCGGCCCGCAGTTCGACGTCGGTCCACGAGTACGCGGCGACGCTCGCGCCGAACCCGCTGAGCTGGGCGATGTCGTACGGGTTGCGGATCGCCACGGTCACGACGGGCACCCCCGTCGCCGCCAGCTCACGCACCAGCGTGCGCTGCGGGCTGGTCGCCGAGACGTTGTACGTCCCCACCACCACCACGTCCTTGCCCCGCGCCGCCGCCACCGCTTCGCTGATCTTCGCCGCGGTCGGCGTGATCCCGGTGGACAGGGCGGTGGCGGTGAACCCGAGTTCGGTCAGCGCCCCGGCGAGCACACCGGTGGGCGGCCCGGTGGACCCGGACGGGGAGGACGGATCGGCGCCGACCACCAGCACAGCGCGGTGCGTACGCCGACTGAGCGGCAGCAGTCCGCCCTCGTTGGCGAGCAGCGTGGTCGTGCCCTCGGCGATCCTGTCCGCCGCCGCGAGGTGTGAACGTACGCCCACCGTGCGGTCGACGCCCTTGTGGCTGACGTACGGGTCCCGGAACAGCCCGAGCTTCGCCTTCAGCAGCAGGATGCGCAGGATCGATTCGTCGATCCTGGCCACGCTCAGCTCCCCGCCCCGCACGGCCGCCAGGACGGAGTTCCAGGCGAGCGGCAGGTCCGGCGGGTTCAGCAGCTGGTCGCAGCCGGCGAGCAGCGCGAGCACCGGCACCCGGTCGTCGCCGTACTTCTGCCGCACGCCCGCCATGGCCAGCGAGTCGGTCACCACGACCCCGTCGTAGCCGAGCCGCTCGCGCAGGACGCCGGTCAGGATCGGCTTGGAGAGCGTCGCCGGGTCCTTGGCCGGATCCAGCGCCGGGACGACGATGTGCGCCGTCATGATCGAGTCGATTCCGGCGGCGATGGCGGCCCGGAACGGCGGGGCGTCCAGTTCCTCCCACTGGGCGGCGGTGTGATGGATCGTCGGCAGCGCGTAGTGGCTGTCGTCCTTGGTGTCGCCGTGTCCGGGGAAGTGCTTGGACGTGGCGGCGATCCCGGCGCCCTGGTAGCCCTTGACCTGCGCGGCGACCATCCCGGCCACGGCCTGCGGGTCGCTGCCGAAGGACCGTACGCCGATGACCGGGTTGGCGGGGTTGACGTTGACGTCCGCGACGGGCGCGTAGTTCTGCACGATGCCCATGGCGGCCAGCTCGGACCCGGCGACCTGCGCCGCCCGGCGCGCGTCGGACCGCGACCCGCCGGCCCCGAGCGCCATCGCACCCGGCACCAGGGTGGCGGGCTTGCCGACACGGGCGACGATGCCGTGCTCCTGGTCGGTGGAGATGAGCAGCGGTACGGGGGTGTCCTGGGCGAGGCCCGCCCGCTGGATCCCGTTCGACAGATCGGCGATCTGGTGCGGCTCACGCGTGTTGTGCGCCCACGCGAAGTAGATGATGCCGCCGACGTGGTACTTCGCGACGAGGTCGGCAGCGGTCCTGACCCCCAGCTCCTTGAGGTTGAGGTCGATGTCGACCTGGTCCGGATCGGTCGCGGAGTGGCCGTATGCCCGCATCACGAAGAGCTGGCCGACCTTCTCCTCCAGGCTCATCCGGGAGATGAGCCGCTTGAGCCGGTCACGGGTGGACGCCCGGACGGAGTCGTCCGCGAGGGCGGGTGCGGAGTTCATGGCGGTCGCGGCCACGGCGGCAGCGGTCGCGGTGAGCAGGGTGCGTCGGGAGGTGCGGTGCACGTGAGCTCCTTACAGCCTTGGGCCGACCGGCAATTGGGGCCGGCTTTGCCGGTCGGCCTTGCTCGACAACGGAGTTGAAGGAAACTTCCAAGGAGTCACGGATATCCGGAAACTAACTGCCAGGTCAAGGGTCCGGGCAGCACCAAGCACCTCGTGTCGCCGCGCGACCGACGCGAGAAGGGCGGAACTTCCCTACATCTCACCCCACTTCAGCCCCCGAAGATGTTCCCGCCCGTCCGCCAGCAGTCCGGGCAGCTCCGCCGCCTGCGGGTACCAGCGCTTCTCGTACTCCCAGCACACCCAGCTGTCGTCGTCCAGCAGCGCGACGCACTCGCCGAGCGGCAGCACGCCCGTGCCCAGCATCAGTGGAGCCGTGTCGTGCGCCGAAGCGATGTCCTTGACCTGGGTGTAGCCGAGATGCGGGCCGAGAACGGCATGGGAGGCCGCCGGGGTCTCGCCGCCCAGCCAGGTGTGCATGACGTCCCACAGCGCGCCGACGTTCTTGTGGCCGACCGGTCCCAGCACACGTGAGGCGGCCGCTCCGGTGCGGTGCGAGTCGTGGGTCTCCAGCAGGATGCGTACGCCGTAGTCCGCCGCCGACTCGGCGGCCAGCCCCAGTCGCCGCGCCGCCGCCGCGTCCGCCTCCTCCTGGCTCTGCTCGTCGCCGCCGCCGGGGAAGACCCGGACGTACGGAGCCCCGAGATCACGCGCCAGCGCCATCAGCCCGTCCAGCTCCTCCCGCACAGGCCCGTCCTCACCGGGTGCCGCCACCTTGACGTACCCGGCCACCGCCAGAATGCTGACGCCTGCCCGCCCGAAGGTCTCCACCACATCGGCCCGCGCGTCCGGTCCGATGCCCGGGTGGACCGGCTCCTCGGGGTGGGCGCGCAGCTCCACCCCGTCGTAACCGGTGTCCTGCGCGAGCCGCGCGACGTCGCTCATGGGCATGCCCGGGACCCCGAGCGTGGAGAAGGCGTACTTCACTGTGTTGGTCCTTCCTTCAGGGTGAGCCGCCAGTCCTGGCCCACCAGATCCACTCCGTACGAGTGGTGCGGTTTCTCCTCCACCAGCGTGAATCCGGCGCGCTGGTAGATCTTCCGGGCAGCTGACAGCACATCATTCGTCCACAACACGACTTCCCGGTAGCCCGCTGCGTAAGCGAAGTCGATCACCGTGCGGACCAGCAGGTCACCCAGCCCGTGCCCGCGCGCCGAGGGGTCCACCAGCAGCAGCCGCAGGCGTGCCGTCCCGGGCGTGTCGTCGCGTGCGCACATCACCGACCCCACCGGCCGGCCGTCGAGCTCGGCGATCCACACCCGCTCCAGCTCCGGGTCGTGATCCTGCGCGAAGTCGGCGACGATCCGCGCGACCAGCCCCTCGAACCCCGCATTCCACCCGAACTCGGCGCTGTACAGCGCACCGTGCCGCTGCACGATCCACCCCAGATCCCCGCCCACCGGCGCCCGCAGCGCAGGCCGCCCACTCCCGCGACCGGCAGCTCCCAGTACCTCCCGAATGGTCCGCATCGCCCCGGTGAGGCGCACCAGCTCCTCCTCCGGTACGCCCGCAACCAGCGAGCCCACCGCCGCACGCGAACGCTCGTCCAGCAACGCCGCCGCCTCCCGCCCCCGCGCGGTCGGCGTGACCCGCTGACGCCGCGCGTCGTCCTCGGACGGTTCGCGCTCGATCAGCCCGTCTCGCTCGAACTTCGCCAGCAGCCGGCTCAGGTACCCGGCGTCCAGCGACAGCTGCGCGCGCAGATCGGCGGCGTCCAACCGCTCGCTGTGCGCGAGTTCGTACAGCACACGGGACTCGGTCAGCGTGTACGGCGTGTACAGGTGGCGGCTGTAGTCGAGCGCGCCGATGAGATTCGTGTAGTAGCGGTTGAACGCGCGGATTTCCTGGATCACGACTCTCCTTCCTTGACTGAGTCAAGAATAATCCCTCGCGTACGGACGCTCCCAACGGGGCAGTACTGGCCCATGACAGCAGCGATATGGCAATTCACCGACGACCGCGGCCAGGTGTCGTCGGCGCCGCACTGGCCCACGAAGGCCGTCGCCTACATCCAGGCAGGGGCGACGCTCTGGGACCACGGCTTACTGCCCCTGGGCGTCTTCGGTTCGTTCCACGACGGCCCCGGCCCCGACCGCGCCAAGTCGGGCCGTCTCCCGCTGGGCGAGATCGCCTACTTCGGCGCGGGCGCCACTCTGGACCCCGACCGCGTCCTGTCGGCGGGAACCGAGCTGCTCATCGCGGTCAGCTACGACGGCGACAGCGTCTACGGAATGGACCCGGCCGTCGCGAAGCGCATCGAGGAACAGGTCCCCCTGGTGGTCCTGGAAGTCGGGCAGGGCCGATCGCTGGACGAGATCCGGGGCCGCTTCGCGGCCCTGGCGGCCTCACTGGGCGGCGCGGAGCCCCCGGTGGCCCTCGACGCGGCCCGCCAGAACCTGCGTACCGCCGCCGCGGGGCCCGACGCCCCCCGGGTCCTGGCACTGTCCCCGTCCGGCGACCGCGTCCACCTGGCCCGCCCCCAGTCCTGGCCCGACCTGCGCGCCCTCATGGCGCTCGGCGTAAACCTCCCGGAACCACCGCCCGGGACCGGCGCGAACTGGTCCACCGTCCCCTGGCCCGAGGCCGCGGCGCTGGCCCCCGACATCATCCTGGCCGACACCCGCACCAACGCCATCCCCCTGGACCCGACCCACGTATCTCACGCCAGGGTCATCCCCTGGAACCCGGAACTCCCCGCCAGCGCAACGTCCCACGCAACCTTCTTCACCACCCTGACCCAAGCCCTGACACTCCCGGCATAGCCCTGCCATCGAGCCACCACCGCCCCCGACCCGCCAGCACCGGACCGCACCGGAACCGGCCCACCAGGACCGGATCGCACCGGAACCGGCCCACCGGGCCCGGCCCTACATGGACCGCACCGGAACGGGCTCACCGGACTCGCCCCCCTCACGCCGGCTGCCCCCACCGGCGTGAGGGGGCGGGACGCGCAGGGGGTGGTGTTCGGGACGTAGAGCGTGATTGGTGGGCAGCAGGCGGGCTTCGCAATTGAAAACGCCCTCAGCGCCCTAAATCATGCAGTCCCGAATGCCGCCCCCGGAGCGGCCCGCCCCCGCCCACACCGACCGGCGCAAGCCAAGCTGGCCCGTGACCCCCGGGGCCAAGCCCGCCAGGCCCGTCACCCCGGGCCGAGGCCGCCAGCCGTCACCCCCGGGCAACCCCCGTAGACCCCCGCACCATCAACTCCGCCGGCACCGAAGCGATACCCCCCGGCGGCGCAGCCTCCCGCCCCACCGCCAGCCGCCCCGCCCGAGCCCCCGCCTCGTACAACGGCAGCCGCACCGTGGTCAGCCCCGGCACCGCGTCAGCCGAGAACGGCAGGTCGTCGAACCCGGCCACCGACACGTCCTCCGGAATCCGCAGCCCCTGGTCCCGCAAAGCCGCGCACGCCCCGAGCGCCACCGTGTCGTTCGCCGCGACCACCGCCGTCAACCCCGGCTCCCGCCGCAGCAACCACAGCGTCGCGTCGTACCCCGACCGCCGGTCGTACGGCCCGTGCACGATAAGCCCGGCATCACCACCCGCACCCGCACCCGCACCCGCACCCGCACCCGCACCCGCACCAGCGCCCGCACCACCCCCAACCCCCGCCGCAGCAAGCGCCTCCCGATGCCCCTCCAGCCGATGCCGAGTAGTCGTACGCTCCACCGGCCCCGCGACGTACCCGATCCGCCGATGCCCCAGCGCCAGCAGATGCTCGGTGAGCCGCCGCCCCCCACCCCGGTTGTCGAACGTCAGCGTGGCCGCGGCCACAGCGCCGCCGGCCCCCGACAGGGCGATCGGTGGCCGCCCGCACAACACCACCCGAGCCCCCCCGTCCGCCAGCTTCCCGAGCTTCGCCGCGACCGCAGCCGAATGCTCGGCGTCCTCGATCGCACCCCCGGTGAGAATCACCGCGGCCGCCCGCTGCCGCTGCAGCAACGTCAGATACGTCAGCTCCCGCTCGGGCGACCCTCCCGTATTGCAGACAATGGCCAGCTTCTCCCCACCGGCCCGCCCGCCCCCACCACCCGCTTCGCCCCCACCTATTTGCGACTGCGCAGCCCCAGCCATGATCCCGAAGAACGGATCGGCGATGTCGTTGACCAGGATCCCCACCAGATCCGACGTGGCCGCGGCCAGTGAACTCGCCGGCCCGTTCAGCACGTAGTCGAGCTCGTCGACCGCCCGCAGCACCCGCTCCCGCGTGGCGACGGCGACCGGGTAGTTGCCGTTGAGCACACGGGAGACGGTGGCAGGCGACACCTGGGCGCGGGCCGCCACATCCGCCAAGGTCACTGTCATCTGGTCGGTCCTCCGGGTCTTGTACGAGCCGCTGTCCGCAGGCTAGCTTCCTAGCGCATAGAAAGCGCTTGCTATAGCTGCTGCGAGGAAGGAACTTTCGTGACACGCAAGACAGTGCGCATCGCCATGAACGGCGTGACTGGGCGAATGGGGTACCGCCAGCACCTGGTCCGCTCGATTCTCGCCATCCGCGAGCAAGGCGGCCTGGACCTGGGCGAAGGCACGTTCCTGTGGCCGGAACCCGTCCTGGTGGGCCGTCGCGAGCACGCACTCAAGGAGCTGGCCGTCCGCCACGACCTCACCCACTGGTCAACGGACCTGGACGCCGTACTCGCGGACGAGGCGATCGACATCTACTTTGACGCGCAGGGGACGTCCGCCCGTGAAGAGTCGATCAAGAAGGCGATCGCGGCCGGCAAGCACATCTACACCGAGAAGCCCACCGCGACCGGCCTCCCGGGGGCACTCGACCTGGCCAGGGCGGCCCGTTCGGCCGACATCAAGCACGGCGTGGTCCAGGACAAGATCTTTCTCCCCGGCCTGCGCAAGCTGAAGCGTCTGATCGACGGCGGCTTCTTCGGCGAGATCCTCTCCATCCGGGGCGAGTTCGGCTACTGGGTCTTCGAGGGCGACTGGCAGAACGCGCAGCGCCCGTCCTGGAACTACCGGTCCGAGGACGGCGGCGGCATCGTCGTCGACATGTTCCCGCACTGGGAGTACGTACTGCACGAGCTGTTCGGCAGAGTCGCCACGGTCCAGTCCCACGTCACCACGCACATCCCGCAACGCTGGGACGAGCAGGGCAAGCCGTACGCGGCCACGGCCGACGACGCGGCGTACGGCATCTTCCAGCTGGAGGGCGGCGCGGTGGCCCAGATCAACTCGTCCTGGGCGGTGCGCGTGCACCGCGACGAACTGGTGGAGTTCCAGGTGGACGGAACCCACGGCTCCGCCGTCGCCGGCCTGCGCAACTGCCGTGTGCAGCACCGCAGTGCGACGCCCAAGCCGGTCTGGAACCCGGACCTCCCGGCGACGGAGTCCTTCCGCGACCAGTGGCAGGAGATCCCGGACAACGACACCTTCGACAACGGCTTCAAGGCCCAGTGGGAGCTGTTCCTGCGCCACGTCACGCTCGACGAGCCCTATACCTGGGACCTCCTCGCGGGCGCGCGCGGAGTGCAGCTGGCCGAGCTGGGCCTCAAGTCGTCTGCGGACGGACGCCGTTACGACGTACCGGAGCTGTCGCTGTGACGATCCGACTCCCGGGCACAACCCGGCACACGCACCGCACACTCCCGCACCGCACATACGAACCCCGCAAGGAACCCGTGGCCCTCCCGCCCCTCGGAGCCCCCCTGACCTCCCGCACGGTGTACTCGGCGGCCCATGTGGTGGCCGACCCGTACGCCGGCGTGTCGCCGGACGGATCCCCGGCCGTCGACTGGGAAGCCACGCTGGCCTTCCGCCGCCACCTGTGGTCGCACGGCCTGGGCGTGGCCGAGGCCATGGACACCGCGCAGCGCGGAATGGGCCTGGACTGGCCGGTCGCGGCGGAACTCATCCGCCGCTCGGCCAAGGAGGCGGCAGCAGTCGACGGCGCGATCGCGTGCGGCGCGGGCACCGACCAACTACCATCCGGCGACCACACCCTGGCGGAAGTCACCACGGCGTACGAGGAACAGCTCACCCTGGTCGAGTCGACCGGCGCCCGGGCCATCCTCATGGCATCGAGAGCCCTGGCGGCAACCGCCCGCGGCCCCGAGGACTACCTGGCGACGTACGGCCATCTCCTGCGCCAGGCGAGCGAGCCGGTGATCCTGCACTGGCTGGGCCCGATGTTCGACCCGGAGCTGGCGGGCTACTGGGGCAGCGCCGATTTGGACGCCGCCACGGACACCTTCCTGGACGTCATCGCGTCGCACCCGGACAAGGTCGACGGCGTCAAGATCTCGCTGCTGGACGGCCAGCGGGAGATCGCCCTGCGCCGGCGCCTTCCCCGAGGGGTGCGCTGCTACACGGGCGACGACTTCAACTACCCCGAACTCATCGCGGGTGACGACCAGGGCTTCAGCCACGCCCTGCTCGGCATCTTCGACCCGCTGGGGCCGCTGGCGGCGGAGGCGGTCCGTTCCCTGGACGCGGGTGACGTGAAGACCTTCCGTGAGCTGCTCGACCCCACGGTCGAGTTGTCCCGCCACCTCTTCGAGCCGCCCACCCGCTTCTACAAGACGGGCGTCGTCCTCCTGGCCTGGCTGGCCGGCCACCAGTCGCACTTCACGATGGTCGGCGGCCTGCACTCCGCCCGCTCCCTGCCTCACCTGGCCCGCGCGTACGAACTGGCCGACGGCCTCGGCCTGTTCCAGGACCCGCAGCTCGCGGAGGCCCGCATGAAAACCCTCCTCACGCTGCACGGGGTCGACCAGTGACGGACCACACCGCCCTCTCCCGCCTCAGCCTCAACCAGGAGACCATCAAGCAGTGGTCGCTGCCCGAGCTCGCCGAAGGCTGTGCGAAGGCGGGCATCGCCGGCGTGGGCCTGTGGCGGGCCCCGGTCCAGGAGTACGGCGTCGAGCGCACCGCCCGCCTGATCCGCCACGCCGGCCTCACGGTCACCAGCCTGTGCCGGGGCGGGTTCCTCACGGGCCACGCCGCCGAACGCACCTCGGCCCTGGCGGACAACCGCCGGGCGATCGACGAGGCGGCCACCCTCGGCACCACCACCCTGGTCCTGGTCTCCGGCGGCCTCCCGCCCGGCAGCCGCGACCTGCACGGCGCCCGCGAGCGCATCGCGGACGCCCTGGCCGAGCTGGCGCCGTACGCCAAGGAGCGCGACGTAACCCTGGCCGTCGAACCCCTGCACCCCATGTTCGCCTCCGACCGCTGCGTGGTCTCGACCCTGGGTCAGGCCTTGGACCTGGCGGAACGCTTCCCGGCGCGGGAGGTCGGCGTGGTCGTGGACACCTACCACCTGTGGTGGGACGACCGCGTCGCGGCGGACATCGCCCGCGCGGGCGAGCGCATCGCCGCATTTCAGCTGGCGGACTGGATCACACCGCTGCCCGCGGGCGTACTGCTGGGCCGCGGCCAACTGGGCGACGGAGCGGTGGACTTCCGCGACTTCCGCGACCACGTGGACGGGGCGGGCTACACCGGCTGGATCGAGGTGGAGATCTTCAACGAGACACTCTGGTCCCGCGACGGCACGGAGGTCCTGGCGGAAGTAGCCGACCGGTACGTCACCCACGTGCTCTGACAGTTACGGCCTGGTGCGCGATAGCCGGCGTCGCGGGCCCGTCCCCTATCGGGCACCAGGCCGTTACGCCTGTGATCGTTCCTGGCCGCCTTGTGCCCGTCTCAAATATCTCCGCATCAACGTGCAACCGTTCGCCCACTCCGCGGGTCCTACTTGGCATCAGGGCTTCCGGGGGGAATCCGGGGGGATCAAGGGAGGCCTGAACGGTGGGGGGATCTGAGGAGCCCGGTCGACAGACCGGGCTTCCTTGGTTTCCGGAACCGACGCGCCCGCAGGCGCCCCGCACTGCCGGCCAGGGCTTCGCCCGCCCCGACAAAGCCTGCTGTTCCCGCTCCGCCCCAGGCCTAGACTTGACCATCCTGACAGGGCTACGGGGTGGGGTGGAGACAGCGCTCAGCGAGTTCGCGACCAGCGCCGAGCTTTCCCCTGTTGCCCCAGCAAGCACCGACCGAACGGACACCGTCACCATGTACGTCAGCCGGGTCTCCGTACAGGACATCAAGTCGTTCCACGGCCCCCGTCGGGTTGACCTGACCCTGACCGACCGGACGGCACCCACGCAGGCTGGACGGTCCTTGCGGGCCGGAACGGCGCGGGCAAAACGACGCTGCTCCGGGCAATCGCGTTCGCACTCAGCGGGCCGGTGGTGGCGCGCAGCCTGGTGCCGGGGTTCGACAACTGGGTGGCGCAGGGGGCAGCTGCGGGACGTATCGAGGTGGAGATCACCAGGGACTTGGTGCATGACCGATTCACCCAAGGACGGTCACCTTCCGCCCCGTTCAAAGCTGGACTCAGGTGGACAGCTCCCCATGAAAGCCTGGTAGACAGCAGGGCGGCCGGCCGCCGGGGCGCCCAGCCTTCACTGGAGGAGATCCGGTACACCAAGGCACAGAACAGCATCGCGCGACGAGGTCCCTGGGCGGATAACCCTGCTGGCTGGTTCTGCGCCGCCTACGGGCCGTTTCGGCGGATGGCGGGCGGTTCCGGTGAAGTGCAACGGCTGATGCTGGCGTCCGGCCCGGTGGCCCGGCAGGCGAGCCTCTTCCATGAGGACGCATCACTTGCCGAGGGTGTCGCCTGGCTGATCGAGCAGCACCTGCGCGCACTGGAAGCACGCCCGGGAGCAGCCTTGCTCAAGGACACCGCACTTGCCATTCTTCGGGACGGCCTCTTGCCGGACGGCTATCGGAACGTCGACGTGGACTCCGAGGGCCTTTGGGTGGAGCGCGGCGGTCACCGCTTCCCCCTGCGGGAGATGAGCGATGGATTCCGCACCGTGGCTGCCCTGGTCGTCGACATCCTCAAGCAGATTCACGACACCTTTGGTGACCTCGCTGTCTGGGAATTCGAGGACCAGCCGCTGTTCAACCGAGTGCCGGGCATCGTCATCATTGATGAGATCGACGCCCACCTCCACGTTTCGTGGCAGCGCCGCATCGGTTCCTGGCTGACCTCCCACTTTCCCAACATCCAATTCATCGTCACCACTCACAGCCCCTACATCTGCCAGTCCGCCGCTCCTGGTGGGCTGATTCGTCTGCCTGGCGTCGACGAACAGAGGCCGCCCGAGGTCATTGAGGAGGACCTCTACGAGCGCGTTGTCTACGGCAGCGGCGACGACGCGGTGCTCTCCGACCTCTTCGGCTTGGACACCCCGTACTCGGAGCAGGCCGAGCGTAAGCGCAGCGAACTGGTTGCCTTGGAGATGGACATCCTGCACGGGCGCGCGGACGCGGAGGCGGTTGCCCGGCACCGGGAACTCAAGCGTCTGCTCACCAGCTCTCCGACGGCCCGGCTGGACGAGATGTCCGCCCGCCTCAAGGAGCTCGCCGAGGGCGAGGGGGACGGGGAGTGATCCGTCTTCGGCGGGTTGAGCTGCCTCCGGACACGATGTCGCACCTGGGCACGCACACCGAGAGCATCAGGCAGGCCGACGAGCCGTCGGACAAAGCCCGCGCGTTATGGAAGCACACCACCGTGCGCCGTCACGTCCACCCGGCCCTCAAGTCCGCACTGGAGGAGATGGCCCCCGGCCACGAGCGCTGCATGTACTGCGGCGACAACCAGGGCACCGACATCGACCACTTCGAGCCGCTGATTCCGGCCCCGTTACGGACCTTCGAGTGGCCTAACCACCTGCTCGCCTGCTCACTCTGCAACAGCCATCGCAAGCGGGATCTCTTTCCGCGCGACGGGGACGGCCGCCCGCTCCTGGTCGACCCGACGATTCAGGAGCCGCTCGAACACCTTCACCTGGTCCTCGGAACGGGTCAGTACAGTGCCCTCAGCCCTCAAGGACAGGCCAGCATCGAGGTGTTCGGGCTCAATCGGGGTTCGCTGGTCAAGGGCCGTCTCGATGCGTACTGGACAGCTGCTCTCTTCCTTGCGAAGTGGCGCAGCGCCACGCACAAGCAGCAGAACGGCAAGGCGCGGGACACGGTCCGCATCGCCTGGGACCGCCCCTTGGCGGACGTACTCGCCTCAATGTTCCACCAATCGACGCACCCTGCTGCCGAGATCCTGTTCAGCGGCGAGGACGACGTACTCGGCCTTCTGCGTGATCCGGAGCTGCGCAGTGGGTTCCTCGGGCGGACGTGACCCACACCCCCTGTCCCGGCCCTGGGCGCAGACCGGGGCCGGGACGAGGGTCCCGTCAGGCGCCGATGGCGCCGCCCTTGACGGCGGCGACGAACGACGACCAGCCGTCTGACGGGAAGACCAGAGCCGGGCCATGCGGAGCCTTGCTGTCCCTTACCGGGACGGTGTCGTAACCATGAGCCACTTCAAGGCACTCGCCGTTGCTGCCGCCGCTGTAACTGGACTTGCACCACCCGCTGAGGGTGGAGGCGTCGGAGACGGTGTGCTCAGTGCTAACCATTTTCGTGTTCCTCCGCGATGGCCCTCACGAGGGCCAGAGACTCCTGATGCGACGCCGCATCGCTCAGTGCAAGAGCGTATGCCGTCTGACAGGCTCCTACCAGCGCCGGATCGTCGAGCAAGTGTCCTGTGTGCAGCCCTTCGACGTAGGCCACCGGTGCGGCATCTACGAAGCTCAGGAGGTAGAGCATGCTCTCAATGAGGGCGTGTGCCCCCACAGCGAACGGAATTACATGCAGGCGCAGTCGACCGGATTCGGCCATAGCTGCGATCTTGTGGAGCTGTTCGGCCATGACCTGCGGCCCACCGATCTCGCGTCTGAGCGCCGCTTCATCGAGCAAGGTCCAAGCCGTGGGCTTCAACGAGTCCGCCAGGAGTCGGGCACGCTCCATTCGGTTGACGACCAGCCTGTCAAGTTCTTCCGGACGGTGGTTCGGGCTGTGCGCACGAAACACCGCACGGGCGTAGGCATCCGTTTGGAGGAGCCCGGGGACGAGTGAAGCTCCGTACTGTCGGATCTCCGTCGCCTGCTGCTCCAGCTCGGCCACGGCCGCGAAGTGATCGGCGTACTTCGTGTCCAGATCTTCCAGCCACCGGGCGAAGAACCCGTCCGTCTCCAGCGCCCGGTCGATCCGCCGTGCGTCATCAGGACTGGGAAGCCGCCGCCCGGCCTCGTAATGGCTGATCAGTGTCGGCGAGCAGACAACCTGCTCACCCAGTGTTTCCTGGGTCAACCCCGCCGCCAACCGGCGGAGTTTCAGCTCCTCGCCGTACTTCTCCCGTGGGGTACGCGGCCTGTGGTGCTTCTCCATGCGATCAACTCCCCGGCTTGACCGGCGCGCTGTCAAGGCCCGGCTACTGGCAGCGTAGCCAGGAACGACCCCATTCTGTGAGCAGTTCGCCACAGAACGCGATGGTGCAAGCAGGCGCAGACGAAGCCCCCCGCGACCGCTGTGGACGGTCCGGGGGCAGGCCAACTGAAATCCGAGAAAGCAGGTCGACGTGAAGGACTGCATCGCCCGATTCTTCGAGCCGCTGTTGCGGCTCCTGCTCCCCGGCGGGGGCCTGAGGCGCCGGCCTCCGGTCCCGAGTGCGTGCCCGTACACGTACCCGTACTCGTGCGACTACGTCGGAGGGCCGGCTGTCCGGCGGACGGGCGAACACCCGCTGCGCGGGGAGGACAGCCCCCTGGTCCGTCCCTATCTCGAAGCTTTCGAGCGGGAGTTGGCCGCGGTGGAAGTCGCCGAGAGGGTCACCGAGGCGCGGCGGGGGCGGGCGCTGTGGCTCGCGGTGCACGGAGTGGAGGTCACCGCGTGAGGCGCGAGCACCGGGCGACGGTGGCGCGGCTGCTGCCATGGACCGGGCCGGAGGGCAAGCCGTGCTACGTCCTCGGGGACGGCAACGGATACGTGTCCCGCGTCGCGGACAACATCGAGAGTGTCCAGCTCGGCATGGCGGGCGACCTGCTCGGCCACGCGTCCGCGCTGCTCGCGGACCGCCGGGTGACCGGCGTCGAGCTGCACTTCCTCGCCAGCCGGCTGACCGAGTCGCTGCACGACGTCAAACGTGTCGCGGAGAGCCGGGGAGGGCGGCTGAACGAGGCGGCGGCCGACCTGGGTGAGGGCCCCGATGGGTAGTCACCATCTGCCGACGCGATCGACTGGACGGACCGCGTGGCCCGGGCCATCGCCCACGTCCTTGACACAGCGTGCGGGTGTGGCGTGATGGCCCGCTAAATTGGGGGCGTGGGCCGCAGCGGCGACGCCGATGACGCCGATGACGCAGGCGAGCGGATCACCCGGCACCGCACGCTTGAAAGGACGCGCCGACATGACTCAGAACGTGATCTACAGGCACCTGCGTGAGCTCCGCGAGCACTTCACCCCGCCGGCCGGTTTCACCCACCCCGAGATCAGCGAAGGCCAGTTCGTCATGATGATGAGTCCGCGGCCCCGGCATCAGGTCACCGCGAAGGACATCACCGAGCAGCTTGATCCGCAGCTGCCCGACGGCATCAGGGCGTACGAGGCGACCGACACCGACGACGACACCCTCGGCAAACTGCGTATCCCTGACATCGTCGTCACCTCGCGCGAGGCCATGTTGGCCGACGACACCCTCGACCCGCGTGAGATCGTCCTCGCGATCGAGATCGTCTCGCCGTCGAACCCGGACAACGATTACGTCACCAAGGCGTCCGACTACCCGGCGATGGGTATCGAGCACTACTTGATCGTCGATCCGCGCAACGGCACCTGGACGTACCAGTGGGGCATCGACTCCAGCGGCGGCCGCCCGGTCTACGCCAACCGGCTCGCCAAGCATCCCTACGCCACCGCTCCGACCTTGGTCACCGACCTGGGCCCGCTGAAGCTGGACACCAGCGTCCTGCCGCTCTACACGGCCAAGGACATGCTCCATGGCTGAGGCCGAGCTGCCCCGGCATTTCCACAGTCCTCTACCGGGGAAGGAGACCGACTGCGGGAGTCGCGGTCAGGACGAGGGCGGCCTGGTCGTCGTCTATGTCGTTGCCGCCGGTGAAGGCGCGTACCCGTTGGTTGCGCGGCAGGCCTGACATCTACCGAGAACACCCTCAGCTGCCTCCGCCTCTCGTCCTGGTGAGTACGACCTCGATGAGAGAGACGGCATCCGGGAAGGCGGTGATGGCGTCCGCCAGGTAGCACCGGATGCAGATGTCCGGCTGTCCACCAGGGGCGCGCGCCTGGATCGGCGTAGTGAGAGTCAGGCCACCTTGCTGAAAGTTGCATGCAATGCAATTCATCCCGTTCGGCGGGGCTGTCAGCGCCGCGCGCTACCGTCGGGGTCATGTCTGACGGAAGCGACGGAACCAGGGCGAGCGCCGGGAACGCCCGGAGCGGGGGCGCCGGGGGCGGTCCGGCGGTGCTCGAAGGTGTGCTGGAGCGCGTCACGTACGCCAACGAGGAAACCGGCTACACCGTGGGCCGCGTCGACACCGGCCGAGGCGGGGGTGACCTGCTCACCGTGGTCGGGTCGCTGCTCGGCGCCCAGCCGGGGGAGTCGCTGCGCATGGAGGGCCGCTGGGGCTCGCATCCCCAGTACGGCAAGCAGTTCACCGTCGAGAACTACACGACCGTCCTCCCCGCCACCATCCAGGGCATCCGCCGCTACCTCGGCTCCGGGCTGATCAAGGGCATCGGCCCGGTCATGGCGGACCGGATCACCACGCACTTCGGTGTCGACACCCTCGACGTCATCGAGGCGGCGCCGAAGCGGCTGATCGAAGTGCCGGGGCTCGGCCCGAAGCGGACGAAGATGATCGCGGCGGCCTGGGAGGAGCAGAAGGCCATCAAGGAGGTCATGATCTTCCTCCAGGGAGTCGGCGTCTCCACCTCCATCGCGGTGCGCATCTACAAGAAGTACGCGGACGCCTCGATCTCGGTGGTCAAGAACCAGCCCTACCGGCTGGCGTCCGACGTGTGGGGCATCGGCTTCCTCACCGCCGACAAGATCGCCCAGGCCGTCGGCATCCCGCACGACAGCCCGGAGCGGGTGAAGGCCGGCCTGCAGTACGCGCTGTCGCAGTCCACCGACCAGGGCCACTGCTTCCTGCCCGAGGAGCAGCTGATCAGCGACGGCGTGAAGCTGCTCCAGGTCGACACGGGCCTGGTCATCGACTGCCTCGCCGAGCTCGCCGGCGAGGACGAGGGCGTCGTACGAGAAAGAGTGCCGGGCCCGGACGGCGGGGAGCCCGTCACCGCCGTCTACCTGGTGCCCTTTCATCGCGCCGAACTGTCCCTCGCCGCCCAGCTCCAGCGTCTCCTGCGCACCCCCGAGGACCGGATGCCCGCGTTCCGGGACGCGGCCTGGGACAAGGCGCTGGCCTGGCTCGCGGACCGTACGGGCGCCGAGCTGGCCCCGGAGCAGCAGGCGGCGGTCAGACTGGCGCTGACCGAGAAGGTCGCCGTGCTCACCGGCGGCCCCGGCTGCGGCAAGTCCTTCACCGTGCGCTCCATCGTCGAGCTGGCCCGCGCCAAGAAGGCCAAGGTGGTCCTGGCGGCGCCCACCGGCCGGGCCGCCAAACGCCTCGCGGAGCTCACCGGCGCCGAGGCGTCCACCGTGCACCGGCTCCTGGAACTCAAACCGGGCGGGGACGCGGCGTACGACAAGGACCGGCCGCTGGACGCCGACCTGGTGGTCGTCGACGAGGCGTCGATGCTCGATCTGCTGCTGGCCAACAAGCTGGTCAAGGCGGTGGCGCCGGGCGCGCACCTGCTCCTGGTCGGCGACGTGGACCAACTCCCTTCCGTGGGAGCGGGGGAGGTGCTGCGCGACCTGCTGGCCGATGGCGGCCCGGTCCCCTCCGTGCGGCTGACCCGGATCTTCCGCCAGGCGCAGCGCTCGGGGGTCGTGACGAACGCGCACCGCATCAACTCCGGTGTGCCGCCGATCACTCAGGGCCTGCCGGACTTCTTCCTCTTCGTCGAGGACGAGACGGAGGACGCGGGGCGGGTCACCGTGGACGTGGCGGCCCACCGCATCCCGGCCAAGTTCGGCCTCGACCCGCGGCGCGACATCCAGGTGCTCGCCCCCATGCACCGGGGCCCGGCCGGCGCGGGAGCACTCAACGGCCTTCTCCAGCAAGCGATTACGCCTGCCAGGCCGGACCTGCCGGAGAAGCGGTTCGGCGGCCGGGTGTTCCGCGTCGGGGACAAGGTAACCCAGATCCGTAACAACTACGACAAGGGGCAGAACGGCGTCTTCAACGGCACCGTCGGTGTCGTCACCTCCCTCGACG
Organism: Streptomyces hypolithicus; assembly: GCF_052934925.1. Classification (NCBI taxonomy): domain Bacteria; kingdom Bacillati; phylum Actinomycetota; class Actinomycetes; order Kitasatosporales; family Streptomycetaceae; genus Streptomyces; species Streptomyces hypolithicus. Next base: position 4,053,079 of record NZ_CM128811.1, read on the forward strand.
CGGACGAGCAGCGCCTGATGGTTCTTACGGACGAGGACGAGGAGGTTCCGTACGACTTCGACGAGCTGGACGAGCTGGCACACGCGTACGCCGTGACCATCCACCGCTCCCAGGGCAGCGAGTACCCGGCGGTGGTGATCCCGGTGACCACCGGCGCCTGGATGATGCTGCAGCGGAATCTGCTTTATACGGCCGTCACCCGGGCCAAGAAACTCGTCGTGCTGGTCGGCTCACGCAAGGCGATCGGCCAGGCGGTACGCACGGTCTCTGCCGGCAGGCGCTGCACTGCGCTCGACCACCGGCTGGCGGGGCGGATCGCGGCCCGGAACCCGGGCGGCGCGCGCGAGGACGCCGGGCGGGTCCCGAACCAACGCTCGGCGCAAAACCCCTCATAGGGGGACGATAAGCGGCAAACGTCCGGCAGGACTTCCGGAACCGGGGCGAAGGGGGCAGGATGAGCAGGTTGGCGGCACTGAGTGCCGCGAATGGGCCTAATGGCCGACCCCGAGTGCACTCTGCTGAGCCAAATGGGGGATGGTAGAGACAGTCAGGGCACCTCGAAGAAGAGGCACTACGTCGGTGAGGGATGACGTGAGCGACAACGCGAACAACGCTGTAGTACTGCGGTACGGCGATGGCGAGTACACCTACCCGGTGATCGACAGCACCGTCGGCGACACAGGCTTCGACATCGGGAAGCTGCGGGCCCAGACGGGCCTGGTCACTCTCGACAGCGGATACGGCAACACGGCCGCGTACAAATCCGCGGTCACCTATCTCGACGGTGAGCAGGGCATTCTGCGCTACCGCGGGTACCCCATCGAGCAGCTGGCGGAAAACTCCACCTTCACCGAGGTGGCCTACCTGCTGATCAACGGTGAGCTCCCCAAGGTCGACGAGCTCTCGACCTTCAAGAACGAGATCACCCAGCACACGCTGCTGCACGAGGACGTGAAGCGCTTCTTCGACGGCTTCCCGCGCGACGCGCACCCGATGGCGATGCTGTCGTCGGTGGTCAGCGCGCTGTCCACGTTCTACCAGGACAGCCACAACCCGTTCGACGAGCAGCAGCGTCACCTGTCGACGATCCGCCTGCTCGCCAAGCTGCCGACGATCGCGGCGTACGCGTACAAGAAGTCGATCGGCCACCCCTTCGTCTACCCGCGCAACGACCTCGGGTACGTCGAGAACTTCCTGCGCATGACCTTCTCGGTCCCCGCGCAGGAGTACGACCTGGACCCGGTCGTCGTCGCCGCGCTCGACAAGCTGCTGATCCTGCACGCGGACCACGAGCAGAACTGCTCGACGTCCACCGTGCGTCTGGTCGGCTCCTCGCAGGCGAACATGTTCGCCTCGATCTCCGCCGGCATCAGCGCCCTGTGGGGCCCCCTGCACGGCGGCGCCAACCAGTCCGTGCTGGAGATGCTGGAAGGCATCCAGGCCGACGGCGGCGATGTCGACACCTTCATCCGCAAGGTGAAGAACAAGGAAGACGGCGTGAAGCTCATGGGCTTCGGGCACCGCGTCTACAAGAACTTCGACCCCCGGGCGAAGATCATCAAGGCTGCGGCGCACGACGTCCTCTCCGCCCTGGGCAAGGACGACCAGCTGCTCGACATCGCGCTCAAGCTCGAAGAGCACGCGCTGGCCGACGACTACTTCGTGGAGCGCAAGCTCTACCCGAACGTCGACTTCTACACCGGCCTGATCTACCGGGCCATGGGCTTCCCGACCGAGATGTTCACCGTGCTCTTCGCGCTGGGCCGTCTCCCGGGCTGGATCGCCCAGTGGCACGAGATGATCAAGGAGCCGGGTTCGCGCATTGGCCGCCCGCGCCAGATCTACACCGGCGAGGTCCTGCGCGACTTCGTCCCGGTCGAGGGCCGCTAGTCAGTCGCGCCCCCGTCGCGTCACCCGCTGAGAAGCGGAAAAGCGCCCCGGCTTGTCGATCCCCCCACGGGTCGACAAGCCGGGGCGCTTTCCTTTTCCCGGAGCGGATTCCCCCCACGGGATCCGGCCGGGCGTCTGCGGGCCGTGCGATGCGCAGCGATTTCACTCCGCGCGGCCTGCCGGGACGCGTACGCACGGGAGGGCCGCTCAAAGCTCCCCAGGTGCACGTGCCCCGGCCAACGCTTGCCCGGAATGTCCCCCAAGACACTCCGCGGACGTCCCCCAAGACATCCTTGGCATCGCTTACTTAGACACGCGAGCCGGCCGAATGGTTACCCTCGGATCTCAGTGAGCTGCGTCACTTTGTGTGCTTCCTGTGAAGGTACGCAGCCGAAGGCTGTTTGTCACTACGAACACCGAGGAAAAGGCCATCGCCAACCCGGCGATCATGGGGTTGAGCAGCCCCGCGGCCGCCAGCGGCAGGGCCGCCACGTTGTAGCCGAAGGCCCAGAACAAGTTGCCCTTGATGGTGGCCAGGGTCCTCCTGGACAGCCGGATCGCATCCGCCGCCGCCCGCAGATCTCCGCGTACCAGCGTCAGGTCGCCCGCCTCGATCGCGGCGTCGGTCCCCGTGCCCATCGCGAGCCCCAGGTCGGCCGTCGCCAGCGCCGCCGCGTCGTTCACGCCGTCGCCGACCATGGCCACCGTGCGGCCCTCCGCCTGGAGCCGGCGGACCACGTCCACCTTGTCCTCGGGCAGCACCTCGGCGTACACCGAGTCCGCCCCGATCCCCACCGCGCGCGCCACCGACTCCGCGACGGCCCGGTTGTCGCCGGTCAGCAGCACCGGGGTCAGGCCGAGAGCGCGCAGCTGCGCCACCGCCTGCGCGCTGGTCTCCTTCACCGCGTCCGCCACCGTCAGCACGCCGCGCGCCGCGCCGTCCCAGGCCACGGCCACCGCCGTACGCCCCTGGGCCTCCGCGGACGCCTTGGCATCGACCAGTGGCTGCGGCAGCTCCACGTTGGCGGCGGCGAGCAGCGCCGCGCGCCCGACCAGCACCTGGTGCCCGTCGACGAAGCCCCGGACGCCGAGCCCCGCGACGTTCTCGAACTTCTCCGCCTCCGGCAGCGTCCCGGTCCGCTCGGCCGCGCCCGCCGCGACCGCTTGGGCGATCGGGTGCTCGGAGGCGTGCTCCAGCGCACCGGCCAGGCGCAGCAGCTCGGTCTCATCGGTGCCGGGCGCCGCGAAGACGTCCTGCAGCTCCATCCGGCCTGTCGTCACTGTGCCCGTCTTGTCGAGCACGACGGTGTCCACGCGCCGGGTCGACTCAAGCACCTCGGGGCCCTTGATCAGGATGCCGAGCTGGGCGCCGCGCCCGGTGCCGACCATCAGCGCGGTCGGCGTGGCGAGCCCGAGCGCGCACGGGCACGCGATGATCAGGACCGCCACCGCAGCCGTGAACGAGGCCGTCGGGTCGTCCGTAGCCAGCAGCCAGCCGACGAGCGTGCCCAGTGCGATGACCAGCACCACCGGCACGAAGACCGCCGAAATACGGTCGGCGAGGCGCTGCACCTGCGCCTTGCCGTTCTGCGCGTCCTCGACGAGCCGCGCCATCCGGGAGAGCTGGGTGTCGGAGCCGACGCGGGTCGCCTCGACGACGATGCGCCCCGAGACGTTCACGGTGGCGCCCGTGACGCCGTCCCCGGTGCCCACGTCCACCGGCACCGACTCCCCGGTCAGCATGGACGCGTCCACGGCGGACACGCCCTCAATGACCGTGCCGTCGGTGGCGATCTTCTCGCCCGGCCGTACCACGAACCGGTCCCCGACGGCGAGTGCGCCGACCGGGACACGTACCTCCGCACCGTCCCTGAGCACCGTCACGTCTTTCGAGCCCAACTCCAGCATCGCGCGCAGCGCCGAGCCCGCCTTCCGCTTGGCCTTCGCCTCCAGGAAACGGCCCAGCAGGATGAACGTGACGACGCCGGCCGCGACTTCGAGGTAGACCGCCGAGGCCCCGTCGCCGCGCGAAGCGGTCAGATCGAAGCCGTGGCGCATGCCCGGCATGCCCGCGTGCCCGAAGAACAGGGCCCACAGGGACCAGCCGAACGCGGCGAGAGTGCCGACCGAGACGAGGGTGTCCATGGTGGCGGCGCCGTGCCGGAGATTGGTCCAGGCGGCCCGGTGGAACGGCAGCCCGCCCCAGACGACGACGGGGGCGGCCAGGGTGAGCGAGAGCCACTGCCAGTTGTCGAACTGGAGGGAGGGGATCATCGCGAGCGCGACCACGGGTAGCGCGAGCGTCAGCGAGACGACGAAGCGCTGGCGCAGTGGGGCGAGCTCGTCGTCCTGCTCGGGGCGCCGGCCGGACTCCTGCGCCGAGTTCTCTTCCCGTGTGTCGTACGCCGGGTCGTGCGCCGTGCGCGGGGCGGGCGGCGGCGGGGGTTGCTCGGCGGTGTAGCCGGTCTTCTCGACGGTGGCGATGAGGTCGGCGATGCTCACTCCGCCCGTCCCACCCGTCCCACCCGTCCCGCTGTCGTAACTGACCCTCGCCTTCGCGGTCGCGTAGTTGACCGTGGCGAGGACGCCGTCCATCCGGTTCAGCTTCTTCTCGATGCGGGCCGCGCAGGAGGCGCAGGTCATCCCGCCGATGGTGAGTTCGACCCGGGAGGTGTCCACGGCCGGCTTCGGTGCCTCGTGCGCTGTACTGCTCATCGCCCTGCTCCAGAAAGACGGGGGGCCGGGCCGTACGCGGGCCGGTGCGACCGGTCCGGTACGGCCAGGCGCGGATGGGGTGGCCGTACCCGTGCCTCAGGCCTGGCCGGCCAGCTCGTACCCGGCCTCGTCGACAGCGGCGCGTACGGCCGCCACGTCGAGCGGGGCGTCGGAGACGACCGTCACCCGGCCGGTGGCGGCGGTGGCCGTCACCGCGCTCACGCCACTGATTTCCGAGACCTCGGCGGCGACAGCGCCCTCGCAGTGACCGCAGGTCATCCCGGTCACCTGGTAGACGGTGGTGACGTCGGTCGCGGTGGCTTCGGACTTCGTCTCGGCGGTCATGACGTTCTCCTTCTCGAATGACGTGTGCGTGGTGGTGCCCCAGAAAGCCGCGGGGATGCCGTGACGTCCTGATGCTGACCACTCTATACCCCTAGGGGGTATGAATGCGAGCATCGGCCGCCCGCTGAGGGCGGCCCCGATGCACGGCCCACTCCTGGGCCAGGATCGACATCGTCGTCGCGTCGACCCACTCGCCCTCGTGCAGCAGCACCTCACGCTCGGTGCCCTCGGCGACGAAGCCGGCCTTCTCGTACGCACGGCGGGCGCGCGGATTGAAGGCGTACACGCCGAGCGAGACGCGGTGCAGGCCGAGGCGCTCGAAGCCGTGGCCCACCATCAGGCGGCACGCCTCCGTACCGAGCCCGCGGTCACGGCCGCCGGGGCCGATGAGCGTGCGGAAGGAGCAGCTGCGGTTGGGCTCGTCCCATTCGTTGAGCACCACCTCGCCGACACACGCGCCGGTGGCGCGGTCCACGACGGCCAGGTCCAGCCGGCGGGTCTGCTGATCGCGGGTCGTGTACCAGGCGTGCAGCCGCTCCAGGGGCATCGCTTCGGCCGGTGAGCCGGCGAGTCGGGTCACCTCGGGGTCCGCCAGGACGCCGGCCATCACCGGTACGTCGTCCGCCGTGAACGGGCGCAGCAGAACCCGTTCGCCGGTGAGCGTGGGCTTGAGGGAGAAGTCGGCGGGTGCGTCGTGTTCGGGCATTGGCCGATTCTCGAAGGTCGCGCCGCCCACCCCAAAGCCGCTGATGTCCCCTCTTAGTACTGCAACCGCATGTGTGGGTTTTGGCCTCGGCGTTGGTAGTGACAGCGGCGGGCTCGGGCCTGGCTGCGGCGTCGGAAGTGTGACCAGCGGAGACGGTGCTCGTTGTCGTGGCAGCGGGGCGTGATGACGACGTGCCCGATCATCCGGCGGATCTCCGGGACGCTGAGGGGTATGAGGTCTTGCTCGTCGTCTCGGCTGCCCCTTTTGTGGCTTCTGCGGCACGGGTGGCGGTCAGGTAGGCGAGGGCGGCCATCGCGAGGGTGATGTGCCGGTACCAGGCCCGGTAGAGACGAACTTGGTAGTGGTCCAGGCCGCATTCGCCCTTGGCGATCTGGAAGCATTCCTCCACCTGCCACCGTGCGCCAGCGGTTCTGACCAGGTCTTTCAGCCGGGAGGTGGCGGGGCCGTAGCAGACGTAGTAGGCGATCTCGGCGGGGTCGCTGATGCTGCGGCGGGCCAGGACCCAGTGCCCGAAGCCGTCCTGCCACTGCGGGCGGACAGCGATCCGGGCCCAGTCGTAGAACCGCTGACCGTGCGCGCCCGCTCCGGCGGAGATCCGCTTCCATCTCTGCCGGGGCACTGCGGTGATCAGGTCGCGCACCTCGGCGACCGCACCATCGGTGGTGGTCACGATGTCGTTGACCTTGGTGGCCAGTACATAGGCGACGTGCCGTTCCTCCAGCCAGGCCCGCATGTGTTTGACCTGGCCGTATGCCTCATCCGCAGTGACCCAGGCGAAGGGGACACGGGCGTCGATCACGCGTTGCAGCATCCACTTGAAATGCTCGATCTTCGTGGCGAAGGGCACCTCGTCACCGATCCCGGCCTGCCTGCACCGCTCGCGGTCATCGGTCCAGGAGGCGGGGACATACAGTTCCCGGTCGATCAGCGCCCGGCCTTTCACGGAGGCGTAGGCCAGGAACGTGCCGATCTGACAATTTTCCGTGCGGCCGGCCGTTCCGGAGTACTGCCGCTGGACACCGGCCGACTTGACGCCCTTCTTCAGGAAGCCGGTGTCGTCCCCGATCAGCACCGCGTCCTTGGCGCCGATCGTCTCGACGACGAAGTCACGCACGTCGTCACGGACGGCATTCTCGTCCCAGTCGGCGAAGTTCAGCAGCCGCTGGAAACCGTCGGGGCGACGCTGGCCAGCCTGCTCGGCCAGCGTCCACCCGTTTTTCTTCTCCAGCGGTGCGAGCAACGTACTCAGGTAGTCCAGCGCCCGCTCACGCGGCTCCGACCTGCCGAAACGGCCCGCAAAGCGAGCATGAAGATCGGCTATCCCCTCGGACCAGTTCTCGATCTGCGCGACCGTCAGCGATTCATCACACAGTCAGTCCAACGACCAAGACGGCGCCCTGTCACGCCACATGCGGTTGCAGTATTAGGCCCTTCGGCTTGGAGCCGAGCGGGGAGTGCCGCGACTTCGCCGACGAGCGGGACCCTCGCAGGCCCGCCGCCGGCGAACACCACAACGGCTTCTCAGTCTCTGCGGCCTCTGTTGCCGGGACGGCGCGACACCCAGGTGCGGATGGTGTCCGCGTACCAGTACGGCCTGCCGCCCTCCACGTGGTCCGGCGGGGGCAGCAGCCCGTGCTTGCGGTAGGAGCGCACGGTGTCGGGCTGGACCCTGATGTGTGCGGCGATCTCCTTGTACGACCAGAGCTTGCGGTCAGTCATCGGTGGCACCTCCCTGCGTGCGCCCAGCGGCGGCCGGGGGGCCGCCCGGGGGGTCTGGGGCGCGAACGCTGGCGATCACTCAGCCTGTGCCCGTTGAACGACGCAGAGTGACGGTGGGAGAGGGGCTGTCGATGGCCTGTGACGTAAGCCCCGCGCAACCGGGACATGTGTGACAGGAGTTCAACGGATGTGACGCGCCCGACACCCGGGCGGGCTGCTCGAGCGCCGTGCCCGGCACCCGGATCGGCTGCTCAAGCGCCGCATGAACGCAGGAAGTTGCGGGTACGGCGCGCGATCGGCAGCGGTTGGTCCGGTGGGCACGGATACATGTCCTGCTCGACGATCGCGAACAGCTCTACGCCCAGCCGCCCTGCCGCCGCGAGTACGGGCTCCAGCGCCGGCACCCCGCCCGGCGGCTCGCACATCACGCCCCGTCCGACCGCGGGCCCGAACGGCACTTCCTCCGCGACGACTTCGGCGAGGATGCGTGGGTCGACCTGCTTGAGGTGGAGGTAGCCGATCCGTTCGCCGTACGTCTCGATGAGCTTGACGCTGTCCCCGCCGCAGTACGCGTAGTGGCCGGTGTCCAGGCACAGCGACACCAGCGACGGGTCGGTCGCGTCCAGGAGGCGGGTGACGTTCTCCTCGGTGTCGATGTGGGTGTCCGCGTGCGGGTGGACGACGATCTTCAACCCGTACCGCTCGCGCACCTCGCGTCCCAGCCGCTCGGTCTGGCGGGCGAGGGTCCGCCACTGGGCGGACGTGAGGACGCGGTCCTCCAGTACGGCGCCGGTCTTGTCGTCGCGCCAGAACGACGGGATGACGACCAGGTGCTCGGCGCCCATGGCGCGGGTGAGTTCCGCGACGTCCGCCACGTGCTTCCAGGTGGCGTCCCAGACGTCGGGGCCCCGGTGCAGGCCGGTGAAGACCGTGCCCGCCGAGACCGACAGGCCGCGGCGGCGCGTCTCGTCGGTGAGCCGCGCGGCATCGGTCGGGAGGTAGCCGTACGGGCCGAGCTCGATCCAGGGGTAACCGGCCTGCGCCACCTCGTCGAGGAAGCGTTCCCAGGGCACCTGTTCGGGATCTTCGGGGAACCACACTCCCCAGGAGTCGGGGGCGGAACCGACCCGGATTCGGTTCGGTGCGGGCGCGGAAGACGTCATGAGCGCCACCTTTCCGGCCGCCGGAGAACGGTGTCAAGAGAATGGTGTCAAGCGTTCGTCCGAATGTCCGGACAAAATGTTGACAGCGCTCGGAGGCGCCGACTAGACCTGGGTGCAGCCGCCCGGATCTGGGTGCAGCCACCAGACCTGGACCTGGGTGCAGCCGCCGAATCGGAGGGACGCGTATGGCGTACGACCTGATCGCGATGGGCCGGATCGGTGTGGACCTCTATCCGCTGCAAGCGGGGGTTCCGCTGGCGCAGGTCGACACGTTCGGCAAGTTCCTCGGCGGCTCGGCCGCGAACGTGGCGGTCGCCGCGGCCAGACTGGGCCGCCGCACGGCCGTGATCACCCGCACGGGCAAGGACCCCTTCGGCGACTATCTCCACCAGGAACTGCGGCAGTTCGGGGTCGACGACCGGTGGGTGACGGGCGTCGAGGGCCTGGCGACCCCGGTGACGTTCTGCGAGATCTTCCCGCCGGACGACTTCCCGCTCTACTTCTACCGGCAGCCGAAGGCGCCGGACCTGGAGCTGGCGGCCGGCGACCTCGACCTGGACGCGATCCGGTCGGCGCGGATCTTCTGGATGACGGGAACTGGCCTGTGCGAGCAACCGAGCCGTACGGCGACATTCACCGCCCTGGAAGCGCGGAGCGCGGCAGCGGCGGCCGGCGACGGGCGCCGCACCGTGTTCGACCTGGACTGGCGGCCCATGTTCTGGCAGGCCGGCCGTGACGCCGCCCGCGCGTACTACGCGGACGCCCTGCGCCACGCCACCGTCGCCGTCGGCAACCTCGACGAGTGCGAAGTGGCCACCGGTGAGCGCGAACCGCACGCCGCCGCCCGCGCCCTGCTCGACGCGGGCGTCGAACTCGCCGTGGTCAAGCAGGGACCCAAGGGCGTGCTCGCCGTGCACCGCGACGGCGCCACCGCGCAGGTGCCGCCCGTGCCCGTCGACGTACTCAACGGGCTCGGCGCGGGCGACGCGTTCGGCGGGGCGCTGTGCCACGGGCTGCTGTCCGGCTGGGACCTGGAGCGCACCATGCGGTACGCCAACGCCGCCGGCGCCATCGTCGCAGCCCGCCTCGCCTGCTCCTCCGCGATGCCCCGGCCGGCGGAGGTCGAGCACATCCTCGCGTGCGGCGGGGTCCCCGCCGTAGGCCCGCAGGCGCCGTTGGAGCCCCCGTCGTGACCACCGCCGTGCGCATCGCCGACCTCACCCGGGTTCGGACCCGCCACCCCGAAGCGATCGCGGAAGCAGCCGCCCGCCGCCCCCGCAGGCCGCTGCTCGGCCCGAGCGGACGGCTCATGATCGTCGCAGCCGACCACCCCGCTCGCGGCGCCCTCGGCGTCGGCGACCGCTCATTCGCCATGGCCCGCCGCCCCGAACTGCTGGAACGGCTCTGCCTCGCCCTCTCGCGCCCCGGCGTCGACGGGGTGCTCGCCACCGCCGACATCCTCGACGACCTGCTCCTGCTCGGCGCCCTCGACGGCAAGGTCGTCGTCGGCTCCATGAACCGCGGCGGCCTGGCCGGCGCCGCCTTCGAACTCGACGACCGCTTCACCGGCCCCCGCGCCCACGACCTGGCCCGCCGCGGCTTCGACGCCGGGAAGCTGCTGCTGCGCATCGACTACGACGACCGCGGATCGCTCGACACCCTGCACGCTGCCGCCCGCACCGTCGACGCCATGGCCGCACACCGGCTGCCGGTCTTCGTCGAGCCGTTCGTCTGCCGCCGCGTCGGCGGTGAGCTGCGCAACGACCTGGGCGCCGACGCCGTGACCCGTTCCATAGCGATCGCCTCCGGCCTCGCGGGCACCTCCGCGTACACCTGGCTGAAAGTCCCCGTCACCGAGAATCCCGACGACATGGCGCGGGTCCTGGACACCTCGACGCTGCCCGCCGTGCTGCTGGGCGGCGAAGTCGGCGCCGACCAGGAAGCGGGGTACGAGAAGTGGCGCGAGGCGCTGCGCCTGCCGACCGTACAGGGACTGGTCGTGGGCCGGTCGCTGCTCTATCCGGCCGACGGGGACGTGGCGGCGGCGGTCGACACGGCCGTGGGGCTGCTGTAGCGCGAGCACGACGGGTAGGGAGTAAGGCATGACGGACAACGACGACTGGCATGTACGGGCGGGCGCCGCCGCCGAGGGCCCGTACGCCCTGACCATCGACCCGACCAAGGCCCGCTGGGACTACGCCGCGCTGCGCGTCCTGGAGCTGCCGCCTGGCGGCGCGCACGCGTTCGCGGCGGGGGAGAGCGAGTGGATCGTGCTGCCGCTCAGCGGTGGTTGTACGGTGCGGGTGGCGGACCAGACCTTCGAACTGCTGGGCAGGGCAAGCGTGTTCGGCTCGGTCACCGACTTCGCGTACGTGCCCCGCGACACGCACGCACAGATCTCCTCCGGCGCGGGAGGCCGCTTCGCCCTGGCAGGAGCGAAGTGCGAGCGACGACTCCCCGCCCGCTACGGCCCCGCGCCGGAGGTTCCCGTCGAACTGCGCGGCGCCGGCCCCTGCTCCCGCCAGGTCAACAACTTCGCCGCGGCGGGCGCCTTCGACTGCGACCGGCTCATCGCCGTCGAAGTCCTCACCCCCGGCGGCAATTGGTCGTCGTACCCGCCCCACAAACACGACGAGCACCAACCGGGCGTCGAGTGCGAGCTGGAGGAGATCTACTACTTCGAATCCGAGGGTCCTGGCGGTCTCGGCTACCACCGCGTCTCACCGTCCCGCCCCGGCGGCACCGACGTCCTCGCCGAAGTCCGCACGGGTGACGCGGTCCTGATCCCCGACGGCTGGCACGGACCCTCCGTCGCCGCGCCCGGCCACACCCTCTACTACCTCAACGTGATGGCAGGACCGGGCTCGGGCGACGACCGGCAGTGGCTGATCAGCGACCATCCCGACCACGGCTGGATCCGGGACACCTGGCCCGCGCAACCCGTCGATCCCCGGCTGCCGTTGTACGGGGCGGGGGCGCCGCGATGAGCACGCGTCGTCTCACCACCGCCCAGGCCCTTCTCGCCTTTCTCGCCCGCCAGTACACCGAGCGCGGCGACGGCCCCCGCCGACGCCTGATCAACGGCGTATGGGGCATTTTCGGCCACGGCAACGTCGCCGGGCTCGGCCAGGCACTCCTCGAACCGGGCTCCGCCGACATGCCCTACTACCAGGGCCGCAACGAGCAGGCCATGGTGCACGCCGCCGTCGGGTACGCCCGCCAGAGCAACCGCCTCTCCGCGCACGCCGTCACCACCTCCATCGGCCCCGGCGCCACCAACCTCGTCACCGGCGCCGCCCTCGCGACCGTCAACCACCTCCCGGTGCTGCTGCTGCCCGGGGACACCTTCGCGACCCGGCCCGCCGACCCCGTACTCCAGCAGCTGGAGGTCCCGTCCGCCGGTGATGTGTCCGTCAACGACTGCCTGCGCCCGGTGTCCCGGTACTTCGACCGGATCACCCGCCCCGAGGCCCTGATCCCGGCCGCGCTCGCAGCGATGCGGGTACTCGCCGACCCGGCGGCGACCGGCGCCGTGACCCTCGCGCTGCCGCAGGACGTGCAGGCGCAGGCCTGGGACTGGCCGGATGACTTCTTCGCCGCACGCGTTTGGCGGGTACGCGCCCAGGAGCCGGACCCGGCCGAACTCGCCGCCGCGATGGCCGCCATCCGCACCGCCCGCCGCCCCCTGCTGATCGTGGGCGGCGGCGTGCGTCACAGCGGCGCCGAAGGTGCCCTGGAAGCCTTCGCCGATGCGACCGGCACGCCCGTCGCCTCCACCCAGGCGGGCAAGGGCTCGTTGCCGTGGGACCACCCCGCCGACGTCGGCGCCGTCGGCCACACCGGCACCGCCACGGCGGTCGAACTCGCCCGCCGCGCCGACCTGGTGATCGGCGTCGGCACCCGCTACACCGACTTCACCACCGCCTCGTCGACCCTCTTTCAGCACCCCGACGTGCGCTTCGTCAACGTCAACATCACCGGCTTCGACGCCCACAAGATGGGCGCCCTGTCAGTGGTCGGGGACGCCCGCGTCACCCTCCAGGCCCTCACCCACGCCCTTGGGGCCCACCGCGTCCCCGACGCCTACGCCGCCGAGTACCGCGCGGCGAAGGCGGCCTGGGAGGACCGGGTCACCGCCGCGTACGCCGCCCCGGACGAGGGCGCCCGGCCGACCCAGGCGCAGGTGCTCGGCGTACTCGACAGCCTCGTCACCGGCGAGGACATCCTCATCAACGCGGCGGGTTCGCTCCCCGGTGACCTGCACAAACTCTGGCGGACCCGCTCCCGCGACCAGTACCACGTCGAGTACGGCTACTCCTGCATGGGCTACGAGATCCCCGCCGCAGTCGGCGTCCAGCTCGCCGCCCCCGGCCGTCCGGTGTGGGCCCTGGTCGGCGACGGGACGTACCTCATGAATCCCACCGAGATCGTCACCGCCGTGCAGGAGCGGCTGCCCCTGAAGCTCGTCATCCTCCAGAACCACGGGTACGCCTCCATCGGCGGCCTCTCCGAGTCCGTCGGCGCCGAGCGGTTCGGTACGGCGTACCGCTTCCGGGAGCCCGACGGCTCGTACACCGGCGCCCCGCTGCCGGTGGACCTCGCCGCCAACGCCGCCTCCCTCGGGATGCGGGTCATCCGCGCCGAAAGCGTCCGTGACCTGCGAGAAGCCCTCACCGACGCGCGCGCGTCGACGGCCCCCACATGTGTCTACGTCGAGACACGAACGCCCGACACAGTGTCGGGCCCGCCCGCCGCCCAGGCGTGGTGGGATGTACCTGTGGCCGAGACCGCGACCCGCTCGTCGACGGTCAAGGCCCGGGAGGAGTACGACCGTCAAGCCGCTCGGCGACGCCGCCATCTCTGACCGACCCCGCAGCGACAAAGGAGATCTGGGATGAAGACCGTCAACCACTTCATCGGCGGCAAGGCCGTCGAGGGTGCGTCGGGCAACTGGGGCCCGGTCACCGACCCGGCGACCGGCGCCGTGACCACGCAGGTCGCGCTCGCCTCGGTCGAGGACGTGGACGCCGCGGTCTCGGCGGCGAAGGACGCGTACGCGACCTGGGGCACCTCGTCCCTCGCGGCGCGCACCACCGTCCTCTTCCGCTACCGCGCGCTGCTGGACGCCCACCGCGACGAGATCGCCGCGCTGATCACCGCCGAACACGGCAAGGTCCACTCCGACGCGCTCGGTGAGGTGGCCCGCGGCCTGGAGATCGTCGAGCTGGCGTGCGGGATCACGACGCAGCTCAAGGGCGAGCTGTCCACGCAGGTCTCCAACCGGGTCGATGTCTCCTCGATCCGCCAGTCGCTGGGTGTCGTCGCCGGCATCACGCCGTTCAACTTCCCGGCCATGGTGCCGATGTGGATGTTCCCGCTGGCCATCGCGTGCGGCAACACGTTTGTGCTCAAGCCGAGCGAGAAGGACCCGTCGGCGTCGGTGCGGCTCGCGGAGCTGGCGTCCGAGGCGGGCCTGCCGGACGGCGTACTGAACGTCCTGCACGGCGACAAGGTCGCGGTCGACGGGCTGCTCAACCACCCGGACGTGGCGGCGGTCTCCTTCGTCGGCTCGACCCCCATCGCCCGCTACGTCCACGCCACGGCCTCCGCGAACGGCAAGCGCGTCCAGGCGCTCGGTGGCGCGAAGAACCACATGCTGGTGCTGCCGGACGCCGACCTCGACGCGGCGGCCGACGCGGCGGTCTCGGCGGCGTACGGCTCGGCGGGCGAGCGCTGCATGGCGATCAGCGCGGTGGTCGCGGTGGGCGCGATCGGCGACGAGCTGGTCGACAAGATCCGCTCCCGCGCCGAGAAGATCAAGATCGGCCCCGGCAACGACCCCGCGTCCGAGATGGGCCCCCTGATCACGGCCGCGCACCGCGACAAGGTCGCCTCGTACGTCACGGGCGCGGCCGCGCAGGGCGCGAAGGTCGTCCTCGACGGCACGGGCCACACGGTCGAGGGCTTCGAGGACGGCCACTGGATCGGCCTGTCCCTCCTGGACGAGATCTCCACCGACTCCGACGCCTACCGCGACGAGATCTTCGGCCCGGTCCTGTGCGTGCTGCGGGTCGACACGTACGAGGAGGGTGTCGCCCTCATGAACGCGTCGCCCTTCGGCAACGGCACCGCGATCTTCACCCGGGACGGGGGAGCGGCGCGCCGCTTCCAGCTGGAGATCGAGGCCGGCATGGTCGGCGTCAACGTGCCGATCCCGGTGCCCGTCGGCTACCACTCCTTCGGTGGCTGGAAGGACTCGCTCTTCGGCGACCACCACATCTACGGAACCGACGGCATCCGCTTCTACACCCGCGGCAAGGTCACCACGACCCGCTGGCCCGACCCGGCGGACGCCCCGGCCGGCGTCGACCTGGGCTTCCCGCGCAACCACTGACGCGGGTTCGCGGCGCCGCCGGGCGGGTCACGAGCAGCAGCCGCCTGACGGCTCCTGCCCGGGCGGCCTCTGCTCCGCCACGGCGGCGGCCGCCGCTGTGGCGGGAGCCGCTGTGCCGATCTGTACGAGAGCGGGCGCCGGGGCGCAGCAGCCTCCGCCGTCTGCCTGCTCGGCGGACGGGTCGTCGAACAGGCCGGCTCCGCCGCACACTCCGGTCTCGGGCAGGGTGAGTTCGACGCGGTCGGCGGAGGCGATGTCGCCGGCGACGGAGCGGACCTGCTCGTAGCCGGTCATGGCCAGGAAGGTGGGGGCGCGGCCGTAGGACTTCATGCCGACCAGGTAGACGCCCTGCTCAGGGTGGGACAGTTCGCGGTGGCCGTGCGGGTAGACGCTGCCGCAGGAGTGCTGGTTGGGGTCGATCAGCGGCGCGAGTTCCACCGGCGCCTGGAGGCGTTCGTCGAGATCGAGGCGGAGCTCGGCCAGGAAGGACAGGTCCGGGCGCAGGCCGGTCAAGGCGATGACCTCGTCGACCGGGTCGAGGCGGCGCCCGTCCTCGGACACCAGGACCAGCTGCTCACCGGTGGTCTCGACGCCGTCCGTACGGAAGCCCGTGACGGCGTCGGCGTACCCGTTGTCGACGGCGGCCTTGGCGGCGAGGCCGAGGGCGCCGCGAGCGGGCAGCTGGTCGGCGGTGCCGCCGCCGAAGGTGGAGCCGCTGATGCCGCGCCGCAGGATCCACACGGAGTGGGTGCCCGGAGCCTGCTGGGCGAGGTCGGCCAGAGCGGCCAAGGCGGTGAACGCGGAAGCGCCGGAGCCGATGACGGCGGTGCGCTTGCCGGCGTAACGGGCTCGGGCTTCGGGGTCCTTGAGGTCGGGGATGCGGTAGGAGATCCGGGCCGGCGGCGTGCTCGCCGAGGGCGGGCAGCCCGTCGGCGCCGATGGGACTCGGGGTGGACCAGGTGCCTGAGGCGTCGATCACGGCGCGGGCCAGGATCCGCTCCTCGGTGCCGTCGGCGAGCGTGACGCGGACGGTGAACGGCTGCTGCTCGCGGTCGGCGTCCACGACCCGGTCGCGCCCGAAGCGGGATACGCCGGTGACGGTGGCGCCGTAGCGGACTGTGTCCCCGAGGGCGTCGGCGAGCGGCTGGAGGTACGTCTCGGCCCAGTCGGCGCCGGAAGGGTAGGCGGCGCGGTCGGGCGCGGTCCAGCCGGTGGGGGCCAGGAGCGCGGTGAGATGCGCGGCGGCGGCCAGGCCGGTCGGGCCGGCCCCGCTGCCCGAACACCGCTTCGTCGCCCTCGGCAGGGACGGCGAAGTGCTGGGCTGGGCCGCCGCGAGCGCGGTCTCCGACCGCTGTGCCTATGCCGGAGTTGTCGAGCACTCGGTGTACGTCCATCCGCGCGCCCGGGGCCGCGGGGTTGCCTCATCGCTGCTGTGCGCGCTCATCGAGTCCACGGAAGCGGACGGCATCTGGACAATCCAGGCCGGGATCTTCCCGGAGAACGCCGCCAGCCTCGCTGTGCATCAGCGAGCGGGTTTCCGCGTCATCGGCGTCCGCGAACGCGTCGGCCGTCACCGCGGACAGTGGCGCGACGTGGTTCTGGTGGAGCGCCGCAGCGACGCCATCACCTGACGGCCGATGCTCCGCGCAGGTGGTGGCCGGCGGCGAACTTCTTGCGCCACGCGAGGGAGACGTAGACCAGTGCGATCAGGACCGGCACCTCGATGAGCGGTCCGACGACTCCGGACAGTGCCTGGCCGGAGGTGACGCCGAAGGTGGCGATGGCGACGGCGATGGCGAGCTCGAAGTTGTTGCCCGCCGCGGTGAAGGCCAGCGTCGCGGTGCGCTCGTAGGCCAGACCGATGGCCTTGCCGAGCAGGAAGGTGCCGAAGAACATGATCGCGAAGTACACCAGCAGGGGCAGCGCGATCCGTACGACGTCCAGGGGCTGGGAGGTGATGGTCTTTCCCTGGAGGGCGAAGAGGATGAGGATTGTGAACAGCAGGCCGTAGAGGGCCCAGGGGCCGATCTTCGGCAGGAACCCCGCTTCGTAGGACTCGCGGCCCATCTTCTTCTCGCCGATGCGGCGGGTCAGGAAGCCGGCCAGCAGCGGCACGCCGAGGAAGATGACGACGTTCAGTGCGATCTTCCACATGGAGATGTCGAGTGTCTCGCCGTCGCCGAGGCCCAGCCGGCCGGGCAGCAGATCGAGGTAGAGCCAGCCGAGCAGGCCGAACGCGATGACCTGGAAGACCGAGTTCAGGGCCACCAGGACGGCCGCGGCCTCACGGTCGCCGCAGGCCAGGTCGTTCCAGATGATGACCATGGCGATGCAGCGGGCGAGGCCGACGATGATCAGTCCGGTGCGGTACTCGGGCAGGTCGGGCAGGAAGATCCAGGCCAGCGCGAACATCACGGCCGGCCCGACGATCCAGTTGATGACCAGCGACGACACCATGAGCTTGCGGTCACCGGTGACGGCGTCGAGCTTGTCGTAACGGACCTTGGCCAGCACTGGATACATCATGATCAATAGCCCGACGGCGATGGGTAGCGAGATGCCGCCGATCTCGACCTTGGCCAGGGCGTCGTTCAGCCCGGGAATCAGTCGCCCCAGGCCGAGCCCGAGGGCCATGGCGAGCAGGATCCATACGGCGAGGAAACGGTCGAGCGTCGACAGCTTCGCGACGACCGAGGTGTCCTCGGTCGTCGCGGGCGCTTGGGTGGGGGTCACGGACAGGCCCTCTTGTTCTCGGCAGCGGTACGGGCGGACTCGGCCAGGTCGGCGAACTGACCCGCGAGCTGGGCGATGACATCCGGACGCAGCTTGTAATACGTGAAGCGCCCACACGGTTCGGTCTCCACGACACCGGCCTCGCGCAGCACTCTCAGATGGTTGGAGAGGTTGGTCTGCTTGGCGCCGGTCTCCTCGACCAGGTGCGTGGTGCAGAGCGTCTCGTGGGCGAGCAGGGTCACGATCCGGAGCCTGAGAGGGTCCGCGAGAACCCGAATCAGATCAGTGTCGACTGACGTCATCATGGGCTGATACTGTCACATCATCCGGAGCTGATACCAGTCCGAGGTCGCCGCGCGGCTCGACTCCCTGCCCCACTGACCCGGCCCACGCCCGTCCGAACACCTGCTGAACACACCTGCTGAACCGTTTCGCGAAGGAAGAAATGATGTCCTCCACCGCCGCCGCGTCCGTGCTCTTCGTCTGCGTCCACAACGCCGGGCGTTCGCAAATGGCCGCCGGATTCCTCTCCGACCTCGCGGGCGACCGCGTCGAGGTGCGCTCCGCCGGGTCCGTCCCCGCCGACCAGGTCAACCCGGCCGCGGTCGAGGCGATGAAGGAGATCGGCATCGACATCTCCGGTCAGGCACCGAAGATCCTGACCACCGAGGCGGTCCAGGCGTCCGACTACGTCATCACCATGGGCTGCGGCGACGCCTGCCCGATCTTCCCCGGCAAGAAGTACCTCGACTGGGCCCTCGAAGACCCGGCGGGCCAGGGCGTCGAGGCGGTCCGGCCCATCCGCGACCGGATCAGGACCCGCATCGAGGCCCTGATCGCCGAGATCGACGCGTTGGCGCAGGCCTGACTGCCTGGGTACTGCCGCCGCGGGAAAGCGCTGGCGGCCGGGGTTGCGTACCCGGCATGCTGGGCGGATGTTGATCAGGGAAGTCACCGCTGAGGACTGGCCCGCCATCTGGCCGTTCTTCCACGAGATCGTCGCCGCCGGCGAGACGCTCACGTACCCGCTCCATCTCAGTGAGGGCGACGGCCGGGAGTGGTGGTACCTCGCCGAGCCGAACCGCACTGTCGTGGCCGTGGACGACGCCGGTACGGTCCTCGGCACGGCCAAGATGAACCGCAACCACATGGGCAACGGTTCCCACGTCGCCAGCGCCACCTACCTGGTCGACCCGAAGCACTCGGGGCAGGGTGTGGGCCGGGCGCTGTGCGAATACAGCGTTGAGTGGGCGCGTGCGGCGGGCTTTCGGGCGATGCAGTTCAACGCGGTCGCGGAGAGCAACGTCCGTGCGGTGAAGCTGTACCGGTCCATCGGCTTCGCCGTCATCGGCACGCTGCCGGAGGGCTTCAAGCATCCGACGCAGGGGTATGTAGGCCTGCACATCATGCACAAGGCCCTGTGATCCCGCTGATGCACGAGATGCGCGCGCGCTGTACACGGACACGACGGTCACCGTCTACCAGGCGTACGCGCCGGCCATCGGCCTCCCGGCGGCCCGGGACGGGTGGTTCCCCGCCGCCTGAAAGCGGGACCGTATGACCTGGGTCAAGCCGTCGTTCCCGTGGATGATGTACCGGTGCGGCTGGGCCACGAAGCCCGACCAGGAGACGGTGCTGGCCGTCGAGATCACCCTTCCCTAAGCTCTTAGGAGCAGGGGATACCCCATTGGCTTCGAGCGGGCGCTGCGGCACGCGTGCCTGTCGCACTACGTACGCGCAATGCACGCCGACCAGGCTGCCTGGAAGCGGCAGTTGAGCCAGTCCCAGACGCGTGTCCAGTGGGACCCCGAGCGCGACGTGCGGCTCAACGCGCTGCCGTACCGCTCCCTCCAACTGGGCCTGGCGAGCGACGCGGCAGCGCGGTACGCCGACGAGTGGACGGTGTCCATCACCGACGTCACTCCGCTCGCCCACGAGATTCACGCGCTGGTACGGGGCGGTGGCGTGGACGCGGCGACCGCCCTGCTGCCGGTGGAGCGGCCGTACCCGGTGGTCGGGGATCTCCTGGACCACCTGGTCGGGGCCGGCGGGTGACGGGGCCACGGGCGTGACCGTGGCCGTCAGTTCTTGGACCCGTGCGCGGCGCGGGCGGGCGGCGGCCGGGTAGGCGCTCACTCGAAGGTCCAGGTCAGGATCGCGCACTCGCCTTCGTCCTGCGCCCGCGCCGACCGGTACGTCGCGAGAGCCGGGTCGTTGTCGCGGTCCACGGCGACCCACATGTCGTAGCAGCCGCGCTCGCGGGCGGCCGCGTCCAGCGCCTCGGTCAGGGCGCGGCCGATGCCGCGGCGCCGGTGGGGTTCGTCGACGGACAATTCGTACAGGCACATCTCGGTGCCCTTGTCCGGGTGGCTCATCTCGATGCCCGAGACCATGCCGGCCGGTGCCCCGTCGACGTACGCGATGAGCATGAGGTGGCCGGGGGAGGCCAGGAAGCGCTCGGCCCACTCCGGGCGGGCCGGGCCGTCGTACAGGTGCTCGGCGGCCATGAGTTCCGCCACAGTCGTGGCGCGGCGGACGGTCAGGGCGGTGTCCACGGCGTGCGTCCCTACTCCAGGTGCGGTACGGGGCGGCGGCCTCGTACTCCTCGCGTACTGGACAGGGTTCCATCCGGGGGCGGCATCGGGTGTCAGACCTGGGATCTAGGGTTCAGGTATGAAGCTACGCATGCCCCGCAGCCGAGCGCTCGCCGGTGCGGCCGTCGCATGTGCCGTCCTCGCCGGGGCCGGTACCTGGACGGCCGCCGCCTCCGACGGCGCGCCCGCCGTGCACCGCGAGGAACGGATGATGAGGATGGGCGGCGCGCAGGGAGCCGGCGGGGCGCGCGTCGACACCTCGTACTTCACTGCGGGCAGCGCCGACCGCAAGCGGCCCGCGGTGCTGCTCGGGCACGGCTTCGGAGGCAGCAAGCGCGACGTGACGGCGCAGGCCCAGCAGCTCGCCAGGGACGGGTACGCGGTACTGACCTGGTCCGCCCGCGGCTTCGGCAAGTCGACCGGCAAGATCGGGCTGAACGACCCGAAGGGCGAGGTCAGCGACGTTTCGCGGCTGATCGACTGGCTTGCGGAGCGCCCCGAGGTGCAACTCGACGCGGACGGCGATCCGCGCGTCGGCGTCAGCGGCTCGTCGTACGGCGGGGCGGTGTCGCTGCTCGCCGCGGGGCACGACAAGCGGGTTGACGCCGTGGCCCCGCAGATCACGTACTGGAACCTGGCCGACGCGCTGTTCCCCGACGGCGTCTTCAAGAAACTCTGGGCCGGGCTCTTCATCAACACGGGCGGCGGCTGCGAGAACTTCGAGAAGCGGCTGTGCGAGATGTACGAGCGGGTCGCGGTCGCCGGGAAGCCGGACGCCGCAGCCCGCAACCTGCTCCGGGCGCACAGCCCGGCCGCCGTCGGCGACCGCATCAAGGTGCCGGCACTCATCGTGCAGGGGCAGAACGACTCGCTGTTCCCGCTCGACCAGGCCGACGCCATCGCGAAGAACGTCGCCGGCAACGGCGCACCCGTCGCCGTCGACTGGATCGCGGGCGGTCACGACGGCGGGAACCGCGAGAGCGCCAGGATCGAGGGGCGGATCACGAAGTGGTTCGACCGCCACCTCAAGGACGACGAGAACGCCGACACCGGTCCCGCCTTCCGCATCACCCGCACCGGCGGCGTCGACTCCACGGATGGTGAGGCCCAGCTCAGGGGCGCCACGGGTGACCGCTACCCGGGCCTGGAAAGCGGGCAGCGGGAGCTGAAGCTCACCGGCAGGCCCGAGCAGAGGTTCGCCAACCCGGCCGGGGCGAACCCGCCCGCGATCTCGGCGGTGCCCGGTGTCGGGTCGCTGTCCGGGCTCGGCAGCCTCGGCGTCGGGCTCTCCCTCGACTTCCCCGGGCAGAACGCCGGCTTCGAGACCGCGAAGCTCAACTCCGACCTGCGCATCACCGGCACCCCGACCGTCAAGGTCAACGTGAAGTCGGACCGCGAGGACGCCGTCCTGTTCGGCAAGGTGTACGACGTGAGCGCGGACGGGGCGCGGAAGGTACTGCCGTCGCAGCTCGTCGCCCCGGCCCGGATCACCGGTGCGGGCGCGAAGGGCGGCGCCACCGTCGAGCTGCGCCTCCCCGCGATCGACCACGAGATCAGGGCCGGGCACCGGCTGCGCGTGGTGCTCGCCGCCACCGACCTCGGGTACGCGTCCCCTGCGGACCCGGCGGCGTACACCGTCTCCCTCGAAGGCAACGGGGCGCTGAGCGTGCCGACCGCCCCCGGGGTGCGGACCCAGGCGGCCGGGCTGCCCTGGTGGGTCTGGGGGCTGCCCGCCGCCGGCGCCGCGGTGGCCGCCGTACTGCTGCTCACGGCCAGGCGGCGGGCGGCCGCGCCCGCACCGGATCCGGAGCTGGCCGAGGTGCCGCTGGAGATCACGGGCCTGACGAAGAAGTACGCCAAGTCCGTCGACCGGTACGCGGTCCGCGATCTCTCGTTCCGCGTCGACAAGGGGCAGGTACTCGGGCTCCTCGGGCCGAACGGCGCGGGCAAGACCACCACCCTGCGCATGCTCATGGGCCTCATCACGCCCGACAGCGGCGGCATCAGGGTCTTCGGGCACGCCATCAGGCCGGGCTCGCCCGTCCTGTCCCGCGTCGGATCGTTCGTGGAGGGCGCCGGCTTCCTGCCGCACCTGACCGGACGCGCCAACCTCGACCTGTACTGGAAGGCCACCGGCCGGCCCGCCGAGGACTCCCACGTCGAGGACGCCCTGCGGATCGCCGGGCTCGGCGACGCGCTGGAGCGGGCCGTGCGGACGTACTCGCAAGGCATGCGGCAGCGGCTCGCGATCGCCCAGGCCATGCTCGGGATGCCGGACCTGCTCATCCTCGACGAGCCGACCAACGGCCTCGACCCGCCCCAGATCCGAGAGATGCGGGACGTCATGATCCGGTACGCCGCCCAGGGACGCACCGTCATCGTCTCCAGCCATCTCCTCTCCGAGGTCGAGCAGTCCTGCACGCACCTCGTCGTCATGGACCGGGGACGGCTGATCCAGGCCGGGCCCGTCGCGGAGATCACCGGTGGCACGGACACGCTGCTCGTGACGACGGAGGGCGAGGTGACCCAGGTGCTGGCCGACAAGATCGCCTCGCTGCCGGGTATCGGCTCCGCGGCGGCGACCGAGGAAGGCCTGCTCGTACGGCTGGACGGGGCCTCGCCGAGCACTCTCATCGGTGAACTGGTCCGTCTGGACGTTCCGTTGACGGGTGTCGGGCCGAACCGTCGCCTGGAGGACGCGTTCCTCACCCTGATCGGAGGCTCCTCCGCATGAGCACCAAAGCGATGGAACGTCATGACGCCGCCCCCGGCTACCGGGCCGGCCACACCCTGCCGCTGCGCGTCGAGGCGATGCGGCAGTGGCGCCGGCGGCGGACCCTGGTCATGGCTCTGGTGCTCGGCGCCCTGCCGCTCGTCCTGATCGCGGCGTTCGCGATCGGCGGCTCGCCCAGCGCGGACAGCGGCCGGGTGACCCTGATGGACACGGCCACCGCCTCCGGCGCCAACTTCGCCGCGACCTGCCTGTTCGTGTCCGCCGGATTCCTGCTGGTGATCCCGGTCGCCCTGTTCTGCGGCGACACGGTGGCCTCCGAGGCCAGCTGGTCCTCGCTGCGCTACCTGCTCGCCGCGCCGGTGCCGCGCGCCCGGCTGTTGTGGAGCAAGCTCGCGGTCGCCCTGGGCTTCAGCCTGGCGGCGATGGTGCTGCTGCCGGTGGTGGCCCTGGTGACGGGTTCGATCGCGTACGGCTGGGGCTCGCTGGAGCTGCCGACGGGCGGATCGCTGCCCGCGGGGGACGCCATACCGCGCCTCGCCGTCGTGGTGGCCTTCATCTTCGTCTCCCAACTCGTCACCGCCGCGCTGGCGTTCTGGCTCTCGACGAAGACGGACGCCCCGCTGGGCGCGGTCGGCGGCGCGGTCGGCCTCACCATCGTCGGCAATGTGCTGGACGCGGTGACGGCGCTGGGGACATGGCGCGAGTTCCTCCCCGCGCACTGGCAGTTCGCGTGGGCGGACGCGCTCCAGCCCCAGCTGGAGTGGGGCGGAATGCTCAAGGGGGCCGCGGTCTCGGTGACGTACGCACTGGTGCTCTTCGCACTCGCGTTCCGGGGATTCGGCCGCAAGGACGTCGTTTCCTAGGCCTCTGTGCGGGGGAGTCGGCCATGATGTGCGCCATGGCCACTCTCCTGATCGCCCTCGCTGTCGTCGCCACCGGGCTGTACGCCGGGTTCATGCTGATCTTCCTGACCGGGATCATGCCTGCGCTCGGGCGGCTGACGGACGAACAGTTCACGTCGGCGATGCGGCGGATCAACGAGGACGTCCCGCGCGGCGTGTTCGTGGCGGTGATGCTCGCCTCGGTGGCCTTCCCCGTCGCCGCGCTCGCCGTCCCCGGCGACGACCGGTCCGCCGCGCAGTGGGTGCTGCTCGGCGCCGGATTCGGTTGCGTACTCCTCAACCACCTGGTCACGGTCGCCGGGAACGTCCCCCTCAACAACGCCCTCGCCGCGTCCGAACAGGCGGGCACCCCCGACCGCGACGCCCGCGCGGCCTTCGAGACGCGGTGGAACCGGCTCCACCTGGTACGCACCCTGCTGGTCACCGCCGGCTTCGTGGCGATCACGGCGGCGGCGACGGCCTGAGGCGGCCGGCCGGCCGCATGCGCGTGTACGCCCTGACTGGCGCGTGCGGTGCGCCGGCGGGCGTCGCGCCGATGTGCCGGCCGAGGACATCGGCGGGGTGTGGGGCCTGGCCGAGGTGCTGGAGCTCCTCGATGACCGCGACGGGGCCGAGCACGAGCTGCACGGTGAGCTGATCGTCGGGCTGCGTGCGGATGGTTACGATCCGGCCTCCTTCGACAAGGACGAGATCACGCGGCGGCTCGCAGGATTCACGCCGGGCGCGGCGCCGGGCGCCGGGAGGCCGTCGCCCGGCGGTCCGGCCGGGCGCGGCGGTGCCCAGCGGCTGACGGCCAGGGATGTGGAGCTGTGTACCTGCGGGCAGTGCCGGGCGGGTGACCCGCAGGACTTCGGCTTTGCCGATGACCTGCTGCTTCAGGCAGTTTCCAGCGGCAGTGCGCCAGGGGCGGCCAGGGCGTCCGCTGCGCTCGCGTGGACGGGCAGGAGGGTATCGACGCCGGTCAGACGCAGCACCCGGTCCAGCGACACGGGCAGCGCGGCCAGCGCCAGCCAGCCGTTGGCTGCCCGGGTGCGATGCCACAGGTTGATGAAGGTGCTTAGGCCGGAGGAGTCGCAGAAGGCGATCTGCGACAGGTCGAGGACCAGGCGCGGATGGCCTTGCTCGATCAGGTCCAGGCAACGGGCGCGCAGCGCGAGGGCGCTGTGGAAGTCGATCTCGCCGGTGACGGCGACCACGGTGGTCGCGCCGTGATGGTAGTGCGAGAGGACCAGGTCAGAGGTGTCACTCACGGGGCTTCAGGGCTCCTGCCTGCGGACTCGGACGCCCCGGCACTGGGTGCTGTGGTGGTGTGGGCGGTGGCGCTGGCACCGCGCGGCGCCGCGGGGCGGGTGGGCACGCTCAGCGCGAGCAGCGCCACATCGTCGTCGGGGCCCTCGGGCAGTGCGTCCAGGAGGGCGGCGGTGTCCTTGACCAGGGCGGCGGCGGACATCGGGGCGGGGCGCTGGGCCAGGAAGGCGATCAGCCCGTCCTCGCCGAGCATGCCGCCGTCTTGGGTGCGGGCTTCGGTCAGCCCGTCGGTGTACAGCAGCAGCGCCTCGCCGGGAGCCAGGAACACGGTAGTGGTGGCGAAACGGGCCTGGGCGAAAGCCCCGATGAGCATGCCGCCTTTGGGATGCACCGGACTCACCCGGACCCCGCCCGCCTGCTCGCCGGGAATCAGATGGTAGGTCGGGGGGTGGCCGCCGGTGGCCGCCGTGACCGTGAAGCCGGCGCCCTGTTCCTCGGGGACCAGAACGCCGAACACCGCGGTGCAAAACCGGCTGCCGATGGAGGGGTCCATCAGCAGCGCGGAGTTCAACGTGGTCAGGACCGCTTCGGGGTCGGGGTCCACATGGGCCGCCGCGCGCAGCGTGTAGCGGGTCAGGGAGGTCACGGCGGCGGCTTCGGCACCCTTGCCGCACACATCACCGAGGAAGAACGCCCACTGCCCCGAGCCGAGCGGAAAGACGTCGTAGAAGTCGCCGCCCACGTCCCGGGAGGAAGCGGTGTGGTAGTGGGAGGCCAGTTCCAATCCGGCAACCGTCGGCAGGGCCGGCGGCAGGAGGGTGCGCTGGAGGGTGGCGGCGAAGGCGGCGATGGCGCTCTTGTCCCGCTCGGCCTGCTCGCGCGCCACGCGTTCGCTCTCGGCCCGCTGGTGCTCGGCCTCCCGCTGAGCCTGTTCGGCCCGGACCGTGCCCAGGGCGGACAGCCGCAGTTCGAGCTCGTCCATCACGATCGCGGCCAGGTCCGCCAGCGTCGCGGTGTCAGCGGCGCTGATCAGCCGTGGGCGGGTGTCCAGGACGTTCACGGTACCCAGCCGGTGCCCATCAGCAGTGGTGATCGGGGCCGCGGCGTAGAAACGCACTCCCATGGGCCCCGCCACCAGCGGGTTGGAGCAGGCCACCGGGTCGGCGAGAGCGTCGGAGATCACCAGGGCGTCATCACGCAGGATCGCCGAGGCACACAGGCCCAGATCCCGGCCGATCTCGCTGACCCCTTCCAGACCGTGCGCGGTCTTGAACCAGATCCGGTCACTGTCCACGATCGTCACCGACGCCACCGGCACGTCCAGCAGTCGTGCGGCCATCGCCGCGACCCGGTCGAACGCCCCGTCCGGCGGGGTATCAAGGATGTCGTAGCGGCGCACCGCCGCGATCCGCCCCGCCTCATCCGGGTGCAGTAGTAGCGGTGGCGCCTGCTCAGGTTCCCGGGACGCCGAAGCCTGCTGCGCCATGACCCCGCCTTCCCTCCATGCGGCCGCAGCTCCTTGGCGGCCCGGCCCGATCGCGCGAGCCTATCCGAGGTCCCCTCAGTCCCTCCAGAACAGCCCACGTCAACGTACGGCTGAGGCCAGCGGTAGGAGCCCCCCCCCACATCGAGGAAACCACTGGGGGTTACTTGTCACCTGGTTCGCCGTTCGGTCACGGCGCCCCGACCTGGGATGGCGCGATGGCGCGGGATGGCTTCTTGCGCATGCCATCCGTGGCCATAGGACGTTGATGCGTCACCGGTTGCCGTATCCGGGCACCGCCGTGTGCGGCGATCAATAACGGCCTGATCCGCCCCCTATCGCGCACCAGGCCGTAAGGGCCAATTTTGGTGGTGCCCCCGGCAGGACTCGAACCTGCGGCCAAGCGCTTAGAAGGCGCCTGCTCTATCAGGAGCAGCAGCGCTCTGACCTGCCGATATTCACCTGCCTGATGGACTGTCAGGCGCGTTGTGGGACCTATGAGGGACGATCTTCGTTGGGTGCGCGAGGTCGATTGCTGCGCTCGGGCGAGGTGCCAGTCCGGTGAATTCTGGGCGGTAGTCGCGTTTCCCCCGCCCCTTCACGTCCGAGTCTGAGGAGGACCGAGGTAATATTCAATCTACGTAAGAATGCTTCTACGTTAATTGGTGGTGCCTAGTGGAATTCCAAGGTCGCGCCAGGGATCTTCAGCTGCTGGCTGAGCAGTACCGGATGGTCGCAGAGGGCGGTGGCGCTACGCGGGGCCGAGCTGTGATCTTGACGGGACGGCGGCGAGTGGGGAAGTCACGGCTGGTTCAGGAGTTCTGTGACCGTTCGGGGGCGCCTTACGTCATGTTCCAGGCCACCCGGGGGCGTAACCCCGTGGCGGAGCGAGCAGACTTCACTGCGCTATTGGCGCAGTCGCCGCTGCCGGGGGCGGAACTGGTCGCCGGCCTCCAGGCGCAGGACTGGAATCAGGCCCTGCGGTCGCTTGCGCTCGCGGTTCCGGACGACAGGCCCAGCGTCGCGGTGATCGACGAGGTGCCCTGGCTGGTCGAGCAGGACCAGGAATTCGAGGGCGCGCTCCAGACCGTCTGGGACCGTCATCTGTCGTCCAAGCCGGTGCTCCTGTTGCTCGTCGGCAGCGACATGTCGGTGATGGAGGCGTTGCAGTCGTACGGGCGTCCCTTCTTCGGACGGGCGGCGAAGATGACCGTCCAGCCTCTGCACCTGGCAGACGTGCAGGCCATGACCGCGCTCGACGCGGCGGACGCCGTGGATGCCCAGCTGATCACCGGCGGATTCCCGGAGATCGTGCAGTCATGGCAGCCAGGGATGAGCCGGGCGGAATTCCTGCGTGGGTCGGCCGCGAATCCCCTGTCGCCCTTGTTGGTGGCCGGCGAGCTGTCCTTGCTCGGTGAGTTTCCCGAAGCCTCGCATTCCCGGGCGGTGCTCGAGTCGGTCGGCAGTGGTGAGCGGACCTTCAGTACGATCGCCGCCCAAGCCGGCGGCTCCAGCGCGCTGCCGTCCGGCACGCTCTCCCCGCTGCTGACCACGCTGCAGGCCAAGCGGGTTCTGGCTGCTGATCTCCCCCTGTCTGTCAAGCCGGACAGCAAGAACAAGCGCTACCGGATCGCCGATCCGTATCTGCGGTTCTGGCTGGCGTTCCTGCAACGCGCGATCCCGCTCATCGAGCGTGGCCGCGGCGACCTGGCGCTGGAACGCATCGAGCGGTCCTGGACCACCTGGCGTGGCCGAGCAGTGGAGCCGCTGATCCGCGAGTCCTTGTTGCGCCTGCTGCCCGATGAAGAGTGGCCCGAGACCGAGGCAGTCGGCGGCTGGTGGAACCGTCAGAACAACCCCGAGATCGACCTCATCGGCGCAGACCGTGAACCGGTGGCCCGGCAGGTGCACTTCGTCGGATCGGTCAAGTGGCTGGAGACCCAGCCTTTCGGTCGTCATGAGTACGACGCCCTGGTACGCGACATGCTCGCTGTCCCCGGTGCCGAACCCGACACCCCGCTCGTCGCGGTCTCCCGCTGCGGAGTGGCTGACAATCTGCCGCTGGCGGCGCACTGGGGGCCGGAGGACCTCGTACGGGCGTGGCAGCCGCGGTAGTCGTGGTGCGCGGCATGTTGGGGCACGCTCCCGTTTCGGCTGTGGCGGTGGATTTCCAGGGAGGCAGATGCCGTCCACCGGAGCCCTGAGGTGCCTCCGGTCCTTACCCACGACCCCAGACCGGGGCAGGGTGACACTGAGCACTGCGCCGGCTGGGCTTGAAGCCGCCAATGGCTGAAGCTGACGAGCGTAATGTGCTCATCGCGACCGCCAAGGAGGGAGATGAGGCCATGGGCGACTTCACCGAGGGTGATCTGCGGGTACTGGCGGGGCCACGCTCTTTCGAGCGGGGGCTGGGTTACCTGGACGCGGTGACCGGTCTGGAGGTCGGGGACGGCTGGATCACCGCCACCGTCCACGGGACGGATGCGTATGAGGTCCACCTGTCGCTCGATGGCCCCGCGAGCATCACCGGGGACTGCGACTGCCCCTACGGTCTCGACGGCAACTTCTGCAAACACCTGGTCGCGGTGGGGCTCACCGTGCTCGGGCGGCCGGAGAGCCTGCCCCGACAGCGCACCCGGGCCAAGGCCCGCGCACAGAGCCTGGAGACGTGGCTGGCCGCACTTTCGCGGGAGGAGCTGCTGACACTTGTACGGGAACAGGTGGCGCAGGACCGGCAGTTGCGCCGACGCCTGGAACTGCGGGCCGCAACCGCGCGGGCCGACCTCGCCGAGGTCCGCGCGCGCATCACCGAACTCCTCGAAATCGGCCCCTTCGCGCGCTACGGATACGTCGAATACGCGGACGCGCACGCCTACGGAGAACAAGCCGCGCAGGCGGTGGCCGCGATCGCCGCACTCACCGAAGCCGGACAGCCTGCGGAGGCGATGGTCCTGGCCCGGGACGCGATGCGGGAACTGGGCGGCGCCTACGAGCAGATCGACGATTCCGACGGCGCGGTCGGCTCGGTAGGGAGTGATCTTGCCGCAGTGCATCTCGACGCGTGCCGTGCGGCGCACCCGGATCCGGTGGCGACGGCGCAGTGGTTGGTCGGACACCTGCTCGGTGACCTCAACGAGTTGACCGACATCGACCTGTTCGACTACCGGGACGTTCTCGGCGAACAAGGGCTTTCCACTGTAAGGGAGTTGGTGGTCGATGCCTGGCGCGGCAACCGGTCGGGCTGGGCGGAGAAGTACCTGATGGAGCGCCTGACCAAGGCGGAGGGGAACGTGGACGCCCTGGTCGCCGTGCACGCGGCCGACCTCGCCCCGGACGGCAGCACGCACCTGACCATCGCCCGGGAACTGGACACCGCCGGCCGCCCGGACGAGGCGCTCGCCTGGGCCGAGCGCGGCATCGGGGACACCCCTGACCCCGCCGACCTCGACAGCGGCCTGATCGACTACCTCTGCACGCGCTACGAGCAATACGGGCAACGACCCCGGGCAGTCGCCCTTCGCCGTGACCAGCTTGCCGCGCGCCGCTCGCTGGCCGCGTATCAGAACCTGCGTAAGGAAGCGCGCGGTGCCGAGTGCTGGCAGACGGAGCGGGAGGGTGCCCTGGAATTGCTGCGCGCCGACGCGTCCCAACGCACAAAGGGCCGGTACGGCGGCCTGGCCCTTATCGACGCCCTGCTCTACGACAACGAACCTGAAGTCGCCTGGCGGGCCGCCACCGAGACGGGTGCCGACAGCCGACAGTGGCTCATCCTCGCCGATCGCGTACGTGACACCCGGCCCGCCGATTCGCTGCGCGTATACCTGGAGCGCATCCAACCTCTCCGGCGCGAAACGGGGAACGCCGTCTACGAACAGCTGGTGGGCCTTCTGCTGAGCGTCCGCGACTGCCATCGCCGACTGGGATCGCCGGACGAGTTCACCGCTTACCTGGGCGAGCTCCGCGCCGAACAGAAGCGCAAGCGAAATCTGATGCGCCTCCTCGATCAGCACGGGCTGTGACGCGGACGTATCTGTTCCGTTCCGCGGGCTCACGCTTCTCGTAGCATATGAAAAGTTCAAGCGCGTGATCGTGACTGGGGGCAGGGAGCGGTCGAGGTGCTGATGCCGCTGTACCGGGACCTGATGGCCGAGTACGGGCCGGATGCACCAGAGACCGTCCAGGTGCGGGACGCGCTCGTACGTATCCGGCTGCGCACCTCGCGCACTACGGGCGTCGGCCGGGCCGCCACGCGCCGAAACTGACCGAAGGAGCTTCCATGGCACAGCTGGCTCTGTCGGTCCGGTTCCTCGACGAGTTCGGGAAGCTCGACTCCAAGGCGCGGTCCGGGGCCGTGAAGACGGCTCTGAAGTTTCAGCAGCTCGCGCTCACACAGCTCTGGTCGGACGCCGGACTGGATTTCAAGCAGCCCAAGGGGGCCAGGGACAAGCACATTTATACCTGCCGTATCGACAGGTTTTATCGGGGAGTCGTACTGGCTCCCGGCACTGGCGAGGACTTTCTGCTGCTGCGTGTGATGGCGCACGACGACGCCTACACGTGGGCGGCCAACCAGGTGCCGAGCGTTAACGCGGTGACCCATGGACTGGAGATCCGTGACGTCGTGACCGTGGAACAGCTGGTGCCAGCATGGGAGGCGGAGGCGGCCACCGCCGCGGTGGAACCTCTCTTCGCCCGTCACCCGGACGGGGAACTTCGTGGCCTCGGCATCGAGGATGACGTGCTGCGCGCTGCCCGTTCCCTGACCTCCAAGGAGCAGCTCGACGCCTTCGCTCCGTTGATGCCGGAGGATCAGTGGCAGGTGCTGCAGTTCCTCGCCGAGGGACTGAGCGTGCAGACGGTATGGGGTGAGTTGGTCGCATTCCGCGCCCGGAACGGCGCGCTGACGGTGGACCGTACAGACCTGGCCGGTGCGATGCGTAACACTCCGTCGCGCATTGCCCTGGTGACGGGCCCGGGAGAACTGTCCGAGATCCTCGACAAGCCGTTCGCCGCGTGGAGGATCTTCCTGCACCCGTCTCAGCGGTATTTGGCGTACCGGCCCAGCTACTCGGGACCTGCCCAAGTGACCGGCGGACCGGGCACGGGAAAAACTGTGGTGGCGCTCCATCGGGTCAAGCACCTCTTGGGGCATCTACGGGCCGGCGAACGCATCCTGCTCACCACATACACCGGGGCGCTCACCTCGGCTCTTCGTGAGGGGCTGGCCCTGCTGATCGAGGACGAGGAGCTGCGCGGCCGGGTGGACGTGTCGACAGTCAACGCCTTGGCACGAGAGATCGTTGAATCACATGACGCCGCCCGGCGTGTGTACCTCGACGGGGTGCAGGAGCCGGCTCTCTGGGGAGAGATCGGCGAGCAGCTGGGCCTGCCGTGGAGCGGCCAGTTCCTGGCCCAGGAGTACAAGCACGTCATCTTGGCGCAGGGCCTGCGCTCGCTCGACGCCTACCGAGAGGCGTCCAGAAGCGGTCGGGGCTCCCGACTCGCCTCCGCTCGACGGCACGAGGTCTGGCAGGCGGTGGAGGCGTTCCAGGCCGCGCTCGACAAGCGCTCCGCGCGTACGCATCTGGGGGTGTGTGATGAAGCGGCGTTGCGGGTCACCGCATCCGGGGTGCCGCTCTACCGGCATGTTGTCATTGACGAGGCACAGGACCTCCACCCCGCTCAGTGGAGGCTGCTGCGGGCCGTGGTGCCCGCTCGCCCTGACGACTTGTTCATTGCCGGCGACCCGCATCAGCGCATCTACGACACGAAGGTGTCTCTGAGATCACTAGGGATCCCGGTGACCGGCCGTTCCACCCGGCTGCGCAAGAACTACCGCAGTACGCAGGAAATCCTCACCTGGGCGGTGGCTTTGCTGGACGGCCGGCCCGTGGAGCAACTGGAGAACGGCAGCGCGGACACGCTGGCAGGATTCCGGTCCTCGCTCCGCGGCGCCCGCCCGACCGTGTGTGCCACGGATGACCCGGATGCGGAACTGGCCGAGCTGGTGGTGCGTATCCGGGAATGGGCTGACAGTGGAGTCGAGCTGTCCGACATCGCGGTGGCTGCCCGGTTCAACAAGATCGTGTACAGCGTAGCGCAGCGGTTGCGGGACGAGGGAATCCCCGCGGTCCGGCTACGGCAAGACGGAGGCGCCGACGCTGAGGGCGTCAGGATCGCAACCATGCATTCCCTCAAAGGGCTGGAGTTCAGGTGCGTGGCGGTTGTTGGGGTCCGCGAAGGGACGCTTCCGTACCCAGGGGCCATCACGCCGATGGAACTCGACCCCATTCAGCACCACACGGATCTGACAGCCGAGCGTTGTCTGCTCTTCGTCGCCTGTACGCGCGCACGCGACCGACTGCACGTGTCGTGGAGTGGTCCAGCGAGTCGCTTTCTCGCTGGCGCGGGAGTGGCATAGGAGCCCCGTCCGCGTCGCACTGACGGCCCGGCTCGAGGCTGGAGCAGGCGCCTAGTCGTAGGGGCATGCGATGGATGAAGCGGGAGTCGCGTTGACGCATGCTCTGTTCGAACCTTGTGGCTGGCTACAGAGAAAACCCTCCGTAAATGATCTTACGGAGGGGGGTGGAGCCTCTGGCCTGCGAAAACGAGAGTGCCCCCGGCAGGACTCGAACCTGCGGCCAAGCGCTTAGAAGGCGCCTGCTCTATCCACTGAGCTACGGGGGCCGGATCGTGGCCTTTGGCAGGCCAGGGGCCCCGGGCTCGGGGAGTCCTGGGCCTTGCCGGGGACAAGGATAGGGCTCCCATTGCTTTGGGCCTGTTGCTTCACCTGCGTGGCACGATGTAAAGGTTCAGTGAAGCGAAGCCGATAATCGCAGGCGAGTGCGAATCGTGCATCGCTTTTGACGTCTCGCGCCCCGGGTGTTGTGCACTCGTTATGCCTGCGTCCCACTCGTCCCGTCTGTCCTGGGCCGCCAATCGGGGCGCAGAGGTGCCTTCAAGCTTCTAAAACGCTCCAAAATTGGGCATTCTTCACATGTGGTGACCTTGGACGCACGGCCTCAGCTGATCGACGCACTTTCCGCCCTGCGCGACCGTGTCGCCGCCGTGCGCCTCCCGCTGCCGCTGGCGGGGGCTCCGCGCGCGCGGCAGACCCGGGTCGAGTTGCTCGCGCAGCTCGACGACTATCTGGTGCCACGGCTGAAACAGCCCGAAGCGCCCCTGCTCGCCGTCATCGGCGGATCCACCGGGGCCGGGAAGTCGACCCTCGTCAACTCCCTCGTCGGAAGACGCGTCAGCGAGGCCGGCGTGCTGCGGCCCACGACGCGCACACCGGTGCTGGTCTGCCACCCGGACGACCACCACTGGTTCGCGAACCTCCGCGTACTGCCGCAGCTCGCCCGGGTATGGGTGCCGCAGCACGAGGAGACCCTCGGTGAGGTGTACGCCGAGCGGGGGCGCGGCGAGGAAGGGCAGGCGCTGCGGCTGGAGACCGTGGGAACCCTGCCGCGCGGGCTCGCCGTGCTCGACGCGCCCGACATCGACTCGCTGGTGGACGCCAACCGACTGCTCGCCGCCGAGCTCATCTGCGCCGCCGACGTGTGGGTGATGGTGACCACCGCCTCCCGTTACGCCGACGCGGTGCCGTGGCACATGCTGCGCACCGCCAAGGAGTACGACGTGACCCTCATCACCGTCCTCGACCGGGTGCCCCACCAGGTCATCGGCGAGGTGTCGGCGCAGTACGCCGCGCTGCTCACCAAGGCCGGGCTCGGCGACGTGCCCCGGTTCACCATCCCCGAGCTGCCCGAATCCGCCGGCGGGGGCAGTGGACTGCTGCCTTCCACCGCCGTCGCCCCACTGTTCGCCTGGCTGGCCCACCGGGCGCACGACCCGGCGGCCCGTCAGCAGGCCGTCGCTCGTACGGCCACCGGCGTCATCGAGTCGCTCAACCGCCGGATGCCCGAGCTCGCCGGGGCCGTGGCCGCGCAGTACGCCGCGTCCGTGCGGCTCACCGCGGCGGTCGAGGAGGCGTACGAGAAGGAGGGCACGCGGGTACGCCGCAGGCTCCAGCGCGGGGCCGTCCTGTCGGGGGACGCGCTCACCCGCTGGCGGGGGTACCCGCTGGACAGTTCCCCGGGGGAGCTGCTCGACTCGCTCGCCGAGAGCCTCACCGCGCTCATGCAGTGCGCCGTCGCCGCCGCCGACGAGCACGTCCACGAGGCGTGGCGGCGCGACCCCGCCGGCGGCGCGGTGCCGGCCCGGCGGCCCGACCGGGAGGCCGTCGAACGGATCGGGATGGCAGCCCGGCGCTGGCGGCGCGAGATCGAAGAGCTCGCCGACGAAGAGGTAAGGGGGCTGGAGCGGCCTCCCGCACCCGACCCCGAGACCGTCGCGGCCCTGCTCGCCGCCGCGCTGCTGGGCGGGCGGCGGGCGCGCAGCGCCGGGGAACGGCTGGCCGACCGGATCGGGGCGATCGCCGCGCTCCGGCTGCGCGACAAGGGAGGGGACCTGCTGGCGACGTACATCGACCGCGTACTCAATGCCGAGAGGGACTGGCGGCTCGCGCCGCTCGACGCTCTTGAGGTGACCCCGGAGCCGCAGGCCGAGCTGATCGCCGCGCTCTCCGTACTGCAGAGGGAGAAGTGACCCCAACCGTGGCTGCTGTTACAGGTGAGACTGGTACTGGTGAGACTGACGACACCGATGAGGAGTGTGGTGAAGGGCGTGGCGAGGGCCGGTGGGACGACGGTCTGATCGCCCGGCGGGTCGCCGAGCACGCGGGGGACGAACAGACCGGACAGCAGACCGGCGACCTGGTGCTGTCACCACCGGACCCGGCGCAGGGCGACGACGAGTACGACGGCCCGCCGCCCGGTGGCGCCTACGGCAGCGAACTGCGCGGCCGCCTCGACTCCCTGCGCGAACTCGTCGGGCTCTCCCGCACCCGCCTCGAAGCGGCCACCCTCGCCGAGGCGGGCCGCGTACTCGACGAGGCCGCCGCCCGCCAGCAGCTCTCCGCGCGGCACACCGTGGTCGCCGTCGCCGGCGCCACCGGCAGCGGGAAATCCACCCTCTTCAACGCCCTCGCCGGCGTGCAGATCTCCGACACCGGGCCGCGCAGACCGACCACGTCCGCGCCCATCGCCTGCAGCTGGACGGACGGCGCCGCAGGCCTGCTCGACCGCATCGGCATCCCGGGGCGGCTGCGCCGCAGACCGCTGCACGCCGGTGAACGCGACGAGGCGATGCACGGCCTGGTGCTCATCGACCTGCCCGACCACGACTCGGCAGCCACCGCGCACCGCGACCAGGTGGACCGGGTGCTCAAACTCGTCGACGCGGTGATCTGGGTCGTCGACCCGGAGAAGTACGCCGACGCGGTACTGCACGAGCGTTACCTGCGGCCCCTCGCGGGCCACGCCGAAGTCACCTTCGTCGTGCTCAACCAGATCGACCGGCTGCCCGGCGAGGCCGCCGACCTAGTCCTCGACGATCTGCGCCGCCTGCTCGACGACGACGGCATCGCGCTCGGCGAACACGGCGAACCCGGCGCCACCGTGCTCGCCCTGTCGGCTCTCACGGGAGACGGCGTCGGAGAACTGCGGGACACGCTGGGCCAGTTCGTGCAGGAGCGCGGGGCGGCCGGCCGCCGGCTGTCGGCCGACGTGAACGCCGCCGCCGGCCGGCTGCGCCCCGTCTACATCGCCGACGGCCGGCGGCCCGAGCTGGGTGAGCGGGCACGCGCCGAGTTCACCGACCGGCTGGCGGCGGCCGTCGGGGCGTCCGCCGTGGGCGAGGCCGCCGAACGCGAGTGGCGCAGGAACGCGGGCAAGGCGTGCGGCACACCGTGGCTGAGGCTGTGGCGCTGGTACGAGTCGAGGCGTATGCCCGGCAATGGTGCAGGTCCGGTGGCCGGGAAGGCACCGGCCGACGAGGAGATCACCGCCCGGCAGCGCGTGGAGCAGGCGGTACGGACGGTCGCCGGCCAGGCCGCCGCCGGGCTGCCGGCGCCCTGGGCGCAAGCGGTGCGGGAGGCAGCGGTGCGCGGCGCCGCGGGGCTGCCGGAGGAGCTGGACGTACTGGCGGTACGGGCGGGCCTGCCCCGCGGCAGGCCGCCGAGGCCGGCGTGGTGGCCGGTGGCGGTGCTGGCCCAGGCCGCGATGACGCTGCTTCAGTTCTTCGGGGGGCTGTGGCTGGTGGGCCAGATCGTCGGCGTACTCGACCCCGGACTCCTGCCGCCCGTACTGGTGATGCTCGGCGGGATCATTGGCGGCCCACTGGTGGAGTGGGCGTGCTCGATGGCGGCCAGAGGCCCGGCCCGGCGGTACGGGCAGGAGGCCGAACGCCGGCTGCGGGAGGCGGCCGCGGGGTGCGGGCGGGCGCGTGTACTGGACCCGGTGTCGGCGGAGCTGTTGCGGTACCGGGAGGTGCGGGAGCAGTACGTGGCGGTGACCGGGTTGTCCACAATCGGCCGGTGATCCACAGGCCCGGGCGGGCTCGGGTGTCCTCGGCCAGCATGGGACCAGTCGGCCGGCCGATGGCGGGTCACAGGTGGTGGTAGGGGGAGCGGTGATGAGCGAAACCTTGGTGACGTTGGTGGGCAACGCGGCAACGGGGGTGGACTACCGGGATTCGGCCGCGGGCCCAGTCGCGCGGTTTCGTCTCGCGGTGACGCCGCGGTACTGGGACCGCCAGAAGGAGAGCTGGGCGGACGGGCACTCCAGCTTCTACACGGTGTGGGCGCGGCGGTCGCTGGCGACGAATCTGGCCGCGTCCGTCTCGATCGGTGAACCTCTTGTCGTGAACGGCCGGCTGCGGGTCCGGGACGAGGAGCGGGACGGGCAGCGCCGGTTCTCGGCGGACATCGACGCACTCGCGGTGGGGCACGACATGACGCGCGGGACATCGGCTTTCAGACGGGTGGTGAGGGGCGACCCGGGGCTCATGCGGCGCGTGGGGGCGGACGTCGTCGCTGCTGAAGAACGCAACTCGGTTGATTCGTACGGTGATTTGTCGACAGCGTCGGCTCAAAGAAGCGAAGGGCGATAACGATTCCGATTCGGATTGGTGATGTGACGGCATGACAGGGCGCTGTCGTACGGCGTGTCTCTAGGCTTTCCGGATATTCACGGGGCACTTGAGTCTGCCGGCGAGGCGCTCCCCCCAACCGTCGCACCTGCGCGCTGTCCCACGCACGCGCTGTCGCACGCACGCGAAAAAGGCCTCGCCCGAAGGGGAATTCTGTGTTTTCTGCGCTCTTCGCACCGTCCGCGCGCGCTGTACGGGGACGACGCTCCGCCCGAATCGCCGCCACTGCCGCGGCTTCGGGACTCCTCGCGGTGGGGGCGGTGTCCGTCGCGATACCTGCCGTCGCGGAGGAGGCGCCCGCGCACCACGGCGGTGCGGCAGCCACTCTCGACGGGCTGAAGATCTACGACCAGGCCGTCATCCGCACCGACGGGGGTGACCAGCAGATCGCGGCCGGCCTGTTCGAGATGACGGTCGACGGAGGCGGCACCCTCAAGACCTACTGCGTGGACGTGCACCGGCCGACGCAGGAGCAGGCCCGGTACCTGGAGACCTCCTGGGACGAGACCTCGCTCGGCGCGAACGCCGACGCCGGCAAGATCCGCTGGATTCTTGAGCACTCCTACCCGCAGGTGGACGACCTGAGCGCGCTGGCCGAGCGGGCCCACACCGGCTCGCTCACCGAGCAGACGGCCGCGGCCGGAACCCAGGTCGCGATCTGGCGGTACTCGGACCATGTGAAGGTCGAGGCGCTCGACCCCACGGCGGAGAAGCTCGCCGACTTCCTGGAGAAGAACGCGCGCGGCGCCGCCGAGCCCAGGGCGTCCCTGATGCTGGAGCCGAGCGCGGTCTCCGGCAAGGCCGGCGAGAAGCTGGGCCCGGTCACGGTCCGCACCGACGCGGGGCGCGTCACGGTGGCCCCGCCCACCGACGCGGCCGCCAGCGGTGTCAAGGTCGTCGGCAAGGACGGCAAGCCCGTCACCGACGCGGTCAACGGCGGTGAGCTGTACTTCGACGTACCCGCCGGCGCGTCCGACGGCTCGACCGCGCTGACCGTCCACGCCACCACCTCGGTGCCGGTCGGCCGGGCCTTCGCCGCGGCCGCGCAGAGCCAGACGCAGATCCTGGCCGGCTCCAGCGAATCCACCGTCTCGGCGGGCGCCACCGCCACCTGGGCGAAGAAGGGCGCCATCCCGGCGCTCTCCGCCAAGAAGAACTGCGCAAAGGGCGGCGTGGACATCACCGCCACCAACAAGGGCGACGAGCCCTTCAGCTTCGCGCTCATGAACACCAAGCACACCGTGGCCGCCGGCCAGTCGCGGACCGTGACGATCCCGGTCGGGGAGGACCAGGCGTACGACTTCACGATCGCGGGGCCGGGCGGCCACAAGAAGAACTTCAAGGGTGTGCTGGACTGCAGGACATCCGGCGCCACCGGCGCGGGAGCAGGCGCGGGTACGGGCACGCGTACGGGCGTCGGGTCTGGAACCGGCACGGGCTCGGGGACCATGGATCAGCCTCAGAACCGTCCGATTCCCGCCACCGCGGGTGACACCCCGGTGGCCGACGGCCCCGACCTCGCCGAGACCGGGACCTCCGACGCCACCCCGACGATCCTGATCATCGCCGCCGTTTTCGTCGTCGTGGGCGCCGCAGCGGTCTTCTTCCTCCGCAAGAAGAAGCCCACCTCCGGCCAGGAGTAACCGGGCCGAAGCGGTCACGCCCGACCCCCGGGCGCCCACGCCGGCCCCGGTGCGCCCAGGCTCGCCGGGGCCGTGGCTTACAGGCGCGCCGGGGCCGCCGGCGTTCAGGCCGTGGACAGGCGGTTTCCGCCGGGAGGTGGACGTCAGGCAAGATGGGGTGTATCTGCCCACACATCGATTGCCGGACGGTTTCTCTTGGCTGAGTACATCTACACGATGCGCAAGACGCGCAAGGCGCACGGCGACAAGGTGATCCTTGACGACGTCACGCTGAGCTTCCTGCCCGGCGCGAAAATCGGTGTGGTGGGGCCCAACGGTGCCGGTAAGTCCACGGTACTGAAGATCATGGCGGGCCTGGAGCAGCCGTCCAACGGTGACGCGTTCCTGTCGCCCGGCTTCAGCGTCGGCATCCTCATGCAGGAGCCGAAGCTGGACGAGTCCAAGACCGTGCTGGAGAACGTCCAGGACGGCGCGGCCGAGATCATGGGCAAGCTGAAGCGCTTCAACGAGGTCGCCGAGCTCATGGCGACCGACTACTCCGACGCGCTCCTCGAAGAGATGGGCACGCTCCAGGAAGACCTGGACCACGCCAACGCCTGGGACCTCGACGCCCAGCTCGAACAGGCCATGGACGCGCTGGGCTGCCCGCCCGGCGACTGGCCCGTCACCAATCTCTCCGGCGGCGAGAAGCGCCGCGTCGCGCTCTGCAAGCTGCTGATCGAGGCGCCCGACCTGCTGCTCCTCGACGAGCCCACCAACCACCTCGACGCCGAGTCGGTGAACTGGCTGGAGCAGCACCTGTCGAAGTACGCGGGCGCCGTAGTGGCCGTGACCCACGACCGGTACTTCCTGAACAACGTCGCCGAGTGGATTCTCGAACTCGACCGCGGCCGCGCGATCCCCTACGAGGGCAACTACTCGACGTACCTCGACAAGAAGTCCACCCGCCTCAAGGTCGAGGGCCGCAAGGACGAGAAGCGCGCCAAGCGGCTCAAGGAAGAGCTGGAGTGGGTCCGCTCCAACGCGAAGGGCCGCCAGACCAAGTCCAAGGCGCGTCTCTCCCGGTACGAGGAGATGGCCGCCGAGGCGGACAAGATGCGCAAGCTGGACTTCGAGGAGATCCAGATCCCGCCGGGCCCGCGTCTGGGCTCCATCGTCGTCGAGGTCGAGAAGCTGTCGAAGGCGTTCGGCGAGAAGGTCCTGATCGACGACCTGTCGTTCACCCTGCCGCGCAACGGCATCGTGGGCGTCATCGGCCCGAACGGCGCCGGCAAGACCACGCTCTTCAAGATGCTCCAGGGCCTGGAGACGCCGGACGCCGGTTCGATCAAGGTCGGCGACACCGTCAAGATCTCGTACGTCGACCAGAGTCGCGCCAACATCGACCCCAAGAAGACCCTCTGGGCGGTCGTGTCGGACGAGCTGGACTACATCAACGTCGGCCAGGTCGAGATGCCGTCGCGCGCGTACGTCAGCGCCTTCGGCTTCAAGGGCCCGGACCAGCAGAAGCCCGCCGGGGTGCTCTCCGGTGGTGAGCGCAACCGCCTCAACCTCGCGCTGACGCTCAAGGAGGGCGGCAACCTGCTGCTCCTCGACGAGCCGACCAACGACCTCGACGTGGAAACCCTGTCGTCGCTGGAGAACGCGCTGCTCGAGTTCCCGGGCGCGGCCGTGGTCATCTCCCACGACCGCTGGTTCCTGGACCGGGTCGCGACGCACATCCTGGCCTACGAGGGCGAGTCGAAGTGGTACTGGTTCGAGGGCAACTTCGAGTCGTACGAGAAGAACAAGGTCGAGCGCCTGGGCGCGGACGCGACGCGGCCGCACCGGGCGACGTACAAGAAGCTGACCCGGGGCTGATCTTGTCTCGCCATATTTACAGCTGTCCTCTGCGCTGGTCGGACATGGACGCCTTCGGGCACGTCAACAACGTCGTCTTCCTTCGGTATCTGGAGGAAGCGCGGATCGACTTCATGTTCCGGCTGGCGCCGGGGGACGGCTCGCCGTCGTTCGCCGGCGGGTCCGTCGTGGCCCGGCACGAGATTGACTACAAGCTGCCGCTGGTCCACCGGCACGAGCCTGTGATCATCGAGTCCTGGGTCACGAAGATTGGTGCGGCGTCCCTGACGATCGCCTACGAGGTGAAGGACGCAGACGCCGACGGCTCGGAGCGGGTGTACGTCCGGGCGTCGACGGTGGTCGTGCCGTACGACCTCGAAGCGGCGCGGCCGCGGCGCATCTCGGCGGAGGAGAAAGCGTTCCTCCAGGAGTACCTGGACGACGACATCGCGTCAGGCGGTCCGCGGGGGACTGTCGCCGCATGACGGCACTCGGGCTGGAGCTGGCGGACGCGGGGGAGGCGGCGGATCTCGCCGCGTATCTCGGGCGGCTGATCCACTATGACCGGGCCGCGGCGGTCCGGCTCCAGGTGGGCGGCGGGGCGGTGGCCGTTTTCGGACGGCCGCCGTCGTTCGAGGTGCTGGCGGTTCGGACTTCGCGCCTTTCGGGGCGGCGGGGTGTGGGTGTGGGTACGGGTGTGGCTGGGGGTGCGGTGGATTTGGATGTCACCGTGTCTGCCGGTGAGCTTCTCGAAGGCATCGCGGAGTCCTCCGGGACGGTAGCCGTGCCCGGGGCGGTGACCGGGCCGCCGTGGGCCGGGGTGTTGCCGCCGCGCGGCGGCTGGCAGCAGCTTCCGGGGCTCCCGGAGCCGACCGCGATACGCGCGGAGCTGACGGCCGCCGTCGCCGAATTCCGGTCGCGGGACGAGGCGTTGGCGCCGCAGGAGCGGACGCGGACGGCGCGGGACCGTATCGGCCGCGAGATCTGGTCCCGGACATTGGGCGACACGGAGCTTCCACTGCGGGCCGCGCATGCAGCGCAGTCGTTGGGGTTCCTGCGTCCGGTGCGGGCGCGCGTCCTCGCGGGCGCGGGCGGACTCGAGCCGGGGGCGGTGGCGCTGCTGGCCGTGGGGGGCTGGCTGCGGCTGCGCACGCCGTATGGCTCGATCGCGGTGCGGAGGGCGGGGCTGGGGGCGCTCTCGGTGGCGCCGGTGTAGTCGCCCGGGTCGCCCGGTTGCGGGGGTTGCCTGGCGTCCGGCGGCCAGCTCTCCGCCCCCAAGCGCCGGACGGGCTGGGGGCCGGGGTGCCGGTGCGCGGCGAGCTGGGTGGCGGATAAAACCATTCGCGGGTCAGCCGGTCTTGTTCACCATGGATGCGGCGGCGTACGTCAGGTAGTTCCACAGCTGCCGCTCGTGGTCCTCGGAGAGCCCCAGCTCGTCGACGGCAACCCGCATGTGCTGCAACCAGGCGTCGTGCGCGGCCTTGTCGACGGTGAAGGGCGCGTGCCGCATCCGCAGACGCGGGTGACCGCGTTCGTCGCTGTACGTGCGGGGGCCGCCCCAGTACTGCATCAGGAAGAGGGCGAGCCGCTCCTCGGCGGGGCCCAGGTCCTCCTCCGGGTACATGGGCTTCAGCAGCGGGTCCTCGGCCACACCCTGGTAGAAGCGGTGGACCAGGCGCCGGAAGGTCTCCTCGCCGCCGACCTGCTCGTAGAAGGTCTGCTCCTGAAGCGTGCCGATCGGAATCTCGTTCACGGGTCCATCGTCTCAGACGCGGGGACGGAGGGCGTTGGTCCTAGGACCTGGGCGCCGGGGGCTGGGGGGCGTGTTCAGCCGCGGCGGACGGTGATCGTGGTCCACGCGCCGACGTGGACCCGGTCGCCGTCCTGGAGCGGGATCGGGACGTACGGCTGGATCGGGTCCTCGGCGCCGTTCACGGTGGTGCCGTTGGTCGAGTTCTGGTCGACCACCGCCCAGGAACCGTCCGGCTGCTGGACCAGTACCGCGTGCTGGTGCGATACGCCGGGGTCCTCCGGCGGTACGGCCAGGTCGATGTCGGGAGCCTCGCCGGTGCTCTGGCGTCGGCGGCCGATGCTGATCTGGTTGCCGGTGAGCCTGCGCTGCTGTTCGGGAGAGTACGCGGGCAGGTTGAGGCCCGCCGCGTCCGGGCCGCTGCGCTGCATCATCGCCATGAAGTACTCGCGGTCCGGGCCCACCGTCGCCGTCCAGCCGGCCGGGGCGGGCGGTGGTGCCTGGAACTGCTGCGGCGGCTGCTGCTGGGACGGCGGCGGAAGCATCCAGTCGTCGTCGCCGTTGCCCTGCGGCTGCTGGTACGCGGGCGGCGGCGGCCCCGGCTGCTGGAACGGGGGCTGCTGCTGGAACGACGGTGGGGCCTGCGGACCCGGCTGCTCGGGTGCCAGCGGCTCGGCCGGGCGGTTCAGCTGCGACGGCCGCGAGGCCTGGTAGTCGTACTGGGCGCCGTGCTGCTGGGGCGGCTGGTGCTGCTGGTGCTGCTGGTGCGGGGGCTGGTGCGCCTGCGGGGGAGGCGCGGGCGGGCCCTGGTGCTGGGCCTGGAAGCCGGGCGGCAGATTCAGGCCGGGACCCGGGCCGGGACCGGCGTTCTGCGGGGCGAGAGGTGTGTACGACGTCGCCGTGTTCGTCAGGAAGTTCCAGCGGCACTCCTCGCAGAACGGGGCCATCGCCTCACGCGGGGTCCGGCACTGCGGGCACAGCTCCGCCTGCGCGGTGGCTTCGGGGCTCTGCGGGAAGCCGTATCCCGAGTTGGGGCCAGGCCCGCCAGGGCCAGGTCCGCCAGAGCCAGGACCGGGCCCCTGGGGGTAGCCGTAACCGGGGGCGGGGGGCGGCGGGGGAGGCGGCGGCATGGCGCCGGGCATGCGGTGACCGCAGACCTCGCACCACTCGTCGGAACCCGACTGGTGTCCGTTCGGGCAGGTCGGCATGTCGGCGCTTCCCCCTCTCTCGTCCGGCCCGAAGGCCGCAATCAATCGGTACTTCTCGCTGCTTTTGGTTACTTCTTGACGCGGACTGTCTTGGTCGAGCGCGTTTCGAGGGTCATCTCGTCCGCCTCTGCGACCTTCGCCTTGAGTCGCACAGTACCCGTCACAGCGTCCACGACGTCCACCACCTTCGAAAGCAGCTTCGCCGTATCGGCGTTACCTGAGGCTGCCGCCAGCTGCACCGCGCGGCCCAGTTTCGCGGTGGCTCCGTCCAAGTCGCCCGACTTGCGCGCGTCGAGCCCCTGCTGGATGGCTTGTGCCAGTTCGGCCTGCCCCGTGTAGTGCGCTACCTGCGGGTTCATGGAGGTGGACGCGCTCATGTCGTCCGTCCACACCGCCCTTACCAGACCTTGGGACAGCGTCTGCGGCGTACCTCCCGACGGGTCGGGGAGGACCAGGGAGACGCGCGCCGCCAGCATCTCCTGGCCGACCCCCGCCGCCGGCACCCGTACGCACACGTGGTAGTCGCGGGACTCGTCGCCCCAGGAACCC
Organism: Streptomyces hypolithicus; assembly: GCF_052934925.1. Classification (NCBI taxonomy): domain Bacteria; kingdom Bacillati; phylum Actinomycetota; class Actinomycetes; order Kitasatosporales; family Streptomycetaceae; genus Streptomyces; species Streptomyces hypolithicus. The sequence goes on from NZ_CM128811.1 coordinate 4,097,767, forward strand.
GTGGGGTAGTCCCCGGCGCGCGGGGGCGCGTCGGTGCGGCGGTGGGTCAGGTCCTCGACGGCCGGCGCCGCCTGCTTCACGAACTTGATCTCCACGCCGACAGGAGTCCACAGCCGCAGTGCCACGTCCGCGACCCCCTTGGCCATCGCGTTCCGCATCATCTGTGTGAAGTCCGCGGCCAGGGCGCCGGGGTCGGCGACGATGTCGGCCGTGCCGAGCAGCGCCGATGCGATCCCGGTGACCTCTTTGACCTCCCAGTCCGTACCGACACCCCGCGCGTCACAGGTGAAGCGTCCCGCACAGACTTCCAGTGCGCTCCGCAGGGCCTGGGGGGACTCGTGCTCATTGCGTCCGTCGGTCAGCAGGATGCCGTGCCTGATGGGGACTTCGGCCTGGCCGAGCAGTCGGTCGGCCAGCCCGAGCCAGGTGCCGATCGCGGTGCCGCCGCCCGAGCGCAGCGCGTACACGGCCTCCTTGGCCTGCGCCCGGGTCACCTGATTCGCTGTCGCCAAACGCCCACCCCCGGGGTAGACCTCCTTGGCGATGTGCGTGCCGGCGACCACCGCGAAGGCCACGCCGTCGCGCACGGTGTCCACGGCGGCCGCCGTGGCCTCGCGTGCGTTGCGCATCTTGGCGGGCGGGTAGTCCATCGACCCGGAGCAGTCGACCATGATCACGACGGCGGCACCGGCGGTCTGGGCGGCACCGGCGGTCTGGGCGGCACCGGAGGATTGGGCGGCACCGGAGGTCTGGTCGGGTATGCCCGGTATGGAGGAGAGTGGGGCCCCGGTGCCGCCGCCGGTCGACGTCACGGTGACGATCGCGTTGACCTCGCGGCCGCCTTCCGGCAGGTACTCGTTCTGGTACACGTCGACGGAGAAACGCGGAACGTGCGACTTGGAGAAGTTGGCCATGGCAATGGGCTCCCGGGACGTCACGGAACGGTGAGGTGAGTGGACTGGGTGGACGATCCTGCCGATCCTGTCCCTGGCCCGGCCACGGCGAACGGCAGTACCGCCACCGTCACGTTGTCGTGTCCGCCGCCGTCGAGCGCGTGCCCCAGGAGAACCTGGGCGCAGTGCAGCGGCCGCGCGGCGGCGTCGGCCGGTGCGGCCTGCGCCATCTCCTGGGCGGCTTCGGCGTAGTTCCACAGGCCGTCGGTGCACACCACGACGACGCCGGCGCGGTCGGGTTTGAAGGAAGCGGTGTGCGGCTCCAGTTCGTACGCGTCGGCGCCGAGCCAGCCCGTGATGGCGTGGGCGCGCTCGTCTGCGTACGCCTCCGCCTCGTTCATCAGCCCCGCGGCGACCATCTGGGCGGCCCAGGAGTCGTCCTCGGTCAGGCGGGCGGGCGCGGTGGTGCGGTCGTCCGGCACCCAGTAGACGCGGCTGTCGCCGACCCAGCCGACGACGAGCAGACCGCCTGCCACCACGGCGCCGACCAGGGTGCACGCGGGCGCGTTCTGCTGGCGGTTCGGGTCGTGCTCAGTGGTGTGGTCCTCACCGTCACCCGGCCTGTCGGCCAGAGAGTTGACCGCTTCGGACGCGGCGACGATCGCGTCGTGCATCGCCTGCTGAGGGTGCGTGCCGCGCGGCAGCGACTCCGCGAGCGCCTCGCCCGCCGCGCTCGCGGCGGCTGCCGACGCCTCGTCGGGGCGGGTCGCCGAGGAGACACCGTCGCAGACGACCGCCACGACCGCGGGCGAACCGTCGGGCAGGGCCGCCGACGAGATCGCGAACGCGTCCTCGTTGCGGTGGTGGCGCAGGCCGCGGTCGCTGACCGCGGCCACCGCGTCCAGCTCCTGCTCCATGTGGTCGCGCTCGCGCGGCTGGGCGTGACCGCAGTTCTCGCAGTAGCCGTCGTCGTCGATCCGGCCGGCGCGGCAGGCGACGCACGCCTTGGCGGGGGGCTCTGACCCGAGCTCGGTCTCGGTCTCGGGCCCGGTTTCGGGCCCGGTTTCGGGCTCGGGCGAGGCCGCGGTCCAGGGCGCGGGCGCCGGGGTGCGTGGGTCGGCGGGCGGATCCGGCGCGGCCGCGGCCGGGGGGCGGGGTGCGGCGAGCGTGAAGTCGTCCGTGCCGGGGTCCTCCTGCGGCGACGGCGACCTCGGGAGGGCCGACAGGTCGTACCCGCACACCCCGCAGAACAAGTCGCCGGACTCCACCGGCTCCTCGCATCCCGGACAGGTCGGCTCAGCAGGCAGCTGGCGCATCTGCGACATCATTCACACCCAGGTCCGTGGGCGGAAACGGTTGGCCCGCTCCACCAGGTCGATCCTCTCCTCGCCCCGCTGGGCGAGCCGGGCAAGCACCCGGTACGAGCGTTCCAGGCCGAAGCGCAGTCCGCGCTCGTCCAGTTGGCTGCCGAGCAGCGCCCGCTGTGCGGGGTGAGCCCCGTGCCCACCGGAGAGTACCCAGTCGAGCGCGGTGCCCAGCACCTCGGTGGACAGCTGCTCGCGGCGTACGGCGTCCAGCCCGAAGCTCTCCAGGGCCTCCACCTGCGCGGCCGCCGCCGTCAGGTCGTCGGTCAGCGCGTCTTCGGCGGCGCGCCGGCGCAGCCGGGCCCGGACGGCGGCGACACGGGCCGCCGTGTAGTGGATCGACGCCTCGGGCACGGACTCCAGCGTATGTACGGCGTCGGTCCGTTCGCCGGCGGCGAGCTGGACGCGGGCCAGCCCGAAGGCGGCGCTCACGTAGCTCGGGTCGGTCGCCCAGACGAGGCGGTAGTACTCGGCCGCGTTGTCGAGCTGACCGAGGACCTCCGCGCACACGGCGAGCGCGAGCTTCGGCGCGGCCTCGCCCGGGAAGGCGTCGTACACGGCGTCGAAGGACAGGGCGGCCCGCTCGTTGTCGCCCGTGACGAGGGAGGCGACGCCCCGGTACCAGACGACCCGCCAGTCGTCCAGGTGCTGAAGCTCCAGTGACCGCAAGTCCGCTGCGGCCGTGGCGTGTTCGTTCATCTCCAGGCGGGCGCGCAGCTCGCGCAGCCGGCGTTCGACGGAGTCGCCTGGGGCGGAGGCCAGCGCGGCGACGAGTTCGGCGGGTGCGGAGGCGAGCAGGCCGGCCAGGAACCCGGCGTTGGGGTCGTTCGGGTCGACGCGGGGCACCGGCAGTGCGAGCGCGGTGGCCCCGGCCGCGAGGGGCGCGAGGTACGGGGACAGGGCTGGTACGCCGCCGGGCCCGACCAGGGGCGCGGCCCCGGGCGGCGCGACGGCCCCGGGCACGGTGACCGGCGCCGGAACAGCGGCCTGGGTGCCGGGGTACGCGGCGCCGGCGTACGGCCCAGGGGGCGTGGGCGGGGCCGCGTAAGGGGTCGCGCCGTGGCCCCCCGCACCGCCCGCGCCCGCACCGCCCGCGCCCGCGCCCGCACCGCCCGCGCCCGCGCCCGCACCGCCCGCGCCCGCACCGCCCGCGCCCGCACCGCCCGCGCCCGCGCCGCCCGCGCCCGCCCGTGCCGACGTGCGGCGCGCGCTTCGGCCCGTCGGGGCGGTCCGGCCGCCCAGCTGCGAGACATCGCCCGTCAGCTCCGCGAACAACTGCGTGTCGAGCACCCGCAGTTCCGGTCCGAACAGCGTGGACAGCGCGGGCCGTGGCCGGCCCGTCTGCACCGCCACCACTTCCCGCAGGACACCCGTCAGCTGCTCCGCCATCTCCGTCGCCGAGGCGAACCGCCGCCCCGGATCGGGGTCGGTCGCCCGGACCAGCAGCCGGTAGAAAGACTCGTACCGCCTGAAGACGTCGATGTTGCCGGGGTCGGGCAGGCTGTCCACGAAGACATTCGTGTAACCCTGGAAGTCGAAGGTCAGCACCGCCAGCGTGCGCGCCACCGTGTAGAGGTCGGAGGCGACGGACGGGCCCACCTCCGCGACCTCGGGCGCCTGGTAGCCCACCGTTCCGTAGATCGCGCTCTCGTCGTCGTCCATCCGCCGGACCGCGCCCATGTCGATGAGCTTCAGCTGGTCCTGCTGCTGGATGGCGTTGTCGACCTTGAAGTCGCAGTACAGCAGGTTCCTGCTGTGCAGATGACCGAGCGCTTCCAGCGCCTCGATGCCGTACGCGCACGCCTGCTCGACCGGCAGCGGGTCGCGCCTGCCGGCCTGGCCGCGCCGCTCGTTGGCGATCTCCTTGAGCGACTTGCCGCCGACGTACTCCATGACGATGTACCCGTCCAGGGAGCCGGTGCGCTGGTCCAGGTGCTCGACGAAGTTGTAGATCCGGACGATGTTGGAGTGCTCGATCTCGGCCAGGAAACGGCGCTCCGAGATCGCCGCGGCCATCGCGTCCTGGTCGCCGGTGTCCAGCAGACCCTTGAGCACGACCCAGCGGTCCGAGACCGCGCGGTCGATCGCCAGGTAGACCCAGCCGAGGCCGCCGTGCGCCAGGCAGCCCATCACCTGGTACTGGCCGTGCACGATGTCGCCCGCGCTCAGCTTCGGTACGAACGAGTACGGGTGCCCGCACTTGGTGCAGAACCCCTCCGTGCGCCCCGCCTGCTCACCACGCGCCCGCCCCACCGGGGCGCCGCAGTCGGAGCGCGAGCAGAACCGCTTGCGCTCCGGGACCTCCGGATGGTCCATGACGGCGGTCCGCGGATCGGGGCGCGGCACGTCCGGTACCGACACCAGGCCGGCGCCGAGCCGGTTGCGCCCGGATGCGGTCGACGACGTACCGGAACTGCGGACCGAGACCGACCGGGACGTGGTGACGCCCGACAGGGAGTGGGACAGCCGGCCCGAGACGGAGCGGCGCGAACCGGACGACCGGGAGGAGCGCGAGGTCACCGAAGACGCCGAGGACCGTGCGGATGCCGAGGACCGCGAGGACGGGGCCGACCCTGCCGATCCGGCCGCCCCTGACGACTCGGCCGCCGCCGAGGCACTCGAACCGCCGTGCACGGAGACGCTGTTGCCGCGCCCACCCGCCGCGCCACCGGTCGGCGCGACGACCGGCGCGAGACCGCAGGTGTCGCAGTACATCTCGCCGCCGCCCATGTCCTCGTACGATCCCTCGCAGCCGGGGCGCTGGCACGTGCTCATGAGGTGTTCCCCCTGTGATCGGTGCGGTCGCTGGGCCCGGGCGGTCGCGGGACCAGGGCCTCGACCGCCGCCTGCTGGTAGCGCAGTACCGCCTCCCCGGCGACGCGCAGATCGCACGGCGCGCTCCACAGCATGCGGCGGGCCGCGTCGTACCGCTCGATCAGCAGCGGGTCCTCGGCCATGCCGTGCCGGGCCACCTTCGCCCGGTAGGCGTCGAGGCGGCCGCGCAGCTCGGCGCGGACCGCCAGCGGAGCGGTGACCGCCGACAGTGACTCGCGTGCCCGGATCAGCTCGTCCTCGGCCTCGCGCTCCAGGGACTCCAGCAGCGGGGACAGCCTGTGCCACTGAGCGTCCCTGCGATACCCGGCGGCCAGCACCAGTTGCTCCTGGAGCGCGGTGGGCGGGCCGCCGACCGCGGGCACCTCCGACGCGGCGATCTTGGCCAGCACCTCGCCGCGCGCCGACCTGGCCTCGGTGAGCGTGCGGTCCGCGCGCGAGAGCACGTCGCGGAGCTTCACCAGCCGGTGCTCGGCGTCCTGCCGCACGGTCAGCACGGCGTCGATCTCGCGCCTGACCTCCTCCAGGGCGCGGGCCGCCCGGTCGTAGCGGTCGGTGTCGGGCCGGCCGCCACCAGGAGCGGAACTGCCCATTCCGGGGCGCCAGAAGGCGAGCGGGTCGGACACCACCTGGTCGCGCAGTGTCGCCAGCTCATGCGTGATCGACTCCAGGTCGTCGCCCGAAGGGTGCTCACCCGGCCGTACGCCCACCGAGTGCGCCAGCGAACGGGTGCGCCTCAGCTCCGCGGCCAGGAGGTCTATCCGGGCCGGCAGCGCCGACCACACCGCGTCCGCCGTGACGACCATGTCGAGCGACTGCGCGTACAGCTCGTTCATCCGCGTCACCAGCGCCGCGAGCGTGAACCGCTCGGACAGCTTCGCGGGCCCGGTGATCGACGGCGCGGAGTGGGCCGACGCGTCGCCCGCGACGGTCACGCTGTCGCCGCGCAGTACGTCGGTCAGCTCGGCCAGGTCCTCCCGGCTCGGCCAGCGCCGGCGCGAGCGCAGCTCACGGGCGCCCCGCAGGGCGGCGGTGTACGCGTCGAAGTACGACCACAGCAGGGTGATGGACTGATCGGCGGTCGCCCAGCGGTCCTTGGTGACACCCGTCAGCTCGGCGCCCTCCAGCAGTCTGCGGCCCGCGTGGTCCTGGAGGGCGAGGAGCGAACTCTCGATCGCCTCGTATTCCGCGCCGAGCCGGGCCAGCGCACGGTCCGCCTCGTCCCGGTCCATCACCGGCCGATGGGGCGTACCCGGTCCGCCGGGGCCGGGGTAGGAACCCGCCACACCCATCGCTCACCTCTCCGCTCCTGTACGCACCTGTGGTGCGATCCGCGATCCGATGCTTGACCCCGACGCCAACCGGGTCAGTTCTCCCGGTACTTGGGCTCCGGCGGCTTCTTGATACCCGGCAGGTCGTCCGCCAGCCACTTTCCGTACGCCCGCATCCACGGCCCGTCCTCGCCGCCCGCGCGGTAGTCGTCGAGCACCTGGTTCAGCCGGCGCACCAGGTCGTCGCTGCCCAGCTTCGCCGCGACTCCGTAGAACTCACGGGTGAACGGCTCGCCCTTGAGCTCGACGGCCGGGTCCTGCGCCGCCTGGCCGGCCGCCAGCGCGTTGTCGGTGACCACAGCGTCGACCTCGCCGAGCTGGAGCCGCACCAGGCAGTCCAGCTGGTTGGCGACGGTGAGGTCCTTGAACCGGGCGCCGAAGGACTTCGCGGCGAGCGCGTCGTAGGCCGTGGAGCCCTCGGCCGTGCACACCCTCTTGCCGGACAGCGACGCGTCGTAGCCCTTGACCGTCGAACCCTTGGGGGCGAGCACCTGCTGACCGGCCTGGAAATAGGCCGTGGAGAAGGCGACGTCCTTGATCCGCGCGCAGTTGACCGTCATCGTCCGCACGACGACGTCGACCCGGCCCTCCTGCAGGGCGAGGATGCGCTGGTTGGTGGGTATCGCGCGGTAGACGACCTTGTCCGGGTCGCCGAGTATGTCGTCGGCTATGGCGCGCACCAGGTCGATGTCGAAGCCTTCCAGTCCGCCGGTGGCCGAATTGCCGGTGGCCGGGTTGCGGTAACCCCAGCGGAAGCTGTTCTGGTCGACACCGGCGATCAGCTTGCCGCGCGCCTTGATCCGCTCGATCGCCGGTCCTTCGGCGTCCGACGGCCTCAGGCTGCGCTCCGGCTGATCGCAGGTGTCGGCCCGCGCGGTGACGGCCTGGGTCACACCGCGCCCGGCCCGGCCCGTGTCTTGCTGCGCACCCGCGCCGTGGGAGAGCGGCAGCAGCGTCGCCGCGGCCGTCAGGGCGCACGCCGCGGCCATCGCGGCGACCCCGCCCCAGCCGCGCAGCCTGCCGCCGGTCCTGGCCGCCCCGGTTCGGGTCCTGCCGCCGCCCGCCCTGGTCACCGCTCCACCTCCCACCCGAATCACCTGTACTCCGAAAGCCTGCGGCCGATGCCGAGTACCGCGCCCGCCGCACCGAGCACCGCCAGAGCCGCGGCGCCCAGCGGCAGCCCGGTGAGCGCGCCGCGCCCGCTCTCGGCGGCCTCGGTGAACTCCGCCTGCTCATGGGCGAGCGCCTTCTCCAACGACACGTCTACCCCGTTGAAGGAGTCACCTGTGGACTTCCGGTCGCCGATGATCTGCTCCACGGCGCCTTCGTAGTCGCCGCCGTCGTCGGTGACGCGCGCGGCGGCGTGCCGCTCGCGCCACTCCTTGACCCTGGCCGTGGCCCGCGCCACCGGCCCGCTGCCCTGCAGGTCGTCGGCGAGCCTGTCGGCGTCGCCCAGGCGCTGCCCGAGCGTCTTCATGCCGTCCGCGTACTGCGATTCGTACAGATCGCGCTTGCCGTCCTCCGCCAGTACGGCGCCGCGCGCGACCAGGGTGAGGTTCTCGTTGGCGCGGGCGTTCAGCGAGCTGATGCGGGCGTCGTTGAGGACTTCGAGCGACGCCTGGCCGTGCGCCATCGCGTCCTTCAGTTCGGACCGCGCGATGGCGTGTCCTGCGCCCAGCCACAGCAGGACGACCGCGGAGGCGACGCTCGCGGCCAGCAGGCCGTGGTTGAACACCCGGTTCGTACGCCGGTAATTGCGCCGCTGGGCCCAGAACAGGCCTGCCAGTGCGACGAATCCGAGCCCCAGGCCGATGAACGGCCAGGCGCGTGCGTCGTCGTAATCGCCTTCGAGGCGCCTGGTCTCGGCGTCGTAGAGGTCCTTCGCGGCGGGGAGTAGTTTCGCCGTCATGCGTTCGTTCGCGTACCGAAGATAGGCGCCGCCCAGCGGCAGGCCGAGGCGGTTGTTGGCGCGGGCACGCTCGATGAGGCCGGTGTACTGGGGGAGTTGCTCGTTCAGCGTGGCGATGTGGCGGCCCGAGGCGCTGGCGCGGTCGGTGCCCGCCGCGGCCTTCACCAGCAGCGCGGACGCGGTCGAGATGTCCTTCTCGTAGCGCTCACGCACGCCCTGGGGCTCCTCGGCGCCCGCCAGGAATCCGCTGGCGGCAGCGGAGTCGGCGTCCGCGAGGGAGCGGTAGATGCTGGCGGCGTCGGCGCTGAGCGGCTGGCTGCGCGTCACCACGTCGTCCGCGGCGGCGGCCCGGTCGGCCACCTCCCAGGCGGTCGCGGCGCCGAACGCCACGACGAGGACGGCGACGAGGGCTCCGATGATCCGCAGCCGGCCGGGTTCGGTGGTCGCGCCCGCGCGCAGCCGGTCCACGCCTTCGGACCACGCGGTGCGCCGGCCGAGCGATGGGTGTGCCACGTGACCTCCCCCTTGGTCTTCGACGCGGTCGTGCGTCGTCCCGCCCGGGAAGCAGTATGGCCGCAGGCGCCGGCGGATACACCGGGATTGCCTGGTTCTGATCTCCCCTTGCTATGTATACGTGGCAGAGATCGGTTCGGTTCCCTGCGGGCCGGTTCCGCTGCCCGGGGAACAGCCCCGCGCAGCGGCACCCCGCTCACGCGTAGTGCCCCCGCAGCCGCGCATGGGACGACGGCGGGGCCGCGAGCCGGTCCAGACCCAGCAGCGCCGCCCCCAGTACCGGCGCCGCCGCCACCACCCGTACCACCGCCCTCGGCGCCCGCGCCGCGAGCAGCTCCACGATGCGGGCGTCCAGCGCCGCATGACGCGCCGTCATCACGCTGCCGCCCAGCAGCACCGGCACCTCCCCGGCGTCGGGATCCAGCAGGTCCAGCCGGTCCAGCGCCACCGTCGCCATGGCCACTACCTCCTCCGCCAGCCGCTCGACCAGCGCCCGCGCCACCCGGTCCCCGGCCGCCCCGGCGGCGAACAGGACGGGGGTCAGTTCGTGCCGGCGCTCCGCGGCGATGCGCCCCAGGTGCAGCGCCTCGATCAGCGCGTACATCGACGGCAGTCCGAAGTGCGCGGGCAAGTCCGTGGCCAGTGCGGTGGGTTCGCCCCGGCCGTCCTCCGCGCGCGCCGCGAACCACAGGGCCTCCTCCGTCAGGCCGCCTCCGCCGCCCCAGTCGCCGGAGAGCCGGCCGAGCGCCGGGAACCGGGCGGTGCGGCCGTCCGGGAGCAACCCGACGCAGTTGATCCCCGCGCCGCACACCACCGCGACCCCGCGCGGCTCGTCCACCCCGGCCCGCAGGATCGCGAAGGTGTCGTTGCGGACCGCTGCCGTACGGCCCCAGCCGCGCGCCCGCACAGCGGCCTCCAACTCCCGCTCCTCCGAAGGGAGGTCCGCGTTGGCCAGACACGCCGACACATGCCGGGCCCCCCGGGCCCCCGCGTCCGCCAGCGCCCGCCCCACCGTCACCGCCAGCGCGTCCACCGCCGCCCCGACGCCGGCCACCGGCGGCTGGAAACCCCCGCCGCGCGCCGCCGACAGCACGGAGCCGTCCGCGCCGATCACCGCCACGTCCGTCTTGCTGTTGCCCGCGTCGATGGCGACCACCGCCGCGCTCACGCCCACGCCAGGTGCTCCCGGTTGTGCGCGATCAGCCGGTCGGTGAGCCCGTCGGCGTACTCGAACTGGCCGATCAGCGGGTGCGCGAGCAGCGCCTTGAACACGCGGTCGCGGCCACCGCGCAGCGCCGCGTCCAGGGCCAGGTCCTCGTACGCCGTCACCTGCGCGATCAGCCCGGCGTACAGGGGATCCAGTGCGGGCACGGCCAGCGGCGTGGCGCCCGCCTTGTCCACCCGCGCCTGCACCTCGATCACCGCGTCGTCCGCGAGGAAGGGCAGCGTGCCGTTGTTGTACGTGTTGACCACCTGCACGGGGCTGCCCCCGTCGCCCAGCAGCGACGCGGCGAGGTCCACCGCCGCCTCCGAGTAGAACGCGCCGCCGCGCGCGGCGAGCAGGGCGGGCTTCTCGTCGAGCGCCGGGTCGCCGTACATCGCCAGGAGCTCCTTCTCCATCGCCGCGACCTCCGCGGCCCGCGACGGTTTGGCGCCGAGCTCCCGGACCACCTCGTCGTGCGCGTAGAAGTAGCGCAGATAGTAGGAGGGGACGACGCCGAGGCGGTCGAGCACCGCGCGCGGCAGCCGCAGGTCGTCCGCTATCGCCCCGCCGTGGGCGGCGAGCAGCCCCGGCAGCACGTCCTCGCCGCCGGGCCCGCCGAGGCGTACGCCCAGCTCCCAGCTGAGGTGGTTGAGCCCCACATGGTCCAGGTGTACGTCGGCGGGCGCCACCTCCAGCAGCTTCGCGAACCTGCGCTGCAGGCCGATCGCGACGTTGCACAGACCGACCGCCTTGTGCCCGGCCCGCAGCAGCGCCCGGGTGACGATGCCGACCGGGTTGGTGAAGTCGATGATCCAGGCGTCTGGGTTGGCGCGGCGCACCCGCTCGGCGATGCCCAGGACGACCGGGACGGTACGCATCGCCTTGGCGAGGCCGCCCGCCCCCGTCGTCTCCTGCCCGACGCAGCCGCACTCCAGGGGCCACGTCTCGTCCTGATGGCGGGCGGCCTGCCCGCCGACGCGCAGCTGGAGCAGCACCGCGTCGGTGCCGGCGACGCCCGCGTCCACGTCGGAGGTGGTCGTGACGCGCCCGGGGTGGCCCTGCTTGGCGAAGATCCGGCGGGCGAGGCCGCCGACCAGTTCGAGGCGGTCGGCGGCCGGGTCGACCAAGACTACTTCCTCGATCGGCAGGGTGTCGCGCAGGCGTGCGAAACCGTCGATCAGTTCGGGCGTGTAGGTGGATCCGCCGCCCACTACCGCGAGTTTCATCGCGTTCTCCTTGATGTGTCGAAGACCTCGTCGCGGGTGGCGGCGAGTGCGCTCTCCAGCGCGCCCCGCAGGACGGCGTCGCGCCGGATCCCGCCGAGGACCAGGCGCGGACAGGAAGCCGCCAGATCCGCCAGTTCCGCCTCGACCAGGGCGCGCAGTGGCTCCCCGCCGGCGGCGCTCACGCCCCCGGCCAGGACGATCAGTTCGGGGTCGAGTACGGCGACGACCGAGGCCAGGCCGACGGCGAGGCGCTGGGCGAACTGCCTCAGCAGCTCACCCGGCGGCCCGTCCCCGCCCTGCGCCGCCGCCCGCGCCAGCAGCTTGGCGGCGACCTCGGCGTCCGGCCCTTCGGGCACCGCGATGCCCAGCGAGCGTGCCAGCCGGCGCACCGCCCGCGCCCCGGCGAGTTCCTGGAAGCCGCCGCTGTTGGCCTCCGTCACCCGGTGGACGAGGGCGGTGCCGGGCACCGGCAGGAAACCGACCTCCCCGGCGCCCCCGCGCCCGCCCCTGTGCAGCCGCCCGCCGATCACCAGGGCCGCCCCGATGCCCTCCTGGTTCCACAGCAGGACGAAGTCCTCGTTGCCGCGCGCGGCGCCCTGGCGCTGCTCGGCGACGGCGGCCAGGTTCACGTCGTTCTCGTACGCGACGGGCATGGGCAGCGCCGCCGCCAGGTCGTCCATGAGGGTGGGGGAGTGCCAGCCCGGTAGGTGGGCGGCGTACCGGAGCCGCCCGGTGCGGGGGTCGAAGGCGCCCGGGGTGGCGATGACGACGCGGTGCAGGGCGGCCCGTGCGATCCCGGCGGCCTCGGCGGCGCCGTCGAGCGCGTCGGTCACCCGGCGTACGACGGACTCGGCCGGGCGGCCGGCGGCGGGCAGCTCGAACGCTCCGGCCGTCCTGCCGGACAGGTCCGCGACGGCCGCTCGGATGCGGCCTGAGGTCACGTCGAGGCCGGCGACGTGCGCGGCCCGCGCGTTGACCGCGTACAGCTGTGCGCCGGGTCCCGGGCCCCCCTCGCTCGTGCCGGTGGCGACGACGAGGCCGACGGACTCCAGGCGGACCAGCAGCTGTGAGACGGTGGGCTTGGAGAGGCCGGTGAGCAGGCCGATCTGCGTACGGGAGAGCGGGCCCTGCTCCAGGAGCAGGTCGAGCGCGGCCCGGTCGTTCATCGCCCGCAGGACGCTGGGCGTCCCTGGTGTGGTGGCCACGGCAGAGCACCCGCCTTCCCGCATGACTTCCATGAACCGCATGACTTCCATGAACCGCATGCCTGCCATGACCCTCATGGCCGGGCAAGACTGTTAGGAAACTTTCCTGTTCGGCGGCGTCAGGCTAGGGCGCCGGGCACCGGCGGTCAAGAGCCGCACGCCGACGACCCCGCAGGCAACAAGGCGTTGCCCACGGGGTCGCGGTCGGGCCGTACGGACTACTTGTTGAGGTTCGCGGGCGGCGGGATCGCAGACGCGGCGAGGGACTGCGGAGACGTCGGGCTGGCCAGGGCCGAGGGCGCCGACATACCCGCCGTCGGGTCGGCCGGGGCGCCCTCCTGGCCGAGCACGATGGGTCCGCCCACGATCCGGATGCCCGCCCGGTCGAAGGCCTGCTTCAGACGCCAGCGCAGTTCCCGCTCCACGCCGAGCGCCTTGCCCGGCATGGTCTTCGCGGAGACCCGCACCACCATGGATTCGAGCAGCACCGAGTCCAGGCCGAGCACGTCGACCGGACCCCACAGCTGCTCGTTCCACGGGTCGGACTTGGCGAACTCCTCCGCCGTCTCCGTGATGACCTCGCGGACCCGGTCCAGGTCCTCGGACGGGTGGACCTGTACGTCGACCGCGGCCGTCGCCCAGCCCTGGCTGAGGTTGCCGATCCGCTTGATCTCGCCGTTGCGTACATACCAGATCTCGCCGTTGTCCCCGCGCAGCTTCGTCACGCGCAGGCCGACCTCTATGACCTCGCCGGACGCCACACCCGCGTCGATGCTGTCGCCGACGCCGTACTGGTCCTCAAGGATCATGAACACGCCGGACAGGAAGTCGGTGACCAGGTTGCGCGCACCGAAACCGAGCGCGACACCCGCCACACCCGCCGACGCCAGCAGGGGCGCCAGATTGATGTTGAACGCGCCGAGCACCATCAGCGCCGCCGTACCCAGGATCAGGAACGACGCCACGGACCGCAGGACGGAACCGATCGCCTCCGAGCGCTGCCGCCGCCGCTCGGCGTTGACCAGCAGGCCGCCCAGAGCGGTGCCCTCCACCGACTGGGCGCCGCGGTTCATCCGCGCTATCAGCCGGGTCAGGGAGCGGCGGATGACGGTGCGCAGGACCGCGGCGATCACCATGATGAGCAGCACGCGCAGGCCGATGCTCAGCCAGGTGGACCAGTTCTGCTCCACCCAGCCCGCGGCGTTCGTCGCATGCTGGGCCGCCTCGTCGAGGGTGACCGGCTCGGACGAGGGGTCGGCGACCGACAGGACGGACCAGAACACGGCAGTGACCTCCAGGCGCGACAACAGCTGACCAACCACACTAACGGGGCATCACGCTCCGTCCGGCGCTCTGCGCCGGGGAGAGACAAGGCTCACCGGTGACCAGGCCCGGTGTGGTCGAAAACACTCCGGGCCCGTTACCCGGACGTGGTGGCGCTCGGACCAGGCATGAGGGGAGACTGGGAGCAGATCGTCCCGGCGCGAGCCACGCGCCGCCGGCGTAATAGGAGGCATCCGTGCCGCATGTCCTGGTCCTCAACGCGTCGTACGAGCCGCTGGGCGTCGTACCGCTCCGCCGCGCGCTCGTCCTCGTCCTGGAGAACAAGGCTCTCTGCCTCGAGGAATCCGGCGCCTTCATGCACAGCGCGACCCGCGCCGTCCCCGCCCCCAGCGTCGTTCGGCTGAAACGGTTCGTGCGTGTCCCCTACCGGGGGCCCGTTCCCCTCACCCGCCGTGCGCTCTTCGCCAGGGACGGCGGGCGCTGTATGTACTGCGGTGGCGTCGCAACCAGCGTCGACCACGTCATTCCGCGCAGCCGCGGCGGACAGCACGCCTGGGAGAACGTGGTGGCGGCCTGCCGCCGGTGCAACCACGTCAAGGCCGACCGGCACCTGTTGGAACTCGGCTGGCGGCTGCGGCACCAGCCGGCGCCGCCGTCGGGGCTCGCGTGGCGGATCATCGGGACCGGGCACCGGGACCCGCGCTGGCTGCCGTACCTGCAGCCGTTCGGCGCCGACGACGCCCTGGCCCGCATCGACGGCGTGTCGGCGTGAGCGGGGGCGCCGCCCCGGGCCCCACTCCGCCACGCCGCAGGGTCTGAGACAGCGGGCCACATCCGGCCTGTCAGGCCGTCACTCCGCCGCCGCCTCCACCGCGTACGCCTCCACCGCGAACAGCGAGTAGCCGAACGGCAGGGCCCGCTCATCGCACTGGATCCGGACGAAGCGCGCGCCCTTCGCGTCCATCCGCACCGCCTCGCGCCCGCCCTGTCCGTCCCTGACGGTCGCCGCCGTGCGCCAGGTGCGGCCGTCATCGGAGACCTGGACGCGGTACTTCTTCGCGTACGCGTCCTGCCAGTGCAGCACGACCTGCCCGAGCCGCACCGGCTCCGCGAGCTCCGTCTGCCACCACGCGGAGGGCCCTATCGGTGAGGTCCACCGGGTCGTGGGGTCCCCGTCGGCCGCGTTCGGTGCCGGGAAGTCGGCGGTCTCGTCGCCGGACGACGACACCGTCTTGCCCGCGGCACCCGCAGCCCTGACCAGGTCGGGGCCTGCCGTACGCGGGAACGCGCGCACGGTCAGCACACTGTCCTGGCCGTCGAACGCGACCGGCACCCGGTACTCACCCGCCGGCGCCTTCGGGTCGACCCGGATGTCGAGCGGCACCTGCGTGTCAGCGCCACGCGGCACCGTCGTCGCCGGCGGGGCCTTCACCTCTATGCCCTTGGGCGGCTCCGCCTTGAGCCGGCCCCGTACGTCGCCCGGCCGCTGCCCGGTCAGCCGCACCGTCACCCGCTGCGGCTGCCCGCCGATCTCCGCGTCCGCCTCGGTGCGCTCCAGGCGCAGCCCCGCCCGCGGCTCGTCCGCGAACCACGGCACCACCCGGTGCACCACGGGAGCGCCGACCCCGGCGTACGGGCTCCAGGACAGGCGCACGGCGTCCACGCGCGCGCCCCCGGCGTCGGTCTGCGTCCAGCCGCTGCCGGACAGCTCGCCGACCCGCCGCCAGCCCTCGCCCACCACATGCGCCTCGACGGCGGTGCCTTCGCCCGTACCCGGTTCGGTCATCGCGGTCAGCGCCTCGACGGGGCGCGGCCGGTCCAGCCGTACGACGTACTCGCCCGCGCTCTTGGAGACGCTGCCGCCCTTGCGGGAGGCCCCCGTCCAGGCGTCCGCCTGTTTGACCGCCTTCGCCAGGAACGGGTCGAGCACGCCCTGGCCGACGGTGACCTCGCTCGCCTTGAGAGAGTCGCGCCGCGCTCGAAGGTCGAGCGAGGCCCGCCAGGCGGCCGGGCCGTCGCCGCGGGCCTGGGCCTGCAGCAGGTCGACGGAGAGCTCGCCCGCCGCGCCGTACCTGGCGAGCTGCTCGGTCCACGGCCCCACCTCGGCGTCGAGCGCGCCGCCCGCCGAGCTCCGGAGCCGCCGCGGGACCTCACGCATGACGGTGAACGCGGCGCGCAGCTTCTTCGCCGCCGCGTCCCGCACGCCGGCGTCGTCGGACGTACGCGCACGCCAGAAGCCGTCGATGAGCGGGCGCAGGTACGCCGACTCGTCGCCGCCGAGCACGGACGAGGCGTCGTTGCCCGCCAGCGCCCGCATCGCCTCCCTGGCCTTCGCGTCGCCGCCCGCCAGATCGTTCACCGCCGCCTGCCAGGACTCCTGCGGCTGGTATCCGCGCGGGTTCCAGGCGAAGTCGGCGGCCGTGAAGAGGGGGATGCGGGACGCCGACGCCTGCTCCATGGCGTTGGCCAGCAGCGCGGCCGAGCCGCCGGCGACGGCCGGCTCGCGGCCCGTGTAGGGGCCGAGGAAGATCCGGTCCTGGGCGTAGTCGTTGACCGGATAGTTGTCCATGGTGACCAGCGGATGCCGGAACGCGGCCCGTGTGCCCGCCAGTTCACGGCCAGTGATCGTCTTCGGTACGACGCCGACCCCGGTCCAGGCGACCTGCACTCCGGTGTCCAGCCGGCCGGCGAGCGCCTTGCGGTACTCGGTTTCGCCCTCCTGGTAGAACTCCGTCGGCATCACCGTCAGTGGCTCCGCACCGGGATGGCGCTCCGCCAGATGCCGCGCCACCGCGTTGGCCACCTGCGCGTGCGCCTTCGCCGCGGCCTCGGGGCCCGAGCCGAAGGTGTCGGCGTCCCGCTCGCAGTGCCACTCGCTGTAGCTGACGTCCTGGAACTGGAGCTGGAAGGAACGCACCCCGAGCGCCCACATCGCGTCGAACTTGCGGTTCAGTGCCCTGATGTCGTTGTCGGACGACATGCACATCGCCTGCCCGGGCGACACCGCCCAGCCCAGCGACACATGGCTGCCGCGGGCCCGTTCGGCGAGCGCCCGGAAGTCGGCGCGCTGGTCCGCCGGGTACGGGTCGCGCCAGCGGGCCTGGCGGTACGGGTCGTCGCCGGGCGCGTAGAGGTAGCGGTTCTGCTTCGTACGCGCCATGAAGTCGATCTGGGCCAGGCGCTGCTCCCGCGTCCACGGCTGGCCGTAGAAGCCCTCCGTCATCCCGCGCACGGCGGTCCCCGGGAAGTCCCGGACGACGGCACCGGCGATCTCGTCGCCCGCAGTCAGCTGGCGCAGCGTCTGGGCGGCGTGGAAGAGGCCGTCGTCGCCGACGCCGTCGAGCGCGACGGTGTCCCGGCCCGCGACCACGCCGACCGCGAGCCGGTAGCCGCCGGACGGCAGGTCGGCGAGGGAGGGGGCGCGCAGGGTGCGCAGGGCGTCCTGCGCCGCGGGGCCGCCCACCCGTACGACCAGGCCGCGCGCGGGCAGCGGCTCGCCGGGGCCGACGCGGTACAGCGTCTGGACACCCGCGCCGCGCAGCACCTTCTCTATGGCCGTCACGGCGTACGGATCGGTGCCCGGCCCGGCGACCAGCACCGCTTCCTCGCCCACCACAACTGCCGGACCGGCGGCCCGTATCGACTGCGGACGGGGCCATACGGGCGGCAGCGCGGCCGCGTCGCCCCGGTCCTGGCCGGCGGCCGAGGGGGCGCCCGGGGCGCCCGGGGAGGGAGCGGCGAACGCGCCGGGCGCACCACCGAGCAGTCCGCCAATGACCGCGACCGCGACGGCGGTCGCGCCTCTCCTACGCCCGAGCTGCACGGCCGTCTCCTCAGTCGCGTCAGACTTCTTCAGACTTTTTCAGACTTCTTGAGTGCTCTTCTTGAACACTCTGCGATGTGATCTGTGTGGTGACCGAGCCCACCACCCACCCGCCCGGGTGTCAATTTCCCTACGGGGAACACCATGTGACGCGGGACACGTTGTTGGAACGTATACGTCTGCGGCCGCGCCCATTGGGTAGGGCTGCTGTGTCCATGTAGCCCACCGTAGGGAGGCCCCCGTGGCCGCCGCACAGCTTCTGCTCTCCGCCCTGTCCAAACCGGTGCCCGCCCCCCGCCCCGCCCTCGACCACCTCGACGCCGGATTCGCCGAGCCGCTGCTCACCACCGAGCCGCCGCTGACCAGCGAGCCCCCCATGGCCGACGCCGCCCCGCTCACCAGCGAGCCCCCCATGGCCGACGCCGCCCCGCTCACCAGCGAACCCACCGCCCACGGCACGGCATCGGGCATGGAGCCCACGGGGGTCTAGATGGGCCTTGCCCGCCTCGCGGCCCTTCACGGCGTCGCCACGTCCTACCAGCCATCGGCGCACCGGACGCTCCAGGTCCCCGACGGCACGGTGATCGCCGTGCTCGCGGCCCTGGGTGTCGACGCGCGCACCCCCGACGCCGTCCTGGCTGCCCTCGACGCCCACGAGAGCGCCGCCGCCCGCCGTCTGCTGCCCGCCACGGTGGTGTCCTGGACGGGCGAGGACGGCCCGCAGCCGCCCCCCGCCCTGGCCGGCCTCCCCGCGGGCGCAGCTCTGCGCGTCGAGACGGAGCAGGGACCGGCCGTCGAGTGGCGGATCGCGGCACCGGACCCGGCCGGGTCCGACGCGCCGCCGCGCCGGGCCACGGACGAGACGCCTTCCGCCGACGCCTGGGGCCGCCTGCCGCTCGGAGTGCACCGCCTGGAGGTCCGTACGCCGGACGGGGCCACGGACGCCGCCACGCTCGTCGTCGCCCCGAGCCGTGTCCCACCGCCTCCTGGCCGGACGTACGGCCTCCTCGTCCAGCTCTA
This sequence comes from Streptomyces hypolithicus, assembly GCF_052934925.1. Lineage (NCBI taxonomy): Bacteria > Bacillati > Actinomycetota > Actinomycetes > Kitasatosporales > Streptomycetaceae > Streptomyces > Streptomyces hypolithicus. The sequence continues at coordinate 4,116,371 of NZ_CM128811.1, forward strand.
CTCGCTGCTGTCCCGGCGCTCCTGGGGCATGGGCGACCTCGGCGACCTCGCCGAACTCGCAGCCTGGTCCGGGCGGTCGCTCGGCGTGGGATTCGTACAGATCAACCCGTTGCACGCGGCCGTGCCCGGAGCGCCCACCGACCCCTCGCCGTACCGCCCGTCCTCCCGACGCTTCCCTGACCCGGTCCACCTGCGGGTCGAGGCCGTACCGGAGTACGCCCACATCCGCCCCGAGGACCGCGCCCGCGTCGACGACCTGCTCGACCAGGCCGCCGCCCTGCGCGAAAACGTCCTGAGCAAGGGCGCGCTGATCGACCGCGACGCCGTGTGGGAGCTCAAGAGACAGGCGCTGGAGATCGTACGGTCGGTCCCGCTCGGCCCCGGCCGGCGCATCGCCTACTGCGACTTTTTGGCCGAGCAGGGCGCCGCCCTCGAAGACCACGCCACCTGGTGCGCGCTCGCCGAGGTGTACGGCGCCGACTGGCACACCTGGCCCGCCCAGCTGCGCGAAGACCCCCACTGCGCCGCCGTCCGGCGCGCCCGCGACGACCTGTGCGAGCGGGTCGACCTGTACTGCTGGCTGGCCTGGCTCACCGACACCCAGCTCGCCGCCGCCCAGCGCGCCGCCCTGGACGCCGGCATGCCCGTCGGCGTCGTCCACGACTTGGCCGTCGGCGTGCACCCCGGCGGCGCCGACGCCTGGGCGCAGCAGGACGCCTTCGCGCGGGGCATGTCGGTCGGCGCACCCCCGGACGCCTTCAACGCCCTAGGCCAGGACTGGGGCCTGCCGCCGTGGCGCCCCGACGTGCTGGCCGCCGCCGCGTACGCCCCGTTCCGCGGCCTGCTGCGCGGCCTGCTGCGCAACGCGGGCGCCCTGCGCATCGACCACGTGATGGGCCTGTTCCGGCTCTGGTGGGTCCCCGAGGGCCACGCCCCCACCCAGGGCACGTACGTCCGCTACGACGCCGAGGCGATGCTCGCCGTGCTCGCCCTGGAGGCGCACCTGGCGGGCGCGACCGTCATCGGGGAAGACCTGGGTACGGTCGAACCCGGCGTGCGCGACGCGCTCGCCGAGCGCGGTGTGTCCGGTACCTCGGTCCTGTGGTTCGAGCGCGACTGGGCCGGTTCGGGGGCGCCGTTGCCCCCGGAGGACTGGCGCGAGCACTGCCTGGCCACCGCCACCACGCACGACCTGCCGTCCACCGCCGCCCGCCTGACGGGCGAGCACGTCGCGCTGCGCCACCGGCTGGGGCTGCTCACCCGCCCGCTCGACGAGGAACGCACCGAGGCGGCGGTGGAGGTCGCCGACTGGCTGTCGTCGCTGGCCCGGCTCGGCCTGCTGCCGGAGGGCGCGGGCGACGAGGAGGGCGAGATCCGCGCCGTGTACAGGTTCCTGCTGCGCACCCCGGCCCGGATGGTCGGGATCTGGCTGCCGGACACGGTGGGGGACCGCCGGCCGCAGAACCTGCCCGGCACCTGGGACCAGTACCCCAACTGGCGCCTGCCCGTCGCCGACGCCGAAGGGCGTCCGGTAACCCTGGAGGATCTGGCCGCCTCACCGCGCCTGCACAAGCTGATCGAGGTGTTCCGGGCCCGTACGGCACCCCCGGGCGCGCGGCCCGCGTAGGCGTTCGCTACGTTGGCACCGTGGACAAGAAGAATGCCCTGCGCGCCGGTGCTGTCGCGGCCGGTACGACGCTGATGATGCTGCTCATGTCGTCCCCCGCGCTCGCGAACACCTCCGACGACGGCGACGACCCGGGTTCCGGCCTGAGCGTGGTCGAGACGCTCGGTCTGTACGTCGTGGCTCCGATCGTGCTGTTCGCGGTGATCGCGGGACTCGTCATGGTGCTGGACAAGAGCAAGAAGCAGAGCTGACACACCGGCTCTGCCGACCCGTGCCGACCGGCACAGCTTTCTGAGGGCGTCACCCGGCCGTGGTTTCTGCGGCGGGGGGACGCCCTTCGTCGATCCCGTGGCCTTCCGGGCCTTCCGGCCTCGCGCCTCTCGCGCGTCGCACTGTCTGGCCCGGCCCCGACCACGATCATTCAGCTCCACTGAAGAGATTCGTCGAAAACATTCGATGGACCTGATGGATGGCTCGATGCGACGGTAGATCCCTCACCCGGGATCCCCATCCGGGGACCGGACGACGAAGGGATGTCAGTGACCGTCCAGGACCGTGTCCATCTCCGTATCGGCAGCGAGCCGCAGGCCAGGAGCGCGGCGGCGCGGGCGTCGGCCGTCGGCCTCGTCCTCGCCGCCGTCGCCACGGTGGTCTGGTCCGGCAGCTTCGTCACCTCCCGCGCGCTCCACGACTCCGTCGCGCCCGTGCAGGCCGCCTTCTGGCGCTGGATCGTGGCGATCATCGCCGTCGCCCCGTTCGCGGCCCGCGAGGCCTGGCGTGCGCGAGCTCTGATCCGGCGTCACATCGGCTTTCTGACGCTGGCCTCCCTGCTCGGCGTCACCGTCTACAACACCCTGGTGAACCAGGCCGGACTCACCACCTCCGCGGGCAACATGGGCATGATCATGGCCGCGTCGCCGGTTCTGATGGCCCTGTACGAACGCCTGGGCGGCGCCCGACTCGGCGCCCGCCGCACCGTCGGGATGCTGATCGCCTGCGCCGGGGTGCTGCTCCTGGTCGGTAAGGGCTCCCTCGCCGTGGACTTCGCCGCCGGGGACGTGTGGATGCTCGCCGCCGCCGTCTGCTTCGGCTCGTACAGCGCGCTGCTGCGCCGCAAACCGGCCGAGATCGGCGGACCGGCCTTCCTCTTCGTGACGTTCGTGCTCGGCGCCCTGATGCTGCTGCCCGCGTACGCCGCAAGCCTGGCCCTCCAGGGCGGCTTTGAGGCGACGGCGGGGACCGTCGGTCCTCTCGTCTACGTGGGCGTCTTCTCGTCCGCGGTCGCCTTCTTCGCCTGGAACAAGGCGATCTCCCTGATCGGCGCGGCGCGAGCGGGCGTCGTCTACCACCTCCAGCCGGTGTGCGTGGCGCTGCTCTCCTTCGCCCTGCTCGGCGAAGTGACGGGCCCGACGCAGATCGTGTGCATGGTGCTGATCCTGGGCGGAGTGATGCTGGGGGCGGGCCGGGGCCGGTGAGCGACCGGGATAGATTCCGTCCCATGATCGAGTGGGACATCAAGAAGCTGCGGATTCTGCGGACCCTGCGCGACCGGGGGACCGTGACCGCGACGGCCGAGGCGTTGCTGATGACGCCCTCGGCCGTTTCGCAGCAGCTGTCCAACCTCGCCAAGCAACTCGGCGTACCCCTGCTGGAGGCGCACGGGCGGCGGGTGCGGCTCACGGACGCGGCCCACCTCGTGCTCCGGCACGCCGAGTCGGTGTTCGCGCAACTGGAGCAGGCGGACGCCGAATTGGCGGGGTACGTGAAGGGGGAGGCGGGCGAGGTGCGCGTCGGGGCGTTCTCGACGGCGGTGCCCGCGCTGGTCGTACCTGCGGTGCAGCGCCTGCGCACCACGCACCCCGCGCTGCGGGTCCGGGTACGGGAGGCGGAGGCGGCCCAGGCGTACGAGTTGCTGGCGAGCGGGGCCGTGGACCTGGCGCTGTCGCTGGCGGCGCACGCCCCGACCGCCCGCGACCTCCAACTGGCCCGGCTGCCGCTGCTGGCGGACCCGCTGGACGTGGCGCTCCCAGCCGCGCACCCGCTCGCCGCCGCGCCGGGGCTTCGGCTCGCCGACCTCTCGGGGGAGCCGTGGATTTTCGGCGGGAGCGGGCCCTGGTCGGAGATCACCCGGCACGCGTGCGAAGCGGCGGGCTTCGTCCCCGAACAGGCGCACAGCGCGGCCGGCTGGACGGCGATCCTGGCCATGGTGGAGGCGGGCATGGGCGTGGCGCTGGTCCCGCGGATGGCGGCGGCCGAGCGGCGTACGGGCGTGGTGATGCGGGTCCTGAACGCGGACCAGCCCCAGCGCCACGTGGTGGCGGCGGTACGCCGCGGAGCGGAGGCGGGGCCCGCGGTCGCCCGCGTCCTGGCGGCCCTGCGGCAGGTCGCGGCGGCGCGGACGGGGTGAGGTCCGCTCAGCGAGGGTGGCCTCACCTTTCGGTTCTGCTTCAAAGCCTGTCCAGAAACATTCGATGGACCTGACCGGTTCGGGCTGTGACAGTCGAGGCATGACTACGACGCGCGAAGCGCACTCCGAGGACCCGCACGCCAACGACGCAGCCCCCTACGGCGGAGGCGACCCGTACGCCGACTACCGCGGTGGGGACTTCGCCTTCACCGACCTGGTCGACCTGGCCGACCGGCGTCTGGGGGCCGGTGTCGTCGCCGCCAACGACGAGTTCTTCGCCGAGCGCGAGAACCTCCTCATCCGCGAGCGAGCCGTCTTCGACCCCGAGCACTTCGGGCACAAGGGCAAGATCATGGACGGCTGGGAGACCCGCCGCCGTCGCGGCGCCGACGGGGCGCGGCCGTTCCCGGAGCCCGAGGACCACGACTGGGCGATCGTCCGTCTCGGCGCCCCCGGCGTCATCCGCGGCATCATCGTCGACACCGCCCACTTCCGCGGCAACTACCCGCAGCGCGTCAGCGTCCAGGCCGCCTCCGTGGAGGGCACGCCGAGCCCGGAGCAGCTGCTGGGCGCGGACGTGAAGTGGGAGGAGCTCGTGCCGCCCACCCCCGTGCGCGGCCACGCCGCCAACGGTTTCGAGATCACCGCCGAGCGCCGCTTCACCCACCTCAGGCTCTGCCAGCACCCCGACGGCGGCGTCGCCCGGCTGCGGGTGCACGGCGAGGTGGTGCCCGACCCCGAGTGGCTCGGCCTGCTCGGGACCGTCGACCTCGTCTCGGTACTCAACGCTGGGGTGTACGAGGACGCGTCCGACAAGTTCTACTCCTCGCCGACCCAGATCATCCTGCCCGGCACCTCGCGCAAGATGGACGACGGCTGGGAGAACCGCCGCCGCCGCGTCCGCGACACCAACGACTGGGTGCGTTTCCGCCTCGTCGCTCAGGGCGCCATCCGCGCCGTCGAGATCGACACGGCGTACCTCAAGGGGAACTCGGCCGGCTGGATCGCCCTGAGCGGCCGCAACGGCGAGAGCGGCGACTGGTTCGAGATCATCCCGCGCACCCGGCTCCAGCCCGACACGCTCCACCGCTTCAAGCTCCCGGCGCAGGCCGTCGCCACCCACGTCCGCCTCGACGCGTTCCCCGACGGCGGCGTGGCCCGGATGCGGCTGCACGGCGAACCGACCGCGCAGGGCACGGCCGACCTGCGCGCGCGCTACCAGGACCTGACCGGCTGAGGGTCGCGGACCGGCGTTCTCCCGCTCTGCGTTACGGGGCAACGCAGAGCGGGCGCCGCTCGCCGGTACGGCACGATGGTCGCGCTCACCGGCGACGCGATTCCCGTCCGTGCCACTGAGGTGAGCACCACCGAACGATCACAGGAGGCAACTCGTGTCACGTCCCGTCACCATCGTCACCGGCGGTAGCCGGGGAATCGGCGCGGCGACCTGCCTCCGGCTCGCGGTCGACGGGCACGACCTCGCCCTCGGGTACGTCAGCAACGCAACCGCCGCCGAGGCGACCGCAGCCGACGTGCGCGCGGCTGGCGCGCGCTGCGTCACGGTGCGCGTGGACACCTCCGCGGAGGCCGACGTGGACCGGCTGTTCGACGTCACCGCCGCCGAACTCGGCCCCGTCACCGGCCTCGTCAACAACGCCGGTGTTACCGGGCCCCTCGGCCGCCTCGCCGACGCCACCACCGAGAACCTGCGACGCGTCGTCGAGGTGAACCTCCTGGGCTACCTGCTCTGCTGCCGCCGGGCCGCCCGGGACATGGCGGCGCGCGGCAGCGGCGCCATCGTCAACATCTCCTCCGTCGCCGCCACCCTGGGCAGCCCCGGCGAGTACGTCCACTACGCCGCGACCAAGGCCGCCACCGACGCCCTCACCGTCGGCCTGTCCAAGGAGCTCGGCCCGGACGGCATCCGGGTCAACGCGGTCGCCCCCGGCGTCGTCAACACCGAGATGCACGCCGCCATGGGAGACCCCGACCGCCCCGCCAAGGCGGCCGCCGTGACCCCCCTTGGGCGGCCCGGCGAGCCCTTCGAGATCGCCGCCGCCGTCTCCTGGCTGCTGTCCGCCGACGCGTCGTACACCACCGGCACCGTTCTCAAGGTCGCCGGCGGGCGCTGAGCGGACACGGCCGAGGGGCCCCGGTCCGCCGTGCGGCGGGCCGGGGCCCCTCGGTGCGCGGGGCTACGCCGCCGCGTCCGCCGCCTGGGCCTTCAGCGCGCGCTCGATGCCCGAGCGTGACTCCGACATCAGGCGCCGCAGCGCGGCGTTCGGGCCCGCCGACGCCAGCCACGCGTCCGTCGCGTCCAGCGTCGCCTGCGAGACCTGCACGGCCGGGTACAGGCCGACCGTGATCTGCTGCCCCATCTCGTAGCTGCGCGACTCCCAGATGCGCTCGACCGCCGCGAAGTACTTCTCCGTGTAGGGCGCGAGCAGCTCACGCTGGCCGGTCTGCACGAAGCCGCCGATCACCGCCTCCTGCATCGAGTTCGGCAGCTTGTCGGAGTCCACGACCGAGGCCCATGCCTGCGCCTTCGCCTCCGCCGTCGGCCGCGCCGCCCGCGCCGACGTGGCGTGCAGTTCGCCCGCGGACGTCTTGTCGCGCTCCAGCTCAGCCGCGATCGCCTTCTCGTCCGCGCGGCCCGTGGCCGCGAGCCGTCCGACCAGGGCCCAGCGCATCTCGGTGTCCACGGCCAGGCCCGCGACCGTCTCCGTGCCGTCCAGCAGGCCCTGGATCAGGTCCAGCTGCGCGTCGGTACGGGCCGTCGAAGCGAAGGCCCGCGCCCACGCCAGCTGATGGTCGCTGCCCGGCTCGGCGGCGTGCAGCTGTTCCAGCGTCGCGTCTGTCCACCGCGTCAGGCCCGTCTCGCGCCAGTCGGGTGCGGCGTACAGCTCCAGCGCCAGCTTCGCCTGCCGGTGCAGCGACTGCACCACACCGATGTCCGACTCCTTGGCGATGCCCGACAGGACCAGCGCGAGATAGTCGCGGGTGGCGAGCTCGCCGTCGCGGGTCATGTCCCACGCGGCCGACCAGCACAGTGCGCGCGGCAGCGACTCGGCGAAGTCACCGATGTACGCCGTCACGGTGGCCAGCGACTCGGCGTCGAGGCGCACCTTCGCGTACGACAGGTCGTCGTCGTTCAGCAGGATCACCGCGGGCCGCTTCGTGCCGGCGGGGAACGGCACCTCGGTGAGCTCGGCCGCCGCGATGTCGAGCTCGATCCGGTTCGTACGAACCAGCTTTCCGGCGCCGTCCAGGTCGTAGCAACCGACCGCGATCCGGTGCGGGCGCAGCGTCGACTCGCCCTTGGCGCCCGCCGGCAGCGCCGGCGCCTCCTGGCGTACCGCGAAGGAGGTGACGTTGCCGTCGGCGTCCGTCGCGATCTCCGGGCGCAGGATGTTGATGCCAGCCGTCTCCAGCCATGCCTTCGACCACGTCTTCAGGTCGCGGCCGGACGTCTTCTCCAGCGCGCCGAGCAGGTCGGACAGGCGCGTGTTCCCGAACGCGTGCGCCTTGAAGTACGCCTGCACGCCCCGGAAGAACTCGTCCTGGCCGACGTACGCGACGAGCTGCTTGAGCACCGACGCGCCCTTGGCGTACGTAATGCCGTCGAAGTTGACCAGGACGTCGTCCAGGTCACGGATCTCGGCCATGATCGGGTGCGTGGAGGGCAGCTGGTCCTGGCGGTACGCCCAGGTCTTCTCCGAGTTCGCGAACGTCGTCCACGCGTGCGGCCACTTCGAACCCGGCGCGTACGCCTGGCAGGCCACCGAGGTGTACGTGGCGAACGACTCGTTCAGCCACAGGTCGTTCCACCACTCCATGGTGACGAGGTCGCCGAACCACATGTGCGCCAGCTCGTGCAGGATCGTCTCGGCGCGCCGCTCGTACGCCGCGTCGGTCGTCCGGGAACGGAAGATGTACTGGTCGCGGATGGTCACCGCGCCCGCGTTCTCCATCGCGCCCGCGTTGAACTCCGGGACGAACAGCTGGTCGTACTTCGCGAAGGGGTAGGCGTAGTCGAACTTCTCCTGGAACCAGTCGAAGCCCTGCCGCGTCACCTCGAAGATGTCGTCCGCGTCCAGGAACTCGGCGAGCGACGGCCGGCAGTAGATGCCGAGCGGCACGCTCTGTCCGTCCTTCTCGTAACTGCTGTGCACCGAGTGGTACGGGCCGACGATCAGCGCGGTGATGTACGTCGACATCCGCGGCGTCGGCTCGAACGCCCAGACGTCGTCCTTCGGTTCCGGCGTCGCCGAGTTGGAGATGACCGTCCAGCCGGCCGGCGCTTTCACGGTGAACTGGAAGGTCGCCTTCAAGTCCGGTTGCTCGAACGACGCGAACACGCGCCGCGCGTCCGGCACCTCGAACTGGGTGTAGAGGTAAGCCTGCTCGTCGACCGGGTCGACGAAGCGGTGCAGTCCCTCACCCGTGTTGGTGTACGCGCAGTCGGCGACGACCCTCAGCTCGTTCGGGCCGGCCTCAAGGTGCTTCAGTGCGATCCGCGAGTCGCGGAAGACAGCGGCGACGTCCAGCGACTGCCCGTTCAGGACGACCTGGTGCACGGCGGGAGCCACCAGGTCGATGAAGGTCTCGGCGCCGGCCTCGGCGGACTCGAAACGCACGGTCGTCGCGGACCGGTAGGTGCCGCCCTCCTGCGCGCCGCTCAGATCGAGCTCGATCTCGTACGCGTCAACAGTGAGCAGGCTTGCCCGCTGCTGGGCCTCTTCGCGGGTCAGATTCGTGCCAGGCACCCAGTCATCTCCTCGGTGTGCGGTGTTCGATGTGCGGTGTTTGACGTTGGCGCCATCCTTCCATGGGCGCGATCAGGACGCGGTGGCATATCCGCGCCGCATGCCGGAGGGGCGGGGACTCCGGTGAGTCCCCGCCCCTCCCGCTGTATCGCGCGCAGGTCAGCCCTTGAGCTCGGCCGCCACCAGCTCCGCGATCTGCACGGCGTTCAGCGCCGCGCCCTTGCGCAGGTTGTCGCCCGAGAGGAACAGCGCCAGGCCGTTCTCGGCGGTCTCGTCGGTGCGGATGCGGCCGACGAACGACACGTCCTTGCCGGCTGCCTGGAGCGGCGTCGGGATCTCGGACAGGGCGACGCCCGGCGCCCCGCCGAGCAGCTCGTACGCGCGCTCCACGCTCAGCGGGCGCTCGAAGCGGACGTTGACCTGGAGCGAGTGGCCGGAGAAGACCGGGACGCGCACACAGGTGCCCGAGACCTTGAGGTCGGGGATCTCCAGGATCTTGCGGGACTCGTTGCGGAGCTTCTGCTCCTCGTCGGTCTCGAAGGAACCGTCGTCGACGATCGCCCCGGCCAGCGGCAGCACGTTGAACGCGATGGGGCGCTTGTAGACACCGGGCGCGGGGAATTCCACGGCGTCGCCGCCGTGAGTGAGCTCGGCCGCGTGGTCCACGACCTTCTTGACCTGGCCGTCGAGCTCGGCGACACCGGCCAGACCCGAGCCGGACACGGCCTGGTAGGTGGTGGCGACCAGCGCGGTCAGGCCCGCCTCGGCGTGCAGCGGCTTCAGGACGGGCATCGCGGCCATCGTGGTGCAGTTCGGGTTCGCGATGATGCCCTTGGGGCGGTCGGCGACCGCGTGCGGGTTGACCTCGGAGACGACCAGCGGCACCTCGGGGTCGCGGCGCCAGGCCGACGAGTTGTCGATCACGACGGCGCCCTGCGAGGCGACCTTCTCTGCCAGCGCCTTGGACGTGGCGCCACCGGCGGAGAAGAGCACGATGTCCAGGCCCGAGTAGTCGGCCGCGGAGGCGTCCTCGACGGTGATGTCCCTGCCCTGCCACTCGATCGTGGAACCGGCGGAGCGGGCGGAGGCGAAGAGGCGAAGCTCGTCGGCCGGGAAGTTCCGTTCGGCCAGAATCCTGCGCATGACTGTGCCGACCTGACCGGTGGCTCCGACGATTCCGACCCTCACGGGGACTCCTTCGTACGTACGAACGTGCTCAAGGCAGCTGACCTGACGCTGCCCATCATGCGTCTGTCCAAGGTGTCCTTGTCCAATCCAATGTCCGGACCCTGGACCTGCGACGCTGTCCTCATCGCACCTCGAAACCGCACGGTCCGCCAGTCCTGATCCGGAGGAATCCGGGCGGGGAAGGTGTGCGGCCCGGCGCTCGTGGTGACACGCCTCACCGGCTGCGGCCTGCCGTCGACCGCCCAGACGAGTAGGGAGCCCAGACGACCCGAGCGCCCAGACGAAGGGGCGGACGCCGTACTGGCCGCCCGCCCCTCCCTCTACGCGATCAAGCCGTTACGGCGTGACCTTCTCGATCTGGGCACTGCCGGAGCCCGCGACCGTGCCGCGCGTGTTCACCAGCTGCACCTCGCCGAAGAACTGCCGGCCCTCGGGAGCCGCGCCGGCCACCACGACCTCGGCCTTGACCTGCGCCGAAGCGCCGTTGGCCAGCTTCACGACCTGCGAGTCGTCGACCTTGACCTGGCCGAGCGACGGCGCGAAGTACACATCGCGGTAGTCGTACGCCGTGGTCCCGGCCGGAATCGCGTAGCCGTCGACGACGACGCGGTACGTGCCGGCGGCCGGCTTGACGAGTCTGACGGCCTCCTCGGAGTCACCGTCGGCGGCCGAGCCGACGAGCACACTGCCGCGGTAGACCGCCAGGTCCAGGTCCGCGGCGGTGTCGGCGACGTTGCCGATGGCGACGTCGAGGCGCTCCACGCCCTCACCGATGGTGATCGTGGACTCCTGCTGCTCGCTCTGCTTGATCGAGGGACGGGCGTCCTTCGACGAGCCGAGTGAGCCGCCCTTCAGCTTGCCGTCGAGCGCGGCGAAGCCGTTGGTGACCTTCCACTCCACCGGTGCCGGCGTGCCGACCTTGGCCTCGGCGATCTTCTGCACCGCCGGGTCGAAGTCGGCGCCGAGCACCGTCACGTCCAGCTGGTACGGGTTGTCGAGCAGCGGCGACGTGCGGCGCGACTCGACCTCGACCTCCCAGACACCGGGCTGCGGGTTCGCGTACGCACGCACGTCGGGGCGGCAGGTGTTGGAGGGGCTGGTGTAGTTCGGGTAGCAGTTGATCGTCGACGTCGGGTCGGACGGGACGCCGTACGGGTGGATGGAGATGAACCGCGTCTGGCTGCCGGCGGCGAGCCCGCCCAGCGCGACCTCAAGGGACTTCGCGCCCTCGGGGACGGTGACGAAGTACGACTTCGGGGCGTTGCGCTGCACCGAACCGGTCTCGGAGACCGAGTACGCGGGCTTCGCCAGGTCCTGCGACGCGACCACGGTCGTGAGGATCTGCTTGTCGATGCCCTCGGTGCGGATGTCGTCGACCTCGAGGATCGCGCTGTGGATGCCCTCCGAACGCGGCTCGGCGACGATCTGGACCGTGACCGGCGTGTTCAGCTGGAGCAGGATCTCGTCCCGGCCGGCGAGCTTGAAGGTGCCGTCGTTGTTCTCCAGGTGCAGCTCGTGGCGCACGGCGCGGTCCGGGCCCGAGGTGCGGGTGACCACGACGTCGTAGAACTTCTTCTTGCCGGTCTTCAGGCCGCCCTCGCGGTCGTAGAGGCCGGTGCCGAAGCCCGGGGTCTTCAGGAACTGGTCGATCGCGGTGTCGACCGGCGCCTTGACCGTGTAGTCGTGGGCGGTCGCGTCCTTCTTGATCGCCGTCCACGCGTCCACGATGTTGATCCGGCCGGCGCCCTCTTCGTGCGCCTGGAAGCCCTTGATGTGGTCGGCCTGGCTGACCAGCGCCGTACGCAGCTTCGCGGGCTTGAGCTCGATCCCGCTCTGCTTGGCGGCCGACAGCAGCAGCGCGCTCGCGCCCGCCGCCTGCGGCGAGGCCATCGAGGTGCCCTGGAGCATCGAGTAGCCGGCCGGCAGGCTGTAGCCGGCCTCGGCGACGGGGCCGCCGGGCGCCCAGGTCTGGGTGGTGTTGATGGACGCGCCGGGCGCGGAGATGGTCGGCGCGAAACCGCCGTCCTCGCGCGGGCCGCGCGAGGAGAACGGCATCATCGCGTACCGCTTCTCCACGACCGAGCCGTAGTTGGCGGCCCAGGTCTCCTTGGAGATGGACGCGCTGACCGAGATCACCTTGTCCGCCAGCGACGGGTCGCCGATGGTGTTGGTGCCGGGGCCGCTGTTGCCGGCCGAGATGACCAGCTGCACGCCGTAGGTGTCGATGAGGCGGGTGTAGAGCTCGGCGCGGGCGTTGTTGCCGTCGTTGAGCGCCGGCAGGCCGCCGATCGACATGTTGACGATGTCGACACCGCGCTCGGTGACGAGATCGATCATGCCCTCGGTCAGCGCGACGTTGGTGCAGCCGCCGCTCCAGGTGCAGGCGCGCGAGGAGACCAGCTTGGCGCCGGGGGCGGCGCCGTTCATCTTGCCGCCGAAGAGGCTGTTGGCGGCGGTGATGCCGGCGACGTGCGTGCCGTGCGAGCCCTCGATGATGCCGATGTTGACGTAGTCGGCCTTTGCGCCGGCGGCGTTGTAGACGACGTCCTTGCGGATCTCGGCGACGAACGGGATCTGCTCGACGACCTCGGTCGCCGGGTCGTCCTTGCCGAAGTACCGGATCTGCTTCTCGTCCTTGTACGGCTTCATCGCCTCTTCGTCGCCGAAGTCGGCGTCGTTGTCGAGGTCGACGCGGACCGTGCCGGCCGCGGCGTCGTACAGCACGCCCCAGACGTCGGTGGTGTCACCGTCGCGGTTCAGGTCGCCCGCCATGTCGCCACCCGTGGTGGCGGCCTCCGCGAACGTGCTGAACTTGTACGTGCCCGCAGGCGCGGACCAGGTACGGCCGCCGATCGCGAAGGACGGGCCGCTCACCTCGGCCGTCATCCGGCGCCACGTTCCGTCGCCGTCCGCGACCGGGTCGGTGGCCGTCACCCAGTCGACGATCTTGCGCTCGCCTGTGGTGGTCTTTTGCAGCGCGGGGTGACCCAGGTCGACACCGGAGTCGAGGATGCCGATGGTGATCCCGCGGCCGTCCGCCTTCGGGTTCTCCTTCACGAAGTCGACGGCGCCGGTCTCGAAGGACGGGTTGTACGGGTTCTTCGCCGGCGTCTTCTTCCCCGGAGCGGGGTACGTGCCCTCGGCTGCGGTCTCCGCACCCTTGCCGCGGTCGGCCGCCGGCGTCGGGTCGTCCAGCTCGATCTCCTGCTTGAGGTCGATGCCGTGGACGGAGGACAGCTTCGCGGCGGCCTTGATGGCCGCGTCCGCCTTGCCGGTCGGCAGGGTGGCGCGTACGTAACCGAGCTTGTCGTCCGTGCGTCCGACCAGTCCGCCCGGTACGGCGTCGAACTGCTTCGCGACCTCCTCGGTGGCGCCGGGCGCGGTCGCGACCATCAGGGTGACGCTCTTCGCGCCGTCGGCCTCCGCCTCGGCCAGCAGGTCGGCGTCAGCCGAACCCAGCTTCTTCGCGGCCGACTTGGTGGTCGCAGCGGTACCGGGGTCGTCGGTGCCTGCCGCGGTGGCGGTTACCGGCGCGGCCGCACACAGTGCGGCAACCAGACCGGCGGCGAGCGCGATGCGGGCCGCGGGTCTGGCCGCGCGTATGGAGCCGGATGATTCGAGGGTCATGGGCTTCCCTGTATGTGAAAGAAGGAGTCCGGAATACGGTGCCGGATGACCGCTCAGCTTTGCCTAAGTGAGAGACTTTTGGGGAGAGTTGTCGATAGTGGAATGCGGTCGTGGCGCACATCCGCCACTGCGCGGCATGCGCCATCGGGGTCAAATCGCCAGATTCCGGGCACTTGGGAAGGCGCTGGGCCACGACCCCGTAACCTCAGCCAATGAACCGAGAGCTCAGGGTGGCGGCCTACGCCGTGTGCGTCCGGGACGGGCAGCTGTTGCTGGCCCGCTGGGTGGCACCCGACGGGGCGAAGCGGTGGACGCTGCCGGGCGGTGGCATGGACCACGGCGAGGACCCGTACGACACGGTGATCCGCGAAGTGGAGGAGGAGACGGGGTACGCGGCCGAGCCGGTCCGGTTGCTCGGCGTCGACTCCGTCACCCGTCGCTATCCACGCAGGCTTGGCGCGTTCGCGGACTTCCAGGGGCTGCGGATCGTCTACGAGGGGCGGATCGCCGGGGGTGAACTCCGCCACGAGGCGGGCGGCTCGACGGATCTGGCGGCGTGGCATCCCCTGGACGAGGTGGCCCGGCTCGACCGTGTCGAACTGGTCGATACCGGGATAAACCTCTGGCGCGAGCGGCCGGCGACGGGGCGAGTGCGTCCGGCGCATGCGCGGTGACCTCGCGCGGTGACATCGCGCGGTGACTCGCGCGGCACAATCCAGCGCCTCCGGCGTTCGAGGAGTGCGGTCCGGGGCCGAGCTCCAGCGGCCGGCCCGCGGCCACTGCCCCGGCAGGATGAACGCCGGGGGAGCGGCGCGGCGACGGCCGGCGAGCAGCAGACGGCGTTCAGGCGACGCCCGCCACCCGGGTGATCCCTGTCCGACGATCGGCGCTGCCCGTTGCGGAGCAGTTAACGCACAGGCCATCCCGGATGCCAACGATCCAGTGGGGGCGGGAGGTTCCACCTCCGCTCAGCCGCCTCGATCGCATCCCGGGGAGACCGCGCATGTCACGCCTAAGCTCCGCAGCCGAATCCGCCCTCGACCGACGCACGTTCCTCGCCGCCACCGGCGCGGTCGGCGTCTCCGCCGGTCTCGGCATCGCCCTGGGCCCGGAGTCCGGCGCCGCCGGGGCTTCCGCCGGGCCCGGCATCCCCGGCCCCGCTCCCGCCGCCGTCGCCACGGCCGCGGGCCCCACCCTTCCTCCCGGCGCCGTCCCGGCCCAGGCCGGCACCACCCTGCGTACGGTCGCCACGCCGCGCGGCGACGCGTCCGGCTACCGGCGGCTCGCCGCGGGACCCGGCTGGAAGCGCGTCGTACGGACCCAGCTGGCCGCCGCCCGCTCCGGGCGCGCGGACCGCCGTACCGCCCTCGCCTCCTTCGTGCAGCTCACCGACCTGCACATCACTGATGTCCAGCACCCGGTCCGCACCGAATACCTGCGCGCCCAGGCCGACGCGGCCTGGCGGCCGCAGGAAGCCCTCACCGTGCACGGCGCGATCTCACTCGTCGAGCGCGTCAACGCACTGCGCGGCGGGCCCGTCACCGGCGCGGACCTCGCTTTCGCCATGACGACCGGCGACAACACGGACAACAACAACAAGGCCGAACTCGACTGGTTCCTGCGCACCATGAGCGGCGGCCGCATCACCCCCAACACCGGCCACCGGACGCGCTACGAAGGCGTCCAGGACTCGGGCCTGCCGCTCTTCTGGCACCCGGACGGCGCCCTGCGCGACGCCGACAAGAAGCGGGGTTTCCCGCGTCTGGAGGGCTACCTCGCCGCCGCCCTGCGGCCCGTCAACAGCCCCGGGCTCCGGATGCCCTGGTACTCCACGGTCGGCAACCATGACGACCTGTCCAGCGGGACCTTCGCCAACGGCGGCTCCGGGTACCTCGCCGACTTCGCGGTCGGTGGCCGCAAGCTGTTCTCCCTGCCGGCGTCCGAGGCGAAACCGCTCGAAGCGCTGCTGAAGAAGGGCGGCGACCCCAAGGGGCGCTTCTTCGCGGACCTCCTGCGCCGCGAGACCCGGCGGATGCGCTCCATCACCCCCGACCCGGCCCGCGCCCCGTTCACCGCGCGCGAGTACGTCGAGGCGCACCTCGACCCGGCGTACGCGGGGGCCGGAGGAGTGCCCGGCCACGGCTATACGCGGGAGAACGCCGACACCGGCAACCTGTACTACTCGTTCCGGATCTCCGACGACGTACTCGGTATCAGCCTCGACACGACGGACAAGGGCGGACACTTCGCGGGCTCGATCGGCCCGGCGCAGCTGAGCTGGCTGAAGCGGACGCTGGCCGCGCACCGGGACGACCACGTCATCGTCTTCAGCCACCACAACAGCTGGACCTTCGACGACGGCGGCGGCGACAAGATCGGCGACCTCCTGCAGCGCAACAGCAACGTCATCGCGTGGATCAACGGGCACAGTCACCGCAACGCGATCCTCGCCCACCGCACGTTCTGGGAGATCTCGACCGCCTCCCATGTCGAGTTCCCGCAGCTCGCGCGGATCATCGAGCTGACCGACAACGAGGACGGCACACTCTCGCTGTTCACCACGCTCATCGAGTCCGCCGCCCCGCACCGCACCGACTTCACCGACCTCAGCCAGACCGGCCTCGCGTCGCTCTACCGCGAGCTGTCCCTCAACGCCCCGGGCGCCCGACAGACCCTGGCCGGCCCGGCCGACGCCCGCAACACGGAACTCCTCATCAGGAAGCCCTAGGGGCCTGTCCGGCGGATCATGGCCGGGGTCGCGACGCCGCGGGGAATTGTCAGACACCCCCTACTAGGGCGCTCCGGCGCCTTGCGATGCACCGCACCAGACGCCGCGACCTCTCCGACCCTGGTCCGCCGGACGGGCCCTAACGCGGCAGCACGACGACATGCGCGGACGGTTCCCGGTCGGCCGACGCCATCAGGGCGGTCCGCACGATTGTCGCCTGCTGCTGCGGTGCGTCCCGCAGCTTCTTCGGCGTGAGGTGTACGACGGTGATGCCGAGCCGCTCCAGGTGCTCGCGCTTGCGGGCGGACTGCGACCACTGGACGCCGTCGTCGATGTCGGGGTGGTCCTGCTGGTGCGCGCGGGTGTCCAGCTCCACGGCCACGGCATGGTCGGGCCAGTAGACGTCGACCCCGCCGAGGTGGGGGCCGCCGGGAAGGCGAAGGTCGACGTTCCACAGCGGGTCGGGCAGCCCGTGGTCGCGGACCAGCTCGTACAGCCGGTCCTCGGCGAGGGCCCGCCCCTCGGCGAGCAGGGAGTCGACGGCGTCGACCACGTGCGGCCGTGAGAGCAGCCGGGCGAGTGTCAACTCCCTCACCAGCGAAGCCGGTTCGCAGTGTCCGCCGCGGATAGCCTCGGTGAGCAGCAGTCGTACCGTGTCGGCGTCGGTGCGGCAGTCGCCGAGTTGCGCGACCGCGTCGGCCAGGGCGCGTGCCACGGGGGCTACGGGTACGCCGCCGAGCTGCTGGGCCTGCGGCATGGCGTGTGCCCGCACCAGGCGCGCGCACCCGGTGGAGCGCAGCCGGCGCGTGCGGGGGACCAGCACGTCGATGCGGTCCAGGGAGAGCAGCGGGGGAGCGGACGAGAAGCGGTGCAGGGCGAGCGCGGCCAGCCCGGTGACCATGGTCTCGCCGTACGCCCCGGCCTTCCCGTCGCCCGTGTCCTGCGCCGGGATCGCCGCATCGCCCGCGGGCCGGCCCGCGTACAACAGCGTGGCGTGCAGTCGCTCCTCGCTGGTGGTCGGCCCCGAGTGCAGGGCGAAGACGCCGGGGAGGATCTGCTGCCACGGCCCGCCGGGACGGCACCGGGCGGCGCTCTTGGCGGCGGTGACCCCGTGCGCGCGCAGTTGCCCGGCGGACAGGACGCGGCGGCGGGCGTCGGTGAGGTGGCCGACCGGGCGGGGGGAGACGGGGGTGTTGTGGTTCATGTCCCGGGACTTCCCGCCAACGCCCCTCCCGCTAACCCCTGTTACGTACTCGTCGACAATCCAGGACAAGCCTGCACTAAAGTACGGCCGTTCGACTGCCGAAACCGCACCCCCGCTGGCACCCGCCGCTCGCCCGCCGCATTTCGGAGAAGCGCCGGGCCCATCCGGTCCGCAGCCCCGGCCGGGATGGGCCCGGGACTCACACCCCCGCCGCCCCCCGGTCGCAGGCCTGACCCCGCAGCCCCCGCGCCAGGTCGTCCCGCGCCTCCAGCACCAGCCGCCGCAGCGCGGGAGCCGAATCCGGGTGGCCGCTCAGCCAGGCGTCGGCCGCGTCCAGCGTGCCCTGGTCGTCCTGGAGACCCGGGAACAGTCCCGACACGACGTCCATTCCGATCTGGATCGACCGCTCGGCCCACACCCGCTCGATCACCGCGAAGTACTTCTCGGCGTACGGCGCCATCAGCTCCCGCTGACTCGGCTGTACGAAACCGCCGATCGTCGCCCCGACCAGCGCGTTCGACAGCGCGTCGGACTCCACGAGCGCCGCCCACGCCTGCGCCTTGACCGCCGCCGAGGGGCGCGACGCGAGGCACCGCACCTGGTGGCGCTTGCCGGACGCCGTGTCGTCGCGCGCCAGCTCCGCGCCGATCGCCCTCTCGTCGGCCGCCCCGTGCGAGGCGAGCGGGCCGAGGAACGTCCAGCGCAGCTCCTGGTCCACGTCGAGGCCGTCGATCTTCGCCGTGCCGTCCAGCAGGCCTGGAGCAGCTGGAAGTCCGCCGCCCCCGTCGCCACGGCCGCGAAGAACCGTGCCCATGTCAGCTGGCTCTCACTGCCGGGCTCCGCGATCCGCAGTTCCCGCAGCGCGCCCCCGGCGAGGAGACGCCCGCCCTCCTCACGCCACTCGGGCGCCGCGTAGTGCGTGAGCGCGGACCGCGTCCAGGCGTGCAGCATCTGGAGTACGCCGATGTCGCTCTCGCGGCCCGCGAACCTCAGCACCAGGTCGATGAAGTCCCGCGCCGGCATCAGCGCGTCCCGCGTCAGGTTCCACAGCGCGGACCAGCACAATGCCCTGGCCAGGGGATCCGTCAGCTCACCGAGGTGCGCGCGCAGCGTGTCCAGCGACTCCGCGTCGAAGCGGATCTTGCAGTACGTCAGGTCGTCGTCGTTGACGAGCACCAGCTCCGGCTTCTCGCTGCCCACGAGCTCCGCCACGACCGTACGCGGCCCCGCGACGTCCACCTCGGCCCTCGCGTACCGCACCAGCGCGCCGGCCGCCTCGCGGCGGTACAGCCCGACGGCCACCCGGTGCGTCCGCAGCTCGGGGTGCGACCGCGCCGCCTCCTGGAGCACGGCCAGCTCGGTGATCCGCCCGCCGGAGTCGTAAGTGATCTGCGGCGTCAGCGAGTTCACCCCGGCGGTCTGCAGCCACGCCCGTGACCACGCGGCCAGGTCCCGCCCCGACGTCTCCTCCAGCACCGCCAGCAGATCGGCGAGCCGGGTGTTCCCGTACGCGTGGCGCTTGAAGTACCGCCGGGCGCCTTCCATGAAGGCGTCCTTACCGACGTACGCGACGAGCTGCTTGAGGACGGACGCGCCCTTGGCGTAGGTGATCCCGTCGAAGTTGAGCTTCGCGTCCTCCAGGTCACGGATGTCGGCGGTGACCGGGTGCGTCGAGGGCAGCTGATCGGCCCGGTACGCCCACGCCTTACGGTTGTTGGCGAAGGTGACCCACCCGTTGGTGAACCGGGTCGCCTCCACCAGCGAGTACGAGCCCATGAAGTCCGCGAAGGACTCCTTCAGCCACAGGTCGTCCCACCACCGCATGGTGACGAGGTCACCGAACCACATGTGCGCCATCTCGTGCAGGATGACGTTCGCCCGGCGCTCGTACGACGCCCGCGTCACGTTCCCGCGGAAGATGTACTCCTCGCGGAAGGTCACACAGCCCGGGTTCTCCATCGCGCCGATGTTGTACTCCGGCACGAACGCCTGGTCGTACTTCCCGAACGGGTAGGGGAAGTCGAAGTGGTCGTGGAAGAAGTCGAGTCCCTGCTTGGTGACCGTGAAGATGTCGGTGGCGTCGAAATGCCTGGCAAGGCCCTTGCGGCACATCGCGCCGAGCGGAATCTCCAGCTCCGTGCCGTCGCCGAGCACCCGCCGGTAGAGATCGCTCTCGTAGTGGTACGGCCCGGCGACGACGGCAGTGATGTACGTGGACACCGGCTTCGTCTCGGCGAACCGCCAGACGCCGTCCGCGCCGTGCTCGCCCACGCCGTTGCTCCAGACCGTCCACCCCTCCGGGGCGCGGACCTCGAAGCGGAAGGGGGCCTTCAGGTCGGGCTGTTCGAAGTTGGCGAAGACGCGGCGCGCGTCGGCCGGTTCGTACTGCGTGTAGAGATAGACCTCGCCGTCCTCCGGGTCGACGAAGCGGTGCATGCCCTCGCCGGTCCTGCTGTACGCGCACTGGGCGTCCACGACCAGCACGTTCTCCTCGCGCAGTCCGGCGAGCGCGATCCGCGATCCGTCGAAGACCGCCGCCGGGTCCAGAGCCTCGCCGTTCAGCGTCACGGCCGTCACCGACGGTGCCAGCAGGTCCAGGAAGGTGCCGGCGCCCGGAATGGCGCACCGGAAGCGGAGCGTGGTCACGGACCGGAACGTCCGCGGCTCCCCGCCGTCCGTCGCCTCCTCGACCGCCGATCGCAGGTCGAGGGCCACTTCGTACCCGTCGACGGACAGCAGCTCGGCCCGGTCGCGGGCCTCGTCGCGGGACAGATTCTCACCGGGCACGGGCACTCCTTCGTGTCTCGTACGAACGACCCGATCTTCCCACGCGGCACTGGCACCCGGTGCGCGCGGGAATCCTGCGGTGCCGGCGGACGTTCGCAGGTAGGAGCTGTTATCGCGTCCTGGATGAGGAGAGACATGTCCGAGAACGGCAAGACCACCGCAGACTTCTGGTTCGACCCGCTGTGCCCGTGGGCCTGGATGACGTCCCGCTGGATGCTGGAGGTCGAGAAGGTCCGCGATGTCGAGGTCCGCTGGCACATCATGAGCCTCGCCGTGCTGAACGAGGACAAGCTCGACGATCTCCCGGAGAAGTACCGCGAACTCCTCGGCCCCGAGGCATGGCGCCCCGTCCGGGTGGTCGCCGCGGCCCGGGAGCTGCACGGCAACGACTCGGTCGGCCGCCTCTACACCGCGCTCGGCACCCGCTTCCACAACCGTGACGAAGGTTCGACCCTGGAGGCGATCGCCGGCGCGCTGGCCGACGCCGACCTGCCGGCGGAGCTGATCGAGTACGCGGAGAAGGACACGTACGACGCGGAGATCCGTGCCTCGCACCAGCTGGGCATCGACAAGGTCGGCCAGGAGGTCGGCACCCCGGTCATCGCGGTCCCGGGCGCGGACGGCGACGAGGTCGCGTTCTTCGGCCCCGTGGTCACCCCGGCACCGAAGGGCGACGCGGCGGCGCGGCTGTGGGACGGCACCCTCATGGTCGCCTCGGTCCCCGGGTTCTACGAGATCAAGCGCACCCGCACCCAGGGCCCGATCTTCGACTGACCGTACCGACCCCGTCACCACACCACAGCCCAACAGAGCAGACAGCCGGCCCCCGCGAGTCATGTCCTCGCGGGGGCCGGCTGTTTCATCCACCCGCCCCGGTGAAAGTTGAGAAGACGATCACGAGGCCGGGCGTGTGCGGGCCCGTCCGTGCTTACGGAACGAGCAGCAGGGTGTTCGCGTGCGCCTTCGCCGCGGCGTAACGCTTCGACACGTCCTGCCAGTTGACGACCTTCCACATGGCCTCGATGAAGTCCACCTTCTGGTTCTTGTACTGAAGGTAGAAGGCATGCTCCCAGGCGTCGAAGACGAGGACCGGGACGGAGCCCTGGCCGACGTTGCCCTGGTGGTCGTACACCTGCTCGACGATGAGGCGACCGCTGAGCGGCTCGTACGCGAGAACGCCCCAGCCGGAGCCCTGGGTGGTCGCGGCGGCCTTGGTCAGCTGCGCCTTGAACTTGGCGAACGACCCGAAGGACTCGGCGATCGCGTCCGCGAGGTCGCCCACACCGTCCGCGGCCAGCGGCTCGCCGCCGCCGTCACCGGTCATGTTGTGCCAGTAAATGGAGTGCAGGATGTGGCCGGAGAGATGAAAGGCGAGGCTCTTCTCCAGGCCGTTGATGGCGCCCCAGGAGTCCTTGTCTCGCGCCTCTGCAAGCTGCTCAAGGGTGTCGTTGGCGCCCTTGACGTACGCCGCGTGGTGCTTGTCGTGGTGCAGCTCGATGATCTGCGGATTGATGACAGGTTCGAGCGCCGCGTAGTCGTACGGAAGTTCAGGAAGTGTGTACGTGGCCATGTCCGAGCCCTCCCACTGCTTATTGCGACCTGTATGCAGGTGCACCCTAACAGCAGGAGTCTCGGAAGTTGATCAGACGCGGCTGTGCCGGGGTGCGTAATCGAGCCATGAAAAGGGATGAATTTCCTTCAACTCTGGCTTGAACGGCGTCGTGACAGGCCGTCGTCTACCACATATTTTCGCTGATGGCGTGAGGAATCGATCACACTGCGCTGCGGTCCCGGGAAAGTCCAGAACGGCGCAAGGAGAGCGGCCGTGCATGACGAGTTCCTGTGCCACGTCACCGCCTACGGAATCTGTGGCGGGCAGCACGTCGGCGTGCCCCTCGGCACGTACCGTGCGCCCACGCTCGCCCTCGCGCTGTGGTGGATGCGAGACCGCGCGACCTGGATAGCCGAGCGGCTCGACCCCAGCCCGGCGAGCGAGCACTTTCCCGCCGAGGCCCTCGCCCCCATGGCCACCAGCGCCCCGGACGTACCGCACACGCTCCGGGCCTGGCGCGATGACGAGACCCATCAGGGCATGATCGCCGAGCGGTTGTCCGGCGGACACCTCGTGCGCGTCGTCACGCGCGACGACACCACGGAGTACGAATTCCTCGCGGAGTCCGTGGACGCGCTGCGGATGGACCGGGCCGGTCCCGCCCTGCTCAACGAGTCCGCCTGACCTCGTTCCCCCAAGTAGCCGTTCCGGCAACGGGCGTTGAACACACCTCTCGTCACATCCGTAACAAGGGGCGGACGCGTCCCCCCGGTTTCCGCAGGCAACCGGGCTCCGTTCCCCGTGAGAGGCGACGAATTGAGTCACAGGCGAATACCCAAGCGCAAGGCCGTACTTGCGGGTGCCGGGGCGGTGGGAATCGCCGCGGCCGCGGTGCTGCTGCCCCAGGCCAACGCATCGCAGTCCGGCGAAGAAGGAGAGCCGGGCCCCCGGCAGATCAGTGCGGCGTCCGCGGCCGACCTCATCGCACGGCTGGCTCCGCGGCTCGGCACGTCCTATGCCGGTGCCTACTACGACTCCGGAAAGCAGCAGCTCATCGTCAACGTGAACGTCGTGGGTGACGACAACGACGTGAACCTGGAGGTCAAGAAGGCCGGCGCCGTACCGAGGAAGGTGCGCAACAGCGGGGCCGAACTGAAGACCGCCGCGGCGACCCTGGCCCAGCGGGCCACCATCCCCGGCACGTCTTGGGCCATCGATCCCCGCACGAACGGGATCGTGGTCACGGCGGACCGTACGGTCACCGGAGCCAGGTGGGACCGGCTGGAGTCGGCGGTCGAGTCGCTGGGCTCGGGGGTGGCCAGAGTGCGGAAATCAGCCGGTGAGTTCAAGACATTCGCTGAGGGCGGTGACGCCATCTTCGGTGGTGGCGCGCGCTGCTCGCTCGGCTTCAACGTGACCACCCAGGACGGCAGCCCCGGCTTCCTGACCGCCGGTCACTGCGGTGTGGCGGCCGAGCAGTGGTCGGAGGCGGCGGGCGGCCCCGCGATCGGTACGGTGCAGAACGCCGTCTTCCCCGGAGACGGTGACTTCGCGCTCGTCACCTACGACGACCCGGGCGTCGACGCCCCCGCCACGGTGGACGTGGGCAACGGGCAGAGCGTGGAGATCAAGCAGGCGGCGGACGCGGCGGTCGGCCAGGAAGTGCTCCGCATGGGCAGCACGACGGGGCTCAAGGACGGCGCGGTCACCGGGCTCAACGCCACGGTCAACTACCCGGAAGGCACCGTCACGGGCCTCATCCAGACCAACGTCTGCGCCGAGGGCGGCGACAGCGGCGGTGCGCTCTTCACCGAGGACGGAAGCGCGGTGGGGCTGACGTCGGGGGGCAGCGGCGACTGCACCTCGGGCGGCGAGACGTTCTTCCAGCCCGTGACAACGGCCCTGGCAGCGGTCGGCGCCGAGCTCGGGGCGGGTACCGGCACTGGTGCCGGTGACGCAGCGGGCGCGGGTGAGGACGCGGGTGCCGGTGAGGACGCGGGTGCGGGCGTGCCCGACGACGTCGGCATCGGCGGGAGCGAGGAGGAGGACGCCGAGCAGGGCGCCCACCAGTGACCGCCGACGCGCTCAAGAAAGTCCGCTGTGGGGGAGATTGAGGACGCGCGAAAACGCGCGGGAGCTCCGGGCCGCACCAGCGCCGGCCCGGGGCTCCCGCGCGCAGCTCAGTCCTGCTTGTCCACCGTCGCCGCCACCCCGGACCGCTCTCGCGACTTCTGCAGCGCGAAGCCGCCCGCGGCCAGCACCAGCGTCAGCGCGCCCGTAGCGAGCAACTGGTCGCGCGTCTGCGGCTGCTGCGTCATGAGCCAGAAGATGTAAGCCATCCCGCCCAGCGCCACCCACGTGAGCACCGGGTACGCCCACATCTTCACGACCAGCTTCTCCGGCGCCTCGCGCTCGGTGCGGCGCCGCAGCAACAACTGCGAGACGGCGATGAAGATCCAGACGACCAGGATCACCGCGCCGATCATGTTCAGCAGCCAGGGGAAGACCTTCGTCGGACTCCAGTAGCTCAGCAGCACGCACCCGAAGCCGAAGACCGAGGACGCCAGCACGGCCACCCGCGGAACGCCGCCGGACAGGGCGCCGAGCACCTTCGGGCCCTGGCCGCGCCGGACCAGCGAGTACCCCATCCGCGAGGCGCCGTAGATGTTGGCGTTCATCGCGGAGAGCAGCGCGACCAGGATGACCACGTTCATGATCTCCGCGGCGGCCGGAATCCCCAGGTGGTCGAGGGTCGCGACGTACGGCCCCTTCTCCACGACCGCCTTGTCGTCCCACGGCACGACCGTGACGATGACCGCCATCGACCCTACGTAGAAGAGCGCGATGCGCCACATCGCCGTCCGCACGGCCTTGGCGACGCCCTGGACGGGGTGCTCGGACTCGGCCGCCGCGATGGTGACCGTCTCCAGGCCGCCGTACGCGAAGACCGAGGCGAGCAGCCCGACGATCAGGCCCTCGCTGCCGTTCGGCAGGAATCCGCCCTCACCGGTGAGGTTGGCCGTGCCGGGGGCCGCCGCGTCGCTGCCGGGCAGGATGCCGAGGATGGCGAGCGCGCCGATGACCAGGAAGAGCGTGATCGCGCCGACCTTCAGCGCGGCGAACCAGAATTCGAACTCGCCGAAGTTCTTGACGGCCGCGAGGTTGGTGGCGAGGAAGACCAGCATGAACAGGGCTACCCATGCCCACTGCGGCGTGTCGGGGAACCAGCCCGTCATGATGTTCGCCGCGCCGATGCCCTCCAGCCCGACCGCCACGCACAGCAGAACCCAGAACGCCCACCCCGCGGTGAAGCCCGCCCACGGCCCGATCGCGCGCTCCGCGTGGACGGAGAAGGACCCGGAGGCAGGATTGGCCGCCGACATCTCGCCGAGCATGCGCATCACGAGCATCACCAGGAGCCCGGACACCGCGTAGGCGATGACGATCGAGGGACCGGCGGCGGCGATGCCCGCGCCCGATCCGACGAACAGTCCCGCGCCGATGACACCGCCGAGGGCGATCATCGACAGATGGCGTTGCTTGAGTCCTTGCGCGAGCGGCGAGTCGGCCTTGTTGCCGACGGAGTCGGCGCCCTCGACGGGCGCAGGCGCGGAAGTCCGAGACATGGGGGTGCCCTGTTCAGTAGCTGAGACGGAGGAACGACGGGGAACAGAAGCCACAGTCTGGGTATGTGCCCCGTTCACAGGGAACACTTGACCGCTATACGGACACCATGCTGACACATGGTGAACACTCACCCACGTCTCGCACGCAACTCCCTCAACACGTGGGCCGGGGGCTCGGCCTGCTCGTCGTACATGGTGCTCGCAACTCGTGGGACGTTCGGCGGATCGCGCCGACGGTTTATCAAGAACCTACAGTCCTGCCGAGCACGTCACCTCTCGCCAAAAGGGGCCACCATGCCCCGGACCTCAGTGACGCGTATCACGCGAGCCCGGGATTGGCGCGCGCCCTTTGTCTGAACTCCACCAAACCGCCGAGCTCCGCTTTGTCAACGACTGACGGTGAGCGCTCGTCAGTCCCTGGGCTACGGTCGCCGTGTCCTTTCTGCCCTCCCCATTCTTTTCTCTTCCCCCTTCTTCTCTCCCGCGGAGTCCCGATGAGCACTGCTGCCGCCCCCGTCCGCTCCGGAGCGGTCCTCGCCGACCTGCTGCCGTCCGTTACCACCGCAGGCCGGGCCTTCGCCCGCGACGCGGCCCTGGTGCTCGGCGGAGCCGCGCTCACCGGCATCGCGGCGCAGATCGCCGTTCCGGTCCCCGGCTCCCCGGTGCCCGTCACCGGCCAGACCTTCGCGGCGCTGCTCGTCGGCACCGCCCTCGGCGCCCGCCGCGGCCTGCTCTCGCTCGCGCTGTACGCCGTCGTCGGCATGGCCGGGATGCCCTGGTTCGCCGGCGGGACCTCCGGTGCGGGAGGTGCCTCCTTCGGGTACATCCTCGGCATGCTGCTGGCCGCGACCGTGGTCGGAGCCCTGGCCCGCCGAGGCGGCGACCGCTCGGTGCTGCGCACCGCGGGCACGATGGTGCTGGGCTCCGCGATCATCTACGCCGTGGGCGTGCCATACCTCGCGCTGTCCACCGGCATGACGCTGAGCGCGGCCGTGGCTGCGGGCCTGGTGCCGTTCCTCATCGGCGACGCCCTGAAGGCGGCGCTGGCGATGGGCGCGCTGCCGGCCGCGTGGAAGCTGATCGGTGACCGCGACTGACTCGCTCGTACCCATGACCACGTACCCATGACCTCGCACGGCCGTACCCATGACCACGGAGGGGCCCGCACCTGCTCTCGCAGATGCGGGCCCCTCCGTCATGTCCGAGCCAGGGAAGCGGCCGCTACGGCGCGCCGACCGAGTCCTTCGCCGCGCTCCGCTCGACACCCTCGCCCCGGCCGCGCCGCCGCTGCTCGCGGACCAGCGCGATGCCGACCACCAGGGCCGCCACCAGCAGCGACAGCAGCACCTGCTCGCGGGCGGTTTCTTCGAAGGCCATGTAGCCGATGACGAAAATGATCATCGCGGCCGTCGCCCACGTCAGGTACGGGAACAGCCACATCTTCACGACCAGCTTCTCCGGCGCCTCGCGCAGGATGATGCCGCGCATCCGCAGCTGCGTGAAGCAGATGACCAGCCACACGAAGAGGGCGACCGCACCCGAGGAGTTCAGCAGGAAAGCGAAGACGGTGTCCGGCCACTTGTAGTTGAAGAAGACGGCGACGAAGCCGAAGGCGACCGAGGACAGGATCGCCGCCCGCGGAACACCCTGCTTGTTCGTCACGGCGAACGCCTTCGGCGCGTCACCGCGGCGGCCCAGCGAGAACGCCATCCGCGAGGCCGTGTAGAGCCCGGAGTTCAGGCACGACAGCACGGCCGTCAGCACGATGACGTTCATGATCTGACCCGCGTGCGGGATGCCGATGGAGTTCAGGGCGGCGACGTACGAGCCGTCGTCGACGATCGACTTGTCGTTCCACGGCAGCAGCGTCAGCACGACGAAGATCGAGCCGAGGTAGAAGACGGCGATCCGCCAGATCACGCTGTTCGTGGCCTTCGTCACGGCCCGCTGCGGGTCCGAGGACTCGCCGGCGGCCAGGGTGACGATCTCGCTGCCCATGAAGGAGAACACGACCATCAGCACACCGGTCAGGATCGCCCCGGCGCCGTGGGGGAAGAACCCGCCGCTGTCCGTCAGATGCGCTAGCCCGGCCCCCGGGTTGTCGGAGCCCGGCAGTACGCCGAAGACCGCCAGGAAGCCGATGACGACGAAGCCGCCGATCGCGACCACCTTGATGCCGGCGAACCAGAACTCGAACTCGCCGTACGACGCGACCGACGCGAGGTTGGTGGCCGTCAGCACGACCATCACGATGAGCGCCCAGCCCCACTGCGGTACGGCCGGGATCCACCCTTCGAGGATCTTCGCGCCTGCGGTCGCCTCCACGGCCAGCACCACGACCCAGAAGAACCAGTAGAGCCAGCCGATGGAGAACCCGGCCCAGCGCCCGAGGGCCCGGTCCGCGTACGCCGAGAAAGACCCCGAGGTGGGGTTCGCCGCGGCCATCTCGCCGAGCATCCGCATGACGAAGACGACCAGCACGCCGACGAGTGCGTACGACAGCAGGATCGCCGGGCCGGCCGCCGCGATACCGCTGCTCGAGCCGACGAAGAGGCCGGCACCGATCACGCCGCCAATGGCGATCATGGACAAATGGCGGTTCTTCAGACCGGCCTGGAGACCGTCGGAGGACTGCAGATTACCGGGTTCTTCCGGGTTTCCGCCTGCCTTCGCAAGGGTCGGCTGCGCGCTCATGCACAATCCTTAGCTTCTCGGGGCACTCGGGTTACGAGCCCTCGCATTCAAACCCGGTGTGTCCCAGGACGGAAGCCCTGATTCCGGATCGTTGTACGGGAGCCAAACTCCCGACCCCCGCGACGGCTACCCGGCCCCGCCCGTGCCACACTCCTCCCATGCGCGTGCACCTCGGTTCCGACCATGCCGGATACGAACTCAAGAACCACCTCGTCGAGTGGCTGAAGGCCCACGGGCACGAGCCCGTCGACTGCGGCCCCCACATCTACGACGCCCTGGACGACTACCCGCCGTTCTGCCTGCGCGCCGCGGAGAAGACCGCCGCGGACCCGGAGAGCCTGGGGATCGTGATCGGCGGTTCCGGCAACGGCGAGCAGATCGCCGCGAACAAGGTCAAGGGGGTGCGCGCCGCGCTGGCGTGGAGCGAGCAGACGGCGGCGCTGGGGCGCGAGCACAACGACGCCAACGTCATCTCCATCGGTGGCCGGATGCACACCGAGGCGGAGGCCACGAAGTTCGTGGAGATCTTCCTCTCCACCCCGTACTCGGGCGAGGAGCGCCACCAGCGCCGCATCGACATGCTCGCCGCGTACGAGCAGACCGGCGACCTCCCCCCCGTCCCCGCACACCACCCGCAGCAGCCGTAGCTCTCAATCGCAGCCAGGGCGTCCGTCCGGGGTGGGGCGGAGCCCCCGCGCCCCACCAGGCCCGCCCCAGGAGACCCACCGCATGCCCGAGGGGCACACCATCCACCGCCTCGCGGCGGACCACCGCGCCCGCTTCACCCCCGGCGCCCCTCTCCGCGTCACCAGCCCCCAGGGCAGATTCGCCGCAGCAGCGGCCCTCCTGGACGGCGCCCGCCTCGACACCGCCGAAGCCCACGGCAAGCACCTGTTCCTCGGCTTCGAGGAATCCGGCTGGGTCCACA
Source organism: Streptomyces hypolithicus (assembly GCF_052934925.1). Taxonomy (NCBI): domain Bacteria; kingdom Bacillati; phylum Actinomycetota; class Actinomycetes; order Kitasatosporales; family Streptomycetaceae; genus Streptomyces; species Streptomyces hypolithicus. The sequence goes on from NZ_CM128811.1 coordinate 4,145,505, forward strand.
TCCACCTCGGCCTCTTCGGCAAGCTCGGCTTCGGCCCTGCCCCCGCGCCGCCCCCCACGGACACGGTTCGGCTGCGCTTGGAGAACACCGAGGCATACGCGGACCTGCGCGGCCCCACCACCTGCGCCCTGATCACCGACGGTGAGAAGCAGGCCATACACGACCGTCTGGGCCCCGACCCGCTCCGCCCCGACGCCGACCCCGCCAAGGCATGGCAGCGCATCTCCCGGAGCCGCACCACCGTCGCGGCGCTCCTCATGGACCAGAAGATCGTGGCCGGCGTCGGCAACGTCTACCGGGCCGAAGTCCTCTTCCGTCACGGCATCGACCCCTACCGCGCCGGCAAGGACCTGACCCGCCGCGAGTGGGACGCCATGTGGGCCGATCTGGCAGACCTCATGCGCGAGGGCGTGCGCAACAACCGCATCGACACGGTCCGCCCCGAGCACCTGCCCGAAGCGATGGGCCGCGCGCCGCGCGTCGACGACCACGGCGGCGAGGTCTACGTGTACCGCAGGGCGAACCTGCCCTGCCACATCTGTGGCGGCGAGATCCGCACCGCCGGTCTCGCCGCCCGCAACCTCTTCTGGTGCCCAGCCTGCCAACTGACCTGACCGACTCACCGGCGAGGCGCCCACGGAGGCGTTGGAGGGGCGTTCGAGGGGGCGTCAGAACCCGTGCGGAAGCCACGGCGCGACCCCAGCCCCGAAGGCGACCGACGCCTCGCTCAGCGCTCCGGGCCGCAGTTCCCGCACCCGTCCCGCCGCCGCCAGCGAGGCCAGGCTGACGCCGCCGAGATACGCGGCGCCCAACTCCCGTACGGACAGCGCCAGATCCGCCGCCTCGGCCGTCCGCCCGCACGAGGCACCGCCCTTGTCGTCGCCGGTGAGCCGCCAACGCCCCTCGTTCCAGGGGCAGAAGGCGTCCGTCACCTCGAACACCACATCCACCGGCGCCAGATACGCCCGCGCCTCCAGCGCCACCCCGACGTTCACCAACCGTACGAACAGCGAGTCCTTCAGCCCTACGTCGCACCGCCGGATGTCGGACACGAGATGCTGCCAGGCATCGTCCACAGGCCGGTTGCGCAGCCGGATCCGCGATGTCAGGTCGATGTCGAAGAGGAAACGCCACAGCGCCCCGTACGCCGCCGGATCGAGCGCCTCCAAGTCCCGCAGCACGACGGCGCCGTCGGTCCCCCTCCAGCCCGTACCGGGCCGGACCTGGAACCGGACGTACCCCACGACCTCACTGACCTCACCGCTGCCGCCGCCACCCCGCTCGGCCAGCACACACCGCAGCGGTGACGCCCCGCCCCGCTCACTCTCCGGGTCGAGCAGCGGCTGCCGCTCCCAGTGCGGCCGGCGCGCGAGCATTCCGGGCCGGGTCGGCACGTTCCGCGCGTACACCGCCTCGCAGGCGCGCCGCACCCCCGCGTCCTGCGCCCTCACCTCGGTGAGCCGTACGCCGTCCGTCCCGTCCGGCACCGCCAGCCGCACCCGGGACGTGTCGATCTCCGCAGCCAACTGCTGCGTCGCCATGCCGTACCCGAAGCGGCCGTAGATCGCGGGCTCCGAAGCGGTGAGCAACGCGAGGGGTTCACCGCCCGCCCGCACGTCGTCGAGCTGGCGCCGCATCATCGAGGTCAGGGTCCCGCGTCGCCGGTGCGTCGGCGCCACGCCCACGAAACTCAGACCCGCGGCCGGGACCAGCGCGCCACCGGGCACGGTCAGGCCGAACGAGAAGGTCGAGGCGCTGCCGACGCACGCGTCCCCGTCCCAGGCCCCTAGACTCCGCCCGGGCTCGGTCGCGTCGCGGAAGAACTCCCGCGCCTCCCGGCTCTCCGCGACGCCCCCGAAAGCAAGCTCCACCGCGTCGAACCAGACATCCCACTCGTCCGGTCGCAACACCCGCAGTTCCGTGGTCATATGCCATGCCTATCAGGCCACCGGCATTCGGGCGACCCGATTTCGAACGCATTGTCACAGGGGTCCCCCTGCGGAGCAGCGGCGGAGATGGATAAGGTCCCGGCAATGGCAGGTGGAGTAGGAACCGAATCGTTCTCGGCCCGGACGCGCAAGTCGGCGCACCGGGCCCGGAACGCGCTGCGCAAATCCGGCGTCGACTACTTCCGGGGTGACGGCTCGGACTGGATCGCCCTCGCGGGCCTGCTGCTGACCGTCCCGGCGATCGCCCTGGCCACGATCGCCATGCCGGTCTGGTGCGCCCCGTCCGCCCTCGTCCTGCCCATCGTGGCCGGCGGCCTGCTGCTGCGCCCCGCCAGCCTGCTCGGCCTGTACGCCGCCGCCGCTGCGGCTCTGATCGTCGAGTCGGCCGTGCTCGGGCCCTACACGCAGGGCCCCGGCCGGGTCACGCCCGGGACCGTCCTCACCGTCGCGGCCTGCGGTTTCTTCGGCCTGGTCATCGCCCAGTTCCGGGCCCGGGTCGGTGTCCCGTGGCGGCGCGGCGGCACCATGCTCTTCGACCTGCGCGAACGCATCCGGGTCCAGAGCGCCCTGCCCAGCCTGCCCCAGCACTGGCACAGCGAGATGTCCCTGCGGCCCGCCGGCGGCCAGTCCTTCTCCGGTGACTTCGTGGTCGCGGCCCGCACCGGCGGGGGCCGCACCCTGGAGGTCGTCCTCACCGACGTGTCGGGCAAGGGCATGGACGCGGGGTCGCGGGCGCTGCTGCTTTCGGGGGCGTTCGGCGGCCTGCTGGGCTCGCTCCCGCCGCACGGATTCCTGCCCGCCGCCAACGGCTATCTGCTGCGCCAGGACTGGGACGAGGGCTTCGCGACCTCCATCCACCTGGTGCTCGATCTCGACTCCGGCGACTACGAGCTGCTGTCGGCCGGCCACCTCCCCGCCCTCCAGCTGCACGCCGGCAGCGGGCGCTGGGAGGAGAAGTCCGGCGAGGGCCCGCTGCTCGGGGTGTACGACGGCGCCCAGTTCGACCCGGTCAAGGGTTCACTGGCACCCGGCGACGTCCTGATGCTGTTCACGGACGGCCTGGTGGAGGCGTCGGGCCGGGATATCGCGGAAGGCATCGACCGGCTCACGGGCGAGGCCGACCGCTATGTGGCGTCGGGTTTCCAGGGCGCGGCCTGGCACCTCATCGAAGCGGTCGCGAAGGACGTCAACGACGACCGGGCGCTCCTGCTGATCTGCCACGACGCGTGAGGCCGGCCGCCTGGTCACGGCCCGCCACGTAGCGCGCCGTACAGTCGGACCATGCCGCACCTGACCCTCGCCGAAGTGGAAGCGATCGCCCGGGCCGCGCATGCCGCCCAGAGGGACAAGGCGGGCCGTCCGTACGCCGAACACCTCGCCGCAGTCGCCGAGGGCGTACGAGCACGGGGCGGCAGCGAGGAGCAGATCGCCGCCGCGTGGCTGCACGACGCGGTCGAGGACGACGCGCTGTCCGCCGAGTGGCTGGCCGGGGCGCAACTGCCGCAGGCCACCAAGGACATGGTCCTCGCGGTGACCAAGCGCCCGGGGGAGGACCTGCCCGCGTACACCCGGCGCATCCTCGCGACACCCGGCGCGCGCCTGGTCAAGGAGGCGGACCTCGCACACAACGCGGACCCCGGCCGGCTCGCCGTACTCGACGAGGTGACCAGGGCCAGGCTCACGCTCAAATACGCACAGGTGCGGGGTCTGCTGGGGGCGGAAGGCTAGGGCGTTTTCTGGGGAGGGTGCTGGACCTTCCCCGCGTCGCGGCGGAACGCCCAGTTCATCTCCGGCTCCAGCGCCCAGCGCAGCAGCCGACGTACCGCCGGCGTGCAGAGCAGCGTGACCGCACAGGCCATGGCCACGGTCAGGGCGACCTCGCCGAGCGGGCTGGAGATCCAGGGGAACATCTCGAACAGGCCCGCGTAGCCGGCGCCCTTCACCAGGAATCCGTGCAGCAGGTAGCCGGCGAGCGTGCCCGCGCCGAGTACGGTGAACCACATCGGGCGGCGCGGCACCCAGGACAGGAAACAGGCCGTCAGTACCAGGGAGCAGCCGAAGAGTGCGAAGGTCATTATGACCCCCACCCACCACGGCGAGCCGATCTCCTGCGAGGCGCTGCTGTGGTAGAACCACCGCAGCCCGATGCGCGGGGCCACCCAGTAGCCGAAGACCAGCGTGCTCAGGACCACGGGAATCGCCAGCAGCCTGACCTCCCGGCGCCGCACCATCTGGAAGTGCTCCGGCTTCAGCAGCAGTCCGAGCACGAAGAACGGCAGGAACTGCAGGATGCGCTGGAGGTTCAGGTCGTCCCCGATGTCGGGGGTCACGGTGGCGAACACCGCGATGGTGAGCGCGACCGGCAGGGGGTGGCGCAGGGCCAGCCAGATGGGGGTGGTGAGCCGCCAGACGAACAGGGCGATCAGGAACCAGGTCAGGTACCAGGGGTCGAGCAGGCTGACGGTCTGCGTGGGGTCGTCGGCCGCCTGCTTGAACAGGGTGTAGACGGTTTCGAAGATCACATACGGTACGGCGACGCCCGTGATCAGGCGCTGTACCTTCCGCCGGCTCATATCGAAGCTGCGCGAGAAGTAGCCGGAGATGATGATGAACGCCGGCATGTGGAAGGTGTAGACGATGATGTAGAGCGCGCGCGTCGCGCGGCTGCCGTCCATGACCGGTTCCCACATGTGCGCCACGGCCACCAGCACGATCGCCAGGTACTTGGCGTTGTCGAAGAACGCGTCCCGCTGCTTGGCGGCGGGGGCGGGGGCGGTCGGGGAAGCCGCGGGGGCGGCGGCGGTGGCGCTGCTCGTGGGGGAGGCGGCGGGCGTGGTGGCGGTGGCGCGAGGAGCCGCGCCGGCCCCGGACCGCGTACTGCGAGCGACAGTCCGGACAAAGGGGTTCTGGGGCTCCTGGTCCCGGCCCGGTGGGAGCGGGGCCCTCTGATATCCGTGCGGAGCGTGAAACATCTGAGGCACCCTAGCGTCGCCGGTCAGATTTCGTAAAACATTGGTCCGCGGTGTCTGGTATTCGCGCGGATACCCCGTGAAGAGACCAAGGCGACATCGTGACGGCACTTTATGGCAGGGCGCACATCCATGCGCCCGTATGGGTCAACTCATCCCATTTAAACGGGTCATAACACCCTCGGGTGACTCTGGCGATATGTGCGTCTCATTACGCCTTTGTCGCCCCGGCGGATGTGTGGCGCGAGGCTATTCGAATTTGTTGCGCACATGGTGTGTGGATAGAGAAGTGATCACGCTTATTACTCCGGCGCGGGGCAGTCGCATTCAGCGGCGCGCAGTGCGGTGCCCGCGCCCTGGTGTGTACGCCGGGCTTCCGGCGGCGCACGCCCGTCACCGACGTTGTGTCACCCGGCAGCCACCACGGGTGAGTTGGTGGCACGATGGTGCCTGCGGGAGTGCGCTGTGCCGTGCACTCCCGGGCCGGCAAGGCGGACCGACCAAAGGTGTGATCAGTGTGGCCATTTCACTGTCAGTGGTGCTTCTGTTGGCGATCGTCCTTGTGGTGTTGATCCGCGGGGGCTCCATCAAGGCGGGACCGGCGTTGGTGGCCGTGCTCTTCGGCTTCTTCCTCGCGTCAACCGGGATGGCGCCGTCGATCAACCGCTTCATGGACTCGATAGCGGACACGATCAACCAGATCAGCTTCTGAGGCCGTGGCGGCCTGCCGGCTCCGGACGCGGCTCCCGACACGACTGCGGCCCGGCTCGGTGACGTGTCACCGAGCCGGGCCGCAGTCTGTGGAGCGGGCGACGGGAATCGAACCCGCGTAGCTAGTTTGGAAGACTAGGGCTCTACCATTGAGCTACGCCCGCATGCCGCACCGCAGGTCGGGTGACCGCGGCACGAAAAGTATCGTAGCGGGTCCCGGCCCGTCGGCGCACACCTGTGACCGCCTGCCGGTCATGGGGAGGCCGCCCGCCCCGCGGGCATGTACCCTACGTGTCGCACCGACGGGGTGTGGCGCAGCTTGGTAGCGCGTCCGCTTTGGGAGCGGAAGGTCGTCGGTTCGAATCCGGCCACCCCGACCATCAACAGACACCACCGGCCTTACGGCCTGGTGCGCGATCCCGATCAAGATCGCGTTGTGGGAGTCTTCCTGCTTGCCGTTACTATGCAAACTGCGTGCCCGTGTGTCTGATGTGCCGGGCTCGATACGGCGAAGCCGCCTCCCGCGCGGCCCAGCAGAACCCAAGAAGTCAGCCACCAAGGAGACCGAACCGTGAAGAGCGCCGTGGAGACCCTGAACCCGACCCGGGTTCGGCTCAGCATTGAGGTGCCCTTCGAGGAGCTCAAGGACAGCCTCGACGCGGCGTACAAGAAGATCAACCAGCAGGTCACGGTGAAGGGCTTCCGTAAGGGCAAGATCCCGAACCGCGTCATCGACCAGCGGTTCGGCCGTGGTGCTGTGCTGGAGGAGGCCGTCAACGACGCCCTCCCGAAGTTCTACACCGAGGCTGTCAACGAGGGTGAGCTGAACGTTCTCGGCCAGCCCGAGGTCGACATCACCGAGCTGAAGGACGGCGAGCTGCTGTCCTTCACCGCCGAGGTCGACATCCGCCCGACGATCGAGATCCCGGACTACTCCGGCATCGAGGTCGAGGTCGACGCGGTCGAGGTCAAGGACGAGGACGTCGACAAGGCCGTGGAGGAGCTGCGCGAGCGCTTCGCCTCCACCAACCCGGTCGAGCGCGCCGCCGCCGCAGGTGACGTCGTGACGATCGACCTGCAGGCCAAGGTCGACGGCGAGGTCCTGGAGGACGGCGTCGCCGAGGGTGTCTCGTACACCATCGGTTCCGGCGAGCTCCTCGAAGGCATCGACGACGCCGTGACCGGCCTGGAGGCCGGTGGCGAGACCACCTTCACCTCCGAGCTGAAGGGTGGCACCGCAGAGGGCAAGGAGTCCGAGGTCACCGTCAAGGTCACCGCGGTCGCCTCCCGTGAGCTGCCCGAGCTGGACGACGACTTCGCGCAGATGGCCAGCGAGTTCGACACTCTTGACGAGCTCCGCGCCGACAGCCGCAAGCGCCTCGAGAACATGAAGCAGTTCGACCAGGCCACGCAGGCCCAGGAGCGCGTCCTGGACAAGCTGCTGGAGCTGGTCGAGGTCCCGATCCCCGAGAAGCTTCTCGCGGACGAGGTCAAGACCCGCAAGCACAACCTGGAGAACCACCAGCTCGGCCAGATGGGCCTGGACATCGAGAAGTACCTCGAGATCCAGGGCAAGTCGGCCGAGGAGTTCGACGCCGAGCTCGGCGAGCAGGCCGTCAAGGGCATCAAGACGCAGTTCATCCTCGATGAGCTCGTCAACAAGGAGAAGCTGAACGTCAACCAGGAGGAGCTCACCGAGCACCTCATGCGGCGCGCGCAGTCCTCCGGCATGAGCCCCGACCAGTTCGCCCAGGCCGTGGTCGAGGGTGGCCAGGTGCCGATGCTCGTCGGCGAGGTCGCCCGCGGCAAGGCGCTCGCCGTGGTCGTCGAGGCCGCCAAGGTCACCGACACCAACGGTGAGGCCGTCGAGTTGGAGGATGACGAAGACGAGGCTGCCGAGGCCACCGAGGCTGAGTCCGCCGACGAGAAGGCTGCCGACGAGAAGTCGGACGAGAAGACCGAGGCCTGAGCCACGGTCCGATCAGCTTGATCCGCGGGTACGGGCCCGGACGCGCCATGCGTCCGGGCCCGTACCCGTACGGGGCCCACCTTGCGCTCCCAGCGAACAGTTCGGGAAGCGGGATGGCGTTGTCCTACCTGCGCGTTAGGGTCCATGAAGAGGAGAGTGGGGAGTCCCCGCCCTCCAGGTACGAAGACGCTGAGACGGCCCGAGCCGTCAGAGACGAGCAGGTGTATACGTGACGAATCTGATGCCGTACGCCGCGGGTGAGCCGTCCATCGGTGGAGGCCTCGGCGACCAGGTCTACAACCGGCTGCTCGGCGAGCGGATCATCTTCCTCGGCCAGCAGGTCGACGATGACATCGCCAACAAGATCACAGCGCAGCTGCTGCTCCTTGCCGCCGACCCGGACAAGGACATCTACCTGTACATCAACAGCCCCGGCGGTTCGGTGACGGCGGGCATGGCGGTCTACGACACCATGCAGTACATCCCGAACGACGTCGTCACCATCGGCATGGGCCTCGCCGCGTCGATGGGCCAGTTCCTGCTGACCGGTGGCACCGCGGGCAAGCGCTTCGCGCTCCCCAACACCGACATCCTGATGCACCAGGGCTCGGCCGGCCTGGGCGGCACCGCCTCGGACATCAAGATCCAGGCCGAGCAACTGCTTCGTACGAAGAAGCGCATGGCGGAGATCACCGCCCGGCACTCCGGTCAGAGCGTCGAGACGATCATTCGTGACGGTGACCGCGACCGCTGGTACACGGCGGAGGAGGCCAAGAACTACGGCCTCATCGACGAGATCATCAGCTCCGCTTCGGGCGTTCCGGGCGGCGGCGGCACCGGGGCCTGAGCCCCGCACCACGTTTCCCCGGCCCATCGAACGCCATCAGGATGGTGAACACCCACATGAACAACTTCCCAGGCGCCTCCGCCTCCGCGAGCGGCCTCTACACCGGCCCGCAGGTGGACAACCGCTACATCGTCCCGCGCTTCGTCGAGCGCACCTCGCAGGGCGTGCGTGAGTACGACCCGTACGCGAAGCTCTTCGAGGAGCGCGTGATCTTCCTCGGCGTGCAGATCGACGACGCCTCCGCCAACGACGTCATGGCGCAGCTGCTGTGCCTGGAGTCGATGGACCCGGACCGCGACATCTCCATCTACATCAACAGCCCCGGTGGCTCGTTCACGGCCCTCACGGCCATTTACGACACGATGCAGTTCGTGAAGCCGGACATCCAGACGGTCTGCATGGGCCAGGCGGCCTCCGCCGCGGCCGTGCTGCTCGCCGCCGGTACGCCGGGCAAGCGCATGGCACTGCCCAACGCGCGGGTGCTCATCCACCAGCCGTCCTCGCAGACCGGCCGCGAGCAGCTCTCCGACCTGGAGATCGCGGCCAACGAGATCCTCCGGATGCGCACCCAGCTGGAGGAGATGCTGGCGAAGCACTCCACCACGCCGCTGGAGAAGATCCGCGACGACATCGAGCGGGACAAGATCCTGACCGCCGAGGACTCCCTTGCGTACGGTCTGATCGACCAGATCGTGTCCACCCGCAAGAACGCCCCCGTGGGCGCCTGACGCCGGCCAGGCCCCAGCAGCCCGCCCCTTGGCACGGTCCACGTCCATGTGAACCGCGCCAAGGGGGGCCCGAACGGGGGGCCAGGCAAGGTACCGTCGGATATGAGGCACCAGGAGTCGCTGAACGTGGCGTCTCCCAGGCGAAGGGGAAGCACCTCGTGGCACGCATCGGTGATGGCGGCGACCTGCTCAAGTGCTCGTTCTGCGGGAAGAGCCAGAAGCAGGTGAAGAAGCTCATCGCAGGCCCCGGTGTGTACATCTGCGACGAGTGCATCGACCTCTGCAACGAGATCATCGAGGAGGAGCTCGCAGAGACCTCCGAGGTGCGGTGGGAGGAACTCCCCAAGCCGCGCGAGATCTACGAGTTCCTCGAGGGGTACGTCGTAGGCCAGGAGCCCGCCAAGAAGGCCCTCTCGGTCGCGGTCTACAACCACTACAAGCGCGTTCAGGCCGGTGAGAACGGCGGCGCCGCCGGGCGCGAAGACGCGATCGAACTCTCCAAGTCCAACATCCTCCTGCTGGGCCCCACCGGCTCCGGCAAGACGCTGCTGGCCCAGACGCTCGCCCGGATGCTGAACGTCCCGTTCGCCATCGCGGACGCGACGGCGCTCACCGAGGCGGGCTACGTCGGCGAGGACGTCGAGAACATCCTGCTGAAGCTGATCCAGGCCGCCGACTACGACGTCAAGAAGGCCGAGACCGGGATCATCTACATCGACGAGATCGACAAGGTCGCCCGCAAGAGCGAGAACCCGTCGATCACGCGCGACGTTTCGGGCGAGGGTGTCCAGCAGGCCCTGCTGAAGATCCTTGAGGGCACGACGGCGTCGGTGCCGCCGCAGGGCGGACGCAAGCACCCGCACCAGGAGTTCATCCAGATCGACACGACGAACGTGCTCTTCATCGTGGGCGGCGCCTTCTCCGGCCTGGAGAAGATCATCGAGTCGCGGGCGGGCGCGAAGGGGATCGGCTTCGGGGCGACGATCCGCTCGAAGCGGGAGATCGAGGCGAGCGACCAGTTCCAGGAGGTCATGCCGGAGGACCTGGTGAAGTTCGGGATGATCCCGGAGTTCATCGGCCGTCTCCCCGTCCTGACCTCGGTCCACAACCTGGACCGTGAGGCGCTCCTCCAGATCCTGATCGAGCCGCGCAACGCGCTGGTGAAGCAGTACGAGCGGCTCTTCGAACTCGACGGCGTGGAGCTGGAGTTCGAGCGCGAGGCGCTGGAAGCGATCGCGGACCAGGCGATCCTCCGCCAGACGGGCGCGCGCGGTCTGCGCGCGATCATGGAGGAGGTCCTGATGTCGGTGATGTACGAGGTCCCGTCCCGCAAGGACGTCGCCCGCGTCGTCATCACACGGGACGTCGTCCGCAACAACGTCAACCCGACGCTCGTCCCACGCATCGTCAAGGACGACGGCCGCCACGAGAAGTCCGCGTAGCGGCTGCGCACGTACGCCGAAGGGGCGCCCGACCGGTTCGACCGGCGGGGCGCCCCTTCGCGTTGTCTTGCGCGTTACTTGATCTCGACGCGGATGTCGTCGCGCAGCTTGGCGGCGTTCTCCGCTGCCTCCTGCAGCGGCACGCCCAGCCCGGCCAGCATGGTGCCGGCGTCGGAGGACGTGACGTTCACCAGCGTGCTGCGGTCGCCCCACACGCACATCGCCGTCTTGAGGCTCTTGGGGGCGCTCGCGTCCTCGGGGGCGAGATCACTGATCGTGAACTCGGCTTCCTGGCACTTCATGACGCCGTTCTCGAAGCCGGCGGGCGTGAACTCCTGCGGGCTGCCGACGACCTTGAAACCCTGGTCCGAGCCGGCCGAGTTCTTCTTCAACTCCGCGAGGAAGGCGTCGACGACCTTCTCGGGGTCGTCGATCTCCCCGTACACACCATAGAAGTTGAGGCCCTTCTTGCCCATGCCCTCGCCGGCCGTGTACTGACCGTGAGCGTCCTTGGGGTTGGTGACGCCCCTTTCCTCGAACTCCTTGATGTCGTCGGCCGTCATGGAGCCGCTGCCCGCGGAGGGCGATTCCGACTTCTTGTACGCCGCCTGGAGGACCGTTGACGGCGTGGTCAGCCGGTACGTCTTGCCGTCGTCGGCGACAGAGCCGCCACCGCCCGCCGTCAGGAAGTACACGCCGCCCCCGATGACCGCCAGCGCGACGACCACCGCGCCCACGATCAGGCCCGTCTTCTTCTTCGGGGCCGGCGGCGGCGGCGGGACCATGCCGCCGGGGTACTGGGGCTGCTGGCCGTAGGGGCCGGGCTGCTGCGGCTGACCGTACGGGCCCTGGGGTGGCTGCTGGCCGTACGCCGGCGGCTGCTGGCCCTGCTGCGGGTACCCGTACCCGGGCGGCGGCGGTGCCTGCTGCGGGTAGCCGTAGCCGGGCTGGCCCTGCGGAGGCTGCGGGACCTGCTGACCGTACGGGCCCTGGGGCGGCTGCTGACCGTAAGGCCCGGGCTGCTGCCCGCCGTACGGGCCCGGCTGGTTGTGGCTCATGGGCTGGGTTCCCCTCCAGATGCTTATGCGCTCCTCACATCCTGTCCCAGGCTCCGCCGCCCCGGGGCCGCGGGGGGCCAGCCGTTACCAAGAATCCGGTTTCGGTACGGGGCTGTGACGCCCGTAAACTGAGCTGGTGACCGAGAACTCTCAGCAGCAGCCAGCCGCCCAGACCCCCGAACTGCCGACTCAGTACGCGCCGGCCGAGGTAGAGGGGAAGCTGTACGAGCGCTGGGTGGAGCGCGGTTACTTCGAGGCGGACGAGAAGAGCGACAAAGAGCCGTACACCATCGTCATCCCCCCGCCCAACGTCACGGGCAGCCTTCACCTGGGCCACGCCTTCGAGCACACGCTGATCGACGCGCTCACCCGCCGCAAGCGCATGCAGGGCTACGAGACGCTGTGGCAGCCGGGCATGGACCACGCCGGCATCGCCACCCAGAACGTCGTCGAGCGTGAGCTCGCCAAGGAGGGCAAGTCCCGCCACGACCTGGGCCGGGAGGCGTTCGTCGAGCGCGTCTGGCAGTGGAAGGACGAGTCCGGCGGCCAGATCTCCGGGCAGATGAAGCGCCTCGGTGACGGAGTTGCCTGGTCGCGCGAGCGGTTCACGATGGACGAGGGCCTGTCCAAGGCCGTCCAGACGATCTTCAAGAAGCTGTACGACGACGAGCTGATCTACCGGGCCGAGCGCATCATCAACTGGTGCCCGCGCTGCCTGACGGCCATCTCGGACATCGAGGTCGAGTACCAGGAGGACGACGGCGAGCTCGTCTCCATCCGGTACGGCTCCGGAGACTCCGAGATCGTCGTCGCGACCACCCGCGCCGAGACGATGCTCGGGGACACCGCCGTCGCCGTCCACCCCGACGACGAGCGGTACGCCCACCTCGTCGGCAGTGAGATCGAACTGCCGCTCACCGGCCGCCGGATCCCGGTCGTCGCCGACGAGCACGTCGACCCGGAGTTCGGCACGGGAGCCGTCAAGGTCACCCCGGCCCACGACCCGAACGACTTCGAGATCGGCCGGCGGCACGGTCTGCCGAACCTCGCCGTGATGGACGAGCGTGCGGTGATCACCGCGCACGGCCCGTTCCAGGGCCTCGACCGCTTGGAGGCGCGCAGCGCCATCGTCGCCGCGCTTCGGGCCGAGGGCCGGATCGTGGCGGAGAAGCGCCCGTACGTCCACCAGGTCGGGCACTGCTCCCGCTGCAAGACCACCATCGAGCCGCGCCTGTCCCTGCAGTGGTGGGTCAAGGTCGGCCCGCTCGCGAAGGAGGCCGGCGACGCGGTCCGCGACGGCCGCGTCACGATCCACCCCAAGGAGATGGAGCCCCGCTACTTCGGCTGGGTCGACAACCTCCGGGACTGGTGCATCTCCCGTCAGCTGTGGTGGGGGCACCGGATCCCGGTCTGGTACGGCCCGAACGGCGAGGTCGTCTGCGTCGGCCCCGATGACGAGGCGCCCACCGGCGAGGGCTGGCACCAGGACACCGACGTCCTGGACACGTGGTTCTCCTCCGGCCTGTGGCCTTTCTCCACGCTGGGCTGGCCCGAACAGACTCCGAGCGTCGAGAAGTTCTACCCCAACTCCGTGCTGGTCACGGGCTACGACATCCTCTTCTTCTGGGTCGCCCGGATGATGATGTTCGGCCTGTACGCGATGGACGGCACCCCGCCGTTCCACACCATCGCCCTGCACGGCATGGTCCGCGACCAGTTCGGCAAGAAGATGTCGAAGTCCTTCGGCAACGCGGTCAACCCGCTGGACTGGATGGACACCTACGGCTCCGACGCGGTCCGTTTCACGCTGGCGCGGGGCGCGAACCCCGGTGTGGACGTCCCGATCGGCGAGGACTGGGTCCAGGGGTCCCGCAACTTCGCGAACAAGATCTGGAACGCAACCCGCTTCGCGCTGATGAACGGCGCGACGGTGGAGGGTGAGCTGCCGCCCGTCGATCAGCTGTCGGCCACCGACCGGTGGATCCTCTCGCGGCTGAACGCCACGGTCGCCGAGGTCGACGCGTACTACGACGACTACCAGTTCGCGAAGCTCTCGGACTCGCTCTTCCACTTCGCGTGGGACGAAGTCTTCGACTGGTACGTCGAGTTGTCCAAGACGACGTTCTTCGCCGGTGGCGAGGCCGCCAAGGTGTCCGGCCGCGTCCTCGGCGAAGTCCTCGACGTCACCCTGCGTCTGCTGCACCCCATCGTCCCCTTCGTCACCGAGACGCTGTGGACCACGCTCACCGGCAAGGAGTCACTCGTCATCGCCGAGTGGCCCACGGCTGTGTACGTTCCTGGGGCCGACGCCCCGGGCGGGTTCCGTGACGCCGGCGCCGAGCAGGAGATCGCGCTCGTCCAGCAGGTCGTCACCGAGGTCCGCCGTTTCCGTTCCGACCAGGGCCTGCAGCCGGGGCAGAAGGTCCCGGCCGAGCTCACGCTGACCGGTACCACGCTCGCCCCGCACGAGGCGGCCATGCGTCAGCTGCTGCGCCTCCAGCCGGCCGGCGAGGACTTCCACCCCACCGCGTCGCTGCCGGTCGCGGGGGCCAAGGTCGCGCTCGACCTGTCGGGCACCATCGACGTCGAGGCGGAGCGAAAGCGCCTCGCCAAGGATCTCGCGGCGGCCGAGAAGGAGAAGGCCCAGGCACTCGGGAAGCTCGGGAACGAAGCCTTCCTGGCCAAGGCCCCCGACAACGTGGTCGACAAGATTCGCGCGCGGCTCTCCAAGGCCGAGGCGGACATCGAGCGGATCACCGCCCAGCTGGCGACGCTGCCCGAGAAGTAGGGCAGCCCCGGGCGTGACGAGTGACCCCCGGCGCAACGGCGCCGGGGGTCACTCGTGCTCAGACACCGGTCGGGCTGTACGAGGACGCGCCCGACGGGCTGTAGAGCACGCGGGAGGCGCCGAAGGGCAGGGCGGGGCTGAACGACTCGGGGAGCGCGTCGAAGTCCTCGACACACCGGCCGGAGCCGAGCGCCACGCAGTCCAGCGGATTGTCGGCCACGAACACCGTGATGCCGGTCCCCGACGCGATCCGCAGATCGAGGCCAGGCAGCATCGCTCCACCGCCCGTGAGCGCGATGCCGTGCTGCATCACGTCACCGGCCAGCTCGGGCGGGCACTCCTCCAGCGTCGACTTCACCGCCGCGACGACGGCCTCGATCGGCTCCTCCAGTGCCGCCCGCACCTCGGTGGCGGTCAGCTCCAGGGTGGCCGGCAGCCCGGAGATCTTCTCCCGGCCGTGTACGACGAAGCTGCGCGTCTCCAGATCCGGATCCTCCGGCACCGGCCACGCCGAACCGATGGCGATCTTCAGTTGCTCGCCGCTGCGCTCCCCCACGAGCAGCCCGTGGTTCTTGCGTATGTGGTCGGCGATCGCCGCGTCCAGCCCGTCGCCGCCCACCCGCAGCGACTGCGACGCGACGATCCCGCCCAGCGAGATCACCGCGACCTCGGTCGTACCGCCCCCCATGTCGACGACCATCGAGCCGCGCGGATCCGACACCGGCAGCCCGGCGCCGATCGCCGCCGCCATCGGCTCCTCGATCAGCCGCACCGCACGCGCTCCCGCACTGTCGGCGGCGTGCACGATCGCGCGGCGCTCCACCGGCGTGATGCCGCTGGGGACGCATACGACCATCCGGGTGCGGGGCCTGCGGCCCGGCACCGCCTTGCGCACGAAGTACCGGATCATCTCCTCGGCGGCCTCGTAGTCGCTGATCACGCCTTCCCTGAGCGGCCGGATCGCGGTGATCGACCCCGGCGTCCTGCCGATGGTCTCCTTGGCGTCCGTGCCGACCGCGAGTACGGCCGTGGAGCCCGCCTTGACGGCCACCACGGACGGTTCGTTGAGAACGATGCCCTTGCCTCGGGCGTACACGAGGGTGCTCGCCGTCCCCAGGTCAATGCCGATGTCCTTGGCCATGTCGCTCACGTGAGAACCTCCCCGGGTCGTGATCTTCAAGGCTTGCACGGCTCCGGCCGGGGCGCCGCCGCAGAGGTCCCGTCTGGGGACTGTCGGTGGTGCTCCGTAGAATGGCCCCGTGAGCCAGCTCCCCCCGCACGATGACAGCGACGCCCCCGACGCCCCCGACGCCCCCGACGCCTTCGAAGAGATCGTCGAGGCCGCGACCGGCCGCGACCCCGACCTGGCGGTGATCGAGGCCGGCAGCCGTACCCTGCGCACCCAGGGCGCCGTCCCGCAGGGCGACGGCGCCGCCACCCGCCCACAGGACCCGGAGGTGGCCAAGGCGCTGCGCACGGTCGAGCAGGAGCTGCTCGGCCGCTGGCCGGAGACCAAGCTCGACCCGTCGCTGGTCCGGATGGCGGCGCTGATGGACGTACTGGGCGAGCCCCAGCGCGCGTACCCCTCGGTGCACATCACCGGGACCAACGGCAAGACCAGCACCGCCCGCATGATCGAGGCGCTGTTCGGCGCCTTCGAGCTGCGCACCGGGCGCTACACCAGCCCGCACGTCCAGTCGATCACCGAGCGCATCAGCTTGGACGGTGCCCCGATCGAGGCGGAGCGGTTCATCGAGACGTACCGGGACATCGCTCCGTACGTCGAGATGACCGACGGCATGCAGGAGCACCGTCTCTCCTTCTTCGAGACGCTCACCGGTATGGCGTACGCGGCGTTCGCCGACGCACCGGTGGACGTGGGCGTCGTCGAAGTCGGCATGGGCGGCAGCTGGGACGCGACCAATGTGATCGACGCTTCGGTCGCCGTCGTCACCCCGATCGACCTCGACCACACGGACCGCCTCGGTTCCACGCCAGGTGAGATCGCGCTGGAGAAGGCCGGGATCATCAAGCCGGGCGCCACGGTCATCCTGGCGCAGCAGCCGGTGGACGCCGCGCAGGTGATGCTGAAGAAGGCCGTCGAGGTCGACGCGACGGTGGCCCGCGAGGGCATGGAGTTCGGCATCGTCAGCCGCGAGGTCGCCGTGGGCGGCCAGATGATCACGCTGCGCGGGCTCGGCGGGGAATACGAAGAGATCTTCCTGCCCCTGCACGGCGCGCATCAGGCGCACAACGCGGCGGTGGCCCTGGCGGCCGTCGAGGCGTTCTTCGGCATCGGCGCGGAGCACGCGCGCACGCTGGACATCGACACTCTGCGCAAGGCGTTCGCCTCCGTCACCTCGCCGGGCCGCATGGAGGTCGTACGCCGCAGTCCGACCGTGGTCCTGGACGCGGCGCACAACCCGGCGGGCGCCCGGGCGGCGGCGGAGGCCGTCACGGAGGCGTTCAGCTTCAGCCGGCTGATCGGGGTGGTCGGTACCAGCGGTGACAAGGACGTGAAGGGCCTGCTCGAAGCCTTCGAGCCGATCTTCGCCGAGGTCGTCGTCACCAGTAACTCCACGCACCGGGCGATGGACGTCGACGAGCTGGCCGCGATCGCCGTCGAGGTCTTCGGCGACGACCGTGTGCAGGTCGAGCCGCGCCTCGACGACGCGCTGGAGGAGGCCATCACGCTGGCCGAGGAGGACGGCGAGTTCTCGGGCGGCGGCGTCCTGGTGACCGGTTCCGTGATCACGGTCGGCGAGGCCCGACTGCTGCTGGGGAGGGGCTGATTCCTGTGCGTATGCTCTGTGCGTCCACGCTGATCAGCGAGTTCTTTGTGATCGGCTTCGCCGGGCTGGTCGCGATGAAGTCCGACGACATGTCGATGACCACGGTCTGGACGGTGTGCGGCATCGGGATGCTGCTGTCGGTCCTGCTCTGCGGGATGCTGTCGCGGCCCGGCGGCGTTCAGCTCGGCTGGGCGCTCCAGATCGGGCTGATCGCGAGCGGTTTCGTGGTCCCGATGATGTTCTTCCTTGGCGCGGTCTTCGCGGGCCTGTGGTGGGCGTCCATCCATTACGGGCGCAAGATCGACGAGGCCAAGGCGAAGTGGGCCGCGCAGGCGGAGGCGGGAACCGAGGCCGGCGCACCGGGCCAGGCATAGGGGGCGTCCGGGTGCGGGGGCCGTGGCGTGCCCTTGTAGCCTCTGGGCATCGCATTCGCTATGCCCGCTAGGAGCCGTACATGACTCAGCGCACCCTCGTCCTTCTCAAGCCGGACGCCGTCAGGCGTGGGCTGATCGGCGAGATCGTCGGCCGTATCGAGCGCAAGGCCGGCTGGAAGATCACCGCGCTGGAGATGCGCGGCCTCGACCAGGCGACGCTGGAGCAGCACTACGGTGAGCACAAGGGCCGCCCGTTCTACGAGCCGCTCGTGGAGTTCATGTCGTCCGGCCCGGTCGTCGCTCTCGTCGCCGAGGGTGAGCGCGTCATCGAGGGTGTACGCCGACTGGCGGGTCCCACTGACCCGATTGCGGCAACGCCCGGCTCCATTCGTGGCGATTTCGGAACCATCGTCCGGGAAAATCTGATCCACGCTTCGGACTCCGAGGAGTCCGCCGAGCGGGAACTGAAGCTTTTCTTCCCCGGCATTTCCTGACATAACGTCAGCCATTCAGAGTCGTGCGCCTTGGGGCGACCGAAGTAATTCGGTCGCCCCCCGGCATATGCGAGACGATGCTGGGAACGCATCCCTCCGACACGACGTCACCATTACTGGGGCGGGTACGTGTTCCGCTCACAATGGCGAAGGACCCTCGCGCTGCGTCCGTGCAGGCGGCACCATTACGATGGAAGTCTCCACGCCCGCAGCACCCACTTCGCCGACCTCAAAGCCAACCGCTCCACTTGGGAAGGCCCGACGCATCCTCATGGGGAACAAGGGGAACTCAATGTCGTTCATCGGCCGTGACATGGCTGTCGACCTCGGGACCGCCAACACGCTGGTGTACGTCAGGGGCAAAGGGATCGTGCTCAACGAGCCCTCCGTCGTCGCCATCAACACGAACACCGGCGGCATTCTCGCCGTGGGTTCCGAGGCGAAGAAGATGATCGGCCGGACGCCGGGCAACATCGTTGCCGTCCGGCCGCTGAAGGACGGCGTCATCGCCGACTTCGAGATCACCGAGCGGATGCTCCGCTATTTCATCCTGAAGATCCACAAGCGCCGTTACCTGGCCCGTCCCCGGGTCGTCGTGTGCGTACCCTCCGGCATCACCGGAGTCGAGCGCCGCGCCGTCATCGAGGCGTCCACGCAGGCCGGTGCCCGTCAGGTGCACATCATCGAGGAGCCCATGGCCGCGGCCATCGGTTCGGGCCTGCCCGTCCACGAGGCCACCGGCAACATGGTCGTCGACATCGGTGGCGGCACCACCGAGGTCGCGGTCATCTCGCTCGGAGGAATCGTCACGGCACAGTCGATCCGGGTCGCCGGCGACGAGCTGGACAACGCGATCATCCAGCACATCAAGAAGGAGTACTCCCTCCTGCTCGGTGAGCGCACCGCCGAACAGATCAAGATCACCATCGGGTCGGCGTACGACCTCGAGAAGGACGAGCACACCGAGATCCGCGGCCGCGACCTCGTCTCGGGTCTGCCCAAGACCGTCGTGATCTCCGCTGCCGAGGTCCGCAAGGCCATCGAGGAGCCGGTCAACGCCATCGTCGACGCCGTGAAGACGACGCTCGACAAGTGCCCGCCCGAGCTGTCCGGCGACGTCATGGACCGCGGCATCGTTCTCACCGGCGGCGGCGCCCTGCTGCGCGGTCTCGACGAACGGCTGCGCCGCGAGACCGGCATGCCGATCCACATCGCCGAGGACCCGCTCGACTCCGTCGCGCTCGGCGCGGGCAAGTGCGTCGAGGAGTTCGAGGCGCTCCAGCAGGTGCTGGACGCCCAGCCCCGGCGGTGATCCTCTCCGCGATACACAGGCACGACAATCCCGACGAGGAAGGCACGGCCGCCGCACGTGAGGGACACACGAGAGAGCCGGCTGCTCCTGGTGCTGCTGATCGCCATCGCATTCGCTTTGATTACGGTGGACATCCGCGGTGGCGAACAGTCGCCGGTCGACGGGGCCAGGAGAGCCGCCGCCACCGTCTTCGGACCGGTGGAGAACGGGGTCTCCACCGCCGTCAACCCGATCGGAAACGCCATCGGCGCGATCCGGGACTCCGGTCAGCGCCATGACCGCCTCGCCGTGCTGGAGCGGGAGAACGCCGCACTCAAGCAGAAGCTCGGCAGCGACGACCGCAACCGCAGCCGCGTACGCGAACTGGACCGCCTCCTCAAGACGGCCGGCGCCGGCCAGTACGGCATCAAGGGCGCCGAGATCATCGGTATAGGAGCGGCCCAGGGGTTCTCCTGGACCGCCACCATCGACGCGGGCACCAACGACGGCATCAAGCGCGACATGACGGTGCTCAACGGTGACGGACTCGTCGGCCGCGTGACCACCGTCGGCCCCGACGCGGCGACCGTGCTGCTCGCCAACGACCCGGACTTCACCGTCGGCACCCGGCTGGAGAAGACGGCCGAACTCGGCTTCGCCACCGGCCAGGGCGACCGCCCGCTCGCCGTGCAGATGCTGAACGGCAAGGCCAAGGTCAAGGCCGGCGACCGGCTGGTCACGTTCGGCTCGCAGGGCGACCGGCCCTTCGTGCCGGGTGTCCCGGTCGGCGAGGTCTCCCGCGTCGACCCGTCCGGCGGTGACCTCACCCGTACCGTCTACGTTCGCCCGTACGTCGGCTTCAGCCGGCTCGACATCGTCGGCGTCGTCGTAGAAGCTCCCCGTACGGACCCCCGCGACACCGTCCTGCCGCCCAAGCCGGCGGGCCCCAAACCCACGCCCACGGTGACCGTCACCGTCCCCCCGTCGGCGCCGCCCGCCGCCGCCGACGGCACCCCGTAGGAGCTGACCCCCCATGCGCTTCAACCGGATGCTGCTCTCCGTGGCCCTGGTGTTCGTCGCCCTGGTCGTCCAGGTCAGCGTCCTGGCCAGACTGCAACTGCCGGGCGCCGTACCGGACATGATGCTCCTGGTCGTCCTTGGGCTGGCCTTCGTGTACGGGCACGTCAGCGGCGCGCTCATCGGTTTCGGCGCGGGCCTCCTCGCCGACCTCGCCCCGCCCGCCGACCACGCGGTCGGCCGCTACGCGCTGGTCCTGTGCCTCATCGGCTACCTCGCGGGCCTCGCCAAGCCGGAGAGCGGGCAGCTCAGATCCGCGACCGGCCCGATGGTCGCCGTCGTCGCGGCCGCCCTCGGCTCCACCCTGCTGTACGCCTCGGTGGGCGCCCTCGTCGGTGACACCGCGGCCCGCCATGTCGGCATCGTCGGACTGCTGTTCACCTCCGCGCTGTACGACCTGCTGCTCGCCCCGTTCGTCGTGCCGGTCGTCATGGCACTGGCCAGACGCGCCGAGAACGATCCGCTCGTCGACACCCAGAGCGGCAACGGCGGCGGCGACGTGGCCTCCGGCTGGCTCGCCTCGGGCACCGGCCTGCGCATCGGCGGCCAGCGCGGCGGGATGAGGATCAAGACCGCGCGCTCACGGGCCGCGCGGGCCGGACGTATCAAGGGGGGCAAGCGACTGTGACAGCTCGCATCACGGAGGGGACGGCGTGAGCAACATTCCCGAGACCGGCAGGACCCCCAGGGTCCAGACCCGGCTCATCATCATCCAGGTCCTCGTCGTCTCCCTGCTCCTGACCCTCGGCGGCCGCCTCTGGTACCTCCAGATCCGCAACGGCGACGAGTACACCGCCGAAGCCGCCGGAAACGGCGTGCAACAGGTCGTCCAGCCCGCCGTCCGCGGCTCGATCCTCGACGCCCGCGGCGTGCCGCTCGCCGACAACGAGACCCGCCTCGTCGTCTCCGCCAGCCGCACGGAGCTGATGAAGATAAAGGACGACGGCAAGTCCGTCCTAGCCGTCCTCGCCGAAGTCCTCGGGATGACGGACAAAGAGATCCAGGGCAAGGTCAGGCTCTGCGACTCCGAGACCCCCAAGCCCTGCTGGAACGGCTCGCCCTACCAGCCGATCCCCGTCACCGACGAGGCCACCACCCAGCAGGCACTCCAGATCCGCGAACGCGCCGAGGACTTCCCGGGGATCACCGCCGAACCCATGGCCGTACGGCGCTACGCGGCGCCCGGCAAGTCCAGGGCCGCCCAGGTCCTCGGCTACCTCTCGCCCGTCACGGACGACGAGATCGAGAAGGCGAAGGACGGCCCGTCGCCGTATCTGCGCTCCGACCAGGTCGGCCGCTCCGGACTTGAGCGTACGTACGACAAGGAACTGCGCGGCAAGGCCGGCGTCACCCGCTATGAGGTCGACAACCTCGGCCGCGTCATGGGGGAGGCCGAGAACGACCCGACGGTCCCCGGCGCCAACGTCGTCACCTCCATCGACGCCCGGGTACAGGCGGTCGCCGAGTTCGAGCTCCATGAGGCGATGAAGACCGCCCGGAAGGAGACCGACAAGGTCACCGGGCGCAAGTACGAGGCCGACTCGGGCGCCGTCGTCGTCATGGAGTCCAAGACCGGCCGCGTCGTCTCCATGGCCTCCCAGCCCGACTACGACCCGAACGCCTGGGTCGGCGGCATCTCCGGCAAGGAGTACGCCAGACTCACCGGTAAGAAAGCCAACTACCCGCTGCTCAACCGGGCCATCCAGGGCCAGGCACCCGCGGGCTCCATCTTCAAGGTGGTGTCGGCGAGCGCGGCCGTGCGGGCCGGCTACCCCTTCGACGGCCGCTACAACTGCAGCAGCTCCTACAGCCTCGGCAACCGGAGCTTCGCGAACTTCGAGTCCAAGGGGCACGGTCCCATCAGCCTCGGCGACGCCCTCAAGTTCTCCTGCAATACCGTCTTCTACGCCCTCGGCCACAAGGAGTGGCAACGCGACGGCGGCATAAGGCCGAAGAAGAACGCCAACGACTGGTTCTACCGGACCGCCCACGACTTCGGACTCGGCGCCGAAACCGGCATCGACCTGCCGAACGAGGTCAAGGGCCGCATCCCCGACCGTGAGTGGAAGCAGAACTTCTGGAAGGCCAACAAGGACTCCTGGTGCAAGCAGGGCAAGAAGGGCGGCACCTACGTCGAGCAGATCGCCTACGAGAGCTGCCTCGAAGGCAACCAGCTGAAGGCCTTCGACAGCATCAACTACGCCATCGGCCAGGGCGACGTCCTCGTGACCCCCATCCAGATGGCCACCGCCTACGCCGCCATCAGCAACGGCGGAACCCTCTACGAGCCCACCGTGGGCAAGGCCGTGATCAGCCCGGACGGCAAGAAGGTCGAAGAGATCAAGCCCAAGGCCCACGGCAAGCTGCCGGTCGACGCCCAGACCGTCAGCGACCTCGACAAGGGCCTGCGGGCGGTTGTCGAGCCCGGCGGCACCGCCGCCTGGCGGTTCGGCGGCTGGCCGCAGGACAAGATCCCGATGCGCGCCAAGACCGGCACCGCCCAGGTCTACGACAAACAGACCACCTCGTGGTTCGCGACGTACACCGACGACTACACGATCGTCATGACGATCTCCCAGGGTGGTACGGGCTCCGGTGCCTCAGGACCCGCCGTACGCAAGATCTACAACGCCCTGTACGGCGTCAGCGAAGACGGCAAGATCAACAAGAAGAAGGCCCTGCTGCCCGAGCCGCAGAAGGCACTTCCCAAGGTCGGCGGAGACGGAACCATCGACGCCCCCCAGATCAAGCCGTACGTACCCGAGAAGCCCAAGCCGCCGGCCGACGCGCAGCAGCTCGCGATCGGCAGGAGAGACTGATGAACAGCCCGCACGGCTTCTCCATCCAGCGCTACGCTCCCGAGCGCGGCAGCCTGGCCAAGCTCACCGCCCGCGACTCCATGGTGCGCAGACTCGACTGGCCGCTGCTCGGCGCGTCCCTCGCGCTGTCGGTCATCGGCGCGCTGCTGGTGTGGTCCGCGACCCGCGGCCGCGACACGCTCAACCAGGGCGACCCGGAGTACTTCCTCTGGCGCCACATCCTCAACACCGGCATCGGCCTCGCCCTGATGGTCGGCACCATCTGGCTCGGCCACCGCACCCTGCGCGGCGCCGTGCCGGTCCTGTACGGGCTTTCGGTGGTCCTGGTCGCCGCTGTGCTCACCCCGCTCGGCGCGACGATCAACGGCGCGCACGCGTGGATCGTGGTCGGTGGCGGCTTCTCCCTCCAGCCCTCCGAGTTCACCAAGATCACGATCATCCTGGTCATGGCCATGCTGCTGGCCGCCCGCGTCGACGCCGGCGACCAGCAGCACCCCGACCACCGCACCGTCGTCAAGGCGCTCGGCCTGGCCGTGGTGCCGATCGTCATCATCATGCTGATGCCCGACCTCGGGTCGGTCATGGTGATCGCGGTCATCATCCTCGGCGTGCTGCTGGCCTCCGGTGCCTCCAACCGCTGGGTGCTGGGCCTGGTCGGCACGGGCGCCGCCGGAGCGCTGATCGTGTGGCAGATCGGCCTGCTCGACGAGTACCAGATCAACCGTTTCGCGGCGTTCGCCAACCCCGAACTCGATCCCGCGGGCGTCGGCTACAACACCAACCAGGCGCGTATCGCGATCGGCTCCGGCGGCCTCACCGGCACCGGGCTCTTCAAGGGCAGCCAGACCACCGGACAGTTCGTCCCCGAACAGCAGACGGACTTCGTCTTCACCGTGGCCGGCGAGGAACTCGGGTTCCTCGGCGCCGGCCTGGTCCTGCTGCTGCTCGGCGTCGTCCTGTGGCGCGCCTGCCGCATCGCACGCGAGACGACGGAGCTGTACGGCACGATCGTGGCCGGCGGCATCATCGCCTGGTTCGCCTTCCAGTCCTTCGAGAACATCGGCATGACGCTCGGCATCATGCCGGTGGCCGGACTGCCGCTGCCCTTCGTCTCGTACGGAGGATCATCGATGTTCGCGGTCTGGGTGGCGATCGGCCTGCTCCAGTCGATCAGGGTGCAACGGCCCATGTCGGCGTAGGCGCTGCGCCGTAGCCCGGCCCGGTAGCTCTGCCTGGCAGCTCTGCCCGGTAGCTCTTTCGGGGCCTGTCATGGAGCCGCAATCGCGACTAGATTCGATTCATGGCGGACATCAAGCGAGAAATCGAGCGCAAGTACGAAGCCAATGACGGGGTCCGGCTGCCCGACCTCACCCGGGTGGCCGGAGTCTCGACCGTCCAGGACAAGGGCGTCGCGGAACTCGACGCGGTCTACTACGACACCCAGGACCTGCGGCTGGCCGCCGACTCCATCACCCTGCGCCGCCGCACCGGAGGCGATGACGCGGGCTGGCACCTCAAACTTCCCGTCTCCCCGGACGTACGCGACGAGATCCGCGCCCCGCTGGGCGACACGGTCCCCGGCTCGATCAAGGGCCTCCTCCGCTCCAGGACCCTGGATGACGCGATCGCTCCCGTCGTGCGGCTGCGCTCCTCGCGCGACCTGCGCCATCTGCTCGACGCGCGCGGCGAACTGCTCGCCGAGGTCAGCGTCGACTCCGTCACGGCCGAGCGGCTGGGCGCCGCGGGCTCCGGCGCCGGCCCCGCAGCCGGGGGCGGCACGGCCCTCGTCACAGCCGTCCGCTGGACCGAGATCGAGGTCGAACTCGCCGACCAGGGCGACCCCGCCGTACTCGACGCCGTAGAGAAGAAACTCCGCAAGGCCGGGCTGCGCCCCGCGTCGTACGCCTCCAAGCTGGCCCGCGCACTCCAGGACACGGTGCCGGCCGCGAAGACCTCCGCGCCGCCCGCCGCCGCCTCGCACACCGCGGGCGACCACGTCCTCACGTACCTCCGCCGGCAGTACGACGCCCTCGTGGCGTACGACCCCGCCGTCCGGCGCGACCTGCCCGACTCCGTGCACCAGATGCGGGTGGCCACCCGCCGCATGCGCAGCGCGTTCCGCACCTACCGCAAGATCCTCGACCGCGAGGTCACCGACCCGATCGCCGCCGAACTCAGATGGCTGGCCCAGGAACTGGGCGTGGACCGCGACCAGGAGGTCCTCGACGACCGCATCCAGACCCGCGTCGGACAGCTCCCGCACCCCCTCCTCCTCGGCCCCGTCCAGGGCCGGCTGCGCATCTGGTCCGTCGCCGGCCGCACCGGCTCCCGCGGCAAGACCCTCGCCGTACTCGACAGCAAGCGCCACCTCGACCTCCTGCGCACCCTGCACGGGCTCCTCGCCGACCCGCCGCTGCTCCCGGCCGCTTCGAAGCCCGCCACGAAGCGGCTGCCCAAGGCGATCCGGAAGGATTACGCCCGCCTCGCCACCCGGATGGAGCGGGCGCTCGCCCTGCCTCCCGGCGAGGAACGTGATCTGGCCATGCATGACGCCCGTAAGGCCGCCAAGCGCACCCGCTACGCCGCCGACGCCGCCAAACCCGCCCTGGGCAAGCCCGCCAAGCGGTTCGCGAAGCGGGTGAAGGCTGTTCAGTCCGTACTCGGCGAGCACCAGGACAGCGTGGTGGCCCGCGAGGCCTTGCGGACGCTGGCCGTCCAGTCCCACGCGGCGGGCGAGACGGCGTTCACCTGGGGCCTGTTGTACGGCCAGGAGGAAGCGGCCGCCGACGCCCGGGAGCGCGAGCTGCCGCAGGCCTGGGAGCTGGCGTCGGGGGCGAAACTCCGGGCGGATCTGGGCGGCTGAGCGTCGGGGTACGCTGGATGGTCACCCTGCCCGCTCATGAGAGACACACGATGCCTGTCGAGTCGGTCTTCCCACGCCTGGAAGCGCTTCTCCCGCATGTCCAGAAGCCGATCCAGTACGTCGGCGGCGAACTCAACTCCACCGTCAAGGACTGGGACGCCACCGATGTCCGGTGGGCGCTCATGTACCCGGACGCCTACGAGGTCGGTCTGCCCAACCAGGGCGTCATGATCCTCTACGAGGTACTGAACGAGCGCGAGGGCGTCCTCGCGGAGCGCACCTACAGCGTGTGGCCGGACCTCGAAGCGCTGATGCGTGAGCACAAGGTCCCGCAGTTCACGGTGGACGCGCACCGTCCGGTCCGCGCCTTCGACATCTTCGGGCTCAGCTTCTCCACCGAGCTGGGCTACACGAACATGCTCACCGCCCTGGACCTCGCCGGCATCCCGCTGGAGTCCAAGGACCGCACGCTCGACGACCCCATCGTGCTCGCGGGCGGCCACGCCGCCTTCAACCCCGAGCCGGTCGCGGAGTTCATCGACTGCGCGGTGATCGGCGACGGCGAGCAGGCCGTGCTGGAGATCACCGAGATCGTCCGTGCCTGGAAGGCCGAGGGCCGTCCCGGCGGGCGCGAGGAGGTGCTGTTCCGGCTGAGCAGGACCGGAAGCGTGTACGTGCCGCGGTTCTACGACGTCGAGTATCTGCCCGACGGCCGTATCGCCCGTGTCGTACCGAACAGGTCCGGCGTGCCGTGGCGGGTGTCCAAGCACACCGTCATGGACCTCGACGAGTGGCCCTACCCGAAGCAGCCGCTGGTCCCGCTCGCCGAGACCGTCCACGAGCGGATGTCCGTCGAGATCTTCCGCGGCTGCACCCGCGGCTGCCGTTTCTGCCAGGCCGGCATGATCACGCGCCCCGTGCGGGAGCGAAGCATCACCGGCATCGGCGAGATGGTCGAGAAGGGTCTCAAGGCGACCGGCTTCGAGGAGGTCGGCCTGCTGTCGCTGTCCTCGGCGGACCACACTGAGATCGCGGAAGTCGCCAAGGGGCTCGCCGACCGGTACGAGGAGGACAAGATCGGCCTCTCCCTGCCGTCAACCCGCGTGGACGCCTTCAACATCGACCTCGCCAACGAGCTGACCAGGAACGGCCGCAGGTCCGGCCTCACCTTCGCCCCCGAGGGCGGGTCGGAACGCATCCGCAAGGTCATCAACAAGATGGTCTCCGAAGAGGACCTGATCCGGACGGTCTCGACGGCGTACGGCAACGGCTGGCGCCAGGTGAAGCTGTACTTCATGTGCGGCCTGCCGACCGAGACCGACGAGGACGTGCTCCAGATCGGCGACATGGCCGTCAAGGTCATCGCCGAGGGCCGCAAGGTCTCGGGCCAGAACGACATCCGCTGCACGGTCTCCATCGGCGGTTTCGTACCCAAGCCGCACACCCCGTTCCAGTGGGCGCCGCAGCTCAGCGCCGAGGAGACGGACGCGCGTCTGGAGAAGCTGCGGGACAAGATCCGCGCCGACAAGAAGTACGGCCGTTCCATCGGCTTCCGCTACCACGACGGCAAGCCCGGCATCGTCGAGGGCTTGCTCTCACGCGGCGACCGGCGCATCGGCTCGGTCATCCGCGCCGTCTACGAGGGCGGCGGCCGCTTCGACGGCTGGCGCGAGTACTTCTCGTACGACCGCTGGATGGAAGCCGCCGCGAAGACGCTGCCGGACTTCGGCGTGGACGTCGACTGGTACACGACGCGTGAGCGCACGTACGAGGAAGTCCTGCCTTGGGACCACCTGGACTCGGGCCTGGACAAGGACTGGCTCTGGGAGGACTGGCAGGACTCGTTGGACGAGACCGAGGTCGAGGACTGCCGCTGGACGCCGTGCTTCGACTGTGGCGTGTGTCCTCAGCTCGACACGAGTATCCAGATCGGCCCGACAGGCAAGAAGCTGCTGCCGCTGACGGTCGTCAAGTAGCGCGGCGGCACAGTGCCGAAGGCCCGGACCGGGACCCGGTCCGGGCCGAGGGCGCTCCGGGCCCGCACCGCCGTGCCGGGACGGGCGTCGGGCGAGGCCGGGGAACCGGTGGGGGCTGCTGCGCGTACTCTGGGTAGTAAGACGACTGCCCCCAGCGCGGCACCCGCGTCCGAGATCTCCCTGCAGGACTGATTCGCAGGGGTGAGCCGGGCGGCGGACGCCCCATCGGGGACACCACCACGCCGGAGGGTGGTGCGCGGACAGCGCGCCGCCCCGCACGAGGAGAAGAACCACTGGGCAAGCGACAGCCCGAAGGCCCGCCGCCCGCACCGGCGGTGCAGCGCATCCGACTGCGCTACACCAAGCGCGGCCGCCTCCGGTTCACCAGCCACCGCGACTTCCAGCGCGCCTTCGAGCGGGCGCTGCGCCGCGCCGACGTGCCCATGGCCTACTCGGCCGGCTTCACCCCGCACCCGAAGGTCTCGTACGCCAATGCCGCACCCACCGGCACCGGCAGCGAGGCCGAGTACCTGGAAATCGCACTGACCGCCCCGCGCGATCCCGACGAGCTGCGCGAGCTGCTCAACGAGTCACTGCCGGACGGGCTCGACATCACCGACGCGGTCGAGGCGCGTACGTCTGGACTCGCTGACCGGCTGCAGGCGTCGGTGTGGGAGCTGCGGCTCGACGGAGTCGCGGTCCAGGACGCGGAGAAGGCGGTGACGGCCTTCCTCGCGGCGGAGAGCGTCGAGGTCCAGCGCCGTACCAAGAACGGCATGAGGTCCTTCGACGCGCGCGGTGCCGTCGCGAATCTGCAGGCAGCCGCTCCGCAGGCCGATAGGCCCAGGGACGACGCCTGTGCGATACTGCGCCTGGTTGTTCGGCACGCAACACCCGCCGTACGACCCGACGACGTCCTGTCCGGTCTCCGAGCCGTGGCCGACCTGGCGCCGCCGGTTGCCGCAGCGGTGACCAGGCTGGCGCAGGGGCTCTTCGACGAGGAGACCGGCACGGTGACCGACCCGCTCGCGCCCGACCGCGAGGCAGTCACGGCCGCCACACCCATGGCCGCCGGACTGACCGCCGCGAAGGCGCCGGAAGGTGCAGGTTCCGCGTAGGGCGGTCGTTGTAGCGCAGCCCTGGCACTCGGGAGCCACCTGGGTCGGGCCGCGCAATGGCCAGAAGACTTTCGCCAGGCCGTGCGCATCACGCGGACGGAACCGGCGAGCTAGACAACAGCTCCCGTGCGGCGCCCGCGCCCCGGACGGCGGTACCGCGTTCATCGAGCGGACCGAACCGGACCGGATCAGGCGTGGCGCCCGGGAGCGCGACGGGAGAACCGCCCGCAATGCTTGAGCCGACCGATTCCACCGAGCCCTCGGCAGGTACCGCGCGTACCGCCGGGGAATCCGACAACAACTCACCCAGCGACACGCTGCCGCCGCGCCGCCGGCGCCGCGCCGCTTCGCGCGCCGCCGGACCTCCGTCCGGCGACGCGAAGGCCGTGGTGACCGCCGAGACCGCCGAGATCACAGAGGCCGCGGCTCCGGCCATACCGGCCGGAGAGGGTGCCGTGAGCGACACCAATGACGCGGCCGAGGCCGCGCAGAACAACGCCGCAGAGAACACCGAGTCGGCCGCGCCGGCCCGTCCGCGCCGCCGCGCCACGCGCAAGGCGACCGCGCCTGCGGGTGCGCCGAAGGCCGTAGTGGCCGAGGAGGCCCCGGTGGCTGCCGCCGACGAGCCCGCGGCCGAAGAGCCCGCCGCCGTAGCAGCCGCGGAAGAGGCGGCTCCGCCGGTTCGTGCGCGTCGTCGTGCGACCCGTAAGGCGACCGCGCCGGCGGGTGCGCCGAAGGGCGAGGACGCCGCTGCGACTCCCGAGACCGGCTCCGAGCCCGAGCCTGAGCCCGCCGCCGTAGCAGCCGCGGAAGAGGCGGCTCCGCCGGTTCGTGCGCGTCGTCGTGCGACCCGTAAGGCGACCGCGCCCGCGGGTGCGCCGAAGGGTGAGGACGCCGCTGCGACTCCCGAGACCGGCTCCGAGGCCGAGCCTGAGCCCGAGGCTGTGGCAGAGGTCGTCGAGGAGGCCGCTCCGCCGGCTCGTGCGCGTCGTCGTGCGACCCGTAAGGCGACCGCGCCCGCCGGTGCGCCGAAGAGCGAGGAGAGCGCTGCGCCTGTCGAGACCGTCGTCGAGGCCGCACCCGCGTCGCCCGAGGCTGCCGCGGTGCCTGCCGCTGTGGCGGACGAGTCCGCCTCCGCCGACGAGAGCGCCGATGAGGCGCCGCGTGGCCGCGGCCGCCGCCGGGCGACCCGCAAGGCCACCGCGCCCGCCGGCGCGCCCCGCAGCGAGCCGAAGGCCGAAGAGGCACCCGCCGCCGAGGAAGCCCGCCCGGCCGAGCCCACCCCGGCCGAGCCCGTGGCCGCCGAGGCCGAGGAGACCCCGCGCCGTACGCCGCGTCGCCGCGCCGGCCGCAAGGCCGCCGACGAGGCCGCGGCAGCCGAGACCACGCCGAAGCCCGCAAAGTCCGCCGAGCCCGCCGGAAACGCGGCCGAGGAGCCGCCGCGCTCGCGCCGCCGCGCCACGCGGCCGGCTGTCGCCGTGTTCCAGGCCCCGGTCTTCACCGAGCCGATGTTCCAGACCCCGGAGACGGCTGCGGCTGCCGCTGCCGCTCGCGGTGCCGAGCCGGAGTACCCCGAGTACACGGAAGAGGCCGAGGAGGAGACGGTCGCCGAGACCGCCCCCGCCCCGCAGACCGGCTCGCGCGGCCGCCGTCGCCGCCGTCGCGGTGAGCCCGCCGAGGACGAGCGCACCGAGCGTCCGGCCAAGGCCGAACGATTCGTTGAGACCGCGACCGCGACCGCGACCGCGACCGCGACCGCGCCCGAGCCCGAGCCGCAGAAGGGCGTCGAGGACGAGCGCGCGCAGGACGCCGACGAAGCTGAGGACGCCGCCGACACCTCCGGCGCGGACCGCGACGACGCGGACGACGCCGAGGACCGCAGGGCGCGCCGCCGTCGCCGCGGTGGCCGTCGCCGTCGCCGTGGCGAGCCCGCCGACGCCGAGGACGCCGACGAGTCGGACGAGGGCCGCGCCGAGCAGCAGGACGGGGCAGGCAAGGGCCGCGACGAGACCGACTCCGCCGACGCGGCCCGCGCGGCCGACGCCGCCGCCGACGCTGAAGCCGACGCTGACGAGGACGGCGACAACGGTTCGGGTTCCGCCTCCAGCCGTCGCCGCCGCCGTCGCCGCCGTCGCAGTGGCGACTCCGGCACCGACGCCGACAACGGCTCGGACGACCCGGAGCGTACGGTCGTCAAGGTCCGCGAGCCGCGCAAGAAGGAAGAGCGCGAGCCCGGCACCGGCTTCGACGAGGTCCAGTCCATCAAGGGCTCGACCCGCATGGAGGCCAAGAAGCAGCGCCGCCGCGAGGGCCGTGAGCAGGGCCGCCGACGTGTCCCGATCATCACGGAGGCCGAGTTCCTGGCCCGCCGTGAGGCCGTCGAGCGGGTCATGGTCGTACGTCAGCACGGCGACCGCACCCAGATCGGCGTGCTCGAGGACGACATCCTCGTCGAGCACTATGTCAACAAGGAGGAGTCGACCTCGTACGTCGGCAACGTCTACCTGGGCAAGGTCCAGAACGTACTGCCGTCGATGGAGGCCGCCTTCGTCGACATCGGCAAGGGCCGCAACGCCGTCCTGTACGCCGGTGAGGTCAACTTCGACGCGCTCGGCATGGGCCACGGCCCGCGCCGCATCGAGACCGCTCTCAAGTCGGGCCAGTCGGTGCTCGTGCAGGTCACGAAGGACCCGATCGGCCACAAGGGCGCCCGCCTGACCAGCCAGGTCTCGCTGCCCGGCCGCTACCTGGTCTACGTGCCCGAGGGCTCGATGACCGGCATCAGCCGCAAGCTGCCCGACACCGAGCGTTCCCGCCTGAAGACCATTCTCAAGAAGATCGTCCCCGAGGACGCGGGCGTCATCGTGCGCACCGCCGCCGAGGGTGCGAGCGAGGACGAGCTGCGCCGTGACGTCGAGCGCCTCCAGTCGCAGTGGGAGGACATCCAGCGGAAGTCGAAGACCACCGGCGCGACCAGCGCGCCGACGCTGCTCTATGGCGAGCCGGACATGACGGTGCGCGTCGTGCGCGACATCTTCAACGAGGACTTCTCGAAGGTGATCGTCAGCGGCAGCGAGGCGTGGGAGACCATCCACGGCTACGTCGCCCATGTCGCCCCCGACCTGACGGACCGGCTGTCGCGCTGGACGTCGGAGGTCGATGTCTTCGCGACGTACCGGATCGACGAGCAGCTGATGAAGGCCCTGGACCGTAAGGTCTATCTGCCGAGCGGTGGTTCGCTGGTCATCGACAAGACCGAGGCGATGATCGTCGTCGACGTCAACACCGGCAAGTTCACCGGGCAGGGCGGCAACCTTGAGGAGACCGTCACCAGGAACAACCTGGAGGCGGCCGAGGAGATCGTGCGCCAGCTGCGGCTGCGCGACCTGGGCGGCATCGTCGTCATCGACTTCATCGACATGGTGCTGGAGTCGAACCGGGACCTGGTGCTGCGGCGCCTGCTGGAGTGCCTGGGACGCGACCGTACGAAGCACCAGGTCGCCGAGGTCACCTCGCTGGGCCTGGTCCAGATGACCCGCAAGCGGGTGGGCCAGGGTCTGCTGGAGTCGTTCTCCGAGACCTGCGTCCAATGCAACGGGCGCGGCGTGATCGTGCACATGGAGCAGCCGACATCGGCCGGTGGCGGTGGCGGCGGCAAGCGGGCCAAGAAGCGGGGTCGTGGCGGTGCGGAGCACCCGCACGACCACGAGATCGAGAGCGCCGAGTCGGCCGAGGCCGACATCGAGGTGGAGACCGAGGACGAGCTCGCCGCCGAGGTGGCTGCGCCGCTGGCCCTCCCGGAGCCCGTGTTCGAGGCCGACGAGGAGCTGTACAGCAGCGCCGCCGAGGCCGAGGCGGCCGCGGGGCGTGGCCGTTCGCGCCGTCGCGCGTCCCGGAAGGCGTCGGCTCCGGCCGGCGCGCCCAGGGCGGCAGCTCCGGTGCGGGCCGAAGAGCCGGAGCGCGCTCCGCAGGCGGCTACGCCGGCCGAGGCCGTGACGGCTTCGCAGCCCGAGACGCCTGAGACGCCTGAGGTGCCCGAGGCGCTGTCCGAGCCGCAGCCCGAGGCCGCACCGGCCCGTACGCGGCGTCGGGCGACCCGCAAGGCGTCGGCACCGGCCGGTGCGCCCAAGTCCGCCGAGGCGGTCGAGGTCGTTGAGGACATCCAGGTCGTCGCCCCCGCCCCCGTGGTGGAGCCGAAGGCCGAGGAGCCCAAGGCCGCCGAGCCGGTGGCCGAGGCAGCCGCGGAGCCCGAAGCCGCTGCTGCGCCGCGTGCGCGCCGTCGTGCGACCCGTAAGGCGTCCGCGCCTGCCGGGTCGCCCAAGGGCGCGGACGACGCGGCCGTGCTGGTCGTCGAGGCCCCGGCGGCCGAGGCTAGGGCCGAGGCGAGCGCCGGAGCCGGTGCCGCTGCCGGCGACGCCGCTCCGGCCGAGGCCGACGCGGAAGGCGCGGCTCCGGCCAAGAAGGCGGTCCGTAAGGCCGCCAAGAAGGCCCCGGCGAAGAAGGCGGCCGCCACGAAGAAGACGGCGGCCAAGAAGACCGTCGCCAAGAAGACGACGGCCAAGAAGGCGTCGGCTTCGAAGAAGACCGTGGCTGCCGACCAGCAGTCGCAGTCGGCGGTCTCGGCCGCCACCACCGAGGACTGACCTCCGGTTCACTCTCCCCCCGCCGGCCCCGCCTGGCGGGGGGAGAGCTGCGCCGGGGCCGGTTTGACCCTCCCTGCGGGGGCCCGTACTCTTGACCGTCGGCGTGTTTTTATGCACGCCATCTCCTGAGCATCTCCCTTTCAGCATTCCTTCGGGTTCTCCGTGGGGTGCGCTGTCAGAGGCCGCTCGTCCATTCGGATTCGTCGCGGGCCCCGGCCCGTGCGAGCGGCTGGCATCAGGGGTCCCGTTCCGAGCGAAAGAGAGATCCGCGTGTACGCCATCGTGCGCAGCGGTGGTCGCCAGCACAAGGTTGCTGTCGACGACATCGTTGAGGTTGACAAGATTTCCACTGCCAAGGTTGGCGACACGGTCGAGCTCTCGACCTTGCTCGTTGTCGACGGCGACGCCGTCACCAGCGACCCGTGGGTCCTGGCCGGCATCAAGGTCACCGCCGAGGTCGTGGACCACCACAAGGGTGCCAAGATCGACATCCTTCGGTACAAGAACAAGACCGGCTACCGCCGTCGCCAGGGTCACCGCCAGCAGTACACGGCGATCAAGGTCACCGGTATCCCCACGGCTGCGAAGTAAGGGACTGAGACATGGCACACAAGAAGGGCGCATCGTCCACTCGGAACGGTCGCGACTCCAATGCCCAGCGGCTCGGCGTTAAGCGCTTCGGCGGTCAGGCTGTCAACGCCGGTGAGATCCTGGTCCGCCAGCGCGGCACCCACTTCCACCCCGGCGCGGGCGTCGGCCGTGGCGGCGACGACACGCTGTTCGCGCTGGCCGCCGGTGCGGTTCAGTTCGGCACGCACCGTGGCCGCAAGGTTGTGAACATCGTTCCGATCGCCGAGTAATCACGGCCTTCGTCGAGCGGTACACACAGCACTTTCCGAGGGCGGACGCACTTTCCCGGGTGACGGGGAAGCGCGGCCGCCCTTGGCGCGTTACGTATGTAGACATTTTCGTATGTACTGGAGGACCCACCCATGACCACCTTCGTGGACCGCGTCGAACTGCATGTCGCCGCGGGTAACGGAGGCCACGGCTGCGCCTCCGTACACCGTGAGAAGTTCAAGCCGCTTGGCGGTCCTGACGGCGGCAACGGCGGGCGTGGCGGCGACGTCACCCTCGTCGTCGACCAGTCCGTGACCACGCTGCTTGACTACCACCACAGCCCGCACCGCAAGGCCACCAACGGCCAGCCCGGCGCGGGCGACAACCGCAGCGGCAAGGACGGCCAGGACCTGGTCCTGCCGGTGCCCGACGGCACCGTGGTCCTCGACCGCGACGGCAACGTCCTGGCCGACATGGTCGGCGAGGGCACGACGTACGTCGCGGGTGAGGGCGGCCGCGGCGGCCTCGGCAACGCGGCACTGTCCTCGGCCCGCCGCAAGGCGCCCGGCTTCGCGCTGCTCGGTGAGCCGGGCAAGGGCGGCGACGTCGTCCTGGAGCTCAAGACCGTCGCCGACGTGGCGCTGGTCGGTTACCCGAGCGCCGGCAAGTCCTCGCTGATCTCGGTGCTCAGCGCCGCCAAGCCGAAGATCGCGGACTACCCGTTCACCACGCTCGTACCGAACCTCGGTGTCGTCACCGCGGGTTCGACCGTCTACACGATCGCGGACGTTCCCGGCCTCATCCCGGGCGCCAGCCAGGGCCGCGGCCTCGGCCTGGAGTTCCTGCGGCACGTCGAGCGCTGCTCGGTGCTCGTGCACGTACTGGACACCGCGACGCTGGAGTCCGACCGTGACCCGCTCTCTGACCTCGACGTCATCGAGGAGGAACTGTCGCAGTACGGCGGGCTCGACGACCGGCCGCGCGTGGTCGTCCTCAACAAGATCGACATCCCGGACGGGCAGGACCTCGCGGACATGATCCGCCCGGACCTGGAGGCGCGCGGCTACCGCGTCTTCGAGGCGTCCGCCGTCGCGCGCACGGGGCTCAAGGAGCTGTCCTTCGCGCTCGCCGAGGTCGTGTCCAAGGCGCGCGCGGCGAAGCCGAAGGAGGAGGCGACCCGGGTCGTCATCCGCCCGAAGGCCGTCGACGACGCAGGCTTCACGGTCACCGAGGAGGACGGCGTCTACCGCGTGCGCGGCGAGAAGCCGGAGCGCTGGATCCGTCAGACCGACTTCAGCAACGACGAGGCCGTCGGCTACCTCGCGGATCGCCTGAGCCGCCTCGGTGTCGAGGACCGGCTGATGAAGGCGGGCGCCAATGCGGGCGACGCGGTCGCGATCGGACCCGAGGAGAACGCGGTCGTCTTCGACTGGGAGCCGACCATGATGGCCGGAGCGGAGATGCTGGGCCGCCGAGGCGAGGACCACCGCCTGGAGGCCCCGCGTCCGGCGGCCACCCGCCGCCGTGACCGCGAGGCCGAGCGTGACGACGCACAGCGCGAGTACGACGAGTTCGACCCGTTCTAACCCCTGCGGGACGGGTTCTCGAATCAACGGACGGGCCGGATTTCGCCGGGCTGCACCTTCACGGTGTTGCGCGGGGAGATCCGGCCCGTCCGTTTTTCGTCGGACGTACTGTGAGTCGGTTTCGTACAGGTGTCGGCAGAAGGACGTCCATCTTGCGAGACGGTGACGGAGAGTGCGACCATCGCAAATGTCTCCCAACCCTCACAAGGTAGGTCGTGTGTGTCTGTGCAGCGCGTAGCGAAGCCCCGAACCACAGCAGTAGTGCTCGCCGGCGGTACCGGTCAGCGCGTGGGTCTGTCGATTCCCAAGCAGTTGCTGAAGATCGCGGGCAAGGCGGTCATCGAGCACACGCTGTCGATCTTCGAGCAGGCCGAATGCATCGACGACATCGTCGTGTTGATGGCGCCGGGCTTCGTCCCGGACGTCGAGAACATCGTCGCCAAGGCGGGCCTGAAGAAGGTCAGCAGGATCATCGAGGGCGGTGCGACGCGCAACGAGACCACCGAGCGCGCCATTTCCGCGCTCGGCGAGGGCCTCGCCGAGGGTGAGGACCGCAATGTCCTCTTCCACGACGCGGTGCGCCCCTTGCTGTCACAGCGCGTGATCCAGGACTGTGTCGACGCGCTGGAGCGCTACGAGGCGGTCGACGTCGCCATCCCGTCCGCCGACACGATCATCGTGACGCGCACGCACGGCGGCGACGGCGAGTTCATCACCGAGGTCCCCGACCGGTCCCGGCTGCGCCGTGGCCAGACGCCGCAGGCCTTCAAGCTGTCGACCGTGCGCAGGGCGTACGAGGTCGCCGCCGACGACCCCAACTTCCAGGCCACCGACGACTGTTCGGTGGTGCTGAAGTACCTGCCGGACGTGCCGATCTACGTCGTCGCGGGTGACGAGTACAACATGAAGGTGACGCAGCCCGTCGACGTCTTCATCGCCGACAAGCTCTTCCAGCTCGCCACCACAGCCTCCCCGCAGCAGGCCGACGAGGCCGCCTACCGCGAACTGCTGGCCGGCAAGACCCTGGTCGTCTTCGGCGGTTCGTACGGCATCGGCGCGGACATCGCCGCCCTCGCCGAGAGTTACGGCGCCCAGGTGTACGCCCTGGGCCGCTCCACCACCGGGACGCACGTCGAGAACCCCGAGCACGTCGACGACGCGCTGTCGAAGGCGTACTCGGAGACCGGCCGGATCGACTACGTGATCAACACGGCGGGCGTGCTCCGCATCGGCAAGCTCGCCGAGACGGACAACACGACCATCCAGGAAGCGCTGAACGTCAACTACCTGGCCCCCGTGCAGATCGCCCGCGCCTCGCACAAGTACCTCGCCGAGACCAAGGGCCAGCTGCTGCTCTACACCTCCAGCAGCTACACCCGCGGCCGCGCCGAGTACAGCCTCTACTCCTCCACGAAGGCCGCCATGGTGAATCTCACCCAGGCTCTCGCGGACGAGTGGGCGACCGAAGGCGTGCGCGTCAACTGCGTCAACCCGGAGCGCACGGCAACTCCTATGCGCACCAAGGCGTTCGGCGACGAGCCGGCCGGTTCGCTGCTGTCCTCCGAGGCGGTGGCGCGGACGTCGCTGGACGTGCTGCTGTCGGAACTCACCGGTCACGTCATCGACGTACGGCAGGTGGACCCGACCCGTGCGGCGTCGGAGGCGTCCGGTTTCGAGCAGGCGCTGGCGGCTGTTCTTGATCGGCAGGAAGATGTGTAATACTGCTTGACAATTGACAATTCGGGCCTCTGTGGTCGCCAATAGGGCGATGAACAGAGGCCCGAGTTCGTGGCGTCGGCCTACGCGCTTCTCTGCCTGACGCTCTCCTCTCGATCATAAAAACAACCGGCACCCTATGGAGCAGGTTCTTCGTGATTTCGACCGCCATCCGCCTGGCCCGCGTGGGCAGCGGTTCCGAACTGGCCGCCGCTGCAGTCATCGGGCTGGGCTACCCGTGCATAATGCTGGCCGCCCTGATCCCGAATCTCTGGATCTTCGCGGGAGCGGGGGTCGCGACGTACGTCGCCGACCATTACCTGCACCGCTGCGGCAGTTATCTGATCAATCGTCTCGGCAAGGTCCGGGCCGGTCTGTCCATCCGGTTCCTGGTGCGCCAGCTGCTGCTGATCCTGCTGCTGGCCCGCATGGAGTTCGCCGACCAGCGCATCTTCTACGTGACGATCGCCGGGCTGCTGCTTTTCTACGGGTTCCAGGCGCCGCACGGCGCGCTCGTGGCCCTGATCAGGATGCGCCGCAGGATGCCGGTCGTGACCCGCAACATCGACCTCGGCGCGCTGAACATCCCGGCGGCGCCGCCCAAGGCGCTGCTGCACCGGTCCGCGGAGAAGATGCTGCACCTCGACGTCTTCGCCCTGGCGGGTGTGCTGATCGCGGTCGAGAGCGGCACGTACGCCATCGGCTACGCCGGCCTGGCGGTCAGCCTGGGCCTGGGGGTGGCCTACCTCGCGGCGCTGACGCCCTACCTGCGGCCCGGGCGCCGGGTCCCGCCGGTGGACACCGTCCTGGCGTCGATCGACGACTGGCTGCGCGAGTACCGTCCGAACGTCGTGCTGTACTTCTCCGGCTCCCGCGAGTCGGCGTACCAGGTCAACATGTGGCTGGACACGATGAAGCAGCTCGACGGCCGGCCGCTGATCATCCTGCGAGAGCGCCACATCGTGCCGCAGCTCGCCCCGACCTCGGTGCCGATGATCTGTGTCCCGAGCGCCACACACCTGATGAACCTGGACCTCTCCACGGTCCGCGTCGCGCTCTACGCCGCCAACGTCGGCAAGAACATCCACCTGCTGCGCGTGCCCACGATGAAGCACGTCTTCATCGGACACGGCGACAGCGACAAGGTCGCGAGCATCAACCCGTACAGCAAGGTCTACGACGAGGTGTGGAGCGCCGGCCGGGCCGGACGCGACCGGTTCGCGCTCGCTGACGTCGGTGTCCGCGACGAGGACATCGTCGAGGTGGGCCGCCCGCAGCTCGCCCCGATCCAGACCTGGAGCGGCGCCCCGAAGCACCCGGTTCCGACCGTGCTGTACGCCCCCACCTGGGAGGGCTGGGACGACAACCCGGGGAACACCTCGCTCCTGCTGGCCGGCGAGAACATCGTGGGGCAACTGCTGGCGAACCCTGAGCCGGTGCGGGTCCTGTACAAGCCGCACCCCTTCACCGGGACCCGCAGCCCCGTGGCGAAGGCCGTCCACGCCCGCATCACCGCCATGGTCGAGACGGCGGCCGCGGGCCGGGCGACCGACCCCCGCTGGGCGGAGGAGGGGGCCGCGCTGCGCTCGCAGCAGCTCGCGGCGCGGGCCGAGCTGGACCGTATCGAGGAACGCCTCGGCGAGCTCGGTGGCAACGGCAAGCCCAATAGCGGCAAGAACGGCCAGAACGGCCAGGACGAAGCCGAGAAGTCACGTGACGCGCTGGCCGACCCGGCCCGCGAGGCGGAGCTGGCGCAGCTGCGGCACACCTGGAACGCGGCGTACTGGCGTTCGTTCGGGTGGTGGGAGCACCGGGTGATCACCGGCCCCGAGCCGCACCTGTACGACTGCTTCAACGAATCCGACGGCATGGTCTCCGACATCTCCAGCGTCGTCTCGGACTTCATCGCGAGCGGCAAGCCGTACGCGGTGACCGACTCGGCGGAGCTGGGCGTGGAGGAGTTCAAGCGGCAGAACACCGCCGTACGCGCCGCCGTGATCCTCTCCAACGACGCGGCCGAGCTCGGCGAACTGCTCGCCACCGTCACCGCGGGCGAGCGCGCGGACGCGCTGGCCGAGGCGCGGCGTGAGCTGAAGACGTACCTGCTCGGCCCCGACGAGCCCCCGTCCATCGTGCAGTTCAACGACGCGGTACGAGCCCTCGCGGCCGCGTCGGAGGTCCGCAACCTGGGTGTGGCTCAGCGCACCGGCGTGGAGATCGCCGTCACCGCGGCGGACCCGAGCGACTCCGCTCCGGAGTCCTGCGGGCTCGACTCGACCGTGACCGGCTGACCTCGGCCCGTCCCCGCTCTCACGGGCCGCACTGGCGGTCGAAAACCGCACACAGTCACAAGAACGGCCCCGGGGGGGCGTCCTTCGGGACGTTCCGCCGGGCTGTTCGTGTGTGATGTGGCGTGCATCACGTGAAAAAGTGACGATGGTGAACAACCCCACCCATGTGCGGACTGTCTTGGATGTTGATGAACGAGAATGAGACGGGCATGGCCCCCGCTGAGATTCCCGATGTAACCGTGATCATCGGGGCTTACGAGGCGATGCCGTACCTGATCCCCTGCCTTGAGTCGGTCGAGGCCCAGACGCTGGGCGCCGACCGCATTGAGATCGTGGCTGTCGATGACGGCTCGACCGACGGGACCGGCGAGTACCTCGACGACTTCGCGGTCCGGAGCAAAGTCGCCACGCGCGTCGTCCACCAGGAGAACTCCGGCGGACCGAGCAAGCCCCGCAACGTCGGGCTCGGCATGGCCCGCGGTCGCTACGTGTTCTTCCTCGACGCCGACGACTACCTCGGCACCGAGGCGCTGGAGCGGATGGTCGCCATGGCCGACCGCAACGGAACGGACGTCGTCCTGGGGAAGATCGAGGGCGTCGGACGCGGTGCGCCGAAGTCCATGTTCGGCCGCACCCTGGAGCGTACGGACCTCTTCTCGTCCAACATCAAATTCACGCTCAGCGCGGAAAAGCTGTTCAGGCGTGAACTGCTGGAGAAGCACAACATGCGCTTCGATCAGCAGCTGTATACAGGCGAGGACGCGCGCTTCACTCTTGAAGCGTATGTTCGCAGTTCCGCGGTCTCCATCGTGGCCGACTACGTCTGCCTTTACATCGTGCGCCGGGACGACGGCAAGCACATCACGCAGAGCGGCAGTTACGCGATGCGGTTCGATTCTGCGACGGCCCTCATGGACCTGATCGCCGAATTCTTCCCGCCGGGCGAAAAACGCGACGAGCTGATGATCCGCCCATTCGTGATCACCCTGCTTCCGCAATTCGATCACCGCTGGCTGAAGGAGAAGAACGGCGCCCGCCAGAACAAGATCGAGCTGGCCCAGCCGCTCACCGACAAGTACTGGACGCCCGGCGTGGCCCGCCGGCTGAAGGTGCCGGAGCGACTGCGGATGTATTACGTCGCCGAGGGCCGCGCCGATCTCCTGGAGAAACACCTGACGTTCCTCAAGGCGGAGGAGGTGCCGGAAGTCGTCCGCAAGGGCTCGGCGGGCAAGCCGTACCTCGCCTACCCGCACTTCGGGGACACGGCGGCCGGCGTACCCGACGAGATGTTCGCCGTGGTCGTCCCGGAGTGGGTCGCCGGGGTCCGGGTCGCCCCGGTGAAGCCGCAGAAGAACGCCGCCAGACCCAGACCGTCCTTCGCGCGGCGCGTCGTGCGCAAGCTGCGACGGATGGCGCGGGGCGCGGTCTCCGGTCGGATCGCCCGCTCCTGAGGGGCTGTCACCTACCGGCTGCCTTCCTCGTCGCGCCCCGCGCGCCCCTCACGTTCTGGCCGGTGCGGGGAGGGAGGAGCCGGAGCCGGGGGGCCGGGCCCGTCCAGCGGGCGAAATGCGCGGGCGCCGCCGCGACCCGCTCACGTACATTGCGGGGACAGCCGGGCGAACAAGAGTGGGGTGTGTACGTGTCACGGGCAAGGCAGGGCGTCGCGGAGGCACGCAGGATCGTCGTCAAGGTCGGCTCCTCCTCACTGACCACCGCGTCGGGCGGCCTCGACGCGGACCGGGTCGACGCACTCGTCGACGTACTCGCCACGGCACGCAGCGGTGGCGAGAAGGAGATCGTTCTCGTCTCCAGCGGCGCCATCGCCGCCGGACTCGCGCCCCTCGGGCTCGCCCGCCGCCCCAGGGACCTGGCCCGCCAACAGGCCGCCGCCAGCGTCGGCCAGGGCCTCCTCGTGGCCCGCTACACCGCCTCCTTCGCGCGCTACGGCGTACGCGTCGGCCAGGTGCTGCTCACCACCGACGACACCAGCCGCCGCGCCCACTACCGCAACGCCTACCGGACGCTGGACCAGCTCATCGCCATGGGCGCGGTCCCCGTCGTCAACGAGAACGACACCGTGGCCACGGACGAGATCCGCTTCGGAGACAACGACCGGCTCGCCGCGCTCGTCGCCCATCTCGTACGGGCCGACCTGCTGGTGCTGCTCTCGGATGTCGAGGGGCTCTATGACGGCGACCCCAGCACCCCCGACACCGCGCGCATCGCCGAGGTGCGCGGCCCCGGCGACATCGCGCACGTCAGCATCGGCAGCGCCGGCAAGGCAGGCGTAGGCACCGGCGGCATGGTCACCAAGGTCGAGGCGGCCCGTATCGCCGCGGCCGCCGGCATCCCCGTCGTCCTCACCTCCGCCGGCCGCGCCGCCGACGCCCTCGCGGGCCGCGACACGGGCACCCACTTCCACCGCACCGGCCGGCGCAGCGCGGACCGGCTGCTGTGGCTCGCCCACGCGTCGACGCCGCAGGGCGCGCTCACGCTCGACGAGGGGGCGGTACGGGCCGTGGTGGAGCGGCGTACGTCACTGCTGCCCGCCGGAATCGCGGGCGTAGAGGGGGAGTTCAGCGCCGGCGACCCGGTGGAGCTGCGGGACCCGGCGGGCCGGGCCGTCGCCCGCGGACTCGTCAACTACGATGCCAAGGAGATCCCGCAGCTGCTCGGCCGCTCCACGCGTGACCTGGCGAAGGAGCTCGGGCCGGCGTACGAGCGCGAAGTCGTACACAGGGACGATCTGGTGCTTCTCCACCCCTGAAACGGCTGAAAGTCCGGCCTCGGGCCGGAGACCTTCACGAAAAGCGCCCCGCGCCGGGCCCAGGACTGGTCAACTTTGTTGCGGGACGCGTTGCGGGGTACGGCGCGGGACAAGGCGCGGTATACGGCGCTGGCTCGGCACAACAACGCATTACAGGAGGCCGCCGGTGAGACGAGCGCGTCCGGGGGCGCTGCCCCGAGGGACGTCCGAGCGTGCCCTGACGAGTGTCGGGGCTGGAGCCGACTTCGACGACCGCCCGGAGCCTGATCAGGGACCGGCCGCCGGCCGGGAGATCCACGGCAGCCGGGAGGCGTCGCGGCTCTGGCACATCACCCTCAGCGTCTCGGGCGCCGAAGCCCCGCTGGCGGACGTCAGAAGAGGCCTCGAACAGCTCGCCCACGACCACCCTTTCCTGCTGACCAGCAGATACGCCAATGATCACGCGGAGATCCGCTACTGGGAAGAGGCCCGCGACCTGCACGACGCCGCTGCCGTGGCCCTGCGGCTGTGGGGCGAGCACCGGGCGTCGTCGAAGCTGCCGCCGTGGGAGATCGTGGGCCTGGAGGTCATCGACCGGGACACCTACCACCTGCGGATCGCCGAAGGCTTCGGTCCGCTGCCCGCCGCACCGGTCGGCGTACACCCGTATTGAGCCCCCCCATATTGAGCCACCGTTGAGCCACCTGTATTGAGCCGTGAGCAGGCCGTCTCGCGGAGCGGGATTGCCGGCCTGTGCCGGCAGGGGGCGCATTACCCTGCGGGCATGACCTCGCACACGTCTCCCGCCGACTCCGCGTCCCCGCCCGCGCCGCACACCCCGGCGTCCTCCGCGGCGTCCTCCCCGGTCATGCTGACCGCCGGGCGGGCCCGCGCCGCCGCCGCCGAGATCGCGCCGCTCCCGCGCGCCGCCAAGGACGCCGCGCTGCTGGCCGTCGCCGACGCGCTGGAGGCCCGTACGGAGGAGATCGTGGCGGCCAACGCCCAGGACGTCGAGCGGGCGCGGGCCGCCAGTACCAGCGAGACCGTCGTCGACCGGCTGACGCTGACCCCGCAGCGGGTCGCGGCCATCGCCTCCGACGTGCGGGACGTGGCCGCGCTGCCCGACCCGGTCGGCGAGGTCGTACGCGGTTCGACCCTGCCCAACGGCATCGACCTGCGCCAGATCCGGGTGCCGCTCGGTGTC
This sequence comes from Streptomyces hypolithicus, assembly GCF_052934925.1. Lineage (NCBI taxonomy): Bacteria > Bacillati > Actinomycetota > Actinomycetes > Kitasatosporales > Streptomycetaceae > Streptomyces > Streptomyces hypolithicus. The sequence goes on from NZ_CM128811.1 coordinate 4,189,796, forward strand.
GTCGGGATCATCTACGAGGCCCGCCCGAACGTCACCGTGGACGCGGCCGCGCTGTGCCTGAAGTCCGGCAACGCGGTGCTGCTGCGCGGCTCGTCCTCGGCGTACGCCTCCAACACCGCGCTCGTCGGCGTCCTGCGCGACGCCGTCGCCGCGGCCGGCCTGCCCGCCGACGCGGTCCAGCTGGTGCCGGGGGAGTCCCGGGATTCGGTACGGGAACTGATGCGCGCCCGGGGCCTGGTCGACGTGCTGATCCCGCGCGGCGGGGCCTCACTGATCCGTACGGTCGTCGAGGAATCCACCGTCCCCGTCATCGAGACGGGCACCGGCAACTGCCACGTGTACGTCGACGCCGAGGCCGACCTCACCATGGCGGTCGACATCCTCATCAACTCCAAGGCTCAGCGCCCCAGCGTCTGCAACTCCGCCGAGACGCTCCTGGTCCACCAGGACATCGCGGACGCCTTCCTGCCGCGCGCCCTGCAGGCGCTCGCCGAGGCGGGCGTCACCGTCCACGGGGACGAGCAGGTGCTCGCGTACGGCGAAGGCTCCAAGGCGACCGTCGTGCCGGCCACCGCGGAGGACTGGGAGACGGAGTACCTGTCGTACGACATCGCCGCCGCCGTCGTCGACTCACTGGACGGGGCCGTCACCCACATCCGGCGCTGGACGTCCGGGCACACCGAGGCCATCGTCACGACCTCGCAGGCCGCGGCCCGCCGCTTCACCCAGTTGGTGGACTCGACGACGGTCGCCGTGAACGCGTCCACGCGCTTCACGGACGGCGGACAGTTCGGCTTCGGGGCCGAGATCGGGATCTCGACGCAGAAGCTGCACGCGCGCGGACCGATGGGGCTGCCCGAACTGACCTCGACGAAGTACATCGTCACCGGAGACGGCCACACCCGGTAACCCGCTCCGGTTCGCACGTTCTCTGCCCAAAACGCCCGTCCGGGGCTACGCTGAACGAGTGCCGGACGACGTGGGGGGCAGGCCGTTCCAGGACGGCTGGGAGCCCGACGACGACCGCGGAGGCGCGGATGAGTACTTCGCCTCCGTGGTGTTCGACGAGGACTTCGTACGAGCCGCCGAGATCCACGAACCGAGCGCCGTGGAGCGGCTGCTGTCGGCCGCCCAGGCGCGCGCCGACGCGGAAGCCACCCGGGCGCGGGCCGGCAAGGCCCCCTCGGACGACGACCTCTTCGACGAGCTGTACGGCGCCGGGTACGGCCTGCGCGAACCCGGCCACGACGGCGCGTACGGTCCTGCCTGCGCCGACGACGAGGACGCGGAGGACGGTTTCCACGGGCGGCACGGCGGGGGCCTTCGCCCGTACCGCGGACACGCGCGCTGGCACCGTCCGGTGGCGTGGATGCTGGCCCTGCTGCTGGGCATCGGGATGGTGGCGCTCGCGTTCAGCGCCGTATACCGGGGGGCGTCCGGGGCCCGTCAGGACCAGGTGCCGCCGCCTGCGACCAGCGACAACTCCCGGCCGGGCGGTCCTTCGGCGTCCGCCGAGCACTCGGCGCCCGCGGTCTCCGCGGTGCCCGCCGTGTCCGCGGTGCCGCGCTCCGCACCCTGACAGCAACCCCTGACAGCAACCCTTGACAGCAGTCGCCCACCTGGACGTTTCCTCTTCATGGCGGCCGTCGATCGCGAACGACGTCGACGACCTACCCTGAACTCATGACGGACAGGCCCTACTCGGTGCGCTCGCGGCCATAACGGGGCGTGGCGCGGCGGCTTCGGTTGGTGCGGAGGAGGAGGTCGGGAGAAGTCATGGCAGGCCGCGAAAAGCCGCCCGAAGGTCCCCCCGAAGGTCCCCCCGAAGGTCCCCCCGAAGGTCCCCCCGAGGGCCCCCCGGGCGGCCCCGACGACGAATACCGGTCCGTCGTCTTCGACGAATCGTTTGTGCGGGCTGCCCGGCTTCAGGAGTTCTCGGCGCAGGAGCGCCTGGACGACCACGAGAAGCAGGAGAAGTCGGTCCGGAGCCGGTCGGCGTGGCAGGCCCGCCAGGCCGTCCGCCACGGCGGTGCTGGGCCCGGCGGCCCAGGCCGCAGGCGGCGGGGCGGGGCGGGTGCGCAGGCGCTGCTACTCGTCCTGATGATCGCGGTCGCCTTCGGTACGGCGATCTACCTGGGCGTGCGCCACCCGTACCAGCCCCCGCCCGCCCTGCACACCGGGGCGCTGCGGACCACGGTGGTGCCGCTGGCCCCGGAGGGCGTGGTGTCGGGTGGCAGGCCCGCAGAGCTCTTCGCGCGCAGCCCGGCGGCGCAGTTCCGTACCGGCGCGGACGGGGTCACTCTGCCGGCCGTGCGGCGTACCGCGCACTTCTCGGAGGGCCAGGTGATGGCCGCGTTGACCATCGCGAAGGACTACCTCGTCACGTCGTCGCTCGACCCCGAGGTGGTGTGGGGGGCCACGGCGTCCACCGCACGGCCGGTGCGGGCGCTGCTCGATCCCGACCAGCTGGGCCAGTTCGACCGCAGCCTGGACGCCCCCGCCGACGACGGGCGGCACGCGGCCACGGGGTGGCTGGTGCGCTTCGACCCGGCGCAGGTGGCGCAGGCGAGCCCGCAGGTGCGGGTCCGGGGCGTGCTGCGGGTCGAGGAGACGGAGACCGGCCGTCTGGACGTGACCTCCGACCACACATTCGTGTACGCGGTACGGCCGGCCGGAGCGGACGGTTCGACCGGGTCGCCCGCGTCGCTGTTCACCGTGCGGCGTGAGCTGAGGTTCCGGTTCGACCGCGACGACCTGCGGATGCACCGGGCCGAGCTGCTGGGCGCGTACGTCCAGGCCGGGCCGCAGGCGTGCGCCGCCCCGGGCGGGGCGAGCCACCTGCGGCCGGTGACGGCCGGGCAGCGGGCCGCGAAGGAGGGACCGGCAGGGACCGACCCGTACGCCACGGGGCCGGGTGCTACGGCGCTGTGCGGGACGTTTGCGCCGGGTGCGATGCCGGGCGCTTCGCCGGGGCTGCGGGGCGGCGGCCGGTAAGGCGCCGGCGGGGACGCGGGGCTCCGCCCCGGACCCCGGTCCTCAATCGCCGGACGGGCTGGATTTGGTCCTGCACGGCTGCCAAGCGGGGGCTGGATTTACCGACCCCGCACGGCTGCCACGCGGGGCCGGATTGCCTCTCAGGGGGTGCCGGGAGGTGTGTCGTCGGGCGGGGTGGTGGGGCCGGGCTTGGGGCCGCCGAATGCGCCGCGCAGCTTGCCTCCGAGATCGTTCGCCCCGCCCGCGAGGTCGCCGACGAGCTTCATCAGCGGGTCCTTGCTGGTCCGCACGGTGTCGGCGTAGTGCGACGCCGAATCGCGGAACGAGTCCGTGACGGAGGTGTCGCCGTCCTCGTCACGCCTCGGGTAGTGGCCGTCCATGAGCCGCTGGTAGTCGCGGCCGGCCGCCCACTTCTTCAGCTCGGCCGCCCGGACCGTGGTGAACGGGTGCGAGCGCGGCAGGACGTTGAGGATCTTCAGCACGGAGTCGCGCAGGTCCCCGCCCGCCTCGTACTCCTCGGCCTGCTCAAGGAACGCGTCCACGTTCATCTCGTGCAGGTGGTTGCCTCCGGCGATCTTCATCAGGCCGCGCATCGACGCCTGGAGGTCCTGGCCGACCAGCAGACCGGCCCGGTCCGCGGAGAGCTCCGACTTGCGGAACCACTCGCGCAGCGCCGTCACGATCGCCATGATCGCGATGTTGCCGAGCGGAATCCAGGCGACCTTGAGCGCGAGACCGGTGAGGAAGAGCAGGATCGTGCGGTAGACGGAGTGACCGGACAGCGCGTGGCCCACCTCGTGGCCGACGACCGCCCGCATCTCCTCCTCGTCGAGCAACTCGACCAGGCCGGTGGTGACCACGATGATCGGCTCGTCCAGGCCGATGCACATGGCGTTGGGCTTCGGGTCCTGGGAGACGTACATCGGCGGGACCTTCTCCAGGTCCAGGATGTAGCACGCGTCCCGCAGCATGGCGTGCAGGTGCGCGAACTGGGTCTCGCCGACCCGCACCGAGTCGGAGAGGAAGAGCAGCCGCAGGCTGCGCTCGGGAAGCAGTCCGCTGAGGGCCTTGAACACGGTGTCGAAGCCGGTCAGCTTGCGCAGGGCGACCAGGGCCGAGCGGTCCGCCGGGTGCTCGTACGCCCGGGAGGAGATGCCCGGGAAGCGCCGGCGGTTGCGGCTTGGCACATGCTCGTGATTGCCGTCTGTCATGGATGGCCCCCTGTCTACGAGTGTTTCCCGTCCCCCGGACGGTCCCAGCGTATGCGCTGACGCGGCGCGCGCCGGGCCGGTTCCCTGGCCCGGTCACTGCGTCAACGACTGAGTCGGCGTGAGCGTGCCCGGGTGGCCCGCATACGATGTGCGCGAAGTCTCCGCTCCGACTCCCGATAGGTCCTGCCGAAGATGAGCCTCCACAGCACCGCTGCCTCCCTCGTGACCCTTGCCTCCGGCGAGGGCGGCGAACACGGCGGCAACCACGAGTCCCTGAACCCCTACTTCACCGGCGCGGGCGCGTTCGTCGCGCTCATCCTGCTGCTCTGGATCACCACGCGTTTCAACCGCGACCGCTGAGGCGGGGCCGCGAGAGCGGGCCAGTAGGCTCTGCACGCATGGAAGAGCACAGGGTGCCCAGCGCCGCGGGCAAACGCCGGCTCGGTGTGATGGGCGGGACGTTCGATCCGATCCACCACGGACACCTGGTGGCGGCCAGTGAGGTGGCAGCGCACTTCCACCTCGACGAGGTGGTGTTCGTGCCGACCGGGCAGCCGTGGCAGAAGAGCCACAAGCAGGTCTCCCCGGCCGAGGACCGCTATCTGATGACGGTCATCGCCACGGCGTCCAATCCGCAGTTCTCGGTGAGCCGGATCGACATCGACCGCGGCGGTCCGACGTACACGATCGACACACTGCGCGATCTGCGGGCGGCCAACTCCGACGCGGATCTCTTCTTCATCACCGGCGCGGACGCCCTCTCGCAGATCCTCACCTGGCGGGACGCGGAGGAGCTGTTCTCGCTCTCGCACTTCATCGGAGTGACCCGGCCGGGGCACCACCTGACCGACGACGGTCTGCCCAAGGGGGGCGTCTCCCTGGTCGAGGTGCCGGCCCTCGCCATCTCCTCGACGGACTGCCGGGCGAGGGTGGCGCAGGGTGACCCGGTCTGGTATCTCGTTCCGGACGGTGTGGTGCGCTACATCGACAAGTGCGAGCTGTACCGCGACTGAGCGGCAGGCATCGGCACGGTTGTACGGGGAGCACAGACACAGCAGGGAGAGGGGCACCGGTGAACGACGGACAGTATCCGTACGACCCGTACGCGCAGGATCCGTACGTCCAGCAGCCGGAGATCATCGGCTACGACGCCTACGGCCGCCCGGTGTACCAGCAGCCCCAGCAGCAGGCTCCTCATCAGCCCCCGCAGCAGTACGACTCCCCGCAACAGCAGCAGGGGTACGGCTACGACCCGTACGCCCAGCAACCCCAGTACGACCCGTACGCACAGCAGCCCGAGCAGCAGCCCCAGCAGGAGCAGCATTACGGGTACGCCGACACCGCCCAGCAGCAGCAGTGGATCCCACAGCAGGCCGGTCCGGTGCATGAGAGCGCGCCCGCTCCCGCCGCCGAGCCCGAGGCCGAGCCCGAGCGGGCTCCCGTACCCGAGCAGCGCAGGCCAGGGAACGAGTACGCCACCGAGCAGTTCTCCTTCGTCGAAGAGCCGGACGAGAACTCCGAAGACGTCATCGACTGGCTGAAGTTCACCGAGAGCCGCACCGAGCGCCGCGAGGAGGCCAGGCGCCGGGGCCGCAACCGTGTCGTCTCCCTGGTCGCCGTCCTGGCGCTGGTGGTCGCGGCCGGCATCGGCTACCTCTGGTACGCGGGCATGCTGCCCGGCCTCGCCGGCGGCGACGAGAGCCCGAGCGCCGCTTCCGGTCCGCAGAAGCGCGATGTCTTCGTCGTGCACCTGCACGACACCAAGCGGGGCGACAAGGGCGTCACCTCCACCGCGCTGCTCGTCGACAACGCCACCACCGGGCAGGGAACCACCGTGCTGCTCCCCAACTCGCTCTCCGTGGCGAAAGACGACGGCACCACCACGACGCTCGGCAAGTCCGTCGACGACGACGGCGCGGCCGGCACCCGTGAGGCGATCGGGTCCGTGCTGGGGACGAAGGTCGGTGGCACCTGGCGCCTGGACACTCCGTACCTGGAGAACCTCGTCGAGCTGGTCGGCAACATCGAGATCGACACCGACACCGACGTGCCCGATTCCAAGAAGGGCGCCTCACCCGTGGTGCGTCAGGGCAAGGAGCAGACGCTGAGCGGCCGGATGGCCGTCGCGTACGCCACCCACCGGGCGACCGGCGAGGCAGAGGCCGCGCAGCTCCAGCGGTTCGGCCAGGTCATGCAGGGCGTACTGAAGGAGATCTCGGACGATCCGCAGGCCGCGACCACCACCGTGCGCACGCTGGCGCAGATCCTCGACCCGTCGCTGCCGGAGAAGGATCTCGGGGCCTCGCTCGCCAAGCTCGCCGAGCACGCCAAGAAGGGCGACCACAAGACGGCCCAGCTGCCTGTGCAGCCCGACGGGCGCCTGAGCGAGTCCGCCGCCGCCAGTGTGGTCAAGGACATCCTGGGCGGCTCGGTCAGCAGCCCGGAGCAGGGTGCGGCCGTGCGGGTCGGGATCAAGAACGCGAACGGCAGCGAGGGCGCCACCGAGAGCGCCAGGATCGCCCTGGTCAACGGCGGGTACGCGTTCGTGGACGCCGGCAGCGCGGGCACCGCTATCACGTCGTCGCAGGTCAACTACGGCGCCACGGCTCAAAAAGCGCAGGCCCAGGAGGTCGCCAAGACGCTGGGGCTGCCGGAGAGCGCCGTACGCAAGGGCAAGAGCGCCCCGAACGCCGAAATCAGCGTCGTACTGGGCCAGGATTTCGAGGTCAGGTAGGGCACCCGTTCATTTCGTCGGGGCTGTCGGTGGTCCGTGAGACCCTGGAGGGACTGCTGACCACCGACGAAAGCCTGCCTGTGACCGCCACGGACCGTTCCATCGAGCTCATCAACGCCGCCGCTCAGGCGGCCGCAGACCGGCTCGCGCACGACATCATCGCGTACGACGTCAGCGATGTGCTGTCCATCACCGACGCCTTCCTGGTCGCCTCGGCGCCCAACGACCGTCAGGTCAAGTCGATCGTCGACGAGATCGAGGAGCGACTGAACAATGAGCTCGGTGTCAAGCCCGTGCGTCGCGAGGGCGACCGCGAGGCCCGCTGGGTGCTCCTGGACTATGTCGACATCGTCGTCCACGTCCAGCACAGCGAGGAGCGTGTCTTCTACGCCCTGGAGCGCCTGTGGAAGGACTGCCCGGAGATCGCACTGCCCGAGGACGCCGTCAAGACCCGCGGCCTGGCCGACGAGCACGCCAAGCTGCGTGCGGCCGGTGATGTGGACGGAGACCTGAGCTGAACGCCGGCGACACCGGCCGGCCGAGCCGGGGCCGGCGCATCGTCCTGTGGCGACACGGCCAGACCTCCTGGAACCTGGAGCGCCGCTTCCAGGGCAGCACCGACATCGAGCTGACCGAGACCGGCGTCGCGCAGGCGCGCCGGGCCGCCAGGCTGCTCGCCTCCCTGAAGCCGGACGTGATGATTGCGTCCGACCTCAAGCGGGCGGCGGCAACGGCCGTCGAGCTGTCCACCCTGACCGGCCTGGACGTGACGCACGACGCTGCCCTGCGCGAGACGTACGCGGGCGCCTGGCAGGGTCTGACGCACGACGAGATCATCGGGCAGTTCGGCGATCAGTACGCGGCATGGAAGCGCGGCGAGGCCGTGCGGCGCGGCGGCGGGGAGCTGGAGACCGAGGTCGCCGACCGGGCGGCCCCCGTCGTGCTCGCGCACGCCGACAAACTGGCCGACAACGGCACCCTCGTCGTCGTCAGCCACGGTGGCACCATCCGCACCACCATCGGCCGGCTCCTGGGGCTGGAGTCGCACCACTGGGAGGGCCTGGGCGGGCTCTCCAACTGCTGCTGGTCCGTCCTGGGCGAAGGCGCCCGCGGCTGGCGGCTGCTGGAGCACAACGCCGGGACGCTCCCGGAGCCGGTGCTCGGCGACGACGACTGACGGATTTCACTTCTCCCAGGTCGCAGGCTAAAGTTCTTCTTGTTCGCAGCGCACAGCGCGGAGAACAGCGGGGCTATAGCTCAGTTGGTAGAGCGCCTGCATGGCATGCAGGAGGTCAGGAGTTCAATTCTCCTTAGCTCCACAATCCGGATCCCGGTTCCTCCTCCAGGGGGGACCGGGTTTCTTGTTTCCGTGACCATTACTCCCGTGACCACGGCTCCCGTGATGACGGCTCCCGTAACGACGGATTCTGTGACGCTCGCGGTGCGCAGCGCAGCGCTAGTGCGCCGCATTTCGGGGCAGTTCGCGATCTCCGGCGTCAACTGCCGTGCGGTGTGGCGGACCTCCTGCCCCGAGGTCACCGCCCCTCTTGCACAGCCATGGCAGAATCGGACGGCCGGAGGGGGACGAGGGACCGGCCGACAACGGAGGTATCGCGTACGTGTGCACGGCCTGCCGCCACGGCTGGAACTGAAGCATGGGCGCACACCGGCGGAAATGCGACTGGTGCGGCAGTGGCACGCCCATCGTCCGTGACATGGAGCCCGTCAACGCCGAGTACCAGTACTGGTGCGAGGAATGCGCGCGGGCGCTGATCATAAAGGGCGACCCCATCGAGACGTATCGCGAACTCGAGGGCGAGCCCATCTACGGCAGGCTGCTCGACGAGCACTGCACGCTCAAGCGCTTCTACTCCTTCGCGACCGCCTGACCGCCTGACCGACCGCTTGACCGGCTGACTGTCCGATAGAAACGGACAAAGCGGGCGCGTGGGCAAACGATTTGGTGGAGGGCCGGGGGGACCGTGTAATGTTGGCGGAGCCGCCGGGGGAAACCACGGAGAACGGCAGAACGCGCGGGGCTATAGCTCAGTTGGTAGAGCGCCTGCATGGCATGCAGGAGGTCAGGAGTTCAATTCTCCTTAGCTCCACAGAAGCTCCACAGCACGAAGATCCCGCCCGGTCGGATGAGACCGGGCGGGATCTTTCGTATGCCCCGGGGGCGGCCGGGGGTCAGTCCCGGCCGCTGCCGAGGGCCTTCCTGGTGCTGCCCGGCAGCGCGGCCCGAGCCGGCCGCGCGGGAGCCTCCTGCTCGATACGGAGCGCGAGCGCGGGGCAGCGGCGTACGGCACGCTGCGCGCGCCCCCGCAGGTGCACCGGCACCGACGCGTCCGAGAGCGCCGGGTAGCCATCGGGGCCGAGCCGGATCAGCTCCGGAACGATGTCGGCGCACAACCCGTGGCCCTTGCACAGCGTCCAGTCCACGGCGAACTTCTCGCCGCTCGGGACGCCCTCCTCCTCGTAACCGGGCCCCGGGAGCGGCAGCACACCCGCTGTCTCGCGGCCGCAGCCGCCGCCCAGGACGTGCGCCGCCAAGTCGTCCGTAAAGGCGTTCAGGGTCGATACGAAGAAGCGCACCGAGCCGTCGGGGTGCTTGCAGGCGCCGCGGCCCTTCACGGCCTGCGTCACCTCCCGCAGCGCCTCCAGCGCGGCCTGACCGCCACCGTTGATCACGTCGGACAGGCCCCCGGCGGCGGCGGGCAGCCCAAGGCGGCAGGGCCCGCACTGGCCCGCCGTCTCCGCCGCCAGCCAGTTCGCCACGCGCAGCGACTCGCCCAGCGGGCAGGTCTCGGGGCCGATCGGCAGGATCGCCCCCGCCCCGAGCGCGCCGCCGAAGGACGCGAGCGACTCACGGGATATCACGGCGTCGTGCGCGGCGACCGCGTCGATCCAGCTGCCGTGATAGCCGCCGGTCAGGACGCCCTGGGGCATCGGTGGAGCGCCGGCCATCTGGAGAACGTAACGCAGCGGTACGCCGGTGGGCACCTCCACGACCATGGGGCGCGAGACCGCGCCGGAGATCGTCAGCATGACGGTGCCCGGCTCGTTCTCCAGGCCGGTGTGGCCGTAGCGGCGGGCGCCGATGCGGGCGGCGACGGCGAGCTGCGCGAAGGTCTCCGTGTTGGACAGCAGCGTCGGCGCGCCGCCGACGCCCGTTTCGGAGGCGCGCTCACGGCGCCCCGGCGGCAGGGCGGGGCCGCCGTTGGCCGCGCGGATCAGCGAGGACGCCTCGCCGGAGACCATGCGCTCCGGGGTGCGTACGATCCGGGCGCGCAACTGCTGGCCGCGCCGGTCGGACAGGCCGCGCTCGGCGAAGGCGGCCCGCATGGACGCCTCGGTCGAGTTGCGGGTGACGCCGACGATCAAGGTGCGGGCGCCGAGTGCCTCGGCCGCGAGCAGCGCGCCGTCCAGCGCCAGGTGGGGGGCGCGGTTGAGCAGGACGGTGTCCTTGCGGCAGGCGGGCTCGCCCTCACTGCCGTTGATGACGACGACGGGCCGCACCCCGCGCCTGATGGAGGCCTGCGCGACGGCCCGCAGCTTCTTGCCGAACGGGAAACCTGCCCCGCCGCGGCCACGCAGCGAGATGTAGTCCGCGAGTTCGGCCAGGCGCTCCCCGCCCACCGGCTCCAGCGGGCCGTGCACTTTCAGGTGCATGCCGAGGTCGAGGCGCTCGACCAGGTCGAAGCCGGTGGTCAGCTGGGGAAGGCCGACGACGCGGACTTCGGGGACGTCGGGTAGCGGGTCGTTCAACGTCGTTCTCCTGCGGGTGCGTGCCAGGGCTCGCCTGCGGCGGGCCGGTGGGGCGGGGCCGGCGCGGGGTCGGGTGCGCCGAAGGGGTGGGGGGCGGGTGCGGCGGACGCCTCGGGGGCGTAGGAGGGGCGCCCGGCGGTGGCGCCCGGGACGTTGTCCGGGTGAGCGGCGTACTCGGCGTACCCGGGGAGGTCGGGTGCGGGAAAGCCGCCGGGGCCGTATCCGGGCAGGTCCGGGGCGGGGACGGCACCGGGGCCGTACGCCGCGCGGTCCGGGTCGTACGGCGGGCGGGCGGCCGGGATGGGGGGCGGAGGGGAGGGGGTGGGCCAGCGGGGCGGCGGTGCCTGGGCCGGGATCTCCTCCGTCAGGGGGATCTGCTCCGCCAGCGGGATCCGCTCGGTGGGCGCGGCCGCGAACGCCGAGGCGTGGGCGGCGGGTGGGGCCGATGCCGACACGGCGCGGTATGCCGCCGAAATGCCGTTGTCCGAAGCCGCGTTGCAGGCGGGCGCCGGAAGGCCGGCCTCGTACAGCGGCGGTGAGGGGGCCGCGAGGCGGGGCGGCGGCTGCACGTGTGTGGGCGCGTCATCGCGCAGCAGCTGCTCGGGCGCCCGCTGCGGGCGCGGCGGTTCCTGAGGCGGTGCGAATCCGCCGCCGGGCAGCGGGGAGAGCACAGCGTCGCGCGGTCTGGGCTCGGGCCGGCGTGCCAGGGAGCCCGAGGTGGCCAGGGCCACGATCCGGTCGGCGACCATCCGCTTGAGCGGGGGCGGCAGCAGGCGCAGTGAGAGGGCTCCGACGACCGCCGTGAGGCACAGCGCGTACATCGTCACCACCCACCCGGCGGCCGGCCGGCCTGCGAACAGGCCGTGTACCAGGGCCGATCCCCAGGCGGGGTAGGCGACCATGTGCAGCGCCCGCCAGCGGCCCGCGATGCGTCCGGGGGTGGCGAAGGCGCTGCGCAGGGCGCCGGTCGAGGCGGCGACGATCATGAGGAATCCGGCAAGGGAGCCGAATCCGATGAGGCCGGACGTACCGGAGACGCCGAGGCCGAAGGGGATCAGGGCTCCGAGGAGCGAGATGTGCCCCAGCGAGACCTTGACCGTCGCGTGCAGCAGCAGGAAGCCGAGGGAGGCGACCGCGGTGGCCCGGTGGATGCCCTGGGCGAGCAGACGGTGACGTGGGCGCAGCAGCAGCCGGTCGGTGGCCAGCATGCCCCAGGCGACAGAGGCGGTGAGGGACACCAGGGACAGCACGCCCGTGGTGAAGTCCAGCGCGGCCCGGAAACTGTCGCTTCCGGCTATGGCGAACAGGGGTATGACGACCAGTACGGCCGCTGTCAGGCCTCCTTGCGCGGGCCGGCTCAATGCGGGGAAAGCGAAGGAAGTGCTTTTCTTGCGACGCGAGTTGGGATGTGGGGGGTGTGGATGAGGGTTCATGGGGGCGACTCCGAATGGTTCGGCAAAGTGGTCCCGTTGCCGCATGCTAGGTCGGGTCATACCAGGCAGTACGGCGTTTGGAGGTTTAGTGCGGGAACTGTGTGAAAACTCGCTCGAACGTTGCCCCGGATAGGGCCGATACGCGGAGTAACCCTGGCCGACGGGCCACCGGGAAGGCGCCGGCGGCGGGTAAGGGGCCGACGGGCGGATACTCGCCGCGGCCCTGTCGGGCCCTGCGGTACCCTGACGCCATGCGTGCCGTACGCCTTCTGCTTAGCGAGCCGCGCTGATCAGTCCCGACGGATGACAGATCCGGTCGGAATCGGCGCGGCGTCCCCTCCTGTGCGAGGGGATTTTTCATTTGCAGGCCGCGGGCAGAGACGATCGATGGAGCTTTGAGGATCATGAGCGAGACGAATTCTGCTGCCGAGGTGGCAGCACCGCACCGCTATACGGCCGCGATGGCCGCTGACATCGAGGCACGCTGGCAGGACTTCTGGGACGTCGAGGGCACGTACGAGGCGCCGAACCCGAGCGGGGGCCTGGCGGGCGACGCCGAGCTGGCCGCCAGGCCCAAGAAGTTCATCATGGACATGTTCCCGTACCCCTCGGGTGCGGGCCTGCACGTCGGGCACCCGCTGGGTTACATCGCCACCGACGTCTACGCCCGCCATCAGCGGATGACCGGCCACAACGTCCTGCACACCCTCGGTTTCGACGCCTTCGGCCTGCCCGCCGAGCAGCACGCGGTCGCCACCGGCACCCACCCCCGGGTGTCGACCGAGGCCGCCATGGACAACATGAAGCAGCAGCTGCGCCGGCTGGGCCTGGGACACGACAAGCGGCGTTCCATCGCGACGATCGACCCGGGCTACTACACGTGGACCCAGTGGATCTTCTTGCAGATCTTCAACTCCTGGTACGACAAGGACGCGGACCGTGCCCGTCCGATCGCTGAACTGGTAGCCCAGTTCGAAAGCGGGGAGCGTACGATGCCGGACGCGCGCCCGTGGAGTGAGCTGAGCGCCGCCGAACGCGCCGACATCCTGGGCGAGTACCGCCTGGCGTACGCCTCCGAGGCGCCCGTCAACTGGGCGCCGGGCCTGGGCACCGTGCTGGCCAACGAGGAGGTCACCGCGGACGGCCGCTCCGAGCGCGGCAACTTCCCCGTCTTCAAGGCCAAGCTGCGCCAGTGGAACATGCGTATCACCGCCTACTCCGACCGCCTGCTCAGCGACCTGGACGGCCTGGACTGGCCCGAGGCGATCAAGCTGCAGCAGCGCAACTGGATCGGGCGCAGCGAGGGCGCGCGCGTCGACTTCCCGGTGGGGGACGCGGGCGCGATCACCGTCTTCACCACCCGGCAGGACACCCTGTTCGGCGCGACGTACATGGTGCTGGCGCCCGAGCACGACCTGGTCCAGGCGATCGTCCCGGTCGCCTGGCCCGAGGGCACGCACGAGGTGTGGACCGGAGGTCACGCCACTCCCGCCGAGGCCGTGGCGGCGTACCGCAAGCAGGCCGCGTCGAAGTCCGACGTCGAGCGGCAGGCCGAGGCGAAGGACAAGACGGGCGTCTTCACCGGCGCGTACGCCGTCAACCCGGTCAGCGGTGAGCAGGTGCCGGTCTTCATCGCCGACTACGTGCTGATGGGGTACGGCACCGGCGCGATCATGGCCGTCCCGGCGCACGACTCCCGCGACTTCGCGTTCGCGCGCGCCTTCGAGCTGCCGATGCGCTGCGTCGTCGAGCCCTCCGACGGGCGGGGCACGGATCCGGCGCAGTGGGACGACGCCTTCGCCTCGTACGACGCGAAGATCGTCAACTCGGCGGGCGAGGGGGTCTCGCTGGACGGGCTGGGTGTCGTCGACGCCAAGGCGCGGATCACCGAGTGGCTGGCCGCCCGCGGCATCGGCGAGGGCACCGTCAACTACCGGCTGCGCGACTGGCTGTTCAGCCGGCAGCGGTACTGGGGCGAGCCGTTCCCGATCGTCTACGACGAGGACGGCATCGCGCACCCGCTGCCCGAGTCGATGCTGCCGCTGGAGCTGCCCGAGGTCGAGGACTACTCGCCGCGCACCTTCGACCCGGACGACGCCGACAGCCGCCCCGAGACGCCGCTGTCGCGCAACGAGGACTGGGTCGATGTGACGCTGGATTTGGGCGACGGTCCGAAGAAGTACCGGCGAGAGACCAACACCATGCCCAACTGGGCCGGTTCCTGCTGGTACGAGCTGCGCTACCTGGACCCGCACAACAGCGAGAAGCTGGTCGACCCGGCGATCGAGCAGTACTGGATGGGCCCGCGCGAGGGCATGCCGCACGGTGGTGTCGACCTGTACGTCGGCGGCGCGGAGCACGCGGTACTGCACCTGCTGTACGCGCGGTTCTGGTCCAAGGTGCTGTTCGACCTGGGGCACGTCTCGTCGTCGGAGCCGTTCCACAAGCTCTACAACCAGGGCATGATCCAGGCGTTCGTCTACCGGGACGCGCGCGGCATCGCCGTGCCGGCGGCCGAGGTCGAGGAGCGCGACGGCGGGTACTGGTACGGCGGCGAAAAGGTCGGCCGCGTCCTGGGCAAGATGGGCAAGTCCCTGAAGAACGCGGTCACTCCGGACGAGATCTCAGCCGAGTACGGCGCTGACACGCTGCGGCTGTACGAGATGGCGATGGGCCCGCTGGACGTGTCGCGGCCGTGGGACACACGCGCTGTCGTCGGCCAGTACCGGCTGCTGCAGCGGTTGTGGCGCAATGTCGTCGACGAGACGACCGGTGAGGTCACGGTGGTCGGCACGGAGCCCGACGAGGAGACGCTGCGCGCGCTGCACAAGGCGATCGACGGGGCCGGCCAGGACATGGCGGGCATGCGTTTCAACACCGCCATCGCCAAGGTCACCGAGCTGAACAACCACCTGACGAAGGCGGGCGGCCCGCTGTCGCGCTCGGTCGCCGAACGGCTGGTGCTGCTGATCGCGCCGCTCGCCCCGCACATCGCGGAGGAGCTGTGGCGCAAGCTGGGGCACACGGACTCCGTGGTGCACCAGGACTTCCCGGTCGCGGACCCGGCGTATGTGGTCGACGAGACCGTGACGTGTGTGGTGCAGGTCAAGGGCAAGGTCAAGGCGCGGCTGGAGATTTCCCCGTCGATCGGTGACGCGGAGCTGGAGAAGCTGGCACTGGCCGACCCGGGCGTGGTCGCGGCGCTGGGCGGCGCCGGGATCCGCAAGGTGATCGTGCGGGCGCCGAAGCTGGTCAACATCGTTCCGGCGTGATCGCGGTGTAGGGCTTTCCCCTACGGGCAGGTTGGGGGTTCCGATGGAACCCTCGGCCTGCCCGTTCCGTTTACGGTGGAGAGACCACGCGAGTCGAGTGGACCGACAAACAGAGGGGCGCTCATGGAAGCCGTCATTGTGATCCTGGCGCTGCTGCTCTTCTTGGCATTCGTGGCGACAGGCGTCTACGCGGGCGTGAAGGCGGTCGGCGCGGCGAAGCGCGGAGTGGACCGTACGATCACGCAGGCGCGGCGCAGCGTCGAGGACACCACCCTGCGAGCCAAGAGCTTCGGACAGCTGGGTGTCGCCGGCGAGCTGGCCCAGCTGAGGCTTTCGCTGCGTACGTCGATGAAGGCGACGCAGGACGCGCTGCACGCCGGAGCCGCGGAGGACGCGTCCCTGTCGGAGTCCATCGCGCTGTTCGAGCGGCTGAGCGCACATGGGCACGAGCTGGACGACGAGCTGAGGCGGCTGGAGCGCGAGCCGGACAAGGCGCGGGTCGCGGAGCGCATGCCGGACCTGCGGGAGCGCACGGAACGGGTGACGCACGCGGCGGACTCACTGCGGTGGGCGGCGCGGGACCGGGCGAGTCGGTTCGCGGACGACGACCTCGCGTCACTGAGCGCGCAGATCGAGGTGGAGTCGGGGGCGCTGCGGCACTGGGCGACCGGGCCGGGGGCAGAGGCGTCCTGGCCGGCGGCGGGCAGCGCGACTGAGCCGGCACGGGCTCAGTCGTGGCAGGACGTGCCGGCGGACGCGGACACCCCTGCGGCGGGTGCCGGCGCGCGAGACGGGACCGCGGACGACGCAGGGCCGGAAGCGATCACCGCGGGTGACCCGAAGCGGCAGACGGTGTATCCGTGGCAGAAGGCGGCCCGGCCGGAAGGCACGGTCTGAACGGGAAAGACGGCCCGGAAAGGCTCGACTGCCGCAGGGCGTCCGCGCGGGGTAACCTCCCGCTCATGTCCCGCCATGTCGCGATCGTCACCGATTCCACGGCCTACCTGCCACAGCGGACGATGGAGCGGCATGCCATCACCGCGGTGCCGCTGACCGTCGTCATCGGCGGCCGGGCCCTTGAGGAGGGCACGGAGATCTCGGCGCGCACTCTGGCCCTCGCGCTGCAAAAGCGCCGGTCCGTCACGACGTCCAGGCCGGGCCCCGAAGTCTTCGCCGCGGCGTACCGGGCGGCGGCCGAAGCGGGGGCGACAGGAATCGTTTCGCTGCACCTGTCCTCCGAGTTCTCCGGTACGTACGACGCAGCCGTGGTCGCGGCGCGGGACGCGCCGGTGCCGGTGCGGGTGGTGGACACGGGCATGGTCGCCATGGCCCTCGGCTTCTGCGCGCTCTCGGCTGCGGAGGCCTCCGACGCGGGGGGCGGCGTCGACGAGGCGGTGGCCGCGGCGGAGAAGCGGGCGGCCGGCATGTCGGCGTACTTCTACGTGGACACGCTGGACTACCTGCGCCGAGGCGGCCGCATCGGCGCGGCGCAGGCGCTGCTCGGCTCGGCGCTCGCGGTGAAGCCACTGCTGGAGCTGGAGGGCGGGCGGATCGAGATGCTGGAGAAGGTGCGAACGGCGTCCAAGGCGATCGCCCGCCTGGAGGAGATCGTGGCCGGGCGGGCCGGAACGCGCCCCGTCGACATCGCGGTGCACCACCTGGCGGCCCCGGAACGCGCCGAACGACTGGCGGAGCGGCTGCGCGGCCGGGTTCCCGGACTGGCGGAGCTGCATGTCAGCGAGGTGGGGGCAGTGATCGGGGCGCACACAGGGCCGGGGCTGCTCGGGGTCGTGGTGGCGCCGCACTGACGGCTGTGGGCGGGCGACTCGCCCACAGCCTTCCCTCGCGAGAGTGACCGGGTTATCCACAACGGTCGGATTTTCCACCGGAATTGAGCTTGATCATCGCAGCTGGGCGGATGTGCCTACCGTCTTGTGCCATGGCTCTCCGATCACGCTCCGCAACCACGGGCCCGGGCCGCGCCCCGGCCTCGCCCCTCCACTGGGCCGGTACGCGCCCCCCCGACATCCGCAGCTTCGACGACCCGTCTTCCGGCGACGCGTCTTCCGGTGACGCTCTGCCGTCCGGCGTCGGCCGCGACGCCGAGTTTCGCTCGCGCCGGTCCCCGTCGTCGGGGGCTCGGCCCCTGTTCGCCAGGCCCTCCGGTGCGAGGGGAGGCGCGGACGGTCGTGCTTCCGATGTCCGGGGCCGACGTGGGCACCGACGGCGGCGGAGTCGTCTCGGGCCCCGGTCTTGCGAATCCGTCGAGTCCCGTGCGCTGCGCCGCCGCGCGGAGGCGCTTCTCGCGCCGGTACCACCGTCAGCACGTCGAGGCGACGCGCCGCCGGGTGGGGAGCCGTTCGCACATTCGCCCGCCCACTCGCCCGGTCCTGCGGTGACGACTGGCACAACAGCGACAGCGGAGGAACCGCCGCCGTCCCATGCACGGGATCGCGCTCAGGACCAGGCCCCGGCAGTGGCCCGTACACCGGATTCGTCCTCGACGGCTCCGACCGCTGCCGCAGCTCCGACGTGGTCCCGCCCCAGCGTCGGGGCCCCCGCCCCAGCCGGGTTCGTCGCGTCGCCGGTTGCTCCGACACCCGCAACGGCCACAGCCTCGGATCCCGCGCCGATCGTGTCTCACATCCGGCCGGATGCGGCGGACGGCGGCGGGGGCGGTCTGCGGCATGTGCGGTTGGCGTTGCGGGAACGGCTGCCCGTGTGGGTGCAGGCGCGGTGCGGGCTCGAACCGAAGACGCTGGCCGCGTTGGCTGTCGCCCTCGTCGTGGCTGCCGTATTCGCCGCCCAGCATTTCTGGACGGGCCGGCCACAGTCCGTAGAGCCCCCGGACGTGGTGGCCGAAGAGCCGGTGGCGGTACGGCCGGAGCCGTCGCCGGGTGCGCCCGCTACGGCACCCGGCGCAGCAGCGGCCCGCCTCGGCGCAGGCGCCGCCCCCGCCCCCGGCGACGCACGCATCGTCGTCGACGTGAGCGGCAAAGTACGCCGGCCCGGCATCCACCGGCTGCCCGCCGGATCGCGCGTCGCCGATGCGCTGCACGCGGCCGGCGGGGTCAAGACCGGTGCGGACACCGCCGGGCTGAACCGGGCGCGGCTGCTCATGGACGGCGAGCAGGTGGCGGTGGGGCTGCCGGGCGCCGCCGGGGCAGCGGGCCCGGCGGCGCCCGGCGGTTCCGGGGCCGCATCGGGTGCCGGAGCCTCATCGGGCGCTGCCTTCGGCCCCACGACGGCTCCGGTCGGCCTCAGCGCCGCCACCGCCGAGCAGTTGGAGGCCCTGCCCGGGGTGGGCCCCGTACTGGCGCAGGCCGTCATCGACTACCGCACCGAGCACGGCGGGTTCCGCTCCGTCGACGAACTCCGCGAGGTGCGGGGGATCGGCGACCGCAGGTTCGCGGACCTCCAGCCCCTCGTACGGCCATGACGCGCCCCCAGGTCCACGCCGAGTCGGGACATCGGCTGGGCGCCTCGGACCCCCGGCAGGAGGGGCCTGCGGATCTGCGGCTCGCGCCTCCCGCGCTGGCCGCCTGGGCTGCGGCGGCCCTGGCGGTCGGGGCTTCCGGCCGTTGGACCGCCGGCTTCGTGGCGGTGTGCGTGCTCGCGGCGGTCGGGCTGCTCGCCTTCCGGGCTCTACGGGAAAGGAGGGGCGCCGGGGCGCCGCGCGGGCTGAGCGTCACGGCCGTCGCCGCCGCGCTGTTGTGCGGGGCAGCGGGTGCGGCGTCGGGCGGGCTGCACGCTGCCGACCTCCACCGCGGGCCCGTGCCCCGCATGGCCGACCAGTACGCGAAGGTAACTGCCCACCTGACGGTGACCTCGGACGCGCGCCTGACCCGCCCCCGGGTACGGGGCGACCGGACGACGTCCAGGTCGGTGGTGATCAACGCCGACATCACCCGCGTCACGGCGCCCGGCGGCCCGCGCCCGGGTGCGCCTGCCCGGCCGGACTCGCTCGTCCGTACGCCGGTCCTGGTCGTCGCACCGGCGGCCGACGGAGGGGCGTCCCGCTGGCAGCGACTGCTGCCGTCCACCGGGCTGCGGCTCACGGCCCGGCTCGCCCCTCCGTCGGCCGGCGGCGGCGAACGCATCGCCGCCGTGCTGCGGGTGCCGAACGGCGAACCCCCGGCCGTGGTGCGCCCGCCAACTACCCTGCAACGCACCGCCGGTGACCTCAGGGCAGGTCTGCGTGAGGCATCCGCAGGGCTCCCGCCCGATGCGCGGGCGCTCCTGCCGGGCTTGGTCGTCGGCGACACCTCCCGGGTCGAGCCCGAGCTGCAGGAGGCCTTCGAGGCGACCGACCTGACGCATCTGCTCGCCGTGTCCGGGAGCAACCTCACCATCGTCCTGATGCTGCTGATCGGGCCGCCGGGCACCGCACTGCGCGCCGAACGCGGGGGGCTCGCACCACGCCTGGGTATCCCGCTGCGGGCCACCGCCCTGCTCGGCGGTGCGCTCACGCTCGCCTTCGTGGTGGTGTGCAGGCCGGAGCCGAGTGTGCTGCGGGCGGCCGCCTGCGGGCTCATCACGCTGCTCGCCATCGGCACGGGCCGGCGCAGGCAGCTGATCCCGGCGCTGGCCGCAGCCGTCCTGCTGCTGGTCCTGTACGACCCGTGGCTGGCCCGCAGTTACGGCTTCCTGCTCTCCGTCCTGGCCACCGGCGCCCTCCTCACCATCGGCCCGCGCTGGAGCGCCGGGCTGCAAAGGCGCGGTGTGCCGCCCCGGCTCGCCGAGGTACTCGCCGCGGCGGCCGCGGCTCAGGTCGTGTGTGCGCCCGTCGTCGCGATGATGGCGGCCAGGGTGAGCCTGGTTGCCATCCCCTGCAATCTGCTGGCCGAACTCGCGGTGGCGCCGGCGACCGTGCTCGGCTTCGCAGCCCTCGCCGCCGCTCCGTTGGCGATGCCCGTCGCCGAGCTGCTGGCCCGGTGCGCGGGGTGGCCGGTCGAGTGGATCGCCTCGGTTGCCCGTACCGGCGCAGCGCTCCCCGGCGCGGAGGCCGACTGGCCGGGCGGATGGCGCGGCGGCCTGCTGCTGGCAGTGGTGACAGTGGTGACCGTGCTCGCCGCACGCCGGCTGCTGCGGCACCCGTGGCTGACCGCTGCCTGCGCGGTCCTGCTGGTCCTCGCGATCCTGCGACCGACCCCACTCACCCGGTACGTCACCGGGTGGCCGCCGCCGGGCTGGAAGTTCGCGATGTGCGACATCGGCCAGGGCGACGCCTCGGTTCTCGCGGCCGGCGACGGCACGGCCGTGGTCGTGGACGCGGGCCCGGACCCACGCAGCGTCGACCGCTGCCTGCGGGCGCTCGGCGTCACCCGGGTCCCGCTCGTCGTGCTGACCCACTTCCACGCGGACCACGTGGCGGGGCTGCCGGGCGTGCTGCGCGGGCGTGCGGTGGGCGAGATCCGGACGACGACGCTCCAGGAGCCCCGGGAACAGAGCGCGTTCGTACGCCGGACGGCGTCCGCCGCACGGGTGCCGGTACGCGAGACGGGCCCGGGGGAGCGGCGACGGATCGGGCTCCTGACCTGGCAGGCACTGTGGCCACCGCCTGTGCCGACCCTGCTCCCCGAGGGGCCTAACGACGCCAGCGTCACGCTCCTGGTGCGCGCAGGCTCCCTGACCCTGCTCCTGCTCGGGGACCTCGAACCCCCGGCCCAACAGGCACTGTTGCGGACCTACCCGCTTCTCCCGCCGGTGGACGTACTGAAGGTCGCCCATCACGGCTCCGCCTACCAGGACCCCGCTCTGCTCGCCCGCGCCCGCCCCCGCATCGCCCTGGTCTCCTGCGGCCGGGACAACCCGTACGGGCACCCCTCACCCCGCACCGTCACCGCGCTTCGCACCGGCGGCGCGCTTGTGCTGCGCACGGACACGGACGGCGCCGTGGCCGTGACCGGCTCGGGTCCCACGCTGCGTGCGGTCCCTGCGGGGCGTGACCGGCGGGCCGTGACGGCGGGTAGGTTCGTGACGGCACGCAGGTTCAGACGAGCCAGCGGCCGCCGTGCATCAAGCTCGCTCGGCCGGCTCGTTCTCCTCCCCTCGGCCAACGGACTGAGCTCTCACGTCGCTTCCCGCCACCCCTCGTACTCCGCCGCGAACCCGTCCAGCGCCGCGGCGTCGAGGTGGCCGTCCGGGTCCTCGACCACGACGAGCCACTGCGCGTCCTCCGCGTCGTCCTCGCCGGCCAGCGCGTCCCGGACCAGCTGGGGTTCTTCGGAGACCCCGAAGCGGTCGTGGAGTTCACCGGCCACCTCCTCCGCGGCGTCCCGGTCGGGCAGTACCAGTACGTGTCGTACGTGTCGTCGTCCGTGTCTCACATCGCTCACCCGCACATTCTCCGGCAACTCCGGCAGGGGTAGGGCAGGGGCAACAGCAGGGAGCGCGAGGGCACTGTCAGTGGGGCGTGGGATGCTGGACCGCGATGGCCACCAGGAAGAATTCGACCGACGACCCGCTCGCCCCCCTCACCCTCGCCGTGGGGCAGGAGGACCTGCTGCTCGACCGCGCCGTGCAGCAGGTGGTGGCGGCCGCCCGGGTCGCCGACGCCGACACCGATGTGCGCGACCTCACCCCCGACCAGCTCCAGCCCGGCACCCTCGCCGAGCTGACCAGCCCCTCGCTCTTCGCCGAGCGCAAGGTCGTCGTCGTGCGCAACGCGCAGGACCTCTCCGTGGACACGATCAAGGACGTGAAGTCCTACCTCGACGCCCCCGCCGAGGAGATCACTCTCGTACTCCTCCACGCGGGCGGCGCCAAGGGCAAGGGACTGCTGGACGCGGCCCGCAAGGCCGGCGCCCGCGAGGTCGCCTGCCCCAAGACGACCAAGGCAGCCGAGCGCCTGTCGTTCGTACGGTCCGAATTCCGCGCGCTGGGCCGCTCCGCGACCCCCGAGGCGAGCCAGGCCCTGGTCGACTCCATCGGCAGCGACCTGCGCGAACTCGCCAGCGCCGTGGCCCAGCTCGTCGCCGATGTCGAGGGGACGATCGACGAGGCCGTCGTCGGCCGGTACTACACGGGCCGCGCCGAGGCCTCCAGCTTCACGGTCGCCGACCGTGCGGTGGAGGGCCGCGCGGCCGAAGCCCTGGAAGCGCTGCGCTGGTCGCTGTCCACCGGCGTCGCCCCCGTCCTGATCACCAGCGCCCTCGCCCAGGGCGTCCGGGCCATCGGCAAGCTGTCGTCCGCCCGCGGCGGCCGTCCCGCCGACCTAGCCCGTGAGCTGGGCATGCCGCCCTGGAAGATCGACCGGGTGCGCCAGCAGATGCGCGGCTGGACGCCCGACGGTGTGGCGCTGGCGCTGCGCGCCGTCGCTGAGGCCGACGCAGGCGTGAAGGGTGGCGGCGACGACCCGGCGTACGCGCTGGAGAAGGCCGTGGTCGCGGTCGCCCGCGCTGCCCGCAACCGGTAGCCGCCCGTAGCGGAAAGCGCCGCCCCTGCGGAAAGCGCTGCGACAAAGTAAAGCGCCGCAACCTGCCCAACGCCGCGGAAACCACAAGGGCCCCGGCCGCCGTCCTGGGGAAGGACGGAGGCCGGGGCCCTTGCGCGAAGCCTGTCAGGTTCTGTCAGAGCCTGGATGCGCCGCACCCGCGTGGCGAACGCAGGCCGCGTGCGGCGCGAGGTGTGCCGGGTCAGGAGCGGAAGAGAGGGCCCGCTGAGTCCCTACCGGCGATGGTGCAAGTCATACAGGTCATACGGGTCATACCGGTCGTGCGTGTGGGGCTCAGCCCTGCAGGGCGGCAACCTTGTGCGCCAGCGCCGACTTCTTGTTGGCGGCGGTTCTTGTGGATGACGCCCTTCGAGACTGCCTTGTCGAGCTTCTGCGAAGCCTCGCGGACGGCCACAGTGGCCTTCTCGAGGTCACCCGCGGTGACAGCCTCGCGGGCCTTGCGGACCGCGGTCTTGAGCGAGGACTTGACGGCCTTGTTGCGCAGGCGCGCCTTCTCGTTCGTCTTGTTCCGCTTGATCTGGGACTTGATGTTCGCCACGAAAGAGCCTTTACAGGTTCGTTGGATCTTCGATGAGTGCCTCGCTGCTTAGAGGGCCACGAGACACAGCTGCCCAGAGTACCAGCGGCCGGTCGGGCGGCCCAAACCGAGACCCGGCCCCCGTCCGTGGGACGATGGCAGCTACGTATCGATCCAACATCGCCCCGAGACGAGACCCTGCGTGCCCGCGACTCCTCCCAACGTGCCCGAGCCGAGCCGTACCGACCCGGCGCTGATCCGCAACTTCTGCATCATCGCGCACATCGACCACGGCAAGTCGACCCTCGCCGACCGGATGCTCCAGCTGACCGGTGTGGTCGATCAGAGGCAGATGCGCGCCCAGTATCTCGACCGTATGGACATCGAGCGCGAGCGCGGCATCACGATCAAGTCCCAGGCGGTACGGCTGCCCTGGGCGCCCACCGAGGGCCCGGACCTGGGCAGCACCCATGTCCTGAACATGATCGACACCCCGGGGCACGTGGACTTCACGTATGAGGTGTCGCGGTCGCTCGCCGCCTGCGAAGGCACGGTGCTGCTCGTCGACGCCGCCCAGGGCATCGAGGCGCAGACGCTCGCGAACCTCTACCTGGCGATGGAGAACAACCTCACCATCGTCCCGGTACTGAACAAGATCGACCTGCCGGCCGCTCAGCCCGAGAAGTTCTCCGAAGAGCTGGCGAACCTCATCGGCTGCCAGCCGGAGGACGTGCTCAAGGTCTCCGCGAAGACCGGCATCGGCGTGGACGCGCTGCTCAACCGGGTCGTGCGGGACGTGCCGGCCCCGGTGGGCGTTGCCGACGCCCCCGCCCGCGCGATGATCTTCGACTCGGTGTACGACTCGTACCGGGGCGTCGTCACCTATGTACGTGTGATCGACGGGCAGCTCAACAAGCGTGAGCGCATCAAGATGATGTCCACCGGCGCGAGCCACGAGCTGCTGGAGATCGGTGTCTCCTCGCCGGAGATGACCCCGGCCGACGGCATCGGCGTCGGCGAGGTGGGCTACATCATCACCGGCGTGAAGGACGTCCGTCAGTCCAAGGTCGGTGACACGATCACCTCCCTGCACAAGGGCGCCACCCAGGCCCTGGGCGGTTACAAGGACCCGAAGCCGATGGTCTTCTCCGGTCTGTATCCGCTGGACGGCTCCGAGTACCCCGACCTCCGCGAGGCCCTCGACAAGCTCCAGCTCAACGACGCCGCCCTGGTGTACGAGCCGGAGACCTCCGCCGCGCTCGGCTTCGGCTTCCGCGTCGGCTTCCTCGGCCTGCTGCACCTCGACGTGATCCGCGAGCGCCTCGAGCGCGAGTTCGGGCTCGACCTGATCGCCACCGCGCCCAACGTGGTCTACCGCGTGGTCATGGAGGACCGCAGCGAGCACACGGTCACCAACCCGAGCGAGTTCCCCGAGGGCAAGATCTCGGACGTGTACGAGCCCGTCGTGCGGGCCACGATCCTCGCCCCCAGCGAGTTCATCGGCGCGATCATGGAGCTCTGCCAGACCCGTCGCGGCACGCTGCTCGGCATGGACTACCTCTCCGAGGACCGGGTCGAGATCCGCTACACGCTGCCGCTCGCGGAGATCGTCTTCGACTTCTTCGACCAGCTGAAGTCCAAGACGCGCGGTTACGCCTCCCTGGACTACGAGCCCACCGGCGAGCAGTCCGCCGCCCTCGTCAAGGTCGACATCCTGCTGCACGGCGACCGGGTCGACGCCTTCTCCGCCGTCACGCACAAGGACGCGGCGTACGCGTACGGCGTGCGGCTCGTGGCGAAGCTCAGGGAGCTCATCCCGCGGCAGGCCTTCGAGATCCCCATCCAGGCCGCCATCGGCTCCCGGGTCATCGCCCGCGAGACCATCCGCGCCATCCGCAAGGATGTCCTGGCCAAGTGTTACGGCGGCGACATCTCCCGTAAGCGCAAGCTGCTGGAGAAGCAGAAGGAAGGCAAGAAGCGGATGAAGATGGTCGGCAGTGTGGAGGTCCCGCAGGAGGCCTTCATCGCCGTGCTGTCCAGCGACGACTCCGGCGGCGGCAAGTCCAAGAAGTAGCAGCCGCCACCAGGCCGTGCGGCACGCGCGAAGCGCCCTCCGTATCCCGGACGGGCGCTTTTCGCGTACCGGGGTGTGCCGGGGCGCGGCGGGTCCGTTCTGTTATGAAGCCGCGAGCCGCAGACTCTTACGCCCCGGCCGCGTGCGCTTTACTCTGATCACGACTCGAAGGTTACTCGCCAGTTAAATACCAGCCAGCCGTGCAGGATGCCGCAGGCCCGGAGGACGTCGTGAGCGACACACAGACCTTGATCGAGAACCGGCCGCCGTCGGTTGCGGCCCTCTTCATTGAGCGCGTGGCTGCCACGCCCGATGGTGAGGCATACCGGTATCCCGTACCGGCCGCGTCGGGGCAGGGCCCCGACGCCTGGAAGTCGCTGAGCTGGGGGCAGGCCGCCGAGCGGGTGTACGCCGTCGCCGCCGGCCTGATCACCCTGGGCCTGCATCCTGAGGACCGGGTCGCCCTCGCCTCCAACACCCGCGTCGAGTGGATCCTCGCCGACCTCGGCGTGATGTGCGCGGGCGCCGCGACGACGACGGTCTACCCGTCGACCAACGCCGAGGAGTCGGCCTACATCCTGGCCGACTCCGAGAGCCGCGTCCTGATCGCCGAGGACGCCGCGCAGCTCGCCAAGGCCCGCGAGAAGCGCGCCGACCTGCCCAACCTCGCCCATGTCGTCGTCATCGACCCCCAGGGCGCCGAACCGGCCGAGGGCGACCCCGAGGGCTGGGTCCTCTCGCTCGCCGACCTGGAGGCACGCGGAGCGGCGCACCTGGCGCAGCACCCGCAGGCCGTCGTCGAGCGCGTGGCGGCGATCACCTCCGGCCAGCTCGCGACGCTGATCTACACCTCGGGCACCACGGGCCGGCCCAAGGGCGTACGCCTGGAGCACGACTGCTGGTCGTACATGGCCAAGGCGACCGTCGCGACCGGCCTGATCACGGCCTCGGACGTGCAGTACCTCTGGCTGCCGCTCGCGCACGTCTTCGGCAAGGTGCTGACCTCGGGCCAGATCGAGGTCGGGCACGTCACCGCCGTGGACGGCCGCGTCGACAAGATCATCGAGAATCTGCCGGTGGTCCAGCCGACCTACATGGCCGCCGTGCCGCGCATCTTCGAGAAGGTCTACAACGGCGTCGCGGCCAAGGCACGGGCCGGCGGCGGCGCCAAGTACAAGATCTTCCAGTGGGCGGCGGAGGTCGCCCGCGAGTACGCGAAGGTCAGCCAGGACAACTTCCGGCGTACGGGCACGGCCTCCGCGCCCTTCGCCCTGACCGCGAAGCACAAGGTCGCCGACACCCTCGTCTACGCCAAGATCCGCGAGGCCTTCGGTGGCAACCTGCGCGCCTGCGTCTCCGGTTCGGCGGCGCTCGCACCCGACATCGGCTTCTTCTTCTCCGGCGCGGGCATCCACATCCTGGAGGGTTACGGGCTGACCGAGTCCAGCGCCGCCTCCTTCGTGAACCCGGGCGAGGCCTACCGCACCGGCACGGTCGGCAAGCCGCTTCCCGGCACCGAGGTACGTATCGCGGACGACGGCGAGATCCTGCTGCGGGGCCCCGGCATCATGCAGGGCTACCACGGGCAGCCCGAGAAGACCGCGGAAGTCCTGGAGTCGGACGGCTGGTTCCACACCGGGGACATCGGCGAGCTGTCCGTCGACGGCTACCTGCGGATCACGGACCGCAAGAAGGACCTCATCAAGACGTCGGGCGGCAAGTACATCGCGCCGGCCGAGGTCGAGGGCCAGTTCAAGGCGGTGTGCCCGTTCGTCTCCAACATCCTGGTGCACGGCGCGGACCGTAACTTCTGCACCGCGCTGATCGCGCTCGACGAGCCGACGATCCTGGGCTGGGCCAAGGACAACGGCCTGGAGGGCAAGTCGTACGCCGAGATCGTCGCCGCGCCGCAGACGCTGGAGCTCGTCGACGGCTATGTGCGGCAGCTCAACGAGGGCCTGCAGCGCTGGCAGAGCATCAAGAAGTTCCGCCTGCTGCCACGCGACCTGGACATCGAGCACGGCGAGCTGACCCCGAGCCTCAAGCTCAAGCGGCCGGTGGTCGAGCGCGAGTACAAGAATCTGATCGAGGACATGTACGCGGGCTCGCGCGAGGCGTGACGAAGCGGCGGGCCGGGCGGGCGGAACCGCACGAAAGTGCCGTATGGTTCCGCCCGCCCGGCCATTTCCGTGCGTGACTTCGGTTACTTCTTGCTTATGGGTGGACTCGTTCTGTCACTCTGTCGGTGTCGTCGGGGGCGCATTCGGGGCGCATTCGAGAGAACCGACCGGGAGTCGCACTGTGGCGTCCATTCCGAGGCAGCGGAAGTCCACCTACCGCGCAACGCATCTGACCGCAGGGCTTCCTGACGGCCAGTCGGCTACCTGCGCGAGCCTGCCCGGGAATCCGCTCGCCCCTGCTGCCGCGCGCCGGTTCGTGCGGGCCGCGCTCGCGGAATGGACCGGGCTCGGGCTGCCGCAGACGATCGCGTTCACCGACCGGACGGCCGACGACGCGGTGATCATCGTCAGTGAACTGGTCACCAACGCGGTCGTGCACGCCGGGACCGACGTCGAACTCGTCTGCCATCTGGAGGAGGCGCGCGACGAGGACCCCGCGGCCCTGGTCGTCGAGGTCTCCGACCACCACCCCGCCCGCGCCCTGCGAGGCGAACCCGACAGCAACCCCGCCGTGGGCGGCAACGAGTTCGGGCGCGGGCTGCGTCTGGTGGCCGCGCTCTCCGCGTCCTGGGGCGTCACCTACCGCAGCGGCCTCAAGACGGTCTGGGCGCGCGTCTGCCTCGACGGCGCGCAGCCGGGGCGTCCTGTCCTGCCCGCCGGCTCCGCGCCCGCCGCATCCCCCGCGGCGGCCGCGCCCGATCTCGCTCCCGAGCCGCAGCGGTCCGCGCGCGAGTACCGCGAGTACCGCGAGTACCGCGAATACGACAGCGACTGGATCAACCGGGGCGCGCTGTCCTTCCTGGCCGAGGCCTCCGACCTGCTGACCGGCCAGTTCGACGAGGACATGATCGCGGCGCTCGCCGCGCAGCTCCTGGTGCCCCGGCTCGCCGACTGGTGCGCCGTGTGGCTGGAGGAGGAAGGCGCGGCGCCCCGGCTCGCCCACGTCTGGCACCAGCGCGAAGCCGGCGTCGAGGAGCTGCGCCGCCGCGTCGAGAAGGAGCCGCCGGCGGCGGACTCCGCGAGCGGCGGCCCGGTGCCGGTGCCGTGGCCGGGCGCGGACCCGCCGGAAGAGCCGGCAGGGGGTGATGTCCAAGACGGCGGAGGTGCGGCGGTCGCGTACCGGCTGGCCGCGGGCGGCCGCGGCCTCGGGACGCTGATGCTGGGCCGGGCCGGGACGACGCGGATGCCCGACGAAGTGACCGGCCTGACCGAGGACTTCGTACGCCGTGTCGCACTCGCCGTCGCCGCGGCCCGCCAGTACACCCGGCAGGCCACCATCAGCCGGGTGCTGCAACGCGCCCTGCTGCCGGGGCAGATGGCCGACATCCCGGGCGTCGAGAAGGCCCTGGTGTACGAGCCGCGCGGGCAGGGTGTCGCGGGCGGCGACTTCTACGACGTCTTCCCCGGCGCGAGCGGCCGCTGGTCCTTCACGCTCGGCGACGTCCAGGGCAGCGGCCCCGAGGCGGCGGTCGTCACCGGCCTCGTCAGGCCGTGGCTGCGGCTGCTCGCCCGCGAGGGGCGGGCGGTGGGGGAGGTGCTCGGGCGGCTGAACGGGCTGCTGCTCGACGACGCGGTCGAAGCGGCGGAGGCGACGGCCAGGATGGCGGCGGTGGAGGCGGCGGCCGGGGTGACGGGGCTGCCGGGGCCGGCCGGTGCCGGGGTCGCCGGAATCGGTGCCGGTGCCGGTGTCGGGCTCGCGGGGGGATTCGGCGGGCTGGAGGGGCCGCCGCAGCCGCGCTTCCTCTCCCTCCTGTACGGCGAACTGGTCCCGCTCGCCGCGGCCGACGGCGGCGGGGTGCGCTGCACACTGGCGAGCGCCGGGCACCCGCTCCCGCTCGTCCTGCGGCCGGACGGCAGCGTACGACCCGCCGCCGTCCCCCAGATGCTGCTCGGGGTCGTGGACGACGTGACGTACGAGAGCGAGACCTTCGTACTGCGGGCCGGTGACACCCTGCTGTGCGTCACGGACGGGGTGACGGAGCGGCGCTCCGGTCTGCGGATGTTCGACGACGCGGACGGCCTGGCGGCGGCGCTCGGGCGGTGCGCGGGACTGAGCGCGCAGGGCGTCGCCGAACGGATCATGCGCGAGGTGCACGACTTCTCGCCCATCCCACCGGACGACGACGTGGCGCTGCTGGTCCTCCAGGCGGTCTGAGGCCGCGGGGGCGACCGGCGCGGGGCCTGGCTGCGGGGGTCGCGGCGCTGCGGGCGGTACGACGAACGATCCGGGCGGTGTGTCCGGAGCCGTGATGTCCGGAGCTGTGACAATGGGGGTATGCCTTCAGTTCTGCCCGACGGTGAGCCCATGCCCGACGACGGGGCGCTGCCGTCGCACGCCCTGGCCGGCGCGGCGGAGCGGCCGCTCGGCTTCTACCTGCACGTTCCGTACTGCGCCACTCGGTGCGGCTACTGCGACTTCAACACCTACACGGCGACCGAGCTGCGCGGTTCGGGCGGTGCGCTGGCCTCGCGCGACAACTACGCGGACACGCTGATCGAAGAGGTGCGCCTGGCCCGCAAGGTCCTCGGCGACGATCCCCGCCCGGTACGGACCGTCTTCGTCGGCGGGGGTACGCCCACCCTGCTGGCCGCCGGTGATCTCGTACGGATGCTGGGGGCGATCCGCGACGAGTTCGGGCTCGCGGACGACGCGGAGATCACCACCGAGGCGAATCCGGAATCGGTGGATCCGTCGTACCTCGAGGCGCTGCGGGCCGGCGGCTTCAACCGGGTCTCGTTCGGGATGCAGAGCGCGAAGCAGCACGTCCTGAAGATCCTGGATCGTACGCACACACCCGGCCGCCCCGAAGCGTGCGTCGCCGAAGCGCGGGCGGCGGGCTTCGAGCACGTGAACCTGGACCTCATCTACGGCACGCCGGGGGAGTCCGACGCGGACTGGCAGGCGTCGCTGGACGCGGCGATCGGGGCGGGCCCCGACCACGTGAGCGCGTACGCCTTGATCGTGGAGGAGGGCACGCAGCTCGCCCGCCGGATCAGACGGGGCGAGGTCCCGATGACGGACGACGACGTGCACGCGGACCGGTACCTGATGACGGAGTCCGCGCTCTCGGCGGCGGGCTTCGAGTGGTACGAGGTCTCCAACTGGGCCACGTCGGCCGACGCCCGCTGCCTGCACAACGAGCTGTACTGGCGCGGGGCGGACTGGTGGGGCGCGGGCCCCGGCGCCCACAGCCATGTGGGCGGGGTGCGGTGGTGGAACGTCAAACACCCGGGCGCGTACGCGCAGGCGCTGGGCGACGGGCGGTCGCCGGGCGCGGGGCGCGAAATCCTCCCGGCGGAGGACCGGCGCGTGGAGCGGATCCTGCTGGAACTGCGCCTCGCCGACGGCTGCCCCCTGTCGCTGCTGGCTCCTGCGGGCCTCGCCGCGTCGGAGCGGGCGCTGACGGACGGGCTGCTGGACCCCGGGCCGTACGGGGAGGGGCGCGCGGTGCTGACGCTGCGGGGGCGGCTGCTGGCGGACGCGGTGGTGCGGGACCTGGTGGACTGAATCGCTCGCGAGAGTGAAGCCCTGCCATCCCGCTGCGGGCCTGCTTACCCTGTTCCTAGGCTGCCGCCACGGAACGCGGCGCGATGTGGAGGGCCCGGAGATGACCACTGTGGATGACCACCGGATGACCCATCTCTTCGAGAACCTCGAAGTTCCCGAAGGCGTCAAGGTGGAGCTACTGCGGGGGGAAATCGTGATGATGGCCGGGCCGGACTTGGTCCACAATCGAATCGTCGAGATTGTGCAGGACGGGTTTCCTCGCGAACAGTGGCAGCGCCTCCAGACCTAGGACATCGGCATCCTCGCGGAGACCAGCGAGCCGCAGCCGGACCTCGTGGTGCTGGAACGCGGTGCGGGCCCCGAGTCCGGGCGGCTTCTGCCTTCCGAAGTGGTAACGCTGCTGGTCGAGGTTGTGTCGAAGACGAGCCCGCACCGCGACTATGTGGTCAAGCGGTCGATCTATGCGGCCGGTGGTGTGCCGGTCTACTTGATCATCGATCCCTTCGAGGCCAAGTGCGTCGTGCTCACCGAACCCGTGGGCAGTGGCGAACAAGCCAACTACCGCACGGAACGCACCAGCAAGTTCGGCGAGCAGGTCCCTCTCGACGCACTCGGTGTCACGCTCGACACCGCGGAATTTCCCACCCTGCCCCCGGTCGGCCCCCGATAGCTCAGCTCTCGATCGTCACGAAGTCGATCAGTTCCTCCACCCGCCCCAGCAGAGCTGGCTCCAAGTCCCGGTAGGAGTGCACCGACGCCAGGATCGCTTGCCAGGCCGCCCCGGTGTTCTCCGGCCAGCCCAGCGCCCGGCACACGCCCGTCTTCCAGTCCTGGCCGCGCGGGACCCTCGGCCACGCCTCGATGCCGACGGCGGACGGTTTCACCGCCTCCCACACGTCGATGTACGGGTGGCCCACGATCAGGACGCTCGCGTCCGAGACCTGCGCGGCGATACGGGACTCCTTCGAGCCGGGGACCAGGTGGTCGACCAGGATGCCGAGGCGGGCGTCGGCCGCCGGGGCGAAGTCCGCGACGATCGCGGGGAGGTCGTCGATGCCCTCCAGGTACTCGACGATCACGCCCTCGATGCGCAGGTCGTCGCCCCACACCCGCTCGACCAGTTCCGCGTCGTGACGCCCCTCGACGTAGATACGGCCCGCCCGCGCCACCCGCGCCCGCGCCCCCGGAACCGCCACCGAGCCCGACGCAGTACGGGCCGGGCGGGTCGGGGCGGGAGCGGCGGCGTCGGGGCGTACCAGCGTGACCACACGGCCCTCCAGGAGGAAGCCGCGGGCCTCCATCGGGAACACCCGGTGCTTGCCGAAACGATCCTCCAGGGTCACGACCGGGCCCTGCGCCGTCTTCTCGCAGCGGATCACCGCCCCGCAGAACCCGGTGGTGACCTCCTCCACGACAAGATCGGCCTCGGCGGGGACTTCGGGAGCGGGTGCGGTCTTCTTCCACGGGGGAGTGAGGTCCGGCCCGTACTGTCGGCTGCGCATGAGGGCCATTGTGGCCCGTCGCACACCCCGCCAAACAGCGCGTCACGCCACCCCGTCGCACCACCCCGTCACGCCACCCCCGCACGCGCCGCCAGCGCGTCCCGCTGCGCGCGGACGTAGGCCGCGTTCACCACCGCCCCGTGCCCCGGCACGTACGCCGCGTTCTCGCCGCCCAGTTCCAGCAGCCGGTCCAGGGCCGCCGGCCAGTGCGACGGGTGGGCGTCCGGGCCGGCCTGGGGCGGCCCCGACTCCTCGACCAGGTCGCCGCAGAAGACCACCTCGGGGTCGCCCGGCGCCAGGCCGGGTACCAGTACCGCCAGGTCGTGTCCGCTGTGCCCCGGTCCGACGTTCGCCAGCAGCACCTGTCGGCCGCCACCCAGGTCCAGCGTCCACTCGCCGCACACCGCGTGGTGCGGCGCCACCAGCAGATCCGCCGCCTCCGCCGCCGCCCCGGCGTCCACCCCGTGCCGGACCGCGTCGTCACGCAGGGCGTCCCGGTCCCGCCGCAGCAGCTCGCCGACGCCCACCGCCCCGTACACCTGCGTGCCCGCGAACACCGCCGTCCCCAGGACATGATCGAAATGGGGGTGCGTGAGAGCGATATGCGTCACTCTTCGCCCGGCCCCATGAGGACTCGGTGGGCTCAGGTCCGCCAGTAGGCGCTGCACCTGCCCGCGCAGCTCCGCGCCCTCGCGCAGCGTCGCCCCGGTATCGATCAGCAGCGCCCCGCCGCCGGCCCCTTCGCCCCCCGCCACCAGGCCGACCGTGGCGTCCCAGAGCGGCATGCGCCGCCGCCCGACACCCGCCGCGAGCCGCTCCCAGCCTGCCTCTTCCCACCGCACGTCCATACTCCGACGCTAGTCCCGCCCCCCACCCCCGCGCCCGCTGAACAGGTCCTTCGTGCGACACCGTGACCTGCCGCCCCTTGCTAGGGGTGCACCCCACCGCCGTACACTGACTCGGGAGACTGCTGGCACTCCCCCGCAGCGAGTGCCAGGCAGAAGCCGACGACCGACAGCTGGAGGTGTGCGCGATGCTCAGCGAACGCAGACTCGAGGTGCTGCGCGCCATCGTCCAGGACTACGTGGGCACCGAGGAGCCGGTGGGCTCCAAGGCGCTCACCGAGCGCCACAAGCTCGGCGTCTCCCCGGCCACCGTCCGCAACGACATGGCCGTCCTGGAGGACGAGGGCTTCATCGCGCAGCCCCACACCAGCGCCGGGCGCATTCCGACGGACAAGGGCTACCGCCTGTTCGTCGACAAGCTCGCCGGCGTCAAGCCCCTGTCGTCGCCCGAGCGCCGCGCCATCCAGAACTTCATGGACAAGGCGGTCGACCTCGACGACGTCGTGGCCCGTACGGTGCGGCTGCTCGCGCAGCTGACCCGGCAGGTCGCCGTCGTGCAGTACCCGTCGCTGACCCGGTCGACGGTGCGGCACGTGGAGCTGCTGTCGCTGGCGCCCGCCCGCCTGATGCTCGTGCTCATCACGGACACCGGACGGGTCGAACAGCGCATGATCGACTGCCCGGCCCCCTTCGGCGAGACGTCCCTGGCGGACCTGCGCGCCCGGCTCAACAGCCGGGTCGTGGGGCGCCGCTTCGCGGACGTACCGCAGTTGGTGCAGGACCTCCCCGATTCCTTCGAGGCGGAGGACCGGGGGACCGTCACGACGGTCCTGGCCTCCCTCCTGGAGACCCTGGTCGAGGAGACCGAGGAGCGGCTGATGATCGGCGGCACCGCCAATCTGACGCGCTTCGGGCATGATTTTCCCCTCACCATCCGGCCCGTGCTGGAGGCGCTGGAGGAGCAGGTCGTGCTCCTCAAGCTGCTCGGTGAGGCCACGGACTCAGGCATGACCGTACGAATCGGGCATGAGAACGCCCATGAGGGGCTGAGCTCCACGTCCGTCGTCGCAGTCGGCTACGGTTCGGGCGACGAAGCAGTCGCAAAACTCGGCGTGGTCGGACCGACCCGCATGGACTACCCCGGAACGATGGGAGCGGTACGCGCAGTGGCACGTTACGTCGGACAGATCCTGGCGGAGTCGTAAGTGGCCACGGACTACTACGCCGTACTCGGCGTGCGCCGCGACGCTTCCCAGGACGAGATCAAGAAGGCATTCCGACGGTTGGCGCGTGAGCTCCACCCGGACGTGAATCCCGATCCCAAGACGCAGGAACGCTTCAAGGAGATCAACGCCGCGTACGAGGTGTTGTCGGACCCGCAGAAAAAGCAGGTCTACGACCTCGGCGGCGACCCGCTCTCGCAGGCGGGCGGCGGAGCCGGCGGCTTCGGCCAGGGCGGCTTCGGGAACTTCTCGGACATCATGGACGCCTTCTTCGGTACGGCGTCCCAGCGCGGCCCGCGCTCGCGCACCCGCCGCGGCCAGGACGCCATGATCCGTCTGGAGATCGACCTCAACGAGGCGGCCTTCGGTACGACCAAGGAGATCCAGGTCGACACGGCCGTCGTGTGTACGACGTGCAGCGGCGAGGGTGCCGCCCCCGGCACCTCGGCGCAGACCTGCGACATGTGCCGTGGCCGTGGCGAGGTCTCGCAGGTCACCCGGTCCTTCCTGGGCCAGGTCATGACGTCGCGGCCCTGTCCCCAGTGCCAGGGCTTCGGGACGGTCGTACCCACGCCGTGCCCGGAGTGCGCGGGCGACGGACGGGTGCGCTCGCGCCGTACGCTCACGGTCAAGATCCCGGCCGGTGTCGACAACGGCACCCGCATCCAGCTCGCGGGCGAGGGCGAGGTCGGCCCGGGCGGTGGCCCCGCCGGTGACCTGTACGTCGAGATCCACGAGACGCCGCACGCGGTGTTCCAGCGGCGCGGCGACGATCTGCACTGCACGGTCACCATCCCGATGACGGCGGCCGCGATGGGCACGAAGTGCCCGCTGGAGACGCTCGACGGGATGGAGGACATCGACATCCGGCCCGGTACGCAGTCCGGCCAGTCGGTCCCGCTGCACGGGCGCGGCATCACGCACCTGCGCGGCGGCGGGCGCGGCGACCTCATCGTGCACGTCGAGGTGCTGACCCCGTCGAAGATGGACCCCCAGCAGGAGGACCTCCTGCGCCAGCTCGCCAAGCTCCGCGGCGAGGAACGGCCCACTGGGCAGTTCCAACCCGGGCAGCAGGGCTTGTTCTCCCGCTTGAAGGACGCGTTCAACGGGCGCTGACGCGGCCGAGTCGCCGGCCCGGGGTCCGGGGGTTGTCCCCGGGAGATGCAGCCAACGGGCGCTGACGGGAAACCAGCCTGTCCGGCGCTTGAGGACCGGGGTTCGGGGCGGAGCCCCGGGGGAGTGGGATTCGGCGCACCGCGGAGGGCATGAAACTATGCGTTCATGTCCTCCGCACTGACCGATCTCTGCCGTTATCCGATCGTGCAGGCCCCCATGGCGGGTGGCGCCTCCAGTCCTCAGCTCGCCGCTGCCGTCGCCGAGGCCGGCGGCCTCGGGTTCCTCGCCGCCGGGTACAAGACCGCCGACGGCATGTACGAGGAGATCAAGCAGCTGCGGGGCCTCACCGCCCACGCGTTCGGCGTCAACCTCTTCATGCCGCAGCCCGCTCACGCCGACCCCGCGTCCATCGACGTCTACCGCAATCAGCTGGCGGGCGAATCCGGCTGGTACGACACCCCGCTCGGCGAGTCGGACAACTCCTCCGACGACGGCTACGAAGCCAAGCTCGCGATCCTCATCGACGACCCCGTCCCCGTGGTCTCCTTCACGTTCGGCTGCCCCGCCAGGCCCGTCCTCGACGCGTTCGCCAAGGCCGGCACCGTCACCGTCGTCACGGTCACCACCCCCGAAGAGGCCCAGGCCGCCCAGTGGGCCGGCGCCGACGCCGTGTGCGTCCAGGGCATCGAGGCCGGCGGCCACCAGGGCACGCACCGCGACGACCCGCAGAGCGACCACACCGGCATCGGCCTGCTCTCCCTCGTCACGCTGATCCGCGAGACCGTGCAGCTGCCGATCGTCGCCGCGGGCGGCATCATGCGCGGCACGCAGATCAGCGCGGTGCTCGCGCTCGGCGCGGACATGGCACAGCTCGGCACGGCGTTCCTGGTCTGCCCCGAGTCGGGTGCGAACGCCCTGCACAAGCAGGCCATGACCAACCCGCTGTTCGTACGCACCGAACTCACCCGGGCGTTCTCCGGCCGCCCCGCCCGCGGCCTCGTCAACCGCTTCATGCGCGAGCACGGCCCGTACGCCCCCGCCGCCTATCCGGCGGTGCACCACATCACCTCCGGCCTGCGCAAGGCAGCGGCCAAGGCGGGCGACGCGCAGGGCATGGCGCTGTGGGCCGGGCAGGGGCACCGGCTGGCGCGGGAGTTGCCGGCCGGGCAGCTCGTCGAGGTCCTGGCCGCGGAGGCCGACGCGGCCCGCTCCGCGCTGGCGCTGCGCGGCGCGGGCGGTGCGGCGTGACGGCGCCGGTCTTCGTCGTCGACGCCGTACCGGCGAAGGGGCCGTACGTACTCGAAGGGCCCGAGGGCCGGCACGCGGTGTCCGTGAAGCGGCTGCACGCGGGTGAGGACGTCGTCCTGACGGACGGCCTCGGGGCGGGCGCAGCCGCGGTGGTGCTCGCGGCCGAGGGCAAGGACCGGCTCGTCGTCGAGGTGCGGGACGTCACGGCGGAGCCGCAGCCGGCGCCCCGTATCACCGTCGTACAGGCGCTGCCCAAGGGCGACCGAGGCGAACTGGCCGTAGAGACGATGACGGAGACCGGCGTCGACGTGATCGTGCCGTGGCAGGCGTCGCGCTGTATCACGCAGTGGCGCGGGGAGCGCGGCGCGAAGGCGCTCGCCAAGTGGCGGGCCACGGCGCGCGAGGCCGGCAAGCAGTCGCGCCGACTGCGCTTTCCCGAAGTCGCGGAGGCGGCAACGACCAAACAGGTGGCGGCGCTTCTGGCCACGGCGGACTTCGCGGCCGTCCTGCACGAGGACCCGACGGTGGGCAGTGAGGCGCTCGCCACCGCAGGCCTGCCGGCCGCGGGCTCCCTCGTGCTGGTCGTCGGCCCTGAGGGGGGCGTGTCGCCGGACGAGCTGGCGGTGTTCGCCGCCGCGGGCGCGAAACCGTACCGGCTGGGGCGCAGCGTCCTGCGTACGTCCACGGCCGGCACGGCGGCGACGGCCCTGTTGCTGGGCCGCACGGGCCGCTGGGCCTGAGGCCCCGCTTACGGCCTGGTGCGCGATAGGGGACGGGCCCGCGACGCCGGCTACGGCACCTCGCCGCGTTGGCGAAACGCCCTAATAGCTCCGCTATGAGGACGCTCCGCCGCCTTGCGATGCACCGCATCCGACGCCGCGGGCTGATCC
This sequence comes from Streptomyces hypolithicus, assembly GCF_052934925.1. Lineage (NCBI taxonomy): Bacteria > Bacillati > Actinomycetota > Actinomycetes > Kitasatosporales > Streptomycetaceae > Streptomyces > Streptomyces hypolithicus. The sequence continues at coordinate 4,227,767 of NZ_CM128811.1, forward strand.
GCCCCCTATCGCGCACCAGGCCGTTACCCTGCGCCTGCGGCGGCCGCGCCCAAGGGCCGCAGCACGCACGGCGGATAGCATGCGGCCATACTTGATCGGCAGATCAAGATCAGCCTGAACCCAGGAGACCAGAACCATGGCGGGACAACCTCAGGCGGACTGCCTGTTCTGCAAGATCGCCGCAGGAGACGTGCCGGCGGACGTCGTCCGTGAGTCGGACACCACCGTCGCGTTCCGCGACATCCACCCCCAGGCCCCGACGCACGTCCTGGTCATCCCCAAGGTCCACCACCCGGACGCCGCCTCGCTCGCCGCCGCCGAGCCGCAGATCCTCGCGGACGTGCTGGCCGAGGCGGGCCGCGTCGCCACCGACGAGAAGATCGACGGCACCGGGTACCGCGTGATCTTCAACACCGGCTCCGGAGCCGGCCAGACCGTCTTCCACGCGCACGCCCACGTCCTCGGCGGCCGCGGGCTCGCCTGGCCCCCCGGATAAGCCGAACAGACAAGCCGAACCAGACAAGCCGAATCAGGCAAGTCGAGGCAGACAGGTCGAGCAGACAAGTCGCGGCAGACAAGGCAGAGCACGTGTCCGTACGAGAACTGGTGGTCCTCGGCACCGCGAGTCAGGTCCCCACCCGGCACCGCAACCACAACGGCTACCTGCTGCGCTGGGACGGCGAGGGCATCCTCTTCGACCCCGGCGAGGGGACCCAGCGCCAGATGCTGCGCGCCGGGGTGGCCGCGCACGACATCAACCGGATCTGCGTCACCCACTTCCACGGCGACCACTCACTCGGCCTGGCCGGCGTGATCCAGCGCATCAACCTGGACCGGGTCCCGCACCCCGTCACCGCGCACTACCCGGCGAGCGGTCAGCGCTTCTTCGACCGCCTGCGGTACGCCACCGCCTACCGCGAGACGGTCCTGCTGACCGAGGCGCCGGTCGCCGCCGACGGGCCGCTGGCCACCGGGCCCTCGTACGTCCTCGACGCCCGCAGACTCTCGCACCCCGTCGAGTCGTACGGCTACCGGCTCACCGAGCCCGACGGGCGACGCATGCTGCCCGCGCTGCTCGCCGAGCACGGCATCAAGGGCCCCGACGTCGGCCGCATCCAGCGCGACGGCCGGCTCGGCGGGGTCACGCTCGACCAGGTCAGCGAGATGCGCCGCGGGCAGCGGTTCGCGTTCGTCATGGACACCCGGCTCTGCGACGGCGTGTACGCGCTCGCCGAGAGCTGCGACATGCTCGTCATCGAGTCGACCTTCCTCGACGGAGACCACCGACTGGCCGCCGACCACGGTCACCTGACCGCCGGACAGGCCGGCCGGGTGGCCCACGAGGCGGGCGTACGCCACCTCGTCCTCACCCACTTCTCGCAGCGCTACGGCGACCCCGAGGCCTTCGAACTCCAGGCGCGCGCTGCCGGGTTCGACGGCGAGCTGACCGTCGCCGCCGATCTGCTGCGCGTCCCCCTGCCCAAGCGCCACCATTGAGCCCTGAACGAGAAGATCCCCCATGCACCTCCCCAAGGCCGAACTGCACCTCCACATCGAAGGCACCCTCGAACCCGAGCTGGCCTTCGAACTCGCCGCCCGCAACGCGGTGCTGCTGCCCCACTCCACCACCGAGGAGCTGCGCCACGCCTATCTCTTCGACGACCTCCAGTCCTTCCTCGACCTGTACTGCGCGCTGATGCCGGTCCTGTGCACCGAGGACGACTTCGACCGGCTCGCGGACGCCTACCTGACGCGCGCCGCCGCCCAGGGCGTGCGCCACGCGGAGATCTTCTTCGACCCGCAGGCGCACACCGCGCGCGGGGTGGACATCGGGGTGGTGATCGAGGGACTCGCCCGCGCGCTGGACCGCAGCGAGGAGCGGCACGGCATCTCCACGCAGCTGATCATGTGCTTCCTGCGCGACCAGTCCGCCGCGTCGGCGCTGGCCACCCTGGACGCCGCCAAGCCGTACCTGCACCGCATCACGGCGGTCGGCCTGGACTCGGCCGAGGTCGGCAACCCGCCGTCGAAGTTCCGCGAGGTGTACGAGGCGGCCGGGGCGCTGGGGCTGCGGAAGGTAGCGCACGCGGGGGAGGAGGGCCCGCCGGCGTACATCAGGGAGGCCCTGGACATCCTCGGCGTCGAGCGTATCGACCACGGGCTGCGCGCCATGGAGGACCCGGAGCTGGTGGAGCGACTGGTGCGGGAGCGGGTGCCGCTGACGCTGTGCCCGCTGTCGAACGTACGGCTGCGGGCCATCGAAGTACTGGAGGAGCATCCGCTGCCGCAGATGATGGCAGCCGGGATGCTGGTCACCGTGAACTCCGACGACCCCGCCTACTTCGGCGGGTACGTCGGCGACACCTTCCACGCGGTGCGTGAAGCGCTCGGCCTGGACCAGGAGCAGCTGCGCGAACTCGCCCGCAACTCCTTCCTGGCGGCCTTCCTCGACCACGACGAGGAGCGCAGGGCGGCCTACCTCGCCGAGGTCGACGCGTACGTCTTCTGAGGTGGCAGGCCGCAGGGCCGCAGACCTCCGTCGCATCGCCGCAAGCCCCGGCGAACACCCATCGTGCACACTTGCCCGAGAGGTGGTGGCACCCTGCGGCGCCCTGCGACGGCGCGCGTGGCACCACCTCTGATCCCCACCACGGCACGGGAGCACAGGGTGAGCACGGTGAGACAGCACGCAGCGGCCACGGACGACGGCGCCACGGACGACGGCGCCCCGCACCACGGCGCCCCGCACCACGGCGCCCCGCACCACGGCGCCCCGCACCACGGGGCCGTGCACGATGGGGCCGCGCACCTCGATCCGCTGGATGGCCTGCGCGCACCCGGTGGCCCCTGCTGCGACGTGTTCCTCACCGGCACGGTCTTCCTCGACATCATCTTCACCGGCCTCGACAGCGCCCCCGTGCGCGGCACCGAGTCCTGGGCGCGCGGCATGGGGTCGAGCCCCGGTGGCGTCGCGAACATGGCCACCGCCCTGGCCCGCCTCGGCCTGCGCACGTCGCTGGCCGCCGCCTTCGGCGACGACCACTACGGCGAGTACTGCTGGGACGCGCTCGCGGACGGCGAAGGCATCGACCTGAACATGTCACGGACAGTGCCCGGCTGGCACTCCCCGGTCACCGTGTCGATGGCGTACGAAGGCGAGCGCACCATGATCTCCCACGGACACGAGGCCCCACCGCCCGCCGAGCCCGGCCCGTTCCCCGACTGCCCGCCCCGCGCTCGGGCCGCCATCGCCGCACTGACGCCGGGCCGGATGGAGGCGTGGATCGCCTCGGCGGCCCGGCGCGGCGCCAAGGTCTTCGCCGACGTCGGCTGGGACGAGACCGGCCGCTGGGACCTGGCGGGCCTGGCCGACCTGGAACACTGCGAGGCGTTCCTGCCCAACGCCGAGGAGGCGATGCGCTACACCCGTACCGACTGCCCGCGCGCCGCCGCCCGAGCCCTGGCCGAGAAGGTGCCGGTCGCCGTCGTCACGCTGGGCGCTGAGGGTGCGTACGCCGTGGACGGGGCGACGGGGGAGACCGCCGAGGTTCCCGCCATCGCCGTCGAAGCCCTCGACCCGACCGGCGCCGGAGACGTCTTCGTCGCCGGATTCGTCACCGGTACGCTCGCGGGCTGGCCACTCGCCGACCGGCTCGCCTTCGCCGGGCTGACCGCCGCCCTGTCGGTGCAGGAGTTCGGCGGATCACTGTCGGCGCCCGGCTGGTCGGAGGTCGCCGGCTGGTGGCAGCAGGTCCAGGCCGTCGAAGGCCAGGACCCGCAGGCGCTGCGCCGGTACGCCTTCCTGGACGGTCTGCTGCCGGCCGCGGACCGCGTGTGGCCGCTGCGCAGGGCGGTCCCGACGATCGGCTTCCGCCGGCCGGCCTGAGATCCGCCGTCCTGCCCACCCGCGCGATCACCAGCCGCGCCCACCCACCGGCGCGATCACCAGCCGCGCACACCCACCCGCGACGCGACCACAGCCCCACTCCACCCGCACCCGCGCGCCCGTGCGAAAAGCCCTCGGCCTTGTCAGTGCGCCGACGTACGCTTGGTCTTCCAGAGGTTGTCGAGCAGCGAGAACCCTGCAACGGGAGGTATGCGCAGGCCACAGTGCCGGCCCATGACTCAGACACCCACACACCCGCAGGCCAGCGCCCGGTTCACCGTCCCCGCCAGGCACCCCATGGTGACGGTACTCGGATCCAGCGACTCCCTGCTGCGCGTGATCGAGAAAGCCTTCCCGGCGGTCGACATCCATGTCCGGGGCAATGAAGTCAGCGCGGTTGGTGACGCGGCGGATGTCGCCCTGATCCAGCGCCTGTTCGACGAGATGATGCTGGTGCTCCGCACCGGACAGCCGATGACGGAGGACGCAGTGGAACGCTCGATCGCCATGCTCAGGGCGGGCGAGAACGGGGACGGCCCGGACGAGACCCCGGCCGAAGTGCTCACGCAGAACATCCTCTCCTCGCGCGGCCGCACCATCCGCCCCAAGACGCTCAACCAGAAGCGGTACGTCGACGCCATCGACAAGCACACCATCGTCTTCGGCATCGGCCCCGCCGGCACCGGCAAGACGTACCTCGCCATGGCCAAGGCGGTCCAGGCCCTGCAGTCCAAGCAGGTCACCCGGATCATCCTGACCAGGCCGGCTGTCGAGGCCGGCGAGCGGCTCGGCTTCCTGCCCGGCACGCTCTACGAGAAGATCGACCCGTACCTGCGCCCGCTCTACGACGCACTGCACGACATGCTCGACCCCGACTCGATCCCCCGCCTGATGGCGGCCGGCACGATCGAGGTCGCCCCGCTCGCCTACATGCGAGGCCGCACCCTGAATGATGCTTTTATCATTCTGGACGAGGCGCAGAACACCAGCGCCGAGCAGATGAAGATGTTCCTGACGCGGCTCGGCTTCGACTCGAAGATCGTCATCACGGGCGACGTCACCCAGGTCGACCTGCCCGGCGGCACGAAGAGCGGCCTGCGGCAGGTCCAGCACATCCTGGACGACGTTGAGGACGTGCACTTCTCCCGGCTCACGTCGCAGGATGTCGTCCGGCACAAGCTGGTCGGCCGTATCGTCGACGCGTACGAGAAGTACGACGACAGTCAGAGCAACGGGAAGTAGTAGATCCAGCACCATGTCGATCGATGTCAACAACGAGTCCGGAACCGAGGTCGACGAGCGGGCGATCCTCGACATCGCCCGCTACGCACTCTCCCGGATGCGGATCCACCCGCTCTCCGAACTGTCGGTGATCGTCGTGGACACGGCCGCGATGGAGCAGCTGCACATGCAGTGGATGGACCTCTCCGGTCCGACCGATGTCATGTCCTTCCCGATGGACGAACTGCGTCCGCCGGCCAAGGACGACGAGGAGCCCCCGCAGGGGCTCCTCGGTGACATCGTGCTCTGCCCCGAAGTCGCCCGGAAGCAGGGCGCGGAGGCCGACACGGAGCACTCGATGGACGAGGAACTACAGCTCCTCACCGTCCACGGCGTGCTGCACCTGCTCGGTTACGACCACGAGGAGCCGGACGAGAAGGCCGAGATGTTCGGCCTCCAGGCGGCCATCGTGGACGGCTGGCGGTCGGACAAGGGCCTGACTGGCCCGTCCCCCGCACCGACCGTTTCATGACCGCGCAACTGATCGTCGGCGCCGTCCTGCTGGTAGTCGTCGCCTGGCTGGCCGCGTGCGCGGAGGCAGGCATCGCCCGTGTCTCCAGCTTCCGGGCCGAAGAGGCCGTACGGTCGGGCCGGCGCGGCAGCGCGAAGCTGGCGCAGGTCGCCGCCGACCCGACGCGCTACCTGAACGTCGCCCTGCTGATGCGGGTGGTCTGCGAAATGGCCGCCGGTGTCCTCGTGACGTACGCCTGCCTGCGCACCTTCGACGAGACGTGGAAGGCACTGGCCGTCGCCATCGCGGTGATGGTCCTCGTGTCGTACGTCGCCGTGGGCGTCTCGCCGCGCACCATCGGCCGCCAGCACCCGCTGAGCACCGGGACCGCCTCGGCGTACGTCCTGCTGCCGCTCGCCCGCATCATGGGCCCCGTCCCGCAACTGCTCATCCTCATCGGCAACGCGCTGACCCCCGGCAAGGGCTTCCGCAAGGGCCCCTTCGCCAGCGAGGCCGAGCTGCGCGCCATGGTCGACCTGGCGGAGCAGGAATCCCTGATCGAGGACGACGAGCGCCGCATGGTGCACTCCGTCTTCGAGCTCGGTGACACGCTCGTGCGTGAGGTGATGGTCCCCAGGACCGACCTGATCGCCATCGAGCGCTTCAAGACGATCCGTCAGACCCTGACCCTCGCCCTGCGCTCCGGTTTCTCCCGCATCCCGGTGACCGGCGAGAACGAGGACGACATCGTCGGCGTCGTCTACCTCAAGGACCTGGTCAAGAAGACCCACATCAACCGCGACTCCGAGTCCGACCTGGTCTTGACCGCGATGCGCCCCGCCGTCTTCGTCCCCGACACGAAGAACGCGGGCGACCTGCTGCGCGAGATGCAGCAGCAGCGCAACCACGTCGCCGTCGTCATCGACGAGTACGGCGGCACGGCCGGCATCGTCACCATCGAGGACATCCTCGAAGAGATCGTCGGCGAGATCACCGACGAGTACGACCGCGAACTGCCGCCCGTGGAAGAGCTGGACGACGGCTGCTACCGGGTGACGGCCCGCCTCGACATCGGTGACCTCGGCGAACTCTTCGGCTTCGAGGAGTACGACGACGACGACGTCGAAACGGTCGGCGGGCTGCTCGCGAAGGCGCTCGGCCGGGTGCCGATCGCCGGCGCGTCCGCGACCGTGAACCTCCCCGACGGGCGTGCGCTGCGCCTGACGGCGGAGTCCCCGGCCGGCCGCCGCAACAAGATCGTCACCGTGCTGGTGGAGCCGGAGGACAAGGAGCAGCCGTGACCCCGCAGGAGCTCAGGGCGTTCTGCCTGGAATTCAACGCGGCGACCGAGGAGTTTCCCTTCCGCCCCGAGGTCTCCGTCTTCAAGGTGCTCGGGAAACTCTTCGCCCTGAGCTCCCTGGACGCCGAACCCCTCACCAGCAACCTCAAGTGCGATCCGGACATCGCGGTGCAACTCCGCGAGGAGCACGCGGAGATCGTCCCCGGCTACCACATGAACAAGCGCCACTGGAACACGGTCACCGTCGGCGGGCAGCTCCCGGACCGCATGGTCCGGGAGCTGATCGAGGACTCGTACGACCTGGTGGTGGCGGGCCTTCCGAAGGCTGAACGCCTACGCCTGGACCGACCCTGACCCCCACGGCCCGCCCCCGACACCCGCTAGCCCCGCCCCTTCCTGAGGCCCACCGCCACGAGCACCGCCGCCACCAGCACCAGGACGGCGTCCACGGCGAGCACGGTGCGTACGCCGTCGAAGAGCGCCCCCTGCGTGGTGGCCAGCACCCCCAGCAGCGGGATGCCGACCGTGATGCCGACCTGCTGGGTGGTGGTGACCAGGCCGGTCGCCAGACCCTGCTCCTCGTCCGGCACATCGGACGTCACGATCACGCCGTACGAGATGATCGCGCCCAGGTGGCCCATGCTCGCCACCGAGACGGCGACCGTGGCCAGGATCGCGCCCGACGAGGTGCCGACGCCGAGCAGGGCGCCGACGAACACGCCCTGGACGACCAGCGAGCCGACCAGCGTGCGGCGAGCCCCGAAGCGACCGATGACCTTCGGGACGTACGAGCCCCCGATCGCGGACGCCACGCCCTGCACGCCGAAGACGAGGCCGGTCTGGAGGGCTGAGAGCCTCAGCACGTCCTGGAGGTAAAGCGTGAGGACGAACACGACCGTGCTCATCATCGAGAACGTCACCAGCCCGCCCAGGTTGCCCCAGGCCACCGTGCGGCGCCGCAGCATCGGCAGCGACACCAGGGGCTGGACCGCGCGGGACTCGACGTACCCGAAGGCGGTCAGCAGGGCGACGCCGACGATCAGCGTCACCAGCACGTCGGCGCCACCGAAGCCGTGCTCGGCGGCCGTCGACAGGGCGTAGATCAGCGCGAGCAGACCGCCGGTGACGGTGACCGCGCCGGGAATGTCCAGCCGCGGCCGCTCGGGGGTGGGGGCACCTCCCATGCCTTTAAGGCTATGGAGGGGGGCACCTCCCATGTCCTTAAGGCTATGGGGGCGGGACTCGGACAGCAGGCCCGGCGCGAGTACGAGCACGAGCACCGCCGCCACGGCCAGCAGCCCCATCGTGGAGCGCCAGCCCAGGGTGTCGGTCATGACGCCGCCCAACACCATGCCGACAGTGAAGCCGAGCGAGAGCAGCGTGCCGCTGATGCCCAGCGCCCGGGCGCGCTGAGGGCCTTCGGGAAAGGTGGTGGTCAGCAGGGACATGCCGGTCGGCACGATCGCGGCGGCGCCCAGCCCCTGAAGCGCCCGCCCGACGAGGAACGACGCCGGGTCCCAGGCGAATGTCGCCAGCAGCGAGGCGGTGCCGAAGACGGCCAGGCCGGTCAGGAACAGCTTGCGGCGGCCGAAGAGGTCGGCGATCCGGCCGAAGAGCAGGAGGAAACCGCCGGACGGGAGGGCGAACGCGGTGACCGCCCACTGGAGCGCGGACCGGCTCATGCCGAGGTCCCTGCCGAGGACGGGCAGCGCCACGTTCAGAACGGAGAAGTCGAGGGCCACCATGAACTGGGCGGCGCACAGCACGAAGAGGACCAGCCTGGCGCGACCCGAGAGCCGGGGCGGGGCGGAGACTTCGGGGGTGCCGGGGGAGGTTGGTGTGCCCGGTGTGGGAGCGGAGGTGTCGATTGCCATGGTCCCCACCTTCGGGCCGCCGGAATAGCCGTGGGGAGCGGGAACTTATCCTGTTGGTGCAGCCACCAGGCAGCCGGACAGGGGGAGTAGGGACGTGGGTACAGCGGTCGGTCCCAAGGCGGGCGGTCCCAGGACGCTCGGTCCCAAGGCGCACCGCCTCGGCGAACTGCGCGAGTTCCTGATGAGCAGACGCGCCCGGGTCAGCCCCGAGGAGGCCGGACTTCCACCGGGCGGCGCCCGGCGGCGCACGCCGGGACTGCGCCGTGAGGAGGTCGCGGTGCTCGCGGGCGTCGGGGTCTCCTGGTACCAGTGGCTGGAGCAGGGCAGGGACATCACCGTCTCGCCTCAGGTGCTCGACTCGGTGGGGCGGGTGCTGCGGCTGAGCAGCGTGGAGCGCCGTCACCTGTACGTCCTGGCCGGGCTTAACCCGCCCGCGCCCGAGGTCGATCCGAGCCAGGCGGACATGTGCGGGGGCCTGCACCGGCTCATCGACGCCTGGATGCCGTACCCGGCGCACATCATGGACGCGTACTGGAACACGGTCATGTACAACGACGCGGCCGCGGCGGTCCTGGGCATGCGGCCCGGGGGCCGGACGCAGAACTGCCTGGTCGCGTTCTTCACCGACCCGATCTACCGGGCCCGGGCGAAGAGCTGGGAGCAGAACGCGGCGTACGTCGTCGCGCAGTACCGGGCGGCGTGCTCCGAGCACCCGCACGACGAGGGGTTCCGGGCGGTCGTCGACGAAGTGTCGGCGCTTTCACCGGAGTTCGTACGGTTGTGGCAGCGGCGGGACATCGCGCCCGGCGGTCAGGTCCGCAAGGAGCTGGAGCATCCGGTCGCCGGCACGCTGATCCTGGAAGGGACACAGCTGCGAGTGCCGGCCCGCCCCGACCTGACGATCGTGCTGCACACCGCGCTGCCGGAGGCTGAGACGGCGGCGAAGCTGGAGTGGCTGGCCTCGTCGGAGGGGCGGCGCGGCTCGCTGTACCCGGTCGCGGGCTGAGCCGTCGGCGCTCCTTATGCTCGGGGCATGACTGAGACCACGCCGAGCACCGAACTCGACTCCGAGGACCGCAAGATCATCACGCTGGCGCGCAGCGCGCGGGCGCGGAACGGGGTGCCGGAGGGGGCGGCGGTCCGGGACGAGACGGGCCGTACGTACGTGGCGGGCACGGTCGACCTGGACTCCCTCAAGCTCAGCGCCCTGCGCACGGCGGTCGCGATGGCGGTGGCCAGCGGGGCGAAGTCGCTGGAGGCGGCAGCGGTGGTGACGGCGGCGGAGGTGGCGACGGCGACGGACGAGGACCGGGCGGCGGTACGGGACTTGGGCGGGCCTGCGACGCCGGTGCTTGTGGCGGGGCCGGACGGGACGCTGCGGGCCCGAGTCACCGCGGGCTGACGTTCGGGGCGGCGGCGAGCCGGCGGGGGCCCGCGCCTTTCGACGCTGAGCCGGGGGCAGGGGCGGCCTGCGGCGCTCTCCCCTACCCGGTCCCGGCTGTGACACTGTGCGGCTCCACCGCGTGGGGGCTCCGCCCCGGACCCCGGTCCTCAAACGCCGGGCGGGCTGAAAGTGGCCGCACATCCGCTCGGGCCGGGCATCTGCGACCCGTGTGACCAGCGTCACCATCGCCGCCACGAGGGGGCCGGGCGACCCCCGGACCGCGCTCCCGCCGCCCACCTCGAGCCCCCGCAACGGCCCACCTCCGGGACCTTCGGCCCGAGCCGTACGGCCCCCGGGCACTCGCCGCCCTGCCGGGCCGAAAGGCTCGCCGCACCCTCCCCAAGGTCCGTGGATCACGGCGCCCCGCCCTGCCACGGTGGAGACATCCCCCGCCCCCGAACAAAGGCGTACAGCGTGTTCTCCTCCCTCACCCGCACCCCCCTCGCCCGCCGCATCACCGGTTCCGTCGTCGCCGCAGGTGTGACCGGCGTGATGGTGCTCGCCGGCGCCGCCGGCGCGTCCGCCGCCCCGGCGGCAGCCGCCCCCACCGCAGCCTCGGGAGCCGACTGGTCCGCGGTCGCGGAGTGCGAGTCCGGTGGCGACTGGAACGCCAATACGGGCAACGGCTTCTCCGGCGGCCTCCAGTTCACCCCGTCCACGTGGAGCGCGTACGGCGGCACCGAGTACGCCCCGAGCGCTGACCAGGCCTCCGCCCAGGAACAGGCCGCCGTCGCCGACAAGGTGCTGGCCGGCCAGGGTCCCGGCGCCTGGCCCGTGTGCGGTGCCAAGGCCGGCCTGGGCTGACCCGCCGCCGCTCCGCCGGGACGCCCGGGCCGGCACTCTGGTCGGCCCGGCCGCGTACATCGGGGAGAATGGCACGCATGAGCGCTCGCACCCAGTCTTCCGAGGCCCCCCACCGGGCCGGCTTCGCCTGCTTCGTCGGCCGCCCGAACGCGGGCAAGTCCACCCTGACGAACGCTCTGGTCGGCCAGAAGGTGGCCATCACCTCCAGCCGCCCGCAGACCACCCGCCACACCGTGCGCGGGATCGTGCACCGCCCTGAGGCGCAGCTGATCCTGGTCGACACCCCGGGGCTGCACAAGCCGCGCACCCTGCTGGGCGAGCGGCTCAACGACGTCGTACGCACCACCTGGGCCGAGGTCGACGTGATCGGCTTCTGCCTGCCGGCCGACCAGAAGCTCGGCCCCGGCGACAAGTTCATCGCGAAGGAACTCGCCGGCATCCGGAAGACGCCGAAGATCGCGATCGTCACCAAGACCGACCTCGTCGACTCCAAGCAGCTCGCCGAGCAGCTCATCGCCATCGATCAGCTCGCCACGGAGCTCGGCTTCGAGTGGCAGGAGATCGTTCCGGTGTCGGCCGTCAGCGGCAGCCAGGTCTCGCTCCTCGCCGACCTGCTGGTCCCGCTGCTGCCCGAGAGCCCGCCGCTGTACCCGGAGGGCGACCTCACCGACGAGCCCGAGATGGTCATGGTCGCGGAGCTGATCCGCGAGGCCGCTCTCGAAGGGGTACGGGACGAACTGCCGCACTCCATCGCGGTCGTCGTCGAGGAGATGCTGCCGCGCGAGGACCGTCCGGCCGACCGGCCGTTGCTGGACATTCACGCGAACGTCTACATCGAGCGCCCCAGCCAGAAGGGCATCATCATCGGCCCCAAGGGCCAGCGCCTGAAGGACGTCGGCACGAAGTCGCGCAAGCACATCGAGGCGCTGCTGGGTACGCCCGTCTTCCTCGACCTGCATGTGAAGGTCGCCAAGGACTGGCAGCGCGACCCGAAGCAGCTGCGCAAGCTCGGTTTCTAGACGGGCTCGGCTTCCATCGCGGTTCCCACCTGCCTGAACCCCGCCCGCGCGTAGATCCGCGCCACCGCGTCGTCCGTCGCCGTCAGGAACACGGTGCGTACGCCCCGCCCCCGCGCGTCCGCGGCCAGCGCCGCCGTGACCGCCACCGCGAGGCCGCGCCGGCGTGCGGCGGGCAGGGTGCCGATGCCGACGATCGGGTGCGTACGCCCCGCCCCCGCGCGTCCGCGGCCAGCGCCGCCGTGACCGCCACCGCGAGGCCGCGCCGGCGTGCGGCGGGCAGGGTGCCGATGCCGACGATCTCGGTGACGGCGCCGACCGGGTTGTACTGGCCCGCGCAGAGCACGACGCCGTCCTCGACTGCTGCCGCCACCACGGTCAGGCCGGCCTTCATCCTGGTGGCCAGGCGTTCCAGCGAGCCGTCGCCGTCGCGGGCGCCGATCTCCGCGGCCAGTTCGGTGGGGCCCGCCGGCCCCACCGCAGTGCCGGGGTCCGCGAAGGCGAGGTGCCGCGCCGCGAGTGCGCCGGGCAGCACCGGGTCGTCGGAGGCCAGTACCCGGACCAGCGAATGCGGCGAGGGCTCCTCGCGGCTCTCCAGCAGCATCAGGGGGCGCGCCTGCACACCGAGGCCGGTGGCCTCAAGCGCCCCGCGCAGCGCGGGAGTTGTCTCCGGTACCCATTCGAACGTCTCCGGCAGGCCCAGCTCCCGCTGCCGCGCCCTGACCCGATCCACGTCGGCGGCGGTCACCGGGGCGCCGGTCCACCCCCGGGTGGGCCGGGCGTAGAAGGGGAATCCGCCGCTCCCTGCCCGTACGAACAGGGTCAGCGGACCGAAGTCCTCGGCGCGCGCACCGGAGCGCGGCACCGAGTCGTAGAACAGCTCGAACTCGGCAAGAAGGTCGGCGGTGTTCTCGGTGTTCTCGGTGTCCGGGGTGCTGGTAGAAGTCATCGGGGCATCAGAGCACCCGCAGGGTCGCTCACGCACCTTCTTTCAGGAGCCGGGAGACGAGCCGGCGCTGGGCCTCGGTCAGCTGTGGGTCCGCGCAGTGGACGGTCGTCCCGTCGACGGTGATCTCGTACTGGAACCCGTCGGGTACGCCCACCGGCGAGCCGGGGCCGGGAGCGAGCGCCGCTTCGGCCAGGGCGTGCCACTCGCCGGCGTCGGGCCGCGCCGTGGTGTCCACCTCGGCCCGGCGCTCGATGCCGGCGAATCCGCCCGTACGCCTCACCTGAATCAGCATGGGGATGGTTTTAGTACAGAAGCGGCCCAGTACGGAAGCGGCCCCGTACCGAGGCCCCGCACGGAAGCGGCTCAGCCGGTGGGCACGCCGACCGTGGACCACGCCTTGAGCAGCGCCTGGTGCTCCGCTCCGGCACCGAAACGGGTCTGCGCCGCAGCCGTCGTGGCGCGCGCGAAGTCGGCGAAGCTCGCGTCGACCTGCAGAGTCCCGGCGGTCAGGGTGTCGTACCAGATCAGTCCCGCCCGCTCCCACGCCTTGCCGCCCAGAGCGGTGGCGAGCAGGTAGAAGGCGTGGTTGGGGATGCCGGAGTTGATGTGCACGCCGCCGTTGTCCCGGCCGGTGCGTACGTAGTCGTCCATCGTCGCGGGCTGCGGGTCCTTGCCGAGCACGTCGTCGTCGTACGCCGTACCGGGCGCCTTCATGGAGCGCAGGGCCACGCCGGTGACGCGCTCGGTGAAGAGGCCGGCGCCGATCAGCCAGTCGGCCCGGTCGGCCGTCTCGTCGTTGACGTACTGCTTGACCAGGGAACCGAAGACGTCGGACACGGACTCGTTGAGCGCGCCGGGCTGTCCGAAGTAGCTGAAGTTGGCCGTGTACTGGGTCAGGCCGTGGGCCAGTTCGTGTGCGATCACGTCCACCGGGAGGGTGAAGTCGCGGAAGATCTCGTCACCGTCGCCGAAGACCATCTGCTCGCCGTCCCAGAAGGCGTTCCCGTAGTTCTCGCCGTAGTGGACGCTGGCGTCGAGCGGCAGGCCGGTGCTGTCGACGGAGTCGCGGCCGAAGGCGGTCAGCAGGAGTTCGAAGGTCGCGCCGAGACCGGCGTACGCCCGGTTGACGGTGGCGTCCCGGACGGGTTCGTCGCCCTCGCCGCGCACCTTGCGGCCCGGCAGCTCCTGCCCGTTCTGGGCGTCGCAGACCGTGCGGTGCGGCGCCGGGGCGGGGGTTCCGCGGGGCGGGGCGCCGGGGGCCCCGAGGACGGTGGTCAGCCGGCGGCGGGTGCGCTGCGCGGCGTCGGCCTCCAGGGTCCGGCGGGCGGGTCCGGCGAGCGCCGGGTCCTCGGACCGGGCCAGCCGGTCGAGGACATGGGGCGGCACGATGGTGCAGAAAACGGGATGAGTGGTGTTCATGGCGGCAATCTCGCACCAGGTAACCGTCCTGTCACTGGTTGCCACGATGATTGCTGAAATCGAGTGAAGCATCACGCTTCGCCCGTTACCGGGCGCCGGTCCCGCATACTGATACGCAGCGGCGCACGCGCCGCCCCTGGGCTAGGCTGCGGCACATCATGCGTTACGGGCTGCTTCTCCTTAGCTGCCGCGGCGAGGGTCTGTACTTGTAGGCCGACCCCCTCCCCGCGGAGTCTGGTGCTGCAGTGACACCGTCGGCCGTCCCCTCCGCAGGACACCGAGGAGCCCTACGCGATGAACGCCCCTGTTTCGCCCGTCGGCCGCCCCACCCCCATCACCAACGCGACGCAGCTGCAGAAGCCGTCCGGGATGCCGGTCCACAAGTACCGGCCGTACGAAGCCGTCGAGATCCCCGACCGCACCTGGCCCGAGCAACGCGTCACCAAGGCGCCCCGCTGGCTGTCCACCGACCTGCGGGACGGCAACCAGGCCCTGATCGACCCCATGTCGCCGGCCCGCAAGCGCGAGATGTTCGACCTGCTCGTACGCATGGGCTACAAGGAGATCGAAGTCGGCTTCCCGTCGTCCGGCGAGACCGACTTCAACTTCGTACGCTCCATCATCGAAGAGGGCGCGATCCCCGAGGACGTGACGATCTCCGTCCTGACCCAGGCGCGCGAGGAGCTGATCGAGCGCACGGTCGAGTCGCTGCGCGGAGCCCACCGCGCGACCGTGCACCTGTACAACGCCACCGCGCCGACCTTCCGCCGGGTCGTCTTCCGGGGCTCGAAGGAGCAGGTCAAGCAGATCGCGGTGGACGGCACCCGGCTGGTGATGGAGTACGCCGACAAGATCCTGGGCCCCGAGACGGTCTTCGGCTACCAGTACAGCCCGGAGATCTTCACCGACACCGAACTGGACTTCGCCCTGGAGGTCTGCGAGGCCGTCTGCGACGTCTGGCAGCCCGAGGAAGGCCGGGAGATCATCCTGAACCTGCCCGCCACGGTGGAGCGTTCGACCCCGTCCACGCACGCGGACCGCTTCGAGTGGATGTCGCGGAAGCTGTCCCGCCGCGAGCACGTCTGCCTGTCCGTGCACCCGCACAACGACCGGGGCACCGCCGTCGCCGCAGCCGAGCTGGCGATCATGGCGGGCGCAGACCGGATCGAGGGCTGCCTGTTCGGGCAGGGGGAGCGGACCGGCAACGTCGACCTGGTGACGCTGGGCATGAACCTGTTCTCCCAGGGCGTCGACCCGCAGATCGACTTCTCGCAGATCGACGACATCCGGCGCACCAGCGAGTACTGCAATCAGATGGAGGTCCACCCGCGCCACCCCTACGCGGGCGACCTGGTCTACACCGCCTTCTCCGGCTCCCACCAGGACGCCATCAAGAAGGGCTTCGACGCGCTGGAGGCCGACGCGGCTGCGCAGGGCAGGACCGTCGACGACATCGAGTGGGCCGTGCCGTACCTGCCGATCGACCCGAAGGACGTGGGGCGCTCCTACGAGGCGGTCATCCGGGTCAACTCGCAGTCCGGCAAGGGCGGTATCGCGTACGTCCTGAAGAACGACCACAAGCTGGAACTGCCGCGCCGCATGCAGATCGAGTTCTCGCGGATCATCCAGGCCAAGACCGACGCCGAGGGCGGCGAGGTCACGCCGAAGGCGATCTGGTCGGTCTTCCAGGACGAGTACCTGCCCAACGCGGGCCACGAGTGGGGCCGTATCCAGCTGCGTTCCGGCCAGACCACCACCGACACGGACGGCATCGACACGCTGACCGTCGAGGCGGTCGTGGACGGCGCCGAGACGGTGCTGACCGGCGCGGGGAACGGTCCGATCTCGGCCTTCTTCGAGGCGCTGGGCGCGGTCGGTGTGGACGCCAGGCTGCTGGACTACCAGGAGCACACGATGAGTGAGGGCGCCAGCGCCCAGGCCGCGTCGTACATCGAGTGCGCGATCGACGGCAAGGTCCTGTGGGGCATCGGCATCGACGCCAACACCACGCGCGCGTCGCTGAAGGCGGTCGTCTCGGCGGTGAACCGGGCCACGCGATAGCACGCCGACCGAGCGCCGGGCGGGCCGTTTTTTCGGCCACGTCCGGCGTTTCGCGTGATGCTTGTCGTGACAGGGTGCTGACGCGACATCACTGATGTGGCTAACATCACGTCAATGCGGCAGTGTTGCCGGAGCGTTACGGAGGTGCGACGTGCTGCCAGCCCGAAGGCGGAAACAATGCGTATGGGGCATTCGCACCGCTTGGAGCACGATCGGCGACGGTGATTTCTTCTGCCCGGGCTGTGGCGGCGACCGCAACTACCGCCGCCGTACGGGCCGCAGACGCCTCACGGTGCTCGGCCTGCCGCTGCTGTCGCGCGGCAGCACGGGCCCGGTCGTCGAATGCGCCGCCTGCCAGGGCCACTTCAGCACCGAGGCGCTCAACCACCCCACCACCGTGCGGTTCTCCGCGATGCTCCGCGACGCCGTCCACACGGTCGCCCTCGCGGTCCTTCTCGCCGGCGGCACGTCCTCGCGTACGGTGCGGGTCACCGCCGTCGCCGCGGTGCGCGCCGCGGGCTACGACGACTGCACCGAGGACCAGCTCACCACCCTCATCGAGGCCCTCGCCGCCGACACCGGACGCCTCCCCGGGGCGTACGAGGCGCCCAGCGAGCCGTGCGGCGCCGCACTCGCCATCGAACTGCACGAGGCACTGGAACCGCTCGCCCCGCACCTGGCCGCCGCGGGCCGGGAGTCGATCCTGCTTCAGGGCGCCGCGATCGCGCTCGCCGACGGCCCGTACAGCGCCGGCGAACGCGAGGTGCTGGCCATCGTCGGCCGTGCGCTGCTCATTGCCCCGGACGACACGGTCCGGCTGCTCAGGGCCGCGCGCACGGCCTCCTGAGCACCCTGAACATCCTGAACAGGCGTGATCAGTCCTGGGCCGGGGCCGCCGGTACGGGCCTGCTGGCCAGGAGCATGTCCGCGCGCTCGACGATCTTGACTCGCTCGCGGCCCTGCGTGGTGCCCAGGGCGCGCTCGGCGGTGTCGAGGTGGTGCCAGCCCTCCCATGTCGTGTACGCGACCTCCTTGTCGTCCAGGAAGCCCGTCACGGCGTCCTCGGCGGGCGCCGCCGGGTCGGGGAGCCGGCCCTCGCGGTGGTCGGCGAGGAGGTTGGCGACCGTCTCGTTGGCGTCGCCCTTGGTGTGGCCGATCAGGCCGACCGGGCCACGCTTGATCCAGCCCGTGACATACGTCGACGTGAGGTGCTCGTCGGCCTCGACGACCCGGCCGCCCTCGTGCGGGACGGTGCCCGTGGTGAAGTCGAAGGGCAGCTTAGGGAGTTCGTCGGAGAGGTAGCCGACCGCGCGGTAGACGGCCCCCACGTCCCAGGTGTGGAACTCGCCCGTGCCGGTGACGTTGCCCGTGCCGTCGAGCCGTGTCCGCTCGGTGCGCAGGCCGACGACCCTGCCGTCCTCGCCGACGACCTCGGTGGGCGACTCGAAGAAGTGCAGGAACAGCTTGTGGGGGCGCTCGCCGACGTCCCGGATCGCCCAGTTCTCCAGCGTCTTGGCGACCATGTCCGCTTGCTTGTTGGCGCGGCGAGTGGCGATGGAGCCCTCGTCGTAGTCGATGTCCTCGGGGTTGACGACGACCTCGATGTTCGGCGAGTGGTCCAGCTCGCGAAGCTCCATCGGGCTGAACTTCGCCTGCGCGGGGCCGCGGCGGCCGAAGACATGCACTTCGAGTGCCTTGTTGGCGGCCAGCCCGTCGTAGACGTTCGGCGGGATCTCGGTCGGCAGCAACTCGTCGGCGGTCTTGGCGAGGATGCGGGCCACGTCCAGGGCGACATTGCCGACGCCGAGCACGGCGACCTTCTCGGCCTCCAGCGGCCAGGTGCGGGCGACGTCGGGGTGGCCGTCGTACCAGGAGACGAAGTCGGCGGCCCCGTACGAGCCGTCGAGTCCGATGCCGGGTATGTCCATCGCCCGGTCGGCGCTCGCACCGGTGGAGAAGATCACCGCGTCGTAGAACGTGCGGAGGTCGTCCACGCCGATGTCGGACGGGTAGTCGACGTTGCCGAAGAGCCGCACCTGCGGCTTGTCCAGGACCTGGTGCAGAGCGGTGATGATGCCCTTGATGCGGGGGTGGTCAGGGGCGACGCCGTACCGGATCAGCCCGAAGGGGGCCGGCATGCGCTCGAAGAGGTCGATGGACACCCCGGGGTCGGCGGCGGCGTCGGACTTCAGCAGGGCGTCGGCGGCGTAGATGCCGGCGGGGCCGGCACCGACGATCGCGACCCGCAGGGGGCGGGGCATGGGTGTTCCCTTCGAGCGGTGGCATTCGAGCATGGCATTCGAACGGCGACAGGTGTCTTCCGCCAGCCTAGGCAGTGAGATGACCGCTCAGGTACGTGACCCGTGCCTATGACCTCATAAGCGGACCTTATGGCCTCTCAAAGACAGCCTTCCCGGCGGTCGGCCGGGCCCGGCACGGAAACGGCCCCGCGTCCACGGAAGACCGTGGACGCGGGGCCGATCGGATCAGCCTCGGGGCGGCGTCCTACCAGCGGCCACCCTTGTCGTCGTGGTGGCCCTTGTCGTAGTCGTCTTTGTGGCCGTAGTCACCGTTGCGGCCATCGTCGCCGTTGTGCCCGTACTCGTCGTGCTTGTCGTAGCTGTCGTACTTGTTCTTGCCGTACTTGCCGTAGGCCGAGGTGTGCGAGCCCTCCAGGAAGGTGATGCCGTAGGGGCCACCGATGTTGGCGTACTCGAGCTCGGAGTGCGAGTAGCCGATCTTGTGGCCGTCGTAGTAGCCGCCGTCGTAGTCCATGGCAGCGGCGGGCGCGGCCGCCATGAAGCCGGCGGCGGTGATACCGGCGAGGGTGATCGCGATGCGACGAAGCATGTGCGCTCTCCTGAATGTGTGGAGGGGGTGGGCTCTGATGCCCTTTGAGCCCACCACACGCGCACCCGGCCGCCCCGCCGTACACGCCACGACGTCATGCGGACGGCCGATGGGTCCGGCTCGCATGGCTCTCCCGGACCCTCCCGTGCGCGTCCCGTGGCCGCGGCGGGACCGCCCTGCCCCAGCGGGCGGCGACTGCGCGACAATGGCCCGTATGAGTCTCTTCCGCGACGACGGCATCGTGCTGCGTACCCAGAAGCTGGGGGAGGCGGATCGCATCATCACGATCCTCACCCGGGGCCACGGGCGCGTCCGGGCCGTCGCCCGGGGGGTGCGGCGTACGAAGTCCAGGTTCGGGGCCCGGCTGGAGCCGTTCTCGCACGTGGATGTGCAGTTCTTCTCGCGCGGCAGCGAACTTGTCGGGCGCGGGCTGCCGCTGTGCACCCAAAGCGAGACCATCGCCCCGTACGGCGGCGGAATCGTCACCGACTACGGCCGCTACACCGCCGGCACCGCCATGCTGGAGACCGCCGAGCGGTTCACCGACCACGAGGGCGAGCCCGCCGTGCAGCAGTACCTGCTGCTCGTCGGCGCCCTGCGCACCCTCGCCCGCGGCGAGCACGCCCCGACCCTCATCCTCGACGCGTTCCTGCTGCGCTCGCTCGCCGTCAACGGCTACGCGCCGAGCTTCACCGACTGCGCGCGCTGCGGCCTCGACGGGCCGAACCGTTTCTTCTCCGTCGCGGCCGGCGGAGTCATCTGCGGCGACTGCCGGGTGCCCGGAAGCGTCGTACCCTCGGCGGAGGCCGTAGGCCTGCTCAGCGCGCTGCTCACGGGGGACTGGGAGACGGCGGACCGCTGTGAGGCGCGGCACGTCAGGGAGGGCAGCGGGCTGGTGTCGGCGTATCTGCACTGGCACCTGGAGCGCGGACTGCGCTCGCTGCGATACGTAGAGAAGTGAGAGTGACCGGCACCTGGGGGGTGGGCCGCGACGCCGCCCCCCATGCGCCGGTCACTCTGAACCGAGGGAGACGAAGCTCATGGCACGACGCGGGATTCTGGGCCGTAACCGGCGGGAGTACAAGGCGCCGGAACCGCACCCCTCGGGTGCGCGGCCCCCGAAGATCCCCGGTGAGCTGGTCCCGGAGCACGTGGCGATCGTCATGGACGGCAACGGCCGCTGGGCCAAGGAGCGCGGGCTGCCGCGCACCGAGGGCCACAAGGTGGGCGAGGGCGTCGTCATGGACGTGCTCAAGGGCTGCATCGAGATGGGGGTCAAGAACCTGTCGCTGTACGCCTTCTCCACCGAGAACTGGAAGCGCTCGCCCGACGAGGTGCGCTTCCTGATGAACTTCAACCGGGACGTCATCCGCCGCAGGCGCGACGAGATGGACGAGCTCGGTATCCGCATCCGCTGGGCCGGGCGCATGCCCAAGCTGTGGAAGTCCGTCGTCCAGGAACTCCAGGTCGCGCAGGAGCAGACCAAGGACAACGACAAGCTCACGCTGTACTTCTGCGTCAATTACGGCGGCCGCGCCGAGATCGCGGACGCGGCGCAGGCGCTCGCCGAGGACGTCAAGGCGGGGCGGCTCGACCCGTCGAAGGTCAGTGAGAAGACCCTCGCGAAGTACCTCTACTACCCGGACATGCCGGACGTGGATCTGTTCGTACGCCCCAGTGGCGAGCAGCGCACCTCCAACTACCTGATCTGGCAGAGCGCGTACGCCGAGATGGTCTTCCAGGACGTCCTGTGGCCGGATTTCGACCGCCGTGACCTGTGGCGGGCCTGCCTGGAGTTCGCCCGACGCGACCGCCGCTTCGGCGGGGCCGCCCCGAACGAGGAGCAGGAAGCGCCGCAGGCCGCCGACCCCGGGGCCTGAGCGTCCCGAGCCACGGCTGTGCCGCATCTCACGGGCCCCACGGCCTGGCGGGTACGGCTGCGAGCAGAGGGCTGAGTGCCGGGGCGTGCGGGCAGTACGATTCCTCACCGGAACGCACGGCAGTACGGCCGTAGTGAAGGTGGGGTGGGGAAATGGTGGCTGCGCAATCTGCGATGTCCGAGACCACGGTCGAGGCAATCGCTCGAGCGGGCCTGTCGGCATGGGACCCCGCGGCGGCGCTGTTGCTTGTCGAGGACGACGACGGTGACGCCCTGCTGTTCACCGAGGTGCTGGCGGACAGCGAGCTGCCGGTCGAGGCGACCTGGTGCAAGTCGCTCGCCGAGGCCCGGAAGTTCCTCGGCGGCCACAACGGCCCCGTCTGCGTCCTCCTCGACCTCCACCTGCCCGACGCCCAGGGCCTCGACGCCGTACGCCAGGTGCTCGCCGCCCACCCGGACGCCGCCATCGTGGTGCTCACCGGCCTCGCCGAGGCCGAGGCGGGCCAGGCCGCGGTGGCGGAGGGCGCCCAGGACTACCTCGCCAAGGGCCTCCTCGACGGCGGGATACTCAGCCGCGCGGTCCGCTACTCCCTCCAGCGCAAGCAGGTCGAGGCCGCCGCGGCGGCCCTGCGACTGGGGCGGCTGCGCGCCGAGGAGAACGCCCGCCTGGAGCGCGGTCTGCTCCCGGTGCCGCTGATGCGCAGCTCCGGTTTCCAGGTCGACGCGCGCTACGACGCCGGCCGCGAACAGGGCCTGCTCGGCGGTGACTTCTACGACGTCGTCCAGATGCACGACGGAACCGTGCACGCCGTGATCGGTGACGTCTCCGGCCACGGCGCCGCCGAGGCGGCCCTCGGGGTGTGCCTGCGCGTCGCCTGGCGGGCCGGGGTCCTCAGCGGCTGCACGGGCCCCGCGCTCATGCGCCTGCTGGAGGAGATCCTGGCGGCCGAGAGACCCGCCGACCAGGTTTTTGTCACCCTCACCAGCCTTGTCTTCCCGCCGGACCGGCGCAGCGTCCGGGTCGTCCGGGCCGGCCACCCCGGCATGCTCGTCCGCGCGACCACCGGCACGAGCTGGTACGACGCCCCGGGCGGGCTGGCCCTCGGGCTGGTGCCCGGGTACTCCAGCTGGCCGGAGACCGTCCTGCCGCTCGACCCCGGCACTGGCCTCGTGCTCTTCACCGACGGGCTGTTCGAGGGGCTGACCGGCCCCCGCACCCGCCTCGGCGAGGAAGGTCTGCTCGCCATGGCCCAGCGGTGCGCCGGCCTGCCCGCCCCCGCGTTCGTCCAGGCGATGGTCGACGGCGCAGCGGCGGCCGCCGCACCGCACGGCGGCCTCTCCGACGACATAGCCGTACTGCACCTCGCATGGGAGAACGATTGATGAGCACTTCCGCCCCACCGTCCGCGAAGGCGGCCGGAGCCGGGCAGGCCCCCACGGGGCCCGGCCAGGCTCCCACCGGACCTGCGGGGACCCGGAGCAGACTGCTCGGACGTCTCTCGGTCCAGGGCTGGATCCGCCTGGTCCTGCTGTCCATGGCCTTCCTGCTGGTGGTCTGCGCGCTGGTCGGCGCCCAGGTGCTCAGCACCGCCGCCGAGCGCAACGCCGCCCTGTCGGACCACATCGAGCCCGGCCGCTCGGCCACCCTCCAGCTGCACAAGGCGCTGCTGGACCAGGAGACGGGCGTACGGGGCTTCGCGCTCAGCGGCAACGAGACCTTCCTCGAACCGTACGACCAGGGCATCCGCGACGAACGGCGCAGCCGGGCGACCGTCTCTCAGCTGCTCGACGACGGGGACTTCCGCGCCGACCTGTCCGCCGTGGTGCGCAAGGCCGACGAGTGGCGCAGGGAACAGGCCGAGCCGATGATCGCCTCGGTACGGGCCGGGGAGAACCCCGCCAAGGTGGAGTCGAAGCTCTTCGCGAACAAGAAGAGCTTCGACGAGCTGCGCTCCCTGATGCGGGCCCAGGAACTCCGTATCGACGAGGCCAAGGCCGAGACGCGCGCCGAGGCGGAGAGCGCCCGCAAGCTGCGGGACTGGACGTTCGCGGCCATGCTCGCCGTGTTCGCCGCGACCGGGGTGGTTCTCGCCGTGCTGCTGCACCGCATGGTCGTGCGGCCGCTGCACCAGCTGCGCGCCGCGTCCGACCGGGTCGCCGGAGGCGAGTTCGACAGCCGCATCTTCGTTCACGGCCCCTCGGACGTCCAGGCGGTCGGGGCCACGGTCGAGGCCATGCGCGAGCGGATCGCCGGCGAGCTCGCCGTGACCCGGGCGAGTGAGGCGAAGCTGGCCGCTCAGGCCGCCGACCTGGACGCGCAGGCGATCGACCTGCGCCGCTCCAACGCGGAGCTGGAGCAGTTCGCGTACGTCGCCTCGCACGACCTCCAGGAGCCGCTGCGCAAGGTCGCGTCCTTCTGCCAGCTGCTGGAGAAGCGGTACGGCGAGACCGTCGACGACCGCGGCAAGCAGTACATCGCCTTCGCCGTCGACGGCGCGAAGCGGATGCAGGTTCTCATCAACGACCTGCTGACCTTCTCCCGGGTCGGCCGGGTGGGCGAAGTCAGGTCCGAGGTGTCGCTGGACGGCGTGCTCGACCGGGCCCTCGGCAATCTCGCCGCGTCGGTGGAGGACAGCGGCGCCACGATTGACGTACAAGGCCGGCCACTTCCGGTGCTGCGGGGCGATCCGACCACCCTGGTCATGCTGTGGCAGAACCTGCTCGGCAACGCGATCAAGTTCCGTCATCCCGACCGGCCGTGCACCGTGACCGTCACCTGCGAGCGCGAGGGCGGCCTGTGGAAGTTCTGCGTCGCCGACAACGGCATCGGCATTCCCGAGGAGTTCAGCGAGAAGGTCTTCGTGATCTTCCAGCGGCTGCACGGCCGTGACGAATACGCCGGCACGGGCATCGGTCTCGCACTCTGCCGCAAGATCGTCGAGCAGCACGGCGGCCACATTCAGCTGGACACCTCGGTCGCCGAAGGCGCCCGCATCTGCTTCAGCCTGCCGGCCGACGAGGACGCCGAGCCGAAGGCCGCCGAGGACGAACCGACGGCCGCCGAGGGCGACGGGACCACTGAGGGCGACGTGACCACCGGGACCAGCGCAGAGCGCACCACCGAGCGTGAGCCCGCCGAGGCCACCCCGACAGGAGCAGCATCATGAGCGAAGAAGACGTGGAACCGATCGTGGTCCTCCTGGTCGAGGACGACGCCGGCGACGAGCTGATGACCAGGGAAGCCTTCGAGGACAACAAGATCCGCAACGAGCTCCACGTCGTCCGCGACGGCCAGGAGGCGCTCGACTTCCTCTACCGGCAGGGTGACCACACCCAGGCCCCGCGCCCGGACCTGATTCTCCTCGACCTCAACCTGCCCAAGTACGACGGGCGGCAGGTGCTGGAGCGCATCAAGCAGGACGACGCTCTCGCGCACATCCCGGTGGTCGTCCTCACCACGTCGTCGGCGGAGGAGGACATCGTGCGCAGCTACCGGCTGCACGCCAACGCGTATGTCACCAAGCCGGTCGACCTGGACCAGTTCATCGCCGCTGTCCGGCAGATCGACGACTTCTGGGTGTCGGTCGTACGGCTGCCGAAGTACGGCCGCTGAAGTACGGCCGCTGAGCCGACACGGCGAAGGCCCGCCCGCACCCCACATAGGGGGGCGGGCGGGCCTTCGCGCTGCTCGCTTGCTTCGTTCCGGGGCCGCTCAGCCCTGCGCCGACACGGCCGCCGCGCACTGGACGCAGGTGCCGAAGATCTCCACGGTGTGGGCCACGTTCACATAGCCGTGCTGGGCCGCGATGGCCTCGGCCCACTTCTCCACCGCGGGGCCCTCGACCTCGACCGCCTTGCCGCACATCCGGCACACCAGGTGGTGATGGTGCTCGCCCGACGAACAGCGCCGGTAGACCGCCTCGCCCTCGCTGGTGCGCAGTACGTCGACCTCGCCCGCGTCGGCGAGGGATTGCAGGGTGCGGTAGACCGTTGTCAGCCCGACCGAGTCGCCCCGGTGTTTGAGCATGTCGTGGAGCTCCTGCGCGCTGCGGAACTCATCCACCTCGTCGAGCGCCGCCGCTACGGCGGCCCGCTGCCGGGTGGACCGGCCACGCACCGGGGACGGGGTTCCCGCAGTCGTCACAGGTGCCTCCTCTGGTCGCCCGTACATATGTCGGGCCATTCTGCCAGCTTCAGAGCGACCAGCGGTCAGACCTTGACGCCGCCGGTCGTGCCGCGGGAGTCCGGCAGAGCTCCCGGTTCCACGCTACAGCCGGCCACCGGCCCGGCTTCGGGCACCGCCCTGGCCCTGCGCCGGGCCAGCGGCGCGGCCAAGGCGGTCAGGGCGATGAACGCGGCGATGGCGAGCAGCACGATGGTCGCGCCTGGCGGCACGTCGTACTCGTACGAAGTGACCGTGCCGGCCAGCGTCACGGCCGTGCCGATGGCCACGGCCAGCACGAAGGTGACCTTGAAGGACCGGGTGATCTGCTGCGCCGCGGCCACCGGGACCACCATCAGGGCGCTCACCAGCAGCAGGCCGACGACCCGCATGGCGACGGTCACGGTGACGGCGGCGGTGACGGCGATCAGCAGGTTCAGCGCCCGCACCGGCAGTCCGGTGACGCGGGCGAACTCCTCGTCCTGGCTGACGGCGAAGAGGTGGCGTCGCAGTCCGATGGTGACCAGCATCACAAAGGCGGCGAGCACGCAGATCGTGACGACGTCCGTGTCCGAGACGGTCGCCAGCGAGCCGAAGAGATACGAGGTCAGGTTCCCGGTGGAGCCGTTCGGGGCGAGGTTGACCAGCAGGACGCCGCCCGCCATGCCGCCGTAGAAGAGCATGGCCAGCGCCATGTCGCCGCGCAGCCGGCCGTAGGAGCGGATCAGTTCCATCGCGATGGCGCCGACGATCGAGACGAGCGTGGCCATCCACACCGGATTGCTGTTCAGCAGGAAGCCGAGCCCGACTCCGGTCATCGCGACGTGGCCGATGCCGTCGCCCATGAGCGCCTGGCGGCGCTGGACGAGGTAGAGGCCGACGGCGGGGGCGGTGATGCCGATCAGGACGGCGGCGAGCAGTGCTCGCTGCATGAGGGCCGATTCGAGGATTTCCATGTCAGGTCAGCAGTCCCGTCCGGACGGGCTCGGAAGCCGCGTGGGGATGTACGTGGTCGTGGCCGGGCAGTGCGTGCTGGCCCAGGGCCTCGGGCGGCGGTCCGTCGTGGGTGACGCAGCCGTCGCGCAGTACGACGGCCCGGTCGATCAGCGGCTCCAGCGCCCCCAGCTCGTGCAGCACCAGCAGGACGGTCGTGCCGGCCGCGACCTGCTCGCGCAGGGTCGCCGCGAGGATCTCCTGGCTGGCCAGGTCCACGCCCGCCATCGGCTCATCCATGATCAGCAGGTCGGGCTCGGAGGCGAGCGCGCGGGCGATCAGGACGCGCTGGTGCTGGCCGCCGGACAGCGCGTTCACGGAGTCCTTCGCGCGGTCGGCGAGGCCGACGAGGCCGATGGCGCGCTCGACGGCCGCGCGGTCGGCCTTCGACGGCAGGCGCAACTTCGTCCGGGAGAGCCGGCCGGATGACACGATCTCGCGCACCGTCGCCGGCACACCGCTCGCGGCGGTGGTGCGCTGCGGTACATACCCGACGCGCGACCAGTCGCGGAAGCGGCGCAGCGGCGTACCGAAGAGGTCGACGCTGCCGCCGGTGAGTGGCACCTGACCGATCACGGAGCGAACAGCGGTGGACTTGCCGGAACCGTTGGCGCCGAGCAGGGCGACGGTCTCGCCGCGGTGCACCGTGAGGTCGATGCCGCGCAGCACGGGGCGCGAGCCGAGCGTGGCCGTGGCGCCGCGCAGGGCTATCACGGGGCCGGACGTGACGGGCTGCTCAGGCTTCATGGCTCGCGCCTCCGATGCTGCTCGGGTGCCGGCCGGGCGGCCGACGGTGTGCTTGCGTTTCACTTCGCGCCGAGGGCCTTCTCCAGCGCGGTGAGGTTGGACTCCATGACCTCGGTGTAGTCAGCGCCCTTCGACTTGCCGGTGATTCCCTCCAGCGGGTCCAGGACGTCGGTCGTCAGGCCGGTGTCGCTCGCGAGCGTCCTTGCGGTCCTGTCGCTGACGAGTGTCTCGAAGAAGACCGTGCTGACCTTGTCGTCCTTGGCGGTCCGCTGGAGTTCCTTCATGCGGGCGGGGCTCGGCTCGGACTCGGGGTCGATGCCGGAGATGCTCTCCTGCTTGAGGTCGTAGCGCTCGGCGAGGTAGCCGAAGGCGCCGTGAGTGGTGATGAACGTCCTGGTGGAGGTGTTCTTCAGGCCGTTCTCGAACTTCTTGTCCAGGCTGTCGAGCTTTCCGACCAGCGCCTCGGTGTTCTTCTTGTACGCCGCCGCGTTGTCGGGGTCGGCCTTCTGGAGGGCCTTGCCGACCCCGTTGGCGACCTCGGCGTACTTCACCGGGTCCAGCCAGACGTGTGGGTCGCCGCCGGTCTCGGAGTGGTCGTGGCGGCCTTCTTCCTCGGCGTGCTCTTCCCCGGCGTGCTCCCCGTGCTCGCCGGCGTGCTCGTCCGCGTGCTTTTCGAGGTGGGTGAGGCCGGCGGCGTCGACGGTGTTCTCCACACCGGACTGCTCGACGGCCTCGTCGACGGCGGGCTGGAGACCCTTGAGGTAGAGGACCATGTCCGCTTCGCCGAGCCCGACGGCCTGCTTGGGGCTGAGCTCCAGGTCGTGCGGCTCGACGCCCGGCTTCGTCAGGGTCGACACGGCGACGTGCTCGCCGCCTATCTCCTCGGCCAGGTACTGCATCGGGTAGAACGACGCCACCACGTCGAGCTTGCCCTGGCTGTTCTTCTCGGCGGCCCCGGAGCTGGAGCAGGCGGAGACGGTCAGCAGGCCGAGCGTGACGGCTGCGGCGGTGGGTATGAGGCGTCGTCGTACGTTCATGACACCCATTTTCAACAAAATTGGAAACGGTTGTCAATAATGAGGGTGTGATCTGGGCGTAATGAGAGGTGTGGTCCGAGGTGTGATCCCGTCCCGGTACACCGATTTGATCCTGGGGTACCGGCCGCCGGTAATCTGAAGCATTCGCCGTTCGTCGTCGTCGTAATGAAGAGAGCACCGTGGCCGCCGACAAGATCGACACCATCGTCAGCCTGAGCAAGCGCCGTGGCTTCGTCTACCCGTGCAGTGAGATCTACGGCGGCTCCCGGGCCGCCTGGGACTACGGACCGCTGGGTGTCGAACTCAAGGAGAACATCAAGCGCCAGTGGTGGCGTTCCATGGTCGTCGGGCGCGAGGACGTGGTCGGTCTCGACTCCTCCGTCATCCTGGCCCCCGAGGTCTGGGAGGCGTCCGGTCACGTCGCGACGTTCTCCGACCCGCTCACCGAGTGCACCGCCTGCCACAAGCGGCACCGCGCGGACCACCTGATCGAGGCGTACGAGGCCAAGCACAGCGGCCGCACCCCCGAGAACGGCCTGGCCGACGTCAACTGCCCCAACTGCGGCACCAAGGGCCAGTTCACCGAGCCCAAGCAGTTCTCCGGCATGCTGGAGACCCACCTCGGCCCGACCCAGGACACCGGCTCGCGCGCCTTCCTGCGCCCGGAGACCGCGCAGGGCATCTTCACCAACTTCGCCCAGGTGCAGCAGACTTCGCGCAAGAAGCCGCCGTTCGGCATCGCCCAGATGGGCAAGTCCTTCCGCAACGAGATCACTCCGGGCAACTTCATCTTCCGCACGCGTGAGTTCGAGCAGATGGAGATGGAGTTCTTCGTCAAGCCGGGCGAGGACGAGCAGTGGCAGGAATACTGGATGGAGCAGCGCTGGAGCTGGTACCGCGAGCTGGGCCTGCGCGAGGAGAACATGCGCTGGTTCGAGCACCCGGCGGAGAAGCTCTCGCACTACTCGAAGCGCACCGCGGACATCGAGTACCGCTTCAACTTCGGCGGCAGTGAGTTCTCCGAGCTCGAAGGCGTGGCCAACCGCACCGACTTCGACCTCAAGGCGCACTCCAAGGCGTCGGGCCAGGACCTGTCGTTCTTCGACCAGGAGGCCGGCGAGCGCTGGACTCCGTACGTCATCGAGCCGGCGGCCGGCGTGAACCGCGCCATGCTCGCCTTCATGCTCGACGCGTACCGCGAGGACGAGGCGCCGAACGCCAAGGGCGTCATGGAGAAGCGCGCCGTGATGGGCTTCGACCCGCGCCTGGCGCCGGTCAAGGTCGCCGTGCTGCCGCTGTCGCGCAACCCGCAGCTGTCGCCGAAGGCCAAGGGCCTGGCGACCGACCTGCGCAAGAACTGGAACATCGAGTTCGACGACGCGGGCGCCATCGGCCGCCGCTACCGCCGTCAGGACGAGATCGGTACGCCGTTCTGCGTGACCGTCGACTTCGACACCCTCGACGACAACGCCGTCACCGTGCGCGAGCGCGACACGATGAAGCAGGAGCGCGTCTCGCTGGACCAGATCCAGTCCTACCTGGGCGGCCGCCTCCTCGGCTGCTGACCCGGCTGTACGTCGCCAAGGCCCCGGTTCCGCCGCTGCGGAGCCGGGGCCTTCGTGCGGGCGGCGCCGGCTGGGCCCGCCGGGCGGCGGAAAATCTGGTGACCGGGGCCGCCACGGCCCGGTAATGTCGCGTGCATGTTCTTCCAGATCTACGAGTGAGAGCGCGGCGGATCCCACGTCCGCCCCCCACCAGACGAATCCGCAGATCACTTCTCATCACTTCGGGAGAACCCCGTGGCAAAGAGCCGCAACAACCTTCTCGGCGTAGGCGGGCAGCGCAAGAGGATGTCCCGCGCCGAACTCGCGGACAACGGCCCCACGCGCAACGCCGACCGCAAGACGGCCGCCGAACACAAGGAGGAGCTGCTGCGCAAGATGCGTGAGCGCACCGGCACCCAGGAGGACGGCGCCGAGCCTACGGCCGGGGAAGCCCAGGCCCAGGCCTGACACCGGCGAGACGTGGTGGGCCCGTACCGCAGCGAGCGGTCCGGGCCCACCCGCATGCGTACGGGACGGTCCGGGCCCACCCCCATGCGTACGGGACAATGGGCGCATGACCACCGCGCTCCCTCTGCTCTCCATCGGCCCGCACTCCGTGCAGCCGCCGGTGGTGCTCGCGCCCATGGCCGGCATCACCAACGCCCCGTTCCGCACCCTGTGCCGCGAGTTCTCGCAGGGCAAGGGGCTGTTCGTCAGCGAGATGATCACCACGCGGGCGCTGGTGGAGCGCAATGAGAAGACCATGCAGCTGATCCACTTCGACGCGAGTGAGACGCCGCGCTCGATCCAGCTGTACGGAGTGGACCCGTCCACCGTGGGAAAAGCCGTCCGCATGATCGTGGACGAGGACCTGGCCGATCACATCGACCTGAACTTCGGCTGCCCCGTGCCGAAGGTGACCCGCAAGGGCGGCGGCTCCGCGCTTCCCTACAAGCGACACCTGCTGCGGGCGATCCTGAATGAGGCGGTCTCCAACGCGGGCGCGCTGCCCGTGACGATGAAGATGCGTAAGGGCATCGACGACGACCACCTCACCTACCTCGACGCGGGCCGGACAGCCGTCGAGGAAGGCGTCACCGCCATCGCGCTGCACGGACGCACCGCGGCCCAGCATTACGGCGGCACGGCGGACTGGGACGCCATCGCCCGGCTCAAGGAGCACGTCCCCGAGATACCCGTACTCGGCAACGGCGACATCTGGTCCGCCGACGACGCCCTGCGGATGATGCGCGAGACCGGCTGCGACGGCGTGGTCGTGGGACGCGGCTGCCTGGGGCGGCCGTGGCTGTTCGGGGACCTGGTCGCCGGGTTCGAGGGTACGGACGCGTACGCCGCCCCGACGCTGCGCGAGGTGGCCGGGGTCATGCGCCGGCACGCGGAACTCCTCGGCGACTGGATCGGCGACGAGGCACGGGGGGTCATTGACTTCCGTAAGCACGTGGCTTGGTACCTCAAGGGGTTCTCGGTCGGTTCGGAGATGCGGAAGAAGCTCGCCATCTCCTCATCGCTGAACGAAATGGACGCTCATCTGAGCGAGCTTGATCTGGACCAGTCGTGGCCGGTGGGTGCGGACGGCCCTCGGGGTCGTTCGTCCAGCAATGGGCGGGTTGTCCTGCCGGATGGCTGGCTGAAGGACCCCTATGACTGCTCCGGTGTGAGCGCCGAAGCGGAGCTGGACACGTCCGGAGGCTGAGATCCGGGTCTGGGTGGGGCTCATCTGTGACGTGATTCTCGCCACGCCTGATGGGGTCATTGCTCAGATGAGCAGCTTCTCTGTGGTTGCATCTCTCAAAAGGTGGCACTGGGTGCCACCTTTTTTGATTTGATCGATCAAACCATTCGTCACTCTATGTTGATGATCTACGTGGATCTAGCTGCGCAGTGTATTTATGCGTACAACTCTTGAACAATCACCTCTGGTCGCCCCGAACCCTCGACCACTTTCGATCTGCTGGCGGACGAGTGGTTAAGGCCGCATGACAGTCAGGTGGACGTACCCAGGCACCTTCGATCTGGGTATGTTCCTCGCCGTCAGGGCAGCCACCGAGCCTCGAGGAGTCGAGACCCGTGTCGGAAAACAAAGATCTTCACGCAGTCACCCCCGCGCCTGAGGGCCAGAAGTTCGTTTACGACTTCACCGAGGGC
Source organism: Streptomyces hypolithicus (assembly GCF_052934925.1). NCBI lineage: Bacteria > Bacillati > Actinomycetota > Actinomycetes > Kitasatosporales > Streptomycetaceae > Streptomyces > Streptomyces hypolithicus. The sequence goes on from NZ_CM128811.1 coordinate 4,259,630, forward strand.
AACAGGGACCTCAAGGACCTGCTGGGCGGCAAGGGTGCGAACCTCGCCGAGATGACCAACCTCGGGCTGCCCGTCCCTCCGGGCTTCACCATCACCACCGAGGCGTGCAAGGTCTACCTCGACAGCGGCGAGGCGCCCGACGCCCTGCGCGCCGAGGTCAGCCGCCACCTCGACGCCCTTGAGCAGAAGATGGGCAAGAAGCTCGGCCAGGCCGACAACCCGCTGCTCGTCTCCGTCCGCTCGGGCGCCAAGTTCTCCATGCCCGGCATGATGGACACCGTCCTGAACATCGGGCTCTCCGACAAGTCCGTCACCGGGCTCGCCAAGCAGGTCGGCGGAGACGAGCGTTTCGCGTGGGACTCCTACCGCCGCCTCATCCAGATGTTCGGCAAGACCGTGCTCGGCGTCGACGGCGAACTCTTCGAGGAGGCGCTGGAGGCGGCCAAGCACGCCAAGAAGGTCACGGTCGACACCGACCTGGAGGCCGGTGACCTCAAGAAGCTCGTCCGCAAGTTCAAGAAGATCGTCTCCGACGAGGCCGGGCGTGACTTCCCGCAGGAGCCGCGCGAGCAGATGGACCTCGCCATAAACGCGGTCTTCGACTCGTGGAACACCGACCGCGCCAAGCTCTACCGCCGCCAGGAGCGCATCCCCGGCGACCTCGGCACGGCCGTCAACATCTGCTCGATGGTCTTCGGCAACCTCGGCCCCGACTCCGGCACCGGCGTCGCCTTCACCCGCGACCCCGCCAGCGGCCACCAGGGCGTCTACGGCGACTACCTGCAGAACGCGCAGGGCGAGGACGTCGTGGCCGGTATCCGCAACACCGTGCCGCTCGCCGACCTCGAGAACATCGACAAGGCGTCGTACGACCAGCTCATGCAGATCATGGAGACGCTGGAGACCCACTACAAGGATCTCTGCGACATCGAGTTCACCATCGAGCGCGGCCAGCTGTGGATGCTCCAGACCCGCGTCGGCAAGCGCACCGCCGGCGCCGCCTTCCGCATCGCCACGCAGCTCGTCGATCAGGGCCTGATCGACGAGGCCGAGGCGCTCCAGCGGGTGAACGGCGCGCAGCTCGCGCAGCTGATGTTCCCGCGCTTCGATGACGAAGCGAAGACCCACAAGCTGGGCCGGGGTATCGCCGCATCGCCGGGCGCAGCCGTCGGCAAGGCCGTCTTCGACTCGTACACCGCCGTCAAGTGGTCGCGGTCCGGCGAGAAGGTCATCCTGATCCGCCGGGAGACCAACCCCGACGACCTCGACGGCATGATCGCCGCCGAGGGCATCCTGACCTCGCGCGGCGGCAAGACCTCGCACGCCGCCGTCGTGGCGCGCGGCATGGGCAAGACCTGTGTCTGCGGCGCCGAGGAGATCGAGGTCGACACCAAGCGCCGCCGGCTGACCGCCCCCGGCGGGGTCGTCGTCGAGGAGGGCGACGTCGTCTCCATCGACGGCTCCACCGGCAAGGTCTACCTCGGTGAGGTGCCCGTCGTACCGTCGCCGGTCGTCGAGTACTTCGAGGGCCGCATGCACGCCGGCGCCGACGACGCCGACGAGCTGGTCGCGGCCGTGCACCGGATCATGGCGTACGCCGACCGGGTCCGCCGGCTGCGCGTGCGCGCCAACGCCGACAACGCCGAGGACGCCCTGCGCGCCCGCCGCTTCGGTGCCCAGGGCATCGGCCTGTGCCGCACCGAGCACATGTTCCTCGGCGAGCGCCGCGAACTGGTCGAGCGCCTCATCCTGGCCGACACCGACGAGGAGCGCGAGCAGGCGCTGGGCGCGCTGCTGCCGCTCCAGAAGGCCGACTTCATCGAGCTGTTCGAGTCGATGGACGGGCTGCCCGTGACCGTGCGGCTGCTCGACCCGCCGCTGCACGAGTTCCTGCCGGACATCACCGAGCTGTCGGTGCGGGTCGCGCTCGCCGAGTCCCGCAAGGACGCCAACGAGAACGACCTGCGCCTGCTCCAGGCCGTGCACAAGCTGCACGAGCAGAACCCCATGCTGGGTCTGCGCGGGGTACGCCTGGGCCTGGTCATCCCGGGTCTGTTCGCGATGCAGGTACGCGCCATCGCCGAGGCGGCCGCGCACCGCAAGAACGCCAAGGGCGACCCGCGTCCGGAGATCATGATTCCGCTCGTCGGCACCGTGCAGGAGCTGGAGATCGTCCGCGACGAGGCCGACCAGGTCATCGCCGAGGTCGAGGCCGCCACCGGCACCAAGCTGAAGCTGACCGTGGGCACGATGATCGAGCTGCCGCGCGCCGCGCTGACCGCCGGCCAGATCGCGGAGGCCGCGCAGTTCTTCTCCTTCGGTACGAACGACCTCACCCAGACCGTGTGGGGCTTCTCCCGCGACGACGTCGAGGCGAGTTTCTTCACCGCGTACCTGGAGAAGGGCATCTTCGGGGTCTCCCCGTTCGAGACGATCGACCGGGACGGCGTCGGCGCGCTCGTACGCTCCGCCGTGGAGGCCGGACGCGCCACCCGGCCCGACCTGAAACTCGGCGTCTGCGGCGAGCACGGCGGTGACCCGGAGTCGGTGCACTTCTTCCACGAGGTGGGCCTGGACTACGTCTCCTGCTCGCCGTTCCGCATCCCCGTGGCCCGCCTGGAGGCGGGCCGGGCGGCGGCGCAGCAGCCCTCGGGCAGCGACTCGCGCTGACCGACAGCGCAGACCACCCGAGCTCCGTCGGTTTGCCCCGGCCCTCGTCGAACAGGCAACGGCTCCGGTGTGACAACGAGGCGGTGGCACCCTCCCAGGAGGGTGCCACCGCCTCGTTGTCACACACGTCCAGCGGTCCGCACCGCCTTTACCGGCCGAGCCGCCTGCCGCTCAATCAATCTCCTGCCGCAGGATCTGTTGTGCTGTGGTCTCCATGCCGAGGGCATTGGCGCCCTTCACCAGGACGTGGTCCCCAGCGGTCAGGATCTTGCTGAGCAGAGCTGGTACGCGCTCCTTGTCTGTGACATGAGTTGCGATGATCCCCTCTGCCTGTGTCGCCTCAGCCATGGCGGAGGCGGCACGTCCGCCAACCGTAATGATCTGGCGGAGACCGAGCCGGGCAGCGGTGCGGCCGATCTCCCGGTGAGCGGGGCCGGATTCGTCCCCGATCTCCCGCATCTCGCCCAGGACGGCGATGGTGCGGTCCGGCGTGGTGAGTGAGGCGAGGGTGTTGAGAGCTGCCGTCATGGAGTCGGGGTTGGCGTTGTAGGCGTCGTTGATGACGGTGACGCCGTCTGGACGAGTCAGGATCTGCATGCGTCCGCTGGAGCCGGTGCAGCGGTCCGCCCCGTCCTGGACCTGCCGACCGACCAGCACAACGCGGGCATCATCCACTCCGCCCGCCGCGTCCGTACGGCTCTCCTGCAGGACACTCACCGCGATGCGGCAGTCGCCCGCGAACTGCGTGAGGAGATCGAAGCGTTCTCCCGGCCCACTCTTGCTCTGCCCCGCTGAGCCTTGCGTAGAGTCCGGACCATGTACCCGGTCGTCCGCAACCGTCCCCGGCTCGCCATACGCGAACTGACCGTCGACGACGAGGACGCAGTCCATGCCGTTTACGGCAGCAGCGAGGCGACCGAGCATCTCTCCTTCGAACCGCGCACCCGCGAGCAGGTCGCGGGGATCGTGACCCGCTCGATCGCCTCTGCCGGCGCCACCCCGCGCGAGGAGTACGCGCTGGCCGTCACCGAGGGCGGGACGGGCCGTCTGGTCGGCTACGCACGTCTCGCCCTGGACCCCCACCAGCAGCGTGCCGCCACGATCGGATTCGCCCTGCGTTCGGACGCCTGGGGGATCGGCTACGGCACCGAGACCGTTCACCTGCTCCTTGACCTGGCCTTCGACGATCTGGATCTGCACCGTGTCTGGGCGGCCCGGGCCCCGAAGAACGAGGCGTCCGCCAAGACCCTCCTGGCCGCCGGCATGACCGAGGAAGGCCGCATCCGGGGACATGTCTTCGTGCGCGGTGCCTGGCGCGACTCCCTGGTCTACGGCGTTCTGAAGGAGGAACGTGACCAGGGACACACCTCGTTGGAGTTGTAAGTCACGGGCTCTCTGCCGGACCAGAAGAACAGTATTTCAACAATGGCTCAACGGCAGTTGAATTACGCCATTCTTCGTCGAAATCCGGGCAGGATGCGGTCGGCGGATCCCCACCCGCCGACCGCATCCTGATACCCAGCCGGACACTGAGCCGCTACCTTCGCCGACCGCCGCCAGACCCAGCCAAGCCCCCCACGGCCTTCGCTGTGCCTTTCCGGTGACTCCGGTGTCGTGTCCGACGGGGAACAGCATTTCGTTCGGCACAGGGTGCCCGCGATGCGTTTCAACTGTGGCCGAAAGGCCGTGGTGACCAACCGTGATGGCATGCATACTCAGTTGCGGGGGCAATTGCGGATGCAACAGGTGGGGGTTCGGTGCTACGTGTTCATTTCTCCGGCGTTGACCTGTCGCGGGTGCGACTGGCCGCCCGGCCCGACGCGTTGTGGGAAACCGTTCTGAGTTTCCACCGGCTGAGGGACCGGCGCGGCGCCAAGGTGTTCGGAGAATGGCGTCGGGAATCCCGAACTCGGTTGAATGGTGAAACACGGTTGCTGGCCTCCGTGGTGCCGCCCCGGGGTTATTTCCCCGATTTCCTGACACCCCGTGAGGGCCTGCGCGGCATTGACGCCGGACTCGAAGCGGTACGGGCCACCGCGCCCGAGCTCATGCGCGCCGAACTGGCGCTGCTGGCCATCACCCACCGCCTGGACCGTACGGCGCCGCAGAACCGGGCCATGTCGGCGCGCGAGTCCCGCGCCTCCCTCACCGGCGGCGGCCGCAGCGACGCGCTCGGCCGGCTCACCGGCGCCCTGCGCGGCTACCACCGAGCCGCCGTGGAACCGTACTGGCCGCACATCCAGGCCCGTATCGAAGCGGACCGGGCGGCCCGGGGCCGCGCCCTGCTCGACGGCGGCGCCGACGAACTCCTCGCCTCACTGCCGTCGATGCTGCGGTGGCGGCCGCCGGTCCTGGAGGCCGACTATCCCGTCGACCGGGACCTGTACCTGCGGGGGCGGGGGCTGCTGCTCCAGCCGTCGTTCTTCTGCCGGGGCACCCCGGTCGTCTACCGCGACCCGACGCTCGCCCCGGTCCTCGTCTACCCGGTGACCCACGCCGACGCCCCGGCCCCCGGCCACACCGACGATCCGGGCCCGCCGCTCGGCCGTCTCGTCGGCCAGACCCGTTCGACGGTGCTCGGCGCCATAGGCAGCGGCTGCACGACGAGTGAGCTCGCCTGCCGGGCCGGGGTGTCGCTCGCCTCCGCGAGCCAGCACGCCTGCGTCCTGCGCGAGGCCGGCCTGGTCGTCACCCTGCGCCACGGCGGCGCGGTGCTGCACACGCTGACGCCACTGGGCGCCGCCCTGTTGCGGGGCGGCGCCACAGCGGAAGCGCTCGTACCGTTCGGCCGGACGTGACGGGCGCGACGCACGTGACGAACGCAGCCGTCTCGGCGGGGGTCAGCCGCGGAAGGGGCCCGTCACCTCGTAGGTGATGCCGCCGGACGAACTGCCGCTCGTACCGCGCTGGCTGGAGAAGTACAGGCGCCGGCCGTCCGGCGAGAACGCGGGGCCGGTGATCTCCGAGGCGGACTGCCCGTCGATCCGCAGGAACGACGCCACCACGTCGTCCGGCGTGATCACGCAGATCTCCATGTTGCCGCCGTCCTCGGCGACGAACAGGTCACCGGAGGACGTGCCGGTGACGTTGTCGACGCCCGTCAGCGGGGCGCTGCCGTTGACCAGCGAGTCGTCGTAGGCCAACTCGATGGTCTGCGCGGCCGCGTTGTACTGCCAGACACGGTTGTCGCCCTTGGTGGTGAACCAGCAGGTGTCGTCGGCGTAGTAGCAGCCCTCGCCGCCGTTGAAGCGCTTGGCGCCCGAGACCTGGTTGCGGGTCGAGGTGGAGGACGCACTCGGGTCGGGGACCGTGGCCCAGGTGACCGGACCGGACGTGGCCGAACCCGCCTTCAGAACCTCCAGCCGGCCCGCCGACAGGTCGCCCCAGGTGGTGGGCGTGAAGCGGTAGAAGCAGCCGTCGGAGGTGTCCTCGGTGAGGTAGATGGTCTTGCGTACGGGGTCGGCGGCCGCCGCCTCGTGCTTGAAGCGGCCCATCGCGGACTGGCGTACGGCGGCCTTCACGCCCCACGGGTCGGTCTCGTAGACGTAACCGCGGTCGACCTCCTCGCAGGACAGCCAGGTGTTCCACGGCGTCTTGCCGCCCGCGCAGTTCTGCCGGGTGGACGACAGGATCCGGTACGCGCCGGTGATCGCGCCCGTCGAGGAGAAGCGCACCGCGCCCGCGCCGCCCGAGGGGTTGATCTCCGAGTTGGAGACATAGATCCAGCCGGTGCCGTCCGCGTAACAGGCACCGCCGTCCGGTGCGTTGTGCCAGGTGTACGACGTGGAGCCGACCTTCTGGCCGGACCGGGCGACGACGCGGCTGCTGAAGCCGGACGGCAGCCGCAGGCCGTTCGCGTCCGGCGAGCCGAGCGCGCCGTACGGACCGGTGCCGGGCTGGGCGGGGGCGGCGTGAGCGGCGCCGCGCCACAGAGTGCCGCCGAAGGCGGCGGCGGAGGTGCCGATGACCGCGCCGCGCAGGAAGCTACGACGTTCCATGTGTCACTCCAGGGTTGGGGACTGTGACCTCGGAACCTAAGAGTCGCGAATTGACAGTGCATCAACAACCGGCGAAGCGATAATTGCGGCCGGATGTCGGTCAGGCCGGATGTGCGGACGCCCCCGCTCACGGCTCCTGCAGAGCGGACCGGGCACTCCAGTCCCGGCCGGTGGAGCGCGCAGCGCTTCGTCGGACAGCTCGGCGGTCGAGGGCCAGGCCTGACCCGCCCGGGCGACCCGCTCAGGCGACCGCGCCCGGAGCGGCGGCGACGCGTACCGGGAACGTCTGGACGGTCACTGTCTCGTCGTCGAGACAGTGACCCGTTTCCAGGTCGAAGCGCTGTTTCAGGAGTGGGGACGCCACGAAGGGGCGGCCGTTCGCGGTGCCGGTCAGGCCCCGGGAGAGGACCTGGGCGCCGGAGAACGGGTCGCGGTTGTCGATGGCGTACGGACGGCCCGCTCGGTCGGTGAACAGGGCGGCCTGGCGGCCGTCCGGCAGCAGGGCCGCTACGCCCCGCCCGGGGGTGAGGGCGGACACGTCGCAGGCGGTGAACCAGGAGTCGTCGATGCGCAGTTGCAGTGTCATCGGGTTCGGGTCCCTTCGAGGGGTGCGATGGTTTCGAGAGTGAGGAACGTCAGGTCCGGCTTCACCTGGTCGCGCTCAGGAACGAACCGCACCGTCGGGTCCGGCGCGTCGGGGGCGTTCACGAACGACGCGAAGCGTGACAGCCGCTCCGGGTCGTTGATCGTCTCGGCCCATTCGTCGCGGTAACCGGAGACGTGGGTGGCCATCAGGGCTTCGAGCTGCTCGCAGATGCCGAGCGAGTCGTGCACGACGACGTCCCTGACGTGGTCCAGGCCGCCCTCCAGGCGCTCCAGCCACGTGGATGTGCGCTCCAGGCGGTCCGCGGTGCGGATGTAGAACATCAGGAACCGGTCGATGAGGCGGACCAGTTCGGCGTCGGAGAGGTCCTGGGCGAGGAGATCGGCGTGGCGCGGGGTGGCGCCGCCGTTGCCGCCGACGTAGAGGTTCCAGCCGTTCGCGGTGGCGATCACGCCGAAGTCCTTGGACTGCGCCTCGGCGCACTCGCGGGCGCAGCCGGAAACCGCCGACTTCAGTTTGTGCGGTGCGCGCAGGCCCCGGTAGCGCAGTTCCAGGTCGATGGCCATACGGACGCTGTCCTGGACGCCGTACCTGCACCAGGTCTGCCCGACACAGGACTTCACCGTCCGAAGGGCCTTGCCGTACGCGTGACCGGACTCGAAGCCGGCGTCGACCAGGCGCGTCCAGATCAGCGGGAGCTGGTCGACGCGGGCGCCGAAGAGGTCGATGCGCTGACCGCCGGTGATCTTCGTGTAGAGGCCGAAGTCGCGGGCGACCTCACCGATCACGATCAGCTTCTCGGGGGTGACCTCACCGCCCGGGATGCGCGGCACGATCGAGTACGAGCCGTTGCGCTGCATGTTGGCGAGGAAGTGGTCGTTGGTGTCCTGGAGGGCGGCCTGTTCGCCGTCGAGGATGTGGCCGTTGCTCAGGCTCGCCAGGATCGATCCGACGGTCGGTTTGCAGATCTCGCAGCCGTCACCGCCACGGGCCTCCTCGCGGCCGTGCGAGTCGAGCAGCGCGGCGTACGACGTGATGCCCAGGGTCCGTACGATCTCGTACAGTTCGGCGCGGGTGTGCGAGAAGCAGCCGCACAGGCCCTTGTCGCCGGACTGGGGCAGCAGCTGCCCGATGAGCTTGACGCAACTGCCGCAGCCCGTGCCCGCCTTGGTGCACTTCTTGACCTCGGGCAGGGTGGCGCAGGCGGTCACGGCCGCCTTGGTGACGTTGTGGCAGTTGCAGACCACCGCGTCGTCCGGGAGCGCGGAGGGGCCCAGGGTGACCGCGCCGCCCCCCGACGGCGCGATCAGTTGCTCCGGTGCGACCGGAGGTACGGAGCCGGTGAGCGGGCGCAGCATCGCGTACGCGTCGGCGTCGCCGACCAGGACGCCGCCGAGGAGGGCGCCGTCGGGGCTGACGACCAGCTTCTTGTAGACCCCGGAGCGCGAGTCGGAGTACACGACGTTCAGGCAGCCCTCCGCGTGGCCGTGCGCGTCGCCGAAGGAGGCGACGTCGACACCGAGCAGCTTGAGCTTGGTGGACATGTCCGCGCCGGTGAACGCCCTGGTGGCGGCGGCGTCGGCGATGGCCTCCGCGGCGGTCTGTGCCATCTCGTATCCGGGGGCGACCAGGCCGTACACCCGGCCGTCGCTCGCCAGCGCGCACTCGCCGATCGCGAAGACGGCCGGGTCGGACGTGCGGCACTGCTCGTCGACCGTGATGCCGCCGCGCTCGCCGGTCGCCAGCCCGCAGTCCTTCGCGAGCTGGTCGCGCGGCCGTACGCCCGCCGAGAAGACGACGAGGTCGGTCTCCAGCGTCGAGCCGTCCGAGAGCTCCATGCCGCGCACGGCACCGGCGTCGTCGGTGGTGACGGCCTGGGTGCCGACGCCGGTGTGGACGGTGAGGCCCATCGACTCGATCGTACGGAGCAGGGCCGCGCCGCCGCCGTCGTCGACCTGCGCCGGCATCAGCCGGGGCGCGAACTCCACGACGTGCGTGGCGAGCCCGAGACCGCTCAGCGCGCCGGCCGCCTCCAGGCCGAGCAGCCCGCCGCCGACGACCGCTCCGGTGCGCGCCGTCTTCGCGTACGACTCGATGGCCAGGAGGTCCTCGATGGTGCGGTAGACGAAGCAGCCCTGCGCATCCTTCCCGGGAACGGGCGGTACGAACGGGTAGGAGCCGGTCGCGAGGACCAGCGTGTCGTAGGTGAACGTCCGCCCGGTGCGCGAGGTGACCGTGCGCGTCCCGCGGTCGACGGCCGTCGCCGGGTCGTCGAGGTACAGCTCGATGCCGTGCCGCTCCATGAAGCCGGTCTCGACGAGGGACAGGTCGTCGGGGGTGCGGCCGGCGAAGTACGACGTCAGCTGGACGCGGTCGTACGCCGCCCGGGGCTCCTCGCACAGCACGACGACCCGCGCCCGCGCGGTCACGCCTCGCTCGGCGAGCCCTTCGAGGAAGCGCTGGCCGACCATGCCGTGGCCGACGACCACGATGGTGGGGGGTGTGGACATCGGTGTGGCCATCTCAGGCGCCTCCAAGCAGGTGGAACAACGGGGTGGAGGGGAGCGGCTCGTCGCCCTCCCAGGTGCGGGCCAGCTCGCCGACGGCGCCGAGATCGCCCAGCAGGATTCCGCCGATGAGGCGGTCGCCGCGGACGACGACCTTCCGGTACGCCCCGCGGGTGGCGTCGGCCAGGCGGACGACGTCGTCGCCGGGCAGCGCGACGGTCTCGCCGAACGCGGCGAGGTCGAGCGGTGAGCGCAAGGGCGCGGGGCCGCTCGGGGTGGCGGGTTGGCTCGGGGCGTCGGGGCCGCTCGGGGCGGCGGGTTGGCGCAGGAGGGCAGGGCCGCCGCCGAGGGTGAGCCGGGTCAGGGCGCGGGTGCCGAAGTAGCGGGGCCGGCCGGCCGGCTCATGCGGTACGGGCTCCGGGGGCGCCGTCAGGAGTGCGGCGAGGACGTCGGCCTGTTCGAGCGCGGGGCCCGCGAGGCCGTATACCCGCCCGTCGTGCTCCGCGCAGTCACCGACGGCGCGGATGTACGGGTCGGAGGTGCGCAGCTCGTCGTCGACGACGACGCCCTTGCGCACGTCCAGGCCGGCGGCCTGCGCGAGGCCGACCCTCGGACGTACTCCGCAGGCCAGGACCACGATATCCGCTTCCAGGGCGTACCCGTCGGCAAGCTCCACGGCCCGCACGCGCGTACCGGCGCCGCCCCTGGCGGGCCCCTCGGCGGGCTCGCAGCGCAGGCCGCGCACCCGGCACTCGGTGTGGATCTCCACGCCGAGTGCTTCGAGGTGGCCGCGCAGCAGCCCGCTCGCCTCCGGGTCGAGCTGACGCTCCATCAGGTGCTCGCCCTGCTGCGCCAGCACCACCTGGGCGCCGCGTTCGGCGAGGGCGCGGGCCGCCGAGACGCCGAGGAGGCCGCCGCCGACCACGACGGCGCGGACGCCGTCTCCCCCTTCGCGTACGGCGGCCGCGAGCGCCAGGCAGTCGTCGAGCGTACGGAACGGGTGTACGCCGTCCGGCAGTTCCGCACCGAGGCCGCGCAGCGGCGGCAGCACCGGGTTCGACCCGGTCGCCAGGACCAGCGTGTCGTAGGGGACGACGCTGCCGTCGTCGCACTGCACGACCCGCTCGGCGCGGTCGATACGCACGACCCGCACCCCGCGCCGCACGGGCGTCGAGGGCAGCGCGATCACCTCGGGGCCGTAGCGCCCGGCGAGGACCTCGGCGAGCAGCAGCCTGTTGTACGGGCTGTGCTCCTCCTCGCCGATGACGGTGACGGTGACAGCGGCGGGGCCGGTCGACGATGCGGTCAGTTGCCGGGCCAGCCGGGTACCCGCCGTCCCGCCGCCGATCACCACGATGTCCTTGCTCATGCACGCAGCCTGCGCGGACGGTGTTACCCGGCCGCATCCCCACTGTTTCCCGCGCGGAACACTGCCCTCAGTGCACGGGGCCCGGGCCTGTGAGGGCGGCGGTCCCACCGGGCGCTCGCACCCCCTTAACCACCGGTCAGCCGATCCTCAAGGCGGCCTTAAGGATCACGCCTGGGCCGCTGACCAGCGCATTCGAGGGCTGCTGTGGCCCTAGTTTGGCGAGCGTGACGATCGAGGCCACCGACCCGCAGATGCTCCCGCCGAAGCCGCCGCCCGAGGCGTACCCGGCCCTGTCGGCGTACCTGTCGCGCACCGCCCCGCACCGCCCCGTCCCACCGCCGCGCCCCTCGGCCGCCCCCCGCCCCCACCGCGGCACCGGCGCCCTCCGGGCGCGCCCCGGTGCCCCCGCCCCGCGCCTCGCGCCCGAGGTCGTGCGGGGCGGGGTGCTTGCCGGGAGTGTGGGTGTCGGCGTGATGTGGGCCGTGCAGGTCACGCCGTCCGCCCGGCTCGACGTACTGTTCGCGACCGGCGCGCATCTGACCGGGCTGCTCGCCGGCTACGGCGTCCTCGTCATGATCCTGCTGATGACCCGCGTCCCCGCCGTCGAGCACGGCGTCGGCGCCGGCCGCCTCGCCCGCTGGCACGCCCTCGGCGGCCGGTACGTCCTCTCCCTCTGCCTCGGCCACGCCGTCCTCGCCCTCTGCGGGTACGCCGCCCACACCGGCACCGACCTCCTGGCCGCCGCGAACGGCCTCCTCGGCTACCCCGCGATCGCCGCCGCCACCGCCGGTACGGCCCTGCTGATCACCGTCGGCGTGACCTCGGCCCGCGCCGTACGCCGCCGCGTCGGGCACGAGACCTGGCGCGCCGTCCACCTGCTCACCTACCTCGGCGCCGCCCTCGCCTTCGGGCACCAGCTCGTCGGCCCCGACGTGGCCGGCAGTGCGCCGACCGTGTGGGTGTGGGCGATGCTGCACGCCGGCGTCGCCGTCCTCCTGCTCTGGTACCGGGGCGTGGTTCCCGTACGCCAGGCCCTGCGGCACAGCCTGCGCGTCGTCGACGTACGCAGCGAAGGGCCCGAGGTGGTGTCCGTACTCATGCAGGGCATCGGCCTCGACGAACTCCGCGCCGAAGCGGGGCAGTTCTTCCGCTGGCGGTTCCTCCAGCGCAGGATCTGGCACACCGCTCTGCCGTTCTCCCTCTCCGCGCCGGTGCGCGACGACACCCTGCGGATCACGGTCAAGGCGGCCGGTGACCACACTCGCCGCATACGCCGCCTCAAACCCGGGACCCGGGTCCTTGCCACCGGCCCGTTCGGCGCCCTGACCGCGCACCGGCGGACCCGCCGCAAGGTGCTGCTGCTCGCCGGGGGCGTCGGCATCACCCCCCTGCGCGCGCTCTTCGAAACGCTGCCCGGCGGCCCCGGCGACCTCACTCTGCTCTACCGGGCCGGCAACGAGGGCCGGCTGGTGCTCAGGGACGAGCTGGAGGAGATCGCCAGGGCGCGGGGCGCGGCCCTGCACTACCTCCTCGGCCCGTCCGACGCCGCCCACGACCCGCTCGCCCCGCAGGCTCTGCGGGCCCTGGTGCCCGGTCTCGCCGAGCACGACGTCTACCTGTGCGGCCCGCCCCGGATGGCCGAGGCGGCGACGGCCGCGCTGGTCCGGGCCGGCGTACCAGCCGCACGTATCCACAGCGAGTACTTCACCTTCTGACCCGCACCTTCTGACCCTCCGACCCCGGCTCTGCGACCGACCGACCCGCTCCCGACCTCGAGGACCGCCCCGCCATGGCCCGCCACCGCAAGCCCCGGCCCGCCGCGCCCGCCCCCACCGACCGCGCCCGCAGGCAGCTCGCCGCCGCCCTCTTCGGCGCGAGCGCCCTCGCCGCCACAGTCCTGTCGCTCACGGTCGCACCGACTGCACCGGCCGCCCCCGACCGCGCCCCGTCAGGGCCGTCAGCCCCGGCCGCCCCGTCAGCCCCGTCCGGTCCGGCCTCCGACGGAAGCTCAGATGTCGCTCGACTCTCCCGGGATTGATGGACGCCACACGCATCTGTCCATAGGGTTGCGATCGTGCCCGAGATATCGCTGACCACCCTCGTCGTGCTGTGCCTCGCCGCCGCCGCGGCCGGCTGGATCGACGCGGTGGTGGGCGGGGGAGGGCTGCTGCTCCTGCCGGCCCTGCTGCTCGGGCTGCCGCACACGCCCGCGGCGCACATCCTCGGCACCAACAAGGCCGTGGCCATCGTCGGCACATCCGGCGCCGCCGTCACCTACCTCCGCAAGACGCCGGTGAACGTCGGGACCGCCGTACGGATCGGGCTCGCCGCCCTGCTCGGATCCATGGCCGGCGCGTTCTTCGCCGCCGGGATCAGCAGCGACGTACTGCGCCCGGTCATCATGGTGGTGCTGCTCGCCGTCGCCGCCTTCGTGCTGCTGCGGCCGTCCTTCGGCCGCGCCGCCGGCGCCGAGCAGCGCCCGGTCACCCGGGGCCGTACCGTCACCGCGATCGTCCTGGTCGGCGGCGGCATCGGCTTCTACGACGGCCTCTTCGGACCCGGCACCGGGACCTTCCTGGTGCTCGCGCTGACCGCGCTGCTCCACCTCGACCTGGTCACCGCGTCCGCCAACGCCAAGATCGTCAATGTCTGCACCAACGCCGGCGCCCTCGCCATGTTCGCCTACCAGGGGACGGTCCTGTGGCAGCTGGCCGCGCTCATGGCGGTGTTCAACCTGGCCGGAGCGATGGCGGGCGCGCGGACGGCGCTCAGGAAGGGCAGCGAGTTCGTGCGCGGGGTGCTGCTGGTGGTCGTCCTCTCCCTGGTCGCGAAGCTTGCCTTCGACCAGTGGACGTGACGTTAGTTACGTCACTGCCCGCCGTCCGGCTGCGGCGCCTGACGCACCTCGGTCAGGTGCGCGTACGCCACGACGTTCCCCCGGTAGCCCGACTTCTGCGAGTACGCGCCGCCGCACGTGATCACCCGCAGCTCGGCGCGGCCCGACGACGCGTACACCCGCTGCTCCGGGAACGCCCGGGTGTCGTACACCTCGATGCCGTCGATCGTGAACACGGCGGTACGCCCGTCCTCGCGCCCCACCTCGATGGTGTGCCCCTTCTTCAGCGCGCCCAGGTTGTAGAAGACGGCGGGCCCCCGCGCCGTGTCGACATGTCCCGCGACGACCGCCGTGCCGGCCGCGCCCGGCGCCGTGCCGTCCTCGTACCAGCCCGCGATGTTGGGATTGCGGGGCGGCGGTACGTCGAGACTGCCGTCCGGGCCCAGCCCCAGTCGCGTCACGGGCGCGTCCACCCGCACGGCGGGGATCCGGATGCGTACGGGATCGGAGGGCCGCAGCGGACCGGCGGGCGCGGCCGCCCCGCCCGACGCCGCCTGCTCCGGGCCGGCCGCGAACGCCTCGGCGGCCGTCGGCCGGGGCGGGTCCTGCCCCGCCGAGCCGTTCTGGATCAGCCAGAGCCCGGTGCACACGGCGATGGCGACGAGCCCGGCCTTTGACCGCACGTCCCACGTCATCATGATCCTCTCGGCTCCAGCCCCGGCCCCCCGGGGCGACGGAGTGCGCCCCCGCGTGCCCCCGCCCGGCTCGGGGCCAGGGCGGGGGCACGGGGAACTGTGGCGGTACGGCCGGGCCGCGTCGGCCGGCCCGTCAGCTGTCCCGCGGGCCGCTCGCCCGGCGACGCAGGAACCAGGTGGTACCGCCGACGGCGGTCGCGGCCAGTACGGCCACCCCCGCCGCGATCTGGGTGGTGTCGGAGCCCGTCGACCCGCCGATGCCCGTCCGCACCGGACCCGACGGGTGGGTGGGGTGGGTGGGGTGGTGCGTGGGCGGGTGGGTGGGGTGCGTTCCCGCGGTCACGGTCAGCGGACCCGTCGCGGTGTTGCCGTTGTCGCAGGCCACCGCGATGTCGAAGGTGCCCGGCGTGGCGTGCTGCGGCAGCTTGAACTGCCCGGTGACGACCTCCTTGTGGGTCGCCGGCCGCAGGACGAAGTCGCCGGCCCCCACCGAGTTCGCGTCGCCGGTACCGCCGCTGTTCGTGCCGCAGGCGGTGGTGTTCACCGTGATCGTGGCGCCGGGCCCGGCACTCGCCGGATACACCTCCAGGGTGTGCTCCCGCGTGTCGTTCTCGGCGTGCGCTGGACCTGTGCCGAGGCCGCACGCGGCGGCGGCCAGCGCGGTGGCCGTCAGCAGAAGTGCAGGGCGCATGGTGATCCTCCGGGAAGCGTCGGTGCGGCACTGCTTCCGAGGAAACGCCCGCCGCACCTCTCGCGCCTGCTGACGAAGCGTCAGATACGCCGTCCCGCCGCACCGCGGCGCCCCGCTCGCGCGACATTCGCGCAGGTCAGCCCCGGACCACCGGGAGGCCGTGCGGCGCCCGGCCTCCGCCGCCCCGAACGGGTGACGCCCGGAGCCGCGAAGGGAACGCCGGGCGCCCCGTCAGATCCGGTCCCAGGGCGTCGCGTCGTACGCCGCCGCGACCGCCTTCATCAGCGTCCGCGTCTCGTCGACGGCGAACTCCACGTCGTCGATACGCCGCACCGCCGCGACCCCCTGCGAATTCGTGACGAAGGCACCCCGGTACGCCGCCAGGCCGCCCAGCGTCACCGGCCCGCGCACCGACGGCAGACCGGCGTCCGGGAGGCGGGCTTCGAGCAGCGCCATGGTGACGCCGTGCAGCGAGGCGGCGTCGGGCCAGACCACCGAAGTGCCGTCCCAGAAAGCGATGTTGGTGACCGCCCCCTCCGTGATGACCCCGCCGGGCCCGGTCAGCAGCGCGTCGTCGAATCCCGCCCGCCGGGCCAGCACCCCGTAGTGGGTCTGCGCGAAGCCGCCCAGGTGCTTGACGTGCGCGAAGGGGCGCTCGTACGGGACGGACATCAGGGCCTGGGGCGCCGACGGCATGGTGAGCGGCGGCCGTACGGTCACCATCAGCGTGGCGGCGTCGGCGCCGGGCGCCCACAGCACGTACACCCGCAGCGCCGCGTCCCGCAGCCCCGAGCCATGGAGCGCGCTCCGCAGCCTCTCCCGCACCAGCTCCCCGTCGAGCCCGGAGCCGAACACCTCCAGGGTGGCCGCGTCGAGACGGGCCAGGTGCAGCCGCAGCCCGCGCACCCGGGCGTCCCTGACCTGCATCGCGGTGAAGTGCGCATAACCGCCGTACAGCGCGGGGACCAGCAGGTCGTCGGCGGTCGTGGCCCGGCGGCCGTCGATCTCGATCCAGGGCGCGTCGGGCGCGGCAGGCGTCGTCATACGACCACCGTAAACGCGCCGCGCGATCCGCTTGACCTCAACCATGGTTGACGTACGAGCCTTACCGCATGAACCTCACCACACACGCATCACCCCAGGTCAGCGCCGCATCCGCCACGCACGCATCCGCCACGCCCGCATCCGCCACGCCCGCATCCGCCACTCCCGCATCCGCCACTCCCGCATCCGCCACGCCCGCATCCGCCACGCCCGCATCCGCCACGCCCGCATCCGCCACGCCCGCGCCGCTGCGCGTCGCGGTACTTGTGGCGAGCAACCGCGAGGGCCGCTTCGCCCCCGTCATCACCGACTGGTTCGTCTCCCGTGCCGCCCACCACGACGACCTCGACATCGACGTGATCGACCTGGCCGGCATCGACCTGCCGACCGCCCTCTCCTTCAACCCGTCCGACGAGGTACGGGCCGTCCTCGACCACGTCACCCCGCGGCTCGCCGCCGCCGACGCGTTCGTCGTCGTCACCCCCGAGTACAACCACTCCTTCCCCGCCACCCTCAAGAACCTCATCGACTGGCACGGCAGCGAATGGCACGCCAAGCCAGTCGGCTTCGTCTCCTACGGCGGCATGTCCGGCGGCCTGCGAGCCGTCGAGCAACTGCGTCAGGTCTTCGCCGAGATGCACGCCACCACCATCCGCGAAACCGTCAGCTTCCACGGCGCCCGGGGCCACTTCGGCGAGGACGGACAGCACAAGGACCCCTCGGCCGCCAACACCGCCGCCAAGGCCCTGCTGAACCAGCTCACCTGGTGGGCACACGCGCTACGCGACGCCAAGTCCGCCCGTCCGTACACGGGCTGAGGGAGAGACGCCCTCTGCACTCCTCTGCACTCCTCGGCCATCCTCGACGGCGGCGACGGGTCTGTCCAGTCAAAGGTGTAACTGGGTTTGGTGTGGCTAGAGTTGACCTGCAGTGAGGCGGCCGTCGAAGGCAATGTCGAAGGCGTTCATCGCACCCTTCCAGCGCATAGTCCAGCGTTTGCGGCCGGCGCCGGTGGGGTCGAGGCTCATGACGGCCATGTAGACGCATTTGAGGGCGGCCTGCTCCGTGGGGAAGTGCCCGCGGGAGCGGACGGCCTTGCGGATGCGGGCGTTGACGCTCTCGATGCTGTTGGTCGTGCACACAATGCGACGTATTTCCGCATCAAACTGGAGGAAAGGCGTGAACTCTGCCCAACTCGACTCCCAGAGACGGACGATCGCCGGATACTTCTTCCCCCAGACCTCGGCGAACTCCAGGAACTGCGTCGTGGCCGCGTCCTCGCTCGGCGCGGTATAGACCGGCTTCAACGCCTTCGCGATTTTGTCCCAGTCCTGGCGGGCCGCGTACCTGAACGACGCCCGCAAGAGGTGAACCACACACGTTTGCACAACGGTACGGGGCCAGACTTCGCCGACCGCGTTGGGCAGCCCCTTCAGTCCGTCGCAGACCAGCATGAGGACGTCTTCGACGCCTCTGTTCTTCAGTTCCGACAGCACCCGCAGCCAGTGTTTCGCGCCTTCGCCGCCGTCGCCGGCCCACAGCCCGAGGATGTCCCGGTGCCCTTCGGCAGTGACCGCCAGAGCCACGTAGATCGGCCTGTTCGCTACTTGGCCATCGCGAATCTTCACGTTGATAGCGTCAATGAAGACGACGGGGTAGACGCGGTCAAGCGGCCTGTTCTGCCATTCCGCCATGCCGTCCATCACCTTGTCGGTGATCGTGGTGATGGTCGTCTTGGACACGTTGGCGCCGTAGACCTCGGCCAGGTGCGCGGAGATCTCCCCGTGTGTGAGGCCCTTCGCGGACAGCGAGAGCACCATCTCGTCGACGCCGGTCAGCCGGCGCTGCCGCTTCTTGACGATGGCCGACTCGAAGGACCCCTCGCGGTCGCGGGGAACGTCGATCTCGACCGGGCCGATGTCGGTCAGCACGGTCTTGGAACGGGTGCCATTGCGGCTGTTGCCACCGTCCTTGCCCGCCGGGTCGTGCTTGTCGTAGCCGAGATGGTCGGTGATCTCGCCCTCCAGGGCGGACTCCAGAACCGTCTTGGTCAACTGCTGCAGCAGCCCGCCCTCGCCAGTCAGCCGCAGCCCCTTGCTCCGGGCCTGCTCGACGAGCTGGTCAATGAGCTTCTGCTCGACCGTCGGGGTCTCCAACGACGGCTCCGCCTGGTCGCCGGCGGCCACACACTCGGTCACGGTGTCAGTCACTTGATGTCTCTTCCTTGATCATCAATTACACCGGAGACCGTACAGACCCGCGGCGCCACGGGATCCAGCAGGAGCGCCCCGACGAGATCAACCGACTCCTGACCAGCCGGCTCGCCGCCCTGCCCGGTCAAGACCGACGGGTCAAAGTGGTCGACTCTGGAAGTCCTTCGGGGGTTGATCATGCTGGCTGTGGGGCGGAGGATTCTTCGTGTTGGCCGAGTGTGTGTCGGTCGAGTCGGGCCAGTAGATCGTCCAGGTCGGAGGTGGTGAACTTCCACTGGTATGGCTGTGCCGTGGCGTTGTAGCGGTCTTCGAATGCTCGGAGCCGGTCCCGGACCTCGACGAGGTCTGTGAAGTCGTTGGGCCTGACGACCTTGCGTTGGACGATGGAGAAGAAGATCTCGATCTGGTTCGTCCAGGAGGCGTGAATGGGAGTGTGGACCATGACCGCGTTCGGGAACGCATTGGTCAGGCGATCGATGGCTCTCTTGCCACGGTGGGAGGAGCCGTTGTCGACGATCCAGAAGACGCGTTTGGCGTTGGCGTAGGGCTCGGTGGTCATGACCTGGGTGACCAGGGCTGTGAAGGGTGCGATGCCGGTCTTGGGCTCGCAGCGGCCGAAGACCTTCGCGTGGTGGACGTCGTAGGCGGCGAGGTAGGCCAGGGCGCCGCCGCGGCCGTACTCGTGGTTGACGCGCATGGCGCGTGCTTGTCCGGGGGCCAGGGTCGGGTGGCAGCGGCAGCGGGCCTGGATGGAGGTCTTCTCGTCGCTGGAGATCACGTACTCGTCCTCGTCGAGAGCGGTGCCCTGCCAGGTGCCGGCATAGAGGTCCAGGACGCGGGCGGCTTTGGCGCGGAAGTCCGGGTCGCGGATGAAGATCCAGGAGCGGTACTGCCAGGGCTTGAGTGCGTCCTGCGTCAGCCAGCGGCGCACGGTGGACGCCGACACGGACCGGGCGATGCCTCGTAGGACGGCCTCGCGTGCGAGTTCCGGGCATGGCCAGCGTGATAGCGGGATACCGGTCTCCGCGGGTAACTGGCAGGTCAGCGCCTTGACTTCGGTGACCTGCGCCGGGGTGAACCGCGCTGGGCGTCCGGAGCGCCTGCGGTCAGCCAGGGCGGGTAAGCCGCCGGCAGCGAACCGGCCCCGCCAGGTCCGCACCGTGTCCACGTGCAGACGGGTATCTGTTGCTATTCGGGCGTTGGAGTGCCCCCGTGCCGCAAGTAGCACGATCGATGCCCGCTGTCGGGCCTGATATTCGGTCTTGTGGCCGTAGGCCATCGTCTTCAACCGGCGGCGCTGGGAGCCGGTCAAGGTAAGAGATATGGCTCGGGCCAGGGGCATGGAAGGCAACCGGCCAATCTCGGGAAGATCGTTGGGAACGGTCAAGCACCCTGCGCCGACACGCCGCTTCGCGCTCCCCACCGGGCTCGACGCTGGTATGGCCTGCGATCGCCCGTCTGTGATTCCCGCGTGGTTGACGTCGTCTGCCAACACGTGTGAGCGGATTCGAGGTCAGGGCAGGGTGAGGATGCGGGGGCCGTCCTTGGTGATGGCGATGGTGTGTTCGATGTGGGCGGCTCGGCTGCCGTCGATCGTGCGCAGGGTCCATCCGTCGGGGTCGGTGCCCTCCCTGCCACCCTTGGGTGAGACATCCCGTTATGCCGGGTTAGTCTGAGAGGGTGCGAACAGGAGTACCACCCCCATGACCAGTACGAACCCCGCTGCCGACCCGGCCCCGAAGCCGAAGCGCCGTACCTTCTCGCCCGAGTACAAGGTGCGGATGGTCACCGAATACGACGCCGCCGAGGCACCTGGTGAGCGCGGTGCGATCCTGCGCCGCGAGCGGCTGTACCACTCGCACATCCAGGAGTGGCGCCAGGCCCGGGACGCCGGCGCCCTGGAGAAGCTCGTCGACCGGCGGACCAGCCCGGCCCGGCCCAAGAAGTCCGCGGACGCGGTCGAGAACGACCGGCTACGCCGCAAGATCGCCAGCACCGTCGAGCGGCTGATGAAGGCCGAAGGTCTGGTGGGGGCGGTGCGAGGGAAGAAAGTCGTCACCACGGTGGCGGACAAAGAAGCCGAGCGTGCCCCGGACCGGCTCAGCCGGCAGTTCGTGGCCAGTGCTCCCAACCGGGTGTGGGTCGCGGACTTCACCTACGTGGCCACCTGGTCCGGCACCGTCTACGTCGCGTTCCTCGTCGACACCTACTCCCGCCGGATCGTCGGCTGGTCCGCAGCGACGAACAAGCAGACCCCGCTGGTGCTGTCCGCACTGGAAATGGGTCTGTGGCAACGCGACCGGTCCGGAAACCCCGTTACCGCAAGGGAGTTGATACATCATTCCGATGCCGGATCTCAAGGCGGATTCAACCGGTCGTCGCAACACCTTGATCGTGGAGGTGTCCGATGGGACGGCCGACTGGGTGGACGACGGCGGTAACAGGGCGCCCGGCGATGCGATCGCCGGGCAGACCGCCGATTCGTCGGGATGTGGAGCGTGTCTTCTGGAAGAAGATTGCTGAGGGGCTGACCAGTGAGGATGCGGCGATCGCGTGCGGCGTGTCGGGGCCCGTGGGAACTCGGTGGTTCCGGGAACGTGGCGGGATGCCGTCGATCCAGATTGGCCCGGTGTCGGGCAGGTATCTCTCCTTCGAAGAGCGTGAAGAGATCGCTCTGCTGAAGGCTCAGGACGCCGGGGTCCGGGAGATCGCCCGCAGGCTGGGCAGGACCCCTTCGACGATTTCGCGGGAACTGCGGCGCAACGCCGCCACCCGCAATGGACAGCTCGCCTACCGGGCGTCGATCGCGCAGTGGAAGGCCGAACTGGCCGCGCAGCGGCCGAAACTGTCCAAGCTGGCCGGCAACGAGCGGCTGCACGAGTACGTCCAGGACCGCCTGGCCGGAGAGATCCGCTACCAGGACGGTGCACCTGCGCCGGGGCCCGCGGTATCGCGGTGGAAGGGACGGAACAAGCCGAGGCGTCAGGACCGCCGTTGGGCCACATCGTGGAGCCCACAGCAGATATCCAACCGGCTGAGGGTCGACTTCCCCGATGATGAGTCCATGCGTATCTCGCACGAGGCGGTCTACCAGGCGCTCTACGTCCAGGGCCGCGGCGGGCTGAAGCGTGAACTCGTCGCCTGCCTGCGTACCGGCCGAGCCCTACGAGTGCCCCGGGCCCGCACCGCTGGCCGGGGGAAGAAATTCGTCACCGAGGAGGTGCTGATCAGTCAGCGGCCGGCTGAGGTGGAGGACCGGGCGGTCCCCGGTCACTGGGAGGGCGACCTCATCATCGGCCTGAACAGCTCCGCGATCGGCACCCTGGTGGAACGCAGCAGCAGGTTCACGATGCTGTTGCACCTGCCGCCGATGCCCGGCCACGGCGGCCCACGGACCAAGAACGGCCCCGCGCTTGCCGGTCACGGAGCCGAGGCCGTACGTGCAGCCCTCGCGGAAGTGATCGTCGACCTTCCCTCCCAGCTCCGCAAGTCCCTTACCTGGGACCAGGGTTCGGAACTGGCGCAGCACGCCCTGCTCCGCATCGACACAGGTCTGGAGATCTACTTCGCCGACCCGCACAGCCCCTGGCAGCGCGGAACCAATGAGAATACCAACGGCCTGCTACGGCAGTACTTCCCGAAGGGCACCGACCTCAGCAGGCACACCCGCGAAGACCTCGCCGCCGTCGCCGCCGCCCTTAACAGCAGACCTCGCAAGACCCTTGGCTGGAGGACCCCAGCCGAGACTCTCGACAGTCACCTACTATCGACACAAAGCGGAAGTGTTGCGACGACTCCTTGAACCCAAGCAATACACCAGCTTCCGTCTCGCCACCCACCTGGCCGCCGAACAGATCGCCGCGTCCATCGGCACCGTCGGAGACGCCCTCGACAACGCCCTGATGGAATCGACCATCGGGCTCTACAAAACCGAACTCATCAAGCCGCAGCGGCCCTGGAAAGCCCTGAGCGACATCGAGCTGGCCACCGCCGAGTACGTCGACTGGTACAACCATCGTCGACTCCACGGTGAGATAGGCCACGTCCCACCCTCCGAATACGAAGCCATCCACTACCAAAACTCGCAAGAACCGCAGGTCAAAGCCACAATCTAGAGCCTCTACCGAACCCGGAACGGTTCAGACCCCGGGAAAACACAGAGCGGACAATTACGTGATCGCCCAGGACCTGTGCCTGTTTCGCCCAGGGCTCCCCCACCGCGCCTATCTGCGCGACCTCTAAGCTGAGTACCGGACCTGTACGTCACCGTATGGACGGAGTCCATGCATGAGGCTCCCAAACGCCGCGCAGACCTCCGGGCACTGGCGTATCCACGACATCACTCGAGACTTTCGGCTCGAAGACGTGTGGGCGCTGCCGACGCAGGGCGACCGGGGTGACTTCCCTCAACTGGTGCGGCTGATCGCCTCGGGTGGCATCGACCCGGAACAAGGCTCCTCCCGCGCCGCGCGCATGCTCTGGGCGATCCGGTGGAAGATCGGGAAGCTGCTCGGCTGGGACCGCCCGGACGCCGGCCTGGGCTCCAGGGTGCCGACCCTCCGCGAACGGTTGCCGGTAGATCTGCGCGAAGCCCCATCCGGCCCGCACCTGGACCGCTTCACGTCGCTGTATCTGCTCGACGACGAGTGGGCCGCGGAGATCGCCAACCGGACCGTTCGCGGGGTCATGCACATCGGCTGGGTCCCGGACCGGACGGGCGGCTACCACGGTCAGATGGCCGTCTACCTCTGATCTCGCCCAGTGCTCCGCCCTTCAGGGCGGGGTGAAGGGTGTCCTTGGCGCGGAGGCGCGGAGCGCCGGAGTTCGCTGCGCCTCGGGGTGACGGTCAGACTGGCCGTTGCTGGTTCTCGATGTACTGGTGGACGGCGGTGAGGGGTGCTCCGCCACACGAGCTGGCGAAGTAGGAGCCGGACCAGAAGTGTCCGCCCCACAGGTATTGGCTTACGTGGCTGTCGTATTCCTGCCGCAGGTACCGGGAGCTGACGCCCTTGAGGGAGTTGACCAGCTTCGAGAGTGGGACCTTGGGCGGGTAGTGGACGAGCAGGTGGACGTGGCCCTCTTGCCCGTTGAACTGTTTCAGCTCGGCCTCGAAGTCGGTGCAGACCTCCCGCATGATCTCCTCGCAGCGGGTCAGCATCTCGTCGGTGAAGGCCCTGCGCCGGTACTTGGTGACGAACACCAAGTGGGCATGCAGGTTATGGACAACGTGACGGCCGGTGCGTACATCGGGATTCGGGTTCCACCGTGGCGACATGAACCAAATGGTACAGTGATTGCGTGGGCACAGAACGCGACTATGAGAAGCGGCAGTTCGGGCATCGTGCCCGACTGGCACTGTCTCTCGCGCTCACGGTCAAGGCGGATGAGCAGGCGCACGCGGCGCGCACGATGTGGAATCTGCTGCACGCGTGGTGGCAGATGATGCCGAAGGACCAGCGGACCCTGGTAAACGCGGACGCCGCGATCCGCCGGGCCCGGGGCGACATCGACTTCCTCGCGGTGCTTCCGGCTCAGGCCGCGCAGGCTGTGCTCAAGACGTACGTCCAGGCGTGGAAGAACTGCTGGGAGGGGCGTGCGGACGCCCCGAACTTCAAGGGCCGCTTCCGGTCGGTGATGTCGGTGGACATCCCGCAGGGCCGGGACCTGAACATCATCCGTGTACACCGCCGGTGGGGCCTGGTCAACATCCCCAGACTCGGGCGAGTCCGGTTCCGCTGGACCAAAGACCTCCCCGTCGGCAAGCGCGCCAACTTGGAGAACCGGATCACCGGGGCCCGGCTGGTCAAGGACGCAGTGGGCTGGCACATTGCCTTCCGCGTCCAGACCCTGGTGGCCAAGCCCGAGCCGCATCAGGGGCCGGAGGTCGGCATCGACGTCGGCATCACTGTCCCCCTCGCCCTCTCCGACGGCGACACCAAGACCCCACGGCGAGTGGCTGACCAAGAAGGAACAGGCCAAGCTGCTGCGTCTGGAGCAGCGCGCCGCGAAGCGCAAGAACCATCGCAAGCCCGGCGAGAAGTCCTCCCGCCGTCTGCACCGCACCTACGACCAGATCGCCCAGCTCCGCGCCAAAGCCAAGCGCCGGGCCGTCGACTGGCAGCACAAGACCACCACCGCCATCGCCGTCAAGTACAGCGTGGTGGTGGTCGAAGCACTCACCATCACGAACATGGTCAAGTCCGCCAAGGGCACCATCTACCAGCCGGGGAAGAACGTCGCCCAGAAGTCCGGCCTGAACCGTGCCATCAGCCAGCAGGCATGGGGACGGGCCGTGACGATGCTGACGTACAAGACCGCCCAGCGCGGCGGCACCCTGCACAAGGTCCCCGCCCCCGGCACCTCCCAGCGCTGCTCGGCCTGTGGGTTCACCACACCCGGCAGCCGGGAGTCACAGGCCGTGTTCGTGTGCAAGAACCCCGAGTGCGGCTGGGAAGGGAGCGTCGACCACAACGCGTCCCGGAACGTCTTGCACCTGTACCGGATGGGCCTCGCGCTCGTCCCGGCTGCCGGGAGGGCAGTCGTCAGGCGCGCCCGCCGCGTCAAACCCGCCACCGCAAGGTAGGCAGGAATCTCCCGGCCTCAGCCAGGAGAGCACTCCAACGGTGGAAGGGTGAGGTGGAGACCAGCGAGGAGTGGCAGGTGCTCTTCAAGACCGTGGGGGAGCGGTACGAGGAACTGGAGGCGCACATCAAGGGCGCGCACCACTATGAGACGCCCGAGATCATCGCTACGGCCGTGGTGCGCGGAAGCGCCGAGTACCTGGCTTGGGTGCAGGAAGAAGCGGGCCCCCGGTGATCAGTCCTGGGCGAGTTCGACCCGTACCGCGCACACCTTGAACTCCGGCATCCGCGACGTCGGGTCCAGCGCAGGGTTCGTCAGCGTGTTGGCCCGGCCCTCGCCCGGCCAGTGGAACGGCATGAAGACCGTGTCCGAGCGGATCGCCTCCGTGATCCGGGCCGGCGCCACCGCCCGCCCCCGCCGCGACACCACCGCCAGCCGGTCGCCGTCCGCCGCGCCCAGGCGCTGCGCGAGGCGCGGGTGCAGTTCCACGAAGGGGCCCGGCGCGGCTGCGTTCAGTTCGTCGACGCGGCGGGTCTGGGCTCCCGACTGGTACTGCGCCACGACCCGGCCCGTCGTCAGGATCACCGGGTACTCCGCGTCCGTCTCCTCGGCCGCCGGCCGGTGCGCGACCGGCACGAAGCGGGCCCGGCCGTCCGGGGTCGCGAAACCGTTCAGGAAGAGGCGGGGCGTGCCGGGGTGGTCCTCCCGCTCGGGTGCCGTCTCCGGGCAGGGCCAGAACACGCCGTCCTCGTCCGCGATCCGCCGGTAGGAGATGCCGGAGTAGTCCGCCGGGCCGCCCGCCGAAGCGCGGCGCAGCTCCCCGAAGACCTCCTCGGGGTCCACGGGGAAGCCCTTCTCGTGCCCGAGGAGCGCGGCGAGGCCGTGCAGGACCTGCAGGTCCGTACGGACACCGGGGGGCGGGTCGATCGCCTTGCGGCGCAGCAGGACCCGGCCCTCCAGGTTCGTCGTGGTTCCCGTCTCCTCCGCCCACTGGGTGACCGGAAGCACCACGTCCGCGAGCGCGGCGGTCTCGGAGAGGACGACGTCGGCGACGGCGAGGAAGTCGAGCGAGCGCAGCCGCTCCTCGATGTGGGCGGCGCGCGGCGCGGAGACGACCGGGTTCGAGCCCATCAGCAGCAGTGACTTGATGTCGCCGCCGAGCGCGTCGAGAAGTTCGTACGCGCTGCGTCCGGGGCCCGGCAGGCTGTCGGGGTCGACGCCCCACACCCCGGCGACGTGTTCGCGCGCGGCCGGGTCGGTGAGCTTACGGTAGCCGGGCAGCTGGTCGGCCTTCTGGCCGTGCTCGCGGCCGCCCTGGCCGTTGCCCTGGCCCGTGAGGCAGCCGTAACCGGACAGCGGCCGTCCCGCACGGCCCGTCGCGAGGCAGAGGTTGATCCACGCGCCGACCGTGTCGGTGCCCTTGGACTGCTGCTCCGGGCCGCGTGCGGTGAGCACCATGCCCGTCTCCGCGTCGCCCCACATCCGTACCGCGTCGCGGAGTTGGGGGACCGGTACGCCGGTGATGCGCTCGACGAATTCCGGCCAGTGCGCCATGACGGCCGCCCGTGTCTCGTCCCAGCCGGAGGTGCGGGCCGCGATGAAGTCGTCGTCCGTATGGCCTCGTGCCACGACGAGGTGCAACAGCCCCAGCGCCAACGCCAGGTCGGTGCCGGGACGCGGGGCGAGGTGCAGGTCGGCCTGTTCGGCGGTGCGGGTGCGGCGCGGGTCGACGACGATGAGCTTGCCGCCGTTGCCCCGCAGCTCGGTGAGGTAGCGCAGCGCGGGCGGCATCGTCTCGGCGAGGTTCGACCCGACGAGGATCACGCAGCCGGTGCGCGGGATGTCCTCCAGGGGGAACGGCAGACCACGGTCGAGGCCGAAGGCCTTCTGGTGGGCGGCAGCCGCGGACGACATGCAGAAACGGCCGTTGTAGTCGATCTGCGAGGTGGACAGGACGACGCGGGCGAACTTCCCGAGTGCGTATGCCTTCTCGTTGGTGAGCCCGCCACCCCCGAAGACGCCGACCGCGTCGCGCCCGTACACCTCTCGGGTACGGCCGAGTCCCTCGGCGGTACGGGCCAGGGCCTCCTCCCAGGTGGCCGCTTCGAGCCGGCCTGTGGCGGGGCTTCGGACCAGCGGCTCGGTCAGGCGCACCCGGGAGGAGAGCACAGCGGGCGCCGTGCGGCCCTTGCCGCACAACGCGCCCCGGTTCACGGGGAAGTCCGTACGCTCGACGACTTCCACCGGTTCGCTGACGCCGCCCGCCGGGCGCAGGCCCATCCCGCACTGGAGAGCGCAGTACGGGCAGTGGGTGGGGGTGGTGGCGGGGGTGGTCGCGGGCGGGGTGGTTCCGGCGGAGGTGCGGGGCATGGTGTCAGCGTGCGTCAGCGGTGTTACGCCGACGGGTGCGCCGGGTTACGGGCCAGGTACGCCGCCCTCCGCCCCGCCCGCGCCGCCCCGTGAGGCACCCGGCCCCGGCCCCGGCCCCGGCCCCGGCACACGCCCCGACGCCCGCGCCAGCGCTTCGGCCACACCGGGCTCCTCGCGCCCCAGGAAGTGCGGGTCGGGCTCGGTCGCCGCGTCGGCCGCCGCCTTGCCGGCCGCGAGGATCTCCCGTACGCCGCCGTAGTACCAGGTCGCGTCCCGTACGGCATCGACCCCCACGCCGTACGCGTCGATCCCCGCCGACCGGCACAGCGCTGTCGCCCGGCGGATGTGGAATCCCTGGCTCACCAGCACCGCACGGTCGACCCCGAAGATCTTTTTGGCGCGTACGCACGAGTCCCAGGTGTCGAAGCCCGCGAAGTCGCTGACGATGTGGGCGTCGGGCACGCCGTGACGGACGAGGTAGGTGCGCATGGCGTCCGGTTCGTCGTACTCCGCTCGGCTGTTGTCGCCGGTCACGAGCACCACCTTCGCCTTGCCCGCGCGGTAGAGCTCGGCGGCGGCGTCGAGGCGCTGCGCGAGGTACGGCGTCGGGCCGCCCTTCCACAGTCCGGCGCCGAAGACGACGACCACGTCACGCGCCGGGGCGTCGGCGGTCGTCCCGACCCGGCTGTCGGCGACGGCGTGCAGCCAGGTGGCGGGCGCCAGCGCGAGGACGCACGCGAGCGCGAGGGCCTGCACGGTACGCCGCTGGGCGCGCCGGGTGCGTGCGAGGCGGCGGCCCGGGAGCCCCGGCCGCCGCCCTGCCGCCGTACGTCGCCGCGCTCGGCCCACTGAAAATCGCATGCTGCTGCCCGCCCCCGACTGGAATCATCTGTCCATGAGCAGACGTGTCTGGCCCCTGTACGGGTTGCGCATCACGACGCCCCGCCGCGAACTGCTGGTGCCCGAAGGCGAAGTCCTCGACGAACTCGCCGCGGTCGCGGCCGATGGCGTGCACGACGAGGCGGACATGCCGTTCACGGTGCCGTGGACGGACGGGACTCCGCGGGACCGCGCGCGGGCGACCTTCCAGCACGTCCTCGGCGCCGTCGCACAGTGGCGGCCGCAGAAGTGGACGCTCAGTCTCGCCGTACGGTACGGGGGCAGGGCCGTCGGCCGGCAGGACCTCATGACGGACGACTTCCCGGTGACCCGGGAGGGCGAGACCGGCTCCTGGCTCGGCCTGGCACACCAGGGCCGGGGCATCGGCACCGAGATGCGGGCGGCGGTGCTGCACCTGGCGTTCGAGGAGCTGGGAGCGCGCCACGTCACCTCGGCGGCGATGACGGACAATCCGCGCTCGCTGCGGGTGTCGGAAAAGCTTCGGCTACCGCCCGGACGGCCGGATGGTCACCTCGGTGCGCGGCCGGGCCACAACGGTGACGCGGCTGAGGCTGACGCGGGAGGACTGGGCGGCGCGGCGGTCCGTGCGGGTGGGGGTGGCGGGGCTGGAACCTTGCCGGGAACTCTTCGGGGCGTAGCCTGAGGGGACACCCTTCGGACATGTCCTCGAACTTCCCCGGCAGGGTTCCAGCCCGTCCGGCGGACCGGGGTCCGGTGCGTGGCCCCAGCATGCGGCCCGACCGCGCTCCCGGCGGCCCCGCACTCCGCCGCGCGCCCCGCACCTGACACCACCCCCGCCCCCACCGTGAGCCCACGGAAAACACCCGTCACCGCCACGCAACGGCCCCGCAACGTGCGCCCGGCAGTATCGGTCCACGACGGAACCAGCTCGGCACGCAGCTGAGGCACGTCTCCCTGAACGGAGCCCGCCGCCCATGACAGCAACCCCACGCCCTCCCCTCGTCGCCGTCGCCCACGGCAGCCGCGACCCGGCGGCGCTGCGCACGGTCACCGCGCTGCTGGAGCGGGTCCGTGAGCTGCGGCCCGGTCTCGACGTACGGCTCGGGCACATCGAACTCAACGAGCCGTTGCTGACCGACACGCTCGCCCACCTCGCCCCCGGCGCGGCCGTCCTCGTACCGCTGCTGTTCGGCCGGGGCCACCACGTCAAGCACGACCTGCCGCAGGCCGCCGCCACCGCCCCCCACCTGCGGACCCGCATCGCAGCCCCGCTCGGGCCGCACCCCCTGCTCGTCGAGGCGCTGTACGACCGGCTCACCGAGGCCGGCTGGCACGACGGCGACTGTGCGCACCCGGGCAGCGGCGTCGTGCTGGCCGCCGCCGGCTCCCGCGACCCCGAGTCGGCCGCCGACACCCGCCGTACGGCCGCGATGCTCAGCGAACGCCTCGGCGGAGTCCCCGTCGTCGCCGCCTACGCGTCCGCCGCCGCACCCACCGTCACCGAAGCCGTGCGCGCCCTCGCCGCGCGGGGCCGCCACCGGGCCGCCGTGGCCTCGCACTTCACCGCCCCCGGCCGCTTCGCCACCCAGACAGCCGCCGCCGCACCAGGGATCGCCGCCAAGCCGCTGGGCACCCACCCGGCGCTGGCCCGGCTGCTCCTGCTCCGGTACGACCAGGCCCTCGCCGCCCGCACCGGGACACCGATCCCACGCGAGCTGACCGCGGCCTGAGCACCGGCCGAGCACCGGCCGAGCACCGGCTGTCAGACTCTGCGATTACTGTCGGTCCATGGAAGGCACCGCGCACGCACCCCAGCACGACGAGAACCAGCAGCACGCCCAGGCCCAGGCCAGCGCCCAGGCCGGTGCCGCCCACGCCGCCCACGCCGCCCACCCCGGCCACGCCGAGCCGCTCAACGCCGCCCTCTACGACAGCGCCGCTACCGAGCGCTGGGACACCGAGCCCGACAAACGCCCCGGCAGGACCGCCTTCCAGCGCGACCGCGCCCGCGTGCTGCACTCCGCCTCCCTGCGCCGCCTCGCCGGCAAGACCCAGGTCGTCACCCCCGGCTCCAGCAGCCAGGTATGGGACGCCAGCCCCCGTACCCGCCTCACCCACTCCCTGGAGTGCGCCCAGGTCGGCCGGGAGCTCGGCGCGGCCCTCGGCTGCGACCCCGACCTCGTCGAGACCGCCTGCCTGGCCCACGACATGGGCCATCCGCCCTTCGGGCACAACGGCGAACAGGCGCTCAACGACTTCGCCAAGGACTGCGGCGGCTTCGAGGGCAACGCCCAGTCGCTGCGCCTCCTCGCCCGCCTGGAACCCAAACGCTTTGTCCGGTCCCCGCAGACCGGTGAGCTCGTCAGCGTTGGCCTCAACCTCACCCGCGCCGCCCTCGACGCCGCCACCAAGTACCCCTGGCCGCGCGGCGGCCACCCCACCGACCCCGGCTCGTCGAAGTTCGGGGTGTACGAGGACGACCTGCCCGTCTTCGACTGGGCCCGCGCGGGCGCACCCGCCCACCGCCAGTGCTTCGAGGCCCAGGTCATGGACTGGTCCGACGACGTGGCGTACTCGGTGCACGACTTCGAGGACGGTCTGCACGCCGGCCACCTCGACCCCAACCTGCTCTTCGCCGAGCCCGAGCGCCGCGAGATCTTCGCCGTGGCCGTCGGACGGTACGTACCCCCGGACACCAGCCCCGACGAGCTGGCCGCCGCACTCGACCGTCTCCTCGACCAGGAGTGGTGGCCGCACGGGTACGACGGATCGGCGCTCGCCCAGGCCCGGCTGAAGGACGCGACCAGCCAGCTCATCGGCCGCTTCTGCCTCTCGGCGGAGGGCGCGACCCGCGAGGCGTACGGCACGGGCAGACTCACCCGGTACGCCGCCGAACTGGTCGTCCCGCGCGAGGTCCGTCACGAATGCGCCGTTCTCAAGGCTGTCGCCGACCGCTATGTCATACAGCGTGACGAACAGGAGCGGCTCCGCGCCGACCAGCGCATCGTCATCGCCGAACTCGCCGAGGCACTGACGGCCCGCGCCCCCGAAGGCCTGGACCCGCAGTTCCGCGCGCTGTTCGCCGACGCGCCCGACGACCGGGCGCGTAAACGCGTCATCGTCGACCAGATCGCGTGCTTCACCGACGCGGCCGCGCGCTCCCTGCACGCCCGTCTCACCGCCCGCAGAGGGCGCTGACGGATCATCCGCGCGACACATTCAGGCCACCCCCGCGACACGCCCACGCCACACCCCCCTCTTTCGGCATCACGCTCTGTGCGGGACGCTCGAATATCGGCGGCGTAGCGTGTGGGCAGGCACAGAGGAGGCACCAAGTGGTCGACGCAGATCTGACGTTCGTCATCGTCGGTGGAGGGCTGGCGGGGGCGAAGGCCGCCGAGACTCTCCGCAGTGAGGGGTTCACCGGCCGGGTGATCCTCATCGGGGACGAACGCGACCATCCCTACGAACGCCCGCCCCTGTCCAAGGGGTTCCTGCAGGGCAAGGAGGAACGCGACAGCGTCTTCGTGCACGAACCCGGCTGGTACGCCCAGGCCGACATCGAGCTGCACCTCGGCCAGTCCGTCGTCCAGCTCGACCGCGAGAACCGCACCGTCCTGCTCGGCGACGGCACCGCCGTCCGCTACGACAAGCTGCTGCTCGCCACCGGCGCCGAGCCGCGCCGGCTCGACATCCCCGGCACCGACCTCGCCGGCGTGCACCACCTGCGCCGCCTCGCCCACGCCGAGCGGCTGCGCGGCGTCCTGGCCTCCCTCGGCCGCGACAACGGGCACCTCGTCATCGCCGGCGCCGGCTGGATCGGCCTGGAGGTCGCGGCTGCCGCGCGCGGTTACGGCGCCGAGGTCACCGTCATCGAGGCCGAGCCGACCCCCCTCCACCAGGTCCTCGGCCCCGAACTCGGCCAGCTCTTCACCGACCTGCACCGTGAGCACGGGGTCCGCTTCCACTTCGGCGCCCGCCTCACCGAGATCGTCGGCCAGGACGGCATGGTTCTGGCCGCCCGCACCGACGACGGCGAGGAGCACCCCGCCCACGACGTTCTCGCCGCGATCGGCGCCGCCCCGCGCACCGGCCTCGCCGAAGCCGCGGGCCTGACCCTCGTCGACCGGGCCCACGGCGGCGGAATCGCCGTGGACGCCGCCCTGCGCACCTCCGACCCCGACATCCACGCGGCCGGCGACGTCGCCGCGGCACACCACCCGCTGCTCCGTACCCGGCTGCGCGTCGAGCACTGGGCCAACGCCCTGAACGGCGGCCCGGCGGCCGCCCGCGCGATGCTGGGCCAGGAGGCGGCGTACGACCGCATCCCGTACTTCTTCTCCGACCAGTACGACCTAGGGCTCGAATACTCCGGCTGGGCTCCGCCCGGCTCGTACGACCAGGTCGTCGCCCGCGGCGATGTGGGCAAGCGCGAGTTCATCGCCTTCTGGCTCAAGGACCGGCGGGTGCTCGCGGGCATGAACGTGAACGTGTGGGACGTCACCGATACCGTCCAGGCGCTCATCCGCGGCGGCGCCCAGGTCGACCCCGACGTGCTCGCCGACCCGTCGGTGAGCCTGGACTCGCTGCTCCGCTGAGCCGACAGCAGCTTCTCAGGTGTCCGGGCCGACGGGAGTGTCCGAGCGGTGTCCGAGCGCCGCCGTACACTTCACGGGTGGCAGGCAGGATCAACGATGACGACGTGAAGGCGGTCCGGGACGCGGTCCCGATCGACGCCGTTGTTTCCGAGTACCTCCAGCTCCGCAGCGCCGGCGGCGGCAACCTGAAGGGGCTGTGCCCCTTCCACGACGAGAAGTCGCCGTCCTTCCAGGTCAGCCCGAGCAAGGGTCTCTTCCACTGCTTCGGCTGCCAGGAGGGCGGCGACACCATCGCCTTCGTGATGAAGATCGACCATCTCTCCTTCTCGGAGACCGTCGAGCGCCTCGCCGGCCTGGCGGGCATCACCCTGCGGTACGAAGAAGGCGGCTACAACCCCACCCACCAGCGCGGCGAGCGCGTCCGGCTGGTCGAGGCGCACAAGGCCGCCGCGCAGTTCTACGTCGAGCAGCTCGACTCGGCCGAGGCGGAGATCGGCCGCAAGTTCCTGGCCGAGCGCGGCTTCGAGCAGAGCGCCGCGCAGCACTTCGGTGTCGGCTACAGCCCGGCCGGCTGGGACCACCTCACCCGCTACCTGCGCGGCAAGGGCTTCTCCGACAAGGAGCTGACCCTCTCCGGCCTCTCCCAGGAGGGCCGCCGCGGCCCCATCGACCGCTTCCGCGGCCGCCTGATGTGGCCGATCCGGGACATCACCGGCGAGGTCGTCGGCTTCGGCGCCCGCAAGCTGCGCGACGACGACAACGGGCCGAAGTACCTCAACACCCCCGAGACGGCGATCTACAAGAAGTCCCAGGTGCTGTACGGCATCGACCTCGCCAAGAAGGAGATCGCGAAGACCCGCACGGCGGTGGTCGTCGAGGGCTACACCGACGTCATGGCCTGCCACCTGGCCGGTGTCACCACCGCGATCGCCACCTGCGGCACATCCTTCGGCGGCGATCACATCAAGATCCTCCGCAGGCTCCTGATGGACAACGCGTCGGCGGAAGTCGTCTTCACCTTCGACGGCGACGCGGCCGGCCAGAAAGCGGCGCTGCGGGCCTTCGAGGACGACCAGAAGTTCGCCGCCGAGACGTCCATCGCGATCACCCCCGGCGGCATGGACCCCTGCGACCTGCGCCTCGCCAAGGGCGACGCGGCGGTGGCGTCGCTCGTCGAAACGCGCACACCGCTCTTCGAGTTCGCCATCCGCCACGTCGTGTCCCGGCACAACCTGGAGACCCCGGCCGGGCGGGCGGCGGCGCTCGACGAGGCCGCCCCGATCGTCGCGAACATCAAGAACATCGCGATCCAGCACGAGTCCGCGGTGCAGCTCGCGGGCATCCTCGGCATCCTCGACACACAGTTCGTCGTCAAGCGCGTCGCCCAGCTCGCCCGGTGGGCCCGCGACCGGGGCGGCCGGGGCCCCGCCGCGCCGGGGCCCCGCCGCACGGCCCCCTCGTACGACGTGGGCCCGTCCTCGTCCGCCACCCCTGCTGCCCCTTCGGGCCCTGCTCTGAACCTGCGCAGCCCCGCGCACCGGACTGAGCGCGAACTGCTGAAACTCGCCCTCCAGCGGCCCGAGCTGGTCTCCCCGGCGTTCGACGCGTACGGCGCGGACGAGTTCACCGCCCCTCCGTACGCCGTGGTGCGACAGACCATCGAGGCGGCGGGCGGCGCGGAGCAGGGCGCGCAGAACGCATCCGACTACCTGGCCAGGGTCCGCGAGACCGCCCCGAACGACACCGTACGGGCGCTGGTCACCGAGCTCGCGGTCGAGGCCATCCTGCGCAAGACGGTGGACGAGCTCTACGCGGGCGAGCAGCTGATTCGCGTACGGCTGCGCGCCGTCGACCGCCGCATCCTCGACGTCCAGGGCACTCTGGCCCGCCTCGGCGGCCCGCACGCGGACCCCGGGCAATTGGCCGCCGTACAGAACGAGCTGTGGGTCCTCCAGCAGTACGCCCAGTCCCTCCGCAACCACGGTGCGGCGGCGCTCTGACGCCGCGCCGGGCGACGCGGGTCACCATCCGGTGACGGACCGGTCTCAAAAAGTCACCGCACGACCCTCGTAGCGGCGACGTGTCGTACGCCACACTGGGTGGCGGTTCCTGAGTGGGGTCGCTCCCGCCGGCCGCCCCGAACCGGCAGCGATCACCTGGAGGTCGCCCCCGTGCAGACCCGGACCCAGACCGCGGCCGAGCCCGCCGTACGCCCCGAGCCGGACGCGCCCCCCGCCGCGCCCACGGGGCCAGAAGTCCGGCCCGAAGTCCTCGTCGAGGACCCGGTGGCGGACGCACCCGAGACGCCGGAGGCGGCCGAGCGGCGTCGCGGGGCGCGCGCCGACACCTCGGGCCCGTCCTCGGACCTGTTCCGCCAGTACCTGCGCGAAATCGGCCGCATCCCGCTGCTGAGCGCCGCCGAGGAGGTCGACCTGGCCTGCCGGGTCGAAGCCGGGCTCTTCGCCGAGGAGCGGCTCCGCGGCCACCCCGACCTGGACTCCCGGCTCGCCGTCGATCTCGACCGGCTGGTCGTGCTGGGCCGGATGGCCAAACGCCGGCTGATCGAGGCGAACCTGCGCCTGGTCGTATCCGTCGCCAAGCGATACGTCGGCCGGGGCCTGACCATGCTGGACCTGGTCCAGGAAGGCAACCTGGGCCTCATCCGCGCGGTGGAGAAGTTCGACTACGCCCGGGGCTACAAGTTCTCGACGTACGCGACCTGGTGGATCCGCCAGGCCATGTCCCGCGCCCTGGCGGACCAGGCCCGCACCATCCGGGTCCCGGTGCACGTCGTGGAGCTGATCAACCGCGTGGTCCGCGTCCAGCGCAGGATGCTCCAGGAACACGGCTACGAACCGACGCCCCAGGAGGTCGCCACCCACCTCGAACTGACCCCGGAGCGGGTGAGCGAGGTCCTGCGCCTCGCCCAGGAGCCGGTGTCGCTGCACGCGCCGGTGGGGGAGGAGGACGACGTCGCACTCGGTGACCTCATCGAGGACGGCGACGCGGCGTCACCCGTCGAGTCGGCGGCCTTCCTGCTCCTGCGCGAACATCTGGAGATGGTGCTCTCGACGCTGGGCGAGCGGGAACGCAAAGTGGTCCAGCTGCGGTACGGCCTCGAGGACGGCCGGCCGCGCACGCTGGAGGAGATAGGCGGCATCTTCGGCGTCACGCGCGAACGCATCCGCCAGATCGAGTCGAAGACGCTCAACAAGCTCCGCGACCACGTGTTCGCGGACCAGCTCCGGGGCTACCTGGACTGACAGCAGCCCCCGAAGCCCCGCGCCCCCCTCGGGGGTGTCTGACAATTCCCCGCGGCGTCGCGACGCCCGGCACGCACGCTCGCAGCGTTGCCGAAAAGCCCCAGTAGCTCCGCTACGAGGACTGTCCGGCGCCTTGCGATCGCACGCACCGGACGCCGCTCCTTGACCCACGGGGAATTGTCAGACACCCCCTAACGCCGTTCGGTCTCAGTCCACTTCCGCCACCGCCTGGGCGAACTGTGCCGCGTACAGCCGCGCATACGCGCCCTCCGCCGCCAACAGCTCGTCATGCGTCCCCTGTTCGACGATCGAGCCGTGTTCCATCACCAGAATCACGTCCGCGTCCCGGATCGTGGACAGCCGGTGCGCGATCACGAAGCTCGTACGCCCATGGGCGAGCCGTGCCATCGCCTTCTGGATCAGTACCTCGGTACGCGTGTCCACCGAGCTCGTCGCCTCGTCGAGGACCAGGATCACCGGATCGGACAGGAACGCCCGCGCGATCGTGATCAGCTGCTTCTCACCCGCGCTGACCCCCGACCCCTCCTCGTCGATCACCGTGTCGTACCCGTCCGGCAGCGTCCGTACGAACCGGTCCGCATGCGCCGCCCGCGCCGCCTCCTCGACCTCCGCGCGCGTGACCCGACGGCCGGCCGCCGCGCCGTAGGCGATGTTGTCGGCGATGGTCCCGCCGAACAGCCACGTGTCCTGGAGTACCATCCCGATGCCCGCACGCAGTTCCTCGCGCGCCACCTTCGCGATGTCGACGCCGTCCAGCGTGATCCGGCCGCCCGTCACCTCGTAGAACCGCATCAGCAGATTCACCAGCGTCGTCTTTCCGGCGCCCGTCGGCCCGACGATCGCCACCGTCTGGCCCGGCTCGACCTTCAGCGACAGGCCGTCGATGAGCGGCTTGTCCGGCTCGTACCGGAACGACACCTCCTCCAGCGCCACCCGCCCCCGACCCTCCGGAAGCGCGAGCCCCCCGCGTGCGGCCCCGACCACCGCATCCACCGCGTCCGGTTCCTGCTCCCGCTCGTCGAGCAGCTCGAAGACCCGCTCGGCCGAAGCCACCCC
Organism: Streptomyces hypolithicus; assembly: GCF_052934925.1. NCBI lineage: Bacteria > Bacillati > Actinomycetota > Actinomycetes > Kitasatosporales > Streptomycetaceae > Streptomyces > Streptomyces hypolithicus. The sequence continues at coordinate 4,297,008 of NZ_CM128811.1, forward strand.
CGACTGCACCAGGTTCGCCATCGACGCCACCTGCGTCAACGGCATCGAGAACTGCCGCGAGTACTGGATGAACGCCTGTACGTCCCCGATCGACAGCGTCCCCGACGCGACCCGCAGCCCGCCCACGACCGCCACCAGCACGTAGTTCAGGTTGCTCACGAAGAACATCACGGGCTGCATGACACCGCTGTTGAACTGCGCCCGGAACCCGGCCTCGTACAGGGCGTCGTTCTGCTCCCGGAACGCCTCGGCCGACTCCTCCTGGCGCCCGAACACCTTGACCAGGGCGTGCCCGGAGTACATCTCCTCGATGTGCGCGTTCAGCTTCCCGGTGGTCTTCCACTGCCGCACGAACTGCGGCTGCGACCGCTTGCCGATCCTCGCCGCCACCAGCACCGACAGCGGCACGGTCACCAGCGCGACCAGCGCCAGCAGCGGCGAGATCCAGAACATCATCGCCAGCACACCCACGATAGTCAGCAGGGAGTTGATGAGCTGGCCCATCGTCTGCTGCATCGTCTGTGAGATGTTGTCGATGTCGTTCGTGGCCCGGCTCAGAACCTCGCCGCGCTTCTGCCGGTCGAAGTAGCGCAGCGGCAGCCGCGAAAGCTTCGCCTGTACGTCCTCCCGCATCCGGAAAACGGTCCGGTTGATGACCCGGATCGACAGGCGCGTCGAGACCAGCATCAGCAGCCCCGCGCCCACATAGACGGCGAGCACCATCAGCAGTACGTCGCCTACCGCACCGAAGTCGATGCCCTGCCCCGGCACGAAACCCACCCCGGAGAGCATGTCGGCGAGCCCGTCGTCACCCTCCTCGCGCAGCCCCTCGACGACGCCCTCCTTGCTGTCGCCACCCGCCGTCTGCCGGCCCACCACCCCTGCGAACACCAGGTCGGTCGCCCGCCCCAGCATCTTCGGCCCGACCACCGACAGCGCGACGCTCGCCACCCCGGCCGCCAGCATCCACCACAGCGTGACCCGCTCCGGAGCGAACTGCCGCACCAGCCGTTTCCCCGAGCCTTTGAAGTCCATAGACCGCTCGCCGGGACCCGCGCCCGCCGCCGCCATCATGCGTCCACCGTGCCCGCTCATGCCGCCTCAGCCTCCGTCAGCTGGGAGAGCACGATCTCCCGGTACGTCGCATTGCCCGCCATCAGCTCGTGATGGCGTCCCGAGCCCACGATCCGGCCCTCGTCCAGGACCACGATCCGGTCCGCGTCGCGAATCGTCGACACCCGCTGGGCGACGATCACCACCGTCGCCTCGGCCGTCTCCCGCCCCAGCGCGGCCCGTAGCGCCGCGTCGGTCGCGTAGTCGAGCGCCGAGAACGAGTCGTCGAAGAGATAGATCTCCGGCCGCCGCACCAGCGTCCGGGCGATCGCCAGCCGCTGCCGCTGCCCGCCGGATACATTCGTGCCGCCCTGCGCGACCGGCGCGTCCAGCCCGCCGTCCAGCTGCTCCACGAACTCCCGGGCCTGCGCCACTTCGAGCGCGTGCCACAGCTCGTCGTCGGTGGCGTCCGGCTTTCCGTACCGCAGATTCGTAGCCACCGTTCCCGAGAACAGATACGGCGTCTGCGGAACCAGCGACACCGTCCTGGCGATCAGCGCCGGATCGAGCGTGCGCACATCGACCCCGTCCACCAGCACCTGCCCGCCAGTGGCGTCGAACAGCCGCGGTACGAGCCCCAGCAGCGTCGACTTCCCGCTGCCCGTCGAGCCGATGATCGCCGTCGTCTCACCCGCCCCGGCCACCAGGTCGATGTCCATGATCACCGGCTCCTCGGCGCCCGGATAACGGAACTCGGCGCCGCGAAACTCCAGTTGCCCGTGCCGGCGCAGTTCCCGTACCGGATCCGCCGGAGGTACGACGCTCGAAGCGGTCCCCAGCACCTCCTCGATACGCTCGGCGCACACCTCGGCGCGCGGCACCATCATGAACATGAAGGTGGCCATCATCACCGCCATCACGATCTGCATCAGATACGCGAGGAACGCCGTCAGCGCCCCGATCTGCATGGAGCCGCTGTCGATCCGGTGCGCACCGAACCAGACCACGGCGACGCTGGAGACGTTCACGACCGTCATCACGATGGGGAACATCAGGGCCATCAGGCGCCCCGCGGACAACGAGACGTCCGTCATCGCCGTGTTCGCCTCCCTGAACCGGTCCGTCTCGTACGCGTCCCGAACGAACGCCCGGATCACCCGGTTGCCGGTGATCTGCTCGCGGAGCACCTGGTTCACCGTGTCGAGCCGTTTCTGCATGGCCCGGAACAGTGGCCTCATCCGCCGCACGATCAGGCTCACGGCGATCCCGAGCAACGGAACCACCGCCAGCAGCACACCCGACAGCGGCACGTCCTGCCCCAGAGCCATCACGATGCCGCCCACACACATGATCGGCGCCGACACCATCAGCGTGAACGCCATCAGCACCAGCATCTGGACCTGCTGCACGTCATTGGTGGTGCGCGTGATCAGTGACGGGGCCCCGAAGTGCCCGACCTCCCGCGCCGAGAAGCTCTGCACCCGAGCGAACACGGCGGCCCGCACGTCCCGGCCGAGGGCGGCGGCGGTCCGGGCGCCGAAGTGGACGGCGCCGACGTTGCACACCACCTGCACCACGCTGACAGCGATCATGAGAGCGCCGAACTCCAGGATGTATCCGGCGTCCCCCCTCACGACTCCGTTGTCAATGATGTCGGCGTTCAGGGTCGGCAGATACAGCGTGGCGGAGGTCTGGAGCAGCTGTAGCAGGACCAGCACGGCGATGGGTCTCTGGTACGGGCCGAGGTGGGCCCGCAGGAGTCTGATGAGCACGCGGAGTCTCTCGGGGTCTCTAGGAGGTGTCGGCGGCAAGATCGGAGCGCGTCCCATCTTCCGGCACCCGGCCCCGGTAATTCCAAGGGATTACCTCATCGGCGAGTCAAGACTTCCCACCCGCCCCAGCCCGCCGCGGGGTGGCATGCCTCCGGGGCCCCCTCTGGCACCCTCCCCCCTCTGGCACCCCTCACGCGTCGAACGCCCCCGGATGGATCTGGTCCCGCGTCGCCCCGTACTGCTGACGCACCGCCCGTCCCACCGCCAGCTCGTCACCCGGCTCCAGCACCTGCGCCGCCGCGCCCTGCCAGGCCGGCGGGGAGTGCGGGGCCAGCGTGCCCCGCGAGACGCCGAGCGCCCACGCGGCCTGCCGTGCCGCGCCCAGCGCCGCGTAATCGGCGGGCTGCGGCACGACCACCTGCGTACCGAACAGCGACGGCGCGGCCGCCTGCACAGCGGGCAGCTCGGCGGCGGCCCCCAGCAGGAAGACCCGCCGCACCTCCACGCCCCGCTCCCGCAGCACGTCCATCGCGTCGGCAAGCGAGCACAGCATGCCCTCGAAGGCCGCCCGCGCCAGATGCTCGGGCTTCATCGACTCACGCCGCAGCCCGCTCAAGGTCCCGGCGGTGTGCGGCAGTTGCGGCGTGCGCTCGCCCTCCAGATACGGCAGCAGTACGAGCCCGTACGCCCCCGGCGACGACTTCAGCGCCAGGTCCGAAAGCCCCTCCAGGTCCGTCCCCAGCAGGTCCGCGGTCCCACGCAGCGCCCGTACCGCATTGAGCGTGTGCACGACCGGCAAATGCATCCCGGTGGCGTCGGCGAAGGACGTGACGAGCCCGCTCGAATCGGACAGCGCCTCGTGGTGCACCGCCATCACCGACCCGGAGGCCCCGAGCGAGACCACCGCGTCGCCGACCTCCACGCCGAGCCCGAAGGCCGCCGCCATCGTCTCGCCGGTCCCGGCGGAGATCAGCAGCCCTTCAGGGGTGGTCCCCGCGGCGTCGGACGGGCCGAGCACCTCGGGGAGACCGGCCTGATGCCCCAGGGCGAGCTCCACCAGATCGGGCCGGTAGGCCTCCGTCACCGCCGACCAGTAGCCCGTACCCGATGCGGCGCCCCGGTCGGTGGTCCGGCGGGCGGGCCGGCCCAGCAGCTGCCACACCAGCCAGTCGTGCGGCTGCATCAGCGCCGCGGTGCGCCGCGCCGACTCCGGCTCGTGCCGCGCCAACCAGCGCAGCTTCGCCACCGGCTGCGCGGCCTGCGGCACGGACCCGACAGCTTCGGCCCAGGCCCGGCGCCCGCCGAGCGCGTCGACGAGATCGGCGGCCGCGACCTGGGCCCGCTTGTCATTGCCGAGCAGCGCCGGACGTACCACGGAGCCATGCGCGTCCAGCGGAATCAGACCGTGCTGCTGCGCCGATACGCCGATGGCCTGCACACCCTCCAGCAGCCCACCGGCGGCGGCCTCACCCAGCGACAGCAGCCACACCTGTGGATCGGCCTCGCCGGCCTTCGCCTCGACGGAGTGCGGGGCATAACCCTGCCGCAGCACGGCACCCGTATCCGCATCGCACACGACAATGCGCGTAGAACCAGACGAACTGTCCAAGCCGGCGACTATCCCCATACTCAGATTCTGCCGCATCCGGGACGGGGGCCGCGCCCCGGATGCGTCTGCCTCTCCCTGCGCTGCTCTAGGTGTTGGTCGTACCCCACCCGTCCTCGCCGTTGCCGCCGCGCTCGCGCAGGGAGCGGACTCGGTCGCTCACGGAGTGGGGCATCCGGTCTCCGACCTTGTCACTGACGGAGTGGTACGCCTTGCCCGCGATGTCGCGCCCGTTGTGCGCCGCGGACTCGGCGGCGTTGCGCACGGCCGGGTTCTGGGAGATCCGGCGGGCGGACTTCTTCAACTGCTCGTAGCGTTCGCGTCCGGCGCGGGTCCCGATCACGAACCCGAGGGCCAGGCCGGCGATGAATGTGAGCCGGTAGCGCATGCTGCCACCTTCCGTTGCGTCGGCGGTCCCCTGGTGCCGGGGGAAGTTTCGGACCATGGGGCTGTGTTGCTCACCTACCCGGGACGCTCGTGATCACCCCAGGCGATACCGATTGGCGGAGCACCCCCCTGCTTGCGCTAATGTATGTGTCGCAGCGAGCACACGCCCCCCGGGACGCCTCCGGTGGGTACGTTCGGTGCAACGCATCAATCCCCTGTAGCTCAATTGGCAGAGCAGCCGGCTGTTAACCGGCAGGTTACTGGTTCGAGTCCAGTCGGGGGAGCGCGATCCCCTGTAGCTCAATTGGCAGAGCATTCGGCTGTTAACCGGAGGGTTACTGGTTCGAGTCCAGTCGGGGGAGCGGCACGAAAAAGGACCCCTCTGGGGTCCTTTTTCATGTCCCCTGGAACCGGGCAGGCGGCAGCGCAGTCCTCATGGTCAAGCGTTGCCGACCATCCGAGGCAGGAGATCGTATGAGCGGCTATGCTGCGGCAGACGGCGCGCACAAATGTGCGCGACGCGCCGTTAGGGGCGGTAGCTCAGCCGGTTAGAGCAGCGGACTCATAATCCGTCGGCCGTGGGTTCGAGTCCCACCCGCCCCACCACTGAGTGGTGACGCAGAATCGTTCTGACCTGCGAAAACGCAGGAGTGATGGCCCTCGGGGCATCTCCGAGGGCCCTCACTGTAGCCCCGAATCAAGATCAAGTGGCCCGCGAGTCCGAAATTCAACGTGTGTCCGATAGGTCTTGTGTGACTGAAGTGTGATCGCGAATCGATAGTCGTCGCACGTGGTGGATCAGGGCGTACGAGTCTCGGATGAGCCCCGCGATCCAGGTTTGCGCCGATCCTGTTCGCGGGCCGTCGTGTAGTGCTTGTGTGCCTACTTGAGGTCGATCATCCGGACGGGCTGCCCCGTGGTGCGGGCGATTGTTTCGAAGTCGCGGTCGTGGTGTAGCAGTGTCAGTCCGGAATGCTCGGCGACCACGGCCAAGAGGAGGTCGACGGCTCCGGCGCGGCGGTGTTCGCCCTTGGTGGTGAGCTGTTCCTGCACGACACGGGCGCGCCGGTAGATGCCCTCCGGCATGGGGCACCGGGTGAACCGGGCCAGACGCTCCTTGGCTGCAGTGGCAGGCGAAGGACCACACCGGCCGCACCGCCGTCTTCGACCTCAACGACGCCGGTGACCTGGTCAGGACGACGGACACCGAGGGCAAGACCACCCACTTCAGGTATGACGGCTCCGGGCGCCTGACGAAGATCACCACCCCTGAGGGGCGGGTCACGGTCTTCACCTACGACGCGCACAACCGCGTTACCTCGATGCTGCGCGCCACTGCTTTCGACGGTTCCGGCCACACCGGCCCCACGTACACGTACTCCTACACGGCCGAAGACGGGTCGCAGGCCGGTACGACAACGGTCACCGATCCCGAGCAGCACGCCACGAAGTACGAGCACGACGCCGATGGCCAGGTCTCCAAGGTCACCGACGCGCTGGGCCATTCGCGGGCGAAGACGTTCGACGCGAACCGCAACATCGATTCGGCGACCGACGCGATGGGCGTGGGCAGCACCCCGGGCAACGTGGCCGAGTACGGGTGGGACGCCCGGAACAACCCGACCTCCGCGACACTGCCGACCGGCGCATCGTCCTCCATCGGCCGCTACCAGACGATCGCCGGTGCGGACCTGCCGGGCACGATGACCAACGCGGACGGCGAGAAGTCGGACTTCACCTACGACGCGGCCGGCAACACCCAAACCGTCGCGGTGACCGGTACGGGCGGCGGGACACAGACCTTCACCTACAACAAGGCCACCCCGACCTGCCAGGGCTTCGAAGGACAGCGCTGCACCGTCAAGGACGCCCTGGGCAAGGTCACCTCCTTCACCTACGACGCCAAGGGAAACCTCGCCAAGGTCACCCCGCCCGCCCCGCTCGGTGTCACCACGTACACCTATGACGCGCTGGGCCGCCCCGCCACCAGCAAGGACGGCCGCGGCGTCACCACGCGTGTCACCACCGGCTGGTCCTACGACAAAGCCGGAAACGAGACCGCCGGCGCCTCCACCACCACCCAGGCCCGCACCGCCGAGACGTGGTCGGACTACTCTCAGCTCACCTCGCTGACCGCCGGCGCCAAGACGTACGCGGGCCAGTACGGGTCCACCGACCAGAGTGAGCGGATCAAGCTCGGCGACACGTTCTTCCACAACGGGCCGCTCGGCCTGTCGGCGAAGTCAACGGCCGGTGTCGACATGGGATTCAACAGGGAGCCCGGGGGCACCCTGAATTCCATGACGACCGGGGCAAGTCCTACTACTACCTCACCGACGCACTCGGCTCCGTCATCGCCCTCGCAGACGAGGCGGGCACGAAGGTCAACTCGTACTCCTACACCCCCCGCGGTGTCACCCGTGCGGCGACCTCGCAAACCGTGTCCCAGCCCTACCGGTTCGCCGGCGGCTACCAGGACCCCACCGGCCTCTACCACTTCGCGGCCCGCTACTACGACCCCAACATCACCCGCTTCACCTCACCCGACCCGAGCGGCCAGGAGAAGAACCCCTACCTCTACGCCGAAGGCGACCCCGTCAACCGCATCGACCCCACCGGACTTGCCGCGCTGGATGCGCTGGGGCCGATCGGAGATGCTATTACCGGTGTCTCCCACTTGGCTGAAGGGGACACCAAGGCACTGTGGGGAGACGTTGCCGGTGTTATAGCGGGTGGGCTTGCAGGTATCGGCTGCGGAGCGTCGAGCGGGAACACGCATGCCCAACGGGCCAAGAACGCGCAGAAATAATCGCCCCCGGTGGGCAGCTGACGGAGGGGGCCCGGCACAAGACCTCGAGTCCCGCTTCTGCTGGGCAAGGATGGGCACGTCAACGGGCCGCGGTGTGCGCGTCGATCAGTACTGAGCGCAACTGCAGCGCTGCCGCAGGCGCAGACAGGCCGAGGAGCGCCGCAGCTTGCCGGTAGGTGTGGCAGCCGAACAAGACCAGGCCCAGCAACGCTTGTTGCTGCCCCGGGTGTCCCTCCGTGCTCTCTGGCGTTGTTGAACCGTGCGCCCACGCGAGGCTCTGCGGCGGCGCGGTGCGCCGGGCCTCAGTGCATCTGCGCCAGACCTGAGCCGCGAGTCGGCGCCGCAGGACCTCGTCCTTACGATTGCCGCACGTCGCCCACGTCTGAGTCATAGTGGCTACGACTGCTTCAGCGGCGACTTCGCAGTCCTCGCAGATCAGCAGCGCCAATGAGTACAGGGGCCCCGCGTGCCGATCGTAGAACTCTGAGGGGCCGTCCACCGACCGCTGGTCGAGCTGCTGTCCGCAAATCCGCGCAGCGGGCTGGGTCTCACTCAGGACGTCCTAGCCTTGCATACCGTGCACCGTAGTCTCCATCCACCGCGTCCTTAACGTCAGGATCGCCAGGGGCTGGGGCTCCTCGCCACGCTAGACCTCATGGCGGGCGATGGCTACTCACTACGGCACAGGAACCGGCCGTAAACAGGGTGCGACGGGCTGCTTCAGAATCCGGGCGACCGGGGATCAAGACGAGATCCCGAAGAAGGTGCGACCCGCCCGAAGGAGCAAGAGGGCTCGGTCATCGCACTGCCCCACCTCGGGTGCGGAGCCTTTTTTCTCTGTGGAGTTCCAGGAAGTGGCGGTCACCGACGACCCAGTGGTCGACCGGCAGCCAGCCGGTGGCCGCTGCGGTGCACCCCAGCGCCCGGGCCCCGATCCGGGCCCACGGGAAGGATTCGCCGACGTGGCCTCGCCCGTCGTCGAACCATGCGGACAGCCGTTCGTCCACGTCGTCCGCGGCGGCCTCCACGAACAGCCGGCCTCCACGGGGGGACACCAGCGTTCTGATCCGCTCCAGCAGCGCCTGCGGGTCCCCGCCGATCCCGATGTTGCCGTCCATCAGCAGCGCGCTCGTCCACTGGCCCTCCGCCGGAAGCCGGTCGAAGACCGAACGGCACAGAGCGGCGCCTCCGGTGTGCGAGGTCCGCGCGACTGCGGCGCGGCTGACGTCGATGCCGAGCGCGTGGTGGCCCAGGCCTTTCAGAGCGGCGACCAGACGCCCCGGTCCGCACCCGATGTCGAGGACCGCGCCCTTGCAACGGTCAAGGACACTGATGTCGGCCGCGTCCGCCGCCGCACACCAGCGGTCCATCTCCGAGGGCAGACGAGCGCCGTCCGAGCCCCGCAGGAACAACGGGCCTCCTCCGTCCCGCAGCGCGTGAGCGAACGGATCGCCATGCCGGGATTCGGTCTCCGTCGGCTGCTCCTGCGTGGCCATCAGGCATCGACCCTCACCAAGCGGCCGAAGGCCGTCGCGAACCGGCTCTCCGGGGCGGCAGCCGCGACGCTGCGTGCGTCGGCCGCGGTGTCGACGTCACGCAGCACAGGGAGATCCCGTACGGCCAGGCCCGCGTCGGTGAGGCGCCGGTGCTGCACCGCACCTGTGGTCTCCGTGGACATCGGTACGCCGCGCAACAGGCCGGGGTCGGGGTCCGCCAGGCCGAGCGCCCAGAACCCGCCGTCGGCAGCCGGGCCGAACCAAGCGTCGCAGTCCCTCCAGCCGTCCGGCCCGAGTACAGGGGCCAACAGCGAGGCGGTGACCTGGGGTGTGTCCATCCCGATCAGAAGCGCTGGTCCGTCACAGGCCCCGAACGCGGCGGCGAGCCGTTCATCCAGCCCACCCGCACATTGCGGAAGGATCTCGAAGCCGGGCGGCAGCCATGGCCCCGGAGCCCCTTCCAGGGCGAGAATCCGGCGCCGGGCCGGAACGTCGAGCGCCGTTTGCAGAGTGTCGGTGAGGGCCGCCTCCGCGAGCTGGGCGGCCTCCAGGGGCGTGTACGGCGGGGTGAGCCGGGTCTTGACCCGTCCGGGGACCGGCTCCTTCGCGATGACGATCAACGTGGTTTCGTACGGGGAGGGGATCACAGGACCTCCTGCTTCGTCGTCGTCGTGGGCGCTCCTCGGCGCAACACGGAACGCATGTCGTGTACCGCGTGCCAGGTGCCCCGCCAGGTGCTCGTAACCTTCGATCTCCCCGTACGCGGCAGATAGGGCACGTCCATCTCCCGGATGCCCCATCCGGCGCCGGCCGCCCGCAGGCGTACTCCCGTACGCCTGCGCAGCATGAACGCCAGGTCCACGTGCGGCGCAGCTCCGGTGAATCGTTCCATATGAACCGCCCGTTTCTGCAACGAAAGAGACATACCTCCATCGGCGGCGGCAGGGTCCGGGCAGCGCGCTACTGAGTATTCGTTGCTGTGTCCACTACGGATGGGTGAAGGCTGGGTGCCTCTGGCGGACTGCTGCGGAAGCCCTGCTCCTGCGCAAGGGAGCTGTCTCCCACTGGCTCCCCTTCACCCCGTGGCCGGCAATGGCCGCCGCCCTCCTGCCCGCCCGCGACCGACGCGGCTGGGCTGATCGCACAAGCCATCGTCGCGCTGCTCGTCAACCACTTGCTCCTCACGTACTGGTGACGACCACTTCGTCACGACACCTGGCTGAGATTCAAGCCCACGCAATCCCTGCCCGAGGGCGGCCAGCCCTGGGATCGATGGAAAGTTGGGCGTTCATCTGCCGGGGCGGCAGTGTCCCCTTGCGGTCGCGTGTAGCCAGCGCATGTCTCCAGGGACTATTGTGCAAAGCACGCCTCAGCCCCCGGCGAACCTGACGACACGGCCGCAGTGGGGTGAAGATCATGGCGCAGGACACCTTGCATCAGGACGCCTTGAGTGGTGACCGTGCCTGTCCAGCCCCTCCGACAACATTTCGGTCGGTGGACGGCTCCTTTGAGAATCACGAGCGGCACGCGCGTGCCCCGCACTCGACAGCACTTCCGCTCCCCGAGGGAACCGAGGCCCGCCGCCGAAGCCGCCATCGCTGTGGCGAAGGCGTGCGCAACGACCGTCGACGGCCAGGCCGCTACCCAACAGCAGAGGTGATGACGTCGTGACGATACTCGAGCAATCCGCCGGAACGTCCGTACCGCCGAAGGTTGTTCAGCAGTCAGCGCCACCGTCAGCGCAGACCGGGTCGTCCGTGGGCGCACTGCCATGGACCGAGGGCGCGACGCAGATCGCGCCGAAGGATGGCAGGGCACTGTCCAAGCTCCTCTTCCAGCGGCTCCGGGAGCTGCAAGAGGGAACACGCGAGTATCAGTACGCGCGCAACACGTTGATCGAGATGAACCAGTCGCTCGTCCGGTTCGCTGCGAGCCGCTTTCGCAACCGGGGCGGCGGTGAGATGGAGGACATTCTCGACATCGGCACGATCGGCCTTATCAAGGGAATCGACCGGTTCGTTCTATCCGGTGAGGTCGAGTTCACCTCTTTCGGCATCCCGTGCATCCTCGGGGAGCTCGAGCGGTACTTCCCTGACTCCACCGAAACACCCGACGCCGGCGATGACGACAACGACGACGGCCAGGTCAACGAGAGCGGCCGCACCTACGCCGACACCCTCGGCACGTGCGACCCCGCCCTCGAATTCGTTGAGGACTTCCACACCCTCGCTCCCCTCCTGGACCTGCTCGACGACCGCGCACGCCACATCATCGAACTGCGCTTCGGCCAGGAAATGACCCAGTCCCAGATCGGCGAAAAGCTCGGCGTCTCGCAGGTGCACATCTCACGCCTCCTGAAGCGCGCCCTGGATCAGCTCCGCACCGGAATGCTCACCGACCATTAGGCGGGTGCGCGCCGTGGCCTTGGGGGGCTGCGGCAACCACAAAGGAAAGAAGCAGCGCCGTAACCGGCTTTGTCTAGAGGACCGGTTACGGCGCTGCTCTTTTTCGGCGCATGCACCGACCACCGCTCCGGTGGCTGCCGGGATCGTCCGGCTGCCCGCCGGCATTCACAGCGACACCCGCCCAGCACCCCAGCCCCAGCCCACCGCTGACCCGGATACCCTCGACATCAGACGCCGGTGTCCGCGAGGATCTCCGGCTCCTCCGGCCGAGTCGCCCGAGGCCAGGGCCCCGAACCTCAATCGCCGGCCTGCCCGCCCTCAACGAGCCGAGAGAGGTGGCCGTCAGTGATCAGCTCTGGGATGGCCGAGATCCTGCGGCTCCTGCATGGGCAGGCCAAGCCGCGGATCGCCGATGGCTGCGCCGGTATCCTGGGTATGGATCATCTGGCGGTGTCCCTGGCGATCGAGGACCAGATCACGGAGCAGCTGTGGTCCTCAGGGGCGACCAGCGAATCCTTCGAAGACCTGCAGTTCACGCTGGGCGAAGGGCCGGGTCCGGACGCACTGCGCACAGGGCTGCTGGCGCTGGAGCACGACCTGTCCGCGGCGTGGGCGGACCGGTGGCCCGCCCTGCTGCCTGCTATGGCCCACCTGCCGATTCAGGCAGTGTTCTGCTTCCCGCTGTGCCTCGGCGGCATCAAGGTCGGAATTCTCACCGCCCTGCGCTCAACCTCGGGCCCCATGGCGGGACAGGAGGTCGACGACGCCCTGGCCCTGGCCGCCGCGCTTACGCTGCAGTTCCTCGGCGCCGGCTCTCAGCTCGCCTCCTGGGTGGATTCGCAGCCCGACGGTGAACTCCACCGAGCAGTCGTACACCAGGCTACGGGCATGCTCAGTGTGCAGCTCGGGGTTCCGCTCGGCCAGGCGCTGGTACGGCTGCGCGCTTACGCCTATGGCCACGAGAGGTCGATCATTGAAGCGGCCGAGGACATCGTGTCGCGCCGCCTTCGTCTGGACGACGACAGACCCGAACCGCAATCATCAGGAGAGGCGAGGGGATGACATCCATGTCCCGCGAACAGCAAGTGTCAGAGGTCTTCGTGAAGGTGGCGGACTCCCTGATCGACGACTTCGACCTCATTGAGTTCCTGGAGCAGCTGTGTGCGCACTGCGTCACTGTCTTCGGTGTTTCCGCCGCCGGCATCCTCCTGGGCAACGAGAAGGAGACCCTGCACACCATCGCGGCCTCCGACGAAACCACGCATCTGCTTGAGCTCTTCGCTCTCCAGCACGATCAGGGCCCCTGCCTGGAGTGCTACCGCACCGGCACCGCACGCATCAACATCGACCTCGGTGACCCTGCCGCCACGAGCGCCTGGCCCGCCTTCGCCACCCGCGCCCTGAGCAGCGGATTCCACACCAGTCACACCTTTCCCCTGCGTCTGCGCGACCGCGCCGTGGGTGCGATGAACCTCTTCCATGCCAGTCAGCAGCCAATGAGCCCACAGGATGCCTCACTCGCGCAGGCCTTCGCCGACGTCGCCACCATCGCCCTCCTGCAACAGCGCGACCTTGACCAGGAACAGGCAGAGAGAGCCCAATTGCAGCGAGCTCTGACCAGCCGCATCGTCATCGAACAGGCCAAGGGAATCCTCGCGGAGCGCTGGAACGTCGACCCCGACGTTGCGTTCGCCGCCCTGCGTACTTATGCCCGCGCTCATCAGCTGCGCATCTCCGACTGCGCCCGCCAGATCATCGACCAGACCCTCGACACCCATGACATCCCCCGGCCCGCCCCAACCCCAACTGCCGGCAGCTGATGCCAGGTTGGGTCAACCGTCGGTCACCAGGATCACGGGGCTGGATGCGGACGGAGGGGATGAGGGCAGCCCTTCCCCGTGGGCTCAGCGCTCCGGCAGATGGAGATGGCCGCCCAGTGCCCGACCGGTCGGCGAGGTCGGCGGGCGCAGGCCGGGCGGGAGGCCGGCGGCGGCGCGCAGCGCGTGAGCCTCGCGGCGCGACCGGCGGGCGCCGTTCGGCTCGTCGCCCGAACCGATCGCGGCCAGCACGTCGAGGGTGCGGGCGGTCCAGTACTGCGCCGCGCATTCGCCACTCGGGTAGTCCGCTGCGCGGGATGCCTGACCGCGTACGGCCGCTTCGGCGAACCCTTCGGTGAAGCCCTCACCCTTCGGTCCCTGGCCGGTCTCCACCTGCACGCCGGCCGGGAGGGCGCCGCGGCACGGGCGGCACGCCAGTCGTTGGCGATCTGGCGGCGGCGGCCAGTGCGCGCTCGTGCGTCTCACGCCAGTCGTCGAAGTGGGGAAACCGGGTCGCCGAAGTCCACGCCCTGCAATGGCTCGGCCACCTCACCGACATATCCGGCGACGCGGAACAGGCCGAGCGCATCCTGCTGGAAGGGCGCGGCGAGGCGCAATGCGGTACCGGCCTCCGCCTGGTGCACGAGTGCGCACAGGGTGGTGCGCTCGGTGTCGAGCCAGCGGTAGGCGAACAGGTCGTCGGCCCGCGTATCGCGCTGTATAGCTCCCGGGTGCAGGCTGGAGGGGAGGGAGTTTTTTCCCTGCCTCCCTCAGTGCCCTCCCTGCCACCCTTGGGTGAGACATCCCGTTATGCCGGGTTAGTCTGAGAGGGTGCGAACAGGAGTACCACCCCCATGACCAGTACGAACCCCGCTGCCGACCCGGCCCCGAAGCCGAAGCGCCGTACCTTCTCGCCCGAGTACAAGGTGCGGATGGTCACCGAATACGACGCCGCCGAGGCACCTGGTGAGCGCGGTGCGATCCTGCGCCGCGAGCGGCTGTACCACTCGCACATCCAGGAGTGGCGCCAGGCCCGGGACGCCGGCGCCCTGGAGAAGCTCGTCGACCGGCGGACCAGCCCGGCCCGGCCCAAGAAGTCCGCGGACGCGGTCGAGAACGACCGGCTACGCCGCAAGATCGCCCGACTGGAGAAGGAGGTGGAAAAGCGCGACGCCGCGCTGGAAGTGCTGGGAAAAGCACACAAGCTCTTGGAAATGATCTCCGAGAGCGCGGACTGAAACACGCCGTCGAACCCCAGCTCGCCCAGGCCGTCGACGCGCTGAAAGGCTACGTCGGCATCGTGGCGGCCTGCCGGCTGACCGGACGCTCGCGCGCCACCCACCACCGGTTCCTGCACCCGGCCGAGCCGAAGCCGAAACAGCCCCGCCCCACTCCGGTATCTGCCCTGAGCGCCGAAGAACGCGATCGTGTCCTGCGGCTGATGAACAGCGCCCCCTACGCCGAACTGGCCCCGGCCCAGATCTGGGCGCGTGAACTGGACGCCGGCCGCTACCACTGCTCGGTCCGCACCATGTACCGAATCCTTCAGCAGTTCGGGCAGAGCGGCGAACGCCGCCGCCAGGCCGCCCACCCGGCCAAGACCGTCCCCGAACTCGTCGCAACCGCACCCTCGCAGGTCTTGACCTGGGACATCACCAAGCTGGCCGGGCCCGGGAAGGGCGTCTGGTATCACGCCTACGTGATCATTGACATCTTCAGCCGGTACATCGTCGGCCACACCGTCGAGATAGCCGAATCGGCCGACCGGGCCGAGGAGTTGATCCGCGAGACCATCGAACGCGGCGGCATCGTGCCCGAGACCGTCCACGCGGACCGCGGCACCTCGATGACCTCCAAGAAGGTCTCCCAACTACTGATCGACCTCGGCGTCACCCGCAGTCACTCGCGCCCCAAAGTCAGCAACGACAACCCCTACATCGAGTCGTACTTCCGCACCACGAAGTACACCTCCGACTATCCCGAACGGTTCGACTCCCTCACCCACGCCCGCGACTGGTTCGACGCCTTCATCGCGTACTACAACCACGAGCATCGGCACTCCGGGATCGGCTACCACACGCCCGCCTCCGCCCACTTCGGCACCGCCGAGCAGGTCCGCGACCAGCGAGCCGTCACCCTCACCGAGGCATACGACAAACACCCCGAACGCTTCGCCCGCCGCCCCAGACCACCCGAGATACCTCAGAAAGCGTGGATCAACGACCCCGCAAAACGCAGGGAACCCGAACCACAAGCCTCATAGCCACACAAACGTCTCATTTGACTTGACACGCACCGGTGGGTGAGCCGGGAGGAGCAGCTATGACGGCAACGACGCGGAAGGACACTCCTGTCGCCATCGAAGGTGACGGGGTGGAGCTGCGTGTTCAGGACGTCGGCGGAGACATGTCCGTTGCCTTTGTGCGGTTTCCCGAGGGCACCGACATGGGGCCGGCTCTTAAGGGTCTGGCCGGTGACCTCTGTCCGTGCCCGCACTGGGGCTACCTCTTCAAGGGACGGCTGAAGATGCGGACGCCGGATGGCGACGAGCTCTACGAAGCGGGTGAGGCCTTCTACTGGCCGCCCGGCCACGCCCCGGTGGCGCTCGAAGACTGCGAGTACATCGACTTCTCGCCGACCAAGGACTTCAACGAGGTTATCGAGCACATCAAGGCGCAGGGAGGATGACGGGCGTCCCGCCAGTGCCGGTCGGCCCAATGGGCGGGGCCATACGGGCCGACCCTGGCCGTGACATGGTGACATGGGCCCGAGCCACCAGGCCAACACCGCTCGCCCTCAATTGACCCCAAGCTCGTTAGGCATGTACATCATGTACTCGCAGATGGGGGATGGGGTGGGTGGCGTATCCGTTACCCAGATAGGCGCCGATTCCGGCGTCCCGATTCCTCGGTCATTCGACCCGACGCGTGCGCAGCCATGGACGGCAGGTTCTGAGGCGCGTACCGCGTGGCCCGCGCCGGGGTCGTCGAGCAGTCCGGTTCCCTCGCCCTGGTCTGCCGTTGAGCGGCATCGCGTTGGGCGCGGGGTTGCTCGTGGCTGAGGAGTGGCGGTTCGGGTGGCGCCGCAGGGCAGGGGCACCGCTTACTTCGTGCCAACCGCAGCCTCACCCCCTTCACTAAAGGTGTAGACCAATGCTAGAACAGGGGCGTCGCACAGAACGAGCAGGTGCATACACGGAGTGACGTTGAGGAGATCCATGGACTTCCCCCAAGGCCGGTCCCGCAGCGGGTTCCCCCGCTACGCCGAGGTTGCCGACGCCGTCCAGGCCGACATCGAAACCGGCCGCATTGCCACCGGCGCACGCCTCCCCGCCGAGCGGGACCTGGCGCGTCAGCACGGTGTCAACCGACAAACCGTCCGCGAGTCACTGCGCCTGCTGCGGGAAAAGGGGCTGGTGAGCACGGACAGGAGAGGCACTGTGGTCAGGAATGACAGGAGTGATAGGGGTGACAGGAGTGATCACGCGCGCGGACGCTCGTTCCACGCAGCCACAGAGCTCCTGTTTCCCCTCGGTGCTCTCACCGCTGAACCCGGCAGCCGCAGCACCACCAGTCTCGGCTGGGAAGCCGTACCCGACTCGTACGCCACACAGCTGGGGATCCCGCCGAAGGCTCGCACCCTGGTCCACCAGTACACGGCCACTTCGCCGGCAGGCGTCGTCACCTTGTCCGCGACCAGCTACCTGTCCCACACCGCGATCACCCAAGTCCCGCTCCTGGCCCGGTACCGGCGTCATCTGCCGCATCACAGTCGCAGCGACCTCAGGCGCCTCTACCAGTGGATGGTGGATTCCGGACTGACTCTGGAGCATTACGAGACCCTGACCCTCGCCCCCGGGACGGGAGCAGAGCACTCCGGCTTGCGTCTGCTGACCCATCGGCAGGTACGCGATCAGCACCACCGCACCCTGGAACTCACGCGGCTCACCCACACGCCCTCCCACAGCGGCGTCACCTACCGATTCACCGCCCCCGCGCAACCCGCCCCCCGCCCGGCGTGAGCCGTCAGCCGGGGCGCCTGGCCGCCGGGCTCAGCGCTCCGGCAGATGGAGATGGCCGCCCAGCGCCCGACCGGTCGGCGAGGTCGGCGGGCGCAGGCCGGGCGGGAGGCCGGCGGCGGCGCGCAGCGCGTGAGCCTCGCGGCGCGACCGGCGGGCGCCGTTCGGCTCGTCGCCCGAACCGATCGCGGCCAGCACGTCGAGGGTGCGGGCGGTCCAGTACGGGGAGTCGAGCCGCCGCCAGATCGCCAACGACTGGCGGGCCGCCCGTGCCGCGGCGCCCTCTGTGGACGATCACGTAATTCCCCGGGCTCAGCGTCACGTAATTCCCCAGGTCCTGGCCTCGTCCATGTCTACTTGATCGAGGGCTTGTTTGTCTTGTCGGTGACGCCTGCGCGGGGCCGCTTGTTGGGGCGGTAGCTGGGACCGTTCATGATCACCTGATGGCTGGTGTTGATGAGCCGGTCCAGGAGGGACTCGGCGACGACGGGGTTGGGGAAGAGCGGATACCAGTCGCTCGGCGCCCTGTTGCTGGTCAGGATCAGCGACCGGCCCTGCCGCTCGGAGACCAGCTCGTAGAGGTCGTCGGCCTGGGCCGCGGTCAGCTGGCGCATCGCGAAGTCGTCCAGGATGAGCACGTCGGGCCGTACCAGTTCGCGCAGTCGGCGGTCCCAGGTGCGGTCCGCGTGGCCGCCGGCCAGGTCGGCCAGAACCCGGCTGGTCTTGGCGAAGCGGACGTTGGCGCCCTGGCGGATCGCCATATGTCCGAGTGCCTGGGCGACGTGTGTCTTCCCAACGCCGACCGGCCCGAACAAAATTACGGACTCGCCGGTGTGCAGCCAGCGCAGTGCCGCAAGGTCGCGGACCTGGGCCGCGGGTATCTTCGGGGAGGCCGCGAAGTCGAACTCCTCCAAGGTGACCTGCTGCTCGAACTTCGCCCGGGTCAGGCGCCGTTGGAAGGCGACGGTCTCCCGGCGGGTGATCTCGTCCTGGCAGAGGATCTGGAGGAACTCCAGGTGGCCGAGCTCGCCGCCGTGGGCCTGCGAGAGGCGGGCGTCGAGAGTTTCCAGCATGCCCGAGAGCTTCAGCGCGCGAAGCGCGTCCCGCAGGGCGGTGTCCATGATGCTCATCACGCCACTCCTTCTTCGTGACGGTGGTCATCACGGTCGTCGTTCGTCATGTCGGGGGGTGTCGCGGTCGCGAAGAGCCGCTGAGGTCCGTGCAGGAAGGCGGCGGCTCCGCCATCGCCGGAGGATTCGGGGGCCGGCTCGGTCTCGGTGCCGGCGACGAGGATGCCCTTGATCGTGCGATAGGACGGGTCGCCGACCAGGGTCGCCTTGGCGCAGGCGGCCTCCAGCCTGCCCTCGCCGTACTTCTTGCGCAGGCCGAGGATCCCCTGGGCGGCGCGGAGCCGATAGAGCGCGTTGACCTCCAGCAGCCCATCGACCACCTCGCGGCAGGCCGTGCCGACCTGCGCGGACTGGGTCCGGCACCAGGTCGGGGTCCGCATGTGGAAAGCGATCTTCTCCGGCGGGTAGTCGCTGGCATGGGTGCGCTTGCCCTGCTCAAGTGCCCCGTGGGTCTTGACCAGTTCGCCGTCGTGGAAGACCTGCACGAAGGTCGCGGTCGAGCGGACGTCGACCCGCTTGCCCATCAGTTTCCACGGCACCGAGTAGAGGGTGCGGCCGGCCTTGATGTGAATGTCCGGGCCGACGGTGGCCGTCGACCACTTCGCGAGCACGAACGGGGTCTTCGGCAGCGGCAGCAGCGTGGACGCCTCGACGGCCTCGAAAACCGAGGCCGGGGCGGCCCCGCCCAGCGGGCGGCACTGCCGCTGACCGGCGACTTCGGTGCACCACCGGATGGCCTCGGCCTGCATCTGCTCGAGCGAGAAGAACTCCCGGCCCCGCCACCAGGAATCACGTATATAGGGCATAGGGCGCTCGACGCGCGGTTTATCTTTTGGCTTCAGAGCGCGGGCTGGATCTACCAACGCACCGTAATGGGCCGCGAGTTCGGCATACGCTTTGTTGATTTTAGGGTCGTAGAGGTCGGGCTTGTCCACCCCGGTCTTCAGGTTGTCGGGCACCAGCCGCTGCGGGACGCCGCCGAAGAATCTGAAGGCTTCGACGTGGGATTCGGTCCAGGAGTGCTGGTCCAGGTGGATCACCGGGCGGACGAACATGTGCCGCGAGCACGGCAGCACCATCACGAACGCCCAGATCCGGTGCCGCTTCCCGCTCCGCGGGTTGATCCACTGGCCAAGGAAGCCGTAGTCGATCTGAGCCTCCAGCCCCGGCTCGATCTCGTCGCGCAGGACGATATCCACCGCCGAAGCGACGACACCGAAACCACCAACTCGTTCTCGTCCCGCAGCCGTTGGTGGATCGTGGCGACGGTCACCGTCCCCAGCAGGCTCTTGATGTAATCACGGTGCTTGTCGATCTCGGGCCAGGTCACCTGCCGCAACCGGGCATCGGCGAGCTCGGGGAACCAGCCCTTGATCAGAGAGGCCCAGTCCTCCGCGGCCATCGCCGCCCCGCCCGGGGCCATCCCGGCGGCCTCCGCCGGGGCCAGGTACTTCCTGATCGTCTTGCGGTCCAGTCCCAGCGACGCGGCCAGCTCGCTCTTGGAGCGGCCCGCGTACCAGTGGACATAGATCTCGGTCACATCGACCACGTTGAACGTTCTCCTTGCCATCGTGCGCTTCCCTCGACCTCGAACCACTGATCGAGGAAGCGTCCGTCATCTCGACGGCCAGGACCACTACCCGCTGCGTCCGTCGTCCCCATGGGGAATTACGTGACCGCGGGGGTGGGGAATTACGTGACGCGGAACCCGCCTCACCTGGGGAATTTCGTGATCGCTCACACCCTCCCGGCCGGCGTGCAGGTGGAGATCGGCCAGGGACCGAAGGGTGAGGGCTTCACCGAAGGGTTCGCCGAAGCGGCCGTACGCGGTCAGGCATTCCAGCAGCATGCGCTCGGCCTGTTCCGCGTCGCCGGATACGTCGGTGAGGTGGCCGAGCCATTGCAGGGCGTGGACTTCGGCGACCCGGTTTCCCCGCTCCGCGGCCAGCCGGCGGGCGAGTTCCAGCCGGGCCCGGGCGGGGGCGAGCCGGGCGGCGGCAAGGTCGGCCAGACCGAGACAGCGCTGCGCCGCGCATTCGCCACTCGGGTAGTCCGCTGCGCGGGAGAGCTCCAGCGAGCGCTCGAACGCGTGGTGCGCTGCGGCGGTCGCTCCCAGCTCCAGGTATACGGTGCCGAGCGCGCATCGGGCGTACGCCTGCGCACGCGCGTTGCCGGTGGCCTGGGCGCTGCCGATGCTCCGTTCCAGGCAGGCGATCGCCTCGCCGTACCGGCCACGGAGCCGTAGCAGGACACCGAGGCCGGCCGCGGCCGCGGATTCACCGGGCTCGGGCCGGTCGCCCGACGCGTACGCGTGCAGGGACCGTTGGAAGGATTCGATGGCTTCGGTGTAGCGATCCTGGACGGTGTCCAGTTCGCCGAGTCCGCGCAGGATGACGGCCTGTCCGAGCCGGTCTCCGGCCTCGCGGGCGGCAGCCAGTGCGCGCTCGTGCGTCTCACGCCAGTCGTCGAAGTGGGCGCCCGACTCGAAGTAGCCGACGAGGGCGCCGGCGAGGCGCCAGGCCGTACCGGCCTCCGCCTGGTGCACGAGTGCGCACAGGGTGGTGCGCTCGGTATCGAGCCAGCCCTGCGGCCGAGCGAGCAGCCGTTCCGCGTCCGGGGGCCGCCACCGTGGTTCGGGGGTGGGAACGGCGCCGGCGAAGCCGGAGGAGAGCGCCAGGTCCGCGCGCTGCGCGAGGGCCAGATAGGCCTCGCACACCCGGGCGAGCGCCGCGGCGCTCACGTCCGGCGGTGTATGGGCGGCGGCCCGCTCGCTCGCGTAGAGCCGTACGAGGTCGTGCATGCCGAAGCGTGGCTCGCCCTCGTCGTCGAGGGCCGCGACCTCCAGCAGTCGGCTGTCTACGAGTGTGTCGAGGACGCGTGCCGCTTCACCGGTCCCGGAGTCCAGCAGGGCGCCCAGGACCCACCCGGGTATCGACCGCGGGGCGAGCAGGCCCAGCAGCTCGAACGCGCGTTGGGCGCGCGGGTCCAGAGCCTCGTAGCTCAGTGAGACGCTGGTACGCACCTCTAGGTCTCCGGCGACCAGCTCGTCGAGGCGGCGGCGCTCGTCGGCGAGCGCGTCGGCGAGCCGGACCGCCGAGAGGTGGGGGCGGGTGGCCAGCCGTGCGCCGGCGATGCGCAGGGCCAGCGGCAGATTTCCGCACAGGCGAGCGATGCGCCCGGCGGCGGCTGGAGTGTCCCGCGTACGCCGTTCGCCGGACGCGCGGGCCAGCAGGGTGAGGGCCTGGTCGTCGGTGAGGAGATCCAGGTCGACGCGGAGCGCACCCTCCAGGCCCGCGAGTCCACCGCGACTGGTGATGAGAACCGCGCTGTCCCCAGAGCCGGGCAGCAGGGGGCGCAGTTGGCGTTCGTCGGTGGCGTTGTCCAGGACGACCAGGACGCGCCGTCCCGCGAGTTCCGCGCGGTAGCGCCTGGCTCGGTCCTCCAGCCCCCGGGGGACGGCCGGCCCGGTCACGCCGAGGGTGGCCAGCAACGAGGTGAGGGCGTCGGCCGGTTCGGCCGGGCGCTGCGCGGAGGTGCGCAGGTCGACGTGCAACAGGCCGTCGGGAAACGCCTCGCCCAGGCGGTGTGCGGCGTGCACGGCGAAGCTGCTCTTGCCGACACCGGCCACCCCGGTGACGATGACGGTTCGGGGGGCGCGGTCTCCTGGCCGGGCCAGCAGGTCCAGTACCCGTGCCAGATGGTCGTCTCGGCCAACGAAGTCCGTTACCGCTGCGGGAAGTTGGCGGGTTGGCGGCCGGTCGTCGGGGTGTCCGGCTCCGCCCAGTACGACCCGGCGGGCGTCCCGCAGTTCGGGTCCCGGCTCGACGCCGAGTTCGTCCAGGAGCAGACGCCGGGCGGACCCGTACGCGTGCAGGGCGTCCGAGTGGCGTCCCGCCCCGTGCAGAGCGAGTACCAGCCGTGCCCACAGGCACTCCCGAAGCGGCTGCTCGGCCAGCAGGGAACTCAGCTCGGCGGCCAGTTCGCGGTGCATGCCGGCGGCCAGTCTGGCGTCGGCGAGATCCTGCCAGGCCGCGAGACGGCACTCCTCCAGTCGTGAGGTCTCGGCCTGCACGGACGGAGTGCTCGGTACGTCGGCCAGCGCGCGTCCCCGCCACAGCGCCTGCGCCTCGGTCAGCGCCTCGACGGCCCGATCCGGCCGGCCTTCGGCGAGGGCGGTCCGCCCGGCGAGGGCAAGTACGGAGAAGTGCTCTACGTCCAGCTCGTCGGGGTGGACGGTCAGTTCGTAGCCGGTCGGCCGGGTGAGTAAGGACCCCTGGCCGGTGCCGAGGCTGCGCCGCAGCCGATGGACGTACACCTGCAGGGACTTCGCCGCGGTGTCCGGTACGTGATCTCCCCAGAGTTCCCAGATGAGCGCCTCGGCGGAGACGAAGTGGTTGGCGTTGATGAGCAGGCAGCCCAGCACGGCGCGTTGCTTCGCCGCGGTCGGCGCGGACCACTGGGTGCCGTTGTGGACATCGAGCCGGCCAAGGATCCGATAACGCATCTCACCGTCCCTGGGAGGTGTCCGCGGGGTGTCCGGTCGTGGTCCGGCGCCACCATCCAGCGAGCGATGCGTACATGTCAAGGCCGCCGCAACCGGCGCGCAACCGGCGCGCTTCCTCGGTCCCGTACACACGGGGCTGGACCGACCTGCCGCAACCGGACCTGCTGCAAACCCACTGCTGCAACCGACCTGCCGCAAACCGGCCTGCCGCAACCGACCTGCTGTGCTCCTCCTCCCCCCAAGGAGACCCGTTGATGACTGATCGTCGCAGACGCTCGCGCACCACCGTCGCCGTGGCGGCTCTGCTGGCCGCGCTGGGTTCCCCGGCCGTCGTCGCGCCCGCGTCGCATGCCGCGCCGGCCGACAAGGCCACCCGTACCGTCACCTATCAGGGTTACCAGGTGAAGGTTCCCCGGGACTGGAAGGTGGTCGATCTCGCCGAACAGCCGGGCGCCTGCGTCCGGTTCGACCAGCCGGCCGTCTATCTCGGACGCCCCGGCGAACAGAACAGCTGCCCCACCCACCTCGTCGGCCGTACTGCCGGCCTGCTCATCGAACCCATCGACGCCACCGCCGTCCAGCACTCGGGCAACGCCACCGCCCGCGCACGCAGCGGCAGTGCCCGCGCCATCGCACCCACCAGCGACAACGACCAGATACAGGTGGCGGTCGAGGCCGCCGGCGTCCTGGTCACCGCCGCCCACACCCCCGGCAGCGAAGCCTCCGTCCGCCGCGTCCTGGACTCGGCCACGCTGACCCCCGACGCCGAGCGCACCGCCCTGCCGGCCTCCCCCCGGGAGGACCGGGCCGCCCCGCTCGCCGCGGTCGGACCTCAGCCGGGCACCTTCCAGGGCAAGGGCTTCGACGCCTGCACCGCCCCCTCCCAAGGCGCCATGGACGCCTGGCTGGGCAGCTCCCCCTACCGCGCCGTCGGCATCTACATCAGCGGCCCCACCCGCGCCTGTGGGCAGGCCAACCTCACCTCCGGCTGGGTCAGCACCCAGACGTCGAAGGGCTGGCGCCTGATCCCCATCGACGTCGGCAAGCAGGCCCCCTGCTCCACCTTCTCCAACAAGATGTCCACCAGCACCTCCACCGCCCGCTCCCAGGGCGCCGGCGCCGCCGGCGCCTCCGTCACCGCCGCCCAGAACCTCGGCATCCCCGCCGGCAGCGCCATCTACAGCGACATCGAGGGGTACGCCTCCACCTCGTCCTGCAAGGCCGCCGTCCTGTCCTACCTCTCCGGCTGGACCGACCAACTACACGCCCAGGGCTATCTCTCCGGCGTGTACTCCAGCGCCTCATCCGGCATCCGCGACGCCGCCGCCGAGTACGACAACCCCGCCTACACCCGCGTCGACCACATCTGGTTCGCCTGGTGGAACAACGCCGTCGACACCAACACCGGCAGCTACGCCCCCGCCGGCACCTGGTCCAACCACCAACGCATCCACCAGTACGCCGGCGACGTGAGCGAGACCTGGGGTGGCGTCAGCATCAGCATCGACCGCAACTACCTCGACGTGGCGGCCGGTACCGGGCAGCCCGCGACCTGCGGCGCCACCAACCTGAGCTTCACCGGCTACCCGACGCTGCGCTCCGGCTCCACCGGCAGCCAGGTCAACGCGGCCCAGTGCCTGCTGGAGGCCGCCGGCCACGATCCGGGCGCGAACACTCCCTCGGGCACGTACGACGCGGGTACGGTGTCCGCCGCCCGGAGCTTCCAGACCAGCCGTGGGCTCGCGGCCGACGGGGTCACCGGCCCGAGCACCTGGACGGCTCTGCTGTCGCGGGGCTCCACGCCGACGGTGCAGCGCGGTTCGACCGGGGAGGCCGTGACGCGGCTGCAACGGTCGCTGACCGCCGCACTCGGCCGCACGGTAGGCATCGACGGGGACTTCGGCCCCAACACCGAACAGGCCGTTCGTGACTACCAGTCCTCACGCGGCCTCTCCGTCGACGGCGTCGCAGGTCCGGCCACGTGGTCCGGCCTCCAGGCAGGGAAGTGAGGAGCCGATGAGGCATCCACGCAAGCGGATCTGGCTGCTGTTCGCAACCGTCGTCACTCTCCTCATCGGCGTCGGCACACCGGCCCACGCCTTCGCGCAGGCCTTCAACCCGACGCAGAGCCAGGGCAACCGGGGCGCGGACGTCGTCGCCCTGCAGTATCTGCTCACCGCGCACGGGCAGGCCGAGGCCGCCGACGGGATCTTCGGTTCCGGAACCCACGCCTCGGTCCGGTCGTTCCAGAGTGCGAAGGGACTCGGGGCGGACGGTGTCGTCGGCCCCGACACGTGGAGCGAACTGGTCATCACCGTTCGGGCCGGGGACCGCGGGCCCGCCGTGCAGGCCGTGCAGTCCTTGCTCAACGCCAAGCGCGGGGCCGGGCTACCCGTGGACGGAACCTTCGGCTCCGCCACCACCACGGCTGTCAAGACCTTCCAGAGCCACGCCGGGGTCGCCTCGGACGGCATCGTCGGGCCCACCACCTGGAAGAACCTCCTGTGGCACTACGACTATGCCGACTTCGGCGCCGGCGGCGGACTCTGCGACGTCAACCCGGACGGCAACACCTCCGCCAACTGGGGGACGGCCGCCGCCACCGCCCAACTCGAAGCAGCCGCGGCATCCTTCGGCGCCGGCGGCAACGGCAAGGTACCGCTGGGTGACGCGAGCTTCGAACACGGCGGCGACATCGGCGGCCACGCCAGCCACGAGATCGGACTCGACTACGACCTGTGGCCGGTGCGTACTGATTCGGCCCAGTGCACGGGCCCGCGCATCACCTGGCAGTCCGCCACGTACGACCGGGCCGCCACCCGCGAGCTGGTCAAGGCCATCCGCGCCGCGGCGCCCGGTCATGTCCGGCTCATCTTCTTCAACGACCCCCAGCTGATCTCCGAGGGCCTGACCACGCAGTACGCCAACCACGACAACCACCTACACGTCCGCTACTGCGAGAAGGTGCACCCCAACAGCCTGTACACGTGCTGACGCGCTGACCGCGGACACGCCGGTGTGACCGCGGGGCTGACCCCGCGGTCACACCGCCGTGCTGATCTCCGGCACGCTCAGCCGAGTGGCGTGTCGAGTACGGCCTTGCGGTGGCTGAACGTCTCCAGCGAGTAGCGGCCGTGATAGTTGCCCATCCCGCTTTCGCCCACCCCGCCGAACGGCAGGTCGGAGACCGTGAGGTGAGCCACCGGGAGGCCGAAGCCGAGGCCGCCGGAGGAGGTTTCCGTCGCCAGACGGTCGCGCGTCGTCTCGGACTGCGTGAACGCGTACAGCGCGAGCGGCTTGTCCCGGTCATTGATGAACGCGATGGCCTCGTCGAGACCGTCGACCTCCACGATCGGCAGGATGGGGCCGAAGATCTCCTCGGCCATCACCGGGGAGTCAGGCGACACCCCGGACAGCACGGTCGGGGCGAGGTAGCGGCTCGTACGGTCGTGATCGCCCCCGACGACCAGTTTCCCCGAGTCGAGGAGGCCGGTCAGCCGGTCGAAGTGGCGTTCGTTGACGATGCGGCCGTAGTCGGCCGAGGATGCCGGATCGGCGCCGTACGTCTCCCGTACGGCCTCCTCCAGGGCGCCCGCCAGCTCGCGCGCGGTGTGCGGGTCCGTGAGCACGTAGTCCGGGGCGACACACGTCTGCCCCGCGTTGAGGAACTTGGTGGACACCAGCCGCGCCGCCACCGTCCGCAGATCCGCGTCCCGGTCGACGAACGCCGGTGACTTGCCGCCGAGTTCGAGGGTCACCGGGGTGAGGTGCTCGGCGGCTGCCCGCATCACGATGCGGCCCACCACGCCGTTGCCCGTGTAGAAGATGTGGTCGAAGCGCTGTTCGAGCAGTGCCGTGGTCTCCGGTACGGCGCCTTCGACCACGGCCACCGCGTCGCTGTCGACGAAACGCGGCAGCAGCTCGGCGATGACGCGCGAGGTGGCCGGAGCCAGCTCGCTGGGCTTGGCGACCACGCAGTTGCCGGCGGCGAGCGCACCGGCGACCGGGGCGAGCAGCAGTTGCGCCGGGTAGTTCCACGGCGCGATGACCAGTACGACCCCCAGCGGGTCCTGCACCGTCCAGGCGGTCGACGCGCCGAGCTGGGCGGGAACATCGGCGGGCTCGGGCCGCAGCCAGTCCGTCAGCCGCTCCAGGGTGTGGTCGATCTCGCGGACGGTGAAGTCGATCTCGGTACGGAACGCCTCGCGCTCGCCCTTGCCGAGGTCGGCCCGCAGCGCGGCGGCGAGGTCCTGACCATGCTCGGTCAGCATGGCACGCAGGCCGCGCAGCTGCTCGGTGCGCCAGGACATCGGCTTGGTGCGGCCGGTGCGGAAGGTGGCACGCAGCCGGGCGACGACATCTGCGGGGGATGGGGCGGTGGACGACTTCACCTTGGCTCCTCTGTGGACGCGAACGGGGCGGACGGCTGCCTTCGCCCGTACAAGCGCATACCGCGCTGGCACGGGCCCGAAAACAGGTACGTGTATACGCCAGCAATAAAGTACTGCCGATTGTTCCCCGGCTTGTTCCCCGGTCGTCGACATTCCCCGGCCGGTGGTCCGGGGCGCTGCGCTCAGCCCTCGGCGAAGACTCCGGGCGGGAACGCCCCGTTGGCCAGGGCGGTGCCGGTCAGCCGGTTCCCGATCTCCGTGAGCCGCTCGACCCCGGACTCGCCCAGATGCGCGTACGGTGCCACGGCGAGCCGGTCGGTCAGCTCCTCCACCTCGCGGCGCAGGTCCCCGCCGGCCGTGGTGAGGCCGCCTTCGGCGTCGAGCAGACCCCGGTCACGCAGCCGTTCCTGGGCGGCGTCCCACTGCGGGTCGGTCCAGCCACGGCTTTGCCGGGCGAACTCGGGGGTGAAGCCCTTGCCGGTGGCGGTGTGGCTGACCAGGGCCTCCAGGCCGTCAAGACCGGCGGCGGACAGCGCCGTCAGGTGCCCGTCGCCCCGGTATTCGCGCAGCAGGGTGATGCCGTGCCACAGGGCGAGGTGCGGGCGGCCGGGCACGGGCAGGTCGGCATGAGCCGCGTACAGCGGCCGCCCCGCGGCGGCGCACGCCTCTACGGCCGTGCCGGCGAGCTTCGCGGCCTCCCGTACGTCGGGGTCATCGGCGATGTCCTCGCCGAGGAGGCGGCGCAGCACGCCGTCGACCGCGTCGAGCCGGGCGCTCAGCACGGCCGCCGGGGAGGCCAGGTCCCAGGCGCGCGGGATGTGGCGGGCGACGAGGCTCGGGCTGAAGTTGTAGAACGTGGCGGCCACCACGCCCGCTCCGACCGGCCCCATGGCCGCCGCGCGGCCCGCGAAGTAGGTCATGCGCCCGGACTCCAGGCCCACCGCCGTGAACTCGGTCTCGGCTTCGGGGGCGAAGTAGATCAGGGAGTGCAGGGGGTTGAGCGCGCCGTGGCACCGCTTACCGGTGAGTAGTGAAGTCATGACGGCACTCTAGTGTCGGGCCGATTCCGCCGCCGGGGCGGTGGACGGGTGGGTGGACGGGAGGGTGGTCCGCGCCGGCGTCTCCTTTGACGCCTCGCCGTGCCGCCCTGGCCGTGATCCGCCGGACGCCGCCCCTATTTCTCGACGGCCACCGCGTCGCTGCTGGCCTTGGGCCGGCACGTCGACGATGATTCGGGTCTGAGGTGACGCCATGTCGGTCCGTACTCCGAGCCCCCATCGGAGGGCTACCGCCGCCACAACTCCGCACCCTCGGGAAGGTCTCCGTGAACCAGACGACCCGCACATCTACTCCTCCGCTGTTGGGGATCTACCTCAACGACCACCTCGCGGGCGCCGCCGGCGGCGTGGAACTCCTGCGCAGGGCGGCCCGGGCCCGCCGTGGTGACGCCGCGGGAGAACAACTGGCCGAACTGGCGCGCGCTGTCGCCCGCGACCGCGCCACGCTGGTGCAGATCATGCAGGACCTGGACATCTCCCGTCAGCGGAGCCGGGCCGCCGTGGGCTGGCTCGGGGAGAAAGCCGGCCGTCTCAAGCTCAACGGGCGCCTGCTGTCCCGCTCACCGCTCAGCGATGTCCTCGAACTGGAAGCGATGCGACTGGGCGTCGAAGGCAAAGCGTCCTGCTGGCGTACGCTGCGTGCCCTTGCCGAGACCGACGACCGGCTCGATGCGGACCGTATGGAGAGCCTGATCCAACGAGCCACCCATCAGGCGGACCTCCTGGAGGCACTGCGCGTCTCCACTGCCGCGGACACCTTCACCGCTCCCGGACCGGCCGCGCGGGGGCATCGGTCCGGCTGACGTGCGGCGGGCCCCCCGACGGCCTCAACCACCGCGTCGTGGCAGGGCGCCCGTGAGCTGAGACCGGTCGGGCTGAGACCGGTCGGGCTGAACCCCGCGCACCCTTCGCGCCGTGCGCGACCGGGCCGAGCCACCGGGCCGCAGCCGTGCTCGGCTCCACGGAGCCGGTCAGCCCTGCGGCTCCTGCGGCTTGACCTCCACGTCCCGCAGGCTCTGATCCTTGCGCTCGGTGCGCGCCTCCGTGCGGTGACCCCGCTGGATGTAGTCGCGCACCACCGCCTCGACCGCGTCCTGGGGCGAGCTGACTCCCGCCAGAACCATCACCTCCACCACCAGTTCGGCATCGAGACTGATGTTCACCTTGACCCTGGCCATGCGCGCCCCCTTCGTCGGAGCCGGACTGTAACAGCCTGGGCGATGCGGTCCACCGCGAACTCCACGGTCCTGGCGTCCTCGGCGCGGTAGGGGGCAGAGGGGGAGGGGCGGCCGCGGTTACCTGAACGCTGCCTACCTGAACCGCGGCTACCTGATCGGCTGCGACGAAAGGGAAGCGGTCGCCGACGCCGTCTCGCTCAGATGCCCCACGCCCAGGCGGGTGCGGTCGGCGGCCGGTGGGGCGGTGATGGCCGTGGTCGTCTGGCCCGGCGGCGCCGCCTTGTGCCGGTCGGCGGGCGCACTTGCCACGGCTGTGGACCAGGTGCGGAGCCGGTGGCTGACGGCTTCGTCGAGGCTGACCGGCGACCCGCTCTGGACCGCCAGCCGGCTCGCCTCCCGGCCGAGCGCGGCCACGTCGTCCCAGCGCAGGTGCAGGACCACGGTCAGTTCGGCACCTCCGTCCAACAGGCCTTGCATCATCGGCACTTCACGATCGCTCATGTGCTGCTCCTGTTCGTTGACGCGGAGGCCCCGCGCCGCGCCCGGCCGGGTGTGGGTAGCCGGTAGTACGCAGCGGCCGGGCGTCGTGTTCAGACCTGAGCGCGCGGCCGATGGCAGAAGCCAGTGACAGATGTCGATGACGGAAACTGATCGACCTGGCGTTAATTGACCGACTGGGTTCACCTTCTGGCGCGGTCGCGCGGGGTGGGCCGGTTACTCGTGCGTACTGCACGGTGCGGACGTTACGACTAATACTGTTCCGGCCTCCCTTCCGCGTGACACCTTCATCCCAGTCGCCGAAATTGTCGCCGAAATGGAGGGGTGCGAGTGAACAAGGGGTACGCGGTTTTCTGTGATGCCGATCGTGTTTTCTACGACGCCCCTCACCGACTGCTCGACGACACGGCCGACGACTCGTCCGGCAAGGGCTCGGGCTACGCCCCGGCGCGACTCCCCGTACCTCCCGGCTGGCAGCGCCACCGCTCGGGGGACTGGCTGGCCCTGCGCCCGCTCGACACCGCACTCCCGCCACAGGGCTGGAAGATTCACGTCTCCGCGTGCCTCGACAATGCCGAAAGCATTCTTGAGCGCGTCATGGACTATTGCGTCGAGCGCCGCGCGGCCTTCAAATTCATATCGAGCCGCTATCTGCTGCACACCCGCAATGCGAAGTACGCGGACCGCAGCGCCAGCGGCAAATTCATCACTGTATATCCGGCCGATGACCAGCAGTTCGGCGACATCGCGGCCGACCTCGACGCGCTGCTCGCCGGTGAGCAGGGCCCGTACATCCTGAGCGACCTGCGCTGGGGAGCGGGCCCCGTCCATGTCCGCTACGGCAGCTTCACCCAGCGCAACTGCTACGGCGACAACGGCGAGTTGTGCCCCGCCATCGAGAACGCCGAGGGCCAACTGGTGCCCGATGTACGGGGCCCGGCCTTCCGTGTCCCGGACTGGGTCACCCCGCCCGCCGTTCTCCGGCCGCACCTGGACGCCCGCGCCCGGACCACCGTCACCGAGATGCCGTACACGATCGAACGGGCCTTGCACTTCTCCAACGGCGGCGGTGTGTACGTCGGCAAGGACAGCCGGACCGGCGAGCGCGTCGTCCTGAAGGAAGCCAGACCGCACGCCGGCCTGGCCGCGGACGGGGCCGACGCCGTGGCCCGCCTGGAGCGTGAACGGGCGGCGCTGGAGCAGTTGTCGGGCCTGGCGTGCACACCCGAGGTGCACGACACCTTCGTCCTGGGGGACCACCACTTCCTGGTGCTGGAGTACGTCGAGGGGCAGACCCTCAATAACTTCTTCGCTCGCCGCCACCCGCTGATCGACCCCGATCCGGACGCCGAGCGGCTCGCCGCGTACACCCAATGGGCGCTGCGCGTGTACGGCCTGGTGGAGAAGGCCGTCGAGGACATCCACGCCCGTGGGGTGGCCTTCAACGACCTGCACCTGTTCAACATCATGGTGTCCGAGGACGAGGAGTCGGTCGTCCTCCTCGACTTCGAGGCGGCCGCCCGCATCGAGGACGGCGCCCGCCAAGTGGTCGCCAACCCCGCTTTCGTCGCCCCGGCCGACCGGCGTGGAGCCGACATCGACCGGTACGCACTCGCATGCCTGCGCATCGCGCTCTTCCTACCGCTGACCAGCCTCTTCGCCGTGGACAGGGGCAAGGCGGCGCATCTCGCGGACATCATCGCCGGGCAGTTTCCCGTACCGCGCGGCTTCCTGGACGAAGCCGTCGAGGAGATCCTGCGCGACACCGGGGGCCCGGCCGGCGAGGACCGTTCTGCCTCCGCGAAGGACACGACCGGTGAGGCCCTTCGTGCCCCCGCCGGCCGGACTCCCGCGAAGGACCCCGCGAAGGACACGGCCCGCGAGGGCTGGCTGCCGGTGGACCCGGGCGACTGGCCCCGCAGCCGGGACTCGATGGTCCGGGCGGTGCTCGCCTCCGCCACACCCGACCGGGAGGATCGTTTCTTCC
The DNA here is from genome assembly GCF_052934925.1 of Streptomyces hypolithicus. NCBI lineage: Bacteria > Bacillati > Actinomycetota > Actinomycetes > Kitasatosporales > Streptomycetaceae > Streptomyces > Streptomyces hypolithicus. Next base: position 4,329,117 of record NZ_CM128811.1, read on the forward strand.
CCGGCGACATCGCGCAGTTCGCCGCCGCCGGCGGTGGCCTGTCCTTCGGGTACGGAGCCGCCGGGGTGCTCTACGCCCTGGCCGAAAGTGGCGCCGCGCCCTGCCCGGAGGCCGAGGAATGGCTGCTGGCCCGTACCAAGCAGCCCGCGTCCGGCACCCCGCTCGGCTTCTACGACGGCCTGGCCGGCACCGCCTGGACCCTGCACCGGCTCGGACACCCCGAACGCGCCCTGGAACTAGCCGACATCGTCCTCGGCCAGCCGTGGGACAGCATCGCCCCCGACCTGCACAGCGGGCTCTCCGGAGTCGGCCTCGCGCTCGGCTCGCTCGCGGCGGCCACCGGCGAAAGCGCCTTGCACGACGCCGCCGTACGCTGTGCGGACCTGGTCGCCGGCTCCCTGAAGTCCGGCCCCGAAAGCGTCCGTGCCGGTCTGCTGCACGGCGCTTCGGGCCCGGCCCTGCTCTTCCTGCGACTGTACGAGCGCACCGGCGACCGGGGCCTGCTCGATCTCGCGGCCGACGCCCTGCGCCGCGACCTCGCGCGCTGCGTCACCAGCGAGGGCGGCGCGCTCCAGGTCAGCGAGGGGTGGCGGACGATGCCGTACCTCGGGGCGGGCAGCGTCGGCATCGGGATGGTCATCGACGACTTCCTCGCCCGTACGGGCGGCCGCGAAGGCCGCGACGAATACGACGACTTCGAGCAGGCCCGGCACGGCATCCTGGCCGCCGCGCAGGCCACGTTCTACGCCCAGCCCGGACTGCTGCGCGGCGCCGCCGGCATGGTGCTGCACCTCAGCCGCACCACGACCGACAGCCCCGGCGCCGGTGCCGCGTCCGTGCGGCGGCAGATCAGCGCCCTCGGCTCGCACGCCATGGCCTACCGGGGAGAGCTGGCCTTCCCCGGCGAGCAGATGATGCGGCTCTCCATGGACCTCGCCACCGGCACCGCGGGCTGCCTGCTGGCCCTCGCGGCCGCCGCCCCGGACAGCCGGGCCCACCTGCCGTTCCTCCCGCCGCTTCAGCGGCCCACAAGCCGGTCCCTGCCAGGGGCCGTAACCGAGCACACCCGTCCCAATCACAAAAGGGGAAAGCAATGAACCTTCTCGACCTGCAGTCCATGGAGACCCCGAAGGAAGAGGCCATCGGAGATGTGGCCACTGGAAGCCGCGCGAGCCTGCTGCTCTGCGGCGACAGCAGCCTGAGCGTCACCACCTGCAACTGACGCAACTGACGTCACAGCCGCGCGGTCTCCGCTCGTCGCGCGCTGACTGACCGAAGGCTCCTGCGGGCCGGGACCGGCTCAGCCGTCCCGGCCCGCAGTCGTCTTCCCCCCCCCCCCCCCATCCAGCCGAGGAGTTCGCCCGCCACGATGGCTCCCGCACCGCCCGCGCACCCAGGCCCCGGCCCAGACCCCGGCCCGGCCCCCGCCGCCGCCCCTTCGGCCGCGTACCGGCTGCTCCGTGAAGCGACCAGGCACAGCGCCGGCCCCGCCGCCGCCGTCCTTGCCTGCTCCACCGTCTCGGCGGCGGCCGCCGTCGCGTTCCCCGCGGTCCTCGGCCACACCGTCGACCTGCTCACCGGCCGGTCCGCCGAGGCGTCCCGCTGGGTGGTCCTGTGTGCCGCACTGGTCGCCGCCGAAGTCGTCTTCGACGCGCTGGTGGCCCTGTGCACCGGCGTCACCAACGCCCGCTCCACCGCCTGGCTGCGCACCCGCGCCCTGGCCGGCCTCCTCGCCACCGAACCCCGCCGCGCCGCCCGCTTCCGTACCGGTGACCTCGTCACCCGGCTCTCGGCCAACGCCGCCGAAGCGGGCAACGCCCCCGCCGGAGCGGCGACCGCGCTGGCCGCCGTGCTCCCGCCCGTGGGCGCTCTGGTGGCGCTGCTGCTCATCGACCTGTGGACGGCGGCGGTCTTCCTGGCCGGCCTGCCCGTCCTGGTCCTCGTCCTGCGGGCCTTCACCCGAAGCTCGTCCGACAGCGTGACCCGCTACCAGCAGGTGCAGTCCGAGGTGGCCACCCGTCTCGTCGAAACGCTGGCCGGCGCCAGGACCGTGGCTGCCGCCGGTACCGTACGCCGTGAACGCGCCCGGATCCTCGCTCCGCTGCCCGAACTCGGCGCCCAGGGCAGCCGCATGTGGGCCGTGCACGGCCGGGCCGTCGCCCGCAGCGGCGTGCTGCTGCCCCTGCTGGTGACCGCCGTCCTGGCCGTCGGCGGGATCAGGCTCGCGGCCGGCGACATGACTCTCGGCGAGCTGCTGGCCGCCTCCCGTTACGCCGCCCTGGCCGCCGGCATCGGGGCGGTGGCCGGGCCGCTCGGCACGCTCGTCCGCAGCCGGGCCGCCGCGCAGCGCACCGTCGAACTCCTCGCTCTGCCCCCGACCCGGCACGCCGGACTGCCGCTGCCGCCAGGCGGCCCCGGCACCCTCGAACTGCGCGGCGTCACGGTCGTACGCGGCGGCGCGGCCGTGCTGCGCGACGTGAACGTGCTGGTCCCCGGCGGCGCCACGGCCGCCGTCGTCGGCCCCTCCGGAGCGGGGAAGTCGGTGCTGGCCGCCGTCGCAGGCAGGCTGACCGACCCCGACTGGGGCGAAGTCCTGCTCGACGGCGTCCCGCTGGCCCTCGTCGAGCCCGGCGCGCTGCGCCATGAGATCGGCTACGCCTTCGAGCGCCCCGCGCTGTACGGCGCGACGGTCGGCGGCGCCATCGCGTTCGGACCGTACGACCCGGGCCCCGAGCGGGTACGGGCGGCCGCCGACGCGGCGGGCGCCCACACCTTCGTACGGCTGCTTCCCCAGGGCTACGACACGCCCCTCACCGACGCGCCCCTGTCCGGTGGGGAGCTGCAACGCCTGGGGCTGGCCCGCGCGTTCGCCCACGCAGGGCGGCTGCTGATCCTCGACGACGCGACCTCGTCGCTGGACACGGTCACCGAACGCGCCGTCAACCAGGCCCTCATCGACGACGTACGCCCAGGCACCCGCCTCATCGTCGCCCACCGCGTCTCCTCGGCGGCCCGCGCCGACCTGGTCATCTGGCTGGATGACGGCCGCGTACGGGCGACCGGCCCGCACGCCGCGCTGTGGACCGACCCCGCCTACCGGGCCGCCTTCACGGGACCGGCGGCGGACGGACCGGACTGCGGACCTGAGCCGGACTGCGGACCTGTGCCGGAGGGACCGGCCGGCGGACCTGTGCCGGACCGACCGGACCGACCGGACCGACCGGACGGAGCCGGCCTGTGACGGCGGAGACCGGGCTCCCTCGCAGCCGCCCCTCGGACGTGCGCGGTGCCCTGCGGCGGGTGGCTCCCGACGGCCGGCGCTTCCTGCGCGCGCACCCCAAGGTGCTGCTGCGGCTGGGCGGCTGGTCGGTGCTGGAGTCCGTACAGACCTTCCTCGGCGGTTACTGCGTGGCGCGCGCGCTCGACCAGGGTTTCCTCACCGGCCGGACCGGCGTCGGCCTGGCCTGGCTTGCCGTCGCCGCGGTGGCGGTGCTGGCCGGGGGAGTGGCCGTGCGCGGGGTGTTCGGCGGCCTCGCCGGCCTGGCCGAACCGCTGCGGGACGGCCTGGTACGCCGGGCGGTGGACCGGGCACTGGCCACGGCGGTCGCCGACCCGGCCCGGGCGGACAGCAAGGTCGTCTCCCGGCTCACCCATCAGACGGAGATCGCCAGGGACAGCTTCGCCGGACTGGTCCTGACGGCCCGGTCGTTCGTCTTCACGGCCGCGGGCGCACTGTTCGGCATGGCGTCGCTCGCGCCCCAGCTGCTGCTCGTCGTCGTGCCACCGCTGCTCATCGGCCTCCTGATGTTCCTGGCCACGCTCCTCCCGATGGCCGTGCGCCAACGGGACTACCTGGAGAGCGACGAAGCCCTGGCCGACCGTGTCGGGGCAGCCGCCGACGGGCTGCGGGACATCACCGCCTGCGGTGCCCAGCAGCACACCGCCCGCGCCGCCGCCCAACTGATCGGCACCCAGGCGCGGGTGGCGGGATCGCTGGCCCGCTGGGCGGCCGTACGCACCCTCGCGCTCGGCACGGCCGGCTCGCTCCCCGTGGTGGTGCTGCTCGCGGCGACCCCCTGGCTGCTGCGGCAGGGCGTGACGACGGGCGCGCTGGTGGGCGCGCTCACCTACCTCGTCCAGGCGCTGCTGCCCGCGCTGCACACCCTGATGACGGCCCTGGGCGCGGCCGGCACCCGCCTCCTGATCGTCCTCGACCGCTTCGGCCCCGCCCCGCCGCCGAAACAAGCGCTTCCGGCTCAGGCGGACCACGGTCCGCCGGCCTCCGTGGGCGCGGACGCCCGGCCACTCGCGGTCGAACTCCGGGCCCTGACGTTCGCGTACGCCCCCGGAGCGCATCCCGTGGTGGACGGGCTCGATCTCACCGTCTCCCAGGGCGAGCACCTGGCCGTGGTGGGGCCGAGCGGTATCGGCAAGTCGACTCTCACCGCCCTCGTCGCCGGCCTGTTGCGCCCCGACGGCGGCACCGTGCACCTGAACGGGCATCCGGCGACCGACGCTCGGGCCCTGCGGTCGCGGGTGCTGATCCCGCAGCAGGCGTACGTCTTCACCGGCACCGTCCGCGACAACCTCCGCTATCTGCACCCGCAGGCGTCGGCCGAGGCCCTGGACCGGGCGGTCGACGCCGTCGGCTGCCGGGGTCTCGTACAGAGCCTGGGAGGTCTCGACGCACCGCTCGACCCGCGCCGACTGTCGCAGGGGGAGCGGCAACTCCTCGCGCTTGCACGGGCATACGTCTCTCCCGCCCCCCTCGTGGTGCTGGACGAAGCCACCTGTCACCTCGACCCGGCCGCCGAGGCCCGCGCCGAACGTGCCATGGCTGGGCGGCAGGGGGGCACGCTCGTCGTCGTGGCGCACCGGATCTCCTCGGCGTACCGGGCCGACCGCGTGCTCGTGCTGGACGGCACCCGGGCGGTCTGCGGCCCGCACGAGGCGATGCTCGGCCGCTCGGCGCTCTACCGGGAACTCGTCGGCCAGTGGGAGACCGACCCAGTCTGACCCTCGCCCGTCCGAGCCTCCCCCGCCCGACCCTCGCCCGTCCGAGCCTCCCCCGCCCGACCCTCAGCAGCTCACAGCCAGCCGGCGCTCTGCGACATCCGGATGGCGTCCACCCGGTTCCTGGCCCCCATCTTCCGTGTCACCATCGCCATGTAATTGCGGACCGTACCGGGCGAAAGGTGCAGGTCACCGGCTATCTCTGCGATGGATAGGCCCTCCGCGGCGAGGGAGAGCACGCCAAGTTCGCGGCGGGTCAACGGCATCTCGGCTGCCTGGAGCAGATCGAAGGCGAGCGACTCATCGACGAATCGTTCGCCACCCGCGACCTTGCTGATCGCTTCGACTAATCGCTCGGGGGAGGCCCCCTTGTCGACGTACCCGAGTGCTCGCGCGTCGTACGCCCGGCGCAGCAGCCCCGGCTTGCGGGAGGTCGCCAGCACCAGCAGGCCCGCCTGCCCGCCGTTTGTGCCCGGCACCATCCCCGAGGCGGCGAAGCCCGAGAAGGACCGCGGGCAGTCCGCGTCCACCACGTACACATGTGGCATGGTCGACCGGGACCGGCTCCCCGCCGTGCTCCAGCAGGCCGAGGAGACATCGAGTGTCCTCTCCGGTCTCAACAGCGCCACCAGCGCCGACCTGAACAGACGCGCCTCGTGCAGTATCAGTACGCGGATCATTAGTCTCCAGCCCTCGTGGCCTCTCGGCCTCACGGCGTCCTGCGGGCAGCCAACCATTCCCTCGGGAACCAAGTGCCCCTCATACGGGGTCAGGAACATCCACACCAAGGCGCTCGGGGCGCGCGCCCCCACGCATGAGCGCCCCCTGTACCACCGTGCGCCGTTGATCCGCCGGGCCGTGCAGGTCCGGGCAGGACCGGTCCGGACCAGGGCCGCCAGGGTCAGACCGCTCCGGTCAGGGCAGGAGCGACCGCTTCAGAACCTTGCCCATGTCGTTGCGGGGCAGCGCATCGACGTGTCGCACCACACGCGGCCGCTTGTGCGGGGCGAGCAGCCCGGCCACATGATCGGCCAACTCCGCCGCGGACGGCGGCCGTCCGGCGTCCACCGCGACCACCCACGCCACGATCCGTTCCCCCAGATCCTCGTCCGGCTCACCCGTCACGGCGGCCTCCCGCACCCCCGGATGCTCCAGCAGCGCGTTCTCGATCTCTCCGGCGCCGATCTTGTAGCCGCCGCTCTTGATCAGGTCGGTGGCCTTGCGTCCGACGATGCGTACGCAGCCGTCGGCGTCCCTGGTCGCCATGTCGCCCGTACGGAACCAGGTCCCGTCGAAGGCCTCGGCGGTCGCCTCGGGCCGGTTCAGGTATTCCGTGAAGAGGTTCGGCCCGCGCACCTGGATCTCGCCGACGCCGTCCACCTCGTCCACCAGCCGCAGTTCGACCCCCGGCAGCGGCTGCCCGACCGTGCCGGGGCGGGCCTCGCCGCCGGCCCGTACCGACGTGTTCATCAGGGTCTCGGTCATCCCGTACCGCTCGACGACGGTGCGCCCCGTCGCCGCCGTGATCCGCCGGTGGTCGCGTACGGGCAGTGCCGCCGACCCGGACACCAGCAGCCGGGCGCCCGCCAGGGCCTTCGCGAGTTCCTGGTCGGTGTCGAGCGCCTCGGCCAGCCGGTGGTACATCGTCGGCACCCCGAAGAGCATCGTCGCGCCCGCCGACAACTCGCGCGTGACGCCCGGCACGTCGAACCGCCCGAGGTGGCGCACCTCGCCGCCGCGCCGCAGCGGGCCGAGGACACCCAGGATCAAGCCGTGGACGTGGAACAACGGCAGCCCGTGCACCAGCACGTCGTCGGCCGTCCACTCCCAGGCGTCCTCCAGCGCGTCCAGTGTCGTGGCGATGGCCCGGCGTGACAGGACGACGCCCTTGGGCGGGCCGGTGGTCCCCGAGGTGTACACGATGAGCGCGGCCGATCCGGGATCCGGCTCACCGGGCATCGGACCTTCCGGCAGGCCGTCGCCGTCGACCGACACGTCGATACGCTCCATCCCGCGCAGCGCCTCCGGCAGCCGCTCGCCGGGCGCGGTCAGCACCGCCGACGGCGAGCTGTCCGCCAGGATGTGCGCCAGCTCCCGCTCCCCGGTCTTCGGGTTGAGCGGCACCGCGGGCACCCCCGCCAGCAGCGCGGCGACCACCCCCACCGCCGTCTCCAGGCCGGGAGTCGCCCACACGGCGACCCGCCCGGCGCCCGCGATCCCGGCCGCCTGTGCGCCGGCCGCCGCCGCGAGCTGCGCGTAGGTCAGGGAGCGCGCGCCGAAGCGCAGCGCGGTCCGGTCGGGCCGTACGACAAGGGCGGGAAACAACGCGCAGGAGTCAGCCATGCGCCGACCCTACGACCCCCGCCCCGCAAGACCCAGCCGGCCAGGACAAGCCCCACCCGCACCCCACCCGCCGTCACACCGGCGACTCCCAAGCGAACGTAGTCCCGCCCGACCCCCCATCCCCCCGCTCCCCGTCGTCGACGACGACAAGCCGCACCCCACCACCCGCGTCACCATCCCCGCCCCCGCCCAAGCCTCCACTCCGCGCGTCCACCGTCACATCAACCGAAGTGACCCCCCGGCGCCGGTGCGCCGCCGCCAGCGCACCCCGTAGTGCCCCCAGCAGCAGCCCGTCCACGGGTTCCGTGATCAGCGCGTCCACCGGCCCCGCGAAGTGCACCGAGGGCTGGAAGCCCAGCAGCATGGCCGCGTCGGCCGTCTCGCGCAGGACGCGGCCACGGAAGGTGGCCGGCGCGTCCGCCGGCGGCTGCTGCAGCGCGAAGATCGCCGTCCGTATCTCCTGGATCGTGGAGTCGAGCTCGTCGACCGCCGTGCCCAGCAGCTCGTCCATGCCGTCGGCGGAGGACTGTGCGGAGGAGTCGGCGGAGCCGCCGGCCGCCCGCCGCCGCGTCGACTCCAGCATCATTTCGGTGGCGAACAACCGCTGCACCACGAGGTCGTGCAGGTCACGCGCGATCCGGTCGCGGTCCTCGAACACCGCGAGCCGCTCCCGGTCGTGCCGGCTGCCCGCCAGCACCAGCACGAGCGCCGCCTGGGACGCGAACTGCGAGGCGAGCAACTGCTCGACCGGCGAGTACGCGGGACCGCCCCGCCGCCGCGGCAGCGCGAGCGTGCCGATCAGCTTCCCGCCGCTCTGCAACGGCAGCATCATGCTGGGCCCGAAGCGGCTCCGTACCTGCGTGGTCATCCGGCTGTCGGTCGCCGAGTCCTCGATGAACACCGCCTCCCCGCCGAGCAGTTGCTCCAGCACTGCGCTGCCGGGCTCGATGACCGTACCGATGAGGTCCGCCGGGTCGCCGAGCGTCGAGGCGGCGACGATCTCCATGCCGCCCTCGGGTGTGGGCTGCAGGACGACACCCGCCGAGGCGCCGGCGAGGATACGGGCCTGCTCGGCCACCGTCATCAGCGCGTCCTCGACACTCTCGCCCGTGAGCAGGGCCGTGGTGCAGGCCGCGGCCCCCTCGATCCAGCGCTCCCGCCGCCGGGCCGTCTCGTACAGCCGGGCGTTGCCGATCGCGATGCCGGCCTGCGAGGCGAGCACCCGAAGCAGCGCGAGGTCGTCGACGGTGAAACCGCCGGCAGCCTCCGCGCCCCGCTTCTCGGTGAGGTAGAGGTTGCCGAAGACCTCGGTGTGGACCCGGATGGGCACCCCGACGAAGGAGCTCATGTCCGGATGCCCCTGCGGCAGGCCCGCCGAGCGGACATCGGCGGTCATGTCTGGGACGAGGAGCGGGCGCGGCTCCTGGATGAGCAGGCCGAGGAGGCCGGTGTGCCCGTCCGGCATCCGCCCGATGCGCCGGCGCGCCTCCTCGTCGGCGCCCGCCGTGTACAGCTCGGTGATCGTGCCGCGCTCGGGGTCGACGACGCCGAGCGCGCCGTAGCGCGCCCCCGCCAGTTCGGTGGCGGTGTCCACGATGTGCTGAAGCGTCGGGTGCAGCTCAAGCTCGGAGCCGACGCCCAGCACGGCCTCCAGGAGCATCGGCAGCCGGGGAGCGAGGCGTGCGCCGTTCTCCTGATTCAAGGAAGCCGCCTCCCGCCGCGCCGCGCCGCTCAGCCCCTGCCCTCAGCCCCTGCCTTCAGTCGCTGCTCTCTGTCGTGGGTTCAGCCGCAGCCGCTGCTTCCAGTCGTCGGTCTCAGCCGTTGATCGCTTCGAGGACCAGCGGCTGGATCTTCCCCTCCAGCATCGCACCGAGCCCGAGCACCGAGCAGATGTCCGGCCGCTCCGCGATGTGCACCGGCATACCCGTCGCGTCGCGCAGCATCTGGTCCAGGCCCGGCAGCAGGGCGCTGCCGCCGACCATCATGATGCCGCGGTCGGCGAGGTCGGCCACCAGGTCCGGCGGGCAGTCGCGCAGTACCTTCCCGATGCCGTCGATCACGGCCGTGAGCGGGGTGTGGATCGCCTGACGGACGGCGGCGGTGTCGACGTGCACCGAGCGGGCGAGGCCGGTGGCCACGTCCCTGCCGTGGATCACGGTGGACGCGGGACCTTCCGCGGTCAGGCCGTTGCCGCTGAGGGCCAGTTGGAGCGGTCGTACGGACTGGCTCGGCAGCATCAGTTCGTGGTGCTGGCGCAGGTGCTGGATCACCGCGTGGTCGATGGCGTTGCCGCCGACCGGGATCCGCAGGGCGGTGACGATCGACCCCAGCGAGAGGACCGCGACCTGGGTCGTCGCCGCCCCGCACACCATGATCATGGTGGCCGACGGCTGCTCCACCGGAAGCCCGCAGCCGACGGCCGCGGCGATGAGGGTGTCGACGAGTTCGACGCGGCGGGCGCCGAGGCCGATCAGGGTCTCCACGGCAGCGCGCCGGGCGAGCGGGTCGCTGTCGTGCGGGGTGCAGGCGGCGGCGCGCAGCCGCGGCTTGCGCCGCAACTGGCGGCGCAGCTTCTCACCGATCAGCTGGCGCAGCATGCGCTGCGCCATCTCGATGTCGACGACGGTGCCGCCCGAGACGGGGCGTACGACACGGATGTAGTCGGGCGTGCGGCCCGTCATCTGTTCGGCGAAGGCGCCGACGGCGATGAGCGCGCCGGTGCGGGTGTTCACGGCGGCGACACTCGGCTCGTCGACGACGAGCCCGACCCCCTTGACGAACACCCGGGTCCTGGCGGCCCCGAGGTCGACGGCGATGTGGCAACGACGCAACTGCTCAAGACTGACGGTCACGGCAGGTTCTCCCGAGAGCGCTGACGGGCGGGCCGGCGGGCGCCGGTCCTGCTTCGCATCGTGCGGCCGCCGGGGGCCGTGCGCGCGCTGGGATGCGCCGGTCGGGCGTACGGGCCGACGCCACGCCGCAGGGTGTGCCGGAATCCGGGCCTGCCTGTGTTATGGGCCGTCAGGGAACTCCACCCGCTGCAGGAGCCCCCAGGTGAACTCCGCGACGCACGCCCTGCCGTCGTCCAGGGTCAGCCCGAGCCGCCATCGCGTGGGCGCGGTGCCCTCCATGGGCCGGGCGGGCGCGAAGGCGCGGGCCACCTCGTCGACGGTGGCCGACCAGGGGAGGAGGTCGTCGGCCGTACGCAGGTCGGGCCCGGCCGCGCCGGGGGCACGGACCAGCCATTCGTTCCAGACGGCGCCGCCCGGTGCGGTCAGCACCTCGAAGCGCAACCCGGGCCAGAGCGGCACCGGCCACGCGAGGGCGTCGCACTCCAGGTCGCCGATCCTGCGGCGTACGGACGTCTCGGGCGGCCCGAGCACCGACCGGTAGCGCGCCACCGCGCCCCGCGCCCTGCGTGACCGCGTCATGGCCTGCCATCTGCGGTTCGCCTCGCGCATCTCGGGCAGGTTCGCCCCCAGCCGGCGGCGGGCGTCCTCGACGAGGTCCGGCTGGTGGTCGGCCATTCTGCGCAGCAGGACCAGCTGGAACTCGCGCGGTCCGAAGGGATTGCCAGGATGGCTGGGATGCGTACCCGTATGCATGGTTCCATCCTGCCGTGACCCACTGACACGCAGCGGAACGTCTGGTTCCACACAGGATTTTCACAGCGGCAGCTCCCGCAGTTGCCTGCCGCGCGCATAATCTGCGGGCGCCATGGATTACTGCTACTCCTGCCGCAGGCATCTCAACGGCGCGCTGGCCTGTGCCGGATGCGGAGCCCCCGCCGACGAACTCGGCCACGCCGCCCCACAGCCGCCCGTCGAAGACGACGACGGCCGATTCGACGACGGCGCCGGCAACGCCCCCGCGGACCCCGCGGACCCCGCCGCCCCCGCCGGGGCCGACGGTCGGGCAGCCGCGCGACGGGCCAAGGGGGCGAGCGGCGCCCGCAAGGCCCGCAGCTCACCCAGGGCGCACCGCCGCCGTGGCCGCAAGGTGCTCCTGCTGTGCATGGGTGCGGTACTGGCCGGGGGTGCGCTGAGCCTGGCCGAGCTGACCACGGAGTCCACCGGCGACAGCCGGGCGGCGGGGTCCGCGCAGGACGACGGGGACGACGACGGCGACCCGGACCGCCGCCCGGCCTCGACCAGCGATGCCCGGCCTGTCGGCGCCGAGACGACCGACCGTTCGCAGCCGGCCCCGTCGACGTCAGTACGCAGCAGCGCCTCGGCCTCCGCCTCGGAGAGCGGCTCCCCGTCCGCAGAGGCGTCGAAGGCCCCGTTCACTCAGGCCACCGCCACCGCCACCGCCACCTCCGCCCCCGAACCGCCCGCCGCGCCGGACCCCGCATCAGGTGGTATGCCCTCACGCACCAGGGACGGCGGCGGTGCGCCGTCCGCACCCGCACCCGCGCCGCCACCCCCGCCCCCCGCGTCGTCGTCGGACCCGGGTCAGGGCCCGGCGCCGACCCCGACTCCCACACCCGCCCCCACCGAGACATGCGACCGCTTCCTGTGGTGGTGCACCTGAGCGTGGCGGTGCACCAGAGCGTGGTGGTGCACCTGTGCGGCGGTGCACCCGAGCGCTACCGCCGCCGGCGGTCAGCCCCCCAGCATCCGCCGCAGCAGGTCACGCAGCGCCGTGCGCTCGTCGTCCGTCAGCTCCCCGAGCGGCTCGCCCGCGAAGTCCAGCGAATCCCGCAGCCTGGCGGCGGTCCGCCGTCCCTCCTCCGTCGCGGCGGCCACCTTCACCCGCCGGTCGGCCGGGTCCGGCCGCCGCTCGACGAGACCGCGCGCCTCCAGCCGGTCGACGATCCCGGTGACGTTCGACGGCTCGCACTTCAGTTTCTGAGCGATACGCCGCATGGGCGTCGCTTCCGTGGACAGCAGTGCCAGCACACGTGCCTGCGCACCGGTGAGTGAGTGCTTGGCCGCCGCCTCGTCGTACTCCTGGTGGTAGCGGGAGACGACCTCGCCGATGAGCTCGACCACTTCGAGGGTCAGGGGGTCTGTTGGAGGGGCCATGTGCGCCATCGTACCCATTTACTTGACAATATGAAATATTGAGGAGCATGGTTGTTTCATCATCTGAAGCTTTTCTAGGAGGTCGCACAGCATGACCGCACTGCCCACGACCGGCCGCTCCTGGCACCTCGTCGCACGCCCGCACGGCTGGCCCAAGGCCGAGGACCTCGCCCTGCGCGAGGCCCCCGTGTCCGCGCCGGGCGAGGGCCGCATCCTGGTCCGCAACCTCCACTTCTCGGTCGACCCCTATATGCGCGGCCGGATGAACGACACGAAGTCGTACGTCCCGCCGTTCAAGCTCGACGAGCCGATGGACGGCGGCGCGGTCGGCGAGGTCATCGCCTCCGCCGACGACCGCTTCGCGGTCGGCGACCACGTACTGCACGGTCTCGGCTGGCGGGAGTACGCCGATGTCGACGCGCGCCACGCCACCAAGGTCGACGCGTCGCTCGCCCCGCTCTCCGCCTATCTCGGTGTCCTCGGCATGCCCGGCCTGACCGCGTACGCGGGCCTCTTCGAGGTCGCCTCGTTCGAGGAGGGCGACGCCGTTTTCGTCTCCGGCGCGGCCGGCGCCGTCGGCAGCCAGGTCGGCCAGCTGGCGAAGCTCCGGGGCGCCTCGCACGTCATCGGCTCGGCCGGTTCCGACGAAAAGGTCAAGTACCTCGTAGAGGAACTCGGCTTCGACGCCGCCTTCAACTACAAGAACGGCCCGGTCGCCGAGCAGCTGCGTGCGGCGGCCCCCGACGGCATCGACGTGTACTTCGACAACGTCGGCGGCGAGCACCTGGAAGCCGCCATCGGCTCGCTGAAGGTGCACGGCCGCGCCACCATCTGCGGCATGATCGCCCAGTACAACGACACCGAGGCCGCGCCGGGCCCGCGCAACATGGCGCTCATCATCGGCAAGCGGCTGCGGCTCCAGGGCGTCCTGGTCGGCGACCACGCCGCGCTCCAGGGCCAGTTCGTCGAAGACGTCTCGGGCTGGATCCGCTCCGGAGAGCTCAGGTACAACGAGACGCACGTCGAGGGCATCGAGCACGGTTACGACGCCTTCGTCGGTCTGCTCCGGGGCGAGAACACCGGAAAGATGATCGTTTCGCTCAACCGATAGGCTCACCGTCAGGCCGTCGCGGTCGTGGGCGCGAGTCGCGACGTACACAGCAGGAGGAATCCTCAGTATGACCATCCAGAACATAGCCGTGAAGTACACCGCCGTCGCCACCGCCGAGAACGGCCGTGACGGCCGGGTCGCATCGGACGACGGCAAGCTCGACGTAGTCGTCAACCCGCCGAAGGAGATGGGCGGCAGCGGCGAGGGCACCAACCCGGAGCAGCTCTTCGCCGCCGGCTACAGCGCCTGCTTCCAGGGTGCGCTCGGCGTCGTCGCCCGCAAGGAGAAGGCGGACATCTCGGGCTCGACCGTGACGGCGAAGGTCGGCATCGGCTCGACGGACGCCGGCGGCTTCGGCCTTGAGGTGCACCTCTCCGCGCACATCCCGAACGTGGACGAAGCCACCGCGAAGGACCTGCTGGAGAAGGCGCACCAGGTCTGCCCGTACTCGAACGCGACCCGCGGCAACATCAAGGTCGAGCTGTCGGTCGTCTGATCCGGACGCCGCCCGCCAGGGCCTGAAAGGCCGCACCCCGCCCAAGGAGTGCGGCCTTTCGCTGTGCCCGGCACTTCTGGCCCGCCCGGCTTCAGGAAGGGCGGTCGGCCCGATCGAAATCAAGAGGTGCCGTGGCCAACCGTTCCTGGGCGGTGAGCAGGAGTGAGTCCTGTCTCGCCGGCACGCCCCGAACGGTCTTGGGCGCACTGGTCCTCCGCTTTCGCGTCCCGGGTGGCGACGCATATCGTGTGTGCGGTCCGTCCCGGGCGGGCGGAATCCCTACGACCTGGCCATGTGGGTGTGCCCAGAGGCGACGGGGAGGCCCCGAGCCATCTCTCTGGTGAAACGGGGGCCCCGACTGCTGACGCCACACCCCGCGTCCCAGATCGCACCGAGAACGTCACGCACCCCCGCCCGACACACCCGCAGAACGTCACACCGTCCACCCCATCGTGTTCATGTTCGCTAAAGCCATGTGCTCGCCCAGCAGTTGTGACCCCTGTTGTATGTTCCACCAGTGCTCCCACCGCCCCTGCAACTGACGCGCCTGCGCGACGACCACGCCCCGGCCCTGCTCGCCTTCGAGCGGGAGAACCGGGACTACTTCGCGCGCTCCGTACCCGACCGGGGCGACGACTATTTCACCCACTTCGCGGCCCGCCACGCCACCCTCCTCGCCGAGCAGGAAGCCGGCCTGCTCCACTTCCACCTGCTCGTGGACGACCGGGGTGCGGTCCTGGGCCGGGTCAACCTGGTCGACGTGACCGGCACCACCGCCGACCTCGGCTACCGCATCGCCGAACACGCCACCGGCCGAGGGCTGGCAGTAGCCGCAGTACGCGAAATCTGCGCCCGCGCCGCCACCGACTACGGCCTCAGGACCCTCACCGCAGCCGCCACCACCGACAACCCGGCCTCCCAAGCCGTCCTGTCCCGCAACGCCTTCCTGCCGACGGGCCCCGTCACCCTCGACGGCCGCCCCGGCACGCAATACCGACGCACGCTCGACCCGTTCCTCCCGATAGGCTGAACACATGCGTGATTTCGGGGTGGGTTTCGGTTACCTGCTGAAGGGCCAGCGGTGGGTCGGCCGGCACGGGAAGTCGTACGGGTTCGGGCTGTTGCCCGGTCTGGTGACCCTCGTGCTGTACGCCGGCGCCCTCATCGGCCTCGCGTACGGCGCCGACGACTTCGTCGCCTGGGCCACACCCTTCGCGGACGACTGGGGCTCGACCCTGGTCGGTGTCTTCCGGGGTGCGCTGACCGCACTGCTCTTCGTGCTCGCCCTGTTCCTCGCGGTGATCACCTTCACCGCCGTGACGCTGCTCGTCGGCCAGCCCTTCTACGAGTCGCTGTCCGAGCGCGTCGACCGCTCCGTGTCGCCCGACGGCACCGCCCCCGAGTCGGGGCTGCCCCTGATGCGGGAGCTGTGGATCTCCGCGCGCGACAGCGTGCGCATCCTCGCCCGGGTGTTGCTGTACTGGGTGCTGCTCTTCGCCTGCGGTTTCATCCCCGTCATCGGCCAGACCGTGGTGCCCGTGCTGGGCTTCTGCGTGTCCGGGTTCTTCCTCGCGCACGAGCTGATCGCGGTGGCACTCCAGCGCCGTGACATCGACCTGAAGCAGCGCCTCACCCTGCTGCGCGGCCGCCGCATGCTCACCCTCGGCTTCGGCGTCCCGCTGACCCTCGCCTTCCTCGTGCCGGTGGTCGCCGTGTTCCTGATGCCGGGCGCGGTCGCCGGGGCGACGCTGATGGCCCGGGACCTGCTGCGGGAGCCGTCGGCCGACGCGGACACCGTCAACGCGACGGTGCCCCCGGTCAGCGCCTAGTGGGTGTCTGACAATTCCCCGCGGCGTCCGGCACGCACGCTCGCAGCGTTGCCGAAAAGCCCTAGTAGCTCCGCTACGAGGACTGTCCGGCGCCTTGCGATCGCACGCACCGGACGCTGCTCCTTGACCCACGGGGAATTGTCAGACACCCCCAAGGACAACCGCGCCATCGGCTCAGTACTGGCACTGGTCGGCCTCGGCGTCACCCTGGGCCTCGCCCGCTGAACGGCACGAGCGCCGGGGGCCCAGCGCCGTGGTCACGATGGCCCGGACCTGGGCGATGATGTCCAGCCGGTTGCGTACGAACGCCGGGTCGGTGATCTCCGTCGTGTTGCCGGGGCCGAACTGGAGCACCGGGGTGTGCACATGGCCGCCCGGGAGGCCGGTCAGGCGCAGGCGGTCGCGGAGGAGGGTGGCACGGTAGGCGATCTCGTTGGAGAGGTAGTCGCCGCCCCCTCCAGCGCGCGCCGTCGAACCGGGCGTCGGGCCGTCCGGGCGTACGACCGGGGTGGTGGCGCCTGTGGGGATCTCGGTCACGGAGGTGTTGTCGTAGACCGGGAAGCGGCCCGTGTCCGCCGCCACGATGTCGGCGTACGGGAGGGTCGTCGACGTCCACTGCGGCTGGGAGGCGGGGTCGGTCACCGGGACCTGTTCTGTGCGTGAGACGTTCTCGTTGTCCGGGAAGCCGCCGCGCCAGGCGCCGTTGGTGCGCTCGATGTCGATACGGCCGGCCCTGCCCTGGCTCACCGTCGTGAAGAGGTCCAGGTCCGGCAGATGCGGGCGCAGGGTGCGCTCGACCGTGCCGTCGGCGAAGTCCTGCCAGCGGACGGGGAAGACGGCCGTCTCGATGCGCGCGAAGCCGGCTGCGGTGCGTACGACCGTGCCGTCCAGCGCGAGCGCCGTCGCGCCTGACGGGTTGCTGATACGGGTGTCCCGGTCCAGCGTGAACGGGTCGAAGCCGGTGACCAGCACCCGCTTGACGTCAACCCTGCCGGCCACCCTGCCGCCCGCGCTGTCGTCCGCCCTGCTGCCCGCCCGGAAACGGATCGAGTCCTGGCCGCGCGACGCCCGCTCCAGGCGGTCCAGCAGCGTCGCCCGCGACGTGGATGACAGGCCGAACCGGGGCTGCCACTGGCGCAGTTCCCGCGTCATGCCCAGCCGCGCCCAGTACAGCGGCCGGTCGTCGTCCCGGCTCAGGTCCCCGGCCGCCGGGCCCCGCCCCTGCGCCCGGTCCACGGCCCGCTGCCAGAGAGCGGAGGCGCGGCGTACCACTGCCCGCTCGGCCGCGGCGTACGAGCCCGCCCTGCCCAGCGCCTCGGCGAAGTCCGGCGCCACGGCGTCGAAACCGCTGCGGCGCAGGATCTCCTGCGGGGCGGCGCGGTCGAGTCGCTGCTCCTCGACGGTCGGGGCAGGCGGCGCCGGGGCTGCCGTGGCCGGCTGTGCGACAAGCATCGGCGCGAGGGCGAGAAGTGCGGCACCAAGTGCGTACTGCCTGGGGCGTATCCGGGGCGCGGGCACGGGCGGGTCCTTCCGTCAGCGGCTCAAGTGCCGTCAGTGGCTCAGGTGGCCCGCAGTATCCCGTTACGCCTGCGCCGCGCGCTACGGGGCGGTCCGGCGTTGCAGGAGTGACAGGAAGTCGCGGAACGCTGCGGGCATGTCCACCGACTGCGGGTCGAGCAGCCACTGGTACTGGAGCCCGTCCATGACCGCGACCAGCAGCGGAGCCGCTTGCTCCGGCGTGAGCCCGCCGGGCAGTGCATCGCCGTACTCGCCGCGCAGGGCGGCCGCCATGCCCTCGCGGACCTGCGTGTAACGGTGGGTGAAGAAGTCCCGCGCCGGATGGTCCTCGGTCACGCTCTCGCCCAGTAGCGCCGAGAAGGTCTGTACGACGCCGGGCCGCATCGCGTTGTACTCGACCAGCGATTCGAGCAGGTCCGGCCGCCACGCCCCGCCGCCGCGCCCCGAGCCGCCCGTGTCCCACTGGTCGCGTTCCTCCAGTACGGCAACGAGCAGGGCCTCCTTGGTCGGGAAGTAGTGGAGCAGTCCCTGCTGGGTCAGGCCGACCCGCTCGGCGACCGCGTTCAGCGACGCGCCCCGGTAGCCGCGCTCGGCGATCACCGCGAGGGCCGCGCGCAGAATCTCCGCCCGCCGCTCCTCGCTCCTGGCCCTGGCCATGGTCCTGGTTCCTTCCGTCGTCCTTGCCGGCAGGACGCTACGCCATCGTTAATAGTAACGAAGGGATTACGAAACCTACCGACTTACAGGTATCGAGTGACTATGGATGGAGAGCACCCAGCAGGACTTCAACGAGGAGGTACCGCCGTGGCAGTCGACCCCAGCGCCCAGGACCCGGCCCAGCACCTGCCCCACGACCCGCCCCAGCCGACCCAGCCCCCGGCTCCGGACGCGGACCGGGCCCGCGAGGCGGCCGTCGAGGCGGCCCTCGGCAAGCTCGACCTCGACGCCAAGGCCAGGCTGCTCGGCGGCCAGGACATGTGGTCGCTGCCCGCGCTCCCCGAAATCGGCCTCGAATCCCTGGTCATGTCCGACGGCCCGGTCGGCGTACGCGGTGTCCGCTGGAGCGCCGACGACCCGTCGATCGCCCTGCCCTCCCCGACCGCCCTCGCCGCCACCTGGGATCCGGAGCTCGCCCGCCGCGCCGGGCGCCTGCTCGCCCAGGAGGCCCGCCGCAAGGACGTCCACGTCCTCCTCGCCCCCACCGTGAACCTGCACCGTTCGCCGCTCGGCGGGCGCCACTTCGAGTGCTACTCGGAGGACCCGTACCTCACCGGAGAGATCGCCTCCGGTTACGTCAACGGCGTGCAGGACGGCGGCGTCGGCACCACGGTCAAGCACTTCGTCGCCAACGACGCGGAGACCGACCGCTTCACCGTCGACAACATCATCACCTCACGCCCCCTGCGCGAGCTGTACCTCGCGCCCTTCGAGGCCATCGTCAAGAACGCCCACCCCTGGGGCATCATGACCGCGTACAACCAGGTCAACGGCGTCACCATGACCGAGCACCGCTACCTCCAGAACGAGGTGCTGCGCGGCGAGTGGGGCTTCGACGGCTACGTCGTCTCCGACTGGATGGCCGCCCGCTCCACCCGCGGCGACATCGAGGGCGGCCTCGACGTCGCCATGCCCGGACCCACCACCGTCTACGGCGAGGCGCTCGCCGGAGCCGTCCGCGACGGGCAGGTCGACGAGTCCGCCGTCGACGGCGCGGTGCGCAACGTCCTGCGGCTCGCCGCCCGCGTCGGCATCCTCGACGGCGCCCCCGCCGTCGTCACCGAGCCGCCCGCGCCCGTCGGCGGCCAGGCACTGGCCCGCGAGGTGGCCCGCCGCTCCTTCGTGCTCGTACGGAACGAGAATCACGCACTGCCCGTCGACGCGACGAAGATCCGGCGGCTCGCCCTCATCGGCGCGGCCGCCCGTGACGCCCGCGTCCTCGGCGGCGGCTCCGCCACCGTCTTCCCGGAGCGCGTCGTCGCCCCCCTGGACGGTCTCACGGCCGCACTGCCCGAGTCCATGCTGACGTACGCCGTCGGGGCCGACCCCAGTGACGAACTCAGCCCCGCCGACCAGGGCTTCGAGCTCCGAGCCGTCTGCCGTGACGCGGCCGGAACGGTCATCGGCAGCCGTTCGCTCCCCGGCGGCCAGGTCCAGTGGATCGGCAACGACCTGCACGCCGTCCTACAGGGCCTCACCCACGAGACGCTGCACAGCGTCGAGGTGCAGGGCGTCTTCACCCCGCGAGAGAGCGGCGAGCACGCCTTCGGCACGCGCGGCCTCGGCGCGTTCACGCTGACCGTCGCCGGTGAGGTCGTGTGGGACGGCGTACAGGAGATGGCCGACGAGGCCGACCCCTTCGAGGCGTTCTTCGGTGCGCCGGCCGAACGCGGCCGCGTTCGCCTCACCGCCGGGGAACCGGTGGAGGTCTCCCTCGGCCACCCCGTCGGCCGCGCGGACGACGCGCCGCTGCCCGCGGTCATGTTCTCGTTCCTGCACAGCGCGCCGCATCGGGACGCGGACGAGCTGATCGCCGAGGCCGTCGAGGCGGCCCGAGGCGCCGATACGGCGGTCGTCGTGGTCGCGACCACCGAGGGCGTCGAATCCGAGGGCTTCGACCGCAGCGACCTGCGCCTGCCGGGCCGCCAGGACGACCTCGTCGGCGCGGTCGCCGCCGCCAACCCGAACACCGTCGTCGTCGTCAACGCCGGATCCCCGGTGGAGATGCCGTGGCGCGAGGACGTGGCGGCGGTGCTGCTCGGCTGGTTCCCGGGGCAGGAGGGCGGGGCGGCGCTCGCCGACGTACTCCTCGGCGCCGAGGAGCCGGGCGGGCGGCTGCCGACGACGTGGCCGGTTGCCCTCGCCGACGCGCCGGTGACGGACGTGGTACCGGCCGACGGCGAACTCCACTACCGCGAGGGCGTCTTCATCGGCTACCGCGCCTGGGACAAGGCAGGCACGGAGCCGGCGTACGCCTTCGGGCACGGCCTGGGCTACACCACCTGGGAGTACGAGTCCCTGGACGCGACGCCCACGACGGCGAAGGTCCGTCTGCGCAACACGGGGGCGCGCGGTGGCCGCGAGGTCGTGCAGGTCTACCTGGCGCCGGTGGCGGACGCGGTGGAGCGGCCGGTGCGGTGGCTGGCGGGGTTCGCGAGTGTGGAGGTGGCTGCGGGGGAGTCGGCCGAGGTCGAGATCGCGCTGCCGGAGCGAGCGTTCCAGATCTGGGACGAGGGACGGGGGCGCTGGGCGTTCGTGCCCGGCCGGTACGAGGTCCGGGTGGGGCGGTCGCTCACCGATACCCGGCTGAGTGCGGCGGTCGACGTGCGGGGCTGACGCGGGGGTGCGGGCGGGCTTGCGGTGCGGGCGGGCGGCGTGGGCGCGCCGCCCGCCCGCACCGCACCTACCCCGGTGGGCGCTTCGCCGTGATGTTGCGGTAGGCGATCTCCGCCAGCCGCTGCTGGCCGTTTCTGCTGGGGTGGAACCAGTCCCACCGGCTCAGCTGCGTCCCGGTGAAACGGAAGTCGAACACGGCCCCGCCGTCGTACCGACAGCGCGCATCCTCCGCACACACATCCCGCAGCACCTCGTTGTACGCGACGACCCGCTCCCGCACCGTCTCGCGCCGCGCCACCGCCGTCGCGTCCATCGCGTCCGCGTCGGCGAGCATCGACTGGCAGAGGCCCAGCTTCCAGATCTCCTTGCCCATCGGGTTGCTGCGCCCCTCGGACCAGAGCCGCTTGAGATCCGGCACGCTCGACACGTACAGCTGCGACTTCGGCAGTTCGTCGCGGAGCTTCTTCACCGATGTCTCGAAATACGTCCGGAAGTCAGCCACCGATGTCATGTGCGAGACGTCGTTGCGGCAGGCGTCGTTCGCGCCGACCATGACCGTCACCAGCTCCGGCTTGCGTGCCACCGCCGCCGCCATCTGCTCCGGCAGTTCCGCTATCCGGGCACCGGACTTGGCGTGGTTCGACGTGTGCGCGGCCGCCCCCGCCCCGCCGAGCAGCCGCCACGCCACACTGCGCACCGTACGGTCCGTGCCGGTCGCCCAGGACACCTCGGGGCAGTCGGCGAGCACTTCGCACGCGTCGAAACCACGCGTGATGGAGTCCCCAACAGCGGCGATGGACTCCGGGCTGCTGTCCCACGCGGAAGTCGGCGTGGGGGAGGAGCGCCGCTCGGACGGCGTGCCGGCGCGGCCGGAGTCGTTCCCTGCGCCGCACCCGGCGAGCGCGCCCGTCAAAGCAAGGAGCGCCGCCGTCGCCCTGACGGCTGCCGCGTGCGATCGGCGGCCGGTGCGGCTGAGGCGACCGGGGCGCCCTGGGCGGTCGTCGCGCATCCCGTGATCTCCTCCCATGCCGTCGCAGGTCGCGTCCCGGCGGGTGAAAGTCCTGAATTTACGTACCTTACGACCGACAGTACGTCACCCGCCGCCCCCCGCCGCACGATAGCTTTTCCCCGTCGAGCCACCTGCTCTTCGCCCATCCGGGGAGCCGGTAAATTACATCACGTCACATACTGTCCCTTTTCAGGAGATTCACTCCCGATGCTGTTTACTGTTGACAACCTCGGGAGCCGACTGGGAACAGGCGGTACGGACGCGAGGCCGCTGGGGAAGGCGAACCTCGTCCCACACTGGAGGTCCCGGTGACGACACGTGGAGTCCTGTACGTACACTCCGCACCGCGTGCGCTGTGCCCGCACGTCGAATGGGCAGTAGCGGGCGTACTCGGTGTGCGGGTCAACCTCGACTGGATCAGGCAGCCGGCCTCGCCCGGCACCTGGAGAGCCGAGTTCTCCTGGCAGGCCCAGCCGGGCACCGCCTCCAAACTCGCCTCCGCCCTGCGCGGCTGGCATCTGCTGCGGTTCGAAGTGACGGCCGAACCGTGCCCCACCGCCGAGGGCGAGCGTTACAGCGCCACGCCCGGGCTCGGCATCTTCCACGCCGTCACCGGCATGCACGGCGACATCCTGATCCCCGAGGACCGCCTGCGCGCCGCTCTCGCCCGCTCGGTGGGCGGCGAGACGGACCTGGAGGCGGAGATCGCCAAGCTCCTCGGAAAGCCTTGGGACGACGAGCTGGAGCCCTTCAGGTACGCGGGCGAGGGCGCCCCCGTCCGCTGGCTCCACCAGGTGGTCTGAGTAGGACAGACTCGTACGGCTGTGGCCCGCGTCCGGTAACCGGACGCGGGCCACAGCCGTACACAAGAAGGATCAGACCGAGCGGAAGGCCAGCACCACGTTGTGGCCGCCGAAGCCGAACGAGTTGTTGATCGCGGCGATGTCACCCTCCGGCAGCGCGCGGGGCTCTCCGACGACGACATCCGCATTCACGTCCTCGTCGAGGTCGTCGATGTTGGTGGTCGGCGGGGCCAGGCGGTGGTGGAGCGCCAGCACCGTCGCGACCGTCTCGATGCCGCCCGCGCCACCCAGCAGGTGACCCGTCATCGACTTCGTGGCCGACACCGCGACATGGTCCAGGTCGTCGCCGAGGACCCGGCGCAGCGCCTTGATCTCAGCGATGTCGCCCTGCGGGGTCGACGTGGCGTGCGCGTTCAGGTGCACGATCTCGGCCGGCTTGAGGCCGGTGTTGTCGAGCAGGTTCTGCATCGCGGCGGCGATACCGCGGCCGGACGGCTCGGGCTGCGCGATGTGGTGGGCGTCGGCCGACAGGCCCTGGCCCAGCACCTCGCAGTACACCCGCGCGCCACGGGCGGCCGCGTGCTCCGCCGACTCCAGGACGACGACACCGGCGCCCTCGCCGAGGACGAAGCCGTCCCGGCCCGTGTCGTAGGGGCGCGAAGCCTTCTGCGGCTCGTCGTTGTTCTTGGACATCGCCATCATGTTGGCGAAGGCCGCGATGGGCAGCGGGTGGATCGCCGCCTCCGTACCGCCGGCGACGACCACGTCGGCGCGGCCGGTACGGATCATCTCGACGGCGTAACCGATCGCCTCGGCGCCGGACGCGCACGCGGAGACCGGAGTGTGCACGCCCGCCTGGGCGTTGACCTCCAGCCCGACGTTGGCGGACGGGCCGTTCGGCATGAGCATGGGCACGGTGTGCGGGGAGACACGGCGTACGCCCTTGTCCTTGAGCACGTCGTACTGGTCGAGCAGGGTGGTCACGCCGCCGATGCCGGAGGCGATGACGGTGCCGAGGCGCTCGGGGGCGATTTTCTCGTCCTCCCCGGCCTTGCCCTCGTAACCGGCGTCCGCCCACGCCTCTCGGGCGGCGATCAGCGCGAACTGCGCCGAGCGGTCCAGCTTGCGGGCCAGCGGGCGGGGCAGTACCTCGGCCGGGTCGACGGCTGCGACGGCCGCGATGCGGACCGGCAGCTCGGCGAAACGCTCGCCCTCCAGGGGCTTGACGCCGGAACGTCCCGCCAGCAGACCTTCCCAGGTCGATGCGGCGTCGCCACCCAGCGGTGTTGTTGCGCCGATACCGGTGACGACCACGGTGCGATTGGTCGGGCTCACAGGAATTCTTTCTCCACGTGTAGAGGGTGCTGAATTTTTTACGGCGCCACCGCCGGGTGGCGACACTCGATCGGCCTGATCAGGCCTGGTGCTTGAGGATGTAGCCGGCAGCGTCGCCGACCGTCTTGAGGTTCTTGACGTCCTCGTCGGGGATCTTGACGTCGAAGCGCTCTTCGGCGGCGACGACGACCTCGACCATGGACAGCGAGTCGACGTCCAGGTCGTCGGTGAAGGACTTCTCCACCTGGACGTCCTCGGTGGGGATACCGGCGATCTCGTTGACGATCTCGGCGAGACCTTCGACGATCTCTTCCTGAGTGGCGGCCATGTCGGCGCTCCTTCGGTGTTGGTCAGTGTTGGTCGGTGTGGGTCGGTCTTGGTTCAGTCTTGTTACGAGGTAAATCGGTAGAGCGACAGGCCCGGAATGTTCCGGACGTGCCTAGGGGAGGGTAACGACCGTCGCGGCGTAGACGAGACCCGCCCCGAAGCCGATGACCAGCGCGGTGTCACCGCTCTTGGCCTGACCGGTCGCCAGAAGCCGCTCCATCGCCAGCGGAATCGAGGCGGCCGAGGTGTTACCGGTGGTTTCGACATCACGGGCGACCGTGACGTGCTCCGGCAGTTTCAGAGTCTTCACCATCGAATCGATGATCCGCATGTTCGCCTGGTGCGGAATGAAGACATCCAGGTCGGCCACGCCGATCCCGGCCGCGTCCAGCGCCTGCTGGGCGACCTTCGCCATCTCGAAGACGGCCCAGCGGAAGACCGCCTGGCCCTCCTGCGTGATGGCCGGGAACTTCGCCACCTCGCCGTCCCGGTAGTCCGACCACGGGACGGTCTGCTTGATGGTCTCCGACTTGTCGCCCTCGGAACCCCACACGGTCGGCCCGATGGCCGGTTCGGTGGCAGGACCGACGACGACCGCGCCCGCACCGTCACCGAACAGGAAGGCCGTCGCGCGGTCCTCCAGGTCGGTCAGGTCCGAGAGCCGCTCGACACCTATCACGAGGATGTGGGTGGCACTGCCTTCGACGACCATCCCCTTGGCGAGGGTCAGGCCGTAACCGAAGCCGGCGCATCCGGCCGAGATGTCGAAGGCGGCGGGCTTGCCCGCGCCGATCCGGTCCGCGATCTCCGTCGCGACGGCCGGGGTCTGCTTGAAGTGCGAGACGGTGGAGACGATGACGCCGTCGATCTGCTCGGGAGTGATCCCGGCGTCGGCGATCGCCTTGCCGGCCGCCTCGACGGACATCATGGCCACGGTCTCCTCGTCGGAGGCCCAGTGGCGGGTCACGATGCCGGAGCGGGAGCGGATCCACTCGTCGGACGAGTCGATCGTCTCGAGGATCACCTCGTTCGGCACGACACGGGTCGGGCGGTAGCCGCCGACACCCATGATGCGCGCGTACGGGGCGCCCTTGCTGGGCCTGATCTTCGACATGCTCTCTCGGGCTCCTATCGCGGTGCGTGCTCAGCGATGAGCGCGCGGGCCGCGTCGAGGTCGTCGGGGGTCTTGAGCGCGAGCGTCTTCACACCGGGCATCGCCCGCTTGGCGAGGCCGGTCAGCGTGCCGCCGGGGCACACCTCGATGAGCACGGTCGCGCCCAGCTCCTTGAAGGTCTCCATGCACAGGTCCCAGCGGACCGGGTTGGACACCTGGCTGACCAGGCGCGAGACGACCTCGGGGCCGGTGGCGACGGTCTTGCCGTCGGCGTTCGACACATACGTGATGGACGGGTCGGCGACGACCAGATCCTGCGCCGCCTTGCCCAGTTCGGTCACCGCGGGCGCCATGTGATGCGTGTGGAACGCGCCGGCGACCTTGAGCGGCACGACACGGCGTACACCCTCGGGCTTGTCGTCGGCGAGCGCGGCGAGCTGCTCCGCGGTGCCGGCGGCCACGATCTGGCCGGAGCCGTTCACGTTGGCCGGGGTCAGGCCCAGCTTCTTCAGGTGCGCGGCGACGACCTCGGGTTCACCACCCAGCAGGGCCGACATGCCCGTCTCGGTCACGGCGGCGGCCTCGGCCATGCCAAGACCACGGGTGCGCACGAAGGCCAGCGCGGCCTCCTCGGTCAGCACGCCCGCGTACGCGGCGGCGGTGATCTCACCGACACTGTGCCCCGCGGTCGCCGCGACGTTCGCGCGGGCGTCCAGGGCGGCGGCCGACAGCAGACCGGCGGCCACCAGCAGGGGCTGGGCGACAGCCGTGTCGCGGATCTCGTCCGCGTCGGCCCGCGTGCCGTAGTGGACGAGGTCGAGCCCGATGGCGTCGGACCAGGCGGCGAGCCGGTCGGCGGCGCCGGGAAGGTCGAGCCAGGGAGTCAGGAAGCCGGGCGTCTGGGCGCCTTGGCCGGGAGCGACGAGTACGAGCACCCTCACACTCTCTCTTGTGGACGGCTCCACGGGCCCGTGGGGACAGGGACCAAGAACCGTCGGGCAAATTGTTGGTGTTCAACAAAAGTCTAGGACTGCGGAACCCCGGCGGCCAGACGCCCCAGGATGAGCGCGATCCGCAACGTGAACGCGGAGCGCACATCGGAGGGTGACCAGCCGGTGACATCTGTCACACGTCGGAGCCGGTAGCGCACGGTGTTGGGATGGACGAAGAGCATCCGCGCCGCTCCTTCGAGGCTGCTCGCCTGCTCCAGATACACACTCAGAGTCTCCAGGAGCGCCGAGCCGGCTTCCTCCAGTGGTCTGTAGATCTCCTCCACCAGCTGGTCCCGCGCGGCGGGGTCCGACGCGATGGCCCGCTCCGGAAGCAGATCGTCCGCGAGAACCGGGCGCGGGGCGTCCTGCCAGGCCTGGCACGCCTTGAGCCCGGCGGCGGCCGCCTGCGCGGACCGGGTCGCGGCCAGCAGGTCGGGGACGATGGGCCCGGCGACGACGGGCCCGGCGGCGTACGGACCGATCAGGGCCTTCGCCACCTGGAGCGGGTTGTCGCTGCCGCCCGCGATGACCACCAGCCGGGTGCCGAGCACACCGGTCAGTACCTGGAGCTTGGCGTGCCGGGCGGCCCGCCGGATCGCCTCCACGGTCAGCTCACTGTCGCCGTCGGGCGCGGTGCCGAGCACGACGCAGACATGCTCCGGGGAGTTCCAGCCGAGCGCCGCGGCGCGGGACACGGCGCCCTCGTCGGCCTCACCGGACAGCACGGCGTTCACGACGAGCGATTCGAGCCGGGCGTCCCAGGCGCCACGGGCCTCGGCGGCCTGCGCGTACACCTGGGCGGTGGCGAAAGCGATCTCCCGTGCGTACACGAGCAGGGCCTCGCGCAGGATCGACTCGTCGCCGGGCGCCGCGACCTCGTCGATCGCGGTCTCCATGACCTCGATCGTCGTACGCACCATCTCGACGGTCTGGCGCAACGTGATCGCCCGGGTCAGCTCGCGGGGCGCGGTGCCGAACACGTCGGTGGAGATCGCCTGCGGGGTCTCCGGGTGCCGGAACCACTCGGTGAACGCGGCGATGCCGGCCTGGGCGACCAGGCCGATCCACGACCGGTTCTCCGGCGGCATGGCCCGGTACCAGGGCAGCGTCTCGTCCATGCGGGCGATCGCGTCCGCCGCGAGACGACCGGACGACTTCTCCAGCCGGCGCAGGGTCGCGGTGTGCGGGTGGGCGGCGGTCGCGGCGGGCTGCTCAGGATCGGGTTGGGGCACGGGACAAGACTGCCTTATCGGCGGGGCGGCGGTGGGTGCCGGGTGTGTGCGTTGCCTTTGCGGCGGGTGGCGGGCGGCGGGTGCCGGGGGCGGGCCGGGGTGCCGTGCGCCGGGGCGGGGAGAGAATCCGTCCGCCGCACCACCTGGGGCTACCGTGGGCCGGGTGATTTCTGTACGGCGCTCCGCCGACCGCTTCCGCGGCGGCGACGCCCCAGCCGGCATCGAGTCCCTGCACGCCTTCTCCTTCGGGCAGTTCTACGACCCCGACCACCTCCGCTTCGGCGCGGTCGTCGCCTGCAACGAGGAGCGCCTCGCGCCCGGCGCCGGTTTCGACGAGCACCCGCACAGCCATACCGAGATCGTCACCTGGGTAGTCGAGGGCGAGCTGACCCACCGAGACTCGGAGGGCCACGCCACCGTCGTACGCCCCGGAGACGTCCAGCGCCTGAGCGCCGGCGCCGGCGTGCGGCACGAGGAGCGCAACGACGCCGAGACGCCGCTGGCGTTCGTGCAGATGTGGCTGGCGCCGCTGGAGCCCGGCGGCGACCCCGCGTACGAGACCGTGCGCGGCATCGCCGACGCCACGCCGTACGCCGTCCCGGAGGCCGGCGCGATGCTGCACGTGCGACGGCTCGGCGCGGGCGAGCGCACAGCCGTACCCGACGCGCCGCACGTCTACGCCCACGTCGTACGCGGCCGCGTGCGCTGCGGCGGCGAGGAGCTGGGGCCGGGGGACGCGGCGCGCCTCACCGCCCCGGTGGACCTGGAGGTCGTCGCCGACGAGCCGGCGGAGCTGCTGATGTGGGAACTCGGCTGAGGCGTAGGCGGATTGCCGAGGATCCGCGACGGAGAAGATCCAGCTGACTTGGCTGCACGCGGTACCGGGTGAACGGTGTCGACGTCCCCACAAGATGTCGCGCAACTGCAAGGTTGCTTTAGTTCGGTGTGCAAGTAGACCGCAAAACTAAAGTTCTACTCGAGTTTCTCGATCCCCAGCACCCGTGACTGGCCCTGCTTGAGGCCGCTGACCTCTCTCTGACGGCGGAGCTCCCAGCCGTAGTAGTCCAACGGGGAAGCGCTGGGGTCGAGGGACTGGATGTCGGCCACAGCGGGCACCTCCGGCGTTCAACAGCTGGCGGCGTTCGTTTCCGTACGTAGCCGAGCGTAGTCATGTGCTCGCACGCTGGTGACATGAATCACGTAATCGATCCGCAGGAGCGGGACGCCGAGGCGGGTTACCGTGCCGAGTTCGCCATGGGTGAGCACTCGGCCAGGCATCTGCGCCGCATCCTGCGCCTGTACCTCACCGGCTGGGGCCTGCTTGATGTGGCCGCTGCGGCCGAGCTGGCGCTGACCGAGCTGATCGCGAACGCCGTACGACATGTGCCCGGCCGGCGTTGCCGGACTCGCATCCTGCTCCGGGCCGGTGGCGTGCGTGTGGAGGTCGCGGACGGCTGCCCGCAACTGCCTCTCCCGGCCGCCGGAGACGATCTCGCTGAGGGTGGGCGCGGGCTGCTCCTGGTCGACGCGGTCACTCACGAGTGGGGGGTGGAGCCGCGCCCCGACGGGAGCGGAACGACGGTGTGGTTCGAGTGCCTGTCCTCCGGGAAGGCGAGGGCCGCACCCGCCCCGGTTACGCCGCCGGCTCCGCCAGCACCGCGTCCGTGAAGGCCGGCCAGGCCTCCGCCGCCCACGGTCCGAAGGCGCGGTCCGTCAGGGCCACGCACGCGACGCCCGCGTCCGGGTCCACCCACAGGAACGTGCCGGACTGGCCGAAGTGCCCGAAGGTGCGCGGCGAGGACGAACTGCCCGTCCAGTGCGGGGATTTGGAGTCGCGGATCTCGAAGCCGAGGCCCCAGTCGTTCGGGTTCTGGTGGCCGTACCCGGGCAGTACGCCCTTCAGCCCGGGGTGGACGACGGCGGTGGCCTCGGCGACCGTACGAACGTCCAGCAGGCGCGGGGCCTGGAGTTCGGCGGCGAAGCGCGCCATGTCGTCAACCGTCGACACACCGTCCTTGGCGGGCGAACCGTCCAGCGTCGTCGCGGTCATGCCGAGCGGTTCGAGCACCGCCTGGCGCAGGTACTCGGCGAACGGGATGTCAGTTGCCTTCGCGATGTGGTCGCCCAGCACATCGAAGCCCGCGTTCGAGTACAGCCTGCGCTCGCCGGGCGGCGCCATCACCCGGTGCTCGTCGAAGGCGAGACCGCTGGTGTGGGCGAGCAGGTGGCGGACCGTGGAGCCCTCCGGGCCGGCCGGTTCGTCGAGCTCGACGGCGCCCTCCTCGTACGCGACGAGCGCGGCGTACGCGGCGAGCGGCTTGGTGACCGACGCCAGCGGGAAGCGGTGGCCGGTCGGGCCGTGCGAACCGGCGAGGGTGCCGTCCGCCCGTACGACGGCGGCCGCCGCGGTGGGTACCGGCCAGTTCTCGATCATCGCCAGGCTCTGCATGGTGACGAGCGTAAAGGCTCTAGAGGTTCAGCCGCATCGAGGGGTCCGGCTTGCGGACGAAGCCGAGCGAGGCGTAGAGGGGCTCCGCGTCGGGGGACGCGTTGAGGTCGACGTGCCCGACGCCGCGCTCGCGGAACCAGTCGAGCAGCGCCTCCATGCAGGCCCGCGCGTGGCCTCTGCGCCGCTGGTCGGGGTCGGTCGCGACGCTGAAGACGTGGCCGGCGGCGCCGCGCGGGTTTCCGGAGCGCCCGATGCGGTACTCGACCGTACCGACGGCCAGCGCGGCAAGGGCGCCCGGTCGGTGCGGGTGGTCGATCGTGAACGCGGCGAAGTCCCCGTCCTGGTCGGCGAGTTTCTCCCGTACGGTCGGCAGGGACTCGGCGTGCCAGTCGGTCGACGTATCGACGGAAAAAACCGAGTCGATCATGACTTGGCGTAGACGGATTACTTCGCCGGCGTCGGCGGCGGTGGCGCGGCGTACGGAACTCATGACGGGAGGCTAGCCGCGGCCGCCTGGAAAGTTCTGCGGGATTACGGTTGCTTGGAGCGCACTCCAAGGTCCTAGCGTGGAGGCCATGACCGTGACGGAAACCGCACCCGCGCGCACCGATTCCTGCACCGCCGGACCCCGGCCGTACCCCCGTCCCGACGGGCACGACCACTACACGATCAGCGAAGTCGCGGCGCACACCGGGCTCACGGCGTACACGTTGCGCTGGTACGAGCGGATCGGGCTGATGCCGTACGTGGGGCGCTCGCACACCGGCCAGCGGCGGTTTCGTAACACCGACCTGGACTGGCTCGGCTTCGTCGGCAAACTGCGGCTGACCGGGATGCCGGTGGCCGACATGGTCAGGTACGCCGAGATGATGCGCGAGGGCGAGCACACCTTCGAGGCGCGCCAGGCACTGCTGGAGGCGACCCGCCGGGACGTGCGCTCGCGCATCGCCGAGCTTCACGACACGCTTGCCGTACTGGACTACAAGATCGACTTTTATGCGGACGCCCGAAGGGCGTCGGAGAGGGTCACCACCCCATGAGCGACGACAGCAAGATCGAACAAGTGCAGCTTGGAACCGGCGGGCCGGAGGTCGGCGGGCAGGGACTCGGCTGCATGGGCATGAGCTTCGCGTACGGGCCCACCGACGCCGACGAGGCGCGGGCCACGCTGGAGCGGGCGCTCGAACTGGGCATCACCCTCTACGACACGGCGGACGTGTACGCCGCCGGCGAGAACGAGAAGTTCCTCGCGCCGTTCTTCCAGGCCCACCGCGACGAGGTGGTCATCGCGACCAAGTTCGCCCTGGCCATGGACCCGGACGATCCGACGCAGCGCAGTATCCGCAACGACCGCGCGTACATCCGCCAGTGCGTCGAGGCGAGCCTGCAGCGCCTCGGCGTCGACGAGATCGACCTCTACTACATGCACCGGCGCGACGTGTCCGTCCCCATCGAGGAGACGGTCGGCGCGATGGCCGAACTCGTAGGCGAGGGCAAGGTCAAGCACCTCGGGCTGAGCGAGGTCACCGGCAACGAGCTGCGGGCCGCGCAGGAAGTGCACCGGATCGCGGCCGTCCAGTCCGAGTGGTCGCTGTTCAGCCGCGACATCGAGGCGGGTGTCGTACCGGCGGCGGCGGACCTCGGCGTCGCGCTCGTGCCGTACTCGCCGCTCGGCCGCGGCTTCCTCACCGGCGCTTTCGTCAGCGCCGAGAAGGACCTCGGCGAGGACGACTTCCGCCGCCAGCAGCCCCGCTTCACCGGCGAAAACGCCGCCGCGAACGCCTCGCTGCTCGCCCCGGTGCGCAAGCTCGCCGAGGGCCGCAACGCCACCCTCGGGCAGGTCGCCCTCGCCTGGGTGCAGCAGCAGGCGCGGGTGCACGGACTCGCCGTCGTACCGATCCCCGGCACCCGCAAGCGCACCCGCGTCGAGGAGAACGCCGCCGCCACCCACCTGCTCCTGACCGAGACCGAGATGGAGCTGCTGGAGCCGATCGCGAGCCAGGTCGCGGGCGGCCGGTACGCGGACATGACGTTCACCTCGGCCGGCCGAGAGTAGCCTCCCGCTTCAGCCCGGCCTCGGGCTCGCCCCGGCCCCGCCCTCGCCCTCGCCCCGAAGGCGGGGCCGGCGCCTTACAACTCCGCGAGCAGCTCGGCCTTCTTGGCCGTGAACTCGTCGTCGGTGACCAGGCCCGCCTGATGCAGGTCGCCCAGGTGGCGGATCCGCTCGGCGATGTCCGCGGGGGCGCGTCGTCCGGGGGCGGGGGGCGGCGTCTCGATGGGGGGCGCGTCGGTGGGGGGCGGGCTGCCGGTGCGTACCGCGCCCAGTACCGCCGCCGCGAACGGCAGCGACTCGTGCACCGGCCCGTAGCCGAGGCCGAAGACGACCGCCGCCGGGTCCTGGTCGGCCTGGGCCGGCTGGTCGGGCAGTACGACCGGTCCGCCGCCGCGCCGCAGGAGCCGCAGGTAGCCGTCGAAGACGTCGGGGGAGCGCCACTCGATGCCGCCGAGATCCTGTACGGGGAAACTCTGGTCGCCGGCTTTCCACTTCGCGGAGGACGCGCCCGTCCAGAACCAGCGGAAGGCCACCTGCGACCCGTCGAAGGACGCCTTGCCGTCGTACGCCTTGAAGTGCAGCGGGGCCCGCGGGGCGGGCACCAGGAACTTCTCGGCGGGCAGCTTCGCGTCCGACCCCAGCAGGGCGCGCAGTTCGTCGGCGTAGTACTCGGCGAGGGTTTCGCGCTCCGGCGGCAGGATCAGGCGGTACGGGTCCGTGCTGTCCCGCAGTTGACCGGCGGCGGCCTCCATGAGGGGGTCGGCGCCCGGTCTCGGGATCGCGTGCAGAACGACTGTCCCGCGCTTGCCCGGCGTCAGGGTCACCGACGCCAGCGCCTCGTGCGGGATGCGTCGTTCGCCGATCGCCTGGAACAGCTTCGGCGTGCGGATCCCCCGTTCGAAGCGGATGAGCACGGAGTCGCTTTCGAACTCCCAGGTGGCATGAATTCCGGCCAGCACATCACCCATGCGGCTCATCGTATGCGGCGTCCGCCCGCGCGTCGCCCCTCCGTGCCGTGCGCGATGTTGCGGCCGGGCGGGGTCGCAACAACGTTCTACGCGCGTCCGTGCCCTTCCGCACCGGAGATTCCGCCGCGGCAGTCCTCGTCGCCGACCGCGCAGCTCACCGAGCGGTACGCGCCGACGCCGATGCCGGCGAAGTTGCCGAGGCTCTCGGTGCCCGGCTCGAAATAGCCGGCGTGCCCGATCGCCCCGGACGCCGACACCACCCGCGCACCGAATTCCGGAGCCACCGGATCCGCGCCGTGGCCGAGCCCGCCGACCTCCAGGTACGGCACGTCCGCGATCCAGTCGTCGCTGTCCCGGGTGGCCCACACCCGCGCCCCGGTCCGCAGGTGCTGCGCGCTCTCCACCCGCATCCCGGGGCTGCCGGCCACCGCGATGTCGGCGACCCGCGGTGGGAGGGAAGGGGCGGCGAGGCCGCAGACCACCGAGCCGTAGCTGTGGCAGAAGAGCGAGACCTTCGCGTTCCCGGGCAGCGCCCGCACCAGCGAGTCGAGCCGTTTCGAGCCGTCCCTGGCGAGCCGCCCGATCGCCGCGTCGATGCCGAGACCGACGGGCGAGGTGTAGTCGGCCCAGGCGATGACGGCGGTACGGGTACGGGGCGAGGCCGTGCGCTCGGCGGCGTACAGCGACTTCGCCATGCCGACCGGCGCGGTGTTGGGGCGTCGGCTCCGTTCGAAACTCTCCACGTTGGTGTCGACGCCGGGTACGACGACCGAGACCCGCTGCGCGCGCCCGAGGTCGCCGAAGACCTCCGCGGCCCGACCGGAGCCGACGGGGTCGAAGGCGAGGATCTGACGGCCGTCGGCCATCAGCGACTGGAAGCGCTGCATCCGGCGGTCCGCTGTCTGACGGCCCGACGGTGTGAGGCGTTCGTCGTGCATCCGCTCCAGCTCGACCGCACGGGCACGGGCGAGGGAGAGGTGGTTGGCGCGGTAGCGCAGAGTGAGCGGAACGCCGTCGAGGTTGCCGACCACGAGCGGATAGCGGTCCACGAGCCGGCCGCGCTGCGCGGCGGTCAGGCCGACGAAGAACCGGGCGAGCCGGTCGTGGGTCGAACCGGCTTCCGGGAGCTTGATGCCGTCGATGCCGCCCCGCGCCCAGGCCGCGAGCGCGGAGGCGCGGAGATCGCTGCTGCCCTGGTGATCGCGTATCGCCGTCCAGCCCGAGGTGGCCAGCATGACGAAGACGACGGCGAGCGCGAGCAGCGTGCGCCATGCGCTGAGGGTGGGGGTGGTATCGAAAGAAGTCACTGCGGGACACCCTAGGAGACGCGGGCCGGTCACCGTGAAAACAGTGGTGCGGATCACGTTTCGATCAAGAATTGGTGCGCCAGGTCACTCGGCGTGCGCGCCGGGGCGTGCAAGTCGGCGGTGAGCGCCGGTCTGAGGTGGTCGAGGTAGTGCTCGGTGAGTGCCCGGATCGACTCGGCGCTGGTGTCCTCGCCCTGTCCCCACAGCTTGCCCGTCACCCGCATGACGCCGGAGAAGGCCGCGACGGCGATCCGTGGCCGCGGATCGGCGTCCAGGTCCAGGCCCTCGCGGTCCGCGACGATCCTGGCGAGCCGCTCCTCCAAGTCGGTCGAGCGGCGCAGATGGGCGGCGAGCAGCGCGGGCGTCGACTCGATCATCTGGTACGTCCGCAGGTCGGCGGCGCCCTGGGCGCCGCGGTCCTCGGCGCGATCATGTCCGCCAAGGTCAGCGCCGACTTCGCGGGCAACTGGAAGGAAGCCGGCATCTCGATCCCGGTCGATCCAAAGCTGGAGGAAGCGGCCGAGTTCGCCTCCGTCCCGGCGAAGGAACTGTCGAAGGCCGGCCTGGAGCCGACTGTGATCGACAAGATCGGCACGGTCATCCATGACACGTTCGTGTCGGGCATGCACTCGGCCTTCATGGTCGCGGGAGTGGTCGCGGTCGTCGCGGCCCTGGTCGCCACCCTGACCAAGCGCGGTGCGAACGCGGACGCGGCGGCGGGCTCCGCCCACATCTGACGTCAACCTGGTACGTACGAAGGCCCCGCCGGGACGGTCCGGCGGGGCTTTCGCCTATCCGGGTGGAACGAGGCCCGGCCTCTTCCGCGGCGGTGTCGCGCCGGCTCAGGCTGGTCCCAGGCGCCGGCTCAGGCCGGCCCCAAGTGATCCGCACGACACGGGGGTTGATCTCTATGCGTACGACCGTTCTCGCGGCCGGAGTCCTGACCGTCGCCGCACTGCTGCCGCAGACCGCCCACGCCGCGCCGCCGCCCCGGCTCGGGGCGTGCGCGTCCGGGGAGTTGTGCCTGTGGGCGAAGCCGGACTTCAAGGGCAAGCGTCAGGTCCACGAATTGTCCGGCCTCGACATCGAGAGCTGCGTGGTGCTGCCGGCCGGTACCGATGTGCAGTCCCTCGCCAACCGCACCGGGCGGCCCGTCACGACGTACCAGTCGGCGGAGTGTGCGGAGACGGGCGAGTTCGAGACGTACCCCGGTGGCGGCACGTGGACGCCGCAGTCTCCCTACCGGGTGCGGGCGTTCAAGGTGTGGGAAAACTGAGAGGGAATGGGAGCGGGAAAGCGGGGCAATCGGTGGTCAAGCCCGGATCACACGAATTCCAGGGCATGACTCAGGGAGTGACCATGGCGAGCAACAGTGCACGCACCCGCAGCGGGTCCAACACCAGCGCTCTCAGCTGGGTATCGCTCGTCTGCGGCATCATCGCCTTCTTCGCCTTCGGCATCATCCTCGGCCCGGTCGCGATGATCACTGGCTGGATCGCCATGGGCAAGCGCTTCAACTCGGGCAATCTGGTGGCCATGATCGGCTTCATCCTCGGTGTGATCATGACCGTCCTCGCGATCATCGCTCTGATCGGCGGCGCGGCCGTCTACGGCATGTCGATCTGACGCGCTACACCGGATTCCGTGGTGCAGGGGCCGCCTCCACAGGCGGCCCCTCACTCATGTCCCGATCCGGGACCGCACCGCCCGGCGACAACAGGGCGACCTGCGCCCGCAGCTCACGCACCTCCGCCGTCAACGCCTCCAGCAGCGCCGTCTGCCGCCGCTCCTGGGCGTCGTCGCGCTCGAAGCGCGAGATGAACCACGCCGCGATGTTGGCCGTCACCACACCCAGCAGGGCGATCCCCGACAGCATCAGGCCGACCGCCAGCACCCGGCCGAGACCCGTCGTGGGGGAGTGGTCGCCGTACCCGACGGTCGTCATCGTCGTGAACGACCACCACACCGCGTCACCCAGCGTCTTGATGTTCCCGTCGGGCGCGTCCCGCTCGACCTCCAGCACCGCCAGCGAGCCGAACATCAGCAGACCCACCACCGCGCCCCCGACATACGTCGTGAGCCGGATCTGCGGCGCCATCCTGGCCCGGCGCCCCACCAGCAGCAGTGTGGAGACCACCCGCAGCAGCTGGAGGGGCCGCAGCAGCGGCAGCAGTACCGCGAGCAGGTCCAGGGGGTGGCTGCGTACGAAGAGGCGCTTGCCGGGCGCCAGGGCCAGCCGCACGAGGTAGTCGCCCGCGTACGCCGCCCACACCGCCCACTCGGTGAACACGCAGAGCCGGTGCACCGTGCCGCTCGCGTCGGGCAGGGCGATCGGGACGGCGTAGGCGACGGCGAAGGCCGCCGCCAGCCACAGCAGCGGGCCGTGGGTGCGCTCTTCCCACCGGATCTGTGCCGTCTGTTCCTTCATGCCCAGCATCGTAAAGCGGCGGGAACCCGCAGGTCCCCGCCGCTCATGATCCCGTTAAGGCCGGTCGCCGGCCGTTACGCGTCGCCGCCCTCCGGGCCCGGGTCCGCCGCGGCGACGTCGAGCAGTCGGTAGCGGTCGATCGCCTGCTTGAGCGCGGAGCGGTCGATCTTGCCCTCCTTGGCCAGCTCGGTGAGCACCGCCAGCACGATCGACTGCGCGTCGATGTGGAAGTAGCGGCGGGCCGCCCCACGCGTGTCGGCGAAGCCGAAGCCGTCCGCGCCGAGCGAGGAGTACGCGCCCGGCACCCAACGCGAAATCTGGTCCGGAACCGAACGCATCCAGTCGGAAACCGCCACGAACGGGCCCTGGGCCCCGGAGAGCTTCTGCGTCACGTACGGCACGCGCTGCTCCTCCTCCGGGTGCAGCAGATTGTGCTCCTCGACCGAGACGGCGTCGCGGCGCAGCTCGTTCCAGGACGTCGCGGACCAGACGTCGGCCTTGACGTTCCACTCGTCGGCGAGGATCTGCTGGGCCTCGACCGCCCACGGCACCGCCACACCGGAGGCCATGATCTGGGCCGCCAGCTCGCCCTTCTCGCCCTCCTTGAAGCGGTAGATGCCCTTGAGGATGCCCTCGGCGTCCACGTTCTCGGGCTCGGCCGGGTGCAGGATCGGCTCGTTGTAGACGGTCAGGTAGTAGAAGATGTCTTCGTTTTCCTCAGGGGTCCCGCCGTACATCCGCCTCAGGCCGTCCTGGACGATGTGCGCGATCTCGTAGCCGAAGGCCGGGTCGTAGGACACACAGCCCGGGTTCGTCGAGGCGAGCAGCTGCGAGTGGCCGTCCGCGTGCTGGAGGCCCTCACCGGTCAGCGTCGTACGACCGGCCGTCGCACCCAGCACAAAGCCGCGCGCGAGCTGGTCGGCCATCTGCCAGAACTGGTCACCGGTGCGCTGGAAACCGAACATCGAGTAGAAGACGTACACCGGGATCAGCGGCTCGCCGTGCGTCGCGTACGCCGAACCGGCGGCGATCAGCGACGCCGTGCAGCCCGCCTCGGAGATGCCGTCGTGCAGCATCTGCCCGGTCGGCGACTCCTTGTAGGCGAGCAGCAGATCGCGGTCCACCGCCTCGTACTGCTGGCCGAGCGGGTTGTAGATCTTCGCGCTCGGGAAGAACGCGTCCATGCCGAAGGTGCGGTACTCGTCGGGCGCGATCAGCACGAACCGCTTGCCGATCTCCTTGTCCCGCATGAGGTCCTTGAGCACACGCACGAACGCCATGGTGGTGGCGATCGACTGCTGACCGGAACCCTTCTTCGCAGCCGCGTACGTCTTCTCGGCGGGGAGCTGCAGCGGCTTCGCGCGGACGACACGCGTCGGCACGTACCCGCCCAGCGAGTTGCGCCGGTCGTGCATGTACTGGATCTCTTCGGAGGCGCGACCCGGGTGGTAGTAGGGCGGGTAGCCCTCGTCCAGCTGCTTGTCCGTGATCGGGATGTGCAGCCGGTCGCGGAAACGCTTGAGGTCCTCGACCGTCAGCTTCTTCATCTGGTGGGTCGCGTTGCGGCCCTCGAAGTTCGGCCCCAGCGTCCAGCCCTTGACGGTCTGGGCGAGGATCACCGTCGGCTGGCCCTTGTGCGCCTTGGCCGCCGCGTAGGCCGCGTACACCTTCTTGTGGTCGTGACCGCCCCGCCCGAGGTGCAGGATCTGCTCGTCGGTCATGTTCTCGACCATGGCGCGCAGCCGGAGGTCGTCACCGAAGAAGTGGTCGCGGATGTACGCGCCCGTCTCCGTGGCGTACGTCTGGAACTGGCCGTCCGGCGTCGTGTTCAGCCGGTTCACCAGCACGCCGTCGCGGTCCTGCGCCAGCAGCGGGTCCCAGCTCCGGTCCCAGACCAGCTTGATGACGTTCCAGCCGGCGCCGCGGAACTGCGACTCCAGCTCCTGGATGACCTTGCCGTTGCCGCGCACCGGGCCGTCGAGGCGCTGCAGGTTGCAGTTGACGACGAAGGTCAGGTTGTCCAGGCCCTCACGGGCGGCGATCGACAGCTGGCCGAGCGACTCCGGCTCGTCCATCTCGCCGTCGCCGAGGTACGCCCAGACATGGGACTTGGAAGTGTCGGCGATGCCGCGCGCCTCCATGTAGCGGTTCATCCGCGCCTGGTAGATCGCGCCGAGCGGACCGAGGCCCATCGAGACGGTGGGGAACTCCCAGAAGTCCGGCATCAGCCGCGGGTGCGGGTACGACGACAGACCGTGGGGGGCCTTCGACTTCTCTTGGCGGAACGCGTCGAGCTGGGCCTCGCTGAGCCGGTCCAGCAGGAAGGCGCGGGCGTAAATACCGGGGGAGGCGTGCCCCTGGAAGAAGATCTGGTCGCCGCCGTCGCCCTCGTCCTTGCCCCGGAAGAAGTGGTTGAAGCCCACGTCGTAGAGCGAGGCGGCGGAGGCGTACGTGGCGATGTGGCCGCCGACGCCGATGCCGGGGCGCTGTGCGCGCGAGACCATCACGGCCGCGTTCCAGCGGGTCGCGTTCAGGACCTTGCGCTCGATCTCCTCGTTGCCGGGGAAGAACGGCTCGTCCTTGGTGGCGATGGTGTTGACGTAGTCCGTGCTGCGCATCTCGGGCACGGCGACGCGCTTCTCGCGCGCGCGCTCGATGAGACGGAGCATCAGGTAGCGGGCGCGCTCACGGCCCCGCTCGTCGACGGCGGCGTCGAGGGAGTCGAGCCATTCCTGGGTCTCTTCAGGATCGAAGTCCGGGACCTGGCTCGGAAGGCCGCCAATGATGATCGGGTTGCGATCGGATCCGGAAGCCACGCTGTTCCTTCGCTGGTTGGGTCATCAGGGTGTCGCGCCGCCTCCATCGTGTACCCCGGAATCGCATTACGTCATCTCTACTGAGGGGTAACCACGGCTCGCTGAGCAGGTTCGACGTCAGCCCGAGGATGGGTCCGGCGAAATCGCAACCTTACGCCCAATGCGTTCAGGTGTTTCGTAAGGTTGTCCGTTCTCGAATGGCCCACCGAAGCCGCGTACGCTTACAAACGTGTCGCAATGGTGTGGGATGAATCACCGGACGCTCTCCGGCCGCGTCTGGAGTTGCGGTGAACCGGGCCCATC
This sequence comes from Streptomyces hypolithicus, assembly GCF_052934925.1. Classification (NCBI taxonomy): domain Bacteria; kingdom Bacillati; phylum Actinomycetota; class Actinomycetes; order Kitasatosporales; family Streptomycetaceae; genus Streptomyces; species Streptomyces hypolithicus. The sequence goes on from NZ_CM128811.1 coordinate 4,368,923, forward strand.
CGTCACCGTTTCGGCTGTCTCCACGGCCGGGTACTTGCGCGATCGGTCCCGCACGTGTGGACTACGGCCAGCGCCCATGCACGCGCGTGGGCTGAAGGTATTCCCCAAAACATGATCAGGAGGCAATCCGTGAGCGCGACCGCGGACCACGCGGAGGAGCGGACCAACCCGGCAGCACGCCTGGGGTTCGAGCCCGGACAGGTGGTCCAGGAGATCGGCTACGACGAGGACGTCGAGCAGGAACTCCGTGAGGGTATTGAGGCCATCACCGGCCAGGAACTCGTCGACGAGGAGTACGACGACGTCGCCGACGTCGTGGTGCTCTGGTTCCGCGACGAGGACGGCGACCTTACGGACGCGCTGGTGGACGCCATCGGTCTGCTCGAGGACGGCGGCCAGGTGCTGCTGCTGACCCCGAAGACCGGCCGTGACGGGTACGTCGAGCCCAGCGACGTCAGCGAGGCCGCCCAGACGGCGGGTCTGTCCCAGACCAAGACCGTCAGCGCGGGCAAGGACTGGAGTGCCGGCCGGCTGGTGACCCCGAAGGCAGGCAAGCGCTGAGTCACCGCGGCGTCGGCCGCGTCCGAGCAGACTCCTCACGAGCAGGCTGCGCCCAAGGCCAGTGGGCCCCCGCCGACACCAGTCGGCGGGGGCCCTGTGCGTAGGCTGGCGGCCGGGAACGAGCAGGACAGAACACTGGGCCCGGGAAGGCCTGAAGGGACGGCGCATCCAATGGCGGCTATCGAGACCGGCGCACCGGCCCCGGACTTCGAGCTCAGGGACAACCACGGCCGCACGGTGAGACTGTCCGACCTCCGCGGCGAGGCGAACGTCGTCCTGCTCTTCTACCCCTTCGCCTTCACCGGCGTCTGTACGGGCGAGCTCCAGGCACTCCAGGGCGAACTGGCGCGCTTCGTCAACGACGACGTACAGCTGCTCGCGGTGTCCGCCGACTCCATCCACACCCTGCGGGTCTACGCCGAGCAGGAGGGCCTGGAGTATCCGCTTCTGTCGGACTTCTGGCCGCACGGCGAGGCCTCGCGCGCGTACGGCGTCTTCGACGAGGACAAGGGCTGCGCGGTGCGCGGCACCTTCGTCATCGACAAGACAGGCACGGTGCGCTGGACGGTGGTCAACGCGCTGCCCGACGCGCGGGACCTGAACGACTACCTCACCGCGCTCGACGCGCTCCGGGACCGGGACGCCCCCCCCGGTCCTGAGAAAAGCGGACGTCATCCCTGCTGCGGGCGGGAACCGGTCACTAGGATCGGTCGTTGATTCGATACCGGCGCTTCACGGGGGGTCCGTCGGCCCCCTGACACACATGGGAGGACTCGTGGGAGTCAGCCTCAGCAAGGGCGGCAACGTCTCGCTGACCAAGGCAGCGCCCAACCTGACCGCGGTCATCGTCGGTCTGGGCTGGGACGCCCGCACCACCACCGGGGGTGACTTCGACCTCGATGCCAGCGCCCTGCTGACCAACGCGGAGGGCAAGGTCACCAACGACTCGAACTTCGTCTTCTTCAACAACCTCAAGAGTCCCGAAGGCTCCGTCGAGCACACCGGGGACAACACCACCGGTGAGGGCGAGGGCGACGACGAGGTCATCAAGGTGAACCTGGCCGGTGTGCCGGCCGAGGTCGCCAAGATCGTGTTCCCGGTCTCGATCTACGAGGCCGAGGCGAGGCAGCAGAGCTTCGGCCAGGTGCGCAACGCGTACATCCGCGTCGTGAACCAGGCCGACAACACGGAGCTGGCGCGCTACGACCTGAGCGAGGACGCCTCGACCGAGACCGCCATGGTCTTCGGCGAGCTCTACCGCAACGGCGCGGAGTGGAAGTTCCGGGCCATCGGCCAGGGTTACGCCTCGGGCCTGCGCGGCATCGCGCAGGACTTCGGCGTCAACGTCTGAGCAACCGGCCCCTCCTGTCCGGCGCCGCACCGCGCGTGCGGCGCCGGACCCGCCTCACCACCCAATTCCGTACCACGGGGAGGAAGCAAGATATGGGCGTCACGCTCGCCAAGGGAGGCAACGTCTCCCTGTCCAAGGCCGCACCGAACCTCACGCAGGTCCTGGTCGGGCTCGGCTGGGACGCGCGCTCCACCACCGGAGCCCCCTTCGATCTCGATGCCAGCGCGCTGCTTTGCCAGGACGGCCGGGTGCTCGGCGACGAGTACTTCGTCTTCTACAACAACCTCAAGAGCCCCGAGGGCTCGGTCGAGCACACCGGGGACAACATGACCGGTGAGGGCGACGGCGACGACGAGTCGATGCTGATCGACCTCGGCAAGGTGCCCGAGCGCGTCGACAAGATCATATTCCCGGTCTCGATCCATGACGCCGACAACCGCGGCCAGACGTTCGGCCAGGTCAGCAACGCCTTCATCCGGGTGGTCAACCAGGCCGACGGCCAGGAGCTGGCCCGTTACGACCTCTCCGAAGACGCCTCCAGCGAGACCGCGATGATCTTCGGTGAGGTGTACCGGTACGGCGGCGAATGGAAGTTCCGGGCCGTTGGGCAGGGGTATGCGTCTGGCCTGCGGGGCATCGCCCTAGACTTCGGAGTCAACGTTTCCTAAAGCCTCGGCGGACAGCCGCGCGCGACGCGGGGGAGACCCGTACTTAACGATGGGGTAGCCAGTGGTTCTGAAAACCTTCGGCTGGTCGTTTGCCATCACGGCAATCGGACTGGCCTTCGCCGCATGGCAGTGGGGGTGGGAGGCGTTCGGGGTCGTACTGATCCTGTCGATCCTCGAAATCTCGCTGTCCTTCGACAACGCGGTGGTCAATGCCGGAATCCTGAAGAAGATGAACGCCTTCTGGCAGAAGATCTTCCTCACCATCGGCATCCTGATCGCCGTATTCGGCATGCGGCTGGTCTTCCCCGTCGCCATCGTCGCCATCAGTGCGAAGGTCGGCCCCATCGAGGCGGTCCAGCTCGCATTGGACAACCCCGAGCGGTACGAGTCGCTGGTCACCGACGCCCACCCGGCGATCGCTGCCTTCGGCGGCATGTTCCTGCTCATGATCTTCCTGGACTTCATTTTCGAGGACCGGGACATCAAGTGGCTGGGCTGGCTCGAGCGACCGCTGGCCAAGCTCGGCAAGGTCGACATGCTGTCGGTCTGCATCGCGCTGATCGTCCTGCTGGCCACCGCGATGACCTTCGCGACGCACGCGCACACCAGCTCGGGGTACGCCGACAAGTCGGCGACCGTGCTGCTCTCCGGCGTCGCCGGCCTGATCACGTATCTCATCGTCGGCGGTCTCTCCAGCTTCTTCGAGGACAAGCTCGAAGAGGAAGAGGAGCGCGAGCACGAAGAGGAGGAGAAGGCCAAGGCGCAGGGCAAGGATCCGTCCGCCATCGGCCTGGCGGGCAAGGCCGCGTTCTTCCTCTTCCTGTACCTGGAAGTGCTCGACGCCTCGTTCTCCTTCGACGGTGTCATCGGCGCCTTCGCCATCACCAACCAGATCTTCTGGATGGCGCTCGGCCTCGGTATCGGCGCGATGTACGTCCGGTCGCTCACGGTCTACCTGGTCCGCCAGGGCACCCTGGACGACTACGTCTACCTGGAGCACGGCGCGCACTACGCGATCGGCGCGCTCGCCGTCATCCTGCTCATCACCATCGAGCACGAGATCAGCGAGATCATCACCGGTCTCATCGGCGTGATCCTGATCGCCGCCTCCTTCCTGTCCTCGGTCCGCCGCAACAAGGCGATCGAGCGTGCCGAGGGCGGCAAGGGCGGATCCGCCGGCGACAAGACAGAGGTCCAGTCCGGGGTGTGACCCTGCCCGGATTCAGGGAACGCTCTGAGCGGGGCGGTCACGAGGCATCGGCCTCGGGGCCGCCCCGTGGCGTTGGCCCCGGGACTCAACGACACACCTGGGGGTGGGATGGCTATCTGGGACAGCCTGAAACGGGACAGGGCGGCCGATCGGTTCGGGGCCGGCAGCGCGGCGACCAATGCGATCGCGCTGACGAAACGCAACCCGTCGGTGTCGCTCACCCGGCAGGGTGCGGACACCGGGAACCTGCGAGTCAACCTGTCCTGGCGGACGCGGAGCTCGGACATCGGCGGCAGGCAGCGGCGCACCGGGAGTCTGCTGCGCCGCACGGTCAGGTTCTTCCAGCCGGACGTGGTGCAGGCGCACACCCAGGGCGTGGTCAACGTCGACCTCGACCTGGGCTGCCTGTACGAGCTGGTCGACGGCACCAAGGGCGTCGTGCAGCCACTGGGCAGCTTCTTCGGGAGCCTGAACGCACCGCCGTTCGTCAAACTGAGCGGCGACGACCGGTTCGGCGCCCCGTCGGGCGAGACGGTTTATGTGAACCTCGACCACAGCGAGGCGATCAAGCGGCTGCTGGTCTTCGTCTACATATACGACCAGACACCGGCCTTTGACCGTACGCACGCCGTCGTCACGCTCTTCCCGAGCAACGGTCCGCGTATCGAGATCGAGCTGGACGAGCGCGCCCCGCAGGCGCGTTCGTGCGCGGTCTTCACCGTCGAGAACGTCAAGGGCGACCTGGTGGTGCACCGCGAGGTGAAGTTCGTCTACGGCTTCCAGGCGGAGCTGGACCGGCTGTACGGCTGGGGACTGCAGTGGGGGCGCGGCTACAAGACCAAGGCCTGATGGCTGGATTTCGCCCTCGCCGAGCGGGTCCGGGGCGGAGCCGCGGTTCAGGCCCTACCCCCGGACGAACTGGGGTCCCTGCGGGGGCAGTCGGAAGTTCGGGTCCGGGGCATGCGCGGCGGCCGCCGCCGGCTGCGGGTACCCGTACGCGGGCGGAGCCGACGGTGGCGGCGGGGCCGCCACCGGCTGCGGGTAGCCGTACGCGGGCGGCGCGGTGGGCACGGGCTGCGTGGGCGGCTCCGCGGTCGCCGCAGCTACGGCGGCAACGGTCGCCCCCTCGGCCGCTTCGGCGGGGTCGGCGGCGGCGGAATCCGTCTCCTCGACCGAGATGCCGTGATCCGCGGCCAGCCCGGTCAGCCCGTTCGAGTAGCCCTCACCCAGCGCCCTGAACTTCCACCCCTCGCCTCGCCGGTACAGCTCGCCGCAGATCAGTGCCGTCTCCGCCCCGGTCTCCGGCCGCACCTCGAAGTGCGCGAGCGGTTCGCCGCTCCCGGCCGCGGTGGCGTCGTACACCTGGATGCTCAGGTCCCGTACGCGCTCGAACGGGACCTCTTCCTCCGTCGAGGCGACGATCAGGACCCGGTCGACGGCGGGTTCCAGTGCCGCGAGTTCCGCCTGGACGGAATCGGTGACCTTGTCCGGAAGGGTCTTCCTGCCGAGGCTCCTGACCAGCCCGGAGGGATGGCGGGGCTGGTTGTAGAAGACGAAGTCCTCGTCGGAGCGCACCCGCCGGTCGGCGCCGAGCACCAGGGCCGAGGCGTCGACCACGGGGACTCCCGGGCCGGGAGTCCAGCGCAGCACAGCCCGGACGGCTGTGGCGTCGAGCGGGACGTTCGAGCCCTTCAGCATGGCGTGCGTCATGTCGGTAATCCTGCCTTCCCGGCGCCCCTGCGGACAACGCGGGGGCCTCGTGGCCTGGAACCTGTCTCCAACCCTGTCTCCAACCCTGTCTCCAACCGGTCTCTGGCGGTCGGCAGCCCACTGGCGGTAGAGGGACTGGTGCTTTCATCTGAGTAACCTGACGTTCATGCGGGCAGGGAACTCTTGACACCGGCCTTACGTACTATTACCAGCCACGCGGCGCTAGGCCGACACTGAAGCATGGGGGGAATTTGATGCGTCATTTCGGGCATATTCCGCCCTCTGTGCGAGCGAGCCTGTTCCACCGGGAGCCGGTCGCTTTCGACGCCGGATCCCCGGCCCGTATCCTTGCCGCCGCTCTCGGCGCGACGCTCTACAGCCCGGCCACCCGGCCCCACCTCGCCGACAACGTGGCCAAGCAGGCCGCGCGCGGGGTCGTCTCCATGGTGTTGTGCCTGGAGGACTCCATCGACGACGCCGAAGTCACCAGTGCCGAGGAGAACCTCGTCCGGCAGTTCGCCGACCTCCAGGCGCGGGGCGGGCAGACCCCGCTGCTGTTCGTCCGGGTCCGCGAGCCCGGCCAGATCCCGGACCTCGTGCAGCGGCTCGGCCCCGCCGCGCGGCTGCTGTCCGGATTCGTACTGCCGAAGTTCACCGAGGAGCGCGGCACCGCGTTCCTGGAGGCGCTGACCGCCGCGGAGGCGGCAGGCGGGCAGCGGCTGTTCGCGATGCCGGTGCTGGAATCGCCGCAGCTGCTCCACCTGGAGACCAGGGCCGAGACGCTCGGCGGCATCGCCCGCACGGTCGACAAGTACCGGGAGCGGGTGCTGGCGCTGCGCCTGGGCGTCACCGACTTCTGCTCGGCGTACGGGCTGCGCAGGGCCCCCGACATGACGGCGTACGACGTCCAGCTCGTGGCCGGGGTCATCGCCGACGTGGTCAACGTGCTGGGGCGCTCGGACGGCACCGGCTTCACCATCACGGGCCCCGTGTGGGAGTACTTCCGTGTCCAGGAGCGGATGTTCAAGCCGCAGCTGCGCCGCAGCCCCTTCACGGGGCAGGCGGAGGCTCTGCGCGCGTCCCTCATCGAGCACGACATGGACGGGCTGCTGCGCGAGATCTCACTCGACCGGGCGAACGGACTGCTCGGCAAGACCTGCATCCATCCGTCGCACGTGCTGCCCGTGCATGCGCTGTCGGTGGTCAGCCACGAGGAATTCAGCGACGCGCAGGACATTCTGCGGCCGGAGCGGGACGGCGGCGGAGTGATGCGGTCGGCGTACACGAACAAGATGAACGAAGTGAAGCCGCACCGCGCGTGGGCCGAACGCACCCTGCTGCGGGCCGACGCCTTCGGGGTGGCGCACGAGGACATCGGCTTCGTGGAGCTGCTGACCGCCGGGACAAACGGTTAACGGGATACGGGCCGACGTGGGTACTGGGATGGGATCGGACAACGTGGTGTGGTCGGGGACGTGGGTCGCTGAGCGGCTGGGCGTCGAACTCGTCGGCGACGGCGAGCAGGACGGCGGCAGCAGGAGCGGCAGCGGCGACCGTGCCGGATCGGGCGGGCTGCGCGACATGCTCGGTCTCGCCCTGCGCCGCAACCCCAGGCGCGCCCACCTCCTGGTGTCGAACGTGCTGGGCAAACACGTGCCGCAGCTGCCCTCGCGGGTGTACGGCGCGGGCTTCGGGCTCGGCCAGGACGTACGGAAGCTGCTCGGCGAGGAGGCGGCCGCGCGTGCGGTGGTCCTCGGGTACGCGGAGACGGCGACCGGGCTCGGCCACGCGGTCGCCGACGGCGTGGGCGTGGCGCCTTACCTCCACTCGACGCGCCGACCGGTCGACGGGGTGGCCGCGGCGGGCGGCTTCGAGGAATCCCACTCGCACGCCACCTCGCATCTGCTGCTGCCCGAGGACCCCGCTCTGCTGGCCGGCGCGGGGCCGCTGGTCCTCGTCGACGACGAGTTCTCCACCGGCAACACGGTGCTCAACACCATTCGTGACCTGGATGAACGCCACCCGCGCAGCTGGTACGTGATAGTGGCTCTGGCCGACATGCGCTCCGCCGGGGACCGGCGGCGCCTGGAGGACTTCGCGGGCGAGATCGGCGCCCGGGTCGACCTGATCGCGACGGCCTCGGGCACGGTGCGGCTGCCGGACGACGTACTGGAGAAGGGGCAGGCCCTGGTCGCCGAGTACGAGTCGGCGCAGCCCACCAGCGCGGGCGTCGGCGTCGGCCGCGTCGGTGGCCGGGGGGCCGTGCGGGTCGCGCTCGGGTGGCCCCTCGGGGTGCCCGACGGGGGCCGGCACGGGTTCGCGCCCGCGCACCGGGCCGCGCTGGAGGCAGCCCTGCCCGGCATGGCCGACCGCATCGCGGCGGCGCTGCCCGAAGACGCCCGCCGCGTCCTGGTCCTCGGCTTCGAGGAGCTGATGTACGCCCCCCTCCGCCTGGCCACCGCCCTTGAGGCGCGGCTCGCGGAGCACACCGGCGCCGAGGTGCGGTACTCGACCACGACCCGCTCACCCGTCCTCGCCGTCGACGACCCCGGGTACGCCATCCGTACCCGGATCGTCTTCCCCGCGCACGACAACCCCGCTGACGGCCCCGGTTCGCGCTACGCCTACAACGTCGCCGGCGCCGGGTTCGACGCCGTGGTGGCCGTCGTCGACTCCGCCGCCGACACCCCCGAACTGCACGCCACCAACGGCCTGTTGGCCTGCCTGGCCGCCCACGCCGGGCAGGTGGTGCTCGCCGTCGTCCCCACGTACGTACCCGGCGCACCCGGTGTACCCGGTGTACCTGGCACAAGCACAGCCGCCATACCCTTCGCGCCCGTATCCGCCGCACCTCGGTCGGCCCCCGAACGGCAGGAGCCGTCCATGCCCGAGCCGCTGCGCGGCCCCGCCTTCTCCTCCTACGCGCCCGACGACGTCGGCTGGCTCCTCCAGGACCTGTCGGACGTCGAACTGGAGGCGCCCACCGAGGAGCGTGAAGAGGCGATCCAGAGCGGCGGCGCCCACTACGCCGAGTCGCTGCCCGTCGAGTACCAGCCCAATGCCCAGTACCAGCAGCTGTTCAAGGCAGCCCTGGACACCTCGGCGGCCCGCATCGCCCGCGCCGTGGGCACCGTCACCGAGACCGTCCTCGCCGAACGCTCACCGCGCCCCGTGCTGGTCTCCCTCGCCCGCGCCGGTACGCCCGTCGGCGTACTGATGCGCCGCTGGGCCCAGCACCGGCACGGCCTCGACCTGCCGCACTACGCCGTCTCCATCGTCCGGGGCCGGGGCATCGACGAGCGGGCGCTGCGCTGGCTGGCCGAGCACCACGACCCCGCCGACGTCGTCTTCGTCGACGGCTGGACCGGCAAGGGCGCCATCACCCGCGAACTGGCCCAGGCCCTCGACGCCTTCGCCACCGCCACCGGCACCCCCGGTTTCGACCCGGAGATCGCCGTCCTCGCCGACCCCGGCGGCTGTGTCCGCACGTACGGCACCCGCGAGGACTTCCTCATCCCGTCCGCCTGCCTCAACTCCACCGTGTCCGGCCTGATTTCGCGTACGGTGCTGCGTTCCGACCTGGTCGGGCCCGACGACTTCCACGGGGCGAAGTTCTACCGAGAGCTGGCGGACGACGACGTGTCCACGTACTTCCTCGACACCATCGCCGCCCGCTTCGACGAGGTCGCCGACGCCGTGGGCGCCGAGGTGAAGGACCTGCTCGCGGCCGACCGCGCCCCCACCTGGGAGGGCTGGGCGGCCGTCGAGCGGATCAGCGAGGAGTACGGCATCCACGACGTGAACCTGGTCAAGCCCGGAGTCGGCGAGACCACCCGCGTGCTGCTGCGCCGCGTCCCGTGGAAGATCCTCGCCAAGCGCGACGCCGGCGCCGACCTCGACCATGTGCGGCTCCTCGCCGAGCAGCGCGGCGTCCCGGTCGAGGAGGTCGACGGCCTCCCCTACACCTGCGTCGGCCTGATCCACCCCAAGTTCACCCGGGGCGCCACGGGCGCGGACGGCAAGGCGGTGGCGGCGAAGTGACCAGTACCCCGCCCGTCCTGGTCGCCAGCGATCTCGACCGCACCCTGATCTACTCCTCGGCGGCGCTCGGCCTGACCATGCCCGACGCCGAGGCACCACGGCTGCTGTGCGTCGAGGTGTACGACAGCAAGCCCCTCTCCTACGTGACGGAGACCGCCGCCGCCCTGATGGGGCAACTCGCGGCCGACGCCTGCTTCGTGCCGACGACCACCCGCACCCGCGAGCAGTACCACCGCATCCGGCTGCCCGTCCCCACCCCCCGGTACGCGATCTGCGCCAACGGCGGCCACCTCCTCGTCGAGGGCGTCTCCGACCCCGGATGGCAGGCCCAGGTGGCCAGGACCCTCGCCGACGAGTGCGCCTCACTGGCCGAGATCCGCGCCCACCTCGTCTCCGCCGCCGACCGGGCGTGGCTGCTCAAGGAACGGGTCGCCGAGGACCTGTTCGCATACCTCGTCGTCGAACGGGCGCTCCTCCCGGACGAGTGGGTCAAGGAGCTCGGCGAGTGGGCCGAGGCGCGCGGCTGGACGGTCTCGCTCCAGGGCCGCAAGATCTACGCCGTACCGAAGCCACTCACCAAGAGCGCGGCGATGTACGAGGTGGCCCGCCGCGCGGGAACCACGCTCACCCTGGCCGCCGGTGACTCCCTGCTCGACGCGGATCTGCTGCTGGCCGCGGACCGGGGCTGGCGTCCGGGCCACGGTGAGCTGGCCGACTCCGGCTGGAGTGCCCCGCAGGTCACCGTCCTGCCCGAGGTGGGCGTGGCGGCCGGCGAGGAGATCCTGCGCCGCTTCAGCCGCGCTGCTGCCGCTCACCCCGCCGCTTGACCAGCCGGACGCCGACGAAGCCGAGCACCGCGAGGACAGCCGCTGCCAGCACCACCTTGGAGTACGTGGAGACGTAGCCCGCCACGTCCTGCCAGTTCTCGCCCAGCTTGTAGCCGGCGAGGATGAAAGCGGTGTTCCAGATGGCGCTGCCGAGCGTGGTCAAGCCCAGGAAGACCGGCAGCGGCATGCGCTCGACCCCCGCCGGCACCGAGATCAGGCTACGGAAGACCGGGATCATCCGCCCGAAGAACACCGCCTTGGTCCCGTGGCGCTGGAACCACGCCTCGGTCCGCTCGATGTCGGACACCTTGACCAGCGGCACTTTGCGGGCGATCGCCACGGTCCGCTCCCGGCCGAGCAGCGCCCCGAGGCCGTACAGGGCGAGTGCTCCGACCACCGACCCCGCGGTCGTCCACAGCAGAGCGGCGATCAGGCCCATCTTCCCGCTGGCGGCCGAGAACCCGGCCAGCGGCAGAATCACCTCGCTCGGCAGCGGCGGGAAGAGGTTCTCCAGGGCGATGGCGAGCCCGGCGCCCGGCGCACCCATCGTGTCCATGAGGGAATTGATCCACTGCTGTGCGCTGCTTACGGCCATGCGACCACACTAGGAACACGCAGCTGAAGCCAAGCTGAAGCCGACTGAAGCCGAGCCGCAGGCGTGAGGGCAGGGAGTGCGATGAGCAAGGGGAACAGCACCGAGATCACCGATGAGTTGTACGCGTACATGCTGGCGCACAATCCGCCGTTGGACGCCGTGCAGCGCGAGCTCGTCGCCACGACGTACGCACGGCTGCCCGAGCACGCGGGCATGCAGTCCGCCGAGGAACAGGGGCCGCTCCTCGCCTTCCTCGTGCGCCTGACCGGCGCCCGGCACATCGTCGAGGTCGGCACCTTCACCGGCTTCTCCGCACTGGCGATGGCGCAGGCGCTGCCCGTCTCCGGGCAGCTGATCGCGTGCGACATCTCAGAGGAGTGGACGGCGTACGGACGTGAGGCCTGGGCGAAGGCGGGCGTCGCCGACCGGGTCGAGGTACGGATCGGGCCTGCCCTGGACACCTTGCGGGCCATGCCCGAGGAGCCGCACATCGACTTCGCCTACCTCGACGCGGACAAGGGCAACTACGTCCGGTACTGGGAGGAGCTGGTGCCGAGGCTGCGGCAGGGTGGGGTGATCGCCACCGACAACGTGTTCTTCCACGGCGGGGTGCTCGACCCGGACGCGACGGGCGGCGCGGCGGCGATCAAGGAGTTCAACGACCGGGTGTCGGCCGACGAGCGGATGGAAAGCATCATGATCCCGGTGGCGGACGGGGTGACGCTCTCCAGAAAGCGCTGACCGTGGCCCCGCATGGCCGCGGCTCCGCGAGGCCGCAGGGCGGGGCGCCGCGAAGCCGCAGGGCCGCCCCTCAGCCGCAGCAGCCCCCGCCGCAGCAGCCGCCTCCGCCCCCACCACCGCCGCCGGCCGACGGCGCGGGGCCCGCGGACCGCGCGGTCCCGCCGACGGCGACCGCAGACAGCAGCTTGACGGTGTCGGCGTGCCCGTCCGGGCAGGTGGCGGGGGCGGAGGACTCGGCCATCGGCCGGTTCAGCTCGAAGCCGGCGTCGCAGGCGCGGCAGCGGTACTCGTAACGGGGCATGCGCACAGGTTACGGCCTGGTGCGCGATAGGGGGCGGATCAGCCCGCGGCGTCGGATGCGGTGCATCGCACGACGGCGGAGCATCCTGATAGCGGAGCTATCAGGGAGTTTCGCCAACGCGGCGAGGTGCCGTAGCCGGCGTCGCGGGCCCGTCCCCTATCGCGCACCAGGCCGTTACTGACTCCGGCGGCCTGTCAGGAGCCCGCGCCCCGCTCCTCCCGGATCTGCTCGACGACCCGCGCCACCGTGCGGCGCACCCCCTCGGTCTCGGTCAGGAAGTGCCAGTAGTCGGGGTGGCGGCCCTCCAGAGCGGCGACGGCCCGCTCCAGGCGGGCCACGGAATCGTCCAGCGGGCGGGCATGGTGCGGATCGGGCGTATTGCGCCCGGCCATGGCCAGCCGCTGGGCGTCCCGGATCGCGAACCGGGTCCGCTCGATCTCCTGCTGCGGGTCCTTGGCCACCGCGTTGAGCCGCTGCAGCCGGTCACCGGCCGCCGAAACCGCCTCGTCCGTGGAGTTCAGCAGCGCCCGGACCGTGCTGAGCAGAGCCGTCGCGTCGGGCCACCGCTGCTCCTCGCGGGCCTTCGCCGCCTCCTTGATCTTCTCCTCGGCCTGCTGGACGGTGCTCGCGGTCTGCGCGGGTACGGCCTGCAGGTCCTGCCAGCACGCGGCCGTGAACCGGCGCCGCAGCTCGCTCAGGATCGGCTCGACCTTGCCCGCCCGGGTCGTCAGCGCCTGGGCGCGGGTCCGCAGCGACACGAGCCGCCGGTCGATCTCCGACGCCCGCTCCGGCAGCCGCTCGGCCTCCGTGCGCACCGCCTCGGCGTCGCGCAGCACCTGGTCGGCGCGCTGCAACGTCTCCGGCACGCCGTGCCGCCCGGCGCCCTGATTGAGCTTCGTCAGCTCGGGGGCCAGGGCGGCCAGGCGTGCCGCGAGATCATCGGCCCCGAGCCCGGAAGCCCGTACGGAATCGAGCGCGTTGCTCGCCGCCAGCAGCGTCTGACGGGCCCGCTCGACGGCGGGCGCGAGGCGGGCCAGCTGCGTCTCCGCCGTGTCGAGGAGCGGGCCGAGCCCCTGCTCGTACCGGTCGAGCTCGCCCTTTACCCGTACGAGTTCGTCCTTGGCCCTGGTCAGCTCCGTGCGTGCCTTGGCGGCGGTCGATGCCTCCAGGTCGTCCCGGTCGAGGTCGTGGGCGTCGACGGCGATGATGTAGATGTTGCTGACCTCGTCGATGCGCCGCCCCAGCGTCGCGAAGTCCTCCACGGCCCGGTGTGCCCGCGGCGAACTGTCCACCGCCGTGATCGTCTCGATCGAGATGCGCAGGTCGCGCTGGGCCGTGTCGAGCTCGTAGAAGGCCGCGGCGGCCTCGTCCTTGGCCGCCTGCGCCTCGGCCCGCACATTCTCGCCGCGGCCGCCGAACCAGCGCCTCGTACCGCCGCCCGCGAAGGCGAACGACAGCGCGGCGGCGAGCAGCGGCACCGGCAGGAGTACGAGCGTGACGGCATCAGCGACGCCGCCCCCGGCGGCACCCGCTTTCGTACGGCGGCGTACTCGCTGCGTGTACGACTGCGCCTGTGTCGCCGTCACATCCCTCTCCCGTGCTGTGTCCGTCCCGCCCGCCCGGTCGGTTCATTCTCCCACCAGGTAGTGACGAACACACGGGCCTGTTAGTTCGCGGTTCGCACGGTGACTTCCCCGTTGGCGCTGTTCGCCCGCAGGACGTGCGGGCTGGCGGGGTCGCGCGAGACGCCGATCGAGATCTCCCCGTTGTCGCTCCTGGCCTGCACGTTGTACGTGGCCCTGGGGACGTCGAGGCCGACTTCGCCGTTGTCGCTGACGGCCTCGACCAGGTCCGGGACGACGTCGAACGACATCTGTACGCTCCCGTTGTTCGAGGTCGCGCTGACGGACCTGGACGAGACGCCTTCCGCGACGACCTCCCCGTTGGCGCTGGTCAGGTCCAGCCGGCCGGACGAGTCCTGGACCGCCACCCGCCCGTTGTCGGAGCGCATGGTCAGCGCGGTGTCGAACCCGGCGGCGCTCACGCTCCCGTTGTCGCCCCGCACCGTCACCGCCACCCCGCGCGGCACCTTCACGCGGTGCCACGACTCGCAGTCGCTGGCCATCGCGGAGCACTTCTGGCGCAGCAGCAGCGTCCCGTCCGCCATGTCCCAGGTCGACTCGGGCCCGTTCCCGACGAACACCCATCCGTCGGCCCGCCGGGTGACCTCGACGTCCGACACATCGGCCGGCACCAGTTCCAAGTCCGTTTCGTCGGCGTCGATGGTCAGCGTCCGCCCACTGAACGCGAACGACCGCTCCTCGGCGGGCGCGTCCTTGGCCTCGACATCGCCACACCCACTCAACGCGACCAGCGCCACGACGGCCCCGCCGGCGGCCAGGAAGGTACGGGTGCGAAGCGCCATGGTGATCGGTCCCCCAAGTAGTCCCCTGCAAGAGCCCTCACTGTACGAATTCGCCGCGCCCCCAGCGATAGGGCCGGCCACCGGCCCGGGGGTGGGGTTTACCCCACCCCCGACGGCCATCGGATTACGGTCCGTCCCCACGGGCCATGTACGCTGTTGCCTCATCCACGGGTGCGTAGCTCAGGGGTAGAGCGCTGCTCTTACAAAGCAGATGTCGGCGGTTCGAAACCGTCCGCGCCCACTCACCGGCAGGCCCCTGGCCTGCATCGGAACCTCTTCAGGGTTCCGAACAGGGGCCCCCGACACCTCGTCCGGGGCCTCTTGTGTGAGCGACGCGTGAGCGGGGGTGCTAACGATCTTGTTTCCGTGCTCCATCGGGACCAACTTCGCCATCTGCTCCGCCACCGCCCGGTCCACCTCCGGCAAGAGGTGCATGTACGTATCGCTCGTCACTGCGATCTTTGAGTGACCAAGGGTCTCCTTGATCGTGTGGAGCTCCTCCAGGAAGCACGAAGCCCCCGGCGGGCCGGGGGCTGTGGGTGTCTGTCTGGGGTGAAGGGAGTCGGTGACGTGGTGCGGGGCGGAGCGTCTTTGGCCGGTGGCCGGGGGAGCGATACGTGGGTGTGCGCGCCTTGACGGTGGAGTCGGCTGCTGTCGGTTGTTGTGGTGTGTGAGGTGTGGGTGGCTGCCTGTCGCGCAGCATTTGCACGGCCCCCTGTAGGGGCGGTGAGAGCGAAAGACGGTGTTCGCCGGGCGGGCTCGACGTTGCCGCCGGCGCCCGCCAGGCGGGATCGGCCGTGAAGTTCCGGTGAACTGTCCCGCCCCACGGGATCGTGCTTTTCCACAGGTCAGAGCCGGTGTCCCCTGTGGGGATGATCAGTGTGGCGAAGGTCCAGAAGCGGCACGCCTGGCGGTACTACGTGCGCGGGGTGGCCTTCGGGGACGGTCGCCGTCCGGCGCGCATGCCGTTGAAGGACGCCCAGGAGGAAGCCGGGCTCCCGCCGGGGGTGTGGATGGGGCGCGGCCTGCCCGCCCTCGGGCTCACTGCGGGCTCGGTGGTGACGGAGCGGCAGATGGAGCTGTTGTTCGGGATGGGCCGGCACCCGGACGCCGACCGCATGGAGCGCGAGCGCCTGGACGACGGCGCCGACCCGGAGACGGCACGGCTGGAGACCGTCCTCGGGAAGCCGATCGAGGAGATCGAGAAGCAGAAGCAGACCCCGCTGCTCGCCCTCGACTTCGTGTTCCGGCCGCAGGCGTCCCTGATCGTGCTGTGGGCGCTGGGGGATAAGAGGACGCGCCGGGTCATCGAGCGGGCGCACGAGCGGGCCATCGCCACCGTCGCTGCGCTGGCTGGAGGATGAGGTCGCGGAGATCCGGTGGGCGTCCGGCCGCAAGCGTGCAAAGGCACCGGCCCTGGTGGTCGCGCGGTTCCGGCACTTCGACAACCGCCACGCGTTCCCTCTACTTCACGACCACTGCCTGATCCTCAATCGGGTGCAGCGCCTGGACGACGACGGAAAGTGGGTGTAGGGCGCCCTCGACACGGTCCGCCTGTACCAGCACGTCGTCGCGGCCGGGACGCTCTACACCCTGACGATGACGACGGAGGTGTGTGAGGAGCTGCTCGCGGCGGGTGGAGGTCGACCTCCTCCATGCACTCGATCAGGAAGCCGGCCGCGATCCAGGCGGCCTGCGCCCCACCGCCCGCGAGGCACCACCGCTTGAGGTACCGGCTGGCCACGGTGACCAGCTGCCCCAGGACGTACCCGGACTCGCAGTCGGCGTGTTCGTCGGGCACGACCGTGAGGTAGTCGGCCAGCAGCAGCGCGCCGAACTCGCCCATCAGCCGCGCCAGCGCCTCGCCGTCCCGATGGAACTCCCCCAGCGCGGCCCGCTCCTGGTCGCCGCCCTGGTCCCGCCAGACCAGCTCCACGTAGTCGCCGGCCCGCCAGATCTGCTCCGGGGTGAGCTGGGGCAGCTTCGACGACGTCGTCTCCATGACGACTCCTCCCTGTACGGGCCGCGCGCCTGCTGCAGCCGGTCGCCAGGTTCTTCGAGAACCTCATGCAGGGAAACGGCACAGGCTTCGAGCAGGCGTCGGTCCGATGGGTCGGCCAGCCTCTTCTGTGCGGCAGTGGCCCTGGTCCAGGACGGCGGCAGCGACATCGGCCAGGCGGCGTAGTCCAGTTGGAGCCGGAACGGCAACCAAGCAGGCCAGGATCTCGGAGAGAGTCTGCAAGGCGGCCATGTCGTCTTCGACGGCATTCAGCGAGCGGGTGGCGTCCAACCGCTCCAGCAGCATCGCACCGGTACGGGAATCAGCCTCCAGCAGTGAGACTGCACCGTGCCCGGCCCACGATCTCAGGGCTGCGGGCTCACCGCCGGTCTCATCGTCCACCGGTTGGAGCTTGAGCGCGGCCCGTGTGCCATCTTCCCGAAGGACCGGAAGCACCAGAGCGACGGCACCATTACTAGGCGTTCCATCCAGCCGCAGGTTCCACAGATCCAAGCAATCCTCGGCCAGGGCCGGAAGCGCAGTGATCCATGTCCGTCCAGACTCCCCAAAGTAAGTGCGATGAGACGCGGCGAGAGAGTCGGGAACGCGAATGCGGTCATGGATCACCGCAGCATGCTCGCAGCAGCGACGGAGCGGCACCGCCGAGAGTCCCAGGATTGCCGCCAGCTCCGCCGAGAACCCGATCTTCCCCGAGGTTCAAAAACAGGCACTGCGGTCTCGCGGGCGGTGATGGCCGTGGTGAGTCTGAAGCAACGGGCAAGAGGGCCTGCGGGGATGAGCATCGCTGCCCGTCGCTGCCAAGCTGAGTCAATGAGCTGCCGCGCGTCGCTCATATGCCGTCACCCTCCGACCACGGACCTGCTCGTCCGCCACCACCGTGAAGTACGTCGTCAGCACGGAGGTCTTCAACCTGTCCCGCTTGGCTGTCACCGGTCTTGCCACCTGAGATGCGTCTGTTACCAGCAGGATCCTTTGCTGGGCAAGCAGCGCAGCACGGATCTGATCCGGGTCTGCTTCCACACCTTTTAGTGTTCCGGACTTCTCCGGGCTCTGTGCCAGAGCGATGTCTCGCAGACCGGTAAAGGCGCTGGGGGAGACGGATTTGGTGTCCCGCCGCGCGGACGGGATGAAGAGCACTGCACTTCCGGGCTCCTTCATCCGCCGCACTTCGGATGCCGCCGCCAGGACATCGTCTACCCGGCTTGCCGGAGAGCGCTTGGCCAGCGACTGCGGCAGCAGTGCCATCATCGCGAGGGCGACCACTGCGGGGAGAATCCACCTCGATGCTCTTGGGAAGCCGGGGTTGGCTGCCTGTACCGCCGAGCCGATGATCGAACCGATCAGCAGCGCCAGACCCAGCAGGCTGAAGAGTATGTATCGGTCCAAGAACAGCGGCTGGATCAGGGAAAGGCCTACGAGGCCGAGCTGTGGCACGGCCAGCAGTGGTAGTCCGACGGCTGCCACCGACAGCTGGCCTGCCCGGGGCCGATCTAGTGCGGCTCCGACGCCGCCGATCAGCAGAAGGATCGCCGGTCCGATCAACATGTGCCACGTCAACGGCGGGATCCATGACACTTGTACGGACTGGCCGTGACTGAAAAGGACCAGCGGCAGTACACATGCCGTAGCGGCCGCAGAGGCGGTTCCCCAGCGTAGAGACACCCGGAGCGTGGCTCGCGTCCAAAGCAGCGTTATCAAGTGCGCCGGCAGGATCATCAGCGAGAGCCAGTTCAGCAGCCCGCATACCAGGACAGTGCCGCCGTAGGCGACCCAGTGCGGCATCTGGGCACGCCCCTGGAGCGCGGTCACGAGCAGCAGGGTCGAAAACCCGGCTCCGGCCGCGACCAGTGCGTACGGTCGACCCTCCTGGAGATAGAACTGGACGGCCGGAAGAACCCCGAACGCCAGCCCCCCCGCCAGGCCCACCCATAGCCCGGCCAGCCGGTGGCCGATGACTGCCACACAAGCCGCCGCCACTCCTGTGGCCAGCACCGAGGGCAACCGCAGGGTTGTGGTGCTGGGTCCGAAATATTCGAACAACCCGTGCATGAGTAGGTAGTAGCACCCATGCACGACGTCGACGTTCCCCAGCATGTTCCATATCTCGGCCGTGGAGCGTTGGGCCACCTGCCAGGTTGCCGCTTCGTCCCGCCACACGCTGTCCTGCCGGGGCAGCCCCCACAGGCCGAGAGCAAGAGTCCACGACATCGGGAGCAGCCAGACGAGAACGCGGTCACGCAGGGGGGCGGTTGGGGATTTCATCAACGTGTTCAGACCCTCGGATAGCGGTGCGACGAGCGGGTGTGCGGTCCTCGGACATGAAGGAGAGATTCTGGAGAAGCTGTTGGGCAGCTCGGAGTGGCGGAGGGGTGTTACGGCTAGTCCCGTGGTGCGCGGCCTGTTGAAATCCAGCGCGCTCAAGGATGCCATCGCAGTGGCAACTTGTTCCTTCTCCCTGGCCGGAATCATGCCCAATGGCTGAAACCATTCCCATGCCTAGGTCGCATAATGGCCAGCTTGGCCTGAAGGTGCGCTCCTTGCAGTCAGAAGTGCACTTCGATCCCTTGACGGGATCACTCCAGCACCGTTAACGCCAGCCGGCGCGAGCGTAGTTGCATGCATCATAAAGTTCTCTCATCACATGCGCTCAGGGTTGAACCTTGGCTGCCCTCCGTACATGATTTCTTTTGTTCACGAACAAGATCATGATGAAAAGGGGAGCATTCATGAACAAGCGAACTGGGTTCAAGGCGGCCATCGCGACGGTGGGCCTCGTCCTCGCCGCGGCCACTCCCGCGCTGGCGACCACCGTCAATGTCGCTGGGGGCACGTGGAGCTACAGCTCGGGCGCCAACACGGCGTGGTCGAACTACAAGCACTCGGCGAACTACCACGCTTCCTCGGTGTCGATCGGCGGCCAGCTTTCCAGGAGCGGCTGCACGTCGCCGGGCTCCTGGTCCCTGGCCTCGGGGTCCAAGAACGGCGGCAGCATCAACTACTACTACGACCCGAGCTGCTAGTTCTTCTGGTCGAAACCTGAGTTATGGCAATCGTGAGTGGCGCCGCTCCAACATGCCTAGCTCAAGTCAGCTGTGAGGGCGAGTACCTCTCGCCCTCACAGCTGCTCTTTCAGAGCTTGAGCCTATTCGGACGCGTGCTCCCCGAGCGCCCTCAACCTAGGTAACCGATGCTGCACCGAGGTATACGATTCGTCCACGCCGCCATTTTGGCCTTCTCCGTGGTACTGGGGTTTCTGTTCCTGCGGGGGCTGGATGAGGGCACGGTTCTGGGAAACTCGGCTCTGGTTACTGTGCTCGACTCGGACGATTCGGTGAGCGCTGCTCAAGCCGTCCGACTTGTCGAGTCGTTCGCGACCGAGCACGGGGTCGCAGTAGGTCGCGAAGTGCCCGATTTGAAGAACCCCGACGGGCGTCGGCATCTGTACTTGGCCCCGGGCAGCGCCGACTCGATGACGGCGTCATGGCTACACAAGGGCTATCCGGCGTTCAGCAAGAAATATGAAACGCGCGTACATCCGACATCGGAGATCGGATATCAGGATCCGCGCGGCTCGTACTACGTGTTCGGATCGTCTGAGGCAGCCGATGCCCTGGTGGCCGATTTCAATGACCTCGGCATGGTCGCAAGCGTCACGCACCCTCTGTCGTACGACGAGTTGTCCAGAACATACACGGACGACCCCTTGTTCCGGGCCTTCTGCGTAGTCGCCCTCGCTGCGCTGACGATGACCGGCGCGAGCGTACTGCTCAATGTGAAAACATATGCAGTCCTTCGGATGCAGGGGATGTCGTTCACGGGCATCCTCCTCCGTGACCTGCGGCAGCTGACAGTGTCCTGGCTGGCAGCGATCGGCATCGTGGTGACTGCCACGCTGGGCTTCCTCGGCCTCTACAACGGCTTCGCCTGGTTGGGGCTGTTCACCTCGGTGGCTGCTGTGATCGCCATCCTGCTCGTCGTCCTGGTCCTGGCCACCCATGCGGCCGTGCTCGCCCTGACTTACAAGGTCGACGTGCTGCCTGCCCTCAAGGGCGAACTGCCTTCACGGGCGGCATCCATCAGCGTGTACCTGGTGCGTATCCCCGCTCTGCTGCTCGCCCTCAGCATTGCCGCGAATGTCAGCTTCGCGGCCAGGGATGTGCTTACACGCCAGGAGAACCGAGAAATCTACGACACTGTCGGCGATGCGGTCTCGATTCGTCTCAATGGTGCATTTGCCATGCAAATTGACCAGTTGGATAAGCGGGTGGGGCCGTGGCTACGTCAGGCCGACGAACGCGGTGAGGTCATTGTTTCCGGGCGCAGAGATCTTCAGGTGTCCACCCCCGAAGCACATCTGCCGGCCGGTGAGATACTCATCGTCAACGACACCTATCTCGACGAACAGTCGGTTATCGACCTGACTGGCCGACGTTATTCTGCGACTTCCCGGAACGGCAAGAAGCCGAACCCGAGTCCGGTCAGGGTCATCGTTCCTGAATCTCTCACCTCGCACGCACCGGACATCACCAAAGCGGCTTCTCAGATAATTGACCCACATCTCAGCCGGAATGTCCCGCTCGAAACACTCACGAGCAAGACGGGACAACGCGTTTTCGGTTACAACACCGGAATCAACGTTTACAACGCGGCACACAGTGCGGACGAGG
Source organism: Streptomyces hypolithicus (assembly GCF_052934925.1). NCBI lineage: Bacteria > Bacillati > Actinomycetota > Actinomycetes > Kitasatosporales > Streptomycetaceae > Streptomyces > Streptomyces hypolithicus. The sequence goes on from NZ_CM128811.1 coordinate 4,390,040, forward strand.
ATAGATCCCTGGTGCGCGACCCGGTCCTTGTCATCGTCCCCAATGGATCGTTCCTCACGAACGACGCCTATGCAACATTCGCCACTCAGGGGGGCATAGTATTTCCTGACCCCAACGATGCACTGAATGGCATCAAGGCGCAAAAACTGCAAAACTATGTGAGTTCCGTGAGCCCGGTCGGACAGAAAGCCGCATTGGACCTCAGGGAAGCATCGAATAAATTTCGACTGCAGATATTCAACCTCATCGTCGCCATGATAGTGCTTCTTGTCGCAGGTGCAGGTGTGTGCATTATTTACTCGCGAAAGAATGCACAAAGTATCTTCGTGCAGCACATTAGCGGCTGGAGGTATGTTGCTACCCATCGCTTCATACTTGCCGTAGAGGTGGCAATTGCAATTATTTTTGCCAGCAGAATTCCTTTCGAGGCGTGGCAGCAGAATCATGAATTGAATAAGCTCGCTGCGGCCGGTGCGCCTGCCACCTTCGAAGCTATTCACATTACCGCATTGGATATCTGCGTCATCACTGGTCTTGTCGTCTTTGAACTCGTAGCCGTCCTCCTCGCCCTTGCCTTCTTCCACCGTCGCATCATAAAAGAAGGAGCGGCCGAGGGATGATCCCCTCAAGTATGGAATTCCCCATCAGTCGGAGTGCGTTGTGATCGATATAAAGAATCTATCGAAATCCTTCGGAGCCCGGACCGTCTGGCGCGATATCAGCTTCACCGTTAACAGCGGTGAGATGCTGGCCCTCGTCGGCCCAAGCGGATCGGGTAAGTCAACTCTCCTCAACTGCCTCGGGCTGCTTGAGCGGCCGGACAAGGGGGAAATCCGTTATGAAGGGAAAGACATCACCCGTTTCGGGCGGCGCGATATCCGTCGGTACCGCCGCGATACCCTCGGTTACCTGTTTCAGCACTACGCCTTGATCGAGACTGCGACTGTGCGAGAGAATCTGGAAGTAGTCGCCAAGCTGCGGCGGTCGTCGCAGCGGCGCGCCGGCACGGCTGTAGCTGAAGTACTTGACCGCGTCGGTCTGGTCGGGCGGGAGGGGGAGAGGATCTCCCACCTCAGCGGAGGGGAACAGCAGCGCGTGGCTCTGGCCCGCCTTATGATCCAGCAGCCGACCGTGGTTCTCGCAGACGAGCCGACCGGTGCTCTCGACGATGTCAACAGCACGATGGTCATCGGCGTTCTTCGCGAGATGAGTAAGGCCGGATGTGCAGTCGTCATCGCGACCCACGACGACAGTGTCCGTGACCGATGTGATGCCGTGTTCGCGGTGCACGGCTCATCTCTCGTCGGTTCGCCATGAAACGCGCGTTTTGTCCTGGCGGGGGCGTTTGTAACTGGCGCGATGTCAGCGGGTTGGGGCGGATTGGCTTCGTCGGTGACAACCGACTCCATCGGTAGGTCTGTTCTGACTCCACTTGACGGGAAAGGACACCCCGGGCAGCAGGCCGGCACGCATCTCCAAGCCGCCTTCGACCTGCGCGCCCCGGCTTTGAGCGGGGTCTGGGCGATGGACTCGATCGGACTGGCCGCTGCCCTGTTCGACGTGGGCGAGCCCGAGCGCGCCGCCGCGGGGCGCCAGGCCCTGCAGAGCACGTCGCCCGCTACTGCACTTCAGCGGTGGACGAGTTCCGCGCGGCGGGTCAGCGAGCTGGTCGCACGCACCCCGCAGACCACCAGGCCGCGGCCTGATCCCCCCACCAGGGTGTGACCATCAGCCACTGGTGCGGTCGGCCAGCATGCGTTGTAAGCATTGTCGATCATGCTGATTGCATAGCTCCTGCCCGCCTCGACCGGCGTCGAGGGCGATGCGAGATGCGCGCAAGCCTCGCCCCTGGGACATTGGCAGCCAGGAGGACGCAAAAGACAACACCGTTGCGTTTGCGTCTAGAGTCGCAGGTCAAGCCCTGGGGAATGGCGCAACGGGACGTCCTGATAGATCAGCTTGTGTCGAGCAAGAAGATCATCGGGAGTCCCGTTGCAGGAGAAGTCTGTCATCACGCGTACGGTCGAGGCGGCCGGGGGTGTGTACGCGCCGGGTCACTTGGGCGAGTTGACCCAGATCGTGGACTTCGTGCTGGTGGACGCGGTGATTGAGGAGACCGGGTCACGGGAGAGGCGACTGCGGCTGCTGCCGTCCCGGGTCGTGGTCTACTTCGTCCTCGCGCTGGCTCTGTTCGAGGACTGTTCCTATCGGGGTGTGTGGGGCAAGCTGACGGCGGGGCTGGAGGGACTGCCGTTGGTGCGTCCGGCGGTCTCCTCGCTGTCCAGGGCCCGGCGGCGGATAGGGGCGGCGCCGCTGCGGCGGCTGTTCGAGGTTCTCGCCGGACCCGTCGCCCATCTCGGGCAGGCCGGTTCGTTCTATCGAGGGCTTCGGACCGTGGCCGTGGACGGCACCTTGCTGCACGTACCGGATGAGGAGGCGCTCACCTGGCGCTATCCCAAACGAGCGGGCGAGAGTGTGGAGTTCGGCTACCCGCTGCTGCGACTCGTGGTCCTGGTCGAGTGCGGCACCCGTGCCGTGCTGGCCGCTGCGTTCGGCCCCGAGAGTGACGGCGAACTCACCTATGCAGGACGCCTGCTGAGCATGCTGGACCGCACGATGCTCCTGCTGGCCGATGCCGGCTTCGATGCGAACGAGTTCGTCCGGGACGTCCAGGCCACCGACGCCCAGTTCCTGGTGCGCTCCTCCGCCCGCCGGATACCCACCCCCTTCCGGCACCTGGGTGACGGCTCCTACCTGGCCCGGATCGGCTACGGTGTCCTGCCCGTCCTGCTGACCGTCCGCGTCATCGAGGCGTCCGTCACCGTGACCCTGGCCGATGGCACCGTCCGCACCGAGCAATGGCGCCTGCTCACCAGCCTCCTCGACCCGGCCGCCCACCCAGCCGCCGGGCTCGTGGATCTCTACCACGAGCGGTGGCAGTCGGAGACGACGTATTTCTCGATCAAGGCCACCATGCTGGACGGCCGTGTCCTGCGCTCCCGCAGCCTGACCGGCCTCGACCAGGAGGTATACGCCCTGCTCACCACCTACCAGGCACTGATCCGCGCCGCCGCCGACACCGCCTGCACCCGGCCCGGCCTGGACATGGACCGCATCAGCTTCACCGTCCTGCAGACCACCGCCGCCGACACCGTCACCACCGCGACCGCAATCCTGCCCCCGGCGGGTCCCGCCGAGCTCATCGGCCCCATCGGCCGGGCCGTCCTCGACGCTCTTCACCCCGCCCGCCACCGACACCGCGTCAAGGCCCGCACCCGCAAGAACCCCACCAGCAAGTACGGACCGAACGCCGGACAACACCCCACGACCAGCCAGCACTACACCGTCCACACCACCGTCACGTTCTTCGAACACGGGCTTGCGAACCGCTCACGGAGGTAAACGCAACGGTGTTGACGCAAAAGACCATGGATGATCTTCGAATCGGCGCCATAGGACTTGGACTGCGCCGAAGCCTCGCCGAGACCGCGCACCGTGCGCCCGGACACGGCCGTCACCGCGCTGGCTGACCTCGACGAGAACGCTGCGTGTGCCCGCGGTAAGCAGTACGTCGGAGGTCATGCCGACACCTCCCGGACGTCGTTGCCTCGGATCTCGCAGCGTCTTCACCCGGCCACTGACAGTGGCTCTGCGAGATCGACTCCGCCGTGCGCCTCCGCCGCGCGCTGCGGAGCGGCCGTGAAGGGAGCCACACTGGTGGTGTCGGCATTCGTTGGTCGAAGGGTGGTCGGGTCGGTGGCGAACAACCGCAGCATGGCCCGGCGCCGCCTCCTGGGGTCCGGTTCGGCCCGCGCCCGCCGGGGCGGGGGCGGCGGTCCCCGGGCGGCTGTCGCGCGGCGGCCCACCCGGGACCATCTGGCCTGGCTGAACGAGTCCGGCACCTGTATCGGAACCACCTTGGACCTGCAGCAGACGGCCCGGGAGTTCGCGGAATTCACCGTCCCGGACCTCGCCGACGGCGCGGCCGTCGACCTGCTGGAGTCGGTGCTCGGTGGCGAGGAGGGCGAGCGGTGGATGGGCCCGGACCTGCCCGCCCTGCGGGCCATGGCCGTGGCGATGATCGACGACCTGGCGAACCTGGAACCGGATCCTGTCGGGGAGATCACCAGCACCGACGCCCTCCTGGCGATGCAGTGCATCATGACGCGCAAGCCCATCCTGTTGGGCAGGGTCCGGCCGGAGGAGTTCGTACGGATCGCTCCCAGCAAGCGCGCCGCAGCCCAGCTCCGCAAGGCCGGCGTGCACAGTTACATGGTGGTGCCGCTGGTCGCCCGCGGGGTGCTGCTGGGGGCCGCCGATTTCCTCCGCGCCGGGGGGCGCCCTCCGTTCACCCGTACGGACCTAGCACTGGCTGTCGAGCTCGCGTCCAAGGCGGCCGTCTTCGTCGACAACGCCCGTCTGTACGGCCGGGAACGCGAGCACGTGGTCTCCTTGCAGCGCAGCCTGCTGCCCCGCGGGGTGCCGCACACACCGGGCCTGGAGGTGTCCACCTGCTACGCGCCGACCGCGGACCCCGGCGGGGTGGGCGGCGACTGGTTCGACGTGGTCGCGCTGCCCGGCGGCCGTACCGCCCTGCTCGTCGGCGACGTCATGGCGCACGGCCTGCCCGCCGCCGCGACGATGGGACGGCTGCGTACCGTGGCGCGTGCCCTCATTGCGTCGCTGGACATGGCTCCCGAGCGGATGCTGGCCCGGCTCGACATGATCGCTCGCGACCTCGAGGAGGACCAGGTCGCCACCTGCCTGTGCGCCGTGCACGACCCGGCCGACGGCAGCTACACCCTGGCCCGGGCCGGACACCTGCCCCCGCTGCTGATGGGCGCGGACGGTACCGCCGAGTACGTGGACGTGCCCGCCGGGGCACCACTGGGAGCGGGGATCGTCCCCTACGACCCGATCCGGCTGACCGTGCCGGCCGGCAGCCGTCTGATCCTGTTCACCGATGGTCTGGTCAAGAACCGAACCGACGACCTCGACACCCAGCTGGAGCGTCTGTTGCTCTCCGTGACCGGCATGGGGCCCGGCACGCTGGACGCCCAGACCCTGTGCGCCGCCGGCCCGGAGCCGCACAACCGCCTCGACGAGGCGGTCGTCGTCATCGCATCGACCCGGGCGCCCTCCCCGGACACGGACGTACACGTGTGGCAGCTGCCGGGCGACGGCACGGCGGCCGGCATCGCGCGCGAGCTGGTCCGCGAACGGCTGAGTCACTGGCAGCTGACGGAGGTGACCGACGTGACCGAACTTGTGGTCAGCGAGCTGGTCGGCAACGCGCTGCGCTACGGCGGGGGCCCCGGGCAACTGCGGCTGCTGCGGCACGACCGCCTGGCGGTGGAGGTGTCCGACACCGGCCCCGACCTGCCACAGATCCAGCACACCGACCTCAGCGACGAGGGCGGCCGTGGCCTGCAGCTGGTCAACATGCTGTGTCGCCGTTGGGGCGCGTGCCGTATCCCGGGCGGCAAGCTCGTCTGGGCGGAGCAGGACATCCCCGACACCTGAGCGCTGCGGAGCGGTCAGATTCCTGCTGCCGGCGGCCGTGTCGGACGACAGCCGCTGGGCAAGATGGATCGGGACGACCGGCAGCAGCACGAGGACGGCGGCGGCGACGTTCACCACAGGTGCCTGCGCCCGGTAGGGGCGGGTGAGTCCTCCGCCGCACCGAGGTCGGTCAGTCTGTCGTCGGCGGCCGCGGCCTGTGCCGCCGCACTGATGGCACTGCTCCCGCTGCGAGCCGATACCGCTGCCACGCCTGGCCCCCCGGCGCACGCACCGCCCCGCCCGGCCGGACGTCCAGGTTGTGATCGCAGACGGTGGGCTATGTTGAGCGGAGTGGGACGAGAAGGAGGCACGCCGGTGCCATCAAGGCAGCAGGCTCGCGCACGGGCGTCTGCGATCACGCCGGGGCCGCACGCACCGGACGGGGAGGCGGCGCCCACGGACCGGGTGCTGGCGCTCTTCGACGGTCACCGTCTCTCCCCCGGGCAGCGGCGTATCGCCCAGTACATCGTCGATCACCTCACCGAGGCCGCCTTCCTGTCGATCACCGACCTCGCCGAGCGGGTCGGGGTGAGCCAGCCGTCGGTGACGCGGTTCGCGGCCTCGCTCGGGTTCAGCGGGTTCCCCGCCCTGCGGGAGGCGCTGCAGCCCATCGCGCTCAGCTCGGTGGCCGGTTCGCCCGAGACCCGCGAGGAGATCCGCCGTAACGAGCTCCAGGCGGCCGTCGACGCCGAGATCGAGAATCTGGAGAGTCTGCGCCGCACGCTCGCCGACCCCAACCACATCCTCGGCATCGGGCGTGACCTGGCCCAGTCGCTGCCCCTGACGGTGCTGGGGCTGCGGATCTCGGTCTCGCTCGCCGAGTACTTCGCGTACGCCGCCCGGCGCATCCACCCCGATGTGCGGCTGGTGACCCGCGGGGGCAGCGTTGCCTACGACGCGCTGCTGCAGTCGCGGGAGGCCGGCGGGACCTGGGTGGTCGCGTTCGGCATGCCGCGGCATGCGAACGAGACCCTGGCGGCGATGCAGGCCGCCCGCAGCACGGGGCTGCGCGTCGCGCTGATCACCGATCTGACCCTGGGCGCGCTCGTGGACGAGGCCGATGTGGCGCTCACAGCGGGCACGGGCTCCCGTCTTGTGTTCGACTCGTACTCGGCACCCGGTGTGCTGTCCGCAGCCGTTCTCCAGGCCATGGCCGACGCCGATCCCGTACGTACGCAAGTGCGGCTGGAGAAATACGAGCAGGTCGCGGAGCAGCACGACTTCTTCCTCGAGGACTGATCAGGGTCTGGTCTTCGGAGGCGTCGGGCCCCGCGCAGGTACCCGCCGACGGGGCCCCACCGTGCTGTCTGTGGTGCCGCTCACGGAAAACGCCCCGGCATTCGACGGAGAGTATGAATTTTTTCATACCCTTGCGTACTCGACGGTATATATGTTTACTGCGTGTGGCTGCCCAATGCCGCAGGAGGCGCTGGCCGCCCCCACCCCCCTCACCGACGAAAAGCCGACGGTCCGTCCCATGCAATCGATGCCTTCACCCGCCATGCGCGGCGCACATCGCAGGATTCAGCAGAGGCCGGTACGCCGCCCGGCTCCCGCCGCGAAGGCTCTCGCAGGTACTCCACCCCGGCTCAACCCCGGCCGGGCCCTTGCCGCCCCGGCACCGGCACAGGCCTCGGCACAGGCCTCGGCGGAGACCCGGTCGGGCAACCCGGCGGGAAAGCGACGGGTGGCCGTCATTTCGGCGCCCGCGCACAGGCTTCACGTGTCCGCCGTCAGGCGTCACGCCGCCGCCTGCCTCAGTGCGTGGCGGCTGACCGAGGACGACCAGCACTGGAGCCTGCTGATCGTCGGTGAACTGGCGGGAAACGCCGCGGTGCACGGGCGCGCCGACATGACGGTGAGCCTTGGTCTGTCCGCAACGGACCTGAGCATCCAGGTCACCGACTATGGAGATCCGCCGTGCCCCGAGGAGCGCCCGCCCGCGTCCCCCGACGGCGAGTGCGGCCGCGGCCTCGGCATCGTCTGCTCTCTCGCACTGTCGCTCGACAGTACGACGACCGTCGATGCCACCCATGTCCGCGCGGTCTACCGCATCGAGCGCACACCGGCGGTGCGGACCGCCAGACCGACCACATGACCGGACACCCCACAGCGGCGCCCTCCTCCTCACGCCGCTCACGGGTGTTCCGTACGGGCACTCCGCTTTCCCCGGCGGACGCCCATGGCGGCCCTGGTCTACCCCTGGGCCAGGGCCGCCCGTAATCCCGACATCAACCTCCCGGAGCGACAACGATGTCCCCGACCCTCTCCTCGATCAGCCCCGACTGGCCCTGCCAGGTCAAGACCGCCGGCAGCCCGGACTGGGAACGCTCGGCGGCCCGATGGCTGCGTGACCTCCTGCCGGCCCGCTACGCCGGTTACTCGACGCTCACCCGCCACCACGTACTCCTGGCCCGCCATGTCCAGATCCAGATCGAGCACGAGGCCCGCGCCGTGCGCACCGCGTTGCAGACCTGCCGGGCGGAACTGCCCGCCTTCGGCGTCTCCGAGGCGGTCATCGAGAACACCATCAAGCTGTACGCCGTCGAGCTGGAGCAGCTCAGCCGCCTCGCCCGCGGTGTCCGCCTCATCTCCGAGGCGCTCCAGGCCGGCGCCGGCGTCGGCGCCCGAAGCCCCCGCCGGCGCGGATTGGCGGGTTGAGAAGCTGTTGTCACTGGGCGCGCTGGGCCTTGACGATCTTCGGGAAGGTCTTCTGCCCGGCCGCCTTCTTGCTGATCGCGTACCGCTCGGCCCGTTCACCGGGCTTCACGTCGTCGAACCCCAGCACGACGGAGTCGACGGTCTTGCCGGCGGAGTCGGCGAAGTCGACCCGCACCGAGTAGAACGCGCTCCTGTCCGTACTGTTCGTCACGCTGACCAGCGCGGCACGCAGCCCGTCGGTGCGTTCGGTGGGGACGCCGCCCTGCGACACGTCGTCCATGGCGTTGCCCTCGTCGGGCACGTCGCGCAGGGCCGCCGACGCGGAGGCCTGGACCCGGGCGGTCTCCGCGGACACCGACTCGTCGAGGTCCTCTCGGCTGGGCGGGCTCGCGGACTCCGTCGCGCCGGTGGACGGGCTGGCGGAGCCGGAGGCGCCGGGTTCGGACGGGCTGGGTTCGGACGGGCCGGGTTCGGATGTGCTGGGCGAGGCCGAGGGGGTACTGGCGCGGCCGCTGCCGCTGGTGTCGGCGCCGCACCCACTCAGCGTCCCGATCAGCAGCGCTGCCAGCAGGGCCGGGACGACGGTGTGCGCGGTACGGGAAGGGTTGTTCACGGCGTCTCCGGTGCTCGGGGCGGCTCGGGGTGGGCGGTGGGTCTCCCAGGTGGTGTTACCACTCCCCACACGGAGGAGACCACGCACCGCTTCGTTTCCTCCGCACGGGGGCGCAGTCGGCGCGGTCGGCGTTACGGTCGAAGTATGTGCCGCAGCATCAAGACCCTCCGTCCGCCCGCCATCCCCGAAGAGGCCACCGACGACGAGATCGGCGCGGCGGCCCTGCAGTACGTACGCAAGGTCTCCGGTTTCCGGGCCCCGGCCGCGCACAACCGGGACGTGTTCGACCAGGCCGTCGCCGAGGTCGCCGAGGCCACCAGGAAGCTGCTCGACGGGATCGAGGTCCGCGGGGCGGTGAAGCAGAGCAGCCGCGCCTGAGGCGGGCGCAGGACGGTCAGCCCGCTAGTGCCACTCCCCGGCAAGCTTTGCCCCGTCGGGCCGCCCAGCACGCACGCTCGCCGCGTTGGCCAAAAGCCGTGGTAGCTCCTTCCCCAAGCTCTCAACTTCGTTCGAGCAGGGGAGACCCCATCCAAGGACTTCCGGCCGCCTTGCGATCGCACGCACTGGACGACGCTCCTTATGGGGCAAACATTGCCGGTCGCGGCACTAGAGGCCGGCCGGGGCCGGGGCAGCCGGGGCGGCGGCAGTGGGCGCCGGGGCCGGGCGGCGTACGAACAGGGCCGCCAGGGAGCCCGCCGCGAACAGGGCGAGCACCGACACCGCCGCGCCCAGCCACGTCGCGCCCAGCCACTGCGCGCCGAAGTAGCCGAGGCCCACGCTGTAGCACGCCCACGCCACACCGGCCAGGGCCGACCACGGCAGGAACTCCTGCACCTTCCGGTGTGCGGCTCCCGCGCCCAGGGACACGACGGAGCGCCCGGCGGGAGCGAAGCGGGCGATGACGACGAGGATGCCGCCGCCGCGGCTGAGTGCCGTGCCGAGACGTTCCTGCGCGGTGGTCAGGCGGCGCGAGCGGGCGATGGCGCGGTCCAGTCGTTCGCCGCCGCGCCAGGCCAGGCGGTACGCCACCAGGTCACCCAGAACGGACGCGGTGGTCGCGCACACCAGCAGCGCGAGGATGTCGGGCACCTGTTGCGCGACCTGGCCGGCGCCGGCGGCTGTGCTGGAACCGGCGGCCGCCGCTGTGGCCGCGGTGATCACCAGCACACCGCTGGGCAGCACCGGCAGGAAGACGTCCAGGACGACGGACAGCGCGACGACCGCGTAGATCCATGGGCTCCCGGTCAGGGCCCCCACACTTTCCAGCAACGTGACTCCCCGATTCGTGAACAACGCCGCGACGTCGCAGGGGAGCGGCAGGGGCGGCTGTACAGCCATACAGCGTACGCCCGCCCAAATGGGGGAGATCGGGCAGGGGCGCGTGGGGGACTTCAAGGACTCTCAGAGCGTCGTGCGGTCCCCGGCCGGGGGGCCGATCAGGGGCATCGTCGTACGTACGCCCACACCCACGGCCGTCACCGCTGCCGCCACCCGCAGTGCGGCGCGCGCCACCGCGTCGGCGTCGGTCAGCGTCACCGAGTCCACTCCCGGCCTGGCACCGGCCGCGGTCACCCAGTGCACGCCCTCCGTCGGCACGCCGAACGCGAACCTCTGTGCGTGCACCCGCCCTTGACGGTCTATCAGGTGATACGGACGGCGGGTGACGTCGAGGCCGCCCGTCTCGTACCCGTCGACGGTGTGCGGACGGCACTGGCCGGTCTTCAGCAGCCGTGCCAGCAACTCGTCTGACGTACGCCGCAGATCGGGCTCCGGCAGCCGAGCCTCGACCAGCGCGTCGGCCGCGACGGCCGAGCCCGGCACGTCGGGGGAGAAGGCGACGAACCTTCCGCCCTCCGTCGTCACGGTCGCCCGGGGGCCGATCACATCGAGTACGCCCGCCTCGATCAAGGCGGTCATCTCCTCGATTCTGCGGCGCGGCGGCCCGATCGAGAGGAACGCGTTGAGCGGCGTGTACCAGCGGTCGAGATGGTCGCGGCGCGAGGCACCCGGCAGGCCGGCGTGGTCCACGATCTGCCGCAGTTCGTTGCGGAGGTCGCGCAGTACATCGAGCGCGGCCTTGAGCGGGCCCGCGACGTTGCCGAGCGCGGCGTGCGCGGCGTCCTGCCGCAGGTGGTCCAGCAGCCAGGCGCGGTGGTCGGCCGGGTCGCGGAAGGTGCGTCCGGTGTACGGGCGCGCGGTCAGGTCCCAGCACCAGCGCTCGCCGTGCGGGACACCGAAATCGGCCAGTACTTCGGCCTCCTGCGCGCTGCGGTGGGGGGTGGCGAGGAAGCGGGAGCGGAAGGCGGCGGGGTGGTGTGCGGCGGGGCCGAGCAGGGCCTCGTAGTAGACCGTCTCCACCTCCTTGGCGACCAGGGGCCATATCTCGCCGAGGAAGTCCGGCGGATCGCCCGTGTCGGCGCGGGCGCGGAGCGCCGCGATCACCGGCGGGGTGAGGAGGAGCGGCTCGTGCCTGCCGTACGGGCCCTTCGCGTTGTCGCCGCGCGCCTGGTGGGGTACGCCGCGCCGCGACCCGGCGTACAGGCGCGGCTCGCGGCCGGACGGGCGGTAGACGAGGCCGGTGCGGTGGGGTGAGCGGGTGTCCCGGGTGTAGGTGCCGCCGCGTCCCGAGGTCAGCAGGGCCATGTGGTCGAAGAAGTTGAGGCCGAGGCCGCGGAGGATCACGGGTTCGCCGGGCCCGAGGGCGGAGAGGGCAGGGCCGAGGTCGGCCGGGTTGGCGGGCGGCAGGTGACGGAGGCCGTGCTGGGCGGCGTACGCGGAGAGGTGTGTGTCCGACGGCGCGGGATGGGACGGGAGGTGACCCTGGGTGAGGATGACGGCACCGAGGCGGGTGAGGGTTTCGCCGTTGTCGAGGGTGAGGGTCTGGGTGGAGTCGGGTGCGTCCTGGAGACGGACGGCGCGGGCGGCGTGCACGCGAACGGTGACGGACCGCGGCGCGTCGCGCACCACGTGCTGGAAGACCCACTCCAGGTAGCGGCCGTAGCAGGCGCGGGTGGGGTAGTCGTCGGGGCCGAGCCCGGTGTCGGCGGGGGCTGTTCCGGGCGCGCCGGAGGCGGCCCATTCGTACAGGCTCGGGCCGGGGCGTATCGGGCCTTCACAGGCGACGCTGGCGTCGGTGAACAGGGTGACCTGTGAGGCGACCGTGTTCATGAGGAGTTCGGCGGACTGGCCGGTCCGCCAGACCTGGCCGGCGCCGGGCGGTGCGGGGTCGACGACGTGCACCGTCAGCGGGGTCTGCGGCGCGAGCGCGGGCACGGAGGCGCAGAGCCGTTCGAGCGCACTGGTGCCGCGGGGGCCGGCGCCCACGAGGGCGAGGGCTTGGTGCACTGCGGACAAGACGGTGACTCCCGGGGCGTGCGGGGCGTGCGCGGGAAGCGGAGGGTCCGCATCATCATGCCGGGGGAGTGCGGGAAGTCGTAGCCCTGGCAGGGAGCTCCCGCCCCGCTGTGGGAAGGATCACGCGGGGCGGGGGCGCGGGTGGGGGAGCGTGGGTGGTGGGGGCTCTGGCCCGGGTGCCGGTCCTCAAGCGCCGGGCGGGCTGTTGGTGGCGGTGGATGCGCGGGTGGATGTGCGGTGTGCGTGCGGGGCTTGGGCGGTGCGGGGCTCTGCCCTGGCCCGGGTCCTCAAACGCCGGACGGGCTGGATTTGGTCGGCGTGGGTGGTGCATGTGCGGGTGGGTGGTGGGGCTCGGGGGTGGTGTGGGCTGCCCCGGGGCCCGGTTCTCAAGCGCTGGCCGCCTGGTGGGGTTGGTGGGCGTCAAGCGCCGGAAACGCTGGGGTAGGTGGCCTCAGGCGTCGGGTGGGGTGGGTGTCGGGTCGGAGGGGTGGGTCAGGTTGCTGGTCAGGACCGGGGTCAGGCGCCGTACACCGTTGGGGCGGAGCCTGGCCTGCTCCAGGCGCAGCGTCGCCGCGCGGCCCCGCAGCGTCAGCGTCATCAGCTGGTTGCCGAACCACGGGCCCGACGTCTTGCGCCAGCCGACCCCCGGCTCGGAGAGCCGCCCGTGCCGGGCCAGGAAGCGCCCGAGGCGCCGCCCCGCCCTGCTCCACCCGAAGCGGAACCCGAGCTTTATCGAGCGGGGGATGCTGTTGTGAACCGGGGAGCACGTCAGTTGGAGCACCCGGGCCGACGGGGCGGCCACTCCGTCGTGCCACTCCGCCTCGGCGACGTACGCGTGATGGACGTCGCCCGACAGCACGCACACTGTCGCCGGTGCGTCCGGTCCCGACCCCGCCTCCGCGATCAGGTCCGTGAGCCGGTCGAAGGACGCCGGGAACGCCGCCCAGTGCTCCAGATCGGAGCGCCGGCGCAGGTCCTCGCCGAAACGTGCCCACCGCGCGCCCCGTTCACCCCGGCTCAGCGCCGCGTTCCAGCCCTCGGCGTCGTGGATGAGGTGCGGCAGCAGCCAGGGCAGTGAGGTGCCGATGAGGAGGTGGTCGTACGACGCCGGGTCCTCCAGCGCCTGGTCGCGCACCCAGTGGGCCTCCGCCTCGTCGAGCATCGCGCGGTTCTGCTCGCCCAGGACGCGGGCCGCGCGGGTGTCGACCATCAGCACCCGCACCCGCCCGAAGTCCCGCCGGTAGCTCCAGCGCACACTCGACGGGTCGGCGTCGGCGCGGGCCGTGAACTCCCGCAGCCGGTCCGTCCCGTCCGGGGTCGCCCGTACGGCGGCGTACAGCTCGTTGTCGGCGAGCTCGGCGGGGGTCAGGTTGCCGAGGTGCTGGTAGACCCAGTACGACATCAGGCCGCTGAGGATCCGCTCCCGCCACCACGGGGTGGCGCGCATCTCCGCCAGCCAGGACTCGCTGGTGTTCCAGTCGTCGATGACGTCGTGGTCGTCGAAGATCATGCAGGTCGGCACGGTGGACAGCAGCCAGCGCACCTCGGGGTCCAGCCAGGACTCGTAGTAGAGCCGGGTGTACTCCTCGTAGTCCGCGACCTCGGCGTGCGGCGGCTCGCTCAGGTCGCGACGGCCCGCCAGCCAGCGCCGGGTCGCCTCCGACGTCTCGTCGGCGTACACCTGGTCGCCCAGCAGGAGCAGTACGTCCGGGCGCGGCGCGCTCGGATCGGCGGCCAGGGACGTGGCGAGCGCGTCCAGCGCGTCGGGGCCGACCGGGTCCTTCTCGCCCTCCGGCGGCGACGCCCAGCGACACGAACCGAAGGAGATCCGCACTTCCTCCTGCTGCCCGGCGGTCCCGGCGGTCCCGGCGGTCCCGGCGACCGCCGGCGTGCGGATGGTGCTCGGCGGGAAGCGGGAGGCTTCCGGCGGCCAGACCCGGCGCCCGTCGAGCAGTACCTCGTACGCCGTCTCGGAGCCGGGACGCAGCCCGGTCACCGCGATCAGCGCGTAGTGATGCCCGGCGATCTGGAACGTCCGGGACATACCGCCCGCGTCGCTCTCCTCGCACCGCACCTCCGCAGTGCAGGGCCGGTCCGTCTCGACCCAGACGGTTGCGGCGTCACCGCGCTCGCGGTCGACGTTGCGCAGCAGTGGTCCCAGGCGCAGCCCGGCCATGTGTGCCCTCCTCTGTCGCGCCCCTGATGGGCACGGCCGTACCGTACGGGGTCTGGCCCCGTACGGTACGGAACGACTGAGCGGGGCGTCGTGGTTCCTGCCTCGGCAGTTGTTCGGCAGGTGCTCTCAGGAGGTGCTCAGCAGTTGTTGAGGATGCCCTGGAGGGCGCTCTTCTCCGTGGAGTCCACGGTGAGGCTGTAGTGGTGCTTCACATCCACCCACATGCGGGCGTATGTGCAGCGGTACGAGGTAAGCGGCGGCAGCCACTCGCCCGGGTCCTGGTCGCTCTTGGACTGGTTGACGTTGTCGGTGACGGCGATCAGCTGCGGCTGGCCCAGGTCGTTGGCGAACACCTGGCGCTGGGATGTCGTCCAGCTGCTCGCGCCGGACCGCCAGGCCTCGGCCAGCGGGACCATGTGGTCGATGTCGACGTCGGAGGCGGCGCTCCAGGTGGCGCCGTCGTACTCGGAGAACCAGTTGCCGCTGACAGCGGCGCAGGAGGAGTCCTGCTGGACGTTGGTGCCGTCGCGCTTGAGGACGACCTCGCGGGTGTTGCAGGCGCCGGACTGGGTGGACCAGTGCGGGAACTTGTCGCGGCTGTAGCCGGTGGACGAGCCCTCGGTGCGCTCCGTGAGCTGGCCGAGGTACGTGCGGGCGGTCGCAGCGCTCACCGGGGTGGGCGGGGCGGCCTGGGCGGTGGGGGCGGTGAGCAGGACGCTCGTGCCGACGAGAGCGGTGGATGCGGCGAGGACGGCTATTCGACGCGCGTAGACACCTGACATGCGAACTCCCTGTGATGTGGAGGCCTGGCCGGATTGCCCGTCGAGGGTCGGGGGCCCGGCCATCGTGGCGGCGCCAGGTTGCCTGGGGATGGGCGCCAGGTAACAGGGTGGCGACATGAGCACGTCACATCAAGGGCTCTGACAGGCCGACACGGATCCTCCACCGATGTGGAGTTGACGGGGCCGCTTGGACGGGACCAAGGTCCCTTTTGGGGGGGCGGGGCGGGTCGCGTAGGGTGTCCGGAGCAGAAGGGGAGTAGCTCTTCGCCGGACCGTCGACATACTGCTGAGCACGCCTCAGCCGGCGCCCGGAGGCGGATGGAAGCCGTGACACGGCTCACGTCCGCCAGCGAGACCTTCGGCCGCAGTGTTGTTGTCTTTTTACGACGCTGCCGTGCCGAAGCGACCCCTGATTCGCGTGATTCACGCAGGTCTCTCGGTGCGGACAGCCCGACCGATTGAGGAAACCCACCCCGTGATCAGTTTCACCATCATGGCGATCACCTTCGGCACCGTCTTCCTGGCCGAACTCCCGGACAAAACAGCCCTGGCCGGCCTCATGCTCGGCACTCGCTACCGCGCCTCGTACGTCTTCGCGGGGGTCGCGGCGGCCTTCGCCGTGCATGTGGCGCTCGCCATCGCGGCGGGCAGCGTGCTGACGCTGCTGCCGCACCGGCTGGTGCAAGCGGTGGTCGGCGTCCTGTTCCTGGCGGGGGCGCTGGTGCTGCTCTTCAAGAAGAGCGAGGACGAGGAGGAGGTCAAGGAGCCTGCCGACCAGTCCTTCTGGAAGGTCTCGGGGGCCGGGTTCATGCTCATCCTGGTCGCGGAGTTCGGTGACCTCACGCAGATCATGACCGCGACGCTGGCTGCCCGTTACGACAACCCGGTGTCCGTCGGTCTCGGGGCGGTGCTGGCCCTGTGGGCGGTGGCCGGGATCGGCATCGTGGGCGGCCGGACGCTGATGAAGTACGTGCCGCTGAGCCTGATCACGAAGGTTGCGGCGGCGTTGATGCTGGCGCTGGCGGGGTTCAGCTTGTTCGAGGCGGCCACTGGTTGACGGGGGGCGCGGTGCGCGGGGCCGGGGAGCGCGGGGCCGGGGAGCGCGGGGCTCCGCCCCGGACCCCGGTCCCCCTCGAACGCCGGACTCGCTGAGTCTGGTCCGGCGGGCGGCGGGCGGCCGGGCGGTTGCGGGGCGTGCGGTGGCGCGGTGTCGGGTTGGTGCGGGGCGCTGCCCCGGGCCTGGTCCTCAAGCGCCGGACGGGCTGGGTGTGGTCCGGTGGGTGGGTGAGGTGCGGGGTGCTGGGTGTGACGCCGGGGGTGGGGGGTGCGGGGCGTCGCGTTGGTGCGGGCGCTGTCCCGGGCCGTGGTTCTCAGCGCCGGACGGGCTGGATGTGGTCCGGTGGGCGGGTGAGGTGCGGGGTGCTGGGTGTGACGCCGGGGCCGGGGAGGGCCGGGGGTCAGGGGGTAATGTGCAGGCGGAGGGTGCCGTCGGGGAGGGGCTCCACGCGGATCCGGGTCAGGTCGTGCACGTGGACCGTCGGGGCGTGAGCGGCCGCGCGGGGGCCCACGCCCACCACGCGGATGCCGGCCGCCTTGCCCGCCGCGATGCCCGCCCCCGAGTCCTCGAATACGACGCAGTCGGCCGGGGCGTGGCCCAGTTCCGCAGCGCCCTTCAGGAAGCCCTCGGGGTCCGGCTTGCTCGCGCCCACGCTCTCGGCGGTGACCCGCGTCCGAGGCATCGGCAGGGCGGCCGCCGTCATGCGGGCCTGCGCCAGCGCCGCGTCGGCCGACGTCACCAGCGCGTGCGGAAGGCGCGCCAGCGCGGCCATGAACGCCGGGGCGCCGCCGACCGGTACCACGCCCGCCACATCGGCGGTCTCCTGGGCGAGGAGTTCGCGGTTGTCCGCGTAGTTCTGCTCGACTGGGCGGTCCGGCAGCAGGACGGCCATGGTGGCGTAGCCCTGCCTGCCGTGTACGACCTTCAGCGCCTCTTCAGGGTCCAGGCCGTGCGCCAGTGCCCAGCGGCGCCAGACGCGCTCGACGACGGCGTCGGAATTGACGAGCTGCCGTCCATGTCCAGGAGAAGTGCGCGGGCGTTCAAAACCGTGGTGGCGGCCGGCATCGGCGTACTCCAGAGCGCGGGAGAAAGAGCGAAGCGGCCCCGCCCGCCGGTCAGAGAGTACGGGCGGAGCCACTTTGTTCCACCACGATACAAAAAGAGCGGGCCCGGCGCCACCCCGCTCCCGGGTCAAGTCAGCGTGAGGGCCGCCGCCGCGGTGGGCGGTGAAGGGCTGGGCCGTCGCGGTTCGCGCACGCCCCACGGCGGCGGGCCCCCGCCCGGACCGTCCCAGCGGCCGGCGCCGCGGCGACGGAGCAACCGCTGGATCAGCAGGAGGGGCAGGAGCGGGAGGGCCGGCAGCAGCAGCCACGTCTTGGTCATCCTGCTGATGTGCGGCTGCTCCGCCGCCCGTGGCACGAACGCCATAGTCCGTCAAGGCTGTTGTGTCTCCGCCTCCAGCGCCGCGCGCGTGTTCGGTCCGTACACCCCCTCGGGGTCGCCCTCGATGGACTTGTACGACTGGTAGACGGATACGGCCTGCTCCACGCGGTCGTTGAACTGGCCGTGCTCCGGGCCGTTGTAGAGCCAGACCTGCTTCAGCCTGCCCTGCAGTTCCGCTACCTCCGGCCCCCTGTCACCCCTGCTCAGCGTGGTGACGGCCGCCCCCTCCGGCGCAGCCTCGACCGTGCCGGTGGCCTGGGCCGTCGACGGGGTCGCCGACGGGCTCGGGGCGGCCGGCTTCGGCAGGGCGGATGAGGCGGACGGACTCGGTGACGCGGCGGCGGACCGGGAGACCGAGGCGGACGGCGACACAGCGACCGACGCGGACGCCGAGGGGAACTTCGAAGCCGACGCGGACGGCGGCGGCGAGACGGCGGCGGACCGTGACGCGGAGGGTGCGGGGCTCTCGCTCGCGCTCGGCGCGCTGGTCACGGTGTCCGGCAACGCGCGCTCGTACTCGTCCGGCGCCGCGAACAGACCGCCCGCGAACGCCCCCGTGCCCACCACCGCCGCGGCCACCGCCCCTACGGCGAGCCACCGGCCCAGGCCGGGCTTGCGTCGCCTCTCGCCGGGGACGGTGTCGGTGTCGGGTTCCGGCACGGGTGCAGGCAGCGGTACGGGTGCGTACACCGGCGCGGGCCAGTGCCCGGCCCCGCCCGCAGGCGGCGGCCCGTCCCCCGCGCCGGGCAACGCCATCGGCACCACCAGCGGCACCGTCTCCCGCGAGCCCGTACCGCCGTCGCGCCCGTCGCCCGCCGCCTCCGAACCGGCGCCCGCCGCCTCCGACGGACCCCGCAGGGTGACGTACGGACGTATGCGCAGCGGGTGGAAGTCCGCCGCCTCCGCGATCTCGGCCGAGCGCTCCGCCCGCAGCGCCGCAGCCGCCCGCTCAGCGCACCCGCAGCCGGGTCTGCCGTCGTCGGACGCGGCACCCCGGTCCGTACCGCACTCAGGACATGTGTGTCCGTTCACCGTGGGTCCCCTCCCTCGAACTGCCAGCGATTATGCAGACCCGCCGACCGCTTTCCCACTGCGGACCCCCGGCTCGGCAGGCCATATCCGCCCGGAACGACCAGGATGGAAGATGCAGTTCCCTCAGCAGTTCGCGAGGAGTGGTCCATGGCTCAGCTATCGGGCGGCGCCCCAGCCGCGGCCCCGGACGCAGGCCCCGGTGCGGGCGGGCCGACTGCGAGCCGGCGGACCGTTCTCGTAGCCATCGGGGCGCTGCTGCTCGGCATGCTGCTCGCCGCGCTCGACCAGACCATCGTCTCGACCGCCCTGCCCACGATCGTCAGCGAACTCGGTGGCCTCGACCACCTGTCGTGGGTGGTGACGGCGTACATCCTGGCCGCGACGGCCGCCACGCCCCTGTGGGGCAAACTCGGTGACCAGTACGGCCGCAAGAAGCTGTTCCAGGCCGCGATCGTCATCTTCCTCATCGGCTCGGCGCTGTGCGGCATCGCACAGAACATGCCGCAGCTCATCGGCTTCCGCGCGCTCCAGGGACTGGGCGGCGGCGGGCTGATGGTGCTGTCCATGGCAATCGTCGGCGACCTCGTGTCACCACGCGAACGCGGAAAGTACCAGGGCCTGTTCGGTGCGGTCTTCGGCGCGACGAGCGTCCTCGGGCCGCTCCTCGGCGGGCTCTTCACCGAGCACCTGAGCTGGCGCTGGGTCTTCTACATCAACCTCCCCATCGGGGTCGTCGCGCTCGTCGTGATCGCCGCCGTACTGCACATCCCGGCCCGCTCCGCCCGCCACACCATCGACTACCTCGGCACCGCCCTCATCGCCTCGGTCGCCGTCTGCCTGGTCCTCGTCGCCTCCCTCGGCGGCACCACCTGGGCGTGGGGCTCGACGCAGATCATCGCGCTGGCGGTGCTCGGAGCCGTACTGCTCGTCTGGTTCGTCTCCGTGGAGCGCAAGGCCGTCGAGCCCGTCCTGCCGCTGAAACTCTTCAGGATCAGGACGTTCACGCTCGTCGCCGTCATCAGCTTCGTCGTCGGCTTCGCGATGTTCGGCGCGATGACGTACCTGCCGACGTTCCTCCAGGTCGTCCAGGGCGTCACACCGACCATGTCCGGCGTGCACATGCTGCCGATGGTGGTCGGCCTGCTGATCACCTCGACCGTCTCCGGCCAGATCGTCAGCCGCACCGGCCGCTGGAAGGTCTTCCCCATCGCCGGGACGGGCATCACCGCCCTGGGCCTGCTCCTCCTGCACCAGCTCACGGTCACCACCGGCACCTGGGAAATGAGCGCCTTCTTCTTCGTCTTCGGGGCCGGACTCGGCCTCGTCATGCAGGTTCTGGTGCTCGTCGTCCAGAACGCCGTGAGCTATGCGGACCTGGGCGTCGCCACCTCGGGCGCGACCTTCTTCCGCTCCATCGGCGCGTCGTTCGGCGTCGCGATCTTCGGCACCCTCTTCACCAACCTGCTGTCCGGCAAGCTCGACACGGCCCTGACCGGACAGCAACTGCCACCCGGCACCGGCCCCGACCAGATCGCCGCCGACCCGCGCGACATCGCACTGCTGCCGCCCGAGCTGCGCCCCTCGGTGATCGATGCGTACTCCACCTCGATCACCGACGTCTTCCTGTACGCCGCCCCGGTCGTACTCATCGCCTTCACAATCGCCTGGTTCCTCAAGGAGGACACCCTGCGCGGTTCGGTACGGGCGCCGGACGCGGGACAGACGTACGCCTCCAACCCGGTCGAACGCTCCAGTCACGACGAATGCGCCCGCGCCCTGTCCCTGCTCGCCACCCGGAACGGCCGCCGCCGGATCTACGAACGGATCACGGCGAAGGCGGGCTACGACCTGCTGCCCGCCGCCAGCTGGCTGCTGCTGCGCATCAAACGCGCGGGCGCCGTCGAACCGGCCCGGCTCGCCGACACGACGCCCATACCGCTGCGGGTGATCACCGGCGCGTCCCGCCAGGTGGAGGAGCGCGGGCTCGCCCGCCGCGAGGGCCTGCAACTGTTGCTGACCGACAAGGGCGCGGTGGTCGCGGCGAAGCTGGCCGTGGCGCGGGAGGAGTCCCTGGCGCAGCTGCTGGGCGACTGGTGGGGGCCGGACCGGCCGACCGACCTGATCAAGCTGGTCGAGGAGCTGAGCGCCGACGTCAGCGGCTCCGACGAGGACCGCCCGTACAGCCCTGGCCCCAAGGGGGACCACGCCATGTCAACTACTCGGCCGTAAACGACCGAGCTTGCTGTCTCGGTTCGATACGGCTTCGCTTATGCTCCCGGCTACCCCCTACGACAGGGCGGTCACGGGTCACATCTATCGTTCCCGGCTGTGGCCGGGAGCGGATCGGGCATGTTGACGAATACCCACGCCGAGCGTGCGCGAGTGCGCACGTTGATCCCGGCGACGTGGTCGGCCGGCCCAGCGAGGCCGCACCGACGACAGGAGAAGTGGTCACGCGAAGGGCGGTTGTTCTTCGCGGTGTGGCCGCAGCGCGGGCAGCGCTGCGAGGTGTAGGCCGGGTCCACCTCGATGAACGGCACACCTGCACGGCGCGCCTTGTACTCCAGCAAGGAGCCGAGTTGGTGGAACGGCCAGGTTGGTGGAACGGCCAGGAAGACAGACGGGCCCGCTGGTCGCGAGGAACCGTGACCCGCTCACGGATGCCCTGGAGCTGTTCCAGGGCGATACCGCGCTCGGTGCGTTGCGCGACGGCAACCGCCTGCTTGGAGATTCGGTGGTTGATGTGGGTGGCGTGCCGTGCCTCACGGCGGGCGCGCTTCTTGAGGAGCTGCTTGGCCGAGCGGGTGCGCTTGGCCTGGAGTTCGGCCTTCTTACGGGCCTGCCACCTGCGGTAGCGGCCCAGCCTGCGGCCGGAATGGTTTGTGCCGTCCGAGGTGGTGGCGAGGTTGACGATGCCCCGGTCCACCCCGATCCAGTCACTACCCGCCCCAGGTCAAGCTCTCCGCCCACATCCGCAAGTACCTGTGGGGCAACCACTTCTGGTCCCCCTCCTACTTCGCCGCCTCCTGCGGCGGGGCACCGCTGGCGGTGGTCAAGGAGTACATCGAGAACCAGAAGCGGCCCGACTGAGCACGGCCATCACCGTGGGAGCATTCCGCAGCCATGCGGCGGCGCTCCGCGCCGCCCACCCAGGACGCAGTTCCTCCCGAGGGTTCCTTGCAAGATCCGGCTGAACGACATGACGGCAGCGTGACCCGTATCACAGCATCGAGTGTGAGTGATCGCGATGAATTCGGTGCGGCACGACAGTCTCATTGGCCGTACACCCGACGCAGGGCCGTACACCCGAAGCGGGTAAAGAAGCGGGAAAGAGGAGCAAGTCCGATGCGCATCCTGATCACTGAGTTCATGAGTTTGGACGGCGTCGTGCAGGCACCGGGTGGGCCCGAGGAGGACATCGACGGCGGCTTCGCCAACGGCGGCTGGTCGCACCCGTTCTTCGACCCGGAAGTGGTGGGCGGTGCCTTCGACGACGCGATGGCGAACGCCAAGGGGCTGCTCTTCGGGCGCCGCACCTGGCAGACGATGGCCGGGGCGTGGCCCGAGCGGGCCGGTGACCCGTTCGCCGACCGGATCAACGCCCTGCCGAAGTACGTCGTGTCCGAGACCCTCGACGACTCCGAGCTGACATGGAACAACACCACGCGCATCCCCGGCGACAAGGCCGTCGCCGGCATCCGTGAGCTGCGGGATGCCGACGGCGGCGACCTGTTGGTCATGGGGAGCCCCACGCTCGTACGCACCCTCCTGAGCGAGGGCCTGGTCGACGAACTCCGGCTGATGGTGATGCCGGTGATCCTCGGGGGCGGCAAGACGATCTTCCCGGGCGACGGTGTGCTGCGCACGCTCGAACTGGTCTCCACGGTGATCAGCGACGCTGGCGTCCACGTCTGCACCTACCGCCCGGTCGCCGGGGGAGCCGACGGCAGTTAGGCCGGTGCGGCGTTCCGGTGGAGGGAGTCCAGGGCGTCCAGTTCGTCGTCGGAGAGGCGCAGCGCGCCGACGGCCACGTTCGCGACGAGGTGATCGGGGTTGCCGGTGCCGGGGATGGCCAGTACGTGCCGACCGCGGTGCAGTGTCCACGCGAGCCGCACCTCGGCGGCGCTCACCCCGTGCGCCCGCCCGACGGCGAGCACTTCGTCGTGGTCGGCGCCGCTCGGGCCGGCCTCGCGCCCGGTGCCGGCGATCGACCAGTACGGCACGAACGCGACCCCCTGCTCACCGCAGGCCCGCACGAACTCGTCGTGCTCGGGCCGCACGCCGATGCCGTACTGGTTCTGCACGCAGACCACGGGCGCGATCTCCTGGGCCTCGGCGAGGTGTTCCGGGGTGACGTTGGAGATGCCCAGGTGGCGGATGAGTCCGGCGTCACGCAGCTCGGCGAGCGCGCCGAAGCGCTCGGCGATCGAATCGCTGCCGACGACGCGCAGGTTCACCACGTCGAGGTGGTCGCGGCCGAGCTGGCGCAGGTTCTCCTCGACCTGGCCGCGCAGCTGCCCGGGGGTGGCATGGGGCAGCCACTTGCCCGAAGCGTCGCGGCCAGGACCGACCTTGGTGGTGATGACGAGATCGTCCGGGTAGGGGGCCAGAGCCTGGTTGATCAGCTCGTTGGCGGACCGCAGCGCCGAGAAGTAGAACGCGGCGGTGTCGATGTGGTTCACACCGAGCTCGACCGCCTGGCGCAGCACGCCGATCGCCCGGCCACGATCGCTCGGAACGGCGTCGGCACTGAACGCCTCGCCGTTCTGCGTCAGCCGCATCGCGCCGAAACCGATCCGGTTGACCGTCAGGTCGCCGAGCGTCCACGCGCCTGATGCGGCGGCGCCTGTTGCGGAGGCGCCTGACGCCGTCGCGGTGTTCGTCTTGGGGGTCATGTCAGTGATGATCTCCCCGGTTGCGGGCCCGCCGCTACCGCGAGCGTCTTGGCGAACCAGTGCTCGGCGTACGGGCCGTTGTTGAAGGCCGGGACTTCGAGATACCCGTGCCGGGAGTACAGGGCGCGTGCTTCCACCAGGTCGTTGCGGGTGTCCAGCCGGACGCGGCCGACGCCGAAGTCGCGGGCCGCCGCCTCGGCCGCGTCCAGCAGCAGGGCGGCGCCGCCGGTGCCGCGGAAGGCGGGGCGTACGTACACGCGGGTCAGCTCGGCGGTGTGCGGGTCGGACTCCAGCAGCCGCAGGCCGCAGCAGGCGGCGGCCACGCCGTCGTAGCGGCCGACGACGAACGTGCCCGTCGGCGCCGCGAGCTGCTCGACGCCGTCGTCGGTGAGGCCCTCGTCGACCTCGCGGGCGGTCGCGGGGCGGCCCCAGTACCGGCCGGCGACCTCCGCGTAGTACGCGCGGCGCAGCAGGGTCGCCTCAGGGGTCCCGTAGTGCTCGGTGGTCACGATCCACGTCATTGTCATTTCTTTACCTGAGTGCAGGACCGTTTGGCGAGCCGATTACGGGCTACCCGCTGCCCATACAAGCCGACAGATAGACGGAAGACGGAGAACCGGGAAGGCAGCCATGTCCACAGTTTGGATCATCGCCCTGATAGCGGTGATCGTCATCGCCGTCGCCGTGTTCGTTGTCGCCGGGCGGGGCAAGGCCGGCGGCGGGCGCGGTCTGAAGCGGCGCTTCGGCCCGGAGTACGAACGGGTGGTCGCCCGTCACGACGGCGACACCAAAGCGGCGGAGCGCGAGCTGGACGAGCGCGTGAAGCGCCACGGTTCGCTCGAACCGAGGGCGCTGACCCCCGAGGCACGTGAGCAGTACGTCGCCCACTGGGCCGGCGTCCAGGAGCAGTTCGTCGACTCCCCGCAGCGCGCCGTCGCCGAGGCCGACCGGCTGCTGGCACGGCTCGCGGCCGACCGTGGTTTCCCGGCCGGCGAGAACTACGACGAGCAGGTTTCCGCGCTCTCCGTGCACCACGCGGAGCACGTGAACGGATACCGCACGGTGCACCACGCCGCGCACACCGAATGCAGCACGGAGCAGATGCGGGCGGCCATGGTCGAGGCGCGTGAGCTCTTCGAAGCACTGGTCACCGCCAAGCCCGTGGACAAGGACCGGCACAACTCGCAGCACATGGACGACGGTTCCGGCCGCACGGGGCGCTCGCACACCCCGCTGTCGCCGGGCCGCCGTCACCAGGCGAAGGGGTAGTGGGGCGTAATGACGTACGACGCCGAATCCGGCCAGGGGACCCAGCGCATGCCGCAGCAACAGTCCGGACCGCCCGCACCGCCGCCCGTGCCCGAGCGCAGGGCCGGCCACCGGGCGCCGGGAACCACCACCGGGGCCGCGGGGCCCACGGGCGCGACCGGGCCCACCGGAGCGACCGGACCCACCGGAGTGACCGGGCCGACGGGAGCGGGGCCGACCGGAGGGACGGCCACCGATCCGCTCACGCCGCCCGCCGCGACCCACGCCAAGCGCGACCCGGCGCAGGACCCGTACGGCATGCAAGATCCGCACACCGCCCAGGGACCCCCCGGCGCTCACGGATCCCACGAGCCGCACGACCCGCGAGGTACGCACGACCCGCAGGCCGCCGGCCAGGCCCAGGGGCAGCTGCTCGCGCAGGGTGAGCGCGACAAGCTGACGCTGCGACTCCAGCAGGCAGTCAACACGTTCGTCGACGGCCCCAGGCGCGCCGTCGAAGAGGCCGACAGCGTCTTCGAAGAGGCCGCCCGCCAGCTGACCGAGGCCGTGACGCAGCGGCGCGACTCCCTCCGTACGACCTGGGCGGACACGAAAAGCCGCCAGGCTGAGACGGAGGAGTTGCGGGTCGCGCTGCGCACCTACCGCGAGGTGACGGAGCGGCTGCTGCGGATGTGAGGGACGGGCGGGGCGGGTCAGCCGTTCTTCGGAGCGGCCTGCTGGACCACCTCGAACGACCACAAAGTGGAGCCGGAGGCGGCGGGCTTGGGACGCTCGCCGCCTCCTCCCGCGCCCGCGCCGGCCCCGCCGCCCGCACCCGGCCCCTGGTGAGCGGCCTTCATCGGCCCCTCCATCCACGCCTGGAAAGAGGCCTCGTCCGCCCAGCGGGTGTAGACGAGGTACTGATCGGTTCCCTCGACGGGCCGCAGCAGCTCGAACCACTCGAACCCGTCGGAGTTCTCCACCGACCCGGCCCGCGCCGCGAACCGCTTCTCCAGCACCTCACGCTGCTCCGCCGGCACGCTGAGGACATTGATCTTTACGATGCTCATGCCCCCATCCTGCCGTACGCCGCCCGCACCTCCCGGGCCTGCTCCTCGGCGTCTACTGTCCCCGGCTCTCGAAGGTGACCTGAGCATCGAAGGCCGCACGGCGGGTGGCGCGGCGCAGGGCCTTGAGGAGGGTGGCGCCCACGGTGAGGGTCAGTACGACGGTGAGCGCGGCCCGGCCCAGGTCCCAGCCCAGCGAGGTGGCGAGGCAGTACGCGAGGAAGCGGACCAGGTTCTCGTGCACCGGTTCGCCCGGCTGGAACGAGACGCCGGTGGAGAGGCCGCCGATGTACGTCCACCCCTGCAGGTTCATGATCGTGCCGTACAGGAAGGCGGCGACGCAGCCGTACGCCGCGAGCACGGCCAGTTCGGCCCGGCCGCGCAGCCGTTCCGCGCCGGGCAGCAGCCCCGCGCCCATGGTGAACCAGCCCATGGCGAGCATCTGGAACGGCATCCAGGGGCCGACACCGCCGGTCAGCAGCGCCGAAGCGAACATCGTCACCGAGCCGAGGACGAAACCGAAGCCGGGGCCCAGCACCCGGCCGCTCAGGACCATCAGGAAGAACATCGGCTCCAGGCCGGCCGTCCCCGCGCCCAGCGGCCGC
Source organism: Streptomyces hypolithicus (assembly GCF_052934925.1). NCBI lineage: Bacteria > Bacillati > Actinomycetota > Actinomycetes > Kitasatosporales > Streptomycetaceae > Streptomyces > Streptomyces hypolithicus. Next base: position 4,416,535 of record NZ_CM128811.1, read on the forward strand.
AGCGCCGCCCCGACCGCGGCCAGGACCCCGAGCATCGCGACGGCCTTCGAGTCCAGGCCGGAGTCCGCGATCGTCGCGACGACGACCGCGACGAGGAGGGGGAGCAGGGCCGCGAAGAGCCAGGGTGCGTCGCGGGAGTGGGCGAGGCCGGAAGCGGAGTCGGCGAGCAGCGGCCAGCCGAAGGCCATCACGCCGATGCAGCTGACCAGCACGAGTGCGACGACGGAGCGGGGGCCAAGCCGGACGGGCCGGGTGGGGTCGGTGCGCTGCCGGGCGGGCCGGGTGGGGTCGGTGCCCGGCCGTGCGGGGCGGGGTGTGGGGCCGGTCATGCGGGTCCCTCCAGGGCGTTACGGACCTGGCTGACCGTGAGCCACCGCCCCGGCGCGAGGATCTTCGCGACCTGCGGGGCGAAGGCGGGGGACGAGACGACGACCTCGGCCGTCGGGCCGTCCGCGACCACCTCGCCGTCGGCGAGGATGACGACGCGGTGGGCCAGTTCGGCGGCGAGTTCCACGTCGTGCGTCGCCAGTACGATCGCGTGGCCCTCGGCGGCCAGGGAGCGCAACAGCGCGACCAGGCGGGCCTTGGCCGCGTAGTCCAGGCCCCGGGTCGGCTCGTCCAGCAGCAGCAGCGGGGGGCGTCCGGTGAGGACGATCGCCAGGGCCAGGGCGAGGCGCTGGCCCTCCGACAGGTCGCGCGGATGGGTGGCGTCGTGGATGCCGGGCAGCAGCTCGGCGACCAGTGCCCGGCAGGAGCCCGGCTCGGCGCCGGCGTCACGGTCGGCGGCGGCGCACTCGGCGGCGACAGTGTCGGCGTACAGCAGATCGCGCGGCTCCTGCGGGACGAGGCCGACTTGGCGGACCATCTCGCGGGGGCGGGTGCGGTGGGGGGTGAGGCCGCCGACGGTGACGGTGCCTGAGGTGGGCGCGGTCATGCCGACGAGGGTGGACAGGAGGGTGGACTTGCCGGCGCCGTTGCGGCCCATGAGGGCGATGGTCTCGCCGGGGGTGACGGTGAGGTCCACGCGGCGCAGGGCCTCGATCCGGTCGCGGCGTACGCCGAGGCCTTGGGCGGCGGCGACGGCGACATGCGGTGTGGGCGGTGGCGGGAGCCGCGGCACGGGGGTGCGGGGGCCGCGCAGCAGGCGGGCGAGCCTTCCCCCTGCCCGCCCCTTCCCGGAGCCGGGGGCAAGCTCCCGGGGCCCGGGACGAAGGCCCAGCCCCTCCGGCGTTCGAGGAGCGGGGTCCGGGACGGAGCTCCGGTCGGCGCTCGCCAGCTGTGCCCGCAGGTCCGCCGCCCGGCGTCGCGCGTCCCGTACGGACAGGGGCAGCGGGGCCCAGCCCGCCAGCCGGCCCAGCGCCACCACCGGCGGGTGGACCGGCGAGGCGGCCATGACGTCGGCCGGGGCCCCCATGACCGGCGCCTGGCCGGGGCCAGGAAGCAGGATGACCTGGTCCGCGTACTGCACGACCCGCTCCAGCCGGTGCTCCGCCATCAGTACGGTCGTCCCCAGGTCGTGCACCAGCCGTTGCAGCACCGCCAGCACCTCCTCCGCCGCCGCCGGATCCAGCGCCGACGTCGGCTCGTCCAGGACCAGCACCCTCGGGTGCGGGGTCAGGACGGAGCCGATCGCGACCCGCTGCTGCTGCCCGCCGGACAGCGTCGCGATCGGGCGGTCGCGCAGTTCCGCGAGGCCGAGCAGGTCCAGGGTCTCCTCAACCCGGCGGCGCATGACCTCAGGGGCGAGGCCCAGCGATTCCATGCCGTACGCCAGCTCGTCCTCGACCGTGTCGGTCACGAAGTGCGCGAGCGGATCCTGGCCCACCGTCCCTACGACGTCGGCGAGTTCGCGCGGCTTGTGGGTGCGGGTGTCGCGCCCGTCGACCGTCACGCGTCCGCTCAGTGTGCCGCCCGTGAAGTGCGGGACGAGCCCCGAGACCGTACCCAGCAGAGTCGACTTACCGACTCCCGAGGGGCCGACCAGCAGGACCAGCTCGCCCTCCGGCACCGTCAGGTCGACGCCCCGGATCGCGGGCGCGGCGGCGTCGCCGTAGCTGACCGACACGTGCTCGAAGCGGATCACTGCGTCTTCTCCTTCGGTACGGGGGCCTGCGCGACGGCCGGGGCCTGCGCGACGGCCGGGGCCTGCGCGACCGCCGGGGCCGGGGCCACGAACGCCGGCAGCAGCCCCACGAGCACCGAAGCGGCGGGCCACAGCGGGAACTCGGGCGCCACCAGCGGCACCACCCCGGGGTGCAGGCCCTCGGCGTCGTACGTCCCCGCCCAGATCATCAGTGCCCCCACCGCCGCGCCCGACCCGGCCACCAGCCACGCCCGTACGCCCCACGCGTCGGGCCGGTAGCGGCTGCGGACGCTGCGCCGGCCGCCCAGGTGCAGCCCCGCCAGCGCGGCGAGCAGCCCCCCGGCCATGACGGGCAGGCCGTACGCCGCACCTTCGGCGGCCAGCAGCCCGTACGACCCGGCGCACACGCCCAGCAGCCCGCCGAGCGTCAGCGCGGTCGTGGTGTGCCGCACGGCGGGCGGGACCTGGGCGGTGCGCCCGTAACCCCGCGCGTCCATCGACGCGGCCACCGCCACGGACCGCTCCAGCGCGCCCTCCAGCACGGGCAGCCCGATCTGCAGTACCGCCTTGACACCGCCGGTGGGGCGACCGCGCAGGCGGCGGGCGGTGCGCAGCCGCACCACGTCGGCCACCATGTTCGGCGCGAACGTCATCGCGACGACGACGGCCACCCCCGCCTCGTACAACGCGCCGGGCAGCGACTTGAGCAGCCGGGCCGGATTGGCGAGAGCGTTCGCCGCGCCCACGCAGATGAGCAGGGTGGCCAGTTTCGCCCCGTCGTACAGCGCGAACACCAGTTGCTCCGCCGTCACCCGACCGCCGACGCGCACGCCCTGCGCCCAGTCGGGGAGCGGAAGTTCGGGCAGTACGAAGAGGGTGTGGCTGCCCGGCACCGGGGAGCCGAGGAATGCCGAGAACACCAGCCGGATGCCGATGACCAGCAGCCCGAGCTTGACGAACGCCCCGTAGGAACGCGCCCACGGCGCATCCGTCCTGCGGGCCGCCACCACATACCCGGCCACCCCCACCAGCAGCCCGAGCAGCAGCACATTGGTGGTGCGGGACGCGGCGACGGCCAGCCCGAGCGCCCACAGCCACCACGCCCCCGCGTGCAGGGCGTTGCTGCGGCTCGCCCGCGGCGCCCGGAACGCGCCGGGCGCGGAGGCGGACGCAGCGGCGGATGCCGTCCTGGCAGGCGTCGTACGCCGTGCTGTACGCCGTGTCATCGGCCGTGTCATCCGCGGCGGCGGCGCGCCTGCCACACGCCCGCCGCGCCGAGCGCGAGCACCGCGCCGAGGCCGGCCAGCAGTCCGGCGGAGGGGCCGCCGCCGCTGCTGTCGTCGGCCGACGACGGGGTGGCGGAAGGGGCGTCCCGCGAAGGACGCGTGTCGTCCCCTGAGCCGGAGACCTGCTCCCCGCAGCCGGTCTTCGGGTAGCCGGAGACCGCGCACAGCAGGGCGCCGCTGTTGTAGCGCAGCGGCTTCGCCACCGACGCCAGCGCGTCCGCGGCCGTTCCGTCCGGCGCGGCCGTCGCGCAGGCGGTGCGCGGCGCGGGCGGCCGTTCGCCGTCCGGGGCGTCGGCCGGCGTACCGGCGTCGATGACGACGGCGATCCGCTTGGCACCGTCCTTCGCGGGCGTCTTGCCGCACACGGCGTCGAAGCCGGCCGGGCGGCGCGGTTTCGCCGAGTCCCCGGAGTCCTCACTGACCGAGAAGCGGAAGCCGATCACGTCACCGTCGGCGGGCCTGGCGGTGGCGGGTCCCTGGGTGGCGTACGCCCACTTCCCGCCGGCGCCCTCCCAGAAGGACCAGTAGCGGTAGCCGGTGGCCGCCTGGGCCGGCCCCGCGCCGAGCACCGCGAGCGCGGCGCCGAGCGCGAGGACGAGGGCGGCGATCCGGGTACGGATCACAGCTGGCTCTTCTTCTTGCGGCTGCTGAAGAGGATGCCGGCGCCGACGCTGGCGACGAAGAAGACACCGACGACCCACCAGGTGCCCATGGAGCCGCCGTCGTCGCCGTCCTGCTCGTCGGCCTTCTTCTGGTCGCCCTGCGCTTCGGCGGACTTCACGGCTTCGGGCGCCGGACCGGTGGCGTTGAGCTGCTTCACGAGGTCGCTGCCGCCGAAGTTCTTCGGGTCGGTGCCCGTCGCGTGCGCGGCGAGGACCAGCTGGGCGTACGCCGCCGGGCCGCTCTGCTTCGCCCACGGCGCGGCGTTCTTCTCCAGCCACCGCAACGGGGCCTTCGCCTGCTCGGCGTCGCCCTGCGCGGCCAGGGCGACGACGGCGTCGGCCGTGTTGCCGAAGTCCGGCAGCGGCTCGGCGTTCTCGGCGCCCGGCATGGGCGGCGTGTCGAGGTGCCCGGTCTTGGCGAGTACGCCGGAGAGGTACGCGGCGCCGTTCCCGGCGGCCTGCGCCGGCGTCGGGTCGCCGGCCTGGTCGCAGCCGGCCGCGGCGCCGTCCTCGCCGGACCCCGCCTTGCCGGACCCCGCCTTGCCGGACCCCGCCTTGCCGTCGGCGGCGAGGCCGAGCCCGAGCCCGCCCAGCACGGCGGCGGCGGTCGCGTCGGCGTTGGGCGTGAGCTTGCCGGCCTTGTCCGGCTGGTACGCGAACGCGCCGCCGCCCTTCTTCGCGTCGCACGGGATCGCGAACGTGAGGAGCGCGTCGTACGGCGACTTGCCCTTCTTCGACTTCACGTCGGCCGGCTTCTCGCCCACGGCCGCGAGGGCGCCGATCACGACGGAGGTGGAGTTCGCGTCGCTGGGCCCGCCCGGGTTGTAGCCCCAGCCGCCGTCCTCGTTCTGCGCGGACTTCAGCGAGCCGAGGCCCTTCTTGACGGCGGCGTCCTGCCCGCCGAGCGCGTCGAGCGCCTGGACGGCGGCCGCGGTGGCGTTGGAGTCGATCATCGTCTTGGCCGTGCAGGCCTTGGCGGTGTCGGCGCGGAAGGAGGCGAAGCCGCCGTTGTCGCACTGCTGCCCGACCAGCCAGTCCACGGCCTTCGCGGCCGGCTTGACGCCCACCGTGTCCTGCGCGACGAACGCCAGCGACTGCCGGAAGACACCGTCGTACGTCGGGTCCGTCGTGCCGTACAGGCCCGAGGGGATCACGGGCTTCGGCGACGGGGCGGCGACAGCGGCGGTCCCGGCGGTCACGGCGGTGGTGCAGAGCATGGCGGAAGCGGCGAGCACGGTGGCTGCGCTGCGGCGAAGGGGGGTCATGACGGGCGGGGCCTCTCCTGCTGAGGAGCCGGCCCCGGGCGCGCACGAACCACGCACCAGCACCGGCCCCGTATACCTCGACGGTGCCGAGCCAGTCATGCCGCACCGGGTATTCCGACTCACCGCCCACCGGGGGACCCGGGTGGGGGTATACGGCTGCGGGTCAGTGCCGGATTCACACCGGCTTCCCCCAGACGGGCATGATGACGACTCGCACACTCTACCGGCGGTGTTTCGCCCTGACCGCGCCGGTGTGCCCGGGCCCCCGGGGGCCTTACGACCTCCCCCACGATAGGGAGCGGGCTCCCGACGCTCTGCGACTCCGCTTGCGGCGTTGTCGTCAGTCAGCGAAGCTCCTTCCCCAAGCTCTCGGCTTCGCTCGAGCAGGGGAGACCCCATCCGCCTCCCTCCTCCGCCTTGCAATCGAAGCCGCAGGACGCCGCTCGCTGATCCACTCCCTACCGTGGGGGAGGTCGTTACGGCCTGGTGCGCGATAGGGGACGGGCCCGCGACGCCGGCTACGGCACCTCGCCGCGTTGGCGAAACTCCCTAATAGCTCCGCTATGAGGATGCTCCGCCGTCTTGCGATGCACCGCATCCGACGCCGCGGGCTGATCCGCCCCCTATCGCGCACCAGGCCGTTAGCGGTCGATCAGGTGGCAGGCCGTCTCGATGTCGAATCTCACCTGGGCGATCGACGCCCGCCCCGACAGCCACGTGATCAGCGCCGAGTGCCAGGTGTGCTCGATGACCCGGACCGCCGACAGCTGCTGCGGCGTCGCGGGGCCCGGCAGGTCCATCGCGTCCAGGATGATCGCCGTCGTCAGGCGGGAGACCGCGTCCACTTCCGCGCTGACGCCGCGGTCCGCGAAGGTCAGGGCCCGCACCATCGCGTCCGCGAGCTGCGGCTCCCGCTGCAGGGCGCGAAAGGCCCGCAGCAGGGTTTCCGCGACCCGCTCGCCCCCGCTCTCCCCAGCCGGGGGGTGCTTGCGCAGGGTGGTGTGAAGGCGCTGCAGCTGGTCCTGCATGGTGGCGACCAGCAGATGGATCTTGGACGGGAAGTAGCGGTACAGCGTGCCGAGCGCCACCCCGGACGACTCGGCGACCTCACGCATCTGCACCGCGTCGAACCCGCCCCGCCCGGCCAGCTGCGCGCTGGCGCGCAGGATGCTGCGCCGGCGCTCCTCCTGACGTACCGTCAGGGGCGGTGGCGTGGGCTTGACTTCCACTGTCATGCGTCCCGATTCCATGGCGTTTCCCGTCCATGCGCCGGCCGTGGGGGAGCGGGTCCCCGGGCGGCACAGCATGGCAGGGCCCCTGTCGTGGCGCGAATCACCTGATCCGGCGCTTACGGTTGCGCTACCTGCGGGTAGATTCGGGGCTCGTCCGACGTTGCATACTGAAACTTGTTCTAGGTTAACGCCAGCGGCTACGCTCCGGTGAAAGCGCAGTGAGAAGAGGGGCCGAGAGTGACCGCTGAGGCCATAGAGGCGGGCCCCCACGCGGGGGACACCGTCGACGGCGACCGTCCGTTGCGCATCGCGCTCCTCACCTACAAGGGCAACCCCTTCTGCGGAGGCCAGGGCGTCTACGTCCGCCACCTCTCGCGCGAACTCGCCCGCCTCGGCCACAGCGTCGAAGTCCTCGGCTCGCAGCCCTATCCGGTGCTCGACGAGGGCGTACCGCTCACCGAGCTGGCCAGCCTCGACCTCTACCGCAGCCCGGACCCGTTCCGCACACCGAAGCTCTCCGAGTACCGCGACTGGATCGACGCCATCGAAGTCGCGACGATGTGGACCGGCGGCTTCCCCGAGCCCCTCACCTTCTCGCTGCGCGCCCAGCGCCATCTGGCAGCCCGGCGCGGTGAGTTCGACGTCGTCCACGACAACCAGACGCTCGGCTACGGCCTGCTCGGCGACCTCGGCGCACCCCTGGTCACCACCATCCACCACCCCATCACTGTCGACCGCCGCCTCGACCTCGACGCCGCCGAAACCCGCCGCAAACGCCTGTCCGTACGCCGCTGGTACGGCTTCACGCGCATGCAGAAGCGCGTCGCCCGCCGCCTGCCGTCGGTGCTCACCGTCTCCGGCTCCTCGCAGCAGGAGATCGTCGAACACCTCGGGGTGCGCCGCGACCGTATCTCCGTGGTGCACATCGGCGCGGACACCGACCTGTGGTCGCCCGACCCGTCCGTCCCCGAAATACCGGGGCGGATCGTCACGACATCCAGCGCGGACGTTCCCCTCAAGGGCCTCGTCCACCTCGTCGAAGCCCTCGCCAAGCTCCGGACCGAGCAACCCGGCGCCCACCTCGTCGTCGTCGGCAAGCGGGCGCAGGACGGCCCCGTGGCCCAGGCCATCGAGCGCTACGGCCTCCAGGACGCCGTCCGGTTCGTGAAGGGCATCACCGACGCCGAACTCGTCGACCTGGTGCGCGGCGCCCAGATCGCCTGTGTCCCCTCCCTGTACGAGGGCTTCTCGCTGCCCGCGGCCGAGGCCATGGCCACCGGCACCCCGCTGGTCGCCACGACCGGCGGCGCGATCCCCGAGGTCACCGGGGCGGACGGCGACACCTGCCTCGCGGTTCCCCCCGGCGACGCCGGCGCCCTCGCCGCCGCCCTCGGCCGCCTGCTGGACGACCCCGCGCTGCGCCTCAGGCTCGGCGCGGCGGGCCGGCTGCGGGTGCTGGACCGGTTCACCTGGGCCAGGGCCGCCCAGGGCACCGCAGAGCTCTATCGCGCCCGGATCGAAGCGCGGGCCGGCGCCGACCGGAGCGCCGGCCGGGCCGCCGGCGCCATGACCCTCACCCCCTGACCCACACCCACCCCGAAGGGCAGGCCTCGTGCTGACCGTGGACTTCTCCCGCTTCCCGCTCGCCGCGGGCGATCGCGTACTCGACTTGGGCTGCGGCGCGGGCCGGCACGCCTTCGAGTGCTACCGGCGCGGCGCCCAGGTAGTGGCCCTTGACCAGAACGCCGAGGAGATCCGCGAGGTGGCCAAGTGGTTCGCCGCGATGAAGGAGGCCGGAGAGGCCCCAGCGGGCGCCACCGCCACCGCGATGGAGGGCGACGCGCTCAACCTGCCGTTCCCCGACGCCTCCTTCGACGTCGTGATCATCTCCGAGGTCATGGAGCACATCCCCGACGACAAGGGGGTACTGGCCGAGATGGTGCGCGTACTGAAGCCGGGCGGGCGCATCGCCGTCACCGTGCCGCGCTACGGGCCCGAGAAGATCTGCTGGGCGCTCAGCGACGCGTACCACGAGGTGGAGGGCGGCCACATCCGGATCTACAAGGCCGAGGAACTCCTCGGCAAGATGCGCGAGGCGGGCCTCAAGCCGTACGGCACCCATCACGCGCACGCGCTGCACTCGCCCTACTGGTGGCTGAAGTGCGCCTTCGGTGTCGGCAGGGACGGCAAGGACGCAGCGCTGCCGGTCCGGGCGTACCACAAGCTGCTGGTCTGGGACATCATGAAGAAGCCGTTGGCCACCCGCCTCGCCGAGCAGGCCCTCAACCCCGTCGTGGGCAAGAGCTTCGTTGCCTACGCGACCAAGCCGCACCTGCCGGTCGCGGCGGCCGCCAAGTGACTACGTACGAGCGCGACCTCGGAGGTACGGAACACCTGGTCCTGCCCGGTGTCCTCACCGCCGAGCAGGCCGCCGAGACCGTCGCCGGCATCCTCGCCGCGCAGCGCGAGGACGGCGCCATCCCCTGGTTCCGGGGGCACCACCTCGACCCGTGGGACCACACCGAGGCCGCCATGGCGCTCGACGCCGCCGGTGAACACGAGGCCGCCTCGCGCGCCTACGCGTGGCTGGCCCGCCACCAGAACGCCGACGGCTCCTGGTACGCGGCGTACGACGACGGGGACGCGGAGCGGGTCACCGACCAGGGGCGCGAGAGCAACTTCTGCGCGTACATCGCCGTCGGCGTCTGGCACCACTACCTCGCCACGGGCGACGACGCGTTCGTCGACCGGATGTGGCCCGTCGTGTACGCGGCCACCGAGTTCGTCCTCGGGCTCCAGCAGCCGGGCGGACAGATCGGGTGGAAGCGGGAGGACGACGGCACAGCCGTGCACGACGCTCTGCTCACCGGCAGCTCCTCCATCCACCAGGCCCTGCGCTGCGCACTCGCCATCGCCGAACAGCTCGAAGAGCCGCAGCCCGAATGGGAGTTGTCGGTCGGCGCGCTGCGGCACGCCATCCAGAGCCACCCCGAGCGGTTCCTGGACAAGAGCCACTACTCGATGGACTGGTACTACCCGATCCTCGCCGGCGCGATCACCGGCCCGCAGGCCAAGGAACGCATCGAGACGGACTGGGACCGGTTCGTCGTACCCGGGCAGGGGGTGCGGTGCATCGACCCCAACCCGTGGGTGACCGGCGGTGAGAGCTGTGAACTCGCCCTGGCGCTCTGGGTGATGGGCGAGTCCGACCGGGCGCTGGAGATCCTCCAGTCGATCCAGCATCTGCGGGCGCCGGGCGGCATGTACTGGACGGGGTACGTCTTCGCGGACGACGCCGTATGGCCGGAGGAGCTCACCACCTGGACGGCGGGCTCACTGCTGCTCGCGGTGGCCGCGCTCGGAGGGGACGAGGCGACCACCGCCGTCTTCAGCGGCGAACGGCTGCCGCTGGGCCTGGATCCGGACTGCTGCGCTTAGACCGACCGGCAATTGGGGGGCGGCGTCGCGGTGTGGGGGCACGCACCTCGCCGCGTTGTCGTCACTCACCATGGCTCCGCCATGCCTCAATCCTCCGCCTTGCGATGCATGCACCCCCCAATTGCCGGACGGTCTTAGCTGGGGAGCCGCTGCCCGGACCCGGGTGGGCCCGGGCGGGGTCAGCTGCGGCGCAGGCGGCCGGCGATGCCGTGGCCGATGAACAGGTACACGAGCGCGGCGAGACCGTAGCCGCAGACCACACGCGCCCATTCCTTGTCGAACGTGAACAGGTCGTGGGACCAGCCCGCGAGGAACCGGGCGGAGTCACGGACGAACTCGACGAGTTCGTTGCCGCGATTGGCGTCGAACAGGTACATCAGGATCCACAGGATCAGGATGAAGGCCAGGACGTCCGCTATGACTACGAGGATCGTGGCTGCCGGGTTGCCGGATCTGCTTCTGGGAGACATGGCAGTCTGGTTGCCGCGATGGGGCGGGTTAAACGCGGGGTAAAGGCTTCCCTCGTCTGTCCGCCGGTCTCCGCCGGTCTCCGCCGGTTTCCGCCGGTGAACACCGGGCAGGCCCGGTCGGCCCGCCCCGGAGTGCGTGCCACGCGGGCGCGGGCGATGCTGCGGATTGTGTGCCGCTTTCCGCCCACTCCGGCCGCTTGGGCCACTCTGGAGGCATTGCCGTGTCCGCGATCCCCTCGCTGCGCCGCGCCGTGACCACCCTGCTGCTCGCCTTCGCGCTGCTCCTGACCGGCACGGCGTGCGGCGACGACGAGAACGCGAACACTTCGAGCAGTTCGGCGTCGCCGAGCGGCTCCGCGTCCCCCGGCGCTTCGACAGAGGCGCAGAAGTACGCCAAGGCGCGCTTCGTAGCCAACGCCGGGCTCGCGGCGGGTGCGACGTACCAGTGGATCATCAAGCCGTACCGTGCGGGCAAGTTCAAGAAGGGCGCGGAGGGTCGCAGGGTCGCCCTCGTCAAGGCGGGCCTCGCGGGCGCCTTCACGTACAACAGGCTCAACGCGGCGGTGAAGAACGCCCAGGGTGACGAGCTGCTGTCGAAGGCGGTGGCGCCACTGTCGGCGGGCATCGCGTCCCTGAAGGAACTCGGCACCAAGCTGCGCAAGGGCGAGGCGGGTGAGGCGGACGTGAGCACCTTCGAGGGGGTCATCAACAGCGTGAAGGACGCTGGGAAGAGCGCGGGCGCGGAGGTGAAGGACAAGGTACCCTCGGGCTCCCAACTCGGCGGCGCAGCGAATTAGAGTGTCCGCATGACTGATCCGGTTGAGGCACAAGAGGCACACGCGGCACACTCGGTACAGGCGGGATACGCACGCAACTGCGACGAAATCGTCCGGCAGACCGACCTGTTGAGGGCCGTCCTCGTCGACGCCGACCTCAGCGCGAAGGTGCCGACCTGCCCGGAGTGGACCCTCGGCCACCTCGCCCGGCACGTCGGCGGGGCGCACCGCTGGGTCGAGACGATCGTACGGACGCGGGCCTCCGAAGCCGTCCCCGAGGACCGGGTTCCCGACTTCACAGGCCCCGGGGACGACGAACCGGCGGCCCTGGACGAGTGGCTCGACCAGGGCGCGCAGAAGACGGCCGACACGCTGCGCGCCGCCGGCCCCGACATGCCGGTGTGGTCCTGGGCGGCGGACCACAGCGCGGCCTTCTGGGCGCGTCGGATGACGCACGAGACGGTGATCCACCGGGCGGACGCGTCGATCGCGGCGGGCATCACCTTCGAGGTCGACTCCGCGGTCGCGGCCGACACCATCGACGAGTGGCTTGACATCGTCAGCTGGGTGCAGTCCACCGGCACGGACAAGGAGGCCAACGCACTGCGCGGCTCCGGCCGTTCCCTCCACCTGCACGCCACGGACGCGGGGGACGTGACGGACGCGGAGTGGCTGATCGAATTCGGCGAGGACGGCTTCACCTGGCGCCGGGCCCATGCGAAGGCGACGGTCGCGCTGCGCGGCCCGCTGGCCGACGTACTCCAGGTCTTCTACCGCCGGCTGCCGGCCGACAGCGACCGGGTGGAGGTGCTGGGGGACGCGGAGCTGTTGGACTTCTGGCTGGAGCGCGCGACGTTCGGCTGACGGGTGCACATGGCTGTGGCCCCCGCCCGGGAAGGGCGGGGGCCACGGTCACGTGCGGTGGCGGCCCGGGGTCAGCCGCGCTGGATGCCGGTGGTGTCCTGGAGTACGCCGCGCCGGCCGTCCTGCGTCTGGGCGACCAGAGCGGAACCGCGCTGGTCCACCGCCAGGTACCAGGTGCCGGGCGCGAGCTCGGCGATCGGCGTGGGCGAACCGTCCTCGGCGTACAGCGGGCGCGCGACCGGGACCGCGAACCAGAACGGCGCGAAGTCATCGGCAGACGCGTCGGCCTGCTGGGCCTGGGGCGCCTGCGCGGCCTGCTGCGCCTGGGGTGCGTGCTGCTGGCCGTGCTGCGGCGGCGCGCCGTACGGCGGCTGCTGCTGGCCGGGGCCGGGCTGGCCGTGCTGGCCCGGCTGCCCGCCGTAGGGCTGCTGCTGGGCGCCCGGGTAGCCGTACCCACCGGCGCCGTGCTGCCCCGGCTGGCCGCCGTACGGCTGCTGCTGCGAGACCTGCGGCCGGGAGGCGCCCATGAGCGGGGCCTTGAGGGCGGGGACGAGCGGGCCGGCCACGGCACCCGCGGCGAGCAGCAGGGCCGCGATCAGGCCGATGATCTGGCCGGCGCCGGCGTTGCTGCCGTCGATGATCGTCCACAGTGCGGTCCACGCCGCGAAGATGGCGAGCGCGACACCGAACTGGCCGAGGTCGATACCGGCGATCTTGCGCTGCTGCGGCATCGCGCGGGACACCACGATGAGCGCCGCCGCGATCACGCCGGCGAGGTAGATGCTCATCAGGATGCCCAGGCCGTCCCAGGCGTTGAGGGAGTCGAACTCCGGCGGGCAGATGTCGCCCGTGCAGGCCGGCCTGTCGTACGACTTGAAATCGAGGAACGAGGCGATGAACAGCACCACCGCTGCTCCGATCACCACGCCGTCGCCTCGAGTGAGGGAGCGGATGTTCACTTTGAAGGTCCTTAGTGGGTCGACTCGTCGGGGCGGCACAGTGTGAAGCTCGGGGGCAGCTCCGCATCGTACGGATGAATGTATCGTCCCCCCGGAAGCCCCCGGGAAGGGGAGGGCTCGGGGGACCGGCCCCCACCCGTCCTACCCCCGGAGATAGCTGCCAATACCGTCGGCGATGCCTTGCGCCGCTTTCTGGCGCCAGTTCCTCTCTGTCAGCAGGGCCGCGTCCTTCGGATCACGCATGTTCCCGCATTCGACGAACACTTTGGGCACAATCGACAGATTGAGACCGCCCAGGTCCTTACGTACGTCCAACCCCGTTCCCCCGCCCACGTAGTTGGAGGGGGCGCTGCCCGTCGCCTGCACGAACTTGCCCGCGATGCGGGTGCCGAGGTCGCGCGAAGGGCCGACGATCTTCTGGGTGTCGGCCGCCCCGCCCTTCACCTCGGCCGGCAGGATCACATGGAAGCCGCGGTTGCCGATGGCCGAGCCGTCCGCGTGGACGGAGACGACGGCGTCGGCCTTCGCCTCGTTGCCGATACGGGCCCGCTCGTCCACGCAGGGTCCGTACGGCCGGTCGTCGTTCTGCGTCAAGGTGACCCGCGCGCCCTGCTGTGCGAGGAGCGTGCGCAGGCGGCGCGACACATCGAGGGTGAACGCCGCCTCGGTGTAACCGGCGTTGGTGCTCGTGCCGGTGGTGTCGCACTCCTTGCGGTTCGTGCCGATGTCGACCTTTTCGTTGATTTCGCGAGTGTGGCGGAAATTGCCCGGGTTGTGGCCCGCGTCGATCACCACGACCTTGCCGGCGAGCGGGCCGTTGCCCGAGCCGGACGGCTTGTCGTCGGGGGTGCCGGACGGGGCGGGTGCGGAAGGCGCGGGCGGCGCCTCCGTAACCGACCGGCTCTCGCTTCCGCCCGGCGACGGCAGCGCCTTCGGCGGCTCGCCTCCCGCCTCCGGGCCGCTCGTCATCTGCCAGACGAGCCAGCCCGCCAGCGCACCCGGCACGAGCGCGGCGACCGCGACGGTCAGGGTGCCGCGACGCAGGCGGCTCGTGCTCGGGCTCGTGCGAGCTGTGGGGGGAGTGGCCGGGGGGGTGGGGGGCTGGCTGTCGTACGACACGCGGCGATGCTATCCGGGCCGGTCAGATCCCCGAGCCCGTGCGCCGCAGGACGCGCATCGAGTCGGTCACCGAGACTTCGGTGAAGGCACCGGACGCGAGCGCCCGCTGATGCACCCGGTGCGGGGCCTGGCCGCCGTCCGCCGGGTCGGGGAACACGTCGTGGATCACGAGCAGCCCGCCCTCGGCGACGTGCGGGGCCCACCCTTCGTAGTCGCCGTTCGCGTGCTCGTCGGTGTGCCCACCGTCGATGAAGACGAGCCCCACCTTGCCGCCCCACACGGCCGCGACCTGCGGTGAACGCCCGACGACCGCCACCACGTGCTCTTCAAGACCGGCCCGGTGCAGGGTCCGGCGGAAGGCCGGCAGCGTGTCCATCATCCCCACCTCGGGGTCCACCACGCTCGGGTCGTGGTATTCCCAGCCGGGCTGCTGCTCCTCGCTGCCCCGGTGATGGTCCACGGTCACGGCGACCGTGCCGGCCTCGCGGGCGGCGTCGGCGAGCAGGATCGTGGAGCGCCCGCAGTACGTGCCGATCTCCAGCAGCGGCAGCCCGAGCGCGCCGGCCTCGGCGGCGGCGGCGTACAGCGCGAGCCCTTCGCGTACCGGCATGAAGCCCTTGGCGGCCTCGAAGGCGGCAAGCGTCTCCGGCTTGGGGGCGGCGGCGACAGCCATGGGGTTCCTCCGGCTCGTACGTACGTTCTTGGCTGCGTCGATCGTAGGCGGCCCAGCGTCCGGCGCCGCACTCGAACCGTCTTGCCGCCGGGCTCCGGCAGCTTGACGCCCGGCGGCGTCCGGCGATCAGATGGCGGCCGATGAGCACAGGACAGATGCATCCCGACATGCACCCCATCGACGACGACCTCGTACGGCTGCTGATCGCCGGTCAGTTCCCCCAGTGGTCGGGGCTGGCGGTGGAGCGTTTCCGTCCGGTGGCACGGTCAACGGCATGTACCGGCTGGGCGACGGCATGGTCGTACGGCTGCCGCTGCTGAAGGGCGGGGCCAAGGACGTGTCGATGGAGCGGGAGTGGCTGCACCCCGCCGCCACCGGCCGTGGCGTGGCCACCCGGACCGCCCGCGGCCCGGTCGCACAGGGCTTCCGCCTCCCCGGCGTGACTACGTCGAGGTCGTCCACGACCCGGCCAACCGCGCCAGCGGCGCCGTCCCGGCCCGCCTCGGCTTCACCGAACACCTCCGCCGCCCCGCCGAGCGCCCCCCCCCGAGGCCGGCGAGCGGCTCACCCGCCGTCAGGCGAAGGCCCTGGCCGCCACCGAGGCCTGTTGACGGGCAGGGGCGGGAGATCCGGACCCCCACGGCGCGAGCCGGCAGCACGTACGACCGCGCGGCCCTCAACCCAGGTGTACGGGGCACGGTGATGCTGAGAGCATGACCGGCATGTTTCAGGCCCGCTCCCGTACCCGGATATCGTCCGCGCCCACCACGCCTCGTACCTGGGCGGCCGTGCTCGCCGCCTGCGCCGGGCAGTTTCTCGTCGTCCTCGACGTGTCCGTCGTCAACGTCGCGTTGCCGTCGATGCGCGCCGATCTCGGGCTGAGCGCCGCCGGGCTGCAGTGGGTCGTCAACGCGTACTCCATCGCCTTCGCCGGGTTCATGCTGCTCGGTGGGCGGGCCGCCGACATCTTCGGGCGCAAGCGGACCTTCCTGACCGGGCTCGGACTGTTCACCGCCGCCTCCCTCGCGGGCGGGTTCGCGCAGGAGGACTGGCATCTGCTGGTCGCCCGCGCCGTGCAGGGGCTCGGGGCCGCCGTGCTGGCGCCCGCGACGCTCACGATCCTCACCTCCGCCGTGCCCGAAGGACCCGCAAGGACGCGGGCCATCGGGACGTGGGCGGCGGTCGGCGCCGGCGGTGGGGCCGCGGGCGGGCTGGTCGGCGGGGTGCTGACGGACTGGCTGTCATGGCGCTGGGTGCTGCTGATCAACGTGCCCGTCGGTGCGCTCGTGCTCGCGTGCGCCGCCGTATGGCTGGTGGAGAGCCACGCCAGGGACGGGCGCCGGCTCGATCTGCCCGGCGCGCTGCTGGTCACCGCCGGGCTCGCCACCCTCGCGTACGGGATCGTTCAGACCGAGGCGGAGGGGTGGGCGGCGGCCGCCACCCTCGTGCCGCTGGGGGTGGGGCTCGCGCTGCTCGGCGCGTTCGTGGCGGTGGAGGCGCGGGCGAAGGCGCCGTTGATGCCGCTGAAGTTCTTCCGGGTGCGGGCCGTGGCGGCGGCGAACGCGGCGATGTTCGTCAACGGCTCGGCACTGTTCTGCATGTGGTTCTTCATGACGCTGTACGCGCAGAACGTGCTGGACTACACCCCGCTCGGCGCCGGGCTCGCCCTCGTACCCAGCTCACTGAGCGTCGTCATCGGCGCCAAGCTGGCCCCGCGATTCATGGCCAGGGCCGGGGCGGGACGCGTTGCGATCACCGGCACCGCGGTGGCGGCCTGCGGCATGGCGTGGCAGTCCACGATGGGGCCCGACGGGACGTACCTCACGGCCATCCTCGGCCCGGGGATCGTGATGATGCTCGGCGCCGGGCTCGCCTCGACACCCCTGGCCTCGCTCGCGACCTCCGGTGGCGAGCCGGGCGACGCCGGGCTTCTCTCCGGCCTGGTCAACACCTCGCGGTTCATGGGCGGCGCCCTGGGGCTTGCGGTGCTGTCGACCTTGGCGGCGTCCAGGACGGCGGGCGGGGAGAGCGCACAAGCGCTGACCGCCGGGTACGCGCTGGCGTTCCGGACGGGGTCGGGTGCGCTGCTCGCGGGGGCGGTGCTGATGGTGGTGTGGCTGCCGCGACGTGGGGGGCGCCCGTGAGGGCGGCTCGGGGCCGGCGCTGCCCAGTCATCCGGCCCTGCCTGATCAGCCGGCTCGGCTAACGCTCCGTCGCGCCCCGGCGGTGCCGCCCCTGCACCGGGGTCGTGGTGTCCTCCGCCGGCGCCGCGACGCCGCGGTGCCTGCCGGAGTGGCCGGCGTCGGCACGGTCGGCGTCCGGCGGCCGGAGGCGCGGCGGAGGAGTATCGGTTCTGGTTTCAGACATGTGGGAGGCATCCCCTGGTATCGCTGCGATCACTTTCGGTGCAAGGCCAACCCCACCGCGCCTCGCCCGTTCAGGGGCGCCTGCTGCAGAGGTACGGGCTTGCACACCACAGGAGTGTCCGGAGCGGCAAACGGTTCCCCACCTGCGGATTCCGCTCGTGCCGGTTTGGTGACCTGCGGGTCCTCCGGTGCCGCGACACCGGCCACCCCGCAGGGCACTTCGCCTGTCGCGTAAGGGAGTTGGAGCACTCCGGTCGCAGTGAACAGCCCCGCCCCGGCCAGCCAACCCGCCGGTGCGGCGAGGTGATGGAGCCGGCGCCCCGAAGGACGCCACACCCCCACCCAGCTGTTGCCCGCCGCCCCGTCGACGCGCAGCCCCACCGCGCAGTTCTCCGGCGTCAGCATCTGCCCCGGCTGCACCGCGAAAGGTGTCACGGCGCAGTCGGCCGGCTCCAGCGACTCCGGGAAACGTACCGGCAGCATGCTGCCCAGCACCCCCCAACCCAGCCGGTCTTCCCCCGGAGCGTCCGATCTGAGCAGCAACAGCCCGCTGTCCGCGTCGGCCAGCAGCAGCCGGTCGTTGCTGCCGTCCGTGATCTGGAGCAGCGGCGTCATCTCCCCGCCCCGCTCCAGGTCGACCGCCACCGCCTTCGTGACGCCGTCTGCCTCCCGGTCCAGGGCGAGCATCCGGCCCGTACCGTCCAGCCATACGCCGCCCGAGCAGCGCCCCCCCACCTCGGCGACGCGCTCGGGCCCGAAGGAGCCTCCCGCCACCAGCCATACGACGGTGGACAGTTCACCCACGGCCAGTGCGTACGCCCGGCTGCCGCCCGGCGCCGGGGGCAGCAGCTCCAGGTGCTCGCACTCCACCGCGCCCACCCGCAACTCCCCGGTGCAACGGCCCGTACGCGGCCCCGTCGGATACAGCAGCGAGAACGAGTGCCGCCCCGCCCCACCGGCGAAGGCGTGCGACGCGCCGCCCTCCCGGCGGTGGATCAGCACCCGCCCGTCCGCCAGCGGCAGCAGCCCGGTGTCCGGTTCCTCGGGCTGGTCCGCGGGCAGCGGCACGGCGTAGGGCTCGGGTCCGTCGAGCGTCCACCGCTCGGGGAACCGGGCGTCGCCCACGCCGGCCAGCCGCGCAGCGTACGAACCGTCCGCGGCGATCGTGAACACCGCTTCACGCAGCGCTCCGCCGCCGGCCCCTGTCTCGATGGCACAGGCCGTCATCGGTCGTCACCTCCGGCAACCGAAAGTAGTTTTCGCACTCCCTGCCGAACAACACGAGACCGCTCTCTTCACACATAAGGGTGGCCACCACCCGATTCGGCTGAGCCGACAGGGGCCGGTGTGCTGGGCGACGCGAATCCGGGGATAAGTTAGGGCCGCCTTACTCAAGCTGACGCAGGCCGTCGCAGCCCGACGCGCACCTGCGCACTCGCTCGACCCGCTCAGGAGCCTTGATGTCCATACGACGCCGCAGCACCGCAGCCGTCTCCCTCGCCGTGGCCGCGGCGCTCTCGCTCGCCGCCTGCTCCGGAAGCGGCGACACGGGCGGGAAGAAGGACGGCAGCGGCAAGGAATCCGTCGCGCAGGGCGGCGAGGACTTCGGCGACGCCGCCGCCAAGACCGCCGCGTACGGCACGGACGCCAAGGCCGGTGAGTTCCCGCGCACCGTCACCCACGCCATGGGCAGCACCGACCTCGAAGCCGCGCCCAAGCGCGTCGTAGTCCTCGACGTCGGCGAGCTGGACAACGTCGTGTCGCTGGGCGTCAAGCCCGTCGGTTACGCGCCCGCCGAAGGCGACGAGGGCGTCCCCGGCTACCTCGCCGAGGACGCCGGCAAGCCCAAGAGCGTCGGCACCATCAACAGCCTCAACCTCGAAGCGATCGCGGCCCTCAAGCCCGACCTGATCCTCGGCAGCCAGCTGCGCGCCGCCGACAAGTACAAGGAACTGTCGACCATCGCCCCGACGGTCTTCTCCATCCGCCCCGGCTTCACGTGGAAGGAGAACTACCTCCTCAACGCCGCGGCCCTCGACAAGGGCGCGGAGGCGAAGACCAAGCTCGGCGCGTTCGAGAAGAAGGCGAAGCAGCTCGGCGCCGACCTCGGCGAGAAGAAGCCGACCGTCTCGATGGTCCGCTACCTCCCCGGCATGATCCGCCTGTACGCGAAGGCCTCGTTCATCGGCACCATCCTTGAGGACGCCGGCGTGCCGCGCCCCAAGAACCAGCAGATCAACGACCTCGCCGCCGAGATCAGCCCCGAGAAGATCGACGAGGCCGACGCCGACTGGATCTTCACCGGTGTCTACGGCGACCCGAAGGCCACCAGCCAGGACAAGGCCGAGGACAACGCCCTCTGGAAGAAGCTCGGCGCCGTGAAGAACGGGCAGGCCAAGGACGTACCGGACGAGACCTGGTACCTCGGTCTCGGCGTCACCGCCGCCGACAAGGCCCTCGACGACCTCCGCGGCCACCTCGTCAAGTAGGCCCGGTCCGGCCGCCCGGCAGACGGGGTGCGGAGCGCGGGTAACCTGTCCCCGTGCCCCGTCTGTCTGAAGTCATCGCTGCCCTCGACGCCCTCTGGCCCCCCGACCGGGCCGAAAGCTGGGACGCGGTCGGTACGGTCTGCGGCGAACCCGACGCCGAGGTGGCCCGGGTCCTGTTCGCCGTCGACCCGGTGCAGGAGACCGTCGACGAAGCCGTGAGGCTCGGCGCGAACCTCCTCGTCACCCATCACCCGCTCTATCTGCGCGGTACGACGACGGTCGCGGCGTCCACCTTCAAGGGCCGCGCCGTGCACACCCTCATCAAGCACGACATCGCGCTGCACGTCGCCCACACCAACGCCGACAGCGCCGACCCCGGCGTCTCCGACGCCCTCGCGGGCGCGCTCGACCTGCGGGTCACCGGGCCGCTGGTGCCCGATCCCACGGACCCCGCGGGCCGCCGGGGCCTCGGCCGTATCTGCGCACTCGACCCACCGGCCACGCTGGCCCACTTCGCCGCCAGGGTCGCCGCCCGGCTGCCCGCCACCGCGCAGGGCGTCCGGGTTGCCGGCGACCCGGACGCGCTCATCAGCACCGTCGCCGTCAGCGGCGGCTCGGGCGACAGCCTCTTCGCCGACGTATCCGCGTCCGGCGCCGACGCCTTCGTCACGGCGGACCTGCGCCACCACCCGGCCTCCGAGGCCCGCGAGAACACCCCGCTCGCGCTGATCGACGCGGCGCACTGGGCCACCGAATGGCCCTGGTGCGAGCAGGCCGCGGCGCAGCTCGACGAGATTTCCGACCGTCACGGCTGGGACCTGCGCGTGCACGTCTCCACGACAGTCACAGACCCCTGGACCTCCCACCACTCTTCTGGAGCCCCCAAATAAACGCCGCACCCGCCGACCAGATCCGCCTCCTCGACGTCCAGGCCCTCGACCTCCGGCTGTCCCAGCTCGCCCACCGGCGCAAGTCCCTGCCCGAGCACGCCGAGCTGGAATCCCTCACCAAGGACCTCGCCCAGCTGCGCGACCTGCTGGTCGCCGCGCAGACCGAGGAGAGCGACACCACCCGCGAGCAGACCAAGGCCGAGCAGGACGTCGACCAGGTGCGCCAGCGCGCCGTACGCGACCAGCAGCGCCTTGACTCCGGCGCGGTCTCGTCCCCCAAGGACCTGGAGAACCTCCAGCGCGAGATCGTCTCGCTCGCCAAGCGCCAGGGCGACCTGGAGGACGTGGTCCTCGAAGTCATGGAGCGCCGCGAGTCCATCCAGGAGCGGGTCACCGAGCTGAGCGACCGAGTCTCCTCCGTCCAGGCCAAGACCGACGACGCCACGACGCGACGCGAGGCCGCGTTCGAGCAGATCGACGGCGACATCGCCACCGTCACCAAGGAGCGCGAGGTGGCGTCCGCGACCATCCCCGCCGACCTCCTCAAGCTGTACGAGAAGCTGCGCGTCCAGTCCGGCGGCGTCGGCGCGGCCCGCCTGTACAGGCGCCGCTGCGAAGGCTGCCAGTTGGAGCTGAACATCACCGAGGTCAACGAGGTACGTGCGGCTGCCTCCGACACGGTGCTGCGCTGCGAGAACTGCCGCCGCATCCTTGTCCGTACGTCCGATTCCGGCCTGTAGTCATGGCACGCAGCCTCGTCATCGAGGCGGACGGCGGCTCCCGGGGCAACCCGGGGCCGGCCGGCTACGGCGCGGTCGTACTCGACCCGGACACGGGGGACACGCTCGCCGAGGCCGCCGAGTACATCGGCGTCGCCACCAACAACGTCGCCGAGTACAAGGGCCTGATCGCGGGCCTGCGCGCGGCGCACGCCCTCGCGCCCGACGCGATCGTCCTGGTCCGCATGGACTCCAAGCTCGTCGTCGAGCAGATGTCCGGCCGCTGGAAGATCAAGCATCCGGACATGAAGCCGCTGGCCGCCGAGGCGGCGACGGTCCTGCCGCGCTCCCAGGTCACCTACCAGTGGATCCCCCGGGAGAAGAACAAGCACGCGGATCGCCTGGCCAACGAGGCGATGGACGCCGGCAAGAAGGGCAAACAGTGGGAGCCGTCGGCCTCCATGGCGGCCCTGAACACCCCTCCGCGCGTGGTGGGCGACGCGAAGGCGGGCGCGGCCAAGGCCAGGGCCGCCCTCACGGCCACCACCGCACCCACCTCCACCGGCTGGTCGGCCTCGGCGGACCTGGGCACCCCGGCCACCCTCGTCCTCCTGCGCCACGGCGAGACCCTCCTCACCCCCGAGAAGCGGTTCTCCGGCAGCGGCGGCACGGACCCGGAGCTCTCCCCGGTCGGCCGCCGCCAGGCCGAGGCGGTAGCGGCGTCCCTCGCCGCGCGCGGCACCATCCAGGCGATCGTCAGCTCGCCCCTGCGCCGCTGCCGCGAGACGGCGGACGCGGTGGCGGCGCGGCTCGGCCTGGACGTGACGACCGAGGAAGGCCTGCGCGAGACGGACTTCGGCCGGTGGGAGGGCCTGACGTACGCCGAGGTCAGGGAGCGTTACGCCGACGACCTCAACGCCTGGCTGGCGTCCCCCGAGGCAGCCCCGACCGGCGGCGGCGAAAGCTTCGCGTCGGTGGCGCGGCGGGTCTCCGCGACCCGCGACCAGCTGCTGACCCGCCACGCGGGCCGCACGGTCCTGGTCGTCACCCACGTCACCCCGGTCAAGACCCTGGTCCGCCTGGCCCTGGGCGCCCCGCCGGAGTCGCTGTTCCGGATGGAACTGGCTGCGGCGTCACTCTCGGCGGTGGCGTACTACACGGACGGCAACGCCTCGCTGCGCCTTTTGAACGACACGTCCCACCTGCGCTGAGCGGGGCGGGGGAACACCCACCACACCCGTGGCGTTGAACCTGAACACCCCGGCGGCGCTGGAGCGTGTCATGTTCAGTCCCCGCGCCTTCACCCTCGCGTTCGCAGCGACCCTCACGGCCGCGTCGCTCGGCTGCGCCCCCACCAGCGGCGCAGCCGACCGGCTCCCCACCGCGCCGCAATCAACCCCCCGGGCGTCAGCGACACCGGACCCGCCCGAGCCCAACCGGACCACGGCCCTGCTCGACATCCCCTCCCTGGGCGTCGACAACCTCCGTGTGGTCCCTTACGAGGGAATGACCGACGACTGGCCCGGCACTCGGATCCAGAACCGGGGCGTGGCGGCCAGCCCGTACGGCGACCGTGGCGGAGTGGGCCCCGGCGAGGTCGGCAACTACCTGATAACGGCCCACCGCCTGTCGGCCGGAGGCCCCTGCGCGACCTCCCGTCCCTGCGAAGCGGCGACTCCGTCTTCGTCACCTCCAACGGCGCGGTCCACGAGTACAAGATCACCGAGACCAGGTCGACGTCGTTCCGCTCCGAGAAGTCCCTCGCCGAACAGCGGGCGGCGGTCCCGGGCGCCCCCGGCGAGAAGCCCACCGACGCCATGATCACGATCTCCACGTGCGCCACCCCGGAAGACGACGCAGCCGGCAACTTCTGGCGCGACGCCAAGGGCAACCCCGAGCACCGCATAGACAAGGTCGGCGTACTGCAACCCGAGTGAATCGCGGGGTCTGGGCCGAGGCCGTAGAAACCCCCGGCAGGCCCCGGACCCCCGCATCGCCTCCAGCAGCGCATCCGTCCATCCGGGGCTGACCAAGAACCGCGCCCCCGGCGCCACCGCGTCCGCCACCCCGCCCGGCGTGATCACCGCGCCCGCCCCGACCACCGCGTCCGGCACCTCACAGGGCGATGGCCCGGATCGCGTCGAGCGCCCCCGGTGTCCGCAGCGTCACCTCGATCGCCGGCAGTCCGCTCACGACCAGCGCCCGCGCGAGCGGCACCGCGTCGGCCACATCCTCCAGCACGACAACAGGAACGACGGGCGCAAGATCCAGCACGGAAGTCATCCGAGCCATCCCGCCGAACCCCCACACCCACCGCAACGCCCGTTGCACACAACGCAACGCCGCACCTCAGCGCACGCACCACCTCAGCGAACACAACGCACGCCCCACCTCAGCGAGCACCCCACCCCACCTCAGTGAACGTCCCGCACCACCACATCCAGCGCCCACGCCTTCCCCGCCCCAGCCGCCGCCTCCACGATGTACCCCAGGTCCCGCAGCACCGGCACCAGCTCCGCCGGCCCCGCCGGCGCAGCTCCCGCCGCCAGCAGGTCCCGTACGATCCGGCCCTTCGTCGCCTTGTTGAAGTGGCTGACGACGGACCGCCGCTCCACCCCGTCCGCGTCCACGACCGCCTGCAGCACCCGCACCGTCGCAGTCCGCCCGGCAAGCTCCCCCTTCGGCCGCCACGCCGCCGCGTACGCCGAAGAGCGCAGGTCGAGCACCAGCCCGTCGCCCGCGGCCACCGGCATCGCGGCAGCCATCGGCGCCCGCCAGTACGCCCCCAGCGCCCCGAGCCCCGGCAGCTTCACGCCCATGGAGCACCGGTACGAGGGGATCCGGTCGCCCACCCCCACCGCGCCCCACAGCCCGGAGAACACCAGCAGCGACTGCCGGGCCCGCCGACGCGCGGCGGCATCCAGCGTGGCCAGGCCCAGAGCGTCGTACAGCACGCCCGTGTAGATCTCCCCGGCAGGCCGCGCCCCCGCGCTCCGCAGCTCCAGGTTCTTGGCGATCTCGCCGCGCAGCCCCTCGCTGAGCCCGAGGACGACCCGCGCCTTCTCCTCGTCGGCGGCGCACAACTCGACCAGTTCGTCCAGCACCGCGGCCCGCGCTCCGGCCAGTTCCGGCAGCGAAAGTGACTCCGGTTTCAGGGGAGCACCCGACCCACTGGGGGCCTTTCCCTCGGACGGCGGCAACAGCACAAGCACGTTCAGGACTCCTTCGGATGCGCACCCACGAACATGCCAGGGTAACGGCCTGGTGCGCGAGGGGGGACGGGCCCGCGACGCCGGCTACGGCACCTCGCCGCGTTGGCGAAACGCCCTAGCTTGAGATTTAACCTCCGGATTCGAACAGCTCCGACCAGCCCTTCCTGCCGCACGAGCAGGCTCCGCAGCACAGTCGGAAATCTAAGCAAGTCGGGACAAACGGTGCGCATGCTGGTTCCGTGAAGCCGACTTGCGGTCGTGTTCGAGCGGCGAGGTTAAATCTCAAGCTAGGGGGTGTCTGACAATTCCCCGCGGCGTCGCGGGCTGATCCACCCCCTATCGCACACCAGGCCGTAAGCCGCTCCCGCCATGCCACCCCGTCCCACCCCACCTACGCTCGGACCATGCCCCGTCGCCATATCCACGTGACCGGCGCCCCCGAGGTCCCCCTCCGGGCAGCACTGGGCGCGCTGCGCAGCACACTCGACGTGCCGGAGAACTTCCCCGCCGAGGTCCTCGCGGAGGCGGAGCAGGCCGCCGCGTCCCCCCGCCTGCCCACCGCCGACGAGACCGGCATCCCGCTCTTCACCGTCGACCCGCCCGGCTCGGTCGACCTGGACCAGGCGATGCACCTGTCCCGCCGGGACAACAGCGCCGGCTACCGCGTGCACTACGCGATCGCCGATGTGGCGGCCTTCGTCACCCCCGGCGGCCTCCTGGACGCCGAGTCGCACCGCAGGGTGCAGACCCTCTACTTCCCGGACGCCAAGATCCCCCTGCACCCGCCCCGCCTTTCCGAGGGCGCGGCCAGCCTGCTCCCCGGCCAGACGGCGCCCGCCCTGCTCTGGCGCATCGACCTCGACGCGGACGGCCGCGCCGAGGCGGTCGACGTGCGCCGCGCGCTCGTACGCAGCAGGGCCAGGCTCGACTACGCCACCGTTCAGCGCCGGATCGACGACGGCACCGCCGAGGAACCCGTCGCGTTGCTGCGCGCCGTGGGGCTGCTCCGGGAGGCGCGGGAGCGGGAGCGCGGCGGGATCTCGCTGAACGTCCCCGAGCAGGAGATCGTCGAGCACCGCGGCTCGTACATCCTCGGCTACCGCGCCAAGCTGCCCGCCGAGGGCTGGAACGCGCAGATCTCGCTGCTCACCGGCATGGCCGCCGCCGACCTGATGACGGCGGCCGGCACCGGCATCCTGCGCACGCTGCCCGCCGCCCCCGACGGCGCGGTGGCACGGCTGCGCCAGTCGGCGAAGGCGCTGCGCATCGAGTGGCCGCACCACACGTCGTACGCCGAGATCGTGCGCGCACTGGATCCGACGCGAGCCCCGCACGCAGCGTTCCTTCAGGAGTGCACGACGCTGCTGCGCGGCGCCGGGTACACGGTGTTCGAGAACGGCGAGATCCCCGACCAGGCCGTCCACGCTGCCGTCGCGGCCCCGTACGGGCACTGCACCGCCCCGCTGCGCCGCCTCGTCGACCGGTACGTGGGCGAGCTGTGCCTCGCCGCCGTCGCGGGCGAGGAGCCGCCGGGGTGGGTACGCGACGCGCTGCCCGGCCTCCCCCGGGAGATGGCGGAGGGGGCGCGGCGCGCGAACACTGTGGAGCGCGAGTGCGTCGACCTCGCGGAGGCGGCGCTGCTCAAGGACCGGGTGGGTGAGATCTTCGACGCCCGCGTCGTGGACGTCAAGGACCACGACCGGGCGGTCGGTACGGTCCACCTGGAGGAGGTGGCGGTGGTGGCACGCGTCGAGGGCGGCGACGGCGACCTGCCCCTGGGGGAGCGGATCAGGGTCCGCCTCACGCAGGCGGACCCGGGCGCGGCGAAGGTCCTGTTCGCTCCGGCGTGACGGCGGCTTCCACACCGGCCCCCGCAGCCGCTTCGGCCGCTCCGGCACCCACGCCGGCATCCGCACCCGCCCTACCCGCGGCCGCTCCACCCGCAGCCGCTCGCGCGGCGGCCACGAACCCGCGCGGATCGTCCGCGTGCAGTCGCACCGCGACGCGCGCCTGCCCACTCCTGCCGAGCGGCCGCGCGTAGGGGAGCGGCTCGGCCAGCTCGACGGTGACGTTCGTCTGCCCGCCCACGGTGAGGCCGAGGACACCGTCCTGCTTCGTGTGGGAGTAGCGCGCATCGACGCGCACCGACCGGACGGAGGCGGCCGGCACCTGTACGTCCCAGAAACCGCCGTACCGGATCCGCAGCGAACCGTCCGCGCCGACGACATGCGGGCGGGTCACGCACGCGGCGTGCAGCCCCAGGATCTGGATCACGGTGTAGACGTCCACGAACAGCACGATCCGGTGCACCGCCGGCCACGGGATCAGGAGCGCCAGCACGACCGTCTCGACAACGGCGACGAAGACGAGGCCGAAGAGGAGCGCGGTCTGCGGCCCGGTGTACGCCGCCGAGTACGCCCCCGGCCCGGCCCCGTGCCGCCGCCTGGCCACCCACAGCGCGAGGCTGTGCAGCGCCCGCACCTCGTGCGCCACGAGCCGCCGGGCCCACGCGGGGACGGCGCCCCGCACCGAGCCCCGCCCTCTCCACCCCCTCATCGCAAGCACCGCTTCACCCTCGCCGCGAGCAGCTCCATGACCCGGCGTACGACCGCGGCCTGCGCCGGAGCGAAGTCCGCCAGCATCGCCTCCCCGTACGCCCCCGCCGCGACGGCAGGGCCCTCCGCCGGGATCGCCGCCAGCACCGCGTCGGGCACCGCCGCCGCGAGCGCGTCGGCGAGCGGCCCGATCCGGGGGTCGTCCGGCGCGGCGTCGGCGAGGGCGTCCAGCCGCTCGTACAGCGCCGGCACGGACGGGTCCTGCGTCATGGGCGCGAGCGCGGCCATGATCCGGTCGCTGTCCGCCAGGCCTGCCAGCAGCGTCAGATGGTCCCGGTCCTTCGCCGCCGACGGCGAATCGGTGACCGGCAGCCCGCCCAGGAGTTCCGCGAGCGCCGGCGGCACGGGACCCTCGGCGGGCAGCGTCCCGGCCTCGGCCTGCGCCAGCACCTTGGCCAGCCGCTCGCGCCGCAGCCGGATCTGCGCCTCCTGGCGCGCCAGGTCGGATTCCAGTTCCCGCAGTACGTCGACGAGCTCGGTCCCGGCGTCGTCGGCGAGCACGTCCCGGACCTCGTCCAGGCCGAACCCGATCTCCGTGAGCCGCCTGATTCGCGCCAGCAGGACGGCGTGCCGCACCCCGTACACGCGGTAGCCGTTGGCCAGCCGAGGGGGCTCGGGCAGCAGGCCCTGGTGGTGGTAATGCCGCACGGCGCGGGGGGTGACCCCGGCGAGCGCGGCGAGTTCTCCGATACGCATGACGCCAGTAGAAACCCTGACGCTGCGGCAAGGTCAAGCAGCCGCGAGCCCACTGTGAGCGGCCGAGCCGCGTCCGAACGGCCGCCGCCCGCCGGGTAGCATGGTCGGCACGGCAGACGAGCCGGGCGGACGGCCGCGTGGGGATCCCCGGATCTCCCCGAGGAACGTCCGGGCTCCACAGGGCAAGGTGGTGGCTAACGGCCACCCGGGGTGACCCGCGGGACAGTGCCACAGAAAACAGACCGCCGGGGGCTTCGGTCCTCGGTAAGGGTGAAACGGTGGTGTAAGAGACCACCAGCGCCTGAGGTGACTCAGGCGGCTAGGTAAACCCCACCTGGAGCAAGGTCAAGAGAGGCCGTCGCGAGACGGCCTCGCGCGGACGACCGAGGGCTGCTCGCCCGAGTCCGCGGGTAGACCGCACGAGGCCGGCGGCAACGCCGGTCCTAGATGGATGGCCGTCTCCCCGGCCGCCGCGAGGCGCCCGGGCGACAAAACCCGGCGTACAGCCCGACTCGTCTGCCGCCACTTGCGGTTTTGCCCTCGATGGGCCTCCGACGCTCGTCGTCGGTGGCGATGGCCACACAGCCGAGGTGTGTCGCTTTCAGACAGCGCTGGTGACAGGCCAGAGCAGCGGCCTGGTGAACCGCTCCGGTCTGTTGGAGGCGCACCCGCGGCCCGCGATGCCTCGACGGAGCCAAGCCGGCATCACCGGCGGCGGCCTTCACCGCAGCCGACACCTCCGTCCTCTGACGCGACCCAGGCCTCCCGGTTTCCGGGCACGCCCCCGGCGCCCGGCTCGGGGAGGTCAACGCGGAAGCGAGCCCGCTCGCTGTTCAGTGCTTCGTCGCTCCGCTCATAAGACGGCGGAGCCTCCGGGTGACAACCACAGTCGCTGCCGCCGGACCGGGCGCGATCCTCACGGCGAGCGAGCCGCCGACGGTCGCGTACGGCTGGATCAGCATTACCCCATGGTGTCTGTCCGGCACGACAGCACGCCGCAGCCCTGCCCCGGTAGCCCGGAGAGCGGTATAAACCGAGGAGCCGTCCGCGCAGCGAAGTCGGGCCCAGAAGTCCCATACGTCGGGCTCATGGGCTCGGCGTCCGATGAGCCCATGCAGTCCACTCAGATCAACTGCAGCGGTCCAGGACGCGCCGTCCTGCCCATGCCGCGCCACGCGGCGCAATGCGACGGTCCGCTTCAGGCCGATTCGTCCGTCGTCCCTACGTCTGAGTTCGATGTCCAGGGTTCTAGGGCCTGCTGCGCCCAGACGCCCGTACAGTTCGTGAACCGTGAGGTGCAGAAGCCTTGAGCTCGCTCCGATGCGCGGCTCGGCATCGATACTGACCGGCAGTCGGCTCAAGGGCGTCTCGTCGACGCTGTCCAGAACGACATCGGGCAGATCTACCGCCCAGACCGGATTCCCGTCCACGTGTGGGTACGGCGGGAGAAGCCGGGCGGGGTGATCGCCCAGTCCGACGAGCCGCGGCAGGTCGCGCGGATGCTCAGCGTTGATGAGAAAACGAGCCAGCCAGCGCGCGGGGAGAGGGGTAGAACGCAAGACCGACTCGTCGAAGGAGGCCAGGTAATCCTGAGTGAGCCGCCACCATGTGGCGCGGTATTCGCTGTTGTGGCTGCCTAGCTCCCGGGCGTACATGCGCAGGTCATGGTCGAGAAACTTCACCCGCGCGGCATGGGAGAGGTGCGGTCGGCCGCTCTGTTCGAACACCTCGACCGCGCCGCGGTGCGCCTCCAACCTGCTGAGCCAGTTGTCAACGCCACCGCGTGAGAGGGAGATCGAGGAGTGCGCGGATGAACGGCGCACGTGCCAGACGTACACCATGTCAGGGATCAACGCGACAAGAGGCGAAGCCGCGAGCACCCGGGCTGTGAACACGAAGTCCTCGTAGCGAAAGGCTCCCTCGGGGAAGGTGACTTGGTGCTGTGACAGGAAGGCGCGTGAGTAGAGCTTGTTGACGCACAGCGTGTCGCGCACCAAGAGAGAGAGTTCGGCCGGTGACTCAAGGACCGCCGGGCGCCGAAACAGTGCGTACTGCCAGGGGGTGTCACGCATCTCGGGCAGCTCACGGCGTGTGCACGCGCCCGCCACGACGGGGGCGTCGTGCCTTGTCGCGGCGGCGAGGAGGGCATCGACAGCGCCGGACGGGAGCTCGTCGTCGCTGTCGAGGAACATGACGTAGTCGGTGGTTGCCTCGCGCAGTCCGTCGTTCCGCGGAGTCCCGCAGCCTCCGCTGTTGACGGACCGGTGCACGAGTCGGACGCGGGCGAAAAGTGCTCACCCCGTGCTCGTAGCGTCGATGGAGATGTCGGCAGCCGGGCGGGCCAGGCCATGGGTGCCAGGTTCTGATCCATAGCCAGACCCAGAGCCAGACCCATAGCCCAATGCCGGGAAGCTTGGCTTGATCATCTCGTGTGGCTGTCGGGCTCCGCGGTGGTCGGCGGGGTTGTGTCGAGTGGGATGATTTCGATCCCGTATCCGGTGATTTTTGTGCTGCGGCTGGCCGGCCCGGCGGGTTTCGAGGGGAAGATGGAGCTGGGGCGTTTCACGGTCCGGGGGCAGACCCGCAGGCGTCGCTCGGCCGATCGCAGGTTCGCCAGCAGCGACGTGGTCATCTCGGCGAGGTGGGTGCCGATCCGCGCCGTGGTGCGGATCACGGTGTCCCGGGCGACGGTCAGGGCGACAGTGAAGGAGAGCCGGTCGGCATCGAGCCCGTGGCCGGCGGCGGTGGAACTGATCGTGCGGCGGATCGCCTGGTGGGTGACGAGATACGCCCAGATCTCCTGGTTGACCAGCGCGGGTGTCTTCGATCTCAGGACGGCGCGTGCCCCGCGCTGAGTGATCTTCAAGTCCCGGAATTCGAGCTCGGATTCCCACCGCTGGGAATACAGTGCGGCCAGTTCACCGGCGGGGAAGGCCGCAGGGTCGAGCAAGGTGGTGATGAGCCGGTAGGGCTCATGGCGTCGTGACCCGTCGGCGGCCTCGATGACGACCACCATCTCGATCACCCGGATCCGTACCGACCGGGGCCGCCCCGCCAGGGCTTTCGTGATGTTCTTGTGCGCGTGCCGGGTCGCGAGCCAGGAGCCGTCGGGCAGGACCTCGTCGGGGACCAGCCGCACCGCCGCCGAGATCCGCCACAACAGATCCGCCCCGCCGGCGGCGGCATCGACCCACAGCAGCCAGCCCGGGAATCCCCGGTCGGCCAGGACCAGCATCCCGGGGCGCATCCGGTCCAGCAGGCGCCGTGTCAGGTCCTGCTCACAGACCCGGCGGATGTCGAACGCCACCCCGAGCAGCGCCCGGGTCCCGCACTCGATCAGCGCGACCAGGCGGACCTGGGGGAACGCGGCGATCCGCCGCTGATTGCGGGTCCGGCCGAACACCGCGTTCACCGCGGTGTCGGCGACCTCGAGAAACGTGCCGTCCACCGAGGCCAGCCGAAGCCCCCGCCAGAACACCCCCGGCATCGCGACCGTGCCGACCGGCCCGGCGATCCGCTCGAACAGTAACCGGAACGGCTCCGGGCCCAGCGTGACGCGGCGCTGCCGCAGCGCCGAGGAGGAGACCAGCTGGCCCCGCGCGGCCAGCCGCGCCGTCCCACCGGCCAGCTTCGACAGCACCGACCGGTAGCCGTCTCTCGGGAACAGCGTCAACGCGAGCACGAAGAACACACACGTCACCGCGCAGAGTTTGCCGTCACTACGCCGGTCCCCGCGGCCGGAAGCCGCCAGCACATCCGTGACCATCCGCCGTGTCACAACCTGGCGCAACACACCCAGCTGCCCCGTCTGTCCCGCGCTCGCACGCGACGACCCCTCTATGCCAGACTCCCCAGACAACGAAGCTCCTGTTCCGAACAAGTCGATCGTGGTAGATCGCTCGTTCTACAGGAGCTTCGCTGCATCCAGCGCCCGCACACGAGATGATCAAGCCAAGCTTCCCGGCATTGACCCATAGCCAGACCTGGAACGCGATCATGCCGCCCAGTGGCCCCGTACGTTTTGTTGTACGAACCGAAGTTGGCCACGTACAAGGCGAAGGCGACCGAGGCTACGAGCCAGGTGACCAGCGCCAGCACGGCACCGGGGAGGACCGATTTCAGGCCGACCGGCGGCGCGTTGAGCGAGGAGTAGTAGAGCACGGCGAAGATGACGATGAGCAGCATCACCGGCCACTTGGCGCGGCCATGTAGTCGCCAGGTGGGCCGACGCGTTGAGACGCGCCGGCTCACCGGCATCCCGCCTACTGAGTGCTCCCGGTTCCCGCGCCTCACCCCCGCCCCACATACGGCATCGCCGTCGCCAGCACCGTGGCGAACTGGACGTTCGCCTCCAGCGGCAGCTCCGCCATGTGACGCACCGTGCGCGCCACGTCCGCCACATCCATCACCGGCTCCGCCATCAGTTCACCGTTCGCCTGCAGAATCCCGGCCTGCATCCGCTCCGTCATGTCGGTCGCCGCGTTGCCGATGTCGATCTGCCCGCACGCGATCCGGTACGGCCGCCCGTCCAGGGACAGCGACTTGGTGAGCCCCGTCATGGCGTGCTTGGTGGTCGTGTACGCGATGGAGTGCGGCCGGGGTGCGTGCGCCGAGATCGAGCCGTTGTTGACGATCCGCCCGCCCTGCGGCTCCTGATACTTCATCTGGCGAAACGCCGCCTGCGCGCACAGGAACGCGCCCGTGACGTTGACGTCGACGACCGTGCACCACTCCTCGTACCCGATGTCCTCCACCGACACCCCGCGCGGCCCGAACGTGCCCGCGTTGTTGAAGAGCAGGTCGAGTCGCCCGAACCGCTCGCGCACCGCTGCGAACAGGGCGTTCACGTCCTCGGGCCGCGACACGTCCGCCGGTACGACCAGCGGGTCGCCTCCCGCGGACGCGGCGGTCTCCTCCAGCGGTCCGACCCGGCGCCCGGTCAGGGCCAGGGACCAGCCCGCTTCCGCCAGGGCGAGGGCGACGGCCCGGCCGATGCCCGAGCCCGCTCCGGTGACGACGGCGGTCTTTGTCGATGCGTTCATGGCCCAGCAGCGTACGTGACACGTACATGAAAGCGTGACGACGTTCCGTTCCCCTCCAATATCTGTGACAACAGCCGTCAGGGGAGGGGCAGATGACAATCACACCGGGTCATGGCCAGGAGGTGCGGGCCGCCGCACGCCACATCCACCGCCGCGGATTCCTCACCGTCACCGGAGCGGCCGCAGCGCTCGCGTTCGCGACCAACCTGCCCGGGACCGCGCAGGCCGCCGACCTCGACGCCAGACGCATCACCGAAGACCCCTTCACCCTGGGCGTCGCTTCGGGCGACCCGCTCCCCGGATCCGTGCTCCTGTGGACGCGGCTCGCCCCCCGCCCGTACGAGCCGGACAGCGGCCTGCCGAAGGCCCGCGTCCAGGTGCGCTGGGAACTCGCGCACGACGCCCGGTTCCGACGCACCGTCAGGCGCGGCCAGGTCACCGCCCACCCCGAGTTCCACCACAGCGTGCGCGTCGACACCGGCGGGCTCGACCCGGACCGCGTCTACTACTACCGCTTCCGCGCCGGCGACTGGATCAGCCCCGTCGGCCGCACCCGCACGGCGCCCGCCCGCGGCGCCCGCATCAGCGAGCTGCGACTGGCCGCGGTCTCCTGCCAGGCCTACCACGACGGCTACTTCACCCCGTACAAGCACCTCGCGGAGGAGGACCTCGACGTCGTCTTCCACCTCGGCGACTACCTCTACGAGTACGCCGTGAACGCCACCGGCGGCGCCCGCGCGTACACCGGCCGCCGCCTGCCCGCGCACTTCAACCGCGAGACGGTCACCCTGGAGGACTACCGGCTGCGGTACGCCCTCTACAAGTCCGACCCCGATCTGATCGCCGCGCACGCCGCGCACGCC
The DNA here is from genome assembly GCF_052934925.1 of Streptomyces hypolithicus. Taxonomy (NCBI): domain Bacteria; kingdom Bacillati; phylum Actinomycetota; class Actinomycetes; order Kitasatosporales; family Streptomycetaceae; genus Streptomyces; species Streptomyces hypolithicus. The sequence goes on from NZ_CM128811.1 coordinate 4,450,254, forward strand.
TTCGCCGTCACCTGGGACGACCACGAGACGGAGAACAACTACGCGGGCGGCGAGCCCGAGAACGACGTACCGCCCGAGGAGTTCCTGCTGCGCAGGGCGGCGGCGTACCGCGCCTACTGGGAGAACCAGCCGCTGCGCGCCCCGCAGCGCCCCGACGGCGCCGACATGCGGCTCTACCGGCGGCTGCGGTTCGGGCGCCTCGCCCAGTTCGACATCCTCGACACCCGCCAGTACCGCTCCAACCAGGCGTACGGCGACGGCTGGCAGCTCCCGGGCCCCCAATCCGAGGACCCCTCGCGCACGATGACCGGCGCCGGGCAGGAGCGGTGGCTCATCGACGGCTGGCGCGCCTCGCGGGCGCTGTGGAACGTCGTACCGCAGCAGGTCACCTTCGCCCGGCGGCGCAGCGTGGGCGACCCCAAGGTCAGCATGGACGCCTGGGACGGCTATCCGGCTGCCCGGCGGCGCGTACTGGAGGGCGCCGAGTCGGCGGGCGTCGACAACCTGATGGTGCTCACCGGGGACGTCCACGTGGCGTACGCCTTCGACCTCAAGAAGGACTTCGAGAACCCGGACTCGCCGATCGTCGGCACCGAACTCGTCACCACGTCCGTCTCCAGCGGCAAGGACGGCGCCGAGCGGCCCGCCAACTACGACCGGCTGATGCAGGGCAACGCGCATCTGAAGTTCTACGACGGCCGGCGCGGCTACACGACGATCACACTCGGGACGGACGTGGCGCGCGCGGACTTCCGCACGGTGTCCGCGGTCACCACCCCCGGCGCGCCCGTCACCACTGCCGCCTCCTTCGTCACCGAAGCGGGCAACCCGGGCCTGAAGCCCGCGTGACGGGACTCAGGTGCGCCCGAACCGGCTCGTGTGGTCGGCGAACTCGGCTGCCATCTCCTCGGTCACCGTGGGACGGGTCCGGCTGATCGTGCGCAGGTAGTCCTCGGTGGTGGCGTGGGCCCGGTCGCCGGTGTCCAGGGTGCGCTCGAAGACGCTCTGGGCGACCGCCCGGGACGCCTGCGCGATGTCCGCGGGCGTGAACCCGGCGCTGGCCTCGGCGAGCGCCGGGACGTCGGCTTCGGCCCCGGATCTGGCGAGATAGCTGGACCACAGGGCGCAGCGGGCGTGCTCGTCGGGCGGGCCCACCGGCAGGACGTAGTCGAAGCGGCCGTGCCGCAGGAACGCGGGGTCGAGGGCGGCCACGTTGTTGGTGGCGCAGACGAGCAGCCTGCTGTCACGCTCCCGGAACCGCACGATCGACGTGAGCAGTTCGTTGACGACGCCGACGGATGCGGCGTGGGCGTCGTCGCGGGCGGCGGCGACCTCCTCGACCTCGTCGATGAACACCAGCACCCGGTCGAGCTGGGCGACTTCGTCGAAACGGCGGCTGAGCCCCGGCGCCAGGCCCTCCTCCAGGGCGAGCCGGGACGGGAAGAGTTCGACGAACGGCCACCCGAGCCGTCCCGCCACTGCCTTGGCGAAGGTGCTCTTGCCCGTGCCGGGAGGCCCGAACAGCACCACCGCCCTGGGCGGTTCGACGCCGTGCTGGTCGGCCGTTTCGGGGTGCGCCAGCGGGAGGACCAGGCGGCGTTCGACGATGCGTTTCTCCACCGCCATCCCCGCCAGTTTCTCCCACAGCCCGGCAGGCGGCACCACCCCGCCCAAAGACGCCAGCAGAACCTCGTCCTGCGCCGTCACCGCCTGCGTCTTCTCGAAGTACGTCATCCCCTCCCGGGGAAGGAAGCCCGAGTTGCGCAGCGCGACCGCACCGGTTTCGTCCTCCGGCAGCACCGCCGCCAGGGTCCTGGCTCCGGCCGACCGCAGCCGTTTCTCCAGGGCCGCCAGCAGCGCGCTGCCCAGTCCGAGGTTGCGCCAGGCCGGGTCCAGGCCGACCCGCAGCACCCACGCCCGGTCGCCGTCCACCCTCCCCACTGCCGCGCCGACGAGATGCCCGTCGGCCACGGCGACCACTGCGGGGTGCAGTGCCTGAAGGGCCGCGACGACGTCGGACAGCCGGAAGGCGGCCGGCCGGTCTCCCGTACCGCTCTCCGTGTCCAGCCGGACGACGGCCTCAAGATCGGCGGGAGCGAACTCCCGGACATGCCAGCCGGCCATCCCGCCTCCTGTCCGCGCGTCCCCTCCTCCCATCATCACCCCCGCCCCTCCCACCGCGCTCGGCGCAGGCCGGAAGGCCGCCCACCCGCCCGGAACCCGGCCCACTCGTCCGGGAGGCGGCCTACTCGCCCGGGTAGCGGACGCCGATGCGCGCGCGTACCGCGTCGAGCGTCCGCATCACGGCGAGGCTGCCGGCCAGCGGCACGAGCGGCGACTCCTTCTCACCGGCGCGCAGACACCGCATGACCTCGGCCGCCTCGTACTGGAGGCTGTGCCGGTTCCCGACCCCCGCGGTGACGATCTCCGCGTCCTCAGTGTCCCGCCCCTCCCTGTGCACCACCAGCCGCTCGGGATGGAAGAATCCGTGCCCCAGCTCGATCCGCCCCTTCGTCCCCGTGACGGCCGCGGTGACGGGCGTCGCGGCGGTGACCGAACAGCTCAGCAGCGCCGTCGCACCCGAGTCCCATCCGAGCAGCATGCCCGTGTTCAGGTCGACGCCCTCAGGCGACAGCAGTGCGTCCGCCTGTACGCGATCGGGCTCGCCCAGCAGCAGATGCGCGAACGACACCGGGTACACCCCGAGGTCCAGCAGCGCCCCGCCGCCCAACGCCGGATCACGCAGCCGGTGCTCGGGCCCGAAGGGTCCGCCGAGTCCGAAGTCGGCCTGCACGGTACGCACTTCACCGATCTCGCCGCCCCTCACCAGCTCCACCAACCGCCGGATGACGGGGTTGCAGTACATCCACATCCCCTCCATCAGGAAGCGGTCGTGGCGCCGGGCGACGGCGACCAGTTCCTCGGCCTCACGCGAGTTGAGCGTGAACGCCTTCTCGCACAGCACCGCCTTCCCCGCCTCCAGACACAACCCGGCGGCGGCCCGGTGCGCGGAGTGCGGCCCCGCGACGTACACCACATCGACGTCCTCGTCCGCGGCGAGCTCCTTCCAGCTCCCGTACGCCCGGGGTATCCCGAACCGCTCGGCGAACGCCGTCGCGTTCCCGGCCGACCGGGATGCCACCGCGACGATCTCGGCGTCCGCCATCTTCATCACCTCTGCGGTGAACGCCGACGCGATGCCGCCCGTCGCCAGCACACCCCATCGAACGGTTTCCCTGTCCATCCCAGCCCCCAGAAAAAGGTCTCGACCACATGGCGCGAGCTGAGAGCATAGGGACGGATTCAACGACATGGAGACGCGAATGACGGAGACCGGCGAGTCCACGCAAGGGCACATACCCGGGGCGGGGGCCGAAACCGCAGCAGCAACCGGTTCCGCCACCGCAGCGGTCCGTCGCACAAGTCTCCTGGTCACACTGATACTCGGCGGCCTCACGGCGCTGCCGCCGCTCTCCATGGACATGTACCTCCCGGCGCTCCCCGACGTCACCGACTCGCTGCGCGCACCCGCCGCGACGGTCCAGCTCACGCTCACCGCGTGCCTGGCCGGCATGGCGCTCGGCCAGCTCGTCGTCGGCCCGATGAGCGACCGGTTCGGCCGCCGCAGGCCGCTCCTCCTCGGCATGATCGTGTACGTCGTCGCCACCGCGATCTGCGCCTTCGCGCCCACCATCGAACTCCTCATCGCCTTCCGCCTCCTCCAGGGGCTCGCCGGGGCGGCAGGCATCGTGATCGCCCGCGCGATGGTGCGCGACCTGTACGACGGCGTGGAGATGGCCCGCTTCTTCTCCACCCTGATGCTGATCTCCGGCGTGGCCCCGGTGATCGCCCCCGTCATCGGCAGCCAGGTCCTGCGCATCACGGACTGGCGTGGGGTCTTCGCCGTCCTCACGGTGATCGGCACGCTGCTGACGCTCGTCGTGGCCAGGTGGCTGCACGAGACACTGCCGGTGGAGCGGCGCCACGAAGGCGGCGTACGTCAGGCGCTGCACACCATGCGGGGCCTGCTCACGGACCGCGTCTTCACCGGCTACACCCTGACCGGCGGCCTGGCGTTCGCCGCCCTCTTCGCGTACATCTCGGCGTCGCCGTACGTGGTCCAGGAGATCTACGGCGCATCCCCCCAGACGTTCAGCCTCCTCTTCGCGATCAATTCGATCGGCCTGATCTCGGTCGGCCAGATCAACGGCAAGCTGCTGGTGGGCCGGGTCAGCATGGACAGGGTCCTGGCCCTTGGCCTCGCGCTCATCGCCACCGCGTCCCTCGCCCTGCTCCTGATGACCGCCGGGGTCTTCGGCGAGGTCGGCCTGGTGCCGATCGCGGCGGGCCTGTTCGTCCTCATGTCCGCGATGGGCCTCGCCCTGCCCAACACCAACACTCTGGCCCTGACCAGGACCCCGCACGCGGCGGGCTCGGCGTCGGCGCTGCTCGGCACCTCGACGTTCCTGACCGGCGCGATCGCCTCACCCCTGGTCGGCGTCGCGGGCGAGCACACGGCGGTCCCGATGGCGGTGGTCCAGCTGACCTGCGCCCTGGCAGCCCTCACGGCCTTCGTGACCCTGTGCCGCCCCTGGCAACGCCACTGACGGATCCCGCCCCCAGGCCGCGCGTAAAATTCCCGGGTGAACTCCACCCGACCCACCGCAGAAGCCCTCCGCAGCGCCCTGGCCGGACTTCTCGACGGGCTGCCGCCCAAGCAGGCCACGCAGGCCGTCGAGCGGCTGATGGCCAACTACCGGGGAACGACCCCCACCGACACCCCCGTCCTCCGCGACCGCTCCGACGTGGCCGCGTACGCCGCGTATCGCATGCCGGCGACCTTCGAGGCGGTACGTTCCGCGCTGGCCGCACTCCGCGACGCCGCCCCGCACTGGACGCCCGCGACGCACACGGACATCGGCGGCGGTACGGGCGCGGCGACCTGGGCCGTGGCGGAGGCCTGGCACGAGCAGCCGGCCAGTACGGTCGTCGACTGGGCGGAGCCGGCACTCGCCCTGGGCCGCGAACTGGCCGACGCCTCCGGCTCACCCGCCCTGGCCGCCACCACCTGGCACCGCTCCCGCATCGGACCCTCGCTCCGCATCGAGAGCACCGATCTCGCCACCGTCTCGTACGTCCTCAAGGAGCTGACCCCCGCAGACCGCGCCAGCCTCGTCACGGAGACGGCCCGCTCCGCCGAGGCCGTGGTGATCGTCGAACCCGGCACCCCCGACGGCTACCTCCGCGTCATCGAGGCCAGGCAGCAACTGATCGACGCCGGTCTGAGCGTCGCCGCCCCCTGCCCGCACAGCGCCGCCTGCCCCATAGAGCCGGGCGCCGACTGGTGCCACTTCTCGGCACGGGTCAGCCGATCCTCCCTGCACCGCCAGGTCAAGGGCGGCTCGCTGCCGTACGAGGACGAGAAGTTCAGCTACGTCGCAGCCGTCCGCCCCGCCGTCGCGACCCCGGCAGCCCTGGCGACCCCGGCCACCGCCCGCGTCATCCGCAGGCCACAGATCCGCAAGGGCATGGTCCTGCTGGAACTGTGCACCCGCCCACCGGAACTCACCCGGGAGACGATCACCAAGAAGCGCCACGGCGACCTCTACCGGGCCGCCCGGGACACGGACTGGGGCGACACCTGGCCACCCCAGCCCGATTCCCCCGAGCCCGACCCGCGCTAGCTAGCCGCCCGCAATTCCTGCGTACAGCACTTGACGCTGCCGCCGCCCTTGAGCAGCTCCCCGAGGTCCATCCCCACCGGCTCGAACCCGCGCGCCCGCAACGGCTCGAACAGCCCGAGCGCCGCCTGCGGCAGCAGCACATGCCGGCCGTCGCTCACCGCGTTCAGCCCGAGCGCCGCCGCGTCCGCCTCCTCGGCGACGATCGCGTCGGGGAAGAGCCGGGCAAGGACGGCCCGGCTGCCGGGGGAGAAGGCGCCGGGGTAGTACATGACATCGTCTGTACGGTCGTCGAGGACGGCCAGCGCGGTGTCCAGGTGGTAGTAGCGCGGATCGACGAGATCCAGCCCGATGACGGGACGGCCGAAGAACTCCTGCGCCTCGTCGTGCGAGAGCGGGCTGGAGCGGAAACCCCGCCCGGCGAGGATCCACGACGAGGTGACGGCGAAGTCGCCCTCGCCCTCGTTGATGTGCACGGGCTCGCAGATGTCGGTGAACCCGTGGCCCCGGAACCACTCCAGGTGCGCCTCGGCCTCGGGCGTACGTTCCGCGTAGGCGAACCGGGCGCCGAGCACCCGCCCGTCGACGACGGTGGCGCCGTTGGCGGCGTACACCATGTCGGGCAGGCCCGGCCGGGGGGCTAGGAGTTCGACGGTGTGGCCGAGGCCAAGGTAGCGGTCGCGCAGGTCTTCCCACTGGGCGACGGCCAGCGGCAGGTCGACCGGCTTTCCGGGGTCCATCCAGGGGTTGATGGAGTACGTCACCCTGAAGTGCTCCGGGGGGCACATCAGGTAGCGGCGAGGCGAAGCTTCACGAGGCAATGAGGGCTCCTCACGAGTGGCACGGGCATCCATCGGCTGGCACCGAGTGTGCGTGCAGCCATGGTCCGCCGTACAGGGCGCGCGCGCTGTGCACCGATCGGGTGGTTGCGAACCGGTCAGCGGCCGGTCAGCTCCGGTCCATCCGACGAGACGCGGCGTCTCGTCCCGCTGGTAGGCTGACCCCATGCCCGAGCCGCAGACCAGCACCCCCACGCCCCCCGACGCCACCCGCCGCAGCGAGCGCTCCCGCCGCGCGATCTACGACGCCGCTCTCGCCCTCGTCGGCGAGGTGGGCTACGCCAGGACCACCATCGAGGGCATCGCCGCCCGCGCCGGTGTGGGCAAGCAGACCATCTACCGCTGGTGGCCGTCCAAGGCCGCCGTCCTGCTGGAGGCGTTCATCGACCTCGGCGAGCAGGCGGCGCAGGACGCACAGGCCGCGCAGGCCGCCGGGCCCGGCGACGACACCCCCGAGGGGGAGCGGCAGGGCTACGAGATCCCTGACACCGGCGACCTCGCGGCCGACCTCAAGACGGTCCTGCGCGCCACCGTCGACGAACTCGTCGACCCGAAGTACGAGGCACCCTCCCGCGCCCTCGCCGCGGCCGGTGTCGTCGATCCCGCCCTGGGTGCCGAGTTTGTCGAGAAGCTCCTCGAACCGCAGCTCCAGCTGTACGTGACGCGGCTGCGCGCCGCCCAGGAGAACGGTGACGTACGCGGCGACATCGACCCGCGCATCGCCCTCGAACTCCTCGTCGCCCCGCTCGCGCACCGCTGGCTGCTGCGCACCCTCCCGCTCAGCCACGACTACGCCGACGCCGTGGTCGACTGCGCGCTGGGCGGCCTGACCCCACGCTGATCCGGCGGCCCGGCCGCCCAGCCGCCGGATCGCACCGCCGCGTCCCCGCGTCCCCGCGTCCCCGCACAGACGTGAGTTCGCTCACCAGCCCGGAGGGGTGGTCGCGCCCCTCGTCCAGGGCCCAGATGGTGCCGCGTATGGGGACAAAGGCGCCAATCGGGCCACGCTTGCCGCATCCGCCCCCGTACCCCGGATGCGGACTGCGCCCACCACAAGCGCAGGATGGTGGCAGCATGGAGAACACAACGCTGAGGTGAGGGGTTGAATGGGCGCCGATTCCGGCCGCTTTCGCGGCCCAGAGAGCAGGCCGACTTTGGAAAGCAGACTGCCCCAGTGGTTGCGCCGCCGTCCGAGGCCCGCCACCGACGCCGACCTGGCCGGTGACCGTGAGGCGCTGCTCCTGGCCGCCGCAGCCGCGGGCCTGCCGCTGGCGCCCGCCGCGTACCCCGTCGGATACCGGTGTTCGTGCGAACGTGTGGGCTGTCCGACCCCAGCCAGGCACCCGGTCTCCTTCGCCTGGCACACCCAGTCGACGACCGATCCCGAGCAGATCGCCCGGTGGGCCGAGGGCCAGCCCCAGGCCAACTTCATCACCGCTACCGGCCTGGTCCACGACGTACTCGACGTGCCGCTCGAAGCGGGCCGCAGCGCGCTGGAGCGCCTGCTCGAAGCCGGGGTCGAGGTCGGCCCGGTGGCGGAGTTCGGTGCCGGAAACGGCGACGCCCGGCTGCTCTTCTTCACCGCGACCCGCGGCACCCCGGAGGACGAGGACGAGTGGTGGCCGTGCCAGCTGGACTGCCACCCCGAGACCATGGACGAGCATCCGGGTCTGCGCTGGCACTGCCGGGGCAGCTACGTCCTCGTACCGCCGGCCCAGCTTCCCGGTGAGCACGAGGTGAGCTGGGTACGCGGCCCCGAGCACCCGCTGCCCGACCCGCTGACCCTGCTGGAGACGCTGACCGACGCGTGCGCCCGGTACGTCGGCGAGGACGACCCGGACGACCACCACGCGGTTGCCTGGCCCCTGGGCCGCTGACCACCGCCGGCGGTCACTGCCCGTCCGCGGCGGTCACTGCGCCTTCCGCAGCGGTCACGCCCCTGCGCGCCCGTCACTGCCCCTTCGCGGCGATCAGCCCCTGAATGCTGGCGAGCACCGTCACCAGCTGCTTCCCCCCGGCGCCGCCCTCACTCGGCGGCACCTGGGCGACCTGGCTGGAGACCCGCTCCTTGGTGAGCCTGGTCTTCGCCGTGCCGGTCATCAGCGCCCGCACGTCCGCGTTGATGTCCAGCCGGACCTCGCCGGCCACGGTCTGCTGCTCGAACTGGCGGGTGGCGAAGAACACCGTCGCCCCGCCGTCCTCCGTGACCAGGCCGAGCGGCGCGAACATCCCGCTGTCGAGGCGCTGGTCGACGTACTGGACCGAACGCCCGGGCCGGCGCGCCGTCTGCTGCCGGATCTGCCGTACGGCGGAGGTGTGCGGCCCCGGTGCGAACTTCGCGGGCTCGCCGCTCTGCATGTACGACGCGTAGTGCGCGCTCAGGTCCTTCGGCGCCAGCAGAAGGTCCGCCGCGTCAGGCCGCACCGGCTGCGCCCAGCCGTCCTCGTCCTTCTTGAACGTGGGCACCTGGTCGGAGGTGAGCACCGACAGGTGCGAGACCTCCCACAGCTGTTCGGCCCCGCCCCGCACGAACACCAGCAGCCAGCGCGTGTCGAGCCGGCCGCCGTCCTTGTCGCGGTTGCTGTCGGTGTCCGCGACGAACCACCGGGGCCAGCCCTGCTTCTTGGGGATCGAGAACTTCGCGTCGGTCAGCTTCAGCGGCTCGTGCTGCCGGTTGCCGCCCGGATTCTGCACCTGACGCGCCTCCAGCCCGGCCTGGTTGATCGCACCCAGCGCGCCGGTGACCCGGCCCGCGTCGAGGGCCGGGTCGTACGCCTTGTCGGCCTTGTTGTACGCGGTGGTGAAGTCCTCCAGGGCCTGCGCGGCCTCAGACTTCGTCGCCGACCGTACGATCTCCAGCTCGCCGTGCACCGTCACGCACCCGCTCGCCGTCACCGAGAGCGCCGTCACCGTCGCGAGCCCCGTGCCCAGTCGCCTCAGCCTGCTCATGCGCTGCCTTCTGTGTCTTCGTCCCCACCGACTTCCGGAACCCTACCGGCGCCAGGAAAAGCGCGAGCGTGGGGATCAGATACAGCAGCCACACCGTGACCTGGAGGACGGTCGGGTCGGGCTGGAAGTTTACGGTGCCCTTGAGGAGCGTCCCGTACCAGCTGTCCGGGGGGATCGTCGACGAGATGTCGAACGCCTTGTCGCGCAGGCCGCCGACGAATTCGGCCTCCTGCAGGTCGTGTACGCCGTACGCCAGCACCCCTGCTGCCACGACGACCAGCAGACCGCCGGTCCAGGTGAAGAACTTGGCCAGGTTGATCCGCAGCGCGCCCCGGTAGAAGAGCCACCCCAGCACCACCGCCGTCCCGATGCCGAGCAGCGCGCCCGCCATCGGCCGCCAGCCGTCGTCCGCCGCGTGCACCGCCCGCCACACGAACAGCGAGGTCTCGATGCCCTCCCGGCCCACCGCGAGGAACGCGGTGGCGACCAGTGCGCCGGTGCCGATCGCGAGGGCAGCGTCGATCCTGCCGTGCAGCTCGTCCTTCAGGTGCCGCGCGGTGCGCCGCATCCAGAACACCATCCACGTCACCAGGCCCACGGCGACGATCGACAGGATGCCGCCGATCGCCTCCTGAGCCTTGAACGTCAGCTCCTGGGTGCCGAATTCGAGGGCGAAGCCGAACGCGAGACTCACGGTGACCGCGATGCCCACACCGGCCCACAGGGGCGGCAGCTTCTTCCGGTTGCCGGTCTTCACCAGATAGGCGACGAGGATGCACACGACCAGGCTGGCCTCCAGGCCCTCGCGCAGGCCGATCAGGAAATTGCTGAACACGTGGGTTCGTCCCTTTCCGCTACCGCTAAGGCTTCGAGAACAGCGCCCGGCCCCACCAGTCGTCCTTGTCGCGGACGCCCGGCGGGACGGCGAACAGTGCCGAACCCACATGCTGGATGTACTCGTTGAGCGCGTCGCCGCGCGCCAGGCTCCGCTGTACGGGGATGAACGCCTCGCGCACGTCACGCTGGTAGGCCAGGAAGAACAGCCCGGCGTCCAGGCGGCCGAGGCCGTCCGTGCCGTCGGTGAAGGAGTAGCCGCGGCGCAGCATGCGCGCCCCGCCGTTGGAGTCCGGGTGGGCGAGGCGTACGTGCGACGTGGGCAGCATCGCCTTCAGGTTCGGCTCGTCGTGCTCGCGCGCCTTGCCGACAGCGGCGCCCTCGCCCTTGTCGCGGCCGAAGATGTCCTCCTGCTCGGCCAGCGAGGTGCGGTCCCAGGTCTCGATGCGCATCGCGATGCGGCGTGCGACGAGGTAGGAGCCGCCCGCCAGCCACGCGGGGCCCTCCTTCTCCCGTACCCACACATGCTTGTCGAGGCCGGCGTCGTCGGTGCCCGCGATGTTGCGGGTGCCGTCCTTGAAGCCGAAGAGGTTGCGCGGGGTCTGGGCGTCGGGCGTCGTCGACGACGTCTTGCCGAAGCCCAGCTGCGACCAGCGGATCGCCACCTTGCCGAAGCCGATGCGGGCCAGGTTACGGATGGCGTGCACCGCCACCTGCGGATCGTCCGCGCACGCCTGGACGCACAGGTCGCCGCCGCTGCGGGCCTTGTCGAGGTTGTCGCCGGGGAAGACCGGCAGGTCCACAAGGGCCTCGGGCCGCTCCCCTTCGAGCCCGAAGCGGCCCTTGGCGAACAGCGAGGGGCCGAAGCCGACGGTGAGAGTCAGCCGGGACGGCTTGAGGCCGAGCGCCTCGCCGGTGTCGTCGGGCGGCGCCTCGGGGAGGCCGCCGTACGCGCCCTCGCCGACCGGCTGTCCCACCGTCATGAGGGCGCCGGCCGCCGTCCAGTCCTTGAGGAGCTGGGCGAGAGCCTCCCGGTCGTCCGTCGTGACATCGAACGCGGCGAAGTGCAGCCGGTCCTGGACGGCCGTGGCGATCCCGGCCTGGTGAGCGCCGTGGAACGGCACGGCCGCACCGTTCGACGCGGCGGGCCGGGCGTCCGTACCGCCGCTGAGCGCGGCGACGGTACCTCCGGCCAGGGCCGCGCCCAGCGTGAGCCCGGCACCGCCCCAGCCGATCACCGAACGGCGGGACGGCGCACCGGACGTGTCTTCACCGGGCATCGTCATGATCGGCGCCTCTCCTACTTCGTGACGACGACGGCGGCGAGCTTCGACAGGGGCTCGGCAAGGGCGTTGACGCCGTCGCTGAGCTCCTTGCGGTCCGCCTTGCCAACCTTGTCGTACGACGTGAACACGTACGAATCCTTGTCCTCGCGGTACTGGTCGAGCAGGTCGTTCAGCGCCGTGAACTGCTTGTCCAGCTCGGCCGTCAGCTTCGGGTCGTTCTTCGAAGCGATCGGCTTGAGCAGGGCGTACGACTTCTCCGCGCCCTCGACGTTGGCCTTGAAGTCGACGAGGTCGGTGTGGCTGTAGCGCTCTTCCTCACCGGTGACCTTGCCGGTCGCGACCTCGTCGAGGAGTTCCTTGGCGCCGTTGGCCATCGACGTCGGGGTGATCTCGGCCTTGCCGACCCGCTTCTGCCAGTCGGTGAGGTCGGTCAGCAGCGTGCCGGCGAGGGCCTTCTCCTCGGCGCCGAGCTTCTTGTCCTGCCACAGCGCCTTCTCCAGACGGTGCCAGCCGGTCCACTCCTGGCCCTTCTCCAGGCCGTCCTCGCGCAGGTCGACCTTCGGGTCGATGTCGCCGAACGACTCGGCGACCGGCTCGGTGCGCTCCCAGCCGATGCGGGAGTCGGCGTACGCCTTCTTCGCCGCTTCGATGTCACCCTTGTTCACGGCGTCGGTGAAGACCTTCGCCTTGGGCAGCGTCTCGTCGGCCTGCTCCTGCACGTACGTACGGAAGGCGGCGACGGCCGCGTCCATCTCCGGGCTGCGCTTGGCGGTCTTGCCGCCGCCGGTCGCCTCGACCTTCTGGCGGATGCCGTCGCCCTTCATGCCGGGCTTGCAGGCGATCTCGTACGAACCGGCCTTCACCTCGGCGGTGATCTTCGCCTTGGTGCCGGGGCCGATGTTCTCGCGCTCGGTCACGATGCGGTCGTCGGGGAAGAGGAGGTAGACCTCGGTGACCTTCGAGCCCTTGTTCTCCACGGCCAGTTCGACGGTCCCGGCCGGGAACTCCTTCTTCGACACCTCGCAGGCGTCGTCCTCGGCGACAACCGTGATCGCTCCCTCGCCGCTGCCCTTGGCGTCGCTCTTCTCGGCGCAGCCCGTGACGGCGGTCAGAGCCACCACGGTCGCGGCAGCGGTGACGACGGAGAGACGGACGGGGCGCATGGGGACTCCACGTGGATCAGGGAGGGGAACGGCACGGCGGGGGCAGAGGCAGGAAGTGAGGCGGACCTAACTTAGCCGAGGCTTATCTCGCCACCACCCACGCCCCCAGTGATTCCGCTCTCACGCCCGCCCCCGACCACGCGATCGAAGTCGGCGGCCGGGCCCGCTTCGCCCCACGCCCCGTCTGCCGCTTGAGGCGCGCGACCACTACGCGCTGAGTGGGAACTCCCCGCCCAGCTCCCGGAAGACCGCACCGTTGAAGTCGAAGGCGCGCTTGCACTCGTCGATGATGCGCTGCTTCTCCAGGTCGTCCGCGTTCACCTGGTCCAGCAGCTCGCGGTAACTGCGCTTGAAAGCAGCCGGGTTGGCGATCGACTCGAAGACGTAGAAGCGCACGCCGTCGCCCTTGCGTGCGAAGCCCCAGGCCTTCTCCGCCCTGTCACGGATGATCTGGCCGCCCGACAGGTCGCCGAGATAGCGCGTGTAGTGGTGCGCCACGTACCCGGCCGGCCAGCTGCGCGCGCACTCGGTGACGCGCCCGGCGTACGCCGCCGTGGCGGGCAGCGGCTCGACCCCCTCGCGCCAGTTCCCGCCCCGCAGATGGGCCAGGTCGCGCTCCAGCTCGGCGGTGCGCATCAGCTCGGGCCGGATGAACGGGCCGGCCACCGGATCGTCCTTCAGTGACTCGGCCGCGTCCTCCAGCGCCCGGTAGACGAACCACAGCTGCTCCGTGTAGCGGGCGTACGCGTCCACGGAGAGCTTCCCGCCGAGCAGGTCGCTCATGAAAGTGGAGGTCTCCGCCTCGGTGTGCTGCTCGTGCGACGCGACGCGGATCAGCGTGGAGAAGGGCGTTGCGGCGGCTGTGGCGGTGACGTCCAAGGCGGGCCTCCGGGGGCCGAGGGGACGGGGCGGGGCGGGAAACGAAGAGCCGGTGCGGTGACGTGACGAGCAGCGCGTGCCGCCGCCACCACGCCGATCTTCGTACTTAGGTGTGCCTAAGTCAATTGGTTCCCGACGACCTGTCGGTAAAAACCCGGTGCCGTGGACTTGTTTACGGGAGAGTGAGAATCTCCGCACCGGTCTCGGTGACGACCAGCGTGTGCTCGAACTGGGCCGTCCGCTTGCGGTCCTTGGTCACGACCGTCCAGCCGTCGTCCCACATGTCGTACTCGTGTGTGCCGAGTGTGAGCATCGGCTCGATGGTGAACGTCATGCCGGGCTGCATCACGGTCGTCGCGTGCGGGCTGTCGTAGTGCGGAATGATCAGCCCGGAGTGGAACGACGAGTTGATCCCATGCCCCGTGAAGTCCCGCACCACGCCGTAGCCGAACCGCTTGGCGTACGACTCGATGACGCGCCCGATGACATTGACCTGTCGGCCCGGCCTGACCGCCTTGATCGCGCGCGCCAGCGACTCGCGGGTCCGCTCCACGAGCAGCCGCGACTCCTCGTCGACGTCACCGCACAGGTAGGTGGCGTTGTTGTCGCCGTGCACACCGTTGATGTACGCCGTGACGTCGAGGTTCACGATGTCGCCGTCCCGGAGCACGGTGGAGTCCGGGATGCCGTGGCAGATGACTTCGTTGACGGAGCTGCACAACGACTTGGGGTAACCGCGGTACCCGAGGGTAGAGGGGTAGGCACCATGGTCGATCATGAAATCGTGGGCGACCCGGTCCAGCTCGTCGGTGGTCACCCCCGGGGAGATGTGCTTCGCGGCCTCCGCCATCGCCTGAGCGCCGATGCGGCCCGCGACGCGCATCCGCTCGATGGTGTCGGCGTCCTGGACTTCCGGGCCGGTGTACGGCGTGGGAGACGGCTTCCCGACGTACTCGGGCCGCCGGACATTGCCGGGGACGGAACGGGTGGGAGAGAGCTCCCCTGGTACGAGCAGTGACTGGCCAGACATACCAGCGAGTGTATCCAGCCGTGATCGGGCAGCATGGCGACAGAGGAAGGAGCCGACGATGGCCCTGTTCAAGAAGCGCACGGTCGGAAAGCCGGGCGAATGGTTCTACTGCCTGGAGCACAAGAAGGTCGAGGAAGGCCCCGAGTGCCCGGCGAAGGACCGCTTCGGCCCCTACGCGACCCGCCAGGAGGCGCAGCACGCGATGGAGACCGCGGCGGACCGCAACCTCCAGTGGGACACGGACCCGAACTGGCACGACCGGGACGGAACGCGGCCGGACGGGGACGCCGCCTGACCGGCTTACCGGGCGTCTTACGGGGGCTCTGCCCCGGACCCCGCTCCTCCGAAGGCCGGAGGGGCTGAAGTGGGCCGCAATCGGCACCATCCAGCCCCTCCGGCTTGGAGGACACGCCGGTCACCACCGCCCCGGCGGCGGCGCCGTCAGCTGATCGGCCAGCCGCGACACCCGGTCCCGGAACCGTCGCCGCCCCCGAGGCACCGGCAGGCTGTTCTCCCCGGCCGCGGCGCTCACCAGGTGCTGCACCGTGTCCATGTCCACGTCCCCGCCCACCGGTACGGACAGCGCCTCGTGCGCCAGCGTCCGCACCTCCCCGTTCTCGCCGTCCTCACCGTCCAGCGACAGCACTCTCGCCCCGGCCCGCCGCGCTCCGCACACCCGCTCCAGCAGCTCCGCCCCCGGCCGCTCCGGCGCCACGACCAGCAGCGTCTCGCCGCGCCGCACCGCCTCGATCCGTTCCAGCCCCACCGACAGGTGCGCCGGCTCCCCGGGCCGCACCCGGTGGCGTACGAGCGTGGGGTTCAGCTCCGCGAGCCCGGACCAGGCGGCCTCGTCGACGAGATGCGCGGCCAGGTGCCACGGCTCGTACGCCCGAGTGCCCACCAGCAGCAGCCCGCCGCCGTGCGGCACGACGGACGACCTCAGCACCCCGGCGAACCGCCGTGTGGCGGGCAACCACTCGGTGCCGTCGAGGACTTCACGGAGCAGGGCGACACGTACGGCATCCATGGCCCGGCATCCTGCCGTACGGCCTCGCTCCCCGCCCGCGAATGCACACGTCTCACCCGGACGAGCGCGCTACCAGCAAGTAGTGTCGGCCCATGACTTCGACTGACAACGCACAGAAGCCCGCGCCCAAGGACCCGTGGGACCTCCCGGACGTGTCCGGCCTGGTCGTGGGCGTACTCGGCGGGACCGGCGACCAGGGGCGCGGGCTCGCGTACCGCCTGGCCAGGGCCGGCCAGAAGGTGATCATCGGCTCGCGTGCCGCCGAGCGCGCGCGGGCCGCCGCCGACGAGCTGGGCCTCGGCGTGGAGGGTGTGGACAACGCGCAGTGCGCGCGCCGCAGCGACATCGTGATCGTCGCCGTGCCGTGGGACGGGCACGCCAAGACGCTCGAAGGGCTGGGTGAGGAGCTGAGCGGCAAGCTCGTCGTCGACTGCGTGAACCCTCTCGGCTTCGACAAGAAGGGCGCGTACGCCCTGAAGCCGGAGGAGGGCAGCGCGGCCGAGCAGGCCGCCGCCCTGCTGCCCGGCTCGCGGGTGACCGCCGCCTTCCACCACCTGTCGGCGGTGCTCCTCCAGGACCCGGCGGTCGAGGAGATCGACACCGATGTGATGGTGCTGGGTGAGACCCGCGCGGACACGGACATCGTGCAGGCTCTGGCGGAGCGCATCCCCGGGATGCGGGGCGTCTTCGCCGGGCGGCTGCGTAACGCGCACCAGGTGGAGTCGCTGGTCGCCAACCTGATCTCGGTGAACCGCCGCTACAAGGCGCACGCGGGGCTGCGCGTGACCGACGTGCACCGCTGACCGACGCGCACCGGCCGACCGGCGTACAAGCAGGATCCGGGCATGGTGGACACTGGACGGGAAGTATCCCGCCCCGCACCCCAGGAGCCGACCCCCATGCCCCGCCTCGCTCTGTACGCCCTCGTCGTCTGCGTCCTGGCCGCGGCCGCGGCGGTGGTGTCCTTCGTCCAGGGCAGCTGGCTCGGGATCGTGTGGATCCTGCTGGCAGGGGTCGCCTCCAACATGGCCTGGTACTACCTGCGCAAGGCGAAGGCTGAGCGCGAGGCCCCGGTCACCCGCTGATCAACGGCACCTGCGGATCGCCCTGCCAGAAGCGGTAGAAGCCCTGCCCCAGGTAGGTGTCCAGCTCGGTGACGCCCAGCCCCCGCAGCAGCGCGTCGACCGCGTCGAAGAAGACGTGGTTGACGGCGGGAATCCACAGCACCGCGAAGACGAGCAGCAGCCCGAACGGGGCGAGCGGCTCGACCTGGCGGCGGATTCCGTGCGAGAGCCAGGGCTCGATCACGCCGTAACCGTCGAGGCCCGGCACCGGCAGGAAGTTCAGGATCGCGGCGGTCACCTGGAGCAGGGCGAGGAACCCGAGCGCGTACCGGAACACATCGGGGACGCCGTCCAGCGCCCCCAGCCAGAACGGCGCCGTGCACACGATCGCGAACAGCACGTTCGTCAGCGGTCCCGCCGCGGAGATCAGGCTGTGCTTGAGACGGCCCCGGATGCGGTGGCGCTCGATGAAGACGGCACCGCCCGGCAGACCGATACCACCCATGATCACGAACAGCACCGGCAGCACGATGCTGAGCAGTGCGTGTGTGTACTTGAGTGGATTGAGAGTCAGATACCCCTTCTCGCTGATGGAGATGTCGCCGCTGTGCAGGGCGGTGCGGGCGTGGGCGTACTCGTGCAGACACAGCGAGACGATCCACGCGGCCGTGACGAAGAGGAAGACGGCGAACCCGGTACTCGCCGAGAACTCCGTCCACACCGCCCACCCGGAGACCGCCATGACGGCGACGATCCCGAGGAAGACGGGACTGATCCGCCGGTCGCGGCGGGTGATGGCGGTGGTCATGCGCGGGGCTCCAGGTGTGGGGGAGAGAGCGGTGCGTCGAGCCGGGACTATGAAAACGTCTCGCGCGGCAACGGTAGTTCCGGCAAAGCTGGATTCATGGCGCTCTGGAGCATCAAGTACGACGGCTGGCAGATGGAATGCTGCGGCAAACCGTTCTCGGTGGGTGACGAGGTGCGGTGGCGATTGGCGCTGAGGCTGACGGAGGACGGGGCCGACCCGGCGTCGTGGAAAGACTGTTTCAGCGAGCTGGAGCAGTCGGGGGCAGGGCTCGTGAGCGGTCCGGGGATCACTGCGCTCTGGGCCGGGTCCGGCACCGGCGCCGGGGCGCGCGCGGTCGGGCTTCTCGCGGTGGAGACGCACGGGCCGGGCCCGAGCGACGTACCGGAGACCGTCGGAACGGTCCGTTCCATCCAGGTCGTCACCGAGGGGTACGCCGCGACGCGCACCGGCTCGCGCACGTACGAGGTGGTGGCGGGCGAACGGTGGCTGCGGCCGGTCGACACCTGCCCCAAGTGGTTCGGCGACGAGACGAGGCCGGACCGTGGGGGCCGCGGCTACCGGCGCGACGAGACCGGGGTCCTGGTCGAACTGGAGGCGCCCGGCGGCCCGGCGTCCGCGCGTCCCGGACAATAGGCCCGTGCGCTACCGAATCCTCGGACCGACCCAGGCACTCCGTGACGACGGGACCCCCGTCGCCGTCGGCGGGCCGCGGCTGCGTGCGCTGCTCACGGTGCTGGCGCTGCGGCCCGGACGTACGGTGCCGTTCGGGGTCCTCACCGCCGAAGTGTGGGGCGACGACCCGCCTGCCGACGCGACCGCCGCGCTCCAGGCCCTGGTCGCCCGTCTGCGCCGGGCGCTCGGGCACGCCGCGGTCGCGTCCGAGGACGGCGGCTACCGGCTGCGCGCCGGCTCGGAGGACGTCGACCTGTACCGCTTCGAACGGCTCGCGACGGAGGGCGCCCGGGCCCTGGACGACGGTGATCCGGGCAAGGCGGCGGCCCTGCTGGACGAGGCGCTCGGCCTGTGGCACGGCCCGGCCCTGGCCGGCCTCCCGGACCGTACGGCCGAAGCCGCCAGGTGGAGCGCCCGCCGCCACGCGGCCCGCCGGTGCCGACTGACCGCGCTGTCGGCCCTCGGGCGGGCCGAAGAGGTGCTGCCGGAATTGGCCGCGCTCTGTGACGAACACCCCATCGACGAACAGCTCCAGGCGCTGCGGCTGCGCGCCCTGCGGGACACGGGCCAAAGGGCGCAGGCCCTGGCGGCGTACGACGCACTGCGTCGCGACCTGGCGGCCCGCCTGGGCGCCGACCCGTCACCCGAACTGCGTGCCCTGCACGCCGAACTGCTCGCCCCGGCGGACCGGCCCCCTGGCGAGGACCGCCAGGCATCGCCCGCGCCCGGTACGACGCACACCGGCCATCGTCGGGGGACCGGGGGTCCGCCCTCGGTTCCGGGAAGGGGGCGGGCGGGGGAGCGGAACGCCGCCCCCGGCAACATGCGCGCCCGGCTGACGTCCTTCGTCGGCAGGGAGGCCGACATCGAGGCGATCCGGGGCGACCTCGCGCGGGCCCGGCTCGTCACCCTCCTCGGGCCCGGCGGTGCGGGCAAGACCCGGCTGTCCCAGGAGGCGGCCGAGGCGGCCAACCGGGCCGGAGCGCAACCGTCCGGCGCGACCGGCGACGCCGCCGACCCGCCCTGGCGCGACGGCGTATGGCTGGCCGAGCTCGCCCCCGTCGACGACCCCGACACCGTCCCCGAGGCCGTGCTCGCCGCCCTCGGCGCGCGCGAGACCGTGCTGCGCGGCGCCGGCGCCGAGGAGCTGCGCGCCGCCGCGGACCGCCACGGCGACGAGCCCACGGCCCGTCTCGTCGAGCACTGCGGCCGCCGCCGGATGCTTCTCCTGCTCGACAACTGCGAGCACGTCGTCGACGCCGCCGCCCGCCTCGCCGAGGAACTGCTGGCCCACTGTCCCGGTGTGAC
The DNA here is from genome assembly GCF_052934925.1 of Streptomyces hypolithicus. Lineage (NCBI taxonomy): Bacteria > Bacillati > Actinomycetota > Actinomycetes > Kitasatosporales > Streptomycetaceae > Streptomyces > Streptomyces hypolithicus. Next base: position 4,469,794 of record NZ_CM128811.1, read on the forward strand.
GGTACTGGCCACCAGCCGAGAACCCCTCGGCGTGCCCGGCGAGATCGTCCGCCCGGTGGAACCGCTGCCCGACCCCATGGCGCTGCGCCTGTTCGCCGACCGCGGCGCCGCCGCGAAGCCCGGCTTCCGCACCGACGACGACTCCGCCGCTGCCGCCGAGATCTGCCGGCGCCTCGACGGCCTGCCGCTGGCCATCGAACTGGCCGCCGCCCGGCTGCGGATGCTCACCCCGCGCCAGATCGCGGACCGCCTCGACGACCGGTTCCGGCTCCTGACCGGCGGCAGCCGCACCGTACTGCCGAGGCAGCAGACCCTGCGCGCGGTCGTCGACTGGTCGTGGGACCTGCTGGACGAGGACGAACGGGCGGCCCTGGGTGCCCTGTCCGTCTTCGCCGGCGGCTGCGACCTCGTCGCCGCCGAAGCGGTGTGCGGCCCCGACGCGCTGGACCTGCTCGGCTCACTGGTCGACAAGTCCCTGGTCGTCGCGGCCCCTTCGACGCCCGCGGGAAACGACGACGAGGGCGGCGGCATGCGCTACCGCCTCCTCGAAACCGTCGCCGAGTACGCCGCCGAACGCCTCGACGAGGCCGGCCGACGCCCCGACGCCGAACGCCGCCACCTCGTCCATTTCCGTGAGCTCGCCCGCCACGCCGAACCCCTGCTCCGCGGCCGCCACCAGCTCGCCTGCGTCAGCCGCCTCCAGGTGGAGTACGAGAACCTGCGCACCGCCCTGCGCCGGGCCGTGGCCGCCGGCGACGAGCACGAGGCACTGTGCCTCGTCCACTCCCTCGCCTGGTACTGGACGTTCCGCGACCTGCGCAGCGAGGCCCGCCACTGGTCCCTGGCCGCGGCCCGGCTCGGCCCCGACCCCTTCGCCCCGCCCGCCGCCCCCGCTCCCGCCCTGCACGAGCGGTGTACGGACGCGCCGCCGCCCATGGCACCCGAGCAGCTGCTGGAGGCCAGGCGCGGAGCGTGGCTGCTCCACCTGGCGAGCATGAACCACGAACTCGACGAGTGGACCACCGAGGACGCCGAAGCCTGGCTGCGCCGTGTCGTGGACGTCTACCGGCCCGGTCTCCCGCAGACCTGCCGTGTCCCCGGCACGCTGTGGTTCTACGCGATCATGCTGACCGGCAGTCCCGGCCGGCTGAAGGCGGTCCTGGACCAGACCGTCGACGCCTGCCGGGAGTTCGGTTACACCTGGGAGCTGGCCGGCGCCCTCCAGCTGCGGGCCAACATCCTCGCCAACCGGCCCGAGTGGGCGGGCGACGCGAGCCGCGACGCCGACGAGAGCCTGGAGATCTTCACCCGGCTCGGCGACGCGTACGGCGCCGCCGAGGCGCTGGCCGCACGCGGTGAGGCACGCGAGCGCAGAGGTGAATTCGCTCTTGCCGCCCGGGACTTCCGCGCTGCGATCGGTCACGCGGAGCGGCTCGGGGCGCGCACGCAGGTGTCCTTGCTGCGGACCCGGCTCGCCGGCGTGTTGGCCGAGACGGGGGAGGGCGAGACGGCGGAAGCCATGCTGCGGGAGATCCTCGCCAAGGTCGAAGAGGGCGAGCAGGGCCGGCATGAGTCGGAGCCCGCCGCCCGCATGTATCTCGCGATGTGGCTCGGCCGCACCGGCCGCACGGACGAGGGACGCGAGCAGCTGACACTGATGCGCGCCGCCTTCAACCAGTCGAACCTCGCCCTTTTCGAAGGGTTCGTCCTCGGCCTGCTCGCCTGGATGGACAACCTCGACGGGCGCTACGACGAAGCGCTCGGCGGGGCCCGCCAGGCACTGGAGCGCTCCCGCGAGCCGCTGTCCATGATGGTCGCCCCGCAGATGCCGGCCATCCACCTGCTGACGGCGGCCCGCTCCCTGGCCGGCCTCGACCGCGCCCACGACGCTGCCCAGTTCCTCGGCGCGTACGAGGCGATGCTGCCTCGGGGCCACTTCGTCGCCACCCAGGAGCGCGAGTCCAGGGCGGACGCCCAAGCGGTGGCCCGCGCCGCCCTGGACGACTCCGCGTACGAGGCGGCGTACGCCGAGGGCGGCCACCTCACCCTTGACGAGGCGGCCGCCCTGCTCGGTCTCTGAGCGACGGCGTCAGGTCTTCTTGCGGAACTTCGAGACGGCGAGCGGCGCCGTCACCAGCGTGATCACCGCGGCCCAGGCCAGCACCATCCACACGTCACGGGCGACGGGGCCGCCGATGAACAGACCGCGCGCCGCGTCCGCGAGACTCGACAGCGGGTTGTAGTCGGTGAAGCTCTGGAGCCAGCCCGGCATCGTCGACGGCGGCGTGAAGATCGAGGATCCGAACTGCAGCGGCATCAGCACGATCATCGCCATGCCCTGCACGGCCTGCGCCGTCTTCACGGTGAGCCCGATCAGGATGAAGACCCACATCAGCGAGGCGCCGAAGAGGAGCGACAGCCCGATCGCACCCAGCACGTGCAGCGGAGAGGTTTCGACCGACAGGCCCAGGACGAAGCCGACGACCAGAAGGATCGCGAAGGCGACCATCATCCGGCCGACCTCGACGACGATCTTCGCTATGAGGACGGAGGACCGGGCGATCGGCATCGTCCGGAACCGGTCCATGACCCCCTTCTGGAAGTCCTCGTTGATGCCGGTGCCGACCGCCATGGACACGTTCATGCCCATCATCGCCATCAGACCCGGGACCAGGTAGCTGACGTATTCGGCCTGTTTGCCCTGGCCCGCCACCGCGCCGCCGAAGACGAACACGAAGAGCAGCGTGAAGACGATCGGCATGAACAGGACGTCGAACATCGACTCCGGGTCCTGCTTGATCTGCATGGCGTTGCGACGAGCGAGCGCGACGACGTGCCGCACATTGGCGCGCAGCCCGATCCGCCCCTCGCCCTCGTGCGCCTTCGCGGGCGCCGGCGCCGCCGGCGCCGGTGTCACTGTCGCCGCGCTCATGCCGCGACCTCCTCGTGCTTGTGGGGTGTGAGCTTGTCGTCGGCGTCGTCGGCGGGCGTCTTGCCCTTGGCCGACTCGCTCGTCTTCTCGCCCGTGATGGCCAGGAACACCTCGTCCAGGCTGGGCAGATGGGTGCCGATGTGCGCGATGCCGAAGCCGCGCGCACCCAGCAGGCCGACCACCGCGGTCAGCTGCTCGTCGCTGAGGATCGGTACATACAGCAGGCCCTCGTCGGCGGCGACCGTCGAGCCGGCGATGCCGTCGAGGCCCGCCCCGCTCAGCGCGTCGGCCATCGCGGTCAGCTGCGCCTGGTCGGACGGGCGGACCTCCAGGGTGCGCCCGCCGACCTTCGCCTTCAGCTCGTCGACCTTGCCGCCGGCGATGACGCGGCCGCGGTCGATGACCGTCAGCTCGCCGGCGAGCTGCTCGGCCTCCTCCATGTACTGCGTGGTGAGCAGAACGGTCACGCCTTCGCCGACCATCCGCTTCACCTCGTCCCAGACCTCGTTACGGGTGCGCGGGTCGAGTCCGGTCGTCGGCTCGTCCAGGTAGAGCACGGCAGGGTGCCCGATCATCGAAGCGGCCAGATCCAGGCGCCGGCGCATGCCGCCGGAGTACTGCATCACCGGCTTCTTCGCGGCCTCGGTCAGCGAGAACCGCTCCAGCAACTCGTCCGCGCGCGTCCTTGCGGGACAGATCGAGCAGCCGCCCGATCATGTAGAGGTTCTCCCAGCCGGCCAGCTTCTCGTCCACCGAGGCGTACTGCCCGGTCAAGCCTATCGTGCGGCGCAGCTGGCGGGGCTGCTTCACCACGTCGTACCCGGCCACGACGGCCGTGCCGGCGTCCGGCCGGACGAGGGTGGACAGGCAGCGCACGAGTGTGGTCTTGCCGGCGCCGTTCGGACCGAGGACACCGAGGACGGTGCCTTCCTTCACGACCAGGTCGACGCCGTCCAGTGCCTTGGTCTCGCCGTAGTGCTTGACCAGTCCCCATACCTCGACGGCGTTGGCGGCGCCGCCGGTGGGGCTCATCTCGATTCGACTCATGACGACTATGAGAGCATCCGCCACTGACAACGCACCGACAGCTTGCCCACAAGCACCGACAGCCCGCCGATGGGGGAAGTCGGCGGGCTGTCTCTGGGTGCGGCAGTGGTCAGTGGAAGGAGTGCTCCTCCTGCGGGAACGCCCCGCCGACGACATCGCCGGCGAACGCCTTCGCCGCGTCCCCGAGGGTCTGCCGCAGGTTCGCGTACTGCTTGGTGAAGCGCGGCACCTTGCCGCCGGTCAGCCCCGCCATGTCGGTCCACACGAGGACCTGCGCGTCCGTGTCCGGTCCCGCGCCGATGCCGACGGTCGGAATGTGCAGCGAGCGCGTGACCTCGGCGGCCAGCTCGGCCGGTACGAGCTCCAGCACGACCGCGAAGGCACCCGCGTCCTGCGCCGCCTTAGCGTCCCGCAGCAGCTGGTGGGCCGCCTCGTCGCTGCGGCCCTGGACCCGGTACCCCATGGTGTTGACGGACTGCGGGGTCAGTCCCAGGTGCGACATGACCGGGATGCCGGCCTTCACCAGCAGCTCGGTCTGGGCGTGCGAACGCTCGCCGCCCTCCAGCTTGACCGCGCCCACGCCCGCGTCCTTGACCAGCCGAGTCGCGTTGCGCAGGGCCTGCACCGGGCCCTCCTGGTACGAGCCGAAGGGGAGGTCGCCGACGATCAGGGCACGCTGGGTGCCCCGTACGACAGCGGCGGACAGCAGGGTCATCTCGTCCATCGTGACGGGCACGGTGGTCTCGTAACCGAGGTGGCAGTTACCCATCGAGTCCCCGACCAGCATGACGGGGATGCCGGCCTCGTCGAAGACGGAGGCGGTCATCGCGTCGTACGCGGTGAGCATGGGCCACTTCTCGCCGCGCTCCTTGGCGGCGGCGATGTCGTGGACGGTGATGCGGCGAGTGCCCGTGCCGCCGTACAGCGCCTTGCTGCTGTCGGTGGGCGTCGGGCGGGCAGCCTGAAGCGTCATGGCCAACGGCTCCTTCGAAATCTCGAGGCGCCCTTACGGCGTCCCCGGACCGCATCCATCGTCGCATCCCCACGGGCCTCGCGGGAAGTGGCGAAGCGGAGCCCGGCCCACCGACTGGCTGGTTTGTGCGCGTTTCGTCACAGCGTCGGCGCGCCGCGCCCGGAGCGGAACCCGGCGCGTCGCCCGGTCGTCCTCGTGGCAGTACGGCCGTCGTCCATCCGCGGCGGGGAAAGACACCGCTCATCCCCTAGGGTCTGAGGCGGGGCGGTGTGCACAGCAAGGCAGTGAGGACATCTCCATGGCGCAGGCGTACATGACGGACGCGGGAAACGGCAGCTCAGGCTCTGAGCGTTCCGGATCCGGGCTCCGGCGCCGCCTCGGAAACCGGCTCCGGGACCCGGGCATCTGGCGCCGCGGCGTACTTCTGGCGATCTGCGCGGCCCTGATCACCGCGCTGATGGTCCTGCACGCGCAGATCCCCAACGCCATCGGCAACCTCGGCAGCCTCACCGAAACCTTCCTGCCCTGGCTCGGCCTGGCCGTGCCGCTCCTCCTCGTCGGGGCCCTGCTGCGCCGCTCGGCGACCGCGCTCGTCGCGCTGCTGCTGCCGGCGGTCGTCTGGCTCAATCTGTTCGGCGGCCTGCTCACCGACAAGGCGGGCACCGGCGGCAACCTCACCGTCGCCTCGCACAACGTCAACGCCGACAACCCCGACCCCGCGGGCACCGCCCGCGAGCTGGCAGCCTCCGGCGCGGACGTACTCGCGCTGCAGGAGCTCAAGGCGAGCGAAGTGCCGTCGTACGAGAGCGCCCTGTCGGGCACGTACAAGTACCACTCCGTGCAGGGCACGGTCGGGCTGTGGAGCAAGTACCCGATGACCGGCACCCGGCCCGTCGACATCAAGATGGGCTGGACGCGCGCCATGCGCTCGACGGTGTCGACGCCGGACGGGGACATCGGGGTGTACGTCGCTCATCTGCCGTCGGTACGGGTCAAGGTGAAAGCCGGCTTCACGGCCGGCCAGCGCGACGACAGCGCCGACGCGCTGGGCGAGGCCATCGCCCGCGAGCCGGAGGACAGGGTCGCCCTGCTCGGCGACCTGAACGGCACCATGAACGACCGGGCCCTGAACGCCGTCACCTCCCAGATGCGCTCCACGCAGGGCGCGGCGGGCGACGGCTTCGGCTTCAGCTGGCCCGCGGCGTTCCCGATGGCGCGGATCGACCAGATCATGGTGAAGGGCGTGGACCCGGTGTCGTCCTGGGCGCTGCCGGAGACGGGCAGCGACCATCTGCCGATCGCGGCGCGCGTGCAGTGGTGACGCGCCCGCTGTCACACCTGCGGCAATCCCGCGTTTACTTCCCGGAACAATTGACCTGCGCGACTTGGTTCCGTTCGGGAACCTAATCCCTCCGGTCAACGAAAAGGTCTGCCATGCCCCAGGCGGCGGCGGGCCTGGGGCATCGCCGTTACGGCGGGGCTGCTGGAGCGGGATCCGGGCTCGGCGCGCTCCCGGCTGGTGGCGAGGGGGTCGGCGGGGGAGCGGGCGCGGGAGCGTGCGAAGGAGCGGGCGGAGGCGTGAGCGCGCCGCCCGCGCCGCCCGCTACGCCGGCGACTCCCGCCACCGGTTGGTGATCGGCAGGCGCCGGTCCTTGCCGAAACCCTTCGCGGAGATCTTCGTGCCCGGCGGATACTGCCGCCGCTTGTACTCCGCCGTGTCCACCATCCGCAGCGTCTTCACGACCAGTTCACGGTCGAACCCCTCCGCCACGATCGACTCCAGCCCCCGGTCGTTGTCGACGTACATCTCCAGGATCCGGTCCAGTACGTCGTAGTCCGGCAGCGAATCCGTGTCGACCTGACCCGGCCGCAGTTCCGCGCTCGGCGGCTTGGAGATTGAGTTCTCCGGGATCGGCGGGGTCTGGCCGCGCTCCCCGGCCGCCTTGTTGCGCCACCTCGCCAGCGCGAAGATCCATGTCTTGTAGACGTCCTTGATCGGGCCGTACGCGCCGACCGAGTCGCCGTAGAGCGTCGAATACCCCACCGCCAGCTCGGACTTGTTGCCCGGCGCCAGCACGATGTGACCCTCCTGGTTGGAGAGCGCCATCAGCGTCGTGCCGCGCAGCCGCGACTGGAGGTTCTCCTCGGCGAGCCCGGTCAGATCCAGCGCACCCATGTACGCGTCGAACATCGGCTCGATCGCGACGGTCCGGTAGTTCAGTCCGGTACTGCGGGCCAGTTCGGCCGCGTCGCCCCTGGAGTGGTCCGAGGAGTACTTCGACGGCATGGACACGCCGTACACGTTCTGCGCACCCAGCGCGTCGCACGCGATCGCCGCGACGAGCGCCGAGTCGATGCCGCCGGACAGCCCGATCAGGACGGAGCTGAAACCGTTCTTCGCGGTGTACGCGCGCAGGCCCACGACCAGCGCCGAGTACACCTCCTCCTCGTCCTCCAGCCGCTCGGCGTACCCGCCGGTCAGCTCGGGCTCGTACGCCGCCACCGGCTCCTCGGACATGACGACGTGGTCGATGCGCAGACCGTCGGCGACGGTCCCGGACGGGGGAACGGGGTCGGCGGCCGGCAGGTCCAGGTCGACCAGCATGCTGCCTTCCGAGAACTGCGGGGCGCGCGCGATGACTTCACCGTCCTTGTCGCAGACGATCGAGTCACCGTCGTAGACCAGCTCGTCCTGGCCGCCGATCATCGCGACGTACGCCGTGGTGCAGCCGGCCTCCCTGGCGCGCTTGCGCACCAGGTCGAGGCGGCTGTCGTCCTTGTGGACCTCGTACGGCGAGGCGTTGATCGAGACGAGCAGGCCCGCCCCGGCGGCGCGGGTCGCCGGGACGCGGCCGCCGTCCTGCCAGAGGTCCTCGCAGATGGCGAGGGCCACATCGACGCCGTGGACGCGGATGACGGGCATCGAGTCGCCCGGCACGAAGTACCGGAACTCGTCGAAGACGCCGTAGTTGGGCAGGTGGTGCTTGGCGAAGGACAGAGCGACCCTGCCGCGGTGCAGCACGGCGGCGGCGTCCTGCGGGGCGCCGGCCGGCTGGCCGTAGCGGGGCTGGGCCTTCTCGCAGCGGTCGAGATAGCCGACGACGACGGGGATCTCCCCGAAGCCCTCCTCTGCCAGGCGTGCCGCGAGCGCCCGCACGGCGTCGCGGGAGGCCTCGACGAAGGACGACCGCAGGGCGAGGTCCTCGACGGGGTAGCCGGTCAGCGCCATCTCGGGGAACGCCACGAGGTGGGCGCCCTGCTCGGCGGCGTGCCGGGTCCAGTGGACGATCGACTCCGCGTTCGCGGCGAGGTCGCCGACGGTCGCGTCGATCTGATTCAGTGCGAGGCGTAGTTGAGGCACGTCGCCAGCCTAACCGTCACATTGACGCGATGTCCCGGCGGGCGTCCGTCGGCCTACTGGGAGCGCGGCAGCCCGGAGGAACCCAGAAATACGAATGTGAGTTCGGTGAGATTAGCGGTGCGGCGGCGGAGTAGCGTTCAGCCCACTATGCCCCTTGATCCACCCGCCGGTACCCGGCCCGTCGCCGTCCTCCTGCTGCTGGGCGCCGTCGCCTACACCGTCTGGCTGCTCGAAGCCGTGCTCGCGACCGGCCTCGACCCGTTGCGCTCCTACGTCAGCGAACTGGCCGCCGCCGACCAGCCGTTCGGCGGCCTCTTCCGCACCACCGACCTCGTCGCCGGCCTGCTGGTCCTGGCCGCCGCGTCGGCGGCTTTCGCCTGCTGCCGCCCGCGCGGCCGCTGGGAGGTCACCGGCTGGGCGGCCCTCGCCCTCTTCGGGGCCTTCACCGCCACCGACTCCCGGCTGCCGCTGAGCTGCGCGCCCACCCTGGACGCCCGCTGCGTCGCCGACGAAACCGCCGGGCTCGTCCCCGCCACGCACGTGGCGCACGCCTGGAGCAGCGGCCTCGCCATGACCGGGGCGGTGGTCGCCGTCGTGGCGCTCACGGTCGCGGCCCGCCGCCGGCGCCCCCGCTCGCTCCTCGCCCGTATCGGACACCTGATCGCCGGCGCCGAACTGGCCGCCACCGTCTGGACCCTGGCCTCCGTCGCCGCCTTCGAGGCCGGAGCGGGCAACTGGCTGCTGGGGGCGGGGCAGCGGCTCCAGGTGCTGCTCGTGGCGGTCTGGCTCGTCGTACTCGCGCTGTCCGTGCGGCGCATGTCAGCGACGCACATGCCGGTGGTACGAGAGAAGCTGTACGAGTGACCTCGACCGGCGTTTTCCTCAGGATCGGCGGCATCGCGCACCACGTGGTCGTCGAAGGCAGCGGCCCGGTGTGCGTGCTGAGCGCGGGTCTCGGGATGAGCTGGTTCGACTGGGACCAGGTGGCGGCGCTCCTGGCTCCGTCGCACACGGTCGTACGGTTCGACCGCCCCGGCCACGGCCTGAGCGCCGCCGCACCCGGCTCCGCGCCACCCACCGCCGCCGGGGAGGGGCACCGTATCGCCGGGGTCCTCGACGCGCTGGGGCTGGCCGAAGCGCCCGCCACCGTCGTCGGCCACTCCGTCGCCGGGTTTCACGCGGAGGCGTTCGCCCGGCTGCACCCCGCCCGTACGGCCGGGGTCGTCCTCGTCGACTCCAGCGTCGAGGAGCACGCCCGGATGCCCGCCGCCCCGGCCCTGCGCACCGCCGCCGGCCGCGCGCTCGCCGCGACGCTGTCCGCGGCCGGGGCCCCGGCCGCGCTCGGCCCCCTCGCGCGCCGCGCGCTGGTGCGGGCCGGCCGCGCGGGGAACGCCGGCGACCCGGCTCCCCCCGCGCTCGTACGCTGCTGCTACCGCACCACCCGCGTCCTGCGCGGGGTCCAGCGCGAGAACACCCACTACCGCGCGGTCGCCGCCGGACTCCTCGCCCTGCGCGAGAGCTGCCCGCTGCCCGCGGGCAGCCCGGTCACGGTCCTCGCGGCGTACGACGGCAGCGGAGGCCGCTGGTCGCTGCGCTGGCTGGAGCGCCAGCGGGCCCTGGCGGCAGCCCTCGGGGCGGACTTCGAAACCATCGAGCCCTCGGGGCATCTGATGATGCTGGACCGCCCCGACGCGGTGGTCGGGGCGGTCCGGGCGGTCCGGCCAGGCGTGGTCAGGAACGCGGGGCCGCGCCCCGTGCCTTGAGCAGGTCGGCCATCAGCGCCATCTCCGACTCCTGGGCGTCGACCATGCCCTGCGCCAGCGACTGCTCGGCGGCGACCTCGCACCGGTCGGCGCAGCCCCGCGCCATGGTGACGCCGCCCTTGTGGTGGTCGGTCATCAGCTGGAGGTAGAGGATCTCCGCCTGCTTGCCGTCCGCATCGGCGAGCTTCGCCAGCTCCGCCCTGGTCGCCATGCCGGGCATCAGCGACCCGTCACCACTGTCCTGGGTTCCGTGTGTCCCGTGGCCGTCGTGCCCGCCATCGTTCTCGCCGCCGTTCTTGCCGCCGTCATCCGCCGAGTCGTCGGAGCCCATCCAGGCCATCGGCTCCTCACCGGGAGCGACCTTCGGCAGACTCCACAGATCCAGCCAGCCCAGCATCATGCCCCGCTGGTTGGCCTGGGTGTTGGCGATGTCGTACGCCAGCCTGCGCACCTCTTCGTCCTTCGTGCGGTCGCGCACGATGAACGACATCTCGACGGCCTGCTGATGATGCACCGACATGTCACGGGCGAAACCGGCATCCGCGGAGCCGCCGGCCGGGGCGGCCGCCGCCGAAGCGGCACTGTCGTCAGCGCTCCCGGACGCCACCGTGACGGCCCCCGCGGCGAACAGCAGCGCGAGGACGACGGCCGTGATCGCGGCCCAGTACGTACGCGTCATCACTGGCCGATCCCGTTCGTGCACGCCGCTCCGGGCTCCGGCGTCTGCGGCCCCTGGACGTACTTCGTGAAGAACTGGTCGACGCGCGGGTCCGTGGCGCTGTCCACCGTCACCTGCTTGCCCCAGGCGCTGAGCATGAGCGCGCCCTTCTGGTCCTTGACCGGGCTCATCAGCGAGTACGAGGTGCCACCGACCTTGGCTTCGAGCTTCTTGATGTCGGCGTCCGACGCCTTGTCGTTGTACGTCACCCACACCGCGCCGTGCTCCAGCGAGTGCACCGCGTTGACGTTCGGGATCTCCTTCTTGTAGACATCCCGGTCGCAGTTCATCCACGCCTGGCTGTGGTCCCCGCCCACCGGAGGCGTCATCGGATACGAGACCTCCTTGGCGACGTGATTGCGTCCCAGCTTCTTCGCGTCCCAGGTCTCCTCGCCCTTCACGGGCGCCTTCGCCTGGCTCTCCCGCTTCTCCTTCTCGTCCGACTCCTGGAGGAAGACGTACGAACCGAAGCCGACGAGGCCGACCACCACGACCGCGCTGGTGACGATCGCGATGAGCCGGTTGCGGCGCTCGCGGGCCTGCTCGGCGCGGCGCATCTCCTCTATTCGGGACTTGCGTGACGCGTTGGCGGTCTTGTTGGAAGCCATGGTGTAAGTCCTTCGCCTGCTGAAAGGGGTTGGGGGGATTAGCGGATCCGGATGGGGCCGACACCCCCTCCTAGGTCCGCATCACCTGAAGGACATGACGCCCCGGCGCCCGGGCGAGTGCGTCGGTGTCGCGGACCGGGCGGGCGTCGGGGGGCGGCGCGAGGCGCTGCGGCTCGGCGCTCACCTCGGTGGCCGGGGGCGGCGCGGTGAGCACGGCGGGGGACAGGTGCGGGAAGGCGCCGCAGTGCCGGGAGTCGTACGGGCAGAGGTACGCGGGGCCGCGGTACGACGCGACCGCCCCGTACGCCGATACCGCCCCGTGTTCCGCGACCGCCACGTGTTGTTGCCGGGGTCCGCCGCCGGCAAGAGGCCCGGGCTCCGCCCCGGCACCCGGACCCGAGTCCTGGGAGCCCAGACAGACGAAGATCGCGGCAAGGAGCGCCGCCACGGCGCTCAGCAGCGCCGTGGGGCGGGTGGTGCGCGTGATGCGCCCGGTGCGGGATCGCCGCAGTGCCCCCATGGGCGGAAGCGTAATGCGGCCGAAGGCCCGTGTGGCATACCGGTTGTCTCCCCGGAGACGGATGTTTCGGCCCCGGCGATCGGCAACCCGTCTTTCATGGTGCAAATCGGATACACGATGATGACCGAGCAGGCCGGCCCCCGCGATCTCGTCGACCATGTCGTCGCGGCCGAACGCGCCGGCTTCGACTTCTCCGTGACCTCGGACCATTACTTCCCCTGGCTCGGAGAGCAGGGCCACGCGCCCTACGCGTGGAGCGTGCTCGGCGCGGCGGCCCAGGCCACTTCACGCATCCCGCTGATGACGTACGTGACGTGCCCGACGGTCCGCTACCACCCCGCGGTCGTGGCCCAGAAGGCCGCGACCATGCAACTGCTCGCCGAGGGCCGGTTCCGGCTCGGCCTCGGCTCCGGCGAGAACCTCAACGAGCATGTCGTCGGCGCCGGCTGGCCCGCGGCGCACGTACGCCTGGAGATGCTCGAAGAGGCCGTCGAGATCATCCGCGCACTGTTCGCCGGCGGCGACGTGAGCCATCACGGGACCCACTACGACGTCGAGAACGCCCGTCTCTGGGACCTCCCCGACCAGCCGCCGCCGATTGGTATCGCTGTGTCCGGCGAGACATCGTGCTCGCTCGCCGGACGGCTCGGCGACCTCGTCATCGCCACCGAGCCCAAGCGCGAACTCGTGGACGCCTTCGACCGGCACGGCGGTACGGGAAAGCCCCGCGTCGGCCAGCTGCCCGTGTGCTACGACACCGACCGGGACACGGCGATCGCCCGCGCCCACGACCAGTTCCGCTGGTTCGGCGGCGGCTGGAAGGTCAACTCCGAGCTGCCCGGACCCGCCGGATTCGCCGGGGCCACCCAGTTCGTACGGCGTGAGGACATCGCGGAGTCCATTCCGTGCGGCCCGGACGTCTCCGCTTTCGTCGACGCCGTACGGCCCTACGCCGAGACCGGCTTCACGGAGATCGCACTGGTCCAGATCGGCGGCGGCCACCAGCAGCCGTTCATCGACTGGGCCGAGAAGGAACTCCTGCCGGCGCTGTGCGAACTCTGACCAGGCTGGGAGAACTCCGATCGGCCTGCGCGGGCTCCGATCAGTTGGACGGGTCCATCAGCGCCAGCGTGAAGGAGTGCCCGGCCGGGTCGGAGTAGACCCGTTCGTCGCTGGGGCCGCTGTTGTTCTTGGTGTCCACCGGGCGGGCACCAAGACTCACCGCGTCCCGCTCCGCCTCGTCCATGTCGCCGCGCCGCACCAGGATCCGCAGATGTGCCTGCTGGGAGTCCTCGGGGCGTGGCCAGCTGGGCGGGGCGTAGCCGTGGTCCCTGCGCATCGTCAGCTGGACACCCTCCTGGCCGACGACCTCGACGAAGTCCGGGTGGGCGCCGGTCCGGACCTCCGCGTCCAGCAGCCCGGCGTAGAACTCCGCGAGTTCCTCGGGTTGCGCGCAGTCCAGGACCAGGACAGGGCGTTTGACGACCGTCATGTGCTCTCCCACTTTCCGCAGGCGGCAGCGGCCGGATGGCCATTGACCCGCATACCCGCCCAGTGCGGGGACACACGAAGCACACGAACCGCCGCAGCCGGGCCCGCCCGCGCGCCTCGGGTCGCGCACGCGACCGGGCGGGGCGAGCCTGGGAATCCGCGGACGAATGAGAGAAAAGAGCCTCACTGTGAACAGCACGGAACACTCCGGAACCCAGGTCCACGTGGAAGTCACCGGCAGTTCCAAGGAAGACGCCAACGCCGTCTTCGGCGCGCTGTGTACAGCCTTCGAGTCCGACCGCGCGGCTGACGAGGCGCCCGGCAACGGCGCGGGCGGCCGGCCGATGGTGTGGAGCGCCACCTACGACGTGTTCGAGGTACGCGAGAACGCCTCCCCCGCCCGGCTGACCTCCCCCGTGACGGTCACCGTCCAGGGCGGCTACCGCGCGGTGGAAACGCTGCGCGAGCAGCTCGCCGCGGCCTTCGCCGTACAGGAGGGAGGGTCGGCCTCCGGCGACCAGGAGAAGGAGATCACGCTGCGGCTGGAGAGCGGACCCGGAACGTCGCCGTGACCGACACGAAGGCCGGGGAACCACGGCACGGCCGCGACGAGACCGAGGAGGAACGGGCCGACCGGCGGTGGGCCGATCTCCTCCAGGAACTACGGGTCGCGCAGACCGGCGTACAGATCCTCTTCGGCTTTCTGCTCACCGTCGTCTTCCAGCCCCGCTTCGACGACCTGTCGACGACGAACCTGACCATCTACGTCGTCACCGTCGTGCTGGGAGCGGCGACGGTGGGCGCCCTGATCGGGCCCGTCTCCCTGCACCGCCTGGTCACGGGCCGCCGGATCAAGCCCCAGACGGTGATCTGGGCCTCGCGGCTGACCGTCGTCGCGCTCTTCCTGCTGCTCGGCACGATCACCTCGGCCCTGCTGCTCGTTCTGCGTGTCGCCATCGATGACACCCTGGCGCTGTGGCTGGTCGTGGGGCTGCTGGTGTGGTTCGTCCTGTGCTGGTTCGCGCTGCCTGCCTGGGCCAGACACAGAGAAGCGGGCAGGAAGTGACCGAAGTCACTCCCTGCCCGCGACACGAGGGGTTGCCCAGGTGCTACGCGGCGCCGCGCCCGCCGGCGCCACTGCTGCCGTACGCCCGGCGCCGGGACTGCGCGGGAGCGCTGCGGCGCCCACGCTGCGAGGACGCGCTGCGCTTGGGCCGCTCACTGACCGGCGACGAGATGATCACTGGCACACCCGAGGGCGCCTGTGCACCGGTGATCCGGGTCAGCTCGGCGTCGCCGGAACGGACCTGGGCGGTGTTCGGGGTGATGCCCGCCGCCTGCATCAGACGGGACATCTCGCGGCGCTGGTTGGGCTGCACCAGCGTGACGACACTGCCGGACTCACCGGCGCGGGCCGTACGGCCGCCGCGGTGCAGGTAGTCCTTGTGGTCGGTCGGCGGGTCGACGTTCACGACCAGGTCGAGGTTGTCGACGTGGATGCCGCGGGCCGCGACGTTCGTCGCCACCAGCACCGTCACATGACCGCTCTTGAACTGGTCGAGGGTACGTGTGCGCTGCGGCTGCGACTTGCCGCCGTGCAGCGCGGCCGCCCGTACACCGCTTGCCAGCAGGTCGCGGGTCAGCCGGTCCACGGCGTGCTTGGTGTCCAGGAACATGATCACCTTGCCGTCGCGGGCGGCGATCTCGGTGGCCGTGGCCTGCTTGTCGGCGGGGTGCACATGGAGCAGGTGGTGCTCCATCGTCGTGACGGCGCCCTGCGACGGGTCGACCGAGTGCACCACCGGGTCGGTCAGGTAGTTGCGCACCAGCTTGTCGACATTGCGGTCCAGGGTGGCCGAGAACAGCATCGTCTGGCCGCTCGGAGCGACCTGCTGGAGCAGTTCGGTGACCTGCGGCATGAAGCCCATGTCGGTCATCTGGTCGGCCTCGTCCAGCACCGTGATCTTCACCTGGTCCAGGCGGCAGTCACGGCGCTCGATCAGGTCCTTGAGCCGGCCCGGGGTCGCCACGACGACCTCGGCGCCGCTGCGCAGCGCGCCGGCCTGGCGGCCGATCGACATGCCGCCGACGACCGTGGTCATCCGCAGCCGTACGGCGCGGGCGTACGGGGTGAGCGCGTCGGTGACCTGCTGGGCCAGCTCACGGGTGGGGACGAGTACGAGGGCCAGCGGCTGACGCGGCTCTGCGCGCTGCCCGGCCGTCCTGGCCAGCAGCGCCAGCCCGAAGGCAAGGGTCTTGCCGGAGCCGGTGCGCCCGCGGCCCAGGACGTCGCGCCCGGTCAGCGAGTTCGGCAGGGTGGCGCCCTGGATCGGGAACGGCACGGTCACGCCCTGCGCGGTGAGCGCCGCGAGCAGGGGCGCCGGCATGTCCAGCGCGTCGAAGGCCTCGACTGCGGGCAGTGCCGGAGAGGTGCCGGTCGGCAGGGCGAACTCGCCCTGCGGCGCGGACGACCGGCGCTGAGCCGGGCGGCCCGAGCCGGCGTAGCCGCCGGAGGAGCGGGGCGCCGCGGGGCGGAAGCGCTCGCCGCGGTCGCTGGTACGGCCGGCGAAGTTGCCGCCGGCGCGGGTACGGGAAAATCGTTCACGGTCGTTCGAACGTGCTGCGCGGTTCATCTGAACCTTCCTCGATGGGCACGTATCGAGGAATTCCGGGCAGCAGTGACTGAGATGTGACTGCCGTACGGAATCGCAAGAACGAGCCGGAAAATAAAAAGCCGAAATGAAGCCGGTCCGAAAAGGTTGAAAACCGTTGGGCCGGGAGCTTCGAAGTGGCTGGAATCCGCGCCGGAAATGGCGCGGAAGGGGCGGGGCGACGAGAATCGTGGCCGACCGCGTGGGAGTCGGCCGCGCAAGAGGGGCGGCCGAGTCGGGGCAACGATTCAAAGCAACGAGACGGGGCCCGCACCCTCAGGTGCGGGCCCCGAATCGTGTAGTACGCGTCAGCGTCAGGCGGGAACGATGTTCTCGGCCTGCGGGCCCTTCTGGCCCTGCGTGACGTCGAAGGTCACCTTCTGGCCTTCCTGGAGCTCACGGAAGCCCTGGGCGGCGATGTTCGAGTAGTGGGCGAAGACGTCAGCGCCGCCACCCTCCTGCTCGATGAAGCCGAAGCCCTTTTCTGCGTTGAACCACTTCACGGTGCCAGAAGCCATGTCATTCTCCTTTGGAGCAGTGCCGGAGCCCGCCCTGTGCGGACCCCGAGTCGCGTTGCCGCGATGATGCCCCGTCCGGAATAAAGCCGGAAATACGAAAGTGCGCCCACAGCGTCGAAGCTGCGGGAGCACTTGAAGTTTTGGGAACCACAACTGCAACTGAGATCCAATGTAGCACGGGGCGGCGGGCGTGACGGGAGGTCTTTCGTCACATCCGTGCTTCCGCTGCCGCCCGGTCATAAACTCTCCAGGCGGCCCGCTTCAAATTCTGCTGCTGCGGCACTAGATATTCTGGCCCGTGGTGTCGTCCCTGCGGGCTGTGCGAGCCTCGCGCAGCCCCTCGTTGATGCGCAGCGCGTCTTCCAGCTGGTCCTCGAGAATGACGATCCGGCAGGCGGCGTCGATGGGGGTGCCCTGGTCGACCAGCTCCCGGGCCCGGGCCGCGACCCGCAGCTGGTAGCGCGAGTAGCGGCGGTGGCCGCCGTCGGAACGCAGCGGGGTGATCAGTCGTGCGTCGCCGACGGTCCGCAGGAACGCCGGTGTGCTGCCGATCATCTCGGCCGCCCGGCCCATGGTGTACGCGGGGAAGTCGTCGTCGTCGAAGAGGTCTGCCCGGGTGTTGCCGCGGTCGGTGCTGTTGCGGTGGGTGGTGTTGCGGTGGGTCTCAGCGGTCACTTGCACCATCTTCTGAAGCGAG
The DNA here is from genome assembly GCF_052934925.1 of Streptomyces hypolithicus. NCBI lineage: Bacteria > Bacillati > Actinomycetota > Actinomycetes > Kitasatosporales > Streptomycetaceae > Streptomyces > Streptomyces hypolithicus. The sequence continues at coordinate 4,487,073 of NZ_CM128811.1, forward strand.
TGGAGCGAACAGTACGAGTGTGGCATGTCTGCACCCGCCAGGACAGATTTTCCGCCGTCGGCGCGGCAGCACGGCGCCGGCCTGCATTCGCCCCCGCGCTCCGTGGGCACTATGGGAGAGGCGGCGCAGGTCGTACACCCTGATGGCGGCGGCCGTGTGTCCCGTGTTTGCCCGAGGGGCCGCAACGTGTTGGAAACCGTGTGGTGGGATGCTCAAGTGCCCCGACGTGCGACCGAGGCGTGGGAGCAGGCGGCTCGACCGGCAAGGATGGGTAGGAAGACGACATGGATAAGCAGCAGGAATTCGTGCTCCGTACGCTCGAGGAGCGCGACATCCGGTTCGTGCGCCTGTGGTTCACCGACGTACTGGGCTTCCTGAAGTCGGTCGCGGTGGCCCCGGCCGAGCTTGAGCAGGCGTTCGACGAGGGCATCGGCTTCGACGGCTCCGCGATCGAGGGCTTCGCCCGCGTATACGAATCGGACATGATCGCCAAGCCGGACCCGGGCACCTTCCAGATCCTGCCCTGGCGCGCCGAGGCCCCCGGTACGGCCCGCATGTTCTGCGACATCCTGATGCCGGACGGCTCGCCGTCCTTCGCGGACCCGCGCTACGTACTGAAGCGGATCCTCGCCAAGACCTCGGACCTCGGCTTCACCTTCTACACCCACCCCGAGATCGAGTTCTTCCTGCTGAAGAACAAGCCCCTCGACGGCACCCGGCCCACCCCCGCCGACAACTCGGGCTACTTCGACCACACCCCGCAGAACGTCGGCATGGACTTCCGCCGCCAGGCGATCACCATGCTCGAATCCATGGGCATCTCGGTCGAGTTCAGCCACCACGAGGGCGCCCCCGGCCAGCAGGAGATCGACCTGCGGTACGCCGACGCGCTGTCGACCGCCGACAACATCATGACGTTCCGCCTGGTCATGAAGCAGGTGGCGCTGGAACAGGGCGTGCAGGCCACGTTCATGCCGAAGCCGTTCTCGGAGTTCCCCGGCTCCGGCATGCACACCCACCTCTCCCTCTTCGAGGGCGACCGCAACGCTTTCTACGAGTCGGGCAGCGAGTACCAGCTCTCCAAGGTCGGCCGTTCCTTCATCGCCGGCCTGCTCAAGCACGCCGCCGAGATCTCCGCCGTCACCAACCAGTGGGTCAACTCCTACAAGCGGATCTGGGGTGGCTCGACCCGCACCGCGGGCTCGGGCGGCGAGGCGCCGTCGTACATCTGCTGGGGCCACAACAACCGCTCCGCGCTGATCCGCGTGCCCATGTACAAGCCCGGCAAGACCGGCTCGGCGCGGGTCGAGGTCCGCTCGATCGACTCCGGCGCGAACCCGTACCTGACGTACGCCGTCCTGCTCGCCGCCGGTCTCAAGGGCATCGAGGAGGGCTACGAGCTGCCGCCGGGCGCCGACGACGACGTATGGGCGCTGTCCGACGCCGAGCGCCGCGCCATGGGCATCGAGCCGCTGCCGCAGAACCTCGGCGAGGCCATCGCGCTGATGGAGCGCAGCGAGCTGGTCGCCGAGACGCTCGGCGAGCACGTCTTCGACTTCTTCCTGCGCAACAAGAAGCAGGAGTGGGAGGAGTACCGCTCCGAGGTCACCGCCTTCGAGCTGCGGAAGAACCTGCCGGTGCTGTAGCCCGGCCGTGGGGCGCCCCCTTCGTCGGGGGCGGCCCGGTCGTCAGCGGGCGGCGAAGTCCTGGGTCCACCAGGGGCCGCCCGGGCCGCTCGACCGGCCGATGCCCATGTGCGTGAAGCGGCAGTCGAGGATGTTGTTCCGATGGGCGGTGTCGCTCATCCAGCCGGCCACGGTGGCGTCGACGGTGGTGGGGCCGCGGTGGATGTTCTCGGCCCAGGCGCTCCACGCGTACCCGGCCGCCGTGATCCGCGCGCCGGGATCGGCGCCGCCCGGGCCGGTGTGCGCGAAGTAGCCGCGGGCCGACATGTCGTCGGCGTGCCGCTGGGCCGCCGCGTGGAGCTTCGGGTCGGGGCGCACGGGCGGGCAACCGCTTCGGGCCCGCCGGGCGTTGACCAGGTCGGTGACCTGCTGCTCGATGCCCGCGGGTGCGGGGGCGGGCGCCCGCGTTGCCGGCGGTGCGGGGGTCGGCGTGGTGGGCGGTGGGGGCTCCGGCGCGCGCGTCGGAGCCGTGCCGGACGGCGTGGCGTCGGCGCTGGGTTCCTGCGGCGGGCGTACGGAGACGGAGACGGAGGCCGAGGCGCTCTGCTGCGGCCGAGCGCCCCCCGGAGCCGGAGCCGAAGGTGCCTCGGCGGCCCCCCAGGGCCACAGCGCGACGGCGGCGGCCGCGACGACCACGGCTGCCACCGCCCCGGCCGTACGCGGCCCGGGTCGTCGCGCTGTCGGCGGCGGCGGGGCCCCGCCGGGCGATACGGGCGGCGGCGGGGCCCCGCCGGGCGATACGGGCGGCGGCGGGCTCGCCGCGACAAGCCCCGTGCTCGCCGTCGCGTGCGCGTCCAGCGCGTCCGGCGCCGACAACGAGAGCGGCAGCGGCACCAGGCTCAAGCGCGCCAGCAACCCCTCCGCCGGCACCAGATCCCCAGACCGCCCCGCGCAGGTCGCGCAGTCGCGGGCGTGCCGGGCGATGCGCTTGCGCCACAGCGCGGACGGACCCCCGTCCCACAACGCGGTGAGCGGCTGCAGACCGGCGCATCCCGGGACGGCCGCCAGTGACCGCACCACCAGCCGCCCGGCCTCCAGCTGCTCCTTCATCCGCTGGACACGCACCGCCGCATGGCGCGGGGCGATCTCCAGTGCGCCGGCCAGCTCCCGCCGGGTGATCTCCCCGGCCGCCTCCAGCCACCACAGCGCCAGCAGCTCCCGGTCGTCGGCGTCCAGCCAGCGCGTCGCCTCGGCCACCTCACGGCGCTGCCCCGACAGGCCGAGCCGCCAGATGGTCAGCTCCACGAAGTCGGCCGCCGGGTCGGCTACCTCCCGGACACGTTCGAGCGCGTCGGCCGGCGGGCGCGCGCCGGCCGACCGGTGCCGGCGTACCTGATTCATCGCGATGGCCATCAGCCAGGACCGGAACGCCTCCGGGTCCCGCAGGCCGTCGAGCCCGTTCAGGGCGCGCAGCATGGTCTCCTGCACCACGTCGTCCACGTCGGTGTGCCCGCGGAGCGCCCGGCCGACGACGTTGTAGACCAGCGGCAGATGCGCCGCCAGCAGCAGCTGTCTGGCCTCCCCGTCCCCGGCCGCTGCGGCCGCCACCACCGGGGCCTCGGCTTCCCGTTCCACGCCCGCCATGTCAGGAAGAGGCGCCGAAGTTCTGGGTCCACCAGGGACCGTTCGAACTCATGTTGATGCCGACGCCGATCTCCTTGAAGGCGCAGTTCAGGATGTTGGCGCGGTGCCCCGGGCTCTTCATCCAGCCGTCCATCGCCGTGCGGGCGTCCCTGGGGCTCTTGAAGATGTTCTCGGCGTACGTGCTCCAGCGGTATCCGGCAGCCGCTATCCGTTTGCCGGGTCCTACGCCCTCGGGGGTCGAGTGATCGTAGAAGCTACGGGCCGCCATGTCGTCGGAGTGTCCTTGGGCGGCCGCCCGCAGCTTCGCGTTGGGGGTGACGGGGGAGCAACCCTGCTTGGCCCGTTCCGTGTTCACCATCTCGACGACCTGCTGCGCGAGCCCCCCGGCCGTCCCGCCGGCGGGGGTGCTCGCCGCCGGGGCCCGCCTGAACCTGCCCGAGCCCGCTCCGGCGCGGGCAGCGGGCGTCTGACGCGGGGCGGCGGCCGGGGAAGGGGCCACGGCGGGGGCCGTGGTGCGGCTCTCCTCGGCCTGCGCCTTCCTGGCCTTGGCGGGGGTCGCCTTCGCGGTGGCGCCGCGCTCGGCGGGGGACGCGGTCGCTCTGCCGGACGGGGTGGCGGTCGTACGGTCCGACGCGGTGGCGGACGGGGACGGCCCTCCGCCGGCGCGCAGCACATCCGGTGCGGCCACGGACTGCGCGGAGCCCCGCGCCTGCGGTGTTTCGGAGCCCGAGAGCGCCTGGACGGCGCCGTAACCGCCGCCCGCGACGGCAATCAGGGCCACCGCTCCGGCCGCTGTGACGCCGCCGCGCCGGGACGTGCGGCTGCGGTGCGCGCCGCTGCGGCGGCCGTGCCGTGCGGGCCGTGCGGGGATCGGGTCCTGGCTGTGCTGCGGGGGCTGCGGCTCACGGTTCACGCGGGTCAACTTCCGGTGTGGGGGGCCGGCGGTGGCCGGCCTGACACTCAGGAGACCCGGCCGCCCGTCGCCGATAACAGAAATCGCGCAGATGTTTCGCAGAAGTTTTTCGCCGCGGCACCTACGAAGTCTTGGGGCGCAGGACCTGGTGCAGCGGATCGGTGGCCCGTACGCGGTATTCCTGCACCGACCAGCCGTTGCCGTCCGGGTCCTTGAAATGCATGAAGGTACCGCCGTCGGTCGGGGCGTACTCCACCGGGTCGGAGACTTCCAGGCCGCGCGCCACCAGCTCGGCGTGGGCCGCCTTGATGTCGGAGACGACGAGCTGGAGGCCCTGGTACGAGCCGGGCTTCGGGGCGGGACCCGGGTCGGGGATGTTCTCACCGATCACCACGGAGCAGCCGGAGCCGGGTGGGGTGAGCTGGACCAGCCGCATGTTGCCGTCCATCCGGTTGTCGAAGTCGACGTTGAAGCCGACCTTGTCCCGGTAGAAGTCCCGGGCCCGGTCCACGTCGGTGACGGGGAGAACGATCACTTCGAGCGTCCAGTCCATGGCGAGTGCCTCCTGTGGCAGACGAGTACAGAGGAGTGAAGTGTGCCCATGACTTGCGGGCAGCGCGAGTGGTATCCGAAGGCGTGCGTCGGTCGTACTGCAGGCGTGCGGCAGCGGGAAAGGGCGTGCGGTGGCTCCGAAGGCAGTGAGAAGGTGCGCGGATGAGCCGATCACTGATGTCGCAACTGGCCCACGCCCGTCACCCGATCGCCGCCCCTCTCGACGACGAATCCGTGCGCCGGCTGCTCGAACGCGCCGTGGTCCGGGGCGACGAGCGGCTGCTCGATCTGGGGTGCGGGCGGGCCGAATGGCTCGTACGGGCCCTGGCCGCGCAGCCACAGGTCACCGCCGTGGGGGTCGACGTATCGGCGGACGCGCTGGGGGAGGCCCGCGAGCGGGCTGAGGCGCGAGGTGTCGGGGGGCGGCTGACGCTGCATGAGTCGGACGCCGGGACGTATCCGTCGGAGGGGGACTTCGACGTGGTCTTCAGCGTGGGTGCCGCGCACGCCTTCGGCGGGCTGCTCGCCACCCTGGCCGCCGCCCGCCCCCACCTGGCGCCCGGCGGGCGGGTGCTCGTCGGCGACGCCTACTGGGAGGCCGAACCCGGCGACGAGGCGCGGCGGATGCTCGGTGAGTACGACGATCTGGCCACCACCATGGACCGGGTGACCGCCGACGGCTGGACACCCGTGTTCGGGCACCTCAGCACCCGCCGGGAGCTGGACGACTACGAGTGGCACTGGACCGGCGATCTGGCGGAATGGGCCCTCGACCACCCCGATGACCCGCTGTCCGGGGAGGCCCTGGCGGTGGCCGCCCAGCACCGGTCGGAGTGGCTGCGCGGGTACCGGAGCTGTTTCGGGTTTCTTACGCTGGTGCTGCGGGCGACCCCGTAGGCCCCGAAGGTCCTGTAGGCCGCGTAGGCCGCGTATCGGCCGGGTCAGCCCGTATCGGCCCGGTCAGCGGAAGAGCCAGCGGGTCTGGCTGTAGACGCCCTTGCCGAAGCCGAAGGCCGTGGTGGGCTCGACGCGGAAGACCAGGGCCCGGCCGGTGCTCTGGGTGTGGAAAGCCCCGTCCACGATGTCGAAGTGCCATTCCGGGCCGTACTTCGTCGCGTACGCCGCCGCCAGGCGCCGCAGGCGGGCTTCGTCGGTGTCCTGTGCCGCCTTGCCCTCGATCACCAGGTCGAAGCCCTCGTGCAGTGTGTTCGCGCCGGTGGTCAGGGCGACGTGCGGACTCGCGGCGAGGTTTTTCGCCTTGCGTTCCGCCGGACCGGTGCAGAAGTACAGGGCGTCGTCGAGCCAGACGCCGAGCAGCGGGGTGACGTGGGGGCGGCCGTCGGGACGTACCGTCGTCAGCCAGAAGAGCTCAGCCGCCGCCAGGCGCGCCACCGCGTCCGGCCACGAGGCGGCCGTCGCCTCCTCGTCGCTGTAACGGGCGTCCAGCCGGGTCTGCGGATCCATGACGGTCGGTTTCCTCTCGCTCGGGGTCTGTCCCTCTCAGGAAGGCAGACCGCCTGCGGAAGCGAAACTCAGCGGGTCATCATCGGAGTCACTCAGCGGCTCGCGGCAGCCGGTGGGCGGGCCACCGCCGTCCGGGTGACGGGTGGCGCCCCGCCCACCGCCTGCCGTACCGCGGGGGCGGTGGCGCCGCCGGAGCCCCGGCTGCTCCAGCGCAGGCGTCCGTCCAGGCCCACCGCGGCGACCCAGGGCGTCCCCGCCGCGTCGGTGGTGACCGCGGGAGCCCCGGCGAAGAGGAAATCGCCCCGGCTCCACCGGGGGCTCCCGCCCGGATCCGCCGGGACCAGCGCGGCGGCGAGGTGGCCCGCGCCGTCGCGGGCCGCCAGCACCGGCCCGGCGGCGCCCACCGGGCCGAAGCCCGCCCGGCCGCCGAGGTCGGTGACCGGGGACGCCTGCGTGGCGGCGCGCCGCGCGCCGCCGAACCGGGCGGAGAGCACCGCGCCGGAGCCCGGCTTGCGGAAGTACACGCGTACGCCGTCGCCGTCCACCACGGCGGTCAGCGGCAGGGTGGTCGCCGGAAGCCCCGTGGGCAGGGGCCCCGCCATCGGGGCGCCCGCCGCGTCCTGGGTCCAGGCGACAGCCGAGGTGAGTGTGTGCGCGAACACGTGCTGCCGCCCCGCCGCGTCGGTGGCCACGGCCGGGTCGCCGTGCAGGCCCCGGCCGCCGAGCGGCCGCCACGGCGCCCAGGTGCCGTCGGGGCGCTGCGTACGCGCGCTGAGGCCGTGGCCCCCGTCGCGCAGGTACACGGTGGAGCGTCCGCTACGGTCCACGGCCACCGCCGGGGCGCTGATGTCCAGGGCCGGGGCGCCCGCCCCGACCACGCCGGGGGCGGGCGCCGGCTGCGGGAGACCCAGCGACTGCCAGTCGCCGAAGGCGCCGCCCGGGGTGCGCTGCACCATGGTCACGACGTCACGGCGGTAGCCGCCGGGTCCGTCGAACGACGTGCGGGTGCCGAAGAGGGCGATCCGGCCGTCCGGGAGCTTCGACGAGACGACGCCGCTGTCCAGGCCGGTGCCGCCGACCAGCCGGGGGCCCGCCCACGCACCCTTCGCGCCGCCCCTCCCGCCCGGCGACCGGTGCCACACCGCGAGCCGCGTATCGAGCACCGAGAACGCCCACAGTTCGCCCGCCCGCTCACCACCCAGCAGCCAGGAGGTGCTGGTGTTGCGCGAGTGGCGGATGCCCGGCGCCCAGCCGTGGCCCGCCGGCCGCGCCGCCACCTTGCGGTCGCCGCAGCCGGCCTCGGATCCGCAGTAGTTGCTGGGGTACTCCGTCCACGCGTACGTCTTCAGGGTGTGCAGCTTCTCCCGCAGGGCCGCCGGGTCCAGCACGTGCGGCAGCCGGCCGTTGAGATAGCCGAGGTAGTTCTGGACGGTGAAATGGGGGTGGCCGTCGGTGGCCCCGCCGTACCGCGCGAGCGCCAGTTGCGCGAAGCGTGCGCCGTACATGTGGTCCTGGTGGTCCGCCATCACGTGCGGCGTCGCCTCGCGGCCGTTCGTCGGGTCCAGCATCCGCACGAACGTCGGCCGGAAGCGCTCCAGCAGCCCCTGGACGCTCCGCACGACCTGCTCCCTGGTGTACGCGAAGTCCTCCGCGACCGGCGTCCCCGACGACAGCTGCGACTCCAGGGCGCCCACCCGGCCGTCCCACAGCCCGTGCAGGCTGTGCGGCCGGTCCGCGGCGCTGTTGCCCGCCTCGTGCAGCTGCATCCAGACGAGGCTGACCTGCGGGCGCGCGTTCAGCGTGTCGAGTTCCGCCCAGCCGCCGCCCGCCGTGCGGATCGCGGAGCGCCGCCAGCCGCTCGTGCGGTCGCCGGTGGCCATCTCCGCGTACGCGGCACGTATGCCGTTCTGCCGGGCCTCGGCGTACCGGGCGGTGTCGGCGGCGGGCAGCGGTATACCGGCGTACGCGCGGCCGCGCGGGGCGTTTATGCCGTCCGCCTCGCCCGCGGTGAGGAAGATCGTCGTCAGGGGCTTCCCGGAGCGTATGGACTGGCTCAGCTCCGGGTTCATGAAGAACAGGTCGTCGTCCGGGTGCGACACGATCTGCACCACGGACTCGCCGGAGGCACGGGCCGGCTTCAGCTCGGCCGCCCCGGTCCCGGAGGACGACCCCGCCCTGGCCGCGGCGGGAACGGCGAAGTCGGCCATGTGGATGCCCGCCACCGTCGCGAGGAGGGCCGCCAGCAGGGTGCTGACCAGCGCGCGGCGCGACGAAGCGAGGGAACGGTGTGCCCTGGGCGACATGAAGAAGGTGCTTTCGGTGTGCGGTGGGCGTGCGACGCTGCACGGTTGTACGGACCTGGCGCCCAGGACGGCGCTGTCACTGCGCTGACGGTTGAGCAGCAGTGGGGTGAAACGGGGTGTCGGGTTCATCGCAGGCGAAATCCGGCGACGTTGGACGTGTCACTGCGTTTGGGTCACTGCGGTGTGTCACTGCGTATATGTCATGGTCACAATGTCGCTGCGGTGGCTGCGAAGAGGCCCCGTCAGCTCCAGCGGATAGGCTCGTGAGCCGGACCTTGACCGGTCGATTGTACGGTCGCAGCAGGAGGCAAAATGTCGGCGCCCGGGCGCAGGAGCAGTACTTTCTCGCGGCTGCTCCGGCACGGCTTCACCGATCCGGCCGCAGCCGAGCGGCTGCTCGACGCACCCGAACTCGCCGCCGTACGCAGCGATCCGGTGCTCCTCGACGCGCTCGGCCGGACCGCCGACCCCGACCTGGCGCTGCTCGGACTCGTGCGGCTGGCCGAGGCGCAGGTCACGGACGAGCGGCATGTGTTCCTCGACACGCTCGTCTCCGCCAAGCCGCTGCGCGACCGGCTGCTCGGGGTGCTCGGCGCCTCCGAGGCGCTCGGCGACCACCTGGCCCGCCACCCCCGCGACTGGCAGGCGCTCGTCACCTACGAGGCGGCCGACCTGCACCCGGGGGTCGCCGAATTCGAGCGGAACCTCGCCGACGCGACGGACCCGGTGGCGCTGCGGGTCGCCTACCGGCGCTGCCTGCTGTCGATCGCCGCCCGTGACGTGTGCGGTACGACCGACGTTGCCCAGGCGGCCGCCGAACTCGCCGACCTGGCGACGGCGACCCTGCGCGCCGCGCTCGCCATCGCCCGCGCGGCAGCCCCCGAGGACGCCGCCGCCTGCCGCCTCGCCGTCATCGCGATGGGCAAGTGCGGCGGCCACGAGCTGAACTACGTCTCCGACGTCGACGTGATCTTCGTAGCGGAACCGGCCGACGGCGCGGCAGGCGCCGACGAGGAGAACGCGATCAAGGCCGCGACCCGCCTCGCCTCCCACCTCATGCGGATCTGCTCCGAGACGAACACCGAGGGCACCATCTGGCCGGTCGACGCGAACCTGCGGCCCGAGGGGCGCAACGGGCCGCTGGTGCGCACCCTCTCCAGCCACCTCGCCTACTACCAGCGCTGGGCCAAGACCTGGGAGTTCCAGGCCTTGCTCAAGGCGCGGGCCGTGGCCGGTGACCTGGCGCTCGGCGAGGAGTACGTCGAGGCCGTGTCGCCCCTGGTGTGGCAGGCCGCTGAGCGCGAGAACTTCGTCCCCGACGTGCAGAAGATGCGCCGTCGCGTCGTCGACAACATCCCGCCCGCGCAGGTCGACCGCGAACTCAAGCTGGGCCCCGGCGGCCTGCGCGATGTCGAATTCGCCGTACAGCTCCTGCAGTTGGTGCACGGACGCAGCGACGCGACGCTGCACAGCGGGTCGACGCTCGGCGCCCTCGGGGCGCTCGCGGCGGGCGGTTACGTCGGCCGGACGGACGCCGCGCAGCTCGACGAGGCGTACCGCTTCCTGCGCTCCATGGAGCACCGCATCCAGCTCCACCGGCTCCGCCGCACCCACCTGGTGCCGCAGGGCGAGGCCGACCTGCGGCGGCTCGGGCGCTCGCTGGGCCTGCGCACAGAGCCCGTCGCGGAACTCAACCGGGCCTGGCGGCGGCACGCCGCGGTGGTCCGGCGGCTGCACGAGAAGATCTTCTACCGGCCGCTGCTCGACGCGGTCGCCCAGCTCGCACCCGGCGAAATCCGGCTCAGCCCGAAGGCGGCCGGTCAGCGCCTTGAGGCACTGGGTTACGCCGACCCGGCCGCCGCGCTGCGCCATCTGGAAGCCCTGTCGTCCGGTGTCACGCGCAAGGCGGCCATCCAACGCACCCTGCTGCCCGTGCTGCTGGGCTGGTTCGCGGACTCCGCCGACCCGGACGCGGGGCTGCTCGGCTTCCGCAAGGTGTCGGACGCACTGGGCAAGACCCCGTGGTACCTGCGCCTCCTGCGGGACGAGGGCGCGGCAGCCGAGAACCTGGCCCGCGTCCTGTCGGCGGGCCGCCTCGCCCCCGACCTGCTGCTGCGCGCCCCGGAGGCGGTCGACCTGCTCGGCGACCCCGAGGGGCTGAAACCGCGCGGCCGGGCGCATCTGGAGCAGGAGGTGCTGGCGGCGGTCCGGCGCGCGGACACCGCCGAGGGCGCGGTCGCCTCGGTGCGGGGCGTACGCCGCCGGGAGCTGTTCCGTACCACCGCCGCGGACCTCATCGGCTCGTACGGCACCGAGGAGAACCCGGCCGAGCAGGACCACGGCGCCCTCGTCGACCGGGTCGGCAACGCCGTCACCGACCTGACCGCCGCCACCCTGGCCGGCGCGCTGCGGGCGGCCGTGCGGGAGCGGTGGGGCGACGAGCTGCCGACGCGGTTCGCGATCATCGGGGTGGGGCGGTTCGGCGGGCACGAGCTGAGTTACGGCTCCGACGCCGATGTGCTCTTCGTCCACGAGCCGCGCGAGGGCGTCGACGAGCACGAGGCGTCGCGGGCCGCGAACACGGTCGTCTCCGAGATGCGACGGCTGCTCGAACTCCCCACCGCCGACCCGCCGTTGCTCATCGACGCCGACCTGCGGCCGGAGGGCAAGAGCGGCCCCCTGGTGCGTACGCTCGCCTCCTACGCGGCGTACTACCGGCGGTGGTCGCTGGTGTGGGAGAGCCAAGCCCTGCTGCGCGCCGAACCGATCGCGGGGGACACGGAACTGGGCGCCCGTTTCATCGAGCTGGCGGACCCGCTGCGCTACCCGGCGGAGGGCCTGGGCGACGACGCGGTCCGCGAGATCCGGCGGCTGAAGGCACGTATGGAGTCCGAACGCCTGCCGCGCGGCGCGGACCCGACGCTGCACGCGAAGCTGGGGCGCGGCGGTCTGAGCGATGTCGAGTGGACGGTGCAGCTGCTCCAGATGCGGCACGCCTGGGCGGAACCGGGCCTGCGCACGACCCGCACCCGTGAGGCGCTGGCGGCCGCGCACGCGGCGGGCCTGATCGTGACGGAGGACGCGTCGGTGCTCGACGAGGCGTGGGTCCTCGCGACGCGGGTGCGCAACGCGGTGATGCTGGTGCGGGGGAGGGCGGGCGACACGTTCCCCTCGGACGGGCGTGAACTGGGTGCGGTCGCCCGGTACTTGGGGTACGAGGCCGGGCACGTGGGGGACATGCTCGACGACTACCGGCGTATGACGCGGCGGGCGCGGGCGGTGGTGGAGGAGCTGTTCTACGGGGGGTAGGCGGCCGGGAGGCGAGCCCCGCCGGCGTCACCGCTCCGTCCGCAGCAACTCGCCGCACCGCGCGATGAACGCTCCCAGGGCCAGTTCGAACGCCGCGTGGGTGCGGCCGGGTCCCGCTGCCGCCAGCGCGTCGGCCAGGCCCGGCGTCGTCGTCTCGTCCGGGAGTTCCCACATCGTCTCCGGCGCCGCCATGTCCAGCGCCGAGCCCAGCACCAGGTTCTCCAGCGCGCTGATCACCACCATCACGTCCGCCGTGGCGAAGCCCGCGTCCAGCAGCAGCCGTACCGCCCGCTCGTAGTGGTCCAGGACCTTCGGGGCGCGTACCGGTGACGTCATGAGCAGCGGGATCGCCCGTGGGTGGGCGGCGAAGGCGGCCCGGTAGGAACGGGCCCAGGCGGCCATCGCCCTGTCCCACGGGCGGAGGTCCAGCGTCGAGGTGTCGATCGCGGAGGTGACCCGCACCCGCAGCAGCTCGACGATGCCGTCCCGGCCGTCCACATGGTGGTACACCGACCCCGTCTGCGCCCCGAGCCGCCGAGCGATCTGCGGAACGCTGAACTCGCCCTGCTCATCGACGAGTTCGAGCGCCGTCGTGGTGATGCGCTCCCTGTCGAGCAGTGGTGTGCGCGGCCGGCCCATGCCGATGCTCCTCGTTCTCAGGTCTTCCCGGATGCCCAAGCGGAGGCTACATTGCCGAAACCGAAAGCCTTTAGGTTTCTGCCCCGCCGTACCGCAGAAGGGCCTCTCTCCGTATGTCCGCGACCCTCAAGAGTGAGCCACCCGCCGATCCCGGCACCCCCACACCCACCCTCCGCCGCGCCACCCTCGGCACCTCGGACATCGTCTTCTTCGTCGTCTCGGCCGCCGCCCCGCTCACCGTCATGGCCGGTGTCGCCCCGCTTGCCATCATGCTCGGCGGCATCGGAGCGCCGGCCGGATACCTCATGGCCGGCATCACCCTCGCGATCTTCGCCGTCGGGTTCACCACCATGACCCGTTACGTCCGCCACGGCGGCGGCTTCTACGCCTACATCACCCGCGGCCTCGGCCGTCCCGTCGGCATGGGCGCCGCGCTGCTCGCCCTCATCGGCTACAACGGCATGGAGATCGGCGTCTACGGCCTGCTCGGCAGCGCCACCCAGGACACCGTCGCCGCCCTGTGGGGCATCGACATCCCCTGGCTCCCGGTCTCCATCGCCGGCCTGCTGCTCACCTGGTACCTCGGCTACCGGTCCATCGACTTCGGCGCCAAGATCCTCGGCGTGCTGCTCGTGGCCGAGACGGGCATCCTCGTACTGCTGGCCGGCGGGGTCCTGCTGGAGGGCGGCGCCCACGGCGGCCTCAGCGCCGACTCGTTCGCCCCCGGCAACATCGTCGCGCCCGGCATGGTCGCCGTCCTCGCTGTGGCCTTCGCCGCCTTCACCGGCTTCGAATCGACCGCCATCTACCGCCGCGAGGCCCGCGACCCCGGACGTTCGATCCCCCGCGCCACCTATATCGCCGTCGCCTTCCTCGGCCTCTTCTACGCCTTCGTCGTCTGGACCGTCATCCAGGCGTACGGCTCCGACCGCGTCGTCCAGGCCGCGACCGAGGACCCCGGCGGCCTCTTCTTCGCCGCCATCACCACCTACGTCGGCGGCTGGGCCGCCGACCTGATGCACATCCTGATCGTCACCAGCGTCATCGCTTCCCTCCTCGCCTTCCACAACGCCATCAACCGGTACGGGCTCTCCCTCGCCGAAGAAGGCGTGCTGCCCGCCGCGCTGGGCAAGGTCCACCCCCGCCACCGCTCGCCGCACCGCGCCGGCGCCGCGCAGACCGCGCTGGGCCTGGTCGTCGTCCTCGCCTTCGCACTGGCCGGCGCGGACCCGTACACCCAGCTCCTGCTGTGGGTGAACACCCCGGGAATGATCGGCCTGATGGCGCTCCAGCTGCTCGCCGCCGTCGCCGTGCCGTTCTACTTCCGGCGCATCAGCCACACCGAGAGCCCCTGGCGCACGGTCGTCGCCCCCGCCGTGGCCGCCGTGCTGCTCACCTGCGCGCTGACCCTGGTGGCGGCGAACGTCGAGCTCTTCTCCGGCGCCACAGCCGGCATCAACGTCGTCCTCGTCTCCCTCGTCCCCGCGGTCTTCCTCGTCGGCATCGCCATCGCCCTGCGCCTGCGCCGCAGCAGGCCCGAGGTGTACGCGGCCTTCGCCGCCGAACCGGACGACCACCCCGAGCACCCCGACCCCGAGCACCCCCACCCCTAAGGAACCGCACGTGCCCGCAGCCGATCTCGTCGTCACCGCGTCCCGTGTCCGCACCCTGGACCCCGCCCGCCCCGAAGCCACCGCCGTGGCCGTCACCGACGGGCTGATCACCGCAGTCGGAGACGCGGCGGACGTACGGGACTGGCGCGGGCCCGGCACCGAGACCGTCGATCTGGCCGGGGCGACCCTCACGCCCGGACTCGTCGACAGCCACAGCCACCCCGTGTGGGGCCTGGATCTGGCCACCGGCCTCAACCTCTCGGCCGTGCGCGATCTCGACGAGTTGCGCGCCGCCCTCGCAGGCGCCGAGCGCACCGAGGAGGGCTGGATCGTCGCCTTCGGCCTCGACCACAACGCCTTCGGGGGCCGCCCGCTCGACCGCGCCCTGATCGAGGACACCCTCGCCGGTTCCCCCGCCTTCATCCGCCTGTACGACGGTCACTCCGCCCTGGTCAGCGGCGCCGCACTGACCGCGGCCAAGATCACGGGCCCGCGTACCTTCGCCCAGCGCTCGGAGATCGTCTGCTACGCGGACGGCCGCCCCACCGGGCATCTGATCGAGCACGCGGCGATGGACCTGGTGGCCGCCGTCGTCCCCCGGCCCCCCTACGCCGAGCGCCAGGCCCGGCTGGGCGAACTGCTCTCCGCGATGGCGGCCACCGGCCTGACCGGCGCCCACGTCATGGACCTCGGCGGCGACTCCCTGGAGCTCCTCACCGCGGCCGAGGAGGCCGACGGCCTTCCGCTACGGCTCCTCCTCGCCCCCTGGTGCATGCCCGGCACCGACCCGGCGGACCTCGACGAACTGATCGCCCTGCAGAAGCGGGCGGGGCGGCTCTGGAGGGTCGGCGCCGTTAAGTTCTTCATGGACGGCACCGTCGAGGGCGGCACCGCGTGGCTGGAGCACGCCGACTGCCACGGCCAAGGCACCGAAGCGTTCTGGCCGGACCCGGTGGCGTACACCGCTGCCGTACGCCACCTCCACACCGCCGGCGTTCGCACCGCCACCCACGCCATCGGTGACGCCGCCGTGCGGCACGTCCTGGACACCGTCGAATCCCTTGGCGCGAGCGGCCGTCTGCGCCACCGCATCGAGCACATCGAGACCGTCCCCGAGGACCAGATCGCGCGCTTCGCGGGGCTCGGCGTGATCGCGTCGATGCAGCCGCCGCACACGGCGTACACCCGCGCCGACCACACCGACGAGTGGTCGAAGCGGCTGGGCGAGGAGCGGGCCGGCCGCGCCTGGCGCTGCCGTGACCTGCGGGACGCGGGCGCCGTGCTGGCGCTCGGCTCCGACTGGCCCATCGCCCACTACGACGCCCGCCAGGTCCTCGCCTCCGCCCGCACACCGCACGGCGCCGCGCGGGCCGGGCGCGGGCTGACCGGGCTGATGGCGCTGGAGGGCTGCACCACGCACGCGGCTGTCGCCGCCGGCGAACAGGCAGTCGCCGGGCGCATCGCCCCAGGACTGCGCGCCGACCTGACGGCGTTCTCCGTCGACCCCGTCGAAGCGCCGTCCGACGAGGTCGCACAGGCCCCGGTACGGCTCACCGTCACCGGCGGCTCCATCACCCACCGGGGCTGACCGGGTTTCTAGGAGAGTGCCGGCGGCCGAGCTTCGGCTGCGCCCGACCCGTCCCGGCGGCCGGTGCGTGGCTTCTTCGGGGCCTCGACCAGACGCGGGAGGCGGTGCGGGAGCGCTCCGTACCAGGCGTAGCTCAGGGCGTAACCGAAGGACAGGCAGAGCATCCCGCCCACCGCGTCCAGCCAGAAGTGGTTGGCGGTGGCGACGATCACGACCAGGGTGAGCGTCGGGTAGAGCAGGCCGAGGATCTTCGCCCAGGGGGCGGAGGCCAGAGCGAAGATCGTCAGGCCGCACCACAGGGACCAGCCGATGTGCATGGACGGCATGGCGGCGTACTGGTTCGACATGTTCTTGAAGTCGCCCGAAGCCATCGAACCCCAGGTCTGGTGGACCAGGACCGTGTCGACGAAGTTGTGCCCGTTCATCAGGCGGGGCGGCGCCAGGGGGTACAGGTAGTAGCCGAGCAGGGCGACGCCCGTCGTGGCGAAAAGGACCAGGCGGGTCGCCGCGTAACGGCCCGGCTGCCTACGGAAGAGCCAGACCAGGACGCCGATGGTCACGATGAAGTGCAGGGTGGCGTAGTAGTAGTTCATCGTCACGATGAGCCATGTAACCGAGTTAACGGCCCGGTTGAACGACTCCTCGAAGGCCAGCCCCAGGGTCTGTTCGGCCGCCCAGATCCAGTCCGCGTTGCGCAGCGCCGCGGCCTTCTGCTCCGGGACGGCGTTGCGGATCAGCGAGTACGTCCAGTAACTGACGGCGATCAGCAGGATCTCGAACCAGATACGCGGCCGGCGCGGCGAGCGCATCCTCCGCAGAGCAGCCCGAGCAGCCCACCGCTCGGACGGTTGCTGCTGCTCCTCGGCCACGACGGGTGAGAGGGAAGCGGCCGTCCGGCCTTCGAGAGTTTTCACCGTCGCGTCACCCATGGGGAGAGAGTCTGCCAGATGAGCACCACCCCTCCGATCATCCTCCAGTCGGGTGATGCCTGCACCTGCTACGCCTCAGGAACGAGGCCCCGAAGCCGTTGAACCGCGTACCACCAGTTCCGGCATGAAGACGAACTCGCTGGGGGGTGCCGGGGTGCCGCCGACCTCCTCCAGGAGGGTGCGCACCGCGGCCTGGCCCATAGCCGTCACGGGCTGGCGGATCGTCGTGAGCGGCGGATCAGTGAACGCTATGAGCGGTGAGTCGTCGAAGCCGACCACCGACACGTCGTGCGGTACGTCCAGGCCCAGCCGTCGGGCGGCCCGGATCGCGCCGAGCGCCATCATGTCGCTGGCGCATACGACCGCCGTGCAGCCGCGTTCGATCAGGGCGGAGGCGGCGGCCTGGCCGCCCTCCAGGGTATAGAGGGAGTGCTGGATCAGCTCCTCCGTCTCCTCCGGGGACAGCCCGAACCGCTCCTGCATACCGGTCCTGAACCCCTCGATCTTGCGCAGTACGGGCACGAACCGCTTCGGGCCGACGGCCAGGCCGATCCTGGTGTGGCCGAGCGACGCCAGGTGCGTGACGGCCAGCCGCATCGCGGCCCGGTCGTCCGGTGAGATGAAGGGGGCCTGGACTTTCGGTGAGAAACCGTTGACCAGGACGAAGGGAACACCCTGGGCGCGCAGCTGCTCGTATCGCTGCATGTCCGCCGTGGTGTCCGCGTGCAGTCCGGAGACGAAGATGATGCCGGAAACGCCCCGGTCCACCAGCATCTCGGTGAGTTCGTCCTCGGTGGACCCGCCGGGTGTCTGGGTGGCGAGGACCGGGGTGTAGCCCTGGCGGGTCAGGCCCTGGCCGATGACCTGGGCGAGCGCCGGGAAGATCGGGTTCTCCAGCTCGGGGGTTATGAGGCCGACCAGTCCCGCGCTGCGCCGCCGCAGGCGGACCGGGCGTTCGTATCCGAGGACGTCGAGTGCGGCCAGTACGGATTCACGGGTGGCCGCGGCAACCCCCGGTTTGCCGTTGAGCACGCGGCTGACCGTCGCTTCACTGACCCCCGCCTGGGTTGCGATGTCAGCAAGCCGTGCGGTCATCGGATACCTCCGTGGATGCCCCGGCCTTTGGGCCGGGGAGGAATCGGACCCCTGCGGAGCAGGGCGAGGGGCGGGGATTCGCCATCAGGGGCGGATCGCCGGTCATTACCCACCGTGCGCAGGTAGTCACAAGTTGTTATGGTGGTTTGTGGGCTGTGGCCACTTATGTGAAGCGGGCGTTCAAGTACCGCTTCTATCCGACGGATGTGCAGGCAGTTGAGCTGTCGCGCACCTTCGGATGTGTGCGCAAGGTCTACAATATGGCGCTTGTCGCCCGCACGGAGGCGTGGGCGCTGCGGCAGGAGCGGGTCAACTGCAACGCCACCTCGGCGATGCTGACGGCGTGGAAGAAGACCGAGGAACCGTCGTTCCTCAACGAGGTCTCCTCTGTTCCGTTGCAGCAGGCGCTGAGGCACTTGCAGGGGGCGTTCACCCACTCCTTCGCCAAGCGGTCGAAGTACCCGCGTTTCAAGTCGAAGCGCACGTCCCGTTCCAGTGCCGAGTACACGTCCTCCGCGTTCCGCTACCGGGACGGAATGCTGACGCTGGCGAAGATGTCCGAATCGCTGGACATCGTGTGGTCCCGCCCCCTTCCCGAAGGTGCGCAGCCGTCGACCGTGACCGTGTCCCGGGATGCTGGCGGGCGCTGGTTCGTCTCCCTGCTGTGCGACGACACCCCGGCCCCGATGCCCTCCACCGCGGCGGCTGTCGGTATCGACGTGGGTACCACCAGCCTGTTGACGCTCTCCACGGGGGAGAAGATCACCAACCCCCGGCACGAACGCCGCGACCGGGCGCGGCTCGCGAAGGCCCAGCGGCGCCTGTCCCGCAAGACCAGGGGATCGGCGAACCGGGCCAAGGCCCGTATCAAGGTCGCCAGGGTCCACGCCCGCATCGCGGACCGGCGGCGCGACTTTCTCCACCAGTTGACCACTCGGCTCGTGCGCGAAAACCAAACGCTCGTGATCGAGGACCTGACCGTACGCAACATGCTCAAGAACCACACCCTGGCCCGCGCCATCTCGGATGCGGCGTGGACCGACCTGCGGATGATGCTGGAGTACAAAGCCCAGTGGTACGGGCGGAACCTGATCACCGTCGACCGGTGGTTCCCCTCCTCCGAACTGTGCTCGACCTGCGGCAGCATCCAAGGGCGGATACCCCTCAGCGTCCGGACGTGGACGTGTGACTGCGGAACGACCCATGACCGGGACGTGAACGCGGCAAAGAACATTCTGGCTGCCGGGCTGGCAGTGACAGTCTGTGGAGCCGGTGTAAGACCTCAACGGAGCACTCCGGGCGGGCAGTCGGCGATGGAGCAGAAACCCTCACGGCGCGAGCCGTGAGAATTTCCCTCCTTCAGGAGGGAGAGAAGTCAATTGTGCCCTGTTGTGTCGCGCATGTCAGATTGCCCACCACACGCAGGAATCGGGCGCAAGGGTGACCCAGGAGCCCTCGGTGACCGGGGTGGCGGACGCGATCAGCAGGCGTCCGGGGGTGGGGAGTTCGGCGGGGCGGGCCGTGGTGTTGAGGGCGCAGACGACGCCGGGGCGGGCGAAGACCAGCAGGCCGTCGGGGTATCCGCCGGGCGGCTGCCGCCACGTCATCGGGCCGTCGCCGAGGCCGGGAAGTTCGCGACGCAGGGCGAGCGCGGAGCGGTAGAGCTCCAGCGTGGAGTACGGGTCGCCGGTCTGCGCCTCGACGGTCAGCGACTTCCAGCTGTCGGGCTGCGGCAGCCAGCCGGTGGCCGGCACCGGCGAGAAGCCGTACGGCGGCTCGTCGCCCGACCAGGGCATCGGCACCCTGCTGCCGTCGCGCAGCCCGTCCTGGCCGTCGCTGCGGAAGAAGGAAGGGTCCTGGCGCACCTCGTCGGGCAGGTCGGTGACCTCGGGCAGGCCCAGCTCCTCGCCCTGGTAGAGGTACGCCGAACCGGGCAGCGCCAGCATCAGCAGCGCGGCCGCGCGGGCCCGGCGCAGCCCCACCAGCCCGTCGCCGGCGCCGTACCGGGTGAGGTGGCGCACCACGTCGTGGTTGGACAGCACCCAGGTGGTGGGGGCCCCGACGGAGGCGGTCGCGGCGAGCGAGGCGTCGATGACGGCGCGCATCGCCTGCGCGTCCCACGGGCAGTTCAGGAACTGGAAGTTGAAGGCCTGGTGCAGCTCGTCGGGGCGTACGTACAGGGCGAGGCGCTCGGGGGAGGGGGCCCACGCCTCGGCGACCCCGATGCGCTGCCCGTCGTAGGTGTCGAGGAGCCGGCGCCAGGAGCGGTGGATGTCGTGGACGCCGTCCTGGTCGAAGAACGGCAGGATCTGGGAGCCGATCATCTTGGCCTGCTCGCGGGCGCCGATGTCGGGCAGCCCCTCGGCCTTGACCATGCCGTGGGCGACGTCTATGCGAAAGCCGTCCACGCCCAGGCCCAGCCAGAAGCGCAGGATCGAGTCGAACTCCTCGTGGACCTCGGGGTTGTGCCAGTTGAGGTCGGGCTGCTGGGGCGCGAAGAGGTGCAGGTACCAGTCGCCGGGGCGGCCGTCCTGGTCGGTGGTGCGGGTCCAGGCCGGGCCTCCGAACACCGACTCCCAGTCGTTGGGCGGCAGTTCTCCGCCGGCGCCGCGCCCCGGCATGAAGTGGTAGCGCTCGCGGGCCGGTCCGCCCGGCTGGTCCGCGAGGGCGGCCCGGAACCAGGCGTGCCGGTCGGAGGTGTGGTTCGGGACGATGTCGACGATCACCCGCAGGCTCAGTTCGTGCGCCCGGTTGATCAGTGCGGCGGCGTCGTCGAGGGTGCCGAAGAGCGGGTCGACGGTCCGGTAGTCGGCCACGTCGTACCCGCCGTCGGCCTGCGGCGACGCGTAGAACGGCGTGAGCCAGACCGCGTCGGCGCCCAGGGCGGCCACATGCGGCAGGCGCTCGCGGATTCCGCGCAGATCACCGATGCCGTCGCCGTCGGAGTCCGCGAAGGAGCGCACGTACACCTGATAGATGACGGCCTCGCGCCACCAGAGCTGCTGCGGCTCCTGCGTCATGGAAGATCCCTCTCGTACGGAGCGGTCCTGGCCGGGGTCGGTCACGGTGAGATCAACGCGGATGCGCTCCGAAAGTAACAGTCCTGCAAGTCCTTGCGGTAGTCGTTGCAGTGCGCCGCGTCAGTGCTTTATGGCTGCCCCGCCCGTCTGGCAAGGGGCTCGACGGCAACCGTGAGGACACGCCGATGTAACGATCGCCTGGTCTTGCGGAAAATCTTCGCAAGCTCTTTCGGACTTCTTTCATCCTTGTTACGTTCCTCGACGACCCGGCGCCGCGACGGAGCGGTTCGGCAGTTGAAGGAGTTCAGATGCGACGTGGCACAGTAGCCACCGCCCTGGTCGCGACCCTGGCGCTCGCGGCGACAGCATGTGGTGGCGACAGCGGCGGCAGTGACGAGAAGAAGGCTTCGGGCAAGCTGTCCGGCACCGTCACCTGGTGGGACACCTCCACCGTGGGCAGCGAGGACAAGGTCTTCAAGAAGCTCGCGGAAGGCTTCGAGAAGAAGCACCCGGATGTCGACGTGAAGTACGTGAACGTGCCCTTCGGTGAGGCGCAGAACAAGTTCAAGAACGCCGCCCAGTCCGGTTCCGGCGCCCCCGACGTGATCCGCTCCGAGGTCGCCTGGACCCCGGAGTTCGCCGACCTCGGCTACCTCGCTCCGCTGGACGGCACGGCCGCCCTCAAGAACGAGAAGGACTTCCTGGAGCAGGCCGCGGCCAGCACGAAGTACGACGGCAAGACCTACGCGGTGCCGCAGGTCATCGACTCCATGGGTCTCTTCTACAACGAGAAGATATTCAAGGACGCCGGTGTCGAGGTCCCGAAGACCATCGACGAGCTGAAGACCGTCTCCGAGAAGATCAAGGACAAGACCGGCAAGACCGGGCTCTACCTGCGCGGCGACGACGCGTACTGGTTCCTGTCCTTCCTCTACGGCGAGGGCGGCGACCTGGTCGACGCCAAGGCCAAGACCATCACCGTCGACAACGAGGCCGGCGTCAAGGCGATGAAGGTCGTCAAGGACCTCGTGGACTCCGGCGCCGCGAAGACGGACGCCACCGACGGCTGGGAGAACCAGCAGGCCGCCTTCAAGGACGGCAAGGTCGCGATGATGATCAACGGCCCGTGGGCCGTCGCCGACACCTTCGCCGGCAAGGAGTTCAAGGACAAGGCCAACCTGGGCATCACCACCGTCCCGGCCGGCTCCGCGGGCCAGGGGGCCCCGCAGGGCGGCCACAACCTCGCCGTCTACGCGGGCTCCAAGAACCTGGACGCCTCCTACGCCTTCAGCGAGTACATGACCTCCGCCGAGAGCCAGACCATGGTCGCCAAGGAGCTCAGCCTGCTCCCGACCCGTACCTCCGTCTTCGCGGAGCCGGACGTCTCGGGCAACCAGATCGTCGGCTTCTTCAAGCCCGTGGTCGACAAGGCCGTCGAGCGCCCCTGGATCCCGGAGACCGGCAGCCTCTTCGCGCCGCTGGTGACCGAGTACACCAAGGTCCTCACCGACCAGACCACCCCGGAGAAGGGCGCCGAGACCACCGGCGACTCGTACCGCAAGCTCCTCAAGGGCTGGAAGTAACAGGAAGGCAGGCCGACTGATGGCTGTCCACACCAGCCAGTCGGTGGTGAAGGCCGCGGGCGACGACATCGTCGCCCGCGGCCCCAGCCGCGGTGCTGGCAATCCGCCGGGCAGGCTCCGGCGCTCGCTCTCGACCCACTGGTACGCCTGGACCATGGTCGCCCCCGTGGTGATCGTGATTGGCGCGATCATCGGATACCCGCTGGTTCGCGGGATCTACCTGTCGATGACCGACGCCAACGAGCGCAATGTCGAGCGCAACATCGGCGTCAACCAACTCCCCGCGACGTACGAGTTCGTGGGGCTGGACAACTATGCCGACGCGCTTACCGGCGACCAGTTCCTCGCCACCCTCGGCTGGACCCTGGTGTGGACGGTCTCCTGCGTCAGCGTCACCTTCCTGCTGGGCCTCGGCCTGGCGAACATCCTCAACCGCAGGATCGCCGGACGCTCCTTCTACCGGATGATGCTGATCCTGCCGTGGGCCATCCCCGGCTTCGTCTCCGTCTTCGCCTGGCGCTTCCTCTACAACGAGGACCGCGGATTCCTCAACCGGATCCTGGCCGGCGGCGGCATCGACGCGGTGCCGTGGCTCAACGACCCGACCTGGGCGAAGCTGTCGGTCATCGCCGTCAACGTATGGCTCGGCGTGCCGTTCATGATGGTCGCCCTCCTCGGCGGCCTGCAGTCCATAGCGGGCGAGCAGTACGAAGCCGCCGAGATGGACGGCGCGAACGCCTGGCAGCGCTTCCGGCACATCACCCTGCCGGGGCTGCGCCCCGTCAGCGCCACCGTGATCCTGCTGAGCACGATCTGGACCTTCAACATGTTCCCGGTGATCTTCCTGCTCACCCGCGGCGGACCCGGCGACGCCACCCAGATCCTGGTCACCCAGGCCTACAAGTTCTCCTTCGAGATCAGCCCGCGCGACTTCGCGCAGTCCTCGACCTGGGGCGTGCTGATCCTGATCCTCCTGATGCTCTTCGCCGCGGTCTACCGGCGAGTGCTCCGCAAGCAGGGAGATGTCTGGTGACCACCGACACCGCCACCCCACCGGCTTCCGCCAACGCCCCGCTGCGCGGTCGGCGCTCCCCGCTGGCCTCCGCCGGCCTGCACATCACGCTCGTCGTGGCGTCCGTGATCGCCGTGTTCCCGGTGCTGTGGGTCCTGCTGACCTCCCTGAAGCCGGCGGCGTACGCGACGAGCACCGCCTTCGTCCAGGACACGACACTGGCGAACTACACGAACCTGCTGAACGACACCCCGTTCCTCACCTGGTTCGCCAACTCGCTGGTCGTCGCCGGTCTGACCACGGTCCTCGGCGTCTTCGTCGCCGCCACCACCGGCTACGCCGTGAGCCGCTTCCGGTTCCCCGGCAAGCGCGGCCTGATGTGGACCCTGCTGATCACCCAGATGTTCCCGGTCGCCGTCCTGATCGTGCCGATCTACAACATCATGTCGAGCATCGGCCTGCTCAACCAGCCGGTCGGCCTGGTGATCACCTACCTCACCATCTCCGTGCCGTTCTGCGCCTGGATGATGAAGGGCTTCTTCGACACGATCCCCCGCGAGATCGACGAGTCCGGCCAGGTCGACGGCCTCACCCCGTTCGGCACGTTCTGGCGGCTGATCCTGCCGCTGGCCAAGCCGGGCATCGCGGTGACCGCGTTCTACTCCTTCGTCACCGCGTGGGGCGAAGTGGCGTACGCCTCCGCCTTCATGGTCGGCGACGAGAACCTCACCCTCGCCGGCGGCCTCCAGAAGTTCGTCAACCAGTACGGCGCCCAGTGGGGCCCGATGGCCGCGGCCTCCGTGCTCATCGCCGTCCCCGCCGCGATCGTCTTCCTCTTCGCGCAGCGCCATCTGGTGACCGGCGTCTCTGCCGGAGCCGTCAAGGGCTGACGGCGCCAAGGGCCGGCCGCCCTTCACGCATACGCCCGCACCGCATACGTCGGTGGTCGCCGGGCCCGCCCGGGCGGGCCCGGCCGCCGCTCCCACCCCGAGACTCACAGGGACGACATGACCCAGCACCTCGCTGCTCCCACCGCCCCCACCAGTGCCCCCGCCGGTGCCCCCACCATGGGAAACCGGCGCACCGGCTGGTGGCGCGACGCGGTGATCTACCAGGTCTATCCGCGCAGTTTCGCCGACGGCAACGGCGACGGCATGGGCGATCTCGAAGGGATACGCGGCCGGCTCCCGTATCTCAAGGAGCTTGGCGTCGACGCCGTGTGGCTCAGCCCGTTCTACGCGTCCCCGCAGGCCGACGCCGGCTACGACGTCGCCGACTACCGGGCCATCGACCCCATGTTCGGCACCCTCCTCGACGCCGACGCACTGATCCGCGACGCCCACGCACTGGGCCTGCGCATCATCGTCGACCTGGTGCCCAACCACTCCTCCGACCAGCACGAATGGTTCAAGCGCGCGCTCAAGGAGGGGCCAGGCTCGGCGCTGCGGGAGCGCTACCACTTCCTCCCCGGCAAGGGTGTGAGCGGTGAACTCCCGCCCAACGACTGGGAGTCCATCTTCGGGGGCCCCGCCTGGACCCGTACCACCGGCCCGGACGGCATGCCCGGCGACTGGTACCTGCACCTCTTCGCGCCCGAGCAGCCCGACTTCAACTGGGAACACCCGGCCGTCGCCGACGAGTTCCGCTCCATCCTGCGGTTCTGGCTCGACATGGGCGTCGACGGCTTCCGCATCGACGTGGCGCACGGTCTCGTCAAGGCGGACGGGCTGCCCGACCTCGGCAGCCACGACCAGCTGAAGCTGCTCGGCAATGACGTCATGCCCTTCTTCGACCAGGACGGCGTCCACGAGATCTACCGTTCCTGGCGGCAGATCCTCGACGAGTACCCCGGCGAGCGCATCGGCGTCGCCGAGGCGTGGACGCCGACCGTGGAGCGTACCGCCAACTACGTGCGCCCCGACGAGCTGCACCAGGCGTTCAACTTCCAGTACCTGGGCACCTCCTGGGACGCCGCCGCGCTGCGCGAGGTCATTGATGTATCGCTCGCCGCGATGCGCCCCGTCGACGCGCCCGCCACCTGGGTGCTGTCCAACCACGACGTGACCCGCCACGCCACCCGCTTCGCCAACCCGCCCGGCCTCGGCACCCAGATCCGCACCCCCGGCGACCGCGGCCTCGGCCTGCGCCGGGCCCGCGCGGCGACGATGCTGATGCTGGCGCTGCCCGGTTCGGCGTACGTCTACCAGGGCGAGGAGCTGGGTCTTCCCGACGTCACAGACCTGCCCGACGAGGCCCGCCAGGACCCGTCGTTCTTCCGCGCGGACGGCCAGGACGGCTTCCGCGACGGCTGCCGGGTGCCGATCCCGTGGACCGAGGACGGCACGTCGTACGGCTTCGGTGCGGGCGGCAGCTGGCTGCCGCAGCCGGCCGGCTGGGGCGGCCTGAGCGTCGAGGCGCAGACCGGCGACCCCGGCTCGACCCTGGAGCTGTACCGCTGCGCGCTGGCCGTACGCCGTGACCATCCCGGCCTCGGCGCCGGTACGGACGTGACGTGGCTGGACGCGCCCGAGGGGGTCGTCGCCTTCGCCCGCGAGGGCTTCGTCTGCACGGTCAACGCGACGGACACGGCCATCCGCATCCCCGCTCCCGGCCGCGTCCTCCTTGTTAGCGGCGAAGTCACCGTCGCAGAAGGGGACTTCGAGCTGCCGGCGGACACCGCGGTGTGGTGGACGGTGTGACCGTTCCCGCGCCGCGGCTGGTGCACATCGCGGAGCACGCGTGTGTCAGCGAGGCCACCGTCAGCCGGGTCCTGAACGGCAAGCCGGGCGTCGCGGACACCACGCGTCAGCGGGTGCTCGCGGCGCTCGACGTCCTCGGATACGAGCGCCCGGTGCGGCTGCGGCGGCGCAGCGCCGGCCTGATCGGGCTCCTGACGCCCGAGCTGACCAACCCGATCTTCCCCGCGTTCGCCCAGGTCATCGAGCAGGTCCTGGCCGGGCACGGCTACACGCCGGTGCTCTGCACCCAGCTGCCCGGCGGGGCGACGGAGGACGAACTCGTCGAGCAGCTGGTCGAGCGGGGGGTCGGCGGCATCGTCATCCTGTCCGGCCTGCACGCCGACCTCTCGACCGACCCCGCGCGCTACGCCGACCTGGCGGCGCGCGGGGTCCCGTACGTACTCATCAACGGCTACAACGACGCGATCAGCGCCCCCTTCGTGTCGCCGGACGACCATGCCGCGATGCGGATGGCGGTCCGCCACCTCGCGGACCTCGGCCACGAACGGATCGGTCTCGCGGTCGGCCCGCAGCGGTACGTCCCCTCGCGTCGCAAGCGGGAGGGCTTCGTCGACGCGCTCGCCGGCGTGCTGCACCTGCCACGGGACGAAGCCGAACTCCACGTGCAGCACACCCTGTTCAGCGTCGAGGGCGGCCAGGTGGCGGCCGGCGCGCTGCTCGACAAGGGCTGCACGGGGATCGTCTGCGGCAGCGACATGATGGCGCTCGGCGTGGTGCGCGCGGCGCGCGACCGCGGTCTTGAAGTCCCCGACGACGTCTCGGTCGTCGGCTTCGACGACTCGCAGCTGATCGCCTTCACCAACCCGCCGCTGACGACGGTGCGCCAGCCCGTGCAGGCGATGGCGACCGCGGCGGTCGGCGCCCTGCTGGAGGAGATCGGCGGG
This sequence comes from Streptomyces hypolithicus, assembly GCF_052934925.1. NCBI lineage: Bacteria > Bacillati > Actinomycetota > Actinomycetes > Kitasatosporales > Streptomycetaceae > Streptomyces > Streptomyces hypolithicus. The sequence goes on from NZ_CM128811.1 coordinate 4,514,005, forward strand.
AGCCCGGTGCAGCGCACGGAGTACGTGTTCCAGCCGGAGCTGGTGGTACGGGGCTCCACGGCGCAGGCGCCGGTGGGCGGCGCACGCGGGTGAGCGGGCCCGGGGTGGCAGAGGGAGCCCCGGACCGGCCCTGGTCGGGCAGCGGGGGTGCGGTGGCCCGAGGAAACCCCCTGCATACCCGACCCGGCCGGACGGGCGCGTGGGACCCGGACCAGCCGGGACCCCCGACCGGCCGGACCGGAGTCGTAAAGAAGTTAACAGGACCGCAATTGCTTGCGAAAGAGATTGCAGAAAGAAATCTGCCAGGTTTCCTGCGTGTGAGCGGACTGTGTCACAAGGGTTGACCCGGCTGGTGAGGGCTCGTACGGTCTGCTCGGCAGCAGGGTTTCATTTCTTGCTGCAAGAACCTTCAAGGCCTTGAGGGCAAGGCGCGTTGCCGCGCAGGGCTGCACCGTCGCACCCGCACCTCCCCCCATGCAGGAGGAACCATGGCTCGCAGACCCTTCTCTGCCGCGCTCGCTCTCGCTCTCACCGCCGGCGCGGTCGCCCTCGTGGCACCAACCGGTCCGGCACAGGCGGCCCCGCCCGGAACCAGGGACGTCACCGCCGTCCTCTTCGAGTGGAAGTTCGACTCGATCGCCCGGGAGTGCACCCGGACCCTGGGACCGGCCGGCTACGGCTTCGTCCAGGTCTCACCGCCTCAGGAGCACATCCAGGGTGGCCAGTGGTGGACCTCGTACCAGCCCGTCAGCTACAAGATCGCCGGCCGGCTCGGTGACCGCAACGCGTTCAAGAACATGGTCGACACCTGCCACGGCGCGGGCGTCAAGGTCATCGCCGACAGCGTCATCAACCACATGGCGGCCGGCAACGGCACCGGCACCGGCGGCTCCTCGTACCAGAAGTACGACTATCCCGGCGTCTACTCGGGCGCGGACCTGGACGACTGCCGCTCGCACATCAACAACTACGGCGACCGCGGGAACGTACAGAACTGCGAACTGGTCGGGCTCGCCGACCTGGACACGGGCGAGGACTACGTGCGCGGCCGCATCGCCACGTACCTGGGCGACCTGCTCTCGCTGGGCGTCGACGGCTTCCGCATCGACGCGGCGAAGCACATGCCGGCCGGGGACCTCGCCAACATCAAGTCCCGGCTGAGCAATCCGGGCGTGTACTGGAAGCACGAAGCCATCCACGGCGCAGGCGAGGCGGTGTCGCCGAGCGAGTACCTGGGCTCGGGTGACGTGCAGGAGTTCCGGTACGCGCGTGACCTCAAGCGGGTCTTCAACAACGAGAACCTCGCCTACCTGAAGAACTACGGCGAGGGCTGGGGGTACATGGAGAGCGGCAAGTCCGCCGTCTTCGTCGACAACCACGACACCGAGCGCGGCGGCGACACCCTGAGCTACAAGGACGGCGCCAACTACACGCTGGCCAGCGTCTTCATGCTGGCCTGGCCGTACGGCGCCCCGGACGTCCACTCCGGGTACGAGTGGTCCGACAGGGACGCCGGCCCGCCGAACGGCGGAACGGTGAACGCCTGTTACAGCGACGGCTGGAAGTGCCAGCACAACTGGCGCGAGATCCAGAGCATGGTCGGCTTCCGGAACGCGGCGCGCGGTCAGGGCGTCACGAACTGGTGGGACAACGGGGGCGACCAGATCGCGTTCGGCCGGGGCAGCAAGGCGTACGTCGCCATCAACCACGAGGGCGGGTCGCTGACCAGGACCTTCCAGACGGGGCTGGCGGGCGGTACGTACTGCGATGTCCAGAACAACCGGATCGTGACGGTCAACGGCTCCGGCCAGTTCACGGCGACGCTTGGGGCGAACACGGCGGTCGCGCTGCACGTGAACGCACGCAGCTGCTGACGCGGGTTCCGCGGCTGGGGCTCCGCCCCAGACCCCGCTCCTCAAACGCCGGAGGGGCTGGTATTCCAGCCCCTCCGGCGTCTTGAGTACACGCCCACCGTCCCGCACCACACCACCACCGAGAGGGAACCACCCCCATGCCCCCCAGACTCGGCAGAGTCGCCGCAGCCACCGCGGCCGCCCTGTTCGCGGCGCTCATACCCGCCCCGCCCGCATCCGCCGCGAAGCCACCACCCGCGCCGCCCTCGGACCGCGCGCTCGCCGCCGAGCCCGCCCGGCACGACCTGACGCGGGAGCAGTTCTACTTCGTACTGCCCGACCGGTTCGCGAACGGTGACCCCGGCAACGACCGCGGCGGCCTCACCGGCAGCCGCCTGGACACCGGCTACGACCCCACCGACAAGGGTTTCTACCAGGGCGGCGACCTCAAGGGCCTGACCAAGAGGCTCGACTACATCAAGAACCTCGGTACCACCTCCATCTGGATGGCGCCGATCTTCAAGAACAAGCCCGTCCAGGGCACGGGCAAGGACGCCTCCGCCGGCTACCACGGATACTGGATCACCGACTTCACCCAGGTCGACCCCCACTTCGGCACCAACGCCGACCTGGAGAAGCTGATCGACAAGGCCCACGACAAGGGCATGAAGGTCTTCTTCGACGTCATCACCAACCACACCGCCGACACGGTGGACTACGCCGAGAAGAAGTACGGCTACCGCCCCAAGGGCGCGTACCCCTACCTCGACACGTCCGGCAGGCCCTTCGACGACCGCGAAGACGGGGGGAGGAAGTCCGTCAACACCGACACCGACTCCTTCCCGTACACCCCCGCCCCCCGCCAGGACGAGCGCAAGGTCCCTGCCTGGCTCAACGACCCGACGATGTACCACAACCGGGGCGACTCCACCTTCGCCGGCGAAAGCTCCGAGTACGGCGACTTCTCCGGGCTCGACGACCTGTGGACCGAGCGCCCCGAGGTCGTCGACGGCATGGCGAAGATCTACCAGAAGTGGGTCCGCGACTTCGACATCGACGGCTTCCGCATCGACACCGTCAAGCACGTCGACCTCGACTTCTGGACTCAGTGGGCGACCGCCCTCGACGCGTACGCCGAGAAGCGGGGCCGGGACGACTTCTTCATGTTCGGCGAGGTCTACTCCGCCGACACCGGGGTGACCTCCCCCTACGTGACGCGCGGGCGCCTCGACTCGACCCTCGACTTCCCGCTCCAGGACGCCACCCGGGCGTACGTCTCCCAGGGGGCGGCCGCCGGCAAGCTCGCCAAGGTCTTCGCCGAGGACTACCGCTACACCACCGACCAGGCCAACGCCTACGCGCAGGTGTCCTTCACCGGCAACCATGACATGGGCCGCATCGGGACCTTCCTCAAGCAGGACAACCCGAAGGCCGACGACGCCGAGCTGGTCAAGCGGGCCCGCCTCGCCAACGAGCTGCTGTTCTTCTCGCGCGGCAACCCCGTCGTCTACTACGGCGACGAGCAGGGCTTCACCGGCGCGGGCGGCGACAAGGACGCCCGGCAGACCCTCTTCGCGTCGAAGACCGCCGACTACCTCGACGACGACCAGCTCGGCACTGACCGTACGCACGCCTCCGACGCGTACGACCCCACCCATCCCCTCTACCGGTCGATCGCCGACCTTTCCAAGCTCACGAAGTCCCACCCCGCCCTGCGAGACGGCGTCCAGCGCGAGTTGCACGCGGAAGGCTCCGTGTACGCGTTCTCGCGCACCGACGCCGAGCGCCGGACGGAGTACGTCGTCGCCACGAACAACGCCGCCGAGCCGAAGACCGTCGAGCTGACCACCGGCTCGGCCGCGCACACCGGCTTCCGTGCGCTGTACGGCGCCTCCGGGACGGTACGCAGCGACGCCGGCCGCAAGGTCGAGGTCACCGTGCCGGCACTGTCCTCCGTGGTGCTCCGGGCGGCGAAGCCCCTGCCCGCCCCCACCGCCAAGCCGTCCGTCACCCTCAAGGCCCCCGCGGCCGGCGCCACCGGCACCGTGGAGATCAGCGCGGACACCGACGGCGGGCAGCTGACCCGCGTCGTCTTCGCCGCCCAGATCGGTGACGGCCCGTGGCGTACGCTCGGCTCCGCCGATCACGCCCCGTACCAGGTGACCCAGTACCTGGACGCAAAGGTGGCGGCCGGAACCCCCGTGCGGTACAAGGCAGTTGTGGTCGACAGCGCCGGACGCACCGCGAGCGCACTCGCCGCCACGACGGCCGGCCGGGCTTCCGCGCCGGACAGGCCGTCGGCGGTCGAGCGCGACTACGCCGTCGTCCACTACAAGCGCGCCGACGGCGACTACGAAGGTCACCGCCTCAGGTCCGGCGACGGCACAGCCCCCTTCACCGGTCGTGACGCGTACGGCGCCTTCGCGTGGATCAAGCTCGCCGAGGGTGCGTCGTCCTTCCCGTACACGGTCGAGAAGAACGGCACGGCGGACGGGCCGCAGCGCACCGTCGACCTCGGCGCGACCGGCGAGGTCTGGATCGAGCAGGGCAAGGACGGCCAGGCCACCAAGGCCCCCGACGGCGCCTACCCGCCCCAGGACAAGACCAAGGCAGTGCTCCACTACCAGCGCGCCGACGGCGACTACGACGGCTGGGGACTGCACACCTGGACCGGGTCCAAGAACCCCACGGACTGGGCCAGGCCGCTGATGCCGGTGAAGAAGGACGCGTACGGCGCGACCTTCGAGGTCCCGCTCGCCGATGGCGCGACCTCGCTCAGCTACATCCTGCACAAGGGTGACGAGAAGGACCTGCCCAGCGACCAGTCCCTGGACCTCGCGACGTACGGCAACGAAGTCTGGATGCTAGCCGGGCAGCCCACGTACCTGCTGCCGCAGACCGGCGGCGCGGCCTCGCTCGACCTGAGCAAGGCGGAGGCCCAGTGGATCGACAAGGACACGGTCGTCTGGAAGGTCGAGGCCACCGAGGCCACCAGCCAACAGCTCGTGTACGCGCGTGACGGCGGCATCGAGGTCGAAGGCGGGGCGCTCTCCGACGAGGGCCGGTGGCTGCGCATGAACACCGGTCCACTCACCGACGCCCAGAAGACCAAGTACCCGCACCTCAAGGACTACCCGGCCTTCACCGTCGACCCGCGCGACCGCGACCGCGTGCGCGAGGCCCTGCGCGGCCAGATCATCGCCACCCAGCGTGCCGCCAACGGCGCTCTGCTCGCCGCGACCGGCGTCCAGCTGCCGGGCGTAATCGACGACCTGTACAGCGGGTCCGCCACCAAGGCGTCGCTGGGCCCCGTCTTCACCAAGGGCCGCCCGACGCTGTCCCTGTGGGCGCCCACCGCTCAGCACGTCGCCCTCGACATCGACGGCAAGGCGGTGCCGATGCGGCGCGACGACCGCAGCGGCGTCTGGTCCGTCACCGGCGGCAAGCGCTGGACGGGCAAGCCCTACCGGTACGCCGTCAAGGTCTGGGCGCCCAGCGTCCAGAAGGTCGTCACCAACCAGGTCACCGACCCCTACTCCACCGCCCTGACCGCCGACTCGGCCCGCAGCCTCGTCGTCGACCTCACCGACCCGAAGCTCGCTCCCAAGGGCTGGTCCGGGCTGAGGAAGCCGGCCGCGACCCCGCTGCGCGACGCGCAGATCCAGGAGCTGCACGTCAGGGACTTCTCGATCGGCGACCGCACGGCGAAGCACCCGGGGGAGTACCGGGCCTTCACCGACCGCGAATCGAAGGGCATGAACCACCTCGGCAAGCTGGCCGACGCCGGCACGTCGTACGTCCACCTGCTGCCCGTCTTCGACATCGGCACCATCCCGGAGAAGAAGGCCGACCAGCAGCGCCCCGCCTGTGACCTGTCGGTCTACGCCCCCGACTCCGAGGAGCAGCAGGCGTGCGTGGCCAAGGCGGCGGCGAAGGACGCGTACAACTGGGGCTACGACCCGCTGCACTTCACCGTCCCCGAGGGCTCGTACGCGAGTGACCCCGACGGGACGCGGCGTACCGTGGAGTTCCGGCAGATGGTCCAGGGCCTGAACAACTCCGGCCTGCGCACGGTCATGGACGTCGTCTACAACCACACGGTCGCGTCCGGCCAGGCCGACAAGTCCGTACTCGACAAGATCGTGCCCGGCTACTACCAGCGGCTGCTGGCCGACGGCACGGTGGCCACGTCCACGTGCTGTGCGAACACCGCGCCCGAGAACGCCATGATGGGCAAGCTCATGGTCGACTCGGTGGTGACCTGGGCCCGCGACTACAAGATCGACGGCTTCCGCTTCGACCTCATGGGCCACCACCCGAAGGCGAACATGCTCGCCGTGCGCAAGGCCCTCGACGAACTGACGCCCGCCAGGGACGGCGTCGACGGCAAGAAGATCATCCTGTACGGCGAGGGCTGGAACTTCGGCGAGATCGCCGACGACGCGCGCTTCGAGCAGGCCACCCAGAAGAACATGGCCGGCACGGGCATCGCGACCTTCTCCGACCGGGCACGCGACGCGGTGCGCGGCGGCGGGCCGTTCGACGAGGACCCGGGCGTGCAGGGCTTCGCCTCGGGCCTCTACACCGACCCCAACACGTCGGCGGCCAACGGCACCGAGGCCGAGCAGAAGGCGCGGTTGCTGCACTACCAGGACCTGATCAAGGTCGGCCTGACCGGCAACCTCGCGGCGTACACCTTCACCGACACGTCCGGTCGTACGGTCAAGGGCTCCGAGGTCGACTACAACGGCGCCCCGGCGGGATACGCGGCGGCGCCGGGCGACGCCCTGGCCTACGCGGACGCCCACGACAACGAAACCCTCTACGACGCTCTCGCCTTCAAGCTGCCCGCTTCGGTGAAGGCGCAGGACCGGGCTCGCATGCAGGTGCTCGCGATGGCCACGGCGGCGCTGTCGCAGGGGCCGGCGCTGTCCCAGTCGGGCACCGATCTCCTCCGCTCGAAGTCCCTCGACCGCAACTCCTACGACAGCGGCGACTGGTTCAACGCCATCCACTGGGACTGCCGTGACGGCAACGGCTTCGGGCGCGGACTGCCCCCGGCGCCCGACAACAAGGCCAAGTGGGGTTACTCGAAGCCGCTGCTGACGGCGCCGTCGCTGACGGCCGGATGCGCGGAGATCGACGGGGCGTCGGCGGCGTACCGGGACCTGCTGAAGATCCGTACGACGGAGAAGGCGTTCAGCCTCGGCACGGCGGATCAAGTGCAGACGGCGGTTTCCTTCCCCCTCTCGGGGCGGGACGAGACGCCTGGCGTCATCACGATGAGGGCGGGGGACCTGGTCGTGGTCTTCAACGCGACCCCTTCGGCGCAGAAGCAGAAGGTCGCCGGGCTGGGAGATGCGGCGTACTCGCTGCATCCTGTGCAGCGGGCGGGGGCGGACGCGGTGGTCAAGGGCGCGGCGTACGACGGGGCGAGCGGTACGTTCGAAGTCCCGGCCCGCACGGTGGCGGTGTTCACGCGCTAGCCGGGGGTGGCGGCGGGGCGGTTCGGGGCGGCCCGCGGTGGGCGTTCCCCGACCCGCCCCTTCCCGAAGCCGGGGGCAGGTCCCCCGGACCCCGTGACGCCCTGCAGGCGTGTCCTCAATCGCCGGACGGGCTGGATGTGCCGCTTGCGCACATTTCAGCCCCTCCGGTGTTTGAGGAGCGGGGTCCGGGCCCAGCGGGGCGGCCCAGGGGCGTGCGCCGCTGAAGCAGTGTCACACCGTAGGGCGCCTCCCCCACGGCGCCGGCCTTGACCCGCTCGGCGCCGACGACCTCGTACCCCGCCGCTTCGTAGTACGTCCGCAGCCGGGGGTTCGACGTCAGGCAGTCCAGCCGGACCAGCTCCCGCCCCGCCTCCGCGATCCGCCGCTCCGCGTGCGCCAGCAGGGTCCGCCCCAGACCGGCGGGTGCGGCCGTGCGGTCGGTCATCAGCCGGTGTACGTACCCGGCCTCGGGCGGCCGCACGCCCCACGCGGGTTCGTCGTCCCACCACAGCTCGTACGCGCCCAGCACCACGCCCGCCACGCCCCCCGCCTCCGCCAGCCACACCTCGCCCTCCTGCGTCCGCAGCCGGAAGTGCTCCTCGTCCTTCCCACCCGGCTGCCACTGCTCGATGCCCCGGCTCCGCATCCAGCGGGCGGCCTGGTCGTAGAGGGCGGCCAGGGCGGGGAGATCGGCGTCGTCCGCCGTACGAAAGTTCACTCGTGTCGTCATAGGTCGAACCGTAAGCGCTGAGTGACCAAGGGCTACGGGGGAATCAGGACCGTATGACTCTCACCGACCAGCAGGCCAAGACGCCCCGGCCCCGCACCGGGCTCCCGTGGTGGGCCAAGGTGATCGCTGTGATCGCGGGGCTGCTGGCGCTGCTCCTCGTCGCCGGCAGGCTCAGTCTCGTCCCGGACTTCGACGACATCTTCGGCGAGGAGACCCGCGACAACTCCGGGCCGACCCTCCTGAGGTCCATTCAGGACATGAGCCGTTACGAGGCCGCGTCCGGAAACTTCCAGGTCGTCGTCGACCTGGAGAAGGACGCCAAGTTCCTCCCGGACGCCCTCCGCGGCTCCCGCACGCTCTACGTCGGCGCCGGCACCGTCGGGGCGTACGTCGACCTCGGCAAGGTCGGCGAGGACCAGGTCACCGTGAACAAGGACCGCACCAGCGCCACTCTTCGCCTCCCGCATGCCGAGCTCGGCAAGCCCTCGCTGGACGCGGACCGTTCGTACGCCGTGTCCAAGCAGCGGGGGCTGCTGGACCGGTTCGGGGACTTCTTCTCCGACAACCCGGCCGACGAGCGCGCCGTCAGCCGCCTCGCCGCCCGTCACATCGGGGAGGCCGCCAAGGACAGCGAACTCGCCGCGCGCGCCGAGAAGAACACCACCAGCATGCTCCAGGGCCTGCTCACCTCGCTCGGCTTCAAGGAGGTCACCGTCCGCTACGGTGACGACGACGCCGGTCGCTGACCCGGTACCGTCGCCGTCGCTGTAGCCGTCGCCGTCGCTGACTCCGGTGCCGCCTGCGGTGCCGCCTGCGGTGCCAGCGCCGCCAGTCGCGTCAGCAGGTCGCCGAACGGTCCGTCGGCCGGCTCCAGGGCGAGCACCGGGAGCAGGATCTGTGCCATCTCCTCGTTGTACGCCGCACTCACCGCGGCCAGCGCCGCGAAGTCGTACACCAACTGCTGTTCCAACTCGGGGCGCGGGATCTCTCGGCCGTCCAGCCAGATCAGCGCCTTCGACTCGGCGAGGGACACCCACGACCGTACGACCATGGCGAGCCTGGCCGGCGGGTCGGTGATGCCGAGGTGCGCGATGATCTGCTCGTACGCCGCCTGGCGCACCTCGTCGATCATGGCGTTGGTGGTCGAGGAACCGACGGCCGGGCCGCCCCGCATCAGCGCGGAGAAGCCGGGACCGTGCTCGTCGACGAAGTCGAAGAAGCGGCCCATGACCCGCAACAACCGTACGCCCAGGGGCCCTTCATGCGGCTCCACGAACCGCGCGGCGAGTTCGTCGGCGGCTCGCCGCAACGCGGCCTCGTACAGGCTCTGTTTGCCGGGGAAGTAGTGGTAGACGAGGGGTCGCGAGATGCCGGCGGCTGCCGCTATCTCATCGATCGACACGTCTTCGGGCGAGCGATGGCTGAACAGCTCCAGCGCGACGCTGATCAGCTGCTGCTTGCGTTCCTCGACGCCCATTCTGCGGCGCACCCCGATCGTCATACGAGCAGCGTAACTGCCGCCGCGCGTCACGAATCCAGTACCGGCCGGTCACCTCGGCGCAGGCAAAGCCGCCAGCGGGAGGCCGCCGCGTGCCCAACGCCCCGCGGCCCCGCGGCCCCGCCTCAGCCCACCACCCACTCGCCGAACTCCACCGTCCCCCGCCCGCCGCTTCCCCCGTGCGCCGCGCTCATGAACATCCCCGCGTCCTGCGCCCCCGCCGCCGCCCCGGCCACCCGTACCGTCCCCACCGTCCGCCACGACGTCCCGCCGTCCACCGAACACCTCCCGGTGTACGCCCCGTCCGCCCGCGTGAGCCGCAGCAGCACGGGCGCGGTGATTCCCGTGATGCGCAGGTACGTGTCCAGCGTGCCGTCGCCGTTCGTGTCGTACGACAGGACCACACCGTTCCCGGGCGTGACAGCGAGGTTGAGGAAGCCGGGCGACCCCGGCGTCGCGAGAGAGTTCCGCGCCACGAGACCGGCGCGCGCCCACGCGCCCGTCACCTCCTGCGCCTCGACCCGCACCGTCACGCTCCCGCCGTCCCGCAGTGCTCCCTCCCGGTACAGAGAACCGAACTCGGCCGTCGCCTTCCACAGATCCTGGCCCGCGCCATTGATCGCGTACCGGCCCTCCAGCTGCCCGAACACCGCCTGGTTGTTCGTGTACGTCCGCCAGCCCTCGCTCAGCGGCCCGGCGACGTACAGGCTGCCGGTGTGCACGGAGGTGACCCGGGGCTCGCCCTTCGGCCCGTAGACCGTGCTCAGTTCGTACGGCAGGGCGACGAGCGGCCGGGCCGGCGATCCGTCCGGGGCCGTGTCCGGGGCCGTCACACGCCAGGACGCCGACCCCGCGCCCGCCGCCGGTACGGACGGCAGCGACACCGGCCCCTGCGGCTGTGCGTCGACCCCGTCCAGTGCGAAGTCGACACGGCCGGTCGCGCGCAGCCCGTTGACGTTGCGGAAGCCCGCCGTGAGCAACGCGGAGCCGCCCGGCTTGAGGACAGCGGGATCGGCGGTGACCGTCACCGCGCCCTGGTAGGGCGCGCGGGCCAGTACGGCGTGGACGCGGCGCGCCGTGCGGTACGGATCGTTCGGCGGGCGCAGCGGGTACGCCGTGCGCTCCCGCGTCCACGGCTCCTCGACGGGTACCAGTCGAAGGGCTTCGGTGCCCGACCGGCCGCGAGCGCGTCCTCCAGCTCGCCCAAGTACGCCTGCCACTGCGGCAGATGGAAGTCACCGATGAGCCCGTGCCAGTCGCGGTTGGCGTAGTTGGCGAGCCGCCCGCCGTCCGCCGTCGGCCGGTCCGCCCACGTCGTGACCAGGACCCGCGCCGTCCGCTCCAGCTGCTCCGACTCGGCGGCCGATGACGCGAGCCGCTTCGCGTCCTCGATCCACGGCCCCAACAGGAACGCCTCGTGGGAACCCGCCATGTCCTCGCTCAGCCGCATCAGCCTGAGCCAGAGAGCGGACAGCGCGCGGAAGGCGGGCAGGTCCTTACGCCCGTACGCGGCCTTCAGCTGCGGCAGCAGCTGCCAGGAGCGGTTCGCGAGGGCCTGGCGGCCCAGGTCGGTGAGGTCGTAGCGGTACGCGTCCGAGGCCCGCAGCGGCTCGCGGACGCCGAGGAGCGCACCGAACGCCTTGTCGAAGTCCGCCAGGTCGAAGGCGGGCGTGTGCGTCGCGTAGTGCGTACCGGAGGCCGCCGACAGGCTGGGGCGGGAGGCGAAGATCGAGTCGTGCGGGCGCCCGTCGCGGCTGGTGATGCGGTACGCCGTCTCGCGCAGCGCGGCGAACGCGGCTCTGGCGTCGGCGTCCCGGCCGCCGTAGCGCAGGTCGGCGTACCCCTGGAACCACGCCTCGCGGTCCACCGCCTCGCGCCGCCAGGCCAGTTCCGAGAACAGTTCCAGCGCCGCCGGGTCCCGCTCCGCGGCCTCCGGCATGTACGCGGTCCCGGCCAGCGCCGAACCGGGCCGGTCGCGCCAGAGCGTGAACCGCTCGGTCCACTGGTGGGTCTTGGCGCCGATCGTCGTACGCCCACCGAAGTTGGGGATCGTGCCGAAGGCGTAGGGCGCGCCGCCCCAGTCCTTCTCGCGGTCGGTGACGGTGTCCAGGTCGGACAGGCCGTCCACGACGAGCAGGTGCCGCTTGTCGAGCGCGTCGATCAGGTCGCGGCGCGGGTTGCCCTGCCAGCCGAGGATCATCCAGGTGGCGCCGGGCCGGGCGGTCCGCAGGGCGCGCTCGACGGCGCGCGCCGCCTCGGGCACGGGCACGTCCCCGGCCGAGCCGCCCTCGTGCAGCAGGTCCATCTTGAAGTGGTCGACCGGCCCGAAGAGCGCGGACTGGTGCCGGTAGAAGGCGGCGGCCACTTCGTCGAAGGCCGGTGTACGCGGGTCGAGCCAGTCGGGGCGCCGCAGCCCCGACCAGTCGCCCTGCGGAACCGTGCGGGCTCCGGGGTTGCGGGTGGCGAAGCCCTCGGGGACCGTCCCGAAGTAGCCGGGCAGCACCGGCCTCATGCCCAGCTCGCGCATCCTGGTGGTGATACGCCGCCCGAGCGCGGCGCGCTTCGCGATCAGCTCGGGGGCCAGGGGGCCGCCGTATCCGCTCATGTTCTGCAAGAGCCACCACGGCTGGTGTGAGGGGGCGGGCAGCCAGGCGCGGGCCTCGGTGTCGGAGTAGCCGAAGTCCTGCAGGAGACGGTGGTAGACGGCCTCCTGGCCGGTGGTGACCAGTACTTCGTTGCAGCCGTGCAGGGCCAGTACGTCGATCATCCGCTCCCAGCGGGACCAGTCGGCGTACGGCGCGGTGTAGCCGTCGTGGGTGTCGTTGAACGCGAAGCGGTGCGGGACGGTGGCCGATCGTTCCAGATCCGGGGACGCGCCGGGCGCGGGCAGCCGCTTCGGCAGCCGCAGCTGGGTGCCGGACCAGGAGATGTGCGCCCCGCACACGTACTTGAGGTACCAGTGGACGCCGGTGAGCGCCGCCGCCGGGCCGGTGGCGGCGACCTCGATGCGGCCTGTGGTGCCGGTGACCCGGAAACGGTCGGAGCCGCTCAGGGCGGTGAGCCGGAACTGGTGGGCGTGGTCGGGCAGCAGCCGCTCCAGGGCGGCGTGCGCGGGCCGGTGATCGGGCGCCGCTGCCACGGCGGGGGCGTGCCCGCCGACGGCGGCTGTGATCCCGACCGCGCCGGCGGTGCCCAGCAGCGTACGTCGCGACAGTTGCTCGGCCATCGGGCACTCCTCGGTGGGACGACAGGGCGCAGGGCCGTACGGAGCGCACGTTAGTGACGGTGTGGAGGGGCGGGCAATGGGGCGTGCCATGTACTGGTTCGCGCCCCACCGGGTGGCGCAACGGGGCACGATGGGGGCATGCGCAACCACGGTCGACGTACAGCGAAAACCGCCTCTGCCCTGGCCGTTCTGGCCCTCCTCGTCACGGGCTGCGGCTCGGGTGAGGACGCGGAAGAGCCGTTGCCCAGGACGGCGGAGGGCAGCTTGGAGCAGCTCGCGAAAAAGGTCGGGTGCAAGCCGAACATACAAACGGACGCGGAGGAGCTGCGTCAGGCGAACTGCAAGACCGGCGACAGCCGCTACGTGCTGGCCACCTTCGCGACCGATCGCGGACAACGCGAGTGGATCAACGAGGCCAAGGACTACGGCGGCTCGTACCTGGTCGGCAGGAAGTGGGTCGCGGTGGGCGACCCGAAGGTGGTCACAGCACTGCGCGGTCAGCTGGGCGGGACCGTGGAGACTTCCTCGCACCACTCCGGGGACAGTGGCGATGGGGGGCACGAGACGAGCACTGACGAGCACTCCGGTCATCGCGAAAGCTGACCGCGCAGGCCAACGGGGGGCGGCCGGTGGGGCGGCCGCCCCCTTGGGGGGTGGGGGGTGTGGGGGTGCGGGGGATCAGGCGCAGCGGCGGCCGCCGTTCACGCAGGCCACCACCTTGTTCATCAGCCGGCTGTCGAAGACGTTGATGAAGTCACCGTGGTCCGTGCCCGGCTTGTGCAGCTGCTCGGGGAACGAGTCGACCGCGAACCCCGGACCCGGCGGCACGTCGTACACGATCCGCTGCACCAGCTGCGGGATGGCGCGGAAGCCCTGCGGGCAGGCTCCGTTGGGCTGGGCGAACGCCACGTGGGTGCGGTGGTTGGCGCTGTCCGTGTTCTGCCCGTCCCAGCAGCTCTGGAACTCGAAGGAACGCACGACCTGGCTGCCTTCCGGGCAGATCGGGTACTTGTCCTTCAGCTGGCGGTCCTCGAATCCGGTGCAGCTCCAGGAAGCGTTGGCGTTGGCGTCACCATTGGTGAACGCCTTGGCGTCGCCGGTGATGATCCGCAGGAAGCGGGGCATTGCGGTGACCCTGCTGACGGGACTGCCGACGAAGTTCAGCGTGACCTGGGAAGGCGTCTGGATCTCTCCGACGTTGCTGTCCTTCCCGCCGCCGTCCGCGTTGGCATCCGCTTCGTTCTGCCCGTTCTGCAGCCGCAGGACGGGCCAGTAGTACGTCGACTTGTCGCCCTGGTTGCGGCACGAGGTGTCGCCGGCCGCGAGGTCGTCGTCGCTGGCGAAGGCGTCGTTGGCCTGGTTGCCGACGTAATCGTGCATGTGGTGTGCGCCATTGCTCACACCCGGGGCGACGATGACGTTGTCAGGGTTGAATTTGCCGTTCTCATTCACGCCGCAGTTCGTGCTGAAGACGCCGCGGGAGGCGCCGCGCAGCTTGCGGGGCTTTGGGACGTTCGGCTGGACGGACTGAATGTCCACGAAGTCGGCGGCGTTGGGGCCGTTGCCGGCCTGCCCGCCGTTGCCATTGTTCTGACCGCCTTCGCCGCCGTCCTGACCGCCATTCTGACCGCCGTCCTGACCGTCACCGTCCTGCCCGTTCCCGTTGTCCTGCCCACCCCCACCCCCGCCCTCTTGCCCGGTCCCATTCCCGTTACCGTTCCCGCCCTGTCCGTCTCCGCCGTCGGCCACTTGGTTGTCGTCGGCGCGCAGGGTGCAGGGCGCGAGGCTTTCGAGCCCCTGGGGCCGCTCCGCCGCCCGGTCGATGGCGACGGCGATCCGGTCGACGGACGCAGTCCGCTTGTCCTTCAGCGGTCCGAGAACGGCGTTCTGTGCCAGGTTCGGGTCCCTGGACATCTGTTCCCTGGAATCAGCGAACCGCTTGTACGCGTCCGTGATCTGAGAGTCGAGAGCCGCCAGCTCCCGGTCGACTTCCGGGCGCGCGGAGTCGGGTACGTCGGTCAGTTCGTTCACCACCTCCGGACAGACAATGGTCGACATCCGCAGGCCGGCGTTCTTGATCTGACCGGTCTGCCCCGATGGCGGGCCGGACCAGCCTTCTCCCGCGGATGCGTAGACATTGACCGCGACCAGTCCACCCCCGCCCAGGAGCAGAGCGGCCGAAGCGGCAATCGCCCGGTTCGCCAGCGTGGATCGTTTACGAGATGCGCGTCGCATGGAACTCCTCTGCTTCGTTGCCGGGGGAGGGTTGAGGGATGTCCCGGCAGGGGAGAAGCGCTCCGTTCCATACGGGCACGGCTCACGGCCTGTTCACACCTCGTCCGAATTCGTAGCTACCTCCATGAGCAAAGAGCCCCGCATGCGGACGGACCGTGTCATTCGGCCGGCGTTCCCACCCGGAGCCGGTTTCCGTCCGGATCGCGCAACTCCACCTCGCGCGCCCACGGCTGCTTCTCCACCGCTACGTCGAACTCCGCAGCCACCGCGTCCACGTCGCGCACCCGCAGATACACCAGCGTGTCCGGGCGCGCGTCCCCCCCCGGTGCTCCGACAGGAACAGCCGCACGGACCCGCGCGCCACCTCCACGAACGCGGGAAAGCCCGCCTCGAAGCGGTGCTCCCACTGCTTCCGAAAGCCGAGACGGGCGTACCAGGAGGCCGCCTTGGCGGCGTTCTCGACGTGCAGGATCGGGATGACTTCCTCGGTGACGGTCATGTGCCCATCCTGCCCCGGAGCGCGGCCCCGGTGCCCGCGTGACCGGCGCTCAGCAGCCCGACGCTCAGCCGCCGGGCCGGCCCTGGTCCAGGTATGCCAGGACGGCCAGTACCCGTCAGCACGTCCCGCCATGTCGCCGGGTCCTTCAACATCAGTACGCAGCGCTCGACCTGCCCGGTGACACCGGAACGCAGGCCGGCGGGCATCGGGCGGTACGGCACGGCGATCCGCACCCCCGACCCACCGTGAGTGCCAGTCCTTGTACCGCGGCCAGAAATGCGGTGCGTATCTTCGTCGCGATCACGCGCCCCACCTCTTCTCGGCGGCCGGTCTGCCGGGCATGCGCCAGTCTCGCCCGCGCCGCCCCACGAGGTCATTGGGCCCGGCCCCCGACGCAGTGGTGTACCTACCACCACCTCCCAACGCCGGGGATGGCAGCATGTGCGGACCATGACAGATGCCCGGTCGCCCCTGCGCGCACTCCGAGCCGCACTTTTCGCGGCGGTGTGCGTCCTTGCGGCCGCGGTGGCGCATTCGTCCATGTCTGCCCATGAGCTTCCGGTTTCGGGACTGTTCGCCGCCTTCGCGGTGACCGCCGCCATCGCCTGGGTCGCGGGCCACCGGCGGCGCGGTTCCCTCACCGTCGGCGGCGGGCTCCTCGCCGTACAGGGAGTCCTGCACCTCGTCTTCGGTACGGCGCAGGACACCGGCCCGGGCGTCGGCCACCACCCGATGCCCGGCGCCATGCAGGAGCAGGCCGTGCACCAGCAGGCCATGGACCCAGCGGCGGTGGCGGAGGCCGCCACCGCCGTCGCGCACGGCCACGGCTCCTCCTCCCTCGCCATGACCTCGGCCCACCTCGCCGCCGCCCTGCTGTGCGCCCTGTGGCTGGCACGCGGCGAGGCCGCCTTCTTCCGGCTGGCGCGCACCGTGGGGGCGCTCGCCTTCACGCCGCTGCGGCTGCTGCTCGCCGTCGCAGGCCCCCACGGGCTGCCGAAGCAGCCGCGCCCCCGGCTCCGTACGACCCGTCGGCCCGCCCACGGCGTCGTCCTCGCGCACACCCTCTCCCGCCGGGGGCCGCCGCGCGCACCCGCACCGCGCACCACGGCCCCCGCCCCGGGCACCCTCCGAACAGTCTGAGCCGCCTCGGCTGTCCGACCGCGTGACCAGGGGGCCGCTCCCCATGCCCCGCGCATGGCTCCCGATCATTCGTCGACAACTCCGAGGACAGTCATGGCCATTGACGATCCCGCACGACCCGCACAACCCGTGCCCACGGCGCAGTCACCCGCCGCCCCGGCCGCCGGACCCAGGTCCACGTGGACCGCCCTGCGCCCCCTCGTCCTGCGCGTCCACTTCTACGCGGGCCTGCTGACAGCTCCGCTGCTGCTCGTCGCCGCCGTCACCGGGCTGCTCTACTCCCTCTCCTTCCAGGCGGAGAAGTTCCTCTACAGCCACGAACTCGAAGTCTCCGTGGGCGAACGCACCCTGCCGCTCGGCGACCAGCTCGCCGCAGCCCGTGAAGCCCACCCGCAGGGCACCGTGACCGCCGTCTGGCCGTCCGCCGAGAACGGCGCCACGACCCGGGTGCTGATGGCGACGCCCGAAGTCGCGGAGGACAGGTCACTCGCGGTCTTCGTG
Source organism: Streptomyces hypolithicus (assembly GCF_052934925.1). Taxonomy (NCBI): domain Bacteria; kingdom Bacillati; phylum Actinomycetota; class Actinomycetes; order Kitasatosporales; family Streptomycetaceae; genus Streptomyces; species Streptomyces hypolithicus. The sequence goes on from NZ_CM128811.1 coordinate 4,531,173, forward strand.
GACCCGTACACCGCCCAGGTACGCGGCGAACTCACCAGCTACGGCAGCTCCGGCGCCCTGCCGCTGCGCACCTGGCTCGACGAGCTCCACCGCGACCTGCACCTCGGCGACCTCGGCCGCCACTACAGCGAACTCGCCGCCAGCTGGCTGTGGGTGGTCGCCCTCGGCGGCCTGCTGCTGTGGCTCGGCCGCCGCCACACCGCCAAGCGCGACCTGATCGTCCCCGAACGCGGCCCGAAGGGCCGCCGCCGCACGCTCTCCTGGCACGGCACCGTAGGCATGTGGGCGGCACTCGGGCTCCTCCTGCTCTCGGCGACCGGCCTCACCTGGTCCCGGTACGCCGGCGAGAACATCGGCGCCGTACAGGACCAGCTCGGCGGCGCCACCCCGACCGTGTCCGCGGCGCTCACCGAGGGCGGCGGCGACCACGCCGGCCATGGCGGCGGAGGCAACCACCAGGGCACCGCCGGCCCCGACATCGGCCCCGACATCGGCATCGACAAGGCGCTCGCGGCCGCCCGCACAGCCGGCGTCGACGGCGAGCTCTCGGTGATCCTGCCGAGCGAGGGCAGTGGTTACGTCGTCAAGGAGACCGACGCCCAGTTCCCCGTCCACCTGGACTCGGTCGCGGTCGACCCCGCCGACGGCAAGATCATGGACCGCCTGCGCTTCGCCGACTATCCGCTGCTCGCGCAGCTCACCCGGTTCGGGATCGATGCCCACATGGGCGTCACCTTCGGCCTGGCCAACCAGCTGGCCCTGGCCGCCCTCATGGTCGCCCTCATCCTGCTGATCGCCTGGGGGTACCGCATGTGGTGGCTGCGCAGGCCGACCAGGGAACGCAGGTTCACCGTCGGCCGGCCCATGCCGCGCGGCGCCTGGCGGAAGGCGCCGGTGACGGTGCTGCTGCCGCTGGTGGCGCTCACCGCGCTGGCAGGCTGGTTCGTACCGCTGCTGGGGATCAGCCTGCTGGCGTTCCTGGCGGTCGACGCGTCGCTCGGCCTGGCGGCCAGGCTCCGCGCCCGTACGACGGCCTGAGCCCGCGCCGAGACGGGGTGCTTGTCCGTGCGCCTGCACGGGCAAGCACCCCGCTGCCGCGCCCCGTCAGGGCGTGTGCTTGTAGCCCACGCGCCGCACCGTGCGGATCGTGGCGCGGCGCTCGGCGCCGAGCTTGCGGCGCAGCCGCGCGATGTGGACATCGACGGTCCTGCCGTCGCCCACGTGGCCGTACCCCCACACCGTGGACACCAAGTGGTCTCGGGTGTGCACCCGGTGGGGGTGCGCCACCAAGTGCGCGAGCAGCTCGAATTCGAGGTACGTCAGGTCCAGGGTCCGGCCGTCCACGGTGGCGGTGCGCTCGGCTCCGTCGATCCGTACCGGCCCGGTGCCGGGCGTCCCGTCCTCGCTGCCCGAACCGCTCAGGGGGGCGGTGGCCGGGCGGCCGGTCTGAGCGGTTGTCTGAGCGCCGGCCTGGGCGGCGGGGAGCAGCACCAGGTAGCCGACCATGGGCGGCCGGCCGGGCAGGGTGGGAACCGAGTGCGGGGGTGCCGGCAGCCACGTGGCGCCGGGCGGAAGCAAGTCACCGACGCCGAGGGCCGTCCCGGTACGTACCACCTCGTCCCGGTCCACGGCCCGCAGCCGGTGGCGGGCGGCGCTGGCGGGGGAGTGGGGCTGGGGTGCGGCGGAGAAGGGGCGGGTTTTCGCCATGAGACAGCTCTTTCGCGCGAGGGAGTCGTCGAGGGACGTACTACGCTGTGCGCGCCGACCGAAAACCGCTGTTCAACGGCTTTGGAGGGACCGCGCGTTCGTCGCGCGACAACAGACCCGGTCGAAGTCGTGATGCTGACGGGAGGGCCAGAACGGCTCAAGGTCGATACGTCGACCTGTCGCGCTCTCCCGGTAGCTGGCCATGAACCCAATTCAAGCAGACGGCGGCCGCCGGCAGTAGCCCCTCCGGTCCACCGGCCCAAGACGCGCGCAGGGGCGCCCGCTTGTCCGGTGGGCGCCCCTGCGCGCGTGCGGAGCTGTGCGAGTTGTGGGCTGTGTGGGCTGTGCGAGCCGTGGTGATCAGACCTGGCCGGCCTTCTCCAGCGCGGTGCAGCACGTGTCGACGATCAGCCGCGTCACGACGTACGGGTCGACGTTCGCGTTGGGGCGCCGGTCCTCGATGTAGCCCTTCTTCTCCTGCCCGACCTGCCACGGGATGCGGACCGAGGCGCCGCGGTCGGACACGCCGTAGCTGTACTCGTTCCACGGGGCGGTCTCATGCAGTCCGGTGAGGCGGTCGTCGATGCCCGCGCCGTAGTTCTTGACGTGGTCCATCGGCTTCGAGCCCTCGCCCAGCGACTCGCACGCGGTGATGATGGCGTCGTAGCCCTCGCGCATCGCCTTCGTCGAGAAGTTGGTGTGCGCGCCCGCGCCGTTCCAGTCACCCTTGACCGGCTTCGGGTCGAGGGTCGCCGACACATCGAAGTCCTCGGCGGTGCGGTACAGCAGCCAGCGCGCGACCCACAGCTGGTCGGAAACCTCCAGCGGAGACAGCGGGCCCACCTGGAACTCCCACTGGCCCGGCATGACCTCGGCGTTGATACCGGAAATACCGAGGCCTGCGGCGAGGCAGTGGTCGAGGTGCTTCTCGACGATGTCGCGGCCGAAGATCTCGTCGGCGCCGACGCCGCAGTAGTAGCCGCCCTGCGCGGCAGGGAAGCCGCTCTCGGGGAAGCCGAGCGGGCGGTGGCCGTCGAAGAAGGTGTACTCCTGCTCGATGCCGAAGATCGGCTCCTGGCCCGCGAACTGCTCCGCGAACGGACGCAACAGGGCACGCGTGTTGGACTCGTGCGGCGTCATGTCGATGTTGAGCACCTCGCACATGACGAGGACGTTCTCACCGCCGCGGATCGGGTCCGGGCAGGAGAACACTGGGTTCAGCACGCGGTCGGAGGCGTGACCCACGGCCTGGTTGGTGCTGGATCCGTCGAAGCCCCAGACGGGCAGCTCGGTGCCGCCGGCAAGGATCTTCGTCTTCGAGCGAAGCTTGGCGGTCGGCTCGGTGCCGTCGATCCAGATGTACTCGGCCTTGAAGGTCACGGACGCCATCCTTTGCGGTGCTGCGGCTTGTGCACGCAGCCTCGCAAGCGGGGATTTCCCGGCCGTTGCCCGCTTGTGAACCCCGTGTTACTCAGGTTTCCCACGCGTCACGAGCGCCGTGCGGTCACGAAATCGAGGACGGCCGCACGTGGTGCCCATATCCGTGCCGGCCGGGCCGAAGGCGCGGTCGGAGCGCGCGCCGGTGCCTGGCCGGGTGTGCCGCCTCCGTGTACGACCAGCACGGCGGTGGAGTTCCGGGCCGCCGCGGGGGTGAACCGGCTCCCGCCGTGCGGCGACGCGGCGGGAGCCTTCCACGGTGGTGCGGTGGACGCGCTGCTGAGTGGCGTACGTACCTGAGAGGACGGCTTACCCGACACGCTCGATCCGCGCGTTGCGGATCAGGAACTTCCCGGCCTCGCGGACCTCCTCGAACGCCTGGTTGTTGAGCAGAGCGCAGCTGCCGGAGGCCGAAGTGACCTTCACCGTGGTCGACTTGGCATTGTCGAGGTTGGTCACCTTGAGCGTCGTGCCGACCGGGAACTCGCCGCTGGACGCCGCCGGCGCGCCGCCCTCGCCCGACAGCGTGACGGTCGACCCGGCGCAGACGACCTCGCCGACCGCCCCCTCGGGCGCCTGCCCCGGCGGCTGGGCGGCATCCGAACTCTCACCGGCCTCCGGAGGCGCCGACTCGTCCACCGGCGGGGCCGGCTCACCGGCCGGTGGGGCGGATTCCTCGGCCGGTGGAGCCGTCCCGTCCGCAGGCGGGGCAGACCCGTCCACCGGCGGCGCCTGCTCGTCGCACCCGGACGCCGCCTGTTTACGCTTGATCTCCTCGATGACCGCCTCCCGGTTGGCGATCCGCGCCTGCGACTGCGCATCGGGGTTCGCCCGCTGACCGGCGATGAACTCCTCGTTGTTCGCCAGCGCGGTGGCCAGCCCGTCGCAGGCCACTGAGGCCTGGCTCGTACCGGTCATCACCACTGCGGTGCCCGCGACCATCGCGGCGGCACCCGCCAGCAGGGCGAGACTCTTCTTGCGGCTGAGGGTCTTCTTACGCGACACGTATGCCTCCTGGCTGTGCGACTGTGCCCGTACGTACGTACGCCGCCCCCAGCCATCTCAACAGCCGCACCAGCCAATCCAGTTACCCCAGTCACTCCGGCCGCCACTCGTCACGCCGGTGGCAGCGCCCGGCACAACGCCTCCAGCGCGTCCGCGTACAGATGCTCGGCCGGCGTCGCATACCCCACGACCAGCCCGTCACCACCACCTACGCCGCCACCTCCGCCGCCCCCATCCCCGCGATGATCCGGATGCAGGTAGTCCGAAAGCCCCTCCACCGCCAGCCCTTGCCAGGCCGCGGCCTTCACCACCGCCCGCTCCGTGCCCGCCGGCAGTTCCAGCACGGCGTGCAGCCCCGCCGCGATCCCCGTGACCCGCACCTGCGGCGCCCGCTCCGCCAGCGCGGCGACCAGCTGGTCGCGCCTGCGCCGGTGGCGCTGCCGCATCCGGCGCACATGGCGGTCGTACGCCCCCGACATCAAGAAGTCCGCCAGGGTCAACTGCTCGGTCGCGCTCGACCACTGCTCGCGCTCGCCCTTCGCCGCCACCACGTCGTCCAGCAGCCGCTCGGGCAGCACCATCCAGCCGATGCGCAGCGTGGGGGACAGCGCCTTGCTGACCGACCCGATCAGCACCACATGTTCAGGATCGAGGCCCTGGACCGCGCCCACCGGCTGCCGGTCGTAACGGAATTCGCCGTCGTAGTCGTCCTCGACCACCAGCCCGCCCGTGGCCCGCGCCCAGTCCACCGCCGCCGCCCGCCGCTGCGCGTGCAGCGGACCGCCCGTCGGGAACTGGTGCGCCGGGGTGAGCAGCGCGGCCCGCTGCCCTCCCAGCTCCGCGACCCTGGCGCCGTCCTCGTCGACGCCGATCGGGATCGTACGTACACCGCCGTCCGTCAGCAGCCCCCGGTGGAACGGCAGCCCGTACGCCTCCACCGCCCACACCCCGCCCACCACACCCGCCAGCAGCCGCAACGCGTGCGCGGCACCCGAGCACAGCACGATCCGCCCGGCATCGGCCCGTACCCCCCGCACCCGCGCCAGATACTCGGCCAGCGCCCGGCGCAGTTCGACCCTGCCGCGCGGATCTCCGGGGCCGAACGCGTCGTGGGGCGCGGCGGTGAGTGCCCGCCGCGCCGAGGCGAGCCAGGCTGTGCGGGGGAAGGCGGACGGGTCCGGTTTGCCCTGCACCAGGTCGTACGTCGCAGGAGCAGCCCGCGCCGGAGTGCGCGCCCGCCGCCGGGGCGCGGCCGGCGCCGTCCGCTCCGCGACCCGGGTCCCCGACCCCTGCCGGGCCGCCAGCCACCCCTCGGCGACGAGTTCCGCGTACGCGTCGGCGACGGTGTTACGGGCCAGCCCGAGGTCGGCCGCGAGGGAGCGATACGGCGGCAACCGCGTCCCGGGAGCGAGCCGCCCACCCCGGATCGCCTCGCGCAGCGCCCGCGTGAGAGCGGCCCGGCGGCTGCTGGAACCGGGGCCTTCCCGCTCCAGTTCGACGTACAGATCCCTGCCGATTCCCTCAGCGGAATTGACCCATGATTCCACCACGTGATTGCACCCCTCAGCCGGTCGCCCGAGACCATAGATTCGTACCCATGACGACAACAGAGATCAAGCAGCCCACCACCTCCACCACCGCCCGGCTGAACTTCGCGAAGGCAGCCCCCAAGGCGTTCCGGGCCGTGATCGGCCTCGACGCGGCCGCCCGCGAGGGGCTGGACCCGGCGCTGGTGGAACTGGTGCAGATCCGCGCCTCGCACCTCAACCACTGCGCGTACTGCCTCCACATGCACACCACCGACGCCCGCAAGGCCGGCGAGAGCGAGGAGCGACTGCACATGGTCGCGGTGTGGAAGGAGGCCAGGAACTTCTTCACGGACAAGGAACAGGCGGCCCTGGCCCTCACGGACGCGGTGACGCGGATCGCGGACGCCGGACTGCCGGACGAGGTGTACGCCGAGGCGTCCGCCCACTTCGACGACCAGGAGCTTGCCCAGCTCCTGGCCCTGATCTTCACGATCAACACCTGGAACCGCATCGCCCTGGCCACGGCGAAGACGCCCGGCGAGGATGAGCGAGCACCGGTGCGCTGAACCTCACCGGGACATGGCGTCCCGTACCGCGTCGTCCGTACGGGCCACCACGGCCGTACCGTCCTCCGCCGTGATGATCGGCCGCTGGATCAACTTCGGATGCCCGGCCAGCGCCCCGATCCACCGCTCCCGCGAACCGGCGTCCCGCGCCCACTCCTTCAGCCCGAGCTCCCTGGCCACCGCCTCCTGGGTGCGCGTGATGTCCCACGGCTCCAGCCCGAGCCGCTCCAGCACCGCACGGATCTCGTCCTCGGTCGGTACGTCCTCCAAGTAGCGGCGCACGGTGTAGTCGGCCCCTTCGGCGTCCAGCAGGTCTACAGCGCTGCGGCACTTGGAACACGCGGGATTGATCCAGATCTCCATGCCCCAACCGTACCTCCGGCCACCCCTGCCCACCTCACCCCAAACCCCCTCTGGCCAGGGCCGATTGTCAGTGGTGGGCAGTAAAATCGAAGGAGTCAGCAAGGGTCCCGACCGCTCCAGGAGGATGCCCGGATGCCCACGGCCGCACTGTTCACGATCGCCCCGCACCCCCTGGCCAAGCGCCCGCTCCCGGCCGGCCAGCCGCGCGCCTGGTACGAGACGCACAACCGCCACCTCAAGGCGATGCGCCTGGCCATCGCACTGCTCGACGCAGGCGTCTACCACCCGACCCAGGCCACCAATCACAAGATCCGTGCCACCGCCGAACTCCTCGGCATACGCCCCCCGTCCGACACCACGTGCCGCCTGGTCCGCACCCTCCTCCACCACAACCGCTGAGGCCCAACTCCCGCCTCTCGCCCCCGCCCCGAGTGCGTTCGGGGCGGGGGCGAGCGCCTTCGAAGCTTCATGGCAGTCCTGGGTGCGGGTGCCGTCGGGGAGGCTGGTCTGGGCGTGGTAGCCGGCCAGCAGGCGTGTCAGGGCGGACGGCGGTTCCTGCCCGGCGGGGGCGCGCTGAGCGGTATCGGTTTCCGTCTTGGCCAGGAGAATGCCCAAGAGGGTCAGGGTGTCACGGCGAGCGGGGCCGGCGCCACGGTGGAGAGGGTCGAGGCGGGGTGCGGCGGGTGTAGCCCTCACGGCTCTCACCGGCCTGCGCGGGGGAGGGGACGATGAGCGGTGCCAGGGACAGGGAGAGTGCGGCCAGGCCGCGTACCAGGTTCGTGATCATGACCGCAGGGATAGCGGTCAACTGCGGGTCAGCGCACGGACCTCACGCTGAAAACCCACCACTCGGGGAAGGTCATGCCGCCCGGTCCACCCGTAGCGGCTTCGGCGGATGCTGCGGCGAACACCGGGCGCAGCGAGCCTCCTGGAGCGGGCAGCTGTCCGGCCGGACTGTGCACCGCCAACGGCGCGGCGGGTGAGGGGCCGGGGGCCCGGGTGCGGATGGCCGCTGCGGGCTCCGGGGTCCCCGCTGGTTGCGCACCCCTCAGGGGGCGGCGCACGGGCCGGGCTCCGAGGCAGCGTGTACTACTCCGGTGGGGAGCGGCCCGATTTGCCGTTCCTCGTCGGTCGACCGCACTCGCGTCGCGCGAAGAGGTCTACCGGTCCAGGCCCCGCCCCCAGGGGGGACTGCGCAGCTTGATCATGACTCGCTACGCGCCTTGAAGCGAGGCCGCCCCGCGACGCTCGCCCCACGACGTGAGTCGCCCGGCTGGGAAGCCCAGCCGGGCGACTCGTCCGAGCTCTGCTCACCATGCGTCAGTGATCAGTCGTCGGTCAGTGATCGTGTGGTGTGAGGCCCCGTGAACGCGTCCTTCGGGGGCCCTTGCCGGATACGGGTCCGGATGCCGGGCCGGTCCGGTGCGTTGCTCAGCAGGGGAGAGTGGTGCGTCCAGCAGCGCCGGTGGCGCCGGTGATGCCGTCCGCGGTCAACGTGGCGGCGGTGCCGGCGCCGCCGGGCTTACCAGGACACACCGGACTCGCGGCGCCGCCCGCTCCGCCCGTGCCGCCCTTGTGGGTGCCGCCTGCCGTTGACGCGCCGCCCTTGCCACCCTTGCCGCCGGCGATGCCCGCACCGGCGTTGCCTACGCCGCCCACGCCGCCTTTGCCACCGGTGCCGCCCTGGTTGGCAACACCCCCGGCGCCTCCGCTGCCGCCGTTGCCGTTGGCCCCGCCGGCGCCGCCCGCGCCACCGGCACCGCCGGTGCTTCCGCTGCCGTCACCGTTGCCCCCGGCGCCGCCGTTGCCGCCGTTGCCGTTCGCACCGGCCGCTCCACCGGTGCCGCCGAGGCCACCGATACCGCCGTTGCTCCCCACGCCGTTGGCGCCGTTAGCGCCGGGGAGGCCGAGTACGCCCAGGATGGAAGTCCGGGAACTGCCCGCGTCGGTGAGAGCCGTCGCGGAAGCCAGGGTTGGGGTCGCGAGGCCGACTACGGCGATCGCGCTGATCAGGAGGGTCCGGGCCATGGCGGTGTTGCGCGAGATGCGCATGAGGTACGCCTTTCGGTTTGTGCACCCGGAGATATTCTCCGGCTGGCACACCCACAAACTAGGCGGGAATAGCGCGGCATGCACTGTGCTGGATGATCAAATGTCTGGAAGTAGAGAGATTCGCCAAACTCTGGCTTCAAATGCCTGTGCGGGAGGTGCGGGGCTTCGATAAGAAACATGAGCAGCGGCCAGTTAAACCCGATGTGCTGCCCCGAGAAGGCTCCTCCCGCGCTGGCCCGTGGGGTAAGACCGCATGACGGCTGACTGGTTGGCTGAACGGTGGTCCCGTCCTGGAGTCGCAGGTGACGCCGGAGGCGTGCCCCTCGAACTCGCAGGCGAGTGGCGGCAAGTGTCGAAAATTGCTGGATTCGGCGACGTCGGCCTAACCTGCGCGTTTCACTTGGGCTTTGGTCCGGATCATGAGCGGTAACGCGAAAGTGCCTTCTGAGCGGGGACGATGAACCTTGTCGAGGGGTTCTGTCGGTCCAGGTGGAAGGCACTTTCTGCGTGCAGGGTATCGGTTCTCGTCCCAGGCTTCATGTCTCCGCCGACGGTTCGGGGGTGGTCGGGCATGCCGGGGCACGGTTGCTGGCTGATCTCGCCGATGCCACCAGGCTGACCAGCACGTACTCCGCCGCCCTCAGACCGCTTCGGCCACGCGGCACTGGTCATGACCCGGGCCGGGTGGCCGTCGATCTGGCCGTGATGCTGGCTGACGGCGGCGAGGCCATCACGGATCTGGCCGTACTCCGGGACCAGAGCGAGGTATTCGGCCCGGTCGCCTCGACACCGACGGCCTGGCGTCTGCTGGACGCCGTCGACGAACGCGTACTGGACCGCCTGCGGTTGGCCCGAGCCCAAGCACGCGGAGTGGCCTGGTTGCAGGCATCCGAGACCCGCTCCGGCATACCGGCGGCGATAGCCGGCGGACGGGAGGTGCCCGGCCTGGTCCTGGACATCGACGCCACGCTGGTGACCTGCCACTCCGAGAAGGAGCAGGCAGCACCCACCTATAAAGGCGGCTTCGGCTTCCCCCCTCTGGTGTGTTCCCTGGCCAATACAGGCGAGGGCATGTCCGGGCGGCTGCGGCCCGGGAACGCCGGAGCAAACACCGCTGCGGATCACATTGCCGCGCGATCCGGGCCCTGCCCGAGCAGGTGTGGCATCCCGCCCTGGAGCAGAACGGGACATTGCGTGCCGGCGCTGAGATCGCCGAACTGACCGGCATGACCGACCTTTCCGGCTACCCGGCCGGCACACCCGCGTCATCGTGCGCTGCGAACGACCGCACCCCGGCGCCCAACTCTCACTGTTCGACCAGGACGAGGGCCTGCGGCACCAGGCGTTCCTCACCGACACCCCCTACTCCGACGAGGGCTCCGCCCAGTTCCTGGAAGTCCGCCACCGCGGACACGCCACCGTCGAAGACCACATCCGCTGCGGCAAGACCACCGGCTTCGGCCGCTTCCCCTCCCGCCACTTCGCCATCAACGCGGCTTGGCTCGAACTCAGCCTCGCAGCGATCGACCTCCTCGCCTGGACCCGCGTCCTGCTGCTGGACGGTGAACTGGCCCATGCCGAGCCCAAGAGACTCCGCTACCAGCTACTGCACGTCGCCGCCCGTCTCACCCGCGGCGGCCGCCGCCTCCACCTGCGAATCTCGGCCACCTGGCCCTGGAGACACGAACTCGCCGCCGCGTTCCACCGACTCGCGGCCCTGCCCCGCCCAGCCATCTGACCGGCAGCCCCTGACCACCCACGACCCGAGGAATCCTGGAGAACCCGACCACCGCGCCGGGCCGTCGCCACGCCCACCGACCAGCACCGTCCCAAACGCCCCGCCCAGTCACTCAGCAGCAGCAACTGAAACGGCGAGGCTAAACAAGGAAATGGCGTCCGGCGGGCGCAATAGCCGTCATCCTGCAGCTCTATCTGCCCCGGCGCTGCTCCGGCGCGCTCACAGGGCCCCGGGCGCCGGGTGCCTGCAGCTGCCTTCGGCTACCGCAACCTGGAAGAACCCGCAGTTCAGCAGCTACGGGACCCGGAGAGCCGGGAGATGGCGGCGCGTCATGAGCGCTTTATGGCCGCATCAGTGTATCCCGGCCAAACGCCCCGTACGGGTGAGTTTGCTTACTGCATTCAGAGGACTGCCCCTGCGGGAAAATATCGATGAATATCGCACTCCTCATTCCAGTATAAATATTAAGAAATTCGTGTCTTATGAAAAGAGTCCGGAATTTCACCGACTGTCTGCCGGCCTGCGGCCCGGGAAAAGTTTCGGGGAGCCCTGCTCCTCTTTCAGTTCCGCGTCGGCCTCGTTCAGCCCCGCATCAACCCTCGCTTCACCTGAGCCAGAGGACCCCCCGTCATGAACAGGAAACAGACCACCGCCCTCCTCGCCCTGCCCGCTCTCTTCGCCGGCACGGCACTCTTCCTCGGTTCTCCCGCCAGCGCCTCCGCCCTTGCCTGTACTGCCGGCACCGCCGGCGTCGCGGGTGCCAACGGCAACGCCTCCCACCCCAACGGCTTTCCCGGCACCGCCGGCGGCCCCGCGACCGGAAGCGGGGACTGCGCCGGCGGCGCGGGTGGTCCCGGCGGGAACGGGGTCCTGGGCGGGCTCGGCGGTACGGGCGGCAAGGGCGGCACGGGCCTTGGCAGCGGTTCCGGCGGGGCAGGTGCTGTCGGCGGCAACGCCGGCCCCGACGGCTCCGCGGGCGGCAACGGCGGCAACGGCGCGGCCGGCGGCCTGACCGGTGCCGGAGGCGCGGGTGGAGCAGGCGGCATGGGCACCCACGGGGGTGCGGGCGGCGCCGGCGGTGCCGGCGGCAATTCCGGCGTCAACGCCGGCGCAGGTGGCCGCGGCGGCCTCGGCGGCGCCGGGGGATCGGACGGCGGGGCCGGCGGCAACGCGGGCAACGGTGGCATCGGCCACGGCGGTGGTGCGGGCGGCAACGGCGGTGCCGGCGGCATCAACAGCTTCGGTAAGGGCGGCAAGGGCGGAAGGGCCGGCAACGGCGGCAACGGCAGCTCCGGCGGCGCCTACCCGGGTGGCGCCGCCGGTATCGGCGGGGCCGGCGGCCTGAGCTCCGGAGGCATCCTCAATGTCGGCGGCAACGGCGGCAACGGGGGCAACGGCGGCGCCAAATCGGGCGCCAGCGCCGACGGCGCCTGCGGGATCGGCGGCGCCGGCGGCAACGCCACCGGGGGCCTCCTCTTCCACGGCGGGGCCGGCGGCCTCGGCGGGACCTTCGGCGGCGGCAGCCCCTGCGCCAACGGAGCCAACGGAACACCGTGACCTGCCCGCACCAGGTGTCCCGAGCCACCCCTGCGCAAGGACACCTGGCGCGGCTCCAGGGCTGACGGCCGCACATTGACCCTGTCACTGAACAGTCGGAACACCGACTGTTCAGTGACAGGGCACGGCCGGGTGCTGACACGCCGAGACCGCGCGTCACCGGTCGTGAAGGTGCCCAGAACTGAACAGCCGACTCGCAGAGGGGCCACCCCCTTCTGCTAGGGCGTGTATCGGGTCGTGATCATTGAGTGGTTCGCGTGAGGTGCTTGATCCAGATCATGGAGGCCCGCAGGTGGAGTCCGGCTTGGTAGCTTTCGGGGGTCTTGTCGTAGCGGGTGGCGATGCCGCGCCATGCCTTGAGTTGGTTGATCAGGCGCTCGACGGTGTTGCGCTCCTTGTACAGGTCGGTGTCGTGGGTGAGGGGCCGGCCGCCTTGGCGGCCCTTCTTCTTCCGGTTGGCGGTCTGGTCCTTCTTTTCCGGGATGACGGCCTTGATGTTTCGTCTGCGCAGGTAGGCGCGGTTGCCGCGGGAGGAGTACGCCTTGTCGCCGGCGACGGCGTCGGGTCGGGTGCGGGGGCGGCCTGCCGGGCCGCGGACCCGAAGCTTGTCCAGGACCGGGATGAACTGCGGGCTGTCGGCGGCCTGTCCCACGGTCAGGGTCAGCACGAGCGGTCGGCACTTGCGGTCGCAGGCGATGTGGACCTTGCTGGTCTGCCCGCCCCGCGAGCGCCCGAGGAGGGCGGCCTTCAGTCGGAGCCTGCGGCGCCGCCGGACGCGTCTTCGCTCGGCGCCGCCGTCGGCCCCGGGCCCGGTTTGTTCGTCTTCGGTGCCCCCTTTGACCGGGCCTTCTCCTCGTCGGCAGCTTCCTCCAGGGCGTCGAGCACGCCGGGGCCCAGACGCATACCGGCCGCGTCGTGGTGGGCCCGGGCCGTGGTGGAGTCCACGCTGACCAGGGAGAGGTCCACCTCGCCCCGCGCGGCCGCTTTCGCGATCAGCCCTTCCAGCAGGGCCTCGAAGACTCCGGCGTCCCGCCACTGCCGGAAGCGGTTGTGCACGGTGGACCACGCCCCGAAATCGGCAGGCATCTCACGCCACTGCGCTCCCGAGCGGAACTTCCAGATCACACCCTCGAACTGCTGCCGCAACCGGGCGGGAAACGGACCGTACTCGCCGATCGGCAGGTACGGCTCGACGTACTCCCACTCCTGGTCCGTCAGTTGCGCCCGTGTCATACACACCGGACTACCCGATCCGCCCGCCCCACGAGAGCGAAACCCACATATTGATCACGACCAGATACACGCCCTAGGCCCCCTGCGGCTCGAGCAGAAGGTCTCCCTGCCGCCCCTCCGCAGGTTCTCCAAGGGCAGCAATGCCGTACCTGCTCCTCGGGTCTGAGGCACGACCGGTTCTGCCTGGTAGGCGTCGTCAACGCCTTTGAGGCGCGCCGTTGTGCCGCTGGGGCAACTGCCCCCGCAACGTCAGGAGGCCGGGAGAGGCGGGGTGGCACCCGGCAGCACACAACCTGCCGCGGCGGCTGCGGTCTTGAGAGCGGCGGCAGCCGCATCGTTGGCTGTCTTCTGGGCCTTGAGGGCTTCCCCTGCCGTGGCCTGGGCAGCGGCAGGGTTGGCGGCGATGACCAGGGCGGCGGCCATGCTGGCCGAATAGGTGACGTTGGCGGCCGCGAAGGCCGCGGCCGCGGTGGCCGCGTCCTTGAGCAGGCCCACACAGGCGGCGGCATCGGGGGGAACAGGGTCGGCAGCAGCAGACGGTGCGGTCAACAGCCCACCGCCGACCACCAGGACCGAAGCGGCCAGGGACATTGCGGCAGTACGACGAAACTTCACGGTCGAACTCCTGACGATTGAAGAGACGAGCCCACAGAGAGCAGAACCAGGAAGAGAGCCTCGACGAACGGCCCCCAGCCACACGACGGACGACACGCGATGCGCTGCCCGTCACCCAGCAAGCCACGGCGCCGCTCCCACCGGAGCTGACCACGCCCCCACCCCACCCGCACCCTCAAGCAGGCCGAACGAGCACCGGAATCACGAAAAGCACTCAAAGGGCGCGATCCCTTCCCCGGCCCAGGGGATGTCCACTGCGCGCCGGGCCCCGCGGCCGGAAATCCCGGCGCCGAGCAGGACATCCTCGGCGTCCGCCGGGATGTGACATGTGGCAGTGGGCTGCGTGATGCTGGTCAAGGTCGCCTGTCTCCTGATCGCCTGGGGAACCGGTGGCTATCACCGGGCCGGGGCGGTCAAGGCTGCGACGGTGCCTGTCTGGAAGCAGGCACTATCTGCCTCGGCACTGCCGTGAGGTACCGGCTCCCTTCCGGCGCTCGGGGTGCCCGGAAAGGAGCCGGCAGGGGTGTGCATCCCGCCTCGTACAACGAGGCCGTGCCAGAACCGGTTCCGCTGCGCCCCGTCCAACATCACCGCCAAAGTCAGTCGGCTCGCCGCCCTCGGGCTGATCGAGCGCCAGCCCGACCCCGGCGCCCCCGGATCACCTGCGTCACCGCCACCCCGGCGGGAATCGACACCGCCGTGCGCGTCTGCGACCGGCCTGGATTAACACCGCCCTGGCCCAGCTCCGCCCCACCGAAGCCGACACTGTCCGCCACGCATTCGAACTCCTGCTCCGCACCCCGCCCGCCGACACCGGCCCCCAGCAACCGGCAACAGCCCCACGGTCCCAGACCACCGCTCCTGGTAGGGCCCTGCGCCCGGGCCGGGACCCGGGCCAGGGTCGTGGGCAGACCGCGCCGACATGGGTGCGCAGGGGCAGGACCGGTGCCCAGAGCGCTCTGGCGCAGTACGACCGGACCGAACTCCGGTGTCCTGGCGGGCGGCCTGGCCTTTGATTCCTGGGCCGTACAGGCGGGTATGGGTCCGGATCATGCGCAAAGTTTGATAGACGTGGACATGAACCTGCGGGACCTCGGCAAGGAGGAAGGGGCGGCCCGGTGGATGTACTTCGGCCGCAGACCGTCACCTGCTCGTACTGCAAGGCGCGCCCCGCACGGAAGGCGGCGCGCACCCTTGCCACCCACGAGGGACGTCTGACCGTCACCTGGCATGCCAGGACGTGTCCGCACTACCTTGCCGACAGGATCCTGGCCGGCAAGGAATCTTGAGCCTTGCACCGATGTCGATCATCGCCGCAGGTCCAGCGGCGAAACCCGGTGTGCGTGCGGCGGCGCGCAGACACACGTGACACAAACGGCTCGGCTTGCGGCTCGCTTCGATCTCCGCTCGCCCGCGATTCACGGACGCTGCTTCACATGCCCCGGATGGCGGAAGGATCGTTGGAACCGGTGTGAACGAAGCCGATGATCTCGACCATCGCCCGAACGGTGAACTCGGGTCGGTCCGGCGGTGCCGGCTGGCAGGTATACCCGAAGGCAGGCGCCCCCCCTGCGAGGATTACGGTCACGCCCCAGCGCATGACCGCGGGGCTGTCCGGGGCCTTCGCCGTGTCGGGTGGCGCTCCGGCCTCCCCTGGAGGTGGGGGAGGCCGGAGCGCTCGCCGGGACCGGGAGCCTGTGGTGGCCGCGGGGACCCGCGGGACCGGGCCGGGTCGCCCGCCGGGCTGCGGAAAGGGGGCTCGTACGGAAGTAGTCGGCGCCGCGCTCCCCCTTGTCCGGCGCCGTGGCCTGCGTGTTCATCGCGGACCGCGGCGGGCCCGGGGGACCCGGTGCGGGACTCGGAGCGGGACCCGGTGCGGCACTCCGTGCGGGACCGTGCTGGCCGCCGCCGCGCCGACTCCGGACAGTCCACACCTCTCCCCAGCTGTCGCAGGTAGAGGTGTCGGCGGGCGGATCCGGCTTGCCCACCGGCCCTGACGGGTTCCCACCAGCACCTGGGACAGGTTCGCCCCGCAGGACGGCCCCGCCCTGCTCGCCGACCTTGTCAACACCGCGCGAAACCTCACCCGCCGGAGGGGCGGCTGGAAAAGCTCAGTTATGCCGGATCCGTAGCAGTCACCGGGTGTTTGGTGAATCGGTGCCACCAGTGGCGGCGCCGGGGATGCACTGCACGGCCCAGCCGGAGGCCGATCAGCAGGTAACCCAGAAGAGCACCAGTGGTGTTGAGCAGAACGTCATCGATGTCGAAGGTACGCCCGATGATAAGGGCGCCTTGGACGAGTTCTACGAGAAGCATCACGAGAGCGGTGACCACCGCCACCCGGACCAGCCCTCGCGTACGGGGCACCAGCACCGGCAGCAGCACACCGAACGGCACACCCATCACGATATTGCCGCCGAGCTGCTTGACCGTGTCAAAGGACGCGGGCTGGGCGAGATAGGCACGGATGGAGTCACCAGGGCGCAGATTACTGTGCGTCAACGGCACGGATGCCGCCGACGGTTCCAGCGTCAGCCGGGCCAGCACCACCGCGAATCCCACCATCGCCGCGAAGGCCAGCAGCATGGCCAGTACCCGGCCGAGCACAGACAGGGGCGGTTTTCCGGGAACCCGGTCCCCGGGCTCCGCCGCGGTCTTGTCACGCAGCACCATCCGCACCATTACAAGCTCCTAGCCAAATTGGTTGCTTGGACGTTCCGATACCCGTGACGTGAAGCGGCAGGCGCGCTACGCGGGGTCCGTCCCGGTCCGAAGATGTCGGCGTGCCCAGAGGCAGTTGGATGAGCATGCGGCGCACCAGCACGTCGTCAGGCTCCTCAGCGACCGGGGCGGGCACTGGTCGCCGACGGACCGGTTGAGTGTGTCATGCTCCCAGCCTTTTCCAACCTCACGAGCGCCGACGCGGACCTCCTGTGACATGCGGATTGACGCGACGGGCAGCGGTTGCAGCCGGACGGTACAGCCGGAAGACAACCCAGCAGGGTGTCAGTCAGTGGCAGAGCCACGACCACCGGAACCCGCTACGAGTATCAATGTCAGTGGCACCGGCTACGGTGCCCGGCGTACTGGTCGTCGCTTTGTCTGTGGGGGTGCCTGAACCGTTCCGGGTTCGGTAGAGGCTCTAGATTGTGGCTTTGACCTGCGGTTCTTGCGAGTTTTGGTAGTGGATGGCTTCGTATTCGGAGGGTGGGACGTGGTCTATCTCACCGTGGAGTCGACGATGGTTGTACCAGTCGACGTACTCGGCGGTGGCCAGCTCGACGTCGCTCAGGGCTTTCCAGGGCCGCTGCGGCTTGATGAGTTCGGTTTTGTAGAGCCCGATGGTCGATTCCATCAGGGCGTTGTCGAGGGCGTCTCCGACGGTGCCGATGGACGCGGCGATCTGTTCGGCGGCCAGGTGGGTGGCGAGACGGAAGCTGGTGTATTGGGCGGATTCAACCGGTCGTCGCAACACCTTGATCGTGGAGGTGTCCGATGGGACGGCCGACTGGGTGGACGACGGCGGTAACAGGGCGCCCGGCGATGCGATCGCCGGGCAGACCGCCGATTCGTCGGGATGTGGAGCGTGTCTTCTGGAAGAAGATTGCTGAGGGGCTGACCAGTGAGGATGCGGCGATCGCGTGCGGCGTGTCGGGGCCCGTGGGAACTCGGTGGTTCCGGGAACGTGGCGGGATGCCGTCGATCCAGATTGGCCCGGTGTCGGGCAGGTATCTCTCCTTCGAAGAGCGTGAAGAGATCGCTCTGCTGAAGGCTCAGGACGCCGGGGTCCGGGAGATCGCCCGCAGGCTGGGCAGGACCCCTTCGACGATTTCGCGGGAACTGCGGCGCAACGCCGCCACCCGCAATGGACAGCTCGCCTACCGGGCGTCGATCGCGCAGTGAGGCTCCGCCAAGCTCGTTTCCGCAGGTCAGTGGGGCTGGTGTGATGCGGTGGTGAGGTCCTCACGCTGACAGGCGGGGTGATCGTTAGCACGAGATCGTCCGGCGCGGGTGATCTCGCGGGTTCTGGAGTGAGGTTCGGAGGGCGCCGCGTAGGTTCTGCGCCGGGAGGGATCTTCATGGCGGATGTGCTGACGTGGACGATCGAACGGCGGCTTGAGCTGGCGAAACGTGCCGAGCTGCTGCGCAAGGAGCTGGGCGAACTCGAGACGGAGGTCGCCCGGTTGGTGGCTGCCGAGGTGGTGTTCGGGCAGTGGGCCGAGGCCACCGATGGTGGACGGCGACCGCCGGGCATCGTGTCACCGGAGCCGGAGCCGGAGCCGGCCGCTGTGACGGTGGGTCCGGGTGCGGGCGGGATGCGGGTGGTGCCGGACCGCGTCGAGGGGATGGGACGGGAGGTCCTGACCTCGCAATATCGGCGGGTCACGGAGATCGTGGCCGGGGCGGACGGTCCGGTGACGGCCAAGGACGTCGCCCTCGGGCTGGGCCGGGAGGCGACCCCGGCGAAGATCGAGCCGGTCCGGGGCCGGCTGCGCAAACTGGCCGACCGGGGCTGGCTCTCGCGCACCGCGTCCGGGCGTTACCTGCCACGCTGACCGGTGACGCCGTCAGCCGGACGGGCCGGTTTATGCCGTAACGCGAAGACCCCCGGCGGGAGTTGGTAAGTGTGTGACCAAAAACCAGCCCGCCGAGGGCCCTGAGGATGTTGTCTACCAGGTTCGTCTCCCGCTGTCGAAGCGGACCATCGATCTCGTCGCCGGCCTGATACGCCAACGCCGCAACCGGATGCGCTCTGTCTGGCGCAAGGCCGAACCTGGTAAGCAGGCCGTCGTCGTGCTCGCCGTACTCCGTCACGACCAGCGCCTGGCCGACATGGCCGACGGCAACCAGGTCGGCGAGTCCACCGTCCGCCGCTGGGTGAAAGAAGTCGTCGAGCTGCTGGCCGCCCGCGCCCCACGCCTGGACCGCGCGTTGAAGAAGATCGCCGGCAGCGGCGGGGTCGTGGTCCTCCTGGACGGCACCCTGATCCGCACCCACCGCCGCACCGGAAAGGACGACCGGAAGAACTACTCCGGCAAACATAAGGCCCATGGCCTGCTGTTTCTCGCGCTCACCGACGAGAAGGGCAACCTGATCTGGATCTCCGCGGCCAAGCCTGGCCGGTCCAGCGAGATCACCACCGCCCGCCACAGCAAGATCACCGGACATCTGAGGGAGGCCGGCCTCGGCGCCTTGGCCGACCTTGGCTTCGTCGGCCTGGACGACAAGCCCGAAGACGACCCGGTGATCATCACTGGCCGCAAGGCCACCCGCAATCACCAGCTGACGGCCGCCGAGAAGGAAGCGAACCGCCTGGTCAGCCGCGAACGCGCCGCCAACGAACACGGCTTCGCGAACCTCAAGTCATGGCGGATCCTGACCAAACTCCGCACGGACACCCGGCAGGCGACCACGCTCCTGCGGGCCCTGCTCGTCCTGGCTAACAGCGAAGTACAGCGCTGACGGGGCAGGCGGATGATCTCGCCCCAACGATCACCCCGCCTGCCAGCGCGAGGACCTCACCGGAACATCACACTAGACCAACTGACCTGCGGAAACGAGCTTGGCGGAGCCTCAGTGGAAGGCCGAACTGGCCGCGCAGCGGCCGAAACTGTCCAAGCTGGCCGGCAACGAGCGGCTGCACGAGTACGTCCAGGACCGCCTGGCCGGAGAGATCCGCTACCAGGACGGTGCACCTGCGCCGGGGCCCGCGGTATCGCGGTGGAAGGGACGGAACAAGCCGAGGCGTCAGGACCGCCGTTGGGCCACATCGTGGAGCCCACAGCAGATATCCAACCGGCTGAGGGTCGACTTCCCCGATGATGAGTCCATGCGTATCTCGCACGAGGCGGTCTACCAGGCGCTCTACGTCCAGGGCCGCGGCGGGCTGAAGCGTGAACTCGTCGCCTGCCTGCGTACCGGCCGAGCCCTACGAGTGCCCCGGGCCCGCACCGCTGGCCGGGGGAAGAAATTCGTCACCGAGGAGGTGCTGATCAGTCAGCGGCCGGCTGAGGTGGAGGACCGGGCGGTCCCCGGTCACTGGGAGGGCGACCTCATCATCGGCCTGAACAGCTCCGCGATCGGCACCCTGGTGGAACGCAGCAGCAGGTTCACGATGCTGTTGCACCTGCCGCCGATGCCCGGCCACGGCGGCCCACGGACCAAGAACGGCCCCGCGCTTGCCGGTCACGGAGCCGAGGCCGTACGTGCAGCCCTCGCGGAAGTGATCGTCGACCTTCCCTCCCAGCTCCGCAAGTCCCTTACCTGGGACCAGGGTTCGGAACTGGCGCAGCACGCCCTGCTCCGCATCGACACAGGTCTGGAGATCTACTTCGCCGACCCGCACAGCCCCTGGCAGCGCGGAACCAATGAGAATACCAACGGCCTGCTACGGCAGTACTTCCCGAAGGGCACCGACCTCAGCAGGCACACCCGCGAAGACCTCGCCGCCGTCGCCGCCGCCCTTAACAGCAGACCTCGCAAGACCCTTGGCTGGAGGACCCCAGCCGAGACTCTCGACAGTCACCTACTATCGACACAAAGCGGAAGTGTTGCGACGACTCCTTGAACCCAAGTTGAGATCCGGCATCGGAATGATGTATCAACTCCCTTGCGGTAACGGGGTTTCCGGACCGGTCGCGTTGCCACAGACCCATTTCCAGTGCGGACAGCACCAGCGGGGTCTGCTTGTTCGTCGCTGCGGACCAGCCGACGATCCGGCGGGAGTAGGTGTCGACGAGGAACGCGACGTAGACGGTGCCGGACCAGGTGGCCACGTAGGTGAAGTCCGCGACCCACACCCGATTCGGGGCACTGGCCACGAACTGCCGGCCGAGCCGGTCCGGGGCCCGCTCGGCTTCCTTGTCCGCCACGGTGGTGACGACCTTCTTCCCGCGCACCGCTCCCGTGATGCCTTCGAGCTTCATGATCCGCTCGACGGTGCACCGGGCCACTGCGTGGCCCTGGCGCCTGAGCTCGGCCCAGATTTTGCGGGCTCCGTAGACGCTGTAGTTGTCCCGGTAGATACTGACGATCAGCGGCGCGAGTTCCGCGTCCCGCAGGGCGCGGGCCGACACGGGACGTTTCTTGTACGCGTAGTAGGTGGACGGGTGGATGCTGCAGTCGTGCTCGGTGAGCGTCCTGCAGATCGGCTCGACTCCGCCGAAGCGGTCCCGGTACTCGTCGATGAACGCTACGAGCGTGTGTGTGGCCGGTCGAGCTCGGCCGCGAAGAAACTCGCTGCGGCCTTCAGGATGTCGTTCGCCCGCTTCAGCTCGGCGACCTCCTTCTTGAGGGCCTTGAGCTGGGCGGATTCCTCCGTCGTGGTCCCGTTCCGGGCGCCGGCGTCGACCTCGGCCTGCCGCACCCAGTTCCGCAGGGACTCAGGCCCGATGTCGAGCTTCGCGCCGATCGAGCGGATCGCCGCGGACTCCGTCTTGTACTGATCACGAGTCTCCAGGACCAGACGCACGGCCCGCTCCTTGAGCTCCTTCGGGTATTGCTTCGCCATAACGGACTCGATCCTTCCAAAAGATCGAGCCTCGATCAAACCCGGAACGGTTCACACCGACCAGAGCGTTCACGACCTCCTGCGCTGGCAGCTGCGCGAGAGCCGGAAGCGATTAGCCGACCCGAGTCTGGTGGTCCTGGACACCCAGAGCATCCACGCGGCCGTCGGCGTCCCGGCCGACACGACGGGCAAGGACGCTTCGAAAAAGGTGCCGGGCAGGAAGAGATGCCTGGCCGTGGACGTGTTGGGCCTCGTCGTCGAGGCCGCCGCCCTGCCGGCGTCCGCGCACGACAACGCTGCCGGCATCGCCCTGCTGAACGGTGTGGCCGCGCAGACCGACACGGTGCGGAAGGCCCTGGTCGACCAGGGCTTCAAGAAGAGCGTCGTCGACCACGGCAAGACTCTCGGCATCGATGTCGAGATCGTCGAGCGCAACCCGGCCGAGAAGGGCTTCGTCCCGCAGGCCAAGCGGTGGATCGTGGAACAGACGAACGGGATCTTGATGTTCTACCGCCGTCTCGTGCGTGACTACGAACACCGGCTCGCCTCCTCCCGCTCGCGGGTGTTCTGGGCGATGACGTCGGTCATGGCCCGCCGCCTCACCGGCATCACCCTCCCCTCCTGGAGGGGCGCGTGAGTGAGATCCTCCAGGTCGAGGCCGTACTGGCCTACGTCGAGGTCCGGATGAGCGAAGTCTCCGAGCAGGCCGGACGGCTCCGGGACCAGATCGCCGAACTCACCGCCCGCCTCTGCGAGTTCGACACCGAGAGCGAGAATCTGCAGATCACCCGCAAGACCCTCCTCAGCCTCCCCGCACCGGCACCGGCACCGGCACCGGTCGACGATCCACCCCGCGCCGAGGTGCCGGAACACCCCGCCTACCAGCAGATCCTCACGGTCCTCGCCGACACCGGCCATCCGATGCGGGCCCGCGACATCTGCGAGGCCCTCGACCTTCCGATCCTGCCGAAGAACACCGAGGGCATCCGCTCCAAGCTGAAACGCCTGGTAACCCGCGGTATCCTCACCGAGCCCGAGCCCGGCTTGTTCACCCAGCCCCGCCCCTGAGCACCAGCCCACCCCACCGAGCAGGGCACCTCACCCAGACCTCATCGCGAATCGGGCATCACGGCGCGAACCGCACTCTCACCGACACCCCGGGGGGCGTCGCGAATTTACGGGTTGCTTCCGGGAGTTGGGTTCGTTGATGTGATATGGGCCGTTTCGATGAGTTGATCAGTCCGTTGCGGGCGAAGTTCGAGGCGGTGACTCCGCATCTCAACGAGCGGCAGTGCCGTCTGCTGTATGCGGCGGAAGCGCGGCAACTCGGACATGGAGGGATCGCGGCTGTCGCCAGGGCCGCGGGGGTCTCCACGGGGTGCGTCAGTCGGGGCCTTGTCGAGTTGGAGGACGATGCCGGGCCCGATGGCCGGGTACGTCGGCGAGGTGCGGGGCGTCCCGCGCTGGCGGCGAAGGACCCGGGGCTCCGAGCCGCACTGCTGGCGTTGGTCGAGGACAGCACGCAAGGTGACCCGATAGGGCCGTTGACCTGGACCACGAAGTCGCTGCGGCATTTGGCCACCGAGCTCGCAGCCCAGGGACGCGCGGCGGGTCGGGACGTGATCGCCGCATTGTTGAAGGAGGCGGGTTTCAGCCTGCGGAGCAACGCCAAGGTCCTGGCCGGCAGCGGTCACCGGGACCGCGATGCCCAGTTCCACCACCTCAACGACAAGGTGCGCCAGTTCCTCGACGCCGGCGACCCCGTGATCAGTGTGGACACGAAGAAGAAGGAACAGATCGGGCTGTTCGCGCAAGGAGGGCGGGAATGGGCCCCGCCCGGCAGGCCCGTGAAGGTCCTCGATCACGACTTCCCCTCCCAGGCGGCCGGCACCGCGATCCCCTACGGCATCTACGACGTCGGACGCAACACCGGCTACGTAGTGGTGGGCACCGACCATGACACCGCCGCGTTCGCGGTGGCCGCCCTGCGCCGCTGGTGGAAGGAGGAGGGCCGCGCCGCCTACCCGAACGCACGCCGCCTGTTGCTCACCGCCGACGGCGGCGGCTCCAACAGTTCCCGGGCCAAGGCATGGAAAGCGAACCTCGCCGCCCTGGCCACCGAGACCGGCCTGCACATCAGTGTGTGCCACCTGCCGCCCGGCACGTCGAAATGGAACAAAGTGGAGCACCGCCTGTTCTCGTTCATCTCGATGAACTGGCGGGCCCGCCCCCTGACCAGCTACAAAGTCGCCCTGAACCTCATCGCCGCCACCACCACGAGCACCGGGCTGAGCGTGAACGCCCGCCTGGACGAGGGCACCTACCCCATCGGTATCGAGATCGACGCCCAGCACGCCGCCGCACTCACCATCACCCCCGACAGCTTCCACGGCGAGTGGAACTACACGATCCCGCCCCAGCCCGGCGTCCCCGCCGGGCCCCTCCAGCCACCCACCCGCCGGGCCCACCCCCGTCACGCCCACACCTTCGACACCGCCATGGCAACCCACCCCGTACTGACCGGGATGACCCGACACGCACTCGATCAACTCACCGCAGACGTCCGCGCGTTGATCGATCAAGTGCCCACCGGCCAGCGCCCCCGTCACCGCAAACTCGCCGTGGAAAGCATGATCTGGGCCGCCGTTCTCGATCAGCGCGGGCTGCCCTGCTCACTGACCGCCCACCTCTTCCGCATCGGCGAGAACCAGATGCGCACCCTGATCAAGCAGGTCCGGCCCCTGCTCCAGCAACACGGCCACCACGCAGACCCACTGCCCGTCCGGCTCGTCGACCCCAGCGAACTCGCCGCCTACGTCATGCACACAACATCAACGACAGGCTGACGTGACACGCTCCATCAATTAATCGACGCCCCCTTTGTGGCGGGCGCTGCGTACCCGGTACGCCGAGGAGCCCGAAGGCCCGCCGGACGGTCTTGGACAGGAAGTCGGCGCCGCCGTCGACGCGCACCAGGTGCGGCAGTCCCCCGGCCGGGCCGTAAGGGTCCTCCCGCAGCACGGACGCACGCACGGCCGCCAGGACCGATCCTCGGTGCGCGGAGCCGACGGTGACCGCCCAGCCCATCACATAGCTGGTACCGCGGTCCTCGAACCATGTCACCCACACCTTCGACAGCTTCTTGTCGGGCATCATCACGACGGTGGGAGCCTGCTTGTGGTCGCCCTCCCACACCTGATTGCGGGCTACCGCCGGCCGCTGGAAGGCGGGATCGAAACCGCGGGCGGCCGGAATGCCCTCCCGCAGACCCGCCATGAAACCGGGGTCGAGGTCACGGGCGATGGCGTCGTGCAGCGTGGTCAGCCCCACCGGCTCCTCCCCCGCTGCCAGGGCGAGGCGGGTCAGGTGCTCGTGGGCCCGCTTGACGTTGCCCTGGTAGTCGGCGAGCACATCAATGATCTCGTCGGTGATCCGAAACCGCCTGCGCTCGGGCTTCTCCGTGGAACCGGTCTCCTCGGCCTGCGCCAGCCAGCGCCACACCACGCTGACGTCCACTGACTCGGCGACCAGCCGCACATGCGCAGTCGTCAACTCCCCCGCACCACGCAACCGCAGCAGCCGGGCCACAGCAGCGGGCCGCAACTCGTCCCGATGCCGCCCCAAGCCCGCCTCCGCAGTCTCCGAGGCGTCGTCCAGCGTCGTCAGCGCTGCCAGCGCCCCTGGAGTGAGCGGGCGGATAACGGCACGGTGATCACTTAGAGTGCGGTTCGCGCCGTGATGCCCGATTCGCGATGAGGTCTGGGTGAGGTGCCCTGCTCGGTGGGGTGGGCTGGTGCTCAGGGGCGGGGCTGGGTGAACAAGCCGGGCTCGGGCTCGGTGAGGATACCGCGGGTTACCAGGCGTTTCAGCTTGGAGCGGATGCCCTCGGTGTTCTTCGGCAGGATCGGAAGGTCGAGGGCCTCGCAGATGTCGCGGGCCCGCATCGGATGGCCGGTGTCGGCGAGGACCGTGAGGATCTGCTGGTAGGCGGGGTGTTCCGGCACCTCGGCGCGGGGTGGATCGTCGACCGGTGCCGGTGCCGGTGCCGGTGCCGGTGCCGGTGCGGGGAGGCTGAGGAGGGTCTTGCGGGTGATCTGCAGATTCTCGCTCTCGGTGTCGAACTCGCAGAGGCGGGCGGTGAGTTCGGCGATCTGGTCCCGGAGCCGTCCGGCCTGCTCGGAGACTTCGCTCATCCGGACCTCGACGTAGGCCAGTACGGCCTCGACCTGGAGGATCTCACTCACGCGCCCCTCCAGGAGGGGAGGGTGATGCCGGTGAGGCGGCGGGCCATGACCGACGTCATCGCCCAGAACACCCGCGAGCGGGAGGAGGCGAGCCGGTGTTCGTAGTCACGCACGAGACGGCGGTAGAACATCAAGATCCCGTTCGTCTGTTCCACGATCCACCGCTTGGCCTGCGGGACGAAGCCCTTCTCGGCCGGGTTGCGCTCGACGATCTCGACATCGATGCCGAGAGTCTTGCCGTGGTCGACGACGCTCTTCTTGAAGCCCTGGTCGACCAGGGCCTTGCGCACCGTGTCGGTCTGCGCGGCCACACCGTTCAGCAGGGCGATGCCGGCAGCGTTGTCGTGCGCGGACGCCGGCAGGGCGGCGGCCTCGACGACGAGGCCCAACACGTCCACGGCCAGGCATCTCTTCCTGCCCGGCACCTTTTTCGAAGCGTCCTTGCCCGTCGTGTCGGCCGGGACGCCGACGGCCGCGTGGATGCTCTGGGTGTCCAGGACCACCAGACTCGGGTCGGCTAATCGCTTCCGGCTCTCGCGCAGCTGCCAGCGCAGGAGGTCGTGAACGCTCTGGTCGGTGCCGTCGTCACGCCAGGCGGCGAAGTAGTAGTACGTCGCACTCTTCGGCGGCAGATCGTGCGGCAGGTACTCCCACTGACAGCCGGTGCGGTTCTGGTAGAGGATCGTGTTGACGATCTCCCGCATCGCGTATTTGCCCTGATGGCCGGTGGCCGAGGGGTGCTCGGCCTTCCAGGCGCTGATCACGGGCTCGATCAACTTCCACTGCTCGTCGGTGAGATCACTCGGGTACGGATTGCGACCACTCATCCCGCCACCCAAGCGAACCTCGAACGCCTGACCGGCAGAGATGCCCCAACGCCACCCCATCGAGCGACACCAAACCCGGCATTACAGTGCGAACCGCACTCTTACAGCCTCCAACAGCGTTGGGACACAGGGCAGTTCAGCCAGACACACGTGTGTGACGGATGCGTCTGATGCGAGGCTATGAGCCGCGCGTACGCTTCCAGCCCAGCCGCTCACCCGAGCGGGTGACAGCAGAACATTCCCGCCAGTTCGATAGATGCGCGTGCTAATGACCCTCGGGACTACCGCGGGAATCTGGACCAGCCAGGCTCCGCGGCACCGGCACCGGCACCGCACCCCCGCAGCACCTGCCAAGAACCGCCGGACACACTCCACACGCCCAGACGGCTCCGTGAAGACCAGGAAGACAAAGGAGACACGGCGAACACGACACCGGCCGATACGGCTTCACGTCACTGCAATATTCGGGGAACTGTCACCATGATCGACCGATCCAACTGCCCTTGAGCAGCACAAATACACCTACACGTCGGTGACACACAACGCCGAACATCCCAGTGTCATCACGACCGAACCTCACAGCCCCATGACAGCAACACCCCCCGCACACACCACCCCACGACAGTCACCGCGCTCTTCCTCAACGCCCGACCAGCGAGAACATCCCGGCCTGACGTGCCGTCACTGACACTCGCCCACTGACACCAGACCGGCACATCGCACATGGGCGGGAGCCAGGCGCGGTCAGACGAAGTAAGAATGATTTATTGGGCCATTCGGTCATTTAGGGATTCCATGGCGTTATCAGACGCTACCCGGGACATGTATGCGTGTGTAGAGCCACTTCGCCTCGCCTGTTCGGGCCTGGACTCATGTGAGGAGCGTGGAGAACTTGGCAACGCCGTCGATGTGGCGTGGCGCGCGGGCGGTCGGCACAGCCTCCGCTGCCGCCGCTGTGGCCCCTCGTCCGGGCGACCGGCCCGGCCACGCTCTTCGCGGGGCGACAGGAGGGGTCCCACCCGGCGGCGGTACGGGGGTGGAGTAGCCTCGTGGCTCGAAAACCATTGATCACCGAGTTCTCCGTGTGGCTGCGACACCTGCGTGAGCGTCTCGAGTTCCTCGAGAACACGGGGCGGTCTTCGAGGACGGAGCCGGCACGGCGCCGATTCCCCCGGCCGCGTGCCCGGTACGTACTGTCGGCCGTCGCCGTCCTGTGTCTCGCCCTGGCGGGTTGGATCGTGGGCACCGGTCTGCTGGCCCGGACGGAGTTGCTGGCCGCTCAGCGGTCGCTGGATGCGCTGCGGCACTCGGTCGTGGATACGAAGGGCAACGCTGCCTCGGGGGCAGCGACAACCGACTCGGGGGCGGCGATGAGCTCTGCGGCGGTGCACGCCGCCCGGGCGCATCGCCTGACCACCGGACCCGCCTGGTACCTCTTCGCGCAGGTGCCGTTCTTCGGCCGACCCGCGGAAACGGTTCGCGGCGCGGCGAGCGCCGCCGACCGGTTGACGCACGACGTACTTCCGCCGTTCGTGCGCATCGCTCCCGAACTCGCCGATGACTCCCGTGAGGGCGGCAGGGGTGCCCTGCTGTCCGCCTTCGGCGGCAAGGCTCCGGCTCTGGAGCGGGCGGCACGGGTAGTCACCGAGACGCGTGCGGAGGCCGGCCGTCTTCCCCGCACCACCTGGCTGCCGGCGGCCGACCACGCGCGCACGCAACTGGTGGGGCTGCTCGACCGGATCGCCCCCGTCACGTCTGATGCCGCCGTGGCCGCCCGTGTACTGCCGGCGATGCTGGGCGACCAGGACCCTCGACGGTATTTCGTCGGCGTCCAGAACACGGCGGAAGCCCGCGGCACCGGCGGCATGCCGGGGGCCTTCGCCGTGCTCACCGCCGAACGGGGACGACTGCACTTCGAGACCTTCGGCAATGACGACGGGGTGACGGGTGGCAGTCCTGCGGTCGATCTGGGATCCGAATACACCGCCCGCTATGCCCGGTACGAGCCCACCCGCTTCTGGGCCAACTCCAATCTCAGCCCGCATTTCCCCTACGCCGCCCGTATCTGGGCGGCAACCTGGCGCCAGCGCAGCGGCAAGAGGGTGGACGGGGTCATCGCCCTGGACCCCACCACCCTGGGCCGATTGCTGCGCGTGGCGGGCCCGGGACGACTGCCCGACGGCGCGGCGCTCACCGGTGACAACATGCTGGACCTCACGGAGCGCACGGGCTACGCACGCTACTCCGACGACGCGCGGCGCAAGGCGTTCCTCCTCGGGGTGGCGCGCACGGCAGTCACCACCCTGGTGGACGCCTTCCACGATCCGCGACGGATTCCCGGACTGCTCAAGGCGGCGTACGGTGACGCGGCGACAGGACGGCTGAAGGTGTGGAGCGCCCGGGAGGACGAGCAACGTCTGCTGTCGACCCGTCCGTTGAGCGGCACGTTTCCCCAGGAGGCCGGCTCCTTCGCCGGACTCGTCGTCAACAACGCTGCGGGCGGGAAGCTGGATTACTACCTGGAGCGAGAGCTGGACTGGGTTTCGGGCCGCTGTACGCCGCAAGGCCGGCTCGTCACCGCGCGGATCACTCTCACCAACCGGGCGCCGCGGTCGGGGCTTCCTCCCTACGTCACCCAGCGGGGCGACAAGCCGGCGTACCCCGTGCGGCCGGGAGACAACCGGGTGCTGGTTTCCTACTACGCCAGCACGGGCGCACAGCTCACCGGTGCGACCCTCGACGGCCGGACCGCCTTGGTGGGCATCGGCGAGGAACTCCGGCACCCGGTCTACACGCTGGACCTGGAGCTGCCCGCGCAGCACGCCCGCACCCTGACGCTCCAGCTCCTGGAGCCGGTCAGTGACCGTGCGCCCGTGCTGTGGCGCCAGCCGCTGGTCACACCGCTGCAGGCCCATGTGGAGCCCTACCCCACGTGCGGCGACTGACGGCGGACACCACAGAAGGCAGCGGTGACCGAGGACGCGGAGGAGTCAGCGGACCTGCACTCCCCCCGGGACGGCGTCTCTTCGGCTTTCCCGGGCTCCGCTCGCCAAGGCGGCGTAGACGTCGTCGAACCATGCGGCGGTGGAGGCAACGTCCACCGACGTGGTGTCGGCGAGCGCTCGGGCGGCGAGCGCGGAATGGACCTCGGGCCGCATGGCACGCAGGATGCCTTCCGCCAGCCGTTGTGGTGAACCGGGCTGGACGAGGATGCCATTGTCGCCGTCGCGGACCAGGTCGGGGATTCCCCCGACTCTCGTGGCCACCACCGGCACAGCGGACGCCAGTGCCTCCATGACCACCACGGGCATCGCTTCGTAGTGGGATGCCAGAACCAGGGTGTCGGCAGCCGCCACCAGCCGGCCGGCCTGCTGGATCCGTCCCAGATACGGCATTCGGTCCTGTAGCCCGCGTCGGCGGATGTCCGCGAGCACCTGCTCGCGCAGAGGGCCGTCCCCGGCCAGGACGAACAGCGCGTCAGGACGCCGCTCAAGGACCAGAGCGGCTGCTTCGACCAGCAGCGCGTGGTTCTTCACCGGACGGAAGTTGGCCACGAACGCCAGCACGAAGACGTCCGCCGGGATCCCGAACTCCTCCCGCACCTGGTCCGCTCGTCGTGCCCAGCTGCGCTGCGCGGCCACGTCCACACCGTGGATGCGCGTACGGACATGGCGAGCGCCCCGCACGGAGCCGGAGGCCGCCACCTGTGGTGAGACGGCCACCGTGAGATCGTCAAGGCGCCGGGTCGGCCGTTCGAGCAGCCTCGTCAGCGGGTGACACCGCACATAGTGCACCGTCGAGATCAGCGCCGGGCGCCGGCGCATCAGGTGCAGGGCGGGGCGCAGCACCGCGGCGGGCAACGGGGAGTGAACGTTGACCACGTCCGGAGCCAGGCGCCGCACGGCACGGAGCAGTCCGAGGTAGCGCAGCCTCCGCGGACAGGACCGGAGATCGACGAGTGTCACTCCGCAGTCCCGGAGTGCATCCACCAGTTCCTCCGTCTCGGCTCGGAGGAAGACCACGGTGTAGTCACGGTCGGACCGGGGCGCCCTGCGCAGGCGTTCGACCAGGAGGACCTCGGCACCGCCGACATCGAGGGTCTTGATCACTTCGCAGATACGCGTCGTGGTCATCGAGCCGCCTTCCGATGCCGACGAGGCCTTGCGCCGTCGCGGGTCAGCACCATAGGTGTTGAATGGCAGCCGAACACGAAGCCTTGGCCCGGTCGCGCATTTTTCGCGGGAGCATCACCCGGATGCCGAAAGGGCAGTACTACGGGCACGCCCTTGCTGAGGGCGTGCCCGGCGGTTGTTCCAGAGCGATTCACCAGGCCGGGGCCGATGTCGTCGGCCCCGGTGGCTGCTGATCGACTCGTCTACGGCATCACTGCGGTGCCACCAGAGTGCCCGCTGTCGGGGACAACGCGGCGGCGTTCGTGGCTTCACGCGAGTGCGGCACGCCCGTCGGCCGCACCGCCCTGTGGCGGAGTCTGGACCCAGCACTGAGTCTCCACCGGAGTGCTGTACGGGCACCCCCGTCGGCCAGGGCGCCGGCCGGGACCGCGACGCGCGGCGAAGCGGTGGCCACAGCGGGGACTTCGAGCAGCAGCCGCACCGACCCGATCCCCACTGCGCAGGCGGCGAGG
Source organism: Streptomyces hypolithicus (assembly GCF_052934925.1). Classification (NCBI taxonomy): domain Bacteria; kingdom Bacillati; phylum Actinomycetota; class Actinomycetes; order Kitasatosporales; family Streptomycetaceae; genus Streptomyces; species Streptomyces hypolithicus. Next base: position 4,562,201 of record NZ_CM128811.1, read on the forward strand.
AGCGCGATGCCGGGAGCAAGCAACCCGTAGGTCACCAGCATCGCGGACAGGCAGCCCACCACGGCGAAGGCGCTGAGCGTCTGGACCACCTGCGGCACCGTCAAGCCCATGCGCCGCAACCGGTGGGCGATATGGTCCGTGCCGCCTTGCAGCAGGGGCCTCGACTCCCGGTAGCGGGACAGCATCACCAGCGCGGTGTCCAACGTCGGAACCAGGGTGGCGAGCAGCAGGCTGGCGGGTCCGGACAGGCCGGCGGCGCCACCGTGGGACACCATCATCGCGGAGGCCAGCGTGAAGCCGAGGAAGAGTGAGCCCGCGTCACCGAGAAAGATCCGTGCCGGATGCCTGTTGTGGAACAGGAATCCGAGACAGGCCCCGGCCAGTGCCGCCATCACCACACCCAGGCCGATCGGATCGCCTGCCAGGGCAGTCAGGCAGACGAATCCTCCGATGACGACACACAGCGATGACGCTGCGCCGTCCATGTTGTCCAGCAGGTTGAACGCATTCGTGACGAAGACGATCCACAGGGCGGCGAGCACCGCGTCGACCGCGCCGCCGAAGACGGTCGGATGCCCCCCCACCACTACCACCAGCGTGGCGGCCGACGTCTCGACGCACAGCCGGACCTTGGAGCCCAGCTGGCGCAGATCGTCGATGAGCCCGAGGACGCACACGATGGCCGCTCCGCCGAGCACCACTGCGAGAACCGGGTTGAAGACACCCCGGGCGAGCGCGACGGCCGTACCCACGGCAAGGGTGGCGAGCGCGACGGCGACACCGCCGAGATAGGGCGTGGGCCGGGTGTGCGCCTTACGGGCGCTGGGACGGTCGGTGATCCCATGGCGCAGGGCGAAGCGCCGCATCGCTTCCGTCAGCAGCAGTCCGAGCAACAGGGCCGCGGCGCCTGCTCCCGCCATGGGTACCACTGCGCCGATGCCGGTCACCGTCCCGCCACAGCGGTTTCGGGAACGGGTCCGTCGGTTGCGGGGAGACGTGGCTCCGGGGTGGCCGGCACGTGTGCCGACTGGGTGTAGCGCTCTGCGGCACGGGCGTCCGCGATCGCGTCGGCGAGCACGTCGGCGAGGCTGCGCCGGGGCTGCCAGCCCGTCAGTGCGCGGAGTTTCGTGGTGTCGGGGACACGTCGTTCCATGTCCTCGAAGTCCGGTCCGTAAGCCTCGGCGTACGACAGGTGTTCCACGGGTGAGACGCTTCCGGTCTGGGCGATGATCCGGTTGGCGAGCTCGCGGATGCTGATCTCGTCGTCCGCGCCGATGTTGAAGGTCTCTCCGACCGCCTCGGGATGTTCCAGCAGGAGCAGCAGCGCCGCGACGGCGTCGGCGACATGCAGGAAGCAGCGTCTCTGGCTGCCCTCCGCGTGGATCGTGAGGGGTTCCCCGAGCACTGCCTGCCGGGCGAACCGCGGAATGACCATTCCGTAGGCCGGGCTCTGGCGGGGGCCCACGGTGTTGAAGAACCGGACCACGGTCGACCTCAGCCCTCGCTCCCGGTGGTAGAGGCAGGCCATGATCTCGTCCACCGCCTTGGCGGTGCTGTACGACCACCGGGCCACGGAAGGGCTGCCCAGGATGCGGTCGGAGGTCTCGCTGAGCGGTCCTGAAGAGTTCTTCCCGTAGATTTCCGAGGTGCTGGCGATGAGAATCCTGCGATCGTAACGCTGCGCGGACTCGATGACGGTCTCGGTGCCTTTTGTGTTCGTGATGAACGACCTCAACGGCTGCTCGACGATGAGTTTGACCCCTACGGCGGCAGCCAAATGGATGACAATATTGCATTCCTGCACCAGCTCGTCGACGAGCGGCGCATCCAGCACGGACCCGTGGACGAAGCGGAAACGCGGGTTCGTCCGCGCCTGGGTGAGGTTTTCCTGCCGTCCCGTGGTGAGGTTGTCGAGGACCACCACGCTGTTTCCGTCAGCCAGCAGTGCGTCGACGAGATGGGAGCCGATAAAGCCGGCTCCGCCGGTGACCAGGTACTTCGAACAACGATCCATGTGCGGCGTCACTCCGGTTCGGGTGGTGGGGTCGCGGTTCCGGGGAGCTCGATCACAGTGCCGAGCTAACGTTCACCTATGCGATGAATAGCGGAGATTGGAACCTCGTCAGGTGATGACGGAACGCTCGGCGAGTCTCCCGTTACGAAATCAGGGTGATGTCGGCCGGACACATCCCGAAAGGGCGCGCCGGAGCTGCCGCGTATGCATCAATGGGCTACGGCATATGCCGGTTCCTCAATAGAAAATCGGAGTGATGAGGGTGCGTCAGAGCAGCGAGGTCGACAGGCGCAACCTGATCGTCGTCGGCTTGGGCTACGTAGGCCTTCCGCTGGCCGTCCGGGCGGTCGAGGCGGGATACTCCGTCATCGGCGTGGATACCGACGAGTTGCGTGTCAAACGCCTGGGCGGCTGCGACTCCTACATCGAAGGCGTCGACGACGCACGCCTCATGGCCATCACGGACAGCGGCCACTTCCGTGCCACCACCGACTACGACGGGATCGGCGGTTTCGACGTATGCGTCATCACCGTGCCGACACCGCTGCGTGAGAGCGTCCCCGATCTGAGTTTCGTGGAGTGCGCCGGTCGGAGCATCGCCCCCCACATCTCACCCGGCTCCACCGTGATCCTCGAGTCCACCACGTATCCCGGGACGACCGAGAGCCTGCTGCTTCCGCTGCTGGAAGCGGGCAGCGGACTGAGGGCCGGAGCGGATTTCCACCTCGGCTACAGCCCCGAGCGCATCGACCCGGGCAACCCCGACTGGCACCTGGAGAACACGCCCAAGGTGATCTCCGGGATCGACCCCGCGTCCCTGGGCAGCGTCGAGAGGTTCTACGGCGACATCGTGGAGCAGACCGTGCCGGTGAGTTCGTGCCGGACCGCCGAGTTGACCAAGCTGCTGGAGAACACCTACCGGCACGTCAACATTGCGATGGTCAACGAAATGGCCATGGTGTCCCGACAGTTGGGTGCCGACATCTGGGAGGCCGTGGAGGCCGCCAGCAGCAAGCCGTTCGGCTTCATGCCGTTCCGACCCGGTCCCGGCGTGGGCGGACACTGTCTGCCGGTGGACCCGTCCTATCTGTCGTGGCAGGTCAAGAGGCTGCTGAAACAGGATCTCCGATTCATTGCCCTGGCCAACGAGATCAACGGCCACATGCCGTCCCACGCCGTCTGGCGGATCACCCGCGGACTGAACGAACGCGGTAAGTCGGTCAAGGGCTCGCGCGTGCTGCAACTCGGTCTGGCCTACAAGAAGAACTCGGGCGACATCCGTGAGTCGCCGGCCCTCGCCCTCGCCCGGTCGCTGCTCGCTCTCGGCGCCCGGCTGGTGGTGGCGGAGCCGCACACCGACTCGTACCTCGTTCCCCCGGAGATCACTCGGGTCGAACTCACCGAGGCGGAGGTCCGGGCGGCCGACGTGGTCGTCGTGGCGACCGACCACGATGCCTTCGACTACGCACTCGTCGAAGAAGCCGGGGCCTACGTCTTCGACTCGCGCAATCGCTGCCGGGGTGAGCGTGTCGAGGTCCTCTGACCCGTGCGCGTCCGCGCCCTTCCCGGGCCGGGGAGGATCCAGGCCGGCCGGATCCTCCTGCTCCGCCGGGGTCGGGACGGCCTCGCCAGGTCGGACGGGCCGTGGGGCGGTTGCGGCAGAGAGGCCGATGCCCGCCACACGCTCCGAGTGACGAGGAGGTGCAGCAGCAGGTGAGTGGTACACCGCCAACGGCGGCGCCGCTGGAGGCCCCAGGTGCCGGGACCGACCCCGGGAGGTGGGTGAGGCGCTGGGCGAGGCGCCTGCCCTGGCAGCGGCATCTGAGGACCTTCGGCTCGCTCACCGCCGCCAGCCAGATCGAGGCGGCACTCTCGTTCGCCACCACCGTCACACTGGTCCGGCTGGTCGGCAGCACTGCGGCGGGGGAGGTGCTTCTGACCCAGGCCATGGCAGCGGTCTGGTTCCTGCTGTGGGATCCGCGCTTCGAGGACGCACAGCAGCGGTTCGTTCCCATGGAACAACGTCGCGGCCCCGGTCACGGAACCCGGCTGTACTGCCGGCTTCTCCGGCTGGACATCGGGGCCGGGCTGCTGGCCACGGTCCTGGGCGTGGCGGCGGCGTCGGCCGCCGCGGCCCTCGGATGGATTCCCGCCGAACGGCTGTCGCTGCTCGTGCCTGCCGTGCTGGCGGCAGGAGCGGCCACGCCCTGGGGCAGTGCATCGGTCGGTTTCGCGATCTCCGACCGGCTCGAGCGGCTCGGAGTGATCCGCGTGGTGCTCGCGGTCTTCGGCTTCCTGGTGACGCTGACGGCATTGATGACGGCCGGCACGGTCGGCTACCTGGTGGCCACCGTGATCACCAGCCTTGTCTCCACCATGTCCGTCACCGTGGTCGCCTGGCGGCAGGTGAGGCAGGCGTGCGGCCCTCCCGCTGACGGCCCCGCTCCGATGCCGGTGGGCCTGTTGCCCTTCCTGGTGAAGAGTTCGGCGACCCAATCCGTCTCCCTGGCCTCGGACAGCGGCGTCTCCCTTCTGGCCGGACTGCTCGGTGGCCCCACCCTGGTGACGTACCTGAAGATCGCCGGTGCTCCGGGCCGTCTCTTCGGGAGCGTCGTCAACCCGGTGGCGTCACAGCTCTACCCGCGTATTGCACGGGCCGGAGCCCATGGGCGCCGATGGGCGGTGATGCGCGACGTCCGCCGCTGCAGTGCACTCGTCGGCGCCATCGGACTGGTCGCGGTGGTGGCCGCGGTCTCCCTCCTTGGCCTGCTGATCGGCCTGATGTACGGCCCCCAGTACACGATCCTGGCGACCGCGGCGGTGGTGATGCTGGCAGGGGCCGCGCTGCGTGGCACGGCGATCTGGTCCAAGGTTCTGCCCTCGGCTCTGGGCTTCCCCGGGGTCAGGCTGGTCTTCCTCACCGCCGAGGGCGTCTGTCAGCTCGGGATGCTGGCCGGCGTCATCCACTTCTGCGCCGGTGCGTCGGACAGGACACTGGCCTGGGCATGGGGAAATCTGGGCCTGATGGTCCTCAGTACGGCCGGCTGGTTCATTGTGCTGAGGTGCCTCACCCGGTCGATGTCGGATCCGGGTGTCCAGCCTGAGCCGGGTCCGGTGGGGACTGGCCCCCGAGTCCAGGCGGTCGGTGCGGCCTGCGGCGGAGACCACTGAGTTCCCGCCCGCGAGCGCACATCAACTCTGCTACGCGTACGCCGGCAGGGAGCGGAACCATCGGACGGTCTCCGCCAGCCCCTCCTCCAGCGGAACCGCCGCGAGACCCGGGAAGAGACTGCGGAGCAGCCCGTCGTCCGCCTGCGAGTCGCGCACGTCGCCGCGGCGGGGGTCCTCGTGGCGGATGTCGATCGCCAGCTCCAGCGTCTTGGCGAGGTGATGGGCGAGCTCCAGGACGCTGATCCGGGTACCGAAGGCCAGGTTGACGGTGCTCGTACTCGTGACCTTCCGCACGACGGCGTCGGCGAGCACCCGGGCGACCGTTCCGACGTAGGTGAAGTCGCGGGTCTGGTGGCCGTCGCCGAAGACCGTCAGCGGCTGACCGCGCAGCGCGGCGTCGATGAAGGCCGGAACGACGGCCGCGTAGGCGTGTCCGGCAGGCTGTAGCGGGCCGTAGACGTTGAAGAAGCGGAAAACGAGCGCCGGAAGGCCGAAAGTCGATCCGTAGGCGAGTGCATAGGCCTCGGTGGCGAGCTTGCTGGCGGCGTACGGGCTGAGGGGACGCGTCGGCAGGCCCTCGTGCTTGGGCAGGTCGGCGACCGAGCCGTACACCGACGACGAGGACGCGGCGACCAGGTGGGTGTTTCCGCGGCGGCACGCTTCGAGGACGCGCATGGTTCCGGTGGCGTTGACTTCGTGGCTGGCGAACGGATCCGCCAGGGAACGCGGCACGGATGGCCGCGCGGCCAGATGGACCACGGCGTCGGCCCCGGCCACCACGCCCTCGAGCAGGTCGCGGTCGAGGATGCTGCCCTCGACCAGCTCCACGTCCGTACCCGCGAGATTGGCCGCTGTACCGGTACTCAGGTCGTCCAGGGCGACGACCCTGCCGACGGAAGGGCGGGACGTCAGTTCACGGCACAGGTTCGCTCCGATGAACCCGGCGCCTCCGGTCACTACGACGTTCAACGGTTCGCGCCTTTCACTGGGGGCTCGGCCACCAGCCGCGTGCCACGGCGATGGAGGCATAGAGGTCGTGGGTGTCCTGCACCAGGCGCTCGGCCCCGAACTGCCGCGCTGTCCAGGCGCGGGCCTGCTCGCCCATCCGGCGGCGGAGCGAGTCGTCGCCGAGGAGCCTGACGGTGTGGCGGGTGAGCTCGTCTGCGTCGCGCCGGGCCAGAAGCCCGGTCTGCCCGTCCTGGACCACCTCAGCCACGCTGCCCACGTTCGTTGCAACGGCTGGCAGCCCCGCCAGCCCGGCCTCGATGAGACTGACCGGCATACCCTCGTTGTCCGAGGTGAGCAGCACCATGTCCGAGGCGGCGTAGACGGTCTCCACGTCGGCGCGCCAGCCCAGCAGGTGGAGCGAGTCGCCCAGATCACCGGCCGCTTCCAGATCGCCGTGCAGGTCTCCGTCTCCGCACACCAGGAATCGAGCGGCCGGAAAGGCGCGACGCACCTCTCGGGCCACCGACAGGAACCGGTCGGGCCGTTTGATCCTGGTCACCCGCCCGACATAGGCCACGACGAGGCTGTCCTCCGGGAGGCCGAGCTGCTTGCGCGCCTCCGAGCGGCCCGGAGCAGCGGCCGGCGTGGTGCCGGGCGGCACCACGGCGTACTGCCCGGGTCGGCCGATGCCGGCGGCCAGGAGGTCGTCGCGGACGCTGCGTCCCACGGCCACCAGCCGGTCGGTGACGGTCGCAAGGCTGCGCTCGGCCTGCACCACCAGGCGGGTCTTCGCCGGGGAGAAGTAGCCCTGGAGGAGGTGGCCGTGGAAGGTGTGCACGCGTACCGGCACCCGGGCGAGCACGGCCGCCGTACGTCCGAGTGCTCCCGCCTTGGCGGTGTGCGTGTGCACGATGTGCGGCCGGAACCGGCGCATGGCGGCGGTCAGTGCCGACAGGGCGCGCAGATCATCGGTGGGCCGCACGGCCCGGCCCAGGGTCGGCACAGGGCAGACCCGCACTTGCGGGGCCCGCTGCTCGACGTAGTCGGCCTCGTCCGGGCCCACGAAGCCGGCGAAGAGCCGGTGGTCGAAGAGCTCGCTGTCGAGTCCCCGCATGAGTGTGGAGACCTGGAGGGCCGGACCGCCCACGTTCATCCGGGCGATGACCCTCATCACCCGGATTCGGGAGGGAGCGGCGTCGTGGGTGTGACCTCGGGCAATCACCATTCAGCCTCACCGCGTTCCTGGCCGATCGCTGAGTCGGGCACTGGTACGTGCTCGCGACGCGCACTCATGGTGACCCGACAGGAGCAAGCGACGACGACGACGCGCCGCCTGCCCAGCGAGGGAACACCTATGGCCTACACGTCGGTCACGTCGGGGCCGGTGCTGCGCGCCTGACACCGGTCTTCGTACGGAGCTCTCCCGGCCGGTCGGTCCGTGGCGCGGTCAGCCGGCGCGCAGTGGTCGGGTTCCGCATCCTGACGATGCTCCTGTCCAGCGGCACTGCCGAGCCGAGCCCCATGCCCGCGTAGACGAAGAAGAGCAGCGTCTGTGTCGACCCCGCGTACAGGGTCATCTCCGTCAAGGACATGGCGAGTACGGCGACGGTGAACAGCAGAGGTGCGTCACGTCGGCATGCCTGGCGCCGGAGCAGCCCTCCCAGGAACAACACGAGCGCCAGCAGTGCGGGCAGACCCACCGCGGCAAACACATTGACGAACAGGTTGTAGGGCATGACATATCGGGTGGGGTTCCAGCCGGCCACCTGGAAATGGTCCATGGACGACACGTGTCCCCATCCGCTCCCGAAGACGGGATTCTCCAGGCCGGAGCGGATTCCGTTGACGACGCTCTGCCTACGGAGAACCTCGCTGAAGCTGTTGAGGCCCAACCACTGGGTGACCAAGCCGACCATCTGCAGCCCTGCCAGCCCGAGACCCGCGAGAACGGCGGCGATCCTGACTGCTGAAAGCTTCTTCTGCGCCCAGACGACCAGCACGACGACGGTGGCGAACCACACGCCGCGCGTCTGCGTCAGGAAGATCCCGCAAAAGAGCACCGCGCCGACGAACCACCTGCCCCTGAACCGCAGTTCGGATGTGAGCAGCGGGCACAGCGCGGCCAGCAGAAGAGCGCCGGTCTGAGAGGGGTCGCCGATGTCCACCCCGAGGAGCCGCTGTTGCCCCAGCAGCACGCCGCCCACAAGGTTGGCGAGGGCGTAGCACAGTACGCCGTAGTAGACGAGTCTCCGGTCCACCCACCGGCGCGACAGGAGAACGAACACCGCACAGTAGGCGGTGATCCGGAGCAAGGGTGTGACGGTCAAGCCTGCGTAGAGCGTGGCCAGGAACGACCAGCCCAGGAACAGTGCGAGCCACAGGTTGACCGATCCGTTGCGTTCCGCCGAGGGACGGCGCTCTGCGACAACGCGCAGCAAGTAGGCAAGCAACAGCACGTCGCTGATGAGCAGCGGCCCCGCCACGGGGGCTTGCAGAGCGGTGATTGCGAACCCGTGGCCCAGCACGACGGCACCGGTCAGCAGGAGCTCGGGCGGCAGGAGCATCCCGAGCGTGGCCAGGGCCACCAACGTCGCCGCCACCGGCCATGCCGAGCCCAAGACGTCCGCCAGTGAGGCGGCGTCCAGCCCAGGCGCTGGAGGCCGCCCGGGGTCCAAGGTGGTCACTGGCACGGAAATTGCGGCGCTGACCATGAGCAGCACCTTCATTCGCGTCCTTGGCAATGTCACCGGGCCGAGTGTGGCCGCGCCGACACGGCACTGTGCATTCGGCACGCGGGAGCCCGCGTCCCCAATACGCCGTCGGAGGGTACTGATGGGTCCGGACCGGCTCGCCGACCCCTCCTGCGGCCTCCGCCCTGCGACGCTCATGCGAAAGCCGCGACCTCGGGGGACTTGGATGCACCGTACGAAGGGGACGACTGCCGTCCGGCAGCCCGTCCGAGACCTGCATCGCCTGGGTGATGTCGTGGACGAACTGCTCCACGCCCTAGTTGAGTTGGAGCAGCGCGTGCATCGGGCAAGCAGCCACTACGACACCGGTCCGTGGCAGGCCGAGAACTTCGCCCGGCACCTTCCCGGAAAACGCGAGCTGAGCCTCGTCGCGACCGTGCGCGGGAAGCCGGTCGGATTCGTGATCGCTTCCCGGCGTCCCGAGGGCGCGCACATTCACCGCGTGGCCACCGACCCTCGTCACCAGGGCACCGGTATCGCTTCTCGGCTGCTCGCCCACCTCCTGGCGGAAACGCCCGGCGTCGTCACTCTCATCTGCGACCCCCGCAACCAGCCGGCTCTTGACCTGTACGCGCGTGCGGGCTTCGGCGTCACCGGCACAACGCCGGAAGGCAAGTTGTCCCTGGCGGCCGGCACCCCACTCCATCGGTGACTGTTTCCCGAGAGGACGACGCGATGTTCTGCAGCAACCCCATGTTTGAGCGCAGCCTGTTCGTGGGGGCCCACCTCGACGACATCGAGCTGGCGGCCGGAGGGACCGCCGCTCGTCTCGTGGAGGCGGGAGCACGGGTGCGTTTCCTGGTGATGAGCCCATCGGACTACACCAGCTACGACGGGAGCCACTTCCGCGACGCCGACGTGGCGGTCGCCGAGGGCCAGCAAGCCGCCGCCACGCTCGGGGTCAAGGAGATCGACGTCCTGTCGTTCCCCGCCAAGGACGTGGAGAACCACTCGACCGTCGTGGAGTCGATCAACAAGGTCGTCGACGACTTCCGCCCGACGATGGTCTTCACACACTGGCCGTTCGACACCCATCGGTCCCATGCCAACACCGCGCTTGCCACCATCGCGGCGAGCCGGTACTACAACTCCGTCGTCATGTACGAGCCCATCACCCCGTCGGGGCGGAGCTATGTCGGTTTCCGCCCACAGCTCTACATCAACATCGACGACACCATCGAGAAGAAGCTGCAGGCCCTGCGTCAGCACAAGTCGGAATACACCAAGTACGGGGAGCAGTGGATCGAAGGCGTCGAGGCCCGCTCCCGGTACCGCGGTTACGAGATGCGTGCCCGGTACGGCGAGGCGTTCGAAGTGTCCCGGCTGGAAGGCGTGCTGGTATGAGGGTCACCATCCACCAGCCCGAGCACCTGCCCTGGCTCGGCCTCCTGTCCAAGGTCGCCGCGTCGGACCTGTGGATCGTCCTCGACGCGGTGCCGTACCGGAAGAACTATTTCCAGAACCGCAACAGGGTCCTGCTGGACGGCCGGCCCACCTGGTTGACCGTTCCGGTGACCGCCCCGTTCGGCACGCGGATCCGCGATGTGCAGATCTGCGAGGTGCCCTCCTGGCGGCGGCGCTACCGTGGACGCCTCATCCAGGCGCTGTCCGGGACCCCGGGCGTGGACCGTATCGGCGACCTGCTGTCGGTGATCGACGAGGCACCGCCCGGCGGCTCCCTGGCCGACCTCAACCTCGACCTCGCGGACTGGATGCTGTCCCAGTTCGACGTCAAGGTGCCGACGGTCCGTTCTTCCGAGCTCGACGCCCCCGGAACCAAGTCCGAACTGATCCTCAACCTGTGCCGGGCGGTAGGCGCCGACGAGTACCTCGCAGGCCCCTCCGGGCGCGACTACCTCGACCTCGACGCCTTCGCCGACTACGGAATCACCGTGCACTTCTTCGAATTCGCCCACCCGACGTACGCCCAGGGCTGCGATCCCTTCGTCCCGTGCCTGTCGGCCGTCGACGCCTGGTCGCGGGTCCCCCCGGCCGAGCTGGCGCCCCTGCTGACCGGCTACCGGCTCCAGGACGTGTGATGACCACCCACTCCACCGCCCCCGTGGAACGGCAGCGCATCACCGTCGTGACCATCTCGGGCCACCGGCAGCGCGGCGTCGAGGACTCCGCCGACTTCCGCTCGTGGAACGCGCTCGCCGACCGGCTCGGTCACGCCTGGTGCATCTGGGCGGGCCCGCACCTGGAATGCGACCGCGGCTCGATGCACGTGGTACGGCGCCCGCGCCGCCCGGGGCCGCAGTCCCTGCTCTGGGTCGCCGGATCGGTCCGTCTCGGGGTGCGCCACGCGCGTGCGGCCGCCCGCAGGGGCGAGACCGTCGTCCTCAACGGGGCCGAGCCGTGGGGCTGGCTGGCGGCCTGGACCGTGTCACTGTTGGTCAGGCGTCCCTGGCTCATGGACGTCCACGGCGACTATCTCGGTCTGCCGGTCGCCTCACTGGGCCGATGGCGGAAGGCCGTCCTCGAACGGTCGGTCGTCGCGTTCGCCCGCCGGGCCACCGAGCGCAGAGTGGTGGCCCAGTCGATGGCCGACGCGTTGTCGCAGCGCGGCATTCCGTCCGCTCTCGTGCCGCCGCGGCTCCAGCCGGTCTGGGAGGATCCGCCGGTCCGCACCCTCCCGCCCCTGGCCGGACCCGGTCTGTCGCTCCTCGCGGTCGGCCGGCTCGTACCGTCCAAGGGGTACGACATCCTCCTGACGGCGCTCGCCACGCTGATCGAGACGGTTCCGGCGGCCCGGCTGCGCATCGTCGGTGACGGTCCCGAGAAGGCGGGGCTCGTGGCGCTTGCCGAACGGCTCGGCCTGGCCGACAGGGTCACCTTCCTCGGAGCGCGCGACATCGACGACGTGCGGAAGGAGTACGCGCGCGCCGACCTCTTCGTCATCTCGTCGAGGGACGAAGGGCTGCCGAGAACCCTGCTGGAAGCGGCGTCTGCGGCCGTCCCCGTCGTGGCGACCCGTGTCGGGGGCATTCCGGCTGCCGTGTCCGACTGGCCCGCCGTCGTACTGGTTCCGCCCGACGCCGGGGCGCTCGCCGAGGGTCTGCGACAGGTGGCGGCGTCCCCGCCCCGGCCCGAGGACCTGGCCGCTGTACGCCGAAAAGTCCTCGCGGCCCACGCCTTCTCCGTCAACCTCGAGGACCTCGGCCGCCTCTATCGCCGTGTCACGGCCCGGGCCCCGCGGTGGCGATAGCCGTCCGTTGCGAGACGCCGCGGCGACGCAGCACGCGCGCGGGGTTGCCGGCCACGACGGCGTACTCGGGGACGTCGCGCGTGACGACCGACCCCGCTCCGATCACGCTCCCCGACCCGACGGTCACCCCGTCCAGCAGGATCGTGTGTGCCCCGATCCACACGTCGTTCCCGACGACGACCCCTCGGGCCGTGATCGGCTGGCAGCGGATGGGGAGGGCGAGGTCGTCGACCCCGTGGTTGAAGGCGACGATGACGACGCCGGTCGCGATGCGGCACCCGTCCTGCACGGTGATCCCGCCGGCGCCGTAGAGGACGACGCGGTTGTTCAGTGAGCAGTCGCTGCCGATCGTGATGGAGCCGCCCTGCGGGACCAGCTCCACGTGGCGGCCGACCAGGGTCCGCTGCCCGATGGCGATGCGGGCATGCTCCTGGATCACTGCCCGCGGAGAGATGTACGACCCGGTTCCGATGCGCGTGCCGCGCAGCCGGGGGGGAATGTTGGCGCATGCCCGTAGCCACCTCACGGCACCAGCCCCTTATGAAATGCCACGGCCCGCTGCTTCCTTCGGTGGTCTCAGCCGCTGAGTGTCCGGGCGCGCCTGCGCGCCTGGACGCCGACACGTCGTGCGGCCTTCTCGTAGACGGATGCCGGCAGTGCCCTGCGGGCAACGGAGGCCGCCCATACGTACGGCGGCCGATGGAGCCCGAGACGGTAGCGCAAGGCTCCGGGGCCCGTGGTCCTGCGTGGGCTGCTCACCGTTGTCAGCCACTTCCTCACGGAGCCACTGCCCCCGGGGGCGGCCAGGGCGTCCGGGGTGACGAAGTGCAGGTTCTGCTCGCGCAGCCGCCGCTCGACGGTCTCCTGCCGGTGGACCTGGCTGGGGATCTTCCGCACGTCGAAGTCCAGGTAGACGCTCTTCAGCCGCTTGGTCAGGCCGCTGTCGAGAAGGTCCTCGAGTACGTCGCACTCGCTGCCCTCGCAGTTCAGCTTCAGATAGATCTCATCGCCGGGCGTCGTGTTGTCCGCCAGCCAGTCCGCGGCCCTCACCAGGGTGATGGCCTCCGCCTGGACGTGTGCGTCGAGTTGCTTCTTGTCGGCGTATACGCTCGCGCCCAGCAGGCCCGTGCCGTACAGGGTCGCCTCGCCGGTCCTGTTGGACAGCCCCGCGGGCACGACCTGCACTCTGATGTCGCGGAAGCCGCTCAGGATGCGCCGGCAGGGCTCCGCCGGCTCGAAGCAGTAGATCTTGTCGAAGGCCCATGCGGGGTCCAGGGCGACATCGAGGGTTTCGCCGTAGTGACCGCCGACGTCGAGGAAGATACGCATGTCCGTCACTGCTCCTGCTCTCATGCCGCCACCGGTCGGGGCCCGGCCGGGGCGTGGCCCGGCCGCCGGGTCGAGCGTTCCGCGTCCTCGTGCACCCGGACCTCCGTTCTCGGGTGGGGGCCGTCGTCCACCCAGGTCCTCAGGTCTTCGGTGACGAGCATCAGCCCCATTCTTCACTCCCGATGAGACATATCCCGTTCAGACATGCTGAGAAGGGGCAATCCGTGCCGGCACACGTGACGCCGAACGAGCGCGGCCGGCCGCCGCCGGGGGCGCCGTCCCCCACCCATGGCTTCACCACCGGCATCGGCATGCCGACCGCACTTTCCCGGAACGCCGACGCCGACTGACTCTCCAACGCCCCGTGTTGTTGGAGATGAACCCAGTATGACCCGATACGTTATGTGGCGCAGATACCAGGTAACACCGAGGAGGGCACCGTGAGCCGAGTATCGACCGTTCGTCGTTGGGTCAGGCACTCTGGACTGGGGCCTGTGGCGTCAGTGCTGGGCGGGTACGTCGCCATGCGCACCCTGGGGACCGGCATCCGGAGGTACACGGCGCCGAGCGTCATGGACTTCACCCGCTCCGGAGGGAAGTTGACCACGTCGGCGCCGGGATTTCTGCGGGAACTGGGCTGGGAAGCGACAGAGATCGAGCGCGTCCTGAGCGAGTACCAGGAGGCCACCGAAGAACTAGCCGCCCGCTACGCCGACACGGCGCTCTGCTACCCCCGGACCCACGGCGTGGAAGCGGAGACCAGCGCGGTGCTGTACGGACTGAGCCGGCTGCTCAAGCCTCAGTCGGTAGTGGAGACCGGGGTGGCCGACGGCCGGTCCTCATGGCTGATCCTCGCCGCACTCGAGCGCAATGGCTCAGGGATGCTGCACAGCTTCGACGTCAACCACACCGCAGGCCGGCTGGTCGGCCAACACCCGCAGTGGCAGCTGGAGATCCTCGACGAGAAGGACCCCGCGCCAGGCTTCAGCCGGGCGCTGGAGCGCGTGGGGTCCATCGATTTGTTCTTCCACGACAGCGACCACCTGTATCTCCCGCAGCTGTTCGAGTACGGGCAGGCCTGGCCCAGGATGACGCAGGGCGGCGTCTTTGCCAGCGACGACGTCAACTGCAGCAGGGCCTTCCTGGACTTCTGCGGGCGCCGCCGCCAGCGCCCGGTCTTCCTGTTCGACTCCAGGAAGATCACGGGCGCGGTGCGGATGCCGCGCGTTCCGCAGCGGCGCGCTGAACAACTCCAGCAGCAGGTGGGCTAGATGGCCGACGTGATGCAGGGCAGGTCACACAGCGAACCGGACTCCGCCCAGCCCGGTTCGCGCCCGCGGCTCGTCTATGTGGTGCCGCACCTGTCTGAAGACGAGTCCGAACACTTCGCGCACATCCCGGCGTTGCTGGCGGCTCTGGGACAGCGTGTCGACGTCGCGGCCGCTGTGGAGCGTGGCAATCCTCCGGCGCAACTCGCCGGGGTCCGTCTCCTGATGCGCGTACCCGGCCGGAACCGGATCGGCCGGATGCTGGGCACCGCGCTCACGGTGCACCGCCTGTCCCGCGCGGGCTACCGGACCTACTTCCTGCGCTACTCCACCCTCTTCGTGATCGTTCTGATCCTGACCTACCCGCTGTACCGCCACCGCATCCTGCTCTGGCGCAGCGGTCTGCCCGACGTACGGAGTCCGGAGCAACCCAGGACCCTGCGGCTCAGGGCCCATGAGGTCCTCAACCTGCTCACGGCCCGGCTCGTGCACTGCCTGGTGACCGGCCCAGAGACCATGGTGCCGCTGATGGCCGGGTTGTGGGGCGTGCCGAGCCGACGGATGCGGCTGCTCTACAACGACGTCGACGCCGAACGATTCGCCCCCCTGGACGAGGCCGCACGCGACGAAGCGCGGACCGAACTCGGCTGGGGCGAGCACGAGTTGATCGTGTTCTTCGTGCACCGGCTGTCGTACCGCAAGGGAGTCACCCTCCTCGCACCCCTGTTGGACGCCGTCGCCTCGGACCCGCAGGTCCGCGACTGCGGCCTCCGGGTCCGGCTCGTGGTGGCCGGGGACGGCCCGGATCGGCCCCGCCTGGAACGCGAGGCGGCCGACCCGGCGAGGAGCGGACGCATGCAGTTGCTGGGCTCGGTTCCCAATCGCGACCTGCCCCGGCTGTACGCGGCGGCGGACGTCGTCGTCATGCCGAGCTACGAGGAGGGCTTCCCGCGGGTGCTGCTGGAGGCGATGGCCTCGGGCACACCGGTGGTGACGACCGACGCAGGCGGTTCGGTGGACGTGGTGGGTGCCGACTACCCCTACGTCGCGCCGGTCGGTGACCTCGACGCTCTGGCGGGGCACCTTCGGTCCCTGACGGCTGTCCCCCGCGCCGACCGGCGCGAGCTGGGGCTGCGGTTGCGGCACCGGGCGCAGAGCGAATTCTCCCCCGAGCGCGTGGCCGCGATGCTCCACGCGCTGCTGTGAGGGTGCGCCGCCGGCCACAGGCGCGGCGGCGCACCCGGCCGGATCAGCCGCGGTCGGCCCCGGCCCGCTGCCGGGCCTGGGCGCCGAAGCGGCGCGCAGCGAGCGCGTAGACGGGTCGCGGCAGCGCGGCCCGCGCGGCGTGCGTGGCCCACATGTAGGGCGGGCGGTGGAGTCCGAGACGGTAGCGCACCGTGCTCGCCGCGGCGGGCGAATGCGGGCTCACCAGCTCGAGCCACTCCCGCACCGCGGCGCCGCCTCCGTGGCTCTTCAGGGACTCGGGTGTGACGAACCTCTGGCCGTGGTGTCGCAGTCTGTCCTCCACGATCGCGTGCCGATGGGCCTGGCTGGGGATCTTGCGGACGTCGAAGTCGACGTAGATGCTCCGCAGCCGGCTGATCACGCCGCTGTCCAGGAGGTCCTCGAGTACATCGCACTCACTGCCTTCGCAGTTGAGCTTGAGGTAGATCTCGTCGTCGTCCGAGGTGTTCGCCCGCAGCCACTCCGTGGCGCGCAGCAGGGCGATGGTCTCCGCCCGGACGTGCCCGTCGCCCAACTCGCCCTTGTCGGCATACACACTCGCTCCGAGCAGACCCGCCCCGAACAGGGTCGCCTGCCCGGTCCTGTTGGAGAGGCCGGCCGGCACGATGTGCACCCGGGAGTCGCGGAACCCTCGGAGAATGCGCCGGCAGGGTTCCGCCGGCTCGAACGAGTAGATCTTCTCGAAGCCCCAGCGGGGGTCGAGGGCGACGTCGAGGGACTCGCCGTAGTGTCCGCCGACGTCAAGGAAGACGCGCATGCCGCCCACCGCTCTCCGTGTCACGCCGTCACGGCGGCCGCGTCGTGAAGGGGGCCGCGGGAACGGGTGGACAGCCATTTCCACTGGCGCTCGATGCCCTCGGTCAACGTGACCGAGGGGACGTAACCGAGCAGCTCTCGCGCCTTCGTGAGATTCGCTTCGGTCACCTGCACATCGCCCGGCTGGTGGGTGTCGTCGCGCACCGGAACCTCCGCCCCGGTGATGTCGGCGATCCTCCTCAGCACGTCGAGCACCGAAACGCTGTCCCCTCCGCCCACGTTGACCGCCTCCGCGGTCGCATCTACGGTCGCTGCGGCGACAGTGGCCGCCGCGGCGTCCGTGACGAAGGTGAAGTCCCGGCGCTGGCGGCCGTCCCCGTAGAGCTGCAGCGGCTCTCCCGTGAGGATTCCGCGCAACATCCGGCCGATAGCCATGTCCGGCCGCTGCCGGGGGCCGTACACCGTGAAATAGCGCAGTGCGACCACGCTCGTGGGGCTTGCCGGTGCGAGCGCGTAGGCGAGAGCAAGACGTTCGGCCGCGAGCTTGGTCACCCCGTACGGTGACAGAGGAGCGGTGGCGTCCTCCTCGCGCAGGGGGCCCCGGCCGACGGCGTCCCCGTAGACGCTGGAGGACGAGGCGAGGACGAGGCGGCGGACGCCTGAGGCCTGGCATGCATCCATCAACCGCTGCGTCGCCAGTACGTTGCACGCGAGGTACTCGCCGAAGCCGTCCCCCCACGACGGCCGGACGCCCGGAATGGCCGCGAGGTGAAACACGGTGTCCGCGGCGTGGACCCACGGCTTGAGCTCGTCCGTCACGAGGTCGCCCTGGACCAGGCGGAAACCCGGGTGTCCCATGACGCCCTCGAGGTTCTCCGCCGCCAAGGCGTTGTCGCGGGGCGAGCGCCGGTCGACGCCGAGAACGGTGACCCCGCGTTGCAGCAGGTTTTCTACGACATGGGAGCCGATGAAGCCCGCCGCCCCGGTCACAACAGCGCGTTCGATGCAATGAGTCGCACTCATCACGGATTCCCTTCCGTCGGCGCAGCTCGCACTGCGCCGGGCAGTTGCGGGCCTCACCAGTGAATTAGACACCCCATTTTTACTGCCCTGGGTGCCATTTCCGGTTTAGACATTCTCGGGAATTTTCGTGATGCCCGGCAGGGTGGATCGAAGTGAATGCCGGATTCGGATTCTTATATTTCCGCGTCAGACCGCAGCGGCCAGCCGCGCTTCCACCTCCGGCCGCCTTCGGCGGCACACGGCCAGGACATCGGGCCCCGCACGGAGCGGGTCCGGCGCTGGGACGAGCCGGTTGCGGTCCGGGTCGTAGAGCACCATGTCGTATCCGTGGTTACCGAGCCACCGGCGGACCTCACGGGCGGTGGAGCCGAAGTGGTGGAGGAACTTGTCGACGAGTTCGAGCATCCACACCGCCGGCTCGCCCCGGGCGATGAGTCGTTCGGCACCGCGAAGGGCCAGGTGTTCCGTGCCTTCGACGTCGAGCTTGCCCATCGCGAAGGAGCGTTCGGGGAGGGTGTCGTCGAGCCGGCCGAGCCTCACCTGCACGGCGCTGTCGCCGTCGGCCTCGGTCCGGATGCGTGAACCGGAGCCCCTCACCGCAAACGGCACGGTGCCCTGATCGGATCCGATCGCCATTTCGTGGACTGTCACCCAACGCAGGGAATTCGCGCCGACGTTGTCCTGGAGCCGTTTCGCGAACGCGGGCACGGCCTCGAAGGCATGTACGGCGCCGCTCGGTCCCACGAGCTGGGCGGCGAGCAAGGTGAACATTCCTTCGTTGGCACCGCCGTCGATGAACCCGTCTCCAGGCCGGAGATACCGCTTCATGAAAGTCATTTCTTCGTAATCCGGAAGTCCGCCGAAATAGACGAAGCGGCCCGGCTGCGTGCTGTCAGGATAGGCACGGAACGACATACCGTCGTAGACGGACAAGTCCAGTGGGCGCCCGACCAGCCTCTTCCAGGCTTGCCATCCCGCCATGGCGGCGAAGGCCTGGGGCCGCCGCCCGCGGTTGGCGGGATGTTCCCAGACCATTTTGGCCATGCCGTGAATTGTCGTCGGCATTCGTTTGATCCCTTTCAGCGCCCGTCATGAGAAGGAGTGCGCCGCTGCACTGGCGCCGCTCGGTACCATTTCTCGACGCGCTGCGCGACCCGGGACCAGTCCAGCTCCGCGGCCGCACGTACGCCGAGCCTGCTCATCCGGTTGCGGCCCGGTTCGTCGTCGAGCACGGTTCTCACCACCTGCACCAGGTCCGCCTTCGAGCCCGACGGGAAGACCCGGTAGGCCTCGCGGTCCGTGACCACCGGATCGAGCGAGGCGTCCGAGGACACCACGACGGGCGTGCCCAGCGCGAGCGCCTCCAACGCCGCCGTGGGCACGCCTTCGCCCTTCCCGGAAAGTCTGCGGGACGCGAGGACGAACACTTCGGCTCGCCGGACCAGGTCGTAGACCTTCTGCCGGGACAGGGGACCGACCAGTTCGACTCCCGGACCCCCCGCCGCGAGCCGGTCGAGGCGGTCCCGCTCGGGGCCTTCTCCTGCGATCACCAGACGCATGCCCGGTCGGTTGCGCGCCAGTTCGTGGAACGCCTCGATGAGCAGATGGTGGTTCTTCATCGGGTTCAGCGCGCCGACGCTGACGATCAGGCCGCGCTCACGGGCCACGGCATCGGCGGGGGCCGGCATGGCGGACAGCTCCAGGCCGCTGGACATGGTGAGGATGCGCTCCCGGTCCACGCCGCGCGCCGCGAGGTCGGCAGCGGTCGCCGACCCCAGGGCGATGAACGCCTTCACTTGCCGGAAAGCGTGCCGGGCGAGCCACTGATGCCGGTCGGTGAGTGCCGCATGCACCGTCAGGAACAGCGGAATTCCCAGGCGCCGGCACACGGGACCCAGCCCGGCGGCCTCGATGTGGTCGCCGTGGAGATGCACCAGGTCCACGTCGCGTCGGGCGGCGCAGAGGTCCTTGATCGCCGCAGCGGCTTCCGCCGCGAAGGCGAGCCGGTCGGACACCGGCCCGAGCATCCGGGACCGCGGGATCCTTCGCAGCGGCAGTCGCGTGGCTCCGACGGGTACCGTCGCCCCGTGCCGGAACGAGATGGACACCCGGTTTCCACCCGCGATCTGATGGCGCGTCAGGTATTCGACATGGCGTTCCATTCCCCCCGGCATAGGGGGGACCCGGTAGCTCACCCGCACGATATGCATCGTCGTGTTACTCCACCTCGCGTGTCGGCCCGTCACGTGACCACCGTTGCGGTCCCTGGTGACGGCCGCCCGCGATCTGTGCGCATCGAATGTCACCGAAGGATCGCGGCACAGCGTGCCGCCTGCCGTTCGCCTCGCCGATCCTCACCGGAAAGGACCAGTCAGGGGCCACGCGGCGCAGCCTCGGGTGCCAGGTACGCACAGGCGAGGGACCGGGATCGCAGTGCGCGACCCCAGGCCCCCTCGGCGGCGTACGAACGCCGGTTGCTTCACCGGCTCCGGCTCCGGCTCCCGCTCGCCGGGCCGGTGATCCGCGTCGCTGTGGCCCGTCTCAGGCCGGGACGAACACCACGCGGAACATTCTGGGCCAGAACTTTCCCGTGACCAGGAACTGGTCCGTCCCGGGGACGGCCGCGATTCCGTTCAGCGTTGCTCCCGGGACGAGTTCGTCGTCGCGCAGCAGGCCCGAGCCATCGATGCTCGCCGTCACCTCTCCGGTGGCGGGATCGATGCGCACGATCCGGTCGGTGAAGAGCACGTTGGCGTACACGGCGCCGCCGACGCACTCCAACTCGTTCAGCTCCTTCACCGGCCGTCCCCCTTCGGTCACGGCGACCTCGCCCGTCTTCGCGAGCGCCCTGGGGTCACGGAACGTCACCCGTGGCGGGCCGCCTACCGCTACCGAATCTCTGACTCAGGTCACTAGCTGGTGCCGGGCCCGCTCAAGGCACACGCCCCAGCGGTCGTCCTGGTACCGGACGCAGCTCCTTGAGCGTCTTGACGTCACGCTCGACGGCAGTCCGGTTCCGCCAGGTGAGCTGCCACGGGGTTCGGCCGAGCACGGTGATGCCCTCACCGAACAAGGGGGCGGGGAGTGCCGTGCGGATCGTGGGCTTCTCACTCGAAGGCCCTGTCCGTACCGAGGACCGGACGGAGATGCCGGTGCCTTCGTGGAGCGTGTCGCCGGCCATCTCGAGGCCCTGCGTGAACGCTTGCGGGTCGTGCGGAAAGGTCTTGAGCACCTTGACCCGCAGGTGCTCGACCCGGTGCGCGGCGACCCGCCTGCCGGATCGTCCGGTGCGTGCTCTCCCCTCGCGTACAACGCGAGCAGCAGCGCACTCAGGAGCACCGCCCCGGTGCGGCGCAGGCGCTCAGACACGGCAGGAACCGCCCGGTTTCAATGTGGCTCGCAGTGGCGTCACCAGGGACTGCCGCAGGAGGACCGGGGCGCGGTCCGCGTGCGGCTCCAGCAGGTGCAGCACCAGCGTGCGGCTGGAGCGGGCGGGCAGTTCCAGGTCCAGTGTGTACACGGAGTGGCCGCGTTCGACGCCGGGCGCGAGCTGCGCCGGGCGGCCGTCCAGGGTGGCGCCGGTCAGGGTGGCGCCGGTCAGGGTGGCGCCGACGCCCGCGTAGTACGACACCAGGAGCCGGTTGTCACCCGGCCGGGTGCGGTAGGGCGGGGAGTCCGTAGCCAGGCAGCCCGGAGACCGGGGCCCGGTTGGTCAGGGTCACGGTCGCGGTGACCGGGCGGTCGCCGCTGGAGCAGCCGTTCGTTTCCCAGACCAGGCTCCGGTCGAGGTAGTAGTCCAGTTTGGAGCCGGCCGCGTTGTTCACCACCAGCCCCGCGAAGGAGCCAGGAGTCTCCGGGAGCGTGCCCGAGTAGGGGCGCGACTGGATGAGACGCTGCTCCGCCGCATGCGCGCTCCACACCTTCAGCCGTCCGTCCCGCTGGGCGTCGTTCAGGGCGACGAGCAGGGCGGGCAGTCGGCGCATGTCGCCGGTCGCGGTGATCAGGGGGCCGGCAGCGGCGCGGGCCGCATCGACGAAGAACGCCTTGCGCCGGGCCACGTCGTCGTACATCGCGTAGCTGGCCCGTTCGGTGAGGTCCACGACGTTGTCGGCGGTGAGCTCGGTGCCGCCCGCCATGCGGGCCGGGCCGGTGACGCGCAGGAAACGGCTCAGCGTGGTGGAGTCGACGGCGAACACGCCGTCCACGCGCTCGCCGGTGTGTTTGCGCCACGCCGCGGCCCAGATGCGGGCCGCGTAGGGGAAGTGCGGGCTCATGTTGGAGTTGGCCCACACCCGGGTCGGCTCGCTGCCCTGATAGCGGGCCGCGAAGCCGGCTCCCAGGTCGAGGTCCGTCTTTGCCGTGGCCATCTCGGTGTTGTTGCCGAACCGCTCGAAGGACAGATGACCCCGGTCGGCCGACAGCACGGCGAAAGCCCCCGGAACGCCCCCGGTACCACGCGCCTCGGCGATGTTCTGGAACGCGAGGAAATAGCGCCGTTCCCCTCGCGCGCCGAGCATAGACGGCAGGACGCGGGCCGCCAGGGAGGCGTCGGTCATCACAGGGGCGAGGCGGTCGATCTGCCGCGCGAGCCCGGCCCGGGCCCGGTCGGCCGCCGGCAACCAGGTAGACCGGGGCAGCCCATGCACGTCGGCCTGCACCTCGACCGCGGTGCGGGCGGCCCGAACGACTTCCGGCGCGTGCTTCTGCAAGGTCATGAGGGCCTCCGACATCCCGTCACCACGACTGTCCGGCGTGGGTGGTGGCAGGGCTCGCGCCAGCGGGGACAGCACATCGCCTGCCAGCCGGTCGCGTACGCGGCCCCGCGCACGGTCCTGACCGGGCCACCGAGGAAGGGCAGCGCGGCTGCGGGGTACCAGGCCGGGCCGGTGGTGAGGCGATGCGCCCGAGCGGCGTGGGCGGCGGCGGAACGCACCTCCCGCTCCCGGGCGGACGCGGGCACGGCACCGGATGCGGCGCCGGGCACGGCCGCCACCGACTGCCGCAGCGCGTCGAGATCCCGCCCGGCCGCGATCAACTCGGAACGGGCCAGCAGCCCGGTGACACCGATCCAGACGGCGCCGGCCAGTGGGAGCGCCGCGGCGGCCAGCGGGTGTTCCTGAGCATGCGACGGCGTCCCGGTGCCCCCTCCCGGGAGCGGCCGGGCCTGCGCATGCGGAAGGCGTCTCGGCCGGGACCGGGACGCCGTGGTTCCGCCGTGCCGATGTCCTGCTCCGTCATGAACTGCGGCGACGGCGCACGGCCAGCCTCGTGCCCCCGCCCGCAGCGACCAGCCCGGCCGCGATGCCGCTCACTGTCAGGGCCTGCTCGCTGCTGGTGGCAGCTAGGGCCGAGCCGTGGTGGGAATTCCCCCGTCCGTCGGAGTCGTGCGGGCCGGGCCCACCTTGTCCGTCAAGACGGTCGGATCCGTTCGACCCGTAAGACCAGCTGGACTGCTCGTGCTCCGCGCGCAGCACCTTGATACGGGCGGAGAGCTTCAGCCTGGACTTGCGGCCCTCCAGCTCGAAGGTGTCGTATCCCGGCTTGGCCTTCCGCGGGATGGTCACCTTGCCCCTGACGACTCCCTGCGCATTCGCCCTGAACCTGCCCAGGACGACCTCATGCGAGTGCAGTTCCGCCACGACCCACTCGAAGGGGGCGAAGCAATTGCCACCGAACGTCAGCGTGCCCCCGGCGGGCACGACGGTGCGGCTCAAGGTGAGCTGCGGGGGCACCGGCGGATATGCGTGGCACGTTGGGCAAGGCGGCTGTGCGTGGGCGGTCTGCGCCCCCACCAGCGGTGCGGCAACGAGCACAGCAGTTGATGCTGCCGATGCCAGAGCAACCCGCCATCTGGGCGATGTCGTCATCTTCTTCACTCTCCTCGACTTCAGTCCGGGCCAGGCTGCAACGTCGGCTGTAAGCAAGATCGGGATACCAACATCTAGATACATGCAATAAATGGGATATATGGCATCGACTGGCACGGCGCTGCTCAGAAGTCACCCGATGGTGTAGCGCTTGCTTCTCGATGGCCCATGCCGTCACCCCGGCGGGGTGGTGTGCGTCGCGCGCGTCGTTTGGTGGTCCGACACAGGGGTGGCTCCCCCGGTTGACGCGCGCGAGTCCCTATCGTCGGCTGCATACACAGGGAACAGAACATTCTATTTCGGGTGGTTCCCTCGGTCCTATGAGGGGTGCAGCTTGGATCTCCACGGATTCCTGAAGGCTCTTGCCAGACGCTGGCCGACCGTCGTGGTCTGTCTCGTTCTCGCGACCGGAGCGGCGCTCGCCGCGACGAGCTTGAGCACACCCGTCTACGAGGCGAGGACCCAGCTCTTCGTCGCCACCCGCACCGGCGACGACACCGCCCAGATGAACCAGGGGCAGAGCTTCTCGCAGGCGCGCGTTCAGTCGTACGCCGCGATCGTGGCCACCCGTCAGGTGACCCGGCCCGTGGTGAAGGAGCTGCGACTGCGCACCACTCCGGAGGAACTGGCGTCGCGGATCACCGCCGCCGCCCCACTCAACACCGTGCTCATCGACATCACCGTCCGGGACGCCGAGCCCAAGCGTGCGGCGCGCATCGCCAACGCCGTGGCGCAGCGGTTCAGCGCGGTCGTCGAACGACTGGAGGCGCCCAAGCGCGCGCCCGGCTCGGAGCAGACAGGAAAGAGCCGCCGTACGGGCGCCGGTGCCTCGCCCGTCTCTCTGGGCATCACCCAGGAAGCCGTCGCCCCCGCCGGTCCGGTCTCCCCCCGCCCGTTGCTGAACCTGGTCGCAGGAGTGCTCGGCGGCCTGCTGCTCGGTGCCGGACTCGCCGCCCTGCGCGAGACCCTCGACACCACGCTCAAGACCAGCGAGGCGCTGGGCGAGTTCACCGCGCTGCCGGGTCTCGGCACCATCCCGTACGACAGGAACGTTCCCAAGCAACCGCTCGTCAGCGCCGACAGGCACTCCCACCGTGCCGAGGCCTTCCGCAAGCTGCGCACCAACCTGCAGTTCTCGCAGGTCGACGAGCCGCCCCGGATCATCGCGGTGACAAGTTCGGTGCCTGGTGAGGGCAAGACCAACACCGCGGTGAACCTCGCCCTCTCGCTCGCCGAGGCAGGTCTCTCCACTTGCCTCGTGGACGGCGACCTGCGCCGACCGTGCGTGGCCTCGACCTTCGGTCTCGTCCAGGACGCCGGTCTGACCACCGTGCTCATCGGACAGGCCCGCATCGAGGACGTGATGCAGCAGGCCGGCGGCCGGCTC
The DNA here is from genome assembly GCF_052934925.1 of Streptomyces hypolithicus. Taxonomy (NCBI): domain Bacteria; kingdom Bacillati; phylum Actinomycetota; class Actinomycetes; order Kitasatosporales; family Streptomycetaceae; genus Streptomyces; species Streptomyces hypolithicus. Next base: position 4,587,167 of record NZ_CM128811.1, read on the forward strand.
TCGGTTCTCGCCAGCGGCGCCGTACCGCCGAACCCCACGGAGTTGCTCGCCTCGGCGCGCATGGAAGAGGTACTGCGCGAACTGGCCGACACCTACGAGGTCGTGATCATCGACACCGCGCCGCTGCTGCCGGTTGCCGACACCCTCGGACTCGCCTCCTTCGCCCAGGGCGCGCTGCTCGTCGTCCGCGCCGCGAAGACCAGCCGGGAACAGGTCCGCACCGCCGCGGAATCGCTGGACCGCGTGAGTGTCCGCGTCCTTGGCACCGTCTTCAACATGGCTCCGGTGCCCCGGGGCGATCGCTACGGCACCTACGGGCCGTACGGCGAGCTGCCCGCTCCTCGTGTGTCGGACCCTCGGAAGGAGGCCGCCGCGGCGACACGTCTCGCGGGCGAGAAATGACCCGTGTCCTGTTCGTCTGCACGGGCAACGTGCACCGCTCGGTGCTCGCCGAGCGGCTGCTGGCCGCGAAGCTTCCGCCCGGCTCGGCCGTGCGGCCGGAGAGCGCCGGCGCGGAGGCGTGGCCCCGGGCCGGCATGGAGAGCTCCACCAGGGCGGTGCTGGAGAAGCTGGGCGGTGACGGCTCCGGCTTCGCGGCCCGCCCGCTCACCGCGCAGCTCGTCGTGGGAGCGGCGCTGGTCCTCGGGCTCGCCATCGAGCACCGGGAGGCGGCCGTGCGGCTCGCGCCGTCGGCGATGCGGCGCTGCTTCACCCTGAAGGAGTTCGTGCGTCTCGCCGCGGGGGGAGTCGACGAAGTGCGGGGCGGGGAAGCGGGCGGGGAAGGCCCGCGGGTCGGGGACGGTTTCGACGTCGTCGTCGCGGCCGCGGCCGGCCGCCGGGGTGCCGCCGCCCCGGTCCCGCCGGCCGAGGATGACGTCGCGGACCCGTGGGGGAGGCCCCACCCTGTGCTGTACGAGTGCGCCCGCGAGATCGACGGGGAGGTGAGCACGCTCGCCCGGCTGCTGGGCGGCGGGACGAGCGTCTGAATCGAGGGTGCACGAGCGTCTGGATCAAGGGTGCACGAGGCTGCCACTCCGATCACGGACCGCCCTACGCGTCGTGCCAGTCGCTGAACGGCTACAGCTGGATGCAGGCGGCCCACTGTGTCGCCGGATAGGACAGTACGGCCCGCGGGCGCACCGGTCGCAGGGGCCGCGCTCGTTCGGTCTGACGACCGTGCGTGTCGCCCAAGACCTCGCGCAGCTGTTCCCGTGCCGTCCGGGCATCGAGTACCTTCCCGCGTCACCGGCCTGTCCGAGCGGACGGTGGAGCACCACCTGCAGACACTGCGGGAGATCGGGCTCGCCTGGGTCGTGGGTGGCACCCGGGTGCGTGGCGAGCCCGGGTGCCGGTCCACGGGTGCGGCCACTGGCCTGTCGTCGCACTTCGCCCCGCACAGCCGACGGCACGATCCGATGATGCGGATAGACAGCCGGCTGACGAGGCATACCAGTTGGACGGCCGCCTCTGGCAGAGCTCCTCGCTTCGCAAGGCCGACGTAGACCTCGCGGCGACGCTCGCTCGCGGGGCAGCCGAATGCAGCGAGATCCTGGTTCGAGTCCAGGTCTCTCGCATACACCGCCCGTGCACGAAGCCTGGAAACGGCTCACTCGTCGTTCAAGTACCAAGGGGACCAGGAACCGTAGCTCGTGCCTGCCACGATCTGCCACCGCACCCTGCTACCCTTGGACCCCCATGCGTTGGTGCTGGTGTTCTCGTAGGAGTCCTTGTTGCAGACTCCCCACTGTCCAGTGTCCAGTGAGGCTCCGCCAAGCTCGTTTCCGCAGGTCAGTTGGTCTAGTGTGATGTTCCGGTGAGGTCCTCGCGCTGGCAGGCGGGGTGATCGTTGGGGCGAGATCATCCGCCTGCCCCGTCAGCGCTGTACTTCGCTGTTAGCCAGGACGAGCAGGGCCCGCAGGAGCGTGGTCGCCTGCCGGGTGTCCGTGCGGAGTTTGGTCAGGATCCGCCATGACTTGAGGTTCGCGAAGCCGTGTTCGTTGGCGGCGCGTTCGCGGCTGACCAGGCGGTTCGCTTCCTTCTCGGCGGCCGTCAGCTGGTGATTGCGGGTGGCCTTGCGGCCAGTGATGATCACCGGGTCGTCTTCGGGCTTGTCGTCCAGGCCGACGAAGCCAAGGTCGGCCAAGGCGCCGAGGCCGGCCTCCCTCAGATGTCCGGTGATCTTGCTGTGGCGGGCGGTGGTGATCTCGCTGGACCGGCCAGGCTTGGCCGCGGAGATCCAGATCAGGTTGCCCTTCTCGTCGGTGAGCGCGAGAAACAGCAGGCCATGGGCCTTATGTTTGCCGGAGTAGTTCTTCCGGTCGTCCTTTCCGGTGCGGCGGTGGGTGCGGATCAGGGTGCCGTCCAGGAGGACCACGACCCCGCCGCTGCCGGCGATCTTCTTCAACGCGCGGTCCAGGCGTGGGGCGCGGGCGGCCAGCAGCTCGACGACTTCTTTCACCCAGCGGCGGACGGTGGACTCGCCGACCTGGTTGCCGTCGGCCATGTCGGCCAGGCGCTGGTCGTGACGGAGTACGGCGAGCACGACGACGGCCTGCTTACCAGGTTCGGCCTTGCGCCAGACAGAGCGCATCCGGTTGCGGCGTTGGCGTATCAGGCCGGCGACGAGATCGATGGTCCGCTTCGACAGCGGGAGACGAACCTGGTAGACAACATCCTCAGGGCCCTCGGCGGGCTGGTTTTTGGTCACACACTTACCAACTCCCGCCGGGGGTCTTCGCGTTACGGCATAAACCGGCCCGTCCGGCTGACGGCGTCACCGGTCAGCGTGGCAGGTAGCGCCCGGACGCGGTGCGCGAGAGCCAGCCCCGGTCGGCCAGTTTGCGCAGCCGGCCCCGGACCGGCTCGATCTTCGCCGGGGTCGCCTCCCGGCCCAGCCCGAGGGCGACGTCCTTGGCCGTCACCGGACCGTCCGCCCCGGCCACGATCTCCGTGACCCGCCGATATTGCGAGGTCAGGACCTCCCGTCCCATCCCCTCGACGCGGTCCGGCACCACCCGCATCCCGCCCGCACCCGGACCCACCGTCACAGCGGCCGGCTCCGGCTCCGGCTCCGGTGACACGATGCCCGGCGGTCGCCGTCCACCATCGGTGGCCTCGGCCCACTGCCCGAACACCACCTCGGCAGCCACCAACCGGGCGACCTCCGTGTCGAGTTCGTCCAGCTCCTTGCGCAGCAGCTCGGCACGTTTCGCCAGCTCAAGCCGCCGTTCGATCGTCCACGTCAGCACATCCGCCATGAGGATCCCTCCCGGCGCAGAACCTACGCGGCGCCCTGCGAACCTCACTCCAGAACCCGCGAGATCACCCGCGCCGGACGATCTCGTGCTAACGATCACCCCGCCTGTCAGCGTGAGGACCTCACCACCGCATCACACCAGCCCCACTGACCTGCGGAAACGAGCTTGGCGGAGCCTCAGTGGGAGTACCTGCCGCACGATCTGCCGCCGAAGAGTGCGACGTACTACTACTTCGCCGCCTGGCGTGACGACGGCACCGACCAGAGCGTTCACGACCTCCTGCGCTGGCAGCTGCGCGAGAGCCGGAAGCGATTAGCCGACCCGAGTCTGGTGGTCCTGGACACCCAGAGCATCCACGCGGCCGTCGGCGTCCCGGCCGACACGACGGGCAAGGACGCTTCGAAAAAGGTGCCGGGCAGGAAGAGATGCCTGGCCGTGGACGTGTTGGGCCTCGTCGTCGAGGCCGCCGCCCTGCCGGCGTCCGCGCACGACAACGCTGCCGGCATCGCCCTGCTGAACGGTGTGGCCGCGCAGACCGACACGGTGCGGAAGGCCCTGGTCGACCAGGGCTTCAAGAAGAGCGTCGTCGACCACGGCAAGACTCTCGGCATCGATGTCGAGATCGTCGAGCGCAACCCGGCCGAGAAGGGCTTCGTCCCGCAGGCCAAGCGGTGGATCGTGGAACAGACGAACGGGATCTTGATGTTCTACCGCCGTCTCGTGCGTGACTACGAACACCGGCTCGCCTCCTCCCGCTCGCGGGTGTTCTGGGCGATGACGTCGGTCATGGCCCGCCGCCTCACCGGCATCACCCTCCCCTCCTGGAGGGGCGCGTGAGTGAGATCCTCCAGGTCGAGGCCGTACTGGCCTACGTCGAGGTCCGGATGAGCGAAGTCTGCGAGCAGGCCGGACGGCTCCGGGACCAGATCGCCGAACTCACCGCCCGCCTCTGCGAGTTCGACACCGAGAGCGAGAATCTGCAGATCACCCGCAAGACCCTCCTCAGCCTCCCCGCACCGGCACCGGCACCGGCACCGGTCGACGATCCACCCCGCGCCGAGGTGCCGGAACACCCCGCCTACCAGCAGATCCTCACGGTCCTCGCCGACACCGGCCATCCGATGCGGGCCCGCGACATCTGCGAGGCCCTCGACCTTCCGATCCTGCCGAAGAACACCGAGGGCATCCGCTCCAAGCTGAAACGCCTGGTAACCCGCGGTATCCTCACCGAGCCCGAGCCCGGCTTGTTCACCCAGCCCCGCCCCTGAGCACCAGCCCACCCCACCGAGCAGGGCACCTCACCCAGACCTCATCGCGAATCGGGCATCACGGCGCGAACCGCACTCTCACCGACACCCCGGGGGGCGTCGCGAATTTACGGGTTGCTTCCGGGAGTTGGGTTCGTTGATGTGATATGGGCCGTTTCGATGAGTTGATCAGTCCGTTGCGGGCGAAGTTCGAGGCGGTGACTCCGCATCTCAACGAGCGGCAGTGCCGTCTGCTGTATGCGGCGGAAGCGCGGCAACTCGGACATGGAGGGATCGCGGCTGTCGCCAGGGCCGCGGGGGTCTCCACGGGGTGCGTCAGTCGGGGCCTTGTCGAGTTGGAGGACGATGCCGGGCCCGATGGCCGGGTACGTCGGCGAGGTGCGGGGCGTCCCGCGCTGGCGGCGAAGGACCCGGGGCTCCGAGCCGCACTGCTGGCGTTGGTCGAGGACAGCACGCAAGGTGACCCGATAGGGCCGTTGACCTGGACCACGAAGTCGCTGCGGCATTTGGCCACCGAGCTCGCAGCCCAGGGACGCGCGGCGGGTCGGGACGTGATCGCCGCATTGTTGAAGGAGGCGGGTTTCAGCCTGCGGAGCAACGCCAAGGTCCTGGCCGGCAGCGGTCACCGGGACCGCGATGCCCAGTTCCACCACCTCAACGACAAGGTGCGCCAGTTCCTCGACGCCGGCGACCCCGTGATCAGTGTGGACACGAAGAAGAAGGAACAGATCGGGCTGTTCGCGCAAGGAGGGCGGGAATGGGCCCCGCCCGGCAGGCCCGTGAAGGTCCTCGATCACGACTTCCCCTCCCAGGCGGCCGGCACCGCGATCCCCTACGGCATCTACGACGTCGGACGCAACACCGGCTACGTAGTGGTGGGCACCGACCATGACACCGCCGCGTTCGCGGTGGCCGCCCTGCGCCGCTGGTGGAAGGAGGAGGGCCGCGCCGCCTACCCGAACGCACGCCGCCTGTTGATCACCGCCGACGGCGGCGGCTCCAACAGTTCCCGGGCCAAGGCATGGAAAGCGAACCTCGCCGCCCTGGCCACCGAGACCGGCCTGCACATCAGTGTGTGCCACCTGCCGCCCGGCACGTCGAAATGGAACAAAGTGGAGCACCGCCTGTTCTCGTTCATCTCGATGAACTGGCGGGCCCGCCCCCTGACCAGCTACAAAGTCGCCCTGAACCTCATCGCCGCCACCACCACGAGCACCGGGCTGAGCGTGAACGCCCGCCTGGACGAGGGCACCTACCCCATCGGTATCGAGATCGACGCCCAGCACGCCGCCGCACTCACCATCACCCCCGACAGCTTCCACGGCGAGTGGAACTACACGATCCCGCCCCAGCCCGGCGTCCCCGCCGGGCCCCTCCAGCCACCCACCCGCCGGGCCCACCCCCGTCACGCCCACACCTTCGACACCGCCATGGCAACCCACCCCGTACTGACCGGGATGACCCGACACGCACTCGATCAACTCACCGCAGACGTCCGCGCGTTGATCGATCAAGTGCCCACCGGCCAGCGCCCCCGTCACCGCAAACTCGCCGTGGAAAGCATGATCTGGGCCGCCGTTCTCGATCAGCGCGGGCTGCCCTGCTCACTGACCGCCCACCTCTTCCGCATCGGCGAGAACCAGATGCGCACCCTGATCAAGCAGGTCCGGCCCCTGCTCCAGCAACACGGCCACCACGCAGACCCACTGCCCGTCCGGCTCGTCGACCCCAGCGAACTCGCCGCCTACGCCATGCACACAACATCAACGACAGGCTGACGTGACACGCTCCATCAATTAATCGACGCCCCCTTCCTCGACCGGCTCGTCGGGCATTTCGACCACAAGATCCACCTCGTGGTCGACGGGCACTCCGCACACCGCTCGAAGACCGTCCGGACCTGGCTCGCCGTGCACACCGAAGAGATCGAGCTGCACTTCCTGCCCCCGTACTCGCCCGAGCTCAACCCCGACGAACTCGTCAACGCCGACCTCAAGCACAGCCTGCCCAAAGGCCACCGGGCCCGGAACCAGGCCGAACTCGCCGCCGAGACCCGTCGCTTCTTCCGCAGACGCCAGCGCCAACCCCACATCGTCCGCGGCTACTTCCACGGACCCCACGTCCGCTACACCCTCAACGAGAACCCCTTGTTTTCTGATCAATAAGGTTGGGACTTCTACCCTTGACGGTACCGAGGCCGCGTGGCGCGCTGCTTTCTGCAAGGGTCTTGACGCAAGTGCCTGACTGGCTTTGCTACGGCGGTCGCGCGGGCGGATGCGCTTTTCGGCCTCCGGGTTCCAGTGATCTTCCCCTCCGAACTTTTGGCACGTGCCGGTTGTGCACCGTGAAACGATCATCCACGTCGCAATGTCACCGGCCTGACCCCGGTGACATCAGAAGCTACTCGGGGAACTCTATGAACATCTGTACCACCAGCCGGACTGCTCTCACGGGCCTAGCAGCACTGACCGCTGCTGCTCTGTTGTCCTCTGCCGTTCCGGCGTTCGCCGACACCGGTGCGCCTGCACCGGAAACGAGCGCTCAGGCAGCGGCCGTGGTCGAGAAGGCCACCGGCGTCGCCAACCTCACTGCCCCCCAGACCGACGACGGCAGGCTGGTTGCCAACTCGGCGGGCACACGCGTGGAAATGCCGACGACCGGCTCCGGCGAACTCACTGTGACTGACTCCACCGGCACCCAGATAGGGATCGGCTTGCCCGGCTCGGCAGCGGCGTCCGCGCACACCAGCGCTCACGGCACTGTGGTCTACGCCCAGCCGAATGGGTCCGTTGACGTCGCCGCCCAGGCCGGCCGGGATGGCAGCGCCAGCGCTCTGATCACGATGAACAACGGCACGGCGCCGACCGAGTACCGCTTCTCCCTCGACCTCCCCAGCGGTGCCCACCCCGTCATCGATGAGGACGGCGGCGTGCTCGTTGCAGACAGCGCCGGAGAACTGCTCGGCACCTTCGAAGCGCCCTGGGCCAAGGACGCCAACGGCCAGTCTGTCCCCACCGCCTACCGCCTCGAAGGCAACGAACTCATCCAGACCATCCAGGTCAACGAGTCCACTGCCTACCCTGTTGTCGCCGACCCCAAGTGGTGGGACAAGACCAAGGAAATCGCCGGCGGCATGGTCAGCGACACCTGGAACTCCATGAAGTGCGGCGGCGCCCTCGCCGCCGCCTTCCATCCTGGTACTGCGAGTTACAGGGCCATCAAGACGGCCGGTGGGGTCAAGAAGCTCCTTGCTACCCTCTCCGGGGTCAACACAAAGAGGGGCGCCGCATCCGCTCTGGGATCGGGCTTCACTACCCTGTTGGGGGTCAAGAGTATAAAGAAGGCTTGCTTCGACGACCTCAAGTAATTGCAAGAAGCCTTACAGGGAGGGAGACCCCGTTGATTGAACAGGGTCATAGCAAAGAGAACCGACGAATTATCATGTGGCGCGATGCTGGCATAGCAGGCGCCCTCTACATCCTGGGGTACTTTTCGCTGACATACTTCATTGGCCACCCGCTTAACCTGCATTGGCTCGTCTGGCCCGCCCTAGCGACTGCCTGCGCAATGTTCACAGCGGACCGCAGCGGATTCGGCGAGACAGTCTGGTTCATCAGAGCCCTGAGCTGCCTGCTTGTCGCTGTTGCGATCATCGGTGCGATCATGTCGTAACGCAAAGCCGCCGTCCTCCCTGTGGACGGCGGCCGGCAACCCTGGCGCAACGCGAAGCCCCCTGGGGTCAGGGACCTGCCGATCAATAAATCCTAGATCTTGGTGAGGATTACGGGGGTGTGAGGTCGTGCCCGGCGATCTCGGCGAGCTGTTGTGCCGTGGTCACGGTGAGGGCGCCGACCGGGACCGTGTATCCGAGCGCGGTGAGTACGGGCGTGGCCTCCCGGAGGGTCGCGCCGATCCGGCTCTTGGCCAGGCCGGTTGCCTCGGCGAGTGGCGTCTGGGCCATGGACCAGCGCTTCGTGAGGAGGAAGACGACAAGCTGGTCGGCGACGGAGAGCCGTCTGCTGCCGGCGCCGGGGCCGCCGTCGGGACGTTTGCCGGGCAGGAAGATCGGCGGGTGCTCGGCACACCAGGCTTGGCAGCGGGCGGCGAGATCGTCGAAGGCGGCGGGTTCGAGCCCGGTGAGGCTGGGGTGCCGCAGCCACATGGGGAGCTTGTCGCCGGTGGGAAAGCGTCCGAACTCGACGCTTGGTGACGCCAATTCAGGAGCGAGTGGTTCGGGGCGCAGGGTGTAGTTCCACGTGCCATGCCACTCGTGCGGCGTCAGGGGCAGGCGTTCCATGACGGTGTCGGGGACGGTGACGCCGGTGGGGTAGGCGCCGGGGTCGAGCTCGGCGTGGACGGACAGTCCGCTGCGTGTCGTGGTCGCTCCGATGGTGCTGACGACGACTTCGTGGCTGGTCAGGGGCCTGCCACGCCAGTTGATGCTGATCTGTGAGAACAGCCGGTGCTCTATTTTGTTCCATTTCGATGTTCCCGGTGGAAAGTGACAGACAGTCACTTCAAGGCCCGTCTCGTAGGCGAAGTCCGCGAGTTCCTTCTTCCAGGCGCGCACACGGTAGCCGTTGGAGCCTCCGCCGTCGGCGGTAACCAGCAGGCGGGAAGCATGTGGGTAGCGGCGGCGCCCCTCACCGTTCCACCAGCGGCGCAAAGTGGCCACCGCGAAGGCAGAGGTGTCCCCGTCGCAGCCCACCGACACCCAGCCTGCGTCCGCGCCGATGTCGTAGATCCCGTACGGCACCGCTTTCTGGGCGCCCTTCTCGGGGAAGTCGTGTGCGCGGACCTGCACCGGCTGTCCGGCGCGGTGCCACTCGCGTCCGATGACCGCGTAGTTGCCCAGCGTCTCCTTTTTCTTGGCATCCACGCTGATGACCGGCTGCCCCTCGGCAAGGTACGCCGTGACCTGGTCGTTGATGTAGCGGAACTGGGCGTCCCGGTCCGGATGCCGGGCCCCCTCGGTGGTCCTGGAGGTGCCCTGCAGAGAGAATCCCGCCGCCTTCAACAGCGCGGCCACCGTGTCCGAACCGACCCGGTGCCCCTGACGCGTCAGCTCGGCCGCCAGATTCCGGGTGGACTTCACCGTCCACAGCAGCGGAGATTCCGGGTCGCCGCGCTGATCCGGCTCGACCAGCGCCAGCAACGCGGGCAATAGTCCCGGATCGGCCTCCCGCAAGGGCTTCCGACCCGCGCCCGGTGCCCGTACCCGGCCAGCGGGCTCCTCCGCGTGCTCCAGCTCCCGCTTCCCGCGCGACACCGTGGACTCCGCCACCCCGGCCGCTCCGGCCACCATGCGGATCCCGCCATGGCCCAGAACGCGGGCCGCGGCGCCCAACGTCAGTCGCTGCTGGCGCTCATCGAGATGCGGCAGCAACAGCCCGAACGCATCCATCAGCTCTGCCTTCGTCCCCTCCGACACCCCCACAGCCTACGACCCAACAGCCCACGAAAATCGAAGAGTTATTGATCGGCAGGTCCCAGGGCTTCGGCGAAGTCGTAGGGCGTCCGGTTCATGACGATCTGCCAGGTTGAGGCGGCCCGGGAAGTGAGACAGGCACGGTTTCCAAGATCATGGAGTTCTCGACGCCCCGTGACCTGCTTGGAAGACCGTGCCTGCCGACGAATCATCGCCGATCCCGCCCGCCTTTGACCAACTCCGTGAGCATCCCGTGGTCGCACCCGAAGAGGTACCAGGGCTGCTGGAGCGCCTGTCCGAAGTGCCTGATCCGCGTGATCCGCGGGGGGTACGACACGCTCTGGTCCTCGTGCTCACCCTGGCCGCGTGCGCGGTGCTGGCCGGGGCCACGTCGCTTCTGGCGGTCGGCGAGTGGATCGCCGACGCTCCACCACACGTCCTGGAGCGCGTCGGCGTACGAGTCGACCCGCTGTTCCCCAAGCGGGTCCTGCCCGCGGAGACGACAGTTCGCAGGCTGCTGGCCCGGATCGACGGCGACGCGCTCGATCTGGCGGTCGGCCACTGGCTCGCCGACCGCCGCACCCCCACCACGGGTCGAATGCGCGGCCTGGCAGTCGACGGCAAGGCCCTGCGCGGAGCCGCCAGGGCAGGCGGCCGCAAGATCCACCTCCTCGCCGCCCTGGAGCACACCACCGGCCTCGTCCTGGCTCAGTTGGACGTCGGTGTGAAGACGAACGAAATCACCTACTTCCAGCCCCTCCTGGAAACCGTCGCCGACCTGGCCGGCGTGGTCGTCACCAGCGACGCCCTGCACACCCAACGCGAGCACGCCGCCTACCTCCTGGGCCGCGAAGCCCACTACATCGTGATCGTCAAGGGCAATCAGAAGAAACTCCGAAAGCAGCTCAAATCCCTTCCCCGGACGCACATCCCGCTGCAGGGCCGCACGAAGAATGCCGGCCACGGACGCTCGGAGATCAGGCGGATCAAGGTGGCCACCGTGAACAACCTGCTCTTCCCCGGTGCCCGGCAGGCCGTCCAGATCAAGCGACGCCGCACTGACCGCAAAACCGGCAGGACCACGGTCAAGACCGTCTACGCAGTCACCAGCCTGACCGCCGAGCGGGCCACGCCAGCCCAACTCGCGACCCTGATCAGGGACCACTGGCAGGTGGAGGCCCTGCACCACGTCAGAGACACGACCTTCTCCGAGGACGCCTCCCAACTGCGCACCGGCAACGCACCCCGCGCGATGGCCACCTGGCGCAACCTCGCCATCGGAGCCCTGCGACTGTCCGGCGCGACCAACATCGCGGCCGCCCTACGACACAACGCCCGCAACGCGGACCGTCCGCTCGCCCTTCTCGGGCTCACATGATCACGAAACGGACGTCACACGACTTCGCCGAAGCCCTGGCCTAGTACCAACCGTGTAGTTGGGCGCCGGGCTGGTGTGTCAAGCCGCCTGAAACAGAGATGGAGCTCCTGCTAGGACGTGGATGCGGGCCTGGCGTCCCGCGAACAGGACGTCCTCGAGCGCGGAGCGGGTCGATCCGCTTGGTGCGTGCCGTGCGGCTGTCGGGGAGACGGACAAGGAGGTTACGCGGCCTCAAGTTGGGCCCTGGGCACCATGTCCTGGCTGACCGGCTACCGCCGACTCAACCCTCGCTTTGAGCGCCACCTGCCCTACCTGGCCTTCCTCAAACTCGCCGCGGCCCTCTGCTGCTACAAACGACTCCTCAAACTCACCACGTAGGAACCCGTCTTTAGCTGCAAAAGGGCTCTTGCGGTGACGAGGCGCCGCGGCTGTGCGGGTGGGGGCGTGCGGACGTCACGTGGAGGGCGTGGTGGCTGGCCGGAGTATCTGTCCGGCGGCCAGCTCGCGGTAGGTGGGGCTGGTGGTGAGCAGTTCCTCGTGACGTCCGCAGGCGACGGCGGTGCCTTTGTCCAGGACGATGATCATGTCGGCGTGCTGGACTGTGGACAGGCGGTGCGCGATGACCAGGACGGCGCATTCTCGGGCCACGTCGCGCATCACGGCGGTGAGCGCGGTTTCGTTGACGGCGTCCAGGTGGGATGTCGGCTCGTCCAGCAGCAGAAGGGAGGGCCGGGCGAGGAGGGCGCGGGCCAGGGCGACTCTCTGGCGCTCGCCTCCGGAGAGGGTGCCGCCGCGTTCGCCGAGCATGCCGGACAGGCCGCCGGGCAGCCGTTCGACGACGCCCGTGAGCTGGGCGAGTTCGACTACGCGCTGGACTTCGGCCTCGGAGGCGTTGGGGTCGGCGTAGGTGATGTTGTCCCGCAGTGAGCCGTGGACGACGTGGGTGTTCTGGTCGACGATCGCGATGCGCGACCGGCACTCCGCGCGGCTCAGCTCGGTGGCAGGCTGGCCGTCGAAAAGCAGGGCGCCGGAGTCCGGTTCGTAGAATCTGGCCACCAGGGCGAAGATTGTGCTTTTGCCCGCACCCGACCGGCCGACCAGAGCTGTCTGGCTCCGGTGAGGGGCGGTGAAGGAGATGCCGCGCAGCACAGGCCGGCTCGGGTCGTAGCCGAAACTGAGGTCCCGCAGGGCGAGGGCAGACGTCTCGTGTGAGACGGTCTGCCGGGCCGGTTCCCGTGTACGTGCCTGGGCCGGTGTCTGGGCCTGTGAGGGCTCTCCCGGCAGGGACAGTGCCTGTTCGATGCGCTGGTAGGCGCCCATGCCGCGCTGGATCAGGCCGACCGCGCGGAAGACCGAGGACAGCGGCAGGACCAGATACGAGGCGTAGAGCAGGAAGGCGACCAGGTCGCCGAGGGAGTTGGCGTCTGTGCTCACCCGCAGGCCGCCGATGACCAGGACGATCAGGAAGGAGCCTTGGACGGCGAGTTCGACGGCCGGGCTCATCACGGAGGCGAGTTTCGCGGTCCGTACGCCGGCGATGTACGCCGAATCGACGCATGCGCCGATGCGGGCAGCTTCACGGTCCTCCGCGCGCGGTGCACCCGGACCATCGGCAGGGCACCGAGCGCGCGTTCCAGGTCGGCGGCGATCGCGCCGATGGAGGTCTGTATGCGTTCGGAGGCGATGCGGATGCCCTTGAGCAGCGAGGCGACGATCACGGCGGCGACGGTCACGGTCGCCGCGACCAGGAGGAGTAGCAGTGGGTCGATCCATAGCATGAGGACGATCGCCCCGGCGGCGACGAGGGTGCCGGTCACCAGGTCGACCAGTGCCTGGGAGACCACTTCTCTGAGCAGGGTGGTGTCGGTGGTGACCCGGGAGATCAGGTCGCCGCTGCGGTGCTTGTCGTATTCCCGCATCTCCAGTCGGAGCAGCCGCCCCACCAGGCTGTGACGCAGCTGCCGTACGACGCCCTCCCCCATGCGCTCCAGAACGAAACGGCCCATCGCGCCCGTCGCCGCTTCGGTGACGAACAGCGCGGCCAGGAGCAGCAGCAGGGGCCCCAGTACCTGTCCGCGTCCGCTCGCGTCCACGACCTGCTTCGCAACGAGCGGCTGAGCCAGGCCAAGGGCGGAGCCGACCAAAGTGAGCGCGGTGGCGATGATAACGGACGCGCGGTGCCCGTCCGTCAGCCGGTACATGGTGGCGACCGCGGCCCGTGTGGAGCGGTCACCCCCCGCCGCGGATTGTGCCTGATTCACGACAGTGTCGGTCATCGGCCCGATCGGCTCGCGGCGGCGACCGTGATGAGCCGGGTGAAGTAGTCGTCGGGTACGCCCTCGCCCACGGGACGGCCGTTCGCCTCGATCCAGGCGTGCGCCGTGAACGGCGGCACCACGCGCACCCCGGTGCACCAGGTCGGCCAGCTCCCTGTCAGGCGGCACAGCAGGGCGGCTCCCAGGGAACGGGGCAGGCAGCCCTTCGGCCCGGCGCACCGCAGGCTCACCGCGCACATGGCGTCCCGCGCGTACTTGGCCTGTGCACCAGTGGCCGGTCTGGCGCCGCGGCGGGCGAGGCCGAGCACGGCACGGATCCGGCGGGGCGGCAGCAGGGAGAGCACGAGCGCGGGCAAAAGGACGAGTCGGGCGGCGAGGCGTCGCGCGAAGGGGACGTCGGTGGGTCGCTCCAGTGCGCTGGGGGTCGTCATTCCACCAGCCCCGAGGTCCACAGCTGCTGGACGAGGGCATCGACGTCCTGCCTCGCCCGGGCGACGTCGATGTCGAACTCGTCGGCAACCGCGGCGACCGCGTCCGCTTCGTCACCGCCCGCCATCAGTGTCTTGACCACCAGCGTGGCCGTGGGATTCAACTCCCAGTACTGGCCCACATGTTCGTCGAGTAGGACCGTGCCGTAATCGGTCTCCGCCGCAGAGACGTTGGCGCCGAACCGCAATGCCATGGTGTGCGTACCTTTCCCGGGGTCGAGTTCAGAAAACGGTTTCAGTAACTGGCCTGCGCTTCGGGCTCGGTGGAGCGGGCCAGGCCGCGCAGCCAGACTTCGGCGGCGATGGTCGAGTAGAGGATCGCGTCGCGCAGTTCGGGTGTGGCCGGCCGCTGGGCGAGCCGGCGCAACGCGTTCCCGTCGACCAGGCCCAACTGCTCCAGCCGGGAGTCCTCCCACAGTGCCAGCAGATCGGCGCGGTGTTCGCGCAGCCCGTTGGAGGCGTCCATGGAGGCGGCGGCCTTATTGGTGCGCCGCAGGCACGCATCGGGCACGATCCCGCTCATCGCGGCGGTCAGGAGGGGTTTGTACTGCCAGGGCGTGACACGCTCGCTCGGGCGCACCGCGAGGCATGCCTCGATGACGCGGTCGTCGAGGAACGGCGATGCCATCGGCACGCCTGCCCGGGCGGCCATCCGGTCCCACTGGCGGATGATGCGCGTGCAGGAACGAATCTGGTCGAGGTCGGCGTGCAGGCCACGGTCTGGGTGCAGCGGGACCGCGTTCGCCGCTGCCTCGCGCAGCGCCCGCTGGGCTGCCCGTTCGGCGTCGGGGGTGACCCAGCCGAAGAGGCGTGGGGGCATGCCCCAGCCGAGGCTGGTGCTGACCGTGGCAGGCAGTGGGTCGCGCAGGCGACTGCTGGAGTCGGCCAGCCACTTCCCGTACGGCCGCGAGTCGGCCAGTGCCCGTGCCGTGCCTCTCAGTGGCCACTGCCACAGGGCCCGAAAGCCGCGAAGCTGAGAAAGGGCGAACAGCGGGCGGGTGCGCAGCAGCCGGTGGTAGTACGCCTCGGAGCACCAGGCCACATGGTCGCCGCCGATGCCGGTCAGGTGCAGGCGGCTGCCGCGCTCGGCCATTGCGGGCAGGTGGTGTAGGACTCGGGAGCGGTCCATGACGCCGATAGTCGGTTCGTCCAGCAGGTCGTCGATGCCGAGCAGGTCGTTGTAGACCAGTGGCGAGGCGTGGGCGTCCCAGACCACATGGTCGATGTCCGGCATTGACCGGGCGGCCTGCTCGGCCCAGTACAGATCGGTGTCGGCGGGATCGCGCCCCGGCCAGGTGCTGGCCACCACATGGGCCGGTGAACGGTCCGCCAGGAAGCAGATGGAGGTGGAATCCAGGCCGCCGGACAGGTCACTGCTGACCACGCCGCCCTGCCGCGTACGGGCATCAACCGCCGTGACCAGGGCTTCACGGACAAGGGGGGCGCCATCGGCGAGCGTGCGCAACGGCTCCGGCGGTGTCCACCAGCGCGAGTGGCGCACGGTCCGGCCGTCCGCCGCGATGATCAGCGCGTCCTGTGGGGACACGGCGGTAATGCCTCTCCACATGGGTGCTTCAGCGAGCGGATGGGGAACCGGCCACAGCAATCGGACGGCCAGTTGCTCCCCGTCCGGTTCGGCGCCGAGCGCGGCGGCGAGTACGTCGGCGCGGCTAGCAGCCACCTGCACGCCGTCAACGCGGGCGTGAAAGACCAGTCGGAGCCCGGACGCGGTGCCCTGCACCCTGAGCTGACCGTCGAGCGCGGCGACGAGATGGAAGCTGCCGGGTAGGGAGCGAGCCAGTGCGTCGAGCTCGGCAAGGTCACGAAGTTGCCCGGCGCGGCGCTCGAGTTCGCTGGCATCGATCGGGCAGCAGCCGATGACAGCGAGACCAGTGCGGCCGGCATGTGCAGTGACGATCTCGTCGTCGTGCCAGTGGCCGACGAGCCAGGGACGGCCCGAGGCATGTGTGAGGGTCCGGGTTCCGGGGCGGGAGAAGGAGCGGGCCGCGGCGGCCGCGCCCTCACAGTCGGTGAAGACCGTGAAGTGCGCGTCGCCGGGGCCCGCCCCCGCACTCTCGTGCAGTTCAGTCATGGCGTCGAGTCAGAACCGTCGGTCGTCAGTTCTTGCTCAGGATGAGCCGGTCGTTGCCGGAGCGCTGCAGGAGCCCGGTCTTCTTCCGGAACGTCCCCAGCTTGGCGAGCGTCGGCGCTTCGTAGGCCTTCTTCATGACGTCTCCCTCACGTACAGGTGTGCACGACCGCCTCCCTGGGCGGCTGTGAACCGGAGGCCGGTTCACAGCCGCCCCGCCAGGGCTCATCGGAAGCCCGGAACAAGGAAGCGGGTGCGCGCCCTAGCTACCCGCATCAGCGGGTGCCGTGGCAAGACCGCAAAAGAAAATCGGATCATACGTAAAACGCAAATACAGTCGGACAGCTGCACGGCTGGTCATAGATTTCGGCCAGAAGGCAACATCGGGCGAGCGGGGTGCTTTTGGCGGGCAGAGAAACGTTTCGACCTGCGCATCCCAAAGCCCCCAGCGGGCTTGTCGAGGGGGATGCACCGACAGAAACCGGACGGAGCCGCCCGGGCGCACTCGCTCTCGTCGCCACGCTTCCTTGCCGTGCATACCTTGCCCGAATGGCTGGATGTAGCCGCCGATCTCTCTGGCCTCGCAGGCGACCCCCTCTCTGTCAGCCTTGGGTGAGACGTCCCGCTTCGGCGGGTTAGCCTGAGAGGGCACCGACCCTGACCATTCAGCGGAATTGCCCGGCCTGACGGCCGGGTAGCAGAAAAGGTGTCCTGACCTGCGAGGATGCGACTGTCGAGGAAGCATCGGTTGCAAGAATCAGGACACCTTTCTGGTGAGCGAGCGTACAGGGTGGGACCGGGGCCTGGTCGTGGGGGCTGACGGGAAGGGGCTGGTCGGGCATGCCGGGGTGGTGCTGCTGCGGCGGCTGGCGGACCGGTCGGGGCTGACGGAGGCGCTGGCTGGGGTGTTCCCGGTGGGCGGGCCGGGGTGGCGGGATCGGGCGGTGGTGTTCGTCCAGCTGGCGATATCGATCGCGCTGGGCGCCCGGAGCGTGGCGGAGGCCGAACAACTCGCCCTGCATCACGAGCGGATGACCGGCCCGGGCGTCTCGGACTCCACTGTGTACCGCACCCTGGACCTGTGCGATGCCGACCGGCTCGCGGCGATCGCCCGCGCCCGGGCACGGGTCCGCCGGATGGTGTGGTCGTGGCTGGCCCTGCGGCCCGGCGGCTTCCCTTGGCTCACCGTCGCCGGAAAACGCCTGCACAACTGGGTGATCGTGGATATGGACGCCACGATCATCACGGCTGCCTCGAAGAAGGAGCGGGCGCGGGCGACCTGGAAGAAGACTTTCGGGTTCCATCCGCTGGCCGCCTGGTGCGCGAACACGTCCGAGTGCCTGGCGATGCTGTTGCGGCCGGGCAACGCCGGCAGCAACACGGTCGCCGACCACCTCACGGTCCTGGCCGACGCGCTCGCCCAGATCCCTGGCTCCTCGGCCGCGAAACTCCTGATCCGCGTCGACGGCGCCGGCGCCACACACGGCCTGCATGAGCACCTCATCGGCTTGAACACCCGTCGGCGCACGGTCCGTTTCACCACCGGCTGGACCATCACCGACCTCGACGAGCAGGCCATCGCCCGCCTGCCCGAGACGGCCTGGGAGGTCTCCCTGAACCAGGACGGCACCCTCCAGGAGGACTACGGGGTCGCGGAGTTGAGCGGCCTGAGCGCACGCGAGGGCTGGGACAAGGGACTGAGGCTGATCGCCCGCCGGGTCAAGCCCTCCAGCCGCCACCTCGCGAACCTGACCGACTTCGAGAAGAAGACCGGCTTCAAGTACTCGATCATCGCCACCAACATCCGCAAGATGACCCGGATCCCCGGCTCCCACCAGGCACAGTGGCTGGACGCTCTGCACCGGCACCACGCCGTCGTCGAGGACCGGGTCCGCACGAACAAAGCGATGGGGCTGCACAACCTGCCCTCGAAATCCTTCACCACGAACCAGGGCTGGATGCTCGCCGCGAACCTCGCCGCCGACCTCGACGCCTGGCTCCGCCTCCTCGCCCTGCACGACCAGGACGGCCTGGCCGACGCCGAACCCGACACCATGCGGTTTCGGATCTACCACCTGCCCGCCCGTCTCGCCGCCCATGCCCGCCGCCGGCACCTCCGCCTCGCCCCCGACTGGCCCTGGGCAGAAGCGTTCGTCCTGGCCTGGCAGCGCCTGACTGGCCTGACCACCGTCACCTGACGAACAGACCCGCCCCGACGAAGACCAGGAAGGAGAGCCCCGCACCACCCCGGGACCGTGGAACCCGGCGCAGCCGCAGCGACACGCGAAGACCCTGACCGCGAACAGCGGGGACAAACGGGGCGAAGTGATCACCCTACGAGGCAACGATCACCGCGGAAGGATCGAGGCCGACAGGAGAACCACCCCCTCATGACCAGCAACAAGCCCGCCGGATCCGACCCGGCCCCCAGGCCGAAGCGCCGTTCCTTCAGTCCCGAGTACAAGCTGAAGATCGTGGCCGAGTACGACGCGGCGCCCAAGAATGAGAAGGGCGCGGTCCTGCGCCGCGAGCGCCTGTATCACTCGCACGTCAAGGAATGGCGGGCCGCGCGGGACGCCGGGGCCCTGGAAAAGCTGGTCGACAAGCGCACCAGTCCGGCGAGGCCGAAGAAGTCGGCCGCCGAGGCGGAGAACGAGAAGCTACGCCGCCAGGTGGAACGGCTGGAGAAGGAACTGGCCCGGAACAAGGCCGCGCTGGAGGTTATGGGAAAAGGTGTGCCACGAACACGGGAATTCGCTATGGGTAGGTGAGCGACAGATCGTGATGCTGCACGAGTGATGAAGGTTGGCCCTTCGGAGCCGCCCTGCGGGGGGAGGCTTCAAACCGCCACATGCTGCGGAAGCGGTGACGCGACCGTGGTGAGCGATGTGGAAAAGGCGTCCAAGAGGCGTCAGGTGGGGACCAGGAAGACGGAGCGCGAATCCCCGTCAAGGGGGACGCTGTTGACGCGTCGTTAAGGATTAAGCGGCATCAAAACCGGGGGTTACTTTTTGCCCCGGGATGAGCCTGGCGGATACCCGATCTACTGGCCAGGTGGTGCCCGGCGTAGAGGCGACGTGATCCTGGTCTGCGGCGCTCGTGCGGAACGTGGGAAGGCACGGCTTGATGCTGCGGTAACCCGATTTGGACGATGCCGCATAAGGGAGAACCTCAAGCGGACAACCCGCGAGAGGCCGAGTACCGATGCAAGCTGTGTCGGCGGACCGGTTCGTAGTAGTGATGAAGCTCTTGCTCGGCGCGGTGAGGGTGGAGCGAAGGGGCCGGATTGTCCGTGGTTCGTTTGTTTGGTCAACCGGGTTTTCCCGGGAGGAGCTGCGTGAGCGAGCTGAAGTCGTCAGGGAAGCCGTTTGATATCTCGAAAGGAGAGGTCTGGGAGGCGTATCTGAAGGTGAAGGCGAATCAGGGTGCTGCGGGGGTGGATGGCTGCACGATCGAGGCGTTCGAGAAGGATTTGAGGGGAAACCTCTACAAGATCTGGAACCGGATGTCCTCGGGGAGCAATTTTCCGCCCCCGGTGAAAGGTGTGGAGATTCCCAAGTCGCATGGTGACGGAGTCCGTTTGCTCGGCGTTCCGACAGTGCCGGACAGGATCGCCCAGACAGTGGTGGCCAGGCATCTGGAGAAACGGGTGGAGCCATTGTTCCACCCGGACTCCTTCGGCTACCGTCCCGGACGGTCGGCGCTGGACGCGGTGGCTGCGTGCCGGCAAAGATGCTGGAAGAAGAAGTGGGCGATTGACCTTGATATCGCCAAGTTCTTCGACAGCGTCCGCTGGGACCTGGTCATGAAAGCGGTGGAATCCCATACTGAGGCCGCGTGGGTCATTCTGTATGTGAAGCGGTGGCTTGCCGCTCCCGTACTGATACCCAACGGCACCTTGCAGCAGAGAGACCGGGGAACCCCGCAAGGGTCTGCGGTCTCCCCGATCCTGGCGAATCTGTTTCTGCACTACGCGTTCGACATGTGGCTCACCCGGAGTTTTCCGGGTGTCCAGTTCGAACGCTATGCGGACGACGCGGTGATCCACTGCTCGTCGGAGCGACAGGCCCGAGAGGTCCTGGCGCGACTCGAAGACAGAATGGCTGAGGTCGGGCTCCAACTGCACCCGGACAAGACGCGGATCGTGTACTGCGGAAGGGAGCGACGCCGTGATGGCACGGCTACCTCGTTCACCTTCCTGGGTTTCACATTCCGCACCCGTCCGGCACAGGATCGCCACGGGAAGATCTTCACGTCCTTCCTCCCGGCGGTCAGCAAGGACGCCCTGAAGAAGATGAGCACGGAAGTCCGCTCCTGGCGGATTCACATGCATGTCACCTACTCCTTCGGCGAGTTCGCGAAATGGCTCAACCCCATCATTCGCGGATGGATGCAGTACTACGGAGCCTTCTATCAAACCGAACTGTATCCCCTCCTCCAGCGCATCAATTTCTACCTGCTGCGCTGGGTCCGGAAGAAACACAAGCGGCTGAAGACCTACAAGAAGGCAGCGCGAAGGTGGGATCAGGTCGTCAAGTCCTACCCGTCGTTCTTCGCGCACTGGAAATGGGTCAACGTCACCTGACGATCAGGATGATAAGAGCCCGGTGACGGGAGACTGTCACGCCGGGATCTGTGGGAGCCCGGGGGTGCGATTCCCCCGGGCCACCCGACCGACAGCTTTCTTCGCGAAGGAGACCGATCGGTGAGCGCGATATGCCGGTTCATCCACGCGGAGAAAGCCAACTACGCGATCACCCTGCTGTGCCGGGCGATGAAGACGGCCCGATCCACCTACTACGCCTGGGCGGCCGGGATCGAGGCCCGACAGGCGCGGCGGCGGGCAGATGAGGCCCTGGCCCACGAGATCACCGTGGTTCACATCGCGTCGAAGGGCACCTACGGCGCAATGCCGGGAAGCTTGGCTTGATCATCTCGTGTGCGGGCGCTGGATGCAGCGAAGCTCCTGTAGAACGAGCGATCTACCACGATCGACTTGTTCGGAACAGGAGCTTCGTTGTCTGGGGAGTCTGGCATAGAGGGGTCGTCGCGTGCGAGCGCGGGACAGACGGGGCAGCTGGGTGTGTTGCGCCAGGTTGTGACACGGCGGATGGTCACGGATGTGCTGGCGGCTTCCGGCCGCGGGGACCGGCGTAGTGACGGCAAACTCTGCGCGGTGACGTGTGTGTTCTTCGTGCTCGCGTTGACGCTGTTCCCGAGAGACGGCTACCGGTCGGTGCTGTCGAAGCTGGCCGGTGGGACGGCGCGGCTGGCCGCGCGGGGCCAGCTGGTCTCCTCCTCGGCGCTGCGGCAGCGCCGCGTCACGCTGGGCCCGGAGCCGTTCCGGTTACTGTTCGAGCGGATCGCCGGGCCGGTCGGCACGGTCGCGATGCCGGGGGTGTTCTGGCGGGGGCTTCGGCTGGCCTCGGTGGACGGCACGTTTCTCGAGGTCGCCGACACCGCGGTGAACGCGGTGTTCGGCCGGACCCGCAATCAGCGGCGGATCGCCGCGTTCCCCCAGGTCCGCCTGGTCGCGCTGATCGAGTGCGGGACCCGGGCGCTGCTCGGGGTGGCGTTCGACATCCGCCGGGTCTGTGAGCAGGACCTGACACGGCGCCTGCTGGACCGGATGCGCCCCGGGATGCTGGTCCTGGCCGACCGGGGATTCCCGGGCTGGCTGCTGTGGGTCGATGCCGCCGCCGGCGGGGCGGATCTGTTGTGGCGGATCTCGGCGGCGGTGCGGCTGGTCCCCGACGAGGTCCTGCCCGACGGCTCCTGGCTCGCGACCCGGCACGCGCACAAGAACATCACGAAAGCCCTGGCGGGGCGGCCCCGGTCGGTACGGATCCGGGTGATCGAGATGGTGGTCGTCATCGAGGCCGCCGACGGGTCACGACGCCATGAGCCCTACCGGCTCATCACCACCTTGCTCGACCCTGCGGCCTTCCCCGCCGGTGAACTGGCCGCACTGTATTCCCAGCGGTGGGAATCCGAGCTCGAATTCCGGGACTTGAAGATCACTCAGCGCGGGGCACGCGCCGTCCTGAGATCGAAGACACCCGCGCTGGTCAACCAGGAGATCTGGGCGTATCTCGTCACCCACCAGGCGATCCGCCGCACGATCAGTTCCACCGCCGCCGGCCACGGGCTCGATGCCGACCGGCTCTCCTTCACTGTCGCCCTGACCGTCGCCCGGGACACCGTGATCCGCACCACGGCGCGGATCGGCACCCACCTCGCCGAGATGACCACGTCGCTGCTGGCGAACCTGCGATCGGCCGAGCGACGCCTGCGGGTCTGCCCCCGGACCGTGAAACGCCCCAGCTCCATCTTCCCCTCGAAACCCGCCGGGCCGGCCAGCCGCAGCACAAAAATCACCGGATACGGGATCGAAATCATCCCACTCGACACAACCCCGCCGACCACCGCGGAGCCCGACAGCCACACGAGATGATCAAGCCAAGCTTCCCGGCATTGACCTACGGCGTCCCGCGCGTGAGTGCCGAACTGCGCCGCCGGGGCCGGCCGGTCAACCGCAAGCGTGTCGCACGCATCATGCGCGACCACGGCATCGCCGGCCACACCCGGCGCACCGGACGCCGCAGCCTGACCAAGCAGGACCCCAGGGCTGCCCCAGCCCTCGACCTGATCGGCCGCGACTTCCACGCCGACCGGCCCGGCCGCAAGATCGTAGGGGACAT
The DNA here is from genome assembly GCF_052934925.1 of Streptomyces hypolithicus. NCBI lineage: Bacteria > Bacillati > Actinomycetota > Actinomycetes > Kitasatosporales > Streptomycetaceae > Streptomyces > Streptomyces hypolithicus. The sequence continues at coordinate 4,610,052 of NZ_CM128811.1, forward strand.
CACCTAATCCGGAGTTAAGAACGGTCCGGCGGCACGGGTAGTCAGGCGGACTGTTCGAGCGGTGTGGGCTGCGTGGGTACCGGACGGACGCCCACGACTCACCTGGCCTCGACGCCTCGAAGCAGATCGCGCGGCGTCAGGTGTCCCTCGCAGCCCACCAGAACGAGGTGATGGTGTTGGTGCCCGCGGGTGCCGGACGGATGCCTAGACATCACCAGGCCCTGCGCCTGTATGTAGAGCGGCAACGCCCGGCACCTGCGGATGTCAACACCCAACCCTTGATCACTCGTTGGAGTTGGTGGTGCGAGCCCGCGCCACGGTGACCTCTCGTTAAGCCCGAGCTGATTCGAGCTCCCGCATAGACCGGGGCCCGTGGGGTGAGCTGGTGCCACGAACAGCTACTGAGGTGGCGGACCGGCCCCCGTGCTGAGTCCTGGGATTAGGTCGCTGCGTGGTTCCGCATGAGCTCGTGACCTGCCAAAACAGCTCTAAGAGTGCGGTTCGCGCCGTGATGCCCGATTCGCGATGAGGTCTGGGTGAGGTGCCCTGCTCGGTGGGGTGGGCTGGTGCTCAGGGGCGGGGCTGGGTGAACAAGCCGGGCTCGGGCTCGGTGAGGATACCGCGGGTTACCAGGCGTTTCAGCTTGGAGCGGATGCCCTCGGTGTTCTTCGGCAGGATCGGAAGGTCGAGGGCCTCGCAGATGTCGCGGGCCCGCATCGGATGGCCGGTGTCGGCGAGGACCGTGAGGATCTGCTGGTAGGCGGGGTGTTCCGGCACCTCGGCGCGGGGTGGATCGTCGACCGGTGCCGGTGCCGGTGCCGGTGCCGGTGCCGGTGCGGGGAGGCTGAGGAGGGTCTTGCGGGTGATCTGCAGATTCTCGCTCTCGGTGTCGAACTCGCAGAGGCGGGCGGTGAGTTCGGCGATCTGGTCCCGGAGCCGTCCGGCCTGCTCGGAGACTTCGCTCATCCGGACCTCGACGTAGGCCAGTACGGCCTCGACCTGGAGGATCTCACTCACGCGCCCCTCCAGGAGGGGAGGGTGATGCCGGTGAGGCGGCGGGCCATGACCGACGTCATCGCCCAGAACACCCGCGAGCGGGAGGAGGCGAGCCGGTGTTCGTAGTCACGCACGAGACGGCGGTAGAACATCAAGATCCCGTTCGTCTGTTCCGCGATCCACCGCTTGGCCTGCGGGACGAAGCCCTTCTCGGCCGGGTTGCGCTCGACGATCTCGACATCGATGCCGAGAGTCTTGCCGTGGTCGACGACGCTCTTCTTGAAGCCCTGGTCGACCAGGGCCTTGCGCACCGTGTCGGTCTGCGCGGCCACACCGTTCAGCAGGGCGATGCCGGCAGCGTTGTCGTGCGCGGACGCCGGCAGGGCGGCGGCCTCGACGACGAGGCCCAACACGTCCACGGCCAGGCATCTCTTCCTGCCCGGCACCTTTTTCGAAGCGTCCTTGCCCGTCGTGTCGGCCGGGACGCCGACGGCCGCGTGGATGCTCTGGGTGTCCAGGACCACCAGACTCGGGTCGGCTAATCGCTTCCGGCTCTCGCGCAGCTGCCAGCGCAGGAGGTCGTGAACGCTCTGGTCGGTGCCGTCGTCACGCCAGGCGGCGAAGTAGTAGTACGTCGCACTCTTCGGCGGCAGATCGTGCGGCAGGTACTCCCACTGACAGCCGGTGCGGTTCTGGTAGAGGATCGTGTTGACGATCTCCCGCATCGCGTATTTGCCCTGATGGCCGGTGGCCGAGGGGTGCTCGGCCTTCCAGGCGCTGATCACGGGCTCGATCAACTTCCACTGCTCGTCGGTGAGATCACTCGGGTACGGATTGCGACCACTCATCCCGCCACCCAAGCGAACCTCGAACGCCTGACCGGCAGAGATGCCCCAACGCCACCCCATCGAGCGACACCAAACCCGGCATTACAGTGCGAACCGCACTCTGAAGAACAGAGGCGTCGAAGACGTCCTCATGCTGGTCTGCGACGGACTGAAGGGGCTGCCCAACGCGGTCGGCGAAGTCTGGCCCCGTACCGTTGTGCAAACGTGTGTGGTTCACCTCTTGCGGGCGTCGTTCAGGTACGCGGCCCGCCAGGACTGGGACAAAATCGCGAAGGCGTTGAAGCCGGTCTATACCGCGCCGAGCGAGGACGCGGCCACGACGCAGTTCCTGGAGTTCGCCGAGGTCTGGGGGAAGAAGTATCCGGCGATCGTCCGTCTCTGGGAGTCGAGTTGGGCAGAGTTCACGCCTTTCCTCCAGTTTGATGCGGAAATACGTCGCATTGTGTGCACGACCAACAGCATCGAGAGCGTCAACGCCCGCATCCGCAAGGCCGTCCGCTCCCGCGGGCACTTCCCCACGGAGCAGGCCGCCCTCAAATGCGTCTACATGGCCGTCATGAGCCTCGACCCCACCGGCGCCGGCCGCAAACGCTGGACTATGCGCTGGAAGGGTGCGATGAACGCCTTCGACATTGCCTTCGACGGCCGCCTCACTGCAGGTCAACTCTAGCCACACCAAACCCAGTTACACCTTTGACTGGACAGACCCGACCCCCGGAGTGTGGACACAGGGGTTCATGCTGCGAGTGAGAGTTTAGCTGTCCTGTGGTGCTGCTGTTCGAACTCCATTGGAGAGAGGTAGTCGAGCGCGCTGTGGCGTCGGCAGGCGTTGTAGTAGGTGAGCCACTGGAAGATCTCCAGCCTGGCCTGTCGCATCGTCACGAACAGCTTCCCGTGCATTGCTTCTCGCTTCAGTCCCTGCCAGAAGCTCTCGGCCAGGGCGTTGTCATAGCTCGAGCCGACCCTTCCCATGCTCCTGCGGATGCCGTGCCGGTCACAGACCTGCGCGAACGCGGCCGACGTATATTGCGATCCGCGGTCCGCGTGGAAGATCACCCCGGTGACGTCACCGCCGCGGGCTGCGACCGCGGCCTGGAGCGCGTCGATGACGAGCCCGGCCCGCATGTGCGGGGCCATCGAGTAGCCGAGCACCCGGCGCGAGCGGATGTCGATGACGCAGGCGAGATAGAGCCACGCGGCTCCGACCTGCACGTATGTGATGTCGCCGCACCACTTCTCGTCCAGAGTGACAGCGGTGAAGTCCCGCTGAACCAGGTCCGCCACCGGCGGCGCGAGCCGGTCAGGGACCGTGGTGCGCTTCTTCTTCCGCAGGTGGCGGCCGGTGATGCCGTGCTTGCGCATCAGCCTGGCCACCCGCTTGCGGTTGACAATGTGGCCGAAACCGCGCAGTTCGGCATGGACTCGGAGCGCGCCATAGTTCCCGCGGTGTTCGGCATGGATCTCGCGGATCTCCTCGACCAGGGCATCCTCGGTGGCCTGCCGGACGGCCCGCGTCTGGGCGCCGGCGATCCACCGGTAGTAGCCCGAGCGGGAGACTTCCAGTACCCGGCATATCCGCTTGATGCCGAACATCTCGGCGTGGGCGGAGATGAAGTCCCAAGCGGCAGTCTTCACTTCATCTCCCGGGCAAAATAGGCGGCTGCCCGTCGCAGGATCTCCCGCTCGAGCTGCCATTCCTTCTCCGCCTTGGCCAGCCTGGCGTTCTCCGCGCGCAGCAGGGCCAGCTCGGCCTCGGTGTCCTGCGACCCGCCGGAGGCGGCCGGACCGTCGTCGGCGTCACGCACCCAGGTCCGCAGCGTCTCGGGGTTGACGTTCAGATCGGCCGCGACGTCCCTGAACGTCCGCCTTCCCGCCGATGCCCGCCACAACGCGATCGCGTCGGACCGGAACTCCGCACTGTACTTCGAGGGCCTTGCCATGTGGATCTACACCTTCCTGGACCATCAAGATCCATTGTTAGGTGTGTCCACACCACGGGGGTCACCTCAGAGCTCCGTTGCCTGTTCATTGTGTCTCGCCGTCGGCACTGACGGCCATCACCCGTACGGTGACTGTGGCCGCGGGCCGGTTCGCTCCCGGGCATCTGGGAGAACTGACGCCGTTCGTGCCGTTCGAGCTGGTGGACGCGGTCTTGTCCGAGACCGGGACCGTGCAGCGGCGGTTGCGTGATCTGCCCTCGCGTGTCGGGGTCTACTTCCTCCTGGCGATGTGCCTGTTCCCCGAGGTCGGCTACCGGCTGGTCTGGGACAAGCTGGCTGCCGGCCTGTCGGGGATGCCGATCGCTTGCCCGAGCGCGAAGGCGCTCCGTGATCTGCGCCGCAGGCTGGGCAGCGCGCCGGTGCGGGCGCTGTTCGAGGTGTTGGCCGGGGTGTTGGCTCAGCCGACCACGCCGGGGGTGCGGTTCGGCCCGTATCGGACGGTGTCGTTCGACGGTTGCAGCTCGACCAAGGTGCCCGACAGCGAACGCAACCGGGGCTGGTTGGGGCGGTGTCCGCACAACGGCTATCCGCAGATCGAGTTGATGACGCTGGTCGAGACCGGCACCCGGGCCGTGATCGGAGCGGTCTTCGGCCCCACTCGTCAGGGCGAAACCTCCTATGCCACCAGGCTGTTGCATCATCTGGGCCCGAAGATGCTGGTGTTGTGGGACCGGGGCTTCGACAGCAACGACTTCCTTGCGGCCGTACATGTCACCGGCGCACAGGTCCTGGGCCGGATCAGCCAGCGCCGGCGCCCACCGGTCCTGCAACGGCTCGCGGACTCCTCCTACCTCTCGGTCATCGGCGGCGTCCCGGCCCGGATCATCGAAGCCCGGGTGAACGTCACCTGCGCGGACGGCAGCACTTTCGAGGGCTCCTACCGCCTGGTGACCACACTCCTGGACGCACGCCGCTACCCGGCCGACCACCTCGTGCGCCTCTACCACGAGCGCTGGGAGCATGAGAGCGCCTATTACGCATTGCGCCACACGATCTTGAACGGACGCGTCCTGCGCTCGCACGACCCGGTCGGCGTCGAGCAGGAGATGTGGTCCCTGCTCACCCTCTACCAGCTCCTGCGCCGCACCATGGTCGAGGCAGCGGAGTCCAGGCCGGGCACCGATCCCGACCGCTGCGGCTTCACCATCGCCCTCCACACCGCCCGCGACCTGCTGGTATGCGCGCAGGGAGTTTTCGAACCGGGCATCGGCGTGATCGGCCGCAGGGTCTTGTCGGCGCTGTCGCCCGCACGACGAACCCGGGTCAGTACCCGCAAGGTGAAGTCCCCCATCTCCCGTTACGCGGAAAGGAAGATGGACGGCCGTCCCGACACCAGCCAGGTCGTGACCTCGATGACAATCACGCTCCTGTCACCCCCACCACCAGACCCCGCTCTGCCGGCGAGGACAGTCCGGGAGAACACCGGAACCGGCAGGACCGGCAGCCGCATGACACGGACCTTGGCCATCCTGCAGGCAGAACCCGAACGGCTCTGGCGCTCAAGGGAGATCGCCGAGCTCCTCGGCGACGTCACACTCGTTGCCACCTACCGACAACTCGCCCGCTGGACCGAGAAAGGAATGATCAGGAGGGTCCGCACCGGCCGCTACACGGCAGCCACACCGACACCAAGTCCCTTGCGCGACCCGCGAAAACGCTAACTACCCGGCCTTGGGGAAACTTCACTCAGCCGCCCACGCCCCCGATAACGTGACAACGCCTGCAAAACGTCGCAGCGACTGACGCGAGAGGGCCCGTGGTGCCAATTGGTTGGCACCACGGGCCCTTTCGTTGCACAGGGTTCTGGACTCACCCGCCAGCTCTGCGTGCGGGCGCAACGGTGGCGTCGGTTCCCCTTGCCGTTGGCTAGGCCCAAGGGATCCAGCCGGGTGACATCCATGTCGCTGCTGCGGCCCCGCCCAGGAGGCACACTGCCTTGTCCGCCCATCGGGGCGCGCCCAGCTTCGCCGTCGCGTCGGCTGCTTCGGCCGCGATCAGCAGGCCGCTGAGCAGGACGAGGGGGCCGTCGTTGAAGGTGATGTCCGGGCGGCCGATGGCCAGCCAGCCGGCGGCGATCCCGAGCGCGCACAAACCGGTGTAGAGCGCGTAGGAGTCGGGCCGTAGACGGGGTTGGTTCCTTGCTCGGTGGATGAAGATCACCGTGAGCTGCGCCAGGAGCGCGATGAGAGCGAACATCGTGCACGACTCCTAGAACTTGCAGGTGTTCTTGATCGCGGTGTACCCGAGAAGGGCTGCGACGGCCTTGCGGTGCGCGGAGGTCATCTTGCGGTGCTTAGCGTAGGTGCGAATGAGGTTCGCCGTCTTTTTGACACCGATCCGCTTCACGAGTCGGACGGCCGTCCATATACGCGTTGAGGAGCCCATGGGCGTCAGGCTGAAGACGACGCTCGCGATGGCCGCTGCGCACTTGGTGATCTTCCAGGTGGTCGACCAGAAACCCGGGTCGATCACGATGGGGAAGGCGCTGGCGGACGTGAACTCCACGCTCTGGACGATCTTGTTTCCGACGACCTTGTAGCTGGTGGGCACATCCTTGCCGTGGGCGTCCTTGGCCCAGGGGGCGTCGAAGAAGGCGGCCGCCTCCTTCGCGGGGGCTTTTTCGGCGTTGTCGTCGCCCGCGGAGTACAGGGAGACGGAGCCGTCGTCGTGGGTGAGGGCGTACATGCCGGCGGGGATCTGGAAGTTGGTCTCGTAGACCTTGGGGGCTGTGCTGTTCTTGAGGATGTTCAGCGTGCGCGAGCCACCGTCGGCAGTGGGCTGCACCACGGTGTCGACGGGTCCGGTGGAGGTGTAGACGACGTTGCCGCCGACCTGCGTGCCCCGGGAGGCGGCCTGCGGTATGGAGAGTTGGTTGGGCATGATGCCGTTCTTGATGTCGATGGACTTGTTCTTGCCGTCCCAGGGGACGCTGACGACGTTGTCCTCGGTTACCGCGATGGAGGCGTAGGTGGAGTCTGAGGAGGTGGCCGCGGTGATGTCGGCCGCGTCGGAGTAGGTGTTGGCCAGGCCCAGCGTGTTCTCGGCGGCGGTCGGCTTCCAGGCGGTGTCGACGGTGAAGCGGACCGGGTCGGACCAGCCGTTGGCGTAGTGCTCGCCGTCGTAGGTGGTGGTGCGGAAGCTGTAGGTCTTGCCGGAGGCGAGCTTGCCCTCGGGCACCTTGAGCTGCGACGTGGCGTTGGACGCCGCCGCAGGTGCGTTGACAGTGGCCACGACCTGGCCGGTGGCGATGTCGGTGATCTCGTAGGTGCCGACGATCTCGTCGTCACCGTTGGTGTCCTCGGTGGAGAAGCGCAGGATCGGGGTTGTGGTGTTGACCTTGAAGATGCCGCCGCTGGAGATGAAAGGTGCGCCGGCCTGCAGGTTGGCGCCGTTGCGGGGCCGGTAGTTGTAGGTGACCTCCAGGGTGGGGACCTTGGTCTGGTCGGCGGTGTCGGCGGAGTAGAAGCGCTTCCAGCCGGAGGTGTCGGCCTCGTCGGCGGCGTTGAGGGCGATGTTGCCGGTCTCGGCCTTGGCGGAGGACCAGGTCTGGGCGAGCTTGGTGATGTCGGCCGTGGCCCAGCCCTCTGTGTTGCACGTCGCGGACTTGGTGTCCGAGGAGGTGGCGATCTTCTCGAGGCGCGGGGGCTGCGCGGTCCAGCGGGTGTTCTTGTCCGCCGCGCCCGCGGCCCACACCTGCCAGTCGCTCTTCTCGCACGACCAGGAGTGGTAGTTCCACATCTTGAGTGACGCCTTCGACACGAGTGCGTCGGCGAAGTTGGAGGTGCGGAAGGTGAGGAAGGAGCGGGCGACGCGCTTGGTGCTTCCCTCGGAGTCGCCGGGCCAGCCGATTTTCAGGTCGGTGTTCACCGACTGGTCCGTGGTGTCGCCGCCCTGCACGAAGGTGTCGAACAGGACGTCGAGTGCGTCGGTCGAGGGGTCGATGGTGACCGGGTACTGGGTGTGCGCGTCGTGCAGCCATGCGGTGTCGGGCCGCAGGCTCAGCTCTGCGGTGTTGCCCGACTGGGTCACCTCCATGGCGACCTTCTTGCGGTTGGTGTGCTCCAGCGAGCGCGCATCGACCTGGCTGTCCCACATGGTGGGCGCGGGCATGGTCGCGACGATCTCGCCGGATGCGTCGCGGAAGTCGATGCCCCCGTCGTCGGCGGCCTTGGCCTGCATGCCCTCGGGGAGGACGAGCGGCAGCACCAGGGGGGCGCCGTCCTGCGGGGCCTTGTGGAGCTTGAGGTACTGCTCGAAGCCGGTCCGGGTGGCCTCGACGACCAAGTCGCCCCCCGGCACGGCCTGGGGGTAGGTGGCCGTGTTCTTGGACAGCTGCGGGGCGGGCAGGCCGCCCTTCCACTGCATGGCGATGCGCTGGTCGCCCTTGCCGAGTACGACCAGGTCGCGGGCGGTGTCCTGGTCGGCCGCCGCGGCGGCCTTCAAGGAGCGTGCCGTGGTGCCGCCGGCACCGGCCAGCCGCAGACCCTCAGGGTGTGCGGCGGCGGTGACGCCCCCGTCGGCGGTGCGCTTGAAGTCGAGGTCGACATCCACCCAGCGGCCGTCCTTGACCATGCGGACCGGGCCGGCTGCCGAGGTACGGGTCAAGGTGCCATCCGCGTTGGCGTACACGGTGTCGGTCTCGGTCCGCATCTGCAGGACCTCAACGCGGCGGTCTTGCATCTGCGCGGCCGCCAAAGCTGCCTCGGCGCTCTCCGCCTCGCGGATCGGGTTCTTCGCCTGCTCCGCGACCGCGTCCAGCAGCTCCGTGACCGCCTTCTCCGCCTCGGATTCCCCGCCCGTGCTGCGCGCGTCCGCAACGGCCAGGTACGGCGTGGACAGCAGAACCGCACCGGCCGTGATCAAGGCAACGCTCCCCGCGCGACAAGTCGTCTTCACTTATGCACTCCCCTTGCTGAGCTCGCCGTCCGCACAGATTGTTACGGAAAGCAAAGCTTCTTAACGCCGGAGATATAAGCACATATTTACACCGCTTGCCCAAGCGCGAAAAATAGGATATTGATGACAACAGTCCGAACACCGCGCGCCCCTGGTGATGATTGCGCCATCGCTCGGCCAGCGAGCGGTCCGCGAACTTTCCAAGGCCGGGTTCCGTCGACGGGGTCAGCTCGATCGCTTCCCACCCACCGACGGGTGACGCTCACGGACTTCCTTGAAGCCCTCAATGTTCTGTGCGCGTCGCAGCTTTGCTTTCCGTAACAATCTGTGCGGACTGCGAATCTGAGTGGGAATGTCACTGGTGTGAGTGTGATGTCACCGGACAGGGTGTGTGGTGGCTGGTCTGGTGTGGTGCAGATTCCTGAGCGGCGCGGGAGTGTAGCGCTTGGAGGATGTGTGGATACCGGAGTTGTGTGAAGTCCTTTGGTCTCTTGGGTAGTTGGCGGATTGTTTCCCTTCTGGATGTTGCGTGTGCAGGGGGTGCGGTATGGCCGGGGTGGAGCGGTTCGGCAGCAGCGGTGCATCCTCTCCAGTGTCTTTCGTGGTGGGGGAGCGGGGTGTGGGGCGTGATCAGGCGCTTGGCCGGTTGCTGGCGCTGGACGGGCGCGGGGATTTGACTACGGCGCATGTGCGGCTGGTCGCCGTGTCGGTGGGGGTGTCTGTGCGGACGGTGTGGCGGTGGCTGGACGCTGCTCGCCAGGGGCGTCTGGAGCCGGCTGAGCGCTCGCGGTTCCGTATTGATGAGGGGCTGCATGGGCGGCTTGCGGCGTGGTGCGGGAACGCGGCCGCGCTGCACCGGGAGTTGGTGGCCGAGACCGCCGCGGCCCGTGCCAAGGGAGAGAACGCACCTGAGGTGCCTTCGCTGGCGACGCTGCACCGGGCGATCCGTCGGGACCTGAACGCGGGGCAGCGTGCGGCTCTTGTCGGTGGTGAGCGGGCCCGGCGGCGTCATGATGTGCATCTTCGGCGCCCGAGGCTGTGGCGTAATGCCTGCTGGGAGGGCGATCACAAGCATGTCCCGGTCGAGGTGCTGCTGGACGGCGAGTTGGTGTTCCCGTGGGTGACGTGGTTCATCGACTGTGCCACCGGTGCGGTCCCGGGTGCGGCGATCACGCCGCACCAGCCATCGAGGGACGCGATCCTGGCCGCTCTGCGGATCGCGGTCTCGAGAGACGAAGAGCCGACGGGGCCGTACGGGCCCATCGGTGGTCTGCCGTCTTTGGTGCGGATCGACCGCGGTGCCGATTTCCTCTCGCGTACGGTCACCGGAGCCCTGGGCCAGTTCGCGGTGCCGGTCCAGGATCTCCCGCCCTACCGGCCGGACTTGAAGGGGACGGTGGAGAACCTGAACCGGTGCGCCGAGCAGATGTTCTTCGTCTCGCTGCCCCGCTACACCCACGCCCCGTCCGCCGCGCTGCGCCCTGGTGCCCGGAGTCCTTTCATCGACGACGCGGATCCGCTGCCGTTCGCCGAGTTCGTCCGCCTGCTGCTGCAGTGGACCACGTGGTGGAACACCGAGCACACCTCCCAGGCCCTGGGCGGGCTCACGCCGCTTCAGGCGTGGCGGGCCGATCCCACACCGGTCGAGGACGTGGACCCGGGTCTGCTGTACCGGTACACGCTCGCCGACGACGGCCGGACCCGCACGCTCACCACCAGCGGGGTGCGGTGGAACAACCGGTATTACGTGGGGGAGTGGATGCACGGCGGTGCGGATGTGGGCACGAAGGTCCGCATCCGCTACATCCCGCACCACGACCATGAGATCGAGGTGTTCGACGCGGTCAGTGGCAAGCACCTGGGACCGGCGCATCTGGCGGACGCGGCTACGCCGGAGCAGCGGCGGGCCCACCGCCGCCGCAAGGAGGCCGAGAAGCGGCGTCTGGCCCGCGCGCTGGCTGCCGCCTCGGCGCCACACCCGGACCAAGTACGCGGCGGTCACCGAAGCCAGACAGCCCGAGCAACTGGGCGCGCTGACCGCGGCCGAAGCCGCCGCCGAGGCGGCCAGGACCCGGCTCGGCGATGCGGCCCAGTGGGCGCTGCCCGATCTGGTCCCGCCTGCGCCGCCCCCGGACCACTGGCGCACCCCGGCCTCGCTGCGCATCGAGCAACGCCCCCAAGGCCTCGGCCTGCCCGCCGCGCCTGATGGTGCCGCTGTCCAGGACGCGTCCGACGAAGCAGAAGGAGAGGAGGACCGATGACCGGCATGTTGCCCCCGGCCGAGGGAGACCAGTACCTGTCGCTGCCCGGCGCGCACATCGTGTCCACCGCCGCCCTGGTCCGCGCCCGCCAGAACCTGGCCGACACGATCGATGCGCGGGCCATGATGTGCGTCTACGGGGATGCCGGGTTCGGCAAGACGCTCGCGGTCAATACGTGCCTGCGGGAGCTGGAGCCGGGCGAGGAGGTACGGCGCATCACCTTTCGCGCACGCCCGACGGCCCGTGCGGTGAGACACGAGATCTTCGCCGCGCTCGGTCTGAAGGGTGATGCCCCGGGCGCTCCCTCCGAGTTCGACCGGCTCCTCAAGGACGCGCTCGCCACGAAACCGCGCACGCTGGTCGTGGACGAGGCGCAGTGGCTCAACTCCGAGGTGTTCGAGTATTTCCGCTATCTGTGGGACGACTACGGCACCCATGTGAGCGATCACGAAATTCCCCAGGTGAGGCGGGTTCCGCGTCACGTAATTCCCCACCCCCGCGGTCACGTAATTCCCCATGGGGACGACGGACGCAGCGGGTAGTGGTCCTGGCCGTCGAGATGACGGACGCTTCCTCGATCAGTGGTTCGAGGTCGAGGGAAGCGCACGATGGCAAGGAGAACGTTCAACGTGGTCGATGTGACCGAGATCTATGTCCACTGGTACGCGGGCCGCTCCAAGAGCGAGCTGGCCGCGTCGCTGGGACTGGACCGCAAGACGATCAGGAAGTACCTGGCCCCGGCGGAGGCCGCCGGGATGGCCCCGGGCGGGGCGGCGATGGCCGCGGAGGACTGGGCCTCTCTGATCAAGGGCTGGTTCCCCGAGCTCGCCGATGCCCGGTTGCGGCAGGTGACCTGGCCCGAGATCGACAAGCACCGTGATTACATCAAGAGCCTGCTGGGGACGGTGACCGTCGCCACGATCCACCAACGGCTGCGGGACGAGAACGAGTTGGTGGTTTCGGTGTCGTCGCTTCGGCGGTGGATATCGGCGACGCTGCCCGAGGAGACCCGTCGCTCTCAGGTCACGGTCCTGCGCGACGAGATCGAGCCGGGGCTGGAGGCTCAGATCGACTACGGCTTCCTTGGCCAGTGGATCAACCCGCGGAGCGGGAAGCGGCACCGGATCTGGGCGTTCGTGATGGTGCTGCCGTGCTCGCGGCACATGTTCGTCCGCCCGGTGATCCACCTGGACCAGCACTCCTGGACCGAATCCCACGTCGAAGCCTTCAGATTCTTCGGCGGCGTCCCGCAGCGGCTGGTGCCCGACAACCTGAAGACCGGGGTGGACAAGCCCGACCTCTACGACCCTAAAATCAACAAAGCGTATGCCGAACTCGCGGCCCATTACGGTGCGTTGGTAGATCCAGCCCGCGCTCTGAAGCCAAAAGATAAACCGCGCGTCGAGCGCCCTATGCCCTATATACGTGATTCCTGGTGGCGGGGCCGGGAGTTCTTCTCGCTCGAGCAGATGCAGGCCGAGGCCATCCGGTGGTGCACCGAAGTCGCCGGTCAGCGGCAGTGCCGCCCGCTGGGCGGGGCCGCCCCGGCCTCGGTTTTCGAGGCCGTCGAGGCGTCCACGCTGCTGCCGCTGCCGAAGACCCCGTTCGTGCTCGCGAAGTGGTCGACGGCCACCGTCGGCCCGGACATTCACATCAAGGCCGGCCGCACCCTCTACTCGGTGCCGTGGAAACTGATGGGCAAGCGGGTCGACGTCCGCTCGACCGCGACCTTCGTGCAGGTCTTCCACGACGGCGAACTGGTCAAGACCCACGGGGCACTTGAGCAGGGCAAGCGCACCCATGCCAGCGACTACCCGCCGGAGAAGATCGCTTTCCACATGCGGACCCCGACCTGGTGCCGGACCCAGTCCGCGCAGGTCGGCACGGCCTGCCGCGAGGTGGTCGATGGGCTGCTGGAGGTCAACGCGCTCTATCGGCTCCGCGCCGCCCAGGGGATCCTCGGCCTGCGCAAGAAGTACGGCGAGGGCAGGCTGGAGGCCGCCTGCGCCAAGGCGACCCTGGTCGGCGACCCGTCCTATCGCACGATCAAGGGCATCCTCGTCGCCGGCACCGAGACCGAGCCGGCCCCCGAATCCTCCGGCGATGGCGGAGCCGCCGCCTTCCTGCACGGACCTCAGCGGCTCTTCGCGACCGCGACACCCCCCGACATGACGAACGACGACCGTGATGACCACCGTCACGAAGAAGGAGTGGCGTGATGAGCATCATGGACACCGCCCTGCGGGACGCGCTTCGCGCGCTGAAGCTCTCGGGCATGCTGGAAACTCTCGACGCCCGCCTCTCGCAGGCCCACGGCGGCGAGCTCGGCCACCTGGAGTTCCTCCAGATCCTCTGCCAGGACGAGATCACCCGCCGGGAGACCGTCGCCTTCCAACGGCGCCTGACCCGGGCGAAGTTCGAGCAGCAGGTCACCTTGGAGGAGTTCGACTTCGCGGCCTCCCCGAAGATACCCGCGGCCCAGGTCCGCGACCTTGCGGCACTGCGCTGGCTGCACACCGGCGAGTCCGTAATTTTGTTCGGGCCGGTCGGCGTTGGGAAGACACACGTCGCCCAGGCACTCGGACATATGGCGATCCGCCAGGGCGCCAACGTCCGCTTCGCCAAGACCAGCCGGGTTCTGGCCGACCTGGCCGGCGGCCACGCGGACCGCACCTGGGACCGCCGACTGCGCGAACTGGTACGGCCCGACGTGCTCATCCTGGACGACTTCGCGATGCGCCAGCTGACCGCGGCCCAGGCCGACGACCTCTACGAGCTGGTCTCCGAGCGGCAGGGCCGGTCGCTGATCCTGACCAGCAACAGGGCGCCGAGCGACTGGTATCCGCTCTTCCCCAACCCCGTCGTCGCCGAGTCCCTCCTGGACCGGCTCATCAACACCAGCCATCAGGTGATCATGAACGGTCCCAGCTACCGCCCCAACAAGCGGCCCCGCGCAGGCGTCACCGACAAGACAAACAAGCCCTCGATCAAGTAGACATGGACGAGGCCAGGACCTGGGGAATTACGTGACGCTGAGCCCGGGGAATTACGTGATCGTCCACAACCCAGCTGGCGCTGGTGTTCGTCGGCGGGCAGGGCTGTTACACGGTGCTGCGCAAGGAGCCGATGCTTGCCTCCCGGATCTTCACCTGGCAGCGCTTCAAGCCCGGGGGCGTCGCGAATTTAGGGTCTGTACGGTCTCCGGTGTAATTGATGATCAAGGAAGAGACATCAAGTGACTGACACCGTGACCGAGTGTGTGGCCGCCGGCGACCAGGCGGAGCCGTCGTTGGAGACCCCGACGGTCGAGCAGAAGCTCATTGACCAGCTCGTCGAGCAGGCCCGGAGCAAGGGGCTGCGGCTGACTGGCGAGGGCGGGCTGCTGCAGCAGTTGACCAAGACGGTTCTGGAGTCCGCCCTGGAGGGCGAGATCACCGACCATCTCGGCTACGACAAGCACGACCCGGCGGGCAAGGACGGTGGCAACAGCCGCAATGGCACCCGTTCCAAGACCGTGCTGACCGACATCGGCCCGGTCGAGATCGACGTTCCCCGCGACCGCGAGGGGTCCTTCGAGCCGGCCATCGTCAAGAAGCGGCAGCGCCGGCTGACCGGCGTCGACGAGATGGTGCTCTCGCTGTCCGCGAAGGGCCTCACACACGGGGAGATCTCCGCGCACCTGGCCGAGGTCTACGGCGCCAACGTGTCCAAGACGACCATCACCACGATCACCGACAAGGTGATGGACGGCATGGCGGAATGGCAGAACAGGCCGCTTGACCGCGTCTACCCCGTCGTCTTCATTGACGCTATCAACGTGAAGATTCGGGTTCTGTCGACGATCTTGTGATCCGGACGGTGCGGCAGGCCGGCATCCGACTTTGCGATCATGCACCGCGTGCTCTGACGATGTGCTCAATGAGTTGTTTCCCCACCTGTCCGCGCTGCTGATCGAGCAGGTAAATCGGGGCTGGACGAGGTCGTGATGCGGACCCGGGTCCGGGCTGACACGGGGGTATGTCGGTGCGGCCAGTTATCCCGGCGGGTTCACGGCAGCTACGTTCGCCGACTTCGGGACGTTGCCACTGGTGGGCTCGGTGTCGTGGTCGAGATATGCGTACGGCGTTTCCGGTGCGAGAACCCCGACTGCGTCGCGGTGACATTCGCCGAGCAGATCACGGGGCTGACCACCCCCCACAGCCGCTACACACCCCTGCTACGGGGGCTGCTGACCGAGATCGGCCTGGCACTGGCCGGCCGGGCAGGGACACGGATGGCATCAGCCATCGGCATCGCCGTGGGGCGAGACACGCTATTGCGGCTGGTCAGAGCACTACCCGACCCGGAGATCGGTGAAGTGGAGGTGCTGGGCGTCGACGACTTCGCCTTCAGGCGTGGCCGCCACTACGGCACCGTACTGATCAACATGGACACCCACCGCCCGATCGACCTGTTCGACGGCCGTGCGGGTGAGGACCTGGCCGCCTGGCTGGGCAGCCACCCCGAGATCCGGGTCGTCTGCCGGGACCGCTCCAGCGGATACGCCGAAGGAGTACGTCTCGGGGCGCCCCAGGCCGAGCAGGTCGCCGACCGATTCCACCTGTGGCAAAACCTCGGCCAAGCCGTCGAGAAGACTGTGAACTCGCACCGCGATCACCTGGCCGAACCGCCTCCTGCCCACACCGCCGAACCGCCGGTCCAAGCACCGGAGGTGGTCCAGCCATCGGCCGAACTCAAGATCGTCACCCGGATGAGAGACCAGCACGCCGCTGTGCACAAGCTATGGGAACAGGGCCTTTCGAAGGCGGCGATCGGCCGGAAACTCGGACTGCACCAGGCCACCGTGCGCAAACTCGTTCAGGCCAGCTCGGTGGACGCCGTCATCACCAAGACGCTGCAGCGAGCGCACAAAGTTGATCCGTACACCGCCTACCTCCATCAGCGGTGGAACGAAGGCATCCGAAATGCCGCCCAGCTGTGCCGCGAAGTCCAACAACTCGGTTATTCAGGAGGTGAATTGGCCGTCCAGCGCCACTTACGCCGCTACCGCGACGGCCGTGGACACGCTCCCGCACCCGGACCGAAACCCCCGACCGTCCGCGAGGTCACCTCCTGGATCATGACCCACCCTGAACATCTTGGAGACGACAAGACGGCCATGCTGCGTCTCCTGCGAGACCGCGACACGAACCTCGACCGGCTCACCCTCCACGTCAGAGGGTTCGCCACGATGATGACCGGCCTTCACGGCGATCGCCTCGACACATGGATAACCACCGTCGAACAGGACACCTTGATACCCCTGGCCTCCTTCGCCCGCAACCTCCGCCGCGACATAGACGCCGCACGCAACGGACTCTCCCTGCCGCACAATTCTGGCGCCGTCGAGGGCAACGTCAACCGGCTGAAGATGCTCAAACGCCAGATGTTCGGCCGTGCCGGACTCGATCTCCTTCGCAAACGCGTCCTGCTCACCCGGTGATCAGCAGCCACCGGATCACAAGATCGTCGACAGAACCAAGATTCGCGATGGCCAAGTAGCGAACAGGCCGATCTACGTGGCTCTGGCGGTCACTGCCGAAGGGCACCGGGACATCCTCGGGCTGTGGGCCGGCGACGGCGGCGAAGGCGCGAAACACTGGCTGCGGGTGCTGTCGGAACTGAAGAACAGAGGCGTCGAAGACGTCCTCATGCTGGTCTGCGACGGACTGAAGGGGCTGCCCAACGCGGTCGGCGAAGTCTGGCCCCGTACCGTTGTGCAAACGTGTGTGGTTCACCTCTTGCGGGCGTCGTTCAGGTACGCGGCCCGCCAGGACTGGGACAAAATCGCGAAGGCGTTGAAGCCGGTCTATACCGCGCCGAGCGAGGACGCGGCCACGACGCAGTTCCTGGAGTTCGCCGAGGTCTGGGGGAAGAAGTATCCGGCGATCGTCCGTCTCTGGGAGTCGAGTTGGGCAGAGTTCACGCCTTTCCTCCAGTTTGATGCGGAAATACGTCGCATTGTGTGCACGACCAACAGCATCGAGAGCGTCAACGCCCGCATCCGCAAGGCCGTCCGCTCCCGCGGGCACTTCCCCACGGAGCAGGGGGCGTCGATTAATTGATGGAGCGTGTCACGTCAGCCTGTCGTTGATGTTGTGTGCATGGCGTAGGCGGCGAGTTCGCTGGGGTCGACGAGCCGGACGGGCAGTGGGTCTGCGTGGTGGCCGTGTTGCTGGAGCAGGGGCCGGACCTGCTTGATCAGGGTGCGCATCTGGTTCTCGCCGATGCGGAAGAGGTGGGCGGTCAGTGAGCAGGGCAGCCCGCGCTGATCGAGAACGGCGGCCCAGATCATGCTTTCCACGGCGAGTTTGCGGTGACGGGGGCGCTGGCCGGTGGGCACTTGATCGATCAACGCGCGGACGTCTGCGGTGAGTTGATCGAGTGCGTGTCGGGTCATCCCGGTCAGTACGGGGTGGGTTGCCATGGCGGTGTCGAAGGTGTGGGCGTGACGGGGGTGGGCCCGGCGGGTGGGTGGCTGGAGGGGCCCGGCGGGGACGCCGGGCTGGGGCGGGATCGTGTAGTTCCACTCGCCGTGGAAGCTGTCGGGGGTGATGGTGAGTGCGGCGGCGTGCTGGGCGTCGATCTCGATACCGATGGGGTAGGTGCCCTCGTCCAGGCGGGCGTTCACGCTCAGCCCGGTGCTCGTGGTGGTGGCGGCGATGAGGTTCAGGGCGACTTTGTAGCTGGTCAGGGGGCGGGCCCGCCAGTTCATCGAGATGAACGAGAACAGGCGGTGCTCCACTTTGTTCCATTTCGACGTGCCGGGCGGCAGGTGGCACACACTGATGTGCAGGCCGGTCTCGGTGGCCAGGGCGGCGAGGTTCGCTTTCCATGCCTTGGCCCGGGAACTGTTGGAGCCGCCGCCGTCGGCGGTGATCAACAGGCGGCGTGCGTTCGGGTAGGCGGCGCGGCCCTCCTCCTTCCACCAGCGGCGCAGGGCGGCCACCGCGAACGCGGCGGTGTCATGGTCGGTGCCCACCACTACGTAGCCGGTGTTGCGTCCGACGTCGTAGATGCCGTAGGGGATCGCGGTGCCGGCCGCCTGGGAGGGGAAGTCGTGATCGAGGACCTTCACGGGCCTGCCGGGCGGGGCCCATTCCCGCCCTCCTTGCGCGAACAGCCCGATCTGTTCCTTCTTCTTCGTGTCCACACTGATCACGGGGTCGCCGGCGTCGAGGAACTGGCGCACCTTGTCGTTGAGGTGGTGGAACTGGGCATCGCGGTCCCGGTGACCGCTGCCGGCCAGGACCTTGGCGTTGCTCCGCAGGCTGAAACCCGCCTCCTTCAACAATGCGGCGATCACGTCCCGACCCGCCGCGCGTCCCTGGGCTGCGAGCTCGGTGGCCAAATGCCGCAGCGACTTCGTGGTCCAGGTCAACGGCCCTATCGGGTCACCTTGCGTGCTGTCCTCGACCAACGCCAGCAGTGCGGCTCGGAGCCCCGGGTCCTTCGCCGCCAGCGCGGGACGCCCCGCACCTCGCCGACGTACCCGGCCATCGGGCCCGGCATCGTCCTCCAACTCGACAAGGCCCCGACTGACGCACCCCGTGGAGACCCCCGCGGCCCTGGCGACAGCCGCGATCCCTCCATGTCCGAGTTGCCGCGCTTCCGCCGCATACAGCAGACGGCACTGCCGCTCGTTGAGATGCGGAGTCACCGCCTCGAACTTCGCCCGCAACGGACTGATCAACTCATCGAAACGGCCCATATCACATCAACGAACCCAACTCCCGGAAGCAACCCGTAAATTCGCGACGCCCCCCGGGGTGTCGGTGAGAGTGCGGTTCGCACTGTAATGCCGGGTTTGGTGTCGCTCGATGGGGTGGCGTTGGGGCATCTCTGCCGGTCAGGCGTTCGAGGTTCGCTTGGGTGGCGGGATGAGTGGTCGCAATCCGTACCCGAGTGATCTCACCGACGAGCAGTGGAAGTTGATCGAGCCCGTGATCAGCGCCTGGAAGGCCGAGCACCCCTCGGCCACCGGCCATCAGGGCAAATACGCGATGCGGGAGATCGTCAACACGATCCTCTACCAGAACCGCACCGGCTGTCAGTGGGAGTACCTGCCGCACGATCTGCCGCCGAAGAGTGCGACGTACTACTACTTCGCCGCCTGGCGTGACGACGGCACCGACCAGAGCGTTCACGACCTCCTGCGCTGGCAGCTGCGCGAGAGCCGGAAGCGATTAGCCGACCCGAGTCTGGTGGTCCTGGACACCCAGAGCATCCACGCGGCCGTCGGCGTCCCGGCCGACACGACGGGCAAGGACGCTTCGAAAAAGGTGCCGGGCAGGAAGAGATGCCTGGCCGTGGACGTGTTGGGCCTCGTCGTCGAGGCCGCCGCCCTGCCGGCGTCCGCGCACGACAACGCTGCCGGCATCGCCCTGCTGAACGGTGTGGCCGCGCAGACCGACACGGTGCGGAAGGCCCTGGTCGACCAGGGCTTCAAGAAGAGCGTCGTCGACCACGGCAAGACTCTCGGCATCGATGTCGAGATCGTCGAGCGCAACCCGGCCGAGAAGGGCTTCGTCCCGCAGGCCAAGCGGTGGATCGTGGAACAGACGAACGGGATCTTGATGTTCTACCGCCGTCTCGTGCGTGACTACGAACACCGGCTCGCCTCCTCCCGCTCGCGGGTGTTCTGGGCGATGACGTCGGTCATGGCCCGCCGCCTCACCGGCATCACCCTCCCCTCCTGGAGGGGCGCGTGAGTGAGATCCTCCAGGTCGAGGCCGTACTGGCCTACGTCGAGGTCCGGATGAGCGAAGTCTGCGAGCAGGCCGGACGGCTCCGGGACCAGATCGCCGAACTCACCGCCCGCCTCTGCGAGTTCGACACCGAGAGCGAGAATCTGCAGATCACCCGCAAGACCCTCCTCAGCCTCCCCGCACCGGCACCGGCACCGGCACCGGTCGACGATCCACCCCGCGCCGAGGTGCCGGAACACCCCGCCTACCAGCAGATCCTCACGGTCCTCGCCGACACCGGCCATCCGATGCGGGCCCGCGACATCTGCGAGGCCCTCGACCTTCCGATCCTGCCGAAGAACACCGAGGGCATCCGCTCCAAGCTGAAACGCCTGGTAACCCGCGGTATCCTCACCGAGCCCGAGCCCGGCTTGTTCACCCAGCCCCGCCCCTGAGCACCAGCCCACCCCACCGAGCAGGGCACCTCACCCAGACCTCATCGCGAATCGGGCATCACGGCGCGAACCGCACTCTGAGGGTCCGTCTTCGCACGGGTCCGCCATGGCGCCTGCGAACAGCTTGTCGAAGAGGCGGAAACCCCACGCAACTGTGTCCGCCCGCCCAACACCGACGAAGCGGGGCTGGCTTCAATTCCCACCGCCCAGGTGGCGGACGAATGTCACTGATGTGGCACCACCAGCTTCTACTTCTCCTACGGGGGCCCGGCAATCGAGGGCTGGGGCGCAGTTGTGAACTGCGCATAGCTTCCAGCCCCTCTTCCAAGTCCGACCCCTGCCGCAATGTGCGCCAGGGGGGCCTCCGGCACGTGCGTGTAGTCGGGTGTGTCGTACCGGCCTAACGGTATCTGCTCCCGGTCGACTTGCCGCCAGCGAGTGATGGGGGCGGCAGACTCCAGGAACGTGAGCGTTCCGTCGTGAGCTCGGAGCCTTCCTCTCTGGCGCCGAGGGCCCGTACGCGAGCCCGGGGGTGAAGCCTCAGTGGGTAACCCCTTCGGGCGGCGCAGCTCCGTAGCCTCTCCCGCCTGGGCGTCCTCGCCGGCGGCTCCGTGCGCTCTGCCATCGAGTGTCGGCCACCGCTAGCTTGTGCCGTCCGAACGCGCAGAGATGGCCGTGCGGAAGGGTGGAGATCTTATAAGGATGGCACCTCGTTTGCGGTAGGGTCTCCATCGTTCAGCTGTCGCCTATCGGAGGTCCTCTTGCCATTTTCCCTGTCAACGTCTCCCTCGGAGCCCGACGATGTGCGGGCTCAACTTGGTGGAATGGGGACCAGGTTGGAGTTCCTGCACGAGGTGCTGCGTGCGGGCGAAGCGGCACGGCGCACCGCAGTCCCCAACGATCCGACGGGGACCGGCGGGCGGAGGGCTTACGAGGCGCACGTGCGCACCGTTCGGGAATTGCACATCGAGCACGAGGGGTGGGCGCGGCTCGTGCACGGCCGCCTTGAGCTGGTCTGCAACGCCGACCGGTCGATGGCCATGGGTGTCATGGTCGGTGACGCGGCTACCGGCCAGGCGAGCCTGTTCCCGAAGAACGGGCGTCGCCGGGGCGCTGCCACCGGGCAGGTCACTCGCGCCAACGAGGGTGAGGGGGCGGCGCACGTCCAGACCGCTCTGTTCGTGGCCGGTGCGGGCCCCAGGGGTGTGTCCCTCAGTGAGGAGGAAGCTTGCGCGCTGAAGACGTGGTTCTTGCTGTCTCACCGTACGAAGGTCGGGGACGCGGTGCGCATCGACTGCGAGCTCTCGCGGCCTAAGAGGTTCGTGGACGGATTTGTGGTCGAATGGGGAAGGCGGATTCCGCTTCCTGTGCTCACGATGGACGGAATCGAACCTTTGAACGATGATGGGCCGGGGGAGATCGACATCCCTGTTGATTTCCGCTGAGTCCGTATAGTGGGGGCGTCGGAGTCCGCCGCCCCCACCAAGCACCACCGATAGCTGAGGCAGCCCCAAACATGGTGACCCCGTCCCGTATCGCACTGGCACGCAAGCGCAGGGGGATGACCCTCGCCGAGCTGTCGGACCGGGCAGGCGTCTCGGTGCAGAGCCTGTCGAACTACGAGACGGGACGAACCGCTCCGCGCGCCGCCACCCTGAACAAGCTGGCCTCTGCCCTGGACTTCCCCGCCGCCTTCTTCCAGGGTCCGGCGCTGGAGGAACTCCCCGCCGACGGGATCTCGTGGCGGGCACGCAGTAAGACCTCCCCCCGCGTGCTGGATGCCGCCCGTGCGGCAGGAACGCTCGGTGCGACGCTCTATGACTGGATCGCCGAAGGCTTCCGGCTTCCAGCTGTGGACGTGCCATCCCTGGGTAAGCCGGATCCGGAAACGGCCGCCGGGATGGTCCGCACCCGCTGGGAGCTGGGCGAGGCACCGGCCCCGAACATGGTGCACCTTCTGGAAGCCCATGGGGTGCGAGTGTTCTCCCTGGACCCCGATCACGCCGAGGTCGACGCGTTCGCGGTGTGGCGTGACGGCGTGCCCTTCGTGTTCCTCAACACCCTCAAGTCGGCCGAGCGAGGCCGTTTCGATGCCGCTCACGAACTTGGACACCTCGTGATGCACGGCAGCGAGCACGCCTGCTCGGGACCCGAAGCCGAACGGCAGGCCAACGCCTTCGCGTCCGCGTTCCTCATGCCCAGGGCGAGTGTCCTGGGCCACATGCCGTCGGGTGCCCACGTCGACCAGATCATCCGCGGCAAGAGGATCTGGAAGGTCTCCGCCATGGCCCTGACGTACCGCATGCACGATCTGGGCCTGCTCACGGACTGGCAGTACAGGTCGACGTGCGCGGAACTGAGCCGGTTGGGGTACCGCTCCGCCGAACCCGAGGGCATGGGGCAGCGGGAAACGTCGCAGGTGCTGACCAAGGTCTTCGCGGCACTGCGAACGAAGGGTGTTCGGCCTGCCACAGTCGCTGCGGAGGTGGGGCTGACCGGCGAGGAGATGAATAGGCTCCTGTTCGGTCTCACCCTGACAACCATCAGCGGTGGTGGGCAGCAGACCGCTTCCACTCCCCAGCGGCATCTATCCGCTGTCAGCTCGCCGACCTCGGGGCCTGTACGTTCGTCGGCGGCCCCGGCCCGTGCGTCCTCTCGACGTTCCGGCCTGCACGGCGCTCCGCTTCGAGGATGAAGCGACGGGATCCGGCAGGCGACCTTCGGTTGGGGATCCAGCCGGAGAGTGGCTGGCACTCCCGCGTATCAACGTCTTAAGCAGCGATGACTCCGCGGCCTGTGACGTCCCAGGCCGGTGGGCTGGTGCCCGGCCCGGGAGGCTCGCCCGAGCCTTCCGACGCATGAGTTGGACAACCTTGGGCTCCGCCGCCAGCGAGTGGCTGACGGGCCGAAAGGCCGATCCGTGGGCCGGCACACCCTCCCGGAAACAACCTTGACCTGTCCGCTGTTGCAGTGGTGCGACCACGTAGCGGTCCTGTGCCGCTCCGCTCTCGGCCATCTGCGCTTTACGACGCTCCGTTGCCTGCCGTTTTGCTGCTGCGCCACTCGATCGCTTCGGCGACTTCATTGAACTCGACGAGGTGTTCACCGGCGCTCCGTTCGAGGACGGCTTTGACCTCTGCCGGTGTGACGCGGAAGAACTCCTTGCGGCTGTTGACCCGATTGACCCGACGCGACGCGAACTCCTGGTGAAGACGCGTTTCGAGCCCGACTGCGTCCTTGCTGAAGATCAGTGCGTGGACATCGAATCGGAAGGGCACCGCGGCGCCGCTCAACTCGTAGATCCGCTCGAGCGGTTCGAGTCGCCGGGTCATCCCGATCTTGACCATGCTGTCGCCGAAGGCGCCGACGTTGGAGATCACGTACACATAGCCGGTGCGGATGTTGGCGGCACGGGCCTCCACGTCGTCCAGAGCCCCCTCGATCTCCGCGAGTTTCGCCGCCATCTCGGCGGCTGCCGCGTGATCGCCCTGGGCCCTCAGCCTGTCCAGCGCGCTCTGGTAGTGGCTCATCTCCTTGTGTAGTTTCTCCCGCTCGCGATCCAGTTCGCGCTGAGCGGTTGCCTCTTCACGCTCGCGGGCGCGGGCCTCGCGCTGGGCCTGCTTCTCCTCTTCCTTGCGCTGCAGGAAGTCCGCCGTCAGACGCAGCTCCTCCACTCGGGCATCGTGGTAGGCATCACCGATCCGGATGTCCATGGTTGCGCCCAGCTTGGCGATCGTCTCGCGGCTCTTGTACAGGCGGTCGACCAGCGAGGTGAGGCGGTGCGGGCGCATGCTGCGCACGGCGTAGTCGGCTTCGGCGTTGTAGGCGCGGAGCATGAGCTTCGAATAGTTGCGGATCATCTTGGTGCCCTGGCGGGCCGATCCGTTGACGGTCCAGCCGCTGGCGCCGAGTACGGCCTGCTGTGAGCGGGCGAGTTCCTTGATCTTCGCCTTGATGGCGTCCAGACGGGCTCGGTAGGCCACGGCGTCGTCGAGCGGGTGGCGGTAGGCGTAAATCCCGATCTGCTGGAGCATCACGGTCTCGTCGGTGGTCACGATCCGCGTACGCAGGTCGTTCAGCCGGCTCTCCGCCTGATAGACCTCGGCGCGGTGCTGCTCCGCCTCCTTCCGTGCCTTCTCCGTGTCCTTCGCGGCCTGGCGGGCGGCTGCCTGACTGTCCTTGGCCGTACGACGAGCCTCGCGCACGATCTCGTCGGCCTCGTCTACCGCCTGCCGGCGCAGTTGTTCGGCTTCCTGACGGGTCTGCTGCTTCAGCAGCGCTACCGTCGCGGCGTCGGCGCCCTGGGTTCGTGAGATCCAGTCGCGCAGTTGCTCGGCTTCGCTTCCCCCCTCTCCCCGGTTGCGCCGGAACCAGCGTTGCCGGCGGGGCGCCGGGATCTCGGCCGCGGGCGCGGGGCCTTCTTCGTCTTGCTGGGCCGGAATCCACAGCTGCCAGCCGTTGGGGGGTGGCGGCCAGGAGGGGTCCGGTGTCCAGTCCGTGGGCGGAGTCCAGCCGGTTGGCATCAGCCAGTTCGGTGGCGGGTTGAAACGATAGGCACCCATACGCCCCCCAGCGTCAAGATCACAGCGATCGTCCATCAGTCGGTCCTGCTTGATCATGGCGTGAGATCTGTGTGCCAGGCAAGAGCGCCGGGAGACCACCTGATCACGGAGGGTGCCCGAACGTGTTCCCATCTTTGTCGCCCGCTTCCGCGACGCCGGCGGGGGCGGGAAGCCGGTGATCGGCGGTTTGAAGGTGTGCTGGGGCGAGGACCGGGAAAAAGCCGTCGAGACCGTGCACCGGCTGTGGCCCAACGAGCAGTTGCCCGGGGAGCTGGCCCAGATCCTCCCCACTCCCGCCCACTTCGAGCAGGCGAGCCAGCTCGTCACCCACGAGCAGGTATCGGGCAATGTGCCGTGCGGGGACGACGTCGAGGAGCACGTGGGCGCCGTACGCGCCTACGTGGACGCTGGTTTCGACGAGGTGTACATCGGCCAGATCGGCCCCGACCAGGACGCCTTTTTCACCGCAAGCCGCGACAAGCTCCTGCCCGCGCTTCGTGGGTGACTCCACGGATGGGCTGTCAGAGCTTTCCGTGGAGAGTGCGGCGCCACTTACGAAAGCGCCAGCGTCGAGGGGCAGACGAAACTCCTCAGACGTCAGCAGGTGCGCAGAAGGTGCCGTGAGGCCGGGCACGCCGGTCAGGATATGACATGGCAGAAGACGCCTCGGCGGAACTGCAGCAGTCCACGCGTCAGAAGGAGGCGCGCATCGCCGACCACCTGGCGGACGCGGCAACCAAGCCCCGCGAAGCGACCAACGGCGTACCGGCGACGACTGCCGTTCTGACACAGCTCATGCTCCGCCGCGGTGTGCCCCCTTCTCGTTTTCGGCGCGCTGGCGTCCCTCACCTGGCGGGTCACCCGCCGATGCGCGACCTGATCCAGTCGGGCGGCAGCCACTGCCGTACTGGCATGTCGGCGAGAGGACCTTTTCATGCCGCAGGCTCCCCCTCGCGGCCGCTTCTTCTCCGGTGGCAGGTTGCGGGTGGCGGGGTCGTCGACGCCGATGCGGGCGTTCTTGGCGTCGGCGCAACCGTCGACGATCGCTCACCGTCGGCCTACGGGGACCTCGCCGGGGGATCGGCAAGACGATCACTTGCTCGCGGACGCGGACGCGGAAAAGCTGAGGCCGATGCGGTCACGCCGCGCGAACTTGGCGAAAACGACTCAGCTGCTGCGCTGCAGGGCCTGGCGATGCGTGCGGTGGTTCCGATGGCGGCGTCAACGGCGGGGAGGCTCTCCGCCGGGTTCGCCCTGCACCCCCAACAGCACGCGGAGTCTGTCTTCCCCTGGAAAGCCTGAGAGCGCTTGGCGCAGGCATGCTCTTTTCCAGGTCCCCCAACTGTGTGCCTACTGAGTTCTGCGTCTCTCCGCCGCTACTGCGCAGCCCGGATGCTACTGCCGTACGCAACGACTGATGCCGGCCGCTTCGGCCATGAGCTGCTGGGGCTGGAACTGCCGGCTGGCGACCAGTACTCGCAGGCCGAGGCATTCCGCGCGCCGGTGCAGGTCCACGAGAAGGTCCCGCATGCAGGTCGTGTCACCCTCTAGTGACTCCTGAAGCGTCTCGTCTGCGAACTCGTCGAGTGCATCCTCACGGCCGCTGTTGCGCTGGACGACCTCACCGGCGATGCCGGGGACACGGTGGACGAGCGACTGCGGTTCCTCGTGGAGCATGTCCGGTCTAGGGCCAATACCAGTGACTTAAGGTTTGTCGCTGGTAGGGTGCCTGTTCAGGAGGTGCCGGGATGCCACGCCCTGGGCAGGTTAAGTCTGAGACGGATGAGCGGTTGTCGGACCGGATCGCGATCGGGTTGCTGACGCGGTCGTTTCCGCCGGAGCTGGTGGATCGGATCGTGGAGGAGAGCGGGCGGTCCGGGCAGCGTCAGCGGCTGCTGCCGCCGCGGGTGGTGGTGTACTTCGTGCTGGCGATGTGTCTGTTCTCCGGGCAGGGGTACGAAGAGGTGGCCCGGATGCTCACGGAGGGGCTGGCATGGGCGCGGCGCTGGTCGGGTTCGTGGCAGGTGCCCACCACCGCCGCGATCTCCCGGGCGCGGGTCAAGCTTGGACCGGAACCGCTCAAGGCGCTGTTCGAGCAGTCTGCCGGGCCTGTCGCCACGCGGGCTACACCTGGTGCCTGGTACGGGAGTTGGCGTCTGATGGCGGTCGACGGGACCACGTTCGATGTGCCGGACAGTGCGGAGAACGACGCGCGGTTCGGCCGCCCGAAGACCCACCGGGGGGAGCGGTCCGCGTTCCCGCAGGTGCGGGTGGTGGCCCTGGCCGAGTGCGGCACCCACGCGATCACTCACGCAGCCCTTGGACCGTTCACAACGGCCGAGTCGGTCCTGGCAGCGGAACTGTTCGAGGCCCTCGGGGTGGGTGACCTGCTGATGGCCGACCGGGGCTTCGCCGGCCTGGTGCAGTGGCGTGCGGCATCGGCCGGCGGTGCGGATCTGCTGTGGCGCATCAAGTCCAACGCTGTGCTGCCCGTGCGCCAGGAGCTGCCCGACGGGTCCTATCTGTCCGACATCGCCGCTGCGGGCGACCGCAAGCGCGCCGACGCGACCATCGTGCGTGTCATCGAGTACACCCTGGACGACCCGGGCCGCCCGCAGCGCGACGCCCCGTACCGGCTGATCACCACCATCCTCGACCATGAAGCGGCGCCTGCAACGGAGTTGGCGGCCCTTTACAACGAGCGTTGGGAGATCGAGACCACGCTGGATGAACTCAAGACACACCAGCGCGGCCCCGCCCAGGTCCTGCGTTCCCGTTCGCCCGACGGCGTTGAGCAGGAGGTCTGGGGCCACCTGCTCGTCCACCACGCGATCCGCCAGCTCATGCACACCGCCGCCGAAGGCATCGACACGGATACCGACCGGCTCTCCTTCACCCGCACTCTCCGCCTCGCCCGACGCCAAGTCACCGCGCAGGCGGCCTTTTCCCCCTGAGCGCATGGCCGCAGCACTCACGGACGGACTCCACGAGATAGCCCGCCACCTGCTACCCAAGCGCCGCCGACGGTCCCATCCCCAATGACCATGAGTTAATCCGGATCGGGCGTCAGCTGGTGGAGCACGATGGTGCGGGTGACGTGGCGGGTTCCAGGGTCGGTTGAGCTGCGGGTTCGGTAGCTCAGATGGGGGCGCTTCGTGGTTCGGGGCGCGGTGCGCTTGGGGCGTTCGCGGATGAGCATGTCGGGGGAGGTCGGCTATGAAGAAGCGCAGGGCCTTCGCGAGGAGGTCAGGGGGAAAAGGCCGTCCGCACGGAGCTTTTGACGGCGTCCAGGACGGGCGGGAAGCTGATGCGGGCCGGGTCGACACCCGCGATCACGGCGGCCTTCGTGATCAGAGTGCGCAGGGCCTGGTAGACGCAGAGCAGGGCCCACAACTCCTGGCGTACGCCCTCGGGTTTACCCGAACGCAGGACGCCGCCACTGGTCCGCAGGTCGACCTTGACCAGCTTGAACAGGACTTCCACCGACCACCTTTCCGCGTAGTTGCGGGCCAGTTCGAGTGCCGGGGCTGCCTCGGGGTCCAGCAGGGTGGTGATCAGGCAGAACACCTCGCTGACCCCGTCGTCGTCGGCCACGCTGTACTCGATGACCCGCACCGGCACACGCTCCGAGCGCCTGGTACCGCGCAGCTCGGAAAGGTAGGTGCCGTCGGCCAGGCGTTTCCTGACGGGCAGGGCGAAGGAGGCTGAGACGCGCCACAGCAGTTCGGTACCCGTCGCGGCGGCGGCCGTGTACAGGTCGTAGGACGGAAAGCCCCGGTCGGCCAGCAGCAGCATGCCCGGAGCCAGCCGGTCCAGCAGGCGCTCGAACAGGGCCCGTTCGCCGACCTCGATGGAGTCGAAAGCCGCCCCGGCCAGGGCCAGGGTGCCGCACTCCGCCAGCGCCACCAGGCGGGCCTGCGGACGGCTACCGCCGGACGGCACGCCGAAGGCGGCCTCGTTGTGCCGGCCGGAGGGCAGGTCGAAGACCGTCCCGTCCACCGCCATCAGCCGCAGACCCCGCCAGAACGCCCCCGGCATCCGCTCATCCGCGACGGGTGCGGCGACCTCGTCGAACAGGTTCCGCAGCGGTGCCTCCCCCAGCCGGTAGCGGGCCAGAGAGATCGCCCCGTCGCTGGGCACCCGGTAACCGTCCCAGCCACCCCGCGACCACCGCAGCCCCTCCAGCAAGCCCCGCAGCGTGCGCACATACCCCTTGCCCGGCTCCAGCCACAACGCCATAGCCAGATACATCATCAACTTCGATGGCAACGAACGGGTCCGCTCCTCACGCGCCCCAGCCTCGTCCACCGCGGCCTGCACCGCCTCCTCCGGAAACACCGTCGCCAGCAGCCCGATCGACACGTCATCCGTCAGCCGCCCTGCGACCGCACCCTCAACTCGCTCCACCCAAAGATCATCGCACCTGGAGCGTTAACTCATGACCATTGGTCCCATCCCCGCGTCGTCAAACGCAAAATGTCCAACTTCGGCGTCAAACGCGCCAAGCACCAGCTCTGGCCCCAGCCCACCCTCGATCCAACCGACGCAGTAGCCATCGCCCCGCACTACAAGACCGCCCCGATCAACCCACCGCTCCAAGTCCCACCCGTCCGGGACTCTTAAGTCACTGGTATTGGGTCTAGGGCGTGTATCTGGTCGTGATCAATATGTGGGTTTCGCTCTCGTGGGGCGGGCGGATCGGGTAGTCCGGTGTGTATGACACGGGCGCAACTGACGGACCAGGAGTGGGAGTACGTCGAGCCGTACCTGCCGATCGGCGAGTACGGTCCGTTTCCCGCCCGGTTGCGGCAGCAGTTCGAGGGTGTGATCTGGAAGTTCCGCTCGGGAGCGCAGTGGCGTGAGATGCCTGCCGATTTCGGGGCGTGGTCCACCGTGCACAACCGCTTCCGGCAGTGGCGGGACGCCGGAGTCTTCGAGGCCCTGCTGGAAGGGCTGATCGCGAAAGCGGCCGCGCGGGGCGAGGTGGACCTCTCCCTGGTCAGCGTGGACTCCACCACGGCCCGGGCCCACCACGACGCGGCCGGTATGCGTCTGGGCCCCGGCGTGCTCGACGCCCTGGAGGAAGCTGCCGACGAGGAGAAGGCCCGGTCAAAGGGGGCACCGAAGACGAACAAACCGGGCCCGGGGCCGACGGCGGCGCCGAGCGAAGACGCGTCCGGCGGCGCCGCAGGCTCCGACTGAAGGCCGCCCTCCTCGGGCGCTCGCGGGGCGGGCAGACCAGCAAGGTCCACATCGCCTGCGACCGCAAGTGCCGACCGCTCGTGCTGACCCTGACCGTGGGACAGGCCGCCGACAGCCCGCAGTTCATCCCGGTCCTGGACAAGCTTCGGGTCCGCGGCCCGGCAGGCCGCCCCCGCACCCGACCCGACGCCGTCGCCGGCGACAAGGCGTACTCCTCCCGCGGCAACCGCGCCTACCTGCGCAGACGAAACATCAAGGCCGTCATCCCGGAAAAGAAGGACCAGACCGCCAACCGGAAGAAGAAGGGCCGCCAAGGCGGCCGGCCCCTCACCCACGACACCGACCTGTACAAGGAGCGCAACACCGTCGAGCGCCTGATCAACCAACTCAAGGCATGGCGCGGCATCGCCACCCGCT
Source organism: Streptomyces hypolithicus (assembly GCF_052934925.1). Classification (NCBI taxonomy): domain Bacteria; kingdom Bacillati; phylum Actinomycetota; class Actinomycetes; order Kitasatosporales; family Streptomycetaceae; genus Streptomyces; species Streptomyces hypolithicus. Next base: position 4,640,415 of record NZ_CM128811.1, read on the forward strand.
ACGACAAGACCCCCGAAAGCTACCAAGCCGGACTCCACCTGCGGGCCTCCATGATCTGGATCAAGCACCTCACGCGAACCACTCAATGATCACGACCCGATACACGCCCTAGTGCTCCACGTGGGTGATGGCGAGCCCGGTCTCCTCCAGCGTCTCGCGCAGCAGTCCGTCCACGATCGGTTCATCATCGGTGATGCGTCCCCCTGGGATTTCCCAGGTACCGCCGAGGAAGTCCTCCGGGTTCCGGCGCACGACGAGCACGCGGCCGTCGTGGATGATCATCGCGGAGGCCACGAACTCGGCGATCCGCTCGATGCGGGCCTGGGTCTCGAGGTCGTCGCCGAGCGCGCGGGCGGTGACGTAGCGGATGAGGTCGCTCATCGGCAGGGCGCCGGGGTGTCGGGGGTCGACCCAGCCCAGGGCGACGCCCTCGGTCAGGGTCAGGGTGTCCGGGTTTCCGTCCCAGCGGCCCTCGAACACGTAGCTCAGGTGTCCGTTGGCGGCCGTATGCGTGAAGGCGTGCGTGAGCGGCAGGCTGAGGCCGATCTCCTCTTTCACCTCGCGGGCGATCGTTGCGTACGGGCCCTGGTCCTCAGCTTCCGGCTTGCCGCCGTTCGGGCTCCACGTGGACGGCCAGCGGATCCCCGGGCCGTCGCCCCGGAGGTGCATGAGCAGGTGGCCGTCCGCGTTGCGGATCAGGGCCAGGGTCCCGTACCCGTACGGCGCCGGGCGCGGGGTGACCAGCTCCAGCACCCGCATCGTGTCGGCGAGCATCGACGGATGGATGGGCAGGTCGGCGAACTGACCGGGTTCGATCCATGCCAGGTCGGTGCCCTCCCCGAGGGTGAGTTCGGAGATCTCTCCGTCCCACCAGCCGTGGAAGACGTGCACGGGGTAGCCGTCGGAGAGGACCTTGAACATGGGCCGCAGCTCCACGCCGGTCAGGGCGACCTCCTCGCGGAGCTCTCGGACGGCGGTGGCGTGCGGGTCGACGTCCTCCGGCTCTGCGCCCCCGCCCATCGGGGCCCACGTCCCCGGAGCCCACAGGCCCACCCGGTCATCGCGCAGGTGCATCAGGACCCGCCCGGAGGCATCGCTGATCACCACGACGGTGCCGTACGGGTCCTCCTCCGCTGGCCGGTCCTCGCGCGGACGCCCAAGCAGTTCCCCGACCCGGGCTCGCAGTACTGGGTCCCCCAGCTCGGAGGGGCCGCGCCAGCGCGCCCCGGACACCTCCTCCACCTGCAACGTCACCGGCGTCTCGCCGCGCGCCCGGAAGACGAACCGGACATCGAAGTGCCGATGCCGGGGCTCGCGCTTTTCCGGCCGCGCCTCCAGCTCGTGGACGTCGATGTGGATGGGTGCCTCAATGCCGCCGAACGGCTCCAGCGCGACGAGGGAGGTTTCCTCCGCGACCTCCCGCAGCACCGCCTCCATCAGCGTCCGGTCGGAGGGCTCGCAGTGACCGCCCGGCTGGATCCACACGTTCGAGGCGACGTGATGGATCAGCAGGACCTGGTCGTGGTCGTTGACGATGACGGCCGACGTCGTGACGTGCCCGTCGAACGTCTCCCGGGCGGCCATGTCCCGGCCGGCGTCAAGGCCGTCCAGGAGCGGCTGCAGTGCCGCCCGTTCCTCGGGATGGGCGGCGAGGTAGACCGTGACCACGGCCTGGATGTGCGCTGCGGGGATCGGCACTTTCTCTCCTCAAGATGAGCCCTGCCGCCTGGCCGGGCACAGGTGTGCTTGGCCAGATATCGGGACGAAGGGTCGAACCTAGCGACGGCCAGCACGCCGCCGGATGAGAACACGGCAACGCACGGGCGAGCCAGACCTCGATAGGCGGCGGCGTGAACGACTCGCTCCCGTCACCGCGCCGCTCCCCGAGGGCTTCCTCTGCAAGAGCCTCTTCGTCGTCGCGCTCACCGCTGTGCGGGCCCGCCGTACTTTGATCTCCGAAGGAGCCAACGCATGGGAGCGGAGGGTTCGGAGGATTCCCCGCGGAGCGAGGCCCCCGCTGCCCGTACCGCCCGGGCATGGTCCCAGGAGCATGTTGCATCTACTCCAATTCATCCTGGTTCGTCAGGCTGCTGGGGTCGGTGTTGGCGCCACAGAGGATCACGGCGACCTTCTCCCCGTTGCCGGGCCGGTAGCTGCGGCTCGGCACAAAGGGATCGGCGGGCTGCGGCAGGGCGTTCCACCGGGAGTCGTACCCCGGTTCCGCGAGCAGAGCTGCCAGTCCGGTCGCGGCTCCGTGCTCGACGGCGATACGCCGGTGGTCCCACAGAGACTGGCGCGCCGTGATGATGTCGCTGTCCTGCACGAGGACCGAGTGCACACGGTCCCGCTGAGCAGCGTGCAGGGCCATCCGTGAGGTGCGGCGGGCTCCCAGGGAGTCAGCGGCGATCGAGTCGACCGGGACATCGACGGGCTCGCCGGCTTCCAGGGCGGCGTTCAGTGCCCGGCAGTTCTCGGGCTCCACGGCGACGACGCGTACTCCGTGGCGCTGGGCCGCGGTGGCCACTCCGGCGAACAGGCCGCCGCCGCCGACCGCGACGACCACGGTGTCCAGGCCGGGGATCTGCTGGCGGATCTCCTCCAGCAGGGTGCCTGCTCCTGCGGCGATCAGGGGGTGGTCGTAGGCGTGGCTGGCCAGCGCGCCGGTCGCGCCCGCGAAGTCTTCGCACGCGGCGAGGGCCTCGGCGTACTCGGCGCCCACTAGGCGTACGTCCGCGCTGTACCCGCGCAGCTTGGCGACCTTGACCGGGGGCGCGGTCTCGGGCAGGAACACGGTGGCCCTGACGCCCTGCTGCTGGGCGGCCCACGCGCAGGCGAGCCCCGCGTTGCCGCCGGAGGGGGTCTGTCCAGTCAAAGGTGTAACTGGGTTTGGTGTGGCTAGAGTTGACCTGCAGTGAGGCGGCCGTCGAAGGCAATGTCGAAGGCGTTCATCGCACCCTTCCAGCGCATAGTCCAGCGTTTGCGGCCGGCGCCGGTGGGGTCGAGGCTCATGACGGCCATGTAGACGCATTTGAGGGCGGCCTGCTCCGTGGGGAAGTGCCCGCGGGAGCGGACGGCCTTGCGGATGCGGGCGTTGACGCTCTCGATGCTGTTGGTCGTGCACACAATGCGACGTATTTCCGCATCAAACTGGAGGAAAGGCGTGAACTCTGCCCAACTCGACTCCCAGAGACGGACGATCGCCGGATACTTCTTCCCCCAGACCTCGGCGAACTCCAGGAACTGCGTCGTGGCCGCGTCCTCGCTCGGCGCGGTATAGACCGGCTTCAACGCCTTCGCGATTTTGTCCCAGTCCTGGCGGGCCGCGTACCTGAACGACGCCCGCAAGAGGTGAACCACACACGTTTGCACAACGGTACGGGGCCAGACTTCGCCGACCGCGTTGGGCAGCCCCTTCAGTCCGTCGCAGACCAGCATGAGGACGTCTTCGACGCCTCTGTTCTTCAGTTCCGACAGCACCCGCAGCCAGTGTTTCGCGCCTTCGCCGCCGTCGCCGGCCCACAGCCCGAGGATGTCCCGGTGCCCTTCGGCAGTGACCGCCAGAGCCACGTAGATCGGCCTGTTCGCTACTTGGCCATCGCGAATCTTCACGTTGATAGCGTCAATGAAGACGACGGGGTAGACGCGGTCAAGCGGCCTGTTCTGCCATTCCGCCATGCCGTCCATCACCTTGTCGGTGATCGTGGTGATGGTCGTCTTGGACACGTTGGCGCCGTAGACCTCGGCCAGGTGCGCGGAGATCTCCCCGTGTGTGAGGCCCTTCGCGGACAGCGAGAGCACCATCTCGTCGACGCCGGTCAGCCGGCGCTGCCGCTTCTTGACGATGGCCGGCTCGAAGGACCCCTCGCGGTCGCGGGGAACGTCGATCTCGACCGGGCCGATGTCGGTCAGCACGGTCTTGGAACGGGTGCCATTGCGGCTGTTGCCACCGTCCTTGCCCGCCGGGTCGTGCTTGTCGTAGCCGAGATGGTCGGTGATCTCGCCCTCCAGGGCGGACTCCAGAACCGTCTTGGTCAACTGCTGCAGCAGCCCGCCCTCGCCAGTCAGCCGCAGCCCCTTGCTCCGGGCCTGCTCGACGAGCTGGTCAATGAGCTTCTGCTCGACCGTCGGGGTCTCCAACGACGGCTCCGCCTGGTCGCCGGCGGCCACACACTCGGTCACGGTGTCAGTCACTTGATGTCTCTTCCTTGATCATCAATTACACCGGAGACCGTACAGACCCGAGGTGTCCGATGGGACGGCCGACTGGGTGGACGACGGCGGTAACAGGGCGCCCGGCGATGCGATCGCCGGGCAGACCGCCGATTCGTCGGGATGTGGAGCGTGTCTTCTGGAAGAAGATTGCTGAGGGGCTGACCAGTGAGGATGCGGCGATCGCGTGCGGCGTGTCGGGGCCCGTGGGAACTCGGTGGTTCCGGGAACGTGGCGGGATGCCGTCGATCCAGATTGGCCCGGTGTCGGGCAGGTATCTCTCCTTCGAAGAGCGTGAAGAGATCGCTCTGCTGAAGGCTCAGGACGCCGGGGTCCGGGAGATCGCCCGCAGGCTGGGCAGGACCCCTTCGACGATTTCGCGGGAACTGCGGCGCAACGCCGCCACCCGCAATGGACAGCTCGCCTACCGGGCGTCGATCGCGCAGTGGAAGGCCGAACTGGCCGCGCAGCGGCCGAAACTGTCCAAGCTGGCCGGCAACGAGCGGCTGCACGAGTACGTCCAGGACCGCCTGGCCGGAGAGATCCGCTACCAGGACGGTGCACCTGCGCCGGGGCCCGCGGTATCGCGGTGGAAGGGACGGAACAAGCCGAGGCGTCAGGACCGCCGTTGGGCCACATCGTGGAGCCCACAGCAGATATCCAACCGGCTGAGGGTCGACTTCCCCGATGATGAGTCCATGCGTATCTCGCACGAGGCGGTCTACCAGGCGCTCTACGTCCAGGGCCGCGGCGGGCTGAAGCGTGAACTCGTCGCCTGCCTGCGTACCGGCCGAGCCCTACGAGTGCCCCGGGCCCGCACCGCTGGCCGGGGGAAGAAATTCGTCACCGAGGAGGTGCTGATCAGTCAGCGGCCGGCTGAGGTGGAGGACCGGGCGGTCCCCGGTCACTGGGAGGGCGACCTCATCATCGGCCTGAACAGCTCCGCGATCGGCACCCTGGTGGAACGCAGCAGCAGGTTCACGATGCTGTTGCACCTGCCGCCGATGCCCGGCCACGGCGGCCCACGGACCAAGAACGGCCCCGCGCTTGCCGGTCACGGAGCCGAGGCCGTACGTGCAGCCCTCGCGGAAGTGATCGTCGACCTTCCCTCCCAGCTCCGCAAGTCCCTTACCTGGGACCAGGGTTCGGAACTGGCGCAGCACGCCCTGCTCCGCATCGACACAGGTCTGGAGATCTACTTCGCCGACCCGCACAGCCCCTGGCAGCGCGGAACCAATGAGAATACCAACGGCCTGCTACGGCAGTACTTCCCGAAGGGCACCGACCTCAGCAGGCACACCCGCGAAGACCTCGCCGCCGTCGCCGCCGCCCTTAACAGCAGACCTCGCAAGACCCTTGGCTGGAGGACCCCAGCCGAGACTCTCGACAGTCACCTACTATCGACACAAAGCGGAAGTGTTGCGACGACTCCTTGAACCCAAGGAGTACGCCTCGCGGAAGTTCGCCCACGCCTGCCGCCGACTGGGAGTGACACGGTCCATGGGCCGGGTCGGCTCGTGCTTCGACAACGCCGTCAGCGAGGCGTTCAACAGTGTCCTCAAGGTCGAGTGCGTCCACCGCCACACGTTCCGCACCCGCACCGGGGCCCGGATCAGGATCGCCACCTGGATCACCGACTTCTACAACACCCGCCGACTACACAGCGTGTGCGGGTACCGGAGCCCGATCGACTACGAGAACGAGTACTGGGCCGGCCTCACCATGAGGCTGGCTGCATAGGAAGGACTCCACAGTTCGAGGGGATTGACAGATTCCCCCACCCTCGGCGACATGGAGGAGAGCCCGCTCCGCAGACCACACTGCGGAGCGGGCGGCCCGCCCCCGGAGGGAAGACCTCGTGACCATGATCGTGACCAGGCCCAACGCCATCGGTTCCCCTGGCTACAGCGAGACGCTGCCGTGCGAGGAGAGGTCCGCAAGCCGTGCACGTCGGCTGATCACAGCCGTCCTTAACACCTGGGGCCTCGACCGCCTTGACGGGGCAGCAACCGTCATCGTCTCTGACCTGGTGACCAACGCCATGGCGCATGGCCGGTGTCACTCGTTTCGTGTCGGCATCATCCTTGTCGCGCCAGGTCGTGTTCGAGTTGCGGTATCCGACAGGTCGACCGCCGACCCGGTACCGATCTTTCCCCAGGGGCGACGGTCCACTCCCCAGCGATCCGCCAGGCTTGCGACGAGGAGCAATCCGCGGCCCGACTCCTCGTTCTCGCTCGGCTCGCAGGGTAGCGCCGCAAGCCCCAAGCGCCGCGATCCGACAGGCGCTGAACTCTCAGGACCGCCCCGGTTCGTCCGCTCGCCCGTGCCGGCCGGCCGGGGCTCCTTGACCAGCCTGGACGAGCCAGCGAGGGCCGCTACCCCGACTATGGGATAGCGGCCCTCGCAGAGTTTCTGGCATCTAGTCAGAGAATTGGCGGCGGTTTAGATGTCGAAATACAGCTCGAACTCGTGCGGGTGCGGGCGGAGCTGGATCGGGGCGATCTCGTTCGTGCGCTTGTAGTCGATCCACGTCTCGATCAGGTCCGGCGTGAAGACGCCGCCGGCCAGGAGGTACTCGTGGTCCGCCTCAAGGGCGTCGAGGACGGCCGGAAGCGAGGTCGGGACCTGCTGGACGTTGGCGTGCTCCTCGGGAGCCAGCTCGTAGAGGTCCTTGTCGATCGGCTCGGCCGGCTCGATCTTGTTCTTGACGCCGTCCAGGCCCGCCATCAGCAGCGCCGAGAACGCGAGGTACGGGTTCGAGGACGGGTCCGGGGCGCGGAACTCGACGCGCTTGGCCTTCGGGTTCGAGCCCGTGATCGGGATACGCATGGCCGCCGAGCGGTTGCGCTGGGAGTAGACCATGTTGACCGGGGCCTCGAAGCCGGGGACCAGGCGGTGGTAGGAGTTCACCGTCGGGTTGGTGAAGGCCAGCAGCGACGGGGCGTGCTTGAGGATGCCGCCGATGTAGTAGCGAGCCATGTCCGACAGGCCCGCGTAGCCCTGCTCGTCGTAGAACAGCGGGTTGCCGCCGGACCACAGGGACTGGTGGACGTGCATGCCCGAGCCGTTGTCACCGAAGATCGGCTTCGGCATGAAGGTCGCGGTCTTGCCGTTGCGCCAGGCGACGTTCTTCACGACGTACTTGAAGAGCATCAGGTCGTCGGCCGCGGCGAGCAGCGTGTTGAACTTGTAGTTGATCTCGGCCTGGCCGGCCGTGCCGACCTCGTGGTGCTGGCGCTCGACCTGGAGGCCGTTCTTGTCCAGCTCCAGGGAGATCTCGGCACGCAGGTCGGCGAAGTGGTCGACCGGCGGCGTGGGGAAGTAGCCGCCCTTGTAGCGGACCTTGTAGCCGCGGTTGTTCTCGACCGCACCGGTGTTCCAGGCGCCGGCCTCGGAGTCGATGTGGTAGAAGGACTCGTTCGCGGAGGTCTGGAAGCGCACGTTGTCGAATACGTAGAACTCCGCCTCGGGACCGAAGTACGCCGTGTCGGCGATGCCGGTCGACGCGAGGTACGCCTCCGCCTTCTTGGCCACGTTCCGCGGGTCACGGCTGTACTGCTCGCCCGTGATCGGGTCGTGGATGAAGAAGTTGATGTTGACCGTCTTGTCCTTGCGGAACGCGTCGATGCGCGCCGTCGACAGGTCCGCGCGGAGCGCCATGTCGGACTCGTGGATGGCCTGGAAGCCACGGATCGACGAGCCGTCGAAGGCCAGCTCCTCGTCCGGGTCGAACGCCGCGGCCGGGATCGTGAAGTGCTGCATCACTCCCGGCAGGTCGCAGAACCGGACGTCGACGAACTTGACGTCTTCGTCGGCGATGAACTTCTTCGCGTCGTCGGCGTTCTGGAACATCCAACTCCTCCTACTCCCACCCGGGAGGGGGCGGGGTTGTAGCTCTCCGTGCGGCCAGTGCGGTGGCACACGCTGGACCCGACCATAGGCAGACCGGATTTCTCAAGCATGACCCATTTGTTTCGCACAAGTTAACCGGACCGGCTCCGGAGGGGCCCGACCTCCAGGGTACGAAAGCGGTCGCAGTACCTTGTACGGGTGGACAACAGGCAAGCAATCGGATCGTGGCTCTCCGGGCCGGGCGAAGCAGCCAAGGAGATGGGTGCCGTCACCGGGTACCGGGGTGAGCGGCTCGGACTCCCGGAGCACGGGCCCGGGGCCGTCGCCCCGCTCGGCCGGCGCTTCGGCGCCCTCTTCTTCGACTGGACCCTGTGCATGCTCATCGCATACGGGCTGCTCACAGGTGGTGACGGGCAGGCCTCGGGCAACTGGGCGCTCGGCGTGCTGCTCGTACTGAGCGTGCTCACCGTCAGCACGGTCGGCTCCACTCCCGGCAAGCGCCTCTTCGGCCTGCGCGTCATCGCCGAGGACGGCGGCCGCCTCGGCGTCCTGCGGGTGCTCGTCCGCAGCGTGCTCCTGTGCCTCGCCATCCCGGCCCTGGTCTGGGACCGCGACGGCCGCGGCCTGCACGACCGCCTCGCCCGCGCCGTCCAGGTCAGGATCTGAACCCTGGTCGCGTACGAGAGCCGCGTACGAGAGCCGCGTACCTGAGCCGCGTACGAGAGAAGGGCGGTCCGGAACCTCTCGGTTCCGGACCGCCCTTCGACGTATGGACCACTCGGGTACTAGCGCGGTCGCTGACCCCGCATGCCGCGCCCGGGTACGGGCCCCTTCGGCAGCGGCATGTTCGACATCAGGTCGCCCATCGCGCGCAGTCGGTCGTTGGCCGACGTGACCTGGGGGCCGGTGAGGACGCGGGGCAGCTTGAGCATCGTGGTGCGCAGCTTCTTCAGCGGCACCTGACCCTCGTCGTTGCCGACGATCAGGTCGTGGACGGGTACGTCCACGACGATGCGCGCCATCTTGCGCTTCTCGGCGGCCAGCAGGCCCTTGAGCCGGTTCGGGTTGCCCTCGGCCACCAGCACGATGCCGGCCTTGCCGACGGCCCGGTGCACCACGTCCTGGTTGCGGTTCATCGCCACCGCGGGGGTCGTGGACCAGCCGCGCCCGACGTTCTGCAGAACCGAGGCCGCCGCGCCCGGCTGTCCTTCCATCTGCCCGAAGGCAGCCCGCTCGGCGCGGCGTCCGAAGACGATCGCCATCGCGAGGAAGGCCAGCAGGACGCCCAGAATGCCCAGGTAGACCGGGTGATCGATCAAGAAGCCGATCGCGAGGAAGACACCGAAGGTGACGATTCCCACACCCGCGAGAACGAGACCGATCTTGGAGTCGGCCCGCCGGGTCATCTTGTAGGTCAGGGCAATCTGCTTGAGTCGCCCGGGGTTCGCAGTGTCCGCGTTCTCTGCGCGTTCCTTCCTCGCCATGCTGGGAAGTTTACGTTGCCTCCGAAGCACGGGTGGCCACGCCCTCCAGCACGTGCTGAGCCTCGACCCGGTCCTTGGCCCTGCGCCGGTCTTCGAGCACCGACGTCCAGGCGTTGCGCCGCGCGGTGCGCTGTCCGCCGCGCATCAGGACGGACTCGACGGCCCGCAGCGCGTCCGTGACGGACGGGATCGCTGTGGCGCGGGTGACGGGCGGCATTCCTGCGTCGACGGGCGTCGCGGCCTGCATGGTGTGGGTCCCTCCTGGGGCGGTGGCGCGGCGGGCGAGGGGGGGGCACGTGCCGGAGTGCAGCTGTGCGTAAACCTAGGGTCACTGATTGGTGTTACCAGCGCATGACCGGCCGGTCAAACAGCTATGAACCCTTGACGCGTACGCCCAACAGGCCGAAAAACGTCGGCACGGCCCGTACGCGTCCCCCACCTGCGGGGGCGTACGGACCGTGCCGTCGGTGCCACTGGGGGCCCGTGGTCACCTGTGCCCGGACTCACACGCTCCGCTGTGCCGCAAGTTCGCCGCGCCGCTCCATCGCCTGGCCGAACAGCCGGCCCGCGCGGTACGAGGAACGGACCAGCGGTCCGGACATCACACCGGAGTAGCCGATCTCGTCGGCCTCCTCCTTCAGCTCCACGAACTCGTGCGGCTTCACCCAGCGCTCGACGGGGTGGTGGCGCGGGGAGGGGCGCAGGTACTGCGTGATCGTGATGAGCTCGCAACCCGCGTCGTACAGATCCTGGAGCGCCTGGCTGACCTCTTCGCGCTCCTCGCCCATGCCCAGGATGAGGTTCGACTTGGTCACCAGACCGGCCTCACGGGCGCGCGTGATGACTTCGAGGGAGCGCTCGTAGCGGAAGCCGGGGCGGATGCGCTTGAAGATGCGCGGCACCGTCTCGACGTTGTGCGCGAGCACCTCGGGGCGGGAGGAGAAGACCTCGGCCAGCTGCTCGGGTACGGCGTTGAAGTCCGGAATCAGCAGCTCGACCTTGGTACGCCCGTCCGCGCGGTCCGCGGTCATCGCGTGGATCTGGCGCACGGTCTCCGCGTACAGCCAGGCGCCACCGTCCTCCAGGTCGTCGCGGGCGACGCCGGTGATGGTGGCGTAGTTCAGGTCCATCGTGACCACGGACTCGCCCACGCGGCGCGGCTCGTCCACGTCGAGCGCGGCGGGCTTGCCCGTGTCGATCTGGCAGAAGTCGCAGCGCCGGGTGCACTGGTCTCCACCGATGAGGAAGGTGGCCTCGCGGTCTTCCCAGCATTCGTAGATGTTCGGACAGCCGGCTTCCTGGCACACCGTGTGCAGTCCTTCGCCCTTCACCAGGGCCTGCATCTTGGTGTACTCGGGGCCCATCTTCGCCCGGGTCTTGATCCACTCGGGCTTGCGCTCGATCGGGGTCTGACTGTTCCGGACCTCAAGGCGCAGCATCTTGCGTCCGTCGGGTGCGACTGCGGACACGACCGGCTCCCTACGACTTCGATTCTTCGGCGAACACCAGGGTACGCCCGATATTTGTGCGGCGATTACGTCTGGCCAACCCATGGCCAGAGGCCCGCATTCCCCAGCCCCTCAGGCCTGGGCAGCAGCGCGCTCCACCAGGCGGGGCGCCGGTTCGGCGTTCTCCAGTACGTCCCGCAGGTGCTTCTCCACGATGGGCAGCACCTCGTCGACGGTGACCTCCCGGCCGAGCTCGCCGGCGAGCGAGGCGACGCCCGCGTCCCGGATGCCGCACGGCACGATCCGGTCGAACCACGTGTTGTCCGGATTCACGTTCAGCGCGAAGCCGTGCATGGTGACGCCCTTGGCGACCCGGATGCCGATGGCGGCGAGTTTGCGGTCCTCGCGGCGCTGGCCGGCGTTGGACGGGGCGTACTCGGGACCGTTCATCCGCGGGTCGAACTCCTCGTCCTGAAGCCGCGGGTCGAAGTCCAGGGCGAGGCCGCCGAGCTGCGGGCGCCGCTCGACCGGGTCACCCAGCACCCAGACACCGCTGCGGCCCTCGACCCGGCTGGTGGCCACACCGAACTCCGCGCAGGTGAGGATCAGTGCGTCTTCCAGACGGCGTACGTGCGCCACGACATCGACGGGGCGCGGCAGCTTCATGATCGGGTAGCCGACGAGCTGGCCGGGGCCGTGCCAGGTGATCTTGCCGCCCCGGTCCACGTCCACTACCGGAGTGCCGTCCAGCGGGCGCTCGCTCTGCGCCGTACGCCGGCCCGCGGTGTAGACGGGCGGGTGCTCCAGGAGCAGGCAGGTGTCCGGGATCTCGTCCGCGAAACGAGCGGCATGCACCTCGCGCTGCCGCTGCCAGGCCGCCTGGTACTCGACGGCTTCCTCGCCGAAACCCAGCCGGACAAACCGCAGCTCACTCACGGCAACGCCTCCCTAGAACCGACACCCTGCACGTTTGCGCGCCATCCGCCACTGTACGGCCGCGCCGATCGCCCCCGCCCGGCAGGTTGTTTTCGTCAGCGTCCTCACAAATCCTCACACGATCGGATGAATACGGGTCGAAGATGCCGATACGGACGGCTCGTGCCGCTAAATTCGCGCCGTTCCATGAGGGCTGCTCCCGGAGCCCGGAAGGCAGGAGACCGCACAGCTGATGACGGATCGACCTCCGCAGCGCACCCCCAACCGCCAGCTCGCCGCGCTCATCGCGGAAGCGGGATTCTCCAACGCAGGCCTCGCCCGGAGAGTGGACCAGCTCGGCCTGGAGCACGGCCTCGATCTGCGGTACGACAAGACCTCCGTGACCCGGTGGCTGCGCGGCCAGCAGCCGCGCGGCACCACGCCCGCCCTGATCGCCGAGGTGTTCACCCGCCGGCTCGGGCGGCGCCTGACCGCCCAGGACCTCGGCCTCGACGCCTGCGCGCCCGTCTACGCGGGGCTGGAGTTCGCCGCCACCCCCGAGGAGGCCGTCGACATCGTGAGCGGGCTGTGGCGCAAGGACTCCGGCAGCCCCGCCGAACTGCGCAAGATCGCGTTCACCCCGGCCGGCCTCGTCGTCCCGAGCCGGGACTGGCTGATCGGGCGCGCCGACGACCGGGTGGCCCGCGGTGACCCGCAGCCGGCTGTCTTACGGGTCCCCGTCCAGGGCCGCGCCGCCCCGCACCGGCCGCGGCACACCGACCGCGGCCCCGGCCAGCGCGTCGGTATGGGCGACATCGCGGCGCTGCGCTCGGTCGCCGACCTGTTCCGGACGCTGGACCACGCCTACGGCGGCGGGCACGCCCGGCAGGCCCTGGTGCGCTACCTGGAGCACGAGGTGGAACCCATGCTGCGCGGGACCTACGGCGAGACCACGGGGCGCCGGCTGTTCGCGGCGGCCGCCGACCTGACCCGGCTGGCGGGCTGGACGTCGTACGACATCGCCGCGCACGGGCTCGCCCAGCGGTACTTCGTGCAGGCGCTGCGCCTCGCGCAGGCGGCGGGCGACCGGCCGTACGGCTCGTACGTGCTGGTCACCATGAGCCGGCAGGCGGTCTACCTGGGGCACGGACGCGAGGCGGTGCAGCTGGCGCGCGTCGCGCAGCAGGGCGTCGGCAGCGCGGCGCCCGCCGTCGTGCAGGCACTGCTGCACTCCGTGGAGGCGCGTGGGCACGCGGTGCTCGGGGAGGTCCGGGCGTGCACGGCCTCGCTGGTACGGGCCGAACGGGCGGCGGAGGCGGCGCGGCCCGGGGGCGACGTACCGCACTGGGCGCGGTTCTTCGACGAGGCGCAGCTGGCGGACGAGTTCGGGCACTGCCACCGGGACCTCCAGCAGTACCGAGCGGCCGCGCAGCACGCCGAGCGCTCCTTGCAGCTGCGGGCGCCGGGGTACGCGCGCAGCCGGCTGTTCTGCCGGGTCGTACTGGCGTCGGCACGTCTGGGGCTCGGCGAGCTGGACCAGGCGTGCGCGCTGGGCGCGGAGTCGGCGCAGCAGGCGGCGGAGATGCGGTCGGTGCGGGCGCTGGAGTACGTACGGGACTTCGAGAAGCGGCTGGAGCCGTACCGGGACGCGGCGCCGGTCCGGGGCTACCGGGACCGGGTGGCCGCGTTGGGGTGAGGGCGCTCACGCTGCTGCGCGCAGCTCCTCGGCCGCGTACCCCGGCTGGATGCCGAAGTCGCGGAGGATCTCCCGCGCGGCCCGGCGCCCCGAGTGCAGGGCGCCCTGCACCGTGCTCGTCTCCCGGTGGTCGCCGCACACGTAGAGACCGGCGAGTATCCGCACCGGGCGGCGCAGGTCGTGCGGCGCCGGCATGGCGGGCACGGCCTCCGGGTCGTGGTGCACCGCGAGCAGCTCCCAGTCGTCGGTGGGTACGCCGTAGAGCCTGGCGAGGTGGGCGCGTACCGGACGGTCGGGGCCGGCCGGGGGAGTGCCCAGCACCGTCGAGGAGATCAGCGCCCGCCCGCGCGGCGCCCGCGAGGCGTCCACCTCGCTGAGCACGGCCGTGTGCGACACGGGACCGCCACGGTCGGCGTCGAGCAGCAACGACGGGTCGGTGAGCGGGGCGGTGGGCGCGGTGTGGTGCAGGACGGTGACCGGGTGGAAGGACGGCACCCGCAGTCCGGGCAGCAGACCGGCGGCGGCGCGGGCGCCGGTGGCCAGCAGGAGGGCGCGGCAGCCGATTTCGCCGTGCTCCTCGGTGGTGACGGAGGTGGTCGACGCCGCGGTCACGGTGACGCCCGTACGCACCGTTCCGGGCGGCAGGGTCGCGGCCAGCCGCTCGGGCAGCGCCGACGCCCCGCCCGCGGGTACGCACAGCCGGCCGCGTGCGAAGCCGCGCAGGGCGAGGTCGGCGCACCGGCTGGAGGTGGACAGGCCGGGGTCGCAGAGCAGGGCGGAGAGCAGCGGGCGCAGAAAGCCGTCGACCGTACGGGAGGGCAGTCCGCGCCCGGACAGGGCGTCGGCGGCGCGCCGTTCGGGACGGGCTGCCAGGCGGTCCACCGGGGTGGCCGCGAACCGCCGGAGCGCCGCGCCGAGGCGGGCCTGGTCGAGTGCGCCGCTGAACGGGGGACGGGGGGCGCTCGCCCGGGCGCGTGCGGCACTGAGTGCGCCCCGCGCGCTCCCCGCCTCGCCCGCACGATAGCGCCGGCCCTCGCTGTGCACGAGTACGCCGGGCGAGAAGGTACGCAGGGCCAGCCCCGCGAGCCCCGGCGTGCGCCGCAGCTCCGGATAGGCGGTGCTGAGCACCTGGCCGGCGCGGTCGAGCCGGAACCCGTCGACCTCCTCGGTGGCCATCCGCCCGCCGACGTAAGGGGCCGCCTCCAGGACGGTGACTGTTACCCCGGCACTGGTCAGCTGATGGGCGGCGGAAAGCCCGGCCGCGCCGGCTCCCACGATGACGACGTCCGCGTGGTGTGCGCTGGTGAGCACGTGCCCCTCCCCGAGGTCGACGCGGCTGATGTGGGGGGCTCATGCCCTCAACAAGGCCGCTGAATGCACGAATCCGGGGTGCAGCGTAGAAGCGGGGCACGGCGCACCGCAGTCGCGCATCGACCGGGGCACGGGAGCACAACCGGAGCACAACCGAAGCGAACCGGTCACGAAAGAAAAGGGAAGCATCCAAAACCGATCGGAACGCCGTCTGGTGTCCGCCGCCCGCACCTCCCAGAACCAGCCCACGCCAGCGTGCGGAGAATTCCCCGCGTCGCATCTCGAGGTGCCGGGAGGGGACGTGTCGGGGCGCTCCCCGCAGGGTGTCGAACGCAAACACCCCGAACAACCCGACGTGCCCGAACGTTCGACACCCGAGGAGACGCCCCGGCACGGCACCGACCCCAACGCCCCGCCCCCGCGCCCCGGCGCCGGCACCGCGCCAAGAGCCCCGCGCCGCCTCAGCGCGCCTCAGCGCAGCGCCGCCCGTACGGCCTCCTCGACGCCGGGGAACGCGAAGGAGAAGCCGGACTCCTCCAGCCGCCGCGGCACCACCCGCTGGCTGCCCAGCACGTCCCCGGAGAACTCGCCCAGCGCGAGCCGCAACGCCGGCGCCGGAACGCTCAGCAGCGTCGGGCGCCCCAGCACGCGCCCCATCGCCTCCGTGACCTCCCGGTTGGTGACCGGCTGCGGCGCGGTGAGGTTCACCGGACCCGACAGCGACTCGGTGTCGATCAGATGCCGCAGTGCGGCGATGTGATCGTGCAGCGCGATAAAGCTCCAGTACTGGCGGCCGGATCCGATCCGCCCGCCGAGCCCCGCCTTGAAGAGGGGGAAGAGCTTCCCCCACGCCCCGCCCTCCCGCGCCACCACCAGACCGGTGCGGGCGAAGACGGTGCGTACGCCTGCCTCCTGCGCAGGAGCGGCCGCGTCCTCCCACTCCACGCAGACCGACGGCAGGAAGCCTTCGCCGGGCGGCGCGTCCTCATCGACCGAGCGTTCCCCGGTGTCGCCGTAGTAGCCGATCGCTGAGCCACTCACGAGAACGCCCGGCGGCGCGTCCAGGGAAGCGATGGTTTCGGCGATCGCGGCCGTTCCGAGGACCCTGCTGTCGCGGATCTCCTTCTTGTACGCGGGGGTCCACCGGTGGTCACCCACACCGGCACCCGCCAGATGGACGACGGCCTCACACCCGGCAAGCCCGTCGGCATCGACGTACTGCCGCTTGGGATCCCACCTCACCTCCTCCGCGTTCTTCGCGGGACGCCGTACCAAGCGCACCACTTCGTGTCCGTCCGTGCGCAGCGAGCGCACGAGCGCCGTACCGATGAGACCGGACGAACCGGTGACCGCAATCCGCATGCACCCATCCTGCCCCGGCCCCCCCATTCCCCGCCCCCCATTCCCCGCCCCCCACTCCCCACCCGGCCCACATCAGGGCCTGGCGGGGCTCGCGTGACACAGTGAAAGGCATGTCTGACACGCCCGTTTCCCTCGAGGTTTCCCCTCTCATACGCCCCGCCGCCGCAGCCGACGAGAAGGCTCTGGGCGACCTGGACCGGGCCACCTGGTCGCCGGTTCACTCGGTGCAGCCGATGCCCCGGCCGCCCCACCCGCCGTTCTTCGACGAGGGGCACCCGCCCGAGAACATCCTGGTGGCCGAACTGGGCGGGGCGGTCGTCGGATACCTCCGGATGGTCCCGCCCACCCCGCTCGCCAGCAACGCGCACGTCCTGCAGATCCAGGGCCTTGCCGTGGCGGCCCACGCGCGTGGGCAAGGCGTCGGGCGCGCCCTGCTGCGCGCCTCCCTGGATGAGGCACGGCGCCGGGGAGCGACCCGGATGACACTGCGCGTACTCGGCCACAACGCCCCCGCGCGGGCGCTCTACGCCGCCGAGGGGTTCGCGGTGGAGGGCGTGCTGCCTGGTGAGTTCCTGCTGCGCGGCGAGTACGTCGACGATGTGCTCATGGGGCGCGCCCTGGACCCGCGGGTCATAGTGGATTCGTAATGAGAGAGGCCAGGATGCATTCCACGTCAGCGACCCGGGCGACGAGCCGCGGGCCCCTCGCCGCATGAGCTCCAGCCGGGCCAGGGGCGCGGAAGAGGTTGCGGGACGGCTCGGCGGAACGGCTCCGCCGCGCTGGATCAGGGCTTTGCCCGCCCTGATCCTGGTGCTGCTGACCACCGCTCAGGTCGTCACCCCGGAAAACGTCCAGCTGGGCTTCTTCCTGGTCGCGCTCACTCCGACCGCGGCCCTGGCCTACGGACCAGTGTGGGTGGCGGTGCTCGGCGGGCTCACCCTGGTGGCGCTGTCCCTGCCGTACAGCCAGCAACGCGATTACGTCGAGGACTCGGACCTGGTCGCGGTGTTCGTCGTGGTGCTGCTGAGTGTGGCCATCGCGTGGGTGCGGGTGCGCCGGGACGAACAGCTGGTGACGGTCCGCACGGTGGCGGAGGCCGCGCAGTTCGCCGTACTGCCGCCGCTGCCCGCGTCCGTGGGACGGGTGCGCTGCGCCGGTCTGTACCGCTCGGCGCAGCGCGGGACGCTGGTCGGCGGTGACCTGTACGACGTGCGGGAGAGCAGCCACGGCGTACGGGCCCTGGTGGCCGACGTGCAGGGGCACGGGCTGGCCGCGGTCGCCACGGTCGCGGCGCTGCTGGGCGCCTTCCGCGAAGCCGTACTCGACGAGGCGGACCTGGCGCAGGTGGCGGCCCGGCTGGACCGGCGCCTGGTCGTCGACTCCGCCGGGGTGGAGCACGCGGAGCTGTTCGCGACCGCCGTGGTGCTGGAGTTCCCGGCCGATGACGACGTGGTACGGGTGGTCAGCTGCGGTCACCCGCCACCGCTGCTGCTGCGGGGCGGTGCGGCGCGCGAGGTCCAGGTGGACCCGGCGCCCCCGCTGGGCCTGGGCCTCACCGGTATGGCCCCGGCCGAAGTGGCCGTGGTACCGCTGGAGCACGGAGACCGGATCCTGGCCCACACCGACGGGGTGACGGAGGCGCGCGGCCCGGCCGGCGACTTCTATCCGCTGGCGCTTAGGCTGCCGGCGGTGGCCGCCGAAGTCCCCGCGGACGACCTGGGGGGCCTCACCGAGGCCGTACGCCGGGACCTGGTCGGCTTCGTCGGCAAGGCGGAGGACGTGCAGGACGACGTGGCCCTGCTCGCCCTCGCCCCCGGCCCGGCGTACCAAGAGCAGCCTGCACTCTGAGCCGGACGACGACCGGACGCCGACCGGACGCCAACCGGGGGACAGAACCTACCCGCCGAAGCGCTCCCAGAGCCGGGGGAAGCGGTCGGCCAGGGCGCCGTCGTCCTCGAAGTCGAACGGCGTGCCCTCCGGTTCCGGCGCTTGCGGAGCGACCCCGAGGCCGGGTGCGACCGCGCCGGTGAGCTGCTCGTACGCCTCGTCCGCGGCGTATCCCAGCTCCTCGCCGTCCCCGTCCACCTCCTCGTCGAAATCGTCGAGCAGGACGGCCAGCTGGTCCGGGTCGTGCAGCGCCCCCTCGAAGACCTCCCGCCCCTGGCCGATCAGCCAGCAGCGGAAGTAGTCGAAGGCGTCGTCGCTCGCACCGTCGAGCAGCACGGCCGCCGCGCCCCACAGATCCCAGCGGTACGCCCGGTTGTAGCGCGTCTCGAAGTGTCTGGCGAAGTCGAGCACGGAATCGGGGTCACGCTGGATCAGCTGCTCGACCAGCAGGTCGGCATGGTCCTCGGGGTCGCCCTCGGCGGCCACGCGGGTGCTGTCGATGATCTCCCAGAATTCCGTCTCGTCCATCACGGGACAAGCATCGGCCTTGGCACTGGCCCACGCACGCGGGGCGCACCGGATGCGGCTGTGTCGTTACCTGCGCCGAAAGCGCGAAGCCGCGGGACGGCGACGCCGAAAGCCCGACAGCAGGTGTCCGGATGGGGTGCCAGTGTGATCTGGACGGCATGGTCGCCGCCCGACGAGTTCCCGACGAGTTACGGAGCAGACATGGATGAGCAGGGCGTACCACGGAACGCGCTGAAAGACCGGATCGCACTGGTGGCCGGAGCCACCCGGGGCGCGGGCCGGGCGATCGCCGTACAACTGGGCGCGGCAGGAGCCACGGTGTACGTCACCGGCCGCACCACCCGTGAGCACACCAGCGAGGTCGGCCGCCCGGGAGAGACGATCGAGCAGACGGCAGAACTCGTCACGGCCGAGGGCGGCGAAGGCATCGCCGTACCCACCGATCACCTCGAAGCCGACCAGGTACGGGCGCTCGTGGAGCGCATCGACCGGGAGCGCGGCCGGCTGGACATCCTGGTCAACAACTGCTGGGGCGGCGAGCGGCTGGTCGAATTCGGCAAGAAGATGTGGGACACCGAACTCGCCACCGGGCTGCGCATGCTGGAGCTGAGCGTGAAGTCCCACGCCATCACCAGCAGCGTCGCGCTGCCGCTGCTGGTGAGGAACCGGGGCGGTCTGGTGGTGGAGGTGACGGACGGTACCGACGAGTACAACCGGACCCGCTTCCGGGAGAACTACTACTTCGACCTCGCCAAGAACGCGCCGATCCGGATGGCGTTCAACCTCGGCCACGACCTGGAGGACGTGGGCTGCACAGCGGTCAGCGTGACTCCGGGCTTCCTGCGCTCGGAGGAGATGCTGGACACGTTCGGCGTCACCGAGGAGAACTGGCGCGACGCCATCGCCCAGGTTCCGGACTTCGTGATCGCCGAGTCGCCGGTGTACGTCGGCCGGGCGGTCGCGGCCATCGCGGCGGACCCGGAGAGGGCACGCTGGAACAAGCGGTCGCTGTCCAGCGGCCAGCTCGCGAAGGAGTACGGCTTCACGGACGCGGACGGCAGCCGCCCCGATGCCTGGCCGTACATCATGGAGGTCTCCCTGGGCGGCAAGGACGCCCCGGCAAGTGACTACCGCTAACGACGATCCTGCTGCCCGCTGCCTACTGATACAGCCGTGCCGTACGGGCCGCCGCCTCCGCGAAACGCGCGCGGAGGTCCGGCGGCCGCAGGACCTCCAGCTCGGGCCCGAGCGACAGCAGCTGGCCGTAGGCGACATCCCAGGACTCGACCGGCAGCGTGATCGTGATACGCCCCAGCTCGTCCGGCGGCCCGGCCCCTGCCAGCGCCTCCGTGGCCGCCGCGCGGTCCACGGCGTACGGCAGTTGGCGTGCGCCGGACTCCGACAGCCGCACCTCCACCTCGGAGCGCAGGATCGAGCGGGCGAAATCCGCGGCCCGCTCCTCCCAGAACTCCGGCAGCAGAAAGCTTTCGTCCCGTACGAAGCGCTCCTCGGACACCGCCACGGCGGCGAAACGGTCGATCCGGTAGACCCGGAATTCCCCCTCCGCGCGGGCGCACAGATACCAGACGCCGGCCTTCAGCACGAGGCCGTAGGGGGCCAGTTCGCGCTCCACCTCGTGGTCCTGGCCGCGCCGGTAGCGGCCGGTCATCATCCGGTCGTCCCAGACGGCCTCGGCGATGACGGGCAGCAACGCGGGGGTCTTCGGCTCCTGGTACCAGCCGGGTGCGTCGAGATGGAAGCGCTGCGCCGCCGTGTCGGACGCGTCCCGCAGCGAGGGCAGCAGCGCCGCGGAGACCTTGAGGCGTGCGGCCGACGCGGCGTCGTCCAGGCCCATCTCGCGCAGCGCGCCCGGCAGTCCGGACAGGAACAGCGCCTCGGCCTCGCTGCGGGCCAGCCCGGTCAGCCGGGTGCGGTACCCCCCGATCAGCCGGTAGCCCCCAGCCCGGCCCCGGTCGGCGTACACCGGAACACCCGCTTCCGAAAGGGCCTGCGCGTCCCGCGTGATGGTCCGCTCGGAGACCTCCAGCTCACGCGCCAGCTCGGCGGCGGTCATGGAGGCGCGGGACTGGAGCAGAAGCACCATCTTGATGAGCCGGGCTGCGCGCATGCGGGCCATTGTGCCGGGTGGGGGCATGCCCTCACCCGCCGGAGACGCTGGGAAAACCAGCGCCTCCGGCGATTGAGGAGCGGGGGCCGGGCGGCGGTGCCCCGACACGCCCGGGCACCGACGCAGAGGCACCGGCTCAGAGGCCGTACCGCTCCCGCGCCTCCTTGACCGCCGACGCCGGCACCTCGCCGCGCCGGGCCAGCTGGGCGAGGGCCGCGACCACCACGGACTGCGCGTCGACGCCGAAGTGGCGTCGCGCCGCCTCACGGGTGTCGGAGAGGCCGAAGCCGTCCGTGCCCAGCGAGGAGTAGTCCTGCTCGACCCACTGGCTGATCTGGTCCGGGACCTGACGCATCCAGTCGCTCACCGCGAGCACCGGACCGGGGGCGCCTTCGAGTGCCTGGGTGACGTACGGGGTGCGCATCTCGCCGCGCAGCAGCGCCTCGTCGCACTCCAGCGCGTCCCGCCGCAGCTCGCCCCACGACGTGGCCGACCACACGTCGGCCGCGACACCCCAGTCCGCCGCGAGGAGTTCCTGCGCCTCCAGCGCCCAGTGGATCGCCGTACCCGACGCGAGCAGCTGAGCTCGCGGCGCGTCGGCGGCCGGGGCGGCGGCCTCCTTGAAGCGGTAGAGGCCCTTGAGGATGCCCTCCTCGACGCCATCCGGCATCGCGGGCTGCGGCTTCGGCTCGTTGTAGACGGTCAGGTAGTAGAAGACGTTCTCGGCCTCGGGGCCGTACATCCGCCGCAGACCGTCCTTGACGATGACCGCGATCTCGTATGCGAACGCCGGGTCGTAGTTGAGCGACGCCGGGTTGGTGGACGCGATCAGGTGCGAGTGGCCGTCCGCGTGCTGGAGGCCCTCACCGGTCAGAGTCGTACGTCCGGCGGTCGCGCCGACGATGAAGCCGCGGCCCAGCTGGTCACCGAGCTGCCACATCTGGTCGGCCGTGCGCTGCCAGCCGAACATCGAGTAGAAGATGTAGAACGGGATCATCGGCTCGCCGTGCGTCGCGTACGACGTCGACGCGGCGATGAAGTCGGCCATCGCGCCGGCCTCGGTGATCCCCTCGTTGAGGATCTGGCCGTTCGTGGCTTCCTTGTAGTACATGAGCTGGTCGCGGTCGACGGGCTCGTACGTCTGGCCCAGCGGCGAGTAGATGCCGGCCGAGGGGAACAGCGACTCCATGCCGAAGGTACGCGCCTCGTCGGGCACGATCGGCACCCACCGCTTGCCGGTCTCCTTGTCCCGCATCAGCTCCTTGGCCAGCCGGACGAAGGCCATGGTGGTGGCCATCTCCTGCTTGCCGGACCCCTTCTTGAGCGCCTGGAACGCGCGCTCCTGCGGTTCCGGCAGCGCCACCGCGTGCACCCGGCGCGCGGGCGCGGGGCCGCCGAGGGCGGCGCGGCGCTCCTGGAGGTAGCGGACCTCGGTGGAGTCGGCGCCCGGGTGCCCGTACGGCACCAGCTCCTCGTCCAGCTTCGAGTCGGGGATCGGCAGCTCCAGCAGGTCCCGCATCGCGCGGAACTCCTTGCCGGACAGCTTCTTCATCTGGTGGTTGGCGTTCTTGGACTCGAAGCCCGGGCCGAGCGTGTAGCCCTTCACGGTCTGCGCGAGGATCACCGTCGGCGCGCCCTTGAACTCCACGGCCGCCCGGTACGCCGCGTACACCTTGCGGGCCTCGTGGCCGCCGCGCGAGGTGTGGAAGCACTCGGCGATCTTCGCGTCGGTAAGCAGCTTGCCCAGCTCGGCCAGCGCGGGCTCGGCGCCGAAGAAGTGCTCGCGGATGTACGCCGCGTCACGGGTCGCGTACGTCTGGAACTGCGCGTCCGGCACCTCACGCAGGCGGCGCACCAGCGCCCCCTGGGTGTCGAGCTGGAACAGCTCGTCCCAGGCGGAGCCCCAGAGCGTCTTGACGACGTTCCAGCCGGCGCCGCGGAACTGCGCCTCCAGCTCCTGCACGACCCGGAAGTTGGCGCGGACCGGGCCGTCGAGGCGCTGGAGGTTGCAGTTGATGACGAAGGTGAGGTTGTCGAGCTGCTCGCGGGCGGCGAGGGTGATCGCGGTGGTCGACTCCGGCTCGTCCATCTCGCCGTCGCCGAGGAACGCCCAGACGTGCGAGTTCGAGGTGTCCTTGATCTTGCGGTTCTCCAGGTAGCGGTTGAAGCGCGCCTGGTAGATCGCGGAGAGCGGGCCGAGGCCCATGGACACGGTCGGGAACTCCCAGAGCCACGGCAGCCGCCGCGGGTGCGGGTACGACGGCAGGCCGTCGCCGCCGGCCTCCTGGCGGAAGCGGTCGAGCTGGCCCTCGTTGATGCGGCCGTCGAGGAAGGCGCGGGCGTAGATGCCGGGGGAGGCGTGGCCCTGGATGTAGAGCTGGTCGCCGGAGCCGTCCCCCTCCTTTCCGCGGAAGAAGTGGTTGAAGCCCGTCTCGTACAGCCAGGCCGCGGAGGCGAAGGTGGCGATGTGCCCGCCCACGCCGAACCGGGAGCCGCGGGTGACCATGGCGGCCGCGTTCCAGCGGTTCCAGGCGGCGATACGGGATTCCATCGCCTCGTCGCCGTCGAAGGCGGGCTCGGCGGAGGTCGGGATGGTGTTGACGTAGTCCGTCTCCAGCAGCTTCGGCAGGGCGATGCCGGAGCCTTCGGCGTGCTGGAGCGTGCGGCGCATCAGGTAGGCCGCCCGGTGCGGGCCGGCGGCCTTGGTGACGGCGTCGAGGGAGGCCGCCCACTCGGCGGTCTCCTCGGTGTCACGGTCCGGGAGCTGGTCGAGCTCGCTCGGGGAAATGCGTACGGGGTCGGTCACGATGGCCGCCTTCCGGACAGGAGGGGGGGTGAAGAAAAGGGTGCCGTGTCTGGCAGGACAGGGCGGCGGGTCGGTGGACCCGTCGTCGACTGTAAGTCGCTGATCGATGATCGATCAAAGCCTGGGGGCGAAAAACTTGCCCGCGCAATGAAATTGGCATTCCGTGCCGCGGAATAGGGCACGGGGTGCCGGGGCGTTTCGGGCATTTGGGATGCATGCCGGGGTCCGCACGCCGAAGCGCCGCAGGCCACCCGCACGCCTGACCCCCGCACCCCCGGCGGCCCCGCACCCGGCGGCCCCGCACCCGACGCCCCCGCGCCCGCCCCCGCAGCACCCGCACCCTGCACCAGGCCACCGTCACGCCCGCGGCGCGCACCCCAGGACATGCGCCTTGACCAGCGTGCCGATCGCCGGGTCACGCCGCCGGAACGCGTCCACCAGCGCCTCGTGCTCCTCGGCGTACGACTTCTGCACCGTCCCCAGCCAGCGGATCGAGAGCGCGGTGAACACCTCGATGCCGAGCCCCTCCCATGTGTGCAGCAGAACACCGTTGCCCGCCGCCCGCACCAGCTCCCGGTGGAAGGCCACGGTGTGCCGCACCTGCCCGGTGCCGTCCGCCAGGCGGTCCGCCTCGTACAGCGCCGCCACATGCGGTTCCAGCGCCGAGCAGTCGTCGGCCAGCGCGTCCGCCGCCAGCTCCGCCGCGATCTGCTCCAGGCCGGCCCGTACCGGGTAGCTCTCCTCCAGGTCGGCCGCCGACAGGTTCCGTACCCGTACGCCCTTGTTGGGCGCCGACTCGATCAGCCGCAACGACTCCAGCTCCCGCAGTGCCTCCCGCACCGGCGTCTGGCTGACCTGCAGCTCGGTCGCGATCCGGCGCTCCACGATCCGCTCGCCCGGCTTCCAGCGCCCGCTGACGATCCCCTCCACGATGTGCTCGCGGATCTGCTCGCGCAGCGAGTGGACGACGGGCGGGGTCATGAGGGAGCTCCTTCGTGGAGGCCGAGGCTGTGGCCCTGGCCGAGGCTACCGGTCATTGTCGCAGCGGCCCGCACACAGCCCTCAGCGGCCGGCCGCACAGAAATGAACGCCGCTGGCAGACGATGCCTGGTTGCACCAGGCGCAGGCGCAGTCCCCCGAAGTACCGGGAGTGCGACCGCAGTAGCCGTCGAGTCGACGAGCCACACGCCGTCGCTCCACATCGTGGTGTCCCGGGCCCGGATCCAGGTCAGACGAAGGTGTCGGCAACTGAGCGCGGCCTGCTCTGACTTCCACGCCCCGACCGTGAGCGACGCAGTAACCCAACGGCCGGGATGTTGCCGGTTCTGCCGTAGGCGGTAACACGCGTGGAGCACAACCCGCTTACGGCCTGGTGCGCGATAGGGGACGGGCCCGCGACGCCGGCTACGGCACCTCGCCGCGTTGGCGAAAAGCCCTGGTAGCTCCGCTACGAGGACTGTCCGGCGCCTTGCGATCGCACGCACCGGACGCCGCTCCTTGACCCACGGGGAATTGTCAGACACCCCTAATGGCTCCGCTATGAGGACGCTCCGCCGCCTTGCGATGCACCGCATCCGACGCCGCGGGCTGATCCGCCCCCTATCGCGCACCAGGCCGTAAGGCCGCTGCGGCAAACGGACGGCGCCCCCGCCCGGATCTCTCCGGGCGGGGGCGCCGTCGTACAGCAGGTGTGCTTTACAGCCCGAGCTCGACCTCGAACTCGCCGGCCTCCAGGATCGCCTTGACGGCCGTCAGGTAACGGGCCGCGTCGGCGCCGTCCACCAGGCGGTGGTCGTAGGAGAGAGCCAGGTACGTCATGTCGCGGATGCCGATGACGGTGCCCTCGGCGGTCTCGATGACCGCCGGACGCTTGACGGTGGCGCCGATGCCCAGGATGGCGACCTGGTTCGGCGGCACGATGACGGTGTCGAACAGCGCACCGCGCGAACCGGTGTTGCTGATGGTGAAGGTCGCTCCGGACAGCTCGTCCGGGGTGATCTTGTTGCCGCGGACCTTGCTGGCCAGCTCGGCGGTCTTCTTGGAGATGCCCGCCAGGTTGAGGTCGCCCGCACCCTTGATGACCGGAGTCATCAGACCCTTCTCGGAGTCCACCGCGATACCGATGTTCTCGGTGTCGAAGTAGGTGATCGTGCCCTCATCCTCGTTGATCCGGGCGTTGACGACCGGGTAGGCCTTCAGCGCCTGGGCCGCCGCCTTGACGAAGAACGGCATCGGGGACAGTTTGACGCCCTCGCGGGCGGCGAACGCGTCCTTCGCCTGGTTGCGCAGCTTCATGAGCTTGGTGATGTCGACCTCGACGACCGAGGTCAGCTGGGCCTGCGTGTGCAGGGCCTTCATCATGTTGTCGCCGATGACCTTGCGCATGCGGGTCATCTTGACCGTCTGACCGCGCAGCGGGGACGCCTCGAGGGACGGAGCCTTCGAAGCGGCCGCCGGGGCGGCGGCAGCCGGAGCCGCGGCGGCCTTGGCGGCCTCCGCTGCGGCTACAACGTCCTGCTTGCGGATGCGGCCACCGACGCCGGAGCCCTTGACCGCGCCCAGGTCGACGTTGTTCTCGGCGGCGAGCTTACGGACCAGCGGGGTCACGTACGCACCGTCCGCGTCGCCCGCAGAGGCAGGGGCAGCGGGAGCGGGAGCGGCAGGGGCAGCCGGCGCGGCAGCCTTGGCCGGGGCGGCCGCCGGGGCGGCCGGGGCCTGGGGAGCGGGGGCGGCCTGCTCCTGCTTCGGAGCCGGAGCCTGCTGCTGGGGGGCCTCCTGCTTCGGGGCTTCCTCCGGCTTGGGCGCTTCCTGCTTCGGGGTCTCCTGAGCCGGGGCCGTGCCCTTGTCGCCGATGACGGCGAGCTTCGCGCCGACCTCGGCGGTCTCGTCCTCGCCGACCAGGATCTCCAGCAGCGTTCCGGCGGTCGGGGAGGGGATCTCGGTGTCGACCTTGTCGGTCGAGACCTCGAGCAGCGGCTCGTCCTCCGCGACCTCCTCGCCGACCTCCTTCAGCCAGCGGGTGACGGTGCCCTCGGTGACCGACTCGCCCAGTGCGGGCAGTACGACGTCCGTACCGGAGGCGCCGCCGGACGGGGCGGCAGCAGGGGCCTCGGCCTCGGCCGGAGCCGCAGCGGGCTCGGCCTCCGGCTCGGGCTCGGACTGGGCGGCGGGGGCCTCGGGGGCCTCGGCCTCGGCCGGTGCCTCCTCGGCGGCGGCCGGAGCGGAGGCCTCGGCTGCGGGCGCGCCCGAGCCGTCGTCGATGACGGCCAGCTCGGCGCCGACCTCCACCGTCTCGTCTTCGGCGACCTTGATGGACGAGAGAATGCCGGCGGCGGGCGCCGGGATCTCGGTGTCGACCTTGTCGGTCGACACCTCGAGCAGCGGCTCGTCGACCTCGACGCGCTCGCCCTCGGCCTTCAGCCAACGGGTGACAGTGCCCTCGGTAACGCTCTCACCGAGCGCCGGAAGGGTTACGGAAACCGACATGGTTTCGGTTGCTCCTAACAAAGTGAAGTGGTCGTCGCGCCCGGGACTGGATCAGTCGTGGGAGTGGAGAGGCTTGCCGGCCAGGGCCAGGTGGGCCTCGCCCATCGCCTCGTTCTGCGTCGGGTGGGCGTGGACGAGCTGCGCGACCTCGGCCGGCAGCGCCTCCCAGTTGTAGATCAACTGAGCCTCGCCGACCTGCTCGCCCATACGGTCACCGACCATGTGGACGCCGACCACGGCACCGTCCTTGACCTGGACGAGCTTGATCTCGCCCGCGGTCTTGAGGATCTTGCTCTTGCCGTTGCCCGCGAGGTTGTACTTCAGTGCGACGACCTTGTCCGCGCCGTAGATCTCCTTGGCCTTGGCCTCGGTGATGCCCACGGAAGCGACCTCGGGGTGGCAGTACGTCACGCGCGGCACACCGTCGTAGTCGACCGGAACGACCTTGAGCCCGGCCAGACGCTCCGCCACCAGCATGCCCTCGGCGAAGCCGACGTGCGCGAGCTGGAGCGTGGGGACGAGGTCACCGACCGCCGAGATGGTGGGCACGTTGGTCTGCATGTACTCGTCGACCAGGACGTAGCCGCGGTCCATCGCGACGCCCTGCTCCTCGTACCCGAGGCCCTGCGACACCGGGCCGCGGCCGATCGCGACGAGCAGCAGCTCGGCCTCGAACTCCTTGCCGTTGGCCAGGGTGACCTTGACGCCGTCGTTCGTGTACTCGGCCTTCTCGAAGAACGCGCCCAGCGAGAAGGTGATGCCGCGCTTGCGGAACGCGCGCTCCAGCAGCTTCGAGCTGTTCTCGTCCTCGACCGGCACGAGGTGCTTGAGGCCCTCGACGACGGTCACGTCCGTGCCGAAGGACTTCCACGCGGAGGCGAACTCGACGCCGATGACGCCGCCGCCGAGCACGATCGCGGACTTCGGGACCCGGTCCAGCGTCAGCGCGTGGTCCGAAGAGATGATGCGGTTGCCGTCGATCTCCAGGCCCGGCAGCGACTTCGGCACGGAGCCGGTCGCCAGCAGGACATGGCGGCCCTGGACACGCTGGCCGTTCACATCGACGGAGGTCGGGGAGGAGAGCTTGCCCTCGCCCTCGATGTACGTCACCTTGCGCGAGGCGACCAGGCCCTGCAGGCCCTTGTACAGGCCGGCGATGACGTCGTCCTTGTACTTGTGGACGCCCGCCATGTCGACGCCGTCAAAGGTCGCCTTGATGCCGAACTGCTCGGACTCGCGCGCCTGGTCGGCGATCTCGCCCGCGTGCAGCAGTGCCTTCGTCGGGATGCAGCCGTTGTGCAGGCAGGTGCCGCCGAGCTTGTTCTTCTCGATCAGGGCGACATCCAGGCCAAGCTGAGCGCCGCGCAGGGCCGCGGCGTAACCGCCACTGCCACCGCCGAGGATCACTAGGTCGAAAACGGTGCTGGCGTCGTTCGCCACGTCACGTCCTCCATGCATGTGCGCCGGGCGCGGTCGTCGATGACCGGGCGGCGGCTGGTGTTCGGCCGCTTTTATGTGTCGGCCCTGTGGTGGGGGCCCTGTCCTGCCGAGAACCCATCCTCGCACTTGTTCACGGACGGCGGGACGCGGGGCCGGGGAACGAGACGGTCAGGGGCCGCTCGCCGCAAATTACTGACGCGTTTACTGAGGCGCTTACGGCCTGGTGCGCGATAGGGGACGGGCCCGCGACGCCGGCTACGGCACCTCGCCGCGTTGGCGAAACTCCTAATAGCTCCGCTATGAGGACGCTCCGCCGCCTTGCGATACGCCGCGGGCTGATCCGCCCCCTATCGCGCACCAGGCCGTTACTGAGGCGTGCGTACGGCCCCGGACACGTGCCCGGGGCCGTACGCACGCGGAGCCAGGGTCAGCCGAGGTCGCCCGCGGCGGTGTGCTCGGCGAGCGCCACCAGGGTGCGGATCGCGGAACCGGTGCCGCCCTTGGGGGTGTAGCCGAAGGGGCTGCCGTCGTTGTACGCCGGGCCCGCGATGTCCAGGTGCGCCCAGGCGATGTCCTCGCCGACGAACTCCTGGAGGAACAGACCGGCGACCAGACCGCCGCCCATCCGCTCGCCCATGTTCGCGATGTCGGCGGTCGCGGAGTCCATGCCCTTGCGCAGCTCCACCGGCATCGGCATCGGCCAGGACTGCTCGCCGGCCTCCTCCGCGATCTCGTGGATGGCGGTACGGAACGACTCGTCGTTGCCCATGACGGCGAAGGTCCGGTTGCCGAGAGCCACCACCATCGCACCGGTCAGCGTCGCCACGTCGACGATCGCGTCGGGGTGCTCCTCGGACGCGCGGGTCAGCGCGTCACCGAGGACCAGGCGGCCCTCGGCGTCGGTGTTGAGCACCTCGACGGACTTGCCGCTGTACATGCGCAGCACGTCACCGGGGCGGGTCGCGCTGCCGGAGGGCATGTTCTCGGCGAGCGCCAGCCAGCCGGTGACGTTGACCCGCAGGCCGAGGCGGGCGGCCGTGATGACGGCGGCGAACACGGCGGCGGCGCCGGCCATGTCGCACTTCATCGTCTCGTTGTGGCCGGCCGGCTTCAGCGAGATGCCGCCCGAGTCGTAGGTGATGCCCTTGCCGACGTAGGCGAGGGTCTTCTCCGCCTTGGGGTGCGTGTACGCGAGCTTCACCAGGCGCGGGCCGTGCTCCGAGCCCTGGCCTACGCCGAGGATGCCGCCGAAGCCGCCCTTGACGAGCGCCTTCTCGTCCAGCACCTGCACCTTGACACCGTGCTCCTTGCCGGCCGCAGTGGCCACGGCGGCGAAGGACTCCGGGTACAGGTCGTTCGGCGGGGTGTTGACCAGGTCGCGGGCGCGGTTGATCTCCTCGGTCAGCGCCAGCGCGCGCTCCACGGCGGCCTTGAACGCCTTGTCGCGCGGCTTGCCGCCGAGCACGGTGATCTCGGCGAGCGGCAGCTTCGCCCCGTCGGCCGCTGCCTTCTCGCCCTTCTCTCCGCCCTGGTACGCCGTGAAGGCGTACGCACCGAGCAGGGCCCCCTCCGCGACGGCCGCGGCGTCTTCGACGGCCTCCACGGGCAGCGCGAAGCCGGCCTTCTTGGCACCGCTCAGCGCGCGGGCGGCGGCGCCGGCCGCGCGGCGCAGCGACTCGGCGCTGTACGTGTCGTCCTTGTCCAGCGCCGCGCCCAGGCCGACGGCCAGCACGACGGGGGACTTGAGGCCGTCGGGCGCGGGCAGCTTGGTGACCTCGCCCTCGGCACCCGAGGCGCCGAGGGTCTCCAGGACGGCGGCGAGCTTCCCGTCGAACGCCTTGTCCACGGCCTCGGCGCCCGGTGCGACGACCAGGTCCCCGGACTTGGATCCAGCGCCCTTCGCCACACCGACGACGATGGCGTCGGCGCGCAGCGCGGCCGCGCCGGAAGTGCTGAGAGTGAGAGCAGTCACGGTGGTGAAATCTCGCTTCCGTTGAGTTGTTCGGCCGAAGGGGTGGGGCCGGCCGCGCCCGACGCGTCCGTTTTCTCCCGGCGACCCGGCGACCCGGCGACCCGGCGACCCGGCGGCCCGGCCGGATGTGCGCCGCTGCTGAGCCTACGCGCGGTTGAGTCGTTCGATCACAGCAGCGAGGCGTTCACTCATCAGTGGTCTCATTTTTCGTGTTTACATTGCGGCGGGTGAGGCCTCCGTCACACTCGCGGCAATCAGGCAAGTGACCATGACCTTGCTTTGCATGATTTCCACAGGTCGTCCGCGAACTCTCCGTGGACGATCTTCTAGGGGAGGGTGCGCGATGGCGTACGACAAGGTGCGTGTGGGCAGGGCCTCGGCCGCGGTGCTGGCGGCCGGACTGCTGGTGGTGGCGGTGCCGCCGACGGGAGCGGGCGCCGCGCCCGTGCCCCGTATCGACCTGAAGGTTCTCGTCGTCGACGACGGCGGAGCCTCGGTGGACGCGATCGCGTCGGAGCTGCGGGGCACGGGCGTGCCGCACACCGTGGTGCGGCTCGACGACCCGGACCGGCCGGTCGTCGACGCGGCGTTCCTGTCCGACACGGTGGACGGGCGGCCGCGCGCCAAGTACCAGGGCGTGGTGCTGCCCACCTCGGGGGTGTTCGGCGCCGGGTCCCCGGAGACGGCCGCCCTGACCGCGTACGAGAAGACCTTCGGCATCCGCCAGGTCGACGCCTACAGCTGGGCGCACCCGGGCGTCGGGCTCGACTACTCCGGCGAGGGCGGGTACGCCGGGACGCTCGACGGCGTGGACGCGGCAGTGACCCCCGCCGGGAAGGCCGGGCCCTTCGGCTATCTCGACGGGGCCGTCGAGTTCGAGGACAACTCGCCGTCCGTCGGCGAGAGCTACGGGTACGCGGGCCGGCCCCGCGAGGGCTACACCAGCTACCTGGACATGCCGGTCGACGGCGGCGGACGGGCCAGTCTCGTCGGCGAGTTCGTCAGCGACGGGCGGCGCGAACTGGTCGTCACCTTCGCGTACAACCAGAACCAGCGGCAGTTCCGGCTGCTCGCCCGCGGCGTCGTCGAATGGCTCACCGGGGGCGTCCACCTCGGCCAGAGCCGTAACTACTTCTCGGTGCACGTCGACGACGTCTTCGCACCGGACAGCCGCTGGGACACCGAACTCAACTGCACCCCCGGCGACTTCGACTTCGACTGCGGCGACGGCGAGGGCGAGGGCACCACGCCCGTGCGGATGACCGCCGACGACGCGCGGTACGCCGCCCAGTGGCAGCAGTCGGCCGGCTTCACGCTCGACATGGTCTACAACGCCGGGTCCGGCGAGGAGTGGAAGGCCGCGAACGGCGGCAGCGACCCGCTCACCGCGCAGCTGCTCGCCGACCGGGCGAAGTACCGCTGGGTGAACCACACGTACACCCACCCCTTCCTCGGGTGCGTGCAGGACACTTCGACCGTGCCGTGGCAGTGCGCGAAGGACGCCGCGGGCAACACGCGGTGGATGAGCCGCGCCGACATCTCGGCGCAGATCCGGGACAACCACCGGTGGGCGGTGGGCAAGGGCCTCGTCGTCGACCGGAGCGAACTCGTCACCGGGGAGCACTCGGGCCTCAAGACCCTGCCGCAGCAGCCCCAGGACAACCCGAACCTCGCCCCCGCGCTCGCCGACAACGGCGTGGAGTGGGTGGCCAGTGACAACTCGCGCGAGCCGCGCCAGCGGGCCGTCGGCAGCGCGCTCACCGTGCCGCGCCACCCGATGAACGTGTACTACAACGTCGGCACGGCCGCCGAGATGACGGACGAGTACAACTGGATCTACAGCAGCAGGGCCGACGGCGGCAGCGGCGTGTGCGAGACCAACCCCGGCTCGACCTGCCTCGACGACCCGCTCGACACGGCCACCGGCTACGCCGACCACATCGCGCCGCAGGAGGCGCGCACGGCGCTCGGCCACGTCATCGCCAACGACCCGCGCCCGCACTACGTGCACCAGTCCAACCTGGCTGAGGAAAGGATCCTCTACCCGGTCCTGGACAAGGTCCTGGGCGACTACCGGGCCCTGTTCGCCGACAACACGCCCGTCGTCAACCCACGCCACAAGGACGCCGGTTCCGAGCTCGCCCGCCGCGCCGCCTGGGACGAGGTGCTCGCGGACGGCGAGGTCACGGCGTACCGCATCGGCACGACCGTCACCGTGCAGGCGCCCTCGGGGATCGCGGCACCCGTCACGGCGCCGGAGGGCACGCGAAAGCAGCAGTTCCTGGGAACGGCCGTTTACGGCACGCCATACGCCGGACAGCGCTCGGCCTGGACGTCACCGGAGGCGTTCCAGCGAGCGGTCACGCTGCGGGTCCCTACTGCCTGATCCGCCCCTACTGCCTGATCCGCCCCGCCTTCTGACCTGCCCCGCCGTCTGTCCTGACCGACCTGACCGACCCGTCTGACCAACAGCACCTGGAACCCGTCCTGGGGGGACATCCACATGAGCCGCGGGCTCCACGTCAGCATGCTCACCGAAGGAACGTATCCGCACGTCCAGGGGGGCGTCAGCACCTGGTGCGACCAGCTCGTCCGCGGCATGCCGGAGGTCGATTTCCACGTCGTCTCGCTCACCGGCAGCGGCCGCGAGCCCGTCACCTGGGAGCTGCCGCGCAACGTCTACCGCCACACCACGGTCCCGCTGTGGGGACCCGAGACGGGAGGGGGCGGCCGAGGGGGCGCCGGGCTGTTCCGCGGCCCGCGTCCCCTCCGGGGCCGGGAGCACCGCCTGTTCCTGGCCGGTTACGAGCGCTTCCTCCTCGCTCTCCTCGACCCGGAAGCCGGCTGTGACTTCGGCCCCGAGCTGTACGCCCTGGCCACCCTCGCCCGGCAGGGCCGGCTGACCCGCGCCCTGCGCTCCGAGGCGGCACTGCGCACCCTGACCAGGGTCTGGACCATGCGGCACCTGCCGATAGCCCGGGCCAGGCCCACCCTGCACGACGCGCTCACCGCGACCGATCTGCTGGAGCACCTGCTGCGCCCGCTGGCCGCCCGTATCCCCGCCGACAGCGTGGCGCACGCCGTCAGCAGCGGGCTCGCCACGCTTCCCGCCCTCGCCGCCAAGCACTTCGACGGCGCACCTTTCCTCCTCACCGAGCACGGCATCTACCTCCGCGAGCGCTATCTCGGCTATCGCTCGGTCGCGCAGCGCTGGCCCGTCAAGGCGCTGCTGCTCGGCTTCTACCGCGAGCTGAACTCGCTCGGCTATCGCGAGGCCGACCTCATCACCCCCTGCAACCAGTACAACCGTCGCTGGGAGGAGCGCGGCGGCGCCCCCGCCGCGCGCATCCGCACCGTCTACAACGGCGTCGACCCGCACCTCTTCCCGCACGCCGGTCCCGAGCCGGACGTCCCCACGCTCAGCTGGGCGGGCCGCATCGACCCGATCAAGGACCTGGAGACGCTCGTACGGGCCTACGCACTGGCCCGCGCCCGCCTGCCCGAGCTGCGGCTCAGGCTGTTCGGCGGGGTGCCGGACGGCGGCGAGTGGTACCGCACGCAGCTGGAGAAACTCGCCGCCGAGCTGGGCGTGGCCGACGCAATCACCTACGAGGGACGGATATCCGATGTGGCCCGCGCCTACGGGGCGGGCCACATCGTGATGCTTTCCAGCATCAGCGAGGGCTTCCCGTTCAGCATCATCGAAGCCATGTCGTGCGGGCGGACGACCGTGTCGACGGATGTGGGCGGCGTACGCGAAGCCGTCGGCGACACCGGGCTCGTGGTGCCGCCGCGCGAACCGGAGGCGATGGCACGGGCCGTCCTCGACCTCATGGGGGACGACGCCCGGCGGACCGAACTCGGCCGGCTCTCCCGTCAGCGGGTGATCGACCGCTTCACGCTGCGCCGCTCCGTCGACGGCTTCCGCGACATCTACCGCGAACTCGACGGCGAACGCGGCCGCGAAATCGGCCTCGAACTCGACCGCGTACCCGAGCAGGTTGCCGCGCTGCCCGAGCCGCCCGGCGACTCGACGACCACCGAGCTCGCCGACCCCTGGTGGAGCGATCTGTCCCTGCACGGAGCCGGAGGGGACTGGTGAGCGGCCCGCTGTGGACGGCGTTCCCCGGCGAGCACCGGGACACCCTGCCGCGCATCCCCCGTCAGCGCCCCAGGTCGCCCCGCCGGGCCGCGGACCCGCTGGACGAACTCACCGACCGGCTGGCGGACCTGATATCCGCCGCGGTGCACCCCGACGAGATCGCGGCGATCCTCGAATCGGACGGCATGACGGACGATCACATCCGGCTGACGTACGGCCGTGAGGACTCCTTCGCCCTGGCCGAGGAGCTCTTCACCCGCGTTCCGCGCGCCTTTCCGGAACCGGACGCCGCGCCCGCCGAGGGGAGCGGGCCGTGGGGTCACGGCGGGCTCGCGGCGTGCCTGCTGCGTGGGCTGCTGTTCGCGCTGCCGGGTCTCGCGTACGTCCTGGTGGCGCCGTTCGTGGCCCCGGCCCCGGGGGACGGGCAGGGACTGCCTCCGGGTACGGGCGTCCTCCTGGCGGGGGCACTCGTCGGGTGGACGTGGAATCAGGCGCTGGCACACCGGGCGTACACCTGGCTGGGACTCGGCGACCGTCCGGCCGCCGCCGGGGCGCTGCTCGCGGGTGCGCCTGCGGGGGCGGTACTGGGGACGGGGGTCGCGGCTGCGGTCGCCGCGTGGCCGGGGGCGGGGGGCGCTGGGGCGGTCGCGTTCGCCGGTGCCCAGGCGGTCTACCAGGGCGCGGCCACGGCGCTGCTGGTTCTGGGGCGCGAGCGGCTGCTGCTGTCGGCGCTCGCCCCGATGGCGGCGGGGGCCGCGCTGACGGCGGCGTACGACGTGCCGACGGCGGTCAGGGCCGGGCTGCTGATCGCATCGGGGGCGGCGGTGCTGGCGCTGACGGCGCGTGAGCTGGTGCGGGGCGGTGCGGGCGGCCGGTTGTGGCTGCGTTCTCCTCAATCGGCGTATCCAGCCCCTCCAGCGTTCGAGAAGCGGGCTCCGGGGCGGAGCTCAAGGCGGCGGAGTCCAAGGCGGCGGGGCTCAAGGCGGCGGGGCCCCAGGTGGGGGAGCCGCACGGTGCCGCGGGGCGGGCCCCCGCTGCTGCGGTCCCTGCCGTACGGTGCGTTCGGGCTCACGACCGGCGTGCTCGTGCTGCACGCCGTACTCGCGGACGAGGTCGCCGGAAGCCCCGGCGGCGCCATCGCCGCCCCCGGCGCCGTCGCGCTCACGCTCAGCATGGGCCCCGCCGAATGGCTGCTGCACCGCTTCCGGCGACGCGGCGACGCCGGGCTGCGCGCGAGCACCACCCCCCGTGCCTTCCGCCGCGCCGCCGGCGCCGCCCTCGCCGGCTGCCTGACCGGTTACCTCGCCGTGCTGCTCGCCCTCGTCGTGGCCGCGACCCTCCTGTGGCCCGGGGCCTCCGTACCGGACGCCCCCCGGGTGACCGGCCTGCTGCTCATCGGCGTCATGCTGTGGACCGGGCTGCTGCTCCAGGCGTTCGGCGCGGTGCTTGCCGCAGCGGCCGTGTGCGGTGCGGCCGCCCTCGCCCAGACCGTGGCCCTGTTCGCCGCGCCGGGTGCCGCCCACTCCGTCGCGCTCGCCGTGCCTGGCGCCGGGTCCGCCGTACTGGCCGCCCTGGCCTGCGTCCTGCTGGGTCGCGCGACCGCCCACCGTCCGTGAGGATCTCTACGTGACCCACCTGCTCGTGCCGCTCTACGAGCACCCCGCCGAACGCCCGGACGCCTGGGAGGTCGTCATCCGGGCGGCTCCGCGCCTGTACGGCGTCGTGCTCAACCCCGACAGCGGTCCCGGCGCCGCCCCCGACGCGGCGTTCGCCGCCGTGTCGTCGCGCCTGCGCGATGCGGGTGTACGCGTCCTCGGCTACGCCGACACGGACTACGCACGCCGCCCGCACGCCGCCGTCGTCCAGGACCTGCAGCGCCACCGCGACTGGTACGGCGTCGACGGGGTCTTCCTCGACCAGGTGCCGTCCGGCCCCGACGCACTGCCCCACTACCGGCGCCTGGCCGTCGCCGCCCGCGCGGCCCGCGCCACCACCGTCGTGCTCAACCACGGCGTCCACCCGGACCCCGGCTACCTGGAGACCGCCGACCTGCTGGTCACCTTCGAGGGCACCTGGGAGACGTACCGGACGGCCGAAGTCCCGCCCTGGACGGCGGCGTACGCACCCGGCCGCTTCTGCCATCTCGTGTACGCCGCCCCGCCCGACGCCGCCCTCACCGCCGGCGTCGGCTGCGCGGTACCGGGGGAGGGGGCGCACCCGTGGGGGACCCTGCCGCACGGTTTGGACTGCTTGGACTGCTTGGACTGCTTGGACTGCTTGGACCGCCTGGACGGGTTGGACCGCCTGGACGGCCCGCGATGAGGACCCGGCGCGCCCTCCTGCTCCTGCTGCCCCTGCTGCTGCTCGCAGCCTGCACGGGCGACCCCGACACGCCGGACGACCGCGAGCCGCCGGGCCCGCGCTGGCTGCCGGAGCCCGGCCTCGCCTGGCAGTGGCAGCTCAGCGGCCGGCTCGATCCCACCGTCGACGTACCCGTGTACGACATCGACGGCTTCGACCACCCCCCCTCCGCCGTCGCCGGCCTGCACCGCGAGGGCCGCAAGGTGATCTGCTACCTCTCCACCGGCGCCTGGGAGGAGTTCCGGCCGGACGCCGGGAAGTACCCCAAGTCCGTCCTGGGCCGGGGGAACGGCTGGAAGGGTGAGCGCTGGCTCGACATCCGCCGCACCGACATCCTCGAACCCCTGATGGCCGAACGCCTCGACATGTGCCGGAAGAAGGGCTTCGACGCGGTCGAGCCCGACAACATGGACGGCTACCGCAACCGCACAGGCTTCCCCCTCACCGCAGCCGACCAACTCCGCTACAACCGGCTGATCGCCCGCCTCGCCCACGCGCGCGGCATGTCCGTCGGCCTCAAGAACGACCTGGACCAGATCCCGGAACTCGTCGGGGACTTCGACTTCGCGGTCAACGAGCAGTGCGCCGAGTACGAGGAGTGCGAACAGCTCACGCCGTTCATCAAGGCCGGCAAGGCGGTCTTCCACGTGGAGTACGAACTGCCGCTGCGCCGCTTCTGCCAGGGGACGCGAAAGCTGGGACTCAGCTCGATGCTGAAGAAGTACGAGCTGGGGGTGTGGCGCAGGCCCTGCTGAGCGCGCGGCCCCCCGCACCCCGGCGGGCACCCGTCACCCCAGCGCCAGGGCCCCCGTCACTCCAGCGCCAGGACCACCAGCGCCGCCGTGGCCGCCGTCTCCGCCACGCCACCGAACACGTCCCCTGTGACCCCGCCGAAGCGGCGTACACAGTGGCGCAGCAACACCTGTGCTGCGGCCAGGGCAACGAGCACCGCACCCGCGAACCGCAGGGCGGCGTACGGGCCGAAGAGCGTTCCCGCGACGCACGCGCAGAGCGCTGCCACAGCAGTTGCGACAGCCACCGCGGAACGCACGGTGACCGTTCCCGCGACCGCCGCACCGAGCCCCCCGGGACGGGCCGCGGGAACGCCCGCGCGGGAGGCGAGGGTCAGGGCGAGGCGGGCGGCCACGGCTGACAGTGCGGCGCCCGCGGCACCCCGCGCCCACCCGGCGGCGTACAGCTCGTGGAGCGCCGCCACCTGGGCCAGCAGCACGAACAGCAGGGTGATCACCCCGAACGGCCCGATGTCCGACTGCTTCATGATGCGCAGCGCGTCATCGGCCCCTTTCGCGCTGCCCAGCCCGTCCCCTGTGTCGGCGAGACCGTCCAGGTGCAGCCCACGCGTGAGAGCGGCCGGTACGGCGGCGCTCGCCACGGCGGCGAGCAGCGGCCCCGACCCGAGGAGCAGTAGTACGCCCCCCGCTGCTGCCGCGCACAAGCCCACCACAAGGCCCGCCAGCGGGGCGCACAGCATCCCGGCGCGCGCCGCCTCGCGGTCCCACCGGGTCACGCGGACGGGAAGCACAGTGAGCGTGCCGAAGGCGAACCGCAGGCCGTCGCTGATGAGGAAGGTCACCGCGCGCACGGTAGTCGCTGCCGACGGCCGGTAAGTTACGCGTAACGGACAAAAAGGGGGCGAGTGGCATGGGTCACTGGTGGTACCGGAACATCCTGGAGCCGGGGAAGCTCCCGCTGCTGCTGGCTCTGCTCTCCTTCATCCTCACGTTTCTGATCACCCGCACCATCACCCGGCTGATCCGGGCCGGCCGGGGGCCGTTCAGGAACGTCTCACCGGGCGGCCTGCACATTCACCATGTGGTTCCCGGTCTGATCCTCATGACGATCGGCGGCTTCGGGGCGGTGGCCGCCGGCCGGCACGGCGTCAGCGGCGCGGTCTGCGCGGTGATCTTCGGGCTCGGCGCGGGGCTGGTCCTCGACGAGTTCGCGCTGGTACTCCATCTCGACGACGTCTACTGGAGCGAACAGGGCCGCCAGAGTGTGGAGGTGGTAGTCCTCACCGCCGCGCTGGTGGGCCTGGTGCTCAGCGGATCGGCGCCGTTCGGGGTGAACGAACTGACGCCGGACGAGCGGCAGAGCCGCGGTGCGCTGATCGCGAACGTGGCCTTCAACTTCTTCCTGGCCCTGGTCGCGCTCAGCAAGGGCAAAGTCCGCACGGCGGTCTTCGGAGCCGTCGTACCGTTCGTGGCGCTCATCGGCGCGATCCGGCTGGCCAAACCCGGGTCCCCGTGGGCGAAGCGTGTCTATCGCAGGCGCCCACGGGCGCGCGCCAGGGCGGCGCTGCGTGCCTGGCACCATGATCGCCGCTGGTCGGGGCTCAGCCGCAGATTTCAGGACCTGATCGGCGGGGTGCCGGATCCCGAACGGCTGCCCGCCCGCGACCAGAAGTGAACGGCGGCAGCCACAGCAGGTGGCCACTGCCGTCACCGTCCGGCGTTTCCGGCGTCCCGTCCGGCGTCCAGGTGCCTGCGATGCATCCACTTGGGCAGGCCGGGCGCTTCGAGGAAGCCCTCGGCGCGGGCCGAGGAGACACCGATGCGCAGCAGGTCGGAGCTCTTCTCGAAGAGCAGGAACCGGGGCTCCCAGATCGGCCGGTACTTGGCGTTGGCGCGGTAGAGCGATTCGATCTGCCACCAGCGGGAGAAGAAGCTGAGCAGCGAACGCCACAGCCTCAGCACCGGCCCGGCACCGAGCTTCGAGCCCCGTTCGAAGACGGAGCGGAACATCGCGAAGTTCAGTGACACCTGCGTGACGCCGATCTCCGCGGCGCGCTGCAGGAGTTCGATGACCATGAATTCCATCAGGCCGTTCTCGCAGTCGCGCTCACGCCGCATCAGGTCCAGGGACAGGCCTCGCGGCCCCCACGGTACGAAGCTCAGCACGGCCCGCAGCCGGCCCTCGGCGTCCGTGCACTCCAGCATCACGCAGCGCCCGTCCGCCGCGTCCCCGAGCCGCCCCAGCGCCATCGAGAAGCCCCGCTCGGTGGCCCCGTCGCGCCAGTCGTCGGCCTTGCGCAGCAGCTCGGCCATCTCGTCGCCCGGGATCTCCTCGTGGCGGCGGACGCGCACCACGTATCCGGCGCGTTTGACCCGGTTGTAGGCCTGGCGCACGGTCCGCATCGCGCGCCCGTCCAGCGTGAACTCGTCGAGGTCGACGATCGCCTCGTCGCCCAGTTCCAGGGCGTCCATGCCGTGCCGGGCGTACACCGTGCCGCCCTCCTCGCTCGCGCCCATCACGGCGGGGATCCAGCCGTGCTCGCGGGCCTCGGCCAGCCACGGCTCGATCGCGCCGGGCCAGGCCTCGGGGTCGCCGATCGGGTCGCCGGACGCCAGGGAGACCCCGCCGACGACCCGGTAGGTGACGGCGGCCTTGCCGGAGGGGGACCACACGGCGCTCTTCTCGCGGCGCAGCGCGAAGTAGCCGAGGGAGTCGCGCTCGCCGAACTTGGTGAGGAGCGCACGCAGCTTCGCCTCGTCCTCCTCGGTGAGCGGGTCGACGGTCCTGCGTGAGCGGAAGGCGGCGTACAGCACGCCGAGGAGCAGCAGGGTGCTCAGTACGTTGATGAAGACGTCGGCCCAGCCGGGGGTGGTGATGCCCGGGAAGCGCGCGTCGTCGGCGGCCACCGACACCAGCCGCGTCGCTCCGTAGCGCCAGCGGTCCAGGAAGGTCGAGCGGTGGCTGTCGTCCGCGGTGTTGCTGACGGTGACCACCAGGCCGGCGATCAGAGAGGTGATCAGCAGCCCGCCCACGGCGACGGCGGCGGCGAGCTTCGGGTTGGAGCGGTCGCCCTTGGCGTAGAACTCGCGCCGGCCGAGCAGCAGCGCCACGACGAAGGCGGCGGTCAGGATCAACGAGACCCAGTTCTGCCAGTACTGCCGCACCTCGGGAATGACCATGACGAGGGCGAAGAGCAGCAGGAAGAGGCCGCTGAGGACCGAGTTGAGAATCCAGGCGGCCCGCTTGCGGCGGCGCATGGTGATCGCCAGGAAGAGCGCGAAGAGCCCGGAGGCGAAGCCCGCCGTCAGCAGGTACGGGGTGAAGTAGTTCTCGGTGTTGTGGCGTCGCACATCCTGGCCGAGGGAAACCCACACGGCGCTCAGGAAGTTGATGAACGCCACGATGCGCAGGTACCAGACGGCGAAAGCCGCACTGCGGCGCGAGCGGTCGGTGCCCCGGGTCGTTCCTTCGACTGGCAAACGAACTTCTCCCATGAAAAGCGATGATATGGGGCGCCGCGCCGCCATCGTCCGTCGCAAGCACTCGCCGCGTCGCGTGCGACGAGGTGCCCGCGGTCTGTTCGCGGTCTGCCTGCGCTCTGCCCGCGGTCAGCCCGCGGTGCTGCCGGTCTCCTCCCGTTCCGGCAGCTCGGCGGCGAGCGCGGCGGCGGCCTGGACGAAGGGAAGCGCGAGCAGTGCCCCCGTGCCTTCCCCGACAGTGACGCCGTGATCGAGCAGGGGGTTGAGCGCCATCCGGTCCAGCGCCTTCGCCTGCCCCGGCTCGCCGCTGACCTGGCCCGCCAGCCACCAGTCCGGCGCCCGGAACGCGGCGCGCTGGCCCACCAGGGCGCAGGCGGCGGACACCACACCGTCGAGGATCACCGGAGTACGGCGTACGGCGCACTGGAGCAGGAACCCGGTCGCCGCGGCGAGGTCGGCGCCGCCCACGGTCGCCAGCAGCTCCACCTGGTCGCCGAGGACCGGCCTGGCCCGGCGCAGCGCGTCCCGGATGGCGGCGCACTTGCGCATCCACGCCAGGTCACCGATGCCGGCGCCGCCGCGGCCGGTGACCACGGACGCGTCCGTGCCGCACAGCGCGGCGATCAGGGTGGCGGCGGCAGTCGTGCCGCCGACGCTCAGATCGCCGAGTACGACGAGGTCCGTACCGGCGTCGGCCTCCTCGTCAGCCACGGCCATACCGAGGCGCACGGCCTGCTGCGCCTCCTCCAGGGTGAGTGCGTCCTCGACGTCGATACGCCCGGAGCCGCGCCGCACCCGGTGGCGTACGACGTCGTCTGGCAGCAGCGCCGGGTCGCAGTCGAGGCCGGCGTCGACGACGCGGACGGACGCGCCGGCCCGGCGGGCCAGTACGGCGACGGGGCTCTCGCCGTCCAGCACGGCACGCACGAGCCGGTGCGCGCCCCCGGCGGGGCGGGCCGAGACGCCGAGTTCGGCTACGCCGTGGTCACCGGCGAAGAGGACGACGCGGGGGCGCTCCACGGGCTTGACGCGCACGGACGCCTGAGCGGCCGACAGCCACTCACCCAGCTCGTCGAGCCGGCCGAGTGCCCCGGGCGGCACGACCAGCCGCTCCCGGCGCTCTTCGGCATCGCGGCGGATGCCGCCGTCGGGGCGCTCGATCAGGTCGGAGAAGTCGTCGAGATTAAGCGAGCTCATTCGCCGAACAGTACTTCCCACACCCGGAACTTCACCCCGGACCCCGCTCCTCACATGCCCGAGGGGCGTCCGGAAGGGCGGCCGGGCGGCG
Source organism: Streptomyces hypolithicus (assembly GCF_052934925.1). Taxonomy (NCBI): domain Bacteria; kingdom Bacillati; phylum Actinomycetota; class Actinomycetes; order Kitasatosporales; family Streptomycetaceae; genus Streptomyces; species Streptomyces hypolithicus. Next base: position 4,682,922 of record NZ_CM128811.1, read on the forward strand.
CCCGAAAGGCGTCCCGGCGGCGTCCGGGCGGCGGGGGCTCACCCCCGCAACCCCACCACCTGCCCCGCCACCACCAACAGCACCCGCTCGCACTCCGCCGCGACCCCCGCGTTCAGCCGCCCCAGTTCGTCGCGGAACCGCCGCCCGCTCGCCGTGGCCGGCACCACGCCCGACCCCACTTCGTTGCTGACCGCCACCACCGTGCGCCGCGTCGCCCGCACCGCCGCGATCAGCTCCGCCGTACGTGCCCGCAGCGCGCGCTCCCCGTGCGCCGCCCACTCGGCGTCGTCCCACGCCCCGACCCGGTCCATCGCGTCGGTCAGCCACAGCGCCAGACAGTCGATCAGCAGCGGCGGCCCGTCCGCGGCCAGCAGCGGCGCCAGCTCGCACGTCTCCTCGGTGCGCCACGCGCCCGGCCTGCGTTCCCGGTGCAGCCCCACCCGCGCCGCCCACTCGCTGTCGCCGGAGCGGGTGCCGCCGGTGGCGACGTACACCACCTCGGGGAAGGTCTCCAGGCGCCGCTCGGCCTCCACCGACTTGCCCGAGCGCGCCCCGCCGAGCACCAGCGTGCGGCGCGGCACGTCCGGCACCGCGTGGTACTCGCCGACCAGCACCGTCGTCCCGTCCGGCACCGCCCGCGCACCCGCCGCCGCGAGCCGCCGGTCCAGCTCCGCGCCCGGCGGCACACCGTGGTCGAGGTGCACGGCGATGACGTCCGTGGTCGCGTCGACCGCCCCGGCCGCCCGCAGCCGCGCCAGCGCGTCCGGCCGCCCCACGATGTCGGCGACGACCACGTCGTACGTGTGCCCGTTGGCGCTCTCCCCGGCAGGCGCGCCCCCCGGCGGCAGGTACAGCAGCAGCTCACCGTCCGGCGAGGTCACCTCGTACCCCGTGCCGGGCGCGTCCATCGGCACCGCGCGCACCCGATGCCCGCTGATCAGCGTCAGCTTCTGCCCGTCCGGCACCCGCCCGGCCGCCGGCAGCCCCGGCGGCAGCTCCATCGCGGGCCCGTCGTGCGGATGCGTCAGCAGTACCTGCCGTACGCCGGTCAGCGAGTGCCCCGCGCGCGCGGCGGCCAGCACCGCCCCCGGGGTCAGGTCGAGCAGCAGCGCACCGTCCACGAGCAGTGCGGTCGCGGCCCTGGCCGACCCGGAGCGGGCGGTGGCGCACGAGGCGCAGGGGCAGTCGGGGCGGGGCAGGCCGTCCGGGGCCCCGGTGCCGAGCAGAGTCAGTTCCACGAGGACGATCCTCCCGCGTCCCCGCCGGTGATGCGCGCCCGGCTACTCTGCGGGGCAGGACTGTGCTGGAAAGAGCACACGTTGGGAAGTTGGACCCTGGAGGCGGACATGGCATGGACGTGGCGGTTCGAGACGGCCGACGGTACGGAGGTCCAGCCGGCGGTGGTGCCGGAGGAGTTCACCACGCAGGGCGACGCGGAGTCGTGGATCGGCGAGATCTGGAAGGACCTGGCGGACGGCGGCGCGGATCAGGTGGTGCTTTTTGACGACGGCACCAAGATCTACGGCCCGATGAACCTCCACCCCGAGGCCTGACCCCCGGACTGCGCCCCGGCCCCGGTCGGCTCGGCCCCCGGCGCCCGGGGCGCAGCCCCCCTTCCGCACCGCCTAGATCTCGCCGAGCGTGACCTCCGCCGACCGCTCCCTGTCGTCCCGCTGGTACGTCACCCGCACCTCGTCGCCCGGCTTCTTCGCCGCCAGCGCCTCCGACAGCGAGGTCATCGACGTGACCGCGTCGTTGTCGATCCCCGTCACGATGTCCCCGGCCCGGATTCCCGCATCCGCCGCCGCGCCGCCCGGCTTGGTGGACACCACGGCGACGCCGGCCGGTTCGAAGGCGTTGTTGACGACCGTACGGCCCGCGATGTCCAGCGCCGCCCGCCCCGAGTCGGTCACCCTGCCGCTCTTGATGATCTGGTCCGCGACCGTCTTCACCATCGAAGCCGGGATCGCGAACCCGATGCCCGGCGCAGAGCTGCCGCCCAGGTCCGGGTCGGTCGCCGCCAGCGTCGGGATGCCGACGACCTGGCCGGCGAGATTGACCAGCGCGCCCCCGCTGTTTCCCGGATTGATCGCGGCCGACGTCTGCACCAGGTTCGCGAGCGTCGCGCCCGTGCCCCCGCCCGTACGCCCCTCGCTCACCGTCCTGCCGACCGCCGAGACGATGCCCTGCGTGACGCTGCTGGACAACCCGAGCGGGCTGCCCATCGCCAGCACGATCTGGCCCACCTCCGCCACCGACGTGTCCGCGAACCGCGCGGGTCTCAGCCCGTCGGGGACGTTGTCCAGCTTGAGGACGGCCAGGTCCTGCTCGGGGTAGTCCGCGACCAGCTTCGCGCCGAGCACCTCGCCGCCCGTGGCCACCGTGACCTTGAAGGTCTTCTCGTCGCCCACCACATGCGCGTTGGTGACGACATGCCCCCGGTCGTCGTAGACGACACCGGACCCGAGCCCCTGGGACGCGTCGATCTGGACGACCGACGGCAGCACCTGCTGGATCACCCGCTGGTAGTCGCTCTCAAGGCCGTCCTCCGCCCTCGGCGCCCCCGCCTCCGCGCCGGGCGGGGACGGCGCGAAGGCCCCGGAGCTGGCGGCGGGGGAGACGGCCGACGGCGCCGCCCCCGAACATCCGCTCATCAGCGTGAGGGCGACCGCGCACGCTCCGGCGGTCAGGAGCATCTGAGGACGACGGCCGAGCCGGCAGCGACTTCGTGATCCATCCATGCCTGGAGTGTCTCTTTCGGCGCGATTTCCGGCCCCTGGGGAAGGTCCAACAGGGGTCGGACCGGCGAGTCCAGCGGGTGGGTCCGGCGCGTCCGTCAGGAACTCGCCGTCAGGAACTCGCCGTCGGGAACTTGCCGTCGGGAACTGGCCGTCAGGAACTCGCCGTCAGGAACTGCGTCGCCGCCAGCTCCCCGTACAGCGGATCCCGCGCCACCAGTTCCGCGTGGGTGCCGACCGCTCGTACCCGCCCCGCGTCCATCACCACGATCCGGTCCGCCAGCGTCACCGTCGACAGCCGGTGCGCCACGACCAGCACCGTCGTCTCCCGCGCCGCCTCCGCCACCGTGTCCCGCAGGGCCATCTCGTTGACCGCGTCGAGCTGCGACGTCGCCTCGTCCAGGAGCAGCAGCCGCGGCCGGCGCAGCAGCGCCCTGGCGATCGCCACGCGCTGGCGCTCGCCGCCGGACAGCTTCGAGCCGCGGTGCCCGACCACGGTCTCCAGACCGTCCGGCAGCCGCGCCACGAGCGCGTCGAGCCTGGCCCGTACGAGCACCTCCCGTATCTCCTGGTCCGTGGCCTGGGGGGCGGCGAAGACCAGGTTCTCGCGCAGCGTCCCCGCCAGCACCGGCGCGTCCTGCTCGACGTAACCGATGGAGGCCCGCAGTTCGGCGAGCGGCCAGTCGCGGATGTCCTTGCCGTCGAGCAGGATCCGGCCCCCGGTCGCCTCGTAGAACCGCTCGATCAGCCCGAAGACGGTGGTCTTGCCCGCTCCCGAGGGCCCGACGAACGCGGTCGTCCCGGCGCCGGGGACCTCGAAGGTGACGCCGTGATGGACGTACGGAAGGTCCTCCCGGTAGCGGAAGCGGACGTCGTCGAAGGCGACCGTCGCCGGCCCCGTCCCGACCCGCACCGGATCGTCCTGCGCCTCCTCCACCTCAAGCCGCTCGGCCTCCACGATCCGGGCGACGGCCGCCGAGCCCACCTGGTACTGCGAGGCGGCCTCGACCATCCGCGACACCGGGTCGATCAGGTAGAAGAGGAACAGCAGGAAGGCCACCAGCGAGGACACGGACATCGCCCCGGACGCGACCCGCGCCCCGCCGATGCCCAGCACCGCGAGGAACGACACCTGCACCGCGAGTCCGACCGAGGACCACGCCACGGACTGCCACTTCGCGGACCGCACCCCGTGCCGCCACGCCTCGCGCGCGGCGGCTTCGACGACCGCCGCCTCGCGCGCCTCCGCGCCGGAAGCCTTGACCGTACGGAACGCTCCGAAGGCCCGCTCCAGCACGGTCGAGATCGCGCCGACCGCCTCCTGGGAACGCTTCGCGGCCTCCGCGATCTTCGGCATCACCAGCGCCATGGAACCGCCGATGAGCACGATCACGCCGAGGGTGACGCCGAGCAGCACCATGTCCATGAAGCCCATCAGGATGATCGTCGCGACGAACGCGAGGCTGCCCGTCGCCGCCGAGACGATGCCCTGGGTGGTGACGGCGCGCAGCAGTGTGGTGTCCGAGGTGACCCGGGACATCAGATCGCCCGGCTGGGTCCGCTCCACCTCGGGCAGTCGCAGCCGCAGCAGCCGCCCGATGAGTGAACGCCTGGCGGCGAGCACCACCGACTCCGCGGTGCGCTCCAGGATGTACGCGCCGACCGCCTCGATGGCCGTACCGATCACCACCAGGGCGGTGAGCGCGAGCAGAATTCCGGAGATGGACTGGTTCTCACCGAGCCGGTCCACCAGCGTCTTCGCGGCGAGCGGCTGGGCGAGGCCGCTCGCGGCCCCGATCAGGGCGAGGAAGGCACCCAGGGCGACCACGGCCCGGTGCGGACGGAAGTGCTGGTAGAGCGCCCGCCAGGTTTCCCCGGCCGGCAGCTTCTGCGTCGGCTTTATCTCTGCGCTGCTCACACCGGGCAAGACGCGTGCGGTAGGTCGTTCACCTGACCGGTGTGCGGCCCCTGCGCGTCTTTTTTCCGCACCCGCGAAGGCTGATCTCGCCGGCGTGGGGGCCGCGAAACCTCAGCCGCGTACGCCGCACAGGTGCAGCAGCGCGGCGACCCGGCGGTAGGGGTCCGTACGCCCGGCCCGGTCCTCCAGGGCCAGTACGCGCTCCAGCTCCTCCGGCGGCAGGCCCGCCGCGTCGGCGTCGCCCTCGGCCAGGTCGGTGAAGACCCGCACGCCGTACCAGGCGCGCAGCGGGGCGGCGATCCCGGCGAGTGTCGCGGTGAGCGCGGCGAGACGGTCGGCGCGCACCTGCATGCCGAGTCCGTCGGTGTACGTGTGCGAGTCGAACGCCGTGAGCGCCCCGCCCCAGTCCCCGGCTAGCCCGGAGCGCATGGCGAGCGCGTCGGCGTTGCGGACGAGGAGGGACAGCAGGCCGCCGGGCGCCAGCATCCTGGCCAGGCCCGCCACCATGGCGTCGGTCTCCTCGACGTACATCAGCTCGCCGTGGCACAGCACCACGTCGAAGCTGCCGGGCAGGAAATGCGCGCCGGTCTGCAGTCCGTCGGCCTCGACGAGCCGCACCCGCTCGCGGATGCCCGCCGGTTCACCGGCGACCGCTTCGCGCGCGGCCACCAGCAGGTCCGGGTCGGACTCCAGGCCGGTCACCTTGTGACCGGCCCGGGCCAGGCGCAGGGCCTGCGTGCCCCGGCCCATGCCCACATCCAGTACGGCGAGCCGCCGGCCCACCGGGAAGTGGGCCGAAATCTGCTCGTCGAGCTGGCGCGCGACGAGTTCCCGGCAGACGGTGTCCCGCAGGCCGCCGGGGCCCTTCGGCCCTGTGGCCGGGGCGCCGGCGCACCCGATGTCCACGCCGGCGGGCAGGTCGGACCCGACTTCTGTGCTCAGGGCCGTTGCCCGCGCTTGACCTGCGGCTTCGGCAGGCGCAGGCGGCGCATCTGGAGCGTACGCATCAGGCCGTAGGCCACGGCGCCGCGCTTCGGCTCGTTCGGGAAGCGCTCGTTGATCTGCTTCTTGAGCCGGATCACCAGACCGATGGAGTCGATGACGATCATCACGATCACACCGAGCCACAGCAGCAGCGCGATGTTCTGGATGTTGCTCGTGCGGATCATGCTGAGCACCAGGATCACCACCGCGAGCGGCAGGAAGAACTCGGCCACGCAGAAGCGGGAGTCGACGAAGTCGCGCACGAAGCGGCGTACGGGGCCCTTGTCGCGAACGGGCAGGAAGCGCTCGTCACCGCTCGCCAGTGCCTCCCGCTGCCTTGCCAGGTCCGCACGGCGGGCCTCGCGCTGACGCTTCATCGCCTCCTTGCGGTTCGAAGGGGACGCCGCCACGCTGCGGCGCTGCGACTGTGCGACAGCGCGCTTCGGCGTGGGGCGGCCCTTGGGGGCCTGCGGATCACGGGTCTGCTTGGAGAGGTCCACCTGCACCTTGTCGGTGGGGGCCTTCTCTTCCTTGGAGGAACGGCTACGGAACACAAAGCCCAAGGGTACGGGGTGGGACGCATGGACCACAGCCCCGAGGGGAACGATCCCGCAACGGTCGCTTCCCCGGCCTTCACCTACTCCCTGCGCCGGAGACCGGCGGGCGCTCCTCGTCCTGGAGGAGGAGCGCATCAGGCCCCGAACAGTGCGGTAATGGAGACAGGGCCCGTAGTGTTGGGTGCAAGTGCTGGAGCTGGAGTCCGTAGGCCGTCAGAAGGGGGCGCGCGAAGCCCATGAGCGGTGTCATGAAGCGTATGGGGATGCTGTTCCGCGCGAAGGCAAACAAGGCCCTTGACCGGGCCGAGGATCCGCGCGAGACCCTCGATTACTCGTACCAGAAGCAGCTGGAGCTGCTCCAGAAGGTACGCCGCGGGGTCGCCGACGTGGCGACGTCGCGCAAGCGTCTGGAGTTGCAGCTGAACCAGCTGCAGGGCCAGTCCTCCAAGCTGGAGGACCAGGGACGCAAGGCGCTCGCGCTCGGCCGGGAGGACCTCGCCCGCGAGGCGCTGTCCCGCCGTGCCGCGTTGCAGCAGCAGGTGACCGACCTGGAGACGCAGCACCAGACGCTCCAGGGCGAGGAGGAGAAGCTGACGCTCGCCGCGCAGCGCCTCCAGGCCAAGGTCGACGCCTTCCGTACGAAGAAGGAGACGATCAAGGCCACCTACACCGCCGCGCAGGCGCAGACCCGTATCGGCGAGGCCTTCTCGGGCATCTCCGAGGAGATGGGCGACGTTGGGCTGGCGATCCAGCGGGCCGAGGACAAGACCGCGCAGCTGCAGGCGCGGGCCGGCGCGATCGACGAGCTGCTGGCGTCCGGCGCCCTGGACGATTCGTCCGGGATGGCCAAGGACGACATCGCCGCCGAGCTCGACCGGATCTCCGGTGGTACAGATGTAGAGCTGGAGCTGCAGCGCATGAAGGCCGAGCTGGCGGGCGGCCCCACCTCGCAGCAGCAGGCGCTCGAAGGCGGTCAGCAGGACGCCGGGGAGCAGCCGAAGCCCCAGCACAAGTTCGACAAGCAGTAGGGCCGCCCTTACTCCGCACTCCACGCGAGGAGAACGTCGTGATCGTACGGATCATGGGGGAGGGGCAGCTGATGCTGGCCGACAGTCACCTCACCGAGCTGAACAAGCTGGACGACGAACTCCTCGCCGAGATGGAGGGCGGCGACGAGTCCGGTTTCCGGCGGACCCTCGGTGCGCTCCTCGAAGCGGTACGCCGTCTCGGGGAGCCGCTGGCCGACGCCTCCCTGGAACCTTCCGAGCTGATCCTTCCGTCCCCGGACGCGTCGCTCGAAGAGGTCCGCGACATGCTCTCCGACGACGGCCTGATCCCGGGCTGACACCTCAGCCCGTCCGCACCTCCAGCCCATCCGGCGTTCGAGCCCCCCGCGCAGCGGCTGCCACCCCGTACCGTGGCCTCCCATGACCGCCCTCGGTACGGGATTCAACAGGTCCCGTTGCTGGCTCCACGCCCACCCCCTCGCCCTCGACGCCGCCCTGGCGTTCGCCGTCCTCGTCACGATCGTCGCCGGTTCGGTCGCCGACCCGCACGGCAGCCCGCACGGCGGTCCCGCCTTCGGCACCAGGACCCCCGGAGCCGGCAGCCTCGTCCTGATGGTGTTCGGCTCCGCCGCCCTCGTCCTGCGGCGCCGCAACCCCATGGCCGTGCTCGGCTTCACGTGCCTCGTCACCCTCGTCGAACTCGTCGCCGGCGACCCGCCCGCGCCCGTCGCTATGAGCGCCGTCGTCGCGCTCTACACCGTCGCGTCCCGCACCGACCGCCCCACCACCTGGCGCGTCGGCCTGCTCACCATGACCGGCCTGACGGCCGCAGCCATGTGCTTCGGCACTGGTCCCTGGTACTCCCAAGAGAATCTTGGGATCTTCGCCTGGACCGGCATCGGGGCGACCGCCGGTGACGCCGTACGCAGCCGCCGCGCCTTCATCGACGCCATCCGTGAACGCGCCGAACGCGCCGAACGCACCCGCGAGGAGGAGGCCCGCCGCCGGGTCGCGGAGGAACGCCTGCGCATCGCCCGCGACCTGCATGACGTCGTCGCCCACCACATCGCCCTGGTCAACGTCCAGGCCGGCGTGGCCGCTCACGTCATGGACAGGCGCCCCGACCAGGCCAAGGAAGCCCTGGCGCACGTACGGGAAGCCAGCCGCTCCGCGCTGAACGAACTGCGTGCCACCGTCGGCCTGCTTCGCCAGTCCGGCGACCCCGAGGCACCCACCGAACCGGCCCCCGGCCTCGGCGTACTCGATCAGCTGCTGGATTCCTTCCGCCGTGCCGGCCTGCCGGTGGAGATCGCGCGGCCCGACAAAGTCGAGGCCGCGCCGCTGCCGGCCGCCGTCGACCTCGCGGCGTACCGGATCATCCAGGAAGCCCTGACCAACGTCCAGAAGCACGCGGGCGCGCACGCGAGGGCCGAGGTCAGCGTGGTCCGCGTCGGTTCGTCCGCCGAGATAACCGTGATCGACAACGGCTCGACGGCCGGGGCGTCCGAGCCCGAAACCGGCGGCGGCCACGGCCTCACCGGCATGCGCGAGCGCGTCGCCGCACTCGGCGGCACCCTCACCGCAGGCCCCCGCTACAGCGGCGGATTCCGTGTCCATGCGATCCTGCCGCTCACGGTGCGTACGGGGGAGACCGCATGACGACCGCCACGACCATCCGGGTGCTGCTCGCCGACGACCAGGCCCTGCTGCGCAGTGCGTTCCGGGTCCTGGTGGACTCCGAACCCGACATGGAGGTCGTCGGCGAGGCGGCGGACGGCGCCCAGGCCGTCGAGCTCGCCCGAACCCTGCGCGCCGACGTCGTCCTGATGGACATCCGCATGCCCGGTACGGACGGCCTCGCCGCCACCCGCATGATCAGTCAGGACCCTGAACTGGCCGCCGTACGCATCGTCATGCTGACGACCTTCGAGGTCGACGACTACGTCGTCCAGTCGCTGCGCGCCGGCGCCTCCGGGTTCCTCGGCAAGGGCGCCGAACCGGACGAACTGCTGAGCGCCATCCGCATCGCGGCGGCCGGTGACGCGCTGCTCTCGCCCGTGGCGACCAAGGGCCTGATCGCGAAGTTCCTTGCGCAGGGCGGCGCTTCGGGCGAGCCCGGCGAGGGCGCGACGGCCCGCATCGACCGGCTGTCCGCACTCACCGTGCGCGAGCGCGAGGTCCTCGTCCAGGTCGCAGGCGGCCACTCCAACGACGAGATCGCCGAGCAGCTGGCCGTCAGCCCCCTCACCGTCAAGACCCATGTGAACCGGGCGATGGCGAAGCTCGGGGCCCGAGACCGCGCCCAATTGGTAGTCATCGCCTACGAATCGGGCCTCGTACGGCCAAGGGTGGGGCACTAGATCACCTCGCCCCGGCCGCGAGCGCATGGTCGATCATGTAGCGGGCCGCCGCGCGAGCGAGGCCCGCGTTCAGCCTGGTCCGGCGGTTCGAGACGCGCGTGTTCGATTTCCAGGTCGGCGAGCCATGTCACAGCGGGTCGGGCTACCTCGTCCCAGGGGGTGTAGCCACTGACGACCACGGAGGAGCACACCATGGACGCGCGACTGAACTACTTCGCCAGCCGGGGGACCGGGGCTCGCCCCGTTGCTCAGACGCCCGAGTCGTCGGAGAGCGCGTGCACCTCGACCGGGTCGCTGCCGGGCTTTCCGCCGGGGCCGGGACAGGCCGATGCCCGCGCGGCGATCGCCAGGGCGCGGTCCTCGCTCTTGACGTCGACCACCCAGTACCCGGCGAGGATGCGGCCGGCCTCGGCCGGCCCATCGGTCACCTGAGGCCGCCCGTTGCTCCCTGCCCGCACCGTCTTGGCAAGACCGGGCCCGCCCAGGCCACGCGCCTCCACGAGCTCTCCCGCCGAGGTGAGTTCGTCGTTGAGCGAGCCCATGTGGGCGAACATGGCCTCCGTGTCCTCCTTGGAGAAGGACGACATGATGGAGTCCCACTCGGCGGCAGGCACGTTCATCTGGATCATGTAGAGCATGTTCCTCACCCTTCCGGGGCAGCTGCTGCGCTTGTCGAAGAGGTAGACAGCCGGGCGCCGCGGAACTCATCGGCGCCCCACAGCAACGTAACGCCGGAAGCGGTAGGGGGCGCCCCGTAATGCGCGGGGCGCCCCCTACCGGCGTACTCGTTGCGCCTACTACGGCAGGGCCAGCATCCGCTCCAGCGCGAGCTTCGCGAACTGCTCCGTCTCCCGCTCGACCTCGATGCGGTTGACGAGGTTGCCCTCGGCCAGCGACTCCAGCGTCCACACCAGGTGCGGCAGGTCGATGCGGTTCATGGTCGAGCAGAAGCAGACCGTCTTGTCGAGGAAGACGACCTCCTTGTCCTCGGCAGCGAAACGATTCGCCAGCCGCTGGACCAGGTTCAGCTCGGTTCCGATCGCCCACTTCGAGCCGGCCGGGGCCGTCTCCAGCGCCTTGATGATGTACTCCGTCGAGCCGACGTGGTCCGCGGCCGCCACGACCTCGTGCTTGCACTCGGGGTGCACCAGGACGTTGACGCCGGGGATGCGCTCACGCACGTCGTTGACCGACTCGACCGAGAAGCGGCCGTGCACCGAGCAGTGCCCGCGCCACAGGATCATCTTCGCGTTCCGCAGCTCCTCGGCGGTCAGGCCGCCGTTCGGCTTGTGCGGGTTGTAGAGCACGCAGTCGTCCAGGGACATCCCCATGTCCCGCACGGCCGTGTTGCGCCCCAGGTGCTGGTCCGGCAGGAACAGGACCTTCTCGCCCTGCTCGAAGGCCCAGTCCAGGGCGCGCTTGGCGTTCGACGACGTACAGATCGTGCCGCCGTGCTTGCCGGTGAACGCCTTGATGTCGGCCGAGGAGTTCATGTACGAGACGGGCACGACCTGCTCGGCCACCCCGGCCTCGGTCAGTACGTCCCAGCACTCGGCGACCTGCTCGGCGGTGGCCATGTCGGCCATCGAGCAGCCCGCGGCCAGGTCGGGCAGGACGACCTTCTGGTCGTCGGAGGTCAGGATGTCCGCGGACTCGGCCATGAAGTGCACACCGCAGAAGACGATGTACTCGGCCTCGGGCCTGGCGGCCGCGTCCTTGGCCAGCTTGAAGGAGTCCCCGGTTACGTCCGCGAACTGGATGACCTCGTCACGCTGGTAGTGGTGGCCGAGGATGAAGACCTTGTTTCCGAGCTTCTCCTTGGCGGCGCGGGCGCGCTCCACCAGGTCCGGGTCGGAGGGGGAGGGCAGGTCGCCGGGACAGTCCACGCCCCGCTCGCTCTTGGTGTCGGCCTCACGGCCGAGCAGCAGCAAGGCGAGGGGCGTCGGCTGGACGTCCAGTGGCTGGGCGGTGGTCACGACACGCACCCTTTCTATCTCTGCAAACAGCCTTTTCGTCGATTTGACGCTATCTATCATAGCCCCTTCATGTCACTTTGACGATGCCGATGTCGTCGATGTGACGAATTCTGGCGGCGCTACGGTCGGCCCTCGGTCGGCCAAAGCGTCGTTCCAGCGAGCGGCGCTCCGGTCCGCGCCCCGATCCGTCCCGCATCCGAATCGGGTGTGCGAGCATGAATGGAGAAGACACGAGCTCAGGTCCGGAATGAATCCGCGGCCGCGCCGGTTGCACAGGTCGGCAAGCAGTCCGTACAACCCGGGAGAGATGTAGATGTCCGTTCAGGACGAAAAGACCACCGTGAGCGACGGCCTTCTCCTGTCCGACGCCGCCGCGGCCAAGGTCAAGGCCCTGCTGGACCAGGAAGGCCGGGAGGACCTGGCCCTGCGCGTAGCCGTCCAGCCCGGTGGCTGCTCCGGCCTGCGGTACCAGCTCTTCTTCGACGAGCGCTCCCTGGACGGCGACGTCCTCAAGGACTTCGACGGCGTCAAGGTCGTCACCGACCGCATGAGCGCCCCGTACCTGGGCGGTGCCTCCATCGACTTCGTCGACACCATCGAGAAGCAGGGCTTCACGATCGACAACCCGAACGCCACGGGCTCGTGCGCCTGCGGCGACTCGTTCAGCTGAACCGCATACGGCAGAAGGCGGCAACCCCGGCCGGGGTTGCCGCCTTCTGCCGTATGTACCGCCGTATGCACGGTCGACCCTACTGGCTCCGCACCGTCTCACCGCTGCGCGCGTCCACGACCTTCCGGTTGCCGAGCGGCTTGTCCAGCGTCACCGTCTCGGTCAGATCCTTGGCCATCGCGACGCACAGCCGGTCGGGGTCGGGCTTCGGTTCGGTGATCCGAACCTTCACCGTCGCGTCCCCTTCGGCCGCCTCGGCCGCGTAGTCGCTGCACACGCCGCCCGAGAAGTGCAGGGTGAGCTTGCGCCCGTCGGCCGCGTACGACTGGATGTGCTGCGGGGCTTTCTCGCGCGGCGCCGGTGCCTCGGGTGTGGCCAGATACTCGGGGTCGACCGCCGGATGAGTGATCGTGAACGGCTGCGCGTCACCGCCCGGCCGCACCTCGAAGAGCCACGAGGGTACGAGCGCCTGCCGCCCGTCGACGTACTGCGCGGCCAGCCCGAACACCGCCCCGCCGACGGCCACCGGCTCGGGCGCCGCCGGCTTCTTCCCGCCGTCCCGCTCGCAGGGCGCCTCGGGAGGCCCGTCCACGCCACCGCGCACGTCCCCGCCACCGTCCCCGTCCGCATGCGGGACAGGAGTGGCGCACCCGCCGATGCCGACCTTGCCCGCGCCCTCGCCCGCCGCGTTCAGCTGCTTCAGTGCATCGGTCGCGCTGATCACCGGATACTCGGCGCCCTTCGTCAGTCCCTTCAACTGCCCACTTCCACCGACAAGTTGGCCGTCGGATCCGATCTGGATGCCGGTCGCCCAGCCGTACGTCGGCAGCCCGCCCACCTTCGGGTCGGCGTTCACCACCCGTACCGCGCCCATCAGCTGGCGCGCGTCGAGCTTGGCGTCGTCCTGGCCCAGCGCCTTCAGGACGGGCATCGCCGCATCCTTGGCCGCGTCCGGGCTGACCGCCCGCCCGCTGCCGCCGGGCGCGGCGGAGACATCACCGCAGGAAGTGGCCTTGGTGCAGCTGTCGCCGGCGCGCGGGCCGTACTTGGCGAACGTCCAGGTGCCCGGCGCCTGCTTGTTGACCCGCAGCACGGGCTCCGCGCCGTCAGCGGCGCCGCCCACCTGCCAGGCCGTCCCCTTCGAGCGCGGCTTCCCGGCCACGCCGAGCGCCTCGGCCAGCCGCGCAACCTCCCCCTCGGTGACCGTGCCCCCCGCGCGGTAGACGTGGGCGGAGCCGGGCCCCTCGGGCAGCTTGCCCGCGGCGCGATACGTCACGCCGCCGTTGGGGGAGGGCTCGCCCGGGGCGATGCCCGCGGCGTCCCGCTCCGTGTAGCCGTCGAGGCGCAGCGGCGGCGGGTCGTCGTCGTCCGCCCGGGCGCCGCTGCCGTTCTTCGCCGCGCTGCCATTGTCCGCCGCCGTCGCCGCCCAGTACGCGGCGCCACCGCCGGCCAGCAGCACCGCCGCGGCCACCGAGGCGGCGGCCAGCGGCGCGCGCCGCCTGCGGACGCCGGTCACTGCTTCCTCGTCCGGTCGCTCGGTGCTCACGGCATCGCTCCTTCGGCTGCTCGGCCATCCATCGCCGTATGGTCTCTCCCCTGTCGGGGGGACACCGGTGGGACGGAACGAGAGAGCGTGTGGTTCCCCCGAATGCACCTACGGAGCGTGCGCCGAGGGGGCTCAGCCGCCGTATTCGGACATCCCGCCCACCAGCCGGGCGGACGCGGGAGGCACCGTGACGCCGTGGATCAGCGAGGCAGGGACGGGCGCGGGAGCGGCCGCCGCGGGCACCGCCCAGTGCCGGACCATACGGGCGCAGTCTCCCCGCAGCCGGTCCATGCCGCCGTCCTGCTCGGTCCGGGGGTACGTCGTGACGCTGTGCTGGTGCATGCGTGGTGCTCCCGTGGCTCTGGGGGCCGCACATCAGCGGACCCTGTGCTGGCACCGTAGGCACCAGGGGCGTCCGGAAAAAAGCCCTACTATTGGGTAGTTTTGCCGCTTAGCCGGTGTGGCCGCGAGCGGGTAGCGTGAACTGTTCTCGATCACCGCCCTCACTCACTGCCCGCAGGAGCGTCCTCCCCGTGCGTATCGCAGTCACCGGCTCTATCGCCACCGACCACCTCATGACCTTCCCCGGCCGCTTCGCCGACCAGTTGGTCGCGGACCAGCTGCACACGGTCTCGCTGTCCTTCCTCGTCGACAACCTCGACGTACGCAGGGGCGGTGTCGGCGCGAACATCTGCTTCGGCATGGGCCAGCTCGGCTCGGACCCGATCCTGGTCGGCGCGGCCGGCTCGGACTTCGACGAGTACCGCGCCTGGCTGGACCGGCACGGAGTGGACACCGCCTCGGTGCGCATCTCCGAGGTACTGCACACCGCGCGCTTCGTGTGCACCACCGACGCCGACCACAACCAGATCGGCTCCTTCTACACGGGCGCGATGAGCGAGGCCCGCCAGATCGAACTCCAGTCGGTCGCTCAGCGCGTCGGCGGCCTCGACCTGGTGCTGATCGGCGCGGACGACCCCGAGGCGATGCTCCGTCATACGGAGGAGTGCAAGGCCCGTTCCATCCCGTTCGCCGCGGACTTTTCGCAGCAGATCGCCCGGATGGGCGGCGACGACATCCGCACGCTGCTGGAAGGGGCGACGTACCTCTTCTCCAACGAGTACGAGAAGGGGCTCATCGAGTCCAAGACCGGCTGGACCGACGCGGAGATCCTCGGCAAGGTCGGCCACCGCGTCACCACGCTCGGCTCGCGCGGGGTGCGCATCGAGACGGTGGGGGCGGAGCCGGTGCTCGTCGGCTGCCCGGAGGAGGACGCGAAGGTCGACCCGACCGGCGTCGGCGACGCGTTCCGGGCCGGCTTCCTGTCCGGGCTCTCCTGGGGCGTCGGCCTGGAGCGGGCCGCGCAGGTCGGATGCATGCTGGCGACGCTGGTCATCGAGACGCTGGGCACGCAGGAGTACACGCTGCGCCGGGCGCATTTCATGGACCGCTTCACGAAGGCGTACGGCGACGATGCGGCGGCGGAGGTCCGCAAGCACCTGGTCTGACCGGGGCTCCGCCCGAAGCTGGGGCTCCGCCCCGGACCCCGCTCCTCAAACGCCGGAGGGGCTGAAACAGGGCGTCCGGAGGCGGGGGCAGGCCCCGTCCGGGGCCCGGGGCCCGGCCCCGCGCGCTGCCTACCCTCGCCTCCGCACCACGTACGCCACGCCCCGCGGCGCCGGCTCCTCCCCGACGTACTCCTGCCCCCGCATCCCGCACCACGCCGGCACGTCCAGCCGAGCCGCCTCGTCGTCGGACAGGACCGTCACCGTCTCCCCGACCGGCACATCACCGATCACCTTCGCGAGCTCGATCACCGGAATCGGGCACCGCTTGCCCAGCGCGTCCACGACAAGCGACGAGGACGACGCGTCGGCGGGCCGGGCGGCTGGGGCCGCGACCGGTGCCCCCAGCCGCTCCCGCACCCCTGCCACCACCTCCGGCAGCACCTCCAGGAACCGCGCCACGTCCCCCTCCACTTCCCCCTCCGGCGTCCCCATCGGCAGCGACACCCGCACGTTCCCCTCCGACAACACCCCCATCGCCCGCAGCACATGGCTGGGCATGAGCGCACTGCTCGTACAGGACGAACCGGATGATACGGAGAAACCCGCCCGGTCCAGCTCGTGCAGCAGCGTCTCCCCGTCGACATAGAGACAGGAGAAGGTGACGACGTGCGGCAGTCGCCGCACCGGATCACCCACCACCTCCACCTCCGGTACGAGCTCCGGTACCCGCGCCCTGATCCGGTCCACCAGCGCCGCGAGCCGCGCCCCCTCGGTGTTCGCCTCCGCCCGTACCGCCCGCAGTGACGCCGCCGCCGCCACGATCGCCGGCAGGTTCTCGAAGCCGGCCGCCCGCCCCGACTCCCGCTCGTCGGCCGGGCCCTGCGCCGCGAACCGGACACCCTTGCGTACGGCCAGCAGTCCGACCCCAGCGGGGCCGCCCCATTTGTGCGCACTCGCGGTGAGCAGCGACCAGTCCCCCTCCACCCGTCCCCAGCCCAGCGACTGCGCCGCGTCCACCAGGAGCGGCACACCCGCCGCCCGGCACTCCTGTGCGATTTCGGCCACCGGCTGCACCGTGCCGACCTCGTGGTTGGCGGACTGCAGGCAAGCCAGCGCGGTGTCCTGGCGCAGCGCCGCCGCGTACGAACCGGGGGTCACCCGGCCCGTCCGGTCCACCGCGATCTGCGTCGCCTTGGCCCGCGCTGTCGCAGCGCCCCGGCTCTCGTGATCGGCGGCCGCGTGCAGCACGGCGGAGTGCTCGACGGCCGAGACCACCAGGTGGGCGCCGACACGCCGACGGGCGGCGAGGGCGCCGGCCATGCCGGTGTGCACCGCGCGGGTGCCGGACGGGGTGAAGACCAGCTCGTCGGGGCGGCAGCCCACGGCTTCGGCCGCCGCCTCCCTGGCCGCGTCGAGCAGCAGCCTGGCCCGCCGCCCCTCGCGGTACAGGCGGGAGGGATCGGCCCACCCCTCGTCCAGCGAGGCCAGCAGGGCCTGACGGGCGACGGGGTGCAGCGGGGCGGCGGACGCGACGTCGAAGTAGGGCACACCGCCACGCTAAACGACCTCCCCCACGATAGGGAGCGGGCTCCCGACGCTCTGCGACTCCGCTTGCGGCGTTGTCGTCAGGCAGCGACGCTCCTTCCCCAAGCTCTCGGCTTCGCTCGAGCAGGGGAGACCCCATCCGCCTCCCTCCTCCGCCTTGCAATCGAAGCCGCAGGACGCCGCTCGCTGATCCACTCCCTACCGTGGGGGAGGCCGTAATCCCCCGACGCCGCGCCGCGGGCGGACGGCCAGGTCGAGACCGGGTCAGGGGCCGTCAGAAGGGGGGCGGAGGCCGGGATTCCGCGGAGAAGCCATTCCTTCGGGGAGGGGTACGGCGCGTTGGGCACCCTCCCCGCGCGACCCCAAATTGCGTCCAGTAGGGTTTGGTCCGCATAAACATCCAAACCCCTGCCCGCGTCAGGGCCGGCGACCGACCAGTGTGACCGGCCGCAACCGACCGCGCGGGCGAGACTCTCGGGAAGGCGCTACGTGAGTCCCAACGGCTCCGACCGCTCGTCGCGGCGCCCGATGCGGCGGAAGCTGCTCCAGGTGCTGACCGTGGGCGTGGTCCTGGCGACCGCCTCTGGTTGCTCGTACACATGGGAGGACTTCCCCCGCCTCGGGACGCCTACCCCGGTCACCGAAGAGGCCACCAGGATTCTCTCCCTCTGGCAGGGCTCGTGGGCGGCAGCGCTCACCACGGGCGTCCTGGTGTGGGGGCTGATCCTGTGGAGCGTCATCTTCCACCGGCGTAGCCGCACCAAGGTCGAAGTACCTCCGCAGACCCGGTACAACATGCCCATCGAGGCGCTGTACACCGTGGTTCCGCTGATCATCGTCTCCGTCCTCTTCTACTTCACCGCGCGCGACGAGTCGAAGCTCCTCGCGCTCGACGACAAGCCGGCCCACACCGTCAACGTGGTCGGCTTCCAGTGGAGCTGGGGATTCAACTACGTGGAGAACGTGGACGGCGATGCCACCACGGGCGTGAAGCTCCCGGCGGAGCTCGACGCCATCCCGGACAAGTACACCGATCAGTTCCCCAAGGGCGCCGAAGGCGTCTACGCGGTCGGCACCCCGGGCGAGCGGAACCCGCAGAACGGCAACCCGGGCCCGACCCTGTGGCTGCCGAAGGGCGAGAAGGTTCGCTTCATCCTGTCGTCGCGCGACGTCATCCACTCCTTCTGGGTGGTGCCGTTCCTGATGAAGCAGGACGTCATCCCCGGCCACACCAACGTCTTCGAGGTCACCCCCACGCGTGAGGGCACCTTCAAGGGCAAGTGCGCCGAGCTCTGCGGTGTCGATCACTCCCGGATGCTCTTCAATGTGAAGGTCGTCTCTCCGGAGCGATACCAGCAGCACCTCAAGGAGCTGGCGGAGAAGGGCCAGACCGGCTACATCCCGGCCGGTATCGAGCAGACCGACCCGGCCAGGAATGCGGAGACGAACCAACTGTGAGCATCCTCAATCAACCCCAGGGTGCCGCGGCAGAAGACGACTCGTACTACGAGAACGAGCTGCCGGTACGGCGCAAGGAGCCGGGGAACGTGGTGATCAAGTGGCTCACCACCACTGACCACAAGACCATCGGCTCGCTCTACCTGATCACGTCGTTCCTGTTCTTCTGCATCGGCGGCGTCATGGCGCTCGTCATGCGCGCCGAACTGGCCCGTCCCGGCACGCAGCTCGTGTCGAACGAGCAGTTCAACCAGGCGTTCACGATGCACGGCACGATCATGCTGCTGATGTTCGCGACGCCGCTGTTCGCCGGGTTCGCGAACTGGATCATGCCGCTGCAGATCGGTGCGCCCGACGTGGCGTTCCCGCGGCTGAACATGTTCGCGTACTGGCTCTACCTCTTCGGCTCGCTCATCGCGGTGGCCGGTTTCCTCACCCCCCAGGGCGCGGCCGACTTCGGCTGGTTCGCCTACTCCCCGCTGTCGGACGCGGTCCGCTCGCCGGGCGTCGGCGCCGACATGTGGATCATGGGTCTGGCCTTCTCCGGCTTCGGTACGATCCTCGGCTCGGTCAACTTCATCACCACGATCATCTGCATGCGCGCTCCCGGCATGACGATGTTCCGGATGCCGATCTTCACCTGGAACGTGCTGCTGACCGGTGTGCTGGTCCTGCTGGCCTTCCCGGTGCTGGCCGCCGCGCTCTTCGCGCTGGAGGCGGACCGCAAGTTCGGTGCGCACATCTTCGACGCGGCCAACGGCGGTGCGCTGCTGTGGCAGCACCTCTTCTGGTTCTTCGGCCATCCAGAGGTGTACATCATCGCGTTGCCGTTCTTCGGCATCGTCTCCGAAGTGATCCCGGTCTTCAGCCGCAAGCCGATGTTCGGCTACATCGGTCTGATCGCCGCGACCATCGCCATCGCCGGCCTCTCGGTCACGGTGTGGGCGCACCACATGTACGTCACGGGCGGCGTGCTGTTGCCGTTCTTCTCGTTCATGACCTTCCTGATCGCGGTACCGACCGGTGTGAAGTTCTTCAACTGGATCGGCACCATGTGGAAGGGCTCACTGTCCTTCGAGACACCGATGCTCTGGACGGTCGGCTTCCTGGTCACCTTCCTCTTCGGCGGGCTGACCGGCGTCATCCTGGCCTCGCCCCCGATGGACTTCCACGTCTCCGACTCGTACTTCGTCGTCGCGCACTTCCACTACGTCGTCTTCGGCACCGTGGTCTTCGCGATGTTCGCCGGATTCCACTTCTGGTGGCCGAAGTTCACCGGCAAGATGCTGGACGAGCGCCTCGGCAAGATCACCTTCTGGACGCTGTTCGTGGGCTTCCACGGCACGTTCCTGGTGCAGCACTGGCTGGGCGCCGAGGGCATGCCGCGCCGGTACGCGGACTACCTCGCCGCAGACGGCTTCACGGCGCTGAACACCTTCTCGACCATCAGCTCCTTCCTGCTCGGTCTGTCGATCCTGCCGTTCTTCTACAACGTCTGGAAGACCGCCAAGTACGGCAAGAAGATCGAGGTCGACGACCCCTGGGGCTACGGTCGTTCGCTGGAGTGGGCGACGTCCTGCCCGCCGCCCCGGCACAACTTCCTCACGCTGCCGCGGATCCGTTCCGAATCCCCGGCGTTCGACCTGCACCACCCTGAGATCGCCGCTCTCGAGCAGCTCGAGAACCACGGCCAGAAGGACACCGCCATGTTCGGTGGCAAGGAGGTCGGCAAGTGAAGATCCAGGGAAGGATGTTCCTCTGGCTGAGCTTCTTCATCCTGGCCATCGCCATCATCTACGGCGTGTGGTCGAAGGAGCCGGTCGGAACCACGGCGCTCTTCCTGGCCTTCGGCCTGAGCGTGATGATCGGCTACTACCTGGCCTTCACGGCCAAGCGTGCCGACACCATGGCCCAGGACAACAAGGAGGCCGACGTAGCGGACGAGGCCGGCCAGGTGGGGTTCTTCGCCCCGCACAGCTGGCAGCCACTGTCGCTGGCCATCGGTGGCGCGTTCGCCTTCATGGGCGTCGCCATCGGCTGGTGGCTGCTGTACTTCTCGGCTCCGCTGCTGCTGATCGGCCTCTTCGGCTGGGTCTTCGAGTACTACCGCGGTGAGAGCCAGAACCAGTAGTCGGCCGTACCGGCTGCCCTAGCAGCACCCGCAGCACCCGCAGCACCCCGAAGGGCCCGGTCACCCGGACAACAGGTGGCCGGGCCCCTCGCATTCACTCGTCTGACCCCGCCGACGCGCTGAATCGGATGAATGTTCATAACGTGTCGTTATGAGCAACGCACCTCGATCCTGGACGGTCCTGAGCTGCTCGCTGCTGATCGCCTCCCTCGGGGCAGCAGCCACCGCGTGCAGCACATCCTCCGACAGCCATCCGCTCTCGGCCGCGCCCTACGACGCCGCGGGCCAGGTCTCCTTCAACGCTGCCTCGGGCACGACGAAGGCGGACCCCGAGAAGCCCCTGGAGATCACCGCCAGGCAGGGCGGCCGGATCACCGACGTGACGGCCTCCGACGCCGCCGGTCGCTACCTGGCGGGCGAACTCTCCGCCGACGGCGCACGCTGGCACAGCACCGCGCCGCTGGCCGCGGGAGCGCACTACACGGTCAGAGTCAGCACCGAGGACGACGAAGGCGCGCCCGGCGCCCGCGTCCTCGCCTTCGACACCGCCGCCGCCCCCGCCAAGAAGAGCCTGAAGGTCGCCTTCGGCCCCGAGAAGGGCACGTACGGCGTCGGCCAGCCGGTCACCGCCGAACTCAGCGCTCCGGTGAAGGGCGAGGCGGCCCGCGCGGTCGTCGAGCGGGCCCTGAAGGTCCGGTCGCAGCCCGCGGCGCAGGGTGCCTGGCACTGGGTGGACGACAAGAACCTGCACTTCCGCCCGAAGGAGTACTGGCCCGTCAAGGCCACTGTCGAGGTGCGCAGCAACCTCGAAGGCATCAAGGTCGCCGACCAGCTCTACGGCGGAGCCGCGAAGCCACTGAAGATCAGCATCGGCGACCGGATCGAAGCCATCACCGACGCCGGCTCGCACACCATGACCGTCAAGCGCAACGGCGAAGTGATCAACACCATCCCGGTGACCACCGGCAAGCCCGGATTCTCCACCCGCAACGGGGTCAAGGTCGTGCTGGGCAAGGAGTACTTCGTACGGATGCGCGGTACGAGCATCGGCATCCCGGAGGGCACCTCGGACTCGTACGACCTGCCGGTCTACTACGCGACTCGGGTCACCTGGAGCGGCGAGTACGTCCACGCCGCCCCCTGGTCCGTCGGCTCGCAGGGCTCCGCCAACGTCAGCCACGGCTGCACCGGCATGAGCACCGGCAACGCCGAGTGGTTCTACGACACCGTCCGCCAGGGCGACATCGTCGAGGTCGTCAACAGCGCAGGCGAGGACATGGACCCCTTCGGCAACGGCTTCGGCGACTGGAACCTGTCCTGGGACAAGTGGCGCAAGGGCAGTGCTCTGCTGGCCGGCACCCGGGACGGCGGGGGCCCCGTCGACGCGGCCAGGCTGCGGCCGGAGGTCTGACGGGGCCAGGTCCGGGGACCTCGGATGTCACGCCTCGGCAGGGAGCCGGCCGCGCAGCAGAGCGGCCAGGGCGCCCGCGAACTCCACCGGATCGACCGGAAGGGTCACCGCGCTCTCCGCGCGGCTCCAGGTCGCCAGCCAGGAGTCCTGTGGGCGCCCCAGCAGGAGCAGCACGGGCGGGCAGTCGAAGATCTCGTCCTTGATCTGCCGGCACACCCCCATACCGCCCGCGGGCACGGCCTCTCCGTCCAGCACACAGACGTCGATGCCGCCCTTGTCGAGCGCCGTGATGACGGCCGGCAGCGTGGCGCACTCCAGGAACTCGACCGGCGGTACGTCCGCGGCAGGCCTGCGACCCGCTGCCAGCCGCACCTGTTCGCGGGTGTTCGCGTTGTCGCTGTAGACCAGAACCGTGGCGGACATTGCTCCTCCTTGGATCACGAACCGATGCGCGGATGCTACTCCGTCCCACGGCCAGTCAGCAGGGGTTCGGACAGGCCTTCGATGGGCCGTTCGGGTCAGCCCGAGGAGCCTTCCCGGAGCCCGGACACACCGAATGGCACCCCCGGGAGTGAGGGCGGGATAAGCGACCGACATAATGTCGGTCGTGGCGACAGCAACGACAGTAGATACCGGGCATGCGCACCCGTCGGTCAATCGACCGAACCTCACCAGCGTCGGAACCATCATCTGGCTGAGTTCCGAGCTGATGTTCTTCGCGGCCCTCTTCGCGATGTACTTCACCCTGCGATCGGTGACGGGTCCCGTTTTCTGGAAGACGCAGGCCGAACACCTGAACTTCCCGTTCTCGGCGACGAACACCACGATCCTGGTGCTCTCTTCCCTCACCTGCCAGCTCGGCGTCTTCGCCGCGGAGCGGGGCGACGTGAAGAAGCTCCGGGCGTGGTTCATCCTCACGTTCGTCATGGGTTCGATCTTCATTGGCGGCCAGGTCCTGGAGTACACCGAGCTGGTGAAGGACGCGGGGCTCTCGCTCTCGTCCGACCCGTACGGCTCGGTGTTCTACCTGACGACCGGCTTCCACGGACTGCATGTGACGGGCGGGCTCATCGCCTTCCTGCTGGTCCTGGGCCGCACCTACGCGGCCAAGAGATTCACCCATGAGCAGGCAACCGCCGCCATCGTCGTGTCCTACTACTGGCACTTCGTCGATGTCGTCTGGATCGGCCTCTTCGCCACGATCTACATGATCAAGTAACTCGGGTCCGCACCCGACTACATCCAGCAAGCATCGACGCAGAAGATCCTGACACCGGGGTAATCCGTGAAAAAGCTCTCCGCACGACGACGCCATCCCCTGGCGGCGGTCGTCGTACTACTCCTCGCACTGGCGGCCACCGGGGGGCTGTACGCCGCGTTTGCGCCCGCGAGCAAGGCGCAGGCCGACGACACAGCCCAGTCCCTCGCCATCGAAGAGGGCAAGAAGCTGTACGCCGTCGGCTGCTCAAGCTGCCACGGCACCGGCGGTCAGGGCGGCAGTGACGGCCCGTCCCTCGTGGGCGTCGGCTCGGCCGCAGTGGACTTCCAGGTCGCGACCGGCCGTATGCCGGCCCAGCAGCCCGGCGCCCAGGTGCCGAAGAAGAAGAACATCTACTCGCAGGCAGACATCGACCAGCTCTCGGCGTACATCGCCTCGCTCGGCGCCGGCCCCATCACGCCGACCGAGGAGCAGTACAGCCCCGAGGGTGCGGACATCGCCAAGGGTGGCGACCTGTTCCGTACCAACTGCGCCCAGTGCCACAACTTCACCGGCGAGGGCGGTGCCCTGACGAACGGCAAGTACGCCCCGAGCCTCGAAGGCGTGTCGCCGAAGCATCTCTACGAGGCCATGCAGACCGGCCCGCAGAACATGCCGTCCTTCCCCGACAGCACGCTGCCGGAGAAGGAGAAGAAGGACATCATCGCGTACGTCAAGACAGTGAACGGCGAGGAGACGGAGACCCCCGGCGGCTTCGCGCTGGGCGGCCTCGGCCCCGTCAGCGAGGGTCTGTTCGGCTGGATCTTCGGTCTGGGATCGCTCGTCGCCGTCGCCGTCTGGGTCGCGGCCCACACCGCTAAGGCCAAGAAGTCATGAGTAGTCAAGAGATTCCAGAGAAGAGCCTGCCGAGCGAGCAGGACTCCGCGCACGGCGCGGTAGCGGTGGCGGACGACCCGTTCGCCGACCCGGGGCTGCCGCCCCACAAGCCGCGCATCCAGGACATCGACGAACGGGCCGCGAAGCGCTCCGAGCGCACCGTCGCCTTCCTGTTCACGCTGTCCATGCTGTCCACGGTGGGCTTCATCGCCTCCTTCGTGGCGTTCCCCGTCGAGCAGATCGTGTACGTCTGGCCGATCGGCCACGTGAGCGCGCTCAACCTCTCGCTGGGTCTGACGCTGGGCCTCGCCCTCTTCTGCATCGGTGCGGGCGCGGTCCACTGGGCCCGCACCCTGATGTCCGATGTCGAGGTCGCCGCCGAGCGTCACCCCATCGAGGCCGAGCCCGAGGTCAAGGCCAAGGTCATGGCCGACTTCAAGGCCGGTGCCGAGGAGTCCGCGATCGGCCGCCGCAAGCTGATCCGCACCACGATGTTCGGTGCGCTGGCCATGGTGCCGCTCTCCGGTGTGGTGCTGCTGCGCGATCTGGGCCCGCTGCCCGAGGACAAGCTGCGCAAGACCCTGTGGGCCAAGGGCAAGCAGCTCATCAACATGAACACGGACGAGCCGCTGCGTCCCGAGGACATCGCGGTGGGTTCGCTGACCTTCGCCAAGCCGGAAGGCCTGGAGGAGGACAACCACGACTTCAACAACGAGATCGCCAAGGCCGCCCTGATGATCGTCCGGCTTGAGCCGAAGGACATCAAGGACAAGCGCGAACTCGACTGGTCCCACCAGGGCATCGTGGCGTTCTCGAAGATCTGCACCCACGTCGGCTGCCCGATCAGCCTGTACGAGCAGCAGACGCATCACGTGCTCTGCCCGTGCCACCAGTCCACTTTCGACCTCGCCGACGGTGCGCGCGTCATCTTCGGCCCGGCCGGCCACGCCCTTCCGCAGCTGCGGATCGGCGTGAATGACGAAGGATTCCTCGAAGCGCTCAGCGACTTCGAAGAGCCCGTCGGTCCTAGCTTCTGGGAGCGCGGATGAGCACCGTGACCGAAGAAAAGCGCAAAGAGGCACCCGCAGGTGAGCGGGTCGCCGACTGGGCGGACGGCAGGCTGGGCATCTACAGCCTCGCCAAGGCCAACATGCGCAAGATCTTCCCGGACCACTGGTCCTTCATGCTGGGTGAGATCTGCCTCTACAGCTTCATCATCATCATCCTCACGGGTGTGTACCTGACGCTGTTCTTCCACCCGAGCATGAACGAGATCGTCTACCACGGCTCGTACGTGCCGATGCAGGGCATCCGCATGACGGAGGCCTACGCGTCGACCCTGGAGATCAGCTTCGACGTCCGAGGCGGTCTGCTCATCCGGCAGATCCACCACTGGGCCGCGGTGATCTTCCTCGCGGCGATGTTCGTGCACATGATGCGCGTGTTCTTCACGGGCGCGTTCCGCAAGCCGCGTGAGATCAACTGGATGTTCGGCTTCCTGCTGTTCGTCCTGGGCATGTTCACCGGTTTCACCGGCTACTCGCTCCCCGACGACCTGCTCTCCGGCACCGGTGTCCGCTTCACGCAGGGCGCGATCCTGGCGACGCCCGTCGTCGGCACGTACATCTCGTTCTTCCTGTTCGGCGGGGAGTTCCCCGGCCACGACATGGTGGCCAGGTTCTACTCCATCCACATCCTGCTGCTGCCGGGCATCATGCTCGGCCTCGTGGTGGCGCACCTGATCCTGGTCTTCTACCACAAGCACACCCAGTTCGCGGGTCCCGGCCGTACGAACAAGAACGTCGTCGGCATGCCCCTGCTGCCGGTCTACATGGCCAAGGCCGGAGGCTTCTTCTTCCTGGTCTTCGGTGTCATCGCGGCCGTCTCGGCGCTGTTCACGATCAACCCGGTCTGGGCGCTCGGCCCGTACCGTCCGGACCAGGTCTCCACCGGCGCACAGCCTGACTGGTACATGGGCTTCGCCGAAGGCCTCATCCGGGTGATGCCCGGCTGGGAGATCAACCTGTGGGGCCACACGCTCGCCCTGGGCGTGTTCATCCCGCTGGTCGTCTTCGGTCTGGTCCTAGGGGCGATTGCGGTCTACCCGTTCATCGAGTCCTGGGTCACCGGCGACAAGCGGGAGCACCACATCCTGGACCGGCCGCGCAACGCGCCGACCAGGACCGGACTGGGTGTCGCCTGGGTCGTCGGGTACGTGATCATGCTGCTCGGCGGTGGCAACGACATCTTCGCCACGCACTTCAACCTGTCGATCAACTCGATCACGTGGTTCGTCCGGATCACCTACTTCGTAGGACCGGTCCTCGCGTTCGTCATCACCAAGCGGATCTGCATGGGTCTGCAGCGGCGCGACGCCGAGACGGTGCTGCACGGACGGGAGTCCGGCATCATCAAGCGGCTGCCGCACGGTGAGTTCATCGAGGTCCACGAGCCGCTCAGCCAGGAGAAGCTGCACACCCTCACGGCGCACGAGCAGTACAAGCCGGCCAAGATCGGCCCCACGGTCGACGAGAACGGTGTCGAGCGCAAGCTGACGCGTGGCCAGAAGCTCAGGGCCAAGCTGAGCAAGGGCTACTACGGCGAGGGGACCCAGATCCCCAAGCCGACCGCCGAGGAGTACAAGGAGATCACCAGCGGCCACGGCCACCACTGATCCCCGCAGGTCCCCGACCTGAACTGCTTCGCCACAGCGTGAGCCCCGTCCTTCCCACGGACGGGGCTCTTCGCTGTGCCCGGCGCTGGATAGGGTAGGAGGCATCCTTACTGGCTGTGGACCCTGGAGCGGACCATGAACGTTGTGACCCCGGTCGGCGGCGGCAGCGTGGCGGCCGGCTCGTGGCCGGGTGTGCTGAACGCCCTGCTGCGCGGCGAGAACCTGTCCGCCGACGACACGGCGTGGGCCATGGACCGCATCATGCGTGGCGAGGCGACCGACGCCCAGATCGCCGGCTTCGCGGTCGCGCTGCGCGCCAAGGGGGAGACGGTCGACGAGGTCACCGGTCTGGTACGGGCGATGTACGCGCACGCCAACACCATCGAGGTGCCGGGCCGTACGGTCGACATCGTCGGCACCGGCGGCGATCTGGCCAAGACGGTCAACATCTCCACCATGTCGGCGATCGTCGTCGCGGGCACCGGGGCGAAGGTCGTCAAGCACGGCAACCGTGCCTCGTCCTCGGCGAGCGGCGCCTCGGACGTGCTGGAGAAGCTCGGCGTCAACCTGGAGCTGACGCCCCTGCGTGTCGCCCAGGTGGCCGAGGAAGCAGGCATCACCTTCTGTTTCGCGGTGAAGTTCCACCCCGCCCTGCGGTACGCGGCGAAGGCGCGCAAGGAGCTGGGCGCGCAGACGACGTTCAATATCCTGGGTCCGCTGACCAACCCGGCGCAGGTACGGGCGCAGGCGGTCGGTGTCGCGGACGCCCGGATGGCGCCCATCGTGGCGGGCGTTCTCGCCGCACGGGGGAACTCCGCGCTGGTCTTCCGCGGCGACGACGGCCTCGACGAGCTGACCACGACCGCGACCTCGCGCGTGTGGACCGTACGGGACGGGTCGGTCACCGAGCAGGCCTTCGACCCGCGTGACGTGGGCTTGGAGATCGTGCCCGTTCAGGCGCTGCGGGGCGCGGACGCGTCGTACAACGCGGATGTCGCCCGCCGGCTGCTGGCCGGGGAACGCGGCCCGGTGCGCGAGGCGGTGCTGCTCAACACGGCTGCGGCGCTGGTCGCCCTCGACCCCTCCGACGCCTCGCTCAACGACCAGTTGGCGGCGGGCATCGTCAAGGCGGCGGAGTCGATCGACTCCGGTGCGGCGCGTGCGGCGCTGGAGCGCTGGGTGGCCGCCAGCAACAGCTAGTGCCGCTCCCGGCAAGCTTTGCCCCGTCGCGCCGTCCAGCACGCACGCTCGCCGCGTTGACCGAAAGCCCTGGTAGCTCGTTCCCCAAGCGCTCAACTTCGTTCGAGCAGGGGAGAGCAGGGGAGACCCCATCCAAGGACTTCCGGCCGCCTTGCGATCGCACGCACTGGACGACGCTCCTTATGGGGCAAACATTGCCGGTCGCGGCACTAGTGCCCCAACAGTCACGGCACTGGCCAGGCGAGATGTGACGCGGGGCGCGGTCCAGTGTGTGGACTGCGCCTTGCGTCGCGTCGCGGGTGTGGCAGGATGCTGGTCAGGTCATGAGTGACAGCGTTTTGGCCCCGGCTTGCTGTCCGGCAACCCTCCGTCCGTGGCGGGGTGCCCCGGGTGAAGACCAGGTCGTGGACAGAAAGGTCCGCGGCAAGCGCGGACCCCTGGCATCCATTGATGCCACCCCTGGGGTCCTGGTCCTCAAGGGAGCAGTCTCGTGAGCAAGCGAATGCGATAGGGCTTCAGGCCCCACTTCCGCACTCTCATTTCCTTTCGTTCCTGCGCTGCCGCGCTCTACGCCGGTGCAGTGAACTCGCATGTTCCTCACGGGAGTTCGCCATGTCTGTTTCCCTCGCTGCCGCCGACCAGACCCTTTGTGCCCCCCTGCCGGTTCTGGGACGGGATGTCCTCGTGCCGCTCGTCACCGGCGGCGAGGTCACCTACGCCGCCCTCGACTACGCGGCCAGCGCCCCCGCCCTGCAGCGCGTGTGGGACGACGTGGCCGCGTACGCGCCGTACTACGGCAGCGTGCACCGCGGCGCCGGGTACCTCTCCCAGCTGTCGACGGATCTCTTCGAGACCAGCCGCGTCACCGTCGCCGAGTTCCTCGGCTGCCGCGAGGACGACCAGGTCGTCTTCACCCGGTCCACCACCGACTCCCTCAATCTGCTGGCCTCGGCCCTGCCCGCCGACTGCGACGTCTTCGTGTTCGAGACCGAGCACCACGCCTCGCTGCTGCCGTGGCGCGACGCTGAGGTCACCTACCTGGACGCCCCCCGGACGCCGGCCCAGGCCGTCCAGACGCTGGAGCGGGCGCTGGCCGACCGCGCCCTCCACGGCCCCGCACTCGTGTGCGTGACGGGAGCCTCGAACGTCACCGGGGAGCTGTGGCCGGTCAGGGAACTCGCCGCCGCGGCCCACGCCCACGGCGCGCGGATCGTGCTCGACGCGGCGCAGCTCGCCCCGCACCACCCGGTGGACATCGCCGCACTCGACGTGGACTGGGTCGCCTTCTCCGGGCACAAGCTGTATGCGCCGTTCGGCTCCGGCGTCCTCGCCGGCCGCGCCGACTGGCTGCGGGCCGCCGACCCCTACCTCGCGGGCGGCGGCGCCTCGCGCACCGTCGCCCGCCGCGCCGACGGCGGTGTGGACGTCGAGTGGCACACCACGGCCGCCCGCCACGAGGCCGGTTCGCCCAACGTCATTGGTGTGTACGCGATCGCCGCCGCCTGCAAGGCACTCACCGAGGCCGGCTTCGACACCCTGGTCGAGCGCGAGCAGCAGCTGGTGGCCAGGGTGCGCGAGGGCCTGGCGGAAGTCGGGGCGGTCCGGGTGCTGTCACTGTTCGGCGACGACGCCCCGCGCGTCGGCGTCATCTCGTTCGTGGTGGACGGCTGGAACAGCTCGCACTTCGCCGCCGCGCTCTCCGCCGAGTACGGCATCGGCGTACGGGACGGCCTGTTCTGCGCCCACCCCCTGGTGCGTACGCTCCTCGGCACCGACCCCGAGCAGCAGGGCGAGTGCGGTGCGCCGGAGGCGGAGCCGGGCGAACGCTCGCTGAACGCGATCCGGGTCAGCTTCGGCGCCGGTACGCCCGACGAGCACGTGGAGCGCTTCGTCGGCGCCGTCAAGGAGCTCGTCGCAGACGGAGCCAAGTGGAGCTACCGCACCGAGGACGGCCGCTGCGTCCCGGCGGTGTGACCCCGGTCCGGCGACCGGGCTACGCGTCGAGGCCGATGGCGAAGGCCGCTTCCAGGTCGTGCTGGGAGTACGTGCGGAACGCGACGTGCGTGTCGGTGCCCTCCACGCCGGGGATCTTGCTGATCCGGCCCGGGATGACCTCTGCCAAGTCGTCGTGCCGGGCCACCCGGACCATGGCGATCAGGTCGTACGTACCCGTGACCGAGAAGACTTCGCTGACGCTCTCCAGCGCGGCGATCGACTCGGCGATCTCGGGGATGCGGTCCACGCTGGTCTTGATGAGCACGATCGCGGTGATCACGGCTTGCCTTCTCCCTCGGTGGCCGGCGCTGGGGTCCTCACTCTAGCCGTACGCCCGAAGCGCCCCCATGCGTAGAGGAAGCCGGCGACGAACCCCGCCAGATGCGCGAGGTAGGCCACCCCGGGCCCCGAGCCGGCCTGCCGTGCCGCGATCCCTTGCAGGGCGAACCAGAAGATCAGCACGATCCAGGCGGGGAAGCGCAGCGGCAGGAAGAAGAGGAACGGGAAGAGGCTGGTGACGCGCGCCCTCGGGAAGAGGAACAGGAACGCGCCCAGCACCGCCGAGATCGCCCCCGACGCACCCACCAGCGTCTGGTCCGACTCGGCGTGCGCGAGCGCGTACACGACCAGGGCGAGGTAGCCGCAGCCCAGGTAGAACAGGGCGAACCGGATGCGGCCCATCCGCTCCTCTGCCATGGCGCCGAAGACGAACAGGAAGAGCAGGTTGCCGAGCAGGTGGAGCCAGGTGCCGTGCACGAACAGCGCGGTGAACGGGGTGGTCAGGGCGTCGAGCGATCCGCTCAGCAGCTCGTCCGGGATCACGCCCCAGCGCTCGAAGTACGCCGCCTGCGCGGCCAGCAGCACGTCGCCCGTGCCGTAGACCGGGTTGAGTCCGGAGATGGGGCCGATCGCGAAGATCAGGCAGCACAGGCCGATCACGCCGTACGTCACTACGGGTCCCCGGGCCACTTCCCGCCAATTGATCATGATCAGATCATGTCGTAACGGTACCGAGCTGGACAGAGCGCCTCGCCGGACCCCGTCTTGCAGCGTGGACTCTCCGCCACCCGGGGGAGGCGTGAGGCCGTAGGGTTACGGGCAGTAGGCACAACGAAAGAGGACGCACGATGACGACGGTTCCCCAGCCGACCGACGGGACGCGCTGGCGATGCGCTCTGTGCGGCAACCTCACGCGTTTCGACGTGACCCGCTCCTCGAAGGTGGTCGAGTACGTCCACCTCGACCTGGCCGGAGAGTCGAAGGTCGAGGAACGCGAGGTGGTCAGTGAGACCATCGAGTCCGTGCGCTGCCGCTGGTGTAACGCGGTGGATCAGATCGAACTGGTGGACAGGCCGGGCGCCGGATCCTGAGGGGACCGGCCGAGAAGGTAGTGGGTGACGGATTGTGGAGCAGGCAGGCGGCGCTGAACCGGCCGACTCGGCCCCAGACGCCGCAGAGGTGCTCGACCGCCCGCTGCCCGAAGGCGTACGGCGCAAGGTCGTCGCGCTGGTCTCGGACGCCTTCGGCGGGCTCACCGTCGCCGAACTCCCGGGCCAGCTGAGGCAGTACGCCCGCTTCACCCCGACCCGGCGCGCCAAGTTCGCGGGCAACGCGATGGCCGCCGCGCTGGAGGGCGACACTGCCTTCCGCCAGCGCATCGGCGAGCGGCTGCGCGCCGCCCAGCCCGAGCTCACCGGGGCGCTGGAATCCGGCTCGCCGCCCGCCGCGGCCGACCCCGTTGACGTGGCGGCCGCGGCGTACGTGCTGCGCCCGGCCGGCTGGGTCAAGCTGGTGGCCGCCGTCGGCGAGGAGGCCCAGCGGGCGGACGCCGAGCGCGCCGACCAGGCCGCCCAGCGCGAGCTGGAACGCCTGCGCGAGGAGGTCGCGCACGCGCGCGAGCAGACCAGGAGCGAGTCCGCGGGGCTGCGCAGCGAACTTGAGGCGGCCCGCAAGGAAGCCGATGTGCTGCACCGCAAACTCCGCAGCGCGCTCAGCGATGTCAAGCGCGGCGAGGCAGCCCTGCGGCGTACGCGTGCCGAGACCGAGGTGCTCAAGTCCGAGACCGGCGCCCGGATCACCGCCGCTGAGAGCGAGGCCCGGCGGCTGCGGGCCCGGCTCGGCGAGGCGGAGGCGTCCGTCGAGGCGAGCCGCCGGGCGGTGCGTGAGGGCCGCAGCATCGAGGACATGCGGCTGCGGCTGCTGCTCGACACCGTGCTCGACGCGGCCCAGGGGCTGCGCCGCGAACTGGCGCTGCCGCCCGCCTCATTGCACCCGGCGGACACGGTCGACGCCGTCGAGCCGGGACGTATGACCCCCAAGGACATCGCGGCCAGGGCGCTCTCCGAGACGGACCCCGCGCTGCTGGACCAGCTCCTCGAACTACCGCAGTGCCATCTGCTGGTGGACGGCTACAACGTCACCAAGACCGGATATCCGCAGATGCCGCTCGACAAGCAGCGGCTGCGGCTGCTCGGTGGCCTCTCGATGCTGGCCGCGCAGACCGGCGCCGAGGTGACATGTGTCTTCGACGGGGCCGAACTGGTCGCCCCGGTGCTGCTCGCGCCGCCGCGCGGGGTGCGGGTGCTGTTCAGCAAGCCGGGGGTGACCGCCGACGAGCTCATCAGGCAGCTGGCCCGGGCGGAGCCGCCGGGGCGGCCCGTGGTGGTGGCCTCGACCGACCGCGAGGTGGCCGACGGCGTCGCGAAGGCGGGGGCGAGGCCGGTCGCGTCCGCCTTGCTGCTGAAGCGGCTTTCGCGAGTCTAGTGCGTCTCGTAACTTACCCGCGTAATGCCCGAATTGACGGAACGTACCGTCAAGTGGCCGCTACTGCGCGTGTGATGTGAGTAAAGAATGTGACCACTGGGCGAGTTTTTGCCCGTGAGGATTTGAACTGATCACAAGAAGGTCACTAATGTCTGACCTCGAACCTTCGCACGGTAGATCACCCATCCGGGGTGGCAGCGAAGACACCGCCGAGTCCACTCCATTCGGTCCAGTTCCGCGGGGGAACCGAAAAGTGGAGCCGGGGATCCGTCCCCCTCAGCCCGGTAGGCGGCTCGAGGAAGAAGGAGCTCGCCTTCGTGGCGTCCCACCGTCGTCCCAAGCAGCCGAGCCGCACTCGTGTGACCGTGCTCACCGCGACAGCAGCCGCAGCCGTCGCTCTCACGTCCCAGACCGCTCAGGCCGACCCCAAGCCTTCCAAAAGCGAGGTCAAGGCCAAGGTCGACAAGCTGTACCACGAGGCCGAGGCCGCCACGGAGAAGTACAACCAGTCCAAGGAGCGCCAGGACAAGCTCAAGGAAGAGGTCGACAACCTCCAGGACAAGGTCGCCCGCGGCCAGGAGGACCTCAACGACCTGCGCGGCGAGCTCGGTTCGGTGGCCACCGCGCAGTACCGCTCCGGCGGCATCGACCCCTCCGTGCAGCTCTTCCTCTCGGCCGACCCGGACAGCTTCCTGGACAAGGCCGGCGCGATGGACCAGCTGAGCGCCAAGCAGACCGAGGCGCTCGAGAAGATCCAGGCGAAGCAGCGCACTCTCGCCCAGGAGCGCACCGAGGCGAGCGGCAAGCTGGCCGACCTTGAGGACGTACGCAAGGAACTCGGCGACAAGAAGCAGAGCTTCCAGGCCAAGCTCGCCGAGGCGCAGCGGCTCCTGAACACGCTCACCGCCGCCGAGCGCGCGGAGATCGCGGAGAAGGAGCAGCGTGCCAGCCGCGCCGCCACCGAGCGCGTGAGCCTGGGCAAGAAGGAGGTGGCCGCTTCGGGTCTCGGCGCCGCCGCGCTGTCCGCCGCCGCCACCCAGATAGGCAAGCCGTACGTATCCGGCGGGTCGGGCCCCAACTCGTACGACTGCTCGGGACTGACCCAGTGGGCGTACGCCCAGGCCGGCGCCTCGATCACCCGCACCACGTTCACCCAGCACAACGACGGCCAGAAGCTCTACAGCAAGAGCCAGCTCAGGCCGGGCGATCTGGTGTTCTTCAACAACCTGGCGCACGTCGGCCTCTACGCCGGC
Source organism: Streptomyces hypolithicus (assembly GCF_052934925.1). Lineage (NCBI taxonomy): Bacteria > Bacillati > Actinomycetota > Actinomycetes > Kitasatosporales > Streptomycetaceae > Streptomyces > Streptomyces hypolithicus. The sequence continues at coordinate 4,716,711 of NZ_CM128811.1, forward strand.
AACAACCAGATCCTGCACGCCCCGAAGCCGGGCGCCAGTGTGCGCTACGAGTCGATGGACTACATGGGCACCTTCCAGTTCGGCACGCGCGTCTGACGAACGCGCCACAGTCGCTGCCGACACCGCCCATTCGAGCGAACTCCGGCAACTCGCGCTGACTGCCCGCCCCGCCGGTGACCTGGGTCTCCGGCGGGGCGTCCCTGTGTTCGGGTCGCGCCGCCTTTGGCCGGTGCGTGTTCGCGCGGCTACTGTCTGCACGCGCAGCTCCCCGGTCCATCGGTCCGCCCGCCCGGGCGGCAGGGGGCTGCACGCAGCGGAAGGGAGTGCGGCTTCCTGTGGCGACCCATCGGCGTCTTTCACAGTCCGGCCTCACACAGAGCGCCCGGGTAACTGTCTACTCCGCCGCCGCGGCAACGGCCGCGGCAGCGCTCGCGACTTCCCCTGCGAGCGCCGACCCCCAGGGCACCCGCCAGGCCACCGCCACGAGCACCCAGGCGCGGGTCGACCGGCTCTTCGAGCAGGCCGAGCAGGCCACCGAGCGGTTCAACCGGGCCGACGAGCTCGCCGACGGACTGCGCGCCGAGGTCGGGAGGGTCCGTGACCGGGTCGCCAGGGGCCAGGACCGCATCAACCGGATGCGGGGGGCGCTCGGTTCGGTCGCCGGAGCGCAGTACCGGGCGGGCGGTATCGACCCGGCCCTGGCGCTGTTGCTGTCCGCGAGCCCCGACAGCTACCTCGCCAAGGCGGCGGCCCTCGACCGTATCGGCGACCGCCAGGTCGGCGCCCTGAGCGAACTCAGGGCCGCCCAGCGGGGCCTGGGGCGCCAGCGCGCCGAGGCCACCGCGAAGCTCGGCGAACTCGAACGCAGCCGGGCAGCCGTCGCCCGCCACAAGCGGACCGTCGAGCGCAAGCTCGCCGAGGCGCGCCGGCTACTCGACTCGCTGCCGTCGGCCGAACGCGAGGAGTTCGACGGCCGGTCCTCACGTTCCGGCGGCGGCGAGACACCGCCCACGCCCGCTGCGGCGGGCGACGCACCCGCCTCCGGGCGGGCGTCGGCCGCCGTGCGGGCCGCGCTGCGGGCGGTGGGCAAGCCGTACATCTGGGGCGCCAACGGGCCGTCCGGCTTCGACTGTTCCGGGCTCACCCAGTGGTCGTACGCGCAGGCCGGCGTCTCCCTGCCGCGCACCTCGCAGGCGCAGCGGTACGCCGGCCGGCAGGTCTCCCTCGACCAGGCCCAGCCCGGCGACCTCGTGGCCTACCGCGACGACGCCAGCCACATCGGCATGTACGTCGGCAACGGCCAGGTGGTGCACGCGCCCTACCCGGGAGCCCCGGTGCGCTACGACCCCGTCGCCATGATGCCCGTCTCGTCGGTGACCCGGGTCTGACCACGGCGCCCAGCGGGCCCGTACGATCGCCGGATGGCAGGTCGGCGGTACGGGTCGCGGTGGGCGCGGCGGAGGCGGTGGGCGGGGCCTGTCGTCGCCACGCTGGTCCTCGCGTCCGGGTGCTCTACCCCGGCCCGGCCCGCGGACACCGCGACGCGGGACATCCAGCGGATGCTGGACCGCAGGGCGGACGCCGTCACCGACCTCGACGAGGCGGCTTTCCTGTCCGTCGTCGACGCCGGGGCGGTGCGGCTGCGGGCCGCGGAGCGCCGGGAGTTCGCGAACCTCGCCGAGGTGCCGCTGCGCTCCTGGGAGTACCGGCTGACCGGCCTCGACCGCACGGACACCGGCCGGGTCACCGTCGACGTCGAGCTGCGCTACCGGCTCGAAGGGCACGACGAAGCCCCCGTGAAGGCGGCCGAGAAGCTGGACCTGGCCGAACGCGGCGGGCGCTGGTACGTCGCGGCCGACCTGACCGGCAGCGGAGCGGGGCGTCAGTTGTGGGAGCAGGGCAGAGTCACCGTCGTACGGGGTGAACGCAGCCTGGTGCTCGGCGTCGGCCAGGACGCGAAGCGGCTGCGCGACACGGCCCGGGCCGCCGACCGCGCGGTGCCGGTGGCCGACCGGGCGTGGCCGGGCCGGTGGGCGCGGCGGGTGGTGGTCCTGGTGCCCGCGTCGCTGGAGGCCATGGGATCGCTGCTGGGCGCACCGGCGGCCGGGTACCGGGGTATAGCGGCCGTCACGACCGGCGAGGCCGGGGGCGGCGGGGACGGGGGGCCGGGGACGGCGCCCGCGCCGGCGGACCGGGTGATCGTCAATCCCGAGGCGTATGCGCTGCTGGGCGCGCACGGGCGGCAGGTGGTCCTCACCCACGAGACGGCGCACGTCGCCACCCGGGCGCACACCTCGGCCGCCACCCCGCTGTGGCTCTCGGAGGGCTTCGCCGACTGGACGGCGTACCGCGAGAGCAGCCGCCTGGCGGGCGAGATCGCACCGCAGCTCCAGCGGGCGGTACGGGCGGGGGAGGCGCCGGCGGAGCTGCCGGTGGACGAGGACTTCGGCTTTGCGGGGGACGGGGGTAGGGACGCCGGAGCTTTGGCGCGGGCGTACGAGGGCGCCTGGCTTGCGTGCGAGCTGATCGCGCGGGAGTGGGGCGAGGCGAAGCTCACCGCGTTCTACCGGGCGGTGGGGACGGAGCGGGAGCGGGGAAAGCGGGAGGATGCCGTGGCGCAGGCGATGCGGGGGGAGCTGGGGACTACGTCGGAGGACTTCTCGGCGCGCTGGCGGGAGTACGTACGCGAACGGCTCGGGTGAGCCACGCGGGAGAACTCCCCGGCCGAGCCGCAGCACGGGACAAAATCAGCCTGTCCGGCGCTTGAGGACCGGGGTCCGGGGCCGGAGCCCCGGTTCGGGAAGGGGCGGGTCGGGGAAAGCCCCGGCAGGGCCAAACCCGGGCCACACTCGGGCCAGGCCCGCGCCCCCCGGCACACCCAGCCCGTTCGGCGTTTGGGGACGGACGCTGGACGCTGGTCCGCGCCTACGACCGCAGAAGCTCCCGTTCCTCCGCCCGCGGCCCGGGCAGCACGCTCTCCGGCGCCGCACCAGGAACGGTGTCCAGCCACAGCCGCTTCGCGGCCATCAGGGTCGCCGCGACCAGGAGGCCGTTGCGTACCACCAGCAGCAGTACGCCCCACACGTCGCTCGCGACGACGTGCGAGAACCAGATCGGGAATTCCAGCAGCGTCACGCCCGTCGCGGCCAGCACCAGCCACGCGGGCCGGTCCATGCGGCTGCCCCGGAAGGCCAGGCACGTGGCGGCCAGGCCGACCAGCCACAGCAGGTACTGGGGGCTGATCACCCGGCTCGTGGTCGTGAACAGCAGCACCGCGGTGAACGCCGCGTCGGACACGGTTGACGCCCGGAAGATCCGCGCGCGCAGCCGCCACAGCAGCAGCCAGCCGAACGCCACCGCCGTCAGCCCCATCGCCGCCGTACTGACCAGCGGCACGTACGGGCCGAGGAACTCCATCGAGCCGTAGTTGAGCAGCACCTCGCCCTCCCAGCCGAAGTGCCGGGCGACGTGGAAGACGAGCGCGCCCAGCGACTCGATCTCCGTGCCCCGGTCACGCTGAAAGGTCAGGAAGGCCAGCGCCCCCGGCATCGTCGCGCAGAGCAGCGCCAGCAGTGCGGCGGAGGCCACTGCCGCCGCCGTCCAGGCCAGCCGGGTCCCGCGCCCGCGGGCCGTGCCGGCCAGCAGCAGCGCCGGCCACACCTTCAGCAGCGCCCCGAAGCCCGCGAGCGCGCCCAGCAGGCGCGGGTGGCGCGCCCCGGCCAGCAGGGCCGCCACGGCGACCGCGGTGACCATCACGTCGTACCTGGCGTACGCCGTCGGGCCCAGCAGCGGCAGGCCCGCGACCCACACCCACGCCCCGGCGAACCGCTTGCCGGGGCGCCGGCCGGCGTACACGAGCAGGCCCGTGACCAGGGCGTCCGACAGGCAGGCCAGCAGGAAGAAGGCCTGCGCGTAGCCGAGGAAGGGCAGCACGGCGGGGGAGAGGATCGCGAGGGCGGCGGCCGGCGGGTACTGCCAGGTGACGTCGTCCTGCGGGAAGGTGCCGGTCCTGAGCACCTCGTACCAACCCTGGTAGATCACCGACACGTCGCTGGTGACGTCGGGGCCCGGCACGACGAGCACCTTGAAGACGAACAGCAGCAGTACGGCCCTGGTGAGCACCCAGACAGTCACAATCCGCAGGGGGGCAGGGGGCTTGGTACGGGGTGTGCCCGTCATGACGACCTCGTCCGTTCCGTCGTGGCTGAAGGAGACATGATGCCGGGGCGGCCGTGCGGGTGCCAGGGCGGCCAGGCCGCCAGGACACCGCGCGGTTCGGTACTGTCGGCGGCGATGCACAAGACCTTGATCGTGACCAATGACTTTCCGCCCCGCCCCGGCGGCATCCAGGCGTTCCTGCACAATATGGCCCTGCGCCTGGACCCCGAGCAGCTGGTCGTCTACGCCTCCACCTGGAAGCGCGGCGACGAGGGGGCGCGGGCCACGGCGGCCTTCGACGCCGAGCAGCCGTTCACCGTCGTACGGGACAGGGCGACGATGCTGCTGCCGACGCCCCGCGTCACCCGCCGCGCGGCCGGGCTGCTGCGCGAACACGGCTGCTCCTCCGTGTGGTTCGGCGCCGCGGCCCCGCTCGGGCTGATGGCGCCCGCACTGCGGGAGGCCGGCGCGAGGCGCATCGTCGCCACGACGCACGGCCACGAGGCGGGCTGGGCTCAGCTGCCGGCGTCCCGGCAGTTGCTCCGCAGGATCGGCGAGGGTACGGACACGATCACCTACCTCGGCGAGTACACGCGGTCGCGGATCGCCGCCGCGCTCACCCCGGAGGCCGCAGCACGCATGGTGCAACTGCCGCCGGGCGTCGACGAGGAGACCTTCCACCCCGGCTCCGGCGGCGACGCGGTCCGCGAGCGCCTCGGGCTGGCCGGCCGGCCGGTCGTCGTGTGCGTGTCCCGGCTGGTACCGCGCAAGGGCCAGGACACGCTGATCCTGGCGATGCCCCGGATACTGCGCGCGGTGCCCGACGCGGTCCTGCTGATCGTGGGCGGCGGGCCGTACGCCAAGGAGCTGAGGAAGCTGGCGGCGGAGACGGGCGTGAGCGACTCGGTGCGCTTCACCGGCCCCGTGCCCTGGGCGGAGCTGCCGGCGCACTACGGCGCGGGCGACGTCTTCGCGATGCCATGCCGTACGCGCCGGGGCGGGCTCGACGTCGAGGGGCTCGGCATCGTCTACCTGGAGGCCTCGGCCACCGGCCTGCCGGTCGTGGCCGGCGACTCCGGCGGGGCACCCGACGCCGTACTCGACGGGGAGACGGGGTGGGTGGTGCGAGGCGGGCCCACCGCGGTGGCGGTGGACGACTCGGCCGACCGGATCGCCGCGCTGCTGCAGGAACCTGAACTGCGCCGGCGGATGGGGGAGCGGGGCCGGGCGTGGGTCGAGGAGAAGTGGCGCTGGGACCTGCTCGCGCACAAGCTCAGGGCGCTGCTGTGACGGCCTGAGCTGCCGTGACTGCCTGAAGCCAGCCACGGCGGCCCGTACACCGGTGGAGCCGCGCCGCACCCGCGCCGCACCGGTGTACGCCGCAACGGGCCCGGTCAGCCTCGGTAGATCGCCTCGACCTCGTCGGCGAAGTCCTTCGCCACGACGTTGCGCTTGAGCTTCAGCGACGGCGTGATGTGACCGGCCTCCTCGGTGAACTGGGTCGCCAGGACACGGAACTTGCGCACCGACTCCGCCTTCGACACCGCCGCGTTGCCGTCGTTCACCGCCTGCTGGACGACCGCGAGCAGCTCCGGGTCCTCCCGCAGCGCCGCCGCCGTCGAACCGGCCGGCTTGCCGTTCTCGGCCGCCCAGCGGGCCAGGAACTCATCGTCGAGGGTGATCAGCGCGCCGACGAACGGCCGCCCGTCGCCCACCACCATGCACTCCGCGACCAGCGCGTGCGCCCGGATGCGGTCCTCGATCACCGCCGGGGCGACGTTCTTGCCGCCCGCCGTGACGATGATCTCCTTCTTGCGGCCGGTGATCGCGAGGTAGCCGTCCTCGTCGAGCGTGCCGATGTCACCGGTGTGGAACCAGCCGTCGGTCAGCGCCTCGGCGGTGGCCGACTCGTTGTTCCAGTACCCCGAGAACAGATGCTCGCCGTGCAGCAGCACCTCACCGTCGTCGGCTATCCGCACGACTGAGCCGGGCAGCGGCTGGCCGACCGTACCGATCTTCTGTCGGTCCCACGGGTTGAACGCGGTCGCCGCGCACGACTCCGTCAGCCCGTACCCCTCCAGGACCGTGAAGCCGATGCCGCGGAAGAAGTGGCCGAGGCGCTCGCCCAGCGGAGCGCCGCCGGAGATCGCGTACTCGCCGCGGCCGCCGAGCACCGCGCGCAGCTTGCTGTAGACCAGCTTGTCGAACAGCCTGTGCTTGAGCTTGAGCCCGAGACCCGGGCCCTGGGGGGTGCCGATCGCCCGGCTGTAGGCGATCGCGGTGTCCGCGGCCCTGTCGAAGATCTTGCCCTTGCCGTCGGCCTGCGCCTTGGCCCGCGCAGAGTTGTAGACCTTCTCGAAGACGCGCGGCACACCGAGGATCAACGTCGGCCGGAAGGAGGCCAGTTCGTCGGTGAGGTTCTTGATGTCCGGTACGCAGCCGAGCTTGATCGGCGCCATCACCGCTGCCACCTCGACGAGCCGCCCGAAGACGTGCGCGGCGGGCAGGAAGAGCAGCACCGAGCACTCGCCGGTACGGAACAGGGGCTTCAGGCGCTCCACCGCGTTGCCGCACTCCGCGAAGAAACTGCGGTGGCTCAGCACACAGCCCTTGGGGCGGCCCGTGGTGCCCGACGTGTAGACGATGGTCGCCGGGTCGTCGGCCTTGGCGCTCGCGCTGCGCTCGTCGACCGTCCCGTCCGTGATCTCGGCGCCGGAGGTACGCAGATCCTCCACCGCGCCCCGGTCGATCTCCCAGACGTGCTGCAGGGCCGGCAGCCCGTCGCGCACGGACGCCACCGCGGCGGCGTGCGCCTCGCTCTCGACGATCACGGCGACCGCGCCGGAGTCGCCCAGGATCCACTGCACCTGCTCGGCGGAGCTGGTCTCGTACACCGGCACGGTCACCGCCCCGGCGCTCCAGATCGCGAAATCCATCTGCACCCACTCGTAGCGGGTACGGGACATCAGGGCGACCCGGTCGCCCGGCTGGACGCCGGCCGCGATCAGGCCCTTGGCGGCGGCCCGGACCTCGGCGAGGAACTCGGTCGCGGTGACATCAGTCCAGGTGCCCCCGACCTTGCGGCTCATCACCGCCACATCGGGGTGCTGCGTGGCGTTGCGGCGGATGAGATCTGTCAGGTTGCCGTCCGAGGGGACCTCGTACAGGGCCGGAAGGCTGAACTCGCGCAAGACTGCTGCTCCTCATCGGGCGCCGGCGCCACGTCGGTGTGCACGTCGGCTGCGGTCCAAGACCGGGCAGGTGCTCAGTGGGGTGAGCACGTTTGGACTGCCCGGACGTTACCCACCAGTAGTCGGTTCCCGATAGGGGGGTCCGGCCAGATGTCTGCTGCATCACACGAGGTGACGGTGCTTCGCGCAGACTAGTCCACCCCTGCGGCGACACGGAAGTTACCGCAGGTCCGGCCACCTCTAGTGCCCCTCCCGGCAAGCTTTGCCCGGGAAGGGCCCCTCTACCTCAGAGGAACGCGGGCGTCCTAGTGTGATCGTCATGCGAGTGCATGTGGTCAGCGACGTACACGGCAACGCCAGAGACCTGGCCCGGGCGGGCGACGGCGCGGACGCCCTCGTCTGCCTCGGTGACCTGGTCCTCTTCCTCGACTACGCCGACCACTCACGCGGCATCTTCCCCGACCTGTTCGGCACCGCGAACGCGGACCTGATCGTCGAGCTGCGCACCGCGCGCCGCTTCGAGGAGGCGCGCGAGCTGGGCCGCAGGCTGTGGGCCGGCGTCGACCGGGCCGGCGCCACCGAGGCGGCGGTACGCAAGCAGTACGCCGAACTCTTCGCGGCCTTCCCCACACCGACGTACGCCACCTACGGCAACGTCGACATGCCGCCGCTGTGGCCCGAATACGCCCGCCCGGGCACCACCGTCCTCGACGGCGAGCGCGTCGAGATCGGCGGCCGTGTCTTCGGCTTCGTCGGCGGCGGCCTGCGGACCCCGATGCGCACGCCGTACGAGATCGACGACGAGGAGTACGCCGCCAAGGTCGAGGCTTTGGGCGAGGTCGACGTGCTCTGCTCGCACATTCCGCCCGAGGTTCCCGAGCTGGTGTACGACACCGTGGCCCGCCGGTTCGAGCGCGGCAGCCGGGCGCTGCTCGACGCGATCCGCCGCACCCGCCCCCGGTACGCCCTCTTCGGCCACGTGCACCAACCGCAGGTCCAGCGCATGCGCGTCGGCGCCACCGAATGCGTGAACGTCGGCCATTTCGCGGCCACCGGCCGCCCCTGGGCCCTGGAGTGGTGACCTGACGGGGCGCGATAGCCTGCACGCGGCACATGCCCCTGACCGGAACCGCACTGGAGGAGCCACAGTGATGGCGGAACACACCAGCTCGAGCATCATGATCGAGGCGACACCGGCCGACGTGATGGGCGTGATCGCCGACTTCGCCCGCTACCCCGAGTGGACCGGCGAGGTGAAGGAGGCGGAGGTCCTCGGCACCGACGCCCAGGGCCGTGCCGAGCAGGTACGCCTGCTGCTGGATGCCGGCGCGATCAAGGACGACCACACCCTCGCGTACACCTGGACCGGAGCCCGCGAGGTCAGCTGGACGCTGGTCAAGTCGCAGATGCTGCGCGCGATCGACGGCTCGTACAGCCTCGCCCCGGTCGGTCCTGACCGCACGGAGGTCACGTACCGGCTGACGGTCGACGTCAAGATCCCGATGCTGGGCATGATCAAGCGCAAGGCCGAGAAGGTCATCATCGACCGGGCCCTGGCCGGTCTGAAGAAGCGCGTCGAGAGCGCACCGAAAGCCTGATGTCCTGATGCCCACGGCCCAGCGAACCCTCCTGGTCACCGGCCCCGGCGGCGCCGGCCGCACCACGGTCGCCGCCGCGACCGCCGTGGCCGCCGCGCGGGCCGGGCGCCGCGTACTGGTGCTGTCCGCCGACCCGGTGGACACCCTGGGCGCGGCCCTCGGCATACGCACCGGATCCGCGCCGGCCGAGGCCGCGCCGGGGCTCTGGGCGGCCAGGACCGACTCGGGCGCCCAGTTCCGACGGGAACTGCTGGCGCTCCAGGAACGGGCGGGGACCGCGCTCGACCTGCTCGGCGCGAACCGTCTGGACGGCGGGGAGCTGACAGAGCTGCCGGGCAGCGAACAGTTCGCGCTGCTGCACGCCCTGCGGGCCTTCGGCCCCGACGGCGCCGACCGGGGAGCGTACGACCTTCTCGTCGTCGACCTGCCACCGTTGAACTCGGCCCTGGCCACCCTCGCCCTTCCCGAACAGCTGCGCCGCTACCTGCGCCGGCTCCTGCCGCCCGAGCGCCAGGCCGCCCGCGCGCTGCGGCCCGTGCTCGCCCAGCTCGCCGGTGTCCCCATGCCCGCGCAGTGGCTGTACGAGGCCGCGGCCCGCCGCGAAACGGAACTGGCCGCCGTCCAGGGGCTGCTCGCCGACCCCGGCACGACGGTGCGACTGGTCGCCGAGCCGGGGCCGGCGGGCACCGATGCTCTGCGTACGGCCCGCAGCGCACTGGCCCTCTTCGGCCTCACCGTCGAGACGGTGACGGCGAACCGGGTCCTGCCGCCCGACTCCCCGGACACCTGGCTGGCCACGCTCGCGGGACAGCAGCACAAGAGCCTCGCCGAGTGGCACGACGCCTGGCAGCCGGCGGCGCCGGTCCGCGAGGTGCGTCACCTGGGCCGTGATCCGCGCGGCCTGGAGGATCTCGCCGAGCTGGCGGGCCCGGAGGGCCTGCAAGCCCCTGCCGCCCCGGCCGCCGAGGCCGGGCCGAGACCTGAGGCCCGGCCGTGGCCCGTCGAGGACCGGCTGGCCGAGGACGGGGTCCTCGTCTGGCACCTTCCGCTGCCCGGCGCCCGCAAGGAAGACCTCGGCCTGGTCCGGCGCGGCGACGAACTCGTCGTCGACGTGGGCGCGTTCCGCCGGATCCTGCCCCTGCCGTCCGCCCTGCGCCGCTGCGAGGTCTCGGGCGCCGGCCTGGCGGACGGGGTGCTGCGGGTGCGATTCGGTCCCGATCCCCGGCTCTGGCCGCAAGCACGATGAACCTCCTGCCACCGTTCGGGTAACGTCGGAGGTACGGGACGTACGTACCGTACGAACCGCCCGCCCTGCCGCAGGAGTGTCCGCCATGAGCGATGCCACCGAGCGTCCCGCACCTGAGCCGCAGCCCGAGCCCGCCGGGCCCGAGGGCGTCCGGCCCCGGGCCGCCGAGCCCGAGGCCGATGCCTGGGCGAAGGCGTGCGCCGAGGACCTCGCCGCCGAGAAGGCGCGCCGTCGCGCCGGCGCCGGGGCGCAGCCGGGGTCCGCCGCCGATGAGCTGCGCAAGCTCGTCGACGCCGTCGCCGACAAGGTCTCCTCCCTCCAGTCGTCGCTGCCCGGCACGGCCGCGCAGGGCGCCGTCAGCCAGTTCATCAACCAGGCGAAGGCAGCCGTCGAGCCGGTCATCGAGCGCAATCCGGACGTCTTCGACCACCTGGCCGCCGCGGGCGGCGAGCTGCTGGCCGCGTACCGCTCCGCCGTGCAGCGCCAGGAAGGCGGCTGGACCCGCGACTCGTCGCCCACCGGCGGTGTGCCGACCGGTGACGCCAAGCGGGACGACGGCCCCGAGGGCCCGTCCGCGGGCGAGCAGATCGACCTTGACTGACCCCACCCTCGGGTACGGTTGCCCCTAGCGGGGCTCGACCGAAAACTGAGGGACACATGGGACTCACCATCGGCGTCGACATCGGCGGCACGAAGATCGCGGCAGGCGTGGTCGACGAAGAGGGCACCATTCTCGACACGCACAAGGTGCCCACGCCGCCGACCGCCGAAGGCATCGTCGACGCCATCTGCTCCACGGTGTCCGAGGCCGGCAAGGGGCACGACATCGAGGCCGTCGGCATCGGTGCCGCGGGTTACGTCGACGACAAGCGCGCCACCGTCCTCTTCGCGCCGAACATCCACTGGCGGCACGAGCCGCTGAAGGACAAGGTCGAGCAGCGGGTCGGCATGCCCGTGGTCGTCGAGAACGACGCGAACGCGGCGGCCTGGGGCGAGTACAGGTTCGGCGCGGGCAAGGGCCACGAGGACGTCATCTGCATCACCCTGGGCACCGGCCTCGGCGGCGGCATCATCATCGGCAACAAGCTGCGCCGCGGACGCTTCGGCGTCGCCGCCGAGTTCGGCCACATCCGGGTCGTGCCGGACGGTCTGCTGTGCGGCTGCGGAAGCCAGGGCTGCTGGGAGCAGTACGCGTCCGGACGGGCCCTCGTCAGGTACGCCAAGCAGCGCGCCAACGCCACCCCCGAGAACGCCGGGATCCTGCTCGCCCTGGGCGACGGCACGGTCGAGGGCATCGAGGGCAAGCACATCAGCGCGGCCGCCCGCCAGGGCTGTCCGGTGGCCGTCGACTCCTTCCGGGAGCTGGCCCGCTGGGCGGGCGCGGGCCTCGCCGACCTGGCGTCGCTGTTCGACCCGTCGGCGTTCATCGTCGGCGGCGGGGTCTCCGACGAAGGCGAGCTGGTGCTCGACCCGATCCGCAAGTCCTTCCGGCGCTGGCTGATCGGCGGCCAGTGGCGTCCGCACGCGCAGGTGCTCGCGGCGCAACTGGGCGGCGAGGCCGGCCTGGTCGGCGCGGCGGACCTGGCCCGCCAAGGCTGACGACCGGATCCGCCGGCGCGGATCCGACAGCGCGGTGGTGCCCGCTGCGCCCTCTTGGGGTGCGGCGGGCATTTCCGTATCTTGATCCGCATGGCGACGAGTTCGACTGGTCCGACGAGTACGCTGCCCGACTCCCGTACCGAGCCGGACGGTTCGGCCGTGATCCGCGTCCTCAGCTACAACATCCGCTCGATGCGCGACGACCGCGAGGCGCTGGCCCGGGTCATCAGCGCGTGCGCACCCGACCTGGTACTGGTCCAGGAGGCGCCGCGCTTCTTCCGCTGGCGCAAGCGGGCGGCGTGGCTCGCGGCCCGCACCGGCCTGGTGGTGCTCGGCGGCGGCGCCACCGCTTCGGGGCCGCTGCTGCTGTGCTCGCTGCGGGCGACGGTGGAGCGTACCCAGGACGTGCTGCTTCCGCGCACGCCCGGGCTGCACCAGCGGGGGTTCGCGACGGCGGTGGTACGGATCGGGGGTGTGCGGCTCGGCGTGGTGAGCGCTCACCTCAGCCTTCAGCGTGACGAACGGTACGCACAGGGCGGGCTGCTGCTGGAGCGGCTGAGCGCGATGGGGGTGCCGCACGCGATCGCGGGGGGCGACCTCAACGAGCGTCCTCAGGGGCGGACGTTTCGCCGGCTGGCGGGGGAGCTGCAGGACTGCTGGGCGGTGAAGCCGTGGGGCGGCGAGCACACGTCGACGCCGGGCGACCCCCATCAGCGGATCGACGCGGTCTTCGCGACGCCGGGTATCGAAGTACTGGGCTGCGGAGTGCCGTTGGGGCTCCCGGACGCCGACGTGAGGGCGGCGACGGACCACCTCCCGGTGCTGGCGGCGCTGCGGGTACCGGCGGCGTAGCCGGGACTCTGCCCCCGGACCTGCTCCTCGAACGCCCGGCGGGCGTCCGGGGGCCGGCCTATACGACCGCGCCGCGGCCGGGGTCGTCGTCCTCGTCGTCGTCGTGCGCCATCCGCCCCACCAGCGTGGCGAACCCGCCGAGGAACCCGCCGACGCCCAGCGTCGTGAGCCACCAGGTCATGTCCCACTGGAGCAGCATGGCGATGAGCAGCAACAGCGGACCGCCTATGACCGCGAGCCACGCGAACTTGGCCGTTGTGTCGGCGGGCGGCAGCGGCGGCGGCTCCGGCGGGACGAAGTGGCCCTCGTCGCCCTCGTCGCCGTCTTCCAGGTCGTCGTCGCCCGGCTCGGCCAGCGAGTAGTTGCGCGGGCCGCCGACACCCGGCGCGAACACTACGGAGCTGCCGAGCGACGACGCCGGCTCGGCGTCGTCCCGGTCGCCCCCGGCCCCGGCTCCCGCACCGGCATCGGCTCCCGCACCGGGGTCGGCACCGGCCTCGGCCGGGTCCTTCCTCAAGGACTTCTTCGGACGGTCCGTGCCCGTCCCGTTGCGCTCGCCCTCCAGCAGCGTCAGGTCCTCGATCGACTTGAACGGCTTCGCGCCCGGCGGGTCCGGCGGCTCGGCGCCGTACCCCGCGACGATCGCGGCCCACGCCGCGTCCTCGTCCACCGAGGCGGACTCCCCGGCCGGGGTGCCCGCGGCAGGCGTGCCCGCGGCAGGCGTGCCCGCGGCAGGCGTGCCCCCGGCCGCAGCCGGGGTGACCGCACCCTCGTCCGGCTCCCGCTCGTCCTCGCGGCCCGCAGGCTCCGCGTCGTGCTCAGCCACCGGTCGTGCTCCCCTTCTTACCGACACTCGGAGCGAGGCGGCCGATGAACGCATAACTGTCGTCGAAGATCCGCTCCGCGTCATGGTCCAACGTCGCGACGTGGTAGCTCTGTTCCAGCAGTGTCTCGGTGACGTCCGTCGAGGAGACCCGGCCGAGGATCCGGGCCGAGTCGGCCGGCGGCACCACGTGATCCTGCGGGCTGTGCAGCAGCAGCAGCGGCTGTGTCACCTGCGGCAGCTCGGAGTCGACGAGCCGGAAGAAGTTCCGCACGGAGTGGGCGGCGTGCAGCGGGACCCGGTCGTATCCGACCTCCTCCGCGCCCGCCTTGGCGATGTCGCTGCGCAGCCCCTTCGTCGTACGGACGAGATGGCGGGCCACCGGCAGCGCGTACGCGGAGAGGCCGTGCACCTTGTTCGCCGGGTTGACCACGGCGACACCCGTGATCGCGTCCCCGTGCTTCGCGGCCAGGCGCAGCGCCAGCGCGCCGCCCATCGAGAGCCCGAAGACGAAGACCTGGCCGCACTGCTCGGCGAGGACCCGCAGCTCGCGGTCGACCTCGGCGTACCAGTCCTGCCAGCCCGTGAGCTGCATGTCCTCCCAGCGGGTGCCGTGCCCGGGCAGCAGCGGCAGGGACACCGTCAGCCCGCGCTCGGCCAGATGATCGGCCCAGGGGCGCATCGACTGCGGGGAACCGGTGAAGCCGTGACAGAGGAGGACGCCGACCTCCCCGCCCTCGTGGCGGAACGGCTCGGCTCCAGGGAGGACCGGCACCGGGGTCTCCTGTTCATGAGTCATGAGTCATCAGTCAGATGTACTTCACCGTACGCGACCGGACTGACACCGACCAGATCCGTCGGCCGGCCAGTGCGCAGGAGGGCAGACCGGGCGCGGGTTATGGTCTGTTCAACGCACAAGGGAAGGCATTCGGTTGATCTACGGCGCAATGAAGTTCTCCATCGGCGGGTCCCTGAAGGTCGCCTTCAGGCCCACAGTGGAGGGCCTCGAGAACATTCCCGCCGAGGGGCCGGCGATCCTCGCGAGCAACCATCTGTCGTTCTCGGACTCCTTCTTCCTGCCCGCGGTCCTCGACCGCAAGGTCACCTTCATCGCCAAGGCCGAGTACTTCACCACGCCGGGCGTCAAGGGAAAGCTCACCGCCGCCTTCTTCAAGGGCGTCGGCCAGCTCCCCGTGGACCGCTCGGGCGGACGTGGCGCGGGTGAGGCCGCGATCAGGGCCGGCATCCAGGTCATCGAGGGCGGTGGCCTCTTCGGCATCTACCCGGAGGGCACCCGCTCGCCCGACGGCCGCCTCTACCGGGGCAAGCCCGGCGGCCTCGCCCGGGTGGCACTGGCCACCGGAGCCCCCGTGATCCCGGTCGCCATGATCGACACGGAGAAAATCCAGCCGCCCGGCAAGGTCGTACCCAAGCTGATGCGCCCGGGGATCAGGATCGGCAAGCCGCTGGACTTCAGCCGCTATCACGGCATGGACGGCGACCGGTTCATTCTCCGGTCGGTGACCGACGAGGTCATGTACGAGATCATGAAGCTCTCCGGCCAGGAGTACGTCGACATCTACGCCACGGCGGCCAAGCGCCAGATAGCCGACGCCGAGAAGGCGGCCAAGGCGGACAAGGCCAAGGCCGACAAGGTCAAAGCGGTGAAGGCCGCGGCGGAACGTTCTCGGGCGTAACGGAGTCCGTCCAGGGGTGGGGATGATGGCGAAGGCGCGGAGCGAGCGGGTCGTGCGGATGTCGGTCGAGCAGCCGCTGTGGCGTGCGCTGACCGGCTACCGCATCATGACGATGCTCTACGCGGTGCTCCTCTTCGCCTTCACCCGGGAGACGTTCGAGCGCCCGTGGGTGGCCATCGTCTTCCTCGCGGTGATGTCGGTGTGGACCCTCGTCACGCTCCCCAAGGTGGCGAACGCCGCGAGCTGCACCCGGCGGTTCCTCGTCGCCGACCTTACCCTCGCCCTCACCGGCATCCTGCTCACCCCGCTCGCCGACTTCCAGGCCCAGCAGATCGACGGTCCGACGCTGCCGACGATATGGACCGCCGGTTCCGTCCTGGCGTTCGCGATCAAGGGCGGCTGGCGCTGGGCGGCGTTCGCGTCCTCCTTCGTCGCCGTCGCCAACATCATCGAGCGCGGCAGCCCCAGCCGGGACACCTTCCACAACGTCCTGCTGGTGTGGGTCGCCTCCATCGCCATCGGCTACGTCGTCGAGGTCGCCCGCGCCTCCGAGCGCACACTCGCCCGGGCCCTGGAGATCGAGGCGGCGACCCGCGAACGCGAACGCCTGGCCCGCGACATCCACGACAGCGTCCTGCAGGTCCTCGCCATGGTGCAGCGCCGCGGCACCTCGCTCGGCGGCGAGGCGGCGGAGCTCGGCAGGATGGCCGGGGAGCAGGAAGTGGCGTTGCGCACCCTGGTCTCCAGTGGCCTGGTTCCGGCCACGCGCGTCTCGCGGGACGCGGCGCTGGGCGCGGTCGTCCGGGCGGTCGAGGTCGAGGTGGACGACGCCGGTGTACACCTCGGGGACGGGGACCGCTGCGACCTGCGCTCGCTGCTTGCCGTGCATGCCGGATCGAAGGTCAGCCTCGCCGAACCCGGGGCCCCGGTCCTGCTGGAGCGGGCCGCGGCCGGGGAGCTGGCGGCGGCTGTCGGTGCCGCCATGGACAATGTCCGCAGGCACGCCGGCGAGGACGCCCAGGCCTGGATTCTGGTCGAGGACTGGCCGCAGGAGGTCGTGGTGACGGTCCGTGACGACGGTCCCGGCATTCCGGACGGACGGCTCGCCCAGGCGGAGGGCGAGGGGCGGCTCGGCGTCGCGCTGTCCATCCGCGGGCGGCTGCGGGACATCGGCGGCACGGCCGAGCTGATCTCGGTTCCGGGGCAGGGCACAGAAGTCGAACTGAAGGTTCCGCGGGGGAAGGCAGGACAGGCACGATGAGCGAAGAGCAGCCGGATGCGCAGGCCATCCGAGTAATGGTGGTCGATGACCACCCGATGTGGCGGGACGCGGTCGCCCGCGACCTCGCCGCCGCGGGCTTCGACGTGGTCGCCACGGCCGGCGACGGCCCGCAGGCGGTGCGCCGGGCCCGGGCCGTGACGCCCCAGGTCCTCGTTCTGGACCTCAATCTGCCGGGGATGCCCGGCGCCCGGGTCTGCAAGGAGCTGGTCGGCGCCGACCCGGCGATGCGGGTCCTGGTGCTGTCCGCGAGCGGCGAGCACGCCGACGTACTGGAAGCGGTGAAGTCCGGTGCGACCGGCTACCTGCTGAAGTCGGCGGGGCCCGACGAACTCATCGACGCGGTACGGCGCACGGCGGCCGGTGACCCCGTCTTCACGCCGGGCCTGGCCGGCCTGGTCCTCGGCGAGTACCGGCGGCTGGCCCACGGCCCTGCCCCGGTCCGCTCCGACGAACCGAAGGCGCCGCAGCTCACCGACCGCGAGACCGAGGTGCTGCGGCTGGTCGCCAAGGGGCTGTCGTACAAGCAGATCGCCGAACGCCTGGTGATCTCGCACCGCACCGTGCAGAACCATGTGCAGAACACTCTCGGCAAGCTCCAGCTGCACAACCGGGTGGAACTCGTCCGGTACGCCATCGAGCGCGGCCTCGACGACATCGGACGGTAGTCCGGGCCCCCAGGTGCTGAGCGGCTGGGGGGCGGGCCGTACATCTCCCTGTCCGGCCCGCCCCCCTGTCGCCCCTTTTCAGGGAGAGAGCCGCGGAAACTCTGGCCTCCGGCTTCCAGTCGGGACGCGATCGGCCGCCGCCCCCTCGGTGAGCTGACCCAGCAGCTCGCCGACGATGGCTGTCCCCCGCAGAGTCAGGACCGACTCCGGGTGGAACTGCATGCCCGCGAAGCCAGGGCCGCGCAACGCGTGCACTTCGTCCGTTGCCGGGTCGCGGCTGATCCGAACACCGTGCGCGGCCAGTTCCGCTGCCTCCCGCGCGTCGCAGCGTGCCGCGAAGCTGTTGTAGAAACCGACGGTCTCAGGGCGCCCGAAGAGATCGATCCGCGTCTGCGCCCCCTGGTGAGGAACCTGCTTGCGTACGGTCGCCAGGCCCAGCTCCGCCGCCAGCAGCTCATGCCCGAGACAGACCCCGAGCAGCCCATGCCGGTGCCCGCGCAGCAGCTCCGCTGCGAGCCCGCGCAGGAACCGCATCTTCGCGTCGCCCGCGTCCGCCGGGTCGCCTGGCCCGGGGCCCAGGACCACTGGCCCCCGGTGCGTGAGTGCGGCTTCACGCAGCCCCGGCTCGTCGTAGCGCCGTACGGACACATCGAGCCCCGAGGAACGCAGCAGGTGGGCCAGCATCGCCGTGAAGGTGTCCTCGGCGTCGATCACCAGGGCGTGCCCGGTCAGCGTCGGCGTACGCTCCTGCATCCGCAGCCAGAACGGCGCCAGCGAGGCCCGCCGGGAGTCCAGCGCCTCGCGCACCCGCGGATCGTCCGCGAGGCGCGGTGGTACGCCGCTGGGGCCGGGCCCGCCGGGACGCACCCCCAGGGCCGCCAGGATCCCCGCCGCCTTGGCGTGCGTCTCGGCGACCTCGCCGTCCGGGTCCGAGTCGCGCACCAGCGTCGCACCCACCGGCACCCGCAGTCGGCCGTCCGCGCTGATGTCGGCGGTCCGGATGAGGATGGGGGAGTCCAGTGTGGCGCCGCCCTCGTCGCGCCCGATCAGGGCCAGGGCGCCCGCGTAGTAGGCGCGGCCACCGGGCTCGTACCGGGAGATGACCCGGCAGGCGTTCTGCACCGGCGATCCGGTGACGGTCGCCGCGAACATGGTCTCCTTGAGCACCTCGCGGACGTCGAGGGAGGAGCGGCCCCGCAACTCGTACTCGGTGTGCGCGAGATGGGACATCTCCTTGAGCCGCGGGCCGACGACGACCCCGCCCCTGTCCCCGACGGTGCACATCATCTTGAGCTCTTCGTCGACGACCATGGAGAGCTCCGCGGTCTCCTTCGCGTCGTCGAGGAAGTCCAGCAGTCCCTCGGTGCTCGGCCCGTCCGAGGGGTAGCGGTATGTGCCGCTGATCGGGTTCATGACGACCGTGCCGCCGCTCATCCGCACATGCACCTCGGGGCTCGCCCCGACCAGCGTGCGCTCCCCGTCGTGCACGACGAATGTCCAGTACGCTCCTCGCTCGCCGGCGAGCAGCCGCCCGAAGAGCGCCAGCGCGTCGGCGCGTGAGAACCCCGGCACAGCGCCCTCGAAGGTCCGGCGGATGACGAAGTTCGCACCCTCGCCGCGCCCGATCTCGTCCTCGATGACCCGCTGCACGATTGCGGCGTACTCCTCGTCCGTGACGTCGAAGGCCCCGCCCTCCACGCGCACCTCGTGGGCCGGCAGCTGCGTGAGGACGTCGTCGAGCGGCAGCGCGTACGACTCGGCGGCGACCAGCACGCTCAGGGGCGTCCCGTCGTCGCGTACGTCGAACCCGCGCTCCCTGATCTGCCGGAACGGCACCAGCGCGAGCACGGGCACGCCGTCGGCGCCGGCCGGGATGTCGGCCAGCCGCGCGGCCCGGTGCACGTCGCCGATCAGCAGTTCGACGGTGTCGTGGTCATGGCCGGGGGTCCGCCTGCGCAGGAGGGCGAAGGGGCGGGTGTCGTCCAGCAGCTCGCTGATGAGCATGGGCGGTGTTCCTTCCGAGTGGGTCCGGCCGAGTGGGTCCGGGTGGAGAGGAACAGCCCCTGGAAACACCAAAGGCCGCCCCTCGGGCGGCCTTCGCGATTCCGTGTTGCGCGCGATGTCAGTGGGCCGCTGGATGAGCGGTCCACCACCAGGTCTGAGTCGTCTGCGCGAACATGCTCCGCACCCTAGCGGAACCGGGCACCGGCGTCATGCGTGTCTCAGCGTCGCATCAGCGTGTCGAGCGCCGCGTCGAGATAGGAGCCGAGTTCGTCACCCCGGGGGAGCGTGCCAGGGGCGGCGTGTCCCAGCTGCGTGTGGCCCAGGTAGACGCTGTAGGCGAGCAGTCCCCGGTGGCGCGCCTGCGGCTCGGGGAAGCCGAGATCCGCGAAGAGCTTGGCCAGATAGTCGACGCGGCGCTCGGTCACGCGCCGCAGTGTCGCGGCGACCTGCGGGTGCGCCGCGGTGGCGAGCAGCGAGACCTCCAGGGGGTCGGCGATGGCCGACGTGGTGGCCTCGGTGAAGAGCCGGCGGATCCGGGATGCGGGGTCGGGCTCGGTGTCGATCTCGGTGATGGCCGCTTCGGTTTCGGTCTCGGCCCAGCGGGCGAGCGCGGCCTCGATGAGGGCCTCCCGGTTGGTGAAGTGCCAGTAGAAGCTGCCCTTGGTGGTGCCGAGCCGGGCGGCGAGCGGTTCCACCGCGACGGCCGCGAGCCCGCCCTCGCCGATCGCGGTGAGGGCCGCGTCCGCCCAGTCCTGCGCGCTCAGCCGGGCCTTTCCTGCCTTTCCGTTCTGCCGTTGTGCCATGACCGTACGGTACCGTATGGTGGACCATACGCAAGCGTATGGAGGTGTGTGCGGTGACCGCAGTACGGAATGTCCACGAACGCACGGTCGAGGCTTCCGCGGAGGTGGTCGGGGCCCTGCTCGACCGGCTCTCCGCCGAGGACGACCCGGTCTTCCCGACCCCGGCCTGGGATCCGATGCGCTTCGACCGCCCGCTCGGCGTGGGCGCGGTCGGAGGGCACGGCCCGGTCCGCTACAGCGTCTCGGCGTACGAACCGGGCCGCCGCGTCCGCTTCGCCTTCGCGCCGCCCGACAACGGCTTCCACGAGATGACGGTGGAACCGCTCGGCCCCGAGCGCTGCCTGGTCCGGCATGTGCTGGAGCAGGACCAGCGCGGTGCCGCCCGGCTCCAGTGGCTGCTCGCTGTCCGTGCGGCGCACGGAACGGTCATCGAGGAGGTCTTCGACAACTTCGAGCGGGCCGCGACCGGCGGGGTCGCGCACCCGGTGCGCTGGTCGCCGTGGGTGCGGCTGCTCCACCGGCTGTCCTGGGCCAGGGCCGCCGCGGTCGAGATCCCGCCGCAGGCCCGGCTGATCCGCGACGCGATCGACCGGCCCGCCTACCGGGACGCGTACCGGATGGAGCTGCTGCCCGGCATGCCACGCGACCCGGAGGCCTGGACGGGGATCCTGCGTGACTCCTTCCCCGTGGTGGCCCGCGGGGGCGGTGAGCTGCTGATGAACGTCGACACAGCGGGCCTGCGGGCCCGGGCGTCGATCCTGGTCGACGAGCGGTACGTCACACTCAGCACTGTCGCGAAGGCCGCCGGTCTGCGCGGCCGCGTCTACTGGGGCGTCGTACGCCGGGTGCACCCGTTCATGGCGCGGGCTATGCTGCGCCGCACACACTGGGCGCTGGCGCTGGCCGCGCCGAGCGCGGGGGAGCGCGCCACACCCGTCTCACCTGGTGAGCCTGAGCATGGACAGCCGGGCTGACCCCGTACTGTTGTGAAGGTGACCGTGAACGCTAAGACCACCCCCGAGGGTGGCAACACCTGGCGAGATCTTCCCGCGGCGCAGCAGCCTGAGTACCCCGATGCCGAGGCTCTGCGTGATGTGATCGCGGACCTCGAGTCGTATCCGCCCCTCGTCTTCGCGGGCGAATGCGACCAGCTGCGTGCCCGACTGGGAGCCGTCGCCAAGGGC
Organism: Streptomyces hypolithicus; assembly: GCF_052934925.1. Lineage (NCBI taxonomy): Bacteria > Bacillati > Actinomycetota > Actinomycetes > Kitasatosporales > Streptomycetaceae > Streptomyces > Streptomyces hypolithicus. Next base: position 4,737,813 of record NZ_CM128811.1, read on the forward strand.
GAGGCGTTCCTGCTGCAGGGCGGCGACTGCGCCGAGGCCTTCGATGCCGTGTCGGCCGACCAGATCCGAAACAAGCTCAAGACCCTGCTCCAGATGGGCGCGGTGCTGACGTACGCCGCCTCCGTGCCCGTGGTGAAGGTGGGCCGGATTGCCGGCCAATACTCCAAGCCGCGCTCCAAGTCGACCGAGACCCGCGACGGCATCACCCTGCCGACCTACCGCGGCGACTCCGTCAACGGCTTCGAGTTCACCGAGAAGGCCCGGATCCCGGACCCCGAGCGGTTGAAGCGGATGTACCACGCGTCTTCCTCGACGCTGAACCTCGTGCGCGCCTTCACCACCGGCGGCTACGCGGACCTGCGCCAGGTGCACGCCTGGAATCAGGACTTCGTGAAGTCCTCGCCGTCCGGTCAGCGTTACGAACAGCTCGCCCGCGAGATCGACAACGCGCTGAACTTCATGAAAGCGGCTGGAACCGACCCCGCGGAGTTCCGCACGGTCGAGTTCTACGCCTCGCACGAGGCGCTGCTGATGGACTACGAGTCCGCCCTGACCAGGATCGACTCGCGTACGGGCCACCTGTACGACGTATCGGGCCACATGGTCTGGATCGGTGAGCGCACCCGCCAGCTCGACGGCGCACACATCGAGTTCGCCTCGAAGATCCGTAACCCCATCGGTGTGAAGCTCGGCCCGACGACCACGGTCGACGAGGCGCTGGCCTATGTCGACAAGCTCGACCCGGACCGCGAGCCCGGCAGGCTCACCTTCGTCGTCCGCATGGGCGCCGACAAGGTCCGCGACAAGCTGCCCGAGCTGGTCGAGAAGGTCACCGCTTCCGGCGCGGCCGTGGCGTGGGTGAGCGACCCGATGCACGGCAACACCTTCGAGGCCGCGTCCGGCCACAAGACGCGCCGTTTCGACGACGTGCTCGACGAGGTCAAGGGCTTCTTCGAGGTGCACAAGGCCCTGGGTACGCACCCGGGCGGCATCCACGTCGAGCTGACCGGCGACGACGTCACGGAGTGCGTGGGCGGCGGCCACGAGATCTTCGTCGACGACCTGCACCAGCGCTACGAGACGGCCTGCGACCCGCGCCTCAACCGCAGCCAGTCGCTTGACCTGGCCTTCTTGGTCGCTGAGATGTACCGGGACCAGTAGCCGGTGGCGGGTAGCCCCCAGGGCTGAACCGGGTGTGGGGCGCGGATCGAATGTGATCCGCGCCCCACAGTCGTATCCGGGGCTTTTCCGTGCGAGGGGCGGCAGGTAAGGTTAGGTTGACCTTACCGATTAGTCGTCCCCTTCGGCCCCGTCAGGAGGTGCACCGCGTGTTCGTCTGCTCTTGCTTCGGCATTACGGATCAGCAGATCAAGGATCACGCCGCCGCCGGTGCCTGCACCCCGCGTCAGATAGCGTCGGTCAGCAAGGCGGGGACGGACTGCGGCTCCTGCGTACGTACGATCCAGGGGCTGCTCGGCCGCGGCGCTTGTCCGCGCCGGGTGCTGATCGAACAGGGCCAGGCGCCGCTCACCGGCGCGACGCTCACCCCGCCAGCTCTCCCCGTGACAGCTCTGCCCGAAGCGGCCTGAGCGAGTCAGGCCTCGCTCGGCTGCTCGATCAGCGAGGCGATGTAGAGCGGCTCACCGAGTTTCTCGACCAGCTCCAGCTGGGTGTCGAGATAGTCGATGTGGTGCTCCTCGTCCTTGAGGATGTCCTCGAAGATGTTCGCCGACGTGATGTCGCCCTTGGCCCGCATGACCTCGATGCCCCGCCTGAGGCGGTCGATCGCCTCGACTTCGACCTGCCGGTCGGCCTGGAACATCTCGGTGACGGTCTGCCCCACCCGCACGTGGAAGAGCCGCTGGTAGTTCGGCAGGCCGTCCAGGAAGAGGATCCGGTCGGTCAGTACCTCCGCGTGCCTCATCTCGTCGAAGGACTCGGCCCGGGTGTACTTCGCGAGCTTCGTCCAGCCGAAATTGTCCTGCATCTTGGCGTGCAGGAAGTACTGGTTGATGGCAGTCAGCTCGGCGGTCAGCTGCTCGTTGAGGAATTCGATGACCTCGGGGTCGCCCTGCATCGCAGAGGCTCCTTCCAGGCGTGGAACTGGGCAGGTTTCGCGCATCCTCGCACCGTGGGCCAGGGGCGTCCAGTAAGTACAGGCTTATCAGGAGTTGCCCCGAATCGGGGCAGACCTGGTCATGACCACCCCTTGCAGTCTGTCACCATGGAGGCATGGGTCAGCCGGAAAGCCGGGAACGTCACGAAACAGATCACCCCCAGCTTCCTCCGGGACAGCGGCTGCAGCGTGGCTGGCCCGTCACCCACTACGGTCCCGTACCCAAGTTCAAGCCGGACCGCTGGGAGTTCAGGGTCTTCGGTGCCACAGCGGACGCTGGCAAGCACTGCTGGAACCACGAGGAGTTCTCGGCGCTGCCGTTCGCCACGGTCGAGGCCGATCTGCACTGCGTGACGAAATTCAGCATGCTCGGGGCCGAATGGGGTGGCGTCCTCGCACGTACCCTCATCGAACTCGCGCCACCCGCGCCGAGCGTCACCCATGTCATGGTCTGGGCGGAGTACGGCTTCAGTGCCAATCTGCGGATCGCCGACTTCACCGGCGACCGGACGGTTTTCGCCACCCACAAGGGCGGTGAGCTGCTCACCGCCGAGCACGGCTTCCCGCTGCGGCTGGTCGTGCCGCATCTGTACGCCTGGAAGGGGCCCAAGTGGGTCCGGGGCGTCGAGTACATGACGGCGGACCGCCGCGGCTTCTGGGAGGAGCGCGGCTACCACAACGTCGGCGACCCCTGGCGCGAGCAGCGGTACTCGTACCAGGAGGAACCCGGCGACGGCCCCGAGCTCTAGGAGGGTGCTGAAGACCTTGGCCGGGCTCCCGGCGGATCTTCAGCACCCACTAGCTCGTCGTACCGGCCCAGTTCCGCAGTTCCTTCAGCCGGGCCACGTCCGCGGCGTGGCCCTCCTTGCCGCCCGGCGTCTCGATCGTCAGCGGGACGCCCTCGGTCGCCGGGTGCGTGAACAGTTCGCGGAACGGCTCCTCGCCGATGTGGCCCGCGCCGATGTTCTCGTGCCGGTCCTTGTGCGCGCCGGCCACGTCCTTGGAGTCGTTGGCGTGGATGAGTTTCAGCCGCCCCTCGCCCACCGTGTCCACCAGCAGGTCCAGCGTCTGCTTCATCCCGCCGGGACCCGCGAGATCGTGCCCCGCCGCGTAGATGTGGCAGGTGTCGAGGCAGACCCCGAGCTTCGGGTGCGCGTCGAGCGCCTCGAAGTACGGGCCGAAGTCCCACGTCCGCGAGCACAGGGACGACCCCTGCCCCGCCGTCGATTCGAGCAGCAGGAACGGGTCGTCGTCGTGCGTCAGCTCGTCCAGGAGTGGCAGCAGGTGCGTGCGTACCTGCGCGAGCGCCTCGGAGCGCGGACGGCCACCGGTCGCCGAACCCGTGTGCACCACGACCCCCTGAGCGCCGATCTCGCGGCCGCGGCGCAGCGAATGGCGCAGCGACTCCACGGACCTCTCCACCGTCGCCTCGGTGTGGGAGCCGAAATTGATCAGGTACGGGGCGTGGACGTACGCCGGTATCCGTTCGGCGGCGCAGGCCGCGCGGAACTGCTCGTCCTGCGACGGGTTTCCGGCGGGTGTCGCCCAGCCGCGGGGGTTGGCGACAAAGACCTGCACGGCTTCGGCGTCCATCTCGCGGGCGTAGGCCAGCCCCTTGGCGGCGAGGCCGCCGGTCACGGGCACATGGCCGCCGACGGGGTTGCGGGCCGGGATGGGCGCGATACGCGCTGTGCTCTGCACGGCCTACAGCCCCTTGGTCCGGATGGTGATCGTGCTGCCTTCGGAGGCCTCTTCGCCCGCCTCCACGGACTGGCGTGCGATCTCGTCGCCGAAGGAGAGGAAGGGGCGGTCCACCTCGACCTGGAAGCCGGCCTCCCGCAGGGTCTTCTTCGCTTCGTCGACGCTGTCGCCGACCACATCGGGCACGGCGATCATGCGCGGGCCCTTGGAGACGGTGAGTGTGACGGTGTCGCCCTCGGCGAGTCGCGCGCCGGCCGCGGTGGACTGCCTGGCGACGGAGCCCGCGTCCTGCCGCGAGGTGATCCGCCCGGGCCTGACCTGCACCGTGAGCCCGGCGTCCTCCAGCTCCGCCCTGGCGTCCGCCACGCTCTCGCCGGTCACGTCGGGCACCTCGACGGGGGAGCCCTTGCTGACGACGAGAGCGACGGCCGAGTCCGGGTTCTGTCCGGTGCCGGGGCGCGGGTCCGTACTGAGGACGGACCCCTTCGGCACGTCCTCGCTGAACGCTTCGGTGACGACACCTGGCGCCAGGCCGGCCTTCTTCAACTCGCTCCTGGCCTTCGCGAGTGGCGTACCCCCGAGGTCGGGGACCTTCACGATCTCCGGGCCGCGCGAGACGACCAGGGTGACGGAACCGTTGTCGCGGATGCGCGCGCGGGACTCTGGGTCGCTGTCCATGACGGTGCCGCGATCGAAGCTCTCGCTGTACTCGCGCTGCACCGTCCGCACCTCCAGCCCGGCGGAGGACAGCCGCCCGGTGGCCTCCCGCTCCGTCTGGCCGAGGAGGGAGGGGACGCGGGTGAACTGGCCGGCGTTGATGTACCAGACTCCGGCGCCGACCCCGAGGACGAGCAGCACGGCGGTCACGAGCGCGAGGGCGCCCCGCCGGCCGGGCTGCCTGAGCTGCCCGAACTGCCTGCGTGCGAGGCCCTGCCCGGCCGGTGCGGGCCGTGGCGGTGCTTGCGGGGGCATCTGGAGCCGGCTGGTGCGGTTGAGCGGCTCGGCGCCGTCGCCCCGGCCGCCGTGCGCTTCGGCCGCCATGGGTGTGCTGGTCGCGACCGCCCGCGCGATGACGCTCGTACGGTCCTGGGCGCCGTCGTGCTTCTGGGCGCGGGCCTGTGGCGGCAGCGCGTCGAGCTGGTCGTCGCTGAGCGCCGCGCGCGCCTGGCGGGTCTGTGCGAGGAGTGATACGGCGTCGTAAGGACGGAACTCGGGGTCGCGGGCGGTGGCGCCCGCGACCAGCTCGTCCAGCTCCACGGCCAGCCCTGGCACGGCCGCCGACGGCGCGGGCACGTCCTCGTGCAGGTGCTGGTAGAGCACCTGGGCCGGGGTGCCGCCGGAGTGCGGCTTGGCGCCGGTCAGCATCTCGTACAGCACGACGCCGCAGGCGTAGACGTCGGCGCGAGTGTCGGCCGCGCCGTGCTCTATCTGCTCGGGCGCGAGGTAGGAGACGGTGCCGAGGATGGACCCCGTGGTGCTGGTGACGGTGTCGACGGCCCGTACGAGACCGAAGTCGGCGACCTTGACCCGGCCGTCGTCGCCGATCAGGACGTTCTCCGGCTTCATGTCCCGGTGCACGAAGCCGGCGCGGTGCGCGGCCCCGAGAGCGGCCAGCACGGGCTCCAGGATGTCGAGGGCCGCGCGGACCTGGAGGGCGCCGCGCTCCCGCAGCACGTCGCGCAGGGTGCACCCGGCGACGTACTCCATCGCCAGATAGACGTACGCCCCGTCCGTGCCCTGGTCGAAGACGCCGACCACATTGGGGTGCGCGAGGCGGGCCACCGACTTCGCCTCCCGGATGAACCGGTCCACGAAGGAGGCGTCGGCCGCGAGAGTGGGGTGCATCACCTTGAGGGCGAGCACCCGGTCGAGGCGGGTGTCGACGGCCCGGTAGACCGTGGCCATGCCGCCCACGGCGATGCGGGCATCGACGCGGTAGCGGCCGTCGAGCACGTGCCCGACGAGCGGGTCCTGAAGGGTCGTATCCACGCAGGCGAGTCTACGAGCCCCCGCGGACACGTTTCGCAGGCCGCACTGTGAAGGTCCGCGGCGGGGCCCCGGCTCCGGCCGGTCAGAACGCCGGGCGCTCCGGGTCCAGCACCGCCCGGCCCGCAGCGGGCGACGACGCTTCGGCGAAGTGGCGCCGAGGAATCCGCCCCGCCCGAAACGCCAGCCGCCCCGCCTCCACCCCCCGCCGCATCGCCTCCGCCATCAGCACCGGCTCCTGTGCCCGCGTCACCGCCGAAGCCAGCATCACCGCCGCGCATCCCAGCTCCATCGCGAGCGCGGCGTCCGACGCGGTGCCCGCACCCGCGTCGAGAATGACCGGCACCCGCGCGTGCTCGGTGATCAGCTGGAAGTTGTGCGGATTACGGATGCCGAGCCCGGACCCGATCGGTGAGCCCAGCGGCATGATCGCGGCGCACCCGACGTCCTCCAGCTTCCGGGCGAGCACCGGATCGTCGTTCGTGTACGGCAGGACGGTGAAGCCGTCGTCCACCAGGGTCTCCGCCGCGTCCAGCAGCTCGATCGGATCGGGCAGCAGCGTCCGCTCGTCGGCGACGACCTCCAGCTTCACCCAGTGCGTACCCAGTGCCTCCCGCGCCAGCCGGGCCGTCAGTACGGCCTCGCCCGCTGTGAAACACCCTGCTGTGTTCGGCAGTACGCGGATACCGAGCTTCTCCAGAACGGAAAGTACCGTTCCCTGGACCGTCGGATCGAGCCGCCGCATGGCAACGGTCGTCAGCTCGGTCCCGGACGCGACGAGTGAGCGTTCCAGGGTGTCAAGGCTGGGCGCACCGCCCGTTCCCATGATCAGACGCGAAGAGAACGTGGTGTCGCCGATGCTGAGTACGTCGTCGGCCATGGTTCAGCCTCCCTGGACTGCGGTGAGCACTTCGATGCGGTCGCCGTCGCCGAGCGCGGTGGCGTCCCACTGCCCGCGCGGAACGACGGTTTCGTTGAGGGCGGCGGCCACCCCTGAGGAGGCGGGGGTCAGTGTCCGGACGAGCGCGGCCAGCGTCGTACCGTCGGCGACCTCGCGGGTCTCGCCGTTCACGCAAATGGTCATACCGGCTGCTCCTGAGGTGGTACGGGCACGGTGGTGGCCACCGGGGCGGTGGCGGGGCCGGGGGCGGCGGCGAAGCGTAGCGGGGTGAACGGGCGCACCGCGTCCGGCAGCTCCCCGCCGGCCAGGACCGCCGCCATGGCGTCGCCTGTGACCGGGGTGAGCAGCACACCGTTTCGGTAGTGCCCGGTGGCCAGGTGCAGCCCCGGCAGCGTGGTCGGCCCCAGCATCGGGGCGTTGTCGGGGGAGCCGGGCCGAAGCCCCGCGCGGGTCTCCGTGAGCGGGAGTTCGGTGATGCCGGGCACCAGCTCGTGCGCGTCGCGCAGCAGCTCGTACACGCCGCCCGCCGTGACCGTGGTGTCCCAGCCGAGCTCCTCGCTGGTCGCGCCGACGACCAGCTCGCCGTTCTCACGCGGGACGAGATAGACGTGGCTCCCGCGAACGACCGCGCGCACGGTCCTGCTCAGGAACGGCGCGTACGCCCGAGGCACAGCGAGCCGCAGCACCTGACCCTTGACGGGGCGTACCGGCGGCAGTACCTCCTCCGGTACGCCCGCGAGCCGCCCGCTGAGACTGCCGGCCGCCAGGACCACCTGTCCGGCGGACAGCTGCGTGCCGTTCGCGAGTACGGCGCCGGCCGCCTTCCCGCGTACGACCGAAAGCCGGTCCGCCCACGTGCGGTGCAGGGCCACCCCGGCGCGTTCGCACGCCGTCACCAGCGCCGAGGCCAGCCGCCTCGGGTCCACCTGATGGTCACCGTCCACCCGCAGGCCCCCGCGCACGCCCGGCGCGAGCATCGGCTCCAGGCGGCGGCATTCGCGCCCCGTGAGCCACTCGGACTCAAGTCCCGAGCGGCTCTGCAGGGCGTGGAGTTCGCGCAGGTGCGCGCGGTCGTCGGTGTCGAGCGCGATGGCGAGCGTCCCGCAGGAGCGGTAGCCGACGTCCTGCCCCGTCGCCGCCTCCAGCTCCGTGACGAACGCCGGATAGCGCGCGGCGGACGCGAGGTTGAGGCCGAGCAGGGTCTGCTCGCCGTAGTGGAGTTCGGTGACGGCTGCGAGCATGCCCGCCGCGACCTGCGCCGCCCCGCCGCCGGGCTCCGGATCGGCGACGGCGACGCTCAGTCCGCGCTGGGCGGCCCGCCAGGCGGTGACGAGACCGATGATGCCGCCCCCGACGACGAGAACGTCCGAGGAGTTGTGTGCGTGCATGGGCGTCCAGCCCCTCCCTTCGCCGCATGACCCGGATCAGGTTCGTCGGTCGGAGGCCGCCCAGCCTCCCTCTCAGCCCGGTGCGTCCGGGCTCCCGCGAGTACGGTGGCCACCCTAACGCCCGGCCCCGACGCGCTGTAAGGGAGCAATCGCTGTGGCCCGTTCGCTCGACGGTCTCGTCCTGTCACCGGTCGCCGACCAGGCGCCCGGCCAGGTGGGTTCGCAGACCCGGTTCACCTACCACGAGCAGGGCGGCCGGATCTGGGCCGACTACGCGGGCGGCGATGTCGAACGCGGCCACCTCGTCGGCACCCGAGAGGGCGACGCGCTGGACTTCCGCTACGTACAGCTGCGGCACGACGGCACGACCGCGTCGGGCCACTGCGTGTCCACCGTCGTGGACCTGCCGGACGGGCGGGTGCGTCTGGAGGAGACGTGGGAGTGGGAGTCGCGGGAGGGCGGCGGGACGAGCGTCGTAGAACAGCTGCCCCCGTCCGCCGGGCAGCGAGCCCCTCTGGCTCTTGGATCTAGAGTGACCGGGTGAGCGAGCAGACGTGGAGTCGGACGGATAGCCAGGCACACGGGAGCACGCCGGGGCGGGCCGGGCGGCGTGTCGTCGTCGTCGGTGCCGGAATGGCCGGCGTGCAGACCGCGGTGGCCCTGCGCGAGCAGGGCTGGACCGGACCCGTGACGCTGATCGGCGCCGAGCCGCACCAGCCGTACGACCGGCCGCCGCTTTCCAAGGCGGTGCTGCTCGGCAGCGCCGAGGGTTCGGCGTTCGACGTCGACTTCGAAGCCCTGGACATCACCGTGCGCTTGGGGCTCGAAGTGACCCGCGTACGCCCCGAGGCGCACGAGATCGACACGGCATCGGGCCCCGTCCCGTACGACGTCCTGGTTCTCGCCACCGGGGCGCTGCCCCTGACACTGCCCGGTAGTGAGGGCGTACCCGGCGTACACCTGCTGCGCACGCTCGACGACGCGGCGCGGCTGCGGCCGGTCCTCGCAGCACAGCACGACATCGTGGTCGTGGGGGCGGGCTGGATCGGCGCGGAGTTCGCCACGGCCGCCCGCCAGGCGGGCTGCGCGGTCACCGTCGTCGAAGCCGCGGACCGGCCGCTCGCGGGTACCATGCCCGCCGAGGTCGCCGCCCCCATGGCGGCCTGGTACGCCGAGAGCGGCGCCGAACTGCTCACCGGAGCCCGCGTCGCCGCGATCGAGCCGGGCACCGTCGTCCTGGCCGACGGCCGGCGGCTCGCGGCCGGGGCGGTGGTCGTCGGCATCGGCGCCCGCCCGGCGACTGCGTGGCTGGGCGGCTCCGGCATCGCCCTCGGACCGGACGGCTCCGTCACCGCGGACGCCCGCCTGCGCGCGTCGGTGCCCGACGTGTATGCCGTCGGGGACTGCGCTTCCTTCCCCTCGGCGCGTTACGGCGAACGGCTGCTCGTCCACCACTGGGACAACGCGCTCCAGGGCCCCCGCACGGTCGTGGCGGACATCCTGGGCGAGGCGCCGCAGGATTACGACCCCGTCCCGTACTTCTGGTCCGAGCAGTTCGGCCGCTTCGTGCAGTACGCGGGACACCACGCGTCCGCCGACACCACGCTCTGGCGCGGCGACCCGGACGGCGACGCCTGGTCGGTGTGCTGGCTGCGCGAGGGGGCGCTGGTCGCGCTGCTCGCCGTGGGCCGGCCGCGCGACCTCGCCCAGGGGCGCCGGCTCATCGTCTCGGGCGTGGCCCTCGACGCGGCGCGGGCCGCCGATCCCTCCGTACCGCTCAAGTCGGCGACTCGCTAACGGCCTGGTGCGCGATAGCCGGCGTCGCGGGGCCCGTCCCCTATCTCGCACCAGGCCGTAAGACCGGCCGGCCGGTCCAGGTCTGTCCTCGGCCCCTGGGACACGCCGCTTGGCACCCGCTCGGCAGGCCCCGACTACCGACTGTCAGTCCCAGGTGGCACGCTTGTCCTCGTGACCGAGATTGACGCAAAGATCGATGCTCTCGTCCCCGCCTGGCTCAACCTCCCCGACATCGCCGAAAGGTTCGATGTCGAGGTGACGCGCGTGAGGCAGCTGGTCAAGGAAGGCCAGCTGATCGCCGTGCGCCGGGGAGAGAACCGGGTGCTTCAGGTGCCTGCCGCCTTCATTGACGGCGACAAGGTGGTCAAGGGTCTCGCCGGGACCCTGACTCTCCTGAGGGACGACGGCTTCACCGACGAAGAGATGCTTGAGTGGCTCTTCACCTCCGACCCGACCCTGCCCGGCACCCCCGCGCAGGCTTTGAGTGAGAATCGCGGCACGGAGGTGAAGCGGCGTGCCCAGGCGCTCGCCGTCTGATCACTGACGACACAAACCGCGCAGCGGTGCACGGCGCCTTTCCTGGTCCGTGCACCGCCCACCCACGGGGGGGATTTCACCATGCCCATGCCCACCATGCCCGTGCCCACCGAGCCCGCCACGGCCCACTCCACGGCCCAGCACACGGCCCGTGAGCGGCTGGCCGACGCCCGGCTCTACCTTTGCACGGACGCCCGGAAGCGCCAGGGCGACCTGCCGCAGTTCCTGGACGCCGTTCTGTCCAGTGGTGTGGACATCGTGCAGCTGCGCGACAAGGGCATGGAGGCGGCCGAGGAGCTGGAGCACCTCCAGGTCTTCGCCGACGCCTGCCGCAGGCACGGCAAGCTCCTCGCCGTGAACGACCGGGCCGATGTGGCGCATTCCATCGGAGCGGGCGTACTGCACCTGGGCCAGGGCGACCTGCCCGTGCCCGCCGCGCGGGCGATACTCGGCGCCGATGTGCTCATCGGGCGCTCCACGCACGGCGAGCGGGAAGTGGACGCAGCCGCCGCGGAACCCGGCGTGGACTACTTCTGCACCGGCCCCTGCTGGCCCACCCCCACCAAGCCCGGCCGGTACGCCCCCGGCCTCCGCCTCGTCGAGTACGCCGCCGCGCTGCGCCAGAGCCGGCCGTGGTTCGCCATCGGCGGCATCGGCGCGGGCAACCTCGGCCAGGTGCTGGACGCCGGTGCCCGCCGGGTCGTCGTCGTCCGGGCCATCACGGAGGCCGAAGACCCGGCGTCCGCCACGGCGGAGCTCGCGAAGCGGGTGCGGGCGCGCGGCGGACAGGCGTACGCCGGATAACTGTCCGATGGGTGGACAACAAAGCGACAATACGAACATTTTGCCTCGCCCGGTTGGGTGACCGTCGCCCCCTGGATAACCTGCCGGTATGGCCCTTGGCACAGCTTCGACCAGGACGGATCACGCTCGTACCGTGCGTGATCTGCTGGCGACCGGCAAAACCTCGTACTCGTTCGAGTTCTTCGCGCCCCGGACCGAGAAGGGCCAGCGGAACCTCTGGAACGCGCTGCGCCGGGTCGAGGCGGTTGCCCCCAGCTTCGTCTCCGTGACCTACGGGGCCGGCGGCTCCACCCGCGCCGGGACGGTCGGAGCGACTCAGCAGATCGCGGCCGACTCCACGCTCACCCCGGTCGCGCACCTCACGGCGGTCGACCACTCCGTCGCCCAGCTGCGCAACATGGTCGGGCAGTACGCCGACGCGGGGATCAGGAACATCCTGGCCGTGCGCGGTGATCCGCCCGGCGACCCGATGGGCGAGTGGGTCGAGCACCCCGAGGGCGTGCGGTACGCCGCCGAGCTCGTCCGGCTCATCAAGGAGGCAGGCGACTTCTGCGTGGGCGTCGCTGCCTTCCCTGAGATGCACCCGCGCTCGGCCGACTGGGACACCGACATCCGGCACTTCGTCGACAAGTGCCGCGCGGGCGCCGACTACGCGATCACCCAGATGTTCTTCGACCCGGAGAACTACCTGCGGATGCGCGACCGGGTGCAGGCAGCGGGCTGTGAGACGCCGATCATCCCCGAGGTGATGCCGGTCACGAGCGTCAAGCAGCTGGAGCGATTCCCGCAGCTCAGCAACGCCGCGCTGCCGCCCGAGCTGAAAGACAGGATCCTCGCAGTCAAGGACGATCCGGCGGCTGTACGCTCCATTGGCATCGAGTGCGCCACGGAGTTCTGCGCGAGGCTGCTCTCCGAGGGGGTCCCCGGATTGCACTTCATCACGCTCAACAACTCGACGGCGACGCTCGAAATCTACGAGAATCTCGGACTGCACGAGCAGTCGTGACCGGCCGTACCCGTCACCTTGCCGGGCTACGGCCGCAGGAGAGGGGCGGGCATGGGCTGGGCGGTCCTCTACATCGCGTTCGGAGCGGTCGCACTGTGGCTGCTCGGTGAGGTGCTGCTGCAGTACAAGGCGCGGCTGCGCTGGCGGCTGCTGGCCTTCACCGGCTTCATGGGTGTGGTCCTCGGCGTGCTGCTGCCCTCCGTGGTCGTGATCGCGGGCGGCGCGGTCGCCTTCGCGATCGGGCAGACGTACGTCACGCTGTCGTTCCGCCGCGGTTTCTCCACGGGCTGGGCGATAGGCGGCAAGCCGGGCGAGAGCCGCCGCCGCAAGCGCGGTGCCCCGGCCCCGGAACAGGAGCCGACCCTGGAGGTCTCGGACCTCCAGTACGAGCAGGCCGCTCCCGACGAGCCGGTCTACGCCCCGCAGCCGCTGCCCGAGGAGACCGGACAGTACGGCGTGTACGACGCGGCGGCGTACGCTGCCGCGCAGCAGCAGCCCGAGAGCGATGTCTTCGGGGGCTACGTCGGCTACGACACCTACCCCGGCCACCACCAGCCCAGCCAGGACATGTACACCCCGCAGGACGCCTACGCCTCTCAGGACACCTACGCCTCTCAGGACACCTACGCCGACCAGTACGACTACCCGCCCGACCAGCAGCAGTACGCCGCGTACTCCGACCCGTACATCGGCACTCAGCAGTACGACGGCCAGGGGTATGACGGTCAGCAGTACGACGGCCAAGGGCACGGTCACCAGCAGTACGGCGCTGAGACGCCGTCCGGCGGCGTGTGGGTCCCACCGCAGCGCGACGGCGAGCAGCCGTACGACGCCGAGCAGCCGCCCCACGAGCCGTACCAGCCCACCGGCTACGACACCACCGGCCACAACGAGCAGTACCGCTACTGACCGGCCTGGGGCCCGCGTCCCGAGGCCCGCAGCAGCGCTACTGCGAGCCGCGGAACCCCTCGCCCTCGACCACGAGCCCCGCGACGAGCGCCCCCGACATCCCGGCATGGGCGAGCCCGCCGCCGGGGTGCGCCCACCCGCCGGCCAGCAGCAGGCCGGGCAGCCGCGAACTGTTGGCCGGATGCAGGTGACGGCCCCCGGCCCCGGCGAGCGCCGGCGCGGGCACCGCGCCGCCGGTGGCCCCCGTCGCTGCGGCCGTGTCGGCCGGCGTACGTATCTCCCGCCACAGCAGGCGCTCGCGCAGGTCGGGCACGGCCCGTAGCGCCGCCTCGACCAGTGCGTCGGCGTACGCCTCGGACCGCGCCCCGTCCGTCCAGTCGGCGGGGCCCTGCGGCGCCACGGTGGCGGTGAGCGTCACCGCCTCGCGGTCTTCGTCCGGCCGCGTCAGTGCGTCGTCCGGCCGCAGCACTGTCACCGTGGGCCGCTCGGCGGGCACACCGCCGAAGACCGCCGACGCCTCCGCGCCGGCGTCGGGGGAGTGAACCACCGTCCGGTGCGCGACGCCGTCGGGGCGGCCGCCCCGCAGCGCCAGGAAGAGCGTGAACCGGCCTGGCGGCACCGGACCCGGCGTGACGTCCTGGGCCGCCCAGGTCGCGCGGTCGGGGGCCAGAATTTCCAGGGTGCGCGGATCCGCACCGAGGACCACCGAGTCGGCGTCGACGGCCGTGCCGTCGGCCAGCTCAACGCCCGACGCCCGGCCGCCCTTCTCCATGATCGCGACGACCTCGGAGCCGAACGTGAACTCCACCCTGCGGGCCAGGCACCGCTCGTACACCGCCCGCGCCAGCTCCCGCATCCCGCCGCGCACATACCAACTGCCGAAGGTCTGCTCCATGTACGGCAGGACGGCCGCCGCCGCCGGCGCGCTGCGCGGATCGAGCCCATACGCGAGCGCGTAACTGTCCAGCAGAGCGGCCAGGGCGGGGTGCTTCAGCTCCCAGGCGCCGATCTCGCCGATCGTGGCCGCCTCCCGGACGCCACGCAGCATCCGGCGCCGACGCACCGAGGGATACGGGTCGCGGCCGAGCACCTGCCAGTCGGGGCGCAGCGGCTCCTCCAGGAGCGGACGCCGGGTCCGGTCCCACGCCTCGCGGGCCCGGGTCAGGAACTCGCCCCAGCGCTCTCCGGCCCCGGAACCCAGTGCCGCGTCCAGGGCGGAGACGACACCGGCGCGCGAGGCGTTGGGCAGTGAGACGTCGGGGCCTTCGGCGAAGAGGTGCCGGCTCGCCGGGTCCACCGGGGCCAGGTCGACGCACTGCTCCAGCGACTGCTTACCCGTCTTGGCGAACAGGTCCCGATACACGGCGGGCAGGTGCAGCAGGCCCGGCCCCGTATCGAAGACGAAGCCTTCCCGTGCGTACCTGCCGAGTGCGCCACCGTAGGTCGCCGCCCGCTCGTACACCGCCACGCGGTGGCCCGCGACGGCCAGCCGGGCGGCGGACGCCATCGCGCCCATCCCGGAGCCGATCACCACAATCCGTGCCATGGCAGGGACTGTAGCGGCCACCACTGACAGTTCAGCCGGGAGGCCGGGGCCCGGGACGCGCCCCCGCCGCCATGCGTCTCTCCTCGCGCCGCTGCGCTCTGCGCCGCAGGAACCGGCGGATCCTGGATGCGAGAAAGACCAGTATCACGAGCCCCAGAACGAGGAGCGTCGCGGCGATGACGGCGGCGGCGACCGGGTGGAACATCGCGAACGTGATGACGGCCCCGACGCCCAGGTCCTCCGCCGTGCTCAAGGCGACGTTGCTGAACGGTTCCGGCGAAGTGTTGACCGCCATCCGCGTTCCGGCCTTCACCACATGGCTCATCAGGGCTGTCGTGCCGCCCACCGCACCCGCCGCCAGGTCCGGCAGCGAGCCGCTCTGGCCGGCCAGCAGAGCGCCGACGACCGCTCCCGAGACCGGTCTGACGACGGTGTGGACCGAGTCCCAGACGGAGTCGACGTACGGGACCTTGTCCGCAACCGCCTCGCATACGAACAGCACCCCGGCGACGACCAGGACATCAGTGCGCTGAAGCGACTCGGGCACTTCGTCGGTGAGCCCGGTCGCGCCGAAGACGCCGAGCAGGAGGACCACCGCATAGGCGTTGATCCCGCTGGCCCAGCCGCTGGTGAAGACCAGGGGGAGTACAGACACGGACGCGATCGTATCCGTCGCCCACCGGGCCGACTGGGGTTGAGCGCCCAGCCCTGAGTATCCGTACCTAGTGTCCGAGATGAGTAGTTGCGCGGATGGGCTCCCACCTGCGCAGACGGAAGAGTGTGGAGCACGGAAGGGGCGCAGCGCCGGTACCGCCGACACGGGGCGGCGGAGCGGCGCGGCTCCCCTGACGCAACGGGGGTGCACGGGGGAACGGGGGCCACGGGGGCACCACAGCGCCGGTCCGGCGAGGCTCGGGGGGATCGAGCTTTGCCGGACCGGCGCTTGTTGCCGCCCCGCGGCGAAGACGTGAGGGGGCCGCCGGACAAGGCCCTAGCTTGAGATTTAACCTCGCCGCTCGAACACGACCGCAAGTCGGCTTCACGGAACCAACATGCGCACCGTTTGTCCCGACTTGCTTAGATTTCCGACTGTGCTGCGGGGCCTGCTCGTGCGGCAGGAAGGGCTGGTCGGAGCTGTTCGAATCCGGAGGTTAAATCTCAAGCTAGGGGGTGTCTGACAATTCCCCGCGGCGTCGCGGCGTCCGGCACGCACGCTCGCAGCGTTACCGAAAAGCCCTAGTAGCTCCGCTACGAGGACTGTCCGGTGCCTTGCGATCGCACGCACCGGACGCCGCTCCTTGACCCACGGGGAATTGTCAGACACCCCCTAGCAGCCGCCGACCCGCCCGTGCAGCAGCCGCGACAGCGCGGAGTGCACGTCGTCGATCGACCGCTCCCGCTGGAACGCCTGCCAGTCGAGCGCCGCCACCAGCACCATCCCGACCAGCGCGGCCGCCGTCAGCGGAATGTCGATCTCCTTGCTCAGCTCGCCGTTGTCGACTCCCTCGCGCAGCACGGTCTCCACGACAGCGACCGCCTCCTGGCGTACCACCAGCAGCGTCGACTGCCAGGCCCTGTTGGTGCGCCACAGTTCGGCGACGTACAGCTGGGTGAAGGCCGGGTAGCGGTCGATGAAGCCCAGGCCGGCCCTGATCATCGCGTCCAGGGCCTCCACCTTGGTGCCGTCCCGCTCGGCTGTCTCGTCGGCGGCGGCCTGCAGGGAGGCGGTGAGCAGCCCGACGCCGTGGCGCAACAGCTCCTCGAAAAGCTCGGCCTTGCTCTTGAAGTTGTAATAGACCGTGCCTTTGGCGACCCCGGCGCGTTCGGCGATCTCGTCCACCGTCGTCGAGGAGAAGCCCTGTTCCGCGATCAGGGTGACGGCCGCCTCGTAGAGCTTCTGCCGGGTGACCTCGCGGCGTGTTCTGCTTTCCATGGGCACGATTCTCACAGGCTGAGCTCCGGGTGCAGCCGGTCGAGAGTCCACACCTGCTTGCGCCGGGCGGAGAGGGCGGTCAGCGCCAGCGCCCCCGCCGTGAAGGCGAGAAGTACCGCGCTGCCCGTCCAGACCGGCTCCAGGCCGCCGCCGGTGATGAGACGGCGAAGTCCCTCGACGACGTACGTCATCGGCAGGAAGGGGTGGATGGCGTTGAAGAAGCCAGGACTGGTCTGTACGGGGTACGTGCCGCCTGCCGAGGTCAGCTGGAGCATCAGCACGGCCAGCACCAGGATGCGTCCCGCCGCCCCGAACCGGGCGTTGAGCCACTGCACGATCGCCGCGAAGCAGCCCGTCACCAGGATCAGGAATCCGATCGTCCCCGCGGCGCGCTCCATCTGGAGCCCGGGTCCCCAGTGCAGTACGGACATGAGTGCGGCCACCTGCAGCACTCCGACGGCCGCCACCGGCAGCCAGCCCGCGAGGGCGATCCGCCAGGCCGACGCCCCGGCCGCCAGAGCGCGCCGATTGAGCGGCTGGATCAGCATGTACGCGACCATCGCGCCGACCCACAGGGACAGCGGGATGAAGTACGGGGCGAATCCGGTGCCGTAATTCGGCGCCTGGTGCATCGACTTCGACGCCAGCTGGACCGGGTCGGCCATCACCTCGGTGCGCTCGTCGCGGTTCTGCTTGTCGTAGTCGGGGATTTTGCCGACGCCCTTGTTCAGCCCGGTGGCGAGCTTATCGGAGCCGTCGGCGAGCTTGACGAGGCCACCGTTCAACTCACCGGCGCCGGACCTGAGCCGGCCCAGGCCGGTGTCGAGATCGGTGGCGCCGTCCCGCAGCCTGCCGATGCCGCTGTCGAGGCTGCCCGCGCCGGTCTTGGCGGAGGCCAGCCCGGTGTTGAGCTTGGCGGCGCCCTTGGCCACCTTGCCGGCGCCCGCGTTGAGCGCGTTGACCTGGGAGACAGCGGCGCTGAGGTCCTCGTCGAGGTGGGGGGCGCGCAGGGACAGCTTGCGCGCCTGTTCCTGGAGCGTGACCAGTTGCTTGTCCAGCCGCGTCAGATCCTCACGCTGGTCCTTGACGAGGCCGTTGACGTCCGCAGCGACCTCGGCCGAGTGTGCCGCGGCCTCGTCGGCCTTCTTCAGGACCGGGCAGGCGGGGTCCTGAACGGGCTGGTCCACACAGCGTGCTTCATAGGCGGTGTGCAATTGTGCGGCGGCCGCGCCGGACTCCTCAGCGGCCACGGGCGCCCCGTTCACGAGCTCGCGCAGACGCTCGCGAACGACCCGCGTGCCGTCCGAAACGAGCTTCGCCGTGGCCCCGACCGTCTTCCCGTCGTCCTTGAGGTACGGCCGCACGGATCCCGCGATGCCGTTGACCTTGTATGCGAGCTTCTGCGTTCCGTCCGCCACCTGCTGCGAGCCGCGCTTGAGTTCACCCGACCCGGTGTGCAGCTTCGTCACACCGGCGGACAGGTCGCCGCTGCCCTTCTTGGCGTTCTTCAGGCCGTCCACGAGGTTCTTCGAGCCCGTCTTGGCCTTGCTCAGGCCGCTCTTCAGGTCGCCCGAGCCCTTCTTGGCCTTTCCGATGCCGCCGTCGAGGTCGTCGGCGCCCTTGGCCGCCTTCTCGGTCTCGTCGTGGATGTCGGAGAAGGAGATGAAGATCTTGTCCAGGAACGAACGGGAAGCGTTCTTCGAGGCGGCGGTCCGCACCTCCGAAAAGACCGTTCGCGAGATCTGCCCGACGATGTAGTTGTTCGCGTCGTTGGTGCGCACCTGGAGGGCGCTCGTCTCGGGAGCGTCGCCGGAGCTGGAGGCGATCCGCTTGCTGAAGTCCGACGGCATGGTCAGCGACAGATAGTACGCCCCGTCCTCCACGCCCTCCCGGGCCTCGGCGGCGCTCACTTCGTGCCACTCGAAGACCTTGCTGTCGTGCAGCTTCCCGGTGATCTCGTCACCCGCGGCGATCTTCTTGCCCTGGGCGGTGGCGCCCTCGTCGTCGTTCACCAGGGCCACGGGTATGCGGTCGAGCCTGCCGTACGGGTCCCAGAACGACCACAGGTACAGCGCGCCGTACAGCAGCGGGAGCAGCAGCAGCGCGACGAGCGCGGCCCGCGGAAGCTTCCCCCTGCCGAACCGCTTCAGCTCAAGCGCGGCCAGCTTCGGCGAGCGCATCGTCCGCCCCCTCTTCCGTGGTGTCGGTGGTGTCGGTGGTGTCGGTGGTGCCGGCCCGTGCGTCGTCGTCGCGGTGATCCGCGATGGTCACCCGCAGCGCGTCGTCGGGTGCCTCGCTGCACACCGCGAGAACGGTTGTCCCCGCGTCGGCGAGGGAACGCAGCAGCGCCCAGGCCGAGGCTCGTTCGGGGGCCGCGAGCTTGAGATCCATGTCGTCGACGGCGAGCAGCCGCGGACGGCCTATCAGCGCGAGCCCGACGGACAGGCGCAGCGCCTCCAGCCGCTCCAGGTCCCGTACGGACGTACGTGCCCCCTTGGGCAGCGTCTCCAGGTCCAGGCCGGCCGCGTCGAGCGCGGCGTCGATCTTCGCCCGGCCCTCGGCGGCGCGCTCGGCGCGGGGCCGCAGCAGCGCGCGCAGCGAACCGTCGTAGCGTCGCTGCAGGAGGGCGCGTTCGCGCAGGTGCTCGGCGACCGTGAAGGCCGGGTCCAGCTCGTTGACGCCGGTGACCGGGCCGAGCGCGGAGATCCGGCGTACGTCGGCCATTTTCTTCGGCAGCCGCAGCCCGCCGACCTCCGCATGGCCCTCGGTGGCCCGCATGCGGCCGGTGAGAGCGAGCAGCAGACAGGTGCGGCCGGATCCCGAGGGACCCTCGACCGCGACGAGAGCGCCGGGCTCCGCCGCGATGTCCACGCCCCGGAACGTCCAGCCCCGCGGGCCCCTGAGCCCGAAGCCCTCGGCGGACAGGGCCACCCCTGTGCTGTGTTCCTCTTGTTCGCCGCGTTCGTCGTGCGGGCTGTCCACAAGCCCTCCCCATTTTTGAACTGACCAGTCAGTGCAAAAACTATCCCGAACCTGCTTACGAAGCAAAAGCCCAGGTCAGCGCAGATTGTCAGTGGTGCCCTTCACGATGGGTACATACGGCTACAGAGCCGTCACGCGACGACAGGAGGCTCGTCATGGCTCACACGTCCGCAGCCGCAGGCCACTTCGGTCCTCCCGGCGATGTGCACCCCGTGCTGCGCGCCGCGGGCGCCCCGCCCGCGGCCCTCGAACTCCTCGCCCAGGCCCGCAGCGGACTGGGCGAGGCCCAGGCCCTCGACGTCTCGAACGAGCGGTACGCCACGGCGCACCTCGCCGCCCTGCGCACCGCCGCAGCCGTCCTCGCGGCACGCGGCCGCCCCGAGGCCACCGCGCGGCGGCGGCAGCGGATCCGCAGCGCCTGGGAGGTCCTCCCGGAGATCGCGCCGGAACTGACCGAGTGGAGCGCACTGTTCGCCTCTGGCGCTCCCCGCAGGGCCAGGGCCGAGGCCGGCATACAGGGCGCTGCGAGCCCGCGCGACGCCGACGATCTGCTGCGTGACGCGGCCATGTTCCTGCGCCTGGTCGAGCAGCTGCTCGCGCTCGACCCGGTACTGCCCCGGCCCAGGGAGCAGCCGTCGGATCGTCCGGAAGTGGGATGACGGGGCAGGCAGGGGCACTCACGCGGAGGCAATAGGGTGGGCGGGGCGTTCATCGCCCGCACCGTTCACCGCCCCGCCGCCCGCGGCGGCGCCGCGCCGAGGAGTCAACTGCCGTGTCGGACCCGATGCGCCCCCGGGCATCTCTCCGTACCGCCGTGGTCTGGGAGGTCCTCAAGGACGCCCTCGACCGCAGGGTCAAGGCGGCGGGGACCGACGCCCTGGACGTCCTCGACACCGGCGGGGGCACGGGCAACTTCGCGGTGCCCGTCGCCCGCCTCGGCCACCGCGTCACCGTCGTCGACCCCAGCCCCAACGCCCTGTTCGCGCTGGAGCGCCGGGCGGCGGAGGCGGGCGTCGCCGAGCGCGTGAGGGGTGTGCAGGGCGACATCCACGGCCTGTTCGACGTCGTCGACCGCCGCGGGTACGACGCGGTGCTGTGCCATGGCGTCCTGGAGTATGTCGACGACCCCGCCGAAGGCGTGCGCAACGCGGTCGACGCGCTTCGCCCCGCAGGCACCCTCAGCCTGCTCGCAGCCGGCCTGGGTGGCGCCGTCCTGGCGCGGGCGCTGGCCGGCCACTTCACGGAGGCCAAGCACGCCCTCACGGACCCGGCCGGGCGCTGGGGCGAGGGTGACCCGGTGCCGCGGCGCTTCACCGCCGAGCAGCTCACCGAGCTGGTCACGGCGGCCGGCGTCGAGGTCGGCGCCGTCCACGGCGTGCGCGTCTTCGCCGACCTGGTCCCCGGCGCCCTGGTGGACACCGAGCCGGGCGCCCTGGACGCCCTGCTCAAGCTGGAGGCCGCGGCGGCGGAACTCCCCGCCTTCCACTCCGTCGCCACCCAGCTGCACGTCCTGGGCGAGAAGCAGGAGCCGACGCAGGAGCCGAAGCACGAACCGAAGCCCGGGCCCAGCGGACGCTGAGGCAGCGGCCCGGGGCCCGGGGAAGCGGCTGATCAGCAGCGCAGGCGGACATGGAGTGCGCCACAGGCCCCCCGATCGGCCGCGCTTCCCCGTATGATCGGAGCACACCGTCCGGCATGGCGGATCGGCCACTGGGGAATGCACACCCCCCAGGCAACCGAGAGGGCATGGCGGCCCGGATGGTGAATTGGCGTAGAGGGCGGGTTTCACGGGGGCGATTCCCTGCCTATTCTGAAAGGGCCGCATACGGTCGCCCCCCGCGGCCGACGAGTAGGAGGACTCCGTGCCGCTCTCGGAGCACGAGCAGCGAATGCTCGAGCAGATGGAGCGAGCGCTGTACGCCGAAGATCCCAAGTTCGCGACAGCGCTTGAGGGAAGCGGGCTGCGTACGTACACCCGGCGACGGGTCTACCAGGCGGTCGCAGGCTTTCTGGTGGGTATCGCGCTCCTCATGGCCGGAATGGTCGCACAGCAGATCTGGGTCAGCGTGGTGGGCTTCCTTGTGATGCTCGGCTGCGCCGTGCTCGCGGTCACCGGCTGGCGCAAGGCCCCGAAGCCGGGTGAGCAGCCGACTTCCGGCACTGGCACTGGCACGCCCGCTCGCAGCCAGCCCCGGCAGCGACGGTCGGTCATGAACCGCATCGAGCAGCGGTGGCAGCGCCGCCGTGACGAGGGTCAGGGGCGGTAACCACCGGCAGCGCGGACCGAACGCACCGAGTACCGATGGCCCGGGTCGCACCGGTGGATCGCAACCGCTCGCATCCAGCACTTCGCATTCAGTACTCAGTACTTGGCATCCAGCACTACGCCTCACCGCCTGCGGTATGAGTGAGGGGCGGCCGCTTCCCAGCGGCCGCCCCTCACTCATATCCGGAACTCATACCGCACGCGGGTTCAGCTCTGTTGCCGAAACCGGCGCCACACCGCCGCACCCGCCCACTGCGCCGGGTTCCAGCGGCTGGCGTCCCACCGGTCCGTCACCCCGGCCCACCGGTCCGACATCGCCCACACCACCCGGACGGCCGAGCGCGGCAGCAGAACCGCCCGCATCCGCGCCTTGCGCCCGGCGGCCTCCCGCAACCCCGCCCGTACCTGCCCGGCCTCATCGGCGAGGCTGCCCGGGACGACAGGCCGCGGGGAGTACAGCACCTGCTCCAGCGCGCCCGCCGCCCGGTGCACCGCATCGGCGGGGGCGCCGTCGAGTCCGGCGAGCCGGACGATGCGGGCGGCGGCCTTGCGGGGCGTCTGCGAGTCGTCAGGTGTGATGCCGTAGTCCCAGGCGGAGTCCGTGATCTCAAGCCAGCCGGCCAGGGTACGGGCAGCCGCGTCCGCAGG
Source organism: Streptomyces hypolithicus (assembly GCF_052934925.1). Lineage (NCBI taxonomy): Bacteria > Bacillati > Actinomycetota > Actinomycetes > Kitasatosporales > Streptomycetaceae > Streptomyces > Streptomyces hypolithicus. Next base: position 4,760,333 of record NZ_CM128811.1, read on the forward strand.
TGTGCGACCGCGGGTGCCCAGCCGGGACACACGCGCCCGGGTGCGCAGCAGGAACGGCAGCAGAAGCAGCAGCACGAAGATGACCACGCCCAGCCCGATCAGCGCGAACCACAGCAGCGCCTCGAACGGGAAACCCGAGTCGGTTGGCCCGCCGCCGCCCTGCTGGGCCGGACCACCGCACTCGCCCAGCTTCCGCTCCTGCGCCGGGCAGCTCTCTCTCGCGCTCGGCTCCGCCGACGGCTCCGCCGAGGTGCTGGGCTCTGCCTCGGCCGGATCGGAGGCTCCGCCGGACGGCGAGTCCTCGCGGGTGTAGTCCGGCACCGAGCCACGCGACGGCGTCGGCTCGAACCGCGTCCACCCGACGCCCTCGAAGTACAGCTCCGGCCACGCGTGCGCGTCACGCAGGCCCACCGACATGGTGCCGTCCGCCTTCGGCGTACCGGGCGTGAAGCCCACCGCCACCCGCGCCGGTATCCCGAGCGTCCTCGCCATCGCGGCCATCGAGAACGAGAAGTGGACGCAGAAGCCTTCCTTGTCCTTCAGGAAACGCGTGATCGCCGCACTGCCGCTGCCCGACTGCACCTGGGTGTCGTAGGTGAAGCCGCCGTCGGACGCGAACCAGTCCTGAAGTGCGACCGCCCGCTCGTACGCGTTCGAGGCGTCCTTGGTGATGTCCTGAGCAGTCGCCTCGACCACCCCGGGCAGTGAATCGGGGACCTTGGTGTACTCGCGCAGCAGCTCCTCCGGGGGTGCGCCCGCGTCCCCCAGCTGCTGAGCCGTCGGCTGCACGATCAGGCTGCCCGCGGTGTAGCGCGCACCCCGCGTGTTCTGGCCCCGGTCGCCCACCAGGGTGCGGCCGGACGGTTCGTAACGCCAGCGACCCGCGATGTCCACCTGCGTCGCCGGGTAGGGCAGCGGAAGGTAACTCTGGGAGTACCACCCGGCCGCCGAGACACTGGAGTTGATCTCGGTCGTACGGACGCCGGGGCTGAGCCCCGGCGGCCGGGGCAGCCGGTCCGGTACGTCCTGGATCCGGCGCTCCGAGGACTTCCACGCGGCGCCGTCGAACTGATCCAGCGAGACGATCCGCAGGTAGAGGTCCTTCGTGCTCTGCGTGTTCGTGCGGTACCGCAGCACCTCACGGTCCTCGGGCTGGTTCAGGCTGTTCTGGAGCGAGACCAGCGGATTGACCGCCGAAATGGTCCCACCGCCGGAGCCAGAACCCTTGCCCGCGCCCGCCCTGTTCAGCAGCCCGCCGTCCAGAGCGGGCAGCGCGGCGGGCACAGCCAGCGCGACACCCAGGGCCAGTACGCCGATACGCCGGCCCGTGCGAACCGGGGCCAGCGCCGAGCCGCCCGCCGTCTCGAAACCGCCGGCCGCCGGGCGCCCCCCGGCTCTGGGGGCGCCGCCGAACACGCGCCCCCACTGGGACAGCCGGTCCCGGCCCTCGGCCAGCAGAAGCAACAGGTAGCCGGAGGCGGCCAGCAGGAACCACAGCCAGCTCGCGCCGCCCGGCGAAAGCCCCGCGGCCACGGAGTAGAGCGCGAGCAGTGGCAGTCCTGCCGGTGCGGCGCTGCGGAACGTCACCGCGAGCGCGTCCACGGCCAGCGCGATCAGCAGGACACCGCCGACGAGCATCAGCCTGATGCCTTCGGTCGCGGGAGCCGGTATGGCGTACTGCCCGACATCCTCTCCGCCCGCCGCGAACAGCCGGGCGAACTCCTGGAAGGCCTCGGGCCCGGGCAGCACCCCCAGGATCGCGGAGTCCATGGCGAAGAGCGCGGTCAGCATCAGCAGCGCCGCAAGGGCCTGTGCGGTGACCGTCAGCGGCCGGGCCAGTGGCACCCGCCGCGCGAGCGCGCCGACCGCCGCCTGCACCGCCACCAGCAAGGCGGCCGTCAGGAACCACGAGGACTTGTCCACCAGGGGCAGCAGCGCGCCCGCCGCCATCAGGGTCGCCGCCGTGGCACACAGCGTCAGCCGTCCGTTACCGCTCATGACCAACCCCCCGTGGTGGCTGCCGTGCCTGCCGCGCCGCCGACCGGGAAGACCCCCGAGCCGCTGCGCTGTCGTTCCGCGATCCGCCACAGATCCGCCAGGGGCGTCTCGGGCGCCACCGTCAGCACGGTCCACCCCGCCTCGCGCAGGGGCCTGACCCGCTCCTCGGCCTGCTCCGCGATGCGCGCCGACGAGTCCCCCTCGGCTTCGGCTGCCACTGCCTGCCCCGCGGCCCAGGTAGCGCTGTCCAGCACAAAAGCGATTGCTGCGCCGCAGCGCCGGCGCATCCGCGCCGCCACCACCGCCTGTTCGTCGTCCAGATCGCCGAAGAAGGCGATCAGCAGCCCTTCGTTCCCGCCGCGCAGCACGTCGTACGACCGGGACAGACCCCCGCCGTCCGAGTGCCCCACGACGGCGAGCGTGTCCATCATCAGTCCCGCGGAGTCCGCCGTTTCCTGGGTGGCTCCGGCGAATCCGCCCGCGCCCTCACCGGGCACCGAGTTGCCCGTGTCGGTCAACAGCCTTACCGAAAAGCCCCGTTCGAGCATATGCGCCAGAGCGGAAGCCGCCCCCGACACCGCCCACTCGAAGGCGGAGTCGGGCCCCGCCCCCTGGTAGGCGCCCCGCCGGGTGTCGAGCAGCACGGTGCACCTGGCCCGTTGCGGCTGCTCCTCCCGGCGCACCATCAGCTCGCCGTAGCGCGCGGTGGAGCGCCAGTGGACCCGGCGCAGGTCGTCGCCGTGCCGGTAGCCGCGCGGGATCACGTCGTCCTCGCCGGCCAGCGCCAGAGAGCGGTTGCGCCCGTCGCCGTACCCCGACGCCTCGCCTGTCAGGCGCACCGCGGGCAGTGCCTCGACGCGCGGGATCACGGTCAGCGTGTCGTGCGCACTGAACGAGCGGGTCAGCTCGCACATCCCGAAGGGGTCGGTCAGCCGCAGCTGGAGCGGGCCGAGCGGATAGCGCCCGCGCAGGTCGGAGCGGACCCGGTAGGACACCTCGCGCCGGCCGCCCGCCTGCACCCGGTCCAGGACGAAGCGTGGCCGGGGCCCCAGGACGTACGGCACCCGGTCCTGCAGCATCAGCAGGCCGGTGGGCAGCCGCGAGACATTGTCGAGCCGCAGGTGTACGCGCGCCTCCGAGCCCGTCGCCGTCCGTGACGGCGTCAGCCGCCTGCTCCCGGCCACCCGGTAGCGGGTGCGGTACAGCACGGCCACACAGACCAGCGGCAGCACCGCGAGCAGCAGCCCCACCCGCAGCAGATCACCCTGGCCCAGGACATACGCGCAGACCGCGGCCGCCACCCCGGCCGCCAGGAACGACCGGCCACGCGTGGTCAGGCCGGACAGCGCCACCCGCAGGCCGCCCTTGTGGTCCGCCTGCCCGCTCTTGCCGACCCCGGCCGACGCGTCCGGCCCCCCGGCCGTCATCACAGTCGCCGTACGCCGGGGTGCTGGTGGCCGTGGACCGCGGCGCCGGAAGACGGCGTGAGACCGTTCGCGTAGCCGTTGGCGGGCGGCGCCGACGTCGGTACGGCGGTGCGCTGCAGGATGTCCAGGACGACCTGTTCGGCGGTGCGCCGGCTCAGCTGGGCCTGGGCCGTCGGCAGCAGCCGGTGCGCGAGCACCGCCACCGCCAGCGTCTGTACGTCGTCGGGCAGTGCGTAGTCGCGCCCGCTCAGCGCAGCCGACGCCTTCGCCGCGCGCAGCAGGTGCAGCGTGGCGCGCGGTGAGGCGCCGAGCCGCAGGTCCGGGTGGCTGCGAGTGGCCGAGACCAGTTCCACCGCGTACCGCCGCACCGAGTCGGCCACGTGGACCGCGCGCACCGCGTCGATCAGTTTCACGATGTCGTGGGCGTGCGCGACCGGCTGGAGGTCGTCGAGCGGGGAGGCCGCGCCGTGCACATCGAGCATCTGGAGCTCGGCCTCCGCGCTCGGATAACCGATGGAGACGCGGGCCATGAAGCGGTCGCGCTGCGCCTCGGGCAGCGGGTACGTGCCCTCCATCTCCACCGGGTTCTGGGTGGCGACCACCATGAAGGGCGTGGGCAGCTCGTACGACTGCCCGTCGATGGTGACCTGGCGTTCCTCCATGGATTCCAGGAGCGCCGACTGGGTCTTCGGCGATGCGCGGTTGATCTCGTCGCCGATCACGATCTGGGCGAAGATCGCGCCCGGCTTGAACTCGAATTCACGCCGCTGCTGGTCGAAGATGCTGACGCCGGTGATGTCCGAGGGCAGCAGGTCGGGCGTGAACTGGATGCGCCGCACCGAGCAGTCGATGGATCTCGCGAGCGCCTTGGCGAGCATCGTCTTGCCCACGCCAGGCACGTCTTCGATGAGCAGATGGCCTTCCGCGAGGAGCACGGTCAGCGAAAGCCGTACGACCTCCGGCTTGCCCTCGATCACACCTTCCACCGACCCGCGCACCCGCTCCGCTGTGGTGGTCAGATCTGTAAGGCTCGCTCGATCGTCATAGGTCGTCACCCGGCCCTCCTCGGCCCCGTTCCCCGGGCCGGCGTCACGACGACGGAGCGGCCCATCCCAAACACGGACACCAACCGGAGGGTCCGGCACGATGTCACACCCGCATTCTTGTTGCCGTTACCGCTTCGTGTCACTCGCCTGTGGATAAGTGGGTGAGATACGTCTGGTTTGCCATATTTTCATCCACGATCGTGGCGGCTTCGCCCGCTACTTCACCGGGTCGATTTCCCGCAGCAGGCCGGTGGCCACCTCGAAGACGAAGCCGCGCACGTCGTCGGTGTGCGGCAGGAAGGGCGAGGTCCGCACCCGCTGCATGGACTGGCGTACGTCCTGGTCGACGTCCCGGAAGGCCTCCACCGCCCAGGAGGGGCGCTGGCCCACCTCGTCCTCCAGCTCGTGCCGGAAGTCCTCGGTCAGGCTCTCCAGTCCGCAGTTGGTGTGGTGGATGAGTATGACGCTGCGCGTGCCCAGGGCGCGCTGGCTGATGGTCAGGGACCTGATGACGTCGTCCGTGACCACACCGCCCGCGTTACGGATGGTGTGGCAGTCGCCTAGTTCCAGTCCGAGCGCGTCGTGCAGGTCGAGCCGCGCGTCCATGCAGGCGACGACGGCGACACGCAGGACCGGCCGTGCGTCCATGCCAGGGTCTCCGAACTTGGCTGCGTACCGCCGGTTCGCTTCCACGAGGCGGTCGGTGACCGTACCGGCGGTGCCTGCCGCGGGGGGAGTGGCGGATGGCTCGGCGGGAAGGTGCGCGGAAGTCGACATGGCTCAGACGTTAATGCGCGCCACGGGGATAGGCCCGCTGTGAGAAGGGACAAAGGACGTCAACAAGTCTTGTTGTGAGGTAACCCACAAGCATTCATCGAGTCTGCTCCGTTCGGGTGAAAAGTCGCCCGAGCGACGCGCTGGCCGGTTGATTGACCGCCAGGACCGGTCGACTAAAGTGGCGCGATGTGGGTGGCCAGACGCACCCCTTGTCGCTTTACGGACACATACCGCACATACCGAAAAACTCCCGTGCGCGGCGTACGTACGGCCCGGCCTCCTCCCGCTCGCCGGTCGGCCGACGCCCCTTCCCCGGCGCCGGCAGGCCGTCTCCCCTTCTGAGCGGGTGGGGACCAGGCCGTACGTGCACCACCGCGCCGGTACCTGAGAGGGCGCATGAGCCAGACCCGACACGTCCCGGTGATGCTCCAGCGATGCCTGGACCTGTTGGCCCCGGCCCTCGGTGAGCCGGGAGCGGTGGTCGTCGACTGCACCCTCGGCCTCGGCGGGCACAGCGAGGCACTGCTCACCTCCTTCCCCCAGGTCCGGCTCATCGCGCTGGACCGGGACAAGGAGGCGCTGCGGCTCTCCGGCGAGCGGCTCGCCCCCTTCGGCGACCGGGCCACCCTGGTGCACGCCGTCTACGACGAGCTCCCCGACGTTCTCGACCGGCTGTCCGTGCCCCGTGTCCAGGGCGTCCTGTTCGACCTCGGCGTCTCGTCGATGCAGCTCGACGAGCGCGAACGCGGTTTCGCGTACGCCCACGACGCCCCCCTCGACATGCGCATGGACCAGACCACGGGCGTCAGCGCGGCCGAGGTCCTGAACACCTACCCGCCGGGCGAACTGGTGCGGATCCTGCGCGCGTACGGCGAGGAGAAGCAGGCCAAGCGCATCGTCTCGGCGGTCGTGCGCGAGCGCGAGAAGGAGCCGTTCAGCGACAGCGCCCGGTTGGTGGAACTGATCCGTGACGCGCTCCCGCAGGCCGTCAAGCGCACCGGCGGCAACCCCGCCAAGCGCACCTTCCAGGCGCTGCGCATCGAGGTCAACGGTGAGCTGACCGTGCTGGAACAGGCGATCCCGGCGGCCGTGAAGACGCTGGACGTGGGCGGCCGTATCGCGGTCCTCTCCTACCACTCGCTCGAAGACCGCCTCGTCAAGCAGGTCTTCGCGGCCGGCGCGGCCAACACCGCGCCCCCGGGGCTCCCGGTCGTGCCGGAGAGTTACCAGCCGCGGCTGAAGCTGCTGACCCGCGGCGCGGAACTGCCGACCGAGGCGGAGATCGCGGAGAACCGCCGCGCGGCGCCGGCGCGGCTGCGCGGGGCCGAGCGCATCCGGCAGGATGTGCGGTGAAGGCGGTCCAGCAGGTGGGGGAGACGGCCGCGCGGCTGTCCCGGATGCTGCCGTCCGGTGCCGGTGCCGGCACCGGTTCGAGCTCCGGCTCCGGTGCGCGTTCCGGTACGTCCGGCCAGGCGGCCAGGGCCCCCTTCGTGCTGCTGGTCGTGCTGCTGCTCGGCGGCGGGCTCATCACCCTGCTGATGCTCAACTCCTCGCTCAACGAGGGCTCGTTCAAGCTGAGCGAACTCAAGAAGCGGACCACCGAACTGACCGACGAGGAGCAGGCGCTCCAGCAGGACGTGGACGACCGGTCCGCGCCCGGGGCGCTGGAGCGCAGGGCCCGGGAGCTCGGCATGGTGCCCGGTGGCAGCCCGGCCTTCCTCGAACCGGACGGTACGGTCCGTGGCGAGGCGTCCCGGGCCCCCGACGCCCCGGGTGCGGCATCCGCCGACGTAGCCCCCCTCGGCGCTCCCGACCCGGTCCCGCTCCCGCCGGCCTCCGCGCCCACCGTGCAGCCCGCGCCCGCGCCCCCGCCGCCGTCCCCGGTGTCTCCCACCTCCGGCGCCTCCACCCCCGCTCCCGCCCAGGGGAGCCCGTCCGCGATGCCGACCCCGACTCCCGGCAGGTGACGCAGTGCCCCCCAAGGAACCGCCGCGCCGTCGCGTGCCCCGCCCCGGCCGCCCGCAGAACGCGGGGCGCCCGGGGTCCGGCGCACGCCCCAAGGCCCACCCCGCCCCCCGGCGGCCACGCCCGGCGGCCAAGGCCCCGCGGTCCCTGCGGCTCGGCAGCCCGAGACCCCGGCTGCGCTTCGTCAGCTTCGCCCTGACGCTGGTGATGCTGGCCTTCGTCGTACGGCTGCTCCAGGTGCAGGCCGTCGACGCCAGCGCCTACGCCGCCAAGGCGGAGAAGAACCGGTACTCCAGCGCCACGCTGCCCGCCGAACGCGGCGAGATCACCGACCGCAACGGCATCGCCCTCGCCACCAGCGTCGACGCGCACGACATCACGGCCGACCCGTCGATGTTCACCCCCGCCTTCAGCAAGGCCCCGGACGCACCCCGGCAGGCTGCCGCGCTCCTCGCCCCCATCCTGCGCAAGAACGCCGGTGACCTGGCGAAGCAGCTCAGCAAACCCAGGAGCAGGTACGCCGTCCTCGCCCGCCGCCAGACCCCGCAGATCTGGAAGCAGATCAAGGACCTGAAGGGGGTCTTCGCCGACAAGGCCCAGACCGACAAGGCCAAGGGCGGCAAGGGCGTCAACGTGCTCGCCGGTGTCTTCCAGGAGGACAGCAGCAAACGCGTCTACCCCAACGGTGATCTGGCCGCCGGAATACTGGGTTACGTCAACGCCGAGGGCAAGGGCGCGGGCGGCATCGAGGTCCAGCTGAACAAGGAACTCGCGGGCAAGGACGGGGAGATCAAGTACGCGCAGTCCGGCGGCCGCCGCGTGCCCACCGCCGGCGCCCGCGAAGTCCCGGCCGTCCCCGGCTCCGGCATCGAGCTGACCATCGACCGCGACATCCAGTGGGCCGCCCAGAACGCCGTCGCCGAACAGGTGAAGAAGTCGGCGGCGGACCGGGGCTATGTCATGGTCCAGGACAACCGCACCGGTGAGGTCCTCGCCATGGCCAACGCCCCCGGCTTCGACCCCAACGACCTCTCGCAGGCCGACTCGGCCTCCCTGGGCAACGCCGCCCTCCAGGACGCCTACGAACCCGGCTCGACCTCCAAGGTCATGTCCATGGCCGCGGTGCTGGAGGAGAACGCCGCGGCCCCCGGCACGCACGTCGTCGTACCCAACCGGCTCCACCGCGGCGACCGGCTGTTCAAGGACGACATCGACCACCCCACCTGGTACCTCACGCTCAACGGCGTACTCGCCAAGTCCAGCAACATCGGCACGATCCTGGCGACCGAGCAACTCGGCACCTCGCGGGCCCAGGCCAACAAGGTGCTCCACTCCTACCTGCGCAAGTTCGGCCTCGGCAGCCCCAGCGGGCTCGGCTACCCCGGTGAGACCGCGGGCATCCTGGCTGAGCCCAAGGACTGGAGCACCTCGCAGCAGTACACGATCCCGTTCGGCCAGGGCCTGTCGCTCAACGCCATGCAGGCCGCCTCCGTCTACTCGACGATCGCCAACGGAGGCGTACGGATCCAGCCGACCCTCGTACGCGGCGCCAAGGGCCCCGACGGCCGCTTCACGCCCGCCCCGGCGCCCAAGAAGACCCGCGTGGTCAGCGAGAAGACCGCCAAGACGCTCGCCACGATGCTGGAGTCCGTCGTCGACGACGAGGAGGGCACGGGCACCAAGGCCCGCATCCCCGGCTACCGCGTCGGCGGCAAGACCGGCACGTCCAACCGAGTGGATCCGGCCACCGGGCGCTACAAGGGGTACACCGCGTCCTTCGCCGGCTTCGCGCCCGCCGACAACCCGCGGGTCACCGTCTACTGCGCCATCCAGAACCCGACCAGGGGCAGCTACTTCGGCGGCCAGATCTGCGGCCCCATCTACAAGGAGGTCATGGAGTTCGCGCTCAAGACCCTCCAGGTCGCACCGACCGGCAGCAACCCCCCCCGACTTCCGGTGTCCTTCGAGCCCGGCCAGTGATTCAGGACCACCAGTGACAACCATCACCCGAAGCTCCGGAAACCAAGAAGACCCCGCCCCGCACGGCCCCTCGCCCACCCGTCTCCCACCGCCACCCTCAACCGACGCCGCTGCGCGCCGACCCCCCTCGCCCACCCGTCTCCCACCGCCACCCTCAACCGACGCCGCTGCGCGCCGACCCCCCTCGCCCACCCGTCTCCCACCGCCACCCTCAACCGACGCCGCTGCGCGCCGACCCCCCTCGTTTCGCGGGGGACCGGGTGGGCCCGGTACGCTCACCGCCGTGCCACACGCTGATCAGTCCCAAACCACCCAGGAGGACGCCCCGGTGACGTACCCCGGAGCGCCCCGGCCGGTCCAGGTCCGCCCGACACCCCTCGGGGAGCTGGCCGATCGGCTGGGTATCGAACCCACCGGCGCGGCCGAGGTCACCGGTATCACACACGACTCCCGCGCGGTCAGGCCAGGCGATCTCTACGCCGCCCTGCCCGGTGCGCGCTTCCACGGCGCCGACTTCGCCGACCAGGCGGCGGGACTCGGCGCGGCCGCGATCCTCACCGACCCGGCCGGAGCCGAACGCGCCGCGGCGACCGGCCTGCCGGCCCTGGTCGTCGACGACCCGCGCAGCCACATGGGCGAGCTGGCCGTCGACATCTACGACCGGCCCGGCCACGGCCTGCTCCAGCTCGGCATCACCGGTACGTCAGGCAAGACCACCACGGCGTACCTCGTCGAGGGCGGTCTGCGCCGGGCCGGGAGACTGACGGGCCTCATCGGTACGGTCGAGATGCGCATCGGCGACGAGCGCATCAAGTCCGAGCGCACCACCCCCGAGGCCACCGACCTCCAGGCCCTGTTCGCGGTCATGCGCGAACGCGGTGTCGAGGCGGTCGCCATGGAGGTCTCCAGCCACGCGCTGGTGCTCGGCCGGGTCGACGGCTGCGTCTTCGACGTCGCGGTCTTCAACAACCTCAGCCCCGAGCACATGGAATTCCACTCGGGCATGGAGGACTACTTCCAGGCGAAGGCACGTCTCTTCACCCCGGAACGCAGCAGGGTGGGCGTCGTCAACTTCGACGACGAGTACGGCCGCCGCCTCCTCACCGAGTCGGGTGTCCCGGTGACGTCGTTCTCCGCCGAGGGCCATCCGGACGCAGACTGGCACGCCGAGGGCGTCGAAGTCGGCCCGTTCAGCAGTACGTTCACGGCCGTCGGGCCGGGGGGCGAGCGCATCTCGGCGACCGCCCCGCTGGCCGGCCCGTTCAACGTCGCCAACACGCTCGCAGCGATCGTCACGCTCGCCGTCGCGGGCGTCGACCCGCAGACCGCCGCCGACGGCATCGCCGCCGTCCCGGGTGTACCCGGCCGGCTGGAACGGGTGGACGAGGGCCAGCCGTACCTCGCGGTGGTCGACTACGCCCACAAGACGGACGCCGTCGAATCGGTCCTGCGCGCCCTGCGCAAGGTCACCGAGGGCAAGCTGCACATCGTGCTCGGCTGCGGCGGCGACCGCGACCAGCAAAAGCGCGGTCCGATGGGCGCGGCAGCGGCCCGTCTGGCCGACACCGCCGTACTGACGGCGGACAACCCCCGCTCCGAGGACCCCCTCGCGATCCTCGCCGCTATGGTCGCGGGCGCCGCAGAGGTGCCGGCCCACGAGCGCGGCGACGTCCTCATCGACTCCGACCGGGCAGCCGCCATCGCCGCGGCCGTGGCCCGCGCCCGGCCCGGCGACACCGTGCTGATCGCGGGCAAGGGACACGAGCAGGGCCAGGACATCGCGGGAGTGGTACGCCCCTTCGACGACCGTCAGGTGCTCCGCGCCGCGATCTTGAGCGCCGCACCGGCTCAGAACAGTGGGATGCCCCAGTGATCGTCCTCTCCCTCGCCGAGATCGCCGACATCACCGGCGGGCAGTCCTGCGACATACCGGACAGCGCCGTCCAGGTGACCGGTCCCGTGGTGATCGATTCCCGCCAGGTCGAGCCCGGCAGTCTCTTCGCCGCCTTCGCCGGCGAACACGTCGACGGCCACGAGTTCGCGGCCGGCGCCGTCGCGGCGGGCGCCGCGGCCGTGCTGGCCACCCGCCCCGTCGGCGTACCCGCCGTCGTCGTGAACGACGTCACCGAGGCGCTGGGCGCCCTCGCCCGCACCGTCGTCGGGCGGCTCGGCACCCAGGTCGTCGCGCTCACCGGTTCGGCCGGCAAGACCTCCACCAAGGACCTGATCGCCCAGCTCCTGGAACGCAAGGCCCCCACGGTCTGGACGCCGGGCTCCCTCAACAACGAGATCGGCCTGCCGCTCACCGCGCTGCGCGCGAGCGCCGAGACCGAGCACCTGGTCCTCGAAATGGGCGCGCGCGGCATCGGCCACATCCGCTACCTCACCGAGTTGACCCCGCCGCGCATCGGCCTCGTACTGAATGTCGGCACCGCCCACATCGGCGAGTTCGGCGGCCGCGAGCAGATCGCCGCCGCCAAGGGCGAGATGGTGGAGGCGCTGCCGACCGCCGACGCGGGCGGGGTGGCCGTGCTCAACGCGGACGACCAGCTCGTACGGGCCATGGCCGCCCGTACGAAGGCCCGGGTCGTGCTCTTCGGCGAGGCCGCGGACGCGGACGTACGCGCCGAGAATGTCCGGCTCACCGACGACGGCCGCCCCTCCTTCAGCCTTCACACACCCACCGGGTGCCGTGACGTGACCATGCGGCTGTACGGTGAGCACCACGTGTCGAACGCGCTCGCCGCGGCCGCCGTCGCCCATGAGCTGGGCATGTCCGTGGACGAGATCGCCCTGGCGCTCTCCGAGGCGGGCACGCTGTCCCGCTGGCGTATGGAGGTCACCGAGCGTCCTGACGGCGTGACGGTCGTCAACGACGCCTACAACGCGAACCCCGAGTCCATGCGAGCCGCCCTGCGCGCGCTCGCGGCGATGGGCGGAGCCTCTCGGCCCCAGGGGGGTCGTACGTGGGCGGTGCTCGGGCAGATGGCCGAGCTGGGAGACGATTCGCTCGCCGAGCACGACGCGGTCGGACGGCTTGTCGTCCGGCTCAACGTCAGCAAGCTCGTGGCGGTCGGGGGCAGGGAAGCGTCCTGGCTGCAGCTGGGCGCTTACAACGAGGGTTCGTGGGGTGAGGAGTCGGTGCACGTGTCCGACGCGCAGGCAGCGGTCGACCTGTTGCGCAGTGAACTGCGTCCGGGAGACGTCGTGCTGGTGAAGGCTTCCAGGTCGGTCGGTCTCGAGCGGGTCGCGCTTGCGCTTCTCGACCACCGCACCGAGGGTGAGGTCGCCGGCCGATGAGGCAGATTCTCTTCGCGGGGGTCATTGGGCTCTTTCTGACCCTGGTCGGTACCCCGCTGCTGATCAAACTGCTGGCCCGCAAGGGATACGGGCAGTTCATCCGCGACGACGGACCGCGCGGCCACCACGGCAAGCGCGGCACCCCGACCATGGGCGGCATCGCCTTCATCCTGGCCACGCTCGTCGCGTACGCCCTGGCGAAGGTCATCACCGGCGAGAAGCCGAGCGTCTCCGGCCTGCTGGTGCTCTTCCTCATGGCGGGCATGGGACTGGTCGGCTTCCTCGACGACTACATCAAGATCGTCAAGCAGCGTTCGCTGGGCCTGCGGGCCAAGGCGAAGATGGCAGGCCAGCTGATCGTCGGCATCGCCTTCGCCGTGCTGGCCCTGCAGTTCAAGGACATCCGCGGCAACGCCCCGGCCTCGACCAAGCTGTCCTTCGTCCAGGACTTCGGCTGGTCGATCGGCCCGGTGCTGTTCGTGGTCTGGGCGCTGTTCATGATCCTGGCGATGTCGAACGGTGTGAACCTCACCGACGGCCTCGACGGACTCGCCACCGGCGCCTCCGTCATGGTCTTCGGCGCGTACACCTTCATCGGTCTGTGGCAGTTCCAGGAGTCCTGCGCGGACGCGCCGAGCCTGACCAACCCGGAAGCCTGTTTCGAAGTACGAGATCCACTCGACCTCGCGGTCGTCGCCGCAGCCCTGATGGGCGCCTGCTTCGGCTTCCTGTGGTGGAACACCTCGCCCGCCAAGATCTTCATGGGCGACACCGGTTCGCTCGCGCTGGGCGGCGCGCTCGCGGGTCTGGCGATCTGCTCGCGCACCGAGTTCCTGATGGCACTGCTCGGCGGCCTGTTCGTGCTGATCACCATGTCCGTCGTGATCCAGGTCGGCTCCTTCAAGATGACCGGCAAGCGGGTCTTCAAGATGGCACCGCTCCAGCACCACTTCGAACTCAAGGGATGGTCCGAAGTCCTCGTGGTGGTCCGCTTCTGGATCATCCAGGGCATGTGCGTGATCGTCGGCCTCGGACTCTTCTACGCGGGCTGGGCGGCCGACAAGTGACCGACGCGAGCGACACCTGGACCGGCAAGCGGGTCACCGTCGCGGGTCTGGGCGTCTCCGGGATTCCCGCGGCGCGCGCGCTGCGGGGCCTCGGGGCCCACGTCACCGTCGTCAACGACGGCGACGACGAACGCTCCCGCGCCCAGGCCGCCGAACTCGCGGACCTGGGGGTCACCGTCCGCCTCGGCGACGGAGCGACACTGCCCGAGGGCACCGAACTCGTCGTCACCGCACCCGGCTGGAAGCCCGACAAGCCGCTCTTCTCGGCCGCCGCCGAGGCGGGCGTGGAGATCTGGGGCGACGTCGAACTGGCCTGGCGGCTGCGGGGACCTGGTGCCGCGCCGTGGCTCGCCGTCACCGGCACCAACGGCAAGACCACGACCGTACGCATGCTGGCCTCCATCCTGGAGGCCGCCGGCCTGCGTACAGCGGCGGTCGGCAACATCGGCGTCTCGCTGCTCGACGCCGTGCTCGGCGACGAGCCCTACGACGTACTGGCCGTCGAGCTCTCCAGCTACCAACTGCACTGGGCGCCCTCGCTGCGCGCCCACTCCGCGGCCGTCCTCAACCTCGCCCCCGACCACCTCGACTGGCACGGCTCCATGGCGGCGTACACCGCCGACAAGGGCCGCGTCTACGAGGGCAACCGGGTCGCCTGCGTCTACAACGCCGCCGACCCCGCGACCGAGGCCCTGGTCCGCGAGGCCGACGTCGAGGAGGGCTGCCGGGCGATCGGCTTCACCCTCGGCCCGCCCGCCCCCTCCCAGCTCGGGATCGTCGACGGCATCCTGGTCGACCGCGCCTTCGTGACGAACCGGCAGAAGAACGCGCAGGAGCTGGCGCAAGTCTCCGACGTCGCCGCGTCTTCCCGGGGGACAACCCCCGGAGCCCCCGGGCCCGCCCCGCACAACATCGCCAACGCCCTGGCGGCCGCGGCCCTCGCCCGCGCGTACGGTGTCGAGCCCGCCGCCGTACGGGACGGACTGCGCGCCTTCCGGCCGGACGCCCACCGCATCGAGCACGTGGCGGACATCGGAGGCGTCGCCTACGTCGACGACTCCAAGGCCACCAACACCCACGCCGCCGAGGCCTCCCTGGCGGCGTACGAGCCGATCGTGTGGATCGCGGGCGGCCTCGCCAAGGGCGCCACCTTCGACGAGCTCGTCGAGAAGTCGGCAAAGCGACTGCGTGGCGTCGTCCTCATCGGCGCGGACCGGGCACTGATCGCCGAAGCCCTGGCGCGACACGCCCCCGAAGTACCGGTGGTCGACCTCGACCGGACCGACACTGGGGCGATGCCGGCGGCGGTCCGGGAAGCGGCGCGGCTCGCCCAGCCGGGGGACACGGTGCTGATGGCCCCGGCCTGCGCCTCCATGGACATGTTCGCCAACTACAACAAGCGGGGCGAGGCCTTCGCCGACGCGGTACGCGAGTTGGCTCCGGGGCAGGGCTAGCACCCCGCAGCTCATGAGTGGAGGGGCACCGACATGTTGGCCGACGACGACGCCCCGCGCGGCCGCACGGCGCTGCGCGGGCGGGCCGGGGCCGTGGCGCCCCGCCGCCCGGCCGCCCTGCGCCGCCGCACCTCCGCACCGCCCGGGCCGCCGCGCGGCAGCGGTGTGCGCCGGCTGTACGAACAGGCGCGCCGCACCTGGGACCGGCCCCTGACGGCGTACTACCTCATCCTGGGCAGCGCTCTGCTGATCACCGTGCTCGGTCTGGTGATGGTCTACTCCGCCTCGATGATCAAGGCGTTGGCGCTGTCACTGCCGGCGTCGTACTTCTTCGGCAAGCAGTTCGTCGCCGCCGTCATCGGCTCGGCGCTGCTCTTCGCCGCCTCCCGGATGCCCGTCAAACTGCACCGCGCGCTGGCCTACCCGCTGCTCGCCGTGACCGTCTTCCTGATGGTGCTGGTCCAGATTCCCGGGATAGGAGTTGCGATCGGCGGCAACCAGAACTGGATCTCGCTCGGCGGCCCGTTCATGCTCCAGCCCAGCGAGTTCGGCAAGCTCGCGCTCGTCCTGTGGGGGGCCGACCTGCTGGCCCGCAAGCAGGACAAGCGGCTGCTGACCCAGTGGAAGCACATGCTGGTGCCGCTCGTCCCCGTCGCCTTCCTGCTGCTCGGCCTGATCATGCTCGGCGGCGACATGGGTACGGCGATCCTCCTCACCGCGATCCTCTTCGGACTGCTCTGGCTCGCTGGGGCCCCGACCCGGCTCTTCGCCGGAGTGTTCGCCTTCGCGGCCTTCCTCGGCTTCGTCCTCATCAGCAGCAACCCGAACCGTATGTCGCGCCTCTCGTGCACCGGAGCGACCGACCTCGGCCCCAAGGGCGAATGCTGGCAGGCCGTGCACGGAATCTACGCACTCGCCTCCGGCGGATGGTTCGGTTCCGGACTCGGCGCGAGTGTGGAGAAATGGGGTCAACTCCCGGAGCCTCACACCGACTTCATCTTCGCCATCACCGGCGAGGAACTGGGCCTGGCGGGGACGCTGTCGGTACTCGCCCTGTTCGCGGCTCTAGGCTATGCGGGTATCCGCGTGGCCGGACGCACGGAGGACCCCTTCGTGAGGTACGCCGCGGGAGGTGTGACCACCTGGATCACGGCCCAGGCCGTGGTCAACATCGGTGCGGTGCTCGGCCTGCTGCCGATCGCCGGTGTCCCGCTCCCGCTGTTCTCCTACGGGGGCTCGTCCCTGTTGCCGACCATGTTCGCCGTAGGGTTGCTGATCGCCTTCGCGCGAGCGGATCCCGCGGCGAAGGCCGCCCTCGCCATGCGAAGGACAGTCCTTGGCAAAGGGGCCGGGGTGAGATGGAAGACGATGAGACGGCGCGTCACGAAGCGTCCGTCCGGAGAGCGGTGAATTTCGGTGCATGTCGTACTCGCCGGTGGGGGGACCGCCGGCCACATCGAGCCCGCGCTCGCCCTCGCGGACGCACTGCGCAGGCAGGACCCTTCCGTGGGCATCACAGCCCTCGGCACGGAGCGCGGACTTGAGACCAGGCTCGTACCCGAGCGCGGTTACGAACTCGGGCTGATCCCCGCCGTGCCGCTGCCCCGCAGGCCCACCCCGGAACTGATCACGGTCCCCGGACGGCTGCGCGGCACCATCAAGGCCGCCGAGCAGATCCTGGAACGTACCAAGGCCGACTGCGTCGTCGGCTTCGGCGGCTACGTCGCCCTGCCCGGCTACCTCGCCGCCAAGCGGCTCGGCGTACCGATCATCGTCCACGAGGCCAACGCACGCCCGGGCCTGGCCAACAAGATCGGCTCGCGATACGCGCACGCCGTCGCCGTGTCCACCCCGGACAGCAAGCTGCGCGGCGCCCGCTACATCGGCATCCCGCTGCGCCGCACCATCGCCACCCTCGACCGGGCCCGCGTCCGCCCGGAGGCGCGCGCCGCCTTCGGTCTCGACCCCAGCCTGCCGACGCTGCTGGTCTCCGGCGGCTCGCAGGGCGCCCGCCGCCTCAACGAGGTGGTCCAGCAGATCGCTCCGGTGCTCCAGCGCTCCGGAATCCAGATCCTGCACGCCGTCGGCCCGAAGAACGAAATGCCGCACGTCGACAACATGCCCGGTATGCCGCCCTACATCCCGGTACCGTACGTGGACCGGATGGACCTCGCGTACGCGGCGGCCGACATGATGCTCTGCCGCGCGGGCGCGATGACCGTCGCCGAACTCTCCGCCGTCGGGCTCCCTGCCGCCTACGTCCCGCTGCCCATCGGCAACGGCGAACAGCGGCTCAACGCCCAGCCGGTGGTCAACGCCGGGGGCGGACTGCTGGTCGACGACGCCCAGCTGACGCCCGAGTGGGTGCAGAGCCACGTGCTCCCGGTCCTCGCGGACCCGCACCGGCTGTTCGAGATGTCCCGCGCGGCCGCCGAGTTCGGCCGCCGGGACGCCGACGAACTGCTCGTCGGCATGGTGTACGAGGCGATCGCCGCACGCAGGGCCGGCTGACCGGCCGGTTCCCGAACGCAGTGTCCCAGGAGGCGACAGGCAGTGGCCGGACCGACGACCGCCCCGCGCGGTGAACGACAGGCGCAGCAGTCGTCGGCGGCCGCCCCGTCCCCGGGCGGGGCCGGGGGCGGCCGGCTGCGGCTGCCCCGCCGTGGTGTGCAGATCCTGGTGCTGGTGCTCGCCGTCGTGCTCACGGGTGGTGGAATCTGGGTGCTGTACGGCTCTTCCTGGCTGCGCGTGGAGCGGGTGAAGGCCTCGGGCACACAGATCCTGACGCCCGATGAGGTACTCACTGCGGCGGCCGTACCGGTCGGGGCGCCGCTGATTTCAGTCGACACCGATGCCATTGAGGACCGGCTGCGGCAGAAACTGCCCCGTATCGACTCGGTGGAAGTCATCCGCTCGTGGCCGCACGGCATCGGTGTCGAAGTGACCGAGCGGAAGCCGGTACTGCTCATCGAAAAGGGCGAAAAGTTCGTCGAAGTGGACGACGAGAGTGTGCGGTTCGCCACGGTGGCCGAGGCCCCCAAGGGCGTACCGTTGCTGGAACTGACGCCCGGTGAGTCCCCGAGTCTGCGCCGGTTCGGCCCACAGCGGTTGCTGCGGGAAGCAGTGCGGGTCACCGGCGAACTGCCCGGGTCCGTCTCCCGGGACCTACGGACGGTCCAGGTCGATTCCTACGACTCCGTCACCCTGGAGTTGGAGCGAGGCCGTACTGTCGTGTGGGGAAGCGGTGAGCAGGGCGCGGCGAAGGCACGCGCACTGAAGGCCCTCATGAAAGCAGTACCCGGGGCCCGGCGCTTCGACGTCAGTGCGCCCACCGCACCGGCCGCGTCGGGGAGTTGACGGTCATACGCCCAGGCCAGCACCCTGGTTGGCCAGCGATATGGGTGATCACATAGGGTGAAAAGAAAAACGGGAGGTTCGGCGTGTTCGTTGAACGCGCACCACTTGTCGACTTAGTGTCCTGTTCGGAAGAGTTCAAGGAACAGACACACTGGTAACCCTAAACTTCACCGTTAGGGTTCGGGTCGGCGTTCGGACCGTCCCAATCGGCATCAGTCGTCGCGCGCTGCAACACCGCGACGGCACGTAACTCGAGGCGAGAGGCCTTCGACGTGGCAGCACCGCAGAACTACCTCGCAGTCATCAAGGTCATCGGTGTCGGCGGCGGTGGTGTCAATGCCATCAACCGGATGATCGAGGTCGGTCTCAAGGGCGTCGAGTTCATCGCGATCAACACCGATGCGCAAGCCCTGTTGATGAGCGACGCCGACGTCAAGCTCGACGTCGGCCGCGAACTGACCCGCGGCCTCGGCGCCGGGGCCAATCCGGTAGTCGGCCGCAAGGCGGCAGAGGACCACCGTGAGGAGATCGAGGAGGTCCTCAAGGGGGCCGACATGGTCTTCGTCACCGCCGGCGAAGGCGGCGGCACCGGAACGGGCGGCGCACCTGTCGTCGCCAACATCGCGCGCTCGCTCGGAGCCCTTACGATCGGTGTGGTCACCCGCCCGTTCACCTTCGAGGGCCGGCGCCGCGCGAACCAGGCGGAGGACGGCATCGCCGAGCTCCGCGAAGAGGTCGACACCCTCATCGTCATCCCCAACGACCGGCTGCTGTCCATCTCGGACCGCCAGGTCAGCGTGCTGGACGCGTTCAAGTCCGCCGACCAGGTGCTGCTCTCCGGTGTCCAGGGCATCACCGACCTCATCACCACCCCGGGGCTGATCAACCTCGACTTCGCCGACGTCAAGTCGGTCATGTCCGAGGCCGGTTCGGCGCTCATGGGCATCGGCTCGGCGCGCGGCGACGACCGCGCGGTGGCCGCCGCTGAGATGGCGATCTCCTCGCCGCTCCTGGAGGCGTCCATCGACGGCGCCCGTGGCGTGCTGCTCTCCATCTCCGGCGGCAGTGACCTCGGTCTCTTCGAGATCAACGAGGCCGCGCAGCTGGTCAGCGAGGCGGCCCACCCGGAGGCCAACATCATCTTCGGCGCGGTCATCGACGACGCGCTCGGCGACGAGGTACGGGTCACCGTCATCGCCGCGGGCTTCGACGGCGGCCAGCCGCCGGCCCGCCGGGAGAACGTCCTCGCCGCCGGATCGGGTTCGGGCGCCAAGCGCGAGGAGCCCGCGCAGCCGGCCCGCCAGGCGGAGGCCGCACGGCCGCCGGCCAGTGGCATCGGCACCATTCCGCCGCGCGAGCGCGAGGAGGCTCCGGTCCAGGCCGAGGCCGCGCCGACGCACGAGGCTCCGAGCGCACCGGCCTCGCCGGCGCACGTACCGCCGGCCCGTCCGTACCACCCGGACAGCCAGGCCGAAGAGCTGGATGTCCCGGACTTCTTGAAGTGACCGTGCAGCACCACGCGATACACGAGAACGGCGCGCACTTCGCCTTCACCGACAGGTGGGGCGGGGTGAGCGCCGTTCCGTACGAGCAGCTCAATCTCGGCGGTGCGGTCGGCGACGACCCTGCCGCCGTTCGCGACAACCGGGAACGCACCGCGAAGACGCTCGGCCTCGATCCGGCCCGGGTGGTCTGGATGAACCAGGTGCACGGGAGCGACGTGGCCGTGGTCGACGGACCGTGGGGGACCGCGAGCGCGATTCCCCCGGTCGACGCGCTGGTCACCGGGCGTCCGGGGCTCGCGCTCGCCGTGCTCACCGCCGACTGCACGCCCGTGCTGCTGGCCGACCCGGTCGCCGGGGTGGTGGCCGCCGCTCACGCGGGGCGCCCCGGGATGGTCGCGGGCGTCGTGCCCGCGGCCGTCGAGAGGATGATCACACTGGGCGCCGATCCCGCCCGTATCACCGCGCACACCGGCCCGGCCGTGTGCGGGCGGTGCTACGAAGTGCCGGCCGAGATGCGGGCCGAGGTCGCCGGGGCAGTGCCCGAGGCGTGGTCGCAGACCAGCTGGGGAACGCCGGCCGTCGACGTGACGGCGGGCGTGCACGCCCAGCTCGCAGCCCTCGGGGTGCGCGACCGGCGCCAGTCGCCGGTGTGCACCCTGGAATCGGGCGATCACTTCTCGTACCGCCGTGACCGCACCACGGGGCGGCTCGCCGGATATGTCTGGCTGGACGGATAGCGCATGACGGACCGTAAGGCACAACTCACCGCAAACCTGGCCCTGGTGGAGGAGCGCATCGGCGCTGCCTGCGCGGCGGCCGGGCGGGCGCGGGAAGAGGTGACCCTGATCGTGGTCACCAAGACGTACCCCGCGAGCGATGTCCGCCTGCTCGCCGAACTCGGCGTCCGCCATGTCGCCGAGAACCGGGACCAGGACGCGGCCCCCAAGGCCGCCGAGTGTGCGGATCTGTCGCTCGACTGGCACTTTGTCGGCCAGCTTCAGACGAACAAGGTCCGTTCTGTGGCGACTTACGCCGATGTCGTGCAGTCCGTCGACCGGGCGAAGCTGGTGACGGCGCTCTCGGCCGCGGCGGCGCGGACCGGGCGTGAGCTGAGCTGCCTCATCCAGGTCGCCCTCGACGCGGAGTCGGGCGAGCGGGGCGGCGTGGGGCCCGACGGCGTAGTGGAGTTGGCCGCGGAGGTGGCCGGCGCTGCCGGGCTCACGCTCGGCGGACTGATGATGGTCGCGCCGCTGGCCGGGCCCTACGCGGGCCGCCAACAGGCGGCGTTCGAGCGCCTGATGGAATTGTCATCCAGCCTGCGCGCGGCTCATCCTGCTGCGAACATGGTGTCAGCAGGGATGAGTGCGGACCTCGAGCAGGCCGTGGCAGCCGGAGCGACACATGTACGCGTCGGTACTGCGGTGCTCGGAGTCCGACCCGGGCTCGGGTAACGTCGCGAAGCAAGTCGGACCACAGCAGAAAATATGGTCATTCCCACTGATAGGTGGGCAGGCCGAGTGGATCGCGGGCACTTGGTGACGCTGCAACATCGGCAACAAGGGCGATCCACCACAGAGCGGAGGACTCAGAGAATGGCCGGCGCGATGCGCAAGATGGCGGTCTACCTCGGCCTCGTGGAGGACGATGGGTACGACGGCCGGGGTTTCGATCCCGATGACGATTTCGAGCCCGAGCCGGAGCCCGAGCGGGACCACCGCCGGCACCAGCCCCCGCACCAGGAGCGACACCAGGAACGGTCGCTGGAGCGCCATGAGGAGCCCGTGCGCGCGGTGCAGCCGCCGGCTCCGCGCGAGCCGGTTCCGCTTCCGGCTGAAAGCGGACGACTGGCACGTATTGCCCCCGTGGCATCCATCACACCTGAACGTCCGAACCTGGAGAAGAACGCACCGGTGATCATGCCCAAGGTCGTGTCCGAGCGTGAGCCCTACCGCATCACCACGCTGCACCCCCGGACCTACAACGAGGCCCGTACCATCGGGGAACACTTCCGTGAGGGCACTCCGGTGATCATGAATCTCACGGAGATGGACGACACGGACGCGAAGCGACTTGTCGACTTTGCCGCGGGTCTCGTCTTCGGTCTGCATGGCAGCATTGAGCGAGTGACGCAGAAGGTGTTCCTGTTGTCGCCTGCTAACGTCGATGTCACGGCGGAGGACAAGGCCCGTATCGCAGAGGGCGGGTTCTTCAACCAAAGCTGAGACACGACATCGGGAACGATGCCGGCCGGGAGGCCGGAACCACGAGAGTACGGGGAGAGGGAAGCGCGAGATGAGTGTGGCGCTGGACGTGATCTACATCGCGCTGATGTGTTTCCTCATCGTGCTGATCTTCCGGCTGGTCATGGATTACGTCTTTCAGTTCGCGCGTTCATGGGAACCCGGCAAGGCAATGGTGGTCGTTTTGGAGGCCACCTACACTGTCACCGATCCACCGCTCAAGCTTCTGCGGCGGTTCATTCCGCCGCTGCGTCTCGGGGGCGTGGCACTCGACCTGTCCTTCTTCGTTCTGATGATCATCGTTTACATCTTGATCAGCATTGTGATCAGGCTGTGAGCGATACGGTCTTGCCGACTGCCGACGACTACGTAGAGGTGAAGAAGAGATGCCGCTGACCCCCGAGGACGTGCGGAACAAGCAGTTCACGACCGTCCGCCTCCGAGAAGGCTATGACGAGGACGAGGTCGATGCCTTCCTCGACGAGGTCGAGTCCGAACTGACCCGGCTGCTCCGCGAGAACGAGGACCTGCGCGCCAAGCTGGCCGCCGCGACGCGTGCCGCCGCGCAGAATCAGCAGCAGCAAGGCATGCGCAAGCAGGAGCCGCAGGATCGTCCCGGCGCGCCCGTGCCGGCGGCCATATCAGGTCCGCCGGTCCAGCAGCAGCCGCCGCAGATGGGTCCGCCCCAGCTGCCCGGTGGCGCTCCGCAGTTGCCCGCGGGTCCCAGTGGGCACGGCCAGCACGGTCAGCAGGGCCAGCTCGGCCAGCACGGTCCGGGTCCCCAGGGCCAGCACGGCCCCGGCCCGATGGGTCAGGGCCAGATGGGCCAGGGGCAGATGGGCCAGGGCCAGGGGCAGATGGGTCAGGGCCAGATGGGCCAGATGGGCCAGATGGGCCAGGGTCCCATGGGCCAGGGCCAGATGGGTCAGGGCCAGATGGGTCAGGGCCAGATGGGTGGCCCGATGGGCGGCCACGGTCCGCAGCTTCCGCAGCCCGGTCAGGGCCCCGGCGGCGACAGCGCCGCGCGAGTCCTCTCGCTGGCGCAGCAGACCGCAGACCAGGCGATCGCCGAGGCACGTTCCGAGGCCAACAAGATCGTCGGTGAGGCGCGCAGCCGTGCCGAGGGTCTGGAGCGGGACGCCCGTGCCAAGGCGGACGCGCTGGAGCGGGACGCGCAGGAGAAGCACCGCGTGGCGATGGGCTCGCTGGAGTCCGCCCGCGCGACGCTGGAGCGCAAGGTCGAGGACCTGCGCGGCTTCGAGCGCGAGTACCGGACCCGGCTGAAGTCCTACCTGGAGAGCCAGCTGCGTCAGCTGGAGACCCAGGCGGACGACTCGCTGGCTCCGCCGCGGACCCCGGCCGCCGCTTCGCTGCCGCCGGCTCCGCAGATGAGCGGTTCCATGGCACCGGCCGGTGCGGGTGCGATGGGGCACTCCGGTCACTCCAGGGGCGGCGGCCCGTCGATGGGCGGCCACGGTGGCCCGTCCTCCAACGGCCCGTCGTACGGCGGTCAGCAGCAGATGTCGCCGGCGATGACCCAGCCGATGGCTCCGGTGCGGCCGCAGGCGCCGCAGCCGATGCAGCAGGCGCCGTCGCCGATGCGTGGGTTCCTGATCGACGAGGACGACAACTGACGGCGGTGCGCGCGGTGAGCGCGTAGCCGTCGGCAGGCTGAGGGCCGGGCCCCAGGGATTGCTTCCCTGGGGCCCGGCCCTTTTTGTGTGCGGGGTGCGGGGTGCGGGGTGCGGGTGGTGGTGCGGGTGGGTGTGCGGTGTGCGGGACGGTGCGGGTGAGCGCCTGCGGCGGGCCTGTTCCCCTACCCGCCCCTTCCCGAAGCTGGGCTCCGCCCCAGACCCCGACGCCCTTCGGGCGTGTCCTCAATCGCCGGACAGGCTTGGTACGGGCGGAGTCCCGGCGGACCGGACGGGCTTGGTAGGGGCGGAGCCTCGGCGTCGGTGCCGGTTACGCCTCGGTTTTGCGGAGGCGGAAGGTGAGGGTCAGGGCGTCGTCGGTGAACGGGGTGCCGTATGTGTCGTCTGCCTCGCCCGTCGCGAAGTCCATGGCCAGGACCTCGTCCGCGATCAGCGCGGAGTGTTCCGCGAGGGCTTCCGCCGTCGCCGGGTCGGACGCCGACCAGCGGACGGCGATGCGGTCGGCGACGTCCAGCCCGCTGTTCTTGCGCGCCTCCTGGATCAGGCGGATCGCGTCACGGGCCAGGCCCGCCCGGCGGAGCTCCGGGGTGATCTCCAGGTCCAGGGCCACCGTGGCGCCCGAGTCGGAGGCAACCGACCAGCCCTCGCGCGGGGTCTCGGTGATGATGACCTCGTCCGGCGAGAGGGAGACCACCTCGCCGTCCACTGTCACCGTCGCCGTGCCCTCACGCAGGGCCACGGACAGCGCTGCCGCGTCGGTGTCCGCCACCGCCTTGGCCACCGCCTGGACGCCCTTGCCGAAGCGCTTGCCCAGTGCGCGGAAGTTCGCCTTCGCGGTCGTGTCGACCAGCGAGCCGCCCACCTCGGAGAGGGAGGCGAGCGACGAGACGTTCAGCTCTTCCGTGATCTGCGCGTGCAGCTCACGGGTGAGCGCATCGAAGCCCGACGCCGCGACCAGGGCGCGGGACAGCGGCTGGCGGGTCTTGACACCCGACTCGGCGCGCGTCGCGCGGCCCAGCTCGACCAGGCGGCGTACCAGCGCCATCTGCTGCGACAGGGTCGGGTCGATGGCAGTCAGGTCGGGCTCGGGCCAGGTGGAGAGGTGGACCGACTCCGGGGCGTCCGGGGTGACCGGGACGACCATGTCCTGCCAGACCCGCTCGGTGATGAACGGGGTGAGGGGGGCCATCAGGCGGGTGACCGTCTCCACGACGTCGTGCAGGGTGCGCAGCGCCGCCTTGTCGCCCTGCCAGAAGCGGCGGCGCGAGCGGCGTACGTACCAGTTGG
The DNA here is from genome assembly GCF_052934925.1 of Streptomyces hypolithicus. Classification (NCBI taxonomy): domain Bacteria; kingdom Bacillati; phylum Actinomycetota; class Actinomycetes; order Kitasatosporales; family Streptomycetaceae; genus Streptomyces; species Streptomyces hypolithicus. The sequence continues at coordinate 4,785,388 of NZ_CM128811.1, forward strand.
AGAGGTCGTCCACGAAGGCCGAGAGCAGTTTGCCCGCGCGCTGGGTGTCGTACGACTCCATCGCCTCGGTGACCTGGTCGGTCAGGGCGTGGAGCTCGGACAGCAGCCAGCGGTCCAGGACCGGGCGGTCGGTGGGGGAGGGGTCGGCGGCGCTGGGCGCCCACTTCGACGTACGGGCGTAAAGGGCCTGGAAGGCGACCGTGTTCCAGTACGTGAGGAGTGTCTTGCGGACGACCTCCTGGATCGTGGTGTGGCCGACGCGGCGGGCCGCCCATGGGGAGCCGCCGGCCGCCATGAACCAGCGGACCGCGTCTGCGCTGTGCTGGTCCATGAGCGGGATGGGCTGGAGGATGTTGCCCAGGTGCTTGGACATCTTCCGGCCGTCCTCGGCGAGGATGTGGCCCAGGCAGACGACGTTCTCGTACGACGATTTGTCGAAGACCAGGGTGCCTACGGCCATCAGCGTGTAAAACCAGCCGCGGGTCTGGTCGATGGCCTCCGAGATGAACTGCGCCGGGTAGCGCTTCTCGAAGAGATCCTTGTTCTGGTACGGGTAGCCCCACTGCGCGAACGGCATCGAACCCGAGTCGTACCAGGCGTCGATGACCTCCGGCACGCGTGTCGCCGTCAGCGAGCAGCCCTCGCCGGTGCAGGGGAAGGTCACCGCGTCGATGTACGGGCGGTGCGGGTCCAGGTCCGACTGGTCGGTGCCGGTCAGGCCGGACAGCTCGGCCAGCGAGCCGACGCAGGTGAGGTGGTTGTCCTCGCAGCGCCAGATCGGCAGCGGGGTGCCCCAGTAGCGGTTGCGGGACAGCGCCCAGTCGATGTTGTTGTTCAGCCAGTCGCCGAAGCGGCCCTGCTTGACCGAGTCCGGGAACCAGTTGGTCTGCTCGTTCTCGCGCAGCATCGCGTCCTTGACCGCGGTGGTCCTGATGTACCAGGACGGCTGTGCGTAGTACAGGAGCGCGGTGTGGCAGCGCCAGCAGTGCGGGTAGCTGTGCTCGTAGGGGACATGACGGAAGAGCAGGCCGCGGTTGCCCAGGTCCTCGGTGAGGGCCTCGTCGGCCTTCTTGAAGAACTGGCCGCCGACGAGCGCGAGTTCCGGCTCGAAGGTGCCGTCGGGCAGCACCGGGTTCACGACGGGCAGGCCGTACGCCCGGCAGGTCTTGAGGTCGTCCTCACCGAAGGCGGGGGACTGGTGGACCAGACCCGTGCCGTCCTCCGTCGTGACGTACTCGGCGTTGACGACGAAGTGCGCCTCGGACTCGAAGTCGACCAGGGTGAAGGGGCGCTCGTACGCCCAGCGCTCCATCTCGGCGCCCGTGAAGCTCTGCCCGGTGGCCTGCCAGCCCTCGCCCAGCGACTTCTCCAGCAGGGGCTTCGCGACGACCAGCTTCTCCTCGCCGTCCGTCGCCACGACGTAGGTGACGCCCGGGTGCGCGGCGACCGCCGTGTTGGAGACCAGCGTCCACGGCGTCGTCGTCCAGATCAGCAGCGACGCCTCGCCCGCGAGCGGGCCCGAGGTCAGCGGGAGGCGGACGAACACGGAGGGGTCGACGACCGTCTCGTATCCCTGCGCCAGTTCGTGGTCGGACAGGCCGGTGCCGCAGCGGGGGCACCAGGGGGCGACGCGGTGGTCCTGGACCAGCAGGCCCTTGGTGAAGATCTCCTTCAGCGACCACCAGACCGACTGGACGTACGAGGGGTCCATGGTGCGGTACGCGCCGTCGAGGTCCGTCCAGTACCCCATGCGGGTCGTCAGCTCGGCGAAGGCGTCGGTGTGACGGGTCACCGACTCGCGGCACTTCGCGTTGAACTCCGCGATGCCGTAAGCCTCGATGTCCTTCTTGCCGTTGAAGCCCAGTTCCTTCTCGACGGCCAGCTCGACGGGCAGGCCGTGGCAGTCCCAGCCGGCTTTGCGGGCGACGTGGTAGCCGCGCATGGTGCGAAAACGCGGGAAGACGTCCTTGAAGACCCGGGCCTCGATGTGGTGTGCGCCCGGCATGCCGTTCGCGGTCGGCGGGCCCTCGTAGAACACCCACTCGGGGCGCCCCTCGGACTGTTCGAGACTCTTCGAGAAGACCTTGCTCTCGCGCCAGAAATCGAGCACGGCGTGCTCGAGCGCGGGCAGGTCGACCTGGGCGGGCACCTGGCGGTACTGCGACATCGATCTTCCTCCGGCGGACTGTGGCTTCCGTCGGAGGGACGAGAGCGCTGGGCTCCCGCGGTACCACCCTCCTTGGCCCCGGGCGGCGCCCGTGACCCCCTCATTGGGGCAGCGATACCGGTTCTACTTGCCTCGCGGCGTTCTTCCGGCGGCTCAGGGGTGATGCTTCACGCCGGGCTCCGCCCCCGGGCTCACACCGTCCCCGGATCGCTCTTGGCTGCGTACGACGCTACTCGTCCCCATCGTGGCCTTTCGCTGCGCCCAGTGTACGGGCCGCAGGGCTCGTCGACCGCCCGGTTTTCGGGGGCGGGGGAACGCGGCGGAGCGTGGGCCGCTCACCCGGATGGCCAATCCGCCCCGGACGCCTCCCGCGGAGCGCGCTGGAGGCGTCCGGGACGGATTACCCGGCGGAGAGCTGGGCACAACCGATGCAGGTTCGCGGCGCCGCCCGCGCGGGCGGGCCGAACCGGCGGCGTGCCCCGTTGCCGCGGGGCTGGGGTCGACTTATCGTCCCAGCACGATTCGCGAGCGAGATCACGATATGTGAAGGGGCCGCGGCCATGGTGGCAAAGAAGACCGCCGCACAGAGCGCAGAACGGGCCGGGGCGGAGCACGCAGCCGCCGCGAAGAACACCGCTGCGAAGAAGAGCGCCGCGAAGAAGGCTGTCGCGAAGAAGACCGCTGCCAAGAAGGCGGCACCCGCCAGAAAGGCACCTGCCAAGAAGGCGGCTGCGAAGAGGGCCGCGTCCGCGGCCGAGGGGGCGGCTGCGGCCGCGGAAGAGACAGGAGCCAAGACGGTGGTTGCGAAGAAGACCGCGAGCAGGACATCGGCTGCCAAGAAGGCCGCCACGGCGACGGCGACGGCGGTCCACGGGGCCCGTACGGCCGCGGCCCCCGGGGAACTCGCGGTACGGCCCGGGGAGGACCCGTGGACCCCGGACGAGGTCACCGAGGCGCGGACCGAGCTGGAGAAGGACGTCGCCGGCCTCACCGCGGAGATCGCCGCGTCGCAGGAGGCGGTCACCGGGCTGATGCGGGACTCCGGGGACGGCGCGGGCGACGACCAGGCCGACACCGGCACCAAGAACATCTCGCGGGAGTACGAGCTGGCGCTGGCCGCCAGTGCCCGCGAACGGCTGGAGCAGACCGAGCGGGCCCTGGAGCGGCTGGACGCGGGGACGTACGGCCTGTGCGAGGTGTGCGGCAAGCCGATCGGCAAGGCGCGCATGCAGGCCTTCCCGCGCGCCACCCTGTGCATGGAGGACAAGCAGAAGCAGGAGCGCCGCTACTGAGGGAGTGCCGGCGGGGACAGCTCCGGCCCGGCTCCCGCAGCCCCGACCAGCCGTCTTCCGGGTGCGTCCGTACGTGTGTGCCGTACCCTCGTGCTCAGTCAGGCACCTAGGTTGAGGGACTCACGTGGCAGAGGCGGAGCGCATCATCGGTACTCCGGACATCCCCGGGGCTGCGGGAGCCGAGCCGGAGCCGTCCCCCGGCGGGGCGGCCCCGGACGAGCAGCCGACGGCGGGCAGGGGCAAGCGGCGGATCGCTGTGCTGTTCGCGGTCGCCCTCGTGGCGTACCTGCTCGACCTGAGCAGCAAGATGGTCGTGGTGGCCAAGCTGGAGCACCACGAGCCGATCGAGATCATCGGCGACCTGCTGCGCTTCGAGGCGATCAGGAACGCGGGCGCGGCCTTCGGCATCGGCGAGGCCTTCACGGTCATCTTCACCGCCATCGCCGTCGCGGTGATCGTGGTGATCGCCCGGCTGGCACGCAAGCTCTACAGCCTGCCCTGGGCCGTCGCCCTCGGCCTGCTGCTCGGCGGTGCGCTCGGCAACCTCACCGACCGGATCTTCCGCTCGCCCGGCATCTTCAAGGGCGCCGTGGTCGACTTCATCGCCCCGGCGAACTTCGCGGTCTTCAACCTCGCTGACTCGGCGATCGTGTGCGGCGGCGTCCTCATCGTGATCCTGTCGTTCCGCGGGCTGGACCCCGACGGCACTGTTCATAAGGACTGACAAGGCATACTCGACGGGTGAGTACGATTCCCGAGTTCCGCACCCTGCCCGTTCCCGATGGCCTTGAGGGCGAGCGCGTCGACGCCGCCATTTCCCGGATGTTCGGGTTCTCCCGTACGAAGGCGGCCGAACTCGCCGCCGCCGGGAAGGTTCAGGTCGACGGGTCGGTGGTCGGGAAGTCCGAGCGGGTCCGGGGCGGGGCGTGGCTCGAGGTGGAGATGCCACAGGCCGCGGCGCCCGTACAGATCGTCGCCGAGCCCGTCGAGGGCATGGAGATCGCGCACGACGACGACGACATCGTCGTGATCGTCAAGCCGGTCGGCGTCGCCGCGCACCCCAGCCCCGGCTGGAGCGGCACCACCGTGATCGGCGGCCTCGCCGCCGCCGGGTACCGCATCTCCACCTCCGGCGCCGCCGAGCGCCAGGGCATCGTGCACCGCCTGGACGTCGGTACGTCGGGCCTGATGGTCGTGGCCAAGTCGGAGCGGGCGTACACGCTGCTCAAGGCGCAGTTCCGGGACCGGGTCGTCGAGAAGAAGTACCACGCGCTGGTCCAGGGCCACCCGGACCCGATGAGCGGCACCATCGACGCCCCGATCGGGCGCCACCCCAACCACGACTACAAGTGGGCCGTGACGGCCGAGGGCAAGCCGTCGGTCACCCACTACGACCTGATTGAGGCCTTCAGGGCCGCGTCGCTCCTCGACATCAAGCTTGAGACGGGGCGCACGCATCAGATCCGCGTGCACATGTCCGCCCACCGGCACCCCTGTGTGGGCGACCTCACCTACGGCGCCGACCCGACGATGGCCAAGCGCCTCGGGCTGACCCGGCAGTGGCTGCACGCCAAGCGCCTGGGCTTCGAGCACCCCTCGGACGGGCAGTGGGTCGAGTTCGAGAGCACCTACCCCGACGACCTGCAGAACGCGCTGGACGCGATCCGCGCCGAGAGCGAGTGAGCGCGGCCCGATGAGCGAGCTCGCGTACGACGTCCGGATCGCCGAAGGGCCCGCCGACCTTCAGGCCTGCTCCGCCGTCCGCCAGCAGGTCTTCGTCGTCGAGCAGGAGGTGCCCGCCGACATCGAGTACGACACGTACGACGCGACCGCGGTGCACGTCCTGGCCGTGACCCGCGACGGCGTGCCGCTCGGTACGGGACGGCTGCTGCACGGCCCCGCCGCCGTCGGCAAGACCGGCGCCGACGCGTCGGTCGGCTCGCTCGGCCGGCTGGCCGTGAGCGGCGAGGCGCGCGGGCTCGGCGTCGGCGCGGCCCTGGTGCGGGCCATCGAGGACGCGGCCGTCCGGCGCGGCCTGAGCGCGGTGGACCTGCACGCGCAGACGCACGCGCTGGGGTTTTACGAGCGGCTCGGATACGCCGCGTACGGGCCCGAGTTCGCGGACGCGGGCATCGCGCACCGGGCGATGCGGCGGGCTCTGCCCGTTTCGGCATAGAAGGCATGAAAGATGCCCAAACCAGACGCATTGGTCCTGTTCGGGCATAAGGCCGACGGGCAGTCGGGGGGCTTGGGCGTGGCACGCTTGGATTCTTGATCGTCGAGGATTCGAAACCGTCGGATGGTGCACCGTGGACCAGTTGGCCCTGCTGTTCGTGCTGCTGCTGGGGGCCGTCGTCACGGTGCCACTCGGCGAGCGTCTGGGGCTGCCGGCGCCGGTTCTGATGACGCTCGCCGGGATCGTGCTGGCGTTGCTGCCGTTCGTACCGAACATCGAGATCCCGCCCGACTACATCCTCCCGCTGGTCCTGCCACCGCTGCTGTACGCCGCCGTGCAGCGCACCTCCTGGCGGCAGTTCACCGCCAACTTCCGCCCCATCCTGCTGCTCGCGGTCGCGCTGGTCTTCGTGACGACGGCAGCGGTCGCCGCCGTCGTCCAGGTCGTTGTGCCGGGGCTGCCGATCGCCGCGGCCATCGCGCTGGGCGCGCTCGTCGCGCCGCCCGACCCGGTGGCCGCCACGGCCGTCGCCGGGTCGCTCGGGCTGCCGCGGCGGCTGGTGTCGATCCTGGAGGGCGAGGGGCTGTTCAACGACGTGACGGCCATCGTGCTCTACCACGTGGCGATCGCCGCGGCGGTGAGCGGCACGTTCTCCTGGCCGGTCGCCGTCGGGGAGCTGGCGCTGTCCGCGGTCGTCGCGGTCGCTGTGGGACTCGGGCTCGGCTGGATGACCGACAAGCTGATGAGCTTCCTGGGCGACACCACCCTCCAGATCGGCCTGACGCTGCTGGCCCCGTTCGTCAGCTATGTACTGGCGGAGGAGTTCATGGGCTCGGGCGTGCTCGCCGTGCTCGTCATCGCGCTGTACCTCGCGGAGAACGCGGTCGACGCCGACGACGTACTCGGCCGTCTCGCCGGGCAGACCTTCTGGCAGATCGTCGACACCCTGGTCACCGGCGTCGCCTTCGGCCTCATCGGCCTCGAACTCCACGTCGTCTTCGGGACGGCCGACGATCGCCTGCGCGAAATGCTCGGCTGGGGAGCGGTGATCGTCGCTGTCGTCGTCGGCGTACGGCTGGTGTGGCTGCTGCCCGCCGCCTGGCTGGCGAAGCGGCTGCACACCCTGCGGGACTACGACGAGGACATCCCACTGACCTGGCGCGAGTCCGTCGTCATGTGGTGGTCGGGCATGCGGGGCGTGGCCTCCGTCGCGCTGGCGCTGGCCATTCCGCTCAGGACCGATGACGGATCGCCGTTCCCGGCCCGGGAGGAGATCATCTTCATCGCGTTCGCCGTCATCATGACGACCCTGGTATTCCAGGGGCTCACGCTGCCGTGGCTGGTGCGGAAGCTCGGCGTACGCGCCGACACGGACGCCGAGCGGGAGCTCGAACACGACCTGGCGGTGCGGGCGGCCCAGGCGGCCAAGCGCCGGCTCAAGGAGATCCAGGAGGTCGAGGACCTCCCCGAGGACGTCCTGGACCGGCTCCAGCGCGGGGCGCTGGACATCGGCGCCAGGATCAGTCCCGAGATCGTGGACGACGAGCGGCGCGAGGCTTACGCGCAGCGCGCCGAGCGGGTCAGGGCGGTGCAGCGGATCCAACGGGAGCTGCTGTCCGCCGCCCGCCACGAGGTGCTGTCGGCGCGCAGCGAACCCGGCGCGGACCCGGAGGTGGTCGACCGGGTGCTGCACCACCTCGACGTACGGAGCCTGCGGTAGGTAGGACGGCCTGGGACAGCCCACAGCCCACAGCCCGCTTCAGCCCCGGCCGGTCCGCAGCTCAGGGTCGGTGCTGTCGTCGACCGGGCCGGGGGCCGGTGCCTGCAGCAGCGGCGTGCCGTTCGGCGGCCGCACGGCCGGTGCGGTGGCGATGCGGGGGAGGGCGTACGGATGCTTCTCGCAGAGCCAGCCGAGCAGCTGCTCCCGCACGACGCACCGCACCGTCCAGATGTCGTCCGCGTCCTTGGCGGTGACGACGGCCCGCACCTCCATGGTGCTCGGCGTCGTGTCCGTGACCGCCAGGCTCCAGTCCCGGCCGTCCCAGGCCTTGCACAGCTCCAGGATCTCCTCCAGCTTCTCGCGCATCAGATCCACCGGTGCGCTGTGGTCCAGCTGGAAGAAGACGGTTCCGGTCATCTGTGCGCCGCCGCGCGACCAGTTCTCGAACGGCTTGCTGGTGAAGTACGACACAGGCATCGTGATCCGGCGCTCGTCCCAGGTCCGTACGGCCAGGAACGTCAGAGTGACCTCCTCGACCACACCCCACTCGCCGTCCACGACCACCGTGTCCCCGATCCGGACCATGTCGCCGAAGGCGATCTGGAAGCCGGCGAAGAGGTTGCCGAGCGTCGACTGGGCGGCGACACCGGCGACGATGCCGAGGATTCCGGCCGAGGCCAGCATCGACTTGCCGACCGTCTGCATGCCGGGGAAGGTCATCAGCATCGCGGCGAGTGCCACCATCACCACGACCGCTATGACGATCCGCATGATCAGCGTCACCTGGGTACGGACCCGCCGTACCCGGGCCGGATCGCGTGTCGTGGACGCGTAGCGGGCGTACGTCGACTCCACGACGGCGGACGCGATCCGCACCACCAGCCACGCGCTCGCGCCTATGAGCACCAGCGAGAGAACCTGGCCCACCCCGGTCTCGTGCTCCTGGACGACCTTCAGCGCCGTCTTGTCGTACGCCCCTCTCAGCAGGGCTGTGAGCAGCACCACCTGCAGCGGCAGGCGGCAGCGGCGCAGCAGGCCCCACAGCGGGGTCTCATGATGGCGGACGTCGGTACGGCGCAGCAGGACATCGGCTGCCCAGCCGACGACCAGCGTGAGCAGGACCGCCCCACCAAAGACGATCAACGGGCGCAGAACGTTCTCCATGACTCCCTGTCTCCGGGGCTCAGTGCCTCCTGCACGAAATGGCAGGATGACGGAATGGACATCATTCTTTTCCACTCCGTCCACGGGCTGCGCCCGGCGGTGCACACCGCGGCCGACCGGCTGCGGGCTGCCGGGCACCAGGTGCACGTGCCCGACCTCTTCGAGGGGCAAACCGCCGAGAGCACCGAGGAGGGCATGGCGATCAAGGACGGCTTCGGCCGGGACGAGCTGCTGCGCCGCGCCGTGCTGGCGGCGGCCCCGCATTCCGAGAGCGGTCTGGTGTACGCCGGTTTCTCCTTCGGCGGCTCCGTCGCGCAGACGCTGGCCCTCGGGGACGAGAAGGCCCGCGGGCTGCTGCTTCTGCACGGTACCTCGGACCTCGCCGAGGACGCGTCGGCGCCCGATCTGCCCGTACAACTGCATGTCGCGGACCCCGACCCGTTCGAGCCGGACGACTGGCTGAACGCCTGGTATCTGCAGATGCAGCGGGCCGGCACCGATGTGGAGATCTACCGCTACCCCGGGGCCGGGCACATCTTCACAGACCCGGACCTGCCGGACTTCGACGCGGCGGCCGCCGAGCAGACGTGGAAGGTCGCGACCGGTTTCCTGGCGACGCTTTAGCTGGTTCCGGGAGGATGTGTGGTGGCGGCCCAGTGTGGGCACTGGGCCGCCACCACACCGTCAGCCGGCCGGTCGGTCAGGGGGTGGCGGTCAGCGGACCGGCCGGTTCACCCGCTCGACCTTCTGCGTGCCGCTCAGCGTCCGGTACGAGCGCGACCAGCTGGCCGTCGCGTCCCGCTGCTCCTTGGCGGAGATGACGTAGTAGTCCATCTGCGAGCGCTCGCCTGTGACGTCGAGGACGCCGTACCCGTGCGAGTCCATGTCCACCCACTTCACATGGCGGTTGGCGGCCTTGATCGCCGCGGCGGCGGCCAGGGAGACGGTCTGCGGGGCGACCCGCAGGATGTCGTCGAGGTTGTCCGAGGAGACCGAGGTGACCACGAACTCGGTCGCGGCCGACCGCGAGAGCGGATACGTCGCCGCCCTGACGGGTACGTCGTTCGCCCACGCCATGTGGATGTCGCCGGTGAGGAAGACCGTGTTCCTGATCGCCCGGTCCGTGAGGTGGCTGATCAGCTCCTTGCGGTCGTCGGTGTAGCCGTCCCACTGGTCGACGTTGGGGGCCAGGCCCTCCTTGGGGAGCCCGAGCAGCTCGGCTAGCGGCTTCAGCAGATGTGCCGGCAGGGCCCCGAAAGCGACCGGCGAGATCATCACCGACGTACCGACCAGCTTCCAGGCGGCGTCGGAGGAGGCGAGTCCGGACTTGAGCCAGTCCAGCTGGGCGCGGCCGGTGACCGTACGCTCCGGGTCGTCCACCGAGCCGTTGCCGGCCTTGGCCTGCTCGGAGCGGAACGACCGCAGATCGAGCAGGTGCAGATCCGCCAGCTTGCCGAAGCGCAGGCGCCGGTAGACGGTGCCCTCCGTGGAGGCGCGGACCGGCATCCACTCGAAGTACGCCTGCTTCGCGGCGGTCACGCGCGCCGCCCAGTCGCCCTCCGTGCCCGGGGTGTGGTTCTCCGCGCCGCCCGACCAGGCGTCGTTGGCGAACTCGTGGTCGTCCCAGATGGCTATGACGGGGTGCGCGGCGTGCAGGGCCTGAAGGTCGGCGTCGGTCTTGTAATTGCCGTGCCGGGTCCGGTAGTCGGCGAGGCTGACGATCTCGTGGACGGGCTCGTGCCGGCGTACGGCGTCTTCGGGCGCGGGGTAGGTTCCCGCCGCGTACTCGTAGAGGTAGTCGCCGAGGTGGAGGACCGCGTCGAGGTCGGCGCGGGCGGCCAGATGCCGGTACGCCGAGAAGTAGCCGGACTCCCAGTTGGCACAGGAGACCACGCCGAAGCGCACCCCGGGGGTGGCGGCGTCGGCGGCGGGAGCGGTGCGGGTGCGGGCGACGGGGGAGCGCGTGCCGTCCACGGTGAAGCGGAACCAGTAGGCGGTGGCCGGGCGCAGTCCCCGTACGTCGACCTTCACCGTGTGGTCCGCCGCCGCCGTCGCGGTCGTGGCGCCGCGGGCGACGGTCGTGGTGAACGCGCTGTCCTCCGCGACTTCCCAGAGCACGGCGGTGTCGGGCCCCACGCCGGAGCCGGGCACGGCGTCGGGCACGGGCGTGACGCGCGTCCACAGGAGGACGCCGTCGGGCAGCGGGTCCCCGGAAGCGAGACCGTGGAGGAAGACGGGAGCCCGCGTGGCGGCGGAATCCGCGGCCGTGGCGGAGGCGGCGAACGAGCCCGCTACGACGGGGCCGGCGACAGCGGTGGCGGCAGCGGCCCTGACGACCGTGCGGCGGCTGGGAGATGAAAGAAATCGACTGGTCACGGCCGACCATACTACTGATCGGTAAGCACGAAGGGCGGGCGAACGCCGATACGTTCGCCCGCCCTTCGGTGAAGTGCCGCTTTCCGGCTACCCCTTGAGGGCCTTGTCGACGGCGGTCCCGAACTCCTCGGGCGTCATGGGCGCACCGCCGTCCGGCCCTTCGACCGCCTTGCCGTCCACCTTCAGCGCCGGGGTGCCCTCCACACCGGCGCTCTGGAAGGTGTCCGACATCTTCATCGCCCAGGCGTCGAAGGTGCCGTCCTGCACGTGCTTGCGGAACTCCTTGTTGCCCTTGAGGGCGTCCACCTCGTCGGCCACCTTGATCAGGTAGTCGTCCTCGGCGAACCTGTCGTCCTGCTCTTGCGGGTGGTTCTTCTGGGAGTACAGCGCGCCCTTGTACTCCAGGAACGCCTCCGGGCCGACGTCCAGCGCCGCGCCCAGCGCGCTCAGCGCGTTCTTCGAGCCCTCGCCGTTGTCGGTGCCGTCGAGGAAGGAGGCACCGACGTACCTGAGGCGGTACTTGCCGGAGTCGATGTCCTTCTTGATCGTCTCGCCGTTCGCCTGCTCGAAGGTCGCACAGACCGGGCAGCGCGAGTCCTCGTACAGCTCCAGCGTCTTCTTCGCGTCCTTCTTGCCGATGACGACGGTGGTGCCGTTCTTGCCTTCGGAGTTCGCGGGCTTGGTGACCTGGGTCTCGTTCTTGGCGGTCTCCCAGTGGGAGGGCTTGTTCATCTGCGTGACGCCGTATCCGACGCCGCCGGCGATCACCAGCACGCCGACGATCGCGGACGCGACGAGCATCTGACGGCGGGTCCTGTCCTTCTTGGCCTGGCGTTCGCGCTCGACGCGCAGTCGTTCGCGGGCGTCGGACTTGTTGCGCCGGCTGTTGCGTGCACTCATGATCGTGTTCTCCGTACGGGATGTGAGGGGTCTGCCCCCAAGGGGGTCCGCGCGGTCTGCGCGGGCTCAGGCGAAAACGCTCGCCGTGAGCGGCGGCCCCCTCCGTCCCACGCCGTGCACGAACAGGCGGCCGTGGGAGGCGGTACGGACCCGGTGCGCGGGCCGCACCATGCGCCGTACGCACCCGTGGGCGGCCACCGTCACGGCGACCGCGGTCAGCAGCGGCCGGAAGGTGAACACGGCCAGGGCCCGCCCCAGTCCGGCGAGCGCCGACTCGCCGCGCCGCAGCCAGGCCGCGGCCAGCAGGCCGACCGTGACGTGGGCGGCCAGCAGCAGCCAGGGGAGCGCGGGGTCGGCTGAATCGAGCAGGCCGGCGGCGCCTTGCTGAGGACCGGTGATCCGTATCAGCTCGGCGCCGACCGCGCCGGAACCCTCCTCGCCGCAGAGGACATCGAAGCCGACCGAGCGCAGCGACCCCGCCACCGGTCCGCCGGTCGGCCCGTAGCAGGCACGCTGTCCGGCCGTGAAGACGGTGTCGGCGGCCAGCTCCAGGGGGACGAGCAGCCCCGCGATGGCGGCGAAGCCGCGCTCGCGGCCCGCCAGTGCGTAGGCGACGGCGAAGACGACGGCGGCGGCGCCGGCCACCACGGTCAGGGGCAGCGGAACCCGCGAGAGCAGCACATGGGAGGCAGCGGAGAGCGTCACGACGAGCGCGGTGAAAAGCGCCGCGCGCACCGCTCTCAGCTGCGTCCCGGATATGCCCATAGAGGGTGAGTTTGCCATGCGGGCCCGTAGGGACTTCCTAAGACCGACCGGCAATCGGGGGGCGGCGTCGCGGGGCTGGGGCACGCGCCTCGCGGCGTTGTCGTCAATCCCGATGGCTCCGCCATCGCTCAATCCTCCGCCTTGCGAAGTACGCACCCCAGCCCCGCTCCTTCTCCCACCCCCCGATTGCCGGTCGGTCCAAGACCGGTCGGTCTAGAGCGGACGATTGTCGAGCCCGGGGATCCTGCCGTTGCGGAACAGGTCGACGAAGATCTGGTGGTCGGCCCGCACCCGCGCCCCGTAGCTGTGCGCGAAGTCCACCAGCAGGCGGCCGAAGCCGTCCTCGTCGGCCGCGATGGCCGCGTCGATCGCCCGCTCCGTGGAGAACGGCACCAGCGAGTGGCCGCTCTCGTCGTCCGCCGCCGCGTGCATCGTGGCGGTGGCGCGGCCCAGGTCGGCGACGACCGCGGCGATCTCCTCGGCGTCGTCGATGTCGCCCCAGTCGAGGTCCACGGCGTACGGCGAGACCTCCGCGACCAGCTGACCCGAGCCGTCCAGCTCGGTCCAGCCCAGCCATGGGTCGGCGTGGGCCTGCAGGGCGCGCTGGGAGATGACCGTGCGGTGACCCTCGTGCTGGAAGTAGTCACGGACGGCGCTGTCCGTGATGTGCCGGGAGACCGCCGGGGTCTGCGCCTGCTTCATGTAGATCACGACGTCGTTCTCCAGCGCGTCGCTGTTGCCTTCGAGCAGGATGTTGTACGACGGCAGGCCGGCGGAGCCGATGCCGATGCCTCGCCGGCCCACGACGTCCTTGACCCGGTAGGAGTCGGGGCGGGTCAGGCTGGACTCGGGCAGTGTCTCCAGATAGCCGTCGAACGCCGCCAGCACCTTGTAGCGGGTGGCGGCATCGAGGTCGACGGAGCCGCCGCCGGGCGAGAAGCGGCGCTCGAAGTCGCGGATCTCGGTCATCGAGTCGAGCAGCCCGAACCGGGTCAGGGAGCGGGCGGCGCGCAGCGCGCCGAGCAGCGAGCCCTCGGCGGTGTCCAGGGTGAAGGGGGGCAGCTCGGAGTCGCCGCTCTTGGCACCGGTGGCCAAGGCGTGGATGCGCTCGCGGTAGGCGCCGGCGTACGTGCCCACCAGCTCGCTGATCTGCTCGTCGCTGAGCGCCTTCGTGTAGCCGATGAGGGCGATCGACGCGACGAGGCGCTTGAGGTCCCAGGTGAAGGGGCCGACGTACGCCTCGTCGAAATCGTTGACGTTGAAGATCAGGCGGCCCTGGGAGTCCATGTACGTGCCGAAGTTCTCAGCGTGCAGGTCGCCGTGGATCCAGACCCGGCCGGTGCGCTCGTCCAGATACTCGCCGCCGTGCTGCTCACGCTCCAGGTCGGCGTAGAACAGGGACGCCGTGCCCCGGTAGAAGGCGAAGGCCGAGGCGGCCATCTTGCGGAACTTGACCCGGAAGGCCGCCGGATCGGCGGCGAGAAGCTCCCCGAACGCGGTGTCGAATACGGCGAGGATCTCCTCGCCGCGCTGAGCGGAGTCCGTCTGCTGGACCGACATCGCCGGTTGCCTCCTGGTGGCTCACGTACTTGGCACAATGGACAGGACTTTTCGCCCTGTCCAACGCCCGACCGTACCGGTGAGTGCCCGCCCACCCGTCACCCGACCACCGCCCCTCCACGAGGCGCTTCGCGCCGCGGAGTCCTCACCGCTGTCAGTGCGCCGAAGTAGACTTCCACGCTGTCGCCCCTACCTGTCACCGACCGTCCCGCGGAGGCCTTCACCGTGACCAAGCCGCCCTTCACGCACCTCCACGTCCACACCCAGTACTCGCTGCTGGACGGTGCCGCGCGGCTCAAGGACATGTTCGAGGCCTGTAATGAGATGGGCATGTCGCACATCGCGATGACGGACCACGGAAACCTGCACGGGGCGTACGACTTCTTCCATTCGGCGAAGAAGGCCGGTGTGACGCCGATCATCGGAATCGAGGCGTACGTCGCCCCGGAGTCCCGGCGCAACAAGCGGCGCATCCAGTGGGGCCAGCCGCACC